>NZ_CP127408.1:372500-4530000 GCF_030291095.1 Stenotrophomonas sp. 59
CTAAGGCGAGGACGAAAGTCGTAGTCGATGGGAAGCAGGTTAATATTCCTGCACCTCGCGTAAGTGCGATGGAGGGACGGAGAAGGTTAGGTGTACCAGGCGTTGGTTGTCCTGGGGAAAGGCGGTAGGTTTGGATCTTTGGCAAATCCGGGATCCTTTAAGACCGAGCACCGAGACGAGCCTTTATGGCGAAGTCACTGATACCACGCTTCCAGGAAAAGCTCCTAAGCTTCAGCTTACGCAGACCGTACCGTAAACCGACACAGGTGGGTAGGATGAGAATTCTCAGGCGCTTGAGAGAACTCGGGTGAAGGAACTAGGCAACATGGCACCGTAACTTCGGGAGAAGGTGCACCCTTTTTGGTGGCTCGTGCGAGCTATAGCTGAAGAGGGTCGCAGTAACCAGGCCGCTGCGACTGTTTATCAAAAACACAGCACTCTGCAAACACGAAAGTGGACGTATAGGGTGTGACGCCTGCCCGGTGCTGGAAGGTTAATTGATGGGGTCAGCCGCAAGGCGAAGCTCTTGATCGAAGCCCCAGTAAACGGCGGCCGTAACTATAACGGTCCTAAGGTAGCGAAATTCCTTGTCGGGTAAGTTCCGACCTGCACGAATGGCGTAACGACAGCGGCGCTGTCTCCACCCGAGACTCAGTGAAATTGAAATCGCTGTGAAGATGCAGCGTTCCCGTGGCAAGACGGAAAGACCCCGTGAACCTTTACTATAGCTTTACACTGAACGTTGAGTTCGTCTGTGTAGGATAGGTGGGAGGCTATGAAACTGTGGCGCTAGCTGCAGTGGAGCCATCCTTGAAATACCACCCTGTCGTGCTTGACGTTCTAACCTGGGCCCATTATCTGGGTCGGGGACCGTGTATGGTGGGTAGTTTGACTGGGGCGGTCTCCTCCTAAAGAGTAACGGAGGAGCTCGAAGGTACGCTCAGCGCGGTCGGACATCGCGCACTGTGTGCAAAGGCATAAGCGTGCTTGACTGCAAGATCGACGGATCAAGCAGGTAGGAAACTAGGACTTAGTGATCCGGTGGTTCTGTATGGAAGGGCCATCGCTCAACGGATAAAAGGTACTCCGGGGATAACAGGCTGATACCGCCCAAGAGTTCATATCGACGGCGGTGTTTGGCACCTCGATGTCGGCTCATCACATCCTGGGGCTGTAGTCGGTCCCAAGGGTATGGCTGTTCGCCATTTAAAGTGGTACGCGAGCTGGGTTCAGAACGTCGTGAGACAGTTCGGTCCCTATCTGCCATGGGCGTTGGAGATTTGAGAGGGGCTGCTCCTAGTACGAGAGGACCGGAGTGGACGAACCTCTGGTGTTCCGGTTGTCACGCCAGTGGTATTGCCGGGTAGCTATGTTCGGAAGCGATAACCGCTGAAAGCATCTAAGCGGGAAGCGCGCCTCAAGATGAGATCTCCCGGGGCACAAGCCCCCTGAAGGAACCATGTAGACTACGTGGTTGATAGGTCAGGTGTGTAAGTACAGCAATGTATTGAGCTAACTGATACTAATGATCCGTGCGGCTTGACCATATAACCTCAAGTTGCCTTGGCTTTACGACAACGTCGTAAGAGCATCCAAGTGCACGCTACGTCACAAGAACTATGCGAGGCTGGCGCCTTGTCCCATCGGGACGAGTGCGACTCTCCAAAAGCCTCCCTGGTGAAATTAGCGCTGTGGAACCACCCGATCCCATCCCGAACTCGGAAGTGAAACGCAGCTGCGCCGATGGTAGTGTGGCTCAAGCCATGCGAGAGTAGGTCATCGCCAGGGTTTACACCCAAAACCCCGCTGCTCACGCAGCGGGGTTTTTCTTATTAAGTGAAGGCATTGCTTTTCTGGATACCTTCCGCCCCAAGGGCAAGAACGCGAAGCTGGCGCTGCAAGCGCTGCTGCAACCGTCTCCCTGGTGAAATTAGCGCTGTGGAACCACCCGATCCCATCCCGAACTCGGAAGTGAAACGCAGCTGCGCCGATGGTAGTGTGGCTCAAGCCATGCGAGAGTAGGTCATCGCCAGGGTTTACACCCAAAACCCCGCTGCTCACGCAGCGGGGTTTTTCTTTGTGCGCGGGAAACGCCGGTAGTGCCGGCCACTGGCCCGCAACCCCGGTAGATCCACGTCATGCGTGGATGCTCCCCGCAAGGATCCAGGGCGCCAATCAAGGTTGGCAACTACCCGCAGCAGGCCCACACCGCAATCGTTTGCCAGTAGATCCACGCCATGCGTGGAGGCTCTCCGCGCGGAACCAAGGCACCAACCAAGGTTGGCACCCACCACTGGCGGAGCGCACAAAAAAAGCGGCGCCCCGTGGGGCGCCGCTTGAACCTCAACGATGTTCAGTCGAGCAGGGCTCGCCCTTACTTGGCCGAAGCCTTGTCCTTCATCATCGCGTCGCGGGCCGCCTTGAACGGGTTGCCCTCGTACCAGTTCGGCCAACGATCGCCACCGGCCAGTTCCTTGCCGACGCCGTACATCAACTGCAGGTCTTCGACGGTACCGTCCAGCTTCCAGGTGGACGCATCGAACTCGTCCTTCGGGCCGTGGTAACGATTGGCACCGTAGTCCGCCGCCGCCTTGCGGCCGGCGTCCACGCCACCCTCGCGCAGGTCCTCGCCACCATCGGCGTACAGGGCCGGCACGCCGGCCTTGGCGAAGTTGAAGTGGTCCGAACGGAAGTAGAAACCGCTCTGCACCGAGGTCTCACCGTGCAGCGTACGGTCCTGGGCCGCAGCCAGCGGCTTGAGGATGTCTTCCAGTTCCGAGCTGCCGAAGCCGGTGACGGTCACGTCCTTGGCGCGGCCAGCCACCGACATCGCATCGATGTTGATCACACCGGCGATCTTGTCCAGCGGGAAGGTCGGATGGGAGACGTAGTACTTCGAACCCAGCAGGCCGGACTCTTCCAGGGTCACCGCCAGGAACACCACCGAACGTTCCGGCTTCGGATCCTGGTGGGCCATGGCTTCGGCCACTTCAAGGATGCCGGCCACGCCGGTCGCGTTGTCGACTGCGCCGTTGTAGATGTTGTCGCCGGTTTCACCCTCGTGCTTGCCCAGGTGGTCCCAGTGCGCCATGTACAGCACGGCCTCGTCGGCACGCTTGCTGCCCGGCAGCACGCCCACCACGTTGCGCGACTGCTTCTGCGCGATCTGGCTCTTCAGGTCGACCGCGGCGGTGGCCTTCAGCGGCACCGGCTTGAAGCCGCGCTTGCTCGCATCCTTGTAAGCCTGCGCCAGGTCCAGGCCGGCACCGGCAAACAGCGCCTTGGCCGCGTCGGCACTCAGCCAGCCCTGCACCGGAATACGGGCTTCCGGGTCATCCTTGGCCGGCAGGTCGTACTGCGGGCCGGCCCAGGAGTTCTTCACCACGTCCCAGCCATAGGAGGCACCGGCGGTGTCATGCACGATCAGCGCCGCGGCGGCGCCCTTGCGGGCGGCCTCCTCGAACTTGTACGTCCAGCGGCCGTAGTAGGTCATGCGCTTGCCGTCGAACAGCTTCGCGTCGTCGACGTGGAAGCCCGGATCGTTGACGAACATCACGACCGTCTTGCCCTTCCAGTCCTGGCCGGCATAGTCGTTCCACTTCTGCTCCGGCGCATCGACACCGTAGCCGACGAACACCAGGTCGCTGGCATCGACCTTCACCTCGGCCTGGCCGGTACGGGTGCCGACCACCATGTCGGTGCCGAACTTCAGCTCGGTGGTCTTGCCACCCTGGGTGATCTTCAACACGGTCGATGCGTCGGCCGTGGTCTCGGTCATCGGCACGTCCTGGAACCAGCTGTCACCGTTGCCCGGCTGCAGGCCGATGCGCTGCATCTGGTCGCGGATGTAGTTGACCGTCAGTTCCTCGCCCTTGCTGCCCGGGGCGCGGCCTTCGAATTCATCCGAGGCCAGGGTCTTGACCATCTCGGCGAAGTCGCCGGCGTTGATCTCCGGGGAGAACTGATGAGCCGCCGGCTTCGCGGCAGCGGTGTCGGTGGCCGGTGCAGGCGCGGCGGCCGGCGTGTCTTCGCCTTTGCAGGCACTGAGCGCGGCCGCGGCGGCCAGGCACAGGAGGAGTTTGCGGGGCATCGTCGATTCCTGGAAAACAAAGGGCGGCCGCACGTCGTGCACGGCCGGTATCAGCGAGTATCACCGAACCGGGCGGTCCGGTGCGCTCAGTCCGCCGGGGCGGTTTCGGTGTCGAACGGGATCGGCTCGGCGCCGGTGACCGGCCCGATGCGGGCGGTGCGATGCACGTACAGCACCACCTCGCGTTCGAACTGGAGGGGGCCGTTGACCACGGCATTCGGGCCGACGATCACACGCGGCTTGCGGCTTGCGGTGAGCGAGACGCTGAAGTTCGGCTTGCGCACGTGCACACCGCCGTTGACCTGGGAACCGATGCCGACGGTGATGTCACCGTTGACGGTCTCCACATCCTTGCCGACGCGGCTTTCGACCAGGCCGATGCCACCGTTCACGGTCTCGACGCCGCCTTCGATCTGGCTGCCGCGATCGGTGAAGATGCTGCCGTTGACGGTGCTGACGCTGCCGTGTGCAATCACCTCGCGGCCCAGGCGTACCCCGCCGTTGACCGTTTCAATCTTGCCGGTACGTGCACGGTCGGCCACCTTGACCCCGCCGTTGACGGTGTCGATGCTGCCGGTCTCGACGCCTTCACCAACCCGGATGCCGCCGTTGACGGTATCCAGCTTGCCGTAGCGCTGGCCAGGTTCGGCGCTGATGCTGCCGTTGACCTTGCTGATGTTGTCCTGGGCACCGGCCGGGCCGGCAACGAACAGGACGCCCAACAACAGCGGAATGGAAAGAGTTTTCATGGGACCTCGATGGATGTGCGGCTGGCAGGCCGCGTGCGGAGATGTCACCATTCCCCGGTACCCCCTGCAACTGCCTGAAGTCACTGGAAAGCCCTTGCGCAACAACGCCTTCCCATCACGCCGACATCACATCGCTGCTGCCCGCAGCGGGCGCTGCCTGCTGTTGGGGCTGGCCATCGCCTTGGCGCTGCCACTACAGGGCGCCGCGCAGACCACCCGCGAGACCGAGCGCAAGCTGCAGAAGCTGCGCACCGAGCTGAAAGGCGTGGCGCAGGAGCGGCGGCAGATTGAAGGCCAGCGTGGCCAGGCGTCGCAGCAGTTGCGCGAGGCCGACGAGAAGGTGGCCCGCACCGGCCGTGCACTTGCGCAGACGGAAACCGCGCTGCGCGAGCAGGGCCGCGCCCTGGCCGAAGCCGAACAGCGCCGCAACACCCTGCAGACCAACCTGGCCCAGCAGCACCGCGAACTGGCCGGGCTGTTGCGCGCGGCGTATCAGCTTGGCAACCACGCACCGCTGAAGCTGCTGCTGTCGCAGGACACGGTGGCCGATGCCAACCGCGCCCTGGCCTACCATCGCTACCTGCAGCGCGAGCGCGCGCAGCGCATCACCACGCTGACCGCCGACCTGAAGGAACTGGAAGCGGTGCAGGCGCAGATCGCCGAGCGCAAGCAGAAGCTGCAGGGGGCGCAGCAGGACCAGAAGCAGCAGGCGGCCGCCCTGGAAGCCGACCGCCGCGATCGCGCAAAGACGGTGGCCTCGCTGGACGAACGCTTCAAGGACCAGCGCGAGAAGGAGCAGGCACTGGGCCAGGACGCCAAGGCACTGGAAACGCTGCTGGCCAACCTGCGTGCCGCCGCGGCCCGGGCCGAAGCCGAGCGCCGCGCCGCCGCGCGTCGAGCAGCCGCTGAAAAGGCCGCTGCCGAGCGTGCCGCACGCCAGGCCGCCGCGCAGGGCCGTCCGCCACCGCCGCCCACCAAGGTCCCGCCTGCCGTGGCTTCCGCGCCGGCGCCGAAGGTCGGTGGCCTGGGCTGGCCGTTGTCGGGCAACCTGTTGGCCCGCTACGGCGGCAAGCTGCCCGACGGCCGCACCAGCAGCGGTGTGCTGATCGGCGCGCCCGCCGGCAGCACCGTCACCGCCGTGGCCGACGGCACCGTGGTGTTCTCCGACTGGATGACCGGCTACGGCATGATCCTGATCGTCGATCACGGCAACGGCTACATGAGCCTCTACGCGCACAACGACACCCTGCTGAAGGATGCGGGTGCCCGGGTCAGCCGCGGCGATGCGGTGGCCAAGGTCGGCAACTCGGGTGGGCAAGGCGTCACCGCGCTGTATTTCGAGCTGCGTCGTGGTGGGCAGCCGGTCAACCCGGACAGCTGGCTGCAGCGGCGCTGAATCCGGCATCGCCGCGTGCGGGTCGGATTCAACGGGAATTTAGCTGTGCTTCGCGCATAATCGGTGCATGTGCCTTGGGCACGATGCCAACGTCGACAGGAGTGATCCATGCGCGCAGCCCGTACCGCCACCCTCTTGCTGGCCCTGTTGCCGGCGCTGTCCTGGGCGCAGCAGACCGCGCCCGCCCCGAGCCAGGAAACCAGCGGGCAGGCAGCGAACAGCGAGGAGGCGGTGACCTCGAAGGTGCCGCTGGAGGACATCCGCCGCTTCGTGGCGGTGTACAACGCGGTGCGTGCCGCTTATGTCGACCCGGTTGATGACAAGAAGCTGATGCAGTCGGCGGTGCGCGGCCTGCTGCTCGACCTCGACCCGCACAGCACCTATTTCAACAAGGAAGACGCGCAGGCCTTCGACGACCAGGCCAACGGCGCCTACGAAGGCATCGGCGTGGAGCTGCAGCAGCAGCCCGACAACGCCAGCATGAAGGTGATCTCGCCGATCGACGACACGCCGGCGGCCAAGGCCGGCATCCTCGCCGGTGACCTGATCATCGCCATCGACGGCAAGCCGATCAGCGCAATTGATGCGAGCGAACCGTTGCGTGGCCCGGCCGGCAGCAAGGTGGTGCTGACCATCGTGCGTGCGGGCAAGCCGAAGCCGTTCGACGTCAGCCTCACCCGCCAGACCATCCGCGTGACCAGCGTGCGCAGCCGCCTGTTGGAGCCGGGCTATGGCTACATCCGCCTGAGCACCTTCCAGGCCGACACCGGGTCGGACTTCCAGAAGCACGTGCAGCAGCTGCAGAAGCAGTCCGGTGGCCAGCTCAAGGGCCTGGTGCTGGACCTGCGCAGCAACCCGGGTGGACTGCTGACCGCCGCCGTGCAGGTGGCTGACGATCTTCTCGACAAGGGCAACATCGTCAGCACCCGCGGCCGCATCAGCATCAGCGATGCACGGTTCGATGCGACCCCGGGCGACCTGCTGAAGGGCGCGCCGGTGGTGGTGCTGGTCGATGCCGGTTCGGCCAGTGCCTCGGAAGTGCTGGCCGGCGCGTTGCGCGACAACAAGCGCGCGCGCGTGGTCGGCAGCCGCACCTTCGGCAAGGGCTCGGTGCAGACCGTGCTGCCGCTGGACAACGGTGACTCGGTGAAGCTGACCACCGCGCGTTACTACACGCCCAGCGGCAAGTCGATCCAGGCCACCGGCATCGTGCCGGAGGTCGAATTCAAGCCTGCCGCGCGCCCCGAAGATGACGCGTTGCCGGCCAGCCTGAGCGATTACAGCGAAGCGACCCTGCCGGGGCATCTGCGTGGCGACGACGAAGGCACCGAGGGCTACCACGCTGGCGCGGTACTGCCGGGCGACGGTCCGATCAACGACGCGCTGGCCGAACTGAAGAATCCCGGTTCGGTGGCTGCACGGTTGAAGGCCGAAGCGGCGAAGGCAGATGCGGCCAAGGCCGCGAAGGCCGCTGCGGCGAAGCCGGAAGCAAAGCCGGAAGCCAAGCCGGAAGCAAAGCTGGCACCGGCGCCGGCCAAGCCCTGACGGTAGCGCCGGGCCATGCCCGGCGTCGGCTCAAGGGCGGAAGAAGAAAACGAATGCCGGCCAGCGGCCGGCACGACCGGGGCGGTCAGAACCCGTGCCGCTTGCGCAGCCGGCGCGCGATCGCCGCACGAACATAGACCCCGTACACCAGGCCAAACACGAAGCCGCCGATGTGGGCCCACCAGGCCACCATGCCGAAGCTCGGGCCGATATGGGCGAACACCACCTGCAGCGCGGCCCATACGCCGATCAGCAGGTAGGCCGGGGCCCGCACGAACTCCAGGAACAGGCCGAGCGGGATCACCACGCCCAGCCGCGCCCCCGGGAACAGGGCCAGGTAGGCGCCGATCAGTGCCGAGACCGCGCCACTGGCACCGATGATGATCTGGTCCGGGCTGCCCATGGTGTAGATGGCCACCAGGTTGGACACCGCGCCGCCGACCAGGAACAGCAGCAGCAACCGCCACGGGCCCAGCACGCGCTCGGCGGGCAGGCCGAAGATCAGCAGGAAGACCAGGTTGCCCAGCAGATGCGACCAGTCCGCATGCAGGAACAGGGCGGTGAACAGGCGCAGCACGCTGCCGTCCTGCAGCGTCGCCCACCAGTCGAGCGGGTGGGTCAGGCCGGTGGACAGGGCGCCCCAGTCCAGCCAGAGGCTGCCGCGGGCATCGTCCGGGCGCGAGATCGACCACAGGAACGCCAGCCACAGTGCCGCAAACAGCACGGGCGTGGCCCAGCGCAGGGCCGCCTTCTTGCGCGACGGGAGGGAGACGAACATGGCACTAGCCTAGCGTGCGGGCGCTTGCGACGGGGATTGTCCTGTTCAGCTTTTGAGACGAAAAAACCGCCTGCGCCGTTATTGTTTCATTAACGGCTCTGGGTAATACTCGCATACGGCGTCGTATGTCGGGAGGGGAATCCGGCGCGCTTCGACGGGCCCCCGGGCCTGGCGGGCGCAGGCGCACTCAGAGCACCATCACCGCTTACCGGAGAGAGAACTACGATGCAAACCGCTTCCACCATTGCCCGTCTGACCCTGCTGGCCGTCGGCGTTGCCGGTGCGCTGGCCGCCGCCGACGCCAACGCCGCCGCCTTCCAGCTGAAGGAAAACAGCGCCAAGGGCCTCGGCCGCGCGTTCGCCGGCTCCACCTCCGCCGAAGGCGACGCCTCGGTCATCGCCACCAACCCGGCCTCGATGCGCCTGCTCGACGGCACCATGCTGCAGGGCGACGTCAGCGCCATCAGCTTCGGCGCCAAGTTCCGTGGCAAGGGCCAGTACGGCAACGGCGCTCCGATTTCCGGCGGCAACGGCGGCGACGCCGGCATGATCGCCCCGGTCCCGGCGGCGTACTTCCACCTGCCGTTCGGCGAGAAGGAGAACATGCACTTCGGCGCCTCGCTGACCGTGCCGTTCGGCTTCAAGACCGAATACGACCGTGACTGGGTCGGCCGCTACAACGGCGTCAAGACCGAGCTGCAGGCGATCGACCTGGGCGTGGCGTTCTCCTACGACGTCAACCCGTACCTGTCGTTCGGTGCGTCGGTGTTCGCCGAGCGCCTGAACGTCGACCTGACCAGCGCCGTCGATACCGGCACCGCGATCAACGCCACCGCCCAGCGCACCGCTGCGGCGCGTGTCCTGGCTGCCGGTGGCACCGCAGCCCAGGCTGCAGCCGCTTCGCAGGCCGCAGCACGCCAGGCCGCCCAGCTCGGCTTCTCGCCGGGCACCGCCGATGGCTACCTGCGCATCAAGGGCGACGAAGTGTCGGTCGGCTACACCCTGGGCATGACTGTCAGCCCGGTGGAAGGCACCAACATTGCCTTCAGCTACCGC
The DNA here is from genome assembly GCF_030291095.1 of Stenotrophomonas sp. 59. Classification (NCBI taxonomy): domain Bacteria; kingdom Pseudomonadati; phylum Pseudomonadota; class Gammaproteobacteria; order Lysobacterales; family Lysobacteraceae; genus Stenotrophomonas; species Stenotrophomonas sp. 59. The sequence goes on from NZ_CP127408.1 coordinate 382,115, forward strand.
TCGAAGGTCGAGCACAAGATCACCGACGGCAAGGCTGACTTCACCATCCCGCAGAACGCTGCCGCCTTCCTGGCCACGGCCGCCCCGGGCACCTTCATCGACAGCAACGGCCGCGCCACCATCACCCTGCCGGCCAGCGCCACCATGAGCGTCTCGCACCGCGTGAACGACCAGTGGAAGATCATGGCCGACGTTTCGCGCACCGCGTGGAGCAAGTTCGACCAGGTCACCGTCGACTATGACTCCAACCAGCCGGACAGCGTGCTGCCGTTCCACTACCGTGACACCACCTTCGCGTCGATCGGTACCGAGTACCGCATGAACGACAAGCTGACGCTGCGCGGCGGCCTGGCCTACGACCAGACCCCGACCACCGACGCCCACCGTGACGTGCGCGTGCCGGACACCACCCGCAAGTGGCTGTCGCTGGGCCTGACCTACGCGGCTTCGGAGAAGATGGAATACAGCGTGGGCTACACCCACCTGTTCACCAAGGATCCGGACATCACCTCGACCTCGGCCACGGCCAACACCGTGATCGGCAAGTACAAGGTCAGCGGCGACGTGCTGGCGGCTTCGATGCAGTACAAGTTCTGATTCGGGCGATTGCCTGAAGCAGCACACGGAAGGCCCCGCGCAAGCGGGGCTTTCTTTTTTTGTGGGCTTCGGGCCATCCACGCATGGCGTGGATCTACCGGCAGACACGCGTAGCGCGCGGATCGATGACAATAGCGCCATGAACCTGTCCGACCCGAACTTCCAGCTGGAGCTGGCTGCCAACATCGCCGTCGCCGGCTCGATCCTGCTGGCCGGCCGCAACAACGTGCACACCTGGTGGCTGGGCATCGTGGGCTGCGCGCTGTTCGCCGCGGTGTTCGAGCGTTCGCACCTGTATGCGGACATGGTGCTGCAGTTCTTCTTCATCGCCATCAGCGTGCTGGGCTGGTGGCAGTGGCTGCGCGGCGATCATGGTGCACCGCTGCAGATTACTTCATTGCGGCCGCGCGCCTGGGCCTGGCTGGCGCCGCTGGCGGTGGTGGCCACCTTCGGCTACGGCTGGATGCTGACCCGCTTGACCAACGCCTACGCGCCGTACATCGATTCGGCGGTGCTGGTACTGAGCGTGATCGCGCAGATCCTGATGATGCGCCGCAAGCTGGAATCGTGGTGGGTGTGGCTGCTGGTGAATACCGTGGCGGTGCCGCTGTACTACAGCCGAGGCCTGCACCTGACCTCGATCCTCTACATCGGTTTCTGGATCAACGCGCTGGTCGCCCTGCGCCACTGGCGCAAGCTGATGCGGACCGAGGCCAGGGCAGCCGATGCCGCTGCCTGAGCGCGTTGCGCGGGGCCTGGTGGTGGGCAAGTTCTGCCCGCTGCACCTCGGCCACGAACGCCTGATCGAATTTGCCGCCACACGCTGCACGCAGCTGCTGGTGATTGGCTGGTCGCAGCCGGGCTTCCCAGGCTACAGCGCCGCGCGTCGTGAGCGCTGGCTGCGAGCGCGATTCCCGCAGGCCACGGTGGCGGTGCTCGATGATGCGCGACTGGCGGCATTGTGCGCCCAGCAGGGGGTGCCGGTTCGCAGACTGCCGCAGGACAGCGACAACGAGCAGGTGCAGCGCGCATTCACGGCCTGGCTGTGCCTGAACCTCTTCGGAGGGGCAGTGCAGGCGGTGTACACCGGTGAGGACTATGGCGATGGCTTCGCGCAGGCGCTGTCGGCGCACTTCGACGCGCCGGTGCGCCACGAACGGCTGGAGCGCACGCGTGATGTCGGCCAGGCCAGTGGCACCCAGTTACGTGCTGACCCACATGCGTGCCGCGAGGGCCTTTCACCGGAGGTGTACGCCGGATACGTGCAGCGCATAGCCTTCATCGGCGGCGAGTCCAGCGGAAAGACAACCCTCGCGCGGAGGCTGGCCGAACGCCTGCACACCACCTGGGTACCGGAGTTCGGCCGCACGCTGTGGGAGCAGCAGGGTGGCGAACTGCTACCAGAGGATCTGCTGCACATCGCAATGACACAGCCGCGGCACGAAGACGAGGCCGCGCGGCGCGCGCAGCGCTGGCTGTTCTGCGATACCACGCCGCTGGTGACGCTGGGTTACAGCGGATGGATGTTCGGTACCGCACCGGAACCGCTGCTGCAGGCCGCGCGACGAAGGTACGACCTGTTGTTCCTGTGTGCACCGGATATTCCGTTCGACCAGGACGGCACCCGCGTGGGCGAGGCGTTCCGGGCGCAGCAGCATGCGTGGTATCTGCAGCAGTTGCAGGTAGCAGGTGTCGCGTATGTGCTGCTGGAAGGCGATCTGGAGACGCGCATCGCGCGTGTGCAGAGCGAGCTGGCGAAGCGGGCAGACAACCGGATCAGTGTGGCGGCATGATCGTCGCCGGGCACGGCCCGGCGCTACCGGTAAACCACAAAAAACCCCGCTTTCGCGGGGGTTTTCGTTTACCGCAGCAACCGGGTGATCAGTCGCCCAGGGTCAGCAGCGAGGCGTTGCCACCAGCGGCGGTGGTGTTCACCGTCACCGTCTTTTCGGTGGCGAAACGCAGCAGGTAGTGCGGGCCGCCGGCCTTCGGGCCGGTGCCGGACAGGCCCTGGCCGCCGAACGGCTGCACGCCGACCACCGCACCGATCTGGTTGCGGTTGACGTAGACGTTGCCGACGTGGACGCCGTTGCTGATGCGGTCGACGGTCTCGTCGATGCGCGAATGCACGCCCAGGGTCAGGCCGTAGCCGGTGGCGTTGATCTGGTCGATCACCGCATCGAGCTGGTCGCCCTTCCAGCGGATCACGTGCAGCACCGGCCCGAAGATTTCCTTGTGCAGCTGGCCCAGGTCCTTCAGTTCATACGCGCGCGGTGCGAAGAAGGTGCCGTTGGCCGCTTCGGTGGACAGCTCGGCGGCGGCGATCAGGCGTGCTTCGCGGTCCATGCGCGCGGCGTGGTCCTGCAGGATCTTCAGCGCATCGGCGTCGATCACCGGGCCGACGTCGGTGGACAGCAGGCCCGGGTTGCCGACCTTCAGTTCCTTCATCGCGCCGGCCAGCATGGTCATCACCTTGTCGGCGATGTCGTCCTGCACGAACAGCACGCGCGCGGCCGAGCAGCGCTGGCCGGCGGAGGTGAAGGCCGAACCGATCGCGTCCTTGACCAGCTGTTCCGGCAGCGCCGAGGAGTCGGCGATGAAGGCGTTCTGGCCGCCGGTCTCGGCGATCAGTACGCCAATGGCGGCATCACGTGCGGCCATCGCGCGGTTGATCGCACGGGCGGTCTCGGTGGAGCCGGTGAAGGCGACGCCGGCCACGCGCGGATCGGCGGTCAGCGTGGCACCCACGGTGGCGCCGTCGCCGGGCAGGTACTGCACCACCTCGGCCGGCACGCCGGCGTCGTGCAGCAGCTTCACGGCGTAGTAGCCGATCAGGTTGGTCTGCTCGGCCGGCTTGGCGATGACGCTGTTGCCGGCTGCGAGTGCAGCGGCCACCTGGCCCAGGAAGATCGCCAGCGGGAAGTTCCACGGGCTGATGCAGACGAACACGCCGCGGCCATGCAGCTGCAGTTCGTTGGATTCACCGGTCGGGCTCGGCAGCTTCTCGGCGTGGCTGAACTGCTCGCGCGCCTGCTTGGCGTAGTAGCGAAGGAAGTCCACCGCTTCGCGCACTTCGGCGATGCTGTCGGGCAGGCTCTTGCCGGCTTCCTTCACGCACAGCGCCATGAATTCCGGCATGCGTGCTTCCAGCTGGTCGGCGGCGTGCTCGAGGATGGCGGCGCGGCTGGCGGCCGGGGTGCGGTTCCAGGCCGGCTGCGCGGCCACGGCATTGGCCAGGGCCTTCTGCACGGTGGCGGCGTCGGCGGCCAGCCACTGGCCGACCACTTCGCGGGTGTCGGCCGGGTTGGTCACCGGCAGCGCGGCGCCGGCCGGGTTCGCACCCGGTACCAGCGGAGCGGCCTGCCAGGGCTTCACGGCGGCGTTGATCTGCTCGGCCAGGGCGCGCAGTTCGTTGTCGTTGGCGAGGTTGGCGCCCATGGAGTTCTTCCTGTCGTGGTTCTGGCTGCGCAGCAGGTCAACCGGCAGCGGGATCTTGGGATGCGGAATCGATGCGAACGAGGCGACCATCTCGACCGGATCGCGGATCAGGTCGGCGATCGGCACGCGCTCGTCGGTGATGCGGTTGACGAAGCTGGAATTGGCGCCGTTTTCCAGCAGGCGGCGCACCAGGTACGGCAGCAGGTCTTCATGCGAACCGACCGGCGCATACACGCGGCAGGGCAGGCCAAGGCGGTCGGCCGGCACCACTTCGGCGTACAGGTCGTCACCCATGCCGTGCAGCTTCTGGTGCTCGTACACGCCACCGTTGGCGATGCTGCGCACCGCGGCAATGGTATGCGCGTTGTGCGTGGCGAACATCGGGTAGATCGCATCGGCATGCGTGAACAGGCGCTTGGCGCAGGCCAGGTAGGAGACGTCGGTGTTCTGCTTGCGGGTGAACACCGGGTAGCCCGGATAGCCTTCGATCTGCGCGCGCTTGATCTCGGCATCCCAGTAGGCGCCCTTGACCAGGCGCACCTGCAGGCGGCGACCGGCGCGGCGCGCCATGTCGGCCAGGTGGTCGATCGTGTACGGGGTGCGCTTCTGGTAGGCCTGCACGACCACGCCGAAGCCATCCCAGCCGGCCAGCGAGGCGTCGGAGAACACCTGCTCGATGATGTCCAGCGACAGTTCCAGGCGGTCGGATTCTTCGGCGTCGACGGTGCAGCCGATGCCGTAGCTCTTGGCCAGCTGTGCCAGTTCCAGCACGCCCGGCACCAGGTCCTTCAGCACGCGCTCGCGCTTGGCGTGCTCGTAGCGCGGGTACAGCGCCGACAGCTTGATCGAGATGCCCGGTGCGTTGTTGACGTCGCCGTCCGGACGGCCGCCACGTGCCTTGTGATCGCCGCCGATGGCGTGGATCGCACGACGGTAGTCTTCCAGGTAGCGCAGCGCGTCCTTCATGGTCAGCGCGCCTTCGCCCAGCATGTCGAACGAGTAGCGATAGCTGGCGTTGTCGCCCTTGTGCGAGCGCGACAGCGCTTCGCTGATGGTGCGGCCCATGACGAACTGGTGGCCCATGATCTTCATGGCCTGGCGCACGGCCAGGCGCACCACCGGCTCACCGACGCGGCCGACCAGGCGCTTGAACGCGCTGGGCGCATCGGCGCGGGTGGCGTCGTTCATCTGCACCAGCTTGCCGGTCAGCATCAGGCCCCAGGTGGAGGCGTTGACCAGCACCGAGTCGCTGCCGCCCAGGTGCTTTTCCCAGTCGGCATCGGCCAGCTTGTCGCGGATCAGCTTGTCGGCGGTGTCCTGGTCCGGAATGCGCAGCAGCGCCTCGGCCACGCACATCAGCAGCACGCCTTCCTCGCTGCCCAGGTCGTACTGGCGCATGAAGGCTTCGATCGCGCCCTGGTCCTTGGCACGCACGCGCACGCGGCCGACCAGGTCGGCGGCCAGTGCCTGCACCTTGGCCTGCTCGTCGGCGGGCAGGCGGGCCTGCGCCAGCAGCTCGCGGACGTGGCTGGCCTCGTCCTTCAACCAGGCATCGGTGATGGCCTGGCGGAACGGGTTGGGGGGCGCCGGCAGTTCCGGCGACAGCAGCGCGCCGGGACGCGGGGCGTCGTGCGCGGCAGGGGAGGAAGAAGGTGCGTTCATGCCGGTCCGGCCAGTGGAAAACTTGGCGATTTTAAACATTTTTGCGGCCTTCGGAAGTGCCGCACAGACACCTTCATGAAGGGCTGATAGCCCCTAACGGTGGTGGATTCGGCGTGTTCATAAATCCTGCCGATATTTGTGCCGAATTCGTCATTCGCGCCGCCGACCTCATGCTGTGTTGCAGCATCGGAAAAAGTGTGAATGCACCCTTGCTACCGGCGAGAGGGCGGGGCTACCATCGAGACGTTTCCCGCGGCAGGAACGCGGTTGCGACATGATCGAGGTGCTTCCAGCTCCGGATGGGTCAGGTACGCAGCTGCGGCTGCGTCCCCCACGGGCGCTCGATGCCCGGCAGTTCGTCCTGTTGTTCACCGTGTTGTCGGGTGCGATGTGGCTGGTGTCCGCCCTCGGGTGGTTGGCCGGCAATGCATTCGCCCCCCTGTTCGCGCTGCTGTACAGCCTGGTGCTGGCGGCGGCGCTGCGTGCCTTGTGGCGCAGCGGAGAACGGCAGGAGGAGATCCGGGTAGTGCCGGCGTACGTGGAGGTCATTCCCGTACCCGGTGGATCGCCGGTGTTCCGGGCCCACCCCCACTGGGTGCGCCTGCTCACCGACGATGAGAGGGTCCGGCTGGCATCCAGCGGCCGGCAGGTGGAGGTGGGGAGTTTCCTCGCGCCGGCCGAACGTCAGACGCTCGCAGAGACACTTGAAAGCTTGCTCGCCGCCAGCGATGGCGGCAACCGACGACGCTAAGGGTCTAGGCAATGAAGCAAAGCAGCAGGTGGGGCACGAAGTGCGTGAACGCGGTTGCCGCAGTGCTGGCGACCGGGGGACTGATGCCGGCGTTGGCCTGGGCCCAGGCGGCCGATCCCAAGCCGTGGCAGCTGAACATGGGCAAGGGGGTGACCCAGACCTCGCGCCTGGCCTGGGAATCGAACAACCTCTCGTTGATCATCTGCACGGTGATCGGCGTCATCGTGTTCGGGGCGATGGCCTACGCCATTTTCAAGTTCCGCAAATCCAAGGGCGCGGTCGCCGCCACCTTCAGCCACAACACCAAGGCCGAGATCATCTGGACGGTGATCCCGGTGATCATCCTGATCGTGATGGCATGGCCGGCCACGGCCAACCTGATCAAGATGTACGACACCCGCGATGCCGAGATGACGGTGAAGGTCACCGGCTACCAGTGGATGTGGAAGTACGAATACCTCGGCGAGAACGTCACCTTCACCAGCCGCCTGGACCGCGAGTCGGATCGGGTGCGGCAGAGCGGCATCGTGCCGACCCGCGAGAGCCATCCGCACTACCTGCTGGACGTCGACAACCGGCTGGTGCTGCCGGTCGATACGAAGGTGCGTTTCGTCATCACTTCCGACGACGTGATCCACGCCTGGTGGGTGCCGGCGCTGGGCTGGAAGCAGGACGCCATCCCCGGTTTCATCAATGAAGCCTGGACCAGCATCGAGCAGCCCGGTGTGTACCGCGGGCAGTGCGCCGAGCTGTGCGGCAAGGACCACGGCTTCATGCCGATCGTGGTCGAGGCGGTGTCCAAGGAAGACTTCAAGCAGTGGCTGGCGCAGCGCAAGCCTGCACCGCCGGCCGAGCCCGCTTCCCCTGCGGCACCTGCAGAACCGGCTGCACCTGCGAGCGAAGCACCGGCAGCACCGGCGGCCGCCGAAGCCGGCAGCGCACCTGCCACCGCAGCCAGCGGCGCGTGATGTAAAGCCCGCGGCCGCTCGCGGCCGTGGTGACAACCGATTCTGAGAGGTGTTTTGCAATGGCGCACTCGGCAGTTGGGCACGACGATCACCATCACCACCAGAGCTTCTTCGAGCGTTGGTTCTTCTCGACCAACCACAAGGACATCGGCACGCTGTACCTGGGTTTCAGCTTCATCATGTTCATCATCGGTGCGGCGATGAGCGTGGTGATCCGCGCCGAGCTGGCGCAGCCCGGCCTGCAGTTCGTCAAGCCCGAGTTCTTCAACCAGATGACCACCGTGCATGCGCTGGTGATGATCTTCGGCGGCGTGATGCCGGCCTTCGTCGGCCTGGCCAACTGGATGATCCCGCTGCAGATCGGGGCGCCGGACATGGCACTGCCGCGCATGAACAACTGGTCGTTCTGGCTGCTGCCGGTGGCCTTCAGCCTGCTGCTGCTGACCCTGTTCCTGCCCGGTGGTGCACCGGCCGGTGGCTGGACCCTGTACCCGCCGCTGTCGCTGCAGGGCGGCTACAACGTCGCCTTCAGCGTGTTCGCCATCCATGTGGCCGGCATCAGTTCGATCATGGGCGCGATCAACATCATCGCCACCGTGCTGAACATGCGCGCGCCGGGCATCGACCTGCTGAAGATGCCGATCTTCTGCTGGGCCTGGCTGATCACCGCGTTCCTGCTGATCGCGGTGATGCCGGTGCTGGCCGGCGCGGTGACCATGCTGCTGACCGACAAGTTCTTCGGCACCAGCTTCTTCAACGCCGCCGGTGGCGGTGACCCGGTGATGTACCAGCACATCTTCTGGTTCTTCGGGCATCCCGAGGTCTACATCATGATCCTGCCCGCGTTCGGCGTGGTCAGCGAGATCATCCCGACCTTCAGCCGCAAGCCGCTGTTCGGCTACCAGGCGATGGTGTACGCCACCGCTGCGATCGCGTTCCTGTCGTTCATCGTCTGGGCCCACCACATGTTCACCGTGGGCATGCCGCTGGGTGGCGAGATCTACTTCATGTTCGCCACCATGCTGATCTCGATCCCGACCGGCGTGAAGGTGTTCAATTGGGTCAGCACGATGTGGCGCGGTTCGCTCACGTTCGAGGCGCCGATGCTGTGGTCGGTGGCCTTCGTCATCCTGTTCACCATCGGCGGCTTCTCCGGCCTGATGCTGGCGATCGTGGCGGCGGACTTCCAGTACCACGACACCTACTTCGTGGTCGCCCACTTCCACTACGTGCTGGTGACCGGCGCGGTGTTCGCGCTGATTGCGGCGGTGTACTACTGGTGGCCGAAGTGGACCGGGCGCATGTACAGCGAGAAGTGGGCCAAGGTGCATTTCTGGTGGTCGATCGTGTTCGTCAACCTGCTGTTCTTCCCGCAGCACTTCCTCGGCCTGGCTGGCATGCCGCGCCGCATTCCTGATTACAGCGTGGCGTTTGCCGACTGGAACCTGATCAGCTCGATCGGTGCGTTCGGCATGTTCGTCACGCCATTCATGATGGCCGCGATCCTGCTGTCCTCGCTGCGCAACGGCGAGAAGGCCGAAGCGCGCAGCTGGGAAGGCGCGCGTGGCCTGGAATGGACGCTGCCGTCGCCGGCACCGGCGCATACCTTCACCACGCCGCCGACCATCCGCCCGGGCGACCTGGCGCATGACGACATCACGCACTGAGGTGGGGCATGCATAACGAGAGCCCGCTCCCGATCGGTAGAGTCGACTGTCAGTCGACTCGTGAAGTGCAGCCGGCAGGTAGAGTCGACTGTCAGTCGACTCGCCAGGTGCAGCCGACTAACAGTCGGCTCTACCAAAACCAAAACCAAAGCCAAAGCCAAAGCCAAAGCCAGACCGAAGCCCAACGCCAAGGCATCGAACAGCAACGCCAGCGCGCCAGGCGCACCGCCCTGTGGGTCGGCGCCATCGCGGTGCTGGTCTACGTCGGCTTCATCCTCAGTGGGGTGATCGGCCGATGAGCGAGGCACCGGCCACCACGACCTCACGCAGTGCCGGGCTGCCGCGCCTGATCGGCGTGGCGGTGGCGGTGTTCCTGCTCACGTTCTCGCTGGTGCCGCTGTATCGCATTGCCTGCGAGAAGGTATTCGGCGTGCGCCTGGAGCGCGGCCCCGGTGGCGAAGCCAGTGCGGCTGCGGCGGCCGGCAAGCGCACTGTGCGCGTGGAGTTCGATGGCGGCGTCAATTCGCGCCTGCCGTGGTCGTTCCATCCCGAACAGCTGACCATGGACGTGGTGCCGGGCGAGCTCAACGAAGCGTTGTACTTCGCCCGCAATGACAGCCAGCAGGCGGTGGTCGGCAGTGCGGTGCCCTCGGTGGCACCGGCGCGCGCGTCGGGTTTCTTCAGCAAGACCGAATGCTTCTGTTTCACCGCGCAGACGCTGCAGGCCGGCGAGAAGCGCGACATGCCGGTGCGCTTCATCGTCGATCCGGACCTGCCGCCGGAGATCAGGACGATCACCTTGTCCTACACCTTCTACCGCAACGACGCGTTGTCCGATCGGCTGGCTCCGGCCGCCACCTCGGAAGGCGCGCACGCCGCACCCTGACCCGGATACCGACATGGCCCAGACACCGACCGACGCCAACGTGTACTTCGTCCCGGCCCAGAGCAAATGGCCGTTCGTGGGTTCCATCGCGATGATGGTGACCATGGTGGGCGTGGCCAGCTGGCTCAACGATGCCAGCTGGGGACGCTGGACGTTCTACATCGGCATCGCGATGCTGGTGCTGACCCTGTTCTGGTGGTTCAGCGACGTGGTGCGCGAATCGCAGGCCGGCAACTACAACCACCAGGTCGATGGCTCGTTCCGGATGGGGATGATCTGGTTCATCTTCTCCGAGGTGATGTTCTTCGGCGCCTTCTTCGGCGCGCTGTTCTACACCCGCAACCTGGGCCTGTCGTGGCTCAGCGGCGAAGGCCGCGGGGTGATGACCAACGAGCTGCTCTGGCAGGGCTATTCCGCCGGTTGGCCGACCAACGGCCCGGCGGCGATCGGTGGCGCCTTCCAGACCATCCCGGCCTGGGGCCTGCCGCTGATCAACACGCTGATCCTGCTGACCTCCGGCGTGACCCTGACCATCGCCCATCACGCGCTGAAGGCGGGCAACCGCCGCCAGCTGCTGATCTGGCTGGGCCTGACCGTGGTGCTCGGCCTCGGCTTCCTCACCCTGCAGGCGGAGGAGTACATCCACGCCTACAAGGAACTGAACCTGACGCTCGGTTCGGGCATCTACGGTTCGACGTTCTTCATGCTGACCGGCTTCCACGGCGCGCACGTGCTGCTGGGCACGATCATGCTGATCGTGATGTGGTTGCGTTCGGCCAAGGGACACTTCACCCGCGACAACCATTTCGGCTTCGAAGCCGCCGCGTGGTACTGGCACTTCGTCGACGTGGTGTGGCTGATGCTGTTCCTGTTCGTCTACGTGCTTTGATCGCGCACGCGTCGGTGGCCTCAGCCGCCGATGCCGTGCGGTTTGATCCAGCCCATGTAGATGCTCACGATCACCAGTACGATCAAGGCCACCGACACCGCGATGCGGCGCGTCAGTGCATTGACCGTGCGCTTGGTCTGGCCGCGGTCGACCACCAGGTAATACAGGCCGGCGCCCAGGTTCCAGACGATGACGATCAGAAACGCGATTACCAGCAGGGTCTTCAGCGAATCACTCATGCGCGGCTCGAGGGCAGGGTGGATGTGCCTATCTGACCGCGTTTGCGCGGACTTGTCATGATGCGCCAGCACACGCGCGTGCTCGGATGGCTGCTGGCGGTGCTGGCAATGGCCGGTTTCACCGCATTGGGACTGTGGCAGCTGCAGCGCATGCATGCCAAACAGGCAATGTTGGATGCACAAGGTCCAGCCGCAGCGCAGGTACTGTCGTTGGCACAGGCGCTCGCCGCACCCGGCGCGTTGCATGGCGTGGCCGATCACGGTCGCTTCCTTCCCGGCGTGGTGCTGCTGGACAACCAGACCCGGCACGGCCGCGCGGGCGTGAAGATCTACCGCCCATTCCGTAGTGACGAGGGCAGCGTGCTGCTGGTCGATCTGGGATGGCGTGCGTTGCCGCCGGATCGCGCCCTGCCGGAGCTGCCCGCACCGCCTTCGCCGGTGGCCGTGCGTGGCCTGCTGGCACCGCCGCCATCGGCCGGATTGGCACTCGGTCCCGCGTTCTCCGCCACGGGGGAAGTGGGCCGCTGGCTGGCCAGCCGGTTGCCGGCCGAAGGCCTGGCCCGCGCGCTGGGGGTGCAGTCACTTCCCGATCGTGTGCTGCGCCTGGACCCGGCGCTGCCATTCGGTGACGAGCGCGACCTGGACCTGCTGCCGAACACGCTGCCACCGCAGCGCCACCTGGGCTACGCCGTGCAGTGGTTTGGGCTGGCCCTGACCGTGCTGGTGGTGGCGCTGGTGCTGGAATGGCGCCGGCGGCAGCGTTGACCGGCTCCGGAGGGTGCCGACCTTGGTCGGCACCATCTCCCCCGACCAAGGTCGGGGGCTACCAGAGCGTCGACCGCTTCCTTCCACCCAACCATGAGAAAATGCCCCGCATGAACACTGCTACGTCCCCGCAGGCGCGCGGCTCCGGCCGCCGGACCCTGGTGCTGCTGTTTGCCGTGTTCTTCGGGGCGATGGCGCTGGCTGCCGTGCTGCGCTTCTCTGGCTGGCAGCCCACTGGGCACCGCAATGCCGGCCAGCTGCTGAAGCCGCCGGTGGACCTGCGCCAGCAGCGCCCGACCCTGGCCACTGGCCAGGCCTACCCGTGGAACCCCGAGGCCCGGACCTGGCGCCTGCTGGTGGCACCGGCTGGAGCCTGCGACGCGCAGTGCGTCACTTTGTCGCAGGGACTGGGCAAGGTGTGGCAGCTGTTCGGCCATAACGCCGATAATGTCGATATTCTGTGGCTGGGTACGCCACCGGCGTCGATCGCCTCGCTGCCCGCGCTGCGGCCGCTGGCTCCGTCGCCAGCCCTGCGCGCGGCATTGCCGGGCGTTGATGATCCGGCGGGACTGCCGGTCTACGTGATCGATCCGAACGGCTTCGTGATCATGCGCCATGCCCCCGGCAGTGACCTGGGTGGCCTGCGCAAGGACATGGCCACGTTGCTGAAACTGAAGTGAGTCCCGTTTGATGAGCCTTTCCGCGCGTCCGGCGCTGCACCGCAATTTCCACCGCCTGGCGTGGTTCGCCATGATCATGACCGCGAGCACGATCATGTTCGGCGCCTTCGTGCGCCTGTCCGATGCCGGCCTGAGCTGCCCGGACTGGCCGACCTGCTATGGCCAGGCCACCTGGCCGCAGCACGTGGAAGAGACCATTGGCCACCCGGCGGCGGAGATCCGCCCGCTGGAAACCCACAAGGCCTGGCGTGAGCAGGTGCACCGCTTCCTGGCCGGCGCGCTGGGCATCGAGATCCTGACCCTGGCGCTGCTGGCCACGCGCAAGCGGCGATTCGGAAGCACGGCGGTGGTGACTGCCTGCGTGCTGGTGGCCGCCGGCATACCGCTGTACATGATGGGCTGGCATGGCACCGCCAGCGCCTTGGCGCTGATAGGCGAGGCGATCCTGCTGATCGCCGCGCTGCGCTGGAGCAACATCGACCTGGCCCGCGCTGCCCTGCTGACCCTGGCGGTGGTGATCTTCCAGGCCCTGCTGGGCATGTGGACGGTGACCCTGCTGCTCAAGCCCATCGTGGTGATGGGCCACCTGCTGGGCGGCATGCTGATGTTCGCGCTGCTGGTGTGGATGGCCTGGCGCGCCACGCACATGCCGATCACCCTGGCCGAGGCGCCGAAGCTGAAGTGGCTGCTGCGCATCGGCGTTGCGGTGCTGGTCACCCAGATCGCACTGGGCGGTTGGGTCAGTGCCAACTACGCGGCGCTGGCCTGCGGCGGCGGCAGTGCATCGCTGGACAATTTCCCGCGCTGCGCCAACCAGTGGTGGCCGCAGCACAACTTCGTCGAAGGCTTCACCCTGTGGCGTGGCATTGGCGTGGACTACGAAGGGGGCGTGCTGGATGGTGCCTCGCGTATCGCCATCCAGATGGCGCACCGCCTGTTCGCGGTGGTGGTGGCCGTCTACCTGCTGTGGCTGGGCGTTCGCCTGTTCCGACTGCCGAGCATGCGTGGCTGGGCCAGCGCGCTCATCGTGCTGCTGGTGCTGCAGGTCACCCTCGGCATCCTCAATGTGAAGCTTGCGCTGCCGCTGGAAGTGGCGGTGGCCCACAACGGCGTGGCCGTTGCCCTGTTGTTCGTGCTGGTCAGCCTGCTGGCCCGCCTGCGTGCCCCGGACTGATTCCATGTTTTCCAATTACCGCCAGTACTGGGACCTGACCAAGCCCAAGGTCGTCGCCCTGATCGTCTTCACTGCCCTGGTCGGCATGGTCCTGGCCATTCCGGGCGTGCCCAGCTGGGAGCAGGTGCGCGCCGGCGTGCTCGGTTTCCTCGGCATCTGGCTGGCGGCCTCGGCCGCCGCCGCCATCAACCAATTGCTGGATGCGCACATCGATGCGCAGATGGCGCGCACCTCGTGGCGTCCGCTGGTGGTGGGCAAGGTCAAGCCGTGGCAGGTGCTGGTGTTCGCCGGCGTGCTGATCGTGTTGTCGATGACCATCCTGGTGCTGTGGGTGAACCTGATCACCGCAGTGCTGACCTTCGCCTCGCTGATCGGCTATGCGGTGATCTACACCGTGTACCTGAAGCGCGCGACCTCGCAGAACATCGTCATCGGTGGCCTGGCCGGCGCAATGCCGCCGATGCTGGGCTGGGCCGCGGTGACCGGCATGCAGGGCTCGTCGGACTGGGCGTACTCGTCGCTGCTGGTGCTGATCATCTTCATCTGGACGCCGCCGCACTTCTGGGCGCTGGCGATCTTCCGCCGCGAGGACTACGCCAAGGCGGAAATCCCGATGCTGCCGGTGACCCATGGCGTGGTGCACACCCGCAAGCAGATCATGGTGTATTCGGTGGTGCTGGCGCTGGTCTGCCTGCTGCCGTACCTGGTGGGCATGAGCGGCGCGTTCTACCTGGGCGGCGCGATCGTGCTCAATGCCGTGTTCCTCTGGTACGCCTGGCGCATGCTGAACCCGCCGGACGAACTGTTCTCGATGAAGATGTTCTATTACTCCATCGTGTACCTGATGGCGCTGTTCGCCTTCCTGCTGGTCGACCACTGGATCCTGCCCTGGTTGTAAAGCGCCACCTGTAGAGCCGAGCCCATGCTCGGCTGAGGGGTGGTTGGAAGAGCAGCCGAGCGTGGGCTCGGCTCTACACTTGATCTCTTCCAGCGGCGTCGCCATTGCTGTTCCTGACCCCAAGGAAAGGAAGGAGCAGGGATGCATTCGATCTTCCGCTGGACAGCCGCGCTGATGCTGGCGCTGGGGATGGCCTTCAGTGCGCATGCCGACGACAATGCCGCGCAGATCCGCCAGCACGCCGGTGATCACCGCCTGCTGGTACTGGGCGAATTCCACGGTACCCGCGAGACACCGCTACTGGTTCGGGAACTGATGGAGGCCTACGCAGCCGATGGCACACCGGTGCGGTTGGCATTGGAGCTGCCGACTGACGAGAACGCCGCGCTGGCGACCTACCTGGCGTCTTCCGGCACGGTCAAGGCGCGCGCTGCGTACCCGGGGGCGCGACGTGCAGGTATTCGGTTTTGATCGCGTGCTGCCTGCCGAAACGGCGGGTAGTGGGGCACGCGACCGGGCGATGGCCGAAGAGGTCCGCGTGCGCGCAAAGGCATTGCCGAACAATGCACGGCTGCTGGTGCTGACCGGCAACGTACATGGCATGCGTACGCAGCCGAAGATGATTGCGTACCCGCCGATGACAGCACTGCTGAAGGATGTGGAGCTTTACAACGTGCGTATCGAGGCGCGTGGCGGGGAAGGCTGGGGCTGTGTCGCCCCTGGACGTTGCGAAACGCGCCAGCTGCCGGGGCACGCCGGAACATCGCCCAGGGTGGATACCGGTGCTGACCGCAGCTATGACTTAAGGGTATGGCTGCCGCGATTCAGCGTGGCGCGGTTGCTGGACAGCGATTCGGTCTGGTGATCATCCACGCATGGCGTGGATCTACCTGCGCCGTTCAACCGCCAGCCGAGCATGGGCTCGGCTCTACAGTAGATCCACGCCATGCGTGGATGTTTTCCCGCAGCAGCCCGCACGTCCAGTAGATCCACGCCATGCGTGGATGCGTTCCCGGTCGGGTCAGGGCTTGCGCCGCGCATACCGCTGCGCGATCACACCGCAGACGATCAGCTGGATCTGGTGGTAGATCATCACCGGCAGCACGATCGCGCCCAGGCTGCCACCAGCAAACAGCACCTTGGCGATCGGTACGCCCGTGGCCAGGCTCTTCTTCGAGCCGCAGAACACGATGGCGATCTCGTCCTCGCGGTTGAAGCGCAGGCGGCGGGCGATGAAGGTGATCAGCGGCATGGCGATGCCCAGCAGCACCGCGGCCACCACTGCCACGGCCAGCAACGACAGCAGCGGCGTCTTGCTCCACAGCCCTTCGGTCACCGCCTCGCCGAACGCCGAGTACACCACCAGCAGGATGGTGGCCTGGTCGGTGTAGCGCAGCAGTGCGCGCTGCCGCTCCACCCAGCCGGCAATCCACGGCCGCAGCAGGTGGCCAGCCACGAACGGCACCAGCAGCTGCAGCATGATGCCGCCAATCGCATGCAGCGGGTCGTGCACGCCGCCGGAGGTGCCGGCCAGCGCGGTCAGCAGCAGCGGGGTCAGGAATACCCCCAGGATGCTCGACAGCGAGGCGCTGCATACGGCGGCCGGCACATTGCCGCGGGCCATCGAGGTGAACGCGATGGACGACTGCACGGTGGACGGCAGGGTGCACAGGAACAGCACGCCCAGGTACAGCTCTGGGGTCAGCAGCCAGCCCGACAACGGCTTGAACATCAGCCCCAGCAGCGGGAACAGGATGAAGGTGCAGGCCAGGATGGTCAGGTGCAGCCGCCAGTGCAGCATGCCGCCGATGATCGACTCACGTGGCAGGCGTGCGCCATGCAGGAAGAACAACGCCGCGATGGCGACCGTGGTGACATCGTCGAGGACGATGGCGGCGGCGCCCTTCATCGGCAGCAGGGAGGCCAGGCCGACGGTGCACAGCAGGGCGAGGGTGAAGTTGTCCGGTCGCAGGCGCGACCACCAGCGGGTCATGGTGGGCAGAGTCCTTGGTGCGGTGGAGTCAGGGCGAAGTGGATGGCGTGGCCAGGCGTTGGCGGGTGGCGGCTTCCAGCGACTTCAGGCCGGCACGCTGGCCGAGCTGCAGGGCCTGTTCCGGGCTGGCGTGTTCGTAACGTGCATTGACCAGGCCGAGCACGGCACCGGCACGGTTGCCGGAGGCGCAGTGCAGCAGCACCGGTCCCTGGCTTTGCCGCAGGGCCTGATGCACGGCGCGCACATTGGCTGCATCCAGCCCCTCGGCACCGGCCACCGGAATGCGCACATAGCGCAGGCCCAGCGATTCGGCCACGCGGGTTTCATCGAAACCCCGGTCCTCGCCAGGCTGGCGCAGGTCGATCACGGTGCGCACCCCCTGCGCAGCCAGTTCGCGCAGTTGTGCGGCACTGGGCTGGCCACCGGCATACAGGCCGGGGCGGACTTCATTGAGCGGGGTATCCGCAGCCAGGACAGCCAGCGGCAGGCAGAGCGACAACAACAGCAGGCAGGTCAGGCGCAGCAGCATGGTCCTCTCCGTGAAAGCGTTCTGCCCCTCTACAGGCGCAGCCCGGCGCGGGCCTTCAGCAGCTCGCGCAGTTCGTATTTGTCAGTATCGTCCAGACCCTGCTGGCGCTGCTTTGCCAACAACTCCTCCAGACGTTGCACCAGCAGCTGTTTCTCCAGCTGTGCCACCGCGTCATGCAGTTCCTGGGTCCAGCTGGCCTCGGTGCCGGGCAGCGTCTGCGCGGCCAGTGTATGCAGCGAGGCCTGTTCTTCGCGGCCGTCGAAATGTTCCAGCAGGGCGCCGGTGCTGATGTCCGGGCGCTGTTCAACCAGCCCCAGCAGCTCCAGCAGCAGCTCCACGCCGGGCAGGCGCAGGCCCTGGAAGTGATGCTTGCCGCCCAGGGTCAGGGCAAGCGAGGGCTGTTGCAGCAGCACGGCGATCGCGCCGCGCACCAGGCTTCGCTTGGCCACCGGCTGGATCGTGCGCGAGGGCTGGCGCTGTGGCATCGGCGCGCGCGTGGCGGCGGCATTGCCACCACCCAGACCGGTCAGCTGGCCCAGCTGCTGCTTCATCAGGTCGCCGAAGGCGCCGTCGGGAATCTGCGCCAGCATCGGCTTTGCCCGCTCGGCCAGGCGGGCCTTGCCGTCCAGCGTGCCCAGGTTGATCTCGCGGGTCAGTTCGTCGAAGAAGAACTGCGACAGCGGCGTGGCCTGCTTCAGGCGTTCGTTGAAGGCCTCGGCGCCTTCCTTGCGCACGATGGTGTCCGGGTCCTCGCCATCGGGCAGGAACAGGAAGAAGGCCTGGCGGCCATCCTTCATGCGCGGCAGCACCGACTCCAGCGCCTTCCAGCCGGCGCGCCGGCCGGCGGCGTCGCCGTCGAAGCAGAAGAACACGTCCGGCGCGTTGCGGAACAACAGCTCGGCATGGTCCGGCGTGGTCGCCGTGCCCAGCGTCGCCACCGCCTGGGTGACGCCGAACTGGAACAGCGAGACCACGTCCATGTAACCCTCGACCACGATCAGCCGCTCGATCTTCTGGTTGGCCTGGCGCACCTGCCACAGGCCGTACAGTTCGCGGCCCTTGTGGAACAGCGCGGTCTCGGGCGAGTTGAGGTACTTGGGACCGTCGTCCTTCTCGAACACGCGGCCGCCGAAGGCGATCACCCGGCCACGGCGGTCGAAGATCGGGAACATCACCCGGTCGCGGAACTTGTCGTAGACGTGGCCGCGGTCGTTCTTGGAGAACAGGCCGGCGCGGTCGAGCAGTTTCATGCGCCGCTCGTCCTTGCCCAGCGCATCGCGCAGCCCGCTGTACCCATCGGGCGCATAGCCGATCTGGAAGCGTGCGCGGTTCTCTTCGTCCACGCCGCGGCCGTCGAGGTAGCTGCGCGCCTTCTCGCTGCCTTCCAGGTTCTTCTGGAAGAACTTGGTAGCGGCGTCCAGAGCGGAGTACAGCTCGCGGCTGTCGTCCTGCTGCTGGGGGCTGCGCGGGTTCTCGCTGCGCGGAACTTCCATGCCGGCGCGCTTGGCCAGTTCATCCACCGCGTCGAGGAACTCGAGGCGGTCGTAGTTCATCAGGAAGCTGATCGCGGTGCCGTGCGCGCCACAGCCGAAGCAGTGATAGAACTGCTTGGTGGGCGAGACCGTGAACGAGGCCGAGCGTTCGTCATGGAACGGGCAGCGCGCTGCGTATTCCTTGCCCTGGCGCTTCAACGGCACGCGGCTGCCCACCACCTCGACAATGTCGGTGCGGGCGAGCAGGTCGTCGATGAAAGCGTCGGGGATACGGGCCATGGGCAACAGGGCAGGGCGCGGCCGCCAGGGCGCGCAGCAGGGGGCGGCGGATTCCCCCTAGTTTACTCGCTGGCGACGTCCGGGCCGGCCTGTTCCGCATCGACCCCGGCCTTGGCCAGCTGCGCCCGCGCATGCAGGCGCTCGTCGATCACTGCGGTCATCAGCGCACCGACGAAGAACACGGCGGTGGCGTAGTAGATCCATACCAGTGCGATCACCAGCGCGCCCATCGAGCCGTAGGCGCTGCCCGGGGCCACGGTGGCGATGTAGACGCCGATGCCGTAGCGGCCCAGGGTGAACAGCACCGAGGTGATGGCACCGCCGATGAAGGCCTGGCGCCAGGCCACGCGGCGGTCGGGCAGGTAGTGGTAGAGGAAGGCGAAGGCCAGCGTGTAGAGCAGCAGCGAGGTCAGGTAGCCGATCGCCGGCAGCACCGAGGGCAGTTGCGCGAACACCACCTGCAGGGCGGTGGTGGCGGTCATCGAGAGGATCAGCAGAAAGCCCAGTGCCAGCACCACGCCGAAGGAGAACACGCGCTTGCGCAGCCACGCCTTGACGCCTTCCAGGCGCTGGCCGCTGGTGTGGAAGATGCGGTTCAGCGCGTTCTGCAGCTGGGCGAACACGGCGGTGGCACCCACGAACAGCAGCAGCGTGCTCCACAGCCCGGCCAGCGAACCTACGCTGGGCTGGCTGTTGGCGTTGTGCAGCACGGTGTCGGCGACGCTGGCCACGCTGCTGCCGGCCACCGAACCGATCTGGCTGATCAACGTCTGTTGTGCTGGCGGGTACAGCGAGGCAGTCAGCCACAGCAGCAGCACCAGCAGCGGTGCCATCGACAGCAGGGCGTAGAAGGAGACCGAGGCGGCCTGGGTCAGCACGTCGATTTCGACGAAGCGCTTGGCGACGGCCATCGGGAAGCTGTCCTGCAGTCGGTCAGCGTAGTGGCGAAGCCGGGCAGGAAAACCGTGGGGGCGCGTGTCGGCGGGGGAGTGCGATTGCTCGACCATGGGGATGTTGTAGCAGCCGGGGGTCGAAGGAGCGGTGAAGCGGGTGCATCAATGGGGTCAGAGCCCTTCCGCGATGCGAAAGGGATCCGACCCCGGCAATGGCTTACGCCAGCAGCTGCTTGACCAGCTTGGACACCAGGCCCATGTCGGCCTGGCCGGCGAGCTTGGGCTTCAGCGAACCCATCAGCTTGCCCATGTCGGCCGGGCCGGAAGCACCGGTCTCGGCAATGGCGGCCTGGATGGCGGCCACGATCTCGGCTTCGCCCATCTTGGCCGGCAGGTAGGCTTCGATGACCACGATCTCGGCGCGCTCGATCTCGGCCAGGTCTTCACGGTTGGCGGCTTCGAACTGGCTGACCGAGTCCTTGCGCTGCTTGACCATCTTGTCGAGTACGGCGATCACGGCGGTATCGTCCAGCTCGATGCGCTCGTCCACTTCGCGCTGCTTGATGGCGGCGTTGATCAGGCGGATCACGCCCAGCTTGTGCTTCTCGCCCGCCTTCATGGCGGCCTTCATGTCGTCGGTGAGCTGCTGCTTCATGCTCATGAGGAACCTCGTGGTGGTAGGTGGGGCGGGGCGGATGCCCGAACCCGGAAACGCAAAAAGCCGGCGACGCTCGCGCGTGCCGGCTTCGGCTCCATCGCGACAGGCAAGCCTGCCGCAATGAAGATGCGTCCGATCAGTACAGGCGCTGACGCTTGGTGACGTCGCGCGACGAGCGGCGCAGCTGACGCTTCACAGCAGCGGCGGCCTTGCGCTTGCGCTCCTGGGTCGGCTTTTCGTAGAACTCGCGCTTGCGGGTTTCGGCCAGCACACCGGCCTTTTCGCAAGTGCGCTTGAAGCGGCGAAGAGCAAACTCGAAGGGCTCGTTCTCGCGGACTTTGACGCTGGGCATGGAATCTCCGGGACACAGTAGAACCGGGTCACGCCCGGCGAGCCGCACATTATAGCGGCGAATAGACAAACTGCAAGCGGCCAACCCTGAATACGGGCCGGAAGTTCGAAAGCAGTGAGATCTGCACATCCCCCGAGGGAGCGGCAGGGGCGTCATAATAGCAGGCATGCGAGTCCTTGGCATCGAATCTTCCTGTGATGAGACCGGCGTGGCGGTGTATGACACCGACCTGGCCGGCAGCGCTGCCCTGCGCGCCCATGCGGTCTACAGCCAGATCGCCCTGCATGCCGAGTACGGCGGTGTAGTGCCCGAGCTGGCCAGTCGCGACCACGTCCGCAAGCTGCTGCCGCTGGTGCGCCAGACCCTGGCCGAGGCCGGCCTCGGCGTGGGCGACATCGACGGGGTGGCCTACACGGCCGGTCCCGGCCTGGTGGGCGCGCTGCTGGTGGGCGCCGGCGTGGCCCGATCGCTGGCCTGGGCGCTGGAGGTGCCGGCGGTGGGCGTACACCATATGGAAGGCCACCTGCTGGCCCCGCTGATGGAAGACGACCCGCCGGAAGCGCCGTTCGTGGCACTGCTGGTGTCCGGCGGCCATACCCAGCTGGTGGCCGTGGACGCCATCGGCCAGTACCGCCTGCTGGGCGAGACCCTGGACGACGCGGCCGGCGAGGCCTTCGACAAGACTGCCAAGCTGATGGGCCTGCCGTACCCGGGCGGCCCGCAGCTGGCCAAGCTGGCCGAGCAGGGGACGCCGGGCGCGTACCGCTTCGCGCGGCCGATGACCGACCGCCCCGGGCTGGATTTCAGCTTCTCCGGCCTGAAAACCCAGGTCCTGATGGCCTGGCGCGACAGCGACCAGAGCGAGCAGACCCGCGCCGACATCGCCCGCGGCTTTGAAGATGCCGTGGTCGAGACCCTGTCGATCAAGTGCGAGCGCGCGCTGGAAGCGGCCGGCACCAATGTGATCGTGGTGGCCGGCGGCGTCGGCGCCAACAAGCGCCTGCGCGCGCGCCTGCAGCAGATGGCCGAGCGCCTGGGCGGCCGCGCCTGTTTCCCGCGCCCCGCACTGTGCACCGACAATGGCGCGATGATTGCCTTCGCCGGCGCGCTGCGCCTGCAGGCCGGCCAGCACAGCCCGCCGAAGGTGGACGTGACCCCGCGCTGGGACATGGCGACCCTGCCGGCGGTGTGATCCGGTAGCGCCGGGCCATGCCCGGCGAACGTATCACCGACGCCTTGCCAACGGCGACGCCGCCAACACCGTCGTCGCCCGCTCATGGCGCTGCAACCAGCCCAGCGTATGGGGGCAGCGGGCGTGGATCAGCCGCCCGATCGCGGCCAGGTCGGCGCCGATGTCGCGTTCCAGGATGGGTTCGTGGTGCGCGATGCGGTTGCGCAGGTGGCGGATGCGTCCAATGTCTGCGTGGATGGCTTTCCGGATGACACTGGGATGCGCCGAAGGCGCATGACGTAGAACCCCACCAAGTGCAGGTATCCATAATGTGGCGTCGAAGCGGCAGGTGAAGAGCTGCTGCCAGAACACCATGGGCAGATTGGCGACGATTTCGGGTGTCTCCGTCGCGCGGCCGGCGACCTGTTCCAACGCGGCTCTCGCCGAGGCGGATGACGATGTCGGCAGCCTGCGCCGGAAGGCCGCATTCCAGGGCCAGCGCGGGCCGTGCTGCCGGGCGAGCACCGTGGCCGCCGCGTTGCGGGTGACTACTTCGCAAAGATGCACGGGCATCATCAGTGCACCGCACATCCGCATGTTCCAGACGTACAAGGAATCGGCAGTGACATCAGGGCTGCAGGTCGATGCAATTCTCTCGTAAGTCGACAGACGCTCTGCTGACAACGCGCGCCTCAGTGCATCGTATGCAGCCATCGTTGTGCGTGGTGTTGAAGGAAGAATCGATGTTGGCCACGCAGGGAGGCGATCACCATCAGGCAACCCCCTTGTTCGCATGACCGGTTTTCCGCGTTGCGGCTGGGAGGAATGCCTCCCGCTGCGTTGTCGTGATTGGCCTTGACCCGCCATTGGCTCACTGACTAGTCTGGGTACATGCGCCACCGGGACTCGCGGCTTTAGAAAGCTCCCCCCGGGGACAAACGGTAGTACCAAAGGGCCCCGCTAGCGGGGCCCTTTGTCTTTTCCAGGCCGCCCCGTGCCGGCCACCCATCGCCCGTTCCGGGCAGGGTCACCGCCGTGCCGTTACCATGGCCCCCTGTATTCGGGCGGGTAAGCGCAATGGACAAGGTTTTCATCGAGGGGCTGACGATCGACGCCCTGATCGGTATCTACGATTGGGAGCGACGGATCCGCCAGGACCTGGTGTTCGACCTGGAAATGGGCTTCGACAACCGCCGCCCCGCGGCCACCGACGACATCGCCCACACCCTGAACTACAAGGCGGTGAGCAAGCGCCTGGAGCAGTTCGTGCGCGAATCGGAATTCGGCCTGGTCGAAACCCTGGCCGAGCGCTGCGCGCAGATCGTGCTGGAGGAGTTCGACGTGAAGTGGCTGCGCCTGAAGCTGAGCAAGCCCGGTGCGGTGCGCGGCGCGCGCGCGGTGGGCGTGATCATCGAACGCACGCGCGACTGACCCGGTAAACCCGGCCAGCGGCCGGCAACCTTGGCAACAACGAAACAGACAGGAGACAACTGATGGTGGACGCGGTGGTGGCGGTACAGTGGCTGGAAAAGCTGCAGAACACACTGGAACCCTATCCCGGCGCCTACCTGGCGTTGATGATTTCGGCCCTGCTGATCGCAGCCAGCCTGGCCAACTGGGTGACCAAGCGCATCCTCGTGCGTGGCCTGCGGCGCCTGCTGCAGCGCCTGCCGGGTGCCGAGTCCGGGCGTGGCAGCCACGTGATGCGGGTGATTTCGCGCCTGTCCAACGTGGTGCCCAGCCAGGTGATCGCCTCGGGCATCACCCTGATACCTGATCTGCCGCCCGGCCTGGTCAACGTCATCATCAAGCTGTGCATCGTGTGGGCCGTGCTGACGGTGTCGATGGCGTTTTCGCATGCGCTGGACGCGGCCAACAGCCTGTACGAGCGCAAGCCCGATGCGCGCAACAAGCCGATCAAGGGCTACCTGCAGGTGGTCAAGATCGTGGTGTTCGTGGCCGCCGGCCTGTCGATCGTCGCTACCCTGCTGGGCGTAGCGCTGGGCCCGCTGGTCACCGGCCTCGGCGCGGCCACCGCAGTGCTGATGCTGATCTTCCAGGACACCATCCTGTCGCTGGTGGCCAGCGTGCAGATCAGTGGCGACGGCCGCGTGCGCATCGGTGACTGGATCGAGATGCCCAGCCAGAACGCCGACGGTGATGTCATCGACATCGCGCTGCACACCGTCACCGTGCAGAACTTCGACAAGACCATCACCACCATCCCGACCAAGAAGCTGGTGACCGAGTCGTTCAAGAACTGGCGCGGCATGCAGGAGGCCGGTGGCCGCCGCATCAAGCGCGCGCTGTACCTGGACCAGCACAGCGTCGGCTTCCTGGACGAGGGCGACCTGGCCTTCCTCGGCCAGTTCGCGCTGCTGCGAGACTACCTGCAGGACAAGGAACAGGAGCTGGGGCAGTGGAACGGGCGCCTGCGCGAGCAGGGCGTGGCCGAGGTCAACAGCCGCCGGGTGACCAACCTGGGCACCTTCCGCGCTTACGTTGAGCGCTACCTGCGCAGCCATCCGGGCATCCACACCGACATGACCCTGCTGGTGCGGCAGCTGCAGCCGACCACCGAGGGCCTGCCGCTGGAGCTGTACTGCTTCACCCGCAGCACCGCCTGGGGCGAGTACGAGGCGGTGCAGTCGGACATCTTCGACCACCTGCTGGCGATCCTGCCGGCCTTCGGGCTGCGGGTGTTCCAGGCCTCCAGTGACGCCATGTTGATGGCCGGGCAGCGCCAGCTGGCCGGCTCGGAGTAAGCTGCGATGCCTCCGGCCGGACCGTACGGATCCGGCTGGAGCCTGAAACTGAATGACGAAACCTCTCGCCAAATGGCTCGGGATCGCTAGAATGCCGGGCTTGTAAACGTTTTCATCAAGGACTGCTGGTGGCCTCCGATCGCATCGAATCCCTCATTGCCCAGATGACCGTCGAGGAAAAGGTCGGCCAGCTGGGTGTCTTCGCGGACATGGTCCGCCCGTTCGCCCCGGACGTGAACCCGGAAGCCAACGTGCGCAATGCCGACCAGGTGCTGCAGCAGGTGCGCGAGGGCAAGGTCGGCTCGCTGTTCAACGGTGTCGGCGCCGAACTGGGCCGCCGTATCCAGCAGGTCGCCACCGAGGAAAGCCGGCTGGGCATCCCGGTGATCCTGGCCGCCGACGTCATCCACGGCATGCGCACCGTGTTCCCGATTCCGCTGGGCGAGGCCGCCAGCTTCGAGCCGGACCTGGCCGAGCGCACCGCGCGCGCCACCGCCATCGAGGCCACCGCCGCCGGCCTGCACTGGACCTACGCACCGGCCGTGGATATCGCCCGCGACCAGCGCTGGGGCCGTGGCGCCGAAGGTGCCGGTGAGGACGTGGTGCTGGGCTGTGCGTTCGCCGCCGCCCGTGTGCGCGGCTTCCAGGGCAACGACCTGCGCGCGGCCGATTCGCTGCTGGCCACGCCCAAGCATTTCGCCGCCTATGGCGCGGTGATGGCCGGCATGGAATACAACATGGTGGACATCTCGCCGCAGACCCTGCGCGACGTGCACCTGCCGCCGTTCAAGGCCGCCTTCGACGCCGGCGCGATCACCGTGATGTCCTCGTTCAACGACATCAACGGCGTGCCGGCCAGCGCCAATGCTGAACTGCTGACCGACATCCTGCGCGGGGAGTGGAAGTTCCCGGGCGTGGTGATCTCCGACTACACCGCCGACATGGAACTGGTGGCGCACGGCTATGCCGCCGACGACCGCGATGCGACCGCAAAGGCGTTCACCGCCGGCCTGGACCTGAGCATGCAGAGCGGCTTCTACGCCGAGCACCTGCCGGGCCTGGTCGAGAGCGGCGAAGTGCCGATGGCGGTGCTGGATGAAGGCGTGCGCCGCATCCTGTGGCTGAAGGAAACCATCGGCCTCTTCGACGACCCGTACCGTTCGCTGGACCCGGCGCGCGAAGCCGACACCTCGCACATTGCCGCCCATGACGAATTGTCGCGCGACGCCGCGCGTCGTTCGATCGTGCTGCTGAACAACCGCGACAACGTGCTGCCGTTGCAGAAGAACGGGCAGAAGATCGCGCTGATCGGCCCGTTCGTGCAGGACCGCGAGAACATCGAAGGCTGCTGGACCCTGTTCGGCGACAAGCAGCGCTATGTGGACCTGGAAACCGGTGTGCGTGCCGCCATCGGCGATGAAGCGCTGCTGGAGATCGTGCCCGGCTGTGATCTGGAAACCGCGATTCCGGGCGGCACCGAAGCGGCCGTGGCCGCCGCGCTGCGCGCCGACGTGGTGGTGCTGGCGCTGGGCGAACCGCAGCGCTACAGCGGTGAGGCGCAGTCGCGCGTGGAGATCACCCTGCCGCCGGCCCAGCAGGCACTGGCCGAGGCGGTGGCGATGACCGGCAAGCCGCTGGTGGTACTGCTGCGCAACGGCCGCGCGCTGGCACTGCAGGGTGCGGTGCGCAATGCACAGGCGGTGGCGGTGACCTGGTACCTGGGCACGCAGACCGGCCACGCCGTGGCCGATGTGCTGTTCGGCGACTACAGCCCGTCCGGCCGCCTGCCGGTCAGCTTCCCGCAGGTGTCCGGCCAGCAGCCGTACTTCTACAACCACCCGCGCACCGGCCGCCCGGAACTGCCGACCATGTCGGAGTTCAAGGCCCGCTGGCGCGAGATTCCCAACGAGCCGCTGTACCCGTTCGGCCACGGCATCGGCTACACCACCTTTGCCTACGGCGTACCGCAGCTGAGTGCGGCCCAGCTCGGCTGGGACGACACCCTGACCCTCACCACCACGCTGACCAACCGCGGCGACGTGGCCGGTGAGGAAGTGGTGCAGCTGTACATCCATGATCGCGTGGCCAGCCGCGTGCGCCCGGTGCGCGAACTGAAGGACTTCCGCAAGGTGGCACTGCAGCCGGGCGAGTCCACCGAGGTGGTGTTCAGCCTGACCCGCGAGCAGCTGGCCTTCACCGGCCGTGACGGCGTGTTGCGCGCCGAGCCGGGTGTGTTCGACGTGTGGGTCTGCGCCTCGTCGGCCGCCGGTGAAGCGGTGCAGTTCGAGCTGCTGAAGGGCTGATTGCGCCCTCATCCACGCATGGCGTGGATCTACGGCAAGCGGTAGCGCCGGGCCATGCCCGGCGTTGCTGCGCTCACATTGCACGAACACGCCGGGCCTGGCCCGGCGCTACCATCGGGCTCCCTGATTCGATGGAGTGCGCGCATGCGCCGGATGGCTTGTCTGATTCCCGCCCTGTTGCTGGCGGCCTGTTCGCAGCCGGTGGCGCCACCGGCCGAGCCTGCGGTGGATGCACCGCCGCCGATGGAGGCCAGTGCCCCGGCGACACCTGCTGCACCTGCCGCTGAACCCACCGCCGCCGCACCGGCCGCGCCCGCAGCGGAAGCGCCTGCCGAAGACGCTCGCGCGCGCATCGAGTCGCTGCTTGGCGATGCAGCGCAGTACGAAAAGGTGTTCAACGCGTTCAAGACCGCCGTGGCCGGTGGTGACCGCGCTGCCGTGGTGGAGGAAGTGCGCTTCCCGCTGAACATCGCTGGCGGCAAGAAGATCACCGGCCCCGGTGAGTTCCAGCGCAACTACGAGAAGATCATCACCCCGGCGGTGATCAAGGCGGTGTCCGAACAGGACTTCGGCAAGGTCTTTGTCAACCAGCAGGGCGTGATGATTGGCGATGGACAGGTGTGGTTGAACGGAACGTGCCTGGACAAGGCCTGCACGCAGACCGAGGTGAAGGTCATCACCATCCAGTGAATGCAGACGGCCCCGTGTGCGGGGCCGTTGCGGAGAGACGTGCCGACCGGCGGCCGGCGCGACCTCAGGCCTTCGGTGTCAGCTTCAGCAGGCGCGCCTTGCTGCCGTCTTCCAGCAGCCACAGGGCGCCATCCGGGCCCTGTTCCACTTCGCGGATGCGCTCGCCCATGTTGAAGCGTTCGGCTTCGCGCGCGCTGTCGCCATCAAAGGCCACGCGCACCAGCGAGGTCGACGACAGCCCACCGATGAAGCCGCTGCCCTTCCACTGCGGGAACAGGCTGCCGCTGTAGATCACGAAGCCGGCCGGCGAGATCACCGGCGTCCAGGTCACCTTGGGTGCAGCGAATTCCGGGCGGGTGTCGTGGTCGGGAATCGGGCGCCCGTCGTAGTGGTCGCCGTTGGAGACGATCGGGTAGCCATAGTTGGCGCCGCGCACGATCAGGTTCAGTTCGTCGCCGCCGGCCGGGCCCATTTCATGCGCCCACAGCTTGCCATTGGCATCGAAGGCCATGCCGAGGATGTTGCGGTGGCCCAGCGACCACACCTGCGCGGCCACGCCGCCCTGCGAGGCGAACGGGTTGTCAGCGGGCAGGCTGCCATCATCATTGAGGCGGATGATCTTGCCGAGGTTGCCGCCCATGTCCTGCGCCGGATCGAATTTCTGGCGCTCGCTGGAGCTGATCCACAGCTTGCCGTCCGGGCCGAAGGCGAGGCGATGGCCGTAGTGGCCCTCACCGCTGACCTTCGGGCTCTGCCGCCAGATCACCTTCAGGTCCTTCAGCTGGCCGGCACCGTCGGCATCCAGCGCCAGCGTGGCACGGGCCACGGCAGCGCCGCGGGTGTCCAGCGTGCCTTCCTCGGCATAGCTGAGGTAGATCACGTGGTTGCTCGCGAATTGCGGGTGCAGGATCACGTCACCGAAGCCGCCCTGGCCGCCGTAAGCGACCTTCGGAACGCCGGTGATCTCATGCTTCTGGCCGCTGGCCAGGTCCAGATGCTGCAGCTTGCCGCGCTTTTCGGTGACCAGCAGGCTGCCATCGGGCAGGAAGGTCATCGCCCACGGCTGGTCGAAACGGCTGACTTCAGTGGCGGTGAACGGACGCTGGTCGACGGCGGTGGAGGCTGCGGGCGCGGCGGCCTGGGCGCCATTGCCGGCCGGGTCGGCGGCATTGCAGGCAGAGGTGGCGAGGATCGGCACCAGGCCGAAGGCGAGCAGCAGGGGCATGCGGGTCATGGGTATCTCCAGGGCGGGGATGCGGATGGCCGGGCTGTCCCTTGTATACCACTGGAGGCGTGATCGTCGTGGCCCGAAGGTCCTGCGCCCCCTGTGCGACGGCGGCGGGATCGTCTAGGGTGGGCACGCCCGGGCAAAGCGTGCCCGTCTGCCTGCCAAGGATCTGCAATGAACACTGCCATGCCCCACAAGCCGTCCACCGCCTTCATCGCCGCCTCGTGGGTGGCCCTGCTGCTGGGCGCGGCGGCCTACCTGATCGGCCTGTTCAACGCCGCCACGATGGCGCTCAACGAAAAGGGCTATTACCTGACCCTGCTGCTGTTCGGCCTGTTCGCGGCGGTGTCGCTTCAGAAAAGTGTGCGTGACCGCGTCGAGGGCATTCCGGTGAGCGCGCTGTACTACGCGCTGTGCTGGTTCGCGTTGCTGTCGGCGCTGATGCTGCTGCTGGTCGGCCTGTGGAACGCCACCCTGGCGTCGAGCGAGAAGGGCTTCTACGGCATGGCCTACGCGCTGTCGCTGTTCGGTGCAGTGGCGGTGCAGAAGAACACCCGCGACCTGATCGCCGCCGGTGGCGGTGAAAGCAAGCGCAGCGCGGTCGTGCCACCGCTGCCGGAACAGGAGTGATCGATCCGGTGTAGAGCCGAGCCATGCTCGGCTCAGTCGAGCATGGCTCGACTCTACAGACGTGGTGCGCGAGCCGAGCGTGGGCTCGGCTCTACAAAAGCCTGGCGCTATCGCTTCAACTGCGGATCCGCCAGCTGTGCATCTTCCCAGCCACGGCGCGCCGCATTGCGTGCCTGCGCCCATTCCAGCCGGCTGCGGCCACGCTCGCTGGCCCAGCGCGACTCCAGTTCAGCTTCGACCTGTTCGTAGGCGCGGATCATGTCCTGCGCACGCGCGGCGTGGCCGATGCGGTAGGCCGGCTCGTAGTCCTCGAAGAACAACTGGTCGTCATAGTAGGGCTCGGCCGTGTAGCGTTCGCGCCAGTAGTTGCTGACCGCATCGCGCGGCGTGCTGTCGTCCGGTACGCGGCCGGGGATCTGGTACTCGGTCATGGAAGGCTCCGTTGTGGACGAAGCCTGATCGTGCCTGCGTGGCGGTTAACGGCCCGGTCCGGCAGCGTGATCGCCAGATCAATCCGCCGGGCATGGCCCGGCGCTACCGGTCACCCGGCGTCGGTATCCTTGCGCGGCAGCTTGTAGATCACCGCGCCGATGGCGAACGCCACCAGCGCCGCTGCAATGTTCTGCCAGCTGGCACTGGCGAACAGTGCAAGGCACAGCAGCAGCGCCAGCACCGGAATCAGCGGACCACCGGGTAGTTTCAGTGCACCGGGCCGGTCCGCGTAGCGCTTGGCCAGCACCAGCACCGCAGCCGCCGTACCGATGTAGGCGAACAGGCGCGTGGTCATCGACAGCAGCGCCAGCTGCACGAACGAGCCGGACAGCGCCAGCCCGAGTGCGATCAAACCCTGGCACATGATGGACGCGGCCGGGGTGTGGAAGCGCGGATGCACCTGCGCCAGGATCTTCGGGCCGTAGCCATCGCGGGCCAGCGCGAACAGGAAGCGCGGGCCCATCATCATCGTGTTGCTGTTGGTGCCGAGGATGGAGATGGTGGCGCCGACGGTCAGGATCAGCGCCAGCGCCTCGCCACCGAAGCCGGCGGCGGCATCGGCCAGCGGCGTGGCCGAGCTGGACAGGCCGGCCAGCGTGCCTTGGGCCACCACCTGCACCGCGCCGTAGATGACGGTGACGGTGATGATCATGGTGATCAGCGCGAACGGAATATCGCGGCGCGGATTGCGGTACTCGCCGGCCGCGGCCGGAATGTTCTCGAAACCGGCGTAGGCGTACAGCAGCAGCAATGCGGCTTCCCCCATGCGCTGCAGGTCATGCGGGTCCGGGCGCTGGCCGGAGAACGCCAGCTGCGGGTCGATGTAGAACGCACCGATGGCCACGAACAGCAGCAGCGGCAGCATCTTGCCGATCACCAGCACCACGCCGGTCCGCGCGGCCGAGCGCACGCCGATGATGTTGACGCCGGTCAGGAAGCCCAGCGACACCACGATGATCGCGATACGCCCCATGCCGGCACCGGCCCACGGCCAGAAGCGCGCGACCGCATCGGCCAGCGCATTGCTCAATGCGGCCGCCGAGCTGATGCGGGTCAGCCAGATCATCCAGCCGATCTCGAATCCGGCGAAGCGCCCGAACGCCTCACGGGCATACAGGTAGCTGCCACCGGGTTCATCGAAGTAGCTGGCGGCCTGCGCGTAGCACAGCACCAGCAGCGCGACGACGATGCCGGCGGCGACCACGCCCCACAGGCTGAACGGGCCGAGCAGGGCGACGGTGGCGGCCGGCAGCAGGTAGATGCCGCTGCCGATCACATCGTTGATCGACAGGCCGACGATCTGCCAGCGGCTGACCGCGCGCTGCAGCTGCGGTTCGTCCTGCGCGCTCAACGGGCATCTCCGCGCAGTGCGGGCAGCTGCCACTGAGCCTGCAGGCGTGTGTACTCGGCGCGCGGCAGCAGCACGAAGCGCGGCGCATCCTGCGGCCGCAACCAGTCCAGCAGGGCCTGCATGCGCGCTTGCGGCATGGCGGTGCAGCCGGCGGTGGCCTCACCCGGCTGGCGCCACAGGTGGGCGAAGATGCAGCTGCCCTTGCCGGGCTGGTTGTCCGGATTGTGGGCGATCACGAAGCCTTCCTGGTAGCGCACGTCGCCCTTGTTGTGCAGGTCCAGCCGCATGGGCTCGGTGGAGCCCTTGATCGCTGCACTGCCGACTTTCCTTTCATCGACGATGCGGTTGTAGAACGGCGAGCCAGGCACGTCCATGCAGTAGCTGCTTTCGAGCATCGGTTGGTAGGCCATGGCCGTGCCTGGGCGTGTGACGGCATAGCCGAACGCGCTGCCGAGCGCGAACACGCCCGCAGGGCTGCGGCCATCGCCTTCCTGCTTCTGCGGGCCGTCGGCCTGCGCCGGGTGCAGGCCCAGGCCCCACGCACTGCCGGTGCGGCCAAGCGCCACCGGGAACGCCTGTCCATGCGCATGCCAGCCCTTGCCATCGCGCACATAGGCCTGCAGCTGTCCCTGGGTGCTGTCCCAGCCATCGCTGGTGACCACGATCAGCTGGCGCGCGCCATCCAGCGGCGCGGCGTGGACGGACACCGCTGCAGCAAGCAGCAACGCAGCGGTAGCGAGACGGACCAGCGATTTCATCAACAGGTGCTCCGGTCAGGAATCCAGCAGGTGGTCGATCCGCTCCAGGTTCACCGCCAGCTGCTGCTGGCGGTCCGGATTGGCGTGGCAGAGCAGCACGAACAGGAAATCGAGCAGGGCATGCATGGCGCTACGGTACAGCAGCTGCGCGACCTGCGGCGTGCGATCGTGCGCACACACCACCAGTGCTGCGTCAGCATGCGCGCGCAACGGGTTGGCGGTGTGGCGGGTGATGGAAATCACCTTGCCACCCATGTCCTGGAACTGGCGCGACAGCTGCGAAAGCTGCGGCAGGTTGCCGAATTCGGAGAACACCAGCAGCGCATCGCCGGGGCGCGCGGCCGACAGGTTGGCCAGCATCAGGATCGGGTCGGTGTGCGGTACCACCAGCAGGCCGAGCAGCGACAGCCGCATGGCGAACTCGCGGGCGAACAGGCCATCATCACCCAGGCCATGGACGAACAGCTTGGGCGCGCCGTCGAGCAGCTGCACGATGCGCTCGATCTCTTCGCGCGGGTTGGCCTGGCGGGTTTCCTCTTCGGCCTGCGCCTTGCTGCGGCGCAGGGCGTCGCCCAGGCGCAGGTAGTCATCGCTGCTGTCGGGTTCGCTGGGCGCCTGCTGCGGATCGGCGCCAGCACGGGCGACATCCTGGCCGATGGAGTACTTCAGGTCCGGGTAGCCCTTGAAGCCGAGCTTCTGGCTGAACTTCACCACGCTGGACTGGCTGATGCCGAGCGCACTGGCCAGCTGCTGGGACGAGTAGTCACGCAGCAGGTGGGCGTTGTCGAGGATGAAGTCGGCGATGCGGCGCTCGATGGCCGACATCTGCCCGCGCTCGGAACGGATCTTCAGCAGGGGCGGCATGCGGGGTGTCCGAGGGGCGTGCGTTGGAGCATAGGGGAACGCGTTGCGGTTGGCAGCGTAGAGCAGGTCATGGAGTGAGTCTGGCGGGTGGGGTTTGCAGGGGACGCCGTGAATCCGTCCATGGAGGCTTGGCCGCGCTTGCTCGTTTGCGCTGTCCTGCGCAAACGGCAAGACCGGGGTTGGGCGTCCTGCCCAACCCGCCCGAGGCATGCCTCGGGCCCATGGCGCGGACACCCCTGCAAGCCCCACCCGCCCGACCCCGGACAGATCGCGCGCGTGCCAGCCGCGAAGGGGATACGGGGTAGAGCAAAAGCAAGAGCAAAAGCATCCACGCATGGCGTGGATCTACCCTGAGCTGCTGTTGAGTCCGCCTTCAAGCGAGCCGAGCACCGCAGGGCACCGACGTGCGCAGCACGTCGGCTCGCGGCCGGCGAAGCGTTTCTTTTGGTTACTTTTCTTTTCGCGAAAAGAAAAGTAACGCCCGACCAGGCGTCAGTCACCCATGGTCCCTGTAGAGTCGAGCCATGCTCGACTGATCGGTTCAACCCAGCATCTCCAGCCCGCGCACTTCGGTGATGCCCAGCCCCGGCACATCGCTGATGCTGATCTCCGATTCGTTGAAATGCACGCCGCCGCTGACCGGGTCGAACTGGCCTAGCGACGGACCGTCCAGGTCGACCTTGGTGATCACGTCGCTCTTGGCCACGGCCAGGTGCACGGCGGCGGCCACGCTGATGCTCGATTCGATCATGCAGCCGATCATGCACGGCACGCCGTAGATGCCGGCGATGTCGGCGATGCGGATCGCGTTGGACAGGCCGCCGGTCTTCATCAGCTTGATGTTGATGATGTCGGCCGCGCGCTGCTGGATCAGGTCCATCACCTGGCTGGGGCTGAACACGCTCTCGTCGGCCATCACCGGCGTGTTGACGCGGTCGGTGACGTACTTCAGGCCGCTGATGTCGGCCGCCTTCACCGGCTGCTCCAGCAGTTCCAGTACCACGCCGGCTTCTTCCAGTGTACGCATGGCATGCACTGCCTGCTTGGCGGTCCAGCCCTGGTTGGCGTCCAGGCGCAGCAGTGCGCGGCCTTCCACGGCGGCGTGGATGGCCTTGACCCGCTCGATGTCCAGGCCGATGTCCTTGCCGACCTTGATCTTCAGCGACTCGAAGCCGCGGTCGATCGCCGACAGTGAATCGGCCACCATCTTGTCGATGTAGTCCACGCTGATGGTGATGTCGGTGGTGATCACCGGGTCGCCGCCACCGAGCATCTGGTACAGCGGCGCACCGTGCAGCTGCGCCCACAGGTCGTACAGCGCGATCTCCACCGCGCCCTTGGCGCTGGTGTTGCGCTCCATCGCGGTCTGCACCAGCCCGCACAGGCGGTTGAGGTTGACCACGTCCTGGCCGATCAGGCGCGGCGCGATGAAGTGGCGGATCGCTTCGATGATCGAGCCGTGCGTGTCGCCGGTGATCACTGCGGTGGCGGGGGCTTCGCCGTAGCCGGTGTGGCCGGTGTCGGTGCGGATCAGTACGACCACGTCTTCCACGGTCTCCACCGTGCGCAGGGCGGTCTTGAACGGCGTCTTCAGCGGCACGCGCAGCATGCCCAGTTCGATGGCAGTGATCTTCATTCAGGAGTCTTGGCGCGCAGGCGCTGGATGTTGGTGATGCGGTCGATGTAGCGGACGGTATCGCTGGCCATCATCGGCTCCAGCGGCGTGACCGAAACACCATTGAGGTGGGCCTGTACGCGCTTGCCATCAGCACCGAACCAGCTGCCGCCCGCGGTATCGTGGATGACCCAGGTGCGGCCGTCGACGTGGCCGATGGCCATCATCACGTGCCCAGGGATATAGACCAGGTCGCCCACCTGCAGATCGGTGACCGCACGGTCGCGCGCGGCCTTGCCGACCTTGTCGGTGAAGGGCAGGCGGTCCAGCGCAGGGCTGATCGCCTGTGCGCTGGTGTTGCGCGGCAGCAGCACGCCGAAGCTGCGGTAGATCTCGGAAACGAAACCGCTGCAGTCGCGGGTGTCGTAGTCGTGGCCCCAACCGTAGCGCTCGCCCAGGAACTTGAAGGCCTGCTGCAGCAGCAGGCGCGGGGTGAGCGGCAGGTAGTCGGCGGAAGTGTCCTGCGAGCGAGGCAGCAGCGCCGGCACCAGTTTCAGGCGGCCATCGGTTTCGCGCACCGGCAGCTGCACGACCCACGAGGCATGCGCCTGCTGGCCGTTCACCGGTTCGGCGGCGGGCCAGTCGGCCAGCACCGGCAGGCGCACGCCCATGTCCAGCTGCAGGCGCGAGACGCGCGGTTCCTCCGGGCTGTAGGCGGTCTGTGCGGTGGCGCCGGTGACGATGCGGTACGGTCCCTTGGCGCCATAGCCGAGCACCATGGCCTTGTCACCACTGGCGACGGCGTCGGCTTCGATCCACGCACTGTAGCGTTCGCTGTGCACGAACAGCCAATGGCCATCGGCACTGCGATGGACCACGGCAACCTTGTCACCGGGGAACAGTGCCGATTCCTGGAAGCGGTCGATGTCGGTGTCACCGGCAGTGCTGAAGACGCGCTCGCGGGTGGGGAAGGTGCGCAGCGCGGCACGCCTCACCACCAGCCCGTAGGCCGGTGTCACCTGCGCGGGAATCGCATCGAGGCCGAGGTTGGCCTGGACGCCGCTGCGTAGCGCCGGGGCGATGGCCTGGCCCTTCTCGTTGAACAGCGCACGCTCGGGCCAGCGCGACAATGCGCTGATACTGGCGCGTACCTGCGTGGCATCGAGCTGTGCGGGCAGCGAAGCGATGTCCTGGATGTGGCTGTCCTGCGCCCGCATCCGCGCGTTCTGAGCGTCGATCTGCGCGCGGTCCAGGATCGGCGCATCGGCATTGTCCAGGCGTGCGGCCCAGTACTGCGGTGTCAGGTAGGCCTCGTGCAGGCCAACCACATAGGGCAGCGGCGCGCCGGGGTCAGGTGGCGGTGCAGCCTGTGCGAAGGCCGGTGCGGCCAGCAGGCACAGGGCCAGGGTCAACCGGCGCGGCCACTGCCGGTCCGGTGCGCGGGAAGCCAGGATCATGCGCTGCATACCCTCCTCGAATGCCAGTTGGAATATTTATTCCTTTCTCCGGCGAAAGCAAGAATAAATTATTGACCGGTCTCCCGACCCGTGTTACACAGCCATTACCACCCGCGCTGGGGAAGTGTCGCTGTGGATCCTGCCGTTCGCAAACCGCGTCTGCCTGCTGCTGCCGGCCTGTGTGCCGCGCTGCTGCTGTGGGCGTCGGCCGCGCAGGCGGCGGATGCGCGCAGCAGCCAGCAGCGGGCGCGCCAGACGCAGGTGATCGACCTGATCGACAGCGGTCGTTTCAGCGATGCCGAAGCGCTGCTGGCAACGGCAGGCAATACTGCCGAAGGCGCCTTTCAGCGCGAGCGCATGCGCCGTATCCGCCTGGATTTCAGCCTTGACCAGCAGGCCGCCAAGGCCGCCGTGCGCCGCTGGATCCCCGACCTGAGCGACGAGGAATTCGCGCGCTGGGACCAGCTCGGCCTGATCGAACACCTCGATATCGATGGCATGCGCTGGTACTTCAAGCGCGCACCGTCGAACCTGTTCCTGCTCAGTGACGAAGTGCGTGCACGCCGCCGGGCAGATGCACCAATGCCGGCGCCGGGCCCGAACGAAGTGCTCAATGCACACCACGCGCGCGTGGTTGCCGCAGCCGAACAGAGCGGCCAGGCCTGGGTGCTGCCACAGCGCATCGAATTCACCCAGACGCTGACGGTGAAGGCCGATGCCGTGCCGGCCGGCGAAACCGTGCGCGCATGGATTCCCTACCCGCGCGAGATCCCGGGGCAGCAGGAACAGGCGCAGTGGCTGGGCAGCGCCCCGGGCAAGGCGCGGGTGGCACCAGCCAGTGCCCTTCAGCGCACCGCCTACCTGGAAGCCAAAGCCGTAGCCGGCAAGCCGACCCGGTTCGAGATCCGTTACGCGGTGACGATCTTCGCGCGGCACACCGCGATCGATCCGGCGAAGGTGCAGGCCACGCCGAATGATCCCGCGTTGAAGCCTTACCTGGCCGAGCAGCTGCCGCACGTGCGCTTCACCCCCGCGCTGAAGCTGTTCTCCGACCAGGTGCTGCAGGGCGAGACGCGCCCGTATGAAGTGGTGCGCAGGCTGTTCGCCGCGGTCGATCGTATTCCGTGGGCCGGTGCGCGTGAGTATTCCACGCTCAGCAACATCAGCGATTACGCCTTGCGCGCTGGCCATGCCGACTGCGGGCAGCAGACCCTGCTGCTGATCGCGCTGCTGCGCATGAACGGCATTCCCGCGCGCTGGCAGTCGGGCATGGTGTTCTCCGGCGATGGCAGTGGTTACAACAATCTGCACGACTGGGGGCAGGTCTACCTGGCGCCGTACGGCTGGCTGCCAATGGACGTGACCACCGGCGCGCTGGCCAGCGATGTACCGGCATTGCGCGACTACTACCTGGGTGGCCTCGATGGCTACCGCATCGCCTTCAACGACGATTTCGGCCAGCCCTTGGTGCCGGCCAAGCAGCACTTCCGCTCGGAAACGGTCGACTCGCAGCGCGGCGAGGCCGAGTGGGCAGGCGGCAACCTGTACTTCGACCAATGGAGCTACGACTTCCAGTGGCGGGTACTGCCAGCCGGGCAACGCTAGCGCGACACATCGCATTCCACACCATTCAATTCTTGCAGGAGAGAGCAGGGGATGAAGGCTTACAGCATCAAGCGGGCGGCGTTGTGCGTCGCCCTCGGGGCGTGTCTGGGCGTAGTGCTGCCCGGCATCGCGATGGCACAGAACGTAAGCGGCGCGGTCGCCGGCCGTGCAACCGCGGGTGACCAGGTCACCGTGGTCAGCAGCAGCACCGGCCTGACCCGTACCGTCACCGTTGGCACCGATGGCAGCTACCGCCTCGGCCAGCTGCCGGTGGGTGACTACCAGCTGCAGCTCAGCCGCGATGGCCAGAAGCTGGGCGATCAGGTATCGGTAAGCGTTGCCGTCGGCGGTACCACCACGGTCAACCTGGCCAGCGGCGGTGGTGTCACCAACCTGGATGCACTGCAGGTGGTTGGCACACGCGTGATCAACCGCGTGGATGTCTACTCCACCGAAACCTCGTTCAACATCAACCGCCAGGAGATCTCGCGGTTGCCGGTGGCGCAGGACCTGTCTGCGGTCGCACTGATGGCGCCGGGCGTGGTCGGCGGCAACTCCTCATTCGGTGGCCTGTCGTTCGCCGGTTCATCGGTGGCCGAGAATGCGGTCTTCATCAACGGCCTGAATGTCACCGACATGTATACCCGTCGTGGCTTCAGCACCGCGCCGTTCGCGTTCTTCAATGAGTTCCAGGTCAAGACCGGTGGCTACTCGGTCGAGTTCGGCCGCTCCACCGGTGGCGTGATCAATGCCGTGACCCGTTCGGGCAGCAACGAATTCGAGGGCGGTGTTGAAGTCACCGCCGAGCCCAGTGCGTGGCGCGCCAGTGGCGGCGATCATTTCCACCGTGACGGTACTCCGCATTCCTACGGCAGCCGCGACAACAACTCCTTCCTGAAGACCAACGTCTGGGGCTCGGGGCCGATCATCAAGGACAAGCTGTTCCTGTTCGCGATGTACGAGGACCGCAGCGACAAGGGCCACAACACGTCGTCCGATGGCAGTACCTGGTTCAAGAACGATTCCGGCAACGGCTTCTGGGGCACCAAGCTGGACTGGAACATCAACGACAACCACAGCCTGGCGCTGCTGGCGTTCTCCGACGAGGGCGATGTCACCAATGCGTCGTACGGCTACAACTGGAATGCCGACCAGCTCGGTGCCTGGGGCGGCGACTCGGTCACCGAGACCGGCGGCCGCAACTGGTCGGCCACCTACACCGGCCACTTCGGCCAGAACTTCACCGCGCGCGCCATGGTCGGCCAGAACAAGCAGCGTGCCTTCACCAACTCGTCGCTGGACCAGGCCTGCAGCCCGGTGTTCACCGACAGCACCTACGGCCCGCGGCTGGGCAAGCTGCAGGGGCTGCGCGCCGGCTGCCACCCGACCGGCGCGGCGGTGGCCGAGCGCGATGACACCCGCGATGTCGCGCGCCTGGACTTCGAATGGCAGCTCGGCGACCACCTGCTGCGCTTCGGTGTCGACCGCGAACTGATGACCACCAAGCAGTCCACCCGTTATCCAGGGCCAACCGAGCTGAGCTACACCGCCTACGTGGCACGGCCCGGCGATGAAGTGTGGGATGGCGCCAACGCCTACGTACCGGCCGGCGTCACCGAGATGCTGCGTGCTCGCAACCGCCGCTCCGGCGGCACCTTCGAGACCGAGGCCAATGCCTTCTATCTGGAAGACATCTGGAACATCACCCCGAACCTGATGCTGAACCTCGGCGTGCGCTGGGACCGCTTCGAGAACCGCACCGCTGCCGGCAAGGCGTTCATCAAGATGGACGACCTGATCGCGCCACGCGTCGGCTTCTCGTGGGACATGCGCGGCGATGGCAGCACCAAGCTGTTCGGTAACGCCGGCCGCTACTACCTGCCGGTCACCAACAACATCAACGTGAACTTCGCCGGTGGCCTGACCGACGAATACAGCTATTACGTGCTGAACGGCTGGGAACAGAAAACCTCGCCGACCGGTTCGCCGTACATGGCACCGATCGTCGGCCAGCAGATCGGGCCGACCGACACCCGCATGAACACCGGCGGTGCCGACCTGCGCCAGAGCGTGGACCGTGACCTGAAGGCGGTCTACCAGGACGAGTACATCCTGGGCTTCCAGAACATGATCAACCAGGCCTGGTCGTGGGGCGTCAATGCCACCTACCGGCGCATGACCCGCGCGCTGGATGACATCCGCATCAACTACACCCCGTGCGGCCCGACCCCCAGCACGCTGTGGCCGATCGCCAACCCGGGCGAGAGCCTGACCATCTGGGGCGACAAGAGCATCGGTTGCGCCAACGAAGGCTGGATCACCATCGACACCGCCAACAGCGGCTATCGAAAGGGCGGCAGTGGCGAGGTGATCGGTTACTCCAAGCCCAAGCGTACCTACAAGGCGCTGGAGTTCCAGATCGACCGTGCCTGGGACGAGAAGTGGATGTTCAACGCGTCCTATCTGTGGTCCAAGAGCGAGGGCAACTTCGAAGGCCCGGTGAACTCCGATACCAACTACGGTGACACCGGCATGGTGCAGTTCTGGGACCACCCGGCCACCAACGAACGTTATGGCGTGCTGTTCAACGATTTCCGCCATCAGTTCAAGCTGCGTGCCGCGTATGCGCTGAACAAGCAGTGGTCGTTCGGCACCACGCTGCAGGTGCAGTCCGGTGGCCCGATCACTGCCTACGGCGTGATGTGGCCGAACGACTCCATCGCCGGTGGCAGTACCTCCAGTGAAGGCAGCGGTGGTGGCACCGGCTGGCTGTGCGTGGCCAACTGTTCGGGCCCGTACAACCAGCGCCAGTTCGAGTACAGCCCGCGCGGTGCGTTTGGTCGCCTGCCGTGGACCTGGACCATGGGCGCCAATGTGACCTGGCGCCTGCCGGTGGAGGGCATCGACCTCAGCGCCCGGTTGTCGGTGTACAACCTGTTCAATAACCAGAAGACCATCAACGTGCACCAGCGCTACGAGGCGCAGCCCGGCCAGTACCGCGAAGCGACGTTCGCTACCGGCACGCGCTGGCAGGCCCCGCGCTATACCCAGCTGGTGGTGACCTGGAACTTCTGAGGCCACGATCCGCGCCGTCCACCGTGACGGCGCAGGCAATGGAGGGACTGCCCGCATGCACCACCTGCTGATCCTCGCGGCGGCACTGGCCGCACCGTCCGCGTCGTCGGCCGACAGCGCCGCCATCGAGGCCGACATCGCGGCCGTGGTCCAGGCCGAGCATCTGCCCGGGCTGGCGCTGGCGGTGGTCGAAGATGGGCGGGTGGTCCATCGCCATGCAGGGGGCGCGCGTGGCGATGGCGGCCGCATCGACGAGGACACGCTGTTCAAGATCGCGTCCAACAGCAAGGCGATGACCGCTGCGCTGCTGGCGCGACTGGTGCAGCAGGGCAGGCTGCACTGGGATGATCCGGTGCAGCGGCATCTGCCGGGCTTCCGCATGCACGATGCGTGGGTGGGCGAGCAGATGCAGGTGCGCGACCTGTTGATCCACAACAGCGGCCTCGGCCTGGGCGCCGGTGACCTGATGCTGTGGCCGGAGCCGAACGCATTCACCCGTGGCGACATCATCGCCGGGCTGGCGCACCTGAAGCCGGTCAGCAGCTTCCGCAGCCGCTATGCGTACGACAACCTGATGTACGTGGTGGCCGGCGAAGTGGCGGCGGCGGCGGGTGGCAAGCCGTACGACCAGTTGATGCGCGAGCAGGTGTTCGAACCACTGGGCATGACGCGCTGCCAGGTGGGGGCGTGGTCGGTGAAGCGCGTGGGCAACGTGGCACAGCCGCATGCCTGGCGTGGTGAACGCAACGAGGTGGTGAACGCCGATGCTGCGATCAGCCCGGACCTGCCCTCGATGGCGGCGGGTGGCATCCGTTGTTCGCTGCGCGACATGACACGCTGGATGCAGGTGCTGCTCGATCCCGCCCTGGTACCTGACTGGCTGGACAGCACGCAACGCCGCACGCTGTGGACCCTGCACATGCCGATGCCACTGGGCGAGCGCCAGCGGCGCTGGGACAACGCGCATTTCTACGGCTATGGGTATGGCTGGCGGGTGTCGGACATGGACGGGCAGTGGAAGGTGGCGCATACCGGCACGCTGTCAGGCATGTATTCATCGCTGGCGCTGCTGCCCGACCGCAGGGTGGGCGTGGTGATGCTGATCAACGGCGAAGGCGAGGACGCACGCACGGCGCTGATGCAGGCGATGCTGAAGCGCTTCACCGCACCGGACGATGCGCGCCCGGCGATGGAGTACCTGGCCGAACTGAAGGCTGACCAGGCAGCGCAGGCAGCATCTGGCCACCAACGGCCAGCGACCGCAGCCGCACAGCCGGCACGCGGCGATGACCTGCCGCGTTGGCAGGGGCGCTACAGCGATCCCTGGCTGGGGGCCGCATCGCTGTGCCCGGGCAGGGACGGCCTGCGCTTCAGTGTGGACAGATCGCCGCGGCTGCAGGGGGCCGTGCTGCAACTGCAGGAGCGTTGGCTGCTGCGCTGGGATACGCTGGGCGACGACGCGCAGGCGTGGCTGCAGCCAGGCGAAGGCCCGGCACCGACACTGGACCTGCGTGCCATCGATCCGGACATCGACTTCAGCTATGACTTCCAGGACCTGCATTTCACTCGTACTGGCGACTGCCCTGGCAGCGACCGCCAACGCCGCTGAACCACCGCGTGTTTCACCCGCCACTGACGCGGCCGACGCCGGGCTGGTGGAGATCCGGTCGGTGGCGCCGCGTATCGACATGGATATCCGCTACGCCGGTGCCAACAACTTCACCGGCGGGCGTGTTCCGGGCTACGAGGCTCCTTCCTGTTACCTGCTGGCCCCGGTGGCGAAAGCGCTGGTGCGGGTGGAACAGGATCTGCGCGCGCAGGGTTTTGGCCTGCGCCTCTACGACTGCTACCGGCCAGTACGCTCGGTGCAGGCCTTCATGGCCTGGGTGAACGATCCGCGCGAACTCTCGCGCAAGGCGCTGCAGTACCCGGACCTGGACAAGCCGCGGCTACTGGCCGATGGCTACATCGCAGAGCGTTCTGGCCACAGCCGTGGCGCGACGGTGGATCTTGGGTTGCTGGATTGCCGCAGTGGCAGCTGCACGCCGTTGGACATGGGTACCGACTTCGACTTCTTCGGGCCACGTGCGCACACGCAGGCGAGCGGACTGAGCGAGGTGCAGCAGGCAAACCGCCAGCAGTTGGTACGGGCAATGGCGCGCCGCGGCTTCGTGAATTACCCCCAGGAGTGGTGGCACTACACCCTGCAACCCGAACCGGATCCGGGCACCGCGTACGACGTTCCAGTGCGGTAGGGGTATCGGCAGGGCTGCGCCCTGCACCCGCTACAAGCCAGAGCAACAGCATGCATTCCGTGGGATGGCGGGGTGGGTCGCTTCTGTTGGTAGGTGTCGACCTTGGTCGACACGGTAGATCCACACCATGCGTGGATGCTCTTCGTTCAATTCT
This sequence comes from Stenotrophomonas sp. 59, assembly GCF_030291095.1. Classification (NCBI taxonomy): domain Bacteria; kingdom Pseudomonadati; phylum Pseudomonadota; class Gammaproteobacteria; order Lysobacterales; family Lysobacteraceae; genus Stenotrophomonas; species Stenotrophomonas sp. 59. Next base: position 425,339 of record NZ_CP127408.1, read on the forward strand.
CGAAATATTCGATTTCGATTGAGATTCATCCACGCATGGCGTGGATCTACCACCAACCGTCATCAGGAATCTGTCGGAGGTGGGGCGGTGTGGGTGGGCAGGACCGTTGGCGCCATGGATGGCGCCATCGAGCCCCCAAGGATGGGTTTACGGCGTGTCCTGCCCACCCACATCGTCCCGCCAAACCATCAACAGTCCAGAGTCGCTTTGGCTTTGGCCGTTGCCTGAAGCCTCTGCGGGTGCAGGGTGCAACCCTGCCGATACCCTTACACTGGCCGCATTCCCACCGCTGCCTACCCGATGAACCTTCCCCTGCACTTCGGCCTGCTCGGCACCTTGGAAGCCGGCGCCATCGCCCTGCTGGTCGGCCTGCTGGTGTACTTCCTGTGGTCGCGGTTGTGCCGGCTGCTGCACTGGTCGATGGGGCATGCCATCGGCTGGGCCTGCGTCATCTCGGTGGTGGCTTCGGCCGGCATCGATGCATGGAAGCTGTTCTACATGGGCATCGTGCGGCTGGAGTCACCGCTGTACGCGCGCATCTTCCTGTCCACCATCCATGATCCGAACGAACTCGGCAGCCGCGTGGTGCTGGAAATCGCCGGCGCACTCGCCGGTGTTGCGCTGGGATGGGTGATGTTCAGTTCGCGGTCATCGGCCCAGACCGCGAATTGACGCAGGTTTTTCGTTCGCTGCCGGTTAAATCCTGGCGCGCTGAATGCGCAGCTTATGAGCCACTCACTTCGCGCTAACCACCGTGCTAAAGCATGTGCGGTGGCGAGTGGTTAATCGCGTGTGTTGATGCCGGTCGCGGCGCAAAATCGATTCAGAAAGGCGGTGGCAGGGTAGGTGCCGTGCGGAGACAACACGCCGCGCAACACCACCCAATCGGTAGGAGACACCCCTGATGACTATTCGCAACCGCAAGCCCCTGATCGCCCTGATCGTCGCCGCCGGCAGCGTGCTGGCCATTCCGGCGATGGCGCAGTCGGCCAAGCAGCAGGCGGCGCATGCGCAGAACGAGGCCGCGCAGGCCCAGCAGGCGGCTGCACAGGCCGGCCAGGCCGCTGACCAGGCGACCAATGCGGCCGCAGCGGCATCGGCGCAGGCCAATGGCGGTGGCCAGACCTGGGCCAGCATCGATACCGATGGCAACGGCACCATCAGCAAGTCCGAGGCACAGGTGAACGCGGGCCTGGCCCAGGTGTTCGACCAGGCCGATACCAACAAGGACGGCGAGCTCAGTGCCGACGAGTACAAGGCCTATGTGGCCGCCCAGCAGGCCGGCGCCGGCGGCGCAGCGCAGGGTGCGCAGGGCAGGTAAGACCTGCATCGGGGCGTATGGGAACCCGGGCGGCTTCGGCCGCCCGGGTTTTTTTCGTCACCATGGCCCCTGTATCCTTGCGCGATGAACACCTCCACGCCTGCGCCGTCGCGCGCCATCGGCCTGGTCGGTTTTGACGGTGACGATACGCTGTGGAAGAGCGAGGACTACTACCGCAAGGCCGAGCAGGATTACCTTGACCTGCTGTCGCGCTACGTCGACGTGCATGACACCCAGACCGCGCGCCACCTGCTGGAAGTACAGCAGCGCCATCTGGGCACCTTCGGCTACGGCGTGAAGAGCATGACGCTGTCGATGATCGAAGCGGCCATCGACATCACCGGCCAGCGCATCGATGCGAAGGACATCCAGCGCATCCTGGACATCGGCCACGACACCCTGCGCCACCCGGTCGAACTGATCGACGGTGTGCGCGAAGCGGTGGCGGCCATCGCCGAGCACTACCCGGTGGTGCTGATCACCAAGGGCGACCTGTTCCACCAGGAAGCGAAGATCAAGGTCGCCAACCTCGCCGAGCTGTTCCCGCGCATCGAGATCGTCTCGGAGAAGGATCCGGAAACCTATGCCCGTGTGCTGGCCGAATTCGATCTGCCGATGCAGCGCTTCGTGATGGTCGGCAACTCGCTGCGTTCGGACATCGAGCCGGTGGTCACCCTCGGTGGCTGGGGCGTGCATACCCCGTATGCAGTGACCTGGGCACACGAGACCCAGCATGGTGTGGCCGACGACGAACCGCGCATGGTGACCGCCGACACCGCCCACGATTGGCCGGCTGCACTGGCGGCGATCGAGGCCAAGGCCGCCGCGGTGGCCTGACAGGGCCCGGCGGCTGCGGCAGAATCGGCGCATGAACGTCCGACTGCGCGCGCTGTTGTTGTCCCTGCTGCTGGTGCCGGCCACTGTGCTGGCCCAGCAGACCGCCGAGCGTTCGGCAGCCTACGAGGTGGAGACCGGTGACAGCTGGGTCGATGCCCAGCTGCAGGACATCAACCACTACGCCGAGCGCTACCCCGACGCCTTCCTCGACGAAGTGTCGCGCTATGCCGACGTGCCGCGCGGCTACATCAGCGCGCTGTTCTCCACCCATGGCTGGCAGGCCGGGGACATCTATTTCGCCTGCTTCTGGGCCAAGGCCAGCGGCCAGACCTGCCGCGACAGCGTGCGCGCCTTCAGCCAGGACCCGGAGGGCGGCTGGGAAGCCGTGGTGAAGCGGATGCCGGCCAAGCCGGACAACCTGCATTACCGTGCCGTACGCCACGCCATCGTGGCCAGCTACGGGCACTGGGACCGGCCGATCACCCTGGATGCCACCCTCAAGCGCCAGTTGAAGCGGTAGCGCCGGGCCATGCCCGGCGAGCGCGTAGCGCGGCCTTGGGATCCGCCGGGCATGGCCCGGCGCTACCGATGTTTCATGTTGCTCTGCATATCGCCGCCGCCACGCACTCCGGCGACAATACGGGTCCGAGCTGTTCCCCGTTCCCGTAATCGAGTGACTGATGAGCGCCTCTTTCGTTTCGCCTGATGTGATCCGCCGCCTGTTCGCGCAGGCCATGTCCCGCATGTACCGCACCGAAGTGCCGCTGTACGGCACGCTGGTGGAGCTGGTGGAGCGGATCAACGCGCAGGTGCTTGCCCAGGACCCGGCGCTGGCCGCGCAGCTGCAGCGCAACGACGAGCGTGCACGCCTGGATGAAGAGCGCCATGGCGCGATCCGCGTCGGCACCGTGCAGGAGCTGGCCACGCTGCGCCGCCTGTTCGCGGTGATGGGCATGTACCCGGTCGGCTACTACGACCTGTCGGTGGCTGGCGTGCCGGTGCACTCCACCGCGTTCCGCCCGCTCACTGGCGCCGCGCTGGCGCAGAATCCGTTCCGCGTGTTCACTTCGCTGCTGCGCCTGGAGCTGATCGAAGACGAGGCGCTGCGTGCTGAATCGGCGAAGATCCTTGCGCGCCGCCGCATCTTCACCGACGGCGCGCTGGCACTGATCGACCAGGCCGAGCGGGGCGGCGGGCTGTCGCAGGCCGATGCCGAACGCTTCGTCGATGAAGCGCTGGAAACCTTCCGCTGGCACGGCGATGCCACCGTCGACCTGCCGACCTACCACGCGCTGCACAACGCACATCGCCTGGTGGCCGACGTGGTCAGCTTCCGTGGCCCGCACATCAACCACCTGACCCCACGCACGCTGGACATCGATGCCGCGCAGGCGGCGATGATCGAACACGGCATGGCGGCCAAGGCGGTGATCGAAGGCCCGCCGCGCCGCGCCTGCCCGATCCTGCTTCGCCAGACCAGCTTCAAGGCGCTGGAAGAGGCCGTGCATTTCCCGGACAGCGAGGGTGGCGATGCCGGCACCCATACCGCGCGTTTCGGCGAGATCGAGCAACGTGGCCTTGCACTGACCCCGAAGGGCCGCGCGCTGTACGACCAGCTGCTGTCGCAGGCACGCGATGCAGGTGGTGAAGGCAGCACCGGCGGCGACTACGGGCAGCGCCTGCAGGCGGTGTTCACCAGCTTCCCGGATGACCATGACACGCTGCGCCAGGAGGGCCTGGGCTACTACCGCTACCAGCTGACCAACGCCGGCCGTGCCGCGCCCGAGCGCGTGGCTGATCTGCCGGCCGAAGTGCTGGTGGCCACTGGCCTGGCCACGGCCGACCCGATCGTCTACGAGGATTTCCTGCCGGTCAGCGCCGCAGGCATCTTCCAGTCGAACCTGGGCGGCGAAGAACAGCGCGCCTATGCCGCGCATGCCAATCGCGAGGCCTTCGAGCAGGCGCTGGGCGTGGCGGTGAACGACGAGTTCGAGATCTACGAGCGGTTGCAGGCCGAATCGCTGGCGGCGCTGCGCGCCTGATCGGCACCGCTTTGGTGTGAGTGGTGGGTGCGGACCAAGGTCCGCACCCACCGGAAGCTGGTAGCGCCGGGCCATGCCCGGCGAACTGAGAATAATCAGCCCTTCATCGTGCCGGTATCCAGCCAACGCTGGTGCCACGACAGCGCTTCCGGCAGCAGGTGCGGGGTGTGCTTGCCGTAGCTTTCGCGGCTGGCACGGTCGAAGTAATCCTGCAGCTGCGGGCGGAAATCCGGGTGCGCGCAGTTGTCGATCAGAACCTGCGCGCGCTTGCGCGGGGTCAGGCCACGCAGATCGGCCAGGCCCTGTTCGGTCACGATCACCGACACGTCGTGCTCGGTGTGGTCCACATGGCTGGCCATCGGCACGATCGCCGAGATGGTGCCGTTCTTGGCCGTGGACGGGCTCAGGAACGCCGACAGGAAACCGTTGCGGGCAAAGTCACCCGAACCGCCGATGCCGTTCATGATCCGCGTACCCATCACGTGCGTCGAATTGACGTTGCCGTAGATGTCCACTTCGATCATGCCGTTCATGCCGATGCAGCCGAGGCGACGCACCAGTTCCGGGTGGTTGGAGATTTCCTGCGTGCGCATGATGATGCGTTCGCGGTAGAAATCGATGTTTTCCTTGAACGTCTCGTTGGCCTGCGGGCTCAGTGCAAAACCCGTGCACGAGGCATAGCTCAGCACGCCGTCGCGCAGCAGGTCGAGCATGCCGTCCTGGATCACCTCGGTGAACGCGGCCAGATCGCGGAAACCGCTCTTGGCCAGGCCGGCCAGCACGGCGTTGGGAATGTTGCCCACGCCAGACTGCAGCGGCAGCAGGTTCGGCGGCAGGCGCCCCTTCTTCACCTCGTGCTGCAGGAACTCGATCAGGTGCGAAGCGATCTGCTCGCTGGTCGCATCGATCGGGCTGAACGGGCTGTTGCGGTCCGGGCCGTTGGTGCGCACCACCGCCACGATCTTGTCCGGGTCGCAGCGCAGCGCGGTGTCACCGATGCGGTCGTTGGCGTTCACCAGCGGAATCGGCTTGCGGTGCGGCGGCAGCGCGGTGCCGTAGTAGATGTCATGCATGCCGTCGACGCCGGCCGGCTGCCACTCGTTGACCTCGACGATCACCTTCTTGGCCAGGTCCAGCCAGGTCTTGTTGTTGCCGACCGAGGTGGAAGGCACCAGCGAGCCATCTTCGCGGATGGCCGAGACCTCGATCACGGCGGTATCGATCTCGCCGTAGAAGCCGAACCACACGTGCTGTGCAACGTGGCTGAGGTGGATGTCGATGTAGTCCAGCTTGCCCTCGTTGATGCGGTTGCGCGCATCCGGGTCGCTCTGGAACGGCATGCGCATGGCGATGCCATCGGCCTTGGCCAGCGCTCCATCAAGTTCCGGCGCGGTGGAGGCACCGGTCATCAGCTTGATCTGGAAGGGGTTGCCCTGGGCATGCACCGCTTCGATGCGGCGGGCCAGTTCGACGGGAACGGCCTTGGGATACCCGGAGCCGGTAAAGCCGCTCATGGCCACGGTTTCACCGGGCTGGATCAGCGCGGCTGCGGCCTCGGCGGAGACCACGCGGTCACGGAGACGCGCGTTGGCGATGCGATCAACAGACATGACGACACGTGTTGCTGGGGGGAATCCCGATTATCGGCCATCCTCATCCGTACGGGGGGTTCTACCTTCGTGGAATGGCTTTTCCCCGGAGGGCTCACCCATACCCGCCGGTTTTGTTTTGCAGTGCAGCGTGCAAAGTGCTTTCGCAGCCCGCACGATGGCCCTGCATCCCGACGTGGGGGAGGGAGCAGAGCCCGCTGGCAGTTCGCTGCAAGCGGGCTTTTTTATTGCCTGCCGCCCAAAATGAATGCGCGGCACCCCTTCGGGGTCGGATCCTTTTGCCAAGGGCAAAAGGCTCTGACCCCACCAGCCGCATCAACCGGCGGCATCTCGGGGGCAGAGCCCTTCGCCGTTGGCAAAGGGATCCGACCCCGCGAGAATCAGGGCATGACCCTCGCCCCCGCCGAACTGTCCGCCGCCCTCCAGCCCGTTGTCGACCGCGCCCTGTCGCGATTGGCCCAGGTGCTGCCTGAGCCTGCCCCGGCCGAGCTGCAGCCGCTGCTGACCCGGCTGGCAGTGGCCAGTGACTTCGCCCTGGATACCCTGGTGCGGCAACCGGCCCTGCTGGCGCAGCTGGCCGCCTCCGGTTGCCCGCCGATCCCGGCGCCGGCGCTCGACCCGCTGCAGCCCAGCGACTGGCCGGCGCAGCTGCGGCGCTGGCGTGCGGCGATGTCCACGCGGCTGATCTGGCGCGACCTGGCCGGGCTGGACGACGTGGCGCAGACCCTGGCCGGCGCCACCACCCTGGCCGAGGACTGCCTGCGGCTGGCATTGGAGGCCCTGCAGCAGGAGTTCGCCCAGCGCCACGGCGTGGTTCGCGATGGCGAAGGCGTCCCGCAGCAGCTGGTGGTGTTTGGCCTCGGCAAGCTGGGCGGTGGCGAGCTCAACTTCAGTTCCGATATCGACCTGGTCTACGCCTACCCGCACGGCGGCGAATCCGACGGGCCGCGTGCGCTGGCCGCCGAAGAGTATTTCGCCCGTCTCGGCCAGCGCCTGGCCAAGCTGCTGGACGAAACCACCGTCGATGGCTTCAGCCACCGCGTCGACCTGCGCCTGCGCCCGTTCGGCAGCGCTGGCCGCGTCGCACTGTCATTCGCGGCAATGGACCAGTACTTCCAGCGCGAGGGCCGCGATTGGGAACGCTATGCATGGTTGAAGGCGCGCGCGGTGGCCGGCGATATCGAGGCCGGTGAAGCGTGGCTGCAGACCCTGCGCCCGTTCGTGTACCGCCGCTACCTGGATTTCACCGCACTGGACGGCCTGCGCGAGATGAAGGCGGCGATCACCGCCGAAGTCGCGCGCCGTGAACTGCATGAGGACATCAAGCGCGGCGCCGGTGGCATCCGCGAGATCGAGTTCCTGTGCCAGGCGCTGCAGCTGATCCGCGGCGGCCGTGAGCCGGCGCTGCGTGAGCGCCGCCTGCTGGTGGCGCTGGATGCACTGGTGGCCGCCGGACAGATCGCGCCCGAAGATGGCAGCGCGCTGCGCGAGGCCTACCTGTTCCTGCGACGGCTGGAAAACCGCCTGCAGATGCTGCGCGATGCACAGACCCACGTGCTGCCCAGCGATGCACTGGACCGCGAGCGCATCGCCGTCGGCCTCGGCTATCCGGACTGGGACGTGCTGCGCGCGGCACTGGCCGTGCAGCAGCAGCGGGTCAGTACCGAATTCGCCGCGCTGCTGGCGCCGCGCAAAGGCCAGGCCGCGCCCGACGCACTGGCCAACTACTGGCGCAGCCTGCCCGACGGCAGCAATGCACCGCTGCTGGCCGAAGCCGGTTTCCTCGATGCCAACGGCGCCGACCAGTCGCTGCGCGATTTCGCCCAGGGCACCGGTGTGAAGTCGTTGTCGGACGCCGCGCATGCGCGTCTCGATCGCGTGCTGCCGGCGCTGCTGCATGCGGCCACGCGTTCGCCGCAACCGGACGCAGCGCTCAAGCGCGTGCTCGGCCTGCTGCAGGCGGTGCTGCGCCGGACCAGCTATCTCGCACTGCTGGATGAGCAACCGAGTGCGCTGGCGCGGCTGGTGGATGTGCTGGCGCGCAGTGCGCTGCTGGCCGAACGCTTGGCCGCGTATCCATTGCTGTTGGACGAACTGCTGGACGTGCGCGTGTCCGGGCCGATGCCGGATGCTGCCGGCATGCTGGCCGAGTGCCAGCAGGTGCTGGCGGTGGAGGATCCCGAATCCGCACTGCGCTGGCTCAACGAGACGCGGCTGGCGCTGAGCTTCCGCATGGCGATGGCCACGCTGGACGGGCGCCAGGGCGCGGTGGACAGCACCCGGCAACTGGCCGAGCTGGCGCAGGCGGTGGTGATCACCGTGCTGGCGATGGCCGAAGCGGACATGCGCGCCGCACACGGCGAGATTCCCGGTGGCCGCTTCGCGATCATCGGCTACGGCAGCCTGGGTGGCCTGGAGCTGGGTTTCGGTTCCGACCTGGACCTGGTGTTCCTGCACGACAACCCGGCCGGGGTGGATGCCAGCGATGGTGCGCGGCCGCTGGAGCCGGGCCGCTGGTATGCGCGCCTGGCACAGAAGGTGATGGCACTGCTTGGCGCGGTCACCGCCGCCGGCCGCCTGTACGACATCGACGTGCGCCTGCGCCCGGACGGTGGCAAGGGTTCGCTGGTGTCTTCGTTGGCCAGCTACACCGAATACCAGCGCGAACGCGCATGGACCTGGGAACACCAGGCGTTGGTGCGCGCACGCGGCGTGGCCGGCGATGCCAGCCTGCTGGCCGACTTCGAACAGGTGCGTGCGCAGACGCTGGGTCGTGAGCGCGATCCGGCGACGCTGTATGCCGATGTGCTGAAGATGCGCGGCCGCATGCGCACCGAACTGGACCGCAGCGACGCCGCGCGGCTGGACCTGAAGCAGGGTGCCGGCGGCGTAGTGGACCTGGAGTTCCTGCTGCAGACCGGCGTGCTGGCGCGCAGTGCGCAGCATGCGGCGCTGTTGGAACCGCGCGATACACCGTCGTTGATCGATGCGCTGGCGGTTGCCGGCTTCCTGCCCGATGCCACCGCGCAGGGGCTGCATGGCGCGCATGCCACGCTGCTGGACGTGGGCCTGGCCTGCACGCTGGATCGGCGGCCGCGATTGGCACCGACCACGCCTGCGATTGAAGAGGCGTGTGCAGTGATTACGGCAGCGTGCATCGCCGCGGAGCTGCCGTTCGCCTGACCGGCTGCGATGGTTGGGCAATGGCCTGCTTCTGGTGGGTGCCAACCTTGGTTGGCACAGGCCATCAGGATTCATGACCCCGGCAACAGCGTGCCAACCAAGGTTGGCACCCACCAACGCAATGACCCGCTGTTGGCACCTACCGGATCAATGGTCCCGCCGATAACCCGCTTCTGGTGGGTGCCAACCTTGGTTGGCACAACCCATCAGCGTTCATGACCCCGGCGACAGCGTGCCAACCAAGGTCGGCACCTACCAGAACACGTGCGGTCAGCTGGTCGCGCGCAGCGGCGCCATCTTCCACAGCAGCGCGCGGAACGGCGCCAGCAGGCACACGCCGATGGCCAGCTTCACGGCCAGGTCGCCCGCCGCCCAGCTCACCCACGGCAGTGCCGAACCGGCAAACGCGATCGACCAGAAAATGGTGGTATCCACGGTCGCGCTGCAGGTGGTGGCCACCATAGGTGCGCGCCACCAACTGCCACGACGCAGGCGGTCGAACACGGTGATATCCAGCAGCTGCGCCACGATGAAGGCCGAGCACGAGGCAATGGCGATACGCGGCGTGGCCACCCACACCGACAACACCACCGCCACGAGGAAGCCGATCCACGCCACGCGGCGCGCCGGGCCCGGGCCGAAGCGGCGGTTGATCAGGTTGCTGACCAGGAACGCCACCGGATAGCTGAAGGCACCCCAGGTCAGCCAATCGTTGATCGGGTACTGCACCAGTACGTTGGACAGCAGCACCACCGCGCCCATCGCCAGTACCGCCAGCACGAGGGCGCGCGGGGTCAGCGGGGCAAAAAGAGGGGCAGGACGCACGGACATGGCGAGCCAGGGGGACAAAGGGGATCGCCCATTATCCGCCCGGCCCGCGCCAAATCCAAAAACGCTCGTTCAGCTTTACAGCGCTTCGCTCATCACATCGCCCGCCGCGTAGGCGGTGGGCACGTAGGCCAGTGCCTGGCCCTGCGCGCTCTTCACGGTCCAGCCGGCACCGGCTTCGGTGGGGTCGAAATGCACCTGCTGGCCGACCACGAAGGCTGCCGTCTGGTCCTCATGCACGCGCGCCGGCCAGCGCAGCGTGGCGGTCTGGTCGGCCTTGTCGGGCACCTGCAGCTGTACCTGGCGTTCGCCCGCCGGCGTGGTCTCCACCTTCTTCACTTCCATCGGCGGCAGCGGCACCGCCTTGGTGCGCTGGGCTCTCTCACGGCGTTCGCTGGCCTTGAACGGCGCCTTCGACAGTTCGGACAGGCCGGCCGATGCGGCAAGGGGCACCGAGACCACGATCACCGAAGTGATCAGCACGCTGGCCTCGCTGCTGTTCAACTGCGGTGCGGCGCCAGCATGGACGGTGGGCACCAGCAGTGCGGAGAGCAGCAGGGCGGAAGCAGGAACGCGCAGGCAGCGGAACATGGAGACCTCCTGGTCAGAGTGGAGACGGCGGCTCAGCGCCGGGTATCGAAAATGTCGCGCGGGCCGGTGGCCTCGGGCAGGTATTCCAGCGGGCGACCCTGGTTGTCCTTCAGCTGCCAGCCCTGGTCGTTGCCGGTCGGCTCGAAGTTCACGGTCTGTCCCACGGTGAACTGCACGGCGGGATCGCCGATGCCGCGCGGGTACTGCATCGACGCGGTGTTCTGTGGATCGTTGGCATCACGCAGCAGCACTTCACGGCGGCCGTCCACGGTGGTGGCGATGGCGCTTACCTGCATCTGCGGCAGCTTGATCTGCTGCTGGCGCACCAGCGGGCGGCCTGCGTCGGCCGCATCCTGGGCCTCCTTGGCGGCGGCTGCGCGGGCCGAGGCCACCATCTGCGAGGACATCTCCAGGCTTGGGCCCTGCGGGCCCGGGTCGTGGATGATCACGATGCGGCGTTCGGCATGGGCGGTGTTCGCGCCGAGCAGGCCGGCAACGATCACCATCGACATCAGGGAAACAAGCAGCGGACGCATGTCGTTCTCCTCGCGGGATTCAGGGCGTGGCGGCAGCAGCACCGGCCACCGGCACATGGGGGATCACCAGTTCCTGCTGCAGCTGGCTGCGCTGGTGCAGGAAGTCGAACACCGATTCCACCGTCACCACCGAATAGTTACCGGAAATGCGTTCGCCGGCCGGATGGTCGGTGGTGGTGGCGTTGGCCACGAACAGGCGCGCTCCCACGCGCTTGCCCAGGCCGATGTGCAGCACGCTGGGCTGGTATTTCTGCTGGCGCAGCCACTGCTGGGCCTGCTCGCGCTTGACGATGGCCGGCGCGCCTTCGGCCTGCGCCATCGCTGCGGCCAGCACTTCCAGTACCCACTGGTTGGAGTTCTGGTATTCGGTGGCGAACGGGTAGGCGACCACGTTGTACCTGGTCTCGTGCAGCGCCTTGGGCTGGATCGAGGGCGACACCAGCATCGCCTTCAATGCAGCACGCAACGGCGCCGAAGGCACACCGATGCGCAGGTCGGTATGGCCGCCGCTCTCGCCGACGAAGTTGCCGAGGCCTTCGTGGTACAGCTGCGAGCTGTCGGTCTTGCAGCGGTTGAGCAGGTGCATCGCACGCCAGCGGCCATCGTCCTCGCGCAGCAGGAAGGCCAGGTGGCTGTGTCGCAGGCCATATCGGCTCAGGTCCTGGCCACCGCGCGCGGCGACCACCACGTCCACATCGGGCAGCGCATCCAGGCGCTCGGCGGTGGTCCAGGCCACGTCCAGCATCGCCGCCTGCGAGGCGACGCTGGGGTAGCGTTCGCGGCATTCGGTGCTGTTGGCCCATGCGGGGGCTGTCGCCAGCAGGCTGGCGATCAGCAGGGCGGCGCGGGGCAGGCGGGAGAAACGATCCATGTCGATACCTTCAACGGCGGGCAGGCCCGCGCGCCGATCATACGCCGCTCAGCGCAGCGGGCGGTCCACGCCCTTGCGCTTGAGCTCGCGGTCGCAGGCCTCGCTGATCGGCGCGATCGGCAGCGGCGGGCGTTCGCCAGTCTTAGGATCGCGCAGCGCTGGCTGTTCGCGGTACGCGTCCAGCTGCTGCTGGCACTGGTAGGAAATCGGGTCCAGCTCGGTGGGCGCGGTGGAGCAGGCAGCGAGCAGGGCCAGCGGCAGCAGGAGCAGGGTGCGCATGAAGACGTTCAGCATGATGGGGGAAGCTGGACTCTAACCGTGCAGCCGGATCGAAATGTTCAGAAATCGCTGGACACCCGGGTAACGGAGGGCCGGACCACGTCAGGGGGCTCGGGCCAGGGCGCGTGGCTTGGGCCGCGTCGCGGGCTTGGGCCGCGGCGCGGTAGAGTCGACTGTTAGTCGACTATCGCGCGCAGCGCGGGGTTTTCGGCGGTATCGCCAACAGCAGTCGACTAACAGTCGACTCTACCGGGTCGGCTCCTTTCCCGGGTCATTGCGCACGCCCCAGCCGCGCTTTCACTTCCGCCGCCACCCGCGCGGTCTCGCGCAGCGGCTCGATGCGGTCGTACTGCCAGTCCAGCCAGTGTTCCTGCAGCCGTCCACGTTCGCGCAGCTGCTGCTGGAAGCGCGCCAGGCGGCCCTGCGCGGTATCGGCCAGCGCCACCATCACCGGCATGCGCGTGGCACAGGCTTCGGAGAGCAGGTTCACCGAATCGGGCGACACCACCACGCGGTTGGCCCAGCCGAGCAACCCGCCATAAGGGTTCACACCGTCGCCGCCGTCGCCCCAGATCACATGCGGCAGCCCGACGAAGGTGGCGCGCAGGATCTCGGCCAGCGCCGGTGGCGTGCGGCGCGAGGTGGTGGCCAGCAGGCTGCCGCCTTCGCTGCGGATCTGATCGGCCAGCGCGCGGAAGACACCGACCATCGCCGTTTCATCCCACGGCGCCAGCGGGGTTGGCCCGCCCACCAGCAGCGCGGTGCGCGGGCCGGGCAGGGTGCTGAAGCCGGCGAAGGCCGCGCGGCCCCAGGCCAGCCAGTCATCGTCCACCGGGTTGAGGCTGCCGAGCAGGGTCAGCACATTGCTGCCGCGCAGGGCGTCGTGTTCGGGCACCACCACCACATCCCAGTGGCGTGCGCCGATGCGCGGGTCGAGGATCTGCACCACCTGGCTGCCACGGGCACGCAGCACGCGCAGCGCACCGGCAGCCTGGCGACCACAGCCGATCGCCAGGGCCGGGGCCTCGGCGGCCAGTGTCGCGAAGGCCTCGCCGTAGCCGTTCACATCGCCCGGCAGGCGCCGTGGTGAGACCCAGCGCCAAGGGGCGCGGGGCTGCAGGACCAGCGGCCGATGGGTGCCCTGGCGCAGCGCCGAGGCCAGCGCGACCGCCTGGCGGACATTGCCCGCGCGGCCGTCAGTGACCGTCCAGGGCGCACTCGATCGTTTCACCATTGGCATTAATTCGTTTCAGCCCTGCTGGGTGTTGCAACAGTCGCGACACTCTACACTGCGGCTCGTCGTTTCGCCCCGCGCCGCCCGCGGGCACTGACTTCCCTTCGCCGCCCTGGAGATCCACCGATGTCCCACGCGCTCGACGCTGCTGCCCTCGACCAGCTGTTCCGTACTGCCCGTACCCAGAATGCCTTCCTCGACAAGCCCGTTCCGGCCAGCCTGCTGCAGGAACTGTACGACCTGGTGAAGTGGGGCCCGACCGCCGCCAACACCACGCCGGCCCGCTTCGTCTTCGTCACTTCGAAGGAAGCCAAGGAAAAGCTGGCCCCGGCCCTGTCCGAAGGCAACCTGGCCAAGACCATGGCCGCCCCGGTCACCGCCATCATCGGCTTCGACCTGGACTTCCACGAGAAGCTGCCCTACCTGTTCCCGCACACCGATGCCAAGGCCTGGTTCGACGGCCCGCAGGAAGGCCGCCACGAAGCCGCCATCCGCAACGGCAGCCTGCAGGGCGCGTACCTGATCCTGGCCGCACGCGCGCTGGGCCTGGATGCCGGCCCGATGTCGGGCTTCGATCCGGCCAAGGTGGACGAAGCGTTCTTCGCCGGTACCTCCATCAAGTCGAATTTCCTGGTCAACCTGGGTTACGGTGACTCGGCGGGCCTGTTCCCGCGTCTGCCGCGCCTGTCGTTCGACGAAGCGGCGCGCATCGCGTAAGTCGTTGTATCGGTTTCGGGCCCGTCGTCCCGCGGCGGGCTCTTGCTGCACCGTGTACCCACCCTACGATCCGGAGAGTTCCTGAGATGAGCGCCACCCGTAAACTGCTGCTGCCGCTGGCCCTGACCCTGGCCATCGCCGCCTGCTCCAAGCCGGCCGACACCGCTGCCCCGGCCGCCGATGCCGCCGCCCCGGCCACCACCGAGCAGGCCGCCACCCCGGCTGCCGATGCCGCTGCTGCCGCCCCGGCCGCCGAAGCGATCAAGATCGCCTCGGGCACCTACAAGCTGGACCCGACCCACACCGACGTGCTGGCCCAGTGGAGCCACTTCGGCTTCTCCAACCCCAGCGCGCACTTCGGCAACGTTGAAGGCACCCTGGTGTACAACGCCGAAGACGTGACCAAGTCCACCGTGGAAGTGAAGCTGCCGCTGAGCGGCCTGAACAGCTTCACCGCCAAGTTCGACGAGCACCTGAAGAGCGCCGACTTCTTCGACGCCGCCAAGTTCGCCGATGCCACCTTCAAGAGCACCAAGGTGGAAGCGGCCGGCACCAACAAGCTGACCGTCACCGGCGACCTGACCATCAAGGGCATCACCAAGCCGGTCACCCTGGACGTCACCGTCAACGGCGGCGGCGAGCACCCGATGGCCAAGGTTCCGGCCGCCGGCTTCGATGCCACCACCACCTTGAAGCGCAGCGATTTCGGCGTCGGCGCGTATGCCCCGAACGTCAGCGATGAAGTGAAGATCCGCATCACCACCGAAGCCACCGGCGAAAAGCCGGCCGCTTGATGCACCCCGCTCACTCGTCGTGAGAAGGCAGAAGGCCCGCTGAAAAGCGGGCCTTCTTTTTGGGGAATGCGATCCGCGTCGATGGCGCGTGGGAACTCCGCACTGCGCGGAAACCCTGCACTGCGCGGAAACCCTGCGCTGCGCGGAAAACCTGCGCTGCGGGGAAAACCTGCGCTGCGCGGAAAACCTGCACTGCGGGGAAAACCTGCACTGCGGGGAAAACCTGCACTGCGCGGAAACCCTGCGCTGTGCGGGAAACCTGTGCTGCGCGGGAAAACCTGCGCTGCGCGGAAAACCTGCACTGCGGGGAAAACCTGCACTGCGGGGAAAACCTGCACTGCGGGGAAAACCTGCACTGCGGGGAAAACCTGCGCTGCGGGGAAAACCTGCACTGCGGGGAAAACCTGCGCTGCGGGGAAAACCTGCCTTGGTAGAGTCGACTGTTAGTCGACTGCTCTTCGCGGAATGCCAAAACCCCGCGCTGCGCGCGAGTCGACTAACAGTCGACTCTACCGCTGGTCGGTTCCATCACACGCTGGTCGGTTCCATCGCACGCTGGTCGGTTCCATCACGCGCTGGTCGGTTCCATCACATCGTGGGCAGCGCCCTCAGCGCAACGCGCCCATCCACACCACACACGCTTCGCTCGGGCTCTGCTTGGCCTTCACCGCCAGCCCGCTCACGCGCACGAAGGTCTGCGCCGCCTGCGCCACCACCTGGCGGGCGATCAGCGCCGCCTGCTTGGTTGCAGCCTGCTGCTTGCGCAGCTGCACGATGTGCACCGACGGGCGGCCCACTGGCGCGTACTTCTGGTCGCGGCGCAGCACGTCGGCCACCTGCGCCACTTCGAACTCGGCCTGCAGGAAGCGGTGCTGCGCCTCCACCAGCTCACGCAGCGGCGTGCGCAGGGCGGCGGTGTCGGCAAAGGCGGCCAGCGCCGCATCGCAGGCGGCGTCATCGGCGAAGCGGGTACGCAGCGCGTCCACGCTGGCCAGGGTCAGTTTGGCCATGTGGGCCTCGTTGCTGCAGGAAAGGAGCGCGATTGTCGCATTGCTTGGCATGCTCCGGGCCGGGACGCTTCCGCTTTGGTAGAGTCGACTGTCAGTCGACTGCTCTTGGCGCGATACCGGAAACCCCCGCGCTGCGCGCGTTAGTCGACTAACAGTCGACTCTACCTGGCTGGCCTTTCAGGCGCAGCCGCACCCACGGAAGGAAGACCCATGCAGGACGCGCAGTACTGGTTGAACGAATTCTGGTCGGGCCTGAGCGTGCTCGATCTGGTGGGCGGCAGCCTGCTTGGCACGCTGCTCGGCCTGGTGCTGGGCATCATCGGCTGGCGCGGGCTGCACCGCCGCGGCTGGCTGCAGCGGCGCAAGCGCTGGCATCACTGGCTGCTGGCCAGCTACGTGGTGCTGTTGCCGCTGGCCACCGCCTTCTTCGGCCTGCAGCTGGGCTTCACCGCCGGTGCGCACCGCGCGCTGTTCAAGCAGCTCGATCACTTCCAGCCGCACCTGCAGACCCTGGTGGAAGGCTGGAGCGAAGGCTTCGCCGACTCGCTGGACGACCCGCGCATGCGCGAGGCCCTGCACAGCCAGGGCACGGTGGGCGATGTGGCCGACGCCATTGCCTCGGCCTATCTGAGCGAACACCCGCTGCCGGGCCTCGACCGTCTTGGCGATGGCCCGCTGGTGCGTGGTGCGGGATGGGTGATCGGCAAGGTACGCGAAGGCCTGCTGCGCGGCATGGTGGAAGACACGCTGGTGGACAGGGCCGGCACCCTCGGCCTGGAGCCGAAGATGGTGCGTGAGGCACTGACCATGCACGTGGAAGAGCTGCTGCATACCCGCGGCGTGCTGCGGCTGGTGAAGGCGCAGATCAACGGCATGATGCCCGGCGTGTATTTCGGGCTGCTGCTGCCGTTGTTGATCATCGCGCTGCTGGTAGCGCTGGAGATCTGGGCCGCGCAGCGGTTCGGGTGGACGCGGCAGGTGGCACCCAGCGTGGTAGTGCCGGCCGCTGGCCGGCAACTGCAGGTTACTGCCGAGGGTCCATGAGGTTGCCGGCCAGCGGCCGGCACTACCTGTCGGAGGGCCTGGTGCATGGGGTCAGATCCCTTTTCCTGTGGAAAAGGGATCTGACCCCGAGCCGGTCAATCGCCGTCGGTTTCGTCCGGGTGGGCCTTCCAGTAGCCGGTGGAACGAATCCAGTCGCGCGGCACGCCCAGGTGGCCTTCGATGAACTTGCGCATCATGCGGGCGCGGCGCGATTCGGTGGCGATCCAGTAGAAGACATCACCTTCCGGCGCTTCGAAGTCGGTCAGCATGTCTTCCAGCAGGGTGCTGGTCGCCGCCGGGAAGCCGTTGCGCTCCAGCCAGTGGATGCGCACGTTCTCATACTGCGGCAGGTCCTGGCGCTCGGCTTCATCGCTCACTTCGATGAAGGCCTGCACCTCGGCATCCTCCGGCAGCACGTCCAGCCAGCGGGCGATGGCCGGCAGCGCGGTCTCATCGCCAATCAGCACATACGCGTCGTAGCTGTCGGCCACCACGAAGGAACCGCGCGGGCCGCCGATCACCAGCGTGTCGCCCGCCTGGGCCTGCTTGGCCCATGGCCCGGCAATGCCGTGGTCGTGCAGCACGAAGTCCATGGCCAGCTCGCCGGTTTCGTGGTCCCACCAGCGCGGGGTGTAGTCGCGGGCGGGCGAGGGCTCCTTGCCAGCGGGGTAGCTGCGGCCTTCGGCGGTGACCACCGGCAGCACCATTTCGCCGCTGCTGTTGGGGAAGAACAGCTTGACGTGGTCGTCGGCACCCGGCGAATCGAAACCGGCCAGTTCGGCGCCACCCAGCACGATGCGGCGCATCAGCGGGGTGACCTCTTCGGTGCGCAGCACGGTCAGTTCACGGAAGCGCACATCCAGGCGCAGGCGCGAGTTGTTGTGTTCGGTCATGGGAATACCTGTAAAGGTGTCGCGCAGTGGTGCGCGGCATGGGGGAGGACCTGGCTGGAGTCAGTCTGGCTGGGTCGTTGAAAAGGGTTGGCTCTCGCCACCGGTAGTGCCGTTGAGCAGGGCCGACGCGCGGGTCAGCAGCGCCGCCACTTCTTCCGCCTCACCCTCGGCCCAGCGGCCGTGGTGGTGCACCAGTGCCCGCTTGAACTCGTGCAGGGCGCCGGCCAGCGGCGCCGGCAGCGAGGCCTTGGTGATCTCGCGGGCGCGGTCGAAGGCACGCCGTTGCGCCAGGCGCACCTGGGTGCGCTGCACCTTCAGCTCGAACTCGCCGGCGGCGGTGATGCGGAAGATCCGCTTCCCGTCCACTTCCTCGGCCTCGATCCAGCCGGCCTGCTCGAAGCTGGCCAGCAACGGGTACATGGTGCCGGCGCTGGGCGTGTAGGCCTGCATGAACTGGTTGCTGATCAGCTGCATCAGCTCGTAGCCATGGCGCGGCTGCTCGCCGATCAGGGCCAGCACCAGCAGGCGCAGGTCGCCACGGCTGAGCACCCGCGGCTGGCCGTTGCGGCGAGGCACGGCCGAGTCGGTGGAACGGGCTCTGGGAGAAGGGGTACGGCTCATTTCGATATATCGGTAAACGAGTGTGCAAACGATATATCGATATATCGAAGCCGGCAATCATCGATCCGGCCACAAGCAGGTCTGTTTTGGGCCACGGCCGGCCCCGCCCACAGCAAAAGGGGCGCCCCTTGCGAGGCGCCCCGGGCAATGCTGTGGAAGGGAGTGAGGCAGGGCCAGACGGCGGACCGAGGCGGGCGAGGCCAACACTCGAGGTCTACCCTGAGGGCATTGCGGGGGTTGATCCAGAGGCAGGTGCGACACGTTGTCGCCGGTTCAGCGCCAGCACGCAGAGCCGATACAGGTGGCCCCGGCGCTGCCCCACAACCGTCATCGGCAGCGGTAACACTGCGTCCTGCACATGGGCGCAGCAACCCGCAAGCGACAGCCCGCGCAGCCGCCAAGGCCCGCCGTAGGGCCTTCACCGGGCCGTGCAAGCCCCTTGCGGACACTGGCCGGTTGCATCCATACGCCTGCGTAGCCAAGTGACGAAAGCCCTTGGTGCGCTACACTTTGCGGTCTAGAAATCTATACAACAGTCGCGCGCGTGCGTGCGGTTATGGGAGCGCTAATGAACTGGTTGAACGAGGTGCTGAACAACGACCCGAATCCTGTGGAAACCCAGGAGTGGATCGAGTCGTTGAAGGCCGTTATTGATGTCGAGGGCTCCGAGCGCGCGCATCAGCTGCTGGAAGGCATGGTGGAACTGACCCGTCGTTCGGGCGCCTACCTGCCGTTCTCTCCCACCACCGAATACGTCAACACCATCGAGCCGCAGCTCGAGGCCAAGAGCCCGGGCAATGCCGAGCTGGAATGGCGCATCCGTTCGATCATCCGCTGGAACGCGATGGCCACCGTGGTCCGCGCCAACCGCAAGCCGGGTGACCTGGGCGGCCACATCGCCTCGTTCGCCTCCGGCGCCACCCTGTACGACGTGGGCTTCAACCACTTCTGGCGCGCCCCGAGCGAAAACCACCCGGGCGACCTGCTGTTCATCCAGGGCCACAGCGCCCCGGGCATCTACGCGCGTTCCTTCCTGGAAGGCCGCATCAGCGAAGAGCAGCTGGACAAGTTCCGCATGGAAGTGGACGGCGGTGGCCTGTCGTCGTACCCGCACCCGTGGCTGATGCCGGAGTACTGGCAGACCCCGACCGTGTCGATGGGCCTGGGCCCGCTGGCCGCCATCTACCAGGCGCAGTTCATGCGCTACCTGGAAAACCGTGGCCTGATCGAGAAGTCCGACCGCAAGGTGTGGTGCTTCATCGGCGACGGCGAGAGCGACGAGCCGGAAACCCTGGGTGCGATCGCCCTGGCCGGCCGTGAAGGCCTGGACAACCTGATCTTCGTGGTGAACTGCAACCTGCAGCGCCTGGACGGCCCGGTGCGCGGCAACGGCAAGATCATCCAGGAACTGGAAGGCGTGTTCCGTGGCGGCGGCTGGAACGTGATCAAGCTGCTGTGGGGCGGTTACTGGGATGCCCTGCTGGCCAAGGACAGCGACGGCGTCCTGAAGAAGCTGATGATGGAAACCGTCGACGGCGAATACCAGAACTGCAAGGCCTTCGGCGGCGCGTATACCCGCGAGCATTTCTTCGGCAAGTACCCGGAAACCGCTGCGATGGTGGCCGGCCTGAGCGACGACGACATCTGGCGCCTGAACCGTGGTGGCCACGACCCGCACAAGGTGTACGCCGCCTACCATCAGGCCGTGAACACCAAGGGCATGCCGACCGTCATCCTGGCCAAGACCGTGAAGGGTTACGGCATGGGCAGCGCCGGTGAGGCACTGAACCCGACCCACCAGACCAAGAAGCTGGACGACGAAGCGGTGCGCCACTTCCGCGACCGCTTCAACATTCCGGTGACCGACGCGCAGCTGGCCGACGGCCAGGTGCCGTTCTACCACCCGGGCCCGGATTCGCCGGAAGTGCAGTACCTGCAGGAACGCCGTGCCGCGCTGGGTGGTTACCTGCCGCAGCGCCGCCGCAAGGCCGACAAGACCTTCGTGGCGCCGAAGCTGGAAGCCTACGAGCGCCTGCTGAAGAGCAGCGGCGAGCGCAGCTACTCCACCACCATGGCCTTCGTGCAGAGCCTGAACATCACCCTGCGTGACAAGGAACTGGGTCCGCACATCGTGCCGATCGTGGCCGACGAAGCCCGTACCTTCGGCATGGAAGGCCTGTTCCGCCAGATCGGCATCTACGCGCCGTTCGGCCAGAAGTACAAGCCGGTCGATGCCGACCAGCTGATGTTCTACCGCGAAGACCAGAGCGGCCAGGTGCTGCAGCAGGGCATCAGCGAGCCGGGTGCGATCAGCTCGTGGATGGCGGCTGGTACCAGCTACTCGGTCAGCAACGTGCCGATGCTGCCGTTCTACATCTACTACTCGATGTTCGGCTTCCAGCGCGTGGGTGACATCGCCTGGCAGGCCGCCGACATGCGTACCCGCGGCTTCCTGCTGGGTGGCACCGCCGGCCGCACCACGCTGAACGGTGAAGGCCTGCAGCACGAAGATGGCTTCAGCCATCTGGTGGCCGGTGGCATCCCGAACGTGCGCAGCTACGACCCGACCTTCGGCTTCGAAGTGACCGTGGTGCTGCAGCACGGCACCAAGCGCATGATGGAAGATCAGGTGGACGAGTATTACTACGTCACCCTGATGAACGAGAACTACACCCACCCGGAAATGCCGGAGGGCGCGGCCGAAGGCATCGTCAAGGGCATGTACCTGCTGACCGACGCCGGCAAGCCGAAGAAGGGCGAGCTGCGCGTGCAGCTGCTGGGTTCGGGCACCATCCTGCGCGAAGCCATTGCCGCGGCCGAGCTGCTGGACAAGGACTTCGGCGTGACCGCCGACATCTGGAGCTGCCCGAGCTTCAACGAACTGCGTCGCGATGGTTTCGACGTGGAGCGTGCCAACCGCCTGCATCCGGAAGGTGAGCAGCGCAAGGCCTACGTGACCGAGCTGCTGGAAGGCCGCCAGGGCCCGGCGATTGCCGCCACCGACTATGTGCGTGCGTATGCGGACCAGATCCGTGCGTTCGTGCCGATGTCTTACACGGTGCTGGGTACCGATGGGTTTGGCCGCTCGGATACGCGTGCGAACCTGCGCCGGTTCTTTGAGGTGGATCGCTACTACATCGCGCATGCCGCGATTGCGGCGCTGGCGAAGGAAGGGAAGATGACCGCGAAGGACGTGGCCCGGGCGATCAAGCAGTACAAGATTGATCCGGAGAAGGCTAATCCTGTTGGGGTTTGATAGCGAGTAGCGAATATCCGTAAAGAGAGGGCGGCCAACTGGCCGCCCTCTCTTTAATTGCTGGACTCCATCACCGATATAGGTAGGATCCACATGGGCATTTGGGTTGACGACGGACACTGGGGGCGTCTCGAGTGCCCCAGAACTCTACTGCCTACAAGGGAAGGGCACGCAAAAAATGGAACTCAATTACATTGATGTCTTTGCAGGGTGTGGTGGCCTGAGCTTGGGCCTGCATCGTGCTGGCTGGCATGGTCTCTTTGCAATCGAAAAGGATGAGTTCGCCTTCTCAACTCTTAGTCGCAACTTTCTAGAGGAAGGTGCCCGGTTTCACTATTCGTGGCCAACATGGCTTCAGAAAAAGCCATGGACAGCGAAGGGGCTGATTGAAGCTCACGGTGATGAATTGAGCTCTTTAAGGGGAAAGGTGACTCTCCTAGCTGGAGGTCCTCCTTGCCAAGGATTCTCGACTGCCGGCAGAAGAATGGCGGATGATCCTAGAAATGCTCTTGTTGACGACTACCTTGAGCTAGTCAGAATTCTAGAACCTAAATTCTTGGTAATCGAGAACGTTAGGGGCTTTACGGTTGACTTCGCAGTTTCCGATAGAAACGCTAAGGTAAAGGAGAACACCGCAGCGGTTCTCGCACGACAGCTCGCACCGGAATACCACGTAGATTCTTCGCTCCTATCAGCAGCCGAATTTGGAGTTCCCCAGAATAGACAGCGTTTCGTTCTCATTGCGGTAAGGCGCGACAGCAAACTCCTTCCATTGGCGATCGAGAAACTTAAGGAGTCAGCAAAGGCTGTGATAGATAAGTGGGATATTCCATCGAAGAATACTGCACGAGCGGCCATCTCCGACTTTGAATCAAGATACGCGAGCGTAGTGCCTTCATCCGATAGTCCCGGGTTTCTCTCCCTCGTTCCAGGACGTCCACGAACTAAGTATCAGCGTGCAATGCGCGACGAATTCCGGGGCGGCGCAAATGACGCACGCTTGGCGCGTCATACTGAAGCGGTAGAGAAAAGGTTTGAGAAAATAATAAGCATGTGCCTGGAAGAGGGGCGTTCTCATCGCGCACTTTCAAGCGCTATGCGAGCGGCTCTAGGGATTAAAAAAATGGCAACTCGCGTTCTTGATCCCGATAAGCCGTCTCCTACGATCACCAGTATGCCGGACGATCTTTTGCACTACAGCGAACCGAGAACTCTGACCGTCCGCGAGAACGCAAGACTGCAGAGTTTTCCAGATTGGTTTGAGTTCACAGGAAAATATACGACGGGCGGGCACCTTCGGCGTACCGAAGTACCTCGCTTTACCCAAGTAGCGAACGCTGTTCCGCCGCTAATGGCTGAGGCAATTGGGCACTGCCTCAGCGAGCACTGCAAGGTATCTTGGACTACTTAGCGGCGTCATCCGAGGCTGAGAAAATAGCCGCTTGAGCATCGGTCAACTGCTCTGCCAACGCGGGTTGTCCGGCGGCTACAGCCAAATTCGCTAGCATTGAGAGGAGTGCGCCTAAATTATCTGAGTGCTTAAGCAGGCGAAGGCGAAGCTCTCGCATCTTCTCCTGATCGTAATGAGCTTCGCGGCCCTGGAGAAAAATCTTTCCGTTCTTCTTCTCTGCCTTCCTGTGAGCAAAGTCGTTTCGCGGTGAAATAATTTCACCCTGATAAACTTCGAGATGCTCAATAAGATGGGGCTCAGATAGTTGGTCGCCTATCTTGGCTATCTCACTCAATAGCATTTCTAGTCGTTGTGTGGCGCCAAAGTTAGGGTCCCTAAGTAGCTTATCTAACCGGCCTTTTCGTTCAAAATCTCGAATATCTTCAATCTTGGACAGCATTCTAGCTGTAATTGTTTCAGAAACAATTGCTGCAAATTTTGGTTTGTTGTCAGGGTAAGATATGCGCTGGATAACCTCCAAGCACTCGATCATTCCATGGTCGAGATCGCTAGTCGCCGCCATTACGATGCCACGCATATGATCGAGATCAAGGACACGACGAAGTTGGCCCTGAATGATTCCACTGACTCTGTCGCCTAGTTGGTCTCTGTTGCAGCAATAGACGCCGTCTATGTCTTCATTGAATATCAGCTCCCTCAATCGCTTCGCGGTCTCTGAGCTGTAGAAGACCACGTCTGTGTTGCGGTACTTCTGACGAAGCCTACGGGTGAGCTTAGCGCCATCATGTTGGCCACCAAGCTTCCAATCCATCATCACTAGATCAACATCGTCCTCATCTGGAATTCCAGCCAGAGGATCTTCCATGCCGGCCTGAACGATTCGCAGGTCAACGTGCGGCTGAAATCCGAGTCTACTTATTATTGCTTCGATTCGCTTTATCGCTGGTTCAATAGAGCTTCTCTGGTCATCAAACCACAGCATCCTGTACTCGAGTTTCATTCATCTTCCTTTGATTCTTATCGTAAACTGGGCGCCTGAACGTGAGGGATCAAAGGCAATTGATCCACCAAGGTCATCTAATATTTGGCTGATATGGTATAGACCCAGTCCGGATCCGGTAGAGGTGGTAAATCCCTTCTCAAAAATTCGAGATGGATCAGTAATTCTGGGGTCAAGACCATTTCCGTTGTCCTTGACAGTAATTTCAATCTCGGATGAAGAGGCTTGGCGTATGTCAAAGGATATGTCAGATGCTTGAGCTCTGCTTGCATTGCTTATCAAGTTGTCCAAAAGAATGGACACTTCGATAGGCTTGAATCTTCGCATCAAAGACGCATCTGAATTTCTGGCGTCAATGGATATTCCGGAATCGGCAAATATAGGTGCTATCGTCGTCAGATAGTCAACGATATAGGCGGCCAGGTCGACTTCAATTTGTTCGGAATCGAGACGGAAGTTCGCTTTTGTGGCGAAGCGTGCAGTAGATAGGACCTTCCTATTCTGGAATGAGATGTTTTCAAGGAAAGAAAGAAGGTCATCACGACTAGGCGTTATCCCGTCTCTAAGTCGGTCGAATTGCATTCCAAGAATCTCATTTATCGCTGCGGCGTGAATTATTATTTGGTGATGGAGTATCTCGACCGTTTCCTGATCGAGGCTTGTGAGGGATGTTAAAAAGAGGCTTCTCTTCTTCTCCTCTTCGAGGCTGAAGCCAAGCTTCTCTGCTTGCGTCCGAGCCTCCAACGCGATGCGTTCAGCATCTCGCCTCGCCAAACGTTCCCGATCTGCTGCTTCTCTGGCTGCTTGCTCAGCACGCTGGAGATTTACAAATCTATCATTGGCGGCAGTGATCTCGTCTAAAAGCCGTGCGTCCCCGGATTTTTCAGCAAGCAGCCGTAGGCTCGTGATCGAATCTGAGAAGTCGTCTGATCGTTCGTTCAGTATTCTAACAAGGTCCTTGCTGTATCGAACCAACTCGACGCCATCGGTACCTGCTAGTTGAGATACGATAGCCGCGATTCTTGCGCTAGCGCTGTCTCCCTTGAGGCGTGCCGTATCCTCTCGATCGAGATCGTGCGGGTCCTTCCAATTGACGCCCACCACGTATCGCTCCAAGCGCCGGAAGCAGTTCTCGTCAAAGCACTCCATTAACTCATGATACGCAGGTGTATCAATTAGCCCTTGATCTCTGCTTGTGGATTCACGAAAAATTTCATCGGAACCATAAATATCAATTCTCCCGATGAGATCTCGTGTTCCGAGAAAGCGGTTGTAGCCTTGAGCCTTTCTACGATCGATGCCGAAGGTATCAGTGCCCTTCTCGCCTATCGGGAATATCCTAAAGCCATTCTTGAATAAGAAAATTGATCCAAAGCTTACTGAGTTAACCCCCATGCGCTGAGCAAAGGTATGTTTTGCGGATCTATTTAAATAGAATAGGCTGCAGTTAAATCCTGATCCAGTGAGTAGCTTGTACTTATTGTCCTGTCTGATCTCGTATATCAATTCGCCGCGATCAGTTAGTGAGGTTAGAATGCTGTGGCCATCGTCACTTAGCCTTACATCGATGCTTGTCGTCTTCCCCCGAAGAGTGTCGAATATAAAGTTGGAGATCGGGCCGTTAACCTTTTGATGTGCTGGTTTGATCTCGGTCGCCTCTTCAGAATAAGAGGGTACTAGATCTGAACCATCAGTTTTGACCAAATCTAAGTCAGATTCCGCATCGGTTTCGAGTTCATGGGGTGCCCAAAGCTTCACGGTGAAGCCGTCGGTGCTGTCTCCAAAAGGATTGATAATTTTCGCAAGGGCAGATCTGAGCTTGAGAAGTTTTTCCCTCGGCCAGAACTCGCGCAGGTCCGAAATCTCTAGCACAGTCCCCGTACTGAGAGCGCCAATTGAGGGAGGTAGTGAAAAATTATTGGCGCGCGAATGGAGGACGGGTACCTGATCAAACTCCGCTTGCGCGCTTTGTTCAAACAACGTCCAGTCAACGTCTACCACTTCAACGGGGCCATCGTTTGTTCTACGAGTCTGTAGTGTAAGTTTGGAGCCCAGGCGATCGCAGGAAAATCTACCTACACCTTTGCTGCCGGCGTATGACCTTCGAGAAGATATTCGATTTCTGTACTCATCGCTGTCCTCTGTTCCGTCCTTCTTGGCGGAGTATGCGACGAAAAGCCATTTATCCTTGATGTCACTCAGCGTCATTCCTTTGCCGTCATCAATAATAAATATGCTGTTGTTTATGAATACTATGTCGGTGTTTAGTGCGCTCGCATCAAATGAATTTTTTACAAGTTCGAATATTGCAACAAACTCGTCCGTGATGAGGTCTCGGCCCAGGACTCGCTTCAGTCCTGAGCTAATTTTGAAGTGCATAGGAGCATTGTCGGTGGCAAGTTCCTTACTCATATGCTGCCAGTCCTGGGATTAAGGTGTGCGATATACTGCATCGCAGTTAGGCTAAAGTTGATGGATATATCACCTTTCAGTGTGAATATTTTAGGCTTCCTTCTAATGTCAAAAACCCTATATAGCCAATAGTTTTCTGCGTGTTTAGCTGAGTACTCAGCTTCATTTCTTGATACATAAATTGGGGTGTGAATTCCGTATGCAGTTGTCTTGACTTCAATGTGTCTCTCGGTGCCGTCTGCGTTAAACGAAAGAATGTCGAATCCGAGTCCGTCCCCTTTACTGACAGAGACATGATCCACGAGTGAAGCAAGTTCAACCGCGCCCTCATTGGCGAGCCTATTTTTCTCGAACTCGAGCACCGCCAGCTCGCCAGCGAATCCAATTGATCTGTTGGCCGACTCCCTTGCAAGGTAGTCTCTGTGAATTCCGCATTCAGTTGGAAGCTTTCCTTGCTTTTCCTTGTCAAGGTCAGAAAATCTTGGGGGAGGGACTAGGGTGATTGAGCCAAAACCGACAGTCGGAGCTTGCATCGGCATCTGCACCCTGCTCGTTGCCACACTGTCGAATTCTCGGTCGATCTTGATCAGTCGTTCGACTGTTTCAAAAAGAGAATGCTGATAATTGAAAAGCGGTTTATAGCCTGCTAGGGTTTGTATTCCCATCAACGTCAGGACGGCGCTGATGTTTGAGTGCTTTCTGGAGATTGAGAATAAATTTCGAGCCGGAATGCTTAATGCAAGTCGCCGATTGCATTCACTTTTATTGACAGAATTGCCTGACTCCTGCGCTCGCAGCATATATAGATAGGTTCGAACTACGAGTTCCACCTCTCTATTTGTCCACGGCTTGCCCGTCTGGCCGTCCTTACTGGCGTCTTCCTCAATGACGAACATCCCCCGCCCCCGCTTACCATGTATAGATAGCTTAACAAGGTTCGAGTTGATAACGTCAGCATCTGTCGCAGTCGGCGGGGTGCGGCCTCTTGCCTGTTCCTGGGCAATTCGCTTCGCTTGAATGCCTCTCCGGTCGGATAGCCACCGGGTTAGGGCGTCCGTAGGATAGCGGCTTCAGAGCGCTTGGGGCATAGCGGCTTCGGCCCACTTGCCGTCCGGTTGAGGAGCCTCATCTGGTTCCTCGCTGGCTTTCAGTTCAAAGCCTCGGTAGGTGCAATTCATCGCGTCCCTTGGCGCCGAGATGACGGCGGAGCGACGTTTCTCCCCGCGCTTTTTTGCCGCCTGCGCAGTGTCTGGCGCTTACCGATGGACACGTCTTAGACTCAACTTCCAAGTGCGACACCCGGCGATCACGTAGCGAGCGTGCGCGAGAAGGTTCTACGGCATTCGTGCTCCGAGGAGCGCACGGTGCTCGAGTGCGAGTGCGAGTGCGAGTGCGAGTTCGAGGTCGGCAACGGTGCCAATGTCATCTCGATTACCGGACCCCTTGAGCCGTAGGTCCTTTACGTTTTCCTACTGATTCGGTTGGCAGGAAGCCCCTGCTTGCATTGACCGACTTTGAGCCCAGCGGTATCGAATGAGGCGTCGGAACAGCGTAAGCAGACGCGGGAGAACATCGCTCTGTGGTTCGCCGGTCCCTGCGCGCCTTGGCAGAGCGGAGGCTACTTGAACCCCACGACATGGTGCGCCAGCTGATGCCAAAAGGGATGTCTTGCCCATTGCGAGCCAGAAAAATCTCAACGACGTTGCCGATCTGATGAACGCTCTTTCACACCAAACGTTTGGCTGGAGAACGCCGAATCAAGCATTCGGATAGGAATTCACTTGATTAAACTCACGCGCTGCGCTTGCAAGTTTAGCTACTCAGGAGCTCTCAGGCAGTCTCAAAGTTCTGCTGCGCCTCCGGGGTGAGTCCCATGCCCGCTTTAGGTGACGAAAACACATTGCATTTCATCCATCTGCAGATATGGCAATCACCGGGGTTGTGATTCTGAGTCGTTCACTAGCAGGGACGGGGGGCATGGATGCCCAACCCAAGGTCGGTAGATAGCCCCAAAAATAGCTAGGCCTAGAACCATTTCCGCTGACAACTCACCGATGCAAGCGGCACGCCGTGTATTCAGGTGGTTGGCTCAAAGCGGTTCAAGCCGGCCTAGGAGCACCGAGCCGCGTTCCTGGTCGTGAGTGCCGGTGTCCCATTGGAACCTTCGGAGTCCCGATTATCCCTGCACCTGTAAACAAGCACTCGCCTGCGCGCACAACGCCACACACGCCAACGTCAATCCCTCCATCACCCGATCCCCCAGATACTCCTCAGGCGAGCCGTTCTGCCGAGTCCGCTCTGCAGCCAACATCAGCTCCGCCACCACGCGTAGCCCTGCCAGCGCGCAATCCGCGTCCGCCAGCTGGAGACACCGCCCAGGCAGTTGATGCCGCTCCGGCCAAGGCTGGCCGTCCGCAGCCGCACCGGTTCCGATGCGATGCAGCGTTGCGACGAAGGCGTTGGGATCGACGGACGGTTCGCGCTCGCGTTCGGCGTTGTCCGGATCGTACTGCGCGTGCAGGGAACGGAAGTCCGATGTGTTCATGGCAATGCTCCGTACAGGACAGATAGCAGCGCCACCAATAAAGGTGGCGGACGGTGCGTGTCTCGAAAACCGGTGAATACCCAAGCCGGCGGGCACGAAGGCCCCCACGCACCGCCCGCCATGGAACGCGAACGGATTGCCAGTCGGCGCCATCCGAAGATGACGCCGACTGGAAAGCGTAAAGCACTGGGTATTCAGACGGGTTTTCGAGTCCCGCGCCACCCTTTTCCGGTGGCACGCCAAGAGATACCCGTACAGCTACCAAATGCCAAGAAACTGCAGAACCGACGATTGCCAGTCCTGACGCTTTCGGCATTGTCGCACACGGTGTTAAGCCGGCAAGCGATTGCGCCGCAATGGTCTTGGAGGGCTTGGCGTTATTGGCCCCAAGTGCAGGAATGCCCACAGTCAGGGCCATGGAGTAGGGTCAATCGCGACAGATTGGACCGGTGGTTCAGCCGGGCGGCGCCTCGGCCGGAGGCGCGAAGCTCAAACGCACCCGAACCCGCGCATGCCGCGCGACGCCCTCAACCACGACCGGATCAAAGCGCCACTGGTCCACTGCGGTAAAGGCCGCACGATCAAGCTCCCGCAATCCGCTGGACCGCACCACCATTACGTTGGAAACGTGGCCCAGCTCATCCAGCTGAGCAACCAACACCACCGCCATGGGAACCTGCAGCAAGGTATCGGGCGGCGTGGCAGGGGCCGTTGAATACACAACGGCAGGCGCGTGCTGCAGCTCGAAGGTTGGGTTGTCACCGCGCTCTACGAACACTTCAGTGGAAACCTGCGGGTCTACCGCCATGGCCATGGTAGGTGTAGCGCCCAGCAGCATCAGAACGAGGTTCAGTGCCAGGGCGGTGTTCAAACGGGGCATACGTGGTTTCCATTCCAGTGCGCTGCCAGCATAGCGGTCATCCCCTGGCATCGCTTGCCTTGAATGCCGGCATGCCGGGCGGCCGCACGGTTCACACAGGCATGCCCGGCCTTGGTCACAGCGCATCGTCGCGCTCCAGGTCGTAGTCGCTGCCGAAGGCGAGCGCCGCCTCGCGCGGCGGAAGGTCTGCGTAGCAGCCCAGCAGGCACTCATCCATGCCGGCATCGCGGTGGTCGATGGCGAACAGGTGGAGGAGCTCCTGGTCGAAGGCTTCCAGCCATGTGGGGTCGATTCTGGTCATGGGCATCCTCCGGTGGGGGGGAGGGGAGGATGGTCTGGAGCTGCCTCACAGCGTGGGATCAGTTCCGCATGGATTCTGGCGGACAGCTCCCTCCGCTGGATATGCTCCACCCGCCGATACCAGGAGTCATCGTCATGGAAGACCTGCTCAATCGATCCGCGCTGCTTCGCCAGGCGATCCTCTCTACGGTGGATCATCCACTGGCGGAGGACTCGCCCAGATTGTTGGCGTCAATGGACGCAGCGTTGCTGAGCCTTGAACACGCAGACGCCCTTCGCACGCTGCTGCAGGCCCGCATGGCGTCCTCTGCGATGGCATTGATGCGCTGCCAGTACGAGGCGTTCACGCGGTCCGTCTGGATCCTGCATTGCGCATCCAAGGGGGAGGTGGCGTTGCTATCCCTGCCGCCCGAAGCTGGAACGAGCGAGCAAAGGTTGCCGATGCTTTCGAAGATGCTGGAAGCATTCGCAAAAGTAGCGGAACTGGACAATCTGCTCTCGCACCTCATCGAGCTGAAGGCCCACGCTTGGGCTCCGCTGAACTCATTCGTACACGCAGGGGTACACGCAATGGGCCGGAGTCGCGATGGCTTCCCCATGCCCTTGGCGATCAACGTCATCCGGATGAGCAACAACCTTTCAATGATGGCGGGGCAGCAACTCGCCATTCTTACCGACGTCCCGGATCTGCAGAAGGACGTGCTGCGGCTGGATGAAGCCTTTGCCGAGTGCCTTCTCTTCGATGAAGAAAAGCGCCGGACCATCGAGACGAGGGCGCCGGTGGAACAGTCGAGCTAGCTGAAGCCAGTAGCCTACATCGACGGCGCCGAAACCCGCTGCTGTTGCTCCTGCGTGCGCTGCATGTCTGCCTGCTCGCGCGCCTGGCGGTGGCCGATTGCTTCTACCTGGTTCAGGCTCTCCTGCACTGGCCGCTGGGCGGCCTCTGCAGTCGCCATGTGAGTGCGAAGGGAGGCAGGGTCGGACATCGCACCCTGCACCACAAAGATGTTGTGTGCGGCCGGGGAGGCAACTGTCTGTCTGCTCAGCACCACATGGTCCGCGCGGGTGATTCCGGCATCCTTGGCTGCAGCCAGCAGGCTGGTAGACATGCGTTCACTGGCGTCATCGAAGGTTCGGCCGTTGGCCTTGTCCAGTGCTTCCACCTTGCCCCGAATCTGGTCCAGCAGCGCCTGATCTGCAGGACTTAGCGAGCGGATGGGCGAGGACTGCATATCTTCAATACTCTGCGTCGGCGGCGAAATGGTGTGGGCGCTGCCGGTGTTCTTCAGCTCCACCCAGCCCAGTCCGTCCTTTCCGAAGTCGCCAACAGGCAGGATCTTTGTGCTGCCAAAGTCGAGGCCATTGCGCTCAAGCTGCTTCGGGTCGAGTCCAAGCTCATGCAGATCGATGCGGATTGCCGGGGGCTGGCGGCCTTCGGCCAGAAAGGCATGGCTCGTCCCGATCACTGATAACGGATAGGTGCCGTAGTAGTTGCGGTAGTCGGAATCGCCGTGCCGGCCCAGCGTGCCAGTGCCGTCGTAGAAGCACTGCTCGACGGCCTTGGTGAGCTGGACGCCGTCATTGTTGGGGCGCTTGGCAAGCGCATCATATGAAATGCCCTCCGCCAGGCTTCTGGTTGCACCCTCTGCCCGAACGCATCGAGAGAGCGAGCGGGACGCAAGCATTGCCTCCAGTCCGTTGTCATCCAACGTTGGATTCAACGCTCTGAATCGGCTATCCAATGCCCGCAGGCCCGAGACCTCCGCCAGTGCCTCGTCCTGTCGTCCCTTGTCCAGAAGCGTGCGCACCGGCTCGGTCAGGTTCACCGAACCTGACCGGGAATCGTGTGATGCGATCAGTTCCTCGCTGTAGGTCTGCTTGAAGTCCCTGAGTGCTGCGGCGCGTTCCTTGGTCAGGATGCCGTGCATGGCCTCGTGGCCCAGCACTTCGGTAAGTCGTTCTTCAAGCCGGGCGCCGGTTACATTCTGGAAATTGGAGGCGCTGATGAAGATCGTTGGCGGGTTTCCATCCGACCCATCCTGGAAGTGGCCACCATTGTGATGTCCGTAGGACACGGCAATCCGGCTGACCTGGCCGCTGGTGGCTGCGTTTGCCAGAAGGTGATTGAGGTAGGGGGAGCCTGCAATGCTGCGTCGGATCGCATCCTCGGCACCACTTGGAAGCTGTTTGTCTGCGCGCAGATCGGCCAACAGTGGCTCGACGCTGGATTCGATTCCCTTCATTTGTCTCCTCCTCCAAACTGGACCGCGTAGACGCAGGTTCTCGCGGTATCACCTTCATTGGAACGATAAGTCAACAGGCTGGTATCCATACCCTGGCTACCACCGGTGATGGGGCGCCGATACTGCCTGATGCCCCCTCTCTGAAATGGCACTTCTCCTCCGGTCCTGTATCCGAGGGCTTCGAGGGCTCGTCCGGCACTTTCGGCTTCCCAGTAGCACACGCCATTCGGAGCATCCGTCACTGGCTGCTTGCCCAACTGATAGAAGATCACCTCTTGGCTGGGGAACTCACGTGCCGACTCAACCGACAGATAAGACGCCCCATAGTTGTAGCCGTCCGTCGTTGCCAGGTCCTTTGCGATGTGCCTGATGCTGACCTTTTCGTCTGGCACGAGCGAGACACCGATTGCAGTGCCGAACTTGTCCGGACTGATATCCGCCCGTGACCTGAGCGAATCCGCATAGGCGAGAATCCGCTTCTGCAGCTCGGTCATGGATATGCGGGCAGGGTGCGTATCTGCGGCAGCGGCACGTTCATTGAGGGCAGACGTATCCGGCGATCGCGCACATGCAGACGTCAGGGCAAGCATGGCCGACAGTCCGGAAATTGCGCCAACGTGAGCTAAATGCGAGATCACATGACGCGGAAGCAGTAGAGGCCGCCAAGTCGAGATCGCGGGAAGCGAAGCTAGCGCCCCTTGGATTGCGGTGCCCATCGGCAAGTCCCTTGCAGTGGAGAGGTCACTATACGGGGCCGACCCCGAGTGACTCTACCCGCCGGGCATTGACCTCCTGCGTTTGCTGGCTGGTTCACACATTCAGCCATCCAGTGCTGAGAGTGCCTGAGCTCTCCACCTGCCCCCCATCCCACCTATGCCATCATCCAGCCAGGACCGCAGCACCCATCAAGGCTGAACAGGCATGGAGCAGGCAACACGCTACACCGCAACGCTGTACCTGGCCGCCCCCGGCACCCCACTGAAAAGTGGGGGCATCTCGCCGCGCGGCCATATGTACCTGCAGGTGGCCGCGGGCGACGAGGCCCACAGCTACGGCTTCGCACCGCCGCGCCACGCGCCGGGCGAAGCCCCCACCGGCGTGCAGTACGCGCAGGTGCGCCACGACGATGCCGATGAGCATCTGGACCCGTACTACAGCCGCACCCTGGAAATCACCGAAGAGCATTACGGCTGCCTGCGCGACTTCGCCGAAGAACCGGCCGAGTTCGAATTCGATGTGGATCGCCCGGCCACCATCAACCGCTGCAGCGATTTCGTCTGGGCAGCGCTGCACTACGCCGGCCTGCATCCGCTGCCGGCGCCGCTGGATGGCGGCAGCAATCTGGGCGAGTTCGCGGTGCTGTTCAACCTGCCGGAAATCCAGTGCATTGCGGCGCCGTTCCCGGGCAGCGATCTGAATGCTGAAGCCCACCATGCGATGCCCGAGCGCGAGGCCGAGCATCATCGCCAGGGCGACCGCGCCAGCGATGAGCCGCCACCGACCCCGATTGAAGTGGCCGGCACGCTGCTGGACCCTTCGCATCCAGACCATCGCCTGTTCTCGCAGCTGATCCAGAAGGTGGCCGAGCTGGATGCCGCGCACGGCCGCCCGTTCGATGCGGCCAGCCAGCGCATCAGCGCCAGCCTGCTGGTGCTGGCCAAGCAGAACAATCTTTCACGTGTGGACCACGTGCTGCTCAGCCAGCCGACGAAGAGCAGCCATGCGGCGGAGAGCATCTTCATCGTGCAGGGCGACCGCAACGACCCAGGGCACCGCCGCGCCAGCATCGCCACTGAAGTGGCAGCCAAGACCGATGTGGCCGATTCGCTGCGGTTGAAGGAGCAGTAATCCGCGCGCCTGCCATACGCGCGCCGGCGCACGCCACGTCCCCCACCTGCTACCATTCCCCCGCAACCCCAGCCAGCCCACCCCGCGCAGACAGATGCGGGGCGGGCCGTCGCAGTACGGCCCAGCGAGCCAGGACACCTTCCCGTGCCTATTCAAGGACGCTCGCATGTTCCGTAATCCTCTCTTCCGCTCGGCCGCCCTGGCCGTTGCCGTTTCGCTCAGCCTCGGCGTGCCCTCCGCGTTCGCCGACAACGCACCCGCCGCCAGTGCCACCGCCGCGGTGCAGCGCCAGGCCGTGGCCAAGGGCCTGTACGAGCTGGCCTACAGCCCGAAGCAGAACGCCGTGTTCGTGGCTTCCTCCGGCGGCTTCGGCGATGACGCCGGCCCGGCCCAGGTGCTGCGCCTGAACCCGACCACGCTGGCCGTGGAAACCCGCATCCCGCTGGAGCGCAAGGCGTTCGGCGTGGTGCTGGATGACGCCCACAACCGCCTGTACGTGGGCAACACCGTGGACCTGTCGGTGACGGTGGTCGACACCGCGCAGAACAAGGCCGTCGGCACCATCCAATTGATGGAGAAGAAGACCGGCAAGGACGGCAAGGCTGCCTACACCCACGACCTGCGCGAGCTGGTGGTCGACAGCGCCGCCAACCGCCTGTACGTGACCGGCCACAGCAGCCAGCCGGACGTGAGCAGCGTGCTGTTCGTGATCGATACCACCACGCTGAAGGTGATCAACACCATCGACGGCCTGGGCAATGCAAAGGCGCCGGGCCTGGCGCTGGATGCGGCCAACAAGCGCGTCTACACCAGCAACCTGCTGGCCGACCTGGTGGTGGTGGGCACCGATTCGAACAAGGTGGTGGCGCAGCACAAGATCGCCGCCGAGCAGCCGATGAACATCGCGCTGGACCCGGCCGGCAAGCGCCTGTTCGTGACCGACCAGGGCTCGGAGTTCCTGCGTGGCTACCAGGCCAAGAGCAGCGGCCTGGTCAGCAAGCATCCGGGCCAGCGCGTGCTGGTGCTCGACCGCAGCACCGGCAAGGAACTGGCCAGCATCCCGACCGACGCCGGCCCGCTGGGCATCCTGCTGGATGCACCGCGCAAGCGCCTGTACGTGACCAACCGCGAAGCGGGCACGGTGACCGCTTACAACAGTGACAGCTACCAGAAGGTGGCCACCTACACCGTGCCGACCCACCCGAACAGCCTGGCGCTGGATGCGAAGAACAACGTGTTGTTCGTGAGCATCAAGAACGGCGAGAAGGATGACAAGGGCGCTGACGAGAGCGTGGCGCGGATCCAGCTGTAACCGGCTACGGGGCCGCCCGTGCGTCTGGCACGGGCGGCCCTGCCCGGATCAGGTATCAAGTGCCTTGTGCAGCGGGTGACTTCTTCGTGTCTGCTTCCCGCGGGCACGGATTGAACTCGGTAACCTGGTCCATGGGGATGCGATGGATGGTCCTGCTGTCGTCATCCTTCAAGCGTACAAGCAGCACGGAACTGGTCGAGTAGACAACGTTGACCGGATGGGTAGCGGTACCATCACCGATCAGGAGCCTGCGGGATGCGCTGTCACGCGAGCGCAGATCCAGCGTTATGCAGCCCCCGGATTTACCGCTTGGCGGATTGACAACCTGCGAGGCCAGGTATGCACCGGTCGGAGGAAAGAGCATGGCCACGGTGACCATGATCGAGGCGAACGAGAGTGCAAGTACACCGACGCCGTATCGTCCACTCAGTTCATCGACCACTCTGATGACGATGGACTGGAATATGCCCAATGCTACTGCGGCCGTGAGCAGGCACATGCCAATCACCAGATCACTTTCCCTGGAGACCAGGCCGAGCATGAGCCGCATGATCGTGTTGATGGACAGCAGTTGCATGAGCCCCATGCCCAGCAGGAAGTAGCTGTCCAAGGAAAGCCATTTCTGCTTCCTGTCATCGGGCTTCGCCCAGCGGGAAAAGAAAACGAAGATCAGCAGGCAGCCAATTGTGCTGAACCACAGTGCTGCATCTGAAATCTCGGTGTAGAAGGACGCGACATAGATTCCGCTGAAATGCAGTACGCCCGGCGTGATCAGCGCAAGGCTCCAGCGCCAGAGCGTCCTGTTCCGGCTCGCCGGATCGTCCGGCAGCAGCTTGATTCCCTGGCCTGGGATGTACGAGAACCGATTGGGTGACAGCACGATGGGGGAAAGGAACATGACGGCCAGGGCAAGGATGCGCAGCCCGGTCACCGCAAGCATCATGGGGAGTGCGGAAACGGCATCGGACGAAAGCAGGCTGATAGGCAGCTGCTCCCTGACTGCGTAGTAGAGGATGCCTGCGCTGGGCAGAAGTACTGCAATCGACGCAATGAGTACCGTATGGCGCTCGATCCAGGCCAGCACCGGGCGAAGTTCTGCGACGACATTGTCAATGAAGGTCACGAGCTCGGAATGACGCTTGTTCATCAATCTCTCTTTTGGGGGTTCCATCATCCTGATCTGTGTTCCCTCGCTGTCCGGTGAGGGGATTGCCTGCTGTCGACCGCTGAGGTCGTCCGGGTTTCGACAGGAGTAAAGGTCTACCTCGTGTCACGTACTTCGTTGCTGTCGCGTACCCAGCATCCCAGGCCATACAGCGCGAGCCCGTACACCACGGTGGCACCGATGATTCTGAACATGGCGTTCCTCGTCAGGTGATTGAAGGGAGGGCGGCCCTGCACTGGCGTGGCCTCCCCGCAGAGGAATATGCGGATCCCTCCGACAATCTGTGTCGCAGTGCGATGCGTCGTCGCAATCGGCCACGAAAAGTTCGCAATAGGCCTAAAGTTTTCGGAAGTGCTGTCGATGATCCGGGGGATCAGGCGTTACGACATGGTTTGTCGCTATGTACGCCGAAGATGGATCTCCCAGCCAAAGCTGCGGGCGAAGCATGCCTGGGTATTGGCCAACAGCTGGATGCTTTGCGTCACGGAGGAAAACGCAATGGAACCCAATGCAGATGACAATGCCCGCGAAACGTCGGGCAGGCAGATCCTGGACGCAGCGACGACGATGTCAACGCTGGAGACTGTCCAACGCTATGGCAACGCAAATGCCGAATACATCAAGGGGTATACCGGAAGAGATGCACTGACCGGTCAGACATTTACCCATGGTCTGGAGAAGATCTCCGGGTACAAGCTTGATCCGGTACGCCCCGAAAACAGCATTGCCCAGCAGGCCGGCTATGCGGCTGAGGTAGCGGCGACCAGTCGCGACAATGCCGAGGCCATCATCAGTGGGTCACCCGTTCGCACGGTGCGCAGTGATGATCATCCCGAGTACCGGCGGAATGACAGTCGCGTTGACCGGGTAAGGGTGCTGGATGGCCAGATCATTGAAGGCAGCCAGTCCCAGATGAAGTTCGTGGGCAACCGTGATCAGCTCCTTGAGAGGATCGCTGCGCCCGATGGAAAGTTCTCCCGCTATCGTGGGCTGAAGCTGGAGCTGCCCTCGGAGCAGTACATCGATGCCGAGGCACATTGCCGGGCGCAGGCTGCAGATCTGCGCCGCCAGGCGGACGTGGTTGAGGCGAGGGGAAAGCCTGAGGTTGCACTGGATCTCCGTGCGAAGGCAGACAACTATGAGCAGCTGGCCGGCAACCTTCTGGATACGGGGCTGACCAGTGACGATGCGAAGTTCTATCGTACCCATCCGCGGATGGCGACGGTGCGCGATATCGCGCATACCAGCCACAGGGCAGGTCTTGAAGGCGCGCGCGGGGCGTTCATGGTTGGCGCGGCGATCAGCATGGCGACCAATGCCTATGCGGTGGCAACCGAGCGCAGGGGGATGATTGATGCGGGCCGCGCAGTCCTGGTGGATGGTGCCGTCTCTGCCGGCATGGGCTACGCAACGGCTGCGTCCGGGGCCGCATTGACCGCAGTGATGCAGCAGTCAGGCCGACAGAGCCTGCAGGTCCTTTCCCGTACAGCCGCTCCGGCCATGGTGGTCGACGTCTGCGTGACCATGACCAGCTGCATACGCCGCTACGCCAGGGGTGAGATCGACGGCGTCCAGTTCCTGGATGAGATCGGTGAGAAGGGTTCCGGCATGATGGCTTCGGCCATGATGGCGGCATTGGGCCAGATCGCGATTCCGGTCCCGGTGGTTGGCGCCGCCATCGGCGGGATGATTGGCTGCACGCTTTCATCGATCTTCTATCGGGAAACGTTGGAGGCGGCCCGGAGTGCCGATCTGGCTGCCGAGAGGCTGGCCTTGGCAATCGAGCTCAATGAAGCTGCCCGTGAAGAGATTCTGGCGCAGCGCCTGGCGCTGGCGCAGTTCATTGCGGCCGAGCTTCCAGTGCTGAATGACGAGACGGCCCAGTTGCTGTGTGCACTCGATACCACCCAGTCAGAGATTGACGCCGATGGCTTTGCGGCTGCAATCAACCGCTTTGCCCTTCTGCTGGGCAGCCGCCTGCAGTTTGCTTCGCTGCAGGAGTTTGATCTGTTCATGACGGGTGACGAGCCACTTCGGCTTTGATCAATCGAACCCATTTCTGGTCGTGGCCTTCCGGGCAGGTTGGCCACACCGGCTTCCGTGTGTGATCCCAGGACCTTGGAGATACGATGTTCCTTTATCTGCTTCCAGACACCGAGCAGGCAACCTTCCTGAAGGTTGCGCGCCTGCTGAGCGTGAGTGACAACCCGATGCTGTGGGACGGAAAGACCCACGAAGAAGTGACTGGCGATACCAACCTGAGCAAGGTTTCGCTGGATGAATCCGAACACGAACGTGCGATCTTCGACAGCTTTTCCCGTGAGTGCGGCAAGGTATATCGGTCCGACGGGGTGACGAAGGAACTGTTGACGCGCCTGCAGACGATGCCGCTGGTGCGCCAGAGCGACCCGGTGGAGCGGGCGCGGGTGGCATGCGAGGTGCTCGACTCGCTGATCGACAAGGCCATGGTCGAAGCCGCGCAGCCGGCCGTACCGAAGGTGATGCTGTATGAGTTGATGCTGCTTGCACTGGCCGACGGTGAAGTGTCGAGTGTCGAGGAAGCACAGCTGCGTCGCCTGGCCGATATCTTCGGTATTGACGACTACATCTACAACGACCTGCTTGAGCGCGCGGAAAGCATCAATCGCGAGGCCAGCCGTACCGTTGCCATCATTCTTGAGTAAAGGGAGTTACCCATGATTCCAATCGTAGTCGGGGCCGCGATGGCGGCCAGCGCGCTGTACGGCATCTACAAGGGCGGCAAGGCCGTGGTCGATCACAAGGATGCCGGCATCGCCAACGCCGATGCCAAAGGGCTGATCGAGAAGGGCTCGTCGTTGCTGGAGACGCAGCGCAAGCGCACCAACACGGTGCTTGAGGACTATGGCGCACGCAAGCTGCGCGCTTTCAATGGAGGGATCGCGGACTTCATCGATGCGTTTGGCCAGCTCAAGAACGTTGAGGGGATCGGCTCACCCGAACTGGACAAGCTGGTGCAGGGCGATTTCAGCACGGCGTCGCTGGAAGGCCTGAAGCGGGACTACCAGTTGCTGATGGACTCGGGCCTGGGCCTGGGCGCCGGGCTGGGAAGTGGCGCCGCGCTGGCATTTGGTGCGTACAACGGGACGATGCTGCTGGCCAGTGCCAGCACCGGCACTGCCATTTCGACCCTCAGCGGTGTTGCCGCAACCAACGCAACGCTGGCGTGGCTGGGCGGCGGTTCGTTGGCTGCGGGCGGATTCGGAATGGCTGGCGGCACCCTGGTGCTGGGTGGCCTGGTTGCCGGTCCGGCGTTGGCGATCTTTGGCTACGTGGTGGGCAGCAAGGCTGAAGCCGCGCTGGCCGATGCCCGCCGCAACAAAGAGGTCGCTCGAACCCATTACGACGAGGCCGTGTTGGCCGCCGAACAGTTGGCAGCGGTCGAGGCCGTTACTACGCTCGCCAACAGGACGTTCTCCAAGCTGTGCATGTCGCTGCGTCGTGGTGTAGCCGATATCCGTGATGTCATCCGGGAGCACGGCTGCGATTTCAGTAGTTTCCCCCAGCAGGCGCGGGAGCGGGTTTTCCGCGCCGTGAAGATTGCCCAGCTGATCAAGGTGATGATCGATACCCCGATCCTGGATGACGCAGGAGCGCTGGTGCTTTCGACGGAGAAGGCCGTGGCCGATGTGGATGCGGCGATGGTGGTGATGAAGGGCGAGGAGCCCGCCAAGGCGGCTTGACGATGGGCAGAGCCCCACGCCGTTCTGGTGGGGCTCTTGTTGCCTGTCGGCTCTGGAAGGGAAGATTGATATGAAGATCCGTTCGAACGACACGTTGATGCGGCAGTGGGAGATGCTGCGCATGATCCCGCGCGCTCCGCGCAGGATATCCGTCAGGCAGATACTGGAGAATCTGGAGCCGCTGGGCTTCAGGACCAGCAGCCGCACCATTGAACGGGACCTGCAGAACCTGTCCACGCGGTTCCAGCTCATTGCCGACGACAGTGAAAAGCCCTTTGGCTGGAGTTGGTCCAGGGAAGCGAACTTCGCCTTCACGCCCAGGCTGTCGATTTCGCAGAGCGTTGCGCTGCTGCTTTCGCAGGCACATCTGCGTCAGCTGCTCCCGGCAACGGCCATGAATGAGCTGATGCCCGTGTTCGACATGGCGCGGGCGGAAGTCTCGACGTCGGGCTGGGGGGAGTGGGCCAGCAGGACCGCGATCCTGCCCATGGGCCCGAACCTGCTTGCCCCCGAGGTGGAAACGGCCGTACAGGTGGATGTCCACAGGGCATTGGCATCCCGACGCTGCCTGTCAGGTTGGTATCGCAGCAAAGGCAAGGACGAGCCGAAGGAGATGATCATGCATCCTCTGGGGCTGCTGATGCGCGGTTCTGCGCAGTACCTTGTCTGCATGTTGCGCGACTATACGGACATCCGCCACCTGGCGTTGCATCGCCTGAGTGGAACCCGGGTGCTTGAAATGGAGGCAAGGAGCTTGCCGGACTTCGACTTCCAGCGCTATGCGACGACCACCGCCACCGCGTTCCAGGGGCAAGGACGCATCGTACTGGAGGCGCGCTTCCGGGCGCAGGCTGCGGAGCATCTCAGGGAGACGCCCCTGTCGGTCGATCAGACGATCAGTGATCTGGGTGATGGATGGATCCGGCTGCGCGCTACGGTAGAGGACGACCAGACCCTGCGTTGGTGGCTGATGGGCTTCGGGAGCAACGTACGGGTCGATTCCCCACCGCACCTGTGCGACGCCGTCGGCGCGGAGTTGGCCCAGGCGG
Organism: Stenotrophomonas sp. 59; assembly: GCF_030291095.1. Classification (NCBI taxonomy): domain Bacteria; kingdom Pseudomonadati; phylum Pseudomonadota; class Gammaproteobacteria; order Lysobacterales; family Lysobacteraceae; genus Stenotrophomonas; species Stenotrophomonas sp. 59. The sequence goes on from NZ_CP127408.1 coordinate 466,893, forward strand.
CAAGCTACTACACCCGCGATCTGGAGGAGGCCGTGGGCTGAAAGGGTTCTGGTAAGAGCGAGTGAACACTCGCCGACGGGTTCATTCCGTTGCCGGCCGATGGTCGTAGCTGATCACCCGCTCGGCCAGCCAGCGCCCATCCACGCGGCGCCAGACCTGGATGAAGCGGGCCTGGCCGGTCCAGTGCTCGACACCCTTTGCATCGCGCTCGTGGAAGCGGTGGTCGCCGATCTCCAGGGCGCGATCGTCGTGCAGCGGAAACACCTGCAGCGAGCTTTCCACCAGCTCGCGGCGCAGATGGGTGCGGTTGGCGCGGGTGCTCTCGCACAGGGCGGCCACGCTGCGGCGGAAGTCGTCACGCTTGCTGGCGGACTTGCCCGCCTTGTCATGGAAGAACTCCATGTCTTCAGTGGTCATGGTCGCGGCCTTGTCGGCATCGCAGTCGTCGAATGCGGCGGCGAACAGCTGCGCGTCGGCCTGGTGGATCTGCTCGCGCAGGTCATCGGAGGGCGCGGGTGCGGCGGCGAGGCCGGCGGCCAGCAGGGGTAGGGTGAGCAGCAGCATGGCGAGGCTCCAGGGCGGGATTCATGCAGGCTCGCACGGCGCTCCGAGGGCCGCAGCCGCCCTGCGACGAAACGGGATTTCCAGGGAGTGAATGCCCGCATTGGTGGATCGGCCGGTTGGCGTGTCCTGTGCAGAGGGTGTCATGGCCGCCGGCGATTCCATCACGACCGCGATAGGGCCCGGTCTCTAGCCTGAGATCCTCCCCTTCCACAGGAGCTCCCATGCCAGCCTCCCGCATCCGCCTGCACGTTGAAGACACCGGTGGCGACGGCCGCCCGGTGATCCTGATCCATGGTTGGCCGTTGTCAGCCGATGCGTGGAAACAACAGGTGTCGATCCTGCGCGACGCCCAGCACCGGGTGATCAGCTACGACCGCCGCGGCTTCGGTCGTTCCGACAAGCCGGCCGAGGGCTATGACTACGACACGCTGGCGGCGGATCTGGCCGGGCTGATCGAGGAACGTGATCTGCGCGATGTCACTCTGGTCGGCTTCTCGATGGGCGGTGGTGAGGTCGCGCGCTATGTGGCCAATCATGGGCAGGAGCGCCTGCACAGCGTGGTGTTTGCTGCGGCGGTACCGCCGTTCCTGCTGCGCAGTGATGACAACCCGGAAGGTCCGTTGACCCGGGAAAAGGCTGCCGAGATGCGCAGTGGTCTGGAGAAAGATCGCGAGGGGTTCTTCGATGGCTTCACCCGCGATTTCTTCAGCGCCAATGGCCAGCTGATGGTGACCGAAGAGACGCGCCAGGCGGCGATCGCACTGTGCCATCAATCCGACCAGACGGCGGCGCTGGGTTGCATGCACGCGTTCGCGAGCACCGACTTCCGCGACGATCTGAAGAAGATCACCGTGCCAACGCTGGTCCTGCATGGCGACAGCGATGCGATCGTGCCGTTCGAAGGCTCAGGCCAGCGCACGCACCGGGCTGTTCCAGGCAGCGAGGTGGTGATCCTTGAAGGCGCGCCTCATGGCTGCAACACCAGCCATGCCGACCACTTCAATCTGGCGCTGCTGAACTTCCTGAAGCGGTAAGCTGCGGCCATGCGTGAGCCGAAGACACCCCCGTGGAAGAAGCCCAATCCCAAGGGCCAGGTCTCGCAGCCGCTGTCACCTGCGCAGAAAGAGGCGGCGCGGCAGCGTGCGGAAGAGAACGGACGGCGCTACCCGAACCTGGTGGACAACATGTGGGCGGCGAAGCTGCCGCGGTGATCCTGATCTGTAGAGCCGAGAGCCATGCTCGGCTCCGCACTGCGTCCATCCACGCATGGCGTGGATCTACTGCAACAGAGGCCTGGCCTGGGCCCGGTGCTGCGTGTAGTGCAGAGCCATGCTGGCTTGCGCGCTCGGCTCTACCGTTCGGCCAGCGGCTTCCAGCCGGGTTCCCGCCAGGGTGAGATCTCGCTCTGACGGACGGTGATTGCCTCCGTCGGCAGCCCAGCCAGGCGCGCAAGCTCCGCACGCATCACGTCGCCGTCCACAGGCACGGGCGTAGCCACCTGCAGCCGATCACGCTGATGCCTTACCTGCACCGGCAGCGTTGCATGCGCCTGATGCTCGCCGCCGGTGCGCCCGATCGGGTAGCGCAGGGTTACAGGCCGCGACAACTGCGCCAGTGTGGGCTGCCACGCCTGCAGCACAAGCGTCTGCCTTGCAGCGGGAACGTGCACTTCAGCAATGGTGGCCGGGTAGCCGGCAAGGCTCTCGACCATCACCTGGAAGCGCGCGCCATCCGGCATGACCAGTACGGCGGCGATCAGTGCGCAGAGCGAAACGAAAGCTGCCGCGAGGTTCCAGCTTCGCGGCGCCGTAGCCGGGCGAGTCGCGTTGCGCAGCCCCGGTTTGCGCCGCAACTTGCGCGTGTAGATGCGTCGATCCTTCCTGCGTGGGCTGCTGCTGTGTTCGGGAAGGTTCAATGGAACGCGGGGAAGGCGTGCCACGCGAGCCTTGATCAGGCGCGACAGCAGCATCCAGGCCAGCACGAACGCCAGCAACGGAAACAGCGTCCGCACCCACAGATACAGCGTGACCATCCACGATACCTCGACGTACGACCATCCATGCCCATCCACATCCTACCGGGGCGGACGCGGGCTGTCGTATCCGCCCGCCGACAACCAGGGAACGCTTGGTTAGGATGGTTCTTTGTTGTCATGGACGAACCGATGGCCTCTGCTGCTACCCGCTTCTGCCGTATCTGTGGTCCTGGCCCGATCCTGCTGGTACTGCAGGTAGTGGCACTGCTGGCGGTTGTGCTGGCCGCAGGTTTCTTCCACTACCGCGTGGGACTGCTGCTGGAGCCGGTGGATGAAGCCTGTGGTGGCCCCGATCCTGCCGCGCGCATGCAGGTGGCCGAACAGCTGCTGGCGCGCTCCACGGCGTTGGCGCCGTGGCAGCCGCTGCAGTGGATCCCCATGGCCGGTGTGGTGCTGGCTCTGCTCGGCGCGATGTCGATCAGCGTCTACCGGCTGGGGCGCCTGTCGGGACGCCTGCGACGCGCCAACTGGGGGTTGATGGCGCTGCACGCCGCAATCCTGGCACTGGCCGTCAGGGCATTGCATCTGTACGACATGGCATGGACCAGCGTGGCCAAGCTGTCCCCAGCGGCGTGCCTGGTGGAACTGGGCGGACAGGGCCGGCTGCCGTTGGCGCAGGCACAGCGGGTGGTGTTCGAGATCCTCACCCACGAGCATGCCCCGCTGCTGCGTAATCCCGATGACTTGGCGCTGGTGCTGGCCGCGTTGATGCTGATGGCGATGGCCGCGGGATTCATGCTGTGGCGGGCAATCGTGCGTGAGCGCCAGGCGCAGCCGTCCAGCCCATAGTGGGTGTGTGACCGGCCGCGCACCCGTAATCGCGCTAGAGTCGCCACTTCGCCCCTGCAAGGAAGTGCTGATGCGTTGGTTGCTGCGTGCTGTGCCGTTGCTGCTGTGCTCGCTGGCGGTACACGCCGCTGAAGTGGACCGCCGGATTGCGGTGACCATCGACGACCTGCCATGGGCGCGGGTGGACGAGATCGTGCCGCCGGACCTGCAGGCACGGCATGAGGCATTGATGGACCAGCTGCGCCAGGCGGCCGTGCCGGTGGTCGGTTTCGTCAACGAGAACAAGCTGGAGGTAGACGGGCAGGTGAAGCCGGCGCGGGTGCAGATGCTGCGCGATTGGCTGGACGCCGGTTATGAGCTTGGCAACCACACGTATTCGCACATGGATCTGAATGCCAAGGGCGTACCTGCGTTCCAGCAGGATTTCCTGCACGGCGAGACGGTGCTGCGGCCGCTGCTGGCCGAGCGCGGCCTGAAACCGCAGTGGATGCGCCATCCCTACCTGCGGGCTGGGCGCACGCCGGAAGAGCGCGCGGAGATGGACGCGTTCTTCCAGGAACACGGCTACCGCGTGGCGCCGGTCACCGTCGACAACGGCGAGTGGGTGTGGGCGTTCGCCTATGCCAACGTGATGAACGAGCAGCCCGATTCCCCGGCACGCGAGGCGACGCTGGCGCAGCTGCGCAAAGGCTACGTGCCCTACATGCTGAACAAGCTGGACTACTACGAGAAGCAGTCGCAGGCGCTGCTGGGCCATGCGCTTCCGCAGGTGTGGCTGATGCATGCCAACGAACTCAACGCGGCCACGTTCGCCGAACTGGTGGCTGCGACGAAGCGGCGTGGCTATCGCTTCATTTCGCTGGACGAGGCGATGCGTGACCCAGCCTATGCACGTGGGGCCGAGGGCTACAACGGTCGCTACGGCCCGAGCTGGCTGCACCGCTGGGCGATGGCGGAGAAGAAGCCGAAGGACTTCTATGCCGGTGAGCCGGTGGTGCCGGCGTGGGTGATGAAGCTGGCGAAAGTGGACTCGGAATGAAGCTCAGCGCTTGACGGCCAGCACGCCATCAAGCGCCAGCTCGGCCTTGAAGCCAGCCTTTTCCAGGCGTTTGGCCACTTCGCGCGGCACGTCGCGACCGCTGGTCAGCTTGTTCGGCGCGCCGGTGTAATGGAACAGCCGGCCGCCCTTGCGGATGACGCGGGCGAGGTGGTCGTAGAACACCTGCGAGTACAACTCGCCGGCAATGCCGAAGCGCGGCGGGTCGTGCAGGATCGCGTCGACACTGTTGCTGGCCACTTGTTCGATCTGCTGCGAGACATCGCCGTGGCTGAACTGCAGGCGGCCCCCTGCGGCCGCCGAGTCCGGATCAGGTGACCACGGATTGAGCGTGCGCAGCCACATCACGTCGGCGTTCTTCTCGAACGAGCGGATCTGGCCGACACCGGCCTCCAGCGCGCAGGCGGCGAAGTAGCCCAGGCCGCCGCAGGTATCGAGGATGACCTTGCCGGCCGGGGCGACCAGCTCGACCTTGCGGCGTGCATCCTCGAACGGCGACAGCTTGGAGGTCGGCAGCATCTTGATGCCGTCGATCTCGAAGGTCGGTGCGCCCCATTCGGTGGGCACCAGCTTGATCAGCGAACCGCTGTAGCGCGAGATCGGCGCGAACTCCTCGCCATCCCAGTAGTACAGCGTGCGGTCCTTCAGCTTGCCCGGCCACGGGTAGGCCTGGCCACGGAAGTGGAAGCCGTCGCCATCCAGCGCCACGCTGTCCTCGCTGCGGCCGAGGTCGAGCGAGCCCCGCCAGTCGGCAGCGCCCTTGTCATGGGCACGGCGCAGGGTGTCGGCGCTGTCGCGGGTCAGCAGGGGGCCGTTGTAGTGGGGCACGGCAGGTACCGGGGCGGTTCGGGGGAGGGCATGGTACCGCAGGGCTCATGATGGGTTGAAAGGGTGATTTCCGACCATGGTCGTTGAAAGCAACGGTCCATGGGGCATGTGCAACTAATCCGTATGGCGGGATGCCGCGACGCGGCCTTCAGTGAAAGGCTGAAGGCCGCCTAAAATCAGTTGCCTACTGGGCGAACTGAGTTCCGCGATTGGAAGCGCATTGCCTTGGTATGCACACGTCCAGCGAGGTGCTCACGAATCGTGACTCCATTACGGTGCAAATGACGCCAATTCCCTCGCTGAGATAGAAAGGGGATGAATAATGACGTGTATCGCTAAGGTAGCATCTGCCGTTGTCAATACCGATCTTGGCTGTTCGGGCTCCCGCGACGGAGCTTTCAGCGTTCATCTGGCCTGTTGAGTAATAGGAGATGCCCACAGGAACACGTCCACTCGGCGCAGTTGCCGTAACCCAGTCAATACTCTTCGAATTCAATTTTGAGGTTGGATTCCCAGGGGTGTTTTCGCGAGTGCATACCCAGCCTGCTGCCGGCCCTTCAATCGTCCCTTCCCCTTGAGATGGTTCCATATCCATGGAAAGGCAGAAAGCTTGGTGATAGAGCTTGGTCGCCTCCGATTGGTCGCTGTATCGATAGATCAGTCGTCCAAATCCATCCGGCTTCAGATGCTGATCAACTTGAATCTGCCCCCCATCGAAGTCTGGCCAAGTTGTACGGCGAACAATGATGATCTCTCCTTGGGCGCTGAGCTCCGTTCTGTCGACGCTCAATGGTGTTTCTGCGAATGCAGGCGAGGCCGTGGCGATTGCCAGACACAGGATCAGTGTGCGGTTAATCATCTACGAGTCTCCGTTCTTCGGTTGCGGAGACACTAGGCTCAACAATGTTCAGTTTTTAGATTGTGACCCGCACCGTACTTGACCAAATTTCAAACTTTTCTTACTAGTTTGAATGTTGATCCATTGCTCAATCGCACTTCACCGCATACACCGGCCCAGCCCCGATCAGCATCAGCGCCATGTAGTCACTGTCGCTGGCCTTACCCTTCAGCGACGCGCCCTTGTTGAAGTGGAAGATGCCGAAGCCGCCGGCCATGCGGATCAGCGCCTCGTCGATCTGTTCGGCGTCATCGCGGAAATAGCGGCTGATCTCGCTGCGGGAGGCCTTGTGCAGGGCATTGGGTTCGCGCTGCCACTGGTCGCCGCGACTGAAGGAAACGAAGTATTGGCCGCCTTCCTTTTCGATGCGGAAGTCGGCCGGTTTGCGCGCGCTGGTGGCGAAGCAGCCCTGCAGGGGATCGGCGGAGAACGGAAGCCCGGCGTCGCCACCGCAGGCAGTGAGCAGGAGGAGGGCACCGGGCAGCAGCAGGCGGAGCGTGCGCATGGGATGTCCCTACAGGGCAGGTGCGGCTAGTGTAGGCAGCAGGCGGGCGTGGCCCGTACAGAAATTCGGCAAGAAGAAAGGGGTTTTCGGATGGCGCAGGGCAAGGCACCGTGGTGCGGCGTGGCCAGTTGGCTGGGGATCGCTGTGGGTTGGGGGGCTGGCACGTTGGCCGCGCAGGCAGCAGTGGCCGCGGGCGGCAATGGCATGGCCGCCGGACTGGGCGTGGGCGTGCTGGGTGCAGCACTGGTCGGCGGCGGCCTGGCAGTGGCCTCGCGCGTGCGGGGCGAGCGTTGGCCGTGGATCGGTATTGCCGGCGCCGTGATCAGTGCGCTGCCGCTGCTGATGTACCTGCTGCGGATGATGTTGAAGCTCTAGGCGGTAGTGCCGAGCGATGCTCGGCTGATGGCCTGCGACAGCCGAGCATGGCTCGGCTCTACAGATTCGACCGCAGTCGCGCAGGATCAGCTGCGGTGGATCTCCACTGTCACGTGCACCAGCTCCTCATGGATGGCCAGCGCGTTGCGCACGGTATCGGCATCCAGGCTGGCATCGCTGGTGACCACGCTGGCACTGACCGCGTACTTGCCGCGCCCTACCTGCCAGACGTGCAGGTCGGCCAGACGGGCCGGCCACGGGCCCTGTTCGATTACTTCGCGTACTTCGGCCACCACCGGTGCGTCCATCTGCGCGTCCAGCAGGATGCGGCCGCTGTCGCGCAGCAGGCCTACAGCCCACACCGTGACCAGCACGGCGCCGACCAGGCCCATCGCCGGGTCCAGCCAGGTCAGGCCCAGCAGCTTGCCGCCGAGCAGGGCGACGATGGCCAGCACCGACGTGGCGGCGTCGGCCAGAACATGCACGTAGGCCGAGCGCAGATTCAGGTCGTGACCATGCGCGTGATCGTGGTGCGCGTGTTCATGCCCGTGGTGATCGCCATGGGCGTGCCCATGGTGGTGATGCGCATGCCCCGGGCTGTCGTGCAGCCACCAGGCGCACAGCAGGTTCACCGCCAGGCCGACGACCGCAATGGCAATGGCTTCGTTGTAATGGATCGGTGCCGGCACCCACAGCCGCTCCAGCGACTGCACCGCCATCAGTGCAGCGACACCGAGCAGGGCGATGGCACTGGTATAGCCGGCCAGGATTTCGATCTTCCAGGTACCGAAGGCGAAGCGCGGATCGTGCGCGTAGCGGCGAGCACAACGGTAGGCGAACACCGACAGGCCCAGCGCCAGCGCGTGCGAGCTCATGTGCCAGCCGTCGGCGAGCACGGCCATGGAGTTGAACCACCAGCCGCCAACGATCTCCACCAGCATCATGCTGACGGTGAGCCACATGGCGCGGCGGGTATTGCGTTCGGCCAGCGGGTTGCCGTCGTCGAAGCGGTGTTCGTGGCGGCGGGCGGCGGCAAGGGCGTCCAGATGCATGGGCAGACCAGGGGTGGAAGGATACCCCCATAGGGTATACGATCTCGCCATGGCCCATGTACACAAGAATCGAAAGCAACTGCTGACCCGGGTACGCCGTATCGGCGGCCAGGTGGCGGCGTTGGAACAGGCGCTGGACAAGCCCGAGGGCGAGGCGGGCGACTGCGCGGACGTGCTGGTGCAGGTCGCCGCGGTGCGCGGTGCCGCACACAGCCTGCTGATGGAGCTGCTGCACGAGCACCTGCAGGAGCACGTGGTGGGCGCCGAAGACCCGCAGCAGCGGGCCGCCGAAGCCGAAGTGCTGGTGGAGCTGCTGCGCCGCTACGGCAAATAGGCCGTGGGGTGGGGTAGAGTCGACTGTTAGTCGACTGCTCTTTGCCCAGGCGGCATGAGATCCCTCGCTTCGCGCGATAGTCGACTAACAGTCGACTCTACCCTGCGTGCCGGTGCCGCGCGTTCCAGATATGCGTTGCGGCCAGCAGCAGGCTGCCGGTAACGGTCATCGGCGTTTCCCAGTCATGCGAGGGAAGGGCCAGCGCGCCGGCCAGCAACAGCCCCAGACCGGCACCGGCGGTGGCCCAGGCCAGTGCGGGCAGCGGATGACGTCGCTCGGCCCGCCACAGCGCGTAGCCGGTCAGCGGCAGGGCGATGGCCACGAACAGCAGGTGCACCCATTCCGCTTCGGCCCAGGTGCCGAACAGCGGCAACGCGGCGGCGAGCAGAGGCAGTGCCAGGCAATGGAGCAGGCACAGGCTGGACAGGGCGACCGCACCGGCATCGAGCAGGGCGGCGGAAGGCGACTTCATCGGGGGAGGTTCCTTGCACAACATATGTTATACAGTAACATTTCCGTTCCGCAGCCAACCCGCTCCGACATGAACACTGTTTCCCGCGCCGACCGTCGCCTTCCGGTCACCGTGCTGTCCGGCTTCCTCGGGGCCGGCAAAACCACCCTGCTCAACCAGATCCTGCGCAACCGTGAGGGCCTGCGCGTGGCGGTCATCGTCAACGACATGAGCGAGGTCAACATCGACGCACAGCTGGTGCGCGAAGGCGGCGCCGAACTGCGCCGCACCGAAGAGACGCTGGTGGAATTCAGCAACGGCTGCATCTGCTGCACGCTGCGTGATGACCTGCTGCAGGAAGTGCGGCGCCTCGCCGATGCGGGTCGCTATGACTACCTGCTGATCGAATCGACCGGCATCGGCGAACCGATGCCGGTGGCCGCGACGTTCGCGGTGCGCGACGAGCACGGCTTCAGCCTGAGTGACATTGCGCGCCTGGACACGATGGTGACCGTGGTCGATGGCAGCGCCTTCCTTGCCGACTTCGGCTCGACGCTGCGCCTGGCCGAGCGTGGCCAGCAGGCCGGCCCGGAGGATGACCGCGGGGTGGTTGACCTGCTGTGCGAGCAGGTCGAGTTCGCCGACGTGATCGTGGTCAGCAAGGTGGACCAGGTGGACGACGAGGTGCTGCAGGACACGCTGGCCGTGCTGCGCGGGTTGAACCGCGACGCCAGGCTGCTGCTGTCCAGCTTCGGCGATGTGCCACTGGCCGAACTGCTGGATACCGGTCGCTTCGACATGGAGCGTGCGCAACGTGCACCCGGCTGGGTGAAGGAACTGCGTGGTGAGCACACACCCGAAACCGAGGAGTACGGCATTGGCAGTTTCGTCTACCGTTCGCGGCGGCCGTTCCATCCCGGGCGCTTCGCGCGCGCGCTGCAGTCGGGCATGCCCGGCGTGATCCGCAGCAAGGGCTGGTTCTGGCTGGCCAACCGCATGGACTGGGTGGGTGAACTGAACACGGTGGGCGCGGCGACACGCACGCAGGCGGCGGGCTTCTGGTACGCCGCGCGCGATCGTGTGCGTGCGGGCATCGAGGACACCACACCGCTGCTGCCGCCCACGCCGTTGCCTTACAGTGACCTTGGCTGGGCCCGGCAGCAGGCCGACTGCTGGAGCGCGCCGTTGCCGGGCCTGGAGGAGTTTCCGGATTCGGCCGCGCACGCGGCGATGCAGCGGCTGTGGCATCCCTTGTGGGGCGATCGTCGTCAGGAACTGGTGGTGATTGGCGTGCACATGGATGAGCGCGCGGTGCGTGCGGAGCTGGATGCCTGCCTGCTCAATGACCAGGAACTGCGTGCGGGGCCGCTGCTGTGGCAGCAGCTGCCGCAGTCGTTCCCGGTGTGGAAGCGTTGATCGAACGGCTCCTGTAGATCCCCGCCATGCGTTGATGGCGGTTCAACCGGTCTTTGCCCGCCTTGTAGAGCCGAGCCCACGCTCGGCTGGCGGATCATTCCATCCACGCATGGCGTGGCTCTAATGCAACTGCAGCCGAGCGTGGGCTCGGCTCTACAGAATCGAATCCACGCATGGCGTGGATCTACAGCGTCTCGCGCCACTGCCAACCGTCTGCGGTGACGTGCAGCACCTGTGTTGGTCGCAACGCCTGCAGCAGATGCCGGTCGTGGCTGACCATCATCAGTGCACCCGGCCAGGCCGCAAGCAGTTCCTCCAACGCCTGCAATGCACTCAGATCCAGCGCATTACCGGGTTCGTCCAGCAGCAACAGCTGGGGTGCGGGATCGGCATACAGGACGCTGGCCAGCGCACCCTTTACGCGCTCGCCATCGCTGAGGCCATGGGCTGCCCGCTGGATGCGTTGTGCGTCCAGCCCGAGCAGGGCAAGCCGCGTGCGCAGTTCGCCCACATCGGTGCCCGGGTTTGCCGCCTGCACTGTCTCCAGGATGCTGTGCCCGCCAGACAATCCCAACAGCTGCTGGTCAAGCAGTGCCAATGGCGCATGCCGTTGCACGGTGCCACTGCGCGCGGGCAGGTGCCCTGCCAGCACACGCAGCAGGGTGGATTTTCCAGCACCGTTGTCACCGACCACAGCGATGCGCTGCCCGCGTCGGATCTCGAGCTGCAATGGAGCGCTGCACCCATGCGGAAGCACCAGCGACTCCGCTTGCAGCAGGCGTGAACTGCCGCGTTCGCCTTCACCGGCAAACAGTGCCAGTTCCGGCGCCGCGTGAACCGCTGATGCCGCTGCGCGCAGCTGGCCGGCGCTGGCCAGCAGGCGCTCGGCCTGGATCTGCTGCGATCGACCCTGGCTGGCCTCGGCGCGCTGCTTCTGCCGGCCCAGCAGGATCGGTGCCTGGTTGGCCTGCTTCGCATCGCGGTTGCCGCGTGCCTGGCGTTGCTGCTGCCGTTCGTGCTGCTCACGCGCGCTGCGCTGCTGCTGGCGGTGCTGGGCGCGCGCATGGTCGAGTTGGGCGGCGGCAGCTTCGCGTTCGGCGGCACGCGCGTCGGCGTAGTGCTGCCACGGCCCGCCATAGCGGTGCAGTCCCCGTGCGTCCAGTTCGACGATCTGCTGCATGTGCCCAAGCAGCTCGCGATCATGGCTTATCGCCAGCAGGCCGCCACGCCATTGCTGCAGCTGTTCGTACAGCTGCTGTCGATGCCGCACGTCGAGATGGTTGCTGGGTTCGTCCAGGATCAGCCAGTCGGCGTCGCTGGCCCAGGCACCGGACAGCGCCACCTGCATCGCCTGGCCACCGCTGAGGCGTGCGGCGGGCTGGTCGGGATCGAGATCGCCGGGCAGGCGTAATGCCTGCCATTGCTGTTGCAGGCGATCACGCAGATCCCAGTGGTCACCGACGCAGGCGAAGTCGGCCTCATCCACGCTGCCCGCTTCGATGCGCGTCAGCGCGGCCAGTGCCTTGCCGACACCGGCGAGCTCGCCCACGGTGCCGGACGGTGGATAGCCGGGCGTGGGCAACAGGAATACGCGGCCGCTGCCGCGTACCTGGCCGCTGTCGGGTGACAGGCGGCCGGCCAACAGGCGTGCCAGCACGCTCTTGCCGGCGCCGTTGGCACCGACCAGGCCGGTGGCGACCGGATCGAAGGAAAACGACAGGTCGGAAAACAGAGGACGGCCGTCGGCCAGCCGATACGACACGCGATCGAGCGTGAGGGAATGTGTGGTCATGCGACCTCCATGGATGCCGGGTTCTCCCCTGCGCGCAGGGGCGGGAAGAGTCAGGCCGTCTGTTGGGAAGACGGCGGCATCAATGGCGCATTGGTCGCGAGCCTCTGGGAGGAATGAGCGGCCAGTATAGCGGCAGTGGCTGAATGGTCAGGTGTGCGGCCGCCGGGCATGGCCCGGCGCTACCGATGGTCGGGTGGTTCTGTAGAGCCGAGCCGATGCTCGGCTTCCTTTCGCCGCGAGAAGCATCCACGCATGGCGTGGATCTACCGCGACGTGGCGTATGCCGTGGAGCTTTCGGGCCTACGGCACGGTTTCCAGGCGTTCGCTGACGAAATCGATGAACACCCGCAGCTTCGGCAGCACGTGGCGGCCGGAGGGCCACAACAGGTGGAAGATGCCGCAGGAATGCACATGCTCGTCCAGCACGGTGACCAGGCGACCGTCGGCCAGCGCATCGCGCACCGAGTGCACCGGCACGAAGGCCAGGCCGATATCGCGCAGCGCCAGTGCCACCCGCGCTTCGATGGTGTTGGCCACCATGTGCACCGGCAGTTCCTGTGGCGTCTGATCATCGGGCCAGTGGATCGGCCACAGTTCCAGCTTGCCGGTGCTGGGGAAGCGGTAGTGCAGCAGGGTGTGCTGCATCAGCTCCGCTGGCGTGCGTGGAATGCCGCGGCGCTGCAGATAGGCGGGGGAGGCGACGATGCGGCGCGGGAACACGCCCAGCCGCCGTGCGTTCATGCGCGAGTCGCTGGGCTCACCGACGCGCAGCACCGCATCGAAACCTTCCTCGATGACGTCGACCAGCCGATCGCTGAAATCCAGGTCGAGGCGGATGTCGGGATACGCCGCCATGAATTCGGCCATCAACGGCAGGGTGAGGTCGCCGACCAGGGGCAGGCTGATGCGCAGCGTGCCCTTGGGTGAGGCGTGTGGCTGCGCCAGTTCGGTGCGGGCAGCGTCGCGCTCGTCGAGGATGCGCCGGCAGCGCGCCAGGAACAGCTGGCCCTCGGCGGTGAGGGTGATGCTGCGCGTGCTGCGATGGAACAGGCGCACGCCCAGCGCGTGCTCCAGCCGCGCCACGCACTTGCCCGCTGCCGAGGCGGATATGCCCTGCAGACGCCCGGTCTCGACAAAGCTGCGGGTGTCGGCGGCATGCACGAAGGTCTGCAGGTTGGCGAGGTTGTCCAGGACTGACATGGGCGTGCGGGCGGTGAAAGCGGCAGGGTAGGTCGGCGCGACCGCTGCGGGCGGCTCCGCCATCGCAACACTGTGGTGCGGGGGGAGTGGGGACCGTTGCGGCCTTGCAGTTCCGGCCATCATGCCGATTGCGGACTGCACGGTCCATGATGCCCGGAGCGGCAACCGGCTTTTTGCGCGGACGCCCGCTGCCTAACGTGGCGGCCTCTCCCCCATGGATCACCGCGATGAATGCCGCTCCTTCCTTCGAACCTGCGCCGACACTGCCTTCGGTGCAGCGGCTGCTGCAGCAGGTCCACCCGCAGCGCCTGGTCGGTGCGGTGGTGCTGGTGCGCGAGCACGGCGTGCTGCGCCATGCCAGCGCCACGGGCCTGGCGGATCGCGAGTCGGCCACGCCGATGCAGCGCGACCAGCTGTTCCGGCTGGCCTCGGTGAGCAAGCCGCTGCTGACCACGGTGATCCTGCGCCTGGTGGCCGAGGGCGTGCTCGACCTCGATGCACCGGTGCAGCGCTGGCTGCCGGACTTCCGCCCGGCGCTGGCCGATGGCAGCACGCCGCCGATCAGCCTGCGCCAGCTGCTCAGCCACAGCAGCGGGCTGGGCTACCGCTTCCTCGAAGCCGAAGCGGATGGCCCCTATGCGCGCGCGGGCGTCAGCGACGGCATGGATGCCAACCCGTTGACCCTGGCCGAGAACGTGCGCCGCATCGCGCAGGCGCCACTGCTGTTCGCACCGGGCAGCCAGTGGATGTATTCGCTGGGCGTGGACGTGGCCGGCGCAGTGGCGGAAGCGGCAACCGGTGAAACCCTGCAGGCCTTGTTCGCCCGCTTGCTGGCTGCGCCCTTGGGCCTGCGCGATACCGCATTCGCCACCCACGATGCGGCACGGCTGGCCACGCCGTATGTCACCGACACACCGCAGCCGCACCGCCTGCACGAAGGCGAGGTGGTCGCCCCGTTCGAGGGCACGTTGGGCATCGAGTACAGCCTCGCCCGCGCGACCGATGCCAGCCGGTTCCCTTCGGCTGGCGCAGGCCTGGTGGGTAGCGCCGATGAGGTGATGACGGTACTGGAGGCGCTGCGCGACGGGCAACACTCCGGCGTGCTGCCGCCCCAGCTGTTGGCGGAGATGGCGGCCCCGCAGGTGGGCGAGCAGGGGCCGCCGGAACCGGCGGGTTGGGGTTTCGGCCTTGGCTTTGCGGTGCTGCGCGATGCGGCCGCCAGCGGCACGCCGCAGCACGCAGGTACATGGCGGTGGGGCGGTGCCTACGGGCACAGCTGGTTTGTCGATCCTGCGCGCGGCCTGAGCGTGGCTGCGCTGACCAACACGCTGTACGAAGGCATGGACGGCGCCTTTGTCGATGAACTGCGCGATGCGGTGTATGCCGACCTGGGGACTGCACGATGAGTGGCCATGCCATCGATGCGGCCAGCCCGGCCGGTGAAGCCACGCGTCTGCCATGGGCCGGCCTGCTTGCACTGGCCGGCGGCGGCTTCATTACCCTGCTGACCGAGACCTTGCCGGCCGGTGTATTGCGGCCGATGGGCGACAGCCTGGGCGTGAGTGATGCGGCGGTGGGGCAGCTGGTGAGCGTGTATGCGCTGGGCTCGGTGATGGCCGCATTGCCGATGACCGCGCTGACCCAGCGCCTGCCACGACGCCCGCTGTTGCTGGCGGCGATTGCCGGCTTCGTGGTGGTCAATACACTGACCGCGTTGAGCAGCAGCTATGCGCTGATCCTCGCCGCACGTTTCCTGGCGGGCGTGAGCGGCGGGCTGCTGTGGTCGCTGGTGGCCGGCTATGCCGCACGCATGGTGGTGCCCTCGCTGCAGGGCCGGGCGATTGCGGTGGCAATGGTCGGATCGCCGTTGGCGCTGTCGCTGGGCGTACCGGCGGGCACGCTGCTGGGCCAGCAGATCGGCTGGCGCTGGGCGTTCGCATTGATGAGCGTGCTGGGCGTGGGGCTGCTGGCGTATGCGCGTTGGGCGCTGCCAGCCTTGCCTGCTGCGGGTTCCGGCAAGCGCACATCGCTGGGCGCGGTCTGGCGCATGCCCGGCGTGCGCAGTGCACTGCTGGTGATGGTGTTGTACGTGCTCGCACACAACGTGCTCTACACCTACATCGAACCGCTGGCAGTGGAGGCGGGGGCGGGCCCGTGGCTGGACCGCCTGCTGCTGGCCTTCGGCCTGGCGGCGATTGCCGGCATCGGTATTGCCGGCTGGGGCGTGGACCGCCACCTGCGCACGTTGGTGTGGGCGGCGGTGATCGGCTTCATCCTGCCGGTGCTGGCGCTGCTGCTGTGGCCGGGCAACGCGACCGCGCTGCTGCTTGCAACGATCCTGTGGGGCGTGGCATTCGGCGCGGTGCCAACCCTGTTCCAGACCGCACTCGCCCGCCGTGCCGGTGCCGCCGCAGATCTGGCGCAATCGATGCTGGTGACCGGCTGGAACCTGGCCATTGCTGCGGGAGGTGTGGCGGGGGGTGTGCTGCTGCAGGCCGGTGGGCCCACCCAGTTGGGATGGTTGCCGTTGCTGCTGCTGGCGGTGACCGCTGCATGGTTGCTGGCGCGGCCGAAGGCGTGGGTGTAGGCCGCGATCATCGGTGATGTGGTGCCGGCCAACCGCCGGCACTACCGTGGTTCACGCCATCCACGCATGGCGTGGATCTACCGAGCGCAGCGACCCGCGTTCGCTTCTGCTTTTGCTTTCTTCTGTTGATTCCGTGGTGGGACGCCGCCGCAATGTGTCCGTGGCCGGGTGGGTGGGTTGCGCAGGGGCGTGAGCCGCATGGATGCGGCGATCGAGCTTACATGGACGTACTTGCAGCGCCCCCTGCGCGACCCATCCACCGGGCCCAACCTGATGGATCCACCGGGCGCGACCCACCACGAGGGGCTCTGCCGTTCGCCGTCCTACTCCACTCCCTCACGCTCGATCGGCACGCTCCGCGGGTTCTGCATGTCCTCCCGCGCGGCGCCATAGCGCTGCTGCCGCTTGTGATGGAACGCCACGAACTCATCACGTGGCAGTGGCCGCGAGAACAGCCAGCCCTGTCCGAATTCCACCTTGCGGCTGTGCAGATAGGCCAGCTGTGCTTCGGTCTCCACGCCCTCGGCCACCACCCACAGCCCCAGCTCCTTGGCCATGTCGATGATGTGCGGGGTCACCGGGCTGGTCGCACTCTCGGTGCCGATCGCATCGATGAACGACTTGTCGATCTTCAGCGCATCCAGCGGCAGCTGCTCCAGGTACTGCAGGCTGGAAAAGCCCACGCCGAAATCATCGATGGCCACGCTGTGGCCGGCGCGGCGTGCCTGCGCCAGCATCGTGCGGGCGCGGTCCAGGTCGAGGAAGCCGCGCTCGGTGGCTTCCATCCAGATCTGCTGCGGCAGGATGCCGCTGCCGGCCATGTGCTTGGAGATCATCTTCAATGCGCGACCGCTGCTGATGTCCTCGGCGGCAAGATTGATCGCGATGTGTGCGCTGCGATCGGCCACCAGCAGCTCGCGCATGTCGCGTACCACGTTCTCGATCACCAGATCGGTGACGTCGGCGATCATTCCGGCTTCCTCGGCCAACGGAATGAACAGGTCCGGGCGCACCTGGGTGCCATCCGGGCGCTGCCAGCGCACCAGCGCCTCGGCGCCGACGCAGATGCCGGTATCCAGTTCGATGATCGGCTGGTAGTGCAGGTACAGCTCGCGGCGCCGGATCGCGGTGGCCAGTTCGCCGCGCAGCGACAGGCGGCGACGTGACAGCCAGATCACCAGGCCGGCACCGGCGGTGGCCAGCAGGACGCCCAGCGGCACGAACAGCCACGCCTGCTGGCGGAAGGTCGCAGCCAAAGCGGTACGTGGCGTGGTTGCGATCGCCAGCCACTCCTCGTTGCGGGCGGTGGCGTACAGCGTGTTCTGGTCCAGGCCTTCGCCCGGGGCTCGCAGCAGCGCTTCCAGCAGCGCCGGGTCCATGCCCTCCTGCCTGGCCAGCAGGCGGCCGTCCGGGCTGGCCAGGGCCAGGCGCACGTGCGGGTCGACGATGACGTCGACGAAGCGGCGCGGATCGACCAGCACATCGTAGTTGCCGTACAGGATGGCCAGCATCTGCCGCCGGCCACTGGTTTCGGGCCGCACATCCACCGCAATCCCCGCACCGTCACTGGTGACATGGTCGGCCTTGGGCTGGTTCACGTCGGATGGGAACGGCCCCCACGACGTGCAACGCAGCTTGCCGCCCTCGAAATAGCCCATCTGGTCGACCGACGACGTGGTCATCACCAGAGTCTGCATGCGCCGGATGTGGTCCGGCCCGCACGGGTCGTAGGCGCCGGCCTCGGCGGACTTCAACGCGGCCAGCGCTTCCAGGTAGGACTGGTCGGAGCGTCGCAGGGTGCGGCCGGCGATGTCGCGCAGGCGCTGCTGCTCGACACTGACCGCACGGTCCCAGGTGGCATAGGCCATCACTGCGATCGGCACAGCCGCGGCCAGCAGCGCCAGTGCGGTGCCGCCAATGATCACGCGCAGCCGGCTCATGGCCGGGGCTCCAGCAGGGCGGGCAGGGCAGGGTGCATGGACTGGGCCGATCCTTGGGCAGGTGCGGCTATCTGAGCATGGCGCCGGGCCGGGAGGAATGGGCTCGACCCGGCATTTCGTCACATTGTGATGAAAGCGGCCAGGTTTGACGGGATCGGCCCATCCGGCGCTGGCGCTCCGACGCGCGGAGGACTACCGTCGAACGCTTCGCCCGCCCCTTTCCCGCGCCCATGACCGAGCCCGCCACGCCCCCCGAGCACCTGCGCCGCAGCCTGTCCAACCGCCACCTGCAACTGATCGCCATCGGTGGTGCCATCGGCACCGGCCTGTTCATGGGCTCGGGCAAGACCATCAGCCTGGCGGGCCCATCCATCGTCTTCGTCTACCTGATCATCGGCGCGATGCTGTTCTTCGTGATGCGCGCGATGGGCGAGCTGCTGCTGTCCAACCTGAACTACAAATCCTTCATCGACTTCTCCACCGACCTGCTCGGCCCCTGGGCCGGCTTTTTCTGCGGATGGACGTACTGGTTCTGCTGGATCGTCACCGCCATCGCCGACGTGATCGCGATTGCCGCCTACGCGCAGTTCTGGTTCCCCGGGCTTGAGGCCTGGAAGCCGGCGCTGGCGTGCGTGATGCTGCTGCTGTCGTTGAACCTGGTGACGGTGAAGCTGTTTGGCGAAATGGAATTCTGGTTCGCGCTGATCAAGATCGTGGCGATCTGCGCGCTGATCATCACCGGTGCCGGGCTGGTGGCGTGGGGCTTCACCTCGCCCAGTGGCCACACCGCGGCGCTGTCGAACCTGTGGAATGACGGTGGCATGTTCCCGATGGGGCTGGTCGGCTTCTTCGCTGGCTTCCAGATTGCGGTGTTCGCCTTCGTCGGCATCGAGCTGGTCGGCACCACCGCCGCCGAAACCGCCGACCCCGAGCGCAACCTGCCCAAGGCGATCAACTCGATCCCGGTGCGCATCATCATCTTCTACGTGCTGGCGCTGATCGCGATCATGGCGGTCACCCCGTGGCGCCAGGTGGTGCCGGACAAGAGCCCGTTCGTGCAGTTGTTCGTACTGGCCGGCATTCCCGCCGCCGCCAGCCTGATCAACTTCGTGGTGCTGACCTCGGCCACGTCCTCGGCCAACAGCGGCATCTTCTCCACCAGCCGCATGCTGTATGGCCTGGCCGAAGAGGGCCACGCACCGCGTGGGCTGTCGCGGTTGTCACGCGCGGCGGTGCCGGCCCGCGGCCTGCTGTTCTCCTGCCTGTGCCTGCTGGGCGGCACGTTGCTGATCTACCTGATCCCGAACCTGGTGACGGCGTTCACCCTGGTGACCACGCTGGCCACCGTGCTCTTCATTTTCGTCTGGTCGCTGATCCTTGTGGCCTACATGGTCTACCGCCGCCGCTACCCGGAGCGCCACGCTGCCTCGATCTTCAAGATGCCTGGCGGCGTCGCCATGTGCTGGGCCTGCCTGGTGTTCTTCGCCGGCGTACTGGTGCTGCTGAGCCTGCAGGGCGACACCCGCCAGGCGCTGATCGCCAGCCCGGCGTGGTTCGTGCTGCTGGGCGTGGGGTACTGGGTGCGACGCAGAACGGCGAAATGACCGGGGATGCGGAGGGGGCGGCAATTCCGGAAATCGCGAACGTTGGAGATCGGGAACTTCGGAAATCGGAAATCGGAAATCGGAACTTCGGAACATCGGAACATCGGAACTTCGGAACGTCGGAACTTCGGAACGTCGGAACTTCGGAACGTCGGAACGTCGGAACGTCGGAACGTCGGAACGTCGGAACGTCGGTAGAGTCGACTGTTAGTCGACTGCTCTCCCATGGGCCACCGCAAAACCCCGCGCTGCGCGCGATAGTCGACTAACAGTCGACTCTACCGGTGCAGCTACCGGTGCCAGTTCCAGTTCCGTTGCGGGTCCCGGTACCCGCCCTATCCCCATTCACTTGGCGTTAGCGGGCGCGGCCGGATCATCCGGCCGCCATGTTTACCCGCCCTGCCGCCATCGCACTGTTGCTGCTGTCCAGCCTATGGCCGGGGCTGGCGGCCGCGCGCACCGTCTACCGCTGCGTGCAGGGCAACACCGTCAGCCTGGCCACTGCTCCGGAACCCGGTTCACGTTGCACCCCGAAGGAAATCGACGACAACGCCATCCAGGCCCCGAACCTGTGGGGCAACATGGGTGTGTTCAGTGGTGTGCTGTACGAGCGCGAGCAGGATGGCGTGCTGGTCTATTCCACCCGCAACCTGCCCGGTTCGCGGGTGTTCCTGAAGTTCACCGTGGCCACGCCGCCGGGTGAGCCCGCCCACGAGGGCCTTGGCAAGGTCGGCAAGCCGCAGCTGGCCCAGCATGCCAAGCAGTTCAAGGCCGCCGCCAAGGCCACCGGCGTCGACGACGCCTGGCTGCGTGCAATTGCCCATGCCGAGAGCAATTTCGATGCGCTGGCGGTCTCGAGCAAAGGCGCGCAGGGCGTGATGCAGCTGATGCCCGAGACCGCGCAGGAATTCGGTGTGCGCGATCCGTTCTCGCCGCAGCAGTCGATCGATGGTGGCGCGCGCTACATGCGCGCGCTGCTGCGCCGCTACAACGGTGACAGGCCGCTGGCGGCGGCGGCCTACAACGCCGGTATCGGTGCGGTCACCCGCTACAAGGGCGTGCCGCCGTATGCCGAAACCCTGGCCTATGTGGACAAGGTGATGGCGCTGTACGCACGCTACCGCGAAGCGATGGGCATTCGCACCGAGGTGCCCGCGCGCTAGGCAGGCGGTGCTGTGCGCGCGGTTGCGGGGGGTGTTGTAGAGCCGAGCCCATGCTCGGCTGCTGTCAGCGCAGCCGAGCATGGGCTTGTATGTTCCTCCCGGCTCCTACGAGGTATGTAGGAACCAGGGTGGAGGGACCGTCAACATGATATCTGCGGGTACCAGCCGACAGACGAGCCGAGCGATCCCCATCCCGCACCTTAACGTCGATAAAGGATCTAGCGGCCTTTGAGGACCGCCGATGTAGGCAAGCCAACGTGGTGCGGTACCACCCCAGCCCCTCAACAATAGCTGGGAGTTGCGCAGATGTCAGATCGTTTGGCTGTCGGTATCGATGCCGACTCAAAGAGCCTTGTGGTGGCACGCCATGGCACCAAGGGCAGCACTCGAATCGCCAATTCAGCATCGGCCATCGATAAGTGGCTGTCTGGCCTGCCGACCAGGTCTCGCATTGGGGTGGAGGCGACCAATCGCTACCATGAGCTTGTGGCTCAATCTGCCCAGAAGGCCGGCCACGCCGTCTTTGTGCTTAATCCGCGCGACATCAAGCATTACGCCAAAGGGGTGGCTTGCCGCGGCAAGACCGACTCTGGCGACGCACAGGTTATCGCGCGCTACATCGCGAAGGAGGCCGACAATCTGCACGAGCATGTCGCCCGTTCGCCTGCGCAGGAGCGGCTGCATGTACTGCTCCAGCAACGTGACAGCCTGGTCCGGAGCAAGGCGAAGCTCACTCTATCGCTGGGTCCGGATGCACCACGGTCTGCCAGCTTCGCGCATATTTTCAGCGCTCTGAAAGAGGCCATCGCCTCGCTGGACCAGCAGATCCAGCAGCTGTGCCGCACGGGTGAACAGTGCGACCTGTATCGGCGGATCATGACCATCCCGGGGATCGGACCGACGGTGGCCGCCTTCATCACCCATCACATCACACGCTGGCCCTTGGCCAGCGCAGATGCCTGGATTGCCTGCACCGGCCTGGATCCGCGACCCAACGAGTCCGGCGCCCGCATCGGCAGACGGCGTCTGTCCAAGCGTGGCAGCGCCAGCCTGCGCCAGATTCTTTACATGGCAGCCATGGGCCTGACCCGCTCGAAAGGGGGCAAACCTCTTTACACCGCCATCCGCGAGCGCGGCCATAGCAGCACCGCCAGCTTCAACATCCTGGCCAGAAAGCTGGCCAAGATTGCGTGGGGCGTCTTCAAAAGTGGTCGGGATTTCGATCCAGCCATGCTGAAAGTGGGTCAAGCCTGCTTCCAGCGGGCTTGACCGCGAACATAGGATCTCGGCTCTACAGGAAATGCGCTCAGCGCGAGGTCGAGGTGCTGACCAGTTCGTAGCGCTCGATGCGGCCAAGACGGGCAACCTCGGCCTGCACATCGGCGCGTTGCTTGAGCGCACGCCAGGCCGCATCGATCTTCACGTCGCCCGGCAGTGACGGATAGGTGCGCATGTCCTGCAGGCTGGCCAGCG
Organism: Stenotrophomonas sp. 59; assembly: GCF_030291095.1. Classification (NCBI taxonomy): domain Bacteria; kingdom Pseudomonadati; phylum Pseudomonadota; class Gammaproteobacteria; order Lysobacterales; family Lysobacteraceae; genus Stenotrophomonas; species Stenotrophomonas sp. 59. Next base: position 488,956 of record NZ_CP127408.1, read on the forward strand.
TCTCGCCACGGTCGGTGGGGGAGCGCAGCTGTTCGATCAGCACTGCGGCTGCGCCATCCAGGTCGCCTTCGTCCAGCAGCATCTCGCGATGGAACAGGCGCGCGTCGTCGCGCTGGGCGAGGATCACCGAGCGTGCGGCTTCCATTGCCTGGGCATCGCCGCGTTCGCGGGCGGCAGCGAACTGCACCAGGGCTTGTGCGGCTTTGCCGTAGGCGCCGAGACCGGGGAGGTCCTTCACGGCCTGCGCTGCATCCTGCATGCGGTCCAGTGAGGTGAACACGAAGGCGACATTCAACCGGTGTTCGATGTCGTCCGGGCCGAGTGCGCCGATGCGGGCCGCCTGTTGCGCCGCCGCCAGGGCATCGTCAGTGCGGCCCAGCCGGCGCAACGCGGTGAACCGGCTGTTGAGCAGCCACGCCACCCATTCGGCTTCCACCGCCGACGGCGATTCACCTTCGGCGGCCGCACGGGCCATGCCGTCGGTCAGCGCCAGCACTTCCTCATTGCGGTCCAGCATCAGCAGCGTGACGCTGAACTGGGCCATGCGCGCGTCCAGCTTGCGATCAAGCAGGCCGGACACCCGCAGGTCGTCCAGGTGCTTCTGCGCGACCTGTACCGGGTCGAAGCGCGGATCGGCACGGTCGACGTAACGGTCGAAGCGCTTGTCGCTGCGCAGCTGGATGATCTCGGCCGGGCTGTCGATGCGGGCCAGCGTGGCCGGAATGGCGTCGCCGCGGCCGTTCTCCGCCTGCAGCGTGGCCAGCGCCAGCCACAGTCCGGCCGGCTCCAGGCCACCGCGCTTCCAGCCGTTGTCGAACAGCGCCTGCAGCAGGTCCATGCGCTGTCGTGGCTGATCGCGCAGGCGGTACTGCAGGTAGCCGATCACCTGGTGTTCGAGTGGCACGGGTTCGTCGGCATGTTTCAGCGCCTGTACCAGGTAACGGGTGGCCACCGCAGGCTTGTCCTCGGACAGTTCCACCGACATCCGGGTGAGCAGGATCTGCGCATCGTCGGGCAGCGCTTCCTCCGCCCGCTGCAGATAGCGGCGGGCCTGGGCCGGCTTCTTCTGCATCAGTGCGGTCCAGCCGGCCACCTGCGAGGCACGGCCCCGTCGCTCGGCGTCGAAGTCATCCAGCAGCGGATCCTCCATCAGCCGCTCCATGGCAATCAGCGCCCCCAGCGTGTTGCCGCTGCGCGACTGCTGGATCGCCTCATCCCAGTGCGTGGCGTAGGCCATGTGTACCGCGTCGCTGGTGACCGACGGCTTCTGGGGTGCCACCGTGATCGAGGCGGACACGGGCGTGCTGGCCAGCGTGGCGATCAGCAGGGCGGCGAGGGGGAGCGTGCGGGGCATGGAGGATCTCCATCCGTGGGAACCGCATTGAACCTGCTGTGGCCAACGAGAACAAGCGCGGTGCATGGAACTCTGGTATCCGGCCGCACGATTGGCCGTGGCGCATCCCGTGCGCAGCGTCTATTGTCGGTACCTCTTCACACAGCAGCAGGTAGCGCAGCGCGATGGCACGGTGGCAATGGATGGCGGCAGGCGTGGCGTTGGCAACGGCAGTGGCACTGGCGGCGACCTGGTGGGAGGCACCGCTGCACACGCTGGCTGAACCCGCAGGCCCCGCGCCCACGCCGCTGGCCTGGACTGCGCAGATCGAGCCGCTTGCCGGCGATGGTCATCCGGGTGACCGCGACGGTGCCGCCGCGCAGGCGCGCTTCGCCGACCCGTATTCACTGCTGCGCGGCGCCGATGGCAGCATCTACTTCACCGATGCCGGCGACAACAACCGGATCCGCCGCCGCCTGCCCGATGGCCGCGTCGAAACCGTAGCCGGGCAGGGCGAGGGACGCGTTGATGGCCCGGCGTTGCAGGCCAGCTTCAATTCGCCTTCGGGCATCGCGGCCGATGTGCAGGGCAACCTGTACGTGGCCGACACCGGCAACCACGCGATCCGCCGCATCGGCACCGATGGCCAGGTCAGCACGCTGGCCGGTGGTGAACAGGGCCATGCCGATGGAGCGGCCGCGCAGGCGCGCTTCGATGCACCGATGGGCATCGCAGTGGACGCGCAGGGCCAGGTCTACGTGGCTGACACCTACAACGACCGTATCCGGGTGATCGGTACCGACGGCACGGTGCGCACCCTGGCCGGTGGTGAGCGCCCGGGAATGGCCGATGGCGTGGGCGCCGCGGCGCGCTTCGATACGCCGGTGGCACTGGCCTTCGACGCGCAGGGCGCGTTGCTGGTGGCCGACCTGTTCAACAACGCGGTGCGCCGCGTCGGTGCCGATGGCACGGTCAGCACCGTGGTGGGTGGTGGTGGCGTGATCAATGGGCCGCTGTCGTTGGCCACCACCCACGATGGCGTGCTGTACGTGGGCGACATGGATGGCCGCATCGTGCAGGTGACGCCGCAGGGCCACCAGATCGCACTGGTCGGCAACGGTCGACTGCCACGCCTGGCCCGCCCCAGTGGCCTGGCGATGGACGCCGACGGCAGCGTGCTGGTGGCCGACGCGACGGCCTATCGCCTGCACCGCCTGCGCCCGCTACCGGTGGGGGAACTGCCCGCACCGGCGCTGGTCGGCCCGGCCGCCGATGCCGCGTTGCCCGATACCGGCGGGCGCTGGCCGCTTGCCCCGCAGGATGGCTGGCACGAGGTGGTCGGCACGCTCGGCGAAGTGCGCGGCAACTTCAAGGGCGAGAGTCGCCATCACCTGCACGGGGGCTTCGACGTGCGCGGTGATGTGGGCCAGACCGTGCTGGCGATCGCCGATGGCAAGATCAGCAGCCCGATGGCGGCCTGGAGTCTGGGTGAACAGGCCGAGGGCCTGGCGGTGGACCGCCTCAAGTACATCCACATGCGGGTGGGGCGCACCCCGCGCAATGAACCGTTCGATGCGCGCTGGCAGGCGCTGTACGACGAGCAGGGCAGGCTGGAGCGGATGCGCGTGCGTCGTGGCATGCGCATCCACGTTGGTGACCGCCTGGGCAGCATCAACAACCAGGCGCACGTGCACCTGGCCGTCGGCACCGGTGGTTTCGAGACCAACGCCGTGGCACTGGGCTTCCACAACTATGCCGACCACTTCGCACCGCGCATCACCGATGTGGCGCTGCTGGACGACAACGACCAGCCAATGGCCGCAGGCAGCGATGGCGTGGTGATGGTGGCGCGCAAGGGACGCGGCGTGCAGATCGTGGTGGAGGCCTGGGACCAGGTCGACAACAACCTGCCACGACGCCGCCTGGGCATGTACCAGGTGGGCTACCAGATCCTCGATGCGGGCGGTCAACCGCTGCAGGGCTACGAGCAGCCGCGCTGGAACATCGTGTTCAACCGCATGCCGCCGCAGCGGGAGGCCGTGCGCGTGGCCTACGCGCCGGACAGCGGCATCACCGTGCATGGCAGCGCGGTGACCCGTTTCCGCTACCTGGCGACCAACACCGTGCGCGATGGCCTGATGGAAACCGGCCGCTGGCAGCCGGCAGCGCTCCCGCCGGGCGAGTACGTCGTGCGTGCCAGCGTGCGCGATTACAGCGGCAACGAAGGCATCGGCCCGCGCGAGATCAGGGTACGGCTGCTGCCATAGCCGCGGCCGGGGCGCCGCAGCGTTCGCGCTCGGCGTCCATGTCTTCCAGCGGCCGCACTTCGATGCTGCCGAAGCGTGCCCACGGGAAGTCGCGGGCGATGCGCATGGCTTCGTCGCGGTCGCGGGCAACGATCAGGTTGAAGCCGGCCAGCAGTTCACGGGTTTCGGCGAACGGGCCATCCAGTACGCGACTGTGGCCCTCGCGCACGCGCAGGGTCTGCGCGGTGTCGACCGGCTGCAGTTTCTGTGCGGCCAGCAGCGTGCCTTCGGCCTGCAGTTTGTCGGCGTGGGCGAGGCAGTCGCGCATCAGCGCATTGAATTCTTCGATGGGCAGCGCCTGCAGCAGGGCAGGCTCGATGTAGATCAGAAGCAGGTACTGCTGCATGGCACGGTCCTGGCGGGGGCGGGGTGCCCATGATGGCGCAGGTCTGCGCGTGGGCATGTTGCAGCGCGGGAGGCGCGCCTTCGGCGGGGATCGGCGAACGGCGGAGCCCCTCCGTGGTGGGGTTGGGTTGGTCGCTGAAGGCTGGGTTCATGGGCTTTGCCGGGTGGGTAGGCGGGTCGGGGGACGCCGTAAACCCTTCCTTGGGGGCTTGGCCGCGGCATCCATGCCGCGGACACCCCCGCCCCGCCTACCCACCCGGCCTTGGACAGATCTCTGCGGCTGACCCACCACGGGAAATCACAAGCAAGAGCAAAAGCGGGTCGCTTCGCTCACAAAGCCGAGGCCGCCAGCCAACCGCCGTTGCCGTTGTTTTTGCTTTTGCCTTTTTTCTTGATCTTCCCGTGGTGCGTGCCGGAGGCAGGAAACTGTCCAAGGTCGGGTGGGGAGGCAGGGCAGGGGCGTGAGCCGCATGGATGCGGCGACCGAGCTTACATGGACGTACTTGCAGCGCCCCCTGCCCTGCCTCCCCACCCGGCCAAACCCATGAACCCAGCCTTCAGCGACCAACCCAACCCCACCACGGAGGGGCTCCGCCGTTCGCCGCCCCCCGCCGAAGGCACGCTTTCTGCGGAAGAAAAAAATTCCAACAGACGTGTCGATTCCCAGCCCCCTGGTTCGTTGTACCCAGTGAAGGGCACGCACCACGCGTCCCCACGGGAGACTGCAATGAAAGTAATGGTGATCGTGAAGGCCAACGCCGACTCCGAAGCCGGCCGCATGCCCAGCGAACAGGAACTGTCCGAAATGGGCGCCTTCAACGAACAACTCGTGGCCGCCGGCATCATGCTGGCCGGTGAAGGCCTGCACGCCACCCAGCGCGGTCGCCGCATTCATTTCGGTAACGGCGCACCCAGGGTCGAGGCTGGCCCGTTCGGCCCCGCCAGCGAGCAGATCGCCGGATTCTGGCTGTGGGACGTGCGCTCGCTGGAGGAGGCCGTCGAGTGGGCCAGCCGCGCGCCGTTCGGTAGCGGGGGCACGCTGGAACTGCGCCCCCTGATCACCGCCGAAGACTTCGGTGAAGCCTTCACCCCCGACTTACAGCAGCAGGAACAGCGTCTGCGTGCACAGCTGGAAGGTTGATCCGATCCATTTCCCCGCCGGGCATGGCCCGGCGCTGCCGCCCTGAAACCCTCAACGGAGTAGTGCCATGAAACTGATTCCCTTCCTCGGCTTCAGCGGCCAGGCCCACGATGCGATGGCGTTCTACGCCAAGGCACTCGGTGGCCAGGTCACGTCGGAAATGAAGTACCGCGACATGCCGCCCTCCGATGGCTCGCCGGGCTGCAACGAGATGCCGCCGGAAACCCTCGACCACGTCGCACACAGCCAGCTGGAGATCGGCAACGCCATCCTGATGGCCGCCGATGGCCCCGGCGGTGGCGAGGGTGGCTCGACCACCATCAATGTCGATGTCGACAGCATCGAGGAAGCCGAGCGCGTGTTCGCCGCGCTGGCCGAAGGTGGCCAGGTGCAGATGCCGATCGCCGAAACGTTCTGGGCGCACCGCTGGGGCATGTTGATCGATCGCTACGGCAAGCCGTGGATGGTCAACTGCATGAAGCAGCCCTGATTCCTCTTTCCTTCATCCACAAGGAGCTTTACCGATGAGTGCGCCGCAACCGCAGATGATCTTCGTCAACCTGCCCGTGCAGGATCTCAACGCATCCAAGGCCTTCTTCGCCGCGCTGGGCTACAGCTTCAACCCGACCTTCACCAACGACGATGCGGCCTGCATGGTCATCAGCGAGAGCATCTTCGTGATGCTGCTGACCCAGCCGTTCTTCAGGCAGTTCACCAACAAGGCGATTGCCGATGCGCACAGCCACACCGAGGTGATCACCTGCCTGTCGGCGGACAGCCGCAAGGCGGTGGACGTGATGGTGGACAAGGCACTGGCAGCCGGTGCCAGCGAACCGCAGCCAGCGCGTGACTACGGCTTCATGTACCAGCGCGGCTTCCAGGATCTGGATGGCCATCTCTGGGAAATCGCACACATGGACGGCGAGCCGGGCTGACGGTCGCCGCAGGGAGAACCCTCATGGCTTACGTGGATGCTTACGTTCTGCCGTGCCCGCAGGACAAGGTGGCGGCTTACCGCCGCCTTGCCCGCAAGGCCGGCGCGGTGTGGAAGGACCATGGCGCGCTGCAGTACATGGAGTGCGTGGCCGACGACGTGGAACCAGGCAAGAGCACGTCGTTCCCGCGCGCGGTGAAGGCCAGGCCCGGTGAAACGGTGATCGTCGCCTTCGTGGTGTTCCGCTCGCGTGCGGCACGCGACCGCATCAACGCGAAGGTGATGGCCGACCCACGGTTGGCGTCGCTGGGCCCGAAGGACATGCCGTTCGATACCAGGCGCATGTTCTGGGGTGGCTTCAAGCCGATTGTGGAAGCGTGAGTTGCGGCGCTTGTGCGGGCCGGGCGTGCGTGCTGTGATCGGCGCATGCTCGATCCCGCACTGACACAGCGTCTGGAAACCCTCTGGCGGATGGAGTCGCCGGTGTTGATCGCGCGCCTGGCGCGGCTGCTCGGGGGCGATGTCGGCCGTGCCGAGGAGCTGGCCCAGGACACCTGGCTGGCCGCGCTGGAGCGCTGGCCGGAGCAGGGCATCCCGGACAATCCCGGAGCCTGGCTGATGACCACTGCGCGCAACCGTGCCATCGATGTGCTGCGCCAGCACCAGCGCGTGGCGCAGCAGCACGCGCAATGGGGTGACGAACTGCATCCGGCCCCCCTGCCGGCGCCGGATGACAGCCAGGCGCTGGAAGATGACCTGGGTGACGACCTGCTGCGCCTGATGTTCGTGGCCTGCCACCCGGTGCTGCCTGCCGATGCGCGGGTGGCACTGACCCTGCGCCTGCTCGGTGGCCTGACCACCACCGAGATCGCGCGTGGTTTCCTGCAGCCCGAGCCGACCATCGCCCAGCGCATCGTGCGCGCCAAGCGCACGCTGGTGCAGAAGCAGGTGCCCTATGAAGTGCCGCGCGCGGAGGCGATGCCCGAGCGGCTGGCGTCGGTGCTGGAGGCGATCTACCTGGTCTTCAATGAAGGCTATGCGGCCAGCGCCGGCGATGACTGGATGCGACCGGCGTTGTGCGAGGAAGCGCTGCGGCTGGCGCGCATCCTGGCACATCGGCTGCCGGTACCGCCGGTTCTGGGCCTGCTGGCGCTGATGGAACTACAGGCATCGCGCGCTGCGGCACGGACCGACGCGCAGGGCGCGCCGGTGTTGCTGGACCAGCAGAACCGAGCCCGCTGGGACTGGTTGCAGATCGAGCGTGGGCAGCAGGTGCTGGCCCGCGCGCTGGCGGCCGGTGGCGGCGACGACCCCTATGTGCTGCAGGCGCGCATTGCCGCCTGCCATGCGGCTGCGCGTCGGGCTGAAGCCACCGACTGGCCGCGTATCGCTTCGCTCTATACCCGGTTGCTGCAGGTGATGCCTTCGCCGGTTGTCGCATTGAACCGGGTCGTGGCGGTGCTGCGCAGCGAGGGCGCGTTCGCTGCATGGGCACAACTGCAGCCGCTGCTGGTGGATGCACGCCTGCGCGACTACGCCCCTCTGCAGGTAGTCCGCGGGGAGGTACTACAGGCGCTGGGGCGTGACCTCGACGCACGTCACGCTTTTGCCGAAGCCGCCAGACTCAGCCAGAACCAGGCGGAGCGGGGCCTGCTGCGGCAACGGGCCGGACTGCCGCCCCAGGAGTGACTGCGACGAACGCAGCACTTGTCGGCAGGCGCGTGAGCGGCTATGTTTCGCGCCCAGTGGGCGCATGAGCGTCCGCGTTCCGTGCGTATTGACCGAGGAGCGGTTGGATGTATTCAAGGACGAAGAGCGCATCGCGCGCTTTTGCGCGCCTGCTTGCCTGTGCCCTGTGCCTGGCCGTATGGCCGATCGCCGCGCAGGCTGCAGACAAATCGCAGCAGGCCTACTGGGCCGGTTTTGCCTATACCGCTGATGCCGCTGCCGTGCAGGCGACCACGCCGCATGCGCATGCCGTGCTGGAAAAGCGCGGCCTGATTCCGCTGAACCAGACCCTGGCGCAGGCGCTCAAGCGCCGGCCGCCGGCGAACCTGGAACTGATCGACCAGCCGGTGGCGATGCTCGACGGCACCACCAGCGCGACTGTGCTGGCCGCCGCGCTGGACCGCGAACTGGTTTCGGTCGAGCCGATCGGCAACCAGTACAAGGTCCTGGTGGAAGTGGCCCTGCAGGCGCTCTTCTTCGATTTCCGCGAGCGCCAGGTGATTGCGTCCTATCCGCTGACCCTGCAGCGCATCGACGTGCAGGATTACCGTCCTGACAACGACGATATCGACGCGATCGTCGCCGATCTGCTGTACGGCAATGCTGCCACCAGCCTGTCCCAGGTCCTTGCCACCAGCCTCACCCAGGCCCGCCTGCCCGACGCGGCGGTGCGCCGCCTGCAGGTGGGCGGCGTGACGCTGTCCGATGCGGCACGCGGCAAGCTGCCGGACCCGAAGTGGGAAGGCCCGCTGCGTGCAACGCTGGCCCATGAGCTGTCCAAGACGCTGTCGTCCAACACCGGCGTCGGCCTGCTGCCGCCGGCCTCGGGCCAGGCGATCGGCGGTGCGATGGCCGCGCGCTTTGCCGATGGCAAGGTCTACCAGCTGAAGATTCCCGAGCCGGACTACGTCATCAGCGTGCAGGTCGATGCGCTGAAGAACGGCGTGATTGAAGAAACCCCGGCGATGAAGACGATGCTGTTCGGCGCCTTCTTCACCGCGAAGGTGACCGAGCCGTTCTCCGGCAAGGTCTATTTCGAACAGCCGCTGCGCAAGGGGGCCACCAAGGTGGTACCGGTCACGCAGTGGCAGGTCGACCAGTGGTCGGCCAGCTACGAAACCCTGCTGGCCGGCTTCGACGCCTTCGCCGGCGCCGCCGCCAAGCGCGCCGATTCGCGTGCATGGCTGGACGAACAGAAGCCGGGCGGCCGCCCGTTGCAGCAGCAGACCCAAGCCCTCCAGGAGTTGATCAAGTCATGTCGTTGATGCGTACCATCCTGCTCATCCTCATCGCCCTGGTGGTGGCCTCGCCGGTCGCCGCACAGACCGCCAGCTCGCGTGGTACCGGTTCGGCCAGCTATGGCCTGCGCCTGAGCGCCGACACCCGCGCCCAGGCCCTGAACAAGGCCAAGGTCAATGCACTGGAGGCGTACATCGCTGAAACCGGTGCGGCCAAGCTGCGCCTGTTCGAAGCCCGCCGCGCCGAGTTCATCGGCGAGATCGACCGCTATGTGCTCAGCGCCGTGCCGCTGTCGGACACCGAAGACAAGAAGGCAAAGACCTATACCGTCACCGTCCGCGCCGAGATCAACACCACGCTGCTGCAGACCAAGCTGGACGCGGGTTCGGCCGTGGCCGGTGCCACCGCCGCGCAGCGCTCGCTGCTGACCTTCCTGTTCATGGCACGCTCGCAGGACACCGTGCAGTCGTTCCAGGACAAGGAATACCGCCGCGTCGATGCCAGCAGCAGCTACAGCGAGAACACCCGTGAAGGCGACAGCTTCCGCGGCAACTCGGTCAGCACCAACGGCAGCATCAACCAGAATGGTTCGGTGTCGGTCACCAGCGGCGGCAGCACCACCCAGCGCAGCGACAACATCAGCTGGAAGGTGGCCAACGCGGCCGAGGTCAACACCGCGATGACCGGTGCCTTCAGCGCCGCCGGCTACGAAGTGGTTGAAGCCGAGTACGTGGAAGGCGAATCGCGCGGCCTGCTGAGCATCGAGCGCATCCGCAAGGATTTCAGCACCGGCAACGACCTGTCTGCCGCCACCCTGCGTGATACCGCCAACGGCATCCGTGCGGCCAACATCCCGTACATCGCCGTCGGTACCCTCGACGTCGGCATGCGCGACCGCGACCCGGCCAGCGGCAACACCCGCGTGTTCGTCACCGTCACCGGCAAGGTGCTGGACGTGACCGGTCGCTTCCCGCGCACCGTCTCGTCGGTGGGCCCGGTGCAGTTCTCCGGCACCGGCCCGAATGAAACCGTCGCCCGCACCAACGCCCTGCAGCTCGCCGCCGAGAAGGCCGCCCAGCAGATGATCAACGAACTGAACGTCAAGGCAGTCCGCTGACGTTACCGCTGCGCTCGCCGGGCATGGCCCGGCGCTACCGGCTCTGGTGGGTGCCGAGCTTGCTCGGCACTGACTCGCTGCTATCTCCGATCTCGCGTGCCGCGCTGCGGCCGTCTTTCTCATAAAGGAAATCCCATGATCCGCAATACCGCTCTTGTCGTGGCCATCGCTGCCGCCACCCTGTCGATGCCGGCCCACGCTGGCCTGGGCAAGCTGAAGGACCTGGCCGGTGCCGCCACCGGTACCTCCAGCAGCAGCGCCTCCAGCGCCGCCGCTCCGGATGAGGCCGCGCAGGAAGCACTGGTGCGCCGTTTCGTCAGCTCGCAGTCGCACTCGCTGCAGGCCCAGACTTCGTTCGCCCGCGCCTTCGGCCTGGCCGAGCAGGTGCAGCTGCTGGAAGCCGAGCGCCAGGCGCTGTCGTCGGGTTCGGTCAGCGTCGATGCGATGAAGAAGTCGGTGTCGGTCAGCGAAGCTGCGCAGGCCGCGATCAACGAGCGCCAGGCCGCACAGCCGGAACTGAACGCTGAATCCAAGCAGCACTACGCCGAAGGCCTGGTCTCGCTGCTGTCTTCGGCTGCCGAAGCCCAGAAGCTGGGCGGCGAAGCCAGCAACTTCACCGCCGGCATGAAGAACCTGGGCGCGACCCAGCTGGCCACTGTTGGCCGCAAGCTGGCAGCGGGCGCATGGGTGGCCAAGGAATCGCCGGGCTTCATCCAGGGCCTGTACGGTTCGACCAAGTCGGCCGTGACCTTTGCCAAGAAGAGCAAGGTGAAGGTGCCGTCCAACGCCGATTCGATGCTCGACTCGATCTGATCCGAGGCGAATCTCCATGCGTACGACAACCCGTTTGATCGGCCTGGGCCTGGCCGCCGCGCTGCTTGCAGCCTGCGGCAAGCAGGACACCCCGGCCGCCGCGCCTGCACCCGCCAAGGACAAGGCAACCAGTGCGCTGGCCAGCAATGCGCCAGTGGAAGCAGCGCCCCTGCGTGGCACGCCGGATTTCGGCGGCACCACCCAGGTTGCGCGTGAAGCCGACGGCATCGGCAGCACCCCGGAACTGGCGGTGCTGGCAGCGCTGCAGTCGGCCGTGGCGCAGGTCAACGGCGTACGCGTGGCCAGCCAGATGCAGAGCCTGCGTGCAGGCCTGCATGTGGATGTGGATGGCGAACACGTCGGCGATATCCGCGCCGACGCGTTCACCCAGCAGATGATCGCCGGCTCGCAGGGCGCGGTGCTGGGCTATGAAATCCTGTCGCAGGATGAAGTGCGGCAGCTGGACGAGGAAACCATCGCCCGCGTGCGCGCCAGCGATGAAGGCTGGAGCTTCAAGGGCTCGGCGTCGGCCAATGCGTCCGGCGAAGCCTCGGCCAAGAGCGGTTCGGCCTCGGCCAGCGTCAGGGAAAGCTACGACGAGAAGGTGAGTGTTGACGCCAAGCGTGGCGCCAGCTCGTTCGATTCCGACGTGACCCATCGCAGCATGCGCAGCTACTGGAAGGTGCGCGTGCGTGCGCAGATCGCCCAGTACCGTGCGCCGGACGAGCAGGGCAAGCCGAAGATCGTGGTCGCCCTGCCGCGCACGAAGGCCGGCAGCTACGCCGTGGGCGATGGCCGCGTGGATGCCGATGAAGTGGCCGACGCGATCCGTGCGCGCCTGTCCGACACGCTGACCCAGACCCAGCGCTTCATCGTGCTGGACCGCGAGTTCGGCGACGAACTGCAGGCCGAGATCGACCACATCAACAGCGGCAACGTGCGCCTGCAGGACACCGCGCGTGTGGGCCAGCAGCTGGCGACCGACCTGATCCTGATCCCGACCATCGAACGCTTCGAGTACCCGCGCAGCGTGCGCAACCTGCGCATGTCCGACCGCCAGGTGACCTCGTACTCCGGTGGCGGCCGCATCACCCTGCGCCTGATCAACGCCACCACCGGCCAGGTGGTGATGTCCGACAGCTTCGACCACCAGCTGGCCTCGACCGGCCCCAGCACCCTGCCGCGCGTGGTCAACGGCCGCAGCATGGCCGCGGCGATGATGGAATCGCTGTCCGGCCAGATCGGCACCACCATCGTCACCACGCTGTTCCCGGTGTCGGTGGTCTCGGTGGACGGCGACCAGGTGGTATTGAGCCAGGGCGGCGAAACGCTGCAGGCGGGCCAACGCTGGCAGGCCGTGCGCCTGGGCGAAGAATTGAAGGACCCGCAGACCGGCCGCTCGCTGGGCCGCAGCGAACACCCGTGCTGCACCATCCGCATCGACCGCGTGGCCGCACAGACGTCCTACGGCACCATCGAAGACGGCGTCGACGCGATGCGCGGCGGCTTCCGCCCGGGCCAGATCGAACTGCGCCAGAAGCTGGGCAGCAAGCCGGCTGCCGCCGCCGCAGGCGCGACTGCCTCGGCCACTCCCGCAGCCGCACGCCCGGCCGCCAAGCCGAAGCCCAAGGCGGCCGCCGCCCCGGCAGAAGACCCGAACTGGTAACAGACTCAAGCAACACACAGATGGGGTCAGAGCCCTTTCCCGCCGGGAAAGGGATCTGACCCCTTCGTGTTTCCGTCATCCACGCATGGCGTGGAACTACCGTGTCGACCAAGGTCGACACCTACGAACAGCGGTGTGTCGACCAAGGTCGACATCCATCAACAGCAGCGGGAACCTGTCGAAGGCGGGGTGGGTCCGGTTGCGGGGGCGTGAGCCGCATGGATGCGGCGACCGAGCTTACATGGATGTACTTGCAGCGTCCCCCGCAACCGGATCCACCCCGCCTACCCTCAGGAAGCCAGCTTCTGTTGTTGCTTCGGCAGTTGCTGTTGCCCTGGCATCGGCAGGTGCAGGGCGCAGCCCTGCCGAATCCCATTACACTCCAGAGAGATTTCCCTGCTGGAGAGAGCAATGAAACGAGTAGCACTGGGCCTGCTGGCCCTGTCAGTGTCGAGCGCACTGATGGCGGCCACCCCGAAATTCGACGGCGCGCGGATCTCCGCCGACGTCAAGGAACTGGCCTCCGACGCCTACGAAGGCCGCTCCCCGGCCACCGCCGGCGAAGAGAAGACCATCGCCTACCTCAGCAAGCAGTTTGCCGATGCCGGCCTGCAGCCGGGCGGCGACCTCAAGGACGGCAAGCGCCTGTGGACCCAGGCCGTGCCGCTGCGCAAGGGCGACATCGTCGGCGCACCGCAGCTGGCGCTGCACCAGGGTGGCAAGACCGTCCCGCTGGAGCAAGGCAAGCAGATCGCCGTGCGCGCCGCCATGAACGGCGCCAGCAACGTCGACATCAGCAAGGCGCCACTGGTGTTCCTCGGCTACGGCGTGAAGGCGCCGGAGCGCAACTGGGACGACTTCAAGGGCGTGGACCTGAAGGGCAAGATCGCCGTGGTGCTGATCAACGACCCGGACTTCGAAACCGGCCAGGGCGATTTCGACGGCAAGGGCATGACCTACTACGGCCGTTGGACCTACAAGTACGAGGAAGGCGCACGTCAGGGCGCGCTGGGCGTGCTGATCGTGCACGAGACCGCACCTGCGTCGTATGGCTGGGCCACCGTGGCCGGCTCCAACACCAACACCATGTTCGATGTGGTGCGCGACAACCCGTCCGAGAGCCACCCGCTGCTGGAAGGCTGGATCCAGCGCGACCTGGCGGTGGAGCTGTTCCGCTCGGCCGGGCAGGATTTCGAAGCGCTGAAGAAGAAGGCGCAGCAGCGCGACTTCACCCCGGTGCCGCTGACCGGCGCCAGCCTGGACGCGAAGTATGCGGTGAAGACCGAAGTGATCACCTCGCACAACGTGGCCGCGCGCCTGGAAGGCAGCCGCCATCCGGACGAGACCATCATCTACAGCGCGCACTGGGACCACATCGGCGTGGGTGAGCCGGACGCGCGTGGCGACCGCATCTTCAACGGCGCACTGGACAATGCCAGCGGTACCGCTTCGCTGATCGAACTGGCCCGTGGTTTCGCCAAGGCCAAGCGCCCCGAGCGTTCGGTCCTGTTCCTGGCGGTGACCGCCGAGGAGAAGGGCCTGCTGGGTTCGGAGTATTACGCCACGCACCCGCTGTATCCGCTGGAAAAGACCGTGGCGGTGATCAACATGGACGGCATGGCACCGTTCGGCCCGTCGCGTGACTTCGGCATCTACGGTGCCGCGCGCTTCGAGCTGCTGGACCAGCTGAAGGACGTGGCCAAGGGCTGGGACATCCGCTACACCCCGGACCCGAAGCCGGAAGCGGGCCTGTTCTTCCGCTCCGATCACTTCCCGTTCGCCAAGCGTGGCGTGCCGGCACTGTCGTGGTCGGCCGGCCAGGACTGGGTGGACGGTGGCGTGGCCGCAGGCAAGAAGGCCTCCGAGGACTACACCGCCAAGCGTTACCACCAGCAGGGCGACGAATGGCAGCCAGACTGGGTGTTCGCCGGTGCCGCCCGCGACCTGGAAGTGCTGTACACGCTGGGCAGCCAGCTGGCCAACACGCGCAGCTGGCCGAACTGGAGCAAGGACGAATCGTTCCGCGCCGTGCGTGACGCCAGCGCCGACCAGCGCAAGTAAGGGAAAGCGGGGCGCGCTGCCCCGCCATCCCCGGTAGCGCCGGGCCATGCCCGGCGTTGCACTGAAGGCTTCCATCCCCGCTTTCCGGCCCTTCGTCGCAGCCCGCTTGTTTGCCCGGCGGGCCGCCCTATGCTCGGCTCACCCCCTTCCTCCAAGGCGCCGCCGTGTTCGCCAGCCTCTCCCTCCTGATCCGCCACCTGCTGGCCTGGGCCGCCGCGCTGGTTGTCGCCGGCATGGTCTGGAGCGGCATCTTCAGCGGCATGAACGATGGCCCGGGCTGGGTGTTCGGCCTGCTGGCGATGTTCCTGATGATCTCCGCGCTGGGTAGCGCGATCACCCATGTACGCCGGGTCTGGCTGGTGGCCGGCCGGCTGGATTCGACCACGCTCTCGGGCCGCCAGCGCCGCCAGGTGGAACTGCCGATGGATGCCGGCCAGGCCTACGCCGTGGTGGAAGCGGCGATTGCCGAGCTTCCGCGCGTGGAGGATGTGGAAAGCTCGGCCGGCAGCCTGCAGGTACGCGCCTACGTGCGCCGGGTCGATCTCTGGAATGGCCGCCAGCCCTCGCGCTGGAACCTGCCGGCGCGGCTGGCGATCAAGCGCAACAGCGTGCTGGCCACGGTCACGCCGGGGCAGGGCACCAGCACTGTCACCCTGCTGTTCGAACCGGACGCTGGCTGGTGGGCCGATCTGCTCGCGCTGGACGAGGGCAGCAACTTCGAGAACGCCGAAGCGGTCACCCGCGCGATCAGCCGACGCGTGGCCGACCAGCGCCGCGATGAGCAGGCGGCGGCCGAGCAGACCCAGGTGGAAAAGGAACTGTCGGTCGCGCGCTTGAACCTGCTGCACGCGCAGGTGGAACCGCACTTCCTCTACAACACGCTGGCCAACGCGCAGGTGCTGACCCGTACCGACCCCGCGCGCGCGGAGCAGATGCTCGGCCACCTGATCCAGTACCTGCGCAGCTCGCTGCCGCAGGTGGATGAATCGGTGTCGACGCTGGGCGTGGAGCTGGAGCGTACGCGCGCCTACCTGGAGATCCTGCGCATCCGCATGGGCGCGCGGCTGGCGGTGGAAGTGCAGGTGCCGAATGAGCTGCACGGCGTGCATCTGCCGGCGATGGCACTGCAGACACTGGTGGAGAACGCGATCAAGCACGGCCTGGAACCCAAGCCCGGCGGTGGCACGATCTGGATCCTGGCGCGTGGCTTCGATGACCACGTAACGGTGACCGTGGCCGACGATGGCCTGGGCTTTGGCCAGGGCACCAGTGGCACCGGCATCGGCCTGAAGAACCTGCGCGAGCGCCTGCGCCTGACCTGTGGCGAGCAGGCCGGCGTGGCGATCGTTGCCAACTTCCCCAGCGGTGTGGCCGCGACCATGACCCTGCCGCAGACACACAAGGAGCGCAGCCATGCCGCTTGAAGCCCTCATTGCCGAAGACGAGGAACTGCTGCGGCAGTCACTGGTGGAACAGCTGCGCCGGTTGTGGCCGGAGCTGAAGCTGGTGGCCGAGTGCGAGGACGGCGCCAGTGCGCTGGAGCAGCTGGCCGAGACGCAGCCGGACATCGCTTTCCTCGACATCCGCATGCCCGGCATCAGCGGCATCGAAGTCGCGCGTTCGCTGTCCGAGCTGAGCCCGCGCACCCAGGTGGTGTTCGTCACCGCCTACGACCAGTACGCCATCGACGCGTTCGAGCAGGGCGCGATGGATTACCTGCTGAAGCCGGTCAGTGACGAACGCCTGTTGGCGACGCGTGAGCGCATCCTGTCGCGGTTGCCATCGACGCGTCAGGATGACGCCGTGCTTGAACGCCTGCTGCAGCGGCTGGGTCCATCGCAGGGTGCTGCCGAACGCCCTCCGCTGGCCTGGATCACCGCCAGCAACGGCCGCGAGACGCAGCTGATCATGCTGGAGGACGTTGCTTATTTTCGTGCCGACAACAAGTACACCACCGTGGTGACGGCCGCAGGTGAGAGCCTGTTGCGCACGCCGTTGCGCGAGCTGCTGGAAGTGCTCGACCCGCAGCACTTCCGCCAGATCCACCGCTCGACCATCGTCAACATGAAGGCGGTGGCGGCGGTCAGCCGCGACGATACCGGACGCGGTGTGCTGCGGCTGCGAGGTCGCACGGAAACACTGGTGGTCAGCCAACCGTTCATGAGCCTGTTCCGCGGCATGTGATCCACCCAGGCTCCTGAAAGAACAATGCCACCGTGATCGCGCACGGTGGCATTGTGGGTCCCCCCGCTTCCCTGAAGGGTCAGTAGGCAGGCTGCAGTGTCAGGTCGTGGTGGTGCTCGTTCTCGCCCACGTGGTTGAGGCGGCCGACCAGTTCGGAGTGCTGCTTCATGCGCCCGATCTCGGTCATGATGCGGATGTCCTCGTGGCGCAGTTCGCGCTTGGCGGTGACCGCCTGCTTGTAGTCGAGCACTTCCGGGTAATGCTCGGCCAGGTCCAGTGCCTCAGCCACGTGCTCGACACTGTCGGCCTTGGAGCTGATGCGGGCGCGGCTGTTGAACGCCTTCATCCAGCGTTCGAAACCAGCAGTGCGGTCGAACATGTTGGCCATGAACCAGATCACGAACAGGATCGAGATCCATGAACCGAACACCACGACCACCCGGGTGAAGGTGATGTGGTAGTCGTCGCGCCACAGATAGTTGGTGATCAGGCCGAGGATCAGCAGCGAGGCCGCCTGCCAGCCGACGATCGAGGCGATCAGCCACTGGCACTTGGCCTGGGCCAGCACAGCCACTTCATCGCGGATCTGCTGCTCGCTGAGGCTGCGCCAGTGCGCGACCTGTTTTTCGAACGGGCTGCTGTAGAGCTCGTTGTCGCGAAGCAGTAGTCCCAAACCCTTGAACAAAGCAATCATGGCTGGCTCCTTGTGGAACGTGCGTCGATCAGCATTGGACGGTGTGGCGGGTTCAGTTCTAGCACTTCCAGCGAGCCGTGCAATGGGCGCAATGCCTAGCGGCGTAAGGGTTTTGTCTGAATGGGTGAATGTTGGTGCGTTGCAGCATCGCGGCCGCAGCCTGCGACAGGATGTCGCAGGGTGAAATGTGCTGCGGCCGCACATGAAACCGTGGCTGAGCGCGGAGACTCGCCGCCGGCGTCGTGATCGCCCAGAATCGGGGCCGACCGCGCAACGCGCGGCCGTACTTCCGCCTTTCCTGGACCTGTGATGCCGGCTCTGCTGCAGCGACTTTCCCGCCCCGTCACCGCGCCGATCCGGCGCTGGGTGCTGGAGGCCTTCCCGCGTGGCCAGAGCGGCATCGATTACGACCATCCGCTGGGCGACCCGGGCTGGTTCGGCCCCGACAGCGTCACCTGGCGGCTGCATGCCGAATTCCCCTCGATGCTGGCCGGCGGGTTGTGTGCGCTGATGCTGCAGACCCTGCACCCGCGCGCGCTGGCCGGGGTCTACGACCACTCCAATTTCCGCCAGGACCTGGTGGGGCGCCTGCGTCGCACCACCGCCTTCGTTGCCGGCACCAGCTATGCGCCCAGCGGCGAGGTGGAAGCGCTGGTGGCCAAGGTGCGTCGCATCCACGCGCAGATCCGTGGCCAGACCGCGCAGGGCGAGCCGTATGCCGCCGATGATCCGCAACTGCTGACCTGGGTGCACGTGACCGAGGCCTCCGGTTTCCTGCAGGGCTTCCGCCGCTACGGGCGCGAGGTGCCGGCACACATCGCCGATCGTTATTACGACGAGTACCGCCGCGTGGCCGAGGCGCTGGGCGCGGTGGATGTGCCGCGCAGTGAAGCCGAGGTGGCGGCGTATTTCTGCGCACGGCAACCGGAGCTGCGTGTGGACGAGCGCTCGCGCGAAGTGCTGGAGGTGTTGTCCGGCGTGCGCCTGCCGGTTCCGGTGCCAGGGCTGTCGCGCGAAGTGTTCCTTGGCGCGGGTGCGGCACTGCTGCCGGACTGGGCCGAGGGCATGCTGGAACGCAATGGCCGCCAGCGTGCGCAGGCACTGGCGTCTGCGAAGCTGATGCAGGGCATGGCACCGTTGTTCCGCCGTGCGCTGCCCGATGGCCTGGCCAGTCGCGCCTGCACGCGCATGGGCGTGCCGGTGGACGTCCTGCGCGAGTGGCCCGAAATGCTCCGGTAGGTGCCAACCTTGGTTGGCATCTACCAGAGCGGATTTCGCAGTAGATCCACCCCATGGGTGGATGGCGTGGATAGATGCCGACCAAGGTCGGCACCCACCCGCAAATGAAACGGGCGCCTTGCGGCGCCCGTTCCGTTTACATCACCACACCTTGACCCGCTTGTCCGGGGCCAGGTACAGCTTCTGGCCTTCCTTCACTTCGAACGCCGGGTACCAGGCGTCGATGTTGCGCACGGTCAGTGCACGGAACTGGCCCGGTGCATGCACATCGGTCAGCAGCGAATTGCGCAGCGCCTGCTCGCGGCTCTTGCTGCGCCAGGCCTGGGCGAAGCCGAGGAAGAAGCGCTGGTCCGGGGTGAAGCCTTCCAGGGTCTGGCCCGGCTTGCCCTGCAGCGACAGCTGGTAGGCGTCGTAGGCGGTGCCCAGGCCGGCCACGTCGGCGATGTTCTCGCCCAGGGTCAGCTTGCCGTTCACATGCACGCCCGGGAACGGCTCATAGCTGCTGAACTGCGCGGCCAGCGCATCGCCAGCAGCGTTGAACTGCTTCAGGTCTTCGGCGGTCCACCAGTTGTGCAGCTTGCCGGTTTCATCGAACAGCGCACCGGCGTTGTCGAAGCCGTGGCTGATCTCATGGCCGATCACTGCGCCGATCGCACCGTAGTTCACCGCGTCGTCGGCAGCGCCGTCGAAGAACGGCGGCTGCAGGATCGCCGCCGGGAACACCAGGCGGTTCTCCAGCGGCACGTTCATCGCATTGATGGTCTGCGGCAGCATCGCCCACTCGCTGTGGTCGACCGGCTTGCCCAGCTTGGCGATGTTGCGCTGGTATTCGAACAGCTCGGCGCGCTGTGCATTGCCCAGCGCGTCATCGCGGCGGATTTCCAGGCCGGTGTAGTCGCGCCACTTCTCCGGATAGCCCATGCCGACGGTCAGGCCAGCGACCTTGGCCTTGGCATGTGCCTTGGTCTGCGGCGACATCCACGACAGTGCATCGATGCGCTTGGCGAAGGCGGCGATGATGTTCTTCGCCATCTCGTCCGCGCGCTCCTTGGTCTTCGCGTCGAAGTGCTTCTCGACGTAGCGCTTGCCGATGGCTTCGCCGACTGCATGGTTGGCATCATCCACGGCGCGCTTCCAGCGATCGCTCTGCTGCGGCGTGCCGCTCAGCGCGGTGCCATGGAAGGCGAAGCGGGCATCGGCGAACTTCTTCGGCAGGTAGGCGGCGGCACGGTCCAGTGCGTGGAAGGCCAGGTAGTCCTTCCAGACGTCCAGCGGCTCGGTGGCGACCAGCTTGGACAGGCCGGCCACGGCCTTGGGCTGCCACACGATGAAGTCCTGCTGGTCGCCCAGCGCGGCCGCATCAAGGAAGGCGTTCCAGTCCATGCCCGGTGCCTTGGCGTTGAAGTCGGCCTGGGTCCACGGGTTGGCACCCTTGGTCACGTCGTTGGTTTCTTCCTGGGTGGCGTGCGCCTGCGCGATCTTGGTCTCCAGCGCGAGGATGCGCTGTGCCTTGCCGGCCGGGTCGGCCACGCCGGCCAGCTGCAGCATCTGTGCGATGTAGGCCTGGTACTGCTTGCGCAGCTCGGCCATGCGGCCGCCGCCCAGGTAGAAATCGCGGTCGGGCATGCCCAGGCCACCCTGCACGAGGTACGGCGCGGTGCGGTCCGGCTGCAGCATGTCCACCGACACCCACAGGCCGAACAGGCGGTCGGTGTAGAAGTTGGTGGCGTTGAGCAGGTCGACGTCGGCGCGCATGTCGCCGCCGAGGGTACGGGCCAGGCCGGCCTTGTCGGCGATCGCATCGATGGCCTTCAGCTGCGGCTGCACCGGGGCGATGCCATGCTGCTCGATGCCGGCTTCGTCCATGTAGGCGGCGTAGTAGTCGCCGATCAGCTTGTCGTCACCGCTGGCCTGCGCATTGCCGGCCGCGCCTTCGAGGATGGCGCGGGTGTCGGCCAGGGTCTTTTCGGCGATGACGTTGAAGCTGCCGAAGCGCGAACGGTCGGCCGGGATCTCGGTGTTCTTCACCCAGGTGCCGTTGGCGAAGCCGAAGAAGTCATCGCCGGCGGCGATGCTGCGGTCCATGCCGCTGGCATCGAAGCCGAAGCTGCCCAGCATCGGCTTGGCCGCAGCGGGGGCGGCCTCGGCGGGCTTGGCGGTGCCAGCGGCCGGATCGGCCGGACGGTCGCAGGCAGCCAGGGACAGGCTGGCAACGATGGCCAGTGCCAGGGTGGGACGGCGCAGCTTGGACATGGACTTCTCTTGCAGCGGAAAACCCCAAGTCTAATCCGCCGCGGCCCGGCTGGCCGTCCCTGTGGCTGGCCGGTCCTGTGCAGGATCTGGCTGAACGCGCCGAAGCGATCTTCACGCCGTCACCGGGGTGGTGCATGCTGGGCCCTGGAGCCCTGCGCGGACACGGGGAGGTGGCCATGCAGGACGGGGTCAGGCGTCAAGAATGGCGTTCGCCGGCCGTTGAGGTCGGGGATGTGGAGGATTCGTTCGCGCATGAAGCCAGCCGACTGCACAAGGAAGATCGACCGATGCCCGCGTTGAAGCGGGCGTTGGCCCGTCCGTTGCGCGCCATCACCTGGGGCGGCGTGCTGCTGGGCCTGTTGCTGGTGGCCGGATTGGCCACCATGCTGGCCAACGACCATCACCGCCGCCTGGAGGCCGCGCAGCGGCAGAGCCGGGCGCTGGCGGTGGGCAGCGAGCGCCTGCTGGCGCTGGAGCTGCGCAACCTGGAGCGGGCGATGTCCGGCATCGCCGCCGATGCCGCTGAACTGTTCCGCAGCGTGCCGGCACAGGCGCCGGCACTGCTGGATGCCGCCATCGGCGGCGTGCTGCGCCGCCACGCTGAACTGCACAGCATCGTGGTGCTGGACAGCCACGGGCGCGCGCTGACCGCCGGCCTCGGCGACCTGCAGCTGCCGCTGTGGACCGACCCGCTGCGCCGCGGGCAGGGCAGCGCCCTGTACATCGGGCCGCCGCAGCGGGCCAGCGATGGCGGCTGGGTGGTACCGCTGGCACTGCCGATGGCCGGTGAACGCTGGCTGTTGGCGCGCCTGCGCTGTGGCGAACTGCAGCGCATCGCTGGCGGCCTGGATGTGGGGCCCAACGGGCTGGTCTCGATCACCGATGCCGAGGGTTACATGCTGGCGCGCGTGCCCGATCCGCATGGCACCGTCGGTCGCCGCTACGACCTGCCGCGGCGTGACCTGCTCGGCAAGCAGGCGGTGGTCGAGCTCGGCAGCCTGCCCGGCGTGGTCGATGGTGTGCCGCGCATCACCACCATCAGCACGCTCGACCGCAGTCCGCTGGCGGTGCAGATCGGCCTGGCCGATGAAGACGTGCTGGCGCCATGGTGGCCCTACCTGCAGGCGTCGGTGGTGATTGTGCTGGCCTACATCGCGGTGCTGCTGGTGCTGCTGTACGCGGTGCGCCGTACGACCCGGCGCCAGCAATCGATGGCCGAGGAACTGAAGGCGGGCCATGCCGAGCTGCGCCTGGCCCATCAGGTCGGGCGTGTCTGTACCTGGTACGTGGACGAGGATGCCGCGCTGCTGCGCTGGTCACCGCTGGCACGCGAGATCTTCGGTGTGCAGACCGATGCGCTGCCGGTAGCCGACTTCTTCGCACGCGTGCATCGCGATGATGCCGCGCGCCTGCAGCAGGCCTTTGACCAGGCCTTCGCCGGTGGTGCAGTGCTCGACCAGGTGTTCCGCCTGGTACTGCCCGGTGGCGAGGTGCGCTGGGTGGGCGCGCGTGGGCAACGGGTGGAGGTGGCCGACAGCGAGCGCCGCATGATCGGCGCGCTGACCGACCTGAGCGAGCGCTACCAGGCGCGCGAGCAGATGAGCGAAGTGGAACGCCGCTTCCGCCTGCTGTTCGATCGCAACCCGGCGCCATTCTGGGTGTTCGACCCGGACACGCTGCGCTTCATCGAGGTCAACGACGCCGCGGTGCGCCAGTACGGCTACAGCCGCGAGGAATTCCTGGCGATGAGCATCCTCGACATCCGCCCGCGCGAGGGCTGGGACGAGGTGAAGGGGGCGATCGCCAAGGCCCGCGTCGGTGAGCTGCAGGATGCGGCAGTGCGGCTGCACCGGCGCAAGGACGGCAGCGTGTTCGAAGTGCGCGCGCACCTGTCCAAGCTGGATTTCGATGGCCAGCCGGCGTGCCTGGTGCTGGCCGAGGATGTCAGCGAGCGGCTGGCCTACGAACGTGACCTGGCTTACCAGGCGCGGCACAACCCGGCCACCGGCCTGCTCAACGTGCGTGCGCTGACCGAACAACTGGATGAGCAGGAACAGGGCTACACCATCGCCTTCGTGCAGCTGCGTGGCCTGCAGCTGGTGGCCGATACGCTGGGCCGCGAGATCGGCGATGCCGTGCTGCAATCAATGGCGACCCGCTTGGGCGGGTTGGGCGCACGCTGCGGCACGCTGGCCTTCCAGCCGGCGGAGGACTTCGTGTTCGCCATCGGTGCCGAGCACGATACCCAGCGCGTGCTGGACGACCTGCTGCAGATCGTGTCGGCGCCGATGCGTGGCAAGGATTCGCTGCACCAGTTCGAGCCGCGCATTGGCGTGGCGGTGCACATCGCCGGTGACGGCCACAGTGCCGAGCAGGTGATCGGCATGGCCGCCCAGGCCGCGCACGCCGCGCGCGCCGAGGGCAACGTGGTGGTCTGGTTCGACGCAGCGGTGACCACGCGGCTGGCCGACCGGCTGCGCCTGGCCGGGCGCATCCATGCGGCCATCGACAACGAGTTCCAGCTGTACTTCCAGCCGATCCGGCATGCCAGCGATGGCAGCCCGGCGGCGCTGGAGGCGCTGCTGCGTTGGCCGCAGGCCGACGGCAGCTTCATCCCGCCCAATGAGTTCATCCAGCTGTGCGAGGAAACCGGGCTGATCCTGGCACTGGGCCGCTGGGTGATCCGCGCGGCAGCGAAGGCACAGCGGCGGCTGGTCGAGGCCGGCTGGGGCGAGCTGCCGATTGCCGTCAACGTCTCGGCGGTGCAGTTCTTCAACAGCGATCTGGTGGCCGAGTTCACCCGTGCCCAGCAGGAGTTCGGGTTGGCGCGGGGTGCGCTGCATGTGGAGCTGACCGAGAGCAGCCTGATGCGCAAGCCGGCGCAGGCGATGCAGACCATGCAGCGCCTGCACGAGCAGGGCATCAGCGTGTCGCTGGATGACTTCGGCACCGGCTATTCCAGCATGTCCTACCTGCAGCACCTGCCGCTGGACATCCTGAAGATCGATCGGAGCTTCGTGGCGGACGTGGAAACCAATCCGCGCAATGCCTCGATCTGCCGCGCGCTGCTGTCGCTGGGCCACAGCATGGGGCTGACCATCATCGCCGAGGGCGTGGAGACGCCGGGGCAGCTGGACTGGCTGGCCGCGCACGGCTGCGACCAGGTGCAGGGCTACCTGCTGGGGCGGCCGGCACCGCTGGAGCGGATCATTGATGCGCTGGACGAAGTTGTTGCCTAGGCCGCGTTCCGGAGAAGGAGCCGGCGACTCTTGGCGTTTGGAAAAGAACGCGCGCTACGCGCGGGAGTCGACTGACAGTCGACTCTACCGGGCCATATCCGCCGGAAACATCGGCGGATCCATGAGCCGGTAGCGCCGGGCCATGCCCGGCGGACGCACCCTTACACCCCGGTTTCCACCAGGTGGTCGATGAAACTGCGCACCTTCGGTGCCAGGTGGCTGCGGCTGGTGTAGACCGCGAAGATGCCGATCGGCGCGGCTTCCCAGTCCGGCAGGATGCGCACCAGCCGGCCATCGGCCAGTGCGTCCTGCAGCAGGAAGTCCGGCTGCAGGATCACGCCCATGCCGGCGATTGCCGCTTCGCGCAGCACGTCGCCGTTGTTGGCGTGCAGCAGGCTGCTCACCGCCACCTTCACTTCGCCACCGGGCCCCTGCAGCGGCCAGTTGTTGCCTGCGGCCCAATAGCTGTAGCTCAGGCAGGCGTGCGCCTGCAGCTCCTGCGGGGTCTGTGGCGTGCCACGCGCGGCAAGGTAGGACGGTGCGGCGCACAGGCTCACCCGCGATTCGCCCAGGCGGCGCGCGATCAGCGTCGGGCTGGGCTCGCGGGTGATGCGGATGGCCACGTCGTAGCCTTCCTCGACCATGTCCACCAGCCGGTCGGACAGGGCCAGGTCCAGTTCCACCTGCGGGAAGCGCTGGCGGTAGCTGGCCAGCAGCGGGCCGAGACGGGCGATGCCCCAGCTGACCGGTGCGTTGATGCGCAGCGTGCCTGAAGGCTCCAGCGCCTGCGCGCCGATGCTGGCTTCCAGCGCGTCGAACTCGGCCAGCAGGCGGACGCACTGGGCGTAATAGGCAGCACCGGCGCTGGTGGGGCTGACCCGGCGCGTGGTGCGGTGAAGCAGGCGGGTGGACAGGCGCTTTTCCAGCGCGGCGACCTGGCGGGTCACCCCGGCAGTGGACATGTCCAGGGCCTGGGCGGCGGCACTGAAGCCGTTGCGTTCGACCACCGCCACGAACACGCGCATCGCCTCAAGGGTGTCCATTGTTGCGCCTTCTGAAATAAATACGGTCAAACGATCGTATTTATCGGTCCGTGAAGGCGCAATAACCTGTGCCTACTCCCTTCGAGGTGTCTCCCATGCACACCCCCTCCGCTCCTGTTTCTCCGCTGGCCCCGTATGGTGCCACCCTGCTGCGCCTGGCCCTGGGCGTGCTGTTCCTGGTCCACGCGCTGACCAAGCTGCTGGTCTTCACCCCGGCCGGTACCGCCGCCTTCTTCGAATCGCTGGGCCTGCCCGGCGTGCTGGGCTACCTCACCATCGCCGTCGAGCTGGCGATCACCGCTGCGCTGCTGCTGGGCATCTACGCGCGTTGGGTCGGCCTGGTCGGCGTGCCGCTGCTGCTGGGCACCATCGTCACCGTGCACGGCGCCAACGGCTTCGGCTTCGCCAACGCGGGCGGCGGCTGGGAATACCCGGCGTTCTGGGCGTTGGCACTGGTGGTGCTGTTCCTGGTCGGCGACGGCAAGTGGACCCTGCGTTCGCGCTGATCGCCGCCTGATCCTGCATTTGGAGAATTCCATGACCCGTCTGCCTTCGTTGTACATCTCCCATGGCTCGCCGATGACCGCCCTGCATCCGGGCCAGGTCGGCGTGCGCCTGGCCGAGCTGGCGCAGGATCTGCCGACCCCGCGCGCCATCGTGATGGCCTCGGCGCACTGGCTGGGCCGGCAGCCGCTGGTCGGCGCGCATCCGCAGCCGCCGACCATCCACGACTTTGGTGGCTTCCCGCGCGCGCTGTTTGAACTGCAGTACCCGGCACCGGGTGATCCGGCGCTGGCCGAAGAGGTGGCCGGCCGCATCGCCGCCGCCGGGCTGCCGGTGGCCATCGACCCGCAGCGTGGCCTCGACCATGGCGCGTGGGTGCCGCTGCGCCTGCTGCGCCCGCAGGCCGATATCCCGGTGGTGCCGCTGTCGATCCAGCCGTTGCTCGGCCCCGCGCACCAGTTCGCGCTGGGTCGCGCGCTGGCGCCGCTGCGCGAGCAGGGCGTGCTGCTGGTCGGCTCGGGCAGCATCACCCACAACCTGCACGACTGGGGTGACTACCAGGACGGCAAGGAAGCGCCGTACGTGCGCCCCTTCATCGAGTGGGTGGAGCAGCGGCTGGCTGCCGACGACCGCCAGGCCCTGCTCGACTATCGCCGGCAGGCACCGTTCGCCGAGCGCGCGCATCCGACCGACGAACACCTGCTGCCGCTGTTCTTCGCGATGGGCGCGGCGGGCGAGGGCGGCTTCGGTGCACGTCGCATCGATGCCGGCATCGACGCCGGTTTCCTGGCCATGGACCTGTACCGCTTCGATGGGGCGGCATGAGCCGGGGCTGACGCCGGGCCATCCCCGTCGTCGCGCCTGCAGCCGCATGTGGTAGTTTTTCCTAGGTTTCCGGCGCTGGCTCCCGAGCCTCCCCACGCGCCGCTTCCTGGAAGAAGCATGCATACCATTGAAGTCGTCCTGGCGATGCTGGTAGCCGTTGTCGCCAGCGGCTACCTGGTTCGCGTCCTGCCGTTCTCGTTGCCGCTGCCGCTGGTGCAGATCGGCCTGGGCGCGGTCATCGCCGGGGTGTTCAACCGCGGCCACGCGCTGGAGCCGGAAGTGTTCTTCCTGCTGTTCCTGCCGCCGCTGCTGTTCCTCGATGGCTGGCGCATTCCCAAGCAGGGCCTGTTCCGCGACAAGGGCGCGATCCTCGAACTGGCATTCGGCCTGGTGGTGTTCACCGTGATCGGCGCCGGCTTCCTGATCCACTGGCTGATTCCGGTGATGCCGCTGGCGGTGTGCTTCGCACTGGCGGCGATCGTGTCGCCTACCGATCCGGTGGCAGTCGGTGCGATCGCCTCCAAGGCGCCGATTCCGAAGCGGCTGATGCACATCCTGGAAGGCGAGTCGCTGCTGAACGATGCGTCCGGCCTGGTCTGCTTCCGCTTCGCGGTGGCCGCGGTGATGACCGGCACCTTTTCGCTGGCCACGGCCTCGCTGACCTTCGTGTGGGTGGCGGTGGCCGGCCTGGCGGTGGGCGTGGCGGTCACCCTCGGCGTGTCGACCTTCCAGCGCTGGCTGTGGCGCCGCTTCGGCGAGGAGCCGGGCGCGGCGATGCTGGTCAACCTGCTCATTCCGTTCGCGGCCTACCTGCTGGCCGAAGAGATCCATGCCTCGGGCATCCTCGCCGCGGTCGCCGCCGGCATCGCGATGAGCTATGTCGAGCTGACCGGCCGTGTCTCCGGCAGCATGCGCGTGCAGCGTGCCGGGGTCTGGAACATGCTGCAGTTCAGCTTCAACGGCATCATGTTCGTGCTGCTGGGCGAGCAGTTGCCGGGCATCGTCGAGCGCGCCACCACCACCATGAACGAGAGCGGCCACCAGAGTGCGTGGTGGCTGCTGGTGTACGTGGTGGTGATCAACCTGGCGCTGGTGGTGCTGCGCCTGTTGTGGGTGTGGCTGTCGCTGCGCTGGAACCTGCTGCGCGCGCGGCGCCGTGGCCTGGAGCGCGGCGAGGCGCCGAACTGGCGCATCGTGGTGGCGACCTCGGTGGCCGGCGTGCGTGGTGCGATCACCCTGGCCGGTGTGTTGACCCTGCCACTGTTCCTGCCCGATGGCAGCGCGTTCCCGGCGCGTGACCTGGTGATCTTCCTGGCCGCGTCGGTGATCCTGTTCTCGCTGCTGGGCGCCAGCATCGCGCTGCCGCAGCTGCTGAAGGGCCTGCAGCTGCCGGCCGATTCGGGTGAACGCAAGGAAGAGGACCTGGCGCGCCGGCTGTCGTCGAAGGCCGCGCTGGCCGGGGTCGAGCGCATGCGCCAGCAGCTGGTGATGAACCAGAACACCGAGAACGTGCAGCTGTACAACGACGCTGCGTCGCGCGTGAGCCTGCTGTACCAGCGCCACCTGGAGCGCGACAGCGACGGGCCCGACGTGGACCCGGAGAAGGTGCGGCGCATGGAAATGGGCTACCGCCAGCTGCGCAGCGCCGGCCTCAATGCCGAACGCGAGGAACTGTTCCGGCTGACCCGGCGCGGGGTGATCTCCGATGAGATCTCGCGGCGCCTGATCCGCAACCTGGACCTGCTGGAATCGCGCAAGCGCGAGTGATCGTGTAACCCGGGTGGGTGCGGACCTTGGTCCGCACACCTTTCAGCCCTTACTCCGGCTTCGTTTCCAGGAAATACGCCTCGACCTTGCCCTTGACCTTGATGGTCATCGGGTTGCCGCGGCGGTCGCGGGCCTTGCCGGCCTGCACACGGATCCAGCCTTCGCTGACCGAGTATTCCTCGACGTTGTCGCGCTCGACGTCGTTGAAACGCACGCCGACGCCGCGCTCCAGCGCCTGCGCATCATGGAAGGGGCTGGCCGGGTTGATCGCCAGGTGGTCGGGAGGGGTATCGCTCATCGCTTCATTCACAGTGACGGCCACCAAGGCCGGCTTCAGCGGCACAGGATAAACCGTAGAATGCCGGCCTGCCCCAGAGGAAGTTCCGCCATGCCCGACAACAGCGACTATTTCGACTTCGAGGAAGACATCCACGACTTCGACGAAGATGGCTTCGAGGCGCGGGTCTGGAACCTGCTGGTGCTGATCAATCCGGGCGACGAGGAACTGGCCCTGCAGCAGTTCAACCGCTGGCGCGAGCATCTGGCCGAGGACGGGCAGCCGCTGGAAGCGGACAGCGACTGGCTGCCGGCCCTGTTCACGGCCATTGCCTGGCAGTCCGGTTTCGAGGTTGAACGTGATGACCTGGAATCGCTGCAGTCGGCGGTGAACGAGCTGTCGGCGCGCTTCAACCTGCAGCTGGACTGGGGCGGCGACCTGGACGACGAGGACTTCGCCCAAGGCCTGGACGGCGTGCAGCTGATGTCCACCGCCTTCGACCGCCTGCGCGAGCACAACTACACGCTGTGGAGCGTGGATGCCGGCAGCGACGGCTTCACCGGGGTGATGGCGCTGACCCGCGACGACGACGCGATGCTGGCGCTGTGCTCGCTGCTGAACGTGGAAATCCGGCTGGGCAGCGACCCGTTCTGATCGATGATCCGACCCGCCGGGCATGGCCCGGCGCTACCTGTTCCGTCAGCCCGTGGTAGCGCCGGGCCATGCCCGGCGAGCACACCACGCACTACGGCCGGTACTGCGCCCGGGCGTTGGCGATCACCGCTTTGACCAGGCCGCGGTCGGTGTGCCGGGAAATGGCCCGTGCACCGAGCGCGATCGCCTGTGCGCGCAGCTCGGCAGTGACATCGTAGTGGGCACCGCTGGCCTTGTTCTGGAAGGCCCGCGGTGGAATGCCGAGCTGCGCCGCCATGGCGTGCAGCTCGGGCAGGGTGTCGGCCATCAGGTGCGCCCAGCGCTGTCCGCGCCAGGGATGCACCGCGTCATCGACGTAGACCGTCACCGCCGTAGCCGGTTCAGGCCTGCGGCTTGCTGTCGCTGTCAGCGGCCGGGGCGGCCTCGGCATCGGCAGCAGCTTCAACCACGTCACCTTCGGCGGCCTCGGCGGCTTCGCCTTCCTCGCCTTCAGCAGCGTCGACGCCTTCGAACTCGGCGACCAGCTTGTCCAGGTACTCGTCGGCGGTCTGGCCGGACTCTTCGGCCAGGGTGTCCAGCAGCTTCTGCAGCAGCTCGGAGTATTCCAGGTTGACCTTGCGGCCTTCCTTTTCCTGCACGTTGGACAGGTGCTTGAGCATGGCCAGCATCGGCACCGGGTTCTCGGCGTTGCCCATGGTCTGGCCGCCGATGGCCAGCAGCCACTCACGGCCCTGCAGGCCGATGGCGGCGACCACCTGGCCGTCTTCGTTGGTCAGCACGGCATGGTTCTGCACCTGCTGCTGGGCGTTCAGGCGCAGGAACGGGCGCTTGGCCTGCTGCTTCTTGCGCTTGTCGCGCTTGGCCTTGGAGTTCTGGGACATGGGGTGGGGTCACCTGGAAACGGAAAGACCGCCATTGTAGCGGCCGCGCGCAGGTGGGGTCAGATCCCTTTCCACTGGAAAGGGATCTGACCCCGGTTCAGTGCGCCTCACCCTGCGCGGCCTGCACATCCGGGTCGACGGTCGGCGCCGACAGCCCCACCTGCGGGCCGGCACCGGCCAGGGCGGCCTCCTCGGCGGCCTTGGTCATCACTACGATGCTGATGCGGCGGTTGATCGGGTTCTGCGGGTCGGCCTTGTCGAACAGCACGGACGAGGACAGGCCGACCACGCGGGTGATCTTGCTGTCATCCAGGCCGCCATCGATCAGCGCGCGGCGTGCGGCATTGGCACGGTCGGCGCTCAGTTCCCAGTTGCCGTAGCCGCGTGCGGCGGAATAGGCGGTGATGTCGGTGTGGCCGGTCAGGCTGATCCGGTTCGGCACATGGTTCAGGTACTCGGCCAGCTCGTGCAGGATCTGCTGCGTGTACGGCTTCAGCGTGGCACTGCCAAGGTCGAACATCGGCCGGTTCTGCTTGTCCACGATCTGGATGCGCAGGCCCTCCGGGGTCAGGTCCAGCAGCAGCTGGTCCTTGAACGGTTCCAGCGCCTGGCTCTTGCTGATCGCTTCCTGCAGCTCCTTCATCAGCTGTTCCAGCTGCTGCTTGTCGCGCTGCTGCTGGTCCACCGGCTGTGGCACGGCTTCCTTCTGGTTCTGGAAGGGATCGTTGCTGTTGCCACGCGAGATGTCGGTGGCACCGCCCAGCTTGATCATCGAAGTACTGGCGCCGCCCGGGCCGGCCATGCCGGGCGCCGGCGTGGCGTTCTGGCCACTCAGCGGGCTGGGGTTGCGGAAGTACTCGGAAATGGCGGCACGGTCGTTCTTGTTGGTGGTGGCCATCAGCCACAGCACCAGGAAGAAGGCCATCATCGCGGTCACGAAGTCGGCGTAGGCCACCTTCCACGAACCGCCGTGATGGGCGGCGTGGCCGGCCTTCTTGACCCGGCGGACGATGACGGTGGGCTTGTTCTCGGCCATGGCTTACTTGACCGTCTTCAGGTGCTGCTCGAAATCGGAGAAGGCCGGGCGCACGTTCGACGGCAGCGTCTTGCGGGCGAATTCCAGCGCGATCTTCGGGTTGTAGCCGCGCAGGCAGGCCAGCAGGGCGGTCTTCACCGATTCGTAGATGCGGCTGTCCTGTTCGGCGCGGGCTTCCATTGCCGCTGCCATCGGGCCGACGAAACCGTAGCCCAGCAGGATTCCAAGGAAGGTACCGACCAGCGCACCGGCCACGTGGCCGCCCACTTCGACGATGTCGCCGCCGATCGAGCCCATGGTGATGACGATGCCCAGCACCGCCGCCACGATGCCGAAACCGGGCAGTCCGTCGGCGACCTTGGTCAGCACCTGCGACGGCGCCATGGCTTCGGCGTGGTGCTTTTCCAGCTCCAGTTCCAGCAGCGGTTCCAGCTCGTGCGGCTCGATGTTGCTGCCGATCATCAGGCGCAGGCAGTCGGTGATGAAGTCGATCAGGTGGTGGTCGGCCTGCACCTTGGGGTAGTTGCCGAACAGCGCGCTCTCGGCTGGGCGCTCGACATGGTCTTCCAGTGCCATGAAGCCTTCGCGGCGCGCCTTGTTCAGCAGCTCATAGAGCAGGCTGAGCACATCGATGTAGTCCTGCTGCTTGTAACGTGGGCCCTTGAACACGCCCACCATCGCCTGCAGGGTCTGCTTGACCGTCTTGGCGGGGGTGCCGACCAGGAAGGCGCCGAGTGCGGCGCCGCCGATGATGACCAGTTCGTAGGGTTGCCAGAGGGCACCCAGGCGGCCGTGGGCACCGAGGTAGCCCCCGATCACGCTGATGATGACGACCAGGAATCCAACGATGATGAGCATGGCGCGACGCAAGGAGAGGGGATATCTCCTTGTCGGCCCGTCGCCTGGTTTTCTGAAGAGGGAATTCTGTGAAATCGGTCAGCGGGGTATTTCAGCCCGCCACGCTGGCCTCGGCACCGCCACGCTGCAGTGGATCGGGCCAGGGCTCGCCATTGCCGGTGAACGAAAGTGAGACGGAGTTCAGGCAGTGGCGCTCGTAGGTGGGCGGCGGACCGTCCGGGAATACGTGGCCGAGATGGCTGCCGCAGCGCGCACAGGTGATCTCGGTGCGCACCATGCCGTGGCTGGTATCGCGGATCTCGCGCACGTGCGCCGGATCGAACGGGGCAAAGAAGCTGGGCCAGCCAGTGCCGGAATCGAACTTGGTACTGGAGCGGAACAGCGGCAGTGCACACAACCGGCAGCAGTAGACGCCCTCGCGCTTGTTGTCGAGGAACACCCCGCAGAACGGTGCTTCGGTGCCGTGCTGCAGCAGCACGCGGCGCTCCTCGCTGCTGAGGCCGGCGACCAGCGCCTCGGTCTGGGTGGCGGTGGGGGGCGTCAGATCGAAGGCAGTCATGGCGGCGCTCCGTGGGGTCGATGGCCTGTGGATGCAGGCAGACGTGGGGGTGATGGCGCGACCTTGCAAGTGTGATGGCCGTTCATGGGCGGCACACAGGGGGTGGCGCATGGTGAAGACGATCCACGCCGGAGCGTGCCATGAAATCGCCCCTTCCCCTGCTGCTTATCGCCCTGCTGCCTGCGTTGGCGCTGGCCCAGGTGCCGACCGGCGATCCGACCGCCACCCGCAGCAGCACCACCGTGGCGCCCACCCCGGTGGCACCGCCGCCACAGGCCGCGCGCCCGCAGCCGCAGGTACTGCCCTCGCCGCAGCCGGCGCAGCCGATCAAGTCCACGGGGCCGGCCCAGGTCGCGCCGACGCCGGTACCGAAGCCGGCCGACAAGGTCTATGACCGCAACGGTCGCATCATTCCCGGCGTGCGCCCGGCCGGTCCCAACCGCGTGTTCGATTCGCGCACCGGGCGCTATCTCGACAGCGTGCCGCAGGGCGACGGCCAGCAGATCCGGTAAGGCCGCGCTACGCCCGGCGGCGCAGCTGAACCTCCGAAAACAACATCCTGCCGATCACTGCTTTTTCGCCTGCGATTAACCGTTCCGGGACCAACGTGGCCCTGCGCCGGCATTCCGCCGCCGCATGTCCTTCGTCCACTGGATCGCGATCATGAAAAACCAGCAGAACCGTCATCCCGGCAAGGAACCGCAGGGCCGCAACCCGCAACAGCAGCAACAGCAGCAACAGATGGAGCCGCAGCAGTCGCACAAGGGCGGCAGGCAGCAGGAGCAGCGCTCGCAGAAGCATCCGCAGCAGCGCTGACGGTCGCCATGGTCGGGGTCAGAGCCCGTTGCACGGGATCCGACCCCCTTGCCGATTCCTGATCGGGGTCGGATCCCGCACAGCGGGCTCTGACCCCACCCCCGCAGCGGCCTCAGTCCGGAATTGGCAGGCTGAGCGTTTCCTTCACCTCTTCCATCACGATGTAGCTCTTCGACTCACGTACGTGCGGCAGCGTCAGCAACGTGCTGCCGAGCAGCTTGCGGTAGGAGGCCATCTCGCTGATCCGCGCCTTCAGCAGGTAATCGAAGTCGCCCGACACCAGGTGG
This sequence comes from Stenotrophomonas sp. 59, assembly GCF_030291095.1. Taxonomy (NCBI): domain Bacteria; kingdom Pseudomonadati; phylum Pseudomonadota; class Gammaproteobacteria; order Lysobacterales; family Lysobacteraceae; genus Stenotrophomonas; species Stenotrophomonas sp. 59. Next base: position 522,755 of record NZ_CP127408.1, read on the forward strand.
CACTCCAGCACGTTGGGCAGCTTCAGGGCCGCGCGCCGGAATTCCTCGAAGATGTCGCCGGACTTGTAGGCCAGGCTGATCTCCACGAACACCAGCAGGCTGGCCTTCACCGCCGCAGGGTCCAGGTGGGCGTGGTAACCGGTGATCACCCCCTCGCGCTCCAGCCGGCGTACGCGCTCGGTGCATGGGGTGGTGGACAGGCCGACCCGCTCACCCAGTTCGGTGAAGGAGATGCGGCCTTCGGCCTGCAGGATGCGCAGGATCTTGCGGTCGATCTTGTCCAGTTCGCGGGTACGGGTGGCCATGGCCGTCAACCTTGGGGAATGAATTGCAGGAGAACATCCTGCCGGTCTATCGCAAATCAGGCAAATCAACTGGTATCGGCTGTCTATACTTCCCCAATTGTGGTCCCGGCACGCTCCAGTGCAGGGAATGATCGGGTTGGAGAAGTCCCATGCGAGTCCTAGTTCTCGGCAGCGGCGTGATCGGCACCACCAGTGCCTGGTACCTGCGACAGGCCGGGTTTGAAGTCACGGTCATCGACCGCCAGCCCGGCCCGGCGCTGGAGACCAGCTTCGCCAATGCCGGCCAGCTGTCGTTCGGCTATACCTCGCCGTGGGCGGCGCCGGGCGTGCCGAAGAAGGCGATCGGCTGGCTGTTCGAGAAGCACGCGCCGCTGGCGATCCGCCCGGGTATGGACCTGGCCCAGTACCGCTGGCTGTGGCAGATGCTGCGCAACTGCACCCACGAGCGCTACGCGATCAACAAGGCGCGCATGGTGCGCATGTCCGAGTACAGCCGCGACTGCCTGAATGAACTGCGCGCGCAGATCGGCATCGAATTCGAAGGCCGCGACCTGGGCACGACCCAGTTGTTCCGCACCCAGCAGCAGCTGGATGCCTCGGCGCAGGACATCGAGATCCTGGCCCAGTACGGCGTGCCGTACGAGGTTCTGGACCGTGCCGGCATCATCCAGGCCGAACCGGCCCTGGCCCACGTTGATGGCCTGGTCGGCGCGCTGCGCCTGCCGCGTGACCAGACCGGTGACTGCCAGCTGTTCACCCGCCGCCTGGCGCAGATGTGCGTGGACGCCGGCGTCGAGTTCCGTTTCGACCAGGACATCACCGGCCTGGAGTTCGACGGCGACCGCATCACCGGCGTGCGCATCGACGGCAAGCTGGAAACCGCCGACCGCTTCGTGGTTGCGCTCGGCAGCTATTCGCCGGCGCTGGTCGCACCGCTGGGCATGCGCCTGCCGGTGTACCCGCTGAAGGGCTATTCGCTGACCCTGCCGATCACCGACCCGGCGATGGCACCGACCTCGACCATCCTCGATGAAAGCTACAAGGTGGCGGTGACCCGCTTCGACGACCGCATCCGCGTCGGTGGCATGGCCGAAGTGGCCGGCTTCGACCTGTCGCTGTCGCAGCGCCGCCGCGAGACCCTGGAACTGGTGGTCAGCGACTTGTACCCGAAGGGCGGCGACCTGTCGCGCGCGCAGTTCTGGACCGGCCTGCGCCCGGCCACGCCGGACGGCACGCCGGTGATCGGCGCCACGCCGTTCCGCAACCTGTACCTCAACACCGGCCACGGTACGCTGGGCTGGACCATGGCCTGCGGCTCGGGCCGCTACCTGGCCGACCTGATGAGCGCGCGCCAGCCGCAGATCAGCACCGAAGGTCTGGATATTTTCCGCTACGGCCAGTACGGTCACGCGCCGCAACACGAGAACCGCACATGCGTCCTGCCCGCGCGCTGATCGATCTGGGCGCTCTGCGCAGCAACTACCGGCTCGCCCGTGAACTGGGCGGTGGCAAGGCCCTGGCGATCATCAAGGCCGATGCCTATGGCCATGGCGCGGTGCGCTGTGCACAGGCGCTGGAAGACGAGGCCGATGGCTTCGGCGTGGCCACCATCGAAGAAGCGCTGGAACTGCGCCAGGCCGGCATCCGCGCGCCGATCCTGCTGCTGGAAGGCATCTTCGAACCCAGCGACATGACGCTGGTGGCCGAGCATGATTTCTGGTTCGCCGTTGGTTCGCCGTGGCAGCTGGAGGCCGTCGCCGCCTTCGACAGCCCGCGCCCGCTGACGGTGTGGCTGAAGCTGGACAGCGGCATGCATCGCCTCGGCCTGGACGTGGACAGCTTCCGCGCGGCGCACGCGCGCCTGTCTGCGCTGCCGCAGGTCGAGCGCATCGTGCTGATGACCCACCTGGCACGTGCCGACGAGCTGGACAGCGAGCGCACCCACGAACAGGCCGCGACCTTCGCGCGGGCCATCGACGGCCTGGACGGCGAGACCAGCGTGTGCAATTCGCCGGCGCTGCTGGGCTGGCCGGATGTACGCAGTGACTGGGTACGCCCGGGCCTGATGCTGTACGGCGCCAACCCGCTGCCGGATGCTTCGGAGATCACCGCGCGCCTGCGCCCGGTGATGACGATGCAGTCCAAGGTGATCGCCGAGCGTTGGATCGAGGCGGGTGAGCCGGTCGGCTATGGCGCCCGCTTTGTCTCGAAGGCACGCACGCGCGTTGGCGTGGTCGCGCTGGGTTACGCCGATGGTTACCCGCAGTTCGCGCCAAACGGCACGCCCGTGCTGATCGACGGCCAGCCCGGTGCGCTGATCGGCCGCGTGTCGATGGACATGCTGACCGTGGACCTGACCGCGCATCCGCAGGCCGGTATCGGCAGCGTGGTGGAGCTGTGGGGCAGTGCACCGACGCTGTCCGAGCTGGCACCGCGCTGTGGCGTGAGTGCTTACCAGCTGCCCTGCGCGGTCAAGCGCGTGGCCAAGGTGTACGTGTAGAGCCGAGCCCAGGCTCGGCTCTGGTAGCCGCCGACCTTGGTCGGCGCCGTGAATGCGTGTCGACCAAGGTCGACACCTACCGATGGGCCTACCGCGCGGCGGTCGCCTGGCGCTGGTCGCCGCGCTCGGCTCTGGTAGCTGCCGACCTTGGTCGGCGCCGTGAATGCGTGTCGACCAAGGTCGACACCTACCGATGGGCCTACCGCGCGGCAGTCGCCTGGCGCTGGTCGCCGCGCTCGGCTCTGGTAGCCGCCGACCTTGGTCGGCGCCGTGAATGCGTGTCGACCAAGGTCGACACCTACCGATCGGCCTACCGCGCGGCGGTCGCCTGGCTGGCCAGCTGGCGCTTGACCCAGTCATCGATCAGGCGCTTCTCGTAGCGCAGCGGATCACTTTCGCTCTTCAGCCCAACGTTGTGCAGGTAGCCGGTATCACTCAGGCGTGCGTCACCTTCACTGACGATGCGGCCGCTGGCGTCCTTCAACGTGTACTGCAGGGTGATCCGCGGTGGGTAGATGTCGCGCATGATGCGGATGTCGCGCCCGCGCGGGCCATGCCACGGCTCGTAGTCACCGGCTCGCTTGATGTCGACCAGGGTCACATCCAGGGTCTGCCCCGGTTGCAATGGTTTGGCGGCGGTGGTCTGCACGTAGCGCGCCAGCTGCTGGACCCAGTCGCCGCGTTCGGCCTCGAAGCGGTTGCTGCTCTGGCGGATCTCGGTGAATTTGGCCGGATCGTCCCACTTCACGCTGACCGGGCCATCGGCCTGCAGCGCGCGCGGGGCTTCCGGATCGGTCACCGCGCGTGGCGCAGCATTGGCGCCGCCTGCCAGGAGGGCACCGGCCAGCAGAAGGGCGGTAGCAAGTGAGCGGTTCATGACGGTCTCCTGCATCCCCTGAGGGGGGCGATAGTGTTCACGGATCGAGTGTGATCCCGCTCCCGGGCAACGGCAATGGCCGAATGCGTCATGCGCAAGAGCGGTTGCCGCCAATTCATCGTCGTCAACCCTGACTGACGGCGCTTGACGCTGTGAATACGCTCTCTGGAAGATGCTGTGCCTCCAATCCGGCCCGTCCAGACGCCCTTGTCCACACTGCCGCCCCTAGTGGAGCGCCCACCGATGATGGTGCCGGCGCCCGAACCCGACCTGCATCATGGCGTGCTTGAGCGCATCAACGCCGGTTTCTGCGTGATCCAGGTGCTGTTCGAGGGTGACCGCGCGGTGGACTACCGTTTCATCGAGGTCAACGACGCGTTCGAGCGCCATACCGGCCTGAAGGATGCCCGGGGGCAGCGCATGACGGCGCTGGAGCCGCACCACGAGCAGGACTGGTTCCGCATCTACGGCGAGGTCGCACGCAGCGGCCGGCCGGCGCAGTTCGAAATGGAAGCGCGTGCGCTGGGCCGCTCGTTCGCGGTTGACGCGGTGCGCGTGGGACGGCCGGGAGAAGACAAGGTCGGCATCCTGTTCTTCGACATCACCGCGCGCAAGCAGATGGAAGTGGAGCTGGGCGAAAGCGAAGCCCGCTTCAGCGCACTGGCCGATGGCCTGCCGATGCCGGTATGGGTGCTCGACGAGCGCGGCCACGCCCGCTTCGTCAACAGCGCCTTCAGCGAGTTCTTCGGTGGCGACGAAACCCGCGTTCCGGAGGATGTCTGGCGCGGCCTGGTGCACCCGGACGATGCGTCCGTATTCGAGTACGAGCTGCAGGAAGCACTGAAGGCGCAGCGTTCGATGCATGCGCTGGTACGCGCGCGGCGCGCCGATGGCCAGTGGCGCTGGCTGGAGATGAACGCGCGCCCGCGCTTCTCGCGCATGGGCCGCTTCATCGGCCTGGCCGGCAGCAGTCCGGACGTGACCGAGCGCCGCGAGATCGAACTGGCACGCGAGGAACTGCTGCAGTCCGAGCGCGCCGCACGCAGTGCCGCCGAGAACATGGCGCGGCTGAAGGACGAATTCCTGGCCACGCTGTCGCACGAGCTGCGCACGCCGCTGACCACCATCCTCGGTTGGAGCGAACTGCTGCTGCAGCGGGTGGACAACACCAGCCCGCTGTACAAGGGCCTGAACGTGATCGCCAACAGCGCCGGCGCGCAGAAGCGGCTGATCTCGGACATGCTCGACCTCAGCAGCATGCTGCTGGGCAAGGTACAGCTGGAGGTGGAAGTGCTGGACCTGCGCACGCTGCTTGGCGAAGCCATCGGTGCGCAGGAACTGGTGGCCGAGGGCAAGGCGCTGGACGTGCACCTGCAGTTGCCCGAGCAGCCAAGCCCCGTGCTCGGCGATGCCACCCGCCTGCAGCAGGTGTTCTGGAACCTGCTGTCGAACGCAATCAAGTTCACCCCGGCCGAAGGCCGCATCGACGTGCAGCTGCAGGCCGACGGCAACCACTGGGTGATTACGGTGCGCGATACCGGTGATGGCATCGCACCGGAGTTCCTCAACCACCTGTTCAGCCGCTTCCGCCAGGCCGATGGCACCACCACGCGCCGCCATGGCGGCCTCGGCCTGGGCCTGGCGATCGTGCAGCAGCTGGTCGAACTGCACGGCGGCACCGTTGCCGCCGCCAGCGAAGGCCATGGCCACGGCGCCACGTTCACCGTGCGCCTGCCCCAGCACCTGCCGGATGCCGAGCGCCGGCCGCTGCGCGAAGTCATCAGCGGGCCGATCCTGGAGCCGGTGATCGTCGAGCCGTATCCGCTGCGGGGCATGCATGTGCTGGCGGTGGAAGACCAGCCGGAGGTGCTGGAATACCTGCGGCGCATGCTGGAAGAGCAGGGCGCCAGCGTATCGGCGGCCAGTTCGGCCGGCGAGGCGCTGGCACTGCTGGCCGACACCGGCCATCTGCAGTACCACGTGATGCTGACCGACATCGGCATGCCGGGCATGGATGGCTACGGGCTGGTGCGCACGCTGCGCGAGGACATGGGCGTGGATGCCGCGATGTTGCCTGCGGTGGCGGTGACCGCGCTGGCGCGTGCCGATGACCGCCGCCGTGCGTTGGCGTCGGGCTTCCAGGAGCATGTCGCCAAGCCGTACTCGGTGGCGCAGCTGGTGTCCGCCGTGCGCAAGGTGCAGGTACCGCGCGCCGACAGCGCGCTGCACTGAGCATTCACGGCCGATCGGCGACCCTGCAGGCAGGAGGTCGCCGATGTCCCGCATAGCTCCCCGCATCCATACCGGCCCGGCGCAGATCGCGCGCCTGGAAGCCCTGCTGCCGCAGCTGGAAGGCGAAACGCAGGTGGAACTGACCCTGCACGATGGCCGGCGCCTGCTCGGCACGGTGGCGGTGAAGCCGACCGTGCAGCAGTACCGCAACGACGCCGGCGATGAAGGCAGCAACGGCCAGCTGAGGCTGGACGACTACGACACGCCGGTGCAGCAGCACCATGTCTGGCTGGACGAGATCGCCAGCATCCGCAGGTTGCCGCCCAGGATCGCGTAATCCGGTAGCGCCGGGCCACGCCCGGCGACCGCACGCCGATCCATCACGCTCAATGCTCGAACAACGTCGGCGTCGCCTCGAACCGCCGCGCATAGGCCCGTTCCTCCGCGACCCGCGCCACCTCGTCGTCGGCCAGGTCCGGCGCACCATACACCGCGTAGGCCACGCTGCCGTCGGCGCCATGGCCGACCTGGTGCAGCCGGTAGCGTGAGTGGCCGCCGCCGGTATCCTCGGGGTAGTGCACGGGCGGATGGCTGCCTTCCAGGTCCATTTCACTGTTGTCGACCACGCCACCGACGAACAAGGCTCGCATGCAGGTTCTCCTGGGTTTCCGGGGGAGCCTCTACCCTGAACGTTCCAATGTTGCTGGCGGATCAAGGCCCCGTTCGGGTTTCGCAAAGCGGCCTGGCGGGGCCGGCCCGGCCAAGCCGGTACAATGGACGGCCCTCACGCTTGAAGTACCCGCGCCGATGGCCTCCAGCGACGACGCCCCCCTGCAGACCCTGTTCCTGCCGTTCTCCCAAGGTGCCCTGCGCTGGCCGGAGGGTCCGGTGGCCTTCCTGCGTGCCCGCGACGGCTGGCCGTTGCGCGAGGCCGCTGGCAACCGCGAGGTGCACTGCGAGCAGAGTTTTGCCCCGTTCGCGCAGCCGCTGCAGCAGGCTGCGGGCTGGACCGTCAGCGGCCAGCTGGACGATGCCGCGGGCAAGGGCCGCTACCCGCTGGTGCTGGTGCTGCCGCCGCGCCAGCGCGAAGAAGCCCGTGCACTGTTCGCCCGCGCGCTGGCGCTGGTCGCCGACGGCGGTCGCATCGTCGCCTGCCAGTCCAACAACGAAGGCGCGCGCTCGGGCGAGGGCGACCTCAAGCAGTTGGCCGGCCTCGGTGGCAGCCTGACCAAGAACCATTGCCGCGTGTACTGGACCGCCCCGCTGCAGGGCCAGCACGATGCCGACCTGGCCAAGCGCTGGTCGGCGCTGGATGCGGTGCGCCCGATTGTCGGGGGCCGTTTCCTCAGCCGCCCGGGCGTGTTCGCCTGGGACCGCATCGATCCGGCGTCGGCGCTGCTGGCCGAGCATCTGCCGGCCGACCTGGCCGGGCGTGCAGCCGACCTCGGCGCGGGCTACGGCTACCTGTCGCGCGAGCTGCTGGAGCGTTGCCCGAAGATCACCGCGCTGGACCTGTACGAGGCCGAGCGGCGCGCGTTGGCGCTCGCCGAGCTGAACCTGGCGCCGCCGCCGCGCCCGCTGCCGCTGCGCTTCCTGTGGCAGGACGTCACCGCCGGCATCGAGCCGGGCTACGACGTCATCATCAGCAATCCGCCGTTCCATACGCCGTCGCGTGCCGATCGCCCGGACATCGGCCAGCGCTTCATCGCCGTGGCCGCGCAGGCGCTGCGCCCGGGCGGGCGCCTGTACGTGGTGGCCAACCGCCATCTGCCGTACGAGCACACCCTCAACGACAGCTTCGGCGCGGTGCGCGTGGTCGCCGAGCGCGATGGCTTCAAGCTGGTCGAAGCAGTGAAGGGCAAGGGCCGATGAAGCTGGTCAAGCACATCGCCAACCTGGGCTACGGCAGCCGCAAGCAGGTGCAGTGGATGTTCCGCGAGGGACGCGTCACCGACGCTGACGGCGAGGTACTGTACGCCGACGACCAGGTGCCGCACGAGGCCATCCGCGTTGACGGCGAGCCGCTGGACCCGCCGGCCGGGTTGTCGATCGCGCTGCACAAGCCGGCCGGCTACACCTGCTCGACCAAGGACACCGGCCGCCTGATCTACGATTTGCTGCCGCCGCGTTTCCGCGACCGCGATCCGGTGCTGTCCACGGTCGGCCGCCTCGACCGCGAGACCAGTGGCCTGCTGCTGCTGACCGACGACGGTGGCCTGCTGCACCGGATCATCTCGCCGAAGTCGAAGCTGCCCAAGGTCTACGAGGTGGAGCTGAGCGACGACCTGCGCGGCGACGAGGTCGCGCTGTTCGCCAGCGGCACGCTGATGCTGGAGTCCGAGAAGACGCCCCTGCTGCCGGCTGAACTGGAGGTGCTGGATGCGCGTCGCGCGCGCCTGGTGCTGCACGAAGGCCGCTACCATCAGGTACGCCGCATGTTCGCCGCCACCGGCAACCACGTGCAGGCCCTGCATCGCAGCCGCGTTGGCGGGCTGGACCTGCAGGGGCTGGACGAAGGGCAATGGCGGCAGCTCACTTCCACCGATCTGGATACGCTGTTCGCTCCATGACCACCATCGCTGCGCTGCCGTTCCTCCCCGATGCCGTCATCTTCGACATGGACGGCCTGATGATCGACAGCGAGCGGGTCTCGCTGGCCTGCTGGAGCCAGGCCGCCGACGAGTTCGGACTGGGCCTGGATGAAACGGTGTTCCTGCGCATGGTCGGCCTCGGTGATCGCGACACGCACGCGCTGCTGCGTGCGCAGGGCATCGAGGACAGCGTGATCGAGGCGGTGGCCGCGCGCTGCCACGAGCTGTATGAAGCACGCACGCAGACCGGCCTGCCCTTGCGGCCGGGCATCCTGGAGCTGCTTGAACTGCTGAAGGCGCATGCGGTTCCGCGCGCGGTGGCGACCACCACGCGGCAGCCGCGCGCCAACCGCAAGCTGGCCGCCGCCGGCCTGCTGCCGTACTTCGATGCGGTGATCACCAGTGGTGACGTGGCGCGGCCGAAGCCGGCGCCGGACATCTACCTGCTGGCGGCACAGCGGCTGGGGCAGGCGCCTGAGCGGTGCCTGGCGCTGGAAGACTCTCCGGCCGGTACGCGTGCGGCGCTGGCCGCCGGAATGACCGTGATCCAGGTACCCGACCTGGTGCATCCGGATGAAGAGTTGCGTGCCCTCGGCCACCGCATTGTCGGCTCGCTGGTGGATGCGCACGCGCTGCTGCTGCCGTTGTTGCCGAAATAACCGGTAGGTGCCGACCGTTGGTCGGCACGCTTTCCTTGGGTAGGTGCCAACCTAGGTTGGCACTCATTACTGCCCTGGTGGGTGCCAACCTTGGTCGGCACACCTGTCCCCATCACACCCGCCCGAACACCAGCGCGGCGTTGGTGCCACCGAAGCCGAAGCTGTTGGACATCACCGTATCCAGCTGCTGCTCGCGGCTTTCGCGCAGGATCGGGAAGCTCTCCACCTTCGGGTCCAGCTCGCCGATGTTGGCCGAACCGGCGACGAAGCCGTCGCGCATCATCAGCAGGCAGTAGATCGCCTCATGCACGCTGGCCGCGCCCAGCGAGTGGCCGGACAGTGCCTTGGTCGACGACAGCGGCGGTACCGCGTCGCCGAACACTTCGCGGATCGCGTTGAGCTCGGTGACATCGCCCAGCGGTGTCGAGGTGCCGTGGGTGTTGAGGTAGTCCAGCGGGCGATCGACGCCCTGCAGCGCCATCTTCATGCAGCGCACCGCGCCTTCACCGGACGGAGCAACCATGTCGGCACCGTCGGAGGTGACGCCATAGCCGATCAGCTCGGCATGGATGTGCGCGCCGCGGGCTACGGCGTGGTCGTAGTCTTCCAGCACCAGCATGCCGCCGCCACCGGCGATGACGAAGCCGTCGCGGTCCTTGTCGTACGGACGCGAAGCGCTGGCCGGGGTCTCGTTGAAGCTGGTCGACAGTGCGCCCATCGCGTCGAACATCACGCTCATCGACCAGTGCAGGTCTTCACCGCCACCGGCGAACATGATGTCCTGCGCGCCATGGCGGATCATGTCCGCTGCGGCGCCGATGCAGTGCGCTGACGTCGCGCAGGCGGCCGACAGCGAGTAGCTGACGCCCTTGATCTGGTAGGCCGTGGCCAGGCAGGCCGAGACGGTCGAGCACATCGTGCGCGGCACCATGTACGGGCCGACCTTGCGCACGCCACGCTCGCGCAGCAGATCGACCGCGCCGATCTGCCATTCGCTGGAGCCGCCACCGGAACCGGCGATCAGGCCGGTGCGCAGGCTGCTGACCTGCTCGGCGCTGAGCCCGGCATCGGCGATGGCATCGCGCATGGCCAGATAGGCGAAGGCCGCCGCATCGCTCATGAAGCGCTTCTGCTTGCGGTCGATCAGCGCGTCCAGGTCGAGGTCGACGCGGCCGCCGATCTGGCTGCGCAGGCCGGCCTCGGCATGGTCGGCCAGTGCGGTGATGCCGGAGCGCCCTTCTCGCAGCGCGGCCGAAACAGTATCCAGATCATTGCCGAGGCAGGACGTGATGCCCATGCCGGTGATGACGACGCGACGCATCAGAAGCTCCCGGTTTCAGTGAACAGGCCGACGCGCAGGTCGCGCGCGCTGTAGATTTCGCGGTCATCCACGTACATGCGGGCATCGGACTGGGCCATCACCAGCTTGCGGTTGATGACGCGGCTGATGTCGATCTCGTAGCGCACGAGCTTGGCCTCCGGCAGCACCTGGCCGGTGAACTTCACCTCGCCACAGCCCAGCGCGCGGCCCTTGCCGGGGGCGCCCAGCCAGGTCAGGAAGAAGCCGGTCAGCTGCCACATGGCATCCAGGCCCAGGCAGCCGGGCATCACCGGGTCGCCGATGAAGTGGCAGCCGAAGAACCACAGGTCCGGGCGGATATCCAGTTCGGCGCGTACCATGCCTTTGCCATGCGGTCCGCCGTCCTCGCGGATTTCGGTGATGCGGTCGAACATCAGCATCGGGTCGTTGGGCAGACGGCCGGCGGCGGTGCCGAACAGTTCACCGCGTGCGCTGGCCAGCAGCTGTTCGCGGTTGAACGCGTGGAGACGGGTCATGAAGCACAATCCTGGAAGCGAAGAACAGGGAAACAAGTGCCGGAGAATGCCCGTGGAAACTGCGCCGATCAAACATTTCAACCGTACGCAACCGTAGTGTTTTCAAGGGAATACGCGCATCCTGTTGATGTGCAACGACCATACTTCGGCGTGTGGCCCGCCCGGCCCGCCCCCGCCTTTTCCACCTGACATGACCCGACTGCGCAAGATCATCCACGTTGACATGGACGCGTTCTACGCGTCGGTGGAGCAGCGCGACGATCCGTCACTGCGCGGCAAGCCGGTGGTCGTGGCATGGCGTGGTGCCCGCTCGGTGGTGTGTGCGGCGTCCTACGAGGCGCGCGTGTTCGGCGTGCGTTCGGCGATGCCTGCCGTGCGTGCCGAGCGCCTGTGCCCGGATGCGATCTTCGTGCCGCCGGACTTCACGCGTTACAAGGCGGTGTCACAGCAGGTACGCGCGATCTTCCTCCGCCATACCGACCTGGTCGAGCCGTTGTCGCTGGACGAGGCCTACCTGGACGTGACCGAGCCGAAGAGTGGCATCGAACTGGCCACCGACATCGCCCGCACCATCCGCGCGCAGATCCGCGAGGAAACGAACCTGACTGCTTCAGCCGGGATCGCGCCGAACAAGTTCCTGGCGAAGATCGCCTCGGACTGGCGCAAGCCTGATGGCCAGTTCGTGATTCCGCCTCAGCGCGTGGATGCGTTCCTGGCACCGCTGCCGGTGAACCGGGTGCCCGGCGTCGGCAAGGTCATGGAAGGCAAGCTGGCTGCGCGCGGCATCGTCACCTGCGGTGATCTGCGGCAGTGGGCGCTGATCGACCTGGAAGAAGCATTCGGCAGCTTCGGGCGCAGCCTGTACAACCGCGCACGCGGCATCGACGAGCGGCCGGTGGAGCCGGACCAGCAGGTGCAGTCGATTTCCTCGGAGGACACCTTCGCCGAAGACCTGCTGCTGGAAGACCTGACCGAGGCGATCGTGCAGCTGGCCGGGAAGACCTGGAACGCCACGCGCAAGACCGAGCGCATCGGCCACACCGTGGTACTGAAACTGAAGACCGCGCAGTTCCGCATCCTCACCCGCAGCTTCACCCCGGAGCGCCCGCCGGAATCGATGGAGGAGCTGCGTGACATCGCCCTGTCGCTGCGCGCGAGGGTGGATCTGCCGGCCGAGACGCGTTACCGCCTAGTCGGCGTCGGCCTGGGTGGCTTCCGCGAAAAGGAGCCGGTGGTGCAGGGGGAACTGTTCGAGCACACCCAGACCGATCCCCCCTGATCGTTCATCCACGCATGGCGTCGATCTACGTGTCGACCAAGGTCGACACCCACCAAGAGCAGGTCATTCCATCCAGACAGGTTGCGGAGACATGCCATCCAGACAGATCGCAGAGAACCGTCGAAGGCGGGGTGGGTCCGGTTGCGGGGGTGTCCGCGGCATGGATGCCGCGGCCAAGCCCCCAGGGATGGGTTTACGGCGTCCCCCGCAACCGGACCCACCTCGCCATCCCACGGATAGCCAGCTGTTGCTGTTGCTCCGGCTGTTGCCGTTGCATTGAGCAGGTGCAGGGCGCAGCCCTGCAAAAGACCCCCTACCTCATGGCCACTGCATCTCGCCCTTGGCCACCTTCGCACTCAACTCCAGCGACTCCACGCCCGCCAGCTTCGGGTAGCGCGCCTGCATCGCCTTCACCAGCGCCGCACTGTCCTTGGCCTTGGCCGCCTCGGCATCGAACGCGCGGATGTAGTCCGCCGTGAACGCCAGCGCACTCGTATCCAGCGCCGCACCCGGCGCGTAATGCCCCGGGACCACCACCTTCGGCTTCAGCGCCTGCAGCCGCTGCAGGGTCTGCAGCCAGTCGGCATGCGACTTCGGCGTCTGCGTATCGGCCATCCACACGTGTTCACCGGCCACCACCGGAATGCCGCCGACGATCGCGCGCAGCGACGGCACCCACAGCACCGTGCGGTCCGGGGTCGGGCCATCCAGGCCGATCAGCGGCAGGCGCTGGCCTTCCAGCTGCAGGGCATCGCCATCCAGCACCTGCGGCACCACGATGCGTGCCGGCACGTCGGCACCCATTTTTGGCCCCCAGTAGGCCAGCTTGCCGGCCTGGGTCTGCTGGATGTGGGCAACGGTCTGCGCGGTGGCGACGATGCGCGCCTTCGGGAACGCATCCTGCAGCGTGGCCAGGCCGAAGTAGTAATCCGGATCGCCGTGGCTGATGTAGATCGTGGTCAGCTGCTTGCCACTTGCGCGGATCAGCTCCACCAGCTTGCGCGCGTCGCTGGCGCCGAACTGCGCGTCGACCAGGATCGCGTCGTGGCGGCCTTCGATCAGCACCGAGGACACCGAGAACATCGCCTGTGGCCCGGGATGGAAGGTCTGCAGGTGCAGCTGGGATTTCGTCGCGGCGGCCGGAGCGACGGTGGCCGATGCGGCCATCAGCGGAGCACTGGTGAAACTGGCGGCCAGGGCGAGGGGAAGCAGCAGGGCAGCGGTGCGCATGAGCAATTCCTTGTGTAGAGCCGAGCCATGCTCGGCTGCATTTTCACGGAAAGCCGAGCGCGGGCTCGGCTCTACAGGGCACGGGCGTCGATCAGTACGCTGCCGTGATGATCTGCTTCGGGTACTGGTGCGCTTCCAGCTCGGCGACGAACGCAGCGCCGTAGTCGGCGTAGCTGATGCGACTGTGGCCGCTGGCGTCGGCAAGGAAGCTCTTGGGCTGCACGCGGTACTGGCCGCGCTCTTCGCCCGGGCCGATTTCGGCGGCCGGCGAGAAGAAGGTCCAGTCCAGGTCGTCCACCGCCTGCAGGCGATTGAAGGCTTCACGATGGGCCAGCGCGTACGGCTTGTAGGCCTCCGGGAAGTTGGGGGTATCGACCAGCTGCACGCCCGGCGCGACTTCCAGGCTGCCGGCGCCACCCACCACCACCAGGCGCGGTACACCGGCCTTGCGGGCGGCGGCGGCCAGCTGCGCGGCCACTTCGCCGACGCGGCCGATGTCATCGCCCGGACGCGGGCCATAGGCACTGGCCAGCACGTCGTGGCCGGCGATGGCGGCGACCAGGGCATCCTGGTCATCCAGCGAGGCGATCACCGGATGGGCGCCGGCCAGTTCGGCCGGGAGGTCCTGCGCGCTGCGCACGATGACGGTGAGTTCGTGGCCGTTGGCCAGCGCGTGGCGGGCGATCTGGCGGCCGATGTTGCCGGTGGAACCAACGAGGGCGATCTTCATGGCAGGACTCCGTGGGGCGGTGTGGGGTGGGAACGGGGCCACTCTAGGCCGCTGCAGTCGCTCGAAAAACAGCGTATAACGCGCTTGTTTGTTGCATGAATCGAGCATATGGACCGACTGACCGCCATGACCGTATTCGTCGAGGTGGCCGAGCGCGGCAGCCTCACCGCCGCCGCCGAGGTGCTGGACATGTCGCGGGCGATGGTCACCCGCTACCTGGCCGAGGTCGAGGGTTGGCTGGGCGCGCGCCTGCTGCACCGGACCACGCGCCGGGTCAGCCTGACCGGCCCCGGCGAGGCGGCGCTGGCGCGCTTCCGGCAGATGCTGGCCATCGGCGAGGAACTGCAGGGCGAGTTGGCCAGCGACGATCCCGAGCCGCACGGCACGCTGCGGGTGACCGCCAGCGTGTCGTTCGGGCAGAGCCACCTGGCGCGGGCGGTGGCCGGTTTCGTCGCACGCCACCCGGCGGCGCGCATCGAACTGCTGCTGGTCGACCGCATGGTGAACCTGGTGGAAGAGCGGGTGGACCTTGCGGTGCGCATCGCCCGCCAGATCGATCCCAGCCTGATTGCACGGCGGCTGGCCACCTGCCGCTCGGTGCTGTGCGCGACGCCGTCCTACCTGCAGGCGCGCGGTACGCCGACTGCACCGGAACACCTGGCCGCGCACAACTGCCTGACCCATCACTACGTCGGTAAGAGCCTGTGGCAGCTGCACCGCGATGGCCGTTCGCTGTCGGTGGCGGTGGGCGGCAACATCAGCGCCAACGAAGCCTCGCTGTTGCTGGAAGCAGTGCGTGCCGGTGCCGGCATCGCCATGCTGCCGACCTACCAGGTGGCGCCGCTGCTGCGTAGTGGCGAGCTGATCGAGTTGTTGCCCGAGTTCAGTCTGGACGAACTCGGCATTCATGCCGTGTACGCATCACGGCGCCAGCAGCCCGCTATCATGCGGCGATTCCTGGACTTCCTGGCCGAGTGTTTCGCCAGCCCGGCCTTCCAGGATCTGGATTGGCGCCCACCGGGCAAGGAGAACACATGAACCATGGACAGGCCTTGATCGACCACAACCGTGCTGCCTGGGACCGCCAGGCCAGCGAAGTGCGCGAATGGTCGCGCCCGGTGGAAAGCTCAACGATTGCCGCCGCGCGCGATGGCCGCTGGCAGGTGCACCTGACCCCGCGCGCGCTGCCGCTGGACTGGCTGGGTGATGTGCGCGGCCGCCGCATCCTGTGCCTGGCCTCGGGCGGTGGCCAGCAGGCACCGGTGCTGGCGGCGGCCGGTGCGGAGGTGACCGTGTTCGATCTGTCCGATGGCCAGCTCGAGCAGGACCGCAGGGTGGCGGCACGTGATGGACTGCACCTGCGCACGGTGCAGGGCGACATGCGCGATCTGCACGCCTTCGCCAACGACAGCTTCGATGTGGTCTTCCACCCGATCTCCAACCTGTACGTGCCCGACGTCCGGCCGGTGTGGACCGAATGCCGCCGCGTGCTGGCGCGCGACGGCATGCTGATGGCCAGCTTCTACAACCCGGTGCTGTTCGTCGGTGCGCGCGATCCGCAGCTGGATGCCCAGGGCCTGATCCGGCCGCAGTACGCCATTCCCTATTCGGATCTGGAAGACCTGCCACCGTCCGAGCGCGAGGCGAAACTGGCGCGGGGCGATGCGCTGACCTTCGGCCACAGCCTGACCGAACTGATCGGTGGCCAGCTCGATGCCGGCTTCGTCATCGATCGCTTCATGGAAGACTGGCAGCCGCAGCCCCGCTTCCTGATCGACCGTTACCTGCCCACGTTCCTGGCCACGCGCGCGCGCCGGATCGGTTGAGGCAGGCCGGCCCAAAACACCGCGGCGTACAATGGACGGCCCCACGTCATGCAGGTGCCGTCCCTTGTCGTATCCGTATCCGCTGGTCGTGTTCGACCTCGATGGCACGCTGGTCGACAGCGCTGCCGATATTGCCGAAGCGCTGAACCGCACGCTGGAGGACATCGGTGTGGCACGCGTGCCGGAAGCCACCGTGCTGGGCTGGATCGGCGACGGTGTGCGTCGTCTGGTCGAACAGGCGGTGCAGGCCGCCGGCCGCGAGGTGGACCTGGCCGAGGTGATGCCGGTGTTCATGGTGCACTACCGTGAGTGCCTGCTGCGCAGCCCGCGCCTGTTCGATGGTGTGGCCGAAGCGCTGGCGCAACTGCGTGCGCGCAACGTGCCGCTGGCGATCTGCACCAACAAGCCCGAAGCACTGGTGCCGCCACTGCTGCAGCACCTGGGCATCGGTGATGCGTTCGCGCTGGTGCTGGGCGGCGACTCGCTGGCGCAGCGCAAGCCCAGCGGTGAGCCACTGCGGCACATCGCCGCGCATTTCGGGCTGCCGGCGGAGTCCTGCCTGATGGTGGGTGATTCGTTGACCGACTACCGCGCCGCCGAAGATGCCGGCATGCCGATCGCACTGGTGCGCTACGGCTATCCGCGCGGCCTGGACCTGACCACCGCGCATGCGGTGGCGGTGATCGACGACCTGCGTGAACTGCCGGGGTTGGCCGCCGGTATTCCGGTGTAGCGGTAGATCGACGCCACGCGTCGATGGAAAAAGCGCCGGGAATGCCCGGCGCGTTTCCTCATTTCGGCTGGTAACGCACGCTCAACTGGTACTCACGGCCGGGCTGGTTGAACCACGCCACGGTCTCGTAGTTGCGGTCGAACACATTGGCGGCACGTGCCAGCAGCGACCACGACGGCGTCAGCGCGTACTCGGCGCGCAGATCCAGCGTGCCGTAACCTCCCACCTTCACCGTGTTGGCGGCATCGTCGTAGCGCTTGCTGGCACCCTGCACGGTCAGGCCTGCGCGGAAGTCGCCGAAGCGGCGGTCGATGTCCAGGCGCGCGGTCTGCTGCGCGCGGCGTGGCAGCCAGTTGTCGAACTGGGTGCTGCCGCCGGTGCGGTTGCGCGGGTCGGTGTAGCTAAGTTGGGCGTTGATGTCGAAGCCGGCCAGCAGCATGCCACCGGTCAGTTCGGCACCGCGGATGCGGGCCTTCTCCACCTGCTGCATCTTGAAAGTCGCCGCATCGTAGGTGATCAGGTCATCGATGCGGGTTTCATACACGTCCAGGCCCCAGTGCCAGCCCTGGCCCTGCTGCGAAACGCCGAGGTTGGCGCTCTTGGACTTCTCCGGCTTCAACGTCGGCACGCCGCTCCACGGGTCGTACAGATCGCTGAAGGTCGGTGCCTTGAACGCCGTGCCATAGCTGGCGTTGACGCGCAGGCCGTGGCCCAGTTCCATCGCCCAGCCAACGCTGCCGGTAGCGTGGTTGCCGAACTGCTGGTTGTCGTCGTTGCGTGCGCTGGCCTGCAGCTGGTGGCGGCCGAAGCGACCCTGGTACTGCACGAACACGCCGGTGTTGCGGCGGCTGTCGACAAGGTACCCCGCGCTGCTGCCGTCCAGATTGTCTTCGCTCCAGTCCACGCCGGCACTCAGCAGCTGGCCCTCGGCCACGCCGAAGTCACCCTGCAGCGAGGCGCTGTCGCGGTGGGTCTGTGCGCTGCCACGTGCACCGAAGTCGCCGAAGTTGTCCGACTCGTTGTCACTGCGGCCGACGTTGGCGGTGAATGCCAGGCGCTCGGACGGCGTGTAGCGCACCTTGCCAGCCAGCACCTGCTGGCGGGTTTCCGAATAGTTGTAGTAACCGTCGTAATGGTTCTTGCCGTCGGCGCGCAGTGCGCTGCCTTCCACGTTCCACTGGTCGTTGAAGGTGTAGCCACCGCGCAGGCTCTTGGACAGGTTGCGGTAGCCGTCACGATCGGGCTCGTCGGCGAAGCAGCCGGTGAACAGCGTGGCCGAGCCGCGGCAGGCATCGATGCCATCGGAATGCTGGTAGGCGATATCCGCACCGAACCAGCCGCGCTCGGTGCCACCGCCGATGCCGCCGCTGGCTTCGCGCAGGCCGTTGCTGCCACCGCCAAGCTGGAAGTGCGGGGCGAAGTCACCCTGGTTGCGGCGGGTGAAGATCTGGATCACGCCACCGATGGCGTCGGCGCCGTACAGGCTCGACTGCGGGCCGCGCACGATTTCCACGCGTTCGATCTGCGCCAGCGGCAGGTCCTGGTACATGGCCAGGCCGAGGTCGGCGCTGTTGATGCGCACGCCATCCACCAGCACCACGGTGTGGCCGGAATTGGTACCGCGCAGGAACAGCGAGCTCTGCTTGCCGAGGCCGCCGGCATTGGTCAGGTTGATGCCGGCACGCCCGCGCAGCAGTTCCTGCAGCGAGGTGGCCTGGCTGGATTCGATCTGCGCGCGGTCGATCACCTGTGCCGGCGCGATGCTGTCCTGCAGGGCGATCGGGGTGCGGGTGGCGGTGACCAGGATCTGGTCGAGCGCGGTGGTGTCCTCGTTGGCCTGTGCCAGCGCGGGCAGGGCGGCCAGCACGGCCAGGGACAGCATTCGGGACTGCAGCTTCATGGGGGACTCCAGGTGCCACGCACGCCCGCGTGGCGAAGGGGAGGAGCCGCGAAGGCAGGCACGCGCCGATGCCGCAGCGCACGCCACGGTCATCCAGCGCCATGCCCACCGCATCGCGACCTGAGGCTTCCGGGCCGGTCTCCGGGCTCGCCGCCGGGTGGCGCGAGGCCACCGTCCAGGCGCCTTCCCATGCCTGCGGCACAGTGGCGGTGTTGCCTGGAACTGACGTGCTTACCGTTGCGGGGGCAGCGCCGGCCTGGCGTGGAATCACGCGTCACCGGCTTCCCGTTTCAACCTGCCGGCCACGGCCGCAGGTCACCTGGAAGTGGGCGCAGTCTACGGCATCGCAGGCAGTCCCGTTGCGTCGCGCCTGCGCGGCTGCCTTTGCTGTGCCTTTAGAATGGTTGCTCGATCCCGTGGTGCCGTTGCCGATGTCCGCCCGTTTTCCGCTGTACCTGCGTTGCCCGTCCGGGACGCGCGCATGATCCTCGACCTGGTCCGCCATGCCGGCAACGGCCGTGATGAATACCTTGATGGCCGCAGCGACCCACCGCAGCTGGCCGGCCTGCCGCAGGAGCTGGTCGAGGCCTATGCCGGGCAGTGCTGGGAGCGGGTGATCAGTTCGCCGCGGCTGCGTTCGCTGCATACGGCCATGGCGCTGGCCACCCCGCGCGGGCTGGACGTCGAAGCGGACGAGGAATGGGAAGAGCTGGATTTTGGCGACTGGGACGGGCAATCGCTGTTCGACCTGCCGGAAGATGCGCTGGCCGCCTTCCACGCCGATCCGCATGCGTTCCCGCCGCCGAACGGCGAGAGCTGGGGACATTTCGAGCGGCGCATCGCGCGCGCGCTGGATCGCCTGCTTGATGATGATGACCCGGTACCGACGCTGGTGGTCAGCCACGGTGGCCCGTTGCGCATGGTGCTGTCGCAGGTCTGCGGCCTGCCGATGTCGCTCTGCTGGGCCCTGCGTATCGACCACGGCACCCGCCTGCGGGTGTGGCTGGAGCGTGGCGAGGCCGGGCTGGTGGGTGAGCTGCTGGAACTGCAGCAGCCCTGAGCGCGCTCGCCGGGCATGGCCCGGCGCTACTGATCGCGCATCGCCGTGGTAGTGCCGGCCGCTGGCCGGCATTCCCAGCCCGGCGAGCGCGTGCGCGGAGCCCTCAATCCTCGTCCGCACCCTCGGCAACGCTGTCTTCAGCGTCATCATCGGCATCGAAGCGCTGCTCATGCACCGGGCCCGAGGCCGGGCCGGCTGCCTTCAGCGGATGCGCAGCGATGCGCGCTTCGTAATCCTGCACCAGTGCCTCGCGCTGTGGCTCGCTCAGCTCCTGCCAATGGCAGTCCAGCAACGCGCCTTCCAGCGAGTACAGCAGGTTCAGGCTGGGCTTGAAGCCGGCGCGCTTGACCTTGACGAAGGCGCCGACGGCTCCGATCGCGACCAGGTCGTCGCGGCTGCGCAGGCCGACCTGGCGCAGCCACGCCGCACTTTTCGGGCCGATGTTGCGCAGCTTCGGTGCGCTCATCCCAACGCCTCGACGAACACGCGGGCGATGGCTTCCAGGCCGGACTGATCCTCTGCGTCGAAGCGGCCGACCTTCGGGCTGTCGATGTCGAACACGCCGATCAGTTCATCGCCGCGCAGCAGCGGCACCACCAGTTCCGAACGCGAGGCCGAATCGCAGGCGATATGGCCGGGGAAGGCGTCGACGTCCTCCACGCGCTGGGTCACGCGCTGGCTGGCAGCGGCGCCACACACGCCCTTGTCCAGCGGAATGCGCACGCAGGCCGGCAGGCCCTGGAACGGGCCGACCACCAGTTCCTTGCCGTCGTACAGATAGAAGCCCACCCAGTTCAGGTCGGGCAGGGCGTGATAGACCAGCGCAGAGAGGTTGGCCGCGTTGGCGATGCGGTCGGACTCGCCGTAGACCAGGCCACGGGCCTGTTCCAGCAGCTGGGCGTATTGTTCCGGCTTGCTGCCGGTGAGCGAGGCATTGGCGAACATGCCCGCAGTCTAGCAAGCGCGCCGGGCCGGTGATAATGCACGTACTGTTGCCCCGTTGGAGCCCTCGATGCCGTTGCCCACCCCGTTGCCGCCGGCCCTGTTCGTTACCGGCACCGATACCGAGATCGGCAAGACCGCGGCCAGCACCGCATTGCTGCATGCGCTGCGCCGGCGCGGCCTGCGCGCTGTGGGCATGAAGCCGGTGGCCAGTGGCAGCGAGGACCGGGGGCAGGGCCTGCGCAACGAGGACGCGCTGGCGCTGCAGGCGGCCAGCTGGCCGGTGCCGGACTACACCGACCTGAATCCGTATGCGCTGCGGCAACCACTGGCACCGGAACTTGCTGCTGCCGAGGACGGCGTGCAGGTGGAACTGGCGCCGATCATCGCCGCGTTCGAGCGCCTGCGTGCACAGGCTGACATCGTGGTGGTGGAGGGTGTGGGCGGCTGGCTGGCGCCGGTCTCGGCTTCGCTGGACCAGCTCGACCTGGTGCGCGCGCTGCAGCTGCCGGTGCTGCTGGTGGTGGGCATGCGGCTGGGCTGCGTGAACCATGCGCGGCTGACCGCGCAATCACTGCAGGCCAGTGGCGTGGAATGCCTGGGCTGGATCGGCAACCACATCGACCCGGCCATGCAGCGCCAGGACGAAAACTTCGCCACGCTGCAGCAGCGCCTGCCGATGCCGTGCTGGGGGCGGCTGCCGCACCTGCCGGGGGCCAGCGGTGAGGCGCTGAGCGTGCATCTGTTCGACGCCTGATGTGCTGAAACGCGAAATCGATGCCGGAGAGGGTAGAGTCGACTGTCAGTCGACTCCCGCGCGTAGCGCGGGATTTTCGGGCATGCGGTGAAGTGCAGTCGACTAACAGTCGACGCTACCGATCAATCAGCGCACTGCCAGCTCCCTCGCGATCGCGCCCAGCCGCTCCACCGCGCCAATGAAGCGCGCATCCAGCGTCTGGCAGCACGACAGCCGCAGGCAATGGCGATACCGCGCGCCACGTGAATACACCTGGCCAGGCATGAACACGATGTCCTCCTGCAGCGCACGCTCGAACAGTTCGCGCGTATCGATGCCCGGCAGTTCCAGCCACAGCAGGAAGCCGCCCTGTGGTTCAGTGGCGCGGGTGCCGGCCGGGAAGTGTTCGGCCACCAATTGGCGCAGGCGTCCGACCTGTTCGCGATACAGGCGACGCATGCGATGCAGGTGGTGCTCGTAGCTGCCCGCTTCCAGATACGCGGCCACCGCGTCACCCAGCAGCTGCGGCTCACCGCCAGTGGACTGGAATTTCAGCAGCGCGATGCGTTCGGCGAAGCGGCCACCATCGAGCCAGCCGATGCGATAGTCCGGCGCCAGCGTCTTGGAAAAGCCACCGACCACCATCACCCAGCCGTCGCGATCAAACGCCTTCAGCAGTGGCGCCGGCGGCTCGCAGAACTGCAGTTCTGCGTACACCGCATCCTCGATCAACGGCAGCTGGCGTGCATTGACCAGCTCGGCGAGGCGTTGCTTGGCGTCCATCGGCATGGTGCAGCCCAGCGGGTTGTGCACGGTCGGCATCACCACCAGCGCGGCCAGCGGTGTGTGCTCCAGCAGCGCGTCCAGGGCATCGACATCCAGGCCCTGCTGCGGATGAGTGGGCAGTTCGATGGCCTGCAGGCCGAGGTTGGCCAGCAACGGGTACAGATTGAAGTAGGAGGGCGCTTCGATGCCGACCGCGTCGCCCGGTTGGGTCACTGCACGCAATGCCAGCTGCAGCGCCTCCATCGCGCCGTGGGTCAGCAGCAGGCGCTCGGGGTGGGTGTGCAGGCCCATGCGCGGACCGCGGCGCACGATCTGCGCCAGCAGCCGCGGCGAACCATTCGGGCGCGCGTAGGTCTCCACCGTCTGCTGGCCATGGCGCAGTACCTGCGCGGTGTGCTTGGCCAGCTGAGCGCCGGGGTAGAACTGGCGACCGCGCGGGCCGGCGAAGGCCAGATCGATCACGCCCGGGCGGCGCTGCGCCTCAAGCACGCGTGCCATCAGCACCTGCTGCAGCGGTGCGGTGGGCGCCGAGGGCACATCGCGCAACGACCGTTCCGGCACCGACAGCCGTGGCGCGACCTCGAAGCCAGCCTTGGGCCGGGGAATCACCAGGCCGGCGTCTTCCAGTTGGCGGTAGGCGGCGATCACCGTGTTCAGGCTGAGCCGGCGCTGCGACGCCATCTGCCGCAGCGAGGGCAGGCGGCTGCCTACTGGAAGCCGGCCGCCGTGGATGGCCTCGGCCAGTTCATCGGACAGCCGCTGGTAGCGGGGGGGAATCATCGAGGTCTGGTCATCTGTATCCATCGAATATCCCGTCATCTGGTGCTGTACCCATGAAGATGACGAGCCTAGCATGTCGTTGTCGGCCGGGCCTGATCGGGGCACGACCGGTACTTTCCAAGCGCACGGCTGGATGGCCGTGCGTCTTTTTTTTGTGTGTAGGTAGCGCCGGGCCATGCCCGGCGGAATGCATGGGTCCGCCGGGCATGGCCCGGCGCTACCGGACTGGTTCAGCGCATCGGCACCAGCACCGCATCGCGCCGGTACAGCCCCGGGAACTGCTTGCCCAGGGCGGCCAGCTTCGGCGCGTCGTAGTAGCGGATGTAGGCCGCCTGCGGGTAGTTGGTCATGTAGTTCTGGTGGTAGCTCTCGGCCGGGTAGAAACGCTGGCCGCTGACCAGCTGGGTGACGATCGGTGCGCGGTAGCTGCCGGCCTTGCCGAGCTGGGCTATGTAGGCACGACTGGCTGCCTGCTGGCGGGCATCGTCAGTGAAGATCGCCGAACGGTACTGGCTGCCGTGGTCGGGCCCCTGGCGGTTGAGCTGGGTCGGATCGTGTGCCACCGAGAAGAACACCTGCATCAGCTGCCCGTAGCTGACCTGGCGCGGGTCGTAGTCGATCTTCACCGCCTCGGCATGGCCGGTCTGGCCGCTGCTGACCCGTTCGTAGCCTGCGTTGGCAGCGCTGCCACCGATGTAGCCGGACACCGCATTGCTCACGCCTTTGACATGCTGGAACACGCCCTGCACGCCCCAGAAGCAACCGCCGGCAAACACCACGCTGGCGTGGGTGGCGTCATCGCGGAATGCGGCATCGCCCGTGGGTACAGGCAGTGCCTGGGTCTGCGCGCTGGCTTCGACCGGTGCCGCGATGGCGCCGTGGTCAACGAGTAGCACACCGGCGATCAATGCCGTGGCCACCAGACCTGCAACACCGGCGGCGATGCCTTGTTCAAAGGAGAGTTTCATCGTGTGCTCCCGGTTCAACCGAAGGTGAAGGCATAGGCCTGCACGCCCGCATCGAGGAATTCGATCTCGAAGCGATGTGGGCCGACCGTGCCGCGTTGTCGCACCAGCTGGTACAGGCGGTGCTCGTTGACCACGCCGCTGCCATCGGCGCCGACATCACTGCCGGCATCGGCAGCGGGCAGCGGCTTGCCATCCAGCAGGACGCGGAAGCGCACTGGCTTTCCTTCCTGGTCCGGCGCCAGCACCAGGTGCAGGTCGCGCGCATGGAACTGGAAGGCGATGCGGCCACCGGCCTGCTGTAGTTGCGCAGCCTCGTCGGTAACGGTCCAGCGTCCGGACAGGCCCCACTGGTTCAACGCCAGGGTGGCCGGCAATGTGTAGTTGAACGCGGTGTCGCTGCGTTGCCCACCGGGTGAGGCGAACTGCTCGGCACGGGCGTGGCCGAGGTAGGTTTCCGGCGAGCGCAGATTGCCCATGTCGGCCTGCGCGGCCACGCCCTGCAGGTCCGCGGCGGCGGGATCGGCTGGCGGCGGCAGATTCGTCTGGCCGGCCTCGGCCAGCAGGCGGCGGATCACCTGTTCCGAGCGTGCGTAGTTGCCTTCGCCGAACTGGTGGCCGCGGATGTTGCCCTGTGCATCGACGAAATACTGCGCCGGCCAGTAGCGGTTGTTGAACGCGCGCCAGATCGTGTACTGGTTGTCGAGTGCCACCGGGTACTCGACCTTCAGCTGCTGCACCGCCTTCATGACGTTGCGCGGGTCACGCTCGAAGGCGAACTCGGGCGTATGCACGCCGATCACCACCAGGCCGTGGTCGCGGTAGCGGCGCTCCCATTCGTGCACGAAGGGCATCGCACGCAAGCAGTTGATGCAGGAGTACGTCCAGAAATCGACCAGCACCACCTTGCCGCGCAGCTGCTGGGCCGTCAGCGGCGGACTGTTGAGCCAGCCTGTGGCACCGTCCAGCGCGGGCAGGGTGCCTTCGACCGGTAGCGGTGCATCGGCACCCGCATCGGGGCCAGCCATCATCATCATCGGCGGTGCTGACGGTTGCGCACCAGGTACCGCATCCAGCAGGCCCTGTTCGATGCGCGCGGTGCTGACCGTGGACAGGCGGGTCAGCAGGCCGGTATCCCAGCCCAGCCCGATCGCCACCACCGCCAGCAGCGCGGCCACGCCCAGCACCTTGCGCAGTACGTCGCCGAGCCCGAGCCGCGCCTGCAGCGCGCGGAACACGCGGCCACCGACCCATACCGCCAACGCCAGCGCGGTGATGGCGCCCAGCGCGTAGGCCAGCAGCAGCGTGCTGGTGCCGACGCTGGCGCCGTGCAGCGCGGCACCGGTCAGCACCAGGCCGAGGATGGGCCCGGCGCAGGGTGCCCACAGCAGGCCAGTGGCGATGCCGATCAGCAGCGAGGTCCATGCGCCGCCATGACCTGCGGCATCGGCGGCATCTGCACGCGCGCTCAGCCGCGCACCCACGCGCTGGAACGGCGCCAGCAGATGGTCGGCCAACCGCGGCCACAGCAATGCCAGCGCGAACAGCGCCATCAGCAGCAGGGCGATCCAGCGCCCGACCTGGTTGGCCTGCGCCACCCATTGGCTGCCCACCGCGGCCAGGCTGGCGACCACGGTGAACGTGATTGCCATGCCCAGCAGCAGCGGCAGCGTGCTGCGCAGGAAGGGGCGGTCGGCACGTGCGAACACGAACGGCAGAACCGGCAGGATGCACGGGCTGAGCAGGGTCAGCGCGCCCCCCAGATAGGCAAGCAGCAACAGCAGCATGGTCAGGCTCCGGAAGTGGTGGAAGAACCGACCGGCACACGCCAGCCGTCGGCGGTGCCATCTCCTGCACCGGGAACGAACACCATCGCCGCACCGTTCATGCAGTAGCGCAGCCCGGTCGGGCGCGGGCCGTCGTTGAACACGTGGCCGAGATGGCCACCACAGCGCCGGCAGTGCACTTCCACCCGCAGCATGCCGAAGGTGACGTCGCGGTCCTCGCCGATGGCGTTGTGCAACGGCGCCCAGAAGCTGGGCCAGCCGGTGCCGCTCTCGAACTTGGTGGAGGAGGAGAACAGCGGCAGCGCACAGCCGGCGCAGGCAAAGGTGCCCTGCCGGTGCTCCTTGTTGAGCGAGCTGCTGTACGGGCGCTCGGTGGCCTGCTGGCGCAGCACCGCGTACTGCGCCGGGGTCAGGCGCTGGCGCCAGTCGGCATCGCTGTGCATGACCTCGAACTGTCGCGCCGGACGTGCTTCAGCGGCGGCCGGGGCGGCACGGCTGCAGGCCCCCAGGCCGAGCAGGCCGGCGGCGGTGGCAACACCGCCCAGGCTCAGCAGGTGGCGGCGGGTGAGGGACATGGCAGACTCCGGGAAGGGGCGACGGGGCCATGCTGCGCCCGCCCGGGTCAACGAATCCTCACGCAGGATTCAATTTTTCGTGAGGTATCGGCGGCCGTCCCGCGCCACAATGCAGCCAGCCTCCCCACTGGCCCCGAGCTGCCGATGTCCACCAAACGCGTGCTGATCGTTGAAGACGATGCCCACATCGCCGACCTGCTGCGCATGCACCTGGGCGATGAGGGCTACGACGTCGCCCATGCCGCCAGCGGCGATGCCGGCCTGCGCCTGCTTGAGCAGGAAGGGCCATGGGATGCGCTGGTGCTGGACGTGATGCTGCCCGGCGTGGACGGCCTGCAGGTCTGCCAGCGTGCACGCGCGATGGCGCGCTACGTGCCGATCATCATCATCAGTGCGCGTGGCAGCGAAACGCAGCGCATCGTTGGCCTGGAACTGGGTGCGGATGACTACCTGGCAAAGCCCTTCTCGATGCCGGAACTGGTGGCCCGCGTGCGTGCGCTGCTGCGCCGGGCCGAGGCGATGGCGCAGAGCGCGCGCATCGATGCCGGTGCGATCGAGCTGGGCGGGCTGCAGCTGGACCCGGTCGCGCGCACCGCTTCGGTGGATGGCAACGCGCTGGAGCTGACCCCGCGTGAGTTCGACCTGCTGTTGTTCTTTGCCCGCCATCCGGACCAGGTGTTCGCGCGCATGGAGCTGCTCAACCAGGTATGGGGCTACCAGCACGACGGTTACGAGCACACGGTCAACACCCACATCAATCGGCTGCGCAGCAAGATCGAGCCGGACCCGGCCAACCCGCGGCGGCTGCTGACGGTGTGGGGGCGCGGCTACAAGCTGGTCGATCCGGCCGGGGCGGCGGCATGATCAAGCCGAACCTGTGGCAGAAGCTGGCGGCGGTGATCGCTGCGCTGATGCTGATGTGCTGCATGGCGTTGCTGGCGCTGCAGATGCGCGCCAATACACGCCACGAGCAGGAAGTGGTGCAGCGGTTGTCGCTGGGCCTGGCCGAGCACATCGCCCAGCGCAGCGAACTGATGGACACCAGCGGCATGCGCGATGCCGCGGTGCGCGCGTTGTTTGGCCAGCTGATGGCGGTCAATCCCAGCGTCGAGGTCTACCTGCTCGACGACCAGGGGCGCATCCTCGGCCACGATGCGCCCACAGGCCATCTGGTGCGCAACCGGGTGGACGTGGCGCCGCTGCGCCGGCTGCTGGCCGGTGCACCGTTGCCGATCCTCGGCGATGACCCGCGCAGCGCGGATGGCCGCAAGGTGTTCAGTGCCGCGCCGCTGATCGTGCAGGGTCGCCAGGCCGGTTATGTGTACGTGGTGCTGGTCGGCGAACACCGTCAGATGTTGTCCGACGACCTTGCCGCCGGCAGCCAGTGGAACACCACGCTGTGGTCGGTGATGCTGGTCGGCAGCCTGGGCCTGCTGGCCGGGCTGGTGGCGTTCTATTGGGTGACCCGCCCGTTGCGGCGGCTGACCCGGCGCATCCAGGCCTTCGACATCGATGCGCCGACGCCGCTGCCGCCGCCCGAGCCGCTGCGCCCCGGTGAGCGCGACGAACTGGTGATCCTGGAACACGCGCACGCGCAGATGGCGCAGCGGCTGGGCGAGCAATGGCAGCAGCTGCGCCAGCAGGACCTGCAGCGGCGCGAGCTGGTCGCCAACATCTCGCACGACCTGCGCACGCCGCTGTCGTCGCTGCACGGCTACCTGGAAACGCTGGCGTTGAAGGACGCCACGCTGTCACCGGACGAGCGCCGCCGCTATCTCGGTATCGCCCTGGCGCAGAGTGCCAAGGTCGGTCGGCTGGCACGCGCGCTGTTCGAGCTGGCGCGGCTGGAGCACGGCGAAGTGCGGCTGGAGTGGGAGGTGTTCGCGCTGCCGGAACTGCTGCAGGACGTGCTGCAGAAATTCGAATTGGCTGCGCAGGCGCGCAACCAGCGCCTGCACGCGGATTTCCCGCCAGGCCTGCCGCTGGTGCGCGCCGATCTGGGCCTGGTCGAGCGGGTGCTGACCAACCTGCTCGACAACGCGCTGCGGCATGCGCCCGAGGAGGGCCGGATCGAGGTGCGCCTGTGCGCGACGCCGGACAGCGTGGAGGTGAGCGTGGCCGATGATGGTCCAGGTGTTGCCCCTGCACTGCGCACGCAGCTGTTCCAGGCACCGGCCGCGCTCGGCGCGCGACGTGGCGAGAACGGCGGGTTGGGCCTGCTGATCGTGCAGCGCATCGTGCAGCTGCACGGCCGTCGCATCGAACTGCGTGACAGCGAGCGCGGCGCGCTTTTCGTGTTTGCGTTGCCGCGCGCGGAACCGGCGGCCTAGCAGGCCGCCTCGCACTCCACCACGCCGCCGCTTTCCAGCGGCAGGCGCAGGCGGATGCAGGCACCGCCCAGCTCCGAATCGGTCACCTCCACGTGGCCGCCGTGCTTGTCGGCCACCACCTGCACCAGGGCCAGGCCGAGGCCGAAACCGGGGCTGCCCGGGTCAAGGCGCACATAGGGTTGCAGTACCTGGCCGCGCAGCTCGGGCGCGATGCCGGGGCCATCGTCCTCCACCTGCAGGCACAGCCAGCCGTCGTTGACCGTGCTGGCGATGCGGATCTGGCGTCGTGCGTAGCGCAGGGCATTGCCGAGCAGGTTGCGCAATGCCAGTTCCAGCATGTGCCGGTTGACGTTGACCAGGCCCACCGGCGACAGCGCCTGCTGCACGGGCATCGGCAACGGCGCGAACTGGGCGACCACACCGCGGACCAGTGCCGCCAGCTGCAGGCGCTGCCGGGTCAGCTGATGGCAGCGGCCGAGTGCGGCGTACTCGACGCCGGCATCGGTGAGGTGCTGCAGCCGATCGACATCGGTGCGCAGGCCGCCCAGGGCATCACGCTGGATCTCGTCCAGCGCGGTGTCCTCCAGGTCGGCCAGGCCGAAGCGCATCCGTGCCAGTGGGGTGCGCACTTCATGTGCCACCGCCTGTGCCAGTACGCGCTGGCTTTCCAGCAGCTGCTGCAGCTGCTCGGCCATATGGTTGAAGGCATTGGCCAGCGGCCGCACCAGCGCGGTGCCGGCGCGTGGCGCACGCGTGTCCAGCTGTCCGTCGCGCATCTGCCGTGCCGCCTGCGCCAACTGCGAGACGTCGCGCCACAGGCGGTAGACCATCACGTACATCGGCAGTGCCACGGCCACCATCAGGATCAGCAGCAGGATGGCCACGCCGGACACTTCGCTGTCCTGCCAGCCCTCGTCGGGCAGCGCTTCGTCCAACGGCCCCAGCATCACCGCATAGTCGCTGTCGCCGATCCGCTGAAGGCTGCGCATGTGCTCCAGGTCGATCTGCACGCGGCCGTTGTTGAAGGGGGGACGCTGGCTGGCCGGCAGCTCCTTCATCGCCTCGGCCAACGGCACCATGCGCAGGGCATAGGCGAAGTCGGCGTCCAGTTCGCGCGCCAGCGTCGGCCACTGCTCGCGCGGGGTTTCGGCGAAGCGGTGCTGCAGCAGGGCATGGGTGCCACGCATTTCGGCCTGGAGCCCGGCTTCGGTGCGGTCTTCCAGCAGCGCGTCCCAGGCCCACAGGCCGAGCACGATCAGCAGCAGATGGGCGACCAGGAAGCCGATGCCGTAGCGCAGGAAGTGGAAGGCGTGGCCGCGCATCGCCGAGGGCGTACGCTTCATCCCCATGCCGATCGGCTGAACAGGTAGCCGCGGCCCCGCACGGTCTTGATCCGTTCCGGCTGCTCCGGGTTGTCGCCCAGCTTGCGGCGCAGGCGCGAGATGCGGGCATCGATCGAGCGGTCCAGGCCGTCGAAAGCGATCCCGCGCAGGCCGCGCAGCAGCGCGTCGCGGTCGAGGATCTGCCCCGCGTTGCTGGCCAGCAGGAACAGCAGGTCGAACTCGGCGGTGGTCAGTTCCAGCAGGGCGCCCTGCAGGTGCACGTTGCGGGTGGACGGGTCGATGTTCAGTTCGCCGAAGCGCAGGCTGCCGTCGCGTGGCTCGACCCGGCGGTGGCGGCGCAGGTGGGCGCGCAGGCGGGCCAGCAGCACCCGTGGTTCGATCGGCTTGCCGATGTAATCGTCGGCGCCCAGTTCCAGTCCCAGCACCTGGTCGATGTTGTCGGTGCGGGCGGTCAGCACGCAGATGATGCCGTCATAGTGGGGCCGGATCTGCCGACACACTTCGAAACCATCCTGGTCGGGCAGGCCGACATCGAGCAGGACCAGAGCCGGCTTCTCGGCCAGGATCCGGGTCACCGCACGCTCACCGCTGCGCTCGTGGGCCACCTGGTAGCCATGCCGCTGCAGATAGTCGCTGACCATCGTACCCAGGCGGGCATCGTCTTCGACCAGTACGATATCCAGCATTTTCAAGGCCTCCGTGGACGCAAACGTACCGCCACGGCACGAGCGCGGCGATGCTATCCCAGCCTTCGGGCCGCCCGGGTCCCGGGGGCGGGCGCCATTCAGCCGGGGTTGCTGGCGCACGGGCCGAGCCTCAGGCCCGGCAACAACTTGGCGTCCAGCATAGCCTGTTGCTGTTACAAAACGTTACCTTCGTGATACATGCGGTGACCATCGCTGACAGCAAAGCGACTGACGCGGGGCCGGGGGCGGGCCGAGCATGGAGTCTCCTCCGCTCCGCGTGCCGTTCCCATGTCGCCCGCCGCCGCCTGCCTGCTGAACCCGTCCCGCCGCTGCCGCTGCGGAGGTGCCCGATGAGCGGCGTGGTCGGGGCCTGGCTGCCGCCCGCCGAGGACGAACACCTGCTGCAGCAGCTGGCGCCGATGCTGCGCGCCCTGCAGCAGCGCGGCCGGGGCCGCATCGGCTACTGGACCGACGCCGAGGCCGGCCTGGCGCTGGGCCATTGCCGGGCGCCAACCGATACGCCGTTGCAGCCCTTGAGTTCGGACTGTGGTCGTTACGTGCTGTGCCTGGATGGCCGGTTGTACAACCGGGCCGACCTGCAGTCGCAGCTGCGCGATCTGCCGCGCAGCTGCAGCGATGCCCGGCTGCTGCTGCAGGCGATCGTCGAATGGGGCGTGGAGCGGGCGCTCTCCCGCATCGAGGGCGCATTCGGTTTCAGCGTATGGGACCGCGAGTCGCGCGAACTGTGGCTGGCCCGCGACCCGGTCGGCGAGCGGCCGCTGTACTACGGCTGGTACCAGGGCCAGTTCCTGTTTGCCTCGGAAATGAAGGCGCTTCAGGCCTTCGCCGGCTTTGCCCCGAGCATCGACCAGGATGCGCTGAGCCTGCTGTTGCGCCATGACTATGTGCCGGCACCACACACCATCTACCGCGGCATCCACAAGCTGGTGGCAGGTGCGATGCTGCGCATCGATCTGAATGACCATGCGGCTGGCGGTTCCAGCCAGGCCGCGCAGGGCGGCTCACGCTACTGGTGCGCACGCGATGCGATGCAGAGCGCACTGCAGGAACCGCTGCAGCCGGCCCCCAGCCTGGAGCAGGCCACCGACCAGCTGGAAGCGGTACTGCAGAAGGCCATTGCCGCACGCATGCACTCGCCGCTGGCCTGCGGCGCGTTCCTGTCCGGTGGCACCGATTCTTCATTGGTAACCGCAATGATGCAGGCGCAGTCGACCCTGCCGATCGAAGCCTGGACGGTCGGTTTCGACGATCCCGGCCATGATGAGAGCGACTGGGCCTCGCAGGTCGCGCGCCACCTGGGCGTGCAGCATCACCTGCACCGCATGGACGCGCGCCAGGGCCTGGACCTGCTGCAGCGCCTGCCGCAGGTCTGGTGCGAGCCGTTCGCCGATGCATCGCAGCTGCCGACCCTGCTCGCCAGCGAACTGCTGGGCGCTCGCAAGCCGGTTGCACTGACCGGTGATGGTGGCGATGAACTGTTCTTCGGTCACCCCAGCTACGGCCGCGCGCTGCGCAATGCGCGCCTGTGCGGTGGCCTGCCGGACTGGGTGCGTGACCTGGCACGGCGCAGCGGCAACCGCATGAACGTGGAGCGAGGCCGCCTTGGCGGCTGGCGTGCGCTGGTGGCGGAAGTCGCCGCCAACGACGTGGAAGGCCACTACCTGCAGCGCGTGACGCGCTGGCGGCAGCCGGCGCAGGTGGTGCTGGGCGCACGCGAGCCGATGACGATCTTCCAGCAGCAGGACACCGCGCTGCCGGCCGAGGCGCGCATCCAGCTGCTGGATTTCCGCATGGACCTGGCCGAAGGCATTCTCGCCAAGGTCGATCGTGCGGGCATGGCGGCGGGTGTGGAAACGCGCGCACCGCTGCTGGACATGGAGGTGGTGCGGTTGGCCTGGCGCCTGCCGCAGCACCTGAAGTACCACGATGGCGAGCACAAGCTGATCCTCAAGCACCTGCTGGCGCGCTACCTGCCCGAACCGCTGGTGTATCGCCCCAAGCGCGGCTTCGGGCCGCCGATGGCGCGCTGGTTGGCCGGCCCGCTGCGCGATTGGGCGGAGGCGCTGCTGGACCCGCAGCTGCTGCGCAACCAGGGTTGCTTCGATGCGGCGCGCGTGCGCGGTATCTGGGAGGCGTTCCTGCGTGGTGAGCGCAAGTGGCACACGCACCTGTGGAATGTGCTGATGTTCCAGGCGTGGCACCAGCATTGGCACGGTGGTCGCGGGCGCTGAGGTTCCTTCGCGGGTTGTCCTGCGCGGCGCAGGTCGGAGGCCCTTGCGTACGAATGTCCTCCGGCGCCGGCCGTTGGCCGTCACCTCCTCCTTTACTTCGTACGCAAGGGCCTCCGCCCTGCGTCCGGAGTTCGTCGGCGCCTCGTTGAAAGGTTGTCACGAGCGTTGCTCTCTACCTGCCGCACGCCGAGCCTCGTCGGGGCGGGCAGGGGTTTGGGCAAAGTAAAGGAGGAGGTGACGGCCAACGGCCGGCGCTGGGGGACATTTGCCCAGGCCCCTGCCTGCCCTGGCGGGGCCCATCAGCTCTCAGAGATCTCGAACGAGGACGCACTTCGAAATCCAGGCGACAGGCAAAAAAAGACCCGGCAGAGGGAGGGATCTGCCGGGTCCGGATTGCATGGGGGGAGGGACCCATGCAATGAGCGTTGCGTCGCGTCAGTGACTGTTCGCGTCCGCGGTTGATGCGTTGTAACCCTGCGCCAGTTCGGACCAGGCCTTGCTGGCCTGCAGGCCGAGCCCGACCATGTCCTGCTGGGCCTGGCCCAGTCGTTGCAGGTTGTCCTGCCACAGTTGCGCGCCCTTGGAGAGCGTACCGGCCGCGTCTTCACTACGGGCCAGTTCGCCCAGCCAGCCGCTGGTGGCGGTCAGGTTGCGCTCCATCGCCTTCAACTGCACGCCGAACATGCTTTCCGCGTTCTCCAACGCCAACCGGTTCGCGCGCGTTGCCGCGGCTGCGAGCTGGCGGGTGGCATCACTGAAGCGATCGCTGAAGGCGGCGGCCATGGGGCATCAGGAAGTGACTTGATGCATTGCAGCATACGCCCTTGATGCCGCATTGCAACAAAAATAACAAAGGCGCCCAGGGCGCCTTTGAAAAACCTTTCAGATCAATGGTTTGATCAGATCGCAGGGCCGCGGTAGCGGCAGCCCGAGGTGCAGGTTTCGTGCACGGTGATCTCGCTCAGCGCCGGCAGGCTGGGCTTGAGTTCATTCCAGATCCACACTGCCAGGTTCTCGCTGGTGGGGTTCTCCAGGCCGGGAATGTCATTGAGGTAGTGGTGGTCCAGGCGGTCGTAGATCGGCTGGAAGGCCGCCTTCACGTCGCCGAAGTCCATGATCCAGCCGGTCTGCGCGCCGGGCTCGCCCTCGACCTTCAGTTCCACCCGGAACGAGTGGCCGTGCAGGCGCGCGCACTTGTGCCCCGGCGGCACGTTGGGGAGGCGGTGCGCCGCCTCGAGCATGAAGACTTTGAAGATTTCCATGGCGCGATTGTACGCCGCGGGCAGCCGGGCAGCCTGAGTGGATGTTGGCCTTTCGTGAAGAAAGTCTTTTCATCCGGATGAAGAGATGATAGTTTCTCTTATATCCGTATGAAGAGATGTTATTGGCCGGACCCCGGCCAGGCATGGACTACTGCGGAACTTCATCGCCCTTACCACCTCCCCCACATCGTCATGCCCAAGCACACCCTGCTCGTGGCGGCCCTGGCCGTCGCTCTGGCCGCGCCTTTGTCCGCCGCCGCCGAAACCACCGCCGACGCCAGTGGCGAAGCCAGCACCCTGGCCGCCGTGCGCGTCACCGGTTCCAACATCAAGCGCACCGATACCGAGGCCTCCAACCCGGTGCAGGTGATCGGCCGCCAGCAGCTGGAACAGACCGGCAAGGCCACCGTGGCTGACGTGCTGCGTTCGATCTCGGCCAACACCGGCAACGCCAGCAACGAAACAACCAACAATGGTTGGGCGTCCGGCTCGGCCGGCATCGGCCTGCGCGGCCTGTCGCAGAAGAACACGCTGGTGCTGCTCAACGGCCGCCGCCTGGCCAACTATGGTTTCCCGGCCGGTGGCCTGTCCGACACCTTCGTCGATCTCAACGCGCTGCCGCTGGTCGCGGTCGAGCGCATCGAAGTGCTCAAGGACGGCGCCTCGGCGGTGTACGGCTCCGACGCCGTGGCCGGCGTGGTCAACATCATCACCCGGCAGAACTTCGAAGGCGCCGAGATCGGCGGCAGCTTCGGCGGCGCCGACCAGGGCGGCCTGCACGAGCAGAACCTGAAGTTCGTCGGTGGCCTCGGCGACCTCGACACCGATGGCTACAACATCCTCTTCAGCCTGCAGGGTTACAACCGCGAGCGCCTCGATCAGGACGAGCGCAACCTGACCAGCAGCGGCATCTACACCGACAAGCCCGGTGGCCGCTGGAACGGCTGGTCGGCCAAGGGCGCGCGCTACCTGGTCAACGGCGTGTCGGTACCGATGCTCGATGCCAGCGGCAACTGCCCGGCCGGCACCACCCGCGTTGCCAGCGCGCCGATCGATGGCCTGGCAGGCGACACCTGCGGTTTCAACCAGGCGCCGTTCACCACGCTGATCCCCTCCACCAAGCGCTACCAGGCCTATGCCAACGGTACCTTCCGCCTGAACGACAACGTCGAAGCCTTCGGCGAAGTGCTGTACAGCCAGATCAAGAGTGCCGCGTGGTTCGGCAGCAGCCCGTTCTTCACCCTGGAGAGTGGTCGCTTCGCACTGAACGCGAACAGCGGCCTGGCCGAGCCGGTGTCGTCGCTGCTGCCGGCCAACAACCCTTACAACCCGTACGGCCGTGCGATCCCGATCGAGTACACCTTCTTCGACCTCGGCGGCACGATCAAGACCAACCGCTCCACCGCCTACCGCGGTGTGTTCGGCCTGCGTGGCACCACCGCGTCGTGGGACTGGGAAGTGGCTGCGTTCGGTGCACGCAGCAGCGAGCGCGAGAGCGTCTCTGGTGGTTTCGCCAACCGCTGGGCGCTGGCCGATGCACTGGCCTCGGGCAGCTACAACCTGCTGAACCCGGCGGCGACACCGCAGTCGGTGCGCGACTCGATCAACATCGCCACCCTGCGCCCGGCCGAATCCAAGCTGCAGGGCATCGACGCGAAGATCTCCGGCAGCCTGGGCCGCACCTGGGCCGGGGAGATCGGCTTCGCTGCGGGTGCCGAATGGCGCCGCGAGAAGCTCGATTCCAACAACCCGTGGCAGATCGATGCCGGCCTGCAGGTGCGCCCGGCCATTGCCGAAGTGCACGGCAAGCGCCAGGTCAGTGCGGCCTACGCCGAAGTGAACGTGCCGCTGGCCTCGACGCTGGAGCTGTCCGCCGCCGCGCGCGCCGACCACTACGACGATTTCGGCGATGCCTTCTCGCCGAAGATCGGCCTGCGCTGGCAGCCGCTGGACTTCCTGCTGGTGCGTGCGTCGGCCTCGAAGGGCTTCCGTGCACCGTCGCTGTCGGAGAACTCCAACAGCACCAGCATCGCCTACGGCAGCGTGGTCGACCCGCGTGATCCGGACGTGCCGGGCTCGCGCCAGAACCCGACCTTCTTCACCGTCGGCAACAACGAATTGAAGCCCGAACGCACCAAAAGCGTGAACTTCGGCGTGGTGCTGTCGCCGTGGGCCAACACCAACCTGAGCGTGGACTACTACCGCATCCAGCTGGACAACCTGGTCGGCACCAACAACACCCAGACCCTGGTCAACGACAACGTGGCCGGTGCCGTGCAGCGCGATGAGCGCGGCAAGCTGCAGGCGGTCTACAACCGCTACCAGAACCTGAGCGAGCTGAAGACCTCGGGCATCGACGTTGAACTGCGCCAGCGCATCCCGACCGCTGCGCTCGGCGACTTCACCGTATCCTCGGCCTACACCCACGTGCGCGACTACCGTCGCCCGACCGTGGTCGGTGGCCCGCTGGTGGACTACGCCGGAAGCAACCTCGGCGCGACCCTGCCCAAGGACAAGGCCACCACCACGCTGGACTGGAAGTACGGCGATTTCAACGCAGCCGTAACCTGGTACTACACCAGCGGCTACCGCCAGGAAGCGAGCACCGCGGCCAAGGCCGTGCAGACGCGCGTCGGCAGCTACAGCCAGTACGACCTCTACCTGGCCTACACCGGCGTGGACAAGCTGACCGTGTACGCCAAGGTGCAGAACCTGGCCGACAAGACGCCGCCGTACGACGCCTCGTTCCCGGGCATCCGCGCGCCGTACGACTTCAGCCAGTACGACCTGCGCGGCCGCTACTTCACGCTCGGTTTCGATTACCGCTTCTGATCCATCCGTTGCGGCCGGTCACCTTCGGGGGCCGGCCGCGCGACTGTCTGCCGTTGGGTTCCTGGGGAGTCACCGTGTCCTTGCATCGTCGTGCCGTTCTTCCGTTGTTGATCGCCGCCGCCACCGCGCTGTCCTCGCCGCAGCCGGCGCAGGCACAGAGTGCGTATTTCTTCCCGCAGTCCACCGAAGTGGCCACGTTCGATACGTCCATTCCCACGCCGGAACAGTTCCTTGGCTATCCGATCGGCAGTCGTTACACCCGGCACGACCAGTTGGTGGCGTACTTCCAGGAACTCGCGAAGCGCTCGGACAGGATCAGCGTGCGTGAGATCGGGCGCAGCTACGAAGGCCGCCCGCTGTTGATTGCAACGGTCACCGCCGCCGGCAATCATGCGCGGCTGGAGCAGCTCCGCCAGCAGCACGCGACCCTGGTCGATCCGGCGCAGCCACGCAGTGCGGCCGGCGACAGCCCGGTGGTGGTGTGGCTGGGCTACAGCGTGCACGGCAACGAAACCTCCAGCGCCGAAGCGGCGATGCTGACCGCTTACTACCTGGTGGCCAACCGCAGCGCAGAAACCCAGCAATGGCTGCAGCAGGCGGTGGTGCTGTTCGATCCGGCGCAGAACCCTGACGGCCGCGACCGCGCGGCCAACTGGCACAACGCCTGGGCGTCCGATCCAGCCTCGGCCGACCCCGCCGACAAGGAACACGTCGAGCCATTCCCGCAGGGCCGCACCAACCACTACTTCACCGATCTCAACCGCGACTGGCTTGCGCTGACCCAGCAGGACTCACGGCCGAAGGTGGAGGTGTTCCATCAGTGGTATCCGAACGTACAGATCGATTTCCACGAAATGGGCAAGGACAGCACGTACTACTTCGAGCCTTCGCCGAAGAGCATGCACAGCCCGTTGATCCCGGCGGCATCGTATGAATTCAACAAGACCCTGGCCAAGTACCACGCACAGGCGCTGGATGCGCTGGGTTCGCTGTACTACACCGGCGAGAACTTCGACAACTTCTCGCCGGTGTACGGCTCCACCTATCCGGACTTCCACGGCGCGGTCGGCGTGACCGTCGAGCAGGCCAGTTCGCGTGGCCGCGTGCAGGAATCGGTGAATGGCCTGCTGACCTTCCCGTTCACCATCCGCAACCAGGTCGCCACCGGGCTGGGCACCGTGCGTGGCGCGGTGGCCGAGCGCACTGGGCTGTTCGACCTGCAGAAGCAGTTCTTCCAGAGCGCGTTGAAGCAGGCTGCGCAGCAGCCGGTGAAGAGCTTCGTGTTTGGTGATGCGCATGACCCGGCACTGACCCGTCGCCTGCTGGAACTGTTGCTGTTGCATCGCATCGAGGTGCGCGCGCTGGATCGTGCGGTTACTGTCGATGGGCAGCGCTTCGATGCCGGCAGCGCCTACGTGGTGCCGGTGCAGCAGGCGCAGTTCCGCCTGGTCCATTCGATTTTTGCCGAGACGCCGCCGATCAAGGGTGATGTGTTCTACGGCAGCACCAGCTATGCGATTGCACCGGCGTATGGCGTGGCGTTCGCCGGCAGCCGCAGCCGCATCGAAGGCGGCGCACGCGTGGCCGCGCTGCCGGAGGAGCAGGGCGCGGTCCTGGGTGGCCAGGCTGGATTCGCCTATGTCATCGACTGGCGTGACTACAACGCCGGGCGCGCGCTGGCGGTGCTGCAAGCCAAGGGCCTGGGCACCCGCGCAACGT
The DNA here is from genome assembly GCF_030291095.1 of Stenotrophomonas sp. 59. Taxonomy (NCBI): domain Bacteria; kingdom Pseudomonadati; phylum Pseudomonadota; class Gammaproteobacteria; order Lysobacterales; family Lysobacteraceae; genus Stenotrophomonas; species Stenotrophomonas sp. 59. The sequence goes on from NZ_CP127408.1 coordinate 561,508, forward strand.
TCCAGCCGTTCACCGCTTCCACCGCACAGGGCGAGGCCGATTTCGCCGCTGGCAGCATCGTTGTTCCGGTGGCCGGGCAACCGCTGCTGGGCGCGGCGCTGCTGGATGCGGTGAGTGCTGCTGCACGCGATGCCGGCGTGCAGGTGCATGCGTTGTCCAGCGGCCGCAGCCGCGAGGGCATCGACCTCGGCAGCGATGGCGTCAAGGCGCTGCGCAAGCCTGCTGTGGCGCTGGTGATGGGCGAGGGCGTGGCCGCCACCGAGATCGGCTCGGCCTGGTTCCTGCTTGACCAGCAGTTGCACCTGCCAGCCAGCAAGCTGGATCCGCAGCAGTTGGGCAAGGTGTCGCTGGATCGTTACACCACGATCGTGCTGTCTGGCGGGAGCTATGCCGCCGTCGACGCATCGGCGGTGACTGCCTTGAAGCGCTGGGTACAGGCCGGTGGCTCGCTGGTGACCTACGGCAGTGCATCGAAGTGGGCGATCGAACAGAAGCTTGCCGACGGCGAAAAGCTCGGCAAGGAAGAAGAGGCTGCTGATGAGAGCCGCCGTGCGTTCGGCGACCAGCGCGACATTGCTGCGATCGAGCGGGTCAGCGGCAACATCCTCAGTGCCGATGTCGATACCAGCCATCCGTTGGCGTTCGGCGTGCCGCGCCGGCAGCTGGCGATCAACAAGGAGAACACGGTGACGCTGCAGCCGAGCGCGAATCCGTTCTCGACGGTGGTGCGCATCGACACGCCGCCGCGGGTGAACGGCTACCTGTCCGAGCGCAACCGCACGCGGGTGGCGGGCAGCGCATGGCTGCTGGTGTCGGCGCAGGGGCAGGGCAACGTGGTGCTGTTTGCCGATGATCCGGCGCACCGCAAGTACTGGCACGGGACGGATCGGCTGCTGATCAACGCGATCTTCTTCGGGAATCTGGTGAATCCGAGTAAAGCGCGGGGTTGAGGCGTTTGGCGCCTTGACTGATGCGTGTGGGGGCGGCCGGGCGGGCTGCGCAGGACACGCCGTAAACCCGTCCTTGGGGGCTCGATGGCGCCATCCATGGCGCCAACGGTCCTGCGCAGCCCGCCCGGCCGCCCCTCGACGGTTTCCTGCGGGCGCGGACGCATCAGACCCCAAGACGGGAGCAAAAGCAAAAGCGGGCACTGCGGCTTCGGCTTTTGCCTTTGAATTTGAATTTGAATTTGAATTTGATCTTTCTTCTCCCGACTACCCGGCGGGAGAAGAAGGCGCAGGCAATGCTTGAAGCGGATGGGCGTGGGGCCAGCGCAAAACCGTGAGGCGCATGGATGCGCCGACCGAGCCCCCATGGATGGGTTTACGGCGTGTTTTGCGCTGGCCCCACGCCCATCCGCCCTCAGCGCAGCATACCGCCGGCTTCTACTCACGGTAGTCAGCAACAAAAAAGGGACGGCGCGTCAGCGCCGCCCCTCGATAAGCCCCCCGCGCAGCGGGAAGCACCAACCATGTCAGCTGGGATCAGCCGGCGCGACCGCCGCCGTTGCCACCCTGGCCGCGGCCACGGCCGCCACCACTGCCGCCACCGCCACGACGCTGGCCCTGGCCCGCACCGGCGCGCTGCTGGCCATTGCCACCGCCCTCGCGACGGCCGCCACCGGCCTTCTTCGGGCCCGCATGCGCATGGCGCGGTGCATCACCGTGCGGACGGCGCGCATGGCTCTTGCGCGGTGCGCGCTCGCCGGTATCGTGCTCGGCCTTGCCCGGTGCACTGTTGCCCCAGCGGATCGGCACCTGCAGCTCGAAGCCCGGCACATCACGGATGTCCATGTCGCGGCCCAGCAGGCGCACGATCGCGCGCAGCAGCTTCACTTCATCCTGCGCCACCAGCGAAATCGCCTGGCCGGTCGCGCCGTTGCGGCCGGTACGACCGATGCGGTGCACATAGTCCTCGGCCACCATCGGCAGGTCGAAGTTGATCACCTTCGGCAGCTCGTTGATGTCGATGCCGCGCGCGGCGATATCGGTGGCCACCAGCACGGTCACGCGGCCGGCCTTGAAGTCGCCCAGTGCACGCAGGCGCTGGCCCTGGCTCTTGTTGCCGTGGATCGCCGCGGTCTTGATACCGGACTTTTCCAGGAACGTGGCCAGCTTGTCGCTGCCGTGCTTGGTGCGGGCGAACACCAGCGTCTGCTCACGGCTGTCCTGCGCCAGCAGGTGCAGCAGCAGGTCACGCTTGCGGCCGGCATCGACCGGGTGCACGCGATGGGTGATGGTTTCGGCCACGGTGTTCTTCGGCGTCACCTGGATCTGTTCCGGGTTGCGCATGAACTCCAGCGCCAGCTGGCGGATGTTGTCCTCGAAGGTGGCCGAGAACAGCAGGGTCTGGCGGTTCTGCTTCGGCAGCTTGGCCAGGATGCGCTTGATCGACGGCAGGAAGCCCATGTCGAGCATGCGGTCGGCTTCGTCCAGCACCAGCAGTTCAATGCCGGACAGGTCGATGCTGCGACGCTCCAGGTGGTCGATCAGGCGGCCCGGGCAGGCCACCAGCAGGTCCACGCCACGGCGCAGGATGTCCAGCTGGTTGCCCATGCCGACGCCGCCGTAGATGCAGGCGCTGGGGATGCGCAGGTACTTGCTGTAGCCGCGCAGGCTGTCGTGCACCTGGGTGGCGAGTTCGCGGGTCGGGGCCAGGATCAGCGCACGCGGCTTGCGCGGGCCGCTGCGCACTTCCTGCGAGGCGGTGCCCAGGTGCTGCAGCAGCGGCAGGCCGAAGGCGGCGGTCTTGCCGGTACCGGTCTGTGCACCGGCCAGCAGGTCGCGACCGGCCAGCGCCAGCGGGATCGCCTGCTGCTGGATCGGGGTCGGGTTTTCGTAGCCCTGCTCGGCAAGCGCACGCAGCAGGAAGGGCGCCAGGCCCAGCGATTCAAAAGACATTGAGTTTGCTCCAAGTACAAGAAACGCCTGTCCGAACGGACAGACGGGGGCAGATCAAACTGATCGGCTGACTCGGAGCGTTCCCGTGAACCGCGCTGCGAGAAGTTGGGTGCAGCCGGCGCGGAGCGCAGGCTGGAATGCGTGACGAACGGTGTCGGAGTGGGGGCGGGCGACGGGGCGGACCCCGGACGCCGGCGATCCCGAAGGGAAACGGACGGCCGCTGCAGACCCGCCTAGTCTAACCGATGGCTGAGACCTCGCGCAAAAAGCCCCGTTCAGGTAGGGGGGCTCTCTGCAGGGCTGCGCCCTGCACCCGCAGAGGCCGAAGCCACGTCAACGTCAACGTCAACGTCAACGTCTAAGGCGGGTTTCCTGAGGGATGGCGGGGTGGGTCCGGTGGCGGGAGACGCCGTAAACCCATCCATGGGGCTTGGCCGCGGCATCCATGCCGCGGACACTCCCGCCACCGGACCCACCCCGCCTTCGACAGTTTCCCGCGATCTGTCAGATTTCATTCGATCAATTTCGATGTCTGATCGATTTCGACGGTGAATGATGTGGATGTTCGATCCGTCATCGGGAAATTGTCGGGGGTGGGGCGGTGTGGGTGGGAAGGACCGTTGGCGCCATGGATGGCGCCATCGAGCCCCCAAGGACGGGTTTACGGCGTGTCCTGCCCACCCACACCGCCCCGCCCAACTCACAGAAAACCAGAGCCGCTTTGGCATTTGACGTTGCCCTGGCCTCCAGCAGGTGCAGGGCTGCAAGCCCTGCCGAACCCCCACTACGGTAGTGTGGCCCGATGCCGCGCTGCAGCTTGGCGTCGCCGCAGATTTGATTACACTTGAAACTTGTTTGCCCACGACTCCGGACACCCACCCATGAAGCTTGGTTCTTTGAAGGAAGGCGGCCGCGACGGCACCCTGATCGTCGTCTCGCGTGACCTGCGCCACGGCGTGCGCGCCACCGGCATTGCCGCCACCCTGCAGCAGGCCCTGGAGGACTGGAGCCACATCGCGCCGCGCCTGAACGCGCTGTACGAATCGCTCAACGCTGGCGACGCCGATGGCGTGTTCGACCTGGATGTGCAGGCGCTGGCCGCACCGATGCCGCGCGCCTATGAATTCGTCGACGGCAGCGCCTACCTGCCGCATGTCGAGCGCGTGCGCCGCGCCCGTGGCGCCGAAGTGCCGGAGAGCTTCTACACCGACCCGCTGATGTACCAGGCCACCAGCGCCGGTTTCCATGGCCCGCGCGATGCGGTCAAGGTGGTCAGCGAGGACTACGGCATCGACCTGGAAGCGGAGATCGTGGTGATCACCGACGACGTGCCGATGGCGGCTACCCCTGAACAGGCGGCGGGCCACATCCAGCTGGTCGGCCTGGTCAACGATGTCTCGCTGCGCAACCTGATTCCGGGCGAGCTGGCCAAGGGCTTCGGCTTCCTGCAGTCCAAGCCGCGTTCGGCGCTGTCGCCGGTGTTCGTCACCCCTGACGAGCTGGGCGCTGCGTGGCAGGACAGCAAGGTGCACCTGCCGCTGCTGACCCATATCAACGGCCAGTGGTTCGGTGCGCCGGAAGCGGGCGTGGACATGCAGTTCAACTTCGCCCAGCTGGTCGCGCATGCGGCCAAGACCCGTCCTCTGGGTGCTGGCACCATCGTCGGCTCCGGCACCATCGCCAACGAAGACACCAGCAAGGGTGCGTCGTGCTTCGCCGAGCAGCGCGTGGTCGAAACCCTGCGTGATGGCAAGCCGAGCACGCCGTTCATGTCGTTCGGCGATGTGGTCCGCATCGAGATGCTCGATGCCGCCGGCAACAGCATCTTCGGTGCGATCGAGCAGCGCATCGAACAGGCGGCCAAGCCCTGAGCATGGAGGCGGCGATGGACATCCTGGTTGACGACGGCCCGGTCGACGACGGCATCGTGCTGTACACCTACTGGCGATCCAGCGCCGCCTACCGCGTGCGCATCAGCCTGGAGCTGAAGGGCCTGGCCTGGGAGGCCCGGCCGGTGCACCTGGTCCGCGAGGGCGGCGAGCAGCATCTGGAGGCTTACCGCGCGCTCAATCCGCAGCAGCTGGTGCCGACCCTGCTGCACGATGGGCACACGCTGACCCAGTCACTGGCGATCATCGAGTACCTGGAAGAGCGCTTCCCGCAGGTGCCGCTGCTGCCGGCCGACGCCGTCGGCCGCGCGCGGGTGCGGGCGCTGGCCCAGCTGGTGGCCTGCGATATCCATCCGATCAACAACCTGCGGGTGATGCAGTACCTGGAACGCGACCTGCAACTGCCGGCCGACGCCCGCACGCAATGGACCCTGCACTGGATCGCCGAAGGCTTTGCCGCGATGGAAGCGATGCTGGCCAACAGCCGCGACACCGGCACCTTCTGCCACGGCGACCGCCCCGGCCTGGCCGACCTCTGCCTGCTGCCGCAGCTCTACAACGCCCACCGCTTCGGCCTCGACCTGGCGCCGTACCCGACCCTGCGCCGCATCGAGGCCGCCTGCCAGGCGTTGGACGCCTTCGAGCGCGCGCGCCCGGAAAACCAGCCCGACGCCGCCTGACAGGCCGCTTCGCTCGCCGGGCATGGCCCGGCGCTACCGGTCCCCGGCCCGTGGTAGCGCCGGGCCATGCCCGGCGGATTCCCCATCCCCTCGCAGCATCTGCCGAAGGTCCTCCCGGAACAGCCGATAGCCGGCCTCGCGGCGTGCATCACCGCCCTGCCGCAGCACCCACGCCGGATGCACGGTGGCGTAGCCGCGGGTGCCGTCCTCCAACGTGTGCCAACGTCCTCGGTCGTGCGACAGATTGAAATCCCGGCCAAAGACCGAGGCTGCCGCGGTTGCGCCCAGGCAGACGATGATCTGCGGCCGCACCCGCGCGATCTCGCCCATCAGCCACGGCCGGCAGGCCTGGATATGGCGGCTTTCCGGACGCTTGTGCAGCCGGATCCTGCCGCGGCGCTCATGGTGGAAGTGCTTCACCGCATTGGTCAGGTACAGCGTGGCTCGATCGATTCCCAGCTCGGCCAGGGCACGGTCCAGCAGTTGGCCAGCCGGGCCGGCGAACGGCTGGCCGCGCAGATCCTCGACGTCGCCCGGCTGCTCGCCGACCACCATGATCCGGGCATCGACCGGGCCTTCACCGAACACCACCTGCGTGGCCGCTTCCCACAGCGGGCACTGGCGGCAGGCCAGCGCCTGTTGGCGCAGTGTCTGCAATCCCTTGGTGTCGGCGGCGGGCATTGGCGCCCGCGCAGGTATCTTCCGCTGCGGTGCCTGCGCTGGCCGGTCATGCATTTCCTGCACGCGATCGCCCGCATCGCGCACCAGGCGCGGCAGCAGCTGGGCCTCGGGCAGGTGGCGCCAGTACTTGGCCGGCATCTCCTGCATCATCATCCGGGTATTGAGCCGGGCTGGATTGAAGATGCTGGCGTAATAGGTCTGCCACAGCGCCTCGCGCGCATCCTCGGCCGGGGCGTCCTCTCGCCGTGCACCCGGCCCGAAGGCCAGTGCCTGTCCATCCCATGCCACGCTGCGTGACGGTGTCAGGATGGCCCAGCGCATGCCGGTGAAGCGGCGCGCGAAAAACGGCGCGACCCGGTCGACGATGTGGTGCTGCGGCTCGAACCAGGCGATGAATGCATCAGGCTGGCCAGGCACCTCGCGGAAGCGCACGAACGCCTTCATCTTGTGGGTATCGCGGCGAACGGCCTTGGCGAGCGCGGTTGCGCGCAGCACGTCGGCATCGGCGGGATTCGACAGCACCGAGCGCTCGCCATGGGTGATGCGCCACAGCAGCCGGTACAGCAGGGCCATGCGTTGCACATCGCGATGACACAGGCAGGTGGCCGCCAGTTCAAGGAAGTCGCGCGGGACGTTCGGCACGCCGGCATCGGCCAGCATGGGCGCGGAGCTGACCGCGGGCGCATCCAGCAGTGATGCGTCGCTGCCCTCCAGCCAGTCCAGCTGTTCCGGTGCGATGCCGCGCAACAGGGCATCGCGTGCACCGTTGCGCCAGGCCTCCAGCGACCACGGCGGATCCACCCGCAGCGACCAGCGCTGTGCGTCAGGCTGACGGTGGGGCATCGAACAGCGATCCCTGACGGGGCGGTGGGGCCAATTGGGCGCGCAGCGCCGCCGGATCGTCCAGCGCCCTGCGCGGGTGGTGGTCGGCCAGCAGCACGAATGGAAGCAGTTTGCTCATCGGCGCCTTCAGGCGTGCCACATCGGCAACCCGCAGGCGACCGTGGCGGCGCGCCATCAGCACCCGCTTCACATTGCGCACGCCCAGCCCGGGTACCCGCAGCAGCATTTCCTTCGGCGCGCGGTTGAGATCCACGGGGAAGCGTTCGGGGTGGCGGATCGCCCAGGCCATCTTCGGGTCGATGTCCAGATCGAGCATGCCGGCCTGGGTGGTATCGGTGATTTCATCCACGCCATAGCCGTAGAAGCGCAGCAGCCAGTCGGCCTGGTACAGGCGGTGCTCGCGCTGCAGGGGCGGCGGCTGCAGCGGCAGCTGGCGGCTGGCATCCGGAATCGGGCTGAAGGCGGAGTAGTACACCCGGCGCATCCGGTAGTTGCCGTAGAGCGCATCGGCGCTGGCGAGGATCTGCCGGTCGTTGGCGCCGTCAGCGCCGACGATCATCTGCGTGCTCTGCCCGGCCGGTGCGAAGCGGGGAGGGCGCGGACGTCCGCTGCGGGTGGCTACCGGCGCGACCACCGCTGGCGCCTTGCGCGCTTCCTTGGCTTCCTCGATGCGCCAGCACAGCTCGCCCATCGCACCGCGGATCGACTGTACGGTCTTCTCCGGTGCCAGCGCGCTCAGCCCGGCTTCGGTGGGCAGCTCCACGTTGATCGACAGCCGGTCGGCGTAGCGCCCGGCGCTGGCCAGCAGTTCAGGCGACGCTTCGGGAATGGTCTTGAGGTGGATGTAACCGGCGTAGCGGTGTTCCTCGCGGAGTTGCCGCGCTACTTCCACCATCTGCTCCATGGTGTAGTCCGCATTGCGGATGATGCCGCTGGAAAGGAACAGGCCCTCGATGTAGTTGCGCTTGTAGAAGTCCAGGGTGAGCGCGACCACCTCGTCCACGCTGAAGCGCGCGCGGGGCACATTGCTGGACACGCGGTTCACGCAGTACGCGCAGTCGTAGACGCAGAAGTTGGTCAGCAGGATCTTCAACAACGAAACGCAACGGCCATCCGGCGTATAGCTGTGGCAGATGCCCATGCCTTCGGTGCTGCCGATGCCGCCGCTTGCGCGTGAGTCGCGCTTGCCCGAGCCGCTGGAGGCGCAGGAGGCATCGTACTTGGCGGCGTCAGCCAGGATGGCAAGCTTGCGGATGGTTTCCATTGCGGAAACCTACGGATGAGCGGTCTCAATGGATGAGATCGGCCCTGAATCCTTCAGGCTTGCGCCGGGCATGGCCCGGCGCTACCGGTGTCGAAAGAGCTGCGCGGATCAGAACCCGTGGGTGATGCTTGGCGCGCCGGCCGAGAAATCCGCGTAGGGATCGTGCTCGCCGCTGCTGCCTTCGGACAGGCGGAACTTCAGCGCCAGGCCGTCGCGCGAGTCGGCGGCGCGCAGCGCTTCCTCCTGCTCGATGGTGCCGGCCTTGGCCAGCCGGAACAGGCACTGGTCGAAACTCTCCATGCCCTCTTCCAGGGATGCTTCCATCGCCGCCTTGATCTCGTGCACCTGGCCGCGACGCAGCAGGTCGCGGATCATCGGCGTGTTGAGCAGCACTTCGGTGGCCGGCAGGCGACGGCCTTCCTTGTTCTTCACCAGGCGCTGGCTGATCACCGCGCGCAGGTTCAGCGCCAGGTTCATCAGCACGTTCTTGTGCGCGCTTTCCGGGAAGAAGTTGAGGATGCGCTCGATGGTCTGGTCGGCGTTGTTGGAGTGCAGGGTGGCCAGGCACAGGTGGCCGGTCTCGGCGAAGGCGATCGCCGCCTCCATTGTTTCCGCGTCCAGGATCTCGCCGATCAGGATCACGTCCGGCGCTTCACGCATCGCGTTCTTCAGCGCGTTGTGGAAGGCATGGGTGTCCAGCCCGACCTCGCGCTGGTTGACGATCGACATCTTGTGCTTGTGCAGGTACTCGATCGGGTCCTCGATGGTGAGGATGTGACCGGTGGTGGTGCTGTTGCGGTGGTCGATCATCGATGCCAGCGAGGTGGACTTGCCCGAGCCGGTGGACCCCACCACCAGCACCAGCCCACGCGGGGTCATGATGACGTCCTTCAGCACCTGCGGCAGGTTCAGCTCTTCGATGCTCGGAATCCGGCTGCGGATGGCGCGGATGACCATGCCGACTTCACCGCGCTGCTTGAACACATTGACGCGGAAACGACCGGCATCGGGCAGGGCGATGGCCATGTTGAGTTCCAGCTCGCGCTCGAACTGCGGTACCTGGCCTTCGTCCATCAGCGAGTAGGCGATCTTCTTGACCATGCCCGGCGGCAGGCCGGTATTGCCCAGTGGATAGAGCTTCCCCTCGATCTTGATGTAGACCGGTGCCCCGGTGGTCAGAAACATGTCCGAAGCGTTCTTTTCGGTCATCAGCTTCAGGAAGTAGCCGATATCCATTGCGAATTTTCCCCAACGAAACGGCCGACGCCCGTTGCCAGCACGGTGTCGGCTTGACGACAATGGCCGTGAACCGACAACCGGTACGGCCTCCCCAATGAAACGACTTAGCTTCGCACGAATGCGCCACAGCCTGTATGTGATGGCGTTTGCATTCGCACTGTCTGCCCCCGCCTGGGCGCAGGATGGCGCGATGGAACTGGCCCAGGCCCGGCAGGCGGTCGACAAGGCCACCCAGGCCGATGCCGACCAGTACGCCCCGGACCTGATCGGGCTGGCCCGGCAGGGGCTGGAGCAGGCCCAGCGCGCCGCCGGCGACCGCCGCGAGCGCAAGAACGCCCCGGCAATGGCCCTGCGTGCCGCCGCCGATGCCGACCTGGCCCGCGTGCGCAGCGAGGAAGCCACCGTGACCGCCCAGCTGCAGCTGCGCCGCAACGAGGTCAACCAGCTGCAACGCCAGCTGTCGACCGGGGAGGATCGCCGGTGAAGCCGATGACTGCCGCAACCCTGGCCGCGCTGCTGGCGCTGCCTACGCTGGCCGTGGCCGCTGACAACCCGATGGTGGCGCAGCTGAGCCAGCGCCTGATGGCCATCCAGGCCAACCCGGATACCGCTGAGCTGGGCGCCTTCGAGCGCATGCAGGCCCAGCAGGCCATCGCCACCCTGGACAAAGCCAAGCGCCGCGACCAGGAACTGGCCACCTACCTGGCCGAGCGCCGGGTGGAGATCGCCGAGACGGCCGTGCGTACCGCGCTGGCCGCCCGCGAGGTCGACCGCCTGGAGCGGACCCGCAGCGACCTGCTGATCGAGGCCAGCCGCCGCGACGCCGCGCGCGCGCGCCAGGAAGCCGAACAGCTGCGCATGCAGGCACAGATGCAGGCCGAGGAGGCTGAACGCCTGCGCCAGGCTGCCGAGGCCGAGACCCTGGCCCGCCAGGACGCCGAGAACGCCCTGACCAGCGTGGCCGGCAAGCAGCAGCAGCGCCTCAGCGCCGCCCAGCAGAACGCCGCCAAGCTGGCCCGCGAGGAAGCCGAGCTGGTGTCCGGGCAGAAGCTGCCGGGTTCGAAGTTCGATGGCCGCGGCGAGGTCTTCACCTTCCGTGGCGATGCGTTTGCCGCCGGCGCCTCCAGCCTGTCCGGCGGCGCCCGCAACCAGGCCAAGGCGTTGGCCGAATACCTGAACATCGGCAAGAAGGGCCGCCTGCGCATCGAGGCCTACGACAGTGCCAACGGCGTAGGCCAGAAGCGTGCCGAGGCCCTGCGTGACGCACTGGTTGCTGCGGGTGTCGCGAGCAACCGGATCCAGCTCGCCGGCAAGAAGGCGGCCTCCACCCAGGCACGTTCGGCCGAGGTCATCATCGCCCCGTAATTGCTTGATATCGTTTGTTTTTCGTTGTGATGAGCATTCAGCCTGAACCCCGCCCCGGCGGGGTTCGGTCTTTTTGACGCAGGGGTCTTGTACCCCGCCTTGAGCAGGCGTAGGGTCAATCGTCCGGGACGCAATGCCGCGGACCGGACGATGGGAGGGCCGGGCCGATGCAAGCAGGGCGCGAACCGCAGCAGATCGACGTGCGCAGGCCAGTGCCGCAGGTCGTTGCAGGCGTCCAGGTGGCCATCGACCGGCGCTCCTCCATGAACAACGCCCCGTGCCTCGCGGCCGGGGCGTTCGTGTATCTGTCGAAGGAGGTCCATCATGTTTGAAGATCAGCCCCAGAGCGAGATCGACGCACGTCGCGCGCGTGATCCGGAGTTCAGGGCACTCCATGACCAGCACCGCAAGTTGAACAAGAAGTGCATGGACGCGGAGTTGGGTGTACTCCCGATCGATGATGTCACCCTGGGTCGCATGAAGCGCGAGAAGCTGCTGGCCAAGCAACGACTTCTGCGAATGTACGAAACACCGCTCCCAACGACGTCCCCCACGCTTTGACGCACCCCGTCACGCCCGGAACGGCGTGACCCGGCCATCGATGGCCCCCGCCGGGCGCTCCTGCCCCGGCATCGCGGCACCGCCGATGAGGCGGCCGCGCCAAGGCACCACAGGCGGTGGTGCCTTGGCCTGCAGGCACAACTCACCGATGCGGGCGGTACCGGTCTCCTCGTCGATCCGGGGCCGTCCGCATCTCTTTTTGCGGGCTTGTGGGCCGTCGCCGCGCCGACCTGACATTCATCGCCATCCGACGGATAATCACCGGTCCGGCCCTCTGCGGCGCGAACCGAAAGTCCTCCGAATGCCCATTCATTCTTCCGTCCTCGAACTCATCGGCCAGACCCCGATCGTCAAGGCCCAGCGCTTGGACACCGGCGTCTGCGAGCTCTACCTGAAGCTCGAAAGCGCCAACCCGGGCGGATCGATCAAGGATCGCATCGGCCTGTCGATGATCGAGGCGGCGGAGAAGCGCGGCGACCTGAAGCCGGGTGCGACCCTGGTGGAAGGTACCGCCGGCAACACCGGCCTGGGCCTGGCCCTGGTCGCGCAGCAGAAGGGCTACAAGCTGATCCTGGTCGTTCCCGACAAGATGAGCCGCGAGAAGATCTTCAACCTGAAGGCGATGGGCGCGGAAGTACGCTTGACCCGCTCGGACGTGGCCAAGGGCCATCCGGAGTACTACCAGGACCTGGCCAAGACCATCGCAGAGCAGACCCCGGGCGCCTACTTCATCAACCAGTTCGGCAACCCGGACAACCCGGCTGCCCACGAATTCGGCACCGGCCCGGAAATCCTGGAGCAGATGGGCGGCGACCTCGACGCCATCGTGTTCGGCTGCGGCAGCTCCGGCACCATGACCGGCCTGTCGCGTGCCTTCGCCAAGCTGTCGCCGAAGACCGAGCTGGTGCTGGCCGATCCGGTTGGCTCGATCCTGGCCGAGTACATCAACGACGGCAATCTGAACGACAAGTCGGGCAGCTGGCTGGTGGAGGGCATCGGCGAGGACTTCCTGCCGTCGATCTCCGACTTCAGCCGCGTGAAGAAGGCCTATGCCATCAGCGATGCCGAGAGCTTCCACACCGCGCGCGAACTGCTGGGCAAGGAAGGCATCCTGGGCGGTTCGTCCACCGGCACGCTGCTGGCCGCAGGCCTGAAGTACTGCAAGGAGCAGACCACGCCGAAGAAGGTGCTGGTGCTGGTGCCGGATACCGGCAACAAGTACCTGTCCAAGATGTACAACGACTACTGGATGCTGGACAACGGTTTCCTGCAGCGCCCGCAGCATGGCGACCTGCGCGACCTGATCCTGCGCCCGTACGGCCAGCGCGACACTGTCGTGATCGGACCGAACGACCTGCTGACCACCGCTTACCAGCGCATGAAGCTGTACGACGTGTCGCAGCTGCCGGTGATGGACGGTGACCAGCTGGTCGGCATCGTCGACGAAAGCGACGTGCTGCTGCACGTCTATGGTGACGAAGCACGCTTCCGCGACACCGTTGCCACGGCGATGGTCAGCAAGCTGGACCGGCTGGACGTGAAGTCGCCGATTGAGGCGCTGCTGCCGGTGTTCGACCGCGGCCAGGTGGCGATCGTGATGGACGGCAATGCCTTCCTGGGCCTGATCACCCGTATCGACCTGCTGAACTATCTGCGCCGTCGCGTGCAGTAAGCCGCCGATCGCAGACGTTCGCTGCTGAATCCCGGTTTATCCGCGTCAAAGGTCGTTAAGGCCGCGCTGGTAGACTTCCGCACCTTCGACGGCGCCGAGCTTCGGCGCCCCTCAGGAAAGAACATGTCCAACGCTACTTCCCAGGATCGCGCCCTGGCCCTGGCCACGCTGGCCATCCACGGCGGCCAGTCGCCCGACCCCAGCACCGGCGCGGTGATGCCGCCGATCTACGCCACCTCGACCTATGCGCAGTCCAGCCCGGGCGAGCACCAGGGCTTCGAGTACTCGCGTACCCACAACCCGACCCGCTTCGCCTACGAGCGCTGCGTGGCGTCGCTGGAAGGTGGCACCCGCGGCTTCGCCTTCGCCTCGGGCATGGCGGCCAGCTCGACCGTGATCGAGCTGCTGGACGCTGGCAGCCACGTGGTGGCGATGGATGACATCTACGGCGGCAGCTTCCGCCTGTTCGAGCGCGTGCGCCGCCGCACCGCCGGACTGGATTTCAGCTTCGTCGACCTGACCGACCTGGCTGCGTTTGAAGCGTCCATCACGTCGAAGACGAAGATGGTGTGGATCGAGACCCCGACCAACCCGATGCTGAAGATCGTGGACATCGCCGCGGTCGCCGCCATCGCCAAGCGCCATGGCCTGATCGTGGTGGTCGACAACACCTTCGCCTCGCCGATGCTGCAGCGTCCGCTGGAACTGGGCGCGGACCTGGTGCTGCATTCGGCCACCAAGTACCTCAACGGCCACTCGGACATGGTCGGTGGCATGGTGGTGGTTGGCGACAACGCCGAACTGGCCGAGCAGATGGCCTTCCTGCAGAACTCGGTGGGTGGCGTGCAGGGCCCGTTCGACAGCTTCCTGGCCCTGCGTGGCCTGAAGACCCTGCCGCTGCGCATGAAGGCGCACTGCGCCAACGCGCTGGCGCTGGCCCAGTGGCTGGAAAAGCACCCGGCGGTGGAGAAGGTGATCTACCCGGGCCTGCCGTCACACCCGCAGCACGAACTGGCCGGCAGGCAGATGGCCGGTTACGGCGGCATCGTCTCGATCGTGCTGAAGGGCGGTTTCGAGGCGGCCAAGCGCTTCTGCGAGAAGACCGAGCTGTTCACCCTGGCCGAATCGCTGGGCGGCGTGGAAAGCCTGGTCAACCACCCGGCGGTGATGACGCATGCGTCGATCCCGGTTGCGCGCCGTGAACAGCTGGGCATCAGCGATGCGCTGGTGCGGCTGAGCGTGGGTGTTGAGGATCTGGGGGATCTGCAGGTGGATCTGGAGAGGGCGCTGGGCGCGTGACACAGCGGCCAGCCCGGGAGCACACACATCGATGAAAGACGTTGTCGTCCATACACCGAACTCGATTTCCGAGCGTACCAACCTGTTCAATGCGCCCAGGAAGCTGGCGCGGAGCATCTGGATCCATCGCAGCCTGATCGTGCAGATGACCCGGCGTGAAGTGACCGGACGTTACAAGGGGTCGTTGCTCGGCCTGGCGTGGTCGTTCTTTAATCCGCTGCTGATGCTGGTCATCTATACGTTCTTCTTCTCGGTGATCTTCAACGCCCGCTGGGGCACTGATGCCCCGGGCGGCAAGGCTGCATTCGCGATCATCCTGTTCTCCGGCCTGATCATGCATACCTTCCTGGCCGAATGCATCAACCGTGCTCCCGGTCTGATCGTGGGCAATGTGAACTACGTCAAGCGCGTCGTGTTTCCATTGGAGATTCTTACGCTGATCTCGATGGGCTCGGCGCTGTTCCACGCGGCGATCAGTCTCCTGGCATTGTTTGCCGCGCAGCTGGCCTTCATGCAGGAGATGCACTGGACGGTGGTGTTCCTGCCGTTGGTGATGTTGCCCCTGGTCCTTGCGGCCATGGGCCTGTCATGGATCCTGGCCTCACTGGGCGTGTTCGTCCGTGACGTGGGGCAGATGACCGGTACGGCAATGACGATCCTGCTGTTCCTGTCACCGGTGTTCTATCCCATCAGCGCGCTTCCCGAGAAGTACCGTGGCTGGCTGATGCTCAATCCGCTGACCTTCATCATCGAGAATGCGCGCAAGGTGATCGTGTTTGGAACCTATCCTGACTTCCGCCAGCTGCTGGTGGGTACGGTGATCGCCGGTGTTGTTGCCATATTCGGCTTCTGGTGGTTCCAGAAGACCAGGAAGGGGTTTGCCGATGTCCTCTGATGAAGTAGCAATCAGTGTCCGTGGCGTCAGCAAGCGCTATGAGATGTATGACACTCCGCGTCAGCGGCTCAAGCAGTTCTTCGTTCCGGCACTTAACCGTGTCTCGCCGGGCCTTTGCCACGACCAGTTCCGTGAGTTCTGGGCGCTGCGCGACATCGATTTCGAGGTCAAGCGCGGTGAGGCGGTTGGCATCGTTGGTCGCAACGGCAGCGGCAAGAGCACGCTGTTGCAGATCATCACAGGTACGTTGTCGCCGACCACTGGTGAAGTTCGCACCAGCGGGCGCATCGCGGCGCTGCTGGAGCTCGGGTCGGGCTTCAATCACGAGTACTCCGGACGCGAGAATGTTTATCTCAACGGCGCACTGCTGGGCCTGACACCGGCCGAGATCGACGAGAAGTTTGATGCCATCGCCGGGTTCGCCGATATCGGTGACCACCTGGAACAACCCGTCAAGACATACTCCAGCGGCATGCTGGTGCGCCTGGCATTCGCCGTGCAGGTGCAGTTGCGGCCGGACATCCTGATCGTTGACGAAGCCCTGGCCGTGGGTGACGCGCTGTTCCAGAAGCGCTGCTTCCAGCAGATCGAGCGCCTCGTCAGTGACGGCGTATCGTTGCTGTTCGTTTCCCACGACCAGGAGTCGGTGCGCACGTTGACCAATCGGGCGCTGCTGTTGCGCGATGGCCGGCAGATCGGCTGGGGTACGTCTTCGGAAGTGATCGTGAGCTACCGGCGACTGCTGCATGAGGAGGAGTCGCGCTACTTCTCGTCATTGACCGAGAAGATCGCGGCGTCGGCAGCCCTCCACAAGCAGGAATCGGAGCCTTCGCTTCCCGTGCTGCCCCCCGATACGCAGGCCGATGCGGCTTCGTCGCCGCCGGTCGGAGAGGAAGAGGTGGCCCAGGGCGCACGCTCGGGCAACATGTCATTCGGCGACCAGCAGGCCTTCGTGGTGAAGGTGGAGACGCTGGACGAGGCAGGTGACAACGTATCCGTGTACTACCCCTCGCAGCGCATCACCATTCGTGTCGAATGCGAGAGTCGTGTCGCGATCAGCAATTTGAATGTCGGGATCCGCATTCGAAACAAGGAAGGCTTCAAGATCTACTCGTGGGGCACCTTGAATCAGGACATGAAGCGCCTGGCAGGCCTGGCGGAGGGCGAGGTCTTCTGGAACCGCCAGTTCGCCGCGGGGGAGAGGTTCAGCGTCACGTTCACCTGCGATTGTGATCTCGGTGTCAATCTGTATGAAATCCAGGCCGCTGTGTCGTTTGAAGAGCGGCCGGACTACACCAGCCAGCGCATACTGCACTGGATGGATGAAGCGGCTTTCTTCCAGGTGCTGATGCGCAGGGACGAGCATTTCTTTGGCGGTGTCATCGACCTGAGGATGCAGGCCGATTGGGATCGTTAGCGATGGGTGTGTGGACATGGGTGAGAACGAGAGCGTAGCGGTCTACCAGCTGCGTTGGGACCGGTGCTGGAGTGCCGGAGTGGAGGATGACCATCCGGCAATTGCTGCGTTCGCGCAGACCATCCTGGCCACTGCCGGTGCAGGCAGGGTGCTGGATGTTGGCTGTGGCCGCGGCGGGCTGGTCACCGAGCTGCTCAAGCAGGGCCTGGACGCCCATGGTGTCGATGTATCACAGGTCGCGATCACTGCTGCGCAGCAACGTGCGCCGGATCGCTTCATCTGCGCCGCTGCAACGTCACTGCCCTATCCTGATGGCCATTTCGATTGTGTCGTGGCCAACGGCCTCATCGAGTACCTGGATGAAGCGGATGTGCCGCGCGTGCTCTCCGAGCTGCGGCGGATCTGCCGAGGGCAGCTGCTGGTGCGCGTGCAGGTGTCGGCGGTCGTGACGGAGGGCGATGGCCGGCAGGTCATCCAGGGGCGCAGCTGGTGGGAGCAGAAGTGCTTCAACGCGGGCTTCCGCAAGCACCCGGGCTACTTCGACCTGATCAACTTCGAGTCGCTGAACTTCGACGATGATGTGATTCTGCTGGCGCTGGAGGCGATGCCAGCGGTGGCGGGCGATGCAATGCACGACTCCTGCTGCAGCACGGGTATCGCGGCAGACGCTGAACTCTACAAGTACCACTGGGCGGCCGGTTATGTACGGCCGGGTGACCGGGTGCTGGACCTGGCGGCAGCGACTGGAGCAGGCAGCTATCTGCTGTCACGCCGCTCCGAGGCGGACACGCTGTACTGCGTGATCGATCCCGCCGCACGTATGGCCTTTGAAGCGGCCTACGCCGCAGTGGAGCCCCGTCTTCGCCCGACGCTGGCCGGCGCAGCGCCTGAAGTCGATTTTGTCGCGGCGCTTGGTGAGCCGGTGACGCGCGGGACGCTGGAGGGCTTGCTGGGCTCCCTGCAGGATGGGGTCTCGCCTGGAGGTCGCGTACTTCTGTCGCTGGTGGCTGATGGAGGCGACGCCGCGGAGTCATGGCCCGTACTGCAGGATCTGCTCCCGCCCGGCTGGTACCTGGAACAGGCCTTCAGCCTGCTCGGTGGCATTCCCCGGGGCAGGGGCGGTGCGGTCCGTGCATTTTCTCCCTGCGGGCTGGAGTCCGCGGTCACGGTGCCGAAGGACGCCGAGTTGTTGCTGGTCGTGATGCGGGATCCGCTGGCGAAGGGGTTCATCTACCGCGAATCGGTCTATGGATCCAGTGACAGGCCGGCTGAAGTACTGGAATTCGCCCGCGACTATCGAAATCCCTGGCTGCTGCGTGCGCTGGTGGAGTTCCCGTTCCGTGCACGCAATCCGCAGGTACTCGCCGATATTGCCCGGCGCGTGCTGGGGGAGCCTGCGAACGAGGGTGCCCCGGACGTGGCGGCTGCATTGGCGGTGCTCGGCTACCAGATGCTTGAACGTCAGGAGCTGGCAGCTGCGGAGGTCAACGCCCTCATCAGGCGGATGGTGGAGCACCTGGATCGCGCCATCCCCTCGCCACACGCGGTGCGCTGGTCGATCTCGCTGCGCTATCTGTGCGCGTCCCTGCTGCGTCGTATCGGTGACCTGGATGGGGCGCTGGAAGCGCTTGATGCGGTTGTTGCCGTTGACTGGCGCTCGTTCAGCCCGACCATCGGTACCAAGATTGTCGATGCTGCCTACGAGGCCGGACAGCTGCTGGCCGCGGCCGGTAGGCTGGAGCAGGCCCGTGCCCGTTGGTGCATGGCCAGTGAAGTCGCGTTCGAGATGCTTGCGTGCGGGCATGAGGCCTACCTGGGTGATTCGCAGCAGCCACAGCAGTTCGCGTCGATCGTCGGCGTGGAACTTCTGGACTCGGCAACACGCAGCATCAAGGCGCTGCGCTGGTCGTCTCCGGCGCGGCAGCTGCCCCAGGAGCGGCTGCTCGAGCAGAGCCGGCAATGCTGGAAATGGATGATCCGCGAGCGTACCGACTCGATCGCATCCCAGGCGCGCCTGCTGGACCAGCGTTGGCAGATCCTGCAGTCGCTGGACCAGATGGTGTCCGAACGGGACGTTGCCATTCGGGCGCTGGAGCAGATGGTGTCCGAACGGGACGTTGCCATTCGGGCGCTGGAGCAGATGGTGTCCGAACGTGACGAGGTGGTTCAATCCCAGGGGCACCTGATCGATGCCCGCGATGAATCGATCCGTTCGATGACTGCCTTGATCGACGCGCGCGATGAGGCTCTGCAGGGGCAGGCCGACCTCCTGGAGGCTCGCTGGAAGGTGATGACCCATATGGATACCGAAATCGCGGCGCGTGACCAGATCATTGCGAGCCTCAACCAGAAGCTCGGCAAGTAGTCCATCCCAACGACAAGTACGAAGAAATAAGGAAGAACAAGGATGAAGATCCTGGTAACTGGCGGCACCGGCTACATCGGCTCGCACACGTGCGTGAAGCTGGTCGAGCAGGGTTACGATGTCTGCCTGGTGGACAATCTCTGCAACTCGTCGGCACGTGTGGTAGACCAGCTGGCCAGGATCATCGGCTTCACTCCCGAATTCCATCAGATGGACATCCGCGAGCCGGCGTTCGCCGAGCTGCTGCGCAGCAGCGGTGCCGAGGCGGTGATCCATTTCGCCGCGCTCAAGTCGGTGGCCCAGTCGGTCGCCGATCCGCTTTCCTACTTCGACAACAACATCACCGGCACCCTGTGCCTGCTGCGGGCCATGAAGGACGCAGGTGTCGGCAAACTCGTGTTCAGTTCATCGGCCACGGTCTATGGCGATGGCAACACCTCGCCGATCACCGAGTCGGCCGGCCTTGGTGCGGTCAATCCCTATGGCCGTACCAAGCTGGTGATGGAACAGATGATCGGCGATCTGACCGCCTCCATGCCGGAGTTCGGGGCAGCGCTGCTGCGCTACTTCAACCCGGTCGGTGCCCACGAGAGCGGATTGATCGGCGAGGATCCCAACGGCCCGCCGAACAATCTGATGCCCTACATCTCGCAGGTTGCGATTGGCCGTCGTGCCGCATTGAACGTGTTCGGCAATGACTATCCCACCAGTGACGGCACGGGAGTGCGCGACTACGTGCATGTGGTCGACCTGGCCGAGGCCCATGTACGTGCCATCGATGCCCTGCAGAAACACCCGCGGGGCTTCACCGTGAACCTGGGAACGGGGCGCGGCTATAGCGTGCTTGAGGTGGTGCATGCATTCGAGCGGGCGTCGGGCCAGAGCATCGCGGTGGACTTCGCACCACGCCGGGAAGGTGACGTGGCCGAGTGCTTTGCTGATACGGGCCTGGCCGAGCAGTTGCTGGGCTGGAAGGCGCAGTTCGACCTGCAGCGCATGTGTGAGGACAGCTGGCGCTGGCAGACGCAGTATCCGAGAGGCTACCAGGACGCTTGATCAGCGTCCTGGGTGGTGGGCTGGTTCAGAACCAGCCCTCGCCGATGTAGCGGCACCACTGACGGAAGTCGTGGATGGCGCGGATGCGGTACAGGCGCGCGCCCACGCGCTTGCGCAGGCTGACATGTTGCGGGATGTGCTTGAGACGCTCGTTCTCGTCGGCAACATAGCGCGCCCAGAAGTGCTCGTTGCGTTCGCGCAGTTCGGTGCGGTCGACCGCAGGCATCGTGTGCATCTGGCGAAGCACTGCCTCGAACTGGGTCGAGGAGGTATCCCAATCGGGCCAGGCCTCGGCCGTGGCAATCGCGTTGTGCTTCAGTCGCTGGAGTTCGTCCGGAGAGTCCTTCAGCAGATTCAGTGCATTGACTACGCCGGCCTCGTCGTCACGCTGCAGGACCAAGGCATTCTCGCCATTGCGGATGTACTCGTCGTGGCCGGTGACGTTGTAGACGATCGCGGTGCCGCCGCAGTGGAACATCTCCAGAGGCGGCCCGAACATGCCCTCGACATAGCTCAGCTTGACGATCACATCGCACGAGCGGTAGATCGCGGGAACCTGGTCAATCGGAACCCTTGAGAACAGGCGGTCGACTCCCGGGTACCAGCGCAGCTGGCTGGACGTCAGCAGCCAGGTCTGATCGGCACGGCTGGTCCTCGCCAGTTTCAGGCTGCGGCCGACGTTCTTGAAGAACACGCCGAAGGGTCCTTCGACCAGCACGCGCAGATCGCGACCACGCGGTGCGTGGGCCGGGCCGTCCAGGCGGTAGAGGTCCTTGCGGATGCCATTGCGCACCAGGCGGGCATCGTTGCCGTGGCGTTCCTGCAGGTGCTGCTGGATCCAGGTTGCTTCGGTGACGACCGGGAGTCCCAGATCGTAGGTGCTGTCGACCAGCGACTGCAGAGGCCGTTCCGCGTCCGGGTAGAAGCGCGATTCGATGGACTGCACGAAGTAGGCATACTGGTCGGCATTGATCTTGTGCAGTTCGGTGGCGGTACGCCACCAGGTGGCGATCGCCAGGTCGAAGTGCTCCTCGCCCAGGTCCCAGATCTGCACGATCCGCAGGACATCAAGCGCGGGGTGCCATTTGCGTTGGCTCGCGACATAGGGGTACTGCAGGACCAAGGTGACGTCATGCCCTTCCTGGATCGCATGCAGTGCATGCTGGAACACCACGTAAGTACCACCGCTGATGTCGGCAGAGCCGACAAAGAACGCAATTTTCATTCATGCTTCCCGGTGATCAATCTTCAATGCCGCGCAGTCGACCTGATGCGTAGCGCGAGGCAACCCAGCGGCCGCCGCGTTGCAGGCAGGTCAACAGGGGCCAGAAGCCAAGGTTGTCCACGCCATTGCGGCGCAATGACAGGTAGAAACGAAGCTTGTCGATGAACGAAGGTTGATGTGCGCCGACATCGAAGGTGGAATGGTTGAACACGCCGAAGTTCTCGACGTGGTAAACGTTCTCGAACCACTCGATTGCGGCCTGGTCCGGCTGCAGCAGCATGCGTGCATGCGCGTGCGTAGCCAGGCGTTCCAGCTCGCGGGCAGGGATGTTGTGGTGGCGGAAGACGCGGTCCAGTTCGACGAACAGGTCCCACAACTGGGCTTGCAGCGGTGCGACCTTGCTGCGGAACAGCGATTCCTCGCTGAATTCCTGGTGGCTGACCACGGGCAGGCCGCTGGCATCGAAGCCGTAGCGCAATGCGGAGCCATGGTCGGCCGCGAGCACGACTTCAAACAGGGCTCGATTCTCGTTGAAGATGGCGAAGTTGCGGCTGGTGCTGCCGATGCAGGAGAACAGCAGGCCATCCTTCCGGTTCCGGTCCGAAGCCGAGCCGCTGGCGACCAGGCCGATGTAGTGGCCCTGTACGGCTGTCAGGCCGGTATCCGCGCCGATCACGATGGCCGAAATATTGTCCTGGATGGTGCCCTTCCAGCCCACATCGACCAGGTGCAGGGTCGGGGACGTGGGGTCGGCACCGAACGCGTCCAGATAGGCGAGGAACGCAGAGCGGCGCGCAAGGCGTTCCTGCTCATAGGTCTGCTCGAACAGCGCGTCGGTGCGCAGGCGGGCGAAGACTTCGCTGGACGGCAGGTCTTCCTGGATGGCATCGGCATCAACGCCAAGGCGCTCGGCCAGTTCGGCAGACATCGAATGCAGGCCAAGGCTGGACAGGAAGTCGTTGAGCGAGATGCGCCGGTACTGGCGGAACAGCGTCTCGAAGGTCTCCTGGGCCAGTGGCTGCAGTGACGGCAGCAGGGTGGCGCGGCGCGAGACCTCAAGATAATGGCTGCGGATACGGACTGCGCCCTGAAGCTGCCGGGTGTTCTGGTAATGGTCGAACAGGCGCTTCAGGAACTGGCCTTCACGGGCCAGGAAAAACACATCGCGGGCGCCCTCGCGGACCAGGCGCGCATGCAGGCGGTCGATGAAAAGGTGGAGCGTGAGCGCAAGCTCGCGGAACACGCCGGCACCGCCGTCGAGCAGGCGATTGATGTCGGTACGGGTGCGGGCAATGTCGGCGGCGCGCTCTGCCAGTACCTGGTAGTGGGCATGGCGTTGGCTGCGATCCAGGTGAATGGCGTGCAGGCCTGCGGCCCTGGCGTTGTTGAAATCTGCGTGTTCGTTGTCGCCGATCATCACCACCTGACCGGGAGCGATGCCCGTTTCCGCCAGCACGCGGGCATACATTCCACTGCCGCGCTTGGTCGTGAACGAATCGCATGATACGAACATGCGCTTGAACGCTGAATCCAGCCCATGATGGGCAAGGAACTGCCGGAAGACGTCGGTTTCAAGATAGAAGTCGCTGACCAGCCAGCATTCGACGCCCTTCGCCGAAAGCTCCCGCACCAGGCCGACGACCTGCTCGTCCAGTTGCTGGGTAGACAGTTCCAGCGACACTTCCAGATCCAGCGCCAGCGTAGTGAACGCGGCACGAGGCATCGACTGCAGCCCTGCATTGGCGTCCCAGAGTTCGGCATAGACCTCGCTGGCGCGGAATTCGCTGTCCAGTCCGGGGCCACGATCAATGGCGCAGTGGGCGGCCTCGCGTGCGTTGCGCTGGCGATACAACTCGGGGCCGTCCGGGCCGCCGGGAAACACGCGGGCAATCCCCTCGGCCCACAGCCGCTTTACATCCTCCGGGTGGATGCCCCGGGATACCAGGGTATCGAAGTAGTCGAAGCAGACCACCGAAGGCTGAATGCGTTCAATTTCACTCATGACCCGCTGTGGGTCGATATCGGTGCAATGCTGTTGGGTCATGGACTGTCGTGAATGGCCTGTAGCGAAAGGGGGCGGGTTACGCAAGAGGGGAGGGTGATGGTATCAGCGTCGCCCGGGACCGCGGTAGCGCAAAGGTGGAGGGGCTCGGATATCATGTCCGGCTGAAAACGACACGGCCTGAATGGGCCGCGCGCCGTTCATCCGAAGGATGTGGACCCAGGACCCGCAATGAGCATTAACAATCCGGACGGCAGATTGTTGTCTATCGTCGTACCCTGCTACAACGAGGAAGAGGTGCTGGCCGAGACGCTGCGCCGCCTCTCCGAGACCGCGGAGACCCTTGAGGCCCGCGGATTGAAGGTTGAACTGGTCTTTGTCGACGATGGCAGCCGGGATCGTACCCGCGAGCTGCTAAGGCGCTATGCCGCCAGTGATCGTCGTGTCCGCATGCTGGGCTTTGCACGCAATTTCGGCCATCAGCTGGCGGTAACCGCTGGCATCGACGCGGCGCGCGGCGATGCAGTGGTGTTGATCGACGCCGACCTGCAGGATCCGCCGGAAGTCATCGCGGAAATGGTCGATCGCTGGGAAGAGGGGTTCGACGTTGTCTATGGAACCCGCACGGACCGCCCGGGTGAATCACGGTTCAAGCTGGCTACCGCGCGGGTCTTCTATCGCGTGCTCAACCGCCTGTCCGATGTGCCGATCCCGCTGGATACGGGTGACTTCCGCTTGATGAGCCGCAATGTCGTCGAGGTGCTGAAGTCGATGCCGGAGCAGGATCGCTTCGTTCGCGGGATGGTCAGCTGGGTGGGTTTCAACCAGATCGCGTTGCCCTATCGCCGCGACAAGCGCTTTGCCGGCGAAAGCAAATATCCGTTGCGGAAGATGGTGCGCTTCGCGACCGACGGAATCCTGTCTTTCTCGGCCAAGCCACTGCAGCTTTCGGTGACGCTGGGCGTGCTGAGCTCGTTGCTCGCGATGCTGGTCATCGTCTATTCGCTGGCCATGCGCCTGTTTACCCAGGAATGGGTGCCGGGCTGGACCGCACTGATGATCGCGGTGCTGTTCCTGGGGGGCGTGCAGCTGATCTGCGTTGGCATCCTGGGCGAGTACATCGGCCGCATCTACCGTGAGGTCAAGCGTCGCCCGTTGTACATCGTGCAGGAAACAAGGGATGGCACCACGGTCGTCAGGCCGGCGGAGGCTGGCGAATGAGCGGGACCCGAAAGGTCCTGCGACTGCTGGTCGGGGTGGGGGTGGCAGGCTTGTTCGGCTGGCTGGTGCTGCGCCAGGTCAGCTACGAGCAGCTGAGCAATGCCTTTGCCAACGTCGGCTGGGGCTGGCTGGGACTGGCCCTGCTGTGCTTCCTGCTGGGCTACTCGGCACGCATCGAGCGCTGGCGCCGGATGCTGGCGCGCGACAATGCCGCCCTGCGCTGGCGCGACTGCGCGGGACCATTCATGGGCAGTTTCGCCATGAACAATGTATTGCCGATGCGCGCTGGCGACATCCTCCGTGCCTTTGCGTTCAATGACCGTCTTGGCGTTACGTCCGGTGTTGTGGTGGCGACCCTGTTCGTCGAGCGCCTGCTGGACCTGCTGATGGTCGTGCTGCTGCTTGGCATTGCGTTGTGGGTCAGTGGCGCCAGTGATTCGCTGGCCGGCGGTGTCGGGATCTGGACGCTGGCGGCGGCAGGGCTGGTGATTGCCCTGGTGTTGTTGTTCCCGGGCGCGTTCTCGCCGTTGCTGGCCTGGGGCGGTCGCCTGCTCTCGCGCATTTCGCCCCGCATCGGAGCCCGCGTGCAGGGTGAGCTGTTGAAGGGGGTCGATACCCTCGGCCATCTTTCCGGCAAGGGCACCATGGCTGGCCTGATGCTGTGGTCGGTGCTTGCCTGGACCGGTGAGGGGCTGGTGTTCTACCTGTGCGCCAAAGCGCTGGCCAGCCTCGCGGTTGCCGCCGCAGCCTGGCTGGCTTTGCCGCTGGGAACCCTGGCCACGCTGCTCCCCGGTACACCTGGTTACGTGGGTACTTTCGACTACTTCGTGGTCAGGGCGATGAAGGCGATGGGCAACGGTGTTGCCGAATCGACTGTCTATGCCCTGCTGGTCCATTTCATGTTGTGGCTGCCGCCGACAGTGATCGGCGGTCTGTTCCTGATGACCCGCTCGATGCGGGGCAAGCCGTCTTCCGAGGATAGGAAATGAAGAACAAGAGCGTTGCCATCATCGGTGGCGGATTCACCGGTCTTACCGCCGCCTATGAACTGGCGCGCAATGGCGTGCAGGTGACGGTGCTGGAGGCAGAAACCGACGTTGCCGGCCTGGCTGCGGCATTCGACGTCGGTGGGGAGAAACTGGATTGCTTCTATCACCACTGGTTCACCAACGACCTGGAGGTCATGCAGCTCATCGACGAGCTGGGCCTGAACGATCGGGTTGAAGTGAATCCGACGAATACCGGCATGTACTACGCCAACAACTTCTTCCGCCTGTCCACGCCCTGGGACCTGCTCAACTTCACACCGCTTTCGTTCGTCGATCGCATCCGCCTGGGCCTGCTCGCCCTGCGCGCGCGCAGGGTCAAGCATTGGATGGAGCTGGAAGGCCTGACCGCGTCCCAGTGGCTGAAGAGCCTGGGCGGCGAGAAGGTCTATGAGGTGGTGTGGGAGCCGCTGCTGAAGGGCAAGTTCGGCCCTTACGCCGACACGGTTTCCGCCGTATGGTTCTGGAACAAGCTGAAGTTGCGTGGCGGTAGCCGTGGCAAGGGCGGTGAAGAGCGCCTGGCCTATTTCCGCGGTGGCTTTGCGAGCCTTGCCGAGGCGTTGGCGGCCCGCATCGTGGCGTTGGGGGGCAAGGTCATCACCGGTACCCGTGTCGACAGCTTCGCCCCCAAGGGTGACGGCTGGCAGTTGCAGACAAGTGCCGGCCCGATCGATGCCGACAAGGTGCTGGCCACCACCGCGCTGCCGCTGGTGGCCGACATGGTCTCCGGCTGGGCGTCGCCGGAGTATGTGCAGTCGTTGCAGCGCATCCAGTACATCGGCAATGTCTGCCTGGTGCTGGAGATGGACCGCAAGCTGTCTGATACCTATTGGTTGAACGTCAACGATCCCAGCTTCCCGTTCGTCGGCGTCATCGAGCACACCAACTTCGAGCGTGCCGAGACCTACGGTGGCAGCCATATCGTCTACCTGTCCAAGTACCTGCCGCATACGGATGCGCTGTATTCGATGGACCGTGATCAGTTCCTCGACTTCGCGTTGCCCTATCTGCAGAAGATGTTCCCTGCACTGCGCCGTGAGTGGATCACCAAGCACCACCTCTGGCGCGCGCGCTGGTCCCAGCCGGTTGTCGAGAAGTTCTACAGTCGCCTGATCCCGGAAGTGCGCGGGCCGGAACAGGGCTTCTACCTGTGCTCGATGGCGCAGATCTACCCGGAAGATCGTGGTACCAACTATGCGATCCGTGAAGGTCGCAAAGTGGCGCACGCAATCCTCGGGGGCTGAGTCATGGCCGTCGTCGCGCGGATTCTGTTGACCCTGTTGCTGGGGTACCTGTGCCTGGTGGCTGGCCGCGCCGTGCTGGCATTCCAGCACGGTACCTGGGGAAAGAGCTATTACGTCCTGGTGGACGACGCTGGGAAGAAGGTATTCGACCAGCGTGCACGGCAGGTCCCGGAAGAAGTGCTGAGGGGGCGTGGCCTGGGTTGGGAAGGTGATGTCCTGACCCAGGACGGGCAACCTCTGTCCAGCCATGCCGACCACCAGGTACGGGTGTTCCGTGCCGACGGTGGTCCGCTGGATTTGGCGGTGGTCCGCTGGCTGGGCCTTGGTGCCGTGCTGGCCCTGATGGTCCTGATGTGGCGCCGCCAGGTTGCAGGGCGGTGGCTGGTTCGGCTGCGCACCGCCTTCCCGTGGTTGCGGCCGGTGGATCTGCTGGTGGTGACGGGCCTGTTGCTGTTCTCCCTGCTCAAGGTCGGCATCATCGACATGGGCCCCTTCGGGTGCGTCATCACCGGGCTGCAGTTCGGCATGAACTACTACGTCCATGACGTGCTGGTCGGTACCAGTGGGGCGCTGACGATCTACCCGTACAACCCGCTGAGCCTGATCTGGATGCAGGCCATGGCCGGCATCCACAGCGACCTGCAGTCGATCGGGATGAATCTGCGTCCCTATGGGCTGGTCAGCCTGTCGATCGTGGCTGCCTACATCTGGCTGTGCCTGGAACTGCAGCTGCTGTTCAAGGAACGCTGGCGCGGCAATCCGCGCCTGCTGTTCTTCATGCTGCTGCTCAATCCCTTCGGCCTCTACTATTCGCTGGTCCTGGGCCAGGTCGACGTGATTGCGGTGGCCCTGCTGGTTGCGGGTGTGCGCCGGGTTCTCGCACCGGGAACGCTGGCCGCCGGGCTGGGCCTGGTGGTGCTGGGCCTGGTGTTCGCCAAGCCCCAGCACATGCTGGTCCTGCCGGCACTGGTCATCGCCCTGTTCGCTGCCCGTGGGCAGGCACTCAAGGGGCGCGTTTTTCTGATCACGGCAGTGGTGACACTGGCCAGCCTGGCCATCTACTGGAGCTACGGCCGGGTGCCGGCCTATGCCCTTTCACTGGGGGTGAACCCGCAGTCGCAGCGGATCGGCTGGGCCACCTGGTTCCAGCTGTTTGGCGATGCGGTGGTCATCAACCGACCGCTGGCCTTCCTGACCATTGCGTTCCTGGTCCTGGCCTACCGGGTGAAGCACGTTGCCGATGGCGTGGGTGCCTGGCAGGTTGCCGCGCTGGTGACTGCTGCACTGACTGCCTGGTTCCAGGCGTCCTATGCGCATACCTTCGGCATGGCCATGCTGATGTTCCCGGCCCTGATGCTGCTGGTGGCCGAGGCAGAGGACCGTTGGCGTGCTGCCGGCGTGTGGCTGGCGTCGATCCTCCTGTTGGTAGGCTGGGGGACCGGCGAGATCGGGGACATGGCGGGCATCTTCGGGAAAGTGCTTTTCAGCCCGGAAAGGGTCCACCACATCGTGGCACTGGGCGTGAACTATCCGTCCCTGCTGGCGACGTTGGAGACGGCAGCCTACATCGCATTTGGCGTGATGCTGATGCTGCGCCTGCTCGGTGGCGCAGAAACGGCTGGTACCTGCCGCCATATCGAGCGTTGAGTACTGCATGAAAAAGGCCGGCCCGGTACGGGCCGGCCTTCAGTTGCCGCAGATCAGAGCGCCGTTTCCAGCTCCGGCAGGATCGCAAACAGATCCCCCACCAGGCCGATATCGGCAATCTCGAAGATCGGCGCATCGCCGTCCTTGTTGATCGCGACGATCGTGCCGGCGTCCTTGATGCCGGTCAGGTGCTGGATGGCACCGCTGATACCCACGGCCACGTACAGTTCCGGCGCGATGATCTTGCCGGTCTGGCCGACCTGCAGGTCGCTGGGCACGTAGCCGGCATCGACGGCAGCGCGCGAGGCACCGACGGCGGCACCGAGCTTGTCGGCCAGCTGGAAGATCACCTTGAAGTTCTCTTCCGAACCGACGCCACGGCCACCGGAGACCACGCGCTTGGCGCTCTGCAGGTCCGGGCGGTCGCTGGCACCGGCGGCCAGGCCGACGAAGCGGGTGTGGGTCGGTAGCGCAGCGTCAACGCTGGCCGCTTCGATGGTGGCACTGCCGCCCTGGGCGGCTTCCGGCCACGACGCGGCGCGCACGGTGGCGACCACGATCTGGTCGGCCGGGGCTTCCACGGTGATGATCGCGTTGCCGGCGTAGATCGGGCGCTTGAAGGTGTGGCTGCCTTCCACGCTCATCAGGTCGGAGACCTGGTTGACGCCGAGCAGGGCGGCCACGCACGGCATCAGGTCCTTGCCGAAGGTGGTCGACGGGCCGAACACGTGGCTGTAGCCCTTGGCCAGCTGCGCGATCTGCGGCGCCAGCACCTGGGCGATGGCCTGCGCGTTGGCAGCGTTGGCCACGGTCAGGACCTTGGCGACGCCGGCGATCTTCGCCGCTTCGGCGGCAACGGCGGCCGGGTCGGCGGCCAGCACCAGCACGTCGATGCTGGCGCCGCTGATGGCGGCTGCGGCGCTGACGGTCTTGGCGGTGGCGGCGTTGAGCTTGCCGTCGTGGTGCTCGGCGATGACGAGAATCTTGCTCATTACAGCAGCCCCTTCTGCTTGAGTGCGGCAACCAGTTCGGCCGCGTCCTTGACCATCACGCCCTTGCTGCGCTTGGACGGCGCGGCGTAGTGGGTGGTCTTGAAGGTATCGGCGGCTTCAACGCCGAGGTCGGCCAGCTGCAGGGTCTCCAGCGGCTTGGCCTTGGCCTTCATGATGTCCGGCAGCTTGATGAAGCGCGGTTCGTTCAGGCGCAGATCGGTGGTGACCACCGCCGGCAGGTCCACTTCCAGCGTTTCCAGGCCGGCGTCGACTTCACGGGTGACCGTGGCCTTGCCGCCGGCGATCTCGAGCTTGCTGGCGAAGGTCGCCTGCGGGCGGCCCCAGAGCGTGGCCAGCATCTGCCCGGTCTGGTTGGCATCGTCGTCGATGGCCTGCTTGCCCAGGATCACCAGGTCCGGCTGTTCCTTCTCGATCAGCTTGAGCAGGGTGCGCGAAGCGGTCAGCGGCTGGATGGCCTGGTCGGTGACGACGTGGATGGCACGGTTGGCGCCCATGGCCAGTCCGTTGCGCAGGTGCGCCTGGGCATCGGCCGGGGCGATGGTGGCAACCACCACTTCGCTGGCGATGCCCTTGTCGCGCAGGCGCAGGGCTTCTTCCAGGGCGATTTCATCGAAGGGATTGGGGGACAGCTTGACGCCGTCGGTGACCACGCCGGAACCGTCCGGCTTGACCTGAATGCGGACGTTGTAGTCCACCACGCGCTTGTACGCGACGAGGATTTTCATCTGGTACGGGGTCCTTCACTAAACAGGGAGAACATCCGGTCCGGGAACAGCAACCGGTTCGGGGGTGGGACCCTGATTCTAGCTGGCTTGGGGTGACCATGCGAATGCGTATGGTTTTGCTGCAATGCCGCAAAAATGCGCTTCGACATGGGGTTGTTCAGCTGATGAGGGCATCCTTGAGCGCAGCCCCGATGTATCCTGCAGAGCTGCATTCAGCCCTGCTGTGCGCTGATGCACCATGATCGACAGGAGAAAGGCTGTGCCCACTTGGCTCGTCACCGGCGGCGCCGGATTCATTGGCGGAAACTTCGTTCTCGAAGCCGTCGCCCGCGGCATCAAGGTCGTCAACCTCGATGTGCTCACCTACGCCGGCAACCTGAAGACCTTGTCCAGCGTGGAGGGTGATCCCAACCATCTGTTCGTGCAGGGCGATATCGGCGATCGGGCACTGGTCGCTGGTCTGCTGGCCGAACACCAGCCGGACGCGGTGCTGAACTTCGCCGCCGAGAGCCATGTCGACCGCTCCATCGACGGCCCGGGCGCCTTCATCCAGACCAACGTGGTCGGCACCCTGGGTCTGCTGGAAGCCGTGCGCGACTACTGGAAGGCACTGCCGGCCGAGCAGGGCGCGGCGTTCCGCTTCCTGCACGTGTCCACCGACGAGGTGTACGGCACCCTGGGCGAAACCGGCAAGTTCAGCGAAACCACGCCGTACGCCCCGAATTCGCCGTACTCGGCGTCCAAGGCTGCCTCGGACCACCTGGTGCGCGCGTTCCACCACACCTACGGGCTGCCGGTGCTGACCACCAACTGCTCGAACAATTACGGCCCGTACCACTTCCCCGAGAAGCTCATTCCGCTGGTGATCGCCAAGGCGCTGGCCGGCGAGCCGCTGCCGGTGTACGGCGATGGCAGGCAGGTGCGCGACTGGCTGTTCGTGTCCGACCACTGCGAGGCGATCCGTACCGTGCTGGCCAAGGGCCAGATTGGCGAGACCTACAATGTCGGCGGCAACTCGGAAAAGCAGAACATCGAAGTGGTGCAGGCCATCTGCGCACTGCTGGACCAGCGCCGCCCGCGCGCGGATGGCCAGCCGCGAAGCAGCCAGATCACCTACGTCACCGACCGCCCCGGCCATGACCGCCGCTATGCGATCGATGCCTCCAAGCTGAAGAACGACCTGGGCTGGGAACCGGCCTACACCTTCGAGCAGGGCATCACCTTTACCGTGGACTGGTACCTGGACAACCAGGAATGGGTCAACGGTGTGCTCGACGGCAGTTACAGGCTGCAGCGCATCGGCACGGCGGCCTGAACCCAGGAGATCTTATGTCCCAGCGCAAGGGCATCATCCTCGCCGGCGGTTCCGGCACCCGGCTGTATCCGATCACCAAGGGCGTCAGCAAGCAGCTGCTGCCGGTGTACGACAAGCCGATGATCTATTACCCGCTCAGCGTGCTGATGCTGTCGGGTATCCGTGAAGTGCTCATCATCAATACCCCGCACGAGCAGGCCCTGTTCCAGCAGCTGCTGGGCGACGGTTCGCAGTGGGGGATGGACATCCAGTACGCGGTGCAGCCGAGCCCGGATGGGCTGGCGCAGGCCTACCTGATCGGTCGCGATTTCGTGGCCGGCAAGCCGAGCTGCCTGGTGCTGGGTGACAACATCTTCCATGGCCATGGGCTGAGTGAAATGCTGCGGCGCGCTGATGCCCGGGATCAGGGCGCCACGGTGTTCGGCTATTGGGTCAACGATCCCGAGCGCTATGGCGTGGCCGAGTTCGACGGCGGTGGCAAGGTCATTGACCTCGTCGAGAAACCGGCCAATCCGCGTTCGAACTATGCGGTGACCGGCCTGTACTTCTATGACGGCAACGCCAGCGATTACGCTGCCGAGCTGAAGCCCTCCGCGCGGGGCGAGCTGGAAATCACCGATCTCAACCGCAGATACCTGCAGCAGGGCAGCCTGCACCTTGAACCCTTGGGGCGCGGCTACGCATGGCTGGATACGGGTACCCACCAATCGTTGCTGGAAGCCTCCAACTTCATCGAGACCATCCAGACCCGCCAGGGCCTGCAGGTCTGCTGTCCGGAGGAAATCGCCTTCGGCAGGGGCTGGATCAATGCCGAGCAGCTGGAAGCACTGGCCGCGCCGCTGATCAAGAATGGCTATGGCCAGTACCTGCACAAACTCGCGCTGCGTGGAGTTGTTCCGTGAAAGTGATTGAAACCAGGTTGCCCGGCTGCGTGGTGATCGAGCCGGCCGTGTTCGGCGACGCGCGCGGCTACTTTTTTGAAACCTGGAACGCCGAGCGATTTGCCGCGCTGGGCCTGCCGGACCGCTTCGTGCAGAGCAATGTCTCCACCTCGGCGCAGGGCGTGCTGCGTGGCCTGCATTACCAGTGGCCGCGCCCGCAGGGCAAGCTGGTGAGCGTGCTGGAAGGCGAGGTCTATGACGTGGCCGTCGACATCCGTCGCGGTTCGCCGACCTTCGGCCAGTGGGAAGCGGTAGTGCTGAGCGCGGAAAACAAGAAGCAGTTCTGGATCCCGGAAGGCTTCGCGCACGGCTTTGCGGTGCTGTCCGAGCGGGCGGTGTTCAGCTACCTGTGCACTGAGGTCTACCTGAAGGACTTCGACGCCGGCGTGCGCTGGAACGATGCCGACATCGCGGTGGACTGGCCGGTCAGCGCACCGACGCTGTCAGCCAAGGACGAGAGCGCGCCCTTCCTGAAGGACATCGCCGAAGACCGCCTGCCGGTCTACAACTCATGACGGTACTGGTGTTTGGCGGCAACGGCCAGGTCGGCCAGGAGCTGCTGCGCGCGCTGGCACCACTGGGCAAGGTGGTTGCGACCACCCGGAGCGGCACACTGCCGGATGGCAGCACCTGCGAAACCGCCGACTTCGGCCAGCCTGACAGCCTGCCGGCGCTGCTGGACCGGCTGCAGCCGTCGGTCGTGGTGAATGCTGCGGCCTACACTGCGGTCGACCGTGCCGAACAGGAGGTCGACGCGGCCTTTGCCGCCAATGCGCAGGCGCCGGGCGTGATCGCGCGCTGGTGTGCGGCGCATGGTGTGCCGTTCGTGCATTACTCCACAGACTACGTGTTCGATGGCCAGGGCACTGCGCCCTACCGCGAGGACGAGCCGACCGCACCGTTGGGTGTATATGGCACCAGCAAGCGAGATGGCGAGGAGGCCGTACGCGCGGCCGGTGGTCGCCACCTGATCATCCGCACGGCCTGGGTCTATGCCTCGCACGGCGCGAATTTCCTGCGCACCATGCTGCGCTTGGGTGCCGAGCGCGATGCGTTGCGGGTGGTGGCCGACCAGATCGGCACACCAACGCCGGCCGCGCTGATCGCGGACGTCACCGCAATGGCGCTGCAGCGATCACCGTCCTTGTCGGGCACCTGGCACCTGACGGCGAACGGCCAGACCAGTTGGCACGGATTCGCCGAAGCGATCTTTGCCGAAGCACTGGCGCTGGGCGTGCTGGAACGGGTGCCGGCTGTCGAGGAGATCACCTCTGCCGATTACCCCACTCCAGCCCGGCGTCCGGCGTGGTCGGTGCTCGACAACCGTGGCCTGCAGGACGCGTTGGGGATCCGGTTGCCTGACTGGCGCCAGGGGTTGCACGCGGTGATGCGGCAACTGCGACCACTGCAGCGCTGAATCTCAATACACGCAGTGGTGGCCGCCGGGCTTGATCCGCCGGTACAGCGTGCCGCCAAAGATGCCGTAGTGCTTGGCCGGATCAGCTGGAAGAACGCCGATCCGCTCGTACAACGAAGACATCACGACGGCCTGCTCGAGCTCGGGAGCCCCAGGCCAGTCTGTGCGCGTGGTGGTCAACACCAGGTCGGGAGAGCAGGTCGCGAGCTCCTTCGCGAGCCGTACCGGATCCAGATCGAGCTGGATGATCCGCGCGCTGAGGTTGTTCAGTTCTCCCGAAGGTGGCAGGCGCCCGGACAGCGGATACACGCTGAACATGAAGCCGCTGATGCTGGCGGAGGCGCCAGGCGGTGCGGCATCACGCAGCATGCGTGCGGCCAGCAGGTAGTTGGACTGCTCGACCTGGTCGGCAGGCCAACTGTGCCGGACCAGTTGACGAACCTCGGCCACCGCTTGGCGGCTTTCCTTTACCTGCGCGAGTACCGGTGGTACCAACAGGAATGCTTCGCCGGCGGCAAGCACGCCGATGGTCAGCCAGGTGCGCTTCGGGCTGGCTGGCAACAAGGCCCGCCATGCCAGTGCGCAGAGCATCGCCATGGCCGGCAGCATCACTGCAAAGTGATAGGGGAAACCGGCCTTCGTGGCAGGTTCGATCAGCGGCAGCAGCGCGCAGGCGAACCAGAACAGTGACCGTGACAACAGCCGGCGATCCCTGCGTGTGGCCACCACTGCCAGCAGTACAACCGTAGCCATGACTGACAGTGCACATGGGACAGGCGCCGCCGCGACGCTGCGGCGGGCTGCCAGCATGAACAGGTCCAGCGTCTGCGGCTGGGCCGAATAGACCGCGCCGGAGCCCCGATAGGCGTCCAGCAGGCTCGTCAGGTCTCCGCGTAGTGCGACGTCAAGCGCCAGCAGGGGGAGCGCCAATGCTGCGCCGCCGGCACACATGGCCCAGGCCTGGCGGCGGCCGTGACCGATCCAGGCCGTGGCGACTGCGAGCACGGCGAACGGCGCCAGCGTCTCGCGCAGCAGCACGCCCAGCGCGATCAGCGCTCCCACCAGCAACCATCTGCGGGTGGACGGGGTGTCCATGCGCTGCCACAGCAATATGGCGGCGAACAGCGGTATGAAGGCGGCCTGATAGCTGTTCTTGAAACCATATTGGATGAATTCGGTATGGTTCATGCCGAGCAGGAACGGCACGCCCAGCAGCAACGGTCCCCAGCCGCGGCTTCCGGATTCGCGGGCGATCATGGCCAGCAGCAACAGGCCGGCCACGCAGGCGACCAGCAGATCGGCCAGGCGGAGCATCAGCAATGATTCTCCCGGCAGGGCATTGATCCACGACAGCAGGATGGGATAGAGCATCAGCGGCCCATCTTCGGGAAGCTGCCCTGGGCCCCCCAGCAGCAGGTGCGCCTTCATCGCGAAATAGGCCATGTAGCCTTCGTCGGTGGCCGGTGGTGAACGCAGCAGCAGCAGACGCGGCAGGGCGACGGTCAGCGCCACGATCACCAGCCAGGACAGCCAGGACAGCCCGGCAGGGAGGCGGAAGGAGGGACGTGCGTGTTCCATCAGTGCAGGCTCGCGAGGATGACACCGGCGCCGACCAGACTGGCGCCCAACCAGAAGCGCGGGGTCAAACGTTCGTTGAAGAGGGAGGCACACAGCACGGGAACCGTGAGGTAGGCCAGGGCGGCGAACACCACCAGCATCGATAGCGGCAGTGTACGCAGCAGTACGATCACCAGCAGGACAGAAGCCAGCTGCAATCCGACAGCGGACATCAGAAGCAGGCACTTTCCTCCTCGCCTGTGGGTGCGCGCAGCGGCCTTCATTGCCAGCTGTGACAGGGTGCTGGCGCAGACGGAGGTCAGTCCGAGGGAAAGCTCAGCGGGCGTCATGTTTGCCATTGACCCCGTTGATGATGAACAGGCCGATCACGATCAGTGCAACGCCGAGCAGGAAGCCCGGTGGCAGGACTTCGCCGAAAAGGCCGGCGGCGGCCAGTGGCGTAAGCAGGTAGATCAGCGCCGTCCACGGATAGGCGGCTGAAAGAGGCATCGCACGCAGCGTGATGAACCAGCAGACAAACCCCAGCGCAGAAGCAGCAAGACCAGCATGCAGCCAGGGATTGAGCAGCGTCTGCACGGTGATTCCGCTTTCGCCTGAGGAACGCAGGCCGGCGTACTTGAACGCGACCTGGGCGGCGGTCATGAACAGGATCATGGCTGCCAGGGCAGAGCGATTGCGTGCCGCATGGCTCATCGCTGCGCCAGCATCACGTTCTGGCCGCAGGCGATGTCACGGGCGATGGGCAGGTGCTCGACCAGAGGCTCCAGGACGCGCAGGCCACGCGCGGCTGCGTCGGGGCAGAAGAAGGGTACGAGGTTGATCGTGGAGGTGCTGATGCTGTTGAAACCAGCGGCACGCAGCCAACCGCGGATCGCCCAGGGGGTGAACGAGCGCTCTTCATGCTCGATGTGATAGCGGGAGAAGCGTTCCAGCAGCTTCAGCACCGGATTGAGCCCGTTCGGCTCCACCACCACGATGCTGCCCTTGAAACCCGCCAGGCCGGCGATGGCACCGGCAGGATCGGGGAGGTGGTGCAGTACGCCCCGCAGCACGATGCAGTCGAAGCGTCCTTCCTCGAGCACTGCACCGATGTCATAGATGTTGCCGACGGCAAATTCGACCCGGGAGGCAAGTCCATGCGTGGCCGCGCGCGCCTGTGCGGCCTCGATCGCGACGGCAGCGGGATCGACTCCCAGTGCATGGGCTGCGCCCATGCCCGGGAATTCCAGCGTATAGGAGCCATCGCCACATCCCAGGTCGAGTACGCGCTTGCCCTGGAACGGGAAAGCGGCAGCAACCGCGCTGCTGATGCGCGCGTTGGCCAGGTTGGAGGACAGGCGATCGGTGGTATAGCGGTAGGAGCCGGTCGCACGGACGTCGTCATCGAACTGGGCGACGTTTTTCTTCACCCGCGGGTGTTGGGAGGATTTCATGCAGGAGTACTCGCAGGTTTGGTGCCGACAGCCATGATGTTGCCGACTCTGAGCGGAATCATCATCCCGGCCAGGCCGATACGCTCAAGGCACCTGAGCAGAAGTGACTTCACGCCACCGGGTAGCGGTGTCAGGCGGACCCAGTAGCGCAGCGGATAGGCATTGCGGATCGAATCCACGCGCACCAGCTGGAAACCGTTGGATTCAAGCAGCGCGGCAACCGACCGGTCGCTGAACAACTGCAGATGCTCGACATCGATGATGGGAGAACGCAGCCCCAACAGACGGTTCAGCGGCGCGCGCCAGTTGTGGACGACCACCGCCAGTTTGCCGCCCGGTTGCAGGAGGGTGTGCGCCGAGCGGACCAGGTCCCCCGGCTCGGCGACATGCTCCAGGGTCATGAACGAACACACCAGCGAAATGGACTGGTCGGCCAGAAGATCCGGATCGAACATGGCTTCGACCAGCATGGGCCTTACAGCTGCCGGTGCGGCATCAATCGCTGCACGTGACGGCTCGACGCCGATGACGGGAGAGAAGCCGGCGTGCTGGAGATAGGGCAGCAGCGGGCCGCTGCCGGCGCCTACGTCAACCGCGCCGCGCCGGTGCGCAAGCTGTTGCAGGTGTGGCGCCAGGGCGCGCGCGTAACTGGCCGCCGCGGCTGCAGCTTCGGGAGTGGAATCGTAGGCGGCATCCGCATAGGCCTGCGACAGGAAGTCGTGGCTGGGCGGGCGCGGAGCGAATACCAGGTCGCAGCGCAGGCAGCGTACCAGCCACAGGCACATGAACTCCGGATCCTTGCGCGATGCATATGTAAAATCGTTGACCCGCGCCGGGTCCAGCTTTTCGTCGGCGAAGGGAACCGCATCGCGGGCGCCGCAGCCGGGGCACGGGCGGTCCCGTGCGTGGTCGAAATCAATGGGTGTGCTCATGATTCATTTCCGGGGGCCAGCACCCTGACTTCACCATGGACGATCAGGTTGCGGCGGATGAAGGCCGGGCGTGCCTTGGTTTCCTCGAAGATCTTGCCGATGTACTCGCCGAGCAGGCCGATGCCAAGGATGCTGGCCGAGCCGAAGAACATCACCAGCAATGCCACGAATGTCACCCCGCGCGGCGCCAGCTCCGGGTGCAGTACGCGTACGCCGACACTGAACACGGCAAGCAGTACGGTGAGCACGCAGGCGATGCCGCCGAACGCAGTCAGCAGGTGCAGCGGAATGCGCGAGAACGAGAAGATGCCCTTCTTGGCCCAGCCGATATTACGGATCCAGTTGTTGGTGCTGGTGCCGAACATCCGGTCAGGGCGTACGTAGTCAACGCCGACCTGGCGGAATCCGACGAAGGCGCGCAGGCCGCGCAGGAATGCGTC
Organism: Stenotrophomonas sp. 59; assembly: GCF_030291095.1. Taxonomy (NCBI): domain Bacteria; kingdom Pseudomonadati; phylum Pseudomonadota; class Gammaproteobacteria; order Lysobacterales; family Lysobacteraceae; genus Stenotrophomonas; species Stenotrophomonas sp. 59. The sequence goes on from NZ_CP127408.1 coordinate 599,813, forward strand.
ACGCTCCTTGCACTGCAGCATCCAGTACACCACCGAACGGTCCAGCAGCGAGAAATCGCCGGCATCCTTCGGAATGGGGACCTCGCTCATCGCCGCGAACACGCGGTAGAAAGCGCGGTAACAGGCTTCGAGCATCACCGGCATATCACGCTTCACGCGCCTGCCGTAGACAACTTCCGCACCGGCACGCCATTCGCGGACAAAGTCCTCGATCAGCTCCGGTGGGTCCTGCAGGTCGCCGTCCAGCAGGACACATGATTCCTTGCTGGCATACTCCATGCCGCTGCGGAATGCAGCCTGCGAGCCGAAGTTGCGCGAATGGGTAATGCCGATGACATGGGGGTCCTCGGCACTGATGCGCCGGATGACGTCGGCCGAATCGTCAGGCGAGCAGTCATTGACGAAGATGATCTCGTAGTCGACGGCCAGGCGCTGGAAAACCTCGGTCAGTCGCTGGTGCATCACCGGAATGGCCTGGGCATCCCGGTAGCAGGCGATCACGGCCGATACCGAATTGCGTTCGGCCTGCCGGGGGGCCTTCTTGGTCAGTTCGCCAAAAATGCTGTGGTCCAGTTGATCACGCCACCAGTCCACGCTGCGGCGCAACCCATCTTCGAGGGTGATCCGGGCCTGCCAGCCGAGTATGCGGGCTGCCTTTGACGGGTTGGCATACCAATCGCTGAGATCCCAGGCACGCCCTGCCGAAGTGCTGAACTCCGGCGTTGCGGCCAGGCCGAACTGGGAGACTGCCTGGGCGGCCAGCGCGTCCAGCCGGGTCGGGTTTCCAGTGCCGATGTTGAAGGACTCGCCGGCGATTGCTGGCGACATCCGGGCCGCCGCCGTCACGAAGGCGGCGACGACGTCGTCGACGTGGATGAAGTCGCGCGATACGTCGGGGCGGGCAAACATCGGCAGCTCGCCACGGGCGATGTGTGCACACAGGTTGGGGATCAGGCGCGAACTGTCTTCATAGGGGCCATAGACCGAATACAGGCGCAGGTTGACGATCGGTTGGTGCAGGACCTTGCCGTAGTAACTGACGGCCTGGCTGCAGGCGGCCTTGCTCACCGCATAGTGGCTGTTGGGCAGCAGCGGCGCGTCCTCGGCCGGACCGGATGCATTGAGTCCGTATTCCGAGGACGAGCCGGCGCGGATATAGGCCGCCAGTGGCAGGGACCTGGCTTGTTCCAGCAGATTGATGAAGCTGCTGTAGTTGGTGGCATGGATGCGCTGTGCATCATCCTCGAAGGCGTAGGCACCGAACGAAGAGCAGTCGAAGATGGTTCGTGGCGCGACCTTGCGCAGCACCGTGGCGACCGAGGCTGGATCGTTGAGGTTGAGGAAAGCCAGGTTGGCTGCAGGTATGCCCTGCAGGCGCCAGGAGTCACCGGAAAACACGGTGCCCACCACGTCGCTGCGCTGCGCAAGGCAGCTGCGCAGCAGATTGGCACCGATGAATCCGCTGGCACCGATCACCAGGACCGGCCCTTCCAGTGCAGCGATCATTCTTTCCAGGCTCATGCGGTCTGCTCCCTCACCATCGCGTGCAGCGATTCAGCATCCAGGCCACACTCGTGGCGATGGAACTGCTGTGAGCCGAATCGGCCGGATGGATAGCGCAGGGCATGGCGATGAATGAACGGGCCGACGGCATGGCCGCCGGTCAGCACGGCAGCAGCCAGCGACATGCCGAGACCTCCCTCGCGCACGTGCTCTTCGACGACATACAGTGGCCCGCCGCGCAGCTGGGCGATCATGGCATCCGGCAGCTGCCGTACGTCTGGTTCGGTCACTGCCCATACTGCTGGCCGGGCGGCCAGCGGCAACTCCGCCAATGCCGACCAGGCAACCCCGGCCATCGGCCCAAGTGCAGCCATTACCCCGCGCTCGCCGGGCAGCAGCTGGCGCCAGGGGGCGTAGGCCGGTACCGGGTGTCCCGAAGGACGGGCGTCATAGCCAAGCCGCAGGTAGGTAGGGCGGTGCAGGTCCTGCAGCAGGGCCGGTAGATCCTCGTCGAAGGCGGGCACCTTGACGTCCATGCCCAGCGCCATCATCGCCGCGCAGTCCTCCAGTGCATGATGGGTCGGCCCCATGTGCCCATAGGCGAACCCACCGCCGTTGCCCACGAGGCAGACAGGCAGGCCGGGCAGGCATACATCGTTGCGGATCTGCTCGAACGGCCGCGCGTAGCAGAAGGGGGCGATGCTGTAGGCGAAAACCGTGTTGCCTTCGCGGGCAAGACCGGCGGCAACACCGATCATGTTCTGCTCGGCAACGCCAGCATTGATGAAACGGTTGCCGAACACGGCCTGGACCTCTTCCAGTGCCATGAACCCGAGGTCACCGGTGAGGAAGAAATGCTGTGGGGTTGCGCAGTGGGCAATGACTGCGGCGGCAAAGGCCTTTCTCATCGTGCTGCATCGCTCCCGAATGCAATTGCCTGTTCGTACTCGGCTTCCGCCAACGGCAGGTAATGGGATTCCAGCAGGCCGGCATAGTGGGTGCCAAGGCCCTTCACCGTATCCAGCACCAGTACAGTGGGGGCACCGGCGGCCGGTTGGTGGAGGATCTGTGCCAGGGCGTCAGGATCATGGCCGTTGGCGCGCTGCACCTGGGCACCGAACGCCTGCAGACGGGGGCCCAGGTCTGGGCAGGAAACGACATCCTGCGTGCTGCCGAACCCCTGAAGGCCGTTCTGGTCAATCAGCAGGGTCAGGTTGTCCAGGCGATGGTGAACGGCGAACGACAGTGCCTCCCAGCAGCTGCCTTCCTGCCATTCCCCGTCCGAGCACAGGCAGTACACCCGCCGCGACGACCCCTGGTGGCGTGCAGCCAGGGCCAGGCCGGCCGCAAGCGAGGGGCCGTGGCCAAGCGAGCCCGTGGAAAACATCAGGCCGGGAATGCCACTACCGCTGGGGTGGCCGGGCAGCAGGCTGTCATCCTGGCTGAAAGTGTCCAGATCCGCGTCGCTCAGGCGACCCAGGGTCCAAAGTGTGACGTACAGCGCGCCTGCGGAATGGCCCTTGGAAAGGACAAACCGATCATCTTCCTGCATCACGCCGTGATGCAGCGCGATCAGCGCATCCAGACAGGAAAGGTTGCCACCCACATGACCGGACCGGGTCTGGAAGTGCATCTTCAGCAGGCGTGCGCGAGCCTGGGCCGCAAGGGCAGGTAGCCTGTTCACTGTAGTCCCACAATTGCTTCAATTGGGCAAGTATAGGGGCGGCAGCCCGCACAGCGACCCTGTTGATCGTTCGTCGTGGCGGACCGGACGGGGCCGCCATGGAATTTCCAGCTCAGTTCCCGGTGCGCCCGTACGTATCCTCGAACCGCACGATGTCATCCTCGCCCAGATAACTGCCTGACTGCACTTCGATCAGTTCCAGCGGCAGTTTGCCCGGGTTGCGCAGGCGGTGCGTCACGCCCAGTGGGATGTAGGTGCTCTGGTTCTCGCTGAGCAGGATCACCTCGTTGCCGCGGGTCACCTCGGCGGTGCCGCTGACCACGATCCAGTGTTCGGCGCGGTGGTGATGCATCTGCAGGCTGAGCGTGCCGCCGGGCTTGACCGTGATCCGCTTGACCTGGAAGCGCTCGCCGTTGTCGATCGAGTCGTAGGCGCCCCAGGGGCGGTACACCTTGCGGTGCCAGGTCGCCTCGCTGCGGCCTTCGGCCTTCAGCTTGGCCACCACGGTCTTGACCTCCTGCATGCGGTCAGCCTTGCCGACCAGCACCGCATCGTCGGTCTCGACCACGACCACATCATCCAGCCCGACCAGTGCGACCAGGCGCTGGGCATAGGCATAGGTGTTGCGGCAATCGATGGCGATCACATCACCCTGGTGGGCATTGCCGTCGCCGTCCTGCTGCGAGACATCGCGCAGTGCGGTCCACGAGCCGACATCGTTCCAGCCGGCATCGAGCGGGATCACCACCGCGTCGGCGGTCTTTTCCATCACCGCGTAGTCGATCGAGTCCGAGGGCACGGCGGTGAAGGCGTCCTTGTCCAGGCGGGTGAAGTCCGCGTCGCGGCGGGCCTGCTGCCAGGCCTGGCGGCTGCTGGCCAGCATTTCCGGCTGGAAGCGCTCCAGCTCCTGCAGGTAGCGCGACGCCTTGAACAGGAACATGCCGCTGTTCCAGTAGTACTGGCCGCTGCTGACGTAGCCGGAGGCAGTCTCCAGGTCGGGCTTCTCGACGAAACGCTCGACCGTGCGCACGCCCTGTCCATCAGCGGCCTTGATATAGCCATAACCGGTTTCCGGGCCGGTCGGTACGATGCCGAATGTCACCAGCTTGCCGGCGTCGGCGGCGCTTGCTGCGGCCTGCACTGCACTGCGGAAGGCCGCTTCATCAGTGATTACATGGTCGGAGGGCAGCACCAGCAGCAGCGCGTCGGCACCGTCACGGGTGGCCTCCAGCGCGGCCACGGCAATCGCCGGTGCAGTGTTGCGGCCCACTGGTTCCAGGATGATCGCGGCCGGCTCGGCCCCGACCTGCTGCAGCTGCTCGGCAGCGACGAAACGGTGCTCTTCGTTGGCAATCACCAGCGGGCCACGCGCCGCAAGCGGGGCGACGCGCTGCCAGGTGGCCTGCAGCATCGTCAGCTCGCCCGCCAGCGGCAGGAACTGCTTCGGGTACGCCTCGCGCGAAAGCGGCCACAGGCGGGTGCCGGATCCACCGGACAGGATGACGGGCTGGATGCTGCTCATGCGGGCCTCGGTTACTGCTGGATGAGACGGGAGATGTCGTCGGTACGCGCCTGCATCAGCGCCGCGTCACCCCGTGCTTCGACGTTCAGGCGCAGCAGCGGCTCGGTATTGGAGCTGCGCAGATTGAAGCGCCAATCACCAAAGTCGGCACTGATGCCATCGGTGTGGTCCAGCGTGGGCGATTGCGCCGCGAAGTGTTCCATCACGCGCGCGACGGCGGCCTTGGCATCGGCCACCTTGAAGTTGATCTCGCCGCTGCACGGATAGGCCGCCATGCGGTCTTCGACCCAGTCAGCCAGTGAACGGCCGCTCTCGGAAACCAACTGGGCGATCAGCAGCCAGGGAATCATGCCGGAGTCGGCATAGGCGAACTCGCGGAAATAGTGGTGCGCGCTCATCTCGCCGCCGTACACCGCGTCTTCGGCGCGCATCTTTTCCTTGATGAAGGCATGGCCGCTCTTGCACTGCACCGCGACACCGCCGGCCTGCTCGACCATGTCCACAGTGTTCCAGACCAGGCGCGGGTCATGCACGATCTTGCCGCCGGGATGGCGTGCCAGGATCGCCTTGGCCAGCAGGCCGACCAGGTAGTAGCCCTCGATGAAGCGGCCGCTGTGGTCGAAGAAGAAGCAACGGTCGAAGTCACCGTCCCAGGCAATGCCGAAATCGGCGCCATGTTCGCGCACCGCGTCGGCGGTGGCGGCGCGGTTCTCCGGCAGCAGCGGGTTGGGGATGCCGTTGGGGAAGCTGCCGTCCGGCTCGTGGCAGATGCGGATGAACTCGAAGGGCAGGTGCGGGGCGAGCAGGTCGACGATGGCACCGGCGCCGCCATTGCCGGCATTGACCACCAGCTTCAGCGGCTTGAGCTTGCCGGCATCGACATAGCCCAGCAGGTGCTGGATGTAGGCGCTTTTGTCGTGCCGGGCAGCCAGGCCTGCGCGCGGCGGCTGGGCCTCGGAGGTATCGGTGGCCACTGCATCGGAAATCGCGAACAGGCCGGTGTCGGAACTGATCGGCCGTGCTTTCTCCTTGACCAGCTTCATGCCGTTGTAATCCATCGGGTTGTGGCTGGCGGTGACCATCACGCCGCCGGCCGCCCCCAGGTGGTCGGTCTGGAAATAGACTTCTTCGGTGCCGCACAGGCCGATGTCGATCACTTCCCGACCGGTACCGCGCAGGCCGGCCGCCAGTGCATCCTGCAGCGCCGGGCTGGTCAGGCGCACGTCGTGGCCGAGGACCACCGGGCCCGGTGCGAGCTGGGCGGCCAGTGCCACACCGATGCGGCGGGCCAGGTCTTCGTTCAGTTCCTCGGGCACGCGGCCACGGATGTCATAGGCCTTGAAGGCGGGCAGGGGCATCGAACCAGTCCATCCGGATAGAGAAACCCGATTATAGCGGGAGGGTCTGCAAACGGCCGGTGAGCCAGGGGCGCCCGGCCAGTAGCGTTGGCAGGGGAGTGGGGCCGGCCGATTCCCCGTCGATGGGCCATGGCCAGCAGGCAGTTCGCATACAATTGCGCGCTGACGACCGAGGACATGGCCCGAGTGGCCATCGCCGATTGGCCTGCTGTTCCAGAAGGATCGAGGTTTGCTTTGAAATTCACTCACGATCAGAAACGCGTGCTGGTGACCGGTGGCGCGGGCTTCCTCGGGTCGCATCTGTGCGATCGGCTCATCGCGGGCGGCCATGACGTCCTCTGCGTGGACAACTTCTACACCGGCAGCAAGGCGAACGTGGATGGGCTGCTGGGCCACCCGCGGTTCGAGCTCATGCGCCATGACGTGACGTTCCCGCTTTATGTGGAAGTGGACCGGATCTTCAACCTGGCCTGCCCGGCGTCACCGATCCACTACCAGCAGGACCCGGTGCAGACCACCAAGACCAGCGTGCATGGGGCGATCAACATGCTCGGCCTGGCCAAGCGCCTGCGCGCGCGCATCCTGCAGGCCAGCACCAGTGAGGTGTACGGCGATCCGGAAATCCACCCGCAGGTGGAAGGCTACTGGGGCCGGGTCAACCCGATCGGCATCCGCAGTTGCTATGACGAGGGCAAGCGTTGCGCCGAAACGCTGTTCTTCGACTACTGGCGCCAGCATCAGCTGGAGATCAAGGTCATGCGCATCTTCAACACGTATGGCCCGCGCATGCATCCCAATGACGGCCGGGTGGTCAGCAACTTCATCGTGCAGGCGCTGAAGGGCGAGCCGATCACCATCTATGGCGATGGCAGCCAGACGCGCAGCTTCTGCTATGTCGATGACCTGATCGAGGGCATGTTGCGGCTGATGGACTCGCCGGCCGATCTCACCGGCCCGATCAACATCGGTAATCCCTCCGAGTACACCATGCTGGAGCTGGCCGAGACCGTGCTGCGCCTGGTCGGCGGTACCTCGAGGATCGAGTACCGCCCGCTGCCGTCGGATGATCCGCGCCAGCGCCAGCCGGATATCAGCCTGGCCAAAGCGGATCTGGGCTGGGAGCCCAAGGTCGGCCTGGAGGACGGCCTGAAGGAGACCATCGCCTATTTCCGCCATCGCTTGCAGGCCTGAGGTGGCGACGATGCGCAAGATCGTGGTGATGCCGGTCTACGAAGACCTGGAAGCCTCCTCGAAGCTGTTCGTCGAGCTCGCCCGCACCCAGGGCCCGGACACCTATGTGGTGGCCGTGGACGACGGCTCGGTGCGGCAGCCATTGCCGATCAGCGCCATTGAGGCTTCGGGGTTGGAGGGCGTGGTGATCCGCCTGCGTCGCAATGTCGGGCATCAGCGTGCGATCGCCATCGGCCTGGGCTATGTGGCCGAGCACTTCGATGGCAATGACATTGTCGTGGTGATGGATTCCGATGGCGAGGATACGCCGGAGAGCATCACCGAGCTGGTGGCGGGCCTGGATTCGGCCGATGTCGACGTGGTGGTGGCCAGCCGTCGCAGCCGGGTTGAATCGCTGAAGTTCAAGTCGTTCTACATCGTCTACAAGCTGCTGTTCTCGCTGCTAAGCGGACGCCAGATCAGTTTCGGCAACTTCATGGCGGCGAAGATGCCGGCGGTGCGCCGGTTGGCATCGATGCAGGAGCTGTGGATCCACGTTGCAGCCTGCGTGCTGGGCTCGAAGCTGCGCGTGCAGACCTGTGCGCTGGATCGTGGTCCGCGCTATGCCGGTCGCAGCAAGATGAACTTCGTCGGCCTGGCCCTGCACGGATTCCGTGCACTGATGGTGTTTGCCGAGGATGTGCTGGTACGCGTGGGCATCGCCTGCACCCTGGTGGCGGCACTGTCGATCATCGGCGGCATCGTCGCCACCGGGCTGAAGATGCTGGGCTTTGCATCGCAGGGCTGGTTCTCGCTGGCATTCGGCATCCTGGTGCTGGTGTTCCTGCAGACCGCGGCACTGACGCTGATCATCCTGATGTTGTCGGGAATGATGCGCGGCGGTGGCGTCATGAGCGTGGGCAGCTATCGCGAGTTCGTCGACGAGGTCCTGCATGCTGGCCGCCGCAGTGGCTAAGGATGCGCTGGGCGGACAGGCCGTCCGCTACGTGATCAATGGCCTGGTCGCCACCGCAGTGCACTATGGAGTGCTGCACTTCAACATCGAGGTGCTGCACATCCCGCTGGCCGCGGTGGCCAATGCGATTGCAGCGGTCTTCGGCATCACCGTGTCGTTCCTCGGCAGCCGCTACTTCGTTTTCCATGGCAGGCAGGGGAGCCTGGCACGGCAGGGTTCCCTGTTCCTGCTGATCTACGCCGCGATCGCTGTGCTGCATGCGCTGGTGATGTACGTCTGGGCCGATCGATGGGGCCTGGACTACCGCGCAGGGTTCGTGCTGGCGACCGGAATGCAGATGGCCGTCAGCTTCGTCGCCAACAAGTTCCTGGTGTTCAAATGAACAAATATCTGCGTGCCGCGCTGGCAACCCTTGCATTCATTGCCGCCCTGCTGCTGGTTTACTACGTCCACATGCGCCAGTTCCGCGTGAACGTGGTGCTGTATGCCAGCATCCTGGACGCGATTATCGCAGTGGTGGTGGTGTTTGCGGGCCTGTATGCATTGAAGTGGTTCCGGGATTTCAGCCGCCTCGAGCTGATCCAGCTGGCCGCCATCTGGTTGCTGGGAGGCTATGTGTTCGCGATCTCGGTCCCGACCGTCATCGACCGCTCGCTGTCCTTCTACATCCTGGAGAAGCTGCAACAGCGTGGTGGTGGGATACGCGAAGACGCGTTCCGCCAGGTGTTCACTGAAGAGTACGTCCGCGAGCATCATCTGGTGGAAGTGCGCCTGACCGAGCAGCTGCAGTCCGGAACCGTGGAGATCCATGATGGTTGTGTGCGATTGACCGCGCGCGGCGAGCGCCTCGCATCGTTCGGCCGCTTCTACCGGCAGAACCTGCTGCCGACCCACCGCCTGCTGATGGGGCAGTACACCGATGCGCTCACTGATCCTTTCCGCGACAGCCGGATGCCGTCCGACTATCGTTGCCAATAGCCCGGGTGCTGCTGGCGCATTGGCTTTTCCGTTGGTTCCTTGAAATGTTTCATGGATGACATGACCTCCACCTCTCCCCCCCTGCGCACTTCGCGCCGGGACCTGGCGATTGCCGGGTTCCTGTTGCTGCTGTTGGCCGCTTCCCTCGTATCGGTCGCCAAGCGATCGGACTATCAGACGTCGTTGCTGCGCCAGGCCTTCGTTGAGGACGCGGGATTTGACGCATCCGTACCACGTGAGGTGGTGGATGCACGCGATCTGGTACGCGCGCAGCCGATCGCTCCCTCTCTGCTTTCGCTCGGGCAGGGGCTGAAGGACGATCCCTTGATCCAGCAACGCATGTGGGAGGCGCTGTATCCGGTCCGGTTCAGCGATACCGATACCCCGCAGCGCCTGCTGAGGGCCGGTGATCCGCTGGTTGACCAGTGCCACGTCCAGGGGAGGAGCGGAGATGTCGTTCTTGCCGACTGCCGCTGAACCAGGGCGCCGTGCGGCGCTGGCCATGCTGGTCTCCATTCTTCTCTGCTATGGCCTGGCCGCCATAGGCCTGACGGGCTGGCCGGTGCAGGTGGCATTCTGCGCGGTCGTGCTCAGCGCGCTGCTCGCCCTGTCGGCCGTGCGTGACCTGCGTACCGCGCCTCTGGTCCTGGCCGTTCTGGTGCTGGTGTTGATCGCACTGGGAAGCCCCAGCGATGGCTGGGACCCGCGTTCGATCTGGCTCTTCCATGCCAAGCGGATCTACCTGGAGGGCACGTTGTACGCCCAGCTGGATGATTACGCGCCGTGGAGCCACAACGACTATCCCGCGCTGGTTCCGTTGTTGATGGCCTGCGCAGCAGGTTTGGCCGGGCACTGGAACGAACTGCTGCCCAAGGCGGTGGCACCGCTGCTGCTGCTGCCGGCACTGCTGCTGATCGCCCCGAGTTTCCGATGGCGCTGGTGCGGGGTGCTGTTCGCAGTGCTGCTGCTGCGCCTGGGGCGCGACATGCTGATCAACGGCTACATGGATCCTCTGGTGGCGGTCTACGCCGTCGCTGCCGTGGCGACAGCGGTGCGCTACCGCATGTCCGGGAAGCATGGTGGTAGTCGCGAGCTGGTCGCATTCACCCTGCTGGTGGCCGTGCTGTCGATGTTGAAGAACGAGGGCGCCGTGCTTGCGGTTCTGTTGACGGCCGTGGTGCTGGGCGAAGGCGTGCTGCGTGAGCGTCGCCTGGGCTGGCGCATCCTCCTGGCCGCGGTTGTGGCCCTGCTGCCACTGCTGGCATGGAAGCTGGCCGTCGGGCAGGCAGGGGTTGGCAATGACCTGGCGGGAAGCGACATGAAGGCGCAGCTATTGGCGCGGCTTGGCAGCGAGGGCGGTACCCTGCCGATCGTCGGGCGCCTGCTGCTGGATGTCTGGGTGCTGGTGCCGTTGCTGGTGCTGGCGGTGCTCTGGCGCCCGGTGCTGCGGGTTCCGGCGGCATCGGCTGCCATGCTGGCGGCGCTGGCGTACGCGGCGGTGCTCTTCCTGGTCTACCTGGGAACGCCGCATGACCTGGACTGGCACCTGCGCACCAGTGTCGACCGAGTCCGCATGCCGGTAACACTGTTGCTCGGGTTTGCGGTGCTGCTGGCGCTGGAACATCGCGTCGCGGTGAAGACGCTGCGCGCTCACTGAGCCGGAACGCGCCGTGGCGCCATGCTGCGGCGCATCCCAGCGGTAGGCAGGTGTAGCGCTAGAATGCGCTCATTCTTCCCGTGTGGGGCTGTAGAAATGGAACACGTGACTTCCACCGGCAAGCGCAACAAGCGCTTCGCCAGCGCGGCGGAGGCCCTTCAGGGCGTCATCGCCGATGGCCAGACCCTGGCTGTCGGAGGCTTCGGCCTGTGCGGCATTCCCGAGGCACTGATCGCCGCGCTGCGCGACAGCGGGGCCAAGGGCCTGACCGTGATCTCCAACAACGCGGGGGTCGATGGCTTCGGCCTGGGCCAGCTGCTGGAGACGCGGCAGATCAGGAAGATGATTTCGTCCTACGTGGGTGAAAACAAGGAGTTCGAGCGGCAGTTCCTGGCCGGTGAACTGGAGCTGGAATTCAACCCGCAGGGCACCCTGGCCGAGCGCCTGCGCGCCGGTGGCGCCGGCATCCCGGCGTTCTTCACCGCCACCGGCTACGGCACGGTGGTGGCCGAAGGCAAGGAAACCCGCGAGTTCGACGGCAAGCACTACGTGATGGAAACCGCGCTGCGCGCCGACGTGGCGCTGGTCAAGGCGTGGAAGGCCGACGAGGCCGGCAACCTGGTGTTCCGCAAGACCGCGCGCAACTTCAACCCTGCCTGTGCGATGGCCGGCAAGGTCTGCATCGTGGAAGTGGAGGAGGTGGTGCCGGTCGGCGCCATCGATCCGGACCAGGTGCACCTGCCGGGCATCTACGTACACCGCATCGTGCACAACGCGCATCCTGAAAAACGCATCGAACAGCGCACCATCCGCGCGGAGGGCAACTGACATGGCGTGGACCCGTGACGAGATGGCAGCGCGCGCTGCCCAGGAACTGACCGACGGTGCCTACGTGAACCTGGGCATCGGCCTGCCGACCCTGGTCGCCAACCACATCCCCGAGGGCGTGGACGTGTGGCTGCAGTCGGAAAACGGCCTGCTGGGCATCGGCCCGTTCCCGACCGACGCCGAAGTCGACGCGGACCTGATCAATGCCGGCAAGCAGACCGTCACCGCGCGTGCCGGTGCCAGCTATTTCGGCAGCCATGACAGCTTTGCGATGATCCGTGGCGGCCACGTCAACCTGGCCATCCTCGGCGCCATGCAGGTGACCGACAAGGGCGACCTGGCCAACTGGATGGTGCCCGGCAAGATGGTCAAGGGCATGGGCGGCGCGATGGACCTGGTGGCCGGCGTGCAGCGCGTGGTGGTGCTGATGGAGCACACCGCGAAGAACGGCGAGCACAAGATCCTGGCCGAATGCACGCTGCCGCTGACCGGCGTCGGCGTGGTCGACCGCATCATCACCGACCTGGCTGTATTCGACGTCACCGATGCCGGTCTGGTGCTGGTGGAAGCGGCGCCGGGAGTGGGCGACGAGGAGCTGAAGGAGAAGACCGGCGTGGCGTTTGCGCGCAGCTGAGGCCGCAGCCTCAGCGTCCTCGCGCGTAAGCATATTCCGAGGAGGAAGCGCGCGGGGGAGCGCCCTCGACCTCGGAGGTGTCGGCCACGGTGAAGCCGGCAGCGGACACCACGGCTCCGGTCGCGCGTTCGATGGCATGCGCCAGCGTGCCATCGATCTGCCCGGCTTCGGTGTCGAACATACTCGGCAGCAGATGGGCATCGAGCAGGGGACGCAGCGCCGGGAGGCGTACCCAGAACATGCTGCCGGACGCGAACTGTCCATTTCCGGGTGCGCTGTCCAGGCCCAGCAATGCCCAGAGCCGCTCCATGCGCAGTGCATTGCCGCCGATGTAGTCGGCCACGTTCAGCAGGTGGCCTGCTGGAGCCATCAGGCCGATACGTGGATCGGCCTGCAGATGTGCCAGATTCGCAGCAGCCTGGGCAGTGCCCAGCAGCGCTTCGACCATCTCGCGCCGCCACTGGTCGCCGTTGTCGCGATGGCTGGAGCGCTTGGTATGCAGCTTCAGCACCAGTGATTCATTCTGCTGCAGCAACCGGTCGGCTGCGTGCAGGAACGGCAGGATGTCACGGCCGTGGTTGCCGTAGACCCAGATTTCAGCGGTCAGGCCCTGCGCATCGATGATCGACTGCACCTGCGCCTGGCGCTCCCCTGTGGTGGTGATGACCAGGCGTGCCTGCAGCCCGCTGTCCTTCACCGCCTGCAACAGCTCCGGCAGCGCATCCAGGTACCACGCGTGGATGACGATGCAGGGACGCGATGGAGCGGCCTGCGAGGGGACCAGCGCGCGCCGGGTGGCCTGCAGCCAGGCATGGCCGAGACGGGCATCCGGTTCAAGAACAGCGCTTTCCGCCCATTCGTTCCAGGCGTTGATGAACACCATGCGCCGGGCCTGCGGTACATCGCGCAGCCGCTCGTGCACCGTGTCGTGCAACCAGTCGCCGTAGCCACGCGGTGAAGCGTGCAGCAGCACGCGTCCGCGCCCGGGCCGCCGCGCCTCGTTGTCCCAGCCCGGGTTGACGCCTGGATACAGCGGATAGTCCGCCAGCGGTGCACGGCGCATCTGTGCCGCCAGCTCACGCCAGTCGCGCACGTCGCCTTCGTAATCGGGATTGAGCAGGAACTGCGTGGTGTTCAGCTGGCGCGGGGCGGCAATGTTCGGTGGGAATTCCACTGCGGCATCGAAGCCGATATCGCGGGGATCCGGGCGTTCGAAACTTTGCACATAGGCCAGATGGATCTCGCCGATGCCGTTGTCACGGCACCAGCCACGCCAGCGTGCCGCCGTAGCCTTGGGATCGGGCAGCAACTGCGGCCGGTACAGCAACAGCACCGGTCGTCCCTCGACCTTCAACGCACGCCGGTCGCGCAGGTAATCGGCAACGTGGGCGATGAACGCCAGGTCATCCTCGGCACTGTGCTGTTGGCCGATCAGTACATCCTGGTTGCGCCCGTCCCAGCGCCGGGTCCAGTTCTCGTTGGCCCAGCACAGGCAGAACGGCAGTTCAATCGTGCTGTCGGCCAGCCATTGGCGCAGGGGCTGCTCCATCAGCGTGTGGCCACTGAACCAGTAGAAGTAGAAGCAGAAGGCGCCGATGCCATGGTCCGCGGCCAGTTTCGCCTGCGCGCGCAGCGTCTCGCCAACACGAAGGTCGTAAAAGCCCAGATCGCCGGGCAGGCGCGGCTGCACATGTCCCTCGAACTGCGGCAGGGCACGGCTGACGTTACGCCATTCGGTGAAGCCCTTGCCCCACCAGGCATCGTTCTCTTCGAACGGATGGAACTGCGGCAGGTAGAAGGCCACCAATGTGGCCGGCAGAGCTGCCGGCAGGGAAGCCTCTTCCGCGGCGGCGTAGCCGATCGCACGTTCATCGGCGCGCTGCAGTGGACGGATGCCGTCGGCATCGGCGCCAATGCGACCACGCGGCGGAGGCGGACTCCAGCTGCCAATGCGGTCCAGGCCCCGGTTGCGCAGCCGATCACGCAGCGACGCCGGCATCGGCAGGGCACGGAACAGTGCGCGCAGGACCGAGAAGGTGAGCTGCCGGACTCCGGACGCTGCACCGCTCATCGATGAAGCCTGGCAAGGAAAAGAGTGCGCATTGTTCGGGGCCAGCAACGGGACTGCCCTCATTTTCCGGCAATCGCCGCTGCAACGGCAAATCCGCCAGGTGCTACTGTGCCGCCATGCTGTTTCCCCACGACCTCCCCGATGCCGACGTCCAGCACCGCCAGGGCTGGCTGTCTCCCGCCGGAGCCGCTGCCTTGCAGCGTGATCTGCAGGCCGGCGTGCCGTGGGAGGTCCACCGCATCCGCATGTTCGGCCACTGGGTGGATTCGCCGCGGTTGAGCTGCTGGATAGGTGATCCGCAGGCGCGCTATCGCTACTCGGGGGCGGAATTCGTGCCGCACCCGTGGCCGCCGTCCCTGCAGGGCATGCGCGAGCGCCTGCAGGACGATGGCATCGGCCGCTTCAACAGCGTACTGCTGAACTGCTATCGCAGCGGCGGCGATTACATGGGCTGGCACAGTGATGACGAACCCGAACTGGGCCCGGCGCCGGTGATCGCCTCGCTGAGCCTGGGCGCGCCGCGGCGCTTCCTGCTGCGGCGGCGCGATGATCCGGCGCGGAAGGCGGAGTATCTGCTCGGCCACGGAGACCTGCTGGTGATGGCGGGGCAGACCCAGCGCTTCTACCAGCACGCGCTGCCGAAGATGGCGCGCGTGCAGGGTGAGCGGATCAACCTGACGTTCCGCTGGATCACGCCACGTTGATGACGATGGGATCAGAGCCCTTTCGCAGCTCGAAAGGGATCCGACCCCGTCATGCATCGGGTCCTGGGGTCGGATCCCTTTCCCGTCGGGAAAGGGCTCTGACCCCCTCGGCCTATCAGCGCTTGGCCGCCGTAGTGTCGTTCTGCCCGCTGACCAGCGTCCAGCCCACCATGTCCTGCGCCAGCTGCTGCAGGCCACGCTCGAACGCGGCGGTTACGGCCGGCACATCGGTGCTGCCGACCGGCTGGGCCTGGCGGAACGTGCGGTCGGCCACCACGCGCTGGTCGGCGACGTGGATCAGCTTGGCGTTGACCTCGATCACCACCGTCGGCGTGGCCTGGCCCTGGTAGTCCGACTCGAAGCGGCGTACGTCGGTGGACAGCTTGTAGTCGGCGCGGATGCCGGCGGTGCTGCGCGCCACGCCGCGGATGCGGCCGGAGTCCTCGAAGCCACGCAGCAGGGTGTCCTCGATCATGTCGGTGGCCGGCTGTGCCCAGCTGGCGCCCTTGTAGATCTCCAGCTGCGACGGGGTCGGCCGCACGTTGATGCGCGGGCTGTCAACCATGCGTGCGGCGCTGGGCTTGGCCAGTACCAGTTGCCAGCTGGCCTGCGGCCACGCCGGATCGGCCTTCACCTGCACGGCGGGCGAGTACAGCGTCACTGCGGTTTTCTCGCTGCTGCCAAGGATGGAGCAGCCGCCCAGCAGGGTGACCAGCGAAGCGGCCAGCAGCAGGCGCGGAAGGGGCATCGGGCTCATTTGGGTTCGAACTCCTTCGGTGCGTCGCGGCCCAGCAGATAGCGCGCGGGGTTGTTCTCGAGGCGGTCGCTGACCCGGCGCAGGTCGCGGATCAGGCCGCGCAGTTCGGTCAGCGTCGGGCCCAGCTGGCCGAGGCCATCGTTGGCGAAGCTGTTGATCGCGGCGCGGTTCTCGCCAAGGATCGAATCTGCATTGCCGGCGGCCGAGTCAAGCTTGGCCAGGGTGCCGTCCAGCTTGTCGATGATGCCCGGCAGCTGCTGCACCAGGTTCTTGTCCAGGCGCTCGATGGTGCCGTTGGTGGTCTTCAGCGTGGTGTCCAGGCTGCGCGCGGCATCGCGCGCGCTGAGCAGCAGCGCCTGGGTACCCTGGTCGCGGTCGGCCAGGCCGCCGCTGATGGTCTCCAGGTTGGCCAGCGTGGCGTTGATCGAGGCCACGTTGCGGTCGCTGAGGATCTGGTCCATGCGCTCGACGATGCGGTTGGCAACGTCGGTGATGTTCTGCAGCGCCGATGGCGTGGTCGGGATGATCGGGGCCGGGTCCTTGTTGACCGTGGTCAGCGCCGGCGACTGCGGCGTGCCGCCGCTGAGCTGGATGATCGATGGGCCGGTCAGGCTGGTGATCGCCAGCTTGGCGCGGGTATCGGTCTTGACCGGGGTGGTCGAGTTCAGGCGGATGCGTGCGACCACCTGGCGCGGGTCGTCCGGCACCAGGTTCAGTTCGATGATCGAACCGACCGCGATGCCGTTGTACTGCACCGGGCTGCCCACCGACAGGCCGGTCACCGCCTCGCGGAACACCACGCGGTATTCCTGCCAGGTACGGTCGGAGGAGTACTTGGCCGCCCACAGGCCGAAGGCCAGAAGGGCCAGGCCGGTGATCAGGGTGAACGCGCCGATCAGCACGTAGTTGGCTTTGGTTTCCATGGCTCAGGCACTCTCGATCTGTTCGCCGCGCGCGGCACGCGCACGCGGTCCGTGGAAGTATTCCTGGATCCACGGATGATCCAGTTTCTCGATGTCCGGCAGCGGTGCGTTGGCCACCACCTTGCGGTCGGCGATCACCGCCACCCGGTCGCAGATCGCGTACAGCGTGTCCAGGTCGTGGGTGATCAGGAACACGGTCAGCCCCAGCGCTTCCTGCAGGGTCTTGATCAGGCGGTCAAATGCCGCCGCACCGATCGGGTCGAGGCCGGCAGTGGGTTCATCCAGGAACAGCAGGGGCGGGTCCAGCGCCAGCGCCCGGGCCAGGCCCGCACGCTTGCGCATGCCGCCGGACAACTGCGATGGCAGCTTGTTGATCGCATCGGCGGGCAGGCCGGCCAGCTTCACCTTCAGCAGCGCCAGTTCGTAATGCCAGCGCTCGGGCAATTCGCGGTGGTGTTCCTTCAAGGGCACCTGCACGTTCTCGCCCACGGTCAGCGAAGAGAACAGGGCGCCGTCCTGGAACAGCACGCCGGTATTGCGTTCGATGTGCAGGCGGCTCTCGGCATCGTCGGCACGCGCATCGCGGCCGAGCACTTCGATCTGGCCGGCGTCGGGCGTGCGCAGGCCGAGGATCGAACGCATCAGCACCGACTTGCCGGTGCCCGAGCCACCGACCACGCCGAGGATCTCGCCGCGGCGCACGTCCAGGTCCAGGTCTTCATGCACGGTCTGGCTGCCGAAGCGGTTGACCAGCCCGCGCACACGGATGGCCAGATCGTGTCCTTCGCCGTCCTGCATGGGGATTTCTTCGGGAGTCGTGTGCGTGCTCATGTCACCAGTCCATGTGCATGAACCACAACGCCGCGAAGGCGTCGATGATGATCACCAGCGAGATGGTCTGCACCACGCTGGAGGTGGTGCGTTCACCGACCGACTGCGCCGTGCCCTCCACCTTCAGGCCTTCCAGGCAGCCGATCAGCCCGATCACCAGTGCGAACACCGGGGCCTTGGACAGGCCGACCAGCATGTGCCGCACTTCCATGGTCTCGTGCATGCGCGCGATGTACATCTGCGGCGGGATGTCGAGGTCGAACGCGCCGACGGTGATACCGCCGGCCAAGCCAGCAACCATCGCAATGAAGGTCAGCAGGGGCAGGGTGACCAGCAGCGCCATCAACCGTGGCAGCACCAGCAGGTCGATCGGGTCCAGGCCCAGCGTGCGCATGGCATCGATTTCCTCGCGCGCCTTCATCGCGCCGATCTGCGCGGTGAACGCACTGGCGGTACGGCCGGCCAGCACGATCGCGGTCAGCAGTACCGCGAACTCGCGTAGGAAGGCGATGTTGACCAGCTCGACCACGTAGATCTCGGCACCGAAGTCGCGCAGGATGGTCGAGCCGAGGAAGGCGATCACCGCACCGACCAGGTACGACAGCAGCGCCACCAGCGGTACTGCGTCCAGCCCGACCTGCTCCATCTGGTGCACGGTGGCGGTCAGTCGGAAGCGACGCGGCTCCTTGACCAGCCGGGCTGCCTTGACCAGGTTTTCGCCGAGGAAACTGCACAGCGCCTTGATGTTGTGGCCAGTGGCATGGACGCTGACACCGAGCCGTTCCAGCGCGGCCAGCACGCCGAAATCGCGCTTGGGCCTGGGCCGGTCGTCGGCCACTTCCTCGATGGTGCAGACCAGCGCCTGGTGATCCGGGCGGAACTTCAGTGCGTCCTCGCCGAGGTCGGCGCGATGGGCCACGCGCAGCACCTGCAGCACGCCGGCCGAATCCATCTTCTCGATGCCGGTGGCGTCGATGCCGGTCAGCGTGTCGGGAACGCCGCGCAGGACCTCGGCCGCGGCGAGCGCGGTCTTCAAGGTCCAGGTGCCGGACAGGCGGATCAGGCCCGGGTCATGGGCATCCTGTTCGAGCTGGGGGGCGTGGTTCGGGGTCACTTGGGCCATTCGGGTCGCAGCATAACCGTTCTGTCTGGGGCATCGCGTCGAACCCGGATGAATTTATCCAGTGCGGCCCGGCAGTAGGTAATACTACGGCGCATGTCCGCAGACGCTCACACGATCCCCACACCCCAGGCCACCTACGCGCAGCGCGTGGCCTTTGTTTCCGAGATCGCCGGACGCCTGCACAGCTACGGCACAACGGCCCAGCGCCTGGAAACGGCAGTGGTGGCACTGGCCCGCCAGCTCGATCTGGATTGTGAACCGTGGTCGAATCCCACCGGTATCATCCTCAGTTTCAGCGACCCGGCACAGGCGATCGGCTCCAGCGACATCACCCGCGTGATCCGCCTGGCACCCGGTGAGAATGACCTGCACAAGCTCAGCGTCGCCGACCACATCGCCGAGGAAGTGGCCAATGGGCGGATGAGCATTGCCCAAGGGCACACCGCGCTGCGCCAGCTGGACAAGGATCCGGGCCGGCGCGGCAAGCTGCGCACCATCCTTTCGTTCACCCTCGGCGCGGCCGGCGTGGCCGGCATGTGGAAGCTGCCGTGGCTGGACATCGCCACCGCCGGTGTCATCGGCCTGATGATCGGCCTGCTCGGCATGGTCACCGACCGTCGCCCGGCCACCCGCGAAGCGGCCGAGGCGCTGGCGGCGCTGCTGGCCGGCATGGTCGCAACCCTGGTTGCGTCCTTCGTCGGCGCACTCAACCTCAACACGGTGATCATCGCCTCGCTGGTGGTGTTGCTGCCCGGCATGTCGCTGACCAATGCGGTCAATGAACTCGCCAGCCAGCATTGGGTCTCCGGTACCGCGCGCTTCGCCGGCGCGTTGACCACCATCATGAAGCTCAGCGTGGGCGCGATGATCGCGGTGACCCTGGCCGATGTACTCGGCCTGGACCCGGTGATCCGTGCCACGCGGCCGCAGGGGCCGTGGGTGGAGTGGGGCTCGCTGCTGACCGCGGCGTTCGCGTTCGCGATGTTGTTCAAGGCCAACCGCCGCGACTATCCCTGGGTGATCGCCGCCTCGGTGGCCGGCTATGCGATCTCCAAGTTCGGCGGCCATGCCTGGGGTGCGCCGGCCGGCATCTTCCTGTCGGCGATGCTGCTGACCGCCGGTGGCAATCTGTTTGGCCGCCTGGTTGGCCGCCCGGGCGCGATCATCCGCCTGCCGGGCATCATCATGATGGTGCCCGGCAGCACCAGCCTGCGCGGCGTGCTGACCCTGGTCCAGCAGCAGGATGTCGGCGCTGGCCAGAGCGTGTTCCTCACCGTGCTCAACGTGGTGATGGCGCTGGTGGCCGGCCTGCTGTTCGGCAACCTGCTGATGCCGGCGCGCAAGACGTTGTGATCGAAGGACGGTAGCGCCGGGCCGTGCCCGGCGGATCGGGAAGCCAACCGCTGCGCTCGCCGGGCATGGCCCGGCGCTACCCAAAGAAAACGCCGGCTTCCGCCGGCGTTTTCCATTGCATCCCGATCCGGCCTCAGGCCTTCTTGATCAGGAAATCTTCAGGCTTCTTGTTGCCCTTGGCGGTCAGCTCGGCCATCCAGCGCGGCTGCTTGCCACGGCCGGTCCAGGTTTCCTTCGGGTTGGCCGGGTTGCGGTACTTCGGCGCAACCTTGCCCAGCTTGCGGCCGGCGGTCTTGGACGGTGCCTTGGCTGCCGGGGCGGCCTTGCGCGCGCGTGGGGCCGGGGCGCCGCCGAACAATTCTTCGATGGTGTAACCCTCGGTCTTGGCCAGCTTGGTCAGCTGGGCCCGGACCTTGGTGATCGGCCGGCGCTTGGCGACGATGGTCTGCTGCTTCTTGGCGGTGCGGATCAGGGCGCCCAGTTCGCGTGCCGACAGGCCGGTCAGGTCAATGCTCATTTACGGTTACTCCGGAAACTAATGTGTGGACGGGACGAGCCAGTCCATGGCGTCGCAGCACAGAATAGAGATGAATTATTCCAAGCACAAATGCAGACGGGACAGGGCTTGGCGGCATGCCGGCTGCATCGCGTCGATTTTGACCGGATTATGTCCGCTGCAATATCGGTGACGTGGCGGGAACGCAAAAAAAGACCGGGGCATGCCCCGGTCTTTCTGCAATCAGCCCTGCAGTCGCTGCAGCAGGGTGGCCTTGTCCAGGCTTTCCGCTTCGCTGGCGCGGCGCGAGCGGTACTCGTAGGTACCGGCGGCCAGGCCGCGCTCGCTCACCACCACGCGGTGCGGGATGCCGATCAGTTCCATGTCGGCGAACATCGCGCCCGGGCGCAGGCCACGGTCGTCCAGCGCGGCGTCGAGGCCGGCGTCGCGAAGTTCCTGCAGCAGATTGGCAGCGGCGTCGGCGACGGCAGCGTCGCCCTTCGGGTTGATCACGCACACCACCACCTGCCACGGCGCCATCGCGTCCGGCCAGATGATGCCGGCATCGTCATGGTTCTGTTCGATCGCCGCAGCCACCACGCGCGAGATGCCGATGCCGTAGCAGCCCATCGCCATCACCGCGGCCTTGCCGTTCTCGTCCAGCACCGTGGCATCCAGCGCTTCGGCGTACTTGCGGCCGAGCTGGAATACGTGGCCGACTTCGATGCCGCGGGCGATCTTCAGTTCGCCGCCGTCCAGCGCGCGGTCACCGGCACGCACGTTGCGGATGTCGGCCACTTCCGGTTCCGGCAGGTCGCGGCCCCAGTTGACGCCGGCCAGATGGAAACCGGCCTCGTTGGCGCCGACGACGAAGTCGGACAACGCTGCCACTTCGCGGTCGGCGACCACGCGGATGGCCTTGGCCGGTGCGACCGGTCCGAGGAAGCCCGGCACGCTGCCCAGGTGATCGGCGATTTCGGCTTCGCTGGCGAAGCGCTGCACGTCCAGGCCGGCGACCTTGGCCAGCTTGATCTCGTTGACCTCGTGGTCGCCGCGCACCAGCACCAGCACGAACTGCTGTTCCTTGCCTTCACCGGCGATCAGCGCCACCGACTTCACCGTGCGCTGCAGCTCGATGCCGAGCAGGGCGGCGACGTCCTCGCAGGTCTTCTGGGTGGGCGTGTCGACCTTGCGCATGGCTTCGCTGGCGGCCGCACGCGGCGCCGGATCGGCGGCAATCGCCGCCTCCATGTTCGCTGCGTAGTCCGAGCCGGTGGAGAACACCAGCGCGTCTTCACCGGAATCGGCGATCACGTGGAATTCCTGCGAGGCATCACCGCCGATCGCACCGGAGTCGGCCTGCACCATGCGGAAATCCAGGCCGAGGCGGGTGAAGATGCGGCTGTAGGCCGACTTCATGTTCTCGTACTCGCGCACCAGGCACTCATCGTGCAGGTGGAACGAGTAGGCGTCCTTCATCAGGAACTCGCGCGAGCGCATCACACCGAAGCGCGGGCGGATCTCGTCGCGGAACTTGGTCTGCACCTGGTAGAAGTTCACCGGCAGCTGCTTGTAGCTGGACAGCTCGCTGCGCGCGAAGTCGCAGGCGGCTTCTTCGGCGGTCGGGCTGTAGCAGAACACCTGGTCCTTGCGGTCCTTGATCTTCAGCAGCTGCGGGCCGAACTTCTGCCAGCGACCGGTCTGCTCCCACAGTTCCTTCGGCTGGATGGTCGGGATCTGGAATTCCACGGCACCGGCACGGTCCATTTCCTCGCGCACGATGCGCTCGACCTTGCGCAGCACGCGCAGGCCCAGCGGCGACCAGGTGTACAGGCCCGATGCCAGCTTGCGGATCATGCCCGCGCGCAGCATCAGCCGGTGGCTGGTCAGCTCGGCGTCGCTGGGGGTTTCCTTGGTGGTGTGCAGGTGGAACTGGGAGAGGCGCATCGTCGGCTTCGGATAACGGCAGAGACGCCTATTCTGCCAGCCCGGCCGGGGGGAGGGGTATCGGCAGGGCTGCGCCCTGCACCCGTCTGAAGCAACGTCAACTGCAACGGCAACAGCAAGAACGGGTTTCCTGGGAGATGGCGGGGTGGGTCCGGTTGCGGGGGGCGCCGTGAATACGTCCATGCAGGCTCGGTCGCCGCATCCATGCGGCTCACGCCCCCGCAACCGGACCCATCCCGCCTTTGACAGACCCCGCGATCTGTTGGACATGCCGATGGGGTCAGATCCGTTTTCCGGAGGAAAACGGATCTGACCCCGGATTAAATTCGAGATCTGACAGATTTCATCCACGCATGGCGTGGATCTACCACCGTCACCGGGAAACTGTCGAAGGCGGGGCGGTGTCGGATTGCGGGGTGTCCGCGGCATGGATGCCGCGGCCAAGCCCCCATGGACGGGTTTACGGCGTCCCCGCAATCCGACACTGCCCCGCCAAATCTACAGAAAGCCCAGAGCCGGCTGTTGCCCTTGCTGTTGCCTCTGCGGGTGCAGGGCGCAGCCCTGCCGGTACCCTCACTCCGCTGGGCAGTAGGCCTTGATGGCCGCCTCGGCCAATCCCTTCTGCGCGCTGCGCTGTTCCGGGGTCAACGCGGTATCGGCCTTGCCGTCGCCATTGGTGTCCTGCATCACCTGGCCGGAGCCTTCCAGCAGGGCCAGGTTGGCACGGGCGGTACTGCACTGCTCCGGCACGGGTGTGGCCGGGGTCTCGGCACTGGCCGCGGCCTGCGGGCTGCGGGCCTGCTCGCGGGTCTCGAATTTCTTGCCGGCCGGCGGGGTCTCCGAGTACTGGGTCACGCCATTGGCGTCCTTCCATTTATAGATTGGGCCGGCCACGGCGTTGGCACTGGCCAACAGCAGCAGGCATCCAAGGCAGGACAGGGCACGCATGGCAAACTCCATGGAATGGGCGTAGAACGCCGATTGCAGCATTGGCGCCGAGCACTGGCAAGTCGATTAAACTGGATTCCATGGACCCGATCACACCGCCGCCGCGTTCGCGCACGATTTACCTGCTGCCCAACCTGTTCACCACCGCTGGCCTGTTCGCCGGCTTCTACGCGATCATCGCCGCGGCCAACGGGGATTTCGTCAATGCCAGCATCGCCGTGTTCGTGGCGGCGGTGATGGACGGCCTGGACGGGCGCGTGGCGCGCCTGACCGGTACCAGCAGCGAGTTCGGCGTCCAGTACGACTCGCTGGCCGACCTGGTCAGCTTCGGCATGGCCCCGGCGCTGGTGATGTACCACTGGTCGCTGTCGTGGCTGAAGTTCGACGACCCGCTGCTCGGGCGGGTCGGCTGGGCGGTGGCGTTCCTGTATGCCGCCTGCGCGGCACTGCGTCTGGCCCGTTTCAACACCCAGGTGGCGGTGGTCGACAAGCGCTGGTTCGTCGGCCTGGCCAGCCCGGCTGCGGCCGGCTTGATGATGTCCTTCGTCTGGGCCTTCGCCGATGGCAACCTGGGCTGGGACGGCAACCAGCTGCGCTACGTGGCGCTGGCGGTGACGATCGTCGCGGCGTTGCTGATGGTCAGCCGCATCCGCTTCTGGAGCTTCAAGGGCGGTGCCGCCAAGGGCAGCCGTTCCGACCGTGTGCCGTTCCTGGTGCTGGCCCTGGTGCCAGTGGCGATCGCCATCGCGGTCATTGATCTGCCGCGCGTGCTGTTCGCGGTGGGCATCCTGTACGCCTTGTCCGGCCCGGTGATGTGGGCCGTGCAGCGCCTGCGCAAGAAGCCCGAGGCCGCGTGAGCCAGGACCTGCCCGTGCTGTGGTCACCGGCCCAGCAGGCCTGGCTGCAGGCCATGGGCTACACCGTGTATCACGACGGCCAGCTGGCCGCCGAACTGGACGCCGCGCTGCAGTTGAGCGTGGCCGAAGCCGATGCGGCCGCAGCGGCTTCGGCGGAGCCGGTGCGGGCGGGTTTGGCTTCCATGCGGGAACACCCTGCCGA
Source organism: Stenotrophomonas sp. 59 (assembly GCF_030291095.1). Classification (NCBI taxonomy): domain Bacteria; kingdom Pseudomonadati; phylum Pseudomonadota; class Gammaproteobacteria; order Lysobacterales; family Lysobacteraceae; genus Stenotrophomonas; species Stenotrophomonas sp. 59. The sequence goes on from NZ_CP127408.1 coordinate 624,335, forward strand.
AGCCGCACCCGCTCCTCACCAGGAACGCCCGGCACCTACGCGTCGCGAGACCCCCGTCACCGCACCGGATACCGCGCCGGTACCGGTCCGTCCGCTGCCGGGCGGCAATGCGCGGCAACCGGTGGTGCGGCTCCCGGATCGCCTGCAGATCGCATTGCTGCGTGCCTCCGGCTGCAATCCCAATGATCCCGCCACGCAGGCGCTGATGGACAGTTGGCCGCTGGACCAGCTGCGCCAGGATCCGGCCGCCAAGCGTGCGTTGTGGCCGCAGTTGCGTGCCCTGCGCAAGCGGGGCAGTGCATGAGCGCGGTCAGCCAGCCCGGCCCGGTCAGCCTGCGCGCATTGCGCGAGAGCGACCTCAATGCGGTGATGGCGATCGAAGTGCGTGGCTATCCGTTCCCCTGGACCCGCGGCATCTTCGTCGATTGCCTGCGTGCCGGTTATCCCGGCCTGGCGATGGAGCGCGATGGCCAGCTGATCGGCTACGGCGTGCTCAGCATTGCCGCCGACGAGGCACATGTGTTGAACATCTGCATCGATCCGCTGGCGCAGTCGCGTGGGCTGGGTCGCCAACTGCTGCGCGCACTGGTGCAGCTGGCGGGCAACCGGGGGGCGCACCGCGTGTTCCTGGAAGTGCGCCCGTCCAATACACCCGCGCTGGCCCTGTACCACAGCGAAGGTTTCAACGAGATCGGCCGCCGTCCACGCTACTACCCGGCGGCACAGGGCCGCGAGGATGCGGTGGTGATGGCCATCGAACTGGTCGACGGCGACCTGCAGGCGATGCCGCCGTTGTAAGGGAGAAGGGTTGCCGGCCAGCGGCCGGCACTACCGCGCTCGCCGGGCGCGGCCCGGCGCTACCGGCGGCGGCCAACCCTGGCTGGGACACATTGTCCGCTTCGGTAGGTGCCAACCTTGGTTGGCACGCATTGCTCACGCCAGCCGCAAGGCCAATACACCGCAGACGATGAGCGCCGCTGCCAGCCAGCGCGCACGCGGGATCCGCTCGCTCAGCAGGAACACCGAGATCAGCAGCGCGAACAGGATCGATGATTCACGCAGCGCCGAGACCATCGCCACGGGGGCCTGGGTCATCGCCCACAAGGCCATCGCATAGGACGCCGTGGTGCCGACGCCGCCGGCCAGGCCAAGGGGCCAGTGCTGGCGCGCATAGGCCAGCACCGCGCCGCGCCGGGTGTACAGCGCCCACAGGGGCAGTGGAATGCCCGACAGCAGGAACAGCCACAGCGTGTAGCTGAGCGCGCTGCCGGACTGTCGCGCGCCCTGCGCATCGACCAGGGTGTAGGTGGCGATCATTGCCGCGGTCAGCAGTGGCAGGCGCAGTTGGCCACCACGTGCACCCAGTGCCATGCACAGGATGCCGGTGCTCACCAGCACCACGCCCAGCCACGCGGCAGGGGACAGTTGCTCGCCCAGCAGGGTGCCGGCCAGCGCAACCAGGATCGGCGCGCTGCCACGCATCAGCGGATAGGCCAGGCTCATGTCGACCTGCTGGTAGCAGCGTGCCACCAGGCCGTAGTAGGTCACCTGCAGCAGCACGGATGCAGCCAGCCAGGGCCAGCTGTGCGCGGCCGGGAACGGCAGGAAGGGCAGGGCGGCCGCCGACAGCAGCGCGGCGCTGCCGGTGACCAGCACGGTGCCGAGGAACTTGTCCGGCCCGCGTTTGACGATCGCATTCCAGCTGGCGTGCAGGGCCGCAGCGGCGAGGACCAGCAGGAAGATGGAAAGAGGCATCGGGCGATGATGCCATGCCGGCGAAACGTTCCGGATTTGGTGAGTGCCAACCTTGGTTGGCACATCGCTCAGTGCGGACCAAGGTCCGCACCCACCAGAGTGGAGGCAGGGTAGGTGCCAACCTTGGTTGGCACGCACCAGAGCGCGGTGCTTACAGCTTCGCGCGCTGCTCGCGCAGGCCGGCCAGCTGGGTATTCCAGTCGGCCAGGCGCACGCGTTCCTGCTCGACCACCGCCGGCGGCACCTTGTCGGTGAACTTGGCCAGCTTGGTCTCGCTCTTTTCCTTTTCGGCATCGACGCGGGCGATTTCCTTGTCCAGGCGCACGCGCTCGGCATCGAGATCGACCAGGCCTTCCAGCGGCACCAGCAGCTTCAGTTCACCGACGATCGCGGCGGCAGCCGGCGGCGCGCTTTCGCCTTCGGCCAGCCACTGGATGCTGTCCAGCTTCAGCAGGAACGACAGCGAGGCACTGAAGCGTTCGATGCGCACGCGGTCCTGCGCCAGCCCGGCCTGCAGGCGCAGCGGCACCAGCTTGGACGGGGCAACGTTCAGTTCGCTGCGCACGCGACGCACCGCGCTGATCACCGCCTTCAGCCATTCCACGTCGGCCTCGGCCTGGGCGAAATCGCCTTCGAACTCGGCGGCGGTCGGGTACGGGCGCAGCGACAGCGTGGTCTCGGCCAGGCCCAGGCGCGGCGCCAACTGCTGCCACAGCTGTTCGGTGATGAACGGCGTCAGCGGGTGCAGCAGGCGCAGCAGCGCTTCCAGCACGTACAGCAGGGTGTGGCGGGTGCTTTCGGCATCGGCGGCGTCGGCACCGTTCAGTGCCGGCTTGCTCAGTTCCAGGAACCAGTCGCAGAACGCGTTCCATGCGAACTCGTACAGGCACTGCGCCAGCAGGTCGAAGCGGTAGGCGGCGAAATGGCCCTGCGCTTCGGCGGTGGTGGCGGCCAGGCGCGCGAGGATCCAGCGCTCGGCATCGGTGCGCGGCTTGGGCACGCCGGTGAATGCCGCGCCTTCAGTGTTCATCAGCGCGAAGCGGCTGGCGTTCCACAGCTTGTTGCAGAAGTTCTTGTAGCCCTCGGCGCGGTTCATGTCGAACTTGATGTCGCGGCCGTGGGTGGCCAGCGCGGCGATGGTGAAGCGCAGCGCATCGGCACCATGGGCGGCGATGCCGTCCGGGAATTCCTTGCGGGTGGCCTTCTCGATCTTCTCCACCATCTTCGGCTGCATCAGGCCGCCGGTGCGCTTGGCGACCAGGTCGTCGATGGTGATGCCGTCGATGATGTCCAGCGGGTCGAGCACGTTGCCCTTGCTCTTGGACATCTTCTGGCCCTGGCCGTCGCGGATCAGGCCGGTGAAGTAGACGTCCTTGAACGGGATCTTCCCGACCAGGTTGTCGGTGGCCATGATCATGCGCGCCACCCAGAAGAAGATGATGTCGAAGCCGGTGATCAGCACCGACGACGGCAGGTAGCGGTCGAAGCCACGCTCGGCCATGGCCTGCTCGTTCGGCCAGCCCAGGGTGGAGAACGGCCACAGCTGCGAGGAGAACCAGGTCTCCAGCACGTCGCTTTCCTGGTTCAGCACCACGTCGCTGCCGAGGTTGTGCTTGGCGCGCACTTCGTCTTCGCTGCGACCGACGTAGCAGCTGCCGGTGGCTTCGTCGAACCACGCCGGAATGCGGTGGCCCCACCACAGCTGGCGGCTGATGCACCAGTCCTGGATGTTGTTCATCCAGTGGCGGTAGGTGTTGATCCAGTTCGGCGGCACGAAGGCGATGGTTCCGTCTTCGACCAGTTCCAGGCCACGCTTGGCCAGGTCGTCCATCTTCACGAACCACTGGTCGGTCAGGTACGGCTCGATCACCTGGCCGGTACGGTCGCCGCGCGGCACCTGCAGCTTGTGCGCCTTGGTCTCGACCAGGATGCCCAGGTCTTCCAGCTCGGCCAGCACCGCCTTGCGCGCGGCGTAGCGGTCCAGGCCCTGGAAGCGTTCCGGTGCGTTTTCATTCAGCGCAGCCACCGGGGTGAACAGGTTGATCATCGGCAGGCTGTGGCGCACGCCGACTTCGTAGTCGTTGAAATCGTGCGCCGGGGTGACCTTGACCACGCCGGTGCCGAACGCACGGTCCACGTAGTCGTCGGCGATCACCGGCACGCGGCGGCCGGTCAGCGGCAGCACCACGCTCTTGCCGATCAGGTGGGCATAGCGCTCATCTTCCGGGTGCACCATCACCGCGGTATCGCCCAGCAGGGTTTCCGGGCGCGTGGTGGCGACCACCAGGTAGTCGCGGGTTTCGCGCAGGGTCTCCACGCCGTCGGCATCGCGCTCGACGTGCTCGTAGCTCAGGCCTTCATCCAGCGTGTAGGCGATCGACCACAGGAAGCCGTCTTCTTCGGCGCTCTCCACTTCCAGGTCGGAAATGGCGGTCTTCAGCACCGGGTCCCAGTTGACCAGGCGCTGGCCGCGGTAGATCAGGCCCTGCTCGTACCAGCGCACGAAGGCTTCGTTCACCGCCGCCGACGGCTGCGGATCCATGGTGAAGGTACTGCGCGACCAGTCGGCGGAGGTGCCGAGGCGGCGCATCTGGCGCTCGATGGTGTCGCCGGACTGCTGCTTCCACTCCCAGACCTTGCCGATGAAGCCTTCGCGGCCCAGCGAATCGCGGGTCTCGCCCTTGCCTTCCAGCGCCAGGTTGCGGCTGACCACCATTTCGGTGGCGATGCCTGCGTGATCGGTACCGACCTGCCACAGCGTGTCGTAGCCGCGCATGCGGTGGTAGCGCACCAGCGCGTCCATCAGCGTCTGCTGGAACGCATGGCCCATGTGCAGGGTGCCGGTCACGTTCGGCGGCGGCAGCAGGATGGTGTACGGCTCGCCCGTGCCGGACGGCTTGAAGTGGCCGGCCTTCTCCCAGGCCTCGTAGAGGTCGGTCTCGAAGGACTTCGGGTCGTAGCTGGAGGCGAGTTGGGTCATGCGGGGGAACCAGGAGGTAATCGTTGAAGGATCAGGGCGCGGCGGCGGCCCATCAAGGGGGCCGGGGCGCGCCTACATGTCGTGCTTGTTCAGGTCGTAACCGGCGGCCTTGTACTGGCGCCAGCGCTCGCGCAGCGGTTCGCGCGCTTCCGGATCGGCCGGGACCACTTCCAGCACGCGGTCGCACTGGCCCAGCCAGGGCTCATCGCGCAGGTTGATCACCAGCGGGCGCGCCGGCGCATCGGTGCCGGGCACGGCGATCAGCACCAGCGCCTCTTCCTCGTCCATGTCTTCGCCGGCGATCTGGTGCGGGATGTAGGCATCGTTGTCGAACGCCCACAGCAGCTCGTCCAGCTCCTCGGCCTGGGCCTGGTCGCGGGCCAGCACCAGGGTGAACAACCCGGCGTCGTTGGCCTTGCGCGCCAGTTCGCAGACCAGGCGCAGCGGCTCGGTCAGGAAACGGGGCTTGGCGATCAGGTAGAAGTCGGCGCGGGGCATGGCAGGGTCCGGGTCAGGCAGGGGCCCGGTCGTGCCGGGCGAGGCCCTGGCCGGCGGGGGCCGGCCAGGGTCGGGTACGGCATCAGGCGCGGGCGGCCTGGTCCAGCAGCCACTGGCTCAGCAGGCCGACCGGGCGGCCGGTGGCCATGCCACGCTTGCCTTCATCGCTGGCCACGCCGGCGATGTCCAGGTGCGCCCAGCGCTGGCCTTCAGCGAAGCGCGACAGGAAGCAGCCAGCGGTGATCGCACCGGCCCAGCGGCCGCCGATGTTGTAGACGTCGGCGAAGGTCGAATCCAGCATCGGCTGGTACTCGTCCCACAGCGGCAGGCGCCAGGCGCGGTCGAACACGTGTTCGCCGGCGGCCAGCAGCTCGTTGGCCAGGTCGTCGTGCTTGCTCATCAGGCCGGCGGTCTGGTGGCCCAGGGCGACCATGCAGGCACCGGTCAGGGTGGCGACGTCGACCAGCGCGGCCGGCTCGAAGCGCTGCGCGTAGGTCAGCGCATCGCACAGGATCAGGCGGCCTTCGGCGTCGGTGTTGCCCACTTCGATGGTCTTGCCCGACATCGAGGTGATCACGTCGGACGGACGGTAGGCGTTGCCGTCGATGGCGTTCTCCACCGCCGGCACCACCACCACCAGGTTCAGCGGCAGCTTGGCCTTGACCGCGGCGACGAAGGTGCCGATGACGTTGGCGCCACCGCACATGTCGTACTTCATCTCCTCGATGCCGCCCTGGGTCTTCAGGTTGACGCCACCGGTATCGAAGGTGATGCCCTTGCCGACCAGCACGTACGGCTTGGCGTCGCCGGCGCCGGTCCACTTCAGCACGACCAGGCGCGGGCGGTTGGCCGAACCACGGGCCACGGCCAGCAGCGAGCCCATGCCCAGCGCTTCCATCTGGTGCTCGTCAAGGATCTCGGCCTCGGCACCGTCGTGCTCACCGGCGAACTTCACGCCCACCTCGGCCAGGTAGGTCGGGGTGCAGTAGTTCGGCGGCAGGTTGCCCAGCTCGCGGGCGAACTCGACACCGGCGGCGATGGCCTGGCCCTGGGCCAGGGCCTGGGCGTCGTCACCGGCGATGGCCAGCTGGGCCAGGCCGGCGTCGTCGGCCTTCTTCTTGCCCAGGGTGGCGGTGTAGCGGTAGGCGGCGTGATCGGCGGCGATCACCGCCTGGCGGATCGCCCAGGCCACGTCGCGGTCCTTGATGGCCACTTCGGACAGGGTGAACAGTGCGCTGCGGGCAGCGCCGGCCTTCAGCGCGCGCACGGCGTCGCCAACGGCCTTCAGGTACTGCGGCACACCGAAGCGGGCGGCGTCGCCGAGGCCGACCACCAGCACGCGCGGGGCGGACACGCCCGGCAGGTCGTGCAGCAGGGTGGTGGCGCCGGTCTTGCCGGACAGGTCGCCGCGCTGGGCCAGCGAGGCCAGGCGGCCGCCGCTGGCGGCGTCCAGGGCCTGTGCGGCCGGGGTCAGGGTATGGTCGGCATACGCGCCGACCACCAGGCAATCAACGGTGGCGGCGGCCGGAGCAACGTGGTTCAGGGTGAATTCGAGGGCCATTGAGCAGATTCCATTGGCAAGTCCGTACAATCGCGGACCGTTTACGCCCAGACAGTAGACTGGGCGGCACCGCGAACGAACCCCAGAGTTTAAACCACCGCCCCATGTTGAAGCTCGACCGATACCTGCTGGGCGATTTCGTCCAGAGTTTCCTGGCTACCCTGATCGTCCTGCTGGTGGTCAGCGTGGGCGGCGTGCTGGTGGACATCCTCGGCAACATCGCCGACGGGCGCCTGCCTGCCAAGCTGCTGTTCTCCCAGCTGGGCCTGCAGTTCATCGCCTACCTGCCGCTGATCCTGCCGCTGGCGCTGATGCTGGGCCTGCTGCTGGCGGTGGCCCGCCTGTACCGCGACTCGGAAATGGCCGTCATCACTGCCATTGGCGTGGGCCCCAAGCGCCTGCTGCGGCCGCTGCTGATGCTGGTGGTGCCGGTGGTGCTGCTGGTCGGCGCCTGCTCGCTGTGGCTGGGCCCGTGGGCCGGCCGGGTGGCCGAGCAGATGATCATCGAGGCCAACCGCAGCGTGCTGATGGCGGGCCTGGAGCCGGGCCGCTTCACCCAGCTGCCCAATGGAGGCGTGGTCTACCTGTCCTCGATCTCGCCCGATGGTACCCAGCTGGGCCGGGTCTTCCTGCAGCGGCAGAAGGACGACCGCCTGGAAGTAGTGTCCGCCGCAGGGGGGCGCATGTTCTTCGAAGGCGCCCGCCAGCGCTTCCTGGAACTGGATGATGGCCACCAGGTGGAAGGACCGGTGGCAGGGGGTCTGGATTACCGTCTGGCCACCTTCGCCCGCAACGATGTGGCCCTGCCCGACGGTGCGCAGACCCGTACCGGGGATGATCCGGAACTGATGCCGACCACGCAGCTGTTCGGCGATGACCGGCCCGAGGCGCAGGCACAGCTGCATCGCCGCCTTGCCCCGCCGTTGATCGCACTGGCGTTTGCGCTGCTGACCGTGCCGCTGGGCCGCAGTTCGCCGCGCCAGCAGCGCTACGGGCGGATGATGCTGGCGCTGATGGCCTACATGGTGGGCACCAACCTGATGTTCATCGGCAGTGGTTGGATTGCCAACGGCAAGATTCCGCCTGCGCTCGGCCTCTGGTGGCTGACCCTGCCGCTGCTGGCGCTGGCGATCTGGATGTATGCACGTGATGGCCGCCTGGGCCGTCCGAAGGGAGCCCGCGCATGAGGCTGCGCCCGATGCGTTTCGACCTGTATCTCGGCCAGTCGGTGTTCACCACGGTGCTGCTGACCTGGGCCGTGCTGGTGGGCCTGGACGTGGTGATGGCGTTCTCCGGCGAGTTCAAGGACATCGGCAAGAACGGCTACACCCTGGGGCACGCTGCCGCCTGGGTGCTGTACACGGTGCCACGCCGTGCCTACACCATGTTCCCCACCGCTGCGGTGATCGGTGCGCTGATGGGCCTGGGCCAGCTGGCCGCGACCTCTGAGCTGACCGCACTGCGTGCGCTGGGCCTGTCGCGCAAGCGCCTGAGCGTATCGGTGGCCATCGCCCTGTCGCTGCTGACCGCGGTGATGGTGCTCAGCGCCGAGACGATGGGCCCCTGGGGCCAGGACCGGGCCGACGCGCTGAAGTCCAGTGCAAAATGGGGGCGTGACATCTCCACCACCCGTTATTCCGGCCTGTGGGCGCGCGAGGGCGATACCTTCCTCAGCGCCGCCGGTGGCGAAGAGCAGCTGGTGGGCGACAAGGGCACGCGGCTGATCCTGCGTGACGTGCGCCTGTATCGCATCGCCGAGGATGGTGGGATCGCCTCGCTGACCCATGCGGACACGGCCGAGCATGACCGTGACGGCTGGGTGCTGACCGGCGTGCGCCGCGATACCTTCGGTGAACGTTCGGCCACGCGCGAGGAAGTGGCGCGCGAGCCATGGAACTCCAAGCTGGACGCCGGCGCGCTGGCCACCGGCATCGCCAAGCCGCGCAACCTCAGCGTGGCCGAACTGCGCACCAGCATCGAATACCGCGAGCGCAACGGTCTGGATGCGCGCGACTACGAAGATGTGTACTGGAGCCGCTGGTTCTACCCGGTGAACGTGCTGGCGCTGTGCCTGGCGGCGGTGCCGTTCGCGTTCGGCTCGCTGCGCAGTGGTGGCATGGGCAAGCGCCTGTTCCTCGGTATCCTGTTCGCGCTGGGCTTCTGGCTGCTGCAGCTGTTCTTCGGCCGCATGGCCGGCGCGTTGAAGTTCGATTACCGCATTGCCTATGCGTTGCCGCCGATCGTGATGCTGGCGGTATCGGGGTTGCTGTTCCGGCGGAAATCGGGCTGATCGTGATTGTTGCAGGGCCGAGCTCATGCCCGGCTGTTTCCGCTTCACTTCAAGGACGCTTCACTTCAAGGATGAACATGACCCTCTACCGCCTTCTGCCGTGCATTGCGGCCGTGCTGCTTTCGGCCGGCTGCAGCCGATCGCCCGTCGACTTCGAAATCGACAACCCGACCGATACGCCGGTGACCCTGTCGATCGATGATCAGCAGCACGTCCTCGCGCCGCACACTGCGGTGTCCATCAGCCTGCAGCCAGGCCAGTACCGTCTGCAGAGCGAGAAGATCGGCAGGGTGCGCATGGTGGTCTATGCCGGTGGCAATGGCGGCCTGATCAACCCGACGCTGGGCGAGTACGTGATCGTCACCGAGCAGTACGTCACCAGCAAGACCAACTCCGGTGGCCTGGTGTCGAAAGTCGAGTTGAATGATGTGGAGATCGAAGGTCCGTATGTGAAGGCGACAGGCCTGCTGATTCCACGCCGCTGGGATGTTGGCCTGCTCGGCGAGCTGCCGGACATGGTGGTGTCCAACAGCCCGGATACGTCGTCCGACTACCGGACCAAGCTCTACAACGTGCCCGGCTTCTTCGATTACCTGGATGCCGGGGACGAGTTGAAGGAGGCTTTCGGGCCGGACGGCTACCGGGCGCCGGCGGCATCGGTGGCTTTCACCCCCGCCCAGCTGCCGTCGCTTCCCGCCGCCTATGAGGCCCAGGCCAAGCCGATGCGCGAGCTGTACGCGCAGTACCTGGCGGCCTCCGATGCGGGCGAGCAGGAACGATTGAAGAAGGGAAGCCTGAAGCTGTGGCAGGAGTTCGTGAAGGCCCGCGCGCAGTTGAGCGGCCAGGTGCCCGTGGCCGATGACGTGCAGGCAAACGCGTTTGCTTCGGCGTTCTTCGACATATGGGCGCAGCCAGCGGTGATCCTGCCGGATGCGGCACCCGCAGGCTGATCGTTGCGTTGATCGTGTAGAGCCGAGCCCATGCCCGGCTATCGAGTGCATCGCGAAACGCAGCCGACCGTAGGCTCGGCTCTACAGGTCGTGCATCAGCGCTTCGGCATCCGCAACAGGCGGGTGCCGCTGGCGCGGTCGTGCCAGGTCAGCCGCTGGCGGTCGATCCACGCCCACCAGAATCCCAGGCCGCCCAGCAGCAGCGACAGCGTGCCCACTGCGAAGCGCAGCCAAAGCTGCGTGCGTCGCAGGGGCGCGCCATCACTCGATTCCAGCTTCAACCGCCACGGCCGCATGCCCAGCGTCTGCCCGCCGCGGCGCCAGCTGGCCGTGGCATACCACCCCGTGATGAGCCAGCACACTGCCCACAGCAGCCACTGCCAGGCGCTGAACGGTGCGATGTTCTCGCGCTGGGCGTGGCCGCTGAAGGTGTAGGCAAGGGTGAACAGGGTGCCGGCCAGCATCCACAGCGCCAGCACCGGCAGCGCGTCGTAGACCATCGCCAGCGCGCGCCACAGCAGCAATGCGCGCGGGCGTGGCAGCTCGGTAGCGGCCGCAGGGGCCGTATCAATGGCGGGGCGGGACATGCGCCGAGCATACGCAATGCTGGCCGCATCCGCAGTGGCCCTCGTATCCTGCACGCATGGCCTCTGTTTCCACCCCCGCCGAACGCCGCCAGCTGGTGCAGCAACTGCCGGAACTGCGTGCCGATGACAGTGCGCGCATCCAGCGTTTCCTCGATGCGATCTGGGCCGAGAACGGCCTGGCCCGCGCCACCCTCGACAGCTACCGGCGCGACCTGGAAGGGTTGGCACGCTGGATGGACGGGCGCGGCGGTGGCCTGGCCGGCATTGAACGTCCGGGATTGTTCGACTACCTGGCCTGGCGCACCCGGCATGGCTGGTCGCCACGAAGCAATGCCCGCCTGTTGTCGGCGTTGCGCGCGTTCTTCGCCGATGGCGTGCGCCGGGGCGATCGCAGCGAAGACCCCAGCGCGCTGCTGGACCCACCCAGGTTGCCTCGGCTGCTGCCCAAGGCACTGGCCGAGAGCCAGATCGACGCGCTGCTGGCGGCACCGGATGTCGACAGCCCGCTGGGCCTGCGCGATCGCGCCATGCTGGAGCTGATGTATGCCGCCGGCCTGCGCGTGAGCGAACTGGTGCTGTTGCCGGCCACCGCCGTCAACCTGCGCCAGGGCGTGCTGCGGGTCACCGGCAAGGGCAGCAAGGAACGGCTGGTGCCGCTGGGCGAGGAGTCGCAGCACTGGCTGGAACGCTATCTGCAGCAGTCACGCCCACTGCTGGTCGGCAAGGGCAGGGTGCAGGCACTGGCGGATGGGCAGACGCCATTGTTCGTCGAGCCGACGCTGCATGCGCTGACCCGGCAGGCGTTCTGGCACCTGGTCAAGCGCCATGCGCAGGTAGCCGGCATCGACCCGGCGCGGATCAGCCCGCATGGCCTGCGCCACAGCTTCGCCACCCACCTGCTCAATCGCGGCGCCGATCTGCGCGCGCTGCAGATGCTGCTCGGCCACAGCTCGCTGTCCACCACCCAGATCTACACCCTGGTGGCGCGCGAGCACCTGCAGAAACTGCACGCCCGGCATCATCCGCGCGGCTGAGCCGTGGCCTGAACCCTGGCCCCGGGCGGTGCGCGGCGTCGCGGCCCGGTGCCGGTGGCTGTGTCAGAATCCGGGGTCTTCTTCTGTCGCGGACCGTTCCATGCTCCGATTTGCCATCGCCGCCGTGTTCGGTGCGCTCAGCCTGACTGCCTGCGCCCAGCCGGCCCCGCCAGCCGCCAAGGCACCTGCTGCCGCTGCTGCCAAGGCCGGCCCGGCCGCCAACGCGCCGGCCGACCAGGCCGTGCGTGCCGCGTTGACCGCGCTGAATCCCGGTTTCCAGATCGACTACATCGGCGCCGCGCCGTTCCCCGGCTTCCGCGAGGTGGTGGTGTCGGGCCAGCTGCTGTACGTCTCCGACGACGGCCGTTACCTGTTCCAGTCGCAGCCGTACGACACCCGCGCCAAGGGCCCGGCCAACAGCGAAGGCCTGCTCGGCTACCGCCGCGATCTGCTGGCCAAGGCCAACCATGGCGACCGCATCGTGTTCGCTGCGCCGAACGCCAAGTACACCATCAGCGTGTTCACCGACATCGAATGCGGATACTGCCGCAAGCTGCACCAGGACATCGCCGAACTGAACCGCAACGGCATCTCCGTCGAGTACCTGGCGTTTCCGCGCATGGGCCTGGGCAGCAAGGACTACACCGACATGATCTCGGTCTGGTGTGCGGCAGATCGTCGCCAGGCACTGACCAACGCCAAGCGCGGTGGCAGCGTGCCGGCCAAGAACTGCACCAACCCGGTGGCGATGCAGTACGCACTGGGCCAGCAGCTGGGCGTGAACGGCACGCCGGCGATCTTCGCCCCGGACGGCACCCAGCTGGGCGGCTACCTGCCGCCGGCACAGCTGCGCGCGGCGCTGGAAAAGCTGTCGGCCAAGCGCTGACCGGGAATGCCGCCGGGCATGGCCCGGCGCTACCGAGGGTGGGCGGGTAGCGCCGGGCCATGCCCGGCGGATGCATCATTCGAACGAAGCCGGGGATGCGTGTCGCATCCCCGGCTTTTTCCTTACTTCAGGCCGTCACTGACCGCCTTGGTCAGCGTGCCCTGTGCATCGTCACCACTGAACTCCCAGACGAACGCGCCGCCCAGGCCCTGGGTCTTCACATAGCCCATCTTGCGGGTGATGTTGGCCGGGGTATCGAAGCTCCACAGCGTGCTGCCGTTGTAGATCCAGGTGGCACCGGCGGTGTTGTCGGTGTAGCCCGGCCACGCCAGGTTCTTCAGCACCTTCCAGTCTTCGATGCCGGCCTCATACGTGCCCGGGGCGGCGCCGGTGGCGGTCTGGTACAGGCCGTTGTTGGCATTGGCCACACCGGTCCAGCCACGCCCGTAGTAACCGATGCCCAGGTTGAGCTTGGCGGCGGGCACGCCACGGCTGATGAAGGCCTCGATGGCGTCGTTGCTGTTGTACAGCTTCTGGTCGCCGGTGGACGGATCATTCGGCGAATCGAACAGCGCCGACTGGTGATTGGTCTTCGCATCCCACGCGCCGTGGAAGTCGTAGGTCATCACGTTGATGTAGTCCAGGTACGGGTGGTACGCGGCCGGATCGGTGACGCGGATCTTGTCGATGCCGGCGCCCACCGCCACCGTCAGCAACAGGCCCGGACGCACCGCATCGAGCTGGCGGCGGAACTCGGCCATCAGCGCGGTGAAGTTGGCGTTGTCTTCCGGCTTGCCGCACTCGATGCCGCACGCCACCGGGTATTCCCAGTCGATGTCGATGCCGTCGAACACTCCCAGCGCGGCACCGGCGCCACCGGCACCGTCGGTCACCGGCAGGTTGCCCTTGATGTAGGCATCGATGCACGAGGCGACGAAGGCCTGGCGGTTTTCCGGGCGTGCCGCGCTGGAGAAGCCGCGCGACCAGGTCCAGCCACCCAGCGAGATCAGCACCTTCATGCCCGGGTACTTGGCCTTGAGCTGCTTGAGCTGGTTCCAGTTGCCGCGCAGCGGCTGGTCCCAGGTATCGGCGCTGCCGCTGACGCTCTCGGCGGCGCTGAAGGCCTTGGTGTAGTCGGCGAACGCATCGCCACCGGCACCGCTGTTCGGATCCGACGGCTGGGTGATGCCCACTTCGCAGCGGTTGTTGCGCACGTTGCCGAAGGCGTAGTTGATGTGGGTCAGGCGCGCGGCCGAACCGCTGCTGTCGATGTTCTTGACCCGGTAGTTGCGGCCGTAGATGCCCCACTGGGTGAAGTAGCCGATGACCCGCTTGCCGGTGGTACCGCCGTCGCCGGCCAGCGTGGTGGCGCTGATCTCGGTGCCCTGTGCCGACGCGTTGCCGGCGTTGTCGCGGGCGCGCACACGGTAGCGGTAGGTGGTCGACGCGGTCAGGCCGCCATCGACATAGCTGGCGCTGGACGGTGAACCGACCAGGCTGCCATTGCGGTACACGTCATAGCCGGCCACGCCGCTGCCACCGGTATTGTCGGTGGACGGGCTCCAGCTGAGCGCGATGCTGTTGGCGGTGCGCGTGCCCACTGCCAGCCCACCCGGCACGCTCGGCGCGGTGGTATCGCCACCGGCGGCGTTGACGGTGATGGTGATGGTCGGCGTGCTGCTGGTGGCGTTGTTGTTGTCGGTGGCCACCGCGCGCAGGGTGTGGCTGCCGGCGCTGGCGTTGGCCCAGTTGGTCGCATACGGCGCACTGGTGGCGATGCCCAGCGAGGCGCCGTCGCGGAAGAACTCGACCTTGGCCACGCTGCCGTCCGGGTCGCTGGCGTTGGCGGTCACGTTGACCGTGCTGCCGGCGCTGAAGGTGGCGCCGTTGGCCGGCGAGGTCAGGCTGACCACCGGCGGCTGGTTGCTGCCGCTGCCATCGCAGGCGCCAAGGTTGGTGTAGTAGGGCGCACCGGCCGGATGGTCCGGCGGCGCGTTCCAGATGTCCTGGTTCGCCCGATAGAGGACGCCTCCTTTCTGCAGGGTATCGCCGGCCCGGTAGATCTTGGCCTGGTCCCACTGGGCCACGCCGGCACAGCTGGCGGCCTGCGCCAGGCCGGGCAGGGCGGCGGTACCGGCGGCCAGGGCAAGCAGCCAGGCCAGGCGGCGGGGACGACAGCTTCGGGTCGCACGTTCGGCACTGCGCACAATCGGGTCGTACATGGGTAAGTCTCCGATCAAAGGGCGCGCGGGCCCCGATGGCGCCGCGCGTGACGCAGGTCCGGGCATCGCCCGGGAAGGCGACGGAGGGGGCGGACGGGGTACCTGGGAGGCCGGGGAGAGAGTCCGGCACCAGGTGGGGACAACGTTGTCATCAATTGTGTGGTCAATCCGTGAGCAAGCGCATGGTTCCGGGATTCAGGCGGAAAGCGGCGCTGCGCGCGGTCGGCGGCCATCGGCGGAGCCCCTCGTGGCGGGTCGCAGCGCGATTTCATGGGTTTGGCCGGGCGGGTGGGCATCGCGGGGGACGCCGTAAACCCGTCCTTGGGGGCTTGGCCGCGGCATCCATGCCGCGGACACCCCCGCGATGCCCACCCACCCGGCCACGGACAGGTTCCTGCGCGGCCAGCCACGAAAGGCAGAACAAGAAATCAAAAGCAAAAGCAGGTCGCTTCGCTCCCATCCACGCATGGCGTGGATCTACCCGTTCTCGGGACCGCCAGTAGATCCACGCCACGCGTGGATGGATCCATCAGATATCGCAACAAATCCAGGGTCAGAGCCCGTTGCGAAGCAATGGGATCGGACCCCGTGCCGTTCCGGCAGATCGCGGAGATCTGTCGAAGGCGGGGTGGGTCCGGTGGCGGGGGTGTCCGCGGCATGGATGCCGCGGCCAAGCCCCCAAGGACGGGTTTACGGCGTCCCCCGCCACCGGACCCACCCCGCCATCCCACGGGAACCCAGCTTTTGCTTTGGCCGTTGCCGTTGCCGTTGCCCTGGCCTCGGCGGGTGCCGGGCGCCGCCCGGCCAAAGCCCTTCCCCCGCTTCCGGTACAATGTCGGGCCCGTTTCCCAACTACGGTTCCCCGGACATGATGGTCCTCGAGGGCGCGCCCGCCCTGTCGCCGTTCCGCCGCGAACGTCTTGAATCCCGCCTGCAGTCCATCGCTCCCTCCCTGCGCATCAGCGGTGCCTGGCACGTCTACTTCGTGCAGCCCGAAGGCAGCGCCGCTCCCGACCTCGCCACCCTGTGCCGCATCCTCGAAGCTGCGCCGCAGGCAGAAGCCGTGGCCGACGGCGCGGTCAGCCGCATCGTGGTGCCGCGCCTGGGTACGCTGTCGCCGTGGTCGAGCAAGGCCACCGAACTGGTGCGCGGTGCCGGCCAGCCGGTGAGCCGGGTCGAGCGAGGCCTGCGCATCGACGTGCAGGGCTGGCCGGCCGATGCCGACGTGCAGCAGGCGCTGGTCAAGGCGTTGCACGACCCGATGACGCAGTCGGTGCTGGAGACCGTGCAGCAGGGCCAGGCACTGTTCTCGGCGCCGGCCCGTGGCGAACTGGAACGCGTGCCGGTGGACCAGCTGGAGGCCGCCAACGAGCGCCTCGGCCTGGCCATGGCCCAGGACGAGATCGATTACCTGCGCGAACGCTTCACCGCGCTGGGCCGCGCGCCGTCGGACGTCGAACTGATGATGTTCGCGCAGGCCAATTCCGAGCACTGCCGGCACAAGATCTTCAACGCCAGCTGGACCATCGACGGCCAGGAGCAGGACCGCTCGCTGTTCCGGATGATCAAGAACACCCACCAGCAGACCCCGCAGCACACGCTCAGCGCGTACAGCGACAACGCTGCGGTGATCGAAGGCCATCCGGCCTCGCGCTACCGCCCGGATCCGGCCAGCGGCGAGTACCGTCGTGAACCGCAGGTGCCCAGCGCGTTCCAGATCAAGGTGGAGACCCACAACCACCCGACCGCCATCGCACCGTTCCCGGGCGCCTCGACCGGCGCCGGTGGTGAAATCCGCGATGAAGGCGCGACCGGCCGCGGCGGCAAGCCGAAGGCGGGCCTGACCGGGTTCTCGGTCTCGCACCTGCGCATTCCCGAGCTGCCGCAGCCGTGGGAAGCGCCGCGCGCGCTGAACCCGCGCATGGCGCCGGCGCTGGAAATCATGACCGATGGCCCGCTCGGCGGCGCCGCGTTCAACAACGAGTTCGGCCGCCCGAACCTGCTCGGCTACTTCCGCAGCTTCGAGCTGCCTGAAGGCGCCGACCTGGTCCGCGCCTACGACAAGCCGATCATGCTGGCCGGTGGCCTCGGCGCCATCGACCGCATCCAGGTCGACAAGATCCAGCTGCAGGCCGGTGATGCGGTCATCGTGCTCGGTGGCCCGGCAATGCTGATCGGCCTGGGCGGCGGTGCCGCCAGCTCGGTGGCCTCCGGCGAAAGCGCCGAGGACCTGGACTTCGCCAGCGTGCAGCGCGACAACCCGGAAATGGAACGCCGCTGCCAGGAGGTCATCGACCGCTGCGTAGCGATGGGCGCCAACAACCCGATCAAGTTCTTCCACGACGTCGGCGCCGGTGGCCTGTCCAATGCCATCCCCGAACTGCTGCACGACTCCAAGGTCGGTGGCGTGATCGATCTGGGCAAGGTGCCCACCGATGATCCGTCGCTGTCGCCGATGCAGCTGTGGTGCAACGAATCGCAGGAACGCTACGTGCTGGGCGTGGCCCAGGAGCGCCTGGCCGAGTTCGCCGCGCTGTGCGCCCGCGAGCGCTGCCCGTTCGCTGCGGTCGGCGTGGCCACCGCCGAGGAACACCTGGTGGTGGCTTACGGTGCCGTGCCGGGCCACACCCCGGCCGATGCGCCGATCGACCTGCCGATGGACGTGCTGTTCGGCAAGCCGCCGAAGATGCACCGCGATACCGCGCATCCGCCGGCACCGCGCTGGCCGGCGCTGAAGACTGCGGGTCTGGATCTGCAGGAAGCGGGCCTGCGCGTGCTTGCGCACCCGACGGTGGC
The DNA here is from genome assembly GCF_030291095.1 of Stenotrophomonas sp. 59. Lineage (NCBI taxonomy): Bacteria > Pseudomonadati > Pseudomonadota > Gammaproteobacteria > Lysobacterales > Lysobacteraceae > Stenotrophomonas > Stenotrophomonas sp. 59. The sequence goes on from NZ_CP127408.1 coordinate 641,894, forward strand.
CTCGAAGAACTTCCTGGTCACCATCGGTGACCGCAGCGTCGGCGGCCTGACCGCACGCGAACAGATGGTTGGCCCGTGGCAGCTGCCGGTGGCCGATGTGGCCATCACCGTGGCCGACTTCGACGGCGTGGCCGGTGAAGCGATGTCGATTGGCGAGCGCACCCCGCTGGCCCTGCTCGATGCGGCAGCTTCGGCACGCATGGCGGTGGGCGAAGCGCTGACCAACCTGTGCGCGGCCCCGGTCGATGCGCTGGATGAGATCAAGCTGTCGGCGAACTGGATGGCCGCGGCCGGCCACCCGGGCGAAGACGCGCTGCTGTACGACGCGGTGAAGGCCGTGGGCATGGAACTGTGCCCGCAGCTGGACATCAGCATTCCGGTGGGCAAGGACTCGCTGTCGATGCAGGCGCAGTGGCACGACCAGGGCGAAGCGCACAAGAGCGTGTCGCCGGTGTCGCTGGTGATCTCCGCGTTCGCGCCGGTCGCCGACGTGCGCCAGCAGCTGACCCCGCTGCTCGACCGCGACGTCGAAAGCGAGCTGTGGCTGATCGGCCTCGGCGCCGGCAAGCAGCGCCTGGGCGGTTCGATCCTGGCCCAGGTGCATGCCGACCACGGAGACCTGCCGGCCTTCGCCGGTGCCGCCCCGGATCTGGACGACCCGCAGCGCCTGCGCGGTTTCTTCGAACTGATCCGCGATGCGCGCCAGGCCGGCCTGCTGCTGGCCTACCACGACCGCAGCGACGGCGGTGCCTTCGCCGCGCTGTGCGAAATGGCCTTCACCTCGCGCCTGGGGCTGGACATCACCCTCGACGCCTGGGGCGACGATCCGTTCCGCAGCCTGTTCAACGAAGAACTGGGCGCGGTGGTGCAGATCGCGCGCGAAGACCGCGCCGCCTTTGCTGACCTGGTCGAGCGCCATGCACTGACCGAGTGCGCGCAGCGCATCGCCAAGCCGACCACCGCACCGGTGGTGCGTGTGTCGCTGGCTGGCGAGAACCTGGCCGAATGGCGCTGGGAAGCGCTGTTCGACGCCTGGTGGTCGGTCACCCACGCCATGCAGAAGCGCCGCGACAACCCGGCCAACGCCGATGCCGAGCGTGAGATCGCCCGTGCCTTCAACGCACCGGGCCTGAAGCCCAAGCTCAGCTTCGACATCAATGAAGACGTGGCCGCCCCGTTCATCAGCACCGGTGCGCGTCCGCGCGTGGCCGTGCTGCGCGAGCAGGGCGTCAACGGCCAGATCGAAATGGCGAACATCTTCGAACGTGCCGGCTTCCGCCCCTTCGATGTGCACATGAGCGACCTGATCGAAGGCCGCGTCGCCCTGCAGGATTTCACCGGCCTGGTCGCCTGCGGCGGCTTCAGCTACGGCGACGTGCTTGGCGCTGGCCGTGGCTGGGCGACTTCGATCCTGGAGCGCAGTGCGCTGCGCGATGCCTTTGCCGCGTTCTTCGCGCGCGAGGACAGCTTCGCCCTGGGCGTGTGCAACGGCTGCCAGATGATGAGCCAGCTGAAGGACATCATTCCCGGTGCCGAACACTGGCCGCAGTTCCGCCGCAACGCCAGCGAGCAGTTCGAAGCCCGTACCGCGCTGCTGGAAGTGGTGGAGTCTCCATCGATCCTGCTGCGTGGCATGGCCGGTTCGCGCCTGCAGGTGGCAGTGGCGCATGGCGAAGGCCAGGCGGTGTTCGACAACGCGGTCGACCAGGCCGCGGCCCGTGTTTCGCTGCGCTACATCGATGGCCACGGCAACGTGGCCAGCCAGTACCCGCTGAATCCGAACGGTTCGCCGGACGGCATCACCGGCCTGACCAGCAGCGACGGCCGCGTGACCATCATGATGCCGCACCCGGAACGCACCCCGCGTGCGCTCAACATGAGCTGGGCCCCGGCCGAGTGGCAGGGTGATTCGCCGTGGATGCGCATGTTCCGCAACGCGCGGGTGTGGTGCGGCTGATCGCACCACATCGCGCAGGCATCAATGCCGCCGCGTATGGAAAAACCCGCCGTTGATCGGCGGGTTTTTTCTTTGCGCGCGTGAAAATCCTGATGCGCCCGCTAGTTACATGGATTTTCAGGCGACAAAGTATCGTCACGCATCGCTAACAAAATCCTTTTATAAACAGGCGAAAAAGTGAACTACTTCACGGCAACAGGATTTGTCGTGTCAAAGTCTTGACGATCTGCAAAGTTGCCGTTAACACTTGAACCCCGTTTCAGAATCATTCATTTCGCAGTAACCGGTTGGCGCACGCGCTCGGTTTTCTGTCGCTGCGCGCCGTTCGGCAATACCCCGCAGTAAATCACGCGAATAAACGCCCCCAGGGGACGTTGGGCCGGAAAGCCCAGCGGTGGCGTTGCTTTGCCCAAAACCAGTCCAATCAGGAGCCGTACCGATGAATCGGATTTATCGCAAGGTCTGGAACAAAGCATTGGGTCAGTTGGTGGTGGCCTCGGAACTGGCTTCCTCCGACAGCAGCAGTGGTGGGGTCGTCGACCAGCGCCGCGATGCGACACAGGCCACGCCCGCACTGCTGGCAGTGGCACTGGGCCTGGTATTGGGATTGGGCATGAGTGGCTCTGCCACCGCACAGTCGGTGCAGATCGGCGGTAGCGCTACCTGCGTGGCATTCAGCGGCAAGCTGCTCGAAAAGTGCCTGATCGAAGGCTCGGCCACGGCCAAGGGCAGCAATGCGGTGGCGATCGGCAGCAACAGCAGTGCCAGTGCGGCCAACAGCGTGGCGCTGGGCGCGGGATCCAGGGCCACGCGCGCCAACACCGTCTCCGTCGGTGATGCCGGCAAGGAACGGCAGGTCACCAACGTCGCCGCAGGCACGCAGGCGACCGACGCAGTGAACAAGGCGCAGCTGGATGCGCAGGCGCGCGCCACGCAGGCCGCTCTGGCCGATGTGGCCGCAGACGGGAACCGCTATTTCAAGGCCGACGGCGCAGGTGATGACAGCGACGCGGCGAAGATCCAGGGCGAGGGTGCACTGGCCGCCGGTGCCGGTGCGCAGTCGCTGGCCAACGCCACCACCGCCATCGGTACCCAGGCCATTGCCGCGGGCATCGGCGCCAGCGCGTTCGGCCAGGGCGCGTTGGCGATTGGTGATGCCAGCGTAGTGGTCGGGCAGAGCGCAGCAGCCTTCGGCCTTGGCGATACCGCCGTCGGCGCCAGTGCGTATGCCGCCAGCGAGAACGGTGCAGCAACGGCACTGGGTGCACTGTCCGAAGCCACCGCCGATGGTGCGACCGCCGTCGGTGGCGGTGCCGTGGCGATGGGCCCGGGCAGCACCGCGCTCGGTCGCGGCGCCACTGCCGCCAACGAAGCCTCGATCGCCGTCGGTGCGTTCAGCACGGCCGTCGGTGAATACAGCACGGCCCTGGGCTCCAATTCCGCCGCAGTCGCTACCGGCAGCGTGGCGCTGGGCGCCGGTTCGCTGGCCGACCGTGTCGATACCGTGTCCGTCGGTGCCGCCGAATACGGACTGACCCGCCAGATCACCAGCGTTGCCGCCGGCACCGAAGATACCGATGCGGTCAACGTTGGCCAGTTGAAGGGAGTTGCAGCGGTGGCCGATGCCACCGCCAAGCGCTTCCAGGCCACCGGCAGCAGCAACAGCGATGCCGGTGCCCTGGCTGAAGGTGACGACGCGCTGGCCGCCGGCGAGGCCGCCAACGCCATCGGCAATGGCACCACGGCGGTCGGTGCCGGTGCCACCGCCGTTGCGCAGAACGCGACCGCGGTGGGCAACAACGCGCTGGCCTCGGGCCAGAACAGCGCAGCATTCGGCAACAACGCGCAGGCCAACGGACCGGGCAGCGTGGCCGTCGGAGGCGCTGCGGTGGATGCCAACGGCAACCCGCTGATCACCAGTGGTGGCGTGCCGGTGGTCACCGGCGCCACCAGTGCCGGCGTGGGTGGCACGGCCGTCGGCGCAAGTGCCGATGCCAGCGGCTTTGCTGCATCGTCCTATGGCGTGGGGGCCTATGCGTCCGGCGCGCAGGCGTCGGCGTTCGGTGCGGTTTCCAATGCCATCGGTGACTACTCCACGGCGCTGGGTACGCAGAGCAATGCCACGGGCACCAGCAGCGTTGCCATCGGCGGCCCGGCCGACCTGGTTCCGGGCATGGACTTCTTCGTGCAGACCCAAGCCAGCGGCGAAGCCGCGATTGCGGTGGGCGCCGGCGCCATCGCCAGCGGTGACCGCGCGGTGGCCAACGGCACCCTCAGCGAAGCCTCCGGCATCGAAGCCACCGCCGTGGGCTACTTTGCCTATGCACCGGGCGAGAACGCCAGTGCACTGGGTGCGCAGACCTGGGCTGTCGGCAAGGACAGCACTGCCATCGGCTACTACGCTACCGCTGGCGCCGAGAACAGTGTTGCACTGGGTGCCTACTCCGGGTCCAACCGCGCCAACACGGTTGCCGTGGGTACCAATGGCAACGAGCGGCAGATCGTCAGCGTGGCCGCGGGTACCGAGGCCACCGATGCGGTGAACAAGGCGCAGCTGGATGCGGTGGCCAGCACCGCCGACAGCACCGCGCGCTTCTTCCAGGCACAGCCGGAAGCTGGCAGTGATGCCGGTGCGCTGGCGGAAGGCGAGGGGGCCATCGCGGCCGGTTCGTCGAGCAATGCGATCGGTGCTGGCGCGGTTGCGCATGGCGCGGCCGCGTCGGCAATCGGCGATGACAGCGTGGCGGTGGGCCGCAACAGCACGGCCACCGGCAATGGCGGTGTCGCCATTGGTGGCCTGGGCCAGGCCTACGACGAGTTCAATCAGCCGATCATCGGTGCCGATGGCAAGGCGCAGCAGGTGGGTACCACAGCCGTGGCCGATGCCACGGCGGTCGGCAGCGCTGCGCAGGCCACCGGTGCTGCCAGCAGCGCCTTCGGCAATGCGGCCAAGGCCAGCGGTGACAACAGCTTCGCCGCCGGCGGCAAGTCGCGCGCCACCGGCGCGTATGCGGTGGCGGTGGGTGACAGTGCGTTCGCCAGCAGCGATGACAGCACCGCGGTGGGCGGCTACAGCTGGGCCACCGCCAGCGGCGCCAGCGCCTTTGGTTCCGGTGCGTGGGCGACCGCCACCAACGCCTCGGCGTTCGGCAATGCAGCATGGGCCAGCGGCGCTGGCGCCACGTCGATCGGCTACAACAGCTGGGCCAACGGCACCAGCGCCACCGCAGTCGGCCGTGGTGCCTTCGGCTATGGCGACAACAGCGTGGCGCTGGGCTTCCAGGCGCTGGGCAACAGCATCAACAGCATCGCCATCGGCACCAACACGGTGGCCGGCGGCGAAAGTGCGATCGCGCTGGGTGCGGGCAGCAATGCCAGTGCCAGTAACGCCGTCGCACTCGGCGCGGGCTCGGTCGCCAACCGCGCACGCACGGTGTCGGTGGGCAGCAGCGGCAACGAGCGCCAGGTCACCAACGTCGCCGCCGGTACCCAGGCCACCGATGCGGTGAACAAGGCGCAGCTGGACGCGGTGGCAAGCACCGCCACAACCACCAGCCGCTTCTTCCAGGCCAGCGGTAACGGCGACGATGTGGCGGGTGCGCTGGTGGAGGGCGACAACGCGCTTGCCGCAGGTGATGCGGCCAACGCCATCGGCAATGGCGCCACCGCGCTCGGCAGCGGTGCCAATGCGCTGGCCGGCAACGCGCAGGCGATCGGCTTCAACGCGCTGGCGACCGCCGCCAATGCCAGTGCCGTAGGCGCCAATGCACAGGCCACCGGCGAATACGCCACCGCGCAGGGTGCGGAAAGCGAAGCCAGCGGTGAGCAGAGTGCGGCGTTCGGCGCGGCCAGCATCGCCAGCGGCGCGGGCAGCACCGCCAGCGGTGCCTTGTCCGAAGCCTCCGGCGAAGAAGCCGTAGCCGTGGGCTACTTCAGCAACGCCAGTGGTAGTGGTGCCACCGCGGTCGGCAGCGAGAGCGTGGCCAGCGGCACGGCTGCGGCAGCGTTCGGTATCGGTGCCGAAGCCACCGGTGGTTACAGCACCGCCATCGGCGGCTATGCACAGGCTTCGGCCTTCAATGCCACCGCCTTTGGCAACTTCGCCAACGCCTCGGGTTCCAACAGCGTGGCGCTGGGCGGCGATTCGCAGGCATCCGGTGCCTACAGCACCGCCACCGGCCAGGGCAGCCTGGCCACCGGCACCAACAGCGTCGCCATTGGTGGTTCGCTGTTCGGCACGCTGGCCACCGAAGCCTCGGGCAACTACTCCACGGCGGTGGGCGGTGGCGCCTGGTCGGGAGGCATCAACAGCACCGCACTGGGCAATGCGGCGGAATCGCGCGCGGCCAACAGCGTGGCGCTCGGTGCGGATTCGATTGCGGACCGCGACAACACCGTGTCGGTGGGCGGCGGTGGCAACACCCGCCAGATCACCAACGTGGCCGATGGCACGCAGGGCAACGATGCGGTCAACAAGAACCAGCTCGATGCCGTAGCCGCCGCCGCGGAAAAGACCAGCAGGCAGTTCCAGGCCAGCGGCAATGCTGATGGTGAAACCGGAGCGCTGGTGGAGGGCGACAATGCGCTGGCCGCCGGTGATGCGGCCAACGCCATCGGCAACGGTGCCACCGCACTGGGCAGTGGTGCCAATGCACTGGCCGCCAACGCCACCGCGGTCGGCATCGATGCGCTGGCGACCGGCAGCAACGCGGCCGCACTGGGCAGCACGGCACAGGCCACCGGCGAGGACAGCCTGGCCCTGGGCAGCGGCGCGAGCGCCAGCGAAGTGGGGACAAGCGCGGTGGGCGCACGTGCACAGGCAAGCGGTGTCTACAGCACCGCCAACGGTACTGAATCCAACGCCAGCGGCGCACAGTCCCTTGCCAGCGGTTTCCGCAGCGCGGCCTCCGCCGATGGCACCACAGCGGTGGGTGGCTATGCCGAAGCGACCGGTCGCCTCGGCACCGCACTCGGCTATGGCTCGGCGGCCAGCGGCGCCAACACCACGGCGGTGGGCTTCGGCGCTGCCGCGGCCGGCACCGGCGCGGTTGCGGTGGGTCAGTCGAGTGAAGCCAGCGGTGCGGAAAGCGTGGCGATCGGCGGCAGCACCTTCTTTGGCCTGATTCCGTCGCGCGCCAGTGGCACCGGTGCGGCGGCATTCGGTGCCGGTGCGTGGGCCACCGAGGATTACGCTACGGCCATCGGCTGGAATGCCTGGTCGGCAGGTACCAACGCCACAGCGCTGGGTGCCAACGCCACCGCCAATGGCAGCAACAGCGTTGCGCTCGGTGCCGGTTCCAAGGCTGACCGCGACAATACGGTAGCCGTTGGCAAGGCCGGCAGCGAACGCCAGGTCACCAACGTTGCCGCCGGTACCGAAGCCACCGATGCGGTGAACAAGGGCCAGCTCGACGCCGTTGCCAGTGTCGCCGACAAGACCAGCCGCCAGTTCCAGGCCAGCGGCAATGCCGATGGCGAGGCCGGTGCACTGGTCGATGGTGAAAATGCGCTGGCGGCCGGCAATGCGGCCAATGCGATCGGCAACGGTGCGACCGCGCTGGGCAGCGGCGCCAACGCCATGGCCGCCAATGCCACGGCGGTCGGCTTCGATGCACTCGCCACCGGCAGCAACGCCGCCGCACTGGGCAACGCCGCGCAGGCGGCCGGTGTCGACAGCGTGGCGCTGGGCAGCGGTGCCAGCGCCAGCGAAACCGGCGCCAGCGCCACCGGTGCCGGGGCCCAGGCCAAGGGCCCCTACAGCACCGCCAACGGTGCGCAGGCCACGGCCACCGGCACGCAGGCGCAGGCCAGTGGCTTCCGCGCCAATGCTTCGGCTGACGGCGCTTCGGCCATCGGCAGCTACGCCGATGCCAGCGGTCGCCTCGGCACTGCGGTCGGCTACGGCAGCAAGGCCACCGCCGCCAACGCCACGGCGGTGGGTGTCAGTGCCACCGCCAGCGCCGCAGGCAGCGTGGCGTTGGGTTCGGGCTCGGTGGCTGATCGTGCCAACACCGTCTCGGTGGGCAGCACCACCAGCGATCGCCAGATCACCCGGGTTGCGGCCGGCACCGAGCGCACCGACGCGGTCAACCGCGGCCAGCTTGACGCGGTTGCTGCAACCGCCGATGGCACGGCGCGCTACGTCAAGGCCAGCGGTACCGGCACCGCCAGTGCCAGCGGCAGTGAGGCGGCAGCGCTCGGTTCGGGAGCCAGCGCCAGCGGTGCACGCAGCAATGCACTGGGTGCAAATGCGGCAGCCATCGGCAACGGTGCGCTGGCACTGGGCAGCAGCGCCGGTGCATCCGGCGCCAATTCGGTGGCACTGGGTGCGGGCTCGCGCGCACTCGATGCCAACGTGGTGTCGGTCGGCGGTGGCAACGGCACCGATGGCCCAGCCACGCGCCGCATCGTCAACGTGGCTGATGGCCGCATCGCTGCCGGCAGCAGTGACGCGGTGACCGGCTCCCAGCTCAATGTCACCAACCAGCGCGTGGGCGCAGTGGAAACCCGCGTCGGTGATTTCGATTCGCGCATCGCCACGGTGGAGACCACGGCGGCCAGTGCAGTCGGCTACGACGACGCCAGCCGTGACCGCCTGACCCTGTCCGGCTTCCAGGGCACCACCATCGACAATGTCGGTGCCGGCAGCATCGCAGCCGGCAGCCGCCAGGCGATCAATGGCGGCCAGTTGTTCCAGTCGCTCAGCGATGCCGCCAGCTTCCTGGGGGGCGGCGCCAGCGTCGGCATGCAGGGCGTGTTCGTGGCGCCGAACTACGTGATCCAGGGCGCCACCTACAGCAACGTCGGCGATGCGCTGGGTGCGTTGGACCGCAAGGTCAGCGAGATCGACCGCCGCACCGCCGGTGGTTCGCGCTCGGGAACGGCCAGCCTGCGTTCGATGAGTGCCTCGCTGGATGAAAGCGCACTGGCCAGCGTTGCCGAAGCACCGGCGGCGGCCGATGCGGCACCGGCCAGCACCGCACGCGTGCAGGGCACGCCGACCGCTGCGGCGGCGGGTGCGGGCATCCCGGTGGGCACCCCGGCATCGGGTCTCAACGCGGTCGCCATGGGCGACGGCGCAGTGGCCAGCGGCGCTTCCTCCACCGCCATCGGCCAGGGCGCAAGTGCCACCGCTGCCAACGCGGTGGCGCTGGGCCAGGGCTCGGTTGCCGATCGTGCCAATACGGTGTCGGTGGGCAGCGAAGGCAACGAGCGCCAGGTCACCAACGTGGCAGCCGGTACCACCGCCACCGATGCGGTCAACAAGGGCCAGCTCGATCGTGGCATGGCCACCGCCAACAGCTACACCGACAGCCGCGTGCAGGCCGTCGCCGACAGCTTCGATGTGTTCAAGGGCGAGGTCGACGGGCGCCTGCGGCACATGGATCGCCGCATCGACCGCCAGGGCGCGATGAGCGCGGCGATGCTCAACATGGCCACCAGTGCTGCCGGCATCCGTACCCAGAACCGGGTCGGCGTCGGCATCGGCTTCCAGGGCGGCGAATCGGCATTGTCGCTGGGTTACCAGCGTGCGATCAGCGATCGCGCCACGGTGACGGTCGGCGGTGCCTTCAGCAGCGACGACAGCTCGGTCGGCGTCGGCGCCGGCTTCGGCTGGTAAGCCACTCCATCGCGCCGGCGGCCACCCACGCCGGCGCAGCACCTGCAACGAGGGCCTGGGGGGAGGTCACGGCAATCCCGGCTGGGCCGGCCGGGAGTCGTCAAGGAATGATGGCCGCAGTGTTGGTTCGATCCATGACCCAGAAGAGGAATTCGACGTGATCAAGAAGCAGAACCTTCGCATCAATGTGTTGGCAGCCGCCGTGCTGTCGCTGACCGGTGTTGGCCTGGCACAGGCCGCCGACCTGAAAGCAAATGCGCCGTTGTCCGGCCCGAAGACGCAGCAGGTTGATGGCATCATCGTGAAGTACCGCGCTGGCAGCGCCGCAGCTGCCGATGCAAACGCCAAGCTGGCCGTGGTCAACTCGGCCATCGCGCGCGCCGTGCCGGCAGGCACCAACGCGGCTGCGCGCAGTGCCGCGCTGCGCCCGCAGGTGGCCCGCAGGCTCGGCATCGGTGCCGATCTGATCCGCCTGCAGGGAGGGATCGCGCGCGCCGAGCTGGACAAGGTGCTGGGCGAACTGAAGGCTGACCCGACCGTCGAATATGCGGTGGCCGACGCCGTCATGTATCCGATCGATGCCGTGTCGTCGCCGCGCGCGGACGCCGTCGCGAAGTCCGATGCGTCGCCCAACTTCGTGCCCAACGATCCGTACTACCAGAGCCACAACTGGCACTTCCACAACCCGGTCGGCGGCGTCAACGCACCGGCCGCATGGGACGTCTCGCAGGGCGAGGGCATCGTGGTGGCCGTGCTCGATACCGGCATCCTGCCCGAGCACCCGGATTTTGCCGCCGGCACCCTGCTGGAGGGCTACGACTTCATCAGCCAGGCCAGCCGCTCGCGTCGTGCCGCCGACGGCCGCGTGCCGGGTGCACTCGACTACGGTGACTGGATGCCCACCGCCAATGCCTGCTACGACGGTTCGCCGGTACGCGACAGTAGCTGGCACGGTACCCATGTGACCGGCACCATCGCCGAGGCCACCAACAACGGCCTGCATACCGCCGGCCTGGCCTACAAGGCCAAGGTGCTGCCGGTGCGCGTGCTCGGCTACTGCGGTGGCACCCTGTCGGACATCACCGACGCCATCACCTGGGCCTCGGGCGGAACCGTGGCCGGCATTCCTGCCAACCAGAATCCGGCCGAGATCATCAACATGAGCCTGGGCGGCTCCGGCAGCTGTGATCCGGCCTACCAGGCGGCCATCACCGGTGCCACCAACCGCGGTACCCTGGTGGTGGTGGCAGCCGGCAACGACTCGATGAATGTCGCCAATGCCCGCCCGGCCAACTGCGATGGCGTGGTCTCGGTCGGCGCGACCGGCATCACCGGTGCCATGGCCTACTACTCCAACTTCGGTACCCGCATCGATCTGTCCGGTCCGGGCGGTGGCGTCACCGACGGCAATCCGAACGGCTATGTCTGGCAGGCGGTGTCCAGCAGCAAGACGTCGCCGCCGGCAGCCGGTTCCACCGAGGGCTACACCCTGGGCGGCAAGGCCGGCACCTCGATGGCGGCACCGCATGTGGCTGCCGTCGCCGCGCTGGTGCAGAGCGCGCTGATCGCCGCCAACCGCGACCCGCTCGCACCGGCAGGCATGCGGACCCTGCTGAAGGAAACGGCACGTCCGTTCCCGGTCAGCATTCCGTCCGCCACCCCGATCGGCACCGGCATCGTCGACGCCAAGGCCGCGCTGGACAAGGCCCTGGAAGAGCCGTGCACCGAGAACTGCGGTCCGGTGGCCAAGCCGCTGACCAACAAGGTGGCCATCGGCGGGTTGAGTGGTGCCGCCGGCAGCAGCGTGCTTTACAGCTTCGAGGCCGCGGCAGGCAAGCAGCTCAGCGTCATCACCTATGGTGGCACCGGCAATGTGTCGGTCTACCTGGCCAAGGGCCGCGAGCCGAGTGCCACCGACAACGATGCGCGCTCGACCCGCCCGGGTACCTCGGAAACGGTGCGCGTGACTGCAGCGACCGCCGGCACCTACTACATCAAGGTGGTGGGCGAGGCGGCATACAGCGGCGTGAGCATTCTCGCCACGCAGTAAGCGCGCAGTGCAGTAGTTGAATGGCCGAAGCCCGTCACCCGCATGTGACGGGCTTCGTCTTTTTACGAAAGCGGGCGGCGGGGCGACGGAAATCACGGCGTAACTGCTAAAGTCGAGCCGATTGACAGGAGAGTCACGTGAACGCGCTTGCTGCAACCGCCGCCGACGACGCCGAAGGTCGCATCCTGGATGCGTTGCTGGCGCGTGGCCGCCTCAAGGAGGGCGATCTTGCACGGGCTCGGCCGCTGCACGCGGAGGCGGGCGGCAGCCTGCTCGGCCTGCTGGTGCGGCTGGGGCTGGTATCCGAACGTGACCAGGCGCAGGCCAGCGCCGAGGTGCTGGGTCTGCCGCTGCTGGATGGCAAGCAGTTGCCGGATTCACCGCCCCAGGGCCTGGCCGAGGGCCTGCCGCTGTCCCTGCGTTTCCTCAAGCAGTTCCATGTATGCCCGCTGGCGCTGGATGAACAGGGTGTACGGCTGTGGCTGGCCGACGCCCACGATCCCTATCCGCAGCAGGCTGTGCAGCTGGCGCTTGGCGTACCGGTGACGCCGGTGCTGGGCATGCGTGCGGAGATCGATGATCTGGTCGAGCGCTGGTTCGGCCAGGGCCGCAGCGCGATGGGCGCGATCGTTGAAACCGCGGACGGCGAGGGCGGCGCGGTCGACGATATCGAGCACCTGCGCGACCTCGCCTCGGAAGCGCCGGTGATCCGCCTGGTCAACCTGGTGATCCAGCGTGCGGTGGAGCTGCGCGCTTCGGACATCCATGTCGAGCCGTTCGAGAGCCGGCTGAAGGTGCGTTACCGCGTCGATGGCGTGCTGGTGGAGGGCGAAAGCCCGCCGGCCAACCTCACCGCAGCGGTGATCAGCCGCATCAAGATCATGGCCCGCCTCAACATCGCCGAGCGCCGCCTGCCGCAGGATGGCCGCATCATGCTGCGCGTGCAGGGCAAGGAGCTGGACCTGCGCGTGAGCACGGTGCCGACCGCGCACGGCGAGAGCGTGGTGATGCGCCTGCTCGACCGCGAAACGGTGGTGTTCGATTTCCATCGGCTCGGCTTTACCGATGCGTTCCTGCCGCAGTTCCGCAAGGTGCTGGAACAACCGCACGGCATCCTGCTGGTCACCGGCCCGACCGGTTCGGGCAAGACCACCACGCTGTACACCGCGCTGAGCCAGCTCAACACCGCCGACGTCAAGATCATCACGGTGGAAGATCCGGTCGAGTACCAGATCGAGGGCATCAACCAGATCCAGGCCAAGCCGCAGATCGGCCTGGACTTCGCCAACGCACTGCGCAGCATCGTCCGCCAGGACCCGGACATCATCATGATCGGCGAAATGCGCGACCTGGAAACCGCGCGCATCGCGATCCAGTCGGCGCTGACCGGCCACCTGGTGCTGTCCACCCTGCACACCAACAATGCGGCCGGCGGCATCACCCGCCTGCTCGACATGGGCGTGGAGGACTATCTGCTCACCTCCACCATCAACGGCATCCTGGCGCAGCGCCTGGTGCGCCGGTTGGAGCCGACCCACGCCGAGCGCTATGAAGCCTCGCCGGAGGAGATCGAGCGCTTCGAGCTGCGCCGTCTGCAACCGGAAGGGCCGATCCATCTATACCGCCCGAAGCCTTCGGCACTGGCGCCGACCGGCTACCTGGGCCGCACCACCATCATGGAATTCCTGGTGATGAACGATGCGCTGCGCCGCGCGGTGATGCGCCGCGATGGCATGGGCGAGATCGAACGCATCGCCCGTGAAGCCGGCATGCGCACGATGTACGAGGATGGTCTGTCCAAGGCGCTGAGCGGGCAGACCACCATCGAGGAAGTGCTGCGCGTGACCGAGGAAAGCTGATGCGCGCAGGACGCCGGGGCTGACATGCCGAACTACCGCTACAAGGCGCTCAATCCGCACGGCGAGATCTTCGACGGGCAGATGGAAGCAGCCAGCGAGGCCGAACTGGTCGCGCGCCTGCAGGATCAGGGCCACCTGCCGATGGAGACCCAGCTGGCCGATGGCGGCGTGGTCGGCGGCAGCAGCTGGCGCACGCTGCTGCGCCAGCGCCCGCTGCAGGGCGCGGCGCTGCTGCAGTTCACCCAGCAGCTGGCGACCCTGCTTGGCGCCGGCCAGCCGCTGGACCGTGCACTGTCGATCCTGCTCGGCCTGCCGGAAGACGAACGCTCGCGGCGTGCGATCACCGACATCCGCGACGTGGTGCGCGGCGGTGCGCCGCTGTCGACCGCGCTGGAACGCCAGCACGGCCTGTTCTCGCGCCTGTACGTGAACATGGTGCGTGCCGGCGAGGCGGGTGGCAGCCTGCACGAGACCCTGCAGCGGCTGGCCGACTACCTCGAACGCAGCCGCGCGCTGCAGGGCAAGGTGATCAACGCACTGGTCTATCCGGCCATCCTGCTGGTGGTGGTGGGCGGCGCGCTGCTGTTCCTGCTCGGCTACGTGGTGCCGCAGTTCGCGCAGATGTACGAAAGCCTGGACGTGGCGCTGCCGTGGTTCACCAACGCGGTGCTGCAGCTGGGCTTGTTCGTGCGCGACTGGTGGGTACTGCTGCTGGTAGTGCCGGGGTTGCTGGCGCTGTTCTTCGAGCGCAAGGTACGGCAGCCGGCGTTCCGGCTGGCGCTGGATGGATGGCTGCTGCAGCGTCGCGGCATCGGCCGCCTGCTGGGCGAACTGGAAACCGCACGGCTTGCGCGCACGCTGGGCACCCTGCTGCGCAACGGCGTGCCGCTGCTCGGTGCGCTGGGCATCGCACGCAACGTGCTGGGCAACCGCGCCTTGGCTGCCGACGTGGAAGCGGCAGCCGATGAAGTGAAGAACGGTGCCGGCCTGTCGCTGGCGCTGTCGCGCGGCAAGCGATTCCCGCGCTTGGCGCTGCAGATGATCCAGGTCGGCGAGGAGTCCGGCGCGCTCGATACCATGCTGCTGAAAGCTGCCGACACGTTTGAACAGGACAGCGCCCGTCGCATCGACCGTCTGTTGGCGGCGATGGTGCCGGCGATCACCCTGGTGCTGGCCTCGGTGGTCGGTGCGGTGATCGTGGCCGTGCTGGTGCCGTTGTACGACCTGACCAATGCCATCGGCTGATGATGGCTCCCTAAGCAACCTCGACACTCCGCAACTGAAAGGACCGACCATGATTGCTTCCCGTCGACCGATCCGCCTTTCCTTCACCGCCGCGCGCAACCAGTCGGGCATGAGCCTGCTGGAGATCATCATCGTCATCGTGCTGATCGGCGCGGTGCTGACCCTGGTCGCCAGCCGCGTGCTGGGCGGCGCCGATCGTGGCAAGGCGAACATCGCCAAGGCCCAGGTGCAGACCGTTGCCTCCAAGGTCGACAACTACCAGATCGATACCGGCAAGCTGCCGGGCTCGCTCAACGATCTGGTGACCGCACCGGCCGGTGTCGGCGGCTGGCTGGGCCCGTACGCCAAGCCGGCCGACCTGAATGACCCGTGGGGCCACGCGCTGGAGTACCGCGCGCCGGGCGAAGGCCAGCCGTATGAACTGATCAGCCTGGGCAAGGACGGCAAGGCCGGTGGCAGCAGCGTCGACGCTGACATCCGCTACCAGCCGTAACCGGGCATGACGCATTTCCTGCCGCGCCGGCTGCCTCGCCCGCGCCTGCACGGCAGGCGCGCAGCGGGCCTGTCGCTGCTGGAAATGCTGCTGGTGATCGCGCTGATCGCCGCGATCGGCCTGATCACCGCCGCGGGTCTGTCGCGCGGCTTTGCCGGCATGCAGCTGCGCAGCGCCGGCAAGGACATCGCCAACCAGCTGCGCATGGTGCGCGCGCAGGCCATCGCACGCGGTGAACCGCAGCGCTTCGTGATCGAGCCGGCGCGACGCCACTGGCAAGGTGCGAACCAGCGCCAGGGCGACGTCCCGGCGCAGCTGCAGGTGCAGTTCGAAGGCGCCGCGCAGCTGGCCACCGCGCCCGGGCAGGGCGTGATCGAGTTCCATCCCGATGGCGGCTCCAGTGGTGGCCGCATCCGGCTGCAGCGTGAGGGCGCCGAATGGCGCATCGATGTCGGCTGGCTGACCGGCGAGGTCCGCTCCGGCCCGTGGCAGGCGCCATGAAGCGGCGGGCGCGTGGTTTCACCCTGCTGGAAGTGATCATCGCCTTCGCCCTGCTGGGCCTTGCGCTGACACTGCTGCTGGGCAGCCTGTCAGGTGGCGCGAAACAGGTCCGCGAGGCCGAGCTGCGCACGCGTGCGGTGCTGCATGCGCAGTCGTTGCTGGCCGAAGCCGGTGTCGCCTCGCCGTTGCAGGTCGGCAGCCAGCAGGGCGACTGGGAACAGGGCCGATACCATTGGGAGCTGCAGGTGCAGCCATGGGTCGAGCCGCGTGCCGGCAACGCGGCACAGGTACAGGCGCAATCGCCGGGGGCTCCCTGGCTGGCCGAGCTGCAGCTTCAGGTGCGCTGGGGCGAAGGCGAACGCGAACAACTGCGCTGGCGCAGCCTGCGCCTGCTGCCGCCGGACCTGGAGAGCGCGCGATGAAGCGACGCGCCGCAGGCTTTACCCTGGTGGAAGTGATGCTGGCCACGGTGCTGTTGGCCGGTGGCCTGGCGTTGGCGTTCGCCAGCGTGCGCTCGGCGATGGCGGTGAGCCAGCGTGGCGAGCAGATTGCCGCCGAGAGCGAACGCATGCGTGCGGTTGAGACCCTGCTGCGGCGACAACTGGCGGGTGCGCTGCGCACGCCGCTGGAAGTGCCCGATCCCACCCGCGAACCGATCTTCTTCCAGGGCGAAGAACAACGCATGCTGTTCGCGGCTGATCTGCCGGGCTACCTGGGCCGTGGCGGTGCCTACCTGCACGCACTGCAGGTGGATGGCCGCAGCGGCCAGCAACGCCTTCTGCTCGACCTGGTGTTGCTGCAGGAGGGCGAGCGCATTGCCGAGAATCCGCCGCGCCCGCCGGAGGTGCTGGTGGAGAATCTGAAATCGGTGCAGCTGCGCTATCGCGGCATCGATGCCAGCACCGGCCAGGTGACTGAGTGGATGCCGCGCTGGGATGACACCCGGCGCCTGCCGATGCTGGTGGAGATCCAGATCGTGCCGGCCAAGGGTGCCCCCTGGCCTGCACTGGTGGTCGCTCCGCGCGCCGGTGGCAGTGGAGGTGCGCGATGAGCCGGGCGCGGGGGGCGGCGCTGGTACTGGTGCTGTGGCTGATCGCGCTGATGACGGCGCTGGTGGGGGCGTTCGCGTTGAGCGCGCGGGTCGAGCATCTGCAGCAGCGGGTGCTGGACGATGATGCGCGTGGCCAGGAGCGTGCACGGGCGGGACTGGAGTACGCGCTGACGCGCCTGTCCGCCGATCCGCAGCGAGCGCCCTGGCGCGCCGATGGCCGTGTCTATCGCTGGCAGTTCGATGACGCCAGCATCGAGATCAAGGTGCTGGACGAGAACGGCAAGATCAACCTGAACCTGGCCGACGTGGCCCTGCTGAGCGCCTTCCTCAAGGCGCTGGGTGAAGACGAAACGCAGGCCCGCCAGCTGGCTGGCGCGATCGTCGACTGGCGTGACGAGGACAGCCTGCTGCAGCCCGGCGGTGGTGCCGAAGCGCCCGACTATGCCGCCGCAGGCCTGCCCTATGGCCCCCGCAACAAGCGTTTCGAGACGCTGGGCGAGCTGCAGCGGGTACTCGGCATGCGCGGGCCGCTGTACCAGGCCATGCTGCCGCACCTGACCCTGTACAGCCGGCAGGCGCGGCCGGATCCGCAGTTCGCCAGCGCACCGGTGCTGACCGCACTGGGCATGGATGCGGACACCGTGCTGGCGCAGCGCGCCCAGCAGGAGCGTGATGCAGATGCCGCTGGCGGTACGACAACGCTTGCCAGCAGCAGCGGCACCTATAGTATCGAGTCTCGTGCAACGGACGGCAGTGGACGCCGGTCGGTAGTGCAGGCGGTGGTACGCAATGGCTCGGGCGGGGTTCCCGGGCGGTCCTACACAGTGCTTCGCTGGGAGCAGGGAATGACAGCAAGATGACGGCTTGGCAGGACAGTGTGCGGCAGGTGCAGGGCCGGATCGGCCCCGGTGCCGGCCGTTTCCTGCGCTGGTGGCGGCAATCGCTGCTGGCGTGGGTGCCGGCCCGTTGGCAGTGGGCGCTGGGCTGGGCGCAGGCCCGCCTGCTGCTGCAGCGCGAAGGCGACCACCTTCAGGTCTGGCGTGAGGCGGGGGAGCGCCGCGAACCGGTGGTGCGGCTGCCGTGGCCGCTGTCACCGGCCGAACTGGATCGCGTGCTGGAAGCCCGCCTGCGCAGCTTGCCGCGGGTGTGGCTGCTGCCGGCCGGCGATGTGCTGCGCCGGCAGCTGCGCCTGCCAGCGGCGGCGGCTGACCGCCTGCGTGCGGTGGTCGGCTTCGAGATCGACCGGCAGACACCGTTCGAATCCAGCCAGGTCAGCTATGACGTGCGTGAACGTGGCGCGGCGGGCGAGGGCCAGCTGCAGGTCGAACTGGTGGCCTGGCCGTTGCGGCAGCTCGAGGCCTGGCGCAGCAACGTGGGCCAATGGGCCGATGTACTGTCCGGTGTCGATGCCATCGATGCGCAGGGCAACATCCTGCAGGTGAACCTGCTGCCGCCCGCGCAGCGTCAGCTGCAGGCCGACCCGATGCGGCGCTGGAACCTTCTGCTGGCGGTGGCCGCAGTAGTGATGCTGGTGCTGGCTGGCCTGCAGCTGCTCGACAACCGCCGCGCGGCAGCTGAAGAACTGCGTGCCGAAGTTGAGCGCAGTGCGCGCAGTGCGCGTGGCGTGGCCAGCGAACGTGCCCAGCTGCAGGCGCTGATCGACGGTGCTGCGTTCCTGGAAAAGCAGCGCGGCCAGCGCGCCGGTACGGTGGAGATCTGGAACGAACTGACCCGGCGCCTGCCGGAGGGGACGTACCTGGAAAAACTGGCCATCGAGAACAACAACCTGCAGCTGATCGGGCTCAGCCGCGAGGCATCGCAGCTGGTGCAGCTGCTGCAGGATGCGCCGCAGTGGCGCAAAGTGAACCTGACCGGCGTGCTGCAGGCCGATGGTGCCGCCAGCGGCCGCGACCGCTTCACCATGACCGCTGAACTGCAGCCGTTGCCGACGGCAGCCCCGACCCGGGAGGCGGCCGATGCCGATGCCAAGCGCACGCCGTGACCGCTGGCTGGCACTGGCACTGCTGCTGGCAGTGCTGGGCCTGGCCTATCTGCTGCTGGTGCACCCGTGGTTCACCCAGCCGCTGCGCGAGATCGATGCCGATGTCGCCGCACTGCGCGAACGCGAATCGCGCGTGCAGGCACAGCTGCAGCAGAAGCCGCAGATCGAGCAGCGCCTGCGAGCCACCCGCGAAGCCCTGCAGCAACGGCCGGGCTTCCTGAGTGAGGCCACTGCCGAGGCCGCCGCCGCCGCACTGGGCGCGAAGCTGCAGGACGCGGTGGCGATGGCCAGCCCGGGCAACCGCAGCTGCACCATCAGCAACCGCACGCCGCTCACCGACAACCGCCGGGACGCCGAGTTCGTGCGCGTGGCCATGCAGGTGCGCCTGCGCTGTGGCGTGGCCGAGCTGGCCACGGTGCTGCACAGCCTGGAAACCGGCAGCCCGCGCTTGTTCGTCGACAACCTCAACCTGATCGCGCAGCGCTTCCAGCAATCGCCGAATGAATCCGGGCTGGGTCTGGATGTGTCGTTCGAGCTGGCCGGCTACCTGCTGCCGGGCGCTGCTGCCGATGGCAGTGCCCCGGCACCTGCCGCCGAACCGGTGTCCGCGCCGCAGCCGCCTTCAGCGGCACCCGCCCCCGCACCGGCTGCGCCGGTCGAGGGACAGGAGGTGGCTGATGAAACTTGAGCAGATCAGCCTGCGTACCGGTTTCCTGCTGGCCCTGGCCGGTTGGGCCGCGGCGGTCTGGTTGGCCACCGGTTTCGGTCTTGGCAGCCAGCTGCCAGGTGCCGACGGCGATGCCGATGCGGCGCCTTCGCTGCCGGTGCTGCCGCCGTTGGCCGCAGAACGCATGCCCAGCGCCGACAGCTACAGCGCGATTGGTGAGCGACCACTTTTCGCCGAGGACCGCACGCCGAAGCCCTACCTGCTCGGTGGCAGCGAGCCTGCCGCCAGCGCCGCGCTGCGCTTGACCGGCGTGCTGCTGACCGGCGACTTCGGCATGGCCACCTTCACCACCGAACAGAATCGTTCGCTGCGGCTGCGCCTCAATGGCGAAGCGGTGGACGGCTGGCAACTGGTGGGGCTGGCACCGCGCCAGGCCACGGTGATCGGCCCAAGTGGCAGCCAGGTGCTGGAACTGGCCGTGTTCAACGGCCAGGGCGGCGAGCCACCCACTGTACTGCGCGGTGCCAATGGCGCGCCGCCAGCGGGTGCGGTCGTTGTGCCGCCGCCGGCGGGCGCACCGCCGATGCCACCCCCACCTCCGGCAGCTGCAGCCGCAACCGCGCAGCCGCAGCCCGCCAGCAGCGTGCCATCAGCCGCCGCCGCGGCACCTCCTGCCAACAACAACGGCCCCAGCGAAGCGCAGATGCAGGCCATCCGCGAACGCATCCAGGCCCGTCGCCGCCAGCTGCAGCAACAACAGCAGCAACAACCGTCGCCGCCCCCGGGCGATGGCACCAACCGATAGAGTGAATGCATGAGCCTGCGTTTTCTTCCCTGGTCCTTTGCCCTCGCGCTGCTGGTCGGCTGCAGCACCGTGTCCGCGCCGCATGTGCAACGCAAGGGCAACCTGTCGCCCACTGCCGAGGCCGGCCAGGCGGCCGAGGTCGCCGCCGATGCCGCCCGTGACGCCCAGGGTGCTCCGCAGGCCGTGATCCGCCGCGGTACCGGCACCATGATCAACCGCGAAGCCGCACGCGCACCGGCACCGGCGCTGCATGGCGCCAGCACCGGCGAGGCCACCTTCAACTTCGAAGGCGAATCCGTGCATGCGGTGGTCAAGGCCATCCTGGGTGACATGCTGGGCCAGAACTACGTGATCGCACCGGGCGTGCAGGGCACGGTCACCCTGGCCACGCCCAAGCCGGTGTCGCCGGCACAGGCGTTGAACCTGCTGGAAATGGTGCTGGGCTGGAACAACGCCCGCATGGTCTACAGCGGCGGCCGCTACAACATCGTCGCCGCCGACCAGGCCCTGGCCGGCACCGTCGCGCCGAGTACCGCACCGGCGGCCAGCGCGCGTGGCTTCGAAGTGCGGGTGATCCCGCTGCAGTTCATCTCCGCCACGGAAATGAAGAAGGTGCTGGAGCCGTATGCGCGGCCCAACGCCATCGTCAACGTCGACAGCGGCCGCAACGTGATCACCCTCGGTGGCACCCGCGCCGAGCTGGAAAACTACATGCGCACCGTCGAGATCTTCGACGTCGACTGGCTGTCGGGCATGTCGGTGGGCGTGTTTCCGATCCAGTCGGGCAAGGCCGAGCAGGTCGCTGCCGATCTGGAGAAGGTGTTCGGCGAGGAGAGCAAGACCCCCAGCGCCGGCATGTTCCGTTTCCTGCCGCTGGAAAACGCCAACGCGGTGCTGGTGATCACCCCGCAGGTGCGTTACCTGGACCAGATCCAGCAGTGGCTGGACCGTATCGATACCGCCGGTGGCAGCGCCCGCCTGTTCTCCTACGAGCTGCGTTACATCAAGGCGCGCGACCTGGCCGAACGCCTCAGTGAAGCCTTCGCCAGCAGCGGCAATCGTGGCGGCTCCAGCCCCGCCTCGCTGGCACCCGGTGCGATTCCATCGCAGCTGGGCAGCGACGGCGAGCGCGGCATGGACAGCAACAACAGCAGCAGCTTCGGTTCGACCCCGGGCAGCAGCTCCGGCAGCGGCAACAGCGGCAGCATGAACCTGCCGCAGCGCCAGTCCGGCAACGTCAGCGTCAGCCTGGAAGTGGAAGGCGACCGCGTGGGCGTGTCGGCGGTGGAGGAAACCAACACCCTGCTGGTGCGCTCGACCCCGCAGGCCTGGCGCTCGATCCGGGAAGTGATCGAGAAGCTGGATGTGATGCCGTTGCAGGTGCACATCGAAGCGCAGGTAGCCGAAGTCGCGCTGACCGGAGACCTGAAGTACGGCGTCAACTGGTTCTTCGACAATGCCGTGCTCGGGCAGAAGCTGACCGGCGCCCTGGGCGGCGTGACCCTGCCGGCCGCCGCTGGCGGTTCCTGGAGCAGCTTCGCCGGTGCCGTGACCGGTGGCGAAGGCCTTGGCTGGGCGTTCACCGGGCACAACGGCGCGGCGGTGGTGAGTGCGCTGGACAAGGTCACCGATGTACGCCTGCTGCAGACGCCTTCGGTGTTCGTGCGCAACAACGCCGAGGCCACGCTCAACGTGGGTGACAAGGTGCCGATCAACACCACCACGGTGAACACCGGCATTGGCACCAGCAGCTACAGTTCGGTGCAGTACATCGACACTGGCGTGATCCTGAAGGTACGCCCGCGCGTGACCCGCGACGGCACGGTGTTCCTGGACATCGTGCAGGAAGTGAGCAGCGCCTCCGAGGTGCCGGAGAACTGCAACCCACAGGAACGCAACTGCAACCCGCGCATCTCCACCAAGAAGCTGTCGACAGAAGCGGCGGTGCAGAGCGGCGACACCATCATGCTGGCCGGCCTGATCACCGATTCGGCGACCGATGGCAGCAGCGGCATTCCCGGTTTGAGCCGAATTCCGGTGGTCGGCGCCCTGTTCGGGCAGAAGACGCGCACCAGCCGTCGTTCGGAAGTGATCGTGCTGTTGACCCCGAGCATCGTGCGCAACGGCCAGGAAGCACGCACGCTGACCGACGAGTACAGCCAGCGCTTCCGCGCGATGGAACCGCTGAACCAGCCGCGCGCGAAGAAGTAAGGGGTTTACGGCCGGGCTGCGCCCGGCACCCGCAGAGGCCAGAGCTGGAGCAACAGCAACAGCAACAGCAACAGCAACAGCGGGTTTACTGAGGGATGGCGGGGCACTGTGGGTTTGCGGGGACGCCGTGAACCCATCCATGGGGGCTTGGTCGCCGCATCCATGCGGCTCACACCCCGCAAACCCACAGTGCCCCGCCTTCGACAGTTTCCCGCGGCTGTTGGTAGGTGTCGACCTTGGTCGACACGGTAGATCCACGCCATGCGTGGATGCTTTTCGATTCCAATTCGAAATATTCGATTTCGATAGAGATTCATCCACGCATGGCGTGGATCTACTGCAGATCGCAGAAATCTGTCGAAGGCGGGGTGGGGCCGGTTGCGGGGGTGTCCGCGGCATGGATGCCGCGGCCAAGCCCCCATGGATGGGTTTACGGCGTCCCCCGCAACCGGCCCCACCCCGCCATCCCACGGATAGCCGGCTTCTGCTGTTGCTTCGGCTTCGGCTTCGGCTCTGGGCTGAGGCGGGTGCCGGGTGCAACCCGGCCGATACCCTCCCAGTGCTAGGCTGTGGCCACCGACAACCACGGAGGCGGGATGGGGGCGATCGTGTTGTTGCCGCTGTGCGTGGACGATGCTGCGCTCGATCGCTGCCTGGCCGCACTGGATGCCGGCACCGCGCCGGGCACCGCAGTCTGGTTGGCCGACGATGCGCAGACCGGTCCGCGTGCGCAGGCGGTGGTGGAACACTGGCTGGCGCATACGCCGCTGCAGGCCGAATACACCCGCCGCGCGCGGCCGCTGGGTGAAGTGGCGCATCTGGACGAGATGCTGCGCGCCTGCGACGGCCTGGACGTGGCCGTGCTGGCTCCAGACAGCGTGCCGGCACCCGGTTGGCTGCAGCAGCTGCAGGACGCCTTCGCCCGCGATGCCGCCATCGCGACGGCAACCCCGTGGTGCAATGCCGGCGAAACCGCAGCGTGGCCACGGTTGGGCGAGATCAATCCCGAGCCCGAGGATGCGGCGCTGCTGGCACAGACCTGCGCTGCCTTGCCGACGCTGCACCCGGAACTGCCATCGGCGGTCACCCATGCGGTGCTGGTGCGTGGCAACGCACGCCGTCGCGCCGGTGGCCTGGATGTGGACAGCTACGCCGGCTGGAACGCGGCCCTGGTCGATCTCAGCCTGCGCATGGCCGGCCTGGGCTGGCGCAACGTGCTGTGCGAGACCGCCTTTGTCAGCCGGGCGGGCGAGGCGGTCAGCCGCGATGGCGACCTTGAGGCGCTGGCTGCGCGTTGGCCTGGCTGGGTGCCGCGCCTGGCGGATTTCCTGATGCACGATCCATTGCATGGGCTGCGCGCCGACCTGCAGCAGCGCATGCGGCAGGCGATAATGCCGAAGGAACAGGGCGACCTGTTCGTTCCTTCCGCGCCGGAGTCACCCGCTTGAATGTTGCCATCGCCGCCATCGTCGTCACTTACCAGAGTGGCAGCACCATCGATGCCTGCCTCTCGCGCCTGCGCCAGGCGCAGGACGTGGCCGAGATCCGGGTGATCGACAACGGCTCGCTGGATGGCACGCTGGACATCGTGCAACGGCATGCCAGCCACGATCCCCGTGTGCGTTTTGTCGGCAATCCTGACAATCCCGGCTTTGCCGCTGCCAACAACCAGGGGGTGGCCGATTCGCACAGCCCGTGGCTGGCCTTCATCAACCCGGACCTGATGGTGGAGCCCGATACCCTGGCCGAGCTGCGCAGCCGTGCCGAAGGATTGGGTGATTGCCTGCTGGGTGTCGAGCAGCTGGACGAGCATGGCCATGCCGACGAGGCGGTGCGCCGTCGTGATCCGGATTTCCTGTTGATGCTGCGTTCGCCGGGCAAAGGCTCGAAGCTGGCGGTCCCGCGCGACCCCCAGCAGTCGCTGCAGCGGGTGCCGGCACTGTCCGGTGCGCTGCTGATGATGCCGCGTGCGCTGTTCGACCGCGTCGGTGGCTGGGACGCTGGCTACCGCCTGCACGCCGAAGACCTGGACTTGTGCCGGCGCGCACGTGAGGCTGGCGCGGTGGTGGCGATCGCCAACGACCTGCAGGTCACCCATGTGCGTGGTGTCTCGAGCCGCTCACGACCGTTCTTCGTTGAATGGCACAAGCACAAGGGCCTGTGGCGCTATTTCCAGAAGTTCGAAGCGAAGCAGCGTTCGCTGCCGGTGCGTGCCGCGGTATGGGGCGCGATCTGGGCCCACGCCGTGATGCTGGTGCCGCGCCTGTTGCGCCGGTCCCTGTAGAACCGAGCCCGCGCTCGGCCACACAAGATCCGTCGGTAGATCCACGCCATGCGTGGATGGGGTGCCCGATCGGAAGCGCCGAGCCCGCGCTCGGCTGCATGGATGGGTCATCCATGCATGGAGTGGATCCACTGGCGGCGCCCCCGGTTCACCTCTCCGGGCGCATAATCCGCCCCATGGCTATCATCCAGTCCCTGCTCGACACCGACCTGTACAAGTTCACCATGATGCAGGCGGTGCTCCACCAGCACCCCGGCGCCCAGGTGCAGTACCGGTTCAAGTGCCGCACCTCCGGCATCGACCTGGCCCGCTACATCGACCAGATCGACGAAGAGATCGACCACCTGTGCAGCCTGCGTTTCAGCAGCGCGGAACTGGACTACATGCGTGGGCTGCGCTTCGTGAAGCCCGACTTCGCCGATTTCCTCGGCCTGTTCCACCTGGACCGCAAGTACATCCAGCTGCGTGCGTCGAAAACCGTGCCGGGCGAGATTGAACTGGACATCACCGGTCCCTGGCTGCACACCATCCTGTTCGAAGTGCCGCTGCTGGCGATCATCAACGAAGTCTGGTTCCGCAACACCACCACGCCTGACTTCGCCGAGGGCGAACGCCGCCTGCAGGCCAAGGCCGCGCTGCTGCGCGATACCCCCGGTTTCGAACAGTGCCGCATTGCCGACTACGGCAGCCGCCGCCGCTACTCGCGCGACTGGCACGCGCGCCTGCTGCCACTGCTGCGCGATGCACTGGGCCCGCAGCTGGTGGGCACCAGCAACGTGCACTTCGCCCGCCTCTATGGCATGACCCCACACGGCACGATGGCGCACGAGTACCTGCAGGCGTTCCAGGCGCTGGGCCCACGACTGCGCGATTCGCAGGTGGCGGCACTGGAATCGTGGGCGCGCGAGTACCGGGGCGACCTGGGGATCGCGCTGTCCGACGTGGTCGGCCTGGACGCGTTCCTGCGCGACTTCGACATGTATTTCTGCAAGCTGTTCGACGGTGTGCGCCATGACTCCGGCGATCCGTTCGACTGGGGCGACCGCATGCTGGCGCACTTCCAGCAGCGCCGGGTCGACCCGCGCAGCAAGGTGCTGGTCTTCAGCGACGGCCTGGACATCGCCAAGGTCATGCGCCTGTACGACTACTTCCGTGGTCGCTGCCAGGTCGCGTTCGGTGTCGGCACCCACCTGACCAATGATCTGGGCCCGACGCCGCTCAACATCGTCATCAAGATGGTCCGCTGCAACGGCCAGCCGGTGGCCAAGCTCAGCGATTCGCCGGGCAAGAGCATGTGCGACGACCCCGGCTACCTGGCTTACCTGCGCCAGGTCTTCGAGCTGCCGCAGCCGGCGTAACCGCGCCGGCCTTCAGTGCTGCTTACAGGTAGTCGACAACGACCAGGTAGGCGCCCTGCAACGGCTGCTGCTTCGAGGCCTGCACGCTGTAGCGCTCGGAGAAGGCGATATCGCCGGCGCGCATCGCGCTGGCCGACACCGACAGCTTCTGCCCCTGGCGCTTGCCATCGCGCAGCGTTGCGGCCTGGCCATCGGCCAGCGCCGTCACAGCCACCGTCGAGCCCTTGGCCGATGGCGGGCAGGCCGCCAGGCTCAGCTCGCCCTGGGACAGGTTGGTCGTGCAGCCCGGTTCGACGATGCGGCCGCTGAAGCGGATGCTGCCGCTGCTGGCCTGGGCCACGGCACTGATGGACATCAGGGCCACGCACAGCAGAAGGGAGGTTCTCATGACACGTTCTCTGGTTCGGTGTGTCCTAGTTAGCGACAGCTTCGATCAGCCTTTAATAGGACGATTCCGAATCTGCTAGGCCCATCACCAAGAAAGAGTGATGCGCATCAAAGAAGCCGATTTCCACCTGAAAAAGGCCTGTTTCCGTGCATGCCGAACGCGCCACCCGAAGCGTCATCCAAGGTCGTTTCCGACCTGATCCGGCGACCGTCAAATCTCCGCACCTTTGAGGCCATCATTTCGCCTAGCACGTCACATTTATAGCGTCAATGAATTGGCGTTCAGAAAAATAATGAGACTTTCATCACACTTGTGCATATACTTGCGTCACGGATTCAGGGGAACGTATGTCCGAATCCGGCCACAGGTGAGACGCAAGGATGGGTCTTGTTCGCCCGGCAGTGCTCCTTGCTTCCTCCTCTACTTCCATCTCTTCAGTAGGGTTAGGTAAAAGCGAATGCACAAGATCAACCTCATCGCCGCTCTGATGCTGGCCGCCGCTCCGCTGGCCGCCAACGCCGCCGACGGCACCATCACCTTCACCGGCAAGGTGACCGACAAGACCTGCACCATCTCGACCCCGGGCGGCAAGGACTTCGCCGTCAACCTGCCGACCGTGTCGAAGAACACGCTGGCCGCCGCCGGCAACGTTGCGGGCCGTACCCCGTTCGCGATCAACCTGACCAAGTGCAGCGCCGGCAACGTCGCTACCTACTTCGAGCCGGGTTCGACCGTTGACTTCAACACCGGCCGCCTGCTGAACCAGGCCTCGGCCAACGCTGCCACCAACGTGCAGCTGCAGCTGCTGGGCTCGAACAACCAGGTCCTGCCGATCAAGGCTGCAGGCGCTGGCCAGGCCCAGACCAACTCGCAGTGGGTCACCGTCGGCACCGACGGCTCGGCCGACCTGAACTACTACGCCGAGTACTACGCCACTGCCGCCGCCACCCCGGGCGACGTCACCAGCAGCGTCAAGTACACGATCATCTACAACTGATCGCAGCCGTACCCGCATTGGCCGGCGTACGCGCCGGCCAGTGCCTCGCGGCCTCTGGCCCCATACCTCGAGCGTAGTACTTCCGATGAAAGCATTCTTTCCCCGGGCGCTGCTGCTGGCAGCGTTCACGCTGCCCTTCTGCCAGAACGCTCTGGCCGGCGTGGTGGTCAATGGCACGCGGGTGATCTACCCGGCGCAGGCGCGCGAAGTCACCGTGCAGGTCGACAACGTCGGCGACTCGCCCGCCCTGGTCCAGGCCTGGATCGACAGTGGCGACGCCAACCAGACCGCCGATACCAGCGACGCCCCGTTCGTATTGACGCCGCCGATCGCGCGCGTCGAACCGGGCCGCAGCCAGGCGCTGCGCGTGATCTTCTCTGGCGCGCAGCTGCCGACCGACCGCGAGTCGGTGTTCTGGCTCAACGTGCTGGACGTGCCGCCGTCGCCGGACAACGCCGACAGTGGCGACCAGAACTACCTGCAGGTCGCGTTCCGTTCGCGCCTGAAGCTTTTCTACCGGCCGCAGGGCCTGAAGGGCGTCGCCAACGACGCGCCGGCAGCGCTGCGCTGGACCCGTTCGGGCGACCGCCTGCGGGTGGAAAACCCAAGCCCCTTCCACGTCACCCTGGCCGAAGTGCATGCCGTGACCGGCAGCACTGAAAAGGCTGTCGAGGACAAGGGCGCAATGGTCGCGCCGAAGCAGAGCCTGGAGTTCGCCGCACCGGCGGGCACCGACCAGGTCCGCTTCATCACCATCAACGACTACGGCGGCCGGGTGGAACACACGATCCGCCTCGGCAGCACCGGGGGCTGAACGCGCCGCGCTGGCCCACTGCCCGCGCATCCCGCCACCGCCGCCGTGCGGCGAACTGAAGGAATGTCAGTGTGATCGGAAACAGATTGACATTGTCGATCCATCAGGCGCTTTGCCTGCTGGTTGCTGGCGTGGCCTGCCCAGGATGGGCGCTGGCTGCTCCGGCCAATCTCGGCGAACAGGCGCTGATGGCGCAGAGTGGTGCGGCCAATGCGCGTGCCCCGGAATCGGCCCAGTTCAACTCCAGCTTCCTGTCTGGCCAGGCCAAGCAGGTCGATCTGGCGGCCTTCAGCAACGGCAACCCGATGGTGGCCGGCAACTACCGTGTCGACGTCTACGTCAACGGTGCCTGGCAGGGCCGCCGCGACCTGCAGTTCAAGGCCGATGCGCAGGGCCGCGTAGACGCCTGCCTGCCGCTGCCGATGCTGGAAGAAATGGGCGTGGACAGCGAGGCCGTGCTGTTGCAGCAGGACCCGTCCGTGCCGACCGACAAGACCAGCTGCGTGCCGGTCCAGCAGCGCATGGCCAATGCCTATGGTGTCTACGACAGCGGCAACCTGCGCTACGACCTCAGCATCCCGCAGGTGTTCCTGCGCCGCGAGGCGCGTGGCTACGTCAACCCGGCACTGTGGGACCGTGGCATCAATGCCGGCTTCGTCGGCTACAGCTTCAATGCCATCGACAGCGACAGCCGCGTCGAAGGCGGCCAGCGCAACCGCAGTGCCTACCTGGGCCTCAACGCGGGCCTCAACCTGGGCGGGTGGCAGTTCCGCCACGATTCGAACCTGACCTGGTCCGAGGGCGACGGCCGTCATTGGCAGAGCATCGCGACCTACGCCCAGCGCGGCATCCCGCAGGTGCGCGGCATGCTCACCATCGGTGAGGCCTACACCACCGGCGAGCTGTTCGATTCGATCGGTTACCGCGGTGCCAGCCTGGCCAGCGACGACCGCATGCTGCCCGATTCGCTGCGCGGTTACGCGCCGGTCGTGCGCGGCATCGCCGAGACCAATGCGCGCATCGAAGTGCGCCAGAACCAGCAGCTGATCTATTCCTCGACCGTATCGCCGGGCAGCTTCGTCATCGACGATCTTTACCCGACCGGCTATGGCGGCGACCTGGAAGTGAGCGTGATCGAGGCCGATGGCCGTCGCCGCGAGTTCAAGGTGCCGTTCGGTTCGGTGCCGCAGATGCTGCGCGAAGGCGTGTCACGCTACTCGCTGACCGCCGGCCAGGTGCGCAACAAGCTGCTGGCCGATGAGCCGTGGCTGGTGCAGGGCACCTACCAGCGTGGTATCGGCAACCAGCTGACCCTGTACGGCGGCAGTGCACTGAGTGATGGCTACCTGTCGCTGCTGTACGGCGTCGGCCTGTCCACGCCGGTCGGCGCGTTCGCCGCCGACGTCACCCATGCGCGTACCTCGTTCGACCACTACGGCAACCACACCGGTGCCAGCGTGCGCTTGAGCTACAGCAACATGATCGGCGAGACCGGGACCAACCTGACCCTGGCCGCCTACCGCTACTCGACCGAGGGTTTCTACAGCCTGCAGGACGCACTGTACGGTCGTGATTCGGACAAGCGTGGCATCGATCCGACCACCCGCGGCCGCCAGCGCAGCCAGTTCCAGGTGACGCTGAACCAGCCGCTGGGTCGTCGCGGCGGCGCGCTGTACCTGACCGGTTCGGTGCGCGACTTCTACGATCGCCCCGGCACCTCCAAGCAGTACCAGGTCGGCTACAACAACGCCTGGCGCTCGGTGAACTATGGCTTCTCGGCGCTGCGCACCGAAGAGGGCGTGCTGGGCCGTTCCGATACCCAGTACCTGCTGTCGATGAGCGTGCCGCTGGGCCGTGGCACCCACCCGGTGTCGTTCAGCGCCGACCTCGGCGTGCGCGACCGCGGTGGCTACGACAACAGCCGCGTCGGCATCACCGGTTCGGCCGGCGTCGACAACAACTTCAGCTATGGCGCAGCCCTGTCCGACTCGCGCGAGGGTGGCACCACCGCGGTCGGCAACGTCGAATACCGCAGCCGCTACTCCGCGTTGAACGCCACCTACAGCCACTCGCGTGACTTCCGCCAGGCTTCGGTCGGTGCCAACGGCAGCGTGGTCGTGCATCCAGGCGGCTTCACCTTCACCCCGCAGCGTGGCGACACCATGGTGCTGGTGGAAGCGCCGGGCGCGCGCGATGCCATCGTCAGCAACGCCCCGGGCCTGCGTGTCGATGGCCGCGGCTACGCGGTGGTGCCGTACGTGTCGCCGTACCGCCTCAACACCGTCACCCTCGACCCGCAGGGCATGGCCCACGACGTCGAACTGGAGAGCACCAGCCAGGCGATCGCGCCGTTCGCCGGTGCCATCAGCTACCTGCGCTTCGATACCCGCAAGGGCAACGCGCTGCTGATCCAGGTACGCAACCCTGATGGCCGCACCATGCCGTTCGGTGCACAGGTCAAGGACGAGCAGGGCCAGCCGGTGGGCATGGTCAGCCAGGGCGGCCGCCTGTACGTGCGCAGCGAAAAGAACCAGGGCCGCCTGCTGGTGGAGTGGGGCGCAGGTGCCGACCAGCGCTGCACCGTCGATTACCAGGTTCCGGCGGGCGCCGATGCGTCCAAGACCGGCTTCATCCCGCTGGAGGCAGCATGCCGATGATTTCTTCCCGTGGCCGCAAGGTGCTGGCCACGTTGGCCCTGCTGGGGGGCGCGCTGCTGGCGCAGCAGGCCAGCGCTGCGTGCCGCATCCAGGTCAGTGGTTTCGTTGCGCAGGACGTGCAGATGGACATGGGGCAGATCGTGATCCTGCCCAGCACGCCGGTGGGCGGCGTGATCAAGGAAATCAGCGTACCGATCAACCAGCGGAACAATGTAGCCAGCTGCGACTGGTGGAGTGGCGGCAGCTCGACCGGCGAGTACGTCAATGCACCACAGAAGCGGCCGGTGGCCGGCTTTGCCAACGTCTACGAGACCGGCGTCGCCGGTGTGGGCATCCGCTTGTTCCGCGACTCCGGCGCGATCCAGACCTACTACCCGCATTCCATCAACTTCGGTGCCAACTCAACCATCTCGCTGATCGGTGGCCAGTTCCGCATCCAGCTGATCAAGACCGCCGCGCAGACGGGCTCGGGCGTGATCGCACCGAATGGTCGTTTCACCACTTATTACTTCGATGGTGACGGCCCCAGCAAGCCAGTGCTGACCTCGACCTTCAGGGGCTCGGGCACCACCGTGGTCAGCCCGACCTGCGAAGTGCAGGCCGGCAGCCGCAACATCGCGGTCGATTTCGGCAGCGTGGCCAACACCACGTTCACCGGTGTCGGTTCCAAGGCTGTCGATCGCGATTTCGAGATCCGCCTGAACTGCCAGGGCAGCAACGTTGCCGAGTACCAGAGCAAGATCGGTATCCGTCTCGATGCCGACCAGGACAGCTCGAACATGCCGGGCGTGCTGAAGCTCAGTGCGGCCACCAACAGCGCCACCCGCATCGGCATCCAGATGGTCCAGCGCGACGGCAGCAGCGAACGCGAAGTGCGCTTCGGCCAGACCATCAGTGTCGGCACCACCACCACTGGAACCAGTGTCATGAGCCTGCCGCTGCGGGCCCGCTATGTGCAGACCCAGGCCGGTACCGTCGGTGCCGGCACCGCCAACGGGCAGGCGACGTTCACGATCCAGTACGAGTAGTACGCGCTTTCCATTGCTGAGTTTCGAGCCTCACGTCGCCCGTTCTGCGGGCGGCGTTGACTGCGTCTTGATCCCGCAAGCGTGAAGATCAGGGCTATCATTGCCGTACAGAAACATGAATGTGATGTACGTCATGAAAGTGACCTCCTTTTCACCGCAGCGCCTCCACTGCCGGGCTTTCCGCCCGGTTGAGGGGCAATGAAAGGATCCGGCGTGCCTGCGACCCACCTTGCCATTGCCGGATTGCCCGCCGAGTTCGTCGAGATGCGCAGCGGAGGCCTGTACTGGGTGGTGGCTGCCGGCAGCGCGCCGACGGACCTGCTCGGCGCCGGCGTGCTGGCAACGGCCGAGGCACTGGACGAGGC
The DNA here is from genome assembly GCF_030291095.1 of Stenotrophomonas sp. 59. Lineage (NCBI taxonomy): Bacteria > Pseudomonadati > Pseudomonadota > Gammaproteobacteria > Lysobacterales > Lysobacteraceae > Stenotrophomonas > Stenotrophomonas sp. 59. The sequence continues at coordinate 674,247 of NZ_CP127408.1, forward strand.
CGTGCTGGTCACGCTGGGGCGCGGGGCCGAATCGATGCTGGCGCTGCTGCCTGCCGACCAGGGGCCGGCCCGCCTGCGGCTGTTCCAGCGCTCGCACCACGGCATGCAGCAGGCGTTGCGCGGGCTGACCGGCGATCTGCCGCGCACCGCCTCGGCGCGCACCCGGCTCAGCCTGGTGCAGTTCCCGGTGGCGGCGCTGGACGGCTGGGATGATGCCCGGCTGGCGCGCTGGTGCCAGCAGCTGCAGGAATGGGCCGGACAGGCGCAGCAGGTGCTGCTGTTGCTGTGCCACGGCGAAGTGGCGACCCTGGCCCCGCGGCTGCTGCCATTGAACCGCAGCTGCGCCGGTGTGGCCCAGCTGCATCCGCATCGTGGCGCCCTGCAGCTGCTGCTGCATTACTGGTCCAACAGCCATGGCGTGGTGGCCCAGCGATCATTCGGCGTCGAGCAGGAAAGCCGCGGGCTGCGCCACCTGGCCGAGGCCGATGCCGCCGAGACTGGGATCGATGCGACCAGTGGCAGCGACCGCGATGTCTTCCTGGCCCAGGCCGAAGTACTGGAAGGTGCGCCGCCGTTGTCGGCGGCCTGGCGCCTGTATGACGGCTGGGCCGGATTGCTGCCGGCCGCGCTGCAGGCGCGCGAGGCCACCGTGGTGCTGGCCATCGACGAGAATGCCAAGGTGGATGCACTGGCCCGCCTGCTGCACCGCCTGCGTCGAGAACGTGGCAATGCGCTGAAGCTGGTGGTGCGCGAGCTGCAGCCCTGCCTGCGCTACGCCGATGAGCGGCTGCTGATGCAGTGCGGTTGCAGCCTGGTGGTGCCGTCAGCGACGCCTTTGCCACGACTGCTGACCCTGCTGGAAACCGTGCAGCGGCAGCGTTGGCAGGGCCAGCTGGCGGAAGAACCAGAGCCGCTGATCCGTTCGCATCGACCGCCTTCGGTGAGTGGCCTGGTCAGCGCCGCACGCTTCCGCCAGATCGCAGGTGATCGCATCGACCAGGACGGTAGTGCGGTGGAAAGCGCCGTGCTGGCGCTGCAGCCGGTGGCCGGCCTGCGTGCCGAGCAGACCCTGCAGCAGCTGCGCATCCGCCGCCAGGGCGATCTGGCCTGTGTCTACCGCGGGCAGGTACGCCTGTTCCTGTTTGGTTGCCGGCGTGATGCGGTCGAGCAGGCCCTGGGCAATCTGTTCCGCCTGCCCTGGCGCGAGCTGTTCGATGGCTACCAGCGCCTGGCCGAGTACGACATTGCAGCGATGAACGCCCGCAGCAGCGATCCGGAGGCCGAGGTACTGCCCGAAGCACCCGCGACCCTGCCGGCCGTGGCCCCGGCGCTCGAGGCGCCTGTTTTCACCGCCCCGAAGCCGCTGCGACTGGGAGATCGCGCATGACCACCGACCAGCAACTCTGGACCCTGATCGTCGCCTGCGCGCTGGTGATGATTCCCTTCGGAGCCATGCTCGGCACGCTGTGGCGCGGGCTGCGCCGCCGTGTCGCGCGCTGGCTGCCACCCCGCCATCTGCGCCGCGCCGGTGTACGCCAGCGTGCGCCGCGGAGGGCTGCATGAGTCCACAGATGGCACTTGCATCTCCCTTCGCCTGGGCCGACCTGCGCGGCTGGAACCTGTATTTCCTGTCCAAGGTGGTACTGGCCTGGATGGGCGCACTGGATCTGAAGATCCTGCCCAACCTGCTGTTCCTTGGCGCACTGCTGATTCCACTGCGCTGGCGCTGGGCACGCATCGCGCGCACCGTCGTCGCGATACCGGTGGGCGTGGCCCTGTACTACCAGGACACCTGGTGGCCGCCGTTCCGGCGCCTGTTGGTGCAGCCTGGCGTGCTGGACTTCTCGGCGGACTACTGGCTCGAGCTGGCCCAGCGCTTCATCAACTGGCAGATGGTGGCGGTGCTGGCGATGCTGGTGCTGGCCTACGTACTGCTCAAGCCGTGGCTGCGCATCACCACCCTGAGCGTGCTGGGCATGCTTGGCCTGGCCGTGATGGCGATACCGATGCCGGCGGGCTGGAACTGGGGGCAGGGTACCGCCACCGCGGCCACCGCCAGCGCCGGCACCTCAGGTGGCGGCCTGCCGCCGGCCAACAACGAGACGCTCAATGCATGGCTGGCCAGCTTCTACCAGCAGCAGGCCAGCCTCAAGACCAGCTTCCCTGCACCGGGCAGCGGCGCGCCGTTCGACGTCATCATCCTCAACATCTGCTCGCTGGCATGGAGCGATCTGGATGAGGTGGGGCTGCGCCAGAACAACCTGCTCGACCACATGGACGTGGTGTTCGACGACTTCAACTCGGCAACCGCCTACAGCGGCCCGGCAGCGATCCGCCTGCTGCGCGCCAGCTGTGGCCAGACCTCGCATACCGGGCTGTTCGATCCGGTGCCGGCCGAATGCCAGCTGTTCTCGAACCTTCAGCATCTGGGCTTCCAGAGCGAGCTGGCGATGAACCATGACGGTCACTTCGACGATTTCATCGGTGAACTGCACCAGTACGGCGGGCTGCAGGCGCAGCCGATGGACATCAGCGCATTTCCCAAAGCGCTGGTGGCCTTCGACAAGTCGCCGTTGCGCCGCGATGGCGATGTGCTGATGGCGTGGTGGAAACAGCGGCTGGCCGAGTCCAGCCAGCAGGTGGCGCTGTTCTACAACACGATCTCGCTGCACGATGGCAACCGCATCGTTGGCGCCGATGGCCGTTCGAATGCCGCCGACTACAAGGCACGTGCGGAAATGGTGCTGGGCGACATGGCCGGTTTCGTCGATGCGGTGGAGAAGAGTGGTCGCCGCGCGATGATCGTGGTGGTGCCCGAGCATGGCGCGGCCCTGCATGGCGACCGCATGCAGATTCCGGGCATGCGTGAGATTCCCAGTCCATCGATCACCCACGTGCCGGTGGGTGTGAAGCTGATCGGCATGGGCGCACCGGCTGCAGGCGGCCCGCGTCATGTCCCCGAACCGAGCAGCTACCTGGCGGTGTCCGAGCTGGTCTCGCGCGTGTACGCGCTCAATGCCCAGTCGCCGCCGAGCGAGCGCAACTGGGACAGCCTGCTGAAGGGGTTGCCGCAGACGCCGTCGGTATCGGAGAACGAAGGCGCCAAGGTCATCGAGTACGCCGGCAAGCCCTGGCTGCAGCTGCAGGGCAGCCAGACCTGGAGCCCCTACCCGGAGGAGGCGCGCTGATGCCTGCCGACATTCTTGCCGTGCCGGTCACACTGTCCGTGGAAGAGGATGACATCGACCTGCTGCGCCGCAGCCTGGACATGCCGGGGTTGCCCTACGTGGACTTCTCGGCCCAGCAGGAACGTGCACGGGCGCTGGCGCGCTGGCCGTTGCTGGCCGAACTGGAGCCGCGCCGATGAGCACCTTGTTGTCGCTGCAGGGCATCCATGGAGGAACCGGCGTCACCACCGTGCTTGCCGCGCTGGGCCAAGGCCTGCACGCCCAGGGGCAGCGTGTGCTGCTGGTCGAATGCAGCCCGGACCAGATGCTCGGCCTGCACCTGGGCCTGCCTGCCGACGTGGATAACGGCTGGGCGCGCGCGCAGCTGGACGGTACGGATTGGCGTGATGCCGCCTACGCCGTCGCAACAGGACTCGCGGTGCTGCCCTATGGTCGTGTCGATGCCGAGGCCGCGATGCGCATCGAACAGCAGCTGCAGCAGGCACCGGCCACCTGGGCCGAACGCATTCCGCTGCTGGAGACCCAGTTCGACTGGATCCTGTTCGACCTGCCGCAGCGCCTGCCGGCGCACGCTGCGGCCATCAACCAGCACGCGCGCTGCACGCTGCCGCTGCGCCTGGCCTGTGTCGATCCGGTCAGCCATGTGTTCCTGCAACGGCAGCCGGATGACACCCGCCTGCTGCTGGCCAACCGCTATGACCCGGTCATTCCGGTGCAGCGCGACCTGATGCAGCTGTGGCTGCACGCGCACGGCGCGCGTCTGGTGCCGCAGCCGCTGCACGAGGATGCGCGGGTGCCGTCCGCATTGGCCAGCAAGCAGCCACTGGGCCGCTATGCGACCGATTCGCTGGCTGCTGCCGATGTCGACGGGCTGGTGCTGTGGTGCCTGGCCGAAGGCGCGCGGCGCCAGGCCGCGGCGGGAGGACGCTGATGGGTGCCCGCGTCTATTACCTGGGCTGGGGGCGCCTGCGCGAACGCGTGCATGCGTCCTGGCCGACACGGTCGCTGCTGTGGCTGCTGCAGTGCGTGGGCTGGGCGTTCCTGCGCCTGGAAGGGCCGGCGTGGCAGGCGCAGGCCCCGCGCCTGCGCAACGCCTTCCCGCAGATCCAGGGCGACCGTCGCTGGCGCCCGGGCGATCCGCTGCGGTTGCTGATCCAGGCCATGTGGCTGTCGGTGGTGCGGTTGGTACCGCAGCCTTCGCTGAGGCGGCAACGTTTGGCCCAGGCCCGTCGCGAACGCATTGCCGAACTGCGTGGCGCCGCCGGTCGCGGCCGCCTGCGCTATCTGCGCGCCATGCGCGATGCGCCCAGTGAATTCTGGAACAGCCGCGTGGCGGCCTGGTTCGGCCGGAAGATGGGCGGCCTGTCGCCACGTTCGCGGCATCTGCTGACCCTGCTGGTCGGTCTGGCCACGCTGGGGCTGGCAGCACTGTGCATCACCCAGCCGTTCACCTATCTCGCACAGTTCGTGTTCGTTGCATTGCTGTGGGCCATCGCGCTGCTGGTGCGGCGCATGCAGGGGCGCTATGCGACGCTGGTGCTGGTCGTGCTGTCGATCACCGTGTCCTGCCGTTACCTGTGGTGGCGCTATACCGCCACGCTGAACTGGAACAGCACCTTCGACCTGGTCTGTGGCCTGGTGCTGCTGGCGGCGGAAACCTATTCCTGGCTGGTGCTGATGCTGGGCTACGTGCAGGTGGCCTGGCCGCTGCGCCGCCGCCCGGCGCCGTTGCCGGCCGACATCCACCAGTGGCCGACGGTGGATGTGCTGATTCCCACCTACAACGAAGACCTGGCGCTGGTGCGGCATACCGTGTACGCGGCGATGGGCCTGGACTGGCCGGCCGACAAGCTGCGCATCCATATCCTCGATGATGGCAAACGCGAAGAATTCCGTGCATTCGCCGAGCGCGCCGGGGTCAACTACATCACCCGCGCCGACAACCGCCATGCCAAGGCCGGTAATCTCAACCACGCCCTGACCCTGATCGATGGCGAGCTGGTGGCCATCTTCGACAGCGACCACCTGCCGGTGCGCTCGTTCCTGCAGATCACCTGCGGCTGGTTCCTGCGCGACCCGAAACTGGCGCTGGTGCAGACCCCGCACCACTTCTTCTCGGCCGATCCGTTCGAACGCAACCTGCAGGTGTTCCGCAGCGATCCAAACGAAGGCGAGCTGTTCTACGGCCTGGTGCAGGACGGCAACGACCTGTGGAACGCGGCGTTCTTCTGCGGCTCCTGCGCGGTACTGCGGCGCGAGGCCATCGATGCCATCGGCGGGTTTGCCACCGAAACCGTCACCGAGGATGCGCACACCGCGCTGCGCCTGCACCGCAAGGGCTGGAACTCGGCCTACCTGCGCATTCCGCAGGCAGCCGGCCTGGCCACCGACAGCCTCGGCGCGCACGTCAACCAGCGCATCCGCTGGGCGCGCGGCATGGTGCAGATCTTCCGCATCGACAACCCGCTGCTGGGCAAGGGCCTGAGCCTGTTCCAGCGCTTCTGCTATGCCAACGCGATGCTGCATTTCCTGGCCGGCATTCCGCGCCTGGTGTTCCTCACCGCGCCGCTGGCGTTCCTGCTGCTGCACGTCTACATCATCTACGCGCCGGCACTGGCCATCCTGCTGTTCGTGGTGCCGCACATGGCCCACGCCAGCCTTACCAACGCGCGAATCCAGGGCAAGTACCGGCGGCCGTTCTGGGGCGAGGTGTACGAGACGGTGCTGGCCTGGTACATCGCACGGCCCACCACCGTGGCGCTGTTCAGCCCGGGCCGTGGCAAGTTCAACGTCACCGACAAGGGCGGTACCCAGGCCGGCGATCGTTTTGACTGGCGCGTGGCGCAGCCCTACCTGGTGCTGGCGCTGCTGAACGTGCTCGGCCTGTGCTTTGCCGTGTGGCGCTTCATGCACGGGCCGCTCGATGAACGCGGCACGGTGGTCGTCAGTTCGCTGTGGGTGCTGTACAACCTGCTGATCATCGGCGGTGCGCTGGCGGTGGCCGCTGAAGTGCAGCAGGTGCGGCGCACGCACCGCGTCACCACCCACCTGCCGATGGCGCTGCAGGTGCCCGATGGCCGCCGCCTGCGCGGCGTGCTGCAGGACTACTCCAACGATGGCGTAGGCGTTGAACTCGGCGAAGACGCACAGCTGGCCGAGGGCCTGCGCGTGCAGGTGCTGCTGGGGCGAGGGCGCCGCGAGTTCGCGTTCCCGGCGCGGGTGCAGCGCACGGTCGGCCAGCGACTGGGCCTGCTGCTGCTGTTCGAGGACGAACGCCAGCGCGTGGAGTTCGCCCAGTGCACCTTCGCCCGCGCCGATGCCTGGCTCGACTGGCACGCCGGTTACCAACCCAAGAGCCTGCCGCGCAGCCTGTGGAGCGTGCTGGTCCTGGGCTGGCGCGGCTATCGGCGGATGGGCGATTTCGCACCGTTCGACCTTGACCGCCCGGCACACTGGAACCGTCGCCTGCTGCGATGGCTGGCCAGCTTTGCTCCGCAACGTCCGCTTCTTTCCCACCCGGCTGACCCAGCCGCTGATCCAGGGCTTCGTCCATGACCCTTCCGTCCTCTCTGCGTTGGCTGCTGCTGCCCCTGCTGGCCCTGCCCGTGGCGTCAGGCAACAGCGCGCCTGCTCCGGCACCGGTCGCCCCTCCCACCACAGCGCCTGCCGCGCCGCCGGTGCCGAGCGTGCCGGCCGCACCCGCCACCACTCCCGCCGCCGGTACCGAGCCCGCGCTGGCGCAGACCTGGACGGGCAGCGCCTGGCCCTGGCAGCGGCAGAACACCTTCGCGCAGCTGGGGCGCCGCCAGGACACGCTGCTGTCGGGGGTGCGCAATGCCACCACCTTCGAGTTCCAGGTGCGCCGTGACCGCCTGGTCCGCGATGCGGAACTGGATCTGAGCTTCACGCCTTCACCGTCGCTGCTGCCGACCCTGTCGCACCTGCGGGTCTACCTCAACGACGCGATGATGGGCGTGGTGCCGATCAGCAACGACCAGCTGGGCCGCCCGGTGCAGGCCAAGCTGCCGCTGGACGCGCGCCTGATCGCCGATTTCAACCAGGTCCGCCTGGAGTTCGTCGGCCATTACACCGACATCTGCGAAGAGCCGACGCACAGCTCGCTGTGGGTCAACCTGTCCAGCAACAGCACGTTGCGCCTGGGCGGCCAGCCGCTGGCGATGCAGGACGACCTGGCCAACTTCCCGTTGCCGTTCTTCGATCCGCGCGATACCGCACGGCTGGAACTGCCGGTGGTGTTCGCCGCCGCACCGAGCCTGGCGCAGCAGCGCGCGGCGGCGGTGATGTCCTCGTACTTCGGCAGCCTGTCCGGCTGGTGGCGCCAGGCGCGTTTCCCGGTCAGCTTCGGTACGCTGCCGGACAAGGGCCACGCGGTGGTGCTGGCGGTCAACGGCAGGTTCCCGCCGGTGATCGCCAACCATGCCCCGGTCACGGGGCCGATGATCGAACTGATGTCGCTGCCGGAGGATCCGCAGCGCAAGCTGCTGCTGGTGCTGGGCCGCAACGATGACGACCTGCAGAAGGCGGTGGCCGCGATGGCGGCCGGCAACGTGCTGTTCCGCGGCCGCCAGGTCAGCGTCGACGAGATCAAGCCACTGGCCCCGCGCAAGCCGTACGACGCACCGAACTGGGTACGTACCGACCGCGCCGTCCGCCTGGCCGAACTGCTCGACTACCCGCAGCAGCTGCACGCCAATGGCGTGTCGCCGCAACCGATCACGGTCAACCTCAACCTGCCGCCGGATCTGTTCATCTGGCGCAACCAGGGTATTCCGCTGAACCTGCGCTACCGCTATACGCCGCCGTTCGGCAGCGATGAATCGCGGCTGGGCGTGGCGATCAACGACCAGTTCATCTCCAGCTTCCCGTTGGTGCGCCGCAACGGCAAGCAGGGCCTGGAGGAAATCCGCCTGCCGGTGCTGGCCGGCGATGCCGGTGCCGACGACGGGCGCCTGCTGATTCCGGCGCTCAAGCTGGGCGACCGCAACCAGCTGCGCTTCGATTTCAACTTCGCCAGCGTGATGGGCAGCGCGCAACGCGACCACTGCCAGACCGTGCTGCCGCCCAACCTGCAGGCGGCGATCGAAGAGGACTCGACCATCGACTTCTCCGGGTTCCATCACTACATGGGCCTGCCGGACCTGTCCGCGTTCGCGCTCAGCGGTTTCCCGTTCACCCGCATGGCCGATCTGTCGGAGACCGTCGTGCTGGTGCCGCCCAGCGCCAGCGAAGCACAGGTCAGCCTGCTGCTGAACCTGATCGGTGGGCTGGGCGTGCAGAGTGGCTACCCGGCCTATGGCCTGCGCCTGTCCGATGACTGGAAGCAGGCCAGCGCACTGGATGCGGACCTGCTGATGCTGGGCGCCTTGCCGGCGGAGCTGCGCGGCAGCCAGCAGCTGTCGCTGCTGATCGACGACCAGCGCACGCGCCTGCTCAACGGCCAGTCGCCGTCGCCGCAGCAGGCGATGGAACAGGCCCGCCGTGGCAGCCGCGATGGCGACCCGGCGGTGACCGAAGTAGCAGTGAGCGCGCAGGCACCGTTTGCCGCGATCATCGGCATGCAGTCGCCGAAGCATGCGCAGCGCAGCATCGTTTCGCTGGCCGCCAGCAATGCCGCCGACTACGGCTTGCTCGACGATGCACTCAGCGATACCGGCAAGCGCGAAGCCATCGCAGGTTCGGTGGCGATCCTGCGTACCTCGGGCATCCACAGCCAGTTCGTCGGCGATCACTACTACGTTGGCGCGCTGCCGTGGTGGCTGCTGCTGTGGTACCACCTGGCCGACCACCCGGCACTGCTGGCGGTGCTGGCGACGCTGGTGGTGCTGATGGTCGCCTTCCTGCTGTGGCGCACGCTGCGCTGGGTCGCGGCCAAGCGCCTGGACCCGGGGCACTGATGGCACGTACTCGGCATCCGCTGGTCACCGCTTCCGGCCTGGTCCTGTTGGGACTGGCCGGTGCCGGGCCCTGCGCGGCGCAGGCCCTGCCCGATACACCGGGCGGAACCGTCGCCGAGCAGCGCCAGTGGCTGCTTCAGCAGGTGCGCATCGGAGAGGCCACCGGTCGCCAGAGCCTGATCGAAGACGCGCTGGCGCGGCTGCGCATGCTGGCGCCGGATGATCGCGGCACGCTGGTGGCGATCCTGGAAGTGCAGCTGTCGCAGCAGAAGCTGCAGGATGCCGAGGCGACCCTGAAGCGCCTGCGCGAGATCGGCACGGGCACCCGTGAACTGGCCTCCGGCGAGCGCCTCTGGCAGGCCTATCGCGGTGACCTGCAGCAGGATCTGCAGCAGGCGCGGCTGTTCGCTGCCGGCGGTCGCAGCGCCGAAGCGCTGGCGATCTACCGGCGCCTGTTCAACGATGATCCACCTGGCCTGCAGCTGGGCCTGGAGTACTGGCGCCTGCGCGGCGCCCAGGCGGATGGGCGTGCACAGGCGATCCGCGCGCTGGGCGAACTGGACCGTAGTTATCCGGGCAATGTGCCGTTGCTGCAGGCGCTGTCGCAGATGCTGTTCGCGGCCGGCCGCGATGCCGAGGCGCTGGCCGCGCTGCAGCGCATGGGGCGCAATCCGGAAGCCCGCGGCATGGCGGCGGACGCCGAATGGGCCTACCTGAAGGATCAGCCCGCCGACGACCGCAGCGTGCGCAGGCTGCAGGACTTCATCACCCGCAACCCGACGTTTGCCGACATCGCATTGGTGCGCGAGCGCTACACCGACCAGCACAAGCGGGTCAGTGACCCGGCGTGGCGCGCCGGCCTGCGTGGCCAGCAGTTGCTCGACGCAGGCCGTAATGAAGAGGCCGAGCGCGCTTTCCTGCAGGCGCTGCGCGGCTATCCGCGCGAGCCCGATCTGCTGGGTGGGCTGGGCATGGCACTGATGCGCCAGGGCCGCCGCGAGCAGGCCATCAACTATTTCCAGCGTGCGGTGCAGGCCACCCCGGCCGGTGACAGCAACGACAAGTGGCGTGACCTGATTGCCAGTACCCGCTACTGGCTGCAGCTGGACCAGGCCGATGCGGCGCTTGCCGCCGGCCGGCTGGACGAGGCCGAGCGCCTGTATGCGCAGGCGCGCCGCCAGCAGCCCCGCGACGTCAATGCTGCACTGGGCCTGGTCGACGTGGCCGTGGCCCGCGGCGACGACGCCGCAGCCGAACGCCAGTTGCAGGTTGCCCGGCGGATGGCGCCCAACGATGCCAACGTGATCCGCAAGCTGGTGCAGCTGTACGGCCGAACCGATCCGCAGCGGCTGGAAGCCTTCATCAACGCATTGCCCGCTGCCCAGCGCAGGTTGTATGCCGAAGACCTGCGCCAGCTGCAGATCAGTCGACTGCGTGAGCGCCGCGAGCAGGCGTTGGCTGCCGGCGATGCAACCACTGCAATCACGCTGGGACAGCAGCTGCGCGGCGAACTGCCGGGCGATGCCTGGCTGGCCTATGCGCTGGGCAACGAGCTGCGCGCCGCCGGCCGGCAGGACGAGGCCGACGCGGTGGTGGCCGACATGGCCATGCACAACAACAGTGCCGAAGCGCGCTACGCGCAGGCGCTCTATCTGTCGGGATCCGATCGGCTGCCGCAGGCGCTGGCGGTGCTCGATGCGCTGCCGCAGGCGCAGTGGGACGACGACATCCGCGCGCTGTCGGCGCGCCTGCAGCGGCAGCAGCTGGTCGATCATCTGTGGGATCTGCGTGCGCAGGGCAGGGAGGCCGAAGCCATCGCGCTGCTGCAGCAGCAACCGCCCAGCACCGACAACGACCTGCTGATGGCCGAATGGGCACGCCTGCGCGGCGATCATGCGCAGGCGCTGCACTACTACCAGCGCGTGCTTGCTGCACAGCCGGAGAATGTGGATGCGCAGCTGGGCCAGGTACAGGCCTGGATCGGCACCGGCGATCTGGCCAACGCACGCCGCCAGATGCACGACGCACCGCCGGCAGTGGACGATGCCGAGATCGGCCAGCAGCGCCAGCTCGCCACCATCTGGACCGACCTGCGCGAGGACACGAAGGCCCTGGCGATCCTGCGCGCGCTGCTGGCGCGCAAGACCGGGCCCGATGCACAGTCCTGGCGTGACGCGGCACGACTGGTGCGCCGCGATGATCCACAGCAGGCGCTGGACATGTACGCGCAGGCGATGGCCGACAACGGCCTGTTGGCTTCCAGCCAGTCCGCGCCGCGCGACAACCGCGCGCTGACCCTGGCCAGCCGCGAGACGGCCGGCGATGACTGGTTGCGGCGCAGCCTGCGCAGCGACGTGGAAACCCTGTACCAGCAGGAGAATCCCACCCTGACGGTGATGCAGGACACCGGCCGCCGCAGTGATGGAACCCCGGGCATTTCGCGACTGTCGCGTGATACCCGCATCGCGCATCTCGACGCACCGTTCGCCGGTGGCCTGGGCTGGGCGCGCATCGAGCAGGTGAGCTTCGATGCCGGCCGCTTCCAGACCGACGGAAACGGCGCCTACGACGAGGATTTCGGCAGCTGCGACCTGGATCTGCTGCAGGCCGGCAACAGCCGCCTGCGCGCACCGGGTTGCACCCGTTTCGTCCATCAGCGGCGGACTTCTGGCGCTGGCTTCGCCGTCGGCTGGCGCACCCTGGATGACCGCTGGAACTTCGATATCGGCCACACCCCGTCCAACTACGTGGTCGGCAACTGGCTCGGCGGTGTCACCCTCAATGGTGACCTCGGGCGCTTCGGCTGGGGGGCCACGGTGTCGCGGCGGCCGATGACCAACTCGCTGCTGTCGCAGGCCGGTGCCGTTGATCCGCGCAGTGGCATTGCCTGGGGCGGGGTCACCGCCAACGGCGTGACCTTCAGCCTCGGCTACGACCAGGGCGGCCGCGATGGCGTGTGGTCGAACTGGAGCTGGCATCGGCTGACCGGCCACAACGTGGTCGACAACACCCGCGCACGCGCGATGGTGGGCTGGTACCACAAGCTGATCCAGCGCACCGACATGCGGCTGGATGTGGGCACCACCGCGATGTACTGGCGTTACCAGAAGGACCTGGGCGGCTACTCGCTGGGCCAGGGCGGCTACTACAGCCCGCAGCGCTATGCGTCGCTGAGCTTGCCGGTCAGTTTCGCCTGGCGCAACGACGTGTGGTCGGTGCGCGTGGATGGCTCGGTCAGCGTGTCCAGTGCGCACGCGTCCTCGATCAGCCGCTTCCCTGACCAAGCCTTGATCGAGCGCGTGATCGAACAGCTGGAGCCGCAGTATGGCCCGCTGCGGCTGGACGAGGCCGGCCTGTATACCGGCGACAGCAGCAGCACAGGCACCGGCTACCGCCTGTACGGCGCGGTCGAGCGCCGCCTGGGCGACCACTTCGTGCTGGGTGCCGCCGGCACCCTGCAGCGCAGCCGCGATTTCTCGCCGAATTCGTTCCAGCTCTACCTGCGCTACACCTTCAAGCCCTGGCAGGGAAACCTGCCGTTGCCCGTATCGCCACTGGTGCCGTATGGCGAGTTCCGCTGACCTGCAGCGCCGGCGCCTGCTGCAGGCGGCCGCCACGCTGCCGCTGCTTGGCTGGTGCAGTGCGCAGGCCGCGCCCGCTCCGCGCTGGCCGGCGTGGCAGGTACTGCTCGACAGCAGCCTGAGCCGCGACGGACGCATGATCGATCGCAGCCAGGACGATCAGCGCAGCACCTCCGAAGGCCAGTCCTATGCGTTGTTCTTCGCCCTGGTCGACAACGACCAGGCGCTGTTCGACCGCATCCTGGGCTGGACCCAGGACAACCTCGCCGGTGGCGACATGCGCCAGCACCTGCCCGCCTGGTTGTGGGGGCGGGATGACAAGGGAAGCTGGCGGGTACTGGACGACAACCCGGCCTCGGACTCCGATCTCTGGCTGGCCTATGCGCTGCTGGAAGGCGCGAGGCTGTGGCGCCGTCCCGCGTTGAAGGCTATCGCCGAGGGCCTGCTCGCGCAGGTGCGGGCACGCGAGATCGTGGACCTGCCCGGGCTCGGCCCGATGCTGCTGCCGGGCCCACAGGGATTCATCGAAGGGGACGCCACGCGGGTCAACCCCAGCTATCTGCCACTGCCGCTGCTGCGCCGCTTTGCGGTGGAGGATCGCAGCGGGCCGTGGCAGGCGCTGGCGCGCAACAGCGTGCAGCTGTTGCAGCAGGCCAGTCCAAACGGGTTCGCACCGGACTGGGCGGCGTGGAAAGGCGATCGCTTCGTCGTCGATCCGGTGCGCGGCGCGGTCGGCAGCTACGATGCCATCCGCTGCTACACCTGGGCGGGCATGACCGCACCGCGCGATCCGTTGTTCCGTGCGCAGCTGGCGGCTCTGTCCGGGCCGCTGCAGCGCCTGCGCAGTGGTGCGCCGATGTGGGAGAAGATCGACACCCGTAGTGGCCAGGGGCAGGGCGAAGGCAACTACGGATTCCGCGCGGCACTGCTGCCGTATCTGATCGCGCAGGGCGAAGCGGAGCGCGCGCAGTCGCTGCGGGCCAGCCTGCCCACCGCCGAAAAGCAGCGTGCTGAAGCACCGGCCTATTACTCGCAGATGCTGGCCTTGTTCGGCCTGGGCTGGGCCGAAGGACGCTGGCGTTTCGCCGCCGACGGCCGCCTGCAACCGCGCTGGTAGCTGCAGTGCTGCGGGGTCGGATCCCATTGCACGGCAATGGGCTCCGACCCTCAGCCAGGCGTCATTCCAGCGCGTAGCGCAGGGTGAACAGCACCGCCACCAGCCACACCGCCGGATGCACTTCGCGCCAGCGCCCGGTACCGGCCTTCAGCGCGGCATAGGCGATGAAGCCGAACGCCAGGCCGTTGGCAATCGAGTAGGTGAACGGCATCGCCAGCGCACACAGCGCTGCCGGCACCGATTCGGTCAGGTCGCTCCAGTCCACTTCCACCAGTTCGCGCAGCATCAGGCCGGCCACGAACAGCAGCGCCGGCGCGGTGGCATAGCTGGGCACCATCGCTGCCAGCGGCGAGAACAGCAGTGCGGCCAGGAACAGGGCCGACACCACCAATGCGGTCAGGCCGGTACGGCCGCCCACCTGCACGCCGGAGGCGCTTTCAGCGAAGGCGGTGGTGCTGCTGGTGCCCAGCATCGAGCCTGCAACAATGGCGGTGCTGTCGGCCAGCAGCGCGCGGCCGAAACGCTTCTGCGCGCCCGGCAGTTTCAGCAGGCCGGCGCGGCCGACCACGCCATAAAGCGTGCCGGTGGCATCGAACACTTCCACCAGCACGAACACCAGCACCACCTGCAGCAGCACGGCGATCGGCGCGCCGCCGTCGTGGTGCAGCAGGCCTGGCAGGTCCAGCTGCAGGAAGGTCGGGGCCAGGCTCGGCGGCAGCGAAACCAGGCCCTGGTACTGCACGTCGCCCAGCGCCCAGCCCGCGCCGGTCACGGCCAGGATGCCGATCAGGATCGCACCACGGATGCGCCGCGCTTCCAGCACCGCGATCAGCAGGAAACCGGCCAGCGCCAGCAGCGGCGGCGCGGTGTTCAGCGGGCCCAGCGCCACCAGCGTGTCTTCGTTGCCGACGATGACGCCGGATTTCTGCAGCGCGATGATCGCCAGGAACAAACCGATACCGGCCACGATGGCTGAGCGCAGCGACGAAGGAATGCCCGACACCAGCCATGCGCGCACGCCGGTCAGCGACAGCACCAGGAACACCAGGCCGGAGATGAACACCGCACCGAGCGCCTGCTGCCACGGCAGGCCCGCAGCGCCGACCACGGTGAAGGCGAAGAACGCGTTCAGGCCCATGCCCGGTGCCATGCCGACCGGGAAGTTGGCGGCCAGCGCCATCACCGCAGAACCCAGCGCGGCGGCCAGGCAGGTGGCCACGAACACCGCGCCGGCATCCATGCCGGTGGTGCCGAGGATCTCGGGGTTCACGAAGACGATGTAGGACATCGTCAGGAAGGTGGTGACACCGGCCAGCAGCTCGGTGCGCACGGTGGTGCCGTGCTGCTGCAGCTGGAACAGGCGTTCGAACAGGGACATGGGGAATCTCGCGAAGGCGTCGCCAGCAAGCGGGCGACCCACAAAAGGAGAAAGGCCGCGCGAGCGCGGCCTTTCCGGTTGCCTTACTTCAGCGCCTTGAAGCGCAGGCGCTTCGGCGCCGCGTCGTCGCCCATGCGGCGGCGCTTGTCTTCTTCGTACTCGCGGTAGTTGCCCTGGAAGAACTCCACGTGCGAGTCGCCTTCGAACGCCAGGATGTGGGTCGCGATGCGATCCAGGAACCAGCGGTCATGCGAAATGACGAAGGTGTTGCCCGGGAACTCCAGCAGCGCATCTTCCAGCGCACGCAGGGTTTCGATGTCCAGGTCGTTGGACGGTTCGTCGAGCAGCAGCACGTTGCCACCCTGCAGCAGGGTCTTGGCCATGTGCAGGCGGCCACGCTCACCACCGGACAGCGAACCGACCATCTTCTGCTGGTCCTGGCCCTTGAAGTTGAAGCGGCCGATGTAGGCGCGCGACTGGATCTCGATGCCGTTGATGTTGAGGATGTCCAGGCCGCCAGCGATTTCCTGGAAGACGTTGTGGTTGCCTTCCAGCGCGTCGCGGCTCTGGTCCACGTAGGACAGCTTCACGGTCGGGCCGACCACGATCTCGCCGGTGTCCGGCTTTTCCTGGCCGGTGATCATCTTGAACAGGGTCGACTTACCGGCACCGTTCGGGCCGATGATGCCGACGATGGCGCCGGCCGGCACCAGGAAGCTCAGGTTGTCGAACAGCAGGCGGTCGCCGAACTTCTTGGAGACGTTCTTGAACTCCATCACCGCATTGCCCAGGCGCTCGCCCGGCGGGATGAAGATTTCATTGGTCTCGTTGCGCTTCTGGTAATCGACCGACTGCAGCTCTTCCAGGCGGGCCAGGCGGGCCTTGCCCTTGGTGCGGCCGCCCTTGGCGTTCTGGCGCGACCACTCCAGTTCCTTCTGGATCGCCTTCTGGCGAGCCTTTTCCTGGTTGTCTTCCTGCTTCAGGCGCTCGTCCTTCTGGGTCAGCCAGTCGGTGTAGTTGCCCTTCCACGGAATGCCGCGGCCGCGGTCCAGTTCCAGGATCCACTCGGCGGCGTTGTCCAGGAAGTAGCGATCGTGGGTAACGGCCACCACGGTGCCGGTGTAGCGCGCCAGGAACTGCTCCAGCCATTCCACCGACTCGGCGTCGAGGTGGTTGGTCGGTTCGTCGAGCAGCAGCATGTCCGGCTTCTGCAGCAGCAGGCGGCACAGGGCCACGCGGCGCTTTTCACCGCCGGACAGCTTGCCGACCACGGCATCCCACGGCGGCAGGCGCAGCGCATCGGCGGCCACGTCCAGCTGGTTTTCCAGCGTGTGTGCATCGCCGGCGGCGAGGATCGCCTCCAGGCGCTCCTGTTCCTTGGCCAGCGCGTCGAAGTCGGCGCCTTCCTCGGCGTAGGCCAGGTACACCGCGTCCAGCGCGGCCTGTGCCTGCAGCACTTCGCCCACGCCTTCCTCGACCGCTTCACGCACGGTCTTGGTCGGGTCCAGCTCCGGTTCCTGCGCCAGGTAGCCGACCTTGATGCCCGGCTGCGGGCGGGCTTCGCCCTCGAAATCGGTGTCCACGCCGGCCATGATCTTCAGCACGGTGGACTTGCCGGCGCCGTTCAGGCCCAGCAGGCCGATCTTCGCGCCCGGGAAGAAGGACAGCGAGATGTCCTTGATGATCTGCCGCTTGGGCGGGACCACCTTGGACACGCGGTTCATGGTGTAGATGTATTGCGAGGACATGTGGTCTCCGTAGGCGCGGCCCTGCGCCCGACCCGTCACGGGAACATCCCGTTGCGGCAGCGGGCACAGACTGAAAAGGAATACCGCCAATTATAGCCGGAACCGGTTCCGGGCCGCGCCCGGGAGAGGCCCCCGGGCTGGCCGTGGCCTGAATACTTCGTCACAGTCCTTCAGCGGGAAGCGTTTCCAGCCGGAAACGGTTCAGATCGTATGCGCAATATGGGCTCACCACCCACCCAAGCAGAGGTCAGACATGCGCATCAATCGAGTAATGGCCAGTGCCGTGGCCTCTGTGCTGGCCTTCGGCGCCGTGGCCCCGGCCTTCGCCGACAACGACCACCGCGGTCGCGACCATGACCGCCGCGAGTGGCGGGAGGATCGCCGTGAGTGGCGCCAGGACCGCCGTGACTGGGAGCGCGACCGCCGCGAGGCGCGGCGCGACTACCGCCAGGATCGCCGCGAGTGGCACCGCGACCATGACCGCTACTACCGCCCGGCGCCGCCGCGCGTGGTGTACCGCCCGGCACCGCCGCCGCCGCGCTATGGCGGCTACGGCTGGCGGGTCGGTTCCCCCTACCGCGACTACTACCGTGGCCCGGTCTACGTGGTGAACGACTACCCGCGCTACCACCTGCGCCGCCCGCCGTATGGGCATCACTGGATCCGCGACGACCACGGCAACATGCTGCTGGTGGCCATCGCCACCGGCGTGATCGCCCAGTACGTGCTCAGCGGGCGCTGAGGATCGCGGCCGGGGTCGGATCCCTTTCCAACGGAAAGGGCTCTGACCCCACACCATCAATCGAAACCATACGGGGCCGGATTCCTTCGGGGATGCCGGCCCCGTCCGTTTCGGCCCCAGCGGCGCGGGGCTACAATCAAGGGCTGAGCCGTACCCCTTTTCCCTGCCTGCTGGAGTACCCGATGTTCCCGCGTGACGTCCGCATCGAATCCTACGATCCCGAACTGGCCAAGGCCATCGCCGCTGAAACCCAGCGCCAGGAAGACCACGTCGAGCTGATCGCCAGCGAGAACTACACCAGCCCGGCGGTGATGGAAGCCCAGGGCAGCCAGCTGACCAACAAGTACGCCGAAGGCTACCCGGGCAAGCGCTACTACGGTGGCTGCGAATACGTGGACATCGCCGAGCAGCTGGCCATCGACCGCCTGAAGCAGCTGTTCGGTGCCGACTACGCCAACGTGCAGCCGCACAGCGGTTCGCAGGCCAACCAGGCGGTGTACTTCGCGCTGCTGCAGCCGGGTGACACCATCCTCGGCATGAGCCTCGCCCACGGCGGCCACCTCACCCACGGCGCCAAGGTGAATGCCTCGGGCAAGCTGTTCAACGCCGTGCAGTACGGCGTGAACGATCAGGGCCTGATCGATTACGACGAAGTCGAGCGCCTGGCCCTGGAGCACAAGCCGAAGATGGTTGTGGCCGGTTTCTCGGCGTACTCGCAGGTGATCGACTGGGCGCGCTTCCGCGCCATCGCCGACAAGGTCGGTGCCTACCTGTTCGTTGACATGGCACACGTGGCCGGTCTGGTCGCCGCCGGCGTCTACCCGAGCCCGCTGGAACACGCCCACGTGGTGACCTCCACCACCCACAAGACCCTGCGTGGCCCGCGCGGCGGCATCATCGTCGCCAAGGGCGCCGATGAGGACCTGGTCAAGAAGCTGCAGTCGATCGTGTTCCCGGGCATCCAGGGCGGTCCGCTGATGCACGTCATCGCCGGCAAGGCCGTGGCCTTCAAGGAAGCGCTGGAACCGGGCTTCAAGGCCTACCAGCAGCAGGTGGTGAAGAACGCCCAGGCGATGGCCAACACGCTGATCGCGCGCGGCTACAAAATCGTCTCCGGCGGCACCCAGAACCACCTCATGCTGGTGGACATGATCGGCAAGGACGTGTCCGGCAAGGATGCGGAAGCTGCACTGGGCAAGGCGCACATCACCGTCAACAAGAACTCGGTGCCGAACGACCCGCGTTCGCCGTTCGTCACTTCGGGCCTGCGCCTGGGCACCCCGGCGGTGACCACCCGCGGCTACGTGGAACAGGACTGCGTGGACCTGGCCAACTGGATCGCCGACGTGCTGGACGCGCCGAACGACGACGCCGTCATCGCCCGCGTGCGCGACGCCGTCAGCGCGCAGTGCCGCAAGTACCCCGTCTACGGCTGATCGAAACAGGGGTCGGTTCCCTTCCCGCAGGGAGGGGAACCGACCCCGGTATTGGAGCAACCGCGCATGGATGAGCGCCGCCTCAAGTATCTGTACGTGGTGCTGGCCGCGCTGTTCGGCCTGCCCAGTCTTTTCATGGGCGGTGTCGGCGCCTGCATCGCCCTGGTCATGGGGGTGATCGGCCTGGTCTCGCTGGATGCTGACAAGCTGTGGTTCGCTGCCGTCATGTGTGTCTGGGGAACGGCCGCACTTGCCGGCCTGGTGGCCTGGGTCGCGCTCAGCGTCATCTGGTTGCGTGATGGACTGCAGGGCCTGCGCACCGCCTCGCCACGCTGGTGGTGGTTGTTGGGCATCGGCGTGCTGGCGGGCCTGCCGTTGCTGGGATTGGCGATATATACCTTCTCCGGGCTGGGCCCGGCGGTGGTGAGCGGTCTCTTCGCTGGGCCGTCGCTGCTGGTGCCCACAGGCATGCTGATGCTCCTGCGTGCGCGTGCCGATGCCGTGGATGTGCCGCCCGTGCGAGCACGGGTATCGGAGTAATCGCGCATGGATGAGCGCCGCCTCAAATACCTGTATGCCGCGTTGGCGGTACTGCTCGGCCTGCCCAGCCTGGCGATGGGCGGCGCGGTCGCGGTGATGTTCCTGGTTGTTGGCCTGCAATCCTTCGGCGGCAACCGCTCCCCCGATCTGGTGCCACTGCTGTGGGGCCTGGCCGGCGTGGCGGGTTGCCTGGCCTGGCTGTGGCTCAGCGCCGGCTACCTGCTGCAGGGCCGGGCCGGCCTGCAGGTGCGCGCGATCTGGTGGTGGCTGCTGCTGGCCGGTGGGCTGGCCGCGCTGCCGGTTCTCTGGATGACCGCATGGTTCGGCTTCCAGCAGGGGGGCACCGCGTTGGAACTATTGCTTCTGGGACCGTCGATGCTGGTACCGGCTGCCATGCTGGTGTGGCTCAAACGCCGCGCCTGACGCGGCCAATCAAAGGGAATGGAACGCATGGATGAGCAGCAGCACAAACGATGGATGGGGATAGCGGGTCTGCTGGTGGGCCTGCCCACCGCGGCGGCGGGCGGCACCGTGGCGGTGCTGGGCCTGATTTTCGTAATGGATGGCAAGTACCTGTCCGGCAACGAGCCCACGGTGATCGTGCTGTGGTCGCTGGCCGGGCTTCTCGGTCTGTTGTCCTGGATGTGGCTGACCGGGCTCTTCCTGTGGCGCGGCCGCGATGGCCTTCGCCACTCTCCGGTCGTTGCATGGGTGGGGCTGGTGCTGGGGACCCTCGCCGCGCTGGGCGTGGTCGCCGCCACGCTGTATTTCACCTTCAAGCATGGTGAGATAACGACGCTGGCCTTCTTCGGGCTTGGCCCGCCGTTGCTGGTGATGGCGGGGCACCTGGCGTGGCTGCGCTGGGGACGGTCTGCCCCTGATGTCGGCAAGGCGGGCTGAGCCTCCCGCCACGCGCGCGCTGGGCGCGCTGCGCAGGCACTTCTGCGCAGACAGCATTTGCTGCTGAACGCCTTCTCAGGTACCTTTGCGACGCTGCCATGACCGTGGCATCTAGGTTGCCCCCTGAGCCAGGCGTTCCATGCATTGCCCCTTCTGCCAACATGCCGATACCCGGGTCATCGACTCGCGCGTCTCTGAAGACGGCGCGACGATCCGTCGTCGGCGTGAGTGCGAGGCCTGTGGCGAGCGCTTCAGCACCATGGAAACGGTTGAACTGAAGCTGCCGGCCATCGTCAAGAGCGATGGCACCCGCGAAGCGTTTGACCAGCGCAAGGTCCGCGCCGGCTTCGACCGCGCGCTGCAGAAGCGTGCCGTGGCCGAAGACAAGATCGAGGCGGCGGTGCGCGCGGTGGTTCACCAGTTGCGCATCAGCGGCGAGCGCGAAGTGCCTTCGATCAAGGTCGGCGAGTTCGTGATGAACGAACTGCGCAAGCTCGATCATGTGGGCTATGTGCGCTTCGCATCGGTGTACCGCAGCTTCGAGGACGTGGCCGATTTCCGCGAGGAGATCGAGAAGCTGGAACGTGATCTGCCGTCCAGTACCGAACAGCTGCAGCTGCTGGGCGACGTGATTGCCCTGACCAAGAAGAAGAAGGGCTGACGCCCCGATAGTTGCCAACCTTGGTTGGCGCTGAGACACCCATCCACGCGTGGCGTGGATCTACTTTGCTCTGGTGGGTGCCAACCTTGGTTGGCGCGGAGACACCCATCCACGCATGGCGTGCATCCCCGCCGGCGGCGTTACCATGGCGGCATGAGCACCCCGTTCTCTGTCCTCGACCACCTGCACATGGCCAACGCACTGCGCCTGGCCGAGCGTGCCGCCTACACCACCCGCCCCAATCCGATGGTCGGCTGCGTGATCGCCCATGGCGAACGCGTGGTCGGGCAGGGCTGGCACCAGCGCGCCGGCGGCCCGCATGCCGAAGTGTTCGCCCTGCGCGAGGCCGGCAGCGAAGCACGCGGTGCCACCGCCTACGTCACCCTGGAACCCTGCGCGCACTATGGGCGCACGCCGCCCTGCGCGCTGGCGCTGATCGAAGCGGGCGTGTCGCGCGTGGTTGCGGCGATGCGCGATCCGTTCCCGAAGGTCGATGGCGGTGGCTTCGATCTGCTGCGCAACGCCGGCATCGATGTCGACGAAGGGCTGATGGCTGCGCAGGCGCGGGAGCTCAACAAGGGTTATCTGTCGCGCGTGGAGCGCAACCGCCCGTGGCTGCGGGTGAAGCTGGCCGCCAGCCTGGATGGCCGCACCGCGATGGCCGACGGCAGCTCCAAGTGGATTACCGGCCCGGCCGCGCGCGAGGATGTGCAGCACTGGCGTGCTCGCGCCGGCGCGATCCTGACCGGCGCCGACACCGTGCTGGCCGACGACCCGATGCTGACCGTACGCCTGGCCGATACCGACGTGATGCCGCCGCTGCGCGTGGTGCTGGATTCGCGCCTGCGTTCGCTGGAATGCAGCCGTGTGCGCGAGGGTGGGGCGCCGACGTTGTACCTGCATGACGCAGCAGTAAGCGCACCGGATGCGGCCGACGCCGAATTTGCCAGCGTGCCGGGCAGCGGTGGCAGTTTGGACCTTGGTGCGGTGCTGGTCCTGCTGGCCGAGCGTGGCATCAACGAAGTGCATACCGAGGCCGGAGCCACCCTGGCCGGTGCACTGTTGCGCGGCGGCTGGGTGGATGAGTTGTTGCTCTACCAGGCGCCGACGCTGCTGGGCGATACCGGCCGCCCGCTGCTGGCTGGCCTCGGCATCGAGGCGATGGACCAGCAGCACCGGCTGCGCGTGGTGGATCAACGCCAGGTGGGTGAGGACATGCGTCTGCTGCTGCGGCCGTAACGCAAGCCGATAATGTCGCGTCGTACCCGCTGGATGTGGCATCAAGGTTGGCGGGGCGAATGATCGCTGCGCATGTTGCAAGGCTCACAGGTCTCCAATGGCCTCCCAGGCATTTGCCGTACGCGTAGTTCATCAGCCCTGACCGCACGTGCACCTTGCCGGGCCCTGTTTCATGGGCATGTCAGGCCGCTGTATTCGAAATGAAGATAGGGCGATACCTGGTTGTTGCAGTAGGTCAATAGCTGGTGCTCATCCATGCCTTTCGCCGCATCCAGTATTTCGGCCTGGAGGGCATTGAAATGACCGATGCGATGCGGTGCCTGCTGGCTCACGCAGTTGCGGAGCCGATGCAGCGGCCAGTCACATGCAACCGATCCTGTGAGCGTGGGCGCTTCCTCCTCCAGCATGCGCCGGTCCCAGCCGTGGTAGGGAATGAAGGCGTCGAGCAGCTTCGCTTCCAGGCTGTTGGCACTGCCGCTGAGCCACGCGCCCTGGCCATGTCGGAAGAACTCCAGATCCCCGGAAATGCTGCGCGATCCTGATCCCCTCAGTATCCTGACCTGGCGACGGAAGATGTCGGCCATCTCGGCGGGAGCCGCAGCCCTGGAACCTGCCTTTGTTGCCTCCCGGTACCTGGCGTACAGTGGAGTCAGGTCGGGAACAGAGCAGCGATAGGACAACGTCGCTGTATTGGCGGTGGGGCCGGCGCGGGTGGAGAGCGCGGTACAGGTCACGCGGCCCAGCCTGTCCAGCGATGCAGCGCCGATGCCGGGTGATTCAAAGCCAGCAGGCACCAGGAAGCGTTCGGCGGCCTCGTCATCGCCAATGCGCGCTCGCACTTCCTGCAGCCGATCGAGATAGCCTGGGGGCTGGAACGTACCCTTCCACTGCGCGTCGAGGGTGCGGCGGGCAACCGGGTCGGCAGCGAGCAGAAGCGAAAGATAAAGCCGGAAATTGGCGTCAATACCTGCGGTGATCTCGCCCGACGGCAGCGCATGCGCACGCCGCGTGGACGCATCGGGCGAGGCCAGGGCAGAGAGTGGCGCGCAGGTCAGTACGAGCAGCCGCATCATTTTCACGGGTGGACTCATGGTCGATGGTGTTCCTGGAGTGCACGGCAGTGCGAGCGAGCCTCGTCGGGTCCCATCCCGCTGACCGTCTCTTCCAGGACATTCTGAAAGGTCGCGTCGTCTGATGAGGGATCGACGGGTTCGTGAATCCGTGCGGCTTTCAGTCGTGCGTCAAGCAGCAGGTCACACGCAGGAATGCCCGTACGGGCAGTGATGGACTCTGCCTCGATGCGCTCATTCCATTCCCGGAACGGCAGCATCTTCTGAAGCAGCGCCAGCCCGAGGAACATCATGTCGATACTGACCCAGGGACCGCCTTCGCCAGCACGGAAGAACTCCGCCGTGGTGGCGAACGTGCTGTTGGGAGCTTGGATCAGCACTTGGGCAAATGCCATTTTCGCGGGTTGGATGGACGCTACTGCATCCACGGCCACGAATTGTTCGCGATGCTCGCGATAGGTCGCGAAGAAGCTGGAGACGTCTGGAACCCCGCAGTGGTAGCGGATCGTCACACGATCGGGAGAGCCGCTATCGGCGCGCTCGACCTCCTTGCAACGGATGGAGTGCCACCTGGCTTTGACAGCCATGACGATCGGGTCATTGCTTTCCAGCGCAGGCCATTGATGGATGTAGAGCACGTCTACGGCATCTCCGATTCCGGGGAACGCATGTTGATTGGCTGTCTGCAGACTTTTCCTCAGTGCGGTTCTGGCTCGCTCGTCATCCTGGGTGACCACGAGCACGTACGCGTCAAAGGTTTCTTCCAGCGAGAGCTCGCCCATGGGCACGTCGGTCGCGGACAGCGACGTGCCGAGCAATCCGGTGATGATCGGTTTCAGCATGGCACGGCCGCATCGCGTGAAATGGAACGCGAGGATCCTTGTACGTGGACCCCGGGTCCATGCAAGAAATCCGAAATTGCAGGCCAGTGGCCCCAGGTGCACGGGAGCGGTGAGTTTGATTTTCTGTGCCCGTTGCGCTCGAGCAACAACGCGCACACAGTTGGGCTGTCCATTGCAAGACATGTCAGAGCCGCTGCGGACGGCTTTCCATTGCGGGCTGTCGATCAGGCCAGTCCTTCGTTGCCGGCCTTCATTGCAGCTTCTGGTCATTCGACCCAGCGCGTCGCCGCGCATTCTGGCTGGCGCAGCGATGGCGATCATCGGTGATCCTTTGCTGGACGAGAGGACACGGCAGCTCGAACTGCAGACGCTGGGTGCTGAGGTTGCCTCGCGGACATCCATCTATCCGCACGCCGGCCTGACAGGCCGCGCGGGAGCCTCGACACACGGGAGGAACAGCTGTGCGGTCGAGGTGATGATCCGGATGTAGCCTTCGCGGCAGACCTCGATATCGCCAATGGGCTGGACGATGTGCTGAGCTGCAGGGCCGACGCTCTTCGCGGCTACACCGCCGGTTTGGAGGGGGCGTGTCAGTGCGCACCACAGGCGTGCGCTTGAAGGTCTGGAAGGAGAGGGAGGAAGAAGGCTATCGCTGGTGGAAGCCGCCGGCGCCGGGCATGATCACCGGCAGGCCCGTCTCATGTGTCCTGGTACCCGGGAGGCCGCCGCATCGCTATGAGTACCGGCAGAATTGCCCGAAGTCCGGCGAGCAACCGGACGATGACGGGGAAGAGCGACGGCAGCGAGGTGTCGCCGGACAGCCTGGCGGCAGCACCTGTCGATCCATCCGGACGTGCCCTTGCTTGGCGAGGTGAAGCCGGGCGATTTCCGCAGGTCGTCGCCATTACTCGCATTGATCATTCCACAGGGCTTTGGCCCTTGAGCGGAGAACCGCACACTCTTTCACAAGTGCTTCCTCCGGAATTTCCCTGCTCAATCTGCTCACGGTTCTGGCAAGGTCACGTGCGCCACCCAGCTCCTGCGGCGCAATGCGTGCCATGCAGTGACGATGCTGCTGCACAAGATCGTCGCATTCCATGATGCCGGTCATCTGCGCAACGGCGTCATCGGTAGCAGTGCGATACAGTCGCCGCGGATGCGCGATAAGCGCTTCGATCAGGACACCGTAGACGTCAGTTTCGACGCGGATGTGTGAGAAATCATCGTTCGGATGTTTCGATTCTTCGCTGTGCCAATCGGGCTCCCGAGCGGTCGATACCAGACGGGTGGTGCCGCTGATCTCGTGGAAGGGGCCATCGCGGAGCACCGAGAGGTAGGCTTTCCAGAAACGTTGATCGCTCTGCTCGCTGTCATCGAAGACGGTGGCCTCGGACAGATGCCGAAGACGCTCGACATCGCCTACGCGGCAGGTGAAGTACACGTCGGCAACCCGCATGTCTTCGGTCAGGCTGTGCCACACCTCACTCCGATCTGGCTGGCATCGGCTGTTCGCCAGAACCTGCAGCGCCCAGGCAAGATGCGGCGAGTCCACGCCATCAACCGGATCGGCATGGCGCTTGATGTCTCTCGACCAGGTTGCCAACAACAGTGCCATCGGCGGGGCGTCGACAGGAACATTGGCTGTTTCCGTCCGGCTGTCCTTACGCTGCTGGCCGAGCATCTGCAGTGCGAGGTCGTTGCTCTCCCGCATTGCCCGCAGGTGGCCGGAGAAGGCGTCTTCTGGCGCTGTCTCGCCGGCGGTTGCCGAAGGCAGATGCATGCCCAAGGCAAGCAGGCAGAGGAGAAGACGGCGCATGGCGATTCCATCGAGACGGGGCGGAGAGAATGCTCCCCGCCCCATGGCCTGTCCATGCAACTAATCCGAACGTGCGGTCTGGGTTTCGCCGGACTCCGCTGATGCCGTAGCGCTCAGTTCCTGCGTTCTCACGCGCATTCGTCGGTCCACATCATCTCGGCGATCGGGCGCAGTGCCTTGCACTCCTGCGTCATCTCCTCGGCCGATTGCACCTGTGCCTTGGCCTTCAGTTCCTCGGCCATCGCATCCACGCCGCTGATCTGCTCCGGCGCGATCTTCGCCACGCAGGCGCGGTGCTGCTGCAACAGCAGGTCGCAGCCCGGTACGCCGGTCACCTTCGGTGCGCTGGCGGCCTCCACGTCCTGCATCCAGTCCTCGAACGGGGCCAGTGCACCGGCCACGGTGCCCACCAGGTCATCGAAATTGCCGCTGTACCAATAGCCGTTGTCCTTGGCCGGGTACAGGGTGAAGGTGCCGCTGACCGGCACGCGCGCGCCGCTCCGCAGCGCCTGGGTATAGGCATCGGTGAACTGCTTTCGCGAGGCCGGGCTGGCATCGGCGGCCAGGCTGGCAGCAAACAGCGGGCGCACCTTGCCCAGGTCGGGCACCTGGCAGCTGAAGCTGATGCGCGCCAGCTTCTGGTCTTCAACGTACTCGTTGTCTTCGATCACGCTCTTGGTCGCGCGGCACTTCGAATCGCGCAGGGCCTTGGCGTACAGCGCTTCGGCGGCGGCAGCGTCGGTCTTGTCACCGGCGCTGGCCAGCACGGTCTGCCACGGCTCGGCCAGGGCCTTGGCCAGCGCACCCGGGGTCGGGGTCACAGCGTCCTGGCCTTCAAAGGCGGGTTTCAGCGCATCGTTGAGCGTGCGGGTAGCAGCCGCGTCGTCTTCCAGCAGGGTGCGCGCGTACAGGTCAAATGCCTGCTCGGGGGTCAGCTGGGCCGATGCAGCGCCGGCCATCAGCGGGGCGCACAGCACGGCGCTGGCCAGCAGGGTACGGGTGAAGGTCTTCATGACAGTGTTTTCCTGTTCCAGAGGCGCGCAAGCCTAGCGCATCCCGCAGTACTTTCGATGGCGACCAGCGGTCACATGGCGGTTGCACACCGGCCAAAAAAACGGGCCCCTTGCGGGGCCCGTTCGACCGCTCGACGAGAAGCGATCGTTGGATCAGAAGCTGGCGCGCACGCCAACCGAGTACTGGGTGACGTCGCGGTAGCCGGAGATCTCGCCCACCAGGCCCCAGGTCTTGGTGAAGTTGATCTGGCCGCCGACGGTGCCGACCCAGGTGCCCTTGAAGTTGTTGCCGCCATCCATGTAGCCGGCCTTGGCCCAGGCTTCGGTCATGCGCGACGGCTTGCCGCGGATACCCATGGTGACGCGGCCCAGATTGGTGTGGTCCTTGCCGTGGTAACGCGCGCCGTCATAGCGCAGGGTCGATTCGGCGTTCTGGCGCACCCAGGCGGCATCGGCGGTGAAGTCCACGCGGTCGGTCCACGGCATGTGGTAACCAATGCCCAGCTCCGGCTGGTTCAGTTCCAGCTTCAGCGAATCTTCGCCGTAATGGCGGGTCTTGCTGGTACGCGACCAGCCGCCGAACACGTAGACCTGTTCGGCCAGCGCGACCGAACCACGCAGGTAGCCGCCGTCGACCTTCGGGTCGTCCAGTGCGTTGTCGTCAACCTTGACCTGCGTCCAGCCGCCTTCAACGTAGGTGTAGCTCAGGGCGTCGGCCGACGCGGTGAACGGGGCGGCGGCCAGCAGGGCAGCCACGATCAGGATCTTGCGCATGGGAATTCCTGTGAATTTCAGTCCATTGGCGGGCCTGCCCTTGCGGCTGCCCGTGGCGACATCATGTCGTCCGGGGCAGAATTTTAATGAAAGTTTTACAAATTGCGAGCGACGGCCGTCACAGCTGTGGCATCCGACCCCGTTCAGCCTGGGCTGTTACACTGGCTACGCCGGTTCGCCGGTACACAAACGTCTTCAGGGCGGGGTGCAATTCCCCACCGGCGGTAGGTGCGCAAGCACGAGCCCGCGAGCGCCCCGGCCCACGGCCGGGGGTCAGCAGATCCGGTCCAATGCCGGAGCCGACGGTCATAGTCCGGATGAAAGAAGACGGTGCCACAGGGCGTATGCCCTGTGCGTGCCTGTTTGCCTTGCGGCGTTTTTCGCTCACATTCCGCGGAGAACGTTACTTGTTTACTGGAATCATCGAAGGCGTCGGCCGTCTGGCTGCACGCGACCCCATCGGCGGCGATGTCCGCTTCACCTTCAATGTCGGGAATCTGCCGTTCGACAACGTGCAGATGGGCGAGAGCATTGCCATCAACGGCGTCTGCCTCACCGTCATCGCATTCGACACCAACAGCTTCCAGGCCGATGCCTCCACCGAGACCCTGGGCCTGACCACGCTGGGCCAGCTGGGCGAGGGTGCGGTCATCAACCTGGAGCGCGCCATGCGCCCGACCGACCGCCTCGGCGGCCATCTGGTCAGCGGCCACGTCGATGGCCTGGGCCAGGTGCTGTCCATCCACGAAGACGCGCGTGCCCAGCGCTGGCGTTTCGCCGCGCCGGCCTCGCTGCGCCGCTATATCGCCAAGAAGGGCTCGGTCTGCGTGGACGGCGTCAGCCTCACCGTCAACGAAGTGGACGATGAAGGCTTCGAAGTCGCCCTCATTCCGCACACTGTCGCCAATACCGCATTCTCCGCCACCGGCGTGGGCAGCGCGGTCAATCTTGAAATCGATCTGGTCGCCCGCTATGTGGAGCGGTTGATCAGCGTGCCGGCCAACGGTCAGCACCCGCACGGAGATGCAGCATGAATTTCGCCCCGATTCCGGAAATCCTGGAAGACATCCGCCTGGGCCGCATGGTGGTCATCGTCGATGACGAGGACCGCGAGAACGAAGGCGACCTGATCATGGCCGCCGAGCTGGTCAAGGCCAGCGACATCAACTTCATGGTCACCCACGGCCGTGGCCTGGTGTGCCTGCCGCTGAACCGTACCCGCGCTGCCGATCTGGGCCTGGCGCCGATGGTGCAGGCCAATACCGCGCAGTTCCAGACCAACTTCACGGTCAGCATCGAGGCCGCCGAGGGCGTCACCACCGGCATTTCGGCGCACGACCGCGCCCATACCATCCGTACCGCGGTGAAGCCCAACGCCAAGCCGTCGGACCTGCACCAGCCGGGCCACATCTTCCCGCTGATTGCCCAGCCGGGCGGCGTGCTGACCCGCGCCGGCCACACCGAAGCCGCGGTGGACATGGCCATGCTGGCCGGGCTGGAGCCGGCCGGCGTGCTGGTGGAGATCCTGAACCCGGATGGCAGCATGGCGCGCCGCCCGGAGCTGGAAGTGTTTGCGCGCGAGCACGGGCTGAAGATGGGTTCCATCGCCGACCTGATCGCCTACCGCCTGGCCACCGAAAAGACCGTTGAACGCGTGGACGAGCGCGAGATCGACACCGAATTCGGTCCGTTCAAGCTGGTGACCTACCGCGACCGCATCGCCCACGACCTGCATTTCGCCCTGGTGCGTGGCACGCCGGATGCCGACACCCCCACGCTGGTGCGGGTGCAGGTGGAAAATCCGCTGGCCGACCTGCTGCACTGGCGCCGTGACGATTTCGGCGTGGCCGCCACCGATGCCCTGCGTGCCATCGACGCCGAAGGCAGTGGCGTGATGGTGGTGCTGCAGGCCCCGCGTGATGGCGAGGCCCTGCTGGCCCGCCTGCGCCAGCAGCCGGCGCCTGTGGTGCCGGGCAAGGACAAGGACGTGAGCCAGTGGCGCCGCAACGGTGCCGGCGCGCAGATCCTGTCCGACCTGGGCCTGGGCAAGCTGCGCGTGCTGGGCACCCCGCGCCGCCAGATCGGCCTGGCCGGGTACGGCCTGGAAGTGGTGGAGACGGTGGGCTGCTGAGGCCATGGGGAACCCTTGTAGAGCCGAGCCATGCTCGCCTTGCGCGCAGCGCGGGTTCTCCCGTCCGGTGGCAGACAGGGCAGCTGAGCATGGCTCGGCTCTACAGAAGGCCCTCTGAGGTTGCCGGCCAGCGGCCGGCACTACCTCCGCCAACGGTGGGTGCCGTCCACGCCCTCTCCGGTGGGTGCCGACCATTGGTCGGCACGCTCCCGGGCCCCATCCAGCCACGGCCGGGGCCCATCCACGCTAGAATTACCCCTTAATCGAATCCCCCAAGCCGCATATGAGCCACTACGAAGGCGATCTTCGCACTCCCGAGTCGGCGCGCTTCGCCATCCTGGCCAGCCGCTGGAATGCCCGCATCACCGATACGCTGGTCGCTGGCGCCCGCCAGAGCCTGGCCGGCAACGGCATTACCGAAGCCAACATCGACGTGATCCGCGTGCCGGGTGCCTGGGAACTGCCGCTGGTCGCCGCGCGCCTGGCCGCCGCCCATGAACACGCCGCCATCCTCACCCTGGGCTGCGTGATCCGGGGCGATACCCGCCACTACGAACACGTGGCCGACCGCTGCGCTGAAGGCCTGATGCGCGTGCAGCTGGACTTCGGCGTGCCGGTGCTGAACGGCGTGCTGGCGGTGGAACGCGTTGAAGACGCCGAGGCTCGCGCAGGCGGCAGCCACGGCAACAAGGGCGAGGAAGTCGCACTCGCCGCATTGGAAATGGTCAATCTCCTGGAGCAGCTGCCATGAACAAGAACACCCAGGGCAAGCCCTCCGGTAAACCCGTCCGCCGCGATGGCGTCGATCCGGTGCTGCGCTCGCGCGCCCGCCGTCGTGCCGTGCAGGCCATCTACGCCTGGCAGATCTCCGGCGGCAACGCCCAGTCGCTGATCGCCCAGTTCGCGCACGAGCAGGCCCGTGAAATCGCCGACCTGGCGTATTTCGAGGCGCTGCTGCACGGCGTGCTCGACAACCGTCGTGATATCGACGAAGCCCTCGGCCCGTACCTGGACCGTGGCATCGAGGAAGTGGACGCGATCGAACGCGCGGTGCTGCGCCTGGCCGGCTACGAGCTGCGTTACCGCCTGGACGTGCCATACCGCGTGGTGATCAACGAAGCCATCGAATCGGCCAAGCGCTTCGGTTCCGAACACGGCCACACCTACGTCAACGGCGTGCTGGATCGTGCCGCCGTGGAATGGCGCAAGGTCGAATCGGGTCACTGACCCGTTTCTGCTTCTGGTGGATGCCAACCTTGGTTGGCATGGGTGAAAACCCGCTCGACCGTTGCACGATGCGGGAACCTGCTTTGATCTTTGAACGGCGCGGGAACCTGATTTGGTAGAGTCGACTGTTAGTCGACTGCCTTTCGATCAGCAGTCGTGGTGTCTTACGGGAGAGCAGTCGACTAACAGTCGACTCTACCCCGTCAGTTCCGCCCCAGCGGTTCCGTCGCCTCGGTTCAACCCCACCGGTTCCAGCTCGTCGGCATCATCCACCCGCGCCCGCCGCCCATCCATGCAACCCGCCGGAGCGCCCCATGTCCCTGGCCGAATTCGCCCTCATCGACCGTATCCGCGCCCGCACCCTCGAGCGCGACGACATCCTGCTCGGCATCGGTGATGACGCCGCGCTGCTGCAGCCGCGCCCGAACGAACAGCTGGTGGTCACCGCCGATACGCTCAACAGCGGCGTGCATTTCCCGACGGAAACCCCGGCTTTCGACATCGGCTGGAAGACCCTGGCGGTCAATCTTTCCGATCTGGCCTCGATGGGCGCGCGCCCGGCCTGGTGCACGCTGGCGCTGTCGTTGCCCGATGCGAGCGAGGATTGGATCGAAGCCTTCGCCGACGGTTTCTTCGCCCTGGCCGACCAGCACGACATCGCACTGATTGGTGGCGACACCACGCGTGGCCCGCTGTCGCTGTCGGTCACTGCGATGGGCCAGGTTGGCCGTGGCCAGGCACTGCGCCGCGACCGTGCACAGGTGGGCGACGATATCTGGGTCAGCGGCACGCTGGGCGATGCCGCCGGCGCGCTGCGCCTGTGGCAGCAGGGTGCGCTGAACGTGGCCACCGCCACGCTGCTGGCCGACTACGAAAGCCTGCGCCTGCGCCTGCTGCGACCGACGCCGCGCGTCACCCTCGGCCTGCGCCTGCGGGCGTTCGCGCATGCAGCGGTGGATGTGTCCGATGGCCTGCTGGCAGACCTGGGCCACATCGCCACGCGCAGTGCGGTGGCCGCGCATGTCGATGCCGATCTGTTGCCAATTTCGAATGCGCTGCGTGAGCTGCTGGGCCGTGAAACCGCCCGCGAATGCGCACTGCGCGGCGGTGACGACTACGAACTGTGCTTCACCGTCGCCGCTGACCAGCGCGATGCGCTGCATTACCTCGCCGAATCGCTGGACCTGCCGCTGACCCGCATCGGACGCATTGTCGAAGGGCACGGCGTACATGTGGATGGCGAAGCGGCCGACGGCGGTTACCAGCATTTCGCCTGAAGCACGGCGCTACCGCGCTGCTGTGGTGGGTGCCGACCTTGGTTGGCACCAATCTGTCAGGCCTCATTGCTGCCTCCGTGTCGACCAAGGTCGACACCTACCAAAGCAGGGCGTGACAAATGGAATTGCCGGGTGTGACCCGGCGTTACCGCGCCGCTGTG
Source organism: Stenotrophomonas sp. 59 (assembly GCF_030291095.1). Lineage (NCBI taxonomy): Bacteria > Pseudomonadati > Pseudomonadota > Gammaproteobacteria > Lysobacterales > Lysobacteraceae > Stenotrophomonas > Stenotrophomonas sp. 59. The sequence continues at coordinate 707,003 of NZ_CP127408.1, forward strand.
GTGGGTGCCAACCTTGGTTGGCACCAATCTGTCAGGCCTCATTGCTGCCTCCGCGTCGACCAAGGTCGACACGTACGAAAACGGGAGCGCGACAAACAAAAACACCGGTCATTGCCCGGCGTTTCCCTTAAACGTGCGGAACGGGTTTGCCAAACCGATTGTCACCCGGCGTGCTGGGCAGCAGCATGAACACCAGCACGGCCAAGCCGGCAAACGGAACCAACATCAGCAGCAGCCACCAGCCCGAACGATCGGTATCGTGCAGCCGGCGAATGGTCAGCGCGATCAGCGGCAGCGCCAGTACCAGCCAGACCACCAGCATCAACCCGGACGAAACCAGCGCCAGCGATGTGGAGTTGATGTAGCCGGCAATGAAGCCCAGCACGTTCAACGGAATCGTAAACATCATCATGAACAGCTGGAACCACCAGTACTCGCTGCGGCTGGCACGACCAGTGAACTGGGTATAGCGCTTCAGCGGAACCATCATCTCGTGCATCTACTTTTCTCTGTGGAGGTTGGAAACGGTCGTCTTTGGCGGGGTCAGGTCCCTTTGCCAGCAGCAAAGGGATCTGACCCCAGAGAAACCGCGCGTTACCGACTTACCGAGGCCTGCTGCTCACGCGGCGCACCGTAGTCATCCAGCCAGGTAAAGGTCACCGATGCCGGCATTGCTGCGCCCTGCGGCAACGCGAAGCGCGCACTCTGGCCCGGCGCGATCATGTCCACTTCCACGCTGCGGCCATCGGCCAGTTTCAGCATGCTCAGCGTCACGTGGTAGGCGCTGGGATTGTGCACCTGCAACGCAGTGCCCTCTGCACGCCATTGCAACTGTGCGGCGGCATCGCGCGCGCTGCCGGGCAGGCCAGCGGGGCGATGGAACAGCTTCACCCGCGTGCGCACGGCGAACTGCAGCAGGTTCTTGTCGGCGGCGTTGGAGGGCTTGGGCGGAATGTCCAGCAGATTGAAGTAGAACACCGATTCGCGGTCGGTTGGCAGCGGCGCCTCCGACGGACGCGGCGCGTAGGTGATGCGATAGGCCTGGCCATGCTTGGACTGCAGCAGGCGCGGTTCGGCCGGGGTCAGCCGGAACGGCGTGCGCACATCCTCCGGGCGCGACTGCGCGTTGCCGTCGTCAATCCAGACCTGGGTCATGGCCGGCAGATCGCCCACATTGCTGGCACGTACCGTGGTGTCGCGGTCCTTGCCGGCGTCGTGCACGATGCGCGTACCCTGCAGCGTGACTGCCGCCGTGGCAGGCAGCGCAACGGCCATCGCCAGCAACGCGCACAGCCACGTCGATGCGTGGTGCTTCATGGGAAAACCTCTTGATGAAGGTGGCCGCCTGGCGCATCCGTGCGCCGGGCGGAGAGGGGCTTACTTGTAGACCACCACGAAATCGCCGGAGGCGTTGGCGGTCCCCTGTGTCGCGTTCTGGCCCGGCGAGGCATACCACGCGCTGTAGTCCAGCTGGCCGGTGCCGCCGGCGGCAATGGTGACCCACAGGGTCGGGTCATCACCGATCTTCTGGTGGTTGCCATCGCCGTCGTACAAGGCCACGCCCACGTTGGTGGCGCCGGAAGCCGCGGTCAGCGCCAGGTTGCCGGTGCTGCCATGGGGCGTGCCGCCGAAGCGCACGCCCACGTCCTGTTCGGCGCCCGAACCCGTGCAATCCAGCGCGATGGTGAAGTTCTTCTGGCCGGCGCGGGTATTGGCGTTGACCGTGGCCAGATCGACCTGGCCCATCGGTACGGTGATGGTGCCGCCAGCGGAACCGACCGAGCAGGTCGACGGCATCAGCTCACCGGTAATCTCCAGCGATTCGGCGTACGCGGCCGGCGCAGCGGCGGCGAGCAGGGACAGGGACAGCAGGTGCAGTTTCAGGGACATGCGAAGTTCTCAACGGAGGGAAGGATGTGCATTGGCCGCCTAGCAGCCAGCGGTGCGCAGTCTCCGCGCTTGCTATCGCTGGGTGAATGCAACAACTTGCAAATGCACTTGCATGGTTGAAGACATCCAGGCAGTTGCGTCGTCACCCGCGTGAGGCAGCTGTTCGTGCCCGTTGTTGACGGAGCGTGGCTTGTCGCCGACACAGGTGCAGATGCGTCAGGCGAAATGCAACAAGTTGAATGTCATTGGCAAGAGCGCTTGCCTAGTCTGGCGTCCCCCCACGTAGCCGCCGCGTGCCCACGCGGCCACCCGCCACATGCAGTTTCCGACTTCCGCCGCATCGCGGTGGGCCGGCGCAATGCGCCCGGTGAAACCCGTTCCCCTGGCACGTGCCATCGGTACCGCGCTGCTGGCGGGTCTGCCGGCCCTTGCTGTTGCCGCCTCACCCGCACCCGAGTTCAGCGAAGGCTTCCTGCTTGGCGGCGAGGCCATCGACATGGCGCGCTATGTCAACGGCAATCCGCTGCCTGCAGGCGACTACGCGGTGGATGTACATGTGAACGGCCAGTTCCTGCGTAGCCAGGACATCCGCTTCGCCATCGACCAGGACCCGCACGTGGCGGTGCCGTGTATTCCAGTGTCGCTGGTTCGCCTGCTGCCGCTGAAGCCGGAATACCTGGATGCGCTGCCCGGCAATGCAGCGGCCTGCGTCGATCTGGCAGAGCGTGTGCAAGGCGCACGCGTCGCCTTCGACAGCGGCACCCTGGAACTGTCGATCAGCCTGCCGCAGGCCGCACAGGCCAGTACCGCACGCGGCTTCGTGGCGCCGGAACTGCGCGACGACGGCGTCACCGCCGCGTTCGTGAACTACAGCGGCAATCATTACCGAAGCCAGGGGCGTGAGAGTTCCTACCTGGGCCTGAACGCAGGGTTCAATGCCGGCGCCTGGCGGCTGCGTCATCGTTCTTCCTTTACACACAGTACGCGTGGCTCGAACTACAACGTCATCAGCAGCCACGTGCAGCGCGACATTCCGGCCTGGAACAGCCAGCTGCTGCTGGGCCAGGGCAATACCGGTGGCGAGCTGTTCGACAGCGTGGCCTTCACCGGTGTGCGCGTGGCCAGCGATGACCGCATGCTGCCCGATTCGCTGCGCGGCTATGCGCCGAAGGTGCAGGGCATCGCCGAAGGCGCGGCACGTGTCACCATCCGCCAGAACGGCAACATCATCCACGAAAGCAACGTGGCGCCCGGTCCATTCTCCGTCGAGGATCTGTACCCCACCAGTTTCGGCGGCGACCTGGAGGTCACGGTCACCGAGGCCGATGGCCGCGAGCAGCGCTTCAACGTGAACTTCTCTGCAGTGCCACAGGCGCTGCGCGCAGGTGCTTCGCGCTTCGCGTTCACCGTGGGCGAGCTGCGCGACACCCAGCGCAGCCTGCAGCCGCTGCGCTTTGCCGAAGGCACCTACGCGCGTGGCATCAGCAACGGCCTTACCCTGCTGGGCGGTGCGCAGGTCGGCCAGCACTACCAGTCGGTGTTGTCGGGCGCGGCCATCAATACCCGTATCGGCGCCTTCGGCGTGGACGTCACCCATTCGCGCGCCAGCTTGGTGCCGGGTGAGCGCATGTCCGGCAACAGCTTCCGGGTGAACTACCAGCGCTATGTGCAGGCCACCGGCACCAACTTCGGTCTGGCTGCCTACCGCTACAGCACGCGCGGCTTCCTCAGCCTGAACGACACCGCGCGCGTGCTCGGCGGCGGCGCGGTGGACGAATGGGGTTACGGCTTCCGTGCACGCGAGCGCTACCAGCTGAACTTCTCGCAGAAGCTGGGCGAGCGCACCACGCTGCACCTGAGCGGCGGCCAGGTGGCCTACTGGGACAGCAGCCGCAGCCGCAGCGACCTGCAGCTGAGTGTGCAGACCAGCACGCGACGGGTGAACTACGGCCTGTCGGCCCTGCGCTACCAGCAAGGCAATGGGCGCCAGGACACGCGCTACGCCTTCACTTTGAGTGTGCCGCTGGGCCGCACCCATCACGCGCCTCGGTTGAGCACGCAGCTCAGCCATGCCGGCAGTGGCGCGCAGGCGCAGGCCACCCTGACCGGCAACCTGGGGCAGGCGCATGCGCTCAGCTATACGCTGTCCACCACCCAGGGCAGCGGCCAGGGCAGCAGCAGCGCCTATGCCGCGTGGCAGGGTGGGCGTGGTCACCTCGACGCCAGCTATAGCCGCGTGGGCGACTACAGCAGCCTGTCGCTGGGTGCGGCGGGCAGCGTAGTGCTGCACGGTGGTGGCATCAATCTGGGCGCGCCGGTCGGTGATGGCTTTGCATTGGTGCAGGCCCCCGGGGCGCAGGGCGCACGCGTGGGCAGCAGCAGTGATGTGCGCGTGGCGCGCAACGGCTACGCGCTGGTGCCGCACATCAGCCCGTACCGCTGGAACACGCTGGATCTGGATCCGGCCGGCCTGCCGATGGAGGTTGAACTGCTGCAGACCTCGCAGCGCGTGGCACCGACCGCCGGTGGCATCGTGCGCGTGCCGTTTGAAGTACGCCGCGAGCGCACCCTGTTCATCGATGCCACCGACGCGCTGGGCCAGCCGTTGCCGTTTGCCGCGCAGGTGCATAGCGAAGATGGCCTGCCGCTGGGCGCAGTGGGGCAGGGCGGGGTGATCCAGCTGCGTGGCGCGCAGGATGCAGGTGCCTTGATTATCGATCCCGAAGGCGCGGCGCGCTGCCGCATCGAGTACCGCATACCTGACGCTCCGGACGCCTATGGGCTGTCGTGGAGCGTGGGAGTGTGCGTTCCACAGCGTCTGGCGGCGGCCAGCGCGTCGTTGTGAGCACCCATTACGGTCGTTCATCCCCAATCAGGAGAATTCCATGAAATCCTCGTTTCTCGTCTGCGCCTTGGTAGCCTGCGCTGGCATGTTTCCTTCCGTCGCCCTGGCCGACACCGCCACCCTCACCATCAGCGGCCGTGTGCTGCCTGGCACCTGCACCCTGGCGGCACCGCCAATCGCCCTTGATCCGATCAAGGCCGATGAACTGGTGGTGGGCGACAACGGATTGAAGGCTGGCGTGCTCAACTTCACCGGTTGCGTAGGCGTGAGCAAGGCGGTGCTGTCCTTCAGCGGCACGGCGGCCACAGGTGATGCCGAGCGCTGGCAGAACACGGCCAGCACCGACCCCGCAGTGGGCGTGAGCGTGGCCTTGCTGGCGGGTGCCACGGGAACGACCTATCTGAAGAACGGGGATACCGGTATTGAGGTGCCGGTGACCGGCGCAACGGCAAGCTACCCGCTGCGTGCGGGCTACTACGCAACCGCCTTGACCGGCCTGCAGGCCGGTGAAGTACGCTCGGAAATCACCGTCACTGCCGACTACGAGTAGAGTCGAGCTTGCGTGGCTGCGTTGTTGTAGAGCCGAGCCATGCTCGGCTGAGGCGCGCAGGGGCCGTGATGTCTCGAAGGCTCGCCTCCACAAGCGACGTGAAGCTGCACATCCCCCACCACGCACGCATATGCGCGCGGCCCGTGAACGCCGCACAAGGCCGCGCACGGTACTTCGCAACAAGTTGCATGGTCCTGCGCCCGTTTGAACTGCACCATGCATGGCTTCAACCTTTCACCCCGGAGCCATCATGTACGTTGTTCCCAACGTCGTGCGCGCATTGACGCTGGCCGGACTGACGTCGTTCGGTTTAGCCGCGAACGCGATGTGCGTTCCGGATGTTCCCAGCGTGACGTACGCGCAGACCGTGCCCGTGCGCTTCGTGCAGGAACCGGACGTGCTGCTGCATACCGCTTCTAGTTCGTTCATCACGATGCATTGCGAGAGTGACGAGACCCTCATCGTGGCACCACGACTGCTGGGTCTGAGGTATGTGCGTGACATCGATGGCTGGCCGGCGTTCGAGATGAGCCCGGATTCGCCCCTGGTGCAGCTTCGCTTGGACGCCACACCATTGAACGATGAGGAGGGTCTGGAACCTTTTCCGATCGACCCGGTGAACAATTCCACGCACTGGGTCTCTGGCAGCTCGGGCGGATCGATGTTCAGGTTCATGCTTGATTTCTACTCCCGCGGTGGCGCGATGCGCCCGCAACCGCAGCGCGCAAGTGGCTCGGTACAATTGCAAGGAACTGGCGGCGCGGGCGATTTCTATTTCGAGATCGGCTACGAATTCCGAGGCACCACCTGCGCGTTGATGGATGCCAGTCCAGTGCTCGACCCCATCAGCGCCGATGCGCTGGATGCCACGGGTACCGGTGGCGAGAAAGACTTCACTGTGCAGATGGACTGCGGTGTTCCCGGTCGCCCGGTGTCGTTGGAAATCTACGATGCCACCGATCGCAGCAACATGAGCGACATCCTGGCACCGGCGGCGGGCTCCAGTGCGCAGGGTGTAGGCTTGCAGGTGCTGCACAACGGCCTGCCGCTGCCGATGGGGCGGGTGTGGGCGCATACCGATTCCACCGGCGCCAGTGAACGCATCCCATTCACTGCGCGCTATATCCGCTTGGCAGGTGAGCCGTTGCTGGCCGGCGAGATCATTGGCCAGGCTGTGCTGGTGGCCAACTACTACTGAGCGGAAGGCGCTTGGTGCCTTCGCACCTGCGCCAGATGCCGATTGACCACGCTGAAATAGCGCGCTGGTGCAGCCGATGTAGAGCCGAGCCATGCTCGGCTTTGCGCGCAGCGCGGTTTCATCGCGAGATGTCCTGAGAACAGCCGAGCATCGCTCGGCTCTACAATGCAGCGTGCAGCTGCGCATCCACATATTCGGCCAGCCCACGGCACGCCAGCAGCAACCCCTCGCGCGCGTCATCGCCCACCTGCTGGCTGATCTCGCCATCCACGCGCACGCGTTCTGTAGCGTGCAGCAACTCCAACAGAAACGTCAGCCCGGCATTGGCGCGGTCGATGCGCGCCAGAGCCAGCCGCTGGCCCGGCGTGCGGCCTTTGCCAGGCCACGGCTGTCCATCGGCGGCGTCGCCCTGGCGGATGTGCTGCAGGCAGTGCAGCAGCGTGATGGTGCCGGGCGCTTCGCCTTCCTGCAGTGCGGCGAAGGTGCTCTCCAGCGTGCGCGCCAGATCGTCGGGCAGGCGCGTGGCGGCCTCGCCCAAGGTGGCAAACAGATGGGGATAGTGTGACGTGGTCATGGCGGCGTCCTTGTGTGCGAAGCAAGGGGCCACCCCGCTTAACAGCGAGGGTGGCGGACGGTGCGTGGTTGCAATACCGGTGATTAGTGTCGCCAAATGCCGGCGGGCACGAGGCCCCCACGCACCGCCCGCCAAAGATTCGCGGACAGAATGCCTGCCGACGCCACCCGAGGGATGAGCGACGCCGGCAGGCAAGCGTAAACGACACTAATCAAACGGGATTGCAAGCCCGTGCCACCCGTTGTCGGTGGCATATGCATGATGCGCACGAAGGTGCTGCTGTACCAATCAGATAAGTTTCAAATTCAAAGTTGTTGCAATCTGCATGTACGCGAAAGGTCGTCATGCTGAGTGAGGCGATTGCGTCAGAATTTGCGCAGCCTCCTCGTAGAGTGGAGCCGATGCTCGGCTCATCGCGCGAAGCGCGGGTTCAACGTGATCTGGCCGGAGAGTAGCCGAGCATGGGCTCGGCTCTACAGTGCGGTGGGTGCAAATGATGGCGTCAGAGCCCATCGCCATTGCGATGGGATCCGACCCCGGGTCATCGGTAGCGCCGGGCCATGCCCGGCGAGCATCACACCGGCGGCAACACCTTGCCCGGGTTGAGAATCCCATCCGGGTCCAGTGCGGCCTTGATCGCGCGCATCGTTGCCAGCGTGGCCGGGCTGAACGCCTGCGCCATGAAATCGCGCTTGGCCAATCCAATGCCGTGTTCGCCAGACAACGTGCCGCCCAACGCCAACGTCAGTTCGAAGATCTTCGGCAGCGCGGCATGCGCGCGTGCGTTCTCGTCGGCATCGTCCGGGTGGTAGAGGATGTTGACGTGCAGGTTGCCGTTGCCGGCATGACCGAAGGTGACGATGGTGAGCGTGTAGTCGCGTGCCAATGCCTGCACGCCGGCCACCAGTTCCGGAATGCGCGACACCGGCACCACCACGTCTTCATTGATCTTGCCGGGTGCCACGGTGCGCAGTGCCGGCGACAGCGACTTGCGTGCGGCCCACAGCTGGTCGCGTGCGCGGCCTTCCATCGCCACGTCCAGCTCGATCATGCCGTCGCCCTCGGCGGCGGCGGCCAGCGCCTGCAGCAGGTAGGGCAGGGTGTCGTGGTCACCATCGGCTTCGACCAGCAGCATCGCGCCGGCCTCGGGTACTTCAGCACCGTTGAGGCGCAGCAGTTCCAGGCTGCGGGCGTCCATGAATTCCAGGCGCGTGGGCACCACCGGCTGCGACATCAGGCGTGACACCGCAGCGGCGGCCGCATCGGCGTCGTGGTACAGCACGCGCAGGCCGGCCTGGCTGACCGGCAGCGGGGTGAGCTTGAGGGTGGCTTCCACGATCAGCGCCAACGTGCCTTCGCTGCCCACCAGCAGATGGGTGAGGTCGTAGCCGGTGGAATCCTTGGTGTAGGCGCCGCCGCAGCGGATCACCTCGCCGGTGCCGGTCACTGCCACCAGGCCCAGCACGTTGTCGCGGCTCGTGCCGTACTTCACCGCGCGCGGGCCACCGGCGTTGCAGGCGAGGTTGCCACCCACGCTGCAGATCTCCGCGCTGGACGGGTCCGGTGCCCAGAACAGGCCGTGCGGTGCCAGCGCCTGCTGAAGCGTTCCATTGAGCACGCCCGGCTGCACCACGGCGCAGCGGTCGCCGGCGCGGATCTCCACGATGCGGTCCATGCGGGTGAACGACAGCACAATGCTTCCCGGCACCGGCACGGCAGCACCGGTGGTGCCGGTGCCGGCACCGCGCGCGACCAGTGCTACGTGATGGGCCCGGCACGCACGCACCAGTGCCTGCACCTGTTCGACGTTGGCAGGCAGCGCGACGGCGGCGGGGCGCTGGTGGCGCCATGAGTTGTCCTGCGCGTTTGCTTCCAGCGCGTTGTCATCCATGCGCCAGCCCTCCGCGCCCAGCAGGGCAGACAGTTCGGCAATCAATGCGGCGGGCAGGGCAGTACTCATGACGGATCTCGTGGGGCAGCAGGAGCGGGTTGGATCAGTTTCCAGGCAACAACGGCGCCGGCCAGCGGCAGCCACACCCAGCGCAGTTCAGAGAGCAGGGTGGCGATGCCGCGCGCGCTGAAGAACTGCGGGGCGAACGGTGAAACGCGGATCGGCCGCCACGGGGCGAAGAAGCGGTGTTCGCTCCACGGCCAGGCCAGGGCGACGCCAAGGCCGCCGGAGGTCATGGCGTCGAGCAGGGGATGGCTGGCGGCGCAGACGAAGACGAACGCCATCGCCTGCACGGTGGATACCAACGTTGGCCGCGCCGTGGTAGGTGCCAACCTTGGTTGGCACGAAACCGCCGACCAAGGTCGGCCGCTACCAAAGAACGCCCACACCGCGGCCAACACCGCCAGAACCCCGGCAAACAACAACGAATGACTGGCCCCGCGATGCCCGAACGCATCGGCATAGGGAATGTGCAGCACGAAGGCCAGCACATCGGCATCGGGCAACATCGCGGCGACCACACCGGCAGCCAGCAGCCATGCCGGAATGCGGCCACGATCCGCGGCGCACCACAGCGCCAGCGGCACAGCGGCATGGGTGATGATCGACGGCATCAGTCACGCACCATGGTCGTGCCGGCCAGGCTGCGCGCTGGTAGGTGCCAACCTTGGTTGGCACAGAAGCGCCGACCAAGGTCGGCCTCTACCAAAGCAAACGGTACCCATCAGCAATCATCCAGCCGGAACGCATCGCGCAGCCAGTTCAACTGCGGCGGTTCACCCGTGGCTTCCACCACGTCGAAACGGCAGGGCGCATCGGCCAGAGCTGGATTGTCCTGCAGGTACAACAACGCAGCATGGGCCACGCGTCGGCACTTGCGCACATCCACCGAGGCGGCGCCGCCGCCGAAATCGGATCGCGCGCGGTAACGCACCTCCACGAACACCACGGTGCCGGCATCGTCCATCACCAGGTCCAGCTCGCCGCCGCGATAACGCACGTTGCGCGCACGCGGCTGCAGTCCGGCCTGTTGCAGATGCTGCTCGGCGGCGGCTTCCACCGCCGAGCCCCGTTGGCTGCGCTCAGCGACCACCGACGATCGGCATCGGCCGGCCGCCATTGAAGGTGGACCAGGCCGGCTGGCGCAGGATGTTGCCGTTGCTGTCCAGGAACAGAGTGCCAGTGGCACCGTCCAGGCCGCCTTCATTCGACAGCTTGTCCAGGTAGGCGGTGATCTTCCAGGCATCGGCGCCGAAGGCAAACAGGCGGCCGGCCGCACCGCGTGCGCTGGGCAGGGTGCTGGCCACCTGGCTGGCCGAGGGCAGGCCGGACACGCTGCGCACGTTCCAGGCTTCGTTCGGGTAGACGATGCCGTCCAGCGCCACGTCTTCTTCCACCTTGCCGCTACCGACGGTCAGCTGCGAGGTGCCGACGCGGGTGGCGCCACCGGCACCGGCCAGCGCCAGCTGCGGCGCCAGCAGGCGGGCCTGCGGGGCGCGCACGGCGAGGAACACGGCATCGACCTGGCCGGCATTGCGCACCTGCGCGCCGACATCGCCAACCGCGTCGCTGACGCCGACGGTGGCCACCACCTGGCCGCCACGCTGGGCGAAGCGCTGGGCGAAGGCCGCAGCGGCACGGCGGCCGGTGTCGTCGGCGCTGTTGATCACCAGCGCCTTGCCGCGCTCGCGGCCACGCAGGTACTCGGCAGCGACGATGCCGTCGTCTTCCGGCGCCAGCGAGAAGCCGGCGCTGCCGGCTGGCGGCGCATCCTTGCCACGGTTCAGGGCCAGCACCGGCACCTGCAGCTGCTGGCGGCCGTACACCGCGTCCACTTCGTCGCGGCCCAGCGGGCCGACCACGAAGTCGGCACCGGAGGCGACGGCCTTGTCATACGCGGCCAGCGCACCGGCCGGGGTACCGGCGGTGTCGATGAAGTTGATGTCCGGGCGGCGGCGGGTCTCGCCGTAGTAGGCGGCCAGCAGGCCATCGCGCACCGGCTGCGCGGCGGTGGCCAGGCGGCCGCTGAGCGGCAGCAGCACGGCCAGCTTGGCCGGCGGACGGTAACCGTCGCTCATGGCCGGCGGGCGCTTGCTGGTATCGAACTGGGCGGCGCCGTCGCGGTCGAACGGGCGCGGCAGAGGCAGGCCACGCGCGATCAGCGCGCGGCCGGCGAAGTTGTACAACGGGTCGTTGGCCGGCAGGGCGGCGGCACGGCTGCGCAGGGTGGCATCGTCAAGCGTACCGAGCAGGCCGGCAATGGCGGCCTGGTTTTCGCTGCGTGCGCTGCCGGTCAGGCTGGCGTGGGCGCGTGCGCGCTCGGTGGCGGCACCGAAGGCATCGCCGGTGCCCTGCAGGGCAGTGGCGCGGGCCAGGTGCCAGCGCGTGCGCAGGGCCGGCAGTACGTTGTCGCCACTGTCTTTCAGCAGGGCCAGGGCCTGTGCCGGCTGCTTGTCGGCCAGTGCCAGCTCGGCGCCGGTCAGCTGGTAGCGCTGCAGGCTGGCGCCGGTCAGCTGGCGGGCGGTGAGCTGGCCCAGCAGGCTGCGCGCGCGGGCACTGTCGCCGGCCAGGTTCCAGGCCCAGGCCGCATCGGCCAGGGCATTGGCGCGGGCACCGCCACGCAGCGTGGCGGCCAGGCCTTCCAGCTGCAGTGCGGCGTCGCGCGGCTTGCCCTGTTCGATCAGCGCCAGCGCCTGGCTCTGGGCCGGCGATTCGGGCGCGCTGGTCAGGCTGGTGGTGGCACAGCCGGCCAGCAGCATCAGCGACAGCGACAGGGCGGAGATCCGTGCGGCGGGCTTGTTCATGATCGGGTCCATGCGATGAGGGCAGCGGCCTTGGCCGGGTACACGCTACGATTCTACCCTTGCCCCGTGAGTACCGCTGAAATGAGTGTCCCAACCCTGTACGTCGTCGCCACCCCGATCGGCAACCTGGCCGATCTGAGCCCGCGCGCGCAGGAGGTGCTGCGCTCGGTGGCGGCCATCTGTGCCGAGGACACCCGCCGCAGCGGCCAGCTGTTGTCCCATTTCGGCATCCAGCAGCCGCTGGTGGCCCTGCACGAACACAATGAAGAGGCCCTGTCGCAGCGCCTGGTGTCGCGCCTGCAGGCGGGCGAGTCGCTGGCGCTGGTGAGCGATGCGGGCACCCCACTGGTCAGTGACCCCGGCTTCCGCCTGGTGCGTGCTGCCCGTGCGGCCGGCATCAAGGTCAGCCCGATTCCCGGTGCCTGCGCCGCCATCGCCGCGCTGAGCGTGGCCGGTCTGCCCAGCGACCGCTTCAGCTTCGAAGGCTTCCTGCCAGCCAAGGCCAGCGGCCGCCGCGACCGCCTGCAGGCGTTGGCCGGCGAAGTGCGCACGATGGTGTTCTATGAATCCTCGCACCGCATCGCCGAATCGCTGGCGGACATGGCGGCGATCTTCGGCGGCGAGCGCCCGGCGGTGCTGGCACGCGAGCTGACCAAGCTGTTCGAGACCGTGCTTGATGGTGACCTGGCCGGCCTGCTGGCCAAGGTGGAAGCCGACGAGAACCAGCGCAAGGGCGAGTTCGTGGTGATGGTGCAGGGCGCCGGCGACGATGAGGAAGCGCAACTGGCGCATGGCCGCCGTGTGTACGCCAAGCTGAGCGAGCATCTGCCGCCGTCGACCGCGGCGAAGCTGGCGGCCGAGTTGACCGGTGCGCCGCGCAAGGCGTTGTACGGGAGTTGATGGATCGTGCGGACCAAGGTCCGCACCCACCAATGCGGAATCCGCACCCGCCAGGGCAGCGGAATCGGTAGATCCACGCCATGCGAGGATGGATGAACCGCACGTCGCGATCAACGCGGCAGGAACCACCCACGTGCGCTAGAATGCGCGCTGGCGGAGCCGGCCAGACAGTCGCGTCATCCCTTCGGGGGTGCCGAGGAAAGTCCGGGCTCCATAGGGCAAGGTGCCAGGTAACGCCTGGGCGGCGCAAGCCGACGGAAAGTGCAACAGAAAGATACCGCCTACGTCTTCTTCGGAAGGCCGGTAAGGGTGAAATGGTGCGGTAAGAGCGCACCGCGAGTCTGGCAACAGACCGGCACGGCAAACCCCACCTGGAGCAAGACCAAATAGGGATCCTTTGGCGCGGCCCGCGTTGGATCCGGGTAGGTTGCTTGAGCGTTGCGGTGACGTAACGCCTAGAGGAATGACTGTCCACGACAGAACCCGGCTTATCGGCCGGCTCCGCCTCTTTATTCCATCCACGCATGGCGTGGATCTACTGATGCCGATGTGTGGCGTGGATTTACCGACGTCCATATGTGGCGTCGGTGCGTCAACATTACGGGGCCGGATCCCTTTCCGCAGGAAAGGGATCCGGCCCCTTTTCCGATCAGCGGTACTGCCCGGCGGAAATGAACTGCTCGAACCGTTCGCACCACACCACCACGGTGGTGTAGTCGTCCACGTTGACGTTTTCAGGCACGTCGACCAGGAAACGGTTGAAGGTCTTTACCTCGCCGATGCGCTGGGCCTGCGCCTTGATCTTCAGGAAGTCGGACTTGTTGTCGACGAAGTCGCGCACCAGGTAGACCTTGTAGTCCGGCCCCGGGCCCATCTTGCCGTCGAAGGCGACCTGGCGTGGGCTGACGCTGACCTTGCCTTCGGCCCAGTGCACGGCGTCGCTGCCCTTGAGGTCGCGGCGGAAGGTGGTGTGGTAACGGGCGTCGCCCATCGCCGCCTGCACCTGCGCGACCGGCGGGTCGTCGGGGGCGATCAGGATCGGCAGCAGGTAGATGCCCAGGCCGAAGCCCAGGCCGAGGGCGAGCAGGTGGGTGGCGGCAAGTACAAGAACACGGCGCATCGATGACTCCCTGTGGATCGGTGGGGCGCGCGGCAGGACCGCGCCGGGTCATCGTGTGGCGTGCGTGCAGACATTTATAGACACAAAAAACAGGTACAGGGTCAGAAATCGACCTGGCTCTGGCCGAGGGCGACACCCTGCGGGCCGAAGCGGCGCTCGTGGATCTGGCCGTGGCCATGGGCGTCGATCAGCAGCACCGTGCTGGCGCGAGTGCCGTAGTCGTCGCCACGGATGAAGGCCGGGCTCAGCCAGCGCTCGCGCTCCAGGCCGATGCCGGTGTCGGGCAGGTCGCTGTCGACCGGGCGGTGTTCGTCGGCGAGGGCGTTCCAGAGCGGGGTCAGATCCCTTTCCCCTTGGGAAAGGGATCTGACCCCGTCTTCCTCCAGCCAGGCGGAAAGCGCAGCCATCAGCCGCCGGGTCTTCGGCCACGGCGCGTCCAGTGCACCGTTGGACATGCCGTGCACGCCGGGGCCCAGGCTCTGGCGTTCGGCCGGGTGGTTGCCCAGGTACTCCAGGCTGTCGCCATCGGCCAGCAGCAGGTTGAAGGGCGCATATGCGCCCGCCACGGTGGCCAGCCGGTCGATATGCACGGCGGCCGGGTCGCGGCCGCGCAGGAAGTCGGCCACCAGTGCACCGCGGGACGGGCCGGTCTGTGCGGCCAGCGGATCACGGACATTGGTGACCACGGCCATGCGGCCGCCGGCACCGACGCCGGCCCAGCCACCGCCGGAGCGCAGGTCGCGCCCCCCGATGACGGAGGTCTCATCTTGCCAGGGGGCCAGCGCCGCGGTCGGGCGGGCGTGGAACTCATCACGGTTGCCGGTCATCACCAGCCGCCAGCGCGGGTGGTGCATCCAGCCAAGAGCGAGCAGGCACATGGCCTCATTGTGCATCGTTTGCGCAGTCCGGCGGCGTTTCCGGCCGGTTCCGGATGAATGCGCGGGCGATGTTTCACGCGCTGTCCACAGCCCTGAACTTCCGTTCAATCTCAAAAATTGAGACGGATCAGCAACTTGTGGATAAGCCTTGAACAATTCTCTAAAGGTTGTTGCAAGCCATTGATGCGGCTGGCGATTTCCCCGCTGAAAAGTTGTTGACAACCCTTCGGCCGCTGCTAAGGTGGGCATCAGAGGGAAATCCGGGTGTTTTGTGGGTTTTCGTGGTTCAATGTTTCACCGGGCGAAGGATAGGTGCACGCGTCGTGTTCCAGGGCGAGACGGCCATCACAGTTGACGATAAAGGGCGCATGGCGGTTCCCACCGCTTACCGCGACCTCGTCGCGCGCGCCAGCAACAACCGTCTCGTGCTGACCTACAACCCGTTCGAAGCCGGCTGCCTGTGGCTGTATGCAGAGTCGGAATGGGAGCGGGTCCGCGACGACGTCATGTCCAAGCCCAACACCCAGCGCGTCGTGCGCCTGTTGCAGCAGAAGCTGGTCGGCTCGGCCGCCCATCTGGAGCTGGACGGCAACGGTCGCATCAGCATCCCCGCCAGCCACCGCGGTGCGGTGGGCATTGAGAAGAAGGCGGTATTGCTCGGTATGGGCGACAAGTTCGAATTGTGGAGCGAGCAGGCGCATCGGGCCCTGATCCAGCAGACGTTGTCTGACGAGGATCTGGGTGATGGGTTGCTCGACCTGAAGTTGTGAGCCGGGGTGCCCGGATGCGCCCAGAAGCGCAGGCCGGTCACCTTCCGGTGTCGCAGTCGCCGGCGGTGCACCTGCCGGTCCTGTACACCCAGGTCATCGAAGGCCTGAGGGTGATCGAAAACGGACGTTATCTGGATGGCACGTTCGGTCGTGGCGGTCATGCACGTGGCGTGCTCACCCAGCTCGGTCCCGAGGGGCGCCTGCTGGTCATGGACAAGGATCCGGAAGCCATCGCCGTTGCCGAGCGCGATTTCGCGCCGGACCCGCGCGTGTCCATCTTCCGCGGCAGCTTCGCCCAGCTGCTGCAGTGGGATGCGACGGCCGAAGGCCTGGACGGCGTGCTGTTCGACCTGGGTGTGTCGTCGCCGCAGCTGGACGTGGCCGAACGTGGCTTCAGCTTCGGCAAGGACGGCCCGCTGGACATGCGCATGGACCCGGACAGCGGTGAAAGCGCCGCGCAGTGGATCAACCGCGTGGAAGACCGCGAGATTGCTGACGTGCTGTGGACCTATGGCGAAGAACGCCAGAGCCGCCGCATCGCGCGCGCCATTGTGGCGCGCCGCGAGAAGCAGCCGTTCACCCGCACTGCCGAGCTGGCCGAGCTGATCGCCTCGGTGATGCCACGTGGCAAGGACAAGATCCATCCGGCCACGCGCAGCTTCCAGGCCATCCGCATCCACATCAACCGCGAGCTGGCCGATCTGGAAGCCGGCCTCGATGCGGCGGTGGAGCGGCTCAAGCCCGGTGGCCGCCTGGCGGTGATCAGCTTCCATTCGCTGGAAGACCGCATCGTCAAGCAGTACATGAACCGCCTGGCCAAGGCGCCGCCGGCCAACCGCCGCCTGCCCGAGGCGGTCGCGTTCGTGCCGACGCTGGACCTGATCGGCGGTGCCATCAAGGCCACCGACGAGGAACTGGCCGCCAACCCGCGCGCCCGCAGCGCCGTGCTGCGCGTGGCCCAGAAGCGGGAGGCCGACGCATGAGCCGGCTGCTGCTGATCATCCTGTTGGCCTCGACCGTGGCCTCGGCGATCGGCGTCGTGTTCGTGCGTCACCGTCATCGGCAGACGTTCATCGAGCTGTCGCGCGCCGAACGCAAGCGCGATGACATCAACCTGGAATTCGGCCGCCTGCAGCTGGAACAGGCCACGCTGGCCGAAGCCAACCGTGTCGATCGCATCGCCCGCGAAAAGCTCGGCATGAAGTTCCCCGAAGCCGGGGACATCGTGGTGGTGCGGCCATGAGCAAGACCGGCCGCAACCGCCCGCGCAACGCCTTCAACCTGCGCCAGCGCCTGCGCTGGGTCGCGCTGGCGCTTGGCCTGTGCTCGGTGTCGCTGGTCGGTCGTGCCGCCTACGTGCAGATCATCAACAGCGACTTCTACCAGCGCCAGGGCGAGGCCCGCTACCTGCGCGAGCTGCCGATCAAGACCTCGCGCGGCATGATCACCGATCGCAACGGCGAGCCGCTGGCGGTATCCACGCCGGTCGCCTCGATCTGGGTCAATCCGCAGGATCTGCTGCGTTCGCCTGAGCGCATCCCGGAGCTGGCCCAGGCGGTCGGCATGTCGGTGGACGAGCTGAGCAGCCGCCTGTCGCAGAAGTCGGACAAGGAGTTCATGTATCTGCGTCGCCGGATCAATCCGGACGAGGCAGAAAAGGTGGTCGCGCTGAAGATTCCGGGCGTGGCCGCGCAGCGCGAGTTCCGCCGGTTCTACCCGCAGGGTGAGGCGATGGCGCACGTGCTGGGCTTCACCAACATCGACGACCGCGGCCAGGAAGGCCTGGAGCTGGCGTTCGACGAATGGCTGCGCGGCAAGGCCGGCGCCAAGCGGGTGATCCGCAACCGCAAGGGCGAGACCGTCGAAAGCGATCTGCTGCGCGCCGCCGAACCGGGCAAGGACCTGACCCTCAGCATCGACCGCCGCATCCAGTACCTGGCCTTCAAGGAACTGCGCAACGCGCTGGTGGCCAACAAGGCAGCTGGCGGTTCGATGGTGATCATGGACGTGACCACCGGCGAGATCCTGGCCATGGTCAACCTGCCGACCTACAACCCGAATTCGCTGACCGGCGCGCTGCCCGATGCGCGCCGCAACCGTGCAGTGACCGACCTGGTCGAGCCGGGTTCGACGATGAAGCCGTTGACCATCGCCACCGCGCTGCAGGCCGGTGCGGTGACCAAGGACACCATCATCGACACCAACCCGGGTTACATGCAGGTAGCCCGCTTCACCATCCGCGACGTGCCGCGCAACAACGGCGTGCTGAACGTGACCGGCGTGATCACCCGCAGTTCCAACATCGGCGCGGCCAAGGTTGCGGCAAAGATGCCGGACCAGGTGTTCTATGACGGCGTGCGCCGCTTCGGCTACGGCTCGGTGCCGCACAGCGGCTTCCCGGGTGAATCCGGTGGCGTGGTGCGGCGCCCGGCCAACTGGGACGGTGCCACCAAGACCACCATGTCCTACGGCTACGGCCTGAACGTGACGCCGCTGCAGATCGCCACCGCCTACTCGGCGCTGGCCAATGGCGGCAAGTTGATCGCGCCGACCTTCGTCAAGGGCCAGCGCAACGAAGCGCATCAGATCATCGACGAGAACGTCGCCAGGCAGGTGGTGGCGATGATGGAAACGGTGGTTACCCAGGGCGGCGCCAAGCAGGCAGCGGTGCTGGGTTACCGCGTGGCCGGCAAGACCGGTACCGCGCGCAAGACCGGCCCCGGCGGTTACGAGCGCGGCCATTACAACGCGCTGTTCGCCGGCGTGGTGCCGGCCACCAACCCGCGCTTCGCCACCGTCATCGTCATCAACGACCCGCAGGCCGGCAAGTTCTACGGCGGCCTAGTGTCGGCGCCGGTCTACCACAACGTGATGGAAGGCACCCTGCGCCTGATGGACGTGCCGCTGGACGACCTGCAGTCGTGGCTGGCCGCACAACAGTCCGGCAAGGTCGGCCACTCGGCCTCGATCCTGCCCGCGCCGCCGGCCGAGGCCGCGCTGCCGGCCGATGCCGCCGCTGAATTCGATGCTGCGCTGCCCAGCGCGCATGCCCAGACGCCGCCCGCTACGGGAGGCACGCAATGAGTCCTTCGATGTTGCTTTCGCAGTTGCTTCCGGACGTGGCCCTGGCGGGCCATGATCCCGTTCTGACCGGCCTGGTGCTGGACAGCCGCGCCGTGCGCCCCGGCAATGCCTTCGTCGCCATCGCCGGTTTCGGCGCGCATGGCTTGGGCTTTGTCGAGCAGGCCCGTGCGGCCGGTGCTGGCGTCATCCTGTTCGAACCGCCGGCGCCTGCCGAGCTGCCGGCCCCGGCCGATGCGATTGCGGTGCCGGGCCTGCGCGCGCGCATGGGCGCGATGGCCGACCAGTTCCATGGCGCACCGTCGCGGGCGATGGCGATGGTTGGCGTGACCGGCACCAACGGCAAGACCTCCACCGTGCAGCTGCTGGCCCAGGCCTGGCACCTGCTCGGTACGCCCAGTGGCAGTATCGGCACGCTGGGCGCCGGACTTTATGGTGCGGTTGAACCGACGGGCTTCACCACGCCGCTGGTGCTGCAGATGCATGCGCTGCTGGCGCAGCTGCGCGACGCCGGTGCGCGCGCGGTGGCGATGGAAGTCAGCTCGCACGCGCTGGACCAGGGCCGCGTGGATGCCGTGCACTACGACGTGGCGGTGTTCACCAACCTCACCCGCGACCATCTGGATTACCACGGCGACATGGCCAGTTACGGCGCGGCCAAGGCGCGGCTGTTCCATCGTCCGGGCCTGAAGGCGGCGGTGATCAATCTGGACGACGCCTTCGGCCGCCAGCTGTTCGCCGATCTGCCGGCGGGCGTGCAGCCGATCGGCCTGAGCTCGCGCGGTGCCAGCGAGGCCAGCGTGCGCGCCGAGGCGCTGCAGCTGGATGGCCGTGGCATTGCGTTCGAACTGGTCATCGACGGCCAGCGTGCGGCGGTGCAGTCGCCGCTGCTGGGCCGCTTCAACGTGGACAACCTGCTGGCCGTGGCCGGTACCCTGCATGCGCAGGGCCAGCCGCTGCCGCGCATCGCCGAGGTGCTGTCGGCGCTGCAGCCGATCCGCGGCCGCATGAACCGCCTCGGCGGCGAAGACGGCCTGCCGACCGTGGTGGTCGATTACGCACATACCCCGGACGCGCTGGAACAGGCGCTGGACAGCCTGCACGGCCATCTGCAGGGCACGCTGTTCTGCGTGTTCGGCTGCGGTGGCGAGCGTGATACCGGCAAGCGTCCGCAGATGGCCGCGATCGCCGAGCGCCTGGCCAACCAGGTCATCGTCACTGACGACAACCCACGTGGCGAGGACGGCGACGTGATCGTGGCCGACATTCTGGCCGGCTTCCAGAACGCCGATGCCGTGACCGTGCAGCGCAGCCGCGCGCGTGCGATCGGCCTGGCGGTGAAGCGCGCCGGTGCCGGCGACATCATCCTGATTGCCGGCAAGGGCCACGAGCCGTACCAGGAAGTGAATGGCGTACGCCATGACTTCGACGACACCGAAGTGGCCGCCGCTGCGTTGGCTGCCAAGGCCGGTGTTCTAGCCGCACAGGCCGGGGAGGGCATCGCATGAAGCGCACCCTGCTTTCGCTGATCGCACATTGGGCTGGCGGCGAGATCCACGGCGACGACGTGGCGATCGATGCGGTCAGCCATGACACCCGCAACCTTGGCCCGGGCAGCCTGTACGTGGCGCTGCGTGGCGAACGTTTCGATGGCCATGATTTCGCTGCCGACGCGCTGGCGCGTGGTGCCAGCGCGCTGCTGGTCGAGCGCCTGCTGCCGATCGAACTGCCGCAGGTGCTGGTGGCCGACAGCGAGCTGGCGCTGGCGAAGATCGCCACCGGCATGCAGCGTGACCGCGGCACCGAGGTGTTCGCGATCACCGGCAGCAACGGCAAGACCAGCGTGAAGAGCCTGCTGCTGTCGATCCTGCAGCAGGTGGCACAGCACGCGCACAAGGTGGTCTACGCCAACCCGGGCAACCGCAACAACGAGATCGGCCTGCCGCTGGCGGTGATCGATGCGCCGGAAGATGCCGACTACGCCGTCTACGAGATGGGCGCCGGCAAGCCGGGCGACATCGCCTACCTGACCGACATCGCCCGCCCGCGCTATGCGCTGGTCAACAACATCGCCCCGGCACACCTGGAACGCATGGGCAGCCTGCTCGGCGTGGCGGTGACCAAGGGCGCGATCTATGCCGCACTGCCGGCCGATGGCGTGGCGGTGATCAACGCCGACGATGCCTACGGCCGCTGGTTCGAACAGCATTTCGTCGGCACCCCGCCGCGTTGCCGCGTGCTGCGCTACGGCCTGGAACATACCGCCGACGTGACCGCGCGCGACATCCGCGCCGGCGCGCAGGGCAGCCAGTTCACCCTGGTTTCGCCAGCCGGCGAAGCCCGCGTGGTGCTTGGCCTGCCGGGTCGCCACAACGTCAGCAATGCACTGGCCGCCGCCAGCCTGGCGCTGGCCGCGGGCGTCGACCTGGCGCTGATCGCTGCCGGCCTGGCCGAAGCGCAGCCGGTGCCGGGCCGCCAGATCGCCCATCAGCTGCGCAACGGTGCGGTGCTGGTGGATGACAGCTACAACGCCAATCCCGGCTCGCTGGCTGCGGCCATCGATGCCCTGGCCGCCGCCCCGGAAGAGGGCTGGCTGGTGCTGGGCGACATGCGCGAACTGGGCCCGGACGCCGAGGCGCTGCATGCGCAGGCTGGTATCCGCGCACGCGCTGCTGGCCTGAAGCGGCTGTATGCGCTGGGTCCGCTCAGCGCCGCTGCCGCTACCGCCTTCGGTGAAGGTGGCCGTCATTTCGCTACCCATGGTGCGCTGTCACAGGCGCTGCAGGATGAGTTGCACGCTGGTGTGCGCTGCCTGGTCAAGGGTTCCCGTGGCAGTGCCATGGACCTGATCGTCAAAGCGCTGCTGGCGCAAGGAGAGGAATCCCCGCATGTTGTATGAACTGGCTCGATGGTTGCAGCAGTTGGAGAGCCTGTTCGGGCTGTTCAACTACCAGACGTTCCGCGCCATCCTTGCCGCGTTGACGGCGCTGTTCCTGTCGCTGTGGCTCGGCCCTGCGATGATCCGCAAGCTTGCCCAGTTCAAGGGCGGCCAGCCGATCCGCAAGGACGGTCCGCAGACCCATTTCTCCAAGGCCGGTACGCCGACCATGGGCGGTTCGCTGATCCTGCTCACCATCACCCTGTCGGTGCTGATGTGGGCCGACCTGCGCAACCGCTACGTGTGGCTGGTGCTGGCCGTGATGCTGTGCTTCGGCGCCATCGGCTGGTATGACGACTGGATCAAGATCGTCCGCCGTGACCCGAACGGCCTGAAGTCGCGCTGGAAGTACCTGCTGCAGTCGATCTTCGGCCTGGCTGCGGGCCTGTTCCTGTTCTACACGGCCGACGTGCCGGCGGCGCTGACCTTCTACATCCCGATGTTCAAGTCGATCGCGCTGCCGCTGGCCGGCATCGGCTTCGTGGCTATCGCCTACTTCTGGATCGTCGGTTTCTCCAATGCGGTGAACCTGACCGACGGCCTGGACGGCCTGGCGATCATGCCGACCGTGCTGGTGGCCTGCGCGCTGGGCGTGTTCGCCTACGCGTCGGGCAACGTGGTGTTCGCCAACTACCTGCAGATCCCGCAGATTCCGGGCGCAGGCGAGCTGGTGATCATCTGCGCGGCCATTGCCGGCGCCGGCCTCGGCTTCCTGTGGTTCAACACCTATCCGGCCATGGTGTTCATGGGCGACATCGGTGCGCTGGCGCTGGGCGCGGTGCTGGGCACGATCGCGGTGATCACCCGCCAGGAACTGGTGCTGGTGATCATGGGCGGCGTGTTCGTCATCGAAACGCTGTCGGTGATGATCCAGGTCGCCTCGTTCAAGCTGACCGGCAAGCGCGTGTTCCGCATGGCGCCGATCCACCACCATTTCGAACTGAAGGGCTGGCCGGAGCCGCGCGTGATCGTGCGCTTCTGGATCATCTCCGTCGTGCTCGTGCTGATCGGCCTGGCCACGTTGAAGGTGCGCTGAGATGAACGACCTGTCCCGCCAGGCAACACGCCTTGAAGCCATCGAAGGCAGCTACGACAAGTGGCTGCTGGGCGCGATCATCGCGCTCACCGGCGTGGGCGTGGTGATGGTGGCGTCCAGCTCGATCGCACTGATGAGCAGTCCGTTCTACTACCTCAACCGCCACCTGATCTTCCTGGCGGTCGGTATCGTGCTGGCGGTCATCGCCGCCCGCACCGAACTGAAGTCCATCGAACAGTACAACCAGATGCTGCTGCTGGGCTGCTTCGTGCTGCTGCTGGCAGTGTTCACGCCGGGCCTGGGCAGTACGGTCAACGGTGCGCGCCGCTGGATCAACCTGGGCATCTCCAAGTTCCAGACGGTTGAAGCGGTGAAAGTGCTCTACATCGTCTGGCTGTCCAGCTACCTGGTGCGTTTCCGCGACGAGGTCAATGCGACCTGGCCGGCAATGCTCAAGCCGCTGGGCGTGGCCGGTGCCCTGGTGGTGCTGTTGCTACTGCAGCCGGACTTCGGTTCCTCGACCCTGCTGCTGGCGATCACCGCCGGCATGCTGGTGCTGGGCGGCGTGAACATGCCGCGCATGTCGATGCCGGTGATCATCGGCCTGGTCGGCATGAGCGCGCTGGCGATCATCGAGCCGTACCGCATGCGCCGCATCACTTCCTTCCTGGACCCGTGGGCCGACCAGCAGGGCGACGGCTACCAGCTGTCCAACGCACTGATGGCCGTGGGCCGTGGCGAGTGGACCGGCGTCGGCCTGGGCAATTCGGTGCAGAAGCTGTACTACCTGCCCGAAGCGCACACCGACTTCATCTTCTCGGTCACCGCCGAGGAATTCGGCTTCCTGGGTACCTGCGTGATCGTGGCCCTGTACGCGCTGCTGGTCGGCCGCACCTTCTGGCTGGGCATGCGCTGCGTGGAAATGAAGCGCCACTTCTCCGGCTACATCGCCTTCGGCATCGGCCTGTGGATCAGCATGCAGACCTTCGTCTCGATCGGCGTGAACCTGGGCATCCTGCCGACCAAGGGGCTGACCCTGCCGCTGATCTCCTCCGGCGGCTCGTCGGTGCTGATGACCTGCGTGGCGATGGGCCTGCTGCTGCGCGTGTCCTATGAACTCAAGCGCGCCGAGCGCCGCCAGGCGGTGCGCATCGGTGGCGCCGAAGACGTTGCTGCCGAGCCGAGCGACGAGCCGGCCGCGCCGGTGGCCGCCAGCGTACCGATGAGCGCCGAGCCGGTGGCGGCCGCTGCGCCGAACGCTGCGCGTGGCACCAGCCGCCTGCAGTCGCGCATCGAACCGACCTTCGGGAGGCTGTCATGAGCAGCGCTTCCAACGCCCGCCCGGTGATGATCCTGGCCGGTGGTACCGGCGGTCATATCTTCCCCGGCCTGGCCGTGGCCCGCGTGCTGCGCGAGCGTGGCGTGCCGGTTACCTGGATGGGCGCCGAAGGCGCGATGGAAACCCGCCTGGTGCCGCAGCACGACATCGCGATCGACACGCTGACCATCACCGGCCTGCGCGGCAAGGGCAAGCTGGCGTTGCTGGCTGCGCCGTGGCGGCTGATGCGTGCGCTGCGTGCGGCCGGCATGATCATCCGCAAGCGCCAGCCGCGTGCAGTGGTGGCCTTCGGTGGCTTTGCCTCCGGCCCCGGTGGCATGGCCACGCGCCTGCATGGCCTGCCGTTGATCGTGCATGAGCAGAACCGCGCACCGGGCCTGACCAATCGCATCCTGTCGCGCTATGCGCGCCGCCTGCTGACCGGTTTCCCGGGCACCTTCGCCGCGCGCGAAGAGTTCGTCGGCAATCCGGTGCGTGCGGAAATCGCCGCCATCGCACCGCCGGAACAGCGCTTCGCCGACCGCCAAGGCCCGCTGCGCGTGCTGGTGGTGGGTGGCAGCCAGGGTGCACGTGCGCTCAATACCGGCGTGCCGCAGGCCATCGCTGCGCTGGGTGCCGCGGTGCCGGTGCAGGTGCGCCACCAGAGCGGTGAGAAGCTGCACGCCGAAGCGGTCGAGGCGTATGCCAAGGCCGGCGTGCAGGCGGAAATCACCCCGTTCATCGCCGATATGGCCGAGGCGTTCGCCTGGGCCGATCTGGTCGTATGCCGCGCTGGCGCGTCGACCCTGGCCGAGCTGTGCGCGGTCGGTGTCGGCAGTGTGCTGGTGCCATTCCCCGCTGCCGTCGACGATCACCAGACCCGCAATGCGGAGTACCTGGTCGAGCGCGGCGCGGCGGTGTTGCTGAAGCAGGACGGAACGCTGGCCGACGGCATTGCCGCACTGCTGCGCGATCTGTCCGAAAATCCCGCCCGCCGCATGCAGATGGCGCAAGCCGCGTGTGCCCTGGCCAAGGTCGATGCCGCCGAGCGCATCGCCGATATCATTCTCGAGGAAGCTGTATGAAGAAGGCATGCCACCGCGCCTGCCCTGCGCGAGGCCGCGCATGATCCGCCGCCTGCACGACACCAACGACCTGGTGCGCGCGTTCCCGCGCGTGCATTTCGTCGGCATCGGCGGCACCGGCATGAGCGGAATCGCCGAAGTGATGCTGACACTGGGCTATGAAGTGTCCGGCTCGGACAACGCCGACAACGGCGCCACCCGCCGCCTGGCCAGCCTCGGCGCGCGCATCATGCGCGGCCACTCGGCAGCCAACGTGCTGGGCACCGACTGCGTGGTGGTGTCCAGCGCCATCCGCGAAGACAACCCGGAGCTGATGGAAGCGCGCAGCCAGCGCATTCCGATCATGCCGCGTGCGGCGATGCTGGCCGAACTGATGCGCTTCCGCCGCGGCATCGCGGTGGCCGGCACCCACGGCAAGACCACCACCACCAGCCTGACCGCCGCCGTGCTGAGCGAAGGCGGCCTGGACCCGACCTTCGTGATCGGTGGCCAGCTGCTGGCTGCCGGTGCCAACGCAAAGCTGGGTGGTGGCCAGTGGCTGGTGGCCGAGGCCGACGAAAGCGATGGCAGCTTCCTGCGTCTGAACCCGCTGATGTCGATCATCACCAACATCGATGCGGACCACCTGGAAAACTACGGCAACGATTTTGCCCGCGTGCAGGCGGCGTTCGCCGAGTTCCTGCAGCGCCTGCCGTTCTACGGCCTGGCGGTGCTGTGCATCGACGACCCGGAAGTGGCTGCGCTGGCTGCCAAGACCCCGCGCCACGTGATGAGCTACGGCATGAGCCCGCAGGCCGACGTGCGCGCCGAGAACGTGGTGCAGGAAGGTTCGCGCATGCGCTTCACCCTGCGCCTGCCGCAGGGCACCAGCCAGGAAGTGGTGCTGGCACTGCCGGGCAAGCACAACGTGCTGAACGCACTGGCCGCCGCCGCAGTGGGCTGGCAGCTGGGCGTGGCCCCGGATGCCATCGCCCGCGCGCTGGAAGCATTTGCCGGTGTCGGCCGTCGCTTCAACGATCTGGGCGAAGTGACCACCGCCAGTGGTGCCAAGGTCCGCATCATCGATGACTACGGTCATCACCCGAGCGAGCTGGAAGCGGTGTTCGCCGCCGCCCGTGGTGGCTGGGCCGACAAGCGCCTGGTGGTGGCCTTCCAGCCGCACCGCTACAGCCGTACCCGCGACCAGTTCGACAAGTTCGCCGCCGTGCTGTCCAGCGTCGATGCGCTGGTGCTGAGCGAGGTCTACCCGGCCGGTGAAGAGCCGATTGCCGGTGCCGATTCGCACGCGCTGGCCCGTGCCATCCGTGCGCGCGGCCGCAGCGAGCCGGTGGTGGTGGGCAAGGCTGCCGAACTGGCCAGCGTGCTGCCGGATGTGCTGCAGGACGGTGACCTTCTGCTGATGATGGGGGCGGGCGATATTGGCGCCGTGGCCACCCATATCGCCGTGGAAGGCTTCAAGGGGGAGGGCGAGGCGTGAACACGCTGACCTTCCCGCCGCTGCGCGTGACCGACCCGGCCGGGTTCGGCCGCGTCGCCGTGCTGCTGGGCGGCAGTTCCAGCGAACGTGAAGTGTCGCTGGACTCCGGCCGCAATGTACTGGAGGCGCTGCAGTCGCGCGGTGTCGATGCGTTCGCGGTCGACGGCATTCCGGCGCTGGCCAAGGCGCTGGCCGCCGGCGGCATCGACCGTGTGTTCAACATCCTGCACGGCCACAACGGTGGTGGTGAGGACGGCATCGTGCAGGGCCTGATGGACGCCTTCGGCGTGCCGTATACCGGCTCGGACGTGCTGGGTTCGGCGCTGAGCATGGACAAGATCCGCACCAAGCAGGTGTGGCTGTCGCTGGGCCTGCCGACCCCGCAGTACCGGAAGGTCGATGCGTCCAACGTGCATGCGCTGGCGGCCGAACTGGGCCTGCCGGTGGTGGTGAAGCCGGCCAACGAAGGTTCAAGCGTGGGCATCAGCCGGGTGACCGATGATGCCGGCCTGGATGAGGCGGTGGCGCTGGCCGCGCGCTACGACGGCCAGCTGCTGATGGAGCAGATGGTGGTCGGCGACGAACTGACCGTGGCCATTCTCGGTGACGTCGCGCTGCCGTCGATCCGCATCGTGCCCAAGGGCCAGTGGTACGACTACAACGCCAAGTACATCGCCGAGGACACCCAGTACCTGTGCCCAGGCCTGGACGGTGGCGACGAAGAAGAAATCCGCCGCATCGCGCTGGCTGCGTTCCGCGCTGCCGGTTGCCGTGGCTGGGGCCGCGTGGATGTCATGCGTGATCGCAGCAGCGGCCGTTTCTTCCTGCTGGAAGTGAACACCGCGCCGGGCATGACCAGCCATTCGCTGGTACCCAAGGCGGCCGGCCAGGCCGGCATCAGCTTCGAAGAGCTGGTGTGGCGCGTGCTGGAACAGACCCTGGAGGCCCCGCACGCATGAACGCGGTGCTGCGCATCTTCGTCTGGCTGTTGGCGCTGTCGGTGGTTGCACTGCCGGTGGTGGCCGTGGTCAATGGCTGGGTCGGTGCTGAGCGCTGGCCGCTGGCGAAGTTGCGCGTGCATGGTGAGTTCAAGCGTGTACCGGCCGAACAGCTGCAGCAGGTGCTGCTGCCGTATGCGCGCGCCGGGTTCTTCGCGGTCAAGCTGCAGGATGCCCAGGACGCTCTGGAAAAGCTGCCGTGGGTGGAAAGCGCGCGGGTACGCAAGCAGTGGCCGGATGTGCTGGAAGTGACCCTGGTCGAGCACAAGCCATTCGCGCGCTGGGGCAACGATCGCCTGGTCTCCGAGCAGGGCAAGCTATTCCCCACGCCGAAGAAGCTGGCCGACCTGGCGCTGCCCGAACTGGACGGTCCGGACAGCCAGACCGAAGAAGTGATGAAGCTGTACAGCGACTCGCGTGCATTGTTCGCACCGGCCGGCGTCGATGTGCGCCGGGTGACGATGGATGCACGCGGCAGCTGGTCGCTGGTGCTGAGCAACGGCACCGAAGTGGTGGTGGGCCGTGACGACGCGCGCTCGCGCATGCAGCGCTTCGTCAAGGTGCTGCCGCAGTTGAACCGCCAGGACGCGCCGATCGAGCGCGCCGACCTCCGTTACACCAATGGTTTCACGCTGAGCTGGGGTACCCCGGCCACACCGGCGAAAACGCCGGCGACCCCGGCCAGCAGGACGCAGGAAAGGACATGAATCGCAAGGGTGACAAATCGCTGATCGTTGGCCTGGACATCGGCACCTCCAAGGTGGTGGCGCTGGTGGGCGAGTATTCGCCGGGCAACCCGATCGAAGTGATCGGCATCGGCTCGCACGAGTCGCGCGGTTTGAAGCGCGGCGTGGTGGTGGACATCGAATCGACCGTGCAGTCGATCCAGCGCGCGGTGGAAGAAGCCGAGCTGATGGCCGGCTGCGAGATCCGCTCGGTGTACGCCTCGATCTCCGGCAACCACGTGCAGTGCAAGAACTCGCCGGGCATCGTGCCGATCCGCGACGGGGAAGTGACCTGGGGCGACCTGGATCGCGTGCTCGATGCGGCCAAGGCGGTGGCGATCCCGGCTGACCAGAAGATCCTGCATGCGATTCCGCGCGAGTACGTGCTGGACGATTCGCAGGAAGGCATCCGCAACCCGGTCGGCATGACCGGCGTGCGCCTGGAGGTGCACGCGCACCTGGTGGTGTGCGCGCAGTCGGCCGCGGCCAACATCAGCAAGTGCGTGCAGCGCTGCGGCCTGCAGGTGGATGACCTGGTGCTGTCGTCGCTGGCCTCCAGCGTGGCCGTGCTGACCGCCGACGAGCGCGAGCTGGGCGTGGTGCTGGTCGACATGGGCGCCGGCACCACCGATATCGCCGTGTTCGTGCAGGGCGCGATCTGCCACACCGCGTCGCTGCCGATCGCTGGCGACCACGTGACCAACGACATCGCGCACATGCTGCGTACGCCGACCCCGGAAGCCGAGCAGATCAAGGTGCGCTACGCCTGCGCCCTGGCCCAGCTGGCCACCGCCGAGGAAAGCATCCAGGTGCCGTCGGTGGGCGACCGTCCGCCGCGCCGCATGC
This sequence comes from Stenotrophomonas sp. 59, assembly GCF_030291095.1. NCBI lineage: Bacteria > Pseudomonadati > Pseudomonadota > Gammaproteobacteria > Lysobacterales > Lysobacteraceae > Stenotrophomonas > Stenotrophomonas sp. 59. Next base: position 735,987 of record NZ_CP127408.1, read on the forward strand.
CGCGCCATTCGCTGGCGCAGGCGGTGCAGGGCCGTTACGAGGAAATCTTCGAGATGGTGCAGGCCGAACTGCGCCGCTCCGGCTTCGAGGAACTGGTGCGCGCCGGCATGGTGCTGACCGGTGGCGCGTCGAAGATGGAAGGCGTGGTCGAGCTGGCCGAGGAAATGCTGCAGATGCCGGTGCGCGTGGGCATTCCGCAGCACGTCACCGGGCTGGGCGAAGTGGTGGGCAACCCGGTGCACGCCACCGGCGTGGGCCTGCTGCTGATGGGCAGCCAGATCGAGCACCCGCGGCGGCCGTCGCTGCCGACCGGGCGCGCCGGAAGCATGTTCAAGAAACTCAAGACCTGGTTCCGCGGCGAGTTCTGACGCGGAACCCGTAATACCGGGCCTGGCCCGGTCGCAGTACCCGCAGTACCCGCATCACAACGCAACACCGGCAACACACAACCCACACAGCCGCAACGTCGGCATGCAGCAGGACGGCAGGACGCCCGAATGCCCATGCCAGCCAAAGCGGATACAACGAGGACACGGACATGGCGCATTTTGAACTGATCGAAAAGATGGCACCCAATGCGGTGATCAAGGTGGTTGGCGTGGGCGGCGGCGGCGGCAATGCCGTGGCGCACATGGTCAACTCGGCAGTGGATGGCGTGGAATTCATCACCGCCAACACCGACTCGCAGGCCATCAAGAATTGCGGTGCCAAGCTGCAGCTGCAGCTGGGTACCAACGTGACCAAGGGCCTGGGCGCAGGCGCGAACCCGGAAGTCGGCCGCCAGGCCGCGCTGGAAGACCGTGAGCGCATCATGGACGCCCTGCAGGGTGCGGACATGGTGTTCATCACCGCCGGCATGGGCGGCGGCACCGGCACCGGCGCTGCACCGGTGGTGGCGCAGCTGGCCAAGGAAATGGGCATCCTGACCGTGGCCGTGGTCACCAAGCCGTTCCCGTTCGAAGGCCGTCGCCGCATGCAGGTGGCGCTGAAGGGCATCGAGGAACTGAGCCAGCACTGCGACTCGCTGATCACCATCCCGAACGAGAAGCTGATCACCGTGCTGGGCCGCAACGCGACCATGATCCAGGCCTTCCGCGCCGCCAACGACGTGCTGCAGGGCGCCGTGCAGGGCATCGCCGACCTGATCGTGCGTCCGGGCCTGATCAACGTCGACTTCGCCGACGTGCGCACCGTCATGTCCGAAATGGGCCTGGCGATGATGGGTACCGGCACCGCCCGTGGCGATGACCGCGCCCAGGCCGCCGCCGAGTCGGCGATCCAGAACCCGCTGCTGGACGACGTGAACCTGGCCGGTGCCAACGGCATCCTGGTCAACATCACCGCCGGTGCGGACTTCACCATGGCCGAGTTCGACGAGATCGGCCGCACCATTGACGGCTTCGCTTCGGAAGACGCCACCGTGGTGGTCGGCACCGTGCTCGACCCGGACATGCAGGACGAAGTGCGCGTGACCGTGGTTGCCACCGGCCTGAACCGCGTGTCGGCCAGCAAGACCCAGCGTCCGGGCGAGCGTGCGCCGATCAAGCTGGTCCGCAACGCCACCACCGGCCAGCCGGAGTTCGGCGACTTCGACAACGGCGGCGACGCCGTGTCCAAGGCCGTGGGCGGCATGGGCCTGGGCCTGCGTCGTGCCAGCAGCGACACCGCTTCCGCTTCTGCGCCGTCGGCTCCGGCCGCCTCGGCTCCGGCGGCCGCTGAACTGCCCAACGATTACCTGGACATCCCGGCGTTCCTGCGCCGCCAGGCGGACTAAGCGGGGCGGCCCGGGGTTGTCCTCCCCGGGTTGCGCCACCATGTCCTGAAAACGCGGGCGCCGGGCCAGGATGGGCCCGGCCGCCCTGCTTCATGTGCGTCCCATTGGCGCGCCGGTGTGTCCTGCCTGCCTTTCAGCCGGGGTAGGGGACCTTGCGTGTTAATCTAATGTGTCACTTCCGGTCCATCCCCCATGATCCAGCAACGCACCCTCAAGAACACGATCCGCGCCACCGGCGTTGGCCTGCACAGCGGTGACAAGGTCTACATGACCCTGCGCCCGGCACCGGTCAACCATGGCATCGTGTTCCGCCGCGTGGACCTGGACCCGGTGGTGGAAGTGCCGGCCAAGGCCGAGCTGGTCACCGAAGTGACCCTGTGCACCGGCCTGACCTGCAACGACGCCAAGATCCAGACCGTCGAACACCTGATGTCGGCGCTGGCCGGCCTGGGCGTTGACAACATCATCGTCGAACTGTCCTCGGCCGAGCTGCCGATCATGGACGGTTCGGCCGGCCCGTTCGTGTTCCTGCTGCAGTCGGCGGGCATCGTGGAACAGGATGCGCCCAAGCGCTTCATCCGCGTGCTGAAGACCGTGGAAGTGACCGAGGGCGACAAGGTGGCCCGCTTCACCCCGTACGAGGGCTACAAGCTGGGCTTCACCATCCAGTTCGACCACCCGATGATCCCGGCCAAGCAGTCGCGCCAGGAAATCGAGTTCTCGACGCTGGCCTACACCAAGGAAATCTCCCGCGCGCGCACCTTCGGCTTCATGCGCGACCTGGAATACATGCGCGAGCGCAACCTGGGCCTGGGCGGTTCGATGGACAACGCCATCGTGCTGGACGAGTTCCGCGTGCTCAACGAAGACGGCCTGCGCTACGCCGACGAATTCGTGCGCCACAAGATCCTCGACGCGATCGGCGACCTCTATCTGGCCGGTGGCCAGGTGCTGGGCGCCTACGAGGGCTTCAAGTCCGGCCATGCGCTCAACAACAAGCTGGTGCGGGCACTGATGGCCGACGCCACCGCCTGGGAATGGGTCAGCTTCGACTCGCCGGCCACGCCGGATCCGGTCGAATACGCCACGCCGGCCTACGCCTGATTCCTGCAGGTTGTTGAATTTAAAGACAAAAGCGCCGCCCGGAAGGGCGGCGTTGTCATTTCCGCAACCCACATCGCATTCAGCATGCTTGACGGCCATCAAGGCCGGTTCGAGGTCACGGTTTTGTGAACCTGTTGGATCGGAAGCCTGAATTTAACGCGGTTTTAACAACAATCTAACGACAGGCCCCCGGATGGCAGCTAGGATGCGACCCGGCCCCCGAAATGTTTCACGCCGTGGTGACACGCGCGACGGGGAGCGGAGCCGGATGCTCCGTTGTCGTCAGGACCGCTTCTTCGGCTTCGAAGGAACGTCCTGCAGGCAAGCCAAGGCGTCGCGTAGCCCTTTGTGCGTGGCGGCTGAAACTGCGTGGGGGCCATTCCGGTTGTCGATCGCTGGGGAGCGTGAGGGAGTGGTGGACGCAGTCTTGATGGTCACCCTGGTGGCCTTCAGCCCGATGGAACGGGCCGCGTCGAGCAACTGGGCCTCGGCAAGCCGCAACTTGGCATGCCAGACCGGGGACTCGACGAGAAAAACGAGGTGTTCCCCGTCCACATTGGCCAGCCGGCAACGGCTGCGCAGAGGTGGCGGCAACTGGGGGCGCAACTGACGGTCCAGCGCGTCGAGCCACAAGGCACGCCGCAGCGGGTTCCCGCTTTTGTCCGCCATCACCGCATCCAGCGCCGGCTTCGGCACTGACGCGGGGCGAACGCTGGATTTCGGCTCAGACATGAAAACTCACTTGATGGCATTCAAAAAGATCGTAATCAAAACGCGTGAAGGACAGGCCAAATCGTCGCCGATCACGCGTTTGCGGTTCTATTTCGAGGACCGCCCCCGCGCCCTGCTGGGCAGCGTGCTCGGGGTAGGCTGCATTATCGGCCTTGCTGGCGGCATTGGCGCCAGCGCGCTGAATGATTCCCGGCTGCAGGCCAAGGTCGAGCGCCAGGATGCGGAACTGGCCAAGGTCAAGCGCGATGCGCAGACCCAGGTCAACGCACTGGCGGCCCGCCTCGGCGAGCTGCAGGCGCAGGCCACCCGCCTGAACGCCCTGGGCGAACGGCTGACCCAGATGGGCAAGCTGGAAGACGGCGAATTCGACTTCAACGAGACCCCTGGCCTCGGTGATGGCGATGCCGGCGGCCCGACCAGCGACATCCCGGTCAAGGACGTCAACGCCGACTTACAGGTGCTGGAGCAGCGCTTCGCTGCTTCAGGCCGCCAGCTGTCGGTGATGGAATCGCTGATGTTCGACCACCAGCTGCAGCAGAACGCCGTGCCCTCGCGCATGCCGATCCGCAACAGCTACGTGACCTCCGGCTTCGGCACCCGCGCCGACCCGTTCGGCCGCGGTGCCGCCACCCACAAGGGCATGGACTTCCACGCCAAGGTCGGTGACCCGGTGATGGCCGTGGCCGAGGGCGTGGTCAGCTTCGCCGGTGTGAAGGGCGGCTACGGCAACGTGGTCGACGTCGACCACGGTAATGGCTACGTCACCCGCTACGCGCACAATTCGCGCCTGGTGGTGAAGGCCGGTGACCTGGTCCGTGCGGGCCAGGAAGTGGCCAAGGCCGGTTCCACCGGCCGTTCGACCGGCGCCCACGTGCACTTCGAGGTGTGGGAGAACGGCAACGTGGTCAACCCGCGCAAGTTCCTCGGCGACGGCGGCAACACGCCGGTCGGGCGGGTCAGCCGCGGTTGATTCCAACGCCGGGCATGGCCCGGCGCTACCGGTTTGCCGAATCCGGGGCGATCGCGACCGGATCGGCGCTTGAAACCTCAGCCGCCCGTCCCAAGCTACAATGGGTGTTGCCATCGACAGGGCGCCAGGCGCCCTGTTTCGTTTGCGGCGGACGGATCCCAAGGGGGAGGCCGGGCGTCGTGTCCATCCAACCCGGTTCCTTCAATGATCAACAGCCTGCTTACCCGCGTATTTGGCAGTCGTAACGAACGACAGCTGCGCCAGCTCAACCGCATCGTCGCCAAGATCAATGCGCTGGAGCCGGAGATCGAGAAGCTTTCCGACGAGCAGCTTCAGGCCAAGACGCCGGAGTTCAAGCAGCGCATCGCCGACGGTGAAGCCCTGGACAAGGTGCTGCCGGAAGCCTTCGCGGTCTGCCGCGAAGCCGGCCGCCGCGTGCTGGGCATGCGCCACTACGACGTGCAGCTGATCGGCGGCATGGTGCTTCACCTGGGCAAGATCGCAGAAATGCGCACCGGTGAAGGCAAGACCCTGGTGGCGACCCTGCCGGTGTACCTCAACGCGCTGGAAGGCAAGGGCGTGCACGTGGTCACCGTTAACGACTACCTGGCGCGCCGCGACGCCGCGCAGATGGGCAAGCTGTACAACTGGCTGGGCCTGAGCGTGGGCGTGGTCTACCCGGGCATGCCGCACAGCGACAAGCGCGAAGCCTATGCCGCCGACATCACCTACGGCACCAACAACGAATTCGGTTTCGACTACCTGCGCGACAACATGGCGCTGTCCAAGGCCGACCGCTACCAGCGCGGCCTGCACTACGCCATCGTCGACGAAGTCGACTCCATCCTGATCGACGAAGCGCGTACCCCGCTGATCATCTCCGGCCCGGCCGATGACTCCCCGGAGCTGTACATCCGCGTCAACCGCGTCGTGCCGAACCTGGTCAAGCAGGAAGCGGAAGACGGCGAGGGCGATTTCTGGGTCGACGAGAAGGGCAAGCAGGTGCACCTGTCCGAAGCGGGCATGGAGCACGCCGAGCAGCTGCTGGTCGAAGCCGGCATCCTCGATGGCGAGACCGAAGGCCTGTACGCGGCGCAGAACCTGACCGTCGTGCACCACCTCAATGCCGCGCTGCGCGCGCACGCCATCTACCAGCGCGACGTGGACTACATCGTGCGCGACGGCGAAGTGGTCATCGTCGACGAATTCACCGGCCGTACCCTGGCCGGCCGCCGCTGGTCCGACGGCCTGCACCAGGCGGTGGAAGCGAAGGAAGGCGTGCCGGTCCAGCGCGAGAACCAGACGCTGGCCAGCATCACCTTCCAGAACCTGTTCCGCATGTACAAGAAGCTGTCCGGCATGACCGGTACGGCCGATACCGAAGCGTTCGAATTCCAGAGCATCTACGGCCTGGAAGTGGTGGTGATCCCGACCAACCGCCCGACCATCCGCAAGGACAGCCCGGACCAGGTGTTCCTCAACCGCAAGGGCAAGTTCAACGCGGTGCTGGCTGACATCGAAGAGTGCGCCAAGCGCGGCCAGCCGGTGCTGGTGGGTACCACCTCGATCGAAACCTCGGAAATGCTGTCCGAGCACCTGAGCAAGGCCGGCGTGAAGCACGAGGTGCTCAACGCCAAGCAGCACGACCGCGAAGCGACCATCGTCGCCAATGCCGGTCGTCCGGCCGCCGTGACCATCGCCACCAACATGGCCGGCCGTGGTACCGACATCGTGCTGGGCGGTTCGCTGGAAGCGGAGATCCACGCCCTGGGCGAGGACGCGACCGACGAACAGAAGGCCGCAGTCAAGGCCGAATGGCAGAAGCGCCACGAGGCGGTGAAGGCTGCCGGCGGCCTGCACATCGTCGGCACCGAGCGCCACGAATCGCGCCGTATCGACAACCAGCTGCGCGGCCGTTCGGGCCGCCAGGGTGACCCGGGTTCGTCCCGCTTCTACCTGTCGCTGGAAGACAACCTGATGCGCATCTTCGCCTCCGACTGGGTGCAGAAGGCCATGCGCATGATGGGCATGAAGGAAGACGACGTCATCGAGGACCGCCTGGTCAGCCGCCAGATCGAAAAGGCGCAGCGCAAGGTCGAGGCCCACAACTTCGACATCCGCAAGAACCTGCTGGACTTCGACGACGTCAACAACGACCAGCGCAAGGTGATCTACGCCCAGCGCGACGAGCTGCTGGACGCCGAGTCGGTGAAGGGCAACGTCGACGGCATCCGCGACGACGTGATCTTCGATGTGGTCGCCCGCTTCGTGCCGCCGAACTCGATCGACGAGCAGTGGGACCTGCGTGGCCTGGAGGCGACCCTGGAGTCGGACTTCGGCCTGCAGATGTCGCTGACCGGCCTGGTCAAGGAACACGAGGAACTGGACGCCGAAGCGATTGCCGCCAAGGTGCAGGAACGCGTGAACCAGCACTTCGCCGAGAAGGAAGCCGGCGTCGGCGAAGAAACCATGCGCGCGCTGGAGAAGCACGTGATGCTGACCGTGCTGGACCAGAGCTGGAAGGAGCACCTGGCGCGCATGGACTACCTGCGCCAGGGCATCTACCTGCGTGGTTACGCGCAGAAGCAGCCGAAGCAGGAATACAAGAAGGAAGCCTTCGAGCTGTTCTCGGACATGCTGGAGAACGTCAAGCGCGAAGTGGTGACCCTGCTGTCGCGCGTGCGCGTGCGCAGCGACGAGGAAGTGCAGGCGCTGGAAGCGGCCGAGCGCCAGCAGGTGGAAGCCCGCCTGCGCCAGTCGCAGTTCCAGCACCAGGACGTGGGTGGCTACAGCGCCGACGAGGAAGCCGCGCAGGTGCAGGCCGCCCAGCAGGGTGTGGCGCAGCTGCAGCGCGACGAGCCGAAGATCGGCCGCAATGATCCGTGCCCGTGCGGCAGTGGCAAGAAGTACAAGCACTGCCACGGCCAGCTGAGCTGATCCCGAAGAGCCCCGCGAAAGCGGGGCTTTTCTTTTCTGGTGCATGATCCTGGCCAGATCCGCGATTGCGCGGGCCGCCCTGTTCTGGGCATGCTTCCCCCATGCCTTCCCCCACCCGATCGATCCATGTCGTGGCCGCCGTCATCACCGACGCCCGGGGCCGCGTGCTGCTCAACCGCCGAACCGAGAACCGCGACATGGCCGGCCTGTGGGAGTTTCCGGGTGGCAAGCGCGAATCCGGCGAGACCTCCGAACAGGCGCTGGTGCGCGAACTGCGGGAGGAGCTGGGCATCGAGGCCGATGTCGGCGAGTGGCTGATGGACGTGCCGCAGCGCTACCCGGACAAGCATCTGACCCTGGAAGTGCGCCATGTGCGAAGCTGGAAGGGCACGCCACGCGGGCGCGAGGGCCAGGCGATCACCTGGGTGGCGCCGGACAAGCTGGGCCGCTATTCGATGCCGCCGGCCGACCTGCCGGTGGTGGCCGCCCTGCGCCAGCCCGACCGCTACCTGATCACCCCGGCGCCGGCCGACGATGATGGCGGCGTGCAGCAATGGCATGAGCAGCTGCAGCGTGCGGTGGCAGGCGGCCAGCAGCGCATCCAGCTGCGCCTGCCGCCGGCGCATCCGCAGCGGCAGGCGATGGTCGAACAGGTCGTGCGTGCGCATCGCCGCAGCGGCGTGCAATGGTTGCTCAACCGCGATATCGAACTGGCGCGTGCGTTGGGCGTGGGCGTACACCTGGGCAGCGAACAGCTGCTGGAACTGTCGCAGCGTCCACTCCCCGATGGCCAGCTGGTGGCTGCATCCTGCCACGACCTGCAGCAGCTGCAGGCTGCACAGCTGCTGGGCTGCGACTTCGCGGTGCTTGGCCCGGTGCAGGCCACCGCCAGCCATCCCGATGCCTCGCCGCTGGGTTGGGATGCCTTTGCCGAACTGCGCGCGCAGGTATCGCTGCCGATCTACGCCTTGGGCGGCATGGGCAGCGGCCACATCACCGAAGCACGTCGCCACGGCGGGCAGGGCATCGCCGCCATCCGCGGGTTGTGGCCGGAGTAACGCCGCGTTGGTCGCCGGGCATGGCCCGGCGCTACCCTGTGGAATGGAAGCAGTAGATCCACGCCATGCGTGGATGGATGCCCGCGATCACAACGTGATCCAGAAACACCCGTACTGCCGCCGCAATCCCAGCACCGTCGATGCGCGCGCCACGCTGCCTGGCAACGTCTGCTCCAGGCGCAGGCCGACCGGATGGCGCGCGGCCGGCGGCTCAGGGTCGGACCCCTGCGCAGCAGGGCTCTGACCCTCCTCCGGCACTGCGGCCTGGTCCTGCCGCGGATACACCGGCACCACGTCCACCAGCGGCCGCCGTGCTAGCGATTCCAGCTGGCCGAGAATGCGCTGCGCGCCCGCGTCGGACACCGAGCCCCACAGGTACAGTGAAGACAGCCGATTGACGTCGTTGCTGAGGATGCCGTTGCGCAACGCGTCCACGAGCTCGCTCAGCCGGCGCGGGCAGCGTGCACCCAGCGTATCGCGCGGTGCGGTGTTGCCGGTGGGGGCGGGCGGCGGCAGCCGTGACCGTGCGCCCACGCTGTCACAGGGACGGTCGGTGTAGACACTCTGGCCCTGCGCATCGGTGCAGCGGTTCAGGCGCGAGGACTGCGCGTGGGCAACGTGGGCCATCGCGCATAGCGGCAACAGCACCAGCAGGAGGGAAAGGCGGATCATCAGCGAAGGGTAGCGCTGATCAGGCCCGCATGGCGTGCTTTCAGCCCCGCAGCAGTTTCAGCACTGAAGTGGTCGGCTTGGCCAGGTTCAATGTGTAGAAATGCAGGCCGGGTGCGCCGCCTTCGATCAGGCGCTGGCACAGCCTGGCCACCACTTCGGTGCCGAATGCACGCACCGATTCGGCGTCATCGCCGTAGGCCTGCATCTTGCGGCTGATCCAGCGCGGAATCTCCGCGCCGCACTGTTCGGAGAAGCGGCGCAGCTGGCTGAAGTTGGCGATCGGCATGATGCCCGGCGTGATCGGCACCTGCACGCCGAGCCGGCGCACTTCATCGACGAAGTGGAAGTAGGCATCCGGGTTGAAGAAGTACTGGGTGATCGCCGCATCGGCACCGGCATCGATCTTGGCCTTGAAGTGCTTCAGGTCGGCCAGTGCGTCGGAGGCCTGCGGATGCGTTTCGGGGTACGCGCCCACTTCGATATGGAACGCATCGCCGTGCTCGGCGCGGATGAAGTCGATCAGTTCGGCGGCATAGCGCATGTCGCCGGGGAAGCCCATGCCCGAGGGCAGGTCACCGCGCAGCGCGACCAGGCGGCGGCAGCCGATGGCGCGGTACAGCTTGAGCAGTTCGCGGATCTCCTGGCGGGTGCCACCGACGCAGGACAGGTGCGGCGCGGCGTCGAACCCGTGGTGCTGGTTGAGGTGGCGCACGGTCTCGGAGGTATAGCTCAGGGTCGAGCCACCGGCGCCGAAGGTACACGACACGTATTCGGGGGCGTAGTCCTTCAGCTTGGCCGCGGCACGGTCCAGCTGGCTGCGCTGTTCGTCGGTCTTGGGCGGATAGAACTCGAAGCTGATGGCGGTCATGGCGCGGGCGGCGGCGGTCGGTGCGGAACAGTATATCGCTTCATCAAGATGGATGTTTGACGATCGTGTGAGGGCCCGCCATCCCCAGCCTGCGACCGTTCGCCCCGCCGTGCGGCCGCTGCTCCGAAATCGCAACCGGTATGTGTCGGCCGGGCCCACGCTGCTCCCATCCCGGCAACACCCACCCGATGAAGGAGCAGACGATGAAGATCTTCCTGGCACTCTGGTACGCACTGAAGGCGCTGGCCCGGCTGGCGATGATCGGCATGGCGATGGCCGTGCTTGGCTCCGGTTCGGCCCACGCGGCCGCCTCCACCGGCACCGGCAAGGTGCAGGTCGAGGTGGTCGGCAAGGGCCGCCCGCTGCTGATGATCCCCGGCCTCAACAGCAGCGCCGAGGTCTGGCGCGAGACCTGCCTGGCGCTGGAGAACGTGCAGTGCCACCTGGTGCAGCTGCCGGGCTTTGCCGGCGCCGTGCCCGCCGACCCGCGCCCGGCCGAATTCCTGCCGGCCATGCGCGGGCAGCTGCTGGCCTACCTGCATGACCAGCACCTGGGCCCGGTGGTGGTGATCGGACACAGCCTGGGCGGCCTGCTGGGCCTGCAGATGGCGCAGGCCGAGCCGAAGGCGGTAAGCGCGCTGGTGGTGGTTGATGCATTGCCGTTCCTGCCGGCGGCGCGTGACCCGAACGCTACCGCAGACAGCGTGCGGCCGATGGCCGATCAGCTGCGCAAGGGCATGCTCGCCGCCGATGCCGCGCAGTGGCAGGCGCAGCTGAAAGCCGGCCTGCCGGGCATGACGCGCGATCCGCAGCGGCAGGCCGAACTGGGCCGCTGGGGCGAAGCCAGCGACCGCCAGACCACGGCTGACGCCATGCATGCGGTGATGACCACCGACCTGCGTGACAGCATCGCTTCGATCAGCGCGCCGACGCTGGTGCTGGGCAGCTGGGCCGGTTACCAGCCGATGGGGGGTACCGAGGAAAGCACCCGCGCGGTGTTCCTGGCCCAGTACGCCAAGCTGCAGGGCGTACAGGTGGCGATGAGCGCGCAGGGGTTCCACTTCCTGATGTGGGATGATCCGCGCTGGCTGCAGGCGCAGCTGCGTCGCTTCCTGGCCGCGCATTCCTGATCGCGGCCCACTTTCCTGCCAACCGCCAAGGCCCCATGGACGCCACCACCTCATCCGGCCGCTTCTGGACGCTCAATGCACTGGCATGGGCTGGCTATGCGATGTATGGGCTGTGGGTCGGGATGCGGATTGGTGGCGGCGTGGTGTTCAGCGGCATCGTGCTGATCACCGTCAGCGTGGCCGCCTGCCTGTGGTTGTGCAGCGGCGCGCTGCGCGCGGTTGCACTACGCCAGCACTGGTGGGAGGGCAGCCTGGGAAGCCTGGTGTTGAAACTGGCTGCCGGTGTGGTGCTCGGCGCCAGCGTCGCGCAGGCGGTAACTGCCGCGCTGCTGCTGCCGGCACTGGCGCTGGGCTGGGTGCAGCTGCCTGGCGGCCACGCGGATTACCAGTGGTCGTCGTTGCTGGTGTACTGGATGAACACCGCACTGTTTCTGCTGATGTGGACGGGCCTGTGGGCAGGCCTGCACGGTCTGCGCCGGGCCCGCCACAGTGAGCTGGCCCGCCTGCGTGCCGAGGCCGAGCGCAGCGCGTTGGAGCGCGATGCACTTCGCGCACGGCTCAATCCGCACTTCATGTTCAATGCGCTGAACAACCTGCGGGCGCTGATCCTGGAAGACCCCGAGCGCGCCCGCGACATGGTCACGCGCCTGTCGCGCACGCTGCGCCAGGCGCTGGCGCACAACCGCAGCGAGCAGGTCACCCTGGCCGAGGAGCTGACGGTGGTGGACGATTACCTGGCCATCGAGGCGATCCACTTCGAGCAGCGCCTGCAGGTAGGCCAGTACATCGATGCTTGCGCCCTGCAGGCACAATTGCCGGCGATGGCGCTGCAGTTGCTGGTTGAAAATGCCATCAAGCACGGCATCGCCAGCCGCCCCGGCGGTGGCGGGATAGAGATCCGGGCCACGTTGGACGACGACGTGCTGCGCCTGCAGGTGGACAACCCGCTGGGCAACGCCAGCGAGCCCACCCACGGGCATGGTGTTGGCCTGGCCTACCTGCGTGCGCAGCTCGGTTCGCGCGGGCGTTTCACCCTGCAGCCGGTCGGCGACCGCATGCAGGCCCTGCTGGAGATTCCGCAATGAGTCGCACACTGCGTGTACTGATCGTCGATGACGCACGGCTGGCACGGCAGGAGCTGCGCACGCTGTTGTCGGCGTTGCCCTGGGTGCAGTGCGTGGGCGAAGCCGACGATGTGCCCGCCGCACGCGAGGCGATCGCCACGCTGGCGCCGGACCTCGTGCTGCTGGACGTGCAGATGCCTTCCGGCAGTGGTTTCGATGTGCTGGACGGCCTGGAGACGGTGCCGGCGGTGGTGTTCGTCACCGCCTACGACACCTATGCCGTGCGTGCGTTCCAGGCCAATGCGCTGGACTATCTGGTGAAGCCGGTGGAAGCACCCAGGTTGCTGGAGGCGCTGGAGCGGGCACGTCAGCGCGAAATGGTTTCAGCCGAGGCGCCGGAGTTGCGTGGCACGCTGGGCGCACAGGACCAGGTGTTCGTGCGCGAGGGCGAGCGCTGCTGGTTCGTCGCGGTCTCCGAGATCCGCCGGCTGGTGGTGGATGGCAACTACACCCGGTTGTGGTTCCGCGACCAGAACGCGTTGCTGACCCGCAGCCTGAGCGCGCTGGAAGCACGCCTGCCGCAGGATCTGTTCTTCCGTGCCAACCGCAACACCCTGGTCAACCTGCGCCGCATTCGTGGCGTGACGCCCAGTATCGGCGATGGCTACGACCTGACGCTGGACGACGGCAGTGAAGTGGACGTGTCGCGGCGGCAGGCGCGGGAACTGCGCGAGCGGATGGCGTTGTAGCAGTCGCTACAGCTCGGCACTGACCGGGCTGGTGAGGAAGCCCCACAGCAGGCGCGCCATCACCGCTGGCGAGCGTGCCTGTGAACGCACATAGGCCAGCAGGGCATCCAGCCGCGGGCGATCGTACAGGTGGCCGGCCAGCAGCACAGCGTGGATGCGACGGGTGTTTGCGGTGTCCTGCAGCGGGTCGCCATCGAGGAGCACCAGGTCGGCGGCCTTGCCGACCTCGACGCTGCCATGTGATGCCTGCAGCTGCAGATGGCGCGCGGCCTGCAGCGTGGCCGCACGCAGTACGTCGGCCCGGCTCATGCCGGCGTGCCGCAGCCACTGCAGTTCATCGTGGTAGCGGAAGCCGCCCAGCCCGGTATCGGTGCCGACCAGCACGGTGACGCCGGCACGATGTGCGGCACCGGTGAGCGCGAGGCCATGCGCGAAGTAGGCCTTCAGCGCGTCTTCGCCGCGCAACCCGGGGTAGCGACTTGCGGTTGCCTCCAGGTCGTCGCGCCAGGCCCAGCGTGACAGTGGATCCAGGTAGGCCAGGCGTGGATCGTTGATGAAGGCGGGATCGCGTGCGCGCGCATCCTCCTCCCGGGTGACATGGGTCGGCACGAATGCTGCGCCGCTGGCCTGCATCAGGCCGAACGCTTCGTCGCAGAGCGCGGGCTGGTAACCACTGACCATCCCTTCGGCCAGAGCGGTCGGGTCTTCGCCGTCGAGGGTGCCACCACGCCAGGCGGCTGCATGGTCGAAGCAATGCCGTACGAACAGATGGGCGTGTTCGAAGCTGCGCTGCCCCGCCTGCAAGGCCTCTTCCAGCCGCACCGCCCTGGGCAGGTGTCCAACCAGCGGGCGGTGCAGCTGCCGTGCTTCGGTGGCCAGCCGCTGGTAGGTATCCGCACGCAGCCGGTTGTAGACCTTCAGCGCGTCGACACCTCGCGCGCTGTACGTGCGTGCCCGCAACGCGGCAGCCTCCGGCGAGAGCGACGGGTTCTCGAAATAGAAGCTGGCGACCTGTACGAAGCGTGGTGCGGCCTGCTGCCCGGCGATGGCCTGCGCGGTCCAGCGGCGCTTGTCGGCCACGCAGGCGATCAGCGGGTCGGCAGCCTGCGGGCAGTCCATCATGTCGCGGGTGCCGGTAATGCCATTGGCCAGCATCAGCGGGAACTGCAGTTGCGGTGACAGTTGCAGTGCATGGGTATGCATGTCCCAGAAACCGGGCACCAGCCAGCGGCCGCCGGCATCGAGCACGGGCAGCGCCGTGTCGTGTGCATCATTGCCGATGGCGGTGATGATGCCGTTGCGCAGCGTGACGCTGGTCGGCTCGCCGGCAATGCCGTTGTGCACGTCCACCACCCGTACGTTGACGATCACGCGGCTGTTGCCGGGGGCGGGCAAGGGCGGTGCCGGCAGCGGCCAGAGCAGGGCGGCGGTGAACATCAGCGGTGGTGCCAGCAGGAGGGCTGCCAGTACGCGTGGCCAGCGACGACGGCGGGCAGGACGGGGTAACGCGCGTGCTGCATCCATGAGCCGACGGTCCTTGTATTGGGTCGTCAGCAGGGTGCGGCAACATGGGGGCCGATGCCAGTGACCATCGGCATCCCGCCCGCCGCGCCTCCGCGGCGGTTACCCTGTGCAGCAGATTCCTCATCACGCCGCGCCATGTCCATCGTCCTCACCGATTTCGCCCGTCCCCGCCTGTTCCCGCGCGTGCCGCGCGGCAACACCATCCAGGACTGTACTGCCGAGCAGTTCGAAGCCCACCTCAACGCGCACGCGCCGATGAAGGTGCTCGATGGCTACGCACCATTCTGCAAGCTGTTCGTCTATGAGAACTGGACCAGCACGCGCTGCCTGACGGTGCCGATCACCGATGCCAACCGCCACCAGCTGCGCAGTGGCTACGAGGCGCGCGATCGTGACGAGCTGCCGGTGCTGGTGCGCTGGTTCGAAGGTGTGGAATCGCCGCGTGCGAACTATCTGGTGGTGATCCTGTACAGCGCGGAACAGCTGGCCAAGGAAGGTTCACCGATCGAGGCCGACTGGGGCATCGTCGGCTGCATCTACACCGCCGAGCCGGAAGAAGTGCCGATGGCGCCGATCACGATGATGCGCAATGCGCTGGGGGTGGAAGAGGGCGGCTCCGGCGTGCCGCTGGATCGCGAGGCGTACCAGCGCTCGGTCGCCTTCTGGGAGAGCAACGCCAACTGGCGGCCGTAGCCCGGTCGTGACCATCCACGCGTGGCGTGGATCTACAGGCTGATCCGTGCCTGACATGCAGGCTCGCACGGATGGCCTATGATCGGGCAGGCAGACACACGGAGGGTGGGGCATGGGCATATGGACAAGGATGATCCTGCTGCTGGCAGGCATGCTGCCGGCTACCGGGGCTCTGGCAGCAACGCCGGTCATGCAGACCGCGTGTTCACCACTGCCCCCCACGTCCTGGCTGCGCGATGTGGGGGTGAGCGCCTTGTCGATGCAGGCCCGCGAAGGCGGTTGCGTAGTGGAGGTGACGGCGGTCGATGGCAAGGCGCTGTTGCGCCAGCAGCAGATGCTGATGGTGCTGGCGCAGAAGGTCTGCGCCGCACCGGCGGAAGCAACCGTGGATGACACGCAGGTGTCACTGCAGCTGCGCCTGCCGAAGCGCTGCTCAGGGCGCAGCAGCCAGGATCTGTTCGCGGGCGACGAGACGGCCTGGATGCCACCCCGCGGTGTGTCGCCGCGCTACCCGAGGCAGGCCATGCAGGAAGGGCTTTCCGGTCGCAGTCTGCTCAAGGCCGTGGTGGATGCGCAGGGCACCGTTGCTGCAGTGGTTGTCGAAAGATCCAGCGGCCATGCGGTGCTGGATGAAGCGGCGGTTGAGGAACTGCGTGGTTGGCGTTTCACCCGCACCGACGCGGAGAGTGCAGTGCCGGAATTGAGCATCGTGCGCGTACCGATGCGGTATGAGTTTGTGGAGTGACCGCCATCCACGCATGGCGTGGATCTACTGGTAATGCCATCCACGTGTGGCGTGGATGTACGGACCGCAGTAGAGCCACGCCATGCGTGGCTGCATCCGGTCAGGCGGCTTTCCACTCCCACCACGGGTAGTGGTATTCGCGGTCGATCGCCTGCCAATGCTGGCCGCAGTGCGCACAGGCGACCGTGTGGCAATCGCCCCAACCATCCTCGGCCTCCTGCAACGAGAGCAGCTGCATCTGCCCTTGTTCGATCAGGCGACGCGGATCGAAGAACGGGTAGCTTGCATTGAGCGTGCACAGGCAGCCTTCGCGCGTTCGCCAGTAGCGCAGCCGAAGCAGCGCCGCTTTCAGGTGCGCCTGGTTGCTGATCAACATGCCGCCGAGTTCGACGCCTGTGCAGCGCTGCTCGATCAGGTCCGCATGCGCGGCCAATGCATCCAGCGAGGACGCGGTGAACAGCCGTGCGACCGTGCGTGCGGCGTCGGTGATGCGCTTGCCGTCGCGCGACAGCAGGTCCTGCAGCAACATGTCAGCCTGGGCATCTTCAAGCCGGGGCGACGGCGTTGCGGACCACGGCCAGCGCATCAACGTGCCTTGCCGATCGCGGCGTAGTGACCGGCGGTCAGCCGCAGCAGATCGGTGGGTGCCAGTTCGACTTCCAGGCCACGGCGTCCGGCGCTGACATGCAGTGCGGGCAGCGCTTCGGCACTGGCATCCAGGAACGTGCGCAGGCGCTTCTTCTGCCCTAGCGGGCTGATACCTCCCACCAGGTAACCGGTCGCGCGCTGTGCGGCATCGGCGGCGGCCATCTCGCACTTCTTGCAGCCGGCTGCTTCGGCCAATGCCTTCAGGTCCAGCTGGCCGGCCACCGGCACGATCGCCACCAGCAGTTCGTGTGCCTCGGTGCTGGCCAGCAGGGTCTTGAACACCTGGGCCGGGTCGAGGCCGAGCTTGTCGACAGCTTCGCCGCCATACGATTCGGCGTGGGCGTCGTGCACGTAGCTGCGCACGGTGTGGGCGATCTTCTCGCGCTTGAGGAGGTTGATGGCCGGGGTCATGGCTGCATCGTAGCGCGTGCGGAATGTGTTGCCTTGACCGAGGCTACTGCGGGTGGCGCATCCACGCATGGCGTGGATCCACCGGGGAGTGGAGGTGAGGGATATCCACGCATGACGCGGCGGTAGATCCACGCCATGCGTGGATGCGCGATGCGCGGTGGCACGCCAACGCAGAACGGGCGCCCGAAGGCGCCCGTTCCGTGTGCATCCGTTGCTGGAGTCAGAGCCCTTTCCTGCGGAAAGGGATCCGACCCCGGCACGATCAGTAGCGGTAGTGGTCCGGCTTGAACGGGCCTTCCACCGGCACGCCGATGTAGTCGGCCTGTTCCTGGCTCAGGGTGGTCAGCTTCACGCCGATCTTTTCCAGGTGCAGGCGGGCCACTTCTTCGTCCAGCTTCTTCGGCAGCAGGTAGACCTTCTTCTCGTAGCTGTCCTTGTTCGCCCACAGGTCGATCTGTGCCAGGGTCTGGTTGGCGAAGCTGTTGGACATCACGAAGCTCGGGTGGCCGGTGGCGCAGCCCAGGTTCACCAGGCGGCCTTCGGCCAGCAGGAAGATCGCATTGCCGTTCGGGAAGATGTACTTGTCCACCTGCGGCTTGATGTTGACGTGCTTGATGCCGGCGAACGACACCAGCGCATCGACCTGGATCTCGTTGTCGAAGTGGCCGATGTTGCAGACGATGGCCTGGTCCTTCATCGCGCTGAGGTGCTCGATGCGGATGATGTCCTTGTTGCCGGTGGTGGTGACGTACAGGTCGGCACGGCCCAGGGTCGATTCGATGGTGTTGACTTCGTAGCCTTCCATCGCCGCCTGCAGGGCGCAGATCGGGTCGATCTCGGTGACGATCACGCGCGCGCCGTAGGCACGCAGCGAGGCGGCGCAGCCCTTGCCGACGTCGCCGTAGCCGCAGACCACGGCCACCTTGCCGGCCAGCATCACGTCCATCGCGCGCTTCAGGCCGTCGGCCAGCGACTCGCGGCAGCCGTACAGGTTGTCGAACTTGCTCTTGGTGACCGAGTCGTTGACGTTGATTGCCGGGATCAGCAGGGTGCCGGCCTGGGCCAGCTGGTACAGGCGGTGCACGCCGGTGGTGGTCTCTTCGGAGACGCCCTTCCAGTCCTTGACCACGCGGCCCCAGTAACCCGGGCGTTCCTTGGCGACGCGCTTGAGCAGGTTCTTGATGACCTGTTCTTCGTGCGAGGACGAGGCGGTGTTGACCCAGTCGCTGCCGTTTTCCAGCTCGTAGCCCTTGTGGATCAGCAGGGTCACGTCACCGCCGTCGTCGACCACCAGCTCCGGGCCGGTCAGGGTGCCGTCGGCCAGGGTGAAGGTCAGCGCGTCCAGGGTGCAGTCCCAGTACTCTTCCAGGGTCTCGCCCTTCCAGGCGAAAACCGGGGTGCCGGTGGCGGCGATGGCCGCGGCAGCGTGGTCCTGGGTCGAGAAGATGTTGCACGAGGCCCAGCGCACGTCGGCGCCGATGTCCTTCAGGGTCTCGATCAGCACGGCGGTCTGGATGGTCATGTGCAGCGAGCCGGTCACGCGCACGCCCTTCAGCGGCAGGCTGGCGGCGTGCTTGCGACGGATCGACATCAGGCCCGGCATTTCGTGCTCGGCGATGTCCAGTTCCTTGCGGCCCCAGTCGGCCAGCGTGATATCGCGGATCTTGTAATCACCTTCGGTGGAGAAGGTCTTGGCAACAGCGTTCATTCGTGTGCTCCGGTTGTGGACGAGCGGGTGCTCGCATCTAGCCGGGCGCCGTTGTTACAAAGCCACCTTACCGAGCCTGGCCGGGCCTCGTGGGATCCGGTCGCAGCGCCCCTCGGCAGGGGAGAACCCCCATTATATCGCGGCCCCGGCATGACATCGGGATGACCCAACCATCGGCAGATGGGATCGCGTGCACAGGCTGTTAAGGTCGGTGTTTTCACGCATCACACAGGTGGAACGATGAGCATGCACGTGCGCCGCACTCGGCGCTGGACCGGCCTGGTCCTGTCGATGGGACTGCTGGCGGTGGCCCCGCTGGCCTGGGCGGCGGCCCCGCAGCCTGCGGCGGCACAGTCCCAGGGCGTCAACGGCTACGAGCTGCCTTCGGCCGCGCTGCAGGCGGTGGTCGATGCCCCGCGCGCGCCCTCGCTGTTCCTGTCGCCGCGCCGCGACGTGGCCGCGCTGATGCAGATGCCGTCGCTGCCGTCGATCCAGGTGGTGGCGCAGCCGGAGCTGAAGCTGGCCGGCCTGCGCATCAACCCGCGCACGTTCTCCGACAGCCGCTTCAGCTTCGGCGAGAAGCTGTGGCTGATGAACGTGGCCGACGGCAAGGAGCGGCCGATCAGCGGCCTGCCGGCCAAGCTGTCGATTGCCAGCGTGATGTGGTCGCCGGACCAGAAGTGGCTGGCCTTCAACCAGGTCGACGCCGCCAGTGGCGCCAATGAACTGTGGCTGGTGGACGCGGCCGGTGGCAGTGCCCGCCGCCTGGTCGCCGGCCTGAACACGGTGATCGGCAGCGGCTACCAGTGGCTGCCGGACAGCCGCGGACTGGTGGTGTTCACCCGCCCGGCCAACCTGGGTGCGGCGCCGGCCGCAGACGGCATCCCGACCGGCCCGGCCGTGCAGCAGACCAGCCAGGGCGGCGGCGTGGTGTCGATCCGCACCTACCAGGACCTGCTGAAGAACGAGGCCGATGCGCGCCAGTTCGATTACTACGCCACCACCCAGCCGGTGGAAGTCAGCCTGGATGGCAGCACCCGCGCGATCGGCGCAGCCGGCATCTTCATGGGCTTTGCGGTGTCGCCGGATGGCCGCTTCGTGCTGCGCCAGCCGGTGCAGCGCCCGTACTCCTACGTGGTGCCGGTGGACAGCTTCCCGCGCCGCGTCGAAGTGATCGACCGTGCCAGCGGCAAGCTGGTGCACACCGTGGCCGTGCGCCCGCTGGTGGAAGGCCTGCCAACCGGCAACGATGCCGAAGTAACCGGCGTGCGTGACATCCGCTGGCGCGGCGATGCCGATGCCACCCTGGTCTGGGCTGAAGCGCAGGACGGCGGCGACCCGAACAAGGAGGCCAAGGTGCGCGATGCGGTGCTGATGCAGGCCGCGCCGTTCGACAGGCCGCCGGTGACCCTGGCCCAGCTCGGCAGCCGCCTGGCCAGCATCAGCTGGGGCCGTGGCGACCTGGCCCTGCTGACCGAATCGTGGTGGAAGACCCGCAAGACCAGGACCTGGCTGATCGCCCCGGACAACGCCAGCGCCGAACCGCGCCTGCTGTGGGACCGCGATGCGCAGGACCGCTATGCCGACCCGGGTCGGGCGCTGCTGGCCAGCGACGAGCGCGGCCGCTCGCTGCTGCAGACCAGCCCGGATGGCAGCAGCCTGTACCTGGCCGGTGCCGGTGCTTCGCCGGAGGGTGACCGCCCGTTCGTCGACCGCTTCGACATTGCCAGTGGCAAGGCCACCCGCCTGTTCCACTCGCAGGCGCCGAGCTACTCGCTGCCGGTGGCGCTGCTGGACGATCAGGGCAGCTCGCTGCTGCTGAGCCGTGAGAGCCCCGACGAGCCGGCCAACTTCTACGTGCAGTCGCTGGCCGATGCCAGCACCGCGCCGCGCGCACTGACCCATTTCGCCCATCCGCTGCCGCAGCTGAAGGGCGTGCAGAAGGAGCAGATCCGCTACAAGCGCAAGGACGGCGTCGACCTGACCGCGACCCTGCTGCTGCCGCCGGGTTACGACCCGAAGCGCGACGGCCCGCGGCCGCTGCTGATGTGGGCCTATCCGGGTGAGTTCAAGAGTGCGGCCGCGGCCAGCCAGGTGACCGATTCGCCGTACCGCTTCAATGCGGTCAGCTACTGGGGCCCGCAGGCGTTCCTGGCCAAGGGCTACGTGGTGCTGGCCAGCCCGTCGATGCCGATCATCGGCGAGGGCGACAAGGAACCGAACGACACCTACATCGAACAGCTGGTGGCCAATGCACAGGCGGCGGTGGATGAAGTGGTGCGCCGTGGCGTGACCGATCGCGAGCACATTGCCATCGGTGGCCATTCCTACGGTGCGTTCATGACCGCCAACCTGCTGGCGCACACGCGCCTGTTCAAGGCCGGCATCGCGCGCAGTGGCGCCTACAATCGCACGCTCACCCCGTTCGGTTTCCAGGCCGAGGAACGCAACTACTGGCAGGCGCAGGATGTCTACCAGAAGATGGCGCCGTTCAACTACGCCGACAAGATCAAGGATCCGATCCTTTTCATCCACGGCGTGGACGACAACAACTCCGGCACGTTCCCGATCCAGAGCGAGCGCATGTTCGCCGCGGTGAAGGGCCTGGGTGGCACCGCGCGGCTGGTGATGCTGCCCAACGAATCGCACGCCTACCGCGCACGCGAATCGATCATGACGATGCTGGCTGAAAGCGAGCGCTGGCTGGAGCAGACCATCGGCCCGGCCGAGCAGGGCAAGGCGAAGAAGAAGCGTTGATACCTGCATGAGGGCGGCCCCTGCAACAGGGGCCGCTGTGACGCGACGGGGTAGAGTCGACGGGGTAGAGTCGACTGTTAGTCGACTATCGCGCGCAGCGCGGGTTGTCGAAGACCTGACAGGAGAGCAGTCGACTAACAGTCGACTCTACCCAATCGGTGTTTCCCGTGCAGTGATTCCAGCCGGTGTTTCCCGCGCGGTGATTCCAGTCGGCGTTTCCCGCACGGTGGTTCCAGTCGGTGTTTCCCGCGCGGTGGTTCCAGTCGGTGTTTCCCGCGCGGTGGTTCCAGCCGGTGTTTCCCCTCCGGTCACATCCGGCGATGCATGCAGATGAAACCATTTTTGCATCGCAGCACGAGGCCCGATCTGGGATAGGCTTGGGGCCAGGATCCGTTGACCGAGGCCCGTGCGTCGCCGATGAACGAGTACCGCAGCAGCATCGAATTCGCTTCTCCCGATCTTCCGCTTCGCGATGACGTGCGCCGGCTTGGCGCGCTGGTCGGCGACCTGTTGGTCGAACAGGTGTCGGCCGCGTTTCTTGATGACGTCGAGGACGTGCGCACCCGCGCCATCGCCCGCCGCGAGAACCAGGCGCCGCTGTCTGAACTGGCCGACGGCCTGGCCGGGCGCACCCCGCAGCAGGCCGAGACCATGGTGCGGGCGTTCAGCACCTACTTCCAGGTGGTCAACATCGCCGAGCGCGTGCATCGCATCCGGCGTCGCCGTGACTACCAGCGTGCCGGTACCGCAGGGGCGCAGCCCGATGGCCTGCAGGATGCCCTGCAGCACCTGAAGGCGCAGGGCGTGGGACTGGACGAGCTGGCGCAGTGGTTGCCGCGCATCGACATCGAGCCGGTGTTCACCGCGCACCCGACCGAAGCGGTGCGTCGCGCGCTGCTGGAGAAAGAGCAGTTGATGGTGGCCAGCCTGGTCGACAACCTCGACGGCCAGCGCACGCCGGGTGAGGCCGCCGCTGATGCCGCGCGCTTCCGCATGGCGCTGACCGCCTCGTGGCAGACCACCGATTCCTCGCCGGTGCGGCCCACCGTCGACGACGAACGCGAGCACGTCGGGTTCTATCTGGTGCAGGTGCTGTACCGGGTGATCCCGGTGCTGTACGAATCGCTGCAGCAGGCGCTGCGCGATACCTATGGGGAAGAACTGCCGTTGCCGCGCCTGCTGCGTTTCGGTACGTGGGTGGGCGGCGACATGGACGGCAATCCGAATGTGGATGCCCACACCATCCGCAACACGCTGGATGCGCAGCGGCAGGCCGTGCTGGGGCGCTACCAGAAGGAACTGCTGCAGCTGGCCAGCCTGCTCAGCCAGTCCACCGAGCGGGTGGGTGTCAGTGATGCGCTGCAGGCACGCGTGACGCATTACCAGCAGCTGCTGCCGCAGGTGCAGTCGCGGCCACGCCATGCCGACATGCCGTACCGCCTGCTCAACGACCGCATGCGCGCGCGCCTTCAGGCCACGCTGGATGATGGCGAAGGCAACTACGCTGGCCCGGACGAGCTGATCGAGGATCTGCAGCTGATCCTCGACAGCCTGCGTGCGAACCGCGGCGAGCATGCCGGTGGCTTTGCGGTGCAGCGCCTGCTGTGGCGGGTGAAGACCTTCGGCTTCCATCTGGCGCGGCTGGATGTGCGCCAGGAGTCGAGCGTGCATGCGCGCGCGCTGGCCGCCGTGCTGGGCGGCGAGGAGGCCTGGCAGGCGCTGGATGCGGTGGGCCGTGCGCGGCTGCTGGGCCCGCATGCCAGCGGTGAAACGGCATTGCCCAACGGCGACGACGAGGGCAACCAGCGGCTGGATGCGGTATTCGCGGCACTGGCCGATGCACGCGCACGCCATGGCGGTGATGCGCTGGGCAGCTACATCATCTCGATGGCACACGACCGCAGCGATGTGCTGGCGGTGCTGGCGCTGGCACGCCGTGGCGGGCTGGTGGAAGAGAACGGATCAGTGCCGCTGGATATCGCGCCGTTGTTTGAAACGGTGGACGACCTCAAGCGCGGTACCGCCACGCTGCGCGACCTGCTGGCCGACCCGGTGTATCGCGGCCATCTGCGCGCGCGCGGCGACGTGCAGATGGTGATGCTCGGTTATTCGGACAGCAGCAAGGACGGCGGTATCGCCGCCTCGCGCTGGGGCCTGCAGCGCGCGCAGGTGGAACTGCTGGAGGTGGCGGCCGAGGCGGGCATCCGGCTGACCTTCTTCCATGGCCGCGGCGGCTCGATCAGCCGTGGCGGTGGCAAGACCACGCACGCAGTCGACGCGTCGCCGCGCGGCAGCATCGACGGCCGCCTGCGGGTGACCGAGCAGGGCGAGGTGATCCATCGCAAATACGGCATTCGTGCGTTGGCGTTGCGTTCGCTGGAACAGGCCACCGGCGCGGTGCTGCGCGCCAGCCTGCGCCCGCGCGCGGCTGAGCCGCGCGAGGATGACTGGCGGCCGGTGATGGACGTGGTGTCCGCTGCCAGCAGCGAGGTCTACCGTGGCTTCGTCGGCCAGGGCGGCTTCATGGACTACTTCCGCACCGCCACGCCGATCGATGTGATCGAACGGATGACGCTGGGCTCGAGGCCGTCGCGCCGGCTCGGCCAGGACGCCGCGCTGGGCAACCTGCGCGCGATTCCCTGGGTATTCGCCTGGAGCCAGGCGCGGGCGGTCATCCCGGGCTGGTACGGCGTGGGCAGTGGCCTGCAGGCGGCCGTGGATGCCGGCCACGAGGGTACCTTGCGCGAGATGGCGCGTGACTGGCCGTTCTTCCGCACCTTCCTGGACGACATCGCGATGGTGCTGTCCAAGGGCGATATCACCATCGCAGAGCAGTTCTCGAAGCTGTCGGGCGAACTGCACGAACGCTTCTTCCCGCAGGTGCAGCGCGAGCTGGACCTGACACGGCACTGGTTGCTGGCGCTGATGGACCAGCAGACATTGCTGGACCACGATGCGCGGCTGGCGCTGTCGATCCGCCTGCGCAATCCCTACGTCGATCCGATCAGCGTGCTGCAGGTGGATCTGCTGCAGCGCTGGCGGGCCAGCGGCCGCGAGGACGACGACCTGCTGCGCGCGCTGGTTGCGTGCGTGAACGGTGTTTCGCAGGGCGTGCAGAACACGGGGTGATCCACTTTCCTGGGGCGGGGAATCCCCGTCTGCCGTCCATCGCTTGCCCTGCGGTCTGCGATTGGGCAGCATGCGGGCTCTACTCCGGGGTAGTTCAGTGGTAGAACACCTGGCTCTTAACCGGGTGGGCGCTGGTTCGATTCCAGCCCCCGGACCACACGGATTCCAGCAGCGATGGCCAAGGACGACGAACGCGATGCTCCGCCTGCGATAGGGAGCGGCTACATTGGCGCCCAGATGACGCGGGCTTTGCGCGCGTTGCAGGAGGCTGCCAATCGACAGCAGCGCCAGTCCGCACAGGCACGTGTCGATCGCTGGAGCCGGCTGCTCGACGGCAAGGCGCTTGACCTGCTGCAGCACGGCTCTCGAACGCCCATCGAGGGGGCGCCCGCATGGGCAACGCCGGAAGTGGTTACCGGCGGCTTCGCCACCGGTGCGCTGTTGGCCGGTGGGCCCCTGCTGGATTGGGAAAGGCACCTTGCGGCCCAGGTGCTGGACACGGGCACCGGCAATGAGCGGCAGCGCCTGAACGCATGGTGCCTGGGTGATGAGGGCATGGCCTGGCTGCACGCGCGATTGCAGCAGGGCGACTATCGCGTCGGCGTACCGGAAGAGTCGGCGCTGCTCACCGTGGCCTGGCTCCTGCAGCAGGGGGCGCATGCGCAGGTGGAAGCGATTCTGGCCGCCATCGTCGGCTGGTTCCCGAGCCTTCGCTTCTATCCGGAGCCGGTACCGTTGGCGGCCGGGACTGAAAAGCTGCCGGCCGGGGGAGATTTCACCCTCTTCGTGGAGACCGCCGGCGCCGTCGTTGCGCAGTTGCAGCGGCGTACGAGTTCGGCACGGGTGAAGACGCAGCATCACGTGCTGATGCAATGGCGCCCGTTGTACGCGACCGCTGTGGGGGTGTTCCTGCAGACCTGGCGCGATGGCCAGCCCTGCATGCAGTTCCCGCAGGACTGGTTGCCGGATGCGAAGCAGGCCGTGGCCACGTTCCGCACGTTGCGCAGGCAATCACCCGGGCGCAAGGCGAGCCGGCATCGTGATGTTGAACTGCTGGAGTACCTGGCGTTATGCGTAGATGGTGCGGTGCTGACGCCACACCAGAGGTCACGCGTGGGCCAGATCGTGAACGATCACGTAGGCAAGCATGGCGTGCCTGACTCGGACACCTACGCGGCACGCATGCGCTTCGAGCAGGAAAGTGTTGCTGCACCCCCGCATGCTGCGCTCGCACGCATCGCCGCCAATCGCCTGCGCCTGTTCCCTGCCGATGCCGGTGTCGTGGATGTTGCTTCCCTGCAACGGGACGTGCAGCCGGATGAAGCGACTTCCCTGGTTGCGGCGGGTAGCGTTCTGCCCCGCACGCTGCGGCAGCATGTGGCCCGGTGCCAGCAGGGCACCGTTGAACAGCTTATCGAAGCCGGCCTGGTTCCTTCGCTCGAGTCGCTCGCGCTGCTGCTTCCGCAGTTGGGTGCGCGGGTTGCCGAGCGCGGCTTCACCGATCCGGCGCATGGTCGTCTCTATGCCGCCTGCCGGACCGCTTTCGATGCACGTCGTTCACTGTTGCTGTTGAACCTGCAGTCGCAGGTGCGCATGGCGGAGTTGCCATGGGCTGCTGGACTGGAAAGCGAACGGCAGCGCGGGACGCCTGCGGCCCGGCGGATGCTGGCCGACATCGTAGCGCTTGCCTTGCGCCACTACCCGGAAACCCCCTTGCCAAACCCCCTGCTGCGGCAGCTGCGGAGCCTGGCGGACAGTGCTGGTGCTGATCTGCCCCTGGTGGAAGAGCTGGCCGCAGATATTTTCATGGGCGCGTTCGCCCCCGGCTTCGCGGCAGCGGCACGGCATGCCGGACGGTTCACCGCAGGCAGTCTGTACGCCCGTTACTACGGTATCGACAGCATGTTGCTCGAGCGGCTTGGCGAACCGAGGCCCCGAACGGGCCGACAGTCGCAGCATCGGGTAGACGATCTGGCGGGCCTGTGCCTGGCTCGGGCAGACCTTGCGCCGGGCCAGGCAGGGCCCGCTGCGAATGGTGCAGTGATCGAACAGGTGCAGATCCTGACTACCCACAACCTGGCGGTCCTGTTCGACCGTTTCCAGCTCGACGCGGTGCTGGCCGAGGAACTGCCGGACATGATCCAGCGTGGTTTTTCTGCGGTCTGTACCGACCTGCAGCAGGTTGCTCCGCATTGGCATGCATGGCTGACGGCCCGCAAGCGTGGTGCCTATGCGTGGCGGCAGATGGTGTTTTTCCTCTCGCGCCTCGATGACGCTGGCCTGGCGCAATCCATGGCGACGCTGAGGTCACTGTTCGCCGCACAACCCTCCGGTTTCCAGCGGCGTTTCGCGCCCGCGATGGACGGCCTGGTGGTGGCGTCCCAGGGCGGGCAGCCGGCGCAGGTACTGCTCGGCTGGAGTCCGCAGTCCTGGTTGCGGCCGGCGACAATGGAGCACTGAGTGGAACTCGTTCATTCCTGGCGCATTACAAAATACTGGCAGTACACGCCGGAGGGGTACCTGTCCTCCCCTCCCTCTGAATGGACCGAATTCTGCGACGTGGGCAGGTTGGTAACCCTCGAGGATTACCAGGTCGTGGAGAACGCCTATCTCGATGCCATCCGGCGATTCTGCGTGGCAGCTGGCGTGGATTCGCTGCGTATCCATTCACTTGAACGGCGTGAGTCACGCGACTACCACGAGGGCCAGCCGCTGGATCTGGACGGCATCGAGCGGGTGGCGCGCGATGCGCTGCGCAACGTCATCTGGTGCAAGCTGGTGAGCGAGACCGCCGAAGTTCACTTCGGTTACGACTACTACATGTACCTGGTGTCGTCGGTGGATGCTGAGTCTGCGCTGGCGGAGGCCGATCCGCTGTTGAACATCCAGCGCTACCGTTCGCCCTATCTGCGGGAGGAAGAGGAGTAGCGGCGTGCAGTGACCACCGCTGCCACTCGATCACTCTTCAGGCGAAGGCGGGTTCGACGCCAGCAGTTCCAGATGGCGCTGTTCCATTTCCTGGCGCAGCTGGCGGCGGATCTGCGCGGCGGCCTGGCGGCGCTTCTCGTCGGATGTGGCCGGCTGCAGGGGCGGTACCGGCGTCGGCCGGCCTTCCTCGTCCACCGCCACCATCGTGAAGAAGCAGCTGTTGGCGTGGCGCACGCTGCGCTTGAGGATGTCCTCGGCCACCACCTTGATGCCGATTTCCATCGACGAGGTGCCGGTGTAGTTCACCGAGGCCAGGAAGGTGACCAGTTCGCCCACCGCGATGGGCTGGCGGAACATCACCTGGTCCACCGACAGAGTGACCACGTAGCTGCCGGCATAGCGGCTGGCACAGGCGTAGGCCACCTGGTCGAGCAGGCGCAGGATGGCGCCGCCGTGGACCTTGCCGGAGAAATTGGCCATCTCCGGCGACATCAGCACGGTCATGGACAGCTGGTGGGTTTTCAGTTCGGTTGGCATGGGGCGATTGTATCGGCAACCGGTAGTGCCGGCCGCTGGCCGGCAACCACGCGATTGTTTCCGGAGACCATGAAAAAGCCGGCCAGCGGCCGGCTCTACCAGAAAGCGGAAGGGCCGCTCGCGCGGCCCTTCGTGTTTCTTACTTCAGCTTCGCATCGGCGCGCAGGGCGGCGGCGCGGTCGGTCTTCTCCCAGGAGAAGGCCGTGGCGTTGACGGTCTCGCCTTCGCCGTTGAGGTAGCTGAATTCCTTCGGCTTGCGGCCGAAGTGGCCATAGGCCGCGGTCTGCTGGTACATCGGGTGCACCAGGTCCAGCATCTTGATGATGCCGTACGGGCGCAGGTCGAAGTGCTTGCGGATCAGCTTCTCGATCTTGTCGTCGCTGATCTTGCCGGTGCCGAAGGTGGTGACCGAGATCGAGGTCGGCTCAGCCACGCCGATGGCGTAGGAGACCTGCACTTCGCAGCGGTCGGCCAGGCCGGCGGCAACCACGTTCTTGGCGACGTAGCGGGCAGCGTAGGCAGCCGAACGGTCGACCTTGGACGGGTCCTTGCCGGAGAAGGCGCCACCACCGTGACGGGCCCAGCCGCCGTAGGTGTCGACGATGATCTTGCGGCCGGTCAGGCCGCAGTCGCCCACCGGGCCACCGATCTCGAACTTGCCGGTCGGGTTGATGTGGAACTTGGTGCCCTTGTGCAGCCACTTGGCCGGCAGCACCGGCTTGATGATCTCTTCGCGGACGGCCTCGATGAGGTCCTTCTGCTTGATGCCCGGGGCATGCTGGGTCGACAGCACCACGGCGTCGATGGCCGAGACCACGCCGTTTTCATAGCGCAGGGTGACCTGGCTCTTGGCGTCCGGACGCAGCCACGACAGCGGCGAGTTCTTCTTCTTGCGGATCTTGGCCTGCTGCTCGACCAGGCGGTGCGACAGGTGGATCGCGGCCGGCATGTAGCTGTCGGTCTCGTTGGTGGCGTAGCCGAACATCAGGCCCTGGTCGCCAGCGCCCATTTCTTCCGGCTTCTTGCGGTCCACGCCCTGGGCGATGTGCGGCGACTGCTTGCCGATCAGGTTCAGCACGCCGCAGGTGGCGCCGTCGAAACCGACGTCGGAGCTGTCGTAGCCGATGTCCGTGATGACCTTGCGGGTCAGGGCTTCCAGGTCGATCCAGGCGCTGGTGGTGATTTCACCGGCGACAATGGCAACACCGGTCTTGACCATGGTCTCGCAGGCCACGCGGGCGCGCTGGTCCTGGGTCAGGATCGCGTCCAGCACCGCATCGGAGATCTGGTCGGCAACCTTGTCCGGATGGCCTTCGGAGACCGACTCGGAGGTGAAGAGATAGCTGGACATCAGGCGTAATATCCCTTGATTCGGATGGAAAGATGGGCGCGCATGATACACGGGGTGCGTCGCCTGTGCATTGTGAACCTGTACCGGTTGCCGGTGGTTAAGCCCGCGTAGGCCCGGCAAGGGCCGTCCTGACGGGATTGGGCCCCAGCCTCGAGGCCCAGTGTTCCACCAGCGTGACAACGGGCGGGGTGGCCAGGGGGCCGGTTGCGGCCCCGCCCCGGGCGGGCCGACCGTCATCGTTCTGCCCCAGAACCGCCATCTGGCTGCCGTCTGCCGGGCGCAGGCTGTCGGCCAATCCGGCCGCCGGGCATGAGTGGATCCGCCATGCAGGAACTTGAACAGCGTCTCCAGCAACGCTTTCCCGATTGGTTCCATGGCCGTCGTGGCCAGCTGGCGCGGCCATTGCTGCGCAGCGTCGGGCGCTGGTCGCGGTTGGACCAGATCGAAGCTTTCCTGCAGCGCAGTGCAGGATTGCGTGGATTCGGCTTCGTCGCTGCCGGGCTGGAGTTCATCGATGGCCAGTACCAGGTGGACCCGGCCGCTCTGGCGAAGATCCCGGCCACCGGCCGCCTGCTGATTGTTGCCAATCATCCGTCCGGGGCGCTGGATGCGCTGGCGCTGCTGGACGCGGTCGGCCGCATCCGCCGCGATGTGCGGATCGTGGCCAACGACCTGCTGGGGGCCATCGCGCCGCTGCAGGACCTGCTGCTGCCGGTGCGCATCCTCGGCGGCAAGGCCCAGCGTGGCAGCCTGCACGCCGTGGAGGAGGCGCTGGCGGCCGAGCAGTGCGTGATCGTATTCCCGGCTGGCGAGGTCTCACGCCTCTCGCTGCGCGGCATCCGCGATGGCCGCTGGCAGCGGGGGTTCGTGCGCTTTGCCCGCGCCGCCGGTGCGCCGGTGCTGCCGGTGCGGGTGGAGGCGCGCAACTCGGCGCTGTTCTATGGCGCCTCGACCCTGTTCAAGCCGGCCGGTACCGCGCTGCTGGCGCGCGAGATGTTCACCCGCCGTGGCCGTCCGCTGCGCCTGTGCATCGGTGAGCCGATGCAGCTGGGCAAGGGCGGTGACCCGGGCGCGCAGCTGTTGGCCGTGCGCCGCGCGCTGTATGCGCTGGGCCGTAATGGGGCGGCGGGCGATGCCGCTGCTGTTGCAGGTCCGGAGCCGCTGGCGTCGCCGGTACCACCTTCGCAGGTTGCCGCCGGCATTGCCGCAGCCACCCAGCTGGGCCAGACCGCTGACGGCAAGCAGATCCTGCTGGCGACCTGCAGCGCCGATTCACCGCTGCTGCTGGAACTGGGCCGCCTGCGCGAGCTGACCTTCCGCCAGGTAGGCGAGGGCACAGGGCGCAGCCGCGACCTGGACGATTACGATCCGCGGTACGAACACATCGTGATCTGGGACGCAGCCGCGCAGCGCATCGCCGGCGCCTACCGGATCATGCGCGGCGCCCAGGCACTGGCCCGGCACGGCCTGTCCGGGCTCTACAGCGCATCGTTGTTCCGCTATTCCGACGACGCCATCACCCACATCGCCGAAGGCCTGGAACTGGGCCGCAGCTTCGTGGTGCCCGATTACTGGGGCAGCCGCAGCCTGGACTACCTATGGCAGGGCATCGGCGCCTATCTGCAGTGCCGGCCCGGCATCCGCTACCTGTTCGGTGCGGTGTCGATCAGTGCGGCGCTGCCGCGCGATGCGCGCGAGCAGCTGGTGGCGTACTACCAGCGCTACTACAGTGGCACCGCCGGTCTGGCCGAGTCGAACCGGCCGTTCCAGTACTTCGCCGCGCCGCCGAGTTTCGGCGAACTGGATGCCGGTGCTGCGTTCGATGTACTGAAAGCCAACCTGGCTGCACTCGGCACCGGCGTGCCCACGCTGTACCGCCAGTACACCGATCTGTGCGAACCCGGCGGTGCGCGTTTCCTGGCTTTCGGCGTCGACCCGGACTTCAGTGATTCGATCGACGGCCTGATCGAAGTGGACCTGTGCGCGATCCGGCCGAACAAGCGCAAACGTTATCTGCGCGACGCGGGGACGCCGGCATGAGCACGCTGGCGAACCTGTCGCCGCACCGGCGCGCAGTGTTCGTCTCCGATGTGCACCTGGGTTCACGTCATTGCCATGCCACCGAGCTGGCGCGGTTCCTCGCGCAGCTGCGCTGCGAACGGCTGTACCTGGTCGGCGACATCATCGACCTGTGGTGGATGGCGCATCGCCGCGCCAATTGGCGGCAGTCGCACAGTGAAGTCATCCAGGCCCTGCATGCGCTGCGCCGTGCCGGAACCGAGATCATCTACATCCCCGGCAACCACGACGCATCGCTGCGCCACGTGTGCGGGGTGATGCTGCCGGCGATGCAGGTGCGCCGCCGTGCCATTCACGTGACCGCCGATGGCCGCAGGTTGCTGGTCGCACACGGCGACGAGTACGACGGCGTGACCCACTTCGGTGGCCTGCAGGAGAAGTTCGGCGACTGGCTGTACTACCGCATCCTCACCGGCAACCAGGCCTTGAATGCAGTGCGGCGCAGGCTGGGCATGCGCTACTGGTCGCTGTCGGAGTTCCTGAAAAAGCGCAGTGGTGCGGCCGAACGCTACATCGAGCGCTTCGTGCAGGCCGGGCTGGACGACGTGCGCCGGCGTGGCCTGGATGGCATCGTCTGTGGCCATATCCACCGCGCCGCGCTGGTCGAACGCGACGGCCTGGTCTATGCGAACGATGGTGACTGGGTGGAAAGCCTGACCGCGCTGGTCGAAGACCACGACGGCGCGCTGCGCCTGCTGGACCACAACGGGCAGACCCTGGTGGAGCTACCGGGCGCGCGCTTGTCACAGGCGGCGTAACCCGTTTCCGTAGAGTCGACTGTTAGTCGACTATCGCGCGTAGCGCGTGGTGTCCGCAGCCTGATGGAAGAGCAGTCGACTAACAGTCGACTCTACAGAAACGGTGTCCGGGAGTGAGACGGCACGCCCGTAAGCCGCTAGCATCGGCCCATGGATTCCCTGACCCAGATCGTACTTGGTGGCGCCGTCGCCGCTGCCATTGCTCCGCCCGGCCATCGCCGTGCGGCACTGCTGGCCGGTGCCGCGCTCGGCACTCTGCCGGACCTCGACGCGCTGTGGCTCGGCTTCACCGCCACCGACCCGGTAGCGAACATGGTCGAGCACCGCAGCTTCAGCCATTCGTTGCTGGTGCTGCCCTGGGTGGCGGCGCTGATCTGGTGGTTGTTCAAGCGCTTTGGAAATGGCCGGGTCGCGCAGTCACCGGTGCGCTGGTTCTGGGCGATCCAGCTGGCGCTGGTGACCCACCCGGTGCTGGATGCGTTCACTGTCTATGGCACCCAGTTGTGGTGGCCGCTGCGGCCACATCCAACCATGGGCTCCAGCGTCTTCATCATCGACCCTGCATACACTGTGTGGCTGCTGCTGGGCTGCGTAGTGGCCTGGTTCGGTCGTGCGCGCCCCTGGGTCGGCAAGGTGCTGGGCGTGTCACTGCTGGTCAGCAGCGCATACCTGGGCTGGGGCCTGATCGCCAAGGCGCAGGTCGACCGCGTCGCGCAGCAGAGCCTGGCCGCGATGGGCCTGGCCGATGCGCCGCGCTTCTCGGTACCGATGCCGTTCAACACGCTGCTATGGCGGGTAGTGGCGATGACGCCCAATGGCTACGTGGTCGGAGACCGCTCGCTGGTCGCCGATCATGGGCCGATGCAGTTCGAAGGCCATCCCTCCAACGTGCAGGCACTGCGCGAGGCGCAGGCGATTCCGGCGGTGCAGCGACTGCAGTGGTTCAACCGCGGCTTCATGCGTGCGCAGGTCGTTGACGAGCGCCTGGTGCTGAGTGATCTGCGCATGGGCCTGGAACCGGATTACACCTTCAACTTCGCCGTGGCCGAACAGGTGGGCGGGCAGTGGCGGCCGATCGTGCCCGAACAGCTGCGCGTGGACTACAGCAGCCCGGCAGCACGCGCCGACGCCGGGCGCCGGCTGGCCGCGATGTGGCAACGCATCTGGCACGAGCCGGCAGCATCCGCGACCGGCGCTGCGCACCCGTAGATCCACGCCATGCGTGGATGGCGCGAACAACAGCCACGCAGGGCGTGGCTCTACTGCGGCTGGCGGTTGAGCTTGATCGAACGGTTCAGCACCTGGCGCGGCACGTTGGCGATGTCAAAGCCAACGAACGCCAGCAGGAACTGCAGCCCGGAGATCAGCGCGACCATGGCGATCATGATGGTACCCACCGGCGTGGCGACATCGGCCTGGGCCGACCGTACCCAGTGGTACAGCCCGAACAGCCCCCCGAAGGCGAGCAGGCTGCTGCCGGCGATCAGCTCCAGCGACGCGATGCTGAGGTCGCGCAGGAAATAGTTGTAGGCAATGCGCTTGAGCGTGTTGCGCAGGTGCTTGAAGGTGAACTCACCCAGGATGCGACCGATGCGCAGGTTGCTGGTTTCGTCGCCGTAGTGGGCATCCATTGCCACATCCTGCACGACCGCGCGTACGGTGTTCAGTCGGAACAGCATGTCGGTCTCGAAGAAATAGCGGTCGCTGACCGCCTCGAGTTTCAGGTGGCTGGCGACCTTGGCATGGATGGCGGTGTAGCCGTTGGTCGGATCGAACACCTGCCAGTACCCGGACGAAGCCTTGGTCATGAAGGACAGCAGCAGGTTGCCCAGGCGCCGCACCGGGGGCATGCGGCGGATGTGGGTCAGGTTCCAGAATCGGTTGCCCTTGGTGTAGTCGGCATGGCCGTCGGCTATCGGCGCGACGAAGTCCATCAGCAGCGCCGGGTCCATCTGCCCATCGCCATCGACCTTGACCAGAATGTCCATGCCATCGGCGATGGCCGCGCGGTACCCGGTCTTGATCGCGCCGCCGACGCCGAGGTTGTGCTGATGGAACAGCACGGTGATGCGCGGGTCGTTGGCTTCGGCCTGGATCAGGCGGCCGCTGCCGTCGGGGCACGCATCGTCCACGCAGTAGATCGCCGTTACCGCATCATCGATCGCCGCCAGCACGGACAGCACGTGGCGGGTCACTTTGTAGCAGGGGATGATCACGGCGATCCGAGCCGGCGTGGATGCGGAGGGCGAAGTGGTGGTCATCGGATTCATGGGGCTGGGTGGGCCAGCAGGGGTTTTGCCGGCAGTTCCACCAGATCCCCCTGGAGCACCCGTGGTGCGTCGCCCTCAGGTGCTACGGTGATGTGGTGGTAGCGGTTGAAGGTGAAGTTGAACTGCTCGTCGGGCAGGGACGGGAAGTAGCGGCGGAAGTAATCCATCTGTGGCAGGTACAGCACATGGTTCACGGCGGGAATGCCAACACCCGGCAGGAGGGCCCCGAACCCACCGGGAGCCACCAGCGCGCCTTCGGTCGTGGTGGCTGAGCCGCGGGCCTGCAGGGAGTGCAGGACGGCAGTGCGGTCCATTGCGAAGATCGGGCCGGCCGGCTGCACGGGATTGAACAGGCCGTTGCCCAGCAGGTTGGCCAGCGCGGCCGTGGCCAGCACCAGGCTCGCGGCGTGAACCGACAACTGCGGGCGCCGCACGGCGACGGCGAGTGCGGCCAGGCACAGGTAGGGAATGGCATCGGCAGCGCTGTGCAGGCGACTGAACTGGCCTTCACCGAACAGGAACTTGGCCAGGCTGCCGACCATCAGCAGCGCCGCCAGAAGCAGCAGGCGCCAGCGCTGCAGGCGCACGCCGCAGTGCACCAGGATCATCGCGCAGGCGATGTTGAGCAACAGGCCGAAGGCCAGCAGTGCGCGAGCGGGGGGCACCATCGACAGGGTGGTCAGTTTGCCAACCACGGCAGGCACAGGCAGGAAGATCCAGCAGGCGATGAACAGCAGGCCGGCGGCCAGGATCAGCAGGGAGCTGCGATGGCTTTTCGCCCATTCACGCAGCCGTGCGCCATCGGCCAGCACCAGCGTGAACAGCGGCAGCAGGCTGCCCAGCACCGCGATTTCGCAATCGTTGGATGCCTTGAACAACGGCAGTGGGGCGAACCGGTAGGTCATCAGGTTCGGGAAGAGGTGCGCGAGCAGGCTGGTCAGGCCGACACCGCCACCGGCGCTCTGGCGCTGGCCGGGGTACACCGTGTTGCGGACGATCGGGATGATGTCGTGGAAGTAGCCGACGAACACCGCCAGTGCGATCGCGCCTGCGATGGCGGCATCGACCAGACGTACAACGGTGATGGCATCGCGCCGTACCGCCAGCACCAGCACTGCCAGGGCCAGCACCGAGGAAATGATGAAAGGCGGGTAGGACACCGCGATCAGCCATGCCGCCAGTGCATAGGCGCAGGCCACGATGCGCAGCGCGCGATGGCCGATGCCCAGCCATGCCACCGCAGCCCAGGGTGCCAGCGCGAAGGCACCGGCATTACTGGTCCACCAGACCTGCACGAACGGCGCGAAGAACAGCGTGGTCGAAACCAGTACTGCGGCTAGTGCCGGCATCCGCAGTTGGCGCAGGAGCAGGGCCCATCCGCTCAGGAAGGCCATGGCCATGAACATGAAGAAGAACGAATAGGCGTTCGCTGCAGGCAGCATGAAGAACGCCCAGTGGTACGGCTTGAACAGCAGCCCCCAGTCCTGCAGCGGCAGCGCCTGGAAGGTGCGCAGTGACTCGTGGTATGCCGAGTGCGCATTGAACTGCCCGAAGTCGTTGTTGACCGCGATCTGGATGTACGGCGTGAACACCATCCATTCGTCGGTGCGGATGTAGCGGGCGGTACCGAGCAGCGGCTGCTGCGGGGTCAGGCCGAGGTACTCGTAGGCCAGCGAGTAGGAAGAAGGCGTCAGTGCGAGCGCGACATACAGGATGCACAGCAGCGCCATGATCCCGGCAAGCAAGCGAACCTGGCCAGGGCGAAGCCCGCCCGTCTGGCCCGGGTCCTGGGCAGGGAAAGGCGTTCGGCCGTTGTCGTTCATCATGCTCCCGCAGGTCAGGTCCATCCGCGCGCGACAGGCTCACGCACCGATGCTCTGCTGCCGCACGGGGAGAGGCCCCGGCACGCGCCGTTCCGAGGCCGGGACTGCGGGATTCTAGCCGGTTGCTGCCGGAGCCGCAGGCCACCCTGTGGCGAGGACCGGCCTCAATACACCGTCGCGCGGCCCTGCACGAACGAATAGAAGAACACCGCGTTCGGATCGTTCTGCACCAGCCGGAATTCACGGCGCATGCCTTCCACGGTTTCCTCGTCCACCGAGCCGGCCTGCAGCAACTGGTCTGCCGCCGACAGCAGCAGCTGTTCCCAGAACGCGATCATTGTCTTGCGACGCGCCGGTTCACGGTTGTCCAGGTGGATGGTCTTGATCTCGGTGTGCACGTCGCGGAAGCCACCGGCCAGCAGCAGGTTGCCCAGCTTGGCGCCGACGAACGGGTCGCCCCCGTGGTCGTACTGGAAATCGTTGAAGGCCATCCAGTAGCGCCAGATATGCGGCGAATACGGGTCGAGCAGGAACGAGGCGTTCATCACCTCGGTGATGTAGACCGGCGACCCCGGGGCCAGCACGCGACGCACTTCACTCAACACGCGTGCCGGTGACGGAACGTGTTCCAGCACCCAGCACAGGAACGCCGAATCGAAGCTGCGCGCCTCGAAGGGCAGTTCGCCGGCGTCAGCCTGTTGCAGGGTGTAGCGGTCGCTGCACCATGGCGTGCGCGACAGGTTCTCGCGTGCAGTCTCCAGCTGGGTCTCGCTCAGGTCCACGCCGGTCACGTGCAGTTCCGGGAAGCGGCGCAGCAGGATCTCTGTCTGCGCACCCACGCCGCTGCCGACTTCCAGCAGGCGTCGCGCGCCGCTGTAGTCGATCTGGCCGAAGATGCTCGATTCCAGCAGGCGCGCCTGGGTCATCAGGCGCTGCTGCTCGGTGCCGGAGAACCCGTGCAGGTAGGTCGGGGAGGAGATCGGCGGGGTCATGACGGCGGGCTCTTGTAGCGTCGAGCTGGCTCGACTGTTTGGAAACGCGGGGCTGGCGGCTCAGGCCGCCGAAGGCAGCGCCGGTTCCCCGGCGATCAGGCGGTCGAAGTACTCGGTGGTCAGTGCGATCTGGCTCTGCGGATCTTCTGCACGGTTGACCACTGCTCGGAAGGCGGCGTTCTCTGGCCGGTCCTTGGCATACCAGCCCAGGTGCTTGCGCGCGATGCGCACGCCCTGGGGCTCGCCATAGAACGCATGCAGTGCGTGCAGGTGGCCAAGCAGGATGTCGCGTACTTCCGCCAGTGACGGTGGTGGAAGTTCCTCGCCGGTGGCCAGGTAGTGCGCCACTTCGCGGAAGATCCACGGCCGGCCCTGCGCCGAGCGGCCGATCATCACCGCGTCCACGCCGGTTTCCTTCAGGACGCAGGCGGCCTTCTGCGGCGAATCGATATCGCCGTTGGCGATCACCGGAATGCGCAGCGCGGCCTTGATCTCGGCGATGGTGCCGTACTCGGCCTGGCCGGTATAGTGCTGGTCGCGGGTGCGGCCATGCACCGCCAGCGCCGCGATGCCGCTGTCCTCGGCGATGCGCGCGATCAGCGGGCCATTGCGATGGTCGCAGTCCCAGCCGGTGCGGATCTTCAGCGTGACCGGCACGTCCACCGCGTTGACCACGGCTTCGAGGATGCGAGCCACCAGCTGCTCGTCGCGCATCAGCGCCGAACCCGCCCAGGCGTTGCACACCTTCTTGGCCGGGCAGCCCATGTTGATGTCGATGATCTGCGCGCCGTGGTCGACGTTGTAGCGCGCGGCCTCGGCCAGCTGCTGCGGTTCGGTGCCGGCGATCTGCACACTGACCGGTGCCGGCTCGCCGTCATGGTCCATGCGGTGGATCGACTTGCGCGTGTTCCAGAAGCGCGGGTCGCTGATGGTCATTTCCGAGGCGGCCAAACCCGCGCCCAGCCGTTTGCACAGCAGGCGGAAGGGCTTGTCGGTGACGCCGGCCATGGGCGCCAGCACGACGTTGGGGGCAATGGTGTACGGGCCGATCTGCATGCGCCCATTGTAGGGCGCGGGCGGCGGCACGGTTGTGTCGGCGGCCTCCGGGTTCAGGCCGATCAGCACCGACCTCATGCCGTACCGGCATCAGCAGATGCTTGACGGTTGCTGCCACCGCCCCCACGGGCGGGCGATAGTGGGTGGCTGGGTGGGCCGGTAACGCGCATCCACGCATGGCGTGGATCTACCACGGCCTCCTCGGTCGCTTCCCACGTGGGTGGGACCACCCGCCGGTAGATCCACGCCATGCGTGGATGGAAGACCCACAAAAAAGCCCGGGCATCTGCATGCCCGGGCTTCTTCATCCACGCACGGCGTGGATTTACTTTGCTTCGGAATCGGCCGGGGTGAAGCGCGGCATTGCTGCAGCGGCGCCTTCCTTCTCGGTCGAACGGCCGGCGAACTGGTTGGCGAAGCGCACGTGGCGGGCGAACGGGGCGTCGGCCACCTGCGCCAGCGACGCGGCCAGCGCACCGTTGAAGGCGTCACCGGCACCGGTGGTGTCGATGGCCTGCACCTGTTCGGCACCGACACGGTAGTACGGCTGGGTATCGCCGCGCAGGTTCTCGTCGGCATGTGAGACGAACACGCCCACCGAACCCAGGGTCACCACCACCGTGCCGTTGCCGACCAGCTTGCGGCACAGCGCATGCAGGCTGGCGCCATCCAGCGCGGCGACGTCGTTGGCATCCACGCGCTCGCCGACATGGCGGCCGAGCAGGGCGGCGAACTCGGTCTCGTTCGGGGTGATCACATCGGCCAGCTTGAGCAGGCCGATGGTCGAGGGGGCATCGGCCGGTGCGGTGTTGAGCACCGTGGTGACGCCGGCCTCGCGGGCCGTGGCCAGCGCCGCTTCAATGGTCTGCACCGGCGATTCCAGCTGCACCAGCACCACCTTGGCGCTGGTCAGCAGGGCCTGCTGCTGTTGCAGGAAGTCGGTGCTGAGCGCGGCGTTGGCGCCCGGGCCGATCACGATGGTGTTGCGGCCGCGCGCGTCCACATAGATGCCGGCGGTGCCGGTGGGCTCGCT
This sequence comes from Stenotrophomonas sp. 59, assembly GCF_030291095.1. Lineage (NCBI taxonomy): Bacteria > Pseudomonadati > Pseudomonadota > Gammaproteobacteria > Lysobacterales > Lysobacteraceae > Stenotrophomonas > Stenotrophomonas sp. 59. The sequence goes on from NZ_CP127408.1 coordinate 775,487, forward strand.
GCTGGCTTCGGCGATCAGGCCGAAGCCATCCTGCGCGGCCAGCTCGCGTGCGGTGGCGCCACCGGCGTCATCGCCCAGCGCGCACACGAAGTGCGTCTCGGCGCCGGCACGGCAGGCGGCCACGGCCTGGTTGAAGCCCTTGCCACCCGGGCCGGTGCTGTAGCGGCCGGCAATGGTCGCACCCGGTGCCGGCAGCGACTCGCACCGCCACACGTGATCGACATTGAAGGAACCGACGACAACGACACTGCTGCTCATAGGGAATCTTTTCTCAACCAAGGGTTCAACTGAAGTGCGTCAGCACGCCGGCGATGGTCGCCGTCATGAAGGTGGCAATGGTACCGCCCAGCACCGCGCGCAGGCCGAACTTGGCCAGGTCGTGGCGACGTTCCGGGGCCAGGCCACCGATGCCGCCGATCTGGATCGCGATCGAGCTGAAGTTGGCAAAGCCGCACAGCGCATAGGTCGCGATCAGGCGGCCTTCGTCGGACAGGGTCACGCCAGCCACCTGGCCGTTCACGATCTGCGACAGCTCGGTGTAGGCCACGAACTCGTTGATCACGACCTTCTGGCCGATCAGCGAACCGACGGTGGTGGCATCGGCCCACGGGGTGCCGATCACCCAGGCGATCGGGGCCAGCACGTAACCGAAGATGGTCGACAGGTTGGTCGGCTTGCCGATCATCGCGGCCAGGCCGGTGACATCACCGATCCAGGTCAGCGGGGCGTTCAGCAGCGCGATCAGTGCGATGAAGGCCAGCAGCATCGCGCCGATGTTCAGCGCCAGCTTCAGGCCGTCGCCGGCACCGGCTGCAGCGGCATCGATGATGTTGCTGGAGGTCTTCTCCACTTCCATCTTCACCGTGCCGCGGGTGAGCGGGGTGCCGGTTTCCGGAATCAGCAGCTTGGCCACGACCAGGGTGGCCGGCGCGGCCATGATGCTGGCTGCCAGCAGGTGCTTGGCGTAGAACGCCTGCTGCACCGGGTCGCCGCCGCCGAGCATGCCCACGTAGGCCGCCAGCACGCCGCCGGCGATGTGCGCCATGCCGCCGATCATCATGGTCAGCAACTCGGACTGGGTCATCTTGGCGATGTACGGGCGCACGGTCAGCGGCGCCTCGGTCTGGCCGATGAAGACGCTGGCGCAGACACTGGTGGTTTCCGCACCGGACACACGCATCACCTTGGTGATCGCCCACGCCATCACGCGCACGATCGCCTGCATGATGTTCAGGTGGTACATCACGCCCATTAGCGCCGAGAAGAAGATGATGGTCGGCAGCACCTGGAAGGCGAAGATGAAGCCGTAGTTCTTGGTGTCCATCAACGAGCCGAAGATGAAACCGGAACCCTCGTTGACGAAGCTCAGCACCTTGACGAAGCCGTGGCCCAGCGCATCGAACACGTCGCGCCCGCCCGGCACCAGGATCACCAGCGCCGCGAAGGCGATCTGCAGGGTGATACCGGTGGCAACCAGCTTCCAGTCAACCGCGCGCTTGTTATTGGAAAACAACCAGGTGATGCCGATCAGCACCGCCAACCCGAACAGGCCGAAGCCGATCCTGCCCAAACCTTCGACCATGTGAGTGACTCCCCTGGGGCGTCGCGAAAAACGGGAAGCCTAGTGCAGGGCCGGGGCCGGGGCAAGGAAAAGCAGCGTGCGCGCACCCATCGGTACCGATCAGGCCAGCAACGGCAAGGGCTTGCGGCCGGCGGCGACAGGTAGAATGGGGATCGATCCCGGCCCGGATGCGGGCCCGCAGCAGGAGATTTGCATGCAATACCGTCGCCTGGGCTCCACCGGCCTGCCGGTTTCCGCCCTTTCCTTCGGCGCCTGGGTGACCTTCGGTGACCAGATCCCGCGCGATGAGGCCCGCAACCTGGTGGCCGCCGCCTGGGATCATGGCGTCAACTTCTTCGACAACGCCGAGGGCTACGCCAACGGCCGCGCCGAACAGGTGATGGGCGACGTGATCAATGACCTGCGCCTGCCGCGCGACGGCTTCTGCGTGTCCAGCAAGGTGTTCTTCGGCAGCGCCAAGGACCCGCGGCCGACCCAGCGCGGCCTGTCGCGCAAGCATGTGACCGATGCCTGCCATGCCGCGCTCAAGCGCCTGCGGGTGGATTACCTGGACCTTTATTACTGCCACCGCCCGGATCCGGACGCGCCGATCGCCGAGACCGTGCACGCCATGGATACCCTGGTGCGGCAGGGCAAGATCCTCTACTGGGGCACTTCCGAGTGGTCGGCGGTACAGATCCAGCAGGCGCTGGATTTCGCCGAAGGGCACAACCTGCAGGGCCCGTCGATGGAGCAGCCGCAGTACAACCTGCTGCACCGCGAGCGGGTGGAGGTCGAGTACGCACCGCTGTACGCCCGCGCCGGGCTGGGCACCACCATCTTCTCGCCGCTGGCCTCGGGCCTGCTGACCGGCAAGTACGATCAGGGCATTCCGGCCGATGCGCGGCTGGGCCGGGAAGGCATGGAATGGCTGCAGGACCTGGTGCTGGGCACCGACGCCGAGGCCCGCCTGGGCCAGGTGCGCCGCTTCAGTGAAGTCGCACGCGCGCTGGGCCAGGCCCCGGCCACGCTTGCCATCGCCTGGTGCCTGCGCAACCCGAATGTCTCCAGCGTGATCCTCGGCGCCAGCCGGGTCAGCCAGCTGCTGCAGAACCTGCAGGCGCTGGAGGTGCTGGAACAGGTCGATGCGGCCGGCTGGGCCGAGGTCGAAGCCGTCTTCGGCTGAACCCCGGGGCCGACCGGGCCTGGTGGGCCTCGGTCGGGCCGGCTCGGGCGAGGGATCGGGATTGGGATTGGGATCGGGATTGGGGTCGGGATCGGGATCGGTAGAGTCGACTGTTAGTCGACTGCTTCGAATAGTCGACTGCTTCGAATAACCGACTGCTTCGAGCAACAGCAGTCGACTGACAGTCGACTCTACAAATCTGAGTCGTCATTCAATTGACAAAATCTATCGAATTTGCGAATTCGATCATTAATCTCATCAATCAAATTGAGAATGGTTGTTGATTGTCAACTGAGAATCATTATCATTTAACTCGTCCCTCGCACGAGTCCAGATGCTCATGAATGCTCAACCTGTACTGCTGCGCCCCGAAACGCTGACCCTCCGCGATCGTCCGGTCCGCGTCGTTCCGCCGGAAGAGGTCATCGACAGCGAAGCCCTGCTCAAGGGCCGTCGTGAAATCCTGATCCAGCACGGCGACCGCTTCTATCGCCTGCGGCACACCAGCAACGACAAGCTGATCCTGACCAAGTAATCGCGGTCTGGTCGCCCGCCTCCCTCCCTCCTGCCGGCTGCGCCGACAGGGTGGGCGACCCGTCCGCTCCCGCTCTCTCCCCCTCGGTCTACCGCGTGCACCTTCCGGGTGTGCCGGTAACCGGGGGTTCCCCTGCCTGACCGAACGAACCCGATGACCCGCCATACCGCCCTTTGCCTTGCTGTCTGGATGGCGCTGCCGCTGTCCGCCTACGCTGCCACTGCTGCCAGCGCCGCGCCCGATGCGCGCGAATTCGATCGCGTGCAGGTCACCGCCACGCGCACCGAACGCGCGGTCAGCGACGTCGCCGCTACGGTCGACGTGATCGACCGCGAGCAGATGGACCGGCACCTGGTGCAGGACATCAAGGATCTGCTGCGCTACGAGCCGGGCCTGTCGGTCAGCCGCAGCGCCGCGCGCTTCGGCCTGGGCAGCATCCGTATCCGTGGCCTGGACGGCAACCGCGTGCGGGTGCAGACCGATGGCATCGCGATGCCGACCAGCTTCAACATCGGTTCGTTCTCCAACGCCAACCGCAACTTCACCGATCTGGACACGCTCAAGCGCGTGGAGATCGTGCGCGGCCCGGCCAGCTCGCTGTACGGTTCCGATGCGCTGGGCGGCGTGGTCGCCTTCGTCACCAAGGATCCGGCTGATTACCTGAAGGACGGCAAGGACAGCTACGTCGGCCTGAAGTTCGGCTACGACGGTGAATGGAAGGGCCTGCTCGGCGGTGTCACCACCGCGTTCGGCGGCGAACACTGGAGCGGCATGGTCAACATCAACCATCGCCAGGGCCAGGAAACCGACAACAAGGGTGACGTGCGCAGCAACGACAACACCCGCACCGCCGCCAACCCGCAGGACCGCGACGGTCGCAGCGGCCTGGCCAAGCTGGTCTATGCACCGAGCGAGGACCAGCGCTTCCGCCTGACCGTGGAAGGCAACGAAGACAAGACCGAGACCAACGTGCTGTCTTCGGTTGATCGCACCACCACCACCGGCATGAAGGCGCGCGACAAGCAGAACCGCACCCGCGTGTCGTTCGCGCATGAAATGGATGCGCTGGACAAGGCCTTCGCCGACAGCCTGCACTGGCAGGTCTACACCCAGCACAGCGAGACCACCCAGGTCACCGACGAGGACCGCGCCAACCGCAGCCGTCGCCACCGCGAGTTCAATTTCGACCAGCGCGTGTACGGCCTGCAGGCGCAGTTCAACAAGGCCTTCAGCACCGGCAGCGTCGAGCACGCGCTGACCTATGGCTTCGAGGGTGCACGCACCGAGATCCGCCAGAAGCGCGATGGTTTCCAGGTACTGGCCAACGGCCAGACCAGCACCACCATTCTGCCCGATGCGTTCCCGGTACGCGATTTCCCGATCAGCAAGACCACCGAGCTGGGCCTGTATGCGCAGGATGAAATGCGCATGGCTGGCGGCAAGCTGTCGCTGGTGCCGGGCGTGCGCGTGGACCGCTACGAGCTGAAGCCGGAAGTGGACAACATCTTCGCCGAGGACAATCCCGGCGTGCCGGTGGCCAAGCTGACCAAGACCAGCGTCTCGCCCAAGCTCGGCATGGTCTATCGCTTCACCGACGAATGGTCGCTGTTTGCCGGTTACTCGCACGGCTTCCGCTCGCCGCCGTACAACGACGTCAATCTCGGCTTCACCAACTTCGCCTTCGGCTACACCGCCATTCCCAATCCGGACCTGAAGCCCGAAACCAGTGATGGCATGGAACTGGGCCTGCGCTTCCTGTCGCCGGCTGCCTACGTCAGCGTCAGCGGCTACTACAACGAGTACAAGGACTTCATCGAGTCGCAGTCGCTGGTCGGCACCAATGCGCAGGGCCTGATGGTGTTCCAGTCGCGCAACATCGCCGACGCCCGCATCTACGGCGCTGAACTGAAGGCCGGCGTCGACTTCGGCCAGATCAGCCCGACCCTGCAGGGCTGGGCGCTGCGCAGTTCCGTGGCCTGGTCGCGCGGCGACAACAAGACCGAGGACACCCCGCTGGATTCGGTCGACCCGCTGCGCGGCACCGTCGGCCTGATGTACGACACCGATGCCTGGGGTGTCGAACTGGCCGGCACCTTCGTCAAACGCAAGGACCGCGTCGCCTCGGCCACGGTGTACCGCCCGGCCGGCTATGGCGTGGCCGACCTGATGGCACATTGGAACTTCGCCCCCGGTGCGACCTTCAACGTAGGCGTGTTCAACCTGGGCGACAAACGTTACATCGATTGGTCCAACGTGGGTTCGACGCTGTCGCCGACCAGCCGCGTGCTGGATCGCTACACCAGCCCGGGCCGTACCTTCTCCGCCAGCCTTGCCGTTTCCTGGTGACCTCATGAGCCGAGCATTGTCCGCACGCAGGAATGACTCCATCGCCGCGCCACACCGCGCGGCATGGCCGACCCCGGCACAGCTGGCCACGCTTGGCACCGTGTTGTGTCTCTACCACGCCGACGGCAACGAGCTTGGCGGCTGGCGCCAGGCGGTGCGCGTGCATGCCTGCCAGGGCGTGGACAGCGAGGGCCTGCGCGAAAGCCTGTGCTTCCTTGACGGCCGTGGCCGCTGCGTGTGGCGCCTGTACCTGCTGCCGGACAGCGATTTCCTGGCCTGGGACCGGTTGGTGGCCGCGCTGCCGCCGGGCCCGCAGCACGACAGCGACGGCAGTGTCGGTGAACGCCTGTGGCGGCGCCTGGCCGGTCATCTCTGCGGCCAGCGCTGGCGCCTGTGCGCGCTGCGCCTGCATGCCGCCGATGATGGCCGCACCCTGGCGGCCAGCCTGTCGACGCTGTCGTCGCTGGGCGCGGCCACCGCACGCCGCATCGCCCGCCTGGAAGGCGCCGAGGGCGAGCTGGCCATCGATGACTGCTGCTGTGCCGACGCCGCGCGCCGGCCGGCACCACGGATTCCCGGCGACCTGCCGCTGATCCGCCTCTGATCTGTTTCTGATGGAACGCCCGACGGCCATGGATGGCCTCTCAACGAACCTGCAACCCCGAAGGAAGACCCCGATGAAATTCCAGACAGCCAGCGTCCTGCTGTTGCTCGCCGCCAGCGGCGTGGCCAGCGCGCAGCCCTCCGACATCGCCCGCGACCACGACAGCATCCTGGCCATGCAGGGCGAGTACACCGTGGATTTCGCCTTCGACGAAACCGTGCTGCTGAAGCCGGGCTACGAGCGCGCGCCGGCGATGCGCAGCGGCGGCAATGAAGTGGTCATCGTGGTCGAGGACACCCCGAAGCGCATCGTGCTGCAACACCTGCTGCTGGACGAGAAGAGCGGCCACATCACCAAGCACTGGCGCCAGGACTGGGTCTACGAGGCCCCGAACCGTTTCGAGTTCAGTGCCGACCAGACCTGGCGGGTACGCAGCATCCCGGCGGCGGAGAACCAGGGCGCCTGGACCCAGTGCGTGTATGAAGTGAGCGATGCACCGCGCTACTGCGGCACCGGCAAATGGACCTACACCAACAACGTGCCGAGCTGGACCAGCGACCTGAGCTGGCGCCCGCTGCCGCGCCGTGAGTACACCAAGCGCAGCGACTACAACGCGCTGGCCGTGATCAACCGCCATACGCTGACCCCGAACGGCTGGACCCACGAGCAGTTCAACACCAAGGTGCAGCGCAACGCCGACGGCACCCAGGTGGAGATCGCCCGCGAGTTCGGCTTCAACGACTACGTGAAGACCACCGAGATCGACTTCACCCCGGCGCGCGACTACTGGAAGGCCACCGCCGGCTACTGGGCCAAGGTCCGCCAGCGCTGGGACGGTTTCCTGACCCAGGCCCCGGGCGTGCACCTGAAGACCAAGATCGACGGCATGGCGATGATCATTCCGCTGTTCACCCAGGCCGAAGAGATCCAGTCCGGCAAGAAGGTGAAGGACAAGCAGATCGACGAAGTGTTCGCCAAGTACGTGGAAAAGGCGCCGAAGGAAGGTTGATCGGCGCCGCGGTCCTGGTGGGTGCCGGGTTTGTCCGGCACCGCATCCACGCATGGCGTGGATCTACCGGACAGCAGTAGATCCACGCCATGCGTGGATGCCAGGTTCAGGACGCCTTTCCACCCAAGGTGGTCAGGTCCAGCCCCGCGTCCTGGAAAGCACGCAGGGTCGCCTGCAGGCTCGCCTCGTCATCGCGGGTACGGACGCCCATGACAGCTTCGTGGCAACGCACCCGATCCGTGCTGCAGGCGCTCCGGTCCGGCAGCAGCAGCGCGGTCTGCGCCACTAGGATCGCCATGTGCGCCACTTCCTTCCTTGGCTTCGGTTGGCCCTGGTAGAACCGATTGAATTCCGCACGCAGGTCGGCCACCACGTCGGCATCGCTGCGCGTGCGTGACACGCCGGCCGGAACCAGATAGGTCTGATGGCCCTCGTGGAAGGCGCGCGCTTCGTCGGCCAGCATCGTTTCCAGTACGAAGGCCTGTACCTGATCCGGGACATGGCCCGCCGCAGTGCGGGCGCATGCGGGTAGCAGCGCGGCGAGCAGCGCGGCGAGCAGCGGGACGCCGACGAAAACGACGCGCAGACAGAATCCACTTCTCATTGCTATTCCTTGAACATCAGAAACGCCGCCGCCACGATCAACCCGAATGCCGCGTAGTGGTTCCACTTCAGCGGCTGGCCCAGATAGAACGCGGAGAACACCGCGAACACCAGCAGCGTGATGACTTCCTGCATGCCCTTCAGCTGCGGCGCCGAATACACCGCGCTGCCCAGCCGGTTGCCCGGCACCTGCAGGCAGTATTCGAAGAAGGCGATGCCCCAGCTGACCAGGATCACCGTCATCAACGGCGCGCTCTTGTACTTCAGGTGCCCGTACCAGGCGAAGGTCATGAAGATGTTGCTGCCGAGCAGCAGCAACACCGGGTACAGGTAGGCGGCGAACGACGTGCCGGGCATCCGGGTGATCTCGTGGGGTTGGGGCGCGCAGCATAGCGCTGGCGCCCCCCGGTGCGTGTCACGGCCGCGTCAGGCCTCGCGCAGGGCCAGGGCCGGAGAGGTGTGCAGGATGCGCCGGGTACCCCACCAGCCGGCCAGCAGGCTCAGCCCGATGCCGACCACGCCACCCAGCAGCAGTCCCGGCCACGGTGGCAGCAGCGGTAGTTCGAACACCTTCTGCGAGACCGCCACGCCGATGGCAGCGGCGGCACCGACCGCCAGCAATGCGGCCAGCGTGCCCAGTGCGCCGAATTCGACCAGTACGGCTCCGCGCAGCTGGCGACGGGTCGCGCCCAGCGTGCGCAGCACCGCGCTGTCGTAGCGACGCTCACCGGCCGTGGCCTGCAGCGCGGCCAGCAGCACCAGCACGCCAGCCAGCAGGCTGAACACCATCACCAGCTGCACCGCCTGCGCCACCCGCTCCATCACATCGCGCACCTGCGAGATCACCGCATCCACGTCCAGCAGCGACAGGTTCGGCTGCGCACGCACCAGCTCGCCCAGCCCGGCCGCCTTGCCGGCCGGCAGGTGGAATGCCGACAGCAGGTTGTGCGGGGTGTCACCCACGGCGTTGGGGTTCAACAGCACGAAGAAGTTGGGCCGGAAGGTGTTCCAGTCCGCCTTGCGCACGCTGGTGACGGTGAATTCGCGTTCCTGCTCGCCCACCGCAATGGTGATGCGGTCGCCGGGATACACGCCGTAGCGTTTGGCCCAGCCGATTTCCACCGACGCTTCCGGTGCGGTGCTGTCGGCTTTCCAGAACGCGCCATTGACCAGCGTATTGGCCGGCGGGAACGTGCTGCGCCAGCTGAAATTCAGTGGCCGGTTCTCGTCATCGTCATCGCGCTGGCCGCCCTGCGCCGGTTGCCCGTCCTGACCGGGCTCGCGGTCCACGCGCAGCGGCGGCTTGCCGTTGATGGCGATCAGGCGCCCGGTGGCCATCGGTTCGATGCTGGCGTCGTTGGCACCCAGCCCGCGCAGCGTTGCCAGCACACTGTCGCGCTGTTCGGGCTGGATGTTGATCAGGAAGTAGTTCGGCGTGTCCGCCGGCAGCCGCTCGCGCCACTGCTGCAGCAGGCCTGGGCCGGTCACTGCCAGCAGCAGCAACGCGCACAGCGACAGCGACAGCCCGACCAGCTGCATCACCGCCAGCAGCCGGCGCCGGGTCAGTGCGGCCAGGCCCAGTCGCCAGTTGCCATGCAGGCGATGCTGCAGGCCGCGCATCAACTGCAGCAGCACGAAGCCGACCACCCCGGCCGCCACCGCCAGCGCGGCCAGGCCACCCAGCACCCACAGGGCCAGCTTGAGGTCACCGGTGACCTGCACCGCCAGCAACAGGCTTGCCCCCAGCGCGGCCACATAGGCCAGCAGCGAGGCCGGCGGCAGGGCAGCGAAGGAACGGTTGAGTACGCGCATCGGCGGCACCCCGCGCAGGCGCAGCAGCGGTGGCAGGCCGAAGCCGAACAGCAGCAACAGGCCGATGCCGGCACCGGTCAGCGCCGGCATCGCTTCCGGCAACGGCAGGCGCTGCGGCACAAGGCTGCCCAGCACCTGTACCAGCCCCTCCTGCGCGGCCATGCCCAGGCCGATGCCAAGCGCACAGGCCGGTACCGCCAGCATCAGCAGCTGCAGTGCCAGGCCGAGCAGGATGTCGCGCTGGCGCGCACCGAGGCAGCGCAGGATCGCCACCTGGTCGATGCGGCGCAGGGCGAAGCGGTTGGCCGCCAATGCGGTGGCCACGCCGGCCAGCAGCACCGCCAGCAGCGCGCTCAGGCCGAGGAAGCGGCCGGCCAGGTCGAAGGCCTGGCGCACGCCGCGCTGGGTGTCATCCACGCTCAGCAGGCGCAGGCCCTTCACCTGTGGCAGCAGCCACTCGCGCAGGGACGCGACCTGCCCCGCCGGTCCTGCAAACATCAGCCGGTAGTTGATGCGGCTGCCGGGGCCAAGCAGGCCGGTGCCTTCCACATCGGCGCGGTTGACCAACAGGGTGGGGGAGAGCGTCAGCAGGTCGCCACCGGTATCCGGTTCGGCCTCGATGATGCCGGCGATGCGCAGCGTGCCAGCGCCGAACTCGAGATCATCGCCGGCCTTCAGTCCCAGCCCCTGCAGCAGGCGTGGATCGGCATAGGCCTGGCCCTTGGGCGGCATGCCGGCGCTGGCGATCAGCGCGCCACCGGGCGTGCTGCGCACCCGCAGCGTGCCACGCAGCGGATAGCCGGCCTGCACCGCCTTGATGCTGGCCATCTGGCTGGCGTCGCCATGGAACAGCACGCTGCCGAAGCTGGCGATACGGGTGTGGGCCAGTCCACGGCGTTGCGCTTCGTCGGCGAATGCCTGCGGTGGATCGTCGCGCCCTGCAATGCCGAGGTCACCGCCGAGCATCTCCGCCGCGCTGCCGGTCAGCGCCAGGTTGACCCGGTTCACCAGCGTACCGACCGCGGTCATCACCGCCACGCCCAGTACCAGCGCGGCGAACACTGTCAGCAGGTCGCCGGCCAGGGCCTCGCGACGCAGCGCGCGCCACGCATGCCGCAGCAGGTTCATGCCTGCGCCCCGCGCTCGACCGGCAGCAGGCGGCCGTCGTCGATGCGGTGGATGTACTGGCAACGCTGGGCCAGGCGCAGGTCGTGGGTGACCAGTACCAGCGTGGTGCCGCTGCCTGCATTCAACTCGAACAGCAGGTCACTGATGTGCTGGCCGGTGGCATGGTCCAGCGAACCGGTCGGTTCGTCGGCGAACAGGATGCGCGGGCGGGTGACGAAGGCACGTGCCAACGCCACGCGCTGCTGCTCGCCACCGGACAGTTGGCGCGGGTAGTGGCGGGCGCGATGGGACAGGCCGACCTGAGCCAGCACCTCATCGACCCGCGCACGATCCTCGCGCCCGGCCAGTTCCAGTGGCAGCGCGACGTTCTCGGCGGCGGTCAGCGCCGGCAGCAGGTGGAAGCTCTGGAACACGAAGCCGACCTCGCGCGCGCGCAGCTGGGCACGTGCTTCCTCGTCAAGGTGGCCCAGGTCCTGGCCGGCCAGCGCGATATGCCCGCGGCTGGGCAGGTCCAGTCCGGCCAGCAGGCCGAGCAGGGTGGTCTTGCCGGAACCGGAGGCGCCGACGATGGCCACGCTGGTGCCTTCATGGACGGTCAGGGTGATGTTGTCCAGTATGTGGACTTCACCCTCCGGGCCCTGCACGGACTTGCCGACCTGGTCGACGGCGATGGCGACGGGCGCGCTGCGGGGGGACAGGCTGTCGATGAGGAGACTCCAATGCGCAAGACGAGATGGAGCCGGCGAGCCGGCGCGATGATGGTGCTGCTGCTAGCGTTCCTGCTGTTGCCGGGGCTGGCCTGTGCCAAAGGTCCGGCCGGTACCGTGCTGGTGCTCGGCGACAGCCTCAGTGCTGCCCACAATATCCCCGCCGACGCCGGCTGGGTCAGCCTGCTGCAGCAGCGGGTCAGGCAGCAGTCGAAAACCCCGGCGCGCATCGTCAACGCCAGCATGAGCGGCGAGACCACCGCTGGCGCGCTGACGCGCCTGCCGGGACTGCTGGCGAAGGAAAAGCCGACCGTGGTGGTGATTGCCCTGGGCGGCAACGACGCACTGCGCGGGCTGACCCCGGCACAGGTGCAGGGCAACCTGGAAAAAATGGTGCAGGCCAGCCAGAAGGCCGGGGCCAAGGTGCTGCTGCTCGGCATCGACGTACCGCCCAACTATGGCCCGGCCTACCGCCAGCGTCTGGCGGCGGCCTACAGGACGCTGGCCACGCAGTACAAGGTGCCGCTGCTGCCGTTCCTGCTGGAGGGCGTGGCGCTGCAACCGGGCATGATGCAGGCCGACGGCCTGCACCCGACCGCGCAGGCACAGCCGAAGGTGCTGGACAATGTCTGGCCGCTGCTCAGGCCGCTGCTCTGAACCGTTTGATTCCCTCTTGACGGAACTTCACATCACGTCCACCGTCGATGCGGCATGTTTCACAAAGCTGAAGTTAGAGGGAATCACATGCGTCAGACGAAGGAGACCTCCGGCTTGGTGCTGGTGGTCGAAGACAACCGCAACATCTCCGAGATGATCGGGGAATACCTGGAAGGTCGCGGCTTCGAAGTCGACTATGCACAGGACGGCCTGGATGGCTACCGCCTTGCGGCGGAAAACAGCTATGACGTCGTGGTGCTCGACCTGATGTTGCCGCGCCTGGATGGCATCGAAGTGTGCCGTCGCCTGCGCAACGATGCGCGCAAGTCCACCCCGGTGCTGATGCTCACGGCACGCGACACGCTGGACGACAAGCTCACCGGCCTCGGTTTCGGTGCCGATGACTACCTGACCAAGCCGTTCGCGATCCAGGAGCTGGAAGCCCGCCTGCGCGCGCTGATCCGTCGCGAACGTCGCCAGGTCGGTTCGGAAGTGCTGAAGGTGGCCGACCTGGTGCTCGATCCGGTCAGCATGCGTGCGACCCGTGCCGGCACCGAGCTGCAGCTTTCGCCGATCGGCCTGCGCCTGCTGACCATCCTGATGCGTGAATCGCCGCGCGTGGTCACCCGCCAGGAGATCGAGCGCGAGATCTGGGGCAATGGCCTGCCGGATTCGGACACGCTGCGCAGCCACCTGTACAACCTGCGCAAGATCATCGACAAGCCGTTCGACCGTCCGCTGCTGCACACCGTGCAGAGTGCCGGCTACCGCATTGCCGACATCGCCCAGCCGATGGCCTGAGCAGGATACTCGCCGGTGCAGTGGCAGGCCCGGCCGGGTTGTGGCCACGTACGAGGGCAGGGCATGACCGGCCGGCGTTGTCGCCGGTCATCGCCCATGCACCCGCACGGCGTGGCGCGCTGCCTATAATCGCAGCGCTCTGACCGGGACCCCGCAATGCCGCACGGCCTGCCGCGCAAGATCCGTATCGCCTTCATCCTGCAGGCAGTGCTGGCCAGCCTGGGCATCCTGCTGGGTGCGTGGCTGGTCTCGCTGGTGATCAAGCACAGCCTGGTGGGCGCTGCCCTGCGTGAGGAGGCGGCGTACTACTGGACGCTGCATGAAGCGTCACCGGTGCAGCCACCGCCCAATACCCAGAACATCCGCGGCTACCTGCTGGAAAGCGGGCAGTCGGCACTGTCGTTGCCGGCCAACCTGCGCAATCTGGAGCCCGGCTTCCACGAACTGCCCAAGGATGACCAGCTGGTGCTGGTCGACGTGCGCCCGGCCGGTCGCCTGTACCTGGTGTTCCTGCGTTCGCGCGCGGAGATGCTGGCGTTCTGGTTCGGCATCGTGCCGGTGCTGCTGACCCTGCTGGCGGTGTATGGCGCCAGCTGGGTGACCTACCGTGCCTCCAAGCGCCTGGTGTCGCCGGTGAACTGGTTGGCGCGGCGCGTCTCGCGCTGGGACCCGGGTCATCCGGAAGCGGCCGACCTGGAGCCCAACAAGCTGCCCGCCGACATGCAGGGCGAGACCCGGCAGCTGGCGGCCGCGCTGCATTCGCTGGCCAACCGGGTCAGTGCGCATGTGGCACGCGAGCGCAATTTCACCCGCGATGCCAGCCATGAACTGCGTACGCCGCTGACCGTCATCCGCGTGGCCAGCGACATGGCACTGGGTGATGAAACCCTGCAGCCGCGCCTGCGCCGCAGCCTGCAGCGCATCCAGCGGGCTGGCCGCGACATGGAAGCGGTGATCGACGCGTTCCTGATCCTCGCCCGCGAGGCCGACGTCGAACCGCAGATCGAGCTGTTCGACGTCAACGACATCGTCCGCTATGAAGTGGACAACGCCAATGAACTGCTGGGGTCCCGCCCGGTGTCGGTGCACCTGCACAGCGATGGCCCGGTGCAGCTGCATGCGCCGCCGCGGGTGCTGCAGGTGGTGGTCAGCAACCTGGTGCGCAACGCGTGCAGCTACACCGACGAAGGGCGCATCGACGTGCATGTGCACAACGATCGGGTGGTGGTGCGCGATACCGGCATCGGCATGTCCGCCGAAGCGCTGTCACGGGCGTTCGAGCCGTTCTACCGCGCCGAACCCAGCCGCCCGCAGGGCACCGGCCTGGGCCTGTCGATCGTGCGCCGCCTGTGCGACCGCTTTGGCTGGAAGGTCAGCCTGAGCAGTGAGCCGGGGCAGGGTACCGAGGCGACGGTCATCTTCCGCTGACGCGGCGACCTGCCGGGGTCGGATCCCGTTGCTGCGCAACGGGCTCTGACCCCATCCTGCTGGAATGTCGGTAGATCCACGCCATGCGTGGATGGGGTTGCGGTTGCGCCGGGCCATGCCCGGCGTCCGCGGTGCCTCAGTTGCAGTTGACCTTCGGCGCCACCGCCCTGGTCCAGATCGCGTAGCCCGCCGGGGTCATGTGCAGCATGTCCTCGCGGAACAGCTTCGCATCCGGCTGGCCGTCGGCACCCAGCATCGGCGTGTAGATGTCGGTGAAACCGGTGTTGGGCAGCTTGGCCAGGGCGGCCTTGACCAACGTGTTGGCCTCGTTGATCGCCGGCAGCAGGTGCGCACGCGACGGGCTCGGCTTGATCGACAGGTACTCCACCGTGGTCTTCGGCAGGTCGCGATGCACGCGCTGCACGAAGGCGACCACATCATCGCGCACCTGCACGGCGGTGCGGCCGCTGTTGAGATCGTTGTCACCGGCGTAGAAGAACACCTTGCACGGCGCATACGGCACCACGATCTGGCCGGCATACCAGGTGCTGTCACGCACTTCCGAACCGCCGAAACCGCGGTTGAATACCGGCTGGCCGGGGAAGTCGGTGGCCAGGCTCTCCCAGAAGCGGATGGAGGAGCTGCCGATGAATTCGATGCCACCGCGCGGCGGCGGGCTGGCCTGGTCGGCGCTGGCGAAGCGGGCCATGTCGCCGGCCCAGGCCACGTTGGAGACCTGTTCGGGCACCCGGGGCGACGTGGACGGGCCCAGGGCCTGGGCCAGCGGTGCAGCGGTGAGCAGGCCCAGCATCAGCAGGCAGGTACGGCGATGGGACATCAGGCGCTCCAGCAGGGAAGGGGAGGGTCATCATAGGAGCACGGCGCGGCATGGCGCTTTCCCCGGGCAGGCCATTCGCCCGGACTGCCGAGGGTATGGGGGGCAGCCTTGTGGCAAAATGGCGGCCATCTGCCTATTCCTGTGCACCCATGATTCCCTGCCGTGCGTCTGAGCGGTCGCTGCGCCGCGCCCCTGTTGCTGGATGTTCCACCCGTGGCTGACCAGTTCGGTCATCTGCCCCGCGGCCCGCGCCGCATCTTCCAGGCCGCCCGCTGGTCCTGGCAGGGCCTGCGCGCCGCCTGGCTGCACGAATCGTCGTTCCGGCTGGAGGTCTACCTGCTGATCCTGCTGACCCCGGTCGCGATCTGGCTGGGGCAGACGCCGGTCGAGCGTGCGCTGATGATCGGTTCGATGCTGCTGGTGCTGGCGATGGAACTTGCCAACTCGGCCATCGAGGCGGTGATCGAACGTTACGGCAGCGAAATCCACGAGCTGGCTGGCCGCGCCAAGGACATGGGCTCGGCGGCGGTGTTCGTGCTGATGATGAACGTGCTGCTGTGCTGGGCCCTGGTCGTGGTTCCGCACGCGCTGGCCGGCAGCTACGGCTGAAACCCCATTCCCCCACTGCCTTGAAGAGTTTCCATGTCCTTTGAGTTCCTCGCCGACCCCAACGCCTGGGTGACCCTGTTCACCCTCAGCGCGCTGGAAATCGTGCTCGGCATCGACAACCTGGTGTTCATTTCCATCGCGGTCAGCAAGCTGCCGGAAGAACGCCGCCCGTTCGCGCGCAAGCTCGGCATCGCGGTGGCCTGCATCACCCGCATCGCGCTGCTGGTATCGCTGGCCTACCTGGCGCACATGTCGGCCAACCTGTTCACCGTGGCCGGCATGGGCATCTCCATCCGCGACCTGGTGCTGATCGTCGGCGGCCTGTTCCTGATCATCAAGGGCTACATGGAGATCAAGGAACTGATCACCGGTGGCGAAGACGAGAACCCGGCCACCAGCAAGGCGTCCGGCGTGTTCGGCATGGTCATCCTGCAGATCGCCATCATCGACATCGTGTTCTCGCTGGACTCGGTGATCACCGCCGTCGGCATCGCCGACCACATCCCGGTGATGGTCGCCGCCATCCTGCTGTCGGTGCTGGTGATGCTGCTGGCCGCCAACCCGCTGGGCCGCTTCATCGATGCCAACCCGACCGTGAAGATGCTGGCGCTGGCCTTCATCCTGCTGATCGGCGCGGTGCTGATCCTGGACGGCCTGGACGTGCACGTGCCCAAGCCCTACATCTATGCCGCGATGGGCTTCTCGGTGCTGGTGGAGTGGCTGAACCTGCTGATGCGCCGCCGCGCACGCGACCACCACGTGCCGGGTGCCGGCGACTGGTAAGTGCGTGACCCCGAACCCCCGGCGCTGCCGGGGGTTCTTCGTTGTGGGACGCGTTCGCCGGGCATGGCCCGGCGCTGCCGGATTGCTGGTTCCCCGGCCCTGGTAGCGCCGGGCCATGCCCGGCGAGGCAGGAGCCGCCGTCTGTGAACTGGAATCAACAGTGTTTTCCCGGGGCGAGGCTTAATCGCCTGCGGCAAAGCGCGCAGGCTACGCACCTGCCCGTTTCCGCCCCCAGGAACCCCCATGAACTCCAGAGCCGCCTTGCTGGCCCTTGCCGTCGGCGCTTTCGCCATCGGCACCACTGAATTCGCCCCGATGGGCCTGCTGCCGGTCATCGCCGATGGCGTCGGCGTCAGCATCCCGTCCGCCGGCATGCTGATCACCGCCTATGCCGTGGGCGTGATGCTGGGCGCACCGGTGATGACCCTGTTGATGGGCCGGTTCGGCAAGCGCACTGCGCTGATGCTGCTGATGTCGATCTTCGTGGTCGGCAACCTGTTGTCCGCGTTGGCGCCGAATTACGGGCTGCTGCTGCTGTCGCGCCTGGTCACCAGCCTCAACCACGGTGCCTTCTTCGGCATCGGTGCGGTGGTTGCCGCCAGCCTGGTGCCGAAGGACAAGCAGGCGGCCGCCGTGGCCACCATGTTCATGGGCCTGACCATCGCCAACATCGGTGGCGTGCCGCTGGCCACGTGGGTGGGCCAGCAGCTGGGCTGGCGCCTGTCTTTCGCCGGCACCGCGGTGCTGGGCGTGGTAGCGATCACCGCGCTGGGCCTGGCCCTGCCGGCATCGGCACCGGGCCCGCGCCCGGACGTGCGCCGCGAGATGAAGGCCATCCTGCAGCCGCAGGTACTGCTGGCGATGGGCACCACGGTGCTCGGCGCGGGTGCGATGTTCACCCTGTACACCTACGTGGCGCCGGTGCTGACTGAACTGACCGGTGCTTCCAACGCCTTCATCGCGATGTCGCTGGCGCTGATCGGTATCGGCTTCACTTTCGGCAACGGCATCGGCGGGCGCATGGCCGACTGGTCGCTGGACGGTGCCACCCGCATCCTGCTGGCAGTCCTGGCCGTGCTGATGTTCGTGCTGCCGCTGGCCTTCATGAGCCACGCCACCGCGGCGCTCGGTGTACTGCTGTTCGGTGCGGCGACGTTCGCCATCGTGCCGCCGCTGCAGATCCGGGTGATGGAAGCGGCCAGCGAGGCGCCGGGGCTGGCGTCGTCGATCAACGTGGGTGCGTTCAACCTCGGCAATGCCGTAGGCGCGGCGCTGGGTGGTGCGGTGATCAGCTCGGGCCTGGGCTACGCCGCGATTCCGGTGGCCGGTGGCCTGCTGGCGGCGGCGGGATTGCTGCTGGCATGGCTGGGGCGTCCCCGCACTGCGGTGGCTGAAGCCTGCTGAGGGTGAGGGGTTCCGGCAGGGCTGCGCCCTGCACCCGCAGAGGCAACGTCAAAAGCTGGGCTACTGAGGGATGGCGGGGCGGGTCCGGTGGCGGGGGACGCCGTAAACCCGTCCCTGGGGGCTTGGCCGCGGCATCCATGCCGCGGACACCCCCGCCACCGGACCCACCCCGCCTTCGACAGTCTTCCGCGATCTGTCGGAATGCGTTCTGCGCTGCTGTTGGTAGGTGTCGACCTTGGTCGACACGGTAGATCCACGCCATGCGTGGATGGCAGACACCAGGAATGTCTGAAGGGTCGGCTTTTGCTTTTGATTTTTCTTTTGATCTTCCCGCGGTGCGCAGAAAACTGTCCATGGCCGGGAGGGTGGGTCGGCTGGGGGCGTGAGCCGCATGGATGCGGCGACCGAGCTTACATGGACGTACTTGCAGCGGCCCCCAGCCGACCCACCCTCCCGGCCCATCCCCGAGCTGGCTGGACCACACCGCGGAGGGGGCCGCGCCCGATGGCCGACCTTCACCCCAACCGTGGCATGCTCGGCGCCAAGCCCACCCGGAACCTCCGCCATGCGCCTGTTCACCCGCGTCCTGCCCCTGATGCTGTTGGCCTCCCTGCTGTCCGGCTGTGGCTACAACGCCATCCAGCAGAAGGATGAAGCGGTCAAGGCCAGCTGGTCGGAGGTCATCAACCAGTACAAGCGCCGCGCCGATCTGGTGCCCAACCTGGTGCAGACCGTGAAGGGCTTCGCCAGCCAGGAAGAGCGCGTGCTGACCGAAGTCACCAACGCCCGTTCGCGCGTCGGCCAGATCAACGTCAACGCCGATGACGAGGCTTCGCTCAAGCAGTTCCAGCAGGCCCAGGGCGAACTCGGCAGCGCGCTGTCGCGGCTGCTGGTGGTCTCCGAGAACTACCCGCAGCTGAAGTCGGACCAGAACTTCCGCGACCTGCAGGCGCAGCTGGAAGGCACCGAGAACCGGGTCACCGTTGCCCGTGGCCGTTACATCCAGCAGGTGCAGGACTACAACACCTACATCCGCTCGTTCCCGCAGGTGATCACCGCCAAGATCTTCGGCTACAAGACGAAGCCGAACTTCACCGTGGACAACGAAGCGCAGATCTCCAATGCGCCGGCAGTCGATTTCGGCAACGCGCCGCAGCAGCAGCCGGCACCGCAGCCGGGCCATTGACCCATGCGCCTGGCCACCGTGCTGCTGGCCCTGCTGCTGTGGCTGCCGCTGGCGTCGCACGCCCAGCAGCTGGCGCCGATTCCTGCGCTGGATTCGCCGGTGGTCGATACCACCGGCACGCTGGATGCCACGCAGAAGCAGGCGCTGGTACAGCAGGCGCTGGACCTCCAGCAGCGCAAGGGCAGCCAGCTGCAGGTGCTGGTGGTAGCCACGACTCAACCGGAAGACATCGCGCAGTACACCACGCGCGTCTTCGACCAGTGGCAGATCGGCCGCAAGGGCGTGGATGACGGTGTGCTGCTGGTGGTGGCCAAGGAGGACCGGCGCGTGCGCATTGAACCGGGTTACGGCCTGGAGGGAGCGATTCCCGATGCCATCGCCAACCGGGTCATCCAGGAGTACCTGGTGCCGCGCTTCCGC
Organism: Stenotrophomonas sp. 59; assembly: GCF_030291095.1. Lineage (NCBI taxonomy): Bacteria > Pseudomonadati > Pseudomonadota > Gammaproteobacteria > Lysobacterales > Lysobacteraceae > Stenotrophomonas > Stenotrophomonas sp. 59. Next base: position 795,104 of record NZ_CP127408.1, read on the forward strand.
AGCGGCGACTACGCCGGCGGCATCACCGATGCCACGGCCGTACTGGTGAAGATCGTCGATGGTGAAGCACTGCCTGCGCCGGTCAGCGGCCAGCGTGGCCGCGAGCCCGAGGGTGGCGGCGATACCTGGTTCCTGGCGCTGTTCATCGGCGTGTTCGCCGGCAGCATCCTGCGCGGCGTGTTCTCGCGTGTGCCGCGACCGCTGCGTGGCCTGCTCGGCGGTGCCGGTGCAGCGGTGGCGGCGTTCCTGTTCACCTCAACCTTGCTGGCCAGTGGCCTGGCGGGCGTCGTGGGCCTGATCGTGGCCATGCTCTCCGGTCACCCCGGCCGCTTTGCCGGTGGCGGCGGCTGGGGCGGTGGCAGCTGGGGCGGCGGAGGCGGCTTCGGTGGCGGTGGTGGATTCGGCGGCGGCGGCGGTTGGGGCGGTGGTGGTGGGCGCTCCGGCGGTGGCGGTGCTTCGGGGGGCTGGTGATGATCCAACGACTGTGTCGTCATGTGTTTTCGCCGTCGGTACGGCGTGCGTTCCCGCCGGCCACGCTGCAGGCGATCACCGAGGCCATCGCGGCCGGTGAGCAGCGCCACGGCGGGCAGGTGATGTTCGCGGTGGAAGCGGACCTGCCGCTGGCCGCGCTGTGGCACAAGGTCACCCCGCGCCAGGCTGCCGAACACGCCTTCGCGCGCCTGCGCACCTGGGATACCACCCACAACAACGGCGTGCTGATCTACCTGCTGCTGGCCGACCACGCCATCGAGATCGTCGCTGACCGGGGCCTGCACGGCCGGGTCAGCCCGGCGCAGTGGCAGCGGGTCTGCACCCATCTGCGCGAGGGCCTGCGCGGATCCAACCCGGTGGAAGCGCTGCAGGATGCGATCGACGAGGTCTCCAGCCTGGTGGAAGGGCACTTTCCGGCCTCGACGCGGTCGAACGATGACGCGTTGCCGAACTCGCCCCAGCTCCTTGGTTGAGCCGGGGCGGCACTGGCCCGAGAATAGGCGTTCAACCGCAAGGCACCTTCCATGATCTATTTCCACGACATCGACCCCATCGCCCTCTCGCTGGGGCCGATCAAGGTGCATTGGTACGGCATCATGTACCTGCTGGGCTTCACTGCGGCCTGGCTGCTGGGCCGCAAGCGCATCGCCGACGGGCGCCTGCCGGGCGTCGATGCCAACGGCTTCTCCGACCTGCTGTTCTACGCCATGCTCGGCGTGGTGCTGGGCGGGCGCATCGGCTACATGCTGTTCTACGCGCTGGGCGATTTCCTGCACAACCCGCTGCTGCTGTTCAAGGTGTGGGATGGCGGCATGAGTTTCCACGGTGGCCTGCTGGGCGTGCTGGGCGCCTGCTGGTGGTGGTCGCGCAAGCACGCGCTGCACTTCTTCGACACCATGGATTTCATGGCGCCGCTGGTGCCGCTGGGCCTGGGCTTCGGCCGCATCGGCAACTTCATCGGTGCCGAGCTGTGGGGCAAGTACACCGACGGTACGTGGGGCGTGGTGTTCCCGTCCGGCCTGCCGGCGCCGCTGAACCAGCTGGACCACGCGACCCTCCAGGCGCAGTTCGCCACCGGTGCGCTGAACCAGTTCGCGCGCCATCCATCGCAGCTGTATGAAGCCTTCCTGGAAGGCCTGGTGATGTTCGTGGTGCTGTGGGCCGTGTCGGCCAAGCCGCGCCACCGTTACCTGGTCGGCGGCCTGTTCGCGCTGATGTACGGCCTGTTCCGCTTCGCGGTGGAGTTCGTGCGCATGCCCGACAACGGCGTCTACGTGGCCTTCGACTGGCTGACCCGTGGCCAGATCCTGAGCCTGCCGCTGATCGCTTTCGGCCTGGTGCTGCTGGCGATGTCGCGCCGCGCGCCGGTGCTGCAGCCGCAGCTGCCGGTGGCTGCCGAGGGCAAGGCATGAAGGCCTACCTGGACCTGCTCTCGCACGTGCTCGAACACGGCGCGGAGAAGAGCGACCGCACCGGCACCGGCACCCGCAGCGTGTTCGGCTGGCAGATGCGCTTTAACCTGGCCGACGGCTTCCCGCTGGTCACCACCAAGAAGCTGCACCTGCGCTCGATCATCCACGAGCTGCTGTGGTTCCTGAAGGGCGACACCAACATCGGCTACCTGAAGGACAACCAGGTACGCATCTGGGACGAGTGGGCCGACGCCAACGGCGATCTCGGCCCGGTGTACGGCAAGCAGTGGCGCAGCTGGGCCACTGCCGATGGCGGCGCGATCGACCAGATGCAGTGGCTGGTGGACGAGATCAAGCGCAACCCCGATTCGCGGCGGCTGGTGGTCAGCGCCTGGAACGTGGGCGAGCTTTCGCAGATGGCGTTGATGCCGTGCCACAACCTGTTCCAGTTCTACGTGGTGGACGGCAAGCTCAGCTGCCAGCTGTACCAGCGCAGCGGCGACATCTTCCTCGGCGTGCCGTTCAACATCGCCAGCTACGCGCTGCTGACCCACATGGTGGCGCAGGCCACCGGCCTGGGCGTGGGCGATTTCGTGCATACGCTGGGCGACGCGCACCTGTATTCGAACCACTTCGAGCAGGCCCGCGAGCAGCTGTCGCGCGAACCGCGCGCGCTGCCGAAGCTGTGGTTGAACCCGGAGGTGACCGACCTGTTCGGCTTCCAGTTCGACGATATCCGCATCGATGGTTATGACCCGCATCCGGCCATCAAGGCGCCGGTGGCGGTGTGAGTGCGATGAAGCTCTCGATGATCGTGGCGCTGGACCGCAACCGGGGCATCGGCCAGGGCAACGCCATGCCCTGGCACCTGCCGGACGACTTCAAGCACTTCAAGGCGCTCACCCTGGGCAAGCCGATCCTGATGGGGCGCAAGACCGCCGAGTCGATCGGCCGCGTGCTGCCGGGGCGGACCAACCTGGTGCTGACCCGCAGCGGCCAGGTGCCGTTCGCGGGCATGCGCGCGGTGGCGTCGCTGGACGAAGCCAAGGCGATTGCCGAAGGCGAGGGGGCCAGCGAGCTGTGCATCATCGGCGGTGGCGAGATCTTCCGTCAGCTGCTCGACCAGGCCAGTGACCTGTACCTGACCTGGGTGGATGCCGAAGTCCCTGCCGACACCCACTTCCCCGAGGTGGATGCCGCAGTGTGGCAGGAAGTGAGCAGCGAGCCGCACCCGGCCGATGCGCGCCACGCGTATGCGTTCCGCTTCGTGCACTACGTGCGCCGCTGAGGGCGGAGGTGCCGACGGGAATACCGACGGAAACACCGACGGAAATGCCGACGGAAATGCCGACGGGGTAGAGTCGACTGTTAGTCGACTGCTCTTGGCGCTCCCCCTGAACCCCTCGCGCTGCGCGCGATAGTCGACTAACAGTCGACTCTACCGGGGCGAGCACTGCGGCATCCGGTAGCGCACGATAGTCGACTGTTGGTCGACTGCTCCTGGCGCTCCCCCTGAACCCCTCGCGCTGCGCGCGATAGTCGACTAACAGTCGACTCTACCGGGGCGGCCACTACGGCATCCGGTAATGCCCGATGATGGTGTGCTGGAACAGCAGGTTCTCTTCGCGCGTGCCGCGCGCGATGTTGTGCAGCACCAGCGGCGTGCCATTGGCCAGCCGCCGGTCGGAGACGATGCCCACATGCAGCAGGCCGTTGCCGTTGAGCTTCCAGGCGACGATGTCGCCGGCCGCGTAGTCGGCGGCGGCGGCGGTGATCGGCTGCTGCCAGCCCTGCCGCTCGAACCAGCGCATCAGGTTCGGCACGCGGCGATGATCGATGTTGCGGTCCGGCCGTGACAGTCCCCAGATCGCCGGGTACGCGCTGAAGTTGCCGCGCATGTCCTCATGCACGCGTGCCTGCAGGTCGAGGTCCAGGCTGCGCAGGGCACGCACCACCACGTCGGTGCAGACGCCGCGATCCAGCGGGACGTCCCCGCCGGGGTACGCCAGGACCTGATAGGCCGGGTCGTAGCGGGTGGTGACGCCGATCTGCGCGCGTGCGGCGGCCACCAGTGGCGGCGAAGGCGCCTGCGGTCGCGATGGCGTGTGGTCGGCGTTTCCGCCGCCGGTGGGGGCCGGGGCCGAAGTGGGCTGGCAGCCGCTGGCCAGGGCCAGCGTCAGCAGCACCATCCATGGTGCCCAGCCGCGCCGCGTCATGCCTGCGGCGGAGGACTGTTGTTGCCGGGGCCCGCAGAGCCACCACCACCACCACGGCGCCGACGACGGCGCGGGCCGCGGTTGCCCGGGGTGGCGGCCGGAGCGTTGCCGCCGCCCTGTTCCTTGCCCTGCGCCGATGCAGCCGGGCGCTCGTGCGCCGGTCGCGCTGGTGGACGGGCGTTGGGCACCGGTGCCGGTACATCGCGGCCCGGCACCTGCACAACGCGCAGTTCATCGGTATCGAGCTGGATCGCCGTAAGCTTGCCGCCCCACACCGCACCGGTGTCGATGGCGTGCACGCCCTGGGTAATGGTCAGGCCCAGCGCCGACCAGTGGCCGCACACGACCTTGAGGTCGCGCTCGACCCGGCCCGGCACTTCGAACCACGGGTACAGCCCCTGTTCCTGCGTGCCCGGCGTGCCCTTGTCCTCGATGCCGATGCGCCCACGCGGGGTGCAGTAGCGCATGCGGGTGAGCACGTTGATGATCGCGCGTGAACGGTCGTAGCCGGACAGGTTCGGTGCCCAGCTCGGCTTGTCGCCGTACATGTTGCGGAACAACTTGCGGTAGCCGGCGCCGTGCAGCTGTGCCTCGACTTCGGCGGCATGCTTCTCGGCCATCTGCGTGGTCCACTTCGGCGCCAGGCCGGCGTGCACCATCATCCAGCCCAGCTCGCGGTCCACGTGCACCAGCTTCTGCAGGCGCAGCCAGTCCAGCAGTTCGTCGCGGTCCTCGGCCTGCACGATGCGCAGCAGGTCCGGGTTGACCTTGCGCTGCTCCTCTTCGGTGCGCGCGCCGACGGCCAGCAGCGAAAGGTCGTGGTTGCCCAGCACCACCACGCTGTGTTCGCGCAGCGAATGAACCAGCCGCAGTGTTTCCAGGGACTGGCCACCGCGGTTGACCAGGTCGCCGCAGAACCACAGGGTGTCCTGCGCCGGATCGAAGCGGATCTTCTCCAGCAGCCGCTGGGTGACGTCATAGCAGCCCTGCAGGTCGCCGATCGCCCACACACTCATCGTTCGGCCTCCGTGTCAGTGCAGGGTACGCGGGATGGCCAGCACGAAAGGTGCGACCGGCGCGGCAAATTCGGTGCCGTCGTCGGCGACCATGTCGTAGTGGCCCTGCATGGTCCCGTGATCGGTCCCCAGCATGACACCGGACGTGTAATGGAAGTCTTCACCGGGACGCAGGCGCGGCTGCTCGCCGATCACCCCGTCGCCATCGACATGCTCGACACGGCCGTTGGCATCGGTGATGCGCCAGTGGCGTGCGACCAGGCGCGCGGCAACACGCCCCTGGTTGTGGATGCGGATCGTGTAGGCGAACGCATAGCGCCCGTCTTCCGGCGCGGATTGATCGTCGAGGAAGCGCGGTGCGACTTCGACGGAGATGGCATAAACGTCAGCGTCTTCCATACCGGCAGTGTAATCAGGGGGCATTGGCCAAGGCGATGAATTCGGCCACGTCCAGCTGCTCGGCACGGGCATCGGGACGCACGCCGGCGGCAACGAACTGCTCGGCGGACACCACGTTGTTCAGGGCGTTGCGCAGGGTCTTGCGGCGCTGGCCGAAGGCGGCCTTGACCACGTCGGCGAAGCGCTTGTGATCGAGGATGTTGATCGTTGCCGGGTCGCGCGGCACCAGCCGCACCACGGCCGAATCGACCTTCGGCGGCGGCCGGAACGCGCCCGGCGGCACCACGAACAGCGAGGTCACCTGGCAGTACGCCTGCAGCATCACGCTGAGCCGGCCGTACACCTTGCTGCCGGGGCCGGCGGCCATGCGGTCGACCACTTCCTTCTGCAGCATGAAATGCATGTCGCGGATCACCGCGGCATGTTCCAGTGCATGGAACAGGATCGGCGAGGAGATGTTGTAGGGCAGGTTGCCGACCAGGCGGATCGGCTGGCCGGCGGCCAGCTCGGTGAAGTCCACGCGCAGCACGTCGCGGTGGACGATGGTCAGCTCGCCCAGCGGTTCGGCGGCGGCGGTCAGCGGCGCGATCAGGTCGCGGTCGAACTCGATCACCGTCAGCTTCGGATGCACGCGCAGCAGCGGCAGCGTGATCGCGCCCTGGCCGGGACCGATCTCGACCAGGCGGTCGCCGTCTTTCGGGTTGACCGCCATCACGATCTTGTCGATGTAGTGGCGATCGGCCAGGAAATGCTGGCCAAGCTGCTTCTTGGCCGGGGCGGTGAACACCGGGCCGGAGGGGGAATGCGGGGAATTCATGCGCTCAGTGTACGTTGCCGCGCAAGCTGCGCACACAACGTCGTTGCCGCCTGCAGGCTGGAAGGATCGGCGATGCCGCGGCCGGCCAGATCCAGCGCGGTGCCATGGTCCACCGCTACGCGTGGGTACGGCAGGCCCAGGGTCAGGTTCACCGCCTGCTCGAAGCCCGAGTACTTCAGCACCGGCAGGCCCTGGTCGTGGTACATCGCCAGCACGCTGTCGAAGCCGGCCAGCTTGGCCGGCAGGAACGCGGTATCGGCCGGCAGCGGCCCGATCAGGTCCATGCCCTCTGCGCGCAGGCGCTGCATCAGCGGGATGATCAGGTCCAGCTCTTCGCGGCCCAGATGGCCGTCTTCACCGGCGTGCGGGTTCAGGCCGAGCACGGCGATGCGCGGCGCCGGCAGGCCGAATTCGCGGCGCAGCGCGGCGTGCAGGGTGCGCAGCGTGTGTTCCAGGGCGGGAGCGGTGATCGCATCGGCCACCTCGCGCAACGGCAGGTGGGTGGTGGCCAGGGCCACGCGCACGGTGGGGTTGGCCAGCATCATCACCACCTTCACGCCGGCCTGGTCGGCCAGCAGTTCGGTGGTGCCGCTGTAGGCGATGCCGCCCTCGTTGATGACTGCCTTATGCACCGGGCCGGTCACCACGCCGTGCAGTTCGCCGGACAGGCAGGCCTGGCCAGCGCCAAGCAGGGCGCCGATGACCGCGCCGGCATTGGCCGGATCGGCCTGGCCGAAGTGGCTCGGGGCGGCATTGGCCACCACGCGCAGGCGCAGGTCGCCGGGGACGCATGCTTCGGCATCCTCGGGCAGCAGTTGCAGCGGCAGGTTCAGCGCGGCCGCAGCCGCGCGCAGGGTGTCCGGGTCGGCGAAGGCCAGCAGCCGGCAATCTTCACGCGGCTGCTGGACCAGGCGGACGCACAGCTCCGGGCCGATCCCGGCGGGCTCGCCCGGTACCAGAGCGAGCTCGGGGCGCATCGATCAGGACTGCGGCGGCGTGGCGGTGTTTTCCGCGCGGTCACCGCTGCGGAAGCTGACGTAGGCTTCGCCACGCAGTTCCTGCAGGAAGCGGTTGTACTCGTCTTCCAGCTTGCGGCGGCCAATGGTCTCGCGGACCTGGGCACGCTGGTTGTCGTTGGTCACGTCGGTCTGGCGAGTGGCCACGCGCTGCAGGATGTGCCAACCGGCATCGGTGCGGAACGGCTGGCTGACGCCGCCGTCCTGGATTCCGGCCACCTGCTGGCCAAAGGCCGGACCGAACGCATCGGCCGGGAACCAGCCCAGATCGCCGCCCTGGCCCTTGCTGTTGTTGTCCTCGGAGGACTCCTTGGCCACGGTCTCGAAGTCCGCGCCGCCAGCGATGCGGGCACGCAGGGTATCGATCTTGGCCTTGGCGGCCGCGTCGGTCTGGTGGTCGTCCACGCGCACCAGGATGTGGCGACCGTGGTACTCGGTGACGGTGCTGGCGCCGGCAGCGGCACTGGCATCGCGCACTTCCACCAGCTTCAGCAGCTGGAAGCCGCTGGGGCCGCGGATCGGGCCGACCACTTCGCCGGGCTTCATCTTTTCCATCATCTGCGCGAACGCCTGCGGGATTTCATCCAGGCTGCGCCAGCCCAGGTCGCCGCCTTCCAGCGCGTTGGGGCTGTCCGAATAGCGCACGGCGGCCGCGTTGAAGTCCAGTTCGCCCTTGTCCAGCAGCGCCTTCACACCGTCGGCCTTCTTCTGGCCGGTGGCGATCTGGTCGGCGTTGGCGCCGTCCGGCAGCGCGACCAGGATGTGTGCCAGATGATACTGGTTGCCGGCAGTGGCCTGCTGCTTCAGCGCGGCATCGACCTCGCCTTCGCTGACGCTGATGCGGCTCTGCGCAAAGCTCTGGCGCAGGCGCTGCACGGTGATTTCATCACGCACCGAGGCGCGGAAATCGTTGAAATCGATGCCGTCGTGGGCCAGGCGCTGGCGCAGGGCATCCAGGTTCGAACCGTTCTGCTGGGCGATGGAGTTCATCGCCTGGTTCAGCTCCTGGTCGCCGACACGGATGCCGCTGCCCTGGGCGCGGGCCACCTGCAGCTTGACCAGCACCAGGCGCTCGAGCACCTGGCGGCTGAGCACGTCTTCCGGCGGCAGCTGGTTTTCCCGGCCGGCGTACTGCGCCTTGATGTTGGCGATCGCACGCTGAAGCTCGCTCTGCAGGATCACGTCCTCATCGACGACGGCGGCGATGCGGTCGAGCGGCTGCGCCTCCTGGGCAAGCACCTGCAGGGGGGCGGACACGCTGGACACCGCCAGCAGCGAGGCGAGAAGAACGGGGAAGCGCTTGGTCATGGGATCAGGTTCGGATCGTAGTCATCCCGGGTCGCCCCGGTGTTGCTGGGCGGCACCAGATAGAGGTCGTCGCGGTTGTAGCCGAGGATAGCACGGCGCAGCGTGCGGTCCGTGTCCTGGCCGATGGAGCTCAGGCCCTTCAGGACGAACTCCACCTGGATGGCGTTGTTCATCTCGCCCTCGCGGTTGCGCACGTAGCGGCGGGCAACGGCGCGCACGGCCAGGCAGCAGCTGTCCCACTGCACGCCGCCGATGATTTCCAGCGGTTCCTTGTCCTGCAGCGAGTAGTAATAGCGGCCCACCAGGCTCCAGCGCGCATTCAGCGGGTACAGGAACGACAGGTCGGCCTGCTCCAGCAGGGTCCGGTCATGCTTGTTGGCGCCGGGCAGGGCACCCGCATTGATGCGGTAGCGGTAGCTCAGGTTGACCACGCCATCGTTGGGCATCAGGTAGCGGGCACGGACGCTGGCCAGATCCTCGCGCTTGTACTTGGGATCCCACTGGTAGGTGGCGCCCAGGGTCCAGCGGTCGTTGATCATGTAGTTGCCGTCGGCGATCCAGGCCGACTTGCCCTTTTCCACCGGCGCGCCGCCGGGGGTGACGGTCACCCGCGACTCATCGAAGTACTGGATCTGGCCGATCGAGGCCGAGAAGCGTTCCTTGCCGGTGGTCTGGTCGATGAAGCGGGTACTCACCGCCAGGGTCAGCTGGTTGGCGTCGTTCTGGCGGTCGGCGCCGGTATAGCGCGAATCGCGGAACAGCTGGCCCCAGCTGAAGGTGAAGTCACGCGTATCGAAGATCGGCAGCTCGTCCTGGTTGCGGTACGGCGTGCGCAGGTAGAACAGGCGCGGCTCCAGGGTCTGCAGGAACGACTTGCCGCCGATGCGGGTCTCGCGGTCGAAGAACAGGCCGGCGTCGATGCTGCCGATCGGCAGGCTGCGGCTGGGCGAGGTATTGCCGCGCAGCTGCTCGGGCGTGGCCGTGGCCGGGTCGATGCCCTGCGAGCGCAGGATCTGGGCCTGGATGCCGTTGACACCGTCGACCAGGCCGCGATCAAGCTGGTAGGCGGTGTAGCGGTAGGCCAGGGTCGGGGTCACATACCAGGCTGCGCCGCTGATCGGGAACGACACATACGGCTTCACGTCCAGTCGCGAACCACCGCTGACACCAACGCCGGAGGTGAGCTGTTCGCCCGTCCGCGTGTACTGCAGATCCTCGCCGGTGCCGACGGCGTTCTTGAAGTTGATGTCGTCGTGGGTGAAGCGCACGGCTTCGGCGTAGATGCCGGTTTCCAGCCATGAACGGACCGGCTTGTCCCAGTTGAAGTACAGGCGCGGCTGGCGGTTGTAGGGCAGGGCGCGCTCGTCGAGGGTGTAGTCGGTCAGCTGCCAGCGGTCGGCCATGATGCCGGCCGTCCAGTCCTTGCCGGTGCCATACAGGCCCACCGTGCTCTGCAGGTTGGAGGCGGTCACCCCCACCAGGCGGTTGGCGAAATCCTCGACATAGCGCTCGTCGCTGACCCAGGCCAGGTTGGCACGGGCCTGCCAGTGGCTGTCCACGTTGTGGTAGCCGGTGAACATCACCCGGCCGCGGTCACGGTCACGCAGGCGGTCGTTCGGCATGAACGAGGTCAGCACCTCGCCGCGGCCGCCGTTGTAGAGGTAGCGGAACTCGTTGTCGAGCAGCAGGCCGCGCCGGCTCATGTAGCGCGGGGTCAGCGTGTCGTCGTAGTTCGGCGCCAGGTTGAAGTAGATCGGCTGGGCGTAGTCGAAGCCGTTGCGCCCGGACATGCCCAGCTGCGGGAACAGCAGGCCGGTCTTGCGGCGGTCATCGATCGGGAACTTGAAGTACGGCGCCCACAGCACCGGCACCTTGCCGATGCGCAGCACGGCGTTGCGCGCGGTGCCGAAGCCCTCGTCGTTGTCCACTTCGATCTGCGGTGCCGACAGCTTCCACACCGGCTGCGAGGGGTCGCAGGTGGTGTAGGTGGAGCGGTGCATCTGGCCGACCGCACCCTGCAGGTCGACCGACTCGGCATCGCCGTTGCCGCGGCGCGACACCAGCTGGTACCGGATGTCGGTGATCTTGTGGGTGTCGCTTTCCTGGTTGCCCTCGGCACGCTTGGCGACCATACGGATCGACCCGTCCTGGTAGCGCACATTGCCGTCGGCGATGTAGTTGCCGGTCTCGGTGTCGAAGCTCAGCTTGTCGGTACCGACGAACTGGTCGCCGCGGCGCAGCGCCACGTTGCCTTCGTACTGCGGCACGGTGGTGGTGCCAAGCAGCTGGTCACCCTCGATGTCGGTCGGCTGCTGCTCGCGCGCGGCGGCGGCGCTGGCCTTGTCCTGGCCGGGGACCGGGGTCGGGGCGTCGGTGAACGCGGGGATGACGTCGGTGGCCGGGCACAGGCCCCAGTTGAGCGGCTTTTCATCGGCCATCACCGGCAGGCTGATGGCGATGCTCAGAGGCAGGGGAAGCAGGCGGAGGGCTCGGCGCACGCGGTTCGGATTCGGGCGAAAACGGACGGTAGCTTGCCCCATCCCTTGCATAGGGGCAATGAAGGGCGCCGGAGGTTGCCGGTTCGGGTTCATCCGGCAGCGTTGCCACCGGCCGCTGAGATCAGGGCCTGGACATGGGCCACACTGCACTCGGCCAGTGCCTGCAGGTCATAGCCGCCCTCCAGCATCGAGACCACCCGGCCGGCCCCGTGGCGGCGTGCCAGCGCGTGCAGTTCACCGGTGATCCAGGCGAAATCCTCGGTCTCCAGCATCAGGTCGGCCTGCGGGTCGCGCAGGTGGGCGTCGAAGCCGGCCGAGATCAGCAACAGCTGCGGGCGGAAGTCGTCGATGGCCGGCAGCATCTCGTCGGCCCATACGTTGCGGAAGCGGAAGCCCCCGCTGCCGGGGGGCAGCAGGATGTTCATCAGGTTGCCTGCGCCGCGGTCACGGCGCAGGCCGGAATTGGGGAACAGCCCGGCCTGGTGCGTGCTGTAGTACGAGACCCGGGCATCGTGCTGGAAGATATCCTGGGTGCCATTGCCGTGGTGCACGTCGAAATCGACCACCGCGATCCGCTCCAGGCCATGACGGTCGCGGGCATAGGCGGCGGCGATGGCGATGTTGTTGAGCAGGCAGAAGCCCATCGCCGTGCTGCTGGTGGCGTGGTGGCCGGGCGGACGCACCGCGCAGAAGGCCAGCGGGTCGTCGCCCAGCATCACCGCATCGACTGCGGCCACGCCCGCACCGGCGGCATGCACGGCAGCGCTGGCCGAGCCGGGCGAGGTCCAGGTGTCCATGTCCAGCTGGCGCAGCGGCACGGTCTGCGGCTGCAGCACGAAGTCCAGCAGGGCGCTGTCGTGGACCCGGGTCAGCTCACCGAACTTGGCCGGCGGCGCCTCGCGCCATTCGAGCTGGCCAGGGAAGGCCGCATGCAGCGCATCGAGTACGTGCTGCAGGCGTTGCGGGCACTCCGGGTGGCCGGGGCCGGGATCGTGCAGCAGGCAGGACGGATGGGTGTAGACCAGCATCGTGCCGACTCAGCGCTGGCGCTGCTGCGGTTGCCACAGCGCCTCGCCCTGGCCGTCGGCACGGGCCAGCACCCGGGCCAGCACGAACAGCAGGTCCGACAGCCGGTTGAGGTACTGCAGCGCCTCACTGCGCACGGCTTCGTGGCGGGCCAGGGTGACCGTCTCGCGCTCGGCGCGGCGGACAATGGTGCGCGCCAGATGGCAGCGCGCAGCCGCCTCGCCCCCGGCCGGCAGGATGAACTCCTTCAGCATCGGCAGGCCGGCGTTGTAGTGGTCCAGCTGCTGCTCCAGTGCCGAGACATCGGCGGCGTGGATCGCGGCGTGGCCGGGGATGCACAGCTCGGCACCCAGGTCGAACAGCTGGTGCTGCAGGTGCACGACCAGCGCGCGTACGTCCTCCGGCAACGGTGCCGCCAGCAGCAGGCCGAGCGCGGCGTTGGCCTCGTCGACGGTGCCGTAGGACGCCACGCGGGCGTCATCCTTGGCGACGCGCTGGCCGTCACCGAGGCCGGTACTGCCGTCGTCGCCGGTGCGGGTGTAGATGCGCGAGAGGCGATGACCCATGGCGTGGCTCAGTGACGGATGTCGCGGCGGGCCTGCTGGAGCTTCAGCACCTGCTCCACCGCCAGTTGCAGCGCGGCGGCCAGCGCCACGTAGATGGCGGTGGTGCGCAGGTAGGGGCCGAACCACTGCGCGTAGTTCTGCGCCCAGCCGGCCAGAGTCGGTTCGGCCACGTTGCGGCTGCTCCAGTAGAAGCCGCCCTGCGCCAGCAGGTGGCAGACCGCCACCGAGGCCACCAGCAGCAGCGCGCCCTTGGCCAGCACCGGCCAGCGCGCGGTCCGGTAGTTGCGGCCCAGCAGCATGCCGCCGGCCCACAGCGAGAAATACGCCGGCAGCAGCAGCCAGTAGCCCGGCGACACGCAGTAGTGCTGCCAGAAGTCCAGGCCGCTGCTGCGGATCACGATCCAGTCGACCAGCACCGCGAACACCATCAGCAGCGGGAACGCCCAGCGTGTCCAGCGCGCCAGGTAGAAGCCGCCGATGAAGAACACCGCCCACGAGGCATCGGGGATCGCCGCGAAGTGGTTGACCCGGGTCGCTGCCAGCACCAGAACGAGCACGGACAGGACGAAGGCGCGGTTGGCAGTGTCGGACATGGTGGCGGGCCCGGAGCGGATTCAGGTTTCATTCTAGCCCGCCGCGCGGGTTGGCGCAGGACCGGCCGTTCGGCGTACAGACGGGGCGAGCGCGTATCATGAACGCATGAGTGAACGACATGACGTGCTGATTGTCGGTGGTGGCCTGGTCGGCGCCAGCCTGGCCATTGCCCTGGACCGCCTCGGCCGCGACGTGGGCCTGCTCGAGGCCAGCCCGGCCGGCGAACTGCCGGCGGTGTTCGACCAGCGCAACCTCAGTTTCGCCGCAGCCACCGTCAACGCGCTGACCGCGCTGGGGGTGATGCAGAAACTGGCGATGGCGCCGGGCCCCATCCGGCGCATCCACGTCAGCCGCGCCGGCGATTTCGGCCGTGTGCAGCTTGAAGCGGCCGATTACGACCGACCATGGTTCGGCCAGGTGGTGGTCGCCCGCGACTTCGGCCAGGCGCTGGAAACGCGCCTGCAGGAGCTGCCACGGCTGCACCGTTACCGGCCGATGCGGTTCCTGGGCCTGGGTGAAGTGGTCGACGGCTACCGCCAGGTGCGGGTGGCCGACGAGGCCGGCGAGCGCGTGCTGCTGGCACGGCTGGTGGTGGGTGCCGATGGCACGACCAGTGGCGTGCGTGGTGCACTGGGCATCGAGGTCGACCGCCATGATTTCGAGCAGACCCTGTTCGTGGCCCGCGTGCGCAGCCAGCGCGCGCCGGACGGCACGGCCTGGGAGCGCTTCACCGATACCGGACCGACCGCGCTGCTGCCGCGGGGTGACCGCCACTTCGGCACCGTGCATGGCGTGGCACGCGACCAGGCCGATGCCGTGATGGCGCTGGACGACGCGGCCTGGCTGCAGCGCCTGCAGGACGCGATCGGCTGGCGTGCCGGCCGTCTGCTCGAATCCGGCCCACGCAGTGCTTATCCGCTCATCCAGGTGCTGTCGCGCGCGCTGGCCGGTGAACGCACGGTACTGCTCGGCAATGCCGCGCAGACCATCCACCCGCTGGGTGCACAGGGCTTCAACCTGGGCCTGCGCGATGCGCTGACCCTGGCCGAGCTGCTGGAAGATTCCATCGATGATGCCGGCAGCGATGCACTACTGCAGGCCTATGTCGCGCGCCGCGAGGAGGACCGCCGGCAGACCGTGGCGTTCTCCGGAGGCCTGGCGCGGCTGACCAGCAACCCGGCACCGCTGATGCGGCCGCTGCGTAGCCTCGGCCTGGTGGCCGCACAACGTGCTTCGGTACAGTCGATGCTGGTCGGTGGCGCGATGGGCTTCCGTGGCGAAGTGCCGCGGTTGTGCCGCGGAGAAGCCGCATGAGCCGCCGCGCCCGATTGGATGTGGCCATCGTCGGCGGTGGCGTGGTCGGTGCCGCGTGCGCGCTGGCGCTGGCCGACGCCGGGCTGTCGGTCGCGCTGGTGGAGGGCCGCGAACCGGCGCCGTGGCAGGCTGCGCAGCCGGACCTGCGGGTATTCGCCTTTGCCGCCGACAACGTGCAGCTGTTGAACCGCCTGGGCGTGTGGCCGGCGATCGCGCAGGCCCGCGCCTGGCCCTACCGGCGCATGCAGGTGTGGGACGCGGCCGGTGGCGAGGATCTGCTGTTCGACGCCGATCGCTTCGGTCGTCGTGAGCTGGGCTACATCGTCGAGAACGGACTGCTGCAGGACCGCCTGTGGGCGGCGCTGCCCGCGGCGGGCGTGCAGCTGCATTGCCCGGCACGGGTGGAAGCGCTGGAACAGGACGAGGACGGCGTGCGCCTGCGCCTGGACGACGGTCGTCGCCTCGAAGCGTCGTTGGCGGTGGCCGCCGACGGTGCCGAATCGACCCTGCGCCAGCTGGCCGGGATCGAGGTGGAAAAGCATGACTACCACCAGCGTGGCGTGGTGGCCTATGTCGACAGTGAACTGCCGAACCAGGCCACGGCCTGGCAGCGCTTCCTGCCGACCGGGCCGTTGGCGTTGCTGCCGGTGGCCGAGCGTCGCAGCTCGATCGTCTGGACCCTGCCGGAGGACGAGGCTGCGCGCGTGCTCGCCTTGGACGAGGAGGCGTTCAACCGGGAATTGACCCGCGCCTTCGCTGCGCGGCTGGGCGAACTGCGCCTGGCCTCGCCGCGCGCGGCGTTCCCGTTGCGCCGCCAGCTGGCCCGCCACTACGTAGCCGGCCGTGTGCTGGCATTGGGAGACGCAGCGCATGTGGTGCACCCGCTGGCCGGGCAGGGCGTGAATCTGGGCCTGCGCGATGTAGCCGCTCTACAGCAGTGGCTGGCGCCGTCGGCAGAGCGCCGCGGCCAGCCGCGCCTGTCGCCGCAGCGCCTGCAGCGCTGGGCGCGCGAACGCCGCAGCGACAACCACATCGCCGCCTACAGCTTCGACGCGATCAACCGCCTGTTCTCCAACGACGAAATGCACCTGACCCTGGCCCGCGGCCGCGCGCTGGGCTGCGTGGGCAAATGGCCGCCGCTGGTGCAGGCGTTCTGGAAGCGCGCCGCCGGCGTATAGCCGGAACGCAACCCGCACGACGCTGCGGGCATCGCTGGCGTGTTACCAACCACGGGACGCCGCTCTTGTAGGTGCCAACCAAGGTTGGCACCTACCGAAAGCGGGCTCTGGATTGGTTCAGTAGATCCACGCCATGCGTGGATGAACCTCGCCGCAGTGAATCAATCAACCAGCCAACCCGCCAGGTCGGCACGGTCGAGCTTGCCGCGGTGCTTGCGGTCCAGCGAATTGAACTCATCGGCCAGCGCTGGATTCGCCTGTGCTTCCTCGCGGCTGATGAAACCATCGCCGTTCACATCCAGCGCAGCGAAGTGGATGCGGTACTGGCCTACCACGCTGCTGGGCTCCAGCGAACGCACCGTCACCTGTGCCTCGCCGGCCGGCTGTGCAATCTCCACGCTGCCGCTGACCCGGCCCGCATCCAGCGGCTGCTGGCGGATCGCACCACCGGTCGGGCCCAGTGGTTGGCTCTGCGCGGGCGTATGCGGCAACTGCTGGGCCATCGCAGGTGTGGTCATCAGCAGGACGGCCAGCAGTGCAATCGAACGGCTTTGCATGGGTTCTTCCTCCTTGGTAGCGCCGGGCCATGCCCGGCGGACACCGCAGCGTCAGCGCAGCGGCGAGGCCAGTACCGTGATCTCCTCACGGTCGTGGTACAGCTGCTTGGCGCGTACCACCAGCGGCTTGCCGGCCTGGTCCTGGAACAGGTCCAGGCACAGCCGGGTCTCGTCCCAGCGCTTCTTCATCGGCAGCTTCAGGTTGAAGATCGCGTGCCGGCACCAGCCTTCGCGGAACCAGGTGGCCATGCGCTCGGCCACGCGGCGCGGCTGCTCGACCATGTCGCAGACCATCCAGTCCAGCGGTTGCTCGGGATGCCAGTGGAAACCATCGGCGCGCAGGTGCTCGACCAGTCCGGTGTCCAGCACGTGCTGGCGCAGCGGGCCGTTGTCGATGCTCAGCACGTGCATGTGCTGGCGGGTCAGCACCCAGGTCCAGCCGCCGGGGGCGGCGCCAAGGTCGGCCGCACGCATGCCGGGCCTGGCCAGCGTCTCGCGTTCTTCCGGCGTCAGCAGGGTCAGCAATGCTTCGTCCAGCTTCAGCGCCGAACGCGAGGGCGCTTCGGGCAGCAGCTTCAGGCGCGGAATGCCCAAGGCCCACGGCGCGCTGTCGGCCGGGTCGGCCACGCAGACGAAGGCGTGGGTGCCGTCGACGAACACCACGTGCAGGCGCGGCAGGCGATTGTTCGGCTTGTCGGTCAGCTTGCCGGCCTTGCGCAGCGCCGGGCGCAGCGCGTTGCCGAAGGCGCGGGCCAGGCCGGACAGCGGCTTGCCGGCGTCCGAGTCCGGGTGTTCCACCCACAGGTCACCGAAGCGCGGCGCATCGGCCAGCACCTCCAGCATCGGGGTGATGCGGTCGGCCGGGTCCAGCTGCGGCAGTTCGGCCAGTACCACCAGCTTCTGCCGCGCGAAGATCAGCTCGCGCCAGCGCAGGCGGGGCGCCAGCGCGGCGGCTTCGTCGCACATGAACAGCACGTAGCCATCATTGCGCTGTGTGCGCGCGTAGCCGGCGAAACCGGCTTCACCGGCGCGGAACTGCAGTTCGCCGGCCAGCTCGGGCTCGAAGCCCTGCCGGCACAGGCACAGCAGGCCGGTGCCGGCCTCAGTAACGGGCGCCATCGCTTTCCCCATAGGCGCGCAGCACGCTGCGTGCGGCGTCGCGGTTCAGGCCCTGCACCACTTCGATGCCGCGCTTGTTGAGTTCGCCCACCCAGTCGGCCGGCAGCGGGCCTTCGTCGAACGGGGTCAGTTCCTCGACGTCGGCCGAGTTGGCACCGATCAGCAGGCGGTCGATGCCGGCCCACACCGTGGCGCCGTAGCACTGGCAGCACGGCTGCGAGCTGGTGGCCAGGGTGACCGGCGACAGCACCGCGTTCAGGCGCGGGGTCTGCAGGCGCTGCTGGGCCAGCATGTAGGCCATGTTCTCGGCGTGCGCCAGCGAGGTCGCGTGCGGCATCACCCGGTTCACGCCGGCGGCGATGACCTTGTCATCCGGGCCGAACACCACGGCACCGAACGGGCCGCCACTGGCGTGCTCGACGTTCAGCCGCGACAGCTCGATCGCCAGCGCGACCTTGGCCTCATCGCCCGGATATCGACGATCCAGGTCGATCTGGTCGTGGATCCAGGCGGGAAGGGTCAGGTGGACTTGCGCGTACAGCATCGCGGGGGTGCCTCGTGTGGGATGGGAAAAAGTGCGGTTGCTTGGGAAACCGGCGCGCAGTGTAGCCGCACCGGCCTGTATCGGGTGTGGGCGCGGGTCAGCCCGGCGCGCCGGTGCGGATCACCACGTACTGCTTGCGGAACTCCAACCCCGCCTGCGGCCAACTGGCGGCATACGCGCGCAGCAATGGCAGGGCAGGAGCGAAGTCGTGGCCATTGACCCGGCAATCGGCCTCGCACAGGCCATCGGCATCGCGCGAGGCGAACAGGCGGATGGCCAGGAACTGACGCGCCTTCAGAAGGTCGTCGAAGGCGTCCATGCTCCTGGTGAACAGGCAACAGGGGCAGGAACCGTGGTCGTCCTCACTGCACGTGCTGGCGTCCACCTCCTGCGCGCGGTAGTGCGCCAGCGGACCCAGCACCACGGTGCGCTCGTGTTCCTCGCCGTCATCGCCGGTCGGGTAGGTCAGGCCCATCATCGGCAGGCCCTGTGCGTCGTCGGCGCCCACTGCAGTCTGCAGCGTTGCCAGGTCCACCCGCACCCAGGTCTGGAAGCCGGACTGCAGCGAGGCCTGCTCATCGGCACCGTTGGCGTGCTGGTACTCGAACAGGCCATCAGCGAACAGGATGGGGTGCTGTGCCTCGATGACCGTGGAGGTCTGCCAGCCGCCGTTGTCGCGTGCGTGCGCGGCCATTGCGTGAGGGGTCAGGCGCAGTCCGCTGTCCAGCAGCAGTGCGCCACCGTCGACGCGGCTGGTGATGCCGGCGTCCTGCAGGACCTGCTGCAGCAGCGGGAGGAGGGCGGTGGACGTCGTGGTCATGTCAGGCCTGTGGATGGATCGGGTGGAGCATCCAGGCCGGGCCTGGTGCTAGTGATCGAGTGCTTCGCGTTCTGCGCGATATCGCCGTGCGTCGGACTGCTGCTGCGGATCGTTGCCATGATCACGCAGCCAGGTATCCAGCTCGCGGCGATAGTCCGCGCGGAAGTCGGCATTGCCCGGGCTGAAGTGCAGCTTGCGTGCCGCGACCTCCACCCGCTCGCGCGCGCTGGCACGGGCCTGCGCGATGCCGTGCGGTGATTCGTTGGTGAGGATGACGAAGTTGCGCGGGAAGCCCGGGGTGTACTTCACCACGAACGGCTGGTCCCGCGCCGGGATGCGGATCGCGTTCTCCAGCGGCCACAGCGAGGCGGTGTTGGTATGGAACACCACCTCCACGTCGCGGCCCTCGGCGGTGCGCAATACCGCTTCGTAACGCCAGATGTACTGTTCGTTGAGCGTGGAATTGGTTTCCTCGGCCTTTACGATCACCGCTTCACCGCGCTCGCCCACCGCATTGAGGAAGGTGGCGTTGAGGAAGCTTCCGAGGAAGATGTTGAGCGCCGCCAGCGGAAACACCACGATGGCGTAGACCGGCGAACGCCGCCACCATGAGACCAGCCCGGCCAGCACCATCGCTGCAAAGAACGTCAGCAGCGGATGCTGCGAGATGAACCAGAGCAGGGCGGACAGGGCGGTGATCATCGTCGCGGTCGCGCGGGCGCCGTGTTGGCGCCCGCGCAGGTCCTCAGGCCGACCAGGTGTCGCGCAGGGTCACGCTGCGGTTGAACACCGGCTTGGCCTCGGTGTGGTCGCGGCGGTCGGCAACGAAGTAGCCGGTACGTTCGAACTGGAACGACTGCTCCGGTGCAGCGCTGGCCGCGGCCGGCTCGACATAGCCGGTGACGGTGCGGCGCGATTCCGGGTTGAGGTAATCGCGGTAGGTCTTGCCTTCCGATTCGTCGTCCGGGTTCGGCACCGAGAACAGGCGGTCGTACAGGCGGATCTCGGCCGGCACGCCGTGCACGGCGCTGACCCAGTGGATGGTGCCCTTGACCTTGCGGTTGGCGCCTTCCATGCCCGGACGCGATTCCGGATCCAGCCAGCCGCGCAGCTCGGTGATGGTGCCGTCGGCATCCTTGATCACTTCGTCGCAGCGGATGATGCCGGCGCCGCGCAGGCGCACTTCGCCACCCGGGACCAGGCGCTTCCAGCCCTTCGGCGGCACTTCGGCGAAGTCCTCGCGGTCGATCCACACCTCGCGCGCGAACGGCACCTGGCGGCTGCCGAAGCTCTCGTCCTTCGGGTGGTTGCTGAAGGTCAGCTGCTCTTCGTGGCCTTCCGGCAGGTTGCTCAGCACCAGCTTGACCGGATCGACCACCGCCATGCGGCGCGGTGCGGCGCTGTCCAGGTCTTCGCGCAGCGCGCCTTCCAGCACGCTGAAGTCGATCAGCGAATTCTGCTTGCTGATACCGACGCGCTCGGCGAACAGGCGCATCGCGGCCGGGGTGTAGCCACGGCGGCGCAGGCCCTGCAGGGTCGGCATGCGCGGGTCTTCCCAGCCGTCCACCAGCTGTTCGGTGACCAGCGCCATCAGCTTGCGCTTGCTCATCACGGTGTAGTTGATGTTCAGGCGCGAGAACTCGATCTGGCGCGGCTTGGCGGCTTCGCGCGGCAGGCCGGCGTCGACCAGCGGCTGGGTCAGCGCGTCGTCATGGGCGAAATCGACGTTGTCCACGCACCAGTCGTACAGCGGGCGGTGGTCTTCGAACTCCAGCGTGCACAGCGAGTGGGTGATGCCCTCGATCGAATCACCCAGGGCGTGGGCGAAGTCGTACATCGGGTAGATCGGCCACGCGTTGCCGGTGTTCTGGTGCTCGACGTGCTTGATGCGGTACAGCGCTGGATCGCGCAGGTTGATGTTGCCGCTGGCCATGTCGATCTTGGCGCGCAGGGTGCGCGCGCCATCCGGGAATTCACCGGCGCGCATGCGGCGGAACAGGTCGAGGTTTTCCTCGACGCTGCGGTCGCGCCACGGCGACGGACGGCCCGGTTCGGTCAGGGTGCCGCGGTAGGCGCGCACTTCCTCGGCCGACAGGTCGCAGACATAGGCCTTGCCCTGTTCGATCAGCTTCTCGGCGGCCAGGTAATAGGTCTGGAAGTAGTCCGAGGCGTGGCGCAGCTCGTTCCACTCGAAGCCCAGCCAGCGCACGTCGTCCTGGATCGCGGCCACGTATTCCGGGTCTTCCTTGGCCGGGTTGGTGTCGTCGAAACGCAGGTTGCAGACGCCGCTGAACTCACCGGCGATGCCGAAGTTCAGGCAGATCGACTTGGCATGGCCGATGTGCAGGTAGCCGTTCGGCTCGGGCGGGAAGCGGGTCTTGATCGCCTGGTGCTTTCCGCTGGCCAGGTCCTCGCGCACGATCTGGCGGATGAAATCGCGCTTCTCGTGGCTGTCGGCGGGGGTCTCGGGGCTGGCGGGGGTGTGCTCGGACATGAGTCTGGGGCGAAAAAGGGCAGAAAGACCAACAGTCTAGCGCGTACCGGGCAGGGCTGCCCGGTCCGGGTCGGTAGCGCCGGGCCGCGTCCGGCGAGCGCGGCGGCAATCCGCCGGGCATGGCCCGGCGCTACCGGGACGGGGCGGGCGTATGCTGGACCCCTGTCCCACGGAGCCGCCGCATGCACATCGTGTACAAGGCCGACAACCTGTTCGACGCCCACCTGGTCAAGCACGCGCTGGAAGATGCCGGCATCCCGGCCTTCGTGTTCGGCGAGTCGCTGCTGGGTGGCATGGGTGAGCTGCCGCTGTTTGGCGTGCTGCGGGTCGGCATCCCGGATGCGGCACGCCCGCAGGCCGAGGACATCGTCGCCGCGCTGGACTTGGGCCAAGCCCCGTCCGACCCCATTTCGGATGCAGACGACATAGCCGGCCTGCCGGCGTAGGAGCGCATCATGTTGGGAATTGGCCAGGGCATTCTTGGCATCGGCGCCTTCAAGCAGCGCCTGCCGCGCGCGGAAGAGGCGCTGCCGGGACGCGAGCAGCCGTTGCCGCTGCACAGCAACCAGCACTTCGTGAACAGCCATCCGCTGAAGGACCGCTTCGCCGGCCTGCAGCAGATCCGTTTCGCGCTGGGCTGCTTCTGGGGCGCCGAGCGCAAGTTCTGGACCGAACCGGGCGTGTACAGCACCTCGGTCGGCTATGCCGGCGGCATTACCCCGAACCCGACCTATGAAGAGGTCTGCTCGGGCCTGACCGGCCACACTGAAGTGGTGCAGGTGGTGTTCGATCCGGCGGTGGTGAGCCTGGAGCGGCTGCTGCAGCTGTTCTGGGAGAGCCATGATCCGACCCAGGGCATGCGCCAGGGCAACGACACCGGCACCCAGTACCGCTCGGCGATCCACGCCACCGACGAGGCGCAGTACGCGGCAGCGCTGGCCAGCCGCGAGGCCTACCAGGCGCAGCTGGACGCCGCCGGTTACGGCCCGATCACCACCGAGATCGTGCATCCGGCGCCTGAGTATTACTACGCCGAGGATTACCACCAGCAGTACCTGGCGAAGAACCCGAACGGCTACTGCGGCATCGGCGGCACCGGCGTGAGCTGCCCGATCGGGCTGGATGTGGAAGCGCCGCGCTGACGCGCGGTGGTCCGCCTGCGGCGGGCTTGTACGGCCGCCTGGTAGAGCCGACTGTTAGTTGTGTAAACCCACCACGTTGTTCAGCAGGACTCTGGAAATAGGTGGCTGACCACCGATCCCCATGTGAGGGCGGTGCCAGTTGTAGTGGTGCAGCCATTGGGTCAGCACGGAATTGCGCTGGTCCGAGGAGGCGTATTCGCGGGCGTAGGCCCATTCACGCAGGCTGGTTTGGATGAAGCGCTCCGCTTTGCCGTTGGTGCGCGGGGTGTACGGTTTGGTCCGCATGTGCTTGATCCCAAGGGACTTAAGTAGCTTGGCGAATGCAGTGGAGCGATAGCACGCCCCGTTGTCGGTCAGAATTCGTTTGAAGGTGATTCCCAGGCTGGCGTAGTACTCCAAGGCACCAAGCAGTGCTTGGCAGGCCGTGTCCTTTTGTTCGTCGGGGTGAACGCTGCTGTAGGCGATGCGGGAGTGATCGTCGATAGCCACGTGCACGTAGCCCCAGCCTCCGCCACCGGCATTTCCTCGGCGCTTGGCGTCGGTTCTATGGCCCGGCCGCTGGAAGTTGCCCAGCTTCTTGATGTCCAGGTGTAGCAGCCCTCCGGGCTGATCGTATTCGTATCGGATGACCTCCTTAGGCGGATCCAGCCGGCACAAACGATTGAGGCCGTGGGCGCGCATCAGCCTGGAAATGGTGCTGTGGCCGATCCCCAAGGCTTTGGAGATGGTCAGATAGGTCTGCCGTTTACGGCGACACTCCTTGATCTGCTCGACCACCGGTGCAGATGTGGCATGTGGTGTCCGGTGAGGGCGTGAGCTGCGGTTTTCCAGTCCTGACACCCCCAATTCCCGGAATCGGGCCAGCCATTTGTAGGCCGTACGCACACTTACGCCGCATGCTTGGGCTGCTTCCTCTGGGCGCAGGCCCTCGTGGAGGATGCGGCGAACAAGAAGTGCTCGACTATGGACGGTCAAACGGGCATTTTTATGGGGGTTCATCCGGGCTCTTTGGGGTCTGGAGAGGTGTGGTAACCACCATTTTCCAAAGATGTCCCGGATGAACAACCTACAGAGAGATCACAGTTAGTCGGCTGAAAGCCAAAGCGGCTCTGGTTTTCTGCTGGTTGGGTGGGGCGGTGTGGGTTGGCAGGACACGCCGTAAACCCCGCTCCGCGGTCCGGCCCAGCCGCTGGCGGCTGTGCGTTCGGGCGCTTGCGAAGCAGTGCTTCGCAAGCAAAGCGCCCTCACCCCTGGGGGCTCGATGGCGCCATCCATGGCGCCAACGGTCCTGCCAACCCATACCGCCCCACCCCCGGCAGTTTCCCGGTGACGGTGAGCAAGAGCATGGGTTACTGACGAATTGATGGAATAGAAAAAGGACGCGGCTTTCGCCGCGTCCTTTTTCTTTGGTCCTGCATTGCCCTTGTAGAGCCGAGCCATGCTCGGCTGCGAGCAAGCGAAGCGCGCGACCCGCTGTTGCTCTTCTTTCTTTCTTCCGTGGCGGGCGGCCACAGGAAACTGTCGAAGGCAGGGTGGGTAGGCTGTGCAGGGGCGTGAGCCGCATGGATGCGGCGACCGAGCTTACATGGACGTACTTGCAGCGTCCCCTGCACGGCCTATCCACCCTGCCAAACGCATGACCCGCATTTCGCGACCCAGCCCCCCGCCACGAGGGGCTCAGCCGTTGGCCGGAATCACAGTTCCGAACGAATCCGCTCGCGCAGCGCCTGCAGATCCTTGGCAAACGCATCGATACCCGTCGCCAGCTTCTCGGTGGCCATCGGATCGGCGGCCAGGTCGGCGGCGAACGTCGCTGCGTCGATCGGGGTCACCGCCACGCCGTCGGCCGCACCGGCCACCAGCTTGCGCGGCAGCTCGCCGTGGTCGGCGTCCAGCTTCTCCAGCAGGTCCGGCGAAATCGTCAGGCGGTCGCAACCGGCCAGCGCTTCGATCTGCGCGGTCGAACGGAACGAGGCACCCATCACCACGGTCGGCGAACCGCGGCGCTTGAACTCGGCATACACGCCACGCACGAACTTCACGCCCGGGTCTTCGTCGATGGTGGCCGGGGCCTGGCCGTTGGCCACGTACCAATCGAGAATGCGGCCGACGAACGGCGAGATCAGGAACGCGCCGGCTTCGCTGCAGGCCAGCGCCTGGGTCGGGTTGAAGATCAGGGTCAGGTTGCAGTCGATGCCTTCGGCCTGCAGGATGCGCGCCGCCTCCACGCCTTCCCAGGTCGCGGCGATCTTGATCAGGATCTTCTCGCGCGGCACGCCGGCATCGGCGTACATCTGGATGAACTGGCGGGCCTTGGCCACGGTGGCGGCGGTGTCGTGGGCCTGGTCGGCATCCACTTCGGTGGACACGCGGCCCGGCACCAGCGTGCTCAGCAGCGCACCGACGCCGATGGTCAGGCGGTCGGCCACGGCGTGCACCACAGCTTCGCGGTCGCCCGTCTGCTGCCGGCCCCAGGCCAGTTCGCGTTCGATCAGCTCTGCGTAGACCGGCAGGTCCAGCGCCTTCTTCACCAGGGTCGGGTTGGTGGTGCAGTCCACCGGCTGCAGGCGCTTGATGGCGTCGTAGTCACCGGTATCGGCAACGACCACGGACAGTTCGCGCAGCTGGGACAGTTTGGACGGGGTACTCATTACGGCTCCTGGTGCGGGGGGATCGAATCGCGCGCGGTGCGCAGCGGTAATCAGGGGCGGTCGTTGTGGACCGCGGTCACGCGCAGGCGCAGCTTGCGGCCGCCGGGCGCATTCCA
Source organism: Stenotrophomonas sp. 59 (assembly GCF_030291095.1). Classification (NCBI taxonomy): domain Bacteria; kingdom Pseudomonadati; phylum Pseudomonadota; class Gammaproteobacteria; order Lysobacterales; family Lysobacteraceae; genus Stenotrophomonas; species Stenotrophomonas sp. 59. The sequence goes on from NZ_CP127408.1 coordinate 820,399, forward strand.
GTCGATGCTCTGGCCGATGGCCAGGCCGAGCAGGGCACTGCCGACCGGGGCCAGCACGGAAACCTTGCCTTCGTCGACGTTGGCTTCGCGGGGGAAGACCAGGGTCAGGACGTGCTTCTCGCCCGACACTTCATCTTCGCACTCCACGCGCGAATGCATCATGACGATGCCTTCGGGAATCTGGTCCGGTGCCAGCACGGTGGCCCGGTTGAGCTCTTCAGCAAGCGCGAGCGCGGCAGGCGTCTGGCTCAGCGCAGGGGATTCGAGCATGGCGTCCAGGCGGTCCATGTCGAAGGTGGAAACGGTGATCGACGGCGGCAGGCCGCTGGCGGTGTTCATGGTGAAGCTCCTTGGTTGAAAGCCATGCAAAAGGCGGCACCTGCTGGCGCCGCCTGTCTGTATTGTGGGGACAAATGCGGCCGGAATCGACTCCTGCCGATTCCGGGCCGATGCTGCGGGGGATCAGCCGTTCAGCGCGGGGCCGGGCAGAGCGGCCGCTTCGCCGGTGGCATTCACCGCATCAAGGGTGAACAGCGCCTGCGGCAGGCGCTTGAACTGGTCGGCCAGCTCCATCAGGAAGTCGTTCATGGCCGAGCTGCGGCGCCAGATCATGGCGATGCGGCGGCTGGGACGGCCCTCGCCGGTGAAGTCGAGCAGGCGGATGTTGTTCGAGCGCGGCACCGGCGGCTGCACCGACAGGCTGGGCAGCAGGGTGATGCCGACGTCGGCGGCGACCATCTGCCGCAGGGTTTCCAGGCTGGTGGCGCGGAACTCGGACTTCTCGTTGGCGCCGAACAGGCGGCACACTTCCAGCGCCTGATCGCGCAGGCAATGCCCGTCCTCCAGCAGCAGCAGCTTCTGCGTGGCCAGTTCCTGCACGTCCAGGTGTTCGCGACGGGCCAGCGGGTGGCGCCCGGACACGGCCAGCAGGAACGGTTCCTCGAACAGGAACTCGGCATGCAGCTGGTCGTCGATCACCGGCAGGGCCAACAATGCAGCGTCGAGCTTGCCTTCGCGCAGGCGGTCCAGCAGCACGTCGCTCTTTTCCTCGACCAGCAGCAGTTCCAGCTCCGGGAAGCGCTCGCGGATGCGCGGGATCACATGCGGCAACAGGTAGGGGCCCAGGGTCGGGAAGATCCCCAGGCGCACCGTACCGGCTTCCGGGTCGCGGCTGCGTCGCGCCGCTTCCTTCAGTTGTTCCACTTCGGACACGATCACCCGCGCCCGCGCCGCCGCTTCCTGCCCGGCCGGGGTCAGCATCACCTTGCGCGGTGCGCGTTCCACCAGCGGCAGGCCCAGTTCTTCTTCCAGCTTGCGGATCTGCGTCGACAGCGTGGGCTGGCTGACGAAGCAGGAGGCAGCAGCCCGGCCGAAATGCTTGTGGTCGGCCAGGGCTACCAGGTACTTCAGATCACGTAGGTTCATCCTTACACCCCAAGGGTAACGGACCGGCTGACGGCGTGGTTACCCGACAGGCAGACAAAGTTCCCGGTGATCTGGGAACGGTGGATCAGGCCGCTTCAGCAACGGCACCGCTGCTGTTGCTTACCGACGAGCGGATCAGGTGGTCGAACGCGCTCAGTGCGGCGGTCGAGCCGGCGCCCATGGCAATGATGATCTGCTTGTAGGGTACTGTCGTGCAATCGCCGGCGGCGAACACACCCGGCAGGTTGGTCTGGCCACGGTCGTCGATGACGATCTCGCCACGCGGCGACAGCGCCACGGTGTCCTTCAGCCATTCGGTGTTCGGCAGCAGGCCGATCTGCACGAAGATGCCCTCCAGCTCGACGCGGTGGGCGTCGCCGCCGACGCGGTCCTTGTAGACCAGGCCGGTAACGCGGCTGCCATCGCCCAGTACCTCGGTGGTCTGCGCGCTGGTCAGCACGGTGACATTGCCGAGGCTGCGCAGCTTCTTCTGCAGCACTTCATCGGCGCGCAGGCTGGAATCGAACTCCAGCAGGGTCACATGCGACACGATGCCGGCCAGGTCGATGGCCGCTTCCACGCCGGAGTTGCCGCCGCCGATCACCGCCACGCGCTTGCCCTTGAACAGCGGGCCGTCGCAGTGCGGGCAGTACGCCACGCCCTTGTTGCGGTACTGGTCCTCGCCCGGCACGTTCATCTGCCGCCAGCGCGCGCCGGTGGACAGGATCACCGAACGCGACTTCAGCACCGCGCCGTTCTCCAGCTGCACCTGCACCAGGCCGTCTTCACCGGCCGGCACCAGCGCACTGGCGCGCTGCAGGTTCATGATGTCCACCTCGTACTCGCGCACGTGCTGTTCCAGCGCCATGGCCAGCTTCGGGCCCTCGGTCTCCTTCACCGAAATGAAGTTCTCGATCGCCATGGTGTCCAGTACCTGGCCACCGAAACGCTCGGCGGCGATGCCGGTACGGATGCCCTTGCGTGCGGCGTAGATCGCCGCTGCAGCGCCGGCCGGGCCACCGCCCACCACCAGCACGTCGAAGGCGTCCTTGGCGGCGATCTTCTCGGCATCGCGCTTGCTGGCATTGGTGTCCAGCTTGGCCACGATCTGTTCCAGGGTCATGCGGCCCTGGTCGAACACTTCACCGTTGAGGTACACGGTCGGCACCGACATGATCTCGCGCTTCTCGACTTCGTCCTGGAACAGGGCGCCGTCGATGGCCACGTGCTGGATGCGCGGGTTGAGTACCGCGGCCAGGTTCAGTGCCTGCACCACGTCCGGGCAGTTCTGGCAGGACAGCGAGAAATAGGTTTCAAACCTGTAGTCGCCTTCCAGGTTCTGCACCTGCTCGATCAGCTCGGCGGTGGCCTTGGACGGGTGGCCGCCCACCTGCAGCAGGGCCAGCACCAGCGAGGTGAACTCGTGGCCCATCGGCAGGCCGGCGAAGGTCAGGTGGATATCCTGGCCCGGCGTGCCCAGGTCGAACGAGGGCACGCGGCCCTGACCATCGCGCAGCACCTGCAGCGAGATCTTGTCTGACAGGCTTTCCAGGGTCTGCAGCAGTTCCAGCATTTCCTGCGACTTGGCGCCGTCGTCGGCGTGCGCGGTGATCTGGATCGGGCGGGTCACGCGCTCCAGATAGGTCTTCAGCTGCGACTGCAGGTTGGCGTCCAACATCGGGTCATCTCCTGGCTTCAGGCAAACAGGGGGCGTGGCACCGCTGTAGAAGGTAGCGGACCAGCAGGGGGTAGGGGTGAACCCAAGACAGCGACCGTGGAAGGGGCTGGCTGGCCAAGGCTGGCGCGCGTTGGCTGTCTTGGGTTCACCCCCACGCCGGCGGGGGGACCGGCACGGGGATGAAGGGCGCGCCGTGGCGTGGGGCCACGGCAGGCCGGTACTGCTTTAGATCTTGCCGACCAGGTCCAGCGACGGGGTCAGGGTCTTCTCGCCTTCCTTCCACTTGGCCGGGCACACCTGGTTCGGGTTGGCGGCGGTGAACTGGGCAGCCTTCAGCTTGCGCAGGGTCTCGGCGACGTCACGGGCGATCTCGTTGGAGTGGATCTCCAGGGTCTTGATCACGCCTTCCGGGTTGATGATGAAGGTGCCGCGCAGGGCCAGGCCTTCTTCTTCAATGTGCACGCCGAAGGCGCGGGTCAGCTGGTGGGTCGGGTCGCCGACCAGCGGGAACTGGGCCTTGCCGACAGCCGGCGAGGTTTCGTGCCACACCTTGTGCGAGAAGTGGGTGTCGGTGGTGACGATGTAGACCTCGGCGCCAGCCTTCTTGAACTCGGCGTAATGGTCAGCCGCGTCTTCGATCTCGGTCGGGCAGTTGAAGGTGAAGGCGGCCGGCATGAAGATCAGGACGGACCACTGGCCCTTCAGGCTGTTGTCGGAAACCTTGATGAACTCGCCATTGTGGTAAGCGTTGGCTTCGAACGGCTGGATCTGGGTGTTGATGAGGGACATCATTTTTCCTCTGGTGAAGGGGAGTGGGTGAATCGACAGGAGCTAGGTTACCGACTCACTGGCGATAAGAACAATCCATTGATTGCATCTATTTGATAGATGGAGTCTATCAAAAGGTCGTGAGCAGGCACTGAACCTTGCCGCTCCCATCCTGCAACTGCCTGTGTGACAAGGAAAATCGTCCTGAACGCGTGAAGAGGGCTGATAGCCCCTCCTTATGCCCTCTGGCAGAACCTGAACGGATTCCAGCTTTTGTAGAGCCGAGCCCATGCTCGGCTGCGGATCTGTAGAGCCGAGCCTACGCTCGGCTGTTCCAGAGGCAGCCGAGCATGGGCTCGCCTTTACAATTGCGGCATGTCTGTCAAAACCGAACCCTCCCTGCGCCAGGTGGTGGCCGAGGCCAGCGCCCGACTCGGCGGCGTTGAAGCCCGCCATGAGGCGGAACTGCTGCTGCTGCATGTGCTTGAGCGCCCGCGCAGCTGGCTGTTCGCGCACGCCACCGATCCGCTGGCCGCCAATGACCAGGCCGCATTAGAGGCGTTGCTGGCCCGTCGCGTGGCTGGTGAGCCGGTGGCCTACCTGACCGGGCGCCGCGGTTTCTGGACGCTGGATCTGGAGGTCGACCCGGCCACGCTGATACCGCGCCCGGAAACCGAACTGCTGGTCGAGCTGGCGCTGGAACGACTGCCGCCGGACCGCGCGCTGCAGCTGGCCGACCTGGGCACTGGCAGCGGTGCGATCGCGCTGGCGCTGGCCAGCGAACGGCCGCGGGCGCAGGTGCTGGCCACCGATGCCAGCCCGGGCGCGCTGGCCGTGGCCACGCGCAACGCCGCGCGCCATGAACTGCGCAACGTGCGCTTCGCCCAGGGGGGGCACGACTGGTACGCGCCGCTGCAGGGCGCGCGCTTTGATCTGATTGCCAGCAACCCGCCGTACATCGCCAGCGACGATCCGCACCTGGAACAGGGGGACCTGCGCTTCGAGCCGGCCACCGCGCTGGCCTCGGGTCGGGATGGCCTGGATGACATCCGCCGCATCGTCGACGGTGGCCCGGCGCGTCTGTTGCCCGGTGGATGGCTGCTGATCGAGCACGGCTGGGACCAGGGCGAGGCGATCCGCGCGCTGTTCGACGCCGCCGGTTTTGCCGACGTGCAGACCGTGCAGGACCTGGAGCAGCGCGACCGCATCACCCTGGGACGGCGACCGGCCTAGAATGGAGGTTCTCCTGCCCCGGCAGGGCATCACCCTGGAGCTGCAAGCATGCGTACGCTGTACCCCGCCATCACCCCCTACGACGTCGGCACCCTGAAGGTCGACGACCGCCACACGCTGTACTTCGAACAGTGCGGCAACCCGGACGGCAAGCCGGTGGTGATGCTGCACGGTGGCCCGGGCGGCGGCTGCAGCGACAAGATGCGCCAGTTCCACGACCCGTCGAAGTACCGCATCATCCTGTTCGACCAGCGCGGTGCCGGCCGTTCCACCCCGCATGCGGACCTGGTGGACAACACCACCTGGGACCTCGTCGCCGATATCGAGAAGCTACGCGAGCACCTGAAGGTCGATCGCTGGCAGGTGTTCGGTGGCAGCTGGGGCTCGACCCTGGCGCTGGCCTATGCCGAGACCCATCCGCAGCGCGTGACCGAACTGGTCCTGCGCGGCATCTTCATGCTGCGTCGCTGGGAGCTGGAATGGTTCTACCAGGAAGGCGCCAACCGCCTGTTCCCGGATGCGTGGGAGCACTACCTCAAGCCGATTCCGCTGGTGGAGCGTCATGACCTTATCTCGGCCTTCCACCGCCGCCTGACCAGCGAAGACGAGACCACCCGCCTGGAAGCGGCCAAGGCGTGGGCGGTGTGGGAAGGCGCGACCAGCTTCCTGCACGTCGATGATGACTTCATCAACAGCCACGAAGACCCGCATTTCGCGCTGGCGTTTGCCCGTATCGAGAACCACTACTTCGTCAACGGCGGCTTCTTCGAGGTGGAAGACCAGCTGCTGCGCGACGCACACCGCATCGCCGACATTCCGGGCGTGATCGTGCACGGCCGCTACGACGTGGTCTGCCCGCTGGCCAACGCCTGGGACCTGACCAAGGTGTGGCCGAAGGCGAAGCTGGAAATCACCCCGGCTTCGGGCCATTCGGCGTTCGAGGCCGAGAACGTGGACGCGCTGGTGCGCGCCACCGATAGCTTTGCGTAATGCCGAAGGGGTCAGAGCCCTTTCCCATGGAAAGGGCTCTGACCCCGTGCGGAATCATCCACGGATGGCGTGGATCTACCGTGCTTCGCCGATCGGTAGAGCCAGGCCATGCCTGGCTGCTCCTGCTCTGTATCCTCATCCACGCATGGCGTGGATCTACCGTGCTTCGCCGATCAGTAGAGCCAGGCCATGCCTGGCTGCTCCTGCTCTATATCCTCATCCACGCATGGCGTGGATCTACCAGTTCCCGGCCAGCAACGCGTCAGCCAGCACCTGCAGTTTCGGTGAGTGCTGCCGCGACGGCGGGTAGATCAACGACAACGCACGGCTGCGGCCTTCGAACGGCTGCAGCACGCGCTGCAGCCGGCCATCGGCCAGCGCGTCGGCCACCGCGAAATCCATTACCTGCACGATGCCGATGCCGGCGATGGCCGCTTCCACCAGTGGATCGCCGCTGTCGAACACCATCCGCGTCGGCGGCGTGACTTCCCGTAGCTGGCCGTCCTGCAGGAACTGCCAGTCGACCACGCGGCCACTGCGCAGGTTGCGCACGGCCAGGCAGGCGTGATCCCGCAGCGCGGTCACATCGACCGGCGCGCCGCAGCGGGCCAGGTAGTCCGGGCTGGCCACGGTCACCCAGCGCAGCGGCCGCAAGGGCCGCGCAACAATGCGCTGGTCGGCGATGACGCCGGTACGCAGCGCGGCATCGAAGCCTTCCTCGACCAGATCGACCAGGCGGTCGCTCAGCACCGCTTCCACCTGCAGTTGCGGATGCTGTTGCAGCAACGGTGCCAGCATCGGCACCAGCACCTTGCGCCCGAACATCGATGGTGCACTGATCTTCAAGGTGCCCGAGGGGGTGCAGGGGCGGTCGGCCAGCTGCCGCTCGGCATCGTCGAGGCCCGCCAGAAGCGGCATCACCTGTTCGACGAACTGGCGGCCATCCGGGGTCAGCGCCACGTTGCGGGTATTCCGCTGCAGCAGCTTCACCCCCAGCGTGGCCTCCAGCCGGCCGATCGCGCGCGACAGGCCGGATTGGCTCAGGCCGAGCTGGCCGGCGGCCACCGTGAAGCTGCGCGCTTCAGCCACCTGCACCAGCATGCGCACCGCATTGAGGTCCATCGAGGCTCCATTCATGCGGAAAATCATGACAGATATGGGTGACAAGGGGTTTATTGAATTGTCCGCATCAATGAGACTGCGCTCCCCCCACCGCTTCAATCCGCCGATGCCTCCCCTCAAATATCCACGCTGGGCGCTGACCCTGTTGGCCACCGCCCAGCTGATCATCGCGCTGGACGCCACCATCATCTTCGTCGCCCTGCATGACATGGGCCGCGCGCTGCAGATCAACGCGCAACAGCTGCAGTGGGTGGTCAGTGCCTACACCGTGGCCTTTGGTGGCAGCCTGCTGCTGGGGGGGCGTGCCGCCGATCTGATCGGGCGCCGTCGCTTCTACCGGCTGGGCATGCTGCTGTTCGCACTGGCCTCGCTGCTCGGCGCGCTTGCGCCGAATGCGACCCTGCTGATCATCGCGCGTGCCGCACAGGGCGTCGGTGCGGCGTTGCTGTTCCCGGCGACGCTGGCGCTGATCAACACGCTGTACGCCGAAGGCCCGGTGCGCAACCGCGCGCTGGCGATCTGGAGCATGGCCAGCGCGGTCGGCCTGGCGCTGGGTACGCTGCTCGGCGGCGTGCTGACCCAGGCCTTTGGCTGGCCGGCAGTGCTGGCGGTGATCGTGCCGCTGGCCACCGCATGCGCAGTGGCTGCCGGTGCATGGCTACCGGCCGATGGCCCGCAGGTACGCGGCCGCTCCTTCGACCTGGCCGGTTGCCTCACCGTCACCGCCGGCGGCAGTCTGCTGGTCACCACGCTGGTGCAAGGGCCGGAGTGGGGCTGGACTGCACCGGCCACGCTCATCTGCCTGCTGCTTTCAGCGGTACTGCTGACGGTCTTCGTGCAGATCGAAAAGCGCAGCCGTGACCCGCTGATGCAGTTTTCGCTGTTGCGCCTGCCTGGCCTGCGCGCGGCACTCGGCCTGACCTTCGCCTTCATGAGCAGCTATGGCGTGCAGTACTACTTCCTGGCGCTCTACTTCCAGGATGGCTACGGCTGGAGCCCGCTGCAGGCTGGCATGGCCTTCCTGCTGCCGACATTGGTGTGCACCTTCGGCATCCGTATTGCCGAGCGCATGCTGCGGCGTCGTTCACCAAGGCAGGTGCTGGCCTGGGGCTTCGCCGCGGGTGCCATCGGCATCGCTGCGGTGGCGCTGGCGATGCCGCATGGCGCCGGTTACTGGCCGCTGCTGCCGGGCATCGTGGTGCTCAGCGTGGGCCAGGGCATGAGCTGGACAGCAATGTGGATCGTGGCCGGGCAGGGTGTGCCGGGTCCGCAGCAGGGTGTGGCGTCCGGCATGGCGGCCACCGCACAGCAGATCGGCGGCGCGTTGGGGCTGGCGGTGCTGGTGATGGTGGCCAACGCCGCGCGCGGCACGCAGGCAGCAACCAGTGCCGATGCCCTGCAGGGCATGGTCAATGCGCAGTACGGCGCCGCGCTGTTCGCCGCGCTCGGCGTGGTCATCGCGCTGGGCCTGCGCCCGGCGCCGGTAGACTCGGCTGCGACTACCTGCCTGAGCAACGAAGCATGATCGAACTGCTGGACCTGCAACAGACCCTGCATGCCTTCGCAGCCTGCAACGATGATGATGGGGTGTACGGCTCCTTCGGTTGGGTGCACGCCACCGATGACGACCTGCTGCAGGCGCGCTTCTGGTTGCCACCCGATGAGGATGCCGCCTTCGATGAGGACAGCGAGGTTCCGGCTGAAGCGCGCGCGCTGGGCCTGGGCACGTTCCTGGAGCCTGCGACGTTTGCGGATGTGCTCGACGTGCAGAAGCGGCAGCGCCCGTTGTCTTCGCTGCGGGACTACGCGCAGGCGCTGGCGTACTACGCCGAGTACGACGCGTTCCAGCAGGTCGAAGGCATCGATGAGGCCCTGGGCGAAGCGGAAGCTGCGGAACAGGCGGCTGCGCGCGAGGCGGGTGTGGGCACAGGCATCTTCGCGTCCTTCGATCTGGCATTGAACGCGTGCCCGGAGGCGCAGATCAAAGCGGCGGCGCAGCGCGTGGCGCGCCTGCTGGAGATTCCGGTGGGCGATGCACTGGCGCGCTGCCGCGCGTTACCGCTGCTGCTGGGTGAAGCGCTGGATCGGCGTCGTGCGCAGGCGATCAAGGATGACTTCGCCGACATCGGCGCGACGCTGCAGGTGCGTGGCTACAAGCCGTTCCCGTGGATGGAGGCGCCTACGCTGCGGTAGCGCCGGGCCATGCCCGGCGGCATTCCGTTGCGCCGCCGCGATGCGGCTCGCCGGGCGTGGCCCGGCGCTACCGGGCTTCGGTCGGGTGGATGACGTTCAACCGAACGCCAGCAACTCCGGCTGCAATGCGCTGAAGATCCGCGCCAGCCGCTCCGCCCACGCCAGCTGCCCGGCCACGTCGGCAATCAGGTCCTGGCGGATCTCCAGCTCCACGTGCACCAGGCCACGGCCTTCGCCATGCACCGGCACCGCATAGTCGCTGGTACTGCTGACCGAATACGGCTCGTTGTCACCCACCACCAGGTCGCCCTCGTCGCGCAGTGCCTGCAGCAGGGCATGGGCAAAACGCGTGTCCTGGTGGTACAGCACGCCGGCATGCCACGGCCGCTGCATGCCGTTCATCGCCGGGGTGAAGCTGTGCATCATCACCAGCAGGGTGGGGCGGCCTGCATCACGGCGTGCATCAAGCTCGGCGTCGATGCGCGCGTGGTAGGGAGCGTGGATCGCTTCGATGCGTTGTTGCCGCTGCGCTGCCGACAGCCCGGCATTGCCTGGCACCACCGTGTGGTCGCTCACTTCCGGAATCAGCGTTGGCGACGCCAGCGGGCGGTTGCAGTCGATCAGCAGCCGCGAATAGGTCTGTTCGATCGCCCAGGCATCCAGCCGTTCGGACAGTGCGTGGGTGGTGCCGGCAATGCCGATGTCCCAGCCGATATGGCGGTCCAGCTCGGCCTGCGGCAAGCCCAGGCCTGCGAGGACACGCGGCACCCGCTGGCCGGCATGGTCGGCCAGCAGCAGGAACGGCGAGCCGCCCTGCGGCCGGTGGATCGTGTGGATCGCCGGGTCGTCTGCGCCCAGCAGCGCAGGCAGCGCGTGCAGATCGGCGTCAGCCACGCGGGCGTCCGTCCAGATGGTGCTCGATCATCCACAGTCCGGCCCAGAGCTTGGCATCCAGCTCGTAGCCTTCGCCCATTTTCTGTACCAGCCAGGCTGCCGCCCGGGCACGCGGAATCTCGTGCACGATGATGTCTTCGCTGTCGTCACCACCGCCCTCGCCAACGCGGCGCAGGCCGGTGGCACGCACGAAGGCGATCTTCTCGCTGCTGGCGCCGGAGGAGGTCGGGCCGATCAGCAGCACTTCGGCGTGATCGGCGGTCCAGCCGGTTTCTTCTTCCAGTTCGCGCACGGCCGAAACTTCGATCGATTCGCCTGCATCGATGTCGCCGACCAGGCCGGCCGGCATCTCGATGGTGGGCGCCTGCAGCGGCACGCGGAACTGTTCGACGAACAGCACGTTGTCGTCAGGGGTGACCGCGATGATGATCGCCGCCAGGCCACCGGCATGGGTGCGTTCGCTGTACTCCCAGGTGCCGCGCACCAGCATGCGCTGGTACTTGCCTTCATAGACGACGCGCGGGGCTTCGGTGTTGCGCTGGCTCATGCGGGCTCGCTGTGGGTGGGAAGAATATCGGGCACGCCGGCGGCATCGAACAGCCGGCGGCGGGTCATCGGGCCGAAGCGTAGGGTCTGGCACAGGCCGCCGAGCAGCTCGGGATCGGCGGTCTGGCGCAGCAGGCCGGGTTGGCTGCCTTCCAGCGGTGCGTCCAGCGCGATGGTGGTCAGCTGGCGCCAGAGCAGGGCGTGCTCGCGCTGCTCGCGCAGGCGCACGGCCATCTGCGCGGCGCCACGCAGGCGCAGGAACGGTACTTCATCCAGTCGCTCGTACAGCGCGTCCATGCTGCCGAAATGGGCCAGCAGCACGGCGGCGGACTTGCTGCCGACGCCACTGACACCAGGAATGTTGTCCACCGCGTCGCCACACAGCGCCAGGTAATCGGCGATCTGGTGCGCATGCACGCCGTGCCGTGCCTTCACCCCGGCCACGTCCCAGCGCTGGTTGCGCGCGTAGTCCCACTGTTCGTCGTGGTCCAGCAGCAGCTGCGACAGGTCCTTGTCGGCGGAGATGATCACGCCGCGGTGGCTGCCACGATGCACATGCAGGGCGCTGCCGATCAGGTCATCGGCCTCGTATTCGTGGTGGGCCAGAACGGCAAGGCCCAACGCCGCGCACAGCGCCTTGCAGTGCACGAACTGGCGCTTGAGCGCCTCCGGCGCCGGGTCGCGGTTGGCCTTGTAGGCCGGGTACAGGCGGTGGCGGAAGCCGCTGTCCAGCGCTTCGTCGAAGGCGATGGCGATGTGACGCGGGCGCTCGCGCTCGAGCAGGTCCAGCAGGAAGCGGGCGAAGCCGTGCACGGCATTGGTCGGCCAGCCCTGCGCGTCCTGGAACTGGTCCGGCAGCGAATGCCAGGCGCGGAACACGTAGATGCTGGCGTCGACCAGGTACAGCGAGGGCGGCGCTGCCGGCAGGCTCATGCCGGCGGCGTCCAGTCACGCAGCAGGGCCGCCGGATCGGGGCGCTCGCGTTCGGGGACGGCGGCTTTCGGCGTGCCGATATGGATGAAACCGGCGATGCCTTCGCCCTCGGCCAGGCCCAGGTAGGCGTGCACGGCAGGGTCGAAGGCCATCCATGCGGTCAGCCACTGCGCGCCGAAGCCCAGCGCCTGCGCGGCCTGCAGCAGGGCGAAGCAGACGCAGCCGGCGGTCATCAGCTGCTCCTGTTCGGGCACCTTCGGGTCCGGGCGCGGGCTGGCCACCACCACGATCACCAGCGGCGCATGGCTGAATCGCTGGCGGTCCTTTTCGAACACAGCCTCGCCGGCGTGCGGGTGGCGTTGGCGGCTGCGCTCGGCCAGGAAGTCGCCCAGAGTGTGACGTGCATCGCCGGCGATCTTGAGGAAGCGGAACGGCACGCGCTTGCCGTGATCGGGCACGCGCACGGCCGAAGCCAGCATCCGCTGCAGAGTGGCCGGGTCCGGGCCGGGCTCGGCCAGTTGCCGCGAAGGCACGGAGCGGCGGGCATCCAGGGCGAGCAGGGCGGCGGGGTCGGGCATGGAGTCTGAACCGGTCATCACGGAGGTTTGATTATAGTCGGGGTGGTCAAAGACACCGTCTGTGTCGCGTCTGGCCTTTGAATACCAAACTGTGATGAACGTCATGCCACTGGCGGGAAACGGACGGCCGCTTCCCCTCGCCTCGCAGGCCTTGCACGGCTTACGATATCTACCTTGCCGGGCCGCCGGTCATGAGGTTTGAAGTGAGGACTGTTTCACTGTCCGTGACGGGCTGGCCGGCCTACCATCGACGTACCGGTACATGGGGTGTGCCGGTTGTCGCGATGTCCACGTTGTCTGTCGTACCAGAGAAGGTGGGGAGCCTTCCCGAATGATGAGCGCGCCCACACCGATGGGATCGCCGGGCCGTGACCCGGCCCAGCTCCAGCTTGCCCGGGACATGGTCCTGCCCGCGCTGTGCCAGGCCTTTGGCGCTGCACTGGCGCGCTTCGACGATGCCCTGTTTGATCGGGCCGGCAATGCCGGTTCGTCGCAGCTGCTGTTCCTGGATGCGATGCGTGAACTGCGCCGCCGCCGCGAGGACATTGCCGGTGCCTTCTCTGGCCACCTGCAGCGGGCCTGGGATGCGCTGGCCAGTGGTGAGCCCATGTCGGCCGAATCGACGCTGTCGGGCCCAGCCGAGGATGGCCTGAGCCTGCTGGCGGAGCACGTGCTGGAGTCGCGGTTGGCGGTGCGCAATTTCGCAACTGTGCTGCTGCGCGACTTCAAGCCGGTGCTGGCGCGGCTCGACCGCCGCCTGGGCCGTCTGATCGGCGGCGCCGAACTGGATGCCGACCATAATCCCATCAGCCCCGAACACCTGGGCGTGGCCATCCACGAAGCCTTTGCCGGCTGCGAACTGGCCCCGGAAGTGCACCTGGTGCTGATCAAGCTGTGCGAGCGCGACCTGCGCGCGCCGGTGGGTCGCATCTACGAGAAGCTGGACGAGCAACTGGCCGCGGCCGGGGTGATGTCGCAGATGGGAGCGCCGCAGCGTCCACTGTCGGCTGCACCCGACCCGCGCATGGCCTCGGGCCTGGATGACCTGGTGGAGCAGCGCCCGGGCACGGGCCTGGACGGCGAATTCGGTGATGACGAGCAGGCTGCACCGGCCTGGGCGCAGCGCTTTGCCGCGCGCTGGTCCGAGCGGCGTGGCCACATGCAGCAGCACCTGGGCGCCGAAGACGGCGGCACCGGCGAGGCCCATGCAGGCCAGCAGGGCATGCTGCTGGAGGCGCTGCACGAACTGCTGCAGCAGACCCGCCACGTGCGCGAGGACGCGACGTCGGCCGCACAGGTGGCGATCGGCCAGCAGCGTCCGCTCAGCCAGCGCGAGATGATGTCGGTGCTGTCGCTGCTGCAGGCCACGCCCAGTGCAACCCTGCGCGCGGCGATCGGCGAGGACGGCGAATCACTCGCGCAGCGGTTGAAGAGCGAAGTGCTGTCCAGCGCCACCCGTCTCGGTGTCGATCCGGGCCAGACCCGGCTGGACCCGCAGGACGAGGATGCGATCGACCTGGTGGGCATGCTGTTCGACGTGATGCTGGACGAGCGCGAACTGGAAGGCCGCTCGCGCGAGCTGATCGGCCGCCTGGTGGTGCCGTTCGTCAAGGTCGCCATGCTCGACCGCCGCATGTTCGTGCAGAAGACCCATCCGGCGCGCAAGCTGCTCAACTCGCTGGCCGAAGCCTGCGAAGGCAACACCGGCGAAAGCCAGGCCGAGCGCATGCTGATGGCCAAGGTCGAGGAGATCATCGAGCGCCTGGTCGCCGAGTTCAACGAGAACCTGGCGATCTTCCTGACCCTGGAAGAAGAATTCCGCGAGTTCCTGGTGCAGCATCGCCGTCGCGTGGAAATCGCCGAGCGCCGCGCCGCCGAAACGCAGCGTGGCCAGGAAAAACTGGAAATGGCCCGCACCCGCGCCGGCGCCGAACTGGACCGCCGCATTGGTGATGCCACCCTGCCGCCGGCCATCGCCGAATTCCTGCGCCAGCCGTGGCAGCACCACCTGACCCTGGCGCTGCTGCGCGAGGGCGAGGAGGGCGCATCGGTGGCCGAGGCGCTGAGCCTGGGCGACGGCCTGCTGGAGGAAGTGGCCGAGGCCCGCCGCCAGATCGTCGGCAAGCCGTGGCTGCAGGCCTGGCAGCCGGTGCTGGCCAAGGTGTTCGCCAGCGTTGGCGTGCATGGCGACGCCGCCACCGGCGCCATCGATGCCCTGCATGACACCCTGCAGGGCATTGCCGAATCGCGGCCGGAACTGCAGCGCGGGCTGCCGGAACTGCCGCAGGTCGCACTGCCCGCGCCACCGGTAGCCGAATCGCCGGCGGTGGAGTTGAGCGGCCAGATCGATGCCGACGATTTCGACAACGCCGACGCCGATCGCTTCCGCCGCATGGAGATCGGCAACTGGCTGGACTTCGTCGACAAGGACGGCAAGGTGCAGGCCGGCAAGCTGTCCTGGGTCAGCCCGATTTCCTCGCGCCTGCTGTTCGTCAACCGTCGTGGCGTGCGCTTCTGCGTGGCCTCGCCGGAAGAACTGGCAGTGATGGTGCGGCTGGGACGTCTGCGCGCCCATGTGGATGACGGTGCGTTCGACAGCGCCATGCAGGGTGTGATCGATCGGCTGGACCCGGGCAGCGCCACGCTGCACTGAGTGGAGCCGCCTGCTAGGATCGGGAAAACTCACCGATCAGCGGGGACCTGCATGGCCGTGGCGTTGCTGGGGATCAAGGAAACCGCGCCGGGCGAACGGCGCGTGGCGCTGACGCCGGAGACCGCGCGCAAGCTCGGCGCCCTGGGCATCACTGTGTGGTACGAGTCCGGCGCCGGACTGGCCGCGGGTTTCACCGATGCAGCGTATGACGATGCTGGTGCCCGCGCGTTCGATGCCAGCCGCTGGGCCGAAATCGACATCCTGTTGTGCGTGCAGGCGCCGGCGGCGGCGGTGCTGGAACAGCTCAAGCCGGGTGCCACCGTGGTTGGCCTGTTGACTCCTGCCAGTGATCCGGCCCTGGCGGCATTGGCTGCCGATGACCGCCTGCACCTGTTCCCGCTGCAGCAGCTGCCGCGCACCACCCGTGCGCAGGCGATGGACGTGCTCAGTTCGCAGGCCGGCATGGCCGGTTACAAGGCCGCGCTGATCGCCGCCGAACGCGCACCCCGTTTCTTCCCGATGCTGACCACCGCTGCCGGCACCGTGCGTCCGGCCAAGGTGCTGGTGATCGGTGCCGGCGTGGCGGGGCTGCAGGCCATTGCCACTGCCCGGCGCCTCGGTGCCCAGGTGGAAGGCTTCGACGTGCGCCCGGAAACCCGCGAGCAGATCCAGTCGCTGGGCGCCCGCTTCCTCGACCTGGGGGTGAGCGCGGCCGGCGAGGGTGGTTACGCGCGCGCGTTGACCGATGAGGAGCGTGCCGAGCAGCAGCGCCGCCTGGCCGACCACCTGCGCGGCGTGGATGTGGTGATCTGCACGGCGGCGGTACCGGGGCGCCCGGCACCCACAATCGTCACTGTGGCGATGGTGGAAGGCATGGCCACCGGCAGCGTGATCGTGGACCTGGCCGCCGAGAGCGGTGGCAACTGCGCACTGACCCGGCCGGGGCAATGCATCGAACACCAGGGCGTGACCATCGACGGCCCGTTGGGCCTGGCCAGTCGTGGTGCGACCCAGGCCAGCGAGATGTATGCGCGCAACCTGCTGAACTTCGTCGCGCTGTTCGTGCGCGAGGGGCAGCTGGCGTTCGACTGGGACGACGAGTTGCTGGCCAAGACACGCTGGCAGGCGTGAGTCGGTAGCGCCGGGCCATGCCCGGCGAGCGCAGCGGTATGCGGAAATCCGCCGGGCATGGCCCGGCGCTACCGAAGCGGAGGCGTTACCGCGGCTTCGCCGGCGGTGGGTTGTCGCGCACCCAGTCCTTTCGCTGTTCCGGCGTCATCTGCGACCAGCGCTCGCGCAGGGCGTCGCGCTGCGCCGGTGGCATGTCGCGCATCTGGCCGAACAGTGCCCGGGCCTGCTCACGCTGCTCCGGGCTCATGTGCTCGAAGCGGCGCAGGCCGCGGCGCGCTTTGTCGCGTTCCTCCGGGCTCATCGATTGCCAGCGCTGGCCGTGCGACAGCATGCGTTGGCGCTGGCCGGCATCGGCACCGTTCCAGCGGTCGCGCAACGGTGCCAGCAGCGATTCGCGCTGGGCTTCACTCAGCTGTTCCCACGCCGGCAGCGGTGCGGCCGGTACAGGGCGTGGAGCCGCAGCGGGTACAGCGGGTGCAGCGGTCTGCGCCAGCGCGGGGACGGCCGGCAGCAGCGACAGGGTCAACAGCAGCGGCAGCAGGTTGAATCGGGGCATGGTTCACTCCATCGCCAGGTCGGTATCGCCCAGCCACAGGTACAGATCGGGATTTTCGTCGTACAGCGCGCTGTTGTCTTCCACCGAGGCCAGCACCGGGGCCGGCGCTGGGCCCGACAGGGGGCTGTGGCCGCTGAACTGCAGGCCGATACCCAGTGCCACCACCAGCGAACAGGCGCTGGCCAGCCACCAGCGCAGGCGCCCGTGCCGGGCCGCGCTGGCGCCGTGGCGGGCCTGGCGCAGCCGTGCCAGTGTGGCCGGCGACAGCGCCTGCAGCGACTGCGCGTGCAGGCTGCGCAGGATGTCATCGGAGGGCAGGGAGCGGTTCACGGGTGGGTCTCCAGGTAGTCCTGCAGCGCCTGCCGGGCGCGTGCCAGATGGGTTTTTACCGCGCCTTCGCTGCAGCCCATGGCGCGGGCGGTGGTGGCCCCGTCCAGGTCCTGCAGCACGCGCAGGGTGAAGGCTTCGCGCTGGCGGGCGGGCAGGGTGCGCAACGCGTCCACCAGCTGCTGGTACTGCTGGCGCTGTTCATGCGCCTGTGCGGGGTCCGGGCCGGGATCGGCCCAATCGATCTCGCCGCCTTCCGCGTCCTGGTTGTCGCGCCAGAACGGCAGGCGGAAGCGGCGTCGGCGCTGCAGGTCGATCACGCGCCGGCGCAGGATGCTCCAGAACAGCGGCGCCCATTCGGCGGCAGGTTTGTCGGCATAGTCCAGCATGCGCATCAGCGCGTCCTGCACCGCGTCCATGGCGTCGTCGCGCTGGCGCAGACCAGCCTCGGCGAAACGGAACGCACGCGGGCCGACGCTGGCCAGGAACGCTTCCAGCGACGCCGGCAGGGCATCGGTCTCGGCGCTCGGGGGGACAGGGCTGCTCACCAGCACAGGGTACGGTTCCTCGCTCGGGGTCACCATCGACAACGCGTGAGCGCGGCTTCGGTTGACCGTGGGCGCGCGCCGGGTTCAGCCCGTGGTTATGATGGGCCGACGAAGACAGAGCGGGAGCGTTGCCAGTGAGTGACGGGTTCGTAGCGCTGTACATCTTCATGCTGGCGGCCATCGCCGGCCACGTGATCATTTCGCGGGTGCCGGTGATCCTGCATACCCCGCTGATGTCGGGTTCCAACTTCATCCACGGCATCGTGCTGATCGGCGCGATGGTGGTGCTGGGACACGCGCAGACGCCGCTGGAGAAAGCCCTGGGCTTCCTTGCCGTGGTGCTCGGTGCCGGCAATGCGGCCGGTGGCTACGTGGTCACCGCGCGCATGCTGGAAATGTTCAAGCCGAGCGCGCCCAAGGGTGCCAAGGACGAACCGAAGGAGCCGCAGGCTTGAACATCAGTACCGTCGAACTGCTCGACTGGCTGGTCAAGGCCAGCTACCTCGTCGCCGCCACGTTGTTCCTGCTCGGCCTGCAGCGCATGGCCTCGCCGCTGACCGCGCACAGCGGCATCCGCTGGGCCGGGCTGGGCATGCTGCTGGCCACGGCGGCCACCTTCTTCCTGCCCGAACTGCACAACGTGCCGCTGATCCTGGTGGCGCTGCTGCTTGGCGCGGGCCTGGCCTGGTGGTCGGCAGGCAAGGTCGCCATCACTGACATGCCGCAGATGGTGGCGCTGTACAACGGCATGGGCGGTGGCTCGGCGGCGGCGATCGGCGCGGTGGAACTGCTGCGCTATGCGTTCCTGGCCAACCGCGATACCAGCCACTGGAGCGCGCAGGCGCTGGCCGACCTGGCCGCGCGCCAGCCATCGGGCACGGTGCTGCTGCTGGCGGTGGTCGGCGCGGCCATCGGCGCGGTGTCGCTGTCCGGCTCGGTGATCGCCTGGGCCAAGCTGGACGGACGCCTGGACAAGCGCGTGACCTGGCCCGGCCAGCAGGTGATGAACCTGCTGGTGGCGCTGGCGGTGGTGGTGCTGGCGATCATCGCGGCCAGCACGCTCAGTACCTGGTCCATCGTCGCCTTCTTCGTGCTGGCACTGGCGCTGGGCGTGCTGATGACGCTGCCGATCGGCGGTGCCGACATGCCGGTGGTGATCTCGCTGTACAACGCGTTCACCGGCCTGGCGGTGTCCTTCGAAGGCTACGTGCTGGGCAACGAGGCGTTGATCATCGCCGGGATGATGGTCGGCGCGGCCGGCATCCTGCTGACCCGGTTGATGGCCAAGGCGATGAACCGGCCGATCCGCAACGTGCTGTTCTCCAACTTCGGTGGCACGGCCGGTGGCGAAGCGCAGGCGATCAGCGGTTCGCAGAAGCCGATCGACGCGGCCGACGTGGCCGCGATGATGGCGTTTGCCGAGCGCGTGGTGATCGTGCCCGGCTACGGCATGGCGGTGGCGCAGGCCCAGCACAAGATCTGGGAACTGGCGCAGCGGCTGGGACAGCGCGGGGTGAAGGTGAAGTTCGCGATCCACCCGGTGGCGGGGCGCATGCCCGGGCACATGAACGTGCTGCTGGCCGAGGCGGGCGTGCCCTACGACCTGATCGCCGACATGGACGACATCAACCCGGAGTTCGCCAACACCGACGTGGTGCTGGTGATCGGCGCCAACGATGTGGTCAATCCGGTCGCGCGCACCGACCCGGCCAGCCCGATCTACGGCATGCCGGTGCTGGACGTGGTCAACGCCCGCAACGTGGTGGTGATCAAGCGCGGCAAGGGCACCGGCTTTGCCGGCATCGAGAATGCGCTGTTCTACGCCGACAACACCCGCATGCTGTACGGCGACGGTGCCGAGGCGGCGGCCTCGCTGGTGAGCGAGTTGAAGGCGCTCGACGGCGGGCATTGATGCCCGGGGTCGGATCCCTTTCCGCAGGAAAGGGTTCTGACCCCATGCTTCAGGCCCTCATCCACGCATGGCGTGGATCTACCGGGCGTGGGTGCGGACCTGGGTCCGCACGCTTCTGCCGGCCAGCAGCCGGCACTACCATCGCATCCACGCATGGCGTGGATCTACCCGCGCATCCCCGGTAGCGCCGGGCCATGCCCGGCGGGCGTAGCAACCAGCGCGCTCAGCGCGCCAGCCAGGCTCCCACGGCAACACCCACGACCAGCCACAGCCATTCCATGGCGCCATTGGCCAGGGTGATCAGGGTCCAGGCCAGGTGCGGGCCCATGCGCAGGCTGGCGTCCCACAGGTCCAGCCCGATCGACCCGCCCATCCAGGCGCTGGCGATGGTCCAGTTGGCCACGGCGGCTACCAGCAGGGTGCCCAGCACGACCAGGGCGATGCGCAGGCGGCCCGGGCCGAGCGTACCCATGCGCAGCATGAACACCAGTTCCAGGGCGGTCAGTACCGCCATCCAGCCGACCTGCCGGCCGGTCATCAGTGCCAGCACCATCCAGGCAAGGGGAGCAACAACCAGGCCCAGCAACAGCATGATGGGCCAGAGCCAGGTTACGGTCCTGGCACGCGCGGCATTGGAGGACATCGAAGCTCCCTGAAGATCACCCACAGGATACTGTGGTTTGCGGCGGTGCACCGGCGGTGCCGGGGCGGCTGGGCTAGAATGCCGTCTTGCGTGGCCCCGGCCACGGCCCCATATCGGTCCCCATGTATTCCCGTAGCAGCGAACCTGTCCACTTCGAACGCGATTGCGAGGCCGTGATGGTCCCGCAGGGCGATACCGTGACCCTGCCCGCCGGCAGCTATGGGTACATCACCCAGGCGCTGGGCGGCAGTTATTCGGTGTTCGTCGAAGGCAACCTGTTCCGCATCGCCGGCAAGGACGGCGACGCCATCGGCAAGGAGGCACCGGCACCGCTGGAACTGCCTGCCGATGCCACCGATGAACAGGTGGAACAGCTGGTGTGGCAGCAGCTGCGTACCTGCTTCGACCCGGAAATTCCGGTGAACATCGTCGAACTGGGCCTGGTCTACGAGGTCGAGATCAAGCACCTGGACGAGGGCCAGCGCGAGATCGACGTGAAGATGACCCTGACCGCACCGGGCTGCGGCATGGGCGACATCCTGGTCGACGACGTGCGCAGCAAGCTTGAAATGATCCCGACGGTGGCCGAGGCCGACGTCGACCTGGTGTTCGACCCGCCGTGGAACCAGCACATGATGTCCGAGGCGGCCCGGCTCGAGACCGGCATGCTTTGACCCAGGGCCCGCAGTGACGCGGGCCCGGCACTACCCGCAACCAGAACAGGAATCCTCCGGTGTCCCAGTCCATTCCCAGCTTCGCCGTCACCCGTTCGGACCACCCGCGCAGCGCTGAAGAGCGCGCCCAGATCCTGGAGAAGCCGGGCTTCGGCCTGCACTTCACCGATCACATGGTGGAAGTGCGCTGGGACAAGGATGCCGGCTGGCACAACGCCAACGTGCGTGCCTATGGCCCGCTGCAGCTGGACCCGGCCGCGGCCGTGCTGCACTACGGCCAGGAAATCTTCGAAGGCATCAAGGCCTACCGCCATGCCGATGGCTCGATCTGGACCTTCCGCCCGGATGCCAACGGCCGTCGCCTGCAGCGTTCGGCACAGCGCCTGGCGCTGCCGGAACTGCCGGTGGAGATCTTCGTCGAATCGCTGAAGCAGCTGATCGCCGTGGACAGCGCCTGGGTGCCGTCGGCCGATGAGTCCAGCCTGTACTTCCGTCCGTTCATGATCGGCGACGAAGCCTTCCTCGGCGTGCGCGGCGCGCACAAGGCCGGTTACTACGTCATCGCCAGCCCGGCTGGCCCGTACTTCGCCAAGGGCGTTGCCCCGGTGTCGATCTGGCTGTCCACCGAGTACGCACGTGCGGCCAAGGGCGGCACCGGCGCGGCCAAGTGCGGCGGCAACTACGCCGCCTCGCTGCTGCCGCAGCAGAAGGCGCAGGCGCAGGGCTGCTCGCAGGTGCTGTTCCTCGACCCGGTCGAAGGCAAGTACCTGGAAGAACTGGGCGGCATGAACGTGTTCCTGGTCTACAAGGACGGCACCCTGGTCACCCCGGAACTGTCGGGCAGCATCCTCGAGGGCATCACCCGCGAGAGCATCCTGCAGCTGGCCCGCGACCGTGGCATGAAGGTCGAAGAGCGCAAGGTCACCATCGATGAGTGGAAGCAGGGCGTGACCTCCGGCGATATCGCCGAAGTGTTCGCCTGCGGCACCGCTGCGGTGGTCACCCCGATCGGCCAGCTGAAGGGCGAGGGCTTCTCGGTGGGCGACATCAACGCCCCGGCCGGCGAAGTGACCATGTCGCTGCGCAAGGAACTGACCGATATCCAGTACGGCCGCCTGCCGGACCGCCACAACTGGCTGGTCAAGCTGGGCTGATCGCCCACGGCCCACTGTAGAGCCGAGCCCACGCTCGGCTGCTTTTCCGGAAAGCCCGTCCCCATGACGGGCTTTCTGCGTTTCGGGCTTGGGGTCAGATCCCTTTTCCTGCAGAAAAGGGATCTGACCCCGAGTGCGACCCGCATTCTGTAGAGCCGAGCCCACGCTCGGCTGCTTTTCCGGAAAGCCCGTCCCCGTGACGGGCTTTCTGCGTTTCGGGCCTGGGGCCAGATCCCTTTTCCTGCAGAAAAGGGATCTGACCCCGGATCAGCGGACGCCGATGTCGGCAAAGTCATTCCAGGACACGTGACGACCCAGTCAGGTCTGTGCAGGACACGAGAAAGTTCCTTCACCTTCACAAACCCTCGACCCGAAAAGTCTCAGAACGAACATTTCATCTTGCTGAAAAGACGCTGAAAATCTTGTGGTGTCCGGTTTCGGCCTTTAGCGTCATCTGCACGGCGGATCGTTAGGGGGATCCGCTGACTCACCGGACTTCGAACCTCGCCAATGCAAGCCAGCCCACGGTTCGGGCCGGTGCTTCTGCCGATTCCGGCATTCACACCACAAGAAAGGGAAATACGATGTCCCAGGTAACGCAACCGCGTGTGCGTCGAGTGTGGGTGGTCCTTGGTGCGTCCGTTCTGTCATCGCTGCTGCTGGCCACGCCTGCGCTGGCCGGTGATGTCCAGCTCAGCGGCCTGCAGTCCGCGCCGACGCACCAGCGCTTCATCGTGAAGTACCGCGACGGCAGCGCCGCCATGGCCAACACCACTGCGCTGGCTTCGTCGCTGAAGACGGCCGCCGCTGGCCTGGCCAGCAGCCAGGGCCGCGCGCTGGGCCTGCAGGAGGTCCGCAAGCTGGCCGTCGGCCCGACCCTGGTCAAGACTGACCGTCCGCTCGACCAGGCCGAATCCGAACTGCTGATGCGCAAGCTGGCCGCCGACCCGAACGTGGAATACGTCGAAGTCGACCAGATCATGCGCGCGACGCTGACCCCGAACGACACCCGCTTCAGCGAGCAGTGGGGCTTCGGTACGTCCAACGCGGGCATCAACATCCAGCCGGCCTGGGACAAGTCGACCGGCACCGGCGTGGTCGTGGCGGTGATCGACACCGGCATCACCAACCATCCTGACCTCAACGCCAACATCCTGCCCGGCTACGACTTCATCAGCGACGCAGCGATGGCGCGCGATGGTGGCGGCCGCGACAACAACCCTAACGATGAAGGCGACTGGTACGGCGCCAACGAGTGTGGCTCGGGCATCCCGGCCTCCAACTCCAGCTGGCACGGCACCCACGTCGCCGGCACCGTGGCGGCGGTGACCAACAACGCCAGCGGCGTGGCTGGCACCGCGTTCAACGCCAAGGTCGTGCCGGTGCGCGTGCTCGGCAAGTGCGGCGGTTACACCTCCGACATCGCTGACGCGATCGTGTGGGCGTCCGGTGGCACCGTCAGTGGCGTGCCGGCCAATGCCAATCCGGCCGAGGTCATCAACCTCTCGCTGGGCGGTGGCGGCAGCTGCTCGACCACCTACCAGAATGCGATCAACGGCGCGGTCGGGCGTGGCACCACCGTGGTGGTCGCCGCCGGCAACAGCAACGCCAACGTGTCCAGCTCGGTGCCGGCCAACTGCCCGAACGTGATCGCGGTGGCGGCAACCACCTCGGCCGGTGCACGTGCCAGCTTCTCCAACTACGGCACCGGCATCGACATCTCGGCACCGGGCCAGAGCATCCTGTCCACCCTCAACACCGGCACCACCACGCCGGGCAGCGCGACCTACGCGTCGTACAACGGCACCTCGATGGCGGCGCCGCACGTGGCCGGCGTGGTCGCGCTGATGCAGTCGGTCGCTCCGAGCCCGCTGAGCCCGGCGCAGGTCGAGAGCATCATCAAGAGCACGGCACGTCCGCTGCCGGGCGCCTGCTCGGGTGGCTGCGGCGCCGGCATCATCGACGCCAACGCGGCCGTGGCTGCGGCGATCAATGGCGGTGGCCCGAACCCGGGCGGCAACGTGCTGCAGAACAACGTGCCGGTGACCGGCCTGGGCGCTGCAACCGGTGCCGAGCTGAACTACACCGTCGCGGTTCCGGCCGGTAGCACCCAGCTGCGCGTGGCAATCAGTGGCGGCAGCGGTGATGCCGACCTGTACGTGCGCCAGGGCAGTGCCCCGACCGATACCGCCTACACCTGCCGTCCGTACCTGAGCGGCAACAGCGAGACCTGCACCATCAACAGTCCTGCCGCCGGCACCTGGTATGTGCGGGTGAAGGCCTACAGCACCTTCTCGGGCCTGACCCTCAACGCCCAGTACTGAGCCCAAGTCCCTCTCCATGGGCACGCCCCGGCTCCGGCCGGGGCGTTTCTGCTTTGGTGGGTGCCGACCTTGGTCGGCACGCGGTTCCTCAAGCCATGGTGGGTGCCGACCTTGGTCGGCACGCTGTTCCTCAGACCGACTCGAAGCGGTTCGCGGCCACGTTCTTGCGCACGTGCTGCGGGTCGAAAATGCGGCCGTTCATGGCGATGTACACGCCGCTCGGCAGCGACTGCACCGCACCGATCGCACAGCCGATGTTGAACTCCGCATCCGAACCACGGAAGCGCGCCGGGCTCAGCGCGCCGGTCATCACGATGGTCTTGTCCGGGATCGTTGCCAGCACCTTGCCGGTCTGCACCATCGAATCGGTGCCGTGGGTCACCAGCACGTGCCGGGTCGGCTGCGCGGCGATGGTGGCGCGGATCAGCTCGCGGTCCTCATCGTTGATGTGCAGCGAATCCTTGCGCAGGATCGGAATCACGTTGAAGCGGAACGTCACGCCCAGCTCGCGCAGGATCATGCCGATCTGCGGATCGCCGATCTGGTAGTCCGACTTGTCGTCGAAGTAGATCTTGTCGATCGTGCCACCGGTGGTGACGACCAGGAGCTCTTCCATCATGTGCATGCGCGAAACCAGGACAGGTACTGCGGCGCGGGGCCAGGAATGCAGATGATACGGCCCGGCGGGCGCAGCGTCAGCGTCGCTTGCCGAAGCGGGCGCGCAGGCCGGGCAGGCTGGCGCTGAAGATCACCAGGAGGGCCAGCGCGATCTCGATCAGCGCCAGCCAGCGCGTTTCCGGATGGCTCCAGGCGCTCATCACGCCGTGGCTGAACCAGCCCAGCGCCAGCACCGAAGCCCAGAAGCCGGCCTTGCGCCAGCCCAGGCGCAATGCAAAGGCCAGTGCCAGCGGCGGCGCGGTGAACACCAGCTGGGTGGGCAGCCAGTGCTTGTCATTGATGAACCAGCCTGCGAACAGCGCAGCCAGCCCCATCAGGGCCAACAGCAGGACCGTGCGCGGCGGCCGGTTCATCGGGCCAACCGCTGCGCGATGTCGGCCACCCGGCGGCCCAGCGCACGGGCCAGCACGGCCTCGTCGTCGGTCGGCTGCGGGTCGTCGGCGGCTCCAGCCACGTGGCTGGCGCCATAGGGCGTGCCGCCACTGGTGGTGTGGCTCAGCGCCGGTTCGGTGAACGGGATGCCGACGATCACGCAGCCGTGGTGCAGCAGCGGCACCTGCATCGACAGCAGGGTCGATTCCTGCCCGCCGTGCATCGAGGCGGTGGAGGTGAACACGCCGGCCGGCTTGCCCGAGAGGGTGCCGTTGACCCATTCGGCTCCCAGCCCATCCAGGAAATGCTTGACCGGGGCGGCCATGTTGCCGAAGCGGGTGGGGCTGCCGAGCAGCAGGCCCTGGCACTCGACCAGGTCCTGCACGCTCACATAGGGGGCGCCATCGTCGGGTACAGGCGGCTGCGCGGTCTGGGTCACCGCGGCTACCGGCGGCACCGTGCGCAGGCGCGCGCTCATGCCCGGCACTTCGCCGATGCCCCGCGCGATCTGGCGCGCCAGCCGTGCCACCGAACCGCCCCGGCTGTAGTACAGCACCAGAATCTCGCCCATCGTGCCCGCTTCTCCTCGTCGTGTGGCCACCAGTATGGCTATCCTGCCAGCATTCCGCATCGGGTACCCTTCCACCGATGGAACCTTTGGATACGCTCAACCTGTGGATGGAGCGCGCGCGGGATCGCGCACGGGCCATCAGTTTCGGCCGCTTCCTGTGGCATCGCTTCCTCGACGACCGCCTGTTCCAGGCAGCGGCGGCGCTGGCGTACACCACGGTGTTCGCACTGGTGCCGCTGGCCATCGTGGTGTTCGGCGTGCTCTCGGCCTTCCCCGTCTTCGACCGCTGGAGCGACCAGCTCAGCGATTACGTCTTCTCCAACTTCGTGCCCAACGCCGCGCGCGCGGCCGAGGGCTACCTGCGGCAGTTCTCGGCCAGCGCCGGCCAGCTCACCGCCGCCGGCTTCATCGCGCTGGTGGTGTCACTGCTGATCACCCTCAACAGTGTTGAAGAGACCTTCAACCAGATCTGGCGGGTCGGTTCGACCCGGCCCAAGCTGACCCGTTTCCTGGTCTACTGGACCGTACTGACGCTGGGCGCGATGCTCGCGGCCGCTTCGCTGGCGGTGTCGGCGCGGGTGTTCGCGATGCCGCTGTTCGGCACCCAGGAGGGCCGCTGGCTGGCCGAACTGGCGCTGCGGCTGGCGCCGATCCTGATCGAGTTCGTGTGCATCACGCTGATGTTCCGGGTGGTGCCGCACCACACGGTGAAGTGGCGGCATGCAGTGCCCGGCGCGATCCTGGCGGCGGTGATCCTGGAACTGGTGAAATGGGGCATCGGCGCCTACCTGGGCAGCTTCCAGTCCTACCAGAAGCTGTATGGCACGGTGGCGTTCGTGCCGATCCTGCTGCTGTGGATCTACCTGTGCTGGGTGGCGGTGCTGCTGGGCGCGTCGCTGTCCTCGTCGATGGCTGCCTTCCGCTACCAGCCGGTGGAACTGCGCCTGCCGCAGGGCTACGAGTTCTATGGCCTGCTGCGCCTGCTGGGCCGCTTCCACCATGCACGTGCCAAGGGCAAGGGTCTGGCCGATGATGAAATCCTGCGGCTGGAGCCGATGCTGACCGATTCGCTGCTGCAGGACCTGGCCTGCAACCTGCAGGAGATCGGCCTGCTGCGCCGCGACGAGCGCGGCGAGTGGTTGCTGTCGCGCGACCTGGACCAGGTCAGCCTGGCCGATCTGTACGAATGCACCCAGCTGCGCATCCCGGTGGCCGAGCAGCATCTGCCGTACCGGGACGACAGCCTGGGTCGCGCCGCACTGGCGGCACTGGACGACCTGCGACTGCCCCTGCGCGAACGCCTCAAGCGCAAGGTCAGCGATATCTATACCGAATCTGGAGACATGCCATGACCCGCAAGACCCCGTTGCTGCTGCTCCCGCTGGCCCTCCTGTTGGCGCTGGCAGCCTGCAAGCCGGCGCAGGAGCCGACCCCGGCCAGCAGCCAGCCGCCGGCGCAGGCACCGACACCGAGCACGCCGGCACCGGTCGAGGAGACCCCGGCCGAACGCACCACCGCCGAGTTCCCGGCGCTGAAGATGAAGGCGGTTGATGGCAGCGACTACGACCTGGCCGCGCACCGTGGCAAGTGGGTGGTGGTGAATTTCTGGGCGACGTGGTGTGCCCCGTGCCGCAAGGAAATGCCGGAGTTGTCGGCGCTGCATGCGATGCGCAGCAACATTGAAGTGGTCGGCCTGGCGTATGAGGACATCGAAGCGCCGGAGATGCAGGCATTCCTGACCAAGCATCCGGTGACCTATCCGATCGTGATCGTCGACCCGTTCGATCCGCCGGCTGATTTCGCCACGCCGCGTGGTTTGCCGCTGACGCATCTCATCGATCCGCAGGGCAAGCTGGCGCACAGCTTCCTCGGACCGGTGACCGCCGCGGACATCGAAAAGCAGATCGCTGCTGCCAAGTAGTGGGTTGGTCGGCAGGGCCTGCGGCCCTGCACCCGCGGTAGTGCCGGCCGCTGGCCGGCAACCCCAGCAACGGCAACAGCAACAGCAACAGCCGAAGCGGGTTTCCTGAGAGATGGCGGGGTGGGTCCGGTGGCGGGGGACGCCGTAAACCCATCCATGGGGGCTTGGCCGCGGCATCCATGCCGCGGACACCCCCGCAACCGGACCCACCCCGCCTTCGACAGTTCGCCGCGATCTGTCGGAATGCATGGCCTGCTCCAGGTGGGTGTCGACCACGCCGCTGTTGGTGGGTGTCGACCTTGGTCGACACGTAGATCCACGCCACGCGTGGATGCTCTTCGTTCCATTGTCGAAATATTCGATTTCAATGGAAATTCATCCACGCATGGCGTGGATCTACCTCCGTCACCGGAAATCTGTCGGGGATGGGGCGGTGTGGGTTGGCAGGACCGTTGGCGCCATGGATGGCGCCATCGAGCCCCCATGGATGGGTTTACGGCGCGTCCTGCCAACCCACACCACCCCAGCCAACAAGCAAAACTCCCAGAGCCGGCTGTTGCCGTTGCTTGAGGGCTTCTGCAGGTGCAGGGCCGCAGGCCCTGCCGAACAAACCCTATTCCTCTACCGGGAAATCCTCGATCGGCTTCAGCACGTCGTAGTGCTCGCGATGCAGCTTGCCTTTCAGCTTCGGCAGCTCCGGCAACGGCGCATCCACGCGCGTATCCGGCAGCCGGTCCAGCAGGTTGCGCACCAGCGTCAGCCGGCCCAGCCGCTGGT
The DNA here is from genome assembly GCF_030291095.1 of Stenotrophomonas sp. 59. Taxonomy (NCBI): domain Bacteria; kingdom Pseudomonadati; phylum Pseudomonadota; class Gammaproteobacteria; order Lysobacterales; family Lysobacteraceae; genus Stenotrophomonas; species Stenotrophomonas sp. 59. The sequence goes on from NZ_CP127408.1 coordinate 849,000, forward strand.
CGTTGAAATCCACCAGCGTCCACGGCGCCGCCTCGCGATGCGTCGCGCGCAACATCGCCTCGCGGGCCTCGGTGTAGGCGCTGTACTTGCTTCGTGATTTCAGGTCCACCGGAGAGAGCTTCCAGCCCTTCAGCGGGTCGATATGACGCTCGGCGAAGCGCTTCTCCTGCTGCTCCTGGTCAACGCACAGCCAGTACTTGAACAGGAGGATGCCGTCGTCCACCAGCAGCTGCTCGAACACCGGCGCCTGGCGCAGGAACTGCTGGTACTCGGTTTCGCTGCAATAGCCCATCACCCGTTCGACGCCGGCACGGTTGTACCAGCTGCGGTCCATCAGCACGATCTCGCCGGCGGCCGGCAGGTGCGAAGCGTAGCGCTGGAAATACCACTGCGTGGCTTCACGGTCGGTGGGCTTGGGCAAGGCCACCACCCGGCACTGGCGAGGGTTGAGGTGCTGGCTGATGGCCTGGATCGCGCCGCCTTTGCCCGCCGTGTCGCGCCCTTCGAACAGCACCAGCAGGCGTTGCCCGCTGTGCTGCACCCAGCGCGCCATCGCCGTCAGTTCCAGCTGCAGTGGCAGCAGCAGTTCGTCGTACTCCTTGCGCTTGAGCTTGGCCATCGTCACACCACGCGGGAAGGAAGCCCGAGCGTAGCGCAGGTGGCGCTCAAACGATGTCGATGCCGGGTAGAGTCGACTGTCAGTCGACTATCGCGCGCAGCGCGGGGTTTTGCGTTCTGCGCCTAGGGCAGTCGACTAACAGTCGACTCTACCCAGTCGACTCTACCCAGTCGACGTCATCCAATCGACGTCATTCAATCGACGTTACCCAGCCGACGTTACCAGTCGACGCCATCCAATCGAAGTTACCCCGTCGGTTCTACTGTACCCACCCAGCCGTGCTCACGCGCCAGCTGCTGCAGCAACGCCGACAGATCGCGGGCAAACCCGCCCATGTCGAACAGCCCGCTGCGCTCGCGTGCCTGCACCAGCTCAGCGCGCAACGCGGCCAGCGCCGCCGGGTCGTTGCCCAGTGCGCTGGCAGTGGCGATGAACGCGGCATCGTCGGCGACGTTCAGCCGGGCCAGGCCGAGGTGATGGTTGAGGCTGCCGGCCACGCGCGCGGCGAAGGTGTCACCGGGGCAGGTCAGCACAGGGCAGCCGGCCCACAGCGCATCGGAGGCGGTGGTGTGGGCGTTGTACGGATGCGTGTCCAGGAACAGGTCGGCCAGCTGATAGCGCGCCAGGTACTGCGGATGCGGCAGCTTGGCCATGAACACCAGGCGCGCCGGGTCCAGGCCCGCGGCCTGTGCGGCGGCACGCAGGCGCGCATCGGCCTGGCCGGGCCCGGACAGCAGCCACAGCACGCTGCCGGGCACCGCATGCAGCACTGCGAAGGCACGGCCCATGCTGCGCGGATTGAGCTTGTAGCTGTTGTTGAAGCAGCAGAACACCACGCCCTGCTCGGGCAGACCGCAGTCGGCACGGGTCGGCGCAGGCTCCAGCACACGCGTGTTGTCCGATGGCTGGAAGGCGCGCGGCAGGCGCAGCACGTGTTCGCTGTAGTGCGGCTCCAGTGCCGGCGGCAGGGCGAAGGCATCGCCGACCACCGCGTCCATCCACGGCGCCCCCGACGTGCCTGGATAGGCCAGCCAGTTCAGCTGCAGCGGGGCAGGGCGCATCGCCAGCACTTCCGGCGCGCCGCCACCGCCCCAGCCGCGCAGGTCGAACAGCAGGTCGATGCCCTGTCCGCGGATGCGTGCAGCGGTATCGGCATGGCGCAGGCCGGCCACATCATGCAGCTGCGCCGCTGCCTGCAGGCGCTGGCGGATGCGGCTGCCGTCGTCGCGGTTCAGTGCGAACAGATGCAGTTGCAGTGCGGGGTCGTGACGCAGCTGCTCGAACAGTGCCACGGTCAGCAATCCGGTTGGATGTGCGCCGAAGCCATTGGAAAGGAAACCGACGCGCAGCGCGCCGCGCGGGCGCACCGTTGCCGGTGGCAATGGCCGCACCGAGGCAGCCACGGCCAGCGCACGGGTGCGCGCGCAGGCCAGCTGTTCGGCAGCGCTGGCGTCCTCGCTGAGGAAGGCGAACGGTTCGACCACGCCCTGGCCGCTGGCAACGGCGGCGCGCACCTGTGCAGCCAGCGTATCCACGTCCTGCCAATCGCACAGGCGACGCTGCCAGGCCAGGCGCTGGGCGGCGATGTACGGTTCGGCCGGCATCAGCCCATGTGCGCGTCGATAGGCTGCCGACGCGCCTTCGGCATCATCGGCATCTTCCAGTGCGTGGCCCAGCCACAGCGCAATGCCGGGATGCTGCGGTGCCAGCGCCGAGGCCTGGCCGAGCAACTTGGCCGCGTCGCCATGTGCACCGGCCATCCACGCCACGCGGCCCAGCCGTGCCAGCGCTTCGGGGTGGTTCGGGCGCAGCTGCAGGGCACGTCGCGCGGCCTGTTCGCCGGCAGCGATGTCGCCGGTTTCCAGTTCCACGTCGGCCAGCATCACCCAGGCGACGAAGTCGTCGGGCTGGCGGGCGATCGCTTGCTGCAGTTGCTGTCGCTGCTGCCAGGCCGACATCGTGCTCAGCCCGCCGACAGCTGGGCCAGGGCGTCGACCTGGTGTTCGTGGCTGAGCCGCTGCAGCAGCGGGTCGAGGTCGCCGGCCAGGATGTTGGGCAGGTCGTACAGGGTCAGGCCTTCCACACGGTGGTCGGTGATGCGCCCCTGTGGGAAGTTGTAGGTGCGGATGCGCTGGCTGCGGTCGCCACTGCCTACCTGCAGGCGCCTCGACTCAGCCTGGGCGGCGTCCTGGCGCTGGCGCTCGGCGTCGAGCAGCTGCGCTTTCAGGCGCTTCATCGCCTTGTCGCGGTTGGCGTGCTGGCTGCGTTCGGTCTGGCATTCCACCACCACGCCGGTCGGTACGTGGGTGATGCGGATCGCCGACTCGGTCTTGTTGACGTGCTGGCCGCCGGCGCCGGAGGAGCGGAAGGTATCCACCTTCAGGTCGGCCGGGTTGATGACGATGTCATCGACTTCGTCGGCTTCCGGGATGATCGCCACGGTTGCGGCCGAGGTATGGATGCGGCCCTGCGATTCGGTGGCCGGCACGCGCTGCACGCGGTGCGTGCCGGATTCGAACTTCAGGCGCGAGAACGCGCCCCGGCCGACCACGCGTGCCACCACTTCCTTGTAGCCGCCGTGCTCGCCGGGATTGTCCGATTCGATCTCGACCTTCCAGCCCTGGCGCTCGGCATAGCGGGCGTACATGCGGAACAGGTCGCCGGCGAAGATCGCCGCCTCATCGCCACCGGTGCCGGCGCGCACTTCCAGGAACAGGTTGCCTTCATCGCGCGGGTCGCGCGGTACCAGCAGCAGCGCCAGTTCCTGCTCCAGTTCCAGCAGGCGCGCCTGCGCGGCGGCGATTTCCTCGTCGGCCAGTTCGCGCAGGTCGGGATCGGCGCGCATGCCTTCGGCGGCGGCCAGGTCGGACTTGGCACGTGCTTCATCGGCGAGTGCAGCAGCGACCGGTTCAAGTTGGGCGAATTCGCGCGAAAGGTCGCGGAAACGGGTGTTGTCGGCGACCACGTCGGGTTCGGCGAGCAGGCGTTCCAGTTCTTCGCGGCGCTCGGCCAGCGCTTCCAGCTTACGGCGCAGGGTCGGCGTCATCGGGTCTCACGGGTGGGTGGCGGTAACCCGGCGTGGCCGGGAACAGGCGCTCGGCGGCGCGGGTCAGGTCGGCATCGCCGCTCAGCGCGGCAGCGCGCAGGGCAGCGGTAGGAGGATGCAGCAATCGATTGGTCAGGCCGTGCGCCAGCAGTTCCAGCACTTCGTCGGCCGGCTTGCCGTTGGCCAGCTGCTGGCGCGCGCGTTCCAGCAGTTCAGAGCGGGTGGCCTCGCCGAACGCACGCAGCTGTCGCAGCGGCGCCTGGTGGGCGCTGGCCTGCTGGGTCTCGACGAAGCGCGATACCTGAAGGTCGATGATCGCCTCGGCCTCGGCGGCTGCCTCGCGGCGTCCACGACGGTTGTCTTCCACCGCACGTTCCAGGTCGTCGACGGTGTAGAGGAAGGCGTCGTTGAGCGTGCCGACCTCCGCCTCGATGTCACGTGGAACGGCCAGGTCGAACAGCAGCATCGGTTTGTGCCGGCGTGCGCGCAGGGCCTTGGCCACCATATCGCGGTGGATCACCGGTTCGCGTGCGGCGGTGGCCGAAAACACCACGTCGGCCTCGCCGAGGTGGCGGTCCAGTTCGGTCAGCGGCAGTGCCACGCCGCCGTGGCGGCTGGCCAGCTCCTGCGCGTGGGCGAGGGTGCGGTTGGCGATCAGCAATCGCCGCACCTTGCCCTCACTCAGGTGGCGTGCAGCCAGCTCGATGGTCTCGCCCGCGCCGACCAGCAGCACGGTGGAATCGTCCAGGCGCGCGAAGGCGTTCTGCGCCAGGCGCACTGCGGCCGAGGCGACCGACACCGGATTGGCGCCGACCTGGGTGTCGGTGCGCGCACGCTTGGCGACCGAGAAGGTCTGCTGGAACAGGCGGTCCAGCCGCTGGCCGAGCAGGCCGTGGTCGCGCGCGGTCGACCACGCATCCTTCACCTGGCCAAGGATCTGTGGTTCGCCCAGCACCATCGAATCCAGCCCGGTGGCGACCCGGAACAGGTGGCGTACGGCTTCTGCATCGGCATGCTGGTACAGGTAGCCCTGCAGGTCGCCTGCCTGGGCATGCAGCCACTGGTCCAGTGCCTGTGCCGAATCGGCCACGGCGTACAGTTCGGTGCGGTTGCAGGTGGACAGCAGCACCGCCTCGGCGATCTGCGGGGTATCGCGCAGCGAACCGAGCGCGCGCGGCAACGCCTCACCGGCGAAGGCCGCGCGCTCGCGCAGCTCCACCGGTGCGGTCTGGTGATTCAGTCCGAGCACCCACAGGGTCATTGTTCAGTTGCTTGCGATAAGCTGCTGGCCATTGGACGACATTTTAAGGCCCCGATGCCGACGATGCCCGCATTGATTCGCATCCCCAGTGTTCTGCTGCTGTCCCTGGCCTGTGCCCAGGCCCTGGCAGCGGTGCCGGCCAAGGCCCCCGTACGGGCCCCGGCCACGGAGGAACTGGCGCTGGAACCGGTGATGGCCGGTGAATTCGCCCTGCAGGCCGGCAAGCTGGCCGAGGCCGCCCGCTGGTACCTGCAGGCGGCCCAGCAGACCGACGGCGACGCCGGCCTGGCCGAACGTGCCACCCGCATTTCCATGCTGGCCAACGATGATGCCAGTGCCGCCAAGGGCCTGGCCCTGTGGCAGCAGCGCGCGCCCAGTTCGTTGACCATGCGCAGTGCCGCTGCCGCGCTGGCCATGCGCCAGGGTGATGTGAAGGCCGCGCTTGGCGATCTGCAGGCGTTGCTGGCCGACCCCGACGAGCGCGGCTGGAAGTTCGCCCTGGCCGCCCTGATCGGCGGTGGCCGCGACCCGGCGGTGCCGGCGCAGGTGCTGGGCGAGCTGGTCGACGCCAACGCCATTCCGCCGAAGATCGAGGCCTGGCAGGAGTTCGGTCGCCTTGCCCTGCGCATGGACAAGCCCGACTTGGCGCGGCGCATGATCGATGAAGTGGTCAAGCGCTTCCCCGAAGAACCGCGCGTGGCGCTGCTGCGTGCCAGCCAGCTGCAGCAGGCCGGGGAGACCGGCAAGGCGTTGTCGCTGCTGCACGATGTGGAGCCGAAAACCCGACAGGACCCGGAACTGCGCAATGCAGTGGCCATTGCCTACGACAGTCTCGGCCAACCGTCCGCAGCCGAGCGCGTACTGGCCTTCGGCCCGCAGGACGTGCAGACCTGGGGCATGCGCGCCTCGCTGCTGGCCAAGCAGGGCGACAAGGCCGCGCTCTCCAATCTCTACAACGAACTTTCACGACAGGCGGCCAAGCCGGACCCGGCGCAGCGCCTGCTGCTGGGCAAGATCGCCGAATACCTCAAGCGTTACCCCGAGGCCGTGCAGTGGTACCACAGCGTGCCCGGTGGCGATGAACTGAGCGAGGCACGCCTGCGCGCGGCCAATGCGCAGGCCCTGGCCGGGCGCCTGCCGCAGGCATTGGATGAAGTGCACGCGATCCAGTCCGATGCGGTGGTCGACGACGACGTGCGTCGCGACGCCTACCTGCTGGAAGCCGAACTGCGCCAGCGCGCCGACGACAGTGCCGGGGAGCTGGACGCGCTGGCCCGGGGCCTGGCCGCCTACCCGGATGACAATGGCCTGCTCTACGCCCGTGCCCTCACCTGGGAGCGCCGCGACGACATTCCGCGTGCCGAGGCCGACCTGCGCAAGATCCTGGTGACCGACCCGGAAAACGTGCCGGCGCTGAACGCGCTGGGCTACACCCTGGCCGACCGTACTGGCCGCCTGCAGGAAGCGCTGGAACTGATCGACCGCGCGCGCGTGGCCGAGCCGGACAACGCCGCCATCGTCGACAGCTATGGCTGGGTGCTGTATCGCCTGGGGCGCAAGGAAGAAGCGCTGGTGCAGCTGCGCCGTGCCTGGACCCTGGCCAAGGACCCGGAGATCGCCGCACATGTGGGCGAAGTACTGTGGGTGCTGGGCAAGCATGACGAGGCGCGCCACTTCTTCGAGGAAGCGGCCAAGCTCGATCCCGAAAACCGCGCGCTGCTGCGCGCCCGCGAGAAATTCAATCCATGAGTGTTTCGATGATCCGGCCGCTGCTGCTGGTGGCCGTGACCCTGGCGGTCAGCGCCTGTACCACCGTGGGCACGCAGAAGACCCCGCCACCGGCGGTGGTCGAGACCGTTTCCGCCGAAGCCGCGCAGGCCGAGGTCGCGCGCGTGGCCGCGCTGCACGCGCAGCCGGACTGGGCGTTCCAGGGCCGGGTCGCGGTCAGCAAGGGCAAGGACGGCGGCAGCGGCCGCATTGACTGGAAGCAGGAAGGCCGGCGCTATGTGGTCGAGCTGAGCGCGCCGGTGACCCGGCAGAGCTGGAAGCTGATCGGCGATACCCATTACGAAGCCGGTCGGCTGGAAGGGCTGCCGGGCGGTCCGCGGGACGGTGAGGACGCACAGGACCTGCTGCTGGAGGCCACCGGCTGGGATGTGCCGGTGAACCAGTTGCCGGACTGGGTGCGCGGCCTGGTGGCCGGCGACTCCGGCGCCCCCGACAAGGTCGAGCGCGATGCCGATGGGCGCCCGCGCCGCATCCAGCAGATGGGCTGGACCGTGCAGTACCTGGACTGGTACCCGGCTGAGGGCGAGCGCCCGGCGCTGCCGCGCCGCATCGAGGCCAGCAGCGAGGACGCCAAGGTGCGCCTGCTGGTGGACCAGTGGGGGCAGGGCACCCCATGAATGGCGCAGGCGACGACGCGGGCTGGTCCTGGTGGCCGGCCCCGGCCAAGCTGAACCTGTTCCTGCACATCACCGGCCGCCGTGCCGATGGCTACCACGAGCTGCAGACCGTGTTCCGCCTGCTGGACTGGGGTGACCGCATCGGCCTGCGCCTGCGTGAAGACGGCCTGGTGCGCCGGCAGGGGGATGGCCTGGCAGGCGTGGCCGAGGCCGATGATCTGGCGGTGCGCGCAGCGAAGCTGCTGAAAGAGGCGGCCAATATCGCGCAAGGCGTAGACATCGTCGTCGAAAAGAACGTTTCTGCAGGGGGTGGCTTTGGCGGCGGTTCCTCCGATGCGGCCACCGTACTGGTGGTGCTGAACCGGCTCTGGCGGGCCGGTCTGGACGAGGATGCGCTGGCCGCGCTGGGCCTGCGCCTGGGCGCTGACGTGCCGGTGTTCGTGCGCGGCCGCAATGCCTGGGCCGAAGGCGTGGGCGAGCGCCTGCAGCCGATCACCCTGGCCCCGGCCTGGTACGTGGTGGTCGAACCAGGCGTTCATGTTCCTACGCCGGCGCTGTTTGCAGACCCGGATTTGACGCGCGACAGCCCAGTTGCGAAAATAGAGGACTTCGCTTCCGGGACCCTGGTCGGGAACGCGTTCGAACCGGTGCTGCGCCGCCGCGAGCCTGCCGTAGAGGCGGCGCTTGTCGCGTTGAGCAGTATCGGGTCCGCGCGGCTGACCGGTTCGGGAAGTGGTTGTTTCGTCGAGTTCGCATCGCAGTCTGCTGCAGAGCAGGGACGGTCGAAGTTGCCGAAGGAGTTGCGGGCAAGGGTGGCAGCGGGCGTTGCGCGTTCGCCACTGCTGGATGCACTCGAGCAACACTGATTTATCAATGCAGGGGCGTCGCCAAGAGGCCCAAGGCACCAGGTTTTGATCCTGGCATTCGTAGGTTCGAATCCTACCGCCCCTGCCAATAGCGGCTGTGTCCGCGCCTTCCAGCGCATCGCCCGCGCGGGACGTGGAAACAACCGCGGTGTTGTCAGCAGCAAGGGTCCATCAGGGTCCTTGCCGACTCCGGATCCCCGCCACTCGTCCCCGCCCGAGACAATCATGATGCAAGAGTCCCCGAACCTGCTGGTCTTTTCCGGCAACGCCAACAAACGTCTGGCGCAGAACATCTGCAAGGAACTGGGGGTTCGCCCGGGCAAGGCGCTGGTCTCGCACTTCTCCGATGGTGAAGTGCAGGTGGAGATCGAAGAGAACGTCCGCAAGCAGGACGTGTTCGTGATCCAGCCGACCTGCGCGCCGAGCGCGGAAAACCTGATGGAACTGCTGGTGCTGATCGACGCGCTCAAGCGCGCATCGGTGGCCAGCGTGACCGCCGTGGTGCCGTACTTCGGTTACTCGCGCCAGGATCGCCGCATGCGTTCCTCGCGCGTGCCGATCACCGCCAAGCTGGCGGCCAAGATGTTCAGCACCGCTGGCGCTGATCGCGTGCTGACCGTCGACCTGCACGCCGACCAGATCCAGGGCTTCTTCGATATTCCGGTGGACAACGTGTATGCGTCCCCGCTGCTGCTGGCCGACATCTGGCGCGCCTACGGCACCGAGAACCTGATTGTTGTCTCGCCGGACGTGGGCGGCGTGGTCCGCGCCCGTGCGGTGGCCAAGCGCCTGGATGACGCCGACCTGGCGATCATCGACAAGCGCCGCCCGCGCGCCAACGTCTCCACCGTGATGAACATCATCGGTGACGTCGAAGGCAAGACCTGCGTGATGGTCGATGACATCGTCGACACCGCCGGCACCCTGTGCGCCGCTGCCGCTGCCCTGAAGGCGCGCGGTGCGCTCAAGGTCGCTGCCTACTGCACCCACGCGGTGCTGTCGGGCCCGGCAGTGGACAACATCACCAATTCCCAGCTCGACGAGCTGGTGGTGACCGACACCATCCCGCTGAAGGACGCGGCGCGGGTGTGCAGCAAGATTCGCCAGCTGAGCGTGGCGGAAATGCTGGCCGAAACGATGCGCCGCATCGCCTTCGGCGAGTCGGTCAGCTCGCTGTACGTCGATTGAGTTTTTCGCCCTCGCCGGCAACGGTGGGGGCATACCCCGGGTGCTTCTGGTCGCGGAAGCATCTTCAACCGCCACGCCGCGAGGCGCGGCAACAACCTGAGTAGTCGAAAATGTCGAAGACCCATGAAATCAAGGTCACCAAGCGTGAACTGCAGCGTAAGGGTGCGAGCCGCCGCCTGCGTCACGCTGGTGTGATCCCGGCCATCGTGTACGGCGGCAACGCCGAGCCGGTCGCCATCAGCCTGGACCACAACGAAATCTGGCTGGCCCAGCAGAACGAGTGGTTCTATGCCTCGATCCTGGACCTGAACCTGGACGGCCAGGTGCAGAAGGTCCTGCTGCGTGACATGCAGCGCCACCCGTACAAGCAGCTGATCATGCACCTGGACTTCCAGCGCGTGAACGAGAACGAAGCCCTGACCGCTTCGGTCCCGCTGCACTTCATCAACGAAGACACCTCGCCGGCTGGCAAGGCTGCCGACGTCGTGGTCACCCACGAACTGAAGGAAGTGACCATCACCTGCCTGCCGAAGGACCTGCCGGAGTCGATCGAAGTCGACCTGGGCGAGCTGAAGGCCGGTGACGTGGTGTACCTGTCCAACATCAAGCTGCCGAAGGGCGTGGAAATCCCGGCCCTGGCGCTGGGCAAGGACCACGACGACGCCATCGTCACCGCCAAGGCCGGCAAGGCCGACGCGGCTGACGAAGAAGCGGCTGCCGCCGAGTAATACCGCTACGGTGCCTGCCTCCGGGCAGGCACCGTACTGGAAGGAACCATGGCAGGACTGCGACTGATCGTCGGTCTGGGCAATCCCGGATCGGAACACGCCCGGACCCGGCACAATGCCGGGTTTCATTTCGTTGAGGCCCTGGCGGAAAAAGCCGGTGCGCGATGGAATGTGGACAGCAAGCTGTTCGGCGAGACCGCCAAGGTCGAGATTGCCGGGCAGACGGTGTGGCTGCTCAAGCCCGCCACCTTCATGAACCTCAGCGGCAAGTCGGTCACGGCGGCGCAGCGGTTCTGGAAGATCGAACCGGAAGAGACCCTGCTGGCCCATGACGAACTGGATCTGGCGCCCGGCGTGGCGCGGCTGAAGTTCGACGGCGGCCACGGTGGCCAGAACGGCCTGCGCGACACCATCCGCCTGCTCGGCCACGGCAAGTTCCATCGCCTGCGCGTGGGTATCGGCCATCCCGGCCACAAGGACCGCGTGGTGGGTTGGGTGCTGGGGCGTCCGTCCAAGGAGGACGACGTGCTGATCGCGCGCGCCATCGACGATGCGATCGACGTGATGCCGCTGGCGGTACAGGGCGATTTCAGCGAAGCGATGAAGCGCCTGCACACCCCGAAATAACCCGCTTTGGGTAGGTGCGAACCTTCCTGATTCCGGTGGGTGCCAACCTTGGTTGGCACACAATGATCAACACCGAGATGGATTGGCCAAGCAGCGCGCGCGCTGTTTCACCAATCACTTTCACCCCAGAGAGCTGTCACCCATGGGTATCAAATGCGGCATCGTCGGCCTGCCCAACGTCGGCAAGTCGACCCTGTTCAATGCGCTGACCAAGGCGGGTATCGCCGCGGCGAACTTCCCGTTCTGCACCATCGAACCGAACGTCGGCATCGTGCCGGTGCCGGATCCGCGCCTGGGCGAACTGGCAGGCATCATCAACCCGCAGAAGGTCATCCCGACCGCGGTCGAGTTCGTCGACATTGCTGGCCTGGTGGCCGGTGCTGCCAGCGGTGAAGGCCTGGGCAACAAGTTCCTGGCGCACATCCGCGAAGTCGATGCGATCACCCACGTGGTGCGCTGCTTCGAGCACGGTGACATCGTGCACGTGGCCGGCAAGGTCGATCCGATCTCGGACATCGAAACCATCGATACCGAGCTGGCGCTGGCCGACCTGGACAGCGTCGAGAAGGCACTGAACCGTGCCGAGCGTGCAGCCAAGGGTGGCGACAAGGATGCAGCGGCGCGCAAGCCGGTGCTGGCCAAGCTGCAGGCCGCGCTGTCGGACGGCAAGGCTGGTCGTTCGGTGGGCCTGGACGAAGAAGAGAAGGCGCTGGTCCGTGACCTGTTCCTGCTGACCCTGAAGCCGGTGATGTACATCGCCAACGTGCTGGAAGACGGTTTCGAGAACAACCCGCACCTGGAAGCCGTGCGTGCGCATGCCGCCGCCGAAGGCGCGCAGGTGGTGCCGGTGTCGGCCGCGATCGAAGAAGAGCTGTCGCAGCTTGACGACGAAGACCGCGACACCTTCCTGGCCGACCTCGGCCTGAGCGAGCCGGGCCTGAACCGTGTGATCAACGCGGCCTACAGCCTGCTGGGCCTGCAGACCTACTTCACCGCCGGCGTGAAGGAAGTCCGCGCGTGGACCGTGCGCAAGGGCGCCACCGCCCCGCAGGCCGCCGCGGTCATCCACACCGACTTCGAGAAGGGCTTCATCCGCGCCGAAACCATCGCGTATGACGACTTCATCAAGTACAAGGGCGAAGCCGGTGCCAAGGAAGCCGGTCGCCTGCGTCTGGAAGGCAAGGAATACCGCGTGCAGGAAGGCGACATCCTGCACTTCCGCTTCAACGTCTGATCCTGCGGCAACGGATCGACCCTGGACGCCCCGCCCTGTGCGGGGCGTTCGCGTTTGCGGGTATGGACAAAAAAGCACCACACTGCGAAACGCTTGCGGTGTGATGTTCGCCGGCACTTGTCCACAGCAAACTCCCATCGCTTTCCACGCCTGGTGTGGAAAACCATGCGACGCCCTGTAGAGCCGAGCCCATGCTCGGCTGATGCTGGCCGAAGCCGAGCATGGACCCGGTGCTCCGGGGCTCAATCGTGCAACGTGGACAAATATTCACCACGCTTTGAAACGATTGCGCGGCAACACTCCCACCCACTTGTCCACATCAAATCCCAACCACTCTCCACGAGGGGTGTGGAAAACCGTCGAACAGCATGGACAAAAAATAACCACGCTCCGAAACGCTTGCTGCGCAGTGCTCGCCGCCACTTGTCCACACCAAACCCCCACCGCTTTCCACGGCCCGTGTGGAAAAAAGAACCCGGCACTCCCTTGCCGGGTTCTTCCCGCATCACCAGTTGTACGAGACGCCCAGCTGGGCGCCGACATCGCGGAAGCCCATGCTGCCGCTCTGCCGGCTGATTTCTCCCCAGCCCCGCCATCCGCCGGACAGGTTCAGCTGCACGCCGGCCTTGGCCTCGTAGATGTCACGCGGCAGCTGGCGGCGCAGTTGCTCGCCGTCCATCGCCAACCCCGCGCCATTGCCGCCGGACCACCAGTTCACCGCCACGTACGGGTGCACCTGGCCCTGCGCCGGGCTCAACCCACGGCTGTACAGGCGCAGGCCGAGGCGGGTGCTTGTCTCGCCACCGCCGCGGTCCTCGACCACTGTGCCGTTGGCCTCCACTACGCGGTCGCTGTCATAGCGGCTGTGCACCACCTGCAGCTGCGGTTCCAGGTAGATGCCGCGCTGCGCGGTGTGCCGCAGCGGCAGCACGTAGCCGGCTTCGGCAGACGCGCTCCAGCTGCGGGCGTCATAGCGCTCCTTCTGCAGGCCGTCGCCCTGCACACTGTTGCGGAAGCGTCCGTACTGCAGCGAGCCATCCACATAGGCGCCGCCTTCCATGCGCGCATCCTGCAGCCAGGTGGCGTAGGCGCCCACGCTGGTGCCGGTCACCACGCCACGCGCGGTATAGCCGGTCAGCTGCGAGCGGCTGTCATTGCGCGCGCGGCCGTGGCCGAGCATCGCACCCGCCTGCAGCTCGCCCGTGCCACCCACTTCGAAGCGGCGGCCGACGCCGACCAGCACGCTGCTGATCTGGCCATCGACCTGTACCTGGCGGTTGCGGTCGTGGCTGTCGGGCTGCCCACTGCGAAGATGCATCCAGGCCACGGCATCGCTGTTGGCGCCGGCTGCGGCGGCGGGATCACCGGCGCGGTCGTGCAGGCCGTGCCGGAACATGCCCAGCGCGGCACTGCGGTTGGCCACGTAGGCGGCCGGTTCCGGGCGTTCCACCTGCGGACGCGGCGGATCGATCGGTGGCTCCGGCGGCAACGGCGGATCGATCGGGGGTACCGGCGGCACTGGCGGATCAACCGGCGGTTCCGGCGGCAACGGCGGATCAACCGGAGGTTCCGGCGGATCGACCGGCGGTACGTATTCCGAGCGCAGGTACCAGTTGCCGTCATCCGGCGTCGATACGCCGCCCTTGAACAGGAAGTAGTCGTAGGCACCAGCAACCGCGCGCCCCTGCAGGCTGAACTGTGCATCCGACTGGCCACCCACGGTGATCAGGCGGATGCCTTCCTGGGTCAGCGCACCCGCACCGCCGGCATTGCGCACGCTCACGCTGGCAGTGCCGCTGCTGTTGCCGTTGATCACCAGCTGGTCGCCCAGTGAAGTGTCGTCGCCCAGTGCGCGGTTGAAGATCCACTGGCCACCGTTGCCCACGTAGTCGCCGCTGACGGTAACGGTCTTGAAATCGCCGGCCGCCGGCGCATCGAAAGCGATGGTGCCGGTGTGCTCGAGCGTGCCGACGCTGGAACTGGCACGCACGTTCCACTGGCTGCTGCCGTCCAGCGACAACTGGGCAACCTGGTAGCCGGAATCATCACGTAGCGCACCGCTGAACGTGGTGCCGTTGCGCAGCACCATCCGAACATCCGCGGTCGCGCTGTCGACGACCACGTCACCGGTCAGGCGGCTGTTGTCCGCGGTGAAACGGATCTCGGACGTTGCCACCGAACTGCCATCGGTGAACACGGTATCGCTGACCCGCAGCAGTCGGCCGCCGTCCAGATCACCTGCGAGGCGGGCAACAACGGCCGTATTGTTGAGTGTCAGCTCGTGATTGCTGCCCTGCAACCACAACGCAGGACCATCCATGGTCTCGATCTGGCTGTCGTTGAACACCAGCCGGTCCCAGTAGGGACCGAATGCGGTGATGTAGGAACGATAGGCACCGGAGTTCGCTCCCAGCGCCTGGATGTGCAGGCCGTCCGCAGTGAGCTTTGCAGTGTTCATCTGCACGATGCCGAACGAGGATGCGCCGTGGGTGGTGATCGAGCCGCCATCCAGCTGTATGTCAGCGGTACTGCCGCCCGCGAACACACCACCGGACACCGCGCCGTAGGTCGCAATGTCGAGGTTGCTGGCACGGATCCGGGAGTAGGGAGTCGGAGGATTGCTGCCGGAAGCGCGCAGGCCGTAGACGCCATCGCCGTGGGTATCAATGCTGCCACCGGTGATCGTCGCGGTGCCACCCCACACGTCCACACCGTGGCCATACCCAGTGTCACCAAAGGTGCTGATCACGGTGTTGCTCAGGTCAGCCAGCGAATCGGCACCGGACAGCCAGATTCCGGAACTGCCATCGCGGACGGTGAATTGCGCACCATCGGCGGTCAACTTGCCCCAGCTGTTGACGTTGACGCCGTAGCCGCCGATGGTTTCGAAGCGGGCATCGCTGATTTCCGCTGTGGCGAACGTGCGATTCGTCCGGTTTCCCAGCAATCGGATGCTGCCGCCGTTGGCGGTGGCGGTGCCCCCGGTGATGCGGAGGGTCCCCCCGTTGTCAATGTCGAAGTAACCATTGATGACATCCACATCGCGCAGCGACATCACGCTTCCGCTGCCGCTGGCAGACATGCGGCCACTGAAGCCGTTGGTTGCCTGCGCGAACGTCATCGTCAGTGATTCCAGCGAAAGCAGTGCGCCGCCCTCGGCATAGGCCGTGCGGCCGGCACCGTTGCTGATCGTGGTACCCGACACATGCAGTTCGCTTCCACGCCCACTGGAATACAGGGTATGGCCATCGCTGCTTACACTGCCGCCATCGAGCCATACCTTGCCGCCGTTGGTGGCATTGACCGTGCCGTAGCCGGAGCCATTGCGATAGGCATCGATGACCAGGTTGCTGGCGCGGATGACGCTGCCGGCGCCGGTTGCGTTGAGCGCATAACCGACGCTGGAGCTTCCATTGCCAAGCTGGATATGGCCTCCCTGGACAAGGACGCTGCCGCCTGCCGAAGCCTGGATTGCGCTGCCGCCGCCGGTGACATCGACACGCGTGCCATCGAGCGTCGCCGTGCTGCCGGCTCCGTTCACATCCAGGGCGAAGCCGCCCGCGGAATGCAGCAGGGTATCGTTCGCATCCAGCTGCAGGGTCTCGCCATTGATGACCTTCAGCGGCCCGGTCAGGTCGGCGGCCTGGGCCGGTAGTGCCGCCCACAGGGCGGTGGCCAGCAGGCTGGGAAGGAGAGGAGCAGGCGCGGGACGCGCGCGCCCGGACGCACGGCGGCGCCGAGTGGGGGAGGCGTTCATGCTGGTGGACTTCCTGTGGCAGGGCGCAGCGCGGCTGCGCGAACTGGCGCGGCAGGGCCGCGTCGCTGCGGAAGCCCGCTGTGATGGCAGCAGGGGCGCCATCGGCTTCCGTTCCCCCACATGGCGATGCAGCTACTGCCGGCAGACGCACCATGGCGGGATGCGTCCAGCCTAGGAATCGGCACAGTTCTGTGGAATCAGGCGTTTCCTAAAGCCCGTGCAGGCCCTCCTGCGGGGCCGGCAGGGTTCAGCCTGCAGTGGGGCTCAGGCGAACAGCGAGGCCTGCAGGCAGTACTCGATCAGGGCCTGGTCGCTGTCCACGCCCAGTTTGCGCATGGCGCTGATCTTCTGCGTGCTGACCGTCTTGGCGCTGCGCTGCAATTGCCGCGCGATGTCACCCACGCTCATGCCGCCGGTGAACAGGCGGATCACTTCCAGCTCGCGCGGCGACAGGCGGGCGCGGACCGCATCGGCGTCGGCCGGTTCGCTCGCAGCGACCGGCAGCAGGCCGGGCGGGCGGTAGACGCGGTCGGCCAGCACCACGCGCAGGGCCTGCACCAGGCTGCCCAGGCCATGGCTCTTCAGTACCACCCCACCGGCGCCTGCTGCGTACATTGCTGCCACCAGCGACGGGTTGGAGACCATGGTCAGCACCAGCAGGCGGGTGTCCGGGAAGCTGCGGTGCAGGAACGAGATCAGCTTGATGCCATCACCGAAGTGGTCGCCCCCGGGCATGCTGTAGTCGGTGATCACCGCCTGTGGCCGGGTCTGCGTCATCAGGTCGATCAACGTGGCCGGATCGGCGGCTTCTCCCACAACCTCCAGGTCCAGTTCGCCCGCCAGCACATCGCGGATGCCGGCAAGGACGATCGGATGGTCGTCGGCGATGAGGATCCGTGTGGTCATGGCAGGAGCGGGTCGTCTGGGAGGGAAGGGGAGCCGGTATCAAGCAGGGGTTCGAGCAGTCGTTGCAAGCGCTGCTGGAACGCGAGCAGCGGGGCGTTCACCGCGTCCAGTCCGTCACCATGCGCGATGCGCTGTTCGATCTGCAGGCCGTTGTCCACCAGGCCGGGGGCGCCAACAATGACCAGTGCGCCACGGATGCGATGCAGAACCTGCGCGACGCGCAGGGCATCGGTAGCGGTGATCGCCTGGCGCAGGCTGTCGAGATCGTCCTGCATGGTCTGCACGAACAGCGCCTGCATCTTCGGGGGCACCTGCAACGGAGCATCGTGGCCAGCGGCGACGAGCAGCGCCGATCCGACCGCCGGCTCAACGCTCGCGGAATCCGTGCGGGTGATCCGGGCCAGCAGGCGCTGCAGCGCTTCCAGAGTGATCGGCTTGACCAGCAGGCCCTGCATGCCGGCCTCCTCACAGCGCCGGCGCTCGGCCGGGTCGGCATTGGCGGTGGCACCGTGGATCGGCACGCCAACGCCGCGTGCCCGCAGTTCGCGGGCCAGGCCGTAGCCATCCAGCCCGGGCATGTTCAGGTCGGTCAATACCAGCGCGAATGCCCCCTGCTGCCAGTAGCCCAGAGCTTCATTGCCATCGCTGGCGACCACGGCGCGGCATCCCAGTTGTTCCAGCTGGTCGCGCAGGATCGCCTGGTTGATCGGGTTGTCTTCGGCCACCAGTACCTGCAGGTTGAAGCGACGGGGCGGCGGGAGCCGGCCTTCCGCACTGGTTGCCGATGCCTGGCCACTGGCCGCTGCCAGCGCCATCACGATGGCGTCGAGCCGGTGCAGTCCAATCCGCCAGGTGTCGTCGATCAATTGCGGGCGTGCGCCGCCGTCGCGGCTGGCTGCCACGTGCGGGCTGCCCGTGGCCGGCGGCACCGGGCCATCCAGCACCACATCGAGCAGGACCGAGGGTGCTGGCGCGTTCGTTGCGACGTCTTCCCGGTACACGGTGGCGATCGCGCCACGTTGCTGCAGGCGTTCGCACAGCGATTGCACCAGTTCGCGGGCGGTGCCCCGCACCTGCACCCGCAGGTTGGCCGGCAGCCGTGGCGGCGGCGACTGCTGCGGATCGGCCGGAGCCGGTGGCAGCGGCAGTTCCACGCTGAAGCTGCTGCCCAGGCCGCTTTCGCTCACCACGCGCAGGTGACCGTCCATCAGGGCCGCGAGATGGGCGCAGATGGCCAGGCCCAGGCCGGTCCCGCGCATGGCGTCGGTAGCCGGGTTGGCCTGGAAGAACGGCTCGAACAGATGGGCCTGGTGCTCGCTGGCAATGCCGATGCCAGTGTCAGTCACCTGCCACTGGATCCAGCAGCAATCGTCCTGCAAGCGCGTGGATACCCGTACCACCACGCGCCCGCTGTCGGTGAACTTCAGCGCATTGCTGATCAGGTTGTTGAGCACCTGGCGGATCCGCGCCGCATCGCCACACACCGTCTCTGGCACGTCGGCATCGATGCAGGCATAGAACTGGAGGTTCTTGCCGGCCGCCGCTGCAGCATACGAATCCATTGCATCCTCGGTCAGCCGCACCGGATCGAACGGGCTGGGCTCCAGGCTCAACTGCCTGGCTTCGGCCTTGCTTACGTCAAGGATGTCGCTGATCAGCTGCATCAAGGTCGACGAGGAGCGCTGTATGGTGGCCAGGTAATCCTGTTGCTTCGCATCGAGTGGCGTCAGTCCCAGCAGTTCAAGCGTGCCGAGCACGCCGTAAAGTGGGGTTCGGATCTCATGGCTCATCGTCGCCAGGAACTGGCTCTTGGCGCGGTTGGCCTGGTCGGCGGCCCGGCGCGCCTGCTGCAGGACCTGCTCGGCTTCATGCTGGCTGCTGAGATCGATGAACAGGCACAACACGGCGGGTTCGCCGCGGTAGCGTGCCGGCGTGGCGGTGACCAGCAGGTGGCGGTCCTCCGGCGTGGTGTAGGCCAGGCCGTCGCCGAGCGTGGTGCCCCCGGCCGTCAGTACACTGCGCCGCCAGGGGCCGTGCCATCCGCCAGCGTGGTGGTCTTCGCCCAGCCAGCGACGGGCGAGGGCGTTGTCCAGCAGCACCGTGCCGTCACTGCGCCGCAGCAGGCACAGCCCGATCGGTGCGTTGTCCAGGATGGTGCGGCTGAAGGCTTCGCTTTCGAGCAGGCGCGCGTGATTGGTGCGCAGTGGCTCGATGACCGATCGGCGGTAGGCGCGCAGCACCAGCGTGCCACCCAGCGCCAGCATCAGTGCGACCAGCGTGGCGCCCAGCAACGGCCCCTGCGGATGCTGGAAGATCTGGCGCCAGCCCACGTGGTAGACCGCCAGCCACCCCCGGTCGCTGCGCATGCGGAACTGCAGGCCGTCCAGGCCGGCCTGCCAGGAGGCGCTGGCGCTGCTGGCATCGGCGGCATCGCCAAGCAGGCGACGGCCGCTGGCATCGAACAGCGACAGGCGCTGGAACACGGGAATGCCCAGCACCTGGCGGTAGTCATCAACACGTGCCGGGTCGAGTAGGCACGCCAGGGCGGCCAGCGAGCCATCGCTGGGCTCGCCCCACAGGCGCGCGTCCTGTGGCGCATGCGCAATCGCCAGCAGTCGGGTCTGGCCATCGCGCCAGGGCACGTCGACCCAGATGATTCCACCGCGCTGCAGGGCCGGCTGCGTGGCCAGCACACGGTGGATGTCGCTGATCGCCGGGCGCAGGTGGTGCGGGCTGTTCTGGCTGGCGTCAGCGCCGGTCATCTGCACCGGCGCCAACACGCCGCGCGTGCCCTGGCCATCGACCAGCAGGCACTGCGGTGGTGGGAAATGCGAGGCCGACCAGAACGTACCGTAGAAGCGCAGGAAACGATCCCCCAGTTCGGTTGGCGGTATCGCTTGGTTGTCGGTGTTCTCCACCAGCGCGAAGTTGGCGAACATCGGGCCACGCTGCAGTTCCACGCTGGCATCCGGAACCGGCTGGCCGCGTGCGCCGACATCATGCAGCCGCCACTGGCGCAGGAAGCGCTCCTGTTCGCGCAGCGTGCCGTCGAGGCGGCGGAAGTGGTACTCGATCTTCCTGCGCTCTTCGTTCAACAGCTGCGTGCCGCTGGACAGCAGCAGGCCGGCCTGCAGTGTGGCCAGCACGACCACGCCGATCAGCAGGGCATGGACGCGCAGGGAGCGGCGGGCAAGTCGACGTACGGGAGCGGCCTCGGCCGGCATGGCGGGTCTCGGAGCAATGGGCAGTCAGCGGCAACTCGCGGCGGCGGGGAATTGCCGGGTATCGCCGCCCATACAGGATCGTCAATGGTGCTTGATGAATCCGTGAAGCCCGTGTGGAGCCGGGCTCATCGCAGGGCGGCCGATGCGGCCTCGTCCATTCGCGGCGATTCGTCATCCAGCAGACGGGTGAATTCATCCGATGGCAGCGCCTGCGAAATCAGGAAGCCCTGCACCTGGCTGCAGCCGAGCTGGCGCAACGCCGCCAGGTCGGCATCGCTTTCCACGCCTTCGGCCACGATGGTAAGGCCCAGCTGGTTGGCCAGCGCGATGATGGTCGACAGGGTCAGATGCAGGGCAGGATCGCGGGCACAACCACTGACCAGCGCACGATCGATCTTGACCTCGGTGAAGGGCGTATTGACCAGGTTGTGCACCGAGCTCAGGCCTTGCCCGAAATCGTCCTGGGCGAGGCCGAAACCCTTCATGCGCAGGCGACAGGCGCCTGCATAGAAGTCGCTGACGTGCCGCGTGGTGCTGTTTTCCATCAGTTCGAAACACAGTTCACCCGGCGTGCCGCCCAGCGCCAGCGTCATCGCCAGCAGCTCGTCAGGCAGGTCGGACTGCTCCAGCAGATGCGGCGGCAGGTTGATCGATACCGGCACGCGGAAGCCCTGCTTGCGCCAGCGCGCCTGTGCCTTGATGCTGGCCTTGAGCATCATCCGCAACAGTTCGCCTTCCAGCCCATGGCGGCACATCGCGGGCAGGAAGCTGCCCGCGGCCAGTGTTCCCAGCTGCGGATGGCGCCAGCGCACCAGTGCTTCAGCAGCGACCACGCGCCCGGTCTGCAGCGATTTCTTGGGCTGGAACCAGGCCGTGAGGCCGCCGTCGGCCATTGCCTGGCGCAACTGCTGGGCATCGGGTTCCGGCAGCGTCGCCGCGCGTGCCGGTGCTGCATCCACCGACGGTCGCGCCTGCGCCAGCGCGTCGAACAGCGCCTCGATGTCGGTCGCGGCCACCGGCTTGGGCAGCAGGCCGATCACCTCCAGTCCGAGCGATTCGGCCATCAGGCGCGCTGACGTCATCATCCTTCGCGATGCCGCGCTGACCACGGCCAGGCGTGGTGGCCGCGGTTGGGCGGCCAGCGCCTGTATGAACTGGATGCCGTCCTGTCCCGGCATCAGCAGGTCGCTCACTACCAGATCGTAGGATTGGCAGGCGCACAGGGCGATCGCTGCTTCCACGTCCTCGCAGGCGTCGACCTGCACACCGCGGCGGCTGCCGAACAGGTTGGCGAGATAGCCGCGCTGGAACGGCTGGTCTTCCAGGATCAGGATGCGCTGGGTCATGCGGGGTTTCCTTGGCGCAGGGCGGTGATCGCCTTGCGCAGGCGGGCGATGTCGATGGGCTTGCTCAGATAGCCCCGCATGCCGCTGGCAAGGCAGCGCTCGCGTTCCTCGGCGGTGGCGTTGGCGGTGGCACCGATCACCGGCAGTGGATTGCCGTCATCGCGTAGTTGCCGTGCAAACGCGTGGCCATCCATGCGCGGCATGTTGATGTCGGTCACCACCAGGTCGAAGCTGTGTTCACGGCACAGCTGCAGCGCTTCCATGCCGTCCTGGGCCAGTTCCACGTCGCAGCCCAGGGTGCGCAGCTGTTCTGCCAGGATCACCCGGTTGATCGGATTGTCCTCGACGGCCAGCACGCGCATGCCCAGCGGCATCAGCGGCACTGCGCCCGCGGCTTCCGGCAGCGCCGCGCCGCGTTGCTGGAGGTTGGCCACTGCGTTGCCGATCGCGGTCATGCCATGCAGGCTGACCACCAGGCTGCCATCGGGCGCCACGATGGGCTGGTCGCCGCCGTCGATCGAGGCCACGACCCGCGGGCCCTTCCAGGGCAGCGGCGTCGACGCTTCACCGTCCATCAGGATCGCGCCGTCATGGTCGAGCAGGGCAGGCTCACCGTGCAGCGGCTGTGCGTTGGCACCCCAACGTTGCAGCCAGCCGCACGCACTGTCGACCAGTTCGCGGTCACGGCCACGTACCAGGATCGGCGGCTCCTGCTTCAGGGTCGGCCCATCTTCGGCAGCGGCCAGCACCGGCAGCGGCAGGCGCACACTGAAACTGCTGCCCAGCCCGGGTTCGCTGACCACCTGCAGCTCGCCACTCATCAGGCGGACCAGGCGGTCGCTGATGGACAGGCCGAGCCCGGTGCCCTGCGCGCTGGCTGCGCCGCGTACCTGGCGGAAGGGCTCGAACAGGCGCGCCTGCTCTTCGGCAGCAATGCCCACGCCGGTGTCGGTCACTTGCCAGGCCAGCACGCTGGACTCGGCCTCGCGCTCCACCTGGCGAACGCGGAGTACCACGCGGCCGTGTTCGGTGAACTTGATCGCGTTGCTGAGCAGGTTGCCCAGCACCTGGCGGATCCGGTCGGCGTCGCCAAGGACACGCGTCGGCAGGCGCGGGTCGGTGCAGACCAGGATCTGCAGCCCCTTGCGGGTGGCGGACGCGGCGAAGCTGCGCAGCACGCTTTCGGTCAGTTCGCGCGGCGAGAATGAACTCGGCTCCAGGCTGAGCTGCCCGGACTCGATCTTGGAAACATCCAGCACGTCGCTGATCAGCTGCAACAGCACCGATGACGAGCTCTCGATGGTGCGCAGGTACTGCGACTGCCGCGCATCCAGCGCGGTGTGTCCAAGCAGTTCAAGCGTCCCCAGTACGCCGTACAGCGGTGTGCGGATTTCATGGCTCATGGTGGCCAGGAACGCGCTCTTGGCCTGGTTGGCGGCATCGGCGGCCTGTCGTGCCGATGACAGCGCCGCCTGTGCCTGGCGATGCCGCGAGATGTCGTGGAAGACGCACAGCAGCACATCATCGCCCTGATAGCGGCAGGCGGCGTGCAACACCTGCAGTTGCCGGCCTTCGCGGGTTGTGAACTCCAGCCCACGGCCGCGTTCGCCGGCATGCCCGCGCCATGGCGCCTGCCAGTCGCTGTCCTCGCCATCCTGCCCCAGCCAGTCGCGCAGCAGCTGGTTGCAGAGCAGTAGATGGCGGTCACTGCGTCGCAGCACGCAGATCCCGACCGGGGCCATGTCGATTACCGTCGAGCTGAAGTCCAGATTCTCAAGCAGCCGGCGGTGCTGCTGGAGTGCCGGCTGGATCAATTGACCGTCGACGCGATGCCGCAGCAGGCGCAGCGTAAAGCCGGCCAGCAGCAGCGCCGTGCTGCAGGCCAGCAGTGGCACCGCCAGGTCGCTCAGCAGCAACGACGGCGGCAGGTGGTAGACCAGCCGCCAGCCATCGTTGCCAACGCTCTTCACCAGGGCCACGCCGCGCGGTATGCCGCTGCTCCACAGCGTGCCGAAGCTGTCGTCCTGGCGTTGCCGCAACGTTTCCCAGCCCGCCCTGTCCAGGCGGGGCGTCTGGCTGGACAAGGCCGGTTGCGCCTGGTCATCGAGCAGTGCGTAGCCACCAATACCCTGGCCATCAATCATGCTCGCCGCCGCCGCACCATCCAGCAGCAGCAACAGCCACTGCGCCGGGTGCGGCCCGGCCTGCACCGGTTGCGCCAGTACCACGCCGGTGTCGCCCGGGCGCAGCCAGTACACGGGGTCGGCGCCGTCGAGGCTGCCGTTGCGCGCCTGCAGTGCGTGCAGCGGCGGCAGTTGTGCCAGCGCCACGTCCACCTCGGTGCCAGCCAGCCTGTGGGGGCCACCTGCATCCACCAGTACCAGTTGTGTCTGCAGCGCCTGCAGCGTGTGCTCGGCACGTGCCGACAGCAGCAGTTGCTGGCCGCCTGCGCCATCGGGGATGTCCAGCGCAATCCGGCGCATGCCCTCGGCGTCGGTTGCCGAGGTGACCGGTGGGCCCTTCACCACCGAGTCGCCCAGGTAGCGCAGCAGGGCTTCACGCTGGTCGAAGTAGATCTGTGCCTTGTAGGCGGCTGCGTTCATTTCCCGGCGATGGGTCGAGATGTCCTCGTTGAACGTGCTCAGCAGGTAGAAGCCCGCCGCGGCTGCCAGGCAGATGAACACGCACACGGTCAGGCAGCGCAACAGCACCGATGCGGTGCTGGGCGGCGCGGACTGCGGCAGCAATGGGCGGGGAATGCGGAACATGAACCGATGCTAGGGAGCCACGCCGAAGTGGCGGAATCAGTTGTTTCCTAAAAGCCGCTGCCGGGCTGCCCGCAGCGGCGCCGTGCGGGGCTTCCGTTCAGCAATGCATGAAAAAGCCCCCGCCGGAGCGGGGGCTTTGGTGGAGCGTGCTGCGGGCCGTCCTGCTTACAGTGCGCTGCCGCCGAACTTGTGGGTGTACTGCAGGTTGATGGTGCGGCCGACGCTGTCGAACCAGGACACGTCGTAGTACGGGTACGCGGTGTAGGTGGCGTCCTTCGGCGGCATCTTGTTGAATACGTTGACCACCGACAGCGACAGGCGCGAATGGTCGTCGAAGCGGTACTGCACCGACGCGTTGTAGCGGTAGGTCGCCTTCACGTATGGGCTGTCACCGCTTTCCCAGTCGAACGACTGGTCGTAGTTGTCCGAGGTCGGCAGCTTGCCCAGGCGCGAACCGTAGACCGTGGCCGACCACGCGTCCTTCTCCCAGGTCACGCTCAGGCTGGTCTTGGTGCGCGGGATGTCGAATCCGCTGTTGACCGCGAACTGGTCCAGGGTCGGATCGCCGGGGTAGCGCTGGAAATCGTGCTTCTTCACCCAGGTGTGGGTGCCATTGAGGATGAAGTCGCCGATGCCGGTCTGCAGGCGGTAGCGCAGGCCGACGTCGATGCCGGAGGTGGACTCGCGGGCGACATTGATCGGGGCCACGCGCACGCCATACAGGCGGCCATCGCTGGTGCGGGTGATGCGGTCGAGCGCATCCACGCAGGTCGGCGAGCTGATGTCGGCAGTGCCGAGCCGGCAGTTCGCTTCGTTGGCCAGGATGGTGCGCACATCCATGTCCTGCACCTGCTTGCGCATGTCGATG
Organism: Stenotrophomonas sp. 59; assembly: GCF_030291095.1. Classification (NCBI taxonomy): domain Bacteria; kingdom Pseudomonadati; phylum Pseudomonadota; class Gammaproteobacteria; order Lysobacterales; family Lysobacteraceae; genus Stenotrophomonas; species Stenotrophomonas sp. 59. Next base: position 873,843 of record NZ_CP127408.1, read on the forward strand.
TCGAACCAGTCCACCGACAGGTCCAGGCCGATCGCCGGCGACCAGACGAAGCCAGCGCTCCACGAGGTGCTGGTTTCCGGGTCGAGCTGGCGGTTGCCGGTGCGGCTGCGGATCAGGTTGCGTTCGTAGTCGGAGCAGTCGCTGGCGCCGTCGGCACGGCAGCTGTACAGGTCCTCGGCGGTGGTCTCGTCGTTGCCGGGGCCGGCGAACACGTAGTGCAGGTCCGGTGCGCGGAACGCCGTGCCATACGAGCCACGTACCAGCAGGGTGTCGATCGGGCGCCATTCCAGGCCGCCGCTCCAGGTCGCCTTGCCGATGGTGTGGCCCGAATAGCGGTACTGGTCGTAACGGCCGGCCACGCTCAGGTTGACTGTCTCGTGCAGCGGCATGCGCAGCTCGGCGGCGGTCGCCCAGCGGTTGCGCGAGCCCTGGCCGTCCGAATCCTTCCAGCTGTAGTAGTAGTACTGGGTGGCCAGCGGATCGGGATTCAGCGCGTAGGCCTGCTGGCCCACTTCCACGGTCGCGGCGAAACCGGCATCACCGCCCGGCAGGCCGAACAGCGCCGAGTTGGTCAGGGTGAACGCTGCCGTTTCGGTGCGCGACTTCGGCGAATAGGTGGTGCGTGCGGCAATCGAATCGTACTCGGCGCGGGTCAGCGGCCGGTACAGCCGCGACGGGTCCGCGTTGTAGATCGGGAAGCCATCATCATCCACACCCAGCTGCGGACCCAGGAACAGGTCATTGGCCTTGGAGGCGATGATCTGCGCCCAGCTGATCCGCGACTGGTACTGCGAGTGGCTCAGCGCCGCTTCGTAGTCCCAGTTGCCGATCAGGTTGCCCTTGAAGCCGGTGGTCACGCTGAAGGTCTTCTGCGTGCTGCGTACCATCGCATTGCGCAGGCCGCCCATCTCCTCGGGCGAGAACTGGCGCTGCCAGAACTCGATCTCGCCGGTGGCCTGGTTGTTGAAATAGCCCGACTCATCGCCACTGGCATCCATCCGGCCCCACTTGGTGACATCGCGCATCAGCGACATCGTGTGGTAGCCCAGCTGCACGTCGGCAAACCACTGCTGGCCATTGTCGAAGTCGTAGCTCAGCGATGCGTAGCCGTTGGCTCCACGGCGCTTGCTGAGGATGGTGCCGTAGCCGATCGACGCGTCGCTGCCGCAGTAGTAACCGTACTTCGGACGGTAGGCGCGGTAGGTACTGCCCTGGTTCTGCCCGGCCAGTGCTTCGCAGGTGGCGGCACCCGGGTCCAGGTAGTTGTCGTCGTAGTCGGTGCGCAGGTAGGCGCGGCGCGCGATGCGCGAGCCCTCGGTGGGGCCGTCCTGGGTCGAATCCTGGATGTCGCGCTCATAGGCCCACAGCGGGGTCTGCGACTGCAGCTCGACGCTGTACACGGCGTTGAAGTTGCCGCGGCTGAAGCCGCTGGCCAGGCTCATGTCGAACGACTCGCCACCGCCTTCGCTGGTGGTGCCCATGCGCATGTCGATGGTGGTGCCGTCGGCCTTCTTCTTCAGGATGAAGTTGACCACGCCGGCGATCGCGTCCGAGCCGTAGATGGCCGAGGCGCTGCCGGTCAGCACTTCGATGCGCTCGATCATGCCCAGCGGGATGTTGGAGACGTCGGTGAAGTTGCTGCGGCCCTTGAACGGCATCGGGAAGTCGGCGATGCGGCGGCCGTTGACCAGTACCAGTGTGTGGTTCGGGCCCAGGCCGCGCAGGTCCACCTGCTGGGCGCCCGGCGAGAAGTCGGCGCCACTGGAGGACTGCTGGCTCTGCGTCTCACCGCCGTTCTGGGTCATCGCGCGCAGCACGTCCGGCACGGTGGTGAAGCCGCTGGAGCGGATCTGCTCGGCGCTGATCACCGTGATCGGGGCGGGGCCTTCCACCTGGGCGCGCGGAATGCGCGAACCGGTGACCTGCACCGCGTCCAGTTGTTGAACCGAAGAGGAAGCCGGAGCCTGGGCCGCCGCGGAAGCAGCCACGCCCATCAACGCCAGCTGGATCGACCACGCCATCGCCTTTCTACGCATGAGGAATTCTCGGAAATGAAGCCGGCCCGCGGAGGAGGGGCCATGTCCCCCATTCAGATTTCCGGAATGGGCGCGCGCATTTAACGCCTTTTTTATGTCCTTGACTACTGGGTCTCTATCTGGCAAAGAGTGAAAACGCTTGCAAGTCGATTTTGTTCAGGGAGATCAAGATGCGACGCCCCCACAGCCCCCTGCGCGGACGCTTCCTCTGGCTGGCACTGCTGGTTCTGGCGTGGCCCCTCGCGGCCCTTGCCGAGGATCTGCAGGGGCCTGGCTTTGCCTATTACGAAGTGGGTGACCTGGAGGCGCCGAGGCCCGGTCCGCGCGCACCGGCGATGATGCTGATGGGCGGTGGCGAATGGGTGCCCGAGGCCTTCCAATGGTGGCTCCGGCAGGCCGGCAACGGCCGCGTGCTGATCCTGCGTGCTTCCGGTAGCGATGAGCTGCAGGACCGGCTCTATCGCGAGATCGGTGGGACCACCGCGGTGCAGACCCTGGTCTTCGACAGTCGCCGCGGTGCGGACGATCCCGCCGTGCTGCGCGTGGTTGCCGCGGCCGATGCCATCTTCATCGCCGGCGGCGACCAGTCACGCTACATCCGTTTCTGGAAGGGCACCGCGCTCAACCGCGCGCTCAACGCACATGTGCGTGCAGGCAAGCCGATTGCCGGTACCAGCGCCGGACTGGCGATCCTCGGTGGCTATGCCTACGGCGCGATGGATGGTGGCAGCATCACCTCGGCCGGAGCCCTGGCGGACCCGATGGGCAGCGCGGTGACCATGGACAGCGGCTTCCTGCAGATGCCCTACCTGCAGCGCGTAGTCACCGACACCCACTTCGACAAGCGCGACCGGCTCGGTCGCCTGATCGTGTTCGTGGCGCGCGCTGCACAGGACAGTGGCGACCCCGATATCGTCGGCATCGGGGTCGACGAGGACACTGCTCTCTGCGTCGAACCGGATGGCCAGGCCCAGGTCTACAGTGCCGATGGCGAAGGCAAGGTCTGGGTGGTCAGCCCCGGGCGTGATGCGGACCGCATGGTCGAAGGTGAGCCGTTGCGCTTCCATGCAGTGCCGGTGACGGTGGTCGCCAGCGGCAGCCGCATGCGCCTGGACGATTTCCAGGCCGAGGCCGATTACCAGGCCGTGGCCGACGTCAGCGACGGCGAGATTGAAGTCGTCCGTCAATAGCCGCGATAGCGCCGGGCCATGCCCGGCGGCCTTGCCGCGCTGTGCCTTCCGCCGGGCATGGCCCGGCGCTACCCGTGCATTCCAATCACTACACCTGCTGGAGACGTACCCGATGAAACTGCGCCTGGCGCTGTCTGCGCTGCTGTCCCTGCCGTTGCTCGCCCAGGCCGCACCGGCCACCTCGCCGCTGCTGGTCATCCATGGCGGCGCCGGCGTCGAGCGCAAGGACCTGTCACCGGCCGAAGAGAAGGCGGCACGTGACGCGCTGCGGGCGGCGCTGCTGAAGGGGCATGCCGAACTGGCCGCGGGTCGCCCGGCGCTCGCGGCGGTCACCGCGGCGATCACCGTGCTGGAGGACGATCCCACCTTCAATGCCGGCAAGGGGGCGGTGTTCACCCACGACGGCCGCAACGAGCTGGATGCGGCGGTGATGGATGGCGCCACCCAGGCCGCGGGTGCGGTGGCCGGCGTGCAGCGGGTGCGCAACCCGATCCTGCTGGCGCAGACCGTGATGCAGAAATCCAGGCACGTGATGATGGTCGGGCAGGGCGCAGAGGCGTTCGCGGTGGAGCAGGGCATCCCCCTGGTTGATCCGGCGTACTTCCGCACCGACAAGCGCTGGCAGCAGCTGCAGCGCGCGCTGAAGGAAGAGGCCAGCGGCCAGGCGCATGCCGACCTGGAGACCGCAAAGCACTTCGGTACCGTGGGTGCGGTCGCGTTGGACGCGCAGGGGCATCTCGCAGCGGGCACCTCCACCGGTGGCATGACCAACAAGCGCTATGGACGTGTGGGTGATTCGCCGATCATCGGCGCCGGTACCTGGGCTGACGCGCGCTGCGCGGTGTCTGGCACCGGCTGGGGCGAGTACTACATCCGTACTGCTGCCGCGCACGAGATCTGCGCACGCATGCGTTACCAGGGGCAGAGCCCGGAGCAGGCCGGCAAGGGCGTGATCAACGAGACGATCCCGCAGATGGGCGGCGATGGTGGTGCGATCGTGCTCGCCGCAGACGGAAAAATGGCCACGCCGTTCAACACCCAGGGCATGTATCGGGGCTGGATCGGCGCCGACGGTGTCCCCCATGTCGCAATTTTCGCCAGCGAGACCCTGCCGGTCCCCGGGCAATAACCTTGCGTATCAATGGGTTTGCGACAACGTGTGAAAAAGATGGAAAAAAGCGTTGACAGGCCCCCGTCCCATCAGCAGAATAAGCGGCTCACCACCACACACCGCAACGCTTCGGCGGCAACGGGATGGGGTGGTAAGGAGGGATACCCAAGCGGCCAACGGGGGCAGACTGTAAATCTGCTGGCTTACGCCTTCGGTGGTTCGAATCCACCTCCCTCCACCAGTTTCACGTTGTGACATTCCCGGCGCGGGAGTAGTTCAATGGTAGAACCTCAGCCTTCCAAGCTGATGGTGCGGGTTCGATTCCCGTCTCCCGCTCCATTGAATGAACTTTGAATATTATCGAGTTCATGTCATAATGCAAAACTCGGCTCACGTAGCTCAGTCGGTAGAGCACTTCCTTGGTAAGGAAGAGGTCGAAGGTTCGATTCCTTTCGTGAGCACCATCTTAAGCATCACCTCTCAGACGAATTCGAGATAAGCAGCCATGGCCAAGGGTAAGTTCGAGCGCACCAAGCCGCACGTCAACGTCGGCACCATCGGTCACGTCGACCACGGCAAGACCACGCTGACCGCCGCACTGACCAAGATCGGTGCCGAGCGCTTCGGTGGCGAGTTCAAGGACTACTCCTCGATCGACGCCGCTCCGGAAGAAAAGGCTCGTGGCATCACGATCTCGACCGCGCACGTCGAATACGAATCCCCGGTCCGTCACTACGCCCACGTCGATTGCCCGGGCCACGCTGACTACGTCAAGAACATGATCACCGGTGCCGCCCAGATGGACGGCGCGATCCTGGTGTGCTCGGCCGCTGACGGCCCGATGCCGCAGACCCGCGAGCACATCCTGCTGTCGCGTCAGGTCGGCGTGCCGTACATCGTCGTGTTCCTGAACAAGGCCGACATGGTTGACGACGCCGAGCTGCTCGAGCTGGTCGAGATGGAAGTGCGCGAGCTGCTGAGCAAGTACGACTTCCCGGGCGACGACACCCCGATCATCGCCGGTTCGGCCCGTCTGGCGCTGGAAGGCGACCAGAGCGACATCGGCGTGCCGGCCATCCTGAAGCTGGTTGACGCCCTGGACAGCTGGATCCCGGAGCCGGAGCGTGCGATCGACAAGCCGTTCCTGATGCCGGTGGAAGACGTGTTCTCGATCTCGGGCCGCGGCACCGTGGTGACCGGTCGTATCGAGCGCGGCGTGATCAAGGTTGGCGACGAAATCGAAATCGTCGGCATCCGTCCGGTGCAGAAGACCACCGTGACCGGCGTTGAAATGTTCCGCAAGCTGCTGGACCAGGGTCAGGCAGGCGACAACGCTGGCCTGCTGCTGCGCGGCACCAAGCGTGACGACGTCGAACGTGGCCAGGTCCTGGCCAAGCCGGGTTCGATCAAGCCGCACACCAAGTTCGAAGGCGAAGTCTACGTCCTGTCGAAGGACGAGGGCGGCCGTCACACCCCGTTCTTCAACGGCTACCGTCCGCAGTTCTACTTCCGCACCACCGACATCACCGGCGCAGCTGCTCTGCCGGAAGGCGTCGAAATGGTGATGCCGGGTGACAACGTCAAGATGGTCGTCACCCTGATCAACCCGGTGGCAATGGACGAAGGCCTGCGCTTCGCCATCCGCGAAGGCGGCCGTACCGTCGGCGCCGGCGTGGTCTCGAAGATCATCGAGTAAGCCTGCAGTACCGGTGGTTGCATAGCGCCGCCGGTTACGCGAATGGCGGGCCGGGAACCTCGGTCCGCCTTCGCCGTCTAAGGGAAGGCAAGTTTCAAAACGTACGCCAGTAGCTCAATTGGCAGAGCAGCGGTCTCCAAAACCGCAGGTTGGGGGTTCGAGTCCCTCCTGGCGTGCCATCTGCCCACCTTATCCAGCGGCCTGGGCCGCTAAAGCAGACACAGCCTGATGAATAGCAAGATCGAACACTCCAAGGACAACTCCGCCAACGGTGGGGATATCGTCAAGTATGTCGCCGCATCGCTGCTGGTGCTGGCCGGTCTGTTCGTCTGGTTCTGGTTCTCCGCCGACTCCGGTCGCGCAACCCAGCTGGGTGCGTGGGCGGGTCAGCTGCGTGCGTTGGCGGTCGTAGTCGGTCTGGTTGGCGGTATCGGCGTGTTCATGCTGACCGGCAAGGGGCGCGACACCCGCGAATTCCTCTCCGAGTCGCGCTTCGAACTGCGCAAGGTGGTCTGGCCGACGCGCCAGGAAGCCATCCGCATGACCTGGGTCGTGATGGTGGTGGTGACCATTCTCAGTCTGTTGCTGGGTGGGTTCGATTACGTCATTCAGTGGCTGGTTCAGTTGTTCCTGAGCCGCTAAGGAGAATTGCATGAAGCGTTGGTACGTCGTTCACGCCTATTCGGGCTTCGAGAAGTCGGTGGCGCAGGCTCTGCGCGATCGCATCGTCCGTGACGGCATGGAAGAGCGCTTCGGCGATGTCCTGGTCCCGACCGAAGAAGTGGTCGAGATGCGCGCTGGCCAGAAGCGCCGGTCCGAGCGCAAGTTCTTCCCGGGTTACGTGCTGGTCCAGATCGAGACCCATGAAGAAGCCGGTATTCCGCGCATCGACAACGAAAGCTGGCACCTGGTCAAGGAAACCCCGCGCGTGATGGGCTTCATCGGCGGTACTGCCGACCGCCCGCTGCCGATCGCCGATTCCGAGGCCGAGGCCATCCTGAATCGCGTTCAGGAAGGTGTCGAGAAGCCGCGTCCGAAGGTGCTGTTCGAGCCGGGCCAGATGGTCCGTGTCACCGATGGCCCGTTCAACGATTTCAACGGCGTCGTCGAAGAGGTCAACTACGAGAAGAGCCGTCTGCGCGTCTCGGTGCTGATCTTCGGTCGTGCCACCCCGGTCGAACTCGAGTTCGGCCAGGTCGAAAAGGCCGTCTGATCCAGCTGTAGAGTCGAGCCATGCTCGACTCCGGGGTCTGGATGGTGTGGCAGTCGAGCATGGCTCGACTCTGCAAAGGGAGCCGGGCCTTGCCCGGTTTCTTCCGTTTACGTGCCGCTTCAGACATGTGAAGAAAAAACCTGATATAGTGCGCGGCTCCCCGCTGGGAAGCCAGCAGGACGAGGCCGCCGCAAGGTGGCCTTCAGCATGATTTCAAAACGCGATGCCGGGACGCGTGATTCCCGGTCCGATGGGGAGCCTGTTGTCGAAAGGCGCTAGCACCCGGAGAGCATACTCATGGCAAAGAAAGTTGTCGGTTACATCAAGCTGCAGGTGAAGGCCGGTCAGGCCAACCCCTCGCCGCCGGTCGGTCCTGCGCTGGGTCAGCGCGGTCTGAACATCATGGAATTCTGCAAGGCGTTCAACGCTGCCACGCAGAAGCTCGAGCCGGGCCTGCCGGTTCCGGTGATCATCACGGCCTACTCGGACCGTACGTTCACCTTCATCACCAAGAGCACCCCGGCCACCACCCTGCTGAAGAAGGCCGCTGGCATCTCGTCGGGCTCCAAGCGCCCGAACACCGAGAAGGTCGGCAAGGTCACCCGTAAGCAGCTGGAAGAGATCGCCAAGGCGAAGGAACCGGATCTGACTGCCGCCGATCTGGACGCCGCCGTGCGTACCATCGCTGGCTCTGCCCGTTCCATGGGCCTCGTGGTGGAGGGTTAATAAGATGGCACAGACCAAGCGTGAGAAGGCCATCAAGGCCGCCGTCGTTCCGGGCAAGGCATACGCCTTCGAGGACGCGATCAACATCCTGAAGAGCGCCACCAAGGCCAAGTTCGTCGAGTCGATCGACGTCGCTGTGCGCCTGGGCGTCGATGCGAAGAAGTCCGACCAGCAGGTCCGTGGCTCCACCGTGCTGCCGGCCGGTACCGGCAAGTCGGTCCGCGTCGCCGTGTTCGCTCCGGCCGGTGCCAAGGCTGATGAAGCCCTGGCCGCTGGCGCCGAAGCCGTCGGTATGGATGACCTGGCCGAGAAGATGCAGGCCGGCGATCTGAACTACGACGTCGTCATCGCGACCCCGGACGCCATGCGCGTCGTCGGTAAGCTGGGCACCGTGCTGGGCCCGCGCGGCCTGATGCCGAACCCGAAGGTCGGCACCGTTTCCCCGAACCCGGGTGAAGCCGTGAAGAACGCCAAGTCGGGTCAGGTCCGTTACCGCACCGACAAGGCCGGCATCATCCACTGCACCATCGGCAAGGCCGACTTCGCCGAAGACGCGCTGAAGTCGAACCTGACCGCGCTGCTGCTGGACCTGATCAAGGCCAAGCCGGCCACCTCGAAGGGCACCTACCTGCAGAAGGTTTCGGTCAGCTCGACGATGGGCCCGGGCGTCACCGTCGACCAGTCGTCGCTGACCCTGAAGTAATTGTTTGAAGCGGTCACGGTGCCTCGGGTGCCGTGACCGTGACATTTGAAGGCATCGCTGGCAGTGCATCGCCCGCGGTAGCCGTCAAAGACCGCAGGCGCGGTCGTGGCACTACCGGCGACGGGCACGGAAGCTCGATCTGGCAAGGAGTCGCCGCCGGAGCAGTCACGAACGCTTAATCGATTCCCCGGAATCAACCTGCGTAGATGGTGCCCTTCTGGAGTTTTTCTGGTTCACGCATGTCTGGGATTTCCCTGATTGCCTCCAGGTCTGGAACGGCCCACCCCCCGGAACATCATCCCGATGTTCCCGGCGTCCAGGACGGATGCCGCACAGGACCGCACACGGCAGGAGCCGTAAGCGGAGTTCAATCGGAGGAGTGCAATGGCTCTCAATCTGTCCCAGAAGCAAGAAGTAGTCGCCGAGCTGGCAGACGTCGCCGCCAAGGCCCACTCCTTGATCGCAGCCGAATACGCTGGCACCACGGTCGCCCAGATGACCGCGATGCGCAAGCAGGCTCGTGAAACCGGTGTTTTCTTGAAGGTTGTCAAGAACACCCTGGCTTCGCGCGCCGTTGAAGGCACCGAGTTCGCAGTCGCCCAGGACCAGATGGTTGGTCCGCTGCTGTACGCGTTCTCGCTCGAGGAGCCCGGCGCTGCCGGTCGCCTGATCAAGGAAGCCGCCAAGGGCAACGACAAGCTGAAGGCTAAGGTCGTCGCCATCGGTGGCGAAGTGTTCCCGGCAAGCCACGTCGAAGTGCTGGCCTCGCTGCCGACCCGCGATCAGGCCCTGGCCATGTTGGCCCGCGTCCTGACCGAGCCGGTCACGATGTTTGCCCGCGCCATCAAGGCCGTTGGCGAGAAGCAGGGTGGTGGCGATGTCGCCGCCGACGCTGCCGAGCCGGCCGCCGAGACCGCCTGAGTTTCGACTTACCGTGGTTCCTGACGGAACCTCAACCCAGAAAATCATCCAAAGGTATTAATCATGTCCCTTACCAACGAACAGATCGTCGACGCCATCGCCGAGAAGTCCCTGATGGAAGTGATGGAGCTGGTCAAGGCCATCGAAGAGAAGTTCGGCGTCTCCGCCGCTGCTCCGGTTGCCGTGGCTGCTGCCGCTGGCCCGGCCGCTGCTGTTGAAGAGCAGACCGAGTTCACCGTCACCCTGAAGTCGGCCGGCGACAAGAAGGTCGAAGTCATCAAGGCCGTCCGCGCCATCACCGGCCTGGGCCTGAAGGAAGCGAAGGACCTGGCCGAAGCCGGTGGCGTCCTGAAGGAAGGCGCTTCGAAGGAAGACGCCGAGAAGATGAAGAAGGACCTGGAAGCTGCTGGCGCGACTGTCGAAGTCAAGTAAGCAGTTACCTTGCATCGTCACCGATTCACGGCGATGCAGCCAAGGCTGGGGGCGTAAGCCCCCGGCCTTTGGTCGTTGTTGCGGTGTTGTGGATCCACGCCATGCGTGGATGTAATCGGTAGATCCACGCCATGCGTGGATGCAAGAAGCAGCAAAAAGCCCAACACGGGCTGCAGTCAAACCCCGGCCGGCCAGCGCAGCGCGCGGCAGCAGGGGCGTGGTAGCAGACGAGTTGGCAGTTGGAAGTAGCGGGAGAAGGCGTGCTGGTGCCGGCAATACCAGCGACTTCCAACTGACAATTTCAAGTTTCCTTCTGGGTCGTGGACGCACGGCCCGCACAACAAGGTGGAAGACCTCATGACGTCCTATTCGTTCACCGAAAAAAAGCGTATCCGCAAGGATTTCGGCAAGCAGCGCTCGATTCTCGAAGTGCCGTTCCTGCTCGCCATCCAGGTGGATTCCTACCGTGAATTCCTGCAGGAAAACGTCGATCCGGCCAAGCGCACGGACCACGGCCTGCACGCTGCGCTGAAGTCGGTCTTCCCGATCGCCAGCTACAGCGGCAATGCTGCCCTGGAATACGTCGGCTACAAGCTGGGCGAACCGGTCTTCGACGAGCGCGAGTGCCGCCAGCGTGGCATGAGCTACGGCGCCCCGCTGCGCGTGACCGTGCGCCTGGTGATCTACGACCGTGAGTCGTCGACCAAGGCCATCAAGTACGTGAAGGAGCAGGAGGTCTATCTGGGCGAAATCCCGCTGATGACCGAGAACGGCACCTTCATCGTCAACGGCACCGAGCGCGTCATCGTCTCGCAGCTGCACCGCTCGCCGGGCGTGTTCTTCGACCACGACCGTGGCAAGACCCACAGCTCGGGCAAGCTGCTGTACAGCGCCCGCATCATTCCTTACCGCGGTTCCTGGCTGGACTTCGAGTTCGACCCGAAGGACGCGCTGTTCACCCGTATCGACCGCCGCCGCAAGCTGCCGGTGTCGATCCTGCTGCGCGCGCTCGGCTACAGCAACGAAGAGATGCTGGCCGAGTTCTTCGAGATCAACACCTTCCATATCAACCCGGATGAAGGCGTCCAGCTGGAGCTGGTGCCGGAGCGCCTGCGTGGCGAAACCCTGGGCTTCGACCTCGCCGACGGCGACAAGGTCATCGTGGAAGCCGGCAAGCGCATCACCGCGCGCCACATCAAGCAGCTGGAAGCCTCGGGCATCGCCGCCCTGGCCGTGCCGGACGACTACATCGTCGGCCGCATCCTGTCGCACGACGTGGTCGATGCCTCGACCGGCGAACTGCTGGCGCAGGCCAACGACGAGATCAGCGACGAGCAGCTGCAGAACTTCCGCAAGGCCGGTGTTGATGCGGTCGGCACCCTGTGGGTGAACGACCTGGATCGTGGCCCGTACCTGTCCAACACCCTGCGCATCGACCCGACCAAGACCCAGCTGGAAGCCCTGGTCGAGATCTACCGCATGATGCGTCCGGGCGAGCCGCCGACCAAGGACGCCGCGCAGAACCTGTTCCACAACCTGTTCTTCACCTTCGAGCGCTACGACCTGTCCGCGGTCGGCCGCATGAAGTTCAACCGTCGCGTGGGCCGCAAGGAAACCACGGGCGAAGCCGTGCTGTACGACAGCAAGTACTTCGGTGAGCGCAACGACGAAGAGTCCAAGCGCCTGGTTGCCGCCCACGGCGACAGCTCCGACATCCTGGACGTGATCAAGGTCCTGACCGAGATCCGCAACGGTCGCGGCGTGGTCGACGACATCGACCACCTGGGCAACCGTCGCGTGCGTTCGGTCGGCGAAATGGCCGAGAACGTGTTCCGCGTCGGCCTGGTCCGCGTCGAGCGCGCGGTCAAGGAGCGCCTGTCGATGGCCGAGTCCGAAGGCCTGACCCCGCAGGAGCTGATCAACGCCAAGCCGGTCGCCGCTGCCATCAAGGAGTTCTTCGGCTCCTCGCAGCTGTCGCAGTTCATGGACCAGAACAACCCGCTGTCGGAAGTGACCCACAAGCGTCGCGTCTCGGCCCTGGGCCCGGGCGGTCTGACCCGTGAGCGCGCCGGCTTCGAAGTGCGCGACGTGCACCCGACCCATTACGGCCGCGTCTGCACCATCGAAACCCCGGAAGGCCCGAACATCGGCCTGATCAACTCGCTGGCCGTGTACGCCCGCACCAACCAGTACGGTTTCCTCGAGACCCCGTACCGCAAGGTCGTGGACGGCAAGGTCTATGACGAAGTCGAGTTCCTGTCGGCCATCGAAGAAAACGAGTACGTCATTGCGCAGGCCAACGCCCTGACCAATGCCGACAGCGTGCTGACCGAGCAGTTCGTGCCGTGCCGCTTCCAGGGCGAATCGCTGCTGAAGCCGCCGGCGGAAGTCCACTTCATGGACGTCTCGCCGATGCAGACCGTGTCGATCGCGGCCGCGCTGGTTCCGTTCCTGGAGCACGATGATGCGAACCGCGCACTGATGGGCGCCAACATGCAGCGCCAGGCCGTGCCGACCCTGCGTGCGCAGAAGCCGCTGGTTGGTACCGGCATCGAGCGCGCGGTGGCGCGTGACTCCGGCGTGACCGTGAACGCCCGCCGTGGTGGCGAGATCGTGCAGATCGACGCCGCCCGCATCGTGGTCAAGGTCAACGAGGAAGAGATCGTTGGCGCCACCGACGCAGGCGTGGACATCTACAACCTGGTCAAGTACACCCGTTCGAACCAGAACACCTGCATCAACCAGCGTCCACTGGTCCAGGTGGGTGACGTCATCGCCCGCGGCGACGTGCTGGCCGACGGTCCGTCCACCGACATCGGCGAACTGGCCCTGGGCCAGAACATGCTGATCGCGTTCATGCCGTGGAACGGCTACAACTTCGAAGACTCCATCCTGCTCTCCGAGCGCGTGGTGGAAGAGGATCGTTACACCACGATCCACATCGAAGAGCTGACCTGCGTCGCGCGTGACACCAAGCTGGGGCCGGAGGAAATCTCCGCCGACATCCCGAACGTCTCCGAGCAGGCGCTGAACCGCCTGGACGAGAGCGGCGTGGTGTACATCGGTGCCGAAGTCCGCGCCGGCGACATCATGGTCGGCAAGGTCACCCCGAAGGGCGAAAGCCAGCTGACCCCGGAAGAGAAGCTGCTGCGCGCGATCTTCGGCGAGAAGGCTTCGGACGTGAAGGACAGCTCGCTGCGCGTTCCGCCGGGCATGGACGGCACCGTCATCGACGTGCAGGTCTTCACCCGCGACGGCATCGAGAAGGACAAGCGCGCCCGCCAGATCGAAGAATCTGAAATCAAGCGCGTCAAGAAGGACTTCGACGACCAGTTCCGCATCCTGGAAGCGGCCATCTACATGCGTCTGCGTTCGCAGATCGTGGGCAAGGTGGTCAACGGTGGCGCTGGCCTGAAGAAGGGTGACGTGATCACCGACGCCTTCCTGGACGGCCTGAAGAAGGCTGACTGGTTCGCCCTGCGCATGAAGGACGAAGACGCTTCGGAAGCCATCGAGCGCGCGCAGAAGCAGATCCAGGCGCACGAGAAGGAATTCGAGCGTCGCTTCGCCGACAAGCGCGGCAAGATCACCGCCGGCGACGACCTCGCCCCGGGCGTGCTGAAGATGGTCAAGGTGTTCCTGGCCGTGAAGCGCCGCATCCAGCCGGGCGACAAGATGGCAGGCCGCCACGGCAACAAGGGTGTGGTCTCCAACGTGGTGCCGGTCGAGGACATGCCGTACATGGCCTCGGGCGAGACCGTGGACATCGTGCTGAACCCGCTGGGCGTGCCGTCGCGTATGAACATCGGCCAGATTCTGGAAGTGCACCTGGGCTGGGCGGCCAAGGGTCTGGGTCGCAAGATCCAGGCGATGATGGAAGCCCAGGCCGCCGTTGCCGACCTGCGCAAGTTCCTGGACGACATCTACAACCACGACGACACCAACGTGGCCAACCGTGTCGACCTGTCGCAGTTCAGCGACGAGGAGCTGCTGCGCCTGGCCCGTAACCTGACCGACGGCGTCCCGATGGCCACCCCGGTGTTCGACGGCGCCACCGAAGCGGAAATCAAGCGCATGCTGGAACTGGCCGACCTGCCGAGCAGTGGCCAGACCCAGCTGTACGACGGCCGCACCGGTGAAGCGTTTGATCGCCACACCACCGTTGGTTACATGCACTACCTGAAGCTGAACCACCTGGTCGACGACAAGATGCACGCCCGTTCGACCGGTCCGTACTCGCTCGTTACCCAGCAGCCGCTGGGCGGCAAGGCGCAGTTCGGCGGCCAGCGCTTCGGTGAAATGGAAGTCTGGGCGCTGGAAGCCTACGGCGCGGCCTACACCCTGCAGGAAATGCTGACGGTGAAGTCCGATGACGTGCAGGGCCGCAACCAGATGTACAAGAACATCGTCGACGGTGAGCACGAGATGGTCGCGGGCATGCCGGAATCCTTCAACGTGCTCGTGAAGGAAATCCGCTCGCTGGCCATCAACATGGAACTGGAAGACAACTGATCCATGCCGGCGCGGCGGTCCGCCGCCGCGCCGCTGGCAGTCAACTGAAAGCCCATCGACACAGCATTCCTCCTTCTGGAGAACACCATGAAAGACCTGCTCAACCTCTTCAACCAGCAGCGCCAGACGCTGGACTTCGACGCGATCAAGATCGCGCTGGCTTCGCCGGACCTGATCCGTTCGTGGTCCTTCGGCGAAGTGAAGAAGCCGGAAACCATCAACTACCGTACCTTCAAGCCGGAACGCGATGGCCTGTTCTGCGCCGCCATCTTCGGCCCGGTGAAGGACTACGAGTGCCTGTGCGGCAAGTACAAGCGCATGAAGCACCGCGGCGTGGTCTGCGAAAAGTGCGGCACCGAAGTGACCCTGGCCAAGGTGCGCCGCGAGCGCATGGGCCACATCGACCTGGCTTCGCCGGTCGCGCACATCTGGTTCCTGAAGTCGCTGCCGTCGCGCATCGGCCTGATGCTGGACATGACCCTGCGCGACATCGAGCGCGTGCTGTACTTCGAAGCCTACGTGGTGACCGAGCCGGGCCTGACCGCCCTGGAGCGCCGCCAGCTGCTGACCGAAGAACAGTACCTGCAGGCCCGCCAGGAGCACGGTGACGACTTCGACGCCGCCATGGGCGCCGAGGCCGTGTACGAACTGCTGCGCACGATCGACCTGCAGTCGGAAATGACCCGCCTGCGCGAGGAAATCGCTGCTACCGGTTCGGAAACCAAGCTCAAGCGCCTCACCAAGCGCATCAAGCTGATCGAAGCCTTCCTGGAATCGGGCAACCGTCCGGAGTGGATGGTCATGACCGTGCTGCCGGTGCTGCCGCCGGACCTGCGTCCGCTGGTTCCGCTGGACGGCGGACGTTTCGCGACCTCCGACCTGAACGACCTGTACCGCCGCGTCATCAACCGTAACAACCGCCTGCGCCGCCTGCTCGAACTGAGCGCGCCGGACATCATCGTGCGCAATGAAAAGCGCATGCTGCAGGAATCGGTCGATGCGCTGCTGGACAACGGCCGTCGTGGCCGTGCCATCACCGGCACCAACAAGCGCCCGCTGAAGTCGCTGGCCGACATGATCAAGGGCAAGCAGGGTCGCTTCCGCCAGAACCTGCTGGGCAAGCGCGTCGACTACTCGGGCCGTTCGGTCATCGTGGTCGGTCCGTACCTGCGCCTGCACCAGTGCGGCCTGCCGAAGAAGATGGCGCTGGAGCTGTTCAAGCCGTTCGTCTTCGCCAAGCTGCAGCGCCGTGGCCTGGCCACCACCATCAAGGCCGCCAAGAAGCTGGTCGAGCGCGAAGAAGCCGAAGTCTGGGACATCCTGGAAGAGGTCATCCGCGAGCATCCGGTGATGCTGAACCGCGCGCCGACCCTGCACCGTCTGGGCATCCAGGCGTTCGAGCCGGTGCTGATCGAAGGCAAGGCCATCCAGCTGCACCCGCTGGTCTGCACCGCGTTCAACGCCGACTTCGACGGTGACCAGATGGCCGTCCACGTGCCGCTCTCGCTGGAAGCCCAGCTGGAAGCGCGTGCGCTGATGATGTCGACCAACAACATCCTGTCGCCGGCCAACGGCGAGCCGATCATCGTGCCGTCGCAGGACGTCGTGCTGGGTCTGTACTACATGACCCGCTCGCTGGAAAACAAGAAGGGCGAGGGCATGGCCTTCGCCAACATCGCCGAAGTCAAGCGCGCCTACGACAACCGCGTGGTGGAACTGCACGCACGCGTCAAGGTCCGCATCACCGAAGTGGTGACCGACGAAGACGGCATCAAGCAGAACAAGACCTCGATCGTGGACACCACGATCGGTCGCGCCCTGCTGGCTGAAATCCTGCCGGAAGGCCTGCCGTTCGCGCTGGCCAACACCGAGCTGACCAAGAAGAACATCAGCCGCCTGATCAACTCCAGCTACCGCCAGCTGGGCCTGAAGGACACGGTCGTGTTCGCCGACAAGCTGATGTACACCGGCTTCGCCTACGCGACCCGCGCCGGCGTCTCGATCGGCATCGACGACATGCTGATCCCGGACGAGAAGAAGGGCATCCTCACCGAGGCCGAAGCCGAAGTGCTGGAAATCCAGGAGCAGTACCAGTCGGGCCTGGTCACCGCCGGCGAGCGCTACAACAAGGTGGTCGACATCTGGTCGCGCACCAACGAGCGCATCGCCAAGGCGATGATGGACACCATCGGTACCGAGAAGGTGGTCAATGCCAAGGGTGAGACCATCGACCAGAAGTCGATGAACTCGCTGTACATCATGGCCGACTCCGGTGCGCGTGGTTCGCAGGCGCAGATCCGTCAGCTGGCCGGTATGCGTGGCCTGATGGCGCGTCCGGACGGCTCGATCATCGAGACGCCCATCAAGGCGAACTTCCGCGAAGGCCTGAACGTGCAGGAGTACTTCAACTCCACCCACGGTGCCCGTAAGGGTCTGGCCGATACCGCGCTGAAGACCGCGAACTCGGGTTACCTGACCCGTCGTCTGGTCGACGTCGCGCAGGACGTGGTGATCACCGAGGTGGATTGCGGTACCACCGAAGGCCTGATCATGACCCCGATCGTGGAAGGCGGCGACGTGGTCGAGCCGCTGAAGGACCGCGTGCTGGGCCGCGTGGTTGCCGAGGACGTGTTCCTGCCGGGCAACGACGAAGATCCGATCGTCACCCGCAACACCCTGCTGGACGAAGCCTGGGTTGCCAAGCTGGAAGATGCCGGCGTGCAGACCATCAAGGTCCGCTCGACCATCTCCTGTGAGTCGGCCTTCGGTGTCTGCTCGCGCTGCTACGGCCGCGATCTGGCCCGTGGCCATCTGGTCAACATCGGTGAAGCGGTCGGCGTCATCGCCGCCCAGTCCATCGGTGAGCCGGGTACCCAGCTGACCATGCGTACGTTCCACATCGGTGGTGCGGCGTCGCGAGCTGCTGCGGTCGACAACATCACCGTCAAGACCACCGGCTCGGTCAAGTTCAGCAACCTCAAGTCCGTCGAGCACGCCAACGGCTCGCTGGTGGCAGTGTCGCGCTCGGGCGAAATCTCGGTGCTCGATGCCCACGGCCGTGAGCGTGAGCGTTACAAGCTGCCGTACGGTGCGACCATCACCTCGAAGGACGGTGATGCGATCAAGGCTGGCCAGACCGTGGCCAACTGGGATCCGCATAACCACCCGATCGTGTCGGAAGTGGCCGGCTTCATCCGCTTCATCGACTTCGTCGACGGCATCACCGTCATCGAGAAGACCGATGAGCTGACCGGCCTCGCTTCGCGCGAAATCACCGATCCGAAGCGTCGTGGTACCCAGGCCAAGGACCTGCGCCCGATCGTGCGCATCGTCGACGCCAAGGGCAACGACCTGTCGATCCCGGGCACCGATCTGCCGGCGCAGTACCTGCTGCCGCCGCGCTCGATCGTCAACCTGCAGGACGGCGCTGCCGTCGGCGTGGGTGACGTGGTCGCCAAGATCCCGCAGGAAGCGTCGAAGACCCGCGACATCACCGGTGGTCTGCCGCGCGTGGCCGACCTGTTCGAAGCGCGCAAGCCGAAGGATCCGGCGGTGCTGGCCGAGCGTTCGGGCATCATCAGCTTCGGCAAGGACACCAAGGGCAAGCAGCGTCTGATCATCAAGGACACCGATGGTTCGGAGCACGAAGAGCTGATCCCGAAGTACCGCCAGGTCATCGTGTTCGAAGGCGAGCATGTCACCAAGGGTGAAACCATCGTGGACGGCGAGCCGAGCCCGCAGGACATCCTGCGCCTGCTGGGTGTCGAACCGCTGGCTGCCTACCTGGTGAAGGAAATCCAGGACGTGTACCGCCTGCAGGGCGTGAAGATCAACGACAAGCACATCGAGGTGATCACCCGCCAGATGCTGCGCAAGGTCGAGATCACCGACCAGGGCAGCAGCAAGTTCCTGAACGGCGAACAGGTGGAGCGTCAGCGCGTTATCGAGGAGAATGCGCGCCTGTCGACCCGCAACGAGCTGCCGGCGCACTTCGATCCGGTCCTGCTGGGTATCACCAAGGCCTCGCTGGCGACCGAATCGTTCATCTCGGCCGCGTCGTTCCAGGAAACCACCCGCGTGCTGACCGAAGCGGCCGTCCGCGGCACCTCGGACAACCTGCGTGGCCTGAAGGAAAACGTCATCGTGGGTCGCCTGATTCCGGCCGGTACCGGCCTGGCGTACCACAGCAACCGCCGTCGCGGCGCTTCCGGTCTCACCGAGTCGGAAATGCAGACCCTGGCCGGCACCCCGGCCGTGGTCGAGGCACCGGTGGTTGAAGCCGAAGCTGAACAGGCCTCGGGCGAAGAATGAGGTATCCGGTCCGGCCGCAAGGCCGGACCACCCATCGGTTCATCGATGGGATTGGGAAAGGGCAGGGGAGGTCGTCCGCGATCACCCCTGCCAACCTGAACGGGGTACATGGAGGCCCCCCAGTAACGTTCCGGGATCAGGAACGGGCTTGACAGGAGGCGTTTGACTGCTTTCCTGGCAGGTTGCTACAATCGTCTGTCTCAGCAGGCCAGAATTTTGGCCTGCTTTAACATTTCCGCATCTCTGGTCGGATTTTCCGGCCACCAATCAGAAGAACCTACTGATGGCGACGATCAACCAGCTGGTCCGCAAGCCGCGGCAAGCGACCACCTACAAGAGTGCCTCGCCGGCGCTCGACAAGTGCCCGCAGCGCCGTGGCGTCTGCACCCGTGTCTACACCACCACTCCGAAGAAGCCGAACTCGGCTCTGCGCAAGGTTGCCAAGGTCCGCCTGACCAACCAGGAAGAAGTGATTTCCTACATCGGTGGTGAAGGCCACAACCTGCAGGAGCACTCCGTGGTCCTGATCCGCGGCGGTCGCGTCAAGGACCTGCCGGGTGTGCGTTACCACACCGTTCGTGGCTCGCTCGACGCCGCCGGCGTTGCCAAGCGTCGCCAGGCCCGTTCCAAGTACGGCGCCAAGCGTCCGAAGGCATAAGGAGAGAGCACTATGTCGCGTAAGGGTAATACTCCGCAGCGTTCCGTCCTGCCCGATCCTAAGCACGGAAGCGAAACCATCGCCCGCTTCATCAACATGGTCATGCAGAGCGGCAAGAAGTCCGTCGCCGAAAAGATCGTGTACGGCGCCATGGACGTGATCACCGAGAAGAACAGCAGCGCCAACGCCATTGAACTGGTGCAGAAGGCTCTGGACAACGTCGCTCCGGCGGTCGAAGTCAAGTCGCGCCGCGTCGGTGGTGCCACCTACCAGGTGCCGGTCGAAGTGCGTTCGTCGCGCAAGATGGCCCTGGCCATGCGCTGGCTGATCGACTCCGCGCGCAAGCGTGGTGAGAACACCATGCCGAAGAAGCTGGCTGCTGAACTGATCGACGCCTCGGAAAACCGTGGCGGCGCCATCAAGAAGCGCGAAGAAACCCACCGCATGGCCGAAGCCAACAAGGCATTCGCCCACTACCGCTGGTGAGTTTGACGGCCTTGTAAAACAGGCAGGGCAGCACCACTTCGGTGCGTGCTGCCTCGCGGTCCCAGAAGGACTGCGCCAATCCGAAGGCCGCCGAAAGGCGGCGTTCGGCCATCCGAAATCCAAGAAATCTGAGAGGCTCCCGTGGCCCGTTCCACTCCCATCGAGCGTTACCGTAACTTCGGCATCATGGCTCACATCGATGCCGGCAAGACCACCACGTCCGAGCGCATCCTGTTCTACACCGGCAAGAGCCACAAGATCGGTGAAGTGCATGACGGCGCCGCCACCATGGACTGGATGGAGCAGGAGCAGGAGCGTGGCATCACGATCCAGTCCGCTGCCACCACCGCGTTCTGGAAGGGCATGGACAAGTCCCTGCCGGAGCACCGCTTCAACATCATCGACACCCCCGGGCACGTCGACTTCACCATCGAAGTGGAGCGCTCGCTGCGCGTGCTCGACGGTGCTGTCTTCGTCCTGTGCGCCGTCGGTGGCGTGCAGCCGCAGTCGGAAACCGTGTGGCGCCAGGCCAACAAGTACCACGTGCCGCGCATCGCGTTCGTCAACAAGATGGACCGCACCGGTGCCAACTTCCAGAAGGTCGTCGGCCAGCTGAAGGCCAAGCTGGGCGCGGTTGCCGTGCCGATGCAGCTGCCGATCGGCGCTGAAGACAACTTCAAGGGCGTTGTCGACCTGCTGAAGATGAAGGCCATCCATTGGGATGAGGCTTCGCAGGGCATGAAGTTCGAGTACGGTGAAATCCCGGCCGAGCTGCAGGGTCCGGCTGAAGAGGCTCGCCAGTTCATGGTCGAGACCGCTGCCGAAGCCAGCGAAGAGCTGATGGAAAAGTACCTGGGCGGCGAAGAGCTGGCCGAGGCTGAAATCATCAACGCGCTGCGTACCCGCACCCTGGCCACCGAGATCGTGCCGATGTACTGCGGCTCGGCCTTCAAGAACAAGGGCGTGCAGGCCATGCTGGACGGCGTGATCCAGCTGCTGCCGTCGCCGGTCGACGTGCCGGACGTGAAGGGCGTGGACGTTGACGACGACACCGTCGAAATGACCCGCAAGTCGGACGACAAGGCTCCGTTCTCGTCGCTGGCCTTCAAGATCATCACCGACCCGTTCGTCGGCGCGCTGACCTTCTTCCGTGTCTACTCGGGCACCCTGAACGGTGGCGACACCGTGCTGAACTCGGTGAAGGGCAAGAAGGAGCGCATCGGCCGCATCCTGCAGATGCACTCGAACAACCGCGAGGAAATCAAGGAAGTTCTGGCTGGTGACATCGCCGCTGCCGTGGGCCTGAAGGACACCACCACCGGTGACACCCTGTGCGCCGTGGACGCCCCGATCATCCTGGAGCGCATGACGTTCCCGGAGCCGGTGATCTCGATGGCCGTCGAGCCGAAGACCAAGTCGGACCAGGAAAAGATGGGTCTGGCCCTGGGCCGTCTGGCGCAGGAAGATCCGTCGTTCCGCGTCAAGACCGACGAAGAATCCGGCCAGACCATCATCTCGGGCATGGGCGAGCTGCACCTGGACATCATCGTCGACCGCCTGAAGCGCGAGTTCAACGTTGAAGCCAACGTCGGCGCGCCGCAGGTGGCCTACCGCGAAACCATCACCCTGGCCGACGTCAAGTCGGACTACAAGCACGCCAAGCAGTCCGGTGGTAAGGGTCAGTACGGTCACGTCGTGATCGAACTGTCGCCGATCACCGCTGCCGACCGTGCCGATCCGAAGCTGGCTCCGGCCATCAAGGACGACTTCCTGTTCATCAACGACATCACCGGCGGCGTGATCCCGAAGGAATTCATTCCGTCGGTTGAGAAGGGCCTGCGCGAAACCATCACCAGCGGTCCGCTGGCTGGCTTCCCGGTCGTGGACGTCAAGGTGAAGCTGGTGTTCGGTTCGTACCACGACGTCGACTCCTCGGAAATGGCGTTCAAGCTGGCTTCGTCGATGGCCTTCAAGCAGGGCTTCGCCAAGGCCAAGCCGGTGCTGCTGGAGCCGATCATGAAGGTCGAGATCGTGACCCCGGAGGATTACCAGGGTGACGTGATGGGCGACGTCAGCCGTCGTCGCGGCGTGCTGCAGGGTTCCGACACCACCGGTGACGGTTCGGCCAGCATCATCAACGCGATGATCCCGCTGGGTGAAATGTTCGGCTACGCCACTGCGCTGCGTTCGCAGACCCAGGGCCGCGCCACCTTCACCATGGAATTCGATCACTACGAGCCGGCGCCGACCAACATCGCCGAAGCCGTCATGAAGAAGGGCTGAGCCTCGCTCAGCCTCTCTTGAAACCACTTACGAACAATCAAGGTATAGAACAATGGCAAAGGGTAAGTTCGAGCGCACCAAGCCGCACGTCAACGTCGGCACCATCGGTCACGTCGACCACGGCAAGACCACGCTGACCGCTGCACTGACCAAGATCGGTGCCGAGCGCTTCGGTGGCGAGTTCAAGGATTACTCCTCGATCGACGCCGCTCCGGAAGAAAAGGCTCGTGGCATCACGATCTCGACCGCGCACGTCGAATACGAATCCCCGGTCCGTCACTACGCCCACGTCGATTGCCCGGGCCATGCTGACTACGTCAAGAACATGATCACCGGTGCCGCCCAGATGGACGGCGCGATCCTGGTGTGCTCGGCCGCTGACGGCCCGATGCCGCAGACCCGCGAGCACATCCTGCTGTCGCGTCAGGTCGGCGTGCCGTACATCGTCGTGTTCCTGAACAAGGCCGACATGGTTGACGACGCCGAGCTGCTCGAGCTGGTCGAGATGGAAGTGCGCGAGCTGCTGAGCAAGTACGACTTCCCGGGCGACGACACCCCGATCATCGCCGGTTCGGCCCGTCTGGCGCTGGAAGGCGACCAGAGCGACATCGGCGTGCCGGCCATCCTGAAGCTGGTCGACGCCCTGGACAGCTGGATCCCGGAGCCGGAGCGTGCGATCGACAAGCCGTTCCTGATGCCGGTGGAAGACGTGTTCTCGATCTCGGGCCGCGGCACCGTGGTGACCGGTCGTATCGAGCGCGGCGTGATCAAGGTTGGCGACGAAATCGAAATCGTCGGCATCCGTCCGGTGCAGAAGACCACCGTGACCGGCGTTGAAATGTTCCGCAAGCTGCTGGACCAGGGTCAGGCGGGCGACAACGCTGGCTTGCTGCTGCGCGGCACCAAGCGTGACGACGTCGAGCGTGGCCAGGTCCTGGCCAAGCCGGGTTCGATCAAGCCGCACACCAAGTTCGAAGGCGAAGTCTACGTCCTGTCGAAGGACGAGGGTGGCCGTCACACCCCGTTCTTCAACGGCTACCGTCCGCAGTTCTACTTCCGCACCACCGACATCACCGGCGCAGCTGCTCTGCCGGAAGGCGTCGAAATGGTGATGCCGGGTGACAACGTCAAGATGGTCGTCACCCTGATCAACCCGGTGGCAATGGACGAAGGCCTGCGCTTCGCCATCCGCGAAGGCGGCCGTACCGTCGGCGCCGGCGTGGTCTCGAAGATCATCGAGTAATCTGGTAGTATCTGCGCCCCGATGTTGCCTGGGTAGGGCATCGGGGCGTATCAAATGGGAAAGCAGGCACAGGATGTGCCTTGTGTTCCCCGGACCAGGAAGGGTCAATGCCATTCAGGCGGCGTCAACAGGCGACTGTTGACAGCTGCCTTGCGTGCCATTATGCTTCTACGTCTGGGCAGGCCTGGGAACGGGTCTGCCTACGTTTTTGAGGTCCATGGAGTGACCTTGGCGGCCTGCAGGAGTGTGGGGCGTCCGTATTCAGGAATTTCATGGGACAAAGCAACCCAGAGGCTTTGTCTGTCGCTCTTTTAACGAAGGAACCTACCGCCATGGCGGACCAAAAGATCCGGATCCGGCTGAAAGCGTTCGATCATCGTCTGATCGACCGTTCGGCCAGCGAGATCGTTGAAACGGCAAAGCGGACCGGCGCGCAAGTGCGTGGCCCGATCCCGCTGCCGACCAAGATCGAGCGTTACACCGTTCTCGTTTCCCCGCACGTCGACAAGGACGCGCGTGACCAGTACGAGACCCGCACGCACAAGCGCGTGCTCGATATCGTTGACCCGAATGACAAGACCGTGGACGCGCTGATGAAGCTCGAACTGGCTGCCGGCGTCGACGTTCAGATCAAGCTGACCTGAGGACTACGACCATGACGAAGAAGTATTCGTTGGGCTTCGTGGGCCGCAAGGCTGGCATGAGCCGCGTGTTCACTGAAGATGGCCGCTCCATCCCGGTGACCCTGATCGAAGCAACCCCGAACCGCATCGCGCAGATCAAGACCGTCGAAACCGACGGCTACAGCGCCGTGCAGGTGACCGTCGGCGCGCGTCGCGCTGCCCTGGTCAACAAGCCGGAAGCCGGCCACTTCGCCAAGGCGAAGGTGGAAGCGGGTCGTGGCCTGTGGGAATTCCGCGTTGAAGACGCGCAGCTCGGCGATTTCGCCGTTGGCGGCGAAGTCAAGGCGGACATCTTCGAAGTCGGCCAGATCGTCGACGTCCAGGGTGTCACCAAGGGTAAGGGCTTCCAGGGCACCATCAAGCGCCACAACTTCCGTATGGGCGATGCAACCCACGGTAACTCGCTGTCGCATCGCGCGCCGGGTTCGCTGGGCCAGCGCCAGACCCCGGGTCGCGTTTTCCCGGGCAAGAAGATGTCGGGCCACATGGGCGCGGTGCAGCAGAGCACCCAGAACCTGGAAGTGGTCAAGGTCGACGTCGAGCGCGGTCTGATCGCGGTTCGCGGCGCCGTTCCGGGCGCGGCGGGTGGCGATGTGATCGTCCGTCCGGCGAGCAAGGCATAAGGAGAGATGACGATGGAACTCGTTATCACGGGTAGCAACAACAAGGTCTCGGTCTCCGAAGCCGTGTTCGGTCGCGATTTCAGCGAAGATCTGGTCCACCAGGTCGTCGTTGCTTACCGCAACGCCGGTCGCGCCGGCACCAAGGCACAGAAGACTCGCTCTGAAGTGGCTGGTACCACCAAGAAGTCGAAGAAGCAGAAGGGCGGCGGCGCGCGTCATGGCGCACTGACGGCTCCGATCTTCGTCGGCGGCGGTGTCACCTTCGCGGCCAAGCCGCGCAGCTTCGAGCAGAAGGTCAATCGCAAGCAGTACCGTGCCGCCATGTGCGCGATCCTGTCCGAGCTGAACCGTCAGGGCCGTCTGACCATCGTGGAGTCCTTCGACGTCGAAGTGACCAACACGAAGGGTCTGATCGCCAAGCTGGCCGGCCTGGAAGTGGGCAAGCGCCCGCTGATCGTCACCGAAGAAGCGTCCGAGCACCTGTACCTGTCCGCCCGCAATCTGCCGTACGTGCAGGTGCGTGACGTCCAGGGTCTGGATCCGGTCTCGCTGGTGGGTGCCGACACGGTCGTCATCACCGCTGACGCGGTCAAGAAGGTCGAGGAGTGGCTGGCATGAACAGCAACGAAAAAATCTTCAGCGTGCTGCGTGCCCCGCGTGTCTCCGAAAAGACCGCGCGCCTGCAGGAACTCTCCAACCAGTATGTCTTCGAAGTTTCGAACGAAGCCACCAAGGCCGATGTAAAGGCCGCGGTTGAGCAGCTGTTCGACGTCAAGGTCGAAGCCGTCAACGTGGTCAACGTCAAGGGCAAGAACAAGTCCTTCCGTAACCGTGCTGGCCGCCGCGGCGATTGGCGCAAGGCGTACGTTCGCCTGGCCGATGGCCAGTCGATCGATGTAACGGCCAAGGCCTGAGGTACATCCCATGCCATTGATGAAATTCAAGCCCACTTCCCCCGGCCGCCGTTCGGCCGTGCGCGTGGTCACTCCCGACCTGCACAAGGGTGCTCCGCACGCCGCGCTGGTCGAGTCGCAGAGCCGCTCGGGTGGTCGTAACCACCATGGCCGCATCACCGTGCGTCACGTCGGTGGTGGTGCCAAGCAGCACTACCGCATCATCGACTTCAAGCGCAACAAGCTGGGCATCCCGGCGCGCGTGGAACGCATCGAGTACGATCCGAACCGCACCGCCCACATCGCTCTGCTGTGCTACGTCGACGGTGAGCGTCGCTACATCATCGCCCCGAAGGGCCTGAAGGCTGGTGATCAGGTGATCGCTGGTTCGGATGCCCCGATCAAGGCTGGCAACACCCTGCCGCTGCGCAACATCCCGGTCGGCACCACCATCCACTGCATCGAACTGAAGCCGGGCAAGGGCGCTCAGATCGCTCGCGCCGCTGGTGCGGCCGTGCAGCTGGTGGCTCGCGAAGGCATCTACGCCACCCTGCGCCTGCGCTCGGGTGAAATGCGCAAGGTTCCGGTCGAGTGCTGCGCCACCATCGGCGAAGTCGGCAACGACGAGCACAGCCTGGAAAAGCTGGGCAAGGCCGGTGCCAAGCGTTGGCGCGGCGTCCGCCCGACCGTTCGTGGTGCTGCCATGAACCCGGTTGACCACCCGCACGGTGGTGGTGAGGCCAAGGCCGGCCAGGGTAACCCGCATCCGGTCACCCCGTGGGGTGTCCCGACCAAGGGTTACAAGACGCGCCATAACAAGCGCACTCAGCAGTTCATCGTCCGCGATCGTAGGGGCTAATCGACCATGGCACGTTCACTCAAGAAGGGCCCGTTCGTCGATCACCACCTCGTCAAGAAGGTGGAGGCCGCTGCGGGCAGCAAGAAGCCGATCAAGACCTGGTCGCGCCGTTCGATGATCCTGCCTGACATGGTAGGCGTCACCATTGCCGTGCATAACGGCAAGAACCACATCCCGGTTCTCGTCAACGAGAACATGGTCGGCCACAAGCTCGGCGAATTTGCCATCACCCGGACCTTCAAGGGTCACGGTGGTGACAAGAAGTCGGGCAAGTAAGGAGAGATGACAATGGAAGCGAAAGCCATCCTGCGCACTGCGCGCATCTCCCCGCAGAAGGCTCGTCTGGTCGCTGACCAGGTGCGCGGTCTGCCGGCCGAGCGTGCGGTCAACCTGCTGAAGTTCTCGGACAAGAAGGCTGCCCACCTGATCAAGAAGGTGGTGGAGTCGGCTATTGCAAATGCCGAGAACAACCAGGGCGCCGACGTCGACGAGCTGAAGGTTCAGACCATCATGGTTGATGAAGGTCCGACCCTGAAGCGTTTCATGGCGCGGGCGAAAGGCCGCGGTACCCGCATCCTCAAGCGCACCAGCCACATCACTGTGGTTGTGGGCGCCGCCAAGTAAGCGGATAAGGAAAAGACCATGGGTCATAAAGTTCATCCGATTGGTATCCGCCTCGGCATTTCCAAGGACTGGAACTCCAAGTGGTACGCCAACAAGGCCGAGTTCGCTGGTTACCTGGCAGCCGACCTGAAAGTGCGCGAAATGCTGCGCAAGAAGCTGGCTCAGGCCGGCATCAGCAAGATCCTGATCGAGCGTCCGGCCAAGACCGCTCGCGTGACGATCCACACCGCCCGTCCGGGCGTGGTGATCGGCAAGCGCGGTGAGGACATCGAGAAGCTGCGCAAGGAAGTGAGCGAGATGATGGGCGTCCCGGCGCACATCAACGTCACCGAAGTGCGCAAGCCGGAACTGGACGCGCAGCTCGTTGCCGAGTCGATCGCCCAGCAGCTGGAGCGTCGCATCATGTTCCGCCGTGCAATGAAGCGCTCGGTCGGCAATGCGATGCGCCTGGGTGCCCTGGGCATCAAGGTCAACGTCGGTGGCCGCCTCAACGGTGCAGAAATCGCCCGTTCGGAGTGGTACCGCGAAGGCCGCGTGCCGCTGCACACCCTGCGTGCCGACATCGACTATGGCTTCGCTGAAGCCAAGACGACCTACGGCATCATCGGCATCAAGGTCTGGATCTACAAGGGCGAGGTCTTCGATTTCTCCCAGGTTGGCCAGGAAAAGCAGGACGACACCCCGTCGCGCAACGATCGTCACGATCGCGGCGACCGCGGTGACCGTCAGCGCCCGGCCCGTGAAGCGAGGTAACGACAATGTTGCAACCCAAGCGAACCAAGTACCGCAAGGTACACAAGGGCCGTAACGATGGCCTGAGCTGGAGCGCCAACGCTGTCAGCTTCGGCGAATACGGCCTGAAGGCAACCGCACACGGTCAGCTGACCGCGCGCCAGATCGAAGCGGCCCGCCGCTCGATCAGCCGCTACGTCAAGCGCGGCGGCAAGATGTGGATCCGCGTGTTCCCCGACAAGCCCATCACCAAGAAGCCCATCGAAGTCCGAATGGGTTCTGGTAAGGGCAACGTGGAATACTGGGTGGCCCAGATCCAGCCCGGCCGCATGATCTATGAAATCGAGGGTGTTTCCGAGGAAGTGGCTCGCGAGGCGTTCCGCCTGGCCGCCGCCAAGCTCTCGGTCACCACCACTTTCGTGACCCGTACGGTGCGCTGATGGATATCAAAACTCTCCGTGAAAAGTCGGCTGACGAACTCAAGGCCCACCTGATCGACCTGCGTAAGGAACAGTTCTCTGTCCGTATGCAGCAGGTCACCGGCCAGCTGCCGAAGACCCACGACATTCGCCGGGTCCGTCGCGAGATTGCTCGCGTCAAGACCCTGCTCGGCAGCACGAAGTAAGGATGGCCGCTATGAGCGACAATACTGAAAAGAAGACGCTGCGCACGGTCGAAGGCCGTGTCGTCAGCAACAAGATGGACAAGACGGTTACCGTCCTGGTTGAGCGTCAGGTCAAGCACGCGCTGTACGGCAAGTACATCAAGCGCTCGACCAAGCTGCACGCCCACGATGCCGACAACGCCTGCAAGGAAGGCGATGTCGTCCGCGTGACCGAGATTGCTCCGATGTCCAAGACCAAGAACTGGCGCGTGGTGGAAGTCATCACGCGTGCGGCTGAATAAGGAGTCTGAATCATGATCCAGATGCAGAGCTACCTTGACGTCGCGGACAATTCGGGTGCCAAGCAGGTGATGTGCTTCAAGGTGCTGGGTGGTTCCAAGCGCCGTTACGCCGGCATCGGCGACATCATCAAGGTCACCGTGAAGGATGCGATTCCGCGCGGCAAGGTCAAGAAGGGTGAAGTGTATGACGCCGTCGTGGTGCGTACCCGCAAGGGTGTGCGTCGCGCCGACGGCTCGCTGATCCGCTTCGACGGCAACGCTGCCGTTCTGCTGAACAGCAAGCAGGAGCCGATCGGTACCCGTATTTTCGGGCCGGTGACTCGTGAACTTCGTTCGGAGAAGTTCATGAAGATCGTCTCGCTCGCTCCCGAAGTGCTGTGAGCGACAGGAGATAATCATGGCTAACCGTATCAAGAAGGGCGACCAGGTTGTCGTCAACGCTGGCAAGGACAAGGGCAAGCAGGGCGAAGTCGTCCGCGTCGACGGCGACCGTGTGGTCGTCGCCAACGTGAACATCGTCAAGCGCCACACCAAGCCGAACCCGCAGGCAGGTGTTGCCGGCGGCGTGGTCGAGCGCGAAGCTTCGATCCATATCTCCAACGTGAATGTCCTGAACCCGGCTTCGGGCAAGGGCGAACGCGTTGGCTTCAAGGTGCTGGAGGATGGACGCAAACTGCGTGTGTTCCGCTCCAGCGGTGAGGCGCTCGACGCCTGAGGAATGAGAAGATGAGTTCCCGTCTCGAAAAGTTCTACAAGGACGAAGTGGTGCCGGCGCTGATGAAGCAGTTCGGCTACACCAATCCGATGGAAGTGCCGAAGCTGGTCAAGGTCACCCTGAACATGGGTGTCGGCGAAGCGGCCACCAACAAGAAGATCCTGGAAAACGCCGTCGGCGACATGACCAAGATTTCCGGCCAGAAGCCGGTTGTCACCAAGTCGCGTGTGTCGGTTGCGTCGTTCAAGATCCGCGATGGTTGGCCGATCGGCTGCAAGACCACGCTGCGTCGCCACAAGATGTACGAGTTCCTGGATCGCCTGATCAACATCTCGCTGCCGCGCGTGCGCGACTTCCGTGGTGTTTCCGGTCGTTCCTTCGACGGCCGCGGCAACTTCAACATGGGTGTGAAGGAGCAGATCATCTTCCCGGAAATCGACTTCGACGCCGTCGACGCGATCCGCGGTATGGATATCGCCATCACCACCACTGCGAAGACCGACGCGGAAGCGAAGGCGCTGCTGGCAGCGTTCAAGTTCCCGTTCCGTAACTGATCTGTCGAGGAAACCGAAATGGCAAAGACCTCCATGGTCAACCGCGACATCAAGCGGGAAAAGCTGGCAAAGAAGTACGCTGAAAAGCGTGCGGCTCTGAAGAAGATCGTGTCCTCCGTGGACGCGACCTACGAAGAGAAGATCGACGCCGCAACCAAGCTGGCCAAGCTGCCGCGCGATTCGTCGCCGAGCCGCCAGCGCAACCGTTGCGAGCTGTCGGGTCGTCCGCGTGGCGTCTACAGCAAGTTCGGCCTCGGCCGTAACAAGCTGCGTGAAGCCACCATGCGCGGCGACGTCCCGGGTCTGCGCAAGGCCAGCTGGTAATCCCAGCCGGCCCTGCGATCAGGAGCCCCTCCGGGGGTTCCTGAACCGGGCAGGGGAGGCATTCAGCCTTCCCGACGCAAAAAAACCGAAGAGCCCGGCGCAAGCCGGGCTCTTTTGGCGTATACTCCCGCGTCTTGCCCTGTGCAAACGGGGTTGTAGGAGTGGGCTTCCGGCCCGCTGCATCAAGGGACCTGGCCCGTTTCCAGGAGACAACAGATTTTCGCGAAAGCGGATATCGGTGCACTCAAAGGTACTCATATGAGCATGACTGATCCCATCGCCGACCTGCTGGTCCGCATCAAGAATGCGGCCGCGGTTGGCAAGCAGACGGTGAAAGCCCCGTCGTCCAAGATCAAGGTTGCGATCGCCCAGGTCCTGAAGGACGAGGGTTACATCACCGACCTGCGCGTGACCCAGCTGGAAAACAACAAGTCCGAGCTGGAAATCGTGCTGAAGTATTTCGAAGGCAAGCCGGTCATCGCGACCCTGAAGCGCTTCTCGCGTTCGGGCCTGCGCCAGTACCGCGGCAAGAGCGAGCTGCCGAAGGTCATGAACGGCCTGGGTATCTCCATCATTTCCACCTCCAAGGGCATCATGACTGATGCGCAGGCGCGCCAGCTGGGCGTCGGCGGCGAAGTCCTGTGCTTCGTGGCCTAAGGCGAAAGGAGTAGAACTATGTCCCGCGTAGCCAAGAAGCCGATCGACCTGGGTAAGGTTGAACTGAACGTCCAGTCGGACAGCGTCACCGCCAAGGGCCCGAAGGGTACCCTGTCGCTGGCCAAGCCGGCCGGTATTGCCATCAACGTCGACAACGGCGTTGCCACCCTGAGCACCGAGAACGCCGACCTGGTCGCACTGACCGGTACCGTGCGTGCGATCCTGTCCAACATGGTCAAGGGCGTGTCCGAAGGCTTCGAGCGCAAGCTGGAGCTGGTCGGCGTGGGTTACCGCGCTGCCATGCAGGGCAAGGACCTGAGCCTGTCCCTGGGCTTCTCGCACCCGGTCGTGTTCGTGGCGCCGGAAGGCATCACCATCACCACCCCGACCCAGACCGAGATCCTGGTCCAGGGCGCTGACAAGCAGGTCGTCGGTGAAGTTGCCGCCAAGATCCGTGCGTTCCGCAAGCCGGAGCCGTACAAGGGCAAGGGCGTGAAGTACTCCGACGAAGTCATCATCCGTAAGGAAGCCAAGAAGGCCTAATTAGGCGCTTCCGCTTTCAAAGGAAAAACATCATGAACAAGAACATCGCCCGCCTGCGTCGCGCCAAGTCGACCCGCGCCCACATCCGTGAGCTCGGCGTCGCCCGCCTGTCGGTGCTGCGCACCGGCCAGCACCTGTACGCCCAGGTCTTCACCGCCGACGGTTCCAAGGTGCTGGCTGCCGCCAACACCACCCAGACCGACGTCATGGAAGGCCTGAAGAACGGCAAGAACGCCGACGCCGCTGCCAAGGTCGGCCGCATCGTCGCTGAGCGCGCCAAGGCCGCCGGCGTCGAGAAGGTTGCCTTCGATCGTTCGGGCTACCGCTACCACGGCCGCATCAAGGCCCTGGCAGAAGCCGCCCGCGAAGCCGGCCTGCAGTTCTAAGGGATAAGGGCAGGGGACCAGTGGTCTCCTGCCCGCCTGCTCGCCAGCCTGAGTGAGGCTGGACGGCGCCGCTCTTCTGCAGTGGCCCACCGGAACGACGCGACATTCCACAACCATAAGCGGCCCCGAGCCGTACATACCCAAACTACCAAGGAATCAAAATGGCAGAAGAGCGTCAGCAGCGGGGTCGCGATCGCGACCGTAACCGCGAAGAGAAAGTCGACGACGGCATGATCGAAAAGCTGGTCGCGGTCAACCGCGTCAGCAAGACCGTCAAGGGTGGCCGCCAGTTCACCTTCACCGCCCTGACCGTGGTCGGCGACGGCGAAGGCAAGGTCGGTTTTGGCTATGGCAAGGCCCGCGAAGTGCCGGTCGCCATCCAGAAGTCGATGGAACAGGCCCGCAAGAACCTGGTCAGCGTTGACCTGAACAACGGCACCCTGTGGCACACCATCAAGGATGGTCACGGCGCAGCCCGCGTGTTCATGCAGCCGGCTTCCGAAGGTACCGGCGTCATCGCCGGCGGTGCCATGCGCGCCGTGCTGGAAGCGGTTGGCGTGAAGAACGTGCTGGCCAAGGCCACCGGTTCGCGCAACCCGATCAACCTGGTGCGTGCCACCGTGAAGGGCCTGTCTGCTGCGCAGTCGCCGGCCCGCATCGCGGCCAAGCGCGGCAAGAAGGTGGAGGAACTCAACCATGGCTAATGAGTCCAACAAGACTGTGAAGGTGCGCCTGGTGCGCGGCCTGCGTGGTACCCAGTCGCGTCACCGCCTGTCGGTGCGTGCCCTGGGCCTGAACAAGCTCAACGATGTGCGTGAACTGAAGGACAGCCCGCAGGTTCGCGGTCTGATCAACACCGTTCACTACCTCGTCAAGGTTGAGGAGTAATCGATCATGACTCTGCGTCTCAATGAACTGAGCCCGGCACCGGGCGCCCGCACCGAGCGCACCCGCGTCGGTCGCGGTATCGGCTCGGGCCTGGGCAAGACTGCCGGCCGCGGCCACAAGGGTTCGTTCGCCCGTAAGGGTGGCGGCAAGATCAAGGCTGGCTTCGAAGGCGGCCAGACCCCCATGCAGCGTCGTCTGCCGAAGATCGGCTTCCGTTCGCCGATCGCCAAGGACACCGCTGAAGTGCTGCTGTACGCGCTGGACAAGCTGCCGGCCGGTGAGATCGACTTCGCCGCCCTGCGTGCTGCCAAGCTGGTCCCGAGCACCGCAAAGAAGGCCAAGGTTGTCGTCAAGGGCGAAGTGACCAAGGCGTTCACCCTGAAGGGTATTGCTGCCACGGCTGGTGCCAAGGCCGCGATCGAAGCTGCCGGCGGCAGCGTAACGGAGTAAGAAAATCATGGCGCAAGCTGGCATCGGTAACCTCGCGGGCGGAATGGGCAAGTTCACTGAACTTCGCCAACGTTTGCTGTTCGTCGTCGGGGCTTTGATCGTCTATCGCATCGGCTGCTACGTGCCGGTGCCGGGCGTCAATCCCGATGCCATGCTTGCCATGATGCAACAGCAGGGCGGCGGCATCGTGGACATGTTCAACATGTTCTCGGGCGGCGCCCTGCACCGTTTCAGCATCTTTGCGCTGAACGTGATGCCGTACATCTCGGCATCGATCGTGATGCAGCTGGCCGTGCACATCTTCCCCGCCCTGAAGGCGATGCAGAAGGAAGGTGAGTCCGGCCGTCGCAAGATCACCCAGTATTCGCGCATCGGCGCCGTGCTGCTGGCAGTGGTGCAGGGCGGCTCGATCGCGCTGGCCCTGCAGGGCCAGGTCTCGCCGTCGGGCGCTCCGGTCGTGTACGCACCGGGCATGGGCTTCGTGCTCACCGCCGTGGTCGCGCTGACCGCCGGCACCATGTTCCTGATGTGGGTCGGTGAGCAGGTCACCGAGCGCGGCATCGGCAACGGCGTGTCGCTGATCATCTTCGCCGGTATCGTCGCCGGCCTGCCGGGTGCGGTCATCCACACCTTCGACGCCTACCGCGACGGCAACATCCAGTTCATCCAGCTGCTGCTGATCGCCATCGTCGTGCTCGCCTTCACCTTCTTCGTGGTGTTCGTCGAGCGTGGCCAGCGCCGGATCACGGTCAACTACGCGCGCCGCCAGGGCGGTCGCAACGCGTACATGAACCAGACCTCGTTCCTGCCGCTGAAGCTCAACATGGCCGGCGTCATCCCGGCGATCTTCGCCTCGAGCCTGCTGGCCTTCCCCGCCACCCTGGCCATGTGGTCCGGCCAGGCCGCCAACCAGAGCAGCTTCGGCCAGATCCTGCAGAAGGTCGCCAATGCGCTGGGCCCGGGCGAGCCGCTGCACATGATCGTGTTCGCCGCGCTGATCACCGGTTTCGCGTTCTTCTATACCGCGCTGGTGTTCAACTCGCAGGAAACCGCCGACAACCTGAAGAAGTCGGGCGCGCTGATTCCGGGCATCCGTCCGGGCAAGGCCACCGCCGACTACATCGACGGTGTGCTGACCCGCCTGACCGCAGCGGGTTCGGCCTACCTGGTGATCGTCTGCCTGCTGCCGGAACTGATGCGCACGCAGCTGAACGCCTCGTTCTACTTCGGCGGTACTTCGCTGCTGATCGTGGTGGTGGTGGTGATGGACTTCATCGCCCAGGTGCAGGCGCACCTGATGTCCCACCAGTACGAGAGCCTGCTGAAGAAGGCCAACCTGAAGGGCGGCAACCGCGGCGGTTTTGCCCGCGGCTGATTGGCCTGTTATACTTTCGTCTTCCTGACGTGATGGTCCCTCCGCTTCGCGGACTCCGGCCACACAAACGAAGGGCGGCCCCCGCAGCGGTTCCGGGTGGGGGTGTGATGAGGTGGTCCCGCGCTGGAGTAGCGCGGGCGGCCCCGGGGGAAACCCCAGGTCCAACCCCATCCGGCGCCGGAGCCTGGGCACACTCCCCAGGCCGGGTTCATGAAACCAATGGTTTCACGGGCTTCCATGTAAACCGGAACCTTGTTAGTATCGCTAGTTCACTTTTTTGATCCATCCTGCCGGATTGGCGTGCCCGAGGCGCGCTGTCGGCCATCACTCAGCTGGAGAACCGCGTCATGGCGCGTATTGCAGGCGTCAACCTGCCAGCCCAGAAGCACGTCTGGGTCGGGTTGCAAAGCATTTACGGCATCGGCCGTACCCGTTCGAAGAAGGTCTGCGAAGTCGCAGGCGTTGCTTCGACTACCAAGATCCGCGATCTGTCGGAGCCGGAAATCGAGCGCCTGCGCGCCGAAGTCGGCAAGTACATCGTGGAAGGCGATCTGCGCCGTGAAATCGGCATCGCGATCAAGCGCCTGATGGACCTGGGCTGCTACCGCGGCCTGCGTCACCGTCGTGGCCTCCCGCTGCGTGGCCAGCGCACCCGTACCAACGCCCGCACCCGCAAGGGTCCGCGCAAGGCGATCAAGAAGTAAGGGACTGAGAAATGGCTAAGCCCGCTGCTAAGACCAAGAAGAAGATCAAGCGCGTCGTCACCGACGGCGTTGCCCACGTCCACGCTTCGTTCAACAACACCATCGTCACCATCACCGACCGCCAGGGCAACGCTCTGTCGTGGGCGACCTCCGGTGGCGCTGGCTTCCGCGGTTCGCGCAAGTCGACCCCGTTCGCTGCCCAGGTGGCTGCTGAAAAGGCCGGTCGTGCTGCGCTGGACTACGGCGTGAAGTCGCTGGAAGTCCGCATCAAGGGCCCGGGTCCGGGCCGTGAGTCGGCCGTGCGTTCGTTGAACAACGTCGGCTACAAGATCACCAACATCATCGACGTGACGCCTATCCCGCACAACGGGTGCCGTCCGCCGAAGAAGCGTCGCGTCTAAAGGGAGCGATAAGAAATGGCTCGTTATATCGGTCCTACCTGTAAGCTCGCCCGTCGCGAAGGCGCCGACCTGTCCCTGAAGAGCCCGGCGCGTGCGCTGGACTCGAAGTGCAAGCTGGAGCAGAAGCCCGGCCAGCACGGCGCCACTGCCCGCAAGGGCAAGCTGTCCGACTACGCCACCCAGCTGCGTGAAAAGCAGAAGGTCAAGCGTATCTACGGCCTGCTGGAGCGTCAGTTCCGCAACTACTACAAGAAGGCCTCGACCAAGAAGGGCAACACCGGCGAGAACCTGCTGCAGCTGCTGGAAACCCGCCTGGACAACGTCGTCTACCGCATGGGCTTCGCCGTGACCCGTCCGGCTGCCCGTCAGCTGGTGTCGCACCGCGGCGTCACCGTGAATGGCAAGTCGGTCAACCTGGCTTCGTACCAGGTCAAGGCTGGCGACGCCATCGCCCTGTCTGAAAAGGCTGCCAAGCAGCTGCGCGTCCAGGAAGCCCTGACCGTCGCCGCCCAGCATGACCTGAGCCCGTCGTGGGTTGAAGTGGATTCCGGCAAGTTCACCGGCATCTTCAAGGCTGTTCCGGATCGTTCGGATCTGCCTGCGGACATCAACGAAGCGCTGATCGTCGAGCTGTATTCGAAGTAATTCACATTGGAGAGCCCCCGGCGACGGCCGGGGGTTCACTAGGAGAACCCGCAACATGACGGTTACCGCCAACCAGGTTCTGCGTCCTCGCGGTCCGCAGATCGAACGCCTTACCGACACCCGTGCAAAGGTCGTTATCGAACCTTTGGAGCGGGGTTACGGGCATACGCTGGGTAATGCCCTGCGTCGCGTGCTGCTGTCGTCCATCCCGGGCTTCGCCATCACGGAAGTCGAAATCGACGGCGTGTTGCATGAGTACACCACGGTCGAAGGTCTGCAGGAGGACGTGCTCGAAGTCCTGCTGAACCTCAAGGACGTGGCCATCCGTATGCACTCCGGCGACAGCGCCACCCTGTCCCTGTCCAAGCAGGGCCCGGGCGTTGTCACCGCTGCCGACATCAAGGTCGACCACAATGTGGAGATCCTGAACGGCGACCATGTCATCTGCCACCTGACCAAGGACACGGCAGTCAACATGCGTCTGAAGATCGAACGTGGTTTCGGCTACCAGCCGGCTGCCGCGCGTCGTCGTCCGGACGAAGAAACCCGTGCCATCGGCCGCCTGGTCCTGGATGCCTCGTTCTCGCCGGTCCGCCGCGTCGCCTATGCCGTGGAAGCGGCCCGCGTCGAACAGCGTACCGACCTGGACAAGCTGGTCATCGATATCGAGACCAACGGCACCATCGATGCCGAGGAAGCCGTGCGCACCGCCGCCGACATCCTCAGCGACCAGCTGTCGGTGTTCGGTGACTTCACCCACCGCGACCGCGGTGCGGCGAAGCCGGCCAACAACGGCGTGGATCCGGTGCTGCTGCGCCCGATCGACGATCTGGAGCTGACCGTGCGTTCGGCCAACTGCCTGAAGGCTGAAAGCATCTACTACATCGGCGATCTGATCCAGAAGACCGAAGTGGAGCTGCTGAAGACCCCGAACCTGGGCAAGAAGTCGCTCACCGAGATCAAGGAAGTGCTGGCTCAGCGCGGCCTGTCGCTCGGCATGAAGCTGGAGAACTGGCCGCCGGCCGGCGTCGCCAGCCACGGCATGCTGGGCTGATATCGGTAATGCCTGGAGGCTCCACCGGCAACGGTGGAGCCTTCAACGCAACACAACATGCCACGACGAACCCCAGGTTCGCGCGGCAGGTCGTCCAGGACGGGCGGCCAGGACCATCCGCAGTCCGCGCAGCAACGCCAGGATGGCGACAACGATCCGCACAGCCTCATCATTAACCAAGGAATATCACCATGCGTCACCAGAAGTCTGGCCGTAAGTTCAGCCGCACCAGCGCCCACCGCGAAGCGATGTTCAAGAACATGGCTGCCTCGCTGTTCAAGCACGAGCTGATCAAGACCACCCTGCCGAAGGCCAAGGAACTGCGCCGCGTTGCCGAGCCGCTGATCACCCTGGCCAAGGTCGACTCCGTCGCCAACCGCCGTCTGGCCTTCGCCCGCCTGCGCGACAACGAAGCCGTGGGCAACCTGTTCACCATCCTGGGCCCGCGCTACGCGAACCGTCCGGGCGGCTACCTGCGCCTGCTGAAGTGCGGCTTCCGCGCCGGCGACAACGCGCCGATGGCCTACGTCGAACTGGTCGACCGTCCGGTCGTGGCCGAGGAAGTGGCCGAGTAATCGGACCGCTCCAACGCGACACAGCGAAAGCCCGGCCTCCGCCGGGCTTTTGCGTTCTGGTAGCGCCGTGCCATGCCCGGCGTTTCCGTATCCGCTACGCTCGCCGGGCATGGCCCGGCGCTACCTGCGGCACGATCCGACCCACACCGTTCCGACAGGCGTGGCGTGTGGCGGTTCAGACGGCGCGCACTCTCGGTTACGCTTGGCGCCTGATCCATTCGAGCGTTGACGATGAATCCACTGCGCTGGCCCTTCCGCGCCCAGTTCTTCCTGGGCTTCCTGATCTGCGCGGGCCTGCTTGGCTACGCCATCTTCCTGCAGCTGAAGATGGGCCTGGAGCCGTGTCCGTTGTGCATCTTCCAGCGCCTGGCGTTCGCCGCGCTGGGCCTGCTGTTCCTGATCGGTGCACTGCATGGTCCGTCCAACCGCCCGGGACGCGCGACCTATGGCGTGCTGGCCTTCATTGCCGCGGCAGTAGGTGTCGGCATCGCCGCGCGCCACGTCTACGTGCAGATGCTGCCGCCGGAAATGGGTTCCACCTGTGGCCCGCCGCTGGCCTTCCTGAGTGAGACCATGGGGCCGCTGGAAGTGTTCCGCACGGTGCTGACCGGTACCGGCAACTGCGGCAACATCGACTGGACGTTCCTGGGCCTGACCATGCCGATGTGGTCGGGCGTGTGGTTCGTGCTGCTGGCGCTGTGGGCGCTGGTGGTGTCGCTGCGCAAGGTCAGGCGCTGAAGGCAGGACGGGGTCGGATCCCTTTGCATCGCAAAGGGATCCGACCCCTGTCTGATCAGAAATCCTGCTGCAGGCTCAGGTAGGCACCGCGGCGTGGTCCCCACTGCGGGGCGAACACACCCACGCCGCCACCGTCGCGCAGCTGGTAGCTGCGGTCCAGCGCGTTGATCACCGCCAGCTGCACATGCAGCGGATGCCCGCTGTCGGCGTTGAAGTCATGCCCGGCGCTGAGGTTCACCTGCAGGTACGACGGCAGCTCGCCGCCGTTGGGCACGCCCTCGATGTCAGAACGCAGGCCGCTGCCGAACACGTAGTTGGCGCCGATCCGGTTGTGCCCGGCGAAGGCGTAGCTGAGGCCACCCGATGACGTCAGCTTCTGGTCGTGGTCGAGGTGGATCCAGTGATCGGCCACATAGGCCAGGGCATCCGGATCGAGGTTGTACTGGCTGGTGATGACCTGGGTGCCGATCGCCTTGTTGTAGGCCGCGTTGAAGTAGGCGCTGAACGGGCCGTTGCTGTAGTCGGCGCTGAACTCCAGGCCGCGGATGTGGCCACGGCGATAGTTGAAGGTCGAGTAGATGTAGGCGGCGCCGAACTGGCCTTCATCCTGCAGGCGCGCGACGCGCCGATCGTAGGCATCCAGGCCGAGCGTCAGGTGCTCGCCCAGTTGCTGTG
Organism: Stenotrophomonas sp. 59; assembly: GCF_030291095.1. NCBI lineage: Bacteria > Pseudomonadati > Pseudomonadota > Gammaproteobacteria > Lysobacterales > Lysobacteraceae > Stenotrophomonas > Stenotrophomonas sp. 59. The sequence goes on from NZ_CP127408.1 coordinate 913,368, forward strand.
AGACGCCGATGTCGTAGTAGTCGCTGCGCTCGGCCAGCGGTGTGTTGTTGCCGCCACTGGGTTGCTGGTTGGTGGTGCCGTCGTACAGCGCAATGTCGCTGCTGGCAATCAACTCGCTGGCCGGTGGCGTGAAGTAGCGCGAATAGCCAGCGTGCACGGTGGTGCTGTCGCTGGCATTCCAGACCACGCCCACGCGCGGGCTGAGTTGGCCCTCGCTGCGGCCGAAGGCCCTGTAGCGGTCGCCGCGCAGGCCGTAGTTCACGGTCCAGTCCTCGCCGATCTTCCACTCGTCCTGCACGTACAGTGCCAGCGTGCTGGCGTGGAACGCGCTGCGATCGGCAATCAGCAGCGGCGTGGTGCTGGACTGCTGGCCGTTGTCGTCAACCGGGAACACCCAGCTGTTGCTGCTGGCCCGCGCGTTCTCGTAGTTGCCGTACAGGCCATAGCGCAGCCTGTGGTCGTTGCCCAGCGGCGTGGAAAAATCGGCCTGCAGGGTGTTGGCGCGATTGCTGCGCTGCACCTGCGAGGCGACACCACTGAACACCAGGTCACCGATGACATCGGGATTGAAGCCGACATCGCTGTAACGCTGCCCGGCCGAGAGCTGATAGGCGGTGCTGCCCAGCGTGCCCTGCAGCACCAGCATGCCGAAACGGGTGGTCTCGCGCTGGGTTTCATCCAGCTGGCTGGAATCGAAGGTGGTGGTATCGAGATAGCCGAACTGCGGCGCCTGGCCCGGATTGACCGGAATCTGGAAGCGGTTGTTGGCGAAGCCGGCAAACACGCTCAGGCGGGTGTTCTCGTTGACCAGGTAGGTCAGGTCGGCGAATGCCTTGCCCTGGTGCGTATCGTCGTGCAACGGCTTGCGCGTGTTGGTGGGGTTCTCCAGGCCGACGTCGTTCTGGTCGTAGTTGCCGGTCAGGAACCAGCTCCAGCGTCCCTGGTTGCCCCACCAGGAGGCATTCGGATTGACCTTGCCGAACGAGCCGGTGGTCAGCCCCGCGCTGCCGCCATTGCCCAGCTCGGCACCGTTGCGGGTGGTGATGTCGACCACCGCCGCTGTGCGTTCGCCGAACTGCGCCGGCAGCGCGCCGTCCATCAGGCGGATGCTCTTGATGGTGCGCGCATCCAGGGTCTGGCCGAAGCCGGAGATCGACTCGGGCAGCAGCACGCCGTTGATGCGGTACTGCAGGTTGGCGTGGTCGCCGCGCACGTGCACGCCGCCATAGGAATCCTGGACCACGCCCGGGGCCTGCAGCAGCACCTGGCTGAGCGGCGCGGAGGCACCCAGCGGCTGTTTCTGGATGTCCTCGGCGGTGATCTGGTACTGGCTGCTGCCGATGTCCGGCGACAGCGTGTTGCGGGCCTGGTCGAGCTGGGCGTGGACGGTGACCGCGTCCAGGTCCTTGACGGACGAAGAGGTGTCGTCGGCTGCCGAGGCGAAGGCGGGCATGCTGGCCAGGGCCAGGGCCAGGGCCAGGGCGAAGGTGATGCCGGTAGCGAGGGGCGAGGGCTTCATGGTGGGAGAGGTGGCGGCTGGATGTGGAAGGGGCCGGTCCATGACATGGAAGTGTTACTCCGTAACAAAGCATGCGCCTGTCCCGGGCGGCTGACCATGCAGGATCTGGCCACTGGCGTCGGCCTTTCCCTGCCGTTCAGGCGGGCAGGCCAGCCGGACCGGCCCTTTGCGTCAGCGGCTGGCTCTGCGACCATGACCGCCCCCCATCCCGGAAGTCTGCAATGAGCCTGTCCGCCGTTCCGCCCGTCCCCGATCCCGCCGCAGCCGCCACCGGCGCCGCCTGGTCGCCGGAGAGCTGGCGTGGCAAGACCGCGCTGCAGATGCCGACCTATCCCGACCCGGTGGCGCTGGACGCGGCCCTGCACGAGCTGAAGCGGCTGCCGCCGCTGGTCACCTCATGGGAGATCCTGGCGCTGAAGCAGCAGCTGGCCGAGGCCCAGGAAGGCAAGCGCTTTCTGCTGCAGGGTGGTGACTGCGCCGAGAATTTCAGCGACTGCGAATCGGGCACCATCTCGAACCGGCTGAAGGTGCTGCTGCAGATGAGCCTGGTGCTGGTGCACGGCCTGCGCCAGCCGGTGATCCGCGTTGGCCGCTTCGCCGGCCAGTACGCCAAGCCGCGTTCGGCCGACACCGAGACCCGCGACGGCGTGACCCTGCCCAGCTACCGCGGCGATGTGATCAACGCGCCGGCCTTCACCGAAGCGGCACGCCTGCCGGACCCGAAGCGGATGCTGCAGGCCCACGCGCATTCGGCGATGACGATGAACTTCGTGCGTGCGCTGATCGACGGTGGTTTCGCCGACCTGCACCACCCCGAGTACTGGAACCTGGAGTGGGTGCGGCATTCGCCGCTGGCCGCCGAGTACCAGAAGATGGTGGCCTCGATTGGCGATGCAGTGCACTTCATGGAGACCCTGGCCGGGGCCCGCGTGCACAACCTCAACCGCATCGATTTCTACACCTCGCATGAAGCACTGCTGCTGCCCTACGAGCAGGCGCTGACCCGTCAGGTGCCGCGCCAGCAGGGTTGGTTGAACCTGAGCACGCATTACCCGTGGATCGGCATGCGCACCGCCGCGCTCGATGGCGCGCACGTGGAGTACCTGCGTGGCGTGCGCAATCCGATTGCGATCAAGGTGGGCCCGTCGGTGACACCGGACCAGTTGCTGCGCCTGATCGACGTGCTCAATCCGCATGACGAACCGGGCCGCCTGAGCTTCATCCACCGCATGGGCGCCGCGCAGATTGCCGAGAAGCTGCCGCCGTTGCTGGACGCGGTCAAGCGCGATGGTCGTCGCGTGCTGTGGGTATGCGATGCGATGCATGGCAATACCGAGAGCACGGCCAATGGGTTCAAGACGCGTCGCTTCGACAACGTGCGTGGCGAAGTGGAGATGTCGTTCGACCTGCATGCGGCCGCAGGCACGCGCCTGGGTGGCGTGCACCTGGAACTGACCGGCGAGGACGTGACCGAATGCACCGGTGGTGCGCGCGAACTGACCGAACGTGACCTGGAACGCGCGTATCGTTCGACGGTGGATCCGCGGTTGAATTACGAGCAGTCGCTGGAGATCGCGATGGCGATCGTGCGCAAGCAGGAGCAGGTGCGGTAAGGGTTTTTCGGCAGGGCTTGCAGCCCTGCACCTGCTGCAATCAACGGCAACGGCAACGGCAACGGCAACGGCAAAAGCCGAAGCGGCATTCCGTGGGATGGCGGGGCGGTGTGGGTGGTCAGGACACGCCGTAAACCCATCCTTGGGGGCTCGATGGCGCCATCCATGGCGCCAACGGTCCTGCCCACCCACACCGCCCCGCTTCTGACAGATCCCTGCGGCTGTTGGTAGGTGTCGACCTTGGTCGACACGGTAGATCCACGCCATGCGTGGATGCATTTGGATTCCAATTCGAAATATTCGATTCCGATGGAGATTCATCCACGCATGGCGTGGATCTACTGCAGATCGCGGAGATCTGTCGAAGGCGGGGTGGGTCCGGTTGCGGGAGTGTCCGCGGCATGGATGCCGCGGCCAAGCCCCCAAGGGTGAGGGCGCTTTGCTTGCGAAGCACTGCTTCGCAAGCGCCCGAACGCACAGCCGCCAGCGGCTGGGCCGGACCGCGGAGCGGGGTTTACGGCGTCTCCCGCAACCGGACCCACCCCGCCATCCCACAGGAAACCCGCTTCTGCTTCGGCTGTTGCTGTTGCTTCGGTTCGCAGCAGGTGCAGGGCTGCAAGCCCTGCCCACCAACACCCTTCTTACGAACGGCTGACGTGACGCTCATGCGCCATGCGCGAGGCTGTCCGCTTGGCTGTTCGAGTGGAGGTAGCAACGGTGCACTGGCAAAGCGCACAGGCCTACGCATGGCCGTTGGGATTGGCAGCAGTAGTGGGCGGCATCGGTGCGTGGCTGATCCTGTGGATCTACCATCGATTGAAGGGGCGTGACCGCCGGCGCGCGCGCATCGGACGCGTGCTTGGCCTGCCGATGGCGACCGCGTGGCCCTTGCTGCTGTTGATCCCCGCGCTGCAGGCCACGCCGCTGCAGGATCCTGTGCTGGGCAATCTGCAGCATGTGCTGCACATCGCGCTGACCGCCTGCTTCATCTGGTTGCTGGTGCGCGCGGTGGCGGCGGGTGAGCGCGCGATCCTGCGCAGCCATCCCATCGATGTCTCCGACAACCTGGAGGCACGCCGCATCCAGACCCAGACGCGGGTGCTCAGTCGCGTGCTGATGGGCGGCATCATCGTGCTCGGCGCCTCGCTGGTGCTGTTGACCTTTCCGATGGTGCAGAAGATCGGCACGGCGCTGCTGGCGTCGGCGGGCCTGATCGGCCTGGTGGCCGGTATCGCGGCCAAGCCGGTGTTCGGCAACCTCATCGCCGGCCTGCAGATTGCGCTGACGCAGCCGATCCGGCTTGATGACGTGGTGATCGTCGAAGGCGAGTGGGGCCGCATCGAGGAGATCGGCAGCAGCTATGTAGTGGTGCGGATCTGGGATGAGCGGCGGATGGTGGTGCCGCTGACCTGGTTCATCGAGAACCCGTTCCAGAACTGGACGCGGCGCAGTGCAGATCTGCTCGGCACGGCGTTTCTGTGGCTGGACTACCGGGCGCCGATCGCGGCGATCCGCGCCGAGCTGGAGCGCATCTGTCGTGGCGAAGCGCTGTGGGATGGCCGGGTCTGCGTGACCCAGGTGACCGAGACCAGCGAGCGTGCGATCCAGGTACGCCTGCTGGTCAGCGCGCGCAGTTCCGGTGATGCCTTCGACCTGCGCTGCCTGGTGCGCGAACGCATGCTCGATTTCCTTGCGCGTGAGCATCCGCAGGCGCTGCCGCAGGTACGTGCACGCGTGCAGCACGATGACGAGCTGGACATGCCGCGTGCGCCACGTGCGCGTACTGCGGATGTGCGGTCGCCGGGTGCTGAAGATGGCGAGGCCGCGATCGTGCCGATGGAGCCGGAACCCGGACGGTAACGCCGGGCCATGCCCGGCGAGCGCAGCGGCGTCGCTCTATCCGCCGGGCATGGCCCGGCGCTACCTGGGGGGGCGGATCAAGGCTCGCCGGCGTCGATCAGCGCATCGGTATCGAAGTGCGGCGGCCGCCGGGCACGGGTGCGCTGCTCGTAGGCGTAGGCCATCTCGATCAGCTTCGGCTCACTCCAGGCGGTGCCCATGAACAGCAGGCCGACCGGCAGGCCGTCGATCTGGCCCATCGGCACGGTCAGGCTGGGATAACCGGCCACGGCAGCGGCACTGTAGCTCTCGCCGGGGAAGTCGTCGCCTTCGCTGCGGATCGCCCATGCGACGCCGGTGGTCGGCGCCACCAGCGCATCGAGTTGATGGGCGGCGAGGGCGGCATCGATGCCTTCCGGGCCGGCCAACCGGCGCGCATCGCTGCGCGCGCGGATGTAGGCAGGGTCTGCCAGGCCGGCGGTGGCGTCGGCCTCCACCAGCAGTTCCTGGCCGAACAGGCCCAGTTCCTGCTTGCTGTGCGCCTGGTTGAAGGCGATCAGTTCGGCCAGGCTGCGCAGTGGGGCGCGATGGGTGCTGAAGTAGCGCTCCAGGCCCGCCTTGAATTCGTACAACAGCAGCGTGCGCTCGGCCTCGGCCCAGGCGCCCTGGTTGGGCAGTTCGACGGGTACCACGACGGCACCGGCGCGACGCAGCTCGGTCGCTGCCTGATCGATCAGCGGCGGCATGCCGCGGTACTTCAGCAACGGCGTCTGCAGCAGGCCGATGCGTTTGCCGCGCAGGCCCTGCGGGTCCAGGCGCGCGGTGTAGTCGTAGACCGCACGGCCGGGCATGGTCGCGGTGGCGGGATCGGCGTCATCGCGGCCGGCGATCGCGGTCAGCACGGCAGCAGCATCGGCGACGCTGCGTGTCATCGGTCCGGCGGTGTCCTGGCTGAAGGAGATCGGCACGATGCCATCGCGGCTGACCAGCCCGACCGTCGGCTTCAGGCCGACCACGCCGTTGATCGCGGCCGGGCAGACGATGCTGCCGTCGGTTTCGGTGCCGATCGCCACGCTGGCCAGGTTGGCGGCCACGGCCACCGCGCTGCCACTACTGGAACCGCACGGTGAATGGCTGATGCGGTAGGGGTTGCGGGTCTGGCCGCCGCGCGCGCTCCAGCCGGAGATGGAGTCATTGCCGCGGAAGTTGGCCCACTCGCTGAGGTTGGTCTTGCCCAGCACCACGGCGCCGGCGTCGCGCAGCCGGCGCACCAGGTAGGCGTCGTCCGGGCGGAAGCCCTGCAGCGCCAGCGAGCCGGCACTGGTGGCCATCGGTGCGGCGTTGATGTTGTCCTTCAGCAGCAGGGGGATGCCATGCAGCGGACCGCGCAGGCGTCCTTCGCGGCGCTCGCGGTCGCGTGCGGCGGCTTCCTTCAGGGCATCGGGGTTGAGCTCGATCACCGCGCGCAGGCGTGGCCCGGTGCGGTCGAGGCTGGCGATGCGCTGCAGGTAGGCCTGGGTCAGGGTGGTGCTGTCCAGCTCACCGGCGGTCATCCGCGCCTGCAGGTCGGCGACATCGGTTTCGGCGTACGGGAACGGCACGTTGCGGCTCGCAGGTTCGGCCGCATGCGCGCTGGGCGTGGCCGGGCTGCAGCCAGCCGAAAGCAGCGCAGGCAGCGCGGCGAGCAGGCAGGTCAGCAGAGGCGGCAAGGACGGGCGCATGGGGCGGCTTGGTCGGCTCCAACCCCCAGTGTAGCCGGTGCTCAGCGGTGGCGCTTGCGCAGGTCGCGGGCGAGGACGTAGACCACGATCAGGTTGATCGCCAGGATTGTCCACGACGGCCAGCCGGGATGGCGGATGATCGCGAAGATGTCGAAAGGCAGGTACAGCGAGGCGGTCAGGCAACCCAGCCAGGAGGCCCAGGCCTTGGCCCGCCACAGGCCCCAGGCTTCGACCAGGTGCAGCAGGCCGTAGCCGATCATTCCCGCCGCGGCCAGGTGGACCGCGTCGGGACTGATCATGTGCAGCAGCGAGGGCAGGGTGCCATGGTCCGGATCCAGGCTGAAACGCCGGATCAGGACCATGATGCCGTGCCGCAGCGGCTGCGGCCCGAGCACTTCCAGCCCGGTGGCGGCCAACAGCGCAAGCATCGCCTTGCTCGCTTCGAGCAGGGCGATGACATGCAGGCCCGGATGCCGGTGTGGATCCGGGTTGTAGCCGCTCTGGTTCACGAGGTGCTGGCTCAGCCGCCGCGCGAAGCCTTCTTGCGGTCGCTTTCGGTCAGGAACTTCTTGCGCAGGCGGATCTCCTTCGGGGTGATCTCGACCAGCTCATCGTCTTCGATGAAGTCCAGGGCCTGTTCCAGCGAGTACTTGATCGCCGGGGTCAACTGGATCGCATCGTCCTTGCCCGAAGCGCGCATGTTGGTCAGCGGCTTGGTCTTGATCGCGTTGACGGTCAGGTCGTTGTCCTTGGAGTGGATGCCGACCAGCTGACCTTCATACACGTTGTCGCCTTCAGCAGCGAACAGCTTGCCGCGTTCCTGCAGCGGGCCCAGCGAGTAGGCCGGGGTGGTGCCCGGTGCATTGGCGATCATCACGCCGTTGATGCGCTTGGCGATCGCGCCCTGTTCCTTCGGACCGTAATGGTCGAACACGTGGAACAGCAGGCCCGAACCCTGGGTCAGGGTCTTGAACTCGTTCTGGAAGCCGATCAGGCCACGGGCCGGGATCGAGTATTCCAGGCGCACACGGCCCTTGCCGTCCGATTCCATGTTCTTCAGCTGGCCCTTGCGGGTACCCAGCTTTTCCATCACGCCGCCCTGGTGGATTTCTTCGATGTCCACCACCAGCTGCTCGATCGGCTCCATCATCTGGCCGTCGATTTCCTTGATGATCACTTCCGGACGCGACACGGCCAGCTCGTAGCCTTCGCGGCGCATGTTCTCGATCAGCACCGACAGGTGCAGTTCGCCACGGCCGGAGACCAGGAACTTGTCGGCGTCTTCCAGCTGCTCGACCTTCAGGGCCACGTTGTGGACCTTTTCACGGTCCAGGCGGTCCTTGATCTGGCGGCTGGTCAGGAACTTGCCACCGGACAGGTCCTTGTTGCCGGCGAACGGCGAGTTGTTGACCTGGAAGGTCATCGAGATGGTCGGCTCGTCGACGGTCAGCGCCGGCAGGGCTTCCGGGGTGTCCGGGGCGCAGATGGTGTCGGAGATGGTCAGCTCCTGGATGCCGGAGATGGCCACGATGTCGCCGGCCTCGGCGGTGTCCTGCTCGATGCGCTCCAGGCCCATGAAGCCCAGCACCTGCAGCACCTTGCCGTTACGCTTCTTGCCTTCACGGTCGATGACCGCGACCTGCATGTTCTTCTTCAGGGTGCCGCGCTGGATGCGGCCGATGCCGATCACGCCCACGAAGTTGTTGTAGTCCAGCTGGCTGATGCGCATCTGGAACGGGCCTTCCGGGTCCACTTCCGGACGCGGCGCGTGCTGCATGATCGCTTCGTACAGCGGGGTCATGTCGCCGTCACGCACGGTGTCTTCCAGGCCGGCATAGCCGTTCAGGCCCGAGGCGTAGACGATCGGGAAGTCCAGCTGCTCGTTGGTGGCGCCGAGCTTGTCGAACAGGTCGAAGACCTGGTCGATCACCCATTCCGGACGGGCGCCCGGACGGTCGACCTTGTTGACCACGACGATCGGCTTGAAGCCCATCGCGAAGGCCTTCTGGGTCACGAAGCGGGTCTGCGGCATCGGGCCGTCCATCGCATCGACCAGGATCAGCACGGTGTCGACCATCGACAGCACGCGCTCGACCTCGCCACCGAAGTCGGCGTGGCCGGGGGTGTCGACGATGTTGATCCGGTTCTTGATGCCGGTCTTCTTGTCTTCCCAGGTGATGGCGGTGTTCTTGGCCAGGATGGTGATGCCGCGTTCCTTTTCCTGGTCGTTGCTGTCCATCACGCGCTCGGCGAGGACGGTACGCTCGGACAGGGTGCCGGACTGCTTCAGCAGCTGGTCGACCAGGGTGGTCTTGCCATGGTCGACGTGGGCGACGATGGCGATGTTGCGAAGATTTTCGATGGACATACGAAAGGGGGCCAGTCGGCGCCGGATTTGGAAAAAGAAGTCCAACATTATACGTCGAACTTGACGATTCGCGAAAAGGTGGATTTCACACCCGTCACGGGGCCCATTCAGCTGGCTGTCCGCCGCGTGGGCCAGGGCCGCCAGGGCCCGGAGACCGGGCTTCCCATCCGCGGGCTGAAGCCGGGTTCTTCACCGATGGTCGAAGCCGCCGCCGCCACGAGGCAGGTGTAAACTAGGTGGCTAGACGCGTTCCCCTCTGCATCAAGGATCTTCATGTCCCTCATCGCCACTTTCGACACCACCCAGGGCCCGATCAAGGTCGAGCTGTTCGCCGACAAGGCGCCGCTGACCGTGGCCAATTTCGTGAACCTGGTCAAGCACGGCTTCTATGACGGCCTGATCTTCCACCGCGTGATCGCCGACTTCATGATCCAGGGCGGCTGCCCGCAGGGTCGTGGCACCGGCGGCCCGGGCTACAAGTTCGAAGACGAGAAGAATGGCGTGAAGCACGAGGTCGGCTCGCTGTCGATGGCCAACGCCGGCCCGAACACCAACGGCAGCCAGTTCTTCATCACCCACATCAAGACCGACTGGCTGGACGGCCGCCACACCGTCTTCGGCAAGGTCCTGGAAGGCCAGGCCATCGTCGATTCGGTCAAGCAGGGTGACGTGATCCATTCGATCACCCTGGAAGGCGACGTCGACGCCGTGCTGGCCGCCCAGGCCGACCGCGTCGCCGAGTGGAACAAGCACCTCGCCGCCTGATCCCCCTTTGAAACGGCCACCCACGGGTGGCCGTTTCCCTGTTCTCCGCCGCCCGCCAGGCCTGCGTGGCTCCGCCCGCGGCGTCCCATCAAACGCTTGCAAGCAAGAGGAAACCCCCATGAAAGCACCCGTTCGTGTTGCCGTGACCGGCGCCGCCGGCCAGATCGGTTATGCCCTGCTGTTCCGCATCGCCTCCGGCGAAATGCTGGGCAAGGACCAGCCGGTCATCCTGCAGCTGCTGGAACTGCCGGTCGACAAGGCCCAGGCCGCCCTGAAGGGCGTGATGATGGAGCTGGAAGACTGCGCCTTCCCGCTGCTGGCCGGCATGGTCGGCACCGATGACGCCGAAGTCGCGTTCAAGGACGCCGACATCGCTCTGCTGGTCGGCGCGCGTCCGCGCGGTCCGGGCATGGAGCGCAAGGACCTGCTGCTGGAAAACGCCAAGATCTTCACCGCGCAGGGCGCGGCGCTGAACAAGGTCGCCAGCCGTGACGTGAAGGTGCTGGTGGTCGGCAACCCGGCCAACACCAACGCCTACATCGCCATGAAGTCGGCCCCGGACCTGAAGCCGGAAAACTTCACCGCTATGCTGCGCCTGGACCACAACCGCGCGCTGAGCCAGCTGTCGACCAAGCTCGGCAAGCCGGTCGGTGGCATGGAGAAGCTGGTGGTGTGGGGCAACCACAGCCCGACCATGTACCCGGACTACCGTTTCGCCACCGCCGATGGTGCGTCGATCGCCGATGCGATCAACGACCAGGAGTGGAACGCCAACACCTTCATCCCGACCGTCGGCAAGCGCGGCGCGGCGATCATCGAAGCCCGTGGCTCGTCCTCGGCTGCTTCGGCCGCCAACGCAGCCATCGACCACGTGCGTGACTGGGTGCTGGGCAGCAACGGCAAGTGGGTCACCATGGGCGTGCCGTCCGACGGTTCCTACGGCATTCCGGAAGGCGTGATCTTCGGCTTCGCGGTGACCACCGAGAACGGCAAGTACACCCTGGTGAAGGATCTGCCGATCGACGATTTCAGCCAGAAGTACATCGACAAGACCCTGGCCGAGCTGGAAGAAGAGCGCGCCGGCGTCGCCCACCTGCTGGGCTGATGCAGGCGGTACCGGCTCGAGCCGGTACCTCTTCCATCAAGGTGGGTACCGACCGTTGGTCGGTCCGCAGAAAACGGGGAGGCTTCGGCTTCCCCGTTTTTGTTTGGAATTCCTGGAACCACATGATCCACCTGCATTACATCGATGACGCGCTGCTGGTGGCCGAGAAGCCGGCCGGCCTGCTGTCCGTGCCTGGCCGCAGCGCCGAGAACCAGGACTGTGTGGTCGCGCGCCTGCAGGCGCTGTATCCGGATGCCTTGACCGTGCACCGGCTGGACCAGGTGACTTCCGGCCTGCTGCTGCATGCGCGTGGCAAGGACATGCAGGCGGCGTTGTCGATGCATTTCGAGCAGCGCCAGGTTGGCAAGTGCTACGAAGCCGTCGTGCAGGGCCTGCTTGAGGGCGATGCCGGCGAAGTGGACCTGCCATTGATCGTGGACTGGCCGAACCGGCCGAAGCAGATGATCGACCATGAGCGCGGCAAGCCGGCGCTGACGCGTTGGCGCGTGCTGGCCCGTGATGCTGAAGCGCAGCGCACGCGCGTGGCGCTGGAACCGATCACTGGCCGCAGCCATCAGCTGCGCCTGCACATGGCCAGCCTCGGCCATCCCATCGTCGGCGACGTGCTGTATGACGCGGCACCGGCGCAACGCGTGCATCTGCATGCGCGCAGCCTGCGGTTCACCCACCCGGTGACGGGCGAAGCGCTCGCGTTCGAGTCCGCGGCTCCGTTCTAGGGGGTCGGCAGGGCTTGCAGCCCTGCACCTGCTACGAGCCAGAGCAACGTCAACGTCAAAGGCGGGCTATCCGTGGGTTGGCGGGACGGTGTCGGAGTGCGGGGGCGCCGCAAGTACTTCCCTGTAGGCTTGGCAGCCGCATCCATGCGGCTGACACCCCGCACTCCGACACCGCCCCGCCTTCGACAGGTTGCTGCGGCTGTTGGCGACTGTGGCTGTTTTTCTGCGTGGCTGTTGGTAGGTGTCGACCTTGGTCGACACGATTTTTCTTTCAGATATCGAATGACTCATCCACGCATGGCGTGGATCTACCGTGTCGACCAAGGTCGACACCCACCAGCGCAATATGTCGTACCGACAGATCGCAGAAAACTGTCGAAGGCGGGGTGGGTCCGGTGGCGGGAGTGTCCGCGGCATGGATGCCGCGGCCAAGCCCCCATGGACGGGTTTACGGCGTCTCCCGCCACCGGACCCACCCCGCCAACCCTCAGGAAACCCGCTTCTGCTGTTGCTTCGGCTTCTGCGGGTGCAGGGCTGCAAAGCCCTGCAGAACAAACCCACCCCCTACCAAGGTAGGGCGGCCCGCGCGGCAGCGCCGGACTATCCTCGAACCCATGACTTTGTCTGGGAGGGCTGCGTCATGAACTACGAGGAAACCTACCGTCGCTCGATCGACGAGCCGGAGGCCTTCTGGGGCGAGGAAGCCAAGCGCATCCATTGGCACAAACCGCCGCAGCAGGTGCTCGACTACAGCAACCCGCCATTCCGGCGCTGGTTCGTCGGCGGCGAAACCAATCTCTGCTACAACGCCGTGGACCGCCACCTGGCCGAGCGCGCCGACCAGCTTGCGCTTGTCGCCATTTCCACCGAGACCAACAGCACACGCGAGATCACCTATCGCCAGCTGTATCGCGAAGTGAACGACTTCGCCGCAGTGCTCAAGCACCTCGGTGTCGGCCACGGCGACCGCGTGGTGATCTACATGCCGAACATGGCCGAAGCCGTGTTCGCGATGCTGGCCTGCGCGCGCATCGGTGCGGTGCACTCGGTCGTGTTCGGTGGCTTCGCCGCGCACAACCTGGCGCTGCGCATCGACGACGCCAAGCCCAAGCTGCTGATCGCGGCCGATGCCGGCATGCGCGGTGGCAAGCTGATTCCGTACAAGCCGATGGTCGACGCCGCCTGCGCCGAAGCAGCCTCGCCACCACCGCACGTGCTGATCGTGTCGCGCGGACTGGACGCAGCCGAACCGCGCGTGCCGGGCCGTGACGTGGAGTACGCCACGCTGCGCGCGCAGATCGGTGAGGTCGATGTACCGGTGCAGTGGCTGGAAGCGAGTGAGCCGAGTTACCTGCTGTATACCTCCGGCACCACCGGCAAGCCGAAGGGCGTGCAGCGTGATGTCGGTGGCTATGCGGTGGCGATGGCGCAGTCGATGGAAACCGTGTTCGACTGCAAGCCAGGGCAGGTGATGTTCTCCACCTCCGATGTCGGCTGGGCCGTCGGCCATTCCTACAACGTCTACGGTCCGCTGATCGGTGGCTGCACCTCGCTGCTGTACGAAGGGCTGCCGACCAATCCCGATCCGGGCATCTGGTGGGCGCTGTGCGAGCAGTACAACGTGCGTACGATGTTCTCTTCGCCTACCGCCATCCGGGTGCTGAAGAAGCACGACGCGGACTTCATCCACCGGCATGACCTGGGCGCACTGAAGTACCTGTTCCTGGCCGGCGAGCCACTGGACGAACCCACCGCGCACTGGATCAGTGAGGCGCTGGGCAAGCCGATCATCGACAACTACTGGCAGACCGAAACCGGCTGGCCGGCGCTGACCCTGCTGCCGGGCCTGGAAATGAAGCCGGTGCGCTTCGGTTCGCCCGGTTTCCCCAATCTCGGTTACCGGATGAAGGTGATCGACGAGAACACCGGCGAGGAGGTCGCGCCGGGGCAGAAGGGCGTGCTGGTGGTGTCGCCACCGTTGCCGCCGGGTTGCATGAGCACCGTGTGGAACGATGACAGCCGCTTCCTGCAGAGCTACTTCAGCCACTTCAAGGAACTGTTGTACAGCTCGCTGGACTGGGCGATCCGCGACGACGATGGCTACACCTTCATCCTGGGGCGCACTGATGATGTGATCAACGTGGCCGGGCATCGCCTCGGCACGCGTGAGATCGAGGAAGCCATTTCCAGCCATCCGCGCGTGGCCGAGGCGGCGGTGATCGGGGTCAAGGACGAGTTGAAGGGGCAGGTGCCGCTGGTGTTCGTCACCCTCAAGCAGGGGCTCAACGGTGAGGATCCGGCGCCGGTGGTGGCGGAGATGATGGCCACGGTGACCACCTCGCTCGGCGCGGTCGCGCGCCCGGCGCATGTGCATGTGGTCAACGCACTGCCCAAGACCCGGTCGGGCAAGTTGTTGCGGCGCTCGCTGCAGGCGCTGGCCGAACAGCGTGATCCGGGCGACCTGTCGACGCTGGATGATCCCAGCGCGCTGGAGGAGATCCGCCGGGCGCTGGGGCGCTGACCTGCTTCTGTAGAGCCGAGCCGATGCTCGGCTCCGCATGCCTCGCCAAAGCAGCCGAACATGGGCTCGGCTCTACAGAGGAGGGTGTTGCTGCACCGCAGCTTCCTCCCGGCAACCGGTGCGCTAAGCTCGGCCCCAGGGGAGCGCGCCCGCCAGGGCGCGCAGGTGAAGCGCATCAAGGATTGGGGGGATGCAATGGCATTGCTGCACGCCAAGACGGCTGCTGGCCGTCAGGAAATCGAAGACCGTGGCCGGCGCCTGCCGGCAGCACTGCGCTCGATCCTGCTGATGGTCGATGGCCATCGCGACGACACCGAACTGCGCGGCCTGTTCGAAGGCCTGCGCGCACCGGCCGATGCACTGGAGCAGCTGGAAGCGCAGGGCCTGATCGAAGTGATCGGTGGCAATGCCGAGGTGGCACCGGCACGTGGAATCAGCACCGGCCGCGAACAGGATCCGGCGTTGTACCAGCAGTTGTACGACGCGATGAGCGAGGCGGTGCGGCGCCACCTCGGCCTGAAGGGCTACTTCATGCAGTTGAAGATTGAACGCTGCACCGATGCACTGGCGTTGGAACGCCTGTGCCCGGAGCTGCTGGCCGCGGTGGGAAAGGCGCGCAGCCCGGCGCTGGCGCAGCGCTGGTGGCAGGAAACCCAGGCGGCGGTGGTGAACGCTGGCAATGAGGTCGTGCAGGCCTGACTCACCGCGTAAAGTGATCGGTTCACTTCCCCACAAGGAGTCCCGCGTGCAGGACGACCACGACGACACCGATACCCCCGGCTGGGACGCGATCAATGCGGCGCTGGCGCCCCTGTATGCCGGGCAGGAGCCGCGTCATTTCGGCACCGCGCTGCCTTACACGCTCGGTGGCCAGGACCCGCTGGATGGCATCAGCGTGTACTGGGTGGATGCGCCGGTGCCGCACTGGCACTACATCACCTACGGCTTCTCCGAGCTGTACACCAAGGAGAGCAGTGATGCCGCCGCCAGCGGCTATGGTTTCGAGCTGACTTTCCGCCTCGCTGCCGAAGCCGGTGAACACGCCGGCAGCACGCCGCCGGTGTGGCCGATGAACCTGCTGCAGAACCTGGCGCGCTACGTGTTTGGCAGCGGCAACGTGTTCGAGGATGGTCACCATCTGAATGCCAACGGCCCGATCGCGCTGGAGACCGACACGCGCCTGTGCCACCTGGCCTTCATTGCCGATCCGCAGTTGCCTGCGCGCGACACCGCCAATGGTCACCTGCAGTTCCTGCAACTGGTCGGCCTGACCGACGAAGAGATGGAGGCGGTCAAGCGCTGGTCGACGCGCGGTGTGCTGCAGGCGCTGCAGCCGGCGATGCCGCTGTGGATCAGTGATCTGCACCGTCGCAACCTGCTGGAGGATCCGGCACTGGCAGCCCAGGTGCAGGCCGGCAGCGAGCGCGAGGGCTCCAGCACCGGCATGCTGTTCATCGAGACGTTGGACTGGCGGCAGGAGGCCGGCGTCACCACCCTGGTGCTCGGCGCGGGCCAGGTCGCCAGCGTCTGCGAACTGCTGCCGCTGCGCCTGCGCCACGGAAAGTCGCTGGAACTGGCCAGCCGCGAGCGGCAGTGGGAGTTCATTCCAGCCGGGCGCGGTGACGTGGGCGAAGTGTCGGCCGACAGCGCGCGCTGGGCCCTGGACGAGACGGGGCTGCAGGCCCTGGCAGGCGTGCGTGCCGAACGTGGCATCTACCCGGTGGCGGGAGCGCTGCGCGTCGAAGTAGTGCCAACCTACCTGCGCGACGCCAACGGTGAAGTGATCCGCCAGATCGGCTGAGTGTGACGATGGAGCTGATGGGGTCAGAGCCGCCTGCGGTGCAGGCGGATCCGACCCCGCGTTCTGCGGGCCGCGGGGGCAGATCCGTTCGCCACGCGAACGACCCTGACCCGGGGCATCCTCAGGCCAGGCCTTCGGCCTTCAGCGCGGCCTGCACACCGGCATCGGCGTCCATGCGTGCCTTGTAGGCGGCCAGGTTGTCCAGGCCGGACAGGTCGACCTTGGTGCCGGCGGCCCAGCGCAGGGTGATGTAGAAGTACGGGTCGGCGAAACTGCGGAAGCCGGCCAGCCACGGCTTGTCGGCCAGCTGCTTGTCGGCGGTCTCGAACAGGCCACGCAGGCGCTTGTGTGCGGCGGCGCGGATTGCATCGAACTGGCTTTCGTCGGCGATGAACTTGCCCGGTGCGAACAGCGGCGAGAAGGCCGGGTGCACGTCGGAATTGACGAAGGCCAGCCAGCGGGTGGCTTCGGCACGCTGTCGCGGGCTGCCATCACCGCCGAGGCCGGCCTGCGGATAGGTGTCGGCGATATAGCCCATGATCGCGGCGTTCTGCAGCAGCACGAAGTCGCCATCGACCAGCGCGGGCACCGCGCCGGCCGGATTGATCTTGAGGAATTCCGGACCCTTCAGGGTGTCCTTGTTCAGCAGTTCGACCTCGAACGGCTGGCCGGTCCACTGCAGGGCGATGTGGTCGGCGGTGGAACAGGCACCGGGCTTGCTGTACAGCTTCATGGGAACTCCAGGTGATGCGGGCGGGAAACGCCCACTATCCCAGAGCCTGCCGGCGGGCGGCAACGCTGCCGCCAGCACGGATCGTTACGACTGCCGCGGCTTGAGGTTCTGCACCTTATAGAAGGTGTGATCGCCGATGGTGGCCACCTGGTAGGCGTTGCGCCAGTTCGGGCTGGCGATGGACAACGCGGCGAAGTGGCTGGCACCGGGCACGATCTCGCGGCGCTCGCCGGCCGGCAGCGCCCAGTTGCGCTCGGCGTCGAAGGCCACGTTCATCGCCTCGCTCCAGGCTGCGTCGTTGCCCAGCTGGGTGCCGGGGGAGACGATGGTTGGTGCGAACTGCTTGCGCGCGGTGACCACCTGGCACATCGAGTCGCCCCACAGGCCACTGTCGAGACGGCGCAGGGCGACCTCGGCAACGGCCTGCTGGCCGCGCAGGGTCTGGTCGCGGGCTTCCAGGTAAACGGTGGTGCTCAAACACAATGAATCAGCGGCCGGCTGCGGCAACAACTGCGACAGCCAGAGAATCCAGGCCAGTTTCATATAACTCCTTGCTCCGTATGGGCCGCACTCTCCACTTCCGGTCGCGGGGCGACAGGACGCGGGGTACGACTTGGCGTCATGGGGAGGCGGCCATCGGGGCCGCCCCGTGGGCGGCCCCAAAAGAAACGATCAGTACCGATCGAGGGGGCCGCACCGGCTCACCGGAAACTGGCTGGTGAGCGGAAGATGGCGCAAGGTAGGGGGGGATAGCCGAACGCATCGTGAACCGCCCGGCTTGACATTCAGGTTCGGGAGGGGTGACGGAAATCACATTCCGTCCCCCATTCAGGCACTCATCAGAGCGCGGCGGCGACCCGACTGCCCTGGTCGATGGCCCGTTTTGCATCCAGTTCTGCGGCCACATCGGCGCCACCGATCAACGTCGCGCTGATGCCAGCGGCCTGCAGCTCCGCCTGCAGCGCACGATTCGGTTCCTGCCCGGCGCAGATCACCACCTGATCGACCGGCAGCAGCTGTTCGCTGCCCTCAACGCGGATGCGCAGGCCTTCATCGTCAACACCCAGGTACTCGACGCCGCCGAGCATGCGCACGCCCTTGGCTTTCAGCGTGGCGCGATGGATCCAGCCGGTGGTCTTGCCCAGCCGCGCACCGGGCTTGCCCGGGCTGCGCTGCAGCAGCCACAGCCGGCGCGGCGAGGCCTCGGCCTGCGCCCGCGCCAGGGAGCCGCGGGTCTCGAAGGTACTGTCCACGCCCCATTCGGCCATCCAGCGCTGTGGGTCCAGCGAGGGGGACTCACCGGCGTGGCTGAGGAACTCGCCGACATCGAAGCCGATGCCGCCGGCGCCGATGATCGCTGCATTGGCGCCCACCGTGACCCGGCCCAGCAGCACGTCCAGGTAGCTGACCACCTTGGCGTGGTCGGCACCGGGGAAGTCGACCTTGCGCGGGGTGATGCCGGTGGCCAGCACCACCTCGTCGAAGCCGGCCAGGCTGGCCGCATCCGCTCGCGTGCCAAGGCGCAGCTGCACGCCGGTTTCAGCCAGCTTGTGGCGGAAGTAGCGCAGGGTCTCGTGGAACTCTTCCTTGCCGGGGATGCGCTTGGCCACGTTGAACTGGCCACCGATCTCGTCGTTGGCATCGAACAGGGTGACCTGGTGGCCGCGCTCGGCGGCTACCGTGGCGCAGGCCAGGCCGGCCGGGCCGGCGCCGACCACCGCAACCTTTTTCGGCGTGGCAGCAGGGTGGTAGACCAGCTCGGTCTCGTGTGCGGCCCGCGGATTGATCAGGCAGCTGGCCAGCTTGTTCTCGAACACGTGGTCCAGGCAGGCCTGGTTGCAGGCGATGCAGGTGTTGATCGCCTCGGGGCGGCCGGCTCGGGCCTTGTTCGGCCACTGCGGGTCGGCCAGCAGCGGGCGCGCCAGCGACACCATGTCGGCACCGCCATCGGCCAGGATGCGCTCGGCGACCTCGGGCATGTTGATGCGGTTGGTTGCCACCAGCGGCACCTTCACATGCGGCTTGAGCTTGGCGGTGACGCCGGCAAAGGCCGCGCGCGGCACCGAGGTGGCGATGGTCGGGATGCGCGCCTCGTGCCAGCCGATGCCGGAATTGATGATCGTCGCGCCGGCGGCCTCGATGGCCTGCGCCTGCTGCACGATCTCTTCCCAGTTGCTGCCGTCTTCCACCAGGTCCACCAGCGACAGGCGGTAGATGATGATGAAGTCCGGCCCGCAGGCCTCGCGGATGCGGCGCACGATCTCCACCGCAAAGCGCATGCGTTGGTTGGCGTCGCCACCCCAGCGGTCGGAGCGCTTGTTGGTGCGCGGGGCGATGAACTCGTTGATGAGGTAGCCCTCCGAGCCCATCACTTCGACGCCGTCGTAGCCGGCTTCGCGGGCCAGCTTTGCGCTGCGCGCGTAGTCGGCGATATGCCGCTCGACGCCGCTGGCCGACAGCGCACGCGGGGTGAACGGATTGATCGGCGCCTTCAGCTTCGACGGTGCCACCGACAGGGGGTGGTAGGCATAGCGGCCGGCATGCAGCAACTGCAGGCAGATCTTCGCACCATGCTGGTGTGCGGCGGCGGTGAGTTGCCGGTGCGGGCGTACTTCCCAGGGCCAGGACAGCTTGCCGCCGAATGGCTTCAGCCAGCCCACCACGTTGGGCGCGAAGCCGCCGGTGACGATCAGGCCGACACCGCCCTCGGCGCGCTCGGCGAAATAGGCTGCCAGGCGCGGGAAGTCGCGGGCGCGATCTTCCAGGCCGGTGTGCATCGAACCCATCAGCACGCGATTGCGCAGCTGGGTGAACCCCAGGTCCAGCGGGGCGAACAGATGGGGATAGGCGCTTTCGTTGGCTGGCGACATGGTCGATACGCTTGCGTACGGAAGCGCGAAGCGTGCCGGGAAACGGCGGCCGGGGCAAGGGGCTGGCGAATCGGTAGCGCCGGGCCATGGCCGGCGACGCGGCTACCCGTGGCCGCGCTGCGCGCTCGCCGGGCGTGGCCCGGCGCTGCCCGCCGGCAGCGGCCGGCCAATCCCGAACCAGCCCAGCGTTATCCCGCACATTGGGCCGATCAGCAGGGCGAAGGCGAGGGTGCCGACACCGACGTTGCCGCCGAGCCACCAGCCCAGCAGCAGCACGCTGCCCTCGATCAGGCTGCGTACCTTCCAGATCGGCCAGCCGGTGCGGGCGTGCAGGCCGGTCATCAGGCCGTCGCGCGGGCCGGGCCCCAGCTTGGCGCCGATGTAAAGGCCGGTGGCCAGGGCGACCAGCAGCATGCCGGCGCAGAACATCGCCAGCTGCCAGCCAAGGCCGACCGCCGGGGGGAGAAGCCACAGGCCGAACTGCGCGGACGGGCCGATCAGCATCACGTTGAGCACGGTGCCGACGCCCGGCTTCTGTCGCAATGGCCACCAGAGCAGCAGCACCAGCGCGCCGATCACATTGGTGGCCAGGCCGAACGACAGCGGTGTCTGTGTGGCGATGCCCTGCGACAACACGTCCCACGGGGCCACGCCGATCGCTGCACGGATCATCAGCGAGGCGCCGAAGCCATACAGGAACAGGCCGATGATCAGTTGCAGCAGACGCAGGGGCAGGGCGGTGGGCATGGCGGCGCTCGGGGAGAGGGGGATCTGTTTCCACCGTAATCCCGATTCATCAGTCGCCATAGATACAGATGCCGACCAATCCGCCGCCACAGGCGGAACCTGTAGAGCCGAGCCCATGCTCGGCTGGCGATGCCAGGCAAAGCAGCCGGGCATGGGCTCGGCTCTACACCGGCGTTCCAGCCTGGCTCAATCGCCCCAGCCCGCCAGCGCCAGCTTGCCGACCGTGCGTCCGCTGGCCAGGCGCTGATGCGCGATGTCCAGATTCGCCGCATTGATCGTGCCCAGCGTCTCGCTGAGGGTGCCACGCAGCTGGCCAGCGTCGATCATGCTGGCCGCGCGGCTGAGGATGCGGTGCTGTTCGATGCGGTCTGCAGTGGCGAAGCGCGAACGCGCGAACATGAATTCCCAGTGGATGCCGATGCACTTGGCCTTGTAGGGATCACCGATGCGCAGCGCACCGCGCGGTTCGACGATGAGGCCGACATGGCCCTGTGGCGCCAGCAGCTGGCCCAATGCATCCCAGTAATGGTCGGTGTCGGCCAGGTTGAGGGCAACCTGTACTGAGTCGATGCCCACTGCCTGCAGCTGGGGCAGCAGCGGCTGCCGGTGGTCGATCACATGCTGGGCACCCATCCGCCGGCACCAGTCGATCGACGACTCGCGCGAGGCGGTGGCGATCACCTCGAATCCTGCATGCCGGCCCAGCTGGATCGCCATCGATCCAACGCCGCCTGCTCCGCCGATCACCAGCAGGTGCTGGCCGGCATGGCGGCGGTCATCCAGCTGCAATGGCATGCGCTGGAACAGCAGTTCCCATGCGGTCAGCGTGGTCAGTGGCAGGGCGGCCGCTTCGGCGAAGTCGAGCGTGGTCGGCTTGCGTGCTACCAGGCGTTCGTCCACAAGATGGAACTGCGCATTGCAGCCCGGGCGGGTGACATCACCGGCGTAGTAGACCTCGTCGCCGGACGCGAACAGGCTGGCGTCCTCGCCGATCGCTTCGACCACGCCGGCGGCGTCCCAGCCGAGCACGCGGGGTGCTTCGAGCGTGGCCGGATCGGTGGCCGCCCGCTGCTTGCCGTCGACCGGATTCACCGAGACGGCCTCGACCCGGATCAGCAGGTCGCGGCCACCCGGAGGCAGCGGCGGAGGCAGGTGGATATCGCAGAGGGCGGGGGCGGATTCACGACTCAGGGCGACGGCTTTCATCTCGGCTCCGGCTGGGTTCGTGGCTCCATCATAGAGTTCCTCACGTTTCAGCAGATGCGCTGAATCGCGTGGAGCAACCTGTTGCGCAATATGTCGTATTCCGCACCTAAACCCCGTCAAACCCTTGCGGCGTGAGGGTCTTGCGGTTTTTCATCATCCTGTATAGGGTTTCAACGTCGGACCGGTGGAGGGTCGGGCACAACACTTCACATGTTACGGGACTGTTAACATGACCTTCACCCGCCTGAGCATAATGTTCGCGGCGGTGGCGTGCTGAATCGGCTGTCGAACATCGACGCACTAGTGCTGGCCCATGCCTCTACCGGTTTCATACCCCCGAAATAGGAGCTGTACTCAATGAACAAGAAGATCCTTACTGCCGCGCTGCTGGGTGGTCTGGCTTTCGCCCAGGCTGCGTCCGCGCAGGAGTTCGATGACCGCTGGTACCTGACCGGTTCGGCCGGCTTCAACTTCCAGGACAGCGACCGCCTGACCAATGACGCCCCGTTCGTCACCCTGGGCCTGGGCAAGTTCATCAGCCCGAACTGGTCGCTGGACGGTGAGCTGAACTATCAGAACCCGAACTTCGACGCCAACAAGGACATGAACTGGTCGCAGTACGGCGTCTCGCTGGACCTGCGTCGCCACTTCATCAAGGAAGGCCGCGGCTGGAACCCGTACCTGCTGGCCGGCCTGGGCTACCAGAAGTCGGAAGAAGAGTACAACCCGATCAGCGGTGGCCTGGCTGACCGCAAGGACGGCAACTTTGCCGCCAAGGTCGGCGTCGGTCTGCAGACCACCTTCGAGAAGCGCGTTGCTGTCCGTGCCGAAGTCGCCTACCGCGCTGATTTCGACGACCAGAGCGTGAACCCGAAGCGTGCCGGCAACGATGAAAGCTGGTTCGGCGACGTGCTGGCTTCGGTCGGCGTCGTGATCCCGCTGGGCCCGGCTCCGGTCGCGGCTGCTCCGGCCCCGGCTCCGGTTGCCCCGAGCTGCGCCGATCTGGATGACGACGGTGACGGCGTCAACAACTGCGACGACAAGTGCCCGAACTCGCAGCCGGGTCAGACCATCGGTCCGGACGGTTGCCCGGTGCCGGTCTCCATCGACCTGAAGGGCGTGAACTTCGACTTCGACAAGTCGAACCTGCGTCCGGACGCCGTGGCGATCCTGAGCGAAGCCACCGAGATCCTGAAGCGTTACCCGGATCTGCGCGTTGAAGTCGCCGGTCACACCGACTCGAAGGGTACCGACGCTTACAACCAGAAGCTGTCGGAGCGTCGTGCTACCGCCGTGTACAACTACCTGACCAAGAACGGCGTTGACGCCGGTCGCCTGGTCGGCCCGATCGGCTACGGCGAGAGCCGTCCGATTGCTCCGAACACCAACCCGGATGGTTCGGACAACCCGGAAGGTCGCGCCAAGAACCGTCGTACCGAGCTGAACGTCCAGAACTAAGTTCTGACGCTCTGCCCGCAGGACACAGCAGGACCCGGCTTCGGCCGGGTCTTGTTGTTTCTGGGGTCCGGAATCCAGGTAGTGCTGGGTGCGGGAGCAACCGTTCGTCGGGTTTTTGTCCGTAAAACCAATGAGTTGCCGTATTCATTGAAAGTGGCGCTTGAAAGCTGTCGCGGCATTGCTAAACTCGCCGCGTCACTTCCTTTCGTGGATGCCCCTCATGCTGCGCTCTGCATCGGCCGCCTTCCTGGCGCTGGCCCTGGTTCCCGCCGCCCACGCTGCGGTCGATTGCTCGGTCAACGCCAGCGCCTCGCCGCTGCCGTTGCCGGCCACGACCATCGCGCCGGTGGCCGACGAGTTGTACATCCGTGGCAACCAGCTGGGCATGCCGGCCGGTGTGCTGAGCAGCAACTACGATCCGTCGCAGTCGCTGGACCAGGTGCTGCAGCGCCTGCGCATCGACGGCTGCCAGAACATCGCCAAGGCCATTCCGAGCGCACCGGCGGTGAAGCCGAACGATCCGGCGGCCTACAAGCCGCAGACCGAATTCGACAACACGCCCTGGCGCTTCGACATGAGCCAGAACGGCAAGCGCATGACCGCCGAAGAGTTCGACGCCTGGATGAAGGCGCGCGGCGTGCGCGTGGTCAAGGCGCGTCCGGCTCCGGCCACCACCCCGGCTCCGGCCGAAGCACCGGCTGAGACCAAGCCGGTCGACAAGAAGTAAGCGCTGCGGGGAGCAGAGGCTTGCGCACGCGCCGCCCACCTGCCGCCCCCGCCGCCCGCTCCCACGCACCGCGTGGGCGTGCGACGCCCGCTGCCGCAGCCGCCGGTGTCCGTCATGGCCTGGCGCGCGTGCTGTCCAAGGCCGGCGTGTGCTCGCGCAGCGAAGCCGCGCGCTGGATCGCCGATGGCCGCGTACGCGTGTCCGGGCGCATCGTCCGTGACCCCGAGTTTCCCATTGCACAGCCGGCGCCGCCGATCGAGGTCGACGGCCAGCCGTTGGGCGCGCCGCAGCGCCTGTACCTGATGCTCAACAAGCCGCGCGGGGTGGTGACAACCGTGCAGGACGAACGTGGCCGCGACACCGTCTATCGCTGCTTCGATGGCGCAGGCCTGCCGTGGATCGCACCGGTCGGGCGGCTGGACAAGGCCAGCGAGGGGCTGTTGCTGTTCAGCAACGATCCGCAGTGGGCCGCGCGCCTGACCGATCCGGAAACCGGCCCGCAGAAGACCTACCACGTGCAGGTGGACCGCCTGCCCGACGAGGACACCCTGGCTGCGCTGCGCGCCGGTGTCGAGGACGAAGGCGAGTTCCTCGTCGCCCAGGCCGCGCGCGTGCTGCGCAGTGGTGACAAGACCGCGTGGCTGGAGGTGGTTCTCGACGAGGGCCGCAACCGCCACATCCGCCGCCTGTTGGCGGCCTTCGACCTGCAGGTGCTGCGCCTGGTCCGGGTCGCGATCGGTGGGCTGCAACTCGGCGATCTCGGCAAGGGCCAGTGGCGGGTGCTGGAGGTCAGTGACCAGCAGCGGCTGGGGGCCGCTGCACCGGGCTGATCATCGCCCGCGGCCGGCAGCTGCCGGCCACCGTTCCAGGCGTAGGGGGCGCCTGGTTGTTGAATTTCCCGAACGGAGCCTGCCCATGTACCACCCGACCCTCAATCAAACCCTGCGCTGCGCAGGCCTGCTGCTGCCGATGGTGCTGCTGACCGCGTGCGGCGGCCACAAGAAAGTGGCCAAGGCGGAAACGCCGGCCGAGACCCCGGTGGTGGAAGTGAAGACCCCGGAACTGGATGGTCGCGGCAGCTATCGCTTCCTGATGAGCAACGGCGACAAGAAGATGACCGCCGATGAATTTGACGCCTGGATGAAGGCCAACGGCATCCGCGTTGCCAAGGGCAACGGCCAGGACGCTGCCGCCAAGCTGGTGGTGGTGGCCAGCAAGGACGAACCGAAGGGCAAGAAGAAAAAGAAATGACGCGCGTCGCGCGTCATTTCGGTAGCGCCGGGCCGTGCCCTGCGAGCGCATGGCCCGGCTATCGGGAAACCGCCGGGCATGGCCCGGCGCTACCCGTGGGGATCCGGCCCCGGCGCGATCAGCCCTTGATCACGCCCAGCTCGACACCGATGCGGGTGAACGCATCGATCGCGCGGTCCAGCTGTTCGCGGGTGTGCGCGGCACTGATCTGGGTGCGGATGCGGGCCTGGCCCTTGGGCACCACCGGGAAGAAGAAGCCGATCGCGTAGATGCCTTCTTCCAGCAGGCGCTCGGCGAACTTCTGTGCCAGCGGTGCGTCGTACAGCATCACCGGGCTGATCGGATGCACGCCCGGCTTCACGTCGAAACCGGCGGCGACCATCTTCTCGCGGAAGTGGCGGGTGTTCTCCACCAGGGTGTCGCGCAGGTCATCGGCGGCGGCCAGCATCTCGAACGCCTTGATGCCGGCGGCGACCACGTGCGGTGGCAGCGAGTTGGAGAACAGGTAGGGGCGCGAACGCTGGCGCAGCAGTTCGATCACCTCGGCGCTGGCGCAGGTGAAGCCACCCAGCGCACCCCCCATGGCCTTGCCCAGGGTACCGGTGATGATGTCGATCTTCTCCAGCACGCCCTTCACTTCGGCCGAGCCACGGCCGGTGGCGCCGAGGAAGCCGGTGGCGTGGCACTCATCGATGTGCACCAGCGCGTTGTACTTCTTCGCCAGTGCGGTGATCTCGTCCAGCGGGGCGATGAAGCCGTCCATCGAGAACACGCCGTCGGTGGTGATCAGCTTGGTCTTGCAGCCGGCGGCATCGGCGGCCTGCAGCTGGGCTTCCAGGTCGGCCATGTCGCAGTTGGCGTAGCGGAAGCGCTTGGCCTTGCACAGGCGCACGCCGTCGATGATCGAGGCGTGGTTCAGTGCATCGGAAATGATCGCGTCATTCTCGCCGAGCAGCGGCTCGAACAGGCCGCCGTTGGCATCGAAGCAGGCGGCGTACAGGATGGTGTCCTGCTTGCCGAAGAAGTCGGCGATCTGCTTCTCCAGCTGCTTGTGCAGGTCCTGGGTGCCGCAGATGAAGCGCACCGAGGCCATGCCGAAGCCGTGGGTATCCAGCGCATCCTTGGCGGCCTGGATCAGGTCCGGGTGGTCGGCCAGGCCCAGGTAGTTGTTGGCACAGAAGTTCAGCACCTTGCGGCCGTCGTCGAGGGTGATCTCGGCCGACTGCGGGCTGGTGATGATCCGCTCGGACTTGAACAGGCCCTGGGCGCGGATGGCGTCCAGTTCCTCGGCGTAGTGGCGGGTCAGGGCGGAGGAGGCGTCGGTCATGGCGTGGGCACGGCTCAGCACGGGGAAACCGGTGATTCTACCGGGCAACGATGGCCATCAACCGGGCCGGGCAGGGCACCGCCACGGGCGGCACATGTTGCATCGCAATAGCAAACGGGTTAAAAATTCGTGAACCGCGCCTGTCTGGCGCCGGTTGCCCGCTCCCCCCTTCCCGCCCCCGCCACCCTCGGAGACGCCCATGAAGCACGCCCGTGCCTGCCTCGCCATTGCCGCCGCCCTGACCCTCGCGCCGTTCGCCGCCAGCGCCCAGGACAACGAATCGCCGTACAGCTGGAACGTCACCGCCGTGTCGGACTACCTGTTCCGTGGTGTGTCGCAGACCGATGAGGATCCGACCCTGCAGGCCGGATTCACCTACACCAGCCCGGTTGGCCTGTACGCCGGCGTGTGGGGTTCGGGTGTGGATTTTGGTCCGGGTGACCCGAAGACCGAGGTCGACTACCTGATCGGCTACGGCGTGGACGTCACCGAGCGCGTCAACTTCGATGTGCTGCTGAACCGTTACACCTACCTGAAGTCCAGCCACCAGAACTACAACGAGCTGATCACCACCACCACGCTGGATGACACCTACAAGCTGACGGTGGCCTACACCAACGATGTATGGAACAGCAGCACCGATGGCTGGTACTTCGGCCTGGGCGGCAGCTGGGGCCTGCCGAAGGACTTTACCCTGAATGCCAACGTCGGTCGCAGCACCTTCGAGGACGGCATCGCCAAGGACTACACCGACTGGAACGTCGGCGTCGCGCGCCAGTTCGGCATGTTCAACGTCGGCCTGGGCTACTACGGCACCGATGGCAACGGCCGCGACAACTCCGGCAAGCTGGCGCACAGCCGGGTGATGCTGAGCGTGGCCGTCGGCAAGTAACGCCGCAGGCGTTACGGTAGGTGCCAGGCTTGCCTGGCACGCATTACGAAAAAGGCGCCCATCGGGCGCCTTTTTCAATTCCAGGGTGTGCCGAGCAAGCTTGGCACCCACCCATCGCCCGCGGCGAAGGATCAATTCCAGCTGAGCACGACCTTGCCGGCCTTGCCTTCTTCCATCAGGTCGAAGCCCTTCTGGAAGTCGTCGATCGGCAACTGGTGGGTCATCACCTTGCCGAGCGGGAAGCCGGACAGCACCAGCTGGGTCATCTTGTACCAGGTCTCGTACATCTTGCGGCCGTAGATGCCCTGCACGGTCAGGCCCTTGAAGATGATCTTGTCCCAGTCGCAGCCGGCGCCCTTGGGCATGATGCCGAGCATGGCGATCTTGCCGCCGTGGTACATGCAGTCGAGCATGTCGTTGAACGCGCGCGGGTTGCCGCTCATTTCCAGGCCCACGTCGAAGCCCTCCATGTGCAGTTCCTTCATCACGTCCTTCAGCGACTGGTTGGCGACGTTGACCACCCGGGTTGCACCCATGTCGGCGGCCAGCTTCAGGCGGAAGTCGTTGACGTCGGTCACCACGACGTTGCGCGCGCCGATGTGCTTGCAGATGCCGGCGGCGATGATGCCGATCGGGCCGGCACCGGTGATCAGCACGTCTTCGCCGATCACATTGAATTCCAGCGCACAGTGTGCGGCGTTGCCATACGGGTCGAAGAACGCAGCCAGCTCCGACGGGATCTGGTCCGGGATCGGCCACAGGTTGCTGGCCGGCATCACCATGTATTCGGCGAAGGCGCCGTTGACGTTGACGCCGATGCCGACGGTGTTCGGGCACAGGTGCGGGCGGCCGCCACGGCAGTTGCGGCAGTGGCCGCAGACGATATGGCCTTCGGCCGAGACGCGCTGGCCGATCTCGTAGCCGGTCACGGCCGAGCCGAGTGCGGCGACGCGACCGACGAACTCGTGGCCGATGGTCAGGCCCGGCTTGATGGTGCGCTGGCTCCACTCATCCCACAGGTAGATGTGCAGGTCGGTGCCGCAGATCGCGGTCTTCTCCAGCTTGATCAGGACCTCGTTCGGGCCCGGGGTCGGAACCGGAACTTCTTCCAGCCAGATGCCCTTGGCCGCTTCGCGCTTGACCAGGGCCTTCATCGTTTGCTGCGCCATCGGGGTGGAACTCATCAGGGGGAAAGCGCGGATTATAGGGTGCCGCGCGGAATTCCCATGTTGCGCTGCGGGTGCATTGGCGGAACGAAAGGCGTGCGCCAGCGGGCGTTTCGAACGGCGCCGCCGCGCTCGCCGGGCATGGCCCGGCGCTACCGGAGCGGGAAATCGTACGGGTAGCGCCGGGCCATGCCCGGCGAGCCGGGGCCCATGACTTCCGGGGTTCGGGCCGGGGCAGGGCGGCGGGCTACAATCGAGGGTTCCACTACCAGGGGCCGCTCCATGCGCTCGAACCTGCTTGCATTCTCCATCGTCGCCAGCCTCGGGCTGGCCCAGGTCGCCCATGCCGCTGAAGGCATGTGGGTGCCGCAGCAGCTGCCGGAAATCGCCGGCCCGCTGCAGAAGGCCGGCCTGAAGCTGTCCCCGGAGCAGCTGTCCAACCTCACCGGCGACCCGATGGGCGCGGTGGTCGCCCTCGGCGGCTGCACCGCCAGCTTCGTTTCGCCGCAGGGCCTGGTGGTAACCAACCACCATTGCGCCTATGGCGCCATCCAGCTGAATTCGACCGCGCAGAAGAACCTGATCAAGGACGGCTTCAACGCCCCGAAGCACAGCGATGAACTGAGCGCCGGCCCGAACGCCCGCGTCTACGTGCTCGACCAGATCACCGACGTCACCGCGCAGGCCAAGGCCGCGATTGCCGCGGCGGGCAACGACCCGCTGGCCCGCAGCCGCGCGCTGGACGCCTTCGACAAGGCCCAGGTCGCCGCCTGTGAAGCCGAAGAAGGCTTCCGCTGCCGCCTGTACACCTTCTCCGGCGGCAACACCTACCGCCTGTTCCGCAACATGGAAATCAAGGACGTGCGCCTGGTCTACGCGCCCCCGGGCAGCGTCGGCAAGTACGGCGGCGACGTCGACAACTGGATGTGGCCGCGCCACACCGGTGACTTCTCGTTCTACCGCGCCTACGTTGGCAAGGACGGCAAGCCGGCGGCGTTCTCGGCCGACAACGTGCCGTACCAGCCCAAGCACTTCCTGAAGTTCACCGACCAGCCGCTGGGCGCCGGTGACTTCGTGATGGTGGCCGGCTACCCGGGGCGCACCAACCGCTATGCGCTGGCCGGCGAGTTCAACGAAACCGCCAGCTGGACCTACCCGACCATCGCCCGCCACTACAACGCGGTGCTGAAGATGATCGACGAGGCCGGCAAGGCTGATGCCGACGTCAAGGTGAAGTACGCCGCGACCGCCGCCAGCATGAACAACGTGGCCAAGAACTACTCGGGCCAGCTGGAAGGCTTCAAGCGCATCGACGCGGCCGGCCAGAAGCAGGCCGAAGAAGCCGCCGTGCTGGCGTGGCTGAAGAAGCAGGGCGCCGCCGGCAAGCCGGCACTGGCCGCGCACGCGCAGCTGGTCAAGCACCTGGACACCAGCAAGGCCACCCGCGAGCGTGACCTGTTCGTCGGCCAGTTCAACAACACCCAGGCGGTCAGCGCCGCCATCGGCCTGTATCGCCTGTCGATCGAGCGCACCAAGCCGGACGCCGAGCGCGAAGTCGGTTACCAGCAGCGCGACCTGCCGACCCTGGAAGGCGGCCTGAAGCAGATGGACCGCCGCTATGTGGCGAAGATGGACCAGCAGCTGCAGGCCTACTGGCTGGACCAGTACGTCGCCCTGCCGGCCGCGCAGCGCAACAACGACGTGCTGAACACCTGGCTGGGCGGCAGCGATGCCAACGCGGTCAAGGCGCTGGTGACCAAGCTGTCGGGCACCGAGCTGGGCAGCCTGGATGCGCGCCTGAAGTGGTTCAAGGCCGACCGCGCCGCGTTCGAAGCCAGCAGCGATCCGGCCATCCAGTACGCGGTGGCGATCATGCCGTCGCTGCTGAAGCAGGAAGAGCAGAAGAAGATCCGCGAAGGCGAATCGCTGACCGCGCGTCCGCTGTACCTGCAGGCACTGGCCGATTACAAGAAGAGCCAGGGCGAGTTCGTGTACCCGGATGCCAACCTGTCGCTGCGCATCACCTTCGGCAACGTGATGGGCTATGAGCCCAAGGACGGCGTGGCCTACACCCCGTTCACCACGCTTGAAGGCATCGTCGCCAAGGACACCGGCGTCGATCCGTTCGATGCACCCAAGGCGCTGCTCGATGCGGTCAAGGCCAAGCGCTACGGCGGCCTGGAAGACAAGCGCATCGGCTCGGTGCCGGTGAACTTCCTGTCCAACCTGGACATCACCGGTGGCAACTCCGGTTCGCCGGTGCTGGACGCCAACGGCAAGCTGGTCGGCCTGGCCTTCGACGGCAACTGGGAATCGGTCAGTTCCAACTGGGTGTTCGACCCGGTGATGACCCGCATGATCTCGGTCGACAGCCGCTACATGCAGTGGATCATGCAGGAAGTGGCGCCGGCACCGGAGCTGCTGAAGGAATTGAACCTGGCCAAATAAGGTAGTGCCGGCCGCTGGCCGGCAACGCCTGCACGTCCGGTGCGCGATTCATCCACGCATGGCGTGGATCTACCAACCCCGCGACCCACGTCGCGGGGTTTTTTCATGCCCGGCCCGGCCCGGTGCGCCGAACAGGTATCATCCCTGTTCCGCGTACTTCACAGGATGTGAACGAAACGCGGAAACCTCCTCCCCCCAGGACCCCTTGTTCGCATGCGCATCCTGCTTGCCCGTCACGGCGAAACGCCGTGGAACGCCGAAGGCCGCTACCAGGGCCAGATCGACATACCGCTTTCGCCGATCGGTGAAGCCCAGGCCCAGGCACTGGGTGCCCGCCTCGCCTCGGTGGATATCACCCGTGCCGTCGCTTCGCCGCTGTCGCGCGCGCAGCGCACCGCGCAGCTGGCGCTCGGCGCCGCCCGTGCCGACATGCTGCTGACCGAGCCGGAGCTGCAGGAAATCGCCCACGGTGAGTGGGAAGGCCTGCTGGCCAGCGAAATCAACGAAAAGGATCCGTCGCGGCTGCAGGCCTGGCGCGAGGAACCCGATACCGTGCTGATGCCCGGCGGTGAATCGCTGCGCCTGGTACTGGAGCGCAGCTGGCGCGGCCTGGCCCGTGCCACCGAAGGCCTCGGCGAGCACGACACCCTGCTGGTGGTCGCCCATGACGCGGTCAACCGCGTGATCCTGTGCAAGGTGCTGGGCCTGCCGATCTCCCGCCTGTGGACCTTCCGCCAGGCACCGACCACGCTCAACCTGCTCGAAGGCCCCGACCTGGACAGCCTGGAAGTGGTGCGCCTGAACGACTGTGCCCACCACACGCCGTTCTTCGGTGAAGCCAAGCACCGCGCCCTCTGATCCATTCCCCCGCATCAACTGCTTCTGCTGGAACCGCTGCCGTGACGAACACCCCGACCACCCTGGCCGACTGGCTGGACTACATTGAACGCCAGCACCCGGCGACCATCGACATGGGCCTGGAGCGCGTGCGCGCCGTGGCCACGGCGATGGGCCTGGGCGCGCCGGCCAAGCGCACCATCGTGGTCGGTGGCACCAACGGCAAGGGCTCCACCGTGGCTTTCATCGAAGCCATCGCGCGTGCCGCCGGCTGGAAGGTCGGCGCGTACACCTCGCCGCACCTGCTGCGCTACAACGAGCGCGTGCGCATCGATGGGCAGGACGTGGACGATGCCGCGCTGGTCGCTGCGTTCAATGCCATCGAGGCCGCGCGTGGCCAGACCACGCTGACCTATTTCGAGTACGGCACGCTGGCTGCGCTGCAGTTGTTCGCCGACGCCGGGCTGGACCTGGCGGTGCTGGAAGTGGGCCTGGGCGGTCGCCTCGATGCGGTCAACATCATCGACGCCGACGTGGCCGTGATCACCACCGTGGACATCGACCACGCCGAATGGCTGGGCGAGGATCGCGAGGCGATCGGGACCGAGAAGGCCGGCATCATCCGTGGCTGGAAGCCGGTGATCCTGGGCGAGACCGATCCGCCGTCGAGCGTGCTGCGCCGTGCCTACCTGGTCGGCGCCAATGCGATCCGTGGCGGCAGCGACTATTTCTACGAGCCGATCGATGCCCAGCGCTGGCGCTGGCGCGATGTTGGCCTGCGCATGGAACTGCCGACCCCGGCGCTGGCCGGCCCGATCCAGCTTGCCAATGCAGGTGCCGCCATCGCCGCGTTGCGCGCGCTGGACAAGCCGGTGCCGCGCGCGGCGTGGGCCGCCGGTGTCGCAGCGGCGCGCATTTCCGGCCGGCTTCAGGAATTCGAGCGCGATGGCGTGCAGATCCGTGTGGATGTGGGCCACAACCCGCAGGCCGCCGGCCAGCTCGCGCGTGCGCTGAAGGCCGAGGTCTCGGCCGGGCGCACCCTGGCGGTGTACGCCGCGCTGCAGGACAAGGACGCAACGGGCGTGGTGCAGGCGCTGGAGGACGTGGTGGGCGAGTGGACCCTGGCCGGGCTGGAAGGCCCGCGTGGGCAGAGCGCCGCCCAGCTGCAGGCACGCCTGGCCGGCACTGCCGCCGCCACTGCGCTGCTGGCTGACAGCGTCGAGCAGGCGCTGGCGCAGGTGCTGGCCCAGGCCGAGCGTGGGGACCGGGTACTGGTGTTCGGCTCCTTCCATACCGCCGCCGCCGCCCTGCAATGGCTGCAGGGCGCCACCTGATACGCGTTCAGCCAACGCCGACGCCGGCCGGTCCGGCACCCGTATAATCGATGGCAATCTCCGGACAGTTGCCTGCCTCACGTGGATACGCCTCTGAAACAGCGTCTGATTGGTGCCATCGTGCTGGTGGCACTGGCCGTGATTTTCCTGCCGATGCTGGTCAAGGGACCCGCACCGGACAGCGGCGTCGCCAATGTGCCGATCGCCGCGCCGGATGCACCGGCCGATGGCCAGTTCGAAACCCGTGAACTGCCGCTGGTGGCCCCTGCGGGCGGCGCCACGGGGCTGCAGACCGGCCAGGCCAAGCCGCTTGCGGATGCTGCGGCACCTGCCACGCCGCCGACTGTCGACACCTCGCCGGCGGTTGCCGCCGGCAACTATGCGGTCACCTTCGGTGCCTACGGCAGCAAGGCCGACGCCGACGCAGTGATCGCCTACCTGAAACGCTCGCAGCTGCCGGGCTTCGCCGAAACGGCGACCATCAACGGGCGCCAGGCATGGCGCGTGCGTGTCGGGCCGTATGCCGATCGCGCACAGGCCGAGGCGGCCCGCCTGCAGGCGGTGAAGATCCGCGCCGATGTGAAGGCCGAAGTGATCACCCTGGATGCCGCAGCGGGCAGCAGCGCCCCGGTGGCAGCCACCCCGGCACCGGCCACGCCAGGCGCCAGCACCCCGTCCGCAGCCACCGCGCCGTCGGCCAGCAGCAACCCGGTGCGCAGCGAAAGCCTGCCGCCGAGTACGCCGACCGCAACGACCACCCCGGCCGCCAAGCCGGAGCCGCCGAAGCCGGCGCCGAAGCCCGAAACCCCGAAGCCGGAGCCGAAGACGGATGCCGCCGCCAGCAAGCCGGCAACGGCCCCGACCACGCCCGCCGCACCGGCGGCCAGCGGCGTCGGCTTTGCCGTGCAGCTGGGCGCGTTCGGCCAGGCCAACGATGCCAACGCCCTGCGCGACAAGGTCCGGGCCGCGGGCTTCAGCGCCTTTGTCGAGCAGGTGCGCACTGAAAAGGGCACCCTGCATCGCGTCCGCGTCGGGCCGGTGGCCAACCGCGCCGATGCCGAGCAGCTGAAGGCGCAGGTCGCCGCCAAGGTCGGCGTGGCCGGCATGGTGCGACCGCACCCATGACCCACGCGCAGCCCCGTTGCCAGCGCCGCCGAAGGAGCGGGGCGCCATGATCGACGTGGTGCTGCTGATCGTGATCGCCGCCTCGGCCCTGCTGGGGATGCTGCGCGGCTTCGTCGGCATCGTCATCGGCACCCTGTCGTGGCTGCTGGCCGCGTGGGCCGCCTTCGCCTTCGGCAATGACGCGGCCCATTGGTGGGCCGCGCCGGCCGCACCAGGCGGCGAACACTTCGTTGGTGGCTACCTGGGCGTGGGCATCGGCGTGATGATCGTGGTCGCCGTGGTCGGCATGGTCATCAAGGCCCTGGTCCACCGCAGCATGCTGACCAGCCTGGATCGCCTGCTGGGTGGCGTGCTGGGCGTGGTCCGTGGCGGCCTGATCGCCGCGATCCTGCTGCTGCTGGGCAGTTTCACCCCGCTGACCGCCGAGCCTTCCTGGCAGCGTTCGGCAGTGCGCCCACTGCTGAACCCCACCGTTGCCTGGATGAACAGCAAGCTGCCGCACTGGGAGGTTCCCGGGGCCGATCTGCTGCCCAAGGCCTTGCCGACCGACGCGCTGTCCCCATCTGCATTGATGGAGTTGGGCAAGAACGCAGGCGCCGGGTTGGGAAAGCCGGGCGCGGCAGGCGATAATGGCATCCTCAACCAGGTAGTGGCAGGCAGCGGATGGCTGCGGCCTGCGAAAGCGGAACAGGGCGATTCCTACGATCCGGCCGAAGTGCGTCCGGACGCCCCAGCACTGCCGGACAGTATCGAGCCGGGCGATCCGGCCAATGTCGACCGCAGGCGCGGCGACCACCGCGGCCAGGTACGGCCACCTTCCTTGTAACTGGGCACAGCCCAGCGGAGACCTCGCACCATGTGTGGCATCGTCGGAATCGTCGGCAACCAGAACGTCGCCGGGCAGTTGTATGACGGCTTGACCGTCCTCCAGCACCGTGGCCAGGACGCGGCGGGCATTGCTACCGCCAATGGCAGCCGCCTGCGCGTGCAGAAGGCCACGGGCCTGGTCCGCGATGTGTTCGATGCCCGCACCATGTCCACCCTGGAAGGCAGCGTCGGCATCGCCCATGTGCGTTACCCGACCGCCGGTTCGGAAGGCATGGACGAGGCGCAGCCGTTCTACGTCAATTCGCCGTACGGCATCGCGCTGGCCCACAACGGCAACCTGATCAATACCGAGGCGTTGCGCCAGCAGGTGTTCGAGCAGGACCGCCGCAACGTCAACACCGATTCGGACAGCGAAGTGCTGCTGAACGTGTTCGCCTACGAACTGGAACAGCAGCGCCAGCTCAGCCCGGAAGCGGCCATCCGTGCCGTGGCCGGCGTGCACCGTCGCTGCAAGGGTGGCTATGCGGTGGTCAGCGTGGTGCTGGGCCTGGGCCTGGTCGCCTTCCGCGACCCGCATGGCATCCGCCCGCTGGTGCTGGGCAAGCGCAGCCATGCCGAAGGGGACGAGTACATCGTCGCCTCCGAATCGGCCGCACTGGACGTGCTGGGCTTCCAGCGCGTGCGCGACGTGCAGCCGGGCGAAGCACTGGTGATCACCGCGCGCGGCGAGCTGTTCTCGGAGATCTGCGCCGAGCCGGCCGAGCACACCCCGTGCATCTTCGAGTACGTGTACTTCGCGCGCCCGGATTCGATGATCGACAACGTGTCGGTGCACAAGGCGCGCATGCGCATGGGCATCAAGCTGGGCGAGAAGATCCTGCGCCTGCGCCCGGACCACGACATCGACACCATCATCCCGATCCCGGACACCTCGCGCGATGCCGCGCTGGAAATCTCCAACGTGCTCGGCGTGAAGTACCGCGAAGGCTTCATCAAGAACCGCTACATCGGCCGCACCTTCATCATGCCGGGGCAGGGTGAGCGGGTGAAGTCGGTGCGCCGCAAGCTCAACCCGATCCACCTGGAGTTCCGTAACCGCGTGGTGCTGCTGGTGGACGACTCGATCGTGCGCGGCACCACCAGCCAGCAGATCGTGCAGATGGCCCGTGATGCGGGCGCACGCAAGGTCTACCTGGCCAGCGCCGCGCCGCCGGTGCGCTACCCGAACATCTACGGCATCGACATGCCGGCTGCAGAAGAACTGGTCGCGCACAACCGCAGCGTGGAAGAGATCGAAGCCCACCTGGGCTGCGACTGGCTGATCTACCAGGATCTGGAAGACATGGAAGCGGCAGTGAGCGAGGGCAACCCGGCGCTGCGCAACTTCGACTCGTCCTGCTTCAACGGCCACTATCCGACCGGTATCGAACCGGGCTACTTCGAGCGCATCCAGCAGCTGCGTTCGGACGACGCCAAGCACAAGCGCCGCGCCTGAGGTCCAGGCGTGGTTGACGTGCCCGACGTCGGTGGTGATCTGCTGCGCGCGGCGCAGCAGTGCCTGGCCGAAGCCGATCCGCTGCGCAAGGTTGCGCTGACCCAGGCCTACGCCGCTGCGTTCCGTGCCGGCCGCCTGAAGGTGGCTGCCGACGCGCTACCGCCGGAGCCGATCCGCATGCCGGGCCGGCCGGCGCAGCTGGTGCTGGTGCACCCGCGCGAAGTGCCGCGGCGCGGACTGGGTGGTGTGGAAGGGCGGGCCGCTTTCATCCACGCCATCGCGCATATCGAACTCAACGCGATCGACCTGGCCTGGGATGCGGTGTACCGCTTCCGCGGCCTGCCGCCGGCGTTCCATGCCGACTGGGTCAGCTGTGCCGACGACGAATCGCGGCACTTCATGCTGCTGCGCCAGCGCCTGCAGGTGCATGGCCACGACTATGCCGACTTCCCCGCGCACAACGGCCTTTGGGAAATGTGCGAAAAGACTGCGCACGATGGCCTGGCACGCATGGCGCTGGTGCCGCGCGTGCTGGAAGCGCGCGGCCTGGACGTGACGCCGGGCATGATCGAGAAGCTGCGCAATGTCGGCGATGGCGAAACCGCCGATGTGCTGGAAGTGATCCTGCGCGAGGAAGTGGCGCATGTCGCTGCCGGTTCGCGCTGGTATCGCTGGTACTGCGATCGCGCCGGTGTCGAACCGCGTGCACGCTTCAAGGAACTGCTGGTGGAGTACGCCGGCGGCTACCTGCACGGGCCGTTCAACATGGAAGCGCGCCTGCTGGCAGGGTTCGATGCGGATGAGCTCGCCAACCTGGTCGAGCAGGCGGGTTGAGAAAAAGGGGACGGAGGGGATTAAGTCGTTAGTGCCACAAACGACTTAATCCCCTCCGTCCCCTTTTTCTATGCATTCGGCAGCACCACGCGCTTGCCGTCCACGGTCGGCCGGTTGATGTAGAACAACCCCGGCCCTGGCCGGTACGGCAGTTCGCTGACGCCGGCATCGGCGGCGTAGGTCAGTGCGGTGTCGCCCAGCGCATCGAAATTCCAGTGTGCCGACTGCATCAGGTAGCGCCGGCGCAGCAGCATTTCCTGGGTCTGGGTCAGTGCCTGTCCGTCGACCAGCCGCCGTGCGATCGGCTGCAGGGCCGACGGCAGCTCCCACCCGGGAACTTCGGCGGCATCGGCGGTCCATTGCACGCCGGCATTGATGGCCTGCTGCTGCATCACCTGCAGTGCGATCAGCTGGTAGCGCCAGTCGATCCTCCGGCGCAGCACTACTGCAGCGGTCACATACAGCACCGGTGACAGCAGCACGCTGCGGCTGCCGGCACGGCGCTGCTGCTGCCATTGGTGCCAGACATCCACCCAGATCTCTTTTTCCCCAACGCCCAGTTGTTGCCGCCAGCGCTCGGCATCGGCCTGCGTTTCAGCGTAGGCCGTGGTCGCCTGCAGCAGGGCCAGCGGTGGCGTCTGGTAGTCAGCCACTGCTGGCCGGCGCAGCTGTTGCCGGCGTGGACGACTGAGCAGCTTGGGGCCTTCCTCCAGCTGGTTGTAGCCACCACCGATGTTGGCGTGTACGCCGGGCAGGGCGATCTCGGTGAACGGCGGTGCCACGCTGGTCAGCGGATAGTGCTGCCGATGTTCATCGCGTGCAGTGAGCTGCACGACGCGACCGGCGATGCCGCTGTGCAGGGCCAGCCGCGGCTGCTCATCGGCGCGGCCGCCATTGACTGCGACCACAGTGTCGAACAGTCCGATGAAGCGCAGCACCGGTGTGGCGGGGGCGAAGTTCGCAGTGCAGGACAGGCCGGCGGTCTGCAGCAGCTGGCGCCAGCGCACGCTGTCCCAGCCCTGCAGTTGGTTGGCGATGTCACGTGCGGCAGCAGCACCGCGTGAATAACCGAACAGGTCCAGCTGCACACCCTGCAGCGGTCGCTGCCAGCGTGCGGACAGTTCCGCCAGTGCGGCCGGCAGCAGCACCTGCAGCGCGCGCTGCACTTTCGCTCGCACGCCGCTGGCACCGATTCCGAAGGCCAGCCCGATCAGATCGTCGTCGGCATCATCGCGGGTACCCACGCCTTCCACGTAGATCGACAGCGAGGGGGCGGCCATCGCATCACGGCGGCTGTCGGGATACAGCTGCTGCAGGCGCGCGATGTTGGTCAGGCCGTTGTCGTAGCTGCTGGTCAGCCGGCTCTGGTAGGTCGAATCATCATCGGCCCGCAGCTGCGCCGGCCGCGGCTGCGGCACCTGCGGACGACCGCGTGCCAGGTTGTGTGCGTTGTTGCGGGTGCCGTCGAAGAACAGGCCGATCCGCAGCAAGCCGACATCTTCGTCCGTGTCCTGCGATGGTGCCATGTGCATTCCCCGTCGTGGCTGCGTCACGGTAGCGCGAAAGCTGTGTATTGGCGAAGTGTAGTGACGCTTTTGACCTCACTGAACGCAGATGCGGTCGATCACAGTTCCTGATTTTCATTCCCATCTTCTATTGAATTCACACGACCCGCGCAGGCCATATGGCCAAACCCGGCAAACCCGGGCGTGCTGCATCAACGCTGTTCACATCATTCAAGGAGCGACGCAATGTTGTCCAGATCGATTGGCAAAGCGGCAGGTGGCCTCGTGTTGGGTTTGTCGGTGGCGGCGGCCGCGCATGCGGCACCGTTGTTCGAACCGGTAACGGTCATCAGCCGGGCATCGGCCAACAGTGAGCCTGCACTCGGCAAGCTGCTGGCCACCCCGTCTACGGCGACGGTGCAGGAAGTACGTGTCGACGCGGCGGCTACGGCACAGCCGCAGCTGGAATTCGAGCTGCTCGGCAAGCGGGTGCAGGCGGTGCGCAGCAAGGTCGAGGCGCTGCCCGACGGTGGCAGCATCTGGTACGGCCAGTTCCGCTCGCCGTCCGACCGGTTGACCGCCGCCGCCTCCAATGGCCAGGACGATCCGGGCAATTCGTTGATCCTGGTGCGTTCGGGCGACACCATCACCGGTTCGATCCGCAAGGACGGCAAGCTCTATCGCCTGCGTCCGCTGGGCAACCGCCACGTGCTGGTGGAAGTGGACGAATCGCGGATGCCGGCCGATCACCCGGCCGATTACAACCAGCTGCCGAAGATCCCGATGGCCGACAACGACCACATCGGCATCGCGCAGGCTTCGTCGGGAACGCCGGCGACCATCCGCGTGCTGGTGGTGGCGACCAATGCCGCGGTCACTGCCTATGGCGGCAACATGCAGTCGCTGGTGCAGCTGGCGGTGGCCGAGTCCAACCAGGGCTACGTCAACAGCAATGTCGGCATCACCCTGCAGCTGGCCGGTTACGAGACCACCAGCTACACCGAGTCCGGCAGCTTCGATACCGACCTGGCGCGCTTCCGGGGCACCAGTGATGGCTACATGGACAGCATCCACACCAGCCGCAACAACACCGCGGCCGACGTGGGCGTACTGCTGATCAACAACACCGCCTATTGCGGCCTGGCCTCGGGCATCGGTTCGACCGCATCGACCGCATTCGCAGCGGTGTACTGGGATTGCGCGACCGGCTACTACTCCTTCGCGCACGAGATCGGCCACCTGCAGAGCGCGCGGCATGACATCGCCACCGACTCGAGCACCTCGCCCTACGCCTATGGCCACGGCTACCGCTATGAACCGGCCACCGGCACCGGCTGGCGCACGATCATGGCCTACAACTGCACCCGCAGCTGCCCGCGCCTGAACTACTGGTCCAACCCGAACATCAGCTACAACGGCATCCCGATGGGCAACGCCAGTACCGCCGACAACCAACGCGTGCTGGTCAACACCAAGGCCACCATCGCGGCCTTCCGCTGAGTCCGTACTGTCCGCGGCCGCCTTGCGCGGCCGCGGATTTCCTGCCGACGGGAATTACCCGCGGGCGAGGGTATCCAGCGACCAGCCGCTGGCGTCCACGCGCAGCACCGAACCCTGCTCGTACCAGTCGCCCAGCACGATGCGGGTACAGGCGCGACCACCCGCCTGCAGCGAGTGGATCGCCGGACGATGGGTGTGGCCATGGATCATGGTGTCCACGCCATGGCGCACGAAGGTGGCATCGACTTCGGACGGAGCCACGTCGGTGACGGTCTCGAACTGCGCGCGATCACCCTGCTTCATTTCCGACTGGCGGGCCTGGCTGGCTTCACGCGCCTTCTGCGCGAACGCGATACGCGCGGCCAGCGGCTGCGACAGGAACTGCGCCTGGAACACCGGGTCACGGGTCTGTGCACGGAACTGCTGGTAGGGAATGTCATCGGTGCACAGCAGGTCGCCGTGCTGCAGCAGCACCGGACGGCCGTAGAGGTCGATCATG
This sequence comes from Stenotrophomonas sp. 59, assembly GCF_030291095.1. Classification (NCBI taxonomy): domain Bacteria; kingdom Pseudomonadati; phylum Pseudomonadota; class Gammaproteobacteria; order Lysobacterales; family Lysobacteraceae; genus Stenotrophomonas; species Stenotrophomonas sp. 59. The sequence continues at coordinate 954,139 of NZ_CP127408.1, forward strand.
CACGGGTCGGGCAGGATGCGCAGGCCGGCGCGGCGCGCGTAGTCCTCGCCAAGCAGGAAGTCACGGTTGCCGCGGATGAAGTACACCGGTACGCCGCTGTCGGACAGCACCTTCAGTGCATCGGCCACCGCGTCGGCGGCGGGCGAGGGAGTGTCGTCGCCGATCCAGGCTTCGAACAGGTCGCCGAGGATGTACAGCGCATCGGCGCCGGGTGCCTGCTCGCGCAGGAAGCGCAGGAACAGGTCGGTGATCTCCGGACGGCTGGGGTCCAGGTGCAGGTCGGAAATGAACAACGTGGTCATGCGGGCATTCTAGGGCATCCATCGCCGGGCATGGCCCGGCGCCACCAAACGGATCTGACCCCGGGGGCTACACCGGCAACGGCAACCAGGCCAGGCTGGCCGAGGCCAGCCCGATGGCGATGCCGGTGGCGGCCAGCACGTCGCTGGGGTAATGCAGGCCCAACACGACACGCGACAGCGCCACGCCCACCGTGAACGGCACCAGCAGTGGTGCCAGCCATGGGTAGTAGGCCAGCGCCACGATGGTGAACGACACCGCGTGCAGGGTATGCCCGGAGGGGAAGCTGAACTCGTCCAGTGGTGCCACCCAGGCGCGGATGCGCAGGTCGGCGGCATACGGGCGCGGGCGCCGGGTCCAACGCTTGAGGCCCTTGTACAGCAACAGCGCGGCCAGGCCGGTGGCGGCCATGTGCACGGACGCGCGCAGGCCGTCGAAGCCATCAAGCAGCACCAGGGCGCCCATCAGCACATACCAGAACACGCCATCGCCGAGCCGGCTGATGACCGCGAACAGGCGGCGCACGCGGCGGCGGCGGCAGTAGTGGTTGGCCCGCCGGCACAGGCGTGCTTCGCGGTCGGCCAGCAGTTCAAGCCGCGTTGTGCGCATGGCCGGTCCTCCGCGACTGGGCCAGTTCGGCCAGCAGGGCGTCGAATTCCGCCACCACCTGCTGCGGATGCAGGCGCTTCATCGCGCGTGCGGCGTTGCTGCCCAGCACGTGGCGCTGCGCGTCATCCGCGGCCAGTTGCACGGCCGCTTCGATGAACTGCTCATCGTTGTCCACCGCGGCGCCATTCTCGCCATTGCGCAGGTACTCGCGCGCAGCGCCGTAATCGAAGGCCACCGTTGCTACGCCGCTGGCCATGCTTTCAAGGGTCACGTTGCCGAAGGTCTCGCTGCGGCTGGGGAACAGGAACAGATCGCCGCTGGCGAAATGACGTGCAAGGGCTTCGCCGCGCTGGATGCCGCAGAAGATGAAGTCGGGATTTTCATGCGCCAGCTTTTCGCGGGCCGGGCCATCGCCCACCCACACAAAGCGCGCCTTGGGACGGATCTGCTGCAGCCGGCGGAAGGCCTTCACCGCCAGCCCGAGGTTTTTCTCCGCAGCGATGCGGCCGACGTAGATCGCCACCAGGCCGTTGCCGTCCACACCCCACTCTTCGCGCAGGGCAGGGTCACGACGGTTCGGATCGAACTGCTGGCTGTCGACCGCGCGCGCCAGCAGGCGCACACGTTCGAAGCCCTGCTCGCCGAGGAACTGCTGCAGTTCGCGGGTGGGTACCAGGGTTGCATCGGCCTGGTTGTGGAAGCGGCGCATCCAGCGCATCGCGGCGGCCTGCAGCCAGGCCACGCCGTAGTCGGGCAGGTACTCGTCGAAGCGGGTGTGGAAGCCACTGGCCACCGGGATGCCGAGGCGCCGTGCGGTGCGCACCGCCGACCAGCCCAGCGGGCCTTCGGTGGCGACATAGACGGCATCCGGGCGTTGCTGCTGCCAATGACGGCCGAGCCGGATCGGTGCCGGCATGCCGAAGCGCAGGCCGGGGTAACGCGGCAGGGCGGCGCCGGGAACCAGCAGGGTGCCCGGGGCGGAGTCCAACGCTTCGTTGGCCTGGCGGGGCCGGATCAGGTCGATCTCATGGCCGGCGTTGCGCAGTCCCTGCTCCAGCCCCTGTACGGTGAGGGCAACGCCGTTCACTTCCGGCGGATAGGTCTCGGTGACGATGGCATAGCGCATGGCGGGCCTCCGGGTTTCCGGCATGCTCGGGCCTGGCGATGTAGCCGATGTGACCGCTTTGCGACCGGCAGATGACGCGGCCGGGAGCCCACGCCACCACGGCCCCGAAGGGCCGTGGTGGGCACCGCGCATGGTGCTTGGATCAGAAGCGCTGCTGGTATTTCATGTAGATGAAACGGCCGATGTCGAAGCCACCGTAGTAGGAGAAGTTGGAACTCGGCTGGCTGTACATGGCCGGGCCCTGGCGGCCGAACACGTTGTTGGCGCCGATCGAAACGGTGGCGTCCCACGGCAGGCTGTAGCGTGCCTGCACGTCATGGAAGGTGACCGATCCACGACGGTTGTAGTCGCGCGTACCGCTGAACCATGGCGCACGCTGGTCGGGGTGGGAACACTCGTTCGGATAATCCTCCGCACCCAGGCAGCGTTCCTTGACCGCGGAGAAGTAGCGCAGGCCCCAGGTCAGGCCGAGATTGCCATGCTCCCAGCCCAGCGACGCGTTGGAGCGCACGCGGAAGCCGATGCCGCCGTTGGTGGCGATGCCATTGCTGGGGATGGCCGGTACGCCGGCTTCGTTGGTGGTCTTCTCTTCGGCGTTGACCACATAGGTGGTCTTCCAGTCGGCGCTCAACCTGCCCCAGCGGGTTTCGATCTTGTGGCCGATCTCCAGGTCATAGCCTTCTGCCTGGCGGAAGCCGCTGTTGCGGTTGCCGAAGTTCAGCTTGTTGACGATGCCCAGTTCCGGGTCGCGGGTGAAGCTGCTGCAGCGCTCCGCAATGCCCAGCTCGTAGCAGTCGCGGAGGATGTCATTGGGATGGTCGGAAACGATGGTGTTGTCGATGCGGATCTTCCACCAGTCCAGCGCGATGTGAAGTCCTTCGGCGAACGTCGGGCTCCAGACCAGGCCCAGGGTGCGGCTGGTCGAGGTTTCCGGCTGCAGGTCGGGATTGGAGCCGTTGGTGAAGGGCAGGGGCGTCTGCCCACTGCTGCCGGTGATGGGTTCATTGCCCTGGCCGAGCTGGCGGTAGGTGTCGGCATTGGCAATATCGGCGGCGCAGCGTGCGCGGACCTCGGCACTGCTTGCGGCTGCGCCATGGACCGTATCGCAGGGATCGCGGAAGCCGGTGGTGAACGTCTCGGAGCCGCCGCCGTACAGGTTGGCGATGGTCGGCGCACGGAAGCCCTGTGCCCAGGTGCCGCGGACCAGCAGCTGATCGATCGGCTTCCAGGTGAAGCCGAACTTGCTGTTGAGGGTTCCGCCGAAGGTGGAGTAGTCCGAGTACCGCGTCGCCGCGCTGAGGGTGAGTTCGCGGGCGCCGGCGAGGTCGCGCAGCACCGGCACGCTCAGTTCCAGGTAGGCCTCGTCGACGCGGTAGCCGCCACCGGTGGGGCCGGCAGCCAGGTTGGTGGTGGCACCGGTCTGCGCCAGCGCATCAGGGATGAAGCGGCCGTCCTCGCGGCGGCTCTCGGCACCCACGGCGAAGCCCAGCTCACCGGCGGGCAGGCTGGCAAGGCTGCCGCTGAGGTTGGCGAACAGGTTGCGTGTGGTGGTGCGGCCGCGGGTGAGCTCTTCCGGGAACAGCCAGTCCTGAAGCTCCGTGTTGCCGGTCAGGCCATAGGGATCATCCTGGCCATACGGAACCAGCGGGTTCCAGGGTTTGCAGCCTGCGATCGGCGCATCCGGCGTTCCGCACTCGACCTTGCCGGTTGCCGGGTTGTAGAACGAAGGACCGGTGGCATCGGCCACGCGCTGCTTGTGCAGGTTGCCGGTGGCACGCTGGGTCAGCTCACTGCGGTTGTACTGGTAGCCCGCTTCCCAGTCGAAGTCGCGACCGCCGAATTCGAAGTTGCCCTCGAATGCCGCGACGGCCTGCCAGGTGGTCAGATCGCTGGTGCTGACGCGAGGAATCTCCCAGGTACGACGGTTCCAGTGCACATCGCTGGGCGTGTCGTAGCCGTGATGGCTGCCGAACGGATTGAACCAGCTGTCGGCCGACATCGGGGTGATGCCGGCTGCGCCGGACTGGAAGGGGTAGCCGGCGATCTGGCGCGTGGTGGTGCGCCGGTTGTAGGCCAGCTGGGAGTTGAAACGGACCTGGTCGTTCAGATCCACGCGCGCATCGACGAAGATCGAATCGCGCTTGATCGGCGTCTGCAGATGCATCTGCTCGTTGCTGTTGCTGACATCACCGGTGAACGGTGTGTTGTCGCTGAGGTGGAAGCTGTCCGGTCCACCCGGCTGGCTGCCACGGTCGAGCGAATAGCTGCAGCCCCGGGTGTTGCTGCAGCCGGGGCCCTTGAAGCCGGTGATGCGGCCCCACTGGCCGACGGTGGTCCAGCCGTCATCCGCGTGGCCGTCGGTATAGGTATAGGCGCTGAAGCCGCGGTCCTTGGCCCAGACGCCCTTTTCTTCGACATGCTCGGCAGCAATGCTGATGGAAGCACGGTCATTGGACCAGCCGGCAACCACGTCGTACTGGGTACGGGCACCGTCGCCTTCACTGTACTGGCCGTGATAGACGTTGGCGGTTACACCCTGAACGTTGCGCCGGGTGATGATGTTCACCACGCCGGCCATCGCGTCGGACCCGTAGATGGCCGAGGCACCGTCCTTGAGCACTTCCATTCGTTCCACCGCAGCGGCTGGAATGCTGGAGATGTCCTGGTAACCAGATGTGGTCATACCCAGCCGCTTGCCGTTGACCAGCACCAGGGTGCGCTGCGCACCGAGGCCACGCATGTTCACGTAGCTGCCACCGGCGGTCTCGCCAGCGCTGAGCGGGCTGGCGCGGCTCAACGCGGGGCTGCCGGTGGCAGTCAGGTTCTGCAGGATGTCGGCAACGGAGTTGAAGCCCTGTCGCTCGATGTCGGCGCGGCTGACGGTCAGCACCGGCTGTGCGGTTTCCAGGTCGACCTGGCGGATGCGTGAGCCGGTGATTTCGATGCGGTCCAGCGTGGTGGCTTCCGGTGCCTGCTGCGCGAGTGCGGGAACGGCCAGGGTTGTGGTCGCCGTGATTGCAAGCGCACGACGGATCGCCAGCCCCAGTGCGGGAATACGGATGGTCATGGGTCTCTCTCTCTCAGTCTTCGAAGTCTTCGGTGCGCGGCCAAGCGGGCTGCGCCAACGCCACCGCAGGCGGTGGTTGTTCGAACCTAGTGAAGGAGGAGAGGGAGAGGTATGGGGAAAGGACGAAATCGCCATGGCACGGCATGACGCTTCCGCACAAACCGGAAGTGAATCAATCGATTGATCTGATCGACGTGGGAGCGATGGACGAAACACCCTCGCCTCGACTCTGGACCGAAAGCGTCATGGCAATTGCAGGCAGCGACAACCTGCGCGGAAACAGAAAAAAACCACGGCCCCGAAGGGCCGTGGTCGTGGTGCTTCAACAGCGCGGATGGATCAGAAGCGCTGGGTGTACTTCATGTAGATGAAACGACCGATGTCGTAACCGCCGTAGTACGAGAAGACCGAGCGGGGCTTGGTGTACATGACCGGGCCCTGCTTGTCGAACACGTTGTTGGCACCGACCGAAACGGTGGCATCCCACGGCAGGTTGTAGCGGAACTGCACGTCGTGGAAGGTCACCGCGCCACGCTCGTTGTAGTTGCGCGCACCCTTGTACCACGGCGCGATCACGCCCGGATCGGAGCACTCGTCGGCGTACTTGGTCGGGTTGACGCACTGTTCCTTGACGCTGGAGTAGTAGCGCGCGGTCCAGCTCACGCCGAAGTTCTCCAGGTCCCAACCGACGGTCAGGTTCGAACGCACGCGGAAGCCGATGCCCGAGTTGGTGACGATGCCGTTGCTGACGGTCGGCACGATCGAGCTGTCGTTGGACGAGCGGGAGATGTCCTTGGCCACGTAGGTGGTCGACCAGGAGGTGCTCAGCTTGCCGTAGTCGGTTTCCAGGCGGTACGACAGGTCCATGTCGTAGCCTTCGACTTCGGCGAAGCCGGCGTTGCGGCCGCCGAACCTCAGGCCGGTGACGATGCCGTTGGACGGATTGCGGGTGAAGCGCGCGCAACGATCGGCCAGGCCCTGCTCGTAGCAGTCGATCAGGATCTGGTTCGGGCTGTCATCGACGATGGTGTCGTCGATGCGGATCTTCCACCAGTCCAGCGAGACATTGAGGTTGCTGACGAAGGTCGGGCTCCAGACCACGCCCAGGGTGCGGCTGGTCGAGGTTTCCGGCTTCAGGTTCGGGTTCGAACCACCGATGAACGGGGTCGGCGTAGCGGCAACCGAGCCTTCGGTCGGCTTGTTGCTGCTGTCCAGCTGGCGGAAGTTGGCGACATCGGCGATGTCCTTCGCGCAGCGTGCGCGGACTTCGGCGCTGCTCTTGGCCGAACCGTACTTGCTGTCGCACGGGTCAGAGAAGTTGGCGAAGGTTTCCGAACCACCACCGTACAGGTCGGAGATGGTCGGGGCACGGAAGCCCTGCGCCCAGGTACCACGCACCAGCAGCTGGTCGATCGGCTTCCACTTGAAGCCGAACTTGCTGTTGAGGGTGTTGCCGAAGGTGTTGTAGTCCGAGAAGCGGGTCGCGGCGTTGAGGCTCAGCTCACGGGCACCCGGCAGGTCGGCCAGCACCGGCACGTTCAACTCCAGGTAGGCTTCCTTCACCTTGTACGAGCCACCGGTCGGGCCAGCGGCCAGGTTGGTGGTGGCACCGGTCTGGGCCAGTGCATCCGGCACGAACTTGCCGGTTTCCTCGCGGTTTTCCACGCCGAAGGCAAAGCCCAGGTCACCGGCGGGCAGGGTGAACAGGCTGCCGCTGATGGTGGCGAAGGCGTTCTTGGAGGTGGTGCGGCCGGTGGCGTTCTCAGCCGGGAACAGCCAGTCCTGCAGGGCCTGGTTGTTGGTCATGCCATACGGGCTTTCCACGCCGTAGGGAACCAGCGGGTTCCACGGCAGGCAGCCGGCGATCGGCGCGCCCGGGGTGCCGCACTCCACCTTGCCGGTGGTGGCGTTGTAGTACGACGGACCGGTGGCGGCCTGTACGCGGCCCTTGTGCAGGTTGCCGGTGGTGTGCTGGCGCAGCTCGTTCTTGTTGTACTGGTAGCCCACTTCCCAGTCGAAGTAGCGCTCGCCGATCTCGAAGGAACCATCAAACGCGGCAACCGCGCGGTAGGTCTTCAGTTCGCTGGTGCTGGTGCGCGGCAGTTCCCACAGGCGACGGTTCCACTTCACTGCCGTCGGCGTGGCGTAGCCATGCTGGTTGCCGAACGGGTTGAAGTAGCTGTCGATCGACATCGGGTTGATCTTGGCGACGTCGACATCGAACGGATAGCCGGCGGTGACGCGGGTCGAGGAGCGCTTGTTGTAGCCCAGCTCGGCCTTGAAGCGCACGGTGTCGGTGATGTTGGCCTGGCCCGAGAAGTACAGCGAATCACGCTTGATCGGATAGCTCAGGTGCATCTGATCGTTGGTGTTGCTGACGTCACCGGTGAACGCGGTCGGGTCGGTGAAGTGGTAGTTGGCCGGGTTGGTCGGGTCGCTGCCGCGGTTGAGCGCGTAGTCGCAACCGGCGGCCTTGGTGCAGCCCGGGCCGCCCTTCACGCCATAGAACTGGCCCCACTGGCTGTTGGTGGTCCAGCCATCGGTCGGGTGGCGGTCGGTGTTGCTGTAGCGGCTGAAGCCGCGGTCGCGCGCCCACACGGCCTTTTCTTCGGAGTGCTCGGCAGCGAACGTGGCCGAGAAGCGGTCGTTGGACCAGCCGGCAACCACGTCGAAGCGGTCACGCGCGCCGTCGCCTTCGCCGTACTGGCCGTGGTAGACGTTGGCGGTGATGCCGCTGACGTTGGTGCGGGTGATGATGTTGATCACGCCGGCCATCGCGTCGGAGCCGTAGATGGCCGAGGCGCCGTCCTTCAGCACTTCGATGCGTTCCACCGCCGACACCGGCAGGGTCGACACGTCCTGGTAGCCGCTGGTGCTGATGCCCAGGCGCTTGCCGTTGACCAGCACCAGCGTGCGCTGGGTGCCGAGGTTGCGCATGTTGACGTAGGTACCACCGGCATCTTCACCGGCCGACAGCACGTTGGCACGGCTGATGGTCGGGCTGCCCATCGCGGTGACGTTCTGCAGGATGTCCGATACCGAGCTGAAACCCTGGCGTTCGATGTCCAGGCGGGACAGGGCCAGCACCGGCTGGGCGGTTTCAACGTCAACCTGGCGGATGCGCGAACCGGTGATCTCGATGCGGTCCAGGGTGGTCGGTGCAGTGCTGCTGCTCTGGGCGAAGGCCGGCAGGGCAGCCAGCGTAGCGGTGGTCGCCAGGGCGTAACGGATGGCCTGGCCCAGCGCGGTGGTACGTGAAGTCATTAACGATCTCTCTCTCAGGTCGTGCGCGAGACGTCACTCCGGACGTCGATGAAGCCGGTCGTTAATCAGACCGACGACCGATAGTAGTCTCGTTGGTTAACGTCCTGTAAAGAGAGCGTGTCGAAAGTTGTCACTGCGCTTCACGTCATTTCACGAAAAATGAACAAAAGCAGATGCTTATGCCATTTCGGCATAGGCAGCGTCCGGCTTCAACTGCTGCGATGCAGCAGGAATTGCGCGAAAAACGCGCAGAGGAGGCCTAAGGCGACGCGTTGTGACGCGCCGCCCTGGCAGTAGCGATCAGGCCACGAACGGCCGGAACTGGATGCCCAGGCCAGCGAGGCCGTCGGTCTCGCCGATCAGGTCGGCGCGGAGCAGCGGGCGGGCATCGATGAAGGCCTGCGGCACGATCAGCGACAGGCGGTTGTCGTCGGCGGTCAGCTCCAATGCCGGCAGCGGATCGTCCTCGTGGGCACGGTTGAGCAGTACCGCCAGGCGCAGCAGGGCGGCCAACCGGCGTGCGGTCAGCAGCAGGCGCTCGGGCAGGGCGTCGAAGGCGGTCTTGGTCACGCTGCGGCGATGGCTGCGTACCAGTGCGGCCAGCATCTGCTGCTCCTGCCGCGAGAAGCCGGCGATGTCCGAGTGCTCCAGCACGTAGCTGCCATGCACGTGGTAGCCGCTGTGGGCAATCATCAAGCCCAGTTCGTGCAGGCGCGCGGCCCAGCCGAGCATGCGTGCGTCGTCGGCATCGAGCTTCCAGCGCTCCTGCACCTGCTCCAGCAGCGACAGCGCGGTGTCCTGCACGCGGTCGGCCTGTACCGTGTCGATGCCGTAGCGCTGGCTGAGCGCGGCCACCGATTCGTCACGCAGGTCGTTCTCACCGGCGCGGCCGACGATGTCATACAGGATGCCTTCGCGCATCGCCGCCTTGCTGACCAGCAGTTTCTGCAGGCCCAGCGCCTGGAAGGCCGCTTCCAGCACCAGGATGCCGCCGGCGATGATCGGGCGGCGGTCACTGGACAGGCCCGGCAACTGGATGTCGTCGATCTTCTTGGCCCTCAGCAGTTCGTCGCGCAGCTGGGGCAGGGCCTCGGCGGTGATCGCGCCCTTGCTCAGCTTCATCGTCGCGCAGATCTCGCTGATCGCCTTGTGCGTACCCGAGGAGCCGAGCGCTTCCTGCCAGCCCAGTGCGCGGTACTTGCTGGCAAAGGGCTGGAACTCGCGGCCGATCTCGGCCAGCGCATCCTTCCAGCGCTTCTTGCTCAGCTTGCCACCCGGGAAGAAGCGGCGGGTGCTGGCGATGCAGCCGGCCTGCAGGCTCTCGCGCTCCAGGGTCTGCATGCCCATGCCGATGATGAATTCGGTGGAGCCACCGCCAATGTCGATGACCAGTCGGCGCTGCCCGGGCTTGGGCGGTTGCGCGTGGGCCACGCCAAGGTAGATCAGGCGCGCTTCTTCGCGGCCGCTGACCACTTCAATGGCATGTCCCAGCGCGGTTTCGGCCGGGACCAGGAACGACTGCGGCGAGCGCAGCTGGCGTACGGTGTTGGTGGCCAATGCGCGTACCCGGTGCGGCGGCACATTGCGGATGCGCTGGCCGAAACGGGCCAGGCATTCCAGCGCGCGCTGCCGTGCAGCGGCAGAGAGGCCACCTTTGCCATCCAGGCCGTCGGCCATGCGCACCGTCTCGCGCAGGCGGTCGATCACCCGCAGCTGGCCGAGCGTGTAGCGCGCGATGACCATGTGGAAACTGTTGGAGCCAAGGTCGATGGCGGCCAGCAGGTCGCCATCCTGCAATGCGGGCGGAGTCGTGGTGGTATGCGGCATGGGCGAATGTTAGCCGAAGGGGCGGTGTGCTCGTCACCGCGTGGCCTTCACATTTTGGAAGAGGGGAGTGCGGCAGGGCTGCGCCCTGCACCTGCCGAATCAACGGCAACAGCAACAGCAGGCTATCCGTGGGATGGCGGGGTGGGTCCGATGGCAGGGGACGCCGTGAACCCGTCCATGGGGGCTTGGTCGCGCTTGCTCGTGTGCGCTGTCCTGCGCACACGGCAAGACCGGGGTTGGGCGTCCTGCCCAACCCGCCCGAGGCATGCCTCGGGCCCATGGCGCTCACACCCCCGCAACCGGACCCATCCCGCCTTCGACAGTTCTCTGCGATCTGCTGGACGGCACGGGGTCGGATCCCGTTGCTGCGCAACGGGCTCTGACCCCGGTGTTATGCATGAACGCTGCTGTGCCGACCAAGGTCGGCACCCACCGGGTCAGAGTCCCTGCATCAATGCCATCTGCGCAGAATGCGGGGCTTCGTCGTGGGCCGGTGCACGCTTGTGGTAGATGCCGTCGGCATCCAGTTCCCAGGCGTTGAGGTTGTCGTCGAGGTAGTTCTGCAGGACTTCGCGGTAGACCCGCTTGGCCAGCTCCGGGTCCAGGATCGGGAAGCAGGTCTCGACCCGCCGCAGCAGGTTGCGTTCCAGCCAGTCGGCACTGGCGCAGTACATCTCCGGCGCGCCGTCGTTGCCGAACCAGTAGACGCGACTGTGCTCCAGGAAGCGGCCGACGATCGAGCGCACGCGGATGTTGTCCGACACACCCGGCACGCCCGGGCGCAGGGTGCAGGCGCCGCGGATGATCAGGTCGATCTGCACGCCCGCCTGCGAGGCGGCGTACAGCGCGCGTACCACCTGCGGTTCGTTCAGGGCGTTCATCTTGGCGATGATCCGCGCCGGGCGGCCGGCGGCGGCGATGCGCGTTTCGCGCTCAATGCGGCCGAGGATGCCGGTGTGCAGGGTGAAGGGCGACTGCAGCAGGCGCTTGAGCTTCATCTTCGACGCCAGCCCGGACAGCTGCTGGAACAGCAGGTGCACGTCGTTGCCGATGTCCGCATCGGCGGTGATCAGGCTGATGTCGGTGTACGCGCGGGCGGTACCGCTGTGGTAGTTGCCGGTACCCAGGTGCACGTAGCGGCGCAGCTTGCGGCCCTCGCGGCGCACGATCAGCAGCATCTTGGCGTGGGTCTTGTAGCCGACCACGCCGTACACCACCTGTACGCCAGCTTCCTGCAGGCGATCGGCCAGGCCCAGGTTGGCCTCTTCGTCGAAGCGCGCGCGCAGCTCGACCACCACGGTCACGTCCTTGCCGTTGCGTGCGGCCTGGATCAGCGCGTCGACAATGAGCGAGTCCTTGCCGGTGCGGTACAGGGTCTGCTTGATCGCCAGCACGTTGGGATCGATCGCCGCCTGCCGGATCAGGTCCAGCACCGCGGTGAAGGCATCGAACGGGTGGTGCAGCAGCAGGTCCTGGCGCGAGGCTGTCTCGAAGATGCCGTCGCTGTCGCGCAGTGTGCGCGGGGTCATCGGCGGGTACTTCAGGTCCGGCTGTGCGATCAGGTCGTACAGCTGGATGATGCGGTTGAGGTTGACCGGGCCGTCGATGCGGTACACCGCGTTCTCGGTCAGGCCGAAGTTCTGCAGCAGGGTGCGCACGATCTCGCGCGGCATGTCCTGCGCGATTTCCAGCCGCACCGCCGGCCGGTAGCCGCGATCGACCAGTTCGTCGCGCAGTGCCAGCGCCAGGTTCTCCACTTCCTCCTCGTCCACCACCAGCTCGGAATTGCGGGTAACGCGGAACTGGTAGGCACCCTGGACTTCCATGCCCGGGAACAGCTCATCGACGAAGGTGGACAGCACCGACGACAGGAACACGAAGTTCTGCGATCCGCCGAGCTTCTCCGGCAGCTGGATGATGCGCGGCAGCGAGCGCGGCGCACGCACGATGGCCAGGTGGCCGGCGCGGCCGAACGCGTCGGTGCCCTTCAGCACCACCACGATGTTCAGCGACTTGTTGAGGATCTTCGGGAACGGATGCACCGGGTCCAGGCCCAGCGGCGACAGCACCGGCATGATCTCGTTGCGGAAGTACGCGCGCAGCCAGCGCTTCTGGCGGTGGGTCCACGAATGCCGGCCGAGTACGCCGATTCCGGCCTCCATCAGTGCCGGGCGCAGCGTCTCGTTCCAGCAGCGGTACTGCTGGTCCACCAGTTCGGCGGCACGGTCGTGGATCGCGTTGAGGATGGCCTGCGGGCTCATCCCGTCCGGTGCCGGCGGCAGGCCGAACTCCTGCGCGTGGCGGACGGCGGCGGCGCGGATCTCGAAGAACTCGTCCAGGTTGGTGCAGGAGATGCACATGAAGCGCAGGCGCTCCAGCAGCGGTACCTGCGGATCCATCGCCTGGGCCAGCACGCGGAAGTTGAAATCCAGCTGCGACAGTTCGCGGTTGATGTAGAGCGCCGGGTCGCGCAACGGATCGTTGTCCGGGCTCACGGGGAGGGGGAGGGATCCGAGGCTGCTCATGGCGTCATTCTTCGATGGAAGTCAGGGGGGCGGACTCGCGCGGGCGCACGTGGTCGGCATCGAAATGGCAGGAAAACACCGAGCCCTTGCCGACCTCGCTTTCAATCTCCAGCCGCGCGTGGTGCAGGCCGAGGATGTGCTTGACGATGGACAGGCCCAGGCCGGTACCGCCGCTTTCGCGGGAACGGCTGCTGGAGACACGGTAGAAACGTTCGGTCAGGCGCGGCAGGTGGGTGGCCGGGATGCCGTAACCGGAATCGCGCACCGCCAGCACCGCGCCGTCGCCTTCGCGGCGGAATTCCACCGCGATGCGGCCACCGGCCGGGGTATAGCGCACCGCGTTGGTCACCAGGTTGGAGAAGGCGCTGTGCAGTTCCTTGGTGGAGCCCTGCAGGTCGACGCCGGCCAGATCATCGATGCTGATCTGGTGGCGGCCCTGGCTGTGCGCCTCGGCCTCGCGGCGCAGCGTGGCCAGCATCGGCTGCATCGCCACCGTCTCTTCCTCGCTGTGTTCCTGCGATTCCAGGCGCGACAGGGTCAGCAGGTCTTCCACCAGCTGGGCCATGCGCTGGCTCTGCTTGCGCATTTCTTCCAGCATCGGTCCGGTTCCCGGGAAATCCTCCGGGTCCATCATGTCCAGGTAGCCGTGGACCACGGTGAGGGGCGTGCGCAGTTCGTGTGAAACGTTGGCGACGAAGTCGCGGCGTACCTGTTCCAGGCGCAGCAGCTTGCTGACGTCGCGGGCGATCAGCAGCCAGTAGTCCGACGAATAGGGAATCAGGCGCAGGTTCAGGCGGATCGCAGGATCGACCGGCGAGGGCACGTCCAGGATCGGCTCGGCATTGCGGCCGCCGGCCAGCCAGTGGGCAAGCGGCATCGGCTGCAGGCGCTCGACCAGCGCCTCGCCGAGGTCGCCCGGATGATGCAGGCCGAGCAGGGCGGTGGCCGCTTCGTTGAACCACTGCACGCGCTGGCTGTTGCGGTCCAGCACCACCACGGCGTCGGGCAGCGCGGCAGCGGCGGCGCGGTAGCTGCGCAGCATGTCGAGCAGGCGGCGCTTGCGAACGCGCATTTCCACCTGGTTGCGGTACAGCAGGCGGTCCAGCTCGTTCCAGACGCCGGTGCCTTCCTCGGCGGTGTCCCAGCGCTGGCGCGCGGTCAGCCGGCGCAGCACGCTGCGCAGCCGCCAGTAATGCCAGGCCAGGGTGGCCAGCGCGCCCAGTGCGATGCACAACCACAGGTGACCCGTGAACCACCCCACCAGTCCGGAGAACAGCAGTACCGCGGCAACGGTGGCCAGGGTCTTCAACCAGGCAGAGCGGATGTGGCGGGGCATTGCGATCTCGTCGTTGAGGTGCGGCGGTTCACTGGGGTGAACCGAGGGTTATAGCAGAGTTGCCGGTGCCGGCACCCGCGGGTGCGCGGCGCCGGCACGACGAGACTCAGGTGGCGGTGGAGAAGCGGTAGCCGGCGCCGCGCACGGTCTGCACCATGTTCTCGGCGTTGAACGGTTCCAGCGTCTTGCGCAGGCGGCGGATGTGCACGTCGATGGTGCGCTCCTCCACGTACACGCTGCCGCCCCACACATGGTCCAGCAGCTGGGCGCGGGTGTAGACGCGCTCGGGGTGGGTCATGAAGAAGTGCAGCAGGCGGTATTCGGTCGGGCCGATCGGCACCGGCTGGTCGTTGGCGAACACGCGATGGGCGGCACCGTCGATGCGGATCGGTCCGACCGCCACGCTGCCGTCCTCGTCGTCCTCGCGGGCGCGGCGCATGACCGCACGGATGCGGGCCAGCAGTTCGCGCGCCGAGAACGGCTTGACCACGTAGTCGTCGACACCGGCTTCCAGGCCACCGACGCGGTCGTTCTCTTCACCGCGGGCGGTCAGCATGATGATCGGCACTTCGCGGGTCAGCGTCTCCTTGCGCCAGCGGCGGGCCAGATCCAGGCCGCTGGTGCCGGGCAGCATCCAGTCCAGCAGGATCAGGTCGGGAACGCGGTCGGCGATCGCGGTCTGGGCCTCACGGGCATCGCCGGCGTGGACCGGTTCGTAATCGCCCTTGCGCAGGGCGAAGGCGACCATTTCACGGATCGCGGGCTCGTCATCGACGATCAGGATGCGTTTCTGCACGAGGACACCGTAGGGCTCGGTTACTGGAGTGGTGCCAGTAGACTACGGTTTGATGACATGTTTGTGACTAGCTGGCCGGAACCGGTCGGGATTGCCATCGACCGGTCATGCAGCACTCAGCGGCGGTCAAGGTCCGGGTCCTGCACGCCCTGGCGGCGCAGCTCCAGCACGGTGGGGGTGATCGCCTCGATGCGCGCATCCACCCGTGCCCGGCCCACGTAGTCCAGCGCCGGGTTGCGCTTGAGCGCCTGCAGCTGCATCAGCGACTGCTCCGGGCGGCCGCTGAGGAAGGCGGCCTCGGCATAGGCCTCGCTGGCGCGCACGCTGTCACCGGCCAGCTCGCTGGCACGGGCGTATCGCTGCTGGAAGACCGGATCGTTACCACTTTGCGACAGCAGGGGCCGCAGCATGGCCTGTGCACGCTGGCCGGCCTCGCGGGTGCCCTGTTCGTTCAGGATCTCGGCGTAGGTCAGGGCCACGGGCCGGCTGTTGGGGTGCTCGCGCAGCAGCTGCTCGAAACGGGTGTTGGCCTTCGCGCCCAGCCCGGCACGCGATTCGGCCTCGCCCAGGCCCAGTGCCAGCCACAGGTTGTCCGGGCGGGTCTGCAGCAGGCTGGCCAGCGTCTGCCAGGCCTGCGTGGCACCGCTGCGGCCGCCGCGCATGACCGCCAGCGCCTGGCCATAGCGCTGGGCGTCGTTGAGGCCGTCCTTCTGCCGCTTGGCCATGTCCGCGTATTCGCGCTCCAGCTCGGCGGTGGAATCGGCGCTGAGCACCCGCAGGCGCTCGCGTGCCCACTCGAAGTCGCCGCTGGCGCCACGGGCCAGCTGGCCGACCGGAATGCGCAGCACGCTGCTGGGCAGCAAGGGGTTGTTTCCGCGCAGCAGCGGCTCGGCCAAGCCCGGGTCGGCCGGATTCACCCGTTCCTTGCGCTCGCCGCTGGGGGTGCTGGTGGTCAGCAGCACCGTGTCCTTCTTCATCTGCTCGGCGCGGGCCTTGGCCTCGCTGATGCGGGTGATGTTGACCGGGTGGGTGCGCAGGAACTCGGGCACGCTGTAGCCGCCCTCGTTGCCACGCATCGCCGCCGACATGCGCTCGAAGAAGCCGGCCATCGCGTCCACGTCATAGCCGCTGCGCGACAGGGTGCGGATGCCGAGGCGGTCGGCCTCCGATTCGTTGGAGCGGGTGTAGTTGATCTGCCGCTGCTGCATCAGGCCCATGCCCGAGCTGATCGCGGCCATGGTCGCGTTGCCCGAGGAGGTGCTGTTGCTGGCCTGGGCAGCCACCACCGCAGCCAGCATGCCGAGCAGGATCGGAATCTGGTCGCGCTGGGCGCGCTCGACCCCGCGCAGCACGTGCTGCTGGGTGACGTGGGCGATTTCGTGGGACAGCACCGCAGCCACCTCATCCTCGCGTTCGGCGGTCAGCACCAGGCCGGCATTGACCCCGATGTAGCCGCCCAGCGTGGCGAAGGCGTTGATCTGGCGGTCCTTCATCACGAAGAAGGTGTAGGGCTGGCGCGGCTGGTCGCTGTTGGAGCCAAGCCGGGTGCCCATGGTCTGCAGCCAGTCGTTCACCAGCGGGTCGTCCAGCAGGTAGCCGTAGTTGCGCAGCTCGCGCAGCATCATCGCGCCGTACTCGGCCTGGCGCGCCGGGGTCAGCAGCTCGCCGGCCGAGGAGCCGATGTCGGGCAGCTTCTCCTGGGCCTGGGCCAGCGGCATGGCCAGGGCCAGGGTGACGGCGGTAGTCAGCAGCAGGGCTCGCAAGCAGAAGGTCCTCGGGCAGGGCGCGCCAAGCGTGGCAGGGCAGGGGGCAACCATTCGTTAATCCACAGTGTTGCGGCGGTGGCGTGGAAATTCCAGCGCACCGGTACCATATGTAGACCGTCGATCCATCGTGGAGTTTCCCGTGACAGCCCAGACCGCCGGCGGTGCCCCCGCCATCACCATCTATTCCACCGCCGTCTGCCCGTACTGCGTGGCCGCCAAGAACTTCCTCAAGAGCAAGGGCCAGCAGTGGACCGAGGTCCGCATCGACCTGGACCCGGTCGAGCGCGAGAAGATGATGGCGCTGACCCGCCGCACCAGCGTGCCGCAGATCTTCGTGGGTGATGTCCATGTCGGCGGGTACGACGACATGATGGCCCTGCACCGTGAAGGCAAGCTCGAGCCGCTGCTGGCCGGGCAGGGCCAGGCATGAGCGCGGGCGACGACGGCAGCAAGGACCGCATCGCCGAGTTCACCGAGTTCCGCAAGCGCATGAACGAGCGCATCCTGGGCGAACCGAACCAGGTGGTGCGGCGCTTCTTCGCGCTGGACACGCAGACCTACCAGGCCGGCGCGCTGGACGTGAAGACCAAGGAGCTGCTGGGCCTGGTGGCCTCGATGGTGCTTCGCTGCGACGACTGCATCAGCTACCACGTGGCCCAGTGCAAGGACGCCGGGGTGACCCGCGAGGAGTTCTTCGAGACCTTCTCGGTCGGCCTGGTGGTCGGCGGCTCGATCGTGATCCCGCACCTGCGCCGCGCGGTCGACTTCCTCGACCAGCTCGAAGGCGGCGCGGCCGCCCCGGCAGCCCACGAGCACTGAGGTAGCGCCGGGCCATGCCCGGCGGAGACCTGAACGAAAAGCCGCCGGGCATGGCCCGGCGCTACCGGATCACGGCCGCGCGCCGGGGCCTGCCCCGCGATCCGACAGCCCAGGAGCCCTGATCGGCTCCAGGTAGCGCCGGGCCATGCTCGGCGAATAGCAGATGTCCCGCCCGCCGGGCACGGCCCGGCGCTACCGGACCATGGTCTATTTGGGACCTCGGCCCCGGCTCAGGCATAATTGCTGGTGAAACTTCCTTTGCGCCGGCGTTTCCGGGCACGTCCGGACGGCGTTTTTCCCCCTGTTCGGAACATCGATCAATGACGCAGAAAATTACGGTCATCCGCGGCGACGGCATTGGCCCGGAAATCATGGACGCCACCCTGTTCGTGCTCGACCAGCTGAACGCTGGCCTGGAGTACGAAGACGCCGACGCCGGCCTGGTGGCCCTGGAAAAGCACGGCGACCTGATGCCGGCGGTGACCCTGGAATCGATCGCGCGCAACAAGGTCGCGCTGAAGAGCCCGCTGACCACCCCGGTCGGTGGTGGCTTCACCTCGATCAACGTCAGCCTGCGCCGCCACTTCGACCTGTACGCCAACGTGCGTCCGGCCCACACCTTCCCGAACACCAAGTCGCGTTTCGACAACGTCGACCTGATCACCGTTCGTGAGAACACCGAAGGTGCGTACCTGGCCGAAGGCCAGGAAGTGTCGGCCGACGGCGAGACCGCCTTCTCCGGCACCCGCATCACCCGCAAGGGTTCCGAGCGCATCGTGCGCTACGCCTTCGAGCTGGCCCGCAGCGTCGGCCGCAAGAAGGTCACCGCCGTGCACAAGGCCAACATCATCAAGTCGACCTCGGGCCTGTTCCTGAACGTCGCCCGTGAAGTGGCCGCGCAGTACCCGGACATCGAGTTCCAGGAAATGATCGTCGACAACTGCTGCATGCAGCTGGTGATGCGTCCGGAACAGTTCGACGTGATCGTTACCACCAACCTGTTCGGCGACATCATCTCCGACCTGTGCGCCGGCCTCGTGGGTGGCCTGGGCCTGGCCCCGGGTGCCAACATCGGCAAGGACGCGGCGATCTTCGAAGCCGTGCACGGCACCGCGCCGGACATCGCCGGCCAGGGCAAGGCCAATCCGTGCGCGCTGCTGCTGGCAGCTGCGCAGATGCTGGACCATATCGGCCAGCCGGAAAATGCCGAGCGCCTGCGCAAGGCCATCGTGGCCACCATGGAAGCCAAGGACTCGCTGACCGGCGACCTCGGCGGCACCGGCACCACCATGAGCTTCGCCAAGGCCATCGCCACCCGCCTGTAAGCGGTTGGTCGACCTCGGTTGAATCCACAGCGGGGCGCCTTCGGGCGCCCCGTTGCGTTTACGGGTAGATCCACGCCATGCGTGGATGACGGAACGACCCAGCTGTGCGTTTTCCGCACAGATCGTGTGCTGTTGCATGGCTGGTTCGTGCGTCAATCGCTCCGCATCCTGTGCCCCACACCCATCGCACAGGAAGCCGCACATGAACCTCACCGCCTTCGGCCTGGCCAGCCTGATCGGCATGGCCGCCACCGCCCCTGTCGCCGCTGCCGAGCCGTCCCATCCCACCATCCGGCACATGGCCGGCGCGCCGGTCGCGGCCTCGCTGGATGCCGCGAAGACCGCGGTACTGGTGATCGACTTCCAGAACGAATACTTCGACGCCAGCGCCGCACCGGGCTTTGCCGGTGGCCGCATGGTCATTCCCGATGGCGTGGCCGCGCTGCGCCAGGCCAAGCGGGTGGTCGAATTTGCTGACGCCCACGGCATCCGCGTGATCCACGTACAGCACGTGCTGCCGGCCGGTGCGCCGTTGTTCGCACAGGGCAGCGTCAACGCCGCCTTCCATCGCGACCTGCTGCCGCGCAAGGGCGAGACCGTGGTGCAGAAGGACAACGTAAGCGTGTTCGCCGGCGCCTCGGCTGCCGTCCTGGACGCCGTGCTGAAGGACGCCGGCATCGACACCCTGATCGTCACCGGCCTGCAGACCCATGCCTGCGTGGCCGGTGCCGCCCGCGACGCTGCCGCCGCACCGCGCGGCTATCGGGTGATCGTGTCGTCCGATGCGACAGCCAGTCGTGATCTGGATCTGGCCGGCGGCCAGCGCATGGATCATCGCGCGCTGCACGAGGCCTCGCTGGCGCAGATCGAAGACACCTTCGGAGATGTCATGCGCACCGATGCGATCCTGGCGCTGCCGGTGCGCAAGGCCGGCGACGGCGCTTGATAAGCTGGCGGGGCCCGCACGCCGTGGGCCCCGCCAGGTGGAGTTGCCCGCTGATGGATCATTTCGCTGCCCTGCGTGCGCTGCGCGCGATCGTCGACGCAGGCAGCTTCACCGCTGCGGCAGAACGCCTGGGCACGACCCACTCGGCGATGTCACGGCAGCTGCGGCAACTGGAAGACCACCTGCAGGTACGCCTGCTCGATCGAAACAGTCGCCGGCTGTCATTGACCGAAGCCGGACGCGATTACTACCGGGAGGCCGGTGCGCTGCTCGATCGTCTGCAGGAGGCGGATGACCGCGCGCGTGCAGGACAGGCCCAGCCCAGTGGCTCGGTGCGGATAAGCGTGCCGCAGGTGGTCGCCAGCCAGGAGTTGCCACAGTGGTTGCCGTCGTTCCTGCAGCGCTACCCGCAGGTCTCGCTGGACCTGTCGGCCGATGATCAGCTGGTCGATGTGGTGGGCGGCGGTTTCGACCTGGCCCTGCGCATCGCGCATGCGTTGCCGGACAGCCAGCTGGTCGCACGTGAACTGGCCAGCTGCCCGCGCATCCTGGTGGCCGCGCCAGCCTATCTGGCCCGGCACGGGCTGCCGCGGCAGGCGGCCGACCTTGCGCAGCACACGCTGCTGGGCTTCAGTCCCACGCCATCGATGCTGCCCTGGCAGCTGCAGGGGCCGCGTGGTGCCAGCATGAACATCGAAGCTGGCCAGCGCCTGCGCGTGGATGCCACGCCGGCGCTGTATGCCGCCACGCTGGCGGGAATGGGCATCAGCCTGTTCACCGCACTGACGGTGCAGGAAGACCTGCGCGCCGGTCGTTTGATCCGTGTGCTGCCGGCCTGGCACGCGGGGCAGCGACGCTACTTCGCGCTGTATCCGCATGCACGTGCGCTTGCCCCCAAGGTGCGTGCGCTGGTCGAGCACCTCGCGGCGCACTACGCTGCACAGGTGGGCGCGGCAGGGTAGTCGTGCCGCTGCAACCGAGGTGGTGATGGAGTCGGTGTATCTGCTGGTCGCACTTGGCGCGATCGTTGCCGGGTTCGTGCAGGGACTGTCGGGTTTCGCCTTCGGGATGGTGGCGATGTCGTTCTGGGCATGGGGGCTGGAGCCGCGACTGGCGGCCACACTGTCGGTGTTCGGCGCGCTGGTCGGCCAGCTGGTTGCGGTGTTCACCGTGCGCCGTGGCTTCAACCTGCGCCTGCTGCTGCCCTTCGTGCTGGGTGGGCTGGCCGGCATTCCGCTGGGCGTGATGGTGCTGCCGCAGCTGGACATGGACTGGTTCAAGGCGTTGCTGGGCGGCTTCCTGGCGCTGTGGTGCCCGGTGATGCTGATGGCGCGCTCGTTGCCGCCGATCACGATCGGAGGGCGCGTGGGTGACGCCATTGCCGGTATGGCCGGTGGCGTGCTCAGTGGCATCGGTGGCTTCGCCGGGCCGGTGCCGACGTTGTGGAGCACGCTGCGCGGCTTCGGCAAGGACGAGCAGCGCGCGGTCATCCAGAACTTCAACCTGGCCATGCTGGCGGTGACCATGGCCACCTATGTCGGAAGTGGCCTGGTGACGCGGCAGATGCTGCCGTACTTCGCCATCGTGGCGCCGGCCATGCTGGTGCCGACCCTGCTGGGCGCGCGGGTCTACATCGGTATCAGCGAGGCGCGCTTCCGGCAGGTCGTACTGAGCCTGCTGACCGCTTCCGGCATCGCGTTGCTGGCCTCGTCGCTGCCGGCGCTGGTGTCGCGTGCGCCGGCAGCCTGAGGCTCAGGCCGGGCGGAACATGCGGAAGCGTTGTTCGGCGCCGATGCGGAAGTAATCGGCGGGGCCGCCGCCGCGCAGGATCGGCGCCGCTGCAGCGGTGTCGTAGATGCCATCGACCAGCAAACGGGTGTCGATGTGCACTGCCACTACTTCGCCCAGCACCAGCCAGCCGTTGGTGTCCTGGTCGGCGGCATCGCGCAGGCGCACGATCTGGGTGCAGCGGCATTCCATGCTCACCGGGCTCTGTGCCACGCGGGGTGGCGCGACCTGGGTGGAGGCCAGTGGCGTCAGCCCGGCCAGGGCGAACTCGTCGACCTCCGGCCCGACCGCGCGACAGCTTTCGTTCATTGCTTCGGCCAGGTCGAAGGTCGCCAGGTTCCAGGCGAACTCACCGGTCGCTTCGATGTTGCGCAGCGAGTCTTTGCGGCCCTGGCTGGAGAAGCCGATGATCGGTGGGGTGTAGTTGAACGCATTGAAGAAGCTGTACGGCGCCAGGTTCAAGGTTCCTTCGGCGTCGCAGCTGGAGATCCAGCCGATCGGTCGCGGGCCGATGATGGCGTTGAACGGGTCGTGCGGCAGGCGGTGGCCGTCGGCCGGGCGATAGCTGTGGAAGGTGTGGGACATGGGGTGGGGTTCCAAAAAAGAAGCCGTGGCCCTCGCGGACCACGGCTTGTCGTTTACGACCTGATGGGGCTCAGCGCTGCTGGATCTTCGACAGCAGGCGCAGGAACTCCACATACAGCCAGACCAGGGTCACCATCAGGCCGAATGCGCCATACCACTCCATGTACTTCGGCGCGCGCTGGGCCACGCCGGTTTCGATGAAGTCGAAATCCAGCACCAGGTTCAGCGCGGCGACGACCACCACGAACAGGCTGAAAGCAATGCCCAGCCAGCTGGAATCGTGGATCACCGGCACATCGATGTTGAAGAAGCCGAGCACGAACGAGGCCAGGTAGAGCAGGGCGATGCCGCCGGTTGCTGCAACCACGCCCATCTTGAAGTTCTCGGTGGCCTTGATCACGCCGCTGCGGTAGGCGATCAGCAGCGCGAACAGGGTGCCGAAGGTCAGCAGCACCGCCTGGAACACGATACCCGGGAACTTGGCGTTGAAGACGGCCGAGATGGCACCGAGGAAAAGCCCCTCGACCAGCGCGTACATCGGCGCGGTGACCGGGGACCATTCCTTCTTGAAGACGGTGACCAGAGCCAGCACCAGGCCGCCGATCGCGCCGCCCATGGCGTACACCTTGGCCGCGTCCATGACCTGGTCGTACTCGTCGATCGACTGGTTCCAGGCGAAGGCCGCCGTCAACACGGTCAGCAGCAGCAGGAAGCCGGTCTTGTTGACGGTGCCGTTGAGAGTCATCGCCTGGTCGGGGCTGGTTACCACCGAGCCACTGGCGAGGTCGAGGAAGGTCGACTCGGAAAGAGCCGGGTTGCCGCTGCGCATGCGTGTTCTCCGTGCGAATGAGGGGCTGGACGGCCATCCGGCCGATGACCGGGAGCATAGCCGATGGTTGCACGTGGTGCCGTGTCAGGCGTCGGGTGCGAGTCGCCTGCGTTGACAGTTCATGATGCGCTTGGCCACAATGACCAGCTCCCCGGGCCTGGCCCGAGGGGATTGCAAGACCGGGGTATAGCGCAGTCTGGTAGCGCGCCTGCTTTGGGAGCAGGATGTCGGGGGTTCGAATCCCTCTACCCCGACCAATCCCACATCACGTCGGATTGGACGCCGTTCCGGTTCGGGCGCCCGTAGCTCAACTGGATAGAGCACCGGCCTTCTAAGCCGGCGGTTACAGGTTCGATTCCTGTCGGGCGCGCCATCGGCGAGGCACCGGGATCGCATCGGCGGATGTGAAGAAGTGCTTGCAAAAGCGTAAAGACTCCACCAGAATATCGGACTCGCTTCGGCGGACCTGAACTTCGGTGACAGTCCCCAGGCAAAGGTTTGAAGTTCCAGCGCCAGCGGGTATCGGCGGGGGAACGAAAGTTTCAGTGGTGGCTGTAGCTCAGTTGGTTAGAGTACCGGATTGTGATTCCGGTGGTCGGGGGTTCGAATCCCCTCAGCCACCCCACTGATTCAACCGTATCGGCGCTGCCGAAACGGTATTGCAATAAACAGAATGCACGCTACAATGTGCGTCTGAGTTTTACGGGCCGTTAGCTCAGTTGGTAGAGCAGTTGACTCTTAATCAATAGGTCCAAGGTTCGAATCCTTGACGGCCCACCAAGACGGAAGCCACCTGGTACGCCAGGTGGCTTTTTTCTTATAAGTGTGACCTCATCATTTCGATGGATCACGCGCTGAAGCGCTCCGCCTGGCGGGGTTCTGCAGCAGCAGCGGGACCGCAGCGCTGGTTTCAACGATGTTGAAAAAAGTGCTTGCACCCACCGAGCGGATCGGGTCATAATTCGCGCCCCGATTTCGGGCTGTTAGCTCAGTTGGTAGAGCAGTTGACTCTTAATCAATAGGTCCAAGGTTCGAATCCTTGACAGCCCACCAGACGAAAGCCACTTGGTCAGCCAAGTGGCTTTTTTCTTGCCTGTGGCCGGGCTGAGGGCGCCAAGTCGCCAAGCCGGTAGATCCATGTCATGCGTGGAGAAGGCGGAGGCCGCATCCACGCATGGCGTGGATCTACTGAAGCGATGATGAAACCGGGGTCACATGCGTCATCAGTGTTTTCAATGCTGTGCGCTGTTTCTCATCGCATCGCGTCCTGCATCGCACCCAATGGTTCTTCCGCGCCGATGGCGCATGCATGAAGGACGATCCTGATGGGTGATATCAATCGACTGCGCCCGGTGCTGTTGTTGTCGTTCGCGCTGGCGGCGCTCGCTGCCTGCAGCCAGCCCGGCGACCCGGCACAGACCGTGCAGCGCGACACCGATGCGCTGCACGCTCCCGCCGCGCCAGTCAGTGAGGCGATGCAGATGCAGCCGACGGCGCCAGCTGAAGGCGTGACCCGGCCCGAGGCGGTGCAGTTGCGCAGGACCAGCGACGGGGGCGTTGAAATCCGCAAAGTGGACGCAGTGTCCGGGCACGGTGCCGACACGGCACGCGTTGAACCTCAGCAGCACTGATCCACGGTCACTCCGGGCGGCGGCCGGTCGCCCGGAGTGACGGATTCAGCTTTGTGCAGGCCTTCCGCTTCCGGCCCCCGCCTGCGACAATGAACACCTGTGCCGGCCACGCGAAAGTGGCGGAATTGGTAGACGCCCTGGATTTAGGTTCCAGTGCCGCAAGGCGTGGGGGTTCGAGTCCCCCCTTTCGCACCAGCCGAGGTGCGTCCATGGCCGGCCAGCCACTCCCCCTGCAATGCCACTGGCAGATGCCGCATCTGCCCAAGTGTTGGCCAGCGGTCTTCACATAGTCGTTATACTTGTTGACCGCATCGCGTGGCCGGATTTGCTGCGCTTACAACAAGGAAGGGGGGATTCATGAAGAAGTTTCTGAAGTGGGCGATCATCGTGATCGTGGTCCTGTTCGTGGGCCTGATGGCACTCGGCATGCTGGTCGACGCCAACAAGACGCCTGAGCAGCGTGCAGCCGAGACCGCTGCGCGTGAGCAGCAGCGTACCGAAGCCGCAGCCGCCAGGGAGCAGGCCAAGGCCGACGCCGCGGCATCGAAGGAGCGCGCCAAGGCCGAGGCCGAGCAGAAGAAGCTCGACGAAGAGCGTGCCGCGCTCGACGCGCTGCCGCAGGTGACTGTTGCCGAGCTGGCCAAGGCCTACGAGGAGAACACCGTTGCCGCCGACCAGAAGTTCAAGGGCAAGCGCTACCGCGTTTCCGGCACGGTGGACTCGATCAACACCGATCTGATGGGCGACCCCTACGTGAGCCTGCGCGCGGGCCTGTTCATCGAGCCGCAGTTCTCGTTCAGCCAGGCTCACCTGGAGGTCATCGGCACCCTGAAGAAGGGTCAGACCGTGAATCTGGTCTGCACCGGTCGTGGTGATGTCGGCAAGACGCCGATGTCCAAGGATTGCCAGGTCCTCTGACCGCGACGCTGTCCCGTACTGGAAAAGGGCGCCATTGGCGCCCTTTTTTTGATGTGTGTGGCCCACCATGGGGCGTGCCTGAACGCGGGGCGGGCTCGCCGGGCACGGGCGGAGGGTCTGCCGGGAGCCAGGTTCAACCCCCCTTGACCGGCACGCGCTGGCAGTGCAGGCCGAATTGGGCGAAACTAAAGGGCTGCGGCAAGCAGGCGCGTCCCAGACGTCGTGTCCTTACAACCGTTTCATCCCAATCATCGAGCCGGGGGCCTGGGCCACCGGTGGCAGGAGTCAACATGCAAGCTTCGATCGAATCCACCGGCAACCTGGAACGCCGCCTGAGCTTCTCGCTGCCGGAAGAGCGTCTGCAGAGCCACATCGTCGGCCGCCTGGGCGAAATCGCCCGTACCACCCGCATCAAGGGCTTCCGCCCGGGCAAGGTGCCGGCCAAGGTGATCGAGCAGCGCTTCGGCGCGCAGGTCCGTGGCGAGGCGCTGGACGGCCTGCTGCGCGAAACCTTCGACGCGGCCGTGCGTGAGCACGACCTGCGCATCGTCGGCAGCCCGCGCATCGACAAGGGCGACGAGGGTGAGTTCTCCTTCGTGGCCACCGTGGAAGTGGTGCCGGACTTCGGCGACATCGACGTCAGCAAGCTGACCGTCGTGCGCCACAGCGCCGAAATCACCGACGCCGACATCGACCAGATGATCGAGAACCTGCAGAACCAGCGTCGTACCTGGGCCCCGGTCAGCCGTGGCGCGCAGGACGGTGACCTGGTCGCGGTGGAAACCTGGTCGCAGGCCGGCGAAGAGCGCCTGCCGGCCGAAGGCACCGAGAAGGGTTCGATCGTGCTCGGCCAGGGCATGATGTTCGAAACCATCGAAAAGGGCCTGGTCGGCCTGGCCAAGGGTGAAGAGAAGACCCTGGACGTCGAGTTCCCGGCTGACTGGCGCGTGCCGGTGCTGGCCGGCAAGACCGTGCAGGTCACCGTCAAGGTTGCTGAAGTCTCCGAGCCGGTCGTGCCGGCGGTCGACGAAGCCTTCATCAAGAGCTTCGGCGTGAAGGGCGGCGATGTGGAGCAGTTCCGCAGCGACATCCGCGCCAACCTGGAGCGCGAGCTGAAGGGCGCCCTGATGAACCGCCTGCGCCGCGAAGTCGGCGAGCAGCTGATCGCCGCCTACGCCTCGGTGGAAATGCCGCCGCGCCTGGTCGAGAACGAAGCCCGCGCCATGCTGGCCCAGCAGGTCGAGCAGATCCGCCGCAACGGCCAGAACGTCGGTGAGATCCCGGCCGATGCCCACGAAGGTTTCAAGGACGCCGCCGCCAAGCGCGTGCTGGTCGGCCTGCTGGTCGGTGAAGTGGCCCGCATCAACGACCTGCGCCTGGAAGCCAAGCGCCTGAACGAAACGATGCGCCTGATCGCTTCGACCTACGAAGAGCCGGAGCAGGTCATTGAGATGTACCGCAACGACCCCCAGCTGATGTCTGGCCTGCAGAACCGTGTGATGGAAGAGCAGGTGATCGACTGGATCGCCGAGCGTGCCCAGCACACCGAAGAGAAGCTGTCGTTCCAGGACGCGATCCGCCAGTAAGCCCGGGCGGATCACCGGATGCCCCGCGCCTTTGCCGGCGCGGGGTTGTTGCCCCCCAAGATAGGTACCTCACGTAATGGACAACCGAACCAAAGCCCTGAACCTGGTTCCGATGGTGGTCGAGCAGACCAGCCGCGGCGAGCGTGCCTACGACATCTATTCGCGCCTGTTGAAGGAGCGCCTGATCTTCCTCGTGGGCCCGATCGACGATCACATGGCCAACGTGGTGGTGGCGCAGTTGCTGTTCCTGGAATCGGAAAACCCGGAAAAGGACATCAACATCTACATCAACTCGCCGGGTGGCGTGGTCACCGCCGGCATGGCGATCTACGACACCATGCAGTACATCAAGCCGAATGTGAGCACCACCTGCATCGGCCAGGCTGCCTCGATGGGCGCCCTGCTGCTGGCCGCGGGCGAAGCCGGCAAGCGCTATGCGCTGCCGAATTCGCGCGTGATGATCCACCAGCCGCTGGGCGGCTACCAGGGCCAGGCCACCGACATCGACATCCACGCGCGTGAGATCCTGACCCTGCGTTCGCGCCTGAACGAGGTGCTGGCCAAGCACACCGGCCAGTCGCTGGAGACGATCGCCCGTGACACCGAGCGCGACAACTTCAAGAGCGCCTTCGAGGCGCAGGCCTACGGTCTGGTCGACCAGGTCCTGGAGCGTCGTCCGGATGAGTCGATCCAGGCCGGCTGACCGGCCTTCACGGGGCCATGGAGGCCCCGTTCCTGCAGGGTCGGGCGGGACTGGTGTCCCCTCGGCCCTGTGCTATTCTCGAATCGAACCCCCGTTCAGCGGGTGGGGTAACTGGGTAAGCGAAGCATGAGCGAAGACCGCCAAGGTCGTTCCACGGACACCGGCAAGATCCTCTACTGCTCTTTCTGCGGCAAGAGCCAGCATGAAGTGCGCAAGCTGATTGCGGGTCCGAGCGTGTTCATCTGTGATGAATGCGTGGAGCTGTGCAACGACATCATCCGCGAGGAGCTTGAGGAAAAGGCGCAGTCGGCGCGCAGTTCGCTGCCGAAGCCGCGCGAGATCCTCGAGGTGCTCGACCAGTACGTGATCGGCCAGAACCGCGCCAAGCGCACCTTGGCCGTGGCCGTGTACAACCACTACAAGCGCATCGAGAGCCGGCAGAAGAACGACGACGTCGAACTGGCGAAGTCGAACATCCTGCTGGTCGGCCCGACCGGTTCGGGCAAGACCCTGCTGGCCGAGACCCTGGCCCGCCTGCTCAACGTGCCGTTCACCATGGCCGACGCCACCACGCTGACCGAAGCCGGTTATGTGGGCGAGGATGTGGAGAACATCATCCAGAAGCTGCTGCAGAAGTGCGACTACGACGTCGAGAAGGCGCAGCAGGGCATCGTCTACATCGATGAAATCGACAAGATCTCGCGCAAGAGCGAGAACCCGTCGATCACCCGCGATGTGTCCGGCGAAGGCGTGCAGCAGGCCCTGCTGAAGCTGATCGAAGGCACCGTGGCCAGCGTTCCGCCGCAGGGCGGCCGCAAGCATCCGCAGCAGGAATTCCTGCAGGTGGACACCAAGAACATCCTGTTCATCTGCGGCGGCGCGTTCGCCGGGCTGGACAAGGTGATCCAGGCCCGTTCCACCGACGTCGGCAGCATCGGCTTCGGCGCCAAGGTGAAGAGCAGCGAGCGCAAGCAGGAAGTGGGCAAGGTGCTGGCCGAAGTCGAGCCGGAAGACCTGATCAAGTTCGGCCTGATCCCCGAGTTCGTTGGCCGCCTGCCGGTGGTGGCGACCCTGGAGGAGCTGGACGAGCCGGCCCTGATCAAGATTCTGACCGAGCCGAAGAACGCCATCACCAAGCAGTTCAAGAAGCTGTTCGAGATGGAGAACGTCGAGCTGGAGTTCCGCCCGGACGCGTTGTCGGCCATTGCCCGCAAGGCGCTCAAGCGCAAGACCGGTGCCCGTGGCCTGCGCACCATCGTCGAATCGGTCCTGCTGGACACCATGTACGACCTGCCGTCGCAGGAAAACGTCAGCAAGGTGGTGGTGGACGAGTCGGTGATCGAGCACAAGTCCGAGCCGTACCTGATCTACCAGACCCCGGCGGCCCCTGAACAGAAGGCCGCAGGCGCCGAGTGATCCTTCCAGGTTGTTGATTGGAAAGGATTTTCAAGGAATGCCTTGCATCTGAAAGCCGATGGCCCCATAACGGGGCCATCGGCTTTTTTTGTCTCCGGAAGATGCCCTCCCGGAGGCGGTTTTCCCCTTCCCTGGAGCCCCCATGGCCCGTTCCCCAAGTGAAACCCTCGACCTGCCGGTCCTGCCGCTGCGCGACGTAGTGGTGTTCCCGCACATGGTCATCCCGCTGTTCGTCGGCCGTGACAAGTCCATGCACGCGCTCGAACAGGCAATGGAATCGGACAAGCGCATCCTGCTGCTGGCGCAGAAGTCGGCCGAGACCGACGACCCGCATGCGGCCGACCTCTACCAGGTCGGTACGCTGGCGCAGGTGCTGCAGCTGCTGAAGCTGCCCGACGGCACCATCAAGGTGCTGGTCGAAGGCCTGTCGCGCGTGCAGGTCACCCACGTCGACGAACGCAACGGCTCGTTGCACGGCCAAGCCGTGGAGATCGACGCCACCGACGAGCGCGAAGCGCGCGAGGTCGAGGCGATCGCACGCTCGCTGATGTCGTTGTTCGAGCAGTACGTCAAGACCAACCGCAAGCTGCCGCCGGAACTGCTGCAGACGCTGTCGGGCATCGATGAGCCGGCGCGCCTGGCCGACACCATCGCCGCGCACATCAGCGTGCGCCTGGCCGACAAGCAGCGCCTGCTGGAAACACTGGCCGTGGGCGACCGCCTGGAGATGCTGGTCGGCCTGGTCGACGGCGAGATCGATGTGCAGCAGATGGAGAAGCGCATCCGCGGCCGCGTGAAGTCGCAGATGGAGAAGAGCCAGCGCGAGTACTACCTCAACGAACAGATGAAGGCCATCCAGAAGGAACTGGGTGACCTGGACGACGCACCGGGCGAGCTGGAAGAGCTGGCCCGCAAGATCGCCGAAGCCGGCATGCCGAAGGCCGTTGAAGCCAAGGCGCGCAACGAACTGAACAAGCTCAAGCAGATGTCGCCGATGTCGGCCGAAGCGGCGGTCGTGCGCAACTACCTGGAGTGGTTGCTGGGCGTGCCGTGGAAGAAGCGCAGCAAGGTGCGCAAGGACCTGAAGGCCGCGCAGGACACCCTGGACGCCGATCACTACGGTCTGGAGAAGGTCAAGGAACGCATCCTTGAATACCTGGCGGTGCAGTCGCGCGTGAAGCAGATGAAGGGCCCGATCCTGTGCCTGGTCGGGCCGCCGGGCGTGGGCAAGACCTCGCTGGGCCAGTCCATCGCCAAGGCCACCAACCGCAAGTTCGTGCGCATGTCGCTGGGCGGCGTGCGCGACGAGGCCGAGATCCGTGGCCACCGTCGTACCTACGTCGGTTCGATGCCGGGCCGCATCGTGCAGAACCTCAACAAGGTCGGCAGCAAGAATCCGCTGTTCGTGCTCGACGAGATCGACAAGATGTCGATGGACTTCCGTGGCGATCCGTCTTCGGCGCTGCTGGAAGTGCTCGATCCGGAGCAGAACAACGCGTTCAACGACCACTACCTGGAAGTGGACCTGGACCTGTCCGAAGTGATGTTCGTGGCCACCTCGAACTCGCTCAACATTCCGGGCCCGCTGCTGGACCGCATGGAAGTGATCCGCATCCCCGGCTACACCGAGGATGAGAAGCTCAACATCGCTACCCGCTACCTGGTGCCCAAGCAGATCAAGGCCAACGGCCTGCAGCCGGAAGAGCTGGAGATCGGCAGCGATGCCATCCAGGACATCGTGCGCTACTACACGCGCGAATCGGGCGTGCGCAACCTGGAACGCGAGATCGCCAAGATCTGCCGCAAGGTGGTGAAGGAGATCGCGCTGGCCGGCCCGCAGCCGGCGGCGAAGGCGAAGAAGGGTGCGAAGAAGAAGGCGCTGGTGAGCGTGTCCAGCAAGAACCTGGACAAGTACCTGGGCGTGCGTCGCTTCGACTTCGGCCGTGCCGAGGAAGAGAACGAGATCGGCCTGGTCACCGGCCTGGCCTGGACCGAGGTCGGCGGCGATCTGCTGCAGATCGAATCGACGCTGGTGCCGGGCAAGGGCCAGCTGATCCTGACCGGCCAGCTCGGCAACGTGATGAAGGAATCGGCGTCGGCGGCACTGTCGGTAGTGCGTTCGCGCGCGGTCGGCTTCGGCATCGACAGCGACTTCCTGCAGAAGCACGACGTGCACCTGCACGTGCCCGATGGTGCCACGCCGAAGGACGGTCCGAGTGCCGGCGCGGCGATGGTGACCTCGCTGGTGTCGATGCTGACCAAGGTGCCGGTGCGTGCCGATGTGGCGATGACCGGCGAGATCACCCTGCGTGGTCGCGTCACCGCGATCGGTGGCCTGAAGGAAAAGCTGCTGGCGGCACTGCGTGGTGGCATCCGCACGGTGATCATCCCGGAAGAGAACCGCAAGGACCTGGCCGACATTCCAGCCAACGTCACCCGCGATCTGAAGATCGTGCCGGTGAAGTACATCGAAGAAGTCCTGGACCTGGCGCTGGAGCGTCCGTTGGCACCGAAGAAGGCGCGCAAGAGTGCGCAGCGTGTCACGGTGCGCAGCAAGGCCAAACCGAGTGGAAGCGCGCGCGTCAAGCATTGACGCGCGCTGTCCAATGGCCCGAAACCCGCGTCGTTGCTGGCTTTCCAGCTTGCGTGGGGGTAGGGCCACTGGTATAAAAGCAGCACTCGCGAATGAGTGATCGCTGTCAGCGATGACTGAATCGGCGAACCGTTTCCACATGGCGGCCGCATGCAGAAGGCATGCGGTTGCTTCCCTGTCGAATAAGCGGAACCCACCGCCAAAGGAGTTGTAGAGAATGAACAAGACCGAATTGATCGATGCCGTTGCTGAAGCTGCCGACCTGACCAAGGCCGAGTCCAGCCGCGCTGTCGATGCCGTCGTTGCTGCCGTCACCAAGGCGCTGAAGGACGGCGATGCGGTCACCCTGGTTGGCTTCGGTACCTTCCAGGTCCGCGACCGTGCTGCACGCACCGGCCGCAACCCGAAGACCGGCGACACCATCAAGATCGCTGCTTCGAAGAATCCGTCGTTCAAGGCTGGTAAGGCCCTGAAGGATGCTGTAAACTAAGCGGCTCGCTGGGGTGCTTAGCTCAGCGGTAGAGCGTCTCCTTTACACGGAGAGGGTCGGGGGTTCGAAACCCTCAGCACCCACCACAGCACCGCGGTAAAAGTTTGAGTGTGGAGCGGTAGTTCAGCTGGTTAGAATGCTGGCCTGTCACGCCGGAGGTCGCGGGTTCGAGTCCCGTCCGCTCCGCCATTCAACGAGGCCTCCGGCCAAAAGCTGGAGGCTTTGTTTTCTTCCCGGTCCAGGCTGGTTGGAAAGCAAGAAAAGCAACAATGCGGAGCGGTAGTTCAGCTGGTTAGAATGCTGGCCTGTCACGCCGGAGGTCGCGGGTTCGAGTCCCGTCCGCTCCGCCACTACATCGAGGCCCCCGGCCTGAAGCCGGGGGCCTTGTCTTCTCCCTGGAAGGTTCGGGAAGAAGGCGAAAAGGTTTTTGCAAGAACGGAGCGGTAGTTCAGCTGGTTAGAATGCTGGCCTGTCACGCCGGAGGTCGCGGGTTCGAGTCCCGTCCGCTCCGCCATTGCAGAATTCTTAAGTCCCTGTGAAAAAACTTTGAAAAAAGTGTTCATCGGGCTGGGTTTCCAGGGAGTCTTCAGATATACTGGGCGCCTGCAAAGTTTCAGCGCGGAGCGGTAGTTCAGCTGGTTAGAATGCTGGCCTGTCACGCCGGAGGTCGCGGGTTCGAGTCCCGTCCGCTCCGCCAACTTTAAAAGCCCTCGGCGCAAGCCGGGGGCTTTTTCTTTGTGCCGTCGCGAAGCGGTGCGCAGGCCACGCCGGTGCTGCTTTTGGTCCCTGCGACGAAGCGGGTTACACTGCCGGGCTCGCCAATCAGGCCTTGTGATTCCTCACCATGCTGCAGAAACTCCGCGACAAGACCTCAGGCTGGATCGTCACCGTGATCCTGGGGCTGCTGATGATTCCGTTCCTGTTCGTGATCGACAACAGCTACCTGGGTGGCGTTGGCGCACAGAACGTGGCCAAGGTTTCCGCGCCCCCGACCTGGTGGCGTTCGGCACCGTCGTGGTGGCCGGTGCGCATGCTGTGGCAGCACCATGAGATCAGCGCGCAGGATTTCCGCACCCGCTTCGAGCAGGAGCGCATGCGTGAGCGCCAGCAGCAGGGCGAGAACTTCGACCCGCGCGCGTTCGAGAGCACCCAGAACAAGCTGGCCGTGCTCGACCAGCTGATCGACGAGCAGGTCGTGCGCCTGGTCGGCGAGCAGGCCGGTGTCGTGATCGGCGATGGCGCGGTGCGCGAGTACATCGCCACCATCCCGGCCTTCCTCGATTCGAACGGCAATTTCAACGAGAACAACTACCGCCTGGCGCTGGCCGGTGGCAATCCGCCGCGTACCCCGACCCAGTTCCAGGAACTGGTGCGTGAGAGCCTGCAGCAGTCGGTGATTCCGTCGGGCCTGCAGAACTCGGGCTTCGTTACCCAGTCCGAGACCGAGCGCCTGCTGAAGCTGCTGGGCGAGACCCGCGACGTCGAACTGGCCGCGCTGCCGGAAGTGCCGGCCGATACCGCGCCGGTGACCGATGCGCAGATCAAGCAGTGGTATGACAGCCATGGCAAGGACTTCCGCCAGGCCGAGAGCGTCTCGCTGGAGTACGTCGAGATCAATGGCGCGAACCTGCCGGCACCGACCGCAGCCGACGAAGCCACCCTGCGCAAGCGCTATGAAGACGAGAAGGCGAAGTTCACCACGCCGGAGCAGCGCCAGGCCTCGCATATCCTGATCACCGGCGACGGTGCCGAAGCCAAGGCGAACAAGATTGCCGCCGAAGCCAAGGCCGCCGGCGCCGACTTCGCTGCACTGGCCAAGGCCAACTCGGAAGACCCGGGTTCGAAGGGGCAGGGTGGTGACCTGGGTTGGGTCGAACGCGGCGCGATGGTCAAGCCGTTTGAAGATGCGCTGTTCGCCGCCAAGGCCGGTGACGTGATTGGTCCGGTCAAGACCGAGTTCGGCTATCACATCATCAAGGTTGCCGCGGTCCGTGGTGGCCAGGGCAAGTCCTTCGAGGAAGTGCGTGACACGCTGGCTGCCGAGCAGCTGAAGGCCGACGGCGAGCGCGGCTTCAACGAACTGGCCGGCCGTCTGGTCGACGCCATCAACAAGAGCCCGAGCGATCTGGCTGCTGCGGCCAAGGAAGTGAACCTGCCGCTGCAGACCCTGGGCCCGATCACCCGTGCCACCGCCAGTGGCATCGCCGCTGACCCGGCCGTGCTGCGTGCCGCGTTCTCCGACGTGCTGGTGCAGGACGGGACCGCCAGCGACCCGATCGCTCTGGGCGGCGCGACCAACCACAGTGTGGTCATCCGCGTGGCCGCGCACACCCCGGAACAGGCCATGCCGCTGGACAAGGCCCGCGAGCAGGTGATCGCCGCGATCCGTGCCGACCGTCAGCGCCAGGCCAGCGACAAGGCGGCCGATGCCGTGCTGGCCAAGCTGAAGGCGGGCGCCACCCTGCAGTCGCTGGCGGCCAGCGAGAAGCTGCAGCTGAGCCCGATGCCGGGCCTGCCGCGCAGCCAGCCGGTGCCGACCCCGGAAATCAACCGCGCGATCTTCAGTGCGCCGGTGCCGGCCGATGGCAAGCCGAGCTACGGCAAGGTCGACGTCAACGGCCACGCTCTGCTGTTCGCGGTGAACAAGGTGAACCCGGGCGACGTGAAGGAAGTGACCGCCGAGCAGCAGAAGCAGCTGAAGGACCAGCTGAGCCAGATCGATGGCATGGCTGCGGCCAAGGCCTACGTCGAGGCGATGCGCAAGAAGTTCGTGATCCAGACCACCGAAGCGAACCTGTAAGCCTCGCGGCGGGCAGGACGAGAAAGGCCCGGCAATGCCGGGCCTTTCTTTGTTGGAGCGTTGCTGGAGATTGAGTTGTAGAGCCGAGCCCACGCTCGGCTTGCCATGAACGCCGAGAAGTCGCAGGCAAGAAAAAGCCGAGCATGGGCTCGGCTCTACATGGGGCGGGCGCTTGGCCTGTCCGTCAGTCTTCCACGCGCAGTACCGCGCCAGGCTTCAGCACACTGCTGCCGCTCAGGCCGTTCAGCGACAGCAGGGCCTTCACCGGCATGCCGTAGCGGCGGGCGATGGTCCAGGCCGACTCGCCATCACGCACGGTGTGGCGGCGGCTGCGCGGGCGGTCGGCGATCGCGGCGACGGTCCTGGTGGCCTGCGGCGCGGGTACAGCGGCCGCCACCGGTGCGGCGCTGGCGACCAGCGTGGTCGCTGCCTCCGTTACCGTCGCATTTGCGGCCGAGACCGGTGCCAGCACGCGGGTGGTGCCCGAGGGGCGGCCACCGGAGGCCAGGGCCGGGTTGAGGCGGGCGATCCTGGCTGGGTCCAGGGCGCGCTGTGCGGCCCACTGCTGCACGCTGGTGCCCGCAGGCAGGGTGTGGTCCTTCAGCACCGGCACGGTGCGGTCCAGTGAGGCCATCACGCCGGGCTGGTCTTCCACGTCTTCCAGCACGCACGCCAGGGCATGCAGCTTCTCGACGTAGGCATGGGTGACCGGCGACAGGCCGGGCAGCGCCGAAGGCTTGGCGTTCTGCGCGTTCATGCCAGCCTTGCGCATGGACTGCAGCACGCGGTACTCGCCGGCGTTGTAGGCCATGGTGGCCAGGCGCCAGTCGCCGCCGAACATGCCGTGCAGGGTCTTCAGGTAGCGCACTGCGGCCTGGGTGGAATCGACCGCCGACAGGCGGCCGTCATAGCCGTTGGCCATCGGCACGCGGTGGTTGCGCGCGGTGGTGGCGATGAACTGCCACAGGCCGGTCGGGCCGCTGCCGTTGCGGGCATTGGGCCGGTAGCCGCTTTCCACGAAGGGAATCAGCGCGAACTCGGTGGGCAGGTCGGCCTTGCGCAGCTCTTCGACCACGTAGCCGAACAGCACCAGCGCATCGTCATCCTGGTTGGCCAGGCGCGAGGGGGCGTGGGCGAACTGCTTCTGCCAGCGCGGGCTGGTGGCCTCGGCGTCGCAGCTGGGTTCGGCCAGGCCGTCGCGGAAGCTGGTGAAGATCTCCTGGCCGTTGCGCACCGAGGCCGCTGGCAGCGCGGACGGGTCCAGCGGCAGGGCCGCGGCAGCGGTCAGGTTCTGGCTGATGCCGGCGCCCAGCGACTGTGCGCCCGCGGTTCCGGCCAGCCCCAGGGCAAGGCCCAGGGCCAGCGGCAGACTTCGGCGCATCATGCGCGGAAGCCGTCTTTCCAGTGCCGGAGACCGGCCATCACGTCGACGTCGTCAACGACGTCACGGCCCAGGTGTGCCGACACCGACGCACGGATCGGCGCCGCGTGCACACGCAGGAAGGGATTGCAGTCGAATTCGTTGGCCAGGGTTACCGGCAGGGTGGAACGGTCATCGCGGCGCATGGCCAAAGCCTCCTCTTGGCGCTGCCACAGGGCAGCGTTGGCGGGGTCGACATGCCGCGCGAAGACGGCATTTGACACGGTGTACTCGTGGGCGCAACAAAGCAGCAGTTGCGCGGGCAAGGTACCCAGCTTGCGCATCGATGCCAGCAGCTGGGACGGCGTACCTTCGAACAGACGTCCACAGCCCAGGCTGAACAACGAATCTCCACTGAAAAGATGTTCAGCAGTGTGAAACGCGATGTGGCTGCGGGTATGCCCGGGCACGGATAGTACGTGGAACGTCCGGCCCAGTGCCTGAACGCGTTCACCTTCGCCGACCCGCTCGGTCGCCGTGGGAATGCGCTCTTCGACCGGCGCGATCACCCGCGCATCGGGAAAACGCGCTTTCAGGGCAGGCACGCCACCGATGTGGTCGTCGTGGTGGTGGGTGAGCAGGATCGTATCCACGCGCAGGCCCTGATCGGCCAGCGCGAGCACCGGCGCGGCGTCGCCGGGGTCAACGACCACGGCGGCACCATCGTCGTCGATCAGCGTCCAGATGTAGTTATCCGCAAATGCGGGCAGGGCAGTCAGTCGCATAGAATTGGACCATGCCCGCGCTGCAGAGCACCCGTCAAGCGAGCCAGACCCCGTGGTTCGACAGTGAGCCGGCGGCGGCCCTGCGCGTTCTGGAACGGCAGTTGCTGCTTCCGCAGCTGTCGGTGCTGCCCGCGCAACCCTGGTTGTGGATCGCACCGAGTGCGGCCTGGCTGGAGGATGCGCAGCTGGGTGGGCGCGGCCTGCGCCTGTACCGGCAGTGGCCGGGCTATGACGGCGATACCCGCTGCGGGCTGCCCTTGCCCCTGGCCAACGAGAGCGTCAATGCGATCGTGCTGCAGCATGTCACCACAGGCGATGCCGACCAGCTGCTCGACGAGTGCGAGCGCGTACTGATGCCGGGCGGGCATTTGTGGCTGAGCAGCCTCAACCCGTTCAGCCCGTACCGCACGCACTGGCGGCAGCATGGGCTGGTGGTGCGTACGCCACAGCGGATCCGCCTGCTGCTCGGCCGCCATGGCCTGGAGTGCGACGATATGCGCTACCTCGGCCCGCTCTGGCGCGGTGCCGGCAGCCGTCGTGCGGGGGGCTGGGCGCCATTGCGCGCGGCCTGCCTGTTCCATGCGGAAAAACGCACGCTGGCCCTGCCCGGGCCGAAACCGTTGCCGGTGCGCTGGCACGGCACCGTTGCTACCTGATTCTGGAGCTGTATTGAAAACCATCGAAATCCACACCGACGGATCCTGCCTCGGCAATCCCGGCCCCGGCGGCTGGGCCGCGTTGCTGCGCTACAAGGGCCACGAGCGCGAGCTCAGTGGCGGTGAGGCGCACACCACCAACAACCGGATGGAGCTGATGGCGGCCATTTCCGGGCTGGAGACGCTGACCGAGCCGTGCAACATCGTGCTCTACACCGACTCGCAGTACGTGCGGCAGGGCCTGACCCAGTGGATGCCCGGCTGGATCCGCAAGAACTGGAAGACTGCCGGCGGTGATCCGGTGAAGAACCGCGAGCTGTGGGAGCGCCTGCACGCGGCCACGCTGCGGCACCAGATCGACTGGCGCTGGGTGAAGGGGCACTCCGGCGACCCGGACAATGAGCGGGTGGATACCCTGGCCCGCAACGCGGCGATCCAGGTCCGCGACTCCAGCCCGGTAAACTGAGCCCATGCGTCAGATCATCCTCGATACCGAAACCACCGGCCTGGAGTGGAAGAAGGGCAACCGCATCGTCGAAATCGGCTGCGTGGAGCTGTTCAAGCGCCGCCCGACCGGCAACAACTACCACCAGTACATCAAGCCGGACTGCGAGTTCGAACAGGGCGCGCAGGAAGTCACCGGCCTGACCCTGGAGTTCCTCGATGACAAGCCTGAATTCGCGCAGATTGCCGATGAGTTCCTGGCGTTCATCGATGGCGCCGAGCTGATCATCCACAACGCGGCGTTCGATCTGGGCTTCCTCGACAACGAGTTGTCGCTGCTGGGGCCGCAGTACGGAAAGATCGCCGACCGCTGTACGGTGATCGATACCCTGGCGATGGCGCGCGAGCGCTTCCCAGGCCAGCGCAACTCGCTGGATGCGCTGTGCAAGCGGCTGGGCGTGGACAATTCGCACCGTGCGCTGCACGGCGGCCTGCTCGATGCGCAGATCCTGGGCGATGTCTATATCGCGCTGACATCGGGCCAGGAAGAGATCGGCTTCGGCCTGGGCGATGAAGATGGTGGCGGCGCCGGCGCGGCGTTGCAGGCTTTCGATACCAGCAAGCTGCTGCCGCGCCCGCGCGTGGTGGCTACGCCGTCGGAACTGGAAGCGCACACCGCGCGCCTGGAGCGACTGCGCAAGAAGGCCGGCCACGCACTGTGGGATGGCCCGAAGGTGGAAGAGCCCGCCAGCGCCTGATCATCCACGCATGGCGTGGATCTGCTGTAGAGCCGAGCCATGCTCGGCTCATGCGCGAGGCTCAGTGGCAGCGCACCAGGATCACGCTGATGTTGTCGCGGCCACCGCCGTCGAGTGCGGCGGCGACCAGCGTATCCACGCATTCCTGCGCGCTGGCATCTTCGAATGCCAGGGTGCGGGCGATGCCGCGGTCATCCACTTCCTCGGTGAGACCGTCACTGCACAGCAGCAGCTGCATGCCCGGGCGCAGCTCACCGCTGGTCGTAGCCACGTTCAGGTGGGCCGGATCAGTCACGCCCAGTGCCTGGGTGACCACGTTGCGGTGCGGATGCGCGCGGGCCTGCTCGGCGGTCAGGTTGCCCTGTGCGACCAGTTCCTGCACCACGCTGTGGTCCTGGCTGAGCTGCGCCAGCTGGCCGTCGCGCCACAGGTAGGCGCGGCTGTCGCCGACCCAGGCCACTTCATAGCGGTTGCCCTGCACACGCGCGGCGACCACGGTGGTACCCATCGGCAACGTGTCGTTGCGCCGGCGCGAGGCACGGATGATCTCTTCGTCGGCAGTGCGGATGGCCTGTGCCAGCGGTGCGCCGCGGCGGATCTCGCGCACGATGGTTTCGCGCGCCAGTGCACTGGCCACTTCGCCGCAGGCATGCCCGCCCATGCCGTCCGCCACCAGCCACAGGGCCAGCTCGCTGTCACCGTAGTAGGTGTCCTCGTTGAGCTCGCGGCGCATGCCGGGGTGGGTGAGGTGTCCGAATTCGATCATGGTGGGCAGGGCGGGGTATTGCCGGGGGAGACAGGCATCATCGGGTGGCCGCAGGCATCCGGCAAGGCATGCGCCCAGGAAATTTTCACTTCGTTGGCCGGAATCACTTGTCGTCGGCCTCACTTCCTCGTATGATGCGCGTCCCCGGTCCGCCGGGGACCACCCGGAGAGGTGGCAGAGTGGTTGAATGTACCTGACTCGAAATCAGGCAGGCGTTTATAGCGCCTCGGGGGTTCGAATCCCCCCCTCTCCGCCAGATAAAGAAGAAAGCCGCCCACTGGGCGGCTTTTTTCTTGGCCAACGTTCGGGAGATGCAGGCGGTTGTTGTAGTGATCGACACCTCTGATGCGGGGGGATGAGAACCCCCGACGGGGTTCGACGGTTCTGCAGGAGCAGAACCGGACAGCCGTAGGCTGGCCCTGGAGCGCGTAGCGCGGAAGGGTCGGGTGCATGGATGCACCCGACAATCCCCCCTCTCCGCCAGATAAAAGAAAAAGGGCTGCCTTTCGGCAGCCCTTTTTCTTTTATCTGGCGCGGGACGCGACGCGCGTTCGCGCCTCGCCCCACACGTTGCGCAGCAACGCGTGGGCCCCTCCCTTTGCCTGCCTCTCCCCGCCCCTGCCGGGGCAGCCC
This sequence comes from Stenotrophomonas sp. 59, assembly GCF_030291095.1. Taxonomy (NCBI): domain Bacteria; kingdom Pseudomonadati; phylum Pseudomonadota; class Gammaproteobacteria; order Lysobacterales; family Lysobacteraceae; genus Stenotrophomonas; species Stenotrophomonas sp. 59. The sequence continues at coordinate 994,586 of NZ_CP127408.1, forward strand.
CTCAACAGAGGGGCTTGTTGCTCCAGATGGTTCCGTGCCGGGTGGATGCTGCATTGATGAGTTCCTTGTCTCTGCAGGAACAGTAGAGGGCTGCCGAAAGGAAGCCCTTTTTCTTTATCTGGCGCGGGACGCGACGCGCGTTGTGCGCGTCGCCCGCATTCGCGTGGTGTGGGAGTGAAGGCCATCCAAGCACGCGATGGATCCACGCATGGCGTGCGAGGGGAGGCCATTCGCACAGGTTGGGGATCCATGCCCTGTGCGAATGGCGTGTGCTCAGAACGTATAGCCCAGGCCCAGCTGGATGCCGTTCTGGGTCTGGCCGTCGCGACGTTCGCCCACGTAGTCGACCATCACCGACAGGCGCTTGCTGGCGCGGCTGGTGATGCCGAGGTTCCAGGCCAGCACCTGCTCGCCGACGGTCTGGCTGCTGGCACTGAACAGCAGGTCCGGGGCGGCGGCGAAGCCGTTGCTGTAGCGGGCCTGGGTATCGCCCAGCTCCTTCTGCCAGACCACGCGGGCACGCGGGGTGATGCGCTCGCCGTTGTTGCCGTCGAAGGTCTTGAACAACTGCAGGCCGGCACCGACGCGGATGCTCTCCAGGCTGCCGCTGCGGCCGACCAGGGCAGCGGCCTGCTGGCCTTCGTTGAAGCGCGTGGCCGAGGTGCGCGCGTAGTCGATCACCGGCAACAGCGGCTGGATCACCACGCCGTTGCCGGTGGTGAACGAGAACGCATGCTCCACGCGTGCGGAAATCGCGTCGTTGCTGTACTTCGCACGTAGCGGTCCCTGCAGGCCTTCAATGCCCTCGATGCTGCGACGGGTGTCGTGACGAAGATCGGTGTAGCGGACGGCGGCGGACAGGTAGCCGCGCGAATAGAGCGCGTCCACGTAGCCGCCGATATCCAGCGCGCGGACATCACCGCTGAATCCTGCACCTTCGCTGGACCGGGTCGACATGTCGGCCGCGGCAAGGCTCACGCCCAGAGTCACACGGTCGTCTGCCAGGCGGGTATCGGCACCAAGCGCGATGCCGCCGATGGTGTGGCTCAGGCCGGCGACGCCACCGTCAGCGTCGATCCGGCCGTGGCTGCCGAACCCCCGCGCCCAGAAGCTGCGGTTGCGTCCGGCGTCGCCCGCATCACTGCCCGCATCTGCCGGTGCGACCAGATGCATTGCCAGCTGGTTGAACAGGCGATTGCCGGTCATCGCCGATTGCGCCGAGGCCGCCTGCGCGGCCTGTGCCGCCAGGCCATCGGCATCGCCACCGCTGCGCGAAGCGGCCTGATGCTGCTGCACGACATTGCCGATGCTGCCGATCAATGCGTTGTCTGCCAGGCGCAGGCTGGCATGCGCGTCACCGCGCAGCGATCCCGCCTGGCGCGCGATGTCATCGCGGTCAGCAAACTGCAGGGCGCCGAGCAGTCCGCTCATCGACGGCGTGCGTTGTGCGGCCGCCTGCTGCAGCGCAATGCCCAGTCCGTCGCCGGATTGCGCATTGCCGAACAGCCGGGTGTCGTCGAAGGAGGGATTGGCGGTCAGCCAGATGCCGCTGCCGGTCTGGTTGACCGCGAAGCTGAGCAGCGAATTGTGGCGGGGGCGGAACACTGCGCCGGGCGCGGTGAGGTCGACCGCGCTGCCGGCTTCGCCACTACGCTCGACGTACTGGAAGCGCCCTTCGATGAAGTCCGACACCGGCGCTGCGCGGGTCAGGGTGTCGGGCGTAGCGGTGCGGCACCACAGGCCAGCGTACTCACCGTTCGACGGGCCGCAGGGGGCGACGGGCAGCTGCAGGGCGCTGGCATCCACCTGGGTCCCCACCAGGTGGTTCTGCTGCCCGGCCGGGAAGAACGCCTGCTTGACGTCCAGTGTCAGCCTGGCGCTGGGGGCAATGCTCAGCACGGCGCGGTTGATGTTGCCGAACAGGTTGTAGTCACCCGCCTGCGGGTCTTCATCGACCAGGAAGTAGCGGGCTTCTTCCAGCGTGAGTGCCGGCGCGGTGCGCTGGCTGTCGACCTGGAAGGCCAGGTTCGCGCCGTCCTTGAGGTTGATGTAGCGGCCCTTGCCGATCCGGAAGCGCTCGCTGGTGAACACGTCGTCGCCACCGGGTGCGAGTGCTTCCAGCGAGTAGGGGCGCATGACGATGCCGGACGGTGCGAGCGTGCCGCCGTCGTTGATGTCGATCGTGGCGTTCAATGAGCCGTTGCCGGTCAGCACGCCGCCGCGTTCGATCACGGTCAGGCTGCGCAGTGCGCCCTGCTGCAGTTCGATGCGTCCGCCATTGCGGGCGCCGATGGCTTCGGCGTGGTGGATCCAGCCATTCTGCTGCAGGCGCAGCGTGCCACCATCGGCCACTACATACTGCGCGGCTGAGGCGGAATCCAGCGACCAGACGCCGCCCTTGCCGATGCGGATCACGCCGAAGGCGTCGTCCAGCCGGATGTCCGGGGCCGATTGCTGGAAGTAGCGCAGGTTGGCCAGTGCATTGGTGTAACGGCCGCGCACGGCCAGGTTCGGATTGAGGTCTCCGCTCACTTCCTTGTCGATGGTGAGCACGTCGCCGGGCTGGACGTAACCGGCTTCGGTAACGACGCGATCACTGTAGAAGGTCACGCCGGGATATGCGGTGCAGTTGCCTGCCGCGCTCTGGTCGCGGGTCGGGCAGAAGCGCGTGGCCACGGCCGCCACGTTCGGGTCGAAGTAGCGCAGGAAGCCCGACTGCTGGGTCAGTTCATAGTGCGCCTGGATGATGCGCGCTTCGATCACCGCGAAGTCGGTCGGGCCGAACATGTCCTTGTAGTACTTGATGTACTTGTCCTGCCCCGGGTACGGGGTAGGGCCGTTCGGGCCGGATTCGCCATGGATGCCCAGTACCGTCTGCGTGTAGTTGCCGTGCGCCGGCAGCAGGCCGAACTGCGTCACCTTGCGCTTGACGCCGGCCACGAAGGCGTCGGCGCAGGCCGAGTAGCAGCCGCCGTCCAGTACGGTGTCCAGCCCATGCTGGCGGATGATGGCGCCCATGCCCACGCCACCGGAGGCGGCCCCGCCCGGCGAGTTGCGGAACACCACCTGGCGCAGCGGCGTACCACGGGCCTGCGCGGCCAGGATGTAGGCCTCCAGCGTCTGCGGATCGGTCGCCAGCACGTTGCCGGTGTAGTAGAGCGTGTCTCCATTCACATGGAAGGCACTGGCATGGGCCTGCGGCGCGGCAGCGATGCCGAGCAGTGCTGCAACAAGGGCGCTGCCGAGGACGGTGGCGCGGCGGGCGGGGAGGGTGGGGTATCGATGCATGCGGAATTCCACGGAAAGGAGTGGAGGGCGGCAGGCGCCTCTCCAGACCGCTAACGCAGCTGCAGGGGTTTCTCCCCCAGTCATCGTGCTCGGGCGTCCATGCAGGCGCCGGGGCGGAGCATTCGCGCCGCGCGGGTTACCATGTGCGCATCACTTGCTGGAGCCTTCCCCCCATGAGCGCTGAAATCCTCGTCCCCGTGTCCTTCGGCGAGCTGCTGGACAAGATCTCGATCCTGCAGATCAAGTCCGAGCGCATCAGCGACGAGGGCAAGCTGGCCAATGTGCGCAGGGAGCTGTCGGCACTGGAGCAGACGTGGATGGCGCACCCGGCGGCGGTGAAGGACATCGCCAAGCTGCGTGCCGAGCTGAAGGCGGTCAACGAGCAGCTGTGGGACATCGAGGACGACATCCGGCTGAAGGAAAAGGCGCAGGCGTTCGACCAGGGCTTCGTCGACCTGGCGCGCAGCGTCTACCTGCGCAACGATGAGCGTGCGCGCATCAAGAAGGCGATCAACCTGGCGCTGGGCTCGGCGTACGTGGAAGAGAAGTCCTACCAGGATTACGTGCAGCGCGGGTGAGGTGGACCCGCCGGGCGTGGCCCGGCGCTACCGATGATCCATCGACTCAGGTGAGGTGGTCCGCCACGTAACGTTCGAATGCGGCGATGCCGTCTTCAACGGTGATCAGTTCCATCACGTCGTCGAACTCGATCTTGGTGCCCCATTTCAGATCGGCGGCCTGCTTGGCCAGGTACTTGCGCGCGGCATCGTCGTAGCGGTCCACGCAGTAGCGGCGGTCCGAGTACGGGCCGCTGCGGTTCGGGTTGCTGGCCGCATGCAGGCCCAGCACCTTGGCACCCATCGCGTTGGCGATGTGCATCGGGCCCGAGTCCGGGGTCATCACCAGGTTGGCGCGGGCCAGCAGGGCCGGCAGCTGCTTGAGCGTGTCCTTGCCGACCAGGTCCAGTGCGGGAGTCTGCAGCTGCGCCTGGATGGCATCGGCCATGCTGCGCTCCAGTTCACTGCGGCCGCCGCACAGCACCACCTGCCAGCCGCGCTGGACGGCATGGTTGGCCACGGCGGCGTAGCGGTCGGCGTACCAGTTGCGGCGCACGTGGCTGGAACAGGGCGAGATCATCAGCACCGGGCGGCCATCGTCCTGCCACTGCGCCGCAGCCCACTCGTACGCGGATTGCGGCACGGCCAGATCCCAGCTGACCTCGGTCTGGCGCAGGCCCAGCGGCTCGCAGAAGCTGCCGATGGCGTCCAGCACATGGATGCCGGGGCGGTCGGGGATGCGCTCGTTGATGAAGAGCCCGTGCAGGTCCTTGGAGCGGCTGCGGTCGTAGCCGATGCGGCGCTCGGCGGGAATGAAGGCCGACAGCAGGTTGGCGCGGAACGCCACCTGCATCTGCAGCAGCGCTTCAAAACGCCCCGGTGGCAGCTGTTTGCGCAGCTCCTTGACCCCTGCCATGCCGCTCTTCTTGTCGTAGGCGTGGAAGGTGACGCCGGGCAGGCCGTCGAGCAGTTTGTGGCCGACCTTGTCGATGATCCAGTGGATCGGCGTGTCCGGACGCGCAGCCTGCAGGGTGCGCACCAGGGGCACCACGTGGGTGACGTCGCCGAGTGCGGACAGGCGCAGGAGGCACAAGGAGGAGGACGCTGATGCCATGTGTTGTTAGACTCAATGAAATGGTCGCATTCGACGCCAATGAAGCGCTGACGCCATGCCGCGAGGGTCGCGGCATCGGGGCCATTCTGTTCGACCGCGAGCGGCTGCGGCAAGCCGAGGTTGGCCTGTTCTCGCCCCAGCACTGGGGCAGCAAGGCCCGGCCGGTCGGCGAGGGCGGTCGCGGCAGCGCCTGGTTCATCGATGCGCCGTTCGGCGCCAGCGTGCTGCGCCACTACCTGCGCGGCGGTCTGGCAGCGAAGATCAGCCATGACCAGTACCTCTGGCGCGGGTCGGACCGGACCCGGAGCTTTGCCGAATTCCGCCTGATGCGCGCCCTGCGCGAGAAGAAGCTGCCGGTGCCCCGGCCGATCGCCGCGTACTACATGCGCGAGGGCCTGCGTTACCGCGCCGCGATCCTGATGGAGCGGATCGAGGGCGTGCGCTCGCTGGCCGACCGCGCATTGGTTGCCGGCCGCGGCGCCCCGTGGGAGGAGACCGGGCGGTTGATCGCCCGCTTCCACCGTGCCGGCCTGGACCATGCCGACCTCAACGCGCAAAACATCCTGTTCGATGGCAACGGCCATGGCTGGCTGATCGACTTCGACCGCGGGGTGATCCGCATTCCGGCCACGGCCTGGCGCGAACGCAACCTCAAGCGCCTGCTGCGTTCGCTGATCAAGCTGCGTGGCGAGCGCAGCGTGGAAGACGTGCAGAAGGACTACGCGCGTCTGCGCCGCGCCTATGACATGGCCTGGAACCGGGGCACCTGATGGACTGGTCGTTGCGTTTCCTCGGCGTCGGCAATGCGTCGGCGGTCGAGCTGGGTTCGCCGATGTCGGTGATCGAGCGCGATGGCCGGCCGTGGCTGACCATCGATTGTGGCGGCGAAGGCCTGACCGCGTTCAAGGCCCACTACGGGCACATGCCGCAGGCGCTGTTCGTCACCCATGTGCACCTGGACCATGTCGCCGGCTTCGAGCGGCTGTTCGTGGATACCTTCTTCAGCACGCAGCGCCGCGGCAAGGTGCGCCTGTACGTGCCGGCCACGGTGGTGCCGCTGCTGCACAAGCGCATCGGCGACTACCCGAACGTGCTGGCCGAGGGCGGTGCCAACTTCTGGGATGCCTTCCAGCTGATCGTGGTGGGCGAGGCGTTCTGGCATGAGGGCGTGCGCCTGGAAGTATTCCCGGTACGCCACCACTGGCCGGAGACGGCTTACGGCCTGCGCCTGCAGGGCGCGCTGACCTGGAGCGGTGACACCCGGCCGATTCCGGAGATGCTGGCCCGCTTCGCCAACGACAACGAGCTGATCGCCCACGACTGCGGCCTGCACGGCAACCCGTCGCATACCGGCGTGGACGACCTGGAGCGTGAGTACAGCGCCGAGCTGCAGTCCCGGATGATGCTCTACCACTACGCCAGCGTGGCTGACGGTGCGGCGCTGGCCGCGCGCGGCCACCGTGTGGCGCAACCGGGGCAGTGCGTGCCGCTGGCTTTCCCGACCGCACCGAACGTGCTGGCACAGGATCCGCCGTGAGCGGAACCGGCGGGCCCGCCGATGCGGCGCTGGCCGCCGAACTAGAGATGCTGGAGCGCGCGCTGCATGCGCCTGCAGTGCGGGCTGATCGTGAGCGCCTCGCCGCACTGCTGGACGAGGATTTCAGCGAAATCGGCAGTTCCGGCCGCTGTTACGGCCGTGAAGCGGCGTTGGCGGAGATTCCGCTGGAGCGCGCGCAGGTGCAGATCGAATCGGAGCAGTACGCGGTCTCGCTGCTGGCGCAGGACCTGGCCCAGGTGCGTTACCGCAGCCGCTATCACCTTGATGGCCAGCCGCAGGGCTGGGTGCTGCGCAGTTCGCTGTGGCGCCGGCATGCGCAGGGCTGGCGGGTGCTGTTCCACCAGGGAACGCCGCAGGCACGCTAGCGCTGGGCCCTGCCGGGCGAAGCATGTGAAGCCGGGGTCAGATCCCTTTGCCATGCAAAGGGATCTGACCCCAGTGCAGAAAAGGCGGTGGCCCCGCCGGCTGACCTCGGCGCCCGCGTCGATCGATACCGTTGCTGCCTTCCGGCCCTGGCGGGGTTTTCGACCTAGCGTCGCGAGGGGCCGACGGGGCCACCATAGAGACGTTGGCCGCCCGGTGGGCGGCCAGTTCACGGATCAGGGGAAGCAGCGCGCGATGCGCCAGAGACCACAGCCGGACTGCGCATCGGCTGGCCGATGGCAGACGCGTAGTCTAGCGCAGGCAGGTGCATCGACGCCAGCTTCACGCGCTGAATCTGCTGTAACCCGTTCCCGCCCACGGCGGCCCGGGCCAGCCCCCGTTGCTAGAATGCCGGCCTGGAGGAACGACCTCCCCCACATCGGGAATCAATGACCAGGACGCCCTGGCCCTACCAAGAGGAGGGCCGTCATGGCCTGGATCTATCTGTTGTTCGCCGGCCTGCTGGAAATCGTCTGGGCCGTGTCCATGAAGCAGTCCGAAGGCTTCACCAAGCTCACCCCCACCGTGGTCACGATCGTTGGCATGATCGCCAGCTTCTGGCTGCTGGCCGTGGCCATGCGCAGCCTGCCGCTGGGCACCGCCTACACGATCTGGACCGGCATCGGCGCGGTCGGCGCGTTCGTGGTCGGCATCGTGTTCCTGGGCGAGCAGGTCAGCCCGATGCGGATCGGTGCGGCGGTACTTATCGTTTCTGGCCTGGTTTTGATGAAGCTATCCAGCACCTGAGGGTTTATCGAGGCCGGGTTATCTGCGCCCGGCCCGGTTTGCCGTGAATATGCGATGCGCATTTTCGGCAAAGTAGATTTATTCACCTGTTTTATTTGACGTACGTCATAAAAATTATCTGGGTGATTCACGCGGCACTGTCGGCATCAGTCGCACAGTGCCGCCATTCGTCAAGCGAAACCGGGGAGTTTTCGCCCTGGCGAATACGCCGGCGCGCCGCTCTTCCGTGCGCGATCGCGTGAAGATGTGAAGATTTTCCGAAGTAAATGTCGTAGGCCTTGTTCCCATGAAGGAGCAGGGACGGGCGGCATCGTCTTCAAAAAAAACCTGCCCGCTGTGCCATCCGGTCTTTTCATGGAGATTTACCGATGAACCGCATTTACCGTCTGGTTTTCAATCGCGCCCTCGGCGTAATGCAGGTTGCTTCGGAGGTCGCCCAGAATCCCGGCGGAAGTGCGGTCTGCACGGCGCGGGTGCCGCGATTGCGGGCGCATCAGCTGGCGGTCGCATTGGCCGCCACGCTGGCCAGTGGTTCGGCGTTCGCGGCCTGCTCGACACCGGGCCCGACAATCAACTGCACGGGAACCACCAACAACTTCGCGGACGCCACCAATGGTGTCAATGTAACCGTGGCGGCCGGCGCGAATGTAGGAAGCACTGCCGGCCTGGGCAACTCGATGACGTTGAGCGGTAACGGCATCCAGCTCACCAACAACGGCACGATCGGTACCAGCGTAGGCATTTTTGCCGCCTCCGGCGCGGTGCTGGGCAATGCAAGTGGCCAGACGATCACCGTCGACAACACCTCGACCGGCACACTGCAGGGTTTCATCGATATCGGCTCCCTGCTGGGTGCGAGTGGACGAGCGCTGTCTGTGCAGAATGGCGCTAGTGGCGTCACCACGATCAACAACGCCGGCACCGTCAACATGAACTTCCTGCTGGGCGGACTCGGTACGGCCGACGCGCCGGCCATCGTCAGTTACGGCGGCGCGCGAACGGTTCTGAGCAATACCGGTGGGATTACCGGGCGGGTCGGTCTCGCCGGATCGGCGGCAGGCAATTCGGTGACCAACAGCGGCACGATTACCGGCAGCGTCTACCTCGGCGATTCGACGCTGGGGAATACCTTTACCGCCGTATCCGGGTCCAATGTAGCAATTGGGGCCGGAGCGTCGGCGGGGGTCGATGTGCTGGGCGGCATCTCGGTCTCGCTGGCAGCGGCCGGTACGGTCAACGCTGGTGTCGGTGCTGGTGCGGCCAACAACACGCTGGTGCTGCAGAACAGTTTGGTTGGGCCCGGGGCCGGTACCGGCGGGGCGCCGACTTCGGTGAACTGGAACCAGTACCTCAACTTCCAGAGGCTGACCATCAACAGCGGTACGTGGAATCTGCTGGGTAGCTGGGGTGGTGCCGCGACACTCAATGACGGCCTGGTCAACTTCAACAACAACCTCGCGTTCGGCAGCGGTCTGTTCACCGTCAATGGGGGTGCGATTGCGGCCAGCAGCGCAGGCCTCACGCTGGGCAACAACTTCGGTCTGGCTGGAAGCCTGCAGCTGTCGGGAACCAATGCGTTTGGTCTGGGCGGAGTGCTTTCAGGCGCTGGTGGGCTGACGGTCAACAACACCGGCATCGTCACTCTCAGCGGCGCAAACCTGTTCTCCGGTGGCGTCAACCTCAATGCCGGCGGCCTGCTGCTGGGCAATGCCGGTGCACTCGGCAGCGGCAACCTGACCGTCGGTGGCAGCGCCTCGCTGGATACGACGGCCAATTTCACCCTGGCCAACAACCTCGTGGTCAACGGCGGCGGCACGCTGAACCTGCTGGGCAACAATCCGTTGTCATGGAACGGCGCGATTTCCGGTGCCGGCAACCTGGTCAAGAATGGTGCCAGCACCCTTACCTTGAACGGTGCCAACTTGCTGACCGGCAACTTCAGCCTTGCCGGGGGCTCGCTCGCGCTCGGCGCGGGCGGCAGCCTGTCACCCACGGGTGCGATGACGCTGAGCGTTGGCACCACGCTGGACCTGACGGCAGCGGCCAACCAGACCATCGGCTCGCTGGCCGGTCTCGGCGGTTCGGTCAATCTCGGCAGCCACACGCTGACCCTGGGCGGGCTGGGCAATACCAGCTACAGCGGCACGTTCGCCGCAGGCACCGGTGGCCTGATCAAGCTCGGTACCGGCGTGCAGACCCTGTCGGGCGTCAACAACCTCAGCGGCGGTGTTGCGCTCAACGCCGGCGGCTTGTTGCTGGGCAATGCGGCAGCGTTGGGCAGCGGCACGCTGTCCGTCGGCGGCAATGCCACGCTGGATGGCACGACCGGGTTGGCGTTGACCAATGCCGTCAACCTCGGGGCCGGGGCCAGCCTGAATCTGCTGGGCAACCAGGCGCTCACCTTCAACGGCGTGATCGGTGGCGCTGGCGGCCTGATCAAGAATGGCGCGGCAACCCTGACCCTCAACGGCGCCAATACGTTTGGCGGCGGTCTGGCGCTCAACGCCGGCAGCCTGGTGCTGGGCAATGGCGGTGCCCTGGGAACCGGCGCACTGAACGTCGGCGGCGCGGTATCGCTCGACGCCAGCACCGGGCTCACCGTGGGCAATGGCATCACACTGGGCGCCGGCGGTTCGCTCAATGTGCTGGGCTCGAACGCGCTGACGCTGGGGGGTGTCATTGGCGGGACCGGCAGCCTGGTCAAGAACGGCGCTGCCACGCTGACGCTGGGTGGTGCGAACACCTTCACCGGCGGCTTGGCGATCAATGCCGGCAAGGTCGCGGTGGGCAGTGGCGGCAGCCTGGCTGCCGGCGGTGCGGTCAGCCTGGCCGGCGTGGGCGCTGACCTGGACATCTCGCTGGGCGGCAACCAGACCATCGGTGCACTGTCCGGCATCGCCGGCAGCACGGTGACGTTGGGCAGCAGCACGCTCACCTTCGGTGATGCCACCAACCAGACCTTTGCCGGCGTGATCGGCGGCACCGGTGGCCTGGTCAAGCAGGGCAGTGGCGTGCAGACGCTGACCGGCGCCAACACCTTCAGCGGTGGGTTGAATCTTGCGGCCGGCGGCCTGGTGCTGGGCAACGCCGGTGCGCTGGGAAGCGGTGCGCTGACGGTCAGTGGCAACGGTTCGCTGGACACCACTGCAGCACTCAATCTGGGCAACGCGATCAACCTTGGCGCGGCATTGACCCTGCCGGGCAGCCAGAACCTGACCCTGGCCGGCAACATCTCCGGCACCGGCAGCCTGGTCAAGAACGGTGCGTCGACGTTGACCTTGAACGGCACCAACACCTTCAGTGGTGGACTGAGCGCAAACGCCGGAAGTCTGCTGCTGGGCAACAACGGTGCGCTGGGTACCGGGGCGCTCAGCGTCGGCGGGAGTGCTTCGCTGGACGGCAGTGCCCCCCTGAGCCTGGCCAATGATGTCGCGCTCGGTGGTGGTGCGCTGCTGACGCTGCCGGGCACACAGGCCATCACCCTGGGCGGCGTGGTTTCCGGCGCAGGTGGCCTGGTGAAGAACGGTGCCAGCTTGTTGACCCTCAACGGCGCAAATACCTTCGGTGGCGGGCTGACCGTCAACGGCGGCGGCGTGCTGCTGGGCAATGCCGGCGCGCTGGGCACCGGTGCATTGTCGGTGGGAGCCAACACCACGCTGGATAGTTCGGCTGCCCTGAACCTGGCCAACAACGTCAACCTCGGGACCAGTGCCGTTCTGAACCTGCTGGGCAGCCAGAACGTGTCGCTGGGCGGTGTCATCAGCGGCACCGGCGGTCTGGTCAAGAACGGTGCGGCGACGCTGGCGTTGAATGGGCCCAATACCTTCAGTGGGGGTGTTGGCCTCAACGCGGGCGTGCTGCAGCTGGGCAATGCGCAGGCGCTGGGTACCGGCCAGCTGGACGTGGGCGGTAGCGCTTCGCTGGATGCAACCTCGGCACTCACCATAAGCAACAACATCGGCCTCGCTGCCGGTGCCAATCTTTCCGTGCTGGGCAGCAATGACCTGACACTCACCGGCCCGGTATTCGGTGCGGGTGGGCTGATCAAGGACGGCGCGGCTCGTCTCACCCTGTCCGGTGCCAACGTCTACACCGGTGGCACCACCATCAACGACGGTACATTGGCGCTGGGGGCGGGCGGCAGTCTTGCCACGGCCGGTGCGGTGAATCTTGCCGGTGCGGGCGCGACGCTGGACATCTCTGCAGCGGGCACGGCACAGACCATCGGCGCGTTGAACGGCGTGGCAGGCAGCCAGCTGGCGCTGGGCGCGCAGTCGCTCACCTTTGGCGGCGCCAGCAACGGCAGCTTTGCCGGCGTGATCGGTGGCACCGGTGGCCTGATCAAGACTGGCGCAGGCGTGCAGACGCTGTCCGGCGCCAATACCTTCAGTGGTGGCCTTGCGCTCAATGCAGGTGGCCTGATTCTCGGCAATGCCAGCGCACTCGGCTCGGGGGCACTGGGCATCGGCGGCGGCACCACGCTGGACAGCACCGTGGCCCTGAACCTGGCCAACGCGGTGAACTTCGGTGCCGGTACCCAGCTGACGCTGGGTGGCAGCACTGATGTCACCCTCGGTGGCCTGGTAGCCGGCAATGGCAGCCTGATCAAGAATGGTGCCGGCCTGCTGACCCTCAACAACACCAATACCTTCGGCGGCGGCCTGACCTTGAACGGGGGAGGCCTGGTGGTCGGCGCGAATGATGCGCTGGGTACCGGCACGCTGGCGGTGAATGCCAGCACCAGCCTGGATGCGGGCGCTGCGGTGACGCTGGGCAATGCGGTCACGCTGGGCTCGGGCGTTGCACTGACGTTGCCGGGCAGCAATGCGCTGACGCTGTCGGGCGTGGTCGGCGGCAACGGCAGCCTGATCAAGAACGGTGCTACCACGCTGACGCTGTCCGGTGCCAATACCTACTCCGGCGGTACCACCATCAACGCCGGTACGCTGGCGCTGGGCACGGGCGGCAGCCTGGCTGCGGCGGGTGATGTCACGCTGGGCGCGGGCGCTGGCTTCGATATCTCCGGTGCCGGCAGCAGCCAGACCATCGGCGCGCTCAACGGTGCGGGCGGAAGCACGCTGGCTCTGGGCGGCAATTCGTTGACCTTCGGCACGGCCGGCAATGCCGTCTTCGACGGCGTGATCAGTGGCGGTGGCGGTCTGATCAAGGTGGGCGCGGGCGTACAGACGTTGTCCGGCGCCAACACGTTTGGCGGTGGCGTGACACTCAACGCAGGTGGGCTGGTACTCGGCAATGACGCGGCGCTGGGCGCCGGTGCGTTGACCGTCGGTGGTGCCGCAACGCTGGATACCACCGGCCTGGCAACGCTTGCCAACAACATCGCGCTCAACGCCGGGCTGACCGTGCTCGGCAGCAACGCGCTGACGCTCAACGGTGTCCTTTCCGGTACCGGCAGCCTGACCAAGAATGGCGGTGCGACGCTGACCCTGAACGGCATCAACACCTACACCGGTGGCACCAACATCAACGCCGGCACGCTGGCGCTGGGGGCCGGTGCGAGCCTGGCGGCGAGCGGTACCGTGAACCTCGCCACCGGCGCCACGCTGGATCTTTCTGCAGGCAGTGGCACGCAGCAGTTCGGCACGCTGGTCGGCAACGGTACGGTGAACCTCGGTGCCAACTCGATCGAGGTCGGCGGCGCCACCAATGGCACCTTCAGTGGCTCGATCGCAGGCACGGGTGGCCTGACCAAGGTCGGTGCGGGCATCGAGACACTGACCGGTGCCAATACCTACACCGGAGGTACCTTCATCAATGCCGGCACGCTGGCGATTGGTCCGGGCGGCAGCCTGGCCGCCACCGGCGCTGTGACGCTGGGCGCTGCCGGCACCGGCTTCGATATCTCCACCGCAGGGGCCGGCCAGACCATCGGGTCGTTGAATGGCGTGGCGGGCTCGACGGTGAGCCTGGGGGCACAGACGCTGACACTCGGTGGCGTTGGCAACAGCCTCTTCGATGGCGCGATTTCCGGTACCGGTGGCCTGGTCAAGAATGGCGCCGGCATCCTCTCGCTGGGCGGCGCCAATCTGTTCAGCGGTGGCGTTGCACTCAACGGCGGTGGCCTGGTGGTCGGCAACAACGCTGCGCTCGGCAGCGGTGCGTTGACGGTCGGAAGCAACGCAACGCTGGATGCATCGACCGGTGCCAGCCTGGCCAACAACATCAGCCTGGCAGCGGGTGCCAATCTTGATCTGCTCGGCAGCCAGTCGCTGGCACTGGGCGGTGTGATCTCGGGTACAGGCGGGTTGATCAAGGACGGTGCGGCCACGGTAACCCTGAGCGGTGCCAACACCTACACCGGTGGTACCACCATCAACAGCGGCACGCTGGCGATCGGTGCCGGTGGCAGCCTCGCCGCAACCGGCGCGGTGAACCTGGCCGGCACCGGTACGCTCGACATCTCCGCGGGCAACCAGACCATCGGTTCGCTGGCCGGCGTGGCCGGCAGCACGGTGGCGCTGGGCGGCAGCACGCTGACCCTGGGCGGCACGGTGGACAGCACCTTCAACGGTGTGATCGGCGGCAGTGGCGGCCTGGTCAAGAACGGCGCGGGCGTGCAGACGCTCAATGGCGTCAACACCTTCAGCGGCGGCGTGGCGCTCAACGCCGGTGGCCTGGTGGTCGGCAACAATGCTGCGCTGGGCACCGGTACGGTGACGGTCGGAGGCGCTGCCACGCTCGATTCGAATACTGCGGTCATCCTCGCCAACAACTTCGTCCTCAACAACGCGTTGACCGTGCTGGGCAGCAACAACCTCACCCTCAATGGCAGCCTGAGCGGCACCGGCAGCCTGACCAAGGAGGGGGCAGCCACGCTGACCTTGAACGGCACCAATACCTACACCGGCGGCACGATCATCAACGCCGGTACGTTGGCACTGGGCGCGGGCGCGAGCCTGCACGCCAGTGGCATCGTCAACCTGGCCTCGGGGGCGACCTTCGATCTGTCGGCGGGCAGCGGCACGCAGCAGTTCGGTACCCTGGTCGGCAACGGTACGGTGAACCTGGGCGCCAACACGCTGACGATCGGAGACGCCACCAATGGCACGTTCAGTGGTTCGGTGGCTGGCGCCGGTGGCCTGATCAAGGAAGGATCGGGTACCCAGACCTTGACCGGCACCAACACCTTCACCGGTGGTACCACCATCAACGCCGGCACGCTGGCGATCGGCGCCGGTGGCAGCCTGGCTGCGACCGGTGCGGTGAACCTGGCCAACGCCGGTACCGCCTTCGACATCAGTGCGGGGGGCGCGCAGGCCATCGGCTCGCTGGCCGGCGTGGCGGGTTCGGCAGTGGCGCTGGGCGGCAGCACGCTGACGCTCAATGGCGTGGGTAACAGCACGTTCGCCGGTGACATCACCGGCACCGGTGGCCTGGTGAAGAACGGCGCAGGCATACAGACCCTGAGCGGCAACAATACCTTCAGCGGCGGCGTGGCACTCAACGCCGGCGGCCTCGCCCTGGGCAACAACAATGCGCTGGGAACCGGCGCGCTGACCGTGGGCGGCAATGCCAGCCTGGACGGCACCAGCGCGCTGGCCCTGGCCAACAGCGTGCAGCTGGCCGGCGGTACGCTGACCCTGGCCGGCAGCAACGCGTTGACCTTGAATGGACCGATCAGCGGTGCCGGCGGCCTGCTGAAGGATGGCGCGGCGACGGTTACCCTCGGCGGCGCCAGCAGCTACACCGGCACCACCACCATCAACAGCGGCACGCTGGCGGTGGGCGCGGGCGGCAGCCTGTCTGGCGCCAGCACGGTGAACCTGGCCGGCACCAGCACGCTGGACATCAGTGCCGGTGGCAACCAGAGCATCGGCGGCCTGGCCGGTGTTGCCGGCAGCACGGTGGCGCTGGGCGGTGCAACGCTGACCACCGGCGGCAACAACGCCAGCACCACGTTTGCCGGCGTCCTCGGTGGTACCGGCGGCCTGGTGCAGAGCGGTACCGGAGCGCTGACCCTGAGCGGCGACAACACCTACACCGGGGGTACCACCATCAACGGTGGCAGCACGCTGCAGATCGGCAGCGGCGGCAGCACCGGTTCGGTGCTGGGCGACATCACCAACAACGGCAGCCTGGTCTACAACCTTGGTACCACGGCAACCGTGGGCGCCGTGGTCAGTGGCAGTGGTGGCCTGACCCAGGCCGGCAGCGGCACGCTGGTGCTGACCGGCAACAACACCTACACCGGTGGGACCACCATCAATGCCGGCGGCACGCTGCAGGTGGGCAATGGCGGTGCGACCGGTGCGATCGTCGGTGACATCACCAACAATGGCGCGCTGGTCTCCAACGTGGCCGGCAACACCACGCTGGGCGGCACCATCAGCGGCAGCGGTGGCCTGACCCAGGCCGGCGCGGGCACGCTGACCCTGACCGGCAACAACACCTATACCGGCGGCACCACGATCAATGCCGGTGGCACGCTGCAGGTGGGCAATGGTGGTGCGACCGGTGCGATCACCGGCAACGTCGCCAACAACGGCAGCCTGGTGTTCGACGTGGCCGGCAACACCACGGTCGGTGGCGCCATCAGTGGCACCGGCGCGCTGACCCAGGCCGGTGCCGGCGTGCTGACCCTGGTCGGCAACAACACCTACACCGGCGGCACCACCATCAACAGCGGCGGCACGCTGCAGGTCGGCAATGGCGGCGCGACCGGCTCCCTCGCCGGCGACATCACCAACAACGGTGCGCTGATCTCCAACGTTGCGGGCAATACCCTGCTGGGCGGCACCATCAGCGGCAGCGGCGGCCTGACCCAGGCTGGCAGCGGCACGCTGGTCCTGACCGGCACCAACACCTACAGCGGCGGCACCACCATCAACACCGGCGGTACGCTGCAGCTGGGCAACGGTGGCGCGACCGGTTCGATCACCGGCGACATCACCAACAACGGTACGCTGGTCTCCAACGTGGCCGGCAACACCACGCTGGGTGGAACCATCAGCGGCAGCGGCGGCCTGACCCAGGCTGGCAGCGGCACGCTCACCGTGACCGGCAACAACACCTACACCGGGCCGACCACGATCAATGCAGGCGGCACGCTGCAGGTCGGCAACGGTGGTCTGACCGGCGCGATCGGCGGCAACGTCACCAACAATGGCAGCCTGGTGTTCAACGTGGGCGGCAACACCACGCTGGGTGGAACCATCAGCGGCAGCGGTGGCCTGACCCAGGCCGGCAGCGGCACGTTGATCCTGGGCGGCAACAACACCTATACCGGTGGCACCACCATCAACACCGGTGGCACGCTGCAGGTCGGCAATGGCGGCGCCAGCGGTGCCATCACTGGCAACGTCAGCAACAATGGCAGCCTGGTGTTCAACGTCGGTGGCAACACCACCGTCGGCGGCACCATCAGCGGCAGCGGCGGCCTGACCCAGGCCGGCACCGGAACGGTCACCCTGACCGGCAACAACACCTACACCGGCGGCACCACCATCAATGCCGGCGGTACCGTGCAGGTCGGCAACGGTGGTGCCAGCGGATCGATCACCGGCAACATCACCAACAACGGTGGCCTGGTCATCAACACCGGCGGTACCACCACGCTGGGCGGCACCATCAGCGGTGGTGGCAGCATCGTGCAGGCCGGCCCGGGTGGCCTGAACCTGGGCGGTAACAGCGGTGGCTTCAGCGGCACCGGCCAGGTCACCGGCGGGGGCCTGAATGTCACCGGCACCATCGGTGGCCAGTGGACCATCGGCAGCGGTACCACGCTGTCCGGCACCGGCACCATCGGTGGCACCGGCGGCGGCGTGACGGTGTCCAGCGGTGGTGTGTTGTCGCCGGGCAATGGTCCCGGCAACGGCAGTGGCGCGGGCAACGGTACCGGCACGATCACGGTGGGCGGCAACCTGAATCTGTCGCCGGGCAGCACGCTGGGCATCGACCTGGGCGCCACCGGCAGCGATACGGTACAGGTGGGCGGCAGCGCGAATGTGGGCGGCAGCACGGTGCAGGTGAACACCATTTCGCCGAGCACCAGCTACCAGCAGGGGCAGCAGTACACCGTGATCAACGCGGGTGGTGGCGTCAGTGGGCAGTTCGCTTCGGCGACCTCGCCGTCGGCCTTCCTGACCATCACCCCGGTCTACACCGCGAACACGGCCAACCTGCAGATCGATGTGGCACAGACCGCGGCATTCACCACGGCGGCGAAGACGCGCAACCAGTTCAACACCGCTGCAGCGCTGGACAGCCTGCCGCAGAGTGGTTCGGCACTGGGCCTGTACAACACGGTGCTGATGTATGACGCAGGTACCGCGCGCGCGGCGTTCGACCAGTTGTCCGGTGAGGTGCATGCGGCCAGCCGTGCGGTGTTGCTGTATGACAACTACCTGGAAGAGGGCATCCGCCAGCGCCTGGGCAGCGAGCTGCCGACCGTGCGTGGCGAGCGTGCCTCGGCCTGGCTGGCCGGCAGCGGCAAGGTGTTCAAGCAGGATGGCGATGGTAACGGCGACGACATCCGCTCCAACCGCAATGCACTGATGGCGGGCGTGGACTGGCAGCTGGGCGAGCATGTGGTGCTGGGTGCGGCCGCTGGCAACGAGCGGCTGGATACCCGCCTCTACGATCGCAGCTCGCGGGCCCGCCTGCGTGGCAACACGTTCGGCCTGTATGCGCAGGGCCAGTGGAACAACGGCTTTGCGGTGGGTGGCAGCGTGTCGCGCGGTGATTACCGCACACGCACCACGCGTGAGGTACCGCTGCTGGGGCAGACCCTGTACAGCCGCCAGGATTCGGATGTGACCATCGCGCAGGTGGAGGGCAGCTGGACCTGGACCCATGGCAAGACCCAACTGCAGCCGTATGTGCAGTTCACCAAGCACTGGGTCGACAGCGATCGTGCGGTGGAGCAGGGCGGAACGGCCGCGCTGGTGCTGGAAGGCGGCAAGGACACGCTCAATGTCAGCACCGTGGGCGTGCGTGGCCGTTGGGACGTGGGCAGCGGCGAGCGCTTCCCGGCGCAGCTGACGGTGGGCCTGGGTTGGCAGCACGCATCGGGTGATACCGATGTGGCCAGCCGCAACCGCTTCGCCGTTGGTGGCAACGCGTTCGATGTCTACAGCGCGGTGATGGCGCGCAACGCGCTGGTCAGCCAGCTCGGCGTGGCGGTGGGCCTGGGTCGCAACAGCCAGCTGTCGATGTTCGTGCAGGGCCAGCACGGCGATGGTCGCCGCGATGTCGGCGGGCAGATCAACCTGCGCGTGGGCTTCTGAGGGGAGCAGGGCAGCAAGGGATCCACGCGCGGCGTGGATCCGGGCCGGGGCGGAGGACTACACCCTCCGCTCCATCTCCACGGCGTCGATCCCGGCGCCGTGGCCATCGGGTACCACCCGTGTCACCTGGAAGCCGAGGCCGGCGTAGAACCCTTGGGTGTGCTGGCTGGTGCTGAGCGTGATGCGCGCAATCGAGGCATCACGTTCGGCCTGCTGCAGTCGTGCCACCGTCAGTTCGCGGCCGATCCCCTGCCGGTGCAGCGCGCGCTCGACCATGCCCCAGCAGAAGCCGGCGCTGCCATCGTCGCGGCGCGAGAGCCCGCCGCAGGCAATGATGCTGCCGTCGCGCTCGATGACCTGGAACGCGCAGTCCGTGGCCTGCTCATGCAGGAAGCGTTCGAAATCGCTGCGCTCTTCGGGCGCGAAGTAGGTGGGTACGTTGCTGTCGAAGATCGACAGACAGGCGCTGGCATCCGTGTGGCGGTAGAGGCGGAGTGTCATGTGCCCACAATAGACGATCGTCAGTAGATCCACGCCATGCGTGGATTCATGGGCCGGATACCGTGCGTGCTTCGCTCAGGCCGAGATTCCCGCCAGCACCGCATACATCACCACGAAGCTGACCAGGAACAGGTAGACGCCGCCGATGGCCAGGTAGCGCAGCACGGTCAACGCCTTGTTGCCGCCATACACGCGCTGCTGCATCCACAGCAGATAGACCGGGACCGCCAGCCACAGCAGTGCATACAGCCATTGGCTGACGGCGCCGAATGCGGGGGATGCGAGCGCGCCGCTGATGCCGGCGATGAGGAACGTGGCCAGGAGCACCATCATCAGCCAGCAATGGCTGTACAGCGCGACCACCAGGTGTTCCAGATAGCCCATCGGCCGCGGGATGTAGGCGATGCGCAGCACCAGCGCGAACACCGGCATCAGGAAGAACAGGGCGCCGGGCAGGGCGGTCAGGATCGCCTGCATGTACAGGTCGGTCTTGCCGCCCATGCGCTGGATGTTGGTGTTGCCGTTCTGCAGGCGCTTGTTGAGCCAGTTGTTGGCGAACGTCGGCCAGCCGGCAACCACGATGGGATTGGTGTCCGCATCCCAGGGCTTGCCGTTGACGGTGTGGTTGAAGAACGTGCCGTGCTCCGTCGCGGCGGCCTGCTTGCCGGTGCCAGTGAGTTCGGCCTTGCGCTGCGCGGCTGCGGCATTCACTGCGGCCCTGGCCATGGCAAATCCGGCGTTGCCGGTGGCGGGTGAGCTGGACTGCTGGCGATCGATCATCGCCAGCTGTTCCGCGCGGGCGGCTTCGACCTGTTCAACCGTGGACGCCTTGGCGTACAGCGGTTCACCACGGCCCATGTTGATGTCGTCGACGTGGACGAACAGCTTGCCGATGAAGAACGTAAACAGGGTGAGGATGACGAACAGCCGCAGCGGCTGCACGTACCCCACCCGGCGGCCTTTGAGGTAGTTCAGCGCGATGCGGCCCGGGACCCACAGATCGCGCAGCGTGCGGAAGATGCGCCCATCCAGGTGCCAGAAGGATTCGAACACTTCCTCGATGGCATGGCCCACATGCTTGAGCGGGTTGTGCGCGGATTGGCCGCAGCGATGGCAGTAGTGGCCATGCAGGGCGGTGTCGCAGTTCTCGCAGGCGGCGTGCGCGCTGTCGGTCGAGCTCATGGGCAGAGAGCCAAGCGTCGGATGAAGGCGCCTACGATAGCGAATTTTCAGGTTTCGTTCAGTTTTGTCCAGGGGGTTCCATATCGGGTGTGGGAAGTCATCTAGCGCATCCACGCACGCCTTGGATCAGATTGACGTATCTGGGGCAGCAAGCCCGACTGTTGCAGGGCTACGCTGATAGGACCGGAGAGAGGAGGAGGCTGTTAAGTCGAGCCCAACTCCTTGAGTCGCCGGACATTCGGATCAGGATTTGGGATTGCAGCGCTACACTGGCGAGAGGGCAAGGGGGGCGAGATGATCATTCTCAGAACCAGTGAAGACACCATCCTTCAAGTTGTGACACACCAGACATATGCGCTTACGGGCAGGCCGGCCAAGCTCTCCCCTGGTGATTGCATTCTGCTTTCGCTTGTTGGGAGCCGCGAGGTTTCTTTCAGTATGGAGCTGGTGCGCGTTCGGTTGGATAGGAACAACGAGACCGACAGAATCTTTGGAAGGCACTGGCCCGTGATTCTCGACTGCAGGGGCTGTTTGCCGCTGAAGACTCCTTTCGTGATGAGCGACCATGCGGTTTCGGGGCACAACTATGGCCCCGGAGGAACGAGCGTCTACGTCCAGCGCCAAGACCAGGAGGTCATCCGCGCAAAGGGCCTTCTGGGAACAAGGTCGTGGGCGGAATACCTGGGGACGTAGCCTCACCCATCACTGGTGAGCGGGGGCATCCATGCACCCGATCCCGGCGCATCGGGTGGTCGTGCATCGGTGCATGCCACGTATCTGGAGGAACAAGCCCCTCTGTTGAAGGGCTGCCCCGACAGGGGCGGGGAGAGGCAGGCAAAGGGAGGGGCCCAAAGGTTGCGCAGCAACGTTTGGGGCGAAGCGCGCGCAGCGCACTTCGCGTCCCGCGCCAGATAACTGAAAAAGGCTGCCCTTTCAGGCAGCCTTTTTCAGTTATCTGGCGGAGAGAGGGGGATTGTCGGGTGCATCCATGCACCCGATCCCGGTGCGCGCTGCGCCCCGGGACCCGCCTTCGGCGGTCCGGTTCTGCTCCTGCAGAACCGTCGAACCCCGGCAGGGCTTCTCTCGCCCGATGCTCTCCGCCAGCCAAATAAAAAAGCCGCCCAGAGGGCGGCTTCTTCATTTATCTGGCGGAGAGAGGGGGATTCGAACCCCCGAAGCGCGGTTTAGACGCTTACACACTTTCCAGGCGTGCTCCTTCAACCACTCGGACACCTCTCCGGATCCCTGCCATCGGCAAACGCCTCAGCAGGGGCGCAGATTCTAGCGGGCTGCGCGGCACTTCACAAGCACCCCGGCCAGGAACCTGCGAAGGGCGTGCCGGAGGCGAGGAGGCTGGACAGGCATGGCACAATGGAACATCCGATGGAAAACGGTGGCCTGATGTCCTATCTCGTCCTTGCCCGCAAGTGGCGTCCGAAGCGTTTTGCCGAGCTGGTGGGCCAGGAACACGTGGTCCGTGCGCTCAGCAACGCGCTCGACAGCGGCCGGGTCCACCACGCGTTCCTGTTCACCGGTACCCGCGGCGTGGGCAAGACCACCATCGCGCGCATTTTCGCCAAGTCGCTGAACTGCGAGCAGGGCACCAGTGCCGATCCCTGCGGCCAGTGCGCGGCCTGCCTGGACATCGACGCAGGCCGCTACATCGACCTGCTGGAAATCGACGCCGCGTCCAACACCGGCGTGGACGACGTGCGCGAGGTGATCGAGAACGCGCAGTACATGCCCTCGCGTGGCAAGTACAAGGTCTACCTGATCGACGAAGTGCACATGCTGTCCAAGGCGGCGTTCAACGCGCTGCTGAAGACGCTGGAAGAGCCGCCGGAGCACGTGAAGTTCCTGCTGGCCACCACCGATCCGCAGAAGCTGCCGGTCACCGTGCTCAGCCGCTGCCTGCAGTTCAACCTCAAGCGCCTGGATGAGGACCAGATCCAGGGCCAGATGACCCGCATCCTGGCGGCAGAAGAGATCGAGGCCGACGGCAGCGCCATCGTGCAGCTGGCCAAGGCCGCTGATGGCAGCCTGCGTGACGGCCTTTCGCTGCTGGACCAGGCGATTGCCTACGCCGGCGGCGCACTGCGCGAGGACGTGGTGCGCACGATGCTGGGCACCGTCGACCGCACCCAGGTGGCCGCGATGCTGGATGCACTGGCCGAGGGCGATGGCCCGCGCCTGCTGCAGGTGGTGGCCGCGCTGGCCGAATTCTCGCCGGACTGGAGTGGTGTGCTGGAAGCGCTGGCCGAAGGCCTGCACCGCATCCAGGTGCAGCAGCTGGTACCGGGTGCGGCCGTTGCCGAAGGCCTGGATGCCACCGCGTTCGCCGAGCGCCTGCGCCCGGAAGTGGTGCAGCTCTGGTACCAGATGGCCTTGAATGGCCGCCGCGACCTGCCGCTGGCGCCGAGCCCGCGCGCGGGCTTCGAGATGGCCGTGCTGCGGATGCTGGCATTCCGCCCGGCTGCCGCGGTACCGCCGGTGCCGAAGTCGGTTGAAGGCGCCGCAGGCGGCAACGTTGCCGGTGGAGGCAGCGGCGCGGGTACCCACGAAGTGACGCCGGCCGCTGCCGCCGCTCAGGCGGGCCCGTCCCTGGCGACGCAGGCGGCCGCGCCGTCCCAGGCTGCGCCGCGCGAACCTGACCCCGAACCTGACCCGGCGCCGGAGCCCGAGCCGGTTCCGGTGGAAGAGCCCGTGTCGCCGCCGCCGGTAAAGGCCGAAGCAGAGGCGCCGCCGCCGGCCGCTGAAGCAGAAACGAGCGACGATCTGCCGCCGTGGGCCACCGATGAAGCCGAGGCCCGTGACGCAGCACTGGCGGCCGAGATGGCCGGCCCGGAGGCGGCCATGGTCGCGCCCTGGCACGAGCCGCCGGCTCCCGTCGCGGCCCCCAGCGAACCTGCCCCGCCCGAGCGCCCGTTCCGCACTGAAGGTATTGTCATCGCGCCGGCCGAGCCGGCCCCGGCGCGTGATACCGCGGCGCAGGACGGCGTCAGCGACCTGGCCACGGCCGAGGACTGGCTGGACCTGGTCGCCAACAGCGGCCTCAGCGGCCCGTCGCGCCAGCTGGCCGCCAACGCTGCCTTCATCAGTTGCCAGCACGGGACCTTGAAACTGGGCCTTTCGCCCGGATTTGAGTACCTGCGCTCGGAGCGCGCGCTGGCCGCCCTGGGCGAGATGCTGGAGAAGGCCCTGGGCCAGGCGCCGAAGATCGTGGTCGAGACCGTGGAAACCGAACACGTTCCGGCCGAGACCCTGCACCAGCGCGCCGACCGCCAGCGTGGCGAACGGCAGCAGGAAGCAGAGGCCGTTTTCATGGACGACCCGGAAGTGCAGGTGCTGATCCAACAGCACGGCGCCCGGGTTGTTTCCGATTCCATCCGTTCTTTTGACGAGTAAGACACCATGCGCGGAAACATCGCCCAATTGATGCAGCAGGCCCAGAAGATGCAGGAAAACCTGCAGAAGGCCCAGGAAGAAATCGCCAAGATCGAAGTGACCGGCAGCGCCGGTGGCGGCATGGTCAGCGTGACCCTGACCGGCGCCAAGGAATGCCGCAAGGTGCGCATCGACCCGTCGCTGGCCAGCGACCCGGAGATGCTGGAAGACCTGATCGCCGCTGCCTTCAATGACGCCTCGAACAAGATCGATGCCGAGTCGAAGTCGAAGATGGGCTCGGCCACTGCCGGCATGCAGCTGCCGCCGGGCATGAAGCTGCCGTTCTGATTTTCAGCGTGGCACCCGTGCAAGCGGGTGCCACAGAACCTGTAGCCGTCGAGCCTGCTCGACGCCATGAAAGCATTCCGCCGTGTCCGCACCCCTGCTTGAACAATTGATCGACGCGTTGCGGGTGCTGCCTGGCGTCGGCCAGAAGACTGCGCAGCGCATGGCCTACCACCTGCTCGAACGCGAGCGCGAAGGTGGCCAGCATCTGGCCGAGACACTGGCATTGGCGGTGGAGCGCATCGGCCACTGCGCACAGTGCCGCGATTTCAGCGAATCCGAGTTGTGCCCGACCTGTGCCAACAGCAGCCGCGAGCGCAGCCAGCTGTGCGTGGTCGAATCGCCGGCCGACCGCCTGGCCATCGAGAACGCCACCGGTTTCCGCGGCGTCTATTTCGTGCTGCAGGGCCGTCTGTCGCCGCTCGATGGCATCGGCCCGCGCGAACTGGGCCTGGAACAGCTGGAGCAGCGCCTGGCCGGAGGCGAGGTGCAGGAACTGATCATCGCCACCAGTGCCACCGTCGAGGGCGAGGCCACCGCGCACTATCTGGCGCAGCTGGCGCGCGCGCGCAAGGTGCAGCCGAGCCGCCTGGCGCAGGGCCTGCCACTGGGCGGTGAACTCGAATACGTTGATCGTGGCACGCTCTCGCACGCGTTCGGAACGCGCAGCGAATTCCGCGATTGAACGCCGGTCGGGCATCCCCCGGCGCGGCCGGCCTACAATGCGGATGACATTTCCGCCGAGGCCGAACATGAGCACTGAAACCCTCTTCAGCAAGATCATCCGTCGCGAGATCCCGGCCACCATCGTCTACGAGGATGACGAGGTGCTGGGCTTCAAGGACATCGCACCGCAGGCGCCGGTGCATGTGCTGTTCATTCCGAAGAACGAGATCATCCCGACCCTGGATGACCTGCAGCCCTCGCAGGCACACCTGATCGGCAAGCTGGCGCTGGCCGCTGCCGAATACGCGCGCCGCGAGGGATTCGCACAGAACGGCTACCGCATCGTGATGAACTGCCGCGAGGATGCCGGGCAGACCGTGTTCCACATCCACATGCACCTGCTGGCGGGTGCACAGCTGGGGCATTTCGGTACGCCGGGGCGTTGAAGCCCCTATCCACGCAGGAGTACCACGGGTACCCCGCTGTAGATCCACGCCATGCGTGGATGAAAAAGGCCGCCCGAGGGCGGCCTTTTCCGTCATGCCTGTGCGGTGGCGATCACCACCAGCCCCAACGGCCGTAGCCGCCCCAGTACGGGCCATACGGGCCCGGGCCCCATGGACCATAGGGGTAGGGCACCACGTCGACCTGGCGCTGCTCCGGCCACAGGTAGATCACATCGGCCGACAGCTTTGGCAGGCGGTAGTCGTAGTCCCCGATGCGGGTGTTCTGGTAGCCATCGATCTTGCCGATGAAGGTCACGTCACGGCCTGCTTCAAACACGGCCGGGTCGTAGAAGCCGGCGCGGCAGGCGATGAAGCGGCCGTCGCTGGCGTCGGACGAGGTGGTGTTCGGGCGGCCGCTGGCGTTGAGCGGGCGCGAGATCATCTGGAAGCAGGTCTCGCCCTGGCCGGGCTTGGTTTCGATGATGCGACCGCCCCAACGGACCGGCGTGCCGACCTGCTGGGTGGCGACCGAGTCGCGCGGGGAGACCAGGCTGAACTGTCCCTGCAGCGGCTTGGGGGCCGTGGCGCAGGCCGACAGGGCCAGCGTGGCCACAGCGGTGAGGAGGAACTTGGTGTTCATGGGGAGGCTCCGGAAGTCGGGCGATGCCTGCGCAGGTCCCGCAATAATGAAGCGAGGTCGGTGCAAGTTCCAGCGTAACGCGCGTCGGCGAAACGCTGGCTGAGTGCGAGCAGGGCGGGATCGGAGCGTTGGGCATGGACCCGCCGTGCCCAGTCCTGCGCGGTTTCATGGGGTTGCCGGCCCAGCCCGAGGCGGGCATAGCGCCGGCCCAGCCCGCGCCAGGCACGCAGCAGCGGGTCACGTTCGCGCTCACCCCGGGCCAGCAGCCAGGCCATCCACGCCAGGGCCAGCATCGTTGCCACCACGAAGCCAGCGACAAGTTGCGTAGGGCCCAGATCATCCAGCCCGAACGGCTTGAGCAGTTGCTGCTGGCGGCGTGCATCGAAGGAGAGCACCAGGTCGTTCCAGCCGCGGCGCAGCCAGTCGCTCATCTGCCCCAGCTGCTGCCAGCGTTGCTGCAGCGGGCTGTCGGTACCTGCCTGCAGGCGGTCGTCGAGGGTATCGAGGATGCGTTCCGGTGCCACCGCGGCGGTAGGGTCGACCCGTACCCAGCCGCGCTGCGGCAGCCACACCTCGGCCCAGGCGTGGGCGTCCATCCGCCGCACGATCCAGTAGTCGCCAAGGCGGTTGTAGGTGCCACCGGCAAAGCCGGTCACCACCCGCGCCGGAATGCCGGCGTTGCGCATCAGTACCACGAAGGCGGAACTGAAGTGTTCGCAGAAGCCGGCCTTGTAGCCAAACAGGAACTCATCGACCGGATCGCGTCCCGCCGGTGGCGTCTGCAGCGTGTAGGAGAAATCGGTGGTGATCCATTGCAGCGCGCGGCGGACGATGGCTTCGTCATCACCGCCGGCATCCTGCCGCCATTGCTGCGCCAGTGTGGCCGTGCGCGGGTTGAAGCCGCTGGGCAACTGCAGCGCGGCCCGTCGCAGATAGGGCGACAGCGTGCTGTCGAAGCGTTGAGGTGGCGCCGAATGCAGTCGCCAGCGGCTCAGCGACGCCAGTGGCCGCTCGCTGCTCAGGCTCATGTCCGCATCCAGCGTGCTGCCTGCAGGGGCGAGGCTGGGCAGGTCCAGTGCCACCAGCTGGCGCCGGTCGGTGGGCTCGTAGTCGATCTGGTAGTCCCAGCCCTGCGCGCCGGCCTCGACCGCGGCTGCCGGCCGTCGCTCGCTGGCGCGGTCACGTGTCCAGCGCCGGCCATCGAAGGCGGTCAGTACCGGCCCTCGCCAGTAGCGTTGCATCGGCTCGGGTACCGCACCGAAGAACTGCACGCGCAGCGCCGGGGCATCGTCGGCCATCAGGTCCAGCCACTGGCCGGGTTCCATGCTGTCGGACAACCCCGGTGTACCGACCGCACGCTCGGGAACGCCCCATAGCGGGGTCGCCAACCGCGGGAACAGCCAGAAGCAGGCCAATGCCAGTGGCAGGCCGATCGCCAGCAGGCGGCCAACACCGCGCAGCTGCCCTCGCAGTGGCAGGTGGCCGGCGTGGCCTTCATCCCCGGCCAGGCGCTGCAGGGCGAGCAACGCGCTGATCCCCGCCAATGCGGCCAGTACGGTGGTCAGTGGTCCCTGGTCGAGCAGGAATGCCGCAAACGGGGAAAACAACGCGAAGCCGAGCAGGCTGCGGGCATCGCGCCGGCTGCGCAGTTCGCTGGACTTGATCGCCAACATCGCTGCCAGCAGGGCGCAACCGGTATCGCGCCCGGGTCGAACCATCCCCATCTGCCAGACGATGGCACCGAGCATGGCCAGCACCAGCAGCAGGCGCACCGGCATGGGCAGTACCTTCCGCCACGACAGGGCTGCAGTCACGAGCGCCGCGGCCGCGATCACGCCGGCCAGCATGGGCTGCAGCTGCAGCAGCAACGGCAACAGCGCCAGTGCCGCGCTGGCCAGGGTCCAGTTGCGGGCATTGCGGTCGAGCGCGGGCGTGGTCTCAGTCATGCGGCATCAATGCCAGTGCACGCAGGCACAGGTGGTGGTGGCTGGCGCCCTGGCCGGGCCCGAACGGTGGATGTGCAGGCAGCAGCAGGGTGTAGCGGCGGCCTTCGCGCTCGGCCATGTCGACCCAGCGTGCCAATCGCGCGATGCGTGCTTCATGGCCCAGCGGGGCCAGCGTGCGCCAGTCGAGGATGACTTCGATGCCGACCGGCTTTTCGTATTCGCGCACCAGCAGGCTGTCGCGGCGTGCCGAGTGCTTCCACGAAATGCTGCGTGGTGCATCGCCCGCGCGATAGGGCCGTAGCTGATGCAGCTCCTCGCCACTGGCATGGGCGCGGGTGTGCAGCGGATCGGTGCCACTTTCCGGCAGTGGTGGGGCCAACGCCTCGGGTTGCGGGTAGACCAGCAGCGGTTGTTCCGGCCACACCCACGACCATGCCCGCACCAGGCCCAGTGGCTGGGTGGTGGACAGGCGGATGCGTGGCAGTTCCAGCCAGCCGCGGCGTTCGGTGGTGACCTGCAGCTCCACTTCGCCACGGCCATGCGCAGGCAGTGACATCCAGGCTTCGCTGTCACCCAGCTGCAGGTGCAGGCCGTGGCGTGCGCGCGGATCGTGCAGTGACAGGTCCACGCGCAGGCGAAGCGGTTGTCCGGCCGGAACCGGTTCGGCGGAGATCGCATCGATCTGCACGCCCGACAGCTGCAGGTGCGCGGCGATGGCGCTGGCGATCGCCGCTGCCGCCAGCAGCAGGGCCAGCAGCAACGCCGGGTTGTTGTTGTAGTTCAGTGCGCCCAGCAGCATTGCCGCCAGCAGCGTGGCGACGAACAGGCCGAAGCGGGTGGGCAGCACGTAGATGCGATGGCGGTCCAGGCGCTGCGGCAGTGCTTCAGGCCTGCGCGGGCGTGCCAGCAGTTGCAGTCGTGCCCAGCGTGTGGCCACCCTCAATCCACCGCAACGGTCTGCAGGATGGCCCGTGCCAGTGCCGGACCCGAGCTGGACTCGGCTTCGGCCACCAGGCGATGACCGGCCACCGCCACGAACAGGGTCTGCACGTCCTCGGGCACCACGTGGCCGCGGCCCAGCAGCAGTGCATGCGCCCTGGCCGCGCGCAGCAGCGCAAGGCCGGCACGCGGTGACAGGCCCACGCGCACGCCGGCGTGCTGGCGGCTGCGGGTCAGCAGGGCCTGCACGTAGTCGACCAGTGCATCGCTGGCATGGACCTGGCCGACGGCTTCACGCAGCGCGCGTACCTGGGTGTCATCCAGCTTCGGTACGGCTCGTGCGATCAGGTCGCGACGGTCGGTGCCGCGCAGCAGTTCGCGTTCGGCCTGCGTGCTGGGGTAGCCCATCGCCAGTCGCAGCAGGAAACGGTCCAGCTGCGAATCCGGCAGCGGGAAGGTACCGGACAGGTCCACCGGGTTCTGCGTGGCGATCACGAAGAACGGATCGGGCAGGGGGTGGGTCTGCCCATCCAGGGTGACCTGCTGTTCGGCCATTGCCTCCAGCAGCGCGCTCTGCGTGCGCGGCGGCGCGCGGTTGATCTCATCGGCCAGCAGCACGTGGGTGAACACCGGCCCTGGATGGAACTGGAACTGGCGGCTGCCGGCTTCGTATACCGAGACGCCCAGTACATCGGCGGGCAGCAGGTCGGAGGTGAACTGCACGCGCTGGAAGCTGAGGCCCAGGCTGCTGGCCAACGCATGCGCCAGCGTGGTCTTGCCCAGGCCGGGCAGATCCTCGATCAGCAGATGACCACCGGAAAGCAGGGCGACAAAGGCCAGCCTGACCTCCGGCACCTTGCCCAGCACCAGTGCGTTTACCTGATCCTGTGCCTCCCGCAGGGCCTGGCGCAGTTGATCGGTTAGCATGCTGGGATTGGGGGACGAGGCTGGCATGATCGTCTCAGGTCTGGAATCCATTCGATTATCCATAGAGCAATGCAAGGCGAACAGCGCGCGCGGACAATATTTCTCTGGTTATGGACGCTGGTCACAGCGGCCAAGCTGGTGGTGGCTGCGCGCCTGCCACTGTTCGTTGACGAGGCGTTCTACTGGCAGGAAGGCCAGCATCTGGCCGCTGCGTATTCGGACCTTCCCGGACTGACCGCATGGCTGGCGCGCCTGGGTGTGGAGATCGGTGGCCACCATGTGCTCGCGTTGCGCCTGCCGTTCCTGGCCATCGGCGCGCTGCTGCCGTTGCTGGTGGTACGCACGGCCACGCGCTGGTTCGGCAATGTGGCTGGTTGGCAGGCGGGCAGCCTCACGCTGTTGATGCCGTTGTCGGCGACGCTGGGCCTGCTGGCGGTGCCGGATGTGCCCATGGCGCTGGCCGCGGTGATCTGCCTGCACGCCGGTGCGCGGCTGCTGCACAACGTTGATGCATCGTCGGCGATGAAGCTTGCGCTGGGCCTGTCGATCGGTGCGCTCAGTCACTACCGTTTCATCGGTGTCATCGGTGTTGGCTTCATCGCGTTGCTGGCGCTGCCGCAGGGGCGGCGCATGCTGGCCGATCCGCGCGTATGGGTCGCGCTGGCGGTGGGCGTGCTGGCGTGGCTGCCGTTGCTGGCATGGAACGCGGACAACCACGACGCCGGCCTGAAGTTCCAGGTGGTCGAGCGCCATCCCTGGACGTTCGAATGGAACGGGCTGTGGTTCCTGGTGATCCAGCCGATGCTGGTGACCCCGATCCTGTGCATGGCGATGTGGAAGGTGGCGCTGGCCGGTACCCGCAGGGGCGGCGGCACGCGCGTGCAGTGGCGCTACTTCGGCCTGGTCGGGGGCGTATCCACGCTGGGCATCTTCCTGCTGGGCTTCTTCACCGACGTCGAGCGGATCAGTTTCCATTGGCCGCTGCCGGGCTACCTGGCCCTGCTGGTGGCGGTGCCGGTGGTGCTCAACGGCTGGCCACGCTGGCTGCGGCGCGCCGGCTGGTGGCTGGCCGGCGCAGGCATGGTGCTGGCATTCGGCTATTACCTGATGGCCTCCACGCCTGCGTTGCGTGAGCAGCTGGCGGGCAGCAAGTACTACCCGCGCAATTTCGCTGGCTGGCAGCCGTTGGCGATGGCAGTGCGCGAAGAGTTGCAGCAGATGCCCGCGGGCACGCGGGTGCTGGCCGGTAACTTCAAGGTGGGGGCCGAGCTGGGCTTCCAGCTCGGCAACGGCGATATCGAAGTACTGCCGCACCCGCTCAACGACAAGCATGGGCGCACCGCGCAGCTGGCGCAGTGGGGGCTGCTGCATGAAGGCAAGCGCTCGGCGCCGATGCTGCTGGTGCTTTCACCCAGCGATCAGCGTTACCGCGATCTGCTGGCGCGCTATCACGCCATCTGCGAGCAGGTGGGGCCGTTGCCGGCGCCGCGGGTGGTCAGCAGTGACCATGGCTTCCAGCGGTTCCTGCTGTTCCGCCTGCCGGCGCAGCGCGCGCCCGGGGCGTGCGTGACTCCGGCAATGGCGTGGCTGGATACCCCTTCCAACGGCGAAAAGGTGTCTGGCGTGCTGGCCATCAAGGGATGGGCGTTCAAGGATGGTGTCGGCCTGGCACGGGTTGAAGTACTGGTCGATGGCCGCTCGATGGGGGATGCGCGCTATGGTCGCGCATTCGACGTGCGCCAGACCTGGCCGGACAGCACCGACCCGCAGCATCCGGCGGTGGGCTTCGATGCTTCATTGGACACGAGCACGCTGGCGCCGGGACGGCATTGGCTGGGCCTGCGCCTGCATGGGCGCGATGGCAGCGTGGAGGAATGGCAGGAGCAGCCGTTCGAGGTTCGCGGGCGCTGAGGCGGCGCACGGTCCAGGTTGGTCGCGTACTCCGGGTTGGTTGCGCGTGCCAGGTTGGTCGGGTGCTCCACGTTGGTCGGGTGCTCCGGGTTGGTAGAGTCGACTGTTAGTCGACTGCTCTTCCAGCCGTCTGCAAAACCCTGCGCTGCGCGCGATAGTCGACTGACAGTCGACTCTACCCGCCTGGGTCCTACCCGGCCCATGTCCGGCCTGTTTCCGCGCTCGGTGCCGGCAGTCAGTTGCATGCTCCGGGTTGGTAGAGTCGACTGTTAGTCGACTGCTCTTCCAGCCGTCTGCAAAACCCCGCGCTGCGCGCGATAGTCGACTGACAGTCGACTCTACCCGACCTGGGTCCTACCCGGCCCAGGTCCGGCCTGTTTCCGCGATCGGTGCCGGCAGTCAGTGTGCCGCCTTCAGGGCAATGCGAACCCCGCCTGGCGCAGCAGCCCGCACAGCGCGATCAGCGGCAGGCCGATCAGCGCGGTCGGGTCGCGGTTGTCGATCGCTTCGAACAGGCTGATGCCCAGGCCCTCGCACTTGAAGCTGCCGGCACAATCCAGCGGCTGTTCGGCGGCCACGTAGCGGGCGATCTCCTCCTGGCCCAGCGTGCGGAAACGGACCTCGGTCAGATCCACGGCGCTGAATGATTCTCCGTCTCGCGTGAGACTGATTGCGGTATGGAAGCGTACCGTCTGCCCGGACATCGCGGCCAGCTGCGCGCGGGCCGCCTCGGCTGTGCCCGGCTTGCCCAGCGGCCGCCCGTTCAGGTCCGCGACCTGGTCCGAGCCGATCACCCAGGCGCCGGGGTAGCGGGCGGCGACCTCGGCCGCCTTGGCCGTGGCCAGGCGCATCGCCAGGACCAGGGGTGTCTCAGCGTTCAACGGGGTTTCATCCACCTCCGGGCGCACGCAGTCGAAGGGCAGGCCCAGCCGCTGCAGCAGCTCGCGGCGGTAGCGGGAGGTGGAGGCCAGGACCAGTGACATGCGACAATTCCGGGGCAGGGCGCGGCAGTCTGGCCCGTGTGCAGCGCCAGCAGCAAGTCCTGTATGGCGGGCATTTGACAGCAGCCCCCCCGATCCTTAGTATTCAGCGGCTTATGTCCGCGAACGTGCCCGAATCGCTGGATGCTTGGCGGATGGTCGTAGCGCGCAGGCGCTTCGACGGCCAGGTCTCCCTGGCTGAATTGACCCGCCTGCAGGGGCTGGTCGCAGATACCGACGGTGAGTGTTCCTACTCGCTTGAATTCGGTCGCGACGAAGTCCTGCGGGTATCCTATGTGGAACTGACCATCGACACCGCGTTGCCGCTGACCTGTCAGCGCAGCATGCAGCGATTCCTGTTGCCGGTGAAGGTGACCCAGAGGCTTGGCCTGATCCGCGACGAGGACGAGGAATCGTCCCTGCCGGAGGAGTACGAGGCGTTGCTGGTGCCGGAAGACGGCCAGCTGCGTCCGCTGGACCTGGTCGAAGACGAGTTGGTGCTGGCGGTGCCGGTGGTACCGCTGTCGCCCGACGGTGAAGCAGTCGACAAGGACTGGGCACCGAGCGAAGAAGAAACGAAGAAGGCCAACCCGTTCGCGGCGTTGGCGGCATTGAAGAAACAATAGCAGCCGGATTGTCGTCGGCGGCTGCGGCGAAAGCGAAAGTGTGCTGGGCGCTGGCGTCCTGCGCGACGATACGACGAAGCAAAACGAACCGAGTTTGGAGCAATCCCATGGCTGTGCAGAAATCCCGTGTTACCCCGTCCCGCCGCGGCCAGCGCCGTTCGCATGACGCCCTGAGCGCCAAGCAGCTGTCGACCGACCCGACCACCGGCGAAGTGCATCTGCGTCACCACATCACTGCCGACGGTTTCTACCGCGGCAAGAAGGTCATCCAGACCAAGACCTCGGCCGTCGAAGAAGATTGATGTGCCGGGAAGGCCGCTGCCCGAGGGCAGCGGCCTTTGCCTTCTTTCCCGGGCGTGCCGGTGATCGGCGGCCCGCGCAACAGGAAACATGATGAGCAAGCGGATCTATTCGAGGATCGCGGGCACCGGTAGCTATTTGCCGGAAAAAGTCCTGACCAACGCCGACCTGGAAAAGATGGTCGAAACCTCGGATGAGTGGATCCAGTCGCGCACCGGAATTCGTGAACGGCACATCGCGGCCGAAGGCGAAACCACCAGCGACCTCGGCTACCAGGCCGCGTTGCGTGCACTTGAAGCGGCCGGCATCGACGCTTCGCAGCTCGACATGATCGTGGTTGGTACGACCACGCCTGACCTCATTTTCCCCTCCACCGCGTGCCTGATCCAGGCCAAGCTCGGTGTTGCGGGGTGCCCTGCCTTTGACGTCAACGCTGCCTGTTCGGGCTTCGTGTTCGCGTTGGGCGTGGCCGACAAATTCATCCGTTCCGGCGACTGCAGGCATGTGCTGGTGATCGGCACCGAAACGCTGACCCGCATGGTCGACTGGAACGATCGCACCACCTGCGTGCTGTTCGGCGATGGCGCCGGCGCCGTGGTGCTCAAGGCCGACGAAGAGACCGGCATCCTCAGCACCCATCTGCATGCCGATGGCAGCAAGAAGGAACTGCTGTGGAACCCGGTGGGCGTCTCGACCGGCTTCAAGGACGGCGCCAACGGTGGTGGCACCATCAACATGAAGGGCAACGACGTGTTCAAGTACGCCGTCAAGGCGCTGGACTCGGTCGTGGACGAGACCCTGGCCGCCAATGGCCTGGACAAGTCCGACCTGGATTGGTTGATTCCGCACCAGGCCAACCTGCGCATCATTGAAGCCACCGCCAAGCGCCTGGACATGTCGATGGACCAGGTGGTGGTGACTGTCGACAAGCATGGCAACACCTCGTCCGGTTCGGTGCCGCTGGCGCTGGACGCCGCGGTGCGTTCGGGCCGCGTAGAGCGTGGCCAGCTGCTGCTGCTGGAAGCCTTCGGCGGCGGCTTCACGTGGGGTTCGGCCCTGCTGCGCTATTGATAGCGCAAGTTACGACAATGTGAAGCTTGTCGTTACGGCCCCTCTGGGGCCGTAACGCGTTTATAGGAGTACCCGTCATGGTTGAGCCCATCGTCATCGAAGGGCAGCGCGCCTGGCTGAAGCAGTACGGCAAGGGAAGCCGCGCACTGGCCCTGGGCCTGCTCAATTTCGTTGCCCGCCGTTTCCATCTGGACGCCCTGCGCCCACCGCCGCACCGTGGTGGTGATGCCGCGCGCGAAACCGAAGCCCGTCGCCTGGGAGAATTGCAGGCGCAGGGCGTGAACGTGCCCGACGTGCTGGGCAGCGGCCACGCTGCGCTGGTGATCGGCGACAACGGCAGCTCGTTCAATACCTGCCTGCGCCAGGCCGACGAGGCCGGCCGCGACCGGCTGGTGATGGCCGCCATGCAGGCCATCGCCGAAGCGCATGCGCGCGGCGCCTATTTCGGCCAGCCGCTGCCGCGCAACCTCACCTGGGACGGGCAGAAGGTGGGCTTCATCGATTTCGAGGAAGATCCGCTGGAAGTGATGGATCTGTCCGAAGCACAGGCCCGTGACTGGCTGATGTTCGGCTACGGCGTGGCCAAGTACTACGCCGACCGCCCCGAGCAGCTGCAGGCGATGATGGCCGAGGCGATGGGCGATGCCCAGGCGCCGGTGCGCGAACATGTGCATGCGGTCAGCGGCCGCCTGCGCAGCCTGGCCCGGGTGTGCATGAAACTGGGCCGTTCAGCGCGCGCGCTGGCCCATTCGATCTTCATCGCCCATGGCGCCAGCACGGCGGGCGTGCTGATGCTGATGGGCCTGTGCGTGGATTTCCTCGCCGACGGCGACCTGGACGTGCTGCAGCTGTTCTGCTGATGGCTGGTTCGCGCTGCGGTAGAGTCGACTGTTGGTCGACTTCCGCGCGCAGCGCGGGTTTTCAGGGGCTGATCGAGGGGCAGTCGACTAACAGTCGACTCTACCTGGGCGGGGACACCGCACCGGATGCCGGGTTGTCCCGCGGCCGCGCTCCATACGCCTGCATACGCGCACGTACAGACGACACAGCGGATTCGCCCTTATCATGGCCCGCTTCGATTGCAACAAGCGGATGACCGCGTGACCGTATCCACCCTCGCTTTTGTCTTCCCCGGCCAGGGCTCGCAGTCTGTGGGCATGGTGGCCGAGCTGGCCGAACTGCACCCGCAGGTGCGTGAAGCCTTCACCGAGGCATCCGATGGTGCCGGCGTCGACCTGTGGGCGCTGTCCCAGGGTGGCCCGGAGGAAATGCTCAACCGTACCGAATACACCCAGCCGGCCCTGCTGGCCGCAAGCATCGGCGTGTGGCGCGCGTGGAACGCCGTGGGCGGTCCGCGCCCGTCGGTGCTGGCCGGTCACAGCCTGGGTGAGTACACCGCCCTGGTTGCCGCTGGCGCGCTGAGCCTGCATGACGGTGCGCACCTGGTGCGCCTGCGCGGCCAGCTGATGCAGGAAGCCGCACCGGCCGGTGTCGGCGCCATGGCCGCCGTGCTCGGCGCCGAAGACCAGCTGGTGCTGGACGTCTGCGCCGAAGCCGCAGGCAGCCAGGTGGTGGTGCCGGCCAACTTCAATTCGCCGGGCCAGATCGTGATCGGTGGCGACGCCGACGCGGTCGACCGCGCACTGGCGCTGCTGGCCGAGAAGGGCGTGCGCAAGGCGGTCAAGCTGGCCGTGAGCGTGCCCTCGCACACCCCGCTGATGCGCGAAGCCGCCAACCGCCTGGCCGAAGTGATGGCCGGCCTGTCCTGGCAGGCGCCGCAGCTGCCGGTGGTGCAGAACGTCGATGCCAAGGTGCACGAGGGCGTGGACGCGATCCGTACCGCGCTGGTGCAGCAGCTGTACCAGCCGGTGCAGTGGACCGGTTGCGTGCAGGCTCTGGCCGGCCGTGGCATCGCCCAGATCGCCGAGTGCGGCCCGGGCAAGGTGCTGACCGGCCTGGTCAAGCGCATCGACAAGGCCATCGACGGCCGTTCGCTGGCCACCCCGGGCGACTTCGAAGCCGCCCGCGAGGCATGGTCGGCCTGACTCCCCCTGTTCCTGCCGACCGTACCGGTGGCCGCTGCACGCGGCACGGGTGCGGCGGCCGCCCCAGCCTGAGGAAAACATCATGAGCAAGCCCCTGCAGGGTGAAATCGCACTGGTCACCGGTGCCAGCCGTGGCATTGGTGCCGCCATCGCCGATCTGCTGGCCGCCCAGGGCGCCACCGTCATCGGCACCGCCACCACCGAATCCGGTGCCGCCGCCATCGGCGAGCGCCTGGCCGCCCACGGCGGTCACGGCCGCGCGCTGAACGTCACCGACGCCGCCGCGCTGGACAGCGTGCTGGACGGCATCGCCAAGGAATTCGGCCCGATCTCGATCCTGGTCAACAACGCCGGCATCACCCGCGACAACCTGCTGATGCGCATGAAGGACGAGGACTGGGCGTCGATCATCGACACCAACCTGACCAGCGTGTTCCGCACCAGCAAGGCGGTCATGCGCGGCATGATGAAGGCGCGCAAGGGCCGCATCATCAACATCGCATCGGTGGTGGGCGTGACCGGCAATGCCGGCCAGGCCAACTACGCGGCCGCCAAGGCCGGCATCATCGGCTTCAGCAAGTCGCTGGCCAAGGAAATCGGTTCGCGCGGTGTCACCGTCAATGTGGTCGCTCCCGGCTTCATCGACACCGACATGACCAAGGCGTTGCCGGAAGAAGCGCGTACCGCGCTGATCAACGACATCGCCCTCGAACGCCTGGGTTCGCCGGAGGACATCGCCCATGCGGTGGCCTTCCTGGCCAGCCCGGCTGCCGGTTACATCACCGGCGAAACCCTCCATGTGAACGGTGGCATGTACATGCCGTAAGCAAGGGGCGCAGGGATTGCGCCGCAAGTGGTTGATCTGCTGAGGTTTTTGCTGCGATGCAAGGCCGCGCCGGTTTCCACTACACTATCCCACGGCCATCGCCTTTGATGGCGACCACTTTTGAACCACAACTCCATCTGGAGCGAGATCCCATGAGCACCATCGAAGAACGCGTCAAGAAAATCGTCGTCGAACAGCTTGGCGTCAAGGAAGAAGAAGTCACCAACAGCGCATCGTTCGTCGATGACCTGGGCGCTGACTCGCTGGACACCGTCGAGCTGGTGATGGCCCTGGAAGAAGAATTCGAGTGCGAGATCCCGGACGAAGAAGCCGAGAAGATCAGCACCGTGCAGGCCGCCATCGACTACGTCAAGGCCCACGTCAAGGCCTGATGTCAGACGGCAGTGCGCGCGCGGGTCATCCTCGCCGCGCACCGCACCCCATGGGGCCGCTGTTGCGGCCCCGTGTGTTTGAGCATCACATCGAAGCAAACCGAGTTGCCCGTAGAAACCATC
Organism: Stenotrophomonas sp. 59; assembly: GCF_030291095.1. NCBI lineage: Bacteria > Pseudomonadati > Pseudomonadota > Gammaproteobacteria > Lysobacterales > Lysobacteraceae > Stenotrophomonas > Stenotrophomonas sp. 59. Next base: position 1,032,769 of record NZ_CP127408.1, read on the forward strand.
CGGGTCAGGAGAAACAGCAATGAAGCGTCGCGTCGTCGTAACCGGCCTGGGTATCGTCTCGCCGTTGGGCAATGATCTGGCCAGCAGCTGGGAAGGCATCACCCACGGTCGTTCGGGCATCGGTCCGCTGACCAACGTTGCTGATGCCTACGTGGATCGGTTCACCACCAAGATTGCAGGTGAGGTCAAGGGATTTGACATCACCGCCGACAACGAACTGTTCGGCAAGTATCGGGTCAGCGGCAAGGATGCCAAGAAGATGGACCCGTTCATCCATTACGGCCTCGGTGCCTCGTTCATGGCCCTGCACGATTCGGGCCTGGAGATCACCGACGCCAATGCCGATCGCATGGGCGCCATCGTCGGCGCCGGCATCGGCGGCCTGCTCGGCATCGAAGAGCAGACCATCGAGTTCCACGAGGGCAAGAAGATCTCGCCCTTCTACGTGCCCAAGACCATCATCAACATGCTGCCGGGCCAGCTGAGCATCATCACCGGCCTGAAGGGCCCGTCGTTCTCGGCGGTGTCGGCGTGCGCGACCTCGAACCATTCGATCGGTACCGCGATGCGCATGATCCAGTACGGCGATGCCGACGTGATGGTGGTCGGTGGTGCCGAGCGTGGCTCGTCGCCGACCGCGCTGGGCGGCTTCTGCGCGATGAAGGCCATGAGCACCCGCAACGACGCCCCGGAACAGGCCTCGCGCCCGTGGGACAAGGATCGTGACGGCTTCGTGCTGGGCGACGGCGCCGGCATCCTGATCCTGGAAGAGTACGAGCACGCCAAGGCCCGTGGCGCGAAGATCTATTGTGAGCTCGCCGGTTTCGGCGCCAGCTCCGACGCGTACCACATGACCGCACCGAGCGAGAACGGCGAAGGCGCCGCGCGCTGCATGGTCATGGCCATGAAGGACGCCGGCGTGACCCCGGAACAGGTGGGTTACCTCAACGCGCACGGCACCTCCACGCCGCTGGGCGACCTGGGCGAGACCATGGCGATGAAGACCGCCTTCGGCGACCACGCCTACAAGATGATGGTCAGCTCCACCAAGTCGATGACCGGCCACCTGCTGGGTGCCGCCGGCGGCGTGGAAGCGATCTTCTCGGTGATGGCGCTGCAGGACAACGTCATTCCGCCGACCATCAACCTGCAGCAGCCGGGCGAAGGTTGCGACCTGGACTACGTGCCCAACGAAGCACGCCAGGCCAAGGTGGATGTGGTGATGTCCAATGGCTTCGGCTTCGGCGGCACCAACGGCACGCTGATCTTCAAGCGCGTCTGACCGGTGTTGCGACGTCGCGCCATGCTCGACGTCGCATTGGTAGAGTCGACTGTCAGTCGACTGCCTTTCGATCCGCCGCGGTGATCGTTGATGGGAAAGCAGTCGACTGACAGTCGACTCTACCCATCGGCAATCCGACAAACGGATCAACGCCGTGCACCACGGAGCCGCCGCAAGGCGGCTTCCGTGCATCTGAATCCCCGAACTGACCATCATGACCCACGCACCGCTGATCCACCCGCTGCCGCACCCGATCGATCTGCTGGCGCTGCAGCAGCACGACCCGGCGCGTTTCCCGCTGCTGATGGAATCCACCGCCTCGGGCACCGCCCAGGGCCGCTGGAGCCTGCTGCTGGCCGCGCAGGGCGAGGGCCTGCGGCTGGACGCCGATGGCCAGGTGCGTGACCTGCACGACGCCGTGCAGCCCGGCACGTTCCTGCAGGCGCTGGATCGGGCGTGGCAGGCCGAACGCCTCTCGCACGACGGCAGCCACAGCCTGCCGTTCCGCGGCGGCTGGGCGCTGATGCTGGACTATGAAGTGGCCAGCCAGATCGAGCCGGTGCTGCCGGCGCGCGCGCGCGATGACGGCCGCCCGACCGCGCTGGCGCTGCGCTGCCCGGCAGCGGTGCTGCACGACCATCACAACGATGCCAGCTTCGTGATCGCCGAAGCCGGCGAGCAGGCACTGCTGGATGCGCTGGTGGCACTGGCCTCGGCGGCGTTGCCCGACGCCGGGCAGGGCTGGCAGCCGCCGCAGTCGGTGGGCGAGGATGCGCCGCAGCGCTTCACCGACGGCGTGCGCCGGGTGATCGAGTACCTGCGTGCCGGCGACGTGTTCCAGGTGAACCTGTCGCGGCGCTGGAGCGCGCAGTTCGCTGCGCCGGTCAGCCCGCAGGCACTGTATGCACAGCTGCGTCGTGCCAACCCGGCGCCGTTTGCCGGCCTGTTCAGCGCGCACGGCCGCCACGTGGTCAGTTCCTCGCCGGAGCGGCTGGTGTCGGTGCATGCCGGCCATGCGCAGACCCGTCCGATCGCCGGTACGCGGCCGCGCTTCGAGGGCGACGATGACGCCGCGCGCATCCAGGAACTGGTCGGCCACCCCAAGGAGCGTGCCGAGCACGTGATGCTGATCGACCTGGAGCGCAACGACCTGGGCCGCATCTGCCTGCCGGGCACCGTGGTGGTGGATGAACTGATGACCGTGGAGAGCTATGCCCATGTGCACCATATCGTCAGCAATGTCAGTGGCCATCTGCGCCCGGAGGTCACGCCGGGCGAGGTGATCGCCGCCACCTTCCCGGGCGGCACCATCACCGGCTGCCCGAAGGTGCGCTGCATGCAGATCATCAGCGAACTGGAACAGGTGCCGCGCGGTGCCTATACCGGCGCGTTCGGCTGGCTGAACCGCGATGGCGACCTGGACCTGAACATCCTGATCCGCACCGCTGAAGTGGATGGCCACGAGGTGAGCTTCCGCACCGGCGCCGGCATCGTGGTGGACTCGGACCCGGACAAGGAACTGGACGAGACCCGCGCCAAGGCGCGCGGCCTGCTGCGCGCGCTCGGCCAGCAGGGTTGATTGACCGCCCCCGCCGGGCATGGCCCGGCGCTACCGACGCATCACCCTCCCGGTAGCGCCGGGCCATGCCCGGCGAGCGAAGCGGGGTTGGGTGCCACCCCGGTCATGACCCCACATCACCGGCACGGTATCCTGCACGACGGAATCGAGTTCAGAGGTAGTCCATGGCGGGAGCCAAGCGCGGGTGTCTGTTCGTGGTAACGCTGGTGGTGGTGCTGGCCGCCGTCGTGGCCGGCGTGGGCGCATGGTTCTTCTATCAGCAGACCCGCTTCGCCGATGCCCCGATCACCCCCACCGCCGAGAGCGTGGTCATCGCCAGCGGCGATGGCATGAACAGCGTGCTGCGCAAGCTGCGCGACGCAGGCGTGGACGAGGGCCAGGACACCCAGTGGCAGCTGCTGGCGCGCCAGCTCGATGCCGCAGGCAAGCTGAAGGTGGGCGAGTACGCGCTCAGTGGCGACCTGACCCCGCGCGAGCTGCTGCTGCGCATGCGCGCCGGCAAGGTGCTGCAGCACCGCGTCACCATCGTGGAGGGTTGGAACATCCGCCAGCTGCGTGCCGCGCTCAAGCGCGCCGAACCGCTGCTGCATACCACCGACAATCTTGATGACGCCGCGCTGATGCAGCGCCTCGGCTTCGGTGGCCAGCATCCGGAAGGCCGCTTCCTGCCGGAGACCTACGTCTACCAGCGCGGCGACAGCGACCTGGACGTGCTCAAGCGTGCACATGGCGCGATGGAAAAAGCGCTGGACGAGGCCTGGGAAAGCCGTGCGCCGGACCTGCCGATCAACACGCCCTACGAACTGCTGACGATGGCCTCGATCATCGAGAAGGAAACCGCGCTGGCCAGCGAGCGCCCGCAGATTGCCGGCGTGTTCATGCGCCGCCTGAAGATCGGCATGCGCCTGCAGACCGACCCGACCGTGATCTACGGCATCGGTGCCGCGTATGACGGCAACATCCGCCGCCGCGACCTGACCACCGATACGCCCTACAACACCTATACACGTGCGGGCCTGACCCCGACCCCGATCGCCATGCCCAGCCGCGATGCACTGATGGCCGCCGCGCAGCCGGCGCCGGGCGATGCACTGTATTTCGTCGCCGTGGGCGATGGCAGTGGCGCACACGTGTTCTCGCCCAGCCTGGACCAGCACAACGCCGCAGTCGCCCGCTACCTGCAGCAGCTGCGCCAGCAACGTACCAAGGAGACCCCGGCGCAATGAGTCCCGCGCTGCTTCGCCACCCGCGTTTCGTCAGCCTGGAAGGCGGCGAGGGCGCGGGCAAGACCACCGCCATCAACGCCATCCGCGAGTGCCTGCGCAGCCACGGTCATGAAGTGGTGCTGACCCGCGAGCCGGGCGGCACGCCGCTTGCCGAGCGCATCCGCGGCCTGGTGCTGAAGCCCGATGCCGAGATCGCCGCCGAACCGCTCAGTGCCGAAGCCGAACTGCTGCTGGTGTTCGCCGCGCGCGCACAGCATGTGCGCCAGGTGATCCAGCCGGCACTGCAGCGCGGTGCTTATGTGCTGAGTGATCGCTTCACCGATTCCAGCTACGCCTACCAGGGCGGTGGCCGCGGGCTCGATCCGCAGTGGATTGCCGATCTGGAGCGCCGCGCGGTCGGCCTGTTGCCGGGCCTGACCCTGCTGCTGGATGTGGACGTGGCGGTGGGCCGCGCGCGCGCCAACGGCCGTGACCTCTGGCCGGACCGCATCGAAAGCGAGCAGGACGATTTCTTCCAGCGCGTGCGCGAAGTGTTCCGCAGCCGTGCGCAGCAGGACCCGCAGCGCTTCGCGTTGATTGATGCGGGCCAGGAGCAGGCGCGCGTGGCCGCTGATGTGGTCGCGCGTGTCGAGCGCTGGCTGCAGGACGGGGAGGGCGCATGAGCACGTTCTCGCCATGGCAGCAGCGCGCGTTCGACCAGACCGTGGCCGCGCTCGATGCCGGTCGCCTCGGCCATGGCCTGCTGATCTGCGGGCCGGCCGGGCTGGGCAAGCGTGAGGTGGCGCTGGCATTGGCCGACCACGTGCTGGCCCGCGGTGATGCCGCGCATGCCACGCGCACGCGCCAGCTGATTGCCGCTGGTACCCATCCGGACCTGCAGCTGGTCAGCTTCATTCCGAACAAGAGCGGCGACAAGCTGCGCACCGAGATCGTCATCGAGCAGGTGCGCGAGATCACCGACAAGCTGGCGCTGACCCCGCAGTACGGCGTGGCACAGGTGGTGATCGTCGACCCGGCCGATGCGATCAACCGTTCGGCCGCCAACGCGCTGCTGAAAACCCTGGAAGAGCCGCAGCCGGGCCGTTACCTGTGGCTGATCAGCAGCGACCCGGCGCGCCTGCCGCAGACCATCCGCAGCCGCTGCCAGCGCCTGGAGTTCAAGCTGCCGCCGCAGCACGAGGCGCTGGCCTGGCTGCAGCAGCAGGGCCATAGCGAGGCGTCGGCGCGCGAAGCGCTGGAGGCTGCACGCGGGCATCCCGGCCAGGCCGACAACTGGCTGCGCGAGGATGGCCTGAGCCTGCGCCGTGAAGTAGGTCGCGAGCTGGAGCAGCTGGCGGCCGGCAAGACCGGTGCAGTGGAACTGGCGCAGAAGTGGTGCGGCGATGACAACGCAGCGCTACGCCTGCGCTTTGCCGCCGACCTGGCGCTGGCCCAGGCCAGCACCGATGCCTTGACCACGCCGGAGCGATTGCACAAGCTTGCAGCCTGGTTCGATGCGGCCAACCGCACCCGCGACCTGCTGCGCACCACGGTGCGTGCAGACCTTGCGGTGGTTGAGTTGCTGCTGGCCTGGAACAAGGTGAACGAGCGGCCTGCCGCAAGGGGAAATCGATGAGTGCCAGCAACGCCCGCCAGGGCATCCTGTCCCTGGCCGTGAAGGACAAGGCCGCGCTGTACAGCGCGTACATGCCGTTCGTGAAGAACGGCGGCATCTTCGTGCCCACGCCCAAGCGCTACTTCCTGGGCGACGAAGTGTTCCTGCTGCTGACCCTGCCCGATTCCAGCGAGCGCCTGCCGGTGGCCGGCAAGGTGATCTGGGTGACCCCGGCCGGCGCACAGGGCAACCGCACCGCCGGCATCGGCGTGCAGCTTGCCGATGGCGCCGAAGGCGAGGGCGTGCGCCACAAGATCGAGACCCTGCTGGCCGGCCTGACCAGCTCGGACAAGCCGACCCATACGATGTGATTCCGGTAGCGCCGGGCCATGCCCGGCGACGACCTCGAAACACCCGTGAACACGAATGTGAAAAACTGTTGACGGCCTCTGAAAAGCCCCTATAATGAGCGGCTCAGCAACACACCGGGCGGTTAGCTCAGCGGTAGAGCATTGCCTTCACACGGCAAGGGTCACAGGTTCGATCCCTGTACCGCCCACCATGTTGCAGAACGAAAGAAGCCTCCAGAAATGGGGGCTTTTTTGTTGCCTGACCATCAGCGCGACTCTCCGGCTCCCGCAACCGCGCGAAGCGCTCGGGGACGCACTTCGCCGATGCGGGCAGAGGATTCCATCCATGTGCTGTTGCGTGGTTCCCGGCCGGCGTACTCTCGAGGCACTGCCGTGCCCCCATTCCCCGGAGTGCCACCATGCCGCTCGCCCGCATCGATCTTCGCAAAGGTAAATCCGCCGACTACCTGCAACGTGTCGGCGAAACCATCTACCAGGCCATGCGCGCGGTGGGCGTGCCGGAAAACGACCGCTTCCAGATCTTCCAGGAACACGAGCCCGGCACGCTGATCTACGACGCCAGCTACCTGGGCGTGGACCGCACCGACGATTTCATCTGCATCCAGATCACCTGGAACGAAGGGCGCACGCTGGAGCAGAAGAGGGCGCTGTATGCGGGTATCGCCGAGGGATTGCACGCGGCGGTGGGCATCCGCCGCGAGGATGTGTTCATCAACCTGGTGGAAGTGAAGAAGGAGAACTGGTCGTTTGGCAACGGGGTTGCGCAGTACGTGACTTGATGCGGGAAGCGCATCCACGCATGGCGTGGATCTACCGAGCCTGGTCGAGGCCGCCGATGTAGATTCACGCCCGCGTGGATCTACACCTCGCTGCCGACCTGCTCGCCTTCGGTGGCGGCGGCACTGCGGGCCGCCTTCACTGCGTCGGCGCTGTTGGGTTGTTCGCATTCGATGCTGGTCACGTAGCCGTCGTGGCTGATGTTGTGCTCGGCACGCTTGACCAGCCACTGCCCGTCCACGCCATCGCGGAAGCCCTGCATCACCACCGTGGCTTCGGCCATCAGCGTCTCACGGCCGGGCAACGTGTAGCTCAGCGTACGCGTCTGCCGGGCCTGTTCCTGGTGCTTGGCACGCGCTGCAGCTTCGGCGGCTTCGCGGTCGGCGTAGGCCATGCGCAGGCGCACGATCGGTTCACCGCTGCCCAGCTTCACTTCCTGGCGCGTGGCACCGCGGACATCGCGGTAATAGGCAATGGTGGTGCCGGTCTTCTCGCGCGAGACGATGCTCACCTTGTAGCCACTGCCATCGGCCGGGGTCAGGGTGACGTCGGGAATGCGCTCACCGCTGGCACTGGTGGATTCACCTCGCTTGACGAACATCAGGCGGCCGCCGCCCGGCTTGGCGATGGCGTCATGCTGCTTGGCCAGGCGCAGCAGCAGGTTCATGTCCGACTCCTGCGACTGCACCGTCAACGGCAGCGCGATCGATGCAAGCGACCCGCTCACGGCAGCCTCCATTCCGTGTTCGCCGGCCATGCGTTGCACCATGCCGCCGATGGTCGTGCCCTTCTTCCAGGTGCGCGTCTTCTGCGTCTGCAGATCGTTCTTGCCGCCCTTGCTGGCCTCGAACGGCGCCGCGCGGGCACGCAGGGTCATGCTGCCCGGGTAGCCGGAAATCTCCACCTCGTCGCAGATGTACAGGCCCATGCGCCGCACGTCACCGTCGTAGCCGATGAAGGCCTCCAGCTCCGCGCCTGCCGGCGGCAGCTGGATCGGATCGGAAGGATCATGGTCGGCCAGCTGCAGTTCCAGCATGTCCGAGTTGTTGTCGGTCTCGTCGGTGATCCGCAGCGACTTGAAGCGCGACCTGATGGTGTCGGTGATGTCCTGGTTGTTGGCCACCACGCGGAATGCCGGTGTGATGTTCAGTCCCACAGGGCCACTCCTTTGCGCTCGTTTGCCGGGCGCTGCACATCCGGCAGGGTGATCGCCATGCCCGCGGGCAGTACCGCGCCGCGTGCGGCAAGGCCCGGGTTGGCGTCGAATACCGCGCGCAGGATGGCCGGCGATTGTTCGCCATAGTGCGTGTACGCGATGCGGTCGACGACGTCGCCGTCGCGGGTGTTATACGTTCGTGCCATCACTGTGCTTCCGCAGGGAGAGGGTGAATTCGTGCCGCTGGATTCCGGCATCGGCAGTGAAACCGGAGGCGGTGGCGTCGATCTTGTCGATGACCCACAGCCCCAGGTTCCCGCCTTTGCCGGTCAGCAACCGCTGTGGCTTGCCCTGCGCGGCCAGCTTGCGCAGCTGCGAGAGCTCATTGCCGGCACCACGAAACGCATAGTGGATGACGCCAGGCAGCGTCATGCTGGCCTTGCCGGGCCCGGTGTACTGCAGCGCAGCCATCTGACCGATGCGTTCCTGCGCTGCCCAGCCATACTCGTTGCTCTGCTGGATGTCCTGGAACACGGCAGTGTTGAGGCTGAACTTGAAGCCGCCCAGCATCAGCAGCACCGGAGCGTTGCCGGAATCGTTGGCTTTGAACTGCGACAGCAGCTTGTCCACTGTGCCGGTTACGAACTCGCGCTTCATGCTCAATTCCTGTCTGCAAGGCCACCACGGGCGGCAACGGCGTTGCGACGCTGCAGTTCGTCGGCGGTGCGACGTGCTACGGATTCGCTGGATTCACCTGGTTGCTGGTGGATGGTGATGTTGTTGGTCTGTTGTTGCTGCACGGTGGTGGGTGCACGTGTGGTGGGCGAGGGCATGGCCGGTGCAGCGCGTCCCTGCGCACCGCTCAGCTCAGCCATGCGCCGGTTCAAGCCATCGTTGCTGTCGGTGCCGACGGCATATGCGACCCGTGCCATGTCACCAATGCCACCACCACCGCGTGCCTTCATGCTGCTGTAGATGTTGGCGGCGCCCACTGCGGTCTGCAGCCCGTCCTCGGCAACGCCCAGTGCCTTGTCCTTGGCCGCGCCCACGCCGCCGCCGAGCTGGTCCATGAACCAGCCAACGCCTTCAATGACCGGCTTGAGCTTCTCCAGGATGCGGTCGAACGCCGCCGTTGCCTTCTCGCTGATCGACTCCCAGATGCTGCCGAGCGTCTCGCTGATGAAACCGGCGACGGTGCCGAGCATCTCGCCCAGCCACACCACTGCGCCCACCATGCCGCCGATGACCTGGATGACCAGCCGGAAGTTGGTCAGCAGCGCCTCGCCTACCAGTGAGCCGATCTGGCCGACGCGTGACAGTTCGTTGCCGGTGTACTGCGCCGGTTCCAGCATCTTCGACAGCCAATCCCAGGCCTGCCCGATCAGCCCGCTCATGACTTCCCAGGCGGGGCGCAGCGGTTCGACCGCGCGCATCAGTTCCCCCATCGCCGCGGTGCCTGCACCGCTGAGACCTTCCCAGACGCCGCCCAGGAACGCCTTGATCGGCTCCCAGTACTTGCGCACCAGCAGGGCGCCGGCGGTGATGGCGGCGACCGCAAGAGCGATGGGGCCACCACCGATGGCACCGACGGCGGTAGCGACGATGCGGAAGCCCGACGCCAGGCGCATGGCCATCGGCCCGAAGCGTCCCATCTGCGCCAGCAGGCTGCCGCCCCGGAACAGCTCGAAGGCCTTCTGCGCAGCCAGGATCGGGCCCTGCAGGAAGGTCCAGGCGTAGCGGGCGCCGAGCACCGCGGTGCGCATGCCCAGCATGCCGACCACGATCTGCGTGGTGTTGGCGATCAGCTTCGGGTTTTCCTGCACGAACGAGGTGACCCCGTTCAGCAGTTCGGTGAGCTTGACCGCAGCCTCGCCCACCGCCGGCAGCAGCGCTGCACCGAAGGCCTTGGACAGGTTGTCCACGGCGATCTTGGCGCCCTCGATCTTCTGCGGGTCGGTCTGCATCGCATCGGCATAGGCTGCATCGATGGTGCCCGCCGATCCATTCAGCGCCTTGTCGCGGACACGCACGTAGGTGTCCCAGTTCTCGATCATCGGCTGGACGAAGTTCTTCGCCTGGGCATCGCCGAACAGTGCGCCGATCTTTTTCTGGTCGCCCGCGGTGGCCTGGATGATTCCCTGCATGGCAGCGTCGAAGGGATTGCCGCCGTCGGTCTGCGCGTCACCGATGATCTTGCGCAGATCCAGATTGAGGCTCTTCTTTGCCTTGTTCTGCAGCTCCGGCGACAGGACGGACGACATGAAGGTCTTCATGTTGCTGGCGGCCTTGTCGGCGCCGCCGGCCGAGTCCAGCGTGGCCTGCAGGGCGGCGCCGAGGGTCGCGGCCGCCGAGGTGCCCCGCAGCTTCATCGCTTCGAACGACGAGCCCAGGGCAGGCAGCACTTCAGCCATGTCCTTCAGGCCCAGGCCGCCCTGCCGGCTGTTGACGACCAGCACATCCAGCGCGTTCTGCATGCGCGACGGATCGATATCGAACGACTGCTGCAGGGCGGCTGCGGCCTGGGCCACATCGTCGATGCTGGCGCCGGTGACGGTGGTGGTCCGCCCGACCGCGCCCAGGCTGGCCTGGGCCGATTGCGCATCCATGCCGGCGTCGATCATCAGCCTGATCGAGCGCTGCAGTGCGTCGGCGCCCTGGTTGGTCGCACGCGACTGTTCCAGGATGGCCTGACCCAAGGCGCTCACCTGGGCCCGGCTGAGGTTGGCCGCCACGCCGATCTGCTGGTTCTGGCGGGCGAAGCCGGAGGCGTTCTCCACCGGCTTGGCCAGCGCGGTAACGGCCGTGCCAAGCGCACCACGTGCCTCGCCGAATGCCGAGCCGAGCTTCTCGCGCTTCTCCAGATTGGCGGTGCGCTTTGCCTCGATGCTCTCCAGTGCCTCCTGCGAGGCACGCAATGCGTCGACCTGGGCACGCATGCGAGCGTATTCCTTGCTCGTCGTGTTCAGACGGGCAAGCCTGCGGTCCAGCAGTGTCATCTCGGTGCCGATGCGCTTGATGCCATCATTGGCGAAGGACAATGCGTCCTTCAGCGATTTGGACACCGAGCCGCCGATCGTGATCGTTGTCGTTTGAACGTTATTGGCCATGTACCGGCAACCCCTGAATCCACCAGATGAACTTCGACACCCGCAGCGTCATGATCTCGCGCAGGCCCCAGCCGGTATGTCCGGCCAGGGCAAGCACTCCCTGCCTGATCTGCGGCAGGGTCAGGTGGTAAAAAGCGCCACGCCTGCCTGCAGCCGGGCGTAGTCGCGCAGCGGCATCTTGCGCACGTCGTCCGGCGAGATCTCGCACAGGTTGGCGATCATCCGCACCTCACGCTGGGCGTCGCTGCCCTTGTCGTCCTGGTAGCGCTCCATGTCTTCCACGGTCGGTTCACGCATGCGCAGCACGGCGGTCTCCATGCCGTTGACCTGGCGCGGGCGGGTGAGGGTGATCTCGGCAAAGCCATCGCGCTCGATGACGGTGTCGGTGGGGGTCTTGATCTTGCTGGACATGAAGGCGTTCCTGGAATGCGATGCGGTGCGATGGATGCGGGGGCGCGAGGCGCCCCCGGGTTCTTCGGTGCGGCGTGGGCTCAGATGCCCAGCGCGCCGCGGATGCCGGCCAGGACGTCGACGCCACCCTGGCGGGCGATCATGTTGACCACGTCGATCTCCTGCACGACCTGGGCGCCATGGGTCAGCTTGTAGTAGCTCAGCGCCAGGCTGACCTTGATCGTGCCTTTCTCGCCGACCTTGGTTTCACCACGGTCCAGCAGCTTCACCTTGCCGCGCATGTTGTGCACGACCTGGGTCACTTCGCCGTCGTCGCCTTCCAGCGCTTCGCGGGCGGTGAAGCCATACTCCTTGCTCTCGATGACGTGGAACTTGGTCATGATCTCCGCGTCGTCCGAGGCGAACTCGACCTCGGCGGTGAGCTTTTCATGGCCGAGCACGATCTCGGTCGGGGCCAGCATGCCACCGGCCTGGAAGTCCTCGGTCTTCAGCGACAGCTTGGGGGCGGTGAAGGACATCACGCTGCCGGCATAACCCTTGCCGTCGACGTAGAAGTTGAAGTTTTTGCGGATCTTGCGCGCCATGCTTAGAAGATCTCCGAGACGTAGTTGTTGTTCATGTGCATGCGGAAGGTCAGCTGCTCACCCGGGTAGGTCGGGGTGAAGTCGAAGTCCCAGTAGAAGCGGCCCTGGGCCACGCTGTCCGCTGCGTTCAGTTCAGGGTCGATCCAGCAGTTGCCACCGAGGATCGCGCCCTGGGTCTTCAGCCCGCGCAGGAAGGCATTGACACCCTCGCGCACGTCATCGACGTAGGTCTTGCTGATGCCGCGGTCGACGGCCCACAGGTGGGCGGCTTCCAGGCTGTCGGCGATGATGTCGGCGGTGCGCACCACGCACAGGAACTGCCACTTCGGATCGATGCTGGTGGTGCGGTTGCCCCACAGGCGGAAGCCCCCTTCGCGGATGACCGTGGCCACGTTGGCCTGGTTCAGCAGGTTGGCGCGGCTGGTGGCATCGGACAGGCCGAAGTCGATCGCACGCGCGGTACCGACCACGCCGTTGAGTTCCAGGTTCGACGGCGACGCCCACCAGCCGCGCTCGTTGTCGCTGCGGGCGATGGCACCGGCCACGGCACCGGAGGCATAGCGGGTGACGATGGCATCACCGGACTGCACCAGCAGCGCCGGGTCGACCACGTAGACGCGCTTGGAGCCGGTCAGTGCAGCGGTGGACTTGGCAGCGTCGTCGTTGCTGTTCGGGCCATCCTTGATGATCACTGCGCGCAGCTTGTCGGCAATGCCGAGCAGTTCCGCGACGACCGGGTTGGCCAGCACGGCCTCCGGCTTGGCCGGGTCGGCCGGGTGCACATGGGTGAAGCCGGGTGCGACCAGGATGCGCGGCTTGACGCCGACGATGGACTTGGCGGCCAGCAGTGCATGCGCGCCTTCGTAGGCGCCGGTCTGGGCGTTCACGCCGCCCAGCACGTTGGCCAGGGTTGCGCTTTCATTGGCGCCCTTCTCGACGCGGATGACGACGACCACGGCACTGGACTGGTCGAAGATCGCGTCGAGCGCACCGGGCAGGGTGCCGGCATCGGTGCCGGTGGTGGCCGACAGCTTGGCGGCCTGCGACGGCGAGGTCACCAGGACGGGCGTGTTGATGGGAAACGCGTCGGTGTCGGCCAGCGGCGCGGTGCCGACGATGCCGATCACGCTGCTGGAGGCGATGGCAATCGATCGGGCACCGGTATCGATGTTGACGACCTGTACGCCATGGAGAAATTCGGTCATTCGGGGTTCTTCCTCGGTGTGGGTGTGTGCCGGCTTGTGCAGGCGACGGGGTAATGTTCGGAGAATGTGGTTGTCGGGTTAATTGCAGCGGTGGCCTGGTATGTACCTAGTACCAACCCGCTACTGCGACGGTGGCGAACACCGTGGAAACCTGGACGGAGCCACCGGACCGACGGAGATGGACTGCTATCTCAACGGTGGCTCTTTCGTTGCTTAATGAGGCCGCGGGGACACTGATAGAAACGGTTGCCGAGCGCGATTCCGCAAGGGAGGAGAACGACGGCGCGTTGGTGCTGAATGACGCAGGACGCGCGTCGCTGGCGGTGAATTGAACCTCGTAGTCGCGTGGATTGGCTCCTGATGGAGTCCACCGACCCGCTGCGGCTCGATCGATTGCATCGTTGCCGCCGCCATAGCTATTGCAGTAAACGGTGAAGTTTCCGTCAGACAGGAGGCTGATCTGGACCTCGGCCGTAACCGATCCCGATGAGTTCGATTTGGCTCCATTCCCTGAACTGTAGTCCTGTCCATGGAACGGCAATCGGTAGCTGGCGCTGCCGCGGGCCGCCCACAGGTTGGACACGTCCATGCCGTTGATGCGATGGCCTACGTCGGCACGTTTGCTGCCGTACTGGATGTGCGCGTAGCGGCGGCTCAGGTCGGTGCCGCCGATACGGCGGCCCGAATCCTGTGCCAGTGGACCTTCGACGTACGGATCGAACAGGTCGTCAAAGTCGACACCGGAAGAGCGATATCCGCTGGGCATGTCAGCGCTCCGCTTTCAGTGCGCGCACTTCGGCGGCCAGTTCCTGGATGGCCTTGGCCATGACCGGCAGCAGCTGGTCGAGCTTGACCGATGCCACGCGCTCGCCCTGGAACTCGACACCTTCCAGGTCGACCGCTTCCGGTACCAGTTCGGCCAGCTGCTCGGCGACGAAGAACAGGCGGCGACGACCGTCGTCGTTGTATTCGGGCTTGTAGTGGCCGGCGGCCAGTTCCATCTTTTCTACAACAGCCAAGCCGTAGGGAAGTTCGCCATCGATGTTCTTCAGCTTGCGCGAAGAGCCGAAGTCGTAACCACCCGTCGTGGTGAGCGCGCCGTTACCACCAAGGATCATTGCGGCGCCCATGCTGTTCGGGTAGGTGCTGATGCCCCACTGCATGGTGCCGGCGGCCATCCACCATCCACCCTGGATGGAGTTGTCCAGCATGCCGAATCCGCCGCCGAATGAACCCTCCGAAGTGAATCCAAAACCTGTAATGCCCGTGGCGGGGTTAGTGAACTCCGGCGTAGTGGTCACTTGTCCAGAGTTGGACATGCGGATACCACGTCGCAACGAGGGGTTGTAGAAGTGGAAGCCATTGCTGATCGCATGCATTTCCGCGAAGCTGCTGCTGTCACCGGTGACGGCTTCAATCGTTGTGCGTGGATAGCCGTTGAGAGTCTGCGAGTGGAATCGGATGCCTGGCTGGGAGTCGCCTGCGGCGCGGAACATCGACGGCCCGCTGGCGAAAATCCCGGAGTTGAAGTTGTGCCGCGTGCCGTAGTAGTTCATCGGCACATATGCATCGACAGCTGGGTTGGTACCCATGATGCACGGGAAGCCGTCCCCGGAGACGGTGATGCGAACTTTGTTGCTGGCTGCCGGACCAGCGGTGATGTGCGAGAGATTCTTCAACTCGCCGGTCATCGTGTCGCCGGCTTTGTTTACCTTGCTTGCTGGATCGAAATTGCCACTGGTCCAGACAGTGCCACCCGCGTTGAGCATGGCGGTGTATCCGCCTGCCGCATTGGCGAAAGTGAAATTCGACCCGTTCTTGAAGATGTAGGAGTTGGTATCGCCGAGTACGAGCACGCCGTCGTTGGCAACGCCGTTCCAACCATAGGAGCGAAGCGAGTTTCCATTTACGCCGACGTGTCCGGTGAACGTTCCGCCACTCTTGTCCATCTTCGTGTCGGGCGCGAAGTTCCCGGCATGCCATATCGCCGAGCCGTTCCAGCGCGGCGTGTCGCCATGTTTGATGGTGATCTCACTACTGGCACTGCGGTCCGCGCTCCATACGCGCCACAGGCTGGAATTACCCCAGCCGCCAATGAAGGACTGCTCGGCGCCGGCGGCACCGAAGCCCATCAAGGGATACGTGCCGCTGATGAACTGCTGGTCGGTGAACGTGTTGCCGCCCCTGGATGCCTTGCCATCCAGTGCCGACTGCAGCCCGGTCACATCAGCAATCACATGCTTGTGGCCCACGGTGGCGAAGTCACCGGCCAGGGCGAACTCGGAGGCGTGCTTGCCGTCCAGGGTGTCGGCGTCCAGGCCATTGCCATGCCCGGTGTCCTTCAGCGCAGCACTCTTCAGTTCCAGCGCAGTGCGCGCCGCGGTGGTGTTCGCCGCGGACAGCAGCGTCTTCGCCAGCGCGCTCGGGGCGCTGGCGCCGAAGCGCTTGTCGGTGTAGGCGCGCACGCCACGCGGGGTGACCGCGCGCTGGGTGTCGGTCGCATCTTCGGCTTCGGTGCTGGTGGCCAGCTCGACCACACCGACCACCTCGGTGGTGGCCGGTGGATAGAGGAAGCCGGCGTCGCCGAACTGGATCTGCGTCGTGTCGATCCCGCTGAAGCGGGTATCGGTGGCCAGCAGCAGCATCGATGCGGCCGACTTCTCCATGATCGGATCGGCCTGGCCGTAGCTGGCAAACAGGGTGCCGTCGGCCAGGTACAGGCCGAACCCGCGCAGCGTGTAGGACGTGGCGCTGTCGTCGCGGATGGTGACGTGCACGGTGTCATCGCCCACGGCCTGGCCGCCGAAGGTGGCCACGCGCTTGAACTCGCCGGGCAGCGCGGTGAGCCCCGCCGACGGTACGAAGGCGGTCGAGGTCAGGCCGATCTGGGTGATCAGGACGGCGTTGGTGCCGGTGTTCGGCGGATTGACCAGCTTGGCGAAGCCGGCATCGGTGATTTTCAAGCGCATGCGGGGGTTACTCTCCGATCAGTTGAAGGCGGCGGAAGGCCGTGGCGTGGGCGGCTGCAAGTGCGCCGACGGCGGCGTCGGCCTGCATGCCCTGGGTAAAGGTGAAATGCGAGCGCACCGGCTTGGTCCGGGTGATTTCGCCGATGACGTCCTCGACGAACATCGCCGTGGCGGACTGGCCATCCTGGTTGGCGATGGTCATCACCGCTTCGAAGGTGTGCGGCGCGCCCTTGGGCTGCAGCTGCCACCACTCGCGGATCAGCACCGAGCCGCCGAAGGCGGCCACCACGTCGCGTACGCTGCCGGCGGTGCCCTTGCGTCGCTGGATGGCGATGGCCGTACGCACCCGGGCGCGCTTCACGGCGTCGGGCCAGTAGGCCTTCCATTCGTCCACCGACAGCGCCCAGGCCAGCCAGGGCAGCAGTGCGGTCGGACAGCGGTCGGCATCCCACAGCGCGGTGATGTCCACAGGCAACGGACGTGCAACGATGGCGCGGGCAAGCGCGCGCTCGGCGTGGGTGGCGTTGGCGGGAAGCAGGTTCGCCGCCGAGGGCACCACCACCTGGGCGTCACCATCGATGACCTCGCCGGGCGCCGGTGCAGCGGCCAGGGTGACCCTGCTGCCCTCGATGACGCTGCCCTGCAGCGGCTGCCGCCCCTGCGCATCGGTGCGGAATACCGACTGCAGGCTCGCCAGCGCGCCGCCAGGGTGGCGGAAGGTGCGGTTGCGGCCATCGATCGCGCCGCGCAGGCGCGCGTTGATCAGGCGCGTGCTCGGCTCATTCATCGGTGCCGCCGTGGGTCAGGGTCACGCCGGTGCAGTGCGTGGCCTGGGTTCGGTCCACCACCACATCTGCAGCCGGATGGACGATCTCCACGCGCTGCACGCCCTCGGCATGCAATGCGGCGAACAACCCCGAACGGGTGACATCGCGGCCGAGACGATGTGACTCGCTGATGTAGCGGTCCAGGCGGGTGCGCGCTTCGGCAAGCACGACCTGCGAGTCCGGGCCGGCAAAGGTGAACAGCGTGGCGTCGACCGTGTAGTTGACGATCATGGCCGGCTTCACCAGCACGTGGTCGGTCAGCGGTCGCACGTCATCCGCGCTCAGCTTCGCCTCGACGATGTCGAGCAGGCCCTGGGTGGCGGTTCCATCCGCTTCGCGCGACAGCACCGAGACCACCACTTCGCCGGGGGCGGAACTGGTCGCACTGGCGTCGAGCACGCGCGGGTCCGCGCTCAGCGCATGGAACACATAGGCACCTTCCGGCCCTGCCACGCTGAATCCTTCCGGGCCCAGCTGGATGCGGCGGCGGAAGTCCTCATCGCTTTCATATCGAGGAGGAATGCCCTCCTGCGGTTTGCCCGGGTCGAGCACCTGGCGGACGACGCCGAAGATCGCGGCGAGGTGGTCCAGGTCGCTGCCACCGGCATAGGCCAGCATCACGCCACGCGCGGCGTCGTTGACGCGCTGGCGATCGAGCAGGCGCAGGTAGGTGCAGACCTCCAGGATCTTGAAGGCCGGGTCCGACGGCAGCAACGCGTCGAAGGTGGGATCCAGGGCCTGCAGTGCGGTCAGCGATTCATCGAACATGGCTTCGAAATCGAGCACTTCGATGACCGCCGGTGCAGGCAGCTGGGACAGATTGACACTGGTGAACGAGCCGGATGCCACGGTTAGCGAACCTCGATTCCTTCGATGGTGATGGCCTCGCCGTCCGGCAGGTGGATCCCGGTCACTGCCAGGATCATCACGCCGGGGGCGGGGAGGGAGACGTCGACGTTCTCGACGTGGAGACGCGGTTCCCATCGCGCCAGCGCGTCGACGGTGGCGGCGATCAGGTCCATGCGCAGCGAGCGGTTGGTCGGCGCATCGATCAGTTCAAACACGCGTGAACCGTATTCGCGGCGCAGTACGCGGGAGCCAAGGGGCGTGGTGAGAATGTCACGCACGGACTGGTGGAGATGGGCGAGCCCATCCAGTGATTTGCCGGTGTTGGCGTCGATTCCTCGCATGGCCTCTATCGTCGTGGAGTGCGGGTTTTCAGGGCATTGCAGGCGTGGCCGCTCAGGGCTGCGCGGGCGTGGTGGGTGCGGTCGGACCCTGTGCGGTGTGCTTGTGTGCCTTCAGGCCGATGGCGCCAGCCTTGACCTCGCCGGGTGTGGTGATGTCCTTGCCGGCGCTGATCGCGCCGGTCACCTGCAGATCGCCGGTGGCCTTCAGCGACGGCGTGTCGAGCAGCACCGATTCGCTGGCGATCACCTGTGCATTCGCGCAGGTGACGATGACCTTGCCGCTGCCGACATGGACGTTGAGCGTGGTGGTTTCCTGGTCGTACTCGACGGTGCTGCCGTCGGCGAACTCGCTGCGTTGCCGCAGGCGCGAGTCGGCCGGCGGCGGAAAGCGGTCCTGGTATAGGCTGCCGAGTACAAGCGCCTGGCCGGGGTCGCCATAGGGGCACGCCAGCACGACCTGCTCGCCTGGTTCGGGCGCGCACCAGCTGCGCATGCCCGGCCCCGCGCGGCGCTCCAGCCAGGGAATCCAGTCGGTAAGCATGCCGTCGGCATCGACGCGAACGCGCCCGTTCGCTTCGTCCAGCTCGCGTACCACACCGATCATCAGCAGGTTGCCGATCAACCGCGCGTGTTCGGCGCTCATCGTGCGCGCTCCGGCAACGGCTGGTAGCGGGGCTCATGGGCGCGGCCGATCTCCGGCGCGAAGCTGTAGGACGCCTGCGGCACCACGCCACCGGCGTCGTCCCACGGGTTGTCGCCCAGTGCGACCGGCAGCGACCACTCGACGATCCAGGTGCGCAGGCCCGGCTGTGCTGCCGTTGGGTCTTCGGGCAATGCCGCGATCACATCGATCGCACCGCTGGCAACGCCGGGAAAGCGGCCGAGCTGGTGCAGCCAGGTCGCGAGAGCGAGGGCCGCGTTGCGCAGCTGCAGCGCTGCGGTTGCATCGGTTGCCGGCAGCGCAATGCGTGCTTCAAAGCGCAGTGTGGCCTGCAGAAGGCCACTGCCATCATTGTTGTCCCTGCTGCGGTCACAGCGGGTCATCGCCAGCAGGCAGGCCGGCAGGGGCATCCCCTCAGCGCTGGCGTCGCGATGGAACTCGATGCTTGCAAACCCCGGAAAGCGTGCACGGATTGCGGCTTCGATCGCGGCAATCAGCGGATCGAGCATAGGAGGAAAGGGATCGTTCGCCATGTCAGCTCATGCAGGGAAGGGAAGAAGGGCGTGGCCTGTGCGGCGCGCGCGGTCTGCAGCCAGTGTTGCCATCACCGCAGTGGGGTGGCATTGCAGGCGTGGCCGTATCCGGCAGGCTCAGTGCGCGGGTGCGACGCTGCTGCTGCAGTCGGAAGGTGCTGCCGGCGCGGCGCCATTGATGGTGATGCCGCGCTGGTTGCCGAGGCTGCACAGCAGCGCACTCAGCTGGTCGGCCAGCGCGTGGTACTGCTGTGCGACGGCAACGTGATTGCGCAGCAGCGCGTCATCGCTGGCCGCGTGCAGGTCCGACAGGCGGGGTGGGGGAAGCAGCTGGGCAGGTGCGATGCTGAGATCAGCGCGGCAGGGCGTGGCCGGCGTTGGCCTCGCGCCAGATGCGCACGAACTCAGCGTCAGCGTCGCCGCGATCACGACCAGGAGTCTTGGCATGGGTCTCGATGTCCCGTTGCAGGGTGTTGAACTGTTCGGTGCGCCGGGCCTGCTGGGCCAGGCGCTGTGATTCGGCCTGCGCGCCTGCGGCGCTGTTGGCGAGGGCCTGCTGGTGCGCGCGCTGGGCTGCATCGGTGTGGGCCGCCTGCTGCGCTGCCCGGGTGGTGGCAGCGGCAAGGTCCGCGCTGCGGTCGCGCAAGGTCCATCCCAGCCAGGCGCAGCTCGCGTGGCTGCCGGCAAGGACCAGCAGTCCGATGCCCAGCCTCATTGCCCCGGGCGTCACTGCAGGGCTCCGCCGGCGGCACGGTAGGCCGCGCGTAGCGTTTCCAGAGCGTGCTCCTTCTGCCCGTAGCCAGCGCCTGGCAGCGACGCCCAGATGCGCCGTGCCGCGGTGACGGCGGCATCGAAGCGTCCCAGCCGGATCAACTCGTAGGCACCGCATTGTTTCAACAGGGCGACCGCCGCACGGTCCTGCGAGACCGGGCCGAAGTCGGGCAGGCCCAGGCGTGCGCGCAGGTCGTCCCAGGTACTGCGCAGGAACTGGTAGCGGCCGGCGGCGCTGGATTTGATGCCATAGCGTGGCAGCGACACCAGCACGCGGGGATGGTCGCGGTAGTCGGTGAACAGCTGGCCGCCGACGATGACGTCGTAGCCGTGGTCACGTGAGCGCTGGCCCGGAATGTCGGTGCCTTCGGACACGGCCAGCATGTCCAGGAACGCAGCGACGTTGGTGCCACCGAGGGCGCTGGCGGCGGCGACGGTCATGCGGCCGCTCCTGGCTGCTTGCGAACCAGGGCCAGCAGGGCGTCTATCTGTACGCTCTGCTGGGCGATCTGTGCACGCAGGGCGCTGACCTCACCGCGCAGCTGCCCGATCTCCTGGGCCATTGCCTCGCGTTCGTGCATCAGTCCGTCGGCGCGTGTACGTTCGGCGGCGAGTTGTTCCTGCAGGGTGCGCAGGGTGTTGCTGGTGGCTTCATCGGCGGTGCGGTCGACCTTGGCCGACGACAGCCACTGGCGCAGCCACAACGACACAGCGATCAGCACGCCCGAGGTACCGCCCAGGTACTTGGCCCAATCCGGCACGCCCGCCAGCAGGTCGCTCTCGTTCATGCGCGTGCGTACCCCTTGAGCAGGGCCGGATGGACCGCCGGTGGCAGCGCGGTACGCGCACCGCGCAGGGCGCGCTTGATGGTGGTCTGTGAGACGCCGAACTCACGCGCGACATGGTCGCGCGGCATGCCGCTGGCGACCGCGCGGGCGATCTGCTCACGGCGTTCGTGCGCGCCGGCAGCGAAGCAGGACGCCAGGAACAACAGTTCGCCGCCGAAGTGCGCGACCAGCCGCCGGGCGGCGTCGTGGCCAAGGATGTCGATCAGCCGATGCTGGTCGGGCAGGGTGGAGGGGACGTAGACGATGACGCGGTGACGGCCGGTGGTGCTGGAGGTGGTCGGCGGCCACGCACGCACCAGCGTGAGGGCTGCGGATTCGCCGATGACCTCGGCCAGGGTCTGGATACTGTCGGGCAGGGCGTTCATGGAGGATGTCTTCAGTGGCATTGATCTCCACTGTTGCCATCCCGTCTGTCCAGTCAACACCTTTCATCTACTTTTATATCGGTGTGCTGAAGACGTTCAGTCGTGCGCGAGGACGGGTGAGGAGCACGCCCCGCCTGCTTGCAGTGCGCCGTATCCGCTTGCACTGGCCGCTGATGTTTTCCTGTACATCCGTACTCGTTGTCCTCACCTGGCAGGAACGGAGGCAGATCAAGGGGATGGGGCAGGTACAGGGTGAGGACGGCCCCCCGCCGCATGGCCTCATGCGCCATGTACTGGCCGGAAAAAAAAAGCCCCGGACGATGCCGGGGCTTCAGGACTGCAGGAGGCGCTGGATCAAAGATCGAAAGGACTGCAGGAGGCGCTGGATCAAAGATCGAATACCAGGTTGCCGCCGGTCTTGCGGGGGATGTACCCGGCGTCGCGCAGCCAGCGTGCCGCGTTGACCTGGTCCATGCGCTTGACCGGGAAGCGGTTGGCGAACATCAGGAAGCGCGCCACGGTGATCGACTCGCCCTTGCCCTTCAGGGCGGCGAGGGTTTCGACGAACCATGGCGCGGGCGGCTGCTGGTTGCCCGGGCGGGCCACGGTGCGCGCCTGCCGGCTGCTGCCAGCATCGGCCTGGGCAGTGGCCAGCGTGCACAGCGAGATGAAGATCGCATCCAGGCTCACGTTGTCCTTGCTGCCCTTGGGCTGGGACTTGAACAACTCGATGGCCTTCAGGCGCGTCGACGTGAACTGTTCGACCTCCATGGCGTTTCCTCTTTGCGAAATGGGTTGGGGATGCAGGGTGACGACAGGTGTCGTCGGTGATGGGGGATGACCTTACATCATTTTCGCCGATGATGGGTCGTGGCCTGCGGTGGGTTCAGCGGACGGGGCCGCACAGCCGACCCCGATTCCGGCTCAGATCAGGCCGCGCGACAGCAGCTGGTCCAGTGATCTGCGGACCAGATCGGCCGGGCTGCCGTCATTGTCGACTTCGATGTCGACCAGTTCATGCGGCAGCGGTTGCTCGCTGGCATGAAGGTCATTGCTGCAATGGCCCGGGCGGTTGACGCGGATCACGACACCACCGCGGCGGCGGATCGCACGTGCCTCATTGGCGAAGCGGACGTCGGGTACCAGCCCGCCCTCGGGCAGGCGTGCGAACAGCGAGCGTACCCACAGTTCGGGATGGACGCGGTCACGCCCCCATTCGGTACCGGCGGTCTGCATCAGGTGGCGCGGGGTGAGTTCGGCCAGCCAATCGATGGCGTCCTCCTTACGGCGGTCCAGTTCATGCAGGGAGAGCCCGAGGAGGGAGGCGACGAACTGGCGCAGTGGGGCCGCGAAGCTGTCGCGTGGCAGCGCCAACGCCGATGCCAGCCCATTGGCGAGTGTGTCCTTGCCCGAGCGCTTGCTGCCGGCGATGCCGATGTAGAGCGGTACGCGCGCGCGCGGCGCCGGCCGCAGGGCGATGCTGCCCAGTGCAGGGCCGGCACAGAACGCGGCCAGTGTGTCGGCAATCATGCGATGACCGCTGTCGGGGGAGGCGGGAATCATGCGGAATCTACTCCTGGAGAAATGCGGCAGGTGCCGGAGGATCAGGAATCGCGACCGGCGAGGCTGCGGGCGCGGAGGATGCGCTGGGTGATGCGACCACCCCGGGCCGCCGCAGCGATCGGGTCAAAGCACAGCATGGCGGTGCGGGTACGCCGGCCGGCTGCAAGGTGGTCGCGGATGGTCCGTTCGGACAGCACCGGTACCCGCTGGTGGATCTGCTGCACGGTCAGCTGCTCACCTTCGAAGGCATGCAATTGGGGATGAGGCATGGCGGAAGCGCTCCTGGAAGGTGGCGGGCCGATACAGCCATCTTGCCTCTGTAGATGACCTAAGTCAACACCTTTCATCTACTTTCGTCGTGACGTGGCCGGCCGGGCGGGCTGGCGGTCCACAGTCGCAATGCCGCCGCTGCCAGGCGCTCACGCTCAACCGCGCCGCGCGCGGCCAGGACACCCTCGAGATACTGCTGGCGATGCCGGCGCGGACTGACCGCCGTCCAGCGCCCGTCGTTGCCCATGCGCCGGTAGCCGTCCAGCCGCAGCAGGCGACGTGCTTCGCAGTGCAGGCGCCAGTCGACGCTGCTGCTGTCAACGTCGCGACCATCATGGGTGCGTGGCATCTAGAACGGGCCTGCCGCATGCTCGGCGAGACTGCGTCTGCGCAGTGGCATCAGCCAGACCTTGGCACGTTCCTTGCCAACCACGCGGGTGCGTACGCCATGGCGCTTGACCACGTAGGCGGCGGCCTCGTTCACCTCGCGACGGTTGGGCTTGTCGATGCCCACCGCGATGACGATCTCGGTGGCGCGGTAATGCGCGCTCCAGTGTTCGGCAGGGAGCGACCAGTCGAAATGGCGATCGATCAGTTCGGCGATCGGCGAGATGGGTTCGTGTTCGCTGTTGGTTGCATTCAGCGCATCGAGTTCCTCGGCACTCAAGTGCCAGGTCTCGCCGCTGCAGTACAACGCATGGGCCTCTGCCCAGACCTGCTGCATGTCGATCCGCGCCGGTTCGCCCAATGCTACGGCGTGCACGGTCCACCAGCGGGTGTTGCCGGTGGCATCGCGCAGGAAGCGTTCGTCGTTGACACTGGCAAACAGGATGGTGCGCCGTGCATAGCGGGATTCCGTGCGCGCGTAGGGGCGGCGGATCTCGTCATGGCTGCGCGAGATGAATGATTTCAGCGCCGCGATATCGGTACGGCGGAAGGTGGCATCGACTTCGCCCAGTTCGACGATCCACTTGGAGATGACCTGCTTGACGCTGTCCTTGTTGGCCGGATCGAGCACCACCCCGTCAGCGATCAGTTGCAGCTCCGCCGGCGCCAGTTGCCGTGCCCAGCGCGTCTTGCCCAGGTTCTGTTTCGAGACGAACGTCAGTACGCCGCGCGCGACCACGCCATCGGGCTCAAAGGCGGCCGCCACGCCGGAGATCAGCCAGCGCCTCATCAGGACCTCCTTCAGCACGCGGCCGTCGGCCATGCGCGTGGGCTGGGCTTCCTGCACGGTGTCGAAGAACGCCTGCAGGCGGGACTGGCCATCCCACGGCCGTGAGGTGATCCAGCTTGCGACCGGGTTGTAGGGATTGGCTTCGGCCACCTGGCACAGGTTGGTCTCGAAGCTGGCGGTGGCCATGCCGGCGCGGTGCATGCAATCCATCACTTCGCCAGCCGCGACTTCCTTGGCGTTGTCCACGGTCGTGTGCAGCCCAGGGACCAGAATCTCAAGATCCTTGCGGATGACGTTGTAGCGCACGGTCACACCTGTACGACGGCACAGCTCGGCCAGGTTGCGGGCCGTTGGCAACGGCCGCCCGCGCGCGCTGGTGTCGGGAAACGGGGTGAAGGCATCGAATGCGGACAGGTTGCCAGGCACCTGGTAACGCGCGCTGGCCGATGACGGCGCATCGTCCGGCGCCACGTCGTCGCCTGCTGCGGGCGGTGCGGGAGGCAACAGCTGGGTACGCACGGCGTCCAGCCCTTCACGCAGGTGCAGGTCGTTGAAGTCGGTAGGACGGTCATCGTCGCCATGCAGCGCGGCGAACTCGGGCCAGGCCACGCGGGCATCGATGTCCGCGGCAGCCTGCGCGGCCAGGGTGACGCCCGGGTTGTCCAGCGGCTGCCGCGTCCATTGATCGTTGTCGGCACACAGCACGAACGATGCGTCGGGCATGGCGCCGCGCCAGGCCCGCGCGACCGCGCCAAGGTTGCCTGCATCCCAGGCCACCACCACGCACCAGCCCGTGGCCTGGTGGATGGATGCGGCGGTGGCATAGCCCTCTGCAATGGCGATCGGTTGGCCAGGGGCCGGCTTGCCGATGACATGGAAGCAGCCCTGCTTGCGGCCACCGGAAAGGAAGTCCTTGTCGCGGCCAAGTGCTGGATCCACGCGGGGAAAGATCGCCTGCAACGAGACGATACGGCCCGCGCTGTTCATCACCGGCACCAGCAGGACATTGTCGATATGGCGGAAGACCAGGCCATCGCTGTTGCGCACCGGCCACGGCGCCACGCGCAGGCCATGTGCGTGGATGCCCTTGCGTACCAGATAGGGGTGCTGGACGTCGGCGGGAATGGCACGGTTCCACAGCACGTTGGCGGCCTTGGCGGCGGCGTCCTCGCGCTCGCGCTGATGCCGTTCGCGCTCGCTGCGGGCCGCTTCCTGGCGTTGCCGGATGGCGCGCTGCTCGGCGGCGCTCAACGCGGTCGGCGATTTCGCGCACCAGGCATGGCGGGTGCCGGTCCGCCAGCTGCCGAACTCGCCGGCCGGCACATGGTCTCCAAACAACACGGCCCACCCGTTGCGCGTGCCACGACGGTCGCCTTCCACATGGAAGCGCACCAGGGTGCCATCGGCGTTGAGCGCGTCGCGGCCGCGCGCGTCCGGCACGATGCCGTGCGCGTGCATGGCCTGCAGGAACGCCGGAACGATGTCCTGCGTGGGATGCGGTGTGTGCATTCGACGGGGCCCCTGGGAACGTGGATCGGTCCACGGCGGCCGATGGCGGCCAACGTGCTGTGCAGTGTCTGGCGTGCGCAGGTCACGCAATGGCCGACCGACGCAGTGTGGTCAGGATGTGATGGGAGGTGGTTGCACGGTCATGGTGTCGGAATGGGTCTCCATTTGCAACACCTTCCAGCACCTTGCATCCCTGATCGCGATCGGGCCGTCAAGCACTCGTTGGATCTGCGATGGCGTTCGCAGATCGATGTGATCACACCGATGCGTCGCAGTTGGCGAGAACCGGTTTTCGGATGATGCGATCGCCGTCAGCGACGGCCCTTCGTTTCTCTCCACCGCGCCTTCGGGCGCCCGTGCACAAGGAGCCTGCATGTTTGAAATCCACTGCAACCACGAACGCCGATCCGCCGCGGAATCCGCGTCGTTGACGGTCGTTGCGACGTTCTCAATCGGTGCGACCACCCCTCGATAAAATACAACCCGCATGACGGACACCATCGACGAAGCGCAGGAAATGGAAGCGCGCCACCTGCAACGCGCCCTGGCCCAGCACGCAACGCGGGCCAGCAACGTTGCCCCTCTCACTCCCATGGGGGAATGCCAGAACCCGGACTGCAGCGAAGACTTCGACAACGATCCGGCAAGGCTGTTCTGTGGGCCTGCCTGTGCCGAGCGTTTCGAAGCCATCCATCAACACCGCAACGCATAGGAACAGGGGACATGTCTCTGAACAGCAACGACGCTGGCTTCACCGAACGCATCGCCGGTTTATCGGCCGAGCTCGCCGTGCTGGTGAGCCTGGTGGAGAACCACATCCATCTGCAGCTGGCTGATCTGGCCGACTCGGGTGATGTGGATGCACAGGAGCGATTCGCGGTAGCCGATCCGGAGCGCTGGTTGGAGAACGCCCGCAACAGCCTGCAGGCGGGTGTCATGTTCCTGGAGCGCGCGGTGCAGCAGCCGGCGCGGTTCTAGTCATCCGGTGCGGGGACGGAAGGGGCCGGCCAGGCTGCCTTCCGTCCCCCTCGGGCAGTGGACGATCTCCTGCGCTGGAGGCTGCGTCATAACGTCGCACTGGGGGCAGGGCAACCCTGAACGTGGTCCAAGGTTGGTCGCAGGCCCGTAGAATGGCCGGGTGCGTCGTTCTGTCCTCCACCGCCGGTTCCAGGCCCTGGCATGGCTAGCCATGCTGCTGGTGCTGCTTGCCCCGCTGGTGAGCCGCTGGCTGGCGCATGGTCACGTTGCAGCGGCTGTGCCGATGGCGGCGATGGATCATTCCCAGCATGCGCAGCATGCGATGGAGGGCCATCACGGGCACCACGCGATGGCGATGCAGCAGGGCGAGGTCGCGAAGAAGCCGCCCGCCGATCCACACGCTGAGCATGAGATGGGCGTGGACTGCGACTACTGCCTGATCGCCGCGCGGCTGATCACCCTGCTGGTGGCGGCATTGCTGCTGCTGGCACCGGTGGCATCGATATGCCATGCGTTGCGGGGTGCAGTGCAGGCGTTGCCGCAGCGGGTCAGCGGCACATTGGGAGCGCGCGGGCCACCGGCCTTCATGGCTGCCTGAGCCACACGCGCAGTGCATTGACCGTCCTTCCATGAGGTTGCCGGCTACGGCCGGCGCCCGCACGCGCGTGTCTGTCCCTTTCTGATTGCTGCCCCGCCACTGCGGGGTGGCCTTGCATGCCGTGAACAAATGAAAACGAACCCCAACTCCGCGCGCCTGCGCCGGGCGACGCTGCCTGTGACGTGCGCGTTGCTCCTGCACAGCGCCTCCGTACTTGCCGCCGATGCGGCACCACCGACCACGCTGGATACCGTACGCGTGATCGACACCCGCAGCGGCGAGCTGTCATCCACCGCCAGCGCAGGCTCTGCGTTGGGCCTGAACGTGCTGCAGACACCGGCCAGCCTGACGGTGATTTCGCGCGAGCAGCTGGAACAGCGCGGCGACACCAACCTCAACGATGCGATCAGCCGCGCCGGTGCGATCAGTGCGATGCCGCACCCGGGCAACGGCCTGAGTGCGCTGTCCAGCCGTGGCTTCACCGACGGCGCTTCGGTGATGCGCCTGTACGACGGACTGCGCCAGTACGGCGGCGTGGGCATCACGTTCCCGTTCGATACCTGGTCCATCGAGCGCATCGAAGTGCTGCGCGGTCCGGCCTCGGTCATCCATGGCGATGGTGCCATCGGCGGGGTCATCAACATCGTGCCGAAGAAGCCGACGCGCGGTGCCATCGAGAACGAGATCAGCGTGACCGTGGGCAGCGAGGACACCGCACGCCTGGGCTTCGGCAGTGGCGGCGCGCTGACGCCAGAGCTGGCCTACCGCGTGGACGTGAGCGGCAACTACAGCGGTGGCTGGGTTGATCGCGGGCGCAGCAGTGATGCCACCTTCTCCGGCGCACTGCTGTGGCAGCCGCGTACGGACCTGAAGCTGACCCTGACCCATGCGCAGGGCCACCAGAAGCCGATGCGCTACTTCGGTACGCCGCTGGTGGATGGCCGACAGTTGGACGCACTGCGCCACCGCAACTACAACGTGGAAGACAGCGACATCCGCTATCGCGACCGCTGGACGCAACTCGATGCGCTGTGGACACCGAACGCGAACGTGGAATGGCGCACGCGCGTCTACCAGATCGACAGCCAGCGCGACTGGCGCAATGCCGAGGCCTATGTCTACAACCCACGAACCGGGATGATCGACCGTTCGGGCAATACCCAGATCACCCACAACCAGGACCAGACCGGGCTGACCTCGACGCTGCGCGTGCGGGGCAGTGTGGGTGGCCTGCAGAACAATTTTGCCGTGGGCCTGGACGCCAACCGTGCGCACTTCAAGCACACCAACAATACCTACGCCGGCAGCTCCGGCCCGGTCGATCCGTTCCATCCGGTGCCGGGGCAGTTCGCCAGCGATGCGCCGAACCTGCCGCGCTATCGCAATGGTGCCGAGCAGTACGCGCTGTTCGTGGAAGACCACCTGACGTTGAGCGAGCGTTGGTCGTTGCTGGGTGGGCTGCGCCATGACCGTGCGCGCATCGACCGCACCGATCTGATCAGCGGCCAGAGAGCATTCTCGAAGACCTACAGCAGCACCGGCTGGCGTGCAGGCACCGTATTCGCGCTGCAGCCGACGCTGAGCCTCTACGCGCAGTACTCACAGGCGGCGGACCCGGTCAGCGGCCTGCTGATGATCAGCCCGGCCAACGGTGCCTTCGACCTGGCCAAGGGACGGCAGGTCGAGGTGGGCCTGAAGCAGGCGTTCGACGGTGGCGAGTGGACCCTGGCGGCCTATCGCATCCGCAAGACCGGCTTGCTCAGCCGCGACCCGCTGGTGCCGGATCGCCGGGTACAGGTGGGCGCGCAGACCTCGCGCGGCATCGAGGCATCGTTGAACTGGAGCTTCGCGCCGCGGTGGGCGCTCGATGCCAATGCCACGGTGCTGAAGGCAACGTTCGATGACTTCCTGGAAACCACCGGTTCGCCGCCGGTGCTGGTCTCGCGCGATGGCAATGTGCCGCCGAACGTGGCCGAGCGCCTGGCCAATGTGTGGGTGAGCTGGCAGTTCCTGCCCGACTGGAGCGCGGCCGCAGGCGTGCGTTACGTCGGCAAGCGCTACGCCGACAATGCCAACACCCTGGAGCTGCCCGGCTACAGCACCACCGACCTGGCGCTGACCTGGCAGGCGTCACCGCGCACGCGGTTGTCGGCGCGCCTGTTCAATGTGTTCGACAAGGCGTACTACGCCACGGCGTACTACACCAGTACCCAATGGTTGCTGGGACCGGATCGGCGCGTCGAGTTCACCGTCGACCATCGGTTCTGAGGGCACTGGCCATGTCGTTGCGATCCACTGCCAAGCGCTGGACCTATCTGGTGCACCGCTGGCTGGGCATCGGCGGATGCCTGTTGATGCTGCTGTGGTTCGTCAGCGGCATGGTGATGCTGTTCATCGGCTACCCGAAGTTGACGCCCGGCGAGCGGCTGGCAGCGTTGCCGGTGCTGGGTGACGCTGGGGATTGGCGAGGACTGTCGGCGCTGCCAGCTGCTGTACAGGCCGAACCGGAAGCCGTGGCCCTGACCACGGTGGGCGGTGAAGCGGCGTATGTAGTGCGCGCCGGCAGCAACGTCGGGGCGTGGTCGGTACAGACCGGCCAGGCGCTGCTGCCGGTTTCCACCCAGCGCGCCGAAGCGTCGGCCGCGCAGTTCGCCGGTGGGCAGGCCTTCGTTGGGGCGATGCGCGTGGATGAGGACCGCTGGACCCATTCGCGCGCGCTGGATGCGCATCGGCCGCTGTACCGGGTCGAGGTAGGGGGCGCGCAGCCGGGGGATGTGTATGTGTCCTCGCACACCGGCGAAGTGGTGCTGGACGCGCCGCGCGTGCAGCAGCGCTGGAATTACGTGGGTGCGTGGCTGCACTGGCTGTACTTCCTGCGCATGCAGTCGGTCGATCCGGTGTGGACGTGGTTGGTGATCGTGCTCTCAGCGTTGTGCACGGTGGCGGCAATCAGCGGCATCGTGGTGGGTGTGTGGCGCTGGCGCTTCCGTGGGCACTACCGCACTGGCGCGAAGACGCCGTATGTCGAGCCGTGGATGCGTTGGCACCACCTGATCGGGTTGGTGGCAGCGGCATTCGTGTTCACCTGGATCTTCAGCGGCCTGATGTCGATGAATCCATTGGGCGTCTTCAGCAGCACGCGCGAGGCGATCGACAGCGTGCGCTATCGTGGCGGCTCGGCAGCCGTGGATGGAATGCTGGGTGAACCTGCAGCACTGCTGGCGGCGGCGGGTGCCCGGCACTTCAGGCCGGTGGAGATCCAGTGGCGGCGCATCGGCGGCGAGCTGTTCGCAGTGTTGCTGGATGGACGGGGCGATACCCGCATCGTGTCCAGTGAAGATGGAGAGCTGCAGGTCTTGCGGCAACTGCCTGTGGACTGGCTGCAGCAGAGGGCGCGCGCCATGTCCGATGCGCCGATGCAGGCGTTCGCGGTCCAGCATGCAGCAGATGCGTACTTCTACCCGCGTGCACCGGAAGCCATGAATGGTGCAGCCGTACGCCGCTTCCCGGTGGCGGTGGCGGACTTCGGTGATGCCGAGGCGACGCGTGTCTATCTCGACCTGGCCACCGGCGATCCGCTGCTGACGATGGGACATCGCGAGCGTGTCGGGCGCTGGCTGTTCTACTTCCTGCACAGCTGGGACCTGCCGGCGATGCTGCGCTTTGACAGCACCCGGTTGGCTGTTCTGCTGCTGTTGAGCGTTGCGGGTACGGCGTTGTGCGCGACGGCCGTGGTGATTGGCTACCGCCGGTTGCGGATGAAGTTGCGGCCAAGGCGGCGGTAGCTGCCTGCCACAAGCGCGTAGGCTGTGAGACTATCGGGAGTTCCTGGCCAAGAAGGCCGCGGCGTGCAGTCGATGTTGCTGTCGATGGCCAGGGGGAGTGCAGGGACGCCATGTTTGCAGCGTTTCAAAGGTCGTCCCTGGATAGGATTTCCACACAGCGTAAATGGAGCAAGGATGAACTACGTTTCAATGGGTGTTCTCGCAATTGGAATTGCAGCGGTGTCCGCAGGTGCAAAGGCCGATTCCCTCCCGCGCCTGTACAACTTCCCGACCACCACCACGGCTTACGTATCCAACGCGCTGCCGGCGCCCGGGCAGGTGATCCAGCTTTCCGCACAGGTCGATTCCCAGGCCTTGGGGCTCTACCACATTCCCGGAAATGACCAGATCGGTGGTTTCGTTGAATTCAAGGTCAACGGCCAGCCGGTGGGCAAGGTCCAGGTCAATACCTCCAACACTCCCTTTCTAGGTACGGTTTCTGATCTGAACAAGGGGTGCTGGGCTGCTCTCCGTGATGTCCGGATCTGCACGCACCAATTCGCCTATGGCCGTCAGGCCAAGGTTGCGATCAACTACACCGTGCCCGCCGGTTTCACCACCGCGTCGATCACCGCGGCCTTCAGCGGCGATGGCCAGTTCTCGCAGGGCTCGGTGTCGGCGCCGATCAACCTGCGCAACATTCCGACCTTTGGTGAGATCCGCGGCGCGGGCAACAAGTGCCTCGATGCCGAGGGTGCCAACACCGGTCCGGGTACCGCCATCCAGGTGTGGGATTGCACACCAGGTACCCCGCAGCAGCTGTGGACGGTGAAGCCCAACACTTCGACCATCACCGGCGTGCCCAGCAACCGCGTGCTCGATATCGTGGGTTACGGCACCGGCAATGGAAGCCGCATCCAGCTGTATGACGCGCACGGTGACTGGAACCAGTCGTGGAAGTTCACCAATACCTCCATCGTTGGCGTGGCCAACAAGGTGCTTGACGCGACCGGCGCCTCCAGCGCCAACGGCACCAAGATCCAGCTTTACAGCAACGCGCAGACCGCCAACCAGAAGTGGGAGTTCAACCCCGCCAACGGCTCGATCGTCGGTGTCGGCGGCAAGTGCCTGGATGTGGAAGGCGCCAACACGGCAGATGGCACCCGCGTACAGCTGTGGGATTGCACCGGTGTGCCGCAGCAGCGCTTCGAACTGGGTTCGGATGGGGCGATCCGTGGGCTGGGCGGGAAGTGCCTGGAGGCGGCCGATGGCGCAAGCCATGACGGCAATGCGATCCGCATGTGGTCCTGCAACGGCGGTGCGCACCAGTCGTGGCGCCTGGTCGGCGAGATCCGCAATCCGCAGACCAACATGTGCCTGGATGATCCTGGCCTGGGCAACACCAATGGCTCCAAGGTGCACATGTGGATGTGCCATGGGGGCGACAACCAGCGCTGGCAGTTCTCCTCCTACTGAGGAGAGCCAGGGCTGATGTCATGCTCTGGAACCGCGTGCCTTCGGGCGCGCGGTTCCGTACAGGCGTCACACCCGCAGCCAACGGGTGGACACCGCCACCAGCAGCAAGGCCATGGCCACGCCGATGAACGCAGCGATCAGTCCGAAGTGGTTGGCGGCGAAACCGATCAGTGCCGGACCGGCGAGGATGCCGGCAAAACCCAGCGTGGAGACGGCCGTGATCGCCAGCGCGCCGGACATGCGGTTCTGATGGCCGGCCAGCGAGAACAGCGCCGGTGCGATGTTGGCGCAGCCGAGGCCGACCAGCACGTATCCTGCCAACGACATCTGCCACGGCGTGACCAGAGTCAGCACCAGCACGCCGCTGGCAGCGAGCAGAGCACCCAACACGATCGCGCGCTGGCGTCCCATGCGTGAGACCAGTGCATCGCCGAACAGACGGGCGACGGTCATGGTCAGGGTGAACGTCACATAGCCGATGCCTGCCAGGCTGGCATCGACGCGACGTACATCGGTGAGGAACACCGCGCTCCAGTCCAGCATCGCGCCTTCACCCAGGAAGGCGACGAAGGCCAGTACGCCAATGAACAGCACGATGCCATGCGGCATGGCCAGCACCGGGGTGTCATGGGGCATGCGCTCGCTGTGCCAGTACGACGCTGACAGCAACATCACCAGCAGCATGGCGGCAACGCCGATCAGTACCGATGCCAGCGGTGGCAGCCGCGCGGACATCAGCACGGTCATTGTGGCCGCGCCGAGGAAGCCGCCGATGCTGAAGAAGGCGTGGAAGCCGGACATCATCACGCGACGCGCCTCGCGCTCGACGATCACCGCCTGTACGTTCATCGTGCAGTCCATCGCACCCACGGCGGCACCAAACACGAACAACACCAGGCCCAGCGCCCACGCCGAGCTGGCCAATGCCAGGCCGGGAACGGTCAGGCAGATCAGCAGGCTGCTGGCCACCATCACCCGGCGGCAGCCCAGGCGTGCGGCCAGCACGCCGGACAAGGGCATTGCCAGCAGCGAACCCGCTCCGAGGCAGAGCAGCACCAGGCCCAATGTTGCGTCGTTGATGTCGGTGCGTGCCTTGGCGAACGGCACCAGCGTGGCCCACAGCGCGGTGGCGAAGCCGGGAATGAAGAATGCAGCGCGGGTCGCGTGCTGTTCGGCGCGCGCGCGGTTGGCGAGGGACATTGGAGATGCGCTCAGGGCGGAGTGGGGTGTACCGCGATGCCGGCGGCGTGGAAACGCGCGGCCAGCGCGGGCGGTGCCGATGTGGTGAGCACCAGATCGTCGATCTCGTCCAGGCTGGCGATCTGCCAGTGGCCGCGGGCACCGAGCTTCTCCGTGGTGGCGGCGACGATGATGCGGCTGCTGCAGGCCACCATCGCGCGTTTGAGCGTGGCTTCCTCGGCATCCATCGCCCACACGCCGGTGTCGCCGTCCACCGCGCACGGGCCGGGCAGGTACACGTCGGCACGCAGGCGCTGGACCTGGGCCAATGCCTCGGCGCCGACTGCACCGCCACCGCTGGCCAGGCGGCCGCCGATCAGCTGCACGGAGGTGCCTTCATGCAGGCTGGCGGCGGTGGCGATCTGCGGGGCATTGGTGATCACCGTCAGCCCGAGGGCGGCGGGCAGCTGCTGGGCAATGGCCAGATTGGTCGAGCCTGCATCAAGCAGCACCACCTGGCCGGGCTGCAGCAGTGCGCAGACGCGGGCGGCCAGTTCGGCCTTGTCGCCGCGGTCGCGGCTCAGGCGCTCGCGCAGTGGGCGTTCCTTCGGTGGCGGCAATACGGCGCCGCCGTAGACGCGCTGGCACAGGCCCTGGGCGGCGAGTTCGCGCAGGTCGCGGCGGATCGAATCTTCGGAGACGGCATAGCGGCGCGCCAGTTCGGCGGCCACCACGCGGCCCTGCTGGCGCAGTTCCTCGAGGATCTGCCGGGTGCGCTGGGCGGGGAGGGGGCTGGGATCGGAGCTCATGATGCAAGTCTGCACGTTCATGCATAAACGTGCAACAACGTGCATTTCGTGCGAATGGGCGCGAGGCGGCGACGGGCCTGCCGGCGATCTGAGGCCGCGGGCCTTTGGATCGCCTGCAAAGCCCGGCATCATGACGGGGCCCCTGGCATGGAATTCCCGATGTCCCCCACCGTTCACCGCAAACTGCGCATCGGCGCGGACCAGTACACCGGCCAGAAAGTGGTCGACCAGCAGTTCCACGAATGCGATTTTTCCGGCGCCGACCTGACCGGTACCGAGTTCATCAACTGCAGCTTCTATGACGCCAACACCCGCGCGGGCTGCCGCTTCAATGGCGCCACGCTGAAGGAGGCCAGCTTCCGCAGCTGCGACATCAGCATGTGCCACTTCAGCTTCATCAAGGCGCTGGGCCTGGAGATCAGCGAGTGCCGCGCGCAGGGCGCTGATTTCAGCAACGCCAGCTTCATGAACCAGATCACCACGCGCAGCTGGTTCTGCAGTGCCTTCATCAAGAAGTCGAACCTGCGCTACGCCAATTTTTCGCGGGTGACGCTGGAAAAGTGCGAGCTGTGGGAGAACCGCTGGGACGGTGCGAATGTGAGTGGCGCCAGCTTCGCTGGCTCGGACCTGTCCGGTGGCCAGTTCGAAGGCATCGACTGGAACAGCGCCAACTTCACCGACTGTGACCTGACCCGTTCCGAGCTGGGCGAGCTGGACCTGCGCAGCACCAACCTGCGCGGGGCCACGCTGGATGTGCAGCAGGTGGCGCTGTTGATGCAGCGCATCGGCAT
The DNA here is from genome assembly GCF_030291095.1 of Stenotrophomonas sp. 59. Lineage (NCBI taxonomy): Bacteria > Pseudomonadati > Pseudomonadota > Gammaproteobacteria > Lysobacterales > Lysobacteraceae > Stenotrophomonas > Stenotrophomonas sp. 59. The sequence goes on from NZ_CP127408.1 coordinate 1,068,339, forward strand.
CACGGTGGTGCCGTAGGCATCACTCGGCGTAGGCGACCCAGCCCTTGAAGCTGAAGCCTGCGTAGAACAGCTCCACGCCGTCGAAACCTGCCTCCTGCAGCAGGGCGACCTCCTGCTCGGGGGCCAGCAGCGGCAGCCGTTCGGCAATCGCCTCGATCGCGCGTTGTGTGTCGGCGCGGGCAACGCCGGAGGCTTCGGCAAACGCGGCATAGCGTTGCAGCCAGCGCAGCTTGCCGGCCGCGTCCTGCGGCACGCTGTGGTGGGCCACCACCAGTGGCGCTCCCGGATGCAGGCGCCTGTGCAGCTCGCGCAGTGTGTGCAGGCGCTGCGTGGTATCAAGGAAGTGCAGGGTCAACAGGCAGCTGGCACCGTCGAAGCGCACGTCCGGAGCGTCGTCGATGTAGCCTTCCAGCAGCTCCACGCGCGACATCAGCGGGCCCAGTGTCTGCTCGGCCAGGGCGAGCATCGGCGCGGCCGGGTCTACCCCCAGCAGCTGCCAGCCCGGTTGTGCTTCGGCAAAGGCCTTCAGTTCCAGCCCGCCGCCGGCACCCAGCACCAGTACGCGGCCGTGTGCGGGAACCCGTTCGGCCAGCAGCAGGCGGCTCATCTGCTGCAGGGCGACAAAGCCCGGCACCTGGCGCAGTGGACCTTCGGCGTAGCGGGCCACCGCCTGCGGATCGGAGAACGAAGACATGCGCGGATTCCTGTTGCGGGGGACATACCACTGTAGCGCGGCGTGCAAGTGGCATTGCATGCTGGTGCTGCTTTGCCTAAGGTGCGCGCCTGCCTGGAGTTGAAGGTCACTGCAAATGGATCACTGCCCACCACCGATGCCGTCGGCCGAGGCCTTTGAGCTGGCGCTGTCGTTGCTTGGCCAGGACGGCATATCGCTGGAGCAGGCCGAGCAGGCAATGCTCGAGGCGGGCGTGGAGTACGGGCCGATGCGCCGGCTGCTGGTCTGGTTGCCCGAGGCGTTCGGCCTGGCCCTGGTCGGGCACATGGAGGGCGTGGCGCTCCCCAGGACCTTCGCCGCGCGTGATGCTGATGCGCAGGAGCACACGTTTGCATTCGACTGCGAACCTCTATTCGCATCGGCCGTTCGCCGCGCGCTGCAGGTCTACCACGAAGGGCCGCGCGCGCAGTTCAAGGCGGTGGCCCAGCGCAGTTCCACCATGGACGCAGTCAACACTGCATTGTTCGCCGAGGTTGATCTGCGCGGCGCAACGTTGTCCGGTCCGCAGTTGCTGGATATTCCTGCAGAAACCTACCTGCGTGGCACGGATACCACGCAGGTGGGCTAGTCCTTACGCAGCAGCCGCTTCCAGCACATCCTCCAGCCGCACTTCGCCGAGGAAGCCACCGCTGCTGGCGACCGCCCGCTGTGCTTCGATGGCATGCGCGAACTGCACGCCCGCATCGTCCTGCAGGCGTTCGAACAGCTGCTGCAGCTTCGGGAACGCGCGGCGATCGACGACCTGGTGGTAGTCATTCCAGCGGGCGATGCCGGCGAAGTAGGCATCGGCGAAGCTGCGCTGCTCGCCCAGCAGCCACGGACCGTTGCCGATCATCTGCTCAAGCGACTGATGCACGTGGCGTACCTTGTCGGTGCCGTAGCGGCGCAGCGCCTCTCCGTCGGCACCTTCGGCGTGTTCCAGCGCGTGCCAGAGCGGGGCATAGGCACCGAAGAGGCTGGTATTGAGGTAGGCCAGCCGCTGGTTGAGGCGGTCGAAGCCGGGCGTGCCCTGTGCGAAGCCCCAGCCCTGGGCGATGCCGCGCGCGGCCAGGTGGTTGAGGATGGCCAGGCTCTCGCTGATCAGCTCACCGTCGGCGGTGCGCAGGGTGGGCGTTTCTCCCAGCGGATTGAGGCGGCGATAGTCTTCGCCCTGCACCTGGCCGGGCATGTCGATGCGGCACAGCTGGTAAGGCTGGCGCAGCCACTCGAGGGCAACGATGGAGCCGAACGAGCAGCCCGAAGGTACGCCGTAGAAGAGGATCGGGGTCATGGCAGGTTTCCGGTTGAAGCCGCAGAGCGGCGGGTAGGGAAAGGGTGCCTGCATGGACATTGCGGCAGAAGCCAGTCGAATGGCATCCTGAAGTCCACATTTGTGGACGTTGCGCATGCTCAACCTCAACGACCTGGCCCTGTTCGTGACCGCGGTGGAGCAGGGAGGCTTCGCCGCCGGCGGCCGTCATCTGGGCCTGCCGCGCTCCACCCTGAGCAAGCGCGTGGCACTGCTTGAGGATCAGCTGCAGGTTCGCCTGCTGCAGCGCAGTTCGCGCCGTTTTGCCTTGACCGAGATCGGCCAGGAATTCTTTGAACGTGCCCGCGCGGCGCTGTCGGAAGTGGAAGCGGCCGAAACCATCGTCCGTGGCCGCCAGGCCGAGCCCAGCGGCACCGTGCGCATCAGCGCGTCGATTCCGGTGGTGCAGGGCCCGCTTGCCGCCTGCCTGCCTGCGCTGGCACGGCGCTATCCGCGCCTGCGCATCGAAGTGGAGGCCAGCGATCGCTTCATCGACCTGGCACAGGAGGGCATCGACATCGCCGTCCGCAGCCACTTCGGTCCGCTGCCTGATTCCGGCTTGGTGCAACGCTCGCTGGGCAGCGAGCGCATCGTGCTGGTAGCGTCGCCTGCCTATCTGGCCTCGGCGCCGGCATTGGATACCCCCGAGCAACTACGCATGCACGCCGGCCTGCTGACCGCACGCCACGCAACACGCTGGACGCTGCATGATGCTGGCGCCCGCACTGTGCTGGTGGAGCCGCAGGTGGCGATGGTCGGCAACGAATCGCAGCTGCTGATCGCGGCGGCTGAAGCAGGACTTGGGATTACCGTGCTGCCCTGCAGCCTGTGTGCGCCGGCCATCGCTGCTGGTCGCCTGCAGCAGGTGCTGCCGGCGTGGCATGCCGGTGAGGTCACGACCACTGTGCTGCTGCCGCATCGTCGTGGGCAGCTGCCCGGCGTTCGGGTGGTGGTGGACGCGCTGGTGGCGCATTACGCGCTTATTGCAGCGCCCGTGCCAGCACCTGCCAGATCCGTGGGTCCTGGCACTGCGAGACGTTGAAGCGCACATAGTCGGCCGCGCGCTGCGATTGGCTGAAGGCGTTGCCCGGGGCCAGCACGATGCCTTCGCGCAGGCACTGCCGTGCCAGCGCAGCGGCATCGCGGCCATCGGGTAGCTGGCACCAGAGGAACAGGCCGGCTTCCGGTTGCAGCCACGGGGTGATGCCCAGCGTGTGCAGTTTCCGCAGTGTGTTCCGGCGAGCATCGGCCAGGCGCGAGCGTACCGATTGCATGTGGCGGCGATAGCCGCTGTCGGTCAGCGCGATGTGCATCAACTGCATCGCCAGATGGCCGCCGCCGAAGCTGGTGGCCAGCTTCAGGTCGGTCAGCGCTTCAATCCAGTCGTGGCGGGCGGCGATGTAGCCGCAACGCGACGCCGCCGACAGCGTCTTGGAGAAGCTGCCGACGTGGATCACCCGCGAAAGCCCGTCCAGCGCAGCAAGGCGCGGTGCCGGCTGCAGTTCGAAGTCGGCGAAGATGTCGTCCTCGACAATGATCAGTTCGCTGCGTTCGGCCAGCCCCAGCAGGCGGTGCGCGGTGCTGGCCGAGAGCACCGCGCCGGTCGGGTTGTGCAGGCCGGAATTGGTGATGTACAGCCGCGGCGAATGTGCCTGCAACGCCTGCGCGAATGCTTCAAGATCCGGGCCGGTGTGCGTGTAGGGCACACCCACCGCCTGCACCTGGTGCGCCTTAAGCAGGGCGTGGTAATTGAAGTAGCTCGGGTCGTCGACCAGCACGCAGTCGCCGGGCTTGAGCAGGAAACGGCAGATCAGGTCGACCGCGTGCGTACCGGATTCGGTCAGCAGGATCTGCTCCATCGGTGCGTCGATGCCCAGCGCAGCTGCACGTCGCTGCAGCAGATGGCGCAACGGTGGAAGGCCGAGCGGGCCGGCGTAGTCGACCAGGTGGGGAGCATCGCCGCGCGCCAGCCGACGCAGGCCTCGGCGCATGCCGTCGTGGTACAGCCAGTCGCTGGGCATCCAGCCGCAGCCCGGCTTGAGGTGCGCGGGCGGCGTTTCCAGCGATTGCCGCGACACCCAGAGCGGGTCCACCGCGCGGTCCAGGCGTGGTTCCATCTCGGCCAGGGCAAGCGGTGCGGCCGGTCCACTGACATAGAAGCCGGAACCGGCACGCGCGCTGATCAGCCCTTCAGCGGCAAGGCGCTCGTAGGCCTCGACCACGGTGGAGACCGACACGCCCATCGCCGCCGCCTGCGCGCGTACCGAGGGCAGGCGCGAACCGGCGCCATCCACCCGCGTGCCGATGCGGGTGCGGACGGCCTGGATGACCGATTCGATACGGGTAAGCGGGCGCGTCACGATGAAAGTGTGCTGGAAGTGTGGGCAGTACAGTTATTTGAAACTGTACTGGATTGTAGCTGGGGAGCGCGGGCCGCAGGTGCTTCCATGGAGATCCCGCCGGGCACCGCCCGGCACCCCAGGAGTACAGGCGTGGAACGGTCGGCGAGTGGTTGGATCAATGGCTTCATCGGTGTGGTGATCTTTGCGGGCTCGTTGCCGGCCACCCGCCTGGCCGTGCTGCAGCTGGACGCCGGGTTCGTCACCGCCGCACGCGCCACCATCGCCGCCATACTCGGCCTCGGCCTGTTGCTGCTGTTGCGCCAACCCTTTCCGCGACGCAGCGACCTGCCCGGGTTGGCGGTGGTCAGCCTTGGCGTGGTGGTCGGCTTCCCGCTGCTGACCGCGCTTGCCCTGCGCCACGCCTCATCAGCGCACACCATCGTGTTCCTCGGCCTGTTGCCGCTGAGTACTGCGGTGTTCGGCGTACTGCGCGGTGGCGATCGGCCGCGCCCGGCGTTCTGGCTGTTCTCGCTGCTGGGCAGTGCCTGCGTGGTCGGCTATGCCGCGCGCAACGGCATTGAGGCCTCGCTGCAGGCCGACCTGCTGATGCTGGCGGCGATCGTGGTGTGTGGACTGGGCTACGCGGAAGGCGGTCGGCTCGCCCGCCATCTCGGCGGCTGGCAGGTGATCAGCTGGGCGCTGCTGCTGGCACTGCCGGTGATGCTGCCGCTGACGGTGCTGATGCGCCCGCCCTCGTTCGTCGAAGTGGGGGCATCCGCGTGGTGGGCGCTGGGCTACGTGGCGGTGTTCAGCATGCTGCTCGGGTTCCTGTTCTGGTATCGCGGGCTGGCCCAGGGCGGTATCGCCGCGGTTGGCCAGCTGCAGCTGCTGCAACCGTTCTTCGGCCTGGCCCTGGCTGCGCTGCTGCTGCATGAAGCGGTCAGCCTCAGCATGGTGCTGGTGACCGTGGTCGCGGTGATCTGCGTCGCCGGCGCGCGCCGTTTCAGCCGCTGAAAAAAGGGGACGGAGGGGATTAAGTCGCAACTGACCTCGCTGTGCCTGAAACGACTTAATCCCCTCCGTCCCCTTTTTCGACGATAGCGTGCGCGTATCGTGGTGTGCGGCCAATGGTATTGGCCCTGTCGGTGGCGTGTGGCTGAAGCTGTGCGCATGAAGCCGATTTCCCGGATTTCCTTTGAGGGCCAGGTCGGTCTGGTAACCGGTGCTGCTGGTGGACTGGGCCTGGCCTACAGCCGTCTGCTGGCCCAACGTGGTGCGCACGTCGTGATGCATGACGTCGGTGCCGGCACCGATGGCCGAGGCGCCGATCCGCAGCGCATCCTTCGCAGCGTGGAAGTGCTGCAGGGGCAGGGTCTGCCGGTGCAGGCCGCAAGCGGTCCCATCGATCATCGCGCGGGTTGCCACGCGCTGGTGCAGGATCTGTTGCAGCAGCATGGGCGCATCGACTTCCTGATCCACAACGCTGGCTGGGTCGGGTACCAGCTGCTGGAAGCGATCGAGGACGAGGCGCTGGAGCAGATGCTGTGCCTGGCGGCGAAGACGCCGCTGTGGCTGGCGCAGGCGGCGTGGCCGGCGATGCGCGAAGCCGGTGGTGGACGCATCGTCATCACTACGTCGGATCGCGCGCTGTATCCGCAGTACGTACAGCGCGGGTTGTCTGCCTACGCGATGGGAAAGCTGGCGGCGCTCGGTCTGGTCAATGTGCTGGCGCTGGAAGGTGCCGAGCATGGCATCGTGGTCAATGCGGTTTCACCCGTGGCCAAGACGCGCATGTGGGGCGTCGAAGGCGAGCCGGACGAACTGCATCCGGACGCGGTCGCGCATGGTGTGGCCTACCTCGCATCGCAGCGTTGCCTGCAGGGTGGGTGGGTGCTGCGCGCAAGCAATGGCCAGTTCCACGCGTTGCGCGTGCAGGACGCCGAACATGTGGCCTATCCGCGGGATCTGCGTGCGGTCAGTGCAGACAGCATCGAGTCGGTGGCATTGCAGTGGCCGGCCATCGCCCGCGCCAGCGTGGACGTGCGCAGCTGAGGGCGTACCCTAGGCAGGTTTCCACTGCCTGCTCCCAGATGATCGATCTGCGCCTGCTTCGCCAGTTCGTGGCTGTGGCCGAAGAACTGCATTTCCACCGCGCCGCGGCCCGCCTGCACATGTCGCAGCCACCGTTGACGGCCGCAATACGCCGGCTGGAAGACGCGCTTGGAAGTGAACTGATCGTGCGTGGCAATCGCACGCTGGGTCTGACCGTGGCCGGGCAGACGTTGCTGGTGGAGGCGCGTGCAACGCTGCAGCAGGCTGAGCAGGCACTGCTGCGCACGCGTGAGGCGGCGAGCGGACAGTCTGGCCGCCTGCACGTTGGCTATGTGGGCAGCGCGCTGTATGGCCGCCTGCCAGGCCTGATCCGCCGCTTCCGCCAGCAGTACCCGCAGGTGCAGCTGCATCTGCAGGAAGCGACGTCGCACCAGCAGCAGCTGTGGCTGCGCGAGAAGCGCATCGACGTCGGCGTGCTGATTCCTCCCATCCCCTCCACCGAACTGCGGTTGCACGACTTCGATCACGATCGCCTTGCGATTGCGCTGCCACGTGCACATGCATTGGCCCATGCGCCGGAGGTCAGTGTGGCGATGCTGGCTGACGAACCGTTCGTGTCGTGGCCGGCGGGCGAGGGCATCGGCTTCCATGCGCAGGTGCTGGGCCTGTGCACGGCAGCGGGATTCACCCCGCAGGTGGTACAGGAAGCGCAGGGCATGCACGCGGTGTTGTCACTGGTGGCGGTAGACGCCGGCGTGGCGATCGTGCCTGCCAGCATGGCCAGCTTTCGTCCGCAGGAGATCGTCTACCGCGTGCTGGATGGCGATGCAGCGCGTTTCGCCCTCCAGTTCTGCACGCGCCCGGAACAGGCGTTGCCGGTGGTGCGCAATTTCCTGATGGCTGCGACCACTGGCTGATCCTGCGGATTGGTTATGCGTGGCCGTTGCGGAACAGATGCGCAGCGGCATAGTCGATGAACACCCGCAGCCGTGCGCTGGGGTGGCGCCCACCGGGCCATAGCAGCGAGAACTGCCCCTTGTGCGTGGGCAGCGCTGGCAGCACCTGTTGCAGGCGGCCGTCGGCCAGTGCGTCGGCCGCCAGGAAGTCGGGCATCCAGGCCAGGCCCATGCAGCCGATGGCGGCGGCCAGCAGCGCTTCCATGTTGTTGCAGGTCATCGCCGTCGGAAGGCGCGCGCCGGCATCGCCTTCCACCCCCGGCAGCTGCCAGGGGTGCAGCTTCCCGGTAGTCGGGTAGCGGAAGCGCAGAGCCGCATGCATGCGCAGATCGCTCACGTCGCCGGGAATGCCGTGCGCCTGCAGATAGCCAGGTGCCGCGCAGAGCATGAAACGAAAGCCACCCAGGCGCCGTGCGGTCAGGCTGGAATCGGCCAGTTCGCCGCTGCGTATCACCGCGTCCAGGCCTTCGCTGACCACATCGACGATGCGGTCGTTGAAATCCAGTTCCAGCTGTACCTGCGGGTAGCGCTGCTGGAAGCCGGGCAGCACCGGCAGCAGGAACCGGTAGCCGATGGTGGGTAGGCCGATGCGCAGCAGGCCGCTGGGTGCGTGCTGGCGTTGCGCCAGGTCCGCCTGTGCCTCGGAAAGCTCGTCCAGTGCGCGGCGGCAGCGTTGCAGCAGCAGTTCGCCTTCGTCGGTGAGGTGCACGCGGCGGGTGGTGCGATGGAACAGCCGCGTGCCCAGGTCCTGTTCGAGGCGTGCGATGCGCTTGCCGACCGCCGAAGCCGACAGGCCGAGCACACGGGCGGCGCCGACGATGCTGCCGGCCTCGGCGGTTCGGACGAAGGCGAGCAGGGCGGAGATGGAGTCCATGCGGGCATGATTGCGGAACATCTGGCCGCAATCAACGTCCATCCAGCCTGTTTTTCAGCAATAGCGGCCTGCCCATCATCAATGCCCCTGATGGAAGGAGGCCCGCATGGCCCCGGTTTCGATGCTCCCTGAATCTGATCGCACGCAGCAGCGGTGGGCGCTGCTGGCAGTCTGCCTGGCCGCGCTGGCGCTGCCGCTTTCGTTCTCGGCCGGCGCCGTCGCGGTGCCGGTGCTGGCTCGTTCTGCGGGGGCCTCGCCCACCGCGCTGGCCTGGGTGACCAATGCCTTCATGCTGACCTTCGGCAGCCTGCTGCTTGCTGCCGGTGGCCTGGCCGACCGCTATGGCCGTCGGCGGATGTTCCTGCTGGGCACGGTCGGTTTCACCGCCGCTACGACCGCTGTATGCCTGGCCCCGACGCTGCTGTGGCTGGATCTGGCGCGCGGCCTGCAGGGCATTGCCGCCGCCGCAGCACTGGCCTCGGGCACGGCGGCGCTGGCGCAGGGCTGGCAGGGGCCAGCGCGTGGCCGCGTCTTCGCCCTGCTGGGCACGACGTTCGGTGCGGGGCTGGCGCTTGGGCCGTTGCTTGCGGGCCTGCTGCTGCAGGCACTGGGATGGCGCAGTGTGTTCGCAGCTGGTGGTGTACTGACGTTGGCGGCCTTTGCACTGGGCGCGCGTGTGTTGACTGAGAGCCATGGAGAGCGCGGCCGGTTGGATATCGGCGGCATGCTGGGCTTCAGCCTGATGCTGGCGGCGTTGACGCTGGCCCTGCTGTGGTTGGGCGAATTCGGCGTGCACGCCGTGCGCGTGCACCTGGCATTGCTCGCCACGCTGTTGCTCGGCGCAGCGTTCGTCTGCATCGAACGGATGCACCCATTCCCGTTGCTGGACCTTTCGCTGTTCTCGCAACCGGCGTTCCTGGGCGTCCAGCTGCTACCGGTGGCGACCTGCCTCGGCTACGTGGTGCTGCTGGTGGTGCTGCCGCTTCAACTCCTGGGTGTGCATGGGCAGAGCGCCATGTGGGTTGGCCTGCAGATGCTGGCCCTGTCTGCGCCGATGCTGGTGCTGCCGCTGCTGGCCGCGCGCTGGGCGGAACGGATCGGCAGCGCACGGCTGTGCACGCTTGGCCTGCTGGTGTGCGCGTGCGGCCTGTATCTGCTGTCGCGGCATGCCGCCCATCCATCGCCTTCGCAGTGGATGCCATGGCTGGTGCTGATCGGCGCGGGGACGGCGTTGCCGTGGGGGCTGATGGATGGGTTGTCGGTGAGCGTGGTGCCGGTGCAGCGCGCCGGCATGGCTGCAGGCATCTTCGGCACCGTGCGGGTGGCTGGCGAAGGCATTGCACTGGCGGCCGTGACAGCAGTGCTGTCGCTGCTTGTCAGCGGGCATCTACAGGGAACGTCGCCTGCATTGCTGGCGCGTGCCGGCGCCTATCTGGCAACCGGGGCGCATGCCCAGGCAGCGGCACTGCTGCCGTCGATGAGCAGCGGGCAGCTGCAGCACGCCAGTGCCGAGGCGCTGGCGGTGCTGCTGCGTCTGCTGGCACTGCTGACCACCGCATGCGCGGTGCTGTTGCACCTGCTGCTGCGGCGGCCGGCAATGGCCGTGCTCAGAACCGATAGCTGATGGTGCCGGTGACCACGCGCGGGTAGCCGGCGAAGCAGTCGCCAAACGTACGGCACGGGGCGTAGTAGCGCTTGTCGGTGAGGTTGGTGATGTTCAATGCCATCGTCCAGTCGGTCACCTGCACTTCCACCAGTGCATCGGCCAGCGTGTAGCTGGGCGTGACGATGCGTCCGCCATTGCCCAGCGATACGGTGTTGCCGACGTGGCGCACGCCCAGGCCCAGGCGCAGGCGTGCGGCATCGTCCAGCTGGAAGCCCTTGGACACCCAGGCCGAGGCCAGGTCCTGCGGGGTGTCATTGAGGCGCTGGCCCACTTCCAGCGCGAAGTTGCTGCGGCTGACTTCAGCCTCGTTGCGGGCCACCGCGGCGGTGATGGTGAGGTCGTTGGCGAACTGGAACTGGCCTTCCAGCTCGATGCCCTTGGAGCGGATCTGGCCGGTCTGCACCACGTTCAGCACGTTGTCCGGATCGTTGGTCTGGCGGTTGGTTTCGGTGATGCGGTACGCCGCCATCGTCAGCAGCAGATTGCGCGCCGGTTGCCACTTGATGCCGGCCTCGGCCTGGCGGCCGCGCATCGGCTTGAAGGCCTGGCCGAACAGGTCCTGGCCGGCCACCGGCAGGAACGATTCGCTGTAGCTCAGGTAGGGCGACACGCCCGCGCCCAGTTCACCGATCAGGCCGGCGCGGTAGGTCGTCGCGTTGTCGGTCTGGCTGGGCTGGCCTTCGGTCTTCGAGCGCGCATGGTCGCGGCGCGCGCCCAGCACCAGCGATACGCGGTCGGCCCAGCGGATCTGGTCCTGCACGTACACGCCCAGCTGGGTGGAGGTCTGGTCGGGCTGCCGCTCCCAGCCGCGTACCGTGGGTGCTACCGACACCGGGGCGTAGATATCGATGGGCGTGCCGGTGGCATCCAGCCGCTGCAGCTGTTCCTTGTACTGGCTGTAGTCCACGCCGGCCAGCAGCAGATGCTGGAAGGCACCGGTGGCGAAGTCGAACTGCAGCGCGTTGTCGGCGCTGAGGATCTGCAGGTCCGGGCGGGTGCCGTAGGCGGTGCGGTTGACCACGCGGCGCGCAGCGTCGATGAACGGATCGGCCGGATTGCTGTAGCTGTCCACGTACATCTGCTGCAGCGTCGTCCTGCCGTCGATGTAGCGTACGGCCGAGCGCAGGCTGAGCACATCGTTGAAGCGGTGGTCGAACAGTGCGGTCAGGCTGTAGACGCGCGAGTCGATGCGGTTGAAGTCGGGGTCACCGATGAAGGTGGAAGGATCCAGGCGGCGCCCGGGCGGTGCCAGCAGGGTCGCGGCCAGCGGCAGGAACTGCTGGCTGGAGCCGGTCCTGTCGTGCTGGTAACTGGCCAGCAGGGTGAGCGTGCTGCGTTCGCCGCGCCAGCTGACCGAGGGCGCCAGATAGACGCGGTCGTCCTTCAGTACATCGGTCTGCATGTTCGATTCACGCAGCAGCCCGACGAAGCGGCCGGCAAGCGTACCGGCATCGTTCAGCGCGCCGCTGAAGTCCCCCTGCAGCTGCCTGCGGTCGAAACTGCCGAGCTGCACGCCGACCTCGCCAGCGAGGGCGCCGAAGGTCGGGCGCTTGCTCATCGCATTGATGATGCCGCCGGTGGCGCCGGCACCGTACAGCACCGAGGACGGTCCGCGCAGCACTTCCACCCGCTCCAGGCCATAGATTTCCGGGCGGGCGAGGGGGCTGAAACCGTAGCTGCGGCGCAGGCCATCCTGGTACTGCACCGGGTCCAGGCCGCGCACCGAGGTGGCATCGTTGCGGGTATCCAGGCCCCAGGCATCGGCGGTGACGCCGGCGCTGTAGCGCAGCACTTCCTGCAGGTTGTGCGCGCCGCGATCGGTGAACAGCTGCTGGGTGACCACGCTGATCGCCTGTGGCGTCTCGGTCAGGGCGGTATCGGTCTTGGTGGCGGTGCTGGCGCGCTCGGCCACCACGGTCACTTTGTCCAATGTGCGTGCCGCCGGGCCGTCCTGGGCGTGGGCGATGGCGGAGGCCAGCAGGGTGGGCAGGGCGAGCGCGTACAGCATCGGGCGGTGCGGCGACAGGGCGGGCATCGTCAGGAATCCGGGAAGGCGGTGACGGCGGATTATCCGGATGCCCGTCCGCAAATACAAATGATTCCCAAATGCGATTGACTCACCCGGGCCCGGTATCAGGGCAGCCCGTTCGAGGCGCCGCGGATGCTCAGCCAGGCGCCGCCGCCTGGGGCGCTGCCCGCGCGCAGCCGGAAGCCGTGCAGGCCGGCGATGGCGGCCACGATCGACAGTCCCAGCCCGAACCCCGGTCCCTGGCCGGCGCTGCTGCCGCCGCGGAAGAAGCGCTGGTAGATCAGCGTGCGGTCCTGTGGCGGGATGCCGGGTCCATTGTCGATCACATCGATCCTCGGGGCGCCGTGATCGTCGACCGCACGCAGCAGGATGCGGCCGTGTGCAGGGGTGAACTGCAGGGCGTTGGACAGCAGGTTCGCCACCGCTTCGAACAACAGTTCACGGTCGCCGCGCAGCGGGCCGGCCTGTGGATCCACCTGCAGCTCCAGCAACTGCTGCTTCTCTTCGGCCAATGGCAGGTAGAACTGGTGCAGTTCCTGCAGCAGCTCGGCAAGGTCGACCTCGTCGAACGCCGAGCGCCGCTGGTGGCTTTCCAGTTCGGATACCCGCAGCAGCGCGGTGAAACGCGCCATCAGCATGTCCGTTTCAGCCAATGCCTTGTCCAGCGGGTCGGCATGGGGGTCCTGTTCGTCCAGGCCGACGCGCATGCGGTACAGATGTGCCCGCAGGCGGGTGAGCGGGGTGCGCAGATCATGGGCGATGCTGTCGCACACGCCTTTGACCTCGGTCATCAGCTGCTCGATGCGTTCGAGCATGGCATTGACGATGCTCGACAGCCGATCGATCTCGTCGCGACGGTTGGATACCGGCAGGCGCTGACCGAGGTCACCGGCCACGATGCGGTTGGTGGCGGCTTCGATCTGCTGGATCCGCTTCAGCGGGCGCCGGCGCAGCAGATGCCAGCCCACCAGGCCGGGAATGACGGTCAGCGATACGCCCCACAACAGCGCATCGAGGATGATGCTGTTGACGGCAGTGAGCTTGCCGTTCTGGCGGACGAACACCAGCGTCCGCCCATCCCGGGTCGCCATGCCCAGCGCGTTGCCGCCGCTGTCGTGCCTGTCACCGGCCAGCGTCCATCCCTGCACCGGATGCGAGCGGCCATCCAGCGGCAGCCCCTCGGGAATGGCGATCAGCGTGCCGCCCACCGGTGAGCCGCGGCGGTCGAACAACCCGTAGGTGTACACCTGGTGCAGGTCGAAGCGCTGGCTGTCGCGCAATGCCTCATCCAGTGCCTGGCCGTCGAATGCCATGAACAGATGGGCGCGCTGCTGCAGGCCGGATTCGGTCAGGTCATTGAGGTAGTCCGAGATGCGCCAGTACATCACCCCCAGCAGCAGGCTCGACCAGGCGACGAACAGGATGCAGTACAACCCGAGCAGGCGGCTGCTGGACGAGCGCCACTGGTCAGGGTTGCGCATCGAAGACATAGCCGGTTCCACGCACGGTGGTGATGGGTTGCGGGCGGCCGGGCTGCTCGATGCGTCTGCGGACACGGCCAATGTGGACGTCGATCAGGTTGGTGCCGGGGTCGAAGTGATAGCCCCAGACTTCCTGGAACAACATGCTGCGGGTGACCACCTGGCCGGCATTGCGGACCAGGAATTCGAGCAGCTTGAACTCCGTCGGCAGCAGGCTGATCTCCTGCCCGCCACGCCGGGCCGAACGGGTCATCAGATCCAGTTCGAGGTCGCCGGCGCGCAGGACATTGTCGGCAGGGCCGGCCTGGCTCTGGCGACGGATCAATACCTCCACGCGGGCGGCCATCTCATCCGAGGCGAACGGCTTGGTCAGGTAATCATCACCGCCTGCACGCAGGCCACGCACGCGCTCGTCCACGTCCGACAGCGCGCTGATCATCAGTACGGGCGTGACGATACCTTCGCGCCGCAGGGCAGTGACCAGCGCCAGGCCATCGATGCCGGGCAGCATGCGGTCCAGGGTGATCACCGCGTAGTCGCCCCCCCGCGCCAATGCCAGGCCGGCAGTGCCATCAACGGCAACGTCGACCTCGAAGCCATGGCTGCGCAGTTCGGTTGCGATTTCCTCCGCAGTGACAAGGTCGTCCTCGATGATGAGTACGCGCGGCATGGGCCATTGTGCAGGTTGGATGGCTGCCATCCTCGCAACCGCACGCGGTGACTGCAAATGAAAAATGTTTCATGCGCGATTCGCCGGAATCCGCGCACGGGTCTTCTATATTCGGCGCCGAGCGTCTCCCCCCGGCGCACGGAATCCCGGCCACCGATGAACCTCCTGCACACCCTGTCGCCACGCCACGCCCGGCCACTGAGGATGCGCCGGCCGGCGCTGCTTGCATTCGTTCTGCTCAGCCTGCTGTCGGCCTGCGGCAAGGATGCGCCCAAGCCGGCCGGCAGGCTTCACGAGGTGGAAGTGCTGACCCTGCAGGAGAAACCGTTGGCGATGGAACAGGAGCTGCCTGGGCGGACCATCGCATCGCAGGAGTCGGATGTGCGCCCGCAGGTGGATGGCGTGCTGGTGAAACGCCTGTTCGAAGAGGGCGAATCCGTGCATGCCGGGCAGCCCTTGTTCCAGATCGAGCCGGCCCTGTACCAGGCGGCAGTGAACCAGGCGCAAGCCAACCTGAAGACCGCCGAAGCAGCGGCAGTGACCGCACGCCTGCGCGCGCAGCGGATGCAGGCGCTGGGCGGCGAGCAGCTGGCCGCGCGCCAGGACGTGGATGACGCCATCGCCAGCGGGCAGCAGGCCGCAGCCGCGGTACAGGCGGCACAGGCGAGCCTGGATACCGCGCGCACGCGGCTTGGTTTCGCCACGGTGACCGCGCCGATCGCCGGTCGCATCGGCCGCGCGCTGTTCACACCGGGTGCGCTGGTCACCTCGGGCCAGGCCAACCCGCTGGCGCGGATCCAGCAGGTCGACCCGATGAACGTGGACATCACCCAGTCCAGCAACGAGTACCTGGCCCTGCGCCGCGCGATCGCCGATGGAGGCGTACAGGCCACGACCGCTGCGGTGCGGCTGCGGCTGTCCGATGGCAGTGAATATCCGTTGCCCGGCACCCTGGAATTTGCCGATATCGATGTGCAGCAGGAAACCGGCAGCATCACCCTGCGTGCACGTTTTCCCAATCCCGCCGGGCAGCTGCTGCCGGGAATGTATGTGCGGGCGCAGGTGGGGCAGGGCACGCAGCAGCAGGCCCTGCTGGTGCCGCAGTCTGCGGTGGACCGCAGCCCGAAGGGCGAGGCGCAGGTGTGGGTGGTGGATGAGGGGGGCAAGGCGAAGCTGCGCCTGTTCCGTACCGCGCGGGCGATTGGCGACCAGTGGCTGGTGCTGGATGGCATTGCTGCAGGTGAACGGGTGGTCGTGGCCGGCGCACAGGGGCTCTCCGATGGCATGGCGGTGCAGGTGAAGCCCGCGGCGGCAGTCACGCCGGCAGCCGCCGGGAAGGACTGAGCCCATGCTGCCGCGCTTCTTCATCCACCGCCCGGTATTCGCCTGGGTGCTGGCGATCTGCATCATGGCCTTCGGCGCGATCGCCGTCAGCCAGCTGCCGGTCGAACAGTACCCGGACATCGCACCGCCGCAGGTCAACATCACCGCCAACTACACCGGTGCCTCGGCGCAGACGGTGGAAGACAGCGTCACCCAGGTGATCGAGCAGCAGATCAAGGGCATCGATCACCTGCTGTACTTCTCCTCCACCAGTTCGTCATCGGGGCAGGCGCGGATCACGGTCACGTTCGACCAGAGCGCCAATCCGGATATCGCCCAGGTCCAGGTGCAGAACAGCGTCAACCAGGCCATCAACCGGCTGCCGCAGGAAGTGCAGCAGCAGGGCGTGACCGTGGCGAAGTCGCAGGGCGACTCGCTGATGGTGGTATCGCTGTATGACACCAGCCGGCGCATGGAACGGGTGGACGTTTCCGACTTCCTGGTCAGCAACGTGCAGGATCCGATCAGCCGCATTCCGGGTGTGGGCGAGATCAATGTGTTCGGCTCGGCGTACGCGATGCGCGTGTGGCTGGACCCGCACAAGCTGCGCGCCTACGACCTGATGCCGGCCGACGTGCGCACGGCCATCCAGGCCCAGAACACCCAGGTTACCGCCGGTGAGCTGGGGGCGTTGCCATCCAGCGCAACGCAGAGCCTGAATGCCACCGTCACTGCCCAGTCGCGCCTGCAGACGCCCGAACAGTTCCGCGCGATCATCCTGCGCACGCTTCCCAGCGGCGCTGCAGTGCACCTTGGCGACGTGGCACGGGTGGAGATCGGTGCCGAGAACTACCAGACCAGCAGCTATCTCAATGGCTA
Source organism: Stenotrophomonas sp. 59 (assembly GCF_030291095.1). Lineage (NCBI taxonomy): Bacteria > Pseudomonadati > Pseudomonadota > Gammaproteobacteria > Lysobacterales > Lysobacteraceae > Stenotrophomonas > Stenotrophomonas sp. 59. The sequence continues at coordinate 1,084,632 of NZ_CP127408.1, forward strand.
TCCGGCGGCGGGTTTCTCGGTCACGCTGGCCTCCGGGGCCAACGCGCTGGCCACCGCGGACGCGGTCCGCGAGGAGATCGAACGCCTGCGGCCAACGTTCCCGCCCGGGCTGCAGGTCGCCTATCCCCGCGACAGCACACCGTTCGTGCGGGTCTCGATCGAGGGTGTCATCCATACCCTCATCGAAGCCATCGTGCTGGTGGTCGTGGTGATGTTCCTGTTCCTGCAGAACCTGCGTGCCACGTTGATCCCCGCGATCACGGTGCCGGTGGTGCTGCTGGGCACGTTCGGGGTGCTGGCGGTCGCCGGATTCACCATCAACACGCTCACCTTGTTTGCGATGGTGCTGGCGATCGGCCTGCTGGTCGACGACGCGATCGTGGTGGTGGAGAACGTGGAACGCATCATCCACGACGAGCACCTGCCGCCACGCGAGGCCACCGAAAAATCGATGGGCGAGATCACCGGCGCGCTGATCGGCATCACCGTGGTGCTGGGCGCGGTGTTCCTGCCGATGGCCCTGTTCGGTGGTTCCACCGGCATCATCTACCGCCAGTTCTCGATCACCATTGCATCTGCGATGGCGCTGTCGGCGCTGGTCGCGCTGACGCTGACCCCGGCGCTGTGCGCGACCCTGCTCAAGCCATCTTCGGCGCAGAAACCGCAGGGCCGCTTCTTCAGGGCGTTCAACCGCGGTGTCGAGCGCAGCCAGTTGGCCTACCAGGGAAAGCTCGGTGGCGTGGTCGCCCGGCCGCGGCGCTGGATGGCGTTCTACCTGCTGCTGGTGGTCGCCATGATTGCGCTGTACGCGCGCATGCCCACCGGCTTCCTGCCGGTGGAAGACCAGGGCCAGGTGACCTTCCAGTTCTCCACGCCGGAGGGCACGCCGATGGCGCGTACCGAAGCGCTGGGCGAGCAGATCAGCCGCTACTTCATGGAGCACGAGAAGCAGAACCTGGACGTGGTGTTCGTGGTGGTCGGCCGCAACAATGCCGGCACCGGCCAGAACGCCGGACAGGGCTTCCTCGCACTGAAACCCTGGGATGAGCGTACCGGCGACAACACCGCTGCGGCGATCATCACGCGTGCCAATGCCTACTTCCGCGGGTTGCCCGATGCCAGGGTCAATGTGCTGGCGCCGCCGGCGGTGCGTGGACTGGGCCAGTCCAGTGGCTTCGAACTGTGGATGCAGGACACCAGCGCCGCCGGGCGCGTGGCCCTGCAGGCGGCGCAGGAACAGGTGGTGCGTGCGGCCGGCGAAGACGATGGGCTCACCTCGGTGCGCCTGAACGGCCTGGGCGACAAGGCCGAGCTGCGGCTGGACATCGACCATGCGCAGGCCAGTGCGCTGGGGCTGTCCCAGGCTGACATCAATTCCACCCTGTCCGCGGCCTGGGGCGGCAGTTACATCAACGATTTCCTCGATCGTGGCCGGGTCAAGCGTGTGTACATGCAGGGCGACCAGCCCTACCGCAGCGTGCCCGACGACATCGGCCAGTGGTACGTGCGCGGTGGCAACGGCCAGATGGCGTCGTTCGCCAGCTTCGCCAGCAGCCACTGGGCGCGCGGGCCGCAGCTGCAGCAGCGCTTCAACGGTCTGCCGGCGATGCAGATCCAGGGCAGTGCCGCCGAAGGACGCAGCTCGGGCGAGGCGATGCAGCGCATGCAGGCGCTGGTTGCGGACCAGCCGGGATTCGACCTGCAGTGGAGCGGCCTCTCCTACCAGGAGCGGCTGGCCAGCAACCAGACGCTGTGGCTGTACCTGGCCTCGATTGCCTTCATCTTCCTGTGCCTGGCTGCGCTCTATGAAAGCTGGACGGTGCCGGTGGCCGTGGTACTGGTGATTCCACTGGGGGTCATCGGCACGGTGCTGGCGACCACCGCGGCGGGCTTCGTCAACGACATCTACTTCCAGGTCGGCCTGCTCACGACCATCGGCCTGTCGGCGAAGAATGCGATCCTGATCGTGGAGTTCGCCGAGGCCCGCTATCGCGCGGGCAGTTCAGCGGTGGAGGCTGCGCTGCAGGGCGCACGCCTGCGCCTGCGGCCGATCGTGATGACGTCGCTGGCCTTCGTGGCCGGCGTGATTCCGTTGGCGCTGGCGACCGGCGCGGGTGCAGTCAGTCGACGTGAAATCGGCATGAGCGTGATCGGCGGCATGCTGTCCGGCACGCTGCTGGCGGTGGTGCTGGTGCCGCTGTTCTTCGTGCTGGTCCGCAGCCTTGGCCGATCCCGGCCGCAGGACTGAGGGGGCCACCTGTCATCCGACTGCCGCAGCACCATCACCCGTTCTTTGCCGATGCAGGGCTAGCGTTGGTCGTCCCCGTCCCCCACGGAGACCCGCCATGTGGCTGCTCGACCATCTCTGGCCTGGCCGCAGACCCTCACCTCCCCCGGTCGCGGCCGAGCCGCAGGCCGTGCCCCGTCGCCCCTGGCTGAAACGCCCGGTGCGGGCCGGGCGCAGCGGCATGGCGCCCTGGCAGAAGGTCACCGCACCGCCGCGGCGCACACGCCACTAGGCGGTGCGGTCGGCGGGGTGGTTGACCCCGTCGTTGACCGGAATCATGCCCAGTGCGAACGGGTCGATGCCCTCCAGGCAGGCCACGTTGTAGCCGTACTGGTCCGGGTTGGAGCGACGCCGGTGGTGGGTGTAGATGCCGCACACGCCGCAGAAGTAGTGCTCGGCCACATGCGTGTTGAACTGGTACAGCCGCAGGTGGTCCTGCCCGCGCACCACCTGCAGGCCTGCGCGGGTGACGCTGGCGGCGATGGCGCCACGTCGGCAGCACATCGAGCAGTCACAGCGGCGCGGGTCGACGATGCCATCAGGCAGGTCCAGCAGCAGTTCGACCGTACCGCAGTGGCAGGTGGCGCGGTGCCGGGGTTGGACCGGAACGCCGGCCACGGACGTGATACCCATCGTTTCTCCTGTGTGGTGGAAGGCGGCCGCAGGGGCCGCTGCCGACCCTGCGCCGGCCTGCCTGAACGGGCCGTAGATGCCACGCTGATCCGGCTTGTGGCTAACTATGCGGCTTCAAGACCGCGACAGGATGCCAGTGAACGCCGCAGGACGTTGGATGACAGGAAGTGCCATGGCGCTGGCGGCGCTGTGGGTGACCGGGCTGCTGGCGTACCAGTTGCCGGGGCCGGGCTGGTTGGCCACCGGCGTGGCCGTGCTGTGGCTGCTGGTTGCCCTGTGGGCGTCGTGGCGGATCGCGCGTGGCCGTGGGTCACGCAGGTTGGGCCTGATGTTCGGCGCATCGCTGGCGCTGGCCGTGCTGTGGTGGCTGCTGCTGACCCCGCGCCAGGACCGCGTATGGGCCGACGACGTCGCGCAGCGGCTGCACGTGGTGTCCTTCGATGGCCGCCACGTGGTGTTCGACAACGTGCGTGATTTCACCTGGCGCACCGAGACCGACTACGACGCACACTGGGTGCGCCGCGGGTACGACCTCGACCAGCTGCGCTCGGCCGACCTGGTGCTGTCGTACTGGATGGGCCCGGCCATCGCCCACACCCTGATCTCGTTCGGCTTCGAGGATGGCCGCCACGTGGTGTTCTCTCTGGAGATCCGCAAGGAACGCGGTGAATCGTTCTCGGCGCTGGGCGGCTTCTTCCGCAAGTTCGAGATGACCCTGGTGGCGTCGGAGGAGACCGACATCATCCGCACCCGCACCAATGCGCGTGGTGAGGATGTCTACCTGTACCGGCTGCATGGCATGGACCGCACGCAGCTGAAGGAACTGTTCGCGGCCTACATCGAACAGGCGCGCGACCTGGATGCGAAGCCGGGCTTCTACAATACGCTGACCAGCAACTGCACCACGATCGTCTTCGACCTGGCCCGCCACATCGCACCGCGCCTGCCGCTGGATTACCGCCTGCTGCTGTCCGGTTACCTGGCCGAGTACGCGCAGGAGGTCGGCGCGCTCACTCCTCGCGTGCCGTACGCCGAGCTGCACGACAAGGGCCGCATCACCCAGCGCGCGCTGGACCTGGGCGATGGCCCGCACTTCTCCACCGTGATCCGCCAGGGCGTGCCCGGCACCGAGCAGGACCCGCAGTAATGACCCGATTCTTCCCATCCCGCTGGCAGCGCCTGCTGCCGGTGTTGTTCGCTGCCTTCCTGCTGCTGGGCAGCAGCGGTTGCGCGATGGTCACCGTCAAGCAGGTCAAGTCCAGCGATTCGCTGGTCAACAAGCGTGCCGACGTGCTCAACACCGGCAAGCTCAGCCCGGCCGCGCGCGAGACGCTCAGCGCGGCAGGCCTGGATGAGTCGCAGTGCGAGAAGGACTTCCTGGTCTGTCGCAGCACCCTGCTGATGACCGACGATCTCAATGTCGAGCAGCGGTTGTCGGCGCTGTCCGAACTGTGGGTGAAGGCGGCGCTGGCGCTGACCCCGAAGAAGACCGCTGCCGGTGATCCGCCGATGAGCGATGCGGCGCTGGATGCCTGGCTGGAAGCGGCGCGCTATGCCTACGCCTACCTGTTCTACAGCGGCCGGTCTCCGTCTGATCGTGCTTTCGAGGACCGGCAGACGCAGGTACGCGACTACTACAACTACGCGGCCGAGAAGGCGGCAGTGGTGCTGTTCGTGCGCGCGCGTGCCTCTGCATTGGCCGGCGAGGACTATACGAAGCCGATTTCGGTCGGCAGCTGGTCGCTGGCCTCCAACTACCAGCAGCTGAACCTGAAGAGCATTCCCGCGCAGCTGGTGCCGGCTGGCACGGTCAGCTTCGTCGGCCTGCGCAGCACCTATCGCCGCGATGGCTTCGGTGCCGAGCTGGTGATGGTGATGGACCCGCCGAAGCTGGTCGCGCCGGTGATCGCACCCGATGGCCCCAAGGCCGAGGCGCCGCAGGAGGATGAGGACGACGCACGCCGTGGCCGCCGCCATCGCCATGACGACTCGGTGCCTGAGTTCAGCGAGATGTCCTCGATCAACGTCACTGCGCTGCTGCGCTTCGAGGGCAGCAGCCTGGAAGACGTGATGCGCACGCGCCGGGTCGAGCTGGACGCCTATTCGCCGGAAGCCACCGAGCGCATCACCCTGCACGGCGAACAGGTGCCGCTGGCCGGCAACTTCACGGCGGCCTACGGCCTGTGGCTGGCGCAGAGCGGTTTCGCCCGGCAATCTCTGCGCACGCTGTTCGGCATGAGCGAGGGCATCGGCGAACCGCACATCTACCTGATGCAGCCGTGGGACCCGAACCGCCGCATCATCTTCATGCTGCATGGCCTGGCCAGCAGCCCGGAAGCCTGGGTGAACCTGGCCAACGAGATCATGGGCGACCCCGAGCTGCGCCAGCAGTTCCAGGTCTGGCAGGTCTATTACCCGACCAATGCACCGATCGCTCTGAACCGCTACGAGATCGCCAACGCGTTCAACGATACGCTCAAGCACTTCGATCCCAATGGCAGTACGCGTGCATCGAAGGACATGGTCTACATCGGGCACAGCATGGGCGGCGTGCTGGCGCGCCTGCTGGTCAGCGACTCGGGCGACGTGCTGTGGAATGACCTGCTGGCCAACTACGACCTGAAGGGCGAACGCCTGAAGCGGGTGCAGAACAAGCTGGGTCCGCTGCTGCATTTCAAGGCGCAACCGAACGTGGAGCGCGCGATCTTCATCGCCGCGCCACACCAGGGCACCGACATCGCCGGCAACAAGGTCGGTCGCCTGATCGGTCGCCTGGTGCGCCTGCCGCTGACCATCCTCGGCAAGTTCGAGGACGTGTTCCTGGCGCTGGCGCAGGCCGAACAGCAGGTCGATGGCACCGCCAAGCCGAAGATCCCCAACAGCATCGACAACCTCAAGGCCAGCGATCCGTTCGTGAAGGCCGCCGCGCAGTTGCCGATCGAGGCCGGCCTGAAGTACCACTCGATCATCGCCCAGCGCAAGCCGGAACTGCCGGTGGAGAAATCCGATGACGGGCTGGTGCCGTACTGGAGCGCGCACCTGCCGGGCGCGCTGTCGGAGAAGGTGATCATCTCCGGCCACAGCGTGCAGGAGACCCCGCAGGCGGTGCTGGAAGTGCGGCGCATCCTGCATCGGGACATCGATGATGTGGGAGCCGACAGGACACCCTGACCGCTGCCTTCGCCGGGCGTGGCCCGGCGGATTCCGCCCGGTGGCGTTACACCCGTCGCGCGATCACCGTGGCCAACACCGCAAGGCCGAAGGTGATGGCCAGGCACAGCAGGTAGCCGGTGTGCGGGGCGCTTTCCACGAACATTGCGAACAATGCACCGGAGACCGCCAGCGCGGTGGTCACCGACAGGGCCTCGCTCAGCTGCAGTGCCGAGGTGTTGGCACCCTGCTCCTGCGGCGCCGACAACGACAGCGTCAGCACCGACAGGCTTGCGTAGATCATGCCCATGCCGAAGCCGGTCACGGCCCAGCCGAGCAGCGACACCGGCAGTGGCACCACGTTGAACAGCACTGCCAGCGTGGCGGCGATGCCGACCGTCATCATCGTCGTGCCGGCGCGCAGCAGCTGCTGGCGTGACCAGCCACGCTGCTGGTGGCCCTGCAGCCACGAGCCGGCGAACCAGCCCAGCGCACCGAGACTGAGTACGGCACCGGCCCAGCTGGGTGAAAGGCCACGTTCGCGCTGCAGCAGCAGCGGCAGGTAGGCCTCGCAGGCGAAGAAGGCGGCAGCCGCGATGCCACGCAGCGCGATCACGCTGGGCAGGCCACGGCGCAGGATCAGTGTTCCGGACGGAAGCAGTCGATGTACGCAGAACAGCAGCGCCAGCAGCGCCACGCCGATGCAGAGCAGGGCAGGCAAGCCCTGTTGCTGACCGCCGAAGTACAGCAGCAACGCGGCCAGCGAGGCACCACTGGCCCAGCGCACCACCTTGCCGCGTCCATCGTCGGCGGTGCTGGCGGGACTGGACTGCATGCGTGCCAGCGCGGGGCGCAGCAGCAGGGCCGCCGGAACCGCCAGCAATGGCACCGCCAGGAACACCCAGCGCCAGCCCAGGTGCTGCACGATCAGGCCGCTCAACGCCGGGCCGACCATCGATGGCACCACCCAACCGGCCGAGAAGGCGGCGAATACCTTCGGCCGCAGGTGCTCCGGGTAGCTGCGGCCGACCATCACGTACAGCGAGACCGAGATCGCGCCCGCACCCAGGCCCTGCAGCAGGCGTCCTGCCACCAGCATGCCCATGCGCATGGCAAAGCCGGCCAGCAGCAGGCCCAGCACGAAGCAGGCCAACCCGTACCAGAGCGGTCGTGCCGGCCCGTGGCGGTCGGCCCAGCGCCCGGCCAGGGTCATGCCGATCACGCTGGTGGCCAGGGTACCGCCGAAGGCCAGTGCGTACAGGCGCAGGCCGTCCAGTGCCACGGCCACGGTCGGCATGGCGGCCGCCACCGCCAAGGCCTCGAAGGCGTGCAGCGCGACCAGCGCGACCATGCCGATGGTGGTGGCGCGGTAGCGCGCGGACAGGATCGAAGTGTCGGCCGTTGAACTGGCGTTGGCGGGGGAGAGCGTGGGGGTCATACGGGTCAGATGCGGGCCGCGCTTGTCAACAGGCGGCGAAGATAGCAGCATGACACCTCAACTGCAGTTGAGGTCAAGCAATGGTGTCCCAGGAACTGAGCGTTGGCGAAGTCTCCCAGCGCAGTGGCGTGGCGGTTTCGGCGCTGCACTTCTACGAGCGCAAGGGGCTGATCAGCAGCCTGCGCACTTCGGGCAACCAGCGCCGCTACAGCCGCGACGTGCTGCGCCGGCTGGCGGTGATCCGCGTAGCGCAGCGCGTGGGCATGCCATTGGAAGCGGTCGGCCGAGCCTTCGAGAGCCTGCCCGACGGCCGCGCACCGACCAAGGCGGATTGGGCCAAGTTGTCCGCGCGCTGGCGCACCGAGCTGGAGGAGCGCATCCACATGCTGCAGCTGCTGCGCGATGAGCTGACCGGCTGTATCGGCTGCGGCTGCCTGTCGCTGCAGCGCTGCCGCCTGGCCAATCCCGAAGACATCCTGGGCGAACGCGGCGACGGCCCGATGCGCTGGGAGTGACCGGGAAAAAGGGGACGCGCTTCCGGTAGCGCCGGGCCATGCCCGGCGGACGAAAACGACTTAATCCCCTCCGTCCCCTTTTTCTTACCAGACCGTGATCGTCTCGCCGCTCTGGATGCCTTCCACCGCGCGCTGGTAGCCCAGCGCCGCGCGCTGCGCGCTCACGGCTTCGAAGCCCGGGAAGTAGGGGCCGTAGGCCGCCATCGATTCGATCAGCACGTTCGGGCTGACTACATTGATGCGCAGGCCACGGGGCAACAGCTCCAGCGCCGCCGCACGCACGAAGCCTTCCAGTGCGGTGTTCACTGCGGTGGCGTTGACGCCGTCGCGGATCGGCTGCGCGCTGATGATGCCGCTGGTCAGGGTGATCGAACCGCCTGCATTGAGGTGATGCTGCGCGGCCAGCGCCAACCGCACCTGCCCCAGCAGCTTGTCCTGCAGGCCGAGGTTGAACTGTGCCGGCGTCATCGCCTGCAGCGGACCGAAGTGCACCGAGCCGGTGGTGGAAATCACTGCATCGACCGGGCCGGTGCGTGCGAACAGCTCGGCAACGCTGGCGTCGTCGGTCAGGTCCACGCGCAGCTCACCGCTGCGGCGGCCGGCGGCCAGGATCTCGTGCTGCTGACCGAGCTGGCGAGCAACTGCCTGGCCAAGGGTGCCGCTGGCACCGACGAGGAGGATCTTCATGGTCGTTCCTTGCGAGGAGATGGTCGCAGTCTGCGCCCTTACAAAGGGGTTGGGTAAGGGGCGTATGATTCGCTGATTCCTAACTCTGGATTAGTAATGGATACGTTGCGCTGCATGCAGGCCTTCGTCGCCGTGGCCGAGCGCGGGAGCTTTGCAGGGGCTGCCGAACAGCTGCAGGTGTCGGCGGTGATGGTCGGCAAGTACATCCAGCAGCTGGAGGCGCATCTGGGCACGGCCTTGCTGCAGCGGAACACCCGCCGCCAACGCCTGACCGAAGCTGGCGAGGCCTACCTGGCCGGTTGCCGGCAGGTGCTGGAGCAGGTGCAGCAGGCCGAGGCGGATGTGGCCGGCCTGCAGATACAGCCGCGTGGCCTGCTACGGGTCAGCGCGCCAACCACCTGGGGTTCCTGCGTGCTGGCTCCGCAGCTGGCCACGCTGTTGCGCGCGCAGCCGCAGTTGAACATCGAGCTGGACCTGAGCAACCGCCGCGTGGACCTGATCGAGGAGGGTTTCGACGTGGCGATCCGGGTGGGTCCGCTGCCGTCGCAGGAAGTGGTGGCGCGGCCGCTGCCGCCGTACGCGATGAGCCTGTGCGCGGCGCCCGCGTACCTGCGCCGGCGCGGCACGCCGCGCACACCCGCCGATCTGGAAGGGCATGACTGCCTGAGTCATCTGGCCTGGCGAGGTGGTCACGGCTGGCAGTTGGCCAACGGTGAACAGGTGGACTGGGAAGCGCGCCTGACCTGCAATGATGGTTTCGCGTTGCGCGAAGCTGCGGTGGCCGGAGCAGGGTTGGTGCTGCAACCGACCGCGTTGCTGGCGGGCGAGATCGCGGCCGGGCGCCTGAAGCCGCTGCTGCGCGACTACCTGCCCGAACCGCGGCCGATGCACCTGATCTACCTGCCTGATCGACGGCCGCGCCCGCGGTTGCAGTGCTTCGTCGATTTCGTCATGACCACTTTGGGGCGGTAGATGGGGTCAGATCCCTTTGCCTCCGCAAAGGGATCTGACCCCTGGGGATCAATCGTTCGCCGCAGACAATTCCTGTCCACGCACCTGCGCGGCGCGCAGCGCGGTGTCCACCAGCGCCTCGAAACCACCGGCCTGGAAGCTCTCGATCGCGGCCTGGGTGGTTCCGTTCGGTGAGGTCACGCGGCGGCGCAGTTCTGCCGGACTTTCACCGGCCTCATCCAGCATGCGCGAGGCACCCAGCAGAGTCTGCACCACCAGCGTGCGCGCGGCGTCGGGCGGCAGGCCCTGGGCGATACCTGCAGTTTCCATCGCTTCGGCCAGCAGGAACACGTAGGCCGGTCCGCTGCCGGAGACGGCGGTGACCGAATCCATCAGTGCTTCGCTGTCGATCCACACGGTGCGGCCTGCGCTGGCCAACACCTTCTCGGCCTGTGCGTGCTGCTGCGCATCCACCGAAGGCGTTGCGAACAGGCCGGTCACACCGGCGCCGAGCAGGGCAGGGGTGTTGGGCATCGCGCGCACCACCGGCAGGTTGCCGCCCAGCCAGCGTTCCAGTTGCGTGCTGGTGATGCCCGCGGCAATCGATACCACCAGCGGCTGGTTCGCCTGTGCCAGCGCCTGCAGCGACTGACAGACCTCGCGCAGTACCTGCGGCTTCACCGCCAGCAGCCAGGTGCTGCCCTGCGCAGCGGCATCAACCGCGTTGTCATGCACCTGCACGCCGAAGTCGGCGGCCAATGCCTGGCGCAGTTCGGCCACCGGTTCGGCGACGTGGATGTGCGCGGCGGGTGTGCCCTGGCGGATCAGGCCGGCGATCAGGCTGCGCGCCATGTTGCCGCCGCCGATGAAGGTGATGGAATCAGCTGCCATGGAAATCTCCTCGGAAAATCAGGCTGGGCGCGGGCGTGCGCCGAACAGTGCGGTACCGATGCGCACCAGGGTGGCCCCCTCGGCGATGGCTTCAGCGTAGTCGCCGCTCATGCCCATCGACAGGGTGTCCACCTGCGGGTGCTGGGCCGCCAGTGACTGGAAAAGTGTGCGCATGCGCACGAACGCATCGCGGCGACGCTCGGCCTCGGGCCACGGCGCGGGAATCGCCATCAGGCCACGCAGGCGCAGGTGGGGTTCGGCGGCAATCGCGCTGGCCAGTGCCTGCACCTGTTCCGGCGCACAGCCGTGCTTGCTTGATTCGTCGTCGATGTTGACCTGGATCAGAACGTTCAGCGGGCCACGCGCGGCCGGACGATGACGCGCCAGCGCGGTCACCAGCTTGGGCCGGTCCACGCTCTGCACCCAGTCGAAATGGCTGGCCACGGCCTCGGCCTTGTTCGACTGCAGGTGGCCGATCAGGTGCCATTCCAGCGCCAGGTGCTGCAGCGCCTGCATCTTGGCCAGCGCTTCCTGCACGTAGTTCTCGCCGAAGGCGTGCTGGCCCTGCGCGGCCAGCGCGGCCACGGCCTCGGCCGGCTGGGTCTTGGACACCGCCAGCAGGCGTGGGTCGGGCCTGCCAGCGGCCTCGGCGGCGGCATGCAGGTTGCTCAGGATCTGGGGCAGGGGAGTGGCCACGTAACGCGTTCCGTTGAATCAGGAGGCTATACTGCCGCCCGGGGAAAGATCCTTCCAGTCGAAGCCGTTATTGGGGAGTAGCCGCTCATGGATATCGCCGAACTGCTGGCGTTTTCCGTAAAGAACAAAGCGTCCGACCTGCACCTGTCCGCAGGCCTGCCGCCGATGATCCGCGTGGACGGCGACGTTCGCCGGATCAACATTCCAGCCCTGGACCACAAGCAGGTCCATGCGCTGGTGTACGACATCATGTCCGACAAGCAGCGCCGCGATTACGAGGAATTCCTCGAAGTGGACTTCTCCTTCGAGATTCCGTCGCTGGCGCGCTTCCGAGTGAACGCCTTCAACCAGAACCGCGGCGCCGGTGCGGTGTTCCGTACCATTCCGTCCGAGGTGCTCACCCTCGAGGACCTGGCCTGCCCGCCGCTGTTCCGCGAGGTGATCCAGCAGCCGCAGGGCCTGATCCTGGTGACCGGGCCGACCGGCTCGGGCAAGTCGACCACGCTGGCGGCGATGATCGACTACATCAACAAGAACGAATACGGCCACATCCTCACCGTCGAGGATCCGATCGAATTCGTGCACACCTCGCAGAAGTGCCTGATCAACCAGCGCGAAGTGCACCGCGACACGCACGGCTTCAATGAAGCGCTGCGTTCTGCGCTGCGTGAGGACCCGGACATCATCCTGGTCGGCGAACTTCGTGACCTGGAAACCATCCGCCTGGCACTGACCGCCGCGGAAACCGGCCACCTGGTGTTCGGCACCCTGCACACCAGCTCGGCGGCGAAGACCATCGACCGCATCATCGACGTGTTCCCCGCCGGCGAAAAGCCGATGGTGCGCTCGATGCTGTCCGAGTCGCTGCGTGCGGTGATCTCTCAGGCGCTGCTGAAGAAGGTCGGCGGCGGCCGTACCGCAGCGTGGGAAATCATGGTCGGCACCCCGGCCATCCGAAACCTGATCCGCGAGGACAAGGTGGCGCAGATGTATTCGGCCATCCAGACCGGCCAGCAGTACGGCATGATGACCCTGGACCAGCACCTGCAGGACCTGGTCAAGCGCAGCCTGATCACCCGCAACCAGGCCCGCGAGTACGCCAAGGACAAGCGCCTGTTCGAGTAAGGCGGGGCAGCGACGGGCGGCGCGCAATGGCGCGGCCGCTCCGTGTTGTTTCCTCCACCGACCGTTACCTGGTAAACCGCTTTCCGGGAGCCCGCCGTGAACACCACCGCGACCACCATTGATTTCACTTCATTCCTCAAGCTGATGGCGCACCAGCGCGCCTCGGACCTGTTCATCACCGCCGGCATGCCGCCGGCGATGAAGGTCAACGGCAAGATCTCGCCAATCACGCAGACCCCGCTGACGCCCCAGCAGAGCCGCGACCTGGTCCTCAACGTGATGACCCCGGCGCAGCGCGAGGAATTCGAGAAGACCCACGAGTGCAACTTCGCCATCGGCCTGTCCGGTGTCGGCCGCTTCCGTGTCAGCTGCTTCTACCAGCGCAACCAGGTCGGCATGGTGCTGCGTCGCATCGAGACGCGCATTCCGACCGTGGAAGAACTGAGCCTGCCGCCGATCATCAAGACGCTGGCAATGACCAAGCGCGGCATCATCCTGTTTGTCGGCGCCACCGGTACCGGTAAATCGACCTCGCTGGCGGCGATGATCGGCTACCGCAACCAGAACTCGACCGGCCACATCATCACCATCGAAGATCCGATCGAGTTCGTGCACAAGCACGAAGGCTGCATCATCACCCAGCGTGAGGTCGGCATCGATACCGACAGCTGGGAAGCCGCGCTGAAGAACACCCTGCGCCAGGCGCCGGACGTGATCATGATTGGTGAGGTGCGTACGCGCGAAGGCATGGACCACGCCATCGCGTTCGCCGAGACCGGTCACCTGGTGCTGTGCACCCTGCATGCCAACAACGCCAACCAGGCGATGGACCGCATCGTCAACTTCTTCCCGGAAGATCGCCGCAACCAGCTGCTGATGGACCTGTCGCTGAACCTCAAGGGCGTGGTCGCGCAGCAGCTGGTGCCGTCGCCCGATGGCCGTTCGCGCAAGGTCGCCATGGAGATCCTGCTCGGCACGCCGCTGGTGCAGGACTACATCCGCGACGGCGAGATCCACAAGCTGAAGGAAGTGATGAAGGACTCGGTCCAGCTGGGCATGAAGACCTTCGACCAGAGCCTGTTCGAACTGTACCAGGCCGGCGAGATCAGCTATGAAGACGCGCTGCGCTACGCCGATTCGCAGAACGAAGTGCGCCTGCGCATCAAGCTCAGCCAGGGCGGCGACGCACGCACCCTGTCGCAGGGGTTGGATGGCGTGGAGATCTCCGAGATCCGGTGATCCGCCGACCTGTAGAGTCGACTGTCAGTCGACTATCGCGCGCAGCGCGGGATTCTCCTGGCTGTTGGTGGAGCAGTCGACTGTCAGTCGACTATCGCGCGCAGCGCGGGATTTTGCTGGCTGTTGGTGGAGCAGTCGACTGACAGTCGACTCTACACGCGTGGGGCTCGGAGATCCGGTGACCTGCTGATCTGTAGAGTCGACTGTCAGTCGACTATCGCGCGCAGCGCGGGATTTTCGCGGCCGGTGGAAGAGCAGTCGACTGACAGTCGACTCTACAGGGCGCGCGGGCGATTGATGAATTCCAGTCATGACCGACTGCCATCCAGTCGGTTCAATCCATTGCCATTGCAGGCGTATCGTCAGTGCTCCCCCTCTGGAGCATGACGATGCAGACACGTGAACTTGGCCGCAGTGGCCTGAAGGTTTCCGCCCTGGGCCTGGGCTGCATGGGCTTGAGCCACGGCTACGGCCAGCCGGTCGAGCGCAGCCAGGGCATCGCCCTGCTGCACGCCGCCGTCGAACGCGGCGTGACCTTCTTCGACACCGCCGAAGTGTATGGCCCGTACACCAATGAAGACCTGCTCGGCGAGGCGCTGGCGCCGTACCGCGACAAACTGGTGATCGCCACCAAGTTCGGCTTCAAGGACGCGCGCGTTGATACCGGCCTGGACAGCCGCCCGCAGAACATCCGCGCGGTGGCCGAGGCCAGCCTCAAGCGCCTGCGCACCGATCATATCGACCTGTTCTACCAGCACCGTGTCGACCCGAACGTGCCGATCGAGGATGTGGCCGGCACCGTGCGCGACCTGATCGCCGAGGGCAAGGTCGGCCACTTCGGCCTGTCCGAGGCCAGCGCCGCTACCGTACGCCGCGCGCATGCAGTGCAGCCGGTTACCGCCGTGCAGAGCGAGTACTCGCTGTGGTGGCGCGAACCGGAGCGCGAGCTGCTGCCGACGCTGCAGGAACTGGGGATCGGCTTCGTGCCGTTCAGCCCGCTCGGCCGTGGTTTCCTGACCGGCGCGATCAACGCCGACACCACCTTCGACGCCAACGATTTCCGCAACACCGTGCCGCGTTTCGAAGTGGAAGCGCGTCGCGCCAACCAGGCGCTTGTGGACCGCATCAGCACGATTGCCGCTGCACGCGGTGCGACCCCGGCACAGGTGGCACTGGCCTGGCTGCTGGCACAGGCGCCGTGGATCGTGCCGATTCCGGGCACCACCAAAATCCATCGCCTGGAAGAGAACCTGGGCGCGGCCGAGCTGCAGCTGGCGCCGGAGGAACTGCAGCGCATCGCGCAGGCGCTGGATGAGGTGTCGATCGTCGGCGAGCGCTACAACGCACAGCGTGCGGCGCAGGCGAAGGGCTGATCACCGCGCCATCCTGCCTCGGGTGGGTGCAGAGTGTGGTGGGTGCGGACCGTTGGTCCGCACTCCCCAGCTCAGTCCTTCATCGGCCCACGCAGCGCGGCCAGCACCGTGCGCATCGCCACCGTTACATGCCGGCGCGACGGGTAGTACGCGTAATAGCCATCAAAGTGCGGGCACCAGTCGTCCAGCACCGACTGCAGTCGCCCATCCTCCAGCATCGGCTGCACCTGGTCTTCCGGCAGCCACGCCAGCCCGCTGCCCGCCAGCGCGGCGGCGCGGGTCATGCCCATGCTGTTGAAGATCCACTGACCGCTCACCCGCACGCTCAGTTCGTTGCCGTCCTGGCCGAAATCCCACGGCATCAGCCCGCCATGGGTGGGCAGGCGCAGGGTCACGCAGTTGTGCGCGGCCAGGTCGTCCGGGTGCCGAGGCACCACGTGCTGGCGGAAGTAAGTGGGGGCGCCGACCACGCGCATGCGCAGCGGCGGGCTGACCGGCACGGCGACCATGTCGCGGGCCAGCCGCTCCCCCAGGCGGATGCCGATGTCGTAGCGCTCGGCGACGATGTCGGCCAGCCCGTAGTCGGCGGTCAGCTCCACCTTGAGGTCCGGATACTGCTGCAGCAGCGGCGCCAGCCGTGGCCAGGCGATGTATTCGGCGGCATGGCCGGTGGCATTGATGCGGATGGTTCCAGCCGGGCGCTCGCGGTATTCGGCCAGCGCGGCCAGCCCATCCTCGATCTCGGCCAGGCGAGGGGCGAGCGTTTCCAGCAGGTGGGCGCCGGCTTCGGTGGTGGACACGCTGCGCGTGGTGCGGGTCAGCAGGCGCACGCCAAGGCGCTGCTCCAGGCCGCGCATGGCATGGCTGAGCGCAGACTGGGAGACACCCAACTGGGCGGCGGCCTTGGTGAAGCTGCCCGCGCGGGCGACGTGGACGAAGGCCTGCAGGTCGTTGAGGTTTTCACGTGGCATGCGGGAATGATACGGCCGGGCTGCGCCCGGCACCCGCCGAATCAACGTCAACGGCAACGTCAAAAGCTGGCTTCCTGTGGGAGGCGGGGTGGCTCAGGTTGCGGGGGCGTGAGCGCCATGGATGGCGCGACCGAGGCTACATGGACGTACTTGCGCCGTCCCCCGCAACCTGAGCCACCCCGCCTTCGACAGTTTCCCGCGAGCTGTTGGAACGGCTCCGACCCCATTCTGTGTAGACGTGTGGGGATGTCGATTTCAGGGACTGTGGTTCGTCGAATGAATGACTTCAACGTGAGCTGCACATGAGCACTGATACCAAGCCGAAAGGCCCGGCCTCGTACTTCCCCTCCATCGAGAAGACCTACGGCCAACCGGTGGCGCACTGGTTCGGCCTGCTGTCGAAGAAGAAGGGGCTCAAGCACATGGAACTGGTCAGCTTCCTGAAGAGCGAGCACGAGCTGGGCCATGGCCACGCCAATGCGCTGGTGGCGCACCACCTGGCCGGCAAGGGGTGACCGGCGGCAGGCGGAGGGCAGGGTGGGACGCATTCAGCTGAACGATTTCATCTGCAACTGTCATGCGGATCGTGTCTAATAGCGCTCCCCACCTGCTGTTCCCCCACCTGTATGTCCCTTCCCTCCCATGGCCCGGCGCCGTGCGACGACGCTGACGGCCACCTGGTCACCGCCGGTCCGCTGACCCCGCCGCCCGACAGCGCTGGTACCACCGCCGACGAAAAAGCGCTGCGCCACTCGATCGCCGAGGATGTGCAGGGCATGGTGCTGGCCACGATGGTGGCCTCGCTGGGCCTGGCCATCTTCGCCAAGAGCGGGCTGATGATCGGCGGCATGGCCGGCATGGCCTTCCTGCTGCATTACGCGCTGGACTGGAACTTCGGCGTGGTGTTCGTGCTGGTCAACCTGCCGTTCTACTGGGTGGCGCTGCGGCGCATGGGCTGGGAATTCACCCTGAAGACCTTTGCCGCGGTCACCGCCTGTGGCGTGCTGACCGACCTGTTGCCACGCTGGATCGACTTCTCGCACATCCATCCGCTGTATTCGGCGATCGTCGGTGGCGCGTTGTCCGGCCTGGGCATCCTGTTCTTCATCCGCCACCGTGCCAGCCTTGGTGGCATCGGCATCCTGGCGGTGTACCTGCAGCGCACCCGCGGCTGGAGCGCGGGCAAGGTGCAGATGTCCTACGACGCCTGCCTGATGGTGGCCGCGTTCTTCGTGCTGTCGCCGTCGAAGGTGCTGTACTCGGCCATCGGCGCGGTGGTGCTCAGCCTGGTGCTGATGTTCAACCACCGCCCGGGCCGTTACATGGGGGTGTGATCGCGTTCGCCGGGCATGTCCCGGCGCTACCGGAACCACCACGTGGCAGCGCCGGGCCATGCCCGGCGGATTTGCATCAGCGGCCAGCCACCTGCACCCATGGCGGGGCCAGCGTCAGCAGCCGCGCATGCACCGGGCAGTCCGCAGCATGCGCCCCCGGCAGGTAGCCCAGGCTCATCAGGAACTCGCCGGTGATCTCGCCGCCGGTGAAGCGGAACGTCTTCTTGAACAGCTTCACCCAGTCGGCCTTGCTGCGCGGGTGGTGCGCATCCAGCCACGCCGCGAAGCTGCCATGGCTGGCACGCAGCTGCTGGATCACCTGCGCGTTGTGGATCGCCGCCAGCACCTTCAGCCGGTTGCGGATGATGCCGGCGTCCGACAGCAGGCGTTCAATGTCCTGCTCGGCGTAGGCTGCCACGCGGTCCACATCGAAACCGTCATAGGCTGCGCGGAAGCCCTCGCGCTTCTTCAGGATCGTTTCCCAGCTCAGGCCGGCCTGGTTGATTTCCAGCACCAGCCGTTCGAACAGTTCGCGCTCGTCACGCTGCGGGAAGCCGTATTCGTTGGCGTGGTAGTAGTCGTGCACCGGATGGCCCGGAGCGATAAGGCAGTAACCGGACACGTCGAACTCCTGCACGGTGGGACGTCATTATGCGCGCCGTGACCGCCGGGTGGAGGCGCCCGGCGCGCCCAGCCGCTAGAATGGGGCCATGCCTGTAACGCCGACCTCCCTTGCCGATCACCTGCTCGTCGCGCTGCCGTCGCTGCTCGACGCGACCTTTGCCCGCAGCGTCGCGCTGATCTGCCAGCACGACGAGAACGGGGCGATGGGTGTGCTGGTCAACCAGCCGTCCGAGTACACGCTGGGTGAAGTGCTTGCGCAGATGGACATCACCACCGGTGATGGCGACCTGCAGGCGCGCATGGTGCTCAACGGCGGCCCGGTGCATCCCGAGCGCGGCTTCGTCATCCATGACGACGCGCGGGCGTGGGATTCCAGCCTGACCGTGGGCGATGGCCTGTACCTGACCACCTCGCGCGACATCCTCGAAGCGATGGCGCGCGGCGAAGGCCCGGCCAACGCCGTGGTTACCCTCGGCTGTGCCGGCTGGGGCGCAGGGCAGCTGGAAAGCGAGCTGTCCGAGAACAGCTGGCTGACCGTGCCGGCCGACGCCGAGCTGGTGTTCCAGCTGCCACTGGAGCAGCGCTGGCAGGGTGCGGCCTCGCGTATCGGCGTGGACCTGTTCCGGCTGACGGATTACAGCGGCCATGTCTGAGCCGGCCGCGCCCGCACCGATATCTCCTGCCCCGGCGATCCGCCGTGACGGCACCGTTCTGGGTTTCGATGTCGGCTCGCGACGGATCGGCGTGGCCATCGGCAGTGCGTTCGCGGCGCATGCGCGCGCGGTGGCGGTGGTCGATGTGCACGGCAACGGCCCGGACTGGACCGCGATCGAGCGCCTGCTCAAGGAATGGAAGCCCGATGGCCTGGTCGTCGGCGACCCGCTGACCCTGGACGGCCAGGACCAGCCCAACCGCAAGCGCGCGCAGGGCTTCGCCCGCCAGCTGCGGGAACGCTTCAAGCTGCCCGTGGTGATGATCGACGAGCGTTCCAGCTCGGTCGAGGCCGCCCGCCGCTTCGCCGTCGAGCGCGCCGAAGGGCGCAAGCGCCGCCGAGATGCGGCCGCCCTCGATGCCGTGGCCGCGGCGGTGATCATCGACCGCTGGCTGTCGTCGCCGGACGACGCCACCCCCATCCCCTGACTGCCCGACTCCCGCCATGACTGCCCAGCAAATCGATGCCTCCGGACGCCTGCGCCACCTGCTGACCCTGGAGGGCCTGCCGCGCGAAACCCTGTTGCAGCTGCTCGACCGGGCAGGGCAGATCCGCGATGCCGCGGTCGGTCGCGTCGGCAACAAGCGTCATGTACTGGCCGGTTCGGCGGTGTGCACGCTGTTCTTCGAACCGTCCACGCGCACCCGCAGCTCGTTCCAGCTGGCCGCGCAGCGCCTGGGCGCCGACGTGCTGAACTTCGATGCCTCGACCTCGTCCACGCGCAAGGGTGAAACCGCCTGCGACACGCTGCGCAACCTGGAAGCGATGGGCGTGCGTGGCTTCGTGGTGCGCCACCCCGATGACGGTGCCGTGGCCGCACTGGCCGAAGCGGCGGGCGAGGGCACTGCGCTGATCAACGCCGGTGACGGCCGCAGTTCGCACCCGACCCAGGGCCTGCTGGACATGCTGACCCTGCGCCAGGCCAAGGGCCCGGATTTCTCGAAGCTGAAGGTGGTGATCGTCGGCGACGTGAAGCACTCGCGCGTGGCCCGCACCGATCTGCATGCGCTGCGCACGCTGGGCGTGGGCGAAATCCGCGTGTGCGGTCCGCAGTCGCTGCTGCCGGACGACGAGACCTTGAAGGGCTGCGTGGTCGGCGATGATTTCGATGCGATGCTGGAAGGCGTCGACGCGCTGATGATGCTGCGCCTGCAGCGCGAGCGCATGGAAGAAGGCCTGGTGCCGTCGCTGGAGCAGTACCACGCGCAGTACGGCCTGACCAATGAGCGCTTGGCACGCGCCGGCAAGGATGCGGCGGTGCTGCACCCGGGCCCGATCAACCGCGGCGTGGAAGTGACCGACGAGGTGGCCGACGGCCCGCAGTCGTGGGTACTGCGCCAGGTCGCCAACGGCGTCGCCGTGCGCATGGCCGTGCTGGAAACCCTGCTGGGCTGATGCCCCGCTTGGTAGGTGTCAACCTTGGTTGACACCCACTGCTTTGGTAGATGCCAACCTTGGTTGGCACTATCCGATGGTGCTCATGTCATCTGGCCGATCACACGAGGCCCCGAGCTCCCATTCGCACCATGCATGGGGATATTGCCCCAGCCGCGTCGTCAGCCCGGCCCTGATCGGATTTCCCATCAGGTACATCGCATGCCGGTGCAACGATTCGTCAGAGCGGATCGCATGGTCGTGATAGCACGCCTGCCAGAAGCGCCCGATCCGCCCCAGCAAGCGATTTACCTGCTGGGCTGTGCGCGACTTGAAGCGCTTCATGACGGTTTCCAGCGTCCCCGCGCGCAGTTCGACTAGCCAGTGGATGTGGTCGGGCATGACCACGTAGGCAATCGAGCGGGTGAAGCCTTCCTGATCCAGTCGCTGGAATTCGCGCATTGCCAAGGCGGCCGCTGCGGCGTTGGTGAAGAGCGGTGCGCGGTCATGGACGACGGTGGTGAGGATATAGCTGAGGCCGATGCTGGAGCGACGACCGAGCAGGAGACGTATGTTCTGCATGGAGCAAGCATGGACGGGCGTGCTTCCAGTGAACATCGGGGAATGGATTGGTTTCAGGTAGGCCAGTGCCAACCAAGGTTGGCAACTACCAGAGCAGTCAATGCCAACCAAGGTTGGCAGCTACCAGGGGCTGTGGCTCAGCGCTTCTGCTTGAACAGCCAATCCCACATCGCCGGGTCTGCGTAGGTGGCGTCCCAGGCGTTGTGGTTGCCGTCGGGGTACTCGGTATAGCGCACGTCGCGCGCATTGGTGGCCAGGAAGGCGCTGTGCAGCCGGCGGTCGTCGTCCGGCGGCACCACATCGTCCAGTGCGCCGTGGAAGATCCAGATCGGTGTGTGCCGCAGGCGTTGCGCGATCACCGCATACGGATCTGACTCCTGCGCGACCTGCTCGACGAACAGGGTCGGTCGCTTCGCGCGCGGTGCGAACACGGCACCGCATACCGGTACGATCGCGGCAAAACGATGCGGGTCGTCCAGGCCGATGTTCCAGCTGCCATAACCGCCCATCGACATGCCGGTCAGGTACTGCCGTGCCGGGTCGGCGCCGAATTCGTCGACGATCGCGTCCAGTGCGGCCAGCGCCATGCGGTTGTTGCGGCCGCTCCATTCGGAATGGCGCGGTGCCTGCGGAAACACCACCAGGGCCGGGAAGTCCGGGTGCTCGCGCAGATAGGGGCCCAGTCCCGAGTAGGTCTGCTTGACGCCATCGGCGCCGCGCTCGCCCGAGCCGTGCAGGAACAGGATGACCGGAGGCCCGCCCTGCGTGGCTGCGCTGCCCGGGGCGGAGGCGCGGACGCCGGCAGGAATGAAGACCTGGTAGTAGGCGGTTTCGCCATCCACCTTCACCGCGCGGCCCTCGAAATGCCCGCGCGCGCTGTCCGGCACCGAGGCGCAACCGGAAATCATCAGTACGGCCAGCAGCGGTAGCCAGCGCGACATCGAACGGACCATGGGACTTCCCGAGGCGGTAGGGTCAGCTGCATCGTAGTCCGCCGCCGTCAACGCGGCATCATGCGCCGCGTCACTCCGGCCGTGGGAAGCTGGCGATGATCTCCAGCTGCTCCCGTGCTTCGGCATTGCCTTCGGCGGCGGCGGCCTGCACCTGCGCCAAATCCGGGTGCAGCACTACCAGCAACGGGTTCTCGCAGACCGGGCAGTCGTACTCGGTGGCGTCTTCGTCCAGTTCCATTTCCATGGCGCGCGAGCTGCCCTTCCATTCGCAGGCCGGGCAGGTGTGCTGCTGGTCGCGCCAGCCGGGCTGGAAGTAGTTTTCGATTGTTGTTGCCATGGGATGTTCCAGTGGGAATGGGGCAGAGCCCCGCGCAGCGGGGATCCGACCCTTGGGGCGGTCAGTGCAGCAGCACCAGGGTGGCCAGGCCGAGGAAGGTGAAGAAGCCCATCGAGTCGGTCACGGCGGTCAGGAAGATGCCGCTGGCCAGCGCCGGGTCGAAGCCGAAGCGCTTCAGGGTCAGTGGCACCAGCACGCCGGCCAGTGCGGCGAACAGCAGGTTGCAGGTCAGCGCGATGGCAATGACTGCCGACAACCCGGGCGAGTGGAACCAGGCCAGCACGATCAGGCCCAGCACCGAACCCAGCATCACGCCGTTCAGCAGCGCGACCCGGACTTCCTTCCACAGCAGGGTGCGGGCGTTGGATGCGCCCACCTGGCCCAGCGCCAGGCCGCGCACCATCAGTGCCAGCACCTGGGTACCGGCGTTGCCGCCGAGGCCGGCGACGATCGGCATCAGCACCGCCAGCGCCACCAGTTTGTCGATGGTGCCTTCGAAATGGCCGACCACGCTGGAGGCCAGGAAGGCCGTGCACAGGTTCACCGACAGCCACATCAGGCGGCGGCGCATTGCGCGCCAGACCGGGCTGAACAGATCCTCGTCCTCGTCCAGGCCGGCGGCGCCCAGCGCCTGGTGCTCGGCCTGGCCGCGGATGATGTCGACCACGTCATCGATGGTGATGCGGCCGATCAGGATGTTGTTGTCGTCCACCACCGGCGCGGAGATCCAGTCATGGTCGGAGAACTGGCGGGCGACTTCCTGGTCGCTCTCGCCGACGTCGATGGCTGGCTGCTCGTCGTCGATCAGGCGGTTGATCGGGGTGGTGTCCTCGTGGGTCACCAGTGCCGCCAGCGACACGCGGCCGAGGTACTGGTGGCGGCGGCTGACCACGAACAGATGGTCGGTGTGGTCGGGCAGTTCACCGCGCAGGCGCAGGTAACGCAGCACGACGTCGACATTGACGTCGGCGCGCACGGTCACCACGTCCGGGTTCATCAGGCGGCCGGCACTGTCCTCGGGATAGGACAGCACCTGTTCCAGGCGCTCGCGGTTCTCGCGGTCCATCGACTTGAGGACTTCGTCGATGACCGTGTCCGGCAGGTCTTCGACCAGGTCGGCCAGATCGTCGATGTCCAGGTCTTCGACCGCGGCGATGATCTCGTCCGGGTCCATGTCCGCGAGCAGGCTTTCGCGCACGTCGTCGCCGACGTGGACCAGTACCTCGCCGTCATCTTCCGGATCGACCAGGCCCCACACCACCTCGCGCTTGCCCGGCGGCAGCGACTCGAGCAGGTTGCCGATCTCGGCCGGGGCCAGGGTGTTGACCAGGCGACGCACCGGGCCCAGCCGGCCGCTGTCCAGTGCATCGGACAGCATCCGCAGTTGGCGCGCAGTCTTGTCGTGGCGTACAGCTTCAGCCATCGCAGCTCCCGCGGGGATAAGAAAAGCCGCGATCCCGGCAAGGATGCGGCAACAGGGGTGTTCAGCGCGTCATTATCGCAAGGGGATGTTTCAACGCATACCCCGCTGGCCTACGGCCACCGGGGGCCACATGTTCCGCCTGGCATGGCCCGGCGCTACCAAGGGTGGCGCGCGGCGGTAGCGCCGGGCCATGCCCGGCGAGCGCGTAGCGCGGAAATCAGGACGCGTCCGCCACCAACGCCAGCCAGCGCTCGATACCGCGGCGGTCACGCATGCCCAGCAGCTTCGGTGCGCGGGCGCGCAGCGCACCGAGGTCGGCTTCGCGGATTGCGCGGCGTACCTCCAGCAACGTGCCGGGATGCAGGCTGAATTCGGTCAGGCCCAGTGCCAGCAGCAGCGGGGTCATCCGCGCATCGCCGGCCATCTCGCCACAGACCGCTACCGGGATGCGGTGGCGCGCGCCGGTCTCGATCACCATCTGCAGCAGCCGCAGTACCGCCGGGTGCAACGGCGAATACAGCTCGCCCAGTGCTTCATTGTTGCGGTCGGCCGCCAGCAGGTACTGCACCAGGTCATTGGTGCCGATCGACAGGAAATCGACCAGGTCGATGAAGCTTTCCAGGGCCAGCGCAGCCGCAGGAACTTCGATCATCGCGCCCAGTGGCACGTGGTCGGACACCATGTGGCCTTCGCCGCGCAGCTGCTCGGTCAGCTTGAGCATGCGCCGGCGCACTGCCAGCAGTTCCTCACGGGTGCTGACCATGGGCACCAGCACCCGCAGCTTGCCGTAGGCCGAGGCGCGCAGGATCGCGCGCAGCTGGGTGTCGGCCACCTTCGGCCGTGCCAGCGACAGGCGTACGCCGCGCAGGCCGAGCGCTGGGTTTTCTTCGTTGCTCAGGGTCAGGCCGGTGCGATCAGCCTTGTCCGCACCCAGGTCGAGGGTGCGGATGGTCACCGGTCGTCCGCTCATGCCCAGGGCGGCATCGCGGTAGGTCTGGAACTGTTCTTCTTCGTCCGGCAGCTCGTTGCGCTGCAGGAACAGGAATTCGGTGCGGTACAGGCCGAGGCCGTGGGCGCCCAGCGCATGTGCCTGGGTTACGTCCTCCAGCGATTCGGCATTGGCCAGCAGAGCGATGTCGACCTGGTCGCGGGTGCGGCTGGGCTTGCTGCGCAGGCGGCCAAGCTCGCGCTGTTCGCGTGCATGTTCCTTCAGTCGCGCGCGGTAGTCGCGCAGATTGTCGGCCTGCGGATTGGCGGTGATGCTGCCGTCGGCGCCATCGATGATCAGCACGTCGCCATCGGCGATGCGGCTGAGCAGCTGCGGCACGTTGACGATCAAGGGCAGGTGCAGGCTGCGCGCAAGGATCGCGCTGTGCGAGAGCGCGCTGCCGGCAGCGGTGACGATGCCGACCACACCCTGTGCCTGCAGCTGTGCCAGTTCGGAGGGCGCGATGTTGTCGCAGACCAGGATCTCGCCGGCCAGGCCTTTCACCGCCGGCGGGCGTTCGGGCTGCAGGAAGGCATGGATGCGGCCGATCACATGGTCGAGGTCGTCCATGCGGCTCTTCAGGTAGGCATCGTCCATCCCGTCGAAGACCTTGGCCAGGCGGTCGCGCTGCAGGCGCAATGCATAGCCGGCGCTGTACGGTCCGCTGCGAATCAGTTCGTCCAGGCCATACAGCAGCTCGGGATCGTCCAGCAGCAGCGCATGCAGGTCGAGGAACTCACCCACTTCCTGGTTCAGCGCTCCATGCAGGCGCTGGCGCAGTTCGTG
Source organism: Stenotrophomonas sp. 59 (assembly GCF_030291095.1). Taxonomy (NCBI): domain Bacteria; kingdom Pseudomonadati; phylum Pseudomonadota; class Gammaproteobacteria; order Lysobacterales; family Lysobacteraceae; genus Stenotrophomonas; species Stenotrophomonas sp. 59. The sequence goes on from NZ_CP127408.1 coordinate 1,109,701, forward strand.
CATCTCCGTGCGTGCGGCATCCACCGCGCGATGCAGGCGGGCCAGCTCGGCCTCGACCTGGTTGGCCGCAACGCGCTGCTCGGCCACTTCCAATGCATGCGGGAGTCGCACGCGGGCGCGGCCCATTGCCGTGCCGCGGGCGGCACCATGGCCGGCCAGCAGCAGTACCGGCCGTTGGCCGGAAGGGGGCTGGCCGGCGCGTGCGCGTGGCACGCTCAGCTGTCCTCGTCGAAACGGCGTTCGAACAGGCCGACCACCGCCTCCATCGCAGCAGCTTCGTCCTCGCCGCTGATGCGCACGGTGACCGGGGTGCCCTGGCCGGCGGCCAGCAGCATCACGCCCATGATGCTCTTGGCGTTGATCTCACGGCCCTTGGCGGCCATGGTCACGTTGCAGCGGAACGGCGCCAGGGTCTGCACCAGCTTGGCGGTGGCCCGGGCGTGCAGGCCCAGGCGGTTGCTCACGGTGAGTTCTCGTTCAAGCATCGTCGACTATCGCTCCATTACGGGTACCCGCCGCGGCTGTGGCGGGCAGTTGATCCAGTCCCTGTTCCGGATAATTCATCACCCGCAGCAACATCGGCAGGCTCAGCGCCGACACCCGGCGAACCGGGGTCCCCAGCCGGGCCAGCTGCCCGGCAAGGTTGGCGGGGCTGGCGCCGTACAGGTCGGTCAGGATCAGCACGCCGTCACCCCCATCGACCCGCCGCAGGGCGGCCGAGGCGAGCGGGAGCAGGGCGTCCAGGTCTGCGTCGAACGGTACTTCGAAAGCTTCGGTTTTCAGCGGCAATTGCCGCAGGAGCCGGGTCGCCACGTCAAGCAGGGCGGTCCCGACCCCGGGATGTGTTACGAGGAGAATGCCACAGGTCATTACTGCACGTTAACAGGTCAAGGTGAATCGGCGATAGCAGCAGGAGAGGGGCACTGTGTCCCGTATTCAGTGTTGCTCGCGCGGGAACCCTTTTTCGTTGGAAAAGGGCTCCGACTCCATCCTTTTTTCGATGCTGACAGCGATTCATCCACGCATGGCGTGGATCTACCGTGTCGACCAAGGTCGACACCTACGAACAGCAGCAGAAACCTGTCAGAGGTGGGGCGGTGTGGGAATGCAGGACCGTTGGCGCCATGGATGGCGCCATCGAGCCCCCAGGGACGGGTTCACGGCGTGTCCTGCATACCCACACTGCCCCGCCATCCCACGGAAAACCCGCTCTTGCTGTTGCTTCAGTCGAGCGTGGCTCGACTCTACAGCGGGTGCCGGGCGCAGCCCGGCCGACCCCCTCAATCCTGTTCGCGGTGGTACGTCGCCACGTCTTCCCAGCCCATCTCGCGGGCGTGGCGTGCCATGCGCTCGGCCAGGAACACCGAGCGGTGCTTGCCACCGGTGCAGCCGAACGCCACGGTCACGTAGCTGCGGGTGCCATCCCCCAGCTTCGGCAGCCAGGTATCGAGAAAGTCTGTCAACTGGGCCAGGTAGCGCTGCACATCCGGCTGCGCTTCCAGGTAATCGCGCACGCCGGGTTCGCGACCGCTCAGCGCCCGCAGTTCCGGGTCCCAGTGCGGATTGGGCAGCACGCGGGCGTCGAACACGAAGTCCGCTTCGGCCGGCACACCGCGCTTGTAGGCGAACGATTCGAACAGCAGCGACAGGCCGGTGGCATGGTCCATCGTGAACTCGGTGATGATCCGGCGCCGCAGCTGGTGCACGTTGAGGCTGCTGGTGTCGATCACCGCATCGGCCTCGCGGCGCAGTGGTGCGGTCAACTCGCGTTCGCGGGCGATGGCTTCGGGCAGGGACAGCCCCAGTTGGCTCAACGGATGGCGGCGGCGGGTGTCGGCGTAGCGCTTGAGCAGCGTCTCGTCGCTGGCTTCGAAGAACAGCACCTTCACGTCCACGCCGGCGTCGGCGGCCAGCTGCCGCCAGTCGCCCAGCTGGCTCAGGTCGGCCTGCCCACGCACGTCGATGCCTACGGCCAGCCGGCGCGGTGCACTGCCGCCACGATTGGCCAGCAGGCTGCGTACGAAGTCCGGCAGCAGGTTGATCGGCAGGTTGTCCGAGCAGTAGTAGTCCTGGTCCTCGAAGGTCTTCAGGGCGACGGATTTACCCGAGCCGGACAGGCCGCTGACGATGATCAGGGTCGGGGCGGAGGGGGTGACGGTGCTCATGGAAAGGCTCTTCGAAGGGCAGGGGGTCAAGGCGTTCGCCGTTCCAGCAGGTTGCTGTGGCGGGCGATGAACATCGCCGCCGGGTCGATGCCCTTGGTCCGCAGGATATGCAGGCGGGTGGCCGCCTCGGTCAGCACGGCCAGGTTGCGGCCGGGCATCACCGGCAGGGTGATCAGCGGCACGTCCAGGTCCAGCACATGGCGGGTGCCCGAATCGCCGGTCAGGCGCTCGTAGCCATGCGGGGTGGGTTCGGTCATCGGCTTGGTCAGGTGAACGATCAGCCGAAGGTACTTGTTCTTCTTTACAGCCGTGTCGCCGAACATCTCGCGCACGTTCAACACGCCCAGGCCGCGCACTTCCAGCAGGTCCTGCAGCAGCTCCGGGCAGGTGCCGTCGAGTACATCGGGTGCGATCTGGGTGAATTCGGGGGCATCGTCTGCCACCAGGCGATGGCCACGGCTGAGCAGTTCCAGCGCCAGCTCGCTCTTGCCCGATCCGGCTTCGCCGGTGATCAGCACGCCGATGGAGTAGATCTCCATGAACACGCCATGCAGGATCACCCGCGGCGCCAGCGTCCGTGCCAGGTGGTAGGACAGGTGGTTGAGCAGTTCGTGGCCGCGCTTGGGCGACAGCCACAACGGGGTGCCGGATTCATCGGCGGCGGCACGCAGGTCTTCCGGGCACGCCTGGTTGCGGGTCAGCACCAGTGCCAGCGGGTGCGACTGCATGATTTTTTCGATCGTTTCCCAGCGCTGGCGGGGTTCAAGTGCGTCCAGCCAGGAGAGTTCCTCGGTGCCCAGGATCTGCACCTTGTTGGGGTAGATCGCATTGAGGTAGCCGGCCAGCGAGGGGCGACGGGAGACCGTATTGCCGGCCTCCAGCTCGCGCTTCTCACCCGACTGGCCCGCGGCCCAGCGCAGCCCCAGCCGCTCGCGTTGCTGTTCGAACAGTTCACGGGCGGTGATGCTGGTATTCATGCGGCACTCGCAGGTGGGGTCATGTCCAGCGCCTCGCGCAGGGCCCGCGCGTCGCCTGCCTGGCGCAGTGCCTGGCGGATATCCGCTGCCGAGAACAGTTCGGCCAGCTCGGACAGCAGCATCAGGTGCTGGTGGGTGTAGTGGGCGGGAACGGCCATCGCGAACACCAGGTCCACCGGCTCGTCGCCACCGAAGTCGACCGGGGTGGCCAGGCGCAGCAGGGCGCCACGGGGGCGGTCCAGGGTCGGCGCGCGGCCGTGGGGAATGGCGATACCGTGGCCGATCGCGGTGCTGCCCAGCGCTTCGCGCTGGCACAGGTTCAGATAGATCTGTTCGGCGTTGGCCTGGCGGCAGGCCAGCAACCCGGCGGCGGCCTGCAGGACGCTGTCACGGTCGGTGGCCGTGCAGAGCTGGGTCTGCACGGCCGCCAGGAGGTCAGTCAGGGGCATGTCTGCGGGGAACAGTGGCGATCAGCCACCATTGTCGCCCACCGGCAGCGGTGCGTGCTGCTGTTTTTTCTCCTTGTGCTTGATCACCAGGCGGTCAAGCTTGTCCGCAAGCAGGTCGATCGCGGCGTACATGGTCTGGCCGCCGGCCTCGGCGTGCAGGGTCTGCCCCGGGATGTTGAGGCTGGCGTCGACGTGGTGCTCGGTCTTCTGCAGCTTGAGGGTCACCCGCGCTTCGCAGTGCTGGTCGAAGTGTTTGCCGATCCGGGCCAGCTTCTCCTCTACATAGGACTGCAGGGCCGGGGTGACTTCGACATCTTTGCCAAACGTTTCGATGCGCATCGGGTTTCTCCTGTGTTCGGATGTGCCAATGAACCTCTCCGCCGGGCGCGGCGGCGCGTCAAGCGATTCTGACCCTTTCGTGCGAGGCGGAAATGTTCATGGCTTCACGATACTTCGCCACGGTGCGTCGCGCTACTGGAATTCCCGACGATTTGAGCAGGTCAGCCAGCTTGGCGTCAGAAAGCGGCTTGCGCGGGTTCTCGTCGTCGATCAGGCGGCGGATCATCGCCTGGATGGCGGTGCTGGATGCTTCGCCGCCGCCCTCGGTATCAATGCCCGAAGCGAAGAAGGCGCGCAGCGGCAGGGTGCCGCGCGGGGTACGCACGTGCTTGCGCGCGATCGCGCGCGACACCGTCGATTCGTGCAGGCCGAGCTCGGCGGCGATCTCGCGCAGGGTCAGCGGACGCAGGGCCTGCTCGCCGAATTCCAGGAAACCGGCCTGCTGCAGGATCAGGCTCCGCACCACCCGCAGCAGGGTCTCGCCACGCTGCTGCAGGCCCTTCAGCAGCCAGCGCGCTTCCTGCAGCTGGGCGCGCAGGTAGCCCGCGTCGGCGTCGCCACAGCGGCGGATCAGCTGTTCGTAGCCACGATGGATCACTACCTTCGGTCCGGCGTGCCCGGCCAGCGCCGCACGCCACACGCCGTTCTGCCGCCACACCACCACGTCCGGCACCACGTAGGTGTCCTGCGACAAGGGGGCGATCTGGGTACCTGGACGCGGGTCCAGCGAGCGCAGCAGGGCGACCGCGGTCTCGACCTCGTCCAGCGGCTGCTTCAGTTCATGGGCGAGCCCGGCGACGCCGCTGCGCGGCAACCGCTCCAGTGGTCCTGCGGCAATCTGTCGCGCCAGCAGCAGGCCCGGCGTTTCGTCGGCCAGCACGTCCAGCTGCAGCTGCAGGCATTCGCCAAGCGTGCGTGCAGCCACACCGACCGGATCGAAACGCTGGATGCGATGCAGCACGGCGAGGATCTCGTCCTCGTCGGCGTGGATCGCCGGCAACAGGGTTTCCGCGATGGTGGCCAGCGGCTCGCGCAGATAACCGTCGTCGTCCAGTGCATCGATCAGTGCCGCGCCGATGCTGCGATCGCTGGCAGAAAGATGCGACAGGTGCAGCTGCCACAGCAGGTGGTCGGCGAGCGTCTCGGTTTCGGCCACGCGTTCGGCGGCGCTGCCGGTATCGTCGTCATCATCAAAGCTGCCACCGCTGCCGGTGGCCGTCCAGTCCAGTTCGGCCGGCGCCCAGTCGTCGCCTTCATCGCTGCGTTCTGCAGGCGCTTCGTTGCCGTTGCCATCGCTGCCTTCGTTGGCGGCGCTGCTGTCGTTGCTGTCGGCCCAGTCCAGCAGTGGGTTGCTCTCCACTGCCTGCGCGATCTCCAGCTCCAGCTCGGTGGTCGACATCTGCAGCAGCTTGATCGCCTGCTGCAACTGGGGCGTGAGCACCAGTTGCTGTCCCAACGATGTCTGCAGCCGAGTCTTCATGCCTGTGCCGAAAGGAAGGAAAGGGACCCGGCGACCGCAGTCACAGCTTGAAGGAATCCCCAAGGTAGACCCGACGCACGTCGGCATTGTCCAGGATCGCCTCCGGCGAACCCTGGGCCAGCACGCTGCCCTCGGCGAGGATATACGCGCGGTCGCAGATACCCAAGGTCTCGCGCACATTGTGGTCGGTGATCAACACGCCGATGCCACGCTGCTTGAGATGGGTGACGATGCGCTGGATTTCGCCGACCGAAATCGGGTCGACACCGGCGAACGGTTCGTCGAGCAGGATCAGGCGCGGCTGCGCGGCCAGCGCGCGGGCGATCTCGCAGCGGCGGCGTTCGCCACCGGACAGGCTGGCGCCGAGCTGGTCGGCGACATGGCCCAGCTGCAGTTCGTCGAGCAGGCCGTTCAATTCGCGCTCGCGGCCGGCCGAGTCCAGGTCCTCGCGCAGTTCCAGCACCAGGCGGATGTTGTCGGCCACGGTCAGCTTGCGGAACACCGAGGGTTCCTGCGGCAGGTAGCCCACACCCTGCTTGGCGCGGGTGTACATCGGGTCACCGGTGATGTCCTTGCCGTCGAGCACGATGCTGCCGGCATCGGCGGCGACCAGGCCGACGATCATGTAGAAACAGGTGGTCTTGCCGGCGCCGTTGGGGCCGAGCAGGCCCACCACTTCACCCGCATCGAGGGTCAGCCCGAAGTCCTTGACCACTTCGCGCTGCTTGTACTTCTTGCGCAGGCCCTTGGCGACGAGCATTACTTTTTGCTCCCGGCCGGCTGTGCCGGCGTGGCGGCCCTGGGCTGTGCCGCCGGTGCCGCCGGGGTCTTGTTCTTCGGCGGGATGACGGTGCGCACGCGGCTGCCGTCACCACCGGAGTTCATCTCGCCGGTGCGGGTGTTGTAGACCATGCGCTGGCCGGCATTGGTGCCGCGCGCGCTGGTGACCTTGTAGTTGCCGGTCAGGGTGATGATCTCGGTCTTGATGTCGTAATCGATGCGATCAGCCAGCGCGTCCATCCAGGTGCCGTCATCAAGCTGCTGCTTCATCTTGGCCTGCTTGCCGGTGAACACCACGCGCACGGCCTCGCCGTCCTTGAGGTAGATCTCGGCCTCGGACGAGCGCAGGTCCAGCGTGCCCTGGGTGATGATCACGCCCTGCGACAGCACGGTCTTGCCGTCGCCGGTGAGCATGCCGGACTGGGCGCCGGAATCGATGTGCATGTCTTCGTTGCGGTCGGTGGACTTGGCGAAGGCGGCGCTGGGGACAAGAAGACCGAGCGCGAGTACGGCGGCAAAGGGAATCTTCATCGGGGTCCGTTCTACCGGTGAGGGCCTCCCGGGCGGGCCGGGGGCGGAGGGTGGGGCTGCCGGCCCTGCGCCTGTCCGGAGACGTCGCGGGCTGGCGGCGGAATCAGCGTTTGGGCGTGTAGCGGCCCTTGGACTGGCTGAGGAAATGATACGTGTTGTTCTTGGAATCCACCTCGAAGCCGACGCCGGACTGTTCCATGCCCGGGCGGGTCATGGTCACCAGGGCATCGGTACGGGCGCGGTTGTCCTTCGGGAACACGTCCAGGTGGTCGGTGCGGAAGGTGGTCGGCACCACGCCCGGGCCCGCCGGACTGTCGCCGGCGACATTGCCGCGCAGCTTCATCTCGTCGCCCTTGGCGCTGAGCCAGCCGGTCTCGGCGCGCAGGGTCCAGTGCTTGCCATCCTTGTCCGGCATCTCGAACAGCGGGGTGGCGATGTTGATGGTCTGGTCGCCGCGCTGGCGTTCCAGCAGCGGTGCGCGCAGGGTGGTCGATTCCTTGCCGTGCTCATCCAGGGCAACGATCTGGAAGTCATGCAGGATGTAATCCACGCCGATTTCCTGGCCACCCGTGGCTGGCCCCTTGTCGCGGTTGCGCAGCGCCGCCCAGCTGCTGAGCAGTGCAGCCAGCAGCAGGCCGATGCCGAGCAGGGTGCGCCAGTTCAAGGTGGGCAGGTTCATGCGCCGAACCTCGCCAGCACCGCATCCACGCGGCCCTGAGCGGCCAGCAGGATGTCGCACAGCTCGCGCGCGGCGCCACGGCCACCCTCGGCGCGGGTCTGCCAGTGCACGCGTTCGGCGATCCACGGATGGGCGTTGGCCGGGGCCACCGCCAGGCCGACCGCACCCAGCGGCGCCAGGTCGGGCAGGTCATCGCCCATGAATGCCACCTGTTCCAGGCCGATGCCGTGCTGCGCACACAGCGCCTGCACGCTGGCCAGCTTGTCGCCCACGGCGATCTGGGTATCGATGCCGAGGTCGGCGCCGCGCTTGAGCGCGGACTGGCTGTTGCGCGCGGTGATCAGCACGGGATGGATGCCGTGCTGCTGCAGCAGTTTCAGGCCCAGGCCGTCCTGCACGAAGTACGCCTTGCTCTCGTTGCCGTCCTTGTCGTAGTACAGCCGACCGTCGGTGAGGGTGCCGTCCACGTCGAAGCAGGCCAGGCGGATCCGGGCCGCGGCGGCATGCAGGTGGGCGGGGAAGGCGGGCAGGGGGGACCAGGGCATCAGGGCGGCAGGCTCGTTGTGGGCGGGTGCGGCGTTACAGACTGAATGGGGTCTATGGACTGTCGGTTAAACCACCCGGGCCCGCAACAGGTCATGAATGTTCAGGGCGCCGACCGCTCGGCCCTGGCCATCAACCACGATCAGGCCATTGATTTTCTGGGTTTCCATCTGCCGGGCGGCCTCTACTGCCAGCTGGTCGGCGCCGATGGTGCGCGGGTTGCGGGTCATTACATCGGCGATCTTCGCGGTTCGCACGTCCAGCGCGCTGTCCAGCGCACGGCGCAGGTCGCCGTCGGTGAACAGGCCGATCAGCACGCCGTCGGCGTCGACCACGGCGGTCATGCCCAGCCGCTTGCGGCTCATCTCCATCAGCGCTTCGCTGAGGCTGGCGTCGGCGCCCACGCTGGGCAGGTCGTCGCCGGTGTGCATGACGTCGGTGATGTGCAGCAGCAGGCGGCGGCCAAGGCTGCCGGCCGGGTGTGAACGGGCGAAGTCATCAGCGGTGAAGCCACGTGCGTCGAGCAGGGCCACGGCCAGTGCATCGCCCATCGCCAGCGAGGCGGTGGTGCTGGAGGTGGGCGCCAGCGCCAGCGGGCAGGCCTCGGCCGGCACGCTCACGTCCAGGTGGATGTCGGCGGCGGTGGCCAGGCTGGACTGCGGTCGGCCGGTCATGGAAATCAGTACGTTGCCCTGGCGCTTGAGCACCGGCAGCAGCATCAGCACTTCGTCCGATTCGCCCGAATAGGACAGGGCCAGCACCACGTCGTCCTCGGTGATCATGCCGAGATCGCCATGGCCGGCTTCGCCGGGGTGCACGTAGAACGCCGGCGTGCCGGTAGAGGCCAGGGTGGCGGCGATCTTGCGGGCGACATGCCCGGACTTGCCCATTCCGGTGGCGACCACCCGGCCACGGCTGGCCAGGATCGCCTGGCAGGCCTGCTGGAAGCCTTCGCCGAGGCGGTCGGCCACGGCATCCAGTGCCTGCCGCTCGATCTCGAACACTCGGCGGCCGCTGGCAACCAGGCCGGCAGGGTCGACGGAACGGGGGGGCAACAGGGATTCGGCCATGCGGACGCCACGCAGCGGAAGTAGAATGGACGCACATTTTATTAGGAAAGCCCGTTGGACGCCGACACCATCCGCAATCTGATCGAAACCGGCCTGCCCGGCGCCCGCGCCGACGTGCAGGGCGACGATGGCGTGCATTTCGAAGCGACCGTGGTCTGCGAGGCCTTCGCCGGCAAGATGCCGCTGGCCCGCCACCGCATGGTGTATGCCACCCTGGGCGACCTGATGGGCGGCGCGATCCACGCGCTGGCGCTGAAAACCGTGACCCCGGCCGAAGCCGGCTGAACCGCAGAAGATCCCGAATACATGGCCAAGATCGTTGTGACCGGCGGCGCTGCGCTGCACGGTGAAGTGAGCATCTCCGGCGCCAAGAACGCCGTCCTCCCCATTCTGTGCGCGACCCTGCTGGCCGATGAGCCGGTGGAGATCACCAACGTGCCGCACCTGCACGACGTGGTCACCACGGTGAAGCTGCTGGGCGAGCTGGGCGCCAAGGTCACCATCGACCAGGGCACGCTGTCGCGCGGCAGCGCGATCGTGGTCGACCCGCGCCCGGTGAACCAGCACGTGGCACCGTACGAGCTGGTCAAGACCATGCGCGCCTCGATCCTGGTGCTGGGCCCGCTGCTGGCCCGTTTCGGCGCGGCCGAAGTGTCGCTGCCGGGCGGCTGCGCGATCGGCTCGCGTCCGGTCGACCAGCACATCAAGGGCCTGCAGGCGCTGGGTGCCGAGATCGTGGTCGAGAACGGCTTCATCAAGGCCACCGCCAAGCGCCTGAAGGGTGGGCACTTCACCTTCGACATGGTCAGTGTCACCGGCACCGAGAACGTGCTGATGGGCGCGGTGCTGGCTGAAGGCACCACCATCCTCGACAACTGCGCGATGGAACCGGAAGTGACCGATCTGGCGCACTGCCTGATCGCACTGGGCGCGAAGATCGAAGGCCTGGGCACCGCCCGCCTGGTGATCGAGGGCGTCGAGCGCCTGTCCGGTGGCCGCCATGAAGTGCTGCCCGACCGCATCGAGACCGGCACCTTCCTGGTCGCCGCGGCGATGACCGGTGGCAAGGTCACCGTCAACCGTGCGCGCCCGAACACCATGGACGCGGTGCTGTCCAAGCTGGTCGAGGCCGGTGCGAAGATCGACACCACCGACGACAGCATCACCCTGGACATGCAGGGCAAGCGGCCGAAGGCGGTCAACCTGACCACCGCGCCGTACCCGGCATTCCCGACCGACATGCAGGCGCAGTTCATGGCACTCAACTGCGTGGCCGACGGCGTGGGCGTGATCAACGAAACGATCTTCGAGAACCGTTTCATGCACGTCAACGAACTGCTGCGCCTGGGTGCGGACATCCAGGTCGAAGGCCATACCGCCATCGTGCGTGGCAGCGAGCACCTGAGTGGCGCACCGGTGATGGCGACCGACCTGCGTGCGTCGGCCTCGCTGATCCTGGCCGGCCTGATGGCCAGCGGCGACACCACCATCGACCGCATCTACCACCTTGATCGTGGCTACGAGAACATCGAAGAGAAGCTGTCTTCGCTCGGCGCCACCATCCGGCGCGTGCCATGATCCTGCGCGGCAAGTTCAGCCCGCGCCGCAAGGCGCTGCTGGCCCTGGTGCTGATCGTGCTGGCGTGGCTGGGCTACGCCTGGTACGCCAACATCGCCATCACCCAGGGCATCGAGCAGAAGGACATGGACTGGAACGGCGACGGCACGGTCACGCGTGACGAGATCATCGAGTCGTTCTATGCGGTTGCGGTGAACGACAGCCAGGACGGCAACCGCCATTGCCGTACGTTTGTCTGGCGCAGCACCGGCGAGCAGATCCGCGTGGACTGCCGCACCGAGTTCACGCCTGCCGCGGCCGACGAAAAGAAGTAAGCAGAACGCCCGCGAAAGCGGGCGTTTTTTTACGGTAGCGCCGGGCCGTGCCCGGCGAGCGCGTAGCGCGGAACGAAAATCCGCCGGGCATGGCCCGGCGCTACCGCTCAGTTCATCGCCTTGATGGTCAGGTCCAGCGCATCGCGGCCGCTCTCACGCTGCAGCATCCGCGCCGGCACCGGGAAGTCCGGCACGATCCAGGCGATCAGCTCCTTGTTGCCATCGGCACGCGACACCTTGGTGGCCTCGTAACTCTTGCCGGCCACGGTGATCGACTCCTTGCCGATCACGCGGTAGGTCATGTTCTTGATCCGGCCCTCGTCCACCATGCGGTAGGTCAGCGGCTTGCCGGCCGCCAGGTCACGGGCAATCGCCAGGTTGATCAGCAGTGCATCCATGTCACCGGCCTTCAGCGCGATCGGTCCGGCGCGGTCCGGCTTGATGTCGCCGGTCCAGGTGGCCTGGTTGCTGCTCCAGTTGTAGGTGGCCTGCACGTTGCGCTTCTTCACCAGCAGGGCCGAACGGTCCTGGCTGCTGAGCGGGCGCAGCTGGCCGCGCACTTCCTCGAACACGGTGCTCTGGCTGAGGTCGGCCAGCTGGTTCTTCACCTGCAGGCTGTAGCGCCACTTGTTGGCGCCTTCGCTGGACAGGGTCATGGTGCCGTTGGCCTGCATGCCCATGTAGCTGGCCAGGTAGTCGGCCTTGAACGGCTCCAGCGCCATGGCCGGCAGGCTGGCTACGGTCAGCGCGGCAGCGGCGATCCAGGTGAGGGGGCGGGTCAGGGTGCTCATGCTCAGACTCCTTGGTATTCGATCAGGCGCAGGTCGACGCGGTCTTCGCCGTCTTCGCGTTGCAGGATGCGCACCGGGGTGGGGACACCGTTGGCGATCCAGAGGATGGTTTCGTTGTTGCCGCCATTGGTCCGGTAGACCCGCAGCGCGTTGTAGGACAGGTCGCCGACCTCGACGTTCTCGGTCTGCGGCGCGGCCTGGTAGTCGTGCTGGCGGACCTTGCCCATGTCCACGTAGCGGTAATGCATTGCGGCGCCGGGGCGCGCATCGCGCATGATCGCCAGGTTGATCAGCAGTGCGCTCTGGTCGCCCGGCTGCAGCGGGATCGGCTGCGCGCGTTCCTTCTTTACGTCACCGGTCCACTGCGCGGTACCGGCCTGCCAGTTGTAGGTGCCCACGGCCTTCTTGCCCAGGAACAGGCCCTTGCGCACCGTGCTCTGGCTGAGCGGTGCGTAGACGCCACTGCGCTCTTCGAACACCGTGCTCTGCTCGATGTTGAGGCCGAGCACGCTGGCAAAGCCGCGGCGGCCGACCACCTGCATGTCCACCCGCCACTGGCTGCCGCCGGTGTGGGTGACCTGCATGCTGGCATCACCCGCTTCCTTGCCCTTGTAGAAGGCCTGGTAGGTGGCGGTGAACGGCTGCAGCGGCGGTGGCTCCCAGGCCAGTGCCGGCAACAGCGGCACGCTGGGCTCGTTCGGTGGCAGCGCAGCGGGTGCGGGTGGCGGTACCGGCGAAGCCGCAGGCGGCTGCGCCTGGCCCCAGCCCACGCCGGGAAGCACGGCAAGCGACAACAGCAGTGAAGTGGACAGCAGCGTCGTGGTCTTCATGGAGGACAGGGACCGCAGGAGGGGGCAGGATGCCAGCCCCGCAGTCAGCGGGGCGTGTGCAAGGGCGTTACCGGTTCAGGTTTCCGGCGGAATCTAGGGCCAAGGGGCTAAACAGGGGGTGACCGTCCAGCCAGGGCTGACCCTCCCGTTCAGCCAGGCGGCCCTCGCACAGCAGCTGCAGCGTGGCGATCAGCAGCGGGTGCTCCACCGCCAGCACCCGCTCGGCCAGGCTGTGCGCGTCGTCGCCCGGCAGCACGGGAACCCGTACCTGCGCCAGCACGGCTCCGGCATCCAGCTCCGGCACCACCAGGTGCACGCTGGCACCGTGCTCGGCATCGCCGGCCTGCAGCGCCCGCGCGTGGGTGTCCAGGCCCTTGTGCAGCGGCAGCAGCGACGGATGGATGTTGACCAGGCGGCCAGCGAAGCGCTGCACGAAGGCCGGACCAAGGATGCGCATGTAGCCTGCACAGACGATCCAGTCCGGCTGTACTGCTGCCAGCGCATCGCCCAGTGCCTGCTCGTAGGCGGCGCGGTCACTGAAGGACTTCGGCGTGTGTGCCCAGCGCAGGCCGGAATCGACGCGCTGCAGTGCTTCTGCAGCGGGGCGGTCGGAGAACACGCCGGCTACCTCGGCCGGCAGGCGGCCGCTGCCGATCGCGTCGAGGATGGCCTGCAGGTTGCTGCCGCGGCCCGAGGCGAGCACGGCAATGCGGGTTGGGGCGGTCATTGCAGGGAACTCCGGCGGATCAATGGCCAGGTCAGCAGGCTGCCGATGGTCGCCATCAGCATGTCGGCATGCGCATCCCACATGTCACCCTGCTGGCCGTTGTAGGCTTCGGCGGCATCCGGCGACAGCGCCAGCGCGATGGCCCATTCGAACCATTCGTAGACCAGGCTGGCGCACATCACCGTCATCACTGCCAGGGTGAAGGCCTGGCCCAGCCGCAGCGCTGGCCACGCATGGCGCGCCAGCTGCAGCAGCGCGGGGGTGAAGCAGACGCCGAACAGGAAGTGGATGAGGCGGTCGAAGTGATTGCGCTGCCAGCCGAATGCCGCGTTGGGCGACCAGCCGGTCAGCGCCTGCGCCCAGGCGTCGTAAGGCACGTTGGAATACAGCCAGCGCGCCGCCACGCAGTGCAGGGCGAGGAAGCCGCAGATGGCGATGAAAGCGCCGTTGCCCAGCCAGCCACCGCGACGGTCGACCCACAGCAGGGCGACCAGCCCGACCACGGTCAGCGTGCTGTGCAGGGCCTGCTCGGTGGGCCACAACGGGTGGATCCAGCTGATCGCGAAGACCGCCAGTACGGCGGCGAAGGCCAGCTTCTTCGGTACCGGGAAGCGGTAGCGGGTGGGTGAGGCGGTCGTTGAGAAGGCTGGCGAGGACATGTCGGATCGATCAGGGAAGGGCGGCTGTCTGCCCACGGGCTCAGGCACTGAGATGGTCGCCGCGGTCGAACAGCGCAGCCATCTCCGGCTTGGACAGGAACACCCAGGCATAAGCGGTCAGGGCCATGCCCAGCGGGCCGGCCAGCACGCCCAGCCAGGCCGCGCGCTGGCACCAGGCCAGGCCGGTGCGCTGTGAAAGCTGGCGGGCAGTGCGCAGCTGCACGAAGCCCAGCACGGTGGCCAGCAGGGCGATCGAGGCATGGATCGAGGCCAGCATCCAGGCATCGTCCAGCCCGCGTGAGTGGGCCACCCATCCACTGAGGCCAAGGAACGCCACTGCGGCGACCCAGTGGAAACCGGCCAGTGCATGGAACAGCACGCTCAGTGTCTGCAGATGGCTGACCAGCTGCAGCTGCGCCAGGGTCTGGTGCGGCAGCGGCGGTGGATTGCCGGAGGCGGTCATGCGGCCGTGGCGGGAGCGTCGAAGGCAGCCTTGACCTGCGGACGCAGCAGGGTGATCAGGCTGAACACCCCCAGCACCGTGCCGACCGGCGTGAACAGGCAGGCCAGGCCAGCCGCGATCAGGCACAGCAGATGGCGGCGGCGGCGGGACAGGCAGCGGCCGGCATAGGCCACGAACGAACCCAGCGCGATGCCACCGAACACGACGACGCAGCCGAGAACAGTGAACACCCAGCCCATCAGGCGCTGTTCCTCCGGCGAGGAGGGCTCGCCGCCGGACTTCATCGGCAGGCTGCCGGTCAACGCAGCGATGCCGATCACGATGTGCAGGATGAAGATCAGCGAGAACAGCACGATCAGGCCACCGACCACGTAGTGTGCGATGGCCAGCATGCGCAGGTGGTCGGCATCCTGCGCGCTGAACGGCGGTACCGTCGCCAGCGGCGGCGGCACGGGGGCGGGCGACAAGGGGGGCGTTGCGTCCATGCGGGCTCCTGGTTGCCGGGCTCAGCCGATGTGGACGCGCTCGGCGCCTTCGGCGGTGACCACCTGGCCGATGGTCCAGTGCTCCAGGCCCTGCGCCTTGACCGCCTCGGACACCGCAGCAACCTGGTCCGGCGCGACGATCAGCACGAAGCCGATGCCGCAGTTGAAGGTGCGCCACATCTCGCTGTCGGCCACCGCGCCTTCCTTCTGCAGCCACTGGAACACCGGCGGCAGGGTCCAGGACGACGCCTGGATGTCCAGGCCGAGGCCGTCGGGCACCACGCGGATGATGTTCTCGGTCAGGCCGCCACCGGTGATGTGGGCCATGCCATGGATGGCCTCGCCGTGCGACTTCAGCAGCGACAGGATCGGCTTGACGTACAGGCGGGTCGGCGCCATCAGCGCATCGACCAGCTTCACGCCGCCTTCCAGCTCCAGATCGGCCGGGCGGCCGGCGCGGTCGTAGATGCGGCGGACCAGCGAGTAGCCGTTGGAGTGCGGGCCGGAGGAGGCGATGCCGATGAGCACGTCGCCGGCGGCCACGCTGGCGCCGTCCTTCAGCTCGCTCTTCTCGACCGCGGCGACCGTGAAGCCGGCCAGGTCGTACTCGCCCGGGGCATACATGTCGGGCATTTCAGCGGTTTCGCCGCCGATCAGCGCGCAGCCGGCCTCGGTGCAGCCGTTGGCGATGCCGCCCACGACCGCCGCCGCGGTGTCGATGTCCAGCTTGCCGGTGGCGAAGTAGTCCAGGAAGAACAGCGGCTCGGCACCCTGCACCAGCACGTCGTTCACGCACATGGCGACCAGGTCGATGCCGATCGTATCGTGGCGGTTCAGCTGGTGGGCCAGCTTCAGCTTGGTGCCCACGCCGTCGGTACCGGACACCAGCACCGGCTCGCGGTACTTGTTGGACAGGTCGAACAGGGCGCCGAAGCCACCCAGGCCGCCCATCACTTCCGGGCGGAAGCTGCGCTTGACCAGGGGCTTGATCCGCTCGACCAGTTCGTTGCCGGCGTCGATGTCGACACCCGCGTCACGGTAGGTGAGGGGGGAGGGGGCGGAAGACGGGGTGTTGGTCACGGGCGTCGGCGCTGGCAGGGGTTGAACGGGCGATTTTAACAGGCCGCATTGGCGCAAAGGCCGTATTCGGGCAACAATTCCCCCGGATACGTCGAGCCAATGGATGTCCTGATGCGCCGCAGCCTGATTCTGACCCTGCTCCTTGCGCTGAGCCTGCCGGTGGCCACGATGGCCCAGAGCGGCCTTCGCACCGAGGGTGATGTCGCCACCGCCAGTGGCGCGTACGAGGCCGAAGTGCCCGTCAACAGCCAAGCCGAGGCCGATCGCAACGGCGCCCTGGCCCGCGCCCTGAGCGTGGTACTGGGCAAGCTGTCCGGCGACCGCAGCGTGACGTCCCGCCCCGGTGTGGTGCAGGCGCTGCGCAACGCCAAGGACTACGTGGCCAGCTACGACTACAAGCAGGACCAGAGCGTAAGCGCCAACGGCGCCCCCAGCTTCCGTACCCTGCTGGTGGCCCGCTTCCGCGAGGACGACGTTGACTCGCTGGTGTCGGCGCTGGGCCTGCCACTGTGGCCGCAGCCGCGACCGAAGCCGGTGCTGTGGCTGGCCGTCGACGATGGCAGCGGCCCGCGCCTGGTCAGCGTGCAGCAGGCCAACGCCGCGCGCCCGCTGCTGAACCGCGCCATCGAGCGTGGCTACAAGCTGGGCCTGCCCAGTGGTGGTGCCGCCGAACAGGCGCTGGCGGGTGCGATCTGGCGCCAGGACAGTGCTGCCGTGGCCCGTGCCTCCTCGCGCTACTCGCCGCCGATGCAGCTGATCGGCAAGCTGTACCGCGCCAATGGCGGCTGGCAGGCGGACTGGGTGTTCGTCGACAACGGCCGCGAACTGAACAAGTGGACCAGCAAGGACGCCAACGCCATGCGTGCGATGGCCGCCGGTGCCGACGGCGCCGCCGATGCGCTGGTCAAGCGCTATGCCAAGGCGGGCGCCGCCGTCGGCCAGGCCGGGACCTACCGCGTGGTGGTCACCGGCATCAACAGTGCCGACGACTACCTGCGCCTGGCTGCCGGCCTGCGCGAGGTGCCGGTGGTGCGCAACGTCACCCCGCTGCACGCTTCAGCCGGCCAGCTTGAACTGAGCCTGGAGATGACCACCGGCCTGGCCGGCTTCAACCGCATGCTGGGCGACAACGGCGTGCTGGTGCCGAGCGCACCGCTGCCGGCCCTGCCCACGCCGATCGACGACACCACCGGTACCCCGGTGGCCGCCCCGGTCAGCAACGAGTACCGCCTGCGATGACCCTGACCCCGGAAGCGGAAATCGCGCAGTTCCTGCGCCGCCTGAAGTACATCCTGTTCGCCGGCCTGATCGGCTGGGTGGTGTGGCTGCTGGCGCCGATCCTGACTCCCTTCGTGCTGGCGCTGGCGCTGGCCTGGCTGGGTGACCCGCTGGTGGACCGCATCGAGGCCACCGGCCGTTCGCGCATGACCGGCGTGGTGCTGGTGTTCGCGGCGATGGTGCTGGTGATCGTGGCGCTGCTGCTGGTGCTGGTGCCGATGATCGAGCGCCAGATCACCACCCTGATCGCGGTCGCGCCGCAGGCACAGGCGTGGCTGATGGAAAAGGGCATTCCCTGGTTCGAGCAGAAGACCGGCCTGGAAGTGATGCAGTGGCTGGACCCGGACCGCCTGATCGAATGGGTGCGCAGCCACTGGCAGCAGGCCGGCGGCTTCGCCACCACGTTCATGGGCTACGTCTCGCGTTCGGGCTTCGCGATGGTGACCTGGGTGGTCAACATCCTGCTGCTGCCGATCCTGGCGTTCTACTTCCTGCGTGACTGGGACAAGCTGGTCGAGCGGGTCGCGTCGGTGATTCCGCGCAACCAGATCGGCACCATCAGCGCGCTGGCGCGTGAATCCAACGAGGTGCTGGGTGCGTTCATCCGCGGCCAGTTCCTGGTGATGCTGGCGCTGGGCGTGATCTATGCCGGTGGCCTGTCGCTGGTTGGCCTGAAGCTGGGCCTGCTGATCGGCCTGATTGCCGGCCTGATCAGCTTCATCCCGTACCTGGGCGCGACCACCGGCATCCTGATGGCGATCGTGGCCGCGCTGGTGCAGGCACAGGGCTTCGACCTGAAGCTGCTGATCCTGGTCGGCGTGGTGTTCACCGTGGGCCAGCTGCTGGAAAGCTACGTACTGACCCCGCGCATCGTCGGCGACAAGATCGGCCTGCACCCGGTGGCGGTGATCTTCGCGGTGATGGCCGGCGGCCAGCTGTTCGGCTTCCTCGGCATGCTGCTGGCGCTGCCGGTGGCGGCGGTGACCAACGTGCTGCTGCGCTACGCGCACCAGCGCTACCGCCAGAGCGAGCTGTACGTGGGCGAGAAGCCGGCGATCGTGCTTGATGGCGTGGTCGATGCCCCCCATATCATCATTCCGAACGACAAGGGCCCCGACCTGAAGTGATGGGTGTGCCGCAACTGCCGCTGGCCCTGCATTACCCGCGGGACCAGCGCCTGGAGACCTTCATCGGTGCGCCGGATGGCGCGCTGGCGCAGCTGCGCGCGATCGCGGTGGGTGCCAGCCACGATTGGGTCTACCTGGAAGGTGCGGCGGGCACGGGCAAGACCCACCAGGCGCTGGCGATGTGTTCCAGCGCCGAGCAGGCCGGACGCCTGCCGACCTATGTGCCGCTGGCCAGTGCGGCCGGCCGCGTGCGTGCGGCGCTGGATGGGCTGGAGGCGCGCGAACTGGTGGCGCTGGACGGCCTGGACGAGGTTGCCGGCAACCGCGAGGACGAGATCGCGCTGTTCGATTTCCACAACCGCGCGCGTGCCGCGGGCGTGACCGTGCTGTACACGGCGCAGAAGGCGCCGGAAGCGCTGGGCCTGGTGCTGCCGGACCTGCGTTCGCGGCTGGGCCAGTGCGTGCGCGTGCTGCTGCAGCCGTTGGATGAGGAAGGGCGGGCAGCGGTGCTGCGCGAGCGCGCGCTGCGGCGTGGGCTGGCGATCGACGAGGCGTCCATCGAGTGGCTGCTGTCGCATACCGGGCGCGAGCTGGGTGGGTTGATCACGCTGCTGGACTGGCTGGACCGCGAGTCGCTGGCGGCGAAGCGGCGGATCACCGTGCCGTTCTTGCGCCAGGTGCTGGAAGAAGGCCGGCCTCGTTACTGAGGGTGGGCTTTGTTTGCAGGGCTGCGCCCTGCACCCGCCGAAGCCGAAGCAACGTCAACGTCCAAAGCTGGCTTCCTGGGGGGAGGCGGGGTGGCTCAGGTTGCGGGGGACGGCGCAAGTACGTCCATGTAGCCTCGATCGCGCCATCCATGGCGCTCACGCCCCCGCAACCTGAGCCACCCCGCCTTCGACAGATTCCCGCGGCTGTTGGTGGGTGTCGACCTTGGTCGACACCAGAGCAAGCGCAGCGAAGCGACCTGCTTTTGCCTTTCCATCTTTCTTCCGTGGCTGGACGCCCACGGAAACTGTCAGAGGCCGGGCGGGTGGGCCATGCAGGGGCGTTGGCGCCATGGATGGCGCCATCGAGCTTACAGGGACGTACTTGCAGCGTCCCCTGCATGGCCCACCCGACCGGCCAAGCGCGGCTTTTGATTTGAGCGACCAGCCACGAGGGGCTCAGCCGTTCGCCGCCAACTCAGCATCCAGCGCGCGCAGGCGATCAACGGTCCCGACGTCGGTCCAGCGCCCGCGATGGTGCTGCCCCGTCATCAATCCCTGCGCCATGAAATGCTTCTGCAGCGGCACCACCGAGAACTTCGGCGGCAGCCGCTCGCTGCCCGGTGCATCGCCGATCACGGCACGCCAGTCGGCCACGATCGAAGGACGGTACACGCCGATGCCGGCGTAGGTGAGGCACGGGCCTTCGCGGTCATGGTGCAGCACGCCCTGCGCGTCCAGCCGGTAGTCCCCGTTGGGATGTTGCGCCGGATTGTCGACCAGCACCAGGTGCGCCTGGCCCTGCGGCTCGCGGGGCAGCGTGGCGAAATCGAAATCGGTCCAGATGTCGCCGTTAACCACCAGGAATGGGGCGTCGCCCAGCACCGGCAGTGCGTTGAGGATGCCGCCGCCGGTTTCCAGCGGGGTCTGCCCTTCGTACATGAAGTGCAGGCGCAGGCCCCACTGGCTGCCATCGCCCAGCGTCGCCGGGAACTGCTCGGCCAGCCATGCGGTGTTGACCACCACCTCGCGCACGCCCAGCGCGGCCAGGCGTTCCAGATGCCACACGATCAGTGGCTTGCCGGCCACTTCCAGCAGCGGCTTGGGCGTATGCAGGGTCAGCGGGCGCATGCGCTCGCCGAGGCCGGCAGCAAAGACCAGTGCTTTCATCGGGCCACGCGCATCGGTGCGGCCAGTTCGGCCAGCGCAGGCTTGATGCGGTCGTCCAGCAGCTGCTGCAGGGGGGCCAGCTCGCGGTAGCGCGGCAGCACTTCATCCAGATAGGTGATGAAGCGCGGTGCGTCGTCCAGGTAATGGCCCTTGTTGTCGCGGTAACGCAGGCGGCAGAACAGGCCGAGGATCTTCACGTGGCGCTGGATGCCCATCCAGTCGGCATCGCGCAGGAAGGTGGCGCGGTCGGGCACCGGCAGGCCGGCACCGCGCGCACGTTCGTGGTACTGCGCCAGCCATTCGTCCACACGCTGCAGTGGCCAGCTCAGGAAGGCGTCCTTGAACAGGCTTACCGCGTCGTAGGCGATCGGGCCGCGCACCAGGTCCTGGAAATCCAGTACCGCTGGGCCGCCGTCGACCGGCATCAGGTTGCGCGGCATGTAGTCGCGGTGGGTCATCAGCTGGGCCTGGCCCAGCGCGTTGTCCATCAGGCGGCGATGCACCAGCTGCAGGCCTTCGATCTCGCCGCAGTCCAGCTCCAGGTTCAAGTGGCGCTGCAGGAACCATTCGTCGAACAGGCCGGCATCACGCTGCAGCAGCGCTTCGCCAAACTGGCCGAAATCAGCGGGCACTGGAATCGCCTGCAGGCGCAGCAGCTGTTCGATCGAACGGTCGAACCATTCATCGGCATTGCG
This sequence comes from Stenotrophomonas sp. 59, assembly GCF_030291095.1. NCBI lineage: Bacteria > Pseudomonadati > Pseudomonadota > Gammaproteobacteria > Lysobacterales > Lysobacteraceae > Stenotrophomonas > Stenotrophomonas sp. 59. The sequence continues at coordinate 1,130,615 of NZ_CP127408.1, forward strand.
CTCGTCGAGGATCTTCGCCAGGGTCGGGCCGCCTAGGTCTTCCAGCAGCAGGAAGCCGGACTCCAGGTCCTGGGCGAGCAGCATGGGCACGCGCAGGCCGTTGTCGTGCAGCAGGCCGCGCATGCGCAGCCACGGCCGAGGATCTTCCAGCCCCGGCGGGGCATCCATCACGATGTGGCTGCCGCGCGTGCTGGTGGTGCGCCAGTAGCTGCGCATGCCGGCATCAACCGAGGCGCGTTCGACCACTGCATTCGCATCTTCGAGCTGGGTACGGGCCCACTGCAGGCGCTGCGCGCTGCGCTGGGGATCGGAGGCGGGTTCGGTCATGCAGGCATATCCGGGCGCGCCGGGCGCGCCAACGTCGGGAACAGGAAGGGAAGGGGATGCGGGCTCAGCGGCGGCCGCTGAACAGGCGCAGGACGGCCAGCACGGCCACCGCGCCCACCACCGCTCCGAGGAAACCGGCCGGTTCGCCGGGGGCGTACCAGCCCATGTACTGGCCGAACCAACCGGCCAGCAGCGCGCCAAGGATGCCCAGCACGATGGTCAACAGGCAGCCCATGCGGTTGTTGCCGGGCATGAAGAAGCGCCCGAGCAGGCCGACGAAGAAGCCCACCAGCAGGATGTACAGCCAGCTGCTGCTGCCGAACAGACCATTCATGCGCGCGGATTCCGCTTGAGTGTGGACGCAGCCTAGCAAGGCCAGGCTGCGTCCGTCACGGGTGCCGGATCAGCAGCAGCCGTGGTCGCCGTGGCGGGTGCCGCTGTCGGCCGCCACCGGCGAACCGCTGGTCTCGCCGCGCAGGCTGGCGGCGTAGTGCTCGCTGATCACCTTGGATACGCAGGCGGTGACCTTCTTGCCCATCGGGATGTGCAGGAATTCGTTCGGGCCGTGCGCGTTGGAGTGCGGGCCGAGCACGCCGGTGATCATGAACTGGGCGCCCGGGAACTTCTCGCCGAGCATGCCCATGAACGGGATCGAGCCGCCTTCGCCCATGTACATCGCCGGCTTGCCGAAGAAGGCCTGGCTGGCGTCGTCGATGGCCTGGGTCAGCCACGGCGCCATGGCCGGGGCGTTCCAGCCGGTGGACGCCTTTTCCAGATCCAGGGTGACCTGTGCGCCGTTCGGCGGGTCGCGCAGCAGCGCTTCCTTCAGCAGCTCGCCGCAGGTCTTGCCATCGGCGGTCGGCGGCAGGCGCAGCGACAGCTTCACCGAGGTCTGCGGGCGCAGCACGTTGCCGGCCGATTCCAGCGGCGGCATGCCGCCCACGCCGGTGACCGACAGCGCCGGGCGCCAGGTGCGGTTGAGCACCAGCTCGGTCAGGTCCTCGTTCATCGGGCGCAGGCCGTCGACCATCGGGAACTTCTCGAAGATCTCGGTATCGACCACTTCAGCAGCACGCTTGGCCTGTTCCTGGCGTTCGGCCGGAATCTCGACGTTCATGCCGTCGATCAGGATGCGGCCGGTGTCCTGGTCCTCGATGCGCGAAAGGATCTGGCGCAGCAGGCGGAAGCTGGACGGGATCACGCCGGAGGCATCGCCGGAATGCACGCCTTCGTTGAGCACCTTCACGGTGAAATTGCCGCCGGTCAGGCCGCGCAGCGAGGTGGTGCACCACAGCTGGTCGTAGTTGGCGCAGCCCGAATCCAGGCAGACCACCAGCGACGGCTTGCCGATGCGGTCGGCCAGGTGGTCGACGTAGGCCGGCAGGTCGTAGCTGCCTGATTCTTCACAGGCTTCGATCAGCACCACGCAGCGGGCGTGCGGCAGGCCCTGGGCCTGCAGCGCCAGCACCGCGGCCAGCGAGCCGAAGATGGCGTAACCGTCATCGGCGCCGCCGCGGCCGTACAGCTTGTCGCCGCGCAGGACCGGGGTCCACGGGCCGAGGTCGTCGTCCCAGCCGGTCATTTCCGGCTGCTTGTCCAGGTGGCCGTAAAGCAGGATGGTGTCGTCGCCGGTTTCGGCGCCGGTGGCCGGAATTTCCAGGAAGATCAGCGGGGTGCGGCCTTCCAGGCGCACCACTTCGACCTTCAGGCCGGGCAGCTGCTGGGCCTTGGCCCAGTTCTCCATCAGCGTGACCGCCTGTTCCATGTAGCCGTTCTGCACCCAATTGGCGTCGAACATCGGCGACTTGTTGGGAATGCGGATGTAGTCGACCAACTGCGGGACGATCTCGCTGTCCCACTTGTCATTGACGAATTGGCCGAGCTTGGCGCTGTCCATCTGAAACTCCGGTTGCATGGGCTGTGATCGCGCCATTCTACGCCTGTGCCGGGGTAGGGTTTTTCCTACAACACGTCGGGTATTTGGCTGGCTTACGGAAATCCGGGAAACCGATAGGCTGTGCACATGTGGTGACGGACACTGTTCCTACCGACGGGATTGCCGGTCGGGGCGGCCAGAATCACAAGGAGATACACGTCGTGCCTTGGTTTGTCGTGTTGAGGGTGCTGGTACTGGTAATGGGGATCGCTGGGGCGCATGCCGCCGAACCGATCGACATCAACCGCGCCGATGCCCAGGCGCTGCAGCAGGGATTGACGATGGTCGGAGCCGCCAAGGCCGAGGCAATCGTCGAGCACCGGCGCAGACACGGCCCGTTTCATCGCGTCGAGGACCTGACGCAGGTGAAGGGAATAGGGAATGCAATCGTCGAACGGAATCGACAGCGGATCACCGTAGGCAACAGGCTGTTGCCGGCGGATCCGGTACCCGGATCGGTACCGGTGCGAACCGTACCCAGGCGCTGACAGCAGGAATCGTCGGAACCGGCAGGAGGCTGGTTCACCGGACACGGGCAGGACGCCTGTGACCACCGACTGCCGCAGGACGCGGCACCAATCACCAGGATGGTGGCATCACAGACCTGTGGAAGGGGCTGAGATACAAACAGGACAGACGCGGCCGCGTGCAGGATGCAACGCTACCCCCACAGCGCAGGATGCGAGGGGGCGGCAGCAGGCCGACAGGGACGTAACGATTGCCCGGTACGACACATGGCTGTGTCGCCGGGCAGTTTCATTTCCGGCGCCCGGTTTTGCCGCGGCCACCACGGGTCGATGGTGTACGGTGGTTGCTCCGCATGGAAAGGACATCCGCTGGATGTTTCCGCATCGCCCCACGACCCTGATGCTCGCCCTTGCACTGGCCCTGCCGCTGCTGGCCCACGCTGCGCCGCCGCCGTCGGCTGCCAGGCCTGCAGCTGCCGCTGCGGCCACCGCCGAGGTACGCGGGCCGACCGACCTCAAGCCGGGCGAATACCTGTGGCATCCGGAAATCTCGCCGACCGGCCCGATCGTGCTGGTGGTCAGCCTCGATGAGCAGCGCGCCTACGTCTACCGCAACGGCATCGCCATCGGCCTGACCACGATCAGCTCGGGCAAGGCCGGGCACGAGACGCCGACGGGTGTGTTCACCATCCTGCAGAAGGACAAGGACCACAAATCCAACCTCTACAACAGCGCGCCGATGCCCTACATGCAGCGGCTGACCTGGGACGGCATTGCCCTGCATGGCGGCAGCCTGCCCGGGCACCCGGCCTCGCACGGCTGCGTGCGACTGCCACAGGCCTTCGCGCAGAAGCTGTTCAGCGAAACCCAGCGCGGCGATACCGTGGTCGTGGCCGATGCCAAGAGCTCGCCGATGACCCTGGCCTATCCGTCGGTGCTGGCGCCGGTGAACGCGCGCGGGCAGGCGCTGCCGGAAACCGAGGGGGCGGCCACCCAGGCATGGTGGAACGACAGCGCGGCCCCGGCCGGGCAGGTCGGCATCCTGGTCAGCCTGCACGACCAGCGCCTGTACGTGCTGCGCGATGGTGTGATGATCGGCGAGTCGCCGTTGAAGGCCGACGCGCTGCCGGCCTTCCAGGGCACCACCCTGTTCGTGATGGGGCAGGGTTACAGCGACACCCCCAGCCCGCTGGACGCGAACCAGCGCCTGCACCAGTGGACGGCCTACCCGCTGCTGGGCCAGGACCGGGCCCAGGCCACCCCGGACCTGCTGGCCACGCCCTCGCTGCCGATGGCGCTGCCAGCCGATTTCGCCCGCCAGCTGTACCAGGTGCTGGTGCCGGGCACGACCCTGCTGGTGACCTCGCTGCCGGCGGTCCGCCCAAGCCCGGCTGAATCCGGAATGCAGCCGGTCTTGGAATCCGAGCCGCCAGGGTCCACCCTCAAGGGCAACTGACGCCCTCGTTGTGCCCATGACTGCATCCCGCCTGTGCCGGCTGGCCGCGTTCGGCCTGCTGGCGACCTCGGCCAGCGCCCCGGCGCTGGCACAGACGCCCGCCCTCGCCACCTCTGCCGATGATCTCGCTGCCCTGCTGTCGCGCAGTGCGCCCAAGGCCGACCGCCACGTGCTGCAGCTGGCGGCGCATGCCATGCGCTGCGCACTGCAGCGGCCGGAGCTGGGCATCAACGGTGATCGCCTCAGCGTGATCGACTACTCGCGGCCGTCCACCGAGCCGCGGCTGTGGGTGTTCGACCTGGCCCACCAGCGCCTGTTGTTCGAGGAATGGGTGGCGCACGGCCGCAACAGCGGCGAGAACCGCACCGAGCACTTCTCCAACCGCGACGGCAGTTTCATGTCCAGTCTCGGCGCGTTCACCGCGCAGGAAACCTACATGGGCGGCAACGGTTATTCGCTGCGCCTGGCGGGGCTGGAACCGGGCTTCAACGACCGGGCACGGGAACGGGCCATCGTCATCCACGGCGCGCCTTACGTGAACCCGGCAACCGCGCAGCTGCAGGGACGGCTCGGCCGCAGCCTGGGCTGCCCGGCGGTGCGCCTGTCGGTGGCCAAGCCACTCATCGACGCGTTGCGCGGCGGCACGATGGTGTTCGCGTATTACCCCGATCAGGACTGGCTGAAGCACTCGCAGCTGCTGGGCGGGGAGTGTGGTGGCCAGGGCACGCTCGCCACGCGGTGATGCACGACGGCGCGCGGCATGATGCAATGCGCCGATGAACATCGACTCCCTGCTGCACACTCCTAGCCAGGTCATTTCCAGCCTGGACTATCGTCGCGAACGCTGGCGGAATGGACTTGGCTGGACCCGCGAGATCCTGCGCCTGCCCGCGCAGGGCGATGACTGGGCGCTGCGCCTGTCGGTGGCCGAGATCGAGCAGGACGCCGCGTTCTCCGCCTTCCCCGGCGTGGAGCGCGAGCTGGTGCTGCTGCAGGGCAATGGCGTGCGCCTGCGCTTCGACGATGGCCGCGTGGCCGAAGTGTTGCCACCGCATGGGCGGGTGCGCTTTGCGGGTGAGGAAACACTGCACGGTGAACTGGTGGACGGCACCACCCACGACTTCAACCTGATGTGGAAGCGCGAGCTGCTGCAGGCCGAACTGCTGCACCGGCCGCTGGTGGGGTCGATGTTCTTCTTCTGCGAACCGGGCGTGGCCTGGGCGCTGCACCTGTTGGCCGGGCACGCCGAGTTTGGTGCCGACAGTGGATTGCCGGCCATGCAGGCCGGCGATACCGCGTGGTTGGCCGCCGGTGAACGGCAGCGGCATGCGGTGCAGGGCGGCGGCGAGCTGCTGGCGATCCGGGTAACGAGCGCTGGGTAGCGCCGGGCCACGCCCGGCGTCATGGTGCGAACCAAGGTTCGCATCCATCAGAGAGCATTTGTGGTTGGGGGCAGAGCCCTTTCCTGCGGAAAGGGATCCGACCCCGATGGTTCGTTCAATACACATCGCGCCGGTAACGACCGGCCAGCAGCAACGCTTCCTTGCCGTCGATACCCAGCACCTGCTCGATCACCGCATCCACCGCCGGGGCCATGCCCTGCAGGCTGCCGCAGACCAGGATCGTCGCGCCTTCCTCAATCCACTGCTTCAACGTGGCTGCCTCGGCCAGCAGCCGGTCCTGCACGTAGCGGTGCGCACCGCCATCTCGGCTGAACACTGCATCCAGCCGCGCCAGCGAGCCGTCGGCCAGCATCGCCCGTAGTTCTTCACCGAAGTGGAAGTCGTGGGCGGCGGTGCGCTCGCCGAACAGCAACCAGGTGCGGCGCGCGCCACTGCGTGCGCGTTCGTGCAGGTGCGCACGCAGGCCGGCGATGCCGGTGCCGTTGCCGATCAACAGCAGCGGCACATCGGCGGCGACGCCATGGAAGTTGTCGTTGCGGCGCAGCCGCAGCTGCACAGGCTCGCCGATGACCGCGTGGTCGCACAGCCAGCCGCTGCCGATGCCGGGCGTGCCGTCCGCGCGCAGCTGGCGGCGCAGCAGCAGTTCCACCGCGCCATCGGCCATCACCGAGGCGATCGAGTATTCGCGATGCGGCAGCGACTGCAGCGCTGCCAGCAAGGCAGGCAGGTCGCCCGGTGGAACCAGCGAAGGCAGATGCGAGCGCTCAACGCGAGCCAGCAGCGTCTGCCCATCATCCAGCACGGTATCCGCATTGAACCCCTGCGCGTCCAGCCACGCGCGCGCGCTGTCCCGTGCGTGTTGTGGTCCGATCTCGGCAATGTCGCCGGCCTGCCAATGTGCGTTGTTGCCTGCCGGTGGCTGCAGGCGCAGCCAGTACACCGCGCCGCCCGGGCTGCCGGGATTCAGATGTGCGCGCTGCAGCAGCGTCCATGGCTGATACTCAGCCGGGCTCCAGTCGGGCAGCTCGCTGGCGCCGCCGCCGAGCTGGCCCAGCAGCTGCTGCCAGTGACGCAGCGCGGCCGGATCGGCGTTGTCGACTTCGATCGCATCGAACAGCGGATGCGCACCGTGCTGGCGCAGCCACTGGTCGAGCTGATGGCCGAATCCACAGAAGTGTCCGTAACTGCGGTCGCCCAGTGCGAGCACGCCGTACTGCAGGTGCTGCAGCGAGGGCGGCGCGGCCATCACCCCGCGCAGGAAGGGCAGGGCGTGGTCGGGAGGGTCGCCCTCACCGGTGGTGCTGGCGATGAACAATGCACGCTGGCTGTCGGCCAGCAAGGTGGCATCGACCTCATGCAGACCGCGCACGCGCACCGGCACGCCGGCACCACGCAATGCCTCGGCACTGCGTTCGGCCAGTTCGCGGGCGAAGCCGGTCTGGCTGGACCAGACCAGCAGGATCGGCGCGATGTCGCCAGAGGCAGCATCGTCGCGTGGTCGCCCACGCCACCACAGTGCGGCGCAGGCCAGCGCATACAGCGCGGTGGCGATGATGGCGATCTGCGATTGCCGTGCCGGCGGTGCACCCTGCCACCAGGCTTCGCCGAGATGCAGTCGCAGCAGCGCCCAGGCGATCAGCGCCAGCAGGATCAGTACAAGCGCGTTGCCAAGCAGTGCGCGCGACGGCCGTGCGCTCATGCGTCCTGCTCGTCGAGCAGGCGCTGGAAGGCGCTGCTGAGGAATTCGCGGGGGCCTTCGGCAGCCCGTTGCAGGTAACGCACGGCCAGTCCTTCGCGTTCGGCCAGCGCCATGCCCTGTTCGTGGCCGAGCACGGTCAGTGCGGTGGCCCAGGCATCGGCGTGCATGGCGTCGTCGGCGACCACGGTCACGGCGGCGGCGACCTGGCGCACCGGTCTGCCGGTACGCGGGTCGAGGCTGTGGCTGTAGGCCTCGCCATCGGCCTCGTACTGGTGCCAGCGATCACCGGAGGTGGCGACCGCCTTGCCGCGCAGCGCCAGCACCCGCGGTGGAGTTCCGGTGTGCGCGTCTTCTTCCGGCGCCGATTCCACCAGTACGCGCCACGGCTGGCCGTCCGGCTTGCGACCATAGCCAGCAAGTTCGCCACCGACCTCGATCAGTGCCGCAGCGATGCCCTGATCGCGCAGCCATGCGGCGACGTGATCGACGCCGAACCCCTTGGCGATCGCAGAGAGATCCAGCTCCAAACCGCCCGCCTGCAGCAGTGCATCGTCCTGCCAGTGCAGGCGCTGCCAGCCGCAGCGTTCACGCGTGGCTTGCAGCGTGGCGGCATCGGGCTGGCGGCGTTCACCGGCATGGGCGCCGAAGCCCCACAGTGCCACCAACGGGCCAACGGTGGGATCGAATGCGCCATCGCTGGCGGCGGCGATGGCCTGAGCGCAGGCCAGCACCTGGCGCGTCTCGGCCGGCAGCGTGCACCACTGGCCAGCGGCGGCGTGGTTGAAGCGGCTGAGGTCCGAGCCGGCGTCCCACGTGCTCATCTGCGCGACCACATCATCCAGCCGCGCCTGGATGCCGGCGTGCAGCGGGTGCAGGTCGCGCTGGCGCGGCGCGACCAGCGACACGCTCCACGTGGTGCCCATGGTGGTGCCGCCGAGGCGGGCGATGTCGAGCAGGGAATCGGTCATGGTGAGGCGTTGCGGCGGCGATGCCGGGGCGTGCCCGGCATCGCGGTCCCCATTACTGCGGCAGCACTTCCAGCGTGGCGACGTAGCTGAGGCGGCGCTTGGTGGCCTGCTTCACCGATGTCTTGTTGTCCTCGGTGCCGGTTTCCAGCCAGTACATGCCGGCTTCCGGCCAGGTCACCTTGATCTCACCCTTGGCATCGCTGGTCAGTTTCAGTTCGTCCTGCGCGTTGCGGTAACGGGTGGCGCCACGCACGATCTCGAATTCGAGGCCGGCGGTCGGCTTGCCATCGACCAGCACACGGAAGGTGGCTTCCTCGCCGGCGAACAAGTCGTTCGGGTGGCCGACGGCGACCAGCTCGATGCCGTGGTTGGTCGGCTTCAGCGCGGTGTCGTTGGGCGCACCGTTGGTGACGAAGGTTTCCACGCGGCCGACCGACTGGCTCACTTCCAGCTTCTTCGCATCCTTCGGCAGTTCACCGAAGGTGGCAACGCTGCCGCGCCAGCGCTTGCGCTCGCCGTTCTGTTCGTAGGTGGCGAACAGGCCGTCATTGACCGAGGCGATGCGGTAGGTGCCCGCCTGCTTCAGTTCCAGGTCGAACACGCTGCGGTACTTGCCGGTGGAGGCGTTCTGCGGCTGCACGCTGCTGCCGTCCGGCGCGGTGATCACCAGCGATTCCAGGCGCAGCGGCACGTGGTTGAAGTAGAACAGGTCGTTGGAGACCGCACCGTCGACGGTGATCCACGGCGCGTTGCCGGCGATCACGGTCTGCGAGGGCAGCAGCCAGGCCTTGTGGGCCAGGGCGGAGAAGGGAAGGGCAGCGGCCAGAGCGGCGGCGAGGACGAGCGTGCGCTTCATGCGGAAGACTCCAGTTGGAAGGGGTCGGATCCCTTTCCAACGGAAAGGGCTCTGACCCCGGGGATGTGGCGATGGGGTCAGAGCCCTTCCTGTGGAAGGGATCCGACCCCGGCTCAGGCAATTACGGTTTGACGGCGAGGGTGACCTGGCCCAGTTCGGTGGCGCCCTGCGCCTTGCCGTTCTGCGCGGCGGTGGCCGGCCAGGTGAAGGGGATCTTCAGCAGTTCGCGGCCACCGACTTCGCGCACCGCTTCCACCACCAGGGTGTAGTTGCCCGGTGCCAGCTGCTTCAGTGCCGGCTGCTTGTCGTTGAACGACAGCGCGTGCTTGCCGGCCGGGCGGGTCGGACCGGTCACGCCGTCCACCGGCACCTGCAGGGTGCGGCCGCTCTTGCGCCACCACTGGCGCAGGTCGGGCAGCCACTTGGTGCCGTGGCCCTCACTGTTGCTGGTCTGCTGGTACCAGACCGACAGGTTGGCCGCGACCTTCTGGTCGGCGCCTTCCAGCCACACCGCCACATACGGGCGGTGGTATTCGGCCACGTTGAGCTTGGGCACTTCGACGTTGATGTCGAGGGTGGCGGCATAGGCCGGCGAGGTGGCCAGCAGGCCGCTGAGGGCGATGGTCAGGGTGACGCGCATGGGGCGGCTCCGGAAACGAGGGAAAGTCAGTGGATCAGCAGCAGGGCGATCAGCAGCGGGATCATCAGGCCCAGGCCGACCAGCGGCCAGGTCATGCGCCGCTGCCGTGCATGGAGGTGCAGCAGGAACAGGCCGGTGATGCAGAACACCAGGCAGGCCACGGCGAACAGGTCCAGGAACCAGCCCCACGCCGGGCCCGCGTTGCGTCCCTTGTGCAGGTCGTTGAGGTAGGACACCACGCCGCGCGAGGTTGATTCGTACTCCACCGCGCCGGTTTCGCGATCGATGCTCAGCCAGGCGTCGCCGCCGGGGCGTGGCAACGACAAATAGATCTCTTCGGCCGACCACTCGGCGGGGCGACCGCCGATGGCGATGCCCAGCTGTGTATCCAGCCATTGCCGGGCCGGACGCGGGATCGGCGCATTGCCGTCTTCGTGCGTGCCGAGCTGGCTGAGCAGATCGGCCGGCAGTTCCAGGTGCTGGTTCTGCACCTGTGGCTTGGCCTCGATCTTCGCCGCGTGGTTGAGGGTCAGGCCGGTCACCGCGAACAGCAGCATGCCAATCAGGCACACCGCCGAGCTGATCCAGTGCCACTGGTGCAGCGTCCGGAGCCAGAAGCCACGGCTTTGTTGCTGCTGCACGGTGGAAGAGGCAGGACGGCTCACGGCACGGTTCGAGGCGGACGGGGACTGCCCATTACATCATTGATGAGAATAGCTCGCAATTGCGTGTCGTTCTGTATCCCGGAGAGGGATTGCCGGCACTACCGCTACCGCGGGTCGGTAGATCCACGCCACGCGTGGATGAAGCGGTGCCAACCAAGGTTGGCACCCACCAGAGCAGGGCAATGCCGACCAAGGTCGGCACCCACCAGAGCAGGGCGGTGCCGGCCAAGGTCGGCACCCACCAGGGCAAGGAAATGCCAACCAAGGTTGGCACCCACCGAAGCAGGGAGGTGCGCGGCGATCAGAACTTCGCGTTCAACGAAATCCAATAGCTGCGGCGCTGGTCCTTGGTCGCATAGTCGTCCACGCAGTTGAACTCGCTCTGGCTGATCAGCAGGCACGACTGCGAGACGAAGTTCTTGTCGAACAGGTTGTTGACCCGCACATTGACCGTCAGCCACGGCGTCGCCTTCCAGCTGCCACCCAGGTGGAAGATGGTGTAGTCCTCGTAGTAACGGGTCTGACTGACGCCGTTGGCGTCGAGCAGCGTGTCGCGGTAGCGGTCGTAGCGGCCCTCGCCGATCAGCGACAGGCTGATGGCCTCGTTGAGCTGCCAGTTCAGGCTGGCGTTGGCCATGTGCTTGGCCGGGGTGGTGCCGGTGATCGGCAGCCCCTTCTGCGGGCCACTGGTCTGCTCGCTCTTGGTCCAGGTGTAGTTGCCGCGCAGCTGCAGGGTGTCGAGCAGGTCGATGTGGCCGGCCAGTTCCGCGCCGCGGGTTTCGGCCTTGTCGATGTTCACGCTCTGGGTGAAGGTGCTGTAGCCCAGTGCGGCCCAGCCCGGGCCGATGTCCACGCAGTAGCCGCTGCCGGCCGGCGCCACTTCGCAGTTCGGGAAGGTGCCGCCGCTGGCGATCTTGTCCTCGAACTTGTTGATGAAGCCGGTGACGTTGAAGCCCCAGCGCTGGCCTTCGTAGTACGCGGCCAGCTCGTAGTTGGTGCTGGTTTCCGGCTTCAGGTTCGGCGAGCCCACCAGCGGCAATACACCCTGGCCACCAAAGCCGGTGATGCCCGGGAACAGCTGGTCCGGACGCGGGGTCTTGTAGCCGGTGCTGACGCCACCCTTGAAGGTCCAGGCATCGCTGGCGTTCCACACCAGGTAGCCGCGCGGGCTGAGATGGCTGCCGAAGATGTTGTGGTCGTCGTAGCGCAGGCCGAAGGTGGCAGTCAGGGTGTCGGTCAGCGCCCAGTTGTCCTCGGCGAACAGCGCCCACATGCGGTGCTTCTGCTTGGTGTTGCTGCGGTAGCCGGCGCCGTCCATGCCGAACACGCCGTCGATCATGTCGGTGTCGTTGTACTGGCCGCCGACAGTGAGCTTGTGCGCGCCGAAGTCCAGATCCAGCATCGTGTCGAGCACGTAGCCTTCCAGTTCCATGGTGCGCAGCGGACGCGGCAGGAACGCCTGCAGGCGCGCCATTTCGCTGGGATTGAGCGCAGTCAGCGCATTGCCACGGCCGGCCGCGCAGTTGTTGGCCGCCCCGGTGCGGCGACAGACGTCATTCCACAGCGTCTGCAGGTTGGCACGCTCGTCCAGGGTCAACGGCAGCGAGCGGCCGAGGTTGCTGCTCTTGCTGTGGGTCAGCGAGGTCTGCCAGGTGCCGAAGCTGTAGCGGCCCTGGTGGGTCAGCGACAGCTGGTCGCGCTCGTAGCGCTGGTAGGCGGTGTAGCCCACGCGCGGCTGCACCACGCGGCGGGTGACCGTGCCGCTGCCGTTCGGGTTGGGAATGACCGCATTGCCGACGCGCCACAGGCTGGCCAGGCTGTCGAGGGTGCCGGTCTGGCCTTCGCTGTTGTCGTACTTCTGCCGCGACACGTCGTAGTCCAGCCACAGCTCGTGGTCATCGTTGACGCGGAAGTCCAGGCGCACGCCGGTGTTCCAGTTGGTGTTGGCCACCGACTTGCCACCGCCACCGAAGCCGATGCTGCGCTCCCACAGCGTGCCGTCGGGCAGGGTCAGTGCATCCCATTCCGGATTCGATGCCTTGGCATCGTAGTAGCTGCCGCGCACGGCGAGGCTGAGGCGATCCTTCAGCAGCGGGCTGCTGAGGTACAGGTCGGTGGTGCGTGCATCGCCGAACTGGTCGTCCTGCTGCACGGTGAAGCCCTGGGTGAGCGCGCCATGCCAGCTGTCGTGGTTGCGGCGGGTGATGATGTTGATGACGCCGCCCATCGCGTCCGAGCCGTACAGCGTGGACATCGGGCCGCGCACCACTTCGATGCGCTCGATGGCATCCAGCGGCGGCAGGTAGGCGAACTGGCCACCGCCGAAGTTGTTCGGGTACAGCTGGCCGACATTGCTCTGGCGGCGGCCGTCGATCAGCACCAGGGTGTATTCGGAGGGCAGGCCGCGCATCGAGATGGCGGCGCGGCCGTTCTTGTCGGTGGCTTCCAGGCCGACGTCGATGCCTTCGACGTCGCGCAGCGCATCGACCAGGTTGGTATACGGGCGCTTGCTCAGCTCCTCGCGGCTGACTACGCTGATGCTGGCCGGCGCATCGACCACCTTCTGTTCGAAGCCGGAGGCGGTGACCACCACCTTGTCCAGCGTCTGCGGGGCGCCGGCGATCTCTCCATGTGCGAAAGCAGGGGCCGCCATCGCCGCCAGCACGGCGCTGGTCAGCAGGGGGCGGGACAGGGACGAACGGACACGATGGCGCTGGGCCATGGCAGTTACCTCGAAAGATGCAGAGAGGTGCGATGCCGGGCGCGAAGGGCGCGGCACGCACGGGAAGCCCGGTCAGGGACGGCAGGGATGAAGCAGGCAGCGGCGTGCGGGCGCGACCGCGCAGGCGGTCACGTCGGGCCGTGGATCAGGCGAGCGGCGGCGCCTGGCCGCGTTGCTGGCGACGCCCGGGCGCGTCGGCCCAGGGCGTGTCCGGAGCGGCCAGCGGCCAGTCCGGGCGCACGCCGGGCATGGCCGGCGTGGCGGGTACGAGTTCAAGTTCGGTACGCAGCCACTGGCTGGCCAGCAGCAGCGGCGGACGTGCCTTCTCGGCCGCTTTCACCGGGGTGGAGGCACAGCGGCGCAGCTTGGCCGGGGCTTCTTCCTGCAACGGGCCTTCGCCGCCGCGTTCTTCCAGCGGTACCTGCACGGTCGCTGCTGTCGCCGGGTGCGGCAGCAGCGGCAGGGTGCCCAGCAGCAACGCCAGCATCGCCACCCACGCCAGCAGGCTGGCCAGCGCAGGACGCTGGCCGCGCATGGCGGCACCCATCTTGCGATGGATCAGTGGGCGAGGGCGGAACGGGCGCAGCAAGCGAGGATCCCCAGGTGGTTTGCCGGCAGCGGCCAGCATCAACGGGGCGTGATTGTAATGAGAGCCGTTAGCTGTTGCAAATGAGAATGATTGCCAAAATGTCGCAGGCCGGCCAGGCGGGGCTCAGACTTCGCTCCAGCGACGCAGCAGGTTGTGGTACACGCCGGTCAGCTGCAGCACCGCTTCGGCGTCGCCGCCGGTCTGCCGCAGGCGTTCGATCGAGCTGTCCATCTCCCACAGCAGGCGCCGCTGCACATCGTCGCGGATCATGCTCTGCACCCAGAAGAACGAGGCCACGCGCGCGCCGTCGGTGACCGGCCGCACCTGGTGCAGGCTGCTGGACGGGTACACGATCAGGTCGCCGGCGGGCAGCTTCACTTCATGCTCGCCGTAGGTGTCGCTGATGATCAGCTCGCCGCCCTCGTATTCGTCCGGATCGGACAGGAACAGGGTGCAGGAGATGTCCGAGCGCAGCTGCTCGCCGTTGGCCAGGTTCATCACCGCGCCGTCGACATGGAAACCGTAGGTGCCGCCACCGCTGTAGCGGTTGAAGCGTGGTGGCAGGTACTTCAGCGGCAGCGCCGCGCTGAAGAACAGCGGGTGCCGGGCCAGCGCGACGAGGATGATCTCGCCCAGCTCGCGGCGCAGCGGCGAGGCCTCGGGCAGCTGCTGGTTGTGCTTGGCCTGTGCACCCAGATGGCCGACCGTCTCGCGGCCATCGGTCCAGTCGGCGACGTCGAGGCGGCGGCGGAACTCGGCCACCTGCGTGGCGCTGAGGATGTCGGGGATGTGCAGCAGCATGCGGAACTCCTCAGTGGGATGACGGTGCGACCAGGGCGCGCACCTGCGGATGTGGGGACGCCGCCAGCTCCGGCACGATGTGCGCCATGAACGCCGGGCTGCCGTGGGCCAGCGCCAGCCGCAACCAGTGCACGGCCTGGTCGACCTGGCCGGCCTGCAGCAGGATCGATGCGTAGTTGGCCTGGCCGCGGAAATCGCCGGTCTCGGCGGCGCGCCGGTACCAGTCCAGCGCGGCCTGCGGATCGCGCTCGATCTCCAGGCCGTCCTCGAGATGGCGGGCCAGCAGGTTCATCGATTTGGCGTGGCCCATGTGCGCGGCGCGGGTGTACAGCGCCAGCGCCTGCACGCGGTCCTGCGGCACACCGCGGCCGGTGGCCAGCAGGTTGGCCAGGTTGTACAGGCCCCAGTCCAGGCCGGTGTCGGCCGCGCGCCGGTACCAGACTGCGGCCAGCGTCGGGTCGGCGACGGTGCCCTGGCCCAGCTCATGGCAGCGGCCGAGCATGTTCATCGCCATCGGTGCGCCGTTGTTGGCGGCGGTTTCGTACCAGAGCAGCGCGGCAGAGGCATCCTGCGCGGTGCCTTTGCCTTCCATGTGCATCTGCGCGAGCAGCAGTTGTGCGTCGACCTGGCCGGCCTGCGCGGCATCGCGGATGTGCGCGAACGCGGCTGCCGGGTCGTGCTGCAGCAGCTCGGCCAGGGCGTCGCTGTCGATGGGGGTGCGGTTGGCCATGCAGTGAGTATCGCCGGAAACAAAAACGGCGGCAGGAGACCCTGCCGCCGTGGTGGAGCAACGCTGGATCAGAACTTCACGTTCAGCGCCAGGGTGGCCGAGCGACCCGGGGCGATGCTCGCGTAGTGCGAGGCATAGGCCTTGGTGAAGTAGGTCTTGTCGGTCAGGTTCTGCACGTTCAGCTGCAGGCTGATGTTGTCCTGGATCGCGTAGCTGGCCATCGCGTCAAAGCGGGTGTAGCTGGCGATCCACTTGGTATTGGCGACATCACCGTACTGCTTGTCCGAGTAGAACGCACCTGCGCCGATGGTCAGGCCGATCGGGAAGCGGTAGGTGGTCCACAGGTTGGCGCTGTGCTTGGCGGTGTTCGGGAACTCATTGCCGTTGTTCGGCGACGGCACGTAGACGTTGGACGGGCAGGTGCGGCCGGACACGGCGCAGACGAAGCCGTTGTCCTTCAGTTCCGAATCCAGGTAGGTGTAGCCGCCGTACAGGCTCCAGGCGTCGGTCAGCTGGCCGTTGAAGCCCAGCTCGAAGCCGTTGATCTCCTTCTTGCCGGCGTTCTGGCTGGTGCCGTTGTCGATGGTCACGCGTGCGTTGTTCATCACGGTGTGGAAGATCGCGGCGGTCAGGTTCAGGCGGTTGTCGAGCAGGTCCCACTTGGTACCCAGTTCGAGGTTCTTGGTGTCCTGCGGCTTGAGGTCGGCGACGGCGGCGCTCAGGCCGTCCGAACCGTCACCACCGTCCATGCCCGGCGGGGTCGAGGAGGTGCCCCACGACAGATAGATGCTGCCGTTGGCGGCCGGCTTGAACACCACGCCGGCCTGGTAGTTCAGGAAGTCGTTGTCATTGCGCACGCGGGTCGGTGCTGCGCCGGCCACCGGGGTGGTCAGCGTGGTGCTGTAATCGTCGTAACGCAGGCCGACGTTGAAGCTCCACTGCGCGGTGAGCTCGATGGTGTCGAACAGATACGCGGACTTGGTCTTGGTGCGCTGCTCGACGTCCAGCGCCTTGTCGCTGCGGTACACCGAGTGGGTAGCCGCCCACGGATCGTTCGGGTTCGGGTTGGCGAAGCTGGTGCAGTTGTAGCCGGTGGCCGCGCCGGTGGTCGGGCACTTGCTGTTGCCGGTCAGCGGGTTGCTGGTGCCCGGGGCGATCAGGTAGCTGCCGCGGGTCATCTTCTCGTCGCTGTATTCCACGCCGGCGCTGTAGCTGTGCTTGAGCGCGCCGGTCTGGAAGGCGCCGGTCAGGCCCAGCTGGTCGGCGAAGCTCTTGACGTCAACGGCGCGTGTGTTGGTACGGCGCCACAAGGTGCCGTAGTTGTTCGGGTTGCCCTGGCTGTCGTCCGGCTGGGTCCACAGGTAATCGTTGCTGGTGTTGCCCAGGCGCGCGATGTTGCGCAGCTTGTGGCCGCCGAAGTCGTAGCTGGCGTCCAGGGTGCTGATGTCTGCGCGGGTGCGCTGGAAGTCACGATCAACCAGGCCGTAGTAGTTGTTGCGGTCCGGCACCATCGGGCGGCCATCGACCCACTTCGAGGCCGGCGCACCGTTCGGGTTGCCATACGGGAAGCCACCCGCGTCCGGCAGGTCATCGCTCTGCATGTGGTAATGGCTGGCGATCAGCTGCGCCGGGCCGTTCAGGCCGAATGCGATCGACGGCGCGATGCCCCAGCGGCTGACGTTGGCTGCATCACGGCCGGCGATGTCCGACTCGTGCTTCATCAGGTTCAGGCGGGCAGCGATGCCATCGCCCAGCACGTAGTTGGCGTCCACGGTGCCGCGGGCGTAGCTGTCGGTGCCGATGCCCATGCTGGCGCTGGTCTCGTTCTTCAGCTTCGGCGTCTTGCTCACCAGGTTCAGGCTGCCACCACCGGAGTCACGGCCGCCGTAGGCCGAGCTCGGGCCCTTGACCACTTCCACCTGCTCCAGGTCGAAGATTTCGCGGGTCTGCGAACCGACGTCGCGCAGGCCGTCGACGAAGACGTTGCTCTGCGAATCGAAGCCACGGATGAACGGGCGGTCACCGGTCGGGTTGCCGCCTTCGCCGGCACCGAAGGTGATGCCCGGCACCATGCGCAGCGCATCCTGCAGGTTGGTCGCGCCGGTCTCGGCGATCAGCTTCTCAGACACGATCGACACCGACTTCGGCGTGTCCAGCAGTTCGGCGGTGAACTTCGGCGAGGATGGATTGAACCAGCTGCCGCGCACCTGCACCTTGTCCAGGTCGGTGGCCTTGTTGGTGCCGGAGGCGGCGCCGTCGGCGGCCTGTGCGGCCAGCGGTGCGAAGCCGGCGGCCAGGGTGGCCGAGGCGAGCAGGGAAACGCGCGGGGCGTACTTGCGGGTCTTGATGTGGGTCATGGTCTGGGTGGCGGTGGCTTGGATCGGGAAAGGACGCGGGCCGGCACGCGGGCGTGGCGGCTGGCAGGAGACGGGTGTTGTAGAGCCGAGCCGATGCTCGGCTGGCCCGAAACGCAATGAGGCGCACGGCAAAGGCCGCAGGGCGCCTCAGCTGGCGTGCGGTGTGGGCGGTGCGTGGCCGGGGTTCAACCGCAGTGCGGGATCGTGCAGCTGCCAGCGCAGGGCGTCGGAGCGCCACAGCGGGATGTGTGCGACCAGCGCGGCGCGCGGTGACGCCAGGCCGGTGCAGGGTGTACTGCCCTCGCCATCAAGCGGTGGCTCGGGGGCAGGGGCGGCGTGTTGTGGGCATTCGTCGGCCGGCGTTTCCGGCAGCGGCATGGCCTGCAGCAGATCATCCGCATGTGCCTGCCAGCCGTGCGCGGCCGGATCGCTGCCGCGCCCCTCGTGCAGCGCCGACCAGCCCAGCAGCAGCGTCAGCAGCACGGCCACGAGCAGTGGCCACCCCTGGCGGGCGAGCTGGCACAACGTGGCGGTGGGCGCGGGCGAGGCCATGGCGCAGGGGCGGAGTCGTTACGAAGATGTTACGTAGAATAACATCAACGATAATGATTCGCATATACGGGATGTGGCGGGCCGTCGGGGTGGCCCCGAAACGCCCTGGGAAGGCCCTCACGGCGTTTCTGTGGATGCACCCCACGGGAGGATGCCCACAGAGCTACGGGCGCGGCCTCAATCCCGGTCGTCGCGGGTCCAGACCGCGTCGTGCTCCCGCTTCACCGGGAACTTGGGCACCGGGGTATAGGCCGGGGCGCACAGGGCGCGGCCATCGCGCACGTCGAAGCGCGCGCCGTGCAGCACGCACTCCACGCTGCCTTCGGTCGTGTTGAACTCGCCGGAGGACAGCTCGAACTCTTCATGCGTGCACTGGTCTTCCAGTGCGTACAGCTCGCCGTCGAGGTTGAACACCACGATCGGCGTGCCAGTCACTTCGTCGAACACGCTCTTCATTTCACCCGGCAGCAGCTCGTTGCCGGCACAGACAAAGGTCCAGGCCTCGCTCACGCGGCGGCTCCGGCCAGCGGCTTTTCCAGGATCTCGAAGCGCAGGTCGTCGCGCTTGGGGATGCCGAAGCGTTCGTCGCCATACGGGAACGGCTTCTTGATGCCGGTGCGGCTGTAGCCGCGACGTTCGTAGAAGGCGATCAGTTCGTCGCGCACGTCGATCACCGTCATCTGCATCACCGGCACGTTCCATTCGCGCGCGGCGTGTGCTTCGGCGGCATCCATCAGCTGCTTGCCGACGCCACCGCCCTGCTGGGCCGGGTCGACGGAGAACATGCCGAAGTAGCCCTTGCCGTCGACATCGGCGACGTGGGCGCAGGCCACCAGTTGGCCCTCGCGTTCGGCCAGCAGGATGGTGGAGCGCGGGCGGTCGAGGTCGGCCTGGATGCCCTCGGCGTCGATGCGGGCACCGTCCAGCAGGTCGGCTTCGGTGGTCCAGCCGACGCGGCTGGCGTCGCCACGGTAGGCCGAGGTGACCAGGGTGATCAGGGCGGGGATGTCGGCCGACGTGGCGGCACGGAAGGTCAGGGTGCTCATCGGTCCATTCTAGGTGGGCCGTGGGCGGGAGCAAATGGGCGGGGGGCCGTGGGGTCAGATCCCTTTCGCGATGCGAAAGGGATCTGACCCCGGTGTGCCGGGTCAGCCCAACAGCTTGCGTACCTTGGTCAGTGCGGTCATGAAGCGCTCGATCTCGGCGTGGGTGTTGTAGAACGCCAGCGAGGCACGGCAGGTGGCTGCGACGCCGAAATACTGCAGCAGCGGGTGTGCGCAGTGCTGGCCCGATCGCACGGCCACGCCTTCCAGATCAAGCAGCGTGGCCAGGTCGTGGGCATGCGCGCCGTCGATCAGGAACGAGACCACGGCAGCCTTCTCCGGCGCTTCGCCGATGATGCGCAGGCCGTCGACGCGGCGCAGTTCTTCGGTGAAGTGCGCGAGCAGTTCGGCTTCGCGCGCTTCCACGTTGTCCTGCCCCAGCTGCTGCAGGTAGTCGGCGGCCACGCCCAGGCCGATGAAGCCGGCGATGTTCGGCGTGCCGGCTTCGAACTTGTGCGGGGCGTCGTTGAAGACCGTACCGTCGAAGCTGACTTCCTTGATCATCTCGCCACCGCCGAGGAACGGCGGCATCGCGTCCAGGTGCTCGCGGCGCGCCCACAGCGCACCGGTGCCGGTCGGCCCGCACATCTTGTGGCCGGTGATGGCGTAGAAGTCGCAGCCGATCGCGGCGACGTCGACCTTGCGGTGCGGCACCGCCTGCGAGCCATCGACCACGGTGATGATGCCGCGCTTGCGCGCTTCACGGCAGATCTCGCGCACCGGGTTGACCGTGCCCAGCACGTTGGACACATGGGTGACCGCCAGCAGCTTGACCTCGGGGGTCATCGCCGCACGCAGCGCATCCAGGTCGAGCGCGCCATCGGGGGTGATCTCGGCCACGCGGATGGTGGCGCCGGTACGCTGCGCGACCAGCTGCCACGGCACGATGTTGGCGTGGTGCTCCATGCGCGACACCAGGATCACGTCGCCGGCCTTCAACCGCGGCAGTGCCCACGAGTAGGCCACCAGGTTGATGGCGAAGGTGGTGCCACTGCACAGCACCAGGTCGCTGGGGCGCACGTTGAGGAAGCGGGCCAGCTTGTTGCGCGCGCCTTCGTAGGCGTCGGTGGCTTCGCTGCCGAGCGCGTGCACCGCGCGGCTGACGTTTGCGTTGTAGCGGCGGTAGAACTCGTCCACCGCGCCGATCACCTGCACCGGCTTCTGGCCGGTGTTGGCATTGTCGAAATAGACCAGCGGCTTGCCGTGCACTTCGCGCATCAGCAGCGGGAAGTCGAGGCGGACGCGGTCCCAGTCGGGCGCGCCGCTGGGGGTTTCGATCGGGCGCGGGGTGGACAGGTTCATGCCACACCCGCCTCGGCCAGGGCCTTGTCCAAACGGCGTGCCAGCTGCTCGCGCAGGGCTTCCGGCAGGATCTTCAGCGGCTCGTGGCAGAACGCGGCACTGAGCAGTGCCTGCGCCTGTGCCTGCGGCAGGCCGCGCGAGCGCAGGTAGAACAGCGCGTTGGCATCGAGCTGGCCGACGGTCGCGCCGTGCGCGGCCTTCACTTCATCGGCGTCGATCACCAGCGTCGGCTGGGTATCGATCTCGGCGTCGGCCGACAGCAGCAGGTTCTTGTTGGACAGGTTCGCATCGGTGCCGTCGGCGCCTTCGCGGATCTGGATGCCACCATGGAACACCACGCGGCTGCGGTTGGCGGCGACGCCACGCCACAGCAGCTCGCAGCTGGTGTCGCGCGCGATGTGATCGATGCCCAGGCGGGTCTCGACGTGGCGGCGGCCATTGCCGAGCAGCACGCCGTTGGCGGTCAGCTGGGCGTTGTCGCCTTCCAGGCGTACGTTCAGTTCGTGGCGGCTGAGTGCGGCGCCCAGTTCCAGGTCGACGCGGTGGTACTGCGCGTCGCGGGCCAGCACCGCGTCGGTACGCAGGAAGCTGGTCTGGCGCGCGCTGCCGGTCTGCACGCGGGCGTGCTTGAGCACGGCATCGCGGGCGACATGGGCGTGCAGCACGGTGTTGTCCAGGTGGGCCGAATCGCCGACGCTGAAGCGGTGCTCGACCACGCCCAGGCTGGCGCCGGCACGCAGTTCGATCAGGTGGCGGTGGTGCCAGGCCAGATCGGTCTCGCCGGCGACGCTGGCGAATACCAGCTGCAGCGGCGCTTCGACCTGCACGCCTTCGTCCACGCGCAGCACTACGCCTTCATCGGCCAGTGCGGCGTTGAGGCGGGCGAAGATCTCCTCGCTGCGCTCGTAACGGCGGCCAAGGAAACGCACGGCGTCTTCGCCGGATGCCAGTGCGGCCGACAGCGGCTGCAGCTGCACGCCGGCCGGCAGGGCCTGCACATCGCTCAGCGCGGCATCCAGGCGGCCATTGACGAACACCAGGCGCGGTGCCGGGATGTCCTCCAGCAGTGCGGCATCCAGTGCCGGCGGGGCCAGCGGTGCAGCTGCGAACGCACGGCGCTCCAGCTGGCGCAGCGAGGTGTACTTCCAGGCTTCGTTGCGTGCGGCCGGCAGGCCATCGCGCAGGGCCGCGTCGAGCACTTCGCGGCGCGCATCGCTGCCACAGAAGGCCTGGGCCATTGAGTCGAGCAGGGCGCTCATCAGACCGCCGCCTCGCGCACCACGCGATCCTTCAGGAAATCGTAGCCGTGCGCTTCCAGCTCCAGGGCCAGCTCCGGGCCGCCACTCTTGACGATGCGGCCATCGGCCAGCACGTGCACCACGTCCGGCTTGATGTAGTCGAGCAGGCGCTGGTAGTGGGTGATGACCAGGAACGAACGGTCGGCCGCACGCAGTGCGTTGACGCCGTCGGCCACGCTCTTCAGCGCGTCGATGTCCAGGCCCGAATCGGTTTCGTCGAGGATCGCCAGCTTCGGCTCCAGCACGGCCAGCTGGAAGATCTCGTTGCGCTTCTTCTCGCCACCGGAGAAGCCTTCGTTGACGCCACGGTGCAGCAGTTCGTCCTTCAGGTGCAGCACGGCCAGCTTCTGGCGCACCAGCTTCAGGAACTGCATGGAGTCCAGTTCGTCTTCACCGCGTGCCTTGCGCTGGGCATTCAGCGCGGCGCGCAGGAAGTAGGTGTTGTTCACGCCCGGGATTTCCACCGGGTACTGGAACGCCAGGAACAGGCCGGCGGCGGCGCGCGCTTCCGGATCCTGGTCGAGCAGATCGACGCCGTCGAACTGCACGCTGCCTTCGGTCACGTCATAGCCGTCACGGCCGGCCAGGACATTGCCCAGGGTGGACTTGCCGGCGCCGTTGGGGCCCATGATGGCGTGCACCTGGCCGGGCTTCACATCCAGCGACAGGCCCTTGAGGATTTCCTTGTCGCCGATGCGGGCGTGGAGGTTTTCGATCTTCAGCATGGTCATGACTTGGTTGATTTCGGGGCTGCGGGGTCGATGCGGACGATCTGCACCGTGCCGTTGCCGGGCTGCCCAGGTTGAGCGGGGAGGGCGGAGAAGACCACGAGGATCTCTTCACCGGGTTCTTGCAGGCAGGAGACCGGGAGGGAGGCCTGTCGGATGGATTCGGCAGCGGCGCGATCCAGCTCACGGTTGCGCGAACTCAGGAGCGGCCGGATCGCGTCGAAGCTGCCGTCCTGCCGCGTCGTCAGCAGCATGGAAAATTCTTTCGGCGTGGAGATGACCGTGCCGGCGGGCAATTTGACCGGGGTCGCACCCGCCAGGTCTTCGGGGGTGCAGGCCGCGTTTGCCACCGCCCAGGGCGAAAGGCCCAGCAGCAACAGTGCGGGCAAAGACGTACGCATCATCCGACGCTTCCCTCCAGCGAGACTTCCAGCAGCTTCTTGGCTTCCACCGCGAACTCCATCGGCAGTTCGCGGAACACCTGCTTGCAGAAGCCGTCGACGATCATCGACACCGCGTC
The DNA here is from genome assembly GCF_030291095.1 of Stenotrophomonas sp. 59. Taxonomy (NCBI): domain Bacteria; kingdom Pseudomonadati; phylum Pseudomonadota; class Gammaproteobacteria; order Lysobacterales; family Lysobacteraceae; genus Stenotrophomonas; species Stenotrophomonas sp. 59. The sequence goes on from NZ_CP127408.1 coordinate 1,153,734, forward strand.
TTCCTGGCTGATGCCACGGGCGCGGCAGTAGAACAGCTGGTCGTCGGAGATCTTGGAGGTGGTGGCCTCGTGCTCGACGGTGGCGCCGGGGTTCTTCACCTCGATGTAGGGGAAGGTATGGGCACCGCACTGCTTGCCGATCAGCAGCGAATCGCACTGGGTGTAGTTGCGCGCGCCATCGGCGTTGCGGTCCACCTTGACCAGGCCGCGGTAGGTGTTCTGGCCGCGGCCGGCACTGATGCCCTTGCTGACGATCTTGCTCTTGGTGCGCTTGCCGACATGGATCATCTTGGTGCCGGTGTCGGCCTGCTGGCGGTGGTGGGTCAGCGCCACGGAGTGGAACTCGCCCACCGAATCGTCGCCCAGCAGCACGCAGGACGGGTACTTCCAAGTGATGGCCGAGCCGGTCTCGACCTGGGTCCAGGTGACCTTGCTGCGCGCGCCACGGCATTCGGCACGCTTGGTGACGAAGTTGTAGATGCCGCCGACGCCGTTCTCGTCCCCCGGGTACCAGTTCTGCACGGTGGAGTACTTGATCTCCGCGTCTTCCAGCGCCACCAGTTCGACCACGGCGGCGTGCAGCTGGTTCTCGTCGCGCATCGGCGCGGTGCAGCCTTCCAGGTAGGACACGTAGGCCTTGTCCTCGCACACGATCAGGGTGCGCTCGAACTGGCCGGTGTGGCCGGCGTTGATGCGGAAATAGGTGCTCAGCTCCATCGGGCAGCGAACGCCCTTGGGGATGAACACGAAGCTGCCATCGGAGAACACCGCCGAGTTGAGCGCGGCGAAGTAGTTGTCGCCCACCGGCACCACGGTGCCCAGGTACTGGCGGACCAGTTCCGGATGTTCCTTGATGGCCTCGGACATCGAGCAGAAGATGATGCCCTTCTCGGCCAGTTCCTTGCGGAAGGTGGTACCGACGGACACCGAGTCGAACACCGCGTCCACTGCCACGCCGGCCAGCTTGGCACGCTCGTGCAGCGGCACGCCCAGCTTGTCGTAGGTGTCGAGCAGTTCCTTGGGCACGTCATCCAGCGAGGCGTACTTCGGGCCCTTCGGCGCGGAGTAGTAGCTGAGCGCCTGCAGGTCGATCGGCGCGATCTCCAGCTTGGCCCAGTCCGGCATCGGCATGGTCAGGAAGTGGCGGTAGGCGTCCAGGCGCCACTGCGTCATCCACTCCGGCTCTTCCTTCTTGGCCGACAGGGCACGGATGGTGTCCTCGTCCAGGCCCGGCGGCAGGGAGTCCGATTCGATGTCCGTGATGAAGCCGGCCGAATACTTGCGGCCGAGCTGCTCGTGGATCTCGCGGTTGGGGGTGTCGTCGTGGGCGACGTTTTCGATGGTTTCGGTGGCCATGGGGGGCTGCCTACGGATCAGGAGACGACGTCGACAGCGATGGTGCGGCGCTGTTCGTCATCGGCAAGGGGGAGAGGGGGCAGGATCTGCGCCAGGGTGACATCGCGCAGGGCCTCGGAGACCACGTCGTTGATCAGCCGCCAGCTGCTGCGCGCGCCGCACTTGGGCGCCATGCCGCACTGGTGGTGGTCGTGGCTGCATTCGGTCAGGGCCAGCGGCCCTTCCATCGCTTCGACCACTTCGAACAGCGAGATCTCGATGGCCGGGCGGGTCAGGCGGTAGCCGCCACGGACACCGCGCAGGCCTTCGACCAGGCCGGCCTGGGCCAGCGGCTTGAGCACCTTGCTGACGGTGGGCGGCTCCAGTCCGGTGAATTCGGCCAGCTCGGTGGCACTGAGCACCTCGCCCGGACGGGCGGCAAGCACGGTCAGTACCACGGTGGCGTAATCGGTGAGCTTGGTGACACGCAACATGGGAATGCGAGCGGTTCTTAAAGCGGACTGAAATTGTACGCTTTTATTCGCCGGCATCCAACCCGGGCATTCAGCCGGCGCTGGGACGGACCGGGACGACGCACCAGGGCCACTGCCGGGGCGCAATGCTGCGCCAACGGGGTGATTTTCGCAATCACCCGGAATGGGCGAGAATCAACGTTCCTTTCGCTGCAGACCTCCCTTGCCGATGCCCAAGAAGATCCAAGCCCGCAAGTCCGCCATCCATGGCAACGGTGTGTTTTCCGTGGCCCCGATCAAGCAGGGCGAGCGCGTGATCCAGTACAAGGGCCTGCTGCGCAGCCACGGCGACGTCGATGCCGATGACAGCGGCGACGTTGAAAGTGGCCATACCTTCCTGTTCACCCTCAACGACGACTGGGTGATCGATGCCAACTACAAGGGCAATGACGCGCGCTGGATCAACCACAGCTGCGATCCGAACTGCGAGGCGGTGATCGAGGAAGACGAGGACGGTGACAGCCGTGGCGACAAGGTGTTCATCGAAGCGCTGCGTGACATCAAGGCCGGTGAGGAACTGACCTACAACTACGGCATCACCCTGGCCGAGCGCCACACCGCCAAGCTGAAGAAGATCTGGGAGTGCCGCTGCGGCTCACCCAAGTGCACCGGCACGATGCTGCAGCCCAAGCGCTGACCCGGTAGCGCCGGGCCATGCCCGGCGAGCGCGAAGCGCGGTCGGAACCAGAAGACGCCGGGCACGCCCCGGCGCTACCGTTACTTGCCCAGCACGCCTGCCGGCACCAGGTTGCCCAGGTTCTGGTTGAAGGTGACCACCAGCTTGCCGTTCTTCACCTGCGCCGACTGCACCTGCAGAGCGCCGAGTACCCCGGCCACGGCCGGATCCAGCTTGTAGATCGGCTCACGCTGGGCGTAGTCGCTCAGCCAGGCGTTGAGCAGGCCGCGGGTACGCGAGTCGAGACGACCGCCCTGGTTGGCGGGGGTGAAGTCATCCACGCTGGGCTGCTGCAGGTGGAAACCCTGGGTCTGTGCGTCGTAGCGCAGGCCGCTGCTGAGCTTCACCGTACCCAGTTTGGCCGGATTGCCACCGGCGGTGGCCAGTGCGACGTCCATGCCCAGGTTCAACCGTTCGCCGGCCGGAAGGCTCAGCTGCGGATGGCTCATGGTCAGGGCGATCAGGCCCCCCAGGGCGTCCTGGGTGCGCGGGAAGCTGCCATCGAGGTACTGCTGCACGTCGCTGGCACCGACCGACAGTTCGCGGCCGGAAATGGAAGGGGCGGCCTGGGCACCGATCGCGGCTGCGATCAGTACGGTGGAGGCGGCGAGGCGGGTCATCAGGGAACGCAGGCGCATGGCGGTGACCGCTGGATAGGGAATGGATGGAGGAAAGAGTAGCCGGGGCGGCTGAATCGTGCGTGCATGCCGCTGCAACGGTTCAGTCCAGCGTTGGCCGCAGTTGCGCCGACTGGATCTGCCAGGCGCGGCCATCGGGGCTGGGCTGCACGCGGTACCAGCCGCCGAAGCGGAAGGTGCCTTGTGCGGTGGTCGCACGGAGCCGCACCGGCACCTCCAGCAACCGGGATGGCTGCCGGTCGTCGCGTGCCAGCGGGGTTCCGCTGTCCAGGCGCAGCGTGCGCAGGCCCTGCAACTGGCGTATCGCAGCGTCATCTGCGCGGTGCGGATCGGCCGGTGGAATCGCCCATGCCGCGTCGCTGGCGCTGCGGTCGCGGTTGAGCAGCGCGATCACGTAGCGGTTGAGCATCACCGAAGGTGGTTCGGCGTCGGCAGCGACCGCGGCGAACAGCGGATCGATCGTTGCTGACTGCAGGGACGCTGCGTCGGTGCCTGCAACGGCCTGTGCTCCCGCGCTGGCGGGTGATGGCGCAGGCGCAACGTCCGGTTGTGCAGTGGGTCTGGAACAGCCCAGCAGCACCAGTGGCGCGATCAGGAAAAGAGTCCTGCGCATGCCTCCTCCCCGAGGCGATGTGGAGAAGGCAGTGTATCGACTGCGCCCCGGTCAGCGGGAGGTGGGCAACTGTTCCAGTGCATCCAGCGCCGGCAGCACCTGCCCGGCGATGGCGGCCAACGCGTGTCCATCGGTTTCGGCGTGGCGCTGCACGATGTCGCGCAGCAGCTGGGTGGCAATCACCAGGGTCGCACGTTCATCGCCGCTGAGCCCGGCGGTGCGCGGTGCGGCTTCCAGCAGGCGCATCAGATCGCGGCTGGCGCGATGTTCCAGTTCGATGGTGCAACGCCCGATGCACTGCACCCCGTCCTTTTCGATGGGGGTCACCGAGATCCGGTAGCGGGTGGAGGGGCTGGCCATGAGGGGATGCTCGCCGTAGCTGTGGAGGATGTGCCAACGATAGGCAAGGCCACGGCCGGCGGCGACGGCCGGCGCTGCACGCAGTGTTCCACCCGGTACGTTCCGGCACCGCCGCAGGCGGGGCCCAGCCAATGGCGACGGGCCTGTACGGGCATTCCCGGGGATGCGGCAACGCTGTGTTGCGGGCCGTGGTTGGGACAAAAAAAACGGGACGGCCAGAGCCGTCCCGTCGGAATCCACGTTGGGGCGCGCGCTTACAGCGCGGCGTCCTTCAGCTTCTTCAGCGGACGCACCTTCAGCTTGGTGGTAGCCGGCTTGGCGGCGAACCACTGTTCTTCCTTGGTGAACGGGTTGATGCCCTTGCGCTTCGGCTTGGCCGGCACATTGACGGTGGTGATCTTCAGCAGGCCCGGCAGGGTGAAGGAGCCAGCGCCCTTCTTGTGCACCGAGGATGCGACGGCGCTTTCCAGCGAGGCCAGCACAGCGCGGACGTCCTTGGCGATGACGCCGGAGGCTTCAGCGATGTGTGCAACCAGGCCGGACTTGGTCAGCACTTCCTTGATCGGCTTCGGAGCGGCCGGCTTTGCGGCTGCCTTCGTCGCGACTTTCTTCACTGCCTTCTTCGGGGCAGCCTTCTTAGCGGTCTTTGCCATGGTTTCCTGTTCCGTGAACGGTTGGTTGTTTGGTCGGCGCCGAACCCCGTCGGCAAGCGCAATGTAGGGCAACTCTCGGGCGCCGCCAATAGCCCGAAGCGCGGAAAGTGCATGTTTTTTCATATCCAGGCCGATTCAGTACATGGCCGGCGATGGGGGGCGGGGGTGTCGGGACGCGGCTGGCCGCCAGCGCCCGGTCATCGGCGGAATGCGCGAAACCACTGAAAACAAGGGGGAAATGCGTTTCCGGCTGGCGAGGAAGTGTCCATCTGCCGGGCGCCGGAGCGACGGGGCGCGTGCGGCGGAGCGACGCAGGGCTAACGCGCCACGTGCGAGGGTGACTGTTCATCACCGTCACGCAGGAGCAGCACATGGGAATCTCGCGACACGCCACCGCGCACTGGGAAGGCGACCTGAAGTCGGGCAAGGGGCAGTTGAGCACGCCGCAGAGTGGGTTGCTGGACAAGACCCGCTACGGCTTCAACAGCCGCTTCGGCGACGAGAAGGGCACCAATCCGGAAGAACTGATCGCTGCCGCGCATGCCGGCTGCTTCACCATGGCGTTGTCGGCCAAGCTGGGCGAAGCCGGTTTCACCCCGACCTCGCTGGATACCGAAGCCAAGGTCGATCTGTCGCTGGAAGGCGGCCCGCAGCTGTCGCAGATCCGGCTGAAAGTGAAGGCCGTTGTGCCGGGCATCGACGCGGCGAAATTCCGCGCGATTGCCGATGACGCCAAGCAGAACTGCCCGGTGTCCAAGGCGCTGAGTGCGGTGCCGATCAGCCTGGAAGCCGAGCTGGTCTGATAGGCGGTAGCGCCGGGCCATGCCCGGCGAACGCAGCGGGAAGGCGCCGGGCATGGCCCGGCGCTACCGCATACGGGCAATCACCAATCGATGGTGCCGGTGATGACGGTCTGCACCTGCCCCCCGGACCATACCTCGCCGTCCTCATCGACCAACAGGGTCAGTCGCGCATCGTGGCCGACTTCGCGGCCCTGGCTGATTTCGAACGGCGCACGGCCCCGCGGCAGGGCCCCGCGCAGGTCCAGCCACGCGGCCAATACGGCGTTGGCGGCACCCGAAGCGGCGTCTTCGAAGCGGCGACCGTTTCCGACGAAGGCACGTACCGCCAGATCGAAACCTTCGCTGCCATCGCTGAACGCGTAGGCGAACACGCCCATGCTGTCGGTGGATTCGGCGAGTGCGGCGACCGCATCCCAGTCCGGTTGCAGCGCACGCAACGCGGCTTCATCGGCCACCTGCACCACCCACCAGCTGCGACCACCCTGCATGCGTGCCGGCGGCAGTGAGCCCAGAGGCCAGTCCTTCAGCGCGGCCTGCAGGCGCGGATCGGTGGCCTCGGCGGTTTCGGCCAGTTGCGCGCGCGGGGTGCGGATGGCGATGCGCTGCTGCGCGCCTTCGCCACTGACACGCAGCGGAAGGGCACCGGCAATGCCGTCCTGCAGCAGCACACCGTCGACCGGTGCGGCCAGGCCCGCCTGCAGCACCGCATGCGCGGTACCGACGCTGGGGTGGCCTGCGAACGGGACTTCCTTCTGCGGGCTGAACATGCGCAATCGATAGCTGGCGCCGGGCACCTGCGGCGGGAACACGAAGGTGGTCTCGGGCAGGCGCGTCCAGCGCGCGATGGCCTGCATGCCGGCGTCGTCCAGGCCTTCTGCGTCGAGCACAACGGCCAGTGGATTGCCGGCGCCGGCGCGCGGGGAGAACACATCCAGCTGCAGGAAACGGCGGGTGGTCATAGGGGGCGAACTCCGTAAAACGAGAGGGGATACGGTAGCGCCGGGCCATGCCCGGCGTCCGTGTGCTGCGTTCGCCGGGCGTGGACCGGCGCTACCAATGGATGCTGCCGTCGATCACGCACTGCACCTGGCCGCCAATCCATACCGTGCCCTGCGCATCGACCTGGACCTGCACGCGACCGTCGCGGCCGACTTCGCGGCCCTGGCTGGCCACGTAGCGGTCCTCGCGGCCGGGCAGGGCATTGCGCTGCCGCAGCCAGGCGCCGATCAGCGCATTGGCGCTGCCGGTCACCGGGTCCTCGGGCACGCTGGGGGCATCAGCAGGGCAGAACGCGCGCACCACGCGGGTGTGGTCGGTGCCGGCTTCGTCGGCGAACACCGCCACGCCAGTGGCATCGGTCGCCCGACTCCAGCCGGCCAGCGCGGCCATGTCCGGCACCAGGCTGCGCACGGCGGCGGCATCGCGAAGCGGCAGCAGCCACCAGCGTGCGCCGTTGTCCCACAGCTCCGGCACATGGCCGTCGGCAGCCAGCGCCAGCAGCCCCGCGGGTGCCGCGTCGGCTGCCGTTGCCAGCTGCCGGGCCGGAGGGCTGGCCAGCTGTATCTCCAGTGCTTCGGCCGGGCCGCTCACCTGTACCGGCAACAATCCCGCCGCGCACTGCTGGACCAGCGCGCCGTCGCGCGGCTGGGCCAGGCCGCAGGTCACCGCTACCCACGCCGCGCCGACGCTGGGATGGCCGGCGAACGCCAGTTCCCGGGTCGGGGTGAAGATGCGGATGTGGTAGTCGGCGCCGGGCGCGTTGGGGCGCAGGAAGAACACCGTCTCGGACAGGTTCAGCCAGGCGGACAGGGCCTGCATCTGGCTGCCGGAGAGCCCATCGGCGTCCAGGATGGCGCCCAGCGGATTGCCGGTGCCGGGGCGGGGGGCAAAGACATCTAGCTGCAGGTAACGAAGGACGGCCATCTACGGGGATATTGCGCTTAGAATCAAAGGTTCCGCCCCCGAGGGCGGCTTCCCCACATTCTACATAGCCAATCCATGTCAGCTTCCCCCCTTGTCGATCGTTGGATCGTACTGAAGTTCGGCGGCACCTCGGTGTCGCGTCGTCATCGCTGGGACACGATCGGGAAGCTGGCGAAAAAACGTGCGGAAGAGACCGGCTCGCGCGTGCTGGTGGTGGTTTCGGCGCTTTCCGGGGTCACCAACGAACTGACCGCGATCGCCGATGGCGCGCCGGACAGCCGTGATCGCGTGGCCGCGCTGGTCGAGCGCCACGAGGGCTTCCTGGTTGAACTGGGCCTGGGCCGCGAGGTGCTGGCCGAACGTCTGGCGGCGCTGCAGGGCCTGTTGGACGACGCGCGCGCCGCGACCCGTCCGCTGGACTGGCAGGCCGAAGTGCTGGGCCAGGGCGAGCTGCTGTCCTCCACCCTGGGTGCGGCCTACCTGCGCGCGTCAGGCTTGGACATGGGCTGGATGGATGCCCGCCAGTGGCTGGATGCCATGCCGCCGCAGCCGAACCAGAGCGACTGGTCGCAGCGCCTGTCGGTGAACTGCCAGTGGCGCGCCGACGCGGAGTGGATGCAGCGCTTCCGCGCGCAGCCGACCCGCCTGCTGATCACCCAGGGCTTCATCTCGCGGCATGCCGATGGCGGCACCGCCATCCTCGGCCGCGGCGGCTCGGATACCTCGGCGGCGTACTTCGGCGCATTGCTGGGGGCCAGCCGCGTGGAGATCTGGACCGACGTGCCGGGCATGTTCAGCGCCAACCCGAAGGATGTGCCGGACGCGCGCCTGCTGACCCGTCTGGACTATTACGAAGCACAGGAAATCGCCACCACCGGCGCCAAGGTGCTGCACCCGCGCTCGATCAAGCCGTGCCGTGATGCCGGCGTGCCGATGGCCATTCTCGATACCGAGCGCCCGGAACTGCCGGGTACCAGCATCGATGGCAGTGCCGCGCCGGTACCGGGGGTGAAGGCGATCAGCCGCCGCAACGGCATCGTGCTGGTGTCGATGGAAGGCATCGGCATGTGGCAGCAGGTCGGCTTCCTGGCCGATGTGTTCAACCTGTTCAAGAAGCACGGCCTGTCGGTGGACCTGATCGGTTCGGCCGAGACCAACGTCACCGTGTCGCTGGACCCGTCCGAGAACCTGGTCAACACCGATGTGCTGGCCGCGCTGTCGGCGGACCTGTCGCAGATCTGCAAGGTGAAGGTGATCGTGCCGTGCGCGGCGATCACCCTGGTCGGTCGTGGCATGCGCTCGCTGCTGCACAAGCTGTCGGACGTATGGGCCACGTTCGGCCGCGAGCGCGTGCACATGATCTCGCAGTCGTCCAACGACCTGAACCTGACCTTCGTCATCGACGAAGCCGATGCTGACGGCCTGCTGCCGATCCTGCACGCCGAGCTGATCGACAGCGGTGCGATGCCGGTGGAGGAGACCGAGGTGTTCGGCCCGCGCTGGCGCGAGATCGCCGGCACCGTGCGCCCGCGTGGCACGCCGTGGTGGCGTGGCCAGCGCGCACACCTGCTGCAGCTGGCCGATGCCGGAACGCCGCGCTACGTCTATCACTTGACGACCGTGCGCGCCCGCGCCCGCGCGCTGGCCGCGATCAAGCCGATCGACCAGCGCTACTACGCGATCAAGGCCAACAGCCACCCGGCCATCCTGCAGCTGTTGGAAGCCGAGGGCTTCGGCCTGGAGTGCGTGTCGCACGGAGAACTGAAGCACGTGTTCCAGCATCTGCCGGAACTGTCGCCCAAGCGCGTGCTGTTCACTCCCAGCTTCTGCCCGCGCAGCGAGTATGAAGCCGCATTCGCGATGGGCGTGACCGTCACCGTCGACAACGTGGAAGCGCTGCAGCGCTGGCCGGACCTGTTCCGCAACCGCGAACTGTGGCTGCGCGTCGACCTGGGCCGTGGCGAAGGCCACCATGCCAAGGTGCGTACCGGCGGCAAGGATTCCAAGTTCGGCCTGCCGATCGCCCGCGTCGACGAGTTCGTGCGCGCGGCCACCGATCTGGGCAGCCGCGTGGTCGGCCTGCACGCGCACCTTGGCAGCGGCGTGGAGACTGCCCAGCACTGGCGCCTGATGTGCGATGAGCTGGCCGGTTTCGCCCGCCGCATCGGCAGCGTGCAGACCATCGACATCGGCGGCGGCCTGCCGATTCCGTATTCCGCCGAGGACGAGCCATTCGACCTGGATGCGTGGGCCGAGGGCCTGGCCGAGGTCAAGGCGCTGCATCCGGCATTCCGCCTGGCGATCGAGCCGGGCCGCTACCTGGTGGCCGAATCCGGCGTGCTGCTGACCCACGCCACCCAGGTGGTGGAAAAGGACGGCGTGCGCCGCGTCGGCCTGGACGCTGGCATGAATGCACTGATGCGCCCGGCGCTGTACGACGCCTGGCACGACATCGAGAACCTCAGCCGCCAGGGCGGATACGCCGAAGCGGCATTCGATGTGGTCGGCCCGATTTGCGAATCCAGCGATGTGTTCGGCAAGCGGCGCAAGCTGCCGGTGTCGACCGCGCCGGACGATGTGATGCTGATCGCCGATGCCGGTGCCTATGGCTATTCGATGGCCAACACCTACAACCAGCGGTTGCTGCCGCGCGAAGACGTGATCGAGTGATCGCCACCCGCGCCCTGCACCCGCCCACCGACACGCCCCGCGCCCTTGCGCGGGTCCGTGCTTGACCGGATACACCATGACTGCTTTCGACAAACACCAGGTTTCCCGCTTCCGCTTCGTCCGCTGCGAATTCGCTGCGGAGACCGGCGTGGCCAAGCTGGTCTACGCCTTCGATGACGGCCCGGAGATGGTGGAAACCATCACCGTGCCCGGCGCCCCGTTCGTGCTGGACGAGGCGCGCGCCGCCGCCGTGCAGCGCGCGCTGCAGCTGCTGCACCTGATTGCCGGTGTCAGCTACTACAAGGCCGGCGTGCCGGAGACGGTCAGCATCGACAGCTACGCCATCGATGCTGATACCGCGGCGCTGGTGGAGACGGTCTACCTCAACGGCCTGGGCGAATTCGCCTACCGCAACGGCCTGAACCTGCGCGGGCGTTTCCGCCTGCCGGTGCAGGGCGAGGCGGTGCAGGCACCGACGCTGGGCCTGCAGGCGCATGCGCTGGTGGCCATCGGTGGCGGCAAGGATTCACTGGTCAGCATCGAAGCACTGCGCCGTGCCGGCGTGGACGAAACGGTGACCTGGATCGGTGGTTCGCAGCTGATCCGCGCCTGTGCCGAGCGTACCGGCCTGCCGACGCTGAACCTGGGCCGCGCGCTGGCGCCGGAACTGTTCGAGCTCAACCGCCAGGGCGCGTGGAACGGGCATATCCCGGTCACCGCGGTGAACTCGGCGATCATGGTGCTGGCTGCACTGCTGCAGGGCGTGGACCAGGTGGTGTTCTCCAACGAACGTTCGGCCAGCTACGGCAGCCAGATTCCCGGCACCGGTGAAGTGAACCACCAGTGGTCCAAGGGCTGGGCGTTCGAGCAGGCGTTCGGCAGCCATGTGCAGAAGCACGTCGCGGCGGACCTGCACTACTACTCGCTGCTGCGCCCGATGTCCGAGCTGGCGGTGGCCCGCCAGTTCGCCAAGACCGATTTCTACGACGCGCACTTCTCCAGCTGCAACCGCAACTTCCACATCCTCGGCGAGCGCCCGGTGAACCGCTGGTGTGGCGTCTGCCCGAAGTGCCATTTCGTGTTCCTGGCGCTGGCTCCGTTCATGCCCAAGACGCGCCTGGTGCGCATCTTCGGCCGCAACCTGCTGGACGATGCCGAACAGGCCGGTGGCTTCGATGCACTGCTGGAGTTCCAGGACCACAAGCCGTTCGAGTGCGTCGGCGAAGGCCGCGAATCGCGTGCGGCGATGGCGACCCTGGCGCAGCGCCCGGAATGGAAGGAAGACGTGCTGGTGAAGCGCTTCTGCAATGAGATCCAGCCACAGCTGGATGCCGCCGAACTGGAACTGGCGCCGCTGCTGCAGTTGCAGGGCGAACACCGGGTTCCGGCTGCGCTGTGGGAACGGGTGCGTGAAGATTTCGAAGCTTGAGGGAAAGCGCGTTGCGCTGTGGGGCTGGGGCCGCGAGGGTCGCGCCGCGTTTGCGGTACTGCGCGCGCGCCTGCCGACGCTTGGCCTGAGCCTGTTCTGCCTCGCAGCTGAAGCCGAAGCCGCGCGTGCGGAAACGCAGGGCGCGCTGCAGGTGCTTGGCGAACCCTCGGCCGAAGCGCTGGCGGCGTTCGATGTGGTGATCAAATCGCCCGGCATCAGCCCTTACCAGCCGATCGCGCTGGCGGCGGCAGAGCAGGGCACCATGTTCATCGGCGGCACCGCGCTGTGGTTTGCCGAACACGCCGGCGGCGATGGCATCGTGCACGACACCGTGTGCGTGACCGGCACCAAGGGCAAGAGCACCACCACCGCGCTGGTCGCGCACTTGCTGCGTGCGGCCGGTCATCGCACCGGCCTGGTCGGCAACATCGGCCTGCCGCTGCTGGAAGTGCTGGACCCGCAGCCGGCGCCGGACTACTGGGCGGTGGAGCTGTCCAGCTACCAGACCGGCGAAGTGGCGCGCAGTGGCGCCCACCCGCAGGTGGCTGTGGTGCTGAACCTGTTCCCGGAACACCTGGACTGGCACGGCAGCGAACAGCGTTACATCGAGGACAAGCTGCGGCTGGTGACCGAAGCTGCGCCGCGCATCGCCGTGCTCAATGCCGCCGACCCGCACGTGGCCGCGCTGTCGTTGCCCGGCAGTGAGGTGGTCTGGTTCAACCAGCCTCAAGGCTGGCACATGCGTGGTGACATCGTGCATCGCGGCGAGCAGGTGGTGTTTGATACCCGCAACACGCCGCTGCCCGGCCGCCACAACCGCGGCAACCTGTGCGCGGTGCTGGCCGCGCTGGAAGCACTGGGCCTGGATGCAGTGACACTGGCACCGGCGGTGCAGGACTTCCGTCCGTTGCCGAACCGCCTGCAGCGCATTGGCGTGGCCGATGGCCTGACCTACGTCAACGATTCGATCAGCACCACGCCGCATGCCAGCCTGGCCGCGCTGGAGTGCTTTGCCGGCCAGCGCATCGCGCTGCTGGTGGGCGGGCATGATCGTGGCCTGGACTGGACCGATTTCATGCAGCACATGGCGCACGACGTGCCGCCGGTGGAGATCGTGACCATGGGCAGCAACGGCCCGCGCATCCACGCGATGCTGCAGCCATTGGCCGATGCCGGCCGCTTCGGCCTGCACGCGGCGGGCGATCTGCCCGAGGCGATGGCGCTGGCCCGCAACGCGCTGGGAGTGCAGGGTGGGGTGGTGCTGCTGTCGCCGGGGGCGCCGAGCTTTGGCGCTTATCGCGATTACGTGGCCCGTGGCCGCCATTTCGCCGAACTGGCCGGGTTCGATCCGGACAGCATCAGCGCTATCCCAGGCTTGGGGATCGCCTGAGGAGGCGGAACCCTTTCCGCAGGAAAGGGCTCTGACCCCGGATTGATCCTCCGCGCCCCATCCACGCAAGGCGTGGATCTACCATGGGTGCATTCCCCTGGCGGATCCGGACACCCGCATGTGCACGTTCGTCACCCTGTTCCTGCCTACGTCGTTTTCGCATGTAGAAGCCGCCGCGATCATGCAGCGTAGCGGCCGGCGCCTGTTCGTCCAGGATTCGCCAAGTCTACAGGCGGCGGTCGGTCCCGGCTGGCAACCCTGGCTGAGCGCGGGCCACTGCGATTGCGGTACGGCCCTGGCATCGGCGCATGTGGCGGCGGCATGGAACGCCGACGCCGAACGCTGGCGGAAGAAGGGCTGGAGCAAGGCCAAGATCGCGCGTGCTCTGGCCGAGCAGTTGGCGCGACATGAGCAGGAGCAGCAGGTTCGCCGGGATGAAGCTCTGAGGGATGCCGGCCAGTGGCTGCAGCGCATCGATGCACTGTTGCAGGCCGGTGCCGCGCGGATCGGCCTGCTGGTGCGTGACTACGACGGTGCGGTGAGTACCCGGCAGCCGAAGCCGCCAGAGCGTGGCTGGTCGCGGGCGTCGCTGGAGGCAGCGGATCTGCTGGCCTTCGCGCCGGGGACGTTGCACTGGATCGAGCGTGGGTGAACCAGCGGGGTCAGATCCCTTTCCGCAGGAAAGGGATCTGACCCCCATCCACGCATGGCGTGGATCTACTGTAGAGCCGAGCCCATGCTCGGCTGGATTTCAGTCGTCCTGATCGATGAACGCGTAATCGCCATCCATCAGCTGCTGCAGATACGCATCGAAGCTCGGCGCGATCACCGCGTAGCTGTCCGGATCGTGCAGATAGCGCACTACCTGGCCGACTGTGCCGCCCGGTGCCGGATCGAAATCCAGGTACAGCATCGAGGTGCCGCCGTTGTTCATGCAGTGCGAGAAGCACAGGCGGCGGTTCATCGGTAGATCGGCATCGATGCCATCGCCGAGGATCTCCGGCTCGTCATCCAGCCATTCCTCGTAGATGGAACGGATGCTGTCGTCCCACTGCTGCTGGTCCTCGAAGATCTGCGCCACCGAGCGCAGGTAGTACGGATAGCCGCCATCCTCCACGTCCGAACCCAGCATCAGCACACAGACCTCGCCATCGGGGTACTCGCGGAAGTGCGTGCCATCCACGCGCGACAGCAGTTCCACCAGGCTGTCCGGCACCAGCGGCCACTGCGCACGCAGGCGCTGCAGGTCCTCGGCGCTGGCGCCCTGCACACGGGCCCACTGCGGGGCATCGTCAGCAGGCAGGCGTGGGATCAGGCCAGACAGAAAGGGATCAACAGGATTCATGCGAAAAAGGGGACGGAAGGGATCAAGTCGTATCCAACCACACCTGCGTCACGCCGCCAATGCAGAATGCGACGCGGGAGGGGCGAATACGACTTGATCCCCTCCGTCCCCTTTTTCTGGAGCATGCGCATGAATCGGTGGCGATGCGGTGTGGCGATGGTGCTGGGGCTGGCGGCGATGCCGGCGTGGGCGGCGATGAAGACGCAGCCGGTGGAGTGGAAACACCAGGGCACGACCTTCAGCGGCGTGCTGGTCTATGACGATGGCGGGCATGACAAGCGGCCGGGCCTGGTGATGGTGCCGAACTGGAAGGGCGTGAACGAATCGGCCATCGAGAAGGCCAAACAGCTGGCCGGTGACGATTACGTGGTGCTGGTGGCCGATGTGTACGGCAAGGGCGTGCGGCCGAAGACCGATGCCGAAGCCGGCCCGGTGGCGACCAAGCTGCGCAACGACCGGCCGTTGCTGCGTGCCCGCGCGCTGGAGGCGGTGAACGTGCTCAAGGCGCAGGCAGGCAAGGTGCCGCTGGATGCCAGCCGGATCGGCGCGGTTGGTTTCTGTTTCGGCGGCACCACGGTGCTGGAGCTCGCCCGGGCCGGCGCGCCGTTGGCCGGTGTGGTCAGCCTGCACGGTGGGCTGGGTTCGCCGCTGCCGGCGCAGGCTGGTGGCACGCACCCGTCGGTGCTGGTGCTCAACGGGGCCGACGACAAGAGCGTGACCGCCGAGGACATCGCCGGTTTCCAGAAGGAAATGAACGCGGCCAGGGTCGATTGGGAATTCACCAACTACAGCGGTGCGGTGCACTGCTTTGCCGAGCGCGATGCGAACAGCCCACCGGGCTGCCAGTACAACGAGCGTGCGGCGAAGCGCGCCTGGAAGGCGCTGGATGAGTTCTTCGAGGAGCGCTTCCGGTAAACAAAGGCGTGCCGACCAAGGTTGGCACCCACCGATGTTCCAGTGCCGACCAAGGTCGGCACCCACCCACAGCGGCGGTAGGTGCGGACCGTTGGTCGGCACGCCTCCCCATCAATGCGAGCGCTGCACCGCGTAACGGGCCAGACCACGCAGGGCGGCCACGGCGTCGTTGTCTGCCAGGCCATCGAGCGCGCGCTCGGCGGCCTCAGCGTATTCCTCTGCACGCGCGCGGCTGTACTCCAGGCCGCCGGTGGCGCGGATCGCGGCCAGCACTTCCGGCATCGCCGAGGCATCGCCGTCCTGCACGATGGTGCGCAGGCGCTCACGGGTGGCGTCGTCGGAGTGCGCCATCGCGTGGATCAGCGGCAGCGTCGCCTTGCCTTCGGCCAGATCATCGCCCAGGTTCTTGCCCAGCTCGTCGGCGTTGGCCGAGTAGTCCAGCACGTCATCGGCGATCTGGAACGCGTAGCCCAGGTGCATGCCGTAGTCGAACAGGGCCTGCTGGGTCGCCTCGTCCACGCCGCTGGCCAGCGCGCCCAAGCGGGTACCGGCGGCGAACAGCACCGCGGTCTTGCGCTCGATCACGCGCAGGTACGCGGCTTCGTCGGTATCGGGGTTGTGCACGTGCAGCAGCTGCAGCACCTCACCCTCGGCGATGCGGTTGGTGGCATCGGCCAGGATCTGCATCACCGACATGCGCTCCAGCTCGACCATCAGCTGGAAGCTGCGCGAGTACAGGAAGTCGCCGACCAGCACGCTCGGCGCGTTGCCCCACAGCGCGTTGGCGGTGCTGCGGCCACGCCGCAGGCTGGATTCGTCCACCACGTCGTCGTGCAGCAGGGTGGAGGTGTGGATGAACTCGATGATCGCGGCCAGCTGGTGGTGGTCCGCGCCCACATTGCCGACCGCACGGCCGGCCAGCATCACCAGCATCGGGCGCAGGCGCTTGCCGCCGGCGGAAATGATGTGATCGGCGATCTGGTTGATCAGCACGACGTCCGAGGACAGCCGGCGCCGGATCAGGGCGTCGACGGCGGCCATGTCGGCCGCGGCAAGCGACTGGATCTGGGGCAGGCCCAGGGCGGGACGGGTGTCTTCGGTGATGGTCATGCGATCAGGCTTTCAGGCTCACCACTGATTATAGGCGCTGGCCGTGAATTCGGGCGCAAACCGGGCTGGCCGGCGTCTGCGGCCCGGCCAAGGCTGCCGCCTGCGTGAATACGTATGCAGGTTGCGCCATGCCCGGGAGGCCGCCGCTAAGCTTGCCGGAACAGGATTTCGGCCCGCTTCCGGCGGGCCCTGCATGCCCGGAGGGGGGCTGTCGATGTCGCACTATCCATGGTGGCGCGGAGCCGTCATCTACCAGATCTACCCGCGCAGCTACCTCGATGCCAACGGCGATGGCGTGGGCGACCTGCCGGGCATCATCGAGCGGCTGGACCACATTGCCGCGCTGGGCGTGGACGCGATCTGGATCTCGCCGTTCTTCAAGTCGCCGATGGCCGACTTCGGCTACGACATCGCCGACTACCGCGACGTCGACCCGCTGTTCGGCAGCCTGGACGACTTCGATCGCCTGCTGGCCAAGGCGCACGGCCTGGGCCTGAAGGTGATGATCGACCAGGTGCTGAGCCATACCTCGATCGAGCATGCCTGGTTCCGCGAGAGCCGCCAGGACCGCCACAATGCGAAGGCGGACTGGTACGTCTGGGCCGACCCGCGCGAGGACGGCACCCCGCCCAACAACTGGCTGTCGCTGTTCGGTGGCGGCGCCTGGCAGTGGGAGCCGCGCCGCGAGCAGTACTACCTGCACAACTTCCTGGTCGACCAGCCGGACCTGAACTTCCACCACCCGGACGTGCAGCAGGCCACCCTGGACAACGTGCGGTTCTGGCTGGACCGCGGCGTGGATGGCTTCCGCCTGGATGCGATCAACTTCTGCTTCCACGACGCGCAGCTGCGCGACAACCCGCCCAAGCCGGCGGACAAGCGCGTGGGCCGCGGCTTCAGTCCAGACAACCCGTACGCGTACCAGTACCACTATTACAACAACACCCAGCCGGAGAACCTGCCGTTCCTGGAGCAGCTGCGCGCGCTGCTGGACGAGTACCCGGGCGCGGTCAGCCTCGGCGAGATTTCCTCGGAGGACTCGCTGGCCACCACTGCCGAGTACACCCAGGACGGCCGCCTGCACATGGGCTACAGCTTCGAGCTGCTGGTGGACGACTACAGCGCGGCCTACATCCGCGACACGGTCTCCCGCCTGGAAGCGGCGATGACCGAAGGCTGGCCGTGCTGGGCGGTTTCGAATCACGACGTGGAGCGGGCGGTCAGCCGCTGGGGCGGCCATCCGGCCGATCCGCGGCTGGCGCGGATGCTGGTGGCGCTGCTGTGCTCGCTGCGCGGCTCGGTGTGCCTGTACCAGGGCGAGGAGCTGGGCCTGGCCGAGGCCGAGGTGCCGTTCGAGGCGCTGCAGGACCCCTACGGCATCACCTTCTGGCCGAATTTCAAGGGCCGCGACGGCTGCCGTACCCCGCTGCCGTGGACCGACGCTCCGCTGGCTGGCTTCACCTCCGGCAAGCCCTGGCTGCCGATCCCGGCCGAGCACCGGGCGGCGGCGGTGGCCGTGCAGGAGCGGGACCCGCACTCGGTCCTGGCGGCGTTCCGGGCATTCCTGGCCTGGCGGCATGGCCAGCCGGCGCTATTGCATGGCAGCATCCGATTCATCGAAAGCGCCGAGCCAGTGCTGCTGTTCGAGCGTATGCTTGCAGATGAAACCCTCCTGCTGGCCTTCAACCTGTCGGCCGAGGCGGTAAGCCATCCGCTGCCGCCGGGCAACTGGCAGCAGGTGGCGGTGCCGGGCCCGGATGCGGGCACGGTGCAGGGCAATGAACTCCAGCTGCCGCCGCGCGCGGTGTATTGCGCCCGACGCAGCTGACCGTTTTCTCCGGTGGCGGTACTTGCGGGGACGGGGCCGAAGCGCCCCGTCCCTTTTTTGTGGGTGCGGTTGGTGAAAGGCATCCACGCATGGCGTGGATCTACCGGGATGGCGCCGGTTCATGGATGGCGTGGATGGGCTTTGCAGACCCTCGCCGGCGTTCGCGCAAAGGAAAACCCGCTGCCTGCGCAGCGGGTTTCCGGTGATCCGCGGCGCCGGGCAGGGCCCGGCGCGACCTCAGAACTTGTAGTTCACGCCCAGCATGTAGGTGCGGCCCCACTCGATGTACTCCAGCGGGCGGTCCTTGCTGCCGGCGTAGGTGCGGTACGGTTCGTTGGTCAGGTTGCTGCCCTGCAGCAGCAGGGTCAGGCCACGCAGGGCGCTGCTGTCGCTGAAGGTGTAGCTGACCTGCGCATCGGTCACGTTCTCGCCCACCACGTAGCGCAGGCTGCGGTTGCCGTTGAAGTTGCCGATCTCACCGATGAAGTCCGAACGACGGCGCTGGCTCACGCGTGCCTCGAAGCCGCTGCGCTCGTAGTACGCGGTGAAGTTGTACACGCGCTTGGACAGGCCCGGCAGGCTGATCGGATCGGTGCCCACGCTGGACGCGCTTTCCGGATCCAGGATGGTGATGTCGCTCTTGTTGAAGGTCGCGCTGGCCTGCACGCCGAAGCCGCGCAGGCTGTCGGTCAGCATGTCCAGCGGGAACGACGCGGTCAGTTCCAGGCCCTTCAGCGTACCGCCCTTGCCGTTCTGCGGCGCGGAGAAGGTGCCGGTGGTCAGCACCGGCGAGGTCATGCCCGGCGGCGGCACGTAGCTGCCCAGCAGCGCGGTGAAGTCGTAGTTGTCGACCGACTGGGTGTAGACGTAGCTCTTCAGGTCCTTGTAGAAGATCGCGGCGGCCACGTAGGCCTTTTCACCGAAGTACTTCTCGTAGGACAGGTCGAGTGCGGTGGCGCGCCACGGGTCCAGCAGCGGGTTGCCGCCACTGCCGCCGGGGCGGCCGGTGCCGGTGTCCACGCCGAATTCCAGGCCGGCGCGCATCTGGTCCACGCGCGGTCGTGCGACCTGCTTGGCGGCGGCGAAGCGCAGCGTCTGCTGGTGCGGGAACATGAAGGCCAGGTTCAAGCTCGGCAGCCAGTCGTTGTACTTGCGGCCTGCGGAGTAGGGCTGGATGTTGCTGCCGGCCGGCTGCGAGCTGTCCCAGTAGCGCGAATCCGAGCTCTGGTCGGTGTGCTGCATCTGCACGCCGATGTTGCCGCGCACGCCGACCACGCCGATGTCGGTGTTGATGTTCAGGCGCGCCCAGGCGGTGGTGATCTTTTCCTGCACCGTCCACGACTTGGGAATCAGGTAGTCCAGGTTGTCGACCGGGTTGAAGGTCATGTAGCGACCGACCGCGGCCGGCACGTTCCAGGCCGGGATGGTGCCGAGACCGGCGAAGCTCAGATCCACCGGACGGTATTGCAGGTCCGAGGCGATGTTGGCATCGCCCTGGGCACCGAGCAGGATGTTGCCTTCGGACTGGGTCTTGACCTTGCGGCGGTCGGCGTAGTTCACGCCGATGTCCAGGTCCGGCGCCCACGAGGCGATGGCCTCGGGCAGTGCAATCGTCGCGGCCAGCTTGCCGCCCTTCAGGCGGTCTTCCACCTGCGGCACCTTGCCGTAGCCAGAACCATAGATGGTGTTGGTCAGGAACAGCGCGTCGGGATTGGAGTAGTTCAGGCCCGGGCTGATCTGCGAGAAACCGTTCTGGCGGATCGACACGCCGACCGTATCCAGCTGCGGCATCGGCGTCAGCTGCAGGTTGTTTTCCAGGTTCAGCTCATCGCGGGTGGCCTTGGAATAGTTCAGGTCGGCGACCAGCTTGACGCCACTGAAGTTGAACTCGTTGTTCCAGCCGAACGCGTCGATCTTGTCCTTGCGCTTGTTGTACATGCCGCGTACCAGCGGGTATACGCCGCTGGCGGTGCCACCGGTGAACGAACCATTGGCGTTGACCTGCGGATTGCTGACCAGCAGGCCGGGCGTGTAATTGCCGTTGTAGTTGCTCAGGTTGAGCTCGAACTGGTTGGCGGTGTCGATCTGCTCGGCTTCGGTGTGGAACGCGTCGAAGGTGCTGGTCCAGCTGTTGTTCGGCCGGAACTGGATCGTGGCCATCACGCCGTCGCGCTTGTTGTTGCCGGTGCGGCGCAGCGCCTTGATGCCATCGGAGAAGTAGGTGCCCGCGGCAACGCCCGGGCGGTTGCCCTTGTCGGTGTGCTCGGTGGTCCACGGTTCATACAGGCCAACCTGGTTTTCCTGGATCGGCATATCGCTGTGCGCGTAGCCGATGGCGATGCCCAGGGTCTTGTCCAGGAACTGGTCGATGTAGCTGGCGCTGAAGCGGTTGCCGTACGGATCGACATTGGCGGCGCGGCCGAGCGAGCTCTTCTGGTAGCGGCCGCTGACCGCGATCACGCGTTCGCCGAAGCTGAGCGGGCGTGCGGTCTGCATGTCGATGGTGCCCGACAGGCCCTGGCCGACCAGCGCCGCATCCGGGGTCTTGTACACGGTCACGCCGTTGACCAGCTCGGACGGGTACTGGTCGAACTCGACGCCGCGGTTGTCACCGGTGCTGACCACTTCGCGGCCATTGAGCAGGGTGGTGGCGAAGTCCGGCGACAGGCCGCGCACGCTGATCACCTGCGCACGGCCGGCCACACGCTGCGCGGCCAGGCCGGGCAGCCGCGAGATCGACTCGGCGATGCTGACGTCGGGCAGCTTGCCGATGTCTTCGGCGGAGATCGCCTCGACCACCGAGGTGGCGTCCTGCTTGACCGCGATCGCGCTCTCGATGCCGCGGCGGATGCCGGTGACCTGCACCGTATCCAGGTTGGTGGCGGCGGTGCCGGCCGGCGTGGTGGTGCTCTGCGTGGACTGTGCCGACGCCAGCGTCGGCGCCAGCACAACGGCCAGCGCGAGACTCAGCGCACTGCGCTTGTGGTTCAACATTTTCCCCTCCCAGGCAATGTTGCAGATCGATTCGTGAACGTCCCGGAGTGCCCGTGGACGTGCGACGCGGTGGCCGCTGTCGTCGCCGCTATGGTAGGCAGCGCGTTCTTCGCGGGAATCACCCTGCATACGTATTCAATGGTGTTTGCAGGGGTGTAATCGCTTTCAGATCCCCGCCACGGCAGCGCCGGGCCATGCCCGGCGAACGCCATGCGGGGGCGTTCATCAATCCAATGGCGTGAAGCGAACGGCCTGTCCACCACCCGGCGCCAGCACCAGCGTCATGGCATCGGCGCTGGTCACCTCGCGGGTTTCGCGGGCGAACGCGAACGGGTTGCTGCGGAAATCGGCGCCGTCGCCATCGCGGTAGATCTCTGCGCGATAGCGCACGCCGGGTTCCAGGAAGCCCAGCGACACTGGCAGTACGCGGCCGTGCTCATCGGTGATGCTGCCGAGGAACCAGTCGCGGCTGTTGCGGTCGCGGCGCACGATGGTCACGTAGTCGCCCACTTCGCCATCGAGCACGCGGCTCTGCTCCCAGTCCACCGCCACGTCCTCGATGAAACGGAACGCCTCGCGGTGCTGCAGGTAGTGCTCGGGCAGGTCGGCGGCCATCTGGATCGGGCTGTACAGCACCACGTACAGGGCAAGCTGGCGGGCCAGCGTGCTGGGGATGGCCTGGCCGTGGCGGCCCTTCAGGCTGAGGATGCCAGGGGTGTAATCCATCGGCCCGGCCAGCATGCGGGTGAACACCAGGTTGACCTCGTGCTCCGGCGGGTTCGGCGGCTGGCCCCAGGCGTTGTACTCCATGCCGCGCGCGCCTTCGCGCGAGATCCAGTTGGGATAGGTGCGGCGCAGGCCGGTGTCCTTGATCGGCTCATGCGGGTTCACCGACAGGTGCCGGCGCGCCGCCTCCTGCACCACCTTCAGGTGATGGCGGGCCATGAACTGCCCGTCGTGCCACTCGCGCCAGAGCGGGCCGCCAGCCGGATTGCGGCGGTCGACCTGGCCGTCATCGCAGACGTAGCCGGTCTTGAACTGGTCCACGCCCAGCCGTGCGTACAGGTCCAGCGCAGCGCCCAGCTGATCCTCGTAGTGCTCGATGGCGCAGCCGGTTTCGTGGTGGCCGATCAGGTGCACGCCCTTCTTCAAGCCATACGCCGACAGCGCCTCGATATCGAAATCGGGCGTGGCGCGGGTGAAATCGAAGTCGTAGCCGTTGCCCACCCACATGCCGTCCCAGCCCGGATTCCAGCCTTCCACCAGCACGCCACGGAAGCCGTGCGCAGCGGCGAAGTCGATCACCTTCTTCGTCTTGGCGGCGGTGGCCGCATGCTTCGGCCCGGTCGCCCAGCTCTCGTTGTCCAGATGCATCGACCACCACACGCCCAGGTATTTGGCTGGCTTCACCCAGCTCACGTCGCCCAGCGCGTTGGGCTCGTTGAGGTTGAGGATCAGGTCCGATTCGACCAGCCCACCTGCGCGGTCAGCAATCTGCAGCGTGCGCCACGGTGTGGCGAAGGGCAGGGCGCGGCGCACCTTCCAGCCTTCGGCCGCAGGCGAAAGCTGCGCGCGCAGGCGCTGGCCCTCGGTGCGGCGCAGCCACATGCCGGCGTAGTCCACCAGCGCGGCCTCGTGGATTGCCACGTGCAGGCCATCGCGGCTGCGCAGGGTCATCGGCGTATGCACCAGCGGCACTTCGCGCAGCGGGGTGCGCTGGTACAGGTATTCGTAGTGGATCGGCTCGCCGGCCGGGATCCACCAGGCGGTCGATTCCGGCGCGATGGCGAACTCGGTCAGCTCGTCATCGATGATTGCCTCGCGCAGGTTGGGCTGCTCGGGGAACACGTAGCGGAAGCCGAGGCCGTCGTCGTAGACGCGGAACACCACATCCAAGCGGCGCTTGTTGCCGGTGGTCTCAGCCAGCTGCACGATCAGCTCGTTGAAGTGGTTGCGGGTGACCCGGCGTTCGCCCCAGGGCTGTTCCCAGCTTTCGTCGACGCTGCGCTGCTGCTGGCCGATCACCGCGAAATCACGATCCAGCCGGCCGTCGCGCAGGGCGAAGCCCAGCTTCGAATCCTCCACCACGGTCCCCCCGAAACGCTCGACGCGATAGCGCGCCGTGCCGCCGTCCAGCACCAGGCTGGCCCTGAGCACTTTGCCCGGCGATTCGACGCTGACAACCTGCGGCGCAGCCTGCGACAGCGCCGCCATTCCCAGCAATGCCAGGCCGAACACATGCGCGAGCGCGCTGCGTACAGCAGTGGGTGACATCGGCATTTCCCCTCCCAAGGCGCCGTTGGCAGACCCGGACCATAAGCCAGCGCAGCCGGCGCGCTACCGCACAGAGCCATGAATACGTATGCAGCTGGGCGCAGTCGACAGCCCCGCGTCTACCATGGGGCCAAGGCCCCTTGAGGGAGGGGCCGCGCCCGCCCGCCGGCAACGACGGTACGGACCTACAACGCGTGCAGAGAGGGAGGGAGGCCGACGGGCGCAAGCCGGTCCGCCGCTTCGATGCTGAAGATCATTTGCCTGACCGCTGCCCTCGGGGCAGCGCTGGGATCGACCGCGCAGGCGGCCGACCTGCAATTCGACGGCCGCCACGCGCGCGCCGAAGCCGCAGCCAACGGCAGCTTCGTGCTGCATGCGCCGAAGGGGGCCGTACAGATCGCAGCCGCACCGATGCGCAGCCGCACCGGCAGCGTGATGTTCGATGCACTGTTCGTGCTTGCCCAGCAGGAGATGGACCAGGACCGCGTGGACGCGATCCGCGATCCTGCCTTCGACGAAGGCCGTCCGGTGCCGTGCGAGTGCTTCCAGACCGGTGCACGCTGGCCCTATGTATGGACCCGCGATGTCAGCTTCGCCGCCGACCTGGCGCTGGCGCGGCTGGACCCGCAGCGCACCCGGCAGTCGCTGCAGTTCAAGCTGTCGGCGGCGCGCGATGGGCATACGCCGGGGCTGTTCGTCGCCCAGGACACCGGCTCGGGGGGCAGCTGGCCGATCAGCAGCGACCGCGTGGTGTGGTTCCTGGCCGCGCGCCACCTGCTGGATGATCCTGCGTTCGCCGATCAGGTCTGGCAGGCACTGCAGGGCACGCTGGCGCAGGACCGGGCGATGGTGTTCGACGCGCAGATGGGCCTGTACCGCGGCGAGACCTCGTTCCTGGACTGGCGCGAGCAGACCTATCCGGACTGGACCCGCGAGGATGTGCGTTTCATCGGTGATTCCTATGCGTTGTCCACCAACGTGCTGCACTACCAGGCGCTGCGCCTGGCCGAGCAGCTGGCCGCCCAACGCGGTGACGCCCGTGCGGCCGAATACAGGGCCTGGGCCGATGCGCTGGCGCAGCAGATCGATGCACGCTTCTGGCGCGAGGACATCGGCCTGTACATGAGCTACATCGGTGAAGCCGCGCACCCGGTGCCGTATGCCAAGGTGGATCTGCTCGGCCTGTCGCTGGGCATCCTGGCCGACGTGCTGCCGCCCGAGCGTGCGCGCCGTGCGCTGGCGGCGTACCCGATCGGGCCGGCTGGCAGCCCGGTGGTCTGGCCGCAGGAAGCGCAGCAGCCGATCTACCACAACCGTGCGATCTGGCCATTCGTCAGCGCCTACTCGCTGCGTGCAGCGCGGCAGCTGGATGATGCGCCGCGCATCGCCGCCGAGATCCGTTCGATGATGCAGGGTGCCGCGCTGGCCGGCTCCAACATGGAGAACTACGAGCTGGTCACCCAGGCTGTGCATGTCGATGAAGGCGCGCTCAGCGGCCCGGTGGTCAATTCCGAACGGCAGCTGTGGTCGGTGGCGGGGTACCTGTCGATGGTGGTCGAAGGTGTATTCGGCGTGCAGGACGATGGCCGTGTGCAACCCAAGCTGCCGGCGGTGCTGGTGCCGGAGCTGTTCGGCACGCAGCGCAGCATTACGCTGGAAGCCAACGACAAGCGCTATGTGCTGGAGCGCCCGCAGACCGTGGGCGACGGCCTGCTGGTGGCGGGCAGGACCACCACGCGCGGCACCACCACGACCGTGCAGCTGATCGCCGCACCGGCAGCGACCGGTTTTGCGACCACGACGGCGGATGCCAACGCGCGTGCACCGGCCACACCGGTGGCGCCGCAGGCCCTGCGCAAGGGCGCGGGCTGGGACGTTCAGGTCGCCGCGCATCACGTGCTGTGGCAGGACGGCCAGGCAGTCACCGCCAGCAACGGCGTGGCGCGCATCAGCGACGATGGCCTGCAGCACTGCCTCAGCCTGACGCGCCGCGAAGGCGGGCTGGAATCGCTGCACGGCCCGACGGTCTGTGTCGGGCCGGAGCAGCAGCTGAAAGGAGAGCAGCGCTGGCAGTTCACCTCGGGCAAGGCTGGGCACGTACGCCTGCGGTTGCAGTACGCCAATCCGAACGGGCCGATCAATACCGGCGTCACCGCTGCGGTGAAGCAGCTGGTACTGCAGTGCGCGGGCCAGCCAGTGCAACGACACACGGTTGCGATGCCGCACAGCGTGGCCGTGCAGGACTCCACGGCGGCGACGTTCGCGGTGCCCAAGGGCCGCTGTACGGTAGCGCTTGAGGAGGGCTTCAACATGAGCGCGCTTGAACACTTCGCGCACTACACCGGCGGCAAAGGTGGGCGCGACGGCGTGCTCAACCAGGCGTGGGTGCAGGCGTTGAAGGTGGCGCAGGTTGCCTTGGACGAGGACGCACGATGAATCGTCCCGCCAAACCGCAGCTATCGTTCTGGCAGATCTGGAACATGTGTTTCGGCTTCCTCGGCATCCAGTTTGGTTTCGCCCTGCAGAACGCCAATGCCAGCCGCATCTTCGAGACGCTGGGCGCGGACATCGAGGCGGTGCCCGGGCTGTGGATCGCCGCACCGCTCACCGGCTTGCTGGTGCAGCCGGTGATCGGTTACCTGTCCGACCGCACCTGGACGCGCTGGGGGCGCCGTCGCCCGTTCTTCATGATCGGTGCGGTACTGACCACGCTGGCGCTGCTGGTGATGCCGAACTCGCCGACGTTGTGGATCGCCGCCGGCACGCTGTGGGTGCTGGACGCTTCGATCAACGTGTCGATGGAGCCGTTCCGTGCCTTCGTCGGTGACCAGCTGGCGCCACGCCAGCGCCCCACCGGCTATGCGATGCAGAGCTTCTTCATCGGCGTGGGCGCGATCGTCGCCAGCTTCCTGCCGTTCATCCTCGCCCACTTCGGCGTGGCCAATACGGCTGCCGCCGGGGAAGTGCCGGACACCGTGCGCTATGCGTTCTACTTCGGCGCGGTGGTGCTTCTGGCGGCGATCACCTGGACCGTGGTGAGCACACGCGAGTACTCGCCGGCACAGCTGGCCGCATTCGACGATGCCGAGCCACCGGCGCATCATGCCGCGCGCGTGGTCAGCGGACCGGCACCGTGGGCGCAGGTGGCGTTGTGGCTGGGGCTGGGCGTGCTGCTGGCCCTGCTGATCGCCTGGCGCCAGGGTGACAGGATGCTGTACGTGCTGGCGGGGCTGTGTGCGGGCTATGGCGTGCTGTTGGCGGTGGCCCGCGCGTTGCCTGCCACGCATATGCTGGCCGCCATCGTCGGCGACCTGCGGGCGATGCCGGTGACCATGCGGCGGCTGGCCTGGGTACAGTTCTTCTCGTGGTTCGCGCTGTTCGCAATGTGGATCTACACCACCGCGGCGGTGGCCGGTGTCCATTTCGGTTCGGCCGATCCAAAGACGGCGGCCTACAACGAGGGCGCCAACTGGGTGGGCGTGCTGTTCGGCGCATACAACGGCTTCGCTGCGCTGGCCGCGGTGCTGATTCCACCGATGGTGCGTGCCATCGGCCTGCGCTGGAGCCACCTGGTCAACCTGTGGCTGGGCGGAGCAGGGCTGGTCTCGCTGATGCTCATCCGAGATCCGCACTGGCTGCTGTTGTCGATGGTCGGCGTCGGTTTCGCCTGGGCGTCGATCCTGTCGCTGCCGTATGCACTGCTGTCCGACAGCGTGCCAGCGTCGAAGATGGGCGTGTACATGGGCATCTTCAATTTCTTCATCGTGATCCCGCAGCTGGTCGCGGCCAGCGCGCTCGGCTTTGCCCTGCGCGCGTGGCTGGGTGGCCAGCCGATGCATGTGCTGGTACTGGGCGGCTGCAGCTTGTTCGTCGCCGGCCTGTGCGTGCTGCGGGTTCCGTCCCGTCCGGAGGTGGTGTGATGCGTGCTGCGTTGGCTGTTGTTGTTTCCCTTGCCCTGTTCGCCGGCCAGGCCGTGGCCACACCGCGCCCGGACTACGTTGGTACCACCGAGCCGTTCGCCAGCGATGCGGTGTACTTCGTGGTCACCGATCGTTTCGTCAACGGCGATCCGTCCAACGATCACCGCGACCAGGGCGGCAAGCACCGCACCTTCGATATCCCGGTGCCGTGCCCGGACAAAGTGGACGGCAACATCGGTTACCTCGGTGGTGACTTCCGCGGCGTGCTCGACAATGCGCAGTACATCCGCAACCTCGGCTTCGGCGCGGTGTGGATCACGCCGATCGTGGACAACCCGGACGAAGCCTTTACCGGCAGCAAGCCGATCAGCTGCACCAGCACGCTGACCGATCGCGGCAAGACTGGGTACCACGGCTACTGGGGCATCAACTTCTACAAACTCGACGAGCACCTGCCCAGCAAGGATCTGGACTTCGCTGGCCTGACCAAGGGCCTGCACGGCGCCGGCCTGAAGGTGGTGCTGGACATCGTTGGCAACCACGGCTCGCCGGCCTGGACCATGCCCACGCGGCAGCCGCAGTTCGGCCAGATCTTCGACAAGGATGGAAGGCTGATTGCCGACCACCAGAACCTGCCGCCGCAGAAGCTGGATCCGAAGCACAACCCGCTGCACGCGTTCTACAACAACATCGGTCCGGTCGACAGCAAAGACGGATCGATCTTCGACGGCAACCTTGCCGAGCTGTCCGACTTCAACCAGGACAATCCGGCGGTGATGGACTACCTGGTTGGCGCCTACCTGCAGTGGACCGCGCAGGGCGTGGATGCGCTGCGCATCGACACCATCGGCTGGCTGCCGCACCCGTGGTGGCACGAGTTCGTCAGGCGCATCCGCGCGCAGCATCCGGGCATGTTCATGTTCGGCGAAGCGTTCGACTACGATGCCACGCGCATCGCCGAGCACACCTGGCCGGCCAATGCGAACGTGAGCGTGCTCGACTTCCCGTTGCGCGGTGCTCTGGAGCAGACCTTCGGCACCGCCGGAAAGGGCTTTGAGACGCTGGCCGAGCCGCTGCACCTGAGCGGTGGTCCGTACGCCAACCCGTATGAGCTGATGAGCTTCTACGACAACCATGACATGCCGCGCCTGCAGGCCAGCGACAGCGGCTTCGTCGATGCGCACAACTGGCTGTTCACCGCACGGGGTATTCCGGTGGTCTATTACGGCTCGGAAACCGGCTTCATGCGCGGCCGTGCCGAGCATGCCGGCAATCGGGCCTACTTCGGCCAGCCGCGCGTGGACGCCGCGCCGCAGAGCCCGATCTTCACGCCGCTGCAGCGCATCGCCAAACTGCGTGAAGCGACTCCGGCACTGCAGCGTGGCCTGCAGGTGAACGAGCGGCTGCAGGGCGACGAGGCGGTGTTCTTCCGCGTGCTGCAGCACGGTGACGTGACGCAGACCGCGCTGGTGCTGCTGAACAAGGGCGATGCGGCGCGCACCTTCGAGGTGGGGCGTTACCTGCAGGCAGGCACGTGGCGTAATGCGCTGGACGGTGGTTCGCTGATCGTGGACGGCGCCCTGAAGGCAGAAGTGCCCGCGCACGGGGTGAAGGTCTACGTGCTGGATGCGCCAGTTCAGCAGCCGGCATTGCAGGCCGAACTGGACAAGGCGATGGCCGACCAGCGGGCGCGGGACCAGCGGCTGGGGCGCTGAAGGAGCCGCCGGGCATGGCCCGGCGCTACCGCTCTGGTGGGCGCCAACCTCGGTTGGCACTTCCGCTCTGGTAGGTGCCAACCTTGGTTGGCACGCTCTTCGAGCAGTCGAGCAGGCTCGACTCTACAATAGGCACCCCTCACGCCCCGCCGTACCGCCATGACCGACCTTGCACCGCAGACCCCGATCGAAACCCTGCTGAAGGCGGCCATGGACGGGGCAGTGCCGATCCGCGCCTTCATGGAGGCCTTCGTTGCCTCCGAGGTGGTGCTGCTGACCGGTAGCCTGGTCACCCCCGACGGCAGCGGCTTCGACCCGCTGCTGTTCGACAAGCAGGGCACCCTGCACGTGGCCGTGTTCACCGACCCTGCGCGTGTGGGCATCTACAGCCAGCAGGTTCCGCACCAGATCCGCTGGCTGATGCTGGACGTGCTGCGCCGCGTACCGGGCGGGTACGGTGTCGTTATCAACCCGGGCACGTCGCTGGGCTTCGAGATCTCGCCCAGCGGCATCGGCGAAATCCTGAAAGACTTCGCCCAGGGCTGAATACCTCTGTAGAGTCGAGCCATGCTTGACTGCTTCTGCGATACGCCAGATCAGTCGAGCTACAGAGCGCTTCCCCAGCGAGGTTACGACATGGAATTCAGGGAATTACCCGTCAACGCGCCGGAACGGCAACAGCTGGCGCGGTGGTACCACGCGCAATGGGGCCAGGACGCTGGCCTGACACTGGAACAGGAACTGCAGCGGCTCAGCCCGCCGCAGGACGCCGAAGGCTTCCCGTACCTGATCGCCGCATTCGAAGATGGGCAGATGGCCGGCGCAGTCCAGCTCAAGCGCCGCGAGATGCAGGCGTTCCCGCAGTACGAGCACTGGCTGGGCAGCGTATTCGTGGCCGACAGCCATCGCGGCCGCGGATTGGCCAGTGGTCTGGTCGAACAGGCTGCGGCACAGGCGGTGCGGATGGGGGTTTCCGATCTCTATCTGCAGACCGAGTCCCTGGACGGTGGTCTGTATGCGCGGCTGGGCTGGGAGCCACTGCAGGAAGCCGACAACCACAGCTATCGCGTGCTGGTGATGGTGCGCAGGTTGGCCGCATGAGCGCAGCCATGGCACGCCATTCCCGCTCGGCCCTCATCTTCCTGATCGCGGCCATCGTTGCCGCCCTGGTGGCCATGCCGCTGCTGCGCGCGGTGGGCATGGTGCTGTGGCCGGTGTTCGTCATCGCCTGGCTGATCAACCTGGGCGCGGCCTGGCATCTGGCCCAGTGGGCGCATCAACAGGGGCGCTCGGCGTGGGCATTCGGGTTTCCGGCGGCGCTGGGCACCGTCGCCTCGATCGTGGTCTTTGTGCTGCTGGCGTTGCTGGGGCCGAAGACCGAGGTGTCGCCACACGGCTGACGCCCTCATGTAGGGGCAGAGTTGTCAGGCATATCCTGGCACTACCGCAGGGAAGAACCATGAGTTGGCAGGTCGCGGGTAAGGTGAGTGGCCCCGTCAAGCGCATTGCGCCGCGCATCCGGCTGCTCGACATATCTCAGCAGATCCTGCTGCAGTACCCGACGGCTGAGGGCTCTCAGGCGCTCGAGTTCTGACTCCGACCTGCCCGGTGAATTGGCGGAAAGGTGCAGGCTGTTGGCGATGTCCAGGGAGATTCTGCGGCGAAGGTCGGCCTCGTCCCTTGCCTGTCCTTGTTCGTTGAAAAGAAGGTGGATCGATGTCGCAAGTTCATTGCTGTACTGCTGCCGCAGGCTGGGAAACATCTGGATTACATAGAGTCCTCCCAACAGGGAGGAGATCATGGCGATCAGGAGATGTGTTCCCAGCAGAAGCCACTTCTTCACGGTGTTGCTCCTGTTGAGGCAGAACCCACCCGCAGTGATCCAGCCCACCATTCACGGAGCCGCGACGTATACGCTGGCGATGTATCCGCTGCCATTCTGTGGCGTGATGGAGACCCAGTCGTTGGACCTGTGGACGATATCCTCAAGTTGGAGACGCTCGCCTTCAGCGAGCCCGTGTCGACTACAGTAGAAGTCTGCTTGCCCTTCTCTGGAGACCATGTATTGGTTCGGGCAGTGCCAAGCAGGGTCTTTGAAATCACTGATGCTTCCCACAAGTGGAACTCTCTGGATGAGGAATCATGTCTGCGGATCCACCTCGTGTTCGAGGTTGTTCCGCAGCTCCACATTGCGGGCGCGGCGATCCGCTTTGCATCAGCGATCTGCTCGCGAAGCGCAAGGATTCGGGATCAACGTGATGTCAGGAGATGGGAAGCGGGCGTGCGAGCCGGAGTTCGACAGGAGTTATCGTTGCTGATGCGGTTGTGCCTGAAACAGACGCCAGGGGAGTGTCTTCGGGCAGATGGTGCCGAGCATGGCCCGGCACTACAGATGGACTGCGCGCGGTGCCAGCGATTAGTCGGGGTAGTGAGCTAAAGCAGAACCTTCAGCCATGGATCATCGCGACCACATTGCATTCCCATACACGCAGTCGATGGTGGTGCCGGCCGCTACCGGCACCACCGCATACCTCACATCGTCACTTTGCGCCGGTTGTCGTCGCTTACCCGGTCGATCAGCTTGTTGTAGGGGTCGAAGCCCGCCTCATCCGGCTTTTCATCCACGGTCACCGTGATCTTCGGTTCCGCACTGGTGATGTGATGACGCTGCAGGTACAGCACCTTCTGGTCGCGTTCCTTGCCGGAAGGGCCGTTGGCGAACACGCCGATCTCGACCCAGTCATCCATCTTCCCGTCGCTTTCCTGGCCCTTGCCGTCGGCATACTGCTTGGCGGCGTGCAGGTCCAGGGTCACGTCGTAGCGACCGTCATCGCGCTTGCGGGCGCTGGCGGCCATCACCCGGTTGTCGTAGAAGCTGATCTTCTCGAACAGGTCGGTGACCAGCTGCTGGCGGTCGGCCGGGGTCTCGGCGCGGATGTAGGCCAGCAGTTCGCGTGAGGTGGTGTAGGGCGGCTTCTGGTACCCCTTGTCCTGCAGGAAGCGCTTCAAGGCGCGGTTCAACGCCTGCTCGCCGATCTCTTCGCGCAGCCGGTAGAACACCAGCGAACCCTTCTGGTAGTGGATGTACTGCTGGTTCTCCACGCGCTCCAGCGGCTGCTCCTCGATGGCCTCGCCACCACGCCCGGACAGGTAGCCGTCCAGCTCGCGCTTGAGGAACTGGCGCATGTGCTGGCGGCCGTATTCCTGCTCCATCACCATCAGCGCCGAGTACTGCGACAGCGACTCGGACAGCACCGTGGCACCCTGCACGTTGGCGCCGATCACCTGGTGTGCCCACCACTGATGTGCGATCTCGTGTGCAGTCACGTAGAAAACGTAGTCCACCTTGTCCGGATCACGCAGGTCGGCGATGAAGCCGATTGCCTCGGAGTACGGAATGGTGTTGGCGAACGACTGCGCGAAGCGAGCATAGCCCGGGAACTCAATGATGCGTACCTGGCGATGCTGGTACGGCGTGAAGTTGGCTTCGTAGTACGCCAGTGACTTCTGCACCGCCTCGATCATCCGGTCCACGTTGTAGCCGTGTGCCGGGTCGAAGTAGACCTCGATCGGAATGTCCTTGTACTTGCCCTTGCGTACCTCCCAACGCGCCGAAAGGTAGGCGTAGAAGTTCAGCATCGGGCGGTCCATGGCATAGCTGAAGCAGCGCCGGCCATTCACTGTGGTCTCGTGCTGCAGATAGCCCGGGGCCAGTGCGACCTGGTCCGGTGCGGTACACACCGTGGTGCGGAAATCGAGCCAGTCGGCATCGTTGGAAATGTAGGTGTTGGCGCGCGCGGCTTCATCTTCCAGCTTGGGCATGCGCCGCGGCTCGCCCAGGTCACGCTTGCGCCGCTCGTTGCGGTCGGTGATCTCCGCGCCTTCGTTGTAACCGAACGACGGCAGCACGCGGCTGTTGAAGAACGTGCCGTTGTCCACGATGTTGCTCGGCGCCTGGCCGGCGGTGATGCCGTTGGGCTTCTGCACCACCCGGAAATGGACGCTGCGGCTTTCGCCCGGTTGCAGCGGCGTGTCCAGCCGGTAGATGCGGTAGCCGAGATCCTTGTCGTGGAAGGTCAGCTTCTGTCCGCCAAGATCGGTCGCCACCAGCTGCTTGTCATCACCCATCGAGACATGCAGTTCCGGGATCGGCTGCGCGTGCAGGTTGCGGATCGTCCAGTTCGCATCGATCACCATCGACTGCGATTCGGGGAACAGGTCCACGTGGTTGTCCACCGCCACGATGCGCGGCTGCGGCAGGTTGCGATACTTCGACAGCTCACGCTCGTAGCGGGCCTGCAGGTCCAGCTGTTGATCCGGAGAAAGGAACTCGTTGCGGATGTTGGTGCTCCAGTACAGCCAGCCGCCGACGCCGACAAAGGCCAGGGCGGCCACTGCGGCAAAGGCGCCGGTCGGCCCACGCAGGCGGCGGCCGGCCAGGGCCAGGCGCTGGCGCAGCCCCTGGCTGACACCGCGCACCCAGAAGGCGGAGGCCACGCACATCAACGCGAGCAGGAACAACGCCCAGTAGCCCTGGAACGCCAGCTGTCCGGTGAGGAAGTGGCCGTAGCCGTTCATGTCCGAATAGGGGGCGATCGGCCAGCTGCCGAAGTTGTAGATGTTCTGCGTGTAGTCGAGCATGCCCAGCACGCCCTGGCCGATCATCACCACGATCAGCAGCGCGTAACCGACGAACTTGTTGTTGGTCAGCACCTGCAGTACCAGCGCCATGCCGCCCATCAGCACGTACACCACCGAATCCAGCGCCAGGCTGCGCAGGTACAGCAACGGCTCCAGGTGCGTGTAGCCCTTGGCCAGCTGCACGCTCATCGCGGCCAGCGCGCCGGCAGCCTGGAAACAGGCGATCACCGCCACCAGCGCGGTGAACTTGGCCAGCAGCGGCACCCAGTTCGGCACCGGCATGGCGTCGGTCACTTCATTGATGCGCGCGCCGCGTTCCTTCCAGACCAGCTCGCCGGCGAAGAACAGCACGATGATGATCAGCAGCCAGCTGAAGGCGCCCTGCAGGCCCATGATCATCTGCGAGGTGACCGGCCAGATCGAGGTGCCGTACAGCGTCTGCCGGAACAGGGCGCTGGGCAGGAAGTTGGCCAGCCCCAGAACCAGCAGCACGATGAACGGGACGCTGCGCAGTACGCCGCCGGTGTCGAAACGCACCTGACGAAGGAATTGCTGCCACGCCGTGCTGCCAGTGAACGCCGGTACCACGTGCGGCAGGGCTGCGCGGGCAGGGCGTACGGTCACCGCATCGGCGGCCGCCAGCGTCGGCTTGCGGCCCCAGCGCCGGCGGCCGCTGCCGCTGCGTTCGGTGCGGAACAGCGCGAACGTGGCAGCGAACAGCACCGCGGCCACGCCCAGCCACAGGGCGCGGTTGGCAAGCAGGTAGCCGGTCAGCGCCGGAATGCCGCTGTTGCGTTCGGCGGTGGACCAGTAGCGGATGGTGCGGCCCAGCGCACGCATGCCAAGCGGCTCACTCAGTACCGCGATCCAGGTGTTGTCGATGTCGCGCAGCAGGGCCGCGCTGGCACCGAACAGCACCAGGTAGGCAACCAGGCCGATGTAGACCCACAGGATCGAGCGGGTCACCGCGGCCAGCAGCGACAGCAACGCGGTGGTGAACAGCAGGTTGGGAATGACGATGACCGCAAAGGTCCAGGCATAGCCCTGCCAGCTGATCGGGCCCATGCGTTCGGGATCGACCCAGGGCATGAGCGGCGCCAGCCACAGGCCGAACGCGATGAGCACGTAGACCAGCAGTCCGGACGCCAGTGCCGCAGCGATGCGCCCGGCCAGATAATCGCGGCGCCTCACCGGGCTGGCGAAGATCAGCTCGGCGGTGCCCAGCTCAAAGTCACGCAGGAGTGCATTGCTGACGAACAGCGCGGTGACCAGCATGCCGAGCAGGGTGAAGATGCCCAGCATCTGCGCGATCACCGTCGGCGCATTGCTGTGCACGTTGCCGGTACCGCCACCGATCTGCACGGCGTCGCTGGAGGCCGCGGCGAAGGCGAGCAGGGCGAACAGCCCGGCCAGCAGCCACAGCAGCGGGGAACGCAGCTGCTCGCGCAGCTCGAAGCGGAAGAAGTTGAGGATCATGGCGTGCTCCGCTCAGGCTGCCGCGCGGCTACGGGCCTGCAGGCGCAGGCGCTGGAAGTACACGTCCTCAAGGTCGGGAGCCACGGCCGCGAAGCCATCGCCGGGGTCGTTGGCGCTGTGCACGTGGATCACCGGGCGGCCTCCCACCAGGCGGGTCGACAGCACCACGTAACGGGCTTCATGGTCGGCCAGTTCAGAAGGATCGACCTGCTTGCGCCAGACCTGCTGCTGCAGCGCGTCGATGGCGTCGGCCGGGCGCCCGGTCAGCAGTACCTGGCCCTTGTTCATGATCGCCATGGTCGGGCACAGGTCGGTCACGTCCTCGACGATGTGGGTGGACAGGATCACCGCCACGTTCTCGCCGATGGCCGCCAACAGGTTGAGGAAGCGGTTGCGTTCCTCAGGGTCGAGGCCGGCGGTGGGCTCATCGACGATCACCAGCCGCGGGTCTCCGAGCAGCGCCTGGGCAATGCCGAAGCGCTGGCGCATGCCGCCGGAGAAGGTACCCAGCTTGCGCTTGCGCGCGTCCCACAGGTTCACCTGCTGCAGCAGGCCGTCGACCACTTCGCGGCGCTGCGCGCGCTGGGTCAGGCCCTTCAGCACCGCGAAATGCTCCAGCAGGTCCAGCGCACTGACCTTTGGGTACACGCCGAAATCCTGCGGCAGGTAGCCCAGCCGGCGGCGCACCGCATCCTTGTCGCGCAGTACGTCGATCGGAGTTTCGCCAGGGATGGTGAGCACGGCCGAGCCGCTGTCGGCTTCCTGCAGGGTGGACAGGGTGCGCATCAGCGAGGATTTGCCCGCGCCGTTCGGCCCGAGCAGGCCGAACATGCCGCGCGGGATATCCAGGCTGACGTTGTTGAGAGCATGCACGCCGTTGGCGTACGTCTTGGACAGCGAATCGATCTTCAGCATGCGACGTACACCTTTCCATGGGCGTGTCTGCGCGTTATCCGCGCATCGGCCTCCTTGCGCATCC
Source organism: Stenotrophomonas sp. 59 (assembly GCF_030291095.1). Taxonomy (NCBI): domain Bacteria; kingdom Pseudomonadati; phylum Pseudomonadota; class Gammaproteobacteria; order Lysobacterales; family Lysobacteraceae; genus Stenotrophomonas; species Stenotrophomonas sp. 59. The sequence goes on from NZ_CP127408.1 coordinate 1,189,954, forward strand.
GCCGTTGGTCATGGGGGGAGGCGCCTGCCGTTGTGCGTTGGGAGGGGCGGTGGAGGCCACCGCCCGCTCCCGCAGCTGCGTCAGTCGTTGTTGACCCGCAGCTGCCAGCACACCACTGGGCCGTCTTCAGCGTCGATGCGCCGACCGCTGACCATGAAGCCGTTGCGGCGCAGTACTGCCTGCGAGCGTGCATTGCCCACAGCCGTTTCAGCGGTGAGACAGCACACGCGCGCATCGTGCCGCGCCCAGGCCACCAGTTCAGCCAGTGCCCGGCCCGCCAGGCCCCGTCCCTGATGTGCCGGGGCGATGCCATAGCCGATATCCAGCACGCCCTGCTCCGGCGGGCGGGTCAGTGAGAACAGGCCAACTGGCTGGCCGGCATCCACGACCTGCCAGGCCGCGGGCGCGAACAGCGTTTCGATGCGCTCGGCCAGGTCGGCCAGCATCGTCAGTACGGGCAGCGGAGCGATGGCATCGTCCGCGGAGCAGGGGCGTGACAACAGGGCGCGCAGATCAAGTGCGGAAACAGGTGAAAGCATGGGAACCTCGACAGGTGGAAGTGCCCGAAGCGGGCATGACCGGTACGAGGAGGGGCGCGGGCGTCAATCGTGACGCAGCATGCCGTTCGCCGCCGTTACCGGTGCGGGAAGTGGATGCTGACGGAGGACAAAGGCCTTCTCCCGAAGAGGGCGTGCGGTGCCGGGGCGCGCCCGGCGGTGGGATGCAGCATAGCCGAGGCAGCGGCCTCAGCGTAGTGACGATTCGCGCACCACCAGCTTCACCGGGATGCTCTGGCTGTCCACCGGCTGTCGGCCGATCAGCGCCAGCAGGCGCTCCACCAGCAGTTGCCCGGCCTGCTTGGTGTCCTGCTGCACAGTGGTCAGCGCAGGGGAAACGGAGGCTGCCAGCGGGATGTCGTCAAAGCCGGTGACCGCCACGTCCTGGGGCACCCGCAGGCCGGCTTCGCGCAGGGCGCGGATCGCGCCGATGGCGATCAGGTCGCTGGCCGCGCAGATCGCATCGATCGGCTCGCCACGCGCCAGCAGCAGCTGGCAGGCCTCCTGGCCGGAGGCCTCGGTGGTGATCGCATCGTGCTGCAGTGCCGGTTCCGCAGCCAGGCCATGTTCCTGCAAGGCCGCGACGTGGCCGCGGTAACGCTCCTGGAATTCCGGGTAGTGGCTGGATGCGTGGCCAAGGAAGGCGATGCGCCGGCAGCCCTGCTGCAGCAGGTGGGTGGTGATGTCGTGCCCGCCCTGAAAGTTGTCGCTGCCGATCGACACGCCCGGCTGGCCGGGCAGGGCGGCGCCCCAGCGCACGAAATGCGTGCCCTGTTCGACCAGCCGCTGCAGGCGGTCGCGTGATTCGTGGTAGTCGCCGTAACCGAGCAGGATGATGCCGTCGGCCTTGTTGCTGTCCTCGTAGTCGGCCTGCCAGTCGGTGGACAGCTGCTGGAACGAGACCAGCAGGTCCTGCCCGTGCAGGGCGCAGGCGCGGGTGATCGAGCCCAGCATCGAATGGAAGAACGGGTTGATCAGCGAATCGTCGTTGGTCGGGTCCTCGAAGAACAGCAGGGCCAGGGTGCCGGCGTTGCGCAGGCGCAGGCTGGAGGCATTCTTGTCGACCTTGTAGTTCAGCTCGCGGGCGATGCGCAGGATGCGCTCGCGGGTCTCGGCATTGACCATTGGGCTGCCGCGCAGGGCCCGCGACACGGTTGGTTGGGAGACCCCGGCCAGGTGGGCGATGTCCAGGGAGGTGGCTTTGCCTTTGATGGTCATGTGCGGGTGGAAGGGGCCAGGTGGAAGGTGCCCGGGCATGATGCCATGGGCAGACGCCAATGCCCCCGCAGGCGTTCGTCGGGGCGAAGGTAAGTCATTGCCGGACAAGGAAATCAGTCTGATCCTTCGATGCGGTCGGGATCTCCTGACCGGGCGGATGGCGGCGGCAATGGTAAGATGCGTCGTTCTCGCATTCCCCCAAATTTCACCAGGGGCGGCCCAGCGTACTGCACCCCTGCCCGGGGCTGTGCTATCACTGGCGGTCTGCCCCTGGACAACGGACGAAGGTACCTATGGCGCGCGGCATCAACAAAGTCATCCTGGTCGGCAATCTCGGCAACGACCCGGACGTGAAGTACACCCAGAGCGGCATGGCGATCACCCGCATCAGCCTGGCCACCACCAGCGTCCGCAAGGACAAGGATGGCAACCAGCAGGAGCGCACCGAATGGCACCGCGTGGTGTTCTTCGGCAAGCTCGGCGAGATCGCCGGCGAATACCTGCGCAAGGGCAGCTCGGTCTACGTCGAAGGCAGCCTGCGTTACGACAAGTACACCGGCCAGGACGGCGTGGAGAAGTACTCCACCGATATCGTCGCCGATGAAATGCAGATGCTGGGCGGCCGCGGTGAAGGCGGCGGCGGTGGCGGCGGTGGCGGCGGTGGTGGCAACTACGGCGGCGATCGCCCGCAGCGCCAGCAGGCCCCGCGCCAGGAATACGGCGGCGGTGGCCAGCGTGGCGGCCAGGGCGGTGGCTATGGCAACCAGGGCGGCAACCAGGGCGGTGGCTACGGCAACCAGGGTGGCAACCAGCGCCCGCAGCCGCAGCAGGCGCCGCCGATGGACGACTTCGCTGACGACGATATTCCGTTCTGACGGGCGCTGCTGGACGATGTAATCAAGGGTCTGCATCCATTGCGCTGCAGGCCCTTTTTTTTGGTACATCGCCCTCAGCCTTCAGCTCCCGAGTCCGAGGTTTGGAGACGCTTCACAGCTCCTTGATCTTGGCCGGTTTTGACCGAATACTCATGGCGGACATGAGGAGGCAAGGATGCGGACCAGAACCGGGAAAGTTGCTGCCGAGGCATGTGCAAGGATCGGCATTGCTGTTCTTTTCGTTGCTGGTATTGCTTTTGCCAGCCACGCGCAACAGGCCACTCTTCAGCCATACCAGGAGTATGACAAGAAGCTCCGCTCGGCAGAGCAGGTTGGTGCACTGACATCAGAGCTGTTCGGCGATTCGGTCAACGTCTATGACCAGAGCGGGTACTTCAGGCAGACCGATATCGACCTGGCCGGCAGTAATACGTTACCGGTCCGGCTCGAGCGCCGATTGAATGTGAGGCCCATTCCCGAGTTCGGTTTGGCACCGTTGATCTATGGCGGTGCCGGTGACTGGAGCATCGATGTGCCCTTCATCTCGGGCGTATTCGATTCCCAGTATGGGTGGACCTATCGGGGTTCTCGGAAAGTTCCTCGCTGCAGCGCCAATTTCATTCCCTATACGCCGCCGCCATTCCGGATTGAAGACATCTGGTCTGGCTATACAGTCAATCTTCCCGGGGAGGGCGCCCGGTCGCTGATGGGTGATCCACCTGCCAGCCTGAAGCCAGCCAGTCGCCAAAGCGAGAACTGGAGCTGGACCACCAGTGCAATGGATACCGTCAGTTGCACACCGATGATCTCCGGACTGGAGGGAGAAGGCTTCATCCTGCAGACCACATCGGGCATCAAGTACACCTTCAATGTTGGCACCGAGCGCGTTGTGGGTCTGATGGGGTCTATCGGCGCCAACGCTGCACAGGCGCGTGTAGAGATCTATCTGTTGGCAAGCCGAATCGAGGATCGTTTCGGCAACAGTGTCAGCATCAGTTACAACGGGAACGGCTATCCGACCAACATCGCGTCCAGTGATGGGCGCTCGATCTTGTTGAACTATGCAGGGAATCGCCTGCAGAGCGCCTCGGCAAATGGCCGCACCTGGACCTACGGATATGCAGGCAACTCGCTGCAGCGGGTTGCCCAGCCGGATGGTGCCCGGTGGGAGATCAATCATCTCTCCGACATGCGTATCGCCTATGAGAACTGGCCGGAGGACCCGTCGCAGGGATGTGGCAGTCCGCCTTTCCGGGACAAGATCTACACGCTTCAGATGAAGCATCCATCTGGTGCGATCGGTACATTCTCCTTCCGGAATGGGCGAGGGTACCGTGCGGGAGTTCCGGCGAGTTACTGCATCAAAGAGGCGCGCGATGGTCAGATGATTCAGTATCTCGCGATTGCCAATTATTTTGAGAACTTTGGTCTGGTGGAGAAGACCATTGAGGGGCCGGGCATTGCTCCCATGCGCTGGACGTATACGGACAAGGGGGATTACCAGGACTATTGGGCGGGGAGCGATCCCTACTGCAGCACCTGTACCCAGTCCAAGGCGGTGAGGATCACGCGGCCTGACGGAAGCTGGATCGAAGAGATCTACGGAATTGTCTTCCGGTTCAATGAAGGGAAGCTTCTCGGTCGGCGTGTCGGAAACGCAGCAGGAACGGTACTCGAGACCGAAGACCTGACGTATGTTTCAGATGCACAGATGCCTTCGATGCCCTTCCCGGATCGCTATGGCTGGGCGTGGGGCAGCAATGATGGAAGTTCTGCGCTGCTCAGGCCGCTGCAGCAGCGCAGGACCACACGCGACGGTGTAACGATGATCTGGCGGGTCAATTCGTTTGATGGCTATGGGCGCCCTACCAGCGTTACAGAGAGCAGTTCGGAAGGTGCACCATCACGCTGAGCTGCAAGCACTAGTCCGCAGGCATCCACCCTTGTGTGTTCTTTTGCACGCGTAACCCTTCTGATCGAGCGCCCGTTCATTGGACAAAAGGAAAGCCCCGCTGCTGCGGGGCTTTCTTTTTGGTCCTGTGCCATTCCTTCAATCGGGGGCCGGTGAGACCGTAGTTGTTCCCGTTGCGTGCCCGTTGTGCCCCGCAGCATCGATTTTCGTGCACCGCGACTTGCAAACAGACAATTTCCTCCCCTATGGTGCAATCGATTGCATTGCTGTGAATCGTTGCGTTTGATACCGGTTGGGAGGCCGGAAGGTGGATGTCCATCCATTCGATCAGACCGGCTCCTTCGAGGGGGCTCACGCGGCGCGATGCGCTGCGCATCGCGGTTGCCGGAAGCATCGGCCTGGGGGCCGCGACGACCGCGGGGACGTTGCCTGCATTCGCCGCCACCGCCCCACTCAAGGGCAACCTGAAGCACTCCGTGGCCCGCTGGACCTTCCCGCAGCTGTCGGTTGCCCAGCTCTGCGCGACGGTGAAGGACATCGGCTTCTCTGCCATCGACCTGGTCGGCCCCGAAGACTGGCCCACGCTGAAGGCCCATGGCGTCTACAGCTCGATGTGCAACGGCGCGGAGCTGGGCCTGACCAAGGGCTTCGCCGGCCGTGAGTTCCACGATGAACTGGTGGCTCGCTACACGCGGCACATCGACCTGGTCGCCGATGCCGGCTACCGCAATCTCATCTGCTTCTCCGGCAACCGTAACGGCATGGATCCCCATGACGGAATGGCCAATGCCGAGGCCGGTCTCAAGCGCATCCTCGGGCACGCAGAGAAGCGTGGCGTTGTGCTGGTGATGGAGCTGCTGAATTCCAGGGTCGATCATCGCGACTACCTGTGCGACCACTCAGCCTGGGGCGTGGAGCTGTGCCAGCGGCTGGGCTCGGACAACTTCGGCCTGCTCTACGACATCTACCACATGCAGATCATGGAGGGCGACATCATCGCCACCATCGGCAGGCATCACGCCTGCTTCAAGCATTACCACACCGCAGGCGTGCCCGGCCGCAACGAGATCGGAGACCAGCAGGAGCTGAACTATCCGGCCATCTGCCGCGCGATCCGCGACACCGGTTTCGATGGGTATCTGGCACAGGAATTCATGCCTGTGGCGCCCGATCCCGTTGGCTCATTGCGCGGGGCGATCCGCCTCTGCGACGTCTGAAACGATATCCACCCAGGTGAGAAACCCATGGCAGATAATCACTACGACGCCATTGTTGTTGGCTCGGGAATCAGTGGCGGTTGGGCGGCAAAGGAACTGACCGAGAAGGGCCTGAAGGTCCTGATGCTGGAACGCGGTCGCAACATCGAGCACGTCAAGGACTACGTCAACGCGATGAAGGAGGCGTGGGATTTCCCGCACCGCAACCGTCCAACGCAGGCGATGAAGGCCGAGTTCCCGGTGCTGATGCGTGACTACGGCCTGGCCGAGAACCTGGAAGGGATGTGGGCCAATGAGCAGGAATCGCCCTATATCGAGACCAAGCGCTTCGACTGGTTCCGTGGTTACCACGTGGGTGGTCGCTCGCTGATGTGGGGCCGGCAGAGCTATCGTTTCTCCGACCTGGATTTCGAGGCGAACCTCAAGGACGGCATCGCCGCCGACTGGCCGATCCGCTATGCCGATATCGCGCCGTGGTACGACCATGTCGAGAAGTTCGCCGGCATCGCCGGTACGCGCGAGGGACTGGACGTGCTGCCGGACGGCGAATTCCTGCCGCCGATCCCGCTGAACATCGTCGAGAAGGATGTGGCCGCGCGGATCAGGAAGGCGTTTGGTGGAACGCGGCACATGATCCACTCGCGCACCGCCAACATCACCAAGCCGATGCCCGAGCAGGGGCGTGTCAACTGCCAGTACCGCAACAAGTGCATCCTCGGCTGTCCCTTCGGTGCCTATTTCTCGACACAGGCGGCGACGCTGCCGGCGGCGATGAAGACCGGCAACCTGACGCTGCGGCCATTCTCGATCGTCAAGGAAGTGCTCTACGACAAGGACCGCAAGCGTGCGCGCGGCGTGGAGGTCATCGACGCCGAAACCGGCCAGATCTACCAGTACACCGCCAAGGTGATCTTCCTCAATGCGTCGTCGTTCAACTCTACCTGGCTGCTGATGAACTCGGCCACCGATATCTGGGACGGGGGGCTGGGTTCCTCGTCCGGCGAGCTCGGTCACAACGTGATGGACCATCACTTCGGTGCGGGTGCTTCGGGCCGGGTCGAGGGCTATGAGGACAAGTACTACTTCGGCCGCCGTCCCTGCGGTTTCTATATTCCGCGGTTCCGCAACGTCGCTGCCGACAAGCGCGCCTACCTGCGTGGGTTCGGCTACCAGGGCGGTGCCAGCCGCACCGGCTGGTCGCGCGAGATCGCCGAACTGAACATCGGTGCCGACCTGAAGGAGGCGCTGACCGTGCCTGGTGACTGGCGGATCGGCATGACCGGTTTCGGCGAGATGCTGCCGCACCACGACAACACCATCCGCCTGGACCGGGAGCGCAAGGACAAGTGGGGGTTGCCGGTGCTGGCGATGGACGTTGCGATGCGTGCCAACGAACTGGCGATGCGCAAGGACATGGCCGCCGACGCGGCCGAGATGCTGGAAGCGGCCGGCGTCAAGGACGTGAAGATGCACGACAACGACTACGCCCCGGGCAAGGGCATCCATGAAATGGGAACGGCGCGGATGGGACGTGACCGCAGGAGCTCCGTATTGAACGCACACAACCAGGTCTGGGATGCGCCCAACGTCTATGTGACCGACGGCGCCTGCATGACCTCCAGCGCCTGCGTGAATCCTTCGCTGACCTACATGGCGCTGACAGCGCGCGCTGCCGACCACGCCGTGCGCGAACTGAAAGCGGGGAACCTGTGATGGATCGTCGCGAACTGTTGAAGATGATCGTGGCCGCCACCGGTGCGGCGATGGTCGGGTTGCCGGCGCTGGTGCATGGCAAAGCGCCAGCGGCGGGCGCGATGGCCGCGTTCTCCGATGCCGAAATCGGCACGCTGGACGAGATCGCCGAGACCATCCTGCCGCGGACCAGGACACCCGGGGCGAAGGACGCGGGTGCCGGCGCGTTCATGGCGACGTTCGTCAGCGACTGCTACACCGCCCGGCAGCAGGCGACGTTCCGCGCCGGGCTGGCCGACATCGACAAGCGCGCGGGTGGCCGGTTCGTATCGCTCACGCCGGAAGCCCGTACCGAACTGCTGCGTGTTCTGGATGCGGAGGCCAAGGTACGCAAGGCCGATGTGACCGAGACCGGTACTCCTGAAGAGGGCGAGGCGATGCCGCACTACTTCACGATGCTCAAGCAGTTGGCCATCTTCGGCTTCTTCACTTCCAAAGTCGGTGCGACCGGGGTGCTGCAGTACGTCGCCGTGCCGGGGCGTTACGACGGCGACCTGGCCTATACCCCCGGCACACCTGCATGGGGGACCAGCTGATGGAGCGCAGCATGATGATCAAGCCGCTGCTGATCGCGGCCAGCCTGCTGGCCGCTGCACCAGCCCTCGCACAGGACGCTGCCGATCCTGCACGCGATCCGAAGAAGACCGAGGTATGGACCCCTGTGCCCGCAGTCGTGGCGACGCCCCCGGGCAAGGCGCCATCCGATGCGATCGTGCTGTTCGATGGCAGGGATGCCTCCGCATGGGAGGCAGAGCAGGGCGGTCGTGTGCCCTGGAAGATCGCCGACGGCGCGATGACCGTGGTGCCGGGCAGCAAGGGCATCCGCACCCGGCAACGCTTCTGCGACGTCCAGCTGCATGTCGAATGGCGTACTCCCACCGGGACGAAGGGCTTCGACGGCCAGAACCGGGGCAACAGCGGCATCTTCCTGCAGGAACTTTACGAGCTGCAGGTGCTCGACAGCTACAACAACCCGACCTATGCCAACGGACAGGCCGGCTCGATCTACAAGCAGGCGATGCCACGGGTGAATGCCTCGCGCGCACCGGGCCAGTGGCAGGCCTACGACATCATCTGGAAGGCACCGCGCTTCTCCCCGGGTGGCGGGCTTGTCTCGCCTGCGCGCATCACGGTACTGCATAACGGCGTGCTCGTGCAGGATGACACCGTGCTGGCGGGGAAGACCGAGTACATCGGCGCACCGTCGTACTCACCCCACGCCTGCGCACCGATCTATCTGCAGGAGCACGATTCCAGGGTCAGCTACCGCAACATCTGGGTGCGGGAACTCTGATCCCACCTGACTACTTCGCCAGGTAACTGGCGATGTCGTCGATTTCCTGCTGCGAAAGCTGGGAAAAGGGCGGCATCAGTCCGCCGCCCTTCCTGATCTTGTCCTTGATCTGCGCGGCATCCAGCCGCTTGCTGACGTCCGTAAGCGCCGGGAACGCCCCCGGCATGCCGGCGCGATCGGCGCCATGGCAGGCCATGCAGTTCGCGCTGTAGAGCTTGGCGCCGGCGGCAGGATCGTCCTTGCACCAGGCAGTGGTGGCCAGCGTCGCGCCACACAGCATCACAGCCAGTTTCAGCATCGTCTTCAAGCGGGGCTCCTTCGCGGGCTAGCGTTGTGCGCTGGCGTGCGGGCTGACGGTCAGGTGTTCACGCAGGTAGTCCGCGCCGGTCTGGATCACCTTGGCCGGATCCCGCGGTTCGTCGTGTTCGAGAATGTACCAGTGCACGCCGGCGGCGGCGGCGGCCGGCAGGATCGCGTTCCAGTCCAGCACGCCCTGGCCGACGGCGGCGAATCCACCTTCGTCCTCGGCCTGGCCCTTGGGCGCATTGTCCTTGGCGTGCACCGCGAACAGGCGGTCGCGGAACTTGCCCAGCATCACCGCCGGGTCGTGTCCGGAGCGTGCCACCCAGGCCAGGTCCAGCTCGGTCTGCAGGTCGGGGCCGGCAGCAGCGAACAGCAGTTCCAGGCCGGTTCTTCCGTTGAAGTCGACCAGCTCGAAGTCGTGGTTGTGGTAGGCCAGGCGCATGCCCTTGTCCCGAACCTGTTTGGAAAGCCGGCCCAGCTCCTGGCCCAGTGCGGTCCAGCCTGCGGCATCGGTGGGCCGGTCCTTCGCGTCCAGGTAGGGCACCACCAGCGTGGTGTTGCCGATCGATCGGTTGAAGGCCACCACGGCGTCCAGGTCTCTGCGCAGCTCGGCCAGCGCAACGTGCGAGGAGATCGCCCTGATCGAATACTTGTCCAGCAACTGCTTGAGTTCGCTGGCGCTGACGCCCTGAGTCCCCACCGTTTCCACCGCGTGCACGCCCGCGTCGTGAACGATCTTCAACTGCTGGTCGAGCGGGCCGGCATCGCGCAGTGAGTACATCTGCACTGCGATGGGCTTCTGCGCGGCGACGGCTTCTCCGGCGAAGCCAGGCAGTGCCGTGAGCAGCAGGAGTGCGAGGGCTGCGGTTCTGCGGACAGGGGCTTTCATCAGGCGTTCCTCCCGGGATTCAATCGATGGTGGTCCAGGCACGCGTCCTGGCCGATGCGATGACGCGGTCGACGATCCGCGCCGAGCGCACGCCATCGTCGAAGGTGGGCAGGCCCTCGGGCCGTTCGCCGTCGATGGCGCGATAGCTGTCGGCAATGAACGCCTCGAAGCACTGGCCGTAGCCCTGCGCGTGCCCGGCCGGCAGCACCGACAGCCGCCGTTGTTCGGCACTGCCTGCACCAGGACCGCGCACGAAGATCTCCTCGCGCTGGTCGGGTCTTCCGATCCACAGCCGCTCGGCATCCTCCTGGTTGAAGGCCACGCTGGCCCTGGCACCGTCGATCTCGAACCAGAGGCGATTGTGGCGTCCAGCCGAGACCTGGCTGACCGTCAACGACGCCAGCGTGCCAGCGCTGGTCCTGAACATCGCTGCGGCCACGTCTTCGCTGGTGACCGCCTGCATCGCGCCGCTGGCTGTGGGCGTGCTGAAGCTCTGGCCGGTGATGGCGCCGCGTTCGGCGATCACCGTCTCGAACGCCGCACTGACCTCGGCGAAGCGCTCGCCGCTGATCCATTCCACCAGGTCGCACCAGTGCGAGCCGATGTCGGCAAACACGCGCGACGTACCGCCCAGTGCCGGGTCCACGCGCCAGTTGTTGCTTTCTGGATCCAGCAGCCAGTCCTGCAGGTAGCTGCCGTGGATCAGGTGAAGCGGCCCCAGCTCGCCGTGTGCGATGCGTGCGCGCGCTTCGCGCACCACCGGGTGGTAGCGGTAGACGAAGGGTACCGTGGCCACAAGGCCGCGCGAGGCTGCCAGCGCAGCCAACGCCTGTGCATCTTCCAGCGAGGTGGCCAGCGGCTTCTCGCAGATCACGTGCTTGCCGGCTTCCAATGCGGCCTGTGCCATCGGCCGGTGCAGATGATTGGGCGTGCAGACATGCACGACCTGCACCTGCGGATCAGCGATGACCTCGTCGATGTCCCGATAGGCGCGCGCGACATTCCAGGACTGCGCCACTTCATGTGCACGCTGCGCGGACGAGGCGGCCACGCCGCGGATCTGCGCACCGGCCAACAGCGCCGCGCGACGATGCACGGCGCCAATCATGCCGGTGCCGACGATGGCGATTCCAAGCGTAGCCATCTACTGGATTCCTCGGGACGAAGACGGTGCGGCTGCGACCAGTGGCCGATCGCGGAACAGCAGCAGGAAGGCGATCAGCACGACCAGTGCAACACCGGCCGGGAACAGCCAGATCTGCTGCCAGTCGCGTCCGGCGGCAGTGGTGTAGTGCTCCACCACCGCACCGGACAGGAAGGTGCCGATCAGCATGCCCACGCCATAGGTCGCCAGGGTGATGAAGCCCTGTGCACTGCTGCGCGCGTCGGGGCCGGCATGCGCATCGGTGTAGATCTGTCCGGTGACGAAGAAGAAGTCGTAGCAGATGCCGTGCAGCACGATGCCGAGGACGATCAGGATGAAACCGCCGCCGGCATCGCCGATGTCGCCGAAGGCAAACATGACGTAGCGCACCACCCACGCGGCCATACCCACCGCCAGCATCGTCTTCACCCCCAGCCGCACGAACAGGAACGGCATGGCCAGCATCAGCAGCACTTCGGACACCTGGCCCAGCGACTGCAGGCCCGCAGCGCCGCGCACGCCCAGGTCGTTGAGGTACGGGTTGGTGAAGTTGTAGTAGAACGACAGCGGGATGCAGATGGCGATGGAGGCCAGGAAGAACACCAGGTACGCGCGCGACTTCAGCAGCCGCAGCGAATCCAGCCCAAGGATCTGCCCGAGGCCGGCATCGCGCTGCTTCGCCAGCGGCGGCGTGTGCGGCAGGGTGAACGCGTACAGCCCCAGCACCAGTGATGCCACCGCCGCCATCTGGAAGGTGAGTTCGAGCCGGTGTGCCTGTTCCCAGCCCAGCCAGCCGATCAGCACACCGGCCACGATCCAGCCGACGCTGCCGGCCACGCGCACCAGTGGGAACTGCTTTTCAGGCGATTGCATGTGCCGCATCGCCACGCTGTTGGCCAGCGCTAGCGTCGGCATGAACAGCAGCATGTAGCCCATCACGCAGGCGGAGAACGTGCTGAAGCTGTCCGCTGTGGAGGCCATCCAAAGCAGTACTGCGCCGGCCAGGTGCAGGACCGCAAGGATGCGCTGCGCGGCGAAGTAGCGATCGGCAATCAGGCCAACCAGGAAGGGTGCGACGATGGCGCCGATGGACTGGCTGAGAAAGGCCGTCGCCACCTGGCTGGCGCTGGCCTGCAGCGGGCCCTGTACCAGGTAGGTGCCCAGGGTCACGAACCACGCTCCCCAGATGAAGAACTGCAGAAACATCATCGCGCCCAAGCGCGACATGGCGTGCGTCATGGCTTGCCCTCCCGGGGCGGTATCGGCTCAGATTCCCAGCATGCGGTGCAGTGATGCAGCGTCGGTGCCGCTGTCGGCAAAGTCGTCGAAGGCGCGTTCGGTCACGCGGATGATGTGGTCGCGGATGAAGGCCGCGCCCTCGCGTGCGCCGTCTTCCGGGTGTTTCAGGCAGCACTCCCATTCCAGTACCGCCCAGCCGGGGAAGTCGTACTGCGCGAACTTCGAGAAGATCGACTTGAAGTCGATCTGCCCATCGCCAAGCGAGCGGAACCGCCCCGGCCGATCGATCCAGTCCTGATAGCCGCCATACACGCCACTGCTGGCGCTGGCGCGGTACTCCGCGTCCTTGACGTGGAAGATGCCGATGCGCGCATGGTAGCGATCGATGAACCCCAGATAGTCCATCTGCTGCAGCAGCAGGTGGCTGGGGTCGTACAGGATCTTCGCGCGCGGGTGGTGATCGACCACGTCGAGGAAGCGTTCGAAGGTCGCGCCGTCGTGCAGGTCCTCGCCGGGGTGGATCTCGAAGCACAGGTCCACGCCGCAGGCATCGAAGGCATCGAGGATCGGGCGCCAGCGCCGGCCGAGTTCGGCGAAGGCCTCTTCCACCAGGCCGGGCGGGCGCTGCGGCCAGGGATAGAAGTACGGCCAGGCCAGTGCGCCGGAGAAGGTGGCGTGTGCGGTCAGTCCCAGCCGCTGGCTGGCCTTGGCTGCCAGCAGCAGCTGCTCCACTGCCCAGGCCTGGCGCGCGGCCGGGTCGCCGCGCTTTTCCGGCGGTGCGAATCCGTCGAACAGGCTGTCATAGGCGGGATGGACGGCGACCAGCTGCCCCTGCAGGTGGGTGGACAGTTCGGTGATCTGTACGCCATGCCCGGCCAGCATGCCGGCAAGGTCGTCGCAGTACGCCTGGCTGCGTGCGGCCTCGGCCAGGTCGAACAGGTGGGGCGCGCTGGTCGGCACTTGTACGCCAGAATAGCCCAGGCCCGCGGCCCAGCCGGCCAGCGTGTCCAGCCGATCAAAAGGAGCTGTGTCGCCGATGAACTGCGCCAGGAACAGCGCTGGACCCTTGAGCGTCTTCAACGTGATTCGCCCTCGATGCAATCGATTGCATTATCCTAGCAGGGGCTCACGCAGGACCTGTTGTGCACTGCACAGCGGACAGGAGAACTAACGCCATGGCCACCATCTACGACATTGCAAAGCACGTCGGCGTCTCTGCCGGCACCGTGTCACGTGCACTTTCGCGGCCGGACAAGGTACTGCCGGCCACGCGCGCGCGCATCGAGCAGGCCGCTGCCGCGTTGGGCTACGTACCCAATACGGTCGCCCGCACGCTCAAGACCCAGCGCAGCGGCAAGATCCTGGTTACGGTGCCGGATATCGCCAACCCGTTCTTCGCGCAGATCCTGCAGGGGGCGGAAGACGCCGCGCAGGCCGTCGGCTATGCAGTGCTGCTGGGCGATACCCAGGACCAACCCGACCGCGAGGAGCGCTACGCGCAGATGCTCCGGCGCAACGAGGCCGACGGCATGATCGTGCTCGGCCATCGCCTGCCACCGACGGCGCGCGAGATTGTCCAGCAGAGGGGGGCTGCCGCGCCGGTGGTCAACGGATGCGAGTTCGACCCCGCGCTGGGCCTGCCCAGTGTGCACATCGACAATGTGGCCGCTGCACGCGCCGTCATGGAGCACTTGTACGCACTGGGCCATGAACGGATCGCCGTGGTCGGCGGGCCGCCGGACAATCCCCTGCACCAGCAACGCCTGGAAGGGGTGCGGGCCGCCGGCAAGGCGCGTGGCCGCCTGCGCCAGCTGAGCGTGGTGCCGGGCGATTTCTCGGTGGAATCCGGGCATGCCGCGGCCGTGGCGCTGCTGGCCGATGCGTCGGCGCCGACCGCAGTCTTCTGCTTCAGCGACCAGATGGCGCTGGGTGCGCTGGCGGCCTGCCGCGATCTGGGCATCCGCGTGCCGGACGAGTTGTCCATCGTCGGTTTCGATGACCTGGCGTCTTCGCGTTACCTCACGCCGCCGCTGACGACCATCCGGCAGCCGATGCGGGAGATCGGCGCGCGCGCGGTCAACCTGCTGCTCGCCATCATCGAACAGGTGGATGTTCCGCTTCAACAGACGCTGGATTTCAGCCTGATGGTGCGGGGGTCGACGGCGGCACCTGGGCCCAGGTGAGGCCAGGGACGCTGCAGGTTCGAGTCCTTGATCCCGAATTGACGTAAAGCTGTCAGACTCACGACAGGCAGCCCGGCAGGGGCCGGGGTGGAACGTGCGATCGCGCAAGGGGGTCGGCAATGCCGTTCTTGACTGACTCGACGGAGGTCGCGGTCGAAGGCGTCGGCGCGGCACGGCGCATCGGCTGGATGCGCTTCGTGGGCAATGGCCTGGGCGCGATCCCCATCGCCTCGATCATGCTGGAGCGCCAGGATGGCGCGCTGCCCTGGGTCCTGTTGCTGCTCAATGCGCTGGCATGGCCTGCGCTGGCGCTGGTGCTGACCCAACGCTCGCGCAAGCCGGCTGCGGTCCAGTTCCGTTGCATGGTGGCCGATTCCCTGTTCGGCGGCGGCTGGATCGCGTTCATGGCCCTGAGCGCCGTACCCAGCGCGTTGTTCGCCGCACTGCTGGTGGCCGACAAGATCGCGGCCGGCGGCGTTCGCCTGGCGATGCGGGCCACGCTGGCTCTGGTGGTGGGCTTCGCGCTCACCTGGTGGGCGCTCGGGTTTCCTTACCAACCGGTGTCGTCGCAACGCACGATCGTGCTCAGCGTGCCGTTCCTGTTCGTCTATGGCATCGGGCTCAGCATCCTCAGCTGGCAGCTGGCGCGTCGGGTGAAGTCGCAGAACCGCCAGCTGCAGCGCCTGAGCCGGATGGATCCGCTGGTCGAACTGGCCAATCGCGGCTTCCTGATCCTGCGTGCACAGCAGGCTCTGGACAAGGCGCAGGGGCAGGGCGGCTTTGCCTGCCTGTTGATGCTCGATGTGGATGACTTCAAGCACATCAATGATTCGCACGGGCACCGCGCCGGTGACGAAGTACTGCGGCACATCGCCTCGACCCTGCGCGCTTTCGCTCGGCCCGGTGATACACCGGCGCGCCTGGGCGGCGATGAGTTCGTCGTGCTGCTGCACGACTGCGCGCCGGTGGATGCGATGCATGTGGCCGAGCGGGTGCGCCTGCACCTGCTCGAAGCGGCGCGGCAGGCGACCCCAGGCGTTGAATTCAGTGTGAGCATCGGCATTGCTGCCACGCCGCGCGGCGGCAGCGTGGAGGACTGGCTGGCCTTGGCCGACCGTGCGCTCTACCACGCCAAGCGGCAGGGCAAGAACACCGCCAGCTATGGCGAATAAGCGTCGGCGAACGCTCAGCCACCCAATCCAATGGTTTCAGAGATGCGAGATGAGCAGTGATGATCGTGGGATTGCCGCGATGCAACCGGGGGACGCATGGCCGGGAGGCGGCTATGTCGAGCTCGCAGTGATAAAGGTGGACGACGCGTTCCTGATGCGTCGCCTGAGGCAGTCACTGCTGACGGGGAGTGAGCCCGGAATGGGAGCGTGGCGGTCGCTGGGAATGCGGTTGCCGTCAGGGGCCGTTGTTGAATTGATCGCATATGATGCTGAACCTGATGCGGGCTTCACCGTGAGGATCGACAATCAATCCGATCCACGCATCGCATTGCAGGAAATCATCTCCGCCCTCGGTCTTGGCGCGGAGCAGATCATATGGTCCAACATCAATTAGATGCAGTGTGCTGCAGGGTGTCGCCAGGGCACGCCAAGGTAAGGTCGATGACGATGCGGGCTGTCAAGGTAGTTTGATCCGTTGACACGGCCAATCCTCTACCATGGGCCACCCCGCCCGGACGTGCCCCCATGCAAGACGCCCTCGTTGCCCAGCCCAAGCCCCCCGTTGCGAGGATCGCGGCCTGGCTGATGATGCTGCTGGGCATGTGGCTGGCGCTGAAGCTCGGCCTGGTGGTGACCCTGCTGTCGGGCCTGCTGGTGTTCCAGCTGACCCATGTGCTGGCGTCCACCGTGGAAGGCAAGCTGCCGCCAGGACGGGCTCGGGCGATTGCGGTCATTGTGCTGTCCGCGGTCATCATCAGCGCGCTTGTGCTGGCCGGCATCGGCGTGGCCTCGTTCTTCCGCACCGAGACCGGTGGCCCGGATGCGCTGCTGGGCCATCTGATGGACATCCTCAACAGCTCGCGCCACCAGGTGCCGGCGCTGCTGCAGCCGTACATTCCCGAGGACATGCCGGCACTGCGCACCGCGCTGAACGACTGGGCCGCCGAACACCAGCGCCAGCTCGGGGTGGCCGGGACCTCGGCGGTGCAGATCGGCGTGCGGGTGCTGATCGGCATGGTGCTGGGCGCGATGATCGCGCTGTATGACGAACTGCCGCTGCCGCAGATGGGACCGCTGGCGCAGGAGCTGATCGGCCGCACCAGCCGCCTGGCCACCGCGTTCCGCCAGGTGGTGTTCGCGCAGGTGAAGATCTCGCTGCTCAACACCGTGTTCACCGCCATCTTCCTGCTGGGCGTGCTGCCGCTGTTCGGCGTGCACCTGCCGCTGTCCAAGACGCTGGTGCTGATCACCTTCATCGCCGGCCTGCTGCCGGTGGTGGGCAACATCATCTCCAACACCATCATCACCATCGTCGCGCTGTCGGTCTCGTTCTACGTGGCCGTGGCCGCGCTGCTGTACCTGATCGTGATCCACAAGCTGGAATACTTCCTCAACGCACGCATCGTCGGTGGCGAGATCCAGGCCCGTGCCTGGGAGCTCCTGCTGGCCATGCTGGTGATGGAGGCGGCATTCGGCCTGCCCGGCCTGGTGGCGGCGCCCGTGTTCTATGCCTACGTGAAGCGCGAGCTGGTCGATCAGCGCTGGATCTGACCCGGCATGATGTGACATTCCCGCTGCGATGAGGCGGGCCTTCCCATCTTGGCGGCGCGTTCGCGGTCGCTGTGCCATACCTATCGCAACGGTTCGCATGGCGCTGGCTTGGCGCTGCCGGAACCGGTCGTTACAGTGAACCGCACGTCAGGGGAAATTTGCATGGCCGGCAAGGCGTCGCCCATCGGGTTGCGGACCTGGGTCTGGATCCTGACCGGGCTGTTCGTGGTCTGCACCCTGCCCTTGATGGCCATCGCCCTGGTACAGGGCACGCAGCGTTACGCCGGTGCCGAGGCCAACCTGTCCAGCCTGCGCCAGCTGCGGCAGTCCTTCGAGCTGGCCAACCTGGTTTCGGCCGAGCGCGGCCCGGCCAACAGCCTGCTCGGCGCCGATCCGAACGATGTTGCCGAGCAGGCGCGGCTCGCGGCCCAGCTGGCAGTGGCGCGCAATCGCGTGGATACCGCGATGCTGCAGCTGGACACGGTGTTCAGGGCCGACCCGGGCGTGGTCGACGAGCAGGAGTTGCTGGCCGACGCACGACGCCGGTTGCACTCGGCACGTGCCGCTGTCGACCGGGTTGTGGCACGGCCGCATGATGCGCGCCAGGTGGAAGAGGTGGAGCGTGCGATCAACAGCATGTTCGCCGTGGTCGATCGCCTGCATCGGCTCACCTCGGCGCAGATCAATGTGCTGGTCAGCGCCGATCGCGAAGCGGCGATTCCGGCGATGCAGGGCCAGGTGCTGATCGACCTGCGCGAACACGGTGGCCGCCTGGCCTCGAACCTGATGGCACCGGTTGCGGTTCCCGGGGCGTGGCGTGACGAGCAGGTGCGGGCCGCATCGCAGACGGAGGGACGCCTGCTGGAGCTGTGGCGCTTGGCGGGCAGCCATGAGTCGGTGTTCCGGAGTGACCCGGCGCTGTCCTGGCACTGGGACATGGCGCGCCGTCAGTTCTTCGGCGAATCGCTGCCGATGATCGAGCAGCTGATCGAAGACGGTCGCCGCGGCCTGCCGCCGCCGTGGACCGCCGCGGAGTTCACCCAGCGCTACGTGCCGACCCTGCAGTCGCTGGAAGCATTGCGCGACGGCTACCTGAGCGTGTCCATCGCCCGCTTCGAACGCACCCGCAATCGCGAAGCGACGCGCCTGGTGGTGCTGGTGGCGACAGTGCTGGGCACGCTGCTGGTGCTGGGCGTGGCCCTGCGCATTGCCCACCGGCAGATCCTGCGGCCGCTGCTGCAGGCGCAGAAGCAGGTCATCCAGATCGCCTCGGAGGCGCCGGGGCCAGAGCAGCATGTCACCCACCCGCTGGCCGAAATGCAGCGCCTGTTCGATGCGATCGAAGTCCTGCGCGAGAAGTCGCGCGAGCGCTCTGCGCTGACCAGCGAACTGCGCCAGCTGGCAGGTACCGATGAATTGACCGGGCTGTTGAACCGGCGCGCGCTGGAAGAAAAGGTGCAGCAGCGCCATGCCGAAGGAGGCGCCGGCGCCGTGGTGATCCTGCTGGACGTGGACCGGTTCAAGGCGATCAACGACGGCCACGGTCACGATGCCGGTGACGAAGTGCTGGTGCAGGTGGCGCAGTTGCTGCAACGGCACCTGCGCCGCAGCGACAGCATCGCCCGCTATGGTGGTGAAGAGTTCCTGGTGCTGCTGGCCGACGGTGATCTGGCCGGTGGCCGCCAATTGGCCGAGTCCCTGCGCGTGGCCCTGCATCAGATGGACATCGTACTGGCCGATGGTGGTGTGCTCCAGGTCACCGCCAGCTTCGGCGTGGCCGAAGGGGGAATCGATGCGCTGGGCTGGCGCAGCCTGTTGCGCGCCGCCGACGCGGCCATGTACCAGGCCAAGGCGCAGGGCCGCGACCGGGTAAGGGTGGCGGGCGGCGGTCGCATCGCGCGTTGACCGGTGGCATTCATCACCGGCGCACGTCGCGCCGCCTAGACTGGCGGTCCCCATTCCTGCAGGAGCCCGGCATGATCATGCGTCCCATCGCCCTTGCTGCGGCCGGCGTGCTGGCCGGCCTGCTTGCAGGATGTACCACGCCCGCGCAGCCCCTGGCCGACGAGCCACGCCATCCCTCCATCGCTGCCGACCTGAGCCCGGTGCCGGCCTTCACCGGTGGTGGTGAAGGCTGGAGCATCGAGATCGCCTCGACGGGCAAGGGCGACCACGATGCCAGCCTCAATGCCGATGGCCGTACCTGGAAGGGCGCGCTGCGCTATCGCGGCCAGCCGGCCGATGCGCCCAGCTCGCTGATCGTGCTCAACGGCGAACTGGGCAAGCAGCCGGCCATCGTCGAGATCAAGCGCGAGCCGTGCCGCAGCGCCGAAGGCATGGATACCCAGGCCAGCGTGCAGGTCACGATGGAAGGACAGCCGCAGCGCCGCGGTTGCGGTCATCTGGCCGTGTATTGAGCCCGCGCGCCGCCATGCTTGAGATCCCGACCCTGCACACGGAGCGGTTGCGGCTGCGGCCGCAGCGGCTGGATGACTTCAACGTCTACGCCGCGTTCCTTGCTTCGCCGCGAGCGCAGGGCATGGGCGGCCCGTTCGGTGAAGTCGCGGCGTGGGGCCAGTTCTGCCACGACCTGGCCAGCTGGCACCTGTTCGGCCACGGCGCGCTGATGATCGAACGCATCGATACCGGTGCCTGCATCGGCCAGGTCGGGATCAACCACGGCCCGTTGTTTCCGGAAAAGGAACTGGGCTGGTTGCTGTACGAAGGCCACGAAGGGCAGGGCTTCGCAACGGAAGCGGCCGGTGCGCTGCGTGACTGGGCCTTCGTGGTGCCGCAGCTGCCGACCCTGGTCAGCTACATGGCCCCGGACAACCTGGCGTCGCAGGCCGTCGCACGGCGTCTGGGCGGTGTGCTGGATGAGAAGGCCGCGCGCAGCGATGCGGATGATCTGGTGTATCGGTATCTGAGTTGAGGAATTCTCTCCGCAAGCTACTTGTAGCTCATGCCAATGAGCAAGAAGGGCCTACCAGCCGAGGGGGTAAGTTGCCATCGCTCGTTCGCGGCCCGGCGTGAACCCATGGCGCTCTTGCAGTCTCCGTTCCCACCTCCGAACCAATTCCGAAATGGAATCCCGGCTTCGTCCTATCTGCAAGGCGCGCCGTTCGCGGGCGGAATAGCTGTAGAAGCGGTCCATGAACTCGTCGGCCTGCTGGGAGGACGCGAACATAAGATCCAATGGATTTCTATAGTAAAAGGTCATTGGGCTACGTTCCCGTGTGCTCCATGCGATGGCACGGAGCGGATGCAGATCAATGACTTCACGCAGTGACTTGTCGAAGGTAAGGATCGCCGGGAAGAAGAAATCGGCTTCCGCTGCAGAAGTCAGTACGTAATTATGTTCCATTTGTCTGAGGTGGAACAGATCCCATGACATGTTCCGGATCGACTTTATATCCTTGTCCTTGAGCTTGCGGAAGAATTCCGGCGGCTCAGGGCTGTTGAACAGCCAGTGTGCCAGCTGCATTTCTCTGCCTGCCATGGATGAAAGCTCGTGGTCGCAGAAGTGCGCAAACGAAAGCAGCTTCGCACGCGGATCGAGACTGTCGTCAAGGTAAATGTCGACAATTGCCAGAAGGCATGAATGGAAGTACTGATATCTCACCGCCAGGGATCTGATTTCCCTGCTTGAAGACGCTGTAGACCTCATCGCTGCCATCAGCCCTGCGGCGCGTTGGTCCAGCTCGTTGTCTGTGAGGGTCGACCTGACGTCACCCATTTCCAGTGCAGACGAATCGATGGTCCTCAGTACCTCATAGGCCCTGAGCTTCTCCATGATCTTGGCATCGATCTTGGATGAGAGACCGATCTGATCAGTGTTTTCATGGATGTAGGGCAGTGGGTCGACGCTGACCTCAGGTCTTGAAATTAGGTTGAATACTTCCTTCAAATCAGGATTACTGATGGCCGGGTCGCGGCCGCATATGTATGGATGAAGGTAGCTGACTGCTTGAGTATCAAGAGCAACAGAGTAGTCGAAGTGAAACTGGGCCTGCCCCTGCTGCATTTCTCGCACGATACGCTGGTCGAGTACCAGCAGGGGAGATCCTGCAAACAACGTGTGCACACCTGCGCCATGGGTGAAGGTGCGGTCAATCGCATGAGATGGCTGCGTTCCGTACATGCCGCGGATTACAAACTTGTAGTCCTGCAGCAGTTGAAAGTGCTGCTGGAATAGCTCAAATGCTTCTTGCGGCGAAGCGGCTTGGCCAACCAATGTGGCGGCGAGTTCGGATTTCATATCCAGTTCAATCCCTTGGGCGATCAGGTGGCGGGCTGCCTTCCTGCTCTTTGGGAGGTATCGGTCATTGAACCGAAATTCTGACGGCAAGGAGGTGACTTCGTCCTCATCGTATGGATCCCGAGATGAAAGCACATGCCGTCCAGGCATCGAGATCGGCCAGTTCCGGCGCCAGTGCATGTTCCACCGCACGCCGCAACAGCGCTGGTGCCACATAGTGCCGGTGTGCGGCATCGATCAGCGCCATGTAGAAGCGGCCGAACGCATTGAGGGTCTGCACGCGTGAGCCCAGGCTGATCTCGATGTATCCATCGGCACGCCGCTGCACGCGCACGCTGCTGCGGAAGCGCAGGTGCCGATCGTCGGCGCCGAGCAGGACTTCGGCACAGGTGTCTTGCGTGTCGATGTGCGAATCCAGCACTGGATAGCGACCGGCGAACAACCGGCTGCGATCGGTCGACAGCAGTGACGACACCGGGCATCCCAGTGGCGACGTGCGCAACCGCAACGGTGCCACCAGGCGGTTGCGCAGCGCCATCAGATGGCCTACGCCGCTGGGTGGGTTGCGCAGGAAGCCCTCCAGTACGTCGGCCAGCAGCGCCGACGCGGAACGGTGGGCCACCTGCGAGGGTTCCAGGCGCAGCGTGGTCAGGTCCTGGTAGTGGCTGTGCGGCAGCGCGGTAGGCAGCAGGCCATCAGTGGCGGCGCGTCGCGCGTGGATGGGATAGGACGGCGTTGCACGTTCGACGAACCCGCGCAGCGGCCGCAGCGGGATGCGGCGCAGCGGGCCGAGCAGGGCGCGGGTGCGCGCGCACAGATGCGCGCACAGGCTGGGAGCTGCCGCCTGCAGCGACAGCTGCAGCAACGGTGCCGCCGCAAGCGTGGTTTCCGAAGGCCAGTGCGAGTCCGGCAACACCTCGGTCAGGCTGGGGATATCGGCGGCATTGCGCTCCACCTGAGCACGGGCCTGTTCGCTCATTCGGCCTGCCAGTTCATCGCTGTGGCAGGACAGCGCAAACAGCGCCGGATGTGCAGGATGGTTCGACGCGAACTGGTGCCAGGTGCCGCCGCCGAAGCGCACGGTGAACAGGCAATCCGGTGGTATGCAGATGCGTCGCAGGGTCCGCGCGAAGGCAGCGGGATCTGCTGCCAGCTGCGCATCGGAAGCGGTGGCGAAGCGCAGCTCGGCACCGGCGCTGCCAGCGATGGCGGTGAACATGCGCGGGCCGGCGTGGCGATGGAACGGATGGCCACCGGCGCCGACCATGAAGCTGTACAGCGAGGAGGCATCGCCGTGCTGCAGGTGCATGCCACCCAGCCGCGCCGAAGGCTCATCCAGCGCATCGATGAAGGCAGGGTGGTGGCGCTGGCGCTGGCCGGCGTCGCTCACCAGCACGTCACCGGCACCGATGCCGAGCTGCGCGATCAGGGTGACTTCGGTCGGGCTGCCGCCATCCTGTGCCGGAAGCTGCACTGCTGGAAACGAACGGCGATCGCGGGTCGAACCAGGCATCGTCATGCTCCTTGGCGGGGGCGGATCAGCGGGCGGGGGACTTGCGGCGGGCGCGGGCTTCACGCTTGAGCGGGCCGCCGACCGGGCAGACTTCGGCGGCCCAGGAGAACAGCGTGTTGGCCAGGCGGTCGGGCACCTGGCGGAAGTACACGAACTGGCCGCGCTTCTCGCGCTCGATCAGTCCGGCCTCCTCGAGGATGCGCAGGTGGCTGGACAACGCCGGCTTGCTGAAGTCGAAGCGCTCGGCCAGCTCGCCCGCGCTGAGTTCGCCGGCGCTGAGATAGGCCAGGATCTGCCGGCGGGCGGTGGAGGCGAGGGCTTCGAAGATACGGTCCATGGCGAGCTAATTAACTAATTCGTTAACTGATGTTGCCCGCGCCGGGCGAGGCTGTCAAGCCATGACCCATTGCGCGGCGCGCCCGGGCTTTGCCATCCTCCCTGCTGTTTTTCGTAGCGTGGAATCCCGATGCGCCCTGCGTTCTGGCTGGCTTTGGCCCTGCTGCCCACCCTGGGGGTGGCGCAACCCGCGCGTACTCCCAAGGCCAAGGCCCCGGCGCAGGATCCCTTCAGCGAGCTGTTCGATACCGCCTGCATGCAGCACATCGGTGCGCCGGCACGGTTGCAGTCGCTGATGGAATCCAATGGGCTGTCGCCGCTGCCGCCTGCCGAGGCCACCACTTTGCTGCAGGGGCAATCAGGCGTGGCGTGGATGGTGCCGCTGGCCAGTGGCCGTTATGCGGTCAGTTGGGCCGATGATGGCACCTGCACGGTCTACGCCGAAAGGGCCGATGCGGCGGTGGTGCAGAAGGGCTTCGCGCGGCTGGTGCAGGCAGCGCCGAAGCCGTTGCAGGTGCGGTCGCTGCCGGGACGTGGGCCGCTGTCGGCCGATCAGGTGGCCATCCAGTACGGCTGGGCCACGCCGGGGCAGGGCAAGCTGCAGGTGCGCTTCCGCCTGGTCACGCGGCAGGCCGCCGATGCCGGCGTGCAGGCGATGGCCTCGGCGACGCCGGGTGAAGCGATGCTGGAGCAGGGCGCGCCCGGGCCCTGACAGGAGTCGTGCCTGCGGTTCAGCCTTTGACGCGGTATGTGATATATCGTTTATCGATAAATCCACCCCGGGGCGGCGAGGCTACCCCAACACCGGAGGCCGCTTGACCGCTCGTCCCGCCCGCGCCAGACCCGCGCGAGGCTTGTTCACCCTGGCCCAGGCCGCCGTACAGGCCGTCCGGGCGACGTGCTGGCTGGGCATCCTGGCTGCACTGCTGGCCGTTCCGCTGGTCGCCCACGACCGCAGCTGGCTGCTCGACAGCGTCCACGACGCTGATGCAGCTGCCGTGCATGGCAGCGACCTGTTCCTGCATTTCTGCCTGGGCCTGGGCGCGATCGTCGCGCTGCTGGTGCTGTGCCTGCTGTTCCTGCGCCATCTGCTGCGGCTGCTGAAGTCGGCGGCGCGCGAGCGCCCGTTCACCCACGCCAATGCACAGCGCCTGCAGCGCATGGCCTGGCTGATGCTGTCGATGGAACTGCTATCGATCCTGATCGGTGCCTACGCGGCCTGGATGGGGCCGGACTTCACCTGGATGGAGGTGGGCGGCGGCATGTCGATCACCGGCCTGGTCGCGGTGCTGATGCTGTTCGTGCTGGCGCGCGTCTTCGCCGTGGGCGCAGCCATGCGCGACGATCTCGACGGTGTCATCTGATGGCGATCGTCATCACCCTGGACCGCATGCTGCAGGAACGGGGCATGACCCTGTCCGAGCTGGCCGGGCGCATCGACATCACCCTGGCCAACCTGTCGATCCTGAAGACCGGCAAGGCGCGCGCCATCCGCTTTTCCACCCTTGATGCGATCTGCCGCGAGCTGCAGTGCACGCCCGGCGACCTGCTCGGGCATGACCCGGCGCAGGCACAGGACGCTGACTGAGTGGTCGCATTTTTCCCTTACCTACTGACGAAACGGACCTGAAATGGAATGGTTGGCTGACCCCTCGATATGGATGGGCCTTGCAACCCTGGTCGTGCTGGAGATCGTTCTCGGCATCGACAACCTGGTGTTCATCGCGATCCTTGCCGACAAGCTTCCGCCGCACCAGCGCGACCGCGCGCGCGTGATCGGCCTGGCGCTGGCCCTGCTGATGCGGCTGGTGCTGCTGGCGGCGCTGGCGTGGATCATGAAACTGACCGAGCCGCTGCTGACGCTGTTCGATCACAGCTTCTCCGGACGTGACCTGATCCTGCTGGGCGGTGGCCTGTTCCTGCTGTTCAAGGGCACCATGGAGCTGCATGAGCGGCTGGAAGGCCGCCAGCATGAGGACAATGGCAAGAAGGTCTACGCCAGCTTCGCGATGGTCGTGGCACAGATCGTGGTACTCGATGCGGTGTTCTCGCTGGACTCGGTGATCACTGCGGTCGGCATGGTCGACAACCTGGGCGTGATGTACGCCGCGGTGACCATCGCGATGGCATTGATGCTGGTGGCCAGCAAGCCGCTGACCCGCTTCGTCAACAAGCATCCCACGGTGGTGGTGCTGTGCCTGGGCTTCCTGCTGATGATCGGTTTCAGCCTGGTGGCCGAGGGCCTGGGCTACAAGATTCCGAAGGGCTACCTGTACGCGGCCATCGCCTTCTCGATCCTGGTCGAAGCGTTCAACCAGTGGGTACGCTTCAACCGCGAGCGCAACGAGCGCCGCCAGCCGTTCCGCCAGCGCACTGCGGATGCGGTGCTGCGCATGCTCGGCGCGCGTCCGGCCAATGGCCACGATGAGGAAGGCGCCGACGAACCTGTGGATGCCGGGGAACGCCTGCAGCCGGCCGAGCACGAGATGATCCGCAGCGTGCTGGGCCTGGCCGATCGCCCGGTGTCGAGCGTGATGACCGTGCGCGCCGACGTACAGTGGATCGACCTGGCGCGTGGACAGGACGATGTGGTGGCACGCCTGGTGGCGTCGCCGCACACCCGCCTGCTGGTCGGCGATGGTGATCTGGACAGCCTGCGCGGCGTGGTGCAGAGCCGCGATCTGCTGGCCGACCTGCTGCAGGGCAGGCCGCTGCAGCTGGAAGGCAACCTGCGCGAGCCGCAGTACGTGCTGTCCAGCGCCAGTGCGCTGCAGGCGCTGGAGCTGATCCGCCAGCATCCGGTGCCGTTGGCGGTGGCGGTGGACGAGTACGGCAGCGTGGAAGGCCTGGTGACGGCCAACGACCTGCTGGCGGCGATTGCCGGTGATCTGGTCGATACCCAGGACGAACGCTATGGCGTGGTCGCGCAGGGGGAAGGCCAATGGGAGGCCGATGGTGCCTTGACCCTGGACGACCTGCAGCGCCTGGCCGGCCTGTCGCTGCCGCGCAGTGCTGACTACATGACCATCTCCGGCCTGGTGCTGGAGCAGTTGGGTCGCCTGCCGGACATCGGTGATGCGGTGGATGTGGCCGGCGTGCGCATCACCGTACTGGCGATGGAGAAGCGCCGCATTGCCCGCTTGAGGGTGGAGCGCCTCGACCCGCCGTTGTAGAGCCGAGATCCTATGTTCGCGGTCAAGCCTGCTGGAAGCAGGCTTGACCCACTTTCAGCATGGCTGGGTCAAAGTCCCGACCGCTTTTGAAGACGCCCCAGGCGATCCTGGCCAGCTTTCTGGCCAGGATGTTAAAGCTGGCGGTACTGCTGTGGCCACGTTCGCGGATGGCCGTATAAAGGGGTTTGCCGCCTTTGGATCGAGTCAGGCCCATGGCCGCCATGTAGAGGATCTGGCGCAGGCTGGCGTTGCCACGCTTGGACAGGCGCCGTCTGCCGATCCGCGCACCGGATTCGTTGGGTCGCGGATCCAGACCGCTGCAGGCGATCCAAGCGTCTGAGCTGGTCAAGGGCCAGCGCGTGATGTGATGGGTGATGAAGGCCGCAACCGTCGGTCCGATCCCCGGGATGGTCATGATCCGCCGATACAGGTCGCGCTGTTCACCGCTGCGGCACAGTTGCTGAATCTGTTGGTCGAGCATGGCAATGGCCTCTTTCAGGCCACCGAAGATGCGCCCAAAGATGGCCGACTCCGACGCTCCCGCGCCTAGCGAGAGATTCAACTTCGCCTTGCTCCGGACCAGGCTGTCACGTTGCTGGAGTAGCACATGCAGCTGCTCCTGCGCAGGCGAACGGGCGACATGCTCATGCAGATTGTCGGCCTCCTTGGCGATGTAACGCGCGATAACCTGCGCGTCACCTGAGTCGGTTTTGCCGCGGCAGGCCACGCCCTTGGCGTAATGTTTGATGTCGCGCGGATTGAGCACAAAGACGGCGTGACCGCCCTTCTGGGCAGCTTGAACCACAAGCTCGTGGTAGCGATTGGTTGCCTCCACTCCAATGCGAGACCTGGCCGGCAGGCCGGACAGCCACTTAGTGATGGCCGATGCTGAATTGGTGATGCGGGCGCTGCCCTTGGTGCCGTGACAGGCCACCACAAGGGTCTTTGAATCGGCATCGATGCCGATGGCCAAACGATCTGACATCTGCGCAACTCCCAGCTATTGTTGAGGGGCTGGGGTGGTACCGCACCACGTTGGCTTGCCTACATCGGCGGTCCTCAAAGGCCGCTAGATCCTTTATCGACGTTAAGGTGCGGGATGGGGATCGCTCGGCTCGTCTGTCGGCTGGTACCCGCAGATATCATGTTGACGGTCCCTCCACCCTGGTTCCTACATACCTCGTAGGAGCCGGGAGGAACATACAAGCCCATGCTCGGCTTCGCGGATGCAGCCGAGCATGGCTCGGCTCTACATTCAAAGCAGCGCAGCATGGCCCGGCTCTACACAACGCGGCCCGCAGCCGTCACCATGGCGGGCCCGCTTTCTGTCATGGATGGTTGCAGTGCTGAGTACGATCGGTTTGTTGATGGGCCTGTATGTGGCCTGGCGCCTGTTCTGGCCGCTGCGCATGCCCATCGGGTTGAAGGTCGTGCTGTCGCTGCTGGTGGTGGCCGTGGCCGTGCAGCTTCGCATCGTGGCCACCTTCTGGGGCTCGATGGCGTCGCCGGAAATCCCGAAGATGGCCATCGCCGTGCTGGCTACCGGCTCCACTGCGGTGCTGCTGCTGGCGTTGGTGGTGCTGGTACTGGATGCCGGCCTGCTGCTTTCGCGCCTGCTCCGTTGGCCGCGCACGGTAGCGGCCCTGCGCGCGCCGCAGCTGCGGCCGTTGGCCGGCCTGCTGGCCCTGCTTGTGAGTGGCTATGGCATCAGCCAGGGCATGGCCGTGCCCCAGCCTCGGCAGATCGACGTGGCGATCAAGGATCTACCGGTCGCGTTCGATGGTTATCGCGTGCTGCAGCTGACCGACATCCACGCCAGCCGCCTGCTGACCGGCGACTGGGTACGCAGCGTGGTGGACGAGAGCAACGCGCTGAAGCCGGACCTGGTCGTGATCACCGGCGATCTGATCGACGGCAGTGTCGAGGCCCGTCGCGACGACGCGCGTCCGTTGGCCGATCTGCAGGCGCCGGATGGCGTCATTGCCATCACCGGCAACCACGAGTACTACGCGCAGTACCAGGACTGGATGCAGGCGTTCCGCGCGCTGAACATGCAGGTGCTGGAGAACAGTCACCTGCAGGTACGACGCGGTGATGCGGCGCTGACCATCGCCGGTGTCACCGACCCGGTGGCGGCACGCTACGGCCTGCTGTTGCCGGATCTCCAGGCCGCGCTGGCGGGTGCCGCTCCTTCCGCACCTGTGATCCTGCTCGATCATCGCCCACGCAATGCGCGTGAGGCCGCCGCGCGCGGTGTGAAACTGCAGTTGTCCGGGCATACCCACGGTGGGCAGATCATCGGCATGGACCAGCTGGTGAAGCGGGCCAACGGCGGCTACGTCTCCGGCCGCTACGAGGTGGACGGGATGACCCTGTACGTGAGCAATGGCGCTGGCCTGTGGGCCGGATTCCCGGCACGCATCGGCGTGCCTTCGGAAATCACCCTGATCACCCTGCGCCGCGCCCAGTGACCTGAAGTGGGGCCAGATCCCTTTCCCTGCCGGAAAGGGATCTGACCCCTGGCAAACCACATGGAAGGAACCATGTCCCATACACGCGCGCCCATGGACCGCCTGATCCGCGCCAATGCGGACGAGATCAACCGGCTGCGCCAAGCCATCCGCGAAGCCGCTGGCGCGCGCTGGCGTGGCCCGGAAGAAATGCAGCGGCATGCGGCAGCCTGCGCGGAATACAACCAACGCTATGAACAGCTTGCGTTCCCGGGTGGCTACGCCAACGCACTGAAGCAACTGGCTGAGCACGATCCGAATACGGTGGATGTCGTGCTGACCTTCCTCGAGGTGCGGCCATACTTCTTCCGTTCCGGATACATGTGGAAGACGCTGTTGAAGCGCGTGCAGCGGGTGCCGATGGGCGCGAAGCAGCAGGCCCGGATGCAGAAGATCCTCGATGCCTACGCGGCCTATTGCGTCACACGTGACGGCTGATTGGGATGGCCTGGTGGGGTCGGATCCCTTTGCCAACGGCAAAGGAATCCGACCCCGGCCCGTCAGGCCGCCCGCAGCGGCGGCCGCGCATGCGCATTGCGCCGCAGCGACTGCGCCCGCTTGGCGATCGCACGCACCACGACGGCGGTGAAGAGCAACGCGGAGGGCACTGCGTACCAGAAGTTGCCGGGCACGCGCTTGAAGTACGAATAGGTGAACACTGCGGCGATGATCCACATGCCGGTCACGTGCAGGCGACGCCACGCGGTGGGGCCCATGCGGCGGGCGATGCTACGATGCGAGGTGATGGCCAGGGCTAGGATGGCTACATAGCCGATCGTGCCCGGCAGGTTGGCCAGGGCCGAGCGCGCCGGCCAGAACGCGGGGTTGAGGATGCCGAAGGCGGTGATCGCCACCGCATGCAGCAGGTGCGAGAACGCGAACGACAGGCCGGCGATGCGACGCTCGCGCAACAGGAAGCGGGTGAAGGGGCCGGGCAGCAGGCTGGCGAACGAGGATGCGGTGAAGGCGGCCAGGAACAGCAGGAACGATGTGCGTGCCGTCACCCGGATCGCCGCGCGGCTGCCCTCGACCACGTCGGGCTGCAGGGTGAACGCCGCCAGTGCGAAGGCGATCAGGACCACGGCGATGGCCACGAACAGGCGCCAGCCGTGCAGGAAGGAGGTATTGGAAGCAGCCATGATCAGACCTCGAAGAATGGAGAGGGGACAATGCCGGCCGCTGGCCGGTCAAGGAATGGGGAGTGCCGGGCGCTGACCGGCACCCTCAACGGTCGTTCGTCACAACCAGCACGCCGGCCGCGCACAGCTCGCCCAGCGGCGGAATGCAGGCTGTGCGCAGTTCGTCGGCGGCCACGCCATGCAGGTCGGCCAGTACCTGCAGCGCGTCTTCCGCACGGCCGCCGTCATCGCCGAACGCCGACAGCAGCGCATATGCCAGCGGTGCAAGTTCCTGTACCTGCAGGCTGAAGTCATCGAGGCGTCGCAGCAGCAGCAACGTCGGCATCGTGGTCGGCGCACCGCTCAGCCCGACATCCTCATGCACAGACCACCGGTAGCCCACCACCCGCACCAGCGGAGACAGCGCAAGCACGCTGCCTGCCTGTGGCGCATGCAATGGCTGCTGGCCGGCGTCCCGCGCTTCAATGTGCAGTGCCTGCTGCGTGCTTTCGTAATGCGCCAGTTCCGCCACCCAGCCCGGCAGCGCGAGGTCTGCCTGCACGCCCAGCCACGCGGCGAATTCGCCGGCGATCTGCGGGAACAGCGGGGTATGGCAGGCGTGCCGCGCATAGTAGTGCTCCACGGCGTCGCGCCAGCAGGCATCACCCAGCTGCGCCTGCAGGCGCGGCAGGCTGCCTGCCAGCAGGCTGTCCAGGCTGTCGATGCAGAGGCGGCGGTAGACTGCCATCCGCCGTGCATCGACGCCCTCAGGCGCGGGCATCGATGGGTCGCGTACATGGTCGGCCCAGCGCTGCTGCAGGGTGGCCAGCGGCTCAGCCATGGGCCACCTCGGGCAGCAGCACATCGGCCTGCGCGTGGCGGATCTGCTCGACCTCGGCCAGCAGCTCGGCCAAAGGCGGGAAGTTGAAATCGCGCTCCAGCAGGGTGGGGCGTACGCCGACACGCGCATAGGCCTCATGCAGCAGCGCCCAGACCACGCCCTTCACCGGCGCACCGTGGGTGTCGATCTTGAAGCCATCGTCCTCGTCGAAGTGGCCGGCCACGTGCAGCGAGGCGACGCGATGCGCCGGCACGCGTGTCAGGAAATCGAAGGCGTCGTAGCCGTTGTTGCAGGCGTTGACGAAGACATTGTTGACGTCCAGCAGCAGGTCGCAGTCGGCCTCGGCCAGCACTGCAGTGATGAAGTCGATCTCGCTCATGTCCGCACCCGGCACAGCGTAGTAGGAGATGTTCTCCACGGCGATGCGCCGGCCCAGTGTGTCCTGCACCTGGCGGATGCGACCGGCAACGTGGCGCACGGCCTCGGCGGTGAACGGTAATGGCAGCAGATCGTAGACATGGCCACCGGCGGCGCAGTAGCTCAGGTGTTCGCTGTACAGCTGCACCTGGTGCAGATCGAGGAAGGCGCGCGTCTGTCCCAGCAGCGTGCGATCCAGCGGGTCCGGACCACCCAGCGACAGCGACAGGCCGTGGCAGGTCAGGTGATGGCGCTCACTCAACTGGCGCAGCGCCGCGCCGTGGGCACCGCCAACCCCGATCCAGTTGTCCGGCGACACTTCGAGGAAGTCGATGGCATTGGCCGGCATCGCCAGCAGTTCATCGATCAGGCCACGGCGCAGGCCGAGACCGGCGCTGGCGGAAGGCAGGGGCAAGTGCATGCGACGGTACTCCAGGGCAGTGGCGCCGCCGCAAGGGCGGCGCCGGGTGGGGAACGATCAGTCGTTGACGCGGGAGAACAGGCCCTTCGGCATCGGCTTGCCGTTGGCGGTGTAGACGCTGCGCAGGTAGTCGTGCGCTTCCTGCTCGCTGATGTAGCCGTCGTGGTCGGTGTCGATGCGGTCGAATTCGGCGGCGCGCGTGGCCGCCACCGCATTGAACTCGGCGCGCGAGACGCGGCCGTCGTGGTCACGGTCGGTGCGGGCAAACGAGGCGTCGCCGCACTTGCCTTCGCCACACTGGCCTTCGGCCACCTTGGCCTTGCCGGCAGGCTTGCCGGTGGCGGCCTTGTTGGCGCCGCACTTGCCTTCACCGCACTTGCCTTCGGCGGCGGCGCTCATCGCCGCGGCACCGATGGCCAGTGGCTGGATCGCGGCGGCCTGGCCAGCCAGCAGCAGGCCACCGGCCAAGGCGATGCCGATGGCGCCGATGCGCGGCAGACGGGAAGCAGCGGTGTTCTTGGTCGAGACGGACATGATGATGACTCCTTGGGATTGGCACGCAGGGCGTGCGGGATGGACGCCGCTTGAAGGCGACGGAAACGAAGGGAAGAAGCGCGGGAAGGGGCGATGCGGATCAGGCGTTGCGGCGACGGCGCAGTACGTAGCCCAGCAGCAGGGCGCCGCCGAGCAGCGCGCCACCGAAGCCGACGCCGGGCAGCAGCGCGGCGACCGGCAGCAGCAGGGCGATCAGGCTCACGCCCCAGCCGAGGCCGTCGTTGCCCGCCGTGGCGCGCTGCGGGCCGGCCAGCAGGCGGTCCAGGCTGAGCGCACCGCCGCCGTTGAGGATCAGTGGGAGCAGCATGGCCAGGAAGAGCAGCGGCAGCTTGAAGTTGCCGTAGCCCTGGTCGGTGATCGCATAGCCCTGCCAGAGTTCGCCCAGGCCGTTCCACTGGTCGGGCCAGTGCACGGCGGCGATGGCAACAAGGGTCAGCACCCAGAAGATGTAGGCCACCGAGCGCGTGGCCAGGCCCAGCAGCAGCATCACAGCGCCCACCAGTTCCAGCCAGGTGGCCAGCTGCCAGTTGAGTGACGCGGGCAGGGTGGAGAACGGGAAAGGGAAACGCCCTTCCAGGTCGGCGAACCAGTTCTGGCCGGCCAGCTTCTCGCGGCCGGATTCAAAGAACTCCCAGGCCAGCAGGGTGCGCAGCGCCAATGGCGAGAGCCAGCGGCCGACGGCGTCCAGGCGGGGCGTGTACACGGAAGAGGCGGTGCTGATCATGGTGGTGTCCTGCGGGCCAGTGGTCGATGGAGGCCATTTCAGGCGGCGCAGGTATCGGCAACGTGTGCTGTTGCCTGGGGTTTTGTCAGCGACTGTGGCTGTGTCAGGGGTTTCGTACAGTCAGATACAAAGGCGCCGGGTCGGGCGTCCGCCGGGCATGGCCTGGCGCTACCGGGTGGAGAAGGTTCCCCGCATGTACGCGTGAGGACACCCGGCTGCGGTTGTGCCGGGCCATGCCCGGCGGCCGAATGTATCCAACTGTAGGAAGCCGCCGCCGCCCTACAGTCCGGTACAACTCTGCCTCGCAGCGAAACAGCGCCGATACATCCCCAGGCGGAAATGGCCACTCCCAACACCGGAGTACCCCCATGATCCGCATCACCCTGCTCGCCGCTGCCCTCGCCCTTGCCGGCGTCGCGACGCCTGCGTTCGCCGCCGAGGCCGATGCCGGCGCCCCGCCCACCGTCATCCTGGTACACGGCGCCTTCGCCGATGGCTCCAGCTGGAACAAGGTCATCACCACGTTGCACGATTGGAAGCTGCGGGCGGTGGCGGTGCAGAACCCGCTCACCTCGCTGGCCGACGATGTGGCCGCCACCCGTCGCGCGATTGCCGCCGCACCGGGCAAAGTCGTGCTGGTCGGCCACAGCTGGGGCGGAACGGTCATCACCGAAGCGGGCAACGATCCCAAGGTGCAGGCGCTGGTGTACGTGGCCGCATTCGCACCGGATGCCGGGCAGTCATCGGCACAGCAGGGCGAGGGCTATCCGGTCGGCCCGGGCCTGACGCGCCTGCAGGAGAAGGACGGCTACCTGACCCTGCCAGCCGACGCCATCGCCCAGGACTTCGCACCGGATGTGATGAAGAAGACCGCCGCACTGTTGTACAGCACGCAGGTGCCATTGAAGGCCAGCGCTCTGGGTGAGCCCGTCACCGTGGCCGCATGGCGCAGCAAGCCGAGCTGGTACGTGCTCAGCCGTGACGACCGCATGTTGTCGCCGCAGCTGCAGGCGGCTACCGCAAAGCGCATTGGCGCGCAGCTGCAATCGATCGGCAGCAGCCATGTGTCGCTCCTCTCGCACCCGGCCCAGGTGGCTGACGGCATCCTGGAAGCCGCAGGCGTGAAGCCGGCCGAACTGCCGCTGGCCGAGCAGGGGGGCTGAACGATGGCCGGGCTGCGTGTGTATGTACTGCCGTTGCTGCTGGGCCTGCTGGGTGGGGCGGCGCTGCTGATGGCCTGGCCCAGCCCGGAGGCCGATGCGCATCCGGTGCAGGCCGCTCCGGCTGCCGCGTTCGATGGCGGCGGGCCCTGGCACAACAGCCCACCGCTCGCGTTGAACCAGCTGCGAGGGCAGGTGGTGCTGGTCGAGTTCTGGACCTATGCCTGCAGCAACTGCCTCAACGTGGCACCTCATGTGCACCAGTGGCATGCGCGTTACGCGCGGCAGGGCCTGCAGGTGATCGGCGTGCATACACCGGAGTTCGCCTACGAAGGCCTGCCCGGCAATGTGCGCAAGGCCATCGCGCGGCTGGATATCACCTGGCCGGTGGTGCAGGACAACCAGTACCGGATCTGGAACGCCTGGGGCAACCGCTTCTGGCCGGCGCTTTACCTGGTCGACCGGCAGGGCAGGGTGGTCTACCGCCACTACGGCGAAGGCGACTACGCGCGTACCGAAAGCGAGATACAGCGCCTGCTGGCCAGCCCCTGAGCCGCGCTACCATGGCCGCGCCGCGCGGCCTTGACCTCCGTCTTCATCGAGAACGCAATGAACCACGTACCGCACATCCTTGTCGTCGACGATGACAGCGAGATCCGCCAGATGCTGGCCGACTACCTGCAGCGCAACGGCCTGCGCGTCAGCCAGGCCGATGGCGGCCGTGCGATGCGCGCGCTGATGGATACCCACGCGGTGGACCTGGTGGTGCTGGATGTGATGATGCCCGGCGAGGACGGGCTGAGCCTGTGCCGCAACCTGCGTGCCGGCAAGCATCGCGCGGTGCCGGTGGTGCTGCTGACCGCCCGCGACGATGAAACCGACCGCATCATCGGCCTTGAAATGGGCGCCGATGACTACGTGACCAAGCCGTTCTCCTCACGCGAACTGCTGGCGCGCATCAATGCGGTGATCCGACGCACGCAGATGCTGCCGCCGAACCTGCAGGTGAGCGAAGCCGGCCGCCAGTTGGCCTTCGGCGACTGGCGCCTGGATACCACTGCCCGCCATCTGCTGGATGCGCAGGACACCGCCTATCCGCTCAGCGGTGCGGAATTCCGCCTGCTGCGCGTGTTTCTCGACCACGCCAACCGCGTGCTCAGCCGCGACCAGCTGCTCAGCCTTACCCAGGGCCGTGATGCAGAACTGTTCGATCGTTCCATCGATCTCCTGGTCAGCCGCGTGCGCCAGCGCCTGGGCGATGACGCGCGTGAGCCCACCTACATCAAGACCGTGCGCAGCGAAGGCTACGTGTTCAGCGTGCCGGTGCAGCTGCTGGGGCCGCAGGAATGAACGCCCGCGCGCGCCGCCTGCCGTGGCCGCGCACGCTGTCGGCGCGCCTGCTGCTGGTGCTGCTGGGCGGGTTGATCCTGGCCCATGCGCTGTCCTTCGGTCTGTTGTTCTACGAACGCTACCAGTCCACCCGCAGCATGATGCTGCGCAACCTGGACGAGGATGTAGCAGTGAGCGTGGCCCTGCTGGAACACCTGCCGGCCGACCAGCGCCAGGCCTGGGTGTCGCGGTTGGAGCGGCGTACGTACCGCTACCTGTTGCGCCCGGCAGAGGCCGGCCCGGCGTTGGAAACCGATCGTGCGCGCCAGGTCACCGCCATCATCGATGACAGCCTGGAACACCGCTATCCGCTGCAGGCGCGGCAGGTGGCACGCCTGCCGGAACGTTTCGAAGTGGAGCTGCGCCTGCACGACGGTTCACCGTTGACCATCGAAGTCACACCGTCGGGCCTGCCGCTGGCGCGCTGGCTGCCGGCCGTACTGCTGGCGCAGCTGGCCCTGCTGCTGGTATGCGCGTGGCTGGCGGTGCGGCTGGCATTGCGCCCGCTGCGGCAGCTCTCGCACGCCGTCGAGCAACTGCAGCCTGGCAAGGACGCACCGATGCTGCCCGAAGACGGCCCCGCCGAAGTGGGCACGGCCGCAGCCGCGCTCAATGCACTGCAGGCGCGCATCCGTGGCCATGTCAGCGAGCGGCTGCAGATTCTGGCGGCCATCTCGCACGATCTGCAGACGCCGATCACGCGCATGAAGCTGCGCGTGGAAACCCTGCCCGAAGATGCCACCCAGCAGCGCCTGCTGGATGACCTGGACCACCTGGGGCAACTGGTGCGCGAAGGCGTGGCCTATGCGCGCAGCAGCCACGTGGCCAGTGGCGCGCCGGTGGCGATGGATCTTGGCGCGTTCCTGGCCAGCGTGGTGGGCGACTATGAAGACATGGGCAAGGCGGTCAGTGGTGGCGCGCCCACAGGCCTGACCGTGCAGACCTGGCCGCAGCCGCTGCGGCGGGTGGTCGGCAATTTGGTCGACAACGCGTTGCGCTACGCCGGTAGTGCCGAGATCGAGGCGGGGCGCGATGCAGCAGGCCGGCCGTGGATCAGCGTGTCCGACCGCGGCCCCGGCATCCCGGAGGACCAGCTGCAGGCCGTGCTGGCACCGTTCCATCGGCTGGAAAGCTCACGCAACCGCGATACCGGCGGCACCGGGCTGGGCCTGGCCATCGCCGTGCAGCTGGCGCAGTCGCTGGGCGGCTCGCTGCGGCTGCACAACCGTGAGGGCGGTGGCCTGCGGGCCGAATTGCAGCTGCCGGGGTAGCTGGCGGGGGCGGATCCCTTTGCGGGAGCAAAGGGCTCTGACCCCGATGTGGGATCTGCGACGTTCCTGCATGGCACCGGGATCAGCGATCATCTGCAGCGAGTGTTGAAACCAGGGAGCACCACGCAATGCAGGGACGCCATCCTTCAATCGGGCACGCACACGGTGTCGCGCTGCTGATCAGCGCAGGGTTGCTGCTGGCCTGCCAGCGCTCGCCGGAGGTACCGGCCGAACACACGCCTGCAGCCCCACCGGCGGTGATGCCGACCGCCAGCGCCGACCTCTCTCCGCTGCTGGACGCGCTGCCGACCTGTGTGTTGGACGGCTGGTACATCGACCCTCAGACCGATCGCCCGGCCCATCCCTGGCTGGCCGCGAACGCGCCGAAACCCTGCAAGGTGGACGAGGAAAACGAGATCGCCACGTTCTGCATGCGTGGGCAATGGAAAGGGTTGCCGGTGGAGGAGGTGATCCTGCCGACGATGACGTTCGTCTCGTTCCGCGGGGCGAAGATCGGCCTGCCGCTGGAGACCGCCCGCGTGATCGTTCACCAGCGCTTCGGCCGGGACTTTCCGGGGGGTACGGCTTACGAGCAGGGCCGGGAGCCGAAGCTGATGGCCGATCCCGAAGATGCACAGCGCTCGTGGCTGCTGTGCAGCACGCCGGAACCGGGGGACGACCTGGGCAGCCAGGCAGGCGTGAGCTATTCCGGTATGAACCTGCCCTACGACCACGACGGGTGCAGCTATCGCTACAGCCCGGTCGATTTCTGCGATGCGCAGCACGTGGCGCGCATCGAGGAAGCCCTCAGCAACGAGACGCCGAACTTCAACCAGCACTACCTGCTGGTGCAGGTCGATGATCGTCCTGAGTTCTTCCAGCGTTCGGTGGTGCTGGTCGACACCCGCACCGGACGCGCCACGCCATTGCCGATCGATGCCTTCACCGGACCAGCGGAGAGGGGCGGAGACGCCATCCGCTACGGAACCCTGGAAACGGGTGTGGACCAGCAGCAGTTCTGCCTGGATGGCGCGTTGCTTGTCTATCGCGCGTTCGAGGAAGGGCGGTTCTGCTTTGGCTTTGACGGTGAGCGCTTCACCGGGCACGAGACGCAGTACATGCAGCCGATGGATGGCCGATGACCGGCATTTCACCCGGATCGTGACACCCTGCCCGGAACCTGCACCCACGGGAACGAGGCTGTTGAAGGCGAACACGCAATGACCGCGGCGCGGCAGCGCTCGATGTGGGTGGCCGGCCTGTCCACGGTAGTGGAGTGGTACGACTTCACCCTGTACCTGTACTTCGCCACGGTGCTGTCACGGGTGTTCTTCGGCGGCGGCGAGCAGGCGCTGCTGGTGACACTGGCCGGCTTTGCGGTCTCCTACCTGATGCGCCCGCTGGGCGCGCTGTGTTTTGGCCACCTGGGCGATCGGCTCGGCCGGCGCTGGATGCTGTTGGCGTCGATGGCCTTGATGGCAGCGGCGATGCTGGCCACTGCGCTGTTGCCGACCGCGGCCACCGCAGGCGCCACCGCTGGCGTGCTGCTGCTGGTGCTGCGCTGCGTGATGGCATTCTCGGTGGGGGGCGAATACACCGGCGTAGTGGCCTACCTGCTGGAAAGCGCGCCGGAGAGACGACGCGGGCTGGTCACCTCGCTGGCGTCGGCAGCCAGTGAAGTGGGCGCGCTGCTGGCGGTGGCGATTTCCGCGCTCACTGTCGCGCTGCTGCCCACCGCGCAGCTGGACAGCTGGGGGTGGCGCATTCCGTTCTTCGTTGGTGCCGCGCTGGCGCTGGTGATCCTGGTCGCGCGCTCTGGCATGCACGAATCGCCCGAGTTCGAGCGCCAACGGCGCGAGGGCAGCATTCCCGCCACGCCGCTGCGGCATGTGCTGCGCAACCATCCTGCTGCGGTGGCGCGCACCTTCGCGATCTCGGCGCTGGGCTCAATCACCTATTACGTGGGCATCACCTATGTGCCGGCATTCCTGCACGCGCAGGGCCACGACGAGGGCGATGCGCTGTGGTTGTCGACGATCGCGGCGGTGGCGGTGATTGTGATCACCCCGCTGTGCGGTGCGTTGTCCGACCGCGTGGGGCGCCGGCCGATGCTGCTGGGCCTGACGTTGCTGGCGGCGCTGCTGCCGCTGTCCCTGTTCGCATGGATGGCGCAGGCCTCGGTGTGGGGCATCGCGCTGGCCGCGGTGCTGCTGGCCTGCGTGGCCGGTGGCGTGAGCGCGGTCGCGGCCCCGGCCACGGCTGAGCAGTTCCCGGGCGAAGGCCGGGTCAGCGGACTGGCATTGGGCGTGACCATGGCCACCGCGGTGTTCGGCGGCGCGACGCCGTGGCTGGCGCAATGGTGGGTGGAACGCAGCGGCTGGGCGGCGGCGCCGGGCGCGATGATCGCGCTGGTGGCGGTGCTGGTGTTGCCGGTGCTGTGGACCCTGCCCGAGACGGTCCCGGGCAGGGCCAGGCGCTAGCCGATCAGACCTTCAGGGTCTGCTCGATGTCGGCCAGTACGGCGGCCGCATCCACGCCGATGGCGACGGACTGCAGCACGTGGCCATCCCACACGCTGGGGCCGAAGCCCATGCCTTCCGGCTTGGGAATGGTCATGCCGCGGGCGACGCCGTCGGTGGCCACGCGCACGCTGGCGCGCTCGAACTGGAACAGCTCCGGGCGGGTCAGCGCGATGCAGGCGCAACAGTCGTGCACGACCATGCCCTTGTGCCCGGCCTGCAGGTAGAAGTCCACGTAGTCCTGCGACAGCGCACGCACCAGCTCGGCGTCGGCGCCGCCGAGGGCGGCCAGTTTGTCGAGGCCGTCGCGGTCCATTTCCACGCGGGTGGTCACGTCCAGGCCGATCGCGGTGACCGGCCAATCGGTGGTGAACACCACGTCGGCCGCTTCGGCATCGCCCCAGATGTTGGCCTCGGCGGCCGGGGTGATGTTGCCGTTGACGTGGAAGGCGCCGCCCATGAGCACCACGCCGCGCACCAGCCCGGCGATGTCTGGCGCCTGCTGCAGGGCCAGGGCCAGGTTGGTCATGCGGCCGACCGCGACCAGGGTCACTTCGCCCGGATGGGCGCGGACCAGGTCGATGATCAGCTGTGCGGCGGAGCGCGTGTCGGCGGCCACGTCCAGGCTGGCCGGCACCGGGTGGTTGCCCAGGCCGTTGTGGCCGTGGATGTGCACCGGCCAGGCTTCCGGCGTGGCTTCCGGCTGCAGCGGGCCTGCGGCGCCGCGCGCGACCGGGGCGGCAAAGCCCCAGGCCTGCTTCAGGTACAGCGCGTTGTGCGTGGTCGACTCCACCGAGGCGTTGCCGAAGGTGGTGGTGACGCCGATCAGGTCGATCTGCGGGTGCTTGTGCAGGTACAGCAGCGCCAGGGCGTCGTCGACGCCCGGGTCGGTATCGAAAATGACTTTCAGCATGTTGTTGTTCTTCTTCTTCCGTGTGGTGCGGGGGGCGCCGGCGGCCCGGAGACAGGCCGGCGCGCCCTACATTGTCCCATCTTCATGACAGGCAGGGCCAATGCCGGCGCGGCGGGCCATAATGCCCCCACGTCCAGGCACGGAACTGCCGCATGCTGATCGTCGCCCTTCTGCTGGTCCTGCTGGTGCTGGGCCTGAACATGGTGGCCACCGCGGTCATCATCAGGCGCGACGGGCTTTCGGCGGGCGGCCGTACGGTGCAGCTGTTGCTGGTCTGGCTGTTGCCGCTGGTGGGCGCAATCCTGTGCATGGCGGTGGCCACTGCCGATGGCTCGGGAAGCCGCGGGGAGGGGGGCGCAAGCTACGACAGCTCCGGTGGGTATTCCGGCGACAGCCACAGCCATCACAGCCACAGCAGCTCCGACTGCAGCAGTGATGGGGGGAGTAGTGACAGCGGCAGCTGCGGCGATTGAAGCCCGGCGCCCGGCTGTAGCGCCGAGCCATGTTCGGCGGCTTCCACCGCTCGCGTCGGGTGCCAGCCGAGCATGGCTCGGCTCTACAGAAGCCTGCTCAGCCGCCGCCTTCGGTTGGTAGCGGTGCCGGCACGTTCAACAGGCCTCCCGCCGCCACATAGGCGGCCAGCGCCCGGCCCTGGCTGAGCAGGTGGCGCTCCATGGTGCGTTCGGCGGCAGCGGCATCACGCCTGCGGAAGCACTCCATCAGTTCACGGTGCTCGGCCAGCGACTGCGCGGTACGGCCTGGGGTCAGCAACTGGCGGCCACGGTGCATCTTCAGGATGCGGTGCAGGTCGTGGGTGATGCGGATCAGCCACGGGTTGCCGGCATAGTGCTGCACGGTTTCGTGGATGAGGTAGTTATTGCGGTAGTACTCGGCGATGTTGCCCTCGGCCGCAGCCGTTTCCATCGCCGCATGCAGGTCTTCCAGCTGCTGTACCCCAGCATCATCGATATGCCTGACCGCTTCATGCGCGCAGCGGCCTTCCAGCATCGCCATCACCGGGAACAGCTGGTTGAGGTCTTCCAGCGTAAGCCGGGTGACCCGCGCACCACGACCGGCATCGATCTGCACCAGGCCTTCGGCGGCCAGCAGCTTCAGCGCTTCGCGCAGCGGCGTGCGGCTGATGCCCAGTTCTTCGCACAGCGCGGGCTCGTCGATCCACTCGCCCGGCGGCAGCCGGTAATCGTAGATGCGCTCGCGCACGTGTTCGGCGACCTCTTCATACAGGGGGGCGCGCTTCTTGGGAGAACGCGGGGCGGGAGCGATGGCCATGGTGGAAAGTGTACTGCCTCCATGCGTGGGACCTGTAATGCGGGCGGAAACCGAGGGGGAAACGGGTTTGGGGAAACGGCTGGGGGAAACGGGTTGGGGGAAACGCGTTGGGGCAAACGGGTTGGGGGAAACGGCCGGGGGAAACGGCTGGGTAGAGTCGACTGTTAGTCGACTATCGCGCGCAGCGCGGGGGTTTTCGCCGTCGGAACGAAGGGCAGTCGACTACCAGTCGACTCTACCCAGCCGACTATCGCGCGCAGCGCGGGGGGGCCGCCGTCGGAACGAAGAGCAGTCGACTACCAGTCGACTCTACCCAGTCGACTATCGCGCGCAGCGCGGGGGATTCCGCCGTCGGAACGAAGAGCAGTCGACTACCAGTCGACTCTACCCAGCCGACTATCGCGCGCAGCGCGGGGGGGCCGCCGTCGGAACGAAGAGCAGTCGACTACCAGTCGACTCTACCCAGTCGACTATCGCGCGCAGTGCGGGGGGTTCCGCCGTCGGAACGAAGAGCAGTCGACTACCAGTCGACTCTACCCAGTCGACTATCGCGCGCAGCGCAGGGGGTTCCGCCGTCGGAACGAAGGGCAGTCGACTACCAGTCGACTCTACCCAGTCGACTATCGCGCGCAGCGCGGGGTTTTCGCCGTCGGAACGAAGGGCAGTCGACTAACAGTCGACTCTACCCAGCCGACGATACCCAGCCGACTCTAACCCGCTCGCAGGGCGCCGGAATGGTCCGGCGCCCTGCGCACCTGCTTACATCCATCCCGGTACCACGAACACCAGCCAGGCCAGCAGCGGCCCCAGCGCGACTACCAGCCCGCTGTAGACCAGGAAACGACGGAACAGGGTTTCGCGCTCTTCCTTCGCCGCCGATGCCACCACCAGGGCGCCATTGGTCGAGAACGGGCTGACATCGACGATGGTGGACGACACTGCCAGTGCGCAGATCACGCCGGCCGCGCTGAGGTGGCCCTGCATCAGGAACGGTACCGCCAGCGGAATCGTGGCGCCCAGTACCGCCGCCGACGAGGCGAATGCGGAGACGATGCCGCCGACGTAGCAGACCAGCAGCGCGCCCAGCAGCGGGATGCCGATGTCGGAGACACCGTTGCCGATGAAATCCACCGCGCCGGCATGCTCCAGCACGCCGATGTAGGTCACCACGCCACAGATCAACAGAACTGTGGACCAGCTGATGCCATCGACTGCGCCCTTCTGGCTCTGCGGCGACAACAACGCCAGCGCCACCGCGACGGTGATCGAGACCAGGCCGACGTTGAGGTTGTAGATCAGCGCAGCAACACCCAGGCCCAGCAGGCCGATCAGGGTGAACAGCCGCTCGCGGGTCAGATTCACCGCATCCAGAGCGGCGGGATCATTGGACAGGGTGCCCCCGCCAGCGGCAACCAGCGCGCCGTGGCCTTCGATGGCGAACTGGCGTGACGATGCCTGCGGGCCACCGGCCATCGCCAGTTCGGCATTGCCGATCGTTCCGGTCGCGGTGATCGAGCCACGCCGCAGCAGGGCGATGCCGCCGAAGGCGAAGAAGCAGATCGTGGCCATCATGAAGTTGAAACCGAGACTGGTCAGGAATACCGCCATTTCAGTCACTTCCAGGCCGGCCTTCTGCACCACGCCGTTGGTGATGCTGCCGTACACGCTGATCGGCGAGAAACCGCCGGCCTGCGCACCGTGGATCACCAGCAGGCCCATCATCAGCGGGTTGATGTTGTATTGCTTTGCAAAGCGCAGTGCGACCGGTCCGATGATCGCCACCGCGGCGGGGCCGAGTGCGCCGAAGGCGGTGAGGACCGCGGTGATGACGAACATCACCCACGGAATGGCCACGATATGGCCGCGTACGGCTTTCACCGCCCAGTGCACCAGCAGGTCGATGGTGCCGTTCTTCTGCGCGATGGCGAACAGGTAGGTAATGCCGACCAGGGTCAGGAACAGATCGCCGGGGAATCCGGCCAGGACCTCCTTGCCCCCCATGTCGACCCACAGGCCGCCGATGATGAAGGCCAGCGCGAAGGCGACAGCTCCCATGTTGATTGGCATCGCGGTGGCGACGATGAACATGATCACCAGACCGATGATCGTTGCGATTTGTGGACTCATGCGCCCTCCCAGACACGTGACTCACGTACAGCGCGGATGGAGACCCGCCATCCCGGGGTAAGGCGACGTACTGCGTGTTGCGTGATACGTACTGCTCGAACCCGTTACTGCAGCCGTTCCAGCGCGCTGCGGACCCATGCCGCGGCGCCGTCCAGGCTCTGGAACTCCTCCACCGCGCGCACTTCGCAGCACGGGTAGGACGGCGCGACCATGCGCGCCAGTGCATTGCCCGGGCCCAGCTGCAGGAACACCCGCGCGCCGCGCTCGAAGGCCTGGCGCATTACCTGCGCCCATTCGATGGTCTGGGCCAGCTGTGCCGACAGGGTGTGTACCGCTGCGGCGCGATCGCGTACCGGCCGTGCATCGATACCGGCCAGCAGCGGCAGACGCGGGGCTTGCAGCGCGGCGGCATCGAGCGCCGCAGCGAACGGTGCGACCGCCGCCGCCAGCAGCGGTGTGTGCGCCGGAACGTGCACCGGCAGCGGACGGATGTCTGCACTCTCCGCACGCGCTGCATCGGCCAGGCCCTGCAGCGAGGCGTGCGTGCCGCCCACGATGAAATGATCCTGGCCATTGGCGATGGCCACGTACGCGCCCTGTGCATCGCAGAGTGACTGCAGGCTGCGGCGGTCCAGGCCGAGCACCGCCTGCAGGCCTGCATCGGCGGGGCTGGCGCCGTCCATCAGCTGCGCGCGGCGTGCGGCGAGGGCCAGGCAGGTGGCTGCATCAATGCTGCCGGCGATC
The DNA here is from genome assembly GCF_030291095.1 of Stenotrophomonas sp. 59. Classification (NCBI taxonomy): domain Bacteria; kingdom Pseudomonadati; phylum Pseudomonadota; class Gammaproteobacteria; order Lysobacterales; family Lysobacteraceae; genus Stenotrophomonas; species Stenotrophomonas sp. 59. The sequence continues at coordinate 1,234,539 of NZ_CP127408.1, forward strand.
GCATGTGCGGCCAGTTCACCGATGCTGTAACCGGCCACCAGCACCGGTGCTTGCACCGCTTCGCGAAGTCCCTGCCAGTGCGCGAGGCTGGCTGCACACAGCAAGGGCTGCGCCAGCGCATTGTCGAAGCGCGATTCATCGGCGGCCGCCGCGAACACGTCGCGTCCAAGCACTGTACTGGCAGTCTCCAGTACGTCGCACGCGGCCGGCAGATCGCGCACCCGGTCCAACATCGCCGCATGCTGCGCGCCTTGCCCGGGGCAGAGCAGGGCGAGGCTCATACACCCTCCTGCTGAAGCAGGAACCAGCTGCAGGCGAGCAGATCAGCACTGCCACCGGGGCTCAGGCGGCGTGCCACGAAGCGCTTGCCGACATCGCGCAGCCGCGCCTGCCAGCCGGGTGCGAAGGTGCCGCCGCTCGCGAGGAATGCGTGCGCCTGCTGCTGTGCCCAGTGCAGCCCATCGGCACCGCCACGGTGCAGAAGGTTGAGGTCATCGATCTGCGCGACCAGCTGCATCAGGGTCTGGCACAGCGCCGCATCGTGCGTCAGGCCTTCCCCCAGTGCATGACGCAGCGTAGGCATCGCCAGCTCGCGCAGCACCGGGTAGCCGGCCGCCGCCTGCTCGCGTACGCCCGGCACGCCATGGCGCACGCGTGCCCGCTGGCCAGGGCTGCTGGCATCCAGTGGTGCGCTGGCGAAGTCGGCTGCCCAGTGCGGCACGGCCAGGCACACCTGTGCAGCCGAACCCGCATGGTCGTGCAGTTGGCGGTAGCGTGCCGATGCAGCGACCAGCAGGCCGAGGCTGAAGATTGCACCACGATGGGTATTGATACCGCCGGTGGCCCGCAGCATCGCGGCCTCGGCGGCCAGCCCATGCATGCGCAGGTCCGCGAAGGGCGCATCGTCGGCGCCAGCATGGGCGATCGCGGTGAAGTAGTGGCGCAGGGCAAACAGGCTGCGCAGGAAGGTGCCGGCGTCCATGTCGTCATGGCTGCCGGTATCGAAGGGGGTGACCAGCCCCGGCTTGGGTGTGCACGCCAGTTCGGCATGCAGGCTGGCGATGGCCAGGCGGCCCAGTCGCGCGCTGTCCACTCGGGGGCGACAGGGCCGCTCGGCGTGGACGGCGATGTTCATGCGGCCACCCCGTTGGCGATGAACAAGCGATCGCGGGCTTCCAGCGCAGCACCATCCACACGCTTGACCAGTACCTCGCGGCTGCATCCGGCGTACTCGCGCCAGTTCACCGCGCCACCGTCGGCCAGGCACAGCTCGCCATCGACGCGGCGCGCGTGCGTGCGTTCCCAGTCCTGCAGGCGCTCGACCAGGGCATCGGCCTGGCCTGCGGCCCTTATCTGCCACAACAGATCGATGTCCGAGCGCGGATGCACATACGGCAAACCGCTCAGATGCTGCCAGGCGAACGCACCGAACACGCGTGCCGGTGCCAGCCGCTGCATCGCCTGCAGTGCGCTTCGCCAGTCGTCGGGCACGCCGCTGGCAACGACCTCTTCCAGCGCGGGCGGTGGCTGCAGTCGACGTACCTCGTGCGGAGCCACGCGTAGCGCCAGCCGTAGCTTGCCCTCGCTCGGCGGCAGCGGCACCCCCAGGCGCAGGCGCGGGTCGCGATCATCCACGGCGCAGCGCGCCACCATTGCAGGCAGGCCCTGCGCGAACCACGCTGCCAGGCGGGGTTCCTGCGCAGCGACGTCGGCGCGCCAGCCGGCGTGGGCCGACAGCCAGGCCAGCGTGTGGCGGGCGGGCCGCTCAGGCATCGCCACGGGCCACCGCATCGGCAACATCCGCCGCCAGTGCACGACCGCCGCGCTGTGCAGCCAGTGCCGCGCGCGCATCGCCGTCGCTGGGCGTGCGCAGGGCCCGCAGCAGGTGCTGCGCAAGATCGCCGTCCCACAGCGATTCCACCGCACCCATCGCCACGTAGTTGGCCACGCCCGGTGCGAACACCGGTGAGCTCTGGCTGAGCGCCTGCAGCTTTTCCAATGGTTGCTTGGTCACCCGCGCCATCGCACGCAGGTCCATCACGCGTACCTGTGCATCGGGCAGGGCATGGATGTGGTCGGCCATCAGGCCGAAGGACAGGAAGCCGCCACTGACCGATTCGCCATAGACCAGAGTGACCAGGCGCGCGCCACGGCGGCGGGCCAGATCGAGAGTCTGCGCGAGGTGCGCGAAGCAGCCATTGATGCCCAGCAGCTCATCGCGGCGCGCCAGGCGCTGGCCGGCAGTGTCGGCCAGCATCACGATCGGCCGCTGTGGGTGCGCGGCGGTGCTGGCAAGCACGGTCCCGGCCAGCGCCAATGCGTGGTCGACGCCAACCTCGATGCGGTCGGTGGTGCCGATCACGGTCACCTCGCCATCGTCGGTGGTTGCGCTGCCGGTCAGCACAGAATCCCGGATGTCGATGCGATGGCCGCGCGGGAACAGGGCGTCGAGCAGGGTCTGCAGCGGGGCGGTCATGGCAGCCTCCGGTCGGCGGTGGCGGCAAGGAAGGCGTCGGTGTCCAGCAGCTGCAGTCGTTCGGGTTCGGCGATGCCCTGGCGGGCCCAGATTTCCAGCCCATCGCGGCAATCGCCCCAAGCCTGCACACGGGCTTTCAATGACGCATGGCGTTCCTGCAGCGCGGCCAGCGCCGCATCGGTATCGGTGCTGGCGGCATCGGGTTGCAGCGCATCGCTTGCGGCCTGCGCGAAGGCTTCGATGGCGTCAGGCACCAGCACCTGTGCCTGGTCGATCAGGTAGCGGTGCTTGCCACCGGTCACGCGCCAGACCAGCGCACGGTCGCGTGAGTCGAACTCTTCCACGCCGCGTACCGTCTCGATCACTTCCGGGCCGGACAGCGAGAGCCGGCCTTCCTCGGACATGATCACCGTGGTGCAGCAGCGGGCGACGATGCCCATGCCGCCGAACGCACCGTTGCCGCTGCCGATCAGCGCGATGACCGGTACGCCAGCTGCACGTGCGGCCAGGGTGGCGCGCATGATTTCCGAAATCGCGATCAGGCCTGCATTCGCTTCGTGCAGTCGCACGCCGCCGGTGTCCAGCAGCAGAAGCACGCCGTCTGGACGCGTTTCGGCTGCGCGGCGCAGCAATCCGGTCAGCTTGGCGCCGTGCACTTCGCCCACGCCACCGCCCATGAACTGCCCCTGCTGCGCGGCCAGCAGCACGTGCTTGCCGCGCAGCGTGGCTTGGCCGACGACGATGCCATCGTCGAAGGCAGCCGGCTGGTCCAGCTGGGCCAGGTGCGGGCTCATCATCCGCCGCGCCGGGCCAAGGAATTCGTGGAACGAACCGGCATCGACCAGCCCGGCAGCGCGCTCGCGCGCATCGGCTTCGTAGTAACTGTGGCGACGTGCGTGGCTCATGGCGTGCCTCCGGCCAGCAGGGTTTCCACGGCCTGGTCCAGGCGCAGGCTGACCACGGCCGGGGTCGCGCCGGCGTCGTTGATCGACACGCGCACGTCGCGCAGCGGATGGCGCTGGGCGAAATCGGCGATCACCGCCTGCCAGATGCTGCCGAAGCCCTGTGCGGCGGTGATGATACGCACGGTCATTGCGCCGTCCAGATCAGCCGGTTCCAGCAGGATTTCCAGGTTGCCCGAGGCCAGCACGCCCACCAGCACCGCGTCGCGCGGGAACTGCACGGCGGTGCGGCCGTCGAATCGATAGTCGAGGGTTTCCATGCTCAGCCCCTTACCAGTTGCGGAAGCGCTTGGGCGGGTCGTACAGCCCACCGGACCAGCGCACCAGATCCTTCACCGAACGCGCGGCCAGCAGATCGCGGCTGGCATCGCGCACCCGGATGCCGAGGTCCTCCGGTCGGCGGATCACACCGCGGTCGCGCAGGTTTTCCACCATCGCGCGATCGCGGCCAAGGCCGACGGCGGTGTAGCCGGATACGCCGCGGATCGCCTGTTCGCGTTCCTCCGGCGTGCGGCACAGCAGCAGGTTGGCGATGCCTTCCTCGGTCAGCACATGGCTGACGTCATCGCCGTAGATCATCACCGGCGGCAGCGGCATCTGTGCGCGCTCGGCCAGGTCCCAGGCATCGAGGCGATCGACGAAGGCCGGTGCCATGTGCTCGCGGAAGGTCTCCACCATCTGCACGACCAGCTTGCGGCCGCGTGGTATTTCACCAGGGCGAGCGGCCTGTTGGCCGGCCTTGATCCAGGCGTCGCTGGCATGGCGGCGGCCGCGTGCATCCGAGCCCATGTTCGGCGCACCGCCGAAGCCGGCGATGCGGTCGCGGGTGGCGGTGGAGCTGTTGCCCTGCAGGTCGACCTGCAGCGTCGAGCCGATGAACATGTCACAGGCATACAGGCCGGCGGTCTGCGAGAGCGCGCGATTCGATCGCATCGAGCCATCGGCACCGGTGAAGAACACATCGCCACGGGCGGCGATGTATTTCTCCATGCCCAGTTCCGAACCGAACGAGTGCACCGACTTCACGAAGCCCGATTCAATGGCAGGAATCAGTGCCGGGTGCGGGTTCAGTGCCCAGTGCTGGCAGATCTTTCCCTTCAGCCCCAGCGATTCGGCATACGTGGGCAGCAGCAGTTCGATGGCTGCCGTATCGAAGCCGATGCCATGGTTGAGGCGGTTCACGCCGTACTCGGCGTAGATGCCCTTGATGGCCATCATCGCCATCAACACCTGGATCTCGGAGATCTGCGCCGGGTCGCGTGTGAACAGCGGTTCGATGTGGTTCGGCTTCGGCGCCTGCACCACGAAATTGACCCAGTCGGCCGGGATATCGACGCGGGGCAGGGTGTCGACGATCTCGTTGACCTGGGCGATGACGATGCCGCCGCGGAAGGCCGTGGCCTCCACGATCACCGGGGTGTCCTCGGTGTTCGGGCCGGTGTAGAGGTTGCCGTGGCGATCGGCAGCCTGCGCGGCGACCAGCGCCACGCGTGGGGTCAGGTCGATGAAGTAGCGGCCGAACAGTTCCAGGTAGGTGTGGATGGCACCGATCTGGATGCGGCCTTCGGCCACCAGGTTGGCCAGCCGCACCGACTGCGGGCCGGAGAAGGAGAAGTCGAGCCGGGAGGCGATGCCGCGCTCGAACACATCCAGATGCGAGGGCAGTGACAGCACCGATTGCACCATGTGCAGGTCGTGCACCCGCGCCGGGTCGAGATCGGCCAGCACCTGGGCCAGGAAGTCGGCCTGCTTCTGGTTGTTGCCCTCCAGGCAGACCTTGTCACCCGGCTCCAGCAGCGCGTGCAGCAGTTCACCCACGTCCTCGGCGGCGACTTGGTGGCCGCGCGCCCACGGCGCTGCGCGCTCCAGGCGCGCCTGGCGACTGCGCTCCAACGTATCCCAGCTCGGGTTCATCGACCGGCTTCCGATTGGCGTTGATATAATTACGGCATAATTATGGCTTGGTGTGCAACCCGCAGTGCAGCAAAAGGAAGGGCCCGCGCGGAGGCGGGCCCATTGATCCGGGTAGTGCCGGCCGCTGGCCGGCTCCACGCGATGCAGGGTAAGGGGAAGCCGGCCAGCGGCCGGCACTACCGGTTCCAGTCGCTCAGAACTTCCAGCGCAGGCTGGCCGACACGAAGCGCGGTTCGCCGTAGTTGTTGTAGTCCAGGTTCGCCCAGTAGCTCTTGTCCAGTGCGTTGCGCACGCTCAGCGTGGCCGTCCAGTTGTCGCTGATGCGGTAGTTGGCGTTGAACTGCACCAGCGAGTACGCCGGCTGCTTCACCGTTACCGTGCCACCCAGCGGGTAGGCGATGTTGTAGCCCTGCACCTTGCTCTGCCACTGCACGCCGCCGCCGATGCTCAGGCGCTCGAGTGCGCCGCGCAGCTGCAGCTGGGTATTGAGCTGCAGCAGGTCTTCGGGCGGGTTGGCGTACAGCAGGTCGGTGGCGGCACGGGTGACCTTGACGTGGGTGTAGCCGGCGTTGATCGTCCAGCCCGGCAGGATCTCGCCGTTGACGTCCACTTCCCAGCCGCGCGCCTTGGTGCCGTTGATGCCGATGTAGGCCGAGCTGCCATCGCTCAACGTGCCTTCCGGCACGCTCATGTCACGCACCGCGTAGTTGTCCTGCTTGGCCTCGAACACGGCGGCATTGGCGGTCAGGCGGCCATCGAACCACTGCGTCTTGATGCCCGCTTCCAGGTTGGAGCCCTGCACCGGTGCCAGCAGGTTGTCATTGCGGTCGCGGTAGTTCTGCGGGTTGAAGATCTCGGTATAGCTGGCGTAGGCCGACACGTTCGGGGTGATGTCGTAGACCAGGCCCACGTATGGGGTGACTTCGTCGCTGACCTTGTAGGCGCCGCTGGTGCCGGTATAGGCGCCGGCCGCGTTGTAGGAACGGCTCAGTGTCTGCCAGCGGCTCAGGCGCGCACCGGCAATCAGCGACAGCGGATCGGCCAGGTGCAGGCGGGTGGCCAGGTAGACGCCACTCTGCGTGGTCTTGGCCACGCGGCGCGCGCCGGTGCGGGTGTAGGTCACCTCGGAGATATCGCCATCCCAGCTGAAGACATTGGGGATGTAGTAGCAGCGCTCGCGCCCGCAGGTGGCCCAGTCGCGCGGGTAGTTCAGCGTGAGTGTATTGGTGGTGCCTTCCAGGTCCGACCACTGCGCACCGACAGTCAGGTCATGGTCGCGGCCGAACAGCGGGAACGTGCCGGTCAGGTAGGCGTCGACGTTGCGGCGGGTGTCCTTGGAATCACCGGCGGCGGCGCGCAGGTAGATGCCCGAGCCGCTCACCGGGTCCGGATTGCCGGTGCCATACAGGCGCACGTTCTGCACGTTGCCGCGGGTGTAGGCGGTGTTGATCTTCAGCAGCCAGTCGTCGCCGAAGCGCTGTTCCAGGTTGGCGAACGCGGTGTTGCTCTCGCGCTTCCAGTAGCTCCACTTCGGCGACAGGTTGGTCGAGCGCGCCAGGTGGGCGAAGTTGCCCTGGTTGTCGAAGAACGCGACGGTGCCCCAAGTGGATCCGGTCGGGTTGTTGTCCTGGCTCTGGTAACCGAGGGTGATGGTGGTGCTGTCGGTGACGTCGCCTTCCAGCACTGCCATGCCGGCCATCTTGTTCTCGTCGTAGCGGTCGTAGTACAGGCCACGATCGGTATAGGCGGCGACCACGCGGCTGCGGAAGCGGCCGTCATCGGTCAGCGGCGCGGTCACATCGGCCTCCATGCGCCGATAGTCCCAGCTGCCCGCGCTGACCGCGAACGAGGCATCGAACTCCTTGCCCGGGCGCTTGCGCAGCAGGTTGACCGTGGCCGACGGCACACCGGCGCCACTGAGAAGGCCGTTGGCACCGCGGATCACTTCGATGCGGTCGTAGAAGGCGGTGTCGTATTCCTGGTTGGTCGAACCGCTGTAGGTCGGGATGCCGTCGACCTGGAAGTCGGTGATGGCGAAGCCGCGTGCGTAGTAGAGCGGGCGCTGGGTGTCGTAGAAGGACACGCTGACGCCGGTCACGGTGCGCATCACGTCGTTGATGCTGAACAGCGATTCGTCCTGCAGGCGCTTCAGGCTGATCGCGGTGGCGGACTGCGGAGTTTCCTGCAGCGTGATCGGCAGGCGCGTGGTGCTCGACGGCGGTGCGGACTGTTCGGCGCGAACGCTGACCCGGTCCAGGGTCTTGGCATCGGCGGCGCCATCGGCCGCAGCGAACGCACTGGGTGAGGCCAGCAGGGACAGCGACGAAAGCAGGGCAGCCGGCAGCAGCGCGCGGCGGGGCAGGCGGTTACGCAGGGTCAGGGACATGAGGGGCTCGAGGCTTGGAAGCGGGGAAGGGCGGCAACAGTCGTCCAGCACCCGGGGCGGCGGCTTCGGGCACATCAGGTCCATCTGGGAGGGGCGCGGTCACTGCGCAGGACGCAAATGTAAATAATTCTTAACAACATTACAATTCGTATCAGTGCGCACAGGCTTTCCGGCGTATGGCAGCGATGGGATGGGGTCAGATCCCGTTGCCCAGGCAACGGGCTCTGACCCCGATCATCAGCGCCTGGGGACGGGTCAGAGCCCTCCCATGCGGGAGGGATCCGACCCGTCGGCGCACAAAAACAAACGGCCACCCGAAGGTGGCCGTCCGTCTGCATCGAAAGGAAGGCGCGGGCTTACAGCGCCTGCAGTTCCTCGTTGGCGTTGCGCTTTTCCTTGGCCGGCGCCGGAACCGCAGCCGGAACCGCGGTGGGAGCCGGCGCTGCTGCATTGGCGTCCACCGGCACTTCCAGGTACGGCAGGTGCAGGGTCTGGCTGGTCAGCGTACGGATCTCGTTGGTCAGCGCGGCGCTGTCGTTGAGCTTGCGCCCGTACGACGGCACGATTTCGCGCAGGCGCGCTTCCCAGCCGGCCTTCATCTGGTCCGGGAAGGCCTTGGCCATCAGGTCCAGCATGATCGGCGGCGAGGTCGACGCGCCCGGCGAAGCGCCAAGCAGGGCCGCGAGGGTGTGGTCCTTGTCGGTCACGATCTCGGTACCGAACTGCAGCACCGGGCCCTTCAGCGGATCACGCTTGATGATCTGCACGCGCTGACCGGCGGTGACCAGCTTCCAGTCGCCCGGCTTGGCGTTGGGGAAGTACTTGACCAGTTCGGCCTGGCGGTCGGCATCGTTCAGGCGCGCCTGGCCCATCAGGTACTGCACCAGGTCCAGGTTGTCCTTGCCCACTTCCAGCATCGGGCCGACGTTGTTGTGGGTGACCGAGGAATACAGGTCCCACCACGAGCCGTGCTTGAGGAACTTGGTGCTGTACAGCGCGAACGGCCCGAACAGGACCACCGGCTTGCCATCCAGCTTGCGCGCATCCAGGTGCGGCACCGACATCGGCGGCGAACCGGTTTCGGCCATGCCGTAGGCCTTCACACCGTGGCGCGAAGTTACGTCCTGACCCTGGAAGGCGAGGAACTGGCCACCGACCGGGAAGCCGGCGTAGTCCTTCGATTCCGGGATGCCCGACATCTGCAGCAGCTTCAGCGCGGCGCCACCGGCACCGATGAACACGAAGCGGGCGTGGGTCGTGGACTCGGTGCCGGCCTTGAGGTCCTTCACCGTCACGTTCCAGCTCTTGTCGGCGTTCTGCCGCAGCGCGCTCACTTCATGGTTCAGGTGCAGGCTGAAGTTCGGGCTGCGCTGCAGGCCGGTGGTCAGCTGGCGGGTGATCACGCCGAAGTTGACGTCGGTACCGAGCGGCATCCAGGTCGCGGCAACCTTCTGCTTCGGGTCGCGGCCTTCCATCAGCAGCGGGGCCCACTGCTTGATCTGCGCCGGATCTTCCGAGTACTGCATGCCGTAGAACAGCGGGTTCTTCACCAGGGCCTGCTGGCGCTTGTGCAGGTAGGCGATGTTGTCATCGCCCCAGACGAAGCTCATGTGCGGGGTCGGGTTGATGAAGTCGCTGGGCTGGCTCAGCCGGCCTTCCTTCACCTGGTGCGACCAGAACTGGCGCGAGACCTCGAACGATTCGGCGATGCCGACCGCGCGCTTGGTCTCGATGCTGCCGTCGGGCAGTTCCGGGGTGTAGTTCAGCTCGGCGAACGCCGAGTGGCCGGTGCCGGCATTGTTCCAGCCGTCGGAGCTTTCGCCGGCGACGCCATCGAGGCGCTCGTAGACCTGGATGTTCCAGTCCGGCTGCAGTTCCTGCAGGTAGGTGGCCAGAGTGATGCTCATGATGCCGGCGCCGACCAGCACAACGTCGACGGGCTTGTCGTTGCTGGCGGCGGGCACCGAGCGCTGGGTCAGCGGCCAGTACAGGAACAGCGCGGCGGCCAGCAACAGCAGCACGAGCAGGGCGAGCAGGGCCTTGCCAAATTTCTTCATGGGGGCGGGATCGTTGGCGGAGGGGAGGAGGTCAGGATGCGCATGAAGCAGGGAAAGGGCGTGAAGAAACAACGCCTTGCATCATCCGCCTGCGATTCTAACCGGAACCGGTCCTTTTTTGATGCAACGCAGCATCCGGCGGCCGGAATGCCTCACCGGTAGCGCCAGGCCATGCCTGGCGACCTCAAGCCCAGTAGCGCCAGGCCATGCCTGGCGACGCCTTCAATCAGACCAGCTCAAGAATCTCGTCACCGGCCTCGTCGACCTCCCCGGTCGGGCGCCAGCCCAGGCGCCGGTAGAAGCCGTGCGAGCGCGAGCGCGGGTCGGCCGAGCAGGCCAGGAACAGCCGCGGGTGGCCGGCATCGCGGGTCAGGCTGACCACCTCCTGCAAGAGCTGGCGACCGATGCCGCGGCCTTCATACTCCGGCAGCAGGGCCAGTACCAATACCTCGCCACTGGCGCGGTCGGCGAAGCAGTAGCCGGCCATGCGTTCGCCGTCCCAGGCGACGCGGCCGATGAAATCGCCACCGGAGATGCCTTCGGCCCACGTCTGCGCGGTGATGCCCAGTACGGCCAGCTGTGCGGCGCTGAAGGCGTTCTCGCGGGTACGCCCGCGCAGGTCAATGCAGGCGGCAGCATCTTCGGGGCGCGCATCGCGGACGAATACAGGCATGCAGGGCATCCTTGCAGTGATCGGCCGACCAGTATCCGCATCACGCATGGACCCGGTGTGTAGGACGCATGGAGATTGGATGGAGAAAAAGGGGGCGGAGGCGATTAAGTCTTTTAAGGCCCCAACGTCATGCAGGGCAAAGATGACTTGATCCCCTCCGTCCCCTTTTTTCAGCGCTTGCGCCGGATCAGCGCGGAGGACGCGTCCAGCACCGCGCGGGTCAGCAGGGCCATGGTCTGCACGTCGCCCTTCCAATGCTGCCAGTACAGCGGCACGTCTTCCCACGCGCGCTGGCGCACGTAGACCAGTCGCCCGGCGTCCAGATGCCGCTTGACCAAGGGCAGGGGGTTCATGGTCCAGCCCATGCCGCCCAGGTTGGCCTGCACGAAGGCGCGGGTGGAGGGAATCCACCAGGTCGGCGCGGTGCTGGGCAGATCGTCGCCGGCCATGCGCCGGGCGAAGCGGGACTGCATGTCGTCTTTTCGGTTGAACACCAGCACCGGGGCCTGCGCCAGCGCCTGCGCGGTCACGCCCTTGGCGAAGTGGCGTTCACGGAACTCCGGCGTACAGGTCGCCGCGTAGCGGATACTGCCCAGCGCGTGGATCTGGCAACCCTGCACCGGCTCGTCCAGGGTGGTCACCGCGCCCAGCACCGTGCCCTGGCGCAGCAGTTCCACGGTGTGGTCCTGGTCCTCAACGCGCAGGTCCAGCGTGGTGCCGGTGGTCTGTGCGAACTGGTAGGCGGCCTGGGGGAACCAGGTTTCCAGGCTGTCGTGGTTCACCGCCACCGGGATGCTGGCCTGTGGCAGATCCTCGTCGGCCAGGCCCATCCGGTGCAGCGCATCGTGTTCGAGCAGGGCCGTCTGCTCGGCCAGCTGCACCAGCAGCTGCCCCTCGGCGGTGGCGGTGGCCGGGGTGCCGCGCTTGACCAGCAGCCGGCCGATCCGATCCTCCAGCGCCTTGACCCGCTGCGAGATGGCGGACGGGGTGACATTCAGCGACTGCGCGGCACGGTCGAAGCTGCCTTCGCGGATCACTGCGGCCAAGGCGCGCAGCTGGGCATGGTCGATACGCATCGAATTAAGCTCCGCTAATGTTGGTTTAGGAAGTTTAGCTCGTCTTTTTCATGTTGCGGCGCGACAATGGCGCCCGTTCCGGTGCTGTCCGCCTTCGCGAGGCACCGTCCCCCCAAGCAAGTAAAGGCAGTGAATCCCATGTTCTCGGTCATCTCCGCCAGCACCGGCCTCGGTGCCTGGTTCTCTGGTGCAGCTACCGGCATCGGCCTGTTCGCCGTGGTCGGCGCCCAGAGCGCCTTCATCCTGCGCCAGGGCATCCTGCGCAAGCACATCGTGCCGGTGGTCGCCACCTGTGCGGCCATCGATGCGATCTTCATCTTTGCCAGCGTGGCCGGTCTGCGCACGCTCACTTCGGCGCTGCCGTGGCTGACCACTGCCGTGCTGTGGACCGGTGTGGCGTTCCTGGCCTGGTATGCGATGAAGTCGGCTCGCCGTGCGATCGCCGGTGGCGGCGGCATGGGCGAGGCCGACAGCGACGACGGCAGCCGCCGCGCGGTGCTGATGGCCGCGGTCGGTTTCTCGCTGATCAACCCGCACTTCTGGCTGGACATGATGGTGATCGGTTCGATCGCCGAGAACTTCGGCAACGCCCGCATGGCTTTCGCCGCCGGCGTGGTCACCGCCAGCTGCCTGTGGCTGACCGCGCAGGGCCTGGGCGCGCGCCTGCTGGCGCCGCTGTTCACCAAGCCCAGCACCTGGCGTGTGCTCGACGGCACCATCGCGGTGATCCTCAGCATCCTGGCCCTCACGTTGGCGGTGCGCGGGGTCCATTGACCCGGCGCACGCCCCCCGAACCCACGTCCTGACTCTCTCTCCAAGGTAGTGGTAACGACGGCACCGGCAACGGTGCCGTCGTTTTTTGTGGGCCACTGGCGGTCCGGTCGGCAGCCTGCCTAGAATCGGCCAGCCGGGACAAGGGGTCCAGGCAGGGGGAGAAGGATGCAGAAAATGATTCTGGCGGCCTCGCTGGCCGTCTTCGGGAGCGTTGCCGCGGCTGGCGCGGGCGCAGTGGATCTGACGCAGTACCTGCGTCGGGAGACCTTCACCGACATCAAGATCTCGCCGGGGGGCGAGTACGTGGCCGCGACGGTGCCGATGGAGGATTACACCGCCATCGCCGTGTTGAGGCTGAAGGACAAGCAGATCGTCGGCAGCTTCCGGCCTCCCCGGCGCAACCACGCGCAGACATTCGACTGGGTCAGCAACGAGCGCCTGCTGATCGGCCTGGCCCAGAAGTGGGGCGCGCTCGATCAGCCCAACCTTACCGGCGAACTCTACGCGATCGATGCCAACGGCAGCCGAGGCGAGCTGCTGGTGGGTTACCGCGTGGAGAGCAAGGGCCCGGGTACTCGCATCCAGCCGAAAACGGTCGAGGCGGTTGCCGCCTTCCTGGCCGATGATCTGCCAGGCGACGAGCGCAACGTGCTGGTGACGGTCTGGCCATTCACCGACGATCCCTACACGCGCATCGAGCGCATGGATGTCAGCAGTGGCCGGCGTTCGCGGGTGGTCGGATCGCCGGTCCGGCGCGGTGAGTTCACCACGGACGGGCAGGGTGAGGTGCGCTTCGTGCACGGTGCGGGTACCGACAACATCAACAAGCTCTATTACCGCGAGCGTAGCGGGGAGAGCTGGAAGCTGGTCAACGACGAACAGGTGAGCAAGCGTATCGAGACGGCGGTCGGGTTCTCCGCCGACGGCAACCTGGCTTACCTGGAGGTGCAGCAGGCGCAGGGCCCCGATGCCATTGTCAGCTGGAATCCGCAGACCGGCGAGCGCCATGCCGTGCTGCGCGATGACGTGGTCGATCCTTACCGGATCATCCGCCGCCCCGGCAGCCACGAGCCGGTGGGCGCGTTGTACTTGGGGGACACACCGAGGACCCGCTTCTTCGACGAAGCTTCGGCCGAGGCACGTCTTTACCGCAGCCTGGAAGCGGCCCTCGGTGGAGCGGTGTACATCACCTCCAGCACCCGCGATGGCCGTGTCGTGCTGGTGGAAACCTGGTCGGGCACGAACCCCGGCGATTTCTACGTGTACGACACCGAGGCACGCAAGGCCGAGCACCTGATCAGCCGCAGCGAATGGATCGACGCGCGCAACAGTGCCAGCGTAAAGGCGATCGCATTGAAGGCACGCGACGGGATGCCGCTGCATGGCTTCCTGACCCTGCCGCAGGGCAGCGATGGGCGCAATCTGCCGATGGTGGTGATGCCGCACGGCGGGCCGTTCGATGTTTTCGATTCCGGCCAGTACGATCGTGAAACGCAGATGCTGGCCGCTGCCGGCTACGCGGTGCTGCAGGTCAATTTCCGTGGTTCGGGCAACTATGGCCGTGCGCACACCCAGGCTGGCGCGCTGCAGTGGGGCGCGGCGATGCAGGACGACGTGACCGATGCCACGCGCTGGGCGATCGGGGAAGGCATTGCCGACGCGCGGCGTATCTGCATCTACGGCGCCAGCTACGGCGCCTACTCGGCGATGATGGGTGCCGCCCGAGAGCCGGGGCTGTACCAGTGTGCGGCGGGCTATGTCGGCGTCTATGACCTGCCGTTGATGTACACCCGTGGTGACATCCAGGATCGCGGCTCGGGCGTGACCTACCTGCGCGAATGGCTGGGGGATCCGGCACAGCTCGGTGCTGTCTCGCCAGTCAATCTTGCGGAACGGATCAAGGTACCGGTGTTCCTTGCAGCAGGTGGCGAGGACAAGCGCGCACCGATCCAGCATACCGAGCGCATGGAAGCGGCGCTCAAGCGCGCCGGCACGCCGGTGGAAAGCCTGTACTACACGACCGAAGGCCACGGCTTCTACACCGAAGCCCATCGCAGCGAGTACTACGGCAAGCTGCTGGCGTTCCTGTCGCGCAGCCTGGGTGGCAAGACCGCCACGACTGTGGCTGCGGACGGCAAGGGCAAGGCGCCGTAGCGCAAAGGGCGGCGGATGGTTCATCCGCCGCCCCGATTCCTGCCTCTGCGTGGGCTTACTTCACCCCGTGCATCATCTTCTTCAGCAGTGGCGCGGCGATGAAGGCGGCCAGCGCGCAGCCGAGGCCGATCCACATCAGCAGCCAGAACAGGTGCGCATAGGCACCAGCCGCGGCGACCATGTCCAGCGATTCGCCTTCCGGCACCTCGATCGCGGCCAGCTTGCCGAACAGTGCGGCAAGCGTTTCCGAGAATGCAGTGGCCAGGAACCAGGTGCCCATCATCAGGCTCATCACCCGCGGCACCGCCAACTGGGTCACCGCCGACAGGCCGACCGGCGACAGGCACATTTCACCGCTGGCCAGCAGGAAGTAGGCCAGCACCAGCCACCACACGCTGGCCATCTCGCCGGTGGCGCCAACCTGCTGTGCAGCCAGTGCCAGTGGGACGAATGAAAGCGCGCCGATCACCAGGCCCCAGGCCGACTTCACCGGCTTGCCCGGCTCCCAGCCACGGCGGTCCATCCAGGTCCACAGTGCGGCGAAGGCCGGGGCCAGCAGCACCAGGAACAGGCCGCCGAGATAGGTGAGCGAGCCGGCGGTCTGCGGAATCACCAGGCAGTCGCGCACCAGCAGCACCAGCATCAGTACGACGATGGCGGCGAAGAAGGTGCGCGGCGCCGACGACCCCGGACGGCGCTCGGACAACCGCGCGCTGACTACGAAGCCGAGCGGTGCCAGCAGCAGCGAGATGATCGACCACGGCAGCGGCGTGCCACCGGTGATCACCAGCGACGGCACGATGTCCTTGGTCAGCAGGCGGTCGGTGAAGGTCACCCACGAGCCATAGGACTGCTCGTACATCGTGAAGAACACCAGCGCCATGAAGATCAGCACCATCAGCGCGATCATCTGCTGGCGCTGCACCGGCGTGCACTTCGTGCCGGTGAACCAGGCGAACCAGACCAGCACGCCGCCCAGCACCACCAGCATCAGCATCAGCGCCAGGCTGATTTCGCCGCCCAGCGCGAACGCGCCGTTGCCGGCCGCCCACATCAGCCACGCCACTGGCAGTACACCGAGCACCGCGCACAGATAAATGAGCCATTCGCGCGGCAGTCCCAGCACCTTCTGCTTCAGCGCGGCCGGCTGTGGCGGTTCGGCATGGCCCTGCAGGTACTTCTGGCCCCACAGGAACATCGCCAGGCCGGCCAGCATGCCGATGCCGGCAGCGCCGAAACCGTACTTCCAGCCGTAAGCCTCGCCGAGGAAGCCGCACACCAGCGAGGAAAACAGCGCGCCGAGGTTGATGCCGGCGTAGAACAGTGAGAAGCCCGAATCGCGGCGCGGATCGTCCTTGGCGTACAGCTTGCCGACGATGGTGGAGATGTTCGGCTTCAGGAAGCCCACGCCCATGATGATCAGCGCCAGCGACAGGTAGGTCACCGCCAGCGCGGAGGTATCGCGCACCACTTCGCCGTTGACCCGGTAGGCCGCGTGGCCCTCGAAGGCCATGCCCAGATGGCCGAGCACCAGCAGGATGCCGCCGAACAGCACCGCCCGGCGCATGCCCAGCCAGCGGTCGGCCAGCATGCCGCCGAACACCGGGATGCAGTACACCAGGCCACCGTAGGCGCCGAGCAGGTCCAGGCCGGCCTTGTCGCCGAACAGGTGGTACTTGGTCAGGTACAGCAGCAGCAGCGCCTTCATGCCGTAGAAGGAGAAGCGCTCCCACATCTCGGTGAAGAAGCAGACGTAGACACCCTTGGGATGGCCCAGGAAGTCGTCGGAGGCGGTAGCGGCAACGGTCATCGACGGCGCGGACAGCGGAAAGGGCGCGATTATAGAAGGGGATGAGCCGCATCACGGCGCTTATGACAAATGCGACTTAATCCCCTCCGTCCCCTTTTGCGGCAGGCGTTGCCTGGCCTTGCCGGATCGGCCGGTTGGCCTTGCCGAACGGGTCGGGGAGGGCGTTGGGCCATGTCCTGCGGTGACCATGCGCACTGGACTTGCCGCCCCCTGAACGCTAGCGTGATCGGGATTTTTTGCCAGCAGGGGCTTCCATGAACCACGACGCTGCGCCCAAGCAGCTCACCTTCCGCGCAGTGGCCCTGGCCATCGTGCTGGCGGTGGTGCTGTCGGCCGCAAACGCCTACCTCGGTCTGTTCGCAGGCCTGACCATCGCCACCGCCATTCCCGCCGCGGTGATTTCCATGGGCGTGCTGCGCCTGCTGGGCGGTGGCTCCATCCTCGAAAACAACATCGTGCAGACCGGCGCTTCGGCCGGCTCGTCGATCGCCGCCGGTGTGATCTTCACCATCCCCGCGCTGGTGATCATGGGCTACTGGCCGGACTTCAAGTACTGGTGGGTGCTGGGCATCGCCGGCCTGGGTGGCCTGCTGGGCGTGCTGTTCTCGGTGCCGCTGCGCCGTTCGATGATCGTCGAAGACCCGCTGCCGTTCCCGGAAGGCAAGGCCGCGGCCGAAGTGCTCAAGGCCGGTGAGAATCCGGGCCCGGGCCTGAAGATCCTCGGCCTGTCGGCGGTGATCGGTGCGTTCGTCAAGCTGGCCGCGGAAAGCGGCATGCGCCTGATTCCCGATGCCTGGGCCACCTCGGCCTACGTCGGCAGCTCCAAGGTCACTGCCTTCATCGGCACCAACCTGTCGCCGGCGCTGCTGGGCGTGGGCTACATCGTCGGCCTCAACGTCGGCATCGTGGTGGTGTCCGGCTCGATCCTGACCTGGCACATCGCCATTCCGATCTACCAGGCGTTCTTCATGAACACCGATCCGGCGCTGGCCGCGTCGGTGGCTGCCGCTTCGTCCACCGAGGCCGCGTTCGCCATCTGGGGCGCGAAGATGCGTTACCTGGGCGTCGGCGCGATGCTGATCGGTGGCATCTGGACCCTGATCTCGCTGCGCAAGTCGCTGCTGAACGGCGTCAAGAGCGGCTTCGCGGCCGCGCGCAAGAGCGGTGGCCCGGTCTTGGCGCACACCGAGCGCGACCTGCCGATGAAGTGGATGCTGGTCGCCCTGGTGGTCTTCGTGCTGCCGCTGCTGGCCCTGTACCAGGCCATCGTCGGCCAGTGGCACGTGTCGATCCCGATGACGATCATCATGATCGTCGCCGGCTTCCTGTTCGTGTCGGTCTCGGCCTACCTGGCCGGCCTGATCGGCTCGTCCAACAACCCGGTCTCGGGCATCACCATCTCCACCATCCTGTTCGCCTCGGCCGTGCTGGTCGTGCTGCTGGGCGCCGATGGCCTGAAGCCGGTCGGTGCCGGTGGTGCGCCGCTGGGTGCGGTGGCCGCGATCATGATCGGCGCGGTGGTGTGCTGCGCCGCCGCGGTCGGCGGTGACAACCTGCAGGACCTCAAGGCCGGCTACATCGTCGGTGCCACCCCGTGGAAGCAGCAGCTGATGCTGGGCATCGGCGCGTTCTCGTGCGCGCTGATCATGGCCCCGGTGCTGAACCTGCTGGCCACCGCCTACGGCATTGGTGTGAAGTCCGAGCTGCATCCGAACGCACTGGCCGCGCCGCAGGCCAACCTGATGGCCTCGGTGGCCAAGGGCCTGTTCGGTGGCGAACTGCCGTGGACCTTCATCGGCATCGGTGCCGTGGTCGGCGCCGCCATCATCGCCTTCGACAGCTGGCTGAAGTCGCGCAACGCCCGCTTCCGCGTGCCGGTGCTGGCCGCCGCCATCGGTATCTACCTGCCGCTGGAACTGATGGTGCCGATCTTCCTCGGTGGCCTGATCGCCTACCTGGTCGAGCGCTTCCACAAGGTGCGCGCCGATGACGAAGAAGGCCGCGACCGCGTGCACAAGCCGGGCGTGCTGTTCGCCGCTGGCCTGATCACCGGCGAGGCGCTGATGGGCATCGCCATCGCGATTCCGATCGTGGTCAGCAGCCGCGCCGACGTGCTGGCCGTGCCGTTCCACCTGCCGGCCGCGCAGTGGATCGGGCTGGCCGTGCTGTTCCTGGTCGGCTGGCTGATCTACCGCACTGGCAAGTACGCCAAGGCGTAAGCAATGGGGTCGGATCCCTTCCCGCAGGGAAGGGCTCTGACCCCCACGCAGGCGGCGCCTGGGGTCAGAGCCGATTCTGCCGGAATCGGATCCGACCCCGGTGTCCCCTCAAACCGCGCTACGGCGCGGTTTGCTGTTTCTGGCGGCTGCCCGCCCGCAGGCATGACCGATGGCCTTGGCAGCTCCGGCCGCGCGGGCCTAACATCGGTTTTTTGCCGTCCTGCGGAGACCCCGATGAAACTGCGTCATGCCCTGCTGCCACTGAGCCTGCTGGCCGCCCTTCCCAGCGTTGCCGCTGCCCGTGGCCTGGAAGTCCGCGACATGGTGGCCATGGACCGCGTCTCCGCGCCGGTGCTGACCGCGGACGGTGGCACCGTGGTGTTCGCCAAGCGCAGCGTCGATGCCAACCTGAAGGCCTCCACCGCGCTGTTCGCACGCAACCTGCGCACCCGCGACGCGGCGCCGCCGAAGCAGATCACCCCGGCCGGCTGGAACGTCAATTCCGCCTCGCTGTCGGCTGATGGCCAGACGGTGTATTTCCTCAGCGCCAAGAACGGCAGCCAGCAGCTGTACGCGCAGCCGCTCAGCGGTGGCACCCCGCGCCAGCTGACCGATTTCGCGGTCGACGTGGACAGCTACCACGTGTCGCCGCAGGACGACCGCGTGCTGTTCAGCGCCGGCGTGTTCCAGGCCTGTGCCTCGGACCTGGCCTGCACCGAGAAGAAGCTGAAGGATGTGGCCGCTGCCAAGGCCAGCGGCAAGGTCTTCGACTCGCTGTTCGTGCGCCACTGGGACACCTGGAACGACGGCCGCCGCAACACCCTGTTCGTTGCGCCGCTGCCGGCCGCCAAGGTCGGTCCGGTCAAGGGCGCTTCGGCACTGAGCGCCACCATCGATGGTGATGCGCCGTCCAAGCCGTTCGGTGGCAATGACGATTTCGTGTGGTCGCCGGATGGCGCCAGCGTGGTGGCCAGCATCCGCGTGGCCGGCAAGCAGGAGCCGTGGTCAACCAACTTCGACCTGTATCGCTTCGACGCTGCCGGCAAGCAGGCGCCGGTCAACCTGACCGCGTCCAACCCGGCCTGGGATGCCGGTCCGGTGTTCAGCGCCGACGGCAAGACCCTGTTCTACCGTGCGATGAAGCGCCCGGGCTTCGAGGCCGACCGCTTCGGCTTGATGGCGATGGACCTGGCCAGCGGCAAGACCCGCGAGATTGCCCCGCAGTGGGACCGTTCGGCCGGTGGCATCACCCTGTCCGCCGACGGTGCCAGCATCTACACCACCGCCGATGACCTCGGCGAGCACCCGCTGTTCCAGATCGACGTGGCCAGCGGCAAGGCCACCAAGCTGATCGGCGACGGCAGCGTGACCTCGGTCGACGTGGCGGGCACCAGCGTGGCGATCACCCGCAACAGCCTGAAGAGCAACGACCAGGTGCTGGTCGGCCTGCTCCCGGCCGCAGGCGAAGCCATCGGCGAGCTGCGCGCGCTGACCCCGGCTGCTGGCGACGTGCTGAAGGACGTGTCCTTCGGCGACTACGAGCAGTTCGAGTTCAAGGGCTGGAACAACGACACCGTGCACGGCTACGTGGTCAAGCCGCACAACTACCAGGAAGGCAAGTCCTACCCGGTGGCGTTCCTGATCCACGGTGGTCCGCAGGGCAGCTTCGGCAACGGCTGGAGCTACCGCTGGAACCCGCAGACCTACGCGGGCCAGGGCTACGCGGTGGTGATGATCGACTTCCACGGTTCCACCGGCTACGGCCAGGCCTTCACCGATGCGATCAGCCAGCACTGGGGCGACCGTCCGCTGGAAGACCTGCAGAAGGGCTGGGACGCGGCGCTGAAGAAGTATTCCTTCCTCAACGGTGACAAGGCCTGTGCGCTGGGCGCCAGCTACGGCGGCTTCATGGTCAACTGGATCGCCGGCAACTGGAACAGCCCGTTCAAGTGCCTGGTCAACCACGACGGCGTGTTCGACCAGCGCATGATGGGTTACGCCACCGAAGAACTGTGGTTCACCGAGTGGGAGCAGGGCGGTACCCCGTACCAGAAGGCCGCGAACTACGAGAAGTTCAACCCGGTCAACCACGTGGCGGACTGGAAGAAGCCGATCCTGGTGATCCACGGCCAGCAGGACTTCCGCATCCCGGTCGAGCAGGGCCTGGCCGCGTTCACCGCTGCCCAGCGCCAGGGCATCGAATCGAAGTTCCTGTACTTCCCGGATGAGAACCACTGGGTGCTGAAGCCGAACAACAGCATCCTGTGGCACGACACCGTCAATGCTTGGCTGAAGCAGCACATCGGCGAATAAGCCGCTGCAGCGCGCAGGGGTCGGATCCCATCCGCATCGCGGATGGGCTCTGACCCCGTCATTGGTGGGTGTCGACCGTTGGTCGGCACGCCTTCGTCCCTCGGGGTCAGAGCCCTTTCGCATGGCGAAAGGGAGCCGACCCCGTATCGAGAGCACCTGCATGATCCAGAACGACATCGTCGTCTTCGGTTTGATCGCCGCCACCCTCGGCGCCGTGTTCTGGACCGCCTCGCGCGAGCAGGGCCTGTGGAAGCGCTTCTACACCTTCGTGCCGGCGCTGCTGCTGTGCTACCTGATTCCCGGCATCTACAACACCGTCGGCCTGATCGACGGGCAGAACACCAAGCTCTACAACCCGATCGCGCGCGACATCCTGCTGCCGGCGGCGCTGATCCTGCTCACCCTGGCGGTGGACATCAAGGGCATCCTGCGGCTCGGCCCGAAGCTGGTGCTGATGTACCTGGGCGCATCGGCCAGCATCATGCTCGGCGCGGTAGTGGCCTTCCTGCTGATGCGCGCGGTGCATCCGGAAACCGTCGCCGGCGACACCTGGGCCGGCATGGCCGCGTTGGCGGGCAGCTGGATCGGTGGCGGCGCCAACATGCTGGCGATGCGCGAAGTGTTCGACGTCAACGCCACCACGTTCGGCCAATTCGCGGTGGTCGACGTGGGTGTCGGCTACGTGTGGATGGCCGCGCTTATCTTCCTGGCCGGGCGTGCCGCGAAGATCGATGCACGCAGTGGCGCAGATACCTCGGCCATCGATGAGCTGAAGGAGCGCATCGCGCGCTTCCAGGCCGAACACGAGCGCATTCCCAGCCTCACCGACCTGATGCTGATCGTGGCAGTGGCCTTTGGTGGTGTCGGCCTGGCCCACGCCATTGGCGCGCCGCTGGCGGCGTGGTTCAAGGCCAACGTCAGCTGGGCCGCGCAGTTCAGCCTGGACGCACCGTTCGTGTGGGTGGTGGTGCTGTCGACCACGCTGGGCCTCAGCCTCAGTTTCACCCGTGCGCGCAACCTGGAAGGCGCGGGCGCCTCGCGCCTGGGCTCGCTGCTGCTGTACTTCCTGATCGCCTGCATCGGCATGCAGATGGATCTGCTGGCGTTGCTGGATCGCCCGTGGCTGTTCCTGCTGGGCATCATCTGGATCAGCGTGCACATCGTGCTGCTGTGGTGCCTGGGCAAGCTGCTGAAAGTGCCGTTCTTCTACTTCGCCATCGGTTCGCAGTCGAACATCGGTGGCCCGGCCTCGGCGCCGGTGGTGGCCGCGGCGTTCCATCCGGCGTTGGCGCCGGTAGGCGTGCTGCTGGGCACGATGGGCTACGCCACCGGCACCTACCTGGCCTATATCGTCGGCATCACCCTGCGCGCGCTGGCGGGGCAGGGCTGATCCTGTAGAGCCGGCCGCTGGCCGGCAACCCGGTGATGCTTCACGGCTTCATGAGGTTGCCGGCCAGCGGCCGGCACTACCGACGCTCTATGCCTGCAGCAACCCGCGTTCGATCAACCACGCTTTCGCGTCTTCGGCGTCCTGTTCGAACCACGCCTTCGTAGACCCCAGCCGATACGTATACCCCCAGGCATCCATGTCGGCCATCAACCGCGCACTGCCGACACCAGGCAACCGCCCGGCCAGCACGATCTGCAGATAGCAGGTGGCATCTTCCTCGGCCACTGAATCGGTGGCGTCGGTGTGCACCTGCGCTCGCCGCTCCGGCGGCAACACGATCAGATGGCAGGCTTCGTGCAGCATCGAATGCACGGGGGTGTCGTCGCGCACGTACACGTTGCTGGCGATGATGCCCGCCTCGGGCTCGCCCCAGTAGCTGCCTGGAATCGGTTCGCCGGCGGCCACATGGTGCAGCAGCAGGCCATGCGCGGCGAGCAGGCACTGCGCATCGGCGAAGGCGATGTCGCCCACGCAGGTGATGTCCACGGCAGTTGTCGTATCGGTCATGCAGGTCACGCAGCCCCGCCCATGCAGGCACGGGCGGGGCAGGGCATCAGGGTTTGTCCGGGCCTTCAGGCAGCGCCACGGAGATGTCCAGCACATCGTGCTGGCCATCCTTCACCAGGTCGACCTTCACCGCATCGACGTCGATGTTCACGTACTTCTTGATCACTTCCAGCAGCTCGCGCTGCAGCAGCGGCAGGTAGTCCGGGCCACCGCGGTGGCTGCGTTCCTGCGCGATGATGATCTGCAGGCGGTTCTTTGCGGTTTCGGCGGTGGTCTTCTTCGCTTTGAGGAAATCGAACAGGCCCATGCTTACCCTCCGAACAGCTTGCTGAAGAAGCCCTTCTTCTCGACGCTGGTGAAGCGCATCGGGCGATCTTCGCCGAGGATGCGCGCGACGGCGTCGTCATACGCCTGGCCGGCGGCGGATTCGACATCCAGGATGACCGGCTCGCCCTTGTTGGAGGCATTGAGCACGTCGCCCGATTCGGGGATCACGCCGATGGCCTTCAGGCCAAGGACTTCCTCGACGTCGGCGATGCTGAGCATCTCGCCGGTTTCCACCCGCAGCGGGGTGTAGCGGGTCAGCAGCAGGAACGCGGGCACGTTCTGGCCGGATTCGGCCTTGTGGGTCTTCGAGTCCAGCAGGCCGATGATGCGGTCGGAGTCGCGCACCGAGGACACTTCCGGGTTCACCACCACCACGGCGCGGTCGGCGAAGTACATCGCCAGGAACGCACCCTTCTCGATGCCGGCCGGCGAGTCGCAGATGATGTAGTCGAAGCCATCGGCGGCCAGGTCCTTCAGTACCTTGCCCACGCCTTCCTGGGTCAGTGCATCCTTGTCGCGGGTCTGCGAGGCGGCCAGCACGTACAGGTTGTCGAAGCGCTTGTCCTTGATCAGGGCCTGCTTGAGGGTGGCTTCGCCGTGCACGACGTTGACGAAGTCGTACACCACGCGGCGTTCGCAGCCCATGATCAGGTCGAGGTTGCGCAGGCCGACGTCGAAGTCGATCACCGCCACCTTCTTGCCGCGCCGCGCCAGGCCACAGGCCAGGCTTGCGCTGGAAGTGGTCTTGCCCACGCCGCCCTTGCCGGAGGTGACTACGATGATTTCAGCCAAAGGACTTCTCCTGGTTCTGCATTAGTTTGGGGCTGCGTCAGTCCAGCGCAGCGATCTTGATCTGGTCCTGTTCCAGCCACACCTGTACGGCCTTGCCGCGCAGGTTGTCCGGCACATCGTCCAGTACCTTGTAGTGGCCTGCAATGGCCACCAGTTCCGCATGGAAATCACGGCAGAAAATGCGTGCCGCGGTGTTGCCCTGGGCCCCTGCCAGCGCGCGGCCGCGCAGGGTGCCGTAGATATGGATGCTGCCATCGGCGATGACCTCGGCGCCGGCGCCGACGGTGGCCATCACGGTCAGGTCGCAGTATTCGGCGTACAGCTGCTGGCCCGAACGCACGTTGCCCAGCTGCATGCGGCCCGGCTGCGGCGCAGCTGCGTCGGCCACCTTGGCCACCGGTGCGGCCGGGGCCGGCTTCGGTTCGGCGCGCACGGCGCGGCGCGGTTCCGGCGCGGGCGGCGGGGCCGTTTCGGCCTCGGCACGTTCGTACTGGGCACGGAACTTGGCCAGCAGCGGCAGGCCGAGCTGCTGCGAGAGCAGGTCGACCGCGCTGGTGCCATAGGCCAGCGCCACCGGCAGCACGCCGGCGCTGCGCAGGCCATCGACCAGCGCCTGCGCGGTGGCCACGTCCGGCACCTGGCTCAGGCCGCCGAAATCGAGGATCACCGCCGCGCGGCCGAACAGCTTCGGCGCACGGGTCACGCGCTCGCGCATTTCCTGCACCAGGCGTTCGACATCAAGGGTACGGATGCGCAGGTTGGCGATGCCCACCTGGCCGATCTTCAGTTCACCGGCCTGTTCGTAATCGAAATTCACCGCCACGCTCAGGTCCCCGTCGGCCGCTGTGCCTGCGCCGGCAGCTGCCGGGCGCGTGTCCATGCCACATCCGGCAGCTTGCCGCCGTAGGTCTCCTGGACCCACGGGTAGCTGCACAGTTCCTTGGCCAGCATGCTGGCACGCACATCGACCTGGGCCATGGTGTTCTGGCCCAGCTCGCGGAAGCCGAAGCTGCCGTGGAAGAGCAGGGCGGCATCGGCGCCATGGTCGAGGAAGACTTCGCAGGTCATCTGCGGGTAGCGCAGCTCGGCAAAGCTCTGCGCGTCGGCATAGAACGCACGGCCGACGCCACCGCCGCGGCGGCGGCTGGCGACCACGATGCGGTCGATGTAGAAGAACGGGGTGTCCAGCTGCTGCTTGAACCAGGCGAAGTTGCTGCTGTCGTGCTGGCTGTCGCTGCCGAAGCCGATCAGGAAGCCGGCCAGGTTGCCGTCGCGCTCGGCGACGCGGAAATACTCAGCGGTTTCGTAGAACAGGCGCAGGCGGGCCGCATCCAGGGGAAGGATGGCCAGGCCAGCGTTGTTGTTCAAAGCCAGGACGGAATCGAGCTCGTGCTCGCGCACGTCGCGGATGACAATCGACATTGTGACTCCGTGGGGTAACGCGGTGGGTCCATCAAGGGACCGTCTGCACGATTATTGCACGGGGAGGCTTGGGCGCGTGCAGCGCCGTTCGTTGAGGCGTCACCCAGGCTGTGATATACCCGGCACACCTCTGGGGCAATGATGCGCCAGCGGCGATGTGGGTTCATTCATCAAATCAAAGGATGATTTTACAAATATGAACGCAATCGATTCCAAGTCCTGTGACCAGTACGGCCTGCGCGAGGTGACCGCCGAGCAGATCGAGGCCGTCTCGGGCGGCAAGGCGGACTTCTCCGGCGTCACTTCGTCTGTGGACAGCACCGCGCAGATCGTCAGCGGCTCGTGCGTGCGGTCTTCGAGCATGATGCCGTACTTCAGCTTCTCCTGCCTGTAGTCGCAACCGGGGAGGGTGCGGCAGACAGCACCCTCCCTCTGGCGGCCAACCCGTGCCGCGCGGGCGTGACTTTCGGGGCTTGGGCATGCCGGTGGAACCGCTACGATGAGGCATGCTGGTTCGACTCAACCACAATGCGATGCTGCGCTACTCCGGGCTGTTCACCTGGGGCACCGTCGGCCTTTGGCTCGCGATCTACCTGATCGACCCGGTCTCGCTGACGCTTGAGACCCTGGATGGCGAAGCGGGCTTCCGCATCATTCCGTGGGCCTCGGCCTACCTCGCTTTCGGTGTTGTGTACTGGGTGCTGACCCGCTCGTTGGGTGAGAGCCGTCCAGGCATCTTCGACCATGCCGCCCTTGTCCTGCTGACCGCCTGTGCGATCGGCGTGAGCTATTTTTCCGGGACCGCGCTGGGCAGCATCCTGCTGATGGTGGTGGCCGGCCTGCTGCCATGGCTGCTGGGCCCGCGCATCGGCGTGCTCTGGCTGGTAGCCAGCAATCTGGCCGTGCTGCCTGTCTACATCCAGCCCCTGGGGTTCCCGCCGTTCATCGCCGTGCTGCAGGCGGTGGGCTACATGGGCTTCTCCAGCTTCGTTTTCGTCATCGCGCTGGTGGCCCGCCGTCAGGCCGAGGCGCGCGACGAACAGCGTCGGCTCAATTCAGAGCTGCGTGCCACCCGCGCCCTGCTGGCCGAGAGTGCCCGCGTCAACGAGCGCACCCGTATCTCGCGCGAGCTGCATGACCTGCTGGGCCATCAACTGACCGCGCTGACCCTGAACCTGGAAGTGGCCGGGCACCTGGCCGAAGGGCAGGCGCTGGAGCATGTGAAGCGCTCCCACGCCCTGGCCAAACTGCTGCTGGGCAACGTGCGCGAGGTGGTCAGCCAGCTGCGCGAGACCGGCGCGATCGATCTGGCCGCGGCGCTGCGCCCGCTGACCGAGAACGTGCCTTCGCTGGACATCCAGCTGGACATCGAGGATCCGCTGAACGTGGAGGACCCACAGCGGGCCCACGTGCTGCTGCGCTGCACCCAGGAGATCATCACCAACGCGGTGCGCCACGCCGGTGCCCGCCACCTGTGGATCAAGGTGTACCGTGAAGCCCCGGACCGTGTGGTGGTGGAGGCCCGCGACGACGGTGTCGGCGCGGACATGGTCAACGTGGGCAATGGCTTGCGCGGCATGCGCGAGCGCCTGCAACAATGTGGCGGCCAGCTGCAGATCGAGACCCGTCCCGGCGAAGGCTTCCGCCTGCGGGCGACGGTGCCGGCAACGGTGCTGGTGGCCGCCCTTACCAAGGTTCCTGAAGGAGTACGTTGATGATTCGCGTCTGCCTGGTTGATGACCAAACCCTGGTGCGGCAGGGAATCCGCTCCCTGCTGGCACTCGACGACGGCATCGAGGTGGTGGCTGAGGCCGGCGATGGCCGGCAGGCGGTGGAGCTGATCCCGCAGGTGCGCCCCGACGTGGTCCTGATGGACATGCGCATGCCGGTGATGTCCGGGCTGGAAGCGCTGCAGGTGCTGTCGCGGCAGGAACAGCTGCCGCCGACCATCATCCTCACCACCTTCGACGACGATCAGCTGGTGCTGGCCGGCCTCAAGG
The DNA here is from genome assembly GCF_030291095.1 of Stenotrophomonas sp. 59. Taxonomy (NCBI): domain Bacteria; kingdom Pseudomonadati; phylum Pseudomonadota; class Gammaproteobacteria; order Lysobacterales; family Lysobacteraceae; genus Stenotrophomonas; species Stenotrophomonas sp. 59. The sequence continues at coordinate 1,261,851 of NZ_CP127408.1, forward strand.
CCGGTGCCAAGGGCTACCTGCTCAAGGACGTCACCCTGGCACAGCTGGTCGGTGCCATCCGCACCGTGGCCGAGGGTGGTTCGCTGGTGCAGCCGGCGGTGACCCAGCGCCTGTTGTCGGGCCTGGAGCACATGCGCAACGAGTTCGTCAGCCTGGACCGCCCGGACCCGCTGACCGACCGCGAGACCGAGATCCTTCGGCTGATGGCCAGCGGTTTCTCCAACAAGGAGATCGCCAACTCGCTGGGCGTGGCCGAGGGGACCATCAAGAACCACGTGTCCAACATCCTCTCCAAGCTGGGTGTGCGCGACCGTACGCGCGCGGTACTGAAGGCGTTCGAACTCCAGCTGGTCTGAGGAAAATCGTTTCGGTACAACGACTTGGATGGTGGCAGGGGGTTCCGGCCAAGGTTGCCCCCTACTTGCCGGGTAGCGGTATGCGTTACCCTTCGAACTCTTTGTCCATACAAATACGCAGCCGGCAGGGAAACCGGTGCGCCAATCCCGATAAACAATGCCCGCGAAGCCTGCTAGGATTGGCGCTTCGCTTCAATCAACCCGGCCGTGGGATCGGCCCCGGAGACTCTCTGAATGACCCGTATTATCGAGTTCCTGATCGCCTTGGGGATCGTGGCTGGCCTGTTCGTCATCATTGGCGTATGTCTGCCGGGCGAGCGTCACATCACCGAAAGCATCGAGACCAACCGCAAGATGACGATCGTGTACGACACGGTCAGCAGCCTGCGCCGCTTCAAGGACTGGAACCCGCTGGTACTGCGCGATCCCGCCGTTGAACTGAAGCTGTCCGGCCCGGCCTCCGGCAAGGGCGCCACCCTGGACTTCACCTCCAAGGACCTGGGCACCGGCTCCTGGAAGATTACCGACGCCGAAGAGAACAAGCGCGTTGCGATCGCCATCGAAGACGCCACCAAGGGTCACGACAAGGTCACCACCTTCACCCTGGAGCCGACCGGCAAGGGCGGCCGTAACGTCAAGATCACCCAGGACTACTCGGTGAAGTACGGCTTCGACCTGTTCGGCCGTTACGCCGGCCTGTATGTCAGCCGCCAGATCGGCGACGACATCAAGATGGGTCTGTCGCGCATGGCCAACATGCTCGCCAGCGTGCCGAACGTCGACTACCGCACCCCGGAAGCGCCGCTGACCGATCTGGCCATCGTCGATGTGCCGGCCGAGGACCTGCTGGTCGTCAACGCCGGTAACGTGGATCGCGGTCAGGACACGATCACCAAGTCCATCAAGGACAACCAGGAGTGGATCAAGCGCGTGATGGAGGCCAATGGCCTTGAAGCCGCCGGTCCGTTCCGCATCATCACCACCGACTTCGGTCAGGAGAAGTACGCCTTCGACATCGCCCAGCCGGTGAAGAAGAAGGGTGCTGAAGGCGCTGCTGCTGAAGCCCTGACCGTCAAGATCGACGGTGGCGCTCCGGTCAAGTACGTGCACGTCGCTCCGCACCGCTCGGCACATGCGGCCTACACCGGCCACATGGCGGGCCTGGACGTGGCCCGGAACGGCCTGCGCGCCTGGGCCGTGACGGCGGGCAACGAAGTGATCGACCGTCCGTACGAATCCTGGAAGGACGGCATCGACAAGTCGTTCACCCCGGAAGGTACCTACGACATCTACTGGGCCGTCAAGTAAGCCTCGGCTGACCCATGTAGTGTTGGACACGAAAACGCGCCGCTCATTGCGGCGCGTTTTTTTTGATCTGGCGCCCGGAAAGGGGCGCTGCGCAAGGAGCCCTCATGTTCAACCTGGAACGTCGCGCACGTAAGCCTTCCCTGCTGGCCTGTCTTGGCGCGCTGCTGGCGGCCGCCTCGATCGGTCTGTCCGCCTACGCATCGCACGGTGTGGCCGACCCGCAGGCGCAGCAGCATCTGAACATGGCGGCGCTGTATGCGTTCGCACACGGTGCGGTGCTGGTGGCGCTCGGGCCGCGCGCGCAGGGCGCGATCGCGCACCTGGCGCTGTACGTGCTGCTGCTGGGCGTGCTGCTGTTCTCCGGCAGCCTGGTGGGCGGCGCGCTGTGGCAGTGGCCGACGCGGATGGCGCCGATCGGTGGCACCAGCATGATGGCCGGATGGGTGTTGCTGGCGATCAATGCGTTGAGGCGGTGAGGGTCGCAGGGCTGTCGCTCCGATCCATGCCGATGCGATCGTGATGGTTCATGGGCGTTACTTTTCTTTTCGCGCGAGAAGAAAAGTAACCAAAAGAAACGCGCCGCCGACCGCGAGCCGGTGCTGCGCACCGGTCCCCTGCGCTCCTTGGCCCGTCGAGGGACGGTGCGGAGAGCAGCCGAGCATGGCTCGGCTCTACAGAATCGCAAGCACCTCTTCGCCCTCGCCGGACCTGCGGTGCTCGGCTCGCTTGAAGGCGGACCCAGCAGCCGCGCGCTGATCCGTCATAGAGGCTTCGAGCGAAGCGACCCGCTTTTGTCTTTGCTCTCTTGTTCCATCCCGTGGCGGACGCACGCGGAAACTGTCAGAGGCCGGGCGGGTGGGCTGGGCAGGGGTATCCGCGCCATGGATGGCGCGGCTAAGCCTCCAAGGACGGATTCACGGCGTCCCCTGTCCAGCCTACCCGCCCGGACAGCTCCATGAATTTCGCCGTGCAGCCGCCACGAGGGGCTCAGCCGTTGGCCGGCTTCCAGCACCAGTGCCACGGTTCGTAGACGATGCCGTGCGGGTTGTCGCGCGGGTAGCTCAGCTGGAAGCCGTGTTCACCGGCATGGGCCTGCAGCCAAGCGAATGCCTCGGTCGCTTCGAACGCTTCCTCGGCGGGCGCGTCCCCGGGTGTGCCGATATCCAGCGCATGGCCGCTGTGGTGTTCGCTGAAGCCCGGCGCTGCATTGACCTTCAGGATCTCCGCCACGCCCAGTCCGCGTGCCAGCTTCCGCTCGAAGATTCCCAGCTGGTAGGCATGGCTGCGGAAACCGGAGATGGCGTCCAGTGCGATGCCATCCTGCGCTGCGTGCAGGCGCATGCGGCGCCAGCCCTGTGCGGCGCCGCGACGCAGCCACAGCGGGCGGGCGAAACGATCACGGCCTGCGAAGTGCAGCAGGCAGGGCTCAGGCTCGAGCGGCAGCCCGCTGTCGTCGGCGTAGCGCTGTGCATCCAGGCCAAGCTGCTGCAGGCGCTGCTGCAGTCCAGCCAGCGGCAGCCATTGTTCTTCCAGTGAGGTGCCGAGCGGCCGTGCCAGCGGCGCGTCCAGCAACGCCAGGGCCTCCTCGACGCCGGGTTCGCGCGGCAGGCGCGGCACCAGCGAATGGACGCCGCGCGCCAGCACCGCAGCCAGGTAACGGCCATCACGCTTGCGCCGCAGCACCCATTGCGCCTGCGACAGCAGGCGTGCATCCGGATTGCTGCGTGCGCGCAGCAGATCGGCGGGCCACAGCTCGATGGCTTCGGTATTGATCAGCAGGGGCGGGCGTCGTTGCATCGCCTCAGCTTACTGCTGCGGTGCCGGTGCGGCCACCTTGCGCAGTGCCTCCAGCAGCGCCTGTGGCCGGTCCAGGCTGAGCAGCAGGGTGCTGCCATCGCGTACCGGCAGCACCAGGACGCGGCTGCGGTCGGTGACCAGCGCAAAACCCTTGCCACCGCCCTGCAGGCGGAAATGGCCGGAATGGAAGCCCGGCATCGAATAGCCATTGGTCTTGAAACGGATGCCATAGCGGCGATCGTGGCCGAGGTCGACCACCTCGGCCTGGTCCAGGCGCAGCTGCGCCACCGGCACCCGCCGCCGGTACATCGTTGAACGCACGTCCAGCATGTCGCCATCGAACTCAACCCGGCGCCTGAAGAAGGCCAGGCCCAGCCCGATGCCGAGCACGGCAATCACCACCAGGCTCCATGCCGCGCTGCCGCCCATGCGGAACCACGGCGGCGACAGGGTCACCTCCATCCACGGTGCGTCGGCCCGGGTGGTGTGCAGCTGCGCGTAGACGCTGATGGCGAAGGCCAGCAGCAGGGGCAGCACCACCCAGAGCACGCGGAACGGCGAGCTCTCCGCCACATCGAAGCGTTTCGGATCGCTGCCGCTCATCGCTGCGCCTTGATCCAGGTGGCCACATCATCGATCAGCGTTGTATCGACATGGCCCGGTTGTGCATATTCCTGCAGCGAGCTGGGACCGCTGCCGGCAATGCCGATGTGGTTGAGTGCCGGATACGCGCGCCATTGCACATCGCTGCGGCCGGCCAGCGCCTTCTGCCAGAGCGCCCAGTCGGCATCGGGTACCTGGAAATCGCGGCCGCCGTGCAGCATCAGCAGTGGTTTGTGCAGGGCCTGTGCATCGGCACGTGCGTTGACCGCCTCCACGCTCTTCCAGAACGACTGCGGAACGCCCAGTGGCAGTTCGCTCGCTGGCGCCGGTGCATCACTGCGCGCCGCCGCGATCTGCGCGTCAAGACGGTCGAGGAAGGCCTGTTCCGGTGCGCTGATGCTGCCGTCCAGTGCCATCAGGTAGCGGTTCTGTTCCGGCAACAGTTCCAGCAGCGTGCGTGCGGGCGCAGCCCACAGGATCGCGCCGCGTGCCTGTGGCCAGCGAGTGGCGATGCGCGGGGCGAGCATGCCGCCCTGGCTGTGCCCCATCACGAACACTCGCTTGCGGTCGATGTGCGGGGCCGCAGCCAGGCTGGCCAGCGCGGCCTCGGCATCCAGCGTGGTTTCGTCATCGACGGTGAAGTGGTCGTTGGCGAAATCCTGCGGGCGGGCGAGGGTGCGCTTGTCATAGCGCAGCACGGCGATGCCCTGGGCGGCCAGGCCGCGGGCAACATCCAGGAACGGGCGACTGCCACCGATCGTCTCATCGCGGTCCTGCGGACCCGAACCATGCACCAGCACCACCGCCGGGAAAGGGCCTTTTCCCTTCGGCAGTGCCAGGGTGCCGGGCAGGGCGCCGCGCGCCTGCGGCACGCTGAAATCCACTTCGCTGTAGGTGGCATCGGCCGGCGGCGGTGGTGCCTTGTCGGCCGCAGCGGGCCGCAGCATCAGGCCGGCCACCTTGTCCTGTGCATCCACCGCCACCTGCGCATTGACGCGGCCGCTGGCGAACTTCAGTGGCACCACCACCAGCGTCATGTCCTGTCGTGTATTCACCTGGACGGCGCCGCGATCCTGCAGTGTGCCCAATGAGTTCCACAAGGCGCCCAGCTTCTCGGCGGGCACGGCCTGGGCCATCTGCGGCGTGAACATCGCTTCCGCTTCGGCTACGCGCCCGGCCTGCAGGTGATCGAGCAGGCGGTTGGCGATCTGCTGCGGTTCGGCGGCGATCGCCGGGCAGCTCAGCAGGGCCAGTGACAGCATGAGCAATCTGCGATGGCGCGACATGGCTACTGTTCCTTCTTGAAGACCAGCATGGCCGGGCGCATCGGCGCCGGAATGATGATGTTGACCAGTTCCCAGCCCAGCTGGCCCTGGCGGGTCAGTTCACTCTGGATGTCCTCGGCCTTCAGGACGCCCATCATCGTGGTCTTCACTTCGATCGTCTGGTAACTCCAGCGCGTGCTCATTCCTTGTCCTCCGGCGATGGCGTGGGTTTTGGCAGGCGTCCTGCCTTGCGCAGTGCGTCGCGCAGCACGTATTCAATCTGCGCGTTGAGGCTGCGCAGCTCGTCGTCGGCCCAGCGCTGCGCCGCGGCCAGGACCTCGGCGTTGATGCGCAGCGGATAGGCTTTCTTCTCACTCATGAAAACTCCTGGCGGGGCGGTGGGGCGCCCCGTTGCGAGGGTGGTTCAGTACAGCGAACCGGCGTTGACGATCGGCTGGGTGCCGCGGTCCGAGCACAGCACGGTCAGCAGGTTGCTGACCATGTGCGCCTTGCGTTCCTCGTCCAGCTCAACCACGCCGTTCTTCTGCAGTTCGGCCAGGGCCATTTCGACCATGCCGACGGCACCAGCCACGATGCGCGTGCGTGCAGCGATCACCGCGTTGGCCTGCTGGCGCTGCAGCATGGCCTGGGCAATTTCAGCGGCGTAGGCGAGGTGGCTGATGCGTGCGTCGATCACCTGCACACCCGCATCGGCCAGGCGCTCGGCCAGCTCGTTCTTCAGGTGCTGGGAGATCTCGCTGGCGTGGCTGCGCAGGGCCAGCTGGCCGTCCTCGTGCTGGTCGTAGGGATAGCTGGTCGCCATCGCACGCAGCGCGGATTCGGACTGGATGTGCACGAAGCTCTCGTAGTCGTCCACGTTGTAGACCGCTTCGGAGGCGTCGACCACCTGCCAGACGATCACTGCGGCGATCTCGATCGGGCTGCCGTCCAGCTCGTTGACCTTCAGCTTGCCGCTCTCGAAGTTGCGCACGCGCTGGCTCACCCGGCGCTTGGCGTAGAAGGGGTTGTTCCAGCGCAGGCCGTTGTCCTTGACGGTGCCGACGTACTTGCCGAACAGGCTCAGCACCGCCGCCTGGTTGGGCTGGATGGTGTACAGGCCGGCCAGGATGAAGACCGCGGCAGCGACCACCAGCACGCCGGCCAGCATCAGCAGCAGGTTGGGCGAGCCGGTGCTGGCCTTGGCCGCCACCCCCAGCACGAACAGCGCGCCGCCGGCCAGCGCGGCCAGCAGGGATCCGGCCAGGGTGCCGAGGCCGTTGAGGGAGGCAAGCGACTTCTCTTTCATGGCGGTACGTCCTTGAGGGTTCAGAGTGAAGATATCAAAGTGATATCACTTGTCGACTACCGTTCGTCGGATGCCGTGGCTGGGGGGCGGCCAGCTAGAATGCCCACCCGCCTTCACATCGCTGCTGGAACCGCCATGGCCAAGCTTGGAACTCCGTTGTCCCCCTCCGCCACCCGCGTGCTGCTGCTGGGCTCGGGCGAGCTCGGCAAGGAGGTGGCCATAGAGCTGCAGCGGCTGGGCGTGGAAGTGATCGCCGCCGACCGTTACGCCGACGCGCCGGCGATGCAGGTCGCGCACCGCTCGCACGTGATCGACATGCTGGACGCGATGGCCCTGCGCGCGCTGATCGCCCAGGAACAGCCGCACCTGGTGGTGCCGGAGATCGAGGCCATCCACACCGAGACCCTGGTCCAGCTGGAGCAGGAACAAGGCCTGCGGGTGATCCCGACCGCACGCGCCGCGCGCCTGACGATGGACCGCGAGGGCATCCGCCGCCTCGCCGCCGAGACCCTGGGCCTGCCGACCTCGCCGTACCGCTTCGTCGATACCGAGGCCGAGTACCGCGCCGCGGTGGCCGCCATCGGCCTGCCGTGCGTGGTCAAGCCGGTGATGTCGTCCTCGGGCAAGGGCCAGAGCACGCTGCGCAGCGAGGCGGACATCGCGCCGGCCTGGGACTACGCGCAGACCGGTGGCCGTGCCGGTGCCGGCCGCTGCATCGTCGAAGGTTTCATCGATTTCGACTACGAGATCACCCTGTTGACCGTGCGCCATGCCGGCGGCACCTCGTTCTGCGCACCGATCGGCCACCTGCAGAAGGATGGTGACTACCGCGAAAGCTGGCAGCCGCAGCCGATGTCGGACAAGGCGCTGGCGCGTGCCGAAGAGATCTCGCGCGCGATCACCGACGACCTCGGTGGCTGGGGCCTGTTCGGCGTCGAGTTGTTCGTGAAGGGCGACGAAGTGTGGTTCAGCGAAGTGTCGCCGCGCCCGCACGATACCGGCCTGGTGACGCTTGTGTCGCAGGAGCTGAGTGAGTTCGCGCTGCATGCGCGCGCCATCCTCGGCCTGCCGATCCCGCTGATCCGCCAGAGCGGTCCGTCGGCCTCGTGCGCACTGCTGGCGCACGGCGAGGGCGTGCCGTACTTCAACAACGTCGCCGCTGCGCTGCAGGTGCCGGATACCGCGGTGCGCCTGTTCGGCAAGCCGAGCGTGCACGGCCACCGCCGCGTTGGCGTGACCCTGGCGCGCGCCGAAACCATCGATGAAGCGCGTGCCATCGCGCGTGAGGCTGGCGACGCCATCGGCGTCGAACTGCGTCCGTAAGACGGTAGCGCCGGGCCACGCCCGGCGGCTTTCCCTGCGCTGCGCGAATCTACTGTAGAGCCGAGCCCGCGCTCGGCTGCTTTTCAATCCGCGCCGCGCGCGGGAGCCGAGCGTGGGCTCGGCTCTACAGAGCAATCTGCCTTACGGCTTCACATCCACCCACACCAGGTGGTGGTCGCTGCCGTCGGCGATCTTCGCTTCCGGGCTTTCATTGGCCGGCCAGAAGATGCCGCTGCCCACGTATTCGAAACCGGTCGAGGGCAGCACGTAGTCCAGGCGCATGGTGCCGGATTTCGGGCCGAAATCGCCGGTGGCATGGAACGGCGCGCCCTTGCGCTCGATGCCCTTGGCCGCATAGGCCAGGCTGGTCTGCTCGCCGCCGATGCTGCGCGGGGTGGGGTAGCGCAGCACGCGGGCGTTCTCGATCAGTTCGACGATCGCCTCATGGCGCCCATCGCCATCGACCGGGTCGTTGTTGAGGTCGCCCAGGATCACGAAGCGCGCGTCCTGCGCCAGGCCACCGCACCGGCCCTTGTCGTCGCACAGCCACGGCTTGTCACCCTTGGACAGGTATTCCTGCCACAGGCGCAGTTCGTCGTGGTTGCGCGCGGCATTGCGCTTCTCCGGGCCGTCGAACACCGGCGGGGTCGGGTGCGAGACCAGTGCGTGCACCACGCCGGCCGGAGTCTTCACCGGCACGTCCCAATGCGACTTCGACGACAGGCGCAGCTGCGACCACACGTGGTCGTTGTAGAAGCTCTGGCCGGTGCGCGGATCGACCGGACGGATCGCACCGGGCATCGCGCTCCACTTCAGCAGCTGGAAGCTGCGCACCTTGGCTTCGTCGATCGGATAGCGCGACAGCACCAGCATGCCGTACTGGCCGGGATGCAGGCCGTAGCCCCACGCATCGTTGCCGCGGCTGCGGCCTTCGCCGCCGACCACGCCGTTGTTGTCCAGGTCCAGGCCGCTCGGCACGCCGGTGTTGACCGGGGCCAGGTAGCGGTAGGCGAAGTGCAGCGGCTTGCCGCCGCCGGGCTGGGCCACTTCCAGGTAGCGTTTCTGGAACAGCTCGGCGGCGCGGTGGGCGTCGTCGAAGTCGAACTCGTTCAGCAGCACCAGGTCCGGGCGCACCTGCTGCAGTACCGCGGCGATCTTGCGCGCGTGCTCGCTGTCGCCTTCCAGCTCCTTGATCAGGCCACCGGCGTCGTCGGAGTACAGCGAAGTGTTGTAGGTGGCCAGGCGCAGCGCAGTGGACGGCTTTTCGGTCATCGCGGGGGACTTGGCGAAGGCGGGGGCGGTGGCGCCGCAGAGCAGGGCCAGGGCGAAGATCAGGGGTTTGGCGTTCATCCCCCTATTCTGCACCCGGCCCGGTGTCAGCGGTTTGTCAGCGCCCGTCCAGTTCGTTGTCGAAATCGTGCCAGCGGCGGCCGTCGTAGGCCTCCAGCGGATGGAAGCGGCGCTTGTAGTCCATCTTCTGGTGGCCGCGGATCCAGTAGCCCAGGTACACGTGCGGCAGGCCCTCGCGGCGGGCCCATTCGATCTGCTGGAGGATCGCGAAGGTGCCCAGCCCGCGCGCGGCGTGCTCCGGGTCGAAGAAGGTGTAGACCGCCGACAGGCCGTGCTCGGTGACGTCGGTCACCGCCACCCCCAGCAACTGGCTGGGCTGGCCGTCGTGGCCGGGCAGGCGCATCTCCATGAAACGGGTGTGCGACCAGCTGCCGATCAGGAACTGCTCGAACTCGTGCGGCCCGTGGTCGTCCATGCCGCCGTTGGCGTGGCGGTGGGTGAGATAACGGTGGTACAGCGCGAACAGGTCGTCGCGGGCGGTGGCGGCGGTGATCCGCACCTCCAGGTCGTCATTGCGGGTGGCGCAGCGGCGCTGGCTGCGGTCCGGGGCGAAGCGGGCCACGGGAATGCGTACCGCCACGCAGGCCTGGCAATGCGCACAGTGCGGGCGATAGACCAGGTCGCCACTGCGGCGGAAGCCCCAGCTCAGTGCCAGCGGGTACAGGCCGCCGAGGCGACGGTCGTGCGGGTCCAGCACCAGGTCGCGCGCCACCCGGTCCGACCAGTACCCGCAGGGGTGCTCGCCGGTCTGGAAAAGCCGCAGTTCGTCGTCTCTGTCGCCGTGTATCGCCATGGGCACAGCATAGCCCCAGGCCGTCGCAGTGGCGGCGACTGTCCGCCGGATGAATGGAACCGGCCACGGCGTCAACCGATGCCGCGCCCGGGCGTTGTTGTCTCCCGAGGGTGAAGTGATCACCCCGACGCAATTCCCATTCCCAGGAGTGACCCCATGATCCGTACCCCCCTGCTGCTGGCCCTGCTGCTCGGCACCTCCGCTTCCGGCATCGCGCTGGCGGCCGACACCCCGGCCGTGCCGGCACAGCGCCCGGCCAAGCTGGACACCAACGGCGACGGCGTCATCGATCGCAGCGAGGCAGCCGCCAACCCGCGCCTGGCCGCGAAGTTCGACGAGCTGGACAAGAACAAGGATGGCAAGCTTTCGCGCGATGAACTGCCGCGCTGGCAGCATGGTCGCCGTGGCCACGGCGGCGAGCGCTGGGCCAAGCTGGACGTCAACAAGGACGGGCGCATCAGCCGCGAGGAAGCCAAGGCCGATCCGCGCCTGGCCGCGCGCTTCGACCAGCTCGACCTCAACAAGGACGGCTACCTCGACAAGGCCGACCGCGAGCTGCGCATGAAGCAGCGCCGTGATGCCTGGTTCGCTGCCGCCGACACCAACAAGGATGGCCAGCTGAGCAAGGCCGAGTTCGACGCAGCCAAGGGTCCGATGCACGGCGGCCCGCGTCATGGCGGTCCGCGCGACGGCGCTGCGCCGAAGCCGCAGCGCTGAGGTTCAACGCAGTGAATGACGACAACGCCGGCGCACTGCCGGCGTTGTCCGTTACAGGCGGCCGCTGCGCATCAGCGAGTACACCACAAGCGCGATGACCATCAGGTTCATGGCGATGATGCCGGTGCGGCCGTACATCGATTCGAACTTCCAGTTGATGCCGGTTCGCCCGCGGCGGGCCGAATCGCGCGTGATCATTGGCGCCATCACGCGCTGCAGCGGCACCAGGCACTGGTAGTTGACCACGGCCAGTCCTACCGCCAGCACCGTCAACTGCCCCCAGACCGGCGCCTGCAGCATGACTGCCAGCAGGATTACCAGGCACCAGAACATGCCGGTGATGATGTTGAGATAGAGAAAGCGGCGTACCTCGGTCCGCTCGGACGCCGTTTCGGTGTACGACATCAGGAAGCGCCCGCCCAGATAGCTGCCGATCGCGCCACCGACCACGCCGCCGATGACCGCACCCCAGCTTTCGGCCGGCAACACATGCAGCTGGCCCAGCGTGGCGGTCAACGAGCCCATCGCGGTGCCTCCGGCAACACTGGCGCCGCCAAGGCCCAGCTTGCTGCCGCCCACGCCGACGCCCACGCCGGTTCCGAGCAGGATCGCGGCACTGGCCGTACCCGGCGCCGCGACCAGCACCATTGACACCACGGCGGTGGCGAATGCGGCGCTCGGTGCGCTGCTGCGGGCGAACTCACCGAAGCGCTGCAGCAGGCCGTCACGCACCAAGGCGCGGGCGCGTGACAGGCGCTTGCGCACCGCCGCGTCGCTGAGCCCGAGCAGATCGGCCACCTGCTGCGATCGTTGGCCTTCGCGGTAGTACAGCAGCAGTACTTCGCGGCTGTCGGCAGGCAGGGCGGAAATGATGTCCTCGGCGGCGATCTCTTCTTCCACCCGCTGCAGGCGGTCGGCGGCACCCGGGGCCGGGTCGGCGGCCATGCCGAGAGCCACCTCGGCAGCCTCGCCGGTCAGCGGCCGGCCACGCTGCGCGCGCAGCCAGTCGCGGGCCAGGTTGCGGGTGATCTGGCGCAGCCAGGGCAGGAAGCTGGTCGAACTGCGCAGCTGGTGCAGCTGCTGCCAGCCCTTCACGAAGGCTTCCTGGGCAATGTCCTCGCTGGCCTGGCGGTCGCGGGTGATGGCCAGCGCGATGGCGGTGACCGTGTTCTGGCAGGCCAGAACGATGCGCCCGTAGGCGTGCTGGCAACCGCTGGCGGCGGCGGGCAGTTCGCGTTCCAGGGTCTGGTCGATCGATGCGGCGAACGTCGTCATGGCGGCGGCTCTCCTGCTGGGATTGTGTCCCAAGACGGAGCCGCGCGCCCAATGTGACCGGTTGGCTTCCCGGTAGCGCCGGGCCATGCCCGGCGGCGTTGCTGTCAGGCCGCGACGCTCGCCGGGCATGGCCCGGCGCTACCGCCCCTTACTTGGACGGCTGGATGCGGACCCGCACTTCTTCCTCTTCCGGTGCGGCCTGTGGAGCCGGTTGTGCCTGCTGCGGCTGCGCCTGTGGGGCAGGGGCCGGTGCCGCAGGCGCCGGGGCGCCGCGGTGGCGCAGGCCGATCACCAGTGCCACGCCGGCGATCACCACCAGCAGCGCGATGCGGATGCGCCAGGCCCAGCTGCGGCCGCCTCTGCCCGCTTCCGGGGCGTCGCGGAAGGCGAACTCGGCGGTCGGATGGTCGCGGCGGGTGGTGTCGAGCAGGCGCGCCTCGCGCAGGATTTCACGCGCGCGCGGCTGGTCGTCGGCGCGCACGATCCACACCGCCGGGTAGGCGTTGGCGTTGCCTAGGTCGGTATAGCTGAACTGGCCGCGGCGGCGGGTCTTGTACGAGCGCCCGTTGGTGACCTTGACGTCGATGCCATGCTCGCGCAGGAGCTCGGCCACGCCTTCGACGGTTTCCACGCGCTGGCTGCTGAAGATCTGGCGCATGGATTTACTCCTTGGCCGGCACGGCGGCGGCCGCGGCCTGGTCGGGAACGACGCGGATCAGGCCTTCCTGCGCGGTGCTGGCCACCAGCACGCCGTTGCGGGTGAAGAACTGGCCGCGGGCCAGGCCACGCGAATCCTGCGCGCTGGGGCTGTCCAGCGAATACAGCAGCCAGTCGTCGGCGCGGAACGGGCGGTGGAACCAGATGGCGTGGTCGAGCGAGGCCATCTGCACGTGCGGGTGGTAGTAGCTGATGCCGTGCGGGAAGGTTGCCGTGCCCAGCAGGTGGAAGTCGGAGGCGTAGGCCAGCAGCGCCTGGTGCAGCTCCGGCGCATCGCCAACCGGTTCGCTCAGGCGCAGCCACACCTGATGGTAGGGCGGGCGCTTGGGCGGGTTCAGTTCGTCGCGCGGGTAGACATGGCGGAACTCGAACGGGCCGCCGCGCGACAGCCAGCGCTGCACCTTGATCGGCAGCCGTTCCAGCACGTCGGCCGGCAGCGGGCGGTTCGGCTCGATGTCTTCCGGCTGTGGCACTTCGGGCATCTTGTGCTGGTGCTCGGCGCCGGTCTCCGCCTGCTGGAACGAGGCCGCGCAGAAGAAGATCACCTTGCCGTGCTGGATCGCGGTGACCCGGCGCACCGAGAAGCTGCCGCCATCGCGGGTGCGGTCCACGTCGTAGACGATGGGATGGTCGATGTTGCCGGCGCGCAGGAAATAGGCGTGCAGCGAGTGCACGTGGCGGCCGTTGTCGACCGTGGCCTGCGCCGCGGCCAGCGCCTGGCCCAGCACCTGCCCGCCGAACACGTACTTGGTGCCGATGTCGCGGCTCTGCCCGCGGAACAGGTTGTCCTCCAGCCGCTCCAGCGTGAGCAGGTCGATCAGCTCGGAGACGACGGGTTCGGGCGTGTCGTTCAAGGGGGCGGCCACAACAGGGAAAGAGGGCCTGATTATACCGGTCAGGGGTCAGATCCCTTTCGCGATGCGAAAGGGATCTGACCCCGGGCGCGGGCGAACGTTATTTGCCCAGCCGCGCCACCAGGGCCTGCAGCGCATTCTGTGCATCCGGGGCGAACCAGGCCTCGACGAAGCGGTCCAGCTGGATCAGGTCCGGGTGCAGCGCTTCGTGCAGGTCGGCGCGGGCGATGGCGCGGGTCAGCAGCATCGGCTGGCGCGGCTGCTTGAGCAGGTTCTGCAGCCAGGCGATGGCGCGCGCCACCACCAGGTCGCCTTCGGCCAGTTCATCGACCAGGCCGATCTGCAGCGCCTGTTCGGCCGGCACCAGCGAGCCGGTGGTCAGCAGCACGCCGGCGCGGTGCACGCCCACCGCACGGCGCAGCAGGCGCTGGATGCCCTCCGGCGCGATCAGGCCGACCTGCACTTCGTTCAGGCCAATGGCGTAGGGGCGCGACGGATCGGCGCTGCGCGCCATCACCCGGTAGTCGCAGCACAGGGCCAGCACGCAGCCGCCAGCCGGGGCGTGGCCGGTGATCGCCGCGACCACCGGGATGCGGCTCTCGGCCAGCGTGCGCACGGCGCCAAAGAAGGCGTTCCAGGTGTCCAACAACTTGTGCTTGTCATCGCCGTGCGAGAGCAGGTGCGGCACGTCCATGCCGCCGGTGAAGACGCGCTCGCTGCCTGACAGCACGATGCCGTGTGCGTCTTCGGCCATGGCCAGCTCGATGGCGTGGATCAACTGCCGGCACAGTTCGGTATCCAGGGCATTGACCGGCGGCCGCGCCAGGCGCAGTTCGCGGATGGGGCCATGGTTGATCACCTCGATGAGCGTCGTCATGCTGCGGTCTCGTTGCGAAGAAGGAACCTGGGCGATGATAACCAAACCATTCGTTGGCGTACTGTTGGTTCTGTGTGCGGCTGCAGCATCGGCCTCGGCCGCAGAACCGGCCTGCGTCACGGTGGAGCAGGGGTGGGCGCGGTTGCCACCGAATCCGGCGATGCCGATGACTGCTGGCTACGGCGTCATCCACAACGGCTGCGGCAAGGCGGTGGCGATCACCGGTGCGACCAGCAGCAGCTTCGATGATGTGTCGCTGCATGAGACCACGATTGTCGATGGCGTCAGCCGCATGCGCGCGATCGAGCGCCTGCCGCTGGCAGCCGGCGCGCGTGCCGAGCTCAAGCCCGGTGGCCTGCACCTGATGCTGATGCAGGGCAAGGGTGCGTTGAAGGAAGGCCAGGCGGTGCCGCTGCGGCTGCAGCTGGAAGGGGGGGGCGAAGCGAGCGCGACGTTGACCGTGCGCAAGGCTGCGCCGTAACGCGTCGCCCGTTTCGCCGGGCATGGCCCGGCGCTACCGGTGATGATCCGGCGGTCATGCCTGGGTAGCGCCGGGCCATGCCCGGCGGGATGCTACGTCCAGTCGAACGAGAACAGCACCGTGCGGCTCACCGGTTCGTACAGCATCACGATGGCATCGGCACCGGTGGCGCACCAGTTGTAGCCAGCGACGTCAGCCACGGCGAAGAACTTGTTGCCATTGCGGGTGATGATCACCGTTTCGGCGTCGTCCGGGGCGTCGGGGTCATCGGCAGCCTCGGTGAAGCCAAGCTCGAAGGCGGCGGGAATCTCTGCAGTTTCGGTCCAGTTGCCGAAACCGATCGGGCCACCCAGCGTATCCAGGTATTCACGCTCGCTGGGTTCGCCCTTGCCGAAGCGCGAGTAGCAGGCCAGGCGGCCATGGGCGGCATGGTAGTCACGCGCCTTGGCATAGCTCTCGCGCATCTGTGCGATGTGTTCGCGCGCGTACTTGTCATCCACCTGGTCGCCGATGAAGTAGCCCTCGTTGCCGAGGAAGCGCATCTCGTTGCCGGCAGTCAGTTCGAAGGCGATCCAGTTGGTGCCGGTGAAATCGTTGTGGTGCGCTTCGGTGGTTTCACCGATGCAGCCGTCATACGGCTCGATCGGGCACAGCATTGTGGCCACCTGGCCAGCCAGCTCCGGGCGCAGTACGCCAAGGTCGATCTTCAGCAGCGGCAGCAGGTGCTGCGCGAGCCACGCCTGGTCGGCAGGGAAGACATCGGCGGGGAAGGGGATCATGCCGGGCAGCAGGTCGCGCAGTTCAGTCTGGTGGATCATGTCAGTCCTTTGAATTGCAACGGTAGCGCCGGGCCATGCCCGGCGGACCAAACGCCGACCAAGGTCGGCATCTACCAGAAGCGGATCAGCTCGACGCGCTGCGGATTGCCTCCGGCAGCGGTGCGCTCTTGCCGGTCTGGGTATCCATCCAGACCACCACCACGTTGCCGTCCGAATACAGCTTCGACTCGTCCTGCTGGTCGACGATGCGGTGGCCGATGGTCACGCTGCTGTTGCCCAGGCGCTCGACGAACAGTTCGACCAGGATGTCGTTGGGCCACACGATCGGCAGCCGGTAGTTGACGTTGGTCGCAGCCACCACCGGTGCGATGCGGTCGGTCATCGAGACGCCGTCCACGCCCAGCATCCAGCGCACGCGCGCTTCTTCCAGGTAGGAGATGTACTTGGCGTTGTTCACGTGGCCCATGCTGTCCATGTCACGCCAGCGCACGCTGATCGGAATGCGGGCCAGGATCTTGTGTTCGCTGCTCATCAGGCGTCCTTCTTCTTGCTGCCAGTAGTGGTCTTGCTTGCCTTGCCGGTGCTCTTGGCAGCCACTGCCTTCTTCGCCGGCTTGGCGGCCTTCTCAGGCTTCACCTTGCGCGGCGGGCGGGCGTCGGGCTTGTTGGCCACGGCGGCCGGCTGCTCGGGACGCGCGCTGGTGGAGGGCAGCATGCGCGCAAGGAACTGGCCGGTGTACGACTGCGGGCAGGCCGCCACGTCCTCCGGCGTGCCGGTCACCAGGATGGTGCCACCACGATGCCCGCCTTCCGGGCCCAGGTCGACGATCCAGTCGGCGGTCTTGATCACGTCCAGGTTGTGCTCGATCACCACCACCGTGTTGCCTTCGTCGCGCAGCTTGTGCAGCACGCCCAGCAGCGCTTCGATGTCGTGGAAGTGCAGGCCGGTGGTCGGCTCGTCGAGGATGTACAGGGTACGGCCGGTATCGCGGCGCGACAGCTCCTTGGACAGTTTCACGCGCTGCGCTTCACCACCGGACAGCGTGGTCGCGCTCTGGCCCAGCTTGATGTAGCTCAGGCCGACGTCGACCAGGGTTTCCAGCTTGCGGGCGATCGATGGCACCGGCTCGAACAGCTTCAGCGCATCCTCGACGGTCATTTCCAGCACGTCGTTGATGTTGAAGCCCTTGTACAGGATCTCCAGCGTCTCGCGGTTGTAGCGCTTGCCGTGGCAGACATCGCACGGCACGTACACGTCCGGCAGGAAGTGCATCTCGACCTTGATCAGTCCATCGCCCTGGCAGGCCTCGCAGCGGCCACCACGCACGTTGAAGCTGAAACGGCCCGGCGAATAACCACGCGCACGCGCTTCGGGCACCTGCGCGAACAGCTCGCGCAGCGGGGTGAACAGGCCGGTGTAGGTGGCCGGGTTCGAGCGCGGGGTGCGGCCGATCGGCGACTGGTCGATGTCCACCACCTTGTCGAACAGGTCCAGGCCATCGATCTCCTTGTACGGCGCGATCGGGTGCGAGGAACCATTGATTTCGTTGGCGGCCAGCGAGAACAGGGTGTCGTTGATCAGGGTCGACTTGCCCGAGCCGGACACGCCGGTCACGCAGGTCAGCAGGCCCGACGGAATCGCCAGGTCCACGCCCTTCAGGTTGTTGCCGCTGGCCCCGCGCAGGTGCAGGGTCATCTTCGGGTTCGGCTTGTGCCGGCGCGCCGGAATCTCGATCGCGCGCTTGCCCGACAGGTACTGGCCGGTCAGTGAACGTGGTGCCTCCAGGATGTCCTGCAGGGTGCCCTGGCCGACGATCTCGCCGCCATGCACGCCCGCGCCCGGGCCGATGTCCAGCACATAGTCGGCCAGGCGGATTGCATCCTCGTCATGCTCGACCACGATCACCGTGTTGCCCAGGTCACGCAGGCGGGTGAGGGTGCCGAGCAGTCGTTCGTTGTCGCGCTGGTGCAGGCCGATGGACGGCTCGTCGAGCACGTACATCACGCCGACCAGGCCGGCGCCGATCTGGCTGGCCAGGCGGATGCGCTGTGCCTCGCCACCGGACAGGGTGTCGGCCTTGCGCTCCAGGGTCAGGTAATCCAGGCCCACGTCGACCAGGAAGCCGAGGCGTTCGCCGATTTCCTTGACGATCTTCGAGGCGATTTCGCCACGCCAGCCCGGCAGGCTCAGTTCGCTGAAGAACTTCAGCGCCTCGTCGATCGGCAGCACCACCAGGTCCGGCAGCGGGCGGTCGGCGACGAATACGTTGCGTGCTGCCTTGTTGAGGCGGGCGCCATGGCATTCCGGGCACGGCTGTTCGCTGATGTACTTGGACAGTTCCTCGCGCACCGCCGGCGACTCGGTTTCCTTGTAGCGGCGTTCGAGGTTGGGAATGATGCCCTCGAAGCGGTGCTTGCGCTGGGTGCGGCCACCGGCTTCGGTGAAGTAGGTGAAGGTGATCGCTTCATCGCCGCTGCCGTACAGCACGGCCTGCTGCACGTTCTCCGGCAGCGAGTTCCACGCCGCGTCGACGTCGAACCTGTAGTGCTTGGCCAGCGAGGCGATCAGCTGGAAGTAGTAGGCGTTGCGGCGGTCCCAGCCGCGCACCGCGCCGGCGGCCAGCGACAGTTCGGGGTGCACCACCACGCGCGAGGGGTCGAAGAACTCGGCCATGCCCAGGCCATCGCAGCCAGGGCAGGCGCCCATCGGGGCGTTGAACGAGAACAGGCGCGGTTCCAGTTCCGGCAGCGAGTAATCGCAGACCGGGCAGGAGTACTTGGAGGAGAACAGCGTCGGCGCGGTTTCGGCGTTGTCCAGGCTCTGCACCGAGGCCATGCCGTCGCCCAGCTTCAGCGCGGTCTCGAAGCTCTCGGCCAGGCGCTGCTTGATGTCTTCGCGCGGGCGGAAGCGGTCGATCACCGCTTCGATGGTGTGCTTCTGGCGCAGCGCCAGCGGCGGCACCGCATCGATTTCATGCAGCTCGCCGTCCACGCGCACGCGCACGAAGCCCTGCGCGCGCAGCTGGTCGAAGACCTGTGCATGTTCGCCCTTGCGGTCGCGGATGACCGGCGCCAGCAGCATGTAGCGCTGTTCCGGGTCCAGGGTCAGCACCTGGTCGACCATCTGGCTGACCGTCTGCGCTTCCAGCGGATAGCCGTGGTCCGGGCAGCGCGGGGTGCCGACGCGGGCGTACAGCAGGCGCAGGTAGTCGTAGATCTCGGTGATCGTGCCGACCGTCGAACGCGGGTTGTGCGAGGTCGACTTCTGCTCGATCGAGATGGCCGGGGACAGGCCCTCGATGTGGTCCAGGTCCGGCTTTTCCATCACGCTCAGGAACTGGCGTGCATACGCCGACAGCGACTCGACGTAGCGGCGCTGGCCTTCTGCATAGATGGTGTCGAACGCCAGCGAGGACTTGCCCGAACCGGACAGGCCGGTGATCACGATCAGCTTGTCGCGGGGCAGGTCGAGGTCGAGGTTCTTCAGGTTGTGCGTCCGCGCGCCGCGGATGCGGATGAAATCCATCGCCATGGGGGATCCGGTTGTGGGGGCGTTGGCTGGGTGCCGGGCCAGCAGGGAACGGCAATCGGTCAGCCTACCGAGGTGACCAGATGGGGGCAATGGGCGACAATGCCAGCCCGGTGTCTCACCTTCTGAGACAGGCCGACAGGCAGGGGTCAGATCCCTTTTCACAACGTGAAAAGGGATCTGACCCCGTTCCGGCCGGGCTTCCCAGGCCGTTCAGGGGTTGACTTGACCCGCGCCCGCTGATCTGCGTACAATTCCGCTCCTGTCCGCCCTCGACGGCGGCAGTCCATAGACCACAATAACTACAGAGGAAGTCTGGTCATGTACGCAGTACTGGTCACCGGCGGTAAGCAATACCGCGTGGCGCAGGGCGAAAAGCTCCGCGTCGAAAAGCTCGAAGTCGAAGTCGGCAGCGAGATCAAGTTTGACAACATCCTGATGCTGGGCGACAGCGATGGCGTGAAGCTGGGCGATGCGCTGAAGGGCGCTGCCGTCACCGCCAAGGTCCTGTCCCAGGGTCGTGCTGACAAGGTCCGGATCATCAAGTTCCGTCGCCGCAAGCACCACATGAAGCGTCAGGGTCACCGTCAGTACTACACCGAAATCGAGATCACCGGCATCGCCGGCTAAGCATCAGGAGAAGCAGTCATGGCACATAAAAAGGGCGTAGGCTCCTCGCGCAACGGTCGCGACTCCAACCCGAAGTACCTGGGCGTCAAGATCTTCGGCGGCCAGGCCATCGAAGCCGGCAACATCATCGTGCGTCAGCGCGGCACCCAGTTCCACCCGGGTTCGGGCGTTGGCCTGGGCCGTGATCACACCCTGTTCGCCCTCGTGGACGGCAAGGTGGAGTTCTCGGTCAAGGGCGCCAAGAAGCGTCGTACCGTCAGCATCGTCTCGGCCGACGCCTGATCCAGGCATCGCCGGCACCCATGCCCCGGCATGGCCGTGCTGGATGAAGAGCACGCTGCATGGAGAGCCCCGCTTCGGCGGGGCTTTTCGTTAGAGTGAACGCAAGACCGGCTGTGCCGGGTTGCCGGCCCGCGGCCGGCATGACATTCAAGGCGACGGCAGGCAGGCCGCGCCCATCGCAGGCATCGAAACAATGAAACTGGTAGACGAAGCAGAAATCGAAGTGTTCGCCGGCAACGGCGGCAACGGCTGCATTGGCTTCCGTCGCGAGAAGTTCATTCCGCTCGGCGGCCCGGACGGCGGCGACGGCGGTGCGGGCGGCAGCGTGTACATCCGCGCCGACGAGAACCTGAACACCCTGGTCGACTTCCGCCATGACCGCATCTTCAAGGCGCAGCGCGGCGAGAACGGCATGGGCCGCCAGGCCTATGGCAAGGGCGGCGAAGACCTGACCATTACCGTGCCGGTCGGCACCGTGGTGATCAACGTTGCCACCGATGAAGTCATCGGCGACCTGACCCAGCACAACGATCGCCTGCTGGTGGCCAAGGGCGGCCGCGGCGGGCTGGGCAACATGCACTTCAAGAGCTCGACCAACCGCTCGCCGCGCCAGGCGCTGCCGGGCGAGCCGGGCGAAGAGCGCACGCTGAAGCTGGAGTTGAAGCTGCTGGCTGATGTCGGCCTGCTGGGCTTCCCCAATGCCGGCAAGAGCACCCTGATCCGCGCCGTTTCCGCGGCGACGCCGAAGGTGGCCGATTACCCGTTCACCACGCTGTACCCGAACCTGGGTGTGGTGAAGGTGGAGAACTACCGCAGCTTCGTGATCGCCGACATTCCGGGCCTGATCGAGGGCGCGGCCGACGGTGCCGGCCTGGGCGCGCAGTTCCTGCGCCACCTGCAGCGCACCCGCCTGCTGCTGCACCTGGTGGACATCTCGCCGATGGAAGGTGGCGTGGAAGGCATTTCGCCGGTGGAGCAGGTGCGTGCGATCGAGCGCGAGCTCGAAAAGCACGATCCGGAACTGCTGAACAAGCCGCGCTGGCTGGTGCTGAACAAGGCTGACCTGATGTTCGAGGACGAGGCCAAGGCCGCGGCCGAGCAGATCGTCGCCGAGCTGGGCTGGAAGGAGCCGTGGTTCCTTGTCTCGGCGCTGGGCCGCGAAGGCACCTTCCCGATCATGAGCCGGATCATGGCCTTCTTCGATCGCCAGAAGGAAGAAGAGCAGGAAGCCCGCGACGCGCAGTAGAGTCGACTGTTAGTCGACTGGCGTTGATGAAAACCCGGCTTCGGCCGGGTTTTTTGTGGCCTGCGCGATGGGGTTGGCTGGCTGAGGCGATGGCTCCGGCTGGGGCGACGGGCTTCGGTTGGCGCAATGGCTCCCGCTGGGGCGACGGGCTCCGGCTGGGGCAATGGCTCCCGCTGGGGCAATGGCTCCGGCTGGGTAGAGTCGACTGTTAGTCGACTGCTCTTCGCGCTACCCGTAAAGCCCGCGCTGCGCGCGTTAGTCGACTAACAGTCGACTCTACCCCGTCGAAGCAGCCAGTCGAAGCAGCCAGTCGAAGCAGCCCGTCGAAGCAGCCCGTCGAAGCAGCCAGTCGAAGCAGCCAGTCGAAGCAGCCAGTCGAAGCAGCCAGTCGAAGCAGCCAGTCGAAGCGGCCAGTCGAAGCGGCCCGTCGAAGCGGCCCGTCGACGCAACCAGTCGACGCAACCAGTCGACGCAACCAGTCGACGCAACCAGTCGACGCAACCAGCCGACGCAGCCAGTCGACACAGCCAGCCGACGCAGCCAATCGACGCAGCCAATCGACGCAGCCGGCCGATGCCACCGGACCTGTGGCAATCCCCGGATCGCAGGCAACAAAAAACCCGGCCGAGGCCGGGCTTTTGTCTGCTGCCCGCACCCCGAAGGGCAGGGCGGCAACGCCGGATCAGGCGGCCTTGAGGGCCTTGATGCGGTCGTTCAGGCGGCTCTTGTGGCGAGCAGCCTTGTTCTTGTGGATCAGGCCACGCGCGCTGAAGCGATCCAGGATCGGCTGGGCAACGGCGAAGGCGGCTTCGGCGCCGGCGGCATCGTTGGCGTCCAGCGCCTTGATCACTTTCTTGACAGCGGTGCGCAGCATCGAGCGCTGAGCCACGTTGCGCGCGTTGCGCACGACGGTCTGCTTGGCGCGCTTCTTGGCGGACTTGATATTGGCCACGGTGGTGGTTTCCTGAAAAAATCGGTGTTATGGGAACAGCAAGCTAGCTAGTATGATGGCGTAAGAAATGCACGTCAAGTCGATTGTCAAGAGGGACGCTGAGTGAGTTCACCCAAGTTGTTGCGGGGCCTGCTGTCGTTCAGCAGCATGACCATGGTCTCGCGCGTTCTCGGACTTGTCCGGGACTTCGTGGTGACCACCACGTTCGGCACCAACGCCATCACTGATGCTTTCTGGGTCGCCTTCAGGGTACCCAATTTCCTGCGGCGTTTGTTCGCCGAAGGCTCTTTCGCCACCGCTTTCGTGCCCGTGTTCACGGAAGTGAAGGAAACCCGCAGCCACGCCGAGCTGCGTGAACTGATGGCCCGTACCGCCGGCACCCTGGGTGGGGTGCTGATGCTGGTCACCGCGCTGGCGCTGATCTTCGCGCCGCAGCTGGCCTCGGTCTTCTCAAGCGGCGTTGATACCGACCCGGTGAAGCAGGGCCTGCTGGTCGACCTGTTCCGCCTGACCTTCCCGTTCCTGCTGTTCGTCTCGCTCACCGCCCTGGCCGGTGGCGCGCTGAACAGCTTCCAGCGCTTCGCGATGCCGGCGCTGACCCCGGTCATCCTCAACCTGTGCATGATCGCCGGTGCGCTGTGGCTGGCGCCGCGGCTGGGCGGCACCCCGGAGAAGCAGATCCTGGCGCTGGGCTGGGCGGTGCTGGCCGCCGGCATCCTGCAGCTGCTGTTCCAGCTGCCCTCGCTGAAGGGCATCAATCTGCTGACCCTCCCGCGCTGGGGCTGGAGCCACCCGGGCGTGCGCAAGGTGATGACGCTGATGGTGCCGACCCTGTTCGGCTCCTCGGTGGCGCAGATCAATCTGCTGCTGGACACCGTGATCGCGGCCAAGCTGACCGATGGCTCGCAGTCCTGGCTGTCGCTGGCCGACCGCTTCCTGGAGCTGCCGCTGGGCGTGTTCGGCGTGGCGCTGGGCACGGTGATCCTGCCGGCGCTGGCCCGTCACCACGTCAGCACCGACCGCGAGGGCTTCTCGCGCTCGCTGGACTGGGGCCTGCGCATGACCCTGCTGATCTCGGTGCCGGCCATGCTCGGCCTCCTGCTGTTGGCCGAACCGCTGATCGCGACCATCTTCCAGCACGGCCAGTTCAGTGCCTTCGATACCCGGATGACCGCGCTGTCGGTGTATGGCCTGAGCTTCGGCCTGCCGGCGTTCGCGCTGCTGAAGGTGGTGCTGCCGGCGTTCTACGCCCGCCAGGACACCAAGACCCCGGTGCGCGCCGGTGTGGCCGCACTGGTGGCCAACATGGTGTTCAACTTCGCCCTGCTGGCGGTGCTGTACCAGGTGATGGTGCCGGACGAGCTGAAAGCGCAGGGCGTGATGGCGGCCATCGGCAAGCAGCCGGGCCTGCACCTGGCACTGGGCATCGCCAGCGCGCTGTCCAGTTACCTGAACCTGGGCCTGCTCTGGTACTGGCTGGGCAAGACCGATGTCTACCAGCGCCGGCCGGGCTGGGGCGGCTATCTGCTGCGCCTGCTGTTGGCCTGCGTGGCCATGGTCGCCGCCCTGCTGGCCCTGCTGCACTGGCTGCCGGCGTTCTCGGCGATGGGTGTATGGGAGCGGATCGGCAGCCTGTCGCTGCTGGTCGGCGGCGGCGGTGCCACCTACGCAGTGGCCATTGTGGCGATGGGCTTCCGCCCGCGCGACCTGCGCGGGCATTGATCACCGCTTGTGGCGGCTATACTTCAGGGTTACACCATTGAAGCGGCGGCCCCGGTCGGGCCGGAACGAGAGTTGATGAGCAGGCTGTTCAGAAGCGTCGAGGGCGGGGAACTGTTCCCCAACGGAAGCGTGGTCTGTATCGGTGCATTCGACGGCCTCCACCTGGGCCATCGTGCGCTGGTGCGCCATGCGGTTGCCCGCGCGCGCGCCTTGGGCGTGGCCGCCGTGGCCGTGGCCTTCGAGCCGCTGCCGCGTGAGTTCTTCGCCCAGGGCACACCGCCGCCGCGGCTGACCCTGGCGCGCAGCAAGGTCGAGATCCTGCGCGAACTCGGCGTCGATGCGGTCGGCCTGCTGCGCTTCGACGCGGCGATGGCAGCGATGCCGGCCGAGACCTTCGTACGCCAGCTGCTGGTGCAGCGCCTGAACGCCCGCGAAGTCTGGATCGGCCCGGAGTTCTGCTTCGGCAACCGCCGCCGTGGCGACCTGGCCCTGCTGCAGAAGATGGGCGCCGAACTGGGCTTCACCGCGGGCGAAATTGAAGCGGTCGACCTGCATGGCGAACGCATTTCCAGCACCCGCATCCGCCAGCTGCTGCAGGAGGGCGACTTCGCCCGTGCCAATGACCTGCTGGGTCGTCCGTACGCGATCAGCGGCCGGGTGGTGCGCGGGCGCCAGCTCGGCCGTACGCTGGGCTTCCCCACCGCCAACCTGCGGTTCCCGAAGACCCCGGCGCTGTCGGGCATCTACGCGACCTGGGTGCACGGCGTGTTCGACCAGCCGTGGCCGTCGGTGTCCAGCTTCGGCACGCGGCCGACGGTGGAGGGCGTGGAGCCGCTGCTGGAAGCCCACCTGTTCGATTTCCAGGGCGACCTGTACGGGCGCCACATCGACGTGGAGTTCGTCGCCAAGCTGCGCGACGAAGAGAAATTCAATGATCTGGCGGCACTGACCGACCAGATGCACCGCGACGCCGAACAGGCGCGCGCCATCCTTTCCGAACATAGATTGCGAGCCACTGCGTGAGCCAGGACTACAAGACCACCCTGAACCTGCCAGCCACCGAATTCCCGATGCGCGGCGACCTGCCCAAGCGCGAGCCGGGCATTCTGGCGCAGTGGGAAGCGCAGGGGCTCTACCAGCAGCTGCGCGACAACGCCGCCGGCCGCCCGCTGTTCGTGCTGCATGACGGCCCGCCGTACGCCAACGGCCGCATCCACCTGGGCCACGCGGTCAACAAGATCCTGAAGGACATCATCGTCAAGTCGCGCTACCTGGCCGGCTTCGATGCGCCCTACGTGCCGGGCTGGGACTGCCACGGCCTGCCGATCGAGATCGCGGTGGAAAAGAAGTGGGGCAAGGTCGGCACCAAGCTCGACGCCGTTGAATTCCGGCAGAAGTGCCGTGAGTTCGCCGAAGAGCAGATCAACATCCAGCGCGTGGACTTCAAGCGCCTGGGCGTGACCGGTGACTGGGACAACCCGTACAAGACCCTGAGCTTCGACTTCGAAGCCAACGAAATCCGTGCACTGGCCAAGGTCGTGGCCAACGGCCACCTGGTGCGCGGCGCCAAGCCGGTCTACTGGTGCTTCGACTGCGGTTCGGCGCTGGCCGAAGCCGAAATCGAATACCAGGAAAAGGAATCGCCGGCGATCGACGTGGCCTACGCCGCGCGCGACGCACAGGCCATCGGCCAGGCGTTCGGCGTGAGCGTGCCGGCCGACGTCGAAGTGGCGGTGCCGATCTGGACCACCACGCCGTGGACGCTGCCGGCCTCGCTGGCGGTGTCGCTGGGTGCGGAAATCAACTACGTGCTGGCCGAAGGCCCGGCCCACAACGGCAAGCGCCGTTGGCTGGTGCTGGCTGCCGCGCTGGCCGAGCGCGCGCTGCAGCGCTATGGCGTTGACGAGGTGGTGCTGCACGGTGAAACCACCGGCGCGGCGCTGGAAAACCAGCTGCTGGCGCATCCGTTCTACCCGGAACGCGAGATCCTGGTGCTCAACGGCGACCACGTCTCCGACGAGGACGGTACCGGTGCGGTGCACACCGCCCCCGGCCACGGCCAGGAAGACTTCGTGGTCAGCCAGAAGTACGGCCTGCTGGACAAGTACAACGCCGGTCAGGTCACGCCGATCGACGGCCGTGGCGTGTACCTGGAATCGACCCCGCCGGCAGGTGATGTGGTGCTGGCCGGCCAGCACCTGTGGAAGGCGCAGGAGGCCATCGTCGGCGTGCTGCGCGACAACGGTTCGCTGCTGGCGTTCCATCCGATCCGCCACAGCTACCCGCACTGCTGGCGCCACAAGACGCCGGTAGTGTTCCGCGCCACCCCGCAGTGGTTCATCTCGATGGACAAGGCCAACCTGCGCAACGATGCGCTGGCCGCCATCGATACCGTCGGCTGGTTCCCGACCTGGGGCAAGGCGCGCATCCAGAGCATGGTCGACGGTCGCCCGGACTGGACCATCTCGCGCCAGCGCACCTGGGGCGTGCCGATCGCGCTGTTTACCCATCGCCAGACCGGCGAGATCCACCCGCGTTCGGTCGAGCTGATGCAGCAGGTCGCCGACCGCGTCGAAGCCGAGGGCATCGACGTGTGGTACTCGCTGGATGCCGCCGAACTGCTGGGCGCTGAAGCGGCCGACTACGAGAAGGTCACCGACATCCTCGACGTCTGGTTCGATTCGGGCGTGACCCATGAGGGCGTGCTCGCCGCGCGTGGCTTCGGCAAGCCGGCCGACCTGTACCTGGAAGGTTCCGACCAGCATCGCGGCTGGTTCCAGTCCTCGCTGCTGACCGGCGTAGCGATCGACAAGCGCGCCCCGTACAAGCAGTGCCTCACCCACGGTTTCACCGTGGACGAGCACGGCCGCAAGATGTCCAAGTCGCTGGGCAACGGCATCGAGCCGCAGGACATCATGAACAAGCTGGGCGCGGACATCCTGCGCCTGTGGATCGCCTCGGCCGACTACAGCAATGAGATGTCGTTGTCGCAGGAGATCCTCAAGCGCAACGCCGACGCCTACCGTCGCCTGCGCAACACGGCACGCTTCCTGCTCGGCAACCTGGACGGCTTCGATCCGGCCCAGCACCTGCAACCGCTCGACCAGATGGTCGCGCTGGACCGCTGGATCGTGCATCGCGCGTGGGAGCTGCAGGAGAAGATCAAGGCAGCCTACAACGGCTACAACATGGCCGAGATCGTGCAGCTGCTGCTGAATTTCTGCAGCGTGGACCTGGGCTCGCTGTACCTGGACGTGACCAAGGACCGCCTGTACACGATGCCGACCGATTCGCACGGTCGCCGTTCGGCACAGAGCGCGATGTACCACATCGCCGAAGCGTTCACCCGCTGGGTCGCGCCGATCCTGACCTTCACCGCCGACGAGCTGTGGGGCTACCTGCCGGGCGAACGCGCCGGCCACGTGCTGTTCACCACCTGGTACGACGGCCTGGCGCCGCTGCCGGCCGATGCCCAGCTCAACGCCACCGACTTCGACCAGCTGCTGGCTGTGCGCGAGCAGGTGGCCAAGGTGCTGGAGCCGATGCGTGCCAACGGCGCGATCGGTGCCGCGCTGGAAGCGGAAATCACCATTGCCGCCAACGAGGAGCAGGCCGCGAAGTGGCAGCCGCTGGCCGATGAACTGCGCTTCCTGTTCATCAGCGGCGACGTGCAGGTGCGCCCGGCGACCACCGACGAAGTGTTCGTCAGCGCCCAGCCGACCACCAAGGCCAAGTGCGTGCGCTGCTGGCACCACCGCGCCGACGTCGGCAGCAACGCCGATCATCCGGAACTGTGCGGCCGCTGCGTGAGCAACATCACCGGCGCCGGTGAAGTACGGAGCTGGTTCTGATGGCCGCGCCCCGTCCGCACCCGAACGCCCTGATCTGGCTGCTGCTGTCGGCCGCCATCATCGGCCTGGACCAGTGGTCCAAGGCCTGGGTCCTGTCGAGCCTGCCGGAGTTCCAGCCGGTGGTTGTGATCGACGGCTTTTGGAACTGGTACCGCACCTACAACACAGGCGCCGCGTTCAGTTTCCTGAGCGACGCTGGTGGCTGGCAGAAGTACTTCTTCACCGCGCTGGCCATTGCCATCAGCGGCCTGATGGCCTGGTGGCTGCGCGGCACCGCCCGCGGCAACTGGAAGGCCGCGGTGCCGTATGCGCTGATCATCGGCGGTGCCATCGGCAACGTGATCGACCGCCAGGTGCACGGCCACGTGGTCGATTTCATCCAGTGGTACGTGGGCAGCTACACCTGGCCCTCGTTCAACATCGCCGATTCGGCCATCGTGGTGGGTGCCATCGGCATCGCCCTGTTTGGCCTGTTCGAAGGCAAGTCCGCCAAAAAGGCGGATAATGCCAACCCGAAACCGTAAGCCGGCCGCTGCCGGGAGATTGAACTGATGGATGTGCTGCTCGCCAACCCGCGTGGTTTCTGTGCCGGTGTCGATCGTGCGATCGAGATCGTCAAGCGCGCGATCGAAACGCTGGGCGCGCCCATCTACGTCCGCCATGAAGTGGTGCACAACCGCTTCGTGGTGGACGACCTGAAGCAGCGCGGCGCGATCTTCGTCGAGGAACTGGACGAAGTGCCGGACAACAACACGGTGATCTTCAGCGCGCATGGCGTCTCCCAGGCCGTGCGCCAGGAAGCCGAGCGCCGTGGTTTGAAGGTGTTCGACGCCACCTGCCCGCTGGTGACCAAGGTCCACTTCGAAGTCGCCCGCCACTGCCGTGCCGGCCGTGACGTGGTGCTGATCGGCCACGCCGGTCACCCGGAAGTGGAAGGCACCATGGGCCAGTGGAACCGCGAAGCCGGTACCGGCCAGATCTACCTGGTGGAAGACGTGGAGCAGGTCGCCACGCTGCACATCAACCAGCCGGAAAACTTCGCCTACACCACGCAGACCACGCTGTCGGTGGACGACACGCGCGGCATCATCGATGCGTTGCGTGAGCGCTTCCCGGCGATGCAGGGCCCGAAGAACGACGACATCTGCTACGCCACGCAGAACCGCCAGGACGCGGTGCGCGACCTGGCCAAGCGCTGCGACCTGGTGCTGGTGGTCGGTTCGCCGAACAGCTCCAACTCCAACCGCTTGAGTGAGCTGGCCCGCCGCGAAGGCGTGGAGTCGTACCTGATCGACGGCGCGCATGAAATCGACCCGGCGTGGGTGGTGGGCAAGCAGCACATCGGCGTGACTGCCGGTGCCTCGGCGCCGCAGGTGCTGGTCGATGGCGTGCTGGCACGCCTGGCCGAGCTGGGTGCCAGCGGCGTGGGCGAGCTGGATGGCGAGCCGGAATCGATGGTGTTCGCGCTGCCGAAGGAACTGCGCCTGCGCCTGGTCGATTGACCGGACCTGACTCGGGTGGGGATGTATCCATCCACGCATGGCGTGGATCTACCGCTCACGGCCTTGTCACCGGGTTTGCCGCTTCTGGTGGAGTTCGCGCGCGCCATGACCTTTGGCCATGGGGCAGGGCTCTCTACAGGCCTAGCATCGGAGGATTCTCCGTTGTTGGATGCTGCCCGATGAAGACCCGTGCTCTGGTGATGTCCCTGCTGTTCGT
Organism: Stenotrophomonas sp. 59; assembly: GCF_030291095.1. Lineage (NCBI taxonomy): Bacteria > Pseudomonadati > Pseudomonadota > Gammaproteobacteria > Lysobacterales > Lysobacteraceae > Stenotrophomonas > Stenotrophomonas sp. 59. The sequence goes on from NZ_CP127408.1 coordinate 1,291,582, forward strand.
GCTGGCGGCCACGCCTGCGCTGGCGCAGACCTCGTCGCCGGCCAGCGCCGCCGCTCCCGGCCTGCTGCGCATCGATGTAGACGCGCGCGACCTGGCCCGGCGCATCTTCAAGGTCACCGCCACCGTGCCGGCCAAGCCGGGTCCGATGACCCTGCTGTACCCGCAGTGGATTCCCGGCAACCATTCGCCCACCGGCCCGATCGACAAACTGGCCGGCCTGCGCGTCACCGCCAACGGCAGGCCGCTGGCCTGGCAACGAGATCAGTTCAACGTCTACGCATTCAAGGTGGATGTGCCCGAAGGCGTGAACGAGATCGTCGCCCACTTCGATTTCCTGTCCTCGCAGGGCGGCAGCCAGGGCCGGGTGGTGATGACCCCGGAAATGCTCAACCTGCAGTGGAACGCCAACTCGCTGTATCCGGCCGGTGTCGATGCGCGCCAGCTGCAGGCGCAGGCCAGCGTGACGCTGCCCAAGGGCTGGTCATTCGCCACCGCACTGGAGACTGCGCGCCGTGACGGCGACACCGTGGTGTTCAAGCCGATCTCCTATGATCACCTGGTCGACTCGCCGCTGTTCGCCGGCGAACACTACCAGCGCATCGACCTCGATCCGGGCGCGAAAGTGCCGGTGCACCTCAACGTGTTCGCCGACGAGGCCAAGTCGCTGAAGCCGACCGATGCGCAGATCACGATGCACCGCGCGCTGGTGCAGCAGGCCGACAAGCTCTACGGTGTGCGCCACTACAACCACTATGAGTTCCTGCTGGCGTTGACCGACCGTCTCGGCGGCATCGGCCTGGAGCATCACCGCTCCAGCGAGAACAGCGCCGATCCGGGCTATTTCACCGAGTGGGACAGCAACGCGTGGATGCGCGATCTGCTGCCGCACGAGTACACCCATTCCTGGAACGGCAAGTACCGTCGTGGCGCCGATCTGGCTACTGCCAATTTCAACGTGCCGATGGGCGACAGCCTGCTGTGGGTGTACGAGGGCCAGACCCAGTTCTGGGGCCAGGTGCTGGCCGCACGCTCGGGGCTGTGGTCGGTCGCGCAGGCGCGCGACATGCTCGCCAACGTGGCCGCCACCTATGACCGCGGCCGCCCGGGCCTCGCCTGGCGCCCGCTGCAGGACACCACCAACGACCCTACCATCGCCCAGCGCCGCACCCTGCCGTACCGCAACTACCAGATGAGCGAGGACTACTACTCCGGCGGCCAGTTGCTGTGGCTGGAGGTGGAAGGCAAGCTGCGCGAGCTGAGCGGCAACCGCCGCAGCCTGGATGACTTCGCGCGTGCATTCTTCGGCGTCGGCAATGGCGACTGGGACGTCAATCCGTACACTTTCGACGATGTGGTCGCGACCTTGAACGGCATCGCACCGTATGACTGGGCGACCTTCCTGCGCGGCCGCCTGGACGGACATGGTTCGCTGACCGGTGGCCTGGAGCTGGCCGGCTGGAAGCTGGTCTACCGTGATACGCAAAACGACGCCTACAAGGCACAGGAAAAGCGCGCCAAGGGCGCGTTGCTGGCCTACTCGCTGGGTGCGACCGTGCTCGACAGTGGTTCGGTCGGTGACGTGATCTGGGACAGCCCGGCGTTCAACGCAGGATTGGCGCCGGGCATGAAGGTGATCGCCGTGGGCGGGCGCGAGTACAGCAGCCAGCGCTTGAAGGACGCGGTCGCTGCTGCGGCAAAGGACAAGGCGCCGATCGTGCTGCTGGTGAAGCAGTTCGACCGCATCGAGACCATGAACATCGACTACCACGGTGGTCTGCAGTACCCGGTGCTGGAACGCATCACCGGCAAGCCCGACCGCCTGGCGGACCTGTGGAAGGCACGATGAAACCGCGCGTCCGCGATGGCGTGATCCTGCTGGCAGCGATCCTCGCCATTGTGGGCGCGTTCCTGCACGGTGACGGGCGCTGGCTGCACTGGCTGGCCAAGCCGGCCACCACGCTGCTGATCGCCGCCATCGCCTGGCGCGTGCATGATCCCGCGCAGGCGTTCTACCGGCGCGCAGTGCTGGCCGGCATGCTGCTGTCGTGCGTGGGCGACATCGCGCTGATGCTGCCGATCGACGCGTTCGTGCCGGGGCTGGTTGCGTTCCTGCTGGCGCACGTCTGCTACATCGTCGCGTTCCGCGAGGGCCTGCGCGCAGGCCGGGGGCTGCTCGCCGCTGCCGTGCTGCTGGGTGCCTTCGCCGTGCTCAACGTGATGGGCCTGTGGCCGCACCTGCCGGTGCCGATGCGCATCCCGGTGCTGGCCTACGTGGTGGTGCTGGCGTCGATGGCGGTGCTTGCGCTTGCGCGCGCATGGGCGCGTCCTCAGGCGGCCGCGCCGGAACCGTGCAGTGCACGCTGGGCGGCAACCGGTGCCGTGCTGTTCGTGGCCAGCGATTCATTGCTGGCCTGGGACCGCTTTGCCGGAGGCCTGCCGCTGGCCAGCCTGCTGGTGTTGTCCACCTACTACGCCGCGCAGTACGCCATCGCCCGCTCCGTAAAATAGAAAAGGGGACGGAGGGGATTAAGTCGCCATCGGCATCAAGGCAATTACGACTTAATCCTCTCCGTCCCCTTTTCTGACGCTGCGCGCGATGCCCTGTGCATCGAACTGCAGGCGCGCCGATTCGCGGTCGCCGTCAACCTCGTCCGGCAGCCATGCCAGCTTGCCGGCCTTGCGCACGATCACGTAGACGTGGCCGACTTCCGAGGCCGGGTTCTGCAATGCGTTGCGTTGTTCCTGCAGTGCCTTGGCCACGCGTGGTACGGCATCGAAATCGATGTTGGCCAGCGGCGTGCTGCTGCGTTGCAGGCTGATGGTGGGGGCGAACTGCTGCGGGTTCACCGGGTTGCCCTTGCGCCACTGCCCGCGTTCGAAGTGGTAGCTGTCGACGTGGTTCGGCTGCTGCGGATCGACCAGGTCCAGGTTGATGCGGCCATCATCGTAGAAGTGGATGCTGTGGAACACCGTCAGCCGGTGTCCGGACAATGCAGGCAACTGCTCCAGTGCCTGGCGTGCGCCCAGCAGGTACTCCGAATCGAACAGCCGGTTGCTGCGTTCGGGCATCAGGGCGGGCTGCAGTCCGGGCGCCGTTGCCAGTGAGTCGGCCTGCTCGCGCGGCGGTTGCGATGCAGATGGCCTCGACGGACGGTCGGGCTGCATCGGATGTCCCAGAGTTTCGGCGATGGTTCCCAATGCACCGCCGGCTACGGCCACGCCGGCCAGCACCAGCAGCACCAGCGAAAACACCCGTCGGGTGGAAGGAGGCCGCTTCACATGCCCTCCAGGCGCACGTTGCCGCGGTCATCCGGGTCGTACAGCAGGGTCACGTGTTCGCGCGGGATGTTGGCCAGGTCGATCAGCGGAATGAAGCGACGCACGCTGGCCCGCTGCACATCGCCGTCACGGTCGGTGTACTCCAGCTGGAACTCCACCTGCGGCTGCTCGTTGAGGTAGGTGCCGGTCTGGCGCACCTTCAATACCCTGGCCTCCACGCCGATGCCGCGGTACTTCAATGCGTCGCCGCGCGCATCACCCTGCAGCAGGCGGCCAAGCAGGCGCAGTCCCAGCATGTAGCCACACAGCACCAGTGGGCACACCAGCAGCGGGTGGCCGAAGGACAGGAAGGTCCAGCCAAGGCCCTCGCTCTGCAGCCGGTAGGCCGCCACATAGGCGGCGGCTACCAGGACGATGCCGATCGCAGCGCCGATGCTTCGCCGCCACAGGCTGGCGACATCCAGTTCGGGCTGGGCACCGTCCAGTACCACGTTCGGGAACGCGCCCGGCGTTCGGCCCAGGCGTGCATTGATGTGCCTGCCGACGCCGAAGCGCTGCAGTTGCGGCTTGCTGTCGACCACCAGCAGCTGTTCGCTGATCGGGGTGCCCGACAGATTCTGGAAGGACAGCTGCAGTTTCCATTGTGCGAATCCACGCACGTGCACACCGGTCTGCTCGGCGTGTTCAATCAGCGCATCACGAGGTTCGCCATCGGCGAGGATCGAACGCACGCGATGCAGGGCGCGCGGCGGGCCGAGCAGCAGGGTATGCAGGAAGGCGAGCAGCAGCGCCAGCCATGCACTCAGTGACAGGGCGAGCAGCAGTAGTGCCAGCCACGGCGCGCTGCGATCAGCCAGCGCCACCGGCCAGGAGGTGCCGAAATAAAGGATGCAGGGGAAGGGCAACGCGAAGAACAGCAGGAACGCGCCCCAGAACCAGAGATAGGCTTTCATGGGGGAGGTGGCAGGCCGGTGGAACAGGCCGCGTAGCGTACTACGCTCAGCGGAACTGCAGGGTAAGCAGGTAGTAGCGACCCAGTGGATCGTCCAGCCCCGGCATCTGCCCACCATTGCCGATCAGGTAGTTCACCGGTTGCGCATCAAGCACGTTGTGCACATCCAGCGCCGCGATGACGCGAGGGCCCAGGCGGCGCGCCAGGTGCAGGTTCCAGCGCAGCTGGCGCGGATTCATGCAGTGGTTCTGTTCGATCTGCCGCTGCGGGCACTCGGCGCCGGGCAGCCATGCACGGGTGCGGCCCACCTGGTTGCCGCGCAGGGCGATGTCCCAGTTGCTGTTCTGCCATTGCACGTTCAGGACCGCCGCCATCTCGGGCGTGACATGTCCGCGCAGGTCGATCGCCGGTTCGTGGTCGCGACGGCGGCGCAGCTCCTGCTGCTTCAGCGCGTCCAGCGAGAACAACCACTGGCCGTTGCTGCCGGTGTCGATCCGGTATTCGCCACGCAGCACCCAGTTGCGGGAGGTGGTACGGCCGATATTGTCGAACGACAGCCGCAGGCTGCTCAGGTTGCCATCCTCATCCAGCTGCCAGGTATCACGGTTCCACACGGCATCGACCGGCTGCAGCGCGAGGATCTCGTTGCGCAGCTCGACGATGTTGTGGGTCAGCGACAGCGAGAACGCATCGCTGGGTGACCAGGTCGCCGCCAGCGAATGGCTGCGTGAGCTCTCGGCCTTGAGCGTGGTGTTCTCCTCCACATCCGCAGTGACCACGCAGCGGCCGTCGGGCCCGCTCTGTGCACAGGGCGGCAGTGCGCTTGAGGCGGGGAGGGTGAGGGTGCCGAACTGTCCTGGCGGACGGCGCTGTTCGAACAGGCTGGGCGCGCGATAGCCGCGACCGCTGGCCAGCAGGAACGACCAGTGCGGTGTTGGGGTCCAGCGCAGACCGGCACGGGGCGAGAATGCCGTGTAATCGCCGTCGTAGTCCCAGCGCGCGGCCAGGTCCATGCGCAGTTCCGATGTCAGTGGCAGGCCCAGTTCCGCATACGCGCCGCCACTCTGCCGCGACAGGCGCCGCTGCTGCTGCGGCAGCCCCAGTGCCAGATCGCCCTGGCTCAGCAGGGTGTCCGGGTGGGACGTCCAGCGTTCATGGCGCAGGTCGATACCAGTGGCCAGCTGCGCGTTGCCGCCCCGCATCGGCATCAGTGCGCGCTGTATGCCCCACCAGCCCTGCCATTGCTCGGTAAGTCCGCGGTTGCGGATCGACGGGAACAGCGACGTGGCTTCATCGGCGGGCAATGCATTGAAGCCTGGCAGGAACCTGAGTGACTGCGCAGCCTCGATGAAGGGTTCGGCGCGCACGGTGCCCGGTGTGGACAGGGTGACGTCGCTGCGCTGTGCGCTGATGCCGGCGTCCCAGCTGTGGCTGCCCTGGTCCCGGCCGATGCCCAAGGTGAGATCGGCGTCGGTGGCACGTACCTGGGGACGCACATTGCCGGCCTCGCGCAGGACGCTGTTGAAGGTGTAGCCGTACAGGCCGAGGGCGACGGCGGTCGGGCCCAGATCGAAGCGCTGCCGGTTGTGGCTGGCGCGGGCTTCGGCATAGACGTAACGCCCCTGGCCACGCTCATGCCGGTAGCGCAGATAGGCCGAGGCGGTATCGGAGGCCGGTTGAAGCGAACGAGGGCGCGAACTGTCGAACCAGCAGGCGCCATTGCGTCGTTTCAATGGTCCGTCGCAGCGCGTAGCGGGCCAGTAGTCGCCATCGCGGAAGGCGCCGATCAGGTATTGCGACGTCTCTGCGTGCCAGTCACGCTGGTCCCCCGCCAGGTGGTCGACGCGATGCAGGTCGATGCCTGCGAACCAGCGGTCGCCGTTCCCGCGCAGGCCTCCGGTGGCGGCCTGCACGCGGTACTGGCCAGCGTCGCCACGGCTGCTCAGGCCGGTCTGCAGCGTCGCCTCCGGGCCGTCGGCCTGGTCGCGCAGGATGATGTTGACCACGCCGGACATGGCATCGGCGCCGTAGATGGCCGAAGCACCGCCGCGCACCAGTTCGATGCGTTCGACAAAGCTGAGTGGAATGCCGCCCAGATCGGTGAGCCCGCCCTGCTCCAGCGACACCATCGGGTAGCGGGGCAGGCGCCGGCCATTGACCAGGAACAGGGTGGCGCGTGGTCCCATGCCATCCAGGCTGGTGGTGGCGGCAGCACCGACAGGCAGGTACTGCGAATCGCCACTGCGGGCGCTGCTCATCGCTGGCAGTCCGTTCATGCCGGGCAGGTGCCGCAGCAGGTCGAACAGGCTGCCGTAGCCGCTGCGCAGGATGTCTGCGCGATCGATCGTGGTCACCGGCAGGGTGGTCTGCACGGAGGTGCGCGGCAACCGGCTGCCGGTGACATGGATCGGCGCCAGGTCCACCTGGGGTGGCGACTGTGGGGGTGTGTGCGGGCGCGGCGCGACCGTTGCCGGAACCGGCGGCGCAGCCGCGGGCGCGACGCGGATGCGGCGGACCACGAAGCCTCCGGACGGTGTTCGAAGGATGGTCACCGGCATGCCGGCGACCAGCTGTTTCAGGGCCGATGCTGGATCGGCCAGGCCATGGGTGCCGTTGGCATGGAGCCCCGCCAGTTCCCGGGCATCGAACACCAGAGCGATGCCGCTTTGCCGTGCCCATTGCTGCAATGCCGAAGGCAACGGGCCAGCGTTGATGCGGTAGTCGTGGGTGGCGGCCGGATCGCCTGCGAGGGCGGCAGGCGGCGCGGCGACCAGCAGAGCCAGGCACAGCAGGGGGCGGAGCAGCCCCCACTGCAGCGCGCCTGGTCCTGCCATCACCGCAGGCCTCCTCAGTACGTGCGGCGCAGTTCCAGCGCGCCATCCGGGCGCGTCTGGCCAGCAATGGACCAGCCAAGTTCCAGCGCGGACAGCAACTCCTGTGCGTCACCTGCGCGGAACGTGCCGCTGACCGCCAGATCACTGATCTCCGGGTCAGCGATCACCAGCGGTGCATGGCCATAGCGGTTCATGCGTTCGACCACGATCGACAGCGGGGTGGCATCGAAGACCAGCTGCCCATGCAGCCAGCCCTCGGCGGCTGCCGTGGAGGACAGGGCTGGACCGGGCTGGATGCGCCCGGAGGGCAGTACCTGCAGTTGCTGGCCAGGGGCCAGCGTGCGCTGGGCGGCGCCGTTGCTGACTTCCACCGCACCCTCCAGCAGCGCGACCTCGACCAGGCCATCGTGCAGGCGCTCAACCTGGAAGGTCGTGCCGATATCGCGGATCGTGCTGGTACCGGCGCGCAGCTGCAATGCCTTGCTCGATGGCGCGACCTGCAGCTGCAGGCGGCCGCGTTCGAGGTCCAGCTCGCGGTGGCGCCAGCCGAAGCTGGCATGCAGCGTCGTGCCGGCATCGAGCATGGCCACGCTGCCATCGGGCAGGGTCAGCCGCTGTGCCTGATGCGTGTCATTGGCAAAGCGTTGCGGGGCAGGGTTGCCATCCACCGCTACCATCCAGCCCACGCCGATGGCCAGGCAGATACCCGCGGCTGCGGCCGCAGCAGGCAGCCAGCGGCGCCGGGCAGGCCGTGCCGCGCGCGCCGCAGCCGTCCGCAGCCACGGGTCCGCAGCCAGGCCCTGGCCCTGCTGGAAAAGGTCTTCGGCCTGCACCCAGGCTTTGACATGGGCAGGGTCTTCAGCAAGCCAGTCTTCGAATGACTCGCGTTCGGCCGCGGTGCAGTCCGGAGCTTCCAGCCGCGCCACCCAGGTGCTGGCGCGTGCGAACAGCGAGGCGTCTTCCCTATGCCGGTGGCTGCTCATTCGGTATCCCTGTCGTTGTGCAGCGGATCCGGTCCCAACTCCTGGCGCAGGCCCTGCAGGGCGCGGGCGATATGTTTTTCCACGGTCTTGGCTGTAATTCCACAGTGCCGCGCGATCTGCGTATAGCTCATGCCGGTGATCCGGTTGAGCAGGTACACCTCGCGCGCGCGCTCGGGCAGTTTGAAAAGGGCCTGCCGCAGCAGGGACAACATCTGCCCGGACTCTGCCTGGCGCAAGGGATCCGGCGACGGGCTGGTGGGCTCGTCGTGACCATCATGCTCGGCCAGTGACAGGTGCGGTCGCGACTGCGGCGATCGGCCGCGATCGGCCAGGCGATTGCGCGCGATACGATACAGCAGCAGGCGCAGTTCGTCGGTGCCGTGCGCGCGATAGCGGATCAGCCGCTCCATGCAGTCCTGCGCGATGTCCTCCGCATCCTCCGGCCCGACGCCCCGTGTGCGCAGGAACGCACACAGTGGCGCGCGTTCCTCGCGTACGAACGCGATGAAGGCGTCCGCAGGCGCGGGTGGCTCCGGCGCGCGATGGATCAGGGGGGACGGGGCGGACAGGGCTGGCCTCGGCTGACATTGGCGGTTGCGTCATCGAGTTTTACGCGACGATGACCGGATGGGGAAGAGTGCAGGGCGCCCCTCTCTTATTGTGAATGCATTCATTTTTCCCGGACGGTCGCGCTGGGGGAGATTCCGGCGTTCTGCCGTTTGACTCCTTACCCGCGTGTTGCGGGTGGAGAGAGAACGTATGAAGCATTCGAAGTTGAGCCTGGCCCTGGCCGGGCTGATCGGCGTTGGTGCCATCGCGGTGGCTGATGACGTCATGGCAATGAGTTATCACGTGCAGGGGGATCGCATCTTCCTGAGTGGCGGGGTGACCTACGCCGATGTGCTATCGCTGCCGGCACTGCTGGCCAAGGCGCAGGCCGAGGGCCGGCCGATCCGCGAGGTGGTGCTGCGCACCTCCAACGGTGGCGCGCTGATTGCCGGCGAATGGTTGCAGGGCGTGATCCGCACCGCCGGCCTGAATACCATCGTGTCCGGCCACTGCATTTCGTCCTGCTCGATCATGCAGTCCGGTGGCGTCGAGCGTTATCTGGCCGGTGACCTGCCGATCGTCGATTCGGTGCAGATCCACGCCGCCAGCAACGGCGGCAAGGTGATCTACACGCCGTCGCCGCGCATGACCCAGATCTACACCGGCAACTACGGCGGTGGCATGGATGCCGGCCTGCTGCACAAGGCCATGTATGAAGTGGTGCAGCCCAACGGCCTGCTGGTGTTCCGCGATCCGGCGCGTACCACCGGTGCTTCGGTCAGCTTCGATCCGGACGGCAGCGGCAGCAAGCTGGAGTCGTTCCCTGGGCAGGACATCTACAGCAACAGGATCATTACCGCGAAGGGCTACCGCGATCCGGGCGATACATTGAATGTCACGGCCAACGTGAGCGGCGACATCAACCCGGGCTACCTGCGCACCGGTCGCCAGCTGCAGACCTTCGTCGATGATGATTTCGCGCGTTGGAATACCAATCCGTCCTCGACCTACATGACCCTGGCGCAATACATCTACAACCAGTCCGGCACCGGACCACAGGGCATCGGTCCGAATTCGGTGCAGGACTATCTCAGTGATCCGGGTGTCCAGGCCCTGTTGTTGTCCAGGCTGCGCCTGGGCGACCTGGATGCGTCCACGCTGGACAACTCGATGGGCGTGATCCGCGTGGCCAACGGCGCCACCTGGCGTACCTCCGCCACCACCGGTGCCGACTTCATGCTGGTCGACAATGGCACCATCGCACTGGAAGGCGGCGCGCTACGCGCTCCAGAAGTGCGTGTGATGGGCGCGGGCATGCTGGTCGGCCATGGCGATGTGGCCAGCACCGCAACGGAATTCAGCGCACTGGTCAGCGGTACCCGTCCGTCCTGGCGCGAGGATGGCTTCAACCGCCTGCGCGTGTACGGGACCCTGATGCCGCGCGGCGGCGATCTGGTCACCCATGGCTACGTCAACATCATGCCGGGCGGCAAAGTGTTGTTCGACGTGACCGAGAACGGTGGTACTGCTGCCGGGCGCGTGCGCGTGGGCAGCTTCTTCGACCAGTCCAGCGGCAAAGTGAATGACGGCGCGCTGGTGATCTCCAAGGGCGCCTTCCTGGAGCTGAATGTAGCGCAGGGCTACTACGGCCAGGATTTCCGTCGCGATCTCGTGCAGGGCCCGATCTACCAGGGCGGCTTCGAAGACGTCGTGCGCCTGGGCGACACCGGCTACAGCGCCAGCATCACCGGCGGAGAAGTGTTCCGCCCACGCCACAACTCGCTGCTGAGTTTCAACGTGAAACAGACCGCGGACGGCCTGTGGTTGACCGCCAACCCGGGCTTCGACCAGCTGGGGCTGTTTGCCAATGGTGCTTCGGGCGATGCCCTTGGCCGTGCGCTGGCGACCGCTTCCGATCGCAGGGATGGTGGCCTGAAGTCGCTGCTCGGTGCCCTGCAGTTCGCCGACCGTGATGTGATCGCACAGCAGGCCGGTGCCCTGCGCGGTGACGCGCACGCGAGCCTGCGCCTGGCCGACAACGCATTGGTGGGCAGCATCGGCAACGTGGTGCAGCAGCATCAGGCCGCGATGCGCAGTGGCGGTGATGCCGACGGCCTGGCCTCGCAGGCCGCGCAGTCGGTGTCGGCGCAGCCGGGCATGCGCCACGGCAGCCTGTTCAACCAGCTGGCCATGCATCTGGTCGAGCCGGCGGCGGGTGGCGGTGAAGGCAGTGGCTCTGGTCGCAACCATGGCCTGTGGGCGCGAGGTTTCGCCAGCCACGGCCGCATCGATGCCGACGGTGGCGTGGCCGGCTTGAGCCATAACATCGGCGGCGTCGTCGTCGGTGCCGATACCCGCGTTGCCGATGACCGCGTCACCCTGGGCGTCAGCGTGGCAGCGGCAGATATGTCGACCAAGGGCCGCGACGGCTCCGACTTCAGCGGTGACGTGCGCGCGCTGGACGTGGGCGGCTATCTGGACGCGACCTATTCGCGCGGCTATCTGTCGGCGGCGGTGCGCTATACCGACCTGCGTCATGACACCCGGCGCAGCGTCAGCGGTATCGATGGCCTGCAGCAGCCGCTGCGCGCCAAGTACAACAACGATGCGATCTCGGCACGGATGGAACACGCGTTCTCGTTCACCACCGGCAGGGGCCTGGTGATCCAGCCGCTGCTGCCGGTGGTGGACTACGCGCGCACCTCGGCCACGCGCTTCAATGAAGGGCAGGGCGCGGGTGCACTGGTCGGTCGCAGCGGCAGCCTGGAAAGCATCCGCGTTGGTGCCGGCCTGCAGCTGTTCAGGACCTTCGAGGGCAACAACGGCGAGCGCATCACCCCGCGTGCGCGCGTGGTCTGGCAGAAAGAGCTGGGCGATTCGCAGGCCCGTTACAGCACTGGCTTCGCCGCAGCACCGGACCTGGTGTTCGGCGCCAGCAGCCAGGCCGTGGGCGAGCAGGTGCTGGCCTGGAACCTGGGCGTGACCAGCCGCGCCAGCGAACGCCTGTCGATCATGGCCGACTACGTGGGCGAGCGTCGTGACGGGCAGATCCAGAACGGCGTGATGCTGGGCCTGGGCTACCGGTTCTAAGTGGCACAGGGCACCGGCGATGTTCGCATCGCCGGTGCCATCCCCACGGACGCGTGGCTGCGGTATGGTCGGCATGGCATTCCACCCAGGTTCTTCCATGCAGATCGCCGTCTTCAGCGCCCGACCCTACGACCGCCGCTTCCTCGACGAATCCAACCAGCGCGATGCGGCGGGGCAAGGTTATACGTTCGTCTACTTCGATGCCGCGCTGGATGTGCATACCGCAGCACTGGCACAGGATTGCGCCGCCGTCTGCGTGTTCGTCAACGACCGGCTGGATGCGGCGGTACTGCGTGCGCTGCACGCGTTGGGCGTGCGTGCGGTGCTGCTGCGCTGTGCGGGCTTCAACAATGTGGACCTGGCCGCTGCGAAAGCACTGGACCTGTTCGTCGCCCGGGTGCCTGCGTATTCGCCCGAGGCCGTTGCCGAGCATGCACTGGCGCTGGTGATGACCCTCAACCGCCAGACCCATCGCGCCTACAACCGCGTGCGCGAAGGCAACTTCATGCTCGATGGGCTGCTCGGGCGCACCCTGCATGGACGCACCGTCGGCATCGTCGGTACTGGCAAGATCGGGCTGGCCACCGCGCGCATCTTCAAGGGCATGGGCTGCACCGTGCTGGGGCATGACCCGTATCCGTCGGCCGCCTTCGCGGCTGTCGGCGAGATGGTGGCGCTGGATGAACTGCTGGCGCGCGCTGACATCGTCTCGCTGCATTGCCCGCTGACGCCCGATACCCAGCACCTGATCAATGACGCGTCACTGGCGCGGATGAAGCCGGGCGCGATGCTGGTCAATACCTCGCGTGGCGCATTGGTGGACACCCATGCGGTGATCCGCGCGCTGAAGTCGCGCCGGCTCGGACACCTGGCTATCGACGTGTACGAACAGGAAAGCGCGTTGTTCTTCCAGGACCTGTCCGGCGAGATCATCGACGACGAGGCCTTCCAGCGCCTGATGACCTTCCCCAACGTGCTGGTGACCGGCCACCAGGGCTTCTTCACCGTGGAGGCGCTGCAGGAGATCTCGGCAATCACGCTGGGCAACCTGGCCGATTTCGCCGCCGGGCGGCCCTGCGCCAACCGGGTCGAGGCGGGCTGAGCCGGGTGGATTGACCGCCGGGGCGCCCAACCCGTAAAATCGCGGGCTCCGCCGGAATAGCTCAGTTGGTAGAGCGGCGCATTCGTAATGCGTAGGTCGCAGGTTCGACTCCTGTTTCCGGCACCAGTTGCATGAAAAGCCCCGGCCTTGGTCGGGGCTTTTTTTGTGCTCTGGTAGTGCCGGCCGCTGGCCGGCAACCAGTAGTGCCAGCCCATGGCTGGCAGCCCTAATTTCCGAACCTCGCGGCCTGCCAGCCACGCCGGCTTCCCAGGCGCTTAGCTCCTCGCACAGTTCCTGACCTGGCAACCGAAGCCGGCCATTCCTGTGCTATGAATGCACAGCCTTGCTTCGAGGCTCTTTCAGGAATTGCAGGGATGCGCAGGTTCGGGGGAACTGCAGGCGGTGTGTCCAACCGCCTCAGGAAATTCGAGAATCGAATTCGGAAGCTCGGCGCAATGGGCGCCTGGCTGTGCTGCGTGCTGCTGATGGGCCTTGGCCTGTCACCAACCGCAATCGCCCAGACCACGGTGACGTACATCCACACTGACGCCCTGGGCTCGGTCGTGGCTGAGAGCGATGTCAACGGCAATGTGATCAAGCGCAACGACTATGAGCCCTATGGCGCTTTGGTAGGTGGCCAGGTTGCGGATGGGCCGGGCTACACCGGTCATGTGAGCGACTCGGCCACGGGCCTCAGCTACATGCAGCAGCGGTACATGGATCCGCAGTTGGGGGTGTTCCTGTCGGTGGATCCGGTGACGGCACATGAGCAGCCTGTCGGGCAGTTCAACCGATACCGGTATGCCAATGGGAATCCTTACAAGTTCACGGATCCGGACGGGCGAATCGTCAAGTACGCATTTGAAGGCGGAGCGACGCTGCGCGATGGTGCTGCCGTGCTCAATCATTGGATGAAGTCAGAAACCATCAGCTCTGAACTGAAGCAGATTCTCCTGTCCGATGAGACCTACACCATACAGTTCAATCGCAATGGTGATTTTGGATATGACGAGAATGAAAGAACCATCAGTATTGATGTCACCTCTGGACTTCGCATCAAATCCTCCGGGGAGATCCAGTCCCCTGCTCTGGGGGGCGGTCACGAGGTGAGCCATGCTGCCCAGCATGATCGGGTTGGATTGTCCGCATTCCAGGCTTCGCTTGTTGCGCCACAGTCCAACTCGGAGAGCAACGGCGTGATGCAGATCCGAGTCGGCGTATCTTCGGAAGAGGCGCGGGCTACGGGGGTGGAGACCCGGGCCGCGCGTGAGCTGGGGGAACCTGCCCGGAAAAGCTACAGCGACACGAACGGCACGGTCAATGTCTGCTCCCCCACCAGCAATCGAGGGTGTTGAATGAACCGTGTTCTGCTGATTGCGTTGGCCTTGTCCAGTGCCTCATGTCGCGCCGGCGAGGAGCTCCCAGGGCCTTGCAAGGATGCCAGCCGTCCGGTGGAGTCCATTGCGCCGGTCGTTCCCGCCATGACAGAAATGCAGGTGCGCGGCTCTGTTGTGGCGACGGTGGTCGTTGAAGAGGATGGACGGGTGACGAATCCGGTCATCACGGGGGCCCAGCTTGAAGGGCTGGATCGGGGAAGGGTCGACAATGCGGCCTATGAGCGCGCAGCCCTGATTGCCGTGGTGAAATGGCGTTTCCCGCCGGTCCCATCTCGCTGCACCAGGAAGGTCACATTCGACTTCCAGCGTCTGGATTGATTGAGCCCGGTCAGGCCATGGAAGGCGTTGGCAATCCCCGCCATGGAGGCGAGGGGCAACGCGAGTGGGGGGAGATCTGCCTCAAAAAGCAAGATCGAAGTAGTAGACCTTCTTTGCTCCGAACACGCCGCATCCTTCGCTGGTTAGAGCGTGGAAGCCGATCGGTGTCCGCGATGACGCCGCCGACAGGATGGCCGCGTATTTTTCCCGTCCGGATTTGTCGCTGGACAGATCGATTACCCAGCGCCCGGCGGAAACACACTCGTTGTTGGTGGGCTGGCCTTCCAGCCATACGGAAACGAACGTGGATTCGACAACCAGCTTGGTGATTTTTCCGGTCTGGTGTGTATCGGCCCATGCGCTGCCGGACAGCAGCAGTGCACCGAGCGTGATAGCGAGCTGTTTCATGTCTTCCCTGCAGGCCCGGGTGATCAAACCCTATATATAGCGCAGTACGTGCCGGATCTGATGAGCACGAGCATCATCAGTTGCCGCAGAAAGCCACCGATCACCCCGGCCAGCACCCCGGCCGCGATCCGCATGGCCAGCCGGACCCATCGCCCGGCGCGTTCCCGCAACCAGGGCAGTACCGCCGTTACCTGTGCAGCCAGCAGCAACACCACCACATCCAGCCCCAGTGCATCGACCAGCGACAGCAGCGGCAGCAGGTCGGGATTGCAGGCCAGTACAAGCAGCAACACGCTGCACAGCAGCGCAAAGGCCCGACGGCTGGTCGGCAGGGTGGTCCAGCGCAGTAAACGATCAATCAAGGGCATGAATCTACGGGTCCTTGTCAGAGCGGTGCATGCAGGCGGTCATTCCGCGCGGACGGGCTGCCGCAGCACTGTCTTCAATCGAGCGGCTTCGGTCCTGCGCGGGTCGCTCAGGTAGATCTCATGGTGGGGGCCGGCAAAGGCATACCCCAGAGAGGGCATCAGTTCATCGTGCAGATGGGCCAGGGCCGGACCCTCGTCATCGTAGGCGCCTACGTGAAGCGTCTGCAGGCAGAGGCCTTCTTCGAGAATTTCGTGGCGAAGGCTGGCCGGAACGTCGCCCAGTTTCTTCGCCGCCTTGGCAATGGCAGCCTCCAACTGCGCTGGACTGATCCCGTCCGGCGTGCGGATCATCACCGTCCACCTCCACTCATCCTTGCGGCGTGCCACAAAGCTCGACGGATCCTCGGCGGTCCAAAGCGCTTCCAACGGCGGCACCACATAGTCCTGGCCCCCGGCCTTCAATGCGAACTTCAGTGCATAGCTCACCGAGTACAGCCATTGCACCGCCTGCAGGTAGGCCGGGGCGGTGTTCGGGTCGCCGCGACCATCGACCATCAGGTAGGGCAGGGGCGGTACATCGACCGGTACGAACTGGCCGGCGGGCGGTTGATAGAGCGCCCGGTCGCGCTTCTTGAAGTCGATCTTGTCCATCGGGGGCTTCCTCCTGCGCCGAGCATCCCATGCCAGGCACCGCTCAGCACGCCTGAACCGGTTCAGGTGACTTTGCCGAACGAGGGCGAACGACCCGCGAACGTCCGGGGCCGGAATGCCGCCCTGGGTCATGCGCGCGTCATGCCCGCGCACTGCGACAACGTGTCGCAGCCTGAAACGGGCCTTTCCTGCGCCTGATCATTGTCAATGCCTTTCTTAAATGGTGGGTGACGGCCTAAAATTGAAAGGCTGACTCGACCCCACCTCCCTGCCTGTCTTCCGGACCGGCGGGACCGGCTTTTGCCGGAACAGGCAGGACGGGGAACGGCATTCCCTCGCAATTGGATCGACCGATGATTCCGTTGAAAACCCTTGGGCGCTGGTTGCGCCCGGGCCTGCTGCTGTCGTTGCTGGTGATGCTCACCGGCTGCGATGCCGTGGCCATCCTCAGTCCGAAGGGCCAGATCGGCCAGGATGAGAAGACCCTGCTGATCACGGCCACCGTGCTCATGCTGCTGGTCGTCATCCCGGTCATCATCATGACCCTGACCTTCGCGTGGAAGTATCGCGCCTCCAACACCAAGGCCCGTTACGAGCCGAAGTGGTCCCACTCGACGGCGATCGAGGTGGTGGTGTGGTCCATTCCCTGCATGATCGTGCTGGTGCTGGCGGTCCTGACCTGGCGTTCGTCGCACGCGCTGGACCCGTACAAGCCGCTGGAATCGGACGTCAAGCCGGTCACCATCGAGGCGATCTCGCTGGACTGGAAGTGGCTGTTCATCTATCCGGAAGAGAAGGTGGCGGTCGTCAACGAAATCAAGTTCCCGGTCAACACGCCGCTGAACTTCAAGATCACGTCCGATTCGGTGATGAATGCCTTCTTCATCCCGCACCTGGGCAGCATGATCTACTCGATGGCTGCGATGGAGACCAAGCTCCACCTGATCGCCAACGAGACCGGTGAATTCCCGGGCATGTCCTCGCACTACAGCGGCGCGGGCTTCGCCAAGATGCACTTCACTGCCTACTCGGTCACCGATGCCGAATACCGCCAGTGGCTGGACCAGGTCCGTGCCGGCGAGCAGACCCTGGACAAGACCTCGTTCAAGGCCCTGGGTGAAGCACGCAACGCCGAGTGGTATCCGGTCACCTACTTCGGCAAGACCGAAGAAGGCCTGTTCGACTGGGTCATCGCCAAGCACATGGGCGACAACAAGCACTACGGCATGAAGCACGAGCACAAGGCCCCGGCCGATGGTGCCGCTGCCGAAGGCCACGACGCCCATGCGGGTCACGAGGGCCACGAAGGCCACGCCGACGCCGCTGCCGCTCCGGCCGAACACGCCGGACATACTGCTGACGAGCACGCCGCCGCCGGTCACGCCGGCCACGCGGGTTCGGGAGAATGAACATGTTGGGAAAACTCTCTCTTGAGTCGATCCCCCACGATCCGATCGTGCTGACCACCCTGGTCGGCGCGGTGCTGGGTGGCCTGGGCGTCATGGCCCTGATCACCAAGTTCAAGCTGTGGGGCTATCTGTGGAAGGAGTGGTTCACCTCGGTGGACCACAAGAAGATCGGCGTGATGTACCTCATCGTCGCCTTCGTCATGCTGCTGCGCGGCTTCTCCGACGCCATCATGATGCGTACCCAGCAGGCGCTCGCCGTCGGCGGGTCCGAGGGTTACCTGCCGCCGCACCACTACGACCAGATCTTCACCGCCCACGGCGTGATCATGATCTTCTTCGTGGCGATGCCGCTGATCACCGGCCTGATGAACCTGGCCGTGCCGCTGCAGATCGGTGCGCGCGACGTCGCGTTCCCGTTCGTCAACTCGCTCAGCTTCTGGCTGTTCGTGTCCGGCGCGGTGCTGATCATGCTGTCGCTGTGGATCGGTGAGTTCGCTGCTACCGGCTGGCTGGCGTTCCCGCCGTTGTCGGGCATCGAATACAGTCCAAGCGTCGGCATGGACTACTACATCTGGGGTCTACAGGTCGCAGGCCTGGGTACCACGCTGAGCGGTATCAACTTCTTCATCACCATCCTGAAGATGCGTACCCCCAGCATGAAGCTGATGCAGATGCCGGTGTTCACCTGGACCGCCCTGGTGACCAACGTGCTGATCGTCGCCGCCTTCCCGGTGCTGACCATCACCCTGGTGCTGCTGACCCTGGACCGTTACCTGGGTACGCACTTCTTCACCAATGACGGTGGCGGCAACGCCATGCTGTACATCAACCTGATCTGGATCTGGGGTCACCCGGAGGTGTACATCCTGGTCCTGCCGGCGTTCGGTGTGTTCTCCGAAGTCATCGCGACCTTCTCGCGCAAGGCGCTGTTCGGCTACAAGGGCATGGTCTACGCCACCGCCTGCATCGGCGTGCTGTCGTTCATCGTGTGGCTGCACCACTTCTTCACCATGGGTTCGGGTGCCAACGTCAATGCCTTCTTCGGCATCACGACGATGATCATCTCGATCCCGACCGGCGTGAAGATCTTCAACTGGCTGTTCACCATGTTCCGCGGTCGCGTGCAGTTCACCACGCCCGTGCTGTGGACCATCGGCTTCATGGTCACCTTCACCATCGGCGGCATGACCGGCGTGATGCTGGCGATCCCGGCCATCGACTTCGTGCTGCACAACAGCCTGTTCCTGATCGCCCACTTCCACAACGTCATCATCGGCGGCGTGGTGTTCGGCATGTTCGCCGGCATCACCTACTGGTGGCCGAAGATGTTTGGCTTCCGCCTGAACGAGTTCTGGGGCAAGTGCGCGTTCTGGTGCTGGTTCATCGGCTTCTACGTGACCTTCATGCCGATGTACGTGCTGGGCTTCATGGGCATGACCCGTCGCCTGCAGAGCACCGTCAACCCTGCCTACGAGCCGCTGCTGCTGGTGGCTGCCGCAGGTGCCTTCATCGTGGGTGCCGGCATTCTGTGCCAGATCATCCAGGTGGCTGTGTCGATCCGCGACCGCAAGAAGACCGTCGACCTGACCGGCGACCCGTGGGATGCCCGTACGCTGGAGTGGGAAACCTCTTCGCCGCCGGCCTTCTACAACTTCGGCACGCTGCCGGAAGTCACCGAGCTGGACGATTTCTGGGAGCGCAAGCAGCGTGGTGAAGCCTGGCCGAAGCCGGCCAAGTACACCGACATCCACATGCCGCGCAACACCGGCACGGGCGTTGTCATCGGTGCCTTCAGCCTGGTGTTCGGCTTCGCGATGATCTGGCACATCTGGTGGCTGGCCATCGTCGGTTTCGTCGGCATGATCGCCACGTTCATCTACCGCACCTTCGACCAGGACGTGGACTACTGGGTCCCGGCCGCCGAGGTGGAACGCATCGAGAACGAACACCGCAAGCACCTGGAAAACCAGGGCCTGGTGAAGTCGGAGCTGAAGGCATGAGCACCAATACCTCGACCCTGAGCCACGGGCACGCCGCGCATGCGGCGGCCCACGGCCATGACGACCACGAGCACCACGACACCGGCGGCAACACCGTCTTCGGTTTCTGGGTGTACCTGATGAGCGACTGCCTCATCTTCGCCTCGCTGTTCGCCACCTACGTGGTGCTGTCCGGCGGTACCGATGGTGGCCCCGGCGCGAAGGACCTGTTCGAGCTGCCGTTCGTGGCGTGGGAAACCGCGCTGCTGCTGACCTCCTCGCTGACGTTCGGCCTGGGCATGATTGCCATGCACCGCAAGCAGATGGGCCAGATGTACCTGTGGCTGGGCATCACCTGGCTGCTGGGCTTCGGCTTCATGTGCATGGAAGTGTGGGAGTTCCAGCACCTGATCCACCAGGGCTACGGTCCGGACCGCAGTGCCTTCCTGTCGGCGTTCTTCGCCCTGGTCGGTACCCACGGCCTGCACGTCAGCGCCGGCCTGCTGTGGCTGCTGGTGATGTTCGTGCAGCTGAAGAAGTACGGCCTGACCCCGACCAACAAGACCCGCATGGCGTGCCTGAGCCTGTTCTGGCACTTCCTGGACCTGATCTGGATCGGTGTGTTCTCCGTCGTCTACCTCAATGGAGCCCTGTAATGGCACATGACAACCATGCACACGACCACGGCACCGGCGGCGAAAGCCATGGCACCGTGAAGTCGTACCTGATCGGCTTCGTGCTGGCGGTGGTGCTGACCGTCATCCCGTTCTGGATGGTGATGTCGGGCGATTTCTCGCGCACCGTCAACGGTGTGGTCATCGCCATCACCGCGGTGCTGCAGATGCTGGTCCACCTGGTGTTCTTCCTGCACCTGGACCGCTCCTCGGAAAGCCGCTGGAACGTCAACGCTGCGGCCTTCACCGTGGTGGTGATCGGCATCATCGTGGTCGGCACCCTGTGGGTCATGCACAACATGAACGTGCACATGATGCACTGACGTCTTCGCGACGTTGCCACGCAGAAAGGCCGCCCTCGGGCGGCCTTTCTGTTTGTTGCGCGATCGCGGGGAACGCATCCACGCATGGCGTGGATCTACCAGTCACCGCGAGGGCCCCGCACAGTAGATCCACGCCATGCGTGGATGCGGTTGCCTCTCAACCGACCTTGCGCAGGAACTCGTCGGCGTCCATCGGCCGGCCCAGGTGGTAGCCCTGCAGCTGGTCGCAGCCCAGCTCGCTCAGGTACTCGCGCTGTGCCTGGGTTTCCACGCCTTCGGCCACCACCTGCAGCTGCAGGGTGCGGCCCAGCGCGATGATCGATGAGACGATGGCGGCGTCCTCGGCATTGCACTCCAGGTCGTGCACGAACGCGCGGTCGATCTTCAGTTCGGTGGCGGGCATGCGCTTGAGATACAGCAGGCTGGAATAACCGGTGCCGAAATCATCGATGGCGATGTGCACGCCCATCGCGGTCAGGTCGTTGAGGATCGCCAGGCTGGCGTCAACGTCCTTCATCGCGGTGGTTTCGGTGATCTCCAGTGTCAGGCACGCCGGTTCGATGCGGTGCCGCTCCAGTGCCTCGCGCACGCTGTCCAACAGGGCCGGCGAGGAGAACTGCAGTGGCGACAGGTTCACCGCCATCGACCATTCGGCATGTCCGGCATCGTGCCACGCGCGCAGCTGCGCGCAGGCGCGGTCCAGTACCCAGTCGCCGATCGGCAGGATCAGGCCACTGCGTTCGGCGATGGGAATGAACACATCCGGTGCCAGCAGGCCCAGCTCCGGGTGCTGCCAGCGCAGCAGGGCCTCGGCGCCGGTGGCCGGTGCACCCGCCGCGGGGAATTTGGGCTGGTAATGCAGCACCAGTTCGTTGCGCGTGATCGCCTTGCGCAGGTCCTGCAGCAGGCGCAGCTGGCGGTTGGCGCTCAGCTGCATCGACGGCGTAAAGAAGGTATAGCCGTTCCGGCCGGTTTCCTTGGTGTGGTACATCGCCGCATCGGCGTGTGCCATCAGCTCGCGTTCGTTGCCGGCATCATCCGGATACAGGGCGATGCCGAGGCTGGCGCTGACCTGCAGTTCGGCCGCGTCCAGGGTGAACGGCTCGCCCGCGGCAGCGATGATGCGCTCGGCCACGACCACGGCATCGTCGGGAATATCGATGGCCAGCACGATCACGAACTCGTCGCCGCCGAGGCGGGCGAAGGTGTCCTGCGGGCGCAGCAGCCCGCCGATGCGCTGTGCCACCGCCACCAGAAGGCGGTCACCGAGCTGGTGGCCATAGGCATCATTGACCGCCTTGAAGCCGTCCAGGTCGCAGAACATCACCGCCACCGCGTGGTTGCGGCGGCGGGCCTTCTCGATGGCCTGCTCGATGCGGTCCTGCAGCAGCATGCGGTTGGGCAGCTGGGTCAGCGGGTCATGCAGCGCAGCCTGGATCAGCTTGTCGTTGGCGTGCGCCAGCGAGTCGGCCAGCAGCCCGGTGCGCACGCGCATCTGCCGGTCGAACAGCGAGGCCACCAGGGCGATGCCCAGGGTCGCCACCGTGGTGACGATCACCAGCACTGCCAGCCAGCGCGTATCGATGCCGCCACTGCCGACCGCGCCGCAGATGCTGCCTTCGGGGAAACGCGCGGCCGCCATGCCGGTGTAGTGCATGCCGACGATGGCCAGCCCCATCACCAGCGACGCCAGCGCGCGCAGGAGGATGGTGTTGCGCTGTTCGGTGCGCAGGCGGAAGGCAATCCACAGCGCCGCACCGGCGGCACCGATGGCTACCGCGATCGAGGCGGCGAACCAGCCGGGGTGGTAGTCGATGCCCGGCTGCATGCGCATCGCGGCCATGCCCAGGTAGTGCATGGTGGCGATGCCCAGCCCCATCAGTACGGCGCCGGCCAGCAGCCGGCGCCAGGGCAGGCTGGGGCGCGACACCAGCCACAGTGCGTAGGCCGAAGCGCCGATCGAGACCGCCAGCGAATACAGGGTGATGCCGAGGTCGTAGCCGACCGGGATCGGCAGGTCGAAGGCGAGCATGCCGATGAAGTGCATCGACCAGATGCCCAGGCCCATTGCCGCCGCGCCCCCGGCCAGCCACCAGCGGGCCACGCGCCCCTCGGCCGTGGCCAGGCGTCCGGCCATGTCCAGCGCCGTGTACGAAGCAAGGATGGCCACCAGCAGGGAGATGATGACCAGGCTCTGACTGTAACTGCCAGTCATGTTGAATCCAGTGGGGGAGGGAGGGGCGCCCGCAAGGCGCACGCCCGCGACCCCTATCGGCGCGGGTGGGCGGGACTTGAGCGGTCGCAGCACCTGCGACCCGGCTCGGCTATCCTGCCACGCCTGTTCCCGTTGCTGGAAATCATCCAATGGCAAAAGCCCGCACCGCCTACGTCTGCAATGAATGCGGCGCCGAATTCAGCAAGTGGCAGGGCCAGTGCACCGAGTGCAATGCCTGGAACTCGCTGTCGGAAATCGTGCTGGAGAGCGCGGCGGCGGCCAAGGCGCCGGCGTCGCGGCGGGCGGGTTGGGCGGGCAAGATCGATCCGCCGAAGATCACCGCACTGAAGGACGTGGAGCAGACCGAGCACCGCCGGGTCAGCACCGGCATCGGCGAGTTCGACCGCGTGCTGGGCGGCGGTCTGGTCGAGGGCGCGGTGGTGCTGGTCGGCGGCGACCCGGGCATCGGCAAGTCCACCCTGCTGCTGCAGGCAGTGGCGAAGATGGCGGCGGAGCTGCCGGTGCTGTACGTCACCGGCGAAGAGTCGCTGGCGCAGGTGGCCGGCCGCGCGCACCGGCTGGAACTGCCACTGGATGGCGTCAACGCGCTGGCCGAGACCGGCGTCGAGTCGATCCTGCAGCATGCCTCCAGGGCCGGCCCACGGTTGATCGTGGCCGATTCGGTGCAGACCTTGTGGACCGAGAGCCTGACCGCCGCGCCGGGTTCGGTCAGCCAGGTGCGCGAGAGCGCCGCGCGCTTGGTGCGCTTTGCCAAGGAGACCGGCACCGCGGTGTTCCTGGTCGGCCATGTGACCAAGGAGGGCGGCATCGCCGGCCCGCGCGTGCTCGAGCATATGGTCGACGCGGTGCTGTATTTCGAAGGCGAGAGTGGCAGCCGCTTCCGTTTGCTGCGCGCGTTCAAGAACCGCTTCGGCGCGGTGAACGAGCTGGGCGTGTTCGCAATGGGCGACAAGGGCCTGAAGGAAGTCTCCAATCCTTCGGCGATCTTCCTGTCCGGTGGCAGCACGCACCAGCCCGGCAGCTGCGTGATGGTCACCCGCGAGGGCACCCGGCCGCTGCTGGTGGAGGTGCAGGCGCTGGTGGATGCGTCGCCGCTGTCGAACCCGCGCCGTGTCGCGGTCGGCCTGGAGCAGAACCGCCTGGCCATGCTGCTGGCCGTGCTGCACCGTCATGGTGGCGTGCTGGTCGGCGACCAGGACGTGTTCGTCAATGTGGTCGGGGGTATCCGCGTACAGGAGACTGCGGCCGACCTGCCGGTGCTGCTGGCGGTGCTGTCCTCGCTGCAGGACCGGCCGCTGGCGGAAAAGACGATTGCCTTTGGCGAGGTTGGCCTGTCCGGCGAGATCCGCCCGGTGCCCAATGGCGAGGACCGCCTGCGCGAGGCCGCCACCCATGGTTTCAAGCGCGCCATCGTGCCCAAGGCCAACGCACCCAAGGGCGGTTCGGTGAAGGGCATGGAAGTGATTGCGGTGGAACGCCTGTCCGAGGCGATCGACGCGGCATAACACCCGTCCTGTAGAGCCGAGCCCACGCTCGGCTGCTTTTTGTAGCGTCGAGCCATGCTCGACGGGTGGTCGAACAGCAGCCGAGCATCGGCTCGGCTCTACAAGTGTCCAATGCAGTAACGGTCAGCTTCACTGTGCTAGTTTTTCCCGCTCGACGAAGGCGCCCTCTGGCGTCTTTCCGTGCCCAGGAGTAAACGATTACATGCAGGACACCGCGCTCACCGCCCCCAACGCCGAAATCCGTCGTGCCGGGGTCGATCTCAATGGACTGATGACGGTGCTGGGCAAGCACCTGTACTCCACCCCGGTGGTGGCGCTGCGTGAGCTGGTGCAGAACGCGCACGACTCGATCATCCGCCGTCGCATCGAACAGCCGGGCATCGAAGTGCCTTCGCGCATTTCGGTGCAGGTCGATGCCGCTGCCGGCGTGCTGCGCATCACCGATACCGGTGCCGGCCTGACCCGTCAGGAAATCCACGACTACCTGGCCACCGTCGGCGTCGGCTACACCCGTGGCCTGCGCCAGGGCGGCGAGGACGACGAAGGCCTGATCGGCATGTTCGGCCTCGGCTTCCTGTCGGCCTTCGTACTGGCGCGCAGGGTCAGCGTGCGTACCACCTCGTACCAGACGCCGGAGCTGGGGCATCTGTACGTGTCCAGCAACGCCGAGCAGTACACCGTCAGTGAAGTGCCGGCGCGGGCGGTCGGTACCGAGGTGGAACTGGAGCTGCATCCGGACTTCCTGCCGCTGGCCAACGAGGCGCGCCTGCACGAGGTGCTGGGCCGCTACTGCGCACTGCTGTCCGAGCCGATCTTCATCGGTGCTGCGGCCGAGGCGCTCAACCCCGAGCCGCCGCCGTGGCGTGGCCAGGGCGACGTCGCTGTGCATCCGGTGCAGGCGCGTCGCCAGGCGCTGCAGTTCGCTGCGCGCTTCGAGCACGATTTCGAGCCGATCGTCACCGTGCCGTTGCGCGCGGATGGCAACAGCGATGCCACCGGCCTGCTGTGGGTGCAGGACGGTGCTACCTACGGCACCAGCGACAACCGCAACCTGTCGGTGTTCGTGCGCGGCATGCTGCTGGACGACGATGCGCGCGACCTGCTGCCGCCCTGGGCCGGTTTCATCGGCGGGGTGATCGAATCCTCGCGTCTCACGCCTACCGCCAGCCGCGAAGACCTGCAGCGCGACGACCAGTACCGCGCCGTGCAGCATGCACTGCTGGAAGCGCTGATCGATGGCCTGGCCGACGTCGCGCGGCAGCAGCCGGAAGCCTGGCGACGCGTTCTCACGCGCCACAATGAGGCCTTGCTGGGCGCAGCGCTGTGCGATGACCGCCTGTTCGACCTGCTGCTGGAACACGTGCGCGTGCCGACTTCGCAGGGCGACCTGCCAGCCAGTGCGTTGCCGGCGCGCGGTGCCGTGCATGTGATCCTCGACAATGGCGGCGGCTTCGAGGAAATGCTGTTCCGTGCGATGGGCGTGCCGGTGGCGCACGGCCATCGCTATGCGGTGGTGCCGTTCCTGCGCCGCTGGGCCCAGGCCAAGGGCCTGCGCCTGGTCGAGCTCGGCACAGAGCAGGGCAACCGCGCGCTGTTCCGCACTGACGACAGCCTCGACGAGGCGCAGCTGGCATGGCTGCGTGAGCAGCTCGGCGATGGTGAACAGCTGCTGCCGGCACGCTTCAGCCCGGAGGCATTGCCGGTGGTGGTGGTGCCCGACCGCGAGGCCGAACTGAAGCAGCGCCTGGAAGACGACGAGAACGACAAGCGCGTTTCAATGGCGGCGCTGCGCCTGGCCCGGCAGTTCACCGCACGCATCGAATCGCGTGCGCCGTCGCGGCTGTACCTCAACCTCGACAATCCGGCCGTGCAGGCGCTGTTGCGCGCCCAACGCGACGGGCACCCGCAGGCCGAAGCCGCAGCACGCCTGCTGCGTTCGCTGAAGATCATCGTCGCCGCGCAGGGCCGTCCGCTGGCCCGTGCGACTGCTACGCCCGGCCCGGATCTCAACGGCGCGTTCACCGATATCGCCGGTGCCCTGCAGCAGATGCTGCGCTGAGCACCGCCCCCTCTCATCCAGCCTTCGCTAGACAGGAGCACTTACCCCATGGACATCTGGAACTGGGTCGAAAAACTGCAGGGTGACCTGCGCCAGGCAGGCCAGGCGCAGAACGCGCACCTGCTGAACCGCCTCGCCGACGAGGTGAGCGAGCTGCGCGTCGACCGCGTCGACGCACTGCTGCCCGAGGCGCGTGCGCTGGGCAAGGCGCTCGACAACCCGTGGGTCGACGTCTACGTCGGCCACTGGGCGCTGCGCAACCGCGTCGGCAACCGCGTCGAAGGCGAGAGCGCGCTGGGCGAAGCCGTGGCGCTGTTCGAACGCGCGCATCGTGAGGACACGCTGGAGTGCCCGCAGTCGATCTGCGTGACCCAGGATCTGGCGGCCTGCTACGGCAACATCGATGGCCCGGGCTGGGTGCCCGAGCGCATCGAGGTCTGCGATGAAACGCTGGCTCGCATCGATCCAAGCTGGGCCTGCTTCCAGTGCCTGAGCTGCGAGAAGGCCGATGCACTGCTCGACGATGGCCGCGGCCAGGATGCGCTGGATTACCTGCAGGTGCAGTCCGGCGCGATCGAGGCCTGTGGCAAGGAAGTGTTCGACAGCTTCCCGGAGATGCAGATCAAGATCCTGCTCGGCATGGGCCGCGCCGAAGAGGCGCTGGCGCTGATCGAGAAGCGTGAGGCCGAAGTCGCCGCGTCCGGCGAGTACGAGCCGGCCAACTGCACGGTGCCGCGCCGCCTGTCCAAGGCCTGGGCGCTGGCGCAGCTCGGCCGCGACGAAGAAGCGCTGCAGCAGCTGGTGCCGTGGAACGAACTGACCCCGACCTATTGGCGGCTGTGGGCCAACACGGCTGCCGCGCTGTGCCAGCGTGATCCGTCGCGCAACACCTGGGACCTGGGCACGCGCTACACCACCATCATCGAGCACTTCGCGAAGGTCGGCTCGCACCGTCTGCTGATCGAAGTGGCCGCGCTGAGCCTGGAGCTGGCCCTGCAGCGCGGTGCACGCTGGGTGGCACAGCGCCAGCTGGAGCTGGCGCGTAACCATCTGACGCAGCTGCGCCAGGACCGCGGCGCCGCAGCGCTGGTGGCCGGCCTGGCCGCTCGCATCGATGCCTTGCCGGATGTCGCACCTCTGCCGGTGCCGGCCGCTGAACTGCTGGCATGGCTGAACGAGCAGGGCGAGCAGAACCAGTCGCGTGATCCTGAGCGCGAGGCGCAGTGGCTGCTGCAGGCACAGGCGCAGCTGCCGGATGATGAGGCACTGGCCGAGATGGCCGCTTCCGCGTTGAGCGCCTGTGGTGCACAGGCGGAAGCGCGCGCATTGCTGTGGCGATTCGTGCGCACACACGCTCAGGATGATGGCCCGGCTGCCTACACGCTGATGCGCTGGCTGACCGAGCAGGGCGACGACGACGGCCTGCGCCAGCTGGCGGATACCTACCGCGGCAGCGTGCCGGTGTTCGCGCACTGGTGCGAAGTGCAGCGCGCTCGTCGCGTTTCCGACTGGCCGGCGCTGGAGCAGGCCGCGCAGGCGCTGCTGGCCGCCTCGCCAGGTTCGCACGGTGCGCGTGGCACGCTGGCGCGCATGTACATGGAAACCGGCCGCTTCAGCGAAGCACAGGCCTGCTATGCGCAGCTGGTGGAGCTGCTGGAAGAACCCAACGCCGCGCACTGGGACCACATGAGCGCCGCCAGCGCGGCGCGGGATTGGGACGCGGTGCGTCGCTCGGCGGCGGCGATCGGCATGGAGCTGTCCAGCCAGGAGGGTGTGGTCGAAGAACCGTGGGGCTGGGTGATCATCCGCAGCGAAGAGAATGGCGAGCCGATGGAGTACTACGCCCGCCGCAGTGGCCCGGTGACCGCACGCATCGTCGAGAACGCACCGGCCAACCGTGCCCAGCAGGTCGGCGACTGGGTGGTGTTCGACGCCGCGCTGGTGCACCCGGCGCCGGAGGAGGAAGAGGCCCGCGAGCACTTCATCCCGACCTATGCGCAGGTGCATGTTCTGGAACGCGGCGGCTTCGCCCGCAGCTGGCTGATCGATGGCGCGCACCCGGGCGAAGAGGCCTGGAATGCCTTTGTCGAAGCTGCCGAGGCGCAGGGCTGGCAGGTGTGGTCGCACAGCCGCGCGGACTACACCGTGACCGATCCGGCCGTGGAAGAGGGCACCCTGCCGGGTGTGCTGTTCACCGTTGCGCAGCCGCAGGATCATGCGCCGCTGGCACTGCATCGCTTCCTGCAGCAGGAAACCGCGGCGTGGCCACATCCGCATTGCTGGCTGCGCCTGGCCGAGGCCTGTGACCAGGATCGACAGCCGCACCTGGACGTGATCGAGCGCTACGGGCTGTAAGCTCTGCCGCGCGGGACGCTCGCCGGGCATGGCCCGGCGCTACCCCCACGCGGTTCCGGTAGCGCCGGGCCATGCCCGGCGTCCCCGCACTCCAGGAATGGAAAACATGCGAAAGACAGGGATGTTGATGATCGCCGGGCTGCTGCTGGCCCCCACCGTGCAGGCTGCACCTGCATGCCAGGAGCCAGCCGCTGTGGCCCGCGCCTTCTACGAGGCGACGACCGGTAACGGTGATCTGCTGGAGCCGCCGGCTGCACTGGTTAGCCCGGCCTTCAGCAAGGCGCTGCGCGGCGAGCGTGCCTGCCAGGAACGCGAACAGGGCATCTGCACGATCGATTCCGATCCGTGGCTGGATGCGCAGGACGGCGACATCGACAGCCCGGTGCGCTACAGCTGGAAAGAGACTTCGGCGACTACCGGCCAGGTCGAAATGCGGTACTCGGTGTGGAAGGCTGCCTACGTGACCCGGTTGCCGATGGTGCGCCAGGCGCAGGGCTGCTGGCAGGTCGATGACATTCTCACCAACAGCGGCCGCTCGGTGCGGAAGATCCTGGCCCAGCCAGTGCCCTGAACCGCGTGGGGCATCCACGCATGGCATGGATCTACGGCGCTCCGTTTGCCGGCCAGGTGATGTTGTGGGGCGGGTACCGACCGTTGGTCGGCACGCCTCTACCGCGTATGCCCGAACACCAGCTCGATCACGAACTGGCTGCCGAAGAACGCCAGCAGCAGCAACAGCATCGCCGCCAGCGTCCAGTGCACCGCCTTCATTCCGCGCCAGCCGTAGCGACGGCGGCCGATCAGCAACACGCCGAATACGATCCATGACAGCACGCTCAGCACGGTTTTGTGCACCAGCTTCTGCGCCAGCAGGTCATCGACGAACAGCACGCCGGTGACCAGGGTCAGGGTGAGCAGCGCAAAGCCGACGGTGATCACCCGGAACAGCAGCGATTCCAGGTCGGCCAGCGGCGGCAGTGCACGCAGCCACGGGCGGAATTCACGACGGCGCAGGGCACGTTCCTGCAGCCACAGCATGATCGCCAGCAGCGCGGCGATGCTCAGCGTCGCGTAGGCCAGCAGCGCCAGCCAGGCATGGCTGGCCAGGCGCCAGCCCAGCACTTTGCTCGGTTCGTGGCCGTAGCCGTGGTAGGCCAGCAGCAGCACGGCAGCCAGCGGGAACACCACCACGCCCAGCGCCGACATCCGCCCTCGCGCGCCGACCAGCGAGGTCAGCCAGGCCATGCCCAGGCCGACCAGCGACAGGGCGGCGAAGAAGTGCATGTCCGGGCCGCCGTTGGTGCGCATCGCGACCATCACGTGGTAGCCGCCGTGCAGCAGCATCGCCGGCAGCGCCGGCCACAGCCAAGTGGGCGCGCCAGAGGTTCCATCGCGGCCGAGCGCGCGCACCAGCAGGGCACTGGCAGCCAGGTACAGCAGGACGGCGATGAGAACGATTGTCATCGTTGCAGTTTCGCATACCCCCGCGGTGGTGGCGACGGCCGCGGCGTCGCAGCCCGGGGGCAGGGGCGGACCCGTTATACTGTCTGCCTTATTGTCCCCCGCTTTCAGACAGGTTGCGCCGCATGTTCGAGTCCCTGACCCAGCGCCTTTCCGGCACCATCGAGCGCCTGCGTGGCCGTGGCCGCCTGACCGAGGAGAACATCCGCGAGGCGACCCGCGAGGTCCGCATCGCGCTGCTCGAAGCCGACGTCGCGCTGCCGGTGGTGCAGGCCCTGATCGAGCGCATCAAGGTGCGCGCGGTCGGCCAGGAAGTGCTGAAGTCGCTGACCCCGGGCCAGGCCCTGATCAAGGTCGTGCGCGACGAGCTGACCGCGGTGATGGGTGCTGAAGCCAGCGACCTGAACCTGAATGTTCCGGCTCCGGCCATCATCCTGATGGCGGGCCTGCAGGGCGCCGGCAAGACCACCACCGTGGGCAAGCTGGCCAAGCACCTGAAGGAAAAGCGCAAGAAGAAGGTGATGGTGGTCTCGGCCGACGTTTACCGTCCGGCCGCGATCGAGCAGCTGAAGACCCTGGCCGAGCAGGTCGGCGTGCTGTTCTTCCCGTCCAGCGCCGACCAGAAGCCGGAGGCCATCGTCCGCGCTGCCATCGACGATGCACGCAAGTCGTTCGTCGACGTGCTGCTGGTCGATACCGCCGGCCGCCTGGCCATCGACGAAGCGATGATGGCCGAGATCAAGGCCCTGCACGCGGCGGTGAACCCGGCCGAAACCCTGTTCGTGGTCGACGCCATGACCGGCCAGGACGCGGCCAACACCGCCAAGGCCTTCGGCGACGCGCTGCCGCTGACCGGCGTGGTGCTGACCAAGACCGACGGTGACGCCCGTGGTGGTGCCGCGCTGAGCGTGCGTTACATCACCGGCAAGCCGATCAAGTTCGTCGGTGTCAGCGAAAAGCCGGAAGGCCTGGATGTGTTCCATCCGGACCGTATCGCCAGCCGCATCCTGGACATGGGCGACGTGCTGTCGCTGGTCGAGCAGGTGGAGCAGCAGGTCGACAAGGACAAGGCGGCCAAGCTGGCCGAGAAGGTCGCCAAGGGCAAGAAGTTCGACCTGAACGACATGCGCGACCAGCTTGAGCAGATGCAGAACATGGGTGGCATCGGTGGCCTGATGGACAAGCTGCCGGGCCTGGGCAACATCCCCGACCATCTGAAGCAGCAGGTCAGCCAGGGCAAGGAAGTGCCGCGCATGATCGCCATCATCGGCTCGATGACCAAGAAGGAACGGCGCAACCCGAACCTGCTCAATGGCTCGCGCCGCGCGCGCATCGCCAAGGGCTCGGGCGTGACCCCGGCCGACGTCAACAAGCTCATGAAGCAGTACATGCAGATGGAAAAGATGATGAGCAAGATGGCCGGCGGCGGCATGAAGGGCATGCTGCGCAGCATGAAGGGCATGATGGGCGCCATGGGCGGCCGTGGCATGCCGTTCCGTTGATCGACGTGAGGGCCGAACGCAGGTGCCGGGATCGGCACTTGCGTGCCCCGGCCCGTATTGCTTGACTACCTGCCGTATCTGACAAGGGAATGTTCATGAACAAAGTGATCGTGGCGATGGTCCTGGCCCTGGGCCTGGCCGCATGCAAGGACGACACCTCGGTGTCGCAGAAGGCCGGCAGTGCCATCAGTGGCACGGCGGCTGATTTCGTTGCGGGCCTGGGCGAGGGCGTGGACAAGCGCATGAACGTGACACTGCAGGCCGATCCGGGCCTGGCCGCACATGGCCTGACCGTGACCCTGGGCAAGAGCCGGGGCATGGGTTCCAAGGACGCGGCGGTGTATGTGGTGGCCGACAAGGCCTTCAAGGGCAAGCTGGTGGCGCGCGCGCTGGACGCCGATGGCACCGAGATCGGCCGTGCAGCGGCCGAGGTGGAGTTCGCCGCAGACGACGCGCGCTACGTGACCTTCCAGTTCAACGAGGAAATGGACAGCCAGCTGGTGCGCACCTACGCGGTGGTGGCGCGCTGATCCCTGTGCGACCGGATCTACGGATCCGGTCTCGGCGACTGGCGTATGCTGGGTGGTGACTTCTCCCACAGGTATGTCGCGTGAACGCATCGCCGATTCTTGAACGCGCCGACACCTTCTGTCGGCGTTTTTCATTGCAGCTTCCGGTCCTGCTGGCGCCGATGGCCGGCGCCTGCCCCGTACCGTTGTCGGCTGCGCTGGCCAACGCCGGCAGCATGGGGGCGATGGGTGCGGTGCTGTCGTCTTCGGCCGATATCGGTCGTTGGATGGACGATTTCCGCGCCGCTTCGGCCGGCCCGGCGCAGGTGAACCTGTGGGTGCCCGATCCGGCACCGACCCGTGATGTCGCCGCCGAAGCTGCCAGCCGCGCCTTCCTCGCGCAATGGGGCCCGGACGTGCCAGCGAGCGCAGCCGACGCCACGCCCGCCGATTTCGAAGAACAGTTCGCCGCGCTGCTGGCCGCACGCCCGGCGGTGGCCTCGACCATCATGGGCGTGTTGCTGCCGCGCCACGTGCAGCAGCTGAAGGACGCCGGCATCGCCTGGATCGCGTGCGCGACCACGTTGTCCGAAGCACGCGCTGCCCAGGATGCCGGCGCCGATGCCGTGGTGGCGCAGGGCGTGGAAGCGGGTGGGCATCGTGGTTCATTCGATCCGGCGATGGCCGAGCGCCAGCTGGTGGGCCTGTTCGCGCTGCTGCCGCGTCTGGCCGATCACCTGCAGATTCCTGTGATCGCCGCCGGTGGCATCGCCGATGGTCGCGGCATCGCTGCGGCGCTTACGCTGGGCGCCAGTGCCGTGCAGATCGGCACCGCGTTCCTGCGCACGCCGGAAGCGGCGATTGCGTCGGCGTGGGCGGACGGGCTGGCTGCCAGCGAACCGGAAGACACCTGGCCGACCCGTGCGTTCAGTGGTCGCCTGGGCCGTGGCCTGGCCACGCCTTATGTGCGCGCCGCCGCCGCGGAAGGTACCCCGGCGCCGCGTCCGTACCCGGTGCAGCGGGGCCTGACCGCGCCGATGCGCAAACAGGCCGTGCAGGAAAACCGCCTGGCCGCGATGCAGGCCTGGGCCGGGCAGTCGGCGTGGATGGCGCCGGCAGAGCCCGCTGCCGAAGTGCTGCGCGGTATGTGGAACCAGGCGCAGGCGCTGCTGCGATGACGGTGATCTGCAATGGCCAGCCGGCGCAGGTGGAGGATCTGCTGCCCGCGCTGGTGAATTACGGCCATTTCACCTCGCTGCAGGTTCGCGACAACGCCGTGCAGGGGCTGGGCCTGCATATGGCGCGGCTGTCGCAGGCGACGCGGGAGCTGTTCGGCAGCGCGCTGGACACGGTGCAGGTACAGGCCTGGATGGTGCAGGCATTGCAGCAGGCAGGCCTCGCCGATGCCTCACTGCGAGTGACGGTGTACTCGCGCCGCTTCGATTTCCGCAATCCGCTGGTCGCCGTGCCGGTGGACGTGCTGGTGGCGGTGTCCGCGCCGGTGGCGCTGAGTACACCGAAGCGCGTGCGCAGCGTGGCCTGGCAGCGCGAACTGCCGCAGATCAAGCATGTAGGCACGTTTGGCCTGTTTGCCGAGCGCCGTGCGGCGATGGCGGCCGGCTTTGACGATGCCCTGTTTGTCACCGCCAGCGGCGAGATCAGCGAGGGCAGCACCTGGAACCTGGCCGTGCACGACGGTGAACGGCTGCTCTGGCCGCAGGCGCCGGCGCTGCGCGGGACGGCCGAGACGCTGCTGAAGCGGCACTGGCCTGGGTCGCAGCTCACGCTGCCGCTGGCGTTGGCTGAACTGGACGGCGTGAAGGCGGCTTTTGCCTGCAATGCCAGCGGCCTGTGGGCGCTTGAAGCCATCGACGGGCATGTCCTGCCCGGTTCGCAGGCCTTGGCTGAACAGGGAAGGGCGGTGCTGGCGGCGGTGCCTTGGCAGGGATTGGGGTCAGATCCCTTTTGCGTCCCAAAAGGGATCTGACCCCCGGCAAGCCCCCCCGGGGTTGGCTCGGCCGGGCTCTGCCGCTATAATCGCCCGCTTACCTCGCCATCCTGGCGACTGGGCAATAGGAAAAACACCATGGTCAAGATTCGACTGACCCGCGGCGGCGCCAAGAAGCGTCCGTTCTACCACATCATCGTCACCGACGTGCGCAGCGCGCGCGACGGCCGCAACATCGAGCGCGTTGGTTTCTACAACCCGGTCGCCCAGGGCGGCGAGAAGCGCATCGAGCTGGACCTGGCCCGCGTTGACCATTGGGTCAAGAACGGCGCCCAGCCGACCGACAAGGTCCGCAACCTGATCAAGGAAGCGACCAAGTCCCAGGCCGCTGCGGCCTGATCCTGACGGGCCACGCTTCGGCGTGGCCCTCTTGGTTGAAGCAGATGAAAGATATCGAGCGCCGCATCCTGCTGGGCAGGGTTGTCGGCGCTTTTGGTGTGCGCGGCGAGATCAAGCTCGAGTCCTGGACCGAGCCACGTTCCGCCATTTTCCGTTACCAGCCGTGGATCGTGCGCAGCCCGTCCGGCGTGGAAACCACGATTGAAGGTGTGCGTGGCCGCGACAGCGGCAAGCACCTGGTCGCCCGTTTCCCTGGCGTCGAGGACCGTGATGCGGTCGAAGCGATGCGCGGCACCGAGATCTACGTGGCCCGCAGTGCCTTGCCGCCGCCGAAGCCCGATGAGTATTACTGGGTGGACCTGGAAGGCCTGGACGTGAAGACCACCGAGGGCGTTGCCCTGGGCCAGGTCTCGCACCTGTTCAGCACCGGCGCCAATGACGTGGTGGTGGTCCGTGGCGACCGCGAGCGGATGATTCCGTTCGTGCAGCCGGACTTCGTCAAATCGGTCGACTTCGAGGCCAACCTGGTCGTGGTCGACTGGGATCCCGAGTTCTGAGTGTGAGCATGCGTTTCGACGTCATCACCCTGTTCCCCGAGTTCCTCGCCCAGTCCGCTGGATTGGGCGTGGTCGGGCGCGCGCAGGAGAAGGGGTTGTTCAGCCTGCATGGCTGGAACCCCCGTGATTACGCCGAAGGCAACTACCGCCGGGTGGACGACCGTCCGTTCGGTGGTGGCCCGGGCATGGTGATGCTGATCGAGCCGCTGCAGGCCTGCCTGCAGGCGATCCGCGATGCTGATCCGACCCCGGCACGGGTGATCTACCTCAGCCCGCAGGGGGCGCCGTTGACCCAGGCCAAGGTACGGGAGCTGGCGGCACTGCCGCGCATGGTCCTGCTCTGTGGCCGCTACGAGGGCATCGACGAGCGTTTCCTGGAAGCCAATGTCGACGAGGAGATTTCTCTCGGCGACTACGTGCTGTCCGGTGGTGAGCTGGGCGCGGCGGTGATCATCGACGCCGTGGCCCGCCTGCAGGACGGTGCCCTGAACGACGCGGAATCGGCGGCGCAGGACAGCTTCGAGGGCGACCTCGGCCTGCTCGACTGCCCGCACTACAGCCAGCCGGCCCAGCACCCGCTGGGTGACGTGCCGGACGTGCTGCGCTCGGGCAACCACGCAGCCATCGCGGCCTGGCGCCGCCAGCAGTCGCTGGTCCGTACCGCCCAGCGGCGCCCGGACCTGCTGGATGAACAAGCGCTGGGCAAGGCCGACCGCAAACTGCTGGAACAGGGCCGTCAGGCCCGGAAACACAAGGCCAGCCCCTAGCGCAGGGCTGGCTTTATCGGCTATCATGGCCAATTCCGCCAGCCACGGCCGGCGCGCGCAGTACCCAAAACAAACGTGCAGCACAGTCCCGTGACTGCATGAGCCTACGTTGTCGATACGACACGCCCACCCGAACAAGAATCGGTGTAACCCATGAGCAAGCTGAACAAGTCCATCGTCGCGGAATTCGAATCCGCCCAGATCACCCGTGAACTGCCGAAGTTCAGCCAGGGCGACACCGTTGTCGTCAACGTGAAGGTGAAGGAAGGCAGCCGCGAGCGCGTGCAGGCCTACGAAGGCGTTGTCATCGCCACCAAGAATGCCGGCCTGAACTCCTCGTTCACCGTCCGCAAGATCTCGCACGGCTACGGCGTCGAGCGCGTTTTCCAGACCCACAGCGCCATCATCGACTCGGTCGAAGTGAAGCGTCGTGGTAAGGTCCGCGCCGGCAAGCTGTACTACCTGCGTGGCCTGGAAGGCAAGGCTGCCCGCATCAAGGAAGACCTGGCTGCCGCTGCTGCCGCCAAGGCTGCCCGTCTGGCCGAAAAGGCCTGATAAACAACTTCGGTTGTTGCCGCGACGGCCACCTTCGGGTGGCCGTTTGCGTTTCCGGCATCGCATCGGCCACGATCAGGTGATGAACGACATCAACCCGCGCTATCCCGCTGTGATCCAGGCGGCATTGCGCTTCCTCGACGGCAAGGGGCTGGCGCGCGTGCAGTCGGCGCCGCTGCTGCACCGCCTGCTGTGGCGCCTGGGCATTGCCCTGCCGCCACCGATCCTGGCCGGCTTCGGCATCAATGCGCTGGTGCAGGGCCTGCTGTTCGGGTTGTTCTGGACCGCGCTGATGTGGCTGATGCTGTGGCAGGGAAGTGAGCGCCCGCTGGCCCTGTTGTTGCTGGCCGGCCTGTTGGCCGGCGCGCTGTTCGGCGTGGTGATGGCGGCCCTGATGCGCTCGCTGCGCCGCCACCGCAAACTGCCGGAGTGGCGCCAGTTCCGCGCGGGGCAGGCGGACTGAGCCGATGGCGCACCGCGCCGTGACCAGCAGGCGCGCGTCGCGCTAGGCTGCCGGCATCATCCCGATGGACGTGCCGTGCGATGCCCGCCAAGCGAACCGCACCCTCCGCCGCCCCAACGCTGCTGTCCGGCGGCAACCCGCAGATCGCCAAGGGCGAAGGCAATGCCCCGGTGCAGGCCTACATTGCCGCCATGCCTGATTGGAAACGTCCGATCGGCGAACAGCTGGATGCGCTGATCGAACAGGCCGTACCCGGCGTGCACAAGGCGGTGAAGTGGAACTCGCCGATGTACGCGGTGGCCAGGGGCGAAGGCTGGTTCCTCAGCTTCCATTGCTTCACCCGCTACATAAAGGTCGCGTTTTTCCGCGGCGCCGCGCTGAGGCCGGTGCCGCCGGAGCCGTCCAAAAGTGCCGATACGCGTTACCTGCACATCGAGCAGGATGGCGTGCGGGATGAGGCACAGTTCCTCGACTGGGTGCGCCAGGCGGCCGCATTGCCTGGAGAACGCATGTAAGTCGACTGTTACGATCTCCTTGCCGACGAGAACCGCTGATGGCCATCCATTCGCCTGACCCCGCCGACGCGGGCACTCCTGCCTCCACCCTGATCGACGCCCGCATCGCCGAACTGGGTGACTGGCGTGGCCAGACACTGGCCCGCGTGCGTGTATTGATCCATGAGGCGTTGCCTGACGTGCAGGAAACCTGGAAGTGGCGTGGCACGCCGGTGTGGGAGCACAACGGCATCCTGTGCACCGGCGAGACCTACAAGCAGGCGGTGAAGCTCACCTTCGCCAACGGTGCGGCGCTGGCCGATCCGAAGGGCCTGTTCAACGCCAGCCTGGACGGCAACACGCGGCGTGCGATCGACATCCATGAAGGTGCGATGCCCAATGCCGCGGCGTTGAAGGCGTTGTTGCGTGCGGCGGCGAAGTTTAACGCGGCGAAGAAGAAGCGGTAGGGCCGGCCGCTGGCCGGCTGTTGTGTGATGCTTCTGGAGAGGTTTGACGTTGCCGGCCAGCGGCCGGCACTACCGTGGCAATCACCAGCGGCCGGCATTACCGCGGCGGAGTGGCATCCAGCGCGGCGTCGGGGTCGGCCACCGGCGACGGCGGACAAGCCGGAATCTCCGACGGCGTGGCCAGTTCCTCGGCGTGCGAAGGCTTGCCGATCATCTTCGCCTTGCGCCAGCCACCCCAGCGGTAATACGCCAGCGACAGCAGCATCGACACGAACGAGCTGACCGGGAAACTCCACCAGATCGCATCGGCGCCCCAGTACGGCTGCAGCAGTTCGGCGAACGGCACGCGCACGCCCCACAGCGAACCGGCCAGGATCAGCAGCGGCGGAATCACCGCGCCGGTGGAGCGCACCACGCCGGAGATGACGAAACTGACACCGAAGAACAGGAACGAGCCGATCACCACGTGATTGAGGTGGCGGGCGATGTCCAGCGCCTGGCTGGCCGGTGGCAGGAACAGCGCCAGCAGCTGCCGGTCGAACACCACCAGCGGCAGGATCAGCGCGCCGGTCAGCAGGAAGTTGAACAGCACGCCCTGGCGCGCGGTGCCGCGCACGCGGTCCCAGCGCTGCGCACCGACGTTCTGTGCGGCCATCGACGAGCACGCTGCACCGATCGCCATCGCCGGCATCTGCAGGTAGTTCCACAGCTGCAGCGCGGCGCCGTAACCCGCGCCGGTGTCGGTGCCGTACTGGTTGACCATGGTCATCAGCAGGATCACCGACAGCGAGATCAGCACCATCTGCAGGCCCATCGGCACGCCCTTGACCACCAGCGCCTTGAGGATGGTCAGGTCGAGCTTGAACAAGCGCATGTCGGCACGGCCCAGCCACAGCGTGTGGCGCTTGTGCCGCATGTACAGCAGCAGGCCGGCCAGCGACAGCGTCTGCGCGACCAGCGTGGCCCAGGCTGAACCGGCGATACCCAGCGCGGGGAACGGCCCCATGCCGAAGATCAGCACCGGGTTCAGCACGATGTCCAGCGCCACCGAGACCATCAGGAAGCGGAACGGCGTGCGCGAATCGCCGGCACCGCGCAGCGCGGCGGTGAGGAAGGCGAACGCATACAGCGTCGGCATTGCCAGGAAGATGATCCGCAGGTAGGCCTCGGCCAGCGGCAGCGAGGCGGCTGGCGTGCCCATTGCCGCCAGCAGCGGGTGTGCCATGAACCAGCCGGCGATGGCGATGATCACCGACAGGCCAATGAAGAAGGTGGCACTGGTGCCGACCACGCGCCGCGCCTGGGCGATGTCGCGCGCGCCGATGGCCTGGCCGATCAGGATGGTCGAGGCCATGCCGAAGCCGAATACCGAGCCGATCAGGAAGAACATGATGTTGTTGGCGTTCGCGGTGGCGGTCAGTGCCGCTTCGCCGAGGAAGCGCCCCACCCACACCGCATTCACCGAGCCGTTCAGCGACTGTGCGATGTTGCCCGCCAGGATCGGCAGCGAAAACAACAGGAGATTGCGGCCGATCGGGCCGGAGGTCAGGTCAAGCGGCGCTTTGGCCATGGAGTGGTGATCGAATCCCGGGAGGCGCACACTAGCACCAAGCCGGTTTGCGGGATGTGGCAATGCATCAACGACTGCAGGTGACGCGGGCTCTGGCGCTGGCCTTGATCGGCGCCACACTGGCCGCATGTTCGACAGGTGACCGGCTGGGCGATACCCAGGTGCGGCCGACCGACCGCCCCGAATGCCTGGTCGGCAGCCAGCGCCAGGATCTGTCCGGGGGTGTGCCGACCCTGATCGGCGGCACCGGCTGCCGGACCGACCCCGACCATCCGCGCCCTCTGAACAAGCCACCGGAGTAGTCCAGATCGATGCATGAACTTTCCCCGCTGTCGCCCAGTGTCCGCCTGGACATCTGGCTGTGGGCGGCCCGTTTCTTCAAGACCCGCAGCCTGGCCAAGCAGGCCATCGAAACCGGCAAGGTCAGCGTCGCCGGCCAGCGTCCGAAATCCTCGCGCGCGGTGCGCGTGGGCGAGCAGCTGCAGGTGGACCGTGGCGAGGAGCATTTCGAGATCCAGGTGCTGGGCCTGAGCGATCAGCGCGGGCCGGCACCGGCGGCGCAGCAGCTGTATGCCGAGAGCGAGGCCTCGAAGGCGCGTCGTGCGGAGCAGCGTGCGCTGCGCATCGCGGCGCGCGACGGCTTCCAGCCACCGGAGCACAAGCCGGACAAGCGTGCGCGGCGACTGATCCGTGCGCTGGGCGATCTGGACGCGCTTTGACGCATTGACGCATCCGCCATGCATGGCGGATGCCGTGTGTGCGGAATACCGTCGGTAGCGCCGGGCCATGCCCGGCGGGCAAGGTTCCGGTCAGCCGTTGTTGGGTAGACCTCCGGCAGGGTCGGAACATCCTGTCATGGAAGATCGCAATGTTCCTGCGCCACAGCCTGCTGTGCCTGACCCTCGCCACCGCCCCGGTGTACGCCGCCGACATCACCTTCTGGGATGCTCCGCAACGCGGCGGTAACAGCATGAACATGTCGCCGCCCGACCGGGCCTACTTCGATGCCCTGCGCGCGACCGGCGCGACCTGGGTGCGCCTGGTCCCCGACAAATGGAAGGGGCAGGGCGGGCGTGACTTCCTGATCGGCAATGCCGACGACTACCGTGGCCTGGTTCCGGCCGACCTGGCCACGCTGCGGCGGGTGCTGGATGATGCCGACGCGGCCGGGTTGAAGGTGGTGCTGACCCCTTTGTCGTTGCCGTTGCTGCGCTGGAAGCAGCACAACGGCGACAAGGTCGACCCGCGCCTGTGGCAGTCCTTCGACAACCACGTTCCCGCCCGGCGCTTCTGGAACGACCTCGCCACGGCATTGAAGGGCCATCCCGCGCTGGCCGCCTACAACCTGATCAACGAACCGGTTCCCGAATACGGTGCTGGCCTGGCCGAGCATGCTCCGGCAGAGGCCATGCGCCAGTGGTACACCGGTGTGCAGGACGGGCCGCGCGATCTGCGTCGTTTCTATTCGGAACTGATTGCCAGCATCCGCGCGGTCGATGCGGACATGCCGTTGATGCTGGATGCCGGCTGGTACGCCGCTGCCGACGGTTTCAACTACTGGCCGGCGCCGCTGGCAGACGCGAAACTGCTGTACAGCGTGCACATGTATGAGCCGTATGCCGCCACCAGCGCGCCGAACCAGAAGCGCACCACGCCGTATCGCTACCCGGGCGTGGTGCCGTTTGGCGAGCACAGCGAACGCTGGGATGCCACGCGTGTCCGCAGTTACCTGCAACAGCCGATGGACTGGGCGAAGACGCATGGCGTGGGGGCCAACCGCATGGTGGTTGGCGAGTTCGGCTGCATGCGGCGCTGGCCCGACTGCCAGCGCTACCTGCAGGACGTGCTGCAGGTGCTGGAGCAGGAGAAGGTGCATTGGGCCTTCTATGCCTTCCGCGAGGATGGCTGGGATGGCATGGACTATGAGTTGGGTGACGGCCCGTTGCCGTGGTCCTACTGGCAGGCGCAGGAACAAGGCAAGGCCGTGGCGCCGCCGCGTTCGATGCAGGCGCCGTTGTTCGCACCGATCCTGGAGCGGCTGAAGGCGGGCAATCGGTAAGCCGCCGGGCATGGCCCGGCGCTACCCATGGAAATTCCGATCATGCGATCGGCGGATATCGATCAACGCGACGCCCGGTAGCGCCGGGCCATGCCCGGCGACACCTTCCGTCAGCGCTTGCTACCCAGCAGGTTGCCGCCCAGCTTCAGCAGGTCGCCCATACCCAGCTGGCCATCACCGTCCTGGTCCAGCAGGCTGCCAAGCAGACCGCCGGCGAGACCGCCCTGCTGCTGTACCTGCTGCTTCTCCTGGCCCAGCGCCTGGCTGAGCGAGCCGGCATCGGCCTGGCCGCCGCCCAGGCGCTGGGCGAGGAAGGCCATCACGATCGGTGCGAGGATCTGCAGCAGCTGGCTGGTGCGGCCGCTGTCGAGCTGGGTGGCCTGGGCCAGGCCGGTTTCCACCTTCTGCTGGCTGCCACCGAAGATGTGGCCGAGGATGCCGGCGCCGTCGCTGGCGGCACCACCGCCACCGCTGCCCAGCACCGAACCAAGCACGCTGCCCAGGTCCAGCCCACTGTGGTTGTTCTGCAGTGCGCCGAGCAGCGCCTGCGCGCCCTGCGGCTGCGAGGCGTTGTTGCCCAGCGCGCCCATCAGCACCGGCAGTGCGGCACTGATCGCACCGGAGGCCTGGGTGTCGCTGATGCCGAGCTGCTGCGACACCTGCTGCAGCGGGGCGCCCTGCAGTTTGGAGAGAAGTTCATCGGTCAGGCTCATCAGTGGGCTCCTTGATTGGGTTTGGGCGTGCTGACGATACGACGCGGACCGTTAAAACGGCGACGCCGCCCCAGAGGGAGGCGGCGTGCCGTACGCGGGGCAGGGCGATCAGAGCTCGATGTCTTCCGCGCCCGGGGTGGCGGCCGGGAAGTCGGTTTCCGGCTGGGCCGGCTTGAACGGATCCGACGGCTGGGTGGCCAGGGCCTTCAGGGCCGCGGCAATGCCGGCGCCATAGGCCGGGTCGGCCTTGCTGCAGTTGTCGATGTGGCGCTGCTTGATGAAGTCCGGCGCATCGCCCAGGGCACGGGCGGTGTTGGCGAACAAGCGGTCCTTCTGCGCCTGGTTGTAGCTGCGGAACAGAGCACCGGGCTGGCTGAAGTAGTCGGCGTCGTCTTCGCGGAAGTTCCAGAAGTCGGCGTCACCGCGGATCTTCATCGGCGGCTCGCGGTACTCCGGCTGCTCCTGCCACTGGCCGTAGCTGTTCGGCTCGTAGTGCGGCAGGCCACCGTAGTTGCCGTCCACGCGCATCGCACCGTCGCGGTGGTTGCTGTGCACCGGGCAGCGTGCGGCGTTCACCGGAATCTGGTGGTGGTTCACGCCCAGGCGGTAGCGCTGCGCATCGGAGTAGGCGAACAGGCGCGCCTGCAGCATCTTGTCCGGCGAGGGGCCGATGCCCGGCACCAGGTTGCTCGGTGCGAATGCCGACTGCTCCACGTCCTGGTACCAGTTGACCGGGTTGCGGTTCAGTTCGAACTGGCCCACTTCGATCAGCGGGAAGTCGCTCTTCGGCCATACCTTGGTCAGGTCGAACGGATGCACGCGATAGGTTTCCGCCTCCAGCTCCGGCATGACCTGGATGAACAGCTTCCACTTCGGGAAGTCACCCTTCTCGATCGCGGCGAACAGGTCGCGGCCGTGGCTTTCGCGGTCATGGCCGACCAGGATCTGCGCCTGTGCGTCGGTCAGCGATTCGATGCCCTGCTGGCTGACGAAGTGGAACTTGACCCAGAAGCGCTCGCTGTCGGCGTTGGTGAAGCTGTAGGTGTGCGAGCCGAAGCCGTGCATGTGGCGGAAGCTGCGCGGGATGCCGCGGTCGCTCATCACCACGGTCACCTGCAGCAGGGCTTCGGGCAGCAGCGTCCAGAAATCCCAGTTGTTGCGCGCGCTGCGCAGGTTGGTGTGCGGATCGCGCTTGACCGCCTTGTTGAGGTCGGCGAACTTGCGTGGGTCGCGCAGGAAGAACACCGGCGTGTTGTTGCCCACCAGGTCCCAGTTGCCTTCTTCGGTGTAGAACTTCAGCGCGAAGCCGCGGATGTCGCGCTCGGCGTCGGCGGCGCCACGCTCGCCGGCCACGGTGGTGAAGCGGGCGAACATCTCGGTCTGCTTGCCGACCTTCTCGAACAGCTTGGCGCGGGTGTACTTGCTGATGTCGTGGGTGACGGTGAAGGTACCGAACGCGCCCGAGCCCTTGGCGTGCATGCGGCGCTCGGGAATGATCTCGCGGTTGAGGTTGGCCAGCTTCTCCAGCAGCCACACGTCCTCCATCAGCAGCGGGCCGCGCGGGCCGGCGGTCTTGCTGTTCTGGTTGTCCACCACCGGTGCGCCGAAGGCCGTGGTCATCGGCGTGACCGGGTCATCGCCGTGCTTCTGCTTGGGCGTGGTGCTCAGCTCGCGCTGCTGCTCGGCGCCCTGCTCCGGCGACGGGGCGGTGTGATACGGGCACTTGGCGTTGTTGTTGTCGGACTGGCTCATCGGCTGGCTCCTGGTGGCGGTGAAGACGTGGGAAAACATCTTCACTCGACTGTAGCTAGGGCCAGATGAAATGAATAATCGAATGAATCATTCATTTCTATAGTTTTTGTCTATCGATTGTCGGAAATTCATTGCCGGAGCCTTGTTCCGGTCGCCCCGCGGCTCGCGCCCCGACATGCTCCGGTCATGGGCCAGCGGTGCTCGATTCGACGATGCGCACCGGGCGTGCCAGGCCGTCGAAGGCATCCACATAACGACGATGGAGCATCCCGTCCCGGCGCAGCTGGGTATCCTGCATTGGCCGGATCTGGGTGGTCAGCGGATTCCCGCGTGGCGCCAGCTGCGTTCCGTAGCGTGCGGGATAGGCAGCGGATGCGCCTGCCTTCACATACCGGGTTTCCTGTACCACCACGCCGGCACGGCGAAGGCGCTCGATCTGCAGGTCGCCGATGTTGGCGGTGTAGTCGTTGCCGAAGACATACTCGGCCTGCACGCCGTCAGGCCGGTTCTCCCAGGTGGTTGACACGCAGTTGGAGGTGCAGCCACCGGTGAATGACCAGTGCGGTGAGTATGTGTACGTCCAGGAGGCGGGCTGGATGCCGGGCCCGGACAGGGTCTTGGATACCAGCGACTTGGCCATGTAGGCGTTGGGAATGCCGAATGAGCCAAACCCGAAGTTGGAGGAACTGGTGCCGATGATGCCGCAGCTGCCAGGCGTGTTGTCCGATCCGTGGATCAACTGGCGAAGCGAGAACACTCCTTGCGCGCCGCTGGGATGGCGCATGGTGATCACATCGTTGTAGGCCGGGTCGCCGGCATCTTCCGAGCGGAATCCGGCTGCATTCTGCGCGCAGGAATTCATGTAGAAGCCTGGATTCAGGACGGGGGGCACCATCGTCCACGGCATCGCGCCGACATGGCGGTCGGTGGAGAAGGTCCAGCGCGACTGGTCGGGAAGCACGACTTCATTGAGCGTGCGTCCCCAGTAGCTGTCGACGTAGTTGTAGCGCCAGGTGCGATCTCCGGCCCGGACGGCACCGATCTTGCCCTGCGCGTCATAGTCGATGTCGATCCGGGCTCCGTCATTGGAAATGATCGCCA
The DNA here is from genome assembly GCF_030291095.1 of Stenotrophomonas sp. 59. Taxonomy (NCBI): domain Bacteria; kingdom Pseudomonadati; phylum Pseudomonadota; class Gammaproteobacteria; order Lysobacterales; family Lysobacteraceae; genus Stenotrophomonas; species Stenotrophomonas sp. 59. The sequence continues at coordinate 1,336,370 of NZ_CP127408.1, forward strand.
GCAGGCGGGTCGGGTTGGCACTGTCGTAGCTGTAGCTGACCCAGTTGCCGTGGCGGTCCTCGACACGTGTCGCGTAGAGGAAGACATCGACCACCGGAACCAGCAGGTAGGGCTGCGATGTGCCATTGCCATTGCCATCACGGTAGTACTCGTTGGCCAGCACGTCGTGCTGGTCACGGACCGCCATCCAGTCGAAGAAGTAACGGGTGCCATCGGTGGTCCGCACGACAAAGCCTTCGCCGGTTCCATTCCTGATGGCGGGCAGGCAGCTGACGCGCCACTGGCTGGCCGAGGTGCCAATGTAGGTTGCCCCGTCCTGGGGCAGGCTTGCCCCTGCTTCCTTCAGCAACAGGGATTCATAACCGACCGCAGGGAGGTTGATGAAGATGCCGCTCCAATAGGTATGCTTCGGGATGACCCGGGTGTTGAAGTCCGGTGACGGGCCCACCCACTCGGTCGGGGACAGGTTGCTGCCGCTGCAGCGGCCGCCGCCCACCGCATTCCAGCCCCGGCGCTGATCGTAGGAGCCCATCATGTAGGGGGCATCGATTTCCCAGGACGCCCCCAGCGGAGCGGCAGCGCGATCCAGTCCCTGTTTCTGCTTCGGCGTTGTGCGTGTGAATGCGACCCGCATTCCGCTGCTGGTCGGCACGACGACATCGGTCTGCGAGAACTGCAGCGCGCCATCCTTCCTGTTGAGGGAGTCACCAAACAGATCATCGCCGAGCGCCGCGACCCGCGCACCCCGCAGGCGTTCGTCGTAGGTACGCTCGCTGCTTACGAATTCCTGTGCATCGGCCACGCCACACACCAGCAACAACGCTAGAACCATACGCCGCATGTTCGTTCCCTCGTGATCGAATCCCCTCGCTTCGATGCGGCGGCATGCTGCCCGGCCCCATTGCATGCCGCTGGGATCGCATTTCCAGTGATTGTGCGGAACGGCGCCCAGCTCCCCTGTGGCGGTCCGCGTGGCCGAGTATGCAGGATTCTTCGCGGTAGCTTCCAGGGGGCATGGTGCCCCCTGGCCAGATGTGCCTACAGCAGTGCCTTCAGCCGGTACAGGGCTTCCAGTGCCTGCTTCGGGGTCAACTCGTCCGGATCGATCGTGGCCAGCGCTTCCTGCGCCTTGCTGGCCGGCGCGGCGAACAGGCCGAACTGTTGCGGTGCATCCAGCGCCTGCGGTGCCAGTTCAGCGGCGTGGCTTTCACCGCCGCGCTGCTCCAGCTCGGCCAGGCGACGACGGGCCTGCGCCACGGTCGCGCGCGGCAGGCCGGCCAGCGCGGCCACCTGCAGGCCGAAGCTGCGGTTGGCCGGGCCATCCTTCACTGCGTGCATGAACACCAGCGCTTCGCCATGCTCGACCGCGTCCAGGTGCACGTTGGCGATGCCGCTGCGGCCGCCTTCGTGCTGCTCGTTGGCCAGCGCGGTCAGCTCGAAGTAGTGGGTGGCGAACAGCGTGTAGCAGCGGTTCTGGTAGGCGAGGTGGCGGGCCACCGCGTCGGCCAGGGCCAGGCCGTCGTAGGTGGAGGTGCCGCGGCCGATCTCGTCCATCAGCACCAGCGAATGCGCGGTGGCGTGGTGCAGGATGTAGCTGGTTTCGGCCATCTCGACCATGAAGGTCGACTGCCCGCGGGCCAGGTCGTCTCCGGCGCCGATGCGGGTCAGGATGCGGTCGATCGGCCCGATCAGCGCGCGGCTGGCCGGCACGAAGCTGCCGATGTGGGCCAGCAGCACGATCAGCGCGTTCTGCCGCATGTAGGTCGACTTGCCGCCCATGTTCGGGCCGGTGATGACCAGCATGCGACGGTCTGGATGGAGGTCCAGGTCGTTCGGCTCGAACGGCTGCTCGCGCACCGCCTCGACCACCGGATGGCGGCCGCGTTCGATCTTCAGGCAGGGCTCGGCCTGCAGTTCCGGTCGCGCCCAGTCCAGCGCCTGCGCGCGTTCGGCGAAGGCGGCCAGCACGTCCAGTTCGCTCAGCGCCGCGGCGCACTGCTTCAACGGTTCCAGCTGGCCGCCCAAGGTGTCCAGCAGCTGCTCGTACAGGTACTTCTCGCGCGACAGTGAACGGTCGCGCGCGGACAGCACCTTGTCTTCGAAGGCCTTCAGTTCTTCGGTGATGTAGCGCTCGGCATTGGTCAGCGTCTGGCGGCGGGTGTAGTGCACCGGCGCGCGGTCGGACTGGCCCTTGCTGATTTCGATGTAGTAACCGTGCACGCGGTTGTAGCCCACCTTCAGGGTGGGGATGCCACTGCTCTCGCGCTCGCGCAGTTCCAGGTCGACCAGGAACTGGTCGGCATGGGTGGACAGGCGGCGCAGCTCGTCCAGCTCTTCATCGAAGCCATCGGCCAGCACGCCGCCGTCGCTCAGCTTCAGTGGCGGCATTTCTGCGATCGCACTGGCCAGCAGCTGCGCGCACTCGTCATGCTCGCCCAGCGCTGCGTGCAGCGCCTGCAGGCGCTGCGAATCCAGCGGCGCCAGCACCTCGCGCACGGCCGGCAGCAGGCCCAGGCCATCACGCAGGGTGGAGAAGTCACGCGGGCGCGCCGAGCGCAGTGCAACGCGGGTGAGGATGCGTTCCAGGTCGCCGAGGCGGCGGAACTGTTCGCGGATGTCAGCGTCGCTGCCGCGGTCGATCAGGGTTTCCACCGCATGGTGGCGCTGCACCAGCACCTCGCGCAGGCGCAGCGGGCGATGCAGCCAGCGTCGCAGCAGGCGGCCGCCCATCGGCGTCACCGTGCTGTCGAGCACGCCCAGCAGGGTGTTGCGGGTATCACCGTCGACGCGCGTATCCAGTTCCAGGTGGCGGCGGGTGGCGGCGTTCATCGCGATCGCCTCGCCGGCAGTTTCCATCGCGATCGAGGTCAGGTGCGGCAGGCGCTGCTTCTGGGTTTCCTCGACATAGCCGAGCAGGGCGCCAGCGGCAGCGGTGGCGCGCGGCTTGTCATCGATGCCGAAGCCGCTCAGGTCATGCAGCTTGAAGAAGTTCAGCAGCTGGCGACGGCCGCTGTCGGCGTCGAACAGCCACGGCGCGCGGCGGCGCACGCCGGTGCGCTGGCGCAGGAAGTCGGGCCAGTTCTCCTCGTCGGGCACCAGCAGCTCGGCCGGTTCCAGTCGGGCCAGTTCGGCTTCCAGCGCGTCGTCGGTCTCGACTTCATTGACCAGGAAGCGGCCACCGGCCAGGTCGGCCCAGGCCAGGCCGTAGCCCTGCTTCGTGCGCGACAGCGCCATCAGCAGGGTGTCACGGCGCTCGTCCAGCAGCGCTTCGTCGGTGACGGTGCCGGGGGTGACGATGCGTACCACCTTGCGCTCGACCAGGCCCTTGGCCAGCGCCGGATCGCCGATCTGCTCGCAGATCGCCACCGACTCGCCCAGCGCCACCAGCCGTGCCAGGTAGCCCTCGTAGGCATGCACCGGCACGCCGGCCATCGGGATCGGCGCGCCGCCGGAGCTGCCGCGCTGGGTCAGGGTGATGTCGAGCAGGCGCGCGGCCTTGCGGGCGTCGTCGTAGAACAGCTCGTAGAAGTCGCCCATGCGGAAGAACAGCAGCAGGTCCGGATAGTCGGACTTGGCTGCGAAGAACTGCTTCATCAGCGGGGTGTGTTCGGCGGACTTGTCTTTGGACATGGGACTCGTGGATCAGGGCGTCCGGCCGCGCCGGAAGGCGGCGGCAGCGGAGCTGGTACAGGGCCGTCCATGGTAACTGCTGGGGCCGGTGGACGCCGCTGCGGTTGGCGGGTATTGCCCGTGCGGGGCACGCAGTCAGGCCGGGATGAGGGTGATCCGCCGGTGGCTGGCGAAGATCTCCATCACGATCTCGAAGTAGGTCTGGCCCTGGCCCCGCTGCAGGGCGTCCAGCTGGAGGGCAATGGCCCGCGTGTTGACGGCGCCCGGGGCTTCCAGCTTGGACTGCAGCCACTGGCAGGTGGCCTCCACGCCCAGCGCCGTGCGGCTGTGGGCGATGTCGCGCCAGATCAGTGTGGCCTGTGCCTGGCCGGCCAGCGCGCCATAGCCGCCATGCAGCAGGTCGTCCAGCGCGTCCAGGCTTGGCCCGAGCTGCCAGCCCTCGTCGGCCATGAACACGCGGTTGATCTCCGCGTACAGGCTAGGGATGTCGTGAATGGCACGGCCTTCAATCTGCAGGACAAGCGTCATATGTCGACTGTAGCGTCGTTTCCTGTGCGTTGGGCACGGCTGAGCGCCGGATGCTCTGGGACCCATGCTGGGGTTTCGCATACTTCTTCGCTGAGTCAAGGTGCTCGGCACTCCCGTCGTGGCGCGCGCCGGTTTGCAGGGAAGAAAACGATGTGACCCATCCCCAATAGCAGGGCCAGCAGCTGGTAGAGAGTTCGCCCGAAGTCTTCTTCTTATTAATTGATTGGTGCCATCGGCAGCAGGAACCCCTCGGGCGCGCTCAACTTCCACTGTCAGTGATGATTGGCTGGGTGATAGAAATAGTTTCTCATCCTGTATCATCGGCGAGAAAGGTCTGGGAAATTGTTTCTGGCATGGTCAGTAACGTTGTATCTGCGTCTCCGGTGCGATGGGGGTTGTTTGATCTGTCCCCGTTGTGAGCAGGGTGAGGTGTTGAAAGCTCAAGTAAAGGAGCGCGGCGTTCAGATATTTGTCTGCGACGAGTGTGATGCCGTGTGGTTCTCCTTGGCTGCGGTAGGGGTCTCTCCGTTCAGAGACCTTGAGGGGTATCTTGAGGAAATTTCCGTCGCCCCGTCCTGGGAGTCAATTTCCGTGGATAGGCATGAGTAGAAAGTACGCAATTTCCATGCACTCCTCGATCGTCTTGCCTCAGCGCAGCGTGTGGCTACGTGCAGCATGGGGTGACCTTCCCGTCTCCTATTTCCAGAGCGACGAGAGTCTCAATGATTGCAGTTTCATTGACTTGAAGGTCAACAAGTGGGAGATCAGTGGCAGCGGAGCCCAAGGGGATCTGGACCCCTTCATCAGGGTCGAAATCATCAAGGGTCGGGAACTCGTGGATTACCTGGGCGATACAGAATTTTGCCCGCCTGTAGACGTCGCTGAGGAAACTCTGCTTGTTTTTGAGTTGGACGACGGTGGTGATGAATCCGACGAGTGGCTGCTGATGCGGCTTGTATCTGTCGTGGCCGAGGACAACAGGCTCTATTGCTGGAGGGATGGCTTCCAGCAGATCGGCAGAGAGTTCTCCTGCACTGTGCCAGCGTTGGGGGATGTTCGGATGAGGTTGCAGCAGCGCGGGTAGCCCTGCGATGGCAAATGCCAGATTGCAGCTCTGATGGCAATTTCGAACGGAAGACGTTATCTGTGGTCGCGCGTCGTGAGCGCGGCGTGATGATTGCGATTGCCATGCTCGTACATCGACATGCCCAGCAGGAATAACCACCTCCATTAAATGTGTTCTTCACGCCTGTCTGCACAGTTCCATAGTTTTGGATCGATATAATAATATCGACCCATAAAGTTTCCCTCTCCTGCGCCGCCACCGTTCGTACGGCCACGATCAAGGGAATTGAGATGCTCGCCTTACGCAACCTCCGAGTGGGATCCCGGCTGGGTGCCGGGTTTGGTCTGCTGCTGCTGTTCATCGTGGCCATCGTTGGCCTCGTGCTGTACGGAAATCACCTGAAGTCCGCCCAGTTCGAGAAAGTGGTGGACGTCAACATGGTGAAGATGCGGCTGTTGAACGACATGCTGGATACCAACAACGCGGTGCTGATGCATCGCCGGCTGATGGTGATCAAGCGCGGCGAGGATTTCGACAAGGATTATCAGAAGGCGCAGGAGCTGTCGCAAACCTACGATGGTATCTGGGCCAAGTACATCAAGATTCCACGTGATGCCACCGGCGATACCCTGGTGGCGAAGATCGAGGCGGCACGCAAGGCCACCGACGTTTCCACCCAGCACCTGCATGAGCGCATGAAGGCCGGCGATTTCGACGGCGCGGCCAAGGAACTGCTGGCCGAACATGGCCTGGCGACGGCCTGGAATGAAGCCATCTCGACCCTGCTGCGGCATCAGGAGGCGCTGACAGCACGCAGCCGCGAGGAGTACCGCGCGACCGAATCATGGACCGGTACGTTGTCGATCGTGTTCGGTGTGATGAGTCTGCTGCTGGGCTCGCTGGCGGCATGGGCGATTACCCGCAGCCTGACCCGTCCGCTGGCAGGGGCGGTGAAGCTGGCCGACGGTATTGCCGGTGGCCGCCTGGACAGCAGCATCGACGCGTCCGGCAACGATGAGGTGACCCAGCTGCTCAGGTCGATGCAGCGCATGCAGGCGCAGTTGCAGTCGGTGATGGCGGCGCAGGGCGAGCTGGCCCGCCAGCACGATGCGGGTAGCCTCAGCTACCGCATGGATGAGAGTGCCTTCCCCGGCGACTACGGGCGCATGGTGCACGAGACGAATGCGCTGGTCGGCTCTCACTTGCAGGTGCAGAACCGCCTGATCGAGGTGATGAAGCATTACGCCCGCGGTGATCTGTCAGTGGACATGGATCCGTTGCCGGGCGAGAAGGCCGCAATCACCCAGGCCATGGACGAAACCAAGACCAGCCTGTCGGCGATCAACGGTGAGATCCGCCGCTTGGCGACGGCCGCAGCCGCCGGTGACTTCAGCCTGCGCGGTGACGAAGATCGCTTCGCCTACGACTTCCGCGAGATGGTGGCCGGGCTCAATCGGCTGATGCAGACCACCGACGAGAATCTGGTACAGGTGTCGACCCTGTTGCAGGCGATCTCGCGCGGTGACCTGACCGTGCGCATGCAGGGCGACTTCCATGGGGTCTTCGCGCGCATGCGCGATGACTGCAACGCCACGGTCGATCAGCTCAAGCAGATCGTGGGACATATCCAGACCAGTGCGTCCAGCATCACCCTGGCGGCAGGCGAGATCGCGTCGGGCAACACTGATCTGTCGCGGCGCACCGAGCAGCAGGCGGCAAACCTTGAAGAAACGGCCGCATCGATGGAGGAGCTGACGTCCACGGTGAAGCAGAATGCGGAGCACGCCCGCCAGGCCAACCAGCTTGCCATCGGCGCGCATGGCGTTGCCTCGCAGGGCGGCGAGGTAGTCGGACAGGTGGTGACCACCATGTCGGCCATCGAAGCCTCCTCGAAGAAGATTGCCGAGATCATTTCTGTCATTGATGGCATCGCATTCCAGACCAACATCCTGGCGCTTAACGCTGCAGTGGAAGCCGCTCGTGCCGGCGAGCAGGGCAGGGGCTTTGCCGTGGTGGCCAGCGAGGTGCGCACGCTGGCACAACGCTCGGCCGGTGCGGCCAAGGAGATCAAGGGCCTGATCGAGGATTCGGTTGGCAAGGTGGCCGATGGATCGGCGCTGGTCCGCCAGGCAGGCACCACGATGGGCGAGATCGTGGCGTCGGTGCAGCGCGTGACCGACATCATGGCCGACATTTCCGCCGCCTCGCAGGAGCAGAGTTCGGGCATCGAGCAGGTCAACCAGGCCGTGGTGCAGATGGACGAGACCACCCAGCAGAATGCCGCGCTGGTGGAAGAGGCCAGCGCCGCAGCGCGTTCCATGGAAGAGCAGGCCAACCTGCTGACCGAAGCGGTGTCGGTGTTCCGCACCGGGGCAGCCGCGGCAGCCGTATCGGTGCCGCGCGCGCTTGCGGCGGTAGCGGCCTCGGTCACGCCGGTGAGACGCCCGGCGGTGCTGTCACCGCGCATCGAGCCGACGTTGGCTGCCAACGCGGGTGGTTGGGAAGAGTTCTAGCAACAGCGCATGCCGGTAGGGAGACGGCGCCCATCGCGATGGCTGATCGCGATGGGCGCAACTTTCTTCCTGAACGCGCGATGGCCGGTGAGGCGGCGGACACGCGTATTTCACTTCGGGTTGCCAACCCCGGGAGGAGACTTGCGACATACCGGACCTCAGGAGATGGCCATGAAGACCTCGACCCGACTGCTTGTACTGGGCACGCTGCTGGCGGCTTCGTCCGTCGCGGGTGCGCAGACCTACGGGCCGCGCGATGAAGGACGCAAGTTCAACGACGGCAGCCGCGTGGTCTGCAAGAACGTGGAAGTGCAGCGCAACTCACGCGATCCCAACCGCATTGCCGGTACCGCCACGGGCGCGGTGATCGGTGGCCTGCTGGGCAACCAGGTCGGCGGCGGCAACGGCAAGAAACTGGCCACGGTGGCCGGTGCTGTAGCCGGCGGTGCGGCCGGCCGCCAGATCCAGGGCAACCAGCAGCAGAAGAACGGCGACCGCGTCGTTGAACGCCGCTGCGAACGCGTCTACCGCTGATCGTTCACAGCCAGACCTCGTTTCCCCTTCCACACCGCAGTGCTCGAACGCCGGCCCCGCGCCGGCGTTCGTTGTTTCAGAAAAGGGGACGGAGGGGATTAAGTCGCAATCCCCCAACCTTGCCGTTTACGACTTAATCCCCTCCGTCCCCTTTTGGGCGAGGAGGCGCCAGGTGGCGAGGCTGCCGTAGAGCAGCAACAGGACGGTGAGGGTGATCAGTTCGTGGCTGACTTCGGCCAGGCGAGCGTCCATCTGGTTCAGGCGCACCATCAGGTTGATGCCCGAGGTGGTGGGCAGCAGTTGCGCCAGCCAGACCAGTGGTTGCGGCGTCATCACCGCCGGCCACGACAGGTTGGCCAGGAAGAACAGTGGGATCGAGGTGGCGATGATGTACTGGAAGGCGCGTTCGCGGGTGCGGAAGAAGCTGCCGACGAACAGGCCGAACGCCACCGTGGCGGCGATGAACAAGGTGCCGCCCAGCAGCTGGCCCAGCGGATTGCCGCCGCGCGGATAGTCCTGCACCCACGCGGTGAACCCGGCGTAGTAGAACAGACCGAACAGGCCGATCAGGCCGAAGCCCAATGCCATGCCGGTCAGCGTCGGCAGGTCGAAGCGCAGGCGGCGGCCCAGTACGAGTCGGCGGCCGCCGAGCAGTACGCCGATGCCCATCAACAGGGTCTGGTGCACGATCAGCTCGGCCACGCCGGGCACGATGGCGCTGCCATAGCCTTCCTGGGTGTTGTACAGCGGGCGCTGCACCAGCGTGACCGGTGGTGCCTGCGGTGCGCCCATGAAGGCCGCCTGGCCGACCACGGCGTCACGCCCGAATGCGCCCAGTGCATCGGCCACGCTGCCCAGCACCCAGCTGGCACGGCCCAGGTAGGCGCCGTTGCCGAGCAGTACCAGCTTGGCGGGATGGCCGCGCAGGATGTCGCGCTCCAGGTTGGCCGGGATCAGCACGATGCCTTCGGCATGGCCGGCTTCCAGCTGCTGGCGCGCACTGTCGATGTCCGCCGGTTGCCCGACCACGCGTGCAACGCGGAGTGCATCGAGCTTTCGCAGCAGCTCGCGGCTGGTGGCGCTGTGGTCTTCGTCCACCACCAGCACCGGCAGGTTGCCGGCCACCTGGTGGCGATACGCGGCCGGGTAGAAGAACGAGTACAGGATCACCGCGCCGACCATCACCACGATCGCGTAGCGGTCGCACAGCACCGCCATCAGGGTCTGCCGCAGGCTGCGCCACACTGCACTCATGCGTCGGCCCCCGCAGGCTGTGCGGCTTCGGGCGTACGCGAGAAGGCGATCAGGCGCATACCGCCGATGCCACCCGCCACCAGGGACATCAGCAGCAGCGTAGCCAGTGGCCACAACGAGACCAGTAGCGGCGACCCGATGAACTGCTGCTGGGTCTGCAGCTTGATGTAGGCGCTGAGCGGCAGCAGCTGGTGCCAGACACGGGTGAACAACGGACCGTCCAGCACCGGGAAGGTGGCGCTGGAGAACGCCAGCGCGGTGCCGATGCTGAGGCCCACCGCGGATAGCGCAGTACCCATGTCGCGGGTGACTCCGACGAAGAACAGCGCATAGGCGGCGGTGGCCAGGTAGAACACCGGCTGCGCGAGCAGCAGCAGGAGCACGCTGCCCGCAACGCCATCGCCGCGCAGCCAGGCCAGGTAACCGATGCCGAGCGCGCCATACAGCGAGAACAACAGGATGTGCGGCGCGATCTTGCCGGCAATCGCAGCCCACGCCGTGCGGCCCAGCCAGGCGGGCAGGGTGCCGTCGCGGATCTCGCGGCCGATGCTGCCAGCCACGGCAAGCGCCAGCACCAGCGACAACACGGCCGGGAAGATCAGCGGCAGCAGGAACAATTCGTAGCTGCGCGCCGGGTTGTAGAGGATGTCCGACTGCACCGCGATCGGCGCCGCGCGCAGCTTGCCCGGGCCGACCTGCAGGCCGATGCGCTCGCGCAGCAGGCGCGCGTTCCATGCCGAGACCGCATCGCCGATATCGCGCGCCGCCGACTGGCCGGTGGTCATGTAGGTGGCGTTGTAGTAGGCGAACACCGTGCCCTGGCGGCCGCGCAGGGCTTGCCGGGTGACGTCCCGCGGCACCAGCACGATGGCGAACACATCCAGGCGGCGCAGCTGCGAACGTGCGTCTTCCATGTCCGCAGGCTGGCTGGCGATGCGCACGCCGGGGCTGGCATCGAGCATGCGCAGCAGCAGGCGGCTGTCACTGCTGTGGTCGAGATCGACCACGGCGATCGGGATGTCGCGCATCACAGAGGGCGTGAACATCCACGCCATTACCACCAGCATCAGCAGTGGCAGCAGGGTCACCAGCATCAGATCCGCACGGTTGCCGCGCAGCGAACGAAGCTCGCGCCGCCAAGAGGCGGCGAAGCCGCCTTGGCCGGGGCTCAGTGCTGGGGCCATGCGAACAGCACGCTCATGCCGGGGCGGAAACCCTCGATGCGGCGTACCGGGCGCACCCGCACCTCGAAGCTGCGGACGTCGTAGCCGGAAGACTGGCGGGTGGTCCGCCAGGTTGCATAGTCACCGGCCGGGTTGATGAAGTAGACCTCGAACTCAGCGTCCTGCCCCAGCGCGGGGATGCTGCCCTGCAGCTTGCTGCCGACCTTCAGGCCCTGCATCTGCGATTCGCGCAGGTTCATCGCTACCCACATGCGATCGATGTCGACCAGGGTGAACACCGGGTAGCCGGCCGGCACCAGTTCGCCCGGGTCGGCCATGCGCTTGTTGATCTCGCCGGCCACCGGCGCGCGCCCTTCCACTTCGACGCGCGCGGCGTTGACTTCGGCCACCGCGCCCTGTGCCTGCTGCACCTGTCCCTGCGCGGCACGCTTGTCCTGCTCGCGTGCACCGGCCAACGCCATGTCGTACTGCGCGCGGGCGGCACGGGCCAGTTCGCGCGAACTGGTGGCCTGGGCATGCGCTTCATCGCGCTTCTGCCGGGTCATCACCCCTTCGTTGAACAGGTTCTGCACGCGCTGGTAGGTGGCTTCAGCCAGCGTCGCACCGGCTTCGGCCCGCTTCCAGTTCGCTTCGGCGGCGCGGATGTCCTCGCTACGCGCGCCTTCGTCGGCCTTGTCGGCCACTGCCTGCGCGGCGGCCAGGGCACCGTGTGCCTGCTGTTCCTTGGCGGCGACCTCGGGGCTGTCGAGCAGGAACAGCACCTGCCCGGGCTGCACGCGGTCACCCTCGCGCACCTTCAGTTCGGCCACGCGCGCGGTGATCTTGGCGGCCACGTTGATGGTGTCCGCATCGGCCATGCCCTGGATCTGGTCCGCCGGGCTGCGCCAGGCCAGCCACAGGCCGAGCACCACCACGACCAGCAATACCACCACCAGAATAGGTCCCAGCCGGCGCTTGCCAGGGGGCGTCGTCGCTTCGTCGTGCAGCACATCACTCATGGTCGATCACCTCGTCCGCACGCCGCCGGAACTCTTCGAAACGGTCCATCTGTCCACTGATCTCCAGCAACTGTGCCAGCGCAATATCGTATTGGTAGGCGGCCTGCGCACGCTCGACACGGGCGCCGCCGAGGCCGAGCCGCGCGTCGATCACATCCAGCGAGGTGGCCTGGCCTTCGCGGAACGCCAGTTCCTGCAGGCGCAGGTTTTCCTGTGCCTGGGCGATGCTGCTGTCGAGCAGCACGTACTGCTGGCGCGCGGTCTCCAGTTCGTTCCAGGCCTTGCGCACGCCCAGTGCGACCTGGTTTTCGGCCTCGCGCAGGCCGGCTTCGGCCTGCTCCTGCTGCGCGCGCGCGGCACTGATCTGCGCCGGCCGCGAGTTCGGCGACAGGAAGGTGTACTTCAGGCCGATGCCGAACGCCCAGTCCGGATCAGTCAGCATTTCGTCGCGGCGGCGGAAGTCGTACTGGCCGAAGGCGAAGATCTGTGGTTTCAGCTTGGCCTGCTGCACGCGCACGCCTTGTTCGGCCTGCGCCACCATCGCCCGCAGGCGCGCAATCTGCGGCTGGCGCGCCTGGGCGGTGCGCTCGAAGCTGGCCACCGGTTCCAGTGGCACGCGCTGCACGAACAGCGGCGATACCGGCTGCACTTCGCCTCCGCTGCGCAGCAGCGTGGCCAGTGCGGCCTTCAGCGTGGCCAGGTCGTTCACCGTCTTCTGGTATTCGCGCTCGGCCTTGTCGCGGGCCACGGTGGCCTGCAGGCGCTGGGCGCGGGTAGCGAAGCCCTCGCGTTCCAGCTTCTCCGCGTCGGACAGGTGGCGGTTGAGGCCATCACGTACGTCGCGGCGTACGTCCACTGCCTGCTCGGCCAGCCGCTGGCCGAAATAGGCCTGGGCCAGCTGCACGGTCAGCGATTGGCGCTGTGCCTCGCGCTCGGCGCTGGCCTGTTCGTGGGCGGCGCTGGCGGCACGTTGCGCGGCCGGAATCACGCCGCCGGTGTACAGCGGCAGCACAGCAGTCACCACCGGGCGCGTTCTCCAGTCGCGTTCGGTGAACGACAGCGGCGAGTCGATGCCATAGGCCTCGGCGACCGGCGCCAGCGAACCCAGCGGCAGGGTGAGGGTCTTCTGGAACTGCAGCCGGCGTACTTCGCCGGTGATTTCGGGCAGGCGCAGCAGGCGGGTCGCCTCCTGCAGGTCCTGCTTGTTGCGCACGGCGGCGTCGGCGGCGGCCAGTGCATCGGAGACCTGCTCCAACCGTTGCCGCGCCTGTTCCCAGTCCAATGCGGGTGCATCGCCGGTGGCCTGCGCCAGCACGGCGGGTGGCAGGCAGGTTGCCAGCGCCAGCGCCAGCGCGGCCTTCGCGCGCTGCGTCCTTGTACGTCGGCCGATCACGCCCATGCCGTCCCAGTGGTGAAGAAGTGCGCAAACGGTAGTGCGCGTGGCGTGAAGCCCGGGTCTGCGGTCATCGGATTGTCCTCAACGAAGGGTGCCGCTGGCCGCAGTACGCAGCGCCTGGGTGATGTGCTGCAGCGTGCTTGAGCGCACGGCGGCATGCTGCCAGTACAGCGGCACATCGAGCCAGCGGCGGGGTTCCAGTACCACCACGCGGCCGGCGCGCACGGCGGGTGCGACCAGCGATTCCGGGGCCATGCCCCAGCCAAGTCCGCACGCGGCGGCTTCGACGAAACCGGTGGAGGAGGGCAGGTAGTGTAGCGGCGGCTGCAGACGCGCGCGGGTCAGCCTTCGCACGAAGCGCCACTGCAGTTCATCCTTGCGGTTGAACACCAGCATCGGCGCGCGTGCCAGTGCCGTGGCGTGCATGCCGTCGCTGAAGTACTGGCGGGCAAAGCCGGGCGAGGCGATGGCGTGGTAGCGCATGGCGCCGAGCGGGTGCACGTTGCAGCCCTTCACCGGCTGGCTTTCGGCGGTGACCGCACCCAGCACGCTGCCGTCGCGCAGCAGCTGCAGGGTATGGTCCTGGTCGTCCATGCGCAGGTCGAACAGGTAGCCATGGCGCTGGTGCAGGTCGGCGATGGCCGGCACGAACCACGTATCGAGCGAATCATCGTTGACCGCCAGCGGGATCGGCGTGCGTACGGCGTCACTGCCACGTTCGGGCAGCAGCTCGGCCAATGCCTCGGCCTCCAGCGCCTGCATCGGCCGTACCCGGCGCAGCAGCGCTTCACCCGCGGCCGTCGGCCGGCATGGTGCCTGCCGTACCAACAGCACCTGGCCCAGCCGGTCCTCCAGTGCCTTGATCCGCTGCGACAGCGCCGACGGGCTGATCGACAGGCGGCGTGCCGCGGCCTCGAAGCTGCCTTCCTCCAGCACGGCAGCGAACGCGGCCAGTTGTGGATGTACCAGGTCCATGCGGGGCCTCTTCAGTTTTTCTGCACAGGATAAAGAAAAACCAGATTGTCTTAACCGGCCATTGGCCGCACCCTGCGCATCCCTTCGCTGCCTGGCTTGTCCTGATGTGGATCGCCGCTACCGTTGCTGGCCTGTTCGCGGGCGCCGGCCTGATCATCGCCATCGGTGCACAGAACGCCTTCGTGCTGCGCCAGGGCCTGCAGCAACGTCACGTGGGAACGGTGGTGGCCGCCTGCGCCGGCGCGGACATCGCGCTGATCCTTGCGGGCGTGGGCGGCATGGGCGCGCTGGTGCTGCAGTGGCCGGTGCTGATGCAGGTGCTGCGCTTCGGTGGTGCAGCGTTCCTGCTCTGGTATGGCCTGCAGGCCGGGCTGCGCGCGTGGCGCGGTGGCAGTGCGCTGGCGGCGGGCGAGGTGGAGGGTGGCAATCGACGGCAGGTGCTGCTGACCTGTCTGGCGTTCACCCTGCTCAATCCGCACGTGTACCTGGATACCGTGGTGCTGCTGGGCAGCCTGTCCACGCGCTATCCGGGCGAGCTGCGCTGGGCGTTTGCTGCTGGCGCCTGCGCAGCCAGCGTGATCTGGTTCTGTGCGCTGGGCTATGGCGCGCGCCTGCTGCAGCCGGTGTTCCGCAGGCCGAATGCCTGGCGTGCGCTGGACGCCGGCGTGGCGATCTTCATGTTCTGCCTCGCCACGCTGCTGCTGTTGCGCCCGCTCTAGGCCGCTTCCACCGCGCACAATGGCGTTTCCCCCGGACGCAGGGTCAGTACGCGCACGCCGTTGCGGGTGACCGCGACGGTGTGTTCGAACTGCGCCGAGAGCTTGCCGTCGCGGGTGTAGACCGGCCACTCGTCCGGCTGCTGGCGGATCGCCGGCTTGCCCTGGTTGAGCATCGGTTCGATGGTGAACACCATGCCTTCTTCCAGCACCATGCCGGTGTTGGGATGGCCGTAATGCAGGATCTGTGGTTCCTCGTGCATTTCCTGGCCAATGCCGTGCCCGCAGTACTCCTTCACCACGCTGTAGCCGTGGCTGCGCGCGTGGCGGGCGATGGCGTGGCCGATGTCGCCCAGGCGCGCGCCGGGGCGCACTGTGGCGATGCCTTTCCACATCGCCTGGTAGGTGGTCTGGACCAGACGGCGCGCGGCGTAGTCGACCTCACCGACCAGGTAGGTGGTACTGGAATCAGCGATGTAGCCGTTCTTTTCCAGGGTGATGTCGAGGTTGACGATCTGGCCGTTGCGCAGCACGTCGGTGGTGCTGGGCACGCCGTGGCAGATGACGTTGTCGATCGAGGTATTGAGCACGTACGGGAAGCCGTACTGGCCCTTGCTGGCCGGCCGCGCCTGCAGCTCGTCGACGATCATGCGCTCGACGAAGTCATTGATCTCCATCGTGCTGCGGCCCTGCAGCGGCAGCTGGTCGAGCGCGGCGAATACCCGTGCCAGCAGGCGCCCGGATTCGGCCATCAGCGCGATCTCGTGCGGCTGCTTGATCATCGCCATGTCAGGCCCGCCCAGGCGCCAGCGCCTGCGGCTGTACCCCGGCCGCGCGCAGTTCGCTGGCGACGATGTCCTGGAAGCTCAGCGTGGGGTTCATCTCGCACAGCATGCCGACCCGGATCCAGAAGTTGGCCTGGGCGTTGATCGAGCGGCTGGAGACGGTGCAGGCACGGCGCAGCTGGTCGTGCAGGGTGTCATCGATGTTGACGATGCCCATGGGCGGTCCCTGAGAAACGATTATACGAAGCATATATGTTTCGTATATCCATCTCAAGCCGGCGTCGTTCAGTCCACGTGGGTGGCAAAGCGCAGCCGGTTGCCGTCGGGGTCGCGCAGCAGCATTTCGCGGCTGCCCCATTCGGTGTCGTGCGGTGGCTGCTCGATCGGCACGTTGGCCGCACTGAAGGCGCGGTGCAGGCTGTCGACGTCGTCGACAATGAAATACACCGCGCCGCCGACCTCGCAATCGCCGCTGTGTTCGGTGAGGAAGATCGTCTGGCCATCGCGGGTAAGCTGGGCGAACAGCGGGAAGCCGGGTTCGAAGCGGTGTTCCCAGTCGACCACGAAGCCCAGCCCCTGCACGTAGAACGGCAGGGTGGTGTCGGCGTGGCGCATGCGCAGCTGCGGGATGACGGTCTGGGGCATGGCGGTGGCTCCGGGGTGGGAACCCAGTGTAGAGCCGGCCGCTGGCCGGCATCCTTGGGAGCCTGGCCACGATGAGGTTGCCGGCCAGCGGCCGGCACTACCGAAGCCACGCCGGCCAGCGGGCGGAACGAACGACAGCGGTCAACCGGCCATCGGCACCGAAGCCATCGCCGCCAGCAGTTCGCGGTTCACCTGCTGGTGCCGGGCCTGCCAGGCAGGAAGATCATCGGCGCTGACGTCCGGCTGGCCATCCAGCGACGACAGCCAGCGCTTGAAGCGGCTCTGGTAATTGGCCAGCGACACTTCGCCGGTGATGTCACTGCCGACCAGGCCGCCGGCACGCAGCGCTTCGATCACCACCAGCGCGTCTTCCAGCTGGAAACGGCCCTGGTCCCAGTTGCTGCGCGCGACGTCCTCGGCGAACACGTCCTTGTCGATCGACAGGTAGGTCGGCTGCGGCGACTTGGCCTGTTCGGCAGCAAACGCAGCCACCAGCGCTTCGGGGTGCTCGAAGCGGCGGAACGCGTGGCCCATGCCGAGGCGATGGCCCCAGCCGACATCCACGTCCATGCACCAGTAGGTCAGGCGACCGCCCATCAGCGGGCGCCAGTGGTTCTCCCAGGCATGGCCGAGGCCGATGTCGCTGGAGGTGATGCCGAGCACATGGATGTGCGAGATCTGCGGCAGCTTGCTGGCGGCATTCACCCATGAACCGCAATGCATGCCGAACGGAAAACGCATGTTGTCCGGATGGTTGTCCAGCACCACCAGCTGGAACGGCGCCTGTGCGCGCATGCGGCGCAGCAGCGGCAGGCTGAGGTGATGGAAGTCACCACTGCCGAGCATCACTGTGCCGAGCTGGGCCGGCAGCGGCGCAAGCACCTCGGTGCTGAAGCGATCCAGGGTGCCGTTGCTGCAGGCGAATCGCAGCGGGTCGTGCCACTGCGGCAGCGCCAGGGTCTGCGCCTGGGCCAGTGGCAGCACGCCACCGTCCAGGTCGAGGATCAGCGGAGAACGCAACTGCATCACTCAGCCGCCTCCATCAGGTTCGCCCTGCAGGTACGGGGCCAGCCGGCGCAGGGCGGCACGCAGCAGTGGGGAACGGGCGTGGATCGCGTGCCGGGTTGAGGTGAAGCTGGCGCCCAGCTCGGCCTTGATCCGCGAGTCGGTCCAGCCGGCCACGTAGTGGCTCAGGCCGTGCTGCAGGGCGTACTCGAGGTTGTGCATCCAGCTGACCGCGTACAGGTTGTGCTCGCGCGACTGCGGGTAGGCCAGGCCGATGTACTTGTCCACCAGCTTGCCGGCATGCACGTAGCACAGGTTCCAGCCGATCAGCTGGCCCTGGTGGCGGTACAGGAACATCCGGCCCTGACCCTGGCTGTCGGCCAGCAGGTGCTGCAGGTAGGGCAGGCCGAGCTGGTCGAAGTGCACCGCGCTCTGCGCATACACGCCCAGGTACAGCGCATGCAGTTCGGCCTGCAGCCGTGGGTCGGCCAGGGCCGGATCACCGGTGGCGATGCAGTCGATCTGCAGGTCGTCGCGCGAGCGCAGCTTGCGCCGGATGTTCTTGCGGCGCGAGGACGACAGGCGGCCGAGATAGCCGTCGATCGAATCGAAATCGATCGCCACCCAGGCCAGCGGCATGCCTTCCAGTTCAACGAAGCCGCGTGCCAGCAATGCCTGCAGGAAGGCGCCACTGTGCGCATTGGCCGCGTCGTCCAGCAGCGGTGAATCGATGGCAAGGTCCTTTACCACCAGCAGCCGGGTATCGCCGATGGCGTGACGCGTCACGTCCTCGGCCAGCGCCTCCGGCGCAACGTGTGCCGGCAGCGGGGTGTACTCGGTGCTGGTGGCGCCGACGAAGCGGGTCTGCCAGGTGATCCACGGCCGCCACAGGCGCGACAGCGGCAGGCCGAGCAGCTTGCTGCGCAGCGCGTCGTCCATCGTGGTGGTCAGGTCGAGCGGTGCACGGAAGGTCGGCAGGCCGCTGGGAAGGCGGCCTGCCTCGAATCCGAGCGGCGGGTGGGCCAGGAAGCCCTCCAGCAGCGCGGCCGGTTCCAGCGCGGTGCTGGATGCACGTGACGTCATTTCCATCGGCACGGGAACCGGCAGCGCATCCAACCTCAGCCCTTGGCCTTGGTCAGCGCCTGGTCGAGCAGGGTGATCGCCAGGTCGATCTCTTCGTAGCTGATGTCCAGCGACGGCGCGAAGGTGATCACGTTCTTGTACCAGCCACCCACGTCGAGCACCAGGCCCATGCGCTTGCCGTCGTGCAGCAGGTCGCCAGCCAGGCCGATGTCGACCATGCGGTCCAGCAGTTCCTTGTTCGGGGTGTAGCCATCTTCCTGGCAGATCTCGGCGCGCAGGGCCAGGCCCAGGCCGTCGACATCGCCGATTTCCTTGTGGCGCTTCTGCAGGCCACGCAGGCCGTCGAGGAAGTAGGCGCCCTTTTCCGGCACGGTGCGCTCGTAATCCATCTCCTTGCCCAGCTTCAGCACTTCCAGGCCCAGGCGGGTGCCCAGCGGGTTGGAGTTGAAGGTGGAGTGGGTGGAGCCCGGCGGGAACACGGTCGGGTTGATCAGTTCCTCGCGCGCCCACAGGCCCGAAAGCGGGTTCAGGCCGTTGGTCAGCGCCTTGCCGAACACCAGCACGTCCGGGGTCACGCCGAAGTGCTCGATCGACCACAGCTTGCCGGTGCGCCAGAAGCCCATCTGGATTTCATCGACCACCATCAGGATGCCGTACTTGTCCAGCACGCGCTTGAGGCCGGTGAAGAAGTTGCGCGGCGGGATGACATAGCCGCCGGTGCCCTGGATCGGCTCGACGTAGAACGCGGCGTACTCGGCCTGGCCGACCTTGGGATCCCACACGCCGTTGTACTCGCTTTCGAACAGGCGCTCGAACTGCCACACGCAGTGGTCGGAATACTCGTCCGGAGTCATGCCCTTCGGACGACGGAAGGGGTACGGGAACGGGATGAACATCGCGCGCTCGCCGAAGTGGCCGTAGCGGCGGCGGTAGCGGTAGCTGGAGGTGATCGACGAGGCGCCCAGGGTACGGCCGTGGTAGCCGCCTTCGAAGGCGAACATCAGGCTCTTGCCGCCGCGCGCGTTGCGCACGATCTTCAGCGAGTCTTCGATGGCCTGCGCGCCGCCGACGTTGAAGTGCACGCGGCCGTCGAGGCCGAACTTCTCATGCATGTCCACGGCAATGGTCTTGGCCAGCTGCACGCGGGTCGGGTGCAGATACTGGCTGGCGACCTGCGGCAGGGTGTCGATCTGGTCCTTCAGCGCGTCGTTCAGGCGCTTGTTGCTGTAGCCGAAGTTGCAGGCCGAGTACCACATCTGCAGGTCGAGGTAGGGCACGCCCGCACCGTCGAACATGTAGCTGCCTTCGCCGCGCTGGAAGATCTTCGGCGGGTCGACGTAGTGGACGGTGTCGCCGAAGGAGCTATAGCGGGCTTCGTCGGCCAGCAGCTGCGCATCGGAGGCAGCGGCGTCGGCGTTCTTGTCAAAAATGTTCATGCAGTTCGGTTCCGTGAAGGACGTTCGAAAGGGGGCAACGGGGGAGCGTGGCTGGAAGGGAGTGCTCAGGCGGTGGCCAGCAGCAGGGGCAGTACGGCGGGCTGCGGGCTGGCGTCGATGCGACGTGGCTGCAGCAGGCTGCCATCGAGCAGGCGCGGCAACAGCGCGATTGCATCGTGGAAGGTGTCGATGGCGGCATGCTCGATGCCGGCATTCGTGCAATGGGTGATCAGGCGGCGCTTGGCGAACACGAAGTCGGCATCTTCGGACACGCAGAAATCCGAGCTGCCGTCGCCGATCATCAGTACGCGCGGCGCTTCGTTGGCACGCGCCTGCGCGGCGCAGGTGCACTTGCAGGTACCGCTGCGGCAGCCTTCGGCCTGGTAGGGTGATTCCAGTTCCCAGTGGCCGTCGCACCAGCGCAGGTGGTTGGCCACCACCGGCAGCCGCGACAGGCCGTGGTTGGCGAGGATGCGGTGGATCGCATAGTCCAGGCCGTCGCTGACGATGCGCAGGGGCAGGCCCAGCTGCTCGGTGCGGGCGACGAAGGCGACGAAGCCCGGATCGATCTGCACCTGGTCCAGGTGCGCATCAAGCGTGGCCGGGTCCAGCTTCAGCAGCCGCACCTGGCCCTGCATGCATTCGCGCGAGCCGATCTTTCCAGCCTTCCACTGGTCTTCCAGCGCCTGCCAGCCCGGCTGGCCGTACTTCTCCAGCAGCGAGTCGATGACATCTTCGAGGCTGATGGTGCCATCGAAGTCACACAGGATGCTCCAGCGCATGGGCAGGTCCGTCGATGAAAGAAGCGCCCGGCACGATGCCGGTGCAGGCTCAATGTAGGCAGGCCGCCTTTCTCGTTCCTTTCCTGTCGAAAGGCTCTCTTGACGGGCTGGGAAAGCGTTCAGGAAGGTGCATGGATGAATGCGCGGAGCGCAGGCCACGCGTGCACGTGCGGGTCAGCCGCGGGCCAGGGCCTGCAGTATTTCGGCCGTCTCTTCACGGGTCTGCCAGGCGCTGTTGCCAAGGGTCAGCATGCGTGCGGCGAAGTCGCGTGCGTTGGGCATGTCGTCCTGGGGCACGATGCCGCGCAGGTACGCGTAGTCGGGCAGGGCATGGATGAACATGCGGCTGGCGCCGAGACCGCGTGGCCACAGGTCTTCAAGTACGGCATCGCGGGCCCGCTGGCTGGGCAGCAGCAGCATCAGCATCGGCCAGGTGCCGCCGGTACCGGCCAGCCCATCGACCACTTCCACCGCCGGCAGCTGTGCCAGCTGCACGCGCAGCTGCAATGCACGCAGGCGTCCGGCCTGCAGGAAGGCAGGTAATCGCCGCGCGGCATGGGCGCCGATGTTCTGCCGCCACTGGCTGACCCGGTGCTGCGGAATCTCCAGCGGGAAAATGTCACCGACCGCTTCTTCCAGGTCGCCACGCTGCAACGCACTGCGCAGCGGATTTCCGTACACCAGCGATAGGAGCGATGGTCGATAGCAGGCGGCCAGGCCGAGCAGCTGCACACTGCGCAGCAGTTCCCAGCGCAGGCTGGAACGCACCTGTTCGGCGGCATGTCCGGCCAGCGCGGCGCGCAGCTCGTCATCGCGGCTGACCAGCAGGCCGCCTTCGTGCAGGCTCAGGCCCTTGCCGGCGGCCAGGCTGAAGAATCCGATATCACCGCGCAGGCCGACGCTGGTGTTGCCAACGCGTGCGCCGAGCGCCTGCGCGGCATCTTCGATTACCCAGGCGCCTGCGCCGCGTGCAACCTCGCAGGCCAGCTCGACATCGGCGATGCGCCCGCCCAGGTGGGTGGGCAGGATCGCCAGCGTGCGTGCGTCGGCCAGGCGCTTGAGCTGGCCAGGATCGAAATCGAAGTGGGCATGACGGGTGTCGCACAGCTGCACGCGCAGGCCCAGGCTGTGCACCGCGATCGGCACCAGCGGGCAGGTGTAAGCCGGCAGGATGACGGTGTCGCGCTTGGGCGCGCGCTTGCGCAGCGTCCGCAGGGCGATCAGCAGCGCGTGCGTGCCGGAACAGGTCAACTGCAGCGGCGGTGTGCCAAGCTGGCTGGCCAGGATCGCGCGCAGGTCGCCACCGCCGGGGAGGAAGTCGCTGGCCTGCATGGGCAGGCCGGCGGTGGGCGGCAGCTCGCGCGCGAACAGGCTCATCGCAACGCGCTCATGCGGCGCTTTCGGCAGGGCTGTGCGGGTCGTCCGCTTCGGCACGGCCAAGGCAGACGATGCCGGCCACGATCAGGACCGCACCGACCAGGTGATGCAGGGTCAGCGGTTCGTTCAACAGCCAGGCCGACAGCAGCAGCACGCTGATCACTTCCAGGTGCGATGCGGCAAATGCAGGGCCGATCGGCGCATGCCGCAGCAGGCTCATCCATGTGAAGAACGCACCCACGTAGCCGAGGATGGCGCCGTACACCCACGGCTGCGACAGCACGCGCAGCAGCCATGCCGTGTTGGCCTCGACCGGCAGCGCAGCATCGCCGGCGTACTTGAAGCACAGCTGGGCCAGCGTGTCGAAGGCCATCAGCAGCGGGAAGCCGATCACATACAGGCGCCTCATGAGCCCGCTCCCACCACGGCCACGCCGGCGGTGACCAGCAGCATTCCGGTCACCCGCAGCGGGGTGAGCTTCTCGCGGAACAGGAAGCGGCCGGCGATCATCAGCGCGACGATGTTGATCGAGCCCAGCAGCACGCCCTTGGACAGCGGCACCAGCGACAGGAAGGCGATCCAGGCGACGAACTCAAGCACGTAGCAGGCGATGCCGATCCACAGCCACGGCCGGCTGAGCATGTGTTTCCAGCGCTGCAGGCCTTCGCCGTCCTGCGGGTCGCTGGCGGCGGCCTTGAAGGCAAGCTGGCCACCGGTATCGAGCACCACGTTGGCCAGCCACAGCAGCGTGGCAAGTGCCCCCATCTCAGGCCACCGCCTTGAGCACACCCGTACGCTCACCGATCTCGGTGAAGAAGCGGGCGCTGCGGCGGATCACGTCGCGGCGTTCGCGGTCGATGGTGATCATGTGGTAGCTGTCTTCCAGTACCACCAGCTCCTTCGGGCCGCTGACCCGCGACATCACCAGCTCGGCGTTGCCCATGCTGGCCACGTCGTCCTCGCGGGCGTGCATCACCAGGCACGGCGCGGTGACCTGGTGCAGGTGGCGGCGGGTCCAGTGGCTGAGCGCACGCATTTCGGCCAGCGCATGCCAGGGGTTGCCCGGGAGGCCAGCGGCGGCGCTGTCGCCGGACAGCATGGCGGCGCTGACCTGCGCACGCAGGCGCTCGTCACGCAGGCCGTACGGCGGTTCTTCCATGAACATGCGGTCGCGGCCGATGTTGAAGCGCTTGAACCACGGCAGGAGGAACGAAAAGCGGGCCACGGCGGGAATGTTCCAACCGTCGTAGCGGAACGTGGCGCCGTATACGCCCACGCCGGACACCCATTCCGGGCGACGTGCCGCCAACGCCAGCGAAAGTACCGCGCCCATCGACAGGCCACCGACGAACAGCTGGTCAACCTTGCCGCGCAGGCTGGCCGCCGCATCTTCCACGCCCTGGTACCACTGTTCCCAGGTGGTCGCCAGCAGGTCATCCACGGTGCCGCAATGGCCGGGCAGCTGCACGCCGTGCACCGTGAAGCCGGCATTGTTCAGGCCCTTGCCCAGCATGCGCATTTCCGCCGGGGTGCCGGTCAGGCCGTGGACCAGCAGCACGCCCTGTGGGCCACCGGGGAGGAAGAAGTCGTGCGATTCGGTCACCTGGCGGCTCCGGGACGGCAGTGGGGATGGCAGGATCGCAAGCGCGATTTTCACCAGCCTTTCAGCGCCCCGGGCCGGGTCAGGGGGCCTTCAGCAGCGGCAGCGTGATGGCGACCTTGAGCCCGCCACCCGGGCGGTTGAGGAAGCTCAGGCGACCGCCGAAGTGCTCCACCGCCTCGTGCGCGATGGCCAGGCCCAGCCCGGTGCCGCTGGCAGTGGTGCCAGGGGCGCGGAAGAAGCGCTCGCCGAGGCGCGGCATCACGTCTTCCGGGACGCCCGGGCCGTTGTCTTCCACATAGAGTTCCACATCATTGTCGTCCAGTGCGTGCACGCCGACTGTGACGGTGGCTTCCCGGCCCGCATAGCGCAGGGCGTTGTCGATCAGGTTGTCCAGTGCTTCCTGCAGCATGGCACCGTTGCCCAGCACGCGCAGCGGCTGGGGGCTGCCACGGTAGCCGAGGTCGATGCCATCACGGATCGCTTCCGGTACCCGCATGCCGACCCACTGCGGTATCAGTTCGCACAGGTCGAGTGCTTCCACGGTATCCGGCACGGTCTGTGCCCGGCTCAGCGCCAGCAGCTGGGTGCTGACCCGCGCGGTGCGCTGGTTGAGCCGGCGGATGTGCTGCAGGGCCTCGCGCACCGTATCCGGATCGCCATGTGCCAGCGCCTGGTCCACGTGCAGGGCCATTCCGGCCAACGGCGAGCGCAGCTGGTGCGCAGCGTCGGCGATGAAGCGGTTCTGCAGGGTGATCATCTCCGCCTGGCGCGCGAACAGATCGTCGATGGTGCTGATCAGCGGCTGGATCTCTTCCGGAACGTCGGCATCGGAAATCGGCGCCAGCTCGCCGCGGCGCTGCGCCAGGCGGGTTCTCAGCGGGGTCAGGATGCGCAGGCCGTAGGTCACGCCGAACCAGACCAGCGCGGCGGTGCCCAGCGCCAGCATGGTCATCAGCGGAATGATGATCATCAGGATCTCGCGTGCGCGCTGGCGACGGTCGGCCATGCTCTCGGCCACGGTCACTGCCAGCTGGTCCTGCGGATCATTCATCGCCTGCGTGCAGACCGTGGCCATGCGTACCTGCTGGCCGTTGAGGGTGCCGTCGTACAGTGCCGGGTGCACGCCGGTGCAGTCCTGCGAGGGGGCATAGGGGCTGAAGTCGGCGTTGCCGCTGAGGGTGCCCTTGCGGCTGCTGTCGACGTTGAAATAGCGGTGGCCGTCGGGGTCGTACTCGATCAGGAAGCGCGCCTGTGGTGACAGGTCGCTGGTCACCGGCATGGTGCTGAGCATCTGCGCGAACGAGTGGGTGTCGTCGATCAGGTTGCGGTCGTGGATGCGGTTGGAATAATCCAGCGCAACGTAATAGGCCAGGATCGTGTTGAAGGTGAGCAGGCCCAGCATCGGCAGCGCCAGGAAGGCGAGCAGGCGCCGGCGCAGGCTGGGCGGTCCACTGATCACGGGGTGCTGTCGTCCTGCGCGTCTTCCAGCATGTAGCCCAGCCCGCGCACGGTGCGGATGCCCATGCCGCCGGGCTGCAGCTTGCGGCGCAGGCGGTGCAGGGCGATGTCCAGGCCGTTGTCGGTCAGGTCCTGGCCCCAGTCGCACAGCGCTTCCACCAACTGCGCGCGCGATACGATGCGCTCGGCGCGTACCGCCAGTGCCGACAGCAGGCCGAATTCGCGCGCGGTCAGTTCCAGCGACTGGTCGTCGATCCACACCCGATGCCCGGCCAGGTCCAGGCGCAGGCGGCCGATGCGCAGGTCCGGGTTGCCATTGCTGGTGACCCGGCGCAGCTGGGCACGTACGCGTGCTTCGAATTCGTCCAGCGCGAACGGCTTGACCAGGTAGTCGTCGGCGCCCAGGTCGAGCACGCGCACGCGTTCGGCCAGGCCGTCGCGGGCGGTCACCACCAGCACGGCCAGGCCATCACCGCGCTGGCGCAGGCGCTGCAGCACGTCGCGGCCATCCAGCTGCGGCAGGCCCAGGTCCAGCACCAGCAGTGCGTACTGGGTCGAGCCCAGGGCAGCGTCGGCGTGCGCGCCATTGTCGACGTGGTCGACCACGTGCCCCTGCCGGCGCAGCGAGGCGCACAGGCCGGAGGCGATGTCCGGGTCGTCTTCAGCAATCAGAACGCGCATGCGCGGGGCTCCTGTAACGGTCAGGCCCACCGGATGGACGGGGTGGGCCTCTCGGCTGCCGAGGGTAGCCGCAAACCGGGTGAAGGTGGAGCGCGGCGGCGCCGTCGGGTGCGGTCGCGCTGTCCGTCCATTCAGTCCTGAAGGCCGGGCTCGCCCTGCGCCAGCGGCACCCGCGAACCGTCCAGCAGGCCACGGCTGAGTCTGCCATCTTCGATGAACAGCAGTTCGCCGTTCTCGCCGTTCTTGATGCTGCTGTCGATGGCGATCACGCGGTCGCCATGGAAGCTGCTGACGTGCGGCATCGAGGTGTGGCCGACCACGATGCGCGAGAGCTTCAGGCGGTCGAGCACGTTCTGCACCCCTGCGGTGTCGAGGCGGCCATCGAAGTAGCCGCGGTACCAGATCGGGCTGGTCTTGCCGTCATACAGCGGAGCGGTGGCCGGATCGGCTTTCACTTCGGCCTTGGGCAGGCCCAGCGAGGCCTGGTAAGCCGCGTTGGTGCGTGCCGGGTCCAGCGCCAGCTCGACGGCTTCGGGCGAGATGCCGCCGTGCAGGAACAGGGTGTCACCGATCTTCAGCAGTACCGGGCGGGTACGCAGCCACTGGCCGATCACCGAGTCGGGACCGTACAGCTGCGGGTAGCTGCGACCAAGCAGCTGGGCGCTGCGCAGGTACTTCGGGTTGACGTAACGCAGGTCGTCGTACAGCACCATGGTTTCGTGGTTGCCGAGCACGAAGTGCACCGCGCCACCGGCCGCAGCCGCCTGCTGCTGCAGGCTGTACAGCAGCCAGAATGCCTCGGTCACCTGCGGGCCGCGGTCGAAGACGTCGCCGGCGATGACCAGGGTGTCCTTGCCCAGCGCCCAGCGGTCCTGTGCGTCGATGACCCGGTTGGCGCGCAGCAGGCGCACCAGCAGCCCATATTGGCCGTGGATGTCGGACAGCGCGACGATGCGAGGCACGGCAGGCAGTACGGAGACCGAGGCGGCATTGGGTGTGGCCACGTGCACGGTGTGCTCATAGCCGCAGTGTGCTGCGATATCGGTACCCGCCGTGCTGATGGGCAGGGTGCGCGACTCGACCTTGTCCGCACAGATCCACTTCGCCTGCAGTTGCTCGCCTTTGCGGAACACATACGGTCCATCAGCCTGTACGTGGTCTGCCGGTGCGGCGACCTCACGGGCCTGCGTGGTTCCGGCCGCGCAGGCCAGCAGTGGCGCCAGCAGGGCAGTCAGCAGGGAAGGGGGGTAGCGCGACATCGGTGGCATCCGGCAGCGGAAAGCGCCGATGCTACCCGGTGCGACCGCGTGGAGGTGTGCGCGAATGGGCGGATCAGGCGTCGCGCCCTTCGTCCCTGAGCTTGCGCACACGGGTGGCCGCGGGCTGAAGCGGTTGGCCATCGCGCCCGCGCGGCTGCATGTAGGGCAACGGCCGCCGCGTGCCGGATTCAATCAACTGCGAATGTGCTTCGCCCGCGCCGAAGCGGTGGCGCTCGCCCCACTGGCGCAGCGCGACCAGCAGCGGGAACAGCTCCTGGCCGGCGGCGGTGAGCACGTATTCCTGGTAGGCCGACCCATCGGAGGCCGGCTGCAGCCGCAGGATGCCGGCCTCGACCAGCCTGCGCAGGCGGTCACTGAGGATGTTGCGTGCCGCGCCGAGGCTGCGCTGGAAGTCGCCGAAGCGGGTGACACCGTCGAACGCATCTCGGATCACCAGCAGTGCCCAGCGATCACCGAGCAGGTCGGCACTGCGGGCGACGGGGCAGGGGCTGTCGGCGTGCATGGGGCATCTCCTGAATGTGGTTGCAGTTTAAAACCAATGGCGTTAGTCTGCATCAGGTTTCAAATTGCAACTACATGATGAGCGTCTTACCTGTTCCGCGCCCACTGCGGGTCCTGCTTGCGGTTGCCGCCGGCGCCAGTGTCGCCAACGTCTATTACGCCCAGCCGCTGCTGGAGCAGCTTGCGCGCGCTTTTGCACTGGACCGTGCGGTGGCCGGCGCGGTATTGGCCGCGACCCAGGCGGGCAGCGTGCTGGCGTTGCTTGGCCTGCTGCCGCTGGCCGACCGCGGTGACCGACGGCACCTGCTGCGGCTGCAGCTGGCGGCGCTGGTTGTCGCCCTGCTGTGGCTGGCGGCCGCGCGCACTGCCGGCTGGCTGCTGTCGGGCATGCTGCTCGCCGGACTGCTGGGCACGGCGCTGACGCAGGGGCTGATTGCCTACACGGCAACATTGGCACCGCCCGAGCTGCGCGGTCGCGTGGTGGGCGTGGTGCAGGGCGGTGTATTCATCGGACTGCTGCTGGCGCGTGTGGTGTCGGGTACGGTGGCGGCAGCATTGGGGTGGCAGGCGGTCTATCTGCTGTCGGCGCTGGTGATGGCAACCCTGGCGGTGCTGTTGTGGCGGCGCCTGCCCGCAGTGCCGGTGCCGGAAGTCCCCCCACGCTGGCGCGAGCTGCTGGGCTCGATGCTGGGCATGCTGCGCACCGACCGAACGCTGCGCGAGCGTGGGCCGCTGGCACTGCTGCTGTTTGCCGGGCTCAACGTGTTCTGGGCGGCCGCCCCGTTGCCGTTGTCGGCATCGCCATTGAACTGGTCGACTGCGGCCATCGGTGTACTCGGCCTGGCCGGGGTGGTCGGCGCATTGATGGCGGCGCGGGTCGGGCACTGGATGGACCGTGGATTCGCACATCGGGTCAGCCTCGGCGCGCTGCTGCTGATGCTCGCCGCGTGGTGGCCGCTGCTGGGCCTGCCGCACTCGCTGGCGTTGCTGCTGCTGGGCGTGGTGGTGCTGGATCTGGGGGGGCAGGCACTGCACGTCGCCAACCAGGCGCTGCTGTTGCGTGCGCCCGGTGAACAGCATGGACGCCTGGTGGCGCTGTACATGCTGTTCTATGCGATGGGCAGCGGTGCCGGTGCGACGGCGGGCACCTGGATGCAGGCCCATCATGGGTGGTCGGCGGTCTGCCTGCTGGGCGCCGGCATCGCGCTGTTGGCAGTGCTGTGGTGGGGTGCGTGGCGTGTGGCGGCGCTCAATGAATCGGCCGCGGTGCGAAGCGGTAGAGTCGACTGTTAGTCGACTGCTCTTCCGTCACTTTGCGAAAAACCCCGCGCTGCGCACGGTAGTCGACTGACAGTCGACTCTACACGCCACCGGGATGTTTCATTTCCGCCGGTTCACCGCTGCAGCGCACGCCGTCCCGGCGCATCCTGCAAGGCGTCGCTGGCCACCACCACCCGGTTGCGACCGCTGCGCTTGGCCTCGTACATCGCGGCGTCGGCGCGCGCCATCAATCGTTCGTAGTCCGGGTGGCCATCATGGCCTGCCACACCGATGCTGGCGGTCAGTTCCAGTACCTGCCCGTTGGCCAGCGTCACTGGCGATTGCGCGATCTGCCTGCGCAGGCTTTCGGCAATCACCCCGGCCTGTGATTCGCTGGCCGCAACCAGCACCACCACGAACTCCTCACCGCCATAGCGGAACAGGTAATCACTGCCGCGTGTGAGCTGCCCCAGCAGGCCGGCCACGTGCTGCAACGCGCGGTCGCCGGCATCGTGGCCGTGGCCGTCGTTGATCGCCTTGAAATGGTCCAGATCGAGCAGCAGCAGCGAGAACGGCGTGCGGTTGCGGGTGGCCAGTTCGATTTCCCGGCGCAGCACGGTGGGCAGGAAGCGGCGGTTGAGCAGGTTGGTCAGGGCATCGCTGCCGGCATCCAGTTCGCCGATGCGTTCGAACAGCAGCGTCATCAGGGTGCGGATCGCGGCCAGGTCCTCGCGGATGGCCGGCAGCACCGCCAGTCGCTGAGCCGGAGCATCGCCGCTCGCGCGCTGCAGGTGCCCGTCAATGCGGGCCATCAACTGGCCCACCTGCTGCGTTTCGCTGCTTTCGCCGAAGCTGGGGATGCCCTTGTGGGTGAACCACAGGCCGAACTCCGAAGTGGCGAGGCTGGCGTTGTCGCTGGCCTGCACGTGGCCGGCGAGTGCGTAGAGCAGGGCGTTCTCCCAGTCCAGCAGCAGTGCACGCTGGCGCTCGCGTTCGGTACCGACGTTCTGTACCAGCGAGAACAGCCGGTAGGCGGCGTCGGCACGGGTGGAGCGTTCGCGCGCATGGGTGTAGGCCAGGGTCATGCCTTCCATGGCGATGTCCATGATCGCGCTGAGGCAGTCGATGGCAGCGAAGGCGGTGGCGCTGTCCGGCGCATCGTCGCGCAGGCGCAGGAACAGTTCGTGCTTGAGCACGCGTGCGCCGCGGGTGACCAGATCGACCGGAATGCCAACCCGCGCATGCACGTCGCCGATCACCCGCTGCGAGGCGACGGTGGCGACGACGCCGGCGGCGTCGGTGGTCAGCAGCTGCACCAGCCAGCGTTGCATCGCCGGCTGCAGGCGTTGCTTGACCTGTTCGTGGGACAGGAAGCGGCGCGCGCGGCCATCCTGCAGCAGCACTTCATAGAAGCGCCCGGCGAGCGCCGGTGGCGCGTCCGCGGCGGCGGCGTGCAGCAGCGCGGTGGCGGCTGGGCCGGCCTGCTGCAGGCACAGCTGCCACGCCTCGGCCAGCGGTTGGCTGGCTTCATCCAGTTGGGGTGTTTCCACGTCGATCTCTGACTGCGTACGGCAAACCACGGGTATCGGCCGCGGCGGCGTGCGGTTGATGGCGGGTTAGCCAGCCAGTTTACGCGCGGTGCAGGGTTGCGCGGTGCGCAAACCACATCGGTGCCGCTGCGGCAATGAGCTAACGCATTTGAGAATCACTCGCATTGATGGGAGAATGCGCGCACGGAGCGGGGTGCAGGTGCCTGCAGCAACGTTCCGCGCCTCCCCCTCGTCGTTGCCTCAAGCCCTTTGCCAGAGGCCCCGTTGCCCTGCCAGAAGGTCCAGACCATGTCCCCTGCCGTTGTCTTTTCGCCGCGCCCGCTGGCGCTCGCCGTTGCCGCCCTGTTGGCGGGCGGCGCCCTGACCGCCCATGCCGAAACCGACGCCACCGATATCGACACGGTGCATGTCACCGCCTCGCAGATCGCACGCCAGGCGCTGGGCACCTCGACGATCACCGCTGAGGATATCGCCAGGCGCCCGCCGGCCAACGACATCGCCGAGCTGCTGCGCACCATGCCGGGCGTCAACCTGACCGGCAACAGCGCCTCGGGCCAGTACGGCAACAACCGCCAGATCGATCTGCGTGGCATGGGCCCGGAAAACACCCTGATCCTGGTCGATGGCAAGCGCATCGGTGCCCGCGATGCAGTACGCATGGGCCGCAGCGGCGAGCGCAATACCCGTGGCGATACCAACTGGGTGCCGGCAGAAATGATCGAGCGCATCGAAGTGCTGCGTGGCCCTGCGGCGGCGCGCTACGGCTCGGGTGCCTCCGGTGGCGTGGTCAACATCATCACCAAGCGCCCGACCGGTGATCTGACCGGCGCGGTCGACCTGTATGGCCTGGTGCCCGAGCACAGCGCCGAGGGCGGCAGCGAGCGCGTCGGCCTGCAGCTGAGCGGGCCGATGACCGACACCCTGTCGTTCCGCCTGTACGGCAACCTCAACAAGACCGACGCCGATTCGCTGGACCTCAACCGACAGTACGCCACCAATCCGAACGCGGTGCCACCGGCCGGCCGCGAGGGCGTCAAGAATCGTGATGTCAACGCACTGCTGCGCTGGGACGTGACCGCCAACCAGGTGGTCGAGTTCGAAGCCGGCACCAGCCGCCAGGGCAACATCTACGCCGGCGACCGTGCGGTCAGCACCACCGGCACTTCGACCGGCATCGATCTGGCCGCCCTGGCCGACGACAAGGCGGAAACCAACCGCATGTACCGCACCACCGGCGCGATCACCCATCGTGGCCGCTGGGGCGATGTCACCTCGCGGGTGACGGCCGCGGTGGAAGCGGTGAACAACTCGCGCATCAATGAAGGCCTTGCCGGTGGCCCGGAAGGCAGTTTCAACGGCACCGACTGGTCGACCTCGCGCCTGCGCAACTACCAGCTGGATGGCGAAGTGAGCTTCCCGAGCACGCTGGGCGGCGCCGAGAACATCTGGACGCTGGGCTTCGAGTACCTCGACAGCCGGCTGACCGATCCTTACTCGATGAGCCAGTCCAGCACCAGCGGCGGCGGTTTCCCGGGATTGTCGGCCGATCGCGCGCGCGGCAAGTCCGATGCGCAGACCACCGCCGTGTTCGTCGAAGACAACATCTACCTGGGTGAGCGCTGGATCGTCACCCCGGGTCTGCGCTTCGACCACCACAGCCAGTTCGGCAACAACACCAGCCCCAGCCTCAACGCGCAGTTCCGCATCAACAGCGACTGGGTGGTGAAGGGCGGCATCGCACGTGCGTTCAAGGCTCCGAACCTGTACCAGTCCAATCCGGACTATCTGTACTACACCCGCGGCAACGGTTGCCCGAATGCGCTGCCGAGCCTGGGCGCCGGCTGCTACATGCGCGGCAACGCGGACCTGAAGGCGGAAACCAGCCTGAACAAGGAACTGGGCATCGAGTGGGCGCCGCAGAGCGGCTGGCAGGCGTCGCTGACCTACTTCCACAACGACTACAAGGACAAGATCCAGGCCGGCTACGACCAGATCGGCCTGACCGCCGACGGCCGCGGCCGCATCTTCCGCTGGGAGAACGCACCGAAGGCGATCGTGCAGGGGCTGGAAGGCAACCTGGTGATCCCGCTGCTGGGCGAGCAGGGCAACCGCCTGAAGTGGAGCAACAACTTCACCTACATGGTGGAGAACGAGAACAAGACCACGCGCCAGCCGTTGTCGGTGATCCCGAAGTACACCATCAACACGATGCTGGACTGGCAGGCCACCGACAAGCTGTCGTTGCTGTTGACTGGCACGTTCTATGGCAAGCAGAAGCCGGCCACCACCAACATCAACAACGATCCGCGCTGTACCGGCACCTGCGATCCGTCGCTCGCGCTGCAGGATCGTGGTGCCTACAACATCTGGGGGGTGAGCGCGCGCTACAAGGTGACCGATACGGTCAGCTTCGGCTTTGGCGTGAACAACTTGGCTGACAAGCGCTTGTTCCGCGAGGCCAACAGCAGCGATGCCGGCGCGGCGACCTACAACGAGCCGGGTCGCGCTTACTGGGCCAGCCTGCGCTTCGGGTTCTGACCGCAGGCAGGCGTTGCTGCGCTGCGCTCGCCAGGCATGGCCTGGCGCTACCCCGGTAGCGCCGGTCCATGTGCGGCGGCGTTCCAGCCGCGGTAGCGCCGGGCCATGCCCGGCGGCCTCAATCCCGCAGGCCTGCAATGTTATAAACACCGTGATAGTTTCCCCACGGCCGCCAGCGTAGCCTGCCTCCATCGCAAAGGAGCTGTCGCCATGGGCCACGACCACGACCACCTGCCGTCCGAGATCCGCCACGAGAAACCCTTGTGGTGGGCACTCGGCCTGACCTCCACCTTCCTCGTCGTCGAGGTGGTGGGCGCGTTCTGGACCAACAGCCTGGCGCTGCTGTCCGACGCGGCCCACATGGCCACCGATGCACTGGCGCTGATGATCGCGCTGATCGCGGTGCGGTTGAGCCGGCGCCCGCCGGATGCGCGCCGCACCTATGGGTATGCGCGCCTGGAAGCACTGGGCGCGATGATCAACGGCGCGATGTTGTTCGTGGTTGCCGGCTACATCCTGTGGGAAGCCGTCGGGCGCTTCAGCAAGCCGCAGGAGATCGCCTCCACCGGCATGCTGGTGATCGCCTCGGCTGGCCTGGTCATCAACCTGATCTCGATGCGCCTGCTGCAGGCCGGCAGCGGCGAGAGCCTCAACGTTAAGGGCGCCTACCTGGAAGTGTGGGCGGACATGCTCGGCTCGGTGGCGGTGATCGCCGGTGCGGTGCTGATCCAGTTCACCGGCTGGAAGCCGATCGATCCGATCCTGGCGGTGCTGATCGGCCTGTGGGTACTGCCGCGCACCTGGGTGCTGATGCGCGAGGCGATCAACGTGCTGCTGGAAGGCGTGCCGAAGGGCATGGATGTGGCCAAGGTGCGTGACAGCCTGTCGGGCCACGACGCGGTACTCGATGTGCATGACCTGCATGTGTGGGCGCTGGCCTCCAGCACGCCGGCGCTGACCGCGCATGTCGTGATGCGCGACGGCACCGATGCCGATGCGCTGCGCCGTGAGCTGGGTGCCCGCCTGCACGATGATTTCGGCATCGAGCACGTGACGCTGCAGATCGAGGCCGACCACTGCGGCGAAGCCTGCGGTGAGCCGGCGCCGGTGAAGGGCGGCGAGCACGAGGGCCATGAAGGTCATGACCACGGCGAAGACGCACAAGGGCATCGCGGCCACGTGCATCGTTGAATGGGATAAGCCGTCACGCGGATCGGATGAAACCGGCCGGACGAAACCGGTGGGGCAAAACCGCTTGGACGAAACCGGCTGGACGAATCCGCCCTGGTAGAGTCGACTGTTAGTCGACTGCTCTCCCGCGAGATTGCGACAAAGCCCGCGCTGCGCGCGATAGTCGACTGACAGTCGACTCTACCCTGTCGCGAGGCCAGCCGGGTCGGTTCCGGCAGGAGGCCGCCGTGCAGAGTCTGCTACGAAACCAGCGGGGTGGGACCGCCTTGGTAGAGTCGACTGTTGGTCGACTGCTCTCCCGCGAGATTGCGACAAAGCCCGCGCTGCGCGCGATAGTCGACTCTACCCTGTCGCGAGGCCAGTTGGGTCGGTTCCGGCAGGAGGCCGCCATGCAGAGTCTGCTACGAAACCAGCGGGGTGGGACCGCCTTGGTAGAGTCGACTGTCAGTCGACTGCTCTCCCGTGAGGCTGCGACAAAGCCCGCGCTGCGCGCGATAGTCGACTGACAGTCGACTCTACCCAATCGTCCCGACGTGACTGCGCAGGCTGCATCCGTCCAGAGCAGCGAAGGTCATTCGTCCCGTCGGGAAGCCAGCCGATCCGCCAGCCGGGTCGGCTCCGGCAACCGGTAGCCACGCAGCGTGCGCTGCACCCAGTCCAGCGCGGTATCGGCACTGACCCGATGGCCGCCAGCGACGAACAGCGGCTTGCAGCGCAGCTTGCTGCGCAGCACCCAGCCCAGCTGCTCATCGCCGTCCAGCAGTGGTGTATGCGCGCCCGCTTCGGCGCCCGGCTCGATGAACCGGCCCACCAGTTTCGACTTTGCGACGCCGATGCTGGGCAGATCGGTGACCACGCCCAGGTGCGCGGCCACGCCCAGCCGGCGGGGATGGCTGATGCCGTGGCCATCGACGAACACCAGGTCCGGCGCGCGTGGCAGCAGTGCCAACGCGGCCAACAACGCC
This sequence comes from Stenotrophomonas sp. 59, assembly GCF_030291095.1. Lineage (NCBI taxonomy): Bacteria > Pseudomonadati > Pseudomonadota > Gammaproteobacteria > Lysobacterales > Lysobacteraceae > Stenotrophomonas > Stenotrophomonas sp. 59. The sequence continues at coordinate 1,371,304 of NZ_CP127408.1, forward strand.
GGCAGCTCGCGGAAGCTGAGCAGGCCGGGGATGTACGGCATCACCGTGGGAATCCGCGCGATCTCCTGCGCCACGGGCTGCAGCGTCTTCGCATCCAGCAGCACCGCTGCGGCACGGGTGGTGGCACCGTTGTCCTCGAAGCCGACATCCAGCCCGGCCAGCCAGCGCACGTCGCGGGCCAGGCGGTCCTGACGCTCCACGCGGCCGGCAAGCTGGGTCTGCTGCTCGCGGGCGGCTGCGACGCTGCCTTCCCAGCGTCCGGGGTCGATCACCGTATTCATTGGCCGCAGCATCGCATGCGCGGTGCCACGGCCCGGTGAGCGGCGGCCGGGGCTACAATGGCGGCCTGCCTTTCCTCGCGTTGGAGACCCTGCAGTGACCCGTAAACTCGTACTGTTGCGCCATGGCCAGAGCCAGTGGAACCTGGACAACCGCTTCACCGGCTGGGTTGATGTCGACCTGACCGAGCAGGGTCGCCGGGAAGCGGCCGCCGCCGGTCGCCTGATGCGCGAGGAAGGCCTGCAGTTCGACGTCGCCCACACCTCGGTGCTCAAGCGCGCCATCCACACCCTGCAGGGCGCGCTGGCCGAGCTGGAGCAGGACTGGCTGCCGGTGAACAAGTCCTGGCGCCTCAACGAGCGCCACTACGGCGGCCTGCAGGGCCTGGACAAGGCCGAGACCGCCGCCAAGCACGGCGAGGAGCAGGTCAAGGTGTGGCGTCGTTCGTACGACATCCCGCCGCCGCCGATGGATCTGGAGGATCCGGGCCACCCGATCCATGACCGCCGCTACGCCGGTCTGGACCGCAACGCGCTGCCGGGCACCGAATCGCTGGCCACCACCCTTGACCGCGTGCTGCCGTACTGGCACGACGCGATCGCGCCGCAGCTGAAGGACGGCAAGACCGTGCTGGTCACCGCCCACGGCAACTCGCTGCGCGCGCTGTACAAGTACCTCAACAACGTCTCGCGCGAGGAAATCCTTGAGCTGAACATCCCGACCGGCATCCCGCTGCTGTTCGAACTGAACGACGATCTGACGGTGAAGTCGTTCCGCTACCTGGGCGACCCGGAAGCCGCCCGCAAGGCCGCCGAAGCCGTGGCCAACCAGGGCAAGGCGAAATAAGAAAAAGGCCGGCGCAAGCCGGCCTTCTCTTCTGTAGCGTCGAGCCCACGCTCGGCTGACGCTGTCGCAACCCAGTAGAGCCACCCCACGGGTGGCTGTATCTGTCCGCTACGAAGGGCCCAGCAGGCGCACCTTCGGCGGCTGCAATGCAGCAATGTCGATGACGTGGTCCTGGCATATCACCTGATAGTGCGTGAATGGGCCCGGGTAACGGGTATCAGCGAAGGTGGCACGGTCCAGATAATCAAGGAACTTCGAACGGCTGTATCGGCGGAACAGGTTGCCGCTCCAGGCTTCGGAGTCATCCCAGCTCTGGTAGGACTCGTTGTGCACGGCATAGCTGATGTAGTGGTCCCAGATCAGTTCAAACCGCTGCGAGTGGGGCACCACCTCTATTGCACGAACACCATCGATTGAACGTCCATGACCGAGCTTCACACGGGAGGGTTTTCCGACTACCTGGCCTTCTTCGACGACCAGGCGCAGTTGATTCGCTTCCGGCTCGCCAATGCTCGTCAGGAACAGAAACTCACAGGCGTCGACGGCCAGCAGCAGTGCAGGTTCGTCCATGGTCATGAGCTCCAATGTTCGCGGAGGCCAGAGCATACCGGCATGTGGCGGAAGCCGCGGCGGGGGCTCGTGACCTTTGGCCGGTCCCCGCGCTGGGCCTTCCCGGCTACCCTGTGAAATTACCCGCAGGAGAGCCTCATGAACTTCCGCAACCTGGCCCCGCTGGGCCTGACCATCGCCATTGCTGCCTCGCTGGCCGCCTGTGGCAAGAATGAATCTGCGCCGGCTGCCAACGCCGACGCCAAGCCGGCCTTCGACCAGTCGCAGATCAAGACCCCGCTGATCTCGCTCAACAGCGCCGATCTGGACCCGTCGATCTCGGCCTGTACCGACCTCAATGGCTTCGTCAACAGCAAGTGGCTGAAGGCCAACCCGGTGCCGGGCGACCAGACCACCTGGGGCAGCTTCGAGATCCTTCGCGAGCGCTCGCTGGAAGTGCAGCACACGCTGGTGCAGCAGGCCGCCGCCAGCCAGGCCAAGGCCGGCTCGGTGGAAGCCAAGATCGGTGACATCTGGAAGACCGGCAACGACGAAGCCAAGATCGAAGCCGCCGGCCTGGCGCCGCTGCAGCCGCAGCTGGACAAGATCACCGCGCTGAACGACACGGCCGCCATCACCCAGTACCTGCGCGACAGCCAGGCCGAGGGCAAGGGCGTGCTGTTCTCGCTGTTCGCCAATGCCGACTACAAGGATTCGGCCAACGTCATCGCCTACGTCGGCCAGGGCGGCCTCGGCCTGCCGGAGAAGGGCTATTACTTCGACGACGCGCAGGCCAAGATCCGCGATGCCTACGTGGCCTACATCGCACAGGTGCTGACCCTGTCCGGCGTGGACGCTGCACAGGCCGCCGAGCAGGCCAAGGCCGTGATGGCCTTTGAAACCCGCCTGGCCAAGGCCTCGATGTCGCGCATTGAAATGCGTGACCCGGCCAAGCGCTACAACCCGCTCAGCGCTGCCGATGCCGACAAGCTGACCCCGAACTTCAGCTGGACCGCGCTGTTTGACACCCTGAAGGTGCCGGCCGCGCAGAAGTTCTCGCTGGCCCAGCCGGGCTTCTTCGGTGAAATGGACAAGATGCTCGCCGACGTGCCGGCCAGCACCTGGCAGGCCTACCTGCGCTTCCACACCATCGACGACGCCTCGCCGTACCTGAGCAGCCAGTTCGAGAAGGCCAACTTCGATTTCTACGGCACCACCCTGCGTGGCCAGAAGGAAATGCAGCCGCGCTGGAAGCGCGTGCTGGAGTCGGTCAACGGTGGCATGGGCGAAGCGCTGGGCCAGCTGTACGTCGACGCCGTGTTCCCGGCCGAGTCGAAGGTGGCCATGCAGCACCTGGTGGAAAACCTGTCGCAGGCGCTGAAGGCGCGCCTGGAGCAGCTGCCGTGGATGGGCGAAGAAACCAAGAAGAAGGCACTGGAAAAGTGGGCCAGCTTCACCCCGAAGATCGGTTACCCGGACAAGTGGCGTGAGTGGACCGGCCTGCAGACCAATGGCGACAGCTACCTGGGCAACATGCAGGCAGCGCGTGCGTTCAACTACCGCTACATGCTGGACAAGATCGGCAAGCCGGTGGACAAGACCGAGTGGGGCATGACCCCGCAGACCGTCAACGCGTACTACAACGCCACCAAGAACGAGATCGTGTTCCCGGCGGCGATCCTGCAGGCGCCGTTCTTCGACGCCAAGGCCGATCCGGCGCTGAACTACGGCGGCATCGGTGCGGTCATCGGCCACGAGATGATGCACGGCTACGACGACTCGGGCAGCCAGTTCGCCGCCAACGGCAACTTCGACAACTGGTGGACCGACGCCGATCGCAAGGCCTTTACCGAGCGTACTGACCAGCTGGTCGCACAGTTCGATGGCTACGAGTCGGTGCCGGGCGTGTTCGTGAAGGGCAAGCTGACCCTGGGCGAGAACATCGGCGACCTCGGCGGCCTGACCGTGGCCTACGACGCACTGCAGATGGCGCTGAAGGAAAACCCGAAGGCGAATGTCGAGGTCGATGGGCACAGCCAGGACCAGCGCTTCTTCATGAACTGGGCCACCGTGTGGCGTCGCAACTTCACCGATGGTGAACTGCGCGTGCGCCTGAACACCGACCCGCATGCCCCGGCCAACTTCCGTGCCAACGGTGCGCCGTCGAACATGCCGTCCTTCGCTGCGGCGTTCCAGTGCAAGGCCGGCGACGCGATGGTGCGTGCCGACGACAAGCGCGTGGTGATCTGGTAATCGATCGCACGTGATGCGTGATGCAGAAGGCCCGGCGAACGCCGGGCCTTTTGTTTGCCGGCACGATGGCGCCGGATCGGTAGAGTTGACTGTTAGTCGACTATCGCGCGTAGCGCGGGATCTTCGCGATCTGTAGGAAGAGCAGTCGCCCCCCTGGGCCGATGGAGCCAGGTCGGTAGAGTCGACTGTTAGTCGACTATCGCGCGTAGCGCGGGATCTTCGCGATCTGTAGGAAGAGCAGTCGACTAACAGTCGACTCTACCAGCAAGTCGGTCGACGCATCAGTCGACGTGTCCGTCGGCAAGTCGGTCGGCGCATCAGCCGCCGTGTCCGTCGGCAAGTCGGTGGACGCATCAGCCGACGTGTCCGTTGGCAAGTCGGTCGACGCATCAGCGGACGTGTCCGTCGGCAAGTCGGTCGGCGCATCAGCGGCCGTGTCCGTCGGCAAGTCGGTCGACGCATCAGCCGCCGTGTCCGTCGGCAAGTCGGTCGGTGCATCAGCCGCCGTGTCCGTCGGCAAGTCGGTCGACGCATCAGCCGCCGTGTCCGTCGGCGAGTCGGTCGGCGCATCAGCCGACGTGTCCACCCGTAAGTCGGCTAGCACATCAGCCGCCGCGTCAGCGGGCGCATCCGTCAGCACATCAGCCGACGGGTCACTTCACGTTCGGGAAGGACTCAGGCCAGCGCCGGTTCCTGTGCCAGCATGCGATGAAAGCGCTGCAGCACATACGGATCGATCAGACCACCGGATTGCTCGTCGATGATGCGCATCGCAGTATCGTGTTCCATCGCGGCACGGTAGGGGCGCACGCTGGTCATCGCGTCATAGGCATCGGCCACGGTCATGATGCGGGAACCCAGCGGAATACTCTCACCACGCAGCCCATCGGGGTAGCCGCTGCCATCGAAGGCCTCGTGATGGGCGCGGATCAGCCGCGCAACCGGTGCCGCGTCGCTGCGGCCGGTGGCGAGGAAGATGTGTTCGCCGCGCACCGGATGCTCACGCATGATCGCGCGTTCCTCGTCGGTGTGCCGGCGCGGTGTCAGCAATACATCGTCGGGAATGCCGATCTTGCCAATGTCGTGGAAACGCGCGGCCAGGCCGATCTGCGAACAGGCATCGTCATCGAGATCGCAGTGCACGGCCAGGCGCCGCGCAAGCAGGCCGACGCGGTCGCAGTGGTGGCGGGTGTAGGCATCACGCATCTGCAGCGACATCGAAAGGGCATCGATCAGGCAGGCCTGCGCGTGCAGCAGGTCGGGGGCGGGTACGGCGTCAGGAAACATGGTCATCCGCCCGCACCGGGTGGGGACCGGTGCGGGGTATTCGGGGGCGATCAACCCGGGGCGAGGGTGGTCAGAAGGGCGCGGGCCGCGTTGAAGCGGTCTTCCGGCAACGGCAGCGGATGCTTGATGCGCAGCTTGTCAGGCCCTTCCATGGCGTAGAGGTTCGGTTGTTTCTGGATCAGCTGGATCACCGCCATCGGATCGATGTTCGGCTTGGACTCGAACACGATGCGGCCACCATTCTCGCCCAGGTCCAGCTTGCGGATGCCCAGCGTGTTGGCTTTTAGCTTCAGCTCGGCGATGGCGAACAGGTGCTTGGCGGCATCCGGCAGCAGGCCGAAACGATCGATCATCTCTACCTGCAGCTCGCGCAGCGCATCGCTGTCGCGCGCGCTGGAAATGCGCTTGTACAGGGTCAGGCGGGTGTGCACGTCCGGCAGGTAGTCTTCCGGAATCAGCGCCGGCACGTGCAGCTCGACCTCGGCACCGCGCACTTCCTCGCCAGCATCCAGGTCGGGCAGCTTGCCCTGCTTGATGCTGCGTACCGCGCGTTCCAGCAGCTCGGTATACAGGCTGAAGCCGACCTCGGCCATCTGCCCACTCTGGTCCTCGCCGAGCAGCTCACCGGCACCGCGGATCTCCAGATCGTGCGTGGCCAGGGTGAAGCCGGCGCCCAGTTCGTCCATCGAGGCGATCGCTTCCAGGCGCTTCTCGGCGTCCGGGGTGATCGATCGGCGGTCCGGCGCCACCAGGTAGGCGTAGGCGCGATGGTGCGAACGGCCGACGCGGCCGCGCAGCTGGTGCAGCTGGGCCAGGCCGAAGCGGTCGGCGCGGTTGATGATGATGGTGTTGGCGTTGGGGATGTCGATGCCCGACTCGATGATCGTGGTCGACAGCAGCACGTTGAAGCGCTGCTTCTGGAAGTCCAGCATCACCTTTTCCAGCTCGCGCTCGGGCATCTGCCCATGGGCAATGCCGATGCGCGCTTCCGGCACCAGCTCGGACAGCTCGCGCTGCATGCGGCCGATGCTTTCCACGTCGTTGTGCAGGAAGTACAGCTGGCCACCGCGCGCCAGCTCGCGCTGGAAGGCTTCGCGCAGCAGTGCGTTGTCCCACTGGGTGATGAAGGTCTGCACCGCCAGCCGGTTCGGCGGCGGCGTGGCAATGATCGACAGGTCGCGCAGGCCGGCCATGGCCATGTTGAGCGTGCGCGGGATCGGCGTGGCAGTCAGCGTCAGCAGGTGCACGTTGGCGCGCAGCGCCTTCAGCGCTTCTTTCTGGCGCACGCCGAAGCGCTGTTCCTCATCGACGATGACCATGCCCAGGTCCTTGAACTTCACGTCCGGCTGCAGCAGGCGGTGGGTACCGACGATGACGTCGATGGTGCCGGCGGCAACCTTCTCCAGTTCGGCCTTGATTTCCTTGGTGGTCTTGAAGCGCGACAGCACCTCGACCTTCAGCGGGTAATCGGCGAAGCGGTCGCGGAAGTTACGGTAATGCTGTTCGGCCAGCAACGTGGTCGGCACCAGCACGGCCACCTGCTTGCCGGCGCTGGCGGCGGCGAACGCGGCGCGCACGGCGACCTCGGTCTTGCCGAAGCCGACGTCGCCGCAGACCACACGGTCCATCGGCTGGCTGCTGGCCAGGTCGCGCAGGGTGGCGTCGATCGCGGCCAGCTGGTCTGGTGTTTCCTCGAACGGGAAGCCGGCCGCGAACGGCTCATACATCGCGCGGTCCACCTGCAGTGCAAGGCCGGCACGCGCCTGGCGGCGCGCCTGGATCTCCAGCAGTTCGGCAGCGACGTCGCGCACCTTCTCGGCGGCCTTGCGCTTGGCTTTGCTCCACTGCTCGCCACCCAGCGAATGCAGCGGCGCGGTTTCCGCCGAGGCGCCCGAGTAGCGGCTGATCAGGTGCAGCTGGGCGACCGGTACGTACAGCCGGTCACCCTTGGCATATTCGATTTCGAGGAACTCGCCGGGCATGCCGCCGACGTCCATCGCGATCAGGCCACGGTAGCGGCCGACGCCATGGTCCTCGTGCACGATCGGCGCGCCCTCGGTCAGCTCGCCGAGATCGCGGATGATCGCTTCCGGCTCGCGGCCGGCACGGCGCGTACGGCGGGTGCTGCCGGCGCGCTCGGGGAACAGCTGGCGTTCGGTCAGCACCGCAATGCGCGGATCGTCCAGTGCGAAGCCATCCTCCAGCGGCGCTACCGCGATCGCGAAGCGCGCATCGTCGGCGAGGAACGCGGGCAGGTCGGCCACCACCGGTGGTTTCAGCTCGGCGGCCTGCAGCACTTCCAGCAGGGCTTCACGACGGCCGGGCGAATCGGCGGCGATCAGCACGCGGCCCGGGTAGTGGCCGAGGAAGGATTTCAGTGCGTCGCCGGCCGGTGCGTCGCGCGCGGCCACCGGCAGCGGCGGCAACGGCTGGTCGCCCAACGGGTGCGCGTCGGCGATGCGTGCGTGGTCAGCAGCCCACACCTCGATGCGCGGGGCGTCGTTCAGGCGCTCGCGCAGCAGCTCCGGCGACAGGTACAGCGCCGACGGCGGCAGCAGCGGCCGTTCGACATCGTGGCGGCGCTGTTCGTAGCGCTCGCCGGTCTGCGCCCAGAACGCCTCGGCGGCTTCGCCGGCACCGGCGCAGACCACCGGCAGGCTGCCGTCGGGCAAGTAATCGAACAGGGTTGCGGTGCGCTCGAAGAACAGCGGCAGGTAGTACTCGACGCCCGCCGGGGCCAGCCCGGACTTCAGGTCCTGGTACAGCGCGCTGCGCCGGGTATCGACATCGAAGCGCTCGCGCAGCGTGGCCAGCACGCGGGCGATGCTGGCCTCGTCCATCGGGACTTCGCGGCCGGGCAGCATGTGCACCGCTTCGACCCTGTCCAGCGAACGCTGGCTTTCCGGGTCGAAGGCGCGGATCGAGTCGATGTCCTCGTCCAGAAGTTCGACACGCAACGGCTCATCGGCACCCATCGGGAACACGTCGAGCAGACCGCCGCGCACGGCGAAATCACCCGGGTCCATCACCTGCGGCACGTTGCGGTAGCCGGCGCTTTCCAGGCGTCGCTTCTCCGCTTCAAGGTCCAGGCGCTGGCCGACCTTCAGGTCGAAGCTGCCACCGATCACATAGCTGCGCGGGGCCAGCTGCTGCAACAGGGTCTGCACCGGCACGATCACCAGGCCGCGCTTCAGCGTGGGCAGGCGGTGCAGGGCCGACAGGCGCTGCGAGATGATGTCCGGATGCGGGCTGAAGCGGTCGTAGGGCAGGGTTTCCCAGTCCGGGAAAGCGACCACCGGCAGGGCCGGGTCGCCGCCGAGCAGGGTGTGCAGGTCGGCTTCGAGCTGGTTGGCGCCGTGGTTGTCACGGGTGATCACCAGCAGCGGAGCGTCGTGCGCACGCGCGGCCTGGGCCAGGTACCAGGCCAGGGCGGTCGGCGAGGCGGGGGCGCGCCACCAGGCGCGGAGCTGGCCGGCACGCGGCAGCGGCGGGGCGGGGTATGAGGTACGCGACATGGACCCCGGATTTTAGCAGAAGCCCCCGCCGGGCCCATGATCGTGACGTGAGCGGGGTAGCGCCGGGCCAAACCCGGCGAGCGCGGCGGTTGAACCAATGTCGCCGGGCCTGACCCGGCGCTACCTTCAGTTGTCCAGCTCCAGCACCATCCGCACCAGGCCTTCGGCGCCAGTCGGGTGCGGCACCGGCTTGAAGCCCAGCGACGCGGCCAGCTGCTTCATCGGCTCGTTTTCGGCGGCAACGTCGCCGTACAGGCGGTCCAGGTACTTGCCGCGGCCCCACTTCACCAGCTTGCGCATCAGCTGCCGGCCCAGGCCCTGGCCGATCAGGAAGCGGCTGATCAGGATCGCGTACTCGGCTTCACGGGTACCGGGGATGATCGAGGCCCGGGCGACCGCGCCGACCACCGCTTCGCCAGCCGGCAGGGATTCGGCAGCGACCAGGGTGATCTCGGTCTTGGGATTGGGATGGGTCAGGCGCTGGGTGGTTTCCGGCGACAGCTCGGTCACCGCCTGCAGGAAACGATCACGGATTTCTTCCGGCCCGAACAGGCTGAACGCCGCTTGCAGCGGTGCGCCATCTTCCGGGCGGATGGGGCGGATCAGCAGCTCGTGGCCGCTGGGAGCCTTGAAGATCTCATGCCAGGGCGGCATGCGGTTGCGAGTGGCCATACCGGGTGATTCCTTGGTGGTCCATCGATTGTGGCATCACCGGGGCTGCATTCCGTGAACGAAAGGCTCACGGCGGTACAGCCTCGTGAAGGCCGTTATTCGGGTGCTTTGAGCCAATCCAGGCGGGTGCTGGCACCGGGCTCGCCCAGGTGCTGGCGCAGTGCCGGCAGGGCCGGGCCGACCACCCGGTCGAACTGCCAGGGCGGGTTGAGCAGCAGCATGCCACTGCCGTTGAGGCGCAGCGGTGAGTCGTCCGGGCGCACCAGGAATTCGATCGTCATCGCCGATTTCACCGGCAGGGCGGTGGCCTTGCGCAGGAAATGCAGGATGGTGCGGCGCTGCTTGATCGGGAACCAGACCGCGCAGGTGGCCTGCGGCCAGCGTGCCAGGGTCTCGGCCAGAGCGGCCAGGACGGCCTGGTACTCGGCGTCCTGCGCCTCGTAGGGCGGGTCGATCAGCACCAGGCCGCGGCCGATCTTGCTGCCGTTGAACTTCGGTGGCAGCAGCGAACGCAGCAACGCGTAGCCATCGCCCGGATGCACGCCGACCCGGCTGTCATGCGCGAACAGCGCCTTCAGCGTAGCCGTTTCGGCTTCCTGCAGCTCGCACACCGCCATGCGGTCCTGGGAGCGCATGGCCTGCGCGCTCAACAGCGGCGAGCCCGGATAATTGGTCAGCGCGCCCACCGGGTTGTCGGCCTGTACCGCCTTCAGATAGCGCTCGACCACCTCCGGCAGCTTGGGCTGGGCCATCAGCCGCATGATCCCGGATTCGGCCTCGAGGGTCTTGCGGCTCTCTTCGCTGGCCAGCAGGTAGCGGCCGGCACCGCCGTGGGTGTCGAGCACGAAGAACGGGCTGTCCTTGCGCTTGAAGCTGTCGATCAGGGCCAGCTGCACGATGTGCTTGAGCACATCGGCGTGGTTGCCGGCATGGAAGGCATGGCGATAGTTCATGGGCGGCAGTGTACGGGGCGGCGGCCGCAGCGGCTATGCTGCGCGCCATGACAGCTCCCGTTGCCCATGTCCTGGTAGTCGAGGACGAAGCCGCCATCGCCGAAACCGTGCTCTATGCGCTGCGCAGCGAGGGCTATGCCGCCAGCCACTGCCTGCTGGGCGGCGAGGCCCTGCAGCGGCTGCAGGCCGGGGATATCGATGTGGTGGTGCTGGACGTGGGCCTGCCCGACCTGGGCGGCTTCGAGGTATGCCGGCGGCTGCGCGCGCAGCCCGGACCGGCGGCCCAGCTGCCGGTGATCTTCCTGACCGCCCGCAACGATGAAGTGGATCGCGTGCTTGGCCTGGAGCTGGGCGCCGACGATTACATGACCAAGCCGTTCTCGCCGCGCGAACTGGTGGCGCGGGTGCGTGCGCGCCTGCGCCGCGCGGCACCAGTCGTGGCAGCACCCGGCGCCGATGCGGGCTGGCAGGAACATGGCGCCTTCGCCATCGACCGTGAAGGCCGGCGTATCCGCTTCCATGGCCAGGCACTGGACCTGACCCGCTACGAGTACGCGCTGCTGGAGGCGCTGCTGCAGCGCCCCGGCGCCATTCTCAGCCGTGCCCAGCTGATGGACCGTGGCTGGGACAGCAGCGCCGACAGTGCCGACCGGACCGTTGATACGCATGTAAAGACGCTGCGCGCCAAGCTGCGTGCGGCCGGTGCCAGCGATGACCCGATCCGTACCCACCGTGGCCTTGGCTACGCGCTGGAGGTCTAGCCGATGCGCCTGGTACTGAAGCTGTTCCTGGGCTTCTTCCTGATCACCGGCATCGCCGCCTTCTTCGTGATGCGGGTGTTCGTCAACGAGGTGAAGCCCGGTGTGCGCCAGGCGATGGAATCGACCCTGGTCGATGCGGCCAACGTGCTGGCCGAAATGGCCGCCGCCGACGTCAAGGCCGGCACCATCCGCAGCGGCAGCTTCACCCGCAACCTCGCCAAGGCACGGCAGCGTGACCTGAAGGCGATGGTCTGGCGCTTCCCGAAGCGCTCGCTGGATTACCGGGTGACCATCACCGATGCCAAGGGCATCGTCATCTACGACTCGCTGGGCCGCGACCTGGGGCGCGACAACTCGCGCTGGAATGATGTGTACCGCACGCTGCGCGGCGAGTATGGCGCCCGCTCCAGCCCGGAAACACCGGGTGAGGACGGCGATACAGTGATGCACGTGGCGGCGCCGGTGTACGACCCGGCCGATGGGCACACCCTGATCGGCGTGCTCAGCCTGGCCCAGCCCAACCGCAGCATCGATCCGTTCATCGCGGCCAGCCAGCGCGCCATCATCGAGCGCGGTGCCTGGCTGATCGGCTTGTCGGCGCTGGTCGGCGTGCTGGTGACGATGTGGCTTACCACTGGCCTGGGCCAGCTCAGCCGCTATGCGCGGGCGGTCAGCGCCGGCGAACCGGTGCCACCGCCGCGCCGCCGCCGCGACGAGATCGGCGATCTGGGTCAGGCGCTGGAAACCATGCGCCGCAAGCTGGAGGGCAAGGCTTACGTCGAGCAGTACGTGCAGTCGCTGACGCATGAAATGAAGAGTCCATTGGCGGCGATCCGCGGTGCGGCCGAGCTGCTGCAGGAGCCGCTGCCGGAAGCCGATCGCATGCATTTCGCACGCAGCATCGTCGATCAGCAGGAGCGGTTGACCGAGACCATCGACAAACTGCTGGCGCTGGCCGAAGTGGAACAGCATGGCTGGCTGCAGACCCGTGATCCGATCGCGCTGCCAACCTTGTTGGCCGATGCCGCCGCGGCCGCGCAGGTGCGCGCGCAGGCGGCGGGCGTGCAGGTCCGCATCGGCAGCGTGCCCGACCTGCAGGTGCAGGGCGACGGCTACCTGCTGCGGCAGGCGCTGCACAACCTTATCGACAACGCGATTGCGTTCTCTCCGGCCGGCGCGGAGATCGCGTTGCAGGCCGAGGCGGACGGGCAGGGCGTGCGCCTGCAGGTGGCCGATCGTGGTGCCGGCATTCCCGACTATGCACGCGAACGGGTGTTCGAACGCTTCTATTCGCTGGCCCGCCCCGGCAGCGGACGGCGCAGTTCCGGCCTGGGCCTGCCGTTCGTGCAGGAGGTCGCGCGCCTGCATGATGGCCGCGCCAGCGTCGATGCCCGCGACGGCGGCGGTACCGTGGCCAGCCTGTGGTTGCCGCTGGGTACACCGGGCCAGCGTCCCCGCCGCTGACTTCACATTCGCTTCAAATTCGCCACAAACCCTGCTCACTGCAGCGGTCCATCCTGCAGCCCTCTCCAACGAGGATGGACCATGAAATCCCTGAAGATGCTGCTGCGGTTCGCCATTGTCGGCGGGCTGATCCTGCTGCTGCTGGTTCCGCTGACGATGATCCGCGGTGTCATCAACGAACGCAGTGCGTACCGCGACGAGGCCTTCGCGCGGGTGGCCGACAGCCGCGCCGGTGCACAGCAGCTGGTCGGCCCGGTGCGGGTGGTGCCGTGGGTGGAGCGCAAGCAGGTTGAGCTGGTCGACCCGCTGGGCGTCAAGAAGACCGAGGTACAGGTCACCGAAGGGCACTGGCTGCAGATGCCAGCATCGCTGGAGGTCGGCGGCGAGATGCTGCCGAGCCAGCGTGAGGTCGGCCTGTTCAAGGTGCCGGTGTACAGCTGGAACGGCCAGATGAAGGCAACCTTCGCCGAGGACGACTATCCGGTGAAGGCGGGCCGCAGCTACGGTCAACCATACGTGGCGGTGGGGGTTTCCGACGTTCGTGGCCTGGTCGGTACGCCGAATCTGCGCGTGGATGGCAAGCAGCTGCGCCTGCTGCCCGGCGTCGGCGCAGCCAGCGAAGTGGGCCGCGGCCTGCATGCACCGGTAGCCGGTTTCGCCGAAGACCATGGCGGCACGCTGGCCGCCAGCACCGTGGAGCTGGAGCTGCGCCTGGACGGAAGCCGCATGCTGTCGGTGGTGCCGGTGGGCGATGATACCCACATCGCGCTGCGTTCCAGCTGGCCGCATCCGTCGTTCAGCGGCGCCTTCCTACCGAATGAGCGCCGCGTTGATGCGCAGGGCTTCGATGCGCGCTGGGCGGTGTCGTCGCTCGCGTCCGATGCCCAGCGTCAGCTGCGCAGTGAGGGGGCCATCGATTCGCAGGCGGTGACGGTGTCGCTGGTTGATCCGGTCGACACCTACACCCAGGCCGACCGCGCTTCCAAGTATGGCGTGCTGTTCGTGCTGCTCACCTTCGTCGGCTTCATCCTGTTCGAGCTGATCAAGTCGCTGCGCATCCACCCGTTGCAGTACCTGATGGTCGGCCTGGCACTGGCGATCTTCTTCCTGCTGCTGATCAGCCTGTCCGAGCACATCGCGTTCTGGAAGGCCTACCTGGTGTCAGCGGTGGCGTGCATCGGCCTGCAGGCGGTGTACCTGGCCAACGTGCTGGGCCACTGGAAGCGCGGCCTCGGCTTCGCCGCGCTGCTGACCGTGCTGTACGGCGCGCTGTATGGCCTGCTGGTCTCGGAAAACAACGCTTTGCTGATGGGTTCGCTGCTGCTGTTCGTGATCCTGGCACTGGCGATGTGGGTGACCCGCCGGGTCGACTGGTACGCGCTTGGCGCGGAACTGAAGTAAGGAGCTCGCCATGGGCTGGCGCCACGGATTGCGGCAACGGGCACGGCAGGGCATCCCCGCCCTGCTGGAAGTGGATGCACTGCTGCAGGCGCATGGCGTGCTGGCGGCCCTGCCGGGGGCACGGATCGCCCCCGGCCTAGTCCGCTTCCAGCTGGCCGCGGTGACCTGCGAGGGATTGCAGGGGCATGGGCTGGCCTGGCTGCAGGGTGCGCGGCAGGGACGCGGCGCACTGGCGGGCAAGGTGCCGCGCTACCGGCCATGGAAGGCCGGGCCGGAGGCGCTGGCCGAGATCGGCATCGGCGGCCTGCCGGATGACTGGCCGGCACATGCGGCGGTGTATGGCTGCAGCAGCATTGATCGGCGGCATTGGTTGCTGTTGCTGCCGGAGCGGGCGCAGTTGTGGCTGGGATGGAGTGGGTGATTCGGCTGTTCATCCACGCATGGCGTGGATCTACAGGTGGGAACCCCAGCCCTTTGGTGGGTGCGAACCGACCGGTCACCTGTGGGTGCGAACCTTGGTTCGCACGCTCCTGTCCCATGACCGATGGGACGGTATCGCCGCGCCCCTGCTGGCTAGACTCGATGGGTTGATGATCGAGCCGAAAGGCAGGGGTGCGATGTGTTGAAGTGGGGCGTGCTGGCCGCAGCGCTGGTGATGGGTGGCAATGCAGGGGCGCAGCAGCGCGAAACGGTGGACCTGGACATGGTCAGCCGCATCCGCCAGGAGGCCTTCCACCGTTCGCAGGTGATGGACACCTTCAGTTATCTCACCGAACGCATCGGCCCGCGCCTGACCAACTCGCCGGCGATGGGCCGCGCCAACGCCTGGACCCGGGGCAAGTTCAACGAATGGAAGCTGGACAACGTCCACGACGAAGCCTTCGATGACTTCGGCCGTGGCTGGGAGTTCACCTCGGCCAGCGTGGAAATGCTGGGTGACCGCGTGCAGCCGCTGCATGCGCTGCCGAAGGCTTGGACCCCCGGTACGAAGGGGCCGGTCGAAGGCGAGCTGGTGCAGGTCGAGATCAAGAAGCCCGAAGACATCGAGAAGTACCGTGGCAAGCTGCGCGGCAGGATCCTGCTGCTGGGCGAGGCACGCGAATACAAGCGTGGCACCGAGCCCGATTCGCACCGCCACGACGCGACCTCGCTCGAGGGCCTGCAGGAGTTCACCCTGCCCAAGGACAAGGACGCTACCGCCGAGCGCGCCAAACGGGTCAAGGAATACCAGGAGCGCCAGCAGCTGGCGGCCAAGGTCAATGCGTTCTTCGTCGAAGAGGGCGCACTGGCCTCGATCAGCATCAGCAGCTGGGACAACGGCATCATCCGGGTTGCCGGTGGTGGTTCGCGCAAGGCCGGCGAGTCGGTGGGCATCCCCGAGCTGGCGATGATCAGCGAACACTTCAATCCGTTGGTGCGTGCGCTGGAGGCCAAGCAGACGGTACGCCTGCGCGTGGATGTGGCCGCACGTTTCACCGACGAGGCCAACCAGCCGGGCTACAACACGCTGGCCGAGATCCGCGGCAGCAGCAAGCCGGATGAAGTGGTGATGATCGGCGCGCACCTGGATTCCTGGCACAGCGGTACCGGTGCGGCCGACAATGCCGCCGGCGTGGCGGTGATGATGGAAGCGATGCGCATCCTCAAGGCCACCGGCGCCAAGCCCAGGCGTACCATCCGCGTGGCGCTGTGGAGCGGTGAAGAGCAGGGCCTGATCGGCTCGCAGGCCTACGTGGCCAAGCACTTCGGCCAGTTCCCGGAACCGGCCGACCCGGCGCAGAAGGCGCTGCCGGCGTCGCTGCGCGAGCCGACCGGTGCACTGCAGAAGACCCGCGACTACAGCAGGTTCCAGGTCTACTTCAACATGGACAACGGCTCCGGCCGCTTCCGTGGCATCTACGCGCAGGAAAACCTGGCGGCGATGCCGATCTTCGAAGCGTGGCTGGCGCCGTTCCATGACGTGGGCGCCACCACCGTGGCCACCCGAAACACCGGCAGCACCGACCACATCAGCTTCGACCGCATCGGCCTGCCGGGCTTCCAGTTCATCCAGGACCGGCTGGACTACTTCACCAATGTCCACCACAGCCACCTGGACACCTGGGACCATGCCGAGCCGGAAGACCTGAAGCAGGCCGCCGCCATCGTCGCCTCGTTCGCCTACAACGCCGCAATGCGCGAGCAGCCCTTCCCACGCAAGCAGGAACCGTAAAAGGGGACGGAGGGGATTAAGTCGTTTCTCCCCTCCGTTTCCCGTTCGCAGCGCCCAGAGGCTGGGCAATCGCGACTTAATCCCCTCCGTCCCCTTTTTCCGTCGGGGGCGGAGGGCTGGTAAAATCGGGGAATTCCCGTTCCTCGAGCCGTCCATGACCTGCCGCACCCGCTTCGCCCCCAGTCCCACCGGCTACCTGCACATCGGTGGTGCCCGCACTGCGCTGTACTGCTGGCTGGAGGCCCGCCACCGTGGCGGCGAGTTCGTGCTGCGCATCGAGGATACCGACCGTGAACGCAGCACCCAGGGGGCGATCGACGCCATCCTGGAGGCGATGGAGTGGCTGGGCCTGGATTACGACGAGGGCCCGATCTACCAGACCGACCGCGTGGCCCGCTACCTGGAAGTGGCCGAGCAGCTGGTGGCCGATGGCAAGGCGTACTACGCCTACGAGACCCGCGAAGAGCTGGACGCGATGCGCGAGGCCGCGATGGCCAAGCAGGAGAAGCCGCGCTACAACGGGGCCGCGCGCGAGCTGGGCCTGCCGCGCAAGGACGACCCGAACCGCGTCATCCGCTTCAAGAACCCGCTGGAAGGTACGGTGGTGTTCGACGACCTGATCAAGGGCCGCATCGAGATCGCCAACAGCGAGCTGGATGACATGGTCATCTTCCGTCCGGACGGCTACCCCACCTACAACTTCGCGGTGGTGGTGGACGATTGGGACATGGGCATCACCGAGGTGATCCGCGGCGACGACCACATCAACAACACCCCGCGCCAGATCAACCTGTACGAAGGCATCGGCGCCCCGGTGCCGAAGTTCGGGCACATGCCGATGATCCTGGACGAGCAGGGCGCCAAGCTGTCCAAGCGCACCGGCGCGGCCGACGTGATGCAGTACAAGGACGCCGGCTACCTGCCCGACGCGCTGCTGAGCTACCTGGCCCGCCTGGGCTGGTCGCACGGTGACCAGGAGCTGTTCAGCCGCCAGGAACTGATCGACCTGTTCGACGTGAAGGACTGCAATTCGAAGGCCTCGCGGCTGGACATGGCCAAGCTGGGCTGGGTCAACCAGCACTTCCTGAAGACCGAGGATGTGGGCGCCATCGTGCCGCATCTGGGCTACCAGCTGCAGAAGCTGGGCCTGGACGTGGCCGCCGGCCCGGCCCCGGAGGACGTGGTGATCGCCCTGCGTGAGCGCGTGCAGACCCTGAAGGAAATGGCCGAAAAGGCCGTGGTCTGGTACCAGCCGCTGACCGAATACGACGAAGCCGCCGTGGCCAAGCACTTCAAGGCCGGTGCCGAGGTGGCGCTGGGCAAGGCCCGCGAACTGCTGGCGGCGTTGCCGGAGTGGACCGCCGAATCGGTGGGCGTGGCCCTGCACGACGCCGCCGCCGCGCTGGAGATCGGCATGGGCAAGGTCGCCCAGCCGCTGCGCGTGGCCATCACTGGCACCCAGGTCAGCCCTGACATTTCCCATACCGTGTACCTGGCCGGCCGCGAGCAGGCCTTGAAACGCATTGATGTGGCCATCACCAAGGTAGCAACGGCCTGAGGCATCCTTGCCAGGCCCGAACCGGAGAACACGCATGCCCGCCAAGACCGCCACTGCCTGTACGGCCCCGCACCACCACGTCCATGACGCATCGGATTTCGTGGCGGTGGTCGAGCGCGTCTCGCGCGAACGCGGGCTGCGCCTGACCCCGATCCGTGCCAATGTGCTGAAGCTGATCGCCGAGGCCGGCAAGCCGGTCAAGGCCTACGAGCTGCTGGAATGGGTACGCAACGGCAAGGGCGTGGGCGCTGACGCCCCGCCCACCGTGTACCGCGCGCTGGACTTCCTGATGGCCAACGGCTTCGTGCACAAGCTGGAGTCGGTGAATGCATTCGTGGCCTGCCACCATCCCAGCAGCGCCGCGCATTCGGTGCCGTTCCTGATCTGCAACAGCTGCCACAGCGCGGTGGAACTGGAAGACCGCGAGATCGTCACCCAGCTGGAAAAGCGTGCCAAAGAGCTGGGCTTCCAGCCGCAGGCACAGACCCTGGAAGTGCACGGCCTCTGCGCGCGCTGCGCGGGCTGAGCGCGAGGGCGCGGAGTAGAGCCGACTGGGTAGAGTCGACGGGGTAGAGTCGACTGTTAGTCGACTACCGCGCGCAGCGCGGGGTGTTCATGGGGTCCATGGAAGAGCAGTCGACTAACAGTCGACTCTACCCAGCCGAGTCCACCAGGCCGCAGGCTAGTCCATCGGCTTGCTTGCGGTATCCACCCGCACGATCACCGACATGCCGGGCCGCAACTCTGCGGCCAGCTTCTGGCCTTCATTGATCGATATCCGCACCGGCAGCCGCTGCACCACCTTGGTGAAGTTGCCGCTGGCATTGTCGGGGCGCAACACGCTGAATTCCGACCCGGTGGCCGGGGCGATCTCCTGCACGCGGCCCCGCAGCACCTGGCCCTGGAACGCGTCCACCGAGAACGAGGCCGGCTGGCCGATCGCCATTCCCCAGGTCTGGCCTTCCTTGTAGTTGGCCACCACCCACAGCGTGTCAGGCACCAGGAACAGCAGCTGCGAACCAGCCGCGACGTACTGGCCAACGCGCACGCTGGCCTCGCTGATCTGGCCGTCGCGCGGCGCATGGATCACGGTATTGGCCAGATCGATGCGCGCCAGTTCCAGCTGCGCCTGTGCACTCTCCACCTGCGCCTCCAGGCTCTTGCGCGCGACCTGGGTCGAAACCAGGGTTTCCTCGGCAATGCGGATCTGCGCCTGCGACTGCTGCACGCTGGCCAGCGCCGAGGCCTGGGTGGTGCGGAACTTGTCGCGGTCGTTGACGGACACCAGCTGCTGCGCAGCCAGTTCCTCGTAGCGTTTCAATTCATTGCGCGAACGCTGCAGTTCGGCCTGGCCGGCCGACAGCGTGGCATGCGCGGAGGCGATCTGTGCGCGGTTCTGGGCCTGCGACTGGTCGGAGTTGGCCAACGCTGCGCGCGCGCTGTCCAGCGTTGCCTGCGCCTGCGCGACACGCTGTGCGTAGATACGGTCATCGATGCGCAGCAGCGGCGCGCCCTCCTTCACGTGCTGGAAGTCTTTCACCAGCACCTCGGTCACGTAGCCGTTCACCTGCGGTGCCATCACCGTGATCTGTCCGCGCACATAGGCGTTGTCAGTCACCATCACGCTGCTGGTGAAGGGCCACAGGTGCCAGGCACGCAGGATCAGCGCGATGCCCAGCAGTGCCACCACCACCATCACCACCACGCTGCGCGCGCTGGGCTTGAGGTACTTCGGTGCGGCTGCCGGTGCAGCCGGCGTGGGCGCTGGCGCCGCATCGGTCGGTGGCGGTGGGGTGACGTTGTCGGCGTCGGTATCGTCAGGGCGGGGCGGGACGGGAGGCATGAGGACGGACTCAACGGGATGCGGCCGGCGTGGCCGCAGCAGGGGAGATGGGATGGCGCTTGCGCCATTGCTTGAGCACGGCGGTGCGCAGCGAGAGCAGCAGCAACCAGCACAGGAAGCCGATGGCCAGCCAGCCACTCAGCGTGAACACATCATTGAAGCCGCGCACGTTGGCTTCGCGGCGCGTCGTCTGCGCCAGCTGCGCGCTGCCCTGCGCGCTGCGCAGCACCGGGTCGGTGATCTGGGCAGCATACAGCTGCTGCTGGATACGCAGGCGCTGCGCCACCACCGGATCGGCCGGGTCGAGCTGGCTGGTCAGCGCGCTGGAATACAGCTGTTCGCGATGCAGCTGGAAGGTGCCCAGCACCGCCGATCCGGCCAGGCCCCCCAGGGTCTGCGTGATCGACAGCGTCACCAGGAAGGTGATGATGTGGTCCGCGCCCTGTTTGAGGGCGGCGGTGATGCCAAGCATGATCAGCGGGCCCATGAACATGCCGGCGCCGACCGAGGCCAGGAACTGGCTGACATAGAAGTCGTGCGGGCGGTCCATGCTGGTGCGGTGCTGGTCGAAGAACGCGGCGGCGCCGAGCAGCAGGATTGCCATCAGCAGCTGGGGGATCAGCCGTTTGGGCCCGAAGGTCAGTGCAGTGCCGGCGATACCGGTGATCACGCCGGCAAGAATCACCACGAACAGCGGCCGCAACTGATCAGGGCCCATGCCGAGCGTGCGCATCAGGTTGACCACGCCGTAGGACTGCTCGGTGGTCAGGAAGCGGATCAGGAAGGCACCGATGATGAAATGCAGCACCGGCAGGCTGGCCAGCCAGCGTGTCTGCAGCAGTGGGTTGCGCCGGTAGTGCTCGATGATGAAGGCGGTGGTGGACAGCGCGATCGAGGCAACCAATGCCCAGCCCAGCCACGGCGTGTTGAGCCACCAGCGCGTGTAGCCCTGCGCCAGCACGATCACCAGCAGCGCGACCGCCGGTGCCAGCAACGCGAAGGTGAGGAAGTCCAGCGGTTCGAAGGCCTTGATCTGGATGCCGGGCGGCAGCTTCAGCACCACCACGGCGGCAAACGCACACAGCGCCAGGCCGGCTTCAAAGGAATACAGCTGGTGCCACTGGCCGGTATCGACCAGGCCTGGCGAAACGATCCAGGCGATCGGCACCGCCAGCTGCGAAAGGCCTACCCCGACCACCAGCAGATTGCCGGTGAACCGCCGCGGCAGCGCCTGCAGCATGTACAGCGTGCCCAGGGTCGAACAGGCCGCGCCGGCGAAGCCGCTGGCGGCACGGGTCAGCATCGTGGTCTCGAAGCTGCCGACGAACAAATGCAGCACTGCCAACGCTGCATACAGGCCCAGCCCGATCTCGGCGAACAGGCGGATGCCGTACTGCTGGCGGAACTTGAAGGCCAGCAGGTTGGCCGTGACATTGACCATTGCATAGGCCGCCACCAGCCAGCTGCCCTGGGTCGGGGTCAGCGCCAGCTGGCCCTGCAGGAACGGCAGGTTGGCCGTCACCAGCGCATTGCCGAGGCCGCCGGTGATCGCTACCAGCAGCGACACCAGTGCATAGGCCACGCGCCGATACGGCGGATGCCAGGGCATCGATGCCGAACCGGGCATGGTCGGCTTCTCGTGCTCCTCCCAATCCGGAACCGGCTTCAGATACGGCTGGACCATCAGCGGGCCTCGCTGGCTGCTCCCTGGAGACCCCCGCGCAGCAGCTGCAGGGCACGCCCGGCCAACTGGGCACGCTCGTCGCGGGTTTTGCCGCGCAGGGCTGCCCCCAGCATGCCCGAGATCAGTGAAATATCCGTCTTTTCCAGATCGGCCCGGCACAGGCCGGCCGCCTTGGCGCGGGCGATAGGCACCTCCAGCAGGTCGCGCACGGTTTCGCGCGCGGTGCGCATGGCTGGCACATCCGAATCGACGGCGCGCCAGTAATCGGCCAGCGCCGGTGAATCGATGATGCGCTGGGCCATGCCCTCGAACACCTCGAACAGGGCATCGTCGCGGTCGCCGAGCTGTTCGACCTGGCGCCGGATGCGGTCGACCGTACGTTGCAGCAGCGCCTGGATCAGCGCAGTGCGGTCGGGGAAGTTGCGGTACAGGGTGGCGCGGCCCACCTGGGCGCGTTCAACCACCAGGTCCAGCGGGGCGGTGACACCGTGTTGGCCGAAGACATGATCGGCGGCGTCGAGGATGAGGGCGCGGCGGGCAGCGGCATCGGCACGTTGGGCGGTCATGGGTATATTTTCGGACATTAGTGTCCGGTTGGCGAGACATTGAGTGACGGGATTGTCCGCTTGTTGTCGTACGCACATCTTTGTGACGAATGCGTGATGGTGGGGATCTGAACGAAAACGGGGGCCCGAAGGCCCCCGTGGGATCGCGTGGGGTCAGAGCCCTTTCCTGCGGAAAGGGATCCGACCCCGCCGTGCCGGTAGATCCACGCCACGCGTGGATGCCGTTGCTCTGGGGTCAGAGCCCTTTCCGTCGGAAAGGGATTCGCCCCCCGTTACGCGATCAGAAGAACGCGCGGATGCCGAATGCGACACCACGGCCCGGCAGCGGCGAGTAGTCACGCAGCAGCGACGTATGCGGACGCACTTCGCGGTTGGTCAGGTTGCTGCCATCCAGGAAGACCTCGTAGCTGTTGCTGGCGTTGCGGTCCCAGCGATAGGCCAGGTGCGCATCGACCAGGGTGTAGCCGTTGCTCGGCTCCTCGTTCTGCGCGACGTCCTTCTGGCGGCTGTAACGCACCGCACCGACCGAGGCGCGCCAGCCGTCCTTCGACCAGCGCAGGTCGGCGCCGATGCGGGCCGGTGCGATGCGCGGCAGGTAGCCGGTGTTTGCCAGTTCCACCGAGTAATTGTGGCTGTGGTCGCCGTGCGGCACGGCGATGTCGAGATTGCGGCTGCCGCTGCCATCCAGCTTGGCCTTCACGTAGTCACCGAACAGGCGCAGGTCCCAGTCACCGGCGCCACCCTCGAACAGGTGCACCAGGGCCTCGGCCTCGGCGCCGCGGAACACCGCATCCTGCTGGGTCCAGGCGCGGACCGGCAGGCCCTCGGTCACCCCGGTGTCGGCCAGGTAGATGAAGTCCTTGAACCTGGTCTGGTAGATCGACGCCGAGAAGTCCAGGCGTTCGCTGTGGGTGTGGATGCCCAGCTCGACGCGCTGGCCGCGCTCGGTCTTGAGGTTGCCGTCGCCGATTTCCAGCGAACGGGTAGCAATGTGCGCACCGGCGGCGTACAGCTCTTCATTGGTCGGTGCGCGCTCGGAGCTGTCCACGCCGATGCGCAGGTCGACTGCGTCGTTGAGCTTCCAGATGCCGGCAGCCGACAGGTTGGTGGCGCCGAAGGTGCGGCGACGGTAGTCACCGGTCGGGTCCAGCTTGACCTGGTCGTGGCGGCCGCCCAGTTCCAGCTTGAACGGGCCGAACTGCTTTTCCTGCAGTACGAACAGGCCGATGTTCTTCGTGCCGGTATCCGGAACGAACGCCTCTTCGCCCTTGGCGCCGAAATCACTGTTGCCGAACTGCAGGCCGAAGGCACCGTCCCAGCCGCCGATCTGCTGCTGCACCGCCTCCAGGCGTGCTTCGATGCCACGGTTGGTGAAGCGGGTCGACGGTGTGCCGGCTTCCAGCTCCACGTGCTCGTAGTCGGTATAGGCCACGAGTGCGTTGATGTTCTTCAGGAACGAAACCGGGTTGTAGATGCCGGCTTTGGTCTCGAAGCGGTTCTGCACCATGTCGATGCGCACGTCGTGCTCGTCGCCGCCTTCCTCTTCGTCGCCATGGTCGTGGCCGTGGTCATGGCCGTGATCGTCGCCATCGGCGTGCACGTGCGCGCCATTGGGAATGCCGTAATTGGTGCGGTAGGTGCTGGCCGACACGCCGAAGTAGCCGCCTTCGCCCAGCCAGGTCGCGCCGACGCCGCCGGCGCGGGTGCGGATGGAGCTGTTGTCGAGGCGGCCGCGGCGCGGCTCTTCGCCTTCCTCGCCTGCGTGGTCATGGTCGTGGTCGTCGTGGTGGTCTTCCAGGCTGTCGATCACCGCATAGCCGGGAATGCGGTAGTCGTCGCCATTGCGCACCAGGCCGTCCACATGAAGCACGACATTGCCGCTGACGCCATCGAGGCGGAACATGCCGCTGCGCTCGTTGTTCACCGAATTGCCGCGCAGTTCGGCACGACCGCTGAGCGGTCGCTCCGGCAGCTCGCGCGCGATGCGGCCGTCGACCACATTGACCGCACCACCAATGGCGCCGCTGCCGAACAGCAGCGTGGCCGGCCCCTTCAGTACTTCGATCTGGTCAGCCAGGAACGGTTCGATGCTGGTGGCATGGTCCGCACTGACGGTGGACGCATCCATGTTGCCCATGCCGTTGGACAGCACGGCAACGCGCGGGCCTTCCTGGCCGCGGATGATCGGCCGGCCGACGCCGGGGCCGAAGAAGGTGCTCTGCACGCCCGGCAGCTTGGCCACGGTGTCGCCGAGGGTGCCGGCCTTCTGCTCGTCCAGGCGCTCGCCAGCCAGCACGTCAACCGGGCGCGCCAACGATTCGGCATCGCCCTGCAGCGGCGACGCGGTGACCTGCACCGACGACAGTTCAGTCAGGTGGCGGTCACGATGGGAGGTGTCCTGGCCGGCTGCAAAGGCAATGGACGGCAGCAGGGTGGCCAGAGCCAGGGCCAGGGAATGCGGCTTGAGCCGCGGGGTGTGGGCGGGCATGAAGAAGTCCTTTGTTACTGTATATCAATCGCTGGGCGCACGAATCCCGTCAGCGGGACAGGGGGAGGGAAACCGTGCGGGTCGGGAATGGATGTTATATTATTCCATAACGATTCGCCGACCCTGCTGGAAGTCATGTCCCTGTCCTCACGCCTGCGCCACCTGCTCGACCGTTTCGGCGCCACTGGTTCGATGCTGTGCGCGGTGCACTGCGCGGTGATCCCCGTGCTGCTGGCGGCGGCGCCGTCGCTGGGCCTGTCGTTCTGGCTGAGCGACGGCGTGGAGCAGGCACTGGTGGTGTTCGTGACCCTGCTGGGTCTGTTCAGCCTGGTCTGGGGCTACCGCCGCCATGGTGCGCTGCGCGCGCTGGGCTTCCTGATTCCCGGCCTGGTCGCGCTGTGGGCTGGCGTGCTGTACGACCCGCTGCATCACAACGCGGTGCCGCACGCGGTGGTGATGACCGTTGGCGGCCTGTTGGTTGGCGTTGCCCACCTGGTCAACCTGCGCCTCAACCACGGTCACGTGCACGACGCCAGCTGCGCGCACTAGGCGCTCCGTGATAGGATTTTCGATCGTGCGCGGGGGCGCCCAGCAAGGCTGGCCCCGCCGAACCCGTGTCAGTACGGGGTAACCAGATTTCACATTTGAGGAGTTGAAGACATGGGTAAGGGTGACCGCAAGACCGCCAAGGGCAAGCGCTACAACGCCAGCTATGGCAACGCCCGTTCGCACACCGCGAGCAAGGTCGCCGTAGGCGCCGCCGCTCCGGTTGCCAAGAAGACCGTGGCCAAGGCTCCGGCGAAGAAGGCTGTGGCGAAGAAGGCCGTCGCCAAGGCCTGATCCGGCCGAACGACCGGTTCAAGGAAAAACGCGGCGCCTGGCGCCGCGTTTTTTTATGCGTGCCGTCCGGGCCGCCGCGTTCGCCGGGCATGGCCCGGCGCTACCCACACTGGCGCGGTAGCACCGGGCCATGCCCGGCGGAGACATTCGATCAACGCAGGGTCTGCTTCAGCGTTTCCGGATTGCCGTCGTTCGGTGCTGCCGGTACCTGCAGCAGGTGGGCCAGCAGCGGGTAGACGTCGACGTTGTCGAAACCGTCGATCACCAGGCCCTGGCGGAACGATGGGCCACCGGCCACAAACACCGCACGCATCGACGGCAGCGCGTTGTCGTAGCCATGCGAACCCCGGTCCTGCTTGGCGCGCTTGGCGATCTTTTCGCGGTGCAGCGCATCCCAGCCTTCATCCATGGCGCAGACGATGGCCGGAACCCGCGGGTGCGTACCGTAATGCCAGCGCGGTGGCAGGTTTTCCTTCTTCCAGCATTCGTAATGCGCATGGCGGCCAAGCAGGGCGCGCTCGGCATCCGTTTCACGGCCGGGCAGAGGGGCGAACCCTACAGATTGGCCCTGGCTGACATTGCGCGCGATGTCCGGATCGACCATCGATTCGGTCGCGATCACGTGGCCATCGGCCACGCTGGCCATGCCGTGGTCAGACACCACGATCACGTTGGTGGTGGATGCCAGCCCACGCTGCCGCAGGCCGTCCAGTACCTGCCCGATGATCTGGTCGGCACGCACGATGGCGTCGGCGTACTGCTTCGAATCCGGGCCGTAGTGATGGCCGGCCTTGTCCACGTGTTCCATGTACAGCGTGGTCAGTCGCGGCGCATCGGCGTCGGTCTGCGCCAGCCAGTCGAGGACGATGCCGGCGCGCTGCTCCAGCGGCTCCTGCCCGTCATAGACGCGCCACTGGCTAGGGCGCACGCCGCGGATTTCCGACTCGCTGCCCGGCCACGAGGTGGTGGCGGTGCGCACGCCGACGTTCTCTGCGCCGACCCAGATCGGTTCACCGCCCCACCAGCCACTGGTGGTGACCGCCTCGCGGTTGCTCAGTTCGAAACGTCCCAGTGCTGCATCGTCCATGCTGTTGTTGACGATGCCGTGGTGGTCCGGGCGCAGGCCGGTGACGATGGTGTAGTGGTTGGGGAAGGTCAGCGAGGGGTACGAAGGCGTCATCCAGCGCGCGCGGACGCCGCCGTCGATCAGGCGCTGCAGGTTCGGCGTGAGCCCGCGGTCCAGCGCATCGGCGCGCAGGCCGTCGATGGAGATCAACAGCAGCTTCGGTGGCGCGACCGTTGCAGCAGCGGCGGGAACGGAGGCGGAAGGGGCGGGTGTGGTGGTGCAGGCGGCCAATGGCAGCAGCAGCGCCAGCGCGCAGGTCAGGCGTACGGAAGTCATCGCAACATCATAAGCGGCGGCAATGACGTGCCCAAGACACGCTGCACCGAAGGGCGCAGCGTGTCCGCGCATTTCTCCATATCCCCGCGCCTGTCGGCGCGCCCCCTTCAACAACAAGGGGGCTCTTCTCCAGACAGATTACAGACGCTTCCATCCACGCATGGCGTGGATCTACCGTGTCGACCCAGGTCGACACCTACCAGCCGCCGCGCGGTAGGCCATCCCGACAGATCGCAGGAACCTGTCGAAGGCGTGGTGGGTCCGGTTGCGGGGGTGTCCGCGGCATGGATGCCGCGGCCAAGCCCCCATGGAAGGGTTTACGGCGTCCCCCGCAACCGGACCCACCACGGCATCCCACGGAATCCTGCTGTTGCTTCGGCCGTTGCCGTTGCCGTTGCTTCTGCGGGTGCCGGGCGCCGCCCGGCCAGCAACTCTCAGGCGAACAGCGGTGCCTGGCGTTGTTCCAGCCGCAACAGCGCGGCCTTGGTTTCCAGCCCGCCGCCGAAACCGGTCAGCGCGCCGTTGCTGCCGATCACACGATGGCAGGGCAGGATGATCGGCAGCGGATTGCGGCCGTTGGCCGCGCCCACCGCGCGGGTCGCGCTGGGTTGGCCCAGGTGCTGCGCCAGCTGCAGGTAACTCCAGGTCTGGCCGAACGGGATCAGTGCCAGCGCCTGCCACACGCGTAGCTGGAACGGGGTGCCACGTGGCGCAAGCTGCAGGTCGAACTGGTTGCGCTCGCCGTGCAGGAACTGCAGCAGCTGGTCGCGTGCTTCCGGCAAAGCATCCGGCGCGTAATGCCAGTCGTCGCGGCCGCGTGCCGGATGGCGGTTCTCCGGGAACAGCACATGTGACAGGCCACGCTCGTCACCGGCGATGGTCAGCACGCCGATGGGGCTGTCGAAACGATCGAACAACAGGGTCATGTCGGTTCTCCAACGAAGGTGCCGGACAGGTGCCACAGGTGCAGCACGGCGTAGGCGCGCCACGGGCGCCACGGTTGCGAGCGGGCTTCGGTCGCACGTTCGCTCAGGCGCTGGCCCTGCGCATGGCCAAGCACCTGCTGCAGTACCAGGTCGCCAGCGGGGAAGGCATCGGGTTGGCCGAGCCCGCGTAGGGCGATGTACTGCGCGGTCCATGGGCCGATGCCCGGCAATGCCACGCAGCGGGCCACGAACTCCTCCAATGCCTGGCCGGGTCCGAAGTCGAGCTGGCCACTGGCACACGCAGCGGCCAGCGCACGCACGGTGGCGGCGCGGCTGCGCGGCAGGCCGATCGATTCCAGCGGCGCCTCGGCCAGTACCTCGGGCGCCGGGAACTGGCGATCGAACTCGGACGGCATGCCCGGCAGATGCGCGCCGTACGCATCCACCAGACGCCGCGCAAAGGTAGTGGCGGCGGCGACGCTGACCTGCTGGCCGAGCACGGCGCGTACGCCGACCTCGAAGCCATCCCAGCCGCCCGGAACGCGCAGGCCCGGGCGTTCGGCAATGCCGCGTGCCAGCAGCGGTTCCTCGCCCAGGGCTGCGTGGACCTGCTGCAGATCGGCATCGAGGTCGAACACGCGACGTACCCGGCGCACGATGTCGGGGATCAGGCGTGGATCGACGGCACCCAGCTGCAGGCGCAGTTCCGGCCGTTTCGGGTCGGCGGTGACGCGCAGCAGCGTGGGGCGTTCGGGTGTGCCGAGCACGCGCTGGTAGCTGTCTTCGCCGATCAGCTCGATGCCGGGCAGGCTGCGCTTGCGCAGGAACGCCAGCATGCGTGGGAAATCCAGTGGTGGGCGATACACCAGGCGCAGCACCAGGCCGCCATCATCGGCTGCCAACGGTTGATGCTGGCGGCGCAGCGCGGTCGGCGCCATGCCACAGCCTTGCAGGAACGCGGTATTGAAACGACGCAGGCTGTTGTAGCCGGCGGCCAGCGCGACGTCGGTCACCGGCAGCGTGGTTTCGGTCAGCAGCTGCTTGGCCAGCAGCAGGCGGTGGGTGGCATGGATCTGCCCGGGTGTTGCGCCGAGATGTTCGACGAACAGGCGCTGCAGCTGGCGCGCGCTGAGTCCGATCTTCTGCGCCAGGTCCGCTACCGGTTGCTCCTGCAGGAAGCCGCCATGGATGATGGCCAAGGCGCGCTGTACGGTCTGCCCGGCGAGGGCCTGCTGGGCCTGTGGCGCCAGTTCCGGGCGGCAGCGCAGGCAGGGGCGGTAACCGGCGGCAGCGGCCGCGGCGGCGGTCGGGTAGTAGGTGATGTTGCGTGGTTTCGGCGGCGGCGCCGGGCAGACAGGGCGGCAGTAGATGCCGGTGCTGCGCACGGCGGTGAAGAACACGCCGTCGAAGCGTGCGTCACGGGCCAGGCGGGCGCGGTCGCAGGCGGCGGTGTCGAGGGCGAGGGCGGTGTCCATGGTGCCAGTCTAGGCCTGCGAGGGCGGGGATACTCGCCACATTCGGACATGGATGCTGAAGGGGGTTCGGCAGGGCTGCGCCCTGCACCCGCCGAGGCCGGAGCAACAACAACAGCGGGCTTCCTGGGGGAGGGCGGGGTGGGTCCGGTTGCAGGGGACGCTGCAAGTACGTCCCTGTAAGCTCGGTCGCGCCATCCATGGCGCTCACGCCCCTGCAACCGGACCCACCCCGCCTTCGACAGGTTCCTGCGACCTGTCGGGACGGCGTTCTGTACTGCTGTTGGTGGGTGTCGACCTTGGTCGACACGGTAGATCCACGCCATGCTTGGATGGAGTGGTGGGGGACGCTGTAATGAAAAGGATGGAACCAGAGGGTCAGAAGGGGTTCAGTGCCACGCGCTGAATGCGCGGCCTGGACGGGTAGACTGTGGCCCTTGCTCCCTTGAAATCCGGTTGCCCGATGTCCGCCAAACTCCGCTGGTTGCCCCTGTTGTGCCTGGCCCTGGCGGGCTGCAGTCAGCTGGAGAATCCGGGCAATGTCACCGCCGCCGACAAAGCGGCGCGGGCGCCGGCCAGTGATGGCGAGAACATGGTCTCGATCAATGCGGCCGATGCGCCGCCACCGCCGGCACCGCCGCGCAGCCGGGCGGATCGGCCGTGGCCGCAGGCGCAGCTGGAGAATGGCCGCGCCTGGGTCAGCTGCAGCACCGAATATGCCGGCGATGCGGGCGACGGTGTCGAGCTGGAAGGCCTGCAGCGCGAGCAGATCAGCCAGGCGCTGGCGCCGTGTGCCGAGCGCGGCCTGATGCGCGTGCGCTACGCCGGCAAGATCAATCCGGGCTTCGCCGAGATGATGTGGCGGTTGGCCGTGGTCGCTGACGAACAGAAGATCCACAAGCGCATCCTCGACCTGGATTCCAGCGGTGGCCAGGTGGAATCGGCGATCGTCGCCGGTGACAGCATCGGTGAATCCGGCTGGACCATCTGGGTGCGCGAAGGCTCGATCTGCCACAGCGCCTGCGTGTTCGTGCTGGCCGCCGGTGACAACCGCCTGCTGTCGGGCAAGGTCGGCATCCATCGCATGATGCGCATCAGTTCCAAGGCCACCTCGCGCGCGGAACTCAACCGCGAGCTGCACGAGGTCTACGACAACGTGAAGGACTACCTGCAGCGCAACGGCGTGGCGGTGGGCGTGGCCGACCTGATGATGACCGTGCCCAACCGCAGCCTGCGCCTGCTGACCCCGGACGAGCTGCGCCAGTACGGTCTGGATGGCACCAACGCGGTGCAGGACGATCTGGAACGGATCAAGCAGATGCGTGCCTGCGGCGACGATTTCGTGCAGCGCAAGGACGCGTTCCTGATCGCTTTCGACCAGCAGTGCAAGCGCGAAGGCGCCGACATGGAATCGATCAACAGCTGCGGCCAGGCGCTGAAGCAGCGCTTCGGTTTCCCGGATGCGGTGTGCCCGGAAGAAAGCCCGCTGTCGGAAATCGACGTGGCGACGCTGCCGCCGGCGCCATCGGAGCCGCCGCCG
This sequence comes from Stenotrophomonas sp. 59, assembly GCF_030291095.1. Taxonomy (NCBI): domain Bacteria; kingdom Pseudomonadati; phylum Pseudomonadota; class Gammaproteobacteria; order Lysobacterales; family Lysobacteraceae; genus Stenotrophomonas; species Stenotrophomonas sp. 59. The sequence continues at coordinate 1,401,815 of NZ_CP127408.1, forward strand.
GTGGCCGAACAGGCGCCGGCAGACACCGGCACGCCTGCCGCGCAGGCCGATGCCGCCGCGGTGGAAGGCAGCGCCAACGCGCGCTGACGGGCAGATCACCGCGCTGGCGTAGACTGCGGTTCTTTCCCGAGAACCGGCGGTGTCCATGAAGCGCGTGATCCTGCTGCTGTCCCTGATGCCCCTGACCGCGTTGGCGCAGGTTCCTGCGCCGAGCACGCCTGCACCGGCACCCGCGCGGCCTGCAGCGGCATCGCCAGCGGCTGCGAAACCGGCAACCGCTGGCGCTCCGGCGTTGACGGCTGCGCAGCAGGCGCAGGTCCAGAAACAGGATGCGGAAATGGGTGCGGCGGCAATGAAGGCGGCGCAGCTGGTCGATGCCAACCGCGCCGGCGAATTGTGGGATGGCGCCTCTGCCGTCGCGCGCCGTGCGGTACCGAAGGCCGCCTTCGTCAGCCAGTTGACCAGCGAGCGAGCGCGCCTGGGTGCGCTGGCCGGGCGTGGCCAGCCGACCATCACCCGGGTCAAGTACAGCGCCGGTGCTGCCGTGCCGGAAGGGCTGTACATCAACGTCAGTTTCCCTACCCGGTTCGCCAACAGCGCGCAGCCGGTGCGCGAGCTGGTCTCGTTCCGTTTCGACGAGGACCAGGTGTGGCGCCTGGCCGGTTACAGCCTGCGTGCGTCGGCACCCTGAGGAGATGATCGATGGCAACTGAACTGACGATGCTGGCCTGGTCGGTGCTGCTGGGCTTCGTCTACATCTTTGCTACCTCCACCGTGGTCACCCGCGAGCGCGGGATGAAGTGGAATGCCTCGGCACGCGATGGCGATGCAAAGCCGGTCAGCGCGCTGGCCGGGCGCCTGCAGCGGGCCCAGGGCAACTTCCTGGAGACCTTCCCGTTCTTTGCAGCCGCGGCAGTTGCGGTGGTGGTGGCCGGGCGTACCAACGACACCACGGCGCTGGCTGCGCAGGCCTACTTCTGGGCGCGCGTGGCCTATCTGCCGCTGTATGCCGCAGGTGTGCCCTATGTGCGCAGCCTGGTGTGGGCGGTGTCGCTGCTGTCGATCCTGGCGCTGGTGTTCGCGTTGTTGTGACCTGGGCCTGATCCAGATCAAGGCCAGTCATGCGGGCGGCGCTATGCTGGCGCGGACTGAATCAACGGCAGGAGGCGCGCATGCGCAGGATGGACGTGGTGGTGGTCGGTGCCGGGCCGGCAGGCCTGTGCTTCGCGCGCGCGCTGGCCGGCAGCGGCCTGCAGGTAGGGCTGGTCGAAGTCCAACCGCGCCAGGCCCTGGCCGAGGCCGCCTTCGATGGCCGCGAGATCGCGCTGACCCATGCCTCGCGGCAGAGCATGGAGCAGCTGGGGCTGTGGCAGCGCCTGCCGCAGGCCGAAGTCGCTGAACTGCGCGACGCCAAGGTAATGAACGGCGGCTCGCCGTTCGCGCTGACCTTCGCCAGCAGCCAGGTTGATGGCCAGCCGCTGGGTTGGCTGGTACCCAACCATCTGATCCGCCGCGCCGCATGGGATGCGGTGCAGGGCCAGGACGGCCTGGAACTGTTCGACGGACGCAAGGTGCTGGGCGTGCAGGCCGATGCGCAGGGCCACGTGGTCAAGCTCGATGACGGCAGCCAACTGCATGCGCGCCTGCTGGTTGCCGCCGACAGCCGCTTCTCCGCCACCCGGCGCATGCTCGGCATCGGCGCGCAGATGCGCGACTTCGGCAAGTCGATGCTGGTCTGCCGCATGCAGGTTGAGCGCGATCATCACCACACTGCGTGGGAGTGGTTCGGCTACGGCCGCACCATGGCGCTTTTACCGCTCAACGAGGGCCAGGCTTCGGCGGTGATCACGTTGCCGCCGCGGCAGATCGAGGAGCTGCTGGCGATGGACGAGGTGGCCTTTGGTGAGGCCGTCAGTGCCTGCTTCGAGCACCGCCTTGGCCGGATGCTGCCGGTGGCCACGCCGCAGGCGTATCCGCTGGTGGGGGTGTACGCGCACCGCTTCGTCGGCGAGCGGTCGGCGCTGATCGGCGATGCCGCGGTGGGCATGCACCCGGTCACCGCGCATGGCTTCAACCTGGGCCTGGCCAGCGCGCAGCGGCTGGCGCAGGGTATCGTCGCGCAGCAGCGCCGCGGTGCCGATATCGCCGCCGCCAGCATGCTGGCCAGCTATCAGCGCGGTCATCGGCTGGCATCGCGGCCCCTGTACGAGGCCACCAACGCGATCGCCAGCCTGTACACCGACGATCGCCGCCCGGCGCGCCTGTTGCGGGCGGCCGGCCTGCGCCTGGCGCAGGGCGTGGCACCGTTCAGGCAGTTGATCGCCTCGCACCTGACCCAGCGCGTGGCCTGAACCGGTTCAGATCAGCCGGCAGCCAGCACGCGGATCTGGCTGTCAGCGAACTCGACCACCTGGCCTGCGCGGATCTTGCAGGCCTTGCGCAGTTCGACTTCGCCATCGACCCGTACCTGGCCATCGCCGATGACCATCTTGGCCTCGCCGCCGCTGGTGACCAGGTCGGCCAGCTTGAGCAGCTGCTTGAGTTCGACGTAGTCGCCGTCGAGGTCGAATTCGAGAATCTGCATGGAACGGTTTCCTGGAGAGGGGCGTCGGCCAGCGGCCGGGCCGGGGAAGAGGGCGCGTATTGTGCGCCAGCGCGGGGCATGACGGCACACGCACGGCAAGCTGTACGCCTCGTTCAGGATCAATGCGGTATCATTCCGCTCTGAGCGAGTGAAATCTCCTCCGACCGAGCAGCGCCAGGGCACGCGATAAGAAGGGCGCCCAAAGCGCGGACCATCACCTTTTTTATCGCACTGCCAGGAAGACGGCAGTGCCTTCGGAGTTCCCCATGTCCCAAGATTCCCAAGCGCCGCTGCAGTTTGCGCAGCTCGGCCTGTCCGAGCCCGTGATGCAGGCGGTCACCGCCATCGGCTATGAAACCCCGTCGCCGATCCAGGCTGCCACCATCCCGGCGATGCTGGAAGGCCGCGACGTGCTGGGCCAGGCCCAGACCGGCACCGGCAAGACCGCAGCGTTCGCACTGCCGGTACTGTCCAACATCGACCTGCAGCAGATCAAGCCCCAGGCCCTGATCCTGGCGCCGACCCGCGAGCTGGCCATCCAGGTGGCCGAGGCGTTCCAGTCGTATTCCTCGAAGATTCCGGGCTTCCGCGTGCTGCCGGTGTACGGCGGCCAGCCGTACGGCCAGCAGCTGTCGGCGCTGCGTCGTGGCGTGCATATCGTGGTCGGTACCCCCGGCCGCGTGATCGACCACCTCGACCGCAGCACCCTGGACCTGTCCGAGCTGAAGACGCTGGTGCTGGACGAAGCCGATGAAATGCTGCGCATGGGCTTCATCGACGACGTCGAAGCCGTGCTGAAGAAGCTGCCGGAGCAGCGCCAGGTGGCCCTGTTCTCGGCCACCATGCCGCCGCAGATCCGCCGCATCGCGCAGACCTACCTGCAGGACCCGGTGGAAGTGACCATCGCGGCCAAGACCACCACCTCGGCCAACATCCGCCAGCGTTACTGGTGGGTGAGCGGCATGCACAAGCTGGATGCGCTGACCCGCATCCTGGAAGTCGAGCCGTTCGACGCGATGATCATCTTCGCGCGCACCAAGGCCGGCACCGAAGAGCTGGCCAGCAAGCTGCAGGCCCGTGGCCTGGCCGCTGCCGCCATCAACGGTGACATGCAGCAGGCCCAGCGTGAGCGCACCATCGCCATGCTGAAGGAAGGCAAGCTGGACATCCTGGTCGCCACCGACGTGGCCGCGCGCGGCCTGGACGTGGAGCGCATCAGCCACGTGCTGAACTACGACATCCCGTACGACACCGAAAGCTACGTGCACCGCATCGGCCGTACCGGCCGTGCCGGCCGCAGCGGCGAGGCGATCCTGTTCGCCACCCCGCGCGAGAAGGGCATGCTGCGCCAGATCGAGCGCGCCACCCGCCAGCCGATCGAAGAAATGCAGCTGCCGAGCGTGGAAGCGGTCAACGACACCCGCATCAACAAGTTCACCTCGCGCATCACCGAAACCCTTGGTGCCGGTGGCCTGGACTTCTACCGCCAGCTGCTGGAGCGCTTCGAGAACGAGCAGAACGTGCCGGCCATCGAAGTGGCAGCCGCGCTGGCGAAGATGCTGCAGGGCGATACCCCGTTCCTGCTGCAGCCGCCGGTGCGTGCCCCGCGTGAAGAGCGCGCGCCGCGCGAGCGCTTCGACCGTGGCGACCGCCCGGAACGCGGCGATCGCTTCGACCGCAACGAGCGTGGCCCGCGTTTCGAGCGCGGCCCGCGCCGTGACGACGCCGAAGGTGGTTTTGAGCAGCGTCCGCGCCGCGAGGTTCCGCCGCGTGGTGCACCGGAGCAGGGCATGGAGACCTACCGCATTTCGGTGGGCCACCAGCATGGCGTGAAGCCGGCCAACATCGTCGGCGCCATCGCCAACGAAGCCGGCCTGGAAAGCCGTTTCATCGGCCGCATCGACATCCACGACGACTTCTCGCTGCTGGACCTGCCGGCGCAGATGCCGCCGGACGTGCTGTCGCACCTGCAGAAGGTGTGGGTGTCCGGCCAGCAGCTGCAGATGCGTGCGCTGGCCCCGGGTGAAGACACCAACCCGGCCCCGCGTCCGTTCAAGCCGCGCTTCGACAAGCGTGGTCCGGGCGGCCCGGGTGGCCCGCGTCGTGGTGGTCCGGGTGGTCCGGGTGGCCACGGCGGCGACCGCGGCGGTGACCGCGACAGCCGCCCGCCGCGTCGTGACGGCTTCAAGCCGCGCGGTCCGCGCAGCTACTGAGCCGTACCGCAGCCATGACAACGCCAGCCTTCGGGCTGGCGTTGTGCGTTATGGGGCTGGAAAAGGGGACGGAGGGGATCAAGTCGTAAATGGCTGGCCGGGGCGCTTATGCCGAAAACGACTTAATCCCCTCCGTCCCTTTTTTCGCATGGCCAACACATTCCCGGTCCTAGGCTGAGCCGGTTCCAAAGGAGGTTGTCACCGCATCACATTCGGGGGGATCCGGGATGGGTAGGAGTGGCACGGACCAACAGAGCCGGCGGGTGCCGATGACCCGTGGCCTGGGACTGCGGTTTGCGTTGTTGACGGGCATGGCGATTGGACTGGTCGCACTGTCCGCCTTGATCCAGGAACTGCAGGCGGCTTCCACCGCCTGGATTGCCGGCCAGGGGTACTGGTCGCGGGGGCAGCAGGATGCGACCGCCGCACTCAGCCGCTACCTGGCGCGTGGTGATGCCCAGGACCTGGACGATGCGCGCCGGGCCCTGCAGGTGCCCATGGGGGATCTGCAGGCGCGGCTGGCACTGGAGCAGGCCGAGCCGGACGAGGCCAAGGCCCGGCAGGGCTTCCTGCGGGGTGGCAACGCGCGCGCCGATATTCCACGACTGGTGTTCTCGTTCCGGTATGCACGCGACATCGGTGCATTCCGTGAAGCGACTGCCCTGTGGCGGCAGACCGATGGCGACCTGATGGCCGTGCAGCGGCTGGTAGATGAGCTGCAGCAGCGGCATGGCCAAGGCGTGCTGCCGGTCGCTGCGCGTGACCGCTACCTTCAACAGCTGCGTGATCTCGACCGTCGCCTGCAGGTGCAGGCGCAGGCGTTCTCTCAGGCATTGCTGCGCATGGCCACCATGGTGCGCATCGCGACGCTGGTGGTGGGAGGACTGTCGGTGCTGGCGATCAGCCTGATGGCGGTGGCCCTCGCGCGCCGCGTAGGCAAGGACCTGACCGAACACGAGAGCCGCTTCCGCGCGGCGTTCTACCAGGCCAACGTTGGCATGCTCAAGCTTGACACCGAAGGCAGGGTGGTCGAAGCCAACCAGGCGATGGCCGATATCCTCGATTACCGGCGTGAGGTGCTGCTGCAGATGTCGCTCGGCGATCTGCTGATGGAAGGCGAGCTGGTCATCGACGGCGTTGGCCGCATCGACTGGGACCGCCAGCTGCGGCCGAGCGAACTGCGCTTCTGCCGCCGTGACGGCAGCCTGGTCTGGGGGCGCTGGAGCGGTACCGGGGTGCGCAGTGCCGGCGGTGGCCTGTCGGTGTTCGCGATCATCGAGGACGTCAGCCAGAACCATGCACTGGCACGCGAGATCGAGCACCACGCCAGCCATGATCCGTTGACCGGCCTGATCAACCGTCGCGAGATCGAACGCCTGCTGGAACGCGCGCTGCTGCAGGTGCGCAGCGATGGTGGAACGCATGCGCTGTGCTACATCAACCTGGACCACTTCAAGCTGGTCAACGACAGTTTCGGCCACGCCGCCGGCGATCAGATGCTGCGCAGTTTTGCCGACTACCTGGTGGCTGCGGTGCGTGATGGCGACTGGGTCGGGCGACTTGGCGCCGATGAGTTCGCGGTGTTCCTTGCCCATGCCAGCCAGGACGAAGCCAAGCGGGTGCTGCAGCGGGTGATCCGCAATCTGGGGCAGGCGACCTTCCCCATCAGTGAAGGCAGCCCGCAGCTGAGCTGCAGCATCGGCGTGGTCGAAGTCAGCGCCGACGCACCCGATGTTAACTGGCTGATGAGCGCTGCCGACAGTGCCTGCTATGCCGCCAAGCAGGCCGGCCGCAACCGCGTCCACTGCTTCAACGAGAACCGCATGGCACTGGAGGAGCGGCGGCAGGAGGCCGAGCGCCTGCAGGGTGTCAGCCTGGCGATGGCCGAGAACCGGATGCTGCTGTATGCGCAGCGCATCGCCCGGGTTGGCGATCCGTCCTACCTGCACTACGAAGTGCTGGTACGCATGCGCGGTACCGACGGCAGCCTGCACCTGCCCGGACAGTTCATGCCCGCGGTGGAGCGCTATGGCATGGCGGTAGCGCTGGACCGGCATGTGCTCGGACTGCTGTTCCGCCACCTGCAGGTCTGCCCGGTGCATGTCCGCCAGTTGGGGCTGTGCAACGTCAATGTATCTGCCCAGTCGATTGCCGAACCGGGTTTCCTTGCCTTCGTCTGCGACCTGCTTGAACGCAACCGTGCGCTGGCTTCCAAGCTGTGTTTCGAGATCACCGAAACGGCCGCGATCAGCAACCTCAGCCAGGCCCGTGCGTTCATCGATGCAGTGAAGGCGCGCGGCTGCAGGATGGCGTTGGACGACTTCGGGTCCGGCCTCTCTTCGTTCGGCTATCTGCGCCAGCTGCCGGCCGACATGCTCAAGATCGACGGCGCCTTCGTCCGCGACATGGACACCGACCCGGTCAGCCACGCCACCGTGCGCGCGATCAGCGAGCTGGGGCGCGAGCTGCAGATGGAAGTGGTGGCCGAATGGGTGGAGACCACGGAGGTGGCCGGGGCACTGACGCGGCTCGGCGTACAGGGCCTGCAGGGCTACGCGATCGAGCGCCCGCAGCCGCTGGAACGGATGACCCTGGCGGACCTGAGGCCGTTCCGGCTGGTGGCCGTGAAGGGGCCGCCCAGCGCTGGCTGAACCGCAGGCGCCGACTTTGGTCTACACATGCGCGGCGTGCCCGGCTGCGATAATGCGCGCCAGGGGCGACGCGCAGTGGGCGCGGACGTAAGCAGGAACAGGACGTGGCGTGGGCGGCAGGCAGTGGCGGTATGGAACAGGAGCGGTGCTGGCCGTCCTGATGGTGTGGTTGGCGTTGCCGTGGCCGCTTCAGGCTGCAGAGGCCGTGTCGGGCCGTGATTATCTTCTGGTCGGCGGCGCTACCGACGAGCCGACGCCGCACCGTGCGTGCACGCCGCAGATGCTGTCCGGCGCCCGCCAGCAGGCCGAGGTGCCCGCACCGCCCACTGGCTGGTCGGGGGAACCGCAGGCACTGGATGTTTTCAACGTCTTTGCCGGTGAAGTGCGCGTCCAGCATGGCGACCGCGAAATCTGCGGCGACATGCACGATGCCCGTACCCGCGATTCACGTTTCCGTGCTGGTATCGGCATGGTGGCCGTACCGCCGGCCGGCAGCCACGAGCCCTTCCTGGTTTCCTGGCAGGCGCCGCTGAAAACACGCTGGGTACCGACCCTGCGGCTGGGCGCGCCCAGCCCGGTGCAGCAGAACGATACCGCGCGCCTGCTGGTACGTGCCGCCTGCATCGCGGTGGCGATCGCGCTGGCGCTGTCGGCGCTGATGGCGTTCCTGACCACGCGCGACCGCAGCTTCCTGGTCTATATCGCCTGCACCACCGTGCTGGTGTTGTGGCAGGCCATCCTCGGTGGGCTCAGTGGCTACCCGGAACCCTGGCTGCCGGTGGGGGAGCACGGCGCGAGGTGGCTGCTGTCGTTGACCGCGGCCTCGCAGGCGCTGGTGCTGCCAGCGCTGTGGCGGCTGAACGGAGGCGACCGCGTGCTGCCTCGATCGCGCCCGGCGCAGCTGCTGGTGTTGTGGACCCTGATGGCGCTGGCCGCGCTGGTGCCGTGGCTGCGCTGGGAGCATCTGGCCTGGGTCGCACAGGGCCTGCAGGTGTCCTATCTGTCCGGGTGCGGGCTGGCACTGCTGGTCGGCATATGGGCACGCTGGCGCGGTGACCGTTGGGCGCAGGCGGGCCTGGCTGCGCTGGCACCGATGCTGGTGCTGATCATCGCCGATGCCTGTGGTGCGGAGTGGCTGCTGGAATACCGGGTGGAGGCGCTGCAGCTGGCGGTGACCTGGCTGCTGATGATGGCGGCCTATGCCCTGAACCAGCGGCTTGGCCGCCTGCGCCAGCAGCGTGACGAGCTGCGCCAGCTGGCCGAGACCGATGGCCTGACCGGCCTTCCCAACCGTCGTGCCGGCCTGCAGCAGCTGGCGCGGCATCTGGAGCGTGTCAACCGCGAGGGCGGGCCGCTGGTGATCGGCTTCCTCGACATCGACCTGTTCAAGGACATCAACGACCGCCATGGCCACGCGGTTGGCGACCAGGTGCTGGTGGCCGTTGCGCGGGCCCTGCGCACGGCGGTGCGCAGCCAGGACGAAGTGGTGCGGATGGGCGGCGAAGAGTTCCTGCTGCTGATGCCGGGCATGCCGCGTGAGGCGGCATCGGCGCGGCTGGATCGACTTCGCCAGCGCATCACCGAGGCTGGCCAGGCGCTGCAGGTAGCGGGGCTGGAGGTGACCGCCAGCATCGGCCTGGCACAGTGGCGGCCGGGCGAGGATGACCTGGCGGCGCTGCTGCGGCGGGCCGACCATGCCATGTACGTGGCCAAGCGCGCCGGCCGCGACCGTGTGTTCGACGGTGAAGAGCTCGATCCGCCCGGCCCGGCATGAGGCGCAGCGGGCGGCGATGCCGGATAATAGGGCGATGACCACCCGACTCAACAAACACATCGCCGACACCGGCTTCTGCTCCCGCCGCGAGGCCGATCGCCTGATCGCCGCCCGCCGCGTCACCGTCAACGGCCACCCGGCCGGCACCGGTGCGGTGGTGGGGGAAGAAGACCAGGTGCTGGTCGACGGCCAGCCGCTGCGCGCCCGCGTCGCCCGCAAGCCCGGCACCCGCCGCCACGTCTACATCGCGCTGAACAAGCCGGTCGGCGTCACCTGCACCACCGAAACATCGGTCAAGGGCAACATCGTCGACTTCGTCGGCCACGAACAGCGCATCTTCCCGATCGGCCGCCTGGACAAGGAGTCCGAAGGCCTGATCCTGATGACCAGCAACGGCGACATCGTCAACCAGATCCTGCGCGCCGAGAACGGCCACCAGAAGGAGTACCTGGTGGCGGTGAACAAGCCGGTTACCGATGAGTTCCTGCGTGGCATGGCCCGCGGCGTGCGCATCCACGACCAGATGACGCTGCCGTGCAAGACCTCGCGCATCGCCAAGTTCGGGTTCCGCATCACCCTGCAGCAGGGCCTGAACCGGCAGATCCGACTGATGGCTGCTGAATTCGGTTACCGCGTGACCCAGCTGCGCCGTGTGCGCATCGACAACATCAAGATCGGCGCGCTGAAGCCGGGCCAGTGGCGCAACCTGACCGAGCAGGAACTGCAGGGCCTGCTGCCGAAGCAGCTGGACTGGTAGTGCCGGCCGCTGGCCGGCGGCAATGGACGTGCGATGTACCCGGGATGCCGGCCAGCGGCCGGCACTACCCAGGGTGCAGATTGTGGACAGGCATCGGCTAGACTTCGCGATGACCTGCCGGAACGTGACGCTGCATGATCAAGCCCGACAAGCCTGCCAATGAAGCCCTTCGGCTTGAGGCGCTGTACCGCTACCGCATCCTGGATTCGGAGCGCGAAAAATCCTTCGACGACCTGGTGGTGATCGCCAAGGCGGTCTGCGGCACGTCGATGGCGGCGGTGACCCTGATCGACGTCGAACGGCAATGGTTCAAGTCGATCCAGGGCATCGATGCGGCGGAGAACCTGCGCAGCGAATCGATGTGCGGCCACGCCATCCTGCAGCCGCAGGAAATCATGGTGGTCGAGGACGCGCTGCAGGACATCCGCTTCCACGACAATCCGGTGGTGACCGGCGACCCGCACATCCGCTTCTACGCTGGGGCGCCGCTGATCAGTTCCGATGGCCTGCCGCTGGGCACGCTGTGCGTGTTCGATGCGCATCCGCAGCACCTGGCCAGCGACAAGGCCGAAGCGCTGGCCGCACTGTCGCGGCAGGTGATGCTGGTGATGGAACTGCGGCGCTTCGCCCTCGACATCCAGAAGCACATGCTGGAGCGGGATGATTACGAGCGGCTGTTGTCGGAATATCAGGACGTACTGCTGGCGCAGAATGCCGATCTGGCCGCACAGAGCCGTACCGATGACTTGACCGGCCTGCCCAACCGCCGTGCGATGGCGGCCGCACTGGAAGAGGCGGTGGCCGGGAATCCACCCACTGCGGCCTGCGTGGCGCTGCTGGACATCGACCACTTCAAGCACATCAACGACTTCCAGGGGCACGCCACCGGCGACCGGGTACTGGCCGAACTGGGAGCGTTGCTGCGCTCGCACTTCGCCGGCCGCGGCATGGCCGCGCGCTATGGCGGCGAAGAGTTCGTGGCGGTGATGCCCGGTACCGACCTGCGCACCGCGGAACTGCAATGCGAGTTCCTGCGCCTGGCGGTGGCCGACCTGCCGCTGGGTTTCCCGGTCACGATCAGTATCGGTGTCGCCCAGCACCGCACTGGCGAGAGCGTGGACGAGACCCTGGCACGTGCCGACAAGGCGCTGTACCGGGCCAAGGGCAATGGCCGCAACCGGGTGGAACGGGCGGGTTGAGCTGAATCGCCCCGCCCGGTCGATCCACGCCATGCGTGGATGCTGTTCCCGATTGGGTAACGCCGCGTCGCGGCCTGTGCGATTGCGCCCGGCGAACATGGCGTTCCTGCTCCCCGGACACGACCATGCTGCAGACCCTGGCCATCGCCCACTACCGTTCACTGCATGGGCTGGTGCTGCCGCTGCAGCCGTTGAATGTGGTCACCGGCGACAACGGCAGTGGCAAATCCAGCTTGTACCGCGCGCTGCGCCTGTTGGCGGAAACCGTGCAGGGCGGGGTGGCCGCGGTGCTGGCGCGCGAAGGTGGACTCGGCTCGGCGCTGTGGGCCGGCCCGGAAAAGATCGATCGCCGGGTCACTGCGGGCGACATTCCCCTGCAGGGTGGCCCGCGCCAGGAAGCGGTGGGCCTGAAGCTCGGCTTCGCCACCGACCAGTTCGGTTATGCGATCGACCTGGGGTATCCGCCGCCCAGCCGTTCAGCGTTCGCCCTGGATCCGCAGATCAAGGCCGAAGCGATCTGGGCCGGGCCGTTCCTGCGCAGCGCCAACCTGCTGGTCGATCGCCGCGGGGCGATGGTGCGGCAACGCCATGCGCACGGCTGGGATCTGGTCGATGATCGGCTGTCATCGTTCGACAGCCTGTTCACCCAGGTCGGCGATCCGCAGCGCATGCCGGAAACCATCGCCCTGCGTGAGTACATCCGTCGCTGGCGCTTCTACGATCATTTCCGCAGCGATGCCGATGCGCCGGCGCGGCAGCCGGCGATGGCCACGCGTACGCCGGTGCTGCATCACGACGGCCGCGATCTGGCGGCGGCCTGGGTGACCATCCTCGAGATCGGAGATCCGGTTGCCTTGGCACGCAGCGTGGACGATGCCTTCCCGGGTGCCACGATCGGCTTCGAGGAACTGGATGGCCGATTGGCCCTGCGTTTCCACCAGCCCGGGCTGCTGCGGCCCTTGTCGATGACCGAACTGTCCGATGGCACCTTGCGTTTCCTGCTGCTGGCTGCCGCGCTGCACACACCGCGCCCGCCGCCGCTGCTGGTGCTCAACGAGCCGGAGACCAGCCTGCATCCGGACCTGCTGCCGGCGCTGGGGCGGCTGATCATCGCCGCCAGTGCGCGCAGCCAGGTGTGGGTGGTCTCACACGCCAGCCGGCTGATCGCAGCACTGGAACAGGCACCGGGTTGCCACTCGCTGCACCTGCAGAAGGAGCAGGGCCGCACGCTGTTGAGTGGGCAGGGCTTGCTGGATGCCCCGGCATGGCACTGGCCGCAGCGCTGAAACGTCGATCCACGCCCGGTAGATCCACGCCCTGCGTGGATGCACTCAATCGGCGATGTTGCGCGCCTCGGCCGTGCCAAGGATTTCCGGATGCTGCACCGGCTTGCGGCGATTGAGCAGCGGATGCAGGAACACTGCACCGACGATGATCGCCACGCCCAGGTAGAACCATGGGGTGACCTCGTGCTGCTCGCGCAGCAGCACCACGGCCAGCACCACTGCGTAGACAGGTTCCAGGTTGGTCACCAGCTGTACGGTGTAGGCGCTCAGGTGGCGCAGCGCGACCAGGGCCAGGGCGAACGGCAGCAGCGTGCAGAACCCGGCCAGTACCAGCAGCAGGATGCCGTCGTGCAGGTCCGGAACCACCCACAGCGGGCTGGCCAGCGCCGGCAGCAGGTAAGGCATCAGCGGTGCCAGCAGGGTCAGGGTGAGGGTGCCCGCACCCAGTTCCAGCGCCGTGACCGTAAGCGGATCGGCGTGGCTGACCATGCGCTTGTTGAGCGAGCCGAACACCGCCACCAGCAATGCCGAGATCGCGCCGATCAGTACACCCAGGCGCATGCCATCGGGCACGCCACCCACCACCAGCGCCACGCCCGGCAGTACTGCCAGGCCGAAGGCCAGTTCACGCAGCTGGAACGGCCGCTTGGCCACCCACGGTTCGATGATTGACGTGAACACCGGCGCCAGCGCGATGCAGGTGGCGGCCACCGAGGCATTGGCCAGCTTCACCGCACCGTAGAACGTCAGCCAGTGCAGGGCGACCAGCGCACCGATGCCGGCGTAGCCGGCCACCAGCCGCAGGGGCAGGGTGCGCAGCCCGCGCCACACCCGTGGCAGCAGGGCCAGCATCGCCGTCACCAGCAGCATGCGCCACCACACCAGCGGCAATGCGGGCAGGGTGATCAGCTTGCCGAGGATGGCGGTGATGCCCCACAGCAGGACACAGAAATGGATCTGCCACAGCGCTTTGCGGGTGTCGGGTGTGCTCATCTGCCTATTGTGAGGCAAGGCGAACGTCGCAGCGCTACCCGCGTGCGGAATGGCTGCTCTGGTCAACCTGCCGCTGCAGCGCCATCGCTGCCGCCGGGTTGCGCGCCTTGCCTGCGCCGATGCACAGCAGGTAGACCTCGCGCGGGCTTTCAGGGGCGGGCCCTGCCAGGCAGGGCAGGTCGTCCACCGGCTCGCCGCGCGACCAGCGCCTGGCCCGTTCGGCCCAGCGCTGCTGCACGGGCGCCGGCAGGCCCTCCTTCAAGCGGGCCTGGCTGCGCTTGATCCGTGCGTAGACGAAGCCGGCGCTGACATCGCCGTGCAGGGGCGCCTCGTCGCTGTCCTCGATCACCAGGGCCACGCCATGCGCGCGTGCGGCGGTAACCAGTGCCGGGCCATGCGCCTCGGCATTGCGGACTTCCAGGGCGTGCTGCAGCGGCACGCCGTCCAGCTGCTTGGGCAGCTGCGCCATCAGCCGTTCCAGTGCTTCGGCATCGGCCGGATGCCGTGGATCGAACTGCCACAGCAGCGGGCCCAGCCGGTCGCCGAGTGCGAGTGCGGCCTGCAGGAACGGCGCCGCGGCATCCACCGTGCTGGACAGGTCGCGGCGCTGCACCAGGTAGCGCGGCGCCTTCAGCGAGAAACGGAAGCCTTCGGGGGTCTGCGCCGCCCACTGCGCACACTGCGCTGCGGTCGGCGTGCGGTAGAACGTGCCGTTGATCTCGATGCAGCGCAGCGCACGGCTGGCGTGTGCCAGCTCTTCGCGCTGCGGCAGGCCGGCGGGATAGAACACGCCGCCGCGCCATTGCGGAAACACCCAGCCGCCGATGCCGCAGCGGATCGCTTCGGCGGTCACTGGCCGTGGTCCGCGCGCCACGGATCGTAGCTGCCGAACCACCACAGGTAGCCTTCCGGATCGGCGCAGGCATAGCCACGGCCGCCGTAGTCCTGGTCGGCGATGTCGATGACGATGCGGGCGCCTGCGGCCTTGGCCCGGGCGTAGTGCGCGTCGGCATCGGTGACGATCACGCAGGCACTCTGGGTCTGGCGGCCGCCCACCTCGTCCGGCATTGCGGCATGCTGGCTCCACGCGCTTTCCTTGTTGGCCGAGCCGAGCATGATCATGCCGTTGCCGAAGGTCAGCTGGGCGTGGAACACGGTATCGCCGTCGGCATACACCGCCTGGGCATGGAAGCCGAAGGCGCGCTGCAGCCAGTCGATCGCCGCCTGCGCATCGCGGTAGCGCAGGCAAGGGATGATGGTGGATCCATTGCTCGGTTGGCCGTTCCCGTCCATGACACCCCTCCTATGGCACAGGCCAGCCTGCGCCGATGACCGTTACCATCGCGCGAACCCCTGATGACGGCCTGCACATGGCCGCCACCCCTGTTCGGAGATCGTGCTGGATGAAACCCTGGATTGGAGGAGCCGTGCTGCTGGCATGCACGACCATGGCAAGCGCGGCCACCCCGGCGCAGCTGCAGGACCTGGATGCGACCGTCGAGCGCGTACGCGCGCAGTTCGACGTGCCCGGCATCGCCGTGGCCGTGGTCAAGGACGGCCAGGTGGTGCTCGAGCGCGGCTGGGGCGTGCGTGAACAGGGCAGGCCGGAGCCGGTCCAGGCCGACACCCTGTTCGCCATTGCGTCCAATACCAAGGCGTTCACCGCAACCTCGCTGAACCTGCTGGCCGAGGACGGCAAGCTGAAGATGGACGACAAGGTGATCGATCACCTGCCGTCGTTCCGCATGTCCGACCCGTTCGTAACCGGCCAGATGACGATCCGCGACCTGCTGTCACACCGCAGTGGCCTGAGCCTGGGCGCTGGTGACCTGCTGTTCTGGCCGACCACCTCCTACAGCAATGCCGAAGTGGTGGAGCGCCTGGGCAAGGTGCCGCTGAAGGGCGGTTTCCGCGAAAGCTATGCCTACGACAACATCCTGTACGCGGTGGCCCAGCAGGTGATCGAGCATGTTTCCGGCATGAGCTACCAGCAGTTCCTGCAGACGCGCATCTTCGACAAGGTCGGCATGGCCGGCACGCGCTACAACGCCGATCACCTGAAGCCCGGTGACAAGGCCGCGGTCGGCCACGCCAAGTACGATTTCAAGGACCTGCGCACCGTTGCGCCGCTGACCTGGTCGAACAACGCCGGCGCCGGTGGCATCTATTCCAGCGCGCATGACATGGCGCGCTGGATGCAGGTGCAGCTGGCCGAAGGCAAGCTGGCCGACGGCACGCCGTTGTTCAACGAGAAGAGCCAGCAGCAGATGTGGCGGATGATCACGCCGCAGTCGATTCCGGCGCCAAGCGTGCCGGAGCTGGCACCGGCGCGGGCCAATTTCGCCGGCTATGGCGAGGGCTGGAGTCTGAGCGACTATCGCGGGCAGAAGCTGGTCTGGCATACCGGTGGCTGGCCAGGCATGGTCTCGCGACTGACCCTGGTGCCGGGCGAGAAGCTGGGCGTGGTGGTGCTGACCAACCAGGAGGTGGGTGCGGCGTTCAATGCGATCACCCTGAGCGTGCTCGATGCCTACCTGGGCGGTGAAAAGCACGACTGGGTGGATGCCTATGCCAAGGCCGTGGCCAAGGGCCAGGACAAGGCCGACGAGGCGTGGGCCAAGCACCAGAGTGCACGCGACAAGGGCAGCAGGCCGTCGCTGGCGCTGGCCGGCTACACCGGCACCTTCCGTGACCGCTGGTACGGCGACATGCAGGTCAGCAGCGAGGGCAAGGGCCTGCGCCTGCGCTTTGCGAAGACCGCACAACTGAGCGGGCGCCTGGAGCACTGGCAGCACGACACCTTCATCGTGCGCTGGGACGACCGTTCGCTCAACGCCGATGCGTTCGTGAACTTCAGCCTGGACCCGGATGGCAAGGTGCGCGAGGTGCGCATGCAGCCGATTTCCGACCTGACCGATTTCAGCTTCGATTTCCAGGACCTGCTGTTCACCCCGGCCACGTAACCCGATGCGGCCCACATGATCGGTAGCGCCGGGCCTCGCCCGGCGAGCGCGCAGCGCGGTTGCAGCGGGAACCGCCGGGCATGGCCCGGCGCTACCAGAATCGCGGCATCGTCGGCTGGCGTACACACCCGGCGTGGGATACTCCGCCGCTTGCAAGAGGCGAGGGAATGCAATGTTCCGTTGGTTTGAATCCCTGATTCCGGTGTTCCCGCCCGTGGACGGGCGCATGCCACCGCGCAAGGTGCTGCCGTTCTACCTGCACTACCTGCGCCCGGTGTGGCCGGTGCTGCTGGCCACGCTCATCGCCGGGCTGCTGCTGGCGCTGGTGGAAGTGGCGATGTTCGATTACCTGGGCCGCATCGTCGACATGGTCGCCGAGCAGCCGGGCGCCGACTTCTTCAAGCGCCACGCCAATGAACTGGGCTGGATGCTGTTCATCACGGTCATCGCGCGGCCGATCCTGGTTGGCCTGCACAACCTGCTGGTCAACCAGGCCATCGTGCCCGGCCTGAGCAACCGCTCGCGCTGGCTGATGCACAACTACGTGGTGCGGCAGAGCCTGAGTTTCTTCCAGAACGACTTCGCCGGCAGCGTCGCCAACCGGGTGATGCAGACCGGTACCTCGCTGCGCGAGTCGGCGGTGCAGATGGTCGATTCGCTCTGGTACATCGTGGTCTATACCGGCACCGCGCTGTACCTGTTCGCGCAGGCCGACTGGCGGCTGATGGTGCCGCTGATCCTGTGGCTGCTGGCCTATGCGGTGATCCTGGCCTACTTCGTGCCGCGCGCGAAGGAACGGGCATGGATAGCGTCGGAGGCGCGTTCCAAGGCCATGGGCCGCATCGTCGATGGCTACACCAACATCCCCACGCTGAAGCTGTTCGCCCATGGCGGGCGCGAGCAGGCCTACGTGGCCGAGTCGATCCAGGAGCTGGCGGTCAAGCACCGCGCACAGACCCGCATCACCACCGGCATGGACCTGACCATCGCCATCGTCAACGGCTTCCTGATCGCCGGTACCTGCGGTCTGGCGCTGTGGCTGTGGAACGGTGGCCACATCACCGTCGGTGCGATCACCCTGGCCACCGGCCTGGTGATCCGCATCCACAACATGTCCGGCTGGATCATGTGGACCATCAACGGCATCTTCGAGGATATCGGCACGGTGCAGGATGGCATCACCACCATCGCCCAGCCGCTGACCGTGCAGGACCGCGACGATGCGGTGCCGCTGCAGGTGACCCGCGGCGGCGTGCACTTCCAGGACATCCATTTCCACTATGGCAAGAAGGGCGGTGTGATCGCCGGCCTGGACCTGGTGGTCAAGCCCGGCGAAAAGATCGGCCTGGTCGGTCCGTCCGGCGCCGGCAAGTCGACCCTGGTCAACGTGCTGCTGCGCCTGTACGACCTGGAGAGCGGCCGCATCCTGATCGATGATCAGGACATCGCGTACGTCACCCAGGAAAGCCTGCGCCAGCAGATCGGCGTGGTCACCCAGGACACCTCGCTGCTGCATCGCTCGATCCGTGACAATCTGCTGTACGGCCGCCCGGATGCCACCGACGAGCAACTGCACGCGGCCGTGGCCAAGGCACGCGCGGCCAGCTTCATCGACACGCTGGTGGACGGGCAGGGCCGTCGTGGCTATGACGCGCATGTCGGCGAGCGCGGCGTGAAGCTGTCCGGCGGCCAGCGCCAGCGCATCGCCATTGCCCGCGTGCTGCTGAAGGACGCACCGATCCTGGTATTGGACGAAGCCACTTCGGCGCTGGATTCGGAAGTGGAAGCGGCGATCCAGGACAGCCTGGACGAATTGATGGGCGGCAAGACGGTGATCGCGATCGCGCACCGGTTGTCGACCATCGCGCGCATGGACCGGCTGGTGGTGATGGACCAGGGCCGCATCGTCGAGACCGGCACCCATGCGGAGCTGATTGCGGCCGGTGGCCTGTACGCACGATTGTGGGCGCGGCAGACCGGTGGCTTTGTGGCTGCCGATCAATGATCGCTTCGGGGTCAGAGCCCTCTCTGCGAGAGGGATCCGACCCCGATCCCGTATCCCTTGGGGTCAGATCCCCTTGTGAAGGAAAGGGCTCTGGCCCCAGCGTGCTTCTGGAGACCTGCATGATCCGCCCCCTACGCTCCCTGTTGCTGGCGCTCGCGCTGGGCATGAGCACTGCGACCGCGATGGCCGCACCCGTCGCAGACGAGCAGCTTGAGCAGGTCATCCTTCTCAGCCGCCACAACCTGCGCGCACCGGTGGTGGCGTCGGGCGCGCTGGCCAAGGCCACTCCGGAACGCTGGCCAGGCTGGGACGTAGGTGCAGGCGAGCTGACCACCAAGGGCGGTGTGCTCGAGGTCTACATGGGCCGCTACATCGGCCAGTGGCTGCGCCAGGCGCAGCTGCTGCCGGCAACGGGCTGCCCGAAGCCGGATGACTTCCACGCACACGCCAACAGCCTGCAGCGAACCCAGGCCACCGCACAGTTCTTCGTTGCCGGTGCCTTCCCGGGCTGCCACGTTGCGATCGAGCAGCGCATGCCGCTCGGCACGATGGATCCCTTGTTCAATCCGGTGATCCACAACGGAGACACGGCCTTCCGCGAGCGCGCGCTGTCGGCAATGCAGCAAGCGCTGACCGACGTGGACCTGGCGCCGGCACTGGCGGTGGTGGAGGCGGTCACCCGCTACCCGGAGTCGGCGGCGTGTACCGGCCGCGGCGACTGCCATCTGACGCTGGCCGATACCACCTTCAGTGCGGAGCCGGGCAACGAGCCTCGCGCTTCGGGTTCACTGGCGCTGGCCAGCGGGGTGGTGGATGCGCTGCTGATGGAGCACTACCAGGGAAGTGGCATTCCGCGCGAAGGTTGGGGCCGCTTGAACAACGAGGCGCAATGGCAGGCGCTGGCGCAGATCCGCAATCGCTACCAGGACATCCTGTTCGGTACTCCTGAAGTTGCTCGTGATGTGGCCGCACCGCTGCTGGCACGGGTGGATGCACTGTTCAAGGATCCGGCGTCGCCGAAGGTGAGCCTGCTGGTCGGCCACGACTCCAACATCGGCTCCGTGCTGGCTGCGTTGGGAATCGCTGACTACACGCTGCCGGGCCAGTACGAGAAGACGCCGATCGGAGGCCTGCTGCAGTTCGAGCGCTGGCGCGAGCGTCGCAGTGGCCTGGAGCGTTTCCGCGTGTCCTACGTCTATCCCACCACCGGGCAGCTGCGCGATGCGCTGCCGCTGACCGAGGTGCAGCCGCCGGGCCGCGTCGCACTGTCCTTGCCGGGCTGTAGTGCACAGGGCTGCAGCAGCGCGCAGTTCCAGCAGCTGCTGCAGCGGGCGATGCGCTGAGGCACGCGGCTAGCGCAGGGGCGTGCGCACGATGCCGTGCGCGGCCATCAGCGTAAGGTCGCCACCCAGCCGCGGTGAGTGGAACGGTCCACGTGCATGTGCCGCATCGAACAGGCCGCCATCCGGTGAGCGCAGACGATAGAACTCGACCCAGCCGCTGGCCTTCAGTGGCAGCTGAGCGACGCCGGTGCGTTGGTTGAACCACGCGGGGTCGTTGCTTCCACCGATCACCCGGCGCGCCAGGCGGTCGATGGCGTGATCGCGGCTGGCGTACCAGTCCTGGCCGCGCAGCCGCGCCAGTTCGGCCATCATCACCAGTGGCGCCAGCGCGTAGTCGTGGTAGTGCAGGGCACGCTGTCCGCGGGCCATTTCCAGCGGCAGGCTGCCATCGTCCTGGATGTCATCGATGCCCTTCTGGAAGGCCGCGTGGCCGGCCTGCCAGAGGGCCTGGTCATCGGTGGCCAGGCCGGTAGCCAGCACGCCCAGGCCGCCCCAGTAGTAGTGGTTGTTGCGGCGCCGTTTCGGGTTGTCCCAGTAGGCCAGGTTGGCGCGTGCCAGCTGTTGCAGCCACGGATCGATGCGCGCGCGCTGCTGCGGGTCGGCCTGGTCGTGCACTTTCAGGTAGGCCATCGCCACCGCATCGAGCATCCACTGCCGCATGTAGAACGACTGGTCGTTGTTGACCCGGATCATCTGCCCGAGCATCGCGCCTCCGTCTGCCCATGCACCCAGCCATGCCAGCGTGCATTGCGCCGCAGCCGGGTCACCGTTGCGCAGGTAGTCATCGCTCATGCGTGCCACGTCGGCGGCATAGCGGTCCAGTGGCGCGGTGGCGTCATGATTCTGCTGGTGCAGCGCCGGGTCGATCACCGAGCCGGCCTTGTCGGTGTAGTAGCCCAGGGCACGGATGTCGGGCTGGCCGGGCGGTGGTGGAGGGCAGGCGGCGAAGGCACAGGCGCTGGCCAGCAGCGTGGGCAGCTGTGCAAGACGGAACAGGGGGAGAGACATGGACGCTGGTGGAAGGGGGAACCCGGCGAACGATGCGCCCGTGCATGTTGCCGGTGCGTGATGCAGCCGCGGCTCCCGCCACCGCATGTAGAAACGGCCCGGGTTTGCCCGGGCCGTTCCATTTGCAACCTACATCCCCCCGATCATTCGATCGGCTGGTCCAGCATCAGCTGGCGTGCGAAGCGCACCGGCGGTGCGCCGTAGGACAGCACCTGGTCGTGGTACGCCTTCAGGTTGAACTTGTCGCCCAGCTTCTCCTGCACTGCCTTGCGGGTGTCGAAGTGTTCCTGCGCGCCGACGAAGTAGGTCGGCAGCTGCGCCGACGTCAGCTGTGCGCGTACCCACTTGCCGGCTGCTTCGCTTTCCTGCTGGAACGCGTCGTGGGTCATCAGGTGCATCGCCTTTTCGCGATCCCAGTTGTCCACGTGCACACCCTGGTCGAGGATCGCGTTGGAGATCGTGCGCAGGTAGAACTTCAGCTGCACCAGGTGGAACAGCGGATCGTTGTTGAGGTAACCCTGCTCCTGCATCATGCGCTCGGTGTAGACCGCCCAACCTTCGGCGAACAGGCCCGAACGCAGCACCGCACGCAGGGTGGAGGGGAACTTGGCCGAGTGCCAGCCTTCCAGGTAGTGACCCGGGGTGCCTTCGTGGATGCTGAGCAGGTGGATCATGCGCGAGTTGTATTCACGCAGGAACGAGTCGACCTGCTTCTCGTTCCAGTCGTCCGGAATCGGCGACACGGCGTAGAAGGTCTTCAGGTTCTTGTCCAGCGGGCCCGGCGAATCGCAGTAGGCCACGGCCACGCCACGCTGGAATTCCGGCATCAGGATGATGTCCACCGGCGCGTCGGGCAGGGTCACCAGGTCGTGCTCGCGCACGAAGGCGGTGGACTGCTCCAGCGCGGCCTTGGCATCGTCGACCACCTTGTCGCGTGCCGGCTTGTCGGCGTAGGCCAGTTCCAGCGCGGCCTCGATCGCCTTCTGCTGCTGCTCGTCGGTCGGCTGGGCCGGCATCTCCGGCGCACCCGGCTTGTCCTTCAGCACGGTCTGCGCGATGCCGTACATGTCTTCGCGCACGCGCTTGAGTTCGGCGCGCGCACGCTCACCGATCTCCTGGCGCGACAGCGACGAGCTCAGCGCGAACTTCAGCTTCTGGTCGTACTTTTCCGCACCGATGCGGAAGTCGCCCTTGGCGTTCGGCACCAGGGTCTTGTCCAGCCAGGTCTGCTGCTCGTCCACGGCCTTCTTCAGCCCGTCGATGGCAGCCTGCAGGCGCTGCTGGTCGGCCTGCGGCAGTTCACCGATGTGCGGGGTGATGAAGGTATCGACGATGCTGAGGATGCCCTTGTTCTGCTTGGCCACGGTCTCGGCATGGATCTTCGGCACGCGCGCCGGATCCAGGTTCTCGCGTGCCTGGGCGAAGATCGCCGGCAGCTTCTCCATGCGTGCGGTGGCCGACTTCAGGCGTTCCGGCAGCGGTGCGAATTCCCGCGCCATCAGGCCGTAGATCGCGCTACCGGCGATGCCGTTGTACAGCTGCGGGTCCCACTTGCCGGACTGCAGCACTTCGGCATTCCAGATTTCCGACTGCAGCTGGTTGCGCAGGATCGCCGCGTCCACCTGGTTCTCGCGGCCCAGCTTGGCCACTTCGATCTTGTCCAGCTCGCCCAGCAGCGCCTTGTAGGCGGCCACGGTCTTCTGCTGGCCGGCGGCGCTGAGGTCGTCCAGCTCGCTGTCGTAGCGGTGGTCGCCGATCTGGGTGGCGCTGACCGGGGACAGCTGCATCCAGGTGTCCAGGGCGCGCTTGGACAGATCGGCGAAGGCCGCATCGACCGCCGCGTCATCGGCCTGCTGGCTGGCGGTCGGGGTGGAAGCGTTGGTCGGGGCGTCGGCCGGCTGGCAACCGGCCAGGGCAGCGACCAGGGCAAGGGCAAGAAGATGCGGGCGCATCGGCGTTCCTGTACGGGGTCAAACTCCGAGCATAGGGCCCCGGAGCTGCTTTGTCCCCGTGCCATAGGATTACCATGGCGCAGACACGGACCCTCCAGCGGAGCACAGGACATGGAATACCAGGGAAGCTGCCATTGCGGCAGGATCGCATTCACCGTACAGGCCGAGGCGCCGATCAGTGACGTCATCGACTGCAACTGCTCGATGTGCCGCCGCCGTGGCAGCCTGCTGTGGTTCGCCCCGCGCGAGGCATTCCATCTGACTACCGATCCGGCGGACGTGGCCACCTACCACTTCAACAAGGCCCACATCGACCATCACCACTGCCGCGAATGCGGCATCGCTCCCTACAGCGAAGCGGTCGACCCGCGCACCGGCACGCCGATGGTGGCGGTGAATGTGCGCTGTGTGCCTGCAGTGGATCTGGCCACGCTGGCGGTGAGTTCTTACGACGGAGCCGCACTGTGAGGCCGGTGTGCGCGTGGACGCGCATGGCAGCAATGCCGGTGCTGCTGCTGGCGCTGGCAGCGTGCGGAAAGCACGGCGACGTCGCGGCCGATGCCGGAGGCGGTGCCGAAGCCGCGGTCGCTTCGCCGGAAGGTGCGTTCCTGGCCTACGAGCATGACGTGCAGATACAGCTGGACGCTGCGCAGATCGCACCGCGCATCCAGCAGGTGGCGCAGGCCTGCCAAAGCGCGAAGTTCGGGGATTGTGCGGTGCTGCAGGTTGATCAGCGCAGTGGCGAGCAGCCCAGCGGCGAGGTCAAGGTCCGCATTGCACCGAAGGGCACCGAACCGTTGATCGCAATGGCGGGCGAAGGCGGCAAGCTGCAATCGCGCAGCACTCGCGCCGAAGACCTCGCGCAGCAGGTGGCCGATACCGCCCTGACCAAGGCACGGCTGGAGAAGGAACACGCGCAGCTGCTGTCCTACCAGGACCGCAAGGATCTGAAGATCGAAGACCTGATGGCGATCACCACGCGGCTTTCGGAGATCGAGGCGGGCGTCGAACAGGCCAACAAGGATTCGGCGCAGCAGCGCCGGCGCATCGATACCCAGCTGGTGACGATGCACTTCGGCACCACCTCGGGGCAGCGCAGCCGCAGCGAGATCGGTGAGGCACTGAGCGAATCGGGCAGCATCCTCAGCACCAGTATCGCGTTCCTGATCCGTGCGGCGGCCGCATTGCTGCCGGTCGCGGTACTGGCGTTGATTGCAGGATGGGGCGTGCGGGCGTGGTGGCGTCGCCGCCGTCGCAAGGCCTGATCGAACGATGCGCCCGCCGGTCGTGGACCGGCGCTACCGGACAGGTGGAAGGTAGCGCCGGGCCACGCCCGGCGGACACTCACCCTTCGTCGGTTTCGTACTCGATGAAGACATCCAGCTCCAGCGCCAGCTCCTGCACCGCGTCACGCACCTTCTGCGCGGTGCTCTCGTTGCCGACTTCCACTTCCAGTTCGTGGATGCCCGGACCGATGTCATCGGACAGCCCGGCCGAACTGGAATCGTCGTCATCCATGTGCGGCATCAGGTCGTCGGTTTCCTCGACATGCTCGATGCCCTCCAGGCCAAGCAGCAGATCGCTGATGGCGCGGGCGTCGTCTTCGGTTCCGGTGATGCGCAGTCGCAGCAGGCTCATGTCAGGGGCACGTGGAAGGGTTCGCCTGCAGCCTAGCCAGCGCGAAGCAAAGAGCGGGTGAGGGCGCAGTCAGCCGCGCGTGGCCGGGCGCCCCAGCAGGCTGTCCGGCAGCGCGGGAATCGGCGTGCGTTCGTCCTGTGCCTGCTCCAGCAACCAGTCGATGAACAGGCGTGCCGCAGGGCTCGGCGGCTGCCCTTCGGCGTGCACCACGTAGTAGGCGTAACGGGCCTTCAGCGCAGGGCCGGGCAGGCGCACCACTTCATAGCGCTGCAGGTAGGGCTGGGCGACGTGGGTGCGTGCCAGCACCGCGCCCATACCGTACACCGCCGCGCGCATCGCATCGGTGCTGTCGGCAAAGGTGTGCATCGGTGGCAGCGGTGAGGGCGGGCGCACGCCGGCATGGCGGAACCAGTCGCGCCACCCCTGCGGCGACAGGTCGGTCAGCAGCGGCAGCTCGGCGATGCGCGCCGGGTCGTCCAGGGTTTCGACGCCGGCCAGCGCGGGTGACGCCACCGGGAACAGATAGTCGTCCATCAGGTGCTGCGCGCGCAGGCCGGGCCACTGGCCCAGTCCGTAGCGTATGCCGACCTCTGGGCCGTTGTCATCGTAGCGATCAAGCCCGCTACCGGTGTGCAGTTCGATGCGGATATGCGGATGCGCCTGGGTGAAGCGCGGCAGGCGTGGCAACAGCCAGCAGTAGGACAGCGAGCGCAGGGTGGTGATCCGCAGCGGCACGCTGTCGGCATCGGGGTGCAGGTGGTGGGCAACCGCCGCGACGTCGGTAAACGCGGCGCTGGCGGCGTCGGCCAGCTGCCGGCCTTCGGCGGTCAGGCGCACGCCGCGGGCGTGGCGCAGGAACAGCCGGGTCTCCAGCACCTCTTCCAGGCGACGCACATGGTGGCTGACCGCGCTGGCGGTCAGGTGCAGTTCCTGTGCGGCCTGGGCAAAGTTCTGGTGGCGTGCGGCGACCGCGAACACGGCCAGTGCGGGGAGCAGGGAAGGGCGTAGCTGCATGTCCAGCCTCAAACCATATTTGTGGCTGGCAGCGATACTACGCGCTTGTGCCGCGGGCGTCTGCGCCCGATCCTGTCCGCCCTGGCGAGGAATTGACGATGGACGGAGGCAAGGCATGAATGCGGTCCCACAGGCGGCCGAGCGCGATTGGCGCACACCGCTGGAGTTGACCCTGCTGGGCGCCATCTGGGGCTGCTCGTTCCTGTTCATGCGCGTGGCAGTGCCGTCGTTCGGCCCGTTCGCGCTGGTCGAGGTGCGGCTGGTGCTGGGGGCGCTGGTACTGCTGCCGTTCCTGTGGCGTGCCCGCGCCCAGTTCCCGCCGCGTCGCTGGCTTTGGCTGGCACCGATCGGGCTGATCAACTCGGCGCTGCCGTTCGTGCTGTTCGCCTATGCGGCGGAGCAGGCACCGGCGGCGATCGGCGCGATCTGCAATGCGATGACCGTGCTGTTCGCCGCGTTGATCGCTTTCCTGTTCTTCGGCGAGAAGATCGGCATGCGCCGCGCCGGCGCCTTGCTGGTCGGCTTCGCCGGCGTGGTGGTGCTGGCCACGGCAAAGGTGTCCGGCCTGAGCATCGGCACCGCGGTGATCGCCGGCGCTGCGGCGTCGCTGCTGTACGGGCTGGGCGTGAACCTGGTGAAGCGCCACATGACCGGCCTGCCGTCGGCAGCGGCTGCGGCGGCGACGTTGTCCTGCGCCTCGCTGTGGATGCTGCCGATGGCGGTGACGCACTGGCCGCAGGCCGCCATTCCGCTGAAGGCCTGGGGCGCGGCGATTGCGCTGGGCGTGGCCTGCACCGGCCTGGCCTTCCTGATGTTCTACCGCCTGATCGGTCGCATCGGCCCGTCGCGCGCATCGACGGTGACCTACCTGATTCCGCTGTTCGGCGCGGCGTTTGCGTGGTTGTTCCTGGGTGAGGCGGTGACGGTGCAGATGTTGATTGCCGGCGGGTTGATCCTGGGTAGTGTGGCGGTGAGTCAGAAGGGCTGAGGCGTTGGCGTTTTGCGCGTGGCACGTGCTGAAGGTGCTGCATTGTTCATGGGCGTCACTTTTCTTTTCGCGCGAAAAGAAAAGTAACCAAAAGAAACGCGCCGCCAGGTCGCGAGCCGCCTTGCTTCGCACGTCGGTCCACGCGCTTCTCGGTGAATCAGGGGACGGTGTGCAGAAGTCAGCCGACTAACTGTGATCTCTCTGTAGGTTGTTCATCCGGGACATCTTTGGAAAATGGTGGTTACCACACCTCTCCAGACCCCAAAGAGCCCGGATGAACCCCCATAAAAAAGCCCGTTTGACCGTCCATAGTCGAGCACTTCTTGTTCGCCGCATCCTCCACGAGGGCCTGCGCCCAGAGGAAGCAGCCCAAGCATGCGGCGTAAGTGTGCGTACGGCCTACAAATGGCTGGCCCGATTCCGGGAATTGGGGGTGTCAGGACTGGAAAACCGCAGCTCACGCCCTCACCGGACACCACATGCCACATCTGCACCGGTGGTCGAGCAGATCAAGGAGTGTCGCCGTAAACGGCAGACCTATCTGACCATCTCCAAAGCCTTGGGGATCGGCCACAGCACCATTTCCAGGCTGATGCGCGCCCACGGCCTCAATCGTTTGTGCCGGCTGGATCCGCCTAAGGAGGTCATCCGATACGAATACGATCAGCCCGGAGGGCTGCTACACCTGGACATCAAGAAGCTGGGCAACTTCCAGCGGCCGGGCCATAGAACCGACGCCAAGCGCCGAGGAAATGCCGGTGGCGGAGGCTGGGGCTACGTGCACGTGGCTATCGACGATCACTCCCGCATCGCCTACAGCAGCGTTCACCCCGACGAACAAAAGGAAACGGCCTGCCAAGCACTGCTTGGTGCCTTGGAGTACTACGCCAGCCTGGGAATCACCTTCAAACGAATTCTGACCGACAACGGGGCGTGCTATCGCTCCACTGCATTCGCCAAGCTACTTAAGTCCCTTGGGATCAAGCACATGCGAACCAAACCGTACACCCCGCGCACCAACGGCAAAGCGGAGCGCTTCATCCAAACCAGCCTGCGTGAATGGGCCTACGCCCGCGAATACGCCTCCTCGGACCAGCGCAATTCCGTGCTGACCCAATGGCTGCACCACTACAACTGGCACCGCCCTCACATGGGGATCGGTGGCCAGCCACCTATTTCCAGAGTCCTGCTGAACAACGTGGTGGGTTTACACAACTAACAGTCGGCTCTACAGGACATCGGCACCTCTTCGCCCCTGATTCCCCTGCGATGCTCGGCTCGCTCAAGGCGGATCCAAGGTCAAGAGCCACAGCTGCACAACGATGTTTGGTAGTGCCGGGCCGGGCCCGGCGAGCGAAGCGACCGCTTCTGCCTTTGATCTTGGATCCGCCTTGAGCGGGCCGAGGAGCGCAGGGTACCGGTGCGCAGCACCGGCTCGCGGCCGGCGGAACGTTTCTTTTGGTTACTTTTCTTTGCGTACAAAGAAAAGTAACGCCCATGAACAATGACGTGCCTTCAACATGCGCCACGCACGGAACTTGCCGCCATGCTCGCCGGGCATGGCCCGGCGCTACCGCACCGGCACCGGGATATTGCAGAGATCGATATGCCCGGCCGGGCGCTTGTAGAAATCGTCCACGCGATTGCGCCGCGCCTCCACCGTATCGGCGAAGGTCTTCGAATCGGTACGCAGCACCTGGATCGGCGTGCGCTCGGCCGCCGGCACGTCGCTGGCGCGGCGGATCGACACGATCGGAGTGCGCAGCTTCGGGTCGTTGTAGAAGCCCATCGGCGCCGGTCCGCGCGGGATCGCGCTGAGCAGCTCCATGCCCTTCAGCACGCGGCCGACCAGGGTGATGTTGCGGTCCAGCTGGCGCGGCGACTGGCCGGTCACCACGTACAGTTCGGCGCCGATGCTGCTGTCTTCCTCGTTGCTGCGGCCGGCGCCGAGCATGCCGTAGCAATGCGCCAGCCAGGCCTTGCCCGCCTGCGGGTCCTGGCCGACCGGGAAGCCGTCGACGAAGCCGGTCTGCGCCGCCCAGCCATCGCGATCCGGCAGCACGCTCACCTTCAGGCCGGTGCTGGCACGTTCGAACTCGGCCGGCAGCTTGCGCGCGGCGCTGCCGAACGGCTTGGCCTTGGCCGCGTCATCGGCGTCGGCATCGCCGAACTGCACCACGAAGTTGTCCTGCGAGCGGTAGATGCTGGTGCCGTCCCAGAAGTGCTCGTGGGCGAAGGTCTGGATGTTGGCCACGTGCCGCGTGGCGAACTGCGGCGCCAGCTCGATGATCACCCGCCCGGCCGGCAGGTCCATGTACAGCAGGTTGGCCGGGTCCGGGGTGCGCCAGTCGCTGGCCGCCGAGGCGTCGAGGATCTGCTGCGGGCTGCGGTACGGGGTGGCCGCGCTGGCCAGCGAGGGCAGCAGGCAGGCCAGGGCGAGGGCGGTCAGGGCAACGCGACGACGGTGCGGCATGGGATCCCCGGAACATGAACGAGGGTTCGATTCTGCGCGAGCCGCGCAGCCGCGCCAACCGGCACGATGACTAACGACACATTCGCTATACCGAACTTCGCACTACTGTGGACTTCAACGTAGTGGAGGTCCGGTCATGGTCGAAGACGATGTCCACCTGAAGAAGTTCCAGAAGGAGCTGAGCGCCGGAACGGTGTCGCTGGCCCTGCTGGCAGTGCTGGCCCGCGCCGGGGAGCCGCTGTACGGCTACCTGATCGCCAAGGAGCTGGAGCGCGTGGGCGAGGGGGTGCTGAGCGGCAAGCAGAGCGCGCTGTACCCGGTGCTGCGCAACCTGGAAGGTGCCGGCCTGCTGGAAAGCCATGTGGAGCCGTCCAGCAGCGGGCCGCCACGGCGCTACTACCGCATCAACGAACGTGGCCGCGAGGTGCTGGCGCAGTGGCGCCAGGCCTGGCAGGCCACCCGCGATTCCGTCGATTCCGTGTTGGAGGGGGTACCGCAATGAACGACCCGAGCCTGGCAGGCCGAGCCCTGCCGACCACCATCCCGCAGTATCTGGCGCAGCTGCGTGCGGCGCTGGAGGGTGCCGATCCGGCGATGGTGCAGGACGCGCTGTACGACGCCGAGGAGTATCTGCGCTCGGAGCTGGCCGCGCAGCCCGGCCGCAGCGAGGCCGAGGTGATCGCCGACGTGGCCGGCAGCTACGGTGCGCCGGACGAAGTGGCCGAGATCTACCGCGAGACCGAAGTGACGGTGAACCGCGCGCTGCGTACGCCGCGTGCGGATACCGCGCCGGTACTGCGTGCGGCGGCCGAAGCCAGTGGCGTCGAGCCAGCCGCACCGCCGCCGGCGCCGGTGCAGCGCTCGCTGCTGGCCCGCTTCTTTGGCGTGGTGGCCGATCCGCATACCTACGGCGCGCTGTTCTACATGCTGCTGTCGCTGGCTACCGGCATCTTCTTCTTCACCTGGGTGGTGACCGGCCTGTCATTGTCGTTGGGCCTGCTGATCCTGATCGTCGGCATTCCGCTGACCGTGCTGTTCTTCGGCTCGGTGCGCGGGCTGGCGCTTCTGGAAGGGCGGCTGGTGGAAGCGCTGCTGGGCGAGCGCATGCCGCGCCGTCCGCGTTACACCGACCGCAGCCGTACCTGGCTGCAGCGCATCGGCGACATGTTCACCGACGGCCGCACTTGGCTGACGCTGCTGTACTTCGTGCTGATGCTGCCGCTGGGCGTCATCTACTTCACCATCGCGGTGACGCTGCTGTCGCTGTCGCTGGGCCTGATCTGGGCGCCGGTGGCCGCGCTGTTCAGCGGTGACATTCCGGGCGTGTACGTCGACGGCGTGAACGTGCTGCCGATGGCGGCGTCGCCGCTGGTGGGCATCGTGATCGCGGCGGTGGGCGTGCTGCTGCTGCTGTTGACGATGCATCTGGCACGCGGCATCGGCAAGCTGCATGGGTTGATCGCCAAGAACCTGCTGGTGCGGCTGTAAGCGGTCGGGGTCGGATCCCTGTTCGCAGAACAGGGCTCTGACCCCGGGCTTCTGGGCAGAGCGGGGACTTACCCCGCCTTGCGCCGCAGCGGGGTGACGTTGCTCTTCTTCTTCGTCGCCTTCGCCGCCGGTGCTTCGGCATGCGCTGCGAAGAAGTCGCGCACCTTCGGATACACCACTTCGCGCCAGCGGCGGCCGCTGAAAATGCCGTAATGGCCGGCGCCTTCCACGATGAAATGCTCGCGACGGTCAGCGCTGATGCCGGTGCACAGTGCCTGTGCCGCTTCGGTCTGGCCGAGGCCGGCGATGTCGTCCAGCTCGCCTTCGATGCTCAGCAGCGCGGTATCGCGGATCGCAGACGGATCGACCTTCTCGCCGTTGACCACCCACTCGCCACGCGGCAGCAGGAAGTCTTGGAACACCACGGAAATGGTATCCAGGTAGTACTTGGCCGGCATGTCCAGCACGGCGTTGTACTCGTCGTAGAAACGACGGTGCGCGTCGGCGTCTTCCAGGTCGCCCTTGACCAGGTCGGTGTAGAAATCCCAGTGCGAGCTGAAATGACGGCTGGGGTTCATCGACAGGAAGCCGGCATGCTGCAGGAAGCCCGGGTACACGCGACGGCCGGCGCCGGGATAGCTCGGCGGCACGGTGTGGATGACGTTGTTCTCGAACCACGACAGCGGGTTCTGCGTGGCCAGGTTGTTCACTGCGGTCGGGCTGCAGCGCGCATCGATCGGGCCACCCATCATCACCAGCGTGCGCGGCGTCGGTTCGCCACGGCTGGCCATCAGCGAAACCGCGGCCAGCACCGGCACGGTCGGCTGGCACACGCTGACCACGTGCAGGCGCTCGACGCCGAGGTGGCGGATGAATTCCTGGATGTAGGCGATGTAGTCGTCCAGGCCGAACTCGCCTTCGCTGGCCGGCACCATGCGCGCATCCACCCAGTCGGTGACGTACACGCGGTGGTCGCGCAGCAGGGTGCGCACGGTATCGCGCAGCAGGGTGGCGTGGTGGCCGGACAGCGGCGCCACCACCAGCACGAACGGCTGGTTGAGCATGGTGTGCAGCTGGTCGGCTTCATTGCTGTGGCGCTTGAAGCGCAGCAGCTTGCAGAACGGCTTGCTCACTTCTTCGTGCACGACGATCGGCACGCGCTCGCCATCGACATCGATTTCGTTGATGCCCCATTCGGGCTTCTCGTAATCCTTGCCGATGCGATGGAACAACTCGTTGACCGCAGCCAGGCGATCGGCACCCGGCATCTGCGACCACCAGTGGCCCGGGTTGGCGAAGAACCTGGCGTTGGCCTGGGCCTGGTGCACCCAGGGGGCGAGCAGGTTGCGGGTCAGTTCGTGCAGTTGATAGAGCATGACGACCGAATATGTATGGTCATATGTTGCCGCGCAGCATATCCCATCCGGGTGTCCCGCAGGTTAAGTCGGCTGAAAATAATGAATCCGGATTCACGCCTGTTCCAGCGCGGCCGCATCGCCTGCCAGGGCGGGGCCCAGCCAGCAGTGCGACCCCACCGGCTGCAGGCCGTGCCGCCCAAGCGTCCGGCGGTACCAGCGCGCCGGGCGGGCCTGAAAGCCCTCGTGGTCGCCGTCGAACTCGTCCTCGGCGGCAAAGGTTTCCAGGAAGGCCACGCCGCCGGTCAGCTCGGCCACGCCGGCCAGGCCGGCGCGCAGCTCGCGGTCGGGCACGTAGTGCATCACGTCCGAACACACCAGCAGGTCGACCGGGGCGCAGGGCCGCAGCCAGGCGAAGTCGCCGAAGCCGGCCAGGTGCAGGTTGCGGGTGCGGCCGTAGCGGCGCACAGCGTACTCGCTGCTGTCGAAGCCGAGGTATTCGACCTTCGGACGCAGCTTCAGCAGCGGTGCGCGCCAGGCACCTTCGCCGCAGCCGATGTCCAGCACGCTGCGGATCGGCCGCTCCAGGTAGTACTCGGCGCTGGCCACGGCCAGGGCCACCTTGCGCGCCAGGCGGGCGCTGCCGCCGATATCGGCGCGGCGGTACCAGCGCTGGAAGTAGGCGGCGTCGTAGGTCTTGTCCATGCAGGCGTCGTGCGGTCGGGAAAACGGCGCCTATCGTACGGCGTTGCGGCGCGCCATGCGTCGATCCGTCGCGGCGGCGGCACGCGGAGAGGGCCGGCCATGGCATGCGAGAATGGCCGCCCATCCACGCCAGCCGCCGGAGCGAGCGCATGCAGAGCTACTACTGGGTCAAGACCTTCCACATCGTGTTCGTGGTGGCCTGGATGGCGACGGTGTTCTACCTGCCGCGCATCCTGGTGAACCTGGCCGAGACTGCAGGCCAGCCGGCCGTGACCGAGCGCCTGCAGCTGATGGGGCTGCGCCTGTACCGCTTCGGTCACTCGATGTTCGGCCTGGCCTTCCTGCTGGGCCTGGTGCTGTGGCTGGGCTACAGGGTCATTCCGGATTTCCCGACCATGGTCGCGCCGGGCGGCGCCGGTTGGCTGCATGCCAAACTGGGGCTGGTGGTGGTGCTGCTGGCGTACTTCATCTGGATCGGGCGGCTGCTGAAGGGCGTGGCCAAGGGCAGGGCGCTGCCGTCTTCGCGCGCGCTGCGCTGGATCAACGAGATCCCGCTGCTGGCCTTCATTCCGATCGTGTGGCTGGTGCTGGCCAAGCCGTTCTGACCCAGCGGGTAGATCCACGCCATGCGTGGACACGCCCGGTAGATCCACGCCATGCGTGGATGCCGTGAGGGCACAAACGAAAGAGCCGGGCATCTGCCCGGCTCTTTCGTTTGTGCAATTACCCGGATGCTGCCGGCCAGCGGCCGGCACTACCTCAGGCGGCTTCGTAGGTGCCGTAGCTGCGCAGGCGCGCGTAGCGCTGTTCCAGCAGCTGCTCGGTGGTCAGCTTTTCCAGCGCATCCAGTTCGTTCAGCAGCACGGCCTTCAGGCGCTTGGCCATCTGCGTCGGGTTGCGGTGGGCGCCACCGGTCGGCTCGCGCACGACCTTGTCGACCAGGCCCAGGCTCTTCAGGCGCGGGGCGGTCAGGCCCAGCTGCTCGGCAGCGTCCTTGGCCTTGCCGGCGTCCTTCCACAGGATCGAGGCGCAGCCTTCCGGGGTGATGGTCGAGTACACCGAATACTCCAGCATCACGGTGCGGTCGCCCACGCCCAGCGCCAGCGCGCCGCCGGAGCCGCCTTCACCGATCACGGTGCAGATGATCGGCACCTTCAGTTCGGCCATCTCGATCAGGTTGCGTGCGATCGCTTCGGACTGGCCGCGCGATTCGGCGTCGATGCCCGGCCAGGCGCCGGCGGTGTCGATCAGGGTCAGCACCGGCAGGCCGAAACGCTCGGCCATCTTCATCAGGCGCAGGGCCTTGCGGTAGCCCTCCGGCTTCGGCATGCCGAAGTTGCGCTTGATCTTTTCCTTGGTGTCGCGGCCCTTCTGGTGGCCGATCACCATCACGGAACGGCCATTGATGCGGGCCAGGCCGCCCATGATGGCCTTGTCGTCGGCGAAGGCGCGATCACCGGCCAGTTCCTGGAACTCATCGCAGATGATGCGCAGGTAGTCGGCGGTGTACGGGCGCGACGGGTGGCGGGCCAGCTGCAGCACCTGCCACGAGGTCAGGTTGCGGAAGATCTGCGCGGTGCGCATGCGCAGCTTGTCCTGCAGCGCGTGCACTTCCGCCTCGACATTGACCGCCGGCCCGGCACTGGCGTTGCGCAGTTCCTGGATCTTGGCTTCCAGGTCGGCGATGGGTTGCTCGAAGTCGAGGTAGTTCGGATTCATCGGAAGCCGTCGTGTAAAGAAGAGGGGAATTCTAGCCGAATGCGTGCAAACCACCCGTACGCCCTCGTCTGGAAGGCGACGGTAGCGCAGCCAGGCAGGGGGCGCCAGTCAGTTCAGGGCACCACCAGGGCGCTGCGGCCCATCAACTGGCTGCGCTGGGAGACGAAGTCGTTGTAGGCCTCGTTGGCCTCCCGGCCCAGCCCGCTGCCCAGCGTGGCGGTGGCCGAGGTGAAGGCCATCTGCGCGGCGAAGTCCTGCTTGCGCAGGGCCTTCTGTTCATCGGCGGTGGTGGCCTTCAGCCAGTGCGCATAGACCTCGCGCAGCGGCCCGGCGTGGGTCTCGAAGGCCGGTACCAGCGCCGGCAGGCTGGCCGGGGCCGGTTCCAGGCTGTAGGCCGGGGCCACGTAGCCGGCCGGCTGCTCGCGCTTGAACGCACCCGGCTCGCCCATGCCTTCTTCGACGTAGGCGATGAAGTCGGGGGCGGTGAACACCTTGGCCACGATCTGGCCACCGCTGGAGTCGACGTGGGCCACCACCTTTTCCTTCGGGAAGGGCTCGCGCACGCCGTAGGTCCAGGTCTTGTCGATGAACAGTTCGTGGTGCTTCTCGAACGGGCCTTCGAAGTCGACGCCACCCAGCTCGATGCCGGCCTTGCCGGTGCCGAAGTTCTTCAGCTTGCTCTCGTCGGTGACGTAGATCTCGCGGGCGACCACGTACTCGCTCAGGGTCGGGTTGATCAGTCCGCCGCGGCCATCGACGTAGACGATGAAGCGCACGTCGCCCAGTTTGTCGGTGTGCAGGCGGTGCTCACCGACGGCGAGCGAGATCGGGCGCGAACCCTGTGCGGCCACCGGCAGGTCCTTGCCATCGATGCTCAGCGCCAGCGGCGTGTCGGTCGGGTTGTCGATCTGGAACTCGATCTTCGACGGCGAGCAGGCGGCCAGGGCCAGAGCGGCGGCAAACGGGAACAGCAGGGTCTTCATGGGCAATCGTCCTTGATACTTGGAACGGGGAAACGGGGGGTTCAGGAAAACCAGGGAGCCAGCCTCAGCTGGCCCACGGTGGGCTGTAGCGCACCTTCAGCGTGCGCACGGCCGGGTCGGCGCGCAGCGCCTCCATCAACTTGGAATCGATGCGCACCGCGCTTTGCCCGGAGACATCGAGCATGCCGGCGACGCCGCCCTGCGGACCCTTCAGCAGCAGGTCCAGGCGCAGGGGGGTGCGTCCGGGGCGATGGCGGTCGAGCAGGGCGTCGATGCGCTCCCAGACCGGGCGCTGCTGGCGCAGGTCCAGGCGCAGCGACAGCCGCGTGGCGTAGTTGGCGCAGACCTCATCGAAGTCCCAGCACTGGCGGATGCGCAATGCGTAGCCGCCGTTGAATTCGTCCTCGCGCAGGCCACCCTTGACCACCAGGATGCGGTCCTTGGTCATCAGGTGGCCGAACTCGGCCATCGCGTCGGAGAACGCGCTGCACTCGACGCGGCCGCGGCCATCTTCCAGCTGGATGAAGATCTGGCTCTCGCCCTTGCGGCGCACGCCGACCACCTGGCCGGCCAGCACGGTCTGCACTTCCGGGCGCCAGCGCTTTTCGCCGCCACCGCCGCCACCGCTGTTGGCGCTCCAGATCTTCTCCACCGAGCCCAGATCGTTGCCGACCAGGTCGCGCACATCATCGCGCCAGGGATCGAACGGGTGGCCGCTGAGGTAGAAGCCCAGCGTGTCGCGCTCGCCGTTCAGGCGCTGCAGCAACGGCCATTCCTCGGCCTCGGGCAGGTCCAGCTGGATCGTGGTCGCGCTCGGGTCCGGGCCGCCGAACAGCGAGTTCTGCCCCGAAGCACGCTCGCGTGCCATCTGGTCGGTGGCCTTGATCACCTCCGGCAGCTGCAGCATCAGCGAGGCACGGTTGCGACCGAGCTCGTCCAGCGCACCGCAGTTGATCATCGCTTCCAGCGTGCGCCGGTTGAGCTTGGCCGAGCCGACGCGGGTGCAGAAGTCGAGCAGGTCCTTGTACTCGCCGCCCTTCAGGCGCTCGTCGACCACCGCTTCGCAGGCGCCCTGGCCGACGCCCTTGATCGCGCCCAGGCCGTACTGGATGGTGTCCGGGGTGACCGCTTCGAACATGAAGGCCGACTGGTTCACCTTCGGCGGCAGCACGGTCAGGCCGAGGTTGCGTACTTCGTCGAGGAAGCCGACCACCTTGTCGGTGTTGTCCAGGTCGGACGACAGCGTCGCGGCCATGAACTCGGCCGGGTAATGGCGCTTCAGCCACGCGGTCTGGTAACTGACCAGCGCGTAGGCGGCGGCGTGCGACTTGTTGAAGCCGTAGCCGGCGAACTTCTCCATCAGGTCGAAGATCGCATCGGCCTTGGCTTCGTCCACGCCGTCCTTGGCCGCGCCCTCGCGGAAGATCTCGCGGTGCTTGGCCATTTCGGCCGGCACCTTCTTGCCCATCGCACGGCGCAGCAGGTCGGCGCCGCCCAGCGAGTAGCCGCCGACGATCTGCGCCATCTGCATCACCTGCTCCTGGTACACCATGATGCCGTAGGTGTCCTTCAGGATCGCTTCGGTGCGCGGATCGGGATAGATGATTTCTTCCTGGCCGTGCTTACGCGCGTTGAAGGAGGGAATCAGGTCCATCGGGCCGGGGCGGTACAGCGACACCAGCGCGATGAGGTCTTCAAAACGGTCGGGGCGCGCGTCCTTCAGCAGGCGGCGCATGCCCGAGGATTCGAACTGGAACACCGCGCCGGTATTGCCGTTGGCGAAGATGTCCTTGTAGGTGGGCGTGTCGTCGAGCGGAATCGCGGCGATGTCCACCGGCGGAATACCCGCGCGTTCGTGGCGCTTGTTGATCGCCTTCACCGCCCAGTCGATGATGGTCAGCGTGCGCAGGCCGAGGAAGTCGAACTTCACCAGGCCCACTTCTTCCACGTCGTTCTTGTCGAACTGGGTGACCGGGTTCTTGCCGAGGCCGTTCTCGTCGTGTTCGGCGTACAGCGGGCAGAACTCGCTCAGCGGTTCGGGCCCGATCACCACGCCACCGGCGTGCTTGCCGGCGTTGCGGGTCAGGTCTTCCAGCTGCAGCGCCAGGTCGATCAGGTCGCGGACATCGTCTTCGGTCTCGTAGCGCTGGATCAGCTCCGGCGAGGCCATTTCCGAGCTGGGGCCTTCCTTGCCCTTGCCCAGTGCATCCTTCAGGTGGATGCCGAGGATGTTCGGGATCAGCTTGGAGACGCCGTCGACCAGGCCGTAGGGGAAACCGAGCACGCGGCCGGAGTCGCGCACCACCGCCTTGGCGGCCATGGTGCCGTAGGTGATGATCTGGCTGACGCGCTCGCGCCCGTACTTGCGCGCGACGTAGTCGATCACCTCGTCGCGGCGGTCCATGCAGAAGTCGATGTCGAAGTCGGGCATCGACACGCGTTCCGGGTTCAGGAAGCGCTCGAACAGCAGGTTGTACGGCAGCGGGTCCAGATCGGTGATCTTCAGCGCCCACGCCACCAGCGAACCGGCACCCGAACCACGGCCCGGGCCGATCGGGATGCCCTGGTTCTTGCCCCACTGGATGAAGTCGGCCACGATCAGGAAGTAGCCCGGGAAGCCCATCTTGATGATGGTGTTGAGCTCGAATTCCAGGCGCTCGAAGTACTCTTCGCGGGTCTTGCCCGGCGCCAGCGGATTCTTCTCCAGGCGCTCTTCCAGGCCATCGCGCGACATCTTCTGGATCCAGGTGTCCAGGGTCTCGTCGTCGGGCACCGGGTAGTTGGGCAGGAAGTAGGTGCCCAGCCGCATTTCGATGTTGCAGCGCTCGGCCAGCGCCAGCGTGTTGTCGATCGCATCGGGGATGTCGGCGAACAGCGCACACATCTCCTCGGCCGACTTCAGGTACTGCTGGTCGCTGTATTCGCGCGGCCGCTTGGGGTCGTCCAGCACGCGGCCGGTGGAGATGCACACGCGCGCTTCGTGCGCGCTGAAATCGGTCGGCGACAGGAAGCGCACGTCATTGCTGGCCACCACCGGCAGGCCACGCTGGCCAGCGGCCATCAGCGCGAACTGGTTGAAGGTTTCCTCGCCTTCGCGGCCGGTACGGGTCAGTTCCAGGTGCAGGCCATCGCCGAACACGCGCTGCCAGTCGGCCAGCTGCTGCTCGGCCAGCTCATGCTTGCCGTCCAGCGCCAGGCGCCCGGCCAGGCTCTGCCGGCCGGCCAGCGCGAACAGGTTGGCGTTGCCGGCCTTCAGCCAGTCAGGGTGGATGGCCACACCGCCTTCCGGACGATGGCCTTCCATCCAGGCGCGGGTCAGCAGTCGCGACAGGCTCAGGTAGCCCTCACGGTCGCGGCACAGCAGGGTCATACGCCACGGGTCCTGGCCTTCCTCGGCGATCAGCACGTCGGCACCGGCGATCGGCTTGATGCCCACGCCTTCGGCGGCCTTGTAGAACTTGACCAGGGCGAACAGGTTGTTGAGGTCGGTGACCGCCAGCGCGGGCAGGCCGAGTTCGACCGAGCGCGACAGCAGGTTGGCCTGCTTGGCCTTCTTTGGGTCCGCCTGGTCCGGCTTGGCCGGCACACGGATGGTGGAGTCCGCCAGCGAGAACTCGGTGTGGACGTGGAGATGTACGAAGCGGGAGTTGGACATGCCGGA
Source organism: Stenotrophomonas sp. 59 (assembly GCF_030291095.1). Lineage (NCBI taxonomy): Bacteria > Pseudomonadati > Pseudomonadota > Gammaproteobacteria > Lysobacterales > Lysobacteraceae > Stenotrophomonas > Stenotrophomonas sp. 59. Next base: position 1,440,567 of record NZ_CP127408.1, read on the forward strand.
CCAGGTTGGAGCGCGCGGGCCCCGGGTGCCGACGGGGGAATCGTCGCCGGGGTCGGGAAGCGCTGGAGTGCCCGGTCAGGGTAGCGAGGGCAGGGGAAGGCGACAAGGACTTGACGGTACGTCGATTGCGCGAATGCCGCCGGGCATGGCCCGGCGCTACCGGGTGCGTTCACATTGCCGTGGTAGCGCCGGGCCATGCCCGGCGGCTGTTCAGGCGATCGTGGCGGCCTGCTCGGCCTGCAGGCACTCGCGTACCGGCGCGAAGCTGCGGCGGTGCTCCTCGCAGGGGCCGTGCTGGCGCAACGCGGCCAGGTGAGCCGGGGTGCCATAGCCCTTGTGCTGCTCGAACCCATACTGAGGGTGGCGGGCGTGCACGTCCTGCATGTAGCGGTCGCGCGAGACCTTGGCCAGGATCGAGGCGGCCATGATCGAACGGTCGATGCCATCACCCCCGACCAGGGCCTGCGCCGGCAACACCAGACCCTTGGGCACGACGTTGCCGTCGATGCGGGCGAAGCCGGCCACGTGGGCCACCGCTGCGACCACGTCGCGCATGCCCTGCAGGGTGGCCTGGTAGATGTTCAGGCGGTCGATGGTGTCCGCGTCCACCAGCACCACGTGCCAGGCCAGGGCACGTTCGATGATGCGGTCATGCAGCTGCTCGCGGCGGGCCGCGGTCAGCTGCTTGGAATCGTCCAGGCCGTTGATGCGCGGCCGGGATGGATCGAACACCACTGCTGCCACCGCCACCGGTCCGGCCAGCGGACCACGGCCGGCTTCGTCGACGCCGGCGACCAGGCGCTCCGGCTCGACCACGGCGGCGGCGTCGAACAGGGCCAGGCTGGCCGCTGCGGCGTGGCGGCGGCTCATGCCTGGGCCTGGTCGCGCATCAGCAGCTCGCCCACCGCGTCGGCCGCGCGGGCCGAGGCATTGCGGCGCAGGCGCTCGTGCAGGCGGGCATAGGTGTCCTGCAGGTCGGTCACCCGCTGCGGGTGGTCGAACCACTGCTGGATGGCCGCCGCCAGCTTGTCCGGCGTGCAGTCGTGCTGCATCAGTTCCGGTGCCAGGTCCTGGCCGGCCAGGATGTTGGGCAGGGCAAAGCGGTCGACCTTGATCAGGCCCAGCGCCTTGACCAGGCGGTAGGTCAGCTCGTTGACGCGGTAACCGACCACCATCGGCCGCTTGACCAGCATCGCCTCCAGCGTCGCGGTGCCGGAGGCCAGCACCACCACATCGGCGGCGATCATCGCGTTGCGTGCCTCGCCGTCGAGTACGTGCGAGAAGGCGACCGGCAGCGCCGAGCGTGACAGCTGCTCTTCGATCAGGCGCTTGCAGGCCGGGTTGGCCGCAGGCACCACCACGTGCAGGCCGGGGATGCGTTCGGAGACCTGCCAGGCGGCCTCGAAGAACGGTTCGCCCAGGCGCGAAATCTCGCCCAGGCGGCTGCCCGGCAACACTGCCAGTACCTTGGCCGAGGTTGGCAGGCCAAGCGCGGCACGGGCCTCCTCGCGGTTGCCCTGCAGCGGAATGTCATCGGCCATCGGGTGGCCGACGAAGCGCGCGTCGATGCCGTGTTTGGCATAGATCGGCGGTTCCATCGGGAACAGGCACAGCACCAGGTCGGCGCTGCTGCCGATCTTCTCCGCCCGCTTCTCGCGCCAGGCCCAGACCGAGGGGCTGACGTAGTGCACGGTGCGGACGCCGCGCTGCTTCAGCCAGCGCTCGATGCCCAGGTTGAAGTCGGGCGCGTCGATGCCGATGAACACGTCCGGCTGCCATTCCAACGCACGCTGGCGGAACGCCGAACGCAGTTTCAACAGGCGTGGCAGGTGGCGCAGTACTTCAGTCAGGCCCATCACCGCCAGTTCGCTGGCGTCGTGCCAGGTCTGGCAGCCGGCGCTGCGCATGGCATCGCCGCCGATGCCGGCGAATTCGGCATTCGGAAAGCGCGCTTTCAGTTCGCGCACCAGGCCCGCACCGAGCAGATCGCCGGAGGCCTCACCGGCCACCAGGGCGATCCGCAACGGGCGCTCGCTGAGCACCCGCTGGGCAGGGACGCTGCCGGCCATCGAGGCCAGCGGAATCACGGCAGCGCCGGCCGGCGCCTGGCCGGTCGAGCTGCTCATCGCAGCAAGGGCCTCTCGGCGTGCTCGATGAAGTCCAGCATCGCCTTCACGTCATCGCTGTCACGCGCCTGTTCGGTCAGCTGCACCTTGGCTTCGGCCAGCGGCAGGCCTGCCACGTACAGGGTGCGGTAGGCACGCTTGATGGCGGAGATGCGCTCGGCATCGAAGCCGCGGCGCTTCAGGCCTTCGCTGTTGATGCCGCGCGGGCGGCCCAGCGAATCGGTGCCGACCATGGTGAACGGCGGTACGTCGCCATTGGTCAGCGCGCCCATGCCGAGGAAGGCGTGCGCACCGATGCGGCAGAACTGGTGGGCACCGGCGAAGCCGCTGATGATCACGTAGTCGCCCACGGTCACGTGCCCGGCCAGCGTGGTGTTGTTGGAGAACACGCAGAAGTTGCCGACATGGCAGTCGTGCGCCACGTGCGTGTAGGCCAGCATCCAGTTGTCGTTGCCGATGGTGGTGATGCCGCCGCCGCCGCCGGTGCCACGGTTCAGGGTGACGAACTCGCGGAACACGTTGCGGTCGCCGATCACCAGTTCGGTGCGTTCGCCGGCGAACTTCTTGTCCTGCGGCTCGCCACCGACCGCCGCGTGGCCCACGAAGCGGTTATCACGGCCGATCTTCGTCGGGCCGTGGATGCTGCAGTGGGGGCCCACCACCGTGCCGGCACCGATTTCGACATCGGCACCGATCAGGGTGAACGCGCCGACCTGGACGTCGTCGGCCAGGCGCGCGGCCGGATCGATGACGGCAGTCGGGTGGATCCGTGGTGCGTTGTCAGTCATTGCTGCCTCCCGTGGATCAGCCCTTGGCACCGGCGCACATGACCTCGGCCGAGGCAACGACTTCACCGTTGACCTTGGCTTCGCCGTAGTACCAGCCCATGTTGCGGATCAGGCGCTTCATCTGCACATCCAGCATCAGCACGTCGCCGGGGACGACCTGCTTGTTGAAGCGAGCGTTTTCCACCTTGACCATGTAGAACAGCTTGGACTGCGCATCGCGGCCGAGCGTCAGCTGGGTCATCACGCCACCGGCCTGGGCCAGTGCTTCGATGATCAGCACGCCGGGCATGATCGGGCGGCCCGGGAAGTGGCCCTGGAAGAACGGCTCGTTGATGCTGACGTTCTTCTGCGCCAGGATGCGCTTGGCGTCGATGTCGAGTTCAAGCACCCGGTCCACCAGCAGGAACGGGTAACGGTGCGGGAGCAGTTCCTGGATCTGGCAGACGTCGATAGGAAGCTGCAGCGTGTCGTTCATTCTTTCTCCTTGCCAGCAGCCAGGACGCGGCGAGCCAATGCGTCCAGCTGCTTGAAGCGCGCGGCGTTCTTGCGCCACGTGCGGTTGTCGGTCAACGGGGTGCCGGACGAGTACTCGCCCGGCTCATGGATGGAATTGCGGACCACCGACTTGCCGGTGATCACGACCTTGTCGCAGATCTCGAGGTGGCCGACCACGCCGACGTGGCCACCGAGCAGGCAGTAACGGCCGATCTTGGCGCTGCCGGCGATGCCGGTGCAGCCGGCGATGGCCGAGTGCGCGCCGATCTGCACGTTGTGCGCGATCTGCACCAGGTTGTCCAGGCGCACGTCCTCGTCCAGCACGGTGTCTTCCAGCGCACCGCGGTCGACGCAGGTGTTGGCGCCGATTTCGCAGTCGTCGCCGATGCGCACGCCGCCGAGCTGTGGCACCTTGATCCACTTGCCGGCATCCATCGCCAGGCCGAAGCCATCGGCGCCGAGCACGGCACCCGGGTGCACGCGCACGCGCTTGCCGAGCTTGACCCGTGTGACCAGGGTGACCCGGGCGATCAGCTCGCAGCCGCTGTCCAGGCTGCAGTCTTCGCCGATCACGCTGCCGGTGCCGATGATGCAGTTCTCACCGACCACGCTGCGCGCGCCGATGGAGACGAAGGGACCGATATGGGCGCTGGCGGCGACCTGGGCGCTGGGATCGATGACGGCGCTGGGGTGGATGCCCGGTGGGCGCGTCGGTGCGATGTCGAACAGCGCGGCGATCTTGGCGAAGGTGGTGTACGGGTCCTTGGCCACGAGCGCGGCGCCGGGGGCGGCCTCGGCATCGTCGGCGCGCAGCACGACCAGTGAGGCCTGGCTGTCGGCCAGCTGGGTGCGGTAGCGCGGGTTGGCGAGGAAGGTCAGCTGGCCAGGACCGGCATGGGCGAGGGTGGCCACGCCATGGATGGCGGTGGCGGGGTCGCCATGGACCTGCAGGCCGAACTGCTCGGCGAGTTGCTGGGCGGTGTAGGTGGGAGTATTCACGGCGGGAGTTTAACGTGTGACGCCATTGCGGTCATGCGGGGCGGCGTTCTGCGGCCAACGGCGAGGCCCCTCGTGGCCGGCAGAGCCAGGTTCATGGGCCGGGTCGGACGGGGCGGAGCCGCGGGGGACGGCGCAAGTACGTCCCTGTAGCCTTGATCGCCGCATCCATGCGGCTCACACCCCCGCAGCCCCGCCCCGTCCGACCTTCGACGGTCTGGCGCGAGTGCCGGCCACGGAAAAACAGAAAAGATCAAAAGCGGGGTGCGCGCTTCCCGCATCCGGGCTAAACGAAAACGCCGGGCAAAGCCCGGCGATTCGAGACCCGTCTGGTGGAGAGCCCCCCTTCTGTTAAGGGGGGCGCGCCCCTAGGAATCGCAGGAGCGATTCCCAACGTTGCTATGCAACGGCCCGAAGGGCGCATGCCATGGATGGCATGCGTAATGGCGCGGGGGATAGGTGGAATGCGGGGGCAGTTCTGGCGAACCGCCACGCGGTTCGTCAGAACTGCCCACCGAACGTGAACTGCAGGCGTTCGATCTTGTCGCCGTCTTCCTTCTTCAGCGGGAACGCGTAGCTGATCGAGATCGGGCCGACCGGGGCGCGCCACAGCAGGGCTACACCGGTAGACACTCGCAGTTCGTTGGCCTTGAAGTTATCGGCGCCGTTGTAGACGTTGCCGAAGTCGACGAAGGCCGACACGCGGGCCGACGGGCTGTCGAACAAACGCGGGAAGTAGGCTTCGACCGAACCGACGGTCTTCAGCGAACCGCCCAGCGGCTGGCCTTCCGGATAACCGCGGGTTACTTCGCGCGGGCCGAGGGTGTTGTCCTCGAAGCCGCGCACGGAGTTGGTACCACCGGCGTAGAAGTTCTCGTAGAACGGCAGCCCCTTGGCGGTGACCGAGCGCAGGTTGCCGTTCTCGTCTGGCACCATTGCGGTCTTGTCGCTGCCATAGCTGTCGCCGTAGCCGATTTCGGCGCGGGTATTGATGACCAGCGAGGGCATGATCGGCCAGTACTTGCTGATCTGGTAGTTCAGCTTGTAGTACTCGATGGTCGAGCCCGGCAGCGTGGTTTCCAGGCCAACACGCTGATAGGTGCCGCGGGTCGGCATGAAGTAGTCGTTGCGCGAGTCGCGCGCCCAACCCAGTTCCGTGCGCCAGGCATGGAACGTCCTGCTGCCCAGCACGTTGATGTAATCGATGATCGACTGCGGGGTCGAGCCCTGGTACGTGGTGATCTGGTTGCTGTCGATGCCGAACATCAGCGAGACGGTATCGGTCTCGGTCAGCGGCACGCCGAACACCACCTGCGCAGAACCATTGGTGCTGTTGTACTGCGCGGTGTTGAAGTCGGAGTAGTCCAGTTCACGCCAGGACAGGTTGTAGCCCAGCGACACGCCGTCGTCGGTGAAGTACGGGTTGGTGTAGCTGAAGCCGTAGCGCTGCAGGTAGCTGCTGCGCGAGGCTTCGACCGACACGCGGTTGCCGCCGCCGAGGAAGTTGTTCTGCGACAGCTGCACCGAGGTGGTCATGCCGTAGGACTGGGAGTAGCCCAGGCCGAACACGAAGCTGCCGGAGGTGGTTTCCTTGACGTTGTAGACGACGTCGACCTGGTCGTTGCTGCCGCTGACGGCCGGGGTCTCGACGTCCACCGACTCGAAGTAGCCCAGGCGCTGCAGGCGGATCTTGGAGCGGTCGATCGCGGCCTGCGAGTACCAGCTGTTCTCGAACTGGCGCATTTCGCGACGCATCACTTCGTCGGAGGTGCGGGTGTTGCCACGGAACAGGATGCGGCGCACCGACACGCGCGGGCCCGGAACGACCTGCATGTTGATCGCCACGGTCTGGTCGGGGCGGTTGGTGGTCGGGATCGGGTTCACCTTGGCGAACGCGTAGCCGATGTTGGACAGCGAGTTGGTGATGGTGTCCGAGCTGAATTCCAGCAGGGCACGCGAGAACGTGTCGCCGGACTTCTGGATCACCATGCGCTCGACGTCCTCCTGCGGGAGGATGGTGTCGCCGCTGACCTTGATCTCGGAGATCTTGTACTGCGCACCCTCGGTTACGCCCGCGGTGAGGAACATGTCGCGCTTGTCGGGGCTGATCGAGACCTGGGTGGAATCGATGCTGAAGTCGACGTAGCCGCGGTCCAGGTACCAGGAGTTGAGCTTTTCCAGGTCGCCGGACAGCTTTTCCTTGGAGTACTGGTCGTCACGGCGGTACCACGACGCCCAGTTGTGCTCCTTGGACTCCCAGGTCTCCAGGATGTCCTTGCTCTCGAACTTCTCGGTGCCGACCAGGTTGACGTGGCGGATCTTGGCCGCCTTGCCTTCCTTGATGGCGATCGCGATGTCGACGCGGTTGCGGTCCAGCGGGCTCACGGTCGGGGTGATCTCGACGGTGTACTTGCCGCGGTCGTTGTACTGGCGGCGCAGTTCCTGGGTCACGCGGTCCAGGCTCAGGCGGTCGAAGGTGCCACCCTCGGTCAGGCCGATGTCGGACAGGCCCTTGAGCAGCTGCTCGGACTTGATGTCCTTGTTGCCGGTCACGGTCAGCTTGTTGATCGCCGGGCGTTCCTTGACGGTCACCACCAGGATGCTGCCCTGGCGGTCCAGCTGCACGTCTTCGAAGAAGCCGGTCTTGTACAGGGCGCGGATGGTCTCGCCGACCTTGTTGTCGGTGATGGTCTCGCCACGTTCCACCGGCAGGTAGGTGAACACCGTACCCGAGCTGATGCGCTGCAGGCCGTCGACGCGGATGTCGCTGACAGTGAAGGGCTCGGCTGCCTGGGCCAGGGCGGGAGCGCCGGTGACGGCGGCGAGGGCGAGGGCCAGCAGGCGGCGATTGGGGAGTCGCGTCATGTCACGTCCGGTAGGAAGGTCGATTTCATTGGTGCGGGATGCCGACGCTGTAGACGGCAACAACGTGGAAAAGTTCATCGCGGGACCAGGCCGAGGATGTCGTTGTAGAACGCCAACCCCATCAGCCCGGCCAGCAACGCCAGGCCGATGTATTGGCCGGCGGCGATGGCACGCTCGCTCAGCGGGCTGCCCTTGACCAACTCGATAAGGTAATACAGCAGGTGGCCGCCGTCCAAGATCGGGATCGGCAACAGGTTGATGATGCACAGGCTGAGTGACAGCAGGGCAAGGAACTGCAGGAACCAGTCGAGGCCGCGTTTGGCCGAGACATTGGCCACGCGGGCAATGGTGACGGGCCCGGAAACGTTCTGCAGCGAGGCTTTGCCGGTGACGATGCGGCCCATCATGCCCAGCGAATCGGCGGCAAGCCGGCCGGTTTCACGTACGGCGACGGTCACCGCATCCAGCGGCCCATAGCGCAGCAGGGTGTCGTAGGAGGGGCTGTAGGTGGTGGGGAAGCCGACGCCGATCTGCCAGACCGGATTGCCCTTGCCATCCTTGCCCTGGCGGGGCGTGACTTCCAGTGCAAGGCGTTCACCGCCTCGCAGGACCTCGATCATGCCAGGGCCTCCGGCACGGCCGAGGGCCTGGATCTCGCCGATCACCTGGTCGACGCTGTCGATGCGCTGGCCGTCGATCGCCACGATCAGGTCGCCCGGCTGCAGCAGCCCGGTGACCACCGAATCGGCGGTGAGCGAGTCGACCAGTGCAGGCTGCAGCCACGACTGCCAATACAGGCCGGCCAGGATCGGCACCCGTCGTTCATCGAAACCGGCGGGCAGCTGCGACAGCGGCAGGGTGCGCACGCGCACCTGGTCCACAGGGTCGAGTACTTCAAGCTTGACGTCGCGGCGATCCATCGCGGCGGCGGTCAGCGCCATGCTGGCCTCGCCCAGGGTGGCGACCTGGCGGTCATCCACCCGCAGAACGCGGTCACCGCTGGCCAGGCCGGCACTGGCGGCGATGCCGTCAACCCGGCCGATCGTCGGCGAGTAGTCCTGCTTGCCGATCACGAACATCGCCCACAGAAGCAGGATGCACAGCAGCAGATTGGCGATCGGCCCTGCAGCAACAATGGCGATGCGCTGCCACACGGTCTTGTGGTTGAAGGCCTGGCCGCGCTCGTGGGGATGGACCTCGACCTCACGTTCGTCGAGGAACTTCACGTAGCCACCCAGCGGGATGGCGGCAATGGCGAACTCGGTACCGTGCTTGTCGCGGCGCGACCACAGCGGGCGGCCGAAGCCGACCGAGAAGCGCAGGATCTTGACCCCACAGAGGCGGCCGACCCAGTAATGCCCGAACTCGTGGAACGTGACCAGCAGCCCGAGGCTGACAATCATCCACCAGACCGATCCGATGAAGTCAGTCATGCAGGCTCACAGTGGCGGGCAGGGGCGGCGTCGTCATGCTGGGCGAGGCGGTCGTTCAGGCGGCGTCGATGGCGTTCAGGGTGAGCTGGCGTGCCCGCTGGTCGGCGGACAACAGGATCTCCAGTGTATCGGCTGCTTGCGTCGGCAGTGTTGAAAGAGCGTTAGCAACCAGCTCCGGGATGGTCAGGAAACCGATCCGGCCCTGAAGAAATGCTGAAACCGCCTCTTCATTGGCGGCGTTCAGCACCGCCGGGGCGGTACCGCCGGCCTGCATGGCCTGCCAGGCCAGCGCCAGGCAGGGGAAGGCGTCGGTGTCAGGCGCCTCGAAATCCAGCCGGCCCTGCGCCAGCAGGTCCAGTCCGGCCACGCCTGATTCGATGCGCTGCGGCCAGCCCAGGCCGACCGCAAGGGTGGTGCGCATGTCCGGCAGGCCCATCTGGGCCAGGGTCGAGCCGTCGACGAACTCGACCAGCGAATGCACCAGGCTCTGCGGGTGCACCAGTACCTCGATGCGCTCGCCGGGCACCGCGAACAGGTGGTGGGCCTCGATCACTTCAAGGCCCTTGTTCATCAACGTCGCCGAATCGACCGAGATCTTCGGGCCCATCGACCACTTCGGGTGGGCCACGGCCTGGGCCGGGGTGACCTCGGCCAGCTCGGCGCGGCTGCGACCGCGGAACGGGCCACCCGACGCGGTCAGCAGGATCCGGCGCACGCCGGCGCCGTCGATGCTGGCGTCGCGCGAACGCAGGCACTGGAAGATCGCGCTGTGCTCGCTGTCGATCGGAATGATTTCGGCGCCGGCGCGCTCGGCGGTGCGGGTCAGCAGTTCGCCGGCCAGTACCAGCGATTCCTTGTTGGCCAGCAGGATGCGCTTGCCGGCCGCAGCGGCGGCGAGGGTCGAGGACAGCCCGGCAGCACCGACAATGGCTGCGACGACGGTGTCGCAGGCGTCGCTTGCTGCCAGCTGGTCCAGTGCGGCATGACCGGCGTGGGCTTCGGTGGACAGCCCGGCATCGCGCAGGCCGTCGCGCAGTTCGGTGAACAGCGCTTCGTCGGCGATGACCGCGTGCGCGGGCTTGTGCTGGCGGCACAGCGCCAGCAGCGCCTGCACCTGGCGGCCGGCGGCCAGCACCGTGGCCTGGTAGCGCTGCGGGTGGCGGGCGATCACGTCCAGCGTGGAGGCACCGATCGAGCCGGTGGCGCCGTATACGGCGACCCGGCGCAGGTCTGCGACAGCATTCATGGTCAGAACCCGAAGATTTCCTTGCCCAGCGCGAACACCGGCACGGCGGCGAGGACGCCGTCGACGCGGTCGAGCACGCCACCATGGCCCGGAATCAGGTTGCCCGAGTCCTTGGCACCGGCGTGGCGCTTGATCAGGCTTTCGAACAGATCACCCAGCACCGAGGCGAATACGGCTACCACCGAGGTGATCAGCAGGCCCGGCAGGTGCGCGATGTCGATGCCGGCCAGCCAGCCCAGGCCGAGGGCCACGGCGACACCGGCCAGCAGGCCGCCGAACAGGCCTTCCCAGGTCTTGTTGGGGCTGATCCGCGGCGCCAGCTTGTGCTTGCCGAAGTGACGGCCGGCGAAATAGGCGCCCGAATCGGCTGCCCAGACCAGTGCCAGTGCCGCCAGCAGCCACAGGTGGCCCTGCTTGCCCGGCGGGTCACCGCCAGCGTGGATCAGCACCAGCGCTGCCCAGGCCGGAACGATGGCCAGGGTGCCGGCCAGCATCTTCACGATCCGGGAGGGGGCCGTCGGCTGGGCACCGAAGTTGAAGAAGCGCAGCCAGACCAGCGCCGCCAGCCACCAGGCGACACCCGCCAATGTGGTGATCTGGAACAGCACCAGCGTGCTGCCATCGGCCCACACCAGCAGCACCATCAGCAGCAGGTTCAGCACCAGCAGCACGGTGCGCGCGAGGGTGTCTTCGATGCCGGCCAGCTTCAGCCATTCCCACAGGCCGATCAGCAGCACGGCGGCGGCGGCAGCGGCCAGCCATTGCGTCGGCAGCAGCAGGATCGCGGCGATGGCGACCGGCGCCATGATCAGCGCGGCGAGGACTCGGGTCTTGGTCATGGGCTGGAGGTCTCGGTGGCCAGTGCGGCGATCTGGGCGCTGGTCAGGCCGAAACGACGCTCGCGGCTGCCATAGGCATCCAGCGCCTGCTGCAGCAGGGCGGCATCGAAGTCCGGCCACAGCGCCTCGGTGAACCACAGCTCGGTGTAGGCCAGCTGCCACAGCAGGAAGTTGCTGATGCGGGTGTCGCCACCGGTGCGGATGAACAGATCCGGCGGCGGCAGGTCGGCCAGGGCGACCTGGCTGCCCAGCAGCGATTCGTCAATCTGTTCGGGCAGCAGGCGACCTGCGGCGACTTCAGCGGCCAGCGCGCGCGCGGCACGGGCGATGTCCTGGCGACCGCCGTAACTGGCGGCGATCGACAGGGTCAGGGTGGTGTTGTCGGCGGTGCGCTGCTCGGCCAGCTGCATGCGGCTGACCAGTCCGGCACCGAAGCGCTCGCGTTCGCCGATGAAGCGTACGCGCACGCCACGCCGGTGCAGCTCGTCCACTTCGCGGTCGAGCGCGCCGAGGAACAGCTTCATCAGGGCGTCGACTTCTTCCTGCGGCCGGCCCCAGTTCTCGCTGGAAAACGCGAACAGGGTCAGCGCCGGAATGCCCAGTTCAAGGCAGCGCTCGATGGTGCGGTTGACCGCGCGCGCGCCGGCGCGGTGGCCGATCACGCGCGGGCGGCGGCGCTGCTGTGCCCAACGCCCGTTGCCATCCATGATGATGGCGACGTGGCGGGGCAGGGCGGCCGGCAACGGAGGCGGGACTGAAGGCATCGACTTCAGACCGACAGCAGTTCTTTTTCCTTGTCGGCGACGACCTTGTCGACGTCCTTGATGTTGGCGTCGGTCAGCTTCTGGATGTCGTCTTCGCCGCGCTTCTTTTCGTCTTCGCTGATCGCTTTGTCCTTGACCAGCTTGGCGATTTCCTTGTTCGCGTCCTGACGGATGTTGCGGATCGCGATCTTGGCGCCTTCGCCTTCCTTCTGCACCTGCTTGGCCAGTTCCTTGCGGCGCTCTTCGGTCGGCGGCGGCATGTTGATGCGGATCGCGGTGCCCAGCGTGTTCGGGGTGAACTCGGCGTTGTAGAGACCCTTTTCGATCTCCTTGATCATGCCCTTGTCGAACGGGGTGACCAGCAGCGAGTGCGCGTCGGCGTTGGAGATCGAGGCAACCTGGTTCAGCGGGGTGCTGGCATTGCCGTAGGCATTGACCGTCACGCGGTCCAGCAGGGCTGGCGTGGCACGCCCGGTCCGGATGGAGGTGAGGGTGTGCTTCAGAGCGTCGATGCTCTTGGCCATGCGCGTCTGCGCGTTGTTCTTGATGTCGTTGAGCATCGCCCGGTCCTGGATGTATCTGGAATCGGGCGATTATAGGCGAATACGGGACGCTGCCGGGCCTGAATCGGCCCGGTTGTCGCCGCGCGCTCAGGCTCAGGCCGGATCGCGGCCCTGGACCAGGGTGCCGATGTTCTCGCCGTTGAGGATCTTCAGCAGCTCGCCCGGCTGGCCCATGTCGAACACGCGCATCGGCAGGTCGCTGTCGCGGGCCAGTGCGAAGGCCGCGGTATCCATCACTTCCAGGCCGCGGCGGATCACTTCGTCGTAGCTCAGACTGTCGAAGCGGACCGCATCGCTGTGCTTGTTCGGGTCCTTGTCGTACACGCCGTCGACCTTGGTGGCCTTCAGCAGCAGGTCGGCGCCGATCTCGATCGCGCGCAGGGCGGCACCGGAGTCGGTGGTGAAGAACGGGCTGCCGACGCCGGCGGCGAAGATCACCAGTCGGCCCTTTTCCAAGTGGCGGATGGCGCGGCGGCGGATGTAGTCCTCGCACACGTCGTTGATCTTGATCGCGCTCATCACGCGGGCCTTGGCACCCAGCTTCTCCAGGGCGTCCTGCATGGCCAGGGCGTTGATGACGGTGGCCAGCATGCCCATCTGGTCGCCGGTGACCCGGTCCATGCCGCCCGCGGCCAGGCCGGCGCCGCGGAAGATGTTGCCGCCGCCGATCACCAGCGCCACCTCGGCACCGGCCTGCTGGGCTTCGATGACCTCACGGGCCAGGCGGTTGATGATCTTCGGGTCGATGCCGTAGTCCTCATCTCCCATCAGCGCCTCCCCGGACAGTTTCAGAAGGATGCGGCGATAGGCGAGCTTGGACATGGGGACCTCGGGTGCGTGGAAATCGCGGGCGATTCTACGCGCATGCGGCGTCAGGCCATAGTGTTTTGTGCACTGCGGCGCAAAATCCTGGCGTTCGCCCCGGTCATCCGGGGCTTCCCGTTCAGCCCAGCTCGGCGCTGGCGGTCGCTGACAGCTCATCGTGGCCGAGGGCGCCGGGGGAACGCGCGATCACCCGGTTGCGGCCGAGGTTCTTGGAGCGGTACAGCACGTCGTCGGCGGCGCGCAGCAGGTCCTGCACGTCGGCGAAGCGTTCGTAGCCGCCCTGGGTGGCTACACCGGCGGAGAAGGTGACGAACAGCGGGCCGCCTTCCAGTTCGGCCATCGGCGTGGCGACGATGTTGGCCAGCACCCGGCGGATCACGTCCAGTGCCACCGTTTCGCTGGTGTTGGGCAGCAGCGCGACGAACTCCTCGCCGCCGAAGCGGGCCACGGTGTCGCTGTTGCGCAGCTGGCCCTGCAGCTTGCCGGCGAAGGCGCGCAACACTTCGTCGCCGGTCAGGTGGCCGTGGGCGTCATTGATTTTCTTGAAGTCGTCCAGGTCGATGAAGGCCACCGACAGCGGCCAGCCCTGGCGCCCGGCGCGCAGGAATTCCTGCTCCAGCACCGCTTCCAGCTGGCGCCGGTTGAGCACGCCGGTGAGGGCGTCACGATGGGCCTGGTCTGCCAGGCGCTTGGCCCGGGCTTCGAATTCGTCGGCGCGGCGACGGGCCTGGTCGGCATCCTGCAGCTCGCGCAGGTTGCGCAGGGTTGCCAGCTCCTGCGCGTGGTCGATCAGCTCGCGCACCCGCAAGGGGGAATTCAGGCCGGCCTCGAACAGGCTGGCGATGTCCGGCAGCGCCTCGCTGATGCGGGTCAGGACCTGGTCGAAACGGGCGCTGTCCAGTTCAAGGCGGTCATGCACCTGCTGCAGGGCGCGCTCGCGGGCGGCATCGGCGTCATCGTCCAGCCAGATGTCGGCCACCGCGCCGGACAGCTGCACGCAGGCCTGGAACGGCGATTCCGCGGCGTCCAGGTCTTCGCTGTGGCTGATGCTTTCCACCAGGTAGCGCGGCAGGCCCCACTGCTCGGCCACCCAGGCGCCCACCTCGGCGTGGCTGCAGCCCAGTTCGTCACGCTCGCGCGCGACCAGATCGATGTTGTCGCGCGCTTCGCGCAGCAGCGGCAGGTAGCGCTCCGATTCGGCCTGGGCCAGGCACAGTACGCCCAGGTCCTGCAGCAGGCCGGCCAGCATCAGTTCTTCCAGCCGGCGCAGGCCGCGGGCCTGGCCCAGCTGGCTGGCGGCCAGAGCGCTGAGGATGCTGCGCTTCCAGGCGCGTTGGCGCAGGTCGTGGTCGGCGCCGGTACCGCCGGTCAGCCCCTGGGTGACGGTGAAGCCGAGGGCCAGGCTGATCGTGGCATTCAGGCCGAGCATGGTCAGCGCCTGGCCGAGGTTCTCGATCCGGCGGCGGCTGGCGTACAGCGGCGAATTGGCGATGCGCAGCATGCGAGCACTCAGCGCCATGTCGATGGCGATGATGTCGGCGGCGGTGGCGATATCCGCTTCCGGGTCCTGTGCCAGTTCGATGATGCGCAAGGCAATACCGGGTGGCGAGGGCAGGTTGCGGCAGAGCGCCAGGGCAGCTGTCAGCTCGGGAGGCATGTCGGGTCGTTCAATTCCATTGGGACAAGAATACCTAGGAATGCATCACAGTCCGCGATTTTCGTTCCTGCTAAGTGACTGTTGATTCCCTGTGCCGAGTATCGGCTTGATTCGCGCGCAACGCAAAGCCCTCTGGTGCCGGTGTGCGCACCAACGGTGCGCACCCGCAGAGAGCAGCGGGTGCGCACAGAGAGCAGGGCGCCCTCGGAGACCAGCGGCAGCCACAGTGGTGCATGGCGCCCTCATCTTCCCGGGCATAAAAAAAGAGCCGCGGTTTCCCGCGGCTCCTCCTGGTCGTTTCACAGCCCGAAGCTGGAATCAGACCTGCATCGCCTTGGCAACTTCGGCGGCGTAGTCTTCCACCACCTTCTCGATGCCTTCGCCGACGATCAGCAGCTTGAAGCCAGCAACATCGGCGCCAGCGGCCTTGACCACCTGCTCGACGGTGGTGTCGCCCAGCACGTAGGTCTGGCCGTACAGGGTCACGTCGCTGACGATCTTGTTGATCTTGCCGCTGATGATCTTTTCCAGGATGTCGGCCGGCTTGGCCTTGTCCTTTTCGGACATCTTGGCCAGCTCGATTTCCTTTTCCTTCTCGACGAAGTCGGCCGGAACGTCCGCAGCCTTGTTGTGCGGCGGCTTCAGCGCAGCCACGTGCATCGCCAGGCCACGGGCCAGCTCGACGTCGCCGCCGATCAGATCGACCAGCACGCCGACCTTGCCGTTGGTGTGGACATACGCACCGATGTTGCCGGTGGTGTCGACATTCACCATGCGACGGATCTGGATGTTCTCACCCAGGGTCTGCACAGCGGTGGCGCGGGCTTCTTCAACGGTGCGGCCATCGGCCAGCTTGGCAGCCTTCACGGCTTCGACGTCGGTGGCGCCCGATGCAAGGGCGGCAGCGGCGACGGCATTGACGAAGGACTTGAAGTTGTCATCGTTGGCGACGAAGTCGGTTTCCGAGTTGACTTCGACCAGCACGGCCTTGCCGCCGTCCTGGGCCAGGCCCAGACGGCCTTCGGCGGCCACGCGGTCAGCCTTCTTGTCGGCCTTGGCAGCGCCGGACTTGCGCATGGCTTCAGCAGCAGCGTCGATGTCGCCGTTGGCTTCAGTGAGCGCCTTCTTGCATTCCATCATGCCGGCGCCGGTGCGCTCGCGCAGTTCCTTGACCAGGGAAGCAGTGATTTCCACGGGATTACCTCACGAAAGAAAGGGGTAGGGCCGGCATGGTGGCCGGCCCGTGTGACACGGTCCTGTCACGCGCCAAGGGCTGCGTGCAGGGAGGGTGGACGCCGGGCGTCCACCCCGGGGCCTGGATCAGGCCTGGGCGTCGTCGCCCTTCTTGGCAGCCTTCTTGGCCGGAGCGCGGCGGGCCGGCTTCTCTTCGCCTTCGGCAGCGGCTTCAGCGAACTCTTCCTCGCGCACCGAAGCGGCGTGCGGAGCAGCGGCCTTGCCTTCCAGCACGGCGTCGGCAGCGGCGCGGGCGTACAGCTGCACAGCGCGGATGGCGTCGTCGTTGCCCGGGATGGCGTAATCAACCAGTTCCGGGTTGTAGTTGGTGTCGACCACGGCGATGACCGGGATGCCCAGCTTCTTGGCTTCCTTGATCGCGATGTCTTCGTGGCCGATGTCGATCACGAAGATGGCGTCCGGCAGGCGGTTCATGTCCTTGATGCCGCCCAGCGAGGCTTCCAGCTTGTCGCGCTCGCGACGCAGGCCCAGCACTTCGTGCTTGACCAGCTTCTCGAAGGTGCCGTCGGTTTCACCGGCTTCCAGTTCCTTCAGGCGGGCAACCGACTGCTTGACGGTACGGAAGTTGGTCAGGGTGCCGCCCAGCCAACGCTGGTTCATGAACGGCATGCCGCAACGCTCGGCTTCTTCCTTGATGGTTTCGCGGGCGCTGCGCTTGGTGCCCAGGAACAGGACGGTGCCGCGCTTCTGGGCAACCGACGAGATGAAGTTCATCGCGTCGTTGAACAGCGGGACGGTCTTTTCCAGGTTGATGATGTGGATCTTGCCGCGGGCGCCGAAGATGTACGGAGCCATCTTCGGGTTCCAGTAGCGGGTCTGGTGGCCGAAGTGGACGCCGGCTTCCAGCATCTGACGCATGGTGACCTGGGGCATTGCAATACTCCTGATATGGAACCAGCGATTCCGCCCGCGGGGATAGGTATGCGGGACGCGTGGAAGCGCGATCGGTTCCGGGGTTGGGCTTCCCTGTTGCCTCCGTGGCCGAACTCCTTGCGGAGCACCCCGGCACGGATGGGGGCAGCAGGTGTGGATTCACCGGTGACGTCCGGTGTGGACGGGCTCCCGCGCACGCAGGCGGCAGGAATCCGGTCGATTATAGCCCGCTCGGTGCGCTGGCTGCAATTGCCGGGTCTGGAGCGGTCAGATCGACCACGCGGCCATCCTGCAGCCGGGCCTGGAAATGACCGCCGGCGTAGCCATCGGCGTGGGCGGGCAGGGCCCAGCGGCGCTCACGGCCGGCCAGCAGATAGCCGGCCAGGCCCGGCAGCAGCAGGGTCCGCCGGCCGTCGCTGGTGATGTAGGCGAGATCGTTCAGGCGTGCGTGCAGGGTACCGGTGTTGCTCAGTCGCAGGAAGGTATGTGACTGGCCCGGTTCGATCCCTGCATGCAGCCGCGGCTGGGTCATTGGCGTGGCGTGCCCGCGGAACAGCGGCAGGGAATAGCGCTGCAGGCCTGGCGTGGTGGGAGCCAGGACGACCCGATAGGCCTGTTCACCGACAGTGGGTGTCGGCTGGCGTGGCAGCAGCCAGATGCGCTGGCGGATGCCGGGCGGGATGTCGAGCTGGGTGGGGCTGGCGAGAACCTGGTCGGTGGGGCGCAGCACTTCGGCGTCGGCCTGCTGTTCCCACGCCAGGATCTGCACCCGCCCCTGCCAGCGGCCGGGACCGGGGTTGTAGAGCCACAGTTCGCCCTGGCCACCTTCGGCGGGCAGTTGCAGTGTGGTCGGCAACAGGTCCAGTGCTGCGGCAGGCCACGCCAGTAGCATCGCCAACAGGGTCGGAAGTGCCCGCATCAGTAGATGACGGTTACGGCGGACGTCGAGTCTTCGTCGTCGGCGGGAGGTGCGAGCTCGCGGACCTGGGGAGGCAGTTGCGGTGCGTCGCTGCGCTGGTGGGGGGCGGGGCAGTGGGTGCTGCCGGGGTCATCGCGACAGGCTTCGACCACGATCAGGCGGATCTGCAGCGGCGCGGGACTGGGTTCAGCCCATGCGGGCGTGCTGGCGACCAGCATCGCCCCGATCAGAATTGCGCGAACCACCTGCCAACCACCGTGCTGAAAGATCTCGCTGCGCGGTATCGGCTGGATCGGCCGAATCTGTAGAGTCGACTGTCAGTCGACTGCTCCTGGCGCAAGCGTGATGCGCGCATCCACGCATGGCGTGGATCTGCCGCCCCCGCCCTGGTGGGTGCCGACCATTCGAAACCCTTCCGCTGGGTGCCGACCGTTGGTCGGTACACCTATCAATAGGTGATCGTCACCTGCACCACGTCGTTGTAGGTGCCGGCCGGCGGCTGGCCGGTGACCGGCGGGACCCGGCCATAGATCGTCAGCTGCTGCGCGCTGCCAGTGCCGGTGCCGCTGGCGGTATCGACGGTCAGCGTGTTGCCCCAGCGCTGGGTGCGTGTGGAATCGCGGTACAGCTCGTAGGTGAGGTAGTAGGTGCTGGCGCCGATGGTGGTGGCCATGCGTCGCGTGCTGGTGGCGGTGGGGTTGTTCTGGCCGTTGTTGAGGCTGACCTGGTAGGCCGTGTTCTTGAGGCAGGTCAGGGTCAAGGTGGCGGTCTGGTCGATGTTGGCGGGAATGCTGCCGGTGACGTTGCCGAAGTTCATGTTGGTGGTGACATAGCTTCCGCACTGCGGCAACACGTTGGCGGTGGCGGTAAAGCTGAAGGCGGCACTGGCGCTGTTGGTACCGGTGGCGCCGCCGTTGCAGGTGGCGGGCACGGTGGCCGTGCCGAGCAGCACTTCGTTCCAGGCCCAGGTCAGCACCACGTTCGCACCGCTGAACGTACTGCTGTAGGCGCCCGACGCCAGGACCTGGTTGGCCGGAATCTGCGCGAACAGCTGGGTGGCCTGTGCACCGCTGCCACCGGTCAGCAACGGCACGCTGTAGGTCATGGCCAGTTCCTGTGCCGGCGGCGTGCCACGCGGGGTCAGCCCGGTTACCTGGCTGAAGTTGGAGGTGTTGTAGAGCTGGAAGTTCATGGTGTCGCTGGTGCTGGTGGCCATCGTGCGCCAGCTGGAGCTGCTGCCGCCGCCGCTGCCGGCGCCGATGCCCACGCAGACCCGCACGCCAGTGGTGGCCAGCAGGCTCAACGCAGCGGTTGTGCAGGACACCGTGATGTTGAGCGTGCCGGTGGTTGCGCCGGGCGCATTGCTGTTCACGTTGCCGAACGGCAGCGTCGGATCGGCGATGGCGGTGCAGACCGCGGTGGCACGTGCCGGTGCCGTTGCCAACAGGCCGGCAACCAGCAGCAATCCGAGCAGCAGCACCTTCATGGCGCCACCTCCGGAATGCACTGCAGCGGCGCCGGTTTGGGGCGTGCACCGGTGGCCACCACCTTGGGCAGGTCCGGCACCTTCACCCGGCACTGGCCGCGGCTGGTGGTGATGTACAACACGCTGCCGGCGGCCACGTCTTCCAGGTACAGCAGACCGTCATAGCCCACCAGCGCCTGGCGCCCGTCCGGCAGCTGCGCCTCGCTGCCGACCTCCAGCGGTTGCCCGTCCATGCCGTGCAGGGTCAGGCTCAACGACGGCCGCGAACGCAGCGCGAAGGTCACGTGGGTCCCGGCGCGCTGGCGTGGCGTCACCCAGTCTTCGATGCGGTCGGCGCGCATGTCCTCGGGCAGGTCCAGGGTATCGATGGAGACGCGGTTGCGCTGCCAGGACAGCAGGGGGCTGACCAGAAGCAGGCCGCGATCATCGGTCACGCCGATCAGCCGGTTTTCCAGCCGCACCGGCACGCCGCCGACGCCATTGGTGCTGATCACCGCGAATGCGTCGGAGACCTCGCGGGTGGCGAAGGCATGCCCGCCCATCCACACCAGGCTGCCACTGGCGCTGGCGTAGGCATAGTTCAGGCCGCCCTGGCGCGAGTCGCCGAATGAGTAGCGACCGACGTCATTGAGGATGCCGACTTCGGCCAGGCCACCATTGCCATCCTCCCCATGGCGCACCTGCGCGCGCCAACCGACACCGCCGGCGCTGCCGTCGCCAGGCACCGGCTGGGTGACATCGGCCACCCAGCTCTGGCTGTCGCCATTGCGCTGGCTGGACAGGCTGGCCTGGCGGTTGTTGCCCAGGCTGGCGGTGACCGAGAGGTAGATGCTGCGGTCATCGCTCTTGTCCAGGTTCTGGTTCACCGACAGGTACGCCGACCAGCGCTGGCTCCAGGTGCGCGACCAGAACAGGCTGGCGTAGCGGTTGTCCTCGCCGTCGGGGTAGCGCAGGCGCAGGTAGCTGGCGCTGAGTGTGCCCAGCCGCAGCAGATCGGCGCCGACCGTGGCCTGTTCGCTGATGCTCGGCGGCAGGTTGCCCTGCAGTGCGCCCAGGTCGCGGTAATCTCCATGGCTGCGCACGGTGCGCAGGTTGACGTTGAGCCGGCGGTTGTTCCAGCTGTAGCCCAGTGCCCATTGCCCGCCCTGCAGGCCGTGATAGTCACTGTGCGCATAGGCGGCGTTGAACACGCCCGCGCCGCCGAGCAGCCACCAGCCGCCGATGCCGGCCTGGGCCAGGCCACCGCCGCCTTCGGCATGTGCTTCGCCGGTGAAGGCATCGCTGACGCCGCCGCGCCAGCTGGCACTGGCCACGGTGCGATCGTCGTAGGCGAAGGAGCGCTGGCCGAAATCCTCACGCAGGCGGCCAACGCCGACCGACCAGTCCGACAGGCCCTTGGCCAGCAGCTGCTGGGTGCCATAGAAACTGAAATCCAGCGTCTGCATGCGGCCGAACGCATCGGTCACCACCACCTGCGCATTGCCGGTGCCGCTGATGCCGGGCTGCGCGGCCAGCTGGAATGGACCGACCGGCACCTGCCCGCTGTACTGGCGCAGGCCATCGACGTACAGCTCGACCGTGGACGGCACCACCGCCTGGCCGAGGAAGCTGGGCGTAGGGGTCAGCACGCGGTAGGGCTGCAGGCCGTAGTTGCGGCCGATCTGCAGGCCACCCATGCGCACGGGCCGGGTCCAATCGACGAAACCACTGTAGAAGTCGCCGACGTCCAGGGTCATCGCCCTGTCGGGGAAGTCCAGGCTCCACCGGGTGTCCAGGCGCACGCTCTCGCCACGCCAGCGGCGGTCACCGGATTGCTGGTAGCGGCGGCTGATCGCGGTGTTCTCGAAGGTGCCGTTGCCGATCCCGAACAGGCGCAGTTCAGAGCTGAGACTGAGGTTGCCGAGCGTGTCGACCCGGCTGCCATACACGTCGTAGTTCAGCAGCAGGCCGGGCGAGGCGCTGCCGGCCGGTGCGCGGGTCTGCGGCTGGCTGAGCACGGTGGTCGGCAGGGTCAGCTGGTCCAGTGGCACGTCCAGGGCCAGGGTCTGCATATGCGCGTCGTAGCGCACCACGGCCCCGCTGATCTGGTCCAGATAGACCGGCGCATCGCCGCGGGCGCTGAAGCCGAGCTGGCGCAGCACTTCCGGGCTGGCCTGCAGCCGGCCACGGTTTTCGGTGAACGGCAGCAGGCCGCGCGACGTGCTGTTGAGCGAGACGTCCAGGTAAAGCGTCTGGCTGGCGGTCAGGGGCGTGGGGGCAGGCAGGATCGCATCGGCCGACACCCCAGAGACATCCGCAGCCCCGGCAGCAGCCATGCCGGACACATCGGCGGCCTCGGTCGCCGCAGGAGCCAGGGCAGCCAACAGCGCGCCCATCAACGCCTCAGCGAGCCGGTGGTGGCGACAGCGGCGTCTGTTCCGACTCGCCATTGAGCTTGGCCGTGATCTGGTCGTTGTCGCGGTCGATGGCCGTGCGCTCGATCGGCCAGCGCATCACCTGCCCGGGCAGTACATACCCCAGCAGGCCGGGGTGCACGATGCGCGGACGCTGGGCGCTGCCCAGCGCCAGGTCGGCGATCTGTGCATAGGCGTTGCCGGTGTTGGCTACCTCCACGCCATTGCGTCCGTCCTCCAGCCGGACCAGGCTGGCCTGCAGGCGCGGCGCCAGCTTGCCGCCCGAGGGTTGCACGAACACCGGAATCGAATAGCGCAGCACGAACTGCATGCCGTTGGCACGGGTCGCCAGGTCAGGCACTTCGTCGACGATCAGCCGGTAGTACTGCTGTGACGCAGGCGGTTCGTGGTTCGGGCGCATCACCCGTACCAGCTGCTGCTGGCCAGCGCCCAGTTCCTGCATCGGAGGGGTGGCCAGCAGTTCATCGGTGGGCAGCAGTTGTTCCTGCCCATCCTGCTGTACCCAGCGGAAGACCCGCACCTGCAGCCTGACCGGCGAGGTACCACTGTTGGTCAGCCACAGTTCGCCGGCGCGCTGGCGGGCCTCAAGCTGGAGGCTGGTGGGGGCGACCTGCAGGCTGGTGGCACCGGCAGGGGCGGTGGCCAGCAGGCAAAGGGCGAGCAGCGCCACGCCGGTGGCGCGCCACGGGCGGGGTCCGGCCATGCGGGCGTGCTCCATCAATAGGTGATCGTGGCGGTAACCGTATCCAGGTAGTTACCGGTGGCCGGGTTGTTGGTGCTCAGGTTCAGGATCTGGCCGTAGACGATGTAGGGCACGGCCAGGCCGGTGCCAATGCCGGCCTGGGTGTTGGTGCCTGAGGTGGCGCCCCAGACCAGGGTATGCGCGGCGTCCTGGTACAGCTGGTAGCCGACGAAGTTGTTGGCGGTCACCGCGGCATTGGTGTTCTTCATCCGGCGGGTGGTGACGTCGTTGGCGGTGCTGGCGTTGGCGCCCGCGTTCAGCGAAATCGTGTACGGGGTCAGGGCCGAGCACTGGGCGGTCACCGTGCCCTGGCCCAGGGTGGGGGTCGCCGTGGTCGAGGCCGCCGTGCCGAAATCAACGTTGGTGGCGGCCGCGGCCGTGATCGTGCAGGCCTTGGTGACCACCAGGGTGACGTTGAAGGTCGTGGTATCGGCCGCCAGTGCGGGGCCGGCCAGCAACAGTCCGGTCAGGGCCCAGGCGAGCGGTGAGCGGAGCGTGGATCGCATGGACAACCTCCCTGACCCGAAGGTCTGTTGAACAAGGCGAAGGCGGCGCGTTCAGGGCCGCTTTGACGACGGTCGCGGCCAGCTTGTGCGGGTAAGTGTCTGTAATCCGTGATAAATAGGCGTGCGAAAGGGTGGAGGTCGTCACGCTTTCACTTTCCTTGCCGGAACCGTGCATGCCCCGGATCGCCAGTTGGGTGGCGTTCGTTCAGATTGCAGCCGGATCGGCGATAATGGGCGCCATGAGCGTGAATCTGAAAACCCCGCAGGAAATCGAGATGATGCGCATCGCCGGCCGCCTGGCCAGCGAAGTGCTCGACATCGTCACCCCCCACGTCAAGCCCGGTGTCACCACCGAGGAGCTGGACCGCATCTGCCACGACCACATCGTGAACGTGCAGGGCGCGATTCCGGCCAACGTCGGCTACCGCGGCTTCCCGAAGACCGTGTGCACCTCGGTCAACAACGTCATCTGCCACGGCATTCCCAGCGAAGGGAAGGTGCTCAAGGATGGCGACATCATCAATATCGACGTTACCGTCATCAAGGACGGCTGGCACGGCGACACCAGCCGCATGTACTTCGTCGGCACGCCGTCGGTGATGGCCCGCCGCCTGGTGGAAACCACGTACGAAGCGATGTGGCGCGGCATCCGTGCGGTGCGTCCGGGCGCAACCCTGGGCGACATCGGCCATGCCATCCAGAGCTACGCCGAAGGCGAGCGTTTCAGCGTGGTGCGCGAGTACTGCGGCCACGGCATCGGCAAGGTCTACCACGACGAGCCGCAGGTGGTGCATTACGGCCGCCCGGGCCAGGGCCTGGTGCTGCAGCCGGGCATGACCTTCACCATCGAGCCGATGATCAACGAGGGCACCCGCTACAACAAGGTGCTGCCGGATGGCTGGACCGTGGTGACCAAGGACCGCAAGCTGTCGGCGCAGTGGGAGCACATGATCGCGGTCACCGAGACCGGCGTCGACGTGCTGACGCTGTCGCCGGGCGAGTCGCAGGTCTCCTGAGGATGCTGCCGGCGAGTTCGCTGCTGGACACGCCGGCCGCGTCGCTCAACGACCCGGACTGGGCTGCTGCTGCGCGCCAGGCGCTGCAGCAGGCCGACGCGCGCCTGTACCGCCGCTTCGACCAGGGCGACAACATCGAGCGCCTGCTGGCGCTGCGCGCGCGTGCCGCCGATCATCTGATCCGCCTGGCCTGGCAGCGCTGCCTGCCGGCCGACAGCGGCCTGTCGCTGTTCGCAGTGGGGGGGTATGGGCGCGGTGAACTGTTCCCGCGCTCGGACATCGACCTGCTGGTGTTCGGCGACCCGCCGGCACAGCTGGCACACGAATCCGCACTGGCGCGCCTGTTCGCGCTGCTGTGGGATTGCGGGCTGGCGGTCAGCCATGCGGTGCGCAGTGCCGCGCAGTGCCGCGAGGCTGCTGCCGACCAGACCGTGTTGACCGCACTGATCGAAGCGCGTCCGATCCTGGCCGAGGACACTGCCCGCCGTGCGCTGCGCGAGGCTATCGACGACCGTGAGCTGTGGCCTGCACGTGCCTTCTTCCTGGCCAAGCTGGAAGAGCTGCGCAACCGCCACCAGCGTTTCGGCGACACCGCCGACAACCTGGAACCGGATCTCAAGGATGGCCCCGGCGGCCTGCGCGATCTCAACACGCTGGGCTGGATGGCGCTGCGCGCCTTCGGCGTGCGCGACCTGGAAGCGCTGGTCGGCCTGGGCCACCTGGGTGCCGACGAAGCGGCCGCGCTGAAGCGCGAGCGTGCGGTGCTGGCGCGGTTGCGGTTCGGCCTGCACCTGGTGGCACGCCGCCCGGAAGAGCGCCTGCGCTTCGATTACCAGAAGACCCTGGCCGCGCGCCTGGGCTTCGAAGACGATGCCGAGAATCTCGGTGTCGAAAAGATGATGCAGGGCTTCTACCGCGCCGCGCTGGTGGTACGCCGGATCAGCGACCGCCTGCTGCAGCGCTTCGAGGAACAGTTCGATGGCGAGGCGCAGCCGGAACCGCTGACCGTGGGTTTTTCCCTGCGACGCGGCTACCTGGCGGCCAATGATGCCGATTGGCCGCGTGGCGATATCGGCCAGGTGTTCGCGCTGTTCTCCAGCTGGGCCAACAATCCGCAGGTGCGCGGCCTGCATTCGCTGACCGCGCGCGCGCTGGCCGAATCGCTGCCGCTGCTGCCGGCCTACGACCAGGCCGACTCCGATGCGCGCGAGCAGTTCCTGGCCCTGCTGCGTGGCCAGCGCCCGGTCGATACGCTTTCGCGCATGGCGCGGCTGGGCGTGCTCGGCCAGTGGATTCCGGCATTCGCCCAGGTCAGCGGGCGCATGCAGTTCGACCTGTTCCATGTCTATACGGTGGACCAGCACACGCTGATGGTCCTGCGCAACATCGGCCAGTTCGCCAGCAGCCGTGCCGACGAGCGCTTCTCGATCGCACATGAGGTGTGGCCGCGCCTGCGCAAGCCGGAGCTGTTGCTGCTGGCCGGCCTGTTCCATGACATTGCCAAGGGGCGCGGTGGCGACCACTCCGAACTGGGCGCGGTCGATGCGCGCGCGTTCTGCCAGGCGCATGCCCTGAGCATCTCCGACACCGAACTGGTGGCCTGGCTGGTCGAACAGCATCTGCGCATGTCGGTGACCGCGCAGAAGCAGGACATCGCCGACCCGGTGGTGATCCATCGCTTTGCGACCCTGGTCGGCAGCCGCGACCGCCTCGACTATCTGTACCTGCTGACCTGTGCCGATATCGCCGGCACCAGCCCGAAGCTGTGGAACGCGTGGAAGGACCGCCTGCTGGCCGACCTGTATTTCGCGACCCGGCGCGCGCTGCGTGAAGGCCTTGAGCACCCGGTGCCTGCCGCCGAGCGCGTGGCCGAGGCGCGTGACAGCGTGCGTGCGCTGGTGCGCGAGCAGGGCTACGACGATGCCACCATCGACCGCCAGTTCGCCGTGATGCCCGACGAAGGCTTCATCCGCCTGCGCCCGGAGCAGCTGGCCTGGCAGGCCGCCGCGCTGGTACCGGTGAAACAGGGCCAGGCGCTGGTGAAGGCGCGCCGCATCAGCGTCGACGACCCGGCATTGGAAGTGTTCGTGCATTCGCCGGACCGCGACGGCCTGTTCGCCGCCATCGTGATGACCCTGGACCGCAAGGGCTACGGCATCCATCGCGCGCGCGTGCTGGATGGTCCGGCCGACACCATTTTCGATACCTTCGAAGTGAACCCGGCCGACAGCTTCGCCGATGGCAGCAGCGCCAATCTGGAGGCCGCGCTGCGCGAGGCACTCAGTGGTGACCTGTCGCGACTGCGCCCGTCGCGTCGGGTGGTGCCGCGCCAGCTGCGCCATTTCCGCTTTGCCCCGCGCATCGAGTTCCGCGATGAACCGGGCGCAACCCGTTTTGCCCTGGTCGCACCCGACCGCCCCGGCCTGCTGGCCGACGTGGCGTTCGTGCTGCGCAACCAGGGCCTGCGCGTGCATGATGCGCGCATTGCCACGTTCGGCGAACGCGCCGAAGACACCTTCGTGATCAGTGACGAACACGACCTCCCCCTGACTGAACCTGCCCGGCAGCAGCTGCATGACGCGATGCTGGCCTGCCTGGACCCTGATCGAAACGCCGGAGACCCCGCCTGATGGCCACCAAGCCTGTTAAGAAGACTGCTGCCACCGCCAAGAGCGCAGCGGCCAAAAAAACTGCCGCCGTGCCGGCCGCGAAGAAGGCTGCCGCGCCGAAGAAAGCCGCAGCGGTGAAGGCGCCGGCGAAGAAGGTGGCGGCACCGAAGAAGGCCCCGGCCAAGAGTGCAGAAGCCGCACGCGCCGAAACCATCGCCCGCAAGTCGCTGCGCAAGCCGGCCACGCCGGGCGTGGAAGAACTGAAGTTCGGCATCGAAAGTGCCTTCGAACGCCGCGCCACGCTGACCCTGCACGAACTGGAAGGCTCGACCAGGCCGCTGGTCAACCGTGTGATCGATGGCCTGGAAAGCGGCGAATTCCGCGTTGCCGAACCGGACGGCCATGGTGGCTGGAAGGTCAACGAGTGGTTGAAGAAGGCGGTGCTGCTGTACTTCCGCGTCAATGACATGGCCGTGGTCGATGCGCGCCCGGCGCCGTTCTGGGACAAGGTCGAATCGCGTTTTGCCGGCTATGACGAAGCGAAGTTCCGTCGTGGTGGCGTGCGCGTGGTGCCGGGCGCCATTGCCCGCCGCGGTACGTACTTCGGCAAGGACGTGGTGCTGATGCCGAGCTTCACCAACATCGGCGCCTATGTCGGTGAAGGCACCATGGTCGATACCTGGGCCACCGTGGGCTCCTGCGCCCAGATCGGCCAGCACTGCCACCTGTCCGGCGGTGCCGGTATCGGCGGCGTGCTGGAACCGCTGCAGGCCAGCCCGACCATCATTGAAGACCACTGCTTCATCGGTGCGCGTTCGGAAGTGGTGGAAGGCGTGGTGGTCGGCCACCACAGCGTGATCGGCATGGGCGTGTTCCTCAGCCAGAGCACCCGCATCTACAACCGCGCCACCGGCGAGATCAGCTACGGCTACATCCCGCCGTACAGCGTGGTGGTGTCCGGTTCGCTGCCGAGCAAGGACGGCACCCACTCGCTGTACTGCGCGGTGATCGTCAAGCAGGTCGATGCCAGGACCCGCAGCAAGACCAGCGTCAACGACCTGCTGCGCGGCCTGGCCGACTGAAGGTGACTGCGCCGGAAGACCTGGCGCAGTCCGCGATCTACCGGCATCCGTCCGACACCGCGTTCGGACGGATGCTGCCGCGCCTGCTGCATGCATCCCGCTGGAGCCGGCTGCGTCGCGCGCTGTCACGGCGTTGGCCGATGCCGGCGCTGGCCAGCGATGTGCGCGACGTGGTCTACGCGAGCTGGTGGGTCGACGTGCGCCATGCACCGTTGCCGCCACCGGGCCATCACTACGTGGTGCATGCCGGGCGCACGCCGTACACCATCCTCAGCTACCGTCACGGGCACTTCGGGCCCGCACTGGCCGGGCCGCTGCGCGCGCTGATGCCGTCGCCGCGGCAGAGCAACTGGCGCTGGTACCTGCGCAGCGATGACGATCCGGAAGGCACGCCGGTGGTGCTGTTTGACCGCAACGTGATGGACCAGCTGGCCTTCGTCGCCGGGGCGCGCGCGTTCAGTGATGCCATGCAGCCCCATCTTTCCACCCGCTTCGAACATGTGCTGGATGCCGCGGGTCGTGGCCGCACGCTGATTGAAGGCGGGCAGGGCAGTGCACCCGCGTTGGGACTGCAGTGGCAGGCCGCCGATGGCTGGCGGCACGACGCATGGTCGGCGGCGTTCGGTGGCCATCAGGCCCTGCTGCGCTTCCTGACCTGCCAGGACGAAGCCATCGCCCGCACCTGCGATCGGTACTGGGCCAGCACCCGTATCGCGCTGCCGGTGGACATCGGCAGCCTGCAGCCGCTGCACCTGGAAGGCGAGCTGCACTGCCCGCGCCTGCAGGCGATGGGCGTAGCGCTTGAATCGGGCCTGGCCTTCCGCTTGCCGAGAGTGCCGTTCCGGGTCGTGTCCGAGCGCCTGTTGTGAGATTCTGGACCCCTGTTTTCCAGCATCACAGATGGCCATGAGCACCACTGTCTACGGTTTGAAGAACTGCGATACCTGCAAGAAGGCGACCAAGTGGCTGGACCGCTTCGGCGTGCCGTACACCTTCGTCGATTACCGCGAGAACAAACCCAGCCCGGAAATGCTGTTGGAATGGGCCGCGCAGCTGGGGGGGCTGGCCGCGATGGTCAACAAGTCCTCCACCACCTGGCGGCAGCTGCCGGACAACCGCAAGGCCGCCGATTCCGAGGCCGAGTGGAAGCTGCTGCTGCGCGAGTACCCGCAGCTGATCAAGCGCCCGCTGGTGGTCACCGCCGATGGCAAGGCCAGCCAGGGTTTCAGTGACAACGGCTTCAAGGCCCGCTTCGGCCTGGGCGACGCATGAGTGCCGTCCTCGACCTGGCCTGCGAGCTGATCGCACGGCCTTCGGTGACGCCGGACGATGCGGGTTGCCAGGCGCTGCTGGCGGCGCGGCTGAAGCAGGCTGGATTCCACTGTGACCACCTGCGCCTGGGCGACGTCGACAATCTGTGGGCGACCCATGGCCAGGGCGCTCCGGTGCTGGTCCTGCTGGGCCACACTGACGTGGTGCCAACCGGCCCGCGCGAAGCCTGGACCAGCGACCCGTTCACCCCACAGATCCGCGATGGCGTGCTGTACGGGCGCGGTGCCGCCGACATGAAAGGCAGCGTGGCTGCGTTCGTGGTCGCCGCCGAGCAGTTCGTCGCCGCGCATCCCGATCATCCCGGCACGCTGGCGGTACTGCTGACCAGCGACGAGGAGGGCGATGCCATCGATGGCGTGCGCCACGTTGCACGCCTGTTCGCCGCACGCGGGCAGCGCATCGACTGGTGCATCACCGGTGAGCCGTCATCGACCGCGACGCTGGGCGACCTGCTGCGCGTGGGCCGCCGCGGCAGCCTGTCCGCCAAGCTGCGCGTGCAGGGCGTGCAGGGGCATGTGGCGTACCCGGAGAAAGCGCGCAATCCGATCCACCAGGCGGCGCCGGCACTGGCCGAACTGAGTGCGCGGCGCTGGGACGACGGCTACGAGAGCTTCCCGCCGACCAGCCTGCAGATTTCCAACATCCACGCCGGCACCGGTGCCAACAACGTGATTCCCGGCGAGCTCGAAGTGGATTTCAACCTCCGCTACAACCCGCATTGGGACGCGCCGAAGCTGGAAGCAGAGATCGCCGCACTGCTGGACCGGCATGGCCTGCAGTACACGCTGAAGTGGCACCGCAGCGGCGAGCCGTTCTACACCCCGGAAGGCACGCTGCGCGCCGCGGCACGGGCGGTGCTGGCCGAGCACATCGGCCGCGCGCCGGAAGAAAGTACCGGCGGCGGTACCTCCGATGCGCGCTTCATCGCGCCCTTGGGTGCGCAGTGCATCGAAGTAGGACCGGTCAACGCCAGCATCCACCAGGTGGACGAGAACGTGCGCGTGGACGAACTGGAAGCACTGCCCGGGCTGTACCAGCGGCTGGTGGAACGGCTGCTGGTGTAAGGACGGTGGGGTGGGAATGGTGGGTGCCGACCGTTGGTCGGCACGCCCCCCGCCCGGGGCTGCATCCCTGTAGAGCCGAGCCATGCTCGGCTGATGTCTACCGGCAGAAGCAGCCGAGCACGGCCCGGCTCTACTATTCCGAAAAAAGGAAGAACGGCGGCTCGACCGCTTTTTTCCAGTAGCCGGGCGCCGCCATGTAGAAGCGCTGCGCTTCGGCCTTCGCGAACCAGCGTGCCGCCGCCTCGGTGTCCTTCTCCACGCCCGGCGCACTCCGGCCCAGCAGCAGCCCGGCAAAGTACTGGCCGAACACATTGCCCTGTTCCCCGGCACGCTGGTACAGCTGCAACGCACGCGCCGGATCGCTCGGCACGCCCACGCCGCGTTCCAGCAGCGCGCCCAGATCCACCTGCGCCTCGGCATCGCCACGCGCCGCGCGACGCTGCAGGTGGGCGACCAGCGGGTGCACGGTGCCGGCCTGCGCGGCCACTGCATCCGGCAGTCGCGAGGAACGGCTTGGATAGCGGTGATAGATCATCGCGCGCAGGTCCCAGCGCAGTGCCTGCTGTGCGTCGCCCTGCTGGCGATAGGCTGCAGCCAAGTCGTGGAACGCGTAGGGATTGCCGTGGTTGGCCGCAGCCAGGTAGGCGCGCTCGCCGCGTCGCCACGAAGCGCGCAGCACCGGTGCAGGATCGATGCGGGGGCTGTCGGCATGCCGCAGCGTGCCGGAGGTCCAGATCCGGCCCAGTGCTTCTTCCGCCTTGGTGTTGTGGAAGGTCCAGGGCGTGACCGCAGCGGCACGCTCGTAGTAGGTGACCGCGCGCGGGTCGTTGAAGCGCTCGAAGGTCTCCGCGGTATCCCAGGCGCCGTCAAAGCTGCCGTCGCTGCCGCGTTGTTCCAGGGCCTGCTGCTGTGCTGGTGGCAGCCTGGAGGGCGGGGGCAGGGTATGGCAGGCAGCCAGGCCCAGGCAGAGCAGGGCGGCCAGTACGGCGGTGCATCCAGTGCGGTGTTGCATTTCCATTACACATTGCGGGGCGCGCCATTATGCGCTTCACGTGTGGTTGCCAACGCAACTGTTGCGCCGCGCCGGAAACCGGGGTACGGTCGATCCCATGTCGATCCGCCTGGCCACCGCCGTCAATAACAACAACCGCAATAATCTGCGCGCGAATAATCGTGCGCGGCCGATGCGGGACTGCGCCCTGGGTAGATAGACAGCAACACACGCCCGGACACCAGAAAACCCGCATCGGCCGATGCGGGTTTTTTTGTGCCCGGGCGCAGCCTTCCCGGGCCTGGATGGCCGGTCGAACACCTTCCCCTCGTGAAATCCCCCAACAGGAGCTCCGCCATGTGTTCGATCTTCGGAATCTTCGGCCTGCAGGCCGGTGACGATCTTCCCGCCCTGCGCCGGCACGCGCTGGAACTGTCGCAGCGCCAGCGCCACCGCGGCCCGGACTGGAGCGGCGTGTACCTGGACGAAGGCGCATTGCTGGTCCACGAGCGGCTGGCCATCGTCGATCCTGCCGGCGGCTCGCAACCGCTGCTGTCTGCCGACGGCCAGCTGGCGCTGGCGGTGAACGGCGAAATCTACAACCACCAGCAACTGAAGGCCGCGCTGACCACCGCCTACGACTTCCAGACCGGCTCGGACTGCGAAGTGATCAACGCGCTGTACCGCCAGGGCGGATCGCCAGCGCAGTGGCTGGAACAGCTCAACGGCATCTTCGCCTTCGCGCTGTGGGACCGTGACAGCGGCCGCGTGCTGGTGGCACGCGACCCGATCGGCGTGGTGCCGCTGTACTGGGGCCACGATGCGCAGGGGCGCCTGCGCGTGGCTTCGGAGATGAAGGCGCTGGTCGATTCCTGCGCCGATGTCGCGCAGTTCCCGCCGGGCCACTATTTCGACAGCGCCAGCGGCGAGCTGGTGCGCTACTACCAGCAGCCGTGGCGTGAGTATGCGGATGTGCAGGGCCGCCAGGCCGACCTCGCCGAACTGCGGCAGGCCTTCGAGCACGCCGTGGAGCGCCAGCTGATGAGCGACGTGCCCTACGGCGTACTGCTGTCAGGTGGCCTGGATTCATCGCTGGTGGCCGCCGTGGCCGCACGCTACGCGCGCCGTCGCATCGAGGACGGCGGGCAGACCGAAGCCTGGTGGCCGCGCCTGCACTCGTTCGCGATCGGGCTGAAGGGATCGCCCGATCTGGCCGCTGCCGCGGTTGCTGCCGAAGCGCTGGGTACTGTGCACCACGGGTTCGAATACACCTTCGAAGAAGGCCTGGACGTGCTGCCGGAAGTGATCCGCCACATCGAAACCTACGACGTCACCACCATCCGCGCGTCGACGCCGATGTTCCTGCTGGCGCGGCGGATCAAGGCGATGGGCGTGAAGATGGTGCTGTCCGGCGAAGGCAGCGACGAGATCTTCGGTGGTTACCTGTACTTCCACAAGGCGCCGGATGCCCGCGAATTCCACGACGAACTGGTGCGCAAGCTCGACGCCCTGCACAACTACGATTGCCTGCGTGCCAACAAATCGATGATGGCCTGGGGCGTGGAGCCGCGCGTGCCGTTCCTGGATCGTGAATTCCTCGACGTGGCGATGCGCTTCGATGCCGCACACAAGATGGTCGGTGCCGGGTTCGGCGGCCGTCGCATCGAGAAGGCGGTGCTGCGCGAGGCGTTCGATGGTTACCTGCCGGACAGCATCCTGTGGCGGCAGAAGGAGCAGTTCAGCGATGGCGTCGGCTACGGCTGGATCGACGGGCTGAAGGCGCATGCCGAAGCGCAGGTGAGCGATCGTGTGCTGGCGGCCGCCGACAAGCGCTTCCCGCACAACCCGCCGCAGACCAAGGAGGCGTACTACTACCGCCACCTGTTCGAGCAGTTCTTCCCGAGCCGCGCGGCGGCCGAGACCGTGCCGGGCGGCAAATCGATTGCCTGTTCGTCGCCGGCGGCGATCGCCTGGGATGCCAGCTTCGCGGCGGCGGCCGACCCTTCCGGACGCGCGATCGCCGGCGTGCACGAACAAGCCCTGGCGTAATGCTTCCGCCAGGCATGGCCCGGCGTTACCGAGCGATGGTAGCGCCGGGCCACGCCCGGCGAGCACAAGGAGGACTTAATCCCCTCCGTCCCCTTTTTGCGACGTATCATCGGCGCCCTGCACATTGGGGAATGTTCATGGACGTACCGCGCGGCAGCCAACGGCCGCCGATGAAGTGGGGATGGCGCTATCTGGCGTGGGCCGCGCTGCCCTTGCTGGCCGGTGTACTGCTGGCACGCTTCGCTGGCCCTGCTGAACCCGCTGCGGTTGCCCGCGCTACGGCTGTGGCCGAGGGTGGCTGGGCGCAGCATCTGGCCTCGCCGCTGGGCCTGTTCCTGCTGCAGTTGCTGGTGCTGTTGCTGGTGGCCAAGGGGGCGGGCGCACTGCTGAAGCGGCTGGGCCAGCCGGCGGTGATCGGCGAGATGGCGGCCGGCCTGATGATGGGCCCACTGGTGCTGGGCAGCGTGCTGCCGCAGCTGCATGGGGCGCTGTTCCCGGCCAGTTCGCTGGGGCCGCTGGGCATGCTCAGCCAGCTGGGCGTGCTGATGTTCCTGCTGGTGGCCGGTGCCGAGCTGGATCTGGCTGCGCTGCGCGGGCGACGACGTTTTGCGTTCACGGTCAGCCATGCCGGCATCGCGCTGCCGTTCGTGCTCGGCATCGCGCTGGCGATCTGGCTGTACCCGCAGCACGGCCCCGAAGGGGTGGGCTTCACCGCGTTCGCGCTGTTCGTCGGCATCTCGATGAGCATCACCGCGTTCCCGGTGCTGCTGCGCATCCTCGCCGACCGTGGCATCACCCAGACATCGCTGGGCCAGACCGCCATCGCCTGCGCCGCCTTGGGCGACGCCACCGCGTGGTGCCTGCTGGCGCTTATCGTTGCCGCGGCCCAGGCCAGTGGCTGGCTGCCGGCCAGCCTCAACCTGCTGTGCGTGGTTGCGTTCGTGGCGTTGATGCTGGGGCTGGTGAAGCCTTGGTTCGCCCGCCAGCAGATCGCGCCGGGCCGCGAGGGGCGCTGGCTGCTCGGCATCCTGCTGCTGTCGCTGGCCAGTGCGCTGGTCACCGAGATGCTCGGCATCCATGCGCTGTTCGGTGCCTTTGCTGCGGGCGTGGCGGTGTCGTCCAACGTGCAGCTGCGCGAGCTGCTGATGGCCCGCGTCGAACCGTTCGCAGTGACGCTGCTGCTGCCGCTGTTCTTCGCCATGACCGGTCTGCGCATGCGCGCCGACGCATTGCAGGCCAGCGATATCGTGCTGTGCGCGGTGGTGATCGTGGTGGCAACGGCCGGCAAGCTGCTGGGCACCTTCAGTGCTGCGCGCAGTGCCGGCATGCCCACGCGTGAGGCATGGCGGTTGGGCGCGCTGATGAATACCCGCGGCCTGATGGAGCTGATCGTGCTCAACCTGGGCTACGAGCTGGGCCTGCTAGGCGACCGCCTGTTTGCGGTGCTGGTGATCATGGCGCTGGTGACCACGGCGATGACCGGGCCGCTGTTGAACCTGATCGAGCGGCGCTACCGTCGGTGATGGGGTCAGATCCCTTTTCCCTTGGAAAAGGGATCTGACCCCGGGTCTTCCGAGGTTGCCGGCCAGCGGCCGGCACTACCGCGCTGGCACCAGCGTCATGGTGTGCTGCGCCTTGCCGGGCAGGAACGGGGTCGGGCGGCCATGTACCCAGTCTTCGTGGCCGGCGCCCCAGTACGGAGACAGGGGATGCCCGCTCTGGCCGCCGGGCATGTGCACGATGCCGTCGGCCTCGTGGCCGGGCGATACCACCATGCGCTCGGAAGCACCGAAGTTCGGCGTCTGCACCCGCGGCATATCGCGGTCGCCGGGCAGGCGGTCGGCCGGCATGCACAGCCAGCGCTTGGCGAACTCCGGCAGCGCGCGTGCGATCGGATGGCAGATCGCCGCGGTATTACGTTCCCCCCACGTGCGCTTGGCCAGTGGGCCTTGCCTGGAGAGCTCGGCTTCCGTGCGACGTGCTGCATCGATCAGCAGTGCATCCCAGCTGCCGAACGCTGGCGGCAGCAGGTTGGCCGGGCGCTGCTGCAGCATCGGCCAGGCCACGCCTTCCAGCTGCGCCAGGCGCGGATCGAGGTAGTCCTCACCCAGCTGCGCATTGGCCGGTGCCAGCAGCGCATCGGACAGCGTCTCCATCACCTGCGTGCGGAACTCGCGCACCACCCGGTAACTGACCGAGTCGGCTGAAGCGCGCCCGCCCCACTGATGGCTGACCGCCTTCAATCGCTTCAGCGCGGGATCGTCACTGCGTTCGATGACGTCGTGCAGCAGTGCCCACCAGCGCTGCAGGAACACCGCGCGGTCATCGAGCTGGATCGCCAGCAGGTCATGCTCGTCGAAGCGCTCCTGGATCGCGAGCAGGTCACGGATCTGCCGCGCGCGCGCGCCAAGGTCATAGCCACCGTTGCCGACGGTAGCCAGCGCCTCGCCGTCGAGGATGCGACCGTTGGCGGTCCACAGGCGGTGGTTGGGTGGGTCGATCAGTGCCGGCGAGGCATCGCTGCGGATCGGCCAGGGTGCGCAGTCCTGGTTGTTGGCGGCCGTGAAGCCCGCAGGCGCACAGCCGGAACCGCGGTCCGGGCGGGCGCCGATCAGGCGCCAGGCGATGCGTCCGCTGCGGTCGCCGACCACCAGGTTCTGCGCGGGAATCCCGGCGCGGTCGGCGAACTGCAGGGCACCGTCCAGATCACCGGCACGGGCCAGGTCACCGAAGTCCAGGCGCACCGCGCCGGGCAGGTGGGCGACCCAGCGCAGCGCATCGCCACTGCCATCGGCATGGGTATGCAGGATCGGGCCCCAGGCGGTTTCGCGCACCGGGAACAGCACGTCGGCCTGGCCAGCCACGGCGATGCGTTCTTCATGCACGGTCACTGCGGCGTTGGCCGGTTCAGTGCGGTAATCGGCGGTATCGATGTAACTGTTGGTGAAGCCCCAGGCCACGTGCCCGTTGCTGCCGACGATCACCGCCGGCAGGCCGGGCAGCGAGAAGCCGGTGACATCGACCTGGCCGCCCGCAGCCTGCGGGTCCGGGTAGCGCAGGCGCACACGGAACCACAGGCCGGGCGCGCGCAGGCCCAGGTGCATGTCGTCGGCGACGATCGCGCGGCCGTCAGCGGTGAGTGCACCGGCCACCGCGAAGTTGTTGCTGCCGATGACGTCGGCCTCTTCCTGCTCAGTGCCCGGTTTTCCCTTCAATGTGCGCAGATCGAGCTGGCTGGCATCGGGCAGGGCGGCATTGCCGGTCGGTTCGCCGAACAGCGGTGCATCCCATTCGGTGCCGTCGTGGGCGATCAGCGCGTACAGCGCGGGCGGCACCACTGCGCGGATGCGGCTCAGTGCAAGCTCGGTCTGGTTGCCCGGGTCCTGCAGGTCGGCGTACATGGCCAGCCCGGCCAGCACACTGTCGCTGGCCTGCCACGGTTGTGGCGATTGCCGCAGCAGCAGGTAGGCCCACGGGCGCACGGAGAGATCGGCCAGGCCCTCATTGACTCCACCGACGTAGGCGCTCACGGCTTCGATGTTGTCGCCCAGCGCAGCCTGCATGTTCGCCTCGGTGCGCGCGCGCAGCCGATGCACGCGCATGCGCTTGTCGGCGTCGATGGCCTTCGGCCCGAACAGCGCCGACAGCTCGCCGGCGGCGCTGCGGCGCATCAGGTCCATTTCGAAATAACGTTCCTGCGCATGCACGCGACCCAATGCGCGCATGGCGTCGGCCTGGCTGGCGGCGGTGATGGTGACCACGCCCAGCGCATCGCGCTCGATGGTGACCGGCTTGGCCAGCCCCGGCAGCGCATGCTCGCCGTCCAGGTCGGCCAGGCTGCCACGCAACAGCAGCCACAGGACCAGGGCGGTGACCAGGACGATGGCGATCAACACGCCCAGTACCCAACGCCATGTACGTCGCATCGCACGTCCTTTCCGAACTCGTGGGCCGATTGTAGCCGCAGGCGCAACTGCGACTGATTCCGATTAGATCACCGTATTTTGAAATGCGGCACCCTATGCCACATCGATTCACAGGAGCCCCCCATGAAAGGCAACCCGGACGTCATCGCCTGCCTGAAGGAACTGCTGCGCGGCGAGCTCGCTGCCCGCGACCAGTACTTCATCCATTCCCGCCGCTACGAGGACCAGGGCCTGTTCGCGCTGTACGAACGCCTGAACCACGAGATGGAAGAGGAAACCCAGCACGCCGATGCGCTGCTGCGCCGGATCCTGTTCCTGGGCGGCGACCCGGACATGCGCCCGCATGCCACCGAGCCCGGCAAGACCGTGGAAGAGATGCTGCAGAAGGATCTCGATACTGAATACGCCGTTCGGAACAATCTGGCCGCCGGCATGAAGCTGTGCGAAGAGAACGGCGACTACGTGAGCCGCGACATCCTGCTGGCGCAGCTGAAGGACACCGAGGAAGACCACGCCTGGTGGCTGGAGCAGCAGCTGGGCCTGATCAAGCGCATCGGCCTGGAGCTGTATCAGCTGAGCAAGATCGACGGCAACGGCGCCCCGGCGCACTGAGCCGGCAGCGGCTCTCTGTAGAGCCGACCCGGTAGAGCCGACCCGGTAGAGCCGACTGTTAGTCGGCTGCTTTTCGGTAAAGCAGCCGACTAACAGTCGGCTCTACCAGGAGCAAAAGAGCAGCCGACTAACAGTCGGCTCTACCAGGAGCAAAAAAGCAGCCGACTAACAGTCGGCTCTACCAGGAGCAGAAGAGCAGCCGACTAACAGTCGGCTCTACCAGGAGCAGAAGAGCAGCCGACTAACAGTCGGCTCTACCAGGAGCAAAAGAGCAGCCGACTGACAGTCGGCTCTACCAGCAGCACAGCGTTCTGTCGCCCGCCAGCACCGGAGCACCGCCAGCCAGCCTTCGCCCGCCAGCTGCTCCACCGCCCGCCAGCCGACAACGAAAAAGCCGGGGATTGCCCCGGCTTTTTCGTGTCTGATCCCCGGCAAGGCGTGTCAACCAAGGTTGACACCCACCAGGGGCAGGGCCCCAGCCCTTATTCCACCGACAACCCTTCGACCTTCTGCCAGCCGCGCGGCAGCAGGTGGCCGCGGGTGGCGCGTGCGCCGAGGTAGGCGTCGAGCTCGTTGAACTTCAGCCCCATCGTGCGCTGGCCACTGCGTATCTGCAGGGTCTGACCCGGGCTGATCGCCACGATGGCAACCACGCGCTCGGTGGCGAGCTTGGCCT
Source organism: Stenotrophomonas sp. 59 (assembly GCF_030291095.1). Taxonomy (NCBI): domain Bacteria; kingdom Pseudomonadati; phylum Pseudomonadota; class Gammaproteobacteria; order Lysobacterales; family Lysobacteraceae; genus Stenotrophomonas; species Stenotrophomonas sp. 59. Next base: position 1,478,715 of record NZ_CP127408.1, read on the forward strand.
TCGGGATCTCGATGATCTTGTTGCCCTTGCCCTTGTCCAGTTCCGGCAGGTCGTTGGCGGCGATCGCCAGCAGGTTGCCCGAGCTGGTCACCGCCACGATGCGGTCGGTGGCCACGTTGGCGAGCACCGACGGAGTGAGCACCGACGAGCCGGACGACAGGTTCAGCATCGCCTTGCCGGCCTTGTTGCGACCGATCAGGTTCTCGAAGCGGGTGACGAAGCCATAGCCATGACTGGAGGCCAGCACGAAGCGGGCATCCGGCTCGGCACTGGCCAGGGTCACGAAGCTGGTGCCCGGTGCCGGCGAGAAGCGGCCGGTCAGCGGTTCACCGTTGCCGCGCGCCGAAGGCAGGGTGTGCACCGGCGTCGAGTAGGCGCGGCCCTCGCTGTCGAGGAACGCGACCTGCTGGGTGCTGCGCGCGCGCACCGCGCCCTGCAGGGCATCACCGTCGCGGTAGGAGAGGGCGGACGCATCGACGTCGTGGCCCTTGGCGGCGCGGATCCAACCCTTCTCCGACAGCACCACGGTCATCGGCTCGCTCGGCACCAGCTCGGTCTCGTCGATGGCCTGCGCCGCCTGGCGCTGCACCAGCGGCGAGCGGCGTGCGTCGCCGAACTTCTTGGCATCGGCGGTCAGTTCGTCGCGGATCAGCTTCTTCAGCTTGGCCTTGCTGTCGAGGATGCCGAGGATCTTCTCGCGCTCCTTGGCCAGCTCGTCCTGCTCGCCGCGGATCTTCATCTCTTCCAGGCGGGCCAGCTGCTTCAGCTTGGTTTCCAGAATGTATTCGGCCTGTTCCTCGGACAGGCCGAAGCGCGCGATCAGCGCCGCCTTCGGTTCGTCCTCGGTACGGATGATGTGGATCACCTCGTCCAGGTTGAGGAAGGCGACCAGCAGGCCTTCCAGCAGGTGCAGGCGGCGCTCGACCTTCTGCAGCCGGTGCTGCAGGCGGCGGGTGACGGTGTTGCTGCGGAAGGTCAGCCATTCGCTGAGCAGCATCTTCAGGTTCTTCACCTGCGGACGGCCGTCCAGCCCGATCACGTTGAGGTTGACGCGGTAGCTGCGCTCCATGTCCGTGGTGGCGAACAGGTGGCCCATCAGCTGCTCGGCGTCGACGCGGTTGGAGCGCGGCACCAGCACCACGCGCACCGGGTTGGCGTGGTCGGACTCATCGCGGATGTCTTCCAGCCACGGCAGCTTCTTGGCGCGCATCTGCGCGGCAATCTGCTCGATCACCTTCGACGGCGACACCTGGAACGGCAGCGCCGTCACCACGATGTTGTTGGCCTCCTTGGTGAAGGTCGCACGTGCACGCACGCTGCCGTTGCCGGTCTCGTACATGTTCCGCAGGTCGTTGGCCGCGGTGATGATCTCGGCGCTGGACGGGTAGTCCGGGCCCTGCACGTGCTCGCACAGGTCGCGCACGGTGGCCTCGGGGTTGTCCAGCAGGTGCAGCAGCGCGCTGACGATCTCGTTGAGATTGTGCGGCGGCACGTCGGTGGCCATGCCCACGGCGATGCCGGTGGTGCCGTTCAGCAGCAGGTGCGGCAGCCGCGCCGGCATCCAGGTCGGTTCCTGCAGGGTGCCGTCGAAGTTCGGTGCCCAGTCGGTGGTGCCCTGGCCCAGTTCGCCCAGCAGCACTTCGGCGATCGGGGTCAGCTTGGATTCGGTGTAACGCATCGCGGCGAACGACTTCGGGTCGTCGCTGGAGCCGAAGTTGCCCTGGCCTTCGATCAGCGGATACCGGTACGAGAACGGCTGTGCCATCAGCACCAGCGCCTCGTAGCACGCGCTGTCACCGTGCGGATGGTATTTACCGATGACGTCACCGACGGTGCGCGCGGACTTCTTCGGCTTGGACGCGGCATTCAGGCCCAGCTCGCTCATCGAATAGATGATGCGGCGCTGCACCGGCTTCAGGCCGTCGCCGATGAACGGCAGGGCGCGGTCCAGGACCACGTACATCGAGTAGTCGAGGTAGGCGCGTTCGGCGTACTCGCGCAGCGGCAGTTGTTCGAATCCGTGGAACACGGGGCGGGCAAGTTCGGTCATGCGGCGTTGTTACCTGTTGTCGGGAGGCGGCGACGGCGGTCGCCGCTCGCAATCCTGTGATTATCCGGATGCGGCGGGGGATGCCAAGCCGCGCGCAGGGTCCAGCCCGGTTTCCAGGCCATGCCCGGCCCGCGCAAGGTAGCGCCCCGGCGGCAGCCCGAAGTGGCGGCGGAACACGGTGACGAAGGCGCTGGCGCTGCTGAAGCCCAGTGCATGGGCGATGTCGGCGACGCTGCGGCCGTCGGTCAGCTGGCGCAGGGCTTCGGACAGCCGGGCCTGCTGCCGCCACTGGGCGAAGCTCAGCGTGGTCTCGTCGCGGAAGTGGCGGGTCAGGCTGCGCGGCGACAGGCCGGCCCAGTGCGCCCACTCGGCCAGGCTGCGCTCGTCGGACGGGTCGGCCAGCAGCTGCGAGGCGATCTTCAGCAGGCGCCGGTCATGCGGCATCGGCAGGTGCATGCGCTGGCGCGGCGCGGTACGGATCTCGTCCAGCAGCACGTCGATGATGTGCTGGCGCTCGGGCGTGGTGTCGTAGCCCAGCGGCCATTCGCAGATGCGGTCGGCCAGCGCCTGCGCCAGCTTGGACAGGCCCAGCACGCAGGGATCGGCGGGCAGGGTGGCACAGGCCGGTGCGGCCAGCGCCATGCCCCAGCCACGCAGCGGACCGTCCAGGGTCACCGTATGCGGCTCCAGCGGCGACATCCAGCCGGCCGAGCCCGGCGCCAGCGACCACGTCCCGTGCGAGGTGCGGGTGGTCAGCAGGCCGCGTTCGACGCAGATCAGCTGGGCGCGCTGGTGGTGGTGCCAGTCCACTTCCCGGACCAGGCCGAGGGGGCTGTCGAAGCGGAAGGCGACCACCGGCGGGCCGTCGTTGCGCTCGAACCAGTCCAGTGCGTCGTCGCGCAGCAGGCGTTTCGGAGGGGGGATTTCTGCCTTGTTCATCATATCCGCTGGCTGAAATGTGTCATCCATTGGCTTAATTGTACTACCGGGCCAGCTGAGCGGACCATTAAGGTGTGCGCCGTTACTGATCCAGCCCACTGCTGCAACACAGCATTCGATGCCAGATCGAATATTTCCATTGAGAAATATTTTTTTTGGAAGAGAATGCTCCCCCATGATCTGTCCTGCAACCACTCCCCCCAGCTTTGGCCTGCTGCTGCGCCAGGTGCGCGACGGCCTGGTCCGGCAACTCGACGCGTCCATGGCTGAAGAAGACCTGGGTATCGGCTTCACCCACTACATCGGGTTGAAGGTGCTCTCGCACATGGCCCCGTGCACGGCCAACGAACTGGCCCAGGCCATCGACCAGGTACCCAGCGCGGTCACCCGCCTGCTGGACAAGCTCGAGGCACTGGGCTGCGTCCGCCGCGAACCGCATGCACAGGACCGGCGTGCGCTGCAGATCGTGCTGACCGATGAAGGCCGCGCGCTGTGGGCGCGGCTGAAGCTGCGCGGCGACGCGGTGATGGATTACGCGCTGCGTGATCTTTCCACCGACGAGCGCACGCTGCTGCTGTCCCTCCTTACCCGAATCCGCGATTCCCTGACGACCCCATGAACCCGATCCCGCATTCCACTCTCCGCCGGTCCGGGCGCGCGCTGCTGGTGTCAGCGCTGGCCCTGGCCCTGGCCGCCTGCGCCAGCAGCCGTGGCCTCAACCCCCAGGGCCACGTGCTCGATGTGGACAGCCTGCACAGCGAACGCACCCTGGCCGACACCGACCTGAGCGCCACCGGCTTCCCGGCGCAGGACTGGTGGAAGGCACTGGGCGACGCGCAGCTGGACGCGCTGGTTGCCGAAGGCCTTGCCGGTCATCCGAGCCTGGATGCCGCCGACGCGCGCCTGCGCCAGGCCCAGGCCCAGGTTGGCACTGCGCGTGCCGATGAGCTGCCCAGCCTGTCGGTGTCCGGTGGCTACACCGGCCTGCGCCTGCCCGAGTCGATGGTCGGCAGCGAGATGGGCGGCCGCTACGGCGGCAGCAGCCAGGTCGCCTTCGACTTCAGCTATGGCGTGGACCTGTGGGGCGGCAAGCGTGCCGCCTGGGAAGCCGCCGTGGATGGCGCGCATGCGGCCACCGTCGAGGCCCAGGCTGCACGCCTGAACCTGTCCACTGGCATCACCCAGGCCTATGCCGACCTGGCCTACGCGTGGCAGCTCAACGACGTGGCCGAGGAAGAGCTGGCCCGTTCGCAGAAGTCGCTGCAGCTGACCCGCCAGCGCCGCAGCGCCGGTATCGACAGCGATCTGCAGGTGCGCCAGGCCGAAGCCCGCGTGCCGGCCGCGCAGCAGCAGGTGCAGGCTGCGCAGCAGCGCATCGATGCCGCCCGCACCGCACTGGCGGCACTGGTCGGCAAGGGCCCGGACCGTGGCCTGTCGATCCAGCGCCCGCAGCCGTTGAATCCGATGGCGCTGCAGCTGCCGGGCGTGCTGCCCAGCGAACTGCTGGGCCGTCGCCCCGACATCGTCGCCGCACGCTGGCGCGTGGAAGCGGCCGACAAGCAGATCAAGGTCGCCAGGACCAAGTTCTACCCGAGCTTCAACCTGACCGCGCTGGCCGGCGTGGTCGCACCGAACGTGGGCGACCTGCTGAAGAGCAGCTCCACCTTCGCCTACATCGGCCCGGCGCTGAGCCTGCCGATCTTCGAGGGCGGCAAGCTGCGCGCCAACCTGGCCAACACCGATGCGCAGTACGACCTGGCGGTGGCCAACTACAACCAGGCCGTACTCGACGCATTGCGCGACGTTGCCGATCAGGTCAACGCAGTGCGTTCGCTGGCGCAGCAGGCGCACTCGCAGCAGCAGGCGGTGGACACCGCGCGTTCGGCCTTCGATCTGGCCCAGCAGCGCTACCGCGCCGGCATCGGCAGCTACCTGGACGTGCTGACCGCGCAGTCCACGCTGTTGCAGTCGCAGCAGCAGCTGGCCGGGCTGCAGTCGCAGCAGGTGCAGTCCTCGGTGCGCCTGAGCAAGGCGCTTGGCGGTGGTTTCCAGCCCGCTGACGCCGACCTCGCACCGATCGCCTCCCATTCCAATTCCTCGCATTCCTGAAGACGCCCGCCATGAGCCAGACCCAAGACACCGCGGCCCCGGCCGCCCCCAACCGCCGCGGCAACCTGCTGCGCGGCCTGTTCGTCATCGTCGTGCTGCTGCTTGCCGCACTGGCGCTGTGGTACTTCATGTTCGGCCGCTGGTTCGAAGAGACCGACGACGCCTACGTGCAGGGCAACCAGGTGCAGATCACCCCGCTGGTGGCCGGTACCGTGGTCGCCATCAACGCCGATGACGGCATGCGCGTGGAGCGCGGCCAGCTGCTGGTGCAGCTGGACCCGTCCGACACCTCGGTGGCACTGCAGCAGGCCGAAGCCAACCTGGCCAAGACCGTGCGCCAGACCCGTGGCCTGTACCGCAGCGTGGAAGGCGCACAGGCGGACTTGAACGCGCGCCAGGTGACCCTGAAGCGCGTGCGTGATGACTTCGCCCGCCGCAAGGACCTGGCCGCCACCGGTGCCATCTCCAACGAAGAACTGGCCCACGCCCGTGACGAGCTGGCTGCTGCCGAAGCGGCCGTGGCCGGTTCGCGCGAGACCGTCGAGCGCAACCGCGCACTGGTCGACGACACCGTGATCGCCACCCAGCCGGACGTGCAGGCGGCAGCCGCGCAGCTGCGCCAGGCCTTCCTCAACAACGCCCGCGCCGGCATCGTTGCGCCGGTCACCGGCTACGTCGCCCGTCGTTCGGTGCAGGTCGGCCAGCGCGTGCAGCCGGGCAACGCGCTGATGGCGGTAGTGCCGACCGAGCAGATGTGGGTCGAGGCCAACTTCAAGGAAACCCAGCTGCGCCACATGCGCCTGGGCCAGGAAGTGGAGCTGAAGTCGGACCTGTATGCCGGTGACGTGAAGTACAAGGGCCGCATCCAGAGCCTGGGCCTGGGCACCGGTTCGGCGTTCTCGCTGCTGCCGGCGCAGAACGCCAGCGGCAACTGGATCAAGATCGTGCAGCGCGTGCCGGTGCGCATCGCCATCGATGCCAAGCAGCTGGCTGAACACCCGCTGCGCATCGGCCTGTCGATGAAGGCTGAAGTGAGCCTGCGCGACCAGAAGGGTGAAGTGCTGCCGAGCACCCCGGCCAAGGGCACGGTGTTCGACACCGACGTGTATGCCAAGCAGCTGCATGATGCCGACGAGGTGATCCACACGATCATCCAGGGCAACCTGCCGCAGCAGCAGGCAAAGGTGGGCTGAGGTCGCCATGTCCGCACAAGCTCCAGCCGCGCCCGGCGCTCCGGGCGCACCGGCGGCGCCGGGTGCGGCCTCCGGGTTCCTGCCGCCCAGCGTCGCCCTGTGCACCGTTGGCCTGGCGATGGCGTCGTTCATGCAGGTGCTCGACACCACCATCGCCAACGTTTCGCTGCCGACCATCGCCGGTAATCTCGGCGCCAGTTCGCAGCAGGCGACCTGGGTCATCACCTCGTTCGCGGTCAGCACGGCCATCGCGTTGCCGCTGACCGGCTGGCTCAGCCGCCGCTTCGGCGAACGCAAGCTGTTCGTCTGGGCCACGCTGGCCTTCGTCATCACCTCGCTGCTGTGCGGCCTGGCGCAGAGCATGGGCATGCTGGTGCTGTCACGCGCGCTGCAGGGCTTCGTGGCCGGCCCGATGTACCCGATCACGCAGTCGCTGCTGGTGTCGATCTATCCACGCGAGAAACGCGGGCAGGCGCTGGCGCTGCTGGCGATGATCACGGTGGTGGCGCCGATCTGCGGCCCGATCCTCGGTGGCTGGATCACCGACAACTACAGCTGGGAATGGATCTTCCTGATCAACGTGCCGCTGGGCATCTTCGCTGCGTTGGTGGTGGGCAACCAGTTGAAGGGGCGCCCGGAGCACATCGAGAAGCCGAAGATGGACTACGTCGGCCTGGTCACCCTGGTGATCGGTGTCGGTGCGCTGCAGCTGGTGCTTGACCTGGGCAACGACGAGGACTGGTTCTCGTCGATGAAGATCGTGGTGCTGGCCTGCGTGGCGGTGGTGGCCCTGACCGTGTTCCTGATCTGGGAACTGACCGACAAGGATCCGATCGTCGACCTGAAGCTGTTCCGGCACCGCAACTTCCGCGCCGGTACGTTGGCGATGGTGGTGGCCTATGCGGCGTTCTTCAGCGTGGCCCTGCTGATTCCGCAGTGGCTGCAGCGTGACATGGGCTACACCGCGATCTGGGCAGGCCTGGCGACCGCGCCGATCGGCGTGCTGCCGGTGATCATGACGCCGTTCGTGGGCAAGTATGCATCGCGCTTCGACATGCGCATGCTGGCGACCATCGCCTTCGTGTTCCTGTCGATGACCAGCTTCCTGCGTTCGGGTTTCAATCTGCAGGTCGATTTCCAGCACGTGGCCGGCGTACAGCTGATCATGGGTATTGGTGTCGCACTGTTCTTCATGCCGGTGCTGCAGATCCTGCTGTCGGACCTGGATGGGCGCGAGATCGCGGCGGGCTCCGGCCTGGCCACCTTCCTGCGTACGCTGGGTGGCAGCTTCGCGGCGTCGCTGACGACGTGGCTGTGGGCACGGCGCACCCAGGTGCACCATGCCGACCTGACCGAGCACATCTCGGCCTATCAGCCGGGCATGCAGGACCAGGTGACGGCGTTGGGGCAGGGCGACCTGCAGCATGGCGCAGCGGTACTGAACAACATGATCAACCACCAGGCATCGCAGATGGGCTTCAACGACATCTTCTTCCTGCTGGGCTGGATCTTCCTGGCGATCATTACGTTCCTGTGGCTGGCCAAGCCACCGTTCGGTGCGGGTGCCGGTGCGGCGTCTGCCGGCGGGCATTGATCAATCCGCCGCGCGGTAGCGCCGGGCCATGCCCGCCGGCGTTCCCGCCAAATGCATCCACGCATGGCGTGGATCTACTGGAATGCAGAAACCCCGCCGGAAGGCGGGGTTTTTGTTTGGTAGATCCACGCCATGCGTGGATGGATCCTGGGGTTGTGCAATTCCCAACCCCCGGAAACGAAAAAACCCGCTTTCGCGGGTTTGATCATCTTGAGTCGTGGTGCCCAGGAGAGGACTCGAACCTCCACGGTTTTACCCGCTAGTACCTGAAACTAGTGCGTCTACCAATTCCGCCACCTGGGCGACTCAGGAGATGAATTGTGCGGTACGGCAGAGAGTGTGTCAACAACATTTCACACTTTTTTCTGAGGCTGCACGCCCAGGTGATGCAGCAGGCTGCGCATCGCCGGTGACAGCTGCGCCCACTCGGCGAAGCAGGCGCACAGGCGGCGTTGTGCCCACGCATCGGCGAGCGGTACGGCGACGGTGTGCGTACCACGCCGATGCTGGCGAGCAATGGTACGCGGCACGATACCGACACCAATGCCGTGGCCGACCATGATGCAAACGCCCTCGAAGGTCTTCATGCGGATGCGCACGTCCAGCCGGCGACCGATGTCGCGTGCCTGGTCTTCGATGTAGGTCTGCAGTGCATTGCCATCGGCCAGGGCAACGAAGGTCTCGCCGGCAACATCGGCGAAGGCCACGCTGCGCCGCGATGCGAAGCGGTGGTCTGCGGGCAGCAGCATCACCAGCGGGTCTTCCGCGACCACATGCTGCTGCAGGCCGGCGGCGTCGACCGCATCACTGATGATGCCGGCCTCGGCCTGGCCGGCGCGGATCGCGCGCACGACTTCGGGGCTGGTGCGCTCCAGCAGTTCCACGTGCAGGCGCGGGCGTTCGGCCAGCCACGGCGCGAGCCGCGAGGGCAGGTAGTTGGTCAGTGCTGCGGTGTTGGCATAAAGATGCAGGGTGCCGCGCGCGCCGTGCGCGAACGCCTGCAGTTCACCGCGCAGCTGCGCCTGCTGCTGCAGGATCAAGCGTGCATGGTGGGCGAGGGCGGCGCCGGCTTCGGTCAGGCTGACGCCGCGCGGATGCCGGTTGAGCAACGCGGTGCCGGCGTCGGCTTCGATCGTGCGCAGGCGTTCGCTGGCCGAGGCCAGGGCCAGGTTCGCCTGGGCCGCGCCGGCAGTGATGCTGCCGGCTTCGGCAATGGCCAGGAACAGTCGCAGGTCGGCGATATCCATCCGCATGTGATGCCCTCATCGCAACGCCTGCGCCTTCGGATCAGCCGAAGGCGAGGCCGGGAAGACCGCATTGTGCGCCGAGCGGCCGACCGATCCAATGAAGGCATGAATGAATCGATGTACTTCTACGTGCTGCTGGTGGTGGTGTTCGTTCTGGCCGGCGTGGTCAAGGGCGTGACCGGCATGGGGTTGCCAACCGTGGCGATGGGGCTGCTCGGCAGTACGCTGTCGCCGGTGGCGGCGGCGTCGATGCTGTTCATTCCCACCTTCGTCACCAATGCATGGCAGCTGTTGTCCGGGCCGTCGCTGGGCCACACCGTGCGGCGGCTGTGGCCGATGATGCTGGCGGTGGTGGTGGTGACGCTGGGTTCGGCAGCGCTGCTGGTGCGGGTCGATCGCACCTGGTCGCGCGTTGCACTGGGCCTGGCGCTGGTGGTCTATGCCGTCTATGCCCTGCTTGCACCGGTGTTCCGCGTGCCGCAGCGGCGCGAGCGTTGGCTGGGGCCGCTGGTGGGGGCATTGTCGGGCGTGGTGACCGGCGCCACCGGCGTGTTCGTAATGCCGGCGGTGCCATACCTGCAGTCGCTGGGGTTGCAGCGCGAGGAGCTGGTACAGGCGCTGGGGCTGGCGTTCACCGTGTCGACGATCTCGCTGACCACCGGCCTGGTGCTGCACGGCGCGTTCGGCATCCAGCAGTTGGGCCTGAGCGCACTGGCGGTGTTGCCGTCGCTGCTGGGCATGTGGCTGGGGCAGGTGATCCGGCAGCGGATCAGTGCGCGCGTGTTCCGCGCCTGCTTCCTCGGGTTCCTGTTGCTGCTTGGGCTGGAGCTGGTGTTGCGGCCGCTGTTCTGATGCCGGATTCCGGGCATGAAAAAACCCGCTTTCGCGGGTTTTTCTCATTCTCGACGTGGTGCCCAGGAGAGGACTCGAACCTCCACGGTTTTACCCGCTAGTACCTGAAACTAGTGCGTCTACCAATTCCGCCACCTGGGCGTCGAGGAGCGAGATTATGGGGTGCTGTGACGGGGATGTCAACACTTTTTGCTGCTATGGGGGCAGAGCCCTTTCCTCGCGGAAAGGGATCCGACCCCAGCGCCGATCGAAGCCGGGGTCGGATCCTGCTTCGCTCGCGAAACGGGCTCTGACCCCAGGGGCCACAACGCCGAACTGCGGGCAAAAAAAATCCCCGCCGAAGCGAGGAGTTTTTTCGTTGGTGCCCAGGAGAGGACTCGAACCTCCACGGTTTTACCCGCTAGTACCTGAAACTAGTGCGTCTACCAATTCCGCCACCTGGGCGTTCCAGAGGCGCAATTGTGAAGATGAATCCGGGGACTGTCAACGACTTCATGAAATTATTTGATCCAACGCCTCCAGGGCGGGCGCTGACCCGTTCTGCACGCCATCAACGGCTACCATGTAGGGCGATGACTACCAAAAAACCAAGCAAGGGCGGGAGCAAGTCCCGCAGCCAGGCCCCGAAGAAGGGCGCCAAGGCGGGCGCAGCCCGCACCACCAAGCCGGGCAAGCCGTTGCCGGGCTGGTTCCCCGAATTGAATGAAGGCGGCGCACCACCGCGCGGCCGCAAGGTCCGCAATACCGATGCCACTGCCCCCGGCCCGGCGCCGGGCCGCAAGCTGCCGCCGACCGGCAAGGTGATCGACGATCCCTACGCCGCGCGCGAAGCGGAGAAATACGAACAACCCATCGCCAGCCGCGAGGCCATCCTGGCCCTGCTGGAGCGCTGCGAAGGGCCGCAGACCGCCGAGGAACTGGGCGCACGCCTGGGACTGACCGCACCGGACCGTGCCGAGGCGCTGTCGCGGCGGCTCGGCGCCATGGTTCGTGATGGCCAGCTGGTGCAGAACCGCCGTGGCGGCTTCGCCCCGATCCAGACCCTGAACCTGGTGACCGGCGTGGTGATCGCCAACCCGGAAGGGTTCGGCTTCCTGCGCCCGGTCGAGGGTGGCGACGATCTGTTCCTGCCGCCCTATGAAATGCGCAAGGTGATGCACGGCGACAAGGTGCTGGCCCGCGTGACTGGCATCGACCACCGTGGCCGTCGCGAAGGCAGCATTGCACGCGTGCTCGAGCGCGGCATGACCCGCCTGATCGGTCGCTTCAGCATCGAGATGGGCATCAATTACGTGGTGCCCGACGACAAGCGCGTGCAGCGCAACGTGCAGGTGCCGCCGGACCAGACCGGTGGCGCGCGTGACGGCCAGCTGGTGGTCTGCGAGCTGACCCAGGCGCCGGACAGCCGCCGTCCGCCGATCGGCCGCATCATCGCCGTGCTCGGCGACAAGCTGACCGCCTCGCTGGTGGTGGAAACCGCCATCCACGGCCACGAGCTGCCGTTCGAGTTCCCGCAGGAGGTGCTGGACGAAGCCGCCTCGGTGCCGATGGTGGTCGAGCCGGCGATGATCGGCGACCGCGTGGACCTGCGCAGCACGCCGCTGGTCACCATTGACGGTGAGGATGCCAAGGACTTCGACGACGCGGTGTACTGCGAACCGAATGCCGATGGCTTCCGCCTGGTGGTGGCGATTGCCGATGTCTCCAACTACGTTCGCCCCGGTACGCCGCTGGACGAGGAAGCGCAGAAGCGCGCGACCTCGGTGTATTTCCCGGGCTTCGTGGTGCCGATGCTGCCGGAGACGCTGTCCAACGGCATCTGCTCGCTGATGCCGAAGGTCGACCGCATGTGCTTCGTCTGCGACATGCAGATCGACCGCGACGGCCTGGTCACGCATTCGCGCTTCTACGAAGCGGTGATGAACTCGCACGCGCGCCTGACCTACACCCAGGTGTGGAAGGCGGTGGGCGAGGACGATGCCGATACCAAGGCCTGGATGGGCGACCTGCTGCCGCAGGTGCAGCGCCTGCACCAACTGTACAAGGTGCTGTCCAAGGCACGCGCCAAGCGCGGTGCCATCGAGTTCGAAAGCAGCGAAGTGCGCTTCGTGCTGGACAACCGCGGTGAAGTCACCCAGGCCGGCATGCTGGTGCGCAACGACGCGCACAAGCTGATCGAGGAATGCATGATCGCGGCCAACGTCGAGGCGGCGAAGTACCTGCTGTCGCGCCACGTGCCAGCCCCGTACCGCATCCACGAGAAGCCGCCGGAAACCAAGTACGCCGACCTGCTGGAATTCCTCAAGGAGTTCAAGCTGAGCCTGCCGCCGTGGTCGAAGGTGCGCCCGGGTGACTACACCAAGCTGCTGAAGAAGATCCGCGACCGCCCCGATGCCACGCTGCTGGAATCGGTGCTGCTGCGCAGCCAGAGCCTGGCCATCTACAGCCCGGAGAATCACGGCCACTTCGGCCTGGCGCTGGAGGCGTACGCGCACTTCACCTCGCCGATCCGCCGCTACCCCGACCTGCTGGTGCATCGCGCGATCAAGCACGCACTGTCCGGCAAGCCGCTGGACAAGTTCACCTACAACGCCCGCGAGATGGCCGCGCTGGCACTGCAGTGTTCCGAACGCGAGCGACGTGCCGACGAGGCAGAGCGCGAGGTGGACGAGCGCTACCGCGCCGCGTGGATGGAAAAGCATGTGGGCGGCCAGTTCGACGGCGTGATCAGCGGCGTGACCAGCTTCGGCCTGTTCGTGGAACTGGACGAGTCGAAGGTGCAGGGCCTGGTGCACGTGACCCAGCTGCCGCAGGACTATTACAAGTTCGACGCCACCCGCAAGACGCTGACCGGCGAACGCCGCGGCAGCAGCTACCGGCTGGGCGATCGCGTGCGGATCCTGGTGCTGAAGGCCAGCATGGAAGAGCGCAAGATCGACTTCCGCCTGGTCGAACACAAGGGCGAGGACGAAGGCGATGGCCTGCCGCCGCTGCCCGAGCGTGGCAAGCCGGCCAAGCGCACCAAGAAGCAATATTGAATGGTGTGCCGACCAGCGGTCGGCACCTACCTCAGCTGGTAGGTGCCAACCTTGGTTGGCACGCCGTTACGGAGGAAAGCAGCAATGCAGGGCCAACCCGAATACAGCGGCGGCTGCCAGTGCGGCGCGATCCGCTTCCAGGCGCGCGGCGCGCTCACCGACAGTTCGATCTGCCACTGCCGGATGTGCCAGAAAGCCTTCGGTGCCTACTACGCTCCGCTGGTCTCGGTGCGCGGCGTGCAGTTCAGCTGGACCCGCGGCCAGCCGCGCTATTTCCAGTCGTCCAACGTGGTACGCCGCGGCTTCTGCGCCGACTGCGGTACGCCGCTGACCTACGAGGCCCCGGACGGCGTGGCGGTGGCCGCCGGTGCCTTTGACGAACCCGAGCGGCTGCCGCCGACGATCCAGTACGGAGTCGAGCGCAAGCTGCCTTTCGTCGATACGCTGTCCAGCCTGCCGGCCCGTCGTACCGAGGAGGACATCGCGGCCCTGGACTTCCTGGCGACGATCGTGTCCCACCAGCACCCCGACCACGACACCCCGCACTGGCCGCCGCGCACGCGCGGGTAGCGCCGGGCCATGCCCGGCGGCCGTTGGGCTGCCGCAGCACCCGGCCCGCCGATGCTCTACCATAGCCACCCCCTTTCCGGTCCCCGCCCGCATGAGCAAGAACAGCCAGTGGATCGTCGGCGTCAACGCCGTCGCCTCCTCCATCGAGAACGACGCCGAGAACGTCCGCGAAGTGCTGGTCGAGGCCGGTGCGAAGAACCCGCGCCTGACCGAGATCGAGGAAAACGCCCGCCGCAAGGGCATTGACGTGCGCAAGGTGAACAGCCAGGCGCTGGACGGTGTCGGCGGTTCGGTGCGCCACCAGGGCGTGGCTGCGCGTTATGCCGCGGCCCGCACCTACAGCGAGAACGAGCTGGAAGGCCTGGTCACCGCCGCCGAGGGCAAGGCCCTGCTGCTGGTGCTGGACGAGGTGCAGGACCCGCACAACCTGGGCGCCTGCCTGCGCTCGGCCGCGGCAGCCGGTGCCACCGCGGTGATCATCCCCAAGGACAAGTCGGCCACGGTCAATGCCACCGTGCGCAAGACCTCGGCCGGTGCCGCCGATCTGATCCCGGTGGTGGCGGTGACCAACCTGTCGCGCTGCCTGAAGGACCTGCAGAAGCAGGGCGTCTGGATCTATGGCCTGGCCGGTGAAGCCACCGCCTCGCTGTACCAGCTGGACCTGAAGGGCAACATCGCCCTGGTGCTGGGCGGTGAAGCCGACGGCCTGCGCCGCCTGACCCGCGAGAACTGCGATGGGCTGGTCAAGATTCCGATGCCGGGCGAGATCGAGAGCCTGAACGTCTCCGTCGCTGCCGGTGTCAGCCTGTTCGAAGCCGTGCGCCAGCGCGGTTGATTTCGGGGTCGGATCCCTTTTCCATGTGCCGTGTCGACCAAGGTCGACACCTACCGGGTCGTTGCCGTGTCGACCAAGGTCGACACCTACCGGGTAGTCGCCAACCTCGGTTGGCGCCCTTGCCGCCTTACCCCGCGCTGCCGCCCAATGCCTTGAACAGGGTCACGTCGTTGTTCAGCTGCCCCTGGCGCACGCGCGCCAGCGACAGCTCGGCATCGCGCCGGGTCTGCTGCGCTTCCAGCCAGGTGCGCAGGTCGGTGGCGCCCACGCGGTAGCGCACTTCCTGCGCGCGCTCTACTTCCACCGCCTCGTCATACGACGCCTGCGAGGCCGCCACCTGGCGCACCAGCTGCTCGCGGGCCGACAGTGCGTTGTCCACTTCAGAGAGCGCGGTGTACAGCGTCTTGCGGAAGTTGGTGGCGGCGATCTGATAGGCGGTGCCGGCGATATCCGTATCCAGCTGCGCGCGCTGCAGGTTGAGGAAAGGCAGCGACAGGCCCGCACCCAGCGTGGCCACCGGGTTGCGCAGCACGTCGCCCAGCGAGGTCGCACTGGAGCCGAGGCTGCCGGTCAGGCTCAATGCCGGGTAGTACTGGGTGGCGGTCACCTTGATGGACTTCAGGCTGTTGCGCAGGCGGAGTTCGGCCGCGCGCAGGTCGGGACGGCGGCCGAGCAGGTCGGTCGGCAGGCCTTCGCTGATGCCCGGGCTGTGTGCGCCCAGCAGGTCCTGCGGTTCGTCCTGCTGCGGCCAGGGTGTGCCGTCCAGCAGCACGGTCAGGGCATTGCGCACCTCAACCCGCTGCTGCTCCAGCGCGCTCTGTGCCGAGCGCTGCGACTGCAGGTTCTGCAATGCCTGGCGCACTTCCAGCCGCGATACCGCGCCGGCGTCGAAGCGGGCCTGCACCAGTTCGCGGGTGCGCTCCAGGCGCTCCAGGTTGGCCTGGCCGGTGGCGATCGACTGGTTGAGGTAGGCCAGGTTCCAGTACTGGGTGATGGCGTCGCCGATCACCAGCAGCGCGGTGTTCTGCCGGTCTTCCTCGCTGGCCTCGGCTTCCCAGCGGGCGATGTCACGCTGGGTGCGCAGGCGGCCCCACAGGTCCACTTCCCATCCCAGCGAAACCCCCGTGGAATAGCTGCGGCGCCAGTCGTCGGCCTGGTCGGTGGCGCGGCTGGCATTGCCACTGACACCGGACGACGAAGGCTGCGGCCACAGCGCGTTGCTGGCCAGCCCGGCCTGCAGGCGTGAGCGTTGCACGGCCAGGCCGGCGGCAGCGAGGTCGCTGTTGGCGGCCAATGCCTTCGCCACCAGACGGTCCAGCCGCTCATCGCCGAAGCCGTTCCACCAGGTGTCCTGGCGGATGTCACGGCCCGGTGTATCCAGGCTGCTGCGCGGGGCGTCGGCCGGTGCATTGAGCGTGGCATCACCACGCCCGTAGCTGGCCGCCACATCGGGGTCGAGCACTGGGTAGCGGCCGATCGACGCACAACCGGACAGCGCGAGCAGGACGGCGCCGGCCAGCAGCAGGCGCGAAGGAGCAGGGAAGGGCAATCGGGTCATCATCTTCATTCGCGGGCCAGGGCCTCGACCGGGTCGAGCTGCGCGGCATTGCGCGCGGGCAGGAAGCCGAACGCCACGCCGATCAGGGTCGAGCAGGCGAACGCGGCAACAATCGAAGCGGAGGAGAACAGCACCTGGAAGTCACTGGCGAAGCGGCCGATCATCGAGCCCAGCAGCAAGGCCAGGCCGATGCCGAGCACGCCGCCGAGCAGGCACACCAGTACCGCTTCGATCAGGAACTGCTGGCGGATATCACTCTGCCGCGCGCCCACGGCCATGCGCACGCCGATCTCGCGGGTACGCTCGGTCACCGACACCAGCATGATGTTCATCACGCCGATGCCGCCGACCAGCAGCGCGATGGCGGCAATGGCGCCGATCAGCAGGGTCATCGTGCGCGTGGTCTGTTCGATGGTCTCGCGGATCTCGGCGCTGTTGCTGAGGAAGAAATCCTCGGTGCCGTGGCGCAGGGTCAGCAGGCGGGTGATCGCTTCCTGTGCCGCATCCATCGGCGTGCTGTCGTCCACGCGCACGGTGATGCTGGAGACGTGGCTCTGGCCGAGCATGCGCGACATCACCGTGGTGTACGGCACCCATACGCTGAGGCTGGTGCTGCCACCAAAGCCGAAGCTCTGGCGCTTGGCCACGCCGACCACGCGTGCCGGCACGTTGCCGAGCAGGATCACCTGGCCGACCGGATCGACATCGGGGAAGAACTGGGTCTGGGTGTTCTCGTCGATCACCGCCACCTGGCCGAGGCCCTTCACTGCGTCACTGTCGAAGAAGCTGCCACTGAGCAGGGTCACGCCCTTGACCCGGAAGAACTGCTCGCCGACACCGCTGACCTGCGCGGTGGACGACTGGTTGCGGTAGCGCGCGGTGACCGAGGTCGACACGCTCGGAGTGGCGCTGTCCACGTAGCTCTGCTTGGCCAGGGCATCGGCATCGCTGGCTTTTAGGGTCTGCACGCGCGCCGATCGCATGTCGCCGAAGCCGCGGCCGGGATAGACGTCGATGGTGTTGGTGCCCAGCGCACTGATGTTCTGCAGGATCTGCTGCTGCGAGCCGTTGCCCAGCGCCACCACCGAGACCACCGAGGCAATGCCGATGATGATGCCGAGCATGGTCAGGAAGGTGCGCAGCCGATGCGCGTTCATGGCCAGCAGGGCCATGCGGAAGGCTTCGGTGAAACGATCCCGGGCCGCCCGCCAGCTGTTGCCGTGGGCAACGCCGGTACTGGCTTCGCGCTGCGCACGGTAGGTCGGCGCCTCCGGGTTGGCGCGGTCGGCGATGATCTCGCCATCACGGATCTCGATGATGCGCTGCGCGTGCTGGGCCACGCTCATGTCGTGGGTGACGATGATGATGGTGTGGCCTTCGGCATGCAGCTCGCCGAGGATCGCCATCACTTCCTCGCCGGATTTCGTGTCGAGCGCACCGGTGGGCTCGTCGGCCAGGATCACCTCGCCGCCGTTCATCAGCGCACGCGCGATCGAGACGCGCTGCTGCTGGCCGCCGGACAACTGGCCCGGCTTGTGGTGCATGCGATCACCCAGGCCCAGCCGCTGCAGCAGCTGTTCGGCGCGCGCGTTGCGCACCGGGCCGGGGCTGCCGGCATACACCGCGGGTACTTCCACGTTGCCACGCGCGTCCAGGTCACCCAGCAGGTGGTAGCGCTGGAAGATGAAGCCGAAATGCTCGCGGCGCAGTTCGGCCAGTTCGTCCGGCTCCATCCTGCCGGTTTCGCGGCCGGCCACCAGGTAGCTGCCGCGGGTAGGGCGGTCGAGGCAGCCGAGAATGTTCATCAGCGTCGACTTGCCCGAGCCGGACTGGCCGACGATCGCCACCATCTCGCCGGCGTGGATATCCAGGTTGACGTCGCGCAGTACGGCGATGACGTCATCGCCAGCCGGAAATTCGCGTCGCAGGTCGCGCAGGCGCAGCAGCGGCGCCGTCGTGCTCATCGGCGCGGACCCATGCCCGGGCCGCCGATCCGCATCTGCATGCCGCCACGGCTGCCGCCACCGGCCGCAGCCGCATTGGCCTCGCCGACCACCACGCGCTCGCCTTCCTTCAGCCCGGACAGGATTTCGGCCGAGGCGCCGTTGTTGATGCCGACCGTCACCTTGCGCGGCTGCGGCTGGCCCTTGTCATCCAGCACCCGCACCATGCGCTCATCGCCACGGCGCTTCGGCCCCAGCGCCACCGCCGGTACCATCAGCACGTTCTTGGCCTGCTTGAGCAGTACCGAGACCTGGGCGGTCATGTCGATGCGCAGCGTGCCGTCCGGGTTTTCCACGTCGAACAGCGCGTTGTAGTAGACCGCGCTGCTGGAACTGGAACTGGACGAGCTGCTGGAACTGGAGGAGTTCTCGTTGGCGATCGAGGCCGGCGCCGGATTGATCTGGCGCAGGGTGGCGTGGTACTTGCGGTCCGGGTCGCCCAGCGTGGTGAAGTACACCGGCATGCCGGCCTTGATCTTGACCACGTCGGCCTCGGAGATCTCGGCGTTGACCGTGACCACGTCCAGCCGCGCCAGCATCACGATGGTCGGCGCGGTCTGGTTGGCGTTCACGGTGCGGCCTTCCTCGGCCACCACCGCGACCACGGTGCCATCCATCGGCGCGGTGATGCGAGTGTAGGCCAGGTTGGCGCGGGCGGTGCCCAGTTCGGTCTGGCGACCCTTGATCTGCGCCTCGTAGGACTGCAACTGGGCGCGAGCGGTCTTCAGCTGGGCCTCGGCGGCATCATATTCCTGGCGCGAGGTGGCTTCGGCGGCCAGCATCTGCTGCTGGCGCGCGAACTCCAGTTCGGCCTGGCGCAGGGTGGCCTGCTGCACGGCACGCTGGGCGGTGACCTGGTCCAGCGAGGCCTGCGCGTTGAGCACCTGGTTCTGCTGGGTGGTGGCGTCGATCTCGGCGATCAGGTCGCCTTCCTTCACCGTGTCGCCCAGCTGCACCTTCAGCGACTTGATCTGGCCGGAGGCCTGCGCACCGACGCTGACCAGCTTGTAGGCGTCGATCACGCCGGTGGCATCCACGGTCTGCTCGATGTCGCCGCGGCTGACCGGGGTGGTCGCCACGGCAGGGGCGGCGGGCTTGCGCAGCAGCCACCAGGCGGCCACGGCAACGATCAGGGCAAGCAGGGCGATCAGTATCAGGCGACCCCGGCGGGTCGCGGGCAACAGGCGGAACGTCACGTCGTGGCTTCACTCTCGGGGCCGCGGTGGCGGCGTTGGTGGGCATTGTGAAGACCGGGCGATGGGCGGCTCAATCCTCGGGGTATGTCTCTATGTAACACTGTCGGTGAATACGCGTAACCACAGGTATCCCGCCCCCGGCTGGATACACTGGTACGCATTGCCCCGGATGCGGTTCAGCTGCCGACACGGGATGATCGCGCCATGGAGACTGAAAACACGATGCATCGACTGCTGATCGTCGACGACGACAACGACATCCGCACCCTGTTGGCCGAGCAGCTCGGCCGTGCCGGTTACCAGGTGAGCACCGCCGCCGATGGCACGGCCATGCGCCAGCTGCTGGACCGCGAGCACGTGGACCTGATCGTGCTCGACCTCAACCTGCCGCGCGAGGATGGCCTGACCCTGTGCCGCGACCTGCGCGCACGTTCGAACACGCCGGTGATCATGCTGACCGCGCGCGCCGAGCCGATCGACCGCGTGCTGGGCCTGGAAATGGGCGCCGACGACTATCTCGCCAAGCCGTTCGAACCGCGCGAGCTGCTGGCGCGCATCCGCAACGTGCTGCGCCGGACCGAGGCGCTGCCGGCCAATCTCGAGCCCCTGGCGGTGCGCCGCGCGCGCTTCTCGCGCTGGGTGTTTGATCTGGAGCATCGCCACCTGGTGGACCCGGACGACCGCGTGGTTGTGCTGTCCGGCGCCGAGTTCCGCCTGCTGCGGGTGTTCATCGCGCATGCCAACAAGGTGCTGTCGCGCGAGCAGCTGGTCGCGCTCAGCAGTGGCCGCAACTATGAGGCGCAGGACCGCGCGATCGACCTGCAGGTCAGCCGCCTGCGCAACAAGCTGGGCGATGACGGTGGCCCGGATGGCCTGATCAAGACCGTGCGCAACGAAGGCTACGTGCTGGCCTCCTCGGTGAACCTGGAATAAGCCGTCATGAAGCGCCTGCGCCATTTCCTGTCCTCGATGGTCGGGCGGTTGTTCGTCATCCTGCTGCTGGGCATGAGCGTGGCTGCGATCGGCGCGACCATGCTGGCTACCTCCAAACGCCAGCAGGAGTTCGAGCGGCAGAACCTGAACCGCATTGCCGACCGCCTGCAGGGCTACGTCAACCTGCTCGACGGCAATCCCGAACTGCGCGAGCGCCTGCTTGAAGTCGGCGGGCCCAGCGTGCGTGCGCTGCAGCCCGGCGCGCGCCTGGGGCGGGCGGATACCGCACTGATGGAAGTGCTGGACGACCGGCCCGGCCCGGTGTCGCGCGCGCATGTGCACTTCACCTCGTTCCGTTCCTGCATTCCCAAGCTGCAGGACCTGCTGCCGCCGCCGCCGCCGGGGCACCGGCGGCATCCGCGTGAGCGCGATCCGGCCTTCATTCCACCCAAGTGCCGCGCGGTCGATGTGACGCTCAACGACGGTACGCTGCTGAAGCTGGCGCTGGATTCGCCTGCGGTGGCCCACAACGGCATTCTGGCCGTGGACCCGTGGTTCCTGACCCTGCTGGTGCTGGCCATCGCTGTGCTGGCCTACATCGTCGCGCGCATGGCCAGCGCGCCGCTGCAGGAGCTGGCGGCCGCCGCCGAGGATCTTGGCGACGATCTGCAGCGCGATCCACTGCCATTGCGCGGGCCGCGTGAAGTGCAGCGCGCCGCCGAGGCCTTCAATGCCATGCAGCACCGCCTGCAGCGGCACCTGGCCGAACGCACGCAGATGCTGGCGGCGATCACTCATGACCTGCAGACCCCGTTGACCCGCCTGCGCCTGCGCCTGGAGAACGTCAGCGACGAGGTGCTGCGCGAACGTCTGATCGGCGATCTGGCGGCGATGCAGGCACTGGTGCGCGAAGGCCTGGAGCTGGCCCGCAGCGCCGAGAGCGCCGAGCAGCGCGCCGCGCTGGATCTGGATTCGCTGCTGGAAAGCATCGTGGAAGACGCCGCCGAGGGCGGTGCCGACGTGGTCTTTGAAGGCGGCACCGGTGCGGTGCTGATGCTGCGCCCGCTGGCCATGCACCGGCTGTTCTCCAACCTGGTGGACAACGCCGTGATGTATGCCCAGCGCGTGCGCGTGCGGGTGGAGCGCAGCGGCGGCGCGATCACGGCGATGGTGTCCGACGATGGCCCGGGCCTGGCGGAAGACCAGTTGGAGGCCGTGTTCGATCCGTTCGTGCGGGTGGAAACCTCGCGTTCGCGGGAAACCGGCGGCGCCGGGCTGGGCCTGACCATCGCGCGCGCCCTGGCCGAGAAGGATGGCGCGCGCCTGTGGCTGCGCAACCGTGCCGAGGGCGGCCTGGAGGCGGTGGTGCAGTGGCCGGCCAGTGCGCAGGTGGTGCCGCCTGGACGGGCCGGCTGAGCCTGCCGGCCACACGGCGATGACGCCGGGGCCAGGGTTTGGCCTATCATCTGCGCATCTCCCCAGTTTCTCCCCGATGAGTCAGCCCGTTTCTGCCGGCACGCTGTTCCGCGCTGCCCGGTCGTTCCCGCTTGCTGCCATGCCCTGCAGCCGCCACCGGCCACTGCCGCCGAGCTGATGGGCAGGCCAGGGGACAACGGGTGCTGGGTGGAGCGCCGCGTTTCGAAAGCCAGGCAGGCGCTGCAGCGCGGCCTGCTGTGGCTGTTGCTGGTCCTGGCGCTGCCGCTGGCCGCGCAGGAGGGTGCGCCGCCGCTGCGCGACTACGCCATCGATGTGTGGACCTCGCGCAATGGCCTGCCGCACAACTCGCTGCGCGATATCGCGCAGACCCCCGAGGGGCACCTGTGGTTTGCCACCTGGGAAGGCCTGGTGCGCTACAACGGCCTGGATTTCACCGTGTTCGACCGCAGCACCCGCCCGGGGCTGCGCGACAACGGCATCGGCGCACTGCTGGTCGATCGGCAGGGTGGGCTGTGGATCAGTGATTCGCGCGGCAATGTCAGCCATCGCGGCAACGACGGCCAGTGGCGGGTCTGGGAGCATCAGGCCGACACTCCCCAGGTGCTGATCCAGTCCATGCAGATGGACAGCCAGGGGCGCCTGTGGCTGCTGTACGAAGGCAAGGGCATCGGCTATCTGACGCCGGACAAGGGCATCGTCTACCAGGCACCGGCGGCCGACCTGCCGATGGCGATGAGCTTCACCAAGCTGGTGGTCGACGCGCAGGACCGGGTCTGGGTCGGCACGCTTGACGGGCTGGTGCTGCGCGACAACGACGGCGTGCTCAAGCGCGCACCCTTGGCGTGGGGCCTGGGGGCCGGCACCGGCCTGTCATGGCCGTACCGGGCGCCGGATGGCGCGCTGTGGATCGTCGCCGGCGAGCGCCTGTACCGCGTGGAGGACGATCAGCTGGTGCTGGTGCACCGGCTGCCGGGACAGCTGCACATGACCTCGATGCTGCAGGACCGGCACGGCGACCTGTGGCTGGGAACCGAAAACCAGGGCCTGCTGCGGATCTCGGCGCACGGGCTGGAACGGTTGCCGGCCGGCCTGAACCTGCCGGGCGGGCGCGTTGTCAGCCTGCGCGAGGATGCCGAAGGCAGCATCTGGGTGGGGGCCAACGGTGGCCTGTACCGCCTGCGCGAAACACTTTTCAGCAGCTACACCGAGCGCGATGGCCTCAGTGGCGACTATGTGCGCACGGTGCTGGAGGACCGCGACCGCCAGTTGTGGGTCGGCAGTGCCAGTGGCCTGGATCTGCAGACGCCCGATGGCCGCTTCCGTGCGGTTCCCCTGCACAACCGCGGTGGCAAGGCGCCATCGGTATTGAGCCTGGCGCAGGGGCCGGACGGCGACCTGTGGGTCGGTACGTTCGGCGATGGCGTCTACCGGCTGGGCCGCGATGGCAGCCTCCGCCACAACTATGCAGCCGCGGACGGCATGCCGGGTGGCAACATCCGCGCGATCAGTGTCGATCCGCAGGGCAGGGTCTGGGCGGGTACGCAGAAGGGCGTGGTACGCATCGACGGCGACCGGGTGCAGGTGCCCAATGCCCCGGGCATGCCCGGTGGCCTCATCACCGCACTCGAGCATGACCACCAGGGCAATCTGTGGATCGGCACCATCGAGGGCATCCGTGTGCTGCGTGGCGACCACGTGCAGTCGATCGACCTGGCACCGATGGGCGGGGGCCGCAGTGTGTTCGGATTCCATCAGCTGGGCGATGCGATGTGGGTCAGCAGCGACCGCGGCCTGTACCGTTGGCTCGACGGAAAACTGGCACGCGTCGGCCTGGAGCAGGGCATGCCGGTGGATGCGGTGTTCCAGCTGGTGCCGGACCGCCTGGGCAATGTGTGGATCAGCAGCAACCGTGGCGTGCTGCGCACCGACATGGCCACCCTCAACGCCGTGGCCGATGGCCGCGCACCGCGGGTAGTGGTGGAGCGCTACAACGAGATCGACGGCATGGCCAACGCACAGGCCAACGGCAGCTCCGGACCGTCGGCGATCCTGCGCCAGGACGGCACGTTCTGGGTGGTCACCGCCGGTGGCCTGAGCACCGTCGACCCGCAGCGCCTGCAGCGCTTCCGTGAGCGCCCATCACCGCCGGCAGCGATCGAGAGCGTACAGGTGGATGGCGCACCCGTGCATTGGGAGGGCCCGGATCGCAACTACATTCCCGGTGGCCGACGTCTGGCGGTGAGCTATGTGGGCCTGAGCTACCTGATGTCGGACCGGATCCGCTATCGCACGCGGCTGGATGGCCTGGACACCGGCTGGGTCGAGCGCGGCCCCCAGCGCAGCGTCGAGTTCGTCGGCCTGCCTCCAGGTGACTACACCCTGCACGTGTCGGCGGCGCATCCGGGCGGGGCCTGGGGCCAGCAGGAAGCCGTGTGGAGCTTCACGGTGGAGCCGTTCTGGTGGCAGCGCCGCAGCGTGCAGGTGCTGGGCGGGCTGTTGCTGCTGGCCGGGCTGGTTGTGCTGTACCGCCTGCTGCTGCAGCAGCTGAAGGCCAGCAACCTGCGCCTGGCACGACGCGTGGACGAGGCAACCTTCGACCTGCAGGCCAAGACCGTGCACCTGCAGGCGCTGAACCAGGAAAAGACCGAGCTGGCCGAGCGCCTTGCACGGCAGGCCGAGGCCTTCGAGCGGCAGGCGCGCGAGGATGCGCTGACCGGGCTGGCCAATCGCCGTGCCTTCGACGAAACGCTGGCGCGCGACTTCGCCCGCTCACAGCGCAGCGGCCACCCGCTGTGCCTGGTGGTGCTGGACATCGACCACTTCAAGGACGTCAACGACCGGCACAGCCACAGCATTGGCGATGCTGTGCTGGTGCAGGTGGCAAGGCTGATCGCCGCGGCCTGCCGCGACTCGGACCTGCCCGCGCGCACCGGTGGCGAGGAGTTCGCGCTGCTGCTCAACGACACCCGCCTGGAAGAAGCCGCGCAGCTGTGCGCGCGCCTGCGCGGCCTGTTCCATGACCACCCCGACTGGGCCGGTGTAGCGGGCCTGCGTGTGACCTTCAGTGCAGGCCTGGTGGAACTGGATGCCGATGACCGCACCCCGGCGCTGCTGTACCAGCGTGCAGACCGCGCGCTGTACCGCGCCAAGAGCGACGGCCGCGATCGCACGAGCATCGGTTGAATTCATCCACGCATGGCGTGGATCTACCGCGCGACCCGCTGCTTCTGACTTCGTTTTTTCTGATCTTTCCGTGGCGCCCAGCCATATGGATGGCGCGGCCAAGCCCCCAGGGATGGGTTCACGGCGTCCCCCGCGAATCCACCCTGCCCGGACTCAACCGGGATGCCTCATCCCGCCACGAGAGGCGCCGCCGTTGGCTGTCCTACCGCGGCCAGGCGTTGGCGATGGTGCAGAACAATCGTGCGGTCTGTTCGGTGTCGTACACCGCGCTGTGCGCTTCGTTCGCATCCCAGCCCAGCCCGGCAGCCGTGGCGGCACGCGCCAGCACGGTCTGCCCGTAGGCGATGCCGGCCAGGGTGACGGTGTCGAACACGCTGAACGGATGGAACGGATTGCGCTTGTGGCCGGTCCGGGCCACCGCGGCGTTGACGAAGCCCAGGTCGAAATGCGCGTTGTGGCCGACCAGGATCGCGCGCTGGCAGCCGTACTTCTTCATCGCCGCGCGTACCGGGGTGAAGATGTGGTCCAGTGCGGCCTTCTCTTCCTTGGCCAGCCGGAACGGGTGGTCGAGGATGATGCCGGTCACTTCCAGCGATTTCGGGTCGATCTCCAGGCCTTCGGCCGGTACCACGTGGGCACTGGCGGTCTGGCCGGGGTAGAGTAGGCCGTTCTCGTCCATCTCGATCGGCACTGCGGCGATTTCCAGCAAGGCGTTGCGCTGGCTGTCGAAGCCGCCGGTCTCCACGTCCACCACCACCGGCAGGAAGCCGCGGAAGCGTTGTGACATCGCGCGCTGCGCCTGGGGAACTGCGGAATCGGGAGCGGCGGCAGGTGCGGGAGTCGGGTCATTCATGCGTGAATTCTAGCAGAGCGACCCTGAGCGCCCGGCCAGCCTTCGGTGCATGCGTCCCCTGCGCAGGCGTGCGTCGACCAAGGTCGACACCTGCCGGGGCACCGCGCGCTCAGGATTCCGTTAGGTGCCAACCTTGGTTGGCACGGTGCGCTCCGACCAAGGTCGGCATCTACCGGACTGCTGGCCGCGCAGGCGTGGCCGAGGGAGACCTCCGTGCCAACCACGCATCCAGGCTCAGCCTACCGGCGCCGGTGAAGATCAGCGGCAGCAGCATCGCCATGAACAGTACCGGCAGCTTGAAGTTGCCGAAGCCCTGGTCAGTGATCGCGTAGCCCATGGCCAGGTCGGCCAGCGAGTTCCACTCCATCGGCCAATGCACCGCATAGGTGGCCACTACGGTCAGCACCAGCAGGCTGGCGGCGGCGAAACGCGTGCCGAAGCCCAATAGCAGGCAGGCCGCGCCGACCAGTTCGAACCAGGTCGCCAGCTGCCAGTTCAGCGCGCTCGGCAACTGGTCGAACGGGAACGGGAAGGCATCCTGCAGGTCGGCAAACCAGTTCTGACCATGCAGTTTCTCGCGGCCGGATTCGAAGTATTCCCAGGCCAGCAGCAGGCGCAGGCCGAGCGGGGCCAACCAGGGGGCGAGACGGTCCAGCTGGCCACGCGCAGTGGCCAGGGTCGGAAGCTTCATCGGTGGATCTCCGGGGGAAGGGGGTGTCAGCCGGGGGCCGGCAGTGGGCCGATCACGCCGGCCTGCAGGAACTGCTGCAGCAACGCGGCACCGGGTCCGGCCAGGGCGTCCTCGGGCAATCCATGCGCCGCGGCCAGCTGCTGCAGGTAGCTGCGGCCATCGAGGCCGGGTCGTTCGCCGATGCTGGACAGCAGGTACACCGCCAGCGGGCTGAGCGTGGCGAAGCGAACCTCGCCGTCGGCCTCGCGGCGCACAAGAAGGCCGGTCGGCTCGGCCGGCGGCTCGGTCGGTGCATCCTCGGCGCCGAGGCGGTGCACCGGCCACTGGTACAGCAACGGCCAGGCCAGCGGCGAGCGTTGCAGCGGCGCCCGCAACGGATCGATGTCGCCCGGCGCCGGCAGCGGTCCGGCGTCCAGCTGGTACAGCGCGGTTTCCACCCACTCGTAGTGGGCCAGCTCGGCCAGCGCCGGGTGTGGCAGCTGCGGCTGCGCCTGCAGCCATTGCACGAATTCAACGGCCAGTTCGGTGAACAATGGTGTCTGGCAGCGATGCGTGGCGAAGTAGTGGCGGACCAGCGTGCTCCAGGCCGGTTCGCCGAGCAGGCGCACGCAGACCGGGAAGCCGTTGCTCAACAGGCCGAGCAGGTTGTTGAACAGCAGCCGCTGGTACACCGCCACGCGGCGCGGTTCCAGCCCGGCCGGTGCAGCCACCGCCCGTGGATCGCGCAGGTGTGCGGTGAACGCGTGCTGCTGCGCGCGCAGCGTGGCGGGGGTATCAGCCATATACAGCCTCCGCGTGCGCGGCCTGCAGGCGGCGGATGGTCTGCAGTTCGCCGCGCAGTTCGGCGTAGGGCGGGAAATTGAAATCGCGCTCGAGCAGGGTGGGGCGAGCGCCGATGCGCGCATAGGTGCGTGCCAGCAGCTCCCAGACCGGGTCGATCACCGCACTGCCATGGGTATCGATCTTCAGGTCCGGTGCCTCGTCCAGATGCCCGGCCACGTGCAGGCAGACGATGCGGTCTGCGGGCAGGCCAGCGATGAACGCGTCGGCGTCGTAACCGTGGTTGCAGGCGTTGACGTAGACGTTGTTGACGTCCAGCAGCAGGTCGCAGTCGGCTTCGGCAAGCACGGCATTGGTGAAGGCCAGCTCGTCCATCGCTGGCTCCGGCGCCAGGTAGTAGGACACGTTCTCCACCGCGATGCGGCGGCCCAGCAGGTCCTGCACCTGGGCGATGCGCGCGGCGGTATGGTGCACTGCTTCATCGGTGAACGGAATCGGCAGCAGGTCGTACAGGTGGCCGTCGTCGCTGCAGTAGCTCAGGTGTTCGCTGTACAGCGGCACGCGGTGTTTTTCCAGGAACTGGCCGACCTGCTCCAACAGCTGCGTATCCAGTGGCGCACTGCCGCCCAGCGACAACGACAGGCCGTGGCAGCTCAGCGGATGGCGCTGCGCCAGCTCGGCCAGTGCGTCACCGGCAGGGCCGCCGACATGGATCCAGTTCTCCGGCGCGCATTCGAGGAAATCGAAATCGCCGGCCGGTGCATCGCGCAGCTCCTGCAACAGCGCCCGGCGCAGCCCCAACCCTGCGGCCGCCGCGCGAAGCGGCAACCGCGGGTTGACGACGCTGGCGCGGACGTCAGTGCTTGCCACCGCACTTGCCTTCGCCACACTTGCCTTCGGCCGCCTTCTTGTCGCCGGTCTTTGCCTTGGCGCCAGCTGCCGCACCGGCAGCCTTGCCCTTGTCGGCACCGCACTTGCCTTCGGCGGTCTTGCCGTCGGCACCACACTTGCCTTCGGCATGCTTGGTCGCGTCAGCGGCCATCTTGGTGTCGGCGGCCTTGGCGTCGGTACTGGCCTTGGCTGCCTGTCCGGCCACCAGGTAGCCCTGGGCGAGGTCGCTCATGCTCAGGGCCGAGGCACTGGCGGTCATGCCCAGGCCGGCGGCCAGGGCGGTAGCAGTCAGCAGGGACAGGGTCTTGTTGGAACTGCTCATCGGTCGTGCTCCTGGGTGGTGTGGGCGGGTGCCCGGGTGGCCGGCAGGGATGCCGGTGGAAACGATGGTGCAGCGATCCTACTCAACGAATCCTCGCCAAGAACTCAAATTTTCGTGAGGTTTGTTACAGAAGCGGAGAACGGTGGCCCGCGGCAGAGCATCCACGCATGGCGTGGATCTACCCCGACCGCCCGGCGGATCCACACCACGCGCGGACGAAGCCCCGGCAGATCCACGCCAAACGCCCTCCGGTAGATCCACGCCATGCGTGGATGAATTCACGGAGAAACCCAAAAAAGAAGGCCGCTGTCACCAGGACAGCGGCCACCTTGGACCCAACTCCGTTGTTGCAGTGCAGCGTCAGATCTGGCCGGTGCTGGAGGTCTCGTCGCGCTTTTCACGCGGCGGCAGCGGCTGCTCGCCGTGCACCAGGAACCACACGTTCTCGGCGATGTTGGTGGCGTGGTCGCCCACGCGCTCCAGGTTCTTGGCCATGAACAGCAGGTGGGTGCACGGGGTGATGTTGCGCGGGTCTTCCATCATGTAGGTCAGCAGCTCGCGGAACAGCGCGGTGTATTGCGCGTCCAGGCGGGCATCGTCCTCGCGCAGTTCCAGCGCGGCATCGGCGTCGTTGTCACGGTAGGCGGCGATGGCGCGGCGCACCTGCTGCGCGGCCAGGCGGCCGAGCGCACGCAGGCCCTGGATCTGCGGCAGCGGCGGCACCTTGCCCAGCGCGATCGAGCGCTTGGCCACGTTGGCCGCGTAGTCGCCGATACGCTCGATGTCCGCCGGGATGCGCAGGCCGGCGAGGATCTCGCGCAGGTCGCGCGCCATCGGCCCACGCAGCGCCAGGCGCATCACGTCGTGGCTGATCTGCTGTTCCAGCGCGTCGATCGCTTCATCATTGGCAATGATGCGATGGGCAGCGTTCTCGTCGCGCTTCTCGATCACGTCCATCGCCGCTTCGAGCTGGGCGACGGCCATCTCGCCCATGCGCACGATTTCGGCCACCAGGCGCTGCTGCTCTTCGTCGTAGCTCTTGACGATGTGGTCGTTGGGAAGATTCATGGTCTGCAATCCGGGTAGAGCCAGGCCATGCCTGGCTGGGACATATGGCGAAGGAACAGCGTCGATCAGCCGAAGCGACCGGTGATGTAGTCCTCGGTCTGCCGCTGCGACGGCTGCGAGAAGATCACTTCGGTGCGGTCGTGCTCGATCAGGTCGCCCAGGTACATGAAGGCGGTGTAGTCGGACACGCGCGCGGCCTGCTGCATGTTGTGGGTGACGATGACGATGGTGTACTCGTGCTTGAGCTCTTCCACCAGCTGCTCGATGCGGCTGGTCGAGATCGGGTCCAGCGCCGAGGTCGGCTCGTCCAGCAGCAGCACCGACGGGCGCAGGGCCACGGCACGGGCGATGCACAGACGCTGCTGCTGGCCACCGGACAGGCCCAGCGCGCTCTGCCCCAGCTTGTCCTTCACTTCGTCCCACAGAGCGCCCTGGCGCAGCGCCTGCTCGACGCGGTCGGCCATGTCGGCCTTGCTCAGCTTCTCGTGGTGGCGGATGCCGTAGGCCACGTTCTCGAAGATGGTCATCGGGAACGGCACCGGCTTCTGGAACACCATGCCGACCTTGCTGCGCAGGCGGTTCATCGGGTACTTCGGCGACAGGATGTTCTCGCCGTCCAGCAGCACCTCACCGCGCGCTTCCAGCTTCGGGTACAGCGCGTAGATGCGGTTGAAGATGCGCAGCAGGGTCGACTTGCCGCAACCGGAGGGACCGATCAGCGCGGTCACGCGCTTTTCCGGAATCTCCAGGTTGATGCCCTTCAGGGCGTGGAACTTGTCGTAGTAGAAGTCCAGTCCACGCGCAGCCAGCTTCACCGGCGACGGCGTGTGCAGGCTCTCGTGCGAGGACGGCACGGCGATGCGCTGCATCGGCACGGCGTTGGAAAGGTCGTTCATGGCGTTATCCACGGAAAGGTCAGTCATGGGAGATACGGTTGCGCAGCAGGATGCCGCGGGCGGCAAGGCTGACCAGCAACACGAAGACAGTCAGCACCAGGGCACCGGCCCAGGCCAGAACCTGCCAGGATTCATACGGGCTGCCGGCGAACTGGTTCATCACCACCGGCACCGAGGCCATCGGTTGGAAGATGTTGTTGTTCCAGTACTGGTTGCCGAAGGCGGTGAACAGCAGCGGTGCGGTCTCGCCGGAGATGCGGGCCAGCGCCAGCAGGATGCCGGTGATGATGCCGGCCGATGCACTGCGGTACAGCACCTGCACGATCACCTTCCACTGCGGGATGCCCAGCGACAGCGCCGCTTCGCGCATCTGCGAGGGCACCAGGCGCAGCATCTCGTCGGTGGTGCGCACCACCACCGGCAGCACGATGAAGGCCAGCGACAGGGCACCGGCGAATGCCGAGAAGTTGCCGCCGGTCTGCATCACGTACAGGGTGTAGACGAACAGGCCCAGCACGATCGACGGTGCAGACAGCAGGATGTCGTTGACGAAGCGGACCACGGTGCCGGCCTTGCGGGCGTTGCCGTACTCCGCCAGCCAGGTGCCGGCCAGCACGCCCAGCGGGGTGCCGATGCCGATCGCCAGCGCGCACATCACCGCGCTGCCGAAGAAGGCGTTGGCCAGGCCGCCTTCCTGCATCGGCGGCGGCGTCATCTTGGTGAAAAGATCCCAGTTGATGCCGGCCAGGCCCTTCGAGGCCAGGGTGAACAGGATCCAGCCCAGGAAGAACAGGCCGAACAGCGCGGTGGCGCAGGAGGCGGTGATCGCAACGACATTGCCGATGCGACGGCGCAGGTACAACGAATCAGCGGTGGTGGACATCAGTTGCCCTCCTTGCGGGACAGGCGCATCAGCATCAGGCGGGCGATGGCCAGCACCACGAAGGTGACGATGAACAGGACGAAGCCGAGCAGCAGCAGGGCCGAGCGATAGGTTTCAGTGGCTTCGCCGAAATCGTTGGCGATCAGCGCGGCGATGGTGGTGCCCGGTTCCAGCAGCGACGGCGACAGGCGCACGCTGTTGCCGATCACGAAGGCGACCGCCATCGTCTCGCCCAGGGCGCGGCCGAGGCCGAGGAAGATGCCGCCGATCACCGCCGAGCGGGTGTAGGGCAGCACGATGTCCCAGCTCACTTCCCACTTGGTGGAACCCAGCGCATAGGCCGATTCCTTCAGGCGGGTCGGCACGGTCAGGAACACTTCGCGCATCACCGAGGAGATGAACGGAATGACCATGATGGCCAGCACGAAACCGGCGGTGAGCATGCCGATGCCGAGCGGCGGGCCCTGGAACATCGGGCCGATGATCGGCCATTCGCCCAGGGTTTCGTTGAGGAACGGGGTGACGTACTCGGTCATCACCGGCACCAGCACGAACAGGCCCCACATGCCGTAGATGATCGAGGGAATGCCGGCCAGCAGTTCGATGGCGGTACCGACCGGGCCACGCAGCCAGCGCGGGGCGACTTCGGTGAGGAAGAAGGCGATGCCGAAGCTGACCGGCACGGCGATGACCATCGCGATCAGCGCGGTGACCAGGGTGCCGTAGATCGGGGCGAGGGCGCCGAACTTGTTTTCGACCGGATTCCAGTCGGCGGAGAAGAAGAAGCTCAGGCCCTGCATCTGCAGGGCATGGCGGCCGCCCCACAGCATCGACAGCGCGGCGCAGGCCAGGGCGATCAGGACGAAGATGACGGTGCCGACCAGCACCCATCGGAACAGTTTGTCGTTGCGGGCATCACGCGCATCACGCGTGGACGGGGCGGCTACAGGCTGGGCGATGGCATTCATGGGGACGGCAGGGCCAGGAAGGGGCGGGGCGGCACGGCGTGGAAGCGGCGGTGCCCGCGCGGGGCGGGCACCGTCGTGTCCATCACTTCAGGTCGGACGCCCAGTAGGCCTCGATCTGCTTGACCAGTTCGGCCGGCAGCGGCACGTAGTGCAGCTCGTTGGCCTGGGCCTGGCCGTTCTCGAAGGCCCACTTGAAGAAGGCCAGGGTGTCCTGGTTGCGCTTGGCGTCCTTCGGCTGCTTCTGCATCAGCATGAAGTTGGTGGCGGTGATCGGCCACGCCTGCTCGCCCGGGGCATTGGTGATGACCAGGTTGAAGTCCTTGGCGCTGGCCCAGTCGGCGCTGGCGGCCGCAGCGGCGAAGGTCTCCGCGCTCGGCTCGACCCAGTTGCCGGCCGCGTTCTGCATGGCGGTGTACGGCATGCCGTTCTGCAGCGCGTAGGCCAGTTCGACGTAGCCGATCGAACCCTTGATCTGCTTCACGTACGAAGCGACGCCTTCATTGCCCTTGCCACCGACGCCGTCGGGCCACTGCACCGAGGTGCCTTCGCCGACCTTGCTCTTCCACTCCGGGCTGACCTTGGACAAGTAGTTGGAGAAGTTGAAGGTGGTGCCCGAACCGTCCGAACGGTGGACCAGGGTGATCTTGCCGTCCGGCAGCTTCACGCCCGGGTTGGCGGCGACGATGGCCGGGTCGTTCCAGGTCTTGACCTTGCCCAGGAAGATGTCGGCCAGCAGGGCGCCGCTCAGGCGCAGCTTGCCGCCTTCCAGGCCTTCGATGTTGACCACCGGCACCACGCCGCCGATGGCGGAGGGGAACTGGGCCAGGCCGGCCTGGGCCAGCTCTTCGCTGCTCAGCGGCTTGTCGGAGGAACCGAAGTCGACGGTGCCAGCCTTGATCTGGGCGATGCCGCCGCCGGAACCGATCGACTGGTAGTTGATCTTGGCGCCGGTGCTGGCGTTGTAGTCAGCCGACCACTTGGAGACCAGCGGGAAGATGAAGGACGCGCCCGCGCCGGACACTTCGGCGGTCACCTTGGCACCGGCGGCGGCCGGAGC
Organism: Stenotrophomonas sp. 59; assembly: GCF_030291095.1. Lineage (NCBI taxonomy): Bacteria > Pseudomonadati > Pseudomonadota > Gammaproteobacteria > Lysobacterales > Lysobacteraceae > Stenotrophomonas > Stenotrophomonas sp. 59. Next base: position 1,511,861 of record NZ_CP127408.1, read on the forward strand.
GGCGGCACCGTCGGCAGCCGGCTGCTGCGCGGCCTGCTTGTCGCCACCGCAGGCCGACAGGCCCAGGGCGATGGCCAGGGAAAGGGCGGCAAGGCCGGCCGAGTGCAGTTTCATGGTCACTCCATAGCGGGGAAGAGCCGACGTCGTCGGCGGATGCGGCTATGAAATGATGTTTTTGTTACAGCCGTATTACGACCATGACAGAGGTGTCCTGGATCACGTTACGACAAGGGTTTCACAGGGTTGGCCGCCCCCTGGCAGGGGCCCGGAGACCCCGGATCTGCGCACCGGTATGACGGCCGGGGCGCTGGGTAGAGTCGAGCCATGCTCGACTGCTCCCTGTCCTCGGCAGGTGCGGACCGTTGGTCCGCACGCTCCAGCCCCCAGCCGAGCGTGGGCTCGGCTCTACACGCGCTCCTGCCTTTGCTCCTGCCTTCCATGACCCCACCGCGCCCCCCAATGAACTGTCGAGAGTCGGTGGGCCAGGGCGTGCAGGACCGTCCACGGCATGGATGCCGTGGCCGAGCCCCCAGGGACGGGTTTACGGCGTGTCCTGCACGCCCTGGCCCACCGACTCCCCCATGGATCAGCGCAGGCGCAACGCTCTTCACGACCAACCCCCAGAAAACAAGAAGAGCGCGAGATCTCGAGGATCTCGCGCCCGGGTGGGATCGGCGGGGGAGAGAGGACCCGCCGACCCCGTTCCTGCGGGGGAACGCTTACTTCAGGTTCTGCGACCAGTAGGTCTCGATCTGGCGGACCAGGCTGTCCGGCAGCGGCACGTAGTCCAGCTGGCGGGCCTGGGCGTCGCCGCTCTTGTAGACCCAGCGGAAGAACTCCTGGGTGGCCTTGCCGTTGGCAGCATTCTTCGGCTTCTTGTGCACCAGGATGAAGTTGGTGGCGGTGATCGGCCAGGACTCGGCGCCCGGGGCGTTGGTCATCACCAGGTAGAAGTCCTTGGCGCTGGCCCAGTCGGCGCTGGCGGCGGCCGCGGCGAACGACGCATCGCTCGGCTGCACGAACTTGCCGGCGGCATTCTTCATCGCGGTGTACGACAGCTTGTTCTGCAGCGCGTAGGACAGTTCGACGTAGCCGATGCCGCCCTTGATCTGCTTCACGTAAGCGGCAACGCCTTCGTTGCCCTTGCCGCCGATGCCGGCCGGCCACTGGACCGAGGTACCTTCGCCGACCGAGCTCTTCCACTCCGGGCTGACCTTGGACAGGTAGTTGACGAAGTTGAAGGTGGTGCCCGAACCATCCGAACGGTGCACGACGGTGATCTTGGCGCTCGGCAGGGCCACGCCCGGGTTCAGCGCGGCGATGGCCGGATCATTCCAGGTCTTGATCTTGCCCAGGAAGATGTTGGCCAGCACGGTGCCGTCCAGCTTCAGCGCGCCCGGGGCGATGCCGGCCACGTTGACCACCGGCACCACGCCGCCGATCACCGACGGGAACTGCGCCAGGCCCGAAGCGGCCAGTTCTTCCGGCTTCAGCGGGGCGTCGGAGGAACCGAAATCAACGGTCTTGGCCTTGATCTGGGCGATACCACCGCCGGAGCCGATCGACTGGTAGTTGACCTTGTTGCTGGTGGCGGCGTTGTAGTCGGCCGACCACTTCGACATCACCGGGTAGATGAACGAGGCGCCCGCGCCGGTGATTTCAGCGGCGTTGGCGGCGAACACGGACGACGCTGCGAAGACGGCAACGGCAACGCGCGACTTGAAGGCGTGGATCACGGGGTGGCTCCTGGGTTGATTGGGATGCGGGGTTACCCGCCCGGCGCACATTCCATAACGGTTCGATGACAGCGCAGGGACCGTTGTATGACGCAACCGTTACAGCGCTGGCTGCTGTCGCTGCAGGGTTGTCCGTGAAGGTTTCGCGCGCGGTCGAAGGGCGGCGGGGTGGCGCGTCGCCAACCTCCATATGTCGTTGACGGCGCCTCCGCGCTGACGCGCACGCATCCCGGGAATGGGCATCCGGCAGCGATGTCATGTCCCGCACAGGGATGCATGGGGTCGCGTTGCGCGTTGAAGCGGATACATCACGCCATGTGCCGCAAGGCCTCGACACAGATGCCGGCGCAAATGCGTCGTCCGCATGACCGCACGAAGAAACCTGTGTTTGGTGCGCAGTTTGTCATTCGACTGTCATGGTTTTAACGGAACGTTCGCAAAACGCTTGACCGGCCTGCCGGCGTGGCGTTCTGCCCAAGCCATTCCAACCCTCTGGAGAGATCCAAAATGCGTTCCCATTTGCTCGCCGCCGCGGTCGTTGCAAGCCTCGGTCTGGTTTCCGCCGACGCCTTCGCAGCCCCTGCCAGCTCGGGCGTATCCCAGGCACAGCTGCAGCAGCTGCAGGCAGAGATCGCCGCGCTGCAGGCCCAGGTCCAGCAGTTGCAGAACGATTCGCAGGCGCTGCAGGCGCAGTCCGACGCGCAGTCCGAAGTGAACATCACCCAGGCGCAGGCGCTGGAAGGTGCACAGAAGACCCAGACCAGCGTCGACAAGCTGGCCAAGCTGGTCAATGACAACAAGATCGGCGGTCGCATGTTCTTCGACCTGACCAACATCGACAAGACCAGCAACGGCAAGGACACCGCCGCCAGCGGCACCGGCCTGGACGTCAAGCGCTTCTACCTGACCGTCGACCACAAGTTCAACGACATCTGGTCGGCCAACCTGACCACCGACTTCCAGTACAGCTCGGCCATCGGCAACACCGAACTGTTCGTCAAGAAGGCCTACGTGCAGGGCAGCTTCGACCCGGCCTTCAACCTGCGCGTCGGTGCCGCCGACATGCCGTGGATTCCGTACGTCGAGAAGTTCTACGGCATGCGTTATGTCGAGAACACCCTGACCGACCGCCTGAAGTACGGCAACTCGTCCGACTGGGGCCTGCATGGCTTCGGCAACCTGGGCAACAACTTCAACTACGCCGTCTCGGTCGTGTCCGGCGCCGGCTACAAGAACCCGACCCGCAGCAAGGGCATGGACGTGGAAGGCCGCGTGGCCTACACCCCGAACGAGAACTTCGTGGTTGCCGTCGGTGGCTACAGCGGCAAGCTGGGCAAGGAAACCGACATCCAGAGTTCCGAGAACACCTACACCCGCGCCAACGCGATGGTGGCCTACGCCGACAGCAATTTCCGCGTCGGTGGTGAGTACTTCCAGGCCAAGAACCTCAACAACGTGATGACCGTTGCCACCGACAAGTCCAGCGGCTGGTCGGTGTGGGGCAGCGTGCGCGTGACCGACGGCGGCATCAACGTGTTCGGTCGTTACGATGACACCGACGTCAGCAAGACCCTGGACCCGACCCTGAGCGACAAGTACTGGAACGTCGGCGTCGAGTTCCCGGTCATGAAGAATCTCAAGCTGTCGACCGTGTACAAGTACACCCACCTGGCCAACGCCGGTGACAAGAAGAACGACAAGACCAAGGAATTCGGCGTCTGGGGCGACCTGTCGTTCTGATCTCCTGAAGCACGCTTGTCCTGAAACACAGACGGCGGGCCTTGTGCCCGCCGTCTTCGTCTGGTCACAACAGAGACTGCGTCACGCCTCGGCCGTGGTCTTTTCCTTGAACCGGCACAGATCGGCGATCACGCAGCCCGGGCAATCCGGCTTGCGCGCCTTGCACACATAACGCCCGTGCAGGATCAGCCAGTGATGCGCGTCGAGCAGGAACTCGGCGGGGATCACCTTCACCAGCTTGTCTTCCACTTCGCGCACGTTTTTTCCCGGGGCCAGTCCGGTGCGGTTGGAGACGCGGAAGATATGCGTGTCGACCGCCATCACCGGCTCGCCGAACGCCGTGTTGAGCACCACGTTGGCGGTCTTGCGGCCCACGCCCGGCAGCGCTTCCAGCGCATCGCGATCGCGCGGCACTTCACCGCCATGCTTTTCCAGCAGGATCGCGCAGGTGGCGATCACGTTCTTGGCCTTGGCGTTGAACAGGCCGATGGTGGCGATGTACTGCTTCAGTCCTTCTTCGCCAAGCGCGAGGATCTTCGCCGGCGTATTGGCCACCGGGAACAGGCGGCGCGTGGCCTTGTTGACGCCGACGTCGGTGGCCTGCGCCGACAACGCCACCGCCACCAGCAGCTCGAACGGCGAGCTGTATTCCAGTTCGGTCTTCGGGTGCGGGTTGAGTTCGCGCAGGCGGGTGAACATCTCCACCACGTCGGCGCGCGGCATCGTGCCGCCACGCCGCGCCGGAGCGCGTGCAGTCTTCTTCGTGGTGGCCATTACTGCTCCTTGCCGCTGGCGCGGGCCTTGGCCCGGGCGAGGATGGCGGCCGCTGCGGCGGGCAGGGCGGGCTTCACGTCCGGCGCAGGGGCCGGGGTGCGCCGTGCGTCGCGTTCGGCTTCGCGGCGCGCCAGCCGTACCGCGCGGGCGCGATAGCGTTCGCGTGCCGCCCAGGCGGCCTGAAGCTGCTGCTGGGCCTGCTGCAACCGCTGCGGGAGTTCCGGGTGGCCGGGCAGCAACTGCGCGTCGTCGGCGCGGGCGACATAGTCCATCAGCCCGGCCTGCAGGGCGCCATCGAGATCGTCTGCCTGGACCCGGGCGAACAGCTGCGCGGGGTTGGGTCGGGATGCCATGGCGTCAGCGGTTCTGGAAGGCCGGCGGGCGGCGCTGCAGGAAGGCGCCGGTTCCCTCGCGCATGTCCTCGGTGGCGAACAGCAGGCCGAACTGCGCGCTTTCGTATTCCAGCCCGGCTTCCAGGCTGCATTCGCCACCCACGTGCACCGCGTCCAGCAGGCCGCGCAGGGCCAGCGGCGCCGAGCGCGCCAGCTGGCGGGCGACGTCATTCACGCGATTGTCCAGCGCGTCGGCCGGCACCACTTCGTTGACGATCCCCAGTTCCAGCGCGCGTGCGGCGTTGATCGGCGCACCCAGCAGGCAGAGCTCCAGGGTGGCGGCACGGCCGCACAGGCGCAGCAGGCGCTGGCTGCCGCCGAAGCCGGGAATCAGGCCGAGATTGATTTCCGGTTGGCCGACTTTGGCGGTATCGGCAGCGATGCGCAGGTGGCAGGCCATGGCCAGTTCCAGACCGCCGCCCAGCGCGAAACCGTTCACGCGGGCGATGACCGGCTTGGGCATGCGCTCGATCTGGCGCATCAGGGCCTGGCCCAGCAGCGAGAAATCACGTCCCTGAACCGCGCTGAGTGTGTTCATCTCGGCAATGTCGGCGCCGGCCACGAACGCCTTCGGGCCAGCACCGGTCAGCACTACCACGCGCACCTCCGGGTCTGCGGCGGCAGCACTGAAGGCCTCGGCCAGGGCCTGCAGGGTCGCGGCATTGAGGGCGTTGAGCTTGTCCGGGCGCTGGACGGTCACGGTGCGGATGGCGCCGTCGTCGGTGACAGCGATCAGGGCATCGGCCACGGGGAAACTCCTGGAACGTTAAAAAAAAGTGATATTGAACTCCGCGAACGCAGACGGGTCATAGCCTGCATCGTGAGTAGCGGTTACACGTTGCGCCCGTTATCCTAACCCGTCGCCTCAGGGCGGCGCAGAACGTCCCTGAGTTACCACCCCTGGAGAACTGTTTGATGAAGTTGCGTTCTATCGCGGTCGCCGTCGCGGCCCTGGCCCTGACGGGCAATGCCTTCGCCCAGGACGTTTCGTCCGAAAAGGGCAAGCTGAGCTACTACTTCGGTTACGACTACGGCAACAACCTGGCGGAGCTGACCGGTCGTGGTGAGCAGCTGGACATCAACTCGGTGGTGAAGGGCCTGCAGGATGCCTACGCCAAGAAGCAGCCGGCGATCACCGCCGAGCAGCTGAAGCCGGCCGTTGAAGCGTTCCAGAAGCGCGAGCAGGGCCGTGCCCAGGCTGCCAAGGCCGAGTACGAAAAGGCTGCTGCCGAAAACAAGACCAAGAGCGATCAGTTCATCGCGGCGAACAAGGCCAAGGCCGGCGTGCAGTCGCTGCCGAGCGGCGTCCAGTACCGCGTGATCGAAGCCGGCAAGGGTGCCAAGCCGACCCAGGCCAGCACCGTGCAGCTGGAAGTGGCCGGTCCGTTCCCGTACGGCCAGCGCCCGACCGAAGCCCGCCCGGCCCAGCAGATCCCGTCGATCAAGGTCAGCGAAGTCGAAATGAAGGCCATGCGCGAGACCCTGCTGCAGATGCCGGCAGGCTCGAAGTGGGAAGTCACCCTGCCGCCGGACCAGGCCTACGGTGCCGACCCGCGCACCCCGTTCCCGCCGAACGTGGCTGTGCAGTTCGAGATCAAGCTGGTCAGCGTCAAGTAAATCGAAGCAGCAAACCAAACGCGCCGGTGATCCCACCGGCGCGTTTTTGTTTGCGCAGTCCCTGACGGTAGAGTCGACCGTTGGTCGACTATCGCGCGCAGCGCGGGGTTCCCCGCAATAAGATGGAAGAGCAGTCGACTAACAGTCGACTCTACCGTCCGGCCGGGCCACCCGCGCAAATCCCGCCCATTCGCGCTACTGTTGGCGGGTGCAAACAATGGAAGAAACGGCGCGTGTTGTCGCAAGTCCCTGCATCGGAGTGTGCATGCTGGATCCGCACCGGCAGTGCAGCGGGTGCGGGCGGCACATCGACGAAATCGCGCGGTGGTCGTCGATGAGCAATGACGAACGCAACCGCATCCTGCATCGCGTGCAGCCATTGCGCCAACAGCTGCAGCAGTCACTGCGCGGTTCGCTGGCCGACCACGAACGGCTGATGCGCGCGCTGCACCCGCTGGCCGAACCGCCGGCCGGTGATGGCTGGAACCGCAGCGAACTGATCGACCTGTTGCCTCCGGGGCCGCCGGTGGAAGCGGCGGTGCTGGCCGGCATCGTGCCGCGTGCCAATGGCGCGCAGGTGATCCTCACCCGTCGCACCGAAACCCTGCGCACGCACGGTGGCCAGGTCGGATTCCCCGGCGGACGCACCGAGCCCGACGACCGCGACGCACTGGCGGCGGCATTGCGCGAGAGCCAGGAAGAAATCGCACTGGCCCCCGGCCAGGTGCAGGCGCTGGGCTACCTGGATCCCTTCGTGACGATCACCGGCTACCGGGTCACTCCGGTGGTGGCGGTGGTCGATCCGGACTTCGTGCCGGTACCGCAGCCCAGCGAAGTGGCCGAGGTGTTCGAGGTGCCGCTGGACTACCTGATGGCGGCGGACAACCTGCGCCAGGTCGAAATCAACCATCGCGGCCGCATCCGCCACGTTCTCGAATACGGCTGGCCCGGCCAGCGCATCTGGGGAGCGACCGCGGCCATTCTCTACAACCTGCGTCGCCGCCTGGAGCAAGTGCAATGAACCCGATCGATCCGCCGTGGACCACCTTGGTCGATGTCGCCACCCTGGCTGCCGCGTTGGGCGAGGGCATCCGCGTGGTCGATGCACGCGCCACCGCCAGCACTGCGGTGCGGGTGGTCGATGTGCGTTCCTCGCTGGCCGACCCGCAGGCGGGAAGTGGCCAGTATCTGGCAGGTCATATCCCGGGTGCGGTGTATGCCGATCTGAATCGTGACCTGTCCGATCTGTCGTGCGTCGGCCACGGACGCCATCCACTGCCGGACAGCGATGCCTTTGCCGCAAAGCTGGGGCAGTGGGGCATCGGCCCCGACACCCAGGTGGTGGTCTACGATGGCAGCGACGGCAGCATGGCCGCCTCGCGCCTGTGGTGGCTGCTGCGCCTGATTGGTCACCACAAGGTGGCCGTGCTCGACGGCGGTATCGCCGCCTGGCAGACCGCCGGGCACGCGCTGGAAAGCGACCAGAGTGACGTGGCGGTGCTGCCTGCCTACCCGGGCCGTTTCGACACCACCCAGATCGCCAACGCCGATGAAATCACCGCGCGCCTGAAACATGCACCGGGCTGGTTGGTCGACGCACGCGCGGGCGAACGTTTCCGCGGCGAAGTGGAGCCCCTCGACCCGGTTGCCGGCCACGTGCCGGGCGCGGTCAACCGTCCGTTCGCCTTGAACGTACTGGACGGCCGCCTGCGCGACGCACAGGAACTGCGCGCCGAACTGCAGGGCGTGATCGGCAACCGCGATCCGCAGCAGGTGGTGCTGATGTGTGGCTCCGGCGTGACCGCCTGCCACCTGCTGCTGGCGATGGAAAGCGCAGGACTGAGCGGTGCGCGCATCTATGCCGACTCCTGGAGCGGCTGGGTCAGCGACAGCAGCCGCCCGGTCGCCACCGGCGCCTGACTCTATCGTCTCGATTTCCACGCAAAAGGGCAGTCGAGCTACAAAAGCCCGTTCCGATCGCTTCAACGTCCATCCACGCATGGCGTGGATGGACCGTGTCGACCAAGGTCGACACCTACCAACAGCGGCGGAGATCTGTCGAAGGCGGGGTGGGGCCGGTTGCGAGGGTGTCCGCGGCATGGATGCCGCGGCCAAGCCCCCAGGGATGGGTTTACGGCGTCCCTCGCAACCGGACCCACCCCGCCATCCCACGGAATGCTGCTGTTGCCCTTGCTTCGGCCGTTGCTTCTGCAGGTGCAGGGCGCAGCCCTGCCGCTTACCCAACCGGCTGCAGTGGCACCCTCGCCAGCACCCGCGCCCACGGGAACAGCGGCCCCGGATCACGCTTGCGCGCCACCGTCAGCGCCGGATCATCACTGGCCGGCACCTGCTCCCGATCCAGCTGGTCATGCCCGGCAATCCGCCGCAGCGACGGATAGCGCGCCACCAGCGCCAGCAGCAGCGCCTCCAGGGCCAACAGCTGCGCCTCGGTGTAGGCCTCGTCCATCGCCTGGTGACGGCTGTCGAACCAGTGCGGGTAGCGCCCGGTGTTGACCAGCTCGATGCCCAGCGTATGCGCGTTCATGCCGCGTACGTGGTGGGCCACCCGTTCCGGCGCCACGTACTGCACCACTCGGCCATCGCGGTCGATGTAGAAATGCCCGCTGTTGCCGGCGCCACTGTCGTACAGCACGCGCTCGCCGTACTCGCGGGCCATCGCCAGATCGGGCAGCTCGGTGCAGTGGATCACCACCGTCTCCAGCGTGGCCGGGTCGCGCAGCGGCAGGCGGTCTTCGTAGGGCAGGGGCTGCAGCTGCAGGCCGGGCAGGAGCGGGTTGGGCATCCGGCGATGCTAGCATTGCGGCATGAACCTGCCTTCCCTTTCCTTGTCGATCCGCGCGCACGGAGCCTGCGCGTGAGCCGCGGCCACTGCATCCTGTCCCACGGCTTCGAGAGCGGCCCGGAAGCGACCAAGGTCACCGCGCTCGCCGAGGTGGCACAGCGCCTGGGCTGGACCCACGAGCGCCCCGACTACACCGACCTGGACGCCATGAGCGAGGTCAGCCGGGTAGGCGACGTGCCGACCCGCCTGCGCCGCCTGGTCGAGCGCGCCGCCATCGCCGCCCGGCAGGGTCCGGTGGTGCTGGCCGGCTCCAGCCTGGGCGCCTACATCTCCGCCATCGCCTCGCTGCAGGTGCCGGTGGCCGGCCTGTTCCTGATGGTGCCGCCGACCACCATGGGCCCGATGCCGGCGCTGGATGCCGCCGCGGTGCCGACCATGGTGGTGCAGGCCTGGCACGACGATGTGGTCCCGGCCGCCGGGGTCATCGCCTGGGCGCAGGCGCGCGCAGCGCAGCTGCTTCTGGTCGATGACGGCCACCGCCTGGAACACCATGTGGAGGCCTCCGCGCAGGCCTTCGAGCGCCTGCTGCGGCAACTGTGAAGCCCGGGCGCACGGCGCGCCCGCCCGCTTTGACTACAATGGCAGCCCCGCCGCTCCCGGCGCGGGCCTGCTGGCCGTGCTTGCGGCCCTCCTTTCCGACCGGCCCGGCCCTTGTGCCGCGCCCGACCACCTGCGAACCGATCCCGTGAAATTCTTCGTCTCCTGTGCCAAGGGCCTGGAATACCTGCTTGCCGATGAACTGTCGGCCCTGGGCCTTGGCAAGGCCACTGCCACCATTGCCGGCGTCAATGCCGAGGGCGAACTGGAGCAGGCGCTGCGGATCGTGATGTGGTCGCGCCTGGCCAGCCGCGTGCTGTGGCCGATCGACGAATTCGAGTGCCCGGACGAACAGGCCCTGTACGACGGCGTGCGTGCGCTGCCGTGGCACGAGCACATCAAGCCGGAGATGACCCTGGCGGTGGACGCGCACGTGTCCGGCGACAAGATCACCCACGCGCGCTTCGCCGCACAGCGGATCAAGGACGCCATCGTCGACCGCATGCGCGATGAAGGCCTGGAGCGCCCGTCGGTCAACACCGACCTGCCGGACGTGCGCGTCAACCTGTCGCTGCGCAAGGGCCGTGCCTCGCTGTCGATCGACCTCGGCGGTGGCCCGCTGCACCGCCGTGGCTGGCGTGGTGCCGCCCACGAGGCACCGCTGAAGGAAAACCTGGCCGCCGCGCTGCTGCTGCGCGCGCAGTGGCCGCGCCTGCATGCCGCCGGTGGTGGCCTGCTGGACCCGATGTGCGGCAGCGGCACGCTGCTGATCGAAGGCGCGCTGATGGCCGCGGACGTCGCCCCCGGCCTGATGCGCCATGGCAGCCTGCCGCCGAGCCGCTGGCTGGGCTTCGACAAGGCCGCCTGGAAGGCGATCCAGAGCGAAGCGCGCGAACGCGAGGCCGCCGGCCTGGCTGCGCTGAAGCCGGTCATCCACGGCAGCGACATCGACCCGAGCGCGATCCAGGCCGCACGCGAGAATGCGGAAGTGGCGGGCGTCGCCCACGCGATCCGCTTCACCCGTGCCGACGTGGCCGAACTGGCTGCGCCCGAACAGGAGATCGGCGCGGTGGTCTGCAACCCGCCCTACGACGAGCGCCTGGCCGCCGACCCGGCGCTGTACCGCGCACTGGGCAATGCCCTGCAGAAGGCGGTGCCGCAGTGGCGTGCCAGCCTGCTGTGCGGCAACGACGAACTGGCCTTCGCCACCGGCCTGCGCGCCGGCAAGAAGTACCAGATGTTCAACGGTGCGCTGGAATGCGCGCTGATCGTCTGCGATCCGATCGCCGTGCCGGGTCGCGATCCGGCGCAGCCGCGCGAGCTGAGCGAAGGCGCGCAGATGGTGGCCAACCGCCTGCGCAAGAACCTGAAGAAGTTCAAGAGCTGGCGCGCCCGCGAGGACATCACCTGCTTCCGCGCCTACGATGCCGACCTGCCGGAGTATGCGGCGGCCATCGACGTCTACGAGGAAGACGGTGGCAAGCGCCGCACTTTCCTGCATGTGCAGGAATACGCCGCACCTGCCGCGATTCCGGAGAACGACGTGCGCCGTCGTCGCAACGAGCTGCTGGCCGCCGCGCGTGAAGTGTTCGGTGTGCCGCCGGAGCAGGTCTCGATGAAGTCGCGCGAGCGCGGCAAGGGCGGCAGCAAGTACGGCCGCTTCGAGCAGCGTGATGAGTTCATCGTGGTGCGGGAGAACAACGCGCTGCTGCAGGTGAACCTGTTCGATTACCTGGATACCGGCCTGTTCCTCGACCACCGCCCGCTGCGCCGGATGATGGCCGAGCAGGTGCGTGGCAAGCGTTTCCTCAACCTGTTCTGCTACACCGGCGTGGCCAGCGTGCAGGCCGCCGTGGCCGGTGCCGCCAGCACCACCAGCGTCGACCTGTCGGCGACCTATCTGCAGTGGTGCTACGACAACCTGGCGTTGAACGGGCAGGGCGGCAACCAGCACCTGCTGGTGCAGGCCGATGCAATGGCCTGGCTGGAAGGCGACCGTGGGCAGTACGACGTGATCTTCTGCGATCCGCCGACGTTCTCCAACTCCGCGCGCGCCGACGATTTCGACGTGCAGCGCGAGCAGCTGAAGCTGCTGCGTGCGGCGGTGGCACGACTGGCGCCCGGCGGCGTGCTGTACTTCTCCAACAACTTCCGCCGCTTCAAGCTGGAAGAGAACGCCATCGCCGAGTTCGCCCAGTGCCGCGAGATCACCGCGCGCACCATCGGCCCGGACTTCGAGCGCAATGCGCGCATCCACCGCGCGTGGGAACTGAAGCGGTTGGGGTGATTCCAGCCGAAAGGGGATGCCGGCCAGCGGCCGGCACTACCCACGTGCGCGCAGAACAGTAGCGCCGGGCCATGCCCGGCGAGCGTGGGTCCGGTAGATCCACGCCATGCGTGGATGGCGGTTACAGCAACGCCACCACCAGCCCCAGCACCGGCAGCGCGATCGCCAGCGGCGCGATCCACGTCGGCCGGTACGGATACAACCCGAACGACAGCACCACGCCGCCCACGGTCATCGCGCCCAGCCACAGCACCGGGCCCATCGCCCAGCCGTGGTCGGCCACGCACAGTGCGAAGGTCACCGTCAGCAGCGCCCAGCCCAGCACCCGCCATTGCGTGCGCCGTGCCGGTGCGGCAGCGGCCTTGCCATGCAGGTCGTGCTGGTGCTTCTCCATCGCCAGCGACAGCGCGGTGAACGCAGAGAATGAGAGCGTCAGCGCCAGCAGCATCATGCGCTGGCCTCCGCTTCGGTCGTTTCTGCAGCGTCCACCGATGCCTTCGGTGCAGCCGCAGCGGCCGCACGTTTCTTCTTCTCGGCCGCACTCAGCGGTGGCGTCCAGCGCTGCATGCGCCAGCCGCACATCGCCAGCATCGCGCCGAAGGCAATCATCGACAGATCAACGCCGGCCAGCACCCAGTCACCGTTGCGCAGGGTGACGCCGAGGTGAGCATGCGTGGTCAGCGCGTTGACCACCGGCACCAGCGCGAACGCGGCCGCGCCCAGGTACAGCTGCCATGCCCACATCATCCGCTTGGGCCAGATGAAGGCGGCCAGCAACGCCGCGCCCCAGGCGTAGAAGAACACGTTGGCCTCGGCGCTGGAGCGCTCGGCGATGTCCAGCGGCAGCAGGCGGTTGCCCCAGAAGTACGCCGCGAAGGCAATCGGCAGGCCGGCCACGGTGCCGATGTTCAGCGCATCGACCAGGCGCAGGCCGAAGCCGGTGCGTCCACTCTTGGCATGCTTTGGCCGTTCCTTCACCGCCCACAGCACCACGCCGCTGGCCACCATCAGGCAGCCGACCAGGCCGGACAGGAAGAACAACGCGCGCAGGCCCCAGTCGGCGAAGCGGGCCAGGTGCAGGCCGTACAGCACGCCACGGGTGGCGGTGGCGCCACCGGAAGGCGGTGTTTCTTCCAGCAGCGCACCGCTGACCATGTTGTAGCGCACGGCCGGGGTGTCGGTGGACAGTCGCTTGCCGTCGCGCTGGCGGATGTCGATCACCGCATTGGCCGCGCCCGGGTTGGACACGGTGAAGCCGGCCACTTCCACGCCGTGCCAATGCGCGCGTGCGCTGTCCAGCAGCTGTGCGATCGGCAGCGGGGTGGCGCGTCCTTCGGCCGGCGCCGTCACCTCCGGCATGCCGCCGAAGGCCTCGAAGAAGAATTTGTCCTCGTCCTGCGGATAGGCCACCTTCACGCCCCAAGGCAGGTACATGATCATCAGGGTGACGATGCCGGTGTAGGTGATCATCGCGTGGTACGGCAGCGCCATCACTGCGCTGACGTTGTGGAAATCCAGCCAGGAGCGCAGGCCCTTGTCCTTGCGGAAGGTGAAGAAGTCCTTGAAGATTTTCTTGTGGGTGATGACGCCGGTGATGATCGCCACCAGCATGAACATCGCGCAGAAGCCAACCAGGTAGCGCGCCCACAGCACCGGGATGTAGTGCAGGTCGAAGTGCAGCCGGTAGAAGAAGTCGCCGCCGCGGGTCTCGCGTGCCTTCAATTCCTGGCCGGTGTTAGGGTCCAGCGTGGCGTCGCCAAAGCCACCGCGGCGGCCACGGCTGGGGTCGGCCAGCTCCGGTGGCAACCGCCAGAACATCTGCATGGCCGGGTTGCGCGGCTGCGGCAGCGTGACGAACCAGTTCTCGGCCTGGCTGGCATTGGCCTGCAGGTAGTCCACCGCGCGCTGCGCGGCCACATCGATGCTGACCTTGTTGGCCGGCAGCTCCGGGCGCATCCAGCGGCTGATTTCCTCGCGGTAATAGCTGGCTGTGCCCGCCATGAAGATCAGCAGCAGCAACCAGCCGACCAGCAGCCCGGTCCAGGTGTGCAGCCAGGCCATCGATTGGCGGAATCCGTTCTTCATGCCCAGGCCCCCATCAGACGCGCAATGCCTGCCATCAGCAGGGCCGGGGCGAGGATGCCAACCCAGGCGCGCAGTGCGCTGCGGGTGGCGAATGCCCACAGTGCGGCACAGGCGGCGACCAGGATCGCCAGCAGCATGCCGGTCAGCACGGTCTGGCCGCGCGCGCCGGGCAGCGCCACCGCGCAGAACACGCTGGTCACCGAGGCCAGCGCATAGCCGCCGAAGATCGCGGCCAATGAACGTGACAGCACGCCCCAGCGCGGGTTGGAGAAGAGGGTGCGGGGGCTGGCGGTTGCGGGCGAGCGGTCCACGGCGTTCCTGCAGGTTTCAGTGGAAGAAGGCCGGCGCACCGCAGTGCGCCGGAGGAGGCCATCCCTGGCCTGGCACCGGTCGCAGAACCGGTGCCATCCATCAGGGTCAGAGCTTCCAGCGCAGCGTCACGGTGACATTGCGTGGTTCGCCCCAGTACACGCCGTTGTAGAAACCGACGTTGTTGAAATACTTCTTGTCCAGCAGGTTGTTGATGTTCAGCTGGGCGCTGAAGTTCTCGTTGAAGCGGTAGCCGCCGGCGAGGTTGACCAGGTAGAACGCGTCCTGGGTGATCCTGGCCTTGCTGCGGTCGGGCTTGGTGCTGGTGTTCCAGATGCTGCTCTGCCAGGTCACGCCACCACCCAGCCAGAAGCGGCCGTCGATACCGCCAGGGCGCCAGCTGGTGTTGAGCCGGAAGGTATCCTGCGGGGCGGTGGTCCGCTGCAGCACGCCATCCTTGTTGCGGATGACGGTGTGGGCGAAACCGGCCGAGACGTTCCACTGCTCGCCGATGCTGCCCTGGGTTTCGATCTCCCAGCCCTTGACCTTGTTGCCCTTGCCGGTGGAGCGGTAGGCCTGGCTGCCATCGGGCAGCGAGTTCACCGGCACCGAATCATCGATCTCGGCAACGTTGTCCTGCTTGCCCTCGAACACGGCGGCCGAGGCATTGAGCAGGCCGCCGAAGAACTCGGCCTTGACGCCTGCTTCGTACATGTTGCCGACCACCGGCTCCAGGTAGTTGCCATTGCGGTCGCGGTAGTTCTGCGGCTTGAAGATGTCGGTGTAGCTGACATAGCCGCTGAAGATCGAATTGAAGTCGTAGACCAGGCCGGCATACGGGGTGAGCATGTCGTCCGGCCTGTAGCCGGTGCGGGTGGTGCGGTTGCGGTTGCCATTGGCATCGTAGCCATAGGCCCAGCTGCGGGTTTCCCAGCTGCCGTAGCGCGCGCCGACCACCGCCAGCAGCGGGTCGGCCAGGCGCAGCCGCGCGGCAACGTAGGCTGCGCGCTGGCGCAGTTCATTCTGCGAAGACAGCCTGCCCAGGCGGGTCACCGGCAGCACCGGCACATTGCCGGTCCAGTGGCGCCAGTCCGGCACCACGGCATAGGCATCGTCGTAGTCGAAGTCCATGCCTTCCGACTCGCCCTTGCGCACCGACTGGCCCAGGCCGAACACCAGTTCATGCTCGCGACCGAACAGCTGGAACGGGCCACCGACGTTGACGTCGAACACGTCCATCGTGCTGTGCTCGTTGAAGTGCGAGATGTAGGCGGTGACGCCGGTTCCATCGGCACGCGGATTGCCGGCGGCGCCGTACCAGACGCTGCCGTCGGTATCACGCACGGCGTGGCTGATATTGCCCTTCACCGACCAGCCGTTGCCGAGCTGCTGCTCCAGCCGCGCGAAGCTGGTCTTCTCCACGATCGGCCAGGCGCTCCACGAGGCCGACAGGTTGGTCGAGCGAGGCAGGTTGGCTGGCGTGCCATCGGCGCCCCAGTACGGCACCACGCCCCAGGTCACGCCGGTGGTGCGCGGCGACTGGTATTCGTAGCCCACTTCGAACAGCGTGCTGTCGCTCAGGTCGGCCTGCACGATGCCGTAGAACACATCCTTGTCGAGCGAATAGACATCACGGAATGAATCGCTCTGCTGCTTGGCTGCGACCACGCGCGCACGGATGCGGCCGTCCCAGGCAACCGGACCACCGAGATCGGCTTCCAGGCGGCGGTTGCCCCAGCGTCCCACGGTGAGGTTGGCGCCCATCTGGAAGGTATCGGTGGGGCGCTTGCGGATCATGCTGATGGTGCCGGAGGGATCGCCGGCGCCGGTGGTCAGGCCGGTGGCGCCACGGATCACCTCGATGCGCTCGTAGATCACGTTGTCGGTGTTGGTCTTGACCGAGCCACCGAACGTGTTGAGCATGCCGTCGATCTGGAAATTGTCGATGGTGTAGCCGCGCGAGACATAGTTGATGCGCTCGCTGTCGGTGACCGACACGCTGACGCCGGTCACCTGGCCCATCACGTCCGACAGCGAAAACAGGCCCATGTCGTCCAGGCGCTGGCGGGTGATCACGGTCACCGACTGCGGCGTCTCGCGCAACGACAGGTCCAGCCTGGTCGCGCTGCGCGCGTTCTTCACCGTGTAGCTGTTCGGGATCTCGCCATCGGCGGTCACCTTCACGGTGTCCAGCGTGCGCGCGGAAGATTCGGCGGTGCCGTCGGCGTGTGCCAGCGGAGCGATCATCAGTGCGGTCACGGCCAGGGCCAGCAGAGAGGGACGAGGGAGGTTCAGCGGCATTGCCATCGGTGCGATTCCATGCAGGACGAAACAGGCGATGGAATGCGCAGACGCAGCAGCCGTGCGCTCCGCGCACGTCGCCCAGCGAGTCCCATCGACGGTGCGCCACCCGCGCAGTGCGGGCGACCCGGTAGTCGGGGGATGTACACGGGCGAAGGGGCGGGTGGGTGCGTGCTTCCGTGCCCCGCTTGGCTAAGCGTACAACCGATTAGCAAATGATAGGCATTCGCATTTCGTTAATCAAGCGTGACGGCGCCCGCTCCCGTGCAGGGAGGCTTCAGAAGCGGAAAAGGACCGTCGCAGCGTGCAGCAGCAGGCCGATCAGCCCGCCGACCAGGGTGCCGTTGAAGCGGATGAACTGCAGGTCACGGCCCACGCTCAGTTCCAGCTGTTCGACCAGGTGCCGCTCGTCCCAGCCCTTCACGGTCTGCGCGATATGCGTGGTGACGCCCTCGCGCAGGCGCCCGGTCAGGCGCTGCGCACCTTCCATCAGATGCTGGTTCAGTGCCTGGCGCAGCGCCGGGTCGGCCTGCAGGCTGGCACCGAGCGAACCCAGGCTGCGCTGCAGGTGGCCGACCAGCGCCGAATCCTCGCGCTGCAGGTCCGCGCGAAGGCTGGCGTGGATGCGCGCCCACAGCCCCTGCACGTACTCCTGCAGGGCCGGGTGGTCGATCATTTCCTGCTTGAGCTGCTCGATGCGCTCGGCCAGCGCCGGATCCTCGCGCAGGCGCTGCACGTAGTTCTGCAACCAGGTCTCGTAGTCCTGGCGCAGCGGATGCTGCGGCTCGGCCAGCACCTGCTGCAGCTCTTCCAGCACCGCGCGGGCCAGGCGTTCGGCCAGGCTGTCGCCGATCTCGTCGATCGGCTTGACCCAGTTCACCGTGCTCGACAGCGTCGGCCATTCGCGCTGGATGTAGCGCACGATCAGCTGCGAGGCGCGTTCCTTCACCTCAGGCTGTTCCAGCCAGCGGCCCAGCCGCTGCAGGCCCTCGTCCAGCACGCGTTGATGGCGGCCATCGGCGGTCAGCAGGGCCAGCAGTTCACCGGCAGTGGCAGCGGCATTCCACTGCCGCAACTGCTGCACCACGAAGGCATGCAGCTGCCGGCGTACGGCCGTTTCGTCGAAGAAATCCAGCGCCTGCAACGCCCAACCGCGGGCCATGTCGGCCAGCATGCGCGAGCGTGCCGGGTCGGCCAGCCAGCTGCCGAGGCGGCTGGCCGGATCGAATACCTGCAGCTTGGCCAGCAGCACACCTGGCTCCAGGAACTGGTCGCGCACGAACAGCGCCAGGCTGTCGCCGATGCGCTCCTTGCTGCGCGGGATGATCGCGGTGTGCGGAATCGGCAGGCCCATCGGCCGCCGGAACAGCGCGACCACGGCGAACCAGTCGGCCAGCGCGCCCACGGCAGCGGCTTCGCAGAAGGCCGAAACCCAGGCCCAGATGCCGCGTTCACCCTGCCAGTGGCTGACCGCGAAACCGGCCAGCATCAACAGCAGCAGGCCCAGCGCGAGGGCTTTCAGGCGCCGCAGCTGAGCGCGGCGCGGATCGATGGCAGGCGTCATGCCGGAAGTCTAACCGCCACCGAATGAGCGCCGGGTAGTGCCGGCCGCTGGACGGCATCTGCAGTTCACCCGATACGTTCATGGGGTTGCCGGCCAGCGGCCGGCACTACCCAAGGGGTCAGAGCGCTTCCAGCTGCTTGCGCAGCGCGGCCAGCTGCGCGCGCAGAGTGTCGTTCTCGCGGGTCAGGGCGACCACGCGACGGCGCAGGGCCGGTGCATCCTCGCCCAGCTGTTCCAGTGCGGACAGCACTTCGGCATCGCGGCTGGCGATCTCGTCCTCATCCGCCTCCTCGAAATCCATCTCGGCCGGTTCAGGCTTCGGCGCGCGCGGCTTGCGCTTGGACTCGCGCACGCGCTTGGCGGCCTGCTTCAGCTCGTCCTTGCCACCGGCGGCGGCGGCGCGCTGTTCTTCTTCAGGCAGGTCGGCCACGGCCGCGGCGGCGCTGATCGAGATCATGCCGGCCTTCACCGCTTCCACCACCTCGGCCGCGGCCTGGGCGTGGATGCGTTCGATCATGCCGACCTGGCTGGTGCTCAGCTTGGCCTCGCGGGCCAGCTCGGCACGGCTGACCTTCGGTGCCGGCTCCCACGGCGGGCTGTCTTCACCGCCTTCATCGGCCATCTCTGCCGTGCCATCGCTCTCGCGCTGCAGCTGGGCCTGCTCGACCTGCTTGCGGGCGGCGAGGATGTCGCGCTTGCGCAGCGCCAGCACGCCGCGCTGGAAGTCGGACACGCTACGGCGCCCCAGGTGCTGCTCGATCATCCACAGGTGCACGTCTTCCATGCTCTGGAAGCGGGTGTTCTGCACGGTGTTGAACGGCAGGCCGTGCTTCTGGCAGATACCGAAGCGGTTATGGCCATCGACCAGCACATCGCCCCACAGCACCAGTGCATCGCGGCAGCCTTCGGCCAGGATGCTGCGCTCCAGCGCGTCATGTTCGTCCGCGGTCAGCGGGTCGATATAGGCCTTGAGTTCTTCTTTGACGACGATATCCATGGGCACGGCAGCGAGCAGGAGCGGAACCGCCCATTGTACCCGCTCGCCGCCGCCGGCCCGGGCTCAGGCGGTGGCCCGGATCATCTCGCCCAGCGTGCCGGCGATCTGGTCGATCTGCGCCTTGTCCACGATCAGCGGCGGAGACAGCGCGATGATGTCGCCGGTACAGCGCACCAGCAGCCCACCGTCGTGGAAGCAGCGCCGGAATACCTCGTAGCCCCGGCTGCCCGGGGTATCGCGACGTGGTGCCAGTTCGATGGCCCCGACCAGCCCGAAGTTGCGGATGTCGATCACGTTGGGCAGGCCCTGCAGCGCATGCAGCCGTTCCTGCCAGTACTCGCCCAGTTCGATGGCCCGCTCGAACAGGCGCTCCTCGGCGTAGACCTCCAGAGTGGCCAGCGCGGCCGCACAGGCCAGCGGGTGACCAGAGTAGGTATAGCCGTGGAACAGCTCGATGGCCTGCGGCGGCGCCTGCATCAGCGTAGCGTGCACCGCATCGCTGGCCAGCACGCCGCCCAGCGGCACCGCGCCGTTGCTGACCGCCTTGGCGAAGGTCAGCAGGTCCGGGGTGACCCCGAAGCGCTGTGCGGCGAAGGGCATGCCGACCCTGCCGAAACCGGTGATGACCTCATCGAACACCAGCAGGATGCCGTGGTGATCGCACAGCTCGCGCAGGCGCTGCAGGTAGCCCGGCGCCGGCAGGATCACGCCGGCGGACCCAGCGATGGGCTCGACGAAGACCGCCGCGATGGTCGAGGCGTCATGCAGCGCGATCAGCCGCTCCAGATCGTCGGCCAGTTCAGCGCCCTGGCGCGGCAGGCCTCTGCTGAACGCATTGCGCTGCAGGTCCAGGGTGTGGCGCAGGTAGTCCACGCCGCCCAGCTGCAGGCCGAACGCCCTGCGGTTGTTGGGCAGGCCGCCGAGTGCCATGCCGCCGAAGCCGACGCCGTGGTAGGCCTTCTCGCGGCTGATGAAGCGCGTGCGCTGGCCCTCGCCGCGCTGGCGGTGGTAGGCCAGCACGATCTTCATCGCGGTATCCACCGCCTCCGAGCCGGAGCTGGTGAAGAACACATGGTTCAGGGGCGTTGGTGCCAATGCGGCCAGCCGCTGCGCCAGCGCGAATGCCGGCGGCGAGCCCATCTGGAAGGCGGGCGAGTAGTCGAGCGTGCGCGCCTGCTCGACGATGGCCTCGACGATGCGCGGCCGTGCATGGCCCGCGTTGCAGCACCAGAGGCCGGCCGTGCCATCGAGGATCTGGCGGCCGTCGACATCCTCGTAGTGCATGCCCTCGGCACGCACCAGCACACGCGGCGCTGCCTTGTACTGGCGGTTGGCGGTGAACGGCATCCAGTACGCCTCCAATGACTCCGGGCGTTGGGTAGCCAGATCGTGCAGGTCGCTCGCGGAACGCTTCATGCCAGCTCCATCGGGTCCGATGGGGAGAATGTAGCGCAGCCACGTCACGGCGGAGTCGCGGCCACGCCGGTATAACCGGGGAAACTGTTCCGAGGAGCCCGGCATGGCCGACTTTCCCGACCGCAGCCACTGGCAGGCACTGGCCCAGCAGCTTTCGATGCCGACCCAGGCATTCATCGATGGCCGCTACGTCGATGCTGCCAACGGTGCGCGCTTCGACTGCATCAGCCCGATTGATGGCCGCGTGCTGGCGGCGGTCGCCGACTGCGACGCACAGGACGTGGAGCGCGCAGTGCGGGCGGCGCGGCGTGCCTTCGATGCGGGCCACTGGTCGCAGGCCAGCCCGGCCCATCGCAAGCGCGTGCTGTTGGCCCTGGCGGGGCTGGTGGAAAAACACGCCGACGAGCTTGCCTTGCTGGAAACCCTGGACATGGGCAAGCCGGTGCGCGATTCACGCCGCATCGACCTGCCCGGCGTGGTGCGCTGCCTGGCCTGGACCGCCGAGGCCGTGGACAAGCTGTACGGCGAAATCGCACCCACCGGACCGCATGAACTCGGCCTGGTCACGCGCGAGGCTGCCGGCGTGGTGGCGGCGATCGTGCCGTGGAACTTCCCGCTGCTGATGGCTTGCTGGAAGATCGCCCCGGCACTGGCGATGGGCAATTCGGTGGTGCTCAAGCCGTCCGAGCGTTCGCCCCTGTCGGCGTTGCGGCTGGCGGCGCTGGCCGCCGCGGCGGGCCTGCCGGACGGAGTGCTGAACGTGCTGCCCGGCCATGGTACGCGCGTGGGCGAGCCCTTGGCACTGCATATGGACGTGGACGTGCTGGCCTTCACCGGTTCCACCGCCACCGGCGCGAAGCTGCTGGAGTATGCGGGACGGTCCAACCTCAAGCGGGTCTGGCTGGAATGCGGTGGCAAGAGCCCACACCTGGTGTTCGCCGACGCCCCGGACCTGGACGCAGCGGCCAAGGCCGTGGCGCAGGGCATCTTCTTCAACCAGGGCGAAGTCTGCACCGCCGGCTCGCGGCTGCTGGTGCAGCGCTCGATCCGTGAGGACTTCGTGCACCAGGTGATTGCCTATGGCCAGCACATGCAGCCCCGCCATCCACTGGAGGCCGATGCACCGATGGGCGCGCTGGTCGACGCCGCGCACGTGGACAAGGTGCTGGCCGATATCGCCCGTGCCGAAGGCGAGGGCGCTCGTCTGCTGCTGGGCGGCCATCGGGCCGAGGTGGAGGCCGGCGGCTGCTATGTGCAGCCCACAGTATTCGACCAGGTGCGTCCGGACCACGCGTTGGCACACGAGGAAGTGTTCGGGCCAGTGCTGGCCGTGCTTGGTTTCGACGACGAGGCCGAAGCGGTGCGCGTGGCCAACGACAGCCGTTATGGATTGGCGGCGGGCCTGTGGACGCGTGACCTGGGCCGCGCCCATCGTGTCGCACGCCAGCTGCGCGCCGGCAGCGTGTGGGTGAATGGTTGGGATGGTGGTGACATGACCGCCCCGTTCGGTGGCTACAAGCAGTCCGGCAACGGGCGTGACAAATCGTTGCACGCGTTCGACAAGTACAGCGAGATCAAGGCCACCTGGATCCAGTTGTAACGACGCGCTTGCCGAGCGCTTTTCGTAGAGCCGAGCCATGCTCGGCTGCTGTTTGCTCTTTGTAGAGTCGAGCCATGCTCGACTGCTCTTCGCGAGATGCAGCCGAGCATGGCTCGGCTCTACAGAAGGCAGACAGCCGTCGAGCTACCGGCAACGCGCGCTCACCTGCAGCACCGCCGCACGCAGCAGTTCGCGGTCGTCCTCCTCAACGGCG
This sequence comes from Stenotrophomonas sp. 59, assembly GCF_030291095.1. Taxonomy (NCBI): domain Bacteria; kingdom Pseudomonadati; phylum Pseudomonadota; class Gammaproteobacteria; order Lysobacterales; family Lysobacteraceae; genus Stenotrophomonas; species Stenotrophomonas sp. 59. The sequence goes on from NZ_CP127408.1 coordinate 1,534,293, forward strand.
TTCTGGAAATAGTCCATGTCCTGCTTGCCCAGCTCGCACGGGTCGACGATGTACCCCGGTGGCCACAGCCCCAGCAGTTGCGCCACGCCATGCACGATCTGCTCGGGGCTCATCTGCCGACGGATGCGGAAGTAGTTGCGGCGCGGTGCGAACGCGGGATGCACCTCGCGGCGGCCGATCAGGCGGGGAGCGATACCTGCGGCGCTGATGCCGTCACCACCGTCGATGCTGCCCGCAGGCAGACTCAGGATCAGTGGCGCCACCGCAGCCGCGTCCTCCGCAGCAGGCTGGGCGCTGTCTGCCTGCGCAACCGGGGCAGGGCGGGGCATCACCGATGCGGCCGGACGCGTCATCTGTGCGGAGGGCAAGGTGGGCTGCTTGGCTACCGGCGTCGGCAGTTCCGGTGGCAGCCAGCGCAGCATGATCCGTGGGCCCTCGCCGCTACGCAGTTCGATCCGGCCGCTGTCCAGCAGCCACAGAGTGAGCCCTCCATGCACCAGCAGTACCACCAGCCACGCCGCCATCCGCGGCAGCTTCGGCGAATCGGACCACGACAACGCGACTGCAGCCATCGGCAAGGCATCCATGCAGGGACCGGTGGCGCAGCCTAGCGGGCGGCAGGAAAAAATTCGTTGGCATCGGTGTCGGCTGAAACCATCGCCCCGTGCGACCACCGCCCCGTGGCAGAATCGGCCGATCTACCGTTATCCGTACTGCCGATGTCGACGATCGCTGCTGCCGCGCCACCCGTGAATTCCCCCCGTCGTGTCCTGCTGGCCAGCCTGATCGGCACCACCATCGAATTCTTCGATTTCTACATCTACGCCACGGCAGCAGTGCTGGTGTTCCCGCACCTGTTCTTCCCGGACAGCAGCGAACAGGCGGCGCTGCTGCAGTCACTGGCAACGTTCGCGGTCGCGTTCATCGCGCGCCCGGTGGGCTCGGCAGTGTTCGGCCACTTCGGTGACCGTATCGGCCGCAAGGCCACGCTGGTGGCCGCGCTGCTGACCATGGGCCTGTCCACGGTGCTGATCGGCCTGTTGCCCACCCATGCCCAGATTGGCCTGTGGGCCCCCGCGTTGCTGGCGCTGTGCCGCTTCGGCCAGGGCTTGGGGCTGGGCGGCGAGTGGGGCGGGGCGGTGCTGCTGGCCACTGAGAACGCACCGCCGGGCAAGCGCGCCTGGTATGGCATGTTCCCGCAGCTGGGTGCGCCGCTTGGCTTCCTGCTGTCGGCCGGCATTTTCCTGGTGCTCGGCCGCTGCCTGAGCCAGGACGACTTCCTGCAGTGGGGCTGGCGCATTCCGTTCGTGGCCAGCGCGCTGCTGGTGGGTCTGGGACTGTGGGTGCGGCTGAACATCCACGAGACGCCCGACTTCAAGAAGGCACTGGAGCGCAAGGCGCCAGTACGGCTGCCGATGTGGACGGTGCTGCGTGACCATCCGGTGCCGATGCTGCTGGGCACCCTGGGCGCCTTCGCCACCTTCGTGCTGTTCTACCTGATGACCGTGTTCAGCCTGGGCCACGGCACGGCGGTGCTGGGCTACAGCCGCGAGCAGTTCCTGCTGATGCAGATGGTCGGCATGCTGTTCTTCGCACTGGGCATCCCGCTGTCGGCACGCTATGGCGACCGCTGGGGCACGCGTCGCACCATGATCGTCGCCAGCGTGCTGATCATCGGCTTCGGCGTACTGTTCGCGCCGTTGTTCCAGCCGCACAGCCCATGGCTGGTCACCGCCTTCCTGTGCCTGGGTCTGTTCCTGATGGGCCTGACCTATGGCCCCTGCGGCACCTTCCTGGCCGAGATCTACCCGGTGGAGGTCCGCTACACCGGTGCTTCGCTGTCATTCAACCTGGCCGGCATCCTCGGTGCGGCACCTGCCCCGTATCTGGCGACCTGGCTGGCCGAGCGATTCGGCCTGGTCGCGGTGGGCTACTACCTGTGCCTGACCGCGGTTGCCACCCTGTGCGCGCTGGTGGCACTGCACCGGCGCGCGCTGCGGCTCAACCAAAGAAGCGCTTGAGCGTGCGACCCAGCCAGCCACCGCCCTGGTGTTCGCGGGCGAACTGGTTCAGGTGCGCCTTGACCTGCTCGGCATAGGCCTGGTCGTCGCCGCGGATGTGGTTGAACAGCCAGCGCGAGAGCATGGTGCGCAGTTCGTCGCTGATGTCCTCGCCGGCCTGGAAGCGCATGCGGTACTCCGATACCCGCTTGATGAAGACCTCATGCACGCGCTTGTGCGCGGCACAGAACGGGTAGCCCGCTTCTTCCATCAGCTCTTCCTCGAACGCGAAGTGCGACATGGTGTAGTCCACCACCTCGTCGATCACTTCACCCACCGCGGCACGCTGCATGCTGGCCTGGGCCACGTGCAGGTGGTTGAGCATCTCGATGATGCGGCGGTGTTGTTGGTCGATCACATCGATGCCGATGTTCAGATCGTCCTGCCAGACCAGTAGTGCCATCCCCGGCTCCCCTTCATGCGTATGTCGGGGCCGACTGTAGAGCCGCCCTGCGCGGGCGGCGTTGATCTGGATCAAAGCGCAGCGGTCAGGGCAGCGCCGGTTCGCGTGGGCGCAGTGGGCTGGCCACCGTGGTGCAGCTGACCCGGTTGCGGCCACCGGCCTTGGCCAGGTACAGCTGGCGGTCGGCTTCGGAGATCAGCCGGTGCAGTGCATCGCGCTGCGGGCGCAGGCAGCACAGGCCGATGCTGACGGTCATGCGCAGGGTTGCGGTGCCGATGTCGACCTCCAGCGCGGCGATGCGCTGGCGCAGTTCCTCGAAGTACAGCAGTGCCTCGTCCTGCTCCATGTCCGGCACCAGAAGGCAGAACTCCTCGCCGCCGAAGCGTGCGATCAGGTCCTGGCTGCGCGCGTGCGCGGCCACCGCGCTGGCCACCGCGCGCAAGGCATCGTCGCCGGCTTCGTGGCCATGGGTGTCGTTGATGTGCTTGAAGTGGTCGATGTCGATCATCGCCACCGCCACGCACTGCCCGTGCAGCTGCAGTTGCGGCAGCTGGCGCTGGCTCTGCTCGAGGAAGCAGCGCCGGTTGGGCAGCCCGGTAAGGAAATCCCGGGTGGCCAGGTCCTGCAGGGTGCCGATCAGCTCCAGCTGGTCCACATTCTGCGAGACCCGGCAGAAAAACTCCTCGCGTGAGAACGGCTTGCGCAGGAAATCGTTGGCGCCGTTCTTCAGGAAGCGCGGGATCAACGACGCATCGGTATTGCCGGAGATACCGATCACCGCCACCTTGTCGCGCGAGCGCAGGGTGCGCAGGCGGCGGGTGAACTCCACGCCCTGCATGCCTGGCATTTCCTGGTCGACCACGGCGAGGCGGATCGCCGGATGCGCCTCAATTGCAGCCAGGCCCTCATTGCCATCGGCCGCCTCGTGCACCTCGTGCCCATACATGCGCAGCAAGGCTGCGGCATAACCGCGTGCGGACGGTGAGTCGTCCACCACCAGCGCGGCGATGCGCCGGTTGCGTTCCAGCCGCTGCACCAGCCACACCAGGTAATCGATGCTGCCGGGCGTGTTCTTCAGCACATAGTCGATGATCTGCTGCTGCAGCACGCGCTTGCGCAGGTCTTCGTCGTAGACGCCGCTGACCACCACGGTGGGCAGGTTGCGCTTGAGGAAGAACTCGACCACCGCGTCGCGGTCGCCATCGGCCAGGACCAGCCCGGTCAGTACCAGGAACCAGCCGCCACCTTCGTTCAGCAGGCGGTCGGCCTCGGCCAGGGTGGAGGCGATCACCACCGGTAGCTCCAGGCGCTGCTCGATGGCCTCGCGCAGCATGCCGGTGAAGGCACGGGAGTTTTCGACCAGCAGGATCCGCTGCGGCAGCGGATCGGCCAGGTCGCCATCGACGGCGGCCTGCGGCAGGACGGGCATGATGCGGTGGCTCACGAGGGAGGGGCTCGGCACGGATAGCGGCGGTTTCGGCTGCAACTTTAGCTGCGAACGCTACGCGCCGGGCAGGATTGCGTGTCAGGCCGCCGCGGGCGACGCGTGGGTGATTGGTTCATGCAGGACCAGTCGCAGCCGATTGCCCCGGCAGTGGACTGTTCCGCCGTAGGCAAGCATCCGCCCGGCCAGGCGCTCGACGGCCTGGTGGGTGGTGCGCGTCGATAGCGTGCAACCACGGTCGAGCAGGCTCACCACAGCAACAATGCCGCGACGTTTGCCTGCCCGACCGCTTCGGGCGCGCACGCAGACCTGCCCGGTCTCCAGCTCGAGCAGAAGTGAAACCGCCTCGATCAGCGAGCGATAGATGGCCAGTTGCAGATCCACGGTCAGCAGGCAGGGATTGCCCGCCAGCCTGGGCGGAATGACGCGATGCGTGTTGTTCCAGATTTCGTATGCACCGCCGGCTTGCAGCGCGATGTAGAGCCCGACCTGTTCCAGTCCAGTGGGATAGACCAGGCTGGCCTGTTCACGGAACAGGCGTGAATGCACCGACGACGCATGCTGCAGGCTGTTTGCGACCGCATGGTGGCCTTGGGACTTCAGCCAGCTGACCATCTCGCTGAGCGAACTGTCCATGCCCTCTCCCAGATGTTTCAGGTGGACGGCCCGTTCACGCAGCTCACGCTCGCTGGTCTGATGCGAGCCGCGTGCCAGGCGCAGTGTGGTTGCCTCGGCCAGGCCGCGGGACCGGGCGCGCTGATGGTGGTAGCTGATGCTGGAACCGAGTGCCAGCAGTGCGACACTCATCACCGCCATGTTCTGTTGGGTGGCGAACGTGCCCAGGTCGAATGAGGAGGGCAGGCCGGTGCTGGGCGTCGCGCCGTGCAGGGGGAGGTTCAACAACGGAATCGCGATGGCCGCACCGCGCCACCCATGCATGAAGGTCAGGGCGATGGCGGGCAGGGCGGCCAGCAGCACCATGTGTGTGCGTGTCGTATGGGCACCGGCACTTGTCAATTGCATGCACAGGCCCAGCACCAGCATCACCAGGATCGCGGAGGCGGTAGGGGCGACGAAACGGTCGCTCCAACCGGGATCGGCCTGCCGTCGCGACCAGAGGAATGCCAACGGCACCAGGGTGATGATGGCGGCGAAGTGGCCAAAGATCGTCCGGTCGACCGCGTCCAGCAGATTGCTGGGTGGTGGGTTCGACCACAGGACATATGAAATGCCCAGGTTGAGACCCGGGACGAACAGTGCCGTGCAGAATGACAACGACAGCAGCCAGAGACCGGTAGCTGCTTCGGACGGCATTCTCATCCGATGCAGGTAGACCACCAGCATCGCCATCGGCATCAGCAGTGTCGAAGCCAGGATGACCCAGTCCAGGCCATAGGTGTCGATCATGGGGATGCGCAGCGTTGCGAAGTACGCGTACTCGCCCAGCAGCAGATAGGGCCACAGGCGGGTCGGGACGATCAGCAGTGCCGCTGCACGGATGCCCGCCGGCAGGAAGAACTGATCCAGCGAGAACTGACGCGAACCGAGGCAGCTCAGCGCATAGACGGCCGCGAGGGCGATCCCGGCTGGCCGGATACGGAAGCTCAGTTCAACTGCCTTTTTGAATCGGTCCAAACCCGAGCCTCCCTTGCTCGTGACATGGCAGCGGCTGTGCGGGTTGCTTGAACGCGCCATGACGCGCCATTGGTTGACAGTATCGATAGAAGCATGGGGGCGCAATTGCACGCCGGCGCCGGATCCTGACGGGGTGGGTTCGGCGCCGACCAAAGATCACTTTCGAGTAGTGATCTGCATCTCCTTTCATTGGGAACGTCAGATCGCGGCCCGGGGGGCGCCAGGGTCGATGGAGCGTGTGCTTTCCTTCACGGCTTCAGGAGCGCCTGCCTGGCGGGGAGCTTCCCGTGCTTCGGTCAACACCATCCTGAGCCTGTTACCACTCAAGTCCATGTGGCCCGCGTGTGCGAGGACCCGGCCCAGCAGCTGCTCGTTTGCCAGTTCCTTTGCCCGGCTTCCCAGTGATTCGTGGCGGTCCAGAAGAGCCACGCAGATGAAGGCACCACGCTTCCGGATGGAACTTCCGCAGCGGATACTGACCGAGATCTGTCCAGACTCGCATTTCAATAGAAGCGATACCGCATCGACCACGAGTCGATAGGCAGCGAGCTGCAGGCCGACCCCGAGCGCGCAGGGGTCCCCCGTCAACCTCGGCTGGCCGATTCGATGCGTAGCATTCCATGCCTCGCGCACCCCACCTGCCTGCAATGCCACGTACAGGCCCAGCTGTTCCAGGGCGGCGGGATAGATCATGCTGGCCTGGGCCCGGAACAGGCGTGAATGCACCTCCGAGGTATGCCGCAGGCTGTCGGCCACGGCGTGATGACCCTGGGCATGCAGCCAGTTCACCATTTCATTCAGGGACAGGTCCATGCCATCGCCCAGCTGGCGCAGGTGCGCCGCCCGTTCGCGCAGGTCCATCTCGCTGGCCAGATGGGAATTCCGCGCAAGCTGCAGGGCCGCTCTGCCATCTTCCTCGCGCAACCGGTGCTGGCTCTGGAAGTGGGTGATGCGCGCACCGAGCAGCAGCAGGGCGATGCTGGCGATGGCCATGGCCTGCTGGGTGGCGAAGGTGGCCGGATCGAATGCCGTCGGGTGGTCGGCAGGCGCGCTCAGGCCAAGGATCATGTTCACGGCGGCGACACCGATGGCCGCACCGCGCCATCCCAGCAGGCAGGTCAGGGCGATTGCGGGAATAGGCAGGATCAACAACAACTGCAGCGAACCAGGGGCCGTGATCGAGGCAGGTACCGGCGTCGCCTGCAGGCCGATGACCAGCATGGCGCCGAGTGCTGCGACCGTGGCCGCAACAGACCGGGTTGTCCATTTTTCCTCGGCGCGGCGTATCCACAGCAATGCCAGAGGCGCGAGGATCAGGATGCCGGTGAAGTCGCCCAGCGCATAGCGCAGCACATTGGTGAGAAATGTCTCTTCATGCAACGGGGCCCAGAGCAGGTACGAGATTCCCAGGTTGAGCAGGCTGATGACCGTCGCGGCGCATGCCGCGATGGAGATCACGCCGACGATCGTGGTACGTGCCAGCAGTCTCCGGTGCAGGCGCACGATCAGCATCACGGCAGGCATCAGGAATACCGAGGCCAGGATCACCCAGGTCAGGTTGTATTTGCTGATCAGCGGGATGCGCAGATGCGCGAAGTAGGCGTATTCACCAATCAGCAGGTAGGGCCAAAGACGGGGCGGGCACAGCAACAGCGCGGCCACCCGCACGCCGGCAGGCAGGAAGAACTGGTCCAATGACAGCTTGCGCGCGCCCCAGCAGGCGATGGCATAGAGCAGCGCCAGCACCAGCCCCTCGGGGCTGACGCGTATCTTCACCTGCAGGCCGTCCTTCCACCACTGCATCCACGTGCTCCCCCAGCTCCTGCGCCGATTATGTGGCTGGGAAGGGGCCCGCTACCACAACGCATCCCGCAGCTTGTACCACGACATCGCCGCCACCAGCAGCGGCGTGCGCAGCAGCCGGCCGCCGGGGAAGGGCGCATGACGCAGGCGCTGGAACACGTCCAGGCGCTCGCTCTGGCCGGCGATGGCGGCGGCGATCACCTCGCCGGCCAGCCCGGCGGCGGCGACGCCATGGCCGGAGAACCCCTGCGCGAAGTACAGATTGCCGTCCAGCCGGCCCCAGTGGGGTGCGCGGTTGCGGGTGATGTCCACGTAGCCCCCCCAGACCTGCTCCAGCGCCACGTCTGCCAGCTGCGGGAACACCTGGTGCATGCGCCGCTGCATCACCCCGCGCAGGCCGGGCGGGGGCAGTGCCGAGTAGCTGGCGCGGCCGCCGAACAGCAGGCGGTGGTCGTGGCTGAGGCGGAAGTAGTCCAGTGCCCAGGCGGTGTCGGCCACGGCCATGTTGTTGCCGATCAGGGCGCGGGCACGTTCGGCACCCAGTGGCTCACTGGCACCGATGTAGGTGCCCACCGGCATGATCCGCCGCTCCAGCTCGGGCAGCAGGCCCTGCAGCCAGGCGTTGCCGGCCACCACCAGGTGTGCGGCGCGCACGCGGCCCTGGGCAGTGTGCAGGCTCGGCTGCGCTCCGCGCTGGATGCGCACCACGGGCGAATCCTCGTGGATGACCACTCCCGCCGCACGCGCTGCAGCGGCCAGGCCGCGCGCGTACGCCAGCGGGTGCAGGTGCGCGCTGAGCGGGTCGAACATCGCGGCTCGATAGCGCGGGCTGTCCAGCTGCGCGCGCAGGGCGTCACGGCTCCACCACTGCATGGGGTAGTCGTAATGCCGTTGCAGGTGCTCGCAGTTGGCCTGCAGGTCGCGCTCGTGGCGTTCACGGATGGCGACGCTGGCGTGGCCTTCAACCCAATGGCAGTCGATGCGGTGGCGATCGATGCGGGTGCGCATCGCCTGCACCGCGTCGCGCGACCAGTCGAACAGGTGGCGTGCATCGTCGCGACCCAACTGCCGCTCCAGTTCGTCCACCTCGCAGCCGTAGCCGACCAGTGCCTGGCCGCCATTGCGGCCGGAGGCGCCCCAGCCGATCCGCTGCGCTTCCAGCAGCACCACGCGCTGGCCGCGCGCGGCCAGTTCCAGGGCAGCAGTGAGGCCGGTATAGCCGGCGCCGAGCACCGCGACATCGGCGTGTACGTCACCCTGCAATGGAGGCAGTGCAGGCGGCTCGGGCAGGCTGGCTGCGTACCAGCTGGGCGGGAAGGCGGCGCTCACTGCTGGCCTCGCGGGCGCAGGGCGGCAGGACGGAGCGGGGCAGGTCGATCAGCGTTCACCCGCATAGTTTCACCGATGCGCGACGGCCGTGGCGTGACGGCGACGACTTGCCGCATTCGCCGGGCGACGGGTAACGTGTCGGCACGCCAAGGAGTTTTCCCATGCACCGCCTGCCCTGGGTGGGCCTGCCCACCGACAGCACCGTGCTCGGCCATCATCGTTTCGCGGTGGTCGGCGAGAAGTACGTGCGCGCGTTGGTGGAGGCAGCCGGAGCAACCCCGGTGGTCCTGCCCAGCCTGCAGCCGCCGTTGCCGGCCGCGGAGTGGTTGCGCGGGCTCGATGGCCTGCTGCTGACCGGTGCGGTCAGCAACATCGAACCGCAGCACTATGAAGGCGGCCGCAGTTGGCCGGGGAACCCGCATGATCCGGCCCGCGATGCCAGCGCCTTCGCACTGCTGCACGAGGCGCTGGCGTTGGACCTGCCGGTGCTGGCGATCTGCCGCGGCTTCCAGGAGCTGAACGTTGCGCTGGGTGGCACGCTGCATCCGCAGGTGCACGCGGTACCGGGTCTGTCGGATCATCGTGAAGACCCGCAGGTGCCGGTTGAGGTGCAGTATGGGTCGGCCCATGCGGTCGCCCTGGCGGCTGATGGCTGGATGGCGCAATGGCAGGGCGGCGACCGCGCACAGGTCAATTCGGTTCACGGGCAGGGCATCGATCGACTGGCGCATGGGCTGCAGGTCGAGGCCGTGGCCGATGATGGACTGGTCGAGGCGGCGCGCAGCCCACGCCATCGTTTCGTGCTCGGCGTACAGTGGCACCCGGAGTGGCGTGTCATGGATTCGCCGTTCTATCACGCTATTTTCCGTGCGTTCGGCCAAGCTTGCCGGCAGCACCAACAGAACCGACTGGATTCCCGATGAGTTCCCGAACGCGCCCGCGCAAGACGGCTACGCCCCCCGCACCGCAGGAAAGCAGCCTGCTGCGCTGGCTGAAGGAGCGGCGCATCACCGAGGTCGAATGCCTGGTGCCGGATATCACCGGCAACGCGCGCGGCAAGATCATTCCCGCCGACAAGTTCTCGCACGACTACGGTACGCGGCTGCCCGAAGGCATCTTCGCCACCACCGTCACCGGCGAGTTCCCTGATGACTATTACGAGCTGACCTCGCCGTCGGACTCGGACATGATGCTGCGCCCCGATCCTGACACGGTGCGCATGGTGCCGTGGGCGGCCGACGCCACCGCGCAGGTCATCCACGACTGCTACACCAAGAACGGCGAGCCGCACGAGCTGGCACCACGCAACGTGCTGCGCCGCGTGCTGGCCGGGTATGCCGAACTGGGCCTGCGCCCGGTGGTGGCGCCGGAGCTGGAGTTCTTCCTGGTGCAGAAGAACACCGACCCGGATTTCCCGCTGCTGCCTCCGGCCGGACGCTCCGGCCGCCCGGAAACGGCGCGGCAGTCGTACTCGATCGATGCGGTCAACGAGTTCGACCCGATCCTCGACCTGATGTACGACTACGCCGATGCGATGAAGCTGGACGTGGACACGTTGATCCATGAGTCCGGCGCGGCGCAGCTGGAGGTCAATTTCACCCACGCCAATGCGATGGACCTGGCCGACCAGGTGTTCCTGTTCAAGCGCACCATGCGCGAGGCGGCGATGCGCCACGGCGTGTATGCAACGTTCCTGGCCAAGCCGATGGAGAACGAGCCGGGCAGTGCCATGCACATCCACCAGAGCCTGGTGCGGGTGAGTGACGGCAGCAATGTGTTCGCTGGCGATACCGATGCTGAAGGCGAGTTCAGTCCGGTGTTCGGCCACTATCTGGGCGGCCTGCAGAAGTACGCGCCGCAGGCGATGGCGTTCTTCGCGCCGAACGTGAATTCCTACCGCCGGCTGGTGTTCGGCGAAGTCTCGCCGAGCAACGTGCACTGGGGCTTCGACAACCGTACCTGCGGCCTGCGCGTGCCGCTGGATACGCCGGAAAACATGCGCGTGGAGAGCCGTTTCGCCGGCTCCGACGCCAATCCCTACCTGGCGATGGCCGCGACCCTGGCCTGCGGCCTGCTTGGCATCCGCGAGCGGCTGGCACCAGACGCGCCGGTCACCGGCAGTGCCAAGGAACTGGGCTACAACCTGCCGCGCTCGCTGGGCGAAGCGCTGGATGGCCTGGAGCAGTGCAGCGAGCTGCAGGCCCTGCTGGGCGAGCGCTTCTGCCGAGCCTACATCTCGGTGAAGCGCAAGGAATACGAGACCTTTTTCCGTGTCATCAGCTCGTGGGAGCGCGAGTTCCTGCTGCTGAACGTCTGAGCATCTGGAATAGAAAAATCCGCCGCCGGGGGGTAGGCTGGCACCCGTCGCCGGCCCCGCCGGCCCCCCTTCCCGCATTCTGGAGCACCCGATGAAGCTGCGTATCCTCACGCTCGGCCTGGCCTCCGCCATGCTTGCCGCCTGTGGCGGTGGCAACGGCGGCGCGCAGGACAGCCAGGTCCTGAACGTCTACAACTACAGCGACTACATCGCCGAGGACACCATCCCGACCTTCGAGAAGGAGAGCGGCATCAAGGTGACCTACGATGTGTTCGACAGCGATGAGATGGTCGAGACCAAGCTGCTGGCCGGCAACAGCGGCTACGACGTGGTGGTGCCGACCCTGAACTTCTTCGGGCGCCAGATCCAGGCCGGCGTGTTCCTGCCGCTGGACAAGAGCAGGATCCCGAACCTGGCCAACCTCGATCCGGCGGTGATGAAGCGCATCGCCACCCAGGACCCGGGCAACCAGTACGGCGTGCCGTACATGATCGGCACCACCGGCATCGGCTACAACGTGGAGATGCTGAAGCAGCGTTTCGGTGGCAGCACCGACATCGCCAACAGCTGGGACCTGGTGTTCAAGCCGGAGAACATCAGCAAGATGAAGGACTGCGGCGTGACCATCCTGGACACGCCGGCGGACATGATTCCGATCGCGCTGCACTACCTGGGCCTGGACCCGCACAGCGGCGACCCGGCCGAGCTGCAGAAGGCGGCCGACCTGCTGAAGTCGATCCGCCCGTACGTGCAGAACTTCCACTCCTCGCAGTACGTGGGTTCGCTGGCCAATGGCGGTACCTGCCTGGTGGTCGGCTGGTCGGGTGACATCATCCAGGCCCGCGACCGTGCCGAGGAAGCCAGCAATGGCGTGCACGTGGCCTACTCGATCCCGAAGGAAGGCGCACCGCAGTGGTTCGACATGCTGGCAATCCCGAAGGACGCCAAGCATCCGGAAGCCGCGTACGCGTTCATCAACTACCTGCTGCAGCCGAAGGTTGCAGCGGCCAACACCAACTTCATCCATTACGCCAACCCGGTGCCGACCGCGACCCCGCTGGTGGACGAGGCGATCCGTACCGACCCGACCATCTACCCGCCGGCCGATGTGGCCGAGAAGATGTTCACGTACTCGATCAACACGCCGGAGACCGACAAGCTCTACACCCGGCTGTGGACCGAGGTGAAGACCGGCCGGTAAGCGGCGCGGGTAGCGCCGGGCCATGCCCGGCGGCTGCCTTACCCTGCGTCGGAGTCGACCCTGTCGCTCCGGCCAAGGTGCTGCAGGATGGCAGGCAGCAGGTCGCGTGCATCGCGACCGCCGTTGCACAGGAACGACGAACTCATCCGCTGCAGGTTGTGCATGCCGATGAAGAACAGCCCCGGTTGCGGTGAAACACCGAACTCGCCCAGCGGGTAGCCATGTGCATCCAGCGCGCCCGGTACGTCGAGCCAGGGCCATTCGGCGACGAAGCCGGTGGCCAGCACCACCGAGCGGATGCCCGCGGGCCGCAGGTCCAGTTCGCGCGGGGATGCGTCCGGTTCCCAGTGCAGATAGACCTCCTCCGGAATGTAGCGGGCATCGTCGGTGCGTGGCTCGGGACGCGTGGCGTAGTACGCGCTGGCCAGCGAATCGAGATAGGCGTATTCGGCCCGCGTCGCCTCGATCGCGGTACGCAGCTGCGGGCGGACATCGGCGAAGCGGGCGATGCTTCCATCGAAGCCCTGCAACCGGCCCAGCAGCCTGATGCCCGCGCGGTGCATCGCCAGCAGGCTGATCGAGCTGCCGAGGCCGCCGCTTCCCTTGCCGGAAATGAGCGGGAACTCCGCGGTACGCGCCTTGCGCAGCGCATCCGGTTCCCCGGCCAGCACGCCCGCCGCTTCACTCACATGCTGGTGGATGCGCCCGGCCATGTCCCACCAGGTCATCGAGTCCTTGCCGCGCAGCCGGCGGGTATGCGAATGACGCTGGGCCAGTGACCAGTACACGTTGCGACCGCTGTCGCGCAGGTCCTGGGCGATCTGCGCGCCGGACTGCCCACCGCCGATGACCAGCACGGCGCCATCGGGCAGCTGGCGGGCACTGCGGTAGTCGCCCGAGTGCAGCACGGCAAGGCCGAGCGCGGGCGCGAAGGGGACCCGGGGCATCCGCGCACGGCGGTACTCACCGGTCGCCACCACCACCGCGCGGGCATGGATCAGCCCCTGGCTGCTGTCGATGGCATAGCTGCCGCACTCGGGCGCGACCCGATGTACCGCGCACCCTTCGCTGATCGGCAACACGCGCTCGTCGGCATAGTCGCGGAGCCGGCGGATCACCTCCGGGGCGCCCATGAAGCCTTCCGGGTCATCGCCCGAATAGGCATGACCGTGCAGGGCCATGGTCGCGTTGGCGGTGTTGGTCTGGAACGAATCCCAGCGCCGCTGCCAGCTGGCGCCCACGGTTTCGGCCTCCAGCACGCGATGCTCGACGCCGGCCTCCTGCAGGAGTGCGCTGAGGGACAACCCGGCCTGGCCGGCGCCGATGATGGCCAGCGGCAGCCCTGCGGGCACGGATGACGACGGACGGGAAGGGAGAGCGGAGGGGCTGACGGGGGGAATCAACGGGATGGGTCCATGCAAGGCCTTGATCCGGGCCATTGCGCGGGGGATGCCCCGGGCCTTCAACAGATCCCGCTCCGAAAAACGTTGCAGATCGGGTCGTTGCCCGTGGTGTCTGGCCGGGACGCCGCAGGCGCGATCGGGCAGCCCCGGCCTTTTGCGCGGACGGGCCCTGATGGCGGGGTAAAACCGACACCCCCTGCAGCCCGGGAGCGGGCCGCTGGCGGCTTCCGCCCGTCGCCGTCATATCCCCTTCGGCCCCCGGCCGTTAGAATGGCGGCCGCTGTCCACCGCCCGCTCCCGGAGCCCCCATGCCCGTTGAAGCCCAGCCGGTAGCCGCCGTCGTCGACACGACCGGTGCGCCCGGCTATCTCTCCATTCGTGATTTGCGCAAGGAATTCGACGGTTTTGTCGCCGTCGACGACGTCAATCTGGACGTGCGCAAGGGCGAGATCTTTGCCCTGCTCGGTGGCTCCGGCAGTGGCAAATCGACCCTGCTGCGCTGCCTCGGCGGCTTCGAGACGCCCACCAAGGGCAGCATCACCCTCGATGGCCAGCGCCTGGACGCGCTGCCGCCGTACCAGCGGCCGGTCAACATGATGTTCCAGTCCTACGCCCTGTTCCCGCACATGACGGTCGAGCAGAACATCGCCTTCGGCCTGAAGCAGGACGGCCTGGGCAAGGACGCGATCAGCAAGCGCGTCGGCGAAATGCTGGACCTGGTGCAGATGGGCCATCTGGGCAAGCGCAAGCCGCACCAGCTGTCCGGTGGCCAGCAGCAGCGCGTGGCGCTGGCGCGGTCGCTGGCCAAGGGGCCGAAGCTGCTGCTGCTGGACGAGCCGATGGGCGCGCTGGACAAGAAGCTGCGCTCGCAGATGCAGCTGGAACTGGTCAGCATCATCGAATCGTCGGGCGTGACCTGCGTGATGGTCACCCATGACCAGGAAGAAGCGATGACCATGGCCACCCGCATCGCGGTGATGGATGCCGGCTGGATCCAGCAGGTCGGCAAGCCCGACGAGGTCTACGAGCAGCCGGCCAACCGCTTCGTCGCCGAGTTCATCGGCTCGGTCAACCTGTTCGACGGGGTGATCGACGAGGACCTGCCCGAGTACGTGACCGTGCGTTCGCCGCTGTTCCCGGCGCCGATCTACATCGCGCACGGCATCACCGGTTATGAAGGGCAGCCAGTCGCGTTCGCACTGCGCCCGGAGAAGGTGATGATCGGCAAGGACGAGCCGGAAGGGCACACCAACAAGGCCCAGGGCGTGATCGAGGACATCGCCTACTTCGGCAGCCACTCGGTCTACCACGTGCGCCTGCCCAGCGGTGCCAAGGTACTGGCCAATTTCGCCAATTCGCAGCGCTGGGCCAGCGATGGCCTCACCTGGGGCGACAGCGTGTGGGTGCACTGGCGCGACAACGACGGCGTGGTGCTGACCTCATGAGCACGGCCGGCCTGAAGCGCTGGCTGCCGGGGCTGCGTGCCACGGTGATCGGCATTCCGTACCTGTGGCTGCTGCTGTTCTTCGCAGTGCCGTTCCTGATCGTGCTGATGATCAGCTTCTCGCTCAGCCGGGTCGGCTCGCCGCCGTATACCTGGCTGCTGCAGTACGTGGACGGCGGCTTCTCGCTGAAGCTGAACCTGGAAAACTACCTGGCGCTGTTCCGCGATTCGATCTATGCGCAGGCGTTCCTGAGCTCGATCAAGATCGCGGCGATTTCCACCTTCCTGACTCTGCTGATCGGCTACCCGATGGCCTATGCCATCGCCCGCCTGTCGCCGGCCGCACGCAACGTGGCGATGATGCTGGTGGTGCTGCCGTCGTGGACCTCGTTCCTGATCCGCGTGTACGCGTGGAAGGCGATCCTGGACCGAAATGGCCTGCTCGACCAGTTCCTGCAGTTCACCGGTCTGCAGTCGCTGATGACGTCGATGGGCCTGCCGAAACTACAGCTGATCGACACCCCGACCGCCGCCTACATCGGCATCGTCTACTGCTACCTGCCGTTCATGGTGCTGCCGCTGTACGCCAACCTGGTCAAGCATGACCACCGGCTGCTGGAAGCGGCCTACGACCTTGGCGCCAAGCCGTGGCAGGCGTTCCTGCGCATCACCCTGCCGTTGTCGAAGGCGGGCATCATCGCCGGTTGCATGCTGGTGATGATTCCGGCGATCGGTGAATTCGTGATCCCGGAAATGCTGGGTGGCTCGGAGACGCTGATGGTGGGCCGCCAGCTGTGGAACGAGTTCTTCAACAACCGTAACTGGCCGGGCGCCTCGGCGATGGCGGTGGCGATGATCCTGTTGCTGCTGGTGCCGATCCTGCTGTTCAACCGTTCCCAGCAGCGCCTGCTGGAAGGGAAGCAGGCATGAGCCCGCGTACTGCCAAGGGCCTGGGGTTGGGCGTGCTGCTGCTCGGCTTCGCCTTCCTGTACCTGCCGATCCTGCTGTTGATGTTCTATTCGTTCAACAGCTCGCGGCTGGCGATGGTCTGGGCCGGATTCTCCACCCGTGCCTACAGCGACCTGTTCGCCGACCGCGCGCTGATGGATGCGATGTGGACCAGCCTGGTGGTTGCGTTCTGGACCGCCTGCACCGCCACCGTGCTGGGCACGCTGGCGGCCATGGTGATGACCCGCTTCAAGCGCTTCCGCGGCAAGCCGCTCTTCGGTGCGCTGGTCACTGCACCGCTGGTGATGCCGGACGTGATCCTGGGCTTCTCGCTGATGGCGCTGCTGGCCTCGATGGGCGCGATTCCCGGCTTCCCGGCACGCGGCCTGACCACGATCTGGATCGCGCACGTCACCTTCACGCTGTGCTTCGTCACGGTGGTGGTGTCCTCGCGCCTGCAGGAAATGGACCTGTCGCTGGAAGAAGCGGCGATGGACCTGGGCGCGAGCCGGCTGACCGTGTTCGGCCGCATCACCCTGCCGATCATCGCGCCGGCGCTGGTGGCGGGCTGGCTGCTGGCCTTCACCCTGTCGCTGGATGACGTGGTGGTGGCGAGCTTCGTCGCCACGCCGGGCTCGACCACGCTGCCGATGAAGGTGTTCGCTTCGGTGCGCATGGGCATCAGCCCGAAGATCAATGCGTTGGCCACGCTGCTGGTGTCGGCGGTGTCGATCGCCGCGGTGATCGGCTGGTACATCAATGCGCGTGCGGAGAAGCGGCGCCAGCGCGACCTGCAGCTGGCGCGCCAGGACAACGGCTGAGCACACGGCCTGTCGACAGCACCGGCAACATCCGGCTCACGGCCGGCGGCGCACAATGGGGGTCTTCCAGAAGGAGATCCCCCATGACCGTCGAGATCGTCGACCCGGCCACCGGACAGGTGACCTACCGCCATGAATTGATGGGCGCTGCCGACATCGAGCAGCGCCTGCAGGCCGCCGCCGAGGCGTTCCCGGGCTGGGCCGAGCGCTCACTGCAGGAGCGGGGCGCCATCCTGCGCCGGATCGCCGCGCAGCTGCGCACGCGTCGTGACGATCTGCAGCAGGCGATGACCCACGAGATGGGCAAGCTCAAGGCCGAGGCGCTGGCCGAGGTCGACAAGTGCGCGGCCGCCTGCGAGTACTACGCCGACCATGCTGCCGACTACCTCAAGCCGCAGCTGATCGACACCGAAGCCCAGCGCAGCTACGTGCGCTACGAGCCGATCGGCTGCGTGTTCGCGGTGATGCCGTGGAATTTCCCGATCTGGCAGGTGTTCCGCTTCCTCGCCCCGGCGTTCATGGCCGGCAACGTGGCCCTGCTGAAACACGCCAGCAACGTACCGCAGTGTGCCGACCTGATTCTGGCGGTGTGCCGTGATGGTGGCCTGCCGGACGGCGTGTTCGACGTTCTGCACATCGACAACGACCAGGCCGCCGACGTGCTGCGCGACGCACGGGTGAAGGCGGTGACGCTGACCGGCAGCGAGCGGGCAGGGCGCTCGATCGCCTCCAACGCCGGCAACCAGTTGAAGAAGTCGGTGATGGAGCTGGGTGGAAGCGATGCCTTCGTGGTGCTCGACGATGCCGACCTCGACAAGACCGTGGCGGCGGCAGTGAAGTCACGCTTCGACAACAGCGGGCAGACCTGCATCGCGGCCAAGCGCTTCATCGTGGTCGATGCGGTGGCCGATGAATTCACCCGTCGCTTTGTGGAAGCGGCGGGTGAGCGCCAGTACGGCGATCCCGATGAGCGGGGCACCACGCTGGCGCCAATGGCGCGCGCCGACCTGCGTGACGAACTGCACAAGCAGGTGCAGGCCAGCGTCGCCAAGGGCGCACGCGTGCTGGTCGGTGGCGAGCCGATTGCCGGTACGCATGCCGGTTATCCGGCCACGGTGCTCGACCAGGTCGGCCCGGGCATGCCGGCCTACGATGAAGAACTGTTCGGTCCGGTTGCCGCGGTGATCCGGGTGAAGGATGAGGCCGAGGCACTGCGCGTGGCCAACGACACCCGTTTCGGCCTGGGCGGCAGCGTGTGGACGCGCGACCCGGTGCGCGGCGAAGGCTTTGCCCAGCGCATGGAATGCGGTGCCGCGTTCGTCAACGCCATCGTCAAGAGCGATGCGCGGCTGCCATTCGGCGGCAGCAAGCAGTCGGGTTTTGGTCGCGAACTGGCCGACCACGGCATCCATGAGTTCATGAACATCAAGACCGTCTACGTGGCTTGATGGATCATCCGATGTGCCACGACCAACGGTCGTGGCCTACCGGTTGGGTGGGTATCGACCGTTGGTCCCCGGGTCCGGTAGGTATCGACCGTTGGTCGATACGCTCTACAACCACTTCGCGCGCTTGAACAACCGGTACAAGCCCACGCACACACCGCCCACGCCAACGATCATCAACGGGTACGACCACGGCTCGCTCAGCTCCGGCATGTGGCTGAAGTTCATGCCGTACCAGCTGGTGATCAGTGTCGGCGCGGCCAGCAGCGCGGCCCAGGCACCCAGTCGCTTCACCGTCTCGCCCTGCGCCAGTGTCACCAGCGAAAGGTTCACGCTCAGCGCGGTGCCCAGCATCTCGCGCAGGGTGTCGATCACATCGCTGATGCGCACCGCATGGTCATGCACATCACGCACGTACAGCTTCACTTCGTCGGGAATCAGATCGCCCTGGTAGCGGCGGATCTGGGCCAGCACATCCTGCAGCGGTGCCACCGCCATGCGCATCTTGTTCAGTTCGCGCTTGAGCTCATACAGCCGCACCACCGTGCTGCGCTTGTAGGTGTCGGCGAAGATGTCCTTTTCCAGCAGGTCCAGGGTGTCGCGGAAGCGGTGCACGATGGGCAGGTAGTTGTCGACCACGAAGTCGGTCACCGCGTACAGGCAGTACGACGGGCCCATCTTCAGCAGCTGCGGCTCGCGCTCCACGCGTGCACGTACCGGGGCGTAGGACAACGAGGCGCCGTGGCGCACCGTCACCAGGAAGCGCGGGCCGAGGAAGGCATGGGTTTCGCCATACTGGATGCGCTCGTCGACCATCTGCGCGGTGGTCACCACCACGAACAGCGAATTGCCGTAGGTCTCGACCTTGGGGCGCTGGTGCGCATTGCGCGCATCCTCGATGGCCAGGTCGTGCAGGCAGAATTCTTCCTGCAGTTTCAGCAGCACGTCTTCGTTGGGGTCGTACAGGCCGACCCAGACGAAGCCGTTGCCGCTGGCAATGACATCGCTGATGGCGTCCAGGCTGATGTCGTGGCGCTTGCCCTCGTCATCGTAGTGGACGCAGTTGATGACGCAGGTAGGGTTGGCCGAAGCCGGGGCGGAAGCGGAGGCGGGCAATGACATGCCCGCCATCGTGCGTCAGGGCCGTGTTTCGGACAAGTGAGGACGACGCGCCAGCACCCACGCCAGGGCGACGTGCACCGGCAGCAGCAGCACGATCCACTGCACGTTGTACTGCGCCTGCAGGCTCAGCCAGTGCAGCACCAGCGCGGCCACGGCCTGCACTGCCAGCAGCCACAGCACCACCCTGAACATGCGGCCCGGCACGCGCCGGCGCAGCAGCGCGATCGCACCCGGCAGCAGCAGCACGGCCAGCGGCGAAAGCAGCAGCAGGTTGCGGTTGGCCCACGCGGCGTAGTGGATGCTGAAGCCCCACAGGAACACCAGCACGCCACCGAACAGGGCACACAGCAGCCAGAACGGCAGCGCCAGCCCGGCCAGCAGGCGCGGACGGCGACGCAGCGCCAGCACGCCGGCGGCGATCACCAGGCCGCACAGCAGCCACGGCCACCAACGGCGCGCGAACTCCTTCGGCTCCGGGGCGATGCGGTGCGGCAGCAGTTCCTGTTCGGACTGCACCAGCGGCCGGCCATCGCTGTTGCGCGCCTGGCGCAGGGCATCGGCCAGGCGCATCGGCACGAACGCCTCCTGCCAGCGCGACAGCGGCTGGTCGGCGAACGGCCCCAGGCCGACGTCGAAGCCCAGCCACATCCACGGCGCCGGCGAGGCCAGGCGCACCGATTCGCTGCGGTAGGTGTTGCCGCGCGAGCGGCCGGCCAGCTGTGACTGCAGGCCGCCACCCAGTGCCTTGTCCACGGTGTCGCGCACCATCGTGGCGCAGTTGGCGGTGTAGTAATCGTAGTGGTAGCGCGCGTTTTCCGGTTTGGCCCGTTCGGCCAGGTCGGCGGCCAGCGAGCGGGCCTGGTCGGGGCGCAGGTCCAGCCACTGCACGCTGGCGCCACGGCCGGTCTCGTCGTAGTAGGACAGGTCCTGCTGCAGCGGCAACGCCACCAGGTAATACATCATGTCGCCGCGTGCGAAGCGGCTGATGAAATCGTCTTCGGACGGATCGAAGTAGCCGAAGTTGTACGAGGTCGCTTCGCCGCTGAGCGGATCGGCCACGACGATGGCGTCGTGGCCGAAGCGTTCGAAGAACACCGTGCCCGGCTGCATGGTGACCACGCCGATGCGCGGGGCAGGGGCCTCGGCACCGGTGCCGGGCGCAGCAGGTGTGGCCGCCACCGGCTGCGCGAAGGCGGCCAGCGGCAGGGTCATGGCCAGCACGCATAGTGCCAGCCACAGCGTCAGGCGCAGTGCCAGGATGGGGCCGCGGCGCTTCAAGCGTCGTCCTGCGCGTCCGGCGGCAGCACGGTCACATGGAAGGCCTGCACCCGGCGCGCATCTGCGCGGGCCACGCGGAACATGAAGCGGTCCAGCGCCAGTTCGTCCCCGACTTCCGGCAGGTGGCCCACGGCCTCGGTGACCAGGCCACCGATGGTGTCGTAGTCCTCGTCGGAGAAGGTGGCACCGAAGCGTTCGTTGAAGTCGCCGATCGGGGTCAGCGCGTCGACCACGTACTGGCCGTCGGACTGGATCGCGATCTGCGCGGAAGGATCCTCGGCCTCGTCATGCTCGTCATCGATCTCGCCGACGATCTGTTCCAGCACGTCCTCGATGGTGACCAGGCCGGCGACACCGCCGTACTCGTCCACCACGATGGCCATGTGGTTGCGCGACAGGCGGAACTCCTTCAGCAGCACGTTGAGCTTCTTCGCCTCCGGGATCAGTACCGCCGGGCGCAGCAGCTCGCGCACGTTGGCCGGGCCGTTGTCGGCAACCACGCCGCGCAGCAGGTCCTTGGCCAGCAGGATGCCGAGGATGTCGTCCTTGTTTTCGCCGTGCACCGGGAAGCGCGAATGGCCGGATTCGACCACCTGCTTCATCAGTTCCAGGAAGGGCGCTTCGACCGGCAGCGAGACCATCTGCGAGCGCGAGATCATCACGTCGCCCAC
Source organism: Stenotrophomonas sp. 59 (assembly GCF_030291095.1). NCBI lineage: Bacteria > Pseudomonadati > Pseudomonadota > Gammaproteobacteria > Lysobacterales > Lysobacteraceae > Stenotrophomonas > Stenotrophomonas sp. 59. The sequence continues at coordinate 1,555,617 of NZ_CP127408.1, forward strand.
GGTCAGCTCGGCTACCGAAATGGCGCCTTCCATCATCTTCAGGGTATCGGCGGCGATCAGACCCTCTTCCTGCGCGGTGTGCAGGACAGCGACCAGCTCGTCGCGGGTATGGGGTTCGCCGGAGAAGGCGGAGGTCAGGCGTTCAAGCCAGCCGCGCTTCTTTTCACTGTGCTCCGCAGGGGAGCTACTACTGTCGTCTTCTGACATCTCTGGAAAAAAGGCACCCGGCAGGCCGGGCGTTGGCCCAAGTCTAGCAGGATGTGGCGGCCTGTCAGTGACTGCCGGTGGCCGGGGCAGGGGAGCCCGGGGCTGCCGCTTCCTCGGGCAGATCCAGGCTGTAGGTGCAGCCGGCCAGGGTCTTGCCGGGGTGGGAGGCCACGGTGGAGACGCTGAGGATGATCGACTCGATCTGGGCCTCGCCGGTCCGCGCGTCGGTCACATCGCGGCTGACCACCTCGCGGCCGGCCATGAACTTGCCATCCTGGTCGTAGCCGGTTTCCAGCGCCAGGCGCTTGGCCAGCGGCCGTGGGTCGGCCTGGTCGAGGACGGCCATGACGCTGGCACCGGCCACCGCCACCCGCTCGGTGCTCACGCCGAACACGCTGATCGGCTGGGCCAGGCGGTACTCGCTCATGAACTGGTTGCCCTGCGGCAGCGGCTGCAGGCCCTGGGCCACGGCCTTCAGCGGGTCGGCCAGCAACGGCGCCAGCGCGGCCTGGTCGGCCACGCCCTGGCGGCATTCGATCAGGGCCGGGAGATCAAGGCTGGAGGCGAAGGCAGGCTGGGCCGCAAGGGCACACAGCAGGGGCAGGCAGCAGCGCAATGACACGAGCGGTTTCCGCAGGCGGAGGGCGGCCATCATAGCTCCGGCGTACGCCTGAACGGTGCGGTGAGACGGCGGGCGAATGCGATCATCAAGGCCCGTATCACCATCAATGACAGGGTGAGCACCACCGAGGTCATGGCGATCTGCATGGCTTGCGCTGCGGCACGCACGGCGGCCGGCCACAGGCCCGGACCGGTCAGCCAGGGCATCAGCTCGTCCATCGCCTTGCCGCTCGCTTTCAGGTAGATCAGGGCCAGCACGAACAGCACCAGCAGCGAGGACCGGCTGGCGTGGAAGAACGGCAGCGCGTTGGCCGGGCGGCCGAGGTGCCGATGCACCAGCATCCGCCACAGCACCGGCAGGGTCAGCGCACCCGCCAGTACCAGGATCATCGACGCCCCCCACAGTCCGGGGGCATGGGCCGGTTCCCGCTCGCCATTGAGATGCGGGCCGATCAGGCCGATCGCCGCGCCGGTCAGCAGGCAGAGGGGCGACAGCAGGGCCAGGCTGCGCAGCAGCCAATGCCTGCCGCTGGGGTCGCGGGCGCTGATGCGGCGCACGGCATAGGCGCCAAGCGCCAGCAGCACGGCGAAAAGACCCACGCCGAGCGTAAACATCATCGAGCCGTTGTCCGAGGTCATCCTTGGTTTCCTTGCGCCCCATGCCTGGCGGCGAACAATAGCGCAGCGCGCGGACCGGCGCCCGCAGGCCACGTTGGTCAGGGGGATCGCCGCTGCGATGTCGCCGGATACCAGCGCAGCCTGACCGGGTAGCCCAGTTGCACCTGCAGGTGGTCGCGCACGGTCGCCGCCGTTGCGCGGTTGGCTGGGGTATCCCGGAGTTCCACCTCCAGCTCCCCGGTCTTGACATCCAGGCTATAGCCGAACAAGTCGGGCAGCTGGGCCCGCAGCCAGTCCCGCTGTGCATGCAGGCGGCGCTCCATCTCCGCTTCGGTCATCGCGGCGCCGGTGATGTAGTGCACACGTTGCGGGCCATCCGCCCCTGTGTGTGTCTCATCGGCCTCGGGTGCGGCGCCTGTCAGTCGCACCACAACGTTCCAGCCCGTCGCATTGTCCACCCAGAGGCCGGCCAGGCGGGCCGCGTGCCGGGCTTCCAGGCGGTCGATCAGCGCCCGTTGCTGGGCGGTGGCGACGGTATTGCGGGTGTCGCGCTCGTTGCTGCCAAAGAACGCCCGTAGTTCGGCGATCTTTGCGGTGATGTCGGCCTCGCTGTTACTGGTGGGGAACGGTGAGGGACGGTCAGGATCGGGCATCAGGCCAGCCCCGGACTGCAGTAGCGCGGCAAGCACAAGTGCGGGCAGGGACATGCTGCGCTCCTCTTCCGTGAGTGCGTGGGCTCGGAACAGAGCCCGGTGTCAGCGCTCGCCCGCGTACGGGTCGTCGATGCCCAGCTCGGCCAGGATCTCGCGTTCCAGCTGTTCCATCGCTTCGGCTTCCTTGTCGTCCTCGTGGTCCCAGCCGAGCAGGTGCAGCACGCCGTGCACGGTCAGGTGCGCGTAGTGGGCGTTGAGCGCCTTGCCCTGTTCGTCGGCCTCCCGCGCTACGACCGGTGCACAGATCACCAGATCGCCGAGCAGCGGGAACTTGACGCCCTTGGGCAGGCCTTCGGGCACCTCGGCCGGGAAGCTGAGCACGTTGGTGGCGTAGTCCTTGCCACGGTAGTGGCGGTTCAACGACTGGCCTTCCTTGGCGTCGACCACGCGGATGGCCAGGTCGGCCTCGCGGATGCGGCCCTTCAGCGCGGCAGCCACCCACTTGCGGAAGCTCACTGCCGCCGGCAGGCCGGCACGCGGCAGGGCATAACTGACGGCGACGTCCAGTCGCACGGGACCACGGGTCATGGAGTTGCTCCAGGTTGGATCTGATGCAGGTCGCGGCGGTCGTAGGCGCTGACGATGCGCGCGACCAGCGGGTGGCGGACCACGTCGCGCGATTCAAAGAAGGTGAAGCTGACACCCTCCACGTCGCGCAGCACATCGATGGCATCGCGCAGGCCCGACTTCACGTGCTTGGGCAGGTCGGTCTGGGTCAGGTCACCGGTGACCACCGCCGTGGAGCCGTAGCCCAGGCGGGTCAGGAACATCTTCATCTGCTCGATGGTGGTGTTCTGTGCTTCGTCCAGGATCACGAACGCATCGTTGAGCGTGCGGCCGCGCATATAGGCCAGCGGCGCGATCTCGATGACGTTCCTTTCCAGCAGCTTGACCACCTTCTCCACGCCCATCATCTCGTACAGGGCGTCGTACAGCGGTCGCAGGTAGGGATCGACCTTCTGGCTCAGGTCGCCGGGCAGGAAGCCCAGCTTCTCGCCGGCTTCCACTGCGGGGCGGACCAGGATCAGCCGCTGCACCCGCGATTCGTTCAGTGCTTCGACCGCGCTGGCCACGGCCAGGAAGGTCTTGCCGGTGCCGGCCGGCCCGATGCCGAAGTTGATGTCGTGGGTAGCGATCTGGTGCAGGTAGCGGGCCTGGTTGGCACCGCGCCCGCGTACCGTGCCGCGCTTGACCTTGATCGCCACCTCCTGTGCTTCATAGGAGCGCTCGGCGATCTGCTCGACATTGGCCTGCGCCAGGCGCAGGTGGATGGCGTGGTTGTCGAAGGTGGTCTCGGTGGTCTCGGCGTACAGTGCCTCGACCAGCTTCTGCGCCTCGACGATGGCCTCGTTCGGCCCGCTGATGCGGAACACGAAGCCACGGTTGGCGATTTCCACGCCGAGTTTCAGTTCGATCTGCCGCAGATGACCGTCGAACGGGCCACACAGGTTGGCCAGCCGTTCGTTGTCTTCCGGCGACAGGGTGAAGTCTCGATGCTCGATGCTTTTCATTGCTTCGGGTGGGGCGGACGCCTTCCACCGCAGTGTATTCAGGGGAGACAAGGGTAGCGCGCGCACGGGGCGCACGGCCAGCAGCAGGCCGATACGCGGTTCTCCACACCCGGTGTGGACGGGGTGCGCGAAAACCTGTGGATAGGCCCTCGCAGTGCTTGTGCCACAAGGTCCATGAGGTGGTGGTGAAAAAACCGTCACGGCCGGTCGGCCCGTGTGACGGCAGCGCATGTTCCGCTGCCAGGCACCCAATACGGCCACCTCCCGCCGGTTTTCCACACCGGCTGTGGAATGATGCTGAACCAAGCTGTGGATAGGTGGCGCGGAGCCTTGCGGTAAAAGGCCCGGCAGCCGGCGGTGAAAAAAACACCATGGCTGATTGCAATCATTGTGGGTGCACGGGGCGCATGGCACCGTGGCGCCGTCGCAGGAGGGGATGGCATGGACACCGGTAGCTGGACACGTGGAATCGGACTGGCAGGCCTTGCCCTGCTGGCAGGCTGTGGCCAGGCGCCTCCGGTTGCACTGGGCACGCTGGAATGGGATCGGATCACGGTGCCGGCGCCGGCGGCCGAGGTGATCGCTACGGTGGAGGTGCGCGAGGGCCAACAGGTCAAGGCCGGTGCGGTGCTGATGCAGCTCGACCCAGCGCGCGGCGACGCGCAGTTTGCCGCCGCCCAGGCCGACACGGTGCGCGCGCAGGCGCAGCTGGAAGAGCTGAAGATCGGACCGCGCCAGGAACAGATCGCACAGGCCCAGGCACAGCTGGCCGCGTTACGGGCGCAGTCTGCCGAAGCCAGTGCCTACTACCGGCGGGTGCAGCCGCTGGCACGCCAGCGCCTGATCGCCGCCGCCGAGCTGGACCGCGCACGGGCCGCCGCCGGCAATGCCGAGGCCAGCGTGCGTGCCGCCGAGCAGGCGTGGCTGGAACTGGTGCATGGCAGCCGGGCGCAGGACATCGCCCAGGGCCAGGCGGCGGCGGACGCTGCGCAGGCGCAGCAGGTGGTGCAGGGCGTCAACCTGCGGAAGCTGCAGCTGCGCGCGCCCCGCGATGGCGTCGTCGATGCCTTACCCTACCGGCAGGGCGACCAGGCGCCGATCGGCGCACCGCTGGCGGTGATGCTGGTCGGCGAGCGCCCCTATGCGCGCGTCTACCTGCCGCAGCCACTACGGTTGCAGGTCAAGGTCGGGCAGGCCGCGCAGGTTCATCTGGAAGGGCAGGGAGCCGCGTTGAAGGGGCATGTGCGCTCGATCCGCAGCGAGCCTTCATTTACGCCGTACTACGCGTTGACCGGTGACGACGTGGCGCGGCTGAGCTACCTGGCCGAGATCGAAGTGGACGACGCTGCCGACATGCAGAAGTTGCCGGCGGGAGTGCCGGTGCAGGTGAGCTTCTGAACACCGGCGGCGACATTGCGGTGCATGCGCAGGGCCTGACCCGCCGCTTTGGCGATCTGCTGGCCGTGGACAACGTCGACCTGACCGTGCCGCGCGGACAGGTCTACGGCTTCCTCGGCCCGAACGGCTCGGGCAAGTCGACCACGATCCGAATGCTGTGCGGCCTGCTGGAACCGAGCGCGGGCCAGATCGAGGTGCTCGGCCTGGCCGTGCCGGAACAGGCCGAGGCGCTGCGCCGGCGCATCGGCTACATGACCCAGCGCTTTTCGCTGTACGAAGACCTGTCGGTGCGCGAGAACCTGGAGTTCCTCGCCGCCATCCAGGACCTGCCGCGCGCGCAGGCCCGGCAGCGCGTCGATGCACTGTTGCAGCAGTATCGGCTGCAGGACCGGCAGCCGCAGCTGGCCGGCACGCTCAGCGGTGGGCAGAAGCAGCGCCTGGCCTTGGCCGGTGCCGTCGTGCACGCCCCGGAACTGCTGTTCCTCGACGAGCCGACCAGTGCGGTCGATCCGGAATCGCGCCGCGATTTCTGGGAGGCGCTGTTCGAACTGGCCGACGCCGGCACCACCGTGCTGGTCTCGACCCACTACATGGATGAAGCCGAGCGCTGCCACCGTCTGGCGATCCTTGATCGTGGCGCGCTGGTGGCCGATGGCACGCCGGCCGAACTGTGCGCGCGGCTGCAGGGGCGCACGCTGCAGGTCACCTCTTCGCAGCCGCGCCAGGCCAGCCGCGCGCTGGCCGAACTGCCTGGCGTGCTGAGCGTGGCGCAGATCGGCACGCAGCTGCGCGTACTGTGCAGTGAAGACGCCGCCGACATGGCCACGTTGCAGCGCGCATTGGCCAGTGCCGATCCGCAGGCCCGCATCGACGCGGTGGCGCCGAACCTGGAAGACGTGTTCGTCGCCGCCACCCGCGGCCGTGGCCGGGAGCCGGCGGCATGAACCTGCGCCGGCTGTGGGCGATCATGCTCAAGGAACTGCGGCAGCTGCGCCGCGACCGCATCACGCTGGCAATGATCGTCGGCATTCCGGTGATGCAGCTGCTGCTGTTCGGCTATGCGATCAACCTCAACCTGCGCCACCTTGATGCGGGTGTGGCCGACCAGGCCAACAGTGCGGCCTCGCGCGCGCTGGTGCAGGACATGGTCGCCACCGGTGTGATCACCCCGCGCAGCGAAGCCTACAGTCCGGACCAGCTGATGCAGGCACTGCGCCGCGGCGAGATCAGTGTCGGCATCGTGGTGCCGGCCGATTTCGAGCGTCGCCGTTTCGATGGGCGCGAAGCGGTACAGGTGCTGGTCGATGGCAGCGACACCGTGGTGCAGAGCGCGGCGATCCAGCTGGCCCAGGTGCCGCTGGATACGCGCCCGACCAGCAACACGCGGCCGCTGCGCGAAGGCAGCATCGCCAGTGGACAGGTCAGCGTGACCAGCTTCTACAACCCACAGCGGCGCTCGGCGGTGAACATCGTGCCGGGGCTGATCGGGGTGATCCTGACCATGACCCTGGTGATGTTCACGGCGGTGGCGGTGGTGCGCGAGCGCGAGCGCGGCAACATGGAACTGCTGATCGCCACGCCGGTATCGCGCAGCGAACTGATGGTCGGCAAGGTGCTGCCCTACGCAGCGATCGGCCTGCTGCAGACCACGCTGGTGCTGGTGCTGGGCACCTGGCTGTTCCAGGTGCCGATCCGCGGCAGCCTGCTGGACATCTACCTGGCTGCGGTGCTGCTGGTGCTGGCCAACCTCGCGCTGGGCCTGCTGATCTCCACGCGCGCGCGCTCGCAGTTCCAGGCGATGCAGATGACGTTGTTCCTGTTCCTGCCGTCCATCCTGCTGTCCGGCTTCATGTTCCCGTTCGCCGGCATGCCGCGGCCGGTGCAGTGGCTGGCCGAAGTGCTGCCGCTGACCCATTTCCTGCGCCTGGTGCGCGGCATCATGCTGCGCGGTGCCTCGCTGTGGGAGCTGTGGCACGACGCATTGGCACTGCTGGCCTTCATCGTGGTGATGATGACGCTGGCGATCCTGCGCTTCCGCAAGCGCCTGGATTGAGGGCAGGGGTCGGATCCCCGCAGGGGCTCCGACCCCATGGATCGTGCCGGCAGGTCGGAGCCCCTGCGGAGATCCGACCCTTGGATTTACTCCGCCACCACCCGCGCACGCAGCGAATTGGTCAGTGCTTCGGTGATCACCACATCCACGAACTGGCCGATCAGCCGCGCCGGCGCCGGGAAGTTCACCGACCGCATGTTCTCGGTCTTGCCGGTCAGCTCGTTCGGGTTCTTGCGCGAAGGACCTTCCACCAGCACGGTCTGCACGGTGCCGACCATCTTCTCGGAGATGCCGGCGGCGTGTGCATTGATGCGCTCCTGCAGGCGCGACAGGCGCGCGTGCTTTTCGGCATCGCTGATCGTGTCCTCCAGGTCGGCCGCCGGGGTGCCCGGGCGGCGCGAATAGATGAAGGAGAAACTGTGGTCGAAGCCGATGTCCTCGATCAGCTTCATGGTCTTCTCGAAATCGGCATCGGTCTCGCCGGGGAAGCCGACGATGAAGTCCGAGCTGATCGAGATGTCCGGACGCACCGCGCGCAGCTTGCGGATCTTCGACTTGAATTCCAGCGCGGTGTAGCCACGCTTCATCGCCGACAGCACGCGGTCGCTGCCGGCCTGTACCGGCAGGTGCAGGAAGTTGGCCAGCTGCGGCACGTCGCGGAACGCATCGATCAGCGAATCGCTGAACTCCAGCGGGTGCGAGGTGGTGAAGCGGATGCGGCCGACGCCGTCGATCTCGGCGATGGTACGGATCAGCAGGCCGAGGTCGGCGAATTCGCCATCACCATACGGGCCGCGATAGGCATTGACGTTCTGGCCAAGCAGGTTGATCTCGCGCACGCCCTGCGCGGCCAGCTGCGCCACCTCCACCACCACGTCCTCGAACGGGCGGCTGACTTCGGTGCCGCGGGTGTAGGGCACCACGCAGAACGAGCAGTACTTGGAACAACCTTCCATGATCGACACGAACGCAGAAGCACCTTCGGCGCGCGGCTCCGGCAGGCGGTCGAACTTCTCGATCTCGGGGAAGCTGATGTCCACCTGCGGGCGCTTCTGCTCGCGGCGGGCACGGATCAGTTCCGGCAGGCGGTGCAGGGTCTGCGGGCCGAACACCAGGTCGACGAACGGCGCGCGCTTGATGATCGCTTCGCCTTCCTGCGAGGCGACGCAGCCGCCCACGCCGATGATGACCTCGCGGCCCTTGTTCTTCAGGCCCTTCCACACGCCCAGCTGGCTGAACACCTTCTCCTGCGCTTTTTCGCGGATGGAGCAGGTGTTGACCAGGATGACGTCGGCGTCGTCCGGGCTGTCGGTCAGTTCCAGGCCATCGCTGGCGGCAAGCACGTCGGCCATCTTGGCCGAGTCGTACTCGTTCATCTGGCAACCGTGGGTCTTGATGTACAGCTTGCCTTTCACCTGGTCGGGCTTGCGCGGACCGGCGGGCAGGGCAACGAGCGGGGTACCGCCCGGCGTGGCGGGCGGAAAGACGTCTGGCGTCCCGGTCATGGCGCTTAATCCATTCGGGTGGCGGGAAAGCGGGCAATTCTACCCGCATCCCACGCCGCCCGCCGCGCGCTCTTGTAGAGCCGAGCCCACGCTCGGCTGCTCTTCCCGCTTCCCATGGGGCAGCCAGGCATGGCCTGGCTCCACTGAAACCAGCCGAGCGTGGGCTCGGCGCTACAAAGGAAGCCCGGCGGGCACCCTTACGCCGCTGCCAGCTCCGCATCGATCTGCCGCGAACGGTCGAAGGCGGTCATCGCGCTCATCCGGGCGATGTAGTCGGCCGTTGCCGGCGCCGGCTGCACCAGGCCGAAGGCGGTGGTCCAGGCCAGCGCATTGCCCCACAGCACGTCGGCGGCGCTCATCGTCTCGCCGAGCAGGTACGGGCCCTGCGCCAGCTGGGCCTCGATCACCTGCAGCACCGTCTCGGCGTCGTTGTAGGGCGACATCAGGCGCGGCGGCGGTTCACGATGCATCGCCTTGTCGATCATCGCCGGCTCGAAACAGGCGCCGTAGAACGCCATCCAGCGCAGGTAGGGGCCGCGCAGGGCGTCGCCGATCGGCGGTGCCAGCCCGGCTTCCGGGTACAGGTCGGCCAGGTACAGATAGATCGCCACCTGCTCGGTCACCAGCGCGCCGTTGTGGACGATGGCCGGCACCTTGCCCATCGGGTTGATGGCCAGGTAGGCCGGGGCGAGATTGGCGCCGGCCTTCAGGTCCAGCACCTGCATGTGGTAGTCGGCGCCCAGCGCTTCGAGCAGGGCCACGGCGCCGCTCGAGCGTGAACGGGCGGCGTGGTACAGGGTGATCTGGCGTGAGGTCATGGCATTGCTCCTTGCGGTGGGTGGTGAACTGGGTGCCATCCTGAGGCACTATTGCGGACGACTTCTGTCCTCGATCCTTCATGCGCCATACCGCCCATCGACTGCTGCGTCTGATCGCCCTGCTGCAGGCCCGCCGCCAGTGGTCGGGGGCCGAGCTGGCCGAGCGCATGGGTGTGGACCGGCGCAGCATCCGCCGCGATATCGAGCGACTGCGCGAACTGGGCTATCCGGTGCAGGCCTCGGCCGGGGTAGGGGGCGGTTACCAGCTGGGGGCGGGTGCACCGGTCCTGCCGATGCTGCTGGACGAAGAAGAGGCGACCACGCTGGCCATCGCGCTGCGCGCGGCCTCGGCCACCGTTGCCGGCATCGATGACACCGCGCGTGGCCTGCTGTCCAAGCTCGACCCGCTGGTGCCCACCCGCCGTCGCCAGCAGGCCGGCGAAGTGCATGCCGCCACCGCCACCCTGTCGGATCTGCCCGCCACCGACGCGCGCCTGCTTGGCCGGTTGGCGCAGCATTGCCGGCAGGCGTCACGGCTGGCCTTCGAGTACCGCAGCGCGCAGGACGCGGTCACCCAGCGCGAGGTCGAGGCCCAGCATCTGGTCAACTATGGCCGGCGCTGGTACCTGCTGGCCTGGGACCTGGGACGCCAGGACTGGCGCACCCTGCGCGTGGACCGGATGGGAGCGGTGCGCGAATGCGCCGAGCGGGGCCTGCATCGGCGCACGCCAGCGCCCCCGGACGTGATGGTGCGGCAGGCGGTCAGCCAGGCGCCGTTCGCGCTGCAGGCCATCCTCCGCCTGGCCGGCAGCCATTCCGAGCTGGAAGGCCGCATCCCGCCGTGGTGTGGAGTACTGGAAGCGGATGGCCCCGACCACTGCCTGCTGCGCATGGGGGCCGAGAGCCGCGGCATGATGCTGGCGCAGATTCTCAGCCTGGACCGCATACCTGTGGCGCTTTGGACCACCCCGCCGGGCCTGCGCGACGAACTGGCGCAGCGCCTGGCGGGCCTCGGCCAGCTGCTGGCTGTGCCGCCGGTCACAGGCTGAGCCACATCGCTTGGCAAGCCCCGGCGAAGCTGGGACACTCGCCGCCATGAAGGGGATACTGGGGACAACGGCGATCATCATCGCTGCGCTGACCGCTGCGCCGGCCAGCGCTGGAACCCTGTACAAGTGCCAGGGCGCCGACGGCGTCACCAGTTATGTGAGCAAGCGGGTGGCCGGCGCGCGCTGCAGCACCATCAGCTACAGCCGTGATGCCCGCCCGGCACCGCGCCCGGTGGTGGCTGCACCGAAGCCTGCGCCGACCACTGTCGCCAGCATCGAACGCAATCCGGTCGCCGTGGCGGCCAGCGCCGCTGCGCCGCCCCAGGTCGCACCGGCGCCGGCTGCGCCAGCCCCGGTCGCGGCAGCGACGGCCTCGCGCGCCGGGCGCATGGTCAGTGGCCAGGTCTATTCCTTCATGAAGGACGGCGTGCGGCACTACACCAGTGCGCGCCCGACCCAGGTGGCCAATCTTGGCCCGGTACGGACCATCCGCTACAGCTTCATGGAGCGCTGCTACGCCTGCGGGGTCAACCCGCGCGTGGACTTCGGCACGGTGCGGCTGAACACCTCGGCCTTCCAGGCCGAGATCACTTCGGCTGCGCGCGAGTTCGGCGTGGAAGAGGCGGTGGTGCGCGCCATCATCCATGCCGAGTCGGCCTACAACCCGACCGCGCTCAGCCGTGCCGGTGCACAGGGCCTGATGCAGCTGATGCCGCCGACCGCCGCGCGGTTCGGCGTAAGCGATTCCTATGACGCCGGGCAGAACATCCGTGGCGGCGTGCAGTATCTTGCGTGGTTGCTGAAGCGCTTCAATGGCGACCTGACCCTGGCCGCGGCCGGCTACAACGCAGGCGAGGGCGCGGTCGACCGCCACGGTGGCGTGCCGCCCTACAGCGAGACCCAGTACTACGTGCGCCGGGTCGGGCAGCTGGCCGAACGTTACCGCACCGCCCTGAGCAAGCAGTAGCGCCAGGCCATGCCTGGCGAGCGAAGCGGCAAGCAGCCGGTAGTGCCGGTCGCTGGCCGGCAACCCCTCGAACAGGTAGGTGCCGACTGTTAGTCGGCACGCGCTTCAAAATATTGTTGCACCGCGTTGTGTGGCGCGCGACGGTTCCGCTACACTCGCCCATGATTCAATGCGGCTCTGGCCCCCACCGGATCCGCTGGCAGCCTTAAAGCTACCTAATCAATATCGGAGTGCCGGATGGCCAACGATGGGGTACACGATCCAGTCAACACCGGACGTCGGCGTTTTCTTTCTGCCACCACAGCCGTGGTGGGCGCCGTCGGCGTCGGATTCACCGCAGTTCCTTTCATCAAATCCTGGAACCCCAGTGCCCGCGCCAAGCTTGCCGGCGCACCGGTGGTGGCCGACATCAGCGCCCTGCAGGAAGGCCAACGCCTGATCGTGGAATGGCGTGGCCAGCCGATCTGGATCGTCAAGCGGTCCAAGGCCATCCTCGATGCGTTGCACGGGCTGGATGGCCGTCTCAAGGACCCCGAGTCCGGCGAGAAGGACCAGCAGCCGGACTACGTGCTGAAGCAGAACCCCGAGCTGCGCTCGATCAAGCCGGACATCTCCGTGCTGGTCGGCCTGTGCACGCACCTGGGCTGCTCGCCGGAAATGGTCGCCGAGATCCGGCCCGAGCCCTACGACCCGCAGTGGAAGGGCGGCTACTTCTGCCCCTGCCACAAGTCGCGCTTCGACATGTCCGGCCGCGTCTTCAAGGACGTGCCGGCACCGATCAACCTGAAGGTGCCCGCGCACCACTACCAGGACGACAACACCATCATCATCGGTGTCGATCCGCAGGGGGCTGCCTGATGGCCAATATCCTCAGCCGTACCGCCAGCGGCGTCGCCGACTGGGTCAACGCCCGTGCGCCCGGCCTGATGCCGGTCTACCGCAAGCACGTCAGCGAGTACTACGCGCCGAAGAACTTCAACATCTGGTACTACTTCGGTTCGCTGGCGCTGCTGGTGCTGGTCAACCAGATCGTCACCGGCATCTTCCTGACGATGCACTACAAGACCAACGCCGCCGAGGCGTTCGGCTCCATCGAATACATCATGCGGGACGTGGAGTGGGGCTGGCTGATCCGCTACATGCACTCCACCGGGGCCTCGCTGTTCTTCATCGTGGTCTACCTGCACATGTTCCGCGGCCTGCTGTACGGCAGTTACCAGAAGCCGCGCGAACTGGTGTGGATCCTCGGCATGCTGATCTACCTGGTGCTGATGGCCGAAGCCTTCATGGGCTACGTGCTGCCGTGGGGCCAGATGTCGTTCTGGGGCGCCAAGGTGATCATCTCGCTGTTCGGTGCGATACCGGTGATCGGCAACGGCCTGACCGAGTGGATCATGGGCGATTACCTGCCCAGTGACGCCACGCTCAACCGCTTCTTCGCGCTGCATGTCATCGCATTGCCGCTGGTGCTGTTGCTGCTGGTGGTACTGCACCTGGGCGCACTGCACGAAGTGGGTTCGAACAACCCCGATGGCGTGGAGATCAAGAAGGGGCCGAAGGGCAACCGCTGGTCGCCGAACGCGCCGGCCGACGGCATTCCGTTCCACCCGTACTACACGCTCAAGGATGGCGTCGGCGCCGGCTTCCTGCTGATCATCGCCGCCTTCATCATCTTCTTCGCGCCCGGTTTCGGTGGCCTGTTCCTGGAACACGACAACTTCACCGAGGCCAACCGCCTGGTGACCCCGGAACACATCAAGCCGGTCTGGTACTACACGCCGTACTACGCGATGTTGCGTGTGGTGCCGAACAAGCTGGGCGGCGTGCTGGTGATGTTCTCGGCCATCGCGATCCTGTTCCTGGTGCCTTGGCTGGACAAGGCGCGGGTGAAGTCGGTGCGCTACCGCGGCTGGATCTCGAAGGTGATGCTGGGCGTGCTGGCGGTGTGCTTCGTGTGGCTGGGCGTGATCGGCTCCGGTCCGGGCACTGACGTGCACGAGACCTACATCGGGCGGGTGCTGACCTTCCTGTACTTCGCGTTCTTCATCACCATGCCGCTATGGACACGGTTGGACAAGACCAAGCCGGTACCGGAGAGGGTGACCACCCATGACTGATCGCTGGATGGTCCGGCTGGCCCTGACGGCCGCCCTGATGCTGGGCAGTTTCCTGGCCTCCGCCGCCGAAGGTGGCACCAAGCTGCTGCAGGCCGGCAACGACCTGGGTGACCGGGCCTCGCTGCAGCGCGGCGCGCAGCTGTACATGAACTACTGCTCCGGCTGCCACGCGCTGAAGTACCTGCGCTATTCGCGGATGGCGCAGGACCTGGGCCTGACCGAAGAGGAGGTGATGAACAACCTCAACTTCACCGGCTCGGCGATCGGCGACCCGATCCCGGTGGCGATGCCCAAGGAGAACGCCGAGAAGTGGTTCGGCAAGATGCCGCCGGACCTCAGCCTGATCGCGCGCGTGCGCGGCAGCGACTGGGTCTACACCTATCTCAAGTCGTTCTACCTGGACAGCAGCCGGCCGCTGGGCTGGAACAACGCGCTGTTCGCCAACGCGTCCATGCCCAACCCGCTGTGGGAGATGCAGGGCCTGCAGCATGCCGTGCATGGCAAGCCTGAAGCGCCGGGGATGGACCCGCCGGTGACCGGCCTGAAGATCGAAACACCGGGTTCGGTCGATGCCGGGCAGTACGACCAGGCCGTGCGGGACATCACCAACTTCCTCGAATATGCCGGTGAACCGGCCGCGCTCAAGCGCCAGCAGCTGGGCGTGTGGGTGATCCTGTTCCTGGCCCTGCTGACCTTCCTGCTGTACCTGCTGAAGAAGGAATACTGGAAGGACGTTCACTGATTCTGCCGCCGGCCATCGCACGGGCCTATTGGCTTTTGTGATGGTCGGTTGCACACTCGGGGAGGAGTCGATCGCTGGCACGGTGCCGGCGGCGCCGATGCGGCAGGCGGTCTCCTGTCGTGGGAGAGCCTTTGATGGCGGCGAGCGTACGCATGCGCAATACACTGACGCTGTTTTCCTCGAACGACGATGTGCTGTGCCACCGTGTACGCCTGGTGCTGGCGGCCAAGGGGGTCACGTTCGACTTCGTTCCGGTCGATCCGCAGAACCCGCCTGAAGACCTGATCGACCTCAATCCGTACCATTCGGTGCCGACCCTGGTCGAGCGCGAGCTGGTGCTGTACGCCGCATCGGTGGTCAGCGAGTACCTGGATGAGCGTTATCCGCATCCGCCACTGATGCCGGTCGATCCGCTCTCACGCGCACGTATTCGCCTGGCGATGCTGCGCATCGAGCACGACTGGGTGCCGCAGGTGCAGGCCATCCAGCTGGGCAACAAGACCCAGGCCGAGGCCGGGCGCAAGCGCCTGAAGGAACTGCTGACCGCCTCGCTGCCGCTGTTCAAGGCCAGCAAGTTCTTCCTCAACCCGGAAATGAGCCTGGCCGACTGCGCGATGGCGCCGATCATCTGGCGCCTGCAGTCGCTGGATGTGCCGCTGCCGAAGGACGGCAAGGCGATCGAAGACTACGGCAACCGCATCTTCCGCCATCCCGGCTTCGTCCGCAGCCTGACCGACCAGGAAAAGAAGCTGCGCGATCTGCCGGTCTGATCCGGCCATGCGTTACCCGTCTGCACGCCGACCGGCGTGCAGGCGATCCGCCCCGGCAGGGCGCCGGGCGCGTACACTTCACGCATGACCGAAGACTTCTTCCACATGACCAGCCACCGCCCGTACCTGCTGCGGGCGCTGGTGGAATGGATCAACGACAACCAGCTGACCCCGCACATCCTGGTCGACGCCGGCGTTCCCGGCGTGCAGGTCCCGCCTTCGGCGGTCAAGGATGGCCGGGTCGTGCTCAACATCGCCGAGCGTGCCGTCGTACGGCTGATGATCGACAACGAGATGGTGAGCTTCTCGGCGCGCTTCTCCGGCACCAGCTATCCGGTGCAGGTACCGATCAGCGCCGTGCTGGCCGTCTACGCCCGCGAGACCGGGCAGGGCATGGCGCTGCCGGACGATATTCCGGGCAACGACACCGCTCCGACCAGTGATGAACTGCTGCACGATGAAGGTACGCCGCCGGACGATACGCCGCCGGCCAGTCCGCCGCCCAAGGGCCGCCCGAACCTGCGCGTGGTCAAATAATGTTTCCGACGCCGCCCCGATGGGCGGCGTTTTTCTTTGCAGGATTCACCGGTGGGTGCAGGGATTGAGTGGGTGCCGACCGTTGGTCGGCACACCTTCAGTCCTTACACATCCTCGGCATCCTCCACATCCGGCCGGATCTGGCTGATCCGCGCCGCCCCCGGGCCGGTGAACGAAATCAGCTGGTCACCGCGCAGCACCATGCGCCCGACGTGGCGGTCGATGCCATCGTAGGAATACTCGAACTTGAAGGTGCGCTCGAAGCCGAGCCGGCCATCTTCGCCGCGCGACAGGCGCAGGCCGGTGGCGTGCACCGCCTGGTCCAGCCATTGCACATCGGCTGCGCGGCAGGCGTTGCGACCCAGCTCGACAGCGCGCTCGGCGGCCGAACGCGCAGCGTTCCAGAAGAAGTAGATGATTCCGCCGGCAATCAGCAACAGCAGCAGGGTGGGCATGGCGTTAGCCGTCAGAGTTCGATCCCGCAAAGATGGCGGCGAACGCGCGCTGGATCAAGCGCCGGCATCAGCGGGTCGGTCGAGGTTCGTCCGTCACCGGCTGTGCGGGCGCACTGGTCGGTTGCGGCACCGGCGTGGGTTGCAACGGCGTGGCAGTGGGCGAGGGCATCACCAGCGGTGAAGTCGCAGTCAGCTGCAGCAGGGCGGCCCAGTCCTGGCGGTTGAAACTGCATTCTTCCTCACGCCCCGGGGTGCAGCTGGGGTCAATGCCAGTGCTGTTGCGTTCGCGCGCCGGTGGCAGCTTGATCAGCCCGGTACGATCAAGCTGCAGCAACCGCATCGCCACCGTGTTCATTACGTTGCCGCCAACCAGGTACAGCGTCTGGTCGCCGCCGAGGTTGGCCGCCACCACTACTTCGCAATGCGATTTCCAGTGGCCCACCGAGCCATTGCCCAGCGCCTGTACCAGCCCGCTGTAGCTGAGCGTGGTACTGCGGTCACGCAGGAAGCACAGCAGGTCGCCGGGCGCGGGCTTGGCGGTGGCGGGGTCGACCAGCCGGTAAGGTACGCCCGATGGGCCGCCCTGGTAGGCCGCGCGGATGTAGTCGATATGGCGTGGCGAGGTGTTGAAGCCCGGAACACCGGCGCGCACCATCACCCAGGAAATGAAGGCAGCCGACCATGGGTTGTCGATCAGGAACGCCCGGCAGTCACTGTCGGTGTAGCGCGTGCCCAACGGGGCCAGGCAGCTGCTGGCCCCCGCGATGCTGCCCATCGCATTGAGCGTGCCGCTGTTGCGCCAGTAGCCGGCCACGCGCTGCCAGGCGATCAGTCCATTGTCGGCCAGGTGATCGCTTTCGGCCTCGGTAACGCTGAGGCTGGCGGCGCGGCCATCACGATCGATGAAGGGCCGGAACCACAACCGGTGCTCGTTGCAGGCGGTATTGCGGATGGCCACCGCCAACGGGCTCAAGCCGAAGCGGGGCGGAACATCGCAGGCTTCGGCGGCTGCGGCGGACAGCGGGGCTGCAGCGAGCAGCAGGCAGGCAGGCAAGAGCATCCGGCGCATGCGCGGCTCCTGTGGGGGATGGCCGCAGCGTCGCAGCGCCGTCGTGAACGCTGGGTGTGAGAACGGGGTCAGATCCCTTTTCCAATGGAAAAGGGATCTGACCCCAAGCCCGCCCTCAACCCGGCGGCGGGCCCAGCTTCAACGAAAGATCGATGGCCTGCACATGCTTGGTCAGTCCACCGATGGAGATGCAGTCCACGCCGTCTTCGGCGATCGAACGCAGGCCACCCAGTCCAACGCTGCCGGAGACTTCCAGCGGAATGCGGCCCGCCGTGATGCGCACGGCCTCGCGGCGCAGGTCGGGGCTGAAGTCATCCAGCAGGATACGTTCGCAACCGGCTTCCAGCGCCTGGCGCAGCTGCGCCAGATCCTCGACTTCAACCACCAGCGGCAGCCCAGGCCATTGCCGGCGTGCGGCGGCCACGGCCGCGGCCAGCGAACCGGCGGCACGGATGTGGTTTTCCTTCAGCATCACCGTGTCGTACAGGCCGAAGCGGTGGTTCTCGCCGCCGCCGCAGCGCACTGCGTACTTCTGCGCCAGGCGCAGGCCGGGCAGGGTCTTGCGGGTGTCGAGGATGCGCGTACCGGTACCGGCCACGGCGGCCACGTAACGGGCAGTCGTGGTGGCGGTTCCGGACAGCGTCTGCAGGAAATTCAGCGAGGTGCGCTCGGCACTGACCAGGCTGCGGCTGCGCCCGTGCAGCAGGGCCAGCACGGTGCCGGCAGTGACTGCGTCACCTTCGGAGACACGCCATTCGATGCGCACGTCCGGGTCGAGCGCGCGGTGGGTGGCGTCGAACCAGGGGCGGCCGGCGATCACTCCGTCCTGCTTGCACAGCAGGTAAGCGCTGTCGGCCTGGTCGGGCAGCAGCGCAGCGGTGACGTCGCCGCTGCCCAGGTCCTCGGCCAGCGCACGCGCGACATCGGCGGCGACAACGGCCGCATCCGGCGTCGGCAGCGCGCTCATGCGGCCGGGAAGTCGGCGATCTGGGCGGTCGGGATGGCTTCCTCGGCCAGCAGCACCGGGATGCCGTCGTCGACGCGGAACACCTGCTTGCGGTCGCGGGTGACCAGCGCTTCGCGCAGCGGCTGCGCCAGCGGGTTGCCATCGGCCTTGTTCACCGCGCCGGCGGAAATGGCCTTGTTGAGGGCTTCCAGGCCCTTGCCATCCAGCAGGGACAGGGGCTGGCGGGTGTCCGGCGACACCAGCAGGTCGAGCAGCTTGCGATCCATGGTTCTTCGTCTTGCGTGGAAGACGGCTAGAATACGTCTTTAAGGCAGGTGACGGCCAATGACCCCAAACCCGATCGCGCCGCTTGTCGGCATCGTCATGGGTTCCCGTTCCGACTGGGAAACCATGCAGCACGCCGCCCAGAAGCTTGAAGCCCTGGGTGTTCCGTTCGAAGTGAAGGTGGTGTCCGCGCATCGGACGCCGGATGTGTTGTTCAGTTACGCCGAGCAGGCGGGCCCGCGTGGCCTGCGCGCGATCATCGCCGGTGCCGGCGGGGCCGCCCACCTGCCGGGCATGATCGCCGCCAAGACCGCCGTGCCGGTTCTGGGCGTGCCGGTGCAGTCCAAGGCCCTCAACGGCATGGACTCGCTGCTGTCGATCGTGCAGATGCCAGCCGGCATCCCGGTCGCCACCTTCGCCATCGGCAATGCCGGCGCGTCCAACGCCGCGCTGTTCGCCGCCGCAATGCTGGCCAGCGACCAGCCGGCGATCGGCCAGGCGCTCGACGCCTTCCGTGCACGCCAGACCGAAGACGTGATGGCCCACGACGATCCGCGCCAATGAGTCTGACCGTCGGCATCCTGGGCGGCGGCCAGCTCGCCCGCATGATGGTCCTGGCCGGTGCGCCGCTGGGGCTGCGCTTCCAGCTGTACGACCCGGCGGCCGACGCCTGCAGCGGCCCGCTGGCGCCGCTCACCGTCGGTGCCTTCGATGACCGCCAGGCGCTGGCGGACTTCGCTGCCAAGGTCGACGTGGTCACCTTCGATTTCGAGAACGTGCCGGCTGACAGCGCACAGTTCCTGGCCGACCGCGTGCCGGTCTATCCGCCGCCGGCCGCGCTGGCGGTGGCCCAGGACCGGTTGAGCGAGAAGACCCTGTTCCAGCAGTTGGGCATCCCGCTGCCGGCCTTTGCCGATATCCGCAGCCGTGACGAGCTGGCGGCGAAGGCGGCTGAGTTCGGCCTGCCGTGCATCCTCAAGACCCGCCGCCTTGGTTACGACGGCAAGGGCCAGTTCCGCCTGCGCAGCGAGGCCGACATCGACGCCGCGTGGGATGCGCTGGGCGCGCAGGTCGAGCGTACCGGCCTGATCCTGGAAGGCTTCGTGGCGTTCCAGCGCGAGGTCAGCGTGGTGGCCGTGCGTGGCCGCGATGGCAGCTTCGAGGCCTGGCCGGTCACCGGCAACTGGCATGTCGACGGCGTGCTGTCGGCCAGCGTGGCCCCGGCCGTGCTCTCCGATGCCGAGCAGCAGGCCGCGATCGGCTATGCCCGCCGCGTTGCCGAGCACCTGCAGTACGTCGGCGTGTTCGCGCTGGAGCTGTTCTGCCGCGATGGCGAACTGCTGGCCAACGAGATGGCGCCGCGCGTGCACAACTCCGGCCACTGGACCATCGAAGGCAGCGAGACCTCGCAGTTCGAGAATCATCTGCGTGCCGTGCTGGGCCTGCCGCTGGGCAGCACCCGCATGCTCGGCCATGCCTGCATGCTGAACTGGCTGGGCGCGATGCCGGATCCCGCGCCGGTGCTGGGCCAGGCCAGCGGCCATTGGCACGACTACGGCAAGGAGCCGCGCGAAGGTCGCAAGGTCGGCCACGCCACGTTGCGCGA
Source organism: Stenotrophomonas sp. 59 (assembly GCF_030291095.1). Lineage (NCBI taxonomy): Bacteria > Pseudomonadati > Pseudomonadota > Gammaproteobacteria > Lysobacterales > Lysobacteraceae > Stenotrophomonas > Stenotrophomonas sp. 59. The sequence continues at coordinate 1,575,604 of NZ_CP127408.1, forward strand.
TGACGAGGCTGCCGCGCTGGCCGATGCGCTGGAGCAGGTCGGCCTGGAGCTGGATCGCCAGGCGCAGGTGGCGCCGGCGGTGCACGCGCTGCGCAACCGCTGAGCAAAGGGGGCCGGCCAGCGGCCGGCACTACCCTGTGTGGCTGCAACGGTGTGGCGCGCCGGTGCAGGCATCGGCGCAACATTCCCGGTGGTAGCGTGGAGCTCCTTTCACAGGAGTCACCCCCATGCTCGACTGGAATGCTTACCGCAAGGAACTGAAGGGCCGCATCGGCGAGATCGGCAAGCTCTCGCCGGATACGGTGAAGGGCTACGCCACGCTGGCCAATGCCGGGGCCCAGACCAACCACCTCGATGCGAAGACCCGCGAGCTGATCGCGTTGGCGGTGGCGGTCACCACCCGCTGCGACGGCTGCATCACCGTGCACGTGGATGCCGCGCTGAAGCACGGTGCCAGCCGCGAGGAAATCGCCGAGGCACTCGGTGTGGCGGTGTCGCTCAATGCCGGTGCGGCGCTGGTGTATTCAGCGCGGGTGATGGACGCGGTGGCCGCGCACGAAAGCGCGTGAAGCCCATCGTGTCGCCGGGCATGGCCCGGCGCTACCGTGTCGGGCGTGGCAGCGCCGGGCCATGCCCGGCGGATGCACTCAGCGCAGCTGGCTTTCGGCGAATTCCCAGTTGACCAGCTGCCAGAACGCCTCCAGATAACGCGCGCGGTCATTCTGGTAGTCGGTGTAGTAGGAATGCTCCCAGACATCGCAGCACAGCAGCGGGGTGCTTTCACCCGTCAGCGGCGTGCCGGCATTGCGGGTCGCCTGGATGCCCAGCTGCCCGCCCGGGTGCTGCACCAGCCACACCCAGCCCGAGCCGAACAGGCCCAGCGCGGTGCGGTTGAATTCCTCGCGCAGGCGCTGCACGTCGCCGAACTGGCGCTTGACCAGCTCGCCCAGGCGGCCCTGCGGTTCGCCGCCGCCTCGGGGGCGCAGGCACTGCCAGTAGAAGCCATGGTTCCACGCCTGGGCGGCCGCATCGAACAGCTTTCCCTGGGCCTGGCGGACGATCTCCTCCAGTGACGCGTCCTCCCACTCGGTGCCGAGGATGCCGGCATTGACCGCATCCACGTAGGCGCGATGGTGGCGGCCGTGGTGCAGCTCCAGGGTCTGTGCGGACAGGTGCGGCTGCAGGGAGCCGGAAAGGTAGGGCAGGGCAGGCAATTCGACAGGCATGGACAGGTTCGTGGCCAGAGGGGCGGCGGCAGCCGGTTCCATCCGCTTACAATGGCGGCTACCGTGGGCAGTCTAGCCGACCACCGCGGTCGGTTTGTCCGGCGAAGCAAGGAGTGAGGTTGTGGCGGTAATGCAGCAAATCCAGGCCGAGGTCGATCGTTACCCGCTCGTGCTGTTCATGAAGGGCACCCCGCAATACCCGATGTGCGGCTTCTCCAGCCGCGCCGTGCAGGCGTTGATGGCAGCCGGGGCGGTCACCCTGCGCACCGTCAACGTGCTGGAAGAACCCGAGATCCGCGCCAACCTGCCGCGGTTCTCCAACCTGCCGACCTTCCCGCAGCTGTTCATCAACGGCGAACTGATCGGCGGCTGCGACATCGTCCTGGAACTGTTTGAAGCCGGCGAGCTCAAGCGCATCGTCGAAGAGGCGACCCAGGGATGAGTGCCTGGCCATCGACGTCACCGGCCAACGGGGCGCTCGATGGCCGCCCGTTGCAGGATCGCGTGGTGCTGGTTGCCGGCGCCGGCGGTGGGCTGGGCAGTGCGGCGGCCGTTGCCGCCGCCGCCGCCGGGGCTACCGTGGTCCTGCTGGGCCGCAAGCCGCGCCGCCTGGACCGTGTCTATGCCCAGGTCCAGGCCGTCGGCCCGGAACCGCTGCTGTATCCGCTGGATCTTGAAGGTGCGGGCCCTGACGACTATGCCGAACTGGCCCAGGCCCTGCAGCGCGAGCTGGGGCGGCTGGATGGAGTGCTGGTCTGCGCCGCGCATTTCCCCGGCCTGACCCCGTTCGAACTGGCCGACCCGGCCAGCTTCGCCCGTGCGGTCCACGTCACCCTGACTGCTCCGGCATGGCTGGCCCAGGCCTGCCTGCCGCTGCTGCGGCAGCGCGAGGATGCCGCCCTGGTGTTTGCGGTCGATGCCTCCGAACGGGTGGGGCAGGCCTATTGGGGTGGGTACGGCGTGGCCCAGCATGGCCTGCGCGGGCTGATCACCAGCCTGCACGACGAACTTGGCCGCAGCCCGGTGCGGGTCAGCGGCCTGTATCCGGGCCCCCTGCGCACGGCGCTGCGCGCCCGGGCCTATTCCGTCGACCAGGACCCGGCCGCGCAGGGCCCGGAGGCCGCCGCTGCTGCGGCCGTGGCCCTGCTGTCCAGCGCTGGCAGCGCCTGGCGGGGCCAGATTCTCGATGCCAGCCAGGCATTCCCCGGCGAGTGAGCCCCGGGGAAAGGCGGAGTGAAGAACCCGTCACGATTGCGTTGCGATCCGGTGCCGTTTGTCGCACAACCGTCACATTGATGGCGTAGCGTGTTAATCTAGTGTTAACCGTTATGGCTGCCTTCAGCCAAGCGGTAGGGAACCCCAGATAAATCTCCGACCAGCCACCCGCAGGGCTGTTTGGATGCGCTTTTTTTCCGCCATCGCCAACTCGCATCGAGGCTACCGAAAAATGACCCACCCACTCCGGATGTCCAAGCTTACCCTTGGTCTCGTGGCCGCACTTGCCGCCGCTCCCGCCTTTGCCCAGAGCACCTCTGCAGGTGTCGGTGGCCAGGTGATGTCCGCCGCAGGCCAGCCTGTCGCCGGCGCTGAAGTCACCATCACCCACACCGAGTCGGGCACCGTTTCGCGTGCGACGACCGATGCGTCGGGTCGATACAACGCGCGCGGCCTGCGCGTGGGTGGTCCGTACACCATCACCATCACCAAGTCCGGTGAAGGTACCAAGACCGAAGAAGGTGTCTTCCTGAACCTGAATCAGGTCAACACCGTCAACGCCAGCCTCGGCGGTGACCTGGCTGCGACCAACCTGGACGCAGTGAACGTGGTCGCCACCGCGGGTGGCCTGGACCTGTTCAGTGCCAACAAGATGGGCACCGGCAGCAACGTGACCCGCGAAACGATGGACGCGCTGCCGTCGGCCAACCGCAACATCCAGGACTACATCCGCCTGGACCCGCGCATCTCGCAGGTCAGCAAGGCTGACGGCGCGATCTCGGCCGGTGGCCAGAACACGCGCTACAACGCCATCCGCATCGACGGCATCAGCGCCTCCGATCCGTTCGGCCTGGGGTCCAACAACCTGCCGACCGAGCGTCAGCCGGTGTCGATGGACGCCATCCAGGAAATCAACATCGACCTGGCCAACTACGACACCACCATCGCAGGTGGTACCGGTGCGGTGATCAACGCCGTGACCAAGTCGGGTACCAACGAGTTCCACGGCACCGTGTACGGCTCGTACCGCGACAAGGACATGATCCGTACGCGCCTGGAAGGTGACACCACGGACTTCAACGGCTTCAAGGACGAGAAGACCTACGGCATGACCCTGGGCGGCCCGATCGTCAAGGACAAGCTGTTCTTCTTCACCAACTATGAAAAGTACGAGCGTAGCGGCGGCGGCGTGAGCCTCGGCGAAACCCCGTACAACAAGCCGAACGGCATCAGCGACGCCGACATCGCCCGCGTGCAGAAGCGCATGTCCGATCTGGGCTACCCGGTCGGCGGCATCGGTGCGCTGGACAACAAGACCTCGATCGAAGAGTACGCGATCAAGCTCGACTGGAACATCAACGAGAACCACCGCGCGGCCCTGCGCTACAACAAGATGAAGCAGGACGTCGTCCGCTTCCCGCAGGTCAACAACAGCGCCATCTCGCTGAGCGACTTCTGGTACACCCAGCCGACCCAGTACGAAACCTGGATGGGTGAACTGTTCAGTGACTGGTCCGAGAACTTCTCGACCGAGTTCAAGGTTTCGCACAAGGACTACTCGTCCAACCGCGTTGCTGCCTCGCACCTGCCGCAGATCCGCGTGCGCTTCGGCAACAACTCGCTGTACCTGGGTACCGAGCAGAACACCCACACCAACATCGTCGAGTCGAAGGAACTGAGCGCCTTCGGTGCCGGTACCTGGTACATCGGTGACCACACCGTCAAGTTCGGTTTCGATTACACCGACAACGACCTGATGAACTTCTACGGCCGCAACCTGTACGGCGCGTACGAGTTCGCCGACCTGGCTGCATTTGAAGCCGGTACCCCGTCGGCCTACCAGGTGCGCGTCCCGCGCGCCGGCGGCAGCGTTGACGACATCCCGGCCAAGTTCCACCTGAAGAACACCGGTCTGTTCATCCAGGACACCTGGGCGATCAACTACAACCTGAGCCTGATGTTCGGTATCCGTATCGACATGCCGGACTTCAGCACCCAGCGCCTGTACAACCCGCGCATCGAACAGCTGTACGGCTTCAACAACACCCAGCTGGTCGACAAGAAGCTGTTCCAGCCGCGCGTCGGCTTCAACTACACCTTCGACACTGATCGTCCGACCCAGCTGCGCGGTGGCGTTGGCCTGTTCGGCGGCGCTGCGCCGAACGTGTGGCTGGCAGGTGCCTACCAGAACACCGGCCTGAACTACTCCGAGTACAACCTGACCCGCAACCCGGGTGGCTTCAGCTTCGACGCCGACAACCCGTACATCCCGAACCCGTCGCTGGCCTCGGCCCGCCAGAACGTCGACCTGATCGCTCCGGGCACCCGTCTGCCGTCGGTGTGGAAGGCCAACCTGGCGTTCGACCATGAGCTGCCGTGGTACGGCATCGTGGCGTCGGCTGAAGTGCTGTTCACCAAGGTCAAGGATGGTCTGTACTTCGACCGCCTGGACGTGATGTCCCCGAATGCCAACCGTTCGGTTGGCCAGGATGGCCGTGCGCTGTACTGGAACGACTACGGCATGAACGGCGCCAATGCCGGCCCGAACGGCATGCAGGCTGGCCAGAAGAATGGCCGCGCCTGCTCGGCGACCGATCGGACCTGCCCGGGTGACCGCGTCAACCGTCCGGGTGACATCGGCGACGTGATCCTGCTGCGCAACACCGACAAGGGTCGTGGTTCGCAGGCTACCTTCTCGCTGGCCAAGCCGCTGACCGAGAACTGGGGCTGGTCGCTGGGTTACACCTACACCCAGTCCAAGGAAGTGAGCCCGCTGTCCAGCTCGCAGAACACCTCGAACTGGAACAACACGCTGAGCCTGAACGCCAACGACAACGTTGCGTACAACTCGCGCTACGCGATCAAGGACCGCATCACCGGCACCCTGGAGTGGAAGCACAACTTCTTCGGTGACAATGCCACCCGCGTTGGCCTGTTCTACGAAGGCCGTTCGGGCCGTCCGTACAGCTACGTCTACTACAACGACGTGAATGGCGACGGTGCCGGTACCAACGACCTGTTCTACGTGCCGAAGGGCCCGGGTGACGTGATCTTCACCGGTGGTGCCGACATGGAGAAGAAGTTCTTCGATTGGCTGGCGCAGAATCCGGAGCTCGAGGCCTATCGTGGCAGCGTGGTCCCGGCCAACTCGCACCGCGCCAAGTGGGTCAACAGCTTCGACGTCCGCATCAGCCAGGAATTCCCGGGCTTCGTGAAGGGGCACAAGGGTGAAGTCGCCCTGGACATCATGAATGTCGGCAACCTGCTGAACAAGAAGTGGGGCCTGATCGACGACTACGGCTTCTACGCCACCCGTCGCGTTGCCAACTACTCGGGTATCGACCCGGCTACCGGCAAGTACCTGTACAACTTCACCGGCCGTACCGACAATTCCTCGATCCAGGAAAACAACAACGACAAGGGCAACACCGCCGTGTCGCGTTGGTCGATGCAGCTGACCCTGAAGTACAAGTTCTGATCCGTCAGAGCCTGAAGCAGTAAGTGAAAACGGCCGGGGAAACCCGGCCGTTTTCCGTTCAGGCGAAAGTCCTTGCAGGCCACTCCGCATCGGCGTAGCATCCGGAAATGTGCGCGGTGCCAACGCCGCCGATGCGGTCCCGGAAAGGCGAACGCGGGGAGCACACATCCAACGGTCGGGCTTCCCGGCCGTTTTGCTTTTTAAGGGGGCGGCAGTACAGTCGGAAACCTTGAAGGAAGCGAAAAATTGGACATGACCACGAACGAAAAATCAGCCCGCGCACTGCCGGTGCAGGACGCGCGGATCTACCCGCGCGGCGGGCTGGATGTGCTGTCGCGGGCCGAAGTGGCCCGCCTGCGCGATGCGTCTGCCGGCGGCATGCACGAACTGCTGCGCCGCTGCGCGCTGGCCGTGCTGACCAGCGGCAGCGCCTCTGACGATCCGCGCGCGGCGCGCGATCTGTATCCGGATTTCGACATCCAGGTGGCACAGCAGGATCGCGGCGTGCGCATCGACCTGGTCAACGCACCGGCGATGGCCTTCGTCGATGGCGAGATCATCCGCGGCGTCGCCGAACTGCTGTTCGCGGTGGTGCGTGACCTGGCCTACATGGCCATCGAGATGGGCCCGGCCTACGCGGCCGAACTGGAATCGTCCGAAGGCATCACCAATGCGGTGTTCGGCCTGCTGCGCAACGCGCGCATCCTCAACCCGGGCGACCCGAACCTGGTGGTCTGCTGGGGCGGCCATTCGATTTCGCGCGACGAGTACCTGTACACCAAGCAGGTGGGCTATGAGCTGGGCCTGCGCGGCCTGGACATCTGCACCGGCTGCGGCCCGGGCGCGATGAAGGGCCCGATGAAGGGCGCCACCATCGCCCATGCCAAGCAGCGCAGGACGGTCACCCGTTACATCGGCCTGACCGAGCCGGGCATCATCGCCGCCGAGTCGCCGAACCCGATCGTCAACCACCTGGTGATCATGCCGGACATCGAGAAGCGCCTGGAGGCCTTCGTCCGCATCGGCCACGGCATCATCGTGTTCGCCGGTGGCGTCGGCACCGCCGAGGAGATCCTGTACCTGCTCGGCATCCTGCTGCGCGAGGAGAACAAGGACCTGCCGTTCCCGCTGATCCTGACCGGACCGACCGTGGCGGCGCCGTACTTCGAGCAGATCGACCGCTTCATCCGCCTGACCCTGGGGGACGAAGCAGCCGAGCGCTACGAGATCATCATCGGCGACCCGGTCGCGGTGGCGAAGAAGATGGCCAATGGCATCAAGCGCGTGCGCGAGCACCGCCTGGCGCAGAAGGACTCGTTCTTCTTCAACTGGTCGATCGAGATTCCGTGGGAGTACCAGCAGCCGTTCGTGCCGACCCATGAGGCGATGGCGGCGCTGGACCTGCACCACGGGCGTGCACCGCATGCGCTGGCGGCGGACCTGCGCCGGGCGTTCTCGGGCATTGTTGCCGGCAACGTGAAGGAAGACGGCATGCGCCGCATCGAAGAGTTCGGGCCGTTCCAGATCCATGGCGACCCGGACATGATGCAGGCCCTGGACGGGCTGCTGCGCGCTTTCGTCGAGCAGCGCCGGATGAAGATCTCCGGCGAATACCAGCCCTGCTACCAGGTGCTGGCCTGAGCCTGTGCCGGCGCGATGGGGATCGCGCCGGCCGGAGTGGGGCGGGGCGGGTCGTCAAGGCTTTGACGCCCGTCGCCCTGGATTGACCGTTCATCCTGCCGCCGCTTGCCGGTGGCAGGGCGATGGCCCATCGTGGCCATCAACACGCTGGGGAGCGTCCAATGTCTTTGCGCCGGCAAAACGGCTTCACGCTGGTCGAGTTGATGATCACGCTGGTCATCCTGGTCATTCTGGCCAGCATCTCCTATCCCAGCTTCCGCACCGCGATGCGCTCCAACCGCCTGACCACCACCAACAACGAGGTGATCGGTCTGTTGTCGCTCGCCCGCAGCGAGGCCATCCGCAACCGCCACGGTGGCGGGGTGTGCGGCAGCAGCAACGGTACGTCCTGCGATGGCGAGTGGAGCAAGGGCATGCTGGCCTGGGGCGACGTCGATGGCGATGGCTCCGTCAGCGGCAGCGAGAGCGTGCTGCGCTTCTCCAAGGGCAGCAGCAGCCTGGCGGTCGAGGCTCCCAGCCCGGCCGTCATCTCCTTCGACTCCCAGGGGCGCCGCCGCGCGTCCGCCGACCAGGTCGTGAGCCTGGTGCCGCAAGGCTGCAAGGCGGGTGACCCCATGCGGACCCTGATCGTCCTGTTCTCCGGTCAGGTCCGCTCCACCGCAGGAACCTGCAAATGAAACGTCGTCGTTCCGGCCTGGGCGGGCCCGCCCGCAGTCGTGGCTTCAGCCTGATCGAGGTGCTGATCGCGCTGCTGGTGCTGGCGTTCGGCCTGCTTGGCTTTGCGCTGCTGCAGACCATGAACGTGCGGTTCGTGCAGAGCGCCAGCCAGCGCACCCAGGCCACCAGCCTGGCCTACGATCTGATCGAGCTGATGCGCGTGCAGCGCAGCGAAACCCTCAACGGTGGCGAATACACCAAGGCCTCCTTCACCGCCGGCTCGGTCACCGCACCGGCGGGCCCCTGCACCTGGCCCAACAGTGCCGACGTGACGGCCTCCAAGGCGAACGTGGCGCGCTGGCAATGCCAGGTCGTCAAGGTGCTGGGAGGCAAGGCCAGCGCCAACGTGACTGTCAATGATGGCTTGGTCACGGTGGGCATCGGCTGGGGAGACGAGCGATGGAACGCAGCCAATCCCGACAGCATCACCACGTTCACCCTGGTTACCCGTCTATGAAGCGCGCGCCTTCCGTTGCCAGCCATGCGGCAGGCCTTTCGCTGGTGGAACTGCTGATCTCGCTGGTCATCGGCCTGGTGCTGATGCTGGGCGTGACCCAGATCTTCATGGCCTCGCGGGCGGCGTCGCAGCTGTCCGAGGGTGTCGCGCGCACCCAGGAAAACGCTCGATTCGCACTGGAGTTCCTCGAGCGCGACATCCGGATGGCCGGGCACATGGGCTGCGTGAACGACCAGGCGCACCTGGTGCGCGCCCAGGACAGTGTCAAGGTCAACATTGCCGGCGTGAAGTCGGGTGATGGCAGCCCGATGGACTTCTCGGTGCCGATCCAGGGTTACGAGGCGCAGGGCACCGCGCCTGGCAACAAGCTGACCCTCGGCGCAAGCTGGGGAGCTGCCGGCAGCACGCCGTCGGCGATCACCAATCTGAAGCCCAAACCGCTGGGTGGCAGCGACATCATCGTGATGCGCTACCTGGCGCCGGAAGGCTCGCCGGTGCTGTCCATCGGTTCCGGTAATTCACCGGACATCACGATCGCCAAGGACGCGGCAGCCCGACTGTCGGCCGGTGCCGTCACCACGCCCTCGGCGTTTGCCGTGGCCGATTGCAGCAAGGTGGATGTGTTCGCCGGGAAAATCGCCGACAGCACGATCACGGCCAGCAAGGTCGATCTCTCGGCGTATTCGGCCAACAACGCGGTGACCATGGTCTATCGGGTGGAATCGATGGCGTACTACGTGGCCACCAATACCGCTGGCGAACCGGCGCTGTACCGCGCGCGTGGCGCTGGCGACAACACGTTCGCCACCGGTGAGGAACTGGTGGAGGGCATCGAGAGCCTGCAGTTCCTCTACGGCCAGGATACCGAGACGGCGATCAGCAGCACCGCGCCGCCGACCGGGGTAATCGCCTTCCAGAAGACTGCCAGCGGGGTCAGTACCGGTACTGACGCCGCCGCTGTCGCGGCGTGGCGTCGGGTTGGCCTGGTGCAGCTCGGGCTGCTGGTGCGCAGCCCGCAGCGGGCCGCGGCCGAGCAGGCCAATACGGCGGTGGCCCAGCTGGGTGTGCTCGGCGTTGGCTTCAATCCGCCCACGACCTACGACGATCGCTACCGTGCCTCCTACGAGGTGTCCGTGGCACTGCGCAACCGACTGTTCGGGAACTGACCCATGAAGCCCTCCGTCTCCCGTCGATTCCAGGGGCGTACGCAGCAGCGCGGTGCGGTGCTGTACGTGGCCCTGATGCTGTTGATCCTGCTGTCGCTGATCGGCGTGGTCGGCATGCAGGTGGCGAGCATGCAGGAGCGCATGTCCTCCAACTACCGGGCCGCGAACGTGGCGTTCCAGGCCAGCGAACGAGCAGTACGCGATGCCGAGCGGTCGATCGAGGAGATCGACAACAATACCGGCGATGGCGGCGCGTTGAAGGCTGACGCCATCAAGCGCATCTGCGATGACGGCTTCGATCCCACCCGCTGGGTCGGTGAGCAGAAACTGTCGGCGGCCCCGGTGGTCAGCGTGCGCCGCATCGATGCCTGCATCCAGGGCGAATCGACGCTGGGCATGGGTACGCCGGAAAGCGAAGAACCCACCCGCGTCTACCAGATCACTGCGTTCGGCTCCGATCGCGATGCCGCCACCAGCAACGAGGGTACCTCCTCGGCGGCTGTCGACACTGTTTTCAAGCTTTGAGGAACCCGGTCATGGCGACCCGAAAGATCAAGATCCTGGCCGGCTCCGGGCTGTTGCTGGCGGTGGCTGGCGGCACCTGGCTTGCGATGAACCTGTTCGCCGCGCAGGCGCAGGGCACGTTGTCGCAGCACCCGATGAACCTGAAGGTCTCCGCGCCGCCGTCGTTCATCATGGCGGTGGACGATTCGGGTTCGATGACCTTCCAGACCCAGTTCCCGGGGCAGGATGGTACGGCGTGCTGGCACTACGGGAGAAAGAGTTTCTTCCGATCGGCCGGAGTGCTCAATACGCCTGAAGACGTGCCCGTAACCTATGACCGGTGGGGAAATGCCATCCAGACCGGTGAGTGCAGTTACTTCTATGTGCTGCCCGGTGCACGGATCAACAGCTACAACGGCATCCCGGCGCTGGATGTCTTCGGGTTTGCCCGATCGGCGGCCTACAATCCGACCTACTACGATCCTGCCATCAAGTACGAGCCCTGGCTGCGGATCGTGAACGAAGAAGTGCAGTCGTATCCAGCGGCGAGCACGTCGGCCACCCTCATCGATCCCCGTGAGACAGATACACTGGCGATCGCCAGCAGCTATCTGGGTACTTCGTCCTGGGACGTCCAGAGGATGCAGGAAGGGATGACGGTACCGGCCGGGCAGACCTACAGGACTGCAAGCAGGGCCAATGGCAATTTTGGCAACGAGAACGCCAATACGAGAGGCGCGACCTGGAGCTCGGCGGGCTATGCGTCGCTGCGCTATGTGCCCGCTACGTTCTACATGCCGTACACCAGCGATGGCGACGCCTATCCGCAGTTGCCGGGCACTGCCAATGCGTACGCAGGTATCCAGCGAACCAAGGTCACCGGCGCCTGCGGTTCGGGATGTGACATGTGGAAGTACGTCATCGGGACCGGTGATGCTGCCGCATTGCAGAACTTCGCCAACTGGTACTCGTACTACGGTAACCGCAACCGGGCGATGATCGCCGGCATGACGCGCGCATTGAATGTCAATGACATGTATGTCGGGTATTTCCGGATCAACGATTTCCAGAATTACAACAGTTCGACAGACTCCAACAAACGGCTTGCGATCCGGGACATGAGCGTGATCGGGCAGAAGTCCGCGCTCTACAGCAGCATGATCGCGCTGACGGCCAGTGGTGGTACGCCGAATCGACATGCCGTCAACGCCGCGGGCCTGCAGTTCATGCGGACCGATGACAATGCGCCCATCAAGCTGTCCTGCCAGAAGAATGCGGTGATGCTGTTCACCGACGGCTACAGCAACAATGGCAACAATCTTTCGTCATCCCTGGCGCCTGCCCCTGGCAACGTGGACGGAAACATGGGGACTCCCTTCTCGGATGGCAATTCCAACACCATGGGTGATATTGCCGCGTACTACTACGTGAACCCGTTGCGAACCGATGATCGGATGCCCCGGGGACAGGTGCCGGTACCGGAGCAATGTGCAACCAGCACCGACAAGTCGCTGGACTGCAACAAGGACCTGCATATCAACTTCTACGGGATCACGCTGGGCGCGCGTGGCAATCTGTTCGATCCGAACAGGCAGCAGAACCCGTATACCGATTCGGCGGTCTACAGCAACTGGCCGGATCGCCAGAACGACAATCCCAGCACTGTGGATGACATCTGGCACGCCGCGACCAATACCCGCGGTGAGTACATCAACGCGCGTACTCCGGCAGACATCACCACGGCCATGCGACGGGTGCTGTCGTCGGTCACCTCCGGGCCAGCGCCTTCGGGCAGCCAGGGCCTGACCGGCGTGCGTATCGGTACCGGATCGCTGGCGGTCACGCCCCAGTTCGAAGTGGCCAACGAGGAAACCGATTGGTTCAGCCGCCTGAAGGCATCCAAGCTTGCGGTGAACGACAAGACGCAGCAGACCGAGTACACGCAGGTGTGGGAAGCGGCCGAGAAACTGGGCGCGCAGCGTTCGCGCACCATCGTCGCCACCAAGGGCAATGCTGCAGTTGACTTCAGCAGCACCAACATTGCCTTCACCGACCTCTGCAACAAGGATGAAAAGCAGTATCCGGGTATTGCGCGCTGTTCTGCGACCGAGGCTGAAAAGCTGGGCGGCGACATCGCCACGGCCATGGCTTATCTGCGCGGCGACGCATCACGCGAAGTACGCAATTCGGGGGGCATCTATCGCACCCGTACCACCGTGCTGGGCGACATCGTCAATTCCAGCCCGGTGATCAGTTCGCCCCGCGACGACTATGGCTACCAGCGCATCAGCACCGCGATGGCGACCTCGTATGCCACGTACCTGACCCGCAAGCGCAACAATGGCCGCTACATGGTCTATGTCGGTGCCAACGACGGCATGCTGCATGCCTTCGACGGTGGCATGAACGGCAACGGCGTGAGTGACAGTGCCGGTGGCAGCGAGACCTTCGCCTATGTTCCCGGCACGGCGCTGGGCCACATGGCCAACCTTCTGTATCCCTACGTGGCGGCCAACAAGTCCGACCAGCGCTTCCGTCATCGCTACTACGTGGATGGACCTATCGCGGTGGCGGACGCACAGATCGGTGGCAACTGGGCCACGGCACTGGTCGGTACGGCGGGCGCCGGTGGGCGCTCGGTGTTCGCGCTGGATGTGACCACGCCGTCCAGCTTCGGTACCGGCAATCGCTTGTGGGAAATCAGTGACGTGGCGCCGGGGCTCGATAGCACCGTGAAGGCGAACATCGGCCATGTCCTTGGCAAGCCGGTGATCGTGCCGGTGAAGGAAGGGACCGGGGTGGCGTGGAAAGCGATCTTCGGCAACGGTTACAACAGCCTCAGCCGCAAGGCCGTGCTGTTCGTGGTCGACCTGGGATCGGGCGCGGTGCGGATGATCACTGCTACCGAGGCCGCGGCGACTGCACCTGCCGGTGACAACGGCCTGGGCAACATCGTGGCCGTCGACCGTTGGCGCGCCGAAAGCGCAGGTGGTACGGGGCGTGTACGTGGCCGCGACGGCCTGGCGGACACGATCTATGCGGCCGACCAGCGCGGCGCGCTGTGGAAGTTCGACCTGGAAAGCACGGCGACCTCGGTCACCACGCCGGTGTTCACCACTGCGCGCCAGACCAACAACAACAACCAGGTGTACCGCCAGCCGATTACCGGCGGCATGACCGCCGTGACCGGACCGGGTGGTGGCGTGATGCTGGTGCTGGGTACCGGCAGCTTCTCCTTCGACAATGACCCGCAGGATCTCACCGCGCAGTCGCTGTACGGTGTCAACGACACCAGCAAGGACCAGCCGGAGGCCACGATCGTGCCCGCCAATCTGCTGGCCTATACGGTGACCACCACCAACAAGTTGCGCACGGTCACGGCCACACCCTTCTCCGGGGCGGCGCGCGGGTGGAGCATTGCATTGCCCGGCGCAGGTGAACGCTTTGTTGGTAATCCTGCGGTGGCGTCGGGAACGGTGTTCATGCCGACCTACATGCCCACCGCGGGTGGCCGTGGCTGTTCGACCGAGGGAAGCAACTGGCTGTTTGGCCTCAATCCGATCTCGGGTGTTGCATCGCTGGAGCAGGCGCGGGTCGGGTCCATTAGCGGCGCGCCGTACGGAGCGGGCACGGCCGGCGTCAGTCTCGACACCGGCGGCACCGCACCGGTGAAGGACGTCAATGTCTCGGTGATGCCGCGCCTGGCAAAGGGTGCCGATCGAGGCGGGCGTGCCTGCTGGATGGCGGTCAACGTGGCGGGTGCTCCGACGATGTACGTGCCTTATCCCTGCGGTCGCCAATCCTGGCGCCAGATCCAGTAACGAAGACATTCCCATGAGCCTGAACACTCTTTCCAGCACCCTGCGTCGTCCCGGCAGGCAGCACGGTTTCTCCCTCATCGAACTGATGATCGTGGTGATCGTGCTCGGCATCCTGGCCGCGATTGTCGTCCCGTCGTACCAGCAGTACATCCGCCAGTCGCACCGGGGCGTGGCCAAGGCGGACCTGGTGGAGTACGCACAGCGTGCTGAGCGCTACTACTCGGTGAACAACACCTACTCGGGCTTCGCGCTGCCCAGCAAGGTGTCGCCGCGCGAGGGCGGGACCACACGCTACGCGATCACCTTCGATGGCAAGGCGTCCTCGTTCACGCTGACGGCGACGCCCCAGGGCAACCAGACCAAGGACAGCTGCGGGACGCTGAGCGTGGATCAGGCCAACCGCAAAACGGCCAGCGGCACGGTTTCCGATTGCTGGTAAATCAGGTGTTGATCTTCCTCTGAACGCCCAGTACAATGCGCCTCCCCGCCCGAATAGCTCAGCCGGTTAGAGCACTTGACTGTTAATCAGGGGGTCGTTGGTTCGAGTCCAACTTCGGGCGCCAGATACTGCAAAAGCCGCGAGAAATCGCGGCTTTTGTCTTTTTGGCCCGTCAGCAGGGGAGGGTGCGGTCGACACGCTCGCTGCGGACGCGGCCGCCATTGTTGATGACCAACCTGCCATGCAGCCGGTTTCCTGCGCAGATGCGTAGCGTCAGATTGGCGCCGGGACTGCGACCATCGGGTTGGAAGAACAGCAGCGGCCGTCCACTGCTGGCCTGGGCGACAATCGCGATGTCGGTCCGGCCCTGGTGGTGGGTCAGGATGTCCTCGGCGGATGCCGGTGTCCCCCGGTGCCTGCCGCTGCGATAGATGATCCAGCCGGCGCTCCAGTCGCGGGAGCAGTGCTCACCGTCATCGCTGGCGCACAGCCCGATCAGTTCGCGGCGCTTCAGGGCCTCGCTTCGGGCGCTGGAAAGACTGGCATGCAGGGCCAGTTGCAGGGCGTCGGCGCGATGCCGCAACAGCAGCGGGTGCAGGGCGGGCCAACCCACCGCCACCAGAACGGCAAGGACGGCGATCACCACCAGCATCTCGACCAGATGCATGCCGCGTGGCGCCGAACGATTGGGACGAGGGATGCGGTGCATGGCTTCAAGCCTCGCGCCCCGGCGGCAGTGCCGCCATCAGGCACCGCCGCACCGGCCTGCCCGGAAACCCCTCAGCCGGCCGTCACCCCTTGCCCCGTATACTTGTCCTTCCCGGGAACTGGCAACACCATGAGCGACCGTTTCGAACTCGTCTCGCCGTATTCGCCGGCGGGCGACCAGCCTGATGCCATCGCGAAGCTGACCAGCAACTTCGAAGCGGGCATCGCCAAGCAGACCCTGTTGGGCGTCACCGGCTCGGGCAAGACCTACACCATCGCCAATGTCATCCAGAACGTGCAGAAGCCGACGCTGATCATGGCGCCGAACAAGACGCTGGCGGCGCAGCTGTATGGTGAGTTCAAGGCGTTCTTCCCGCACAACGCGGTCGAGTACTTCGTCAGCTACTACGACTACTACCAGCCGGAGGCCTACGTGCCTTCGTCGGACACCTTCATCGAGAAGGACAGTTCGATCAACGAGCACATCGAGCAGATGCGGCTGGCCGCGACCAAGACCCTGCTGTCGCGCCCGGATGCGATCGTGGTGGCCACGGTGTCGGCGATCTATGGCCTGGGTGCGCCCGAGGACTACCTGTCGCTGCGCCTGATCCTGTCCAAGGGCGAGCGCATCGACCAGCGCGACCTGATCAATCACCTGACCCAGCTGCAGTACACGCGCAACGAGTACGAGCTGCAGCGTGGCACGTTCCGCGTGCGTGGCGAAGTGATCGACGTGTTCCCTGCCGAGTCGGACAGCGAAGCGCTGCGCATCGAGCTGTTCGACGGCGAGGTCGAGAAGATCACCCTGTTCGACCCGCTCACCGGTGAGACGATGCGCAACATGCAGCGTTTCACCGTCTACCCCAAGACCCACTACGCCACCACCCGCGAGCGCGTGCTGGCCGCGGTGGAAACCATCAAGGTGGAGTTGAAGGAGCGGCTTGAGCAGTTGTATGCGGAAAACAAGCTGGTCGAGGCGCAGCGCCTGGCGCAGCGCACCCAGTTCGACATCGAGATGATGGCCGAGGTCGGGTTCTGCAACGGCATCGAGAACTACTCGCGGCACCTGACCGGCAAGAATGCCGGCGAGCCGCCACCGACGCTGTTCGACTACCTGCCGCCGGACGCGCTGCTGGTCATCGACGAATCGCACGTGACCATTCCGCAGATCGGTGCGATGTTCAAGGGCGATCGCTCACGCAAGGAGACCCTGGTCGAGTTCGGCTTCCGCCTTCCGTCGGCACTGGACAACCGACCGCTGCGTTTCGAGGAGTGGGAGGAGCGCTGCCCGCGCGCGATCTACGTGTCCGCCACGCCGGGCCCGTATGAGTACCACGAGGCCGGCGACGAGATCACCGAGCTGGTGGTGCGCCCGACAGGCCTGATCGATCCGGTGGTGGAGATCCGCCCGGTGGGCACCCAGGTCGACGACCTGATGAGCGAGGCCAACGCGCGCATCAAGGCGGGTGACCGTGTGCTGGTCACCACGCTGACCAAGCGCATGGCCGAGAACCTCACCGAATACCTGACCGAACACGGCATCCGCGTCCGTTACCTGCACTCGGACGTGGACACGGTCGAGCGCGTGGAGATCATCCGCGACCTGCGCCTGGGCAAGTTCGATGTGCTGGTGGGCATCAACCTGCTGCGCGAGGGCCTGGACATGCCCGAGGTGTCGCTGGTGGCGATCCTCGACGCCGACAAGGAAGGCTTCCTGCGCTCCACCGGCTCGCTGATCCAGACCATCGGCCGCGCCGCCCGCAATGTGCGCGGCAAGGCGATCCTGTATGCGGACAAGGTGACCCGCTCGATGCAGGCAGCGATCGACGAGACCGACCGCCGCCGCGCCAAGCAGGTCGAGTACAACGAAGAACATGGCATCGTGCCGCGCTCGGTGGCGCGCCCGATCGTCGACGTTCTCGAAGGTGCGCGTTCGGACGCCGCGGAGAAGGAGGCCAAGAAGGGCAAGGGCAAGGGCAGGGCGGGTGTTGCCGAGGACGCAGCCGATTACCGTTCGCTCGGCCCGGCCCAGCTGGCGGCCCGTCTCAAGGCGCTGGAACAGCAGATGTACCAGCACGCCAAGGACCTGGAATTCGAGGATGCCGCACGCGTGCGTGACCAGATCCGGCAGCTGAAGGAAGCGAGTCTGGGCTGAACGCGGCGGTGCAGCATCTTCTTCACAAAAGTGTTGCGCTTCACGGCCGGCATCCGTAATATACGCGGCCTGCACCGACGCAATCGCGGACGTCCAGAAGCAAAAACGGGCGGTTAGCTCAGCGGTAGAGCACTACCTTGACATGGTAGGGGTCACAGGTTCGAACCCTGTACCGCCCACCACGAAGTCTCCGGAAGGGGGCTGTCGTGAACTGAAGAGCCCGGCCCTGGCGCCGGGTTTTTACGTAGCAAGGCCAGCCTTCGGGCGGCAAGAACAAGATGGGCGGTTAGCTCAGCGGTAGAGCACTACCTTGACATGGTAGGGGTCACAGGTTCGAACCCTGTACCGCCCACCACCTGGCTCCCGGCATTGCCGGTGCAGCGGTGGATCACGATGAAAGCCGGCCCTGGGCCGGCTTTTTCGTTTGCGACGGTTGCCGGTGCCGAGAGTCAGCGCCGGGCAACCCATTCGTCGATGCTGATCATGCGCTGCAGCCGCCAATGGCCGTCCACGCGTTCCCAGACCTGCGCGAAACGAGCTGAACCGGCCTGATGCTGCTGGCCGCCTGCAGGCAGGCGCTGGTTACCCACGCGCAGCACGCGGTCCTGGCGCAAGCGGTACAACTGCAGGGCCGTCGGCTCCGGTGTCTGGTCATGCGCCGGGGGCATGCCTGCATGCCCGGCGTCGGCCTGCAAGATCTGGCTGCGCAGGGAGGCATCCCCGGCGTCGGCATCGCGGCCGAACAGGCCAGCGCACAACAGCAGCAGGGCAAGCATCGGCATGGCACGGTGCTCCGGAGAAGGGAGTCCAGCGTGGCACTGCCCCCTGCGGTGTGAAACCGGTATGCGACGAAAGCCGGTAAAGCGCGCGCCAAGCCGCTGCGGGAAGGATGAATCCGTGACGGGAAGTGCCGGGCCGCGCTTCAAGGCGGCCCGGCGTGGTGGGCCACTGCGGGGTGGCCCGGTCATGGCCGCGGCGCTGGCTCAGCTCCGCGGCGGGTGAGGCAGGTCAGCGATGCCGACCCCATCCACGGATCCGGTTACAGCGGGTCGCAGCACAGCAGCTGGCCGTGCTTGCCCGCGTTGCCGAACGGGCACTGCGGGTGCGGTTCGCAGCCCGGTGCATATCCGGTCTTGGGCGAGACGGCGAAGGCCTGGCTGGCGCCGAAGGCCATGGCCGCGACAACGACGATACCGGCGACGGACGAAAGCACTTTCTTTCCGATCATGTGTATCTCCTTGGTTGGCGTTGTGGAGTTGCAGTTGCCGAAGGCACGGGAGTGCCGGTTGTGGCGCGAATGCGGTAACAGGGCGCCGCGTTGTGATGCGCGGCACGCGGGATCAGGGCAGCGCCGGCTTCGGTGCGAGCGACGCCACGGCGGCCTGCACGACCTGGGCGTCGAGCTGGCCCACATGCTTGTAGGCAACGCGGCCATCGGCAGCCAGCACCATCAGCATTGGCGTGACGGTGGCACGATAGCGCGTGGACGCGGCGGCTTCGTTGTCGATGGCGATCGGGAAGCGCAGTGCATGCTTGCCGGCGTAGTCCGCCAGCTGGTCGTACGGCGGCAGGCCGACACCGACCAGTTCGCTGTTGCCGCGGGCCGCGGCGATCTGTTGCAGCTGCGGTACCGAGGCCAGGCAGTAGCGGCATGCAGTGGAGAAGAAATAGAGGATCTGCGGAACGTCGCGCGCACCGCCGATATCGACGAAGGTCTGCTGCGTGGTGCGCAGCGCCAGTGCATCCGGGCGACTGCCCAGTTCGAGGCCATGTGCTTCAAGGCGCATGTCCTGCAGCTGCGTGGCCATCTGCTCGTTGATCTGCCGCAGCTGGCGGTTCTGCCATCCGAGCGCGATGACCAGCACGGACAGCAGCAGGGCGACAACAGGGAACAGGACGCGCTTGAGCATCGATCATCCTTGAACGCAGCGTTGGGTCGAACATACCCGAACTGGCGCGCAGGGTGTTAAGCGGATGTTCCTGGCACATCCGCAGGCGGCGCACCTGTACTAGAGTGGTGCCCGCGCAGGCATGCGTGCATACCCTCCATCCATCACCAGGATCTTTCACCCATGAGCGATCATGTGCCGGTTTCCAAGCCCAATCCGTTCTTTGAACTGCTGTTCGGCGGCAACATGCTGGAAGGCACGTTCAAGGCAGTGATCTGGGTCGCCCTGTTGTCCGCTGTGCTGGCCTGGACCACGTTCCGCTGAGCCGGTGCGCGGTACTGCGACACCGTTGCGGATGGCCTGTGCTCAGGCGCTGAAGGCCTGGCGCAGGCTGCGCAGGGTGGCCTGCCGATGCTCCTTCGCGCTGGCCTCGCCCATCTCCAGCTCCTGCAGGCGCAGCCCGACCAGGGTCATCGACAGCGCGTATCCCCGGGCCGCGTCGGCAACGCGCGACTGGCCGAGCGCGCGCCGTGCAAGCGCGCTCACGTGCTCAAGGTCGGGCATCAGGCCAAGGTAGACGCGCTCGGCGCTGTCCAGATCGGGGGCTCGCAGGATCGCGTGTGCTTCGGAGGTGGGGGAGACGGAGGCCATGGGGGGTCCTTGTCCGTAGCGGGCGCTCGTTCAGAACGAGCGCATCAGGGAAATGAAGGCCGACGACTGTGTGCCGCGTCGTGCCATCGGGCTGTCCTTCACTGCATCGCCGAACCACTGGTTGGCGACCACGCCGGTCGCGCGCCACTTCGTGCCCAGCGGCGTGCTGACGGCGATCTGCAGGCTTGGCGATGTCGTGCTGCCCGGCCGGTAGGCGGCCAGCCCGGAGCGCAACGCTTCCTCATCGCTGATGCCGTAGTAGTAATCCAGCAAGCGTGCGCTGGAGTGCACCACGCCCACCTTGGGAACCCAGGTGAAGCGGCCGGCCTGGATCGGATAGCTGTAGTGCAGGCGTGATTCGAAACCGCCGCCGTGGCCGGTGATCTCACGCATCACGCCCGCTTCGACGATGCCCCAGTCGGCGCTGTATTCGCCGTTGATGCCGGCCATGGCCGACATCTGCCGGCTGTGCAGGCGGCGCAGCTGCGGATCGTTCACGTCGTCGGTCTTGAAGCGCAGCGTGTAGGGCGTGACCGCCGCCGAAAGGCGCAGGCCCTCGCCCTTGTACAGGTACATCCCCAGCGAGCCGGGGCTGGCGAAGAAGCGCTGGCCCTGCCAGGCAATGGATGGGACCACCAGTGGCTTGACGTCGTAGTGCGCATACGCGCCCGAAGTCGCGCCAGCACTGATGCCGGCCTGCACGCCCGGGTTGCGGTCGGCGGCCTGCGCGAACACCGGCAGGCCGAAGGCAGCGGAGAACAGCAGCGGGCGCAGCAGGGTCGAGGGCAGTGGCGGCATCGGTCAAAGACTTTGCGGGGGATGGCTGCGCATGATGGGGGAGCAACATTGTCAGAACATTGCGTCGGCGCATCCGGCAGGCCGAAGCGGAAAAAGTGGGCGCCAGGCACTATGATCGGCACCGTTTCCGGTAGCCGAGCCCCCGATGCGCATCCTCCTGGTCGAAGACGATCCTGATCTGTCCCGAGCCCTGCAATCGGGACTGGAGCGGCAGGGCGTGGTCGCCGATGTGGTTGGTTGCCTGGCCGAAGCGGCCATCGCGCTGCGCGAACCCGTGCACCAGCTGATGCTGCTCGACCGCCAGTTGCCTGATGGCGATGGCGCTGGCTTCGTTGCCGTCGCGCGGGCCCTGCGCCCGAACCTGGCGGTGATCATGCTGACTGCCAAGGGCACGCTGTCGGACAAGGTCGAGGGCCTGGATGTCGGAGCCGATGACTATCTGGTCAAGCCGGTGGCGATCGAGGAACTGATGGCGCGCATCCGTGCGGTGTCGCGGCGACCCTCTGCGATGGTGACACCCAGCCTGCGACTGGGCCGGCTGGAGTTCGATTTCGAATCGCTGCAGGCGCAGGTCGATGGCCAGCTGCTGGCGCTGCCGCGCCGGCAGGTGCTGGTGCTGCAGGCGCTGGCGATGCGGCAGGGGCGCACCGTTACCCGCAGCGCGTTGGAGGCGGCGGTGTACGGTTTCGATGACGAGATCCAGTCCAATGCTCTGGACGCGCATATCTCCAAGCTGCGCAAGGCGCTGCAACAGGCCGGGGCCGGCGTGGAGATCCATGTGATTCGCGGCGTCGGCTACCTGCTGGCGGAGGCCTGAGATGGCACGTCCGATCCGTTCCATCACCCTGGGCCTGGCCTGGCGCCTGTTCCTTGCGCAGGCCTTCACCGTGCTGTTCGCGGTGGTCGCGTTGATCCTGACCTGGGGTGACAAGGACACCTGGGGCATGGACATGTTCATGGCCGAGGCAGTGGCCAAGGCGGTGCACAGCGAGGGTGGCCGGCTGGTGCTGGACCAGGCACGCTGGGAAAAGCTCGATGCCAGTGCAGGCGGCAACCTCTGGTTCGCGGCAGTCGACGACAAGGGTGTCTGGTTGGAGCGCGGCACGATTCCGGCGATCCACGCGCCGCTGCTGGCGCGGCTGCCGACGCTGGGCGCGACCGAACTTGGTTCGCTGGTGCCGCCTTACCTGGATGTGGCGCGGGTGATGATCCGCAACGAAGAGGGCCGCCGCATCACGGTGATGGTCGGTGGCGCTCCAAAGGGCGGGTTGCTGGATGGCGCGCTGATGGTGCTGCGCCTGATCGGCCTGTGGTTCTTCCTGCCGTTGATCGTGGTGACGCTGCTGGTGATGCCGACGGTGATCCATCGCGCGATGCGCGGCGTGCGCCGCTCCGCGCAGCAGGCCAAGGAACTGGACATCGGCCAGCCGGGCGCGCGCCTGGATGCGCAGCTGGTGTCGACCGAGGTCGCACCACTGGTGGAAGCGTTCAACGATGCGATCGACAAGGTGCAGCAGGGCTATGCAGCACGCGACAAGTTCCTCGCCGATGCCGCGCATGAGCTGCGCGTGCCGATCGCGGTGGTGCAGGCGCGTCTCTCGCAGCTGCCGCAGGGTGAACTGAAATCGCAGTTGCTGACCGATGTCGCCCGCCTCGGCAACGTGGCCGAGCACCTGCTCGACCTGCAGCGGCTCGACCGCAATGTTGGCGCGCTGCAGCGGCTGGACCTGGCGTTGCTGGTGCGCGAGGCGGCCGCCGATCTGGCGCCGCTGGTGGTCGGCGCCGGTTATGGCTTCGAGGTGGATGCGCCGGAGTCGCCCGTGTGGATCCATGGCGACAGCCTGGCGCTGGGGCGGGTGATCGCCAACCTGGTGCACAACGCCATCGTCCATGGTGGCGGGCGCGGCATCATCTGCGTGCGCCTGGATGCACGCGGCCTGCTGGAGGTCAGCGACCAGGGCGCCGGCATTCCGGTCGGTGACCGCGAAGCGATCTTCGAGCCCTTCCACCGCCTGCGTGCAGCCGGCAGCGGCAGTGGCCTGGGCCTGCACCTGGTGAAGGAAATCGTGCAGCACCACGGTGGCTCGGTCAGCGTCGGTGAAGCGGCGGGTGGCGGCGCCAGCTTCAGGGTCAATTTCCACCGCGGTACCGTACGGCGCTGACAGGCACACGGGGAAAGGCCCGATAGGCAGCCTGCCACCTCCGGCGGCAGGCTGGGGGAATGGTTCCCGATCGCTCCGCCCCGGCCCTGTTTGGCTTTGGCTGCGCCGCCGGCCTGGTGCTGGGGGCGCTGGCCTGCGTGCAGATGCCGATGCTGCTGCCGCTGTGGCTGAGCGTGCCGATGGCGGTCGCCGGCGCCAGCGGCTGGCTGCTGCGCTGGCGCGGCCGTGCGGGGGCCGCGATCCTGCTCGGCCTGGCATGGGCAACACTGCACGGGCACTGGGTCCTGCACGGCCAACTTGCGCCCGGCGCGCCGCCGCAGGATGTGCAGGTGCGGGGCCGGGTTGCCGACCTTCCGCAGCAGGGGCCCGGCTACACGCGTTTCGTGCTGCATGTCGAAGATGCCGACGCGCTGCCATCGCTGCGTGGCAAGCGCCTGCAGGTCACCTGGAACGATCCGTGGCGCGGCCCTCCGCAACGTGGCCCGGGCGCTGGACGCCATGCGGTTCGCGCCGGGGCGTACTGGGAACTGCCGTTGCGCGTGCGGGCGCCGCGTTCACGGATCAATCCCGGTGGCTTCGATGGCGAGCGCCACGCCGTGCTGCGGGGCATCTCCGGCAATGCCTCGGTGCGTGATCCGGCAAGTGCACGCGAGTGGCTGCCGGCGCAGGGCCTGCAGGCCTGGCGGGAACGCAGCAGTGCCGCGATCGCCGTGCAGGTGGCACATCCTGCCGCACGGTTCGTGCAGGCGCTGGCACTGGGCGATACCCGTGGCCTGTCCGATGCCGACTGGGAACACCTGCGCGCGTTGGGCCTGACCCATCTGGTCGCCATTTCCGGTTTCCACGTGGGCGTGGTCGCGGGCTTCGGCGTGCTGCTGTGCCGCCTGTCGTGGTGGCTGTGCCCGCTGCTGGGGCGGTACTGGCCACGGCCGCAGGCCGCCGCATGGGGAGCGGCGCTGGCCGCAGCCACCTATGCGGTGGCGGCGGGTGGTGCACTGCCGACGGTGCGCGCGGCGCTGATGATCGGGCTGGTCGCACTGGCCAGGGCCGGGCGTCGCCCGGTTGGCGCAGGGCAGGGGCTGGCGTTGGCCGCGATGGTGATGCTGCTGCCGGCGCCGCTTTCGGTGCTCTCGGCTGGATTCTGGCTGAGCTTCGGTGGCGTGCTGTGGCTGCTCTGGTGCCTGCCGAGGACGGGGCCGGAGGGTATCGGTGGTGGGCTGCGCGGGTTCCTTGCCGCGCAGGGGGTTGCCAGCCTCGGCCTGCTGCCGCTGTGCGTTGCCTTGTTCGGCGGGACCGCGCGGTTGGGGCCGCTGGTCAATCTGCCGATCATCCCGTGGTGGACAATGCTGGTTGTTCCGCTGTCGCTGCTCGGTACCGGCCTGCACGTGCTGCATGACGGCGCGGGGCGTTGGGCCTGGCGCGCCGCGGCCTGGCTGTTCGAGCTCAGCTGGGAGGCCCTGCAGCCGTTGGCGCTGCATCCGCAGGCGATGTGGTGGCTGGCCGAGGCGCCGCGCTGGGCGGCACCGGTGGCCTTGCTGGGCGTGTTCTGGTGGCTGCTGCCGCGCGGTGCCGGCGGTGGCCTCGCTGGCCTGCTGTTGTGCCTGCCACTGCTGTGGCCGGCACGGCATGCCCCTGCCGAGGGCGAGCTGGAGCTGCTGGTGCACGATGTCGGGCAGGGCACGGCGGTGCTGGTGCGCACGGCCCGGCACGCGCTCTGGTACGACGTTGGGCCGCCGACCGGTGGTGACGGCAACGAGCGGATCCTGATTCCGGCGTTGCGTGCGCTCGGTCAGGGGCCACCGCAGCAGGCGATGCTCAGCCATGACCACCTGGACCACACCGGCAGCCTGCCCGGCCTGCGCCGGCAGCTGGCCGGGCTGCAACTGCTGGCGCCGCCCGGCAGCGCCATCGCCGGGGCTGCCCCGTGCCAGCAGGGGACGCGCTGGCAGTGGGATGGGGTCGATTTCCAGGTCCTGCACCCCGCGACGGGCAGCCGGCAAGCCGAAAACGAGGACAGCTGCGTGCTGCGCATTGCCAGCCGCCACGGCGTGGTGCTGCTTCCCGGCGATATTGGTCGCCCGGCCGAGGGGGGCGCTGCTGCGGGCGTATCCGCACGCGCTGAAGGCGGACGTGGTACTGGTGCCGCACCATGGCAGCGGCGGCAGCTCCAGTGCGCCGTGGGTTGCAGCGGTGGCGCCGCGGCTGGCGGTCGTCTCTGCCGGGCACAGGAACCGCTTCGGCCACCCGCGCCAGGAGGTGGTCCGGCGCTGGCAGGCGCAAGGCGCGGAAGTGCTGGCCACGGCCGACTCCGGGGCGATCCGCGTATGGCTTGGCGCACAAGGCCTGCAGCTGCGTGAACAGCGCATCCATGCATCCCGGTGGTGGGATGCCGCTGGGCGGGCGCGGTCGGCTGCTATCCTATCGCCGATCGAACAAGCGGCCGTTGGGCCGGAGGGTTGAAACGTGTGGGAACTGGTCAAGGCCGGTGGCTGGCCGATGGTGCCGCTGCTGCTGTTGGGCGTACTGGCTTTGGCGATCATCCTGGAGCGTTTCTGGTCCCTTCGGCGGACTGAGGTGCTGCCGCCCGGCCTCGGCCAGGAAGTGCGCAACTGGGCCGCTCGCGGCAAGCTCGACCCGGCCCACCTGCAGACCCTGCGGGCGAACTCGCCGCTGGGGGCGCTGCTGGCTGCCGCACTGGAAGCCCGCAACCGCCCGCGCGACCAGATCCGCGAGCGCATCGAAGACACCGGCCGCCACCTGGTGCATCGCATGGAGCGATTCCTGAACGCACTGGGCACCATTGCCTCGGCGGGCCCGCTGCTGGGCCTGCTCGGCACGGTGATCGGCATGATCCAGATGTTCCTGGGCATCCTCGACCACGGCGTGGGCGACGTGAACCAGCTCGCTGGCGGCATCGGCAAGGCGCTGGTGTGCACCGCCACCGGCATGATCGTGGCGATCCCGGCGCTGATGTTCCATCGCTACTTCAAGGGCCGCATCCACGGCTACGTGGTGGAGATGGAGCAGGAAGCCAGTGCCCTGCTGGATACGCTCGACGGCCGCCCCGGGGTGATGAACCCGGCGCCGGCCACGCGCCAGGCCGGCGCCGCCACGGCGAAGGCCTGATCGATGCGTATCGGCAACGACCGATCCCAGGATGAGCCGCATATCGACCTGGTGCCGCTGATCGACGTCATCCTGGTGCTGATCATCTTCTTCGTGGTCACCACCACCTTCGACGCGCGTTCGACGCTGCAGGTGCAGCTGCCGACCGCAAGCCAGCAGCAGACCAACGAGCCGCCACGCTCGCTCAGCGTGCTGATCAACGCCGAAGGCCGCTACTTCATCAATGACCAGGAAGTGCTGCGCAGCGACGTCGAGTCGGTCAAGCAGACCATCGCCGCCGTGGCCGGCAGCGATCGCCAGCAGACCGTGCTGCTGCGCGCCGACGCGCGCACTCCCTACCAGGCCGTGGTGACCGCGCAGGACGCGCTGGGTCAGCTCGGCTTCCGCCGTATTGCCATTGCAACAGCACCCGAGGTGCGTCCATGAGTTCCAATCACGCGCCGGTGTGGCCGATCTACAAACGCCTGCTGGGGTACACCCGCGCCTACTGGGTGTTCATGGTGGCCGCGGTCATCGCCATGGTGGTCGAAGCCCTGGCGGGCTACCACTTCACCAAGTTGATGGAGCCGCTGGTCAACCGTGGTTTCGTCAACCCGGAACCGCGCATGGCGGTGATCCTGCCGCTGACCATCCTCGGCCTGTTCCTGATGCGCAGCCTCGCCACCTGGGTAAGCGACTATGCGCTGGCCAAGACCGGCCGCAGCGTGGTGCGCGACCTGCGTGAGCAGGTGCTTGCCAAGTACCTGCACCTGCCGTCCTCGCACTTCGATACCGAAGCGACGCCGGTGATGGTCAGCCGCCTGAACTTCGACACCGAACAGGTCACCCAGGCCAGTGCCGACGCACTCAAGACCGTGGTGGCCGACACCCTGACCATCATCGCCATGTTGGCGGTGATGCTGCAGATGAGCGTCAAGGTCACCGTGGCCATGCTGGTTGTGGTGCCGTTGATCGGCGTGATCGTGTCCTACGTGGGCAAGCGCTACCGCCGCATCAGCCGCGGTATCCAGGACGGCATGGGTTCGATGGCGCAGACCGCCGAACAGTCGCTGGCGGCGCAGCAGGAAGTGAAGGTGCACGGCACCCAGCAGCATGAGATCTCGCGCTACTCGCGCCTGGCCAACCGCATGCTGTCGCTGAACATGAAGGTGGAAGTCACCCGTGCGGCGGCGTCCAGCGTGGTGCAGTTCCTGGCCGCACTGGCGCTGGCGGTGATCGTCTGGGTATCGACCCGCGAAGCGCTGGCCGGCCGCCTCAACGCCGGCCAGTTCATGGGCCTGATGACCTCGATGATGGCCATCATTCCTTCGCTGCGCCGCCTGACCAGCGTGCAGACCTCGATCTCGCGCGGCGTGGCCGCCGCAGAGCGCCTGTTCGGCATCCTTGACATGCAGGTCGAGCGTGACGAGGGCCGCAACAGCGTGCAGCGCGTGCGCGGCGAACTGGCCTTCGACCACGTCATGCTGCGCTACCGCGAGGACAGCGGCATTGCCCTGGACGACATCAGTTTCGTTGCCAAGCCCGGCACGGTCACCGCCATCGTGGGTCGTTCCGGCAGTGGCAAGACCAGCCTGATCCGGCTGGTGCCGCGCTTCTACGAGCCCAGCGGTGGTGTCATCACCCTCGATGGCGTCGCGCTGGATGACTATCCGTTGGCCGACCTGCGCCGGCAGGTGGCGATGGTCGGGCAGAAGGTCATGCTGTTCGATGACACGATCGCGGCCAACATCGCCTATGGCATGGAAGCGAGCGAGGAGCAGATCCGTGCGGCGGCCGAAGCGGCCAATGCGTGGGAGTTCATCGCGCGCATGCCGCAGCAGCTGCAGACCCCGGTCGGCGAGAACGGCGCGCTGCTGTCCGGTGGCCAGCGCCAGCGCCTGGCGATCGCCCGCGCGATCCTGCGTGACGCGCCGATCCTGATTCTCGACGAAGCCACCGCCGCGCTGGACAACGAATCCGAGCGACTGGTGCAGGATGCACTGCAGCGCCTGATGCCCGAACGCACCACGCTGGTCATCGCGCACCGCCTGTCGACCATCGAGCATGCCGACCTGGTGCTGGTGATGGACCACGGCCGCATCGTTGAACGGGGCACCCACAAGGAGCTGCTTGCCATGGGTGGCCTGTACCAGCATCTGCACAGCATGCAGTTCCGCGAAAGGCAGGACTGATGGCTGGCAAGGGTACCCAGACCCCGCCGTACTGGTACGACGGCAGCCCGGTTCCGTGGGCGATGCGCCTGCTGGCGCCGCTGTATGCCGGCGTCACCGCGCTGCGCCGCCGCGCCTACCGGCGTGGATGGCGCAAGCGTCATACGCTGCCGGTGCCGGTCATCGTGGTCGGCAACATCACCGCCGGCGGTACCGGCAAGACGCCGCTGACCATCGCCCTGGTCGAGCGCCTGCGTGCGGCCGGCTGGAAGCCGGGCGTCGCCAGCCGTGGCTATGGCCGCGAAGACGCCGACAAGCCGCTGTGGGTGCAGGCCGACACGCCGACCGCCAAGGGCGGTGACGAGCCGGTGCTGATCGCCTGGAAGACCGGCGTACCGGTGCGCGTGGACGCTGACCGCGTGGCCGCAGGCAAGGCGCTGATCCAGGCCGGCTGCGATGTGATCGTCTGCGATGACGGCCTGCAGCACTACCGGCTGGCGCGCGACATCGAGATCGAAGTGGTCGACGCCCAGCGTCGCTACGGCAATGGCCGGATGATTCCGGCCGGACCGCTGCGCGAGCCGGTCAGCCGGGCCGGCGAATGCGATTTCCGCGTGGTCAACCTGGGCCAGGCCGATGAGGAAACCGCGGCCCAGGCCTGTGGTTTCGGCCAGTGGCCGATGGCCCTGCACATCGACAGTGCGCAGCCGCTGGCCGGTGGCCGCGCGCGCCCGTTGTCGTACTTCAAGGGCCAGCGTGTTCATGCGGTGGCTGGCATCGCCCATCCACAGCGCTTCTTCGACATGCTGCGCGCGCGTGGCATCGGCGTGGTGCCGCATGCCTTCGCCGACCACCAGGCCTACCAGCCACAGGACCTGTCCTTCGGCAGCCAGCTGCCGGTGCTGATGACCGAGAAGGACGCGGTGAAATGCCGCGCGTTCGGCAACGATTGGCATTACGCGGTGCCGTTGCGTGCCGAGCTGCCTGCCGCGTTCTGGGTGGCGCTGACTGACCGTCTGGACAAGCTGCGACCGAACTGAGTGGCGCGGAGGCGCTTGCATTCACGCGCCGCCGGCCGCATCCCCGTTGTAACGAGCCTGCCGAGTATCGCCCCATGACCGAATTCGTTGTCGCCATCCCGGCCCGCTATGCCGCCTCGCGGTTGCCGGGCAAGCCGCTGCGCCTGCTGGGTGGTGAACCGCTGGTGCTGCACGTGGCGCGCCGCGCGCTGCAGGCGGGCGCGGGCGAGGTATGGGTCGCTACCGACGATCAACGCATTGCCGACGCGCTGTCCGGGCTGGCCGAGGTGAAGGTGGCGATGACCGCTACATCGCATGCGTCCGGAACCGACCGCCTGGCCGAATGTGCGCGCATCGCCGGCTGGGCCGACGACACCGTGGTGGTCAACCTGCAGGGCGACGAACCGTTCGCGCCTGCGGCCGGCATCCGTGCGGTGGCCGAAGCGCTGGTCGGCGGCAACGCGCCCATGTCGACCCTGGCCACCTCCGTCGAGGATGCGCAGACGCTGTTCGACCCGAACGTGGTCAAGCTGGTGCGCAACGTGCGCAACGAGGCGATGTACTTCAGCCGCGCACCGATCGCCTGGCACCGCGATGGTTTCGCGCGCAGCCGCGACACGCTGCCGGAAGGGCATGCCTGGCTGCGCCACATCGGTATCTACGGCTACCGCGCCGGTTTCCTGCAGCAGTTCGCGGCGATGCCCCCGGGCCAGCTGGAGCAGGTCGAATCGCTGGAGCAGCTGCGCGTGCTGGAAGCGGGCCATCCGATCAGTGTGGCGATCTCGCCGGAACCGTTCCCGCCCGGCATCGACACGCCCGAGGATCTGGAACGCGCTGAAGCGTTGCTGCAGACGCTGGCCGCGCGATGAGGCTGCTGGTCGTCTGCCTCGGCAACATCTGCCGTTCGCCGATGGCCGAAGGTGCGCTCCGCGCACGCCTGGACGCTTCACCGCTGGCGGGGCGGGTGCAGGTGGATTCGGCCGGCACAGGCGACTGGCATGTCGGCGAGCCGCCGGACCGGCGCGCGATCGCCTGTGCGGCCGGGCATGGCGTGGACATCGGCGGCCTGCGTGCGCGCCAGCTGCAAGCCGCTGATTTCGACCGTTTCGACTGGATCCTGTGCGCCGACGAGGCGAACCTGCGGGATGCGGGACGCTTGGCTGCACCTGCCCAGCGTGAGCGGCTGGCGCTGTACCTGCCCTGGTCGGGCGGAGAGGGGCGGGTGGCTATCCCGGACCCCTACACCGGCGGCAGCGATCACTTCGAACAGGTCTGGACGCTGGTCGACAATGCTGCAAAACGTGCAGTGGCACGACTGTTGCATGACGCCGACTCCGGCATAATCGGGCCATGAACGTCCAGCCCGTCCCGGACCTGCCCGAGTTCGCCACCTGGCTCAATGCCGCCCCCTGCACCCTGACCGAACTGCGTGGTCGGCCGGTGGCGCTGTTGTTCGTCAACGCCGCTTCTGCCTGGAGCGCGCAGCGCCTGGCCGAGTTCGGTCAATGGCTGTCGCGTCACCCTGGCATGCTGCAGCCGCTGGTGTTGCAGGTACCCCGTTTCGATTTCGAGCGTGACGCCGGCGCCGCACTGAAACTGCTGCGTCGCCAAGGGCTGTCAATGCCGGTCCTGCTCGATGCCGACTGGGATGGCTGGCGTCGCTTCGGCATCACATCCTGGCCGACCGTGGTGCTGCTGGACGCGCAGGGGCGCGAACAGCAACGGCTGGTCGGGCTGGGTGCTCCGGGAGACCTTGAGCGTGCGTTGAATGCGCTGTGCCACGGCGCGCCGTCGGCACCGCCGCGCGGCGGTACCGAGCTGCATCCGGAGCCGCGCCAGGCACTGCGTTTCCCGCTGGGCCTGGCGGTCAGCACCGAACGCCTGTACATCGCCGACAGTGGCCATCACCGCATCCTCGAATGCAGCCACGGCGGGCGCATCCTGCGCCAGTTCGGGTTGGGGACTGCCGATTTCATGGACGGCAACCTCGCCGAAGCGGCGTTCCATCGTCCGCAGGCGC
This sequence comes from Stenotrophomonas sp. 59, assembly GCF_030291095.1. Taxonomy (NCBI): domain Bacteria; kingdom Pseudomonadati; phylum Pseudomonadota; class Gammaproteobacteria; order Lysobacterales; family Lysobacteraceae; genus Stenotrophomonas; species Stenotrophomonas sp. 59. The sequence goes on from NZ_CP127408.1 coordinate 1,606,946, forward strand.
TGGTGCTGGAGCGCGACGCGCTCTACGTGGCCGACACCGGCAACCATGCCGTGCGTCGCATCAACCTGCTGACCGGCATCGTCGACACGCTGTGCGGCAATGGCCGCCCCGGCGCGCCGGTGGAGGGTCCGGTCGCGCAGGCGCGGCAGGTCTCGCTGGACCACCCGGTTGGCCTGGCCATCGCTGACAACCAGCTGCACATCGCCATGGCCGGCGACAACCGCATCTGGAGCTACCACCTGGGTCAGCGCAGCCTGCAATGGCGCGCCGGCAGCGGTGCCATCGACGAGCGTGATGGCAGCGGCCACCTGGCCGCGTTCGCACAGCCGACCGCACTGGCCGTGGTGCAGCAGGTGCTGTACGTGGCCGATGCGCTGGGCTCCTCGATCCGTGCACTGCAGCTGCGCGGTGACCTGGTGCAGACGCTGGTCGGGCAGGGCCCCTGGCGTTTCGGTGACGAAGATGGCCCGCGCGCACAGGCCAGCCTGCAGTTCCCACAGGCAATCGCGCTGAGTCCGGATGCACCGTTGCTGTGGATTGCCGATACCGGCAATGGTCGCCTGCGCACGCTGCGCCTGGGGGGTGGCGAACTGACGACCCAGCCGCTGCCGCGCCGCCTGCATGGCCCGGCCGGTCTGGCCGTGGGTGCCGGTGCGGTGTGGATCGCCGAGACCGATGCCCACGCCATACTGCGATTCGACCCCGAAAGCGGCGTGCTCAGCGAAGTGCCGATCAGCGAATGACCGACGTTCCCGCCCCGGCCTTCGACGGCAAGGCCTTCGCGGCCCAGCTCAGTACCGCCCCCGGTGTGTACCGCATGTACGCTGCCGACGACACGCTGCTGTATGTCGGCAAGGCGCGTGCGCTGCGCAACCGTGTCGGCAGCTATTTCAACGGCAGCCCGAAGAATGCGCGGATCATGTCGATGATCTCGCAGATCGTGCGCATGGACGTGACCGTGACGCGTTCGGAAGCCGAGGCGTTGCTGCTGGAAAACCAGCTGATCAAGTCGCTGTCGCCGCGTTACAACGTCTCACTGCGCGACGACAAAACCTATCCGCATGTGCTGCTGACCCGCGAGGACTGGCCGCGCATCGCCCTGCATCGCGGCCCGCGTGCCATTCCCGGGCGCTATTTCGGGCCGTATCCCGGCGTCACTGCGGTGCGCGAAACGCTGAACCTGATGCACAAGCTGTTCAAGCTGCGCAGCTGCGAGGACAGCGTGTTCCGCAACCGCTCGCGGCCGTGCCTGCAGTACCAGATCGGCCGCTGCAGCGCGCCCTGCGTGGAGCTGGTGGCGCCTGCCGAGTACGCCGAATCGGTGCGCCGCGCCGCGCTGTTCCTGGAAGGCAAGAGCGACGAGCTGACCCGTGAACTGGGCGAGCAGATGCAGGTCGCCAGCGAGGCGCTGGAGTTTGAACAGGCCGCGCGCCTGCGTGACCTGATTTCCTCGCTGCGCAGCATGCAGACCCGCCAGTATGTGGACGGCCGCGCCGCCGATCTGGATGTGCTGTCGGTGGCCATGCAGGGCTCCCAGGCCTGCGTGCTGCTGCTGGCCTTCCGTGATGGACGCAACCTCGGCACCCGCCCGTTCTTCCCACGCACCAATGGTGAAGAAAGCCCGGAAGAAGTGCTGGCGGCGTTCGTCTCGCAGTACTACATCGAGTTCGAGCCGCCGCGCGAGATCCTGCTGGATCGCGAGATTCCGGATGCCGATCTGCTGGTCGCCGCGCTGTCCGCTTCGGCCGAACGCAAGGTGCAGCTGAAGTGGAACGTGCGCGGCGAGCGTGCCGGCTACGTGGAACTGGCCAGCCGCAACGCGCAGCTGACCCTGGCCACTGAACTCAACAGCCGCAACGCGCAGCACGCGCGCAGCGATGCGCTGCGCGACATGCTGGGCCTGGCCGAGCCGGTCAAGCGCGTGGAATGCTTCGACATCAGCCACACCATGGGCGAGGCGACCGTGGCCTCGTGCGTAGTGTTCGACGCGGCAGGCCCGGTGCGCGCGCAGTACCGCCGCTTCAACATCAGTGGCATCGAGCCGGGCGACGACTATGCCGCCATGCGCCAGGCCATCGACCGCCGCTTCCGCCGTGCGGTGGAAGAGCAGGGCGTGCTGCCGGACGTATTGCTGATCGACGGTGGCGCCGGCCAGTTGGCGCAGGCCCAGGCCGCTCTGGCCGACCTGGGCGTGGAAGGCGTGCTGCTGGTGGGCGTGGCCAAGGGCGTGGAGCGCCGTGCCGGCCACGAAGCGCTGGTGATGCCTGACGGTCGCGAGCTGCGTCCCGGTGCAGCCAACCCGGCGCTGCAGTTCATCCAGCAGGTGCGCGATGAAGCCCACCGCTTCGCCATCACTGGCCACCGGGGCCGCCGCCAGAAGGCGCGGATGACCAGCAAGCTGGAGGACATCCCCGGCATCGGCCCGCGCCGTCGTGCCAGCCTGCTCAAGCATTTCGGCGGTCTGGTCGGCCTGAAAGCGGCTGGTGAAGCGGAAATCGCCAAGGTGGAAGGCATCAATGACGCCCTCGCGGCACGTATCTACGCTAACCTGCACGGGTTGGCCACGCCTGATGCGGCCGAGTAGAGAGAGAAGCACGCAAGCATGAAGTTGACCCTGCCCACCTGGCTGACGTTGTTGCGGATCGTGATGATCCCGGTGCTGGTGCTGGTGTTCTACCTGCCCTACACCTGGACCAACTTCGCTTCGGCAGCGATCTTCGGCCTGGCCGCGATCACCGACTGGCTCGATGGCTGGATCGCCCGCCGCTACCAGCTGGAGTCGGCCTTCGGTGCCTTCCTCGACCCGGTCGCGGACAAGCTGATGGTGGCGGTGGCGCTGTTCCTGATCGTGCAGGGCCACCCGACGCCGTGGATGGCGTTCTGGGCGGCGGTGATCGTGGGTCGTGAGATCGCGGTGTCGGCGCTGCGCGAATGGATGGCCGAACTGGGCCAGCGCGCCAAGGTGCGCGTGGCGATGATCGGCAAGGTCAAGACCACCGCGCAGATGGTCGCGCTGCTGTGCCTGCTGTATTCGGTGGCGCCGAACGTGCCGGTGGAAGACATCTGGATGGGCTGGCCGGTGTTCCACATCGGTGACTGGACTTTGGCGATTGCTGCGGTACTGACCCTGTGGTCGGGCCTGCAGTACCTGCACGCCGCCTGGCCGAGCCTGCGCGATGACGAGCGCGCGGCACGCGAGCGTGCACGGCAGAAGAAGCTGGGCAACTGAGCACCGGGGTCTGACCCCATCGATGCGCCTATCCACGCATGGCGTCGATCTGCGCGACGCGCTGGACGGATCTACGGTGATGCCCCATCCACGCATGGCGTGGATCTACTGGAAATGCTGCATCCACGGAGGATGCGGATCAATCGGTTTGCGGGGACGCCGTGGTAGATCCACGCCATGCGTGGATACGCGGTGCAAGGCGCCTCGCAGACCCTGAAAAAAGCACTTGACGCCATTCCCAGAATAGGTAGAATTTCGCCTCCCAAGCGGGAATAGCTCAGTTGGTAGAGCGCAACCTTGCCAAGGTTGAGGTCGCGAGTTCGAGTCTCGTTTCCCGCTCCAGATTCAAGAGAAACGCTCCCGCAAGGGAGCGTTTTTCGTTTGCATAGTGCGCGCTTCATCCCCACTTCACCGCCACTTCTTCGCCTCACCACGCCCCCGTTCGAAGCTGCATCTGTGTTCCTCCTGGACGATGCAGCAATGCCCCACACGCCCTCCGCCTACGACCACGATGTGGTCATTGTCGGCGCCAGCTTCGCCGGTGCCGCCTGCGCCTTGGCGGCCGCCCAGTACGGCCTGCGTGTGTGCGTGCTTGAACGCAAGGCCGACCCCGGCGAACGCCTGCACACAACGGGCATCGTGGTGAAAGAAGCGATGGAGCAGACCTGGCTGGGACGCATGCCCGAGCATCTGGTGCAGCGGGTCGCGAACGTGCGCCTGTATGCGCCTAACCTGCGCAGCGTGTTGCTGGCCGCGCCGGGCTATTACTTCCTCACCACCGATACGCCCAACCTGATGCGCTGGCTGACCAGTGAACTGATCGCCAATGGTGTCGACCTGCGCCTGCAGCAGTCCTTCTCCGCCGCCCATCGCAGTGTTGATGGCTGGTAGGTGGACGGGGCAGGCCGCTGCGCGTATCTGGTCGGTGCCGATGGTGCACGCTCACGCGTGGCACAGCGCACCGGGCTCGGCCAGGTGCGTGACAACCTCTACGGTGTTGAACGTGAGTTCGCCGGCCTGCAGGTGACGCAGGGCGATGCGCTGCATTGCTTCGTCAGCAAGCGCTACGCGCCGGGTTACATCGGCTGGGTCGCGCAGAATCCAACCGGCCTGCAGGTCGGGTTGGCGTTGCGTCATGACCGGCAACAGGCGCGGCCGCCGGATATCGATGGTTTCCTCGATCACGTGCGCGACGTGGTCGGCATTCCGCCTTCGGCGCGTCCCTCGGCCACTCGCGCCGGCCTGGTGCCCTGCGGCCGACCGGATGGCCCCACCGCTGGCCACCGCCTGATCCTGACCGGCGACGCAGCGGGCATCGTCTCGCCGCTGTCCGCCGGTGGCATCCACTCCTCATGGCGACACGGCTGGGCAGTCGGCGAGGCGATTGCCCGCCATCTGCGTGGGCAAGGGCCGGAGGCGGAACGCGTGGCGCGGCAGGTAGCGCCGGCATTCCATGGCAAGCGCCTGCTGCGTTGGGCGATGGATCATCTGCAGGCCGACTGGCCGCTCAACGCGCTGCTGCACGCGGCGGCCACGCGGCGCATCGCCGAGCAGGTCTACTTCCACCGCCGTGGCCTGCGCACGTGAAGAGAGCAGGCAGGGGCCTGAACGCCGTCCTCTCGCCGCGGTGAAAATTCCTGTTGACGCCGTGCAGCAATATCGACACAATAGCGCTCCTTCGACGCAGGTCGAACGAAATCTGCGGGAATAGCTCAGTTGGTAGAGCGCAACCTTGCCAAGGTTGAGGTCGCGAGTTCGAGTCTCGTTTCCCGCTCCAGATTCAAGAAAAACGCTCCCGCAAGGGGGCGTTTTTCGTTTGTCACACCGGTTGCACCGCTGCCGCGCTAGCGTGCCTTGCCGGGCAGGGCGCTGCACCAGGTCCTGGCGTCCTGGGGGTCGAAAGCGGGGCAGCGGTTGTCCCGCGGGATGTAGACGTAGGGAACGTCATCTTCGTAGGTGAAGTGGTAGTAGTAGGTCCGGTCCCTGCCGTACACCCAGTAGTTCGAGGAGCCCTGGTTGAGGGCATACGGCTCGAAGGTGAAGATCGAGGATTCACCGGGGATGAAGTTGCTGCGCTCCATCAGGAGCAGCATGGCGTTCGAGACCAGCGGGGTGGTCAGAACGAGCACGATCACGCCGACAGTCGCTGTCGTGATCGAGCCAATCAACAGCCAGCTGTGGGGACGTTTCACGGTCGGGCAGCGTCGAAGCAAAGCAGTGCCGCAATGTGCAATACGCCGTGAAAGCCGTCCAGTGTTCCGTGTTGAGAACGCATTGAAAGCGTAGTGAAAGGCCAACGGCATCGTTGCCTGAACCGCACGCGTGTTGTGACCTTTTTCGGACCATTTCTCCATGTTCGCTCCACAATCGCACGGTAGCCTTCATGCTCCTTCTACACGTTGGCGGGCTGGTGGTCAGGCGTATCACTCCAGTGGCAGTGCCCAGGACCGGGCGCGGATTTTCCCTGCAGGCAGTGCTGCGCCCCGGCGCGTTGCTGGCAAGCCTGGCTCTGGCTGGCTGCATGTCGGTGTCCGTCCCGGACCTGCCTGATCGCACACCCAGCGCCTGGACCCAGGTGCCGCAGGGGCAGGGCGTGGCGGTGGATGCCAAGCAGTGGTGGAAGGTACTGGCCGACCCGGCGCTGGACGGCCTGGTGGACCAGGCCATCGCCGGTAACCTCGACCTGCAGCAGGCCACGCTGCGGCTGCAGGCCGTGCGGATCGTCGCCGGCACCTCGGACTCGCGCTTCCTGCCGGAAATCTCGGCCAGCGCCAAGCAGGTGCAGGACGCTGCTGCGGTCGATACCTATTTCCATGCCGGCATCGAAGCGATCTGGGACCTGGGCCTGTTCGGCGCCGCCGAGAGCGCGCAGCTCAGCGCGCAGGCCTCGGCCGGCAATGCCGAGGCGCTGCGCAATGCCGCGCAGGTGGCGGTGATTGCCGACGTGGTGCGCAGCTATCTGGACCTTACCGTGGCGCAGGCCCAGCAGGACCTGCTGGCCCGGCAACAGGCCGTGGATGACCGCGGCGAGCAGCTGGCTCTGGTCCGCCAGCGCCTGCGCCTGGACGAGCCGGGCGAGCTGGACCGCCTGCGTGCACGCCAGGCCGCCACCCGCGCCGCCATCGCACAGGCTCGGGAAAACGCTGACAACGCGGCCCGCGCGCTGGCATTGCTGCTCGGCCGCGATGGGCCGGATCCAGCCTGGCGCGCGTACCGAACGCCGCCGAAGCTGGGCACGTTCTCGCTGCAGCAGGTTCCTGCGGATCTGCTGCGCCACCGGCCACAGATCCTGCTGGCCGAATCCGAGGTGATGCAGGCCGCGGCCAGCAAGGGCTCCGCGCGCGCGGCAATGTATCCGCGGGTCAGCCTCGGCGGCTCGATCCTGTACGCCTACAACCTCACCCAGAACGCACGCTCCAATTCCGATTCCAGCCCCTCGATCGGTCCGTACATCGATATTCCGCTGTGGGACTGGGGCCAGCGCCGTGCGCGCTTCCATGCCGATGAGAAGCAGCTGGATGCCGCGCTGCTCGGCTATCGCAAGGCAGTGCTGGAGGGCGTGAGTGAAGTGGAAGGCGCGCTGGGTAGCCTGGCGCGGCAGGACAGCAGCATCCAGTCGCTGCGTGCGGCCAATGATGCCGCCGGGCAGCAGGTCAAGCGCCAGGCGCGGCAGGTGCAGCTGGGCCTGTCCAGCGAGTTCGATGGCCTCGATGCGCAGCGTACCGCGCTGGCCTCGCAGGCTGATCTGATCGGTGCGCAGGGCGCACGCGTGCTGGCCTTTGCGTCGCTGTACCGTGCCCTTGGCGGCGCACCGCTGCCGGTCGAGGCTGAGGGCGAGGTGCAATGATCGCGCTGGCCCGCAAGACCCTGGCCTACGAGTGGCGCCGGTTCCTGCCGGTGGTGCTGGCGATGTGCTTCGCCGGCGTGCTGTTGATCGTGCAGGCCGCCCTGGTACTGGGCATCTTCGGCACCGCCGCGATCTACGTGAAGGCATCCTCGGCCGATATCTGGGCCGGTTTCCCCGGCACCCAGAGCGTCAACTACGGGCATGCGATCAGCGCGGATGTCGAAAGCCACCTGCGCATGGACCCGGATGTCTCCCGCGTCGAACCCTACGAATGGGTCGATGGCGAGTGGCGTTCCAGCGCGCAGGGTACCGGCAACGTGTCGGTGTACCTGTCCGGCATTTCCACCCGCGACGACGCGATGATGTTCGCTCGCATCCTGCCGGCCGATCTGCGTGCACAGCTGCGCGAACCGGGCGCCGTGATCGTGGACAGCGCCGACCTGGATACGCTGGGCGTGGACCTGCAGAACAACCGCGCGTGGATCAACGGCAAGGCGGTGCGTGTGGTTGCCGCGCAGCCGGGCCTGCGTGGCCTGGGTGGCGTAAACGTGCTGGCCTCGCTCGACACCGCGCGCGCCATCGCCGGCACCGACCCGCATGAGGGCAGCACCTATTTCGTGGCGCGCCTGCGCTCGCCGGAACTGGCCGATCGCGTGCGTGACCGCCTTGCGGCGTCGATGGGCCAGGCCACACCGGTCGAGTTCTGGACCGCACCGGAATTCGCCAGCCGCTCGCAGCAGTACTGGTTGTTCGATACTGGCGCAGGTATCGCGGTGTTGTTCATGGCGGTCATCGTCTGCTTCGTCGGTGCGGTGATCACCAACCAGTCGTTCGCGTCGGTGGTGGCCGGATCGGTACGCGAGTACGCCACGCTCAATGCACTCGGTGCGGGTCGCTATGCGCTGGCGCGCGTCGTGTTCGAGCAGGCCTTGCTGATCGGCGGCGTGGGCATGTTGCTGGCGGCAGCCTTCAGCACGGTGGTGCTGTTGATCGCGCAGACCCAGCGCGTGCCGGTGCAGCTGACGCCGATGGTGATCCTCGGTTGCGTGGCGCTGGTTGCGGTGATGGCCATGCTGTCGAGCATCATGGCGGTCCGCAGTGTGGTCCGTTCCGATCCATCGTTGCTGCTGCGTTGAGGAACGGCCGATGACCTCCAAACATGCCGTCGCCCCCACGTTGCAGGCCGACGCACTGGAAAAGGGCTTCATGTCCGGCGATGTGCAGGTGCCGGTGCTGCGTGGCCTGTCGCTGGACATCTATCCCGGCGAACTGACCCTGGTATCCGGCCCGTCCGGCTGCGGCAAGAGTACGCTGTTGTCGCTGCTGTCCGGCCTGTCCGCACCCGATGGTGGTCGCGTGCATGCACTCGGCCAGGATGTGGGCCACATGAGCCGCAGCGAAGTGGAGCGTTTCCGCCTGCACCATGTCGGTTTCGTGTTCCAGGGCTTCAACCTGTTCCCGGCACTGACCGCGCTGGAGCAGGTGCAGCTGCCACTGGGCTACCGCGGCATGAGCAATCGCGAAAGCGAACCGCTGGCGCGCCGTGCGCTGGAAGAAGTCGGCCTCAGCCATCGCAGCCACATGCGCCCGGCGCAGCTGTCCGGTGGTGAGAAGCAGCGCGTTGCTGTCGCCCGCGCGTTTGCCAAGTCGCCGACGCTGATCTTCGCCGACGAACCCACCAGCGCGCTGGATGCCGAGAACGGCCAGCGCGTGATCGACATCCTGCATCGCTACGCACGTGCGCATGGCGCCACCGTGCTGTGCGTGAGCCACGATCCGCGCCTGATCCGGCATGCCGATCGGGTGATCGCCATGGAAGACGGCATGGTCCGTGATGACCGCCGCCAGAACGAAACTGTAGAGTCCGCCCCATGACCAAGACGTCGCACCTGCTTCCCCTCAGCCTGGCCCTGTCCGCGGCATTGCTGCTCGGTGCCTGTTCCAGGGAAGCGCCCACCCCCGCATCGGCCCCCTCAGGCAAGGCGGGAACTGCCGTCGCCGGCAAGGTCGCCGTGGCGCGGGGCATCATCGACGTCGAAGGCGGGCTGATCGCACTGGCGCCGCCGGTGGATGGCTCGATCACCGCTGCGCCGGTGAAGGAAGGCGCCGTGGTGAAGAAGGGGCAGCTGCTGCTGTCGCTGGATGGCGCCCTGTTGCAGCAGGAAGTGGCAATGGCCACCGCCGACCTGGCGTTGGCCAATGACCGCCTGAAGGGCAGCCAGGCGCAGCTGCGCGAGCTGGAGCGCAACGCCACCCGCCTGTCCACGGGCGCCAGCGAAGGCGTGACCTCGAACCAGCAGGCCGATGCGGCCAAGCAGCAGCTGGCCGGCGTACGTGCCGATGTCGACGTTGCCGGTGCGCAGGTCGATATGGCCCAGCACAAGCTGGAGCACGCCAGGCTGAAACTGCAGCAGATGTCGCTGAGCGCGCCGGAAGCCGGTACCGTGGTCGGCCAGGTGCCGGGCCTCGGTGCCTTCGTGCAGGCGGGCAAGCCGGCGATCTCGTTGTTGCCGGCGCGCCCGCTGCAGGTGCGTGCCGAACTCAGTGCCGCCTACGCCGACGCGGTGCAGGTAGGCATGCAGGCCACCGTGGTGCCGGACAGCGATGGTGCCGAGAACACCGGCACGCTGCCGCCGGCACGCGTGGTGCGCATCAGCCCGGTGTTCGCGCAGGCCCGCCTGCCTGAAGACGCAGGCCGTGGCGTAGCCAAGGTGGTGGAGTGCGTGCTGGAGTTCGATGGCGAGGCCAAGGCGCGCTTCGGCCAGCACGTGCGCGTGGAGTTCCGGAAGTAACTTCAGCCCGGTGGCGGGGCTGGTTCATGGGCCCTGCGATGCCGGAGCGTGCGCCATGCGCTCACCACCGAGACAAGGCATAGCGCCAGCAGCAGGCCCACATCCAGCAGCAATAACCACAGCAGGTGGGTGCCATGTACCGGCGGCTGGTGCATTGCCGAGAGCATCCACGGCACCGACCACGCCAGCAGCAGCGCGAAGGCGATCAGCAGGCGCAACCACAGCCGCTTCAGTTTCCAGGGCCGCACGATCAAGGCGGCCACCACCAGCTCGACCGTTCCCAGCAGTGCGAACACGATGACGGTGCTGGTCGGGTAGGGCAGCTCGGCGCCTTCCAAGCGATGCAGCAGCCAATAGTCCGGAGTGAAGCCGGCATTGACCAGCGCGGCGATCAGCGCCAGCCAGGTCAGCGCGACCAGCAGCCAGAACAGGCGGACGTAGCGTCTAGGCATCGGCGGTGTCCGTGGTGGGGGGCAGGTGGTTGCGTGATGCATGCCACGCGGATATGACGATCGCGGCCAGTGCCAGCAAACCGGGCCCGACGGTGAAGTACAACAGGCGCAGCGGGTGGTTGTGCATCAGTGTCCAGCTCGCGAACGCCAGGGGAATCGCCAGCACCAGCAGCTTGGCGAAGAGCGGCCGCAGCACGGCGATCAGCGGCTGGGCGCCAATGAACATCCAGAACAGATAGAACTGGGCGATGCCCAGGCCGACGTCACGATGTGAAGCAAAGCCGAAATGGTCGCGATACCAGTTCATTCCCATCGGCATCAGTGCCCAGTACAGCAGGGCCACCAGCAGATGCAGCAGCAGGGCGATCAACAGGGGCGTGCCGCGAAGGAGCATGGGCGAACGGGGCCGGGCGGGGCAGCGTACCCCAGCGCGGACGCCCGTGACCGCATGATGTGAAGACTGTTGACGGCGTGAAGGAATTTGGACACAATAGCGCTCCTTCGACGCAGGTCGAACGGAATCTGCGGGAATAGCTCAGTTGGTAGAGCGCAACCTTGCCAAGGTTGAGGTCGCGAGTTCGAGTCTCGTTTCCCGCTCCAGATTCTACAGGGCCCCGGTAGGGGCCTTGTTTTTCTCCCGCCACGGCAAGGCGGGGCACGTTGGGCCACAAGGCTTTACGCGCAGTCAGAAAGGTGAAATCGCTGGTGTGTTTTCCGGATTTCCGGTAGCATGTCGGCTTACGCGGGAATAGCTCAGTTGGTAGAGCGCAACCTTGCCAAGGTTGAGGTCGCGAGTTCGAGTCTCGTTTCCCGCTCCATGTTCCGACAGGCCCCATCTTGGGGTTTTGTCTTGTCAGGGCTGCGTTCCTGGCGCGCAGTACGTTGGCCTCATGGCAGAGTGGCTATGCACCGGATTGCAAATCCGTTTACAGCGGTTCGATTCCGCTTGAGGCCTCCAAATAAACCCCTGATTTATCAGGGGTTTTTCTTTGTCTGGCGTTTGGTGGCAGGCCGCAGAACACCCCGACTCGGCCATGAAGTCATCGGTCTGCCACCCGTTTTCGGGTGGCAAACCCGCGTAAACATGTGTGAAGTGCGTTTACGGCAGTTGGACTCACGGAATTCTTTAGATGGTTTAACGGAACGCTGATTGCGATGAATGCTGCCCTTCAGGTGCTGGAAGGGGACTTGTCAGCTCGGTACCGGGAATGCGAGCATTCGCTTACCGGGTAACCAAGGGCTGCCCGGCAGCTGATAGAAGGCCCTTTGAGCAAAGCAAGGGAGACTGCCATGAGAGTTATCGGACAGACGACCGGCGACTGGTAAGCGCAAAGGGCCCCGATTGGGGCCCTTCTTACATCTACGACCTCTACAGGGGAAGGTCATGCTGGAAAGGAATCCGAACACCGTATGGGCGCACGTTAGCCGGCCAATGGCCGTTGGTTACGTTGCGCTCGCTCTCACGTTTGCGCTGTGTACTGGGCTGGAAATTGGTAGTCAGCCAACCTACTTGGCGCTTAAGCCATTCATTGTAGGATTGGGTGGCTTTGTCTTCCTCGTCATTTCTGCGATGGCCGTCAGGCGATGTGCGGATCATGGTCCAGGGAGCATCGGGCAGGTCTGCTTCTGGTCGGCCGTACTGCTTGGTTTCACAGTAACGCTGATGTACGTCACCTTTTTCCTTCTCTTTCCAAATGCATTGGATGAGGGAGAAGCCGTCTCAAAGATCCTCAATATTCCGCCTGTCATTGCGGCTGTCTGGGCTGCGGGCATAGGGTGGTATGTCCATTTCCAGGCCACGGCCAAAGCTCATAGAACCAACAATGCCTTCAACTTGCTGATGCAGACTCGCACCAACAAGGAGTTCATTGATCGGTCCGAGCTGATTCAGCGCTATTTCCCTCATGGCTCTGGGATTGTCGAGGTCGATACTGCTCCGGGCAGGGTTGATGATCGTATTCATCTTAAGTCGCTAGAGGATCAACTTGCGGCTGCAGAAGCGAGGAAGTGGCCGACTGCACCCTATGAAGAGCTGGCGCTTCTCCGGGATCGGATTGGGCGCGTCAAAGCGCAGTTGGCGCTTCGATACATGCTGAATTTTTACGAGGTCATGGCTGTCGCCATTGCGAAGAACGACCTGGATGAGGGGCTGCTCTACGATTCCCTAGGGGGGGTTGTGCCGTCCATCTATAGGCGTGCGGAAAAGATCATTGCCTATGAGCGTACAAAAGGGACGGTTGCAGTGCTCGTTTTTACCGGCTTGACGCCGTTGGTAGATCGATGGGAGCGAAAGAACGAGGCTGAGCGACGTAAGCTCGAGGATACGAAAAAAGCTTAGTCACTTCCCCGATGATCTGGTCATCAGATCATCCAGATAAGAAACGAATGGTGTGGCCGGTTAGCGCTAATGTATCTTGACACTTGAATTCGGCCGATACTACATGGCGACTAAGCGACGCCGGGGCGACTCCTGGTAGTACACGATCAAGCGAGCAGGCCTGCTGCCTCAGCCTGTGTATCTGAGCTTCACCTCGGAGGCAGAGGGCGACGAGTACGTGCGCCACCTCGAAGCGCTGCTCGACCGTGGGGTGGTACCGGAGGAGCTGGCCAACACCAAGGCAGCCGCGAAGGATTTACGCAGCCAGGTCAGCGAGTATCGGAGCGCGCAGCACATCTCGGTCGATGACGAGCAGCAGCTGCCCGTCCTGCTCTCGCGGCTGCCAATCGGCATCACCTTGCCGCAGCTGACTTTTACGTGGGCGACCGAGTGGGTCACCACCATGAAGCGTGAGCAGAACCTCGCGCCTTCGACAATCCGTCACTACGTGGGTGCCCTGTCGCGCGCCCTGGACTGGCTGGCTGCGCACGGCGCGCTGCCAATGAATCCATTGCGGCTTCTGCCGGCGCCGAGCGCGGTCGGAACATCCTCAGTGATCGCGGTGAGCAAGCCGCTGTCGACCTCACCATGCCGCTGTTTCCCAAGCCGCTTAGGCCAGTTGAGGTCGGTCCTATCATGCCGTTGGACTTGGTGGAGGTCGTTGGCGCTGCGGGGAGATGGCATGGTCAGTGCGAGGCGCTGCGCGTTGATGTTGTGATCGATCAGCAGGCAGCTGTGATCGAGCAGACCGTAACCCTTGAAATGCACTACAGCGATGCGGACTGACCTTTGGGATCAATTTGGCGAACTGGTCAGCAGCAACCCTCGATTGCTGGCGATCGTCACCGCGCACAACAGCGATGGCACCAGCACGCTCACGACGTATGACGATGTACAGATGCGAGCGTTCGGCCAGCTGCAACAGGCCATCCCATACAACGTCTGGGTTCGCGGTGGTCGCTTGGTCGAGGCGGCTCCCAACCTTCCGGTGATTGAGATCAAGATTTAGTCATGCTCTTGCGTCGATCTTTGGGCAGATTTTCTCCTGTTCAGTGACGTGTCCCCAGTCAATGACCTTGATCGCGGCTATCAGCAAGAGGCCGAATGCTATCAATGCAATAGCGACTGTGCCTATCCGTTGGTTAACTTCTTTAGGGGCGCGGCATATTCGGTCTACCAAGTGGGCGAGAATTCTCTCCAGCATTGCTATTCCGGCGCAGATGCCAACTAGCCAAAGATGATAGTAGAGGGGGGCTGCGTCGCCGAAAGTGACAGTTCGTTTGACGGCTGCCGCCAAAGCGACTCCCGCTATTGCGAAGGGAAGCTGTGTCGAGAAAGTAACTACCTCTTTGAACGACTTATTGAGGAAGGCTGCACCTTTGGCGCAGGTCAGCGGGAGTGCAGCTGTTATGGCAATAAGCAAAAGTGAGCTGGCCGAGATGAGTGCGACTGAGACAGCCATCAAGGGCACTGAGGAGAGCCCGGCCAAGGCTTGTGAAGCCACTTTAGCCATATCTTTTCGGAGGAAAAGTTCGGCAACTATGAGAAGCCCGGCCGCAACTCCTACTGAAACGTATGAAGCAAAGGCGGTGCCCAGAAAGTCTGTTAGAGAACGCCCTAGTTCAGGCATGGGGGGCAGCAATGGGCCGGCCTTGCTTGAGCTGTCCACGGTGTGCGTTTGCACCGGCTCCGGCTGGGGGCGAGAACTTTGCGGCGCAGCTGATACTCCAAGTCGCCACTGTTTGTATGCCCAAGACAAAAATGCTAGTCCGGCCACTGTCGTGATGATGCCGAGCACATTGCGCTTCTGCGCGCGGCGGCGAAGAGGCCTGTTGACTATTGGCTTGTTCATTCCTTGTTGATCCTCGTCCATGTTCGTTCACAGGCCAGCGGCCGATATCACTAAAACTTTAACGTCCACCTGTGGTTTATCAGATGAGTAATCGGCGATCATCAGTGACCGGTGAGATGGTTGCTGGCTTCGACTTGGTGCCGCTGCAGCTCGACTACACCATCGGCGGCGGGCAGGAGGGGGGAGGGAAGAAGTTCGGGGAATTGATCATCAAGAGCTGGGATAACAGCCAGGCCGGTTTGCTATGGCAGCACCAGCGCTCCGGCCGACTTCGGGCCGGCGCTGTTCGACCTTGATGTCACATGCCAGAGACCGGAAATCCTCTATCACGTGCGTATGCAGTTCCTTCGCCAACCAATCTGTACTCCCATACCCCTTTCGACGGATTGGCTATGTTGGAAACCCAGGATTGATCGATCAGGCCCTCCAGAGACTGCTCAATGTCCGAAAGGGGTGTGGCGTGTCCCATCCTGGCCAACAAGGCTGAGATCATTGCCAGGGATTGGTACTTGTTGTCGGCAATGCGCAGGGCCCGAATGCAGAGTACCTGTAGCGGTGTCGGCTCGAACGATGCGGGGACCGTCGCTGCTGCCTTGGCTAGAGGGGCTAACTTTGGCGCATCTTGCTCTACGCTCACTTGCCCCCTGTGATAGCCAATCGAGAGGCCAAGAATGGTCCCGAGGATCAACATTACTGCCATGAAGCCGAACACTTCCCAGATCAGGAATAGGGAGGGGCGTGTCAGGTACTCTTGCGCGCGGGGGCTGAGCCAAACGATGGCAGTAGTGCAAGCGGTCGTCACCAATCCGCCAGCGCCCGCTATGGCAATCTCTCTGGCGAATCCGCCCTTTTGTCCTTTCACTACGGTCCCCTATGGTGTTTTGTACTCTGCGGTTCGGGCAGGTCCATGGGACCGCATTCTAAGTAGTTCTTGCATGAGAGGCGTATGTGCTATCTGACTCTGTCGGACCCGCGGCCGCAGGCAGCTCAACCCGGGGGCGCGTGAGCAGCGCCGCGCCGGCACTCATTCCGAACGATTCAGCCAGGTCGCTGCCGCGTTCGCAGGATCTGCGACGGCCGGTCGTATCCTTCCGGCCATGCAGTCCTCCCACGTGTTCCGCACCGCCCCATCCCCTCTGGCTGGGTCCAGACTGGTGTGCGCCGGACGCTCTGGTACAACGGCCGCGAGACGGCTACCGTCACTCCAGACGGCAGCCCCGGCGTGCGCCTGTGGATGGAAGGCCAGAAGATGTGGCACGCCAAGGAAGCGCGAGCCGCCAACGTCCGGCAGGCGAAGCGCTATGCAGAGCGCTGGTGCGCCGCCAAGCTATATCCCGATCTGCCCCTTCGTGACGCCGTCGCTCGGCTGACCGACAGCACAGCACGTCGATCCAGCCATCGCCGCCTCTGACCGGCCTGCCGCCAACCCGCGAGCAGCAGCAACAGGCCCGGCGCCTGGCCGGGGCTGGAGCGAAGGAGATTGAGCGGATCAAGGCAGCACTCGAACCACGTAAGCCGTCGCCAGAGGCGAAGCCCCGCCCGAGGGACGCGCGCAAGGAATGGTTGAGGGAAGGCCTGCGGCAGCTGCGTCATCGATAGTCAACATGCCGCCATGATGCGAGGCGCGTGAAGTAGCATTGTCGTTCAGCCAATGCTGCCGGTGCGACGCATGGATTGGGTTCTGATGTTCGGTGCAGCTTCTACCGCCGGGAGCCCTCCCGGTGCTTTTGGGGGCGTTGCCTGGGGCGCCCTGGTGGGCGTGCCCTCGGATGGGCCCTTAAGGCGGTGTCTGACTTCTTAATGGAACGGCAGCGCCGTCGCGATGCGGCTGATGCGCGGCGGGAAAAGCGCTTCGACGAGTTGCGCAGCCGGCGAATCGAGGCGGAGCGGTAGAACTTATTGGCCCGGCGACTGGAAGACGAATCCATCCAGCTTGTCGCGCCGCCGTCGAATGACTGATGCTGCTCGGCGAGCCGGCTAGGGGTCATCCTACCTCCCTAAAATGTGAGCCTCTCGTAGAAAAAGCCTCGGCGCCGGGCTATGCGTCCGTAAAATGCGGCGTTCCATGCTATTGATTCTTGGTGTGGTATTGGCGGACTTTGAATCTATTGTTGCAGCTCTTCACATTCCTTTTGTATGACGGACGAGCATAGTTTCTGCATGTAGCGAAAATGTGCTTTTTCTTCGCTCGAAAGTTGGCTTTTTCCGGCATGGACTATCTTTGATCGTATGTCGTATCCGAGCCTGAATGTGGAGGTGATGCTCTCTCGATCAGCATTATTTTTACCGAGAAGATAAGCGCATCGGTTAGCCATAAGTACTCCCAGGCCTGTTTCTCGCCCCTGCTTTTCGTCGCCCAAGAGAATTTCAAGAGCTATGCAAACTTGCACAAATCGCACTTGATCGCTGGGGCCGCAGTGGCTATCGAAGTACCATCTGGCTGCGTTTAACAGCCGGGAGTTTGCCCTGTCCATAACCTTTCCAAGCGTGGAGATACGTGCTTGTATCCAAAGAGGTTTGGAACGCGTGTCATCGGGAATTATGTGGATGAGTTTGTCCATTTCTTTCGCGTGCGACGGGTCGAACGCGATATTTTCGCAGTAATTTTCCTCGGCTCCTGAAAGTCGGTAGGTGTCAATGCTGAAACTTTGAACTCGCTTTCTTACATAGTGCCAAGGATTGTGTGAAAGCAATCCAATCGACATGGCTATTCCAAAGATGGAGAGGATTGAGGCGGTGATTTGGTTCACTCCGGCCGACTCTCGATCTCTGGAGATGTAGCCAGAAAAAATAAGTCGAAGGTAGATTGCTTTCTCCTGCCTCCTGGCGCCCTGGGAAAGCAGTAGGGATCCAAGGGTAGCGAAGCCCACGCCGTCTGGTACGTCAGGTAGCTGCGCGCTTGGAATTAGCTTCAGTGTCGGTGTGAGATTGATTCCGTCTGTTCCAATCAGTGCCGGATCAATCTCGCCAGGAAATCGCACGTAGGCGGTGTGCTGCCACGGTAAGGACTCCAAGCCTGCCACAAACTCCTCAGCCCATTCACGAGGTACATCTGCGCCTAAAGCCTCAGCAAACGCCTTTGTTTCAACGCCCCCTTGCCACCGCCCCCGCTCCTTTCGGTAGGCCTCGCTCACGACAAAATTCGATACATGGTGGTCGCCAAGATATGTGGCGAGCTGCTGATCGGTTGGCGATCCAGTGGCGACTAGTCTGTGCAGCATCCAAGCGCTTGTATCGAGTTGAAGCACGGATCCTGAGACAATCTTAGACTTGGCCAGACTCTCCCGAATCTCCCCAACTAGCTTGCTACTCAATTTCTTAGGCAGTGAGATCGTCATCAGAGGTGGTCAGCGACAAGTTACGCTAAGTCTAAGGTCTTGGATCCAAACAATGCTGGGTGGCCGGGTAGTTGTCACGAGCATCCAGCTTATTGATATTCAACGATAGTTTTTGGATTGTAAATCCGTTTACAGCGGTTCGATTCCGCTTGAGGCCTCCAATTGAAAAGCCCTGACTTCGGTCCGGGCTTTTTTGTTTGCCTGGATACCGGCACGCGCGCGGATCGATACCCGCTACAACCGGGCCAGCGCCTGCACCGTGGCCTGGGTCAGCGGTTGCGGCAGGGCATCCCGCGCGAACCAGCCCAGCCCGGTCTGCACACCCGGCTCCTGGATGGAGGCCTCGATGCCGGCAATTGCCTGGGCTTCGTAGATCGGCGCGACCCAATGCTGCGCAAGCGCCGGCTCGAAATGATCGGCCACGCACAGCAGGCGCAGCAACGTCACTTCCAGCGCCGTCTCCTCGCGGATTTCACGGACCACGGCAGCCTCCACCGTTTCCATCCAGTCGACTTTTCCACCGGGCAGGCCCCAATGCCCGCGCTCCGGCTCGCGTCCGCGCTGGATCAGCAGGATGCGGCCGTCGGCATCACGGACGACGGCGCCACATCCCACGCGGGGAATCTGCAGTTCAGTCATGGCGTTGGGTGAAGAAGGGACGTTCTTCATTCTTGCATGCACGCCGCATCAGGCGGACCCGCGCTAGGCTGGGCGCCTGTGCATCAACAACCCCGCAGGTGTGTCGCATGCTCATCCGGCAACTTGGTGCTGACGACGCCGACATTCTCTGGCAGGCACGCTTGCAGGCGCTTCGCGAGTCGCCCGCTGCGTTCCTGTCCACGCTGGCCGAGGCGCAGAATGAGACGGCAGACGTGATGCGCACCCAACTTGCTGATCCTGGCACGCGCTACTTCGGCGCTTTCATCGACGGCATGCTTGCGGGCTTCCTGCGCTACGTACGCCCGATGCGGATGGCGCGACGGCATACGGCGGAAGTACACAGCGTCCACGTGGGCACCGACCATCGTGGCCAGGGCGTCGCCCGCCAGCTTCTTCGTGCTGCGTTTGCGTCTGCGCGCGCCGAGGGCATTGAATCGGTCACCCTGACGGTGCTGGCGGACAATGCTGCCGCGCGCGGGCTGTATGAATCGCTGGGTTTCAGCGTACTCGGCAGGGAGCCGCGGGCAGTCAAGCGCGAGGGCAGCTACACGGATATCGTCTCGTACTGGATCACACTGCACTGACAGTGAAACGTTGCCGCGGGTACGGTCATGTTTCCGTGGCACGATGAGGCTGGACACAGGTTCCAGGAAGACAGGGCAATGCACGTTCAGGTATCCAGCAGGGAGCGCGTGGCGCCGGAACACCGTCAGCAGGCGGTGGATCTGCTCCGCCAGGCTTTCCCGGACATGCAGGGCGAGGGCTACGCCATCCCGGGGCCGGTCGCTCTGGTCCTGGCGATGGAAAGTGATCACGTGGTCGCCCACCTCGCACTGTACGAACGCAATGCACTGCTGGACGGCGAGCCGGAACGCATCGGCCTGATCGGCGGCGTGGTGGTGCGTGCCGACGTTCGCCGGCAAGGCGTTGCCTCGCGCCTGATCGAGGCGGCCCATGCAGAGCTGCGCCGGCACGGTATCGATTTCGCCGTGCTGTTCGCTCTGGATCATCGGCACTATGCTTCTGCGGGCTATGTGCCGATGCAGAACGAGACCTGCTTCATTGAAGATGGTCACGCACGTCGGTTCGTCTATCGCGGTGGCATGGTGGCCACGCTGGGAGCGCGCCGCTGGACCACGGATGTGCTCGATCTGCAGGGCGAAACGGTCTGAACGGCGGCAGCGTGCAGTCGCCACCAAACCACCGTATCGTGGCGGTTGTCCAATGAACCAGGGAGCGGTGCAGGATGAAAGGGAAGGCAGTGATGGCGATGATCCTGCTGGGGTGTGCCCCGCTGGCATCGGCCCAGGTCTACAAGTGCAAGGGCGCATCCGGCGAAACGGTGTACAGCCAGAATCCCTGTGCTGCCGGCGCTGAACCCATGAAGCTGCGTTCCAGCCGTTCCTCCACGGAAACGGCGGGGGAGGCATCGAACCGCGCGGCGGTGTACCAGAACACCGAACTGGCCGACGCCGGCATCGCCGAACGCAATTGCGTGCAGGGTGAGCGCTCGCGCATCTACGGTCCGCTGGAGTCCCGCAGCCAGCAGGTTGGCCGGCAGGTCGCCGAGCTGAACCGTCAACTTGCCGTGGCGGGCACCAACCTGGCCGGCGCGACACAGGACTCCGGCATCCGTGCACAGATCGCCAGCCTGCAGCAGTCGTTGAGCGCTGAGCGCGTTGCAGCAGATACGCAGATGTCGAATGCGCGCGAGCAGTGTGCATCGGTCCGGCGCGAACGTGAGCGGTCAGTGCGCGACAAGTTCAGCAGTTCGACCGCCCCTGCGAACTGACTGGTCACTGCGCGGCAGACGCGCGCATGGGCGTTTCCGCGCGGAAGTTGCGCCCGACCGGCTCTCCTACACCCAGGTAGTGCCGGAACAGGTAGATCAACGGTTTCCAGCGCGCCACATCGATGTGCTGGGTGCCGTCCACCGTGATGTCTTCGTGCGCATGCACGCAGCGGATGCGGGCTTCGACGATCACGAAGCCCTGGCCATCATCTTCGCCGGGCGGATGCATCGCCATTACGCTGGCCTCCACCTGCAGCGGGCACTCGGCAATGGCCAGCGGAGCAACGTGCGTCGACGCGACGGGACTGAACCCGCCCAGCGCGAATTTTTCACGAACGTGCACGTAGCCCATCGCCTGCTTGGCGGCCGGCACAGGGTTGCAGCCGGTCGCTCTGGCGATGGCCTCGACCTGCGCGGCCTGCGCGGATGAGGGAAAGTTCAGCACGCACTCGTTGCGCAGCTGCAGGTTGCGATAGCCCTGGCCCTGCGTGCCGAGGCCCAGTACCACCCGGTTGCCCAGTGCCCAGAACGAAGAAAGCGGGCTGATGTTGCTGCTGCCATCGTCATTCAACGTGGTCATCAGCAGCACGGGCGTGCCCGGGTACAGGACCGAAGGGGTGATGCGGCGGCGATGGATCGAAGCGGTCTTCACGGCAGGTCTCGCGGTTGCGGGCGGCCACTGTGCCGTGCCATCGGCTGCAGACGCTTCGGCCTGCATCGAACTGTCGGCAGATGACGGCATGCCACAATGCAGCATGGTCCACACCTCCGGTTCCCTTGTCAGTGTCGGCGCCCTGGTCGGGGACCAGGCGCGTGCCGCCATGCTGCTGCAGCTGATGGATGGACGGGCCTATACCGCGATGGAGCTGGCGCGCGTGGCCGGGGTAACCCCGCAGACGGCGAGCACGCACCTGCGCAGGCTGGTCGAGGGCGACCTGCTGGTGGCGGTGGCGCAGGGGCGGCATCGCTACCACCGGCTGGCATCAAGCGAGGTGGCAGAGATGCTCGAAGGCATCCTGCGCGTGGCCGACCACACGCCCTCGTGCACCGCCGCAGCGTCACGCAGCATGCCTGCACTGCGCGAGGCGCGTTCGTGCTATCGGCACCTGGCTGGCGTGCACGCGGTAGCCATCACCGATCGCCTGCTACAGGCGGGGCATGTACTGCCGTGCGAAGGGCATTGGCGGATCAGCGCTGGGGGCGCTGGATTCCTTGCCGGGCTGGGCCTGCCGTTGCGCGAGCTCCTGCAGCAGCCGGTGACGGCCAAGCCGGCGCGCTACTGCCGTGGTTGCCTGGATTGCACCGAACGGCGGCCACACCTGGCAGGGCTGGTCGGTGAGGCGATGCTGGACAGTTTCGTGAACAACGATTGGCTGCGGCGCGTCGAGGGCCGGCGCGAACTGCGGCTGACGCCACCTGGGCGTGAGGCGTTGTGGCGGCTGTTCAGCCTTGCGACCTGAGCCGACTGATCAGTCTCAGCGGCCCGCGACATGGCAAGGCGTTATGGTCGAGTTCCACGTCTCAGGGAGCTGCAATGGCGAGCAAGGACATCACGGGTCGCTTCGGGCACGGAGCGAAACGGAAATGAGCAAAATCATGGCAGATGTGCGCTGGCTGACCTTTCGGTTGAAGAACGGGCAATCCATTGGACCGGAGCGGCTGAAGGACGGATGGGTGATTGCCTCGGAGACCGCCCGCTGCGAGGTCCGCCGCGAGAATATCGAGGGATCGGGCTTGGTGTATGCACTGTATGCGCCTGCCAACCTGGCCTCGCCACGGCGCGCGGAAATGCGCATGCGCGAATTCCTGATGAGCTCCGGCTACACCTTTACCATGGGCACGCTCGGCGGCTGACGCCGCCCGTTGCCGTCACGGGCGCACGGTCAAGGCCTGGCCAAGCGTGCCAATTGGACCGCGCGCATCGTGCAGCACGGTGCTGGTCAGGCCCAAGCCCTGGCGGCCGAACGACACCGAGGTGTCGAAGCCCAGCCATTCGCCTTCGGGCGTGCCGAACAGGTGGGCGGTCAGATCGAGGTTGGGGAAGGCGATCTCCTTCGGATTGGCGCGTACGGCCATGCCATTGGACAGATCGAACAGGGTGGCTGCACGCGCCAGTGGACTGACGGTCTCGCCGTCCAGCAGCGCATGCTTTGCACGCGCCCAGTAGGTGGCACGGCCGGGCCCCTGATCGTGTCGGCGGATCTCCACGCTCCTGATGAATCCGCCGGGCCAGACCGTGCCCGGGTCCCACGCCGGCATCGATGCCGGTGGCGCGATGGCGGCGATCGGCGTTCCGGCGATGGACTGCGTATCGTTCGGGCGCATCAGCCACGCACGTACGCGCAGCGCCGCGCGATCGTCATGGCGCAGCGTGGCTTCGACCAGTTCGATGGTGCGACCACCACGCAGCACCTGCACGTCGGCCTCCATCGCTTCGATCGGAATGGTGCCGAGGATGTCGTAGGACAGGCGCGCGATCAGGAAGCCGTGGCCACGTGCGGCGGCGTCGCGTTCCAGGTGGTGGGCCAGCAGTCCGATCGCAGGCGCGATGTGCTGTTCGCGGATGTTCCAGGCGCCGCCGGTGTGTTCGGTCGGCAGGTAGCGGGTGTCGCTCAGTCGTTCGAAGAAGGCCATCGTATGCGTTGTTTCAGCAGGGAGGGGGCGGCAGGAACTCCACCGGTCTCTGCATCGTAAGCGTTCGGCTGCATGGCGGGCTGGGCCGGCCCCCGAAGGAGCCGGCCGGACACCGGTCAGGGCGACGGGCAGTCCATTTCACGGCACAGCTTGTATTCGGCCAGGCACTGCTCGGAGGTCTTGCCCAGCGGTCCATGGGTTGCACGCAGGCATTGTTCGTACCGCAAGGTGCAGAACTCGCAGGAATCTGCGGCGAAGGCCAGGCCGGTCACGGCCATGCCAAGGAGCATCACGGTCTTCAAGGTCATCTTGATCATCACGTCAGTCCTTTGTGTGCCCGTCAATGGGCCGGGCCACCATAGCAGCACTTCCTGGACGGTCCTGATGCGCTGCGGCACGCGGTGGACTCAGGGCCGTACCGCCTTCAAGGCGTCGACCACCTGTGCTTCCGAAAAGCCACAATGCCCTTCGCCCACCGATGGCAGTACCCGCGGCGCTGGCCGCGCACCGGCGTGTGCGGCCAACTGCGGATACACCGCCTGCATGTGCGGCACGATGGTCGGGTCGTTGTGGTTGAACTGGATCACCAGCGGTCGCTTCAGGGCGCCGGTCAGCGCCAGCGTCGCGCGCACCTTGGCCTGTGCGGCAGGTACAGCATCCAGGCGGCGCACCCCGGCGTTGAATGCGGAGTCATCGCCGAAGCCGCTGTAGACCACGCCCATGTTGCCGACCGGCATGCCACCGCTGCGTGTGTCTAGTTCATGCAGGACCAGGGCGTGCAGGCTGATCGTGCCGGCTACTTCGTCGGGGGAAACCTGCAGCCGCTGCGCCAGCAACGCGGCATGCGTTGGGTCGCGCTGCAATGCAGTGGCGATACCCTGGTACAGCTCACCCTGCGGCAGCATGGCTGCTTCGCGCGATGCCAACCCGGTGCCAGGCAGCCCCTCAGCCTTGGGGAAGAAGTAATCGAATGCGACCAGCGTGGTCAGCAGGTCGGCCGCGATCTGTTCGCCGCTGAGATTGGCGCCGCACAGCGACACACCACCGGCATAGTGCTGCGGGAAGCGCTCGAGGCTGCCGATGGCCACGGCACCGCCCATCGAGAAGCCCAGCATCCAGGTGTGTCGCACGTGCTTGAGTTCCACCAATGCGTGTTGGCGCAGGTGCTCCATGTCGGTGATCGCCTCGGCCACCGCCCAGCCCTGGCCGGAATACGCGCTCTGCGCGACGGCGTAGCCCGCAGCCAGCAGTGCTGCGGTGCTGTCGTTGGCAGCCATCGGCGTGGTGCGCGGCACGCCCACGGGCTCATAGCCATGGGCCAGCATCACCAGGTCGCCGTTCCAGTCTGCCGGTACATCCAGCCGCCAGGGGGCGCCCTGCAGCTCGCCGCTGAGCATGCGTGGCGCCTTGGGTGGTGCTGCCAGCAATGCCGTCGAAGGAAGCAGCAGGCCAAGGGCGAGGGCACATCGAAGCAAGGGGCGCATCGTGGTCATTCCATGCGGGAATGGCGCCGAGCATAGATGCCAGCGAAACGTTGCGCGCGCTGCACTGCCGCAGGGGATTGCGGGCCGAACAGGCGGCGCTCTACGCTGTCGACATGGTCCCGCACGTCACCGCGTCGATTATCCGCATTCCCCACGGGAAGGCGGGGTAGCGCGCGGTCGTCACGGCCCTGCAACCCGCCCGGGAAGGCGGATTGCACGCAGCGCTCTCCCGGGAACTGGAATCCACCGAGGAGATCGCAGATGCAACACCCTTCACCCGCCGCCGATGGCGCAACCCTGCACCTGCTGTGCGGCAAGATTGGGGCAGGAAAATCGACCCTGTCGCAACAGCTGGCGGCGAAGCCTCGCCACGTTTTGATCAGCGAAGATGCTTGGTTGGCCACGCTGCATCCGGGCGAAATCCACTCCATCGCCGATTATCTGCAGCGCGCAGCCACGCTGCGCAGCGTGCTGACCGATCATCTGCATGCGCTGCTGCAGGCCGGCGTTTCGGTGGTGCTCGATTTTCCCTTCAACACGCCCGCCACCCGCGCGTGGGCGCGTGAGGTGTTCTCGCCAGTGGGCGCCGCGCATCAACTGCACTTCCTCGATGTTGCCGACGAAGTCTGCAAGGCGCGGCTGCGTGCACGCAATGCGCGCGGCGAGCATCCCTTCCAGGCCAGCGATGAGGAATTCGAGCAGATCACCCGTCACTTCGTGGCACCGGCCAAGGAAGAGGGCTTCGTGGTGATCCGGCATACGGAGGCCGGCCCGGTATAGCGCCGTCGGCTCAGTCGCCGAATGCCGGCTTGCCTTCGGTGGCGGTGCGCACGAGCGTCCTGCGGAAGGTCTCGACCAGGGGGCGCAGGTTGATGCGGTGCCAGGCCGCCCACAGCGGCGTGCGGTAGCTGAACCACGGCAGCTCACGCAGCACCACGCCGTCCGGCGCCTGGTGATCCAGGCTCTGCTGGACGGTGGTCAGGCCCAGGCCGGCGGCAACCAGGCCAAGCGCGGCCAGTGGCTCGGTCGCTTCCATGGCGATGGTCGGGGTGAACCCGGCTTTCGCACACGCGGCGATGAAGGTGTCGTGGCGCAGTGCGTTTTCCTTGTGCATCACGCCGATCCACTGTTGGCTGGCCAGATCCGCGGGCGTGATGATTTCCGCACTGGCCAGCGCGTGCGCGGCCGGCACGGCCAGCAGCATCGGGTCGTTCAGCACCTGCGTGGCTTCCAGGTCCGGGTCGTCGAACGCCGGTGGTTCGCAGACCAGGGCGATATCCAGGCTGCGTTGCCTCAGGCCTTCCAGCTGCACGTCCGACTGCTGGTTGTAGAGCGCGATATGCACCGCCGGGCGATCACCTCGCAGTTCGCGCAGGGCGGCGGGCAGTACGCCCGAGTGCATCGCGTACTCCAGATAGCCGATGCAGAGGCCACCTTCATCGCCGCGGCCGAGCCGGCGCGCCAGCGATTCCAGCCGGTTGGCGTGGGTCAGCAGGGCCCGTGCCTCGGCCAGGAAGGTGCGGCCATCGGCGGTCAGCCGGATGCGCTGCTGCGAGCGTTCAAACAGCTGCAGTTCCAACCGTTCTTCCAGCTGGGCGATCTGCCGGCTGAGCGGGGATTGGGAGATGTGAAGGCGCTCGGCAGCGCGGCCGACATGTTCATCTTCGGCGACGGCCACGAAGTAGCGCAGTTGGCGGAGGTCGAGCATAAGACCTTAAGGGACTCAAGATTAAGAAATTATGTCTTGGAAAGTCTTATAGGGCAAGCCTAGCCTGTGCCTCAACCTCAACAACCTCCCCAAGGGGAACTCCATGAGCATCAACACTCTGTTGGCTGGCAAGACCCTCGGCTTCGGCACCGCCCCGCTGGGCAACATGTTCCGTGACATTCCGGAAGCCGAGGCCCAGGCCACGGTGGACGCAGCCTGGGAGCAGGGCACCCGCTATTTCGACACGGCCCCGTTCTACGGTGCCGGCCTGGCCGAGATCCGGCTCGGCGACGCGCTGGCCAAGCGCAACCGCGACGACTTTGTACTCAGCACCAAGGTTGGCCGCCTGATCCTGGACGAAGTGGAAGACACCAGCGCCCGCGACCTTGGCGAGAAGGGCGGCCTGTTCGTCGCCGGCCGTCCCAACAAGCTGGTCAACGACTATTCGGCCGATGCCACCCTGCGCTCCATCGACGACAGCCTCACGCGCCTGAAGACCGATCGCCTGGATATCGTCTGGGTGCATGACATCGCCCAGGACTTCTACGGCGATGAGTGGCTGTCCTACTTCGAGACTGCACGCCGCGGCGCCTTCAAGGTGCTGACCCGCCTGCGCGAGGAAGGCGTGATCAAGGCCTGGGGCCTGGGCGTCAACCGTGTCGAGCCGATCGAGCTGACCCTGGACCTGGACGAAGCCCGTCCGGATGGTTTCCTGCTGGCCGGCCGCTACTCGCTGCTCGACCACGAGCGTGCGTTGCAGCGGGTGATGCCGAAGGCGGTCCAGCGCAACACCGCTATCGTGGTCGGTGGCCCCTACAGCTCCGGCGTTCTGGCCGGTGGCAGCCACTTCGAGTACCAGAAGGCGTCGCCGGAGATCCTGGCCAAGGTCGAGCGCATCAAGGCCATCGCCGCCGAGTACGGCATCAGCATCAAGGCGGCCGCCCTGCAGTTCTCGCTGGCAAACCCCGCAGTGGCGGCCGTGATCCCGGGCGCCAGTCGTCCTGAGCGCATCGCCGAAGACTATGCCGCACTGAAGGAAATCATCCCGGCCGGGTTCTGGCAGGAGCTGCGCGCCCAGGGCCTGGTCGCTGCCAACGCCCCGCTGCCGATCGACAACATCTGAGTCACAAGGAGACCTTTCCATGGCAACTGCATCTGTATCCATCACCGTACCGACCCCGGCCGACCAGGTCTGGAACCTCATCGGCGGCTTCGATTCGCTGCCCGACTGGCTTCCGTACATTCCCCAGAGCACGCTCAGCGAAGGCGGTCGCGTGCGCCATCTGGCCAATCCCGATGGCGAGGCCATCGTCGAACGCCTGGAAGCGTTCGACCAGGCTGATCGCAGCTACACCTACTCGATCCTGCAGGCGCCGTTCCCAGTCACCGGCTACCGTTCCACCCTGCGTGTGGTTGAGCAGGGCAGCGGTTCGCGGATCGACTGGTCCGGTGAGTTCGTCCCGGTCGGGGTCAGCAGCGAAGAGGCTTCCGCATTGTTCGAGGGAATCTATCGCGATGGCCTGAAGGCACTGGAAACCACGCTGGCCGGGTGATCGCCGGCGGTGCGTTGATTGCATGCAGGCGCCCCGGCCGGTCCGGGGCGTTTGTGTGTCAGCGTGCGGGAGCCGGCCCACCGCAGGCGATGCGGTGCATCGGGAAATCCATTGCCTGTTCCGGATTGTCCTGCGCGATCTCGATGCGCGCATGCGCCCTCTGCTCGTCCAGGCGCCGGTAGCGGATGCGCTGCGGGAAGTCGTTGGCCGGGTTCTCGAACACCGCTTCGTTGCCATCGACCCGCGTGGCGTTGAAGTCCGTGGCGTTCTGGCCAGAGGGCAGGGCGGTCAGCACCAGGCGCCCATCATCGTGCTGGCGCAGTTGCATGAATTCGAAGCCGACGGTTCGCCCGTCACGCAGGCTGCGGCTGCTGCCGAACAGGGTGTTTCCAGCAAGGCTGGACCACTGCTCGCCGGCGCCGGGCGGCTGCCCATCAAGCTGCCAGCAACCGGCCAGCCAGGCCAGGTGTTCGATCTGCGACGGCGGCAAGGCCTGTGCGTGGGCCACCGCAAGCAGCAGCGTCAGCAGGGCCGGGGCAATGCGGATCGACATCGGTGCCTCCATGCGCGGAAATCTGTGGCCTGTATAGCGCCCGGTGGATCGCCGGGCCAGTGCCCTCCTTTCCTGCAGTGATTCCGATACGATCTGTCGCACTGAGCCTGTCTCGCTTGACCCAACGTCCCGCCATGGTCGATCGCCTCGCCATTCTGCTTGAACGCTTCGCGGTCACCGCCTCGGTGTTCCATGCCGGTGCGCTGTGCGGCATCAACACGCTGGACGGCGAGGATGAGGCCGGCCAACTGCACCTGGTGCGACGTGGCCCGCTGCAAGTCAGTCATGGCCAGAAGACCGTACAGGTCGAGGTGCCCAGCCTGCTGCTGTACCCGCGCCCGATGCCGCACCGCTTCAGCAGCGATCCGCAGCGGGGCGCCGACATGGCCTGCGCGAACCTGCATTTCGAAGGCGGCCGGCTGAATCCGATCAGTGCTGCGCTGCCTGATTTCATCTGCCTGCCACTGGCCGAGCTGTATGGCGGCAACGCGGCGCTGGAGTTGTTGTTCGAAGAAGCATTCGAGCAGCGTTGCGGGCGGGCGGCGATGGTCAACCGCTTGTTCGAAGTGGTGATGATCCAGGTGCTGCGCCAGCTGATGGAAGGTGGCGAAATGCGCGGCGGTCTGTTCGCCGGGCTTGGCCATCCGCGATTGCGGCTGGCGCTGGTGGCGATGCATGAAGCCCCGGCGCAGGGATGGACGCTGGAAGATCTGGCCGAGGTGGCCGGCATGTCACGCAGCGTGTTCGCCTCCAGCTTCCGCGAGGCGATGGGGACCACCCCGGGCCAGTACCTGCAGGGCTGGCGGGTAGGGCTGGCACAGCAGGCGCTGCGCCAGGGCCGGCCGCTGAAGCGGATTGCCGACGAGGTGGGCTATGGCAGCGAGGCGGCACTCTCGCGCGCGTTCAAGGCGCACACGGGGCAGTCACCACGCGAATGGCGCGGACAGGCGCGCGCTGGCGCGGCCTGAGCCTCAGCCCAGGACCAGCCGGGCCAGCTTCATGCCGCCGAACAGGCCGGTCAGGCCCAGTGCCACCGAGCCACCGGCATACAGCGCGGCCAGCCCGTGCTGGCCGCGCTGCAGCAGCAGGCCGATCTCCAGCGCATAGGTGGAGAACGTGGTGTAGCCGCCGAGGATGCCGGTGGCGAGCAGCAGGCGCAGCTGCGGCGAGGCGCCATTGCGCATCGCGAAGACCTCGACCACCACGCCCATCAGCAGCGCGCCGCTGATGTTGATCAGGAAGGTCGACCACGGCCAGGGGCTGCCGACGGCCACCCGGGCGCCGATCAGGTTGCAGGCATGGCGAAGGCAGGCGCCGATGCCACCTCCGATGAAGACCAGGACATAGTTGTTCAGCGTTTGCATCGCGTGCCTCGAGTGCAGGGTCGATGGCGAACGCCGAGGGCAGGCACGGCCTGCCATCGACGAACACCGGGTTCGTCTTGGCAGGAGCCATCAGCCTTCTCAGGCGGTTATCGGGGGAGCCCCATCCCCATCGTGGTCCATGCTACCAGCGGTGGTGCATTCACGTCATCGAGGTGGTCAACACGCGGGCGACCTTGCTGCGGCTGAAGCCGTCCATCAGCAGTTCGAACGCGAGCAGGTCCAGCGCCGCGTGGCGGCGGTGGTCGATTTCCAGGCCATTCTCGGCCACCAGGTGACTGACCAGCTCGTAGGCGTCCTGCCAGACGTCAAGGTGGGCCTGGCTGGGAATGTAGGCGTTGCCCGGTTCACCAACGGCGCGCCCGTTCACTCCGTACAGCAGCTCGCGCGCGTCCAGCTTGGCCGCATCGGCGATGCGGAACAGCTGCTCGGCTTTCACATGGGACGCACTGACATGGTCGTTGAGCCAGTTGCTGATGGTTGCCGTGGTGGATTTGGCGGCGCGGGCCAGATCAGCCGGGCGGGGGTGCCCGGCTTTCTTCATGGCGGCGGCGAGTCGTTGGCCGAGAGTATTCATCTATGCAAGCCAGCTTAACGCGTGGAATGCGAAGAATCCTTGCCGCAAGAATAAGTCTGGTTAACAGAAGGGCAGACCATGACCGAATTCTGGAACAAGCGGCAGGTGCGGGCGCGGCTGGGATTTCAGACCGATGCGGAGCTGGCGCGCTTCTTCGGCATCAGCCGTTCCGCAGTATCGCAGTGGCCGAAAGACTTCCCGATTCCGGCTCTGCGGCAGTACATCCTGCATCAGCGCTACCCGAACCTGTTCCCCGCAACTGCCGCCGCCGAAGTCGAATCCATCTGAATTGCGCCGCCTTTTGTCGCATTTAGCACGCTAAGCACATTCTGCTAAGTACACTTAGCAAAATAGGAAAAACTGATCGTTCTGGCAGTACCGATCGTCGAGGCCTACCGGCTGCCGTGACAGGTGCCTGGGTCGCGTTGTCGGCTTCACCCCATCCGGGAGGGGCGGGGTCCCGTATGTAGTTTCGTGAACGATTAATAATTTCAATCACGAAAGTCGCTGCATGTAATTGACCTGTCGTGAAATCTATGACTAATTTGAATCAACCGGACGTGAAGCCCGGGAGTCTTTCAGTAGCACGCAAGTGAGTCGGTAGACCGTCAACGATGCAGAACAAGTCCAACGGAGGTCGTATGGAATACGGCATGCATGGCTTGGCTGAACGGGTACGCCGCGAACTGGAAGCCAGCTATCACAAACACGGATGCGGTCCGGCGTTCTGGGATACCTACCAGCAGGTGCTGGACCGGCTCGTCCCGCAGGGGACCGAGCGTACCGAGTTCACCAACGAAATGGCGCTGATCATCGAGCAGCTGGGCATTGTCCGACGTGCGCAGCTGGTTCCGCCGCACGCCGACGGGCCGCGTTGATTCAGAGCAGGCGCCAGGCGCCGCAGGCAAGCAGCATCAGCAGCAGGGACAGCAGGGCCAGGGTCCGGGGTCGCCACCAGCGCTTCGGTTGCCCGGCCATCGCCTGCGGACTGCAGTAACGCACCAGCCCCGGACCGAATCCGGCCCGGTGCTGTTGCTGTGCGCAGGCTTCCAGGCAGGCGCCGCAGGCCAGGCAGTCGGCCTGAGGCCCCTGGCGGATGTCCAACTGCATCGGGCAGGCGCTGACACAGGCGGCACAATCGGTGCAGTCTCCGAGCCGATCGGCGTTGAAGGTCGGCATCGGTCCGGCCAGCAGCGGGTGCGCGGCGCGGAACACGTAGTCCTGGGCGGTGGTCGGGTCGAGCAGGCCGCGACCCCGGCCCAGTACGCCGCCCAGCCCCGACGGGCGCGGCCCGCGCGGCTCGCCGCGGCGGGCGTCGTACAGCATGCGTGGCGTGTGTGGATCGGTCAGCAGCGGCTGCATGCGTGCGAATGGGCACAGCGAACGGCAGACCTGTTCGCGCAGGAAACCGGCATTGCCCCAGGTGGTGGCGGCGTAGAACAGCACCCAGAAGGTCTCCCAGCCGCTCCAGCCGGCACGCGGCGCTGCGATCACCAGCTCGGCGATCGGGCTGAACAGGCCCACGAAGGTGATGCCGGTCCAAAGTGAGAGCAGCCCCCAGGCCAGCTGCGTGGCCGCGCGCGCAATGCGTGCCGGAAGCGTGCGGACCATGCCGTCGGCGATCCAGTCGAAGGCGCGGCGCCACAGTGTCTGCGGGCAGGCGTGGCCGCACCAGATGCGCCCGGCGAGGTGGGTGAACAGTGCCAGCCCCACCGCGAGCACCGCCAGCAGGCCGATCAGCACCCCGACGTCTCCCGGCCACAGCGTCCAGCCGAACAGATCGAAGCGGCGGGCGTTGATATCGAGCAGCAACGCCTGGCGGCCATCCCAGCGCAGCCATGGCAATGCGTAGAACAGCACCAGCAGGATGGCGCTGAGCTTGCCGCGCCAGTGTCGCGGTCCCGGCGTGCAGGTCGTACTCATCCCAGCGGCAACTCGTCGTCGTCGTCGCTGGGCATCGGTCGCTGCAGGTACCAGGTGATCGCGCTGGACAGCGCCGTCACCGTCCAGAACATGAAGAAGCCAGCGGTGTAGCCCATTTCACGGCTGATCTGCGTGCCCGGGAAACTGATGGCCTGCAGCCGCAGCGGGTCGACGAAGGCGAAGAACACCACGCTGGCCACGCCGGCAGCGATGAAGCTGGGCCACAGGATGGCGCCCCAGTGCTGGATCAGCCGCTGGCGACGGCTTGGAGAAGGTCTGTTCATGCTGTCCCGGATCGAAATGTGGGCGGCGCGTATACTCGCCTGGGTTGGCGCGGCATCCGCAGGGCATGCTTCCTGCAAGCGTGCCAGCCTAGGTGCAGCGGACTGCGCCGACATTGATCTGGATCAACGGTGGTGCCGGCCGGCTGCGGCACACTGCCGGCACGCTTTGGGTACCCCGATGAACGCAACGCCGCCGCCTGTCCTTCCTGTCGCCTCGCCCGAGCTGTGCACCGAGCAGGAAGTGACCCGCCTGGTCCACGACTTCTACGCCCGCGTGCGCGAGGAAGAGCGATTGGGGCCGGTGTTCGAAGCCCACGTCCACGACTGGCCGGAGCATCTGGCCCAGCTGGTCGACTTCTGGTCGGCGATGCTGCGTGGCACCCGGCGCTTCAAGGGTTCGCCGATGTCCAAGCACATGGCCATCGAGCTGGACAGGGATCTGTTCGACCGCTGGCTGGTGCTGTTCCGGATCACCACGGCCGAGTGCGGCAACCCGCCCATGCAGGAGCTGGCCAACGACGTGGCCGCGCGTATTGGCGACACCTTCTGGAAGCGCTACCAGATGCTGCGCTGGCCCCAGGTCGGCCTGCCGGTGCTGGGGATGCCCGCCAAGGATTGATCTGGGTCAAGGCGTCGCCAGTCGACCGGCGCGATGCTGGCGTCATGGATACGTTCTCTCCCGCCGCCGGCGGCCTGGCCTGGACCTTCGACCCCGACCTGCTGCGCCGGCATGACCGGCCGGGGCCACGCTACACCTCGTATCCGACCGCGCCGCACTTCCACGATGGTTTCGATGCACCGGCGCTGCGCCAGGCGATCGCCGACAGCAACCAGCTGGCACGCGCGCTGTCGCTGTACGTGCATGTGCCGTTCTGTTCCAGCCCGTGCTTCTACTGCGGCTGCAACCGGGTGATCACCCGCGATCGCGGTCGTGGCCACAGCTATGTGTCGCGCGTGCTGGCCGAGGCCGATCTGCTGGCGCCACAGTTCGATGACGGTCGCGAGGTCATCCAGCTGCACCTCGGTGGCGGTACGCCGAATTTCCTGGATGCCGAGGCGATGACCACGCTGGTGGAAGGCCTGCGCCGTCGCTTTGACTTCAGCGATTCGCCGCAGCGCGATTTTTCGATCGAGCTCGATCCGCGCTTCATCGATACCCGCGATGTGGGGATGCTGGCGCGGCTGGGCTTCAACCGGGCCAGCCTGGGCGTGCAGGATTTCGACCCGTTGGTGCAGGAATCGATCAACCGCGTGCAGGGCGTGCAGCAGACCCTGGACATCCTGCGCGCGTGCCGCGACAGCGGCATGCGTTCGGTCAACGTCGACCTGATCTACGGCCTGCCCGGGCAGAGCCTGGAGGGTTTCGGCCTCACCCTGGAACGGGTGCTGGCGCTGCGCCCGGACCGCCTGGCGGTATACGGCTATGCGCACCTGCCGCATCTGTTCCGCGCGCAGAAGCAGATCGACGAAAGCCGCTTGCCCTCGCCAGAAGACAAGCTGGCGCTGCTGGGGCTGGCGGTGGAGAAGCTCTCCGCGGCCGGCTACCAGTACATCGGCATGGACCATTTCGCGTTGCCGGAAGAGGATCTGTCACGCGCGCAGCGTGCCGGCCAGCTGCATCGCAACTTCATGGGCTACACCACCCACGCCGATACCGATCTGCTCGGCCTGGGCGTCAGTGCGATCAGCCACATCGGCGCCACCTACAGCCAGAATCCACGTGACCTGCCGTCGTGGGAGGACGCGGTGGACCAGGGGCAGTTGCCGGTCTGGCGTGGTGTTGCGCTCAGCGCTGACGATCAGCTGCGCGCGGAGCTGATCCAGCAGCTGATGTGCCAGGGCGAGGTGGATGGTGCGGCGCTGGGGCAGCGCCACGGGGTCGATTTCGAGCGGTACTTTGCCGAAGACCTGCGTTCGGTGCAGCGGCTGCAACAGGACGGCCTGGCCGAGTACCGGGAGGGGGTCGTGCGCGCCAGCGAGCCGGGGCGGCCACTGCTGCGGTTGCTGGCGATGTGCTTTGACCCCTACCTGCGCGCCGCACACGAGCAGCCACGCTACTCGCGTGCGATCTGATCGCTCAGGGCTTTTTGCCGACGCCGCGTTCTGGATGACGGGCGGCCATGCCACCACTGGCAGTGGTGCGCCACCTGCCGCTCAGGTCGCGGGTGCTGGTCGAGTAGGAGCCGTCGCTGAACTCGGTGCGCCACCTGCCGCTCAGGTCGCGTGTGCTGGTGGAGCGCGCACCGTTGCTGTACTGCGTGATGACCCTGCCGCTCAGGTCGGTGCTGGTGTCGGAGTAGCTGCCATCGCTGTAGGTGGTGCGCTTGCGGCCACTGAGGTCAGTGGTGGTGGTCGAGCGGCTGCCGTCACTGTGTTCGGCGATCACGCGCTTGGACAGATCGCGCGTGATGCGGCTGGAAGACCCATCGCTGTAGCGGATGTCCACGCTTCCGTCGCGATTGTGGCGGCTGTCGGAGTAGGACTGCGCCACCGCCGGAAGGCTGGTCACGCACAGCAGGGGGAGTATCAGGACAGACAGCTTCATGTGCGGGTTCCTTGTGCAATGCCCCGAAGGGCGGACGCCATCCTGCGCTGCGATGCTGGTGCCCGGAGCCGGAATCGAACCGGCATGGGGTTGCCCCCGGCGGATTTTAAGTCCGATGCGTCTACCAGTTTCGCCATCCGGGCCTGCAACGCGGCGCCGATTGTAGCCCACCTGCAGCGCGGCGACCGGATCGCGTCACGGCGGTGACGTGCTTAACTGTTATCCCTGTTCATGTCATAGTCCCAGCCATCGTTCCCAGGGGGGGAGCCACCCGATGTCGCTGCACGCGATTGCCTATGCCAGTGAGGCCCGCGCCGATCTGCGGACAACCGATCTTGATCGCCTGCTGGCCGATGCCACGGCCTTCAATCGTGTAGCCGGCGTCACCGGTGTGCTGATGTTCGACGGCAGCCGCTTCCTGCAGTATCTGGAAGGCCCCGAAGATGGCATCGATTCGGTGTTCCAGCGCATCGTCAATGCACGCAGCCATGCGCAGATGAAGGTGTTGTGCCGTGCGCCGGTACTGCAGCGTGCGTTCCCGCGCTGGTCGATGGGCACGCGGCGGATCGATGCGGACCTGCTGACCCAGATCGTTGACGCGGCGTGGCCGGGTTTCCTGCTGGGCAGTGGAGGTTTCGAGCGCCTGCTGCAGGCCTGGACCGGTGCCGACGGCGAGCTGGAACCCGCTGCGGTCGCGCTGGGCTCCTGAGCCCGCCTTGGCGGCGGGGTGCCGGGGCCGTTAGGCTGTAGCCTTCCTGGTGCGGGTTTTCCGGAGTGGTACAGCGAATGAGTGGGTTGGCCGAAGCCATGGCAGCACGCATCCGGTTTCACCCGGTGCACGGGATGAGCCGATGAGCGTGCCCGTTGCGGCG
This sequence comes from Stenotrophomonas sp. 59, assembly GCF_030291095.1. NCBI lineage: Bacteria > Pseudomonadati > Pseudomonadota > Gammaproteobacteria > Lysobacterales > Lysobacteraceae > Stenotrophomonas > Stenotrophomonas sp. 59. The sequence goes on from NZ_CP127408.1 coordinate 1,642,800, forward strand.
GCGGTGACGCCGCGTTTCGCTGTGATCGGCCTGGGTTACGTCGGCCTGCCGTTGGCGGTGGCGTTTGGCCGGCACTGGCCGACACTGGGCTTCGACATCGATGCCGGCCGCATCGACGAGCTGCGCGGTGGCCGTGATCACACGCTGGAGATGGAGGCTGACGAGCTGGCCGAAGCCACGCATCTGCAGTACGGCAGCGATCCTTCGCTGCTCGATGCCTGCAACGTCTATATCGTTACCGTGCCGACCCCGATCGATGCCTACGAGCAGCCCGACCTGGAGCCATTGCGTTCGGCCAGCCGCCTGATCGCCAGCCATCTGCGCACGGGCGATCTGGTGATCTACGAATCCACGGTGTATCCCGGCACCACCGAAGAGGTCTGCGTGCCGCTGCTCGAGCAGGGCTCGGGCCTGCGCTTCAACGAGGATTTCTACTGCGGCTACAGCCCGGAGCGGGTCAGCCCTGGCGATCGCCAGCGGCGCCTGGCCGACATCCGCAAGATCACCTCCGGCTCGACGCCCGAGGTCGCGGCGGTGATTGATGGCCTGTACCAGCGCATCATCGACGCCGGGACCTTCCCGGCGCCGTCGATGCGCGTGGCCGAAGCAGCGAAGGTGGTCGAGAACATCCAGCGCGACGTCAACATCGCGCTGGTCAACGAGCTGGCGCTGATCTTCGACCGGCTCGGCATCGATACCCAGGACGTGCTCGATGCGGCGGGCAGCAAGTGGAATTTCCTGCCATTCCGGCCCGGCCTGGTGGGGGGGCATTGCATCGGCGTGGATCCGTATTACCTGCTGCACAAATCCGAAAGCGTGGGCTACCACCCGGACCTGATCCACACCGCACGGCAGGTCAACAACCGCGTCGGCGAGCATGTCGCCGCGCGGGTGCTGGCCATGCTGGCCGAGCGTGGCCGCGCACCCGCGCAGTCGCGTGTCCTGGTGCTGGGCGTGACCTTCAAGGAGGACTGCCCGGACCTGCGCAACAGTCGCGCGCTGGAACTGGCCCAGCGGCTGCGCGATGCCGGTGCCGATGTGGAAGTCAGCGACCCGTGGGTGGGCCCGGCGGCGCTGGCCGAGGCCGGCGTGCAGTGGCTGGCCGAGCCGGTTCCAGGCGGCTATGACGCGGTGGTGCTGGCGGTGGCCCATGCCCGCTTCAAGGCCATGGATGAAGCGGCCATCCGGGGCCTGCTGGCACCGGGTGGGCTGGTCTACGACGTGAAATCGGCCTGGCCGCGCAACGTGGTTGACGGTCGCCTGTAAGCCTGGGCGGCGGGCAGCGCGGTAGACTCGGGAGCAGTTGCAACCGAGGAAAGCCATGCACCGGTATATCGTCTACCTGCTCGCCATCCTGATGTTCCCGATATGCCTGTGGCTGGCCACGATATGGCCGGCCTGGTATTGGGGCGTCGGCCTGACTGCCGCGATGGTGGCATTGGGGACCTGGGATCTGCTGCAGAAGCGCAGCACGCTGCGCCGCAACTATCCGGTGATGGCGCATTTCCGTTACGGGCTCGAATCGATCGGACCGGAAATCCGCCAGTACTTCGTGCAGAGCGACCTGGAGGACGTGCCGTTCTCGCGCCAGCAGCGCGCGCTGATCTACCAGCGCTCCAAGAACGAGATGGACACGGTACCGTTCGGCACCCTGCGCAGCACCTATGCGGTGGACTACGAGTGGATCAACCATTCACTGGCACCGACCGCCATTGCCAAGCATGACTTCCGCGTGCTGATCGGTCCGAACTGTGCCAAGCCCTATTCGGCCAGCGTGTTCAACATCTCGGCGATGAGCTTCGGTTCACTGTCGGCGAATGCGATCCGCGCGCTGAACGAAGGCGCGCGGCGCGGTGGTTTCTACCACGACACCGGCGAAGGTTCGATCTCGCCCTACCACCGCGAGATGGGCGGTGACCTGGTGTGGGAAATCGGCTCGGGCTACTTCGGTTGCCGCGACGAGAAGGGTGGTTTCAGCGAGGAACGCTTCGTTGCCAATGCCACCCATGACCAGGTCAAGATGATCGAGATCAAGCTGTCGCAGGGTGCCAAGCCAGGCCATGGCGGCGTGCTGCCAGCGCCGAAGGTGACCGCCGAGATTTCGGTGACGCGCGGTGTGCCGATGGGTGTGGACTGTGTGTCGCCATCGCGCCACTCGGCGTTCTCGACGCCGGTGGAGCTGTTGCAGTTCGTCGCCCGCCTGCGCGAGCTGTCCGGTGGCAAGCCGGTCGGTTTCAAGCTGGCCATCGGCCACCCGTGGGAGTGGTTCGGCATCGCCAAGGCGATGCAGGAAACCGGGCTGCTGCCGGACTTCATCGTGGTGGACGGCGCCGAAGGCGGCACCGGCGCGGCACCGGCCGAGTTCGTCGACCATGTCGGCGTACCGATGCACGAGGCGCTGCTGCTGGTACACAACACCCTGGTGGGCCTCGATCTGCGCGAGCGCATCCGCATCGGTGCGGCCGGCAAGATCACCAGTGCGTTCGACATCGCGCGCACCATCGCGCTGGGTGCCGACTGGTGCAATGCCGGCCGTGGCTTCATGTTCGCGCTGGGCTGCATCCAGTCACTGAGCTGCCACACCGACAAGTGCCCCACCGGCATCGCCACCCAGGACCCGGCGCGCTGGAAGCATCTGGACGCACCGGACAAGGCCACCCGTGTGTACAGCTTCCATGAGCACACACTGCATGCGCTGAAGGAGCTGCTGTGTGCTGCAGGCCTGAATGACCCGGCGGAACTGGGCCCGGAACATATCCTGCGTCGGGTTTCGCCTGTTGAGATCCGCTCGCTGGCCTCGCTGTACCGTTACCTGGAACCGGGTGAGCTGCTGCACAAGGTGCCGGACCACGCCGTGTTCCATGCGTTCTGGGCCGATGCGCGCAGTGATTCCTTCCAGCCGCCGCCGAAGATCCAGGCACTGCGGGCCAGCAAGTCGCGATAACGTCTCTGTAGAGTCGAGCCATGCTCGACTGCTTTTGTGGAACGAAGAACAGCCGGGCACGGGCTCGGCTCTACAAGGAGATGCCATGCGATTCAGGACCGGCACCATGGATGACGTGGCCATGTTGTGGGCGCTGCGCACGCGATGCGTGCGTGAGACCTGCAGCAGCCATTACCCACCCGAGGTCATCGCGCCGTGGTCGGCCTCGCCGCCGCCCGCGCAGTACGCGCGGCTGCTGGGGCAGGGCGGTTGCGTGGTGGCCGAGGACGGCGAGGGTGCCCTGCTTGGTTTCGGGGTGTTCGATGCCGATGCCAATGAAGTCGACGCGTTGTTCGTTGATCCCGATCGTGGCGGCCAGGGCATCGGCCAGGCGCTGATGCAGCGATTGCTGGCAATGGCCGATCGTGAGCGTGAGGTGGTGCTGTCGGCCTCGCTCAATGCCGTGCCGTTCTATCAGCGGCAGGGGTTCATCAGCGTGAGCGAAAAGGCCTACCCACATCCCAGCGGCGTGGCGCTGGCGTCGGTGAGCATGCGCCGGCCGTGGTGATGTAGCTCGACGGCTTTTGTAGAGTCGAGCCATGCTCGACTGCTTTTGATTCAATCGATGAGGCAGTCGAGCATGGCTCGACTCTACAAGGCAGGCGTCACCGCTCCGCCAGCCACCCGATCACGCCTTCCGCAGCGCGCAGGCCACTGGCGTAGCACGCGGTCAACAGGTAGCCGCCGGTCGGCGCTTCCCAGTCCAGCATCTCGCCTGCACAGAACACACCGGGCACCGCCCGCAGCATCAGGCCATCATCCAGCGCCTGCAGGCGCACGCCACCGGCGGTGCTGATCACCTCGGCCATCGGCCTTGGACGCAGCACGCGCAGCGGCAGGCGCTTGAGCGTGGCAGCCACGGCCGGCAGATCGTTGCCGGCCTCCTTGCCAAGAATCTCGAACACCAGTGCGGCCTTCACCGCATCCAGGCCCGCCTGGCGACGCAGATGCTCACCGAAGCTGCGGCCCTTGCGGGGACGTGACAGGTCGGCCAGCAGGCGCGCTTCGTCGCGGCCGGGCACCAGGTCCAGCCACAGCATGGCGTGGCCATCGCGGTTGATGGTTTCGCGCAGATCGGCGGCCAATGCGTAGATCAGGCTGCCTTCAATGCCGTACTCACTGGCCACGCACTCGCCCTGCAGCGACTGCGGCTGTCCAGCCAGGTCGATCCAGTGTGCAATCACCGGCTTCAATGGTGCACCGGCATTGCGCTGGGCGAAGAACGGGGTCCAGTCCACGTCGAAGCCGCAGTTGGCTGACTGCAGTGGCGCGATGTCCACGCCACGCGCCTGCAGTGGCGCAACCCAGGCGCCGTCGCTGCCCAGCTGCGGCCAACTGCCGCCGCCCATCGCCAGTACCGTGGCATCGGGGCGCACATCGATTTCCCCTGCCTCGGTGGCAAAGCGCAGGGCGCCGTCGTCGCTCCAGCCGATCCAACGGTGGTTGGCATGCAGGCGCACCCCCTGTTCCTTCAACCGGCGCACCCAGCCGCGCAGCAGCGGCGCTGCCTTGCGGTCGACCGGGAACACCCGGCCGGAGCTGCCCACGTAGGTCTCCACGCCGAAGCCGGCGGCCCAGTCACGCAATGCCTGCGCGTCGAAGCCATCCAGCCAGCTGCCGACCACGGCGGCCTGCTCGCGGTAGCGGCTGTCGAACAACGGCCGCGGATCGGAATGGGTGAGGTTGAGCCCGCCCTTGCCGGCGATCAGGAACTTGCGGCCGGGTGACCCCTTGGCCTCGTACAGGTCGACCTCCAGCCCAGCGGCGCGCAGGTGCTCGGCGGCGAACAGGCCGGCCGGGCCGCCGCCGATGACGGCGACCCGCTGGGGCAGTGCGGTATTACGGTTTGACATCGAGCAGCTCGACGTCGAACACCAGCGACGAGCCGGCCGGGATCGGGCCGACGCGGCGGTCGCCGTAGCCGTAGTCCGGCGGGATCATCAGGGTGCGCTTGCCGCCGACCTTCATGCCGGCCACGCCCTCATCCCAGCCGCGGATGACCTGGCCTGCGCCCAGCGGGAAGGTGAACGGTTCGCCACGGCTGACCGAGCTGTCGAAGGTCTTGCCGTGCTTGGTTTCGGTGCGGTTGTCGTAGATCCAACCGGTGTAGTGCACGGTCACCTTGCTGCCGGAGACGGCTTCGGCGCCGGTGCCGGGCACGGTGTCGATGCGCTCGAAGGTGGTCAGGGTGCCGCCGGGCGGCGGGCCGGACGGTTCGGTCGTGCAGCCAGCGGCGGCGAGGGACAGCAGCAGGGGAAGCAGCAGGCGGCGCATCGGGCGTCTCCGGAAGGGCGCAGGGCGAGGGCGGCAAGGGTAGCGCATCGGCGCCGGGTATCATGGGGCCATGGCAAAACTCCTGCTCAATCTGCGCAATGTCGGTGACGACGAATATGCCGATGTCTGCACGCTGCTCGACCAGCACGGCATCGCCTGGTATCGCACCGAACCCAGCCCGTGGGGCATTTCCAATGGCGGCCTGTGGCTGCGCGAGGACGCTGATCATCCGCGCGCGAAGGCGCTGATGGCCGAGTACCAGGCCGAGCGCGGTCCTCGCATCCGCGCTGAGCGTGAGCAGGCATTGCGTGATGGCACCGCCGAGACCTTCGGCAGCCTGTTCCGGCGGCGGCCGGTCTACGTGGTGCTGGTGCTGCTGGGGATGGTGGGTGCAGCAGCGCTGGTGCTGCTGCCGTTCGTGCTGTTGCGGGGGTAAGGGGTTTCGGCCGGGTTGCACCCGGCACCCGCAGACGCAACCGCAACGTCAAACGCTGGTTTCCGTGGGATGGCGTGGCGGTGTGGACAGGCGGGACACGCCGTGAACCCGTCCGTGGGGGCTCGATGGCGCCATCCATGGCGCCAACGGTCCCGCCTGCCCACACCGCCACGCCTCTGACAGTTCCCCGCGGCTGTTGGTAGGTGTCGACCTTGGTCGACACAGCAGATCCACGCCGTAGATCCACGCCATGCGTGGATGAACGTGAAAATCTGACCCTTTGGCTGTCTGGCGCTAAAATGGCAGGATGATCGCCAATACCGCCGCTTACCATTTCGCCGTCATCGACGCCCCCCAAGCGCTCTGCGACCAGCTGCTGGCGCGTGCCGAGGCGGCGGAGCTGCGCGGCACGATCCTGGTGGCGGGCGAGGGGCTGAACCTGTTCCTGGCCGGTGCGCCAGGGGCCATCGAGGGCTTCTATGCGGCGCTGCGTGAAGATGCGCGTTTTGCTGATCTGCGGGTCAAGATCAGTCTCAGCGAGCACCAGCCGTTCGCGCGGCTGAAGGCCAAGGTGAAGGACGAGATCATCAGCTTCCGCCGCGATGATGGCCAGCCGCTGGACTATCCGCGTGCGCCGGCGGTCGATCCGGCCACGGTGCAGCGGTGGCTGCGCCAGGGGCATGACGACGCCGGCAAGCCGGTGGTGATGCTCGACACGCGCAACCTGCAGGAAGTGGAGTACGGCACCTTCAAGGACGCGCTGGTGCTGCCCATCCACAAGTTCACCGACCTGCCCGAGGCGTTGGCGCCGCATCGCGAGGCGCTGAAGGACAGCACCGTGGTCAGTTTCTGCACCGGCGGCATCCGCTGCGAGAAGGCCGCGCTGTGGATGGTCAACGACGGCATGGACAATGTGCTGCAGCTCGACGGCGGCATCCTCGGTTACTTCGAGGAGGTGGGCGGTGAAGGCTACGAGGGGCGTTGCTTCGTGTTCGACGAGCGCGTGGCGCTGGATGCCGAGCTGAAGCCGATGGTCGATCAGCCGCTGCCGGAGCCGCGCCCCAGCGCGTTCTGACCGGTATGCAGGTTGACCGGGGCGCAGGTTGATGGGAATGCGGGCTGGCGGGGACGATGGTTGACAGGGCGCCGGTAGAGTCGACTGTTAGTCGACTATCGCGCGCAGCGCGGGGGTTTCAGTCTCCCGCCGAGAGCAGTCCAGCCGCCGTCCAGCCGCCGTCCAGCCGCCGTCCAGCCGCCGTCCGCGGCCCGCGGCCCGTAATCCGTCGACCCTGTTCTCCTGAACCCATCCCGCGGGAATCAGCATCCCGCCACCGTCACTGGCCGTTGCGCCCGGCCGACCCCATCACAAAGGGAATCCTGTGACGGAATACCGCCTGATGATCCCGTTGTCGATTCTCGACCTGGCCCCGGTCTGCGAGGGCAGTGACACCACCGCCGCCTTCGCCAACATGCTGGAACTGGCCCAGCACGCCGATGCGCTGGGCTATCGCCGTTACTGGCTGGCCGAACACCACAACATGCCCGGCATCGCCAGTGCGGCCACCGCCGTGCTGATCGGCCATGTGGCCGGGGGCACGAAGCGCATCCGCGTCGGTGCCGGCGGCATCATGCTGCCCAACCATGCGCCGCTGCAGGTGGCCGAGCAGTTCGGCACGCTGGCCTCGCTGTATCCCGACCGCATCGACCTTGGCCTCGGCCGCGCGCCGGGCACCGACCAGCCGACCGCGCGTGCGCTGCGCCGCTACTTCGACAGCGCCGACCAGTTCCCGCAGGACGTTCGCGAACTGCTGCACTACTTCGAACCGGTACAGCCCGGGCAGGCTGTGCAGGCGGTGCCGGGGGGAGGCCTGCGGGTGCCGACCTGGATCCTCGGTTCGAGCCTGTTCGGTGCGCGCATGGCCGCCTCGATGGGCCTGCCGTACGCGTTCGCCTCGCACTTCGCGCCCGACGTGATGGACGAAGCGCTGGCGGTGTACCGCCGCGAGTTCCGCCCCTCGGCCACGCTGAAACAGCCGCACGCGATGCTGGCCTTGAACGTTGTCGCCAGCGACAGCGAAGCCGAATCGCGGCGTTTGTTCACCAGCCAGCAGCAGAGTTTCGTCAACCTTCGCCGCGGCCGTCCGGGCAAGATTCCGGCACCGATCGACGACATCGAGTCCTTCTGGGAACCGCATGAAAAGCTGGGCGTGGAGCGGGCATTGGCCTGCACCGTACTGGGTGATCCGCAGCAGGTGGCCGAGGGCATCGCCGCCTTTGTCGAACGGCACAAGCCCGACGAACTGATGCTCACCGCCAATCTGTACGACCACCGCGCACGCCTGCGTTCGTTCGAACTGGCGATGCACGCCTGGCATGCCCGCCACGCGGGCTGAACAATTGCGTCACGGCCTGTTGCGGCCGAACCACGTCTGATGGGGACTCCTACTTCTGGAGTCCCCACCATGGCCGAGACCCGCGCCGAACACATTGCCCAGCTGGCCGAACTGATCAAGGACGTGGAGGTGGCGATGTTCACCACCACCGGCGTCGACGGGCGACTCTACAGCCGGCCGCTGGCCACCCAGCAGGTGGCCTTCGATGGTGACCTGTGGTTCGTGATCACCGGCGACAGCCCGAAGGTGGCCGAGATCGCGCTCGATCCGCGGGTCAACGTGGCGTATGCCTCGCCCTCGAAGAACACCTATGTGTCGGTGGCGGGGCGGGCGCGCGTGGTTGACGATCGCGCGAAGATCGAGGAGCTGTGGTCACCGGCGATGAAACTGTTCTTCCCCGGTGGCAAGGATGACCCCAACCTTCGCCTGATCCACGTGCGCGCCGACAGTGCCGAATACTGGGATGGTCCGGGCACGCTGCTGGGCAAGGCGTTGACCTTCGTGCTGTCGGCGGTGCAGGACGAGCCGGCGGCGTTGGCCGACAACGGTTTCATTGATCTGCGCTGAGGTTTCGCCCCCACCGGGCATGGCCCGGCGCTACCGGGGGCGCATCGTGGGTAGCGCCGGGCCATGCCCGGCGAGCGCAGCGGTCGGCTTTCAGAACCAACGCTGGAACAGATCCACCGTGTAACCCACCAGCTGCCCCGAACTGAAACCGAAGAAGGCGATCGCCGCCAGCGCCGCGATCCAGTTGAACAGCATGAGCGCGCCATCGCGCTCCAGCAATGCCAGCGCGAACAGCAGCAGCTGGAAGCCGAACAGGAAATTGGTGAACGGAATCGGCAGCGACAGCAGCACGCCCAGCAGCACCAGCAGCAGGCCGGTGAAGGCGTGCGCCGGCAGCGGTGTCAGCAGCTGCGGCAGGCGCGGCTTCAGCATCTTGTCCAGGCGCCGCAGCGGGCGATCGATACGGTCAAGGAAGCGGTGCATGGTGCCGCGCTTCGGCCCGCGCCGGGCAATGAAGCCGGGCAGCCAGGGGCGGCGCAGGCAGCACAGCATCTGCAGGCCGATAAGGATCACCAGTGGACCGCTGACCGCGCCGCCCATGCCCGGAATCGGAATGAACGAGGGCAGGATGGCCACGAACAGGAATACGCCGAACGCGCTCTGCTGCAAGTTGCACAGGATCTGGCCAAGCGGCATGTGCTCGGCCGGATCACCGGAGGCGAACATCTCCAGCAGGGTGCGGATGCCCTCGTTGCGGTAGGTCGGGCGCTCGGCGCCCGGACCCTGGCCGGCCTCAGGCGGTGAGCTCATCGGCCTGCTCGTCGGACAACGTGCGCAGCAGCAGCTTGTCCACGCGCGCACCGTCCAGGTCGACCACTTCGAAGCGCCAGCCAGCCCAGTCGAAGTACTCGCCCGCGTGCGGAATGCGGCCGAAGTAATGGATGCACATGCCGGCGAGCGTGTAGTAGTCGCCGTCCTCGGCGTCGGGCAGGTCGTTGCTGCCGATCAGTTCGCGCACGTCTTCGATCGGCAGTGAACCGTCCACTAGCAGCGAGCCGTCCTCGCGGGTCACCACCAGTGCGTCCTCGTCGGCGTTCTCCACCGCCTGCAGGCGGCCAACCACCGCGCCCATCAGGTCGCTGATGGTCACCAGGCCCTGGATCTCGCCGTACTCGTCCACTACCAGTGCCATCGACTGCTGTTCCTCGCGGAAGATTTCCAGCAGTTTCATCGCGTGGGTCGATTCGGAAACGTACAGGGGTTCGCGCAGGGTCTGGAACAGCGCGTTGTCGCCGCGCGCCATGCGCGTGGCCAGCGATTTCAGCTCCAGCACGCCGACCACGTCCATGTCGTTGTCGCGGTACACCGGGTACCGCGAGAACTCGTGCTCGGCCATGATTTCCAGGTTGCGTTCCAGTCCAGCCTGGGTGTCGAGCCACGCGATGCGGTTGCGCGGGGTCATCAGGCTGTCGGCGGTGCGGTCGCCCAGGCGCATGACACGGTTCATCATGTCGCGCTCGTGGGCATCGATCACGCCGGCCTCGTGGCTCTCGGCCACCAGCATGCGGATCTCTTCTTCGGTCACCGAGGCGACTTCATCCTTGCCCAGGCCGAACAGGCGCAGGACCAGCTGGGTGGTCTTGGACAGCAGCCAGACGAAGGGCAGGGCCAGCTTGGCCAGCCAGCTCATCGGCATCGCCACCAGGCCGGCAATGGCCTCCGAACGGGTCAGTGCCAGGCGCTTGGGCACCAGTTCGCCGAAGATCAGCGTGATGAAGGTGATCAGGCTGACCGCCAGCGCCGTGCCGATGTTGCCGGCATAGGCGAAGCCCGGCATCAGGCCCTGGATCCAGCCGGCGAAGGCCTCGCCCAGTGCTTCACCACCGAGGTAGCCGGTCAGCACGCCGATCACGGTGATGCCGATCTGCACGGTGGACAGGAAGCTCTCCGGCTTCTCCGACAGCTCCAGCGCCTTGGCGGCGCGCTTGGAGGTGGCGGCCATCTGCTTCAGGCGGCTCTTGCGCGAGGTCATGACCGACATCTCGGACATGGCGAAGAAGCCGTTCAACAGAACGAGCGCGAAGACAATCAGGATCATTTCAAACACGGGCGTCGTCCCCGGTTGGTGGCAGGGAGGGCGGGTGCTTGCGATGGCGGCAGGCGCTCAGGAACGGGGTCCGGCGCGGCGCTGGGGGATAAGGGTCGTCGTCCATAAGGTGCGCCCGAAGGCACGCTGGCATCTTAGCAAAGGGGCGTGGCAGGGTGGCAACCGCCTGTTCAGGTTGGGGGTTCCACGTCCTTGAAAGGGGGCGGGGATACCCGAGATGGTCATCTAGCCGTCATAATTCCGTCTGGTGCCGTCCTTCCCGCGACGGCTGACAGGTTTCTCAATGTTCTCTCTGCAGACCATTTTCGGTTCCGGCAAACAGTTCTACACCCTGCTCGATGAGGCCGCCGTCGCGGCGTCCGACGCCGCCAAGGCGCTGCATTCCATGCTGCGCGAGGCCGACCGCCAGCCCGCGCTGGACGCCTTCAAGCTGGCCCGCCTGCGCGAGCGCGCGGCCTCGGACAAGATCAGCCAGGCGCTGGTGGACAGCTTCATGACCCCGATCGAGCGCGAAGACATCGAAGCGCTGGGCTCGGCCCTGTACAAGATTCCCAAGCAGATCGAGAAGTTCGCCGATCGCTATTCGCTGGCCACGACCCACCTGGAACACATCGACTTCGCGCCGCGCGCGGCGATGCTGGAACAGGCCGCCGGCGTGGTGGTGGAGATGGTGGCCGACCTGCGCCACATGAACCTGGACCGGATGACCGCGCTGAACGAGAAGCTGCGTTCACTGGAAAACGAGGCCGACCGCCTGATGCTCGAGCTGTACCGCGACATCTATTCCGGCCGCCTGGACAACCTGCAGATGTTCCTGCTGAAGGAATTCTTCGAGATCCTGGAAAAGGCCATCGACCGTTGCCGCGAGGCCGGCGTGGTGGCGTACCAGATCGTGTTGAAGAACAGCTGACGGACGCCGCCGCATGTTGACCCTTGTCCTGGTGGTGATCCTGGCCGCACTCGTCTTCGAGTTCATCAACGGCTTCCACGACACCGCCAACTCCATTGCCACCGTGGTCGCGACCAAGGTGCTCTCGCCCGGCTGGGCGGTGATGCTGGCCGCCTTCATGAACCTGATCGGTGCGCTGACCGGTACGGCCGTCGCATTGACGATCGCCTCCGGCCTGCTCAACACCAACGTCGTCGATGTCACCCCGCAGGTGATCCTGTGTGCCCTGCTCGGCGGCATCATCTGGAACCTGATCACCTGGTGGAAGGGGCTGCCGTCCTCGTCCTCGCACGCGCTGATCGGTGGCCTCTGCGGCGCCGGCCTGGCCGCGGCCCACAACAACTGGGACGCGCTGATCTGGTCCGAGCGCCTGGGCAGCTGGGCGCAGAACAAGGGCCTGCTGTGGAAGGTGTTCGTGCCGATGATCACCTCGCCGATCGCCGGTTTCCTGCTCGGCATCGTGGTGATGGTGCTGCTGTGGGGCCTGATCGCCGGCCTGGCCAAGATCGGTGGCGCCATCGGTCGCCTGGCCCGCCCGCGCATCGTCAATGCGTTCTTCGGCAAGGCCCAGATCGCCTCGGCGGCCTACATGGGCTTCGCCCACGGCCACAACGACGCGCAGAAGACCATGGGCATCATCGCCATGACCCTGATCGGTGCCGAAGCGACCGGCGCACTGAACGACCTGCCGTCCTGGCTGGCCTTCATGCACCCGGACGCGCACGCCGGTGACGGCATCGCGATGTGGATCGTGCTGACCTGTGCGGTGGTGATGGCTGCCGGTACCGCCTCGGGCGGCTGGAAGATCATCAAGACCCTGGGCCACAAGATGGTCAAGCTGCACCCGATCCACGGCTTCGCCGCGGAGACCAGCTCGGCCACCATCCTGACCCTGGCTGCCCACTTCGGCATGCCGGTCTCGACCACGCACAGCATCTCCACCGCGATCATGGGCGTCGGCTTCGCCAAGAACCCGCGTTCGCTGAAGTTCGGCGTGATCGAACGCATCGTCTGGGCCTGGATCCTGACCATCCCCGCCGCCGGCGGCTGTGCGTACCTGATCCTGAAGCTGTTCGAGCTGTTCGGCTGGACCTGATGCCTGCAGCCTGGGGGTCAGAGCCCTTTCACTGCGGGAAAAGGATCTGACCCCTGGAAAGAAAAAGCCCGCCGGATTCCGGCGGGCTTTTTTCATGGGAGAAACAATTCTTCGGCACCCATCATGTCGACCAAGGTCGACACCTACCAGAGCAGAACCAGGGTCAGAGCCCGTTGCCAAGCAACGGGATCCGACCCCGTGCCGACGAGCGGTCGACACCTAACAACAGCCGCAGGAATCTGTCAGCGGCGGGGTGGGGTGGGGTTGCAGGACCGTTGGCGCCATGGATGGCGCCATCGAGCCCCCAGGGATGGGTTTACGGCGTGTCCTGCAACCCCACCCCACCTCGCCAGCCCACGGAACCCCGGCTTGTGCCGTTGCCGTTGCCGTCAGCGGGTGCCGGGCCGCAGGCCCGGCCGAACCCCTCAATTGCGCTGGAACAGCGCCTGCACATCCTTCCGGAACGCCGCCTGGCTGTCCGCCCGGCTGTAGAACATGTGCCCGCCCGGATAGCTCCGCACCTGCACCCGGTCCGGGTTACTGCCCATCGCCGGCATCTGGTCCACCGTCAGGATCGAACCCATGAACGGGCACGACAGGTCATTCCAGCCGTGCACGATCAGCACCTGCAGATGCGGGTCGATCGCCACCGCCTGGCGCAGCTGGGTCACCGCACCCTGGCGCAGTTCGCCGTTGCGGTCCCACAGCCGGTTCACCTCGTAGTTCAGCGCCTGGTAGCGCGCATCCACCTTCCAGCCGACCACGCGCGTCACGAAGTCGACCATCGCCGTGGTGGTCGGCGCGATGATGCTGTCCAGCAGAGGATCGTTGGCACGCTGCTCCGGATCGTTCGGGAACGGATCGAACGCGGTCACGTTGGAATCGTAGCGGCTGCCCAGCGTGCCCTTGTCGCGGAACACTTCGCGCAGGTAGGCCTGGGTTTCCAGGCGGCCGCCGGCACGGCGCACGAACTGCGGGTCAAGCCCGGTCAGCTCGGTTACCCGGCGCAGCATCGCCTCGGTCGCCTGCGGATCGCTGCGGCCCTTCATCAGCGCGTTGGCGTAGTCGCCACGGGTGTACTCGACCACCTCGCGCATCGCCGCGTCGGTCAGCTTGCCCTGGCGCTCCAGGTGCGCGGCCGCGATCGACGGCAGCGTCTGCATCCACGCCATCGGCGAGACGTCGGCGTTGTCTTCCAGCGTCGGGCTGAGGTACGGCGACACCAGCACCAGGCCGTTCATCGCCACGCCCAGCCGGGTCTGCAGGAAGTGGGTGATGCGCGGGCCGCGATAACCGCCGTAGCTCTCGCCGGTCAGGTACTTGCGTGACGCCATGCGCTGGTTGCGCAGCAGCCAGTCGTAGATCGAGCGCGACAGGTACTCGATGTCGGCACTGGGGTTGTACAGCTGCTTCTTCGCCTCGTCATCGCCGATGCGCGCGCGGCTGAAACCGGTGCCGACCGGATCGATGAACACCAGGTCGGTGAAATCCAGCCAGGTACCCGGGTTGTCATGCAGGGTGGCCGGCGCCGAGGCGCTGTCGCCCTCCGAACCGAAGGTGACCACCTTGGGCCCGATCGCGCCCATGTTGAGGTAGACCGACGAGGCACCGGGGCCGCCGTTGAGCGCGAAGGTCACCGGCCGGTCCTTGCCCGGCATCGTGTAGGCGGTGAACACCACATCGGCGATCACCTTGCCCTTGTCATCGCGCACCGGCAGGGTGCCGACCGTGGCGGTGTAGTCGAGGCTGCGCCCGGCCAGGCGCATGCTCTGGCGGACCGAGGCATCGGCCGGCAGGGCGGGCGCTTCGCTCTTGTCATCCTTCTGATCGGGTTTGGCGTCGGCCGGTGCGGCCAGCACGCTGGCAGGGGCGATGAGCAGGCCGACGCAGAGCGCGGCAGTGTGCAGCAGGGACTTCATGGCACCGTATCGGCAACGGAAGGGGGTTCCGATGCTAGGCCGGTGGGTGCCGCACCGGATGTGTCCAAAGGCATGCCTGAGCGCGCTGGCCGGTTGCGGCCAGATTGGGTCAAGCGGTCAGGGCGGTTGCCGCTTCGTCGTTGGCCAACAGGCCGTAGACGGCCGAGTCCGAAAGCTCACCCTGGATGCGCCAGCGCTGGCGCAGCACCCCCTCGCGGTGGAAGCCCAGGCGGTCAAGCACATGTGCCGAGGGTACGTTGCGTGGATCGATCTCGGCTTCGATACGGTGCAGGTGCAGGGTGCGGAACAGATAGCCCAGCATCTGCTGCAGGGCCTCATGCATGTATCCCTGGCCCTGGCGGTCGGGCGCCAACAGATAGCCGATCTCGGCCCGCATGGCCTCGCGATCAATGGCAAACGCAACGCAGATGCCCAGCAGTGGGCCGTTGGGCGATTCGCGCACGGCCAGCTTCAACTGGGTACCGATGGCGTGCGCGGCAAGATCGTCGTCGATCTGTTCGCGGGCTTCGGCCGGACGCGTCCAGGCCGGGTGGTTCCACCAGCGCATCACGTCCGGATTGGACTGCAGCGTGAACAGCGCGGCCGCGTCGTCACGGCGGATCGGGCTCAGCACCAACCGGGCGCTGTGCAGCGGCAGGGCGGGGAACAGCAACGAGTGGCTGGCCAATACGATGGTCCACACGGGTGGACGCGCATTATGGCGCCGCCGGGTTTGCCGATGGCGGCGGGATGGGGCCGGAGCGGCTGGGGTCGGAGCCCTTTCCGCAGGAAAGGGCTCCGACCCCGCGCCGGCATCAGACTTCCAGCGACGCCAGGTCGCCCTTGCTCTCCAGCCAGCCCTTGCGGTCGGAGGCGCGCTTCTTGGCCAGCAGCATGTCCATCAGCGAGTGGGTCTGCTCGCCATCGTCCACGGTCAGCTGCACCAGGCGGCGCGTATCCGGGTGGATGGTGGATTCACGCAGCTGCGGCGGGTTCATCTCGCCCAGGCCCTTGAAGCGGGTCACGTTGATGGCGCCCTTGATCTTCTCGCGTTCGATCTTGTCCAGCATCGAGCGCTTTTCTTCCTCGTCCAGGGCGTAGAACACCTGCTTGCCCACGTCGATGCGGAACAGCGGCGGCATCGCCACGAACACGTGGCCGGCATCGACCAGCGCCGGGAAGTGCTTCAGGAACAGCGCGGTCAGCAGCGTTGCGATGTGCAGGCCGTCGGAGTCCGCGTCGGCCAGGATGATGACCTTGCCGTAGCGCAGGCCGCTGATGTCATCCTTGCCCGGGTCGCAGCCGATGGCGATGGCCAGGTTGTGCACTTCTTCCGAGGCCAGCACGCTGTTGGACGAGACTTCCCAGGTGTTCAGGATCTTGCCGCGCAACGGCATGATGGCCTGGAAGTCCTTGTCGCGGGCCTGCTTGGCGCTGCCGCCTGCCGAGTCACCTTCCACCAGGAACAGCTCGGTACGCGACAGGTCCTGGCTGATGCAGTCGGCCAGCTTGCCGGGCAGGGCCGGGCCCTGCGTGACCTTCTTGCGGACGACCAGCTTCTCGGTCTTCAGGCGCGCGCTGGCGCGCTCGATGGCGATCTGCGCGATCTTCTCGCCCAGCTCCACGTTCTGGTTCAACAGCAGGCTGAACGCATCGTGGGCGGCGCCTTCGACGAAACCGGCCGCCTGGCGCGAGGACAGGCGTTCCTTGGTCTGGCCGCTGAACTGCGGGTCGGTCATCTTCAGCGACAGCACGAACGACACGCGGTCCCACACGTCTTCCGGGGCCAGCTTGACGCCACGCGGCAGCAGGTTGCGGAAGTCGCAGAACTCGCGCAGCGCCTCGGTCAGGCCGGTACGCAGGCCGTTGACGTGGGTGCCGTGCTGGGCGGTGGGAATCAGGTTGACGTAGCTTTCCTGCACCAGTTCACCTTCCGGCAGCCAGGCCACGGCCCAGTCCACCACCTCAGTGTCCTTCTTCAGGTTGCCGACGAACAGGTCGGCCGGCAGCGATTCGCGCTCGCCCAGTTCCAGCTTCAGATAATCGCGCAGGCCGTCTTCGTAGTACCAGGTATCGACTTCGCCGGTGGCCTCGTCGGTCAGCTTGACGGTCAGGCCAGGGCACAGCACCGCCTTGGCGCGCAGCAGGTGCTTGAGCGCGCGCACCGCGAACTTCGGCGTATCGAAGTACTTCGGGTCCGGCCAGAAGCGCACGCGGGTACCGGTGTTCTTCTTGCCGACGGTGCCGACCACTTCCAGCGGGGTGGCGCGGTCGCCATTGCGGAAGGTGATGCGGTGCTCGGCACCTTCGCGCTTGATGTGCACTTCCACCAGGGTCGACAGCGCGTTGACCACGCTGACGCCGACGCCGTGCAGGCCGCCAGAGAAGGTGTAGTTGTTGTTGCTGAACTTGCCGCCCGCATGCAGGCGGGTGAGGATCAGCTCGACACCCGGGATCTTCTCTTCCGGATGGATGTCCACCGGCATGCCGCGGCCGTCATCGCTGACCTCCACGCTGCCGTCCTTGTACAGGGTGATCTCGATCGAGCGGGCGTGGCCCGCGAGGGCCTCGTCCACCGAGTTGTCGATCACTTCCTGCGCCAGGTGGTTCGGGCGCGCGGTGTCGGTATACATGCCGGGACGGCGCTTGACCGGGTCAAGGCCGGACAGGACTTCAATATCGGCGGCGTTATAGCGGGCGTTCATCTATCTTCTAAAGCGCGGAGCGACGCGCAAGTGTGCGGTCTGTGCGGCGAATTTGCACGCCTGCGGTTCAGCCTCGGCGGCGGGGAGGGGGTAAAATGGCAGTCGCTGGAATCTGAACGCCGGCGACCCCTGTTGGGTCGAAACATCCAAGCCATACCGCGAGGAGGACCTCATGAAGAAGTTGCTGACCATTGCGATCCTGGCCGCTGCCGCCGTTGCAGTGCCGCTGGTGGTGGCGCAGAACGCCGGCCAGCCGGCCCCGCAGCAGGGTGACCAGGCCGACAAGGCGCAGGCCGAAGCCGATGCCAAGGCCAAGCGCCGCGCCCAGGCCAATGCCGAAATGAAGGCGCAGGGCCAGCCGGCCCCGCAGCAGGAAGAGGAAGAAGAGGCGAGGAAGAAGAAGTAATCCTTCCACCCTCCGAAGCCCTTGCCGCAAGGGATTCGCCCCCCGACGCCCCGCCCAGCGGGGCGTTTCTTTTGGGTGATGGCCGCAACTGCCTCTTGGGTTGGCGGCCATCAATCTGTAAACTATGGCTTTCCGGGAGTAAGTGCGTGTCCACCCTTTGCGAATGGGCTGGCACGGCCATGCGTGGTCGCCAGCAATGCGGGTCGCAGGTGACGGTCGATATGACCGGCACGGCCGCCCCGACCTCGCAGGGTGGTCCCCGTCCGGCGCCTGCCGCCGCACGGCCCAGCACCTCCCTCGCTGCCCCAGCGAACCGGAAAACCCCCTTCAAGCTCCATGCCCGCCCTCCGGGTGCGCGTGGTGCTGCCGTTTTCCATTTCCAGACAGGATGCTTGCAGCCATGACTCCCTTGATTTTCGTAACCGGCGGCGTGGTGTCCTCGCTCGGCAAAGGCATTGCCGCTGCGTCACTGGCCGCCATTCTCGAAGCCCGTGGCCTGAAGGTCACGATGATGAAGCTCGACCCGTACATCAACGTCGACCCGGGCACCATGAGCCCGTTCCAGCACGGTGAGGTCTACGTCACCGACGACGGCGCCGAGACCGACCTCGACCTGGGCCACTACGAGCGCTTCGTGCGCACCCGCCTGAGCCGCAAGAACTCGGTCACCACCGGCCGCATCTACGAGAACGTGATCCGCAAGGAGCGCCGCGGCGACTACCTGGGCGCGACCGTGCAGGTCATTCCGCACATCACCGACGAGATCCGCCGCTGCATCGATGAAGCCACCGAAGGCTACGACGTGGCGCTGGTCGAGATCGGCGGTACCGTCGGCGACATCGAGTCGCTGCCGTTCCTGGAAGCGATCCGCCAGGTGCGCACCGAGCGCGGCCCGGAGAAGGCGCTGTTCATGCACCTCACCCTGGTGCCGTACATCGGCGCCGCCGGTGAACTGAAGACCAAGCCGACCCAGCACTCGGTGAAGGAGCTGCGCTCGATCGGCATCCAGCCGGACGTGCTGCTGTGCCGCTCCGAGCAGGCCGTGCCGGATTCGGAGCGCCGCAAGATCGCGCAGTTCACCAACGTCTCCGAGCGCGCCGTCATCAGTGTGCCGGACGTGGACGTGCTGTACCGCATTCCGTCGGGCCTGCACGCGCAGGGCCTGGACGAGATCGTGGTCAACCAGCTGAAGCTGGCCGACAAGGTGGGCCCGGTCGACCTGTCGATGTGGGAGGACGCGGTCGACGCGACCCTGCATCCGCTGGACGAAGTGACCATCGCCGTGGTCGGCAAGTACGTCGATCACCAGGACGCCTACAAGTCGGTCGGCGAAGCCCTCAAGCACGGTGGCCTGCGCCAGCGCACCAAGGTCAACCTGAAGTGGCTGGAAGCGCAGGATCTGGAAGGCACCGACATGGCCGCACTGGCCGATGTCGACGGCATCCTGGTGCCCGGTGGCTTCGGTGACCGTGGTTTCGAAGGCAAGGTGCTGACCTCGAAGTTCGCCCGCGAGCAGCAGGTGCCGTACTTCGGCATCTGCTACGGCATGCAGGCGGCCGTGGTCGACTACGCGCGCAATGTGGTGGGCCTGGAAGGTGCAAACAGCACCGAGAACGACCGCCAGTCGCCGAACCCGGTGATCGGCCTGATCACCGAATGGCGCACCGCCACCGGTGATGTCGAGAAGCGCGACGACAAGAGCGACCTCGGCGGCACCATGCGCCTGGGCCTGCAGGAGCAGCGCCTGAAGCCGGGCACGCTGGCCCGCGAGCTGTACGGCAAGGACGTGGTCGCCGAGCGCCATCGCCACCGTTACGAGTTCAACAACCGCTACCGCACCCAGCTGGAAGATGCCGGCCTGGTGATCGCCGGCAAGTCGATGGACGACACCCTGGTGGAAGTGGTGGAACTGCCGCGCGATGCGCACCCGTGGTTCCTGGCCTGCCAGGCGCATCCGGAATTCCTGTCCACGCCGCGTGACGGCCACCCGCTGTTCATCGGTTTCATCCGCGCCGCGCGCGAGCGCAAGGCCGGCGGCAAGCTGCTTTCCGAAGCGCGCGCCTGACTTGTGAATGGGGGCTTCGGCCCCCATCCTGCATGCTTCAACCCCCAGCGCACCGGCCCGGCCGGTGCTGCGGACAACAAGGAAACGCCATGAAACTGTGTGGATTCGAGGTCGGGCTGGACCAGCCCCTGTTCCTGATCGCCGGCCCCTGCGTGATCGAGTCGATGCAGCTGCAGCTCGATACCGCCGGCAAGCTGAAGGAGGTCACCGACAAGCTCGGTGTCAACTTCATCTTCAAGTCCAGCTTCGACAAGGCCAACCGCACTTCGGGTACCGCCTTCCGCGGCCCGGGCATGGAGGAGGGCCTGAAGGTCCTGGCCGAGGTCAAGAAGCAGATCGGCGTGCCGGTGCTGACCGACGTCCACGAGTACACCCCGATGGATGAAGTGGCCTCGGTGGTGGATGTGCTGCAGACCCCCGCGTTCCTGGTCCGCCAGACCGACTTCATCCGCAAGGTGTGCTCGGCCGGCAAGCCGGTCAACATCAAGAAGGGCCAGTTCCTGGCGCCGTGGGACATGAAGCCGGTCGTGGAGAAGGCCAAGGCCACCGGCAATGAGCAGATCATGGTCTGCGAGCGCGGTGCCAGCTTCGGCTACAACAACCTGGTCAGCGACATGCGTTCGCTGGCGGTGATGCGCGATACCGGTTGCCCGGTGGTGTTCGACGCCACCCATTCGGTGCAGCTGCCGGGCGGGCAGGGCACCAGTTCCGGTGGCCAGCGCGAGCACGTGCCGGTGCTGGCCCGTGCCGCCGTGGCGGTGGGCATCTCCGGCCTGTTCGCCGAGACCCATCCGGACCCGTCCAAGGCGCTGTCCGATGGCCCCAATGCGTGGCCGCTGGACCAGATGGAAGCCCTGCTCGAGACCCTGATGGAACTCGACGCGGTGACCAAGAAGCACGGCTTCTCGCGCTTCGCGTGAGTCGTGACCCGTGGGTGGCGCTGGAAGCCCAGCGTCATCGCCGGCACTGGAAGCAGTGGCCTTGGGGCCTGATCGCACTGGGCCTGGCGGTGCTGTTCACCGTGGGCATGTTCGGGCTGGCATTGATCGGCGCAGCGTCCGTGCGGCCACCGGGTGATGGTGGCAGCGCACTCAATCTGCGCGCGTACTTCATCGCGCTGCTGGTGGCGGAGCTGCTCGGCGCCGTGGGCTGCGTCGCTGCCGCCGTGCTGGCCTGGCGCCTGAATCGCGGCAAGGTGATGGCTGGCCTGGCGATCATCCTGCTTTTGCTGTGGTTCGGTGCCCTGTTCTACGGAGTGCTTTGATGAATACGACCACGTCGGCGCGCGGCTGGCCCTGGGGTCTGATCGCTCTGGGCCTGGCCGTGTTGACCTGGATGGCCCTGGTGGTGGGCGTGCTGGCCTTCACGTCCGGCTTCCGGCCGCCGGGAGACGGAAACAACGGCGTGCAGGCCACGCAATGGTGGATGCTGGGCGCGTTGGTCACGATGGTGCTGTCCTTCCTGGGCTGCCCGGTGGCGATGGTGCTGGCCTGGCGTCGGCAGCGTGGCCCCATCCTGGCGGCGATTGCCGGTGCATTGCTGGTGATGCTGGTGTCGATGGTCCTGATCGTGATCGGGTCCAGCTGGGGCTGAAGCCGCCTGCGCCATTTGGCAAGTGGCGGGCAGCCGGGGATAATCACGCGGCATTCGTTTTGTCGCCCCCTCTCCATACAGGTAACCGGCCCGACCATGAGTACGATCCGCAGCATCCACGCCCGTGAAATCCTCGACAGCCGTGGCAACCCCACGCTGGAAGCCGAAGTCATCCTGGAGGACGGTTCGTTCGGTCGCGCCGCGGTTCCCTCCGGCGCCTCGACCGGCACCAAGGAAGCGGTCGAGCTGCGTGATGGCGACAAGACCCGTTACCTGGGCAAGGGCGTGCGCAAGGCCGTCGACAACGTCAACACCACCATTGCCAATGCGCTGAAGGGCTTCGAGGCCACCGACCAGGACGGCCTCGACCGTCGCCTGATCGACCTCGACGGCACCGAGAACAAGGGCCGCCTGGGCGCCAACGCGCTGCTGGGTGTTTCGATGGCCGCCGCGCACGCCGCCGCCGCATCGAGCAAGCAGGCGCTGTGGCAGTACCTGGCCGCCAAGACCGGCGTGACCCCGTCGCTGCCGGTGCCGATGATGAACATCATCAACGGCGGCGCACATGCCGACAACAACGTCGACTTCCAGGAATTCATGGTGCTGCCGGTCGGCTTCACCTCGTTCTCCGAAGCGCTGCGCGCCGGTACCGAAATCTTCCATTCGCTGAAGTCGGTGCTGAAGGGCCACGGCCTGAGCACGGCGGTGGGCGATGAGGGCGGCTTCGCGCCGGACTTCCGCAGCAACGTCGAAGCGCTCGACACCATCCTCGAAGCGATCGGCAAGGCCGGCTACACCGCCGGTGAAGACGTGCTGCTGGGCCTGGACGTGGCGTCCAGCGAGTTCTTCGAGAACGGCAAGTACAACCTGGTCGGCGAGAACAAGCGCCTGACCTCCGAGCAGTTCGTCGACTTCCTCGCCGACTGGGCCGCGCAGTACCCGATCATCACGATCGAAGACGGCCTGGCCGAGAACGACTGGGCCGGCTGGAAGCTGCTGACCGACCGCATCGGCAAGAAGGTGCAGCTGGTGGGTGACGACCTGTTCGTGACCAACCCGAAGATCTTCCAGGAAGGCATCGACTCGGGCACCGCCAACGCGATCCTGATCAAGGTCAACCAGATCGGCACCCTGAGCGAAACCCTGGAAGCGATCGCCATGGCCGACCGCGCCGGTTATGCCGCTGTGGTCTCGCACCGTTCGGGCGAAACCGAAGACACCACCATCGCCGACATCGCAGTGGCTACCACCGCCACCCAGATCAAGACCGGTTCGCTGTGCCGCAGCGATCGCGTGGCCAAGTACAACCAGCTGCTGCGCATCGAGGAAGCCCTCGGTGCCGGCGCGCGTTACGCCGGTCGTGACGCGTTCGTTTCGCTGAAGCGCTGAGCCGATGCGCGACTGGCGCTGGATGCTGCTGGTGCTGGCCCTGCTGCTGGGCTGGCTGCAGTACCGCTTCTGGTTCGGTCCGGGCAATTCGGGCGAAGTGATGATGCTTGAAGCCCAGGTCGCCAATCAGGAGCGGGACAATGAGGGTCTGCAGCAGCGCAACGACGCGCTCGCTGCCGAAGTGAAGGACCTCAAGGAAGGCCAGTCCGCCATCGAGGAGCGCGCACGCAGCGAGCTGGGCATGATCAAGCCCGGCGAGAAGTTCTATCGTGTGGTCGAGGATGCGCCGGTCCACCCGGCGCAGCCTGCGGCAGGTGTCAGTGCGCAGGTTGGCGACCACCCGGCGGACGTGCCATGAGTGCGGCCATCTGGGTCGTGGTTCCGGCTGCGGGCCGTGGCACCCGCTTCGGCGCGCCGTTGCCCAAGCAATACCTGCAGGCAGGGGGACAGATCCTGCTTGCCCATACCCTGGACGCCCTGCTGGCGCACCCGGCCGTGGCCGGGGCGATGGTGGTGATCGGCCAGGACGACGCCGACTGGCCCGGCTGGAACGAGTGGGCGGGCAAGCCGGTGCTGACCTGCATCGGTGGCGCGACCCGTGCCGCTTCGGTGCTGGCTGGCCTGCAGGCGCTGCCGGAGACGGTGCGCGCTGATGAGTTCGTACTGGTCCACGATGCCGCGCGGCCGAACTTGTCGCCGGCCGATCTCGGCCGCCTGCTTGAGGTCGGCCGTGCCGACCCGGTCGGCGCGATCCTGGCTGCCCCGGTGCGCGACACGCTCAAGCGTGCGGGTGACGACGGTGGCATCGATGGCACCGAGCCGCGCGAACGCCTGTGGCGTGCACTGACCCCGCAGCTGTTCCGTCGCCATCAGCTCAGCCGCGCGTTGTCCGAAGCCGCGGCCGCCGGTGTCGACGTCACCGACGAGGCCATGGCCATGGAGCGCCAGGGCCAGCGCCCGCTGCTGGTGGAAGGCAGCGAGGACAACTTCAAGGTCACCACCCCGGCCGATCTGGACCGGTTCGAATTCGTACTTTCCCGCCGCGCTGGCTGATTGCCCGCGCGGCCCTGCTGCAAGGGTTGCATCCATGATCACCGCACCGTTCCCGCCCGTCCGCATCGGCCAGGGCTACGACGTCCATGCCTTTGGCGAAGGCGATCACATCATGCTCGGCGGGGTGAACGTACCGCACAGCTGCGGCGTGCTCGCGCACAGCGACGGCGACGTGATCCTGCACGCCCTGTGCGATGCGATGCTCGGCGCGCTGGCGCTGGGCGACATCGGCCAGCATTTCCCGCCGAGCGACGACCGCTGGAAGGGCGCCGACAGCAGCGAGTTCGTGCGCCACTGCGACAGCCTGCTGCGCGAGCGTGGCTGGCGCGTCGGCAACACCGACATCACCGTGATCTGCGAGCGGCCCAAGGTCGGCCCGCATGCCCTGGCCATGCGTGAGCGCATCGGCGAGCTGCTGCAGTTGCCGCTGGATACGGTCAGCGTGAAGGCAACCACGTCGGAGAAGCTGGGTTTCACCGGGCGCGGTGAAGGCATTGCCGCACAGGCGGTCGTGTTGCTGGTGGCGGCATGATCCCGCTGCCGCTCGCGTTCGGTGCGCCGTTGTTGACGGCGCGCATCC
Organism: Stenotrophomonas sp. 59; assembly: GCF_030291095.1. NCBI lineage: Bacteria > Pseudomonadati > Pseudomonadota > Gammaproteobacteria > Lysobacterales > Lysobacteraceae > Stenotrophomonas > Stenotrophomonas sp. 59. The sequence continues at coordinate 1,667,255 of NZ_CP127408.1, forward strand.
GCACCACGCCGGAAGATTTCCAGGTCGACGAGCTGCCCGCCTTCGAGGCGACCGGCGAAGGCGAGCACCTGTTGCTGCACATCCGCAAGCGCGGTGCCAACACCGTGCATGTGGCCAAGCTGCTGGCCAAGTGGGCAGGCCTGCCGGAAATGGCGGTGAGCTACGCGGGCATGAAGGATCGCCACGCGGTCACTACCCAGCGTTTCAGCGTGCATCTGCCCAAGCGCGTTGCGCCGGACCTGGCCGAGCTGGCCGGTGACGAGATCGAAGTGATCGAGTCCACATGGCACAACCGCAAGCTGCAGCGTGGCGCACTGGCTGGCAACCGCTTCAAGCTGGTGCTGCGCGAGGTGCAGGGTGATGCCACTGCGATCAGCGAGCGCCTGCAGCAGATTGCCGGGCGTGGCCTGCCGAACTGGTTCGGTGAGCAGCGCTTCGGCCGCGACGGCGGCAACGTGCCGGCGGCACTGGCGATGTTCGGTGGCCGCCGCATGCGCAAGGACCAGCGTTCATTGCTGCTGTCGGCGGCCCGCTCGGCTCTGTTCAACCGCGTGCTGGCCTCGCGCGTGGAGCAGGGCAACTGGGATCAGCCGCTGGACGGCGAAGTGTGGATGCTCGATGGCAGCCGCAGTGTGTTCGGCCCCGAGCCGTACACCGACGTGCTGGCCGAGCGCCTGGCGCGCTTCGACATCCATCCCAGTGCGCCGCTGTGGGGCGAAGGCGAACTGCGCAGTGCCGATGCGGCACGCGAGCTGGAGCTGGCCGCGCTGGACGACGAGGAATCGAAGGCGCTGCGGGCCGGCCTGGAAGACGCGCGCCTGAAGCAGGAGCGCCGCGCGCTGCGCCTGCGCCCGGCGCTGCTGCAGCACCAGTGGTTGGCCGATGACGTGCTGGAGCTGTCGTTCGCATTGCCGCCCGGCTGCTATGCCACCGCCGTGCTGCACGAGCTCGGCCCCGTCGAAGACGCCTCGCAGGCTTGACCGGGCGCGCGGTTTTCGCGTGCCGCTGGAAGAGCAGTCGACTGACAGTCGACTCTACACCGCTGTGCTGCACGAGCTCGGCCCCGTCGAAGACGCCTCGCAGGCCTGACCGGGCGCGCGGTTTTCGCGTGCCGCTGGAAGAGCAGTCGACTGACAGTCGACTCTACACCGCTGTGCTGCACGAGCTCGGTCCGGTCTGAGCAGAGCGCGCGGTATCCGCGTGCCGCTGGAAGAGCAGTCGACTGACGGTCGACTCTACACCGCTGTGCTGCACGAACTCGGTTCGGCCTGAGCAGGGCGCGCGGTAGAGTCGACTGTTAGTCGACTTGCGCGCGCAGCGCGGGGTATTCGCGTGCCGCTGGAAGAGCAGTCGACTGACAGTCGACTCTACCTGGACACATGGCGTCCCCATTTTTCATCGACGCGCCAGCAGCACCAGCACCGCGCCGGTACCGCCTTGCCCGGTTGGCGCCGAATGGAACGCCAGGACGTCGTTGCGCAGCCGCAGCAGGCGGTCGACCAGGTTCTTCAGTACTGGCGCGCCACCATCGGACTGCAACCCCTTGCCGTGGATGATGCGCACGCAGCCGTACTCGTGTGCATGCGCCTCCAGCAGGAACTGGCGCAGCAGCGTCTCCGCCTGCGCGGCAGTGGCACCATGCAGGTCCAGTTCGTCCTGCACCGAATACTGGCCACGCTTCAGGCGCTGGAACAGGCGCGGCGGCAGGTTGTCGCGGCGATAGCTGGCCACGTCGCCGGCTTCCAGCGGGGTGCTGTCGCGCAGCAGCCGGGCGAACTCGCCGGCCGCTTCGGCCTCGTCGCGTTCGGCCATGCGCGCGCGCGGCTTCGGCCGGGGCGCGGCGGGGGCCGGCTCGGCATCCTTGCGCAGCGGCGTCACTTCGCCGATGGCCGCACGGAACAATGCGGCCGGATCTTCGTCTTCAGGGTGCGACATGCGCACAGGGTAAACCGCCGGCGCAGGTCTGCCTATGACGGTTCGATGTCGGTCGTGACCGCCGGCAGGGTAGGACCGGCGGCTCGCATGCGGCACAATAGATGATGCCCTTGCAGGGTCGACGGCTTCCGCAGGGAGCACGACGGTCCCGCCCACACTGCACGGTGACGGAATCGAATTCTTGGAAAATCAAGCGGTTAAATCGAAGATGCGAATCCTGGTGAGTAACGACGACGGTGTCGACGCCGCAGGCATCCGGATGCTGGCCTCGGTGCTGCGCGAGGCTGGACACGAAGTCACGGTGGTCGCACCCGACCGCGATCGCTCCGGTGCCAGCAACTCGCTGACCCTGGACCTGCCGATCCGCCTCAAGCGCATCGACCATTACACCGTCTCGGTGGCAGGTACGCCCACCGACTGCGTGCACCTGGCGCTGACCGGCCTGCTTGAATTCGAGCCAGACATTGTCGTGTCCGGCATCAACAATGCTGCCAACCTCGGCGATGACGTGATCTATTCCGGCACCGTCTCGGCGGCGATGGAAGGTCGTTTCCTCGGCTTGCCGGCGGTTGCTGTTTCACTGGTCAGCCGCAATCACGACCCGAAGCATTTCGAGACCGCAGCGCGCGCCGCGGTCGAGATCGTTGCCCGGCTCAAGGCCGATCCGCTGCCCGCCGACACCATCCTCAACGTCAACGTGCCGGACCTGCCGTGGAACGAGGTCAAAGGCTTCGAGGTCACGCGCCTGGGCAACCGCCATCGCGCCGAAGGCTGCATCGCGCAGAAGGACCCGCGCGGCAACGAGGTCTACTGGATCGGCCCGGCCGGTCGTGAGCAGGACTCCGGCCCCGGTACCGATTTCCACGCGGTACGCACCGGCCACATCTCGATCACCCCGATCCAGGTCGACCTGACCCGCTACCAGGCCCTGGAGAAGGTGGCCAGCTGGGTCGGCGGCCTCAGCGCCGCGCTGGACCAGCCGGCATGAGTCCACGCCTTCGCCTGCAACCGGAAGCCGTTGGTATCGGCATGACCTCGCAGCGCGTGCGTGACCGCCTGGTCGATCGCCTGCGCGAGGCCGGCATCGTCGACGAGTCGACCTTGAATGCGATCCGGGTGGTGCCACGTCATCTGTTCATCGACGAAGCGCTTGCGTCACGCGCCTACGAAGACACCGCCCTGCCGATCGGCCACGGCCAGACCATCTCCCAGCCGTGGGTGGTGGCGCGCATGACCGAAGCCGTGCTGCAGGTCTCGCCGAAGAAAGTGCTGGAAGTCGGTACCGGTTCCGGCTACCAGGCTGCCGTGCTCGGCGCGCTGGGCCTGGAAATCTACACTGTCGAGCGCATCGGCGACCTGCTGCGACAGGCGCGCAAGCGCTTCCGTGCGCTTGGCATGAACATCCGCACCAAGCATGACGACGGCCGCGCCGGCTGGGCCGAGCATGGCCCGTTCGATGCCATCGTGGTCACCGCTGCAGCGCCCGCACTGGTCGATGAACTGGTCGGGCAGCTGGCCGAGGGCGGCCGCCTGGTGGCGCCGGTCGGTGGGCCGGGCGGGCAGTCGCTGGTGCAGCTGGACCGCAAGGCTGACGGCAGCATCGAACAACGCGTGCTGGCGCCGGTCACCTTCGTGCCGCTGCTGTCCGGCATGCTCGACTAATCCACGGAGCAGGGTTGCATGAAGATTTTCGGGCCGCTGTACGAGCGGGCGATGAAGTGGGCGGCGCACGAACGCGCGCCGACCTACCTGACGGTGTTGAGCTTCTTCGAGGCGATCATCTTCCCGGTGATGCCGGAAGTGATGCTGGCGCCGATGTGCGTGGCCCAGCCCAAGCGTGGCTGGTGGTTTGCCACCCTCAGCCTGGCCGGCTCGATGGTCGGCGCGCTGGTCGGCTATGCACTGGGTCATTACGCCTTCGAGGCGATCAAGCCGCTGTTCGAAGCGCTGGGCATGCTGCCGGCCATCGAGCAGGGCATCACCACCGTGCAGGCGAAGATGGCCGAGTCGCCCTGGGCGGTGTTCACCTTCCTGGTGCTGGGCGGATTCATGCCCATCCCGATGAAGGTCTTCACGTGGGCATCGGGTATCGTCGGCGTACCGATGCCGCAGTACCTGCTGAGCATGCTGATCGGTCGTGGCAAGCGCGTGTTCGTGCTGGCTGCGGTCATCCGTATCGGTGGTGCGCGTGCTGAAGCGGCACTGCGTCGCTGGATTGAACCGCTGGGCTGGATCGCCACCGCGTTGGTGGTGGTGCTGATCGCCTGGCTTGTATGGAGGTCGAAGTTCGCATGAGTCCTGATCGTCTGAGCAAGGGAGTGCGCATCGGCGCGCTGGCGTTGCTGGTTTCCACCCTGGCCGCCTGCGGCACCGCCACCGTGGTCCGCCCGGGTGGCGGCAGCACCGGTGGCGTGACCACGCCGAAGACCTCGGTGCCCAAGCCCGGGCAGACCGTGGTGGTGCGCAAGGGCGACACCATCTATGCGCTGGCCCGCATCCATGACATCACCCCGGCCGACCTGATCGCCTGGAACAGCCTGGACAACCCGTCGACCATTCATCCGGGCCAGGTGATCCGCCTGTATCCGGCCGGTGCCAGCGGTGGCCGCGCGCCGACCACGGTGGTGACCCCGCCGCGTTCCGGCGGTGGCAGCACGGGCAGCACCGCGCCGACCACCGCCCCGGTGGGCCCGGTGAAGAGCAATATCGCCTGGCGCTGGCCGGCCGATGGCGCGATCGTCGGGCGCTACGTGGCCGGTGACGCAACCAAGCAGGGCGTCGATATCGCCGGCACCAGCGGCCAGGCGGTGAAGGCCACCGCCAATGGCGTGGTGGTGTACTCCGGTGCCGGCCTGGTCGGCTACGGTGAGCTGATCATCATCAAGCACAGTGACCAGTGGCTGTCGGCCTATGGCCACAACCGCAAGCGCCTGGTGAACGAAGGCCAGAGCGTGAAGGCCGGCGAGCAGATCGCCGAGATGGGCCGTACCGGTGCGAACCGCGACATGGTCCACTTCGAGATCCGCTATAACGGCAAGCCGGTCGACCCGCAGCAGTACTTGCCGGCACGCTGACGCAGGCAGAGACGGGCAGCGCCAGATGTAGAGCCGAGCCATGCTCGGCTGCTCTTCGCTGCGATGCGGCGCCGCCCGGGCGTGGGCTCGGGCGCAGGCCACGGGTGATCCAGGGTAGGGCCGGGGCATGCCCGGTGTGCGCCCAGGCTGAACGGTAATGGCCGTTTACGACCCTGATTGCCGTGTCTCCATCTTCCCGGTCAACCGCGAACGCGGCATCCTGCCGCAGACCCCATCGCCTGTGGTGCCGCATGATCCGCCGCCTTCCTGTTCTGGCGTTGCTTGCCATCCCGCCGCTGGCCACCGCGGCCAGCGATCCGCATGAGGTCGTCTCGCGCTTCTACGCCGCCCTGCAGGCCAGTGGGCCAGACCAGGCCGCGATTGCGCCGCTGCTCGGCGATGCCCTCCGCTCAGCCATCGATGCGCAGCGTGCATATGAACAGGCCTGCACCGCACTGGCGGCGCCCGACGAAAAGCCGCACATGCTCGACCAGAGCCCGTATCTGATGGCGCCGGATCGGCCGGAAACGGTAAAGGTGGGGCTGCCCGCGACGAGCGGCGATGCCGGTTGGGTGCCCGTCGAAATGGCAATAGGCGACTATCGCTGGACCGACCGGGTCCTGCTGCAGAGGCAGGGCCAGGACTGGAAGCTCATGGATATCCGCTGGGGCCAGGGCGGCAACCTGATCGGGCGGCTGAAGGACTTCTCGGCCTTCCGTTGTACCGCCACGCACGGGTAGCGCCGGGCCATGCCCGGCGGCACCACGTCAGCCTTCGAGAATGAAGGCGGCGGCAACCTTGCGGCCTTCGCCTGCAAGGATGTTGAAGGTGCGCGCGGCGGCCGGATTGTTCATCACTTCCAGGCCGATCCCGCGCGACAGGCAGGCGGCCATCACCACCGCCGGCGGGAACACCTGGCGGTCACCGGTGCCAAGCACGATCAGTGCCGGATTCAGCGCCAGGATCGGCTCCAGGTCGGCCAGCTGCAGTTCGGCGGCCTGCTTCACCGGCCAGCGCTCGACCAGCTGGTCCGGGGTCAGGAAGAAGCTGCTGCCCAGCACCAGCTCGTTGACCCGGGCCGAGCGGCCGTCGGCGGCGCGCAGGCTGTAGGCGTAATCGGACGGTTCGTGGTTCAGCTGCATGGCAGTCGGGCGATCAGCCGCGCGGCAGCACGATCTGGCGCTGTTCCTTGCTCGGGCGGTACAGCACGGCGACGTGGCCGATGCGCTGCACCAGCGCGCTCTCGGTGGCTTCGACGATCTCGCCGATCATCACGTCACGGGCGTCGCGGTCTTCGGCAGCGACCTTCACCTTGACCAGCTCGTGGCGCTCCAGCACTTCGTTCAGCTCAGCGATGAAGGCCGGGGTCACACCCTTGCCGCCGGTCTGCAGCAGGGCCTTCAGGTCGTGGGCTTGGCCGCGCAGGAAACGGGTCTGGGAGGCGGTCAGGGCGATGGACATGCAGGAAAAGACGGTTGAATGGGGCGATCAGGGTATCATGAGGACCCCATCAGCCCCTATTTTCAATGGCTACCCGCAGCAAAAGCAGCCAGCGCTGGCTCAAGGAACACTTCTCCGACCCCTTCGTGAAGAAGGCCCAGGCCGAAGGCATGCGCTCGCGCGCCGCCTACAAGCTCGAAGAGCTGCTTGAACGTGACCGGTTGCTGAAGCCGCACATGGTGGTGGTCGACCTCGGTGCGGCGCCGGGTGGCTGGTCTCAGCAGGTGCGGAGACAGATCGGCGACACCGGCCGCGTGCTCGCCCTGGACATCCTGGACATGCCGCCGCTGGCCGGCGTTGAGTTCCTTCATGGTGACTTCAGGGAAGAAGCCGTCCTATCGCAGTTTGAAGCCATGCTCGGGGATCAGCCGGTAGACCTTGTGCTGTCGGACATGGCCCCCAATAAGAGTGGTGTGGGCGCGGTTGACCAGCCGCGGATGATGCACCTGGCGGAGCTGGCCCTGGATTTTGCCGACAACCACCTGAAGACTGGTGGGGCGTTCCTGATCAAGCTGTTCCAGGGTGAAGGCTTTGATGACTACGTGCGCGACATGCGCCGCCGGTACGACAAGGTCTCCATCCGCAAGCCGGAAGCGTCGCGCAAGCGCTCGCCCGAGGTGTATGCCTTGGGTCAGGGAAAACGCGCCCACATGAAGTAAGCTCGCAACGTACGCAAGTTCGACCCCAACGCAACGCCAGCACTAAGAGGAACACCGGAGCCAATGAGGATGAACGACTTGACCAAGAACCTCCTGCTATGGGTGGTCGTCGCCGTCGTGCTGATGGTGGTCTTCCAGAGCTTCTCGCCCAAGTCCTCCGGGGCCGGGGCGCAGGGCGCGTCGTATTCGCAGTTCCTGGACCAGGTGGACAGCGGCAACGTGCAGAAGGTCGCTTTCGGCGGCGACATGCGCGGCGGCACCAGCCAGCTGACCTACACCACCCGCGGTGGGCAGTCGTCCACCATCACCGCGCCGTTCGATCGTGACCTGATCAACGTGCTGCGTACCAAGAACGTGGAAATCGTGCAGGAGGAGCCGTCCAGCGGCATTTCCCTCGGTGCGATCCTGATGAATTTCCTGCCGGTCATCCTGATCATCGGCTTCTGGTTGTTCATCATGCGCCAGATGCAGGGCGGTGGCGGCGGTGCCAAGGGCGCGATGTCCTTCGGCAAGTCGCGCGCCAAGCTGCAGGGCGAAGACCAGATCAAGGTCACCTTCGCCGACGTCGCCGGCTGCGACGAGGCCAAGGAAGAAGTGGGCGAGCTGGTCGACTTCCTGCGCGACCCGTCCAAGTTCACCAAGCTGGGCGGCAAGATTCCGCGCGGCGTGCTGATGGTGGGCCCGCCGGGTACCGGCAAGACGCTGCTGGCCAAGGCCATCGCTGGCGAAGCCAAGGTGCCGTTCTTCTCGATCTCCGGTTCGGACTTCGTGGAAATGTTCGTCGGCGTCGGCGCCAGCCGCGTGCGCGACATGTTCGAGCAGGCCAAGAAGCACGCCCCGTGCATCATCTTCATCGACGAAATCGACGCCGTCGGTCGCCACCGTGGTGCCGGCCTGGGCGGCGGTCATGACGAGCGCGAGCAGACCTTGAACCAGCTGCTGGTCGAGATGGACGGTTTCGAGGGTGGCGAAGGCGTGATCGTGATCGCCGCGACCAACCGTCCGGACGTGCTGGACCCGGCGCTGCTGCGTCCGGGCCGCTTCGACCGCCAGGTCGTGGTCGGCCTGCCGGACGTGAAGGGCCGCGAACACATCCTGAAGGTGCACATGCGCAAGCTGCCGCTGGCCGACGACGTCGAGCCGATGGTGATCGCGCGTGGTACCCCGGGCTTCTCCGGTGCCGACCTGGCCAACCTCTGCAACGAGGCCGCCCTGTTTGCCGCCCGTGGCAACGAGAAGGAAGTCCGCATGGACCACTTCGACCGTGCCCGCGACAAGATCCTGATGGGTGCCGAGCGTCGTTCGATGGCCATGAGCGAGGAGGAGAAGACCCTCACCGCCTACCACGAAGCCGGCCACGCCATCGTTGGCCGCCTGGTGCCCGAGCATGATCCGGTCTACAAGGTCACCATCATCCCGCGCGGCCGCGCGCTGGGTGTGACCATGTACCTGCCGGAAGGCGACAAGTACTCGATGAACCGCGTGGCGATCAAGTCGCAGCTGTGCTCGCTGTACGGCGGCCGCGTGGCCGAGGAGCTGATCTTCGGTGCCGACAAGGTCACCACCGGCGCCTCCAACGACATCGAGCGTGCCACCAAGATGGCCCGCAACATGGTCACCAAGTGGGGTCTTTCCGACCAGCTTGGCCCGATCGCCTATGGCGAAGAGGACGACGAGGTGTTCCTGGGCCGTTCGGTCACCCAGCACAAGAGTGTCTCCAACGACACCGCGCGCCGCATTGACGAGGAAGTGCGCAACATCCTCGATGAGGCCTATGCGCGTACCACCGAGCTGATGACCGCCAACCTGGACAAGCTGCACGCGATGTCCCAGCTGCTGCTGCAGTACGAGACCATCGATGCGCCGCAGATCGACGCCATCATGGAAGGTCGCGATCCGCCGCCGCCGGCCGGCTGGAACAAGTCGAACAAGGACGGTGGCGACGACAAGGGCGGCGACGCCCGTCCGCTGCCGCCGATCGCAGGCCCGGCCGAATCGCACTGACGGCCCGCTGCAGGTGACACCAGACGAGGCCGGGGCAACCCGGCTTCGTCGTTTCCGGGCCACTGGCCCATCTGCTGAACTGAACTGACGCTGGAGTCTGCATGTCCGCCCCGAAGCCCGAACCGATTTCCCACACCGTCGAAATGGTCATCGCCACCGTGGTCGGCGTGGGTGTGGGCCTTGGCGCTGACAATCTGCTGCTGGGCTGTGTGGTGGGTATCGCCGTTGGCATCGTGCTGAGCATTGCCAAGACCCTCTACGTGGATCGCAAGCGCCGCCGCCGTTGAGGGCGCGGCAGGGCTGCGCCCTGCACCCGCGGTAGTGCCGGCCGCTGGCCGGCAACCTCAGCAGCAACAGCAACAGCAACATTCCGTGGTTTGGCGGGGCGGTGTCGGAGGGCGGGGACGCCGTAAACCCATCCATGGGGGCTTGGCAGCCGCATCCATGCGGCTGACACCCCGTCATCCGACACCGCCCCACCTCTGACAGATTCCTGCTGCTGTTGGTAGGTATCGACCCTGGTCGACACGGTAGATCCACGCCATGCGTGGATGAGTCTCCATCGAATTCGAGTATTTCGAGAATTGAACGAAGAGCATCCACGCATGGCGTGGATCTACCGGGCCCCATCCAACCGTCACCGGGAATCTGCCGAAGGCGGGGCGGTGTGGGGCTGCAGGACCGTTGGCGCCATGGATGGCGCCATCGAGCCCCCAAGGACGGGTTTACGGCGCGTCCTGCAGCCCCACACCGTCCCGCCAGACCATCAGCAATCCAGCGCTGCTTTGGCTTTGGCTTTGGCCGTTGCCTCTGCGGGTGCAGGGCGCCGCCCTGCCGAACTAAACTACCCGCCGTTGTCCCTGCAGGATTGCCCATGTTCGATACCTCGCCCCAGCTCGATTGCGCCGGCCGCATCCTGCGCCTGGACCGTGCCCGGGTCATGGGCATCGTCAACGTCACCCCGGACTCGTTCTCCGACGGCGGCGCGCACGACACTACCGAAGCCGCGGTCGCGCACGGCCTGAAACTGGTGGAGGAGGGCGCCGACCTGCTCGACATCGGCGGCGAATCGACCCGTCCGGGCGCTGCGCCGGTATCGGTCGAGGAAGAACTGCGTCGTGTGATTCCGGTGATCGAGCAGTTGGCCGCGCGCAGCGCCGTGCCGATCAGCGTCGACACCTTCAAGCCAGAAGTGATGCGCGCAGCCGTGGTGGCCGGCGCCGGCATGATCAACGACATTTTCGGCCTGCGCCAGGACGGCGCATTGGAAGCCGCTGCCGACGCCGGCGTGCCGGTGGTGCTGATGCACATGCAGGGTGAGCCGGGCCATATGCAGGCCGATCCGCACTACGACGATGTGGTCGCCGAGGTGCACGGTTTCCTGGTGCAGCGGCTGTTCGCTGCGGAAATGGCCGGTATCGCCAAGAAGAACCTGCTGATCGATCTCGGCTTCGGTTTCGGCAAGACCACTGCCCACAACATGACCCTGCTGGCACGCTCCGAGCGTTTCCTGGAGCTGGGCGTGCCGATGCTGGCCGGCCTGTCACGGAAGCGCAGCCTTGGCGAACTGACCGGCCGCGACATGCCCTCCGAGCGTGTGGCTGCCTCGGTGGCGGCGCATCTGATCGCGGTCCAGCGCGGCGCGCGAATCGTGCGCGTGCATGACGTGGCAGCCACCGTCGATGCGCTGAAGATCTGGCAGGCCGTCGACGCCGTGCCGGCACCACGTGCCGACGCCACGCCGTCGATCCGCTGGCCGGACGAAGACTGATGGGTATCGACCGGCGGCCGCTGGCGATCGCCGTGATGGGTCCGACTGCCAGTGGCAAGACCGCCACGGCGATCGCCCTGGCCCGGCAACTGGACGGCGAGATCGTCAGCGTCGATTCGGCGCTGGTCTACCGCCATCTGGATATCGGTTCGGCCAAGCCCGACGCCGCCGAGCGTGCGCAGGCGCCGCACCATCTGCTGGACCTGCGCGATCCGTGGCAGACCTATTCGGCGGCCGAGTTCGCCGCCGATGCCGGCCGGGTCGTGGCCGACATCGTGGCGCGTGGCAAAACGCCGATCCTGGCAGGTGGCACAGGGCTGTACTTCCGGGCCCTGCTGCAGGGCCTGTCGCCGATGCCGGAGGCCAACCCGGAGATGCGTGAAGCGCTCAGCGCCGAAGCTGCCGAGCGTGGCTGGGCAGCGCTGCATGCGGAGCTGGCCGAGGTCGATCCGGCCGCGGCCGCGCGGATCCATGCCACCGACCCGCAGCGCATCCAACGGGCGCTGGAGGTCTATCGCCTCACCGGCACCCCCATCTCTGAATGGCAGCGCCGGCCGGGCGTGGCGCCGTTGCCGGTGCGCACCCTGAAACTGATCCTGGCCCCGCGTGACCGCGCGGTACTGCACCAGCGCATCGAGGCCCGCTTCGATCTCATGCTGGCGCAGGGCTTCCTGGATGAGGTGCGGGCACTCCGTGCAATGCCGGAAATGGCCGCCGTGACGGCGCCGCTGGACCTGCCGGCGGTGCGCGCGGTCGGCTACCGCCAGGCCTGGGAATACCTGGACGGCGAGGGTGATGCCGCCCGTTTCCGTGACAAGGCGATCTTCGCCACCCGCCAGCTGGCCAAGCGCCAGCTGACCTGGCTGCGCGGCGAGCTTGATGCGCGCTGGTTCGACCCCCATGTGGATGGAGAGCGCCTGGCCGGCGCGGTGTCGACCTTCGTCGCACGCTGAACCCCCGCCGGCCGTGTAACATCATCGGTCGGCGGGCGGCTCGGGGGCCGTGGCAACCGTCGGCAACCCAATAAGAACAATAATCAGGAGTGTGCAATGTCCAAGGGGCAATCGCTGCAGGATCCTTTCTTGAACGCACTGCGGCGCGAACGTGTGCCGGTTTCGGTGTACCTGGTCAACGGCATCAAGTTGCAGGGCACGATCGAGTCGTTCGACCAGTTCGTGGTTCTGCTGCGTAACACGGTCAGTCAGATGGTCTACAAGCACGCCATTTCCACGGTCGTTCCGGCACGCAACGTGAAGGTCGGCCCGGGCGGTGGTTACGTGCAGTCGGGTGAAGGTGGTCAGGCAGGTGATGAAGCAGACGAGTAAGACCGGAGCGGTGAATGTTTGACCGCTCGAAAAAGGGCGAACACGCCCTGTTGATCCAGCCGCATTTCGGCAAGCTGGAAGACGATGTGCTGGAAGAGTTCGGTGATCTGGCCCGCTCGGCTGGGGCCAGCATCGCCGCGACCATTACCGCGCGGCTGGACCGCCCCAATCCGTCGACCCTGATCGGCAGCGGCAAGCTGGACGAGATCAAGGCGGCGGCCGACGCCAGCGGTGCCGACCTGATCCTGGTCAACCATGCCTTGAGTCCGGGCCAGGAGCGCAACCTGGAACGCTTCCTGGAGCGCCGGGTGATTGACCGTACCGGCCTGATCCTGGACATCTTCGCCCAGCGTGCGCACAGCCACGAAGGCAAGCTGCAGGTCGAGCTGGCGCAGCTGCGCCACCTGGCCACGCGGCTGGTGCGCGGCTGGACCCATCTGGAACGCCAGCGCGGCGGTTCGATCGGCCTGCGCGGCCCGGGTGAAACCCAGCTGGAAACCGACCGCCGCCTGCTGCAGAAGCGGGTCGAGCAGCTGCAGAAGCGCCTGGAAAAGGTCGAAGTACAGCGCACCCAGATGCGCCGTGCGCGCGTGCGCAGCGAGCTGCCGCGCGTGGCCCTGGTGGGCTACACCAACGCCGGCAAGTCGACCCTGTTCAATGCCATGACCGGTGCCGAGGCCTATGCCGCCGACCAGCTGTTCGCCACGCTGGACCCGACCGTGCGCCGCATCGCTGTGCCCGGTGGCAACGTGGTGCTGGCCGACACCGTCGGTTTCGTCCGCGACCTGCCGCATGATCTGGTCGCCGCGTTCCGCTCGACACTGTCGGAGGCACGCGAGGCCGATTTCCTGCTGCACGTGGTCGATGCTGCCGATCCGCATCGTGAGGAGCGCATCGCCCAGGTGGACGAGGTGCTGACCGCGGTCGGTGCCGGTGATCTGCCGCAGCTGCTGGTGTTCAACAAGATCGACCGCATCGACGGTGCCGACGTCCGCCACGACGGTCAGGATGGCATCCCGGACGAATCGCGCCGCGAGCGGGTGTGGATTTCCGCACGCGACGGGCAGGGCCTGGAGCTGCTGCAGGCGGTGCTGGGCAAGCGCCTGGGCCTGCAGCACGTCACCGGCGAACTGCGTCTGCCACCCGATGCCGGTCGCCTGCGCGCGCGGCTGCACCAGCTGGAAGTGATCCGCAGCGAACAGGCGGATGAAGAGGGCTGGCTGCTGCAGGTTGACCTGCCGATCGCCGAAGCCGAAAAGCTGGCCGCCAGTGCCGACGGTGCACCGATCCGGTCGCTGCTCCCGGAGAAGCTGCCGGAGTGGTGAGGTAGCGCCGGGCCATGCCCGGCGGCTGCCATTGCGGCGGTGCGCGACATCAGGCTGTCATCTGCGGTACAACGTGCAGGTTCTTCACCCCACCGTCATGCCGATGTCCATCCCCACCGACGCTGAACTCAATGCCCAGTCCGCCGCGCTCGGGCAGCGCCTGCAGCAGGCCTCGCTGCAGCTGGTGACCGCTGAAAGCTGCAGTGGTGGCTGGATCGCCAAGTGCATGACCGACATTGCCGGTTCCTCGGCGTTCTTCGACTGCGGCATGGTGGTCTACAGCTACGAAGCCAAGCAGCGCCTGCTCGGCGTGCGCGCGCAGACCCTGGAGCAGTTCGGTGCGGTCAGCCGCGAAACCGTGCTGGAAATGGTCTCCGGCGCGCTGGTCAATTCCGGTGCCGGCATCGCGGTGGCGGTGACCGGCATCGCCGGCCCCGGCGGTGGCAGCCCGGACAAGCCGGTCGGCAGTGTCTGGATCGGCTGGAAGCGCCGTGGCGGCTATGCCCGCGCCGAGCTGTTCCAGTTCGATGGCGACCGCGAAGCCATCCGCCGGCAAACCGTGGCGGCGGCATTGCGCGGTATCGACGCCCAGCTGTGACATGCTGCTCCGGTAATCGTCCGGAGCACGCATGATGTGGGAAACGCTGGGCACGGTCCGTGACCTGGGCCGACTGCAGGAAATCGCGGTTGTCCTGATCCGCTATGGCTTTGGTGACGTGGTGCGGCGCATCGGCCTGGCCAGCACGCTGGAGCGGGCAGGCCGCCTGCTGCACTGGAACGAAGAGCGGCAGGAACTGCTGCGGATGACCGCGCCGGTGCGCGTGCGCAGCGCGATGCAGGATCTCGGTCCCACTTTCGTCAAGCTCGGGCAGGTGCTGGCGACGCGCGTTGACCTGCTGCCGCCGGAATGGATCGCTGAACTGTCCGAACTGCAGAACGCGGTGCCGGCGCTGCCGTACGCGGATATCCGAGAGCAGCTAGAAGCCGACCTTGGCGCCTCGCCGACGGAAGTGTTCGCCTTCCTCGATGAAACCCCGATGGCCGCCGCCTCGCTGGCGCAGGCCCATCGCGCGCGCCTGCATGACGGCCGTCAGGTGGTGCTGAAGGTGCGGCGCCCGGGTATCCGCGATGTGGTCGAGGCCGACCTGCGGCTGCTGGCCCGCCTGGCCGAGATCGTCGAGGCGCGCCTGCCGGACCTGCGTCGCTATCGTCCGGCCGAGGTCGTGCAACAGTTCACCGTGTCACTGCGCCGCGAACTGGATTTCGCCGCCGAGTGCCGCAACGCCGAGCGCATCGCGCGCAACTTCAACGGCCGTGACGACATCCTGATACCCAGCGTGCACTGGCAGTGGACCTGCGAGAGCCTGAACGTGCAGGATTTCGTCGACGGCATTCCCGGCCGAGACCTGGCCGGTGTCGATGCGGCCGGGCTGGACCGCCGCGAGCTGGCCCGACGCGGCGCCGACATCGTGTTGAAGATGGTGCTCGAGGACGGCAGCTTCCATGCCGACCCGCACCCCGGCAACATCATCTACCTGCGTGACGGCCGTATCGGCGTGATCGACTTCGGCATGGTCGGCGCGCTGTCCGAAGTGCGCCGCTTCCAGGTCGCGCAGCTGCTGCACGGGCTGGTCGAACAGGATCCGCAGGGCGTGGCCGACGTGCTGCTGGACTGGGCCGGCGGAGTTGAGGTGGACGAGAACCGGCTGCAGCACGATATCAGCCAGTTCGTAGATCAATACCGTGGTGTGCCGCTGAAGGACCTGCGCATCGGCCTGATGCTGGGCGACATCACCCAGCTGCTGCGCAGCTACAGCCTGACCCTGCCGGCCGACCTGGCGCTGATGATCAAGGCGTTCCTGACCCTGGAAGGCATGGGCCGGCAGCTGGACCCGGATTTCGACATGGCCAGTGCCGCGCGCCCGTTCCTGGAGCGGGTGGTGCTGCAGCGCTATGCGCCCAGGGCACTGCTCAAGCGTGGCCGCCGCAGCCTGTTGGGCCTGGTCGACTTTGCCGGTGAGCTGCCTCGGGACCTGCGCAAGCTGGTGCAGGCCGCGCGCCGTGGACGCCTGCAGTTGAAGGTGGAAACCACGGCGCTGCAGGGCTTTGGCGAACAGGTGAACCGCGCAGCGAACCGGCTGGTGATGGGCATCGTCACCGCCGCGCTGATCATCGGTTCCTCGATCGTGATGCACAGCGTCGGCGGCGTCTCCAGCCGCTGGCTGCTGGCGCTGGGCGTATGCGGCTTCATCGGTGCCGGCTTCTGCGGCGTGTGGATCCTGTTTTCGATATGGAGAAGCGGCAAGCACACGTAGTGTGCTTGCCGCAGCGGTTCCCAACGGGAACCGCGGAATCGCGCAGCGATTCCTGTAGAGCCGACTGTCAGTCGGGTGCATCTGCTTTTGCCCTTGCCTTTGCCTTCTTCGACCGGCTGGCTGGCCGGGGCGCGCCTGCCGAGCATGCCCCGGCCCAACAGGCCCGCATCACTCCGTGTCGCCCCCGGCACTTGCAGTCCTGGATATTAGTAGTAATACTACTAACCATGGACCTGACCGACACCCAGCAGGCGATCCTGCAGTTGATCGCCGAGCGTATCGAGAGCGAAGGCGCACCGCCGTCGCAGACGGAAATCGCACGTGCGTTCGGCTTCAAGGGCGTACGCGCGGCCCAGTACCACCTGGAAGCCCTGGAGCAGGCCGGTGCGATCCGTCGCATTCCGGGCCAGGCCCGGGGCATCCGCCTGGTACAGGCGCCGGCGGTCGAGAAGCTGGCCGAACCGGGCCTGCCCGACAGCGTACTGCGCCTGCCGGTGCTGGGCCGGGTTGCGGCCGGCCTGCCGATCGGCGCCGATATCGGCTCGGACGACTTCGTGGTGCTGGATCGGGTGTTCTTCTCGCCGGCACCGGACTACCTGCTGAAGGTGCAGGGCGATTCGATGATCGACGAGGGCATCTTCGATGGTGACCTGATCGGCGTGCACCGCACCCGCGACGCCCATTCCGGGCAGATCGTGGTGGCCCGCATCGATGACGAGATCACCGTCAAGCTCCTGAAGATCGCCAAGGACCGCATCCGTCTGCTGCCGCGCAACCCCGATTACAAGCCGATCGAGGTGCTGCCGGACCAGGACTTCGCGATCGAAGGCCTCTATTGCGGCCTGCTGCGGCCCAACCGTTGACCCGTTCCATAGCGCATTACCCCGCGGTCTTTTGTGGCGATTCTCTGGTTCCACTGAGGTTGGTACGGATGTCCGATAATTCTTTTCAGAGCGCCGGGCAGAATCTCAGCCTGTGCGATACGTCCGACTTAAAGTGAACCCATGGCAAAGAAGACCCCCAAAGACAGCACCCCCAACGACACGACCTCTGCAAGGACCAATCCGATGGACGAGAACAAGAAGCGCGCCCTCGCTGCAGCTCTGGGCCAGATCGAAAAGCAGTTCGGCAAGGGCTCGGTGATGCGCATGGGCGACCGCGTGGTCGAGCCCGTCGAAGCCATTCCGACCGGTTCGCTGATGCTCGACATCGCACTGGGCATTGGTGGTCTGCCGAAGGGCCGTGTCGTCGAGATCTACGGGCCGGAATCCTCGGGCAAGACCACGCTGACCCTGCAGGCCATTGCCGAATGCCAGAAGCTGGGCGGCACCGCGGCCTTCATCGACGCCGAGCATGCGCTGGACCCGATCTACGCCGCCAAGCTGGGCGTGAACGTGGACGACCTGCTGCTGTCGCAGCCGGATACCGGTGAGCAGGCGCTGGAAATCGCCGACATGCTGGTCCGTTCGGGCTCGGTCGACATCCTGGTGATCGACTCGGTCGCCGCGCTGACCCCGAAGGCTGAAATCGAAGGCGAGATGGGCGACCAGCTGCCGGGCCTGCAGGCCCGCCTGATGAGCCAGGCGCTGCGCAAGCTGACCGGCAACATCAAGCGCTCCAACACCCTGGTGATCTTCATCAACCAGCTGCGCATGAAGATCGGCGTGATGATGCCGGGCCAGAGCCCGGAAACCACCACCGGCGGCAACGCGCTGAAGTTCTACGCCTCGGTCCGCCTGGACATCCGCCGCATCGGCGCGATCAAGAAGGGTGACGAGATCATCGGCAACCAGACCAAGATCAAGGTCGTCAAGAACAAGCTGGCACCTCCGTTCAAGCAGGTCATCACCGAGATCCTGTATGGCGAAGGCATCAGCCGCGAAGGCGAACTGATCGACATGGGTGTGGATGCCAAGCTGGTCGAGAAGGCCGGCGCCTGGTACAGCTACGGTGAAGAACGCATTGGCCAGGGCAAGGACAACGCCCGCGGCTACCTGCGCGACAACCCGACCGTCGCCGCCAAGCTCGAGGCCGAGCTGCGCGAGAAATTCCAGCCGGCCGAAGCGGCCCGCGAGGAAGGCGACGACGAAGGCGACGACGAGTAAGGCTTGCTGTGGGGCAGGGCGGCGCCGTCAGTGACGTCGCCCTGTCCCGCAGGTTCGAATCGCCCAGGGATGGGCTGGGCGCCACGGATGGCGCCACCCTTGGAGTACCCATGTCCGACGCCGAAGACATTCCGACCGGCCGCAAGCGCCGGCCGCGTGAGCAGAGCCCCGTGCAACGGGCGCTGGGCCTGCTGGTCCGCCGCGAGCACTCGCGCAAGGAACTCACCCGCAAGCTGACCGCCCGTGGCATCGAAGACGAAGCCGCGCAGGCCGCTGTCGCCAAGCTGACCGAGGCCGGCTGGCAGGACGACACCCGCTTCGCCGAGAACCTGGTGCGGATGCGCGCCAACACCGGCTATGGGCCGATCCATGTCCGTGCCGAACTCGGCACCCACGGCCTGGACAGTGCCGCGATTGCCGCAGCGATGGACAGCTACGAAGGCGACTGGCAGGAAAACGCCCGTGACCTGGTCCGCCGACGCTTCGGCGAGGCCGGCCCGCAGGACCTGGCGCAACGGCGGAAGGCGGCCGATCTGCTGGCCCGACGCGGCTTCGACGGCGACAGTATCCGTCGCGCGACCCGCTACGACCCGGATGACTGAGACTGGCGGCGCCGGGCCTGATACCCTTTAGGTTTTCGGCGGTCCCTCGCGACCCTGGCCAACGCGGCCGGTGGTCCGGGCCCGCCGGCCCGCAGACTGCCAGCCCCCAATGAACGCATCCGCCAAATTCACGACCTCCCAGATCCGCAGTGACTTCCTTGAATTCTTCAAGGGCAAAGGCCACACCATCGTGCCGTCGGCGCCGCTGGTGCCGGGCAATGATCCGACCCTGCTGTTCACCAACTCCGGCATGGTGCAGTTCAAGGACGTGTTCCTTGGTGCGGAGAAGCGCAGCTACGTGCGTGCAGCCGACGTCCAGCGCTGCCTGCGCGCGGGCGGCAAGCACAACGACCTCGACCAGGTCGGCTACACCGCGCGCCATCACACCTTCTTTGAAATGCTGGGCAACTGGTCGTTCGGCGACTACTTCAAGAAGGACGCGATCGCCTGGGCCTGGGAGCTGCTGACCCAGGTCTGGAAGCTGCCGGCCGATCGCCTGCTGGTCACCGTCTACCAGACCGACGACGAAGCCTACGAACTGTGGCGCGACATGGTCGGCGTTCCGGAAGAGCGCATCGTGCGCATCGGCGACAACAAGGGTGCGCCGTTCGCTTCGGACAACTTCTGGCAGATGGCCGACACTGGCCCCTGTGGCCCGTGCACCGAGATCTTCTACGACCACGGCGACCATATTGCCGGTGGCCCCCCGGGTTCTCCGGATGAAGACGGTGACCGCTTCATCGAGATCTGGAACCTGGTGTTCATGCAGTTCGACCGCCAGCCCGACGGCACCCTGGTGCCGCTGCCGGCGCCGTGCGTGGACACCGGCATGGGCCTGGAGCGCCTGGCGGCGATCCTGCAGCACGTGCACACCAACTACGAGATCGACCTGTTCCAGGCACTGATCCGCAAGGCTTCCGAGCTGACCGGCACCGCCGACCTGGAAAACAAGTCGCTGCGCGTGATCGCCGATCACATCCGTGCCTGTTCGTTCCTGATCGTCGATGGCGTGCTGCCGTCCAACGAAGGCCGTGGTTACGTGCTGCGCCGTATCATCCGCCGCGCCCTGCGCCATGGCTGGATGCTGGGCGTGCGCCAGCCGTTCTTCAGCAAGCTGGTGCCGACCCTGGTCGAGCAGATGGGCGAGGCCTATCCGGAACTGCCGGCAGCGGTGGACACCGTCACCCGTGCGCTGCAGGCCGAGGAAGAGCGTTTCGCTGAAACCCTCGACGCCGGCATGAAGATCTTCGAGGACGTCGCGGGCAAGGCCAGCAATGGCGTGATCCCGGGCGTTGACGCCTTCCGCCTGTACGACACCTATGGTTTCCCGCTCGACCTGACCCAGGACATCGCTCGCGAGCGCGACCTGACGGTCGACATCGCCGGCTTCGATGCTGCGATGGAGCAGCAGCGCGAAACCGCACGTGCGGCCGGCAAGTTCGGCGGCGGCGTGACCCTGCCGGCCGAGCTGGTGGCGACCCTCAGCCCGACCCGCTTCCTGGGCTACGACCGCCTGCAGGCCGATGGCCTGACCGTGCTGGCCGTGCTGAAGGACGGTCGACCGGTGCAGTCGGCCGATGCCGGTGATGCAGTCATCGTGATCACCGACCAGACCCCGTTCTACGCCGAATCCGGTGGCCAGGTCGGCGACACCGGCGTGCTGACCGGCAACGGCGTACGCCTGGCGGTGGACGACACCCAGAAGTTCGCCGGCCAGTTCCATGGCCACGTCGGCACCCTGTCCGACGGCGGCCTGAAGGTCGGCGACGTGCTGTCCGGCCAGGTCGATGGCGAGCGCCGCGGCGCCACCATCCTCAACCACTCGGCCACCCATCTGCTGCACGCCGCCCTGCGCGAAGTGCTGGGCACCCACGTGCAGCAGAAGGGCTCGCTGGTCGCTCCGGACCGCCTGCGTTTCGACTTCTCGCACTTCCAGCCGATCAGCGCGGAAGAGCTTGCCGTGATCGAGCGCAAGGTCAACCAGCAGGTGCGCGCCAACAACGCCGCCGAAGTGCACAACATGGGCATGCAGGAAGCGCTGGACTTCGGTGCGATGGCACTGTTCGGCGAGAAGTACGGCGAGCACGTGCGCGTGCTGAAGATGGGTGACTACTCCACCGAGCTGTGCGGTGGTACCCACGTCAACCGCACCGGCGACATCGGCCTGTTCAAGATCACCTCCGAGGGCGGTGTCTCCGCCGGCGTGCGCCGCATCGAGGCCGTTACCGGCCAGGGCGCCCTGGATTACGTGGACGCCGAAGAGGCCCGCCTGGCCGAGGCCGCTGAACTGCTCGGCGGTAGCGCTACCGACGTGGTCGAGAAGATCCGTGCCCTTGGCCAGCGCCAGAAGCAGCTGGAGCGCGAACTGGAAGCCGTGAAGGCCAAGGTCGCCGCAGGTGCCACGGCCGACCTGTCCAGCCAGGCCGTCGAGGTCGCCGGCGTGAAGGTGCTGGCGTCCCGCCTGGAGGGCTTCGATGCCAAGGCCCTGCGTGACGCCATGGACCGCCTCAAGCAGCAGCTGGGCGACGCGGTGATCGTGCTGGCCGGCGCCCAGGACGGCAAGGCCGCCCTGGTCGCGGGTGTGAACGGCAGTGCAATGGGCAAGGTCAAGGCCGGGGAACTGTTGTCCCATATCGCCAGTCAGATCGGGGGCAAGGGCGGCGGACGCCCGGACCTCGCCCAGGGTGGTGGCGAGGACGGGCCCGCCCTTGCCACTGCGCTGGCTGCAGTCGTCGAATGGGTCAGCCCCCGCCTGTGATGAACCTGGCCGTCCCCCTCCTTGTAGGAGCGGGACGGCTGACGGTACCATTGCGAATCTTTTCCCTTTGTCGTGGTAGCGCTTCTTGACGGAGCGTCAAGCCGGTGGGGGATACCCTTCCACACGGTTCCATGGAGACTTACAAAAATGTTGATCCTGACTCGCCGCGTCGGCGAAACCCTGATGATCGGTGACTCGGTGAGCGTCACCGTGCTTGGCGTCAAGGGTAACCAGGTGCGTATCGGCATCACCGCGCCGAAGGACGTCGCTGTGCATCGCGAAGAGATCTATCAGCGCATCCAGCGCGGTGACGAAGCCGGTGGCACCGGTAGCGAAAATTCTGCCGAATAACGCTTTACCTTCGCACTCGATTAACGTTATGATTCACGCCCCGCTGAGGTGCAACGCACCAGACGCGGAGAAAACCCCGGAGTGATGCCCGAGTGGCCGAAGGGGCTCCCCTGCTAAGGGAGTATAGGGTCAAAAGCTCTATCGAGGGTTCGAATCCCTCTCACTCCGCCAGATACAAAGAAGCGCCTGCAGATCCTCGATCTGCAGGCGTTTTTCTTTATGGCGGCACTCATTGCCGGTGCACCATCCACTGATCATCGATCAATGGATGGCGCTTCGGATGCCCCCGGCTCAGAGCCTTACCGTCACCCCCACCTGGAACCCACGCCCCGGCAACGGCGCGATGTATTTCAGCGGCGAGTTGTGCGGGCGTGCTTCCTCGTTGAGCAGGTTGCTGCCATTGACGAACACCTCCATGCCGGCGATGTAGCTGTTGCGTACCGGCAGCTCACGACTGACCTGCAGGTCGACCAGGTTGAAGGCATCCAGCGGCACTTCCTCGCTCACGTTGCGGCCGAGGTACTTCTGCGTGTCGTAATAGGTGCTGGACAGCTGTGCCTTCCAGCCTTCGCGCTGCCACTGCAGGTTGGCACCGTAGCGGTTGGTCGGCATGTTCGGCAGGTACTCGCCATCGTTGTGGGCGCGCAGCGAATCGGGGCGATCGGCCTTGTTCTTCACCAGATCGGCGAAGGCGGAGAGGTTCAACGTGCCATAGCGGCCAAGGTCCAGAGCCTGCGATGCGTCGATCTCGAAGCCCTTCACCGTGGTGCCGGTCTGCTTCCAGTACTTCAGCGGCAGGCGGTTGGCCGTCTGCACGCCGGAATAGCCGAGGTAGAGATAGTTCTCGTACTTCATCCGGTAGGCGGTGGCCGACAGTTCGAAACCGCCGACGTGGAACAGGCCGGTCAGCTCCAGGTTCTTCGCGCGTTCCGGCTCAAGATTCTGGTTGCCTTCTTCCTGCGTCATCACCGAGTAGTGCGCGTTGCTCGCATACAACTCATTGATCTCCGGTGCGCGCTGGGAGGATGAGTAGCGCACCTTGGCGGCGAACAACGGACCGAGCTCGACATACGAACCCAGGCTGTAGCTGTTGAGCCGGTAGGAACGATCCTGCAGTTTCGTGTTGGCAGCATTGCGCGCGGTCTTGAAGCGGCTCGGCTGCAGTTCGTGATCGACACGCTCGTGGCGCACGCCGGCATCGAAGGTGGCCCAGCCGACGTCCAGCGTTTCCTTCAGGAACACCGCGTTGCTGCGGGAATCCACATCAGGCAGATAGCGCAGCGAGCCACTGCCGGTCACGTCACGCGACTGGTGGCTGAAACCGAGCAGGCCGCTGAGTGGTCCGATCCGCTGGTGGCTGAGCAGCAGTTCGGCCTGGGTACTCTCGAAATCGTAGTCGTTGGCCTTGGAAGCACCCAGCCGTTCGCCGGAGGTATTGTCGAGCCTGGAAACGCGCAGTTCGGCACGCTCGAACCCCGGCAGCGGATCGCGCAGCAGTGTTTCCAGCGCGTAGCGCTGCTGCTTGATCACCACGCCCACCGGCAGCCCATCGGCATAGTTGGAACCGAACGACAGGTTCTGCATCGAGAAACCAGGCACGCCGTACTCGCTGTCCTTGGCATCGATGCTGACGCCCACGTAGCCACGGTCGAAGAACAGGGTTGACCCGAACGCCACCTGCGAGTTGCGCGCGTAGCTGTTGCCCAGCCGGTGATGGTAGTTGGGCGTCACATCGTTGTTGATCTGTTTCTGCACGTATGAGGGCGTGCCAGCGACATAGGCAGGATTGACCGGGTTGATGTAGGTGCGGCGCTGCCAGACCGAAGTCGGGTTGTTGGTGTAGAACGAGAAATCACCGTCGGCCCAGTCCGGGTTCTCGGTCATGAACTGGTCGATGTAAGGCTGCGAGGCCTTGTTGTAGATCTGCTGCACGCGCGCTTCCTTCTGGCAGCTGTCGGCCAGCGCAGAGTTCACGCCACCGGTCGGCGGGAACAGGCGCGTATTGCAGACACTGGCCTTGCTGTTGCCGGGGATGTCGTAGTGCGAGATGCGCTGGCGCGAGACCTGCAGGTTGGTCGAGACGTTGCGCTGGTTGTTGAAGTTCATGCGGAAGCCCTGCGCGTCGGCGGCATTGAAGCCCTTGCGCAGGACCAGTTCCATCGACTGGTCCTTGTCTTCCATTCTGCGCGAGATCAGGCCGGAGTCGATCTCCACGCTGCCGCCGATCGCGTTGCCACCGTAGCGCACGGTATCGGACGACTTGTTGACGGTGACGCTGCGCACGAACAGCGGGTCGAACGGAATGCTGATATCGCCGCTGATCGCGTTCATGCCGAGGATGGACTGGCCGTCCTGCAGGATCTGCACGCGGTTGCCGCTGAGGCTGCGGATGACCGGCGCGCCGGCATTCGGCCCGAAGGCGCTGCTCTGCACGCCGGAGACGTGCTCCAGCAGGTTGCCCAGGGTGCGGTTCTGCGCCTGCGGGTTGTCGACGGTGACCCGGCTGTCGATGCGCGAGGGTTGGGTGGCCTCGACCCGGAGGGTGGGAAGGGTGGGTTCGTCCGCGGCCTGGGCGGACTGGACGGCGAACAGAATGGCTGCAGCAAGGAGATGACGACGCATGACACGATCCGTGAAGTTGACGTGAAATGTTATAACGTAACTATTTATGTCAACAAGGGCGGATTGGGCCCTGCCATGAGGACTGGATATGAGAATGGTTCTCATATCAGAATGGCCGCGGATTCTCTGCAGGCGCACCATGCACAGCCTCTCCCTTGCCGACCTTGATCGACTGGGCCGCAGCAGCGGCTTCCACTACCGATTGCCTGCAGTGGCCTCAGCCGATGGCTCGGTGGAGCGTTGCGTGGTGCAGGGCAGGGTGGAGCAGCGTTGCCTGCGCCCGGGGATCACCCTGGCGCTGTCGGACGTGATCGCCCATCAGCCGTTCGAGGCGACGTCGGAATCGCCGCCGGCCTTCTCGGCGATCGTGATGCTGGAGGGACGCGCTGGAGCGCGGCTGGCGGGGCAGGCGGTGACCGGCATGCGTCCAGGTGCCGGTGCGATGGTGCTTTCCGAGGCGGCGCCGATGACTGCGATTCATCCCGCCGGGCAGCGGATGCGCAGCCTGAATGTCTCGCTGGATGCAACCGCCGGGATCGACGATCCGGTGATCAGCGAACTGCTGTCCACTGCGCGTCGCGGCGGTCAGCCGCGGTTGCGGGGTTGGCAGGTGCCCGGGCATCTGGAGCGCGCCGCCGATCAGGTGCTGTCGGGCACCTGGCACGGCGCGATGCATGCGTTGCTGTGCGAGGGTATCGGCCTGCAGATGCTGGCACAGGCGCTGGGCGCACCTGCAGGGGATGCCTTGCCGGACCTGCGTGTTTCAGCGCGTGACCGCCGCATGCTGGAACGGGTGATCGATTGCCTGCAGTCGGCACCGGCCGCCGAACACAGCCTGGAGGCGCTGGCACGCCTGGCCTGCATGAGCCCGAGCAGCCTGCGCCTGAAGTTCCAGCAGGTGCACCAATGCTCCGTGTTTGGCTGGCTGCGCGAGCGGCGCCTGCAACTGGCCTGCGAGCAGCTGCGGCAGGGCTGCAGCGTGCAGCAGGCCGCACATCTGGTCGGCTATCGGCACGCCACCAACTTCGCGACCGCGTTCCGTGCACGTTACGGCATCGCCCCCAGCCAGTTCCGCTGAATCCGGGTCATCGTCGGCAGCGCGCATACACCTGTTGTGTCCGCGCATACCTGCGCTCACGCTCAGATGACAATAATTCTCATCCAGCCTTTCTCTCCTGCTGGATCTCCCATGCCTGCCTGTTCCCGCCCGAGTGCCCTGGCAACCGCCATCGGCGCGACCCTGGCGCTGTTCAACGCCGCCCATGCCGCCGAGCGCGCCCCGTCCGCGACAACCTCGCAGCTGCCGACCGTGCAGGTCACTGCCGACCTTGATGGCAGCACCGAAACGTCGCGTTCCTACACCACCGATTCCATGGGCACGGCGACCGGGTTGTCGCTCACCTCGCGGCAGACGCCGCAGTCGGTCAGCGTCATCACCCGCCAGCAGATCGAGGACCGCGGGCTGCTCAGCACCGCCGATGCACTGGCCACCGCTCCGGGAATCTCGGTCACGCGCAGTGATGCCAACCGCTACTCGTTCTCGGCACGCGGCTTCGACATCGACAACTACCAGTTCGACGGTGTGGTCATGCCAGTGCTGTCGCCGTGGAATTTCGGCGAAAACAACCTGGACATGGTGGTGTACGACCGCATCGAGATCGTGCGCGGCGCCAATGGTCTGATGACCGGTGCCGGCAACCCCTCGGCGGCGGTGAACTATGTGCGAAAGCGTCCGCTGCGTGATTTCGCTGCCAGTGGCGGCATCAGCCTGGGCAGCTGGGACGCGCGGCGCGCCTGGGTGGACGTGTCCAGCCCACTCAGCCGGGAAGGGCGCGTGCGTGGCCGCGTGGTCGCCGCCCAGGCCGAGGGGGACAGCTATACGGCGGGCCTGGACAGCACCGCGAAGACGCTCTACGGCGTGGTCAGCATGGACCTGGGCGAAGACACCGGATTGATCGCCGGCTTCTCCTACCAGGCCAACGACAACCGCGGCTTCGGTAGTGGCTTCGCGCTGTTCAATGCTGACGGCACGCGTACCCGCTTCGATCGCTCGGTATCGGCTACCACCCCGTGGGCACGGATGAGCACCGATACCCGCAACGGCTTCTTCGATTTCAACCACCGTTTCGGCAACGACTGGCAGGCGCGCGTGTCCTACAGCCGTTCGCACACCGACATGGAAATGAAGCACCTCTATCGTGGCGGCTATCCCGATCCGGGCACTGGTGCCATGCCCAGTGGCAACAGCTTCACCCGTTACGACGGGCCGGTGCGCCGCGAGGCGGTCAGTGTCAGCCTGACCGGCCCGTTCCAGTTGTTCGGCCGCCAGCACACTGCGTCGATGGGCTGGTCGCGCTCGCGAGATCAGATCGCACTGGGGCAGTACCGCGCACTGGCGCCGTTGCCACCGTTGGCCAGCTATTTCGACTGGCACGGGCCGGGCACGCCCGAGCCGGTGTGGGCCAGCAACAAGACCCAGGCCGATGATCTGGACAATCATCAGAGCGGCGCCTATGCCGTGGCGCGGTTGTCGCTGGCCGATCCCCTGCATGTGATCGTCGGTGGCCGCCTGAGCAACTGGGAGACCGACCAGGTCTACTTCGGCAGCAAGCGGAAATACCGTTACCGCAACGAGTTCGTGCCGTATGCCGGCGTGGTCTGGGACCTGAACGGCTACAGCAGCGCGTATGCCAGTTACACCGGCATCTTCAAACCACAGAACAACCGCAATGAAACCGGGCAGATCCTCGACCCGGTCAGCGGCCGCAGCTATGAGCTGGGTCTCAAGGGCAGCTGGTTGCAGGAGCGCTTGAATGCCTCGGCGGCACTGTTCCGCACCCAGCAGGACAACCTCGCCGAAGCTACCGGTGGGCTGGTCGAGGGCAGTACGCAGGCGGCGTATCGTGCGGTGAAGGGCGCAACGGTTGACGGCCTGGAACTGGAACTGGCCGGTGAGCCGCTGCCGGGGTGGAGCCTGGGCACCAGCTTCACCACCTTCATCGCGCAGGACGCGCAGGCCAGGGCGATCAACACCGCCAAGCCGCGCAGCCTGTTCAAGCTGTTCACCACCTGGCGCCTGCCCGGTACCTGGGACCGGCTGACCATCGGTGGAGGTGTGGACTGGCAGAACCGCATGTACCAGACCGCCACCGCGCCAGGGAACCGGCGGGTGCCGGTGGAGCAACCCAGCTACGCGTTGGTGAACCTGATGGCGCGCTACCAGTTCAGCTCCAACGTGTCGGCGGCGGTCAACATCAACAATCTGTTCGACCGCCACTACTACTCGCAGATCGGCTTCTACAACCAGGGCTGGTACGGCGCGCCGCGAAACGTGATGTTCACCGTGAAGGTTGGCTATTAAGGCAGGAGGTTGCCGTACGTTCAGCGCCCTGCCTTGTGCAGGGCGACGATGCTGTGCACGATCCGGGGTGCTGCGCCCCACAGCGCTTCACGCAGCGTCTTCTTCACGGGAATGGAGCAACGTATGAAGCTGCTGTCCGCTGTGTTGATGTCTGCGCTTTCGCTGCCGGCCGCTTCGGCGTTCGCGGTGGAGGCAGCGCCCTCACCGCTGCTGGGGCGCTGGTCGCTGGATGTCGCCACGTCTGCGCTACCCGAGGCGCAGCGCCCGAAGCACGTGGTGCTGGAGTTCAAGGATGCCGGTGCTGGTCGTTGGAGTTCGCACGTGGACATCGTCCTGCACGACGGCAAGACCATGAAGTCTGATGGAACGCTGTCCCTCGACGGCACGCCGGGCGCCTTGTCCGGCACCTACGGCGCGGACAAGGCCAACCTGAAACTGCCGGCGCCGAACACCCTGGTGATGCAGCTGGTGGACCATGGAACGCCAGCGTCCACCCGCATCTATACCGTAGCGGCCGACCGCACGACGATGACCGAAACCAAGGCGTTCTACGGCCACGACGGTACCCCGATCCTGCAGACCAATCTGTTCAAGCGCATGCCGTAGCGGCGTCGCCTGCACCACGCCCGCACAGCGGGCGTGGTGAATGCAGCAGCCCTACACCGCAGCCGGATCGCGCTTGCCGGTGTCGATGCCGTACCTGTCGATGGCTTCCTGCATCCGCGAGCGCTCGATGCGGCCTTCGTCGGCCAGCG
Organism: Stenotrophomonas sp. 59; assembly: GCF_030291095.1. Lineage (NCBI taxonomy): Bacteria > Pseudomonadati > Pseudomonadota > Gammaproteobacteria > Lysobacterales > Lysobacteraceae > Stenotrophomonas > Stenotrophomonas sp. 59. The sequence continues at coordinate 1,695,717 of NZ_CP127408.1, forward strand.
ACTTCAATGCCGCCAGCACAATGAAGTGGCGATCGACTTCGAAGAACGTGCGCAGCGATTCACGCGTGTCGGAACGGCCGAAGCCATCGGTGCCGAGTGCGGTGAAGCGGCGGTCGTTGATGAAGGGACGGATCTGGTCGCCGACGATCTTCATGTAGTCGGTGGCCACCACCACCGGGCCGTCGTGGCCCTGCAGGCACTGCTGCACGTAGGGCACGCGCGGCTCCTCGGCCGGATGCAGCAGGTTCCAGCGCTCGGCGGCCAGGCCATCGCGGCGCAGTTCGGTCAGGCTGGTCGCGCTCCACACATCGCTGGCGATGCCGAAGTCCTGCTGCAGCAGCTCTGCCGCTGCTTCCACCTCGCGCAGGATCGCGCCGCTGCCCATCAGCTGCACCCGTGGCCGGGTGGTGTCGGCGGCCGCCGGGTGCAGCAGGTACAGGCCCTTCAGGATGCCGGCTTCGGCGCCCTCGGGCAGGGCCGGCTGCGGGTAATTCTCGTTGAGTACGGTGATGTAGTAGTAGATGTCTTCCTGGTCGACATACATGCGGCGCAGGCCGTCGTGGATGATCACCGCCAGCTCGTAGTTGTAGGTCGGGTCGTAGGACACGCAGCTCGGGATCACCGACGACAGCACGTGGCTGTGGCCGTCATCGTGCTGCAGCCCTTCGCCCATCAGCGTGGTGCGGCCCGACGTGGCACCGAGCAGGAAGCCGCGGGTACGCGCATCGGCAGCGGCCCAGGCCAGGTCACCGACGCGCTGCAGGCCGAACATCGAGTAGAAGATGTAGAACGGAATCGTGGCCAGGCCATGGTTGCTGTAGGCAGTGCCGGCGGCGATCCACGAACAGATCGCACCGGATTCGTTGATGCCTTCCTGCAGGATCTGGCCGTCCTTGGCTTCCTTGTAATAGCTCAGCTGGCCGGCATCCTGCGGCGTGTACAGCTGGCCGAGGTAGGAGTGGATGCCGATCTGGCGGAACAGGCCCTCCATGCCGAAGGTGCGCGATTCATCGGGCACGATCGGAATCACCAGCCTGCCCAGGTCCGGATCTTTCAGCAGGCTGGTGAGGATGCGCACGAAGCCCATGGTGGTGGACTGGCCACGATCGCCGCTGCCCTGCAGCTGGGTGTTGAAGATCGACAGTGGTGGCAGCGGCAGCGGATCGACCTTGGCCAGGCGCGCTGGCAGCTGGCCACCCTGGATGCGGCGGCGCTCGGCGAAGTAGGCCGCCTCGGCGCTGCCGGGTTCGGGGCGCAGGTAGGGCATTTCTTCCAGCTGGTCGTCGCTGACCGGCAGGTTGAAGCGGTCACGGAAGGCGCGCACCGCGTCGGCGCTCATCTTCTTCAGCTGGTGGTTGATGTTCTGGCCTTCGCCGGCTTCGCCCATGCCAAAACCCTTGACCGTCTTGGCCAGGATCACCGTCGGCCGGCCGCTGGTGTTCACGGCCTGCTGGTAGGCGGCGAACACCTTCTGCGGATCATGGCCACCACGCGCCAGCGCCCAGATATCGTCGTCGCTCATGTGCGCGACCAGCTCCAGCAGCTCGGGGTAGCGGCCGAAGAAGTGTTCGCGCACGTAGGCGCCGCTCTGCGACTTGAAGGTCTGGTAGTCGCCGTCCACGCACTCCATCATGCGCTGGCGCAGCAGGCCGCTGTGGTCGCGGGCCAGCAGGTCGTCCCAGCCGCTGCCCCAGATCAGCTTGATCACGTTCCAGCCGGCCGCACGGAAGGTGCCCTCCAGTTCCTGGATGACCTTGGCGTTGCCGCGTACCGGCCCATCCAGGCGTTGCAGGTTGCAGTTGACCACGAACACGATGTTGTCCAGCCGCTCGCGGCCGGCCAGCGAGATCGCCGCCAGCGATTCGGGCTGGTCCATCTCGCCGTCGCCGAGGAAGGCCCAGACCTTGCGGCCCTGGTGTTCCTTCAGGCCGCGGTATTCCAGGTAACGCATGTAGCGCGCCTGGTAGGCGGCGGTGAGTGGCCCCAGGCCCATCGATACCGTGGGGAACTGCCAGAACTCCGGCATCAGGCGTGGGTGTGGGTACGAGGACAGGCCTTCGCGACCGGCTTCGCGGCGGAAGTTGTCCATCCGTGCCGGATCGATGCGGCCTTCCACGTAGGCGCGACCATAGATGCCCGGCGCGGAGTGGCCCTGGATGTAGATCATGTCGCCGTCGAAGGTGTCGGTGCGGCCACGGAAGAAATGATCGAAGCCGACGTCGTACAGCACCGCCGCCGACTGGTAGGTGGCGATGTGGCCGCCGACGTTGGAATGCTTGCCGGCACGCAGCACCATCACCATCGCGTTCCAGCGGATCATCGCGTTCAGTCGGCGCTCGATGGCCAGGTCGCCCGGGTAGGCCGGCTGGCGCTCGGGCGGGATGGTGTTGACGTAGGCCGTCCAGGCACGGGTATGCAGGTCGCCGTGCTGCTGGGCATCCAGATCGCTCAGCTGGTCGATCAGGTAATGCGCGCGCGGCCGGCCGCCGGCCTGCATCACCGCCTCCAGCGATTCACGCCACTCCCGTGTTTCCAGCGGGTCGGTATCGAAGGGGATCAGGGCTTGGTTCATGACTGTCTCCAGAGGGCGCCGGTCGGACTTCTGCCTGGGCGACAACACCGGCAGGGCGCACAGCACTGGAGCGGGGTCGCAACGGCGGGGCCGTGACGCGAAGGGCGGCCGTGGCGGCCACCGAGAAGACAAGCGTAGGTGCGTGCCCGGATCGCGGGTAGACGGGCGCGGCTTGGGTCTGCGCCAATCCAGTGTTGCTTCCCGTGTGTAGAGTCGAGCCATGCTCGACTCCACAACAGCGCGGCGGTTCAATCGTGATCGAACCGCAGTGGCTCGCTGCCCATTGCCGGGTCGCTGGTGCCGGGGCGGCCATCCTCGGCGCGTCCGGCCAGGCGCAGCACACTTTCACCCGCGCTGAGCTGCAGGTCGTACCAGCCTGCGGTAGGGGCCGCATCCCAGGCCAGCGAGGTCTCGGCATGCGCCGGCAGCGCCAGCGTCTGCTCGGGCATGTGCCCGGTATAGGCACCGGCATGCACGCGCAATTGCTGCGCGCTGTCACCCATATTGCGCAGGTGCAGCCGCAGCTGGCCATCCGCACGCTCGACCGTGGCCTGCACAGCGGATGCCTTGGCGCTGCCCTTGAAGTGCCTGTGGAAGCCGTTCGGGCCGAGCAGCCACAGGTCATAGCGGCCCTGGGCGTCCAGCGGCCAGCGCTCGCGCAGCGGCATGCCCGGCAGCAGCGTGTAGCGGCGTGGCACCGCGTCCAGCCGCAGCCGGTCGTAGACATGCAACACCGCCGCCGCGCCTTCGCAGGACAACGCCAGATCCACGCCCGAGGCGTCGACCTCAGCAATCGATGCCTGCGGCCGATAGGGCAGGGCACGTGCAGGGCGCACGCCGCTTTCCTGTTTCGCCGGTTTCAGTCCCTCCGGCAGCGCCGGCACGGTACGCCCCGGCAGGGCTGCCGCACGTGCCGCCACCGCGCTGACATCGGGCAGGCCGCGCACGAACGGACGGGTATCACGCTGGGCGAAGTCGAAGGCGCCCGTCAGGTCACCGCAGACGGCGCGGCGCCACGGCGAGATGTCCGGTGCGGCCACGCCGAAGCGACGTTCGATCAGCCGTATGACCGAGGTGTGGTCGTACACCTGCGAATCGACCCAGCCGCCGCGGCTCCACGGCGAGATGACGTACAGCGGCACGCGCGGACCGAGACCATACGGGCGTCCGCGCAGCTCGGCGGCATCGTACTTCTCGTCGCCCGGTGCGGGATGACGGTGATACTCGCCCTCGGTACTGACCGACGAGGCACCTGCCCATCCACCGTTCACCGGCGAGGGAGGGGCCGGTGGCGGCATATGGTCGAAGAAGCCGTCGTTCTCGTCGAACATCAGCAGCAGGGCGGTGCGGCTCCACACCTCCGGATCGGCGGTCAGCGCGTCCAGCACGCGTGCCGTATAGGCCGCGCCCTGTGCCGGGCTGGACGGGCCAGGATGTTCGCTGCCGGCAGCGTCGGCAATGATGAAACTGACCTGCGGCAGGCGCCCGTCCAGCACATCCTGGCGCAGCTGTGGCAGGCCACGGGTGCTGACACCGCGTGCGCGCAGCTGCGGATCATGCCCGGGCGCAGCGCTGTAGGCCCGACGGAACGCCTCGAAGCCGGCCAGCGGGTTGTCGGTGAAGTTGTCGGCCATGTCCTGGTAGATCTGCCAGGACACGCCGGCCTTCTGCAGGCGCTCGACATGGCTGGTCCAGCGGTACGACGCCGGATGCCCGCCGTGTTCGGGGAAGTTGTCGTGCGAGTTGGCGATCACCGGGCCACCCGCGCGGGCCTGCGCATCGTTGTGACCGGTCCACAGGAACACCCGGTTCGGGTTGGTGCCGGCCTGCATCGCGCAGTGGTACGCATCGCAGATCGTGAAGGCATCGGCCAGCGCGAACTGGAACGGCAGGTCGTTGCGCTGGAAGTAGCCCATCGAGTGGTTCTGCTTGGCCTTCGGCCATTGCCCCATGCGCCCGTGGTCCCAGGCGCGCTGCGCATCGGGCCAGGTATGCGGCGTGCCTTCCACGCGCATGTAGCCGAAATGCGCGGCGGTATCCAGCGGGAAGGGCGCGATCGCACGCTTGCCGCTGGCATCAGGCTGCAGCCACAGGCTGCGGGTGCGGCCACCCGCTTCCAGCGCGGCGGCCGGGGCGACGAACCGGTCACCGAAGCCACGTACGCCCGGCAGCGTGCCGAAGTAGTGGTCGAACGAACGGTTCTCCTGCATGAACACCACGATGTGCTGCAGGTCTTCCAGGCTGCGCGTCTGCGCGGCGGGGGCGATCGCTGCGGCCCGGGCGATGCTGGGCAGCAGCGGGGAAAGGCCGGCGGCGACGCCGGCCTGCAACAACCGGCGTCGGCCGATATCGGTCACGGGCTCACTCACAGGTCCACGCGGAAGGAGATGCCGACGGTGCGCGGAGCGCCGATGAAGGCGTTGTCGCGGCCGTCCACCCCTGCAAGATACCGCTTATCGGTGAGGTTGCTCACCACCAGGTTGGCACCCATGCCCTTCAGGCGCGGCGACAGGCCCTGCAGATCGAAGCCGATGTTGGCGTTGAACACGGTGGCCGAGGGCAGCTTGTTGACGTTGGCGGCATCGAGGTAGCGCGTGCCCAGGTAACGGCCGGAGAGGCCGAAGTTCCAGTTGGCGCCCTGCCAGTCGGCCGACAGCACCAGGGTGTTCTCCGGCTGGCCGATCACCTTGGCACCGTCGACGATGCCCAGCTGGGTATCGCGGGCGGCATTGCCACTGCCCAGGTACTTGGAGCGGTTGTAGGTGTAGGCCGCGTTGATCCGCCAGCCATTGTCCCAGCCATAGCCGAACGCCGCTTCCAGGCCGTTGCTTTCCACGCCACCGAAGTTCTCGTAGACGCCGTCGGTCTCGCCGAGGTAATCGATGCCGCTGACGAAGCCCGCCGGCAGGTAGACGATGCGGTTGTCGAACTTGATGTTGTACAGCGTGACCGAGGCGGTCAGCGGCCAGCGGCTGATGCGCATGCCCACTTCGATGTTGTCGGCGGTTTCGGGCTCGACGTTGCGGAAGCGCTGCGGGTCGGTCTCGCCAAGCACGCCGGACGGAATCGCGGCGAAGTTCTGCGAGAAGCCGGCGAACAGCTCCATGCCTTCCACGCCGGGTGCCCAGGTGAAGCCGGTGGAGAGCAGCGGATCGGACTTGGAATCGGAGGTGACGTGCTCACTGGCACCGATCACGCGGCGGCGCGACTGGTCGACGAAGAACTGCTTCACGCCCAGGCGCGCGCTGAACGGGCCGAAGCGGGCCACGTCCTCGACGTAGTACATCTGCTCGTCAACCTTGTACTTGTCCTCGAACTGCACCCAGTACGGCTGGTGGTCGAAGTCGATGCTCTGGCCGACATTGAGCAGGCGATGCCAGTCGCGGCGCGCCGAACGGTCCAGCTTCTCCACCCACAGGCCGCCGCGGATCGTGTTGTCGACCGCGCCAAACGTCTGGCGCCATTCGACGTCGGCGGTCACGCCCATGCGATCATTGTCGTAGTGGGTGTGGCGGTACGACTGCGCGCCCAGCACGTTGCCGGCGTAGCAGTTCGGATCGTACTCGGCGGTGAAGCCCAACCGCGGCGTGCAGCTGGCCAGGCGCTGCGCGGCGCTGCCGTCGGGATTGACGAAGAAGATCTGGCCGCGGTTGCTGCCGCCGTACACGGTCTTTCCACCGATGTACTCCGACTCGGGGCGGCCGGCACCGTCATCGCTGACCTGCGCCAGGTACGGCGGCAGCCAGTCGCCGCGGCCCTGCATGCGGTGCCCGTAGGCGGCCACCGAGGCCTTGAATCCATTGCCGCCATCGAACGCCGCGCGCAGGTAGCCGAAGGTGTTCTCGCGCAGCGCACGCGAACCGGAACGGTAGTTCTGGTCCAGGTACGGGATGCCGGTCAGGGTGCCGACCAGGTTGTCGCGCTCCGGGTTGGTGGCGAAGCCCTTCGGCGAAACGCTGGTGTACTCCGGTTCGTCGGCATCGTTGTAGGACAGGTAGCCGGTCAGCGTCCAGCGGTCCAGTTCGGTGATGAACTTGCCGGCGATGTGATCGTTGCTGGCGTGGCCGGTGCCGTCGATCCAGTCGTGCACCTTGGACGATGAGGCGCTGACCCAGGCGCGTGTGTGGCCGCCGAGCAGGCCGGTGTCGTAGCGCACGTAGTACTTGCGCGCATCGTTGTCACCGGCACCGACCACGAAGCGCAGGCGGCTGTCCTGCAGCGGATCGCTGGTGAGGAAGTTGAGCGTGCCGCCCAGCGCCTCGTTCGAGCGCGAGGAGATATCGGCGGTGCCCTGGCTGACTTCCACCGTCTCCAGATCGAGGGTGTCGATGTAGCGGTTGGCCAGCGAGCCACCGCCGTAGCCCGAACCACCGTTCGGCAGGCCGTCGATGGTGGTGCCGATCTGCTGCGTATCGCGGTTGGTGACGAAGCCGCGCATGCTGATCTGCGTGCCCCACACCGACGAACCGGTGGCATCGGCCTCGCTGACCACCACGCCCGGCACTTCATTGAGCGCGTCGTTGACGCTGCTCATCACCGTCTGCCGGTTGAGTGTTTCCGCGCGCACCGAGGTCTTGGCGTAGCTGGTGGCCTGGCCGATCACCTGCACCTGGTCCAGGGTGCGGGCATCAGTGCTGCGCGCCTCGGCCGCGTCGCCCTGCGGTGCTTCGGCCAGGGCGTCCAGTGCAGGGGCGATCAGCAGGGCAAGCAGCGAAACACGGGGAAAGCGCGCAATCGTTCGCATCGAAACCGGACCTTCAGCAGAGGGAAGCCCCGGAGTGTCGGCAGCGCCAATGACATCGGCATGACGTAGAGATGCAGGAACCGTGTTGTGTGACGGCCGGTGCCTCCGGCCGCTTGCCTGTCAGTACCGCGCGTCCTTGGGTTTCGGGTCGCGCGGCCAGTCCTTGGCCTTGTTGGCGAAGTCCGGCCGCGGCTGGTTGATGAAGTAGCTGGCGATGTCCACCGCATCCTGGTCGGGCATCACCTGCTGCCCGAGCGGGGGCTCGCGGGTCACTGCCGGTGGCATGTTGTGCTTGACGAAACCGGCGGCCTTGTAGAGGCGCGCCATGCCGGCGCCGATGTTGAAGCTGTGGTCGCCCCACAGCGGTGGGAAGGCGATGTCACCGCTGGCGTCGCGCCGGCCTTCGCCGTTGTCGCCGTGACACGCTGCGCACTGCACGGCGTACAGCGCCTGGCCACGGTTCGGGTCCGGGGTCAGTGTGCTGTCGATCGGTCCTTCGCTTGGGGCGGCGACCTTTGCACCGTCTGGTACAGGACTGCTCAGCCACGCCATGTAGTCGAGCATCGCGCGCATCTGCGGCGCGTCCTTCGGCAGCGGCTTGCCGTTCATCGAACGCTGCAGGCAGCCATTGATGCGCTCGGCCAGCCCGATCATCTTGCCCGGGCGCGGCATGTAACGCGGATAGGCACCACCGCCGGTGTTGAAGTAGTGGTTGCCGAACGGTCGCTTGCCTTCGGCCATGTGGCACGAATTGCAGTTCAGATCGTTGCCGACGTTGTCCGGCAGCAGTCGCGCGGTTTCGTTGAGGAGGCGGCGACCGAGCATCACCGATTCGGCATTGCCCAGCCCGGCGATCTCTTCGGCGCTGGGCGCCTGGTAGTGGCCGACCACCTTGCCCTGCGCATCGAGGATATCGATCGTGCTGGCCACGGCGGCATCCAGGTCCGGGTACAGGTGGCGATAGGCAAGGGTGCCAGCACCGGCCAGCAGCGCCATGGTGATCGCGCTGCCGATCAGCAGGCGGGAACGTCTGCGCGAACGCTTCATCGTGCGGCCTCCTGCGGAACGTAGTGCACCGGCTTGTCGCGCACCACCCGGCGCATCCGCGCCACGTCGACCTCGCTCACCGCGCTGGCCTGGTTACCCCAGCTGCTGCGGATGAAGGTCAGGATCTGTGCCAGCTGCGCGTTCGGCAGCTGCTCGAAGCCGGGCATGGTGAAGGCCATGCGGTCATGCGGCGTATGCGGCGTGCGGCCGCCGATCAGGGTCACCTGCACCAGCGAACTGGGATCGTCAGCGAACACGATCGAGTTGCCGGCCAGGGCCGGATAGACGCGCGGCATGCCGCGGCCGTCGGCGCGATGGCAGGCCTGGCAGTGCTCGGCGTAGGCGAGGGAACCGGCCACGCGGTAGTCGCCGCTGCGCAGTGCGGCGGTGGTCGTATCGGTGCCGGGCGACCACTGCGCGCTACGCCCTTCGCGGGCGGGCAGCTGCTTCAGGTAGCGCGCCATCGCCAGCAGGTCAGCATCGGACAGGTACTGCGTGCTGTGCTCGACCACATCGGCCATGCCACCGAAAGCCGCCGAACGATCGGTGCGGCCAGTGCGCAGGAAGTCGACGATCTCGCCTTCATTCCAGCTGGCCAGGCCGGTCGATTCATTGCGCAGGTTCTTCGCATACCAGCCTTCCAGCACCGAACCGGACAGGAACTGGCGGCTGCCATCGTCGGCCATGGCCTTTTCCTGGAAGGCCAGGCCGCGTGGCGTATGGCAGGCACCGCAATGGGCCAGGCCTTCAACCAGTTCAGCGCCGCGCTGCTGGCCGGCATCCAGCTTCGGATCCGGGTTGAAGCTGCGCGGGCGTGCGAACAGGAGCTGCCACCAGGCCAGTGGCCAGCGCATGTTGGCCGGCCACGGGATGGTGCTGTCGGCATTGTCCTGCTTCACCGGCTGCACCGAGCCCATGAAGTAGGCGTACAGCGCCTTGACCTCGGCATCGCTGGCGATCACATACGAGGCGTACGGCATGGCCGGATACAACGGCTGGCCATCGTGGCGGATGCCACGGCGCACCGCGCGCTCGAAGTCGGCGTAATCGTAGGCACCGATGCCGGTCTGCGGATCGGGCGTGATGTTGGTCGAGTAGATCGTGCCCATCGGCGTCTGCATGCCGAGGCCACCGGCGAACGGCTTGCCGCCCGGTGCGGTATGGCAGGCCGCGCAATCGGCGGCGCGCGACAGGTACTGGCCCTGCGCGATCAGCGTCGGGTCGTGGATATCGACCTGCGCCGTCTGCCGCGGCGCAAACCAGTAGGGCGTGGTGCGGGCGATGCCGTAGGCGGCGGCCAGCGAGGCGGCCAGGGCAATGGCGAGCTTGAGCGAGGTGCGCATGGCGGCACTGTGGAGATTCCCGCGCGCGTGTTCACTGATCCGGATCAATGACTGAACGGATACAGCTTGTACACCAAGCTGAATCGTTCCTGCGTTGTCATCAAGCCGTCATCCATGCGCGATAGATGGCCCGTGCCCGCGTCGCTAACCTGCCACGCTGTCGCACCTTTTCCCCGATTGCCCATGAAGCGCCTGCTGCTGTTGTTGCTGGCGTGCGCCGGCCTGTGGCTGGCTGCATGCTCTTCCTCGATCAACGCGTCGTCCACCTCGCTCGCCGATCGGCTGATCGCGCCGGGTGGCGTGTCGACCCTGCTCGATCGCCCGCGCATCGCCGCGGCCATTGCCGAACTGCCCAACCGCCATGGCTTCGCACCGGGTCGCGATGGCGTGCCGATCTTCTGGCGCGTGTTCGACCCGGGGGATTACGGCGCGCGCTACCGCTACCTGCCGCAGCGCCACGAGAACGGCCTGCCGCTGGATACCGGCCTGAGCCTGGCGGTACCGCAGCCGTTCCGTGCGCAGGCGCCGCGCGGCACCGTGGTGCTGCTGCACGGGTGGATGATGAACGGTGATTCGATGTTGCCGTGGTCGCTGCAGCTGGCCGAATCCGGCTACCGCGTGGTCACGCTCGACCTGCGCAACCATGGCCAGTCCGGTGCGGGGCCGTCCGGCTATGGCACCTACGAATCGGACGATGTGGTCGATGTGATCAGCGAACTGCGTGCACGCGGCGAAGTGACCGGCCCGCTGTATCTGTTCGGCGTGTCGTATGGCGCGGCCACGGCGGTGTTCACCGCCGACAAGCTGGGGGACCAGGTGGAAGGCGTGGTGGCGATGGAATCGTTCGCCAACGCAGGCGTGGCCATCCGCACGATGATTCCGCACCTGATGGGGCTGCAGCCGGAAGGCCTGAAGGCGCAGGCGGTGGCCTCCTACGCGCGCTGGCGCTATGGCGGCCAGGACATCAACCAGGTGATCGCCGCCGCCAGCCGCCGCATCGACGTCGATCTGGACCGTGTGGACGTGGCCCGCGCGCTGGCCGATACCCGCGCCTGCGTGCTGTTGCTGCACGGGCAGGGCGACCAGCACATTCCGGTCAGCCAGGGCCGCGAGTTGGCCCTGGCCAACCCGCGCGCGCACTACATCGAGATGCGCGGCGAGGACCACATCACCCTGCCGCTGCGGCTGGACCTGCTGGCCGGCGTGGTCGACGACTGGATGGCGCGCGACGAGCACCACCCGAAGAGCGCCTGTCCGGCCCCGCAGCTGCCAGCCCAGGCCGAGTGGCTCACCCACACCTGAAAAACGGGACGGAGGGGATCAAGTCGTTTCCCGCACACCTGCGTTGGAAACGACTTGATCCCCTCCGTCCCCTTTTTATGTCAGGGCAGGCGTTGTGCCAGTGCGCGGGCGGAGGCGGCTACGCCGAGCAGCAGGGCGGCCACGCACAGGAAGGCGAAGCCGAGGCTGGTGGCGTGAGCCAGCGCACCAATGGCTGCCGGGCCGGCGAGGATGCCGGCGTACCCCAGCGTGGTGACTGCGGTGATGGCGATGCTCTCCGGCATCACCCGTTGCTGGCCGGCCATCGAGAACAGCGCCGGCACGATGTTGGCGCAGCCCAGCCCGACCAGCACGTAGCCGGCCAGTGCCACCGGGAACGACGGCACCAGCGTGGCCAGGCTGAAACCGGCCGCTGCGGTGATGCCGCCGATGACGATCGTGCGGGTACGACCGAGGCGCTCGACGATGCCATCGCCGAACAAACGCATCGCGGTCATTGCCAGGGTGAACACCGCAAAGCCAGCCCCGGCCTGGTCGCGCGGCACATCTCGCACTTCGGCCAGGAACACCGCGCTCCAGTCCAGCATCGAGCCTTCGCCGAGGAACACCACGAAGGCCAGCACGCCGATGAACAGCACCACGCCATGCGGCAACGCCAGCAACGGCCCCTCATGCAGGATCCGTTGCGGGCGCCAGTGCGGCGCCGAGAGCGCCGCCACCAGCAGCAGTGCCGTCACCGAAGCCAGCGCGGCCATCCACAACGGTGTTCCAAGCACAAGCAGGCCGGTCATGCAGCCGGCGCCGACGAAGCCGCCGATGCTGTAGAAGGCATGGAAGCCCGACATCATCGGCCGCCCGGCATCGCGTTCGACGGCCACTGCCTGCATGTTCATCGCGCAGTCCAGGGCGCCGACGCCTGCACCGAACACGAACAGTGCCGCCCCCAGTGCCAGTGGCGTCGGTGCCAGTACCAGCAGGGGCAGGGCGCACAGCATCATCGCGCAGGTGATCACCATTACCCGGCGGCAGCCCAGCCGCCCCGTCAATGCGCCCGCCAGCGGCATCGCCAGCAGCGAGCCGAGGCCGAGGCACAGCAGCACGGCACCGAGGCTGGCATCGGACAGCCCGGCCTTGGCTTTGGCGTAAGGCACCATCGGTGCCCATGCAGCGGTGGCGAATCCGGGAATGAAGAAGGCAGCACGGGTGGCGTGCTGCTGGGCACGTGGGGATGAAGGCGTCATGCGCGGCGCGAAGCTCCAGGGAATCGCCATGAAAACGGTTCCAGTCGGGTTCGGCAAGTGCCATGCATGACATCGGACGACGCATACGATTGCAGTGACCCGATTGCGTCACCAGTGATTAACGCCATGCACGGACAGTGGCTGCACGGTCGGCATCCCGCCGGCCGCTGCCGGAGACCTGTTCATGAGCACGACACCGACCATCCTCCTCGTCCATGGATTCTGGGGCGGGGCCGCACATTGGGCCAAGGTGATCCTGGAACTGCATCGCAATGGCCACGACCGCGTGCAGGCGGTGGAACTGCCACTCACGTCGTTGGCCGACGACGCAGGGCGCACCCGGAAAATGATCCGCCAGATCGATGGACCGGTGCTGCTGGTCGGCCACTCCTACGGCGGCGCAGTGATCAGCGAGGCCGGCAACGAGGCCAATGTGAAGGGCCTGGTCTACATCGCCGCCTTTGCTCCCGATGCAGGTGAGAGCCCCGGCGGCATCACCCAGCAGCATCTTCCGGAAGCGGCGCCGAACCTGGCCCCGGACAGCGACGGCTACCTGTGGCTGCGTGCCGACAAGTTCCATGAGAGCTTCTGCCAGGACCTGAGCGACGACGAAGGCCGGGTGATGGCGGTGACCCAGAAGGCGCCGCTGGCCAGCACCTTTGGCGATACGGTGAGCGACCCTGCATGGAAGCACAAGCCAAGCTGGTACCAGCTCTCCCGCCATGACCGCATGATCGCACCGGAAAACCAGAAGGCCATGGCCGGACGGATGCAGCCCAAGCGCCTGCTGGAGCTGGATGCCAGCCATGCCTCGCTGGCATCGAAGCCCAGGGAGGTCACCGCGTTGATCCTGGAGGCCTGCGCCGCCATCGGCGGTTGAGCCCCAGCAGCGCAGCACGACGGCACGCTGCACGACAGCCGGGGCGCAGGGGAGTACACTCCTGCGCCTGCGGCTGTCCGGCCGCGTTCCCATCCTGCCTCCAGCCGCCGCCAGAGGATCCCACCCGATCGTGGAGGTCCTGTCGTGCTGTACGTGCCCGTTGTCCGTCTTCCGTCCTCATTGCCGCGTCGCCGCCTGCTGCCGCAGGTGCTCGCGCAGAGCCTGCTGGTTGCATTGTTGGGCAGCAGCGCAATGGCTGCCGCGCAGTCCGCGACCGAACCGGACAAGGATCGCCAGGCACCCGCCTCGCAGACCCTGCAGACGGTGCAGGTCACGGCCAACCAGCTGGGCACCATCACCGAAGGCAGCGGCGCCTATACGCCGGGCACCATCGCCACCGCCACCCGCCTGGTGCTGACGCCGCGGCAGACTCCGCAGACCATCAGCGTGATCACCCGTGCCGAGATGGATGACTTCGGCCTGCACGGCATCGATGACGTGATGCGGGTGACCCCTGGCATCAGCATCGTCACCTACGACAGCGAGCGCACCGAGTACTACGCACGTGGCTTCGCCGTGCAGAACTTCCAGTACGACGGCATCCCGATGTCGCGTGACTCGGCCTACTCGGCGGGCAACACGCTCAGTGATACCGCCATCTATGACCGCATCGAGGTGCTCAAGGGCGCCACCGGTCTGTTGACCGGCATGGGAGATCCCGGCGCGACCATCAACCTGGTGCGCAAGAAGCCGGGCAAGGACTTCGCCGGCAGCGCGACGCTGGGTGTGGGGCGCTGGGATGACTACCGTGCCGAGATCGATGTCGGCGGCCCGTTGACCGCCGATGGACGCGTGCGCGGTCGTGCAGTGGGCGCCTGGCAGGACAAGCATTCCAATCTCGATTACTACCAGCGCACCAGCAAGGTCGGCTACGCGGTGCTGGAAGCCGATCTGGGCGAGCGCACGCTGCTGACCGTGGGTGGCGATGCGATGGACAGCGACCCGAAGGGTTCGACCTGGGGCGGCATTCCGCTGCTGGACAGTGCCGGCAACTTCAATGACATGCCGCGTTCGTTCAACAACGGCACCCGCTGGAGTGGCTGGCGCCAGTATGTTCGCACCGGCTTTGCCACGCTCGAGCACACCTTCGCCAACGACTGGGTGGCCAAGCTGCAGCTCAACCACCAGGTCAACGGCTATGACGCGGCGCTGGCGGGTGCGGCCGGTGGCAATCCCGATCCGGTCACCGGCGAAGGCGTGTCGTTGTGGCTGGGCAAGTACGTTGGCAAGACTGTCAGCAACGCGGCCGACTTCTACCTGAGCGGTCATTTCGGCCTGTTCGGCCGCGAGCATGAGCTGGTGGTCGGTGGCAGCGCCTCGCGCAAGCGCTGGACCAATACCGGTTACTCGCCGCAGCCCGGCTATCCGACCGAGGTGCCCGATTACCGCGCATGGCAGGGCGACATTGCGGAGCCGCAATGGCAGCGCAGCTACGATAACAATGAAGTGACGCGCGAGAACGGCGTCTATGTGGTCGGTCGTTTCGACGTGGCCGATCCACTGAAGGTGATCGTGGGCAGCCGCCTGGCCAGCTACCGCTCGCCGGGCACGCGCGAGACCGGCGTGTTCGTGCCATATGCCGGTGTGGTCTATGACCTTGGCGAGCACTACTCGGTGTATGCCAGTTACAGCACCATCTTCAAGCCGCACAGCGAACGTGACGAGCAGGGCAAGGCGCTGGATCCGCTTGAAGGCCGCAGCTATGAGATGGGCCTGAAGGCCGAGTTCCTCGATGGGCGCTTCAACGCCAGTGCGGCGCTGTTCCAGCTCGACCAGGACAACTTCGCCCAGCCCACCGGCGGCAAGACGCCGGACGGGCAGGATGCCTATCGCGCCCTGATGGGCGTGCGTACCAAGGGCTACGAGCTTGAGATGTCGGGCCAGCTGGCCGAGGGCTGGCAGGTGCAGGGTGGCTTCTCGCACAAGATCGCCCGCCAGGCCGGTGCCAAGGTCACCACGCTGGAGCCGGAAAACCAGTTCAGCCTGCACACCAGTTATCGCCTGCGTGGCGACTGGAAGGGCCTGACGCTGGGCGGTGGCGCGCGCTGGCAGGATTCCACGTTCGGCGAGATCAGCAACCCGGCCACCGGTGCGCAGGTCGTGCATCGCACCCAGCCGTACTGGCTGCTCGATGCGATGGCGCGCTATGAATTCAACGATCGCCTGTCGGCCACGCTCAACGTCAACAACCTGCTGGACAAGCGGTATTACACGATCTTCAGCTGGTACAGCACCTACACCTGGGGCGAGCCGCGCAATGTGCGGTTGAGCCTGAATTACAGGTTCTGACGCCGGTCCTGTAGAGCCGAGCCCACGCTCGGCTGGCTGCCAACCGCAGCCGAGCATGGGCTCGGCTCTACAAAGACGCCCGCGATGCGTGATGGCATCGCGGGCGCTGTCGTTACAGCGGCAGGTCGAACACCAGCACTTCGGCGTCGTTGCCGTTCTCCAGGGTCAGCTGCGCTTCGTCGCTGACCTGCAGCGCATCACCGGCTTCCAGGGTGATGCCGTTCACCTGCAGCTGGCCACGCGCCACCTGCACGTACGCGCCACGACCGTTGCCGAGAGCGTGGTGCAGCTTCTGGCCGCCATCGAGAATGGTGGCGAAGATGCGGGCGTCCTGATGGATGCGCAGCGAACCGTCGGCACCGTCCGGCGAAGCGATCAGGCGCAGCTGGCCGCGCTTGCTGTCCGGCGTGAAGTGGGTCTCCTCGTAGGACGGCGCGATGTTCTCCGCATCCGGGAAGATCCAGATCTGCAGGAAGTGAACGGTCTCGTCGGCCGAGTGGTTGAACTCGCTGTGGGTGACGCCGCTGCCGGCGCTCATGCGCTGCACGTCGCCGTAGCGCAGCACCGAACCGGTGCCCATCGAGTCCTTGTGTTCCAGCGCACCGCCCAGCACGTAGGAGATGATCTCCATGTTGCTGTGGCCGTGGGTGCCGAAGCCCTGTCCGCCGATCACCTTGTCTTCGTTGATCACCCGCAGCGGGCCGAAGCTGACGTAGCGGGGGTCGTAGTAGTTGGCAAAGGAGAAGGTATGGCGCGAGGACAGCCAGCCATGCTCGGCCAGGCCACGGGTAGCGCTCTTGCGGATCTGCAGCATGATGGAATCTCCTTGTTCGATGGTTTCGATGGGGCGGGGTGGGCTGGTAGCCGCTGTGTTTCCCCGTTGGAGAGAAGTATCCGCTTGCGCCCAGGGTTTGAAAAACGGATAGTTTTGACAGCCATCATCGAAAAATTCGAATGCTCAAGCTCAGCCTCGATGCCCTGCAGATCCTGGACGCCATCGACCGCCGCGGCTCGTTTGCCGGCGCCGGCAAGGCCCTGCACAAGGTGCCCTCGACCATCTCCTACACCGTAGCCAAGCTGGAGGAGGACCTGGGCGTTCAGTTGTTCGACCGGGTCGGCCCGCGCGCCGAGCCGACCGAGGCCGGTCGCGCGCTGCTGGACGAGGGCCGTCATCTGCTGCGCGCCGCACGCGAGCTGGAACTGCGGGTGCGCCGGGTGGCGTCGGGCTGGGAGACCGAGCTGACCCTGGCGGTGGACTCGGTGTTCCCGACCTGGCTGCTGGGGCCGGACATCGCCGCCTTCCGTGAGGCCGAGGCGCCGACCCGGCTGCGGTTGATCGGCGAGGCGCTGTCCGGTACCTGGGAGGCCTTGCTGGATCGCCGGGCCGACCTGCTGGTCGGCGCGCCGGGCGAGGGGCCCAGTGGTGGCGGTTACGTGGTCGAGCCGCTGGGCACGGTGGATTTCGTATTCGCGGTCGCACCCGATCATCCATTGGCTGCAGCACCGGGCGTGCTCGGGCGCGAGCAGCTGGTCGAGCACTGCGCGATCGCCGTCTCCGATTCGGCGCGGCGGCTGTTGCCACGCACGGTCGGCCTGTTGATGGGGCAGGAGATGCTGACGGTGCCGGACATGGCCAGCAAGCTGAAGCTGCAATGCGAAGGCGTGGGCTTCGGCTTCCTGCCCGAGCCGTGCGCGCGTGCTGCGGTGGCGCGTGGCCAGCTGGTGATCCGCGAGGTGGAGGAACACAAGCCGGAAGAGACCTTCTGGCTGGCTTGGCGCACCGGTGAGGATGGCGCCGCATTGCGCTGGTGGCGCGAACGCCTGCGCAGGCCGGAGCTGCTGTCGCAGTGGTGGCAGGCGATGGCCAGGGGGTAGGTGTACGGCAGGGCTGCGCCCTGCACCCGCTACGAGCTGGAGCAACAGCAACAGCAACAGCAGAAGCTGGTTTGCTGAGGGATGGCGGGGTGGGTCCGGTTGCGGGAGACGCCGTAAACCCGTCCATGGGGGCTTGGCCGCGGCATCCATGCCGCGGACACTCCCGCAACCGGACCCACCCCGCCTTCGACACATTCCTGCGGCTGTTGGTAGGTGTCGACCTTGGTCGACACGGTAGATCCACGCCATGCGTGGATGCTTTTCGATCTCGATTCGAAATGTTCGATTCCGATGGAGATCCATCCACGCATGGCGTGGATCTACCAGATCGCTGAAATCTGTCAGAGGTGGGGTGGCATGGGCAGGCAGGACCGTTGGCGGCATGGATGCCGCCATCGAGCCCCCATGGATGGGTTTACGGCGTGTCCTGCCTGCCCATGCCGCCCCGCCATCCCTCGGAATGCCAGCTGTTGCTGTTGCTCCGGCCGTGGCCTCTGCAGGTGCAGGGCGCAGCCCTGCCGAAAAACACGCATAAAAAAACAGCAGGCCGAGGCCTGCTGTTTCGGTGTAATGGTGCGCCCGGAGAGATTCGAACTCCCGACCGCCTGGTTCGTAGCCAGGTACTCTATCCAACTGAGCTACGGGCGCCAATTACATAAACTTGTTGTGTTGACTGTGTATGGTGCGCCCGGAGAGATTCGAACTCCCGACCGCCTGGTTCGTAGCCAGGTACTCTATCCAACTGAGCTACGGGCGCGCGGTACACAATCAATTTACTGCTTAATTTTACTTCATTTCCAGCGGCGGATGCTGGAAACCTGTCGAGTGGTGCGCCCGGAGAGATTCGAACTCCCGACCGCCTGGTTCGTAGCCAGGTACTCTATCCAACTGAGCTACGGGCGCCCTGCGACAGGAGCGGAATTATGCGGATGTCGGCGCGCACCGTCAACAG
Source organism: Stenotrophomonas sp. 59 (assembly GCF_030291095.1). Lineage (NCBI taxonomy): Bacteria > Pseudomonadati > Pseudomonadota > Gammaproteobacteria > Lysobacterales > Lysobacteraceae > Stenotrophomonas > Stenotrophomonas sp. 59. The sequence continues at coordinate 1,714,001 of NZ_CP127408.1, forward strand.
TTTTGTGAAAATTTTCATCCAACTGAATGAAAAAGCTGTCAGCCACGGCGTCCGGGGCCTTCAGCCAGGCGAAGTGATCGGCGTGCGTACCCAGTTCCTGCGCGGACAGCACGCGCAGCTGCGCGACCACATTCGGCAGTTTCGCCAGTAGCGTCTGCATCGATCCGGTCGGTGCCAGCCAGTCATGTTCCATCAGCACCGCCTGCGCGCTGCCATGCACGCGCGCCATCTGCGCGTCGAGGTCTTCGTCCATGCCGACCGCGGCGTAATGGTTGTTCAGGCCGACGCGCGCCCAGTCGGCGATCAGGCCGCGCGCCTCGGTGCCGCCGAAGCCAAGGCGACGGCCATGCAGGACGCCCTGGCGTTGCGCGATCCACGGCAGGAAGCGGTAGACCAGCGGCAGCAGCCAGCCCCGTGTTGGCGGGAAGCTGCGCCAGAACGGTGAGCCGCTGGCAGCCAGCCACAGGCGCTTGAAGTGCTGCGGATTGCGGCCTGCATGCACGCAGGCCAGCTGCCCACCAAGGCTGTGGCCGCCGATGATCCAGGGCAGGGCGCCAGCCTCGTCATCCGCTGCAGCCAGAACGGCCTGGCTGCCCGGTAGATCCTGTTCGAGTACTTCCCGATAGCCCCAGTCCCGCGTGCGCGATGGCCGCAGCGAGCTGCTGCCGTTGCCGCGCCACTCATGCAGGTAGACCGCCACGCCCCTCGCTGCCAGTGCCTGCGCCAGCGGCAGATAGTGGCGCGCAGCCACGCCCAGCGCGGGCAGCCACAGCAGGCGCGCGATGGCCTCTGCGGGCACGCAGGCGATCACTTCGTAGCGATGGCCGTCGTTGCACTGCACGGCGAGGATGCGCGGCGTCAGGCTCATGCGTGCGGTGCCGCGCCGAAATGGTCGAGCACCAGCACTTCGCTGCGGCCCGGCGCATAGCCTTGCTGCAGCCCACGTGCAACGTAGTCGATGCCGGCTTCGCAGGCATTGGCCAGGCTCAGGCCATTGCACAGCTGCGCAGCAATGGCCGAAGCCAACGTGCAGCCGGTACCGTGCGCGTCCAGTGGCAGGCGCGCATGGATGAATTCTTCGCTGCTGACGCCGTCGAAATAGCGGTCGATCACGCGATTGCCTTCCAGCAGGTGGCCGCCCTTGAGCAGCACTGCGCCAGCTCCGAGGTCGAGCAGGGCCGAGGCGGCCTGTTCTGCGTCTTCGCCGTTGCTGATCTTCCGGCCGACCAGCAGTTCTGCTTCCGGCGTGTTGGGGGTGATCAGCGTGGCCAGCGGGATCAGGCGCTCACGCATGGCCTGCAATGCGCTGTCTTCCATCAGGCGTGCGCCGCTGGTGGCGACCATCACTGGGTCCAGCACCACGTGGGGCGGACGATGCTTCTCCAGTGCGTCGGCGACGGCGTTGATCACTTCGGCGTTGGCCAGCATGCCGAGCTTCACCGCGTGGATGTCGAAGTCGTCGAAGCAGGCGTCCAGCTGCGCACGCAGGAAGTCGATCGGTGGCACATGTACGGCGGTCACGCCGCGGGTGTTCTGTGCGGTCAGCGCGGCGATCGCCGAAAGGCCGTGCACGCGATGCGCGGCGAAGGCCTTCAGGTCGGCCTGGATGCCGGCGCCGCCGCCGGAGTCGGAGCCGGCGATGGTGAGGGCGGAAACGGGAGTGGTCGGGCTCATCAGGCGATTGTGCCGTGGTCCTGCAGGGGAGGGTAGATCCACGCCATGCGTGGATGCCTTCGATCCGTCAGGCGGGGTCAGATCCCTTTTTCGCAGGAAAAGGGATCTGACCCCCAGGCGCCCGCAGCGCAACCCTCAATGCCGCCAACGTGCCCACTGCTGGTACAGCACATAGCCCAGCCCGGTCAGGCCGGTCAGCAGGGCCGGAGCGAGCAGGGCGTCGTATTGCCAGCGTACGAACAGCCAGGCGCCGATGACACCGCCGGCGAGGAAGCCGCTGATGATCAGTCCGCTGAGGGTCAGGCGCCGCACCTGCAGCGGCAGCCCGCGCAGCAGGTGGCCGAGGCCGATGCCCAGGTCGGTGAACATGCCGCTGAGGTGGGTGGTGCGCACCACCGCGCCACTGAAGGTGGTGGCCATCGCGTTCTGCAGGCCGCAGGCCATGGCGGCGGCCAGCGCGCCCCAGATCTGCTGTTGTTCAAAAAGCGGAATGGCGATCAGCAGCAACGCCGATTCCAGCGCCAGTGCCACGCCATAGCGCCGGCCCAGTTGCAGGGCGCTGTCCTGGATCAACAGGCCGCTGAGCATCGCGCCCAGCGAGAACGCGATCAGCAGCCCCCACAGGTGCCCGACGGCGCGCCAGTCCCCCTGGGCCAGTGCCATGCCGAGCTGGCTGGTACTGCCGGTCATGTGGCTGACCGCCTGGTGCTCGAAACCGAGGAAGCCGACCACGTTGACCATGCCGGCTACGCACGAGAGCGCGACCGCACCGATCCAGACCCAGGTGGGCAGGCGTATTCCCATCGGCGAGGCCCCTCAGGGCCCGCCGAAGCCGCCGTTGAACTGCAGCTCGCTGAAGGTGTTGCTGGCCGGATCGAACACTGCGCCCCAGAACTGTGCTCCGCCATCGCAGGCGCGGATCGCTTCCCGTGCGGGATTCACGCCGCTGTCGTCGTGCGGGAAGGCGTTGATGTAGATCAGCCGCTGGCCGGCACTTTCGATGCCGACGTACTGGCGGTCGAAGTCCAGCACCTTCGGCACCTGTGCTTCAAGCGATGACAGCCGCGCTTCCAGCTGATCGATCTGCTGCCGGCTGGGTGCCCAGTAGCCGCTGACCCGCCCGGCCTCGCGGCCGGGGCTGGGCCGCGAGCAGGTGTCGAGCACCTGCGCGGCGATGATCGGGCGGGTGACGACCCAGGACTGGCCGGTGCGCTCGGCGGTCGGCACGCTGGCCGGGCCGCGCGTAGTGGTGCAGGCGCCGAGCACGGCTGCGAGGGTGATCGCAGCCGTGGGCAGCAGCAGGCGGGTGCAGCGGTTCACAACACCTCCGAAGCGTAATCGGCCAGGCGCGAACGCTCGCCACGGCGCAGGGTGATGTGCGCACTATGCGGCCAGTTCTTGAAGCGATCCACCGCGTAGGTCAGGCCCGAAGTGGTTTCGGTCAGGTACGGGGTGTCGATCTGCTCGACGTTGCCCAGGCAGACGATCTTGGTGCCGGGGCCGGCACGGGTGATCAGCGTCTTCATCTGCTTCGGGGTGAGGTTCTGCGCCTCGTCCAGGATCAGGTAGCGCGACAGGAAGGTGCGGCCGCGCATGAAGTTCATCGAGCGGATCTTGATGCGGCTGGCGAGCAGGTCGTTGGTGGCCTGGCGGCCCCAGGTGCCGCCTTCCTGGTTGTGCGTGAGCACTTCCAGGTTGTCGGTCAGCGCGCCCATCCACGGCGTCATCTTCTCTTCCTCGGTGCCCGGCAGGAAACCGATGTCCTCGCCGACGCTGACCGTGGCGCGGGTCATGATGATCTCGCGGTAGCGCTGCTGGTCCATCGTCTGCGCCAGGCCGGCGGCCAGTGCCAGCAGGGTCTTGCCGGTACCGGCGGTACCCAGCAGGGTGACGAAGTCGATCTCCGGGTCCATCAGTGCGTTGAGCGCGAAGTTCTGCTCGCGGTTGCGCGCACTGATGCCCCACACGGCGTGGCTGCCGTGGCGGAAATCATCGACCAGCGACAGCACCACCTTGCCGTCGCCGACCACGCGGCTGACGCGCAGTTCGACTTCGTCTTCGCCGGGCAGGTAGACGTACTGGTTCGGGTACCACTCCTCGCCGTCCTGCGCGAGGATTTCGTAATGGGTACGGCCCTTGTCGCTCCAGCTGCGCAGGTCGTCGCCGTGGCGCTTCCAGAAGTCTTCCGGCAGCTCGGTGGCGCCGGTGTAGAGCAGGCTGAAATCGTCCAGCGCGCGGTCGTTTTCGTAGTCCTCGGACACGATGCCGGCGATGGCGGCCTTGATCCGCAGGTTGATGTCCTTGGAAACGAACACCACCGGCAGGTCCGGCGTTTCTTCCTTCAGGGCCAGGATCGCGCCGAGGATGGCGTTGTCCGGAATGACCTTGCCGAAGCTCTTGCCGGCATCGAAATGGCTGGTCTGGAAGCGCAGCTTGCCCGCGCTCTGCTTGCCGCGCAGCTGCAGGCCATTGGGCCGCTGCAGCGGAATGCCGTCGGCCAGGTTGTCCAGGCCCGATGCCTGCACCAGTTCGTTGAGGAAGCGGCTCACCTGGCGGGCGTTGCGGCTCGCTTCGGAGGTGCCCTTCTTGCCGTTGTCGAGCTCCTCGATCACCTGCATGGGCAGGTAGACGTCGTGCTCCTCGAATTTGAACAGCGCGGTGGGATCGTGCATCAGCACGTTGGTATCCAGCACGTAGATGCGCTTGCCTCGGGTCATCGTCGATTCCTGGTTACGGACAGGGAAAAACCACCACGGCCTGCTGCGGGGCAGGGTGATGGCAGACACAGTAGGCAGTGGGACTCACTTGGACTGGGAGGCCTTCAGTTCGGCGAGAACGGCATCGGCATGGCCGGCAACCTTGACCTTGCGCCAGGACTGCACGATGCGGCTGTCGGGGGAAATCAGGAAGGTGCTGCGCTCGATGCCACGTACCTGCTTGCCGTACATGTTCTTCATCTTGATCACGTCGAAGGCGGTGCACAGCGCTTCGTCGCCATCGCTGACCAGCGGGAAGCTGAAGCCCTGCTTGGCACAGAAGTTGTCGTGCGACTTCACCGAGTCGCGCGAGACACCGAGCACGACCGCACCGGCCTTCTTGAACTTCGGCAGCAGCGCGTTGAAGTCGATGCCTTCGGTGGTGCAGCCGGGCGTGCTGTCCTTGGGGTAGAAGTACAGCACCAGCCACTGGCCGGCATAGTCGCCGAGGGTGGCCTGGTTGCCACCGGACAGTGCCAGCGGCAGGGAGAGGGTAGTGCTGTCCAGGGTATCGCCGTTGTTCATGAGGTCCTTCTGTCGAGCCTGGGTTGTTTCTACGACAATTGCATGAAACGCCACGCGCCCGTGAGAGGCGCGCGAAAAATCCGCACTTCCGATCAGAATTTCATCGGGTCCATGATCGCGTCCAGGTTCAGGTGGTCGCAGAACTCGAGGAAATCGTCGCGCAGCGCGGCGATGTGCATGTTGGCCGGCACGCCGATGGTGACCTGCGCGCTGAACATCTCCGCACCGGTCTGCATGGCGCGGTAGCGGGTGCTCTGCAGGTTCTCGATGGTGATGCCCTGGCGGTCGAAGAAATCGGCCAGCTGGAACAGGATGCCCGGCTTGTCGGCAGCGATCACCTCGACGATGTATGGCAACAGGTTGGACTGCGCCTGCTTGGCGGCGGTGCGGTACCAGACCAGCTTCAGGCCTTCCTCGCGCTCGAGCCGGGTCAGCATCGCTTCCAGCTTGGCCACCGAGTCCCAGGAGCCGGTGGCCAGGGCGGTGACCGAGACATCGCGACCGACCGTGGCCAGGCGTGCGTCCACCAGGTTGCAGCCGCTGTCGGCGATGCGGCGGGTGACGGACAGCAGGGGGGACTCCGGATGCGTCGTGTAGGCGTTGATCAGGAGGTGGTTTTCGCTCGGCGCGGGGCGCGGGGTGGTGTCGGTCAAGGCGATTCCGGGTAATGCATGCGTTAGTCTGAATGCCCGCCAGAGGCGGGGATCCACCGGTGTCCAGCATACTTGCCCGTGCTTTCGCGCCGCAAGTAACATTCAGGTCGCCCCCGGCCTTTCGTGGCGGGCGTTTTCCCTTTCCAGCCAAGAGCAGCACGTCCTTGTCCCTTTCCGGCCTCATCACCGCGCTGGCGACCCCGTTCCGGGCCGACGGCGCCCTCGATCCCGACGGTTGGCAGCGCCTGCTGCACCTGCAACTGGAAGGTCGCGTCCACGGCGTTGTCGTTGCCGGCTCGACCGGCGAAGCGGCCACCCTCACCGATGCCGAGTACGACCTGCTGCTTGCCAGCGCGGTCGAGCGCATCGGCGGCCGCATTCCGGTCATCGCCGGTACCGGCCTGTCGGGCACCGCCAAAACCATCGAACAGACCCGCCGCGCCGCTGCACTCGGTGCCAGCCACGCGCTGGTGGTGACCCCGCCGTACGTGCGGCCGACCCAGGCCGGCCTGATCGCGCACTACCGCGCAGTGGCCGACCAGGGTGGGTTGCCGGTCGTGCTGTACAACGTGCCCGGCCGTACCGGTTGCGACATGCAGCCGGAGACCGTGGCCGAACTGGCCAGCCATCCCAACATCGTCGGCATCAAGGAGGCGGTGGGCGACACCGGCCGGGTGCAGGCGCTGCTGGCCCTGCGCAGCCCGCAGTTCGCCGTGCTCAGCGGTGACGACGGCACGGCGGCCCGGTCGATCCAGGCCGGCGTCGATGGCTTGATCTCGGTCGGTTCCAACGTGCTTCCGGGCGCCTACCGCCGGATGTGCGAGCTGGCCGCCGCCCACGACCATGAAGCCACCGGGTCCTGGGACGCGCGCCTGCAGCCGTTCCATGACTTCTGCGGTGTCGAGCCGAACCCGATTCCGGTCAAGGCGCTGCTGCGCCGTATCGGCATCGGCCACGACCTGCGCCTGCCGCTGCTGCCGCTGTCGGCGCCGCACCATGCGGCTGCCGACCATCTTGCCGGCGACATCGCCGCCCTCGAAGCCCTTTCCAGCCACTGACCTTTCGTCTTGGTCTGACCCAGGAGATTCACATGCGTCAATCCGTTTCCACTGTCCGCGTGCTGTCCTACGCCCTGCTTGCTGTAGCTGTTGCGGCCGGCACCACCGGTTGCTTCAAGCGTGGCGTCAAGGGCGACTACGCCCTGGCCCCGGAAATGCGCCCGCTGGAAGTGCCGCCGGACCTGAACCTGCCGGCCACGACCGGTGACAACAAGGTGCCGGCGCTGGTTTCGGCCACCAAGCCGGCAGCACCGGCGGCCGCGGCTCCGGCCGTTGGCAACACCGGTTTCACCATTGCCGGTGGCAAGGATGAGGCCTTCGCCAAGGTCGGTACCGCGCTGGAAGGCGTGGAGGGCGTGACCATCGCCAGCCGCGCCCAGCTGCTCGGCTCGTACGACGTGGCCTACGAAGGCAGCAACTTCCTGGTCCGCGTGGTCGCCGTCGATGCCGGCGCCTACATCTCCGCGGTCGACCCGCGTGGCCTGCCGGCCACCGCCGAAGCGCCGGTGAAGCTGATCGCCGCGCTGAAGGCGAAGCTGGCGCAGTAAGGGCCAGCTGGCTGGGTGTGGGCCTTGGTCCGCACCTGCCTTGGGTAGCGCCGGGCCATGCCCGGCGAGCGTGAAGCGCGGCCCAGGATCCGCCGGGCATGGCCCGGCGCTACCGGAAATGGAAAAGGGCGCCGATGGCGCCCTTTTTCGTTGCCGTTGCTGGCGCCTCAGCGCTCCAGCAGCTTCAGCTTGTCCGGCTTGCCATCCCATTCGCCGGCGTCGGCCGGCGGGTCCTTGCGCACGGTCAGCACCGGCCACTCTTTCGCCAGTTCGGCGTTGAGGGCGACGAAGCCTTCCTGGCCGGCGGGGACATCGTCCTCCGGGAAGATCGCATTGACCGGGCACTCCGGCTCGCAGAGGGTGCAGTCGATGCACTCATCCGGGTCGATCACCAGGAAGTTCGGGCCTTCGTGGAAGCAATCCACGGGGCACACTTCCACGCAATCGGTGTGTTTGCACTTGATGCAGTTTTCGGTGACGACAAAGGGCATGGGCTGGGGGTGGATCGATTCCTGAACCCGCCAATTCTAGAACAGGTTGGCCTTCGGTGTCGGCGCAGGGCGGAAATCGGGCGTCTGGCAGGCGCGGCCGTGGTGGTCATTGGCGGCAGGGCAGGGCCTGTGCGACGCTGCGGGGCGATCGGTCACCCATCGTGGCCGGATTCCCTTCCCAGCAGGATCGTCCATGTCCCAAGCCCAGCCCGGCACCGCGCCCCACGGCGGTGAGAACACTGCATTCATCGTCCTGATCAGCTGCGTGGCCACCCTCGGTGGATTCCTGTTCGGCTTCGACAGTGGTGTCATCAATGGCACGGTCGACGGACTTCGCCAGGCCTTCAACTCCAGCGAGGCGGCGCTCGGTTTCGAAGTCGCTTCGATGCTGCTGGGGTGCGCGATCGGTGCCTTCCTGGCCGGTTGGCTGGGGGATCGTCTGGGCCGTCGTGGCGTGCTGATCGTGTCGGCACTGATGTTCCTGGTGTCGGCGCTGGGCGCCGGTGCTGCCCACGCCTCCTGGCTGTTCATTGCTGCACGCGTGCTGGGCGGCTTCGCGGTGGGGGCGGCCAGCGTGATGTCGCCGGCCTACATCGCGGAAGTGGCCTCGGCGCGCTATCGCGGGCGTCTGGCCACCGTGCAGCAGATGGCGATCATCTGCGGCCTGTTCGCGGCGTTCCTCAGCAACTACCTGCTGGCCCGTGCCGCCGGGGCCTCGACCGAGCCGTTGTGGCTGGGCCAGGAGGCCTGGCGCTGGATGTTCTGGATGCAGGCGCTGCCCTCGGGGCTGTTCCTGCTGCTTTTGCTGGTGATTCCCGAAAGTCCGCGCTTCCTGGTCGTGAAGGGGCGCCCGGAGCAGGCGAGGGCGGTGCTGTCGCGCCTGTATGGTGAGGGCACGGCCGCGACCAAGCTGGCCGAGATCGAGGCCAGCCTGGCCCAGGACCAGCACAAGCCGCGCTTCGCCGACCTGCGCGACAAGGTCACCGGCAAGCTGCGCCCGATCCTCTGGGTCGGCATCGGCCTGGCGATGTTCCAGCAGCTGGTCGGCATCAACGTGGTGTTCTACTACGGCGCGGTGCTGTGGCAGGCGGTCGGCTTCTCGGAAAGCGACGCACTGCTGATCAATGTGCTGTCCGGTGCGCTGAGCATCGGCGCCTGCCTGCTGACGGTGTTGCTGATCGACCGCATCGGGCGCAAGCCGCTGCTGTGGATCGGCTCGGTCGGCATGTCGGTGGCGCTGGTGCTGATGGTGGTGGCCTTCGCCAGCGGCAGCCTGGCCGACGGTCGCCTGCAGCTGTCCGACGGCATGGGCCGGCTGGCGCTGGTCGCGGCCAATGTCTACGTGGTGTTCTTCAACATGTCCTGGGGCCCGGTGATGTGGGTGATGCTGGGCGAGATGTTCCCGAACCAGATCCGCGGCCCGGCGCTGGCGGTGGCCGGCGCGGCGCAGTGGACGTCGAACTTCGCGATCACCGTGACCTTCCCGATGCTGCTGGCCGGCATCGGCCTGGCCGGCGCCTACGGCATCTATACGGTGGCGGCCATCCTCTCGATCGTCTTCGTGGTCCGCTACGTGCGCGAGACCAAGGGCAAGGAGCTGGAGCAGATGGAAGGCTGACGTTGCTCACCTTTTCAGCGCCTCCCTGTTACGAGGGGAGGCGGCAGGCCAGCCGATCCAGGACACGCCGTAAACCCATCCATGGGGGCTCGATGGCGCCATCCATGGCGCCAACGGTCCTGGATCGGCTGGCCTGTCGCCTCTCGATACATTGCGGGTGGCGGACGCAGGTGTGCGCGTCGGGATTGAATTGACTGCGGAGGAGCGAGGCTGTTCGTGCCGCCGTCGCGGGAAACTGTCAGGAGGGGGCGGGTCACCCTTGACTGGACCGTTGGCGCCATGGGTCGGGCGCATGCGCCCGACGGGTTGGGCAGGAGCCCAACCCTGGTCTTGCCGAGTGCGCAGGACAGCGCACGCGAGCAAGGCGCCATCGAGCACCATGGATGGGCTTTTGCGTGTCCAGGCAAGGGTGACCCGCCCCCTCCCGCGCAGGGACAGGGAGGCGCTACTGCGGCCAAGCCGACCGATGCCATTGCAAGCCCCGGAAAACAGAAAAGCCCGCACAAGGCGGGCTTTTTCGGTTCCTGCTGCGGCGACTGGCGCTCCCTAGGGGACTCGAACCCCTGTTTTAGCCTTGAGAGGGCCACGTCCTAACCACTAGACGAAGGGAGCGTAACTGTGTCGCTGCCGAGGCAGGAGCGCTAGTATATGCACCTCGATGCCATTGGGCAATCCCGAAACTTCAACCGGAAGCGCCAACATCATTTCCTCTGCTACATCACCGTTCAGCCTGCGCGTCATCCCGCGCGACCAGCACACGATCTCCCGCAAGGACATCAGCCCGAACGCCCTGCGCGTGCTTTATCGCCTGCGCGATGCCGGCTTCGGCGCCTACCTTGTCGGCGGCGCGGTGCGCGACCTGCTGGTCAATGGCCAACCCAAGGATTTCGACGTGGCCACCGACGCCACGCCCGAACAGGTCAAGCAGCTGTTCCGCAACTGCCGCCTGATCGGCCGCCGCTTCCGCCTCGCCCACGTTGTGTTCGGCCGCGAGATCATCGAAGTCGCCACCTTCCGCGCCAACAGCGATGACGGCAGCGGCGACCGCGAGATGGAAAACGGCATGCTCGTGCGCGACAACGTGTACGGCACCATCGAAGACGACGCCGTCCGCCGCGACTTCACCTGCAACGCCCTGTACTACGCCATCGAGGACTTCTCGGTGCGTGACTACACCGGCGGCTTCGAAGATGTGCAGGCGCGCCTGATGAAACTCATCGGCGACCCGGTACAGCGCTACCAGGAAGACCCGGTGCGCATGCTGCGCGCCGTGCGCCTGGCGGCCAAGCTCGGCTTCCAGATCGAAGAGGGCACCGCCGCGCCGATCCCGCATCTGGCCGGCCTGCTCAACGAAGCCGCGCCGGCACGCCTGTTCGAGGAAGTGCTGAAGCTGTTCCTGTCCGGGCACGGCGTGGCCAGCTTCGAAGGCCTGGAGCGTTACGGCCTGCTCGACGTGCTGTTCCCGGAAAGTGCCAAGGCGCTGAAGTCCAACCGCACCGGCGCGCTGCGCCGCATGCTGGTCGAGGGCCTGGCCAACACCGATGCGCGCGTGGCCAACGACGAGCCGGTCTCGCCGGCGTTCCTGTTCGCGCTGCTGCTGTGGCCGGCGTTCTGCCGCGCGCAGGCGACCCTGCTCAAGCAGGGCGTGGCACCGGAAGAGGCACAGCGTCGTGCTGCCGACCGTGTGACCGTGCAGCAGCTGAGCACCATCGCATTGCCGCGCCGCTTCTCGCTGCCGATGCAGGAAATCTGGCTGCTGCAGTCGCGCTTCGGCTCGCGCCAGCGCAAGCGCGTATTCCGTACGCTCACGCACCCGCGCTTCCGCGCCGCGTTCGACTTCCTCAGCCTGCGCCAGGTGGCCTCGGCCGAACACGCTGCCGATGTTGAATTCTGGCGTGAGGCACAGGCCCAGTCCGGCCGCGAGCTGGAATCGTCGCTGGATGCGATGCACAGCGAAGAGGGCGATGACGAGAACGGAGCACCGCGCAAGCGGCGCCGTCGTCGTCGCCGTCCGGGTGCCTCGGCCGGTGCAGCTGGCGAGTAAGCAATGACGCCTGCGTGGATCGGCCTCGGCGCCAACCTCGGCGATGCGGCCACGACTGTCGGCGCGGCGATCACCGCGCTGGACGGCCTGCCCGGGACACGTGTGCTGCAGGCCTCGCGCCTGTACGCAACGCCGGCCTGGGGCAATGAAGACCAGCCACCTTTCGTGAACGCGGTGGTTGCGGTCGAAACGTCACTGGCGGCCGATGAACTGCTGCAGGCGATGCTGGCGCTGGAGCAGCGCTTTGGTCGCGTGCGTGATGCGGCGGTGCACTGGGGGCCGCGCGCGCTGGACCTGGACCTGCTGCTGTATGGCGCGCAGGTGCTCGACCAGCCTGGCCTGCAGGTACCGCACCCTTACATGCACGAGCGTGCCTTCGTGTTGGTGCCGCTGGCCGAAATCGCGCCGGATCTGGCCATTCCCGGGCATGGCCGCGTGCGGGATGCAGTGATGCGGGTGGATGCCTGCGGGATTGCGCCGATAGGGTGATAATGCCCGGGTTATCTCCCCCGGTTATCAGCACATGAGCACCCACGCAGACAGCAAGCCCTGGACCGTTCCCGCCCTGGCCGAGGCCAAGCGCAACGGCCAGAAGCTGGTCATGTTGACCGCCTACGACGCTGGCTTCGCCCGCACCTTCGATGCCAATGGTATCGACCTGATCCTGATCGGCGATTCGCTGGGCATGGTCGTGCAGGGCCATGATTCGACCCTGCCGGTGACCGTGGCCGACATGGTCTACCACACCCGCGCCGTGGCCCGCGTGCTGCAGCGTGCGCTGCTGGTGGCCGACCTGCCGTTCGGTGCCGATGCCACCCCGGAACGCGCGCTGGATGCCTCGCTGCAGCTGCTGCAGGCCGGTGCCGAGATGGTCAAGATCGAAGGTGCCGGCTTCAAGGTCGACATCATCCGCTACCTGGTCGAGCGCGAGATTCCGGTCTGCGCGCATCTGGGCCTGACCCCGCAGTCGGTATTGCGCCTGGGCGGCTTCAAGATCCAGGGCCGTGGCGATGCCGCGCGCCAGCTGGTGGAAGATGCCAGGGCGGTGGCCGCCGCCGGCGCCAGCATCATGGTGCTCGAATGCGTGCCGACCCCGGTCGCTGCGGAAGTGACCGCGGCGGTGGATGTGCCGACCATCGGCATCGGTGCCGGCCCGCAGTGCGACGGCCAGGTGCTGGTGCTGCACGATTTCCTCGGCCTGGACAGTGGCCATCGCCGCCCCAAGTTCGTCAAGGATTTCCTTGCCGAAGGCGGCTCGGTGGCAGGAGCCACCCGCGCCTTTGCCGACGCCGTTCGCGACGGCAGCTTCCCCGACGAACAGCACGCCTACGCCCAATGATCCAGACCTTCAACGAGCTCGGCGCGCTGCGCGAGCAGATCGCCCAGTGGAAGCGCGAGGGCCTGCGCGTGGCGCTGGTGCCGACCATGGGCAACCTGCACGGTGGCCACCATTCGCTGGTGACCCTGGCCCGCCAGTACGCCGACAGGGTGGTGGCGAGCATCTTCGTCAACCCGACCCAGTTCGGGCCGAACGAAGACTTCAACCGCTACCCGCGCACGCCCGAGGCCGACGTGGCCGGGCTGGAGCAGGTCGGCTGCGACGCGGTGTGGTTGCCCAGCGTCGAGGCCATGTACCCGCTGGGTGTGGACAAGACCACGCAGATGCACACGCCGGGCGTGAGCGAGGTGCTGGAAGGCGCCAGCCGCCCGGGCCACTTCGATGGCGTCTGCACGGTGGTGGCCCGCCTGTTCCTGCAGGTGCAGCCGGATGTGGCCGTGTTCGGCCGCAAGGACTACCAGCAGCTGGCCGTGATCAGGCAGATGGTGGCTGAGCTGTCGTTCCCCATCCAGATCGTCGGCGCCGAGATCGTGCGCGACGAGGACGGCCTGGCCAAGAGTTCCCGCAACCAGTACCTCAGCGCTGAACAGCGCCCGGTTGCGACGACCATCCACCGCACGCTGCTGGGCATGCGCGAAGGCTACGTGGCCGGGTACACGCGGGCGCAGATCGAGGCCGACGCCACGGCCGCGCTGCAGGCGGCTGGTTTCCAGGTCGATTACGCGGTGCTGCGCACGCCCGAGCTGGCTGAGCCGACCTTCGATGGCGGCGGCCGCGTGGCGCTGATCGCCGCGCGCCTGGGCACGACGCGCCTGATCGACAACCTGGAATTCTGAGCCGCACCTGGCTCCTGGGCGCCCCCACGGGGCGCCTCTCACCATCCCACGGACGGGAGACTGGAAATGAAAGAACCGGACACTGATGCGGGCCGCCTCGCCCAGGCCTCGATCCTGGCGGTGCTGGCGGCAGGCATGTTGCCGGCCCAGCTGTTTGGCGGCCTGTTGTTCGCGCTTGAATTCAGGCGTACGCCGATGCCTGCGCTCACGGGGGGTGGGCTGATGTTCGTGCTGGCAGCCTGCAACGCGATTGCCGTGCTGCTGCCGATGGCATTGATCCAGCAGTCTCAGCGACGCCTGCGCCGGGCCGGTTTCGTGCTGGTCGGCTTTGGCCTTGGCGCGCTGGCGATGGCCACCTGCGGCTGGCCGGGTGAAACCCAGGGCCCGCTGCTTCACCGCCTGCGCTATGTCGATACCTTCGATGTGATCAGCTACGCCTTGATGGTGCTGGCGGCGGGTGGCTTCGGCCTGGTTGCCGGGCTGGCCTTCCATGCGGTGTTCCGCCTGTGGCTGGAGGGTGCCTCCGGCCGCGCTCCGGCAATGCCGCCGGGCGAGGGCACCTGAACGGCCTTCAGCGTCCTGCCTTGGACCCCTGACGATGGCCAAGCGGGTGCTAGAATCCGCTCTTTCCTTTGCCGTTGCAGCGCCCCCATGCACCTGTCCCTGCTCAAGACCAAGATCCACCGCGCCACCGTCACCCATTCCGAGCTGAACTACGAAGGCTCGATCGCCATCGATGACAACCTGCTGGCTGCCACCGGCATCCGCGAGTTCGAGAAGGTGCACATCTGGGACGTGACCAACGGTGCGCGCTTCTCGACCTATGCCATCCGTGCCGAAGCCGGCAGCGGCGTTGTCTCGCTCAACGGTGGCGCCGCGCGCCACGTGCAGGTCGGTGACATCATCATCATCGCCGCGTTCGCCAGCATGACCGAGCAGGAAGCCGACAGCTTCAAGCCGAAGCTGGTGTACGTTGATGGCAAGAACCAGATCACCCACACCAACGACACGATCCCGACCCAGGCCGCATGACAACGAACAACGGATTCGACTCGCTGCATTCCCACGCCCAGCGCCTGAAGGGCGCAAGCATCCCCAGCCTCCTCGCCGCCGAACCCGGCCGCGTGCAGGACCTGGCGCTGCGGGTCGGTCCGTTGTACGTCAACTTCGCCCGGCAGAAATACGATGCCGCGGCGTTGCAGGCATTGCTGGCTTTGGCCGCCGAACGTGATGTCGGCGGTGCCATCACGCGCCTGTTCCGTGGTGAGCAGGTCAATCTGACCGAAGGTCGCGCCGCACTGCACACCGCACTGCGCGGCGACGTGGTCGATGCGCCGGTGGCGGCCGAGGCCTATGCCACCGCGCGCGACATCCGCCAGCGCATGGGCGTGCTGGTGCGCGCGCTGGAAGACAGCGGCGTGACCGATGTGGTCAGCGTCGGCATCGGTGGTTCCGATCTCGGCCCGCGCCTGGTCGCCGATGCGCTGCGCCCGGTCAGCGGTGCGCGCCTGCGCGTGCATTTCGTGTCGAACGTGGACGGCGCCGCCATGCAGCGCACGCTGGCCACGCTGGATCCTTCCAGCACCGCCGGCATCCTGATCTCCAAGACCTTCGGCACACAGGAAACCCTGCTCAACGGCCAGATCCTGCACGACTGGCTGGGTGGCAGCGAGCGCCTGTACGCGGTCAGCGCCAATCCGGAGCGTGCCGCCAAGGCCTTCGCCATCGCCGCCGAGCGCGTGCTGCCGATGTGGGATTGGGTCGGTGGCCGTTATTCGCTGTGGTCGGCGGTTGGTTTCCCGATTGCGCTGGCCATCGGTTTCGAGCGTTTCGAACAGCTGCTGGAAGGCGCCGCGCAGATGGATGCGCATGCACTGGATGCGCCGCTGGAGCGCAACCTGCCGGTGCTGCACGGCCTGACCGACATCTGGAACCGCAACCTGCTGGGCCATGCCACGCATGCGGTGATGACCTACGACCAGCGCCTGGCGCTGCTGCCGGCCTACCTGCAGCAGCTGGTGATGGAAAGCCTGGGCAAGCGCGTGCAGCGCGATGGCCAGCCGGTCACCACCGACACCGTGCCGGTGTGGTGGGGCGGGGCAGGCACCGACGTGCAGCACAGCTTCTTCCAGGCGCTGCACCAGGGCACCAGCATCGTGCCGGCGGATTTCATCGGCTGCGTGCACAACGATGATCCGTACACGATCAATCACCAGGCGCTGCTGGCCAACCTGCTGGCGCAGACCGAAGCGCTGGCCAATGGCCAGAGCAGCGACGACCCGCACCGCGATTATCCGGGTGGCCGCCCGAGCACGCTGATCCTGCTCGACGCGCTGACCCCACAGGCGCTGGGTGCGTTGATCGCCATGTACGAACACGCCGTGTACGTGCAGTCGGTGATCTGGAACATCAACGCCTTCGACCAGTTCGGTGTCGAACTTGGCAAGCAGCTGGCCAGTGGCCTGCTGCCGGCGCTGCAGGGCGAGGATGTGGCGGTAGCCGATCCGATGACCCGCGAGATCCTGACGCAGCTCAAGCGCTGATGCCCTGGTAGTGCCGGCCGCTGGCCGGCCTTCCGGCGATGCGTCCACCGTTCATGAGGTTGCCGGCCAGCGGCCGGCACTACCGGTGGACGGCGTGGCGTGTCACCGGCTCGGGTCGCGTTCCGGGCTGGGCCGCTTGGCCAGCTTGCGCTGCAGCGAACGCCGGTGCATGCCGAGCAGGCGTGCGGCCGCCGATACATTGCCGCCGGTCTCGTGCATCGCCTGCTGGATGTGTTCCCACTGCAGTCGGCTGATCGGCGTCATTGCATCGGGCACTTCCATTTCGCCGTCGTCGGCCGGGCCGTCATCCTCCTCGCCCAGGGCGCGCAGGATCATCGGTACCGTGGCCGGCTTCGGCAGGTAGTCGTCGGCCCCGAGCTTGATCGCTTCCACCGCGGTGGCGATGCTGGCGTAGCCGGTCACCAGCAGGATCCGCATGTCCGCGCGCAGGGCGCGCAACGGCTGGATCAGTGCCAGGCCGGAGTCGCTGCCCAGCTTCAGGTCGATCAACGCGAAGGCAGGCGGATGCTGGCGGGCCAATGCCAGCGCGCTGGCGGCATCCTGCGCGGTCTGGGTTTCAAGCCCCTTGCGGGCCAGGCTGCGCTGCAGGGTGCGCAGGTACAGTTCGTCGTCGTCGACCAGCAGGCCGAGGGTTGAGGCGCTCATGGGGTTTCCTCGCGTGGGGCCAGCGGCAGGCGGAAGCCGACGCGGCTGCCGGCCCCTTGGGCCGGGCGCATCCACATCTCGCCGTCGAGGCGTTCGATCGTGGCATGGGACAGGGCCAGGCCGACCCCCATGCCTTCACTCTTGCTGCTGCCGAACAGCTTGCCCGGCAGTACTGCGGCGCGCGCGTTGAAGCCGTGGCCGTAGTCGCGTACTTCGCCGATCAGATCGTCGCCTTCGATGCGCAGGTCCAGGTCCACGCGCGGCCGGCCGGCCTGTTCGCCGGCATCGGCGGCATTGTTCAGCAGCACCATCAGCAGGTGGCCCACGCCGGGGTCGAGGGGCAACCGCAGCGGCGCATCGTCGTTGCGGTGCAGGTCGATGGTCGGACGCACCAGGCGCCATTGCTCCAGCACCTGCTGGGCGCTGGAATGGCTGCGTCCGGGCGCATCGGCCGAGGCCGGTGCGGCCAGCGCCAGCACGCGCTCGCGGCACTGCACCAGCAGCTCGCGCAGCGTTTCCATGTCCTCACGCACTTCCGGCTCTTCACTGCGCTCGGCCACATCGTCGGCCAGCAGAGTCATGGTCGCCAGCGGTGTATTCAGTTCATGCGCCACTGAAGCGGCATGGGTGGCCAGGGCGACGATGCCTTCGTTGCGGGCGAAGCGCTCGCGCAGTGCCGACAGTTCCAGTTCGCGCTCCCGCAGGGCCAATGCCAGGCGGGTGGAGAACGCCAGCACCACCGCAGCGGAAATCAGGAAATTGGCAACCACGCCCCAGCGGTTGAGATCCTGCGCGCGGAAGTAGCCGTCCGGCAGGGACTGGCCGAAGATGCCACTGCTGGCATAGCCGAGCAGGCAGGCCAGCGCGACCGCCAGCGCCCAGCGCAGGGGCAGGGCGAATGCGGCCAGTGCGATCAGGATCAGGAACAGCGAACTGAACGGATTGGCCATGCCGCCGCTCCAGCCGACCATCCAGGTCAGGATGATCACGTCCACCAGGATGTGGCCGAATGCGGTCAGCGGCGCGGTGTCGGCCGCTTCCGGGCGCAGCTGGGTATAGACGTTGAACAGGGCCAGCACCGCCACGCCCGCCCACAACGGCAGCTGCGGCAACGGCAGCCCCAGCACCCAGGTGGCGACCAGGATGGTGGCGGCCTGGCCGCCCACGGCAAGCCAGCGCAGGCTGCACAGGGTACGGAGAAACGGGGCGTCGGGACCGGTCATGCACGCTCATCGTATGCGTTCACGCGTGCACGTGCCTGCGACAATCGGCCGCAGCCGTGCCGCCGGCTGAATGCGAGTCACCCCGAATGCAGGGCCGGGCGGTAGAATGCGCCCATGCACGACGCCGTCACCCGCCCGACTCCGCCCTCCGATGCCACTGCCTGGCCGCGCCGCCAGACCCATGCCGTCCAGATCGGCGGGGTCACCGTGGGCGGGGGCAAGCCGGTGGCGGTGCAGTCGATGACCAATACCGACACCTCCGACGTCGCTTCCAGCGTGAAGCAGGTGGCCGATCTGTGGCGTGCCGGTTCGGAGATGGTGCGGTTGACCGTCAACACCGTTGAGGCTGCCGCCGCCATTCCGCGCATCGTCGAGAAGCTGGCGATGATGGGCATTGACGTGCCCCTGATCGGCGATTTCCACTACAACGGCCACCAGCTGCTGACCGCCGAACCGGCGTGTGCCGAAGCACTGGCCAAGTACCGGATCAACCCGGGCAATGTCGGTTTCGGCAAGAAGAAGGATCTGCAGTTCGCCCAGCTGATCGAGTTCGCGATCCGCTACAACAAGCCGGTGCGCATCGGCGCCAACTGGGGCTCGCTGGACCAGGCCCTGGCGGCGAAGCTGATGGACGAGAACAACCTGCGCGAACAGCCCTGGGACGCCGGCCGCGTGCTGCGCGAGGCGCTGATCCGCTCGGCGCTGGATTCTGCCGAACAGGCAGTGGAGCTGGGCCTGCCGCGCGATCGCATCGTGCTGTCGGCCAAGGTCAGTGGCGTGCAGGAGCTGATCGCGGTGTACCGCGACCTGGCCCAGCGCTCCGACTTCGCCCTGCATCTGGGCCTGACCGAAGCGGGTATCGGCAGCAAGGGCATCGTGGCATCGTCCGCGGCGCTGAGCGTGCTGCTGCAGGAAGGCATCGGTGACACCATCCGCATCTCGCTGACCCCGGAACCGGGCCAGTCGCGCACGCAGGAAGTGATCGTCGCCCAGGAGCTGCTGCAGACCACCGGCCAGCGTGCCTTCACGCCGCTGGTCACGGCCTGCCCAGGTTGCGGCCGCACCACCTCCGAGTTCTTCCAGGAGCTGGCCAAGGTGGTGCAGAACCACGTGCGCGAGAAGATGCCGCTGTGGAAGATCCACCACCCGGGTGCGGAAAACATGACCCTGGCGGTGATGGGCTGCATCGTCAACGGGCCGGGCGAGTCGCGTCACGCCAACATTGGCATCTCGCTGCCGGGCACGGGTGAGACGCCTGCGGCACCGGTATTCGTCGATGGCGAGAAAAAGGTGACCCTGCGCGGCGACAACATCGCCCAGGAGTTCGTCGCCCTGATCGACGATTACGTCGAACACAAATATGTCCGAAGCGCCGGATAAGCCTGCGATCCTCGCCGCACCGGAGTCCGCCTCCGGCTTCCGCCACTGGATGGCGCGCAACGCCTGGCGCCTGGTCCTGTTGTTCGGTGGCGTACTGCTGCCGTTGGCAGGCTTTGTTGCCCTGGCGGACGAAGTGCACGAGTTTGAATCGTTCCATTTCGACGCGCCCCTGCTGTGGCAGATGCATGGCCTGCATTCGCCGTGGCTGGACCGTTTCTTCGTGCTCATCTCGAAACTGGGCTACGAGTGGTTCCTGATCCCGGCCGACGTGCTGATCATCGGCGCGCTGCTGGGCTACCGGCGCTGGCGCGAGGCGACCTTCGTCGCGGTCAGCTTCGTGGGCTCGGCGCTGCTGAACATGGGCAGCAAGCAGTTCTTCCAGCGCCAGCGCCCCAGCCTGTGGGAATCGATTGCGCCGGAATCGACGTTCAGCTTCCCCAGCGGGCACGCGATGGGCTCGATGACCCTGGCGGTGACGCTGGTGCTGCTGGCCTGGAACACCCGCTGGCGCTGGCCGGTCCTGATGCTGGCACCCGCGTTCAGCCTGCTGGTCAGCGTGTCGCGGGTCTACCTGGGGGTGCATTACCCCTCCGACATCCTGGCCGGATGGTGTGCCGCGCTGGTTTGGGTGGTAGGGTGCTATCTGGTCATGTTCAGTCGCCGGCACCCTTGGCGACGTCACGGCCCGCCGCCAGCGAAGGCCAGCGAAGCACCACCACAGGGGGTTTGACGTGGATGGCCCTTGAGGGACGTCTACGTGATAGATCAGTTGTTTCGTTGCAGCAGGTTCTGCAAGACAGGGGGCAAGCACAACGCGCGGTTATGTGATGCGCAAGGCAGATCGCCGGCGCCGCATTCCGGACGCGCTTGCAGGGTATCGGCACCCTGCCTAGCTTGACCTGCAATGGCCGCATTCGAAGAGGTACGTGAATGACGATTCGAGTCTACCTGGTGGATGACCACGCACTGGTCCGCACCGGTATGAAGATGATTCTGTCGGGGGAAACCGACATCGAGGTGGTGGGCGAAGCCGAGACCGGTGAGGACGCACTGCGCGAGGTCCGCCAGCTGTTGCCGGACGTGGTGCTGTGCGACCTGCATCTGCCGGGCGTGAGCGGCATGGAAGTGACCGAGCGCATCGTCCGCAGTCACCGCAATACCCGCGTGGTGATCGTGTCGGTACTGGAAGACGGCCCGCTGCCCAAGCGCCTGCTCGAAGCCGGCGCGGCCGGTTACATCGGCAAGGGCTGCGATGCGCAGGAACTGCTGCGTGCGGTGCGTGATGTGGCGGCCGGTCGTCGCTACCTGGGCACCAGCATCGCGCAGAATCTGGCGCTGTCGACGGTGGAAGGCAATGGTTCGCCGTTCGACAACCTGTCGCCGCGCGAGCTTGAGGTGGCGCTGCTGCTGACCCAGGGCCTGCGCCAGGAAGATATCGCGCGGCGCCTGAGCCTGAGTGCGAAGACGGTGAATACGCACAAGGCGCGGTTGTTCGAGAAGATGGGGATCCACGACAACATCGCGTTGGCGCGGATGGCCAGCCAGTACGGGCTGGTGGATCCGGCACGGCCGTTGTAAGGGATTCGGCCAACGGCTGAGCCCCTCGCGGTGTATTGCCGCTGACATCGGCGGCTTGGTCGGGCGGGTTGGGTTCGCGGGGGACGCCGTGAACCCATCCCTGGGGGCTTGGTCGCCGCATCCATGCGGCTCACACCCCCGCGAACCCAACCCGCCCGACCTTGGACAGTTTCCCGGGCATTCACCGCGGAATGAAGAAGGAAGAGCAGGGGCCGGTCGCGCGCTGCGCGCGCTCGTAGCTTGGGGTCGGATCCCTTTCCCGACGGAAAGGGCTCTGACCCCGATCCTCTTGTCAGTGGCCGCGGACGCGCTTGATGATCTTCGCGGCGTCGGCGGCGCTGGCGCGCACCTTGTCCCATTCGCCGTCGGCGATCCAGTTGCCCGGCACCATCCACGAACCACCGATGCAGACCACGTTCTTCTGCTCAAGGTACTCGGCAGCGGTGTTTTCGGTGATGCCACCGGTCGGGCACAGCTTGAGGTCGGCGACCGGGCCGGCCAGGCCCTTGATCATTGCCAGCCCGCCCACGGCCGTGGCCGGGAACAGCTTGCACACGCGGAAGCCGCGCGCGTAGAGCGACAGCAGCTCGGTCGGCGTGGCCGCACCCGGCACCACCGGCAGCGGCGCAGCGGCCAGTGCATCGGCCAGCGCCGGCGGCGTACCCGGGGTCACCAGGAAATCCGCACCCGCGTCGATGGACTGCTGCATCTGCTCCACGGTCAGCACCGTGCCCGCGCCCACTACCACATCGGGCAGCTCGCGCTTGAGCATCGCCAGCGCTTCCATCGCCACCGGCGTCCGCAGCGTCAGCTCGATGGCCGGCAAACCACCTTCCAGCAGCGCCGCACTGACCGCCCGCGCCTGGTCCAGCGTATGAATCGTCACCACCGGCAGGATGCCCGCCGCATGCAACAGCTCCGCCGCCTTCACCTGATGTTGTTCGATACCCATAGCTCTGCTTCTGCCTTTGCTTTCGAATTTGATTTTCAATGATCACTTCGCGGCGCGAGGGCGCCGGGAAACTGTGCTGAGGCGGCGGGTAGCCCCCACCAGGACCGTGAGCGGCATGGATGCCGCGACCGAGCCCCCAAGGATGGGTTTACGGCGTGTCCTGGTGGGGGCTACCCGCCGCCTCAACCAGGACACTCACCGCCAACGCACGCCCGCAGCGCTCTTCAACCCTCAGGCGTCCTTCGCCTCATGCGGCGCCGCCGCCGCGGCCGCATCGTGCCCCAGCTCATACTCCGCGTCGTAATCCCACGGCCCGCCATCGGCCGCCGCCGGCCCGCACGAAATCGAGATCGCCCCCTGGTCCGCCGGACCCACCACGCGACGGTTGATCGCGAACAGATTGCGGCCCAGGTCATGCGCGGCCGGCGCGGTGTTCGGTGCCAGCGAACGTGCGGCCCATTCGGCCGCATCCACCAGCACTTCCAGCGTGCCAGCTTCACCGTCCAGGCGGATCATGTCGCCCTCGCGCACCTTGGCCAGCGGGCCACCGCGCGCCGCTTCCGGCGTCACATGGATGGCCGCCGGAATCTTGCCCGAGGCACCGGACAGGCGGCCGTCGGTGACCAGCGCCACACGCCGGCCCTGGTTCTGCAGCAGGCCCAGCAACGGCGCCAGCGAATGCAGTTCGGGCATGCCGTTGGCACGCGGGCCCTGGTAACGCACGACCGCCACGAAGTCCTGCGGCAGCAGGCCACCGGCGTGCAGCTTGTTCAACACCTGCGGTGCATCCACCACCACTGCCGGTGCTTCGATCGTGCGGTACTGCGGTTTCACCGCCGACAGCTTGATCAGCGACTTGCCCAGATTGCCGCGCAGCAGGCGCAGGCCGCCCTGGTGTTCGAACGGGTTGTCGACACCACGCACGACCTCGTCATCGGCGCTGTGTTCCAGGCCCGGCAGATAGACCAGCTGGCCGTCGCGCAGCTGCGGTTCGCGCGCGTAGTCGGCCATGCCGCCGCGCGCCACGCTGACCAGGTCGCCGTGCATCAGGCCGGCCTTGATCAGCTCACCGAACACGAACGCCGGGCCGCCGGCAGCAGCGAAACGGTTCACGTCGGCGTCGCCGTTCGGATAGACGCGGGCCAGCAGCGGAATCAGCTGCGACAGCTCGTCGAAGTCGTCCCAGGTCAGCACGATGCCGGCGGCACGTGCCACCGCGATCCAATGGATGGTGTGGTTGGTCGAACCGCCGGTGGCCATCAGCGCGATGACCGCGTTGATGATCGCGCGCTCGTCGATGATGCGGCCCAGCGGACGGAAGTCATCGCCCAGCGCGGTGATGTCCAGCGCACGTTCGGTCGCTTCGCGGGTGAGTGCATCGCGCAGCGGCGTGCCCGGATTGACGAACGACGCGCCCGGCAGCTGCACGCCCATCGCTTCCAGCAGCACCTGGTTCGAGTTGGCGGTGCCGTAGAAGGTGCAGGTGCCGGCGCCGTGGTACGAGGCGGACTCGGCTTCCAGCAGCTCTTCGCGGGTGGCTTCGCCGGCGGCATAACGCTCGCGCACTTCCGCCTTCTGCTTGTTCGGGATGCCCGGGGTCATCGGGCCGGCCGGCACGAACACCGCCGGCAGGTGGCCGAAGGCCAGTGCACCGATCAGCAGGCCGGGCACGATCTTGTCGCACACGCCGAGGTAGACGGTGGTGTCGAACATGTCATGGCTGAGCCCGATCGCGGTCGCCTGTGCGATCACATCGCGCGAGAACAGCGACAGTTCCATGCCGCCACGGCCCTGGGTGACGCCGTCGCACATCGCCGGCACGCCGCCGGCCACCTGTGCGGTGGCGCCCAGCTCGCGGGCGATCCCGCGGATCTGCTCGGGATAGGTCTCGAACGGCTGGTGCGCCGACAGCATGTCGTTGTAGGCGGTGATGATGCCCAGGTTCGGCGTCACGCCACCGCGCAGGCGGCTCTTGTCGGTGCCGCCGCAGGCGGCGAATCCGTGGGCGAGGTTGCCGCAGCTCAGGCGGCTGCGGAACGGGCCCTCGCGCAGGGAGGCGTCGATTGCGGCCAGGTAGGCAGCGCGCGAGGCGGCGCTGCGGCGGATGACGCGCTCAGTGATGGCTTGCAGTTGCGGATGGAGGCTCATTGGCTACCGGCGTTCGTGGTGGCGAGAGGCAAGCGGCGGCATGCGCCGCCGCCGACATCAATCAGCCCAGTGGACGCGCAGGCGCGCGCCTTCCAGGTTGATCGCATTGAGGATCGGGTACTGCTGGGCGTCATTGCTGTCCAGCGCCTGGCGCAGCACCTGCAGCTTCTGCTTGCCGCGCAGCAGCAACAGGCGCTGGCGGCACTGGCGCAGGCCATGCGGCGTCAGCGTGATGCGCAGCGGCCACTGGTTCGCGCCCGGGCAGCCGGTGGCATCCAGCGCTGCGTAGGGCAGGGTGCTTTCCAGCGCACGGGCCAGGTCCTTCGAACCCGGGAACAGCGAAGCGGTGTGGCCGTCGTTGCCCATGCCAAGTGCCACCAGGCTCGGCGGCTGGCTGTGCTGGGCCTGCAGGTTGGCGGTATAGACGCATTCCGGCAGCGGCTTGCCGATCCGCACCAGCGGATCGAAGTGGGCGCCTTCGGCGCGCTTGAGCAGGTGCTCGCGGACCAGCCAGGCGTTGCTGTCGCGATCCTGCGGCGACAGCCAGCGCTCGTCGGCCAGGCTCACCTCCACGCGGTCCCAGTGCACGTCCAGTTCGGCCAGGGCCTGGTACACCGGCGCTGGCGTGGTGCCACCGGACAGCAGGATGCGCGCACGGCCTACTTCATTGATGTCGTGGTTGAGGGTCTGCGCCATCTCGGCGGCCACCGCTTCGATCCAGCCATCGGCGTCGCCGTGGTGGATGAACTCGATGCGATCGTCGTGGAAGGTGGGGCTCATGCGGCAACTCCTGGTGCGTCACGTTCGGCGTCGGCGGCATAGGCGGCGGCGCCCAGCAGCCCGGCGTGGGGGTGCATCACGGCCAGCGACGGCACCCGCGCCATGATCGAGGAGAACCGCCCCTTGTGTTCGAAGCGCTGGCGGAACCCGGAGTGCTGCAGTGAATCGAGCATCTTCGGGGTCAGTCCGCCGGTGAGGAACACGCCGTCCCAGGCGCCCTGGGTCAGTACCAGGTCGCCGGCAATGGCGCCGAACACGGCGCAGAACACATCGACGGTGCGCATTGCCTGCGGATCGCCATGCAGGGCGCGGGCGGTCACGTCCACCGGTTGCAGCTGGCCCGGGTCGATGCCGGCCATCTCGCACACCGCGCGATGGATGTTGACCAGGCCGGGGCCGCAGATCAGCCGCTCGTTGGAGACGCGGCCGAACTGCTCGGACAGGATCTCCAGGATGCGGATCTCTTCCGGAGTACCCGGCGGGAAGCTGACATGGCCGCCTTCGGTTTCCAGCGGATAGCAGCGGCCGTGGCGCAGGATCAGGCCACCGACACCGAGGCCGGTACCCGGCCCGATCACCGCGTAGTTGCGCGGCTGGCCCGGCTTGCCCGGCACCCAGGCGGCACCGCCGACCTGGACCACGTCATCGGGTTGCAGCAGCGAGATCGCCATCGCCTGCGCGGCGAAGTCGTTGATCAGGTGCAGTTCGTTGAAACCCAGCATCGCCGCGGTGCGGCTGCGCGAGATCACCCACGGATGGTTGGTGATGCGGGCTTCATCGCCATCGACACGGCCGGCCACCGCGAATACGCCGCGGCTGGCGGCAGCGCCGATCTGCTCAAGGTGGTGGCGGGCCGCATCGCCGAGCGACGGGAACTCTGCCACTGCATATTCGCGGATGCTCTCCTTCAGCAATGGCGCGTCCAGCGAGGTGTCGGCCAGGGCGAAGCGGGCGTTGGTGCCGCCGATGTCGGCGACCAGCACCGGCTGCGAGCTGGCACTCATGCCGAGGCTCCGCTGTCCGGTGCGTCCACGCCCTGCGGCAGGAACTCCGTTGCGTTGCTTGGGCCCCATTGGCCAGCGGGGTAGGGTTCGAGCGGCAGCTTGGCCTCTTTCCATGCGTCGGCCACGCTGTCGATCCAGGCCCAGGCGGCACGTACTTCGTCGTCGCGCACGAACAGCGTGTGGTTGCCGTTGAAGGCGTCCAGGAACAGGCGTTCGTAGGCGATGCGGCGATGCAGGCCGGTCGGCACCGACAGTTCCAGTTCCAGCGGATGCAGTTCCAGCGCGCCCCATTCCGGGCCGGCCAGGCTGCTCATCAGGCCCAGTTCGATGTTTTCCTGCGGCTGCAGCTGGAACACCAGGCGGTTCGGTGCGGCCTGCGCACGCTGCGGACGCTCGAACAGCCAGTGGGTGACCGGCTTCAGCGTGACCACCACGCGGGTGGTGCGCTCGGGCAGGCGCTTGCCGGTGACCAGGTGGAACGGCACGCCGCTCCAGCGCCAGTTGTCGATGTGCGCGGTGACACCGGCGAAGGTTTCCACGTCGCTGCCTTCCGGCGGCTGGTAGGCCTGCGCCGGCTGGCCATTGATGGTGCCGGCGGTGTAGCGGCCGCGGATGCTGTCACGCGCGGCGTGCTTGGCATCGAGCGGACGCAGCGCGCGCAGCACCTTGACCTTCTCGTCGCGGATGCGGTCTGCCTCCAGCGAGGCCGGCGGTTCCATCGCCACCATGCACAGCAGCTGCAGGATATGGCTCTGCACCATGTCGCGCAGCGCACCGGAACGGGCGTAATAGGCATCGCGGCCATCCACGCCCTCGCTCTCGGCCACCAGGATGTGCACCGATTCGATGTAGTTGCGGTTCCACACCGCTTCCAGCAGCGTGTTGCCGAAGCGCAGTGCGATCAGGTTCTGCACCGCTGCCTTGCCCAGGTAGTGGTCGAGGCGGAACACGCGGTCCTCGTCGATCCACTGGCCGATGGTGGAGATGATCTCCTCGGCGCTCTCGCTGTCGCTGCCGATCGGCTTTTCCAGCATCAGGCGCGCCGGCGCGGCGAGGGCGCCGCCCTTGGCCAGGCCTTCGCAGGTGGAGATGTACAGGCCCGGCGGAATGGCCAGGTAGCTGACGCACTTGCGGTGCACCAGGTCGGAGACCGCGGCGGCGACAGAGTCGACGTCGCGCAGGTCGACCGAACGGTAGTCGATGCGGCGCAGCAGGCCGTTGATGTCGTCCTGCGATGCCATCGGCATGGCCTGCTGCAGGCGCGGGCGCAGGATGTCATGGAAGGCTTCGGTGTCATGCCCGGAAAGGGCCAGTGCGCGGATGCGGAAGTCCTCCGGCAGCAGGCCGTCGCCAAGCAGGCGAAGCAGCGAAGGGAACAGGTAGCGCTGGGCCAGATCACCTGTGGCACCGAACAGGAAGAGGGTGTCGTGCATCGCTCGAGTTTCAGATCCGGGTGACATCGTTGTCAATCGCTTCATGGCTGGGTTCGGGGGACATCCGCGCAACTGCCTGTCCGAGGTTCGTCAGGGGCGTTCTACCGTACTGCGGAAGACCGTTCCATTCGAAACCACTGCCCCGGCGGAACCTTCGTTCAACCGCCGACGCAGATCGGTGCGCACCGATCATCGGATAGTGCCACGTGAAAACGTTTACATGGCAGAATGGGCAACTGTATTCGATTGCAGTGCTCGCCGTCATGCGGCAAGCGCGCAATCATCACTGCCATCGGGAGGGCCGAGGCAGTCCCAAAAGACAGCCCGGCTTCGGGCGGACCGGATAGGTGATATGGCAAAAGTGCAGTTGCAGGGTGTGCGCAAGGTCTATGACAACGGCCAGGTCGCGGTGAAGGACGCCACCTTCGAGGTCGCCGATGGCGAGCTGATGGTGCTGGTCGGTCCGTCCGGCTGTGGCAAGTCGACCCTGCTGCGGATGGTGGCCGGCCTGGAGGAGATCAGCGGCGGCACGCTGAGCATCGGCGACCGCGTGGTCAACGACGTGGCGCCGAAGGACCGCGACATCGCCATGGTCTTCCAGAGCTACGCGCTGTACCCGCACATGACCGTGGCCGAGAACCTGGCCTTCGGCCTGAAGCTGCGCGGCCATGACAAGGCCACCATCGACAAGCGCATCGCCGAGGCGGCGCAGACGCTGGGCCTGACCGAGATGATGGACAAGCTGCCCAAGGCGATGTCCGGTGGCCAGCGCCAGCGTGTTGCGCTGGGCCGTGCGCTGGTGCGTGAGCCGGCGGTGTTCCTGCTGGACGAGCCGCTGTCCAACCTCGATGCCAAGCTGCGCCACAGCGTGCGTACCGAAATCGCGCAGCTGCACCGCAAGCTGGGCACCACCATGATCTACGTGACGCACGATCAGGTGGAAGCGATGACCCTGGGCCAGCGCATCGTGGTGCTGAAGGACGGCATCATCCAGCAGATCGATACGCCGATGGCGCTGTACGACCGCCCGGCCAACCTGTTCGTGGCCGGCTTCCTCGGCAGCCCGGCGATGAACGTGCTGCGTGGGATGCTGCAGGGCGATGCCGGTGGCGTGACCGTGGTCGACGGCGACTGGCGTGCACCGCTGGGCCAGGCCACGATCGATCCGGCGTGGCTGCAGAAGCCGATCGCGGTGGGCGTGCGCCCTGAGCATCTGCAGCCGGCGGCGGCCGACGATGCGCATGCGTTCAGCGCGCGCATCGAAGGCATCGAGCCGGTCGGCAATGAAATCTTCGTCAACCTCAGCAGTGGCCAGCATGCGCTGACCATGCGCGTGGCGCCGCAGTCGCTGCCGGCCGTGGGCGAGGATATCCGCGTGGCGATCCACCCGCAGGGCCTGCATTTCTTCAACGCGGAAACCGGCGAACGCCTCTGACCCTGTAGAGCCGAGCCCACGCTCGGCTGTATTTCATGGAGAAGCCGAGCATGGGCTCGGCTCTAGAGAAGGTGGGTTCAGTAGATCCACGCCATGCGTGGATGAGGTGCCGGAAGAAGCAGTGCGGACCAAGGTCCGCACCCACCAGGTGAGGTCGGCACACACCAGGTCAGGTCCGCACCCACCCGATGCGGTTTCCCAACAGCCTCAGCGCGCCAACCCATCCAGCAACGGCACACGCTGCGCCACGGCGCCCCCCACCTGCAGCTCGGCGTCGCCGGCCTCCAGTGGCAACACCGCCAGCGCCAGCTCACCGGCCACGCTGGCAATCGTCCCCAGCGCGGCGCCGTCCTGCTGCACGCCATCGCCGGCCTGCGCCGGTGCGGCGGTCTGCAGCAACTGCACCGCGCGCTTGGCCTTGCCGAGGAAGTGGGTGCGGGCAACGATTTCCTGGCCCGGGTAGCAGCCCTTCTTCACGCTGTAGCCGTTCAGGCGGTCCAGGCCCAGCTGCTGCGGGGTCCACACTTCGCGCTGGCTTTCATCCAGCCGCGGCAGGCCGTAGCGCAGGTCGGCCTGGCGCCAGGCCAGGGCGAAAGCGGCCTCATCGGTTTCGCTGCCGGCGGCAAAGGCATCAGCGGCGCCAATCCGCAGGCTGCGCGGCAGTGCGTCGCTGCCCAGGTCCAGTTCCCAGTCGTCCGCTGCAGCGTGCGCAATCGCGGCGCCGCTGGCGGCCTCCGGCGCAGTGAACGCGCCGGCCACGGCCAGATCGCTGCGCACCTGCACCTTCACCTTGCGACGGAACACGAAGCGCTGCAGTTGCGACGCAATCGCATCGGCATCGCCGTCGGCCAGCACCAGCATCACGTGGTCCTCGGCCAGCCGAAGCAGCTGGAACACCGCCAGGGTGCGGCCCTTGGCGCTCAGCCAGGCACTCCACTGCCAGTGCAGCAGGGGCAGGGCGGTGACGTCGCTGCTGAACTGGGCGTGGGCGAAAACGGCCGCATCCACACCCTGCAGGCTCAGCAGCTGGTGGCCGGGCAGGCGCGGATATCCGACGAAAGCAGGGGGCAGGTTGTCAGGCACGTGAACGAGGTCTAAAATTTGTGCGTTGCGAGACCGAACATGATAGGCCAAACAACCCCCACTCCCGACGACGAATCTGAAGCCCCGCTGGTCCCCGCGGCACCCGTGCCCGTGGAACAGGAAAAAGCAGAGGAATTCGGCGGCCGCGGCGGACTTGATCCGGTGCGGTATGGCGATTGGG
This sequence comes from Stenotrophomonas sp. 59, assembly GCF_030291095.1. Taxonomy (NCBI): domain Bacteria; kingdom Pseudomonadati; phylum Pseudomonadota; class Gammaproteobacteria; order Lysobacterales; family Lysobacteraceae; genus Stenotrophomonas; species Stenotrophomonas sp. 59. The sequence goes on from NZ_CP127408.1 coordinate 1,743,949, forward strand.
AGAAAAACGGACGCTGCATCGATTTCTGATCAGCATTGAGCCAACGCGGCCGTGTGCCGCCCAGCCGAGACAACGAGCCCAGCGAATGGCGACCAGACAACGCCCACTTTCCCCGCACCTTCAGGTGTATCGCTGGCAGATTCAGATGGCCACCTCGATCCTGCATCGAGCCACTGGCGTCTTTCTGTCTGTTGGTGCCCTCATCATCGCCGCCGGCCTGCTGGCCCTGATGATGGGGCCCGAGTCCTGGAACTGCTTCACCGGCCATGCCGGGGCCTGGTATGGCCGCGTGTTCCTGTTCGCGTGGACATGGTCGTTCGCCTACCACCTGTGCAATGGCATCCGCCACATCGTGCAGGACTTCGCCATCGGCTTCCGCATCGCCACCTTCATCCGCAGCAGCTGGATGTCGGTCATCGGCAGCCTGGTGATCACCCTGGCCGTGTGGGCCTATGTGATGTTCGGAGGTGCCGCATGAGCAAGTTCCGTACTCCGCTGAAGAGCGTGCGTGGCCTGGGTTCGGCCAAGACCGGCACCGAGCACTTCGTGCATCAGCGTCTGACCGCTGCCGCGCTGGTGGTGCTGGGCATCTGGTTCCTCGTGTTCGTGCTGGGCCTGCTGGGCTCGGATTACGCGACCGCCACCGCCGCGATCGCCAAGCCGTGGAACGCGGTGCCGCTGATCGGCCTGCTGATCGCCATGTTCTGGCACGCGCAGCTCGGCCTGCAGGTCGTGCTGGAAGACTACATCCACGAATCGCTGCTGGCCCTGGTGCTGCAGACCGCGGTGAAGTTCGTCGCCGTGCTCGGCATGATCGTCAGTGTGTTTGCGGTGGGCCGCATCGCCCTCGGCGTTGCCTGAGCCCAGGCGCCAAGACAGGAATCCAGACTAGATGTCCGCTTACAAGATTACCGAACACAAGTACGACATGGTCGTGGTCGGCGCCGGCGGCGCCGGCCTGCGCGCCACGTTCGGCCTGGCCGCCAAGGGCCTGCAGACCGTGTGCCTGACCAAGGTCTTCCCGACCCGTTCGCACACCGTTGCCGCCCAGGGCGGTATCTCGGCCGCACTCGCCAACATGGGCGAGGACGACTGGCGTTACCACTTCTTCGACACCATCAAGGGTTCGGACTGGCTGGGCGACCAGGACGCCATCGAATACATGTGCCGTGAGGCCATTCCGGCCATCATCGAGCTCGAACATTACGGCGTGCCGTTCTCGCGTACCGCCGAAGGCAAGATCTACCAGCGCCCGTTCGGCGGCATGACCACCAAGTACGGCGAAGGCCCGGCGGCGCAGCGTACCTGCGCGGCGGCCGACCGTACCGGTCACGCGATGCTGCATACCCTGTACCAGCAGTCGCTGAAGCACGATGCGCGCTTCATGATCGAGTACTTCGCGCTCGACCTGATCTTCGACGACGAAGGCGCCTGCCGCGGCGTGCTGGCCCTGGACATGTCCGACGGCACCCTGCACCTGTTCCGCGCCCAGGGCGTGGTGCTGGCCACCGGCGGCTACGGCCGTGCCTACTTCAGCGCCACCTCGGCGCACACCTGCACCGGTGACGGTGGCGGCCTGGCCATGCGTGCCGGCCTGGCCATGCAGGACATGGAGTTCGTGCAGTTCCACCCGACCGGCATCTACGGCGCCGGCTGCCTGATCACCGAGGGTGTCCGCGGTGAAGGCGGCATCCTGCGCAACAGCAGCGGCGAGCGCTTCATGGAGCGTTACGCACCGCATTACAAGGATCTGGCCTCGCGCGACGTGGTCAGCCGTTCGATGACCATCGAGATCCGCGAAGGCCGCGGCGTCGGCGAGCACAAGGACCACATCCTGCTCGACCTGACCCACCTCGGCCCGGGCGTGATCGACGACAAGCTGCCGGGCATCGCTGAAAGCGCCCGCATCTTCGCCGGCGTCGACGTGCACAAGCAGCCGATTCCGGTAATCCCGACCGTGCACTACAACATGGGCGGCATCCCGACCAACTACCACGGTGAAGTGGTGCAGCGGGTCGGCGACAACGACAATGCCGTGGTGCCGGGCCTGTACGCCATCGGCGAAGCGGCCTGCGTGTCGGTGCACGGCGCCAACCGCCTGGGCTCGAACTCGCTGCTGGACCTGGTGGTGTTCGGTCGCGCGGTGGCCAACCGCTGCGCCGAGACCATCAAGCCGGGCGCGGCGCACAAGCCGCTGCCGGCCGATGCCTGCGACAAGGCGCTGGGCCTGCTGGACAAGCTGCGCCACGCCAACGGCGATACCCCGACCTCGGTCATCCGCGATCGCATGCAGCGCACCATGCAGGCCGACGCGGCGGTCTTCCGCACCAGCCAGACGCTGAAGGAAGGCTGCGAGAAGATGGACAAGATCTTCGACTCGTTCCAGGACGTGAAGGTCTCCGACCGTTCGCTGGTCTGGAACTCGGACCTGATCGAGACCTACGAGCTGAACAACCTGCTGCTCAACGCGGTGGCGACGATCAACTCGGCCGAACAGCGCAAGGAAAGCCGCGGCGCGCATGCGCACGAGGACTATCCGGACCGCGACGACGTCAACTGGCAGAAGCACACCCTGGTCAGCGTCGACGAGAAGGGCAAGTGCAGCTTCGACTACCGTCCGGTGCACATGTACACGTTGACCGACGACGTGTCCGTGGTGCCGCCGAAGCCGCGCGTGTACTGATCCGACCCCGCCTACCATGCAATCCGCGCCCAAGGGCGCGGGCCGCCTGAGCCAACGAGAGCAGCCATGGCCGAGTTTTCACTCCCCAAGAATTCCAAGATCACGAAGGGCAAGCACTTCCCCGTCAAGAACGGCGGCAAGAACGTGCGCACCTTCAAGATCTACCGCTGGAGTCCGGACGACGACAGCAACCCGCGCACCGATACCTATGAAGTCGATCTGGACGCCTGTGGCCCGATGGTCCTGGACGCCCTGATCAAGATCAAGAACGAGATCGACCCGACCCTGACCTTCCGCCGCTCCTGCCGCGAAGGCATCTGTGGTTCGTGTGCGATGAACATCGACGGCACCAACACCCTGGCCTGCACCCGAGCCATCTCGGACTGCGGCAAGAAGGAAGTGCCGATCTACCCGCTGCCGCACATGAACGTGGTCAAGGATCTGGTTCCGGACCTGACCCACTTCTACGCGCAGTACGCCTCGATCAAGCCGTGGATCCGCACCCAGACCCCGGCACCGCCGGACCGCGAGCGCCTGCAGTCGCCGGAAGACCGCAAGAAGCTGGACGGCCTGTACGAGTGCATCCTGTGCGCCTGCTGCTCGACCAGCTGCCCGAGCTACTGGTGGAACGGCGAGCGTTACCTGGGCCCGGCGATCCTGCTGCAGGCCTACCGCTGGATCATCGATTCGCGCGATGAGGACACCGGTGCGCGCCTGGACGATCTGGAAGATCCGTTCAAGCTGTATCGCTGCCACACCATCATGAACTGCGCCCGGACCTGCCCGAAGGGCCTGAACCCGGCGTTGGCGATCGCCGAGATCAAGAAGCTGATGATGGAGCGCCGCGCCTGATACGGTCCGGCTGTACCTGGTAGAGCCACGCCACGCGTGGCTGCACCACCTCAGTAGAGCCACGCCATGCGTGGCTTTGCTGTATCTGGAGAAACACGATGGAAGAAGACGTTCTGCTGAAGAAGCTGCGCTGGCGCTGCCGCCGCGGCATGCGCGAGCTAGACCAGCTGTTCGGCCGTTACCTCGACCACGAATGGAGCACTGCGCCGACCGAAGAGCGCGAGGTTTTCCTGTTCCTGCTCGACTGCGAGGACGATAGGTTGTGGCGCTGGTTCATGGGCTATGAGGCCTGCCCGCATGCGCACGCAATCCCCCTCATGCAGAAGATCCTCGCCCTCAAGCCTTGAGTGGCGGCCCTCACGGCTGCAGGCCGCCGCCCAGCTGGCGGTGCTGCTGGCCGCACCCTGGCTGCTGCGCGCATCGGACCTGCCGCCGCGCCTGCTGATGCCCGCGGTACTGCTGGCCTGGGCCATTGGCGTGACCGAACTGGCCTGGCGACAGCGCAGGCCGCGCGTGCAGGTGCTTCTGCCGGCGCCACCCGAGCCGCTGCAGGTGGCGGGGAAGGAGGTGGAGGCGCCGCAACTGGTGGTGCGCGGCCCCTGGCTGCTGTTGCTCTGGCGTGAGGATCGGCGCCGCCGGCGCCTGCTGTTCTGGCCGGATGTGCTCGATTCCGGGCAGCGACGTGAACTGCGACTGGCCGTCGCCGCACGCAGCGTTTCCCGTCGGCCCCGGTCGATGGCACCATAAGCTGAATTGACCGGCGTGCCTGCATGTTCAAACCCATCCCCGTGGCCATCGGCCTGCGCTACCTGCGCGCCAAGCGCCGCAACGGCTTCATCTCCTTCATCTCGATGGCATCGATTCTGGGCATCGCGCTCGGCGTCACGGTGCTGATCACCACCCTGGCGGTGATGAGCGGTTTCCAGAAGGAAATCCGCAGCCGCCTGCTGCAGATGACCGCGCACACCACCATCAGCCGCGACGGCGAGCCGATGCCGGACTGGATGCGGGTGGTCGACGTGGCCAACAAGGATCCGCGCGTGGCCGGTGCCGCGCCCTACATCGAGATCCAGTCGATGATCAGCGGCCCGCGCGTGCAGGGCGCGATCATCCAGGGCATCGATCCGGCGCTGGAGCCGAAGGTGTCGGTGATCGACAAGAAGATCACCAAGGGCAGCTATGACAGCCTCAAGCCAGGCAGCTTCAACGTGCTGCTGGGCAAGGAGCTGGCGATCTGGCTGGGCGTGGACGTGGGCGACCAGGTGCTGGTGACCTTTGCAGAAGTGCAGGGCACGCCTGCCGGCGCGGTGCCACGGATGAAACGCTTCACCGTCAGCGGCATCTTCGAGGCCGGTTACAACGAAGTCGACCGTGGCGTGGGCTTCGCCAACATGCAGGACCTGGAGCGCGTGCTGCGCAGCGACGGCGCCACCGGCGTGCGCCTGAAACTGCACGACATGGACCGCTCGTTGGAAGTGGGCGTGGATCTGGCGCAGAACCTCGGTGGTGCCTACCGGGTGAGCGACTGGACCCAGCAGAATGCCAACCTCTATCACTCGCTGCGCATGGAGAAGGTGGTGATGGGCATCCTGCTGTCGCTGATCATCGCCATGGGTGCCTTCAACCTGGTCTCCTCGCAGGTGATGCTGGTGACCGACAAGCAGGCCGACATCGCCATCCTGCGCACCCTCGGCCTGACCCCGGGCGGCGTGATGCAGGTGTTCATGGTGCAGGGCTCGCTGATCGGCATCTTCGGCACGCTGGCCGGCCTGATCGGTGGCATCACCCTCACACTCAACCTGGAGCGCATCCTCGGCGCCATCGAGAGCGTGTTCAACGTCAAGCTGATGCCGGAGGATGTCTACTACATCACCGGCCTGCCGACCGACATGCAGACCGGCGACGTGGTGGCGATCACCGTGGTCGCACTGCTGATGAGCTTCCTGGCCACCCTGTACCCCGCCTGGCGGGCAGCACGCACCCAGCCGGCGGAGGCCCTGCGTTATGAATAAGGTCTTCAACCGCGGCGATGAAGTGATCCGCGCCGAAGCACTGGGCAAGACCTACGCCGAAGGACGCATGCAGACCCCGGTGTTCGATGGCCTGGACCTGACCGTGACCGCCGGCGAGACGGTGGCGATCATCGGTGCCTCCGGCGCCGGCAAGAGCACGCTGCTGCACCTGCTGGGCGGCCTGGACATTCCGACCGCCGGCGAGGTCTATGTGACCGGCCAGCGCATGTCGGCGCTGTCGGACACCGCGCGTGGCCTGCTGCGCAACCAGGCACTGGGTTTCGTCTACCAGTTCCATCACCTGCTGCCGGAGTTCACCGCGCTGGAAAATGTGATGATGCCGGTGCTGCTTGCCGGTACCGCCGTGGCCGAGGCGAGCAGCCGCGCCACCACGCTGCTGGAAGCGGTCGGCCTGGGCCACCGCCTGGATCACAAGCCGGGCGAACTGTCCGGTGGTGAGCGCCAGCGTGCCGCCGTAGCTCGTGCACTGGTCAATCATCCTGCCTGCGTGCTGGGTGACGAGCCGACCGGCAACCTGGATGACCGCACCGCCGGCACCGTGTTCGAGCTGATGCTGGAGCTCAACCGCGCACGTCACACCAGCCTGGTGCTGGTCACCCACGACCGCAGCCTGGCGCGTCGCCTGGACCGGGTGCTGGAGCTGCGCGAAGGGCGCCTGCACGCACTGGCCCATGCCGACGTCTGAGGCGCTGGGCCCGCTTTGGTGGAAGCCGACCTTGGTCGGCTGCTCCTGCAGGGCAAGCGCCAACCAAGGTTGGCGTCTACCGGAATCCGGCGTTCCGGGCCCGCTTTGGTAGAGGCCGACCCTGGTCGACCAGGGAAGCCGCCGACCAGCGGCTGAATGGGGCTGCCGGTCGTCGCGCCGGCGTTGCCAGGCCAGGCGCATGATGGCGGCAGTTCCCCGAGGAGATCGCCATGAAGACCCCGCTTCTGCTGGCCGGCCTCTGCCTGGCCCTGGCCGCCTGTGCCACCACCGGTCGGATCAGCAGCACTGAAAAACTGGCCCTGTACCGCGCCCATGCGGGCGCGCCACAGAATGACATGCAGTTCTTCGGCAGCCTCAATGGCTGGACCGAACTGGGTGACAGCGCGCTGGCGGTGTGGACCCGGCCCAGCGAGGCTTATCTGCTGGAGTTGAGAGGCCCCTGCCAGGACCTGCCGTATGCCACCGCCATCGGCCTGACCAGCCAGATGGGCCGCGTGTCGTCGCGCTTCGACAAGGTGCTGGTGCGCGACCCCACCGGCGGCCCACGCATGCCGTGCTTCATCGACAGCATCCGCAAGCTGGACGTGAAGGCACTGCGCACCTCCGAACAGGAGCTGCGCCAGGCGCAGGTGCAGGAGCGCGAGGAAGCCGCGAAATAGAGAGGTAGCGCCGGGCCATGCCCGGCGGAATCGGGAACGCCGGGCATGGCCCGGCGCTATCTCGAGATCAGGCTTCCGGAGTGAAGCCAGCCGGCTTTTCCGCGTCCTTCTCGAACAGGAACTTGACCAGCTCGCCTTCAAGGAACGCGCGATGCTCCGGCGTGCGCGGCGACAGCCGGTTCTCGTTGATCAGCATGGTCTGGTGCGCCAGCCATGCGGCCCAGGCCTGCTTGCCGATGTTGTTGAAGATGCGCTGGCCCAGCTCGCCGGGGTAGGGCACGAAGTCCAGGCCCTCGGCATCGCGTTGTTCGTACTGGCAGAAGACGGTTCGGGGCATGGCACTCACTCGTGGTTGCGGGATTTCTTGGAGGTTCGTTTCGGCGTCTTGATCGTGGCGCCGTCGAGCAGTTTGCGGATCGGCGCCGGAAGGCCCAGCGCGGGCAGTTCGTCGGCAGCCACCCAGCGCAGCGTGGGTTCTTCCACGCGCAGTCCGTGTACCTGCCGTGACAATACCTGCAGATGCAGCTTGTAGTGGCTGAAGGTGTGCTGCAGCACCGGCAGTTCGTCGGCATCTTCCAGCGAGCCGTCGACATGCGTGTCGAACCAGTCCTGCAGGTCACTGCCCGCCTCGGCCTGCGGCAGCGTCCACAGCTGCGCCCAGATGCCGGTGTCCGGCCGCTTCTGCAGCAGCACGCGCTGCTGGGCGTCGCGCAGCAGCAGGGCGACCGCTTCGCGCTCGGGCAGGGTCTTGCTCGGCTTGGGCGTGGGCAGGTCCGCAGTGCGGCCTTCGCGGCGTGCCACGCACGCGTCCTGCAGAGGACAGATGACGCAGGCGGGTTTGGCCCGGCTGCACACGGTGGCGCCCAGGTCCATCTGCGCCTGGGTATAGTCGGCCATGCGCCCGGCCGGCACCTGTGCCACGTGCGCCTCGGCGATGGCCCACAACTGCTTCTCGATGGCCGGCAGGCCGGGGAAGCCGTCGATGCCGTGGTAGCGGCTGAGCACGCGCTTGACGTTGCCGTCGAGGATCGCGAACGGGTCGTTCCAGGCCTGGCTGAGGATTGCTCCGGCGGTGCTGCGGCCGATGCCGGGCAGGGCATGCAGCGCATCGAAGTCACGTGGCAGGTCGCCATCGTGCAGTTCGACGCAGCGCTTGGCTGCCGCATGCAGGTTGCGCGCGCGGGCGTAGTAGCCGAGCCCGGCCCACTGCGCCATCACCGCGTCGTTGCTGGCGGCGGCAAGGTCGGGCAGGGTCGGGAAGTGCTGCAGGAAACGCTGGAAATACGGGATGACCGTGGCCACCTGGGTCTGCTGCAGCATGATCTCCGACAGCCAGACCCGGTACGGGCTGCGCGGATGCTGCCAGGGCAGGTCGTGGCGGCCGTGGTCGTCGAACCAGTGCAGCAGGCGGGCGACGAAGTCGTCTTGCTGGGCGGTGTCGGCGCTGGCTTGCAGCTGGCGGGGCATTGGAGTTCCAGAGAGGCAGCCACCCCTGGGTTCACCCTTGTAGAGCCACCCCATGGGTGGCTGCACCAGAGTGCGGTGGCTGCACGGTCTATCAGGCACCCAGCGCTTCAGGCAGCAGGGCGTCGACGAAGGCTTCCGGATCGAACACGCGCAGGTCTTCCGGGCGCTCGCCGATACCGGCAAAGCGGATCGGAATGCCGAACTCGCGGGCCAGCGCGAACACCACGCCGCCCTTGGCAGTGCCGTCCAGCTTGGTCACCACCAGGCCGGTCACGTTCACCGCAGCATTGAACTGGCGCAGCTGCGACAGCGCGTTCTGGCCGGTGGTGCCGTCGATCACCATCAGCACCTCATGCGGCGCGGTGGGGTCGATCTTGCCGAGCACGCGGCGGATCTTGCCCAGTTCGTTCATCAGGCCGGACTGGGTGTGCAGGCGGCCGGCGGTATCGGCGATCAGCACCGAGGTGCCACGGGCCTTGCCGGCCTGCAGCGCGTCGAACGCCACCGAAGCGGCATCGGCGTTCTGCCCCTGGGCGACCACGGCCACGCCGTTGCGCTCGCCCCAGGCCTGCAGCTGCGCCACGGCAGCGGCACGGAAGGTGTCGCCGGCGGCCAGCATCAGGCTGTGGCCATCATCCTTGAAGCGCTTGGCCAGCTTGCCGATGGTGGTGGTCTTGCCGACACCATTGACGCCGACGGTGAGCACCACGAAGGGCTTGGCGTTGCGGTCGATCACCAGCGGCTTGGCGACCGGCTGCAGGATCGCGATCAGCTCGGCGCGCAGCGCGGCCAGCAGCGCATTGGCATCAGCGAACTCGCGCGACTTCATGCGCTTGCGCAGGCCTTCGACCAGGTCGGTGGTGGCGCCCACGCCGACGTCGGCGGTGATCAGTGCGGTTTCCAGCTCGTCCAGCAGGTCGTCGTCGAGCTTGGGGTTGCGCGAGAACAGGCCGCCGAAGCTGCGCGCGATGACGCTGTTGCGCAGGCGTTCGCGCCAGCCGGGCTTGCCGGCGGGCGCCGGAACGGCGTCGACCGAAGCAGCGGCCGGCAGGTCGTCGGCGGCCGGTGCCGGGGTGGACTCAGGCGCCGGTGCCGGTTCGATGGCCGCGGGCGCGATGGGAGCGACGTCGATCACCGTCGGAGCTGCCGGAACCGGAGTGGCTGGAGCCTGAATCACCGGAGTGGGCTCGACAGCGACCGGAACGACGGCTGCGGCGGGTAGCTCGACCGGTGCAGGCTCGGCTGGTACGACTACCGGTGCCGGCTCTTCGTCCTCGACCGGGGCGGCCGACGGGAACGCCGCCGCCAGCTCTTCAGCCGAGTAGTGCTGGGTCTTGGGGGCCTCCGTTGCGGGGGCATCCTGGGGCTTCTTGCGGCGGAAAAAACTGAGCATTGGCAAAAGGCGCTGAAATCAGGGGGATATGCTACCACTCGGGCCTGTCCGGCCGATGTGGACTCAAGGTCGCGGCCCGCCGGCCGTTAACTGGTCCGGAGGGCTGCGCGGGGCGGCCCGGAGACCACCATGAACAACGTCATGAACAACGTGATGGGAACTGCACTCGGCGGCATGCGTGCAGCCCAGCAGGGCGTGCAGGTGGCCGCGCACAATGTTGCCAACCTCGCGACCCCCGATGCCGAGCGCTTGCAGCTGCAGCGCAGTGCGGTGGCGCAGGGCGGGGTGGAGACGGCGGTGGCCACCACCGGTTCCGATCCGGGCGCGCCGCTGGGTGATCTGCTGGCGGCCAAGGCCGAAGTGGTGGCCTTCGCCGCCAATGCCGCGGTGATCCGTCGCCAAGACCAGTTGCTGGGGTCGCTGCTGGATCGCGAGGCCTGAGCGACCCGCCTCGGCAGGTGCCAGCCGCCGCCCCTGGTGGGTGCCAACCGCCGCCTCTGGTGGGTGCCAACCTTGGTTGGCACGCCCGACCCGCCCTGGTAGGCGCCAACCAAGGTTGGCCTCTACCAAGGCATCGCCGGGCCATGCCCGGCGACCACCGCCTCGATCAGGCCGACAGCTCCAGCAGCAGCTTGTTCAGGCGCGCCACGTAGGCGCCCGGGTCCTTCAGGCTGTCACCGGCGGCCAGCGCGGCCTGGTCGAACAGCACCCGGCCGAGGTCGTCGAAGCGTGCACCATCGGCCTCGGCATCCAGCTTGGCGATCAGCGGGTGACCCGGGTTGATCTCCAGTACCGGCTTGCTGTCGGGCACCTTCTGCCCGCTGGCTTCCAGGATCTGGCGCATCTGCAGGCCCAGGTCCTGTTCGCCGATGGCCAGCACCGCCGGCGAATCGGTCAGGCGGTGCGACACGCGCACCTCGGCCACGTCATCGCCCAGCACCGTCTTCAGGCGCTCCACCAGGCCCTGCTTGTCCTTGGCGGCCGCTTCCTGTTCCTGCTTGTCGGCCTCGCTTTCCAACGCGCCCAGGTCGAGGTCGCCACGGGCGATGTCGACGAAGCCCTTGCCGTCGAAATCGGTCAGGTAGCCCATCAGCCACTCGTCGATGCGGTCGGTCAGCAGCAGCACTTCCACGCCCTTCTTGCGGAACACTTCCAGGTGCGGGCTGTTGCGCACCTGGCTGTAGCTCTCACCGGTCAGGTAATAGATCTTGTCCTGGCCTTCGGCCATGCGGCCGATGTAGTCGGCCAGCGACACGGTCTGCGCATCGGCCTCGCTACGGGTGGAGGCGAAGCGCAGAAGGCCGGCCACCTTCTCGCGGTTGTTGTAGTCCTCGGCCGGGCCTTCCTTCAGCACCTGGCCGAATTCCTTCCAGAACGTGGCGTACTGCTCGGGCTTGTCGGCAGCCAGCTTTTCCAGCATGTCCAGCGAGCGCTTGGTCAACGCGGCCTTCATCGAATCGATGACCGGGCCGGACTGCAGGATCTCGCGTGAGACGTTCAGCGACAGGTCGTTGGAATCGACCACGCCCTTGATGAAGCGCAGGTACAGCGGCAGGAACTGCTCGGCCTGGTCCATCACGAACACGCGCTGCACGTACAGCTTCAGGCCCTTGGGCGCGTCACGGTGGTACAGGTCGAACGGCGCGCGGCCGGGCACGTACAGCAGCGAGGTGTACTCCAGCTTGCCTTCGACCTTGTTGTGGCTCCACGCCAGCGGGTCGCTGTGGTCGTGCGCCACGTGCTTGTAGAACTCGGTGTACTCGGCGTCGCTGATCTCGGTGCGCGGGCGGGTCCACAGCGCGCTGGCGCGGTTGACGGTTTCCCATTCCAGCGCGGCGCCTTCTTCGCCTTCCTTCGGCATCTGGATCGGCAGGCCGATATGGTCCGAGTACTTCTTGAGGATGCTGCGCAGGCGCCAGCCATCGGCGAAGTCATGCTCGCCGTCCTTCAGGTGCAGCACGATGCGGGTGCCGCGCTCGGCCTTGTCGACGGTGGCCACTTCGAAATCGCCTTCGCCACGCGAGGTCCAGCGCACGCCTTCGCCTGCAGCCAGGCCGGCGCGGCGCGAGGTCACTTCCACTTCGTCGGCGACGATGAAGGCGCTGTAGAAGCCGACACCGAACTGGCCGATCAGCTGCGAATCCTTCTTCTGGTCGCCGGACAGCTGGCGCAGGAAGTCACCGGTGCCGGATTTTGCAATCGTGCCCAGGTGGGCGATGGCTTCGGCGCGGCTCATGCCGATGCCGTTGTCTTCGATGGTGATGGTGTGGGCGGCGGCGTCGAAGCTGACACGCACGCGCAGCTCGCTGTCGCCTTCCAGAAGGGCCGGCTGGGTCAGGGCCTCGAAGCGCAGCTTGTCGGCGGCATCGGCGGCGTTGGAGACCAGCTCGCGCAGGAAGATTTCCTTGTTGGAGTACAGCGAGTGGATCATCAGCTGCAGCAGCTGCTTGACTTCGGTCTGGAAGCCAAGGGTTTCGGTCTGGGTGGTCTCGGTCATCGATAAGGCTCCATGTGCAATGCCGCGCCAGCGCGTGCGGCCTCGCCAAGGGGTATGGCTGATTGTCCCGAAATCAAGGGGTTGTTCTGGCAGGGCGGCGCCCTGCACCCGCAGAGGCCAAAGCAACAGCAACAGCAACAGCAACAGCGAGCTATCCGTGGGATGGCGGGGCGGTGTGGGTTGGCAGGACACGCCGTAAACCCCCAGGCCGGCCCAGCCGCTGGCGGCTGTGCGTTCGGGCGCTTGCGAAGCAGTGCTTCGCAAGCAAAGCGCCCTCACCCCTGGGGGCTCGATGGCGCCATCCATGGCGCCAACGGTCCCGCCAACCCACACCGCCCCGCCTCTGACAGGTTCAATCGGCTGTTGGTGGGTGTCGACCTTGGTCGACACATCTGTCAGATATCGATACATCAAATGGGGTCAGATCCGTTTTCCGTAGGAAAACGGATCTGACCCCAAGAGTCGTTCCGACAGCTCGCAGGAAACTGTCGAAGGCGGGGTGGGTCAGGTTGTGGGGGTGTCTGCGGCATGGATGCCGCGGCCAAGCCCCCATGGATGGGTTTACGGCGTCCCCCACAGCCTGACCCACCCCGCCTACCCACAGGAAACCAGCTTTGCCGTTGCTCTGGCTGTTGCTTCGGCCTCTGCGGGTGCCGGGCGCCGCCCGGCCGAACTACAATCCCGTTCATGCTGAAATTCTCGAATACCTCCCGCCGGGGGCGCCTGTGAGCGGCCGTGCGGGCAACGACGGCCAGGTCCGCATCATCGGCGGGCGCTGGCGCAATACCCGCTTGCCGGTGCCGACCCTGCCAGGCCTGCGGCCCAGCAGCGACCGCGTGCGCGAAACCCTGTTCAACTGGCTGATGCCCAAGCTGGGCGGTGCACGGGTGCTGGACCTGTTTGCCGGCAGTGGCGCGCTCGGGCTGGAGGCAGTCTCGCGCGGTGCCAACCACGCCACCCTGGTCGAGCGTGACGCTCAGCTGGGGCGCAATCTGACCGCCGCCGTGGCCAAGCTGCAGGCTACCGAACAGGTCACCGTGGTGCAGGCCGATGCCCTGCGCTGGCTGCAGGGCGCTCCGGCACAGCTGGCCGACCTGGTCTTCATCGACCCGCCGTTCGCCGACGGGCTCTGGCAGGACGTGCTGGCCCAGCTGCCGCGGCACCTGGCCGCCGATGCCTGGCTGTACCTGGAATCCCCGGCCAGCCACGTGCCGGTGCTGCCGCCGGAATGGCTGCTGCACCGCGAGGGCGGCACCCGCGAGGTGCGCTTTGCCCTGTACCGCCGCGCCACTGCTACACTTTGACTTCATCTGAACATCTGCATCCGCCCATGACCGTGGCCAACCGCCGCATCGCCGTCTACCCCGGCACGTTCGACCCGATCACCAATGGTCATATCGACCTGGTCAGCCGGGCCGCGCCGCTGTTTGAAAAGGTCGTGGTGGGCGTGGCGCAGAGCCCGTCCAAGGGCCCGGCGCTGCCGCTGGAACAGCGCGTGCAGCTGGCGCGTGGCGCACTCGGCCACCATGGCAACGTCGAGGTCATCGGCTTCGACACCCTGCTGGCCCATTTCGTACGTTCGGTCCAGGGCGGGGTGCTGCTGCGCGGCCTGCGCGCGGTGTCCGATTTCGAGTACGAGTTCCAGATGGCCAGCATGAACCGACATCTGATCCCCGAGGTCGAGACCCTGTTCCTGACCCCGGCCGAGCAGCACAGCTTCATTTCGTCCTCGCTGGTCCGCGAGATCGCGCGCCTGGGCGGTGACGTGTCCGGCTTCGTGCCGGCCGCGGTGCTCGAAGCCCTGCGCAAGGTCCGCGAAGCGAAGGCGGCACAGTCGTAAGCCCCGCTGTACCCGCACCCCATTACGTACAACACCACGCACCATTCCGGGAGGAAACCCATGAACACCACCATGCGCGCGATGCTGATCGCTTCGTTGGCCCTGGCCTTCACCGCCTGCAAGAAGGAAGAGGCCGCTCCGGTCGACGAGGCCAAGCAGGCCCTGGTCGCGCCGTCCAAGGACGACGATGCAGGCTGGAAGAAGTACCTGCAGGAAGTGGCCATCCAGAACATGGGCAACATCACCAACAGCCCGTTCCTGTACTACCTCTCGCCGGAATCGGACCCGGACTTCCAGTCCAAGTACGAGCGCCAGACCGAGAGCGCGACCCAGGCCGTGGCTCGTGGCGTGCAGCCGGGCAACATGCTGGCCTTCGGTTCGTCGGCCTCGGGCAAGATGGCTGACATGATCCAGGCCGTGTTCAAGGACGTGTCGCCGGATTCGATGAAGGGCGTGCGCGTCGTCTTCATCGGCCAGTCGGCCGACAACGCCCGCGTGCAGGCTGCCATCCAGCCGACCGGTGCCGAGTACATTTTCGTCGAAGCCAAGTAATACCGAGCCATGGCGGCCATGCTCCGGCATGGCCCGGGCGGCGTCCTGCAAGGGCGCCGCTGATGACCTGACCGGCCCGCGCGCCCGCGCTGGCCGGTCCTTTGTCCCAGGGCGCGGGCGAGGAGTATCGCCGTGTCGCTGAAAATCAACGAGCTCTGCGTCAACTGCGACGTATGCGAGCCGGCCTGCCCGAACCAGGCCATTGCGATGGGTGAAACCATCTACGTGATCGACCCTGCGCGCTGCACCGAATGCGTGGGTCATTTCGACGAGCCACAGTGCGTGGTCGTCTGCCCGGTCGAGTGCATCGATCCGGACCCGGAGATCGTGGAAACGGAAGACCAGCTGCTGGCCAAGCTGCGCCAGCTGCAGCACGATCACCCCGAACTCTATGCGGAGCCCCCATCCGAATGAAGACGCTGATCGTCCGTCCCCTGTTGCTGCTCGGCCTGCTGCTGAGCCCGATTGCCTGGGCCGACAGCCCGGCCCGTGCCGAGCGCCCCGATGGCGCGGCCATTGCCAGTGGGCACGCGCTGGCGACGCAGGCCGGCATCGACATCCTGGCGCAGGGCGGCAATGCCTTCGACGCCGCGGTGGCAGTGTCGTCCACGCTGGCGGTGGTCGAGCCGATCAGCTCCGGCCTGGGCGGCGGCGGCTTCTTCCTGCTGCATGACGCGGCCACCGGCAAGGACGTGATGCTGGACGCGCGCGAGACCGCGCCGGCCGCTGCAACGCCGCAGGCCTTCCTCGACAAGCAGGGCAACCTCGACCGTGACCGCTCGGTCAACGGTGCCTGGTCGGCCGGTATTCCGGGCCTGCCTGCAGCACTGGTCGAACTGTCGGCCAAGCATGGCAAGCTGCCGCTGTCGGCCTCGCTGCAGCCAGCCATCCGCATCGCGCGCGAAGGCTTCCCGGTGTACGACCGCATGGCCAAGGGCTATGCCTCGCGTCGTGAGGTGATGGAGCGCTATCCCGGCACGCGCGAGGTATACCTGCGCAACGGCAAGCCGATCGCCACCGGTGACCTGTTCAAGCAGCCGGAACTGGCGCAGACGCTGGAGCGCCTGGCTGCGGGCGGCTTTGATGGCTTCTACAGGGGCCAGACCGGAAAGCTGCTGCTGGCCGGTGTGAAGCAGGCCGGCGGCAAGTGGACCGCTGAAGAGCTGGCCGGCTACCGCGTGAAGCAGCGCGAGCCGATCGTCTTCAACTACAACGGCTGGAAGATCACCACCGCGCCGCCGCCGTCGTCCGGTGGCATCGCGCTGGCCAGCATGCTGCAGATCCTGGAAGGCTGGGACATCAACAAGATGGACCCGGCGCACCGCACCCACCTGGTGGTGGAGTCGATGCGCCGTGCCTACCGCGACCGCACCTTCTTCCTCGGCGATCCGGACTTCGTGCAGATCCCGCAGAAGGTGCTGACCAGCAAGGATTACGCACAGGGCCTGCGCGCCACCATCCATCCGGAGAAGGCCACGCCCAGCGACCTGCTGTCGGGCAATCCGACCCCGCTGGAAGACGATGAGACCACGCACTTCTCGATCATCGACCGTGACGGCAACCGTGTCGGCGCCACCCAGACCGTCAACCTGCTGTACGGCTCGGGGCTTATTCCGAAGGGCACCGGCGTGCTGCTGAACAACGAGATGGACGACTTCGCGCTGAAGCCGGGCACGCCCAATGCGTTCGGTGTGATGGGCTACGAGGCCAATGCGCCGAAGCCGGGCAAGCGCATGCTCAGCTCGATGACGCCGACCTTCATGGAGAATGCCGACAAGGTGGTGGTGCTGGGCACCCCGGGTGGCAGCCGCATCATCACCATGGTGCTGCTGGGCATCCTCGGCTACGACGCCGGGCTGGATGCGCAGCAGGTTGCCGCGCTGCCGCGTTACCACCACCAGTGGCTGCCGGACCTGATCGAAGCCGAGGACGATGCGTTCGACGCGGCGACGGTGAAGCAGCTGCAGGCGATGGGCCACAAGATCGACCTGCCGGGCAATGTCGCCGCGGGCGGCCGCGGTTCCAGCCACGTGTGGGGCAACCTGCAGACCGTGGAATGGGACCGCAAGGCCAATAAACTGTTCGGCGGCAGCGACCCGCGCAACCCGGTGGGCAGCGCCCAGGTCGTGCCGGCGCACTAAGGCGGCGGTAGCGCCGGGCCATGCCCGGCGAAATGAGAATCACCGAACCCCGCCACCCGGCGGGGTTTTCTGTTTTCTTCCTAGCGATTATTTAACGAGCCGGCGCCGATAATCGGCGGATGAAACTCTGGTCTATTCGTGGAAACTCGCAACGCCTCGATGGCGGCGCGATGTTCGGCAACGCGCCGCGTGCGTTGTGGGAAAAATGGGCGGCACCGGACGAGCTCAATCGCATCGAGCTGGCCTGCCGTGCGCTGCTTGCCAGCCCGCTGGAAGGCAAGACAGTGCTGTTTGAAACCGGTATCGGGGCATTTTTCGACCCGCGCATGCGCGAGCGTTACGGCGTGCAGGAAAGCCAGCACGTGCTGATCGATTCGCTGCGCGAGGCCGGTTTCGAGCACGAGGATATCGACGTGGTGGTGCTGAGCCACCTGCACTTTGATCACGCCGGTGGCCTGCTGGCGGCATGGAGCGAAGGGCGTGAGCCGGAACTGCTGTTTCCCAATGCGACCTATGTGGTCGGTGCGCAGCATTGGCAGCGCGCCATGCAGCCGCATCCGCGGGACCGGGCCAGTTTCATTCCGGAGCTGCCTGGCCTGCTGCAGGCCAGCGGCCGCCTGGAAGTGGTGGACGGCGAGTATTCGAAGGTACTGGGTCGCAGCGTCCGCTTCAGCTACAGCGATGGTCACACGCCGGGGTTGATGCTGGCCGAGATCGTCGGCCATGCGCACGCCGGCGAGGATGCGCACGGCGGGGTGGTGTTCTGTGCCGACCTGATTCCCGGCCGCTCATGGGTGCATGTACCGATCACCATGGGCTACGACCGCAACGCCGAACTGTTGATCGACGAGAAGCGGCAGTTCCTTGAGGACAAGCTGGCGCGCAACGTGCATCTGTTTTTCACCCACGATCCGCAGGTGGCACTGGCGCAGCTGGGGCGCGATGACAAGGGGCGTTTCGTGACCCTGCACGAGCAGGGCGAACTGAAGGCGCGCGCGCTGGGGTGAGGGGTGTTCGGCAGGGCTGCTCCCTGCACCTGCAGAAGCCGAAGCAAGATCAAGAGCGGCATTCCGTGGGATGGCGGGGCGGTGTGGGTGGTCAGGACACGCCATAAACCCATCCATGGGGGCTCGATGGCGCCATCCATGGCGCCAACGGTCCTGCCCACCCACACCGCCCCACCTCTGACAGGTGGCCGGTGGCTATTGGTGGGTGCCGACCGTTGGTCGGCACATCTGTCAGATAGCGATATTCAAATGGGGTCGAATGCCGTTGCTGTGCAACGGGCTCTGACCCCATTCGATTGAACTGGACTGTCTTACGAGGCCTTCAGGCAGCTGCTCATGAAGGTCTTGCGCGCGTCACCGGCCAGCTTCTTGGCACCCGCGTCAGCGTTGCACTTGCGCATGCGTTCCTGCTGCGCATTGACCGGCTTGGCTTCGGCGGCATGGCCACTGAGGCAGGAACTCTGCGCGGTCTTGTAGGCGTCCCCCTTCAAGCCCTTGTTCTTGGCCGAGCAGTCGGCCATGCGCTGCTGCTGTGGCGTGGTGGCATTGGCGGCCAAGGGCAGGCTGACCAGCAGGACAGCGGCCAGCAGGAAAGAAGCTTTCATCGAGGACACTCCAAGCGGTGGCGGGTGCGCGGAGCATTGGCCTGCGGGCAGCAAGGCCACGTGAAGAATCGTGCCCCGGCAGCGATCGCTTGCAGCGGCATTCAGATGGGCGTATTACTTAGCCGCATGGGTAAGTATGATCCTGCCATTCAAGACGTGTTCCAGGCACTGGCCGACCCCACCCGATGCGCGATCGTGGCCGCGCTGGGGCAGGGGCCGCGCACGGTGTCGACCTTGGCCGAGCCTTTCGAGATGGCCTTGCCCTCGCTGATGAAACATCTGGCCGTGCTGGAGCGCAGTGGCGTGGTGCGCAGCCGCAAGCAGGGACGTGTACGCACCTGCGAACTGGTGCCGGAACGGTTGGGCCAGGCCGAGCAATGGCTGGCCGCGCAGCGCGCCGTGTGGGAAGCACGCGCCGAGCGCATGGTCGAGTTTGTCGAAACCCTTCACCGACAGGAGCAGGCCCATGGCCGAAGACGCAGGTAACAACCCCGACACCGATCTGGTCATCAGCCGTGTGCTGAACGCACCGCGTTCCGCCCTGTGGCGGGCGTGGACCGACCCGGAACTGCTGCGCCAGTGGTGGTGCCCGAAACCGTGGACCACCGAGGTACGCGCATTCGACCTGCGCCCCGGCGGGGCCTTCCACACCTTCATGCAGGGCCCCGACGGCGGCCGCAGTGACAATCCGGGCAGCTTCCTGGAGATCGTGCCGCAGCAGCGCCTGGTGTTCACCTCGATGCTGGGCCCGGGTTGGCGGCCGCAGTCACCGTGGCTGGGCTTCACCGCCATCATCACGATGGAGGACGAGGGCCAGGGCTGCCGTTATACCGCGCGGGTGATGCACCCGGACAAGGCCCTGCGTGACCAGCATGAGCAGCTGGGCTTCTTCGACGGCTGGAACACCGTCATCGGCCAGCTGGAAGCGTTCGCAGCCGGCCTGTAGTACAGCGCTTGGGGTCAGAGCCCTTTCCGTCGAGAGGGATCCGACCTCGTGCCGGTTGGGGTCAGATCCCTTTCGGCACGAAAGGGCTCTGACCGCCGGTATTCCGGATCAGCCCACGCGGGTACCGAAGATGCGATCACCGGCATCGCCCAGGCCCGGCAGGATGTAGCCCTTGTCGTTGAGCTGGGCGTCGATGGCCGCGGTGTAGATTTCCACATCCGGGTGCACGGCCTTGACCGCCTCGATGCCTTCCGGCGCGGCCACCAGGAAGATGCCCTTGATGCGGCGGGCACCGGCACGCTTGAGCATGTCGATGGTGGCGATCAGGGTGCCGCCGGTGGCCAGCATCGGGTCCAGGATCAGCGCGTCGCGCTCTTCCAGGCGGCCGGTCAGGCGCTCGAAGTAGGGCACTGGCTGCAGGGTTTCCTCATCGCGCTGCAGGCCGACCACGCTGACGCGGGCGGCCGGGATCAGCGACAGCACGCCGCTGAGCATGCCCAGGCCGGCACGCAGGATCGGCACCACGGTGATCTTGGCGCCGGCGATGCGCTGTACGGTGACCGGGCCGGCCCAGCCGGGCAGGGTGTGCGGTTCGGTGTCCAGGTCGGCGGTGGCCTCGTAGGCCAGCAGGGTGCCCAGCTCGTTGGCCAGTTCGCGGAAATCCTTGGTGCTGAGCGCGGCATTGCGCATCAGGCCGATCTTGTGCTGCACCAGCGGGTGGCGCACTTCGACGATCTTCATGGTCGGGAAGGGGAAAAAGGAGAGAGGACGCCATTTTGCCGGATTGGGCGCACAACCCCAAACCGGGGCCGGAGACGGCCTGCATGAAATGTGCAGATCCATGTCACGGCCATGCAACCTTGCGGACATACCGTGCAGACCCATTCTTAACAGGAATGGGGATTCCCAGTGCATATCAAGACTCCGTTGGCCGTTGCCATCACCCTGACCCTGGCGATGGGGGCTGCCGCACCGCTGCAGGCCGCCGGGCAGCAGGCGGTCGCCGCCACCGGCGCCGTGGCCGCCGATGCGGTCGACCTGGACCGCATTGAAGTGCGCGCCCAGCTTGAATCGCAGATCCGCGCAGTGGACCTCAAGCGCAGCAGTGACGCGATCGAAGACGCGGTGTCCTCCGACGCGCTGGGCCAGTACCCGGACAAGAACGTGGCCGAGTCGCTGCAGCGGCTGCCGGGCATCAGCGTCACCCGCGACCAGGGCGAGGGCCGCTTCGTGGTGATCCGTGGCCTGGATGCCAATCTCAACAGCGTCAGCGTGGATGGCATCGCCGTGGGCACGCCGGAGGATTCCAGCCGCGCCGCCCCGCTGGACGTCATCCCGTCCGATTCCACCGAGCGCCTGCGCGTGGTGAAGTCACCCACCCCGGACATGCCCGGCGACGCCATCGGCGGCGCGGTGCTGGTCGAGTCGGCCTCGGCCTTCGACCGTGACGGCCGCAGCCTGCGTGGCAAGATCGAAGGCAGCCATCAGCAGCTGTCCGGTGAAACCAGCCCGAAGGCGGCCTTCAACTACAGCGAAGTGTTCAACGACACCTTCGGCGTGGCACTGGGCGTGAACTACCAGAAGCGCAAGTTCGAGTCGGACAATACCGAAGTGGAGTACGACGGCGAGGATGACGCCGCACCGGGCGACGTCACCGCGATCAACCTGCAGCACCGCAAGTACGAGATCGAGCGCAAGCGCATCGGCGCCAACCTCAACCTCGACTGGCGCCCGAACGAAGACAGCAGGTACTACCTGCGCACGCTGTACAGCCAGTTCGACGATGCCGAAACCCGCCAGCGCGTGATCTTCAACTTCGACGACGCGAAGATGGTCAAGACCGGCACGGACCAGTACCGCCTGGATGGCATGCCGAAGGATTCGATCGACAAGCGCATGCGCTATCGCACCAAGAAGGAAAACACCTTCGCGGCCAGCCTGGGCGGCGAGAACAAGCTGACCAACGCCGTGGTCGACTACAAGGTGGGCTACACCCGCACCGAAGAGCGGGTGAATGACGAGATGGAGGCGCGCTTCAAGCTCAATGGCAAGGCCTTCAATGGCACGCTTGACCAGAGCAGCCGCCTGCCCAGCTACAGCTTCGACAATCCGCAGTGGCTGGACAACAGCAACTACGCCTTCGACCGCTTCGTGCTCTCGCCCAAGCAGGTCAATGACAAGGAACACAGCGCGCAGGTCAACGTGCGCTTCGACGGCGACAGCGGCAGCATCAAGATCGGGCTGCTGGGCCGCTGGCGCGACCGCGACGTCAATGTCGACGAGAACGAACTGCGGGTCGGCCCGAAGGTCGCGCTGTCGAGCTGGAGCACCTCCTCGCCCGAACACCGCCATGGCAACCTGGGCGACGGCATGGACTCGGCTGCGATGCGCGCGTTCTGGGCGGCCAATGGCAGCCAGTACAGCGCCCGCCCGCAGGACATTGGCGGCAACGCGATGACCTCGCTGGAAGAAGACTACGTGGCCAGCGAGGACATCTTCGCCAGCTACGCGATGGGTACCTGGGACATCGGCGCACTGCGCATCATCGGCGGCGTGCGCGTGGAGAACACCCAGTTCAAGGCGACCGGCAACCAGGTGGACGTGGCGGCCAACGGCCGCAGCTTCACCGTCACCCCGCGCGTGGCCAACAGCAGCTACACCAACGTGCTGCCGGGCCTGCACCTGCGCTACGACGCCGCAGACGACTGGGTGCTGCGTGCCTCGGCCAACAAGACCGTATCGCGCCCCTCGTTCGGTGACATTTCACCGCGCGTGGGCTACAGCCGGGGTGACGAGGAAGTGCGCCTGGGCAATCCGCAACTGGACCCGTACGAATCGAAGAACATCGACCTGTCGGTGGAGAAGTACATCGGCAGCAGCGGCATCGTCTCGCTGGGCCTGTTCCACAAGTCGATCGATGGCTACATCGTGGAAACCGTGCGCACCAACGACCCGGCCTACGGCGGTTTCGACGTGACCCAGCCGATCAACGGCCGCAAGGCCACCGTGCGTGGTGCCGAGTTCAACTGGCAGCAGCAGCTGGCCTTCCTGCCTTCCGGCCTGGATGGACTGCTGGTCGGTGCCAGCGGCACCTGGCTGGACACCACGTTCGATGCCGGCATCAAGGACCGCCCAGGCGAGGACTTCACCCTGCCGCGTGCCTCCAAGCACGTCTACAGTGCCCACATCGGATATGAGAAGTACGGTCTGAGTACGCGGCTGGCGGCGGTGTACCGCAGCGAGTACCTGGACAGCATCGGCAAGGGCCGCGCCTTCGATATCTACGTTGCACCGAACACCCAGCTCGACTTCTCGCTGGACTACAAGTTCACCCCGCGCGTGAGCATGTACCTCGAAGCGCAGAACCTGCTGGACAAGCCGCTTGAGCTGTACCAGGGCACGCGCTCGCGCACGCTGCAGATGGAAGAGTATGGCCGTACCTACGCGCTGGGCCTGAAGGTGGCACTGTGATGGGGCGTCGCATCAGCGTCATGGCCGCGGCGCTGGCGGCTGCCCTGCTGGCGGGCTGCACGCCGGCCACCAGCAACGATCCGTCCGTGGCCAAGCCCGAGGCGAAGGCCACGGCCGAGCGTGCGGTGACCACCATCGCCGAGGCATTCCTTTCGCCGATGACGCCGGCCGACAACATCGATTCGCCCGCCGCCTGGCGTGCACCTGACGGAAAGCTGTGGCTGATCGCCACTGCCAAGGCCACCGACAAGCTGGTGGTCTACGACGGCAGCAGCGGCCAGCACCTGCGCGACGTCGGCAGCAGCGGCACCGCGCCAGGGCAGTTCGACCGCCCAAACGGCATCGCGGTGACCGACGATCTGCTGTGGATCGTGGAGCGCGACAATCACCGCGTACAGGTGCTGAGCCTGCCGGACTTCACCCCGCTGGCGACCTTCGCTGCGGACGACCTGCGCAAGCCGTACGGGCTGTGGGTCGACCGCCGTGCCGATGGCTACAGCGTCTACGTCACCGACTCCTGGGACAACGGCGAGGATGCACAGGGCCGTGACATCCTGCCGCCGCTGGCCGAGCTGGACAAGCGCGTGCGCCAGTACCAGGTGACCCGCGATGGTGCGAAGGTCGAAGCGAAGCTTTTGGCCAGCATTGGTGACACCACGGAGGCCGGTGCCCTGCGCGTGGTCGAATCGATCTGGGGCGACCCCGAGAACGATCGCCTGCTGATCGCCGAAGAGGACGAGAGCTACGCCAGCGAGTTCAAGGTCTACACGCTGGCCGGGCGTTTCACCGGCACCACCTTCGGTCGTGATGTGTTCAAGGCGCAGGCAGAAGGCGTGACCCTGCGCACCTGCGGCAAGGACGGCTGGTGGATCACCACCGAACAGGGCAAGCAGCGCAGCGTGTTCCACCTGTTCGACCGCCACACCCTGAAGCCGGTTGGCGCATTCCAGGGCAATACCGTGGCCAACACCGATGGCATCTGGATGATGCAGCAACCCAGTGCACGCTTCCCGCACGGTGCGCTGTACGCGGTGCACGACGACCAGGGCGTGGTGGCGTTTGACTGGGAGAGCATCGCCAGGCAGCTGGCGCTGCCGCTGGAGTGTGGCGCATGAGCCGGCCTTGCGTGGTGCGCACGCTGGTGCTGGGCCTGCTGTTGGCCGTGCCGTCGCTGTCGTTCGCAGCGGCTGAACCGAACACCCAGGTGCCGGTGGGCAGCCGCCATTACGCGGCAACCATGGGGCCTGACCGCATCGTGGCTTCGCCTGCAGCCGATCCCAGCCACGGTTTCGCCGTGGCCTGGCGCACCGACGGCAGCGTGCAGGCGCCGCTGCTGGAAATCGCTCTGGCCGGTGATTCACCCGCCATCGAGGGCATCCGCCAGATCCGTGCGACGACCCGCACACTGCAGACAGAGAACGGTGTATCGCACCATCATCGCGCCGACATCGATGGCCTGGAGCCGGATACGCAGTACGTCTACCGCGTGCAGGGCAATGGCAGCTGGAGCGCCTGGAACCAGCTGCGCACGCTGGCTGCGCCCGACCAGCCGCTGACCCTGCTGTACTTCGGTGATACCCAGAACAAGAACGTCAGCCATGTCAGCCGCGTGGTGCGCGCCGCACAGAAGGCCGCACCCGCAGCACGCCTGAGCCTGTTCGCCGGCGATCTGGTCAGTGGTGGCGACGGTGCCGATGACAGCGAGTGGGGGGAGTGGTTTGCCGCCACCGGTTGGCTCGCGCAGGAAACGCTGGTGGCGCCGGCGATCGGCAACCACGAGTATTTCGAGGAGTTCGAGGACACCCCGCAGGAGCGCCGCGTGCTGGGCAGGCACTGGCCGGTGACGTTCGCGCTGCCGGGCAATGGGGCTGCCGCCGCACAGCAGACCAGCTACTGGTTTGATGCGCAGGGCGTGCGCGTGGTGGTGGTCGATGGCACTTCGGCACTCGACCTTGGCACGGCCAAGGCACAGGCGCAGTGGCTGGACAAGGTGCTGACCGGCAATCCGCAGCCGTGGACCCTCGTACTGCTGCACCAGCCGTTCTATTCGCCGCGCGAAGGCCGCGAGAACGCCGCGCTGCGCGACGTGCTGCTGCCGGTGGTACGCCGCCACAACGTCGATCTGGTGCTGCAGGGCCACGATCACACCTATGGTCGCCGTGGCGAAGGGCAGGCCGCGACGCCACAGTACGTGGTGACCGTGGCGGGGCCGAAGCAGTACCGTCTCTCCGACGAGGCACGAAAGACGATGGATCCGGTGGCCGAGGACACCCAGCTGTTCCAGGTGCTGCACATCGACCCGCAGCACCTGCGCTATGAAGCGCGAACGGTGACCGGCCGGCTCTACGATGCCTTCGAGCTGCGCCGCGACGCCAAGGGCGGCAAGCAGCGCACGGAGCTGACCGAGGGCCGCATCACGCCACGCGACTGCCCGCGTGCGCAGACCGCCAAGGGTCGTGCCGATCGTTGCTGGGAATGAGGAGAAGCAGATGACCACGCCCCGCCGCATCCTCCCGTTCGCCGCCATCGGCGCCGCTCTTCTGTTGCTGGCCAGTGCGGTGACCGCCGCCGATACCGTATTGCATCCGTTCCTGGTGGCGCAGCCGAAGCAGGCGCCGCAGGAGGTGAATCTGGCCGTTGAGATTCCGGCAGGCAGCTTCACCAAGTACGAAATCAAGGAAGACGGCCTGGTGCATGTGGATCGCTTCCAGTCGATGCCGGTCGCCTATCCGGCCAACTACGGTTCGATGCCGCGTACGTTGGCTGGCGACAACGATCCGCTGGACGCGCTGGTGCTGACCCGTGAACCCCTGCACCCGGGCGTGATCGTGCGCTTCCGGCCGATCGGCTACCTGAAGATGATCGACGGCGGCGAGCACGACGAGAAGATCATCGGTGTGCCGACCGACAAGGTTGACCCGACCTACGCCAACATCCGCGATCTGGCCGATCTGCCGGAGATCGAACGACAGCGCATCGAAGCGTTCTTCCGTATCTACAAGGACCTGCCGGCCGGGCGCAACCCGGTGCGGCTCAACGGTTGGGGCAACGCCGCCGAGGCGCGGGCACTGATCAGCGAGGCGATGCAGCGCTTCGAAATGTAGATCCACGCCATGCGTGGATTCAGTCCAGCAACGTCTCGATGAACGACTCGGCCTGCAGGCGGTCGCCCAGTACCCGGGCCACCGCCTGTACGGCTGCCTCCTGGTGTTCAGGACGGATGCCGCCATCGTCGTCATCGTTGTAGAGGTCGTCACCCGCATCCAGGTACACGGTGCCGGCAGCCGCCAGCATGGTCATCAGGGTCGGCACGTCGGCGGCGATCTCGCCGGCATCCAGCAGACCTGCACCGTGGTGGCTGAACAGCACACGGCCGTCATCCAGGTCGAGGATGAACGGATCGGCGCCGCGATCGGCAATTACCAGCCAGTTCGATGGCCAGTTGTCGATCGGCTCGCCGCTGATGCCATGCCAGCGATAGCCGGCCTGGTGGCTCCACAGGCGCCGCAGCGGCGGTATCCAGACATCGAGGCCGGGAATGGTGATGCCGGCATTGCCCACCCTTGCGTTGATCTCATGGCCCAGCGGTCCCACCTGCGCGTAGAAGCGCGCCAGCACCGGCGGTAACGGGAGCGGTCCCTGCCAGTCACCTTCGTGCTGGACCCGCAGCGGGCCGAAGCGGGCGAATGGGGCGTGCAGATCATCCATGGCAGGGTCCAACGAGGAGCGGCCCGGCAGCCTAGCAGATGGCGTCTGCGTGCAACGCCTTCACCGCCGCTGGCTATCATGTCCGCCTTCAACAACGAAGGCGGTGTCTGTGTCGGTAGCGTTGGTATGGTTCCGCCGTGATCTGCGGCTGCAGGACAATCCGGCCCTGCAGGCCGCGCTGGACGCCGGTCACGACGTGGTGCCGGTCTACATCCATGCGCCGCACGAAGAAGGCGAGTGGGCGCCGGGTGCTGCCTCCGATGCGTGGCGCCACCGTTCGCTGGCCGCGTTGGATGCGGATCTGCGCGCGCGGGGTTCCTCACTGGTGCTGCGCAGCGGTGACAGCCTGCCGACACTGCTGGCCCTGATCGAACAGACCGGCGCAGAAGCCGTGTACTGGAACCGCAAGTACGAACCGGCTACCCAGCCACGCGACGCGACTATCAAACGCACGCTGCGTGAGCTGGGCATCGACGCGCAGAGCTGCAACGGCAGCCTGCTGTTCGAACCCTGGGATATCGCCACCCAGCAGGGGCAGCCGTACAAGGTGTTCACTCCGTACTGGCGCAACGTGCTAAGCCATTGGCGCCTGCCCGCACTGCAGGCTGCACCGGAGAAACTGCCGGCACATGAGGTCGACAGCCGCGCGCTGGACGCGCTGCAGCTGGCGCCTGCACTGGACTGGGACACCGGCTTCTGGGAGCACTGGCAGCCAGGCGAGGCAGGTGCGCTGGAAGCACTGTCCGTCTTTGAAGACGGTGCCCTGCGCGGGTACCGCGAGCAGCGCGACCTGCCGGACCGGGTCGGGACCTCGCGGCTGTCGCCGCACCTGCATTTCGGCGAAATCGCACCCTGGCGCATCGCCCACGCGCTGGAAGGGCTGCGCAGTGCCGGCACCGACGCCGACATCGATGGCTACCTGCGCCAGCTGGGCTGGCGCGACTTCGCCTACCACCTGCTGCATCACTTCCCGAAGACGCCCACCGACAACCTCAACCCGCGCTTCGATCGCTTCCCATGGGCAACGCCCAGTGATGCGCAGCTGCGCGACTGGCAGCGCGGCAACACCGGTGTGCCGATCGTCGATGCAGGCCTGCGCGAGCTGTGGCACACCGGCTACATGCACAACCGGGTGCGGATGATCGTCGCCAGCTACCTGTGCAAGCATCTGCGTGCGCACTGGCTGCATGGCGCGCGCTGGTTCTGGGACACCCTGGTCGATGCCGACCTGGCCAACAACACGATGGGCTGGCAGTGGGTGGCGGGAACCGGTGCCGACGCCGCACCGTATTTCCGTGTGTTCAACCCCGTGACCCAGGCCGAGAAATTCGATCCGCAGGCTCGGTACATCAGCCGCTGGGTGCCCGAACTGGCCGCGCTGCCGGTGAAGGCACGATTCGCGCCCTGGCAGCATCCGTTGCTGCTGGCGGCACACGCACCGGGCTATCCACGCACGCCGCTGGTGGATCTGGCCGCGGGCCGCGACGCCGCGCTGGCGGCTTACCGCCAGTCGGGGGCAGGGTAAAGAGCGACCTGAGCGATCCGGTCAGTTAGCTGAACGTGGGCCTGTCGCGGTGCCCGATCATCATTCCGGCATCGCATCGGGCTGTTTATTCTCTTTGCGCCCGCAGGCCGCCGGCCGACCGGAAACCAAGGAGAACCTCATGATCCGCAACACCACCCGCAACGTCGCACTGGCCCTGATGAGTGCGGCCGTCCTGTCGGCCTGCGCCACCGGCGGCTCCTACGTACAGAGTGACCAGTACGGCAACCCGACCGAGCAGCAGAACCGCACCGGCCGCAACGCCCTGATCGGCACCGCCATCGGCGTGGCAGCCGGCCTGCTGACTGGCGACAGCGCCACCGAGCGTCGTCAGCATGCCCTGATCGGTGCCGGTATCGGTGCGCTCAGCGGCGCCGCCGTCGGCCAGTACCAGGACCGCCAGGAACGCGCGCTGCGCGAGCGCACTGCCAACACCGGCATTGATGTCCAGCGCCAGGGCGACAACATCATGCTGAACCTGCCGGACGGCATCACCTTCGACTTCGGCAAGTCGACCCTGAAGCCGCAGTTCTACGGTTCGCTCAACGGCGTGGCGGGCACCCTGCGTGATTACAACCAGACCATGATCGAAGTGGTCGGCCATACCGACAGCATCGGCAGCGACGCGGTCAACAACCGCCTGTCGAAGGAGCGTGCCGACTCGGTCGCGCAGTACCTGATCGGCCAGGGCGTGCAGAGCGTGCGTATCGAAACGCTGGGCGCCGGCAAGTCGTATCCGATTGCCGACAACAGCACCGATGCCGGCCGCGCAAAGAACCGCCGCGTCGAGATTCGTGTGATTCCGCTCAAGCAGTAACGCGCAGGTTACAGTTCCGGCGTAGCCGGAACGAAAATGCCGCCCTTGCAGGCGGCATTTTTGTAGGTGCCGAGCTTGCTCGGCACGCCGATAGCATTCCCGTTCGCGGCTTCTCCCAACGGCGCCGACCAAGGTCGGCATCTACCGGAAGCCGGGCGCACCCGGAACGAAAATGCCGCCCTTGCAGGCGGCATTTTTGTGGGTGCCGAGCTTGCTCGGCACGCCGATGGCGTTCCCGTTCGTAGCTTCTCCCAACGGTGCCGACCAAGGTCGGCATCTGCCGGAAACCGGGCGCACCCGGAACGAAAATGCCGCCCTTGCAGGCGGCATTTTTGTAGGTGCCGAGCTTGCTCGGCACGCCGATGGCGTTCCCGTTCGTAGCTTCTCCCAACGGTGCCGACCAAGGTCGGCATCTGCCGGAAACCGGGCGCACCCGGAACGAAAATGCCGCCCTTGCAGGCGGCATTCTTGTGGGTGCCGAGCGTTGCTCGGCACACCGATAGCGCCTGTAGAGCCGAGCCACGCTGGAAAGCGGCATCGCGCGCCCGGGTAGATCCACGCCATGCGTGGATACCCTCGGTCATGCCGCCGAAGCGGCCACCTTCTCCAGGATCCGCTTGCCGCTGCTTTCCAGCGCTGCGTCTTCCTTTTCCTTCTGCTGCTGCGCCAGCTTCGCGCCCGGGCACTGCGCCAGCATGTAATTGGCGTCAAAGTTGAGCTTCTCGACCAGGAAGTCGACGAACGCCCGCACCTTCGGCGAAACCAGACGGCCGCCGGCGAACACAGCGTTGAAGTCCACTTCCGGGCCGGTCCAGCCAGCCAGCACGCGGCGCACCATGCCCGATTCGACGAACGGTTTGGCCATCACGTCGCCGGTCAACAGCAGGCCTTCGCCACACACCAGCGCGCCATTCAACGCAGACATGTCGTTGGCGGTCATCAGCGGGGTGACCGGGAAGTCGCGCAGTTCACCGCCGTTCTCGCCCAGCTGCCAGGTGAAGCGCGGCGAATTGCCAGTGTGGTACGGCTTGCGCATGGCCAGGATGCGATGGAACTGCAGTTCTTCCGGATGCAGCGGTTCGCCATAGCGCTCGATGTAGGCAGGGCTGGCGAACACCTGCGTACGCAGGCTGCCCAGCTTGCGCGCCACCAGGTTGGAATCGGGCAGGGCACCCACACGTAGTGCAAGATCCGCTTCACCTGCAATCAGGTCCAGCTTCTCGTTGCCCATGTGCATGTCCAGGCGGATTTCCGGGTACTGCGCATGGAACTGGCCCAGCAGCGGGGCGATCCAGGTGATGCCGATCGAATAGGGCACGGTGAAGCGCAGCCAGCCGCGCGGACCGGACTGCAGCTGGCTCACCGCGCTCTCGGCTTCTTCCAGTTCGCGCGCGATGCGCTGGCAATGTTCGTGGTAGATCGAACCGGCTTCGGTCAGGCCGAGGCGGCGCGTGGTCCGGTGCAGCAGGCGCGCGCCCAGGCGCGTTTCCAGCTCCTGCACTTTGCGGCTGACCGTGGTCTTGGGCAGGCCGAGCGATTTGGCAGCGGCAATGAAGCTGCCTTGCTCGACCACTTTGACGAAGATCAGCGTCTCGTTGAGATCGTGGGACATGGTCGGGGATCCTGGACGTCGGGGATGGGGCAATCGTGACAGAACGATTGGACCGGGAGCGGGATGATTATTCCCCTTAATCAGGACTAATCAAGTAAAGGTTTGAGGTCTATCGTGGCGCCATTCGTTAATTGGAGCCCGTCCGCCATGAGCCTGCGCAACATTCTTGCCCGACTCCGGAACGCCGGCCAGAACACCCTGGACCTGGCGATGACCGTCGAAGCCCGTCCGAGTTCCTTGGTACACAAGGACTTTCGTGAGTTTACCGCGCCCATGCGTCAGCAGCGTGGCGGCGCCATCCGCCTGATCCCTCACAAGGGTGACCGACTGCGCCGAATCGGGACTATCCCGGATTTGGGAGGAAATGTCCCGTGAATGGGATGCTGACGCCCGAAGTCCTGGTCCTGGGCGGCACCGGTGCCGTCGGCCAGGGTGTGGTTGGCGCGCTGCTGGAGGCCGGCAGCCCGGTACTGGTTGTCGGCCGTGATCCGGGCCGGCTGGCGGCGCTGCACGAGCAGTTCGCCGATGAGCCGGGCCTGGAGACGCTGCTGGGTTCGCTCAGTGACGACGGCTCTGCGCGCGTGCTGGCCGAACGTATCGCGCAGCGCCCGCGCCCACTGGCGGCAGTGATCGCCGCAATGGGCGGCCCGTACCGCCGCGGTCGCGTGGTCGATCGCAATGGTGACGAACTGATGGGCGCGATGCAGGCCGATCTGATGCCGCACGTGCACGCGGTGCGTCATCTGCTGCCGCTGCTGCAGGACAACGTGCATGCACGACGCTACGTGATGATCGGCAGCCCGGCCGACGCCAAGCCGTGGGCGGGCTACGGCGAGACCTCGATCACCACCGCCGCGCTGCGCATGTACGCGCAGGTCGTGCACCAGGAAGCGCAGGCGCTGGGCGTGCGCGCGCAGATGCTGGAAGTCTGCAGCCCCGTCTGTACCCCGGCCAACGCGGCCAATGCCTGCATCGAGTGGCCCAGCTCGCTGCTGGTCGGCCGTCGCGTGGTCTCGCTGCTGGATGGTTGCCGCGACAACCGCGCCATCGTCCGCTGTGACAGCAGCGATGCCGAACTGCCGCGTGGCCTGCTGCACCTGGAAGGTCCCCCTTTGTGGCGCGATACCGCAGGCGTCGCTTGACCTCGACCATGGTTGAGGTCGCAGTATGCGGCGCCGATTTTTGCAACACGTTCTCATATAGCTGTACCACCCCTCCGTACGGATGCATGCCATGACTTCCCCCAATACCACCCCACATCGTTTCGGCCATCGCATCGCGATGGTCGGCGTGTCGATCCTCGCCGCGGCCGTGCTGGCGGCCTGCAGCGGCGGCCATGCCGAAGAAGCCGGTGCACCGCCTCCGCCGCAGGTCAGCGCAGCGCCGGTGCTGGTCAAGCAGGTCAGCCAGTGGGACGAATTCAGCGGCCGCGTCGAAGCGGTACAGAGCGTTGAACTGCGTCCGCGCGTGTCCGGCTACATCGACAAGGTCAACTACGTCGAAGGCCAGGAAGTGAAGAAGGGCGAAGTGCTCTTCACCATCGACGCGCGCAGCTACCAGGCCGAGTACGATCGCGCTGCTGCAGAACTGGCCCGTGCCCGCACCCAGGCTACGCTGGCCCGCAGCGAGTCCGAGCGTGCCAAGCGGCTGTCCGAGCAGCAGGCGATCTCCACCGAGACCGCTGAACAGCGTCGCGCGGCGGCCGACCAGTCCGGTGCCGCTGTGCAGGCCGCGCAGGCGGCGCTGGATGCCGCCCGCCTCAACCTGGAGTTCACCAAGGTGCGTGCACCGATCGACGGCCGTGCCGGCCGCGCGATGGTCACCGCTGGCAACCTGGTCACCGCCGGCGACAGCGCCAGCGTGCTGACCACGCTGGTCTCGCTGGACACGGTGTTCGTCTACTTCGATGCCGACGAAAGCACCTTCCTGCGCTACGCCCAGATGGCACGCAAGGGCGAGCGCCCGAGCGAGCGTGACAGCGAGCTGCCGGTGAAGGTCGGCCTGTCCGGTGAGGAAGGTTACCCGCACTCGGGCAAGGTCGACTTCCTCGACAACCAGGTCGCCCGCAGCACCGGCACCATCCGCGTCCGCGCACTGCTGGACAACGCCGACCGCCAGTTCACCCCGGGCCTGTTCGCCCGCGTGCAGCTGCTCGGCAGCGGCCAGTTCCAGGCCCTGCTGATCGACGACAAGGCCGTGCTGACCGACCAGGACCGCAAGTATGTCTACGTGGTCGACAAGGATGGCAAGGCCCAGCGCCGCGACATCCAGCTCGGTCGCACCGCCGACGGCCTGCGCATTGTCGAACACGGCCTGGCCGCGGGCGACAAGGTGATCATCGACGGCGTGCAGAAGGTCTTCATGCCGGGCATGCCGGTGCAGGCCAAGGCGGTGGCGATGCAGCCACAGGCCGCGCCGGCACCGGGCCGCGATGCCACCGCCGCCCTGAAGTACTGATCCGCCGTCTCCTGATCCGAGTTTCCGCTTAGCTGCCGGCGCCAGCGGCAGCCTTCCCTGCCTTCGTCATTTCGGCGAGGGGCAGGGTGGCTGTTGCCCGCCGAATGCCTTTCCCAGGAATTCCTCCATGGACTTTTCCCGTTTCTTCATCGACAGGCCGATCTTCGCGGCGGTGCTGTCGATCGTGATCTTCGCCGCCGGCCTGATCACGATTCCAATTCTGCCGATCAGCGAGTACCCGGAAGTGGTGCCGCCGTCGGTGGTCGTGCGCACGGTCTATCCGGGCGCCAATCCCAAGGTCATTGCCGAGACCGTCGCCACGCCGCTTGAAGAAGCCATCAACGGCGTCGAAGGCATGATGTACCTGAAGTCGGTCGCCGGTTCCGACGGCGTGCTGCAGATGACCGTCACCTTCCGCCCGGGCACCGACCCGGACGCGGCGGCGGTGAAGGTGCAGAACCGTGTGGCGCAGGCGCAGGCGCGCCTGCCCGAGGACGTGCGCCGGCAGGGCGTGACCACGCAGAAGCAGTCGCCGACCTTCCTGATGGTGGTGCACCTGACCTCGCCGCAAGGCAAGTACGACACCCTGTACCTGCGCAACTACGCACGCCTGCACGTCAAGGATGCGCTGGCGCGTATTCCGGGCGTGGGTGACGCGCAGATCTTCGGTGGTGGCGACTACGCCATGCGCGCCTGGCTGGACCCGGACAAGGTGGCCTCGCGCGGCCTGACCGCCAGCGACGTGGTGCGCGCCATGCGCGAGCAGAACGTGCAGGTGTCGGCCGGCCAGCTCGGCGCCGAACCGCTGCCGGACAGCAAGTTCCTGACCCTGATCAATGCCCAGGGCCGGCTGAAGACCGAAAAGGAATTCGGCGACATCGTGCTCAAGAGCGGCACCGATGGCGAGATCGTGCGCCTGTCCGACGTGGCCCGTCTGGAGCTGGGTGCGGGTGACTACACCCTGCGCTCGCAGCTGGACGGCAAGAACGCGGTCGGTATCGGTATCTTCCAGTCGCCGGGTGCGAACGCGCTGGAAATCCGCGACCAGGTCATCTCGACGATGGACGAGATGCAGAAGACCATGCCGGCTGACGTGAAGTACGAAGCGGTGTATGACACCACCATCTTCGTGCGCGACTCGATCAAGGCCGTGGTCTCCACGCTGCTGGAAGCCATCGCGCTGGTGGTGCTGGTGGTGATCCTGTTCCTGCAGACCTGGCGCGCTTCGATCATCCCGCTCATCGCGGTGCCGGTGTCGGTGGTCGGTACCTTCGCCGCGCTGTACCTGCTGGGCTTCTCGATCAACACGCTGAGCCTGTTCGGCCTGGTGCTGGCGATCGGCATCGTGGTCGACGACGCGATCGTGGTGGTGGAGAACGTCGAGCGCAACATCGAGGAAGGGCTGTCGCCCACCGCGGCGGCACACCAGGCCATGCGTGAGGTGTCCGGCCCGATCGTGGCGATCGCGCTGGTGCTGTGTGCCGTGTTCGTGCCGATGGCGTTCCTGTCCGGTGTCACCGGCCAGTTCTACAAGCAGTTCGCAGTCACCATCGCCATTTCCACGGTGATCTCGGCGATCAACTCGCTGACCCTGTCGCCGGCCCTGGCCGCGCGCCTGCTGAAGGCCCACGGCGCACCGAAGGACGGCCCGAGCCGCCTGATCGACCGCCTGTTCGGCTGGGTGTTCCGTCCGTTCAACCGCTTCTTCAAGTCCAGCTCGGAGAAGTACGAGCGTGGCGTGGCGCGCATCCTCGGCCGTCGTGGTGCGGTGTTCGTGGTCTACGCGATCCTGCTGGTCGGTACCGGCGTGATCTTCAAGCTGGTGCCGCCGGGCTTCATCCCGACCCAGGACAAGCTGTACCTGATCGCCGGTGTGAAACTGCCGGAAGGTTCGTCGATCGCGCGTACCGATGAAATGCTGCGCAAGGTCGCCAAGATCGCCCAGGAAACCGATGGCGTGGCCCACACCATCTCGTTCCCGGGTTTGAACGCGCTGCAGTTCACCAACACGCCGAACACCGGTGTGGCGTTCATTCCGCTCAAGCCGTTCGCCGAGCGCCATGGCCGTACCGCCGCGCAGATCAATGCCGAGATCAACCAGAAGATCGCCGGGCTGCAGGAAGGCTTCGCCTTCGCGATGATGCCGCCGCCGATCCTCGGCCTGGGTAACGGCAACGGCTACCAGATGTTCATCGAGGACCGCGGCAACCTGGGCTACGGCGCGCTGCAGAATGCCGTGCAGGCAATGCAGGGCACCGTTGCGCAGACGCCGGGCATGGCCTTCCCGATTTCCAGCTACCAGGCCAACGTGCCGCAGCTGGATGCCGAGGTGGACCGCGTCAAGGCCAAGGCGCAGGGCGTGCAGCTCACCGAACTGTTCGACACCCTGCAGACCTACCTGGGTTCGGCCTACGTCAACGACTTCAACCAGTTCGGCCGTACCTGGCAGGTGATCGCCCAGGCTGACGGTCCGTTCCGCGAGACGGTCGAGGACATCGGCAAGCTGCGCACCCGCAACGATCGTGGCGAGATGGTGCCGATCGGTTCGATGGTCACCATCAAGCAGACCTTCGGCCCCGACCCGGTGCTGCGCTTCAATGGCTACCCGGCAGCGGACCTGGCCGGTGAAGCCGACCCGCGCCTGCTGTCCTCGGCTGAAGCGATGAACAAGCTGACCGAGATCGCCGGCAAGGTGCTGCCGGTGGGCATGACCACTGAATGGACCGACCTGAGCTACCAGCAGGCCACCCAGGGCAAGGCCGCCTTCATCGTGTTCCCGGTGGCGATCATGCTGGCCTTCCTGGTGCTGGCCGCGCTGTACGAGAGCTGGTCGCTGCCGCTGGCGGTGATCCTGATCGTGCCGATGACCCTGCTGTCCGCGCTGTTCGGCGTGTGGCTGACCGGTGGCGACAACAACGTGTTCGTGCAGGTCGGCCTGGTGGTGCTGATGGGCCTGGCGTGCAAGAACGCGATTCTGATCGTCGAATTCGCCAGAGAGCTGGAGATGGGCGGCAAGGGCATCGTTGAAGCCGCGCTGGAAGCCTGCCGCCTGCGCCTGCGCCCGATCGTGATGACCTCCATCGCCTTCATCGCCGGCACCGTGCCGCTGGTGCTGTCGCACGGTGCAGGCGCCGAGGTGCGCTCGGTGACTGGTATCACCGTGTTCGCCGGCATGCTGGGCGTGACCCTGTTCGGCCTGTTCCTCACCCCGGTGTTCTACGTGGCCCTGCGCAAGTTCGTCACCCGCAATGGTGGTGGCCAGCTGGTGCAGCACGGCGAGCCGACCATCCACCACTGACATGGAACCCCGCCGCCGCCGGCCATTGGCCGGCGGCGGCTTTCCCCTCACAAGGCATGAATCCATGAACACCCATCAGAACAAGATCGCGCTGGTCACCGGCGCCACCCGTGGCATCGGCGCCGAGACCGTGCGCCAGCTGGCCCAGGCCGGCGTGCACACGCTGCTTGCCGGCCGCAAGCGCGAGACCGCCGTGGAGCAGGCGCTGAAGCTGCAGGCCGAGGGCCTGCCGGTGGAAGCCATCCAGCTGGACGTGACCGATGCAGCCAGCATCGCCGAAGCGGTCGAGCAGGTTCGCCAGCGCCATGGCCGCCTCGACATCCTGGTCAACAACGCCGGCATCATGATCGAGAATCCGGCGCAGGCGCCGTCGGAGCAGTCGCTCGATACCTGGAAGCGCACCTTCGACACCAACGTGTATGCGCTGGTGGCGGTCACCCAGGCCTTCCTGCCGCTGGTCAAGCAGGCCAAGTCCGGCCGCATCGTCAACGTATCGAGCATGCTCGGCTCGCAGACCCTGCACGCCGACCCGGCGTCGGGCATCTACGATTTCAAGGTGCCGGCCTACAACGCCTCCAAGGCAGCGGTGAACAGCTGGACGCTGAGCCTGGCCTACGAACTGCGCAACACCCCGATCAAGGTCAACACCGTGCATCCGGGTTACGTGAAGACCGACATGAACGGCGGCAACGGCGAAATCGAAATCAGCGAAGGCGCACGTTCCAGCGTGGAAATGGCGCTGATCGGTGAATCCGGCGCCAGTGGCAGCTTCACCTACCTGGGTGAGGTGCTGCCATGGTGATCCGCACGTTGGCGATGGCCGTCTCCAGCCTGGTGCTGGCAGGCTGTGTCAGCGTCGGCCCGAACTACAAGGCGCCCGTGCAGGAGCCGGTGGTGCTGCAGGGAGCGCAGCAGCCGGTGTTCAGCACCACCTCGCCGGTGGCCAGCTGGTGGGCGCAGTTCGATGATCCGGTGCTGGAAGAACTGGTGCACGGTGCGCTGTCGGACAACCTCGACCTGCGCGTGGCGGTGGCCCGCGTCAGCCAGGCCCGTGCGGTGTTCGTCGAAAGCCGTTTCGACCAGGCCCCGCACATCACCGCAGGCGGCAGCTACGACCGCCGCAAGCAACCCGATCCGCAGCTGGGTGGGCAGCGGGTGTTCAGTGAAAGCTACCAGCTCGGCTTCGACGCCGGCTGGGAGCTGGATCTGTTCGGCCGCAAGCGCCGTGCTGCAGAAGCCGCGCGCGCCGACCTCGACGCCGAGCAGGCCAACCTGGCCGATGCGCAGGTACTGGTCGCCGCCGAAGTGGCGCGCAACTACTTCGAGCTGCGCGGTACGCAGAAGCGCATCGCGGTGGCCCAGCACACCCTGGTCAACCTGCGCGATACGCAGAAGCTGACCGAGGCGCGCTGGGAGCTGGGTGCTGGCAGCGAGCTGGACGTGCAGAGCAGCCGTGCCCGGTTGAAGGCGATCGAGGCCGACATTCCGCTGCTGGAAGTATCCGAGACGCAGTCGCGCAACCGGCTGGCGGTGCTGCTGGGCCAGCGCCCGGAAATGCTGACCGCGATGCTGGCACCGCATGAAGTGCCGGCGTTCGCCAAGGCGTTGCCGCTGGGCGATACCCGCGAACTGCTGCGCCAGCGCGCCGACGTGCGTGTGGCCGAGCGTCGCCTGGCGGCGGCGACCGCACGCGTGGGCGTGGCTACTGCGGACCTGTTCCCGCGGCTGTCGTTGTCCGGTTTCGTCGGCTTCCTCGGCGGCGACGCCAGTGGCCTGGTCAATGGCAACAACAAGGCCTGGTCGCTGACCCCGTCGCTGAGCTGGGCCGCGTTCGACTTCGGTACCGTACGTGCACGCCTGCGTGCCAGCAAGGCTGAAGCCGAGGGTGTGGCTGCGCAGTATGAGCAGGCCGTGCTGTTGGCGCTGGAAGACACCGAAAACGCGCTGACCCGCTATTCCAAGCAGCAGGCGCGGCTGGCGATCGTGGTCGAGCAGGCGCAGGCGGCACGACGTGCCGAATCGCTGGCGCAGATCCGCTATCGCGAGGGCTCGGAAGACTTCCTGACCCTGCTGGATGCGCAGCGCACGCAGCTGGCGGCGGATGATGCATTGGCGGCGGCCGAGGCCGAAGTCAACGTCAGCGTGGTTGGCGTGTACAAGGCGCTGGGCGGCTGGGGGCAATCGCCGCAGCAACCCAGCGTGGCGCAGCTGCAGTAGGCATGAGGGGACGGAAGCCGCGGCTTCCGTCCCTTTCTGCTTCAGGGCCAGAGATTGGCCGGTACTGCGCGTTCGCGCATGCGCACGATGCAGAAGCGATGGCCGGTGGGCGCTTCCATCACCCACCAGCGTTTGACGAAGCCGATCCGGCGCGCGCCGAGTTTTTCCAGTCGATCTGCCTCGGCATCGATGTCGTCGCTCTCGATGTCCAGGTGCACGCGCGAGGGGTGAGCGACCCGCTGCACCTCCACTTGCAGCCCTCCCGGCGCATCCCGCAGCTCGGCATACTCGGCGCCATCTTCGCCATACGATGGCTGCGCCTGCAGGCCGAGTGCGGCCGCCCAGAAGCGCGCGCCTTCGTCAGCGGGCGTGTCCTGGCAGTCGATGATGAATCCGGCCAGACGGCTCTGGTGCGCCATGACGTCCTCCGCAGATTGGGAATGGAGGCAGGGTAGCGCGTCGCGTGCTGTGGACGTTGTCACAGTCATGACGTTTCTGACTCTGCCGGAACCGGGGCCCGCGGTGTAACTAGTGGGGCAGATTCCAGGAGGGCAGGCGATGAGCGATGACAAGCGCGATACCCAGCGCATGCTGTTCGGTGATCCGGGACCGCCCGGCGCAGGGCTGTCGGTAGCGGTCGTAGCGCTGATGGTATTGGCTACGATGGCGGCTGCGATCGGCTTCGTGCGCCTGCCGGACCAGATGCTGGGGCTGGGCCTGATCGGCATCTCCGTGTTTCTGGCGGTCGGTGCCCGCATCTGCCAGGCACGCAACCAGCATCAGGCGCTGTACCGGCTGATGTCGCGACAGCCGCCGCCGTAGCTGCGGCCGCCGCGCAGGTTCAGTGTTTCGGCCAGTCCAGCTCGACCACCAGCGGGAAATGATCTGACGGCAATACACCGTCGATGCGCCGGTCATCGGTGACGAAGCTGCGTGCATGGAAGCCATGCACCAGCACCCAGTCCAGCTGCACCGTGGCCTTGCCGGTGAAATCGTGGAAGGTCAGGCGTGGCCCCTGCGGAGCCTTCACCTGGGTACGGGTGTCCTGCAGCAGGCGGGTGAATGCCTTGTAGGTGTCACCACCGGGCTCGCTGTTGAAGTCGCCGGTCAGGACCACTGGCAGGTCGGCCGGCAGGGTTGCCAGATGCTTGCCGATCAGTTCGGCACCCTTCACCCGGCGCGGCTCGTCCTCGTCGCGGTAGGGCAGGTGGGTATCCATGAAGTAGAAACGACGGCCATCGTCCAGGCGCCGGAACAGGGCCCAGGTGACCATGCGCGGGTACAGGTTGCCCCAGGTGATGCTGCCGGGCACCTCCGGCGTATCGGACAACCAGAAGTTGCCGGATTCCTCGACGGCCAGCACCTTGCTGTCGTAGAACACGCCCATGTGTTCGTCACCGCTTCCGCCGCGGCGGCCTTCGCCGAACCAGCGATAGCCGGGCAGGTGCTCGGACAGGTAGTCGGCCTGCTCCTTCACCAGTTCCTGGGTGCCGATCACGGCCGGGTGTGCATCGAGGATGACCTTGACCATGGCATCGCGACGGTCCGGCCAGCGTTTGCCCGGTTCCGTATCAGCCGGGGTGCGGACATTGAACGACATCACTTTCAGTGGCGCCGGTGCGGCGGCCCAGGCAACGGCAGGCAGAGCAAGCGCCAACAGCGCGCACAGCGCAGGGCGACGGAAGCGCGACAACATCGTGGAATCCCTCCATTCCATGAAAACGGTTTCATGGAGCATGCCATGGAAGGCGGGGGCAGCGGTATGCCGGGATGGGCGGATGGCAGGTGCCGGGCGGGCGGTGAAAGCGCCGCCCGGCGGATCGCGCGGGCGCGATCAGGAGATCATGTCTGCTCAGTCGGCGGGCAGGTACCACTGGCCATTCTGGTCAATCCAGTACACCCGGATGTAGGGAGTGCCATCCTCTTCGAAGTACGTCACTTCGCAACGTTGATGGTAATAGGGCCCCATCTTGACCCGGACGCAGTTCGTGTTCTCCGGACCACCGCCACCACCGCTGGCGGTGGCCTGGGACGACGTGGAGAGAGCTCCCACAGCAAGCATCAGTGCGGCCATCGAGGCCAGGTGCAGTTTCATGGGCATCATCCTTGTGTCTGCAATCGCGCATCTGCGCGGTGTCATGCAACTACCCCCGGTAGATCAGGCGACCGTGCGGCAGCTGCTGCGTACGCGCCGGCCCGGCTTGCGGCCCGGCGCAGTCCCTTCCCGGCTCAGTCGCGCAGGTAGGGGTTGCCGTACTCGTCGATCCAGTACTCGGCTGTGTAGACGTTGCCGAATTCATCGGTGTAGGTTTCCGTGCAGTGGTGGTGGACGCGGTTGCGGTCCACATTCACAGGCACACAGGAAACATTCTCTCTCGGGACCCCTGTGTTGGCGTCCGCCACCGGAGCCAGGGTTGCAGTTGCCACCACCAACGCGGCCATCGTGGCCAGTTGCAGTTTCATAAGCATCATCCTTGCTTTCTGCAATCGCGCACATGCGCATGACGTGTGTAACACGCGAGCCAGACCGCCGGAAGTGCCTCGCCGCGATCAGTCTTCGATCTCGCCGCGACGGCTGGCGGCACGCACTGCCTGCGCGGTGGTCGCCACACCCAGGCGTTGGCGCGCGTGGCGCAGATGGTTCTCCACCGTGCGCGTGGAAAGCCCAAGCGTGGCCGCGATCTCAGCCTGCCGTCGGCCGGCGGCAACCCAGCGCAGCACTTCGCGCTCGCGGTTGCTCAGCGCGCTTCCCGAAAGCTCGGCAGGCGATTCGGCCAGATGGCGTGCGGCTCGGAATGCTGCGGTTGCAGCAACCTCCAGCTGCAGGCGCGCGCTGGCCGACGCGTCGATCGACGTACCGGCAACGCTGATCGAGCCCTCCAGGCCGGTGGTGCCGAACACCGGCACCTGCAGACCATGCAGGCCTTCGCCGCGTGGCTGCTTCACTATCTGGTAGCGTTCGCCGCGAACGCCCTGGCGCTTGCTCCAGAAGAACGGCGCGTCGCTGTCCAGCACGTGGCGATTCACCGGGCAGGCGTGAAGGTAGCGCGCAAGGTCGGTATCGCTGCCATCGCCGAACCAGTCGCCTTCGATCCAGTACACGCGTTGTGTACCCCGCTCCAGCCCGGTGCCGGTGGCGAACACCAGCACGCGGTCGTAGCCGAGTGGTGCCGCGATGCCTCGCAGGACCGCACCCACCGCGCTCAGCGAACGGGCGCGTTCCAGTTCCAGCAACGCCTGCACCAGCGCGGTCATCCGGTTCAGCGCCCGGCCAGGGCGTCGAGCAGGGTGCGTGCAGCCAGTTTGCCCAGCGCATTGCCGGCCAGCGGGCTGTCACCGGTCAACAGCAGTCGGTCCTGCAGCACGCTGCCATCGATGCCGTCGTTGACGATCTGCACGCCCTGCTGTGCCAGGCGCTCACCGAAGAACCACGGCAACTGTCCAGGCATGTAGCCGATCTCCGGCGTCTGCCGGTCCATCGCATCGGGGAAGGCGCAGATGCGGTAGCCGCGGAACAGCGAACCGCCATCGGCCTCGTCCACGCCTGCAGCGAGCAGTGCGGCCGGACCGTGGCACAGGGTGATGATGTGGCGTTGCTGGGCCATCGCCCAGTGCAGGACGGCCTGCACCGCGCGGCTCTGCGGCAGTCCGATCAGGGCGCCATGGCCGCCGGGGATGAACACCGCGGCATAGTCCGAATCCGCATCAAGCCCGGCGACCACCTCGTCCAGCGGCAACGGCTGGCGGAAGCGCGACTCGTAACGTTCGTACAGTCCGGCGATCTCCTTGTCCTCGCGCGGGAACGCCCACCACTCGAATTTGGCGGCGTTGCCCGACAGCGTGGCCACATCGATGCCGAAGCCGGCCTTGTCGAGGTGGTACATCGGCAGCAGGGTCTCCACCGGATGGTTGCCGGTGGAGAACAGGTGGCCATTGGCGGTGGGCAGGTAGCGCTCGTCGGCGGCGATCATCAGCACCTTCCAGCGACCGTCGCGGCGTGCGTCCGGATAGTCGGCACCGGACAGGTCGCTCCTGGGCGAGGTGAACTGCGACAGCGAGTAGGGCGACGGGAAGAAGGCATCGCGCTCGGCCGGGTCGGGGCTGGGCTGG
This sequence comes from Stenotrophomonas sp. 59, assembly GCF_030291095.1. Classification (NCBI taxonomy): domain Bacteria; kingdom Pseudomonadati; phylum Pseudomonadota; class Gammaproteobacteria; order Lysobacterales; family Lysobacteraceae; genus Stenotrophomonas; species Stenotrophomonas sp. 59. The sequence goes on from NZ_CP127408.1 coordinate 1,786,563, forward strand.
CGGCTGGGCTCTTGCGTGTTCATGCGGACCTCCTGCGGGGAATGTGAGGCCAGCATAGGAGGACGGGTGCGCAGGCGCGATGAGGGATTTCCCTCAGTCGGATGTCGCCGGCGCCTGTTGGCGCCAGGCATTCGGGCTCATGCCGAACGCGCGGCGGAACGCACGACTGAATGCGGGTTCGGACAGATACCCGACGTCTCCGGCAATCTGCGACACCCGTCGGTTGCCACTGCGCAGCATCTGCGCGGCCAGCTGCAGTCGCGACTCAGCCAGATAGCGCATCGGTGACATGCCGGTGGCGAGGCTGAATCGCTGCGCGAAATTGGAGCGGGACTGATTCAGGCACGCTGCGAGTGACTCGACGGTCCATGCGTGTGCGGGCCGGGCCTGCATCAACGCCAATGCTCGCCCGATCAGTGGGTCGGCCAAGGCGTGCAGACGCTGGCAGTTGTGCGGACCGGACGTTCCGAGCCAGTAGCGCAGGGTCCAGACAAACAACAGGTCGAGCAGGCGTGACAGCATCAAGCCGCTGCCCAGCGTAGGCCGGGATGCTTCAGCCTGGATCGCGGCCAGGGTTACCGCCATCCAGTCGGCCGATTTGGCGGGAAATCCGCTTGGCATCCGGTCCACCCCTGGGACATGCAACCAACCGGGCAGGGCATCGAGCAGCAGACGGCTGCCGGGGCCATCGAACCCGAACGATGCGGTGGTCAGATGGGCCGGGCCCTGCGCGTCGGCGGCGCAGTCGATGCGATGCGTCCGGCCATGCGGCATCAACAGCAGCTCGCCCGTCTGCAGCGGCACGACGGCGGAATCTGCATGCAGCCGCGCCGTGCCGTGCTCGATGAAATGGAAGCACCCCTGGCCTTCGGCAACGGTGAGTGATCCGCCGGGCTGCATGACGTGGCGGCTGATGTCGCCGCCCTGCATGCGCGACGACTGGAAGATCGCAAACAGTGCGTCGGATCCAGCCTGGAGCGATTCGGTGTTGTGGAGCCTTGGCATGGTTTTCAGGAGTCCGTGCATCGCTGCTGGCGGGTGCGATCCGTAGTCTGGCCGGGTGGCTTCAGGCAGCGCGGGCTGCTGCCAGCCAACCATCCCATCCAAGTGAGGAGTCCTGCAAGATGAGCAAGCCAAGCATCATTCTGGTTCATGGTTTCTGGGGCGGTGCCGCGCATTGGGCCAAGGTGATCCTGGAGCTCGATCGCCGAGGCTTCCACGACCTGCATGCCGTGGAACTGCCCTTGACGTCGCTGGCCGACGACGCGGAACGCACCCGCCGCATGATCCGCCAGGTCCAGGGGCCGGTGCTGCTGGTCGGCCATTCCTATGGTGGAGCCGTGATCACCGAGGCCGGAAACGAACCCAACGTGATGGGGCTGGTCTTCATCGCCGCGTTTGCGCCGGATGCGGGCGAGAGCCCCGGCGGCATTACCCAGCAGCAGTTGCCCGAGGCGGCGGCCAACCTGGCCCCGGACAGCGACGGTTACCTGTGGCTGCAGCCGGGCAGGTTCCACGAAAGCTTCTGCCAGGACCTGCCGGCCGACGAGGCGCGGGTAATGGCGGTCACGCAGAAGGCACCTCTGGCGAGCACGTTCGGCGATGCCATCAGCGATCCGGCGTGGCGGCACAAGCCGAGCTGGTACCAGGTCTCCAGCGCCGATCACATGATCCATCCCGACAACCAGCGGCGCATGGCGGCGCGCATGCAGCCGCGTGCCACCGTCACGCTGGATGCCAGCCACGCGTCGCTGGCATCGCAGCCGGTAGCAGTGGCAGATCTGGTCACCGAAGCTGCAGCCGGCGGAGAAGGCTGAGCAGTTCGCGCCTGCCGCAGTGGCGGTGTTCCGGCAAGACCGGGCACCGCCGCTGTGATGCGGCCGCGCGGGACAGCCAGCGGCCGTGATGATGTGGGCTACCTGTTCTGGCGGTCGTGCTCCTGCATGTCCTCATGCAGGATCCGCCGCAGCTCGACGATGGCAGGCGTGGCTTCCTGCACGCTGTGGCCGGACACGATCACCTTCTCCGAGTCCGCGTGCGGCAGGTGCGAGCTCCAGTACGGCACCAGTCCGTCGTCGGTCTTTTCCAGCGGGCCATCGGCCTTGGCGCGCGCGATGATCGAGTGGTAGTGCACCTTCGGCGACATCGGCAGGTCGGCCACCGCGCGGACGAAGGGATCATCCTTGTCCAGGTTCTGGATGCTGTTCATTTGGTAGCCGTGCTTGCCGTCATTGCGGTCGATCTGACCATCGTTGGCAATGGTGGCCACGTCTTCCAGCACGGTCAGCGGCAATCGCACCAGGCGTCCGATCCAGCGGCCCAGGCGGGTGCCGGCCACGTCGGTGCCGCGGTGCGGCGTGGCGATGAACACCACGCGCGACACTTCCGGTTCCGGCAGGAAGGTCAGCACCGGTGCGCCCTTGGTGCGCAGGAGTTCCTGCTGTGCGGGTGTCATCTGCGCGGTTGCCAGCAGCGTGTCCACCAGATGATCGCCGGAAGAGGAGATCATCAGCCGCGCGATCACGCCGCCCATGCTGTGCCCGACCAGCACCATGTCGTGCGAGGCCTGCGCCTTGCCGCCGGGATCGAAGTGCTTGAACACATCGGCCAGCGTATGGCGCATTGCATCGTGGCTCATCGCGATGGGCATGTTGGTCGGGTAATAGAACTGCCAGATCTGGAAATCCTGGCGGATCTCGTCGTCACGCATCAGCTCGTTGGCAACGTTGACCCAGGCTTCCGGGCTGCTGGCCAGGCCATGGATCATCAGCAGCACGCGGCGGTTGGGATCGTAAGGCTGCATCATGTACAGATGCGGCGTGTCGATGCCGCCCTTGCCGCCGAACAACGAGCGCAGCGACTGGTGGCTGAAGTTGGAACGCGCCAGCCACAGCGCGTAGCCAGCGGTGAAGTTCGCGGCCAGTGGCACTTCCTGTCCATGCAGGGTGACTTCCGTGACCTGGTAGGGATCGTGGATCTCCAGTTCCGGCTCGTCGTCGTGCAGCACTTCCCACAGGTTCTTTCCCGAGAAGCGCAGCAGCACCGTCATCGACGGCGACGGCATCTCGCTCCAGCTCTGCGTGGCCGGAGCGCTGGCCTGCGTCGCAGGCGTCGCTGCCGGCGGCGTGGTGGTCGTGGCGGCTGCGGGATCATCCATCACCGCCACCAGTTCGGCACCGAAGCCATCGCGGCGATGCACGCTGCGCAGCGTGCCGGTGAACGACAGCGATGCGGCGGGCACCAGTTCGCTGGGGGTGCGCGTATCCAGGGGCGAGGGTTCGCCGGACGGGGCCAGCACAAAGGTCCATCGGCCCAGCTGGAAGTGGCTGGCTTCGCTGTGCACGCGGCCGGTGGCGTAGGCGTTGTACAGCTGTACCGAGGCTTCCTGCACGGCCAGGTTGTAGTAGTCGCGCACCTGGGTCTGGCGGTCTTCGAAGCCGCGCTGGTTGGCGGTGCGCTCGGTGAAGAACAGATAGGCGTAGGCCTGGCGCGCGACCTGCATCCACGCGTCCAGGCGCGGTTGGAAATCGGCATCCAGCTCGGTGATCGCGCTCTTGGCACGGCCGGAGGTGGAATACTCGCGCTTCGGCGCGGGCAGGGTCATCGCATACTGCAGCCACAACTCGGCCAGGCTCGAACGCTTGTCCTCCTCGCGCACCACGATGCTGCCTTCCATCGCTTCGATGCAGGGCAGGCCCGGCTTGGCGCAGACGCCTTCATCCAGGCCGGCCACGCGCAGCGTTTCCATCGTCGCCGAGCTGAGCTTGCCGGTGGTGAGGATGTCGCCGCGCTTGAGCGCGATGTACTGGCCGGGCGTGACCGAAGCCACCTGCACCGAGGGGCCGAACTGGCGCAATGTCGCGCAGCCACCCAGGGTGAGCAGCACGGTGATGATGAGGGTCGTGCGGCCGATGAAGCCCAAGCCCGTGGTAGCCATACGATCCTCCTGCGCGGTCGCGCCACTCTAGCGGTCGGCATGTCAAAGCGGAAGATACCGGGCGGTCGGTTTGGGCCCCTGAGCCGCTGCCGTGCAAGCGATTCAGGCAGGTTCGTGTGACACTGGGGTGAATGGAGCGATGCAGGGACTGCGATGACGTGGCTTGAGACCCGGATCCCGCCGCCGCTGGTGATGCTGCTGTGCGCGGGAATCGGCTGGCTGGGTAGCCGGCTGTGGCCGGATGCGGTGTTGCCCCTTCCGATGCCAGCGCTGATGGCAGGCGGGGTGATGGCGATCGGTGTGGCGCTGAACCTGCTGCCGAAGCTCGCGTTCCAGAGGGCGCGCACCACGGCCAATCCGATGCGCCCTTCGGCATCGAGCGCGCTGGTCATGCACGGCGTGTACCGCTACACGCGCAATCCGATGTATCTGGGCCAGGCAACGATCCTGACCGGTGCGATGTTGTACCTGCAGAACACGATCACGTTGCTGGCGGTGCCGTTGTTCGTGCTGTACATCACCTGGCTGCAGATCATGCCGGAAGAGCGGGCGTTGCTGGCCCGCTTCCCCGAGGTGTATCCGTTGTTCCGCCAACGTGTGCGGCGTTGGTTGTAGCGCAGGTGATGCCGTTACCGGGTGATCTGGCACTTCACGGCTGCGGAATAGCCTTCGTAGTCGTCGCCTGCGATCACGTGCAGGGTGTGTCGCTTGTCGATGGCCTTCACGTATGAAGGCTCCTCCGTGTTGGCGTGCTCGTTGACCGTGGTCACTGACCATGCCTTGGCCAGACGCTTGGAATCAACGCCGTTCAAGTAGACGAAGAGGCTCTTCTCGCCTTCGGCCACGTTCACATCCGCGCTGGTGACGGTACCGCCGAACAGGGCAACCGGCTTGTCCTCCGGCTCGAAAGTGCCACCTGGTTTCCTGGCCAGGCCGGCGGCCTGCAGTGCATCGATGGCGTCGGCCTCGCTGAAGTTCGAGCCGGCCTTGCAGGCCAGCATGGCTTCCAGCGTGGCGGTGCCAGGTGGCGCAATGGCTGGTGCGGCGGCGTGCGTGGCCGAAGTTGCGGCGAATGCGGCGAAGAGCAGGGTGAGGGCGAGGGGGGCTTTCATGGCAGGTCCTTCAACGTGTTGCGGGATAGCCGGTGGCGGGGCGAACAGCCCCGGCCACCGGCCACATTCGACGCGATGGGTCAGTCGAACCAGACCAGTGGCATGTCGGCATTGAGCGACATGTGGCGGAAATCTCCCAATACCTGGGCCACGGCCTGCACGGTGTGGCAGCCCGTCCCCAGCGCGGATGATCCCGCGCTCAGGTAGCTGGCGGAGATGGTGCGGGTGCTGACCGAGTCCGGCTTGGAGCCCAACTGCTGGGTGCCGAGGCTGCCCACCTGCTGGCCATCGATCTTCAGGAACAGGAACACGCTTCCGCCACCGTCGTTCGGGTCACCCTGCACGCGGGACTTCGTAGAGAAAAGCACCACGCCGTTGTGCCCCTGCGGAATGCAGACCTGGCCCTCGCCAATGACCACCTGCGAGCCCACCGACGGACAGCCCGGCGCGAAGCCATTGGTCCCGACGCAGACATAGGCGAATCGGCGGTAGGGGCCTGCGGCGGCGTAGTTGAATCCAGGATTCAACCCCTTTCCGACTACGCCAAAGCCGTTGGACAGCGTCACCAGTCGGGAGTTGGCGCCGAACTTGTACTTTACGTTGTTGGTGTTGGCGTCCTGCGGTTGGTAGTACGGCGATTCGGACGCGACGAAGCTGACAGTGCTGTAAGCCGGCGGACTGACGAACAGGCCCTGCGAATAGAAGGGAGCCTGCGTTTCTGCGCCACTGAAGATGTCATTGATCGACCAGGTCATCGATTCGATGCCTGGCTCCTGCTCGTTCAGGAAAATTCCCATCATGCCATCGCCGTAGTTGCCCCACGCGAACGCGCGGCCGGAAGCCATGGCCACGATGGGGCCACCGGGATTGCCGGCCTGGGCAGTCATCAGCAGCTTGCGGTCCTTGGCCTGCAACGCCATTCCTTCAGGGCTGCCGACCGTATTGAAGTCCAGCTGTGCAGTGTCACTCGCAAGGCCGCTGTTGGTAACCGCGCCCGCAGAGGTGATGAGCACGGAGAGGTTGCTGGCGGAGCCGAAATTGACGGCCGAACCGATGGCCTGCCCGGCCAGGTTGACCGTATGGCGTCCGGCAGGCAGGTACTTGGCACCGATGACATTGAAGGAGTGCTGTTGGGCCGACGTTGACTGCCGCCAGTCGATGTAGCTGTCGTTGGAGACCACCTCACCGTTGATGGTGATGTAGGCATTGGCAGCCGAGCTGCCGCCAGGGAAGTACCGTCCATCCGACTGCACATACACCCAACCGGGGGCGCTCAGATCGATGGTGCTCGAAAGCAGGGTTGCCGTGCCGGGTTGTACGCGCTGGTCAGCGGCCAGCTGCAGATAGCGGGAGCCTGGCGTGGCAGCGGAAGCCTGCCCCAGTGCCAACGCCACGGCCAAGCCCACAAACAGTGTGATGCGCTTCATCTGATGTCCTTTCAGGTTTCGGGTCACGTCGTGTGACGCATGGACTCTACTGGATCCGGATCTCAGCTTCTGTGACTGGCTCCCGATGCGGGTGGCATTGGGGGGCGGATCAGCAGGCGGGGGCGCCATCTTCGGGAAACAAAAAAGCCGGAACTCCATTGACGGGAGATCCGGCTTCTTGCGGCCTCGACAGGCCATACAGATGGTGGAGGTGGGCGGAATTGAACCGCCGTCCGAAGGCACTCCATCCCCAGCACTACATGCTTAGCTCGCCGTTAGATCTCGTCCCCGAACAGCACGGCGTGCAAAGCGCATCCGGGAACCAGCCTGTTGTGTTCTAGTGCCGGACTGACAGGCAGCCACCCAGCGCGATTCCATGATAGTGACTCTACACCGCGAGCATGGACACAAGCGGTTTCGAGGCTTAGGCCTTAAGCGGCCAGAGCGTAGTTGTCGTCGTTGGCAACTAGAGTTTTGCAGCTGGATTTACGAGGAAAGCTACCCCCTCGGCATGCGCCAGGCGACTTCACAACCCCCGTCGAAACCAATGCACCCCCGGTTTCTACAGTGCTGCAAGGTACAGGGCCGATTCCGTGTCGCCACGGGCAGGGCCTGCCCAACGCCGCGAATGTTACGGCAATACGGCTGAACAGTCACGCACGGGAGTCGGAACCTGGAAATACACGATGGAGCCGGAGGAGGGGCCATCCGCCCGTCGCCGGCTCCGCCCATGCCGCTTGGCACGTTGTGGTCAAAGCAGCGGCGTGCTCGAATCGGTCAACACCCTTCCGCGGACGGCCCCGGCCATGCCCTCCAGCTCCCGCATTCTGCGATTCCGTGGTGCTGCCGCTGTACTCGCCGTCCTGATGGCGATGCCGTTCTGCACGCTCCAGGCGGCGGAGCCTCCCTATTCGGTGGAGGTCCGCTACAGCCGGGCGCTGGATCTGTTCAATCTGCTGGACAACCTGCCGGACTGGCTGCCTGGATACACCTCGCCGGTGTATCAGGAAGCGTGGCAACGCCGCTTTGGCCTGAGCGATCAGGACAGGGCGCTGCTGGCCGGCTACGCGGCTTTCCGGCAGCGCACGTCACCGCTTGCTCGAAGCGGTTCGGAACCGTCGGCGCCAGCTGATCGCCTGTTCGCGGGTGCTGACACCCGCACCGGCGATCCCTACGCGAGGCATTTCCTGGCCGCGCCGTCCTTCATCGCAGCTGTTGACGCCGCCATCGCGGGGCAGGACAGGGAGGATCAGCTGCTGCTGCGCCGCTACTATGCGCACTTCGCGCCACATGCCGAACAGCTGCTGGCGGCCCATGCGCCGTTTGCTGCGCAGCGGGCGTCGCTTGCCCGGCAATTGACCGCGCCTGCGGTGCTGGCGCTGGCCCAGCAGATGAAGACGTTCTTCAACGTGGACGATTCGCCCGTCTTCCAGGTGCGCTTCGTATGGTGGCCCGAGGCGGAACGAACCCAGGCCAAGCTGCGCGGGGGCTACATCCTGCTGTTCTCGACGTTCGAGACCGACGACGATTGGGCGCCGATCGTGATGCACGAGTTCAGTCACTTCCTTTCGGCGGGACAGCCGGCGCCGCAGCGGCGGATCCTGGCCGAGTCCTTCGCCGCGTTGTGCCCGCAGGCCCTGGCGCTGCCCAACCCCCTCAATGCACTGGAAGAGCCGCTGGCGATCTACTGGGGCCAGTACCGTTTCGAGCAGCAGGTGCGGGGCGAGGCGCTGCCAGCGGAGAGCGCCTGGTACGTGCAGCCGCAGGCCGACCGTGCGGCGAAGGCGCTTGCATTGGCCTTCCCGGCCGGCGGCCCTGCGCCACGCCTGGAGGTGGGCCCCTTGCTGCGAGCTGCGGCGTCTGCCTGCAGCGCTCCAGAAGACGAGCGGCGTTGATCGGCATGCCGGGGTATCCGGTCCGCAGGGTTGGCGCCTGCCAGCGCATTCTGGCAATCCGCAAGAAGTTGTAGAGCCGCCGTCATAGCGGATTGGTAACGTCATTGGCACGAATTTGCGACACACTGGCGACGACCATCCAAGCCAGGACAGACACGGAGACGGTGGGTGACCGATGCAAGCCAACAACGCAGCCTGCGACAGCTGATCGGGCCGGTCGGTGCCGACTACCAGCGGCGCGCGTTGCCGCCGGGCTGGGTCTGGGCGGTGCTGGCGGTGCTGCTGGCGGCCACCTGGCTGACCGAGCTGCCGGCCACGGCTGCGGCCGCGCTGATCGCCAGCGCGGTGGTGGTGCACTGGTCGCAGCGCGGTCGCATCCATTGGCTGGGTTGGCGCTTGCCGGGCCTGGCCGTACTGGCGGCCCTGCTGTGGGGGCCGGAAGTGCTGTCGCAGTGGTTCGAGCACGGGCTGGCCGTGGTCCTGATGTCGCTGGCCAGTCTCAGCATTGGCGTGCACGTGTGGCAGTCGCGGCAGATGGCGCGCCAGCTGCAGGGCGCGGCCGATGCGCTGGATGATGCCCAGCTGCTGTCGTTGCTGCCGGATGATGCCGCGCAGCTGGCCCAGCAGTGGCGGGAGGGGGATGATCGCTACGCGCCGGAACTGGCGGTGGTGATGCACCTGGCGGTGATGCACGCGGCGCTGGCGCCGCGCATGCGCGGGCAGGGCGTGCTGGCGGGGTGATCCGCCTTTTGTAGAGTCGAGCCATGCTCGACTGCTTCTTCGCCGAAGCCGAGCATGGCTCGGCTCTACAGAAAGCCAAGGCAGCCGAGCATGGCTCGGCTCTACAGAAGACCAAGGCAGCCGAGCATCGCTCGGCTTTACAGGGTGATGCGCAGCGGCCTTACGCGTCGCGGTTGCCGCGACGCATCACGCGCTGCTTCTCGATCGCCCAGTCGCGGTCCTTGGCGGCATCGCGCTTGTCGTGGGTCTGCTTGCCCTTGGCCAGCGCGACTTCGAGCTTGATCTTGTTCTTGCTCCAGTACATCGCGGTGGGCACGATCGTGTAGCCATCACGCTCGACCTTGCCGACCAGCTTGTCGATCTCGCTCCGGTGCAGCAGCAGCTTGCGCTCGCGCCGGTCGTTGGCGACCACGTGGGTGGAGGCCTGGATCAACGGGGTGATCTGGGCGCCGATCAGGAAGATCTCGCCGTGCTTCACGTAGGCGTAGGCATCGATGATGTTGCCGCGGCCAGCGCGGATCGACTTCACCTCCCAGCCCTGCAGCGCCAGGCCGGCCTCGAAGCGTTCTTCGATGTGGTACTCGTGGCGGGCACGCTTGTTCAACGCGATGGTCTTGTTGGCCGTCGCGCTCTTTGCTTTATCCTTGCCGCTGTTCTTGCTCATTTCCGTATTGTCTCCGATTCGGGCCCGCCCGGTCGATTGCCGAAACGTCCTGTATTCATGCCTACTATCCGCCGCAGCGCCCTGGTCGAGCATTCGTCCGCGCGCATGTTCGACCTGGTCAACGATGTCCAGGCCTATCCGCGCCGCTTCCGCTGGTGCTCGGCTGCCCAGATCCTGGAGCAGGGCGAGGACCGGCTGGTGGCGCGCCTGGACCTGGGCCTGGGTTCGTTCAGCACCTGGTTCCAGACCGAAAACACCCTGCAACGCCCGCACAGCATCGACATGCAGCTGCGCGATGGCCCGTTCAAGCAGTTGCACGGCCGCTGGGAATTCCATGCGCTGGCCGAGGATGCCTGCAAGGTCACCCTGACCCTGGAATTCGAGCCCAGCTCGCGCCTGCTGGGACCGGCCCTGGCGATCGGCTTCCAGGGTCTGGCCGATCGGATGGTCAATGATTTCGTCCGCGTTGCCGACGAGGCCTGAGCGATGATCGAGGTCGAGGTGGTGCTGGCCTGGCCGCAGCAGGTGCTGTCGCGCCGGCTGCAGCTGGACGAGGGCGCGACCGTGGCCGATGCCATTGCCGCCGCCGCGCTGGAAGGCAGTGACCGATGCCCGGCCGTGGCCGTGCATGGCGTACTGGCGCGCCCGCAGCAGGTGTTGCTGGAGGGTGACCGCATCGAGCTGCTACGCCCGTTGCTGGCCGACCCCAAGGACAACCGCCGGCGACGCGCGCTCGGCGGTTGATGCCCGCAACCCGTCCGTGGGGACGGGCAGGGGGCCTCAGCGGCCCTTCTTCTTCTTGTCCTTCGGCAGGTTGCGGCCGAACTGGCGCACGGTCTGCTGGGCCAGGGCCTTGTCGTTGCCCGGGAAGTAGTCGCCTTCCCAACGGGTCACGGTGTCATTCTCGAAGAACACCACGAAGTTCTTCACTTCGGTACGGCCCAGGCGGTTCACGCGCTGGCTGGAGGTGTAGTCCCAGCGCTGGGCGTGGAACGGATCGGGAATGGACGGGGTGCCCAGCAGCGCGGTGACCTGCTGCTTGCTCTGCCCGACCTGCAGCTTGGCCACGGCATCTTCCCGGATCAGGTTGCCCTGATAGATGGGTTGCTTGTAGATGATGCCGCACCCGGTGGTGGACAGGGCGACGGCGGCGACCAACAGGAGATTGCGCATCGGGACTGGCGGTTGGGGAAATCAAACCGATGATACACTCCCGGCGTGCCACCGCGACCCAATCCGAGGCAGCTGGCGCTAAATCGCCAATGAACGGAGACCTATGGAAACCCACGACCTGCGAAAAGTCGGCCTGAAGGTGACCCATCCACGGATGCGGATCCTGGCGCTGCTCGAACAGCGCAATGCCCAGCACCACATGACCGCCGAAGACATCTACCGCCAGCTGCTGGAGCATGGCGATGAGATCGGCCTGGCTACGGTCTACCGGGTGCTGACCCAGTTCGAGGCCGCCGGCCTCGTGCTCAAGCACAATTTCGAAGGCGGCCAGGCCGTCTACGAGCTGGACCGTGGCGGCCACCACGACCATATGGTCGATGTGGACAGCGGCAAGATCATCGAGTTCGAAAGCCACGAGATCGAGGAGCTGCAGCGCAAGATCGCAGCCGACCACGGCTACGAGCTGGAAGAGCACTCGCTGGTGCTGTACGTGCGCAAGAAGCGCAAGTAAGCCGATCCGGCCAGCCATATGCGACGAAACCCCGGGCCTGCCCGGGGTTTTTCGTTGGTGGGCCTGATGCTGGGGTCAGAGCCCTTTTCCATGGGAAAAGGGCTCTGACCCCTGACCTCCAAGCAGCGCGTCCAGATCCACCGCCTCGGCCATCGCCCGGTTGCCCGCATCACCCGGGTGCAGGTGGTCGCCGGAGTCATAGGCGGCGGCCATCCGCGACGGATCGGCCGGGTCGCGCAGCGCCGCGTCCAGGTCGATCACTGCGTCGAACGGGCCGTCGGTGCGCAGCCACGCATTGAGCTGGCTGCGCAGGGCGTCCTTGTCCGGCTGGTAGTAGTCGTCCAGCGGCGTACCGGGCAGGGCGCCGGCGAACGGTGGCAGGGTCGCGCCCACGATCCGAACGCCACGGCGATGGGCCTGTCCGGCCAGAGCGCAGTAGCCCGCCTGCAGTTCGGCAAGCGTGGGCCGCGCCTGCGTGCGCGCGAAGGCGGTGCCGGGCCAGCTGATGTCGTTGATGCCGATCAGCACGATCACGCTGGCCAGGCCGGGCTGATCCAGCACATCGCGCTGGAAACGGGCCAGCGCGGCTTCGCCCATGCCGTCGCGCAGCAGCCGGCCGCCGGAGATGCCGGCATTGACCACCGCCACCCGCTGCGCAGCCAGGCGTGCGGCCAGGTGGTCGGTCCAGCGCTGGTCCCGGTCGAGGCTGGCGGTGGCGCCGTCGGTGATCGAATCGCCGATCACCACCACGCTGCGTGCGCTGGCCGGGGCCTCGACCTCGATGCCGGTCAGGAACAGGCGGGCCGTGGTGGCGCTGGCCTGGTCCAGCTCGCGCGCCAGGCTCTGGTCGCCGGGGGCGATCCAGCTGGTCTGGCGGCCGTCCCAGTGGAAGGTCTGCAACGGCGTCGACTCCGGCACAAAGACGCTGACCTGCAGCGCTTGACGGTCCTGCACCGCCAGCGACAGCGGATCGCTCAGCCGTTCCTGGCCGGGGCCGATCAGCACCTCGGGCCGGCCATCGAAGCGGAGCTGATGCGGCGTCGCACCGGCCTGCGGCGCGACGCTGGCACCGCCGATCCGCAGCGGCTGGGTGCCATAGGCATTGCTCAGCCGCACCCGTAGGCGCGGGCCGCCCAGGCTGATGCGCGCGGTCTGGCGGAAGGTCTGGTCGTGCAGCGACGCCGGTATCAGTGACGGGAACAGGAAGTCCGCTCCCCAGACCGGTTGCGGGCTGGCCTGCCAGCTGGCCACCCAGTGCGGGGCAGGGGCGGCGCTGGCGGCGCCGGACAGGCCGATCAATGCGGTGGCTACGAGCTGGCTGAAGCGGTTCATCGGGCAATCCCGGGTGGAGGGAAGGCCATGGTGATTCCGCACACATCTGTGAACTAGACTGCGCATGGACAATCATCTGTGAACTGGATTCATTGCCATGGCGCGCTCCGACATCAACCGATCCGGCGAACTGGAAGTGTTCGTGCGGGTGATCGAGACCGGGGGTTTTTCCGCGGCCGCCCGAACGTTGGAGATGACCCCGTCGGCGGTCAGCAAGCTGGTGGCGAGACTGGAACAGCGGCTGGGGACCCGCCTGCTGCAGCGTTCCACCCGCCAGCTGCAGCTGACTCCCGAGGGCTGCGCGTTCTACGAGCGCGGCCTGCGCGTGCTGGCCGACCTCGACGAGGCCGAGCGCTGTGCCAGTGCGCACGCCGAGCCGCGTGGACGCCTGCGGGTCAATTCCAACGTGCCGTTCGGCCAGCATTTCCTGTTGCCGCTGCTGCCGGCGTTCCTGCAGCGCAACCCGCAGGTAGGCGTGGACCTGACCCTCAACGACGAGGTGATCGATCTGCTGGAGCAGCGCACCGATGTGGCGGTGCGGGCCGGTCCGCTGAAGAGCTCCAGCCTGGTCGCGCGGCGGCTGGGCGCGACGCGGATGATGATCGTGGCCGCGCCGGCCTATGCGCAGCGCCACGGCCTGCCGGCCGACGTCGAGGCGCTGCAGTCGCACAATCGGCTGGACATCGGCCATGCGCGGGCGATGCAGGGCTGGCCGCTGCTTCAGGACGGGCGCGAGCGGATGCTGCTGCCCAGCGGCAATGCCCGTGCCAGCAACGGCGATGCACTGCGCCAGCTGGTGCTGGGTGGGCTGGGCATGGCACGGCTGGCAGCGTTCCAGGTGCAGGCCGACATCGCTGCCGGACGCCTGCTGCCGGTGCTGGAGGAAGCCAATCCCGGTGACCTGGAAGAGGTGCACGCGGTGTTCCTGGGGCAGGGCGGCTACCTGCCGCTGCGGGTGCGCGCGTTTCTTGATTTCCTGGTGGAGAACGTCGACCTAGCGCAGCCACGGCGGTAGTGCCGGCCGCTGGCCGGCAACCTCACGCTCATCGTCCACCGGTGTTGGGTTGCCGGCCAGCGGCCGGCACTACCGTGCGGGTGGGTTGTAGATCCACGCCATGCGTGGATAACCGCGAGCAGGCCTCAGACCTGCAGCAGCTTGCGCGCAGCGGCGCGCGCCTCCTTGCTCACTTCCACGCCGCCGAGCATGCGCGCCAGCTCTTCCTCGCGCGCCTTGCTGTCCAGCTTCTCCACGGCGCTCTGGGTCATGCCTTCCACCGGCGCCTTGCTGACCCGGTAATGCGCGTGGCCCTTGGAGGCAACCTGCGGCAGGTGGGTCACGCACAGCACCTGGCGCTTCTCGCCGAGCGCGCGCAGCTTCTGGCCGACGATGTCGGCCACAGCGCCACCGATGCCGGAGTCGACCTCGTCGAACACCATGGTCGGCACCGCATCCAGGTCCAGCGCGGCGACTTCGATGGCCAGCGAGATACGTGACAGTTCACCGCCCGAGGCGACCTTGCGCAGGGCGCGCGGCGGTTGGCCGGCATTGGCCGCGACCAGGAATTCCACGCGCTCGGCACCCTGCGGATCGGGCTTGCCGGCGTCCTGCGGCTCCAGCTCGATCAGGAACTGGCCACCGCCCATGCCGAGCTCGGCGATGATGCCGGTGGTGGTAGCCGACAGCTCGGCGGCGGCATTGCGGCGGCTGGCGGTGAGCACCTCGGCCTGCACGCGCCAGGCGGCAGCGGCCTTGTCGATCTCGCCGGCCAGGCGCTGCAGGCGCTCGTCGGCACCGCGCAGCTGTTCCACTTCGGCATGCATGCGCTCGCGCTGCGCGCCCAGCTCATCCATCGGCACGCGGTGCTTGCGGGCCAGGTCGTGCAGGCGACCGAGACGGCGCTCGTTCTCTTCGAACTGCTCCGGGTCGGCGTCGAGGTCGTCATGCACCCGGTCCAGCAGCGACAGGGCTTCGTGCAGCTGGATCGAGGCATTCTCGATCAGGCCATCCACCTCGCCCAGGCGCGGGTCGTGTTCGATCAGGCGTGACAGCTCGTGGCGCACCTGCTGCAGCAGGTCCAGTGCGGAACTGCCGTCGTCGCCGTTGAGCTGGTTGCTGGCCGCCTGGCAGGCGCTCAGCAGGGCGCTGGCGTGGGCCTGGCGGCGGTGGCTGGCGCCGAGTGCGGCAATCGACTCCGGCTCCAGGTCTTCACGGTCGAGCTCGCGCAGCTGGTGCTCCAGGAAGCCGATCCGGTCACTGACGTCGCCCTGTTGCGACAGCGCCAGCGATTCATCGACCAGTGCCTGCCAGGCCGCGGCGGCGCGGCGCACCTGGCGGCGTTCGTTTTCGTTGCGTGCATAGGCATCGAGCAAGGCCAGCTGCGACGGGCGCGTCAGCAGGGCCTGCTGTTCGTGCTGCCCGTGGATCTCCACCAGCAGCGAGGCCAGGTCGCCCAGCTGCGCCAGGGTCACCGGGCGGCCATTGATCCAGGCCCGCGAACCGCCATCGGCGCGGATCACCCGGCGCAGCTGGCACTGTTCCTCATCGTCCAGCTCGTTGTCGGCCAGCCACTGGCGCGCGGCCTGCAGCTGCTCCAGCGCGAACTCGGCCGAAAGCTCGGCGCGGGCGGCGCCATGGCGGACCACGCCGCTGTCGGCGCGCAGGCCGGACAGGAAGCCCAGCGCGTCGACCATCAGCGACTTGCCGGCGCCGGTCTCGCCTGAAACCACGGTCATGCCTGGCCCGAACTCCAGTTCGGTGGCGCGGACGACGGCGAAATCCTTGATCGAAAGATGTCTGAGCATGGGTAAGGGGGTATCAGCAGCCGCGCAACGCTAGCACGCGGGCGAGGGAGGTCCAATGACTTGCCAAGGTGATGCGCCGCCATTATCTAGTGTCCGTGTCTCACAGGTTGATTCCATGCACGGTTCTCCCGACCAGCTTGCCCCGCGTGCGCGCCATCTGCTGCGCACGCTGATCGCGCGTTACATCCAGGACGGTGAGCCGGTCGGCTCGCAGACGCTGGCGCGCGTGGCCGGCCTGGAGGTCAGCCCGGCCACCATCCGCAACATCCTCGGCGACCTTGAGGACCTGGGCCTGCTGGCCTCGCCGCATACCTCGGCCGGGCGCGTTCCGACCGCGCATGGCTACCGGGTGTTCGTCGACAGCCTGCTGCAGATGCAGCCGCCGGGCGAGGGCGAGCTGGCCCGGTTGCGCCAGGAGCTGGCTGGCGGCGGCAGCACCCAGGCCCTGCTCGGCAGCGCCTCGGAGCTGCTGTCGGCGATGAGCCACTTCGTCGGCGTGGTCAGCGCGCCGCGGCGCGAGCAGTTCGCCTTCCGCCAGATCGATTTCGTGGCGCTGGACGGGCGACGGGTGCTGGCGATCCTGGTGTTCGCCGACAACGAGGTGCAGAACCGGGTCATCGAGACCCGGCAGGAGTTCGCACCGGGCCAGCTGGAGCAGGTGGCCAACTACCTCAATGCCCATTTCGCCGGCCTGCCGATGGCCGAGATCCGCACCCGCCTGCTGCTGGAACTGCGTGACGCCCGCTCGGAGCTGGAGCAGCTGCTGGCGCACAGCATCGAGCTGGCCGAGCAGGCCCTGCAGCCGGCTGCCGACGACATGCTGGTGGCGGGCCAGACCCGCCTGATGGGGGTGCAGGACCTGTCCGACCTGGAGCGCCTGCGCGAGCTGTTCGAGCTGTTCTCCAGCAAGCGCGAGATACTGCAGCTGCTGGAGCGGACCATCCAGGCGCCCGGCGTGCGCATCTTCATCGGCGAGGAGACCGGGATGATGCCGCTGCAGGGCGTCTCGCTGGTCACCGCCCCGTACACCGCCAACGGCCAGGTGCTGGGCGTGCTGGGCGTGATCGGCCCCAAGCGGATGGCCTACGACCGTGTGATCCCGCTGGTCCAGGCCACCGCCGATGTGCTCGGCGCGGCCTTTTCGCCGGCCGGCCGCACGCCGGGAACATCCGACGCTTGAAACGCAGCATCCCGCCCACACTAGGGTGGGTGGAGGCGGAGATTGACCGCCAGGGACCCAGACATGAACCACGAACATCCAGATATCGAATCCCAGCAGAGTGCCGCTGATGCGGCTGCCGCCGCCGGCGTCAACGACGAAGTGGAGCGCCTGCGCGCCGAAGTCGAGCAGATCAAGGCCGATGCGCTGCGTGAGCGCGCCGACCTGGAGAACCAGCGCAAGCGCGTGGCCCGTGACATCGAGCAGGCCCGCAAGTTCGCCAACGAGAAGCTGCTGGGCGAGCTGCTGCCGGTGTTCGACAGCCTGGATGCCGGCCTGAAGGCCGCCGGCGACGACCCGCACCCGCTGCGCGAGGGCCTGGAGCTGACCTACAAGCAGCTGCTGAAAGTCGCCGCCGACAACGGCCTGGTGCTGCTGGACCCGATCGGCCAGCCGTTCAACCCGGAACACCACCAGGCCATCAGCCAGGTGCCGACCCCGGGTGCTGCCCCGGGCAGCGTGGTGACCGTGTTCCAGAAGGGCTACCTGCTCAACGAGCGCCTGCTGCGGCCGGCGCTGGTGGTGGTGGCCGCCGACTGATTGCCACGTGGGGCAAGGCCGCCGGGCATGGCCCGGCGCTACCTGGCCCCGATCGGCATCGTCGGGCTATGACCGGCGAAGGTTTTCCAGGCGCTGAACACAGCGTTCGGGAGATGGCTTGAATGTTCCACGAGCCTCCCCCACATCGTATTCATCCACCGGCCGAACGGCCGGACTGACCCCAACAAGCATCCTCAGGAGTCTCCCCCATGGGCAAGATCATTGGTATCGACCTCGGCACCACCAACTCGTGCGTGGCGATCATGGACGGCGGCAAGGCCCGCGTCATCGAGAATTCGGAAGGCGATCGCACCACCCCGTCGATCGTCGCCTACACCAAGGACGGCGAAGTCCTGGTCGGCGCCTCGGCCAAGCGCCAGGCCGTGACCAACCCGAAGAACACCTTCTACGCGGTGAAGCGCCTGATCGGCCGCAAGTTCACCGACGCCGAAGTGCAGAAGGACATCGCGCACGTCCCCTACAGCATCCTCGCCCATGACAATGGCGATGCCTGGGTGGCCACCAGCGACGGCAAGAAGATGGCCCCGCAGGAAATCTCGGCCAAGGTGCTGGAAAAGATGAAGAAGACCGCCGAGGACTTCCTCGGTGAGAAGGTCACCGAAGCGGTCATCACCGTGCCGGCCTACTTCAACGACAGCCAGCGCCAGGCGACCAAGGACGCCGGCCGCATCGCCGGCCTGGACGTCAAGCGCATCATCAACGAGCCGACCGCGGCCGCGCTGGCCTATGGCCTGGACAAGGGCGACAACAAGGATCGCAAGATCGTGGTGTACGACCTGGGCGGCGGCACCTTCGACGTCTCGGTGATCGAGATCGCCAACGTCGACGGCGAGAAGCAGTTCGAAGTGCTGGCCACCAACGGCGACACCTTCCTGGGCGGCGAAGACTTCGACAACCGCGTCATCGAGTACCTGGTTGAAGAGTTCAACAAGGACCAGGGCATCGACCTGCGCAAGGATCCGCTGGCCCTGCAGCGCCTGAAGGACGCTGCCGAGCGCGCCAAGATCGAGCTGTCCAGCGCCCAGCAGACCGAAGTGAACCTGCCGTACGTCACCGCAGACGCGTCGGGTCCGAAGCACCTGAACATCAAGCTGACCCGCGCCAAGCTGGAAGCGCTGGTGGAAGACCTGATCAAGAAGTCGATCGAGCCGTGCCGCGTCGCCCTGAACGATGCCGGCCTGCGCTCGAGCGACATCAGCGAAGTGATCCTGGTCGGTGGCCAGACCCGCATGCCGAAGGTGCAGCAGGCGGTGACCGAGTTCTTCGGCAAGGAACCGCGCAAGGACGTCAACCCGGACGAAGCCGTGGCACTGGGTGCGGCGATCCAGGGTGGCGTGCTGGGTGGCGACGTCAAGGACGTGCTGCTGCTGGACGTGACCCCGCTGTCGCTGGGCATCGAGACCATGGGTGGCGTGTTCACCAAGATCATCGAGAAGAACACCACCATCCCGACCAAGGCCTCGCAGGTGTTCTCCACCGCCGAGGACAACCAGTCGGCCGTGACCGTGCACGTGCTGCAGGGTGAGCGCGAACAGGCCCGCTTCAACAAGTCGCTGGCCAAGTTCGACCTGTCCGGCATCGAGCCGGCCCCGCGTGGCCTGCCGCAGGTGGAAGTGTCCTTCGACATCGACGCCAACGGCATCCTGCACGTGTCGGCCAAGGACAAGAAGACCAACAAGGAACAGAAGGTCGAGATCAAGGCCGGTTCGGGCCTGTCCGAGGAAGAGATCGCGCGCATGGTCGCCGACGCGGAAGCCAACCGCGAGGAAGACAAGAAGTTCCAGGAGCTGGTGCAGGCCCGCAACCAGGCCGACGCCCTGATCCATGGCACCCGCAGCGCCATCACCGAGCACGGCAGCAAGGTCGGCGGCGATGTCATCGGCAAGGTCGAGGCGGCGCTGGCCGACCTGGAAACCGCGATGAAGGGTGACGACAAGGCACAGATCGAAGCCAAGTCGAAGGTGCTGGAAGAAGCGGGCCAGTCGCTGTTCGCCGCTGCTTCGGCCGACCAGGGCGGTGCTGCCCCGGGTGCCGACGCCGGCAACGCAGGCAAGGCGCAGGATGACGTGGTCGACGCCGAGTTCACCGAAGTCAAGGACGACAAGAAGTCCTGATCCGGACCGACACGGGACGCTGGCCACCAGCGTCCCGTTGTCGCATCAGGGTCCTGACCGCCCACCGGCGTGTCGGGGCGCCCGACGCAAGAGCGGACCTGGTTCCGCTCTTCCGCTTTGACGAATCCCGACTTTCCGGAACCAGATTCACGATATGAGCAAGCGCGATTACTACGAAGTGCTGGGCGTTGCCCGCACCGCCACCGACGACGAGCTGAAGAAGGCGTACCGTCGCTGTGCGATGAAGTTCCACCCGGACCGCAACCCGGGTGATGCGGCGGCCGAAGCCTCCTTCAAGGAGTGCAAGGAAGCCTACGAAGTACTGTCCGACGGCAACAAGCGCCGCATGTACGACAGCCACGGCCACGCCGCGTTCGAGCACGGCATGGGCGGTGGCGGCGGTCCGGGCGGCCCGGACATGAACGATATCTTTGGCGATATCTTCGGCAACATCTTTGGTGGCGGCGGCGGTGGTCCGCGCCAGGCCCGTCGCGGTGCCGATATCGGCTACGTGATGGAGCTGGACCTGGAAGAGGCCGTGCGCGGCGTCGAGCGCCGCATCGAGATTCCGACCCTGGCCGAGTGCGGCGACTGCGATGGCAGTGGCTCGGAAGACGGCAAGGTCGAGACCTGCAACGTCTGCCATGGCCGTGGCCAGGTGCGCATCCAGCGCGGCATCTTCGCCATGCAGCAGGCCTGCCACAACTGCGGCGGCCGTGGCCAGATCATCGCCAAGCCCTGCAAGACCTGCCATGGCAACGGCCGTGTCGAGGAAGACAAGGTGCTGTCGGTGAAGGTGCCGGCCGGCGTCGATACCGGCGACCGCATCCGCCTGCAGGGCGAGGGCGAGGCCGGCCCGGCCGGTACGCCGCCGGGTGACCTGTACGTGGAAGTGCGCGTGCGCGAGCATGCCATCTTCCAGCGCGATGGCGACGACCTGCACTGCGAAGTGCCGATCCGCATCTCGCAGGCAGCACTCGGCGACACCGTGCGCGTGGCCACCCTGGGCGGCGAAGCGGAGATCCGTATCCCGGCCGAGACCCAGACCGGCAAGCTGTTCCGCCTGCGGGGCAAGGGCGTGCGTTCGGTGCGCAGCCGCAGCGAAGGCGACCTGTACTGCCGCGTGGTGGTGGAGACCCCGGTCAACCTCACCAACGACCAGCGCAAGCTGCTGGAGCAGTTCGAAGCCACCTTCGTCGGCGAGGAAGCGCGCAAGCATTCGCCGAAGTCGGCCACCTTCATGGATGGCGTGAAGGGCTTCTGGGACCGGATGACGTCCTGAGTTTTCAACGCAAGCGTTGAACGGTAGCGCCGGGCCATGCCCGGCGTTTTCGTATGCGGGCGCGGCTGCATTCCGCCGGGCATGGCCCGGCGCTACCGGGAAATGCTCACCGGAAAAACGCCGCCGGCGTCTGCCCCAGCTGCCGTTTGAACATGCTGGTGAACGCACTCGGGCTGTCATACCCCATCGCCAGCGCAACATCGATGACCTTGTCGCCGACCGCCAGCCGCTCCAATGCGGCCAGCAGCCGTGCCTGCTGCCGCCACTGCCCGAAGGTCATGCCCAGTTCGCCGGCGAAATGCCGCTGGATGGTTTTCACGTCCACCTCCAGCGCCTGCGCCCAGTCCTGCAACGTGGCGTCGTCACCCGGATGCTTCTGCAGGTGCTGGCAGATCCGCCGCAGGCGCGGGTCGGTCGGGGCGGGCAGGTGCAGCGGCAGCACGTCCATGCGATGCAGTTCGTCCAGCAGCAGGCGCACCACGCGGCCATCGCGGCTGTCTTCGATGTGCTCGCCCTTGATTAGGGTGGCTGCCTGCAGCAGTTCGCGCAGCAGCGGTGCCACCTGTACCGCGAACGGTTCGGCTGGCAACTGCGGGGCGAACGATGGATCGATGTACAGGCTGCGCATGTGCACGGCGGCGATGCAGTCCACCGCGTGCACCATGCCCGCCGGCATCCAGATCGCGCGGGTCGAGGGCACGACCCAGCGACCCACTTCCGAGCGCACCACCATCAGCCCGGAGATGGCGTAGACCAGCTGGTGGCGCTGGTGCTTGTGCCCGGCGATATGGGTGCCGGCCGGGTATTGGGTAACCCGGTAGGTGACAGGGCGATGCAGCGGCACCTCCCGCCACGGTGCGGCCGGATCGACATCGCTGGCAATGTCCTTTTTGCGATAGGGCATGACCCGAACGCGGCAGAAGGGAAGAGGGCGCAACCGTAGCATGCGTGGCTCGCCCCCAACCTGACTGCGTCCATGTCCGCCTTGGCTTCCCCCGCAACACCCTCACGCCCGGTGGCTCCCGGCGTGCTGGCCGCCATTTCCACCTCGCATGTCGTCAACGACATGATGCAGTCGCTGATCCTGGCGATCTATCCGGTGATCAAGGGCGGCTTCAACCTGAGCTTCACCCAGATCGGCCTGATCACGCTGACCTACCAGCTCACCGCTTCGATCTTCCAGCCGCTGATTGGTGCGGCCACCGACCGTCGCCCGGCGCCGTACTCGCTGCCGATCGGCATGGCCTCGACCCTGTGCGGCATGCTGCTGCTCGGCTTCGCACCGAACTACGCGGTGGTGCTGATGGCCGCGGCGATGGTCGGCATCGGTTCGGCGATCTTTCATCCGGAAGCTTCGCGCATCGCCCGGCTGGCCTCGGGCGGCCGGCACGGTTTCGCGCAGTCGGTGTTCCAGGTCGGCGGCAATTTCGGCACTGCGCTTGGCCCGTTGATCGCCGCCGCGGTGATCGTGCCGTATGGCCAGCACGCAGCATCGTGGTTTGCCGGCGCCGCGCTGATCGGCATTGCGCTGCTGACCTATGTCGGCCGCTGGTACGCGCTGCACCTGGGCACCCCGCGCACGGCCAGCACCGCCTCGATGGCTCCACGCCATCCGCCGCGCACCGTGGCCAAGGTGCTGGCGATCCTGCTGGTGCTGATCTTCAGCAAGTACTTCTACATGGCCAGCATCGGCAGCTACTTCACCTTCTACCTGATCCACCACTTCGGCATTCCGGTTGCACAGGCGCAGCTGCACCTGTTCGCGTTCCTGGTGGCGTCGGCCGCTGGCGGCTTCCTGGGTGGTCCGCTGGGTGATCGCATTGGCCGTAAGCCGATCATCTGGACCTCGATCCTGGGCGTGGCGCCGTTCGCGCTGATGCTGCCGCATGCGGATCTGTTCTGGACCACGGTGCTGGCGGTGCTGATCGGTTTCGTGCTGTCCTCGGCGTTCTCGGCGATCGTGGTGTACGCACAGGAAATGATGCCGCACCGCATCGGCATGGTCTCCGGCCTGTTCTTCGGATTCGCCTTCGGTATGGGCGGCCTGGGTGCTGCCGTGCTCGGCCTGCTGGCGGACAAGACCAGCATCGAGTACGTGTACCACCTGACCGCGTTCCTGCCGTTGCTGGGCATCGTGGCGGCGTGGCTGCCGCCGTCGCGGCCTGCAGTTCACTGAGGGAGGCTGGGTTTGCAGGGCTTGCAGCCCTGCACCTGCTGAATCAACGTCAACGTCAAAAGCGGGTTTCCTGTGGGTAGGCGGGGCGGTGTCGGATTGCGGGGACGCCGCAAGTACGTCCTTGTAGCAACTGTGTTGCCGGGGAGGCCTGGCCCTCTCCGGCAGACAGGCACGGTAGTGCCGGCCGCTGGCCGGCAGTCTCTGGGGGAACGCCGCAACTGTCCTTAGGCAGGGACCGGTCCGCTTCGGGCGTCGCGTACGCGGGCGTTGAGAATCACCAGCATCTTGCGCATTACCGCCACGATGGCCACTTTTCCTTCCTTGCCGCGAGCCCGCAGCGACTGGTAGAAATCGCGCAGTCGAGGTTCATGCCGCATGGCCGACATGGCGGCCATGTAAAGCACTTGGCGGATCTCGGCCCTGCCACCGTGGATGCTTCGTTTGCCGCGCATGGTCCCGCTGTCGTGGGACATGGGTGCTACACCGACCAGGCTGGCGATGGCCTTGCCGCTGATCTTCCCCAACTCGGGAGGATAGCTTGCCAATACCGCCTGCAGGCCAGAGCCAACGCCTTTCATCGACTTCAGGACAGCCAGTTGAGGCTGATGGGCAACCTGCTCGGCAATTTGCTTTCCCAGACGTTCAACCAGCGTCTGCAAGCGGGTGATGTTGGCCTGCAGTAGCCGGCGCAATTCACGATCACCGACCATTTCCTGCTGCTGCCGCGCGATGGTCAGCGCGTGCATCGCCTGTCGACGTGCCCGCACGAATTCCCGCATTTTCTGCTGCCAAGGCTCCAGCGGTTGGTAGGCGGGCAGTTTCACCAAGGCTGCCATCTGCGCCAATGCATAGGCATCCAACCGGTCGGTCTTGGCCATCTGGCCCATCCCCTGGGCCAGCCTGCGGGCCCGCAGGGCATTGGCGCGGACCACCGGATGGCCCGCTGCGTGCAGAAAATCCAGCACCGGCCGCTCGTAGCCGCCGGTGGCTTCCAGCACGATCTGGCTGACCGGACGCTTCTTCAGCCAATCATCCAACTCAGAAAAGCCGGAGCGGCTATTCCAGACCTGCAGGGTCTCTCCGTCCGTCGTGCCGACATCCAGTTGGCGCTTGCTGACATCAATCCCGATCCCGTTCATTACCGGACTCCGTATAGTCTGGAAGGGTCGAGAGCTCCCCCGCTTGCCCAGTCTTATCACTGCGAGTGTCAGCTCCAGCAACTGTTCGGGCGGATCAAGGGAGATTCCGGCGTGGGCGCCAAGCTACATGGCGATCGTCGAGATCCAGGCTTGTACGGCGGCCCACGCCGGCTCTCGGCACCTACGCTGCCAGATTCCGATCAGATAAGGCTCGGTCGCCGCATCCATGCGGCTCACGCCCCCGCAACCGGACCCACCCCGCCTTCGACGGTTTTCCGCGATCTGTTGGGACAACTCGCGGGGTCGGATCTGTTTTCCTTCGGAAAACGGATCCGACCCCATTTTTGTGTATCGATATCTGACAGATTTCATCCACGCATGGCGTGGATCTACTGGCCGCCGGCCAACTGTCGAAGGCGGGGCGGTGTGGGTGGGCAGGACCGTTGGCGCCATGGATGGCGCCATCGAGCCCCCATGGATGGGTTTACGGCGTGTCCTGACCGCCCACACCGCCCCGGCAACTCACGGAATGCCGCTTCGGCTTCGGCCGTTGCCGTTGCCGTTGCCGTTGCATTGAGCGGGTGCAGGGCGCAGCCCTGCCGAACCCCTCCCCGGGCGTAGAATGCGGTCATGAGCGAATCCCTTGATAACCACCTGGTCCACGGCCGCCGCCAGCGGCCAGACGGTCCGTCGCCGATCGATGTCATCTCGGTCCAGTCGCAACTCGTCTACGGCCACGCCGGCAACAGCGCCGCCGTGCCGCCCATGCGCGCACTTGGCGTGCGCGTCGCGGAAATCCCGACCGTGCTGCTCAGCAATGCGCCGTTCTACGACACCACCCGCGGCCGCGTACTGCCCGCTGACTGGTTCGCCGACCTGCTGCTGGGCACCCGCGAACGTGGCCTGCCGCAGCGGGCGAAAATGCTCGTCTCGGGATACTTCGGCAGTACCGCCAATGGTGCTGCCTTCGCCGACTGGCTGGACGAGATCCTGCCGGCCTGCCCGCAGCTGCGCTACTGCCTCGACCCCGTCATCGGCGACACCCACACCGGCCCCTATGTGGAGCCAGGCCTGGAAGCGATCTTCGCCGAGCGCCTGTTGCCGCATGCCTGGCTGGTCACGCCGAATGCTTTCGAACTCAATCGCCTCACCGGCATGCCGGCGTTGGCCGAAGCCGATGCCATCGCCGCCGCACGCACGCTGCTGGACCGTGGCCCGCACTGGGTGATCGCGCATAGCGTCGGCGGCAACCCGGGGGAACTGGTGACTCTGGCCGTCGGCCGCGAGGAAACCTGGCGCTGGACCTCACCGCTGCTGCCGGTGGACGTGGCCGGCACCGGCGACGTGCTGATGTCGCTGGTGGTGTCGTTCCTGCTGCGCGGTGAATCGATGCAGCAGGCGATCTCGCGTGCGATCGCCGGTACCCATGCAGCGTTGGAAGCGACTCTGGACAACGGCTTCGAAGAGTTCGACGTGATCGTCGCAGCACCCGCTGCCCTGGCCGGTGGCGCACGCTTCCGCGCCGAACGCGTGGCATGAGCGGCCTGCTCGAACGCACGCCGCGCACGGTCGGCATCGTCGGAAGTGCAGGCGCCTACGGGCGCTGGCTGACCCGCTTCTTCCAGCAGCACATGCAGCTGCAGGTGATCGGCCATGATCCGGCGGATCCGCAATCGCATACGCCGGAGCAGTTGCTGGCCCAGGCCGACGTGCTGGTGTTCTCGGCGCCGATCCGGCATACGCCCGCATTGATCGCCGAGTACGTGCGGCAGTCCGCAGGCCGCGAACGCGATCGCCTGTGGCTGGACGTGACCTCGGTGAAGGAGGCGCCGGTGCAGGCGATGCTGGCCTCGCAGGCCGAAGTGGTCGGGCTGCACCCGATGACCGCGCCGCCCAAGGCACCCACCCTGAAGGGCCGGGTGATGGTGATCTGCGAAGCACGGCTGCAGCACTGGCAACCCTGGGTCGATGCGTTGTGCACGGCGCTGCAGGCCGAGTGCGTGCGCGCAACCCCGCAGCACCACGACCAGATGATGGCGCTGGTGCAGGCGATGGTGCACGCCACCCATCTGGCCCAGGCCGGCGTGCTGCGCCAGTACCAGCCGCAGCTGGGCGACCTGGCCGCGATGATGCCGTACCGTTCAGCGTCGTTCGAACTGGATACGGCGATCATCTCGCGCATCCTGTCGTTGAACCCGGCGATCTACGAAGACATCCAGTTCGGCAACCCGTATGTGGCGCCGATGCTGGAGCGCTTGGTCGCCCAGCTGCAGGCCCTGCAGGCCCAGGTCGGGCAGGGCGACGACAATGCGCGTGGTGCATTCCGTGAGCAGCTGCTGTCGGCCAATCGCAGTGCGTTCGGCGAGCAGGCGCTGGCCGAGGGCAACTACACCTTCGAACGCGTGGGCTATCTGCTGGCAGACCTGACCGAGCGCAACGCGCTGTCGGTGCACCTGCCCGAAGACCGGCCGGGTTCGCTGCGTGAACTGCTGAACGTGTTCGAGCAGCACCGCATCAGCCTGGCCTCGATCCACTCCTCGCGTACGCCCGGCGGCGAAGTCCATTTCCGCATCGGTTTCGTTGCGGGCAGCAATCCTGCAGCGATCACCCTGGCGGCGGCCGAGGTGGACGCCAGCGGCATCGGACGCGTGCTCGGCTGAGCGCATTCATCCACAGGCGGTGTGGATGATTCCTGAGCAAACATGTGGATAACCGCGCGCAGCCCTTGGCAGCCAAGGCTGTCAAGATGGTTGATCAAAAATTGACCACACTTTTTTGTAGAGCCGGGCCATGCTCGGCTGCTTTCGGCCAAGGCGCGTGTCGACCAAGGTCGACACCCACCAGAACGGATCCGGTAGCGCCGGGCCATGCCCGGCGTACCTCAGATCGTCAGCCTCAGCTCACCACCGCTGGTGGTGAATTCGCGGCCATTGCGCACCAGCAAGCGACCATCGTCGAGCTCGTAGCGGGGCGTGGCTTCGGAGTGGTGCCCGCTGCCGTTCGCCTCGGGCTTGAACTCGATGATGATGTGGCTTTCACCATGGCTGTCGACGGCGGGAAACTGACGGAACGACATCGTGCACCTCCTTCAGCGGATGCTGTTGATGCGGTGCCAGCTTCACTCCGCCGATGTTAGCCGGCCGTCATCAATCGATGAACTGCAGTCGTGCCAGTTCAGCGTACAGGCCGCCTTCGGCAAGCAGCTGTGCGTGCGTACCTTCCGCCACGATGCGGCCCTGGTCCATCACCACGATGCGGTCGGCCTTGAGCACGGTGGCCAGGCGGTGCGCGATCACCAGCGTGGTACGGCCAGCCATCAAGCGCTCCAGGGCCTGCTGCACGCCATGCTCGCTCTGTGCGTCCAGCGCGCTGGTGGCTTCGTCCAGCAACAGGATCGGTGCGTCCTTCAGCAATGCGCGGGCAATTGCCACGCGCTGCTGCTGGCCGCCGGACAGGCGCGCGCCGCGCTCGCCCAGCTCACTGTCATAGCCCTGCGGCAACGCACGCAGGAAACCATCCGCCTCGGCGGCGCGTGCGGCAGCCTCGACCTCGCTGTCGCTGGCCTGCAGGCGGCCATAGCGGATGTTGTCACGCGCACTGGCAGCAAACAGCGTCGGCTGCTGCGGCACCAGCGCCAACTGTCCACGCAGCTCGGCCGGGTCGACCTGGCGCACGTCGATGCCATCCACCCAGATGCGGCCCTCCGCCGGATCGTGGAAACGCAGCAGCATCGACAGCACCGTGCTCTTGCCCGCGCCCGACGGGCCGACCAGGGCCACGGTCTCGCCCGGGCGCACGTGCAGGTTGAAGTGGTCCAGCGCGGCCTGGTCCGGTCGCTGCGGGTAATGGAACACCACGTCGTCGAACTGGATCTCGCCACGCAGTGGCTGCGGCAGCAGGTGCGGCTGCGCCGGCGCGCGGATCTCGATGTCTTCCTGCAGCAGTTCGCCGATGCGGCCCATGCCGCCGGCCGCGCGCTGCAGTTCGTTCCAGACTTCGGCCAACGCACCAACCGAGCCACCGCCGATCAGTGCGTACAGCACGAACTGGCCCAGGGTGCCTGCGCTGAGGCGGCCGTCGATGACATCGTGCGCACCCAGCCACAGCACGCCGACGATGGCGCCGAACACCAGCAGGATGGCGCTGGCGGTGACCAGCGACTGCGCACCGATGCGGCGGCGGGCGGCCTTGATGGCATCGCCCAGTGCGTGGTCGAAGCGGCCGCGCTCGTAGGGTTCGCGTGCGTGTGCCTGCACCGTCCGTACCGCACCGAGGGTCTCGCTGGCCAGGCTGTTGGCATCGGCGATGCGGTCCTGGCTGCTGCGCGCGACGGTGCGCAGCTTGCGCGCACCGATGATGATCGGCAGTACCGCAAGCGGAATGCCCAGCAGCGACCACGCCGCCAGCCGTGGGCTGGTGACGAACAGCATCGCCAGGCTGCCGACCACC
The DNA here is from genome assembly GCF_030291095.1 of Stenotrophomonas sp. 59. Taxonomy (NCBI): domain Bacteria; kingdom Pseudomonadati; phylum Pseudomonadota; class Gammaproteobacteria; order Lysobacterales; family Lysobacteraceae; genus Stenotrophomonas; species Stenotrophomonas sp. 59. Next base: position 1,815,097 of record NZ_CP127408.1, read on the forward strand.
GTGACGCTGCTGCGCAATGCCACCGACATGGTCGAGCCGACCACGCTGCGCAGCAGTTCACTGTCGGCGGTCAGGCGCGAGACCAGCTCACCGCTGCGGCTGCGGTCATGGAATCCGGCACCGAGCTGGATCAGGTGTGCATACAGGCGGCTGCGCAGGTCAGCAACGACCTTTTCGCCCAGCAGCGACACGAAGTAGAAGCGCGCGGCAGTGGCCAGGGCCAGCACCACGGCCACCAGCATCAGCAGGGCGAAGGCGCGGTTGATCTGGCCTCCGCTGCTGAAGCCATGGTCGATCATCTGCTTGACCGCCGGCGGCAGGCTCAGCGTGGCTGCCGAAGACACCGCCAGGGCCAGCAGCCAGGCGGTGAACAGGCCACTGTGGCGGCGCACGAACGGCCATAGCGTGCGCAGGCTGCCGAGGCGGCGCAGCGGCGGGGGCGAGGCGGGGGCGCCGTCCTTGTCAGTCATCCTGGTGGTCGTCTTCTATGCGGATACGGTCACGAGTGGCGTCGCGCAGGCGGATTTTCAATGCGTCGACCTGATCGGCCGGCAATTCGACCCGCAGGCACACCCCGTTCGCGTCGAACTGTTCATCGCGCTTCTCCGCGCCGAATGCCGGCAGGGCCGCATGCAGGGTGCCCAGGTCTTCGAAGCCGGCCTGCAGCTGCAGCCGTGCCATGGCAACCAGCGCCCGTCGCGGCGCAGTGCGCAGGCATTCGGCGGCGGCGCCGCCGTACGCCCGGACCAGGCCGCCGGCACCGAGCTTGATGCCACCGAACCAGCGCGTCACCACCACCATCACCCGATCGAAGCCCTGGCCGTCGATCGCGGCCAGGATCGGCCGCCCGGCGGTGCCTGCCGGCTCACCATCATCGCTGGAGCGGTAGTCCTGGCCATGCCGGTAGGCCCAGCAGTTGTGCGTGGCGTCGGCCACGGCAACCTGTTGCAGGAACGCCAGCGCTGCGGGGGCGCCGTCGATCGGCGCGGCATGGGCGATGAAGCGGCTGTGTTTGATTTCCAGCGTGTGGCTGACGGGCTGGGCGAGGGTATCGAGCATTCCCGCCATTCTACGGTGTTGCCGGGTACCCCCGTCCGTTTCAGTCGTCCAGCAGCGGGCGCAGGTCGCGCGGCAGGCGCGCTTCCGGATACTGCTGGATGTAGCGTTCCAGGCTGGCACGGGCGAGGTCGCGCTGGTCCTGGTCACGGCGCTCGCGGATCTTCTGCAGCCATTGCCGGCGTGGCAGGCGCGCGTCGGCGTCTACTTCGGCCTGCACCGTGTCCGCACTCAGTCCGGCTTCGCTGCTGCGACGCATGACGCCGGGTGCCGAGCGGTTGGTGGCAACGCGCTTGCTCGAAGTGACCTGGACCCGATCGAGTGCCGGAGCCGGTTCGGCGTCGGCTGTGCTGGCTGCGACTGGCGCAGCGCTGCGCGCCTGCATGGCGCCGACCGGAGCCGGTGCGGATGCTGGAGCGGGTGCTGGAGCGGGTGCGGCGTAGGCAACCGGTGGCGCCGCCGCCGGCGGAGGTGGTGGCAACGCCACGAAGGCGGTATCGGCGACAGGCTCTGCGACGCGTGCGCGTGCCGCCTCTGCCTTCGCCGAGGCGGGGGCCGGCGCTTCAGCAGGCGCTGCCGGGGCTGGCACCGGGGCGCGGGCGAGGGCGGGTGCCGGAGCGGCAATGGGCGTCGCCTCGGAAGCGGCGGGGGGCATCGCCTGGGGTGCGGCGAATGGCGCCGCCTCTGGCGCGGGCGGAGCCGGAGCCATCGCAGTCTCGGCCGCATTGCCTTCGGCGGCCTGGTCGGCCACGGCGTCGTCAGCGGCAGGCGCGGCGGCGACCTGCGCTTCGCCGGCCGGAATCGGCGGCGGTTCCGGTCGCAGCTGCCAGGCGATGCCGATGGCGAACACCATCGAGGCGGCGATGCCGAACACTGCCGGCCAGCGTGGGCGTGCTTGCCGTGCGCGCGGTGCGTCCGCAGGGGCAACGGTGCCAGCGGCCGGAGCATCCACGGCGGCACGCGCCGCGGCCAGGATGGCAGCATCCAGCGCGGGCGGCGGTGCCTGCTCGGTGCGACGGCCGAGCAGCCGGGCCAGCTCGCGTTCTTCCGGCGTCAGGGGTTCGTCTCGGTTCATGCGTTCAGTCCCGCACGCAGCTTGTCCATCGCATAGCGCAGCCGCGATTTCACTGTCTCCCGGCCCACGCCGGTGATCTGGCCGATCTCCTCCAGGCTCAGTTCCTGATCCAGCCGCAGTTGCAGCACTTCGCGCTGCTCGGGCGGCAGTTGCTCCATCGCCAGCTGGATGCGGCGACGTTGTTCGAATTCAGAGAGTTCCGCTTCCGGGGTCTGCCCATCCTCGATCGCCGCCAGGCGCAGATCGGCGTCGGCTGGTGCAGCCGGGCGATGACGGGCCGCGCGCCAGTGGTCGTTCAGGCGGTTGTGGGCGATGCGGAACAGCCAGGTGCTGAACGCCGCCTCGGGTTGCCAGCCCGCGCGCGCGCTGATCACCCGCTGCCACACGTCCTGGAAGATCTCTTCGGCCAGCGCGGTATCGCGCAGTTGCCGCAGCAGGAAGCCGAACAGGCGCTTGCGGTGGCGTGCATACAGGCTTTCGAACGCGCGCAGGTCGCCACCGGCCCAGGCCAGCATCAAGGCTTCATCGGTTGGCAGTGCGCTGGCTTCCACGGCGTACAGGGTAAGGCCTGCAGGCGGTGGCGCATAGCCGGTGGCAGGGGCGGGCAGGGCGAGGTTCATGGCATGGAAGCGGCTACGGACAGCACGAAAAACGCACGAGCGCACGATTCGGGGTTTACGGGCTTCCATTGCCCCCCGGGTGGCGCGCTATGCTCGGCGGCTCAGGGGAGGCGACGCACAGACGGCGCCAAGAGATTGTCATTTGTCCACGCATGCTGAATCGGCGGAAGAGCCACCACACGAGGCCGTGTTGAGCACGGCGCTGGTGCGCGCGTTGCATGCGCTGTTGCCGGAGACGGCGGTGGTCCGCGTCGGTTGGGACGATCCGCAGCTGGGGTATGGCCAGGGGGGCTGGCCCTTGCTTGCGATCGGCAGCGCTGCGTCCGTGGAACCCGGCACCGGCGATGGCCAGCACGGCTGGGAGTATGACGGTGCGCGGCTGCTGCTGTCGGTTGCGGGCGCGGCGCCTTCACCCGCGTGGTGGGGGCTGGCCCGGCAGGCGATGGAGCTGGCCCTGCAGCGCGGCCGCCAGGCCGGCCAGATCAAGGCGCTGGAAGAAGCCGAGCGGCTCCAGCAGGCCCTGTTCCAGATCGCCGACCTGGCCGGTGCCGACCTGGAGATGGGCGAGATGCTGCGCCACGTGCACGGTGTGCTGGGCACACTGATGTACGCGGAGAACTGCTACATCGTCGAGTACGACGATGTGCGTGAACAGATCCGTTTCCTGTACTTCGCCGACCAGGTGGATGACTTCGTTGCTGATCCGTCGCAGAGCCATGACGCCAGCGAGATGCCGCGCAGCCTGACCGTGGCGCTGCTGCGGCATGGCAAGCCGCTCAGTGGCCCGTCGCGCGAACTGCTGGCGCGGGTGGTTGAACAGGAGCATGACCCGCAGCGTGGTCCGGAAAGCCTTGACTGGCTGGGCGTGCCGATGCTGCGCGATGGCCGTGTCTGCGGCGCCATCGTAGTGCAGAGCTACGAGCATGCCGCCCGTTATGGCGAGGCAGAGCGGGCCCTGCTGGGGTTTGTTGCCCAGCACGTCCAGACTGCGATGGATCGGCGCCAGGCGCAGGTCCGGCTGGAACAGCAGGTGGAGCGGCGCACGCTTGAGCTGCAGCGCGCCAACCGCAGCCTGCAGGACGAGGTGGCCGAGCGTCGCCGCGCCGAACAGCTGCAGACCGCGCTGTACAACATTGCCGAGATGGCGATGTCGGCCGACAGCCTGGCCCAGTTCTACGGCCAGGTGCATGGTGTGGTCGGGCGCCTGCTCGACGCCCGGAATTTCTACATCGCGCTGGTCAACCCGGCTGGCAACGGGCTGGACTTCGTTTATTCGGTGGACGAGCACAACGCCAGCCGCGCGCCACGGCCGTTCAGCCGCGGCCTGACTGAGTACGTGGTGCGCAACCGGCGCCCGCTGCTGGCTTCACGCGCGCAGATCGATGCGCTGCTGGCCAGCGGTGAAGTGCGCGAGTCCGGCGCACGCTCGCATTGCTGGCTGGGCGTGCCGCTGCTGCGCGACGACGAGGTGGTGGGTGCGATCGTGGTGCAGAGCTACAGCGAGAACAGCACGTTCAGCGTGCATGACCAGCGCCTGCTGATCTTTGTCGCGCAGAACATCGGTACCGGGCTGGCCCGGCAGCGCGACCAGCAACGGCTGCGTTTGGCGCACGCCGAGCTGGAAAAGCGCGTGGAAGAGCGTACCCGCGAGCTGGCCGAAGTGAACGAGAAGCTGCTCGGCCAGATCGGCGAACGCCTGCGCGCCGAGCAGCGTCTGACCCACCAGGCCATGCACGATGCGCTGACCGGCCTGCCCAACCGCCTGCATCTGCTGGATCGCCTGCAGGATGCCCTGGCACTGGCCAGGCGCGAAGGCGGGCCGGTATTTGCCGTTCTGTTCCTCGACCTTGACCGCTTCAAGCTGGTCAATGACAGCATCGGCCATGCCGCCGGTGACCGCATGCTGGTGGAAGTGGCCAAGCGCATCGTGTCGATGGCCGGTACCGAAGATGTGGTGGCACGGCTCGGCGGTGATGAGTTTGCTGTGCTGCTGCAGTGCCCGCAGGGCCTGGCGCAGGCATTGGATTTCGGCCAGCGGCTGCTGCTGGCGTTGCAGGAGTCGATGTGGATCGCCGGGCGCGAACTGTTTCCGTCCGGCAGCCTGGGCATTGCCCTGTGGAATCCGCGCTACCGCACCGGTGAAGAGCTGCTGCGCGATGCGGACGCAGCGATGTACCGGGCCAAGGCGCAGGGCCATGACCGCTGTGCGATCTTCGACGAGGACATGCGCGAAGAAGCCATGCGCAGCCTGGACCTGGAAGCCGATCTGCGCCGTGCGATCAACAACCGCGACTTCCTGCCGTTCTACCAGCCGATCGTGCGCTTGTCCGACGGTGAAGTGGTCGGTCACGAGGCGCTGCTTCGCTGGCAGCATGAGCGCCGTGGCCTGCTGCTGCCCGGTGCGTTCCTGGAACTGGGCGAAGAGAGCGGCCTGATCGAACAGGTGGACTGGCTGATCTACGAGCAGGTCATCGCGGGGCTGGCACGGGGGGGCGAAGGCTACGTCTCGGTGAACGTGTCGCCTCGGCATTTCCGCTCGGCGGAGTTCAGTGATCGCCTGTTCGGCCTGCTCGACAGCTGCGGTGCCGATCCGCGCCGGCTGCGCCTGGAAATCACCGAGGTGGCGTTGCTGGACGATGGCCCGCACACGCTGCGCATCCTGCAGGGCCTGCGCGAGCGCGGCATCCAGGTGCAGCTGGATGATTTCGGCACCGGCTTCTCCGCGTTGTCCTACCTGCATCGCTTCCCGATCAGCACGCTGAAGATCGACCAGAGCTTCATCGCCGGACTGCATGGTCCGGAAGTGCAGAGTACGCGCGCGCTGGTTGAAGGCGTGCTGTCGCTGGCGCGCACGCTGGGCATCGAAACCATCGGCGAAGGCATCGAGACCGACGCGCAGCGGCAGACCCTGCGCGAACTGGGCTGCGATTACGGCCAGGGCTACCTGCTGGGGCGGCCCGCCCCGTGGGCGACCGCGGCGGCCTGAGCCGCCGCGTGCAGCTTCGTCATCGCAGGGCGGCGCGGCGCTTCTCGTCGATCCACTTCGAGGCCTGCGCCGGCTGGTAGTTCTTCATCCACTCCAGCATCTCTTCGATGTCCGAGCCGTACCACAGGTCCTGGCGCTGGTCCGGGTGCAGGAAGCGCTCTTCCACCATGCGGTCGATCATGCCGATCAACGGGGCGTAGAAACCTTCCACGTCGAGGAACGCGCATGGCTTGTTGCCGATGCCCAGCTGGCGCCAGGTCAGCATCTCGAAAATCTCTTCCATGGTGCCGAAGCCGCCCGGCAGGGTGACGAAGCCGTCGGCGAGATCGAACATGCGCGACTTGCGCTCATGCATCGAACCGACGATTTCCAGTTCGGTCAGGCCACGGTGGGCCACTTCCCAATCGGCCAGCTGGCGCGGGATCACGCCGGTCACCTCGCCGCCGGCGGCGAGCACGGCATTGGCCACGGTTCCCATCAGGCCGACATTGCCGCCGCCATACACCAGGCGCAGGCCATCGCGGGCGATGCGGTCACCCAGGGCAATGGCACGTTCGGTGTAGGCCGGCTTGCTGCCAGCGTTGGAACCACAGTACACACAGATCGATTTCATGGATCTTCCTGTCTCTTGGCCGGAAACGAAAACGCCCCGTCGCCGACCGGAAGGCGGTCAGGGACGGGGTGTGCGTAGAGTATGAGGCCTTGAGAAGCCTTCTGTAGAGCCGAGCCGCGCTCGGCTGCTCTTCGTTCAGATCGCCACATGCCCTTGTAGAGCCGAGCCATGCTCGGCTGCTCTTCGTTCAGATCGCGGCAAGGTCCCAGCCGAGCATGGCTCGGCTCTACAAGAAGCAGGGGCTTACGCCGCCGCGGCCTGCTCGCGGCGCGGGCCTTCACGCAGGGCGCGGCCGACCATGCCCACCAGCAGGTCCAGCTCCTCGCTGTCCATGCCGAAGTGCGGGGTGAAACGCAGCGAGTTCTCGCCACCGTGGATCACGTTGATGCCGTGCTGGCGCAGCCATTCCTCGGTGGAGTTGGCGCCGTAGCACTTGAACTGCGGAGCCAGCTCGCAGGAGAACAGCAGGCCGGTGCCCTGCACCTTGGTGATCAGGCCACCCAGCTCGCCCTTGAGCTGCTCCAGCTTGCGCACGGCCTCGGCACCGCGCTCGGCGATGTTGGCACGCACCTGCGGGGTCAGCTGGGCCAGGGTGGCGCAGGCCACGTCCAGCGCACGCGGGTTGCTGGTCATGGTGTTGCCGTAGATGCCCTTGCGGTACAGCTGCGCGGCATGCTCGGTCACCGCCAGCACCGACAGTGGGTACTGCGCCGCGTTGAGCGCCTTGGAGTAGGTTTCCATGTCCGGCGGGTCCAGGCCTTCGAAGCCCGGGTAGTCGACGACCGAGAGCACGCCATGCGCGCGCAGGCCGGCCTGGATCGAGTCCAGCAGCAACAGGCTGCCATGGGCACGGGTCAGCTCGCGGGCCACGGCATAGAACGACGGCGGCACCGAGCGGCCGGGGTCGCCTTCGCCCATCACCGGCTCCAGGAACACCGCTTCGATGAACCACTGGTTGCGTGCGGCATCCTCGAACACCTTGCGCAGGCCGGCCTCGTCATAAGGCGCCACGGTGATCACCGAATCCTCGCCACGGTAGCTGGCCAGGTGCTGCATGTAGCTCTTGCGGCTGGAATCGGAGTACAGCGCCGGGCGGTCGGTGCGGCCATGGAAGCTGCCCTTGACCACCACGCGCTTGATGGCGGCGCCGGCGTGGCGCGCGCCCGGATCGGTCTGCAGCTTGGCGTTGACGTCGGCGATGCGAGCGGCCAGGCCGACCGCTTCGGAGCCGGAATTCAGGCACATGAAACGGGTGAACGGGCAGCCGCCACGGCGGTGGCCGATCTCGGCGCGCAGGGCGGTGATGAAGCGCTGCTGCGACAGGCTGGGGGTCATGATGTTGGCCATCACCTGCGGGCGGGCCATCGCCTCCAGCACGGCGTCCGGGGTATGCCCGAAGCCGAGCATGCCGTAGCCGCCGGCGTCATACAGCACGGCGCCCTTCAGGGTGACCACCCAAGGACCGCGCGCGGCCAGCGCCACGTACGGCGTCACCGCGTCATCGGCGTAGAAATTGACGAAGCCGTCCTGCATCGCGTCGATCTGCGCCTGTTCGTCCTGCGCCAGCAGCGGCCCCAGGTCGGCCTGCACGCGCGCGAATTCCTCGGCGGCGGCGTCCACCGCGGCGATCAGCTGCGGGTGGTGGGCGGACAGGGCGGTCAGGGTGGCGTCGTCCAGGCCGGTGGTGAGGCGGGTGCCGGGCTGGCTGCGCAGGGGGGCGAGGCGTTCGATGAAGCTCATTGCAGATCTCCTGAAACAATGGGTCGCACGGGTCTTCAAAAGCAAAACGCGCGTCATCACGCGCGCTTGGGGCAGGCTCGTGCAGCGGACTTCCGGCTCGATGCTAGCACTTGTTTTTTTGCGCGATAACCCCGCATAAACCTGCTGCATAGCAGCATTTTGCGCGACGTTCGCCGCGAAGCGCGCCGGCTCGCAGACGCTGGACGTACAATGCGCGCCATTGTCGACCTGTTGCCGCCTACCGCCTTGAAGAAGTCCGATTTCCATTACGACCTGCCGGCTGAACTGATCGCGCAGGCTCCCTTGGCCGAACGTTCCGCCAGCCGCCTGATGCTGGTGCCACCCGCACCGGCCGCCTTCACCGACCTGCAGGTGCGTGACCTGCCGTCGCTGCTGCAGCCGGGCGACCTGCTGGTGTTCAACGACACCCGGGTGATCCCGGCGCGCCTGTTCGGGCAGAAGGCCAGCGGTGGCCGCGTGGAGATCCTGATCGAGCGCCTGCTCGGCGGCCAGCAGGCCCGTGCGCAGGTCGGCGCGAGCAAGTCGCCGAAGGCAGGCAGTCGCATCGCCCTGGACGCCGGTGGCGAAGCCGAGGTGCTGGGCCGTGATGGCGAGTTCTACGTGCTGCAGTTCCATGTACCCGAGTCGCTGGAGCAGTGGCTGCTGCATGCCGGCCGCCTGCCACTGCCGCCCTACATCCAGCGCGAACCGGGCGTGGACGACCGCGAGCGCTACCAGACCGTGTTCGCGCGCGAAGTGGGTGCGGTGGCGGCACCGACCGCCGGCCTGCACTTCGACGAACCGCTGCTGGCCGCGCTGAAGGACAAGGGCGTGGAGTTCGGCCACGTCACCCTGCACGTGGGCGCGGGCACCTTCCAGCCGGTGCGCGCCGATGACCTGAAGGACCACGTGATGCACCGTGAGTGGCTGAACGTCGGCGCCGAACTGGTGCAGCAGGTGCGGCGCACGCGCGCCGCCGGCGGCCGGGTGATCGGCGTCGGCACCACCGTGGTTCGCGCGCTGGAAAGCGCGATGCGCGATGGTGAGCTGCTGCCGTTCGCTGGCGAAACGCAGATCTTCATCACCCCCGGCTACCGCATCCGCAGCGTCGACGCGATGGTGACCAACTTCCACCTGCCGGAAAGCACGCTGCTGATGATGATCTCCGCGTTTGCCGGCAAGGAGCGCGTGTTCGAGGCCTACCAGCACGCGATCGAGCAGCGCTACCGCTTCTTCAGCTACGGCGACGCGATGCTGCTGTTCCCGCAGGCGGGGTAGGGGGCTGACCTCTGCTTGCCTCTGGTGGGTGCGCACCTTGGTGCGCACGTGCCGGTGCTTGCAGGCCAGGAAAGCCACGCATGGCGTGGCTCTACTACCCAGGTAGATCCACGCCATGCGTGGATGAAACCGGTAGCCCCGGCCATCCCGGGCAAACCGCTCCGCCGGGCATGGCCCGGCGCTACCGGAGCAGGAAGGGCGGTTTTGGGAGACAATGGGCGACTATTTGCCTGAACGACCGCTCCATGTCCCGACTGCAGTTCCAGCTCAAGACCCGCGACGGCCGTGCCCGCCGTGGCCGCCTGACCTTCCCGCGTGGCACGGTGGAAACGCCGGCTTTCATGCCGGTGGGTACCTATGGCTCGGTCAAGGGCATCCTGCCGGACCAGGTGCGCGCGCTGGGCGCCGAGATCATCCTCGGCAACACCTTCCACCTGTACCTGCGCCCGGGCCTGGACATCATCGCCGACCACGGCGGCCTGCATGGCTTCTGCCGCTGGGATGGCCCCATCCTGACCGACTCCGGCGGCTTCCAGGTGTTCTCGCTGGCCCACCGCCGCAAGATCACCGAACAGGGCGTGACCTTCGCCTCGCCGACCGACGGCGCCCGCGTGTTCCTGGGCCCGGAAGAGAGCATGAAGATCCAGAAAGTGCTCGACTCGGACGTGGTCATGATCTTCGACGAGTGCACCCCGTACCCGGCTACAGAGGATGTTGCCCGCCGCTCGATGGAACTGAGCCTGCGCTGGGCCCAGCGCAGCCGCAACGCGCATGACGAGCTCGGTAACGACGCGGCCCTGTTCGGCATCGTCCAGGGCGGCGTGCACACCGACCTGCGCAGCCGCTCGGCCGAGGCCCTGCAGGCGATCGGCTTCGACGGTTACGCCATCGGCGGCCTGGCTGTGGGCGAGCCCGAGCACGAGCGCAATGCCATGCTCGACCACCTGGACCCGGAGCTGCCCAGCGACCGTCCGCGCTACCTGATGGGTGTGGGCCGGCCGGAGGACCTGGTCGAGGGTGTCGCACGTGGCGTGGACATGTTCGATTGCGTGATGCCGACCCGCAATGCGCGCAACGGCCACTATTTCACTTCGTTCGGCACCGTCCGCATCCGAAATTCGCAGTACGCGCGGGACATGGACCCGATCGAGCCGGGCTGCGGCTGCGTGGCCTGCACCGGCGGCTACACCCGCTCCTACCTGCGCCACCTGGACCGCTGCAACGAGATGCTGGCGCCGATGCTGGGCACCCTGCACAACCTGTTCTATTACGAAAAGCTGATGGCCGACATCCGCGCGGCGATCGAGGCGGGAACCTTCCTGGCCTTCCGTGAGTCTTTCTACGCGGCACGCGGGGCGGTCGCGCCGCCCCTGTAACCCGGACGCCCCCTGCCAAACGGCCCAAGGACGAACGCCCGGGGCCGTGGCATACTTCAAGGCTGACCCAGATCCGCGGTCGCGACCGTGGCACCTGATGGTGCCGGGGCGCCGCCCAACCAAAGGACCAACGATGAACCTGCTTGCTTTCCTGATTCCCGCCGCCCACGCCCAGGCCGCCGGCGGCCAACCGCAGGGCATGGGCCTGACCACCCTGCTGTTCCCGATCATCCTGATCGCCATCATGTACTTCCTGATGATCCGCCCGCAGATGAAGCGGCAGAAGGAGCACAAGGCCATGCTGGAGAAGATCAAGCGCGGCGACGAAGTGCTGACCAACGGCGGTATCGCCGGCATCGTCACCGACATCGGCGACAACTTCATCACCATCGAAGTGGCTGACAACGTGCGCATCCGCGTGCAGAAGGGCGCTGTCGGCAACGTGCTGCCGGCCGGTACCCTGAAGTCGGCCCAGTAAGCCACTCCCTTTCCGATGCACAACCGCGGCGCCGGGGATGGCGCCGCGCGGGACCCAAGCAATGCTCGAATTTCCACGCTGGAAGTACGTCGTCATCCTGATCGTACTGGCGCTCAGCGCGCTGTACGCGCTGCCCAACATCTACCAGAAGGACCCGGCCGTCCAGATCACCGCCAACCGTGGCGGACAGGTCGACGACGCGCTGCGCGACCGTGTCCTGGCCGACCTGAAGAAGGCCGGTGTGGACACCCTCGGTGCCGAGAAGGAAGGGGAGAGCCTGATCGTCCGCCTGCCGGACCTGAAGGCGCAGTCCGCCGCCAGCGACGCCCTGCGTGACACCGTCGGCGAGAAGTACACCGTGGCCCTGAACCTGGCCTCGACCGTGCCGGACTGGCTGGCCAACCTCGGCGGTCGCCCGATGGTGCTGGGCCTGGACCTGCAGGGCGGTGTGCACTTCGTGCTGCAGGTCGACCAGAAGGCCGCCCTGGACAAGCGCCTGGACGCCTACACCGAAGACGTGCGCAGCACCCTGCGTGACGCGCGCATCGCGTACCAGTCGGTGGAGCGCCGCGCGGACAACAGCATCGTGGCCAACCTGAGCCCGTCCGCCGGTGATGACGCCGCGCAGCGCGCCCGTACGGCCCTGGTCAAGGCGCAGCCGACGCTCGGCTACGACGTCAGCGGCAACCGCATCACGGTCACCGTGCCGGAGACCGAGATCGCGCAGATCGCCAATGGCGCCATCGAGCAGAACATCAACACCCTGCGCAACCGCGTGAACCAGCTCGGCGTGGCCGAGCCGATCATCCAGCGCCAGGGTGCCGACCGCGTGGTCGTGCAGCTGCCCGGCGTGCAGGACACCGCCGAAGCCAAGCGCATGATCGGTGCCACCGCCACCCTGGAATACCGTGCGGTGGTCGAAGGCAACGCGCAGGACGCGATCAACTCCGGCCGCATCCCGCCGGAAGCGAAGGTCTATCAGCGCCGTGACGGCGGCGGTCCGATCCTGCTGAACAAGCGCGTGATCGTCACCGGCGACCAGATGGTCGGCGCGCAGGCGGTGACCGACTCCAACAGCGGTGCACCGGCGGTCAGCGTGACGCTGAACAACGTCGGCGGCCAGCGCATGTTCGATTTCACCAGCGCCAACGTGAACAAGCCGATGGCGGTGGTGTACACCGAGCGCGTGCCGACCGTGACCATGGTTGACGGCCAGGAAGTGCGTGGCTTCAAGGTCAACGAGGAAGTGATCTCGGTGGCCAACATCAACGGCGTGTTCGGCAAGAACTTCCAGACCACCGGCCTGCAGAAGAAGGAAGCCGACGACCTGGCCAAGCTGCTGAAGTCCGGCTCGCTGGCCGCACCGATGGACTTCGTCGAAGAGCGCGTGGTCGGCCCGAGCCTGGGCGCCGAGAACGTCAAGAACGGCATGCGCGCGGTGGTGTTCGCGTTCCTGTTCACCCTGGTGTTCTTCAGCGTGTACTACCGCATGTTCGGTGTGATCACCTCGGCAGCGATGCTGTTCAACCTGCTGATCGTAGTGGCGGTGATGTCGCTGTTTGGTGCCACCATGACCCTGCCGGGCTTCGCCGGCCTGGCGTTGTCGGTGGGCCTGTCGGTGGACGCCAACGTGCTGATCAACGAGCGTATCCGCGAAGAGCTGCGTGCCGGCGTGCCGGGCAAGACCGCGATCGTGACCGGCTACGAGCGTGCCTCGGGCACCATCCTCGACGCCAACCTGACCGGCCTGATCGTCGGTGTGGCGCTGTTCGCATTCGGTACCGGTCCGCTGAAGGGCTTCGCGCTGACCATGATCATCGGTATTTTCGCCTCCATGTTCACCGCGATCACCGTGTCGCGTGCGCTGGCGACGCTGATCTACGGCCGTCGCAAGAAGCTCCAGAACGTGGCCATCTGACGGGACGACACGCACAATGAAACTGTTTCCGCTGCACATCCTCCCGAACGACACCAAGATCGACTTCATGCGCTGGCGCCATGTCGCCATGGCAGTCACCATCGTGGTGTTCCTGGCCTCGATTGCCATCATCGGCATCAAGGGCTTCAACTACGCGCTGGACTTCACCGGCGGCACCCTGATCGAAGCCCGCTTCGACAAAGCGGTGGACGTCGAGCAGGTCCGCAACAAGCTCGAGCAGAATGGCTTCGAAGGCGCCCAGGTACAGAGCGTCGGTGGCAACACCGACCTGCTGATCCGCCTGGCGCCGCACGGTGAGCATGCGCCGGGTACCGGGGACGCCGCCGCCGAGGACAAGGCCACTGCTGCTGCAGTGGTGAAGGCGCTGTCGTCGGCCGACAACCAGGCCACCGTGCTGCGCAACGAGTTCGTGGGTCCGCAGATCGGCAAGGACCTGGCGATGAATGGCCTGTACGCCACCATCTTCATGCTGGCCGGCTTCCTGATCTACATCGCGGTGCGCTTCGAATGGAAGTTCGCGGTCACTGCCAGCATCGTGGCGATGTTCGACCTGATCGTGACGGTGGCTTACGTGTCCCTGCTGGGCCGTGAGTTCGACCTGACCGTGCTGGCCGGCCTGCTGTCGGTGATGGGCTTTGCGATCAACGACATCATCGTGGTCTTCGACCGCGTCCGCGAGAACTTCCGCAGCCTGCGCGTGGACTCGATGGAGGTGCTGAACCGTTCGATCAACCAGACGCTGTCGCGTACGGTGATCACCGCGGTGATGTTCTTCCTGTCGGCACTGGCGCTGTACATGTACGGCGGCAGCTCGATGGAAGGCCTGGCCGAGACGCACATGATCGGTGCGGTGATCGTGGTGCTGTCCTCGATCCTGGTGGCGGTGCCGATGCTGACGATTGGCTTCCTGCGCGTGAGCAAGCAGGATCTGCTGCCGAAGGCGAAGGACGTCGAGGCCCTGGCCCGTCGCCCGTAATCACCTGCTGCCCGCAGCACACAGAGAACCCCGCGCAAGCGGGGTTTTTTGTTGGCAGGGCTTGCAGCCCTGCACCTGCTCAATGCGACTTCAACTTCAAAAGCCGGAGCAGCATTCCGTGGGATGGCGGGGCACTGTGGGTTTGCGGGGACGCCGTAAACCCATCCATGGGGGCTTGGTCGCCGCATCCATGCGGCTCACACCCCGCAAACCCACAGTGCCCCGCCTTCGACAGGTTCATGCGGCTGTTGGTAGGTGTCGACCTTGGTCGACACATCTGTCAGATATCGAATGAATTCAATCGTGTCGACCAAGGTCGACACCCACCAGAGCAGAATGCGGTTCCGACAGATCGCGGAAAACTGTCGAAGGCGGGGTGGGTCCGGTTGCGGGGGTGTCCGCGGCATGGATGCCGCGGCCAAGCCCCCAAGGATGGGTTTACGGCGTCCCCCGCAACCGGATCCACCCCGCCAACTCGCAGGAACCGAGCTTCTGCCGTTGACGTTGCCTCTGCGGGTGCAGGGTGCAACCCTGCAAAACAAACACCACCCTACGCCAGCGTCGGTTGTGCATTCGGCCCCCGCGCACTACGATCCTGCGGTTCGCGCGCGCAGGCGCGCGCCCGTATTCCTGCTGAGCGCCCCGTGCGCCGCATCTGCCAACCCGAGGTATCCATGGTCATCAAACCGCGCGTCCGCGGCTTCATCTGCGTCACCACCCACCCGACCGGCTGCGAAGCCGCGGTAAAACAGCAGATCGACTACATCCGCGCGCGTCCGCCCATCCAGAACGGCCCCAAGCGCGTGCTGGTCATCGGTGCCTCCACCGGCTACGGCCTGGCCGCACGCATCACCGCTGCCTTTGGCAGCGGCGCCGCGACCCTGGGCATCTTCTTCGAGCGACCGGGCACCGAATCCAAGCCGGGCACCGCCGGCTGGTACAACTCGGCCGCGTTCCACAAGTACGCCGACGAAGCCGGCCTGTACGCCAAGAGCATCAACGGCGACGCCTTCTCCGATGAAGTGAAGGCCAGGACCATCGAGATGATCAAGGCCGATCTGGGCCAGGTCGACCAGGTCGTCTACAGCCTGGCCGCGCCGCGCCGCAAGCACCCGAAGACCGGTGAAATCATCAGCTCCACGCTGAAGCCGATCGGTGAGCCGATTACCCTGCGCGGCCTGGATACCGACAAGGAAGTGCTGACCGAGACCCACCTGCAGCCGGCCACACCGGAAGAAATCGCCGGCACCGTTGCGGTGATGGGCGGTGAGGACTGGCAGATGTGGATCGATGCGCTGGCCGATGCCGGCGTGCTGGCCAACGGCTGCACCACCACCGCCTTCACCTATGTGGGCGAAGAAATCACCCAGGCGATCTACTGGAACGGTTCCATCGGTGCCGCCAAGAAGGATCTCGACAACAAGGTGCTGGGCCTGCGCGAAAAACTGGCGAAAATCGGCGGCGACGCGCGCGTGTCGGTGCTGAAGGCCGTGGTCACCCAGGCCAGCTCGGCCATTCCGACCATGCCGCTGTACCTGTCGCTGCTGTTCAAGGTGATGAAGGAAAAGGGCACCCACGAAGGCTGCATCGAGCAGCTCGACGTGCTGTACGACATCCTATACGGCGGCAAGGCCGACGGCGTGGCGATCGATCGCCTGCGCCACGACCTGGTCGATGGCGAGGGCCACACCGTTGCGCTGGTCGATGAGGAAGGCCGCCTGCGTGCCGACTACAAGGAAATGGCGGCGGACGTGCAGGGCAAGGTGGTCGCGCTGTGGCCGCAGGTGACCAACGAGAACCTGTACGAGATCAGCGACCTGGCCGGCTACAAGGCTGACTTCCTGCGCTTGTTCGGCTTTGGCGTGGAGGGTGTCGACTACGAGGCCGACGTCAACCCGGACCTGAAGATCGACAACCTGGTCGACATGACCTGATCAATGAAAAGGCCGGCGAAAGCCGGCCTTTTTGTTTGTGTAGAGCCGAGCCATGCTCGGCAGCTCTTCGCTTGAGTCCCGCAGCCGAGCCCGGAACCATCCCCCCGGAACGGAGAGCTCCGCGCGCATTGCGATGCGAGGTTTGCAATGGCACCGCCGGTTAAACGCGGCGCGGCTCGGCTCTACAGAGGGCATCACCCGAACTCGAACCCCATCTCCGGCAGCGCCGGGCCGACGAAGTCGCCCTGCACGTAGTCCACGCCGGCACTGAACAGCAGGGTCATCGAATTGGCATCGCTGACGAACTCGGCGATGGTGCGGATGCCGGCTTCCTGCGCGCGTGCGGTGATCTGGCTGATGCGGTCGATGTTCTCGCGGGTGGCCGCCAGGTCGCTGGTGAAACCGCGGTCCAGCTTGAGGAACTGCGGCTGGAAGTGGGCCAGCAGCTGGAACGAGTCCAACCCCGAACCAAACTGTTCCAGGCCGATGCGGCAGCCCAGCGGCGCTACTTCGGCAAGGAACTGCTGCGCACTGCGCAGGTGGGTGAATACCTTCGCTTCCGGCGCATGCAGCCACAGCCGTTCACCGGGCACACCCTGCGCCTGCAGTTCGCGCCGCAGGGTGGCGATCATCTGCGGGTCGTCGAACGACTCCGGCGTCACTTTCACCAGCATCTGGGTGGCATGGCCCTCGCGGGCGCGCTGGCCGAGCACTGTGATCGCCTGCGAAACGACCCAGCGGTTGATATCGGCCAGCAGGCCGTACTCCTCGGCAATGCCCAGGAACGCGGTCGGGCTCAGCAGTTCGCCATTGTGCTCCAGGCGCAGGTAGGCCTCGTACAGCTCCAGCGGCTCGCCCTGCAGGTTCAGCACCGGCTGGTAGTGCAGCTGGAAGCCGTCGCCGGCCAGTGCTTCACGGATACGGGTGACCCAGCGCAGCACGCGCTCTTCCTCGACGCGGTCGGCCGCGGCCGGGTCGAAGATGCGGCAGGTATTGCCCAGTTCGGCGGCGGCATGCGTGCACTCGCTGGCGCGTGCGAGCACCTGGCCGATGCTGGCGATCTTCTCGCCCACCTGTACGCCACCGATGCTGACCGTCACCGTGGCCGAGCGCGCACCGATGCTGAACACATGCGCTGCATACGCTTCGCGGATGCGCTCGGCCAGTGCCACGGTCTGTGCGTAGGGCCCGGCCTGCAGCACGGCGAAATTGTGTTCGCCGAAGCGGGCCAGCTGGGCCTCCTGGCCGACCACCTCGGCCAGCAGGGCGGCCAGGGCGCCGATCAGGGTGTCGGCCGATGCCAGGCCGATGTCCGGCAACAGGCGCGCGTAGTGGTCCGGCTCGATCAGCAGCAGGCCGAACTGGCCTTCGCTGCGGCCGGCCTGGGCCACCGCGCTTTCCAGCTGCAGCATGAAGGTTGGGCGGTTGAGCAGGCCCGTGACCTGGTCGCGCTGGCGCAGGTCCTCCACTTCGCGGGCCAGCTCCGGATCGAATTCCATGCGGCGGCGAAGCACCACCTGCAGGCAGGATTCGCCTTCATAGGTGGCAGCGGTGAATTCCATGGTTGCCGCGAACGTACTGCCATCCTCATGGCGGGCATCGAGCTGGTACTGCGGTGGCGGGGCCTCGCCGCGGCTGAGGCCCTTCAGCAGCTGCTTGAAGCCTTCCACGTGCTGGGCCGCGACCATGTCCAGCAGCGAGATGCCTTCGATGTCGTCGAACTGCTCGTAGCCGAACATTTCAAGGTAGGCATCGTTGGCACGGATGTGCATGCCTTCGTGCACGTAGGCGATGGGATCGCGCGAAGAGGCGATCAGCGCATCGCAGCGGCGCTCGGTCTCACGCATCTGCGCCTCGATGCGGCGCAGGCCGCGACGGGCCTGCAGGTCCACCCATTGGTCGCGGACCACGGCCAACAGATGTTCGGAGCGCTGGCGCAGGGCGAGGGCACGGATGCCGTGGCTGCTGGCCTGCACCAGCTCGTCCTCGTCGATGCGCTCGGCCAGCAGCACCAGCGGGATGTCCTTGCCGCTGGCGGCGATGTGTTGAGCCACCGCCGGCAGAGGAATGCCCTGCGAGGGCGACGCCAGCACCAGGTCGATGGCCTGGCTGGACAGTACCTGGGCCAGCTCGGCCGCATCCTGCGGCCGCCAGGGCCGCACCGCGATGCCGCTGTTGCGCAGGGTGCTGACAATGGCTTCGGCGTTTTCGCCGCTGTCATCGACGATCAGCAGGCGGATGGTGATGTCGTTCGCGTTCTGCATGCACTGCTCCCCAATCTGCGAATCTAGATACACGATGCGCGGCGAACCGTCCATGCGCGCACCCCTTGCGCGCATCGAACGGCGATCTGGTTCACACCACGCCACCGGCCGCGTGGCCGCTGGCCCAGGCCCACTGGAAGTTGTAGCCACCCAGCCAGCCGGTCACGTCCAGCACCTCGCCAACGAAATGCAGGCCGGGCACGCGCTTGGATTCCATCGTGGAGGACGAGACCTCGGCGGTATCCACGCCGCCCAGGGTGACTTCGGCAGTGCGGTAACCCTCGGTGCCGCTGGCCACCAGCGGGAACGCGCCCAGCAGCTGCGCGGCCTGGCGCAGCACCGGCTCGTCCAGCTGGCGCACGGGCCGGTCGGGCAGCCAGTGCTCGCACAGGCGCTGCGCCAGTCGCTTGGGCAGCACCTCACCCAGTACCGTGCGCAGCTCGGCGGCCGGGCGCTCGCGCTTCATCTGGCGCAGCCACTCGCCGGCATCCTGGCCGGGCAGCAGGTCCAGCTCCAGCGCATCGCCGGGTTGCCAGAACGAGGAGATCTGCAGGATCGCCGGGCCGCTCACGCCGCGATGGGTCAGCAGCATGAAGTTCTGGAAGCGCTTGCCGTTGCAACGTGCCTCGATCGGCAGGGCGACACCACTCAGATCGGCCAGCCGCTCCTGGTGCTTGCCGCTGAGCGTCAGTGGCACCAGGCCTGCGCGGGTTGGCAGCACCTGGTGGCCGAACTGGCGCGCGATCTCGTAGCCGAAGCCGGTCGCACCCATGCTCGGAATCGACAGGCCGCCAGTGGCCACCACCAGCGAGGCGCAATGGAACAGGCCATGCGTGGTGTGCAGGCGGAAGCCATCGCTGCCGTGCTCGATGCGCTGCACGGCACAGTCGGTGCGGATCTGCGCGCCCGCGGCCTGGCATTCGTCCACCAGCATCTTCACGATCTGCTTGGACGAGACGTCGCAGAACAGCTGGCCCAGCTCTTTTTCGTGATAGGCGATGCCGTGCTTGCTGACCAGCTCGATGAAGTGCCAGGGCGTGTAGCGCGCCAGCGCCGACTTGCAGAAGTGCGGGTTGGCCGACAGGAAGTTGGCCGGGGTGGTGCCGGTGTTGGTGAAGTTGCAGCGGCCACCGCCGGACATCAGGATCTTCTTGCCGACCTTGTTGGCATGGTCGATCACCTGCACCTGGCGGCCGCGCTGGCCAGCCGTGATCGCGGTCATCAGCCCGGCCGCGCCGGCGCCGATGACCACCACGTCGCAGCGGATCGTGCTCATGCCTTGGCGCGCTTGCGCCAGTTCGGGATCACGTCGAGCTGCATCTGATCGTTGAGCAGCTGCACTTCACCGTCCTGGATCAGCACGCTCCAGCGCATCGCGCGCTGGACCTGCTGGCCCCAGCGTTCGACGAATTCACCGTCCAGATCAACCACCGACAGGTTGTCGAAGCGCGCCAGGCCCTTGCCCTGCTTGCCCCACCAGATGTCCGAGGCGTTGCCGCCGTAATTGATCACCTGCACCTGGCGGCTGCGGTTGCTGGCCTTGCGGATGCGGGATTCGTCGGGATGACCCAGGTCGATCCACTGCAGGATGTCGCCGGTGTAGTCGTGTTCCCACAGGTCCGGCTCATCGTCGGTGCTCAGGCCACGGCCGAACTCCAAGCGGTCTCCCGCATTGAGCGCGAAGGCGAGCAGGCGCACCATCAATCGTTCGTCGGTCTCGGACGGGTGCTGGGCCAGGGTCAGGTTATGGGTCGCGTAGTAACCGCGATCCATGTCGCTGATCTGCAGTTCGGCCTTGCGGATGGTGGCGGTAAGAGCCATGGGGGATCCGTGGACTAAAGACGACAATGATAGAGGTTTGCTCCTGGGGTGTCCGTTGCGGGGCTGTCTGCGGGACGTCAACGTGGCACGCTTGCACGCTTTCCCGCCGCAGGAATGGATCCGATGACCCTGCCCAGCCGTCTGCAGCTGCCACCCGGCCACTGGCCCAGCCTGCTCGAAGGCCTGTGCGCACGTTTCCCGCGCATCGACCGTGCGCAGTGGCAGGATCGATTCGCGCGTGGCCGCGTGCAGGACGTGCAGGGCAGGGCGCTGCCGCCGGACATGCCCTGGCAGGCGGGGCTGGAGATCCAGTACTTCCGCGAGGTGGCCGACGAACCGGTGATTCCCTTCGCCGAGACCATCCTGCACCTGGATGAGCACCTGCTGGTGGCCGACAAGCCGCACTTCCTGCCGGTGACGCCGGCCGGCAGCTACGTGCGCGAAACCCTGCTGGCGCGCCTGATCGCACGCACGGGCAATACCGGGCTGGTACCGCTGCATCGGCTGGACAGGCTGACCGCTGGCCTGGTGCTGTTCTCGACGCAGGCGGCTACGCGCGATGCCTACCAGCGGTTGTTCCGCGAGCGCCGCATTGAAAAGACCTATGAGGCGCTGGCACCGGCGCTGCCCGGACTGGCGCTGCCCGGACTGGCGTTCCCGCTGCGGCGGCACAGCCGGCTCGCGCCGGGCGAGCCGTTCTTCCGCATGGCCGAAGTGCCGGGCGAGCCCAATGCGCGCAGCCTGATCGAGCCGATCGAGGCCGAGGGGCCGATCTGGCGCTACCGGTTGAAGCCGGAAACCGGCCGCAAGCACCAGTTGCGCGTACACATGGCCGCGCTGGGCGCGCCGATCGAGGGCGATGACCTTTACCCGCAGCTGCAGTCGCGGCCGGAGGGCAGCGCCGAGCCACCGCTGCAGCTGCTGGCACAGGCGCTGGCCTTCGATGACCCACTCACCGGGGAGCCGCGGCGGTTCAGCAGCCAGCGGCACCTGCGCCGAATGGACCAGGGCGGCTAGCGCGGGTCAGCGGGCCCGGCGCCGCGCCAGCCAGCGGTCCAGCTCGGCTGCGAACAGCTGCCGGTCGCGCGGTCCCAGCGGAGGCGGTCCTCCGGTCTGCACCCCGGCACCGCGCAGCTCCTCCATGAAATTGCGCATCGACAGGCGCTCGGCCATGTTGTTCGGCGTGTACAGCTGGCCGCGCGGGTTCAGCGCCACGGCCTTCTTCTCCAGCACCAGTGCGGCCAGCGGGATGTCCTGGGTGACTACCAGGTCGCCGGCAGCCACCCGTTCGACGATGGCACTGTCGGCCACGTCCAGGCCCTGCGGCACCTGGATCGAGCGCAGCCAGCGCGATGGCGGGGTGCGGATCCACTGGTTGGCGACCAGGGTCAGCTCGATCCCGACCCGTTCAGCGGCCCGGAACAGGATGTCGCGAATGACGGTGGGGCAGGCATCCGCGTCCACCCAGATGCGGGGGAGGGCGGGTTCAGCTTGGGTTTCAGCTTCAGTCATTTACCCAGTGTAGGGTAGGAAAAACCTGAATGGGGACTCGGGTTTAGCCCTGATCGGCTGCCAGCCCTTGCCACGCCTAGCGGGCGGGGCCTGCTCATGAACGTCCGGGCTATCGCTTTTTGCAGAAAACACGCGTATCGTTCGTCCCACTGTGTTTGCTAGGGTCACCGTGAATCGTGGCCTGGTGCAGTTGATCTCACGATCCGCTCATCGATCCGCTTTACCAACGCCTGCAACTCAGTCTCGGCCCCGATACCCGGTGGCTGCGATTTTTTCAACATGTGTTTCAGGAGTTAGTCAAATGTCTGATCGTCAGACCGGCACCGTCAAGTGGTTCAACGACGCCAAGGGCTTCGGCTTCATCACCCCGGAAAGCGGCCCGGACCTGTTTGTGCACTTCCGTGCCATCCAGGGCACCGGCTTCAAGACCCTGCAGGAAGGCCAGAAGGTTACCTTCATCGCCGTCCAGGGTCAGAAGGGTATGCAGGCTGACCAGGTGCAGGCGGTCTAATCCGTCTGCTACCGTTTGGTAGCCAGAACGCCGGAAGCGAAAGCTTCCGGCGTTTTTTGTTGCCCGCTGTTCTGTAGCGTCGAGCCATGCTCGACTGCTCTCAAAGGCAGTCGAGCATGGCTCGACTCTACATGGGGCATGCAGCCATCACGGTACGATGTGGGCTTCCCCAAGGATCGTCCCCATGCGCATCGTCCATCATCTGGAAAACTCCCGTTCCCTGCGCGTGCTGTGGATGCTGGAGGAGCTGGGGCTGGACTACGAGCTGCGCCGCTATCCGCGCGATCCGAAGACGCTGCTGGCACCGCCGGAGCTTCGCAACGTGCATCCGCTGGGCAAGTCGCCGGTACTGCAGGATGGCGAACTGGTGCTGGCCGAGTCCGGTGCCATCCTCGACTACCTCGCGGATCGCTATGACACCCAACGCCAGCTGTCGCCGTCACCGATGCCGGCCGATGGCGCAGAGCGCATCGCTTATCGCTATTGGCTGCACTACGCCGAAGGCTCGGCGATGCCGCCGCTGCTGCTGACCCTGGTGATGGGCCGCATCCGCAACGCGCCGATGCCGTTCTTCGCGCGCCCGATCGCGCGCAGCATCGCCGACAAGGCCGAGCGCGGCTTCGTCGGTCCGCAGCGGCGCCTGCACCTGGACTGGATGGAGCGCCGCCTGGCCGAAAGCCCGTGGTTCGCGGGTGAGCGGTTCAGCGCAGCCGACATCCAGATGAGCTTCCCGATCCAGGCCGCGGCCGCACGGGGTGGTGGCCTCGACGACAAGCCGGCGCTGCGTGGCTTCCTCAAGCGCATCAGCGAGCGGCCGGCCTACCAGCGCGCCGAAGCCCACGGCGGGCATCTGCAGGCGCTCAGCGGCAATTGAGGAGGGCGGCGGTCGCCCCCATCTTCAACGCCATGGATACCGACAGCCCCCGTTTCGACAACCGCCTGCTGCATGCCCTGCCGGGTGATTCAGAATCCGGCCCGCGCCGCCGCGAAGTACTGGGCGCCGCCTGGTCGCCGGTGATGCCGACGCCGGTGGCAGCCCCCACGCTGCTGGCCTGGTCGCCGGACGTTGCCACGATGCTCGGCTTCGACACCACCGAGGTCGAGAGCGAAGGCTTTGCGCGTGTGTTCGGCGGCAACGCGCTGTACGCCGGCATGCAGCCGTGGGCAGCCAATTACGGCGGCCATCAGTTCGGCCAATGGGCCGGGCAGCTCGGCGACGGCCGCGCGATCTCGCTGGGCGAACTGGTCGCACCCGATGGCCGTCATTGGGAGCTGCAGCTGAAGGGGGCGGGCCCCACGCCGTATTCGCGTGGCGCCGATGGTCGCGCAGTGCTGCGCTCATCGATCCGCGAATTCCTGTGCAGCGAAGCGATGCACCACCTGGGCGTGCCGACCACGCGCGCGCTGTCGCTGGTCGGCACCGGCGAAAACGTGGTGCGCGACATGTTCTATGACGGCCACCCGCGTGCCGAGCCCGGCGCGATCGTTTGCCGGGTATCGCCCTCGTTCCTGCGCTTTGGTTCATTCGAGCTGCCAGCGTCACGCGGCGAAACCGCGCTGCTTCAGCAGTTGGTCGACGCCTGCATCGCCCGCGACTTCCCGGAGCTCGAAGGGCAGGGTGAGGCGCTGTACGGCGACTGGTTTGCGCAGATCGCGGTGCGCACCGCCGAGATGATCGCGCACTGGATGCGCGTCGGCTTCGTGCATGGCGTGATGAACACCGACAACCTGTCCGTGCTCGGCCTGACGTTGGACTACGGCCCCTATGGTTGGGTCGAGGACTTCGATCCGGACTGGACGCCGAACACCACCGATGCCCAAGGCCGGCGCTATCGCTTCGGTACACAGCCGCAGGTGGCGTACTGGAACCTGAGCCGATTGGCACAGGCGTTGTCACCGTTGTTTGCCGATGTCGAACCGTTGCAGGCAGGATTGGCCGCGTACCAGTCCACGTTCGTCGCCTGCACCCGTCGCGATGCCGCAGCCAAGCTCGGCCTGGCTGCGGCGGATGATGAAGACCTGCAGCTCTACCTGCGCTGGCAGCAGCTGATGCAGGACGGCGCGATGGACATGACCCTGGCCTGGCGCGCGCTGATGCGCATCGATCCAGCGGCACCGGACGCAACGGTACTGGACGCGGTGTACTACGACGAGGCACGCCAGCAGTCGGTGCAGGCACCGTTGCAGCAGTGGCTGCAGGATTACGCAGCGCGGCTGCGCGTGGATCCGCTGTCGGCCAGCGAGCGCACGGCGAAGATGGCCGCGGCCAATCCGCTGTACGTGCTGCGCAACTGGCTGGCGCAGGAGGCCATCGATCGCGCCGAACAGGGCGACCTCGGCGGTGTTCATGCGTTGCAGGATGTACTGCGTGATCCGTACACCGAGCGTGCCGGGCTCGAGCACTTTGCCGGCAAGCGCCCGGCCTGGGCCGACCACCGCGCCGGCTGCTCGATGCTGTCCTGCAGTTCCTGAGGGTGGGGTTCGGCAGGGCTGCGCCCTGCACCCGCAGAGGCAACAGCCGAAGCCAAAGCGGCTCTGGATTGCTGATGGTCTGGCGGGGCGGTGTGGGGCTGCAGGACACGCCGTAAACCCGTCCCTGGGGGCTCGATGGCGCCATCCATGGCGCCAACGGTCCTGCAGCCCCACACCGCCCCACCTCCGACAGATTCCCGCTGCTGTGGGAAGGTGTCGACCTTGGTCGACACGGTAGATCCACGCCATGCGTGGATGCTCTTCGTTCAATTCTCGAAATATTCGATTTCGATGGAGATTCATCCACGCATGGCGTGGATCTACGACAGACCGCAGGAACCTGTCGAAGGCGGGGTGGGCCCGGTGGCGGGAGTGTCCGCGGCATGGATGCCGCGGCCAAGCCCCCATGGACGGGTTTACGGCGTCTCCCGCCACCGGGCCCACCCCGCCATCCCACAGGAAATCCGCTGTTGCCGTTGCTGTTGCCTTGGCTTGAAGCCTCTGCAGGTGCCGGGCGCAGCCCGGCCGAACACCCCCAACAGGCAGCCGGCGCCCGGAACAGGTACCCTATGCCGCCATCAGATAGCCAACGTGACATGACCGACGCCCTCGTCGCTCCGCAGTGGGCCTCCCGCCTGCGCGACATCGCCGACTTCCCCAAGCCCGGCATCCTCTTCAAGGACATCATGCCGCTGCTCGCCCACGGCGAGGACTTCCGCGGTGCCATCACCGCGATGGCCGACCGCTGGCGTGACCAGAAGCTGGACGCGGTGGTGGGCATCGAATCGCGTGGTTTCATCCTTGGCGCCGCGATGGCGCTGGAGCTGGGCGTGGGCTTCGTGCCGGTGCGCAAGCCGGGCAAGCTGCCTGGCCAGGTGCTGCGCGAGGAATACACGCTGGAATACCGCAGCGACTGCATCGAAGTGCATGCCGATGCGCTGCCGGCCGGCGCGCGCGTGGCGATCATCGATGACGTGTTGGCCACCGGCGGCACGCTGGTCGCTGCCTTGTCGCTGGTGCGCCGCCTGGGCGTTGACGTGGTCGGCGCCGGTGTACTGGTCGAACTCGACGGCCTTGGCGGCCGTGCGCGCTGGGAAGCGGACCTGCCGCTGCACACCGAACTGGTGTTCTGAGTCTGTCGCCGGGCGTGGCCCGGCGCTGCACGCGGCATGCAGGTAGCGCCGGGCCATACCCGGCGACCACCCTGCCGATCACATCATCCGCACGCGGAAGCGACGGCCCTTGATCTTGCCGGCTTCCAGCTTGGCCACGGCCTTGTTGGCCTGCTCACGCGCGATCGCCACGTAGGAACGGGTCGGGAAGATCGCGATCTTGCCGATGAACTTGCTCGACAGGCCGGCGTCGCCGGTCAGCGCACCGAGAATGTCGCCCGGGCGCAGCTTGTCGGTCTTGCCACCGTCGATGCGCAGCGTGCGCATCGCGGCCTGCGGCAGCTCGGCCGGGCGAGCGGTCGCCAGCGGCGTCTTCTGCCAATCCAGCGGTTGCCCCATCTGCGCTTCGATGGCTTCGGCGCGGGTCTTTTCGCGGCCGGCCACCAGGCTGATCGCCAGGCCACTGGCACCGGCACGGCCGGTACGGCCCACGCGGTGCTGGTAGCTCTCCACGTCGGTCGGCAACTCGTAGTTGATCACCGCGGCCAGTTCTTCCACGTCCAGGCCACGTGCGGCCACGTCGCTGGCGACCAGTACGTTGCAGCTGCGATTGGCCAGCAACAGCAAGACTTCCTCGCGGTCGCGCTGCTCCATGTCGCCGTGCAGGGCGAGTGCGGAGAAGCCGAACTGCTGCAGCGAGTTCGCCACTTCGTCCACGTCCTTGCGGGTGTTGCAGAACACCACCGCCGATTCCGGCGTGTACTTCAGCAGCAGGCCGGCCAGCGCCTTCTGGCGGTGCGCCGGTTCCACCTCGCAGAACATGTGGCGGATGGCCGGGGCCTGGTCGGCACCTTCCACGGTCACTTCCACCGCGTCGCGCAGCAGGTCACGCGCCATGGCGCGGATGCTGTCGGGGAAGGTGGCGGAGAACAGCAGGCTCTGGCGGTCCTTGTGGGTGCGGCCGGCGATCTCGCGGATCGGCTCCTCGAAGCCCATGTCGAGCATGCGGTCGGCTTCGTCCAGCACCAGCGTGCGCACCGCGCCCAGGTTCAGCGCGCGCTTGCGCGCCAGCTCCTGCACGCGGCCGGGAGTACCGACCACCACGTGCGGATCGTGGCCCTCCAGCGAGGCCAGCTGCGGGCCCAGCGGCACGCCGCCCACCAGCAGCAACAGCTTCAGGTTGGGAATGCCGGTGGCCAGCTTGCGGATCTGCTTGCCGACCTGGTCGGCCAGTTCGCGGGTCGGGCACAGCACCAGCGCCTGCACGCGGATCAGGCTGGGGTCGATGGCCTGCAGCAGGCCCAGGCCGAACGCGGCGGTCTTGCCGCTACCGGTCGGCGCCTGTGCGATCACATCGCGGCCATCGAGGATGGCCGGCAGGCTCTGCGCCTGCACGGGGGTGAGAGTGGTGTAGCCGAGGGCATCCAGGCCGGGCTGCAGGGCCGGGCTCAGCGGCAGGGTCGAGAAGTCAGTCATGGCGCATTGTACCTGCCTGCGCGGCCGGTCCTGCTCCGGGGCCTTCATCCACGCATGGCGTGGATCTACGGGTGGGTGCCGACCGTTGGTCGGCACTGCCCTCAGCCCATCAACGCCAACACGCCCTGATGAATCGCCAGGCCACCGAACAGCAGCCAGGCGAACAGGATCAGCGCCAGCAGCAGTGGCTTCAGGCCCGCCTGGCGCAGCGCCGAGACGTGGGTGGTCAGGCCCAGCGCGGCCATCGCCATCGCCAGCAGTACAGTGTCCAGCTGCACCAGCCCCGCCTGCAGGCCGGCCGGCAGCAGATGCAGCGAACTGAAACCGGCCACCGCCACGAAACCGAACGCGAACCACGGCACCACGATGCGCGCCTTGTTGCCGTTGGCGCTGGCCTTGCCGCCACGCGCCAGCCACAGCGACAACGCGATCAGGAACGGCGCCAGCAGCATCACCCGCACCATCTTGGTGATCACCGCGGTATCGGCGGCGGCTTCGTTCACCGCACGGCCGGCGGCCACCACCTGCGCCACTTCGTGCACCGTCGCACCGGTGAACTGGCCGTACTGCCGCGCGTCCATCGCCAGCCAGCCGTGCGATTGCACCAGCGCGTACAACGCCGGATACAGGAACATCGCCAGCGTGCCGAACACCACCACCGTAGAGACCGCCACCGTGACCTGCGCCGCACGGCCGCGCACCACCGGTTCGGCGGCCATCACGGCCGCTGCGCCGCAGATTGCACTGCCGGCGCCGATCAGCATCGCAGCCTCGCGTTCCATCTTGAACACGCGTACGCCCAGCCAGCAGGCCAGGCCGAAGGTGCTGGCAACCACCAGCACGTCCATCAGCACGCCGCTGACACCGACATGGCCGATGTCCTGGAAGGTCAGGCGCAGGCCGTACAGCACGATGCCGGCGCGCAGCAGCCAGTGCTTGGAGAAACCAACACCGGCCGCGCTGCTCGGTGCCAGCCGCGGATAGAAGGTGTTGCCGACCACGATGCCGGCCACGATGGCCACGGTCAGTGCGCTCAGGCCATGCGCCTGCAGCCAGGGCAGCTCGGCCAGGTACAGCGACGCCGCCGCGACCAGGCCGACCAGCAGCAGGCCGGGCAGGCGCGGCTGCCAGCGCTGGCGCAGGGCGGGCAGGGACCAGGGGGAGAGGGCGGGGGCGTTCATGGCAGGGGCAGGGCTGGAGTGATGGGGCAAGCGTGCGCCTCAGACGATGACCTGTAAAACGAATAATATGGGTGAAACCTACCCATCTAAAAGGTAAGTGCCATGCGCCTGACCTTGCGCCAGCTGCAGGTCTTCGTCGCCATCGCCGATCACGGCAGCACCACCGCTGCGGGCCAGGCCATCGCGCTTTCGCAGTCGGCCAGCAGCGCCGCCCTGCAGGAGCTGGAGGCACACTTCGGTACCCCGCTGTTCGACCGCATCGGCCGCCGCCTGGCGCTGAACGGGCACGGCCGCGCGCTGCTGGAGCCTGCCCGCACGCTGCTGGTCAACGCCGCCGACCTGGAGCGGCAGCTGGCCGCGGGAGGCGACCCGGCGCAGGGTGCACCGCTGCGGCTGGTGCTGGCGGCCAGTACCACCATCGGCAACTACCTGCTGCCACAGCGCATCGCCGAGCTGCTGCGCCAGGCGCCGCAGGCCGAGGTTGATCTGCGCATCGACAACAGTGCCGGCGTTGTCGCCGCCGTGCAGCGCCTGGACGTCGACGCCGGCCTGATCGAAGGCCCCTGCCACGAGCGCGGCCTGCAGGTGACCGCCTGGCAGCAGGACCCGCTGGTGATCGTGGCCGCCGCCGACGCCCCCGCTCGCTGGTCGCTGGATGAACTGCGCCGAGCACGCTGGCTGCTGCGCGAGCCCGGCTCGGGCACCCGCGAGGCGGTGGAGCAGGCGTTGTTGCCGCATCTGCGTGGCTTTGCCCAGACCCTGCAGCTGGGCAATACCGAAGCGATCAAGCAGGCCGCGATCGCCGGCCTCGGCCTGGCCTGCCTGTCGCGCCATGCCTTGGAAGAACCCTTGGCCCTCGGCCGCCTGCGCGTGCTCGAGACCTCGCTGCCCGACCTGCAGCGTACCCTGTGGCTGGTACGGCATCCCGGCAAGCAGTGGCTGCCGGGGCTGCAGGCGTTGTTGGGGCAGGTGGGGTAATTCATCAGATTCCCATGTGTCGACCAAGGTCGACACCCACCAGAGCAGAATGCCGTCACGGCAGATCGCAGGAAATTGTCGAAGGCGGGGTGGGTCCGGTTGCGGGGGCGTGAGCCGCATGGATGCGGCGACCGAGCTTACATGGACGTACTTGCAGCGTCCCCCGCAACCGGACCCATCCCGCCATCCCACAGGAAACCAGCTTTTGACGTTGCTTTGGCTGCGGCCGTTGCCTCTGCGGGTGCCGGGTGCAACCCGGCCGACGCCCCCAACCCGTACAATATGCGGATGCCTCTGATTACTCTGCAGAACGTCGACTTCAGCGTCGGCGGCCCGTTGTTGCTGGAAAAGGCCGAACTGTCGATCGAGCCGGGCGAACGCATCGCCCTGATCGGCCGCAACGGCGCCGGCAAATCCACCCTGCTCAAGCTGCTGTCCGGCGACCACAAGCCCGATGACGGCGAAGTCCGCGTGCAGCAGGGCGTGCGCGTCACCCGCCTGGAGCAGGAGGTGCCGCACGGCGCCGCCGGCTCGGTGTTCGACGTCGTCGCCGATGGCCTCGGCGAACTGGGCCAGTGGCTGGCCGAATTCCACCACCTCAGCCACGCCGAGGTGTTCGATGGCGAAGCCCTCGGCAACGTGCAGGCCAAGATCGATGCCGCCAACGGCTGGGGCCTGGACCAGCGCGTCAGCGAAACCCTGACCAAGCTCGACCTCGACGGCGAGGCCGAGTTCGGCCGCCTGTCCGGCGGCATGAAGCGCCGCGTGCTGCTCGCCCGTGCACTGGTCTCCAGCCCGGACGTGCTGCTGCTGGACGAACCGACCAACCATCTGGACATCGAAGCCATCGATTGGCTCGAAGCATTCCTGAAAGGCTGGAGCGGCAGCGTGGTGTTCGTCACCCATGACCGCCGCTTCCTGCGCGCACTGGCCACCCGCATCGTCGAGATCGACCGCGGCCAGGTCACCAGCTGGCCGGGCGACTGGGCCAACTACGAGCGCCGCCGCGAGGAACGCCTCAACGCGCAGGCGCAGGAAAACGCGCGCTTTGACAAGCTGCTGGCGCAGGAAGAAGTGTGGATCCGCCAGGGCATCAAGGCGCGGCGTACCCGTGATGAAGGCCGCGTGCGCCGCCTGAAGGCGATGCGTACCGAGCGTTCGCAGCGCCGCGATCTCAGTGGCAACGTCAAGATGGAAGCCGCGCAGGGCGTCAGCTCCGGCAAGAAGGTCATCGACGTCAAGGACATTTCGTTCGCCTTCGGCGAGCGCACCATGGTCCGCGACTTCACCACCACCATCCTGCGTGGCGACCGCATCGGCCTGATCGGCCCCAACGGCAGCGGCAAGACCACGCTGCTGAAGCTGCTGCTGGGCGAGCTGCAGCCGGCCAAGGGCGAGGTCAACGCCGGCACCAACCTGCAGATCGCCTACTTCGACCAGTACCGTGCGGTGCTGCGCGAGGACTGGAGCGCGATCGAGAACGTGGCCGAAGGCCGCGATTTCCTCGAGTTCAACGGCAAGCGCAAGCACGTGCATGCCTACCTGCAGGACTTCATGTTCACCCCGGAACGCGCGCGCGCGCCGATCACCCGCCTGTCCGGCGGCGAGCGCAACCGCCTGCTGCTGGCCAAGCTGTTCGCGCAGCCGTCCAATCTGCTGGTGATGGACGAACCGACCAACGACCTCGACGTGGAAACCCTGGAGCTGCTGGAAGAGCTGCTGGGCGAGTACACCGGCACGCTGCTGCTGGTCAGCCACGATCGTGACTTCATCGACAACGTGGTGACCTCCACGCTGGTGATGGAAGGCGATGGCGTGATCGGCGAGTACGTGGGTGGTTACAGCGACTGGCAGCGTTATGCGGCCAGCATCGCGGCGCCTGCCGCGGCCCCTGCGGCCAAGCCGGCGGTCGCCGCACCGGCCACCCCGACTGCCGCAGCTCCGGCCGCACCCAAGCGCAAGCTGGCCTACAAGGAAGCACGCGAACTGGAGCAGCTGCCGAAGACCATCGAAAAGCTGGAAGGCGATGTCGAAGGGCTGACATCGGCGATGAACGACCCGTCGTTCTACACCCGCAGCAGCGCCGAAGTGACCGCGCACACCCAGCAGCTGGCCAAGGTGCAGGCCGAGCTGGACGCCGCGTACGCGCGCTGGGAAGAACTGGAAAGCTGAGCGCCGGTCGGCGCCAGCGGCGAGGCTATTGATGTAGAGCCGAGCCCATGCACGGCTCATCGCGATCTGGCCCGAGTGCAGCCGAGCGTAGGCTCGGCTCTACCGAGGCATGCCAGCAGGCGATGTAGAGCCGAGCCCATGCTCGACTGGTAGATCCACGCCATGCGTGGATAGCGCGATCAGTGCGGACCAACGGCCCGCACCTACCGACGCCGATGCCTGTTAGATCCACGCCATGCGTGGAAGTCTGCATCTGTGCGGACCAAGGTCCGCACCCGCCAAAGCGGATTCCGCACCCACCGGGGGGCCAGCGGTTATTTGACCCCGTGCAGGTCCCGCAGCTGGCTCGGCCGGCTGCCAAAATACGCCGCCAGATCGGCGATGTCCTGATCGCTCAGGTCCTTCGCCTGCGGCGTCATCAGCATGTGCTGGCGGTCACCGGCGCGGTAGGCCTGCAGCGCGTGCGCCAGGTAGTCGCCGTACTGCCCACCCAGCTTGGGGTAGGTCGGGTCGATCGGCGCATTGCCGTCGGCCCCGTGGCAGTCGATGCAGCTCTGGTTGGTGGCCTTGCCCTTCACCTTGGCGCGGGCTTCGCCGGCGGCCTCGCGGCCTGCAGGCAGGCCAGCCGAAGAGGAAGAGCCATGTTCGCCGCTGGCATGGCCCGGGTCGGCGGCGGATTTCTCGCTGTTTTCCACCTGCGACTGCGAACAGGCGGCCAGCAGCAGGGCAACGGACAGAGCGATGGCATGACGCATCGGATGCGCGGCTTTCGACATGGGCGGGCCTTACTTGACGGTGGACAGGTAAACAGAGAGATCGGCGATCTCCTGTTCGCTGAAGCTCATCGACTGCGCCTGCATCGTCGGATGCCGGCGCTTGCCCTGGCGGTACTCGGTCAGGGCCTGGGCCAGGTACTGCTGGGTCTGGCCGCCGATCTTCGGCACCCGGTAGCTGGGGTAGGCGTTCTTGTAGCCGGTGATGCCGTGGCACCCCTGGCAGGTGTAGGCCAGCACGCGGCCATTGTCGAAGTTGCCGGTGGGCGCGGCAGGCGCCGGCGTAGCGGCAGCAGCCGGGGCCGGAGCGGGTGTGGCAGGAGCAGGAGCGGGCTGTGCGGCGGCCCCAAGGGGCAGGAGGACGGCCAGAGCGAGACAAGCGGCGAGCGGCTGCGGGCGCATGGTGTCGTTTCCGGGGATTCGGGTCTGGTCGTTCCGGCGTGGGGTACGGAACGACCCGAGTATAGCCTCAGGTTTCATCTAGCTGAAATGGGGTCGGTCCGACCGATGGCGTGAAGGCACCATGACCTTTGGGATATGGTGTGGCCGTGAAGTGGTGCATTACTTTGCTACCACACCTGTCCACGCATCCTCCAGGGACCTGACGATGTCGCACCCAACCTTCCTGTCCGGCCGTCGCAGCGGAATCTGTGCCGCCGCACTGCTGATCTCCACCTCCCTGCTGCTGGGCGGTTGCGCCGCAGGGCCCAATTCCGAAGCCAAGGCCGCCGAGACCAAGGAGGAGAAGAAGGTCGACGCGGTGCCGGTCGAAGTGGCGGTGGCCAGCCACCGTGCGGTCGCGGCCAGCTACACCGGAACCGCTGCGCTGGAGCCGCGCGCCGAATCGCAGGTGGTCGCCAAGACCTCGGGCGTGGCGCTGGCGGTGCTGGTCGAGGAAGGCCAGCGGGTGACCGCTGGCCAGCCGCTGGTACGCCTGGACCCGGATCGCGCACGCCTGGCTGTTGCCCAGAGCGAAGCGCAGATGCGCAAGCTGGAAAACAACTACCAGCGCGCCCAGAAACTGGTTGGCCAGCAGATGGTCAGTGCCGCCGATGTCGACCAGCTGCGCTTTGATCTGGAAAACGTCCGCGCGCAGTACCGCCTGGCGACGCTGGAACTGTCCTACACCACGGTGGTGGCGCCGATCTCCGGCGTGATCGCCTCGCGCTCGATCAAGACCGGCAATTTCGTGCAGATCAACACGCCGATCTTCCGCATCGTCGACAACTCGCGCCTGGAAGCCACCCTCAACGTGCCCGAGCGCGAACTGGCCACGCTGCGTGCCGGCCAGCCGGTAACGTTGGCCGCCGATGCACTGCCGGGCCAGAGCTTCACCGGCACCGTCGACCGCATCGCGCCGGTGGTGGATTCGGGCAGCGGCACGTTTCGCGTGGTCAGTGCCTTCGATGGCGCCGCCCATGCGCTGCAGCCCGGCATGTTCGGGCGCATCCGCATCGATTACGACCAGCGTGCCGATGCGCTTGTGGTGCCGCGCCTGGCGCTGCTCGACGACGGTGAGCCGGCGGTGTTCCGGGTGCGCGAAGGCAAGGTCGCACGCGTTCCGGTCAAGCTGGGTTACGCCGAGGGCCCGTGGGTGGAGATCCGTGATGGCCTGGCGGCCGGTGATCAGGTGGTCACCGCCGGCAAGGTCGCGCTGCGCGACGGTACCGCGGTGCAGGTGATCGCCGATCCGAAGGCAAAGGCGAAGACGGTTGCAGCGGCCGCCAAGCCGGCGGACAAGGCCGGGAGCAAGCAATGACCGCCCCGGGCCACGACCACGGTGCCTCGCCGGCGAGCGACGGCGCCGCCGCCGGCATGCGCGGCGGCCTGGTGGAATTCGCCACCCGCCGCCGCGTGACCATCGCCATGTGCACGGTCACCCTGCTGCTGTTCGGCCTGATCGCGCTGGGCAACCTCAAGGTCAACCTGCTGCCTGACCTGAGCTACCCGACGCTGACCGTGCGCACCGAGTACACCGGTGCGGCGCCGACCGAAATCGAAACCCTGATCACCCAGCCGGTCGAAGAAGCGGTGGGCGTGGTCAAGAACCTGCGCAAGCTGAAGTCGGTCTCGCGCACCGGCCAGAGCGACGTGGTGCTGGAATTCGCCTGGGGCACCAACATGGACCAGGCCAGCCTGGAGGTGCGCGACAAGATGGAAGCGCTGAACCTGCCACTGGAGGCCAAGGCCCCGGTGCTGCTGCGCTTCAATCCGTCCACCGAGCCGATCATGCGCCTGGTGCTGTCGAGCAAGGACGCGCCGGCCACCGATGCCGATGCGATCCGCGAGCTGACCGGCCTGCGCCGCTATGCCGATGAAGACCTGAAAAAGAAGCTGGAGCCGGTCACCGGCGTGGCGGCGGTCAAGGTCGGTGGCGGCCTGGAAGACGAGATCCAGGTCGACATCGACCAGCAGAAGCTGGCGCAGCTGAACCTGCCGATCGACACCGTCATCAAGCGCCTGAAGGACGAGAACATCAACATCTCCGGCGGTCGCCTGGAGGAGGGGTCGCAGCGCTTCCTGGTACGCACCGTCAACCAGTTCGCCGACCTGGAGGAGATCCGCAACCTGCTGGTCACCACCCAGGCGTCGAACGGCAGCGCGGCCGACTCGGCGCTGCAGCAGATGTTCAACATCGCCGCGTCGACCGGTTCGGCGGCCGCCATCGCGGCGGCCTCGGCGGCGCAGAGCGCATCGTCCGGCGGTGGCTCCAGCGTGGTCGCCAATGGTGTGCCGGTGCGCCTGAAGGATGTGGCCACCGTGCGCCAGGGCTACAAGGAACGCGAAGCGGTGATCCGCCTGGGCGGCAAGGAATCGGTTGAACTGGCCATCTACAAGGAAGGCGATGCCAACACCGTGTCCACCGCCGAAGCGCTGCGCAAGCGCCTGGAGCAGATCAAGGGCACGTTCCCGTCCGATGTCGAGATGACCACCATCGAGGACCAGTCGCGCTTCATCGAGCACGCCATCGCCGACGTCAAGAAGGATGCAGTGATCGGCGGCCTGTTGGCGATCCTGATCATCTTCCTGTTCCTGCGTGATGGCTGGAGCACGTTCGTGATCAGCCTGTCGCTGCCGGTCTCGATCATCGCCACGTTCTTCTTCATGGGCCAGCTCGGCCTGAGCCTGAACGTGATGTCGCTGGGCGGCCTGGCACTGGCCACCGGCCTGGTGGTGGACGATTCGATCGTGGTGCTGGAGAGCATCGCCAAGGCCCGCGAGCGCGGCCTCGGCATCCTGCAGGCGGCGATTGCCGGTACCCGCGAAGTGAGCATGGCGGTGGTCGCCTCGACCCTGACCACCATCGCGGTGTTCCTGCCGCTGGTGTTCGTCGACGGCATCGCCGGCCAGCTGTTCCGCGACCAGGCACTGACCGTGGCGATCGCCATTGCGATCTCGCTGCTGGTGTCGATGACACTGATCCCGATGCTGAGCTCGCTGAAGGGACGGCCGCCGCTGGCGTTCCCGGAAGAGGCGCCGAACGAGCCGTGGCAGCCACAGAACCGCTGGCAGAAGCCGGTGGCACTGGGCCGTCGTGGTGCCGTCGCAACCGTGCGCTGGAGCTTCTATGCACTGGCCTGGCTGGTCGTGCGGGCGTGGCGTGGCGTAGTGGCGGTGGTCGGCCCGGTGATGCGCAAGGCCAGCGACCTGGCAATGAAGCCCTACGCCGGTGCGGAGCGCGGCTACCTGCGCCTGCTGCCGAGCGCGCTGGCCCATCCGGGCAAGGTGCTGGGCGTGGCCACGATCATCTTCGTGGCGACCATGGCGCTGGTGCCGATGCTCGGTGCCGACCTGATCCCGCAGCTGGCACAGGACCGCTTCGAAATGACGGTGAAGCTGCCGGCCGGCACGCCGCTGAAGCAGACCGATGCGCTGGTGCGCGAGCTGCAGCTGGCCCACGGCAACGGCGAGGGCGTGGCGTCGCTGTACGGCGTCAGTGGCAGCGGCACCCGTCTGGATGCCAGCCCGACCGAGAGCGGCGAGAACATCGGCAAGCTGACCGTGGTGATGGAAGGCGGTGGCAACGCGCGTACCGAAGCGGAGATCACCGAGCGCCTGCGTGACACCATGGGCCAGCATCCAGGCGCACAGGTCGACTTCGCGCGGCCGGCGTTGTTCAGCTTCTCCACGCCGCTGGAAATCGAGCTGCGCGGGCAGGACATGGCGACGCTGGAAGTGGCTGGCCAGCGCCTGGCGGCGATGCTGCGTGGCAATGCGCACTACGCCGACGTGAAGTCGACGGTGGAAGAGGGCTTCCCGGAAATCCAGATCCGCTTCGACCAGGAGCGCGCCGGTGCACTGGGCCTGACCACCCGACAGATCGCCGATGTGGTGGTGAAGAAGGTGCGCGGCGACGTAGCCACCCGCTACAGCTTCCGTGACCGCAAGATCGACGTGCTGGTGCGTGCCCAGGAGGGCGACCGCGCCAGCGTGGAGAGCATCCGCCGGCTGATCGTCAATCCGGGCAGCACCCGCCCGGTCACGCTGGACGCGGTGGCCGACGTGGTCGCCACCACCGGCCCCAGCGAGATCCATCGCGCCGACCAGACCCGCGT
This sequence comes from Stenotrophomonas sp. 59, assembly GCF_030291095.1. Classification (NCBI taxonomy): domain Bacteria; kingdom Pseudomonadati; phylum Pseudomonadota; class Gammaproteobacteria; order Lysobacterales; family Lysobacteraceae; genus Stenotrophomonas; species Stenotrophomonas sp. 59. Next base: position 1,851,996 of record NZ_CP127408.1, read on the forward strand.
GGCTGTGGTCTCGGCCAACCTGCGTGACATCGATCTGGGCGCCGCCATGCGCGAAGTGCAGCAGATGGTGGCCGAACAACCGCTGGGCGCAGGCGTCGGCCTGCATATCGGCGGCCAGGGTGAGGAGCTGGCGCAGGCGGCGAAGTCGCTGATCTTCGCCTTCGGCCTGGCGATCTTCCTGGTCTACCTGGTGATGGCCTCGCAGTTCGAGTCGCTGCTGCATCCGTTCGTGATCCTGTTCACCATCCCGCTGGCACTGGTCGGCGCGATCCTGGCACTGATGCTGACCGGCAAGCCCATCTCGGTGGTGGTGTTCATCGGCCTGATCCTGCTGGTCGGCCTGGTCACCAAGAACGCGATCATCCTGATCGACAAGGTCAACCAGCTGCGCGAGGCCGGCGTGGCCAAGCACGAAGCACTGGTGGAAGGTGCGCGCTCGCGCCTGCGGCCGATCATCATGACCACGCTGTGCACGCTGTTCGGCTTCCTGCCGCTGGCGGTGGCGATGGGCGAGGGTGCCGAAGTACGCGCACCGATGGCGATCACCGTGATCGGTGGCCTGCTGGTGTCGACCCTGCTGACCCTGCTGGTGATCCCGGTGGTGTACGACCTGATGGATCGCCGCGGTGATGCCTATTACCGCGAGCGTGGCCGAAAGCACGCCGGTGAGATCGAGCCGGGTGCGGCGGGCAGCGCGGCGGGCGCGGAGGAACCGGCATGAGTGTTGCCGAGTTCTCCATCCGGCGCCCGGTCACCACCATCATGTGTTTCGTGTCACTGGTGGTGATCGGCCTGATCGCTTCGTTCCGGCTGCCGCTGGAAGCGCTGCCGGACATCTCCGCGCCGTTCCTGTTCGTGCAGATCCCGTACACCGGTTCGACACCGGAGGAAGTGGAGCGGACCATCATCCGCCCGGTGGAGGAATCGCTGGCGACGATGACCGGCATCAAGCGCATGCGCTCGTCGGCCACCTCCGAAGCGGCGTTGATCTTCATCGAGTTCAGCGACTGGGACCGCGACATCGCCATCGCCGCCTCCGATGCACGCGAGCGCATCGATGCGATCCGCAGCGACCTGCCCGATGACCTGCAGCGCTACAACGTGTTCAAGTGGTCCAGCAGCGACCAGCCGGTGCTGAAGGTGCGCCTGGCCAGCACCACCGACCTGACCACCGCGTACGACATGCTCGACCGCGAGTTCAAGCGGCGCATCGAGCGTATCCCCGGTGTGGCCCGCGTCGACATCACCGGCGCGCCGCCGAACGAAGTCGAGATTGCCATCGACCCGAACCGGCTCAACGCGCACGGCCTGAGCATCAATGAGCTGAGCGAGCGCCTGCGCACGCTGAACTTCTCGATCTCGGCCGGACAGATCGACGACAACGGCCAGCGCGTGCGCGTGCAGCCGGTGGGCGAGATCACCGACCTGCAGGAAATGCGCGACCTGGTGATCAACGCCAAGGGCCTGCGCCTGGGCGACATCGCCGACGTGCGCCTGAAGCCGGCGCGGATGAACTACGGGCGGCGCCTGGACGGCAACCCTGCGGTCGGCCTGGACATCTTCAAGGAGCGCAGTGCCAACCTGGTGGAGGTGTCGCGCGCGGCGCTGGCGGAGGTTGAAGCGATCCGCGCCGAAGCATCGATGCGCGACGTGCAGATCAAGGTGATCGACAACCAGGGCAAGGCGGTAACCTCCTCGCTGCTGGAGCTGGCCGAGGCCGGTGCGGTGGGCCTGATCCTGTCGATCACGGTGCTGTTCTTCTTCCTGCGCCATTGGCCGTCCACGCTGATGGTGACCCTGGCCATTCCGATCTGCTTCACCATCACCCTGGGTTTCATGTACTTCGTCGGGGTGACGCTGAACATCCTGACCATGATGGGCCTGCTGCTGGCCGTGGGCATGCTGGTCGACAACGCCGTGGTGGTGGTGGAGAGCATCTACCAGGAGCGCGAGCGCATGCCCGGGCAGCCGCGGCTGGCCTCGATCATCGGCACCCGCAACGTGGCCATCGCGCTCAGCGCCGGTACGCTGTGCCACTGCATCGTGTTCGTGCCGAACCTGTTCGGCGAGACCAACAACATCAGCATCTTCATGGCGCAGATCGCGATCACCATCTCGGTCTCGCTGCTGGCCTCGTGGCTGGTTGCGGTCAGCCTGATCCCGATGCTGTCCGCGCGCATGGCCACGCCCAAGCTGGTGCACTCGCAGACCGGCCTGATCGCGCGGCTGCAGCGCCGCTACGCCAGGCTGCTGGACTGGTCGCTGCACCATCGTGGCTGGAGCCTGCTCGGCATTCTGCTTGTCGTGCTGGTCAGCCTGGTACCGATGAAGCTGACCAAGATCGACATGTTCGGTGGTGACGGCGGCAAGGACATCTTCATCGGCTACATGTGGAAGGGCGCCTACACCTACCGGCAGATGTCCGAGGAAGTGGCGCGGGTGGAGAACTGGATCGATGCCAACCGTGAACGCCTGCACGTCAAGCAGGTCTATTCCTGGTACAGCGAGCAGGAAGGCAGCTCGACCGTGGTCACCCTGGACGAGAAGTACGCCAAGGACATCAAGGCACTGCAGGAAGAACTACGCAAGGGCCTGCCGAAGTCGGCGCGTACCGACTACTTCGTCGGCAACCAGGGCGGCGATGGCGGTGGTGGCGGCAACCAGGGCGTGCAGGTGCAGCTGGTCGGCGATTCCAGTTCGATGCTGCAGGAGATCGGCCAGGAAGTGGTGCCGCTGCTGGCCCAGCGCGCCGAGCTGCGCGACGTGCGCATCGACAACGGCGAGAAGGGCGGCGAACTGAAGGTGCGCGTTGACCGCGAACGTGCGGCGGCGTTCGGCTTCAACGCCGAACAGGTGGCCAGCTTCGTCGGCCTGGCGCTGCGCGGTGCGCCGATGCGCGAGTTCCGCCGTGGCGACAACGAAGTGCCGGTGTGGGTGCGTTTCGCCGGTGCCGAGCAGAGCAGCCCGGAAGACCTGGCCGGTTTCAGCGTGCGTACCGGCGATGGCCGCAGCGTGCCGCTGCTGAGCCTGGTTACCGTTGATGTCGGTTCGTCAGCCACCCAGATCGGCCGCACCAACCGCCAGACCACGCTGACCATCAAGGCCAACCTGGCCGAAAAGGTCACCGCACCGGATGGCCGCAAGGCGATGGAGTCGGTGCTCAAGCCGATGAACTTCCCGGCCGGCTATGGCTACACCTTCGATGGCGGCGATTACGGCAATGATGACGAGGCGATGCAGCAGATGGTGTTCAACCTGCTGATCGCGCTGGTGATGATCTACGTGGTGATGGCGGCGGTGTTCGAGTCGCTGCTGTTCCCGGCGGCGATCATGAGCGGCGTGCTGTTCTCGATCTTCGGCGTTTTCTGGCTGTTCTGGATCACTGGCACTTCGTTCGGGATCATGTCCTTCATCGGCATCCTGGTGCTGATGGGCGTGGTGGTGAACAACGGCATCGTGATGATCGAGCACATCAACAACCTGCGGCGCGGTGGCATGGGACGCACGCAGGCGCTGGTGGAGGGCTCACGCGAGCGATTGCGCCCGATCATGATGACGATGGGCACGGCGATCCTGGCGATGGTGCCGATCTCGTTGACCAATACGCAGATGTTCGGCAACGGCCCGGAGTACGCACCGATGGCGCGCGCGATTGCCGGCGGCCTGGCGTTCTCGACGGTGGTCAGCCTGCTGTTCCTGCCGACGATCTACGCGGTGCTGGATGACCTGCGCAATGCCGTGACGCGGCTGATCCGCCGCGCGCGCGGTCTGGAGGTCGTGGCGGGGACCGCGGTGTAGTGGTCGAGCTTGCTCGGCCGTAATGCGCGACAACGTGTTGTGGTGTGGGGGAGGCCGGTCGTAGTGGGGCGGCCTCCCCCTTTTTTCAGGCGCGTCGCAGGAACCAGGTGCGCCGTGTGTATTCGTGGCCAAAATCGACCTGGCCGAAGCGGGCGATTTCACGGTCTCCCCGCCGGTAGTAGCGCCAAGGTGCCTTGCTTTGTGCGGGCTTGGCGCCGTAGAACACGTCCATGTGGCCAACCGGCATTGATTTGGGGGTGACGTGCATGACGACGCTGCGGCGGGTGCCGACGGACGAGTGGGGCGCACCACCATGGAACAGCTGCGGGTGCCATACGATCACGTCGCCCGGCTGCATATGCACCGGCTGCGCCTGTAGCCCGGCCTCTTCGCATTGGCGCGCCACTGCATCCTGGTAGGCGGCCCAGCCTTCGCCCGACATCGGGCTGACTGGCCCATCACCAAACACCTGGTGGCGCAGCGCCTGGACGTCGATGGCGGGCAGCAGATGGCTGCCCGGCACCACAAGCAGGGGGCCGTTGCTGTCGTCTACCGCATCCAGCGCGGTCCAGACGCCCAGATAGCGTTCGCCGGGCGAAGTGCAGAACATCGGTGTGTCACGGTGCAGCGGCTGTTCCGAGCCGCGCTCGTAATAAAGGCTGGTGTAGAGGGCGGTCTGCTCGCCAAGGAAGCGATCACAGACTTCGATCGCTCGATTCTCGGTGAGCAGGCGGGTGATTGCATCCACGACAAGATGCAGATTGACAACTCTGTACAGGCGCTGCTGCTCGTCCAGGTTGCGCCCGACCGCGCCGGGGTTACGCACCTTGAAACGATCGATGCGCTGGTTGATGTCCTGTACCAACTCAGGCGCGATGGATTGGCGGATTACGACATAGCCATCGCGCATCAAGTCGTCGAATGCTTCCATTGCCTGCCCTCATCCTTAAAGGAGTTGAGTATAGCGGGCCTGCGCCGATGCGAAGAGCTGGGTTATCCCGCCACCTTGCCCCAAACCTTGAACGTGGTGAGCCACAGACCGAGCATGCTGCCGATGTTGGTCAGCATGAAGGTCAGCACCACGCGGGTGACGCGGTTGCGGTACCAGCCCTTCAGACTCTGCGCATCGTCGCGCAGTTTCAGGAAGTCCTCGTAGGCCGGCTTGCGCAGGCGCGCTTCCACCAGCGCCGAGAACGCGCCGGTGGGGATGCTCAGGCGGAACGGCTTGAACGGGGCCACCGCGATCGCGGTGAGGATGCTCAGCGGATGGCCGCCGGCCAGCAGGCAGCCCAGGCCCGCCAGGCCGCCGGTGTACATCGCCCAGGTTGCCAGCAGTTCGGTACCCACGCCGAGGCCGCCTCGGTAGAAGCCCACGCCGATGCCGGTCGCCACGATGGCCAGGATGCCCAGCGTGAACCACGGGATGTTGCGCTTCTTCGGTACCGCTTCCAGTTCGGCACGCAGTGGCGCCGGTGCTTCGGTGTCGGTTTCCAGGTAGCGCGCCAGGCCTGCAAGGTGACCTGCACCGACAACCGCCAGCACTTCACGCTGCTGCGGGTTGTGTTCCTCGCGCAGGCGCGTGGCCATGTAGCGGTCGCGCTCGCCGATGATGGTCTCGTACAGCGCCGGGCTCTCGCTGGCGAACTCGCCGAAGCTCGACTCCAGCATGTCGCCCTGCTTGAGCTTCTCGATCTCGTTTTCGCCCACTTCCTCGGACGAGAACAGGCCGGCACCAAGGCCGGCGACCAGCTTCAGCTTGCCGAAGAAACCCAGCCGCTGCGAGGCGCGGCGGAAGGTCAGGCCGACCTCGCGGTCGATCAGGTGCACCGGCAGGTTGCGCTCGCGGGCCAGTTCCACTGCGCGCTTCAGTTCCGCGCCGGGCTCGATGTCCAGCTGTTCGGCCAGGCGGCGCTGGTAGGCGGACAGGGCCAGGTTGGCGGCGAACAGGGCGACGCGGCCCTTGCGGATCACCTCGACCAGGTCGAGCTTGGCCAGCGTGTCTGGATCACTCAGTGCCTGCAGGCGCTGCGCGTCAAGCTCGACGGCCACCGCATCGAAACGGCCGCTGTCGATGGCTTTCTCCACCGCCTCGACGCTGGCACGCGAAACGTGGGCAGTGCCCAGCAGGGTGTAGCGCACGCCGTCGCGTTCGACGACGCGCACCGGCTGGCCGGCGAACAGATCGTCGCCGGTCTCGGGAAGGGTTTCGGTCATGGGTTCATTCATTGGAAGGTGCGGTGTCGGCGCCGTCGCCGAGCGCGCGCTGCATCTGCACGGTATCCAGCCAGCGGCCGTGCTTGCGGCCGAGGCCACGGAACACGCCGACCAGCTCGAAGCCGAAGCGTTCGTGCAGCTTGATTGAAGCGGTATTGGTGGGTTCGCCGATCACCGCCACCATCTGCCGGTAGCCACGCGTCACGCAGGCGTCGATCAGGGCCTGCAGCAGGCCGGTGCCGACGCCCTTGCCCTGGAAGCCGGCATCGACGTAGACCGAGTTTTCCACGGTCCACTGGTAGGCGACGCGGGTGCGGTAGGTGTTGGCATAGGCATAGCCGGCCACCTGGCCGTCGATCTCGGCGACCAGGTAGGGGAAGCCGCGATCGACGATGTCGCGCATGCGGCGCAGCATCTCGGTCGCGTCCGGGATGTCGTACTCGTAGGTGTTGACGAAGTCGGTCACTTCCACCGCATAGATCGCGGTGATCGCGTCGATGTCGGCCGGGCCGGCATCACGGATGAGGACGGCCATGCGCGGCTCCGGCTCAGTCGATGTAGCGCTTGAGCAGGTCACCGTACGCGTCGATGCGACGGTCGCGCAGGAACGGCCAGATGCGGCGCACGTGCTCGCTGCGCTGCAGGTCGACATCGCACAGCAGAACCGTGGCATCAGTGCCGGCTTCGGCCAGGAACTCGCCCTGCGGGCCCAGCACGTGACTGTTGCCCCAGAACTGGATGCCCGACGCACCCAGCGGCGATGCCTCGTGGCCGACGCGGTTGCAGCTCAGCACCGGCAGACCATTGGCCACAGCGTGGCCGCGGTGGCTCAGCACCCAGGCGTCGCGCTGGCGGGTCTTCTCGTCCTGGACGTCGTCCGGGTCCCAGCCGATCGCGGTCGGGTACAGCAGCAGTTCGGCACCGGCCAGCGCCATCAGGCGCGCCGCTTCCGGGTACCACTGGTCCCAGCACACCAGCACGCCAAGGCGACCCACCGAGGTATCGATCGGCTTGAAGCCGATGTCGCCCGGGGTGAAGTAGAACTTTTCGTAGAAGCCCGGATCGTCCGGGATATGCATCTTGCGGTACTTGCCGAGCAGCGTGCCGTCCTTCTCGAACACCACGGCGGTGTTGTGGTACAGGCCGGCGGCGCGGCGTTCGAACAGCGAGCCGACCAGCACCACGCCATGCTTCTTGGCCAGAGCGCCCAGACGCTCGGTGCTCGGGCCCGGAATCGGCTCGGCCAGGTCGAACTCGTCCACCGATTCGTGCTGGCAGAAGTACGGGCCGTTGTGCAGTTCCTGCAGCAGCACCAGTTTCGCGCCCTGCGCAGCCGCCTCGGCCACGCGTGCTTCGATCACCGCCAGGTTGGCGGCGGCATCACCGTGGTTGCGCTCCTGGATCAGGGCGACGGTAAGGGGGCTGCGCGAGTTCATGCGGGGCGTTCCTGCGGGGGAAAACCTGCATGTTAGCGCGGATGGACGGCGACGGCGTGTCGCGCGCTGAATGGGTGCACGCAACCGGTAGCGCCGGGCCATGCCCGGCGGATTTTCCAGATGCGGCAGCGTTCGCCGGGCATGGCCCGGCGCTGCCGGTTCGGCTTACGCCTTCAACAGCCCTGCCGGCAGCTGCATGGTGATGCAGTGCAGGCTGCCGTTCTGCCAGATCAGCGAGCGGCAGGGTACCTGCACGATCTCGCGGCCCGGGTGCGCCTGCGCCAGCACGTCGCGGGCCAGGTCGTCGGCCGGATCGCCGTAGGCCGGCATCAGCACCGCGCCATTGACGATCAGGTAGTTGGCATAGGAGGCGGCCAGGCGGCGGCCCTCGTCGATCACCGGCTGTGCCCACGGCAGCGGGAACAGGCGGTACGGCTGGCCATCCTTGGTGCGCAGCGCGGCCAGTTCGTTGCCCATCGCCTGCAGCTCGGCGTAGTGCGAGTCGCTCTCGTCGTCGCAGGCCTGATAGACGATGCTGTCAGCCGAAGCGAAGCGGGCGAGGGTATCGATATGCGCGTCGGTGTCGTCGCCTTCCAGGTAGCCGTGGTCCAGCCACAGCACGCGGTCCTGCTGCAGCCAGTCGGCCAGGTCGGCGCTCAGGCAGTCGCGGTCGCGGTCGGGGTGGCGCTCGTGCAGGCACTTCCAGGTGGTCAGCAGGGTGCCTTCGCCGTCGGTTTCGATGCCGCCGCCTTCCAGCGCGAACGGGATGCTGCGCACCGGCGCGTCGTTGAACACGCCGGCCTGGTCCAGCACGCCCACCAGCTGGTCATCCAGGGTGGCGTCGAACTTGCCGCCCCAGCCGGTGAAGCGGAAGTCCAGCAGCTGGAAGCCGCCGTCGGCACGGCGCAGGGTGATCGGGCCGGAGTCGCGCAGCCAGGTGTCGTCGTAGGCCGCCGTGGTGAAGTGGACCTTGTCCATGTCGATGCGGTTGGAGCGCAGCCGCATCTCGGCGTAGGTCTCCACATCATCGTCGGCCACGCAGATCAGCACCGGCTGGAAGCGGGTGATGGCCGCGACCAGGGCGATGTAGGTCTCTTCCACCTGGCCCAGGCGGTCAGCCCAGTCAGTATCGGCGGTGGGCCAGGCAATCAGGACGCCACTCTGGGCTTCCCACTCGGCAGGAAAACGAAGGGTCTGGTTCATGGTCTCGCTACACAGGCCCGCCCATGGCGGGTAAAGGGATCAACGGATCGGCGGCTTCGGGCCGATTTCGTTCGGGTCCGCCTGGTTGGCCACCACGTCGATCACCTTCTGCTTCTCGAAGTAGACGGTGAACTGCGGGTACACCCAGCGGTTGATGGTCGGCCATTGCCGTTTCTGCCCGCCGCGCGGCTGCAGCTGCTCGCTCGGCGCGCCGAACTGCGCCTGCACCTGCTGCATGCTCTGGCCGCGCACGGGCAGGGCACCGGCCGGCTTCTCGCGGGCGCGGTCGACAAGCAGGGTATCGGCCAGCGCCGGCGTGGCGGCGACCAGCGTGGCCATCACGGCCAGGACAGACAGGTAACGCTTCATCTCGATCTACTCCCCAGTGGTCAAGAAAGGCGATTACAGCAAAAACGGCAGGAAAAAGCCGCATAAACAAAAAACCGCCCGAAGGCGGTTTCTTGCATCGGGTCGGCCCCGCGTAGGGCCAGCCGCAGCCGCGAGGGCTGTTGGGCTTAGCGCTGACGCGCCTTGAAACGCGGGTTCGACTTGCAGATGACGAAGATCTTGCCGCGACGACGGACGACCTTGCAGTCGCGGTGACGGGCCTTCGCCGACTTCAGGGAGGACAGGACTTTCATGGCATACCTCGGCGTAAACAGTAGTTGTTCGGGTGGAGCGTGGCCGCGATATGCGAAAGACAATCGGCAGTTGACGCTCGTTCAAGCCCGCCATTCTACCGGGCTTTTTGTCGATGTTTCAAGTGGTTGCGCGAAAGTCGCCGCGCGGGCCCCCGGGCAGGGGCTAGAATGACCCCTTCATACGCTCTGGGAACCCCATGAATCCACTCGCCCCCGTCCTGACCATCGACGGCCCTTCCGGGGCCGGCAAGGGTACCATCAGCCGCATCATCGCGCGCCGGATGGGCTGGCATTACCTGGATTCGGGCGCGCTGTACCGTGCAGTGGGCGTGGCCGCGAGCTGGGCAGACATCGACACCTCCGACGCCTCGGCGCTGGTGCGCTGCACTTTCGACACCCATGTTCAGTTTGTTGAACAGGGTGAGTCGATGCGGGTCATGGTCAACGGCACCGATGCCACCGACGAGCTGCGCCTGGAGACCACTGGCGCCCTGGCCTCGGCCATTGCCGCCATTCCCGAGGTGCGCGCGGCCCTGAAGGAGCGCCAGCGCGCATTCAGGGAGCTGCCCGGCCTGGTCGCCGACGGTCGTGACATGGGCACGGTGATCTTCAAGGACGCCCCCTGCAAGGTCTTCCTGACCGCCAGTGCCGAGGAGCGCGCCGAGCGCCGGCATAAGCAGTTGAAAGACAAGGGGGTTTCTGTTAACTTTGATGACCTCCTGCGCGAGATCATGGCCCGCGACGCCCGTGATGCTCAGCGTACCGTGGCGCCCCTGAAGCCGGCAGACGATGCTGTCCTCATCGACACCACAGGCATCGGCATCGATGATGTCGTTGCCCGAGTGATGGATCTGCTTCCGGTTCCGGCTGCCTGATCCGTTCGCGCGGGAGCACTGCCAGCTGCATCGGTGGTGGTCGCGCAAAGCAGTGCTGTACCAGCTCCGTCGCGCAATGATGCGTGGCGGTTTTCCTACTACACACGACCTGCGTTTCCGGGGTCGACCAACAGGCGGGCGGTCGCCATTCCCCTGAAGGGGACGCCACCGACCCATGTGTCCAACAGAGTAAATCTAATGACCGAATCATTTGCCGAACTGTTTGAAGCCAGCCAGGCCAACCTGGCCAAGCTGAAGCCGGGCGCCATCGTCAGCGGTACCGTTGTTGAAGTCCGCGGCGACGTCGTGGTGATCAACGCTGGCCTGAAGTCCGAAGGCATCGTGCCGATCGAACAGTTCCGTAACGACGCTGGCGAAATCGACGTCGCCGAAGGCGACATCGTCAAGGTCGCCCTCGACTCGATCGAGAACGGCTTCGGCGAAACCGTCCTGTCGCGCGAGAAGGCCAAGCGCGCGATGGTGTGGGACGAGCTGGAAGAAGCGTTGGAAAAGAACGAAACCATCACCGGCCGCATCAGCGGCAAGGTCAAGGGTGGTTTCACCGTGGACATCAAGGATGTCCGCGCCTTCCTGCCGGGTTCCCTGGTCGATGTGCGCCCGGTGCGCGATCCGGCCTACCTGGAAGGCAAGGAACTCGAGTTCAAGCTCATCAAGCTGGACCGCAAGCGTAACAACGTCGTGGTCTCGCGCCGCGCTGTCGTCGAAAGCGAGCACTCGGAAGAGCGCGAGCAGCTGATGGACAAGCTGCAGGAAGGCGCGATCCTGAAGGGTGTCGTCAAGAACCTGACCGATTACGGCGCGTTCGTGGACCTGGGCGGTATCGACGGCCTGCTGCACATCACCGACATGGCGTGGAAGCGCGTGCGTCACCCGTCGGAAGTCGTGAACGTCGGCGACGAGCTGGACGTCCGCGTGCTGAAGTTCGACCGCGAGCGCAACCGCGTTTCGCTGGGCCTGAAGCAGCTGGGCGAGGATCCGTGGGACAACATCGGCCGTCGTTACCCGGCCAACAGCCGCGTCTTCGGCAAGGTCTCCAACGTCACCGATTACGGTGCATTCGTTGAGATCGAGCCGGGCGTCGAAGGCCTGGTGCACGTCTCCGAGATGGATTGGACCAACAAGAACGTCAACCCGTCCAAGGTTGTCCAGGTTGGTGATGAAGTCGAAGTGATGGTGCTGGACGTCGATGAAGAGCGTCGCCGTATCTCGCTGGGCATGAAGCAGGTTGCCGCCAATCCGTGGGAAACCTTCGCTGCCACCCACAAGAAGGGTGACAAGGTGTCGGGCCAGATCAAGTCGATCACCGACTTCGGCATCTTCATCGGCCTGGACGGCGGCATCGACGGCCTGGTCCACCTGTCCGACATCAGCTGGAACACCACCGGCGAAGACGTCGTTCGCAACTTCAAGAAGGGCGATACCCTGGACGCCGTCGTCCTGGCTGTCGATCCGGAGCGCGAGCGCATCTCCCTGGGCGTGAAGCAGTTGGAGCAGGATCCGTTCGGCCAGTACATGGCTGCCAATCCGAAGGGCTCCAAGGTTGAAGGCGTGGTGAAGGAAGTCGACGCCAAGGGCGCGATCATCGAGCTGGCTGACGGCATCGAGGGTTACGTTTCGGCTCGCGACATCGCCAACGAGCGCGTTGACGATGCTACCCAGCACCTGAAGGTCGGCGACAAGATCGAAGCCAAGTTCGTGGGCATGGACCGCAAGGGCCGTACCCTGCAGCTGTCGATCAAGGCCAAGGACGACGCGGAAATGCGCGAAGTGCTGGAGGAATACCAGTCCTCTTCGGCTTCCAGCGGCACCACCCAGCTGGGCGCGCTGCTGCGTGCACAGCTGAACGGCAACAAGTCCGAGTAATCGGCCTTACGCTGTTTGTTGTTTCCTGGACGGCCCGGGCTTCTGCCCGGGCCGTTTCAGGCTGAGATGCCCCTGATGTGAGCCGGTAATGACCAAATCCGAACTGATCGAAATCCTTGCGCGCCGCCAGGCGCACCTGAAGGCCGATGATGTCGATCTGGCGGTGAAGTCGTTGCTGGAAATGATGGGCGGTTCGCTGTCCGCCGGGGATCGCATCGAAATCCGTGGTTTTGGCAGCTTCTCGCTGCACTATCGTCCGCCGCGCCTGGGTCGCAACCCGAAGACCGGCGAATCGGTTGCCCTGCCGGGCAAGCACGTCCCCCATTTCAAGCCGGGCAAGGAACTGCGCGAGCGGGTCAGCAGTGTGCTGCCGCTGGACGCCGATCCGGCCTGAGCCCCCCGTCGCGCCACCGCGTGCGAATCCAGCCGCGGGTCGGATAAGCTACGGACTCCTGCCACTGGAGCTGTCGCATGAAGGTCTTTCGTCTGCTGGTCCTGCTGGCGGTCCTGATCCTTGGGCTGATCATTGGTGCGGTCAACATGACCGCGATGTCGATCAACCTGCTGTTTACCCAATTGAATACCTCCGTCGGCGTGGCGCTGATTGCGGCCCTGCTGATCGGTGTCATCGTCGGTGCCGGCCTGGTGCTGGTGAGCGTGGTCATTCCGCTCTACAGCCAGCTGCGCCGTGCCAACAAGTCCGTGGCGGCAACGCCGGCCGCGGGTGTTTCCCCCCAATCTTTTGATGGACGCTGATCGAAGATGGATTTCGTCACCGAGTGGCTGTGGTTTTTCCTGTTCGTTCCGCTGGCCGCACTGGCCGGGTGGGTGATCGGCCGGCGTGGCGGCCAGCGCCACGGTGACAACCAGGTCAGCCGCCTGTCCAGCACTTACTTCCGTGGCCTGAACTACCTGCTCAACGAGCAGCCGGACAAGGCCATCGAACTGTTCCTGCACATCGCCGAGCTGGACAAGGAAACCTTCGAGACCCAGGTCGCGCTGGGCCACCTGTTCCGCCGCCGCGGTGAAGTCGACCGCGCCATCCGCCTGCACCAGGGGCTGGTCAACCGCCACGACCTGAGCGACGCGCAGCGCGTGCAGGCCCTGCTGGCGCTGGGCGAGGACTACATGAAGTCCGGCCTGCTGGACCGTGCAGAGACCGTGTTCACCGAGCTGGCACAGTTGGACCAGCGCGCCCCGCAGGCGCTCAAGCACCTGATCGGCATCTATCAGGCCGAGCGTGACTGGGAAAAAGCGATCGACAACGCCACCCGCTTCGAAGACGTCACCGGCGAGCCGATGGGCAAGCTGATCGGGCAGTTCGAATGCGAACTGGCAGAACGCTTCCGCGGTGCCGGCAAGCTGGAAGAGGCGAGGGCGGCGATTGCCCGCGCCTACCAGGCCGACGCCATGTCGGTGCGCGCCGGCATCATCGAAGGTCGCCTTGAGACGGATGCGGGCAACGCTGAAGCCGCCGTGCGTGCATTCGAACGTGCCGCGCGCAACGATCCGGAGTACCTGCCCGAGCTGCTGCCCGCGTTGATGGAAAACTACCGCAAGGTCGGCGATCTGGGGGGCGCGCGTGCGTTCCTGTCGGAAATGACCGAACACTACCGTGGCATCGCCCCGGTGCTGGCCCTGACCCGGCTGATGGAAGAGCAGGAGGGCGTGGCTCCGGCCCGAGCCTACCTTGGTCGTCAGCTCAAGGATCGTCCGTCGGTGCGCGGCGAATCCGCGCTGATCGACCTGACGCTGGCCGAGGGCGCCGATTCCACTGCGACCCTGCATGACCTCAAGCACATCACCGATCAGCTGCTGGTGCGCAATCCCGCTTACCGCTGCACCCGTTGCGGGTTCGGTGCACGCACCCATCATTGGCAGTGCCCGAGCTGCAAGGAGTGGGGCACGGTCAAGCCACTGCTGAACTACGCGGTGCTCTGATCCATGCCGTGGCTCGTGATGGGCGCGCTGCTGGGGCTGGCCCTGTTGAGTGCGGGGTTGACCTGGGCGGCACGGGGTTATGCCCTGCGCCAGCAACTTATGGACCAGCCCGGCGAGCGTCGCAGCCATAGCGTGGCAACGCCACGCGGTGGCGGTATCGCCATCGTCATCAGCCTGCTGGTCACCGCCGGTGCAGCGATGTGGGTCTGGCCCGAATCGACACCGAGCCTGCTGGTGGCCAGCCTGGGCCTGGTACTGGTGGCAGGCATCGGCTGGTGGGACGACCACCGGCCGTTGCCGGCCATGCGCCGCCTGCTGGTGCACTTCGTTGCCGCCGCGCTGCTGGCCGCCCTGGTCAAGGTGCACGGTGGAAGCTGGTTGCTGGCCGGGCTGGTGCTGGTATTCACCGCCTCGTTGATCAACATCTGGAACTTCATGGATGGCATCAACGGTATTGCCGCCAGCCAGGCCATTGTTGTCGCACTGGGCCTGGCGCCGGTGTTGCCCTGGCCGTATTCGCTGGCAGCGGTGGCGCTGGGGCTGGCCTGCCTGGGTTTCCTGCCGTTCAATTTCCCGCGGGCCCGGATCTTCATGGGTGATGTCGGAAGTGGCGCGCTGGGCTATGCAGTCGCCGTCGTCCTGGCCATCGCCGCGGTGCGTACCGATATCAACTGGATCCTGCTGCTGGTGCCGGCTTCGGCGTTCCTCGTGGACGCGGGCTTCACACTGGCGGCGCGCATCATTTCCGGACAACGCTGGATGGAACCCCATACCCAGCACGTCTACCAGCGGGCGGTGCAGGCAGGAGCCAGCCACGCCCAGGTGACAGGGATGTACTTTGCTTTGGGCCTGTTCAGTATTACAGTGCTTAATGTCTGCTCCAATTTGCAGCCGAGGTGGGAGGCTGTCCTGGCGGTCGCGTGGTTTCTCGCGCTGAGCGTCCTCTGGCTCCTCCTGCGCAATGGATTGCGTCACCGACAAGGAAATACCTGACTTATGGCTTCACCCTGGCGGGACAGAATTCTCGGCCTGATGCCGCGTTCGGCCATCGTCTGCCACGACCTGTTCATGGTCTGGGCATGCTGGCAGCTGCTCCACGCCGGGCGGTACTCGATCCTCCCCAACGCGCCCGCGCTTCCGCTCTGGAATGTCGACACCACGCTGGTGCTGCTGCTGCAGGGCCTGGTGTTCTGGCGCGTAGGCCTGTATCGCGGGCTGTGGCGCTTTGCCAGCGTCAGTGACCTGCTGAACATCTTCAAGGCCAGCTTCATCGGCCTGGTCGGCATCGTGCTGGTGCTGATGTGGAAGCGCTTCGACGGCGTGCCGATGTCGGTGCTGGTGATCTATCCGTTCGCGCTGTCGGCGCTGCTGGGCGCGCCGCGCCTGCTGTACCGGGCCTGGAAGGATTACCAGGCACTGCAGTCGGATTCGAGCGCGCGCCGCGTGCTGATCCTGGGTGCCGGGCAGGCCGCTGAGACCCTGGTTCGGGATCTGCGCCGCTCCGGCAACTTCGAGCCGGTCGGCCTGCTGGACGACGCACCGCACCTGCGCGGTGCCAAGCTGCAGGGCCTGCCGATCCTGGGCAGCCTGGATGATGCCCCGGCCGTGGTCCGCGAGACTGCAGCCAAGTTGCTGGTGATCGCCATGCCCTCGCTGGATGCCGCAGGCATGCAGCGGGTGGTCGCCATCTGCGAAAGCACCGGCGTGCCGTTCCGCACCGTGCCCAAGCTGAGCGACATCCTGCAGGGCCAGTCGCTCCCCGGCCAGCTGAAGGAAGTGGCGATCGAGGATCTGCTCGGCCGCAAGCCCATTACCCCGGACTGGAACCTGATCCGCGGCTGGTTGGGCGGGCGCACCGTGATGGTCACCGGTGCCGGTGGCTCGATCGGCTCGGAACTGTGCCGCCAGTGCGCGCGCCATGGCGCCGGCCGCATCATCCTGCTGGAGATCAGCGAGCTGCTGCTGCTGACCATTGAAGGTGAGCTGCGCCGCAGCTTCCCCGATATCGAGATCGAAGCGGTGCTGGGCGATTGTGGCGATCCTGCGGTGATCCGCCATGCGCTGTCGCTGCATCCGGTCGACACCGCGTTCCATGCTGCCGCTTACAAGCATGTGCCGGTGCTGGAGCGGCAGCTGCGCGAAGCCGTGCGCAACAACATCCTGGCGACCGAAAACGTGGCCCGCGCCTGCCTGGAAGCCCGCGTCGAGCATTTCGTGTTCATCTCCACCGACAAGGCGGTTGACCCGGTCAACGCGCTGGGTGCCAGCAAGCGCTATGCCGAGATGATCTGCCAGAGCCTGGACCAGAAGTCCACGCATACTCGTTTCGTCACGGTGCGCTTCGGCAATGTGCTGGCCTCGGCCGGCAGCGTGGTGCCGCTGTTCCGGGAGCAGATCCTGCGTGGTGGGCCGGTCACGGTCACCGATCCGGAAGTCAGCCGCTACTTCATGACCATCCCCGAGGCCTGCCAGTTGATCCTGCAGGCAGCGGCTTCGGCCTCGCACGGTGCGATCTATACGCTCGACATGGGCGAACCGGTGCCGATCCGGCTGCTGGCCGAGCAGATGATCCGCCTAGCGGGCAAGCAGCCGTACAAGGATGTGCAGATCATCTATACCGGCCTGCGTCCGGGCGAGAAGCTGCACGAGACCCTGTTCTATTCGGACGAGGACTATCGTTCCACCGCGCACCCGAAGATTCTCGAGGCCGGTGTGCGCATGTTCTCGCGCGATCTGGTGCTGGGCAACGTTCCACGCCTGCGCGAGGCGGTGTGCAGCTATGACACCGACAGCATCAAGGAAGTCCTGTTTGCGACGATGCCGGAGTTCTCTCCAATCGAACAGGATGCTTACATTTCATCCGCTAAAGTCGTGCCCTTTCCGGCACGCGAGGCCAACAGGCACCAATGAGCAAGCGAATTCGCAAAGCGGTTTTCCCGGTAGCAGGGCTGGGGACGCGTTTTTTGCCAGCAACCAAGACCGTGCCGAAGGAGATGCTGCCGATCATTGATCGGCCGCTGATCCAGTACGCAGTGGATGAAGCAATCGCGGCGGGCTGTGACACGCTGGTGTTCATCACCAACCGTTACAAGCATGCAGTCGCCGACTATTTCGACAAGGCCTACGAACTGGAGCAGAAGCTCGAGCGCGCTGGCAAGCAGGAGCAGCTGGAGCTGATCCGTCACGTACTGCCCAATGGCGTGCGCGCGATCTTCGTGACCCAGGCCGAGGCGCTGGGCCTGGGCCATGCGGTGCTGTGTGCCAAGGCCGTGATCGGCGACGAACCGTTCGCGGTGCTGCTGCCGGACGACCTGATCTGGAACCGCGGCGACGGCGCGCTGAAGCAGATGGCCGATCTCAACGAAGCCAGTGGCGCCAGCGTCATTGCGGTTGAAGATGTGCCGCACGACAAGACCGCCAGTTACGGCATCGTCGCGACCGAGGCCTTCGATGGCCGCAAGGGCCGCATTTCGCAGATCGTGGAGAAGCCGAAACCGGAGGACGCACCGAGTGATCTGGCGGTGGTCGGCCGCTACGTGCTGAGCCCGAAGATCTTCGAGCTGCTGGAGCAGACCGGCAGTGGCGCCGGTGGCGAGATCCAGTTGACCGATGCGATCGCCGAGCTGCTGAAGATCGAAGAGGTGGACGCCTATCGCTTCGAAGGCACCCGTTTCGACTGCGGCACGCACCTGGGCTTGGTGGAAGCGACGATCCGCTTCGCGCTGGACAACCCGAAGCTGGCAGGGCCGGCGCGGGAGAAGCTGGCGGCGATGCTGGCGGAATGAGGTTTTCAAGCGTTCCGTTCGCGGCGCCTTGACTGATACGTGGGGGAGGGGGCGGATGGCCCTCTCCAAAACACGCCAAAGCCCTTCCATGGTGCTCGATGGCGCCATCCATGGCGCCAACGGTTTTGGAGAGGGCCATCCGCCCCCTCTCGACAGTTTCCGTGCTACGCGGACGGGAAGGGCGGAATCAAGGGCAGGGGCAAAAGCAAAAAAGGCAGCCATTGGCTGCCTTTTTCGTTTCCGGAACATCTACGCATGGCGTGGATCTACCGCTCTTGCCTTTGCTCACCCTCCGCCGCGCGGAATGTTGGGTGGCGCGGGTGGGTGAGGCTGACCGGGACTGTCAGCGGCATGGATGCCGCTGCCAAGCCCCCAGGGACGGGTTCACGGCGTGTCCCGGGCAGCCTCACCCACCCGGGCCCCACAGCCAACCAACAATCAGCCGGCAACGCCTTGATCCTTACAGCGCCTCGAAAATACCCGCTGCGCCCATGCCGGTGCCGATGCACATCGTCACCATGCCGTACTTCTGCTGGCGACGACGCAGGCCGTGCAGCAGGGTCGCGGTACGGATCGCGCCGGTCGCGCCCAGCGGGTGGCCCAGGGCAATCGCGCCGCCCAGCGGGTTCACCTTGCTCGGGTCCAGGCCGCAATCGCGGATCACGGCCAGCGACTGCGCAGCGAAGGCTTCATTCAGTTCGATCCAGTCCAGCTGGTCCTGGGTCAGGCCGGCCTGCTTCAGCGCCTTCGGAATCGCGGCGATCGGGCCGATGCCCATCACTTCCGGGCGCACGCCGGCCACCGAGAAGCTGACGAAACGCGCCAACGGGGTCAGGCCGTAATCCTTGATCGCCTGTTCGGACGCCAGCAGCACCGCGCCGGCGCCGTCGCTCATCTGCGAGGAGTTGCCAGCGGTGACGGTGCCGCCGAACTGGCCGTTGCGGAACACCGGGCGCAGCTTGGCCAGGCCTTCAGCGGACGAGTCCGGGCGCGGGCCTTCGTCGGTGTCGGCGATCTTGTTGCGGGTGATGATGCGCTGGCCATCGGCCAGGTCCGGCAGGTGCGAGACGATTTCGTACGGGCTGATCTCGTCCTTGAAGTCGCCGTTCTGGATCGCGGCCATGGCCTTCTGGTGCGAGGCGAGGGCGAAGGCGTCCTGGTCTTCGCGCGAGACCTTCCACTCTTCGGCCACCTTCTCGGCGGTAATGCCCATGCCGTAGGCGATGGCCACGTGGTCGTTGTCGAACACGCTCGGCGCCATCGCGATCTTGTTGCCCATCATCGGCACCATCGACATCGACTCGGTACCACCCGCCAGCATCAGGTCGGCGTTGCCCAGGCGGATCGCGTCGGCGGCCTGCGCCACGGCCTGCAGGCCGGAGGAGCAGAAGCGATTCACGGTCTGCGCGGCGATGGTGTTCGGCAGGCCAGCCAGCAGCACGCCGATGCGCGCCACGTTCATGCCCTGCTCGGCTTCCGGCATGGCGCAGCCGATGATCGCGTCATCGATGCGGTTGACGTCCACGCCCGGGGCCTGCGCGACGACGCTGCGCAGCACGTGCGCAAGCATGTCGTCGGGGCGGGTGTTGCGGAACATGCCCTTGGGCGCCTTGCCGACCGGGGTGCGGGTGGCGGCGACGATGTAGGCGTCCTGGATTTGCTTGGTCATTGCAGTGATCTCTCGAAGTTTTTGCCGGTGTGCCCACCAAGGTGGGCACCTACCAGAGGCGGAGGGGTGTCCACCGAGGTAGGCACCCACCAAAAGCAGGGGTGGCGATCAGTTACGCAGCGGCTTGCCGGTCTTCAGCATGTGCGCGATGCGGGCCTGGGTCTTTTCCTGCTGGGCCAGTTCGACGAAGTGCTTGCGCTCCAGGGTCAGCAGCCACTCTTCGTCCACCAGGGTGCCGCGGTCGACCTTGCCGCCGCACAGCACGGTGGCGATGCGCTCGGCGATCTCGTAGTCGTACGGGCTGATGAAACGGCCTTCCAGCATGTTGACCAGCATCATCTTGAAGGTGGCGATACCGACGTCACCGGCGACCTGGATGCGGCGTGCCGGCAGCGGCGGACGGTAGCCCGCTTCGGCCAGGGCGCGTGCTTCGGCCTTGGCAATGTGCAGGGCTTCGTAGCTGTTGAACACCACCTTGTCGGTGCTGCGCAGCAGGCCCAGTTCCTTGGTGTTGACCGCGGAGTTGGACACCTTGGCCATCGCCACGGTCTCGAAGGTCTTCTTCAGTTCGGCGAACACGTCACCGCCCGGGCCCGCGGCCTGCGAGGCACGCACGGCCAGTTCCTTCAGGCCACCGCCGGCCGGCAGCAGGCCGACACCGGCTTCGACCAGGCCGATATAGCTTTCCAGGAAGGCCACGGTCTTGGCGCTGTGCATCTGGAACTCGCAGCCGCCGCCCAGGGCCAGGCCGCGAACCGCTGCCACCACCGGCACCAGCGAGTACTTGATGCGCTGGCTGGTGCGCTGGAAGTTGGCGACCATCTCTTCGAACTGGTCGACCTTGCCGGCCTGCAGCAGGCCGAGCGCACCGGCCAGGTCGGCACCGGCGGAGAAGGGTTCCTTCTGCTGCCAGATCACCAGGCCCTGGAAATCCTTCTCGGCGCGGCTGACGCATTCCTGCAGGCCATCGAGCACCTGGTCGGACACGGTGTTCATCTTGGTCTTGAAGCTGACCACGGCGATGCCATCACCGTCATGCCACATGCGCAGGCCGTCGTTCTCGAACACGGTCTCGCCCGGCGCGAACTTCTCGCCCAGCAGCGGATCCGGGAAGCGCTGGCGCTGGTACACCGGCAGCGACGAGCGCGGCAGCTTGGCGTTGCGCGACGGGCTGTAGCTGCCCTCGGCGGCGTGCACGCCGTCGCGGCCATCGAACACCCAGTCCGGCAGCGGGGCGTTGCTCATGCTCTTGCCGGCGACGATGTCATCGGCAATCCACTGCGCGACCTGCTTCCAGCCCGCGGCCTGCCAGGTTTCGAACGGGCCCAGCGACCAGCCGTAGCCCCAGCGGATGGCCAGGTCGACGTCGCGCGCGGTTTCGGCAATGTCGGCCAGGTGGTAGGCGCTGTAGTGGAACAGGTCACGGAAGGTCGCCCACAGGAACTGCCCCTGCGGGTGCTGGCTCTCGCGCAGCTTGGCGAACTTCTCGGCCGGGTTCCTGATCTTCAGGATCTCGACCACTTCCGGTGCGGCGGTGCGGTCGGCCGGACGGTAGTCCTGCTTCTCCAGGTCCAGCACCACGATGTCCTTGCCGACCTTGCGGAAGATGCCGGCGCCGGTCTTCTGGCCCAGCGCGCCCTTGGAAATCAGCGCGTCCAGCCACTTCGGCGACTTGAAGAATTCATGCCACGGGTCGTTGGGCAGGGTGTCGCCCATGGTCTTGATGACGTGGGCCATGGTGTCCAGGCCGACCACGTCGGAGGTGCGGTAGGTGGCCGACTTCGGGCGGCCGACCAGCGGGCCGGTCAGGCCGTCCACTTCATCGAAGCCCAGGCCGAACTGCTGGGTGTGGTGGATGGTGGACAGGATCGAGAACACGCCGATGCGGTTGCCGATGAAGTTCGGGGTGTCCTTGGCGTACACCACGCCCTTGCCCAGGGTAGTGACCAGGAATTCCTCCAGGCCTTCCAGAACTGCGGCATCGGTGGTGGTGGCCGGGATCAGCTCGGCCAGGTGCATGTAGCGCGGCGGATTGAAGAAGTGCACGCCGCAGAAGCGGTGGCGCAGCTGCTCGGGCAGCACGTCGGCCAGCTTGTTGATGCCCAGGCCCGAGGTGTTGGACGCCAGCACCGCGTGGTCGGCCACGAACGGGGCGATCTTCTTGTACAGGTCCTGCTTCCAGTCCATGCGCTCGGCGATGGCCTCGATGATCAGGTCGCAGTCCTTCAGCTGCTCCAGGCCGGATTCGTAGTTGGCCGGGGTGATGGCTTCGGCCAGCGACTTGCTGGCCAGCGGCGCCGGGCTCAGCTTGCCCAGGTTGGCGATCGCCTTCAGCACGATGCCGTCGGCCGGACCTTCCTTGGCGGGCAGGTCGAACAGCACGGTGTCGACGCCAGCGTTGGTGAGGTGGGCGGCGATCTGGGCACCCATGACGCCGGCACCCAGCACGGCGGCGCGGCGGACTAGCAGGGAATTGGACATGGTGTAGGGCCTTTGTTGGTCAGCAGTTACTGGGTGGAATCAAAGGGAAGCGGGCAGGGCGCTGGCGCGTGCGGCGGCGCGGAACCCGGCTTCGGCGAAATGGATCAGTTCGTGGGCGGCATGGGCACGATGCGCCGCTTCGGTGACACCGGCGGGACGCTTGATCAGCCCGAAGTCAGCCATCGCATAGGTCAGCGAGCCGGCCAGGAAGTCGAGGCGCCAGTACAGCTCCTCCTTGCTCAGGTCCGGCACGCATTCGCCGATGGCCTTGCCGAACGCACGCAGCACGTGGCCGTAGTGGTCGGACAGGAACTTGCGCAGGTTGTCATTCTTCTCGGCGTAGGCGCGGGCGATCACGCGCACGAAGGCGCCGCCGTTCTGGCGGTCCTGGGCCAGTGCCAGCGCCGGCTCGACAAAGGCGGCCAGCACCGGGCGCAGTTGGCCAGGGTGCTCTGCGCGGGCACGTTCCAGCTGTGACAGGCGGGCGCCGGTCATCTCGTCCATGCGGCGGCGGAACACCTCGTTGACCAGGTTTTCCTTGGAGCCGAAGTGGTAGTTGACCGCTGCAATGTTGACGTCGGCCTGGCTGGTCACCTGGCGCAGCGAGGTGCCGGCGAAGCCGTGCTGGGCGAACAGCTCCTCGGCGGCACCGAGGATCCGGTCCTTGGTCGAGAAGTGGGCGGGCTTGGCCATCGGTGGGCGGACCTTAATCAAACGATTGTTTGATACTAGAACCAGACGGTACCGTATGGCATTTTGCAGTGCAGCAAAATTGCCCGGACCGGTTACAGGGCATTCAGTAGTGCCAGCCCATGGCTGGCAACGGGGGCCGGCCTGCCAGCCATGGGCTGGCACTACTGAGCAGGATCTCTTACAATTCGCCTACGTTTATCAGGCTAAGCCCGCGTCCCGACGCGGGTTTTTTTCATGTTACCCTTCGGGCCATCAGCGGCCCGATTCCATTGGAGACATCCCATGGCGCTGGAGCGCACCCTTTCGATCATCAAGCCGGACGCCGTTGCCAAGAACGTCATCGGCGAAATCTACGCCCGCTTCGAGAAGGCCGGCCTGAAGGTCGTGGCCGCCAAGTACAAGCAGCTGTCGCGCCGTGAAGCCGAAGGCTTCTACGCCGTGCACCGCGAGCGTCCGTTCTTCAACGCGCTGGTCGAGTTCATGATCTCCGGCCCGGTGATGATCCAGGCCCTGGAAGGCGAGAACGCCGTCCTGGCCCACCGCGACCTGCTGGGCGCCACCAACCCGAAGGAAGCCGCCGCCGGTACCATCCGCGCCGACTTCGCCGAATCCATCGATGCCAACGCCGCCCACGGCTCGGACTCGGTCGAGAATGCCGCGATTGAAATCGCCTACTTCTTCGCCGCCACCGAAGTCGTTTCGCGCTGAGAGTAATGCCGTGAACGAGGTCGTACAGTCCCCCGCCATCCAGCCGCTGCCGAAGTCGGCACCCACGGCTGGCAAGCAGAACCTGCTCGACCTCGATCGCGCGGGCCTGGAGAAGTTTTTCGTCGAAGTCCTTGGCGAAAAGAAGTTCCGTGCCCATCAGGTGATGAAGTGGATCCACCATCGCTACGTCACCGACTTCGATGAAATGACCGACCTCGGCAAGGTCCTGCGCGCCAAGCTGCAGGCCCATGCCGAGGTACTGGTTCCGAACATCGTGTTCGACAAGCCCTCCGCCGACGGCACCCACAAGTGGCTGCTGGCGATGGGCGTGGATGGCAAGAACGCCATCGAGACCGTGTACATCCCGGACAAGACCCGCGGCACGCTGTGCGTGTCCTCGCAGGTCGGTTGCGGCCTGAACTGCACGTTCTGCTCCACCGCCACCCAGGGCTTCAACCGCAACCTGACCACCGCCGAGATCATTGGCCAGGTGTGGGTTGCCGCACGCCACCTGGGCAACGTGCCGCACCAGATGCGCCGCCTCACCAACGTGGTGATGATGGGCATGGGCGAGCCGCTGATGAATTTCGACAACGTCGTGCGCGCCATGAGCGTGATGCGCGACGATCTGGGCTACGGCCTGGCCAACAAGCGCGTGACCCTGTCGACCTCCGGCCTGGTGCCGCAGATCGATCGCCTGTCCGCCGAAAGCGACGTGTCGCTGGCCGTTTCCCTGCATGCGCCGAATGACGCGCTGCGCGAGACCCTGGTGCCGCTCAACAAGAAGTACCCGATCGCCGAGCTGATGGCCTCGTGCGCACGCTACCTGCGCGCCAACAAGCGCCGCGAATCGGTCACCTTCGAATACACCCTGATGAAGGGCATCAACGACAAGCCCGAGCATGCCCGCGAACTGGCCCGCCTGATGCGCCAGTTCGACAACGCGGTGCAGGCCAAGGATTCGGGCAAGGTCAACCTGATCCCGTTCAACCCGTTCCCGGGCACCCGCTACGAGCGTTCGGAAGAAGCGCACATCCGCGCCTTCCAGAAGATCCTGCTCGACAGCAACGTGCTGACCATGGTCCGCCGCACCCGTGGCGACGACATCGACGCCGCCTGTGGCCAGCTCAAGGGCCAGGTGATGGACCGCACCCGCCGCCAGGCGGAGTTCAACAAGACGCTGCAGGCGGGGAAGGGGAGCGATGCCGCGGCCTGACCGCCTCTGGCTGGTTCTGCTCGCAGGCACGCTGGCCCTCGCGGTCGGCGGCTGCAAATCCCATCCCAAGGCCAAGCTCGGCCCGAGCGAGGCGCCGGTCTACTCCGTCCGTGATCCGGATGGGGTGCGGCAGCAGGTGCGCTGGCAGGAGTTGCTGACCCTGGCCGGCCGCGACATCCAGGGCGGTAATCTCGATGCTGCCGAGCGCAAGGCGCGCGAAGCCCAGAAGCTGGTGCCCACGGCCCCCGACGGCCTGGTCCTGCTGGCGGGCATCGACGAGCGTCGCGGTCGCAGCCAGCAGGCCGGCGAGAACTTCCGCAAGGCCGCCGAGCTGGCGCCGCAACGCGGCGACGTGCTCAACAACTATGGTGCCTGGCTCTGCCAGCAGGGCCAGGCGGCCGAATCGCTGATCTGGTTCGATCGTGCCCAGCGGGCGCCGGGCAATCCCGCCGTAGCCGAAGCACAGGCCAATGCCGGCAGCTGTGCGCTGGATGCAGGCCAGTTCGAGCGTGCCGAGCGCGACCTGCGCGCAGCGCTGGCGACACTGCCCGGCAACCCGGTCGCATTGGAGGCCATGGCCCAGCTCAGCTTCCGCCAGGGCCGCTACATGGAGGCCCGGGCCTTCGCCGAACGTAGGATTGCGGCTGCACCCGCAACGCGTTCCGTGTTACAACTTGCGTCTCAAATCGAAGCGCGGCTGGGTGATCGGGCGGCATCTGACCGCTATCTTCAGCGCATTCGACAGGAATTTCCGCAGGAAGCGGGCTCCTAACTCCAGGGTTGATGCATTGTGATTGATGACCAGACTGTGAGCGCTCTCGAGACTGCGGCCGGCTGCGGCACCCGCCTGCGCCAGGCCCGTGAAGCGGCCGGACTGACCCTTGAGGATGTCGGCTCGCGCCTGCGCATGCCGGTCCAGGTGGTCAAGTCGCTGGAAGAAGAGCAGTGGCAGAAGCTGGGCGCGCCCGTCTTCGTGCGCGGCCAGCTGCGCAGCTACGCGCGCCTGCTTGATGTCGACGTGAGCCAGCTGCTCGAGCAGGCCCAGGTGGGTCCGGTGGTGCCGCCCACCCTGGTCAGCCATACCCATACCCCGCGTGCGCGCCGCATCGCCGAGAACCTCGGCCGGCGCGTGCTGTATGTCGGCATCACCGCCGTGCTGGCCGTGCCGGTGTGGTTCGCCACCCGCGGCCATTTCGATGGCAGCGCCACGCCGTCGCCGAACACCGCCTCGCTGGACGCGATCCCGGCCGCTGTGCCGGTGGCCCCGTCCGCTGCGGGTGCCGAACCGGCAGCCCCGGTTGAAGTCGCGAGTGCCCCGGCCAGCAAGCCGGCCGCAACCCCGTATGTCGCTTCGCTGTCGCCGGTGCCGCGTTCGGCACCCGCTGCGCCCGCGGCTGCCAATACGCTGGAGATGCAGTTCAGCGGCGACAGCTGGGTCGATATCGGTGGTCCGGACGGCGCCACCGTCGAGAAGGCGCTGATCAAGTCCGGCGAGAGCCGCAGCTTCACGCCGGGCCAGGTGACCCGGGTGACCCTGGGCAACGCCTCGGCGGTCCAGGTTCAGCAGAACGGCGCTATCGTCGATCTGACCCCCTACCAGCGAGCCAACGTGGCACGCTTTCAGGTATCCTCTGAAGGCTCCGTAGTCCCGGTTTCGCACTGAGGCGCGGTTTCACCACCTTCGATTAAACCCAATGGTCCCTCCCGATGGGCGGGGCGAGAGTACGCATGGCGATCGACGATCTGCTCGACGAGCACGAACAAAGTGAACGCGTCCGCAGCTGGCTGCGGAAGAATGGCGCCAGCATCCTCGGTGGCGTAGCCATCGCGATCGGTGCCATTGCCGGCTGGCAGTGGTACCAGAAGGATCAGGGCGGCAAGCTGGCCTCGGCCAACGTGGAGTACCAGAAGGCGCTGGTCGGCCTTCAGCAGAACAAGCTCGACGATGCTGCCAAGGCCGTGAAGGCGCTCGAAGCCGGCCCGTCCAGCATCTACGGCGACCTCGCGGCGCTGCAGCTGGCCAAGGCCCAGGTCGACGCCGGCAAGAATGAAGAAGCGCTGGCCACCCTGCGCGCCGTGAAGGTCGAAGGTGACCTGCAGCGCGTGGTCGACCAGCGTGTGGCCCGCCTGCTGGTGGCCACCGGCAAGAGCGACGAGGCGATCAAGCTGCTGGGCAGCGCCACCGACAGCAGCAGCCTGGAAATCCATGGCGATGCGCTGCTGGCGCAGGGCAAGCGCGATGACGCCCGTGCACAGTACGAGAAGGCGCTGAAGTCGCTGGACGTGGCAGCGCCGCAGCGGCGCCTGCTGGAAACCAAGGTTATGGATGCCGGCGGCACGGTCGCCGCCCCTGCGGAGTCGGTTTGATGAGTCAGAAGGTCATGATCACCCGCGTCGCCACCGTGCTCCTGATGGGCATGGCCCTGACCGGCTGCAGCACCATGAAGGGCTGGTTCGCCGGCAAGGACGCGGCAGCGAAGAAGGCCCAGGAGCCGGCTGAGCTGGTCAAGTTCGAGCCGAGCGTGAAGGTCAACAAGGCCTGGTCGGTCAACCTCGGCAAGGGCGAGCGCCGCATCGGCGTGCGCCAGGGCCCGGCCGTGGCCAATGGCCATGTGTTCGCCGCAGCGATCACCGGTGGCGTGCATGCCATCGACCTGCAGACCGGCAAGAAGGTCTGGACCTGGGAGCCGCAGAAGGAAAAGAAGAAGCCGAAGCTGCGCCTGTCCGGCGGCCCGGGTGTCGGTGAGAACCTGGTCGTGATCGGCACGCTCGATGGCCAGGTCATCGCGCTGGACATCAACGACGGCAGCGAGAAGTGGCGCGCCCGTGTTCCGGGTGAAGTCATTGCCGCGCCGGCCGTGGCCCAGGGCCTGGTGTTCGTGCGCAGCAACGATGGTCGCGTCACCGCCTTCGATGCCGGCAACGGCACCCAGAAGTGGTTCAACCCGAGCGAACTGCCGGCGCTGACCGTGCGCGGCAACGCGCCGGTGGTCACCGGTCCGGGCGTGCTGTTCATCGGCAAGGACGAAGGCGCGGTTGCCGCGATGGCCATGCAGGATGGGCGTACCCTGTGGGAACAGAACCTTGGCAACGGTGAAGGCCGTACCGAGCTGGACCGCATGGCCGACGTCGATGGCGCTCCGGTGCTGGAGGGCAACACCCTCTTCGTGAGCAGCTTCAAGAACCAGACCATGGCCATCGAAGGCCCGACCGGTCGCCCGCTGTGGGCGCGTGACCATGGTGGTGCAGGTGGCGTGGCGGTGTCGTCGGGCAATGTGTTCGTCACCGACAACAAGGGTGGCGTGTTCGGCCTGGACAAGGCGACCGGCGCTGCCATGTGGTCGCAGACCGAGCTGGCGCGTCGTTCGCTGACCGGCCCGGCGCTGCACGGTGATTACGTGGTCGTCGGTGACTACAAGGGATACGTGCACTGGTTGAAGACCTCCGATGGTGCGATGGCGGCACGGGCGAAGAGCGGCGGCGACGCCCTGCTGGCCCAGCCGGTCGTCGTAGACGGGGTGCTGCTGGTGCAGAACGTTGATGGCAAGCTGACCGCCTTCCGGTTGGCAAATTAAATTGGAGTAATCGCGATGCTGCCTTTGGTCGCCCTGGTTGGACGGCCGAATGTCGGCAAGTCGACTATTTTCAATGCGCTTACGCGCACCCGTGACGCGCTGGTCCATGACCAGCCCGGCGTCACCCGTGACCGCAACTATGGCGTCTGCCGCCTCGACGAGGACAACCATTTCCTCGTCGTGGATACCGGCGGTATCGCCGGTGAGGACGAAGGCCTGGCGGGCGCTACCACGCGCCAGGCCCGGGCTGCCGCGGCCGAAGCCGATCTGATCCTGTTCGTCGTGGATGCCCGCGAGGGCACCTCGGCGCTGGACGACGAGATCCTGGCCTGGCTGCGCAAGCTGTCGCGCCCGACGCTGCTGCTGATCAACAAGATCGACGGCACCGACGAGGACAGCGTGCGTTCGGAGTTCGCCCGCTACGGCTTCGGCGAAATGCTGACCGTCTCGGCCGCACATCGCCAGGGCCTGGACGACCTGCTGGACGAAGTGATCCAGCGCCTGCCGGAAGAAGGCAGCGGCGAAGAGCTGGACAACGACCCGAATCGCATCCGCATCGCCTTCGTCGGTCGCCCGAACGTGGGCAAGTCGACCCTGGTCAACCGCATCCTCGGCGAGGAGCGCATGATCGCCTCCGATGTGCCGGGCACCACCCGCGACTCGATCGCAGTGGACCTGGAGCGCGACGGCCGCGAGTACCGCCTGATCGATACCGCCGGCCTGCGCCGTCGTTCGCGCGTGGACGAGGTCGTCGAGAAGTTCTCGGTGGTCAAGACCATGCAGTCGATCGAGCAGTGCCAGGTGGCCGTGCTGATGCTGGACGCCACCGAAGGCGTGACCGACCAGGACGCGACCGTGCTCGGTGCCGTGCTCGACGCCGGCCGCGCGCTGGTGATTGCCATCAACAAGTGGGATGGCCTGACCGAGTACCAGCGCGAGCAGGCCGAGACCATGCTGTCGCTGAAGCTCGGCTTCGTGCCGTGGGCCGAATCGGTGCGCATCTCGGCCAAGCACGGCTCGGGCCTGCGCGAGCTGTTCCGCGCCGTGCACCGCGCGCACGAATCGGCGAACAAGACCTTCACCACCAGCGAAGTGAACAAGGCGCTGGAAGTGGCCTACGAGACCAACCCGCCGCCAACCATCCGCGGCCACGTCTCCAAGTTGCGCTACGTGCACCCGGCCGGCGCCAACCCGCCGACCTTCATCGTGCACGGCACCCGCCTGAAGGAGCTGCAGGAGTCGTACAAGCGCTACCTGGAGAACTTCTTCCGCAAGCGCTTCAAGCTGATCGGCACGCCGGTGAGCTTCATCTTCCGAGAGGGTGCCAACCCGTACGAGGGCAAGAAGAACGTCCTTACCGAGCGGCAGATCAAGGCCAAGCGGCGCTTGATGAAGCACGTCAAGGGCAAGTGATTCACGAAAAGGCGGCCGCAGGGCCGCCTTTTTCGTTTGAACGCCGCGACGGGGTAACGGCGATGGCGTGACATTGATGGGGCAGTGGCGGCGGGCTAACCGCGACTGGGTAACGGCGACTGGGTAGGGTCGACTGGGTAGGGTCGACTGGGTAGGGTCGACTGGGTAGGGTCGACTGGGTAGAGTCGACTGGGTAGAGTCGACTGTTAGTCGACTACCGCGCGAAGCGCGGGGTTTCGGCATTCCACGACACCCCCGACGGCCGATCTACAATGGGTGCATGAGCATTCCCGAGCTTTCCCCGCAGCAGGCGCATGAACGCCTCGCCCACGGCGCCGTGCTGATCGATGTGCGCGAGGCGCAGGAACGGGCCGGTGGCATGGCCGAGGGCGCGCGTGGCGTGGCCAAGGGTGAGCTGCAGGCCAACCCGGCCGTGCATCTGCCGGCGCAGCACCAGGAAATCCTCCTCATCTGCCAGAGCGGCAAGCGCTCGGCCGATGCTACGCGTTTCCTGTTGGAGGCTGGCTACACAAACGTCGCTTCGGTGACGGGCGGCACCGTGGCCTGGCGCGAGCAGTCGCTGCCGTTGGTGCAGCCGCTGGCCAGCGCTGCCGACCGCGATTTCTTTGATCGCTATTCGCGGCATCTTCTGTTGCCACAGGTAGGCGAAGCTGGCCAGCGCACGCTGCAGCAGTCGCGCGTGCTGGTGCTGGGCGCGGGTGGGCTGGGTGCCCCGGCTGGCTTCTACCTGGCCGCCGCTGGGGTAGGGCACCTGCGCTTCGCCGACCACGACCGCGTGGAGCGCAGCAACCTGCATCGGCAGATCGTGCATACCGAGGCCAGCGTCGGCCAGCTCAAGGTCGACTCCGCACGCGAACGGTTGCTGGCACTGAATCCCTCCATCGAGGTCGAAGCGGTGCCGGAGCGGGTCACCTCCGAGAACGTGGATGCGCTGCTTGAGGGCGTGGACGTGGTGCTGGACGGCTCGGACAACTTCCCGCTGCGCTACCTGCTCAACGACGCCTGCATCAAGCACGCCAAGCCGCTGGTCTATGCCGCCATCGAGCGCTTTGATGGCCAGGTAAGCGTGTTTGACGCTGGCCGCCAGCGTGGCGTGGCGCCGTGCTACCGCTGCCTGTTCCCGGAGCCGCCGCCGCCGGAATTTGCGCCGAACTGTTCCGAGGCGGGGGTGCTGGGGGTGCTGCCTGGGTTGGCGGGCGTGCTGCAGGCCACCGAGGTGTTGAAGCTGCTGCTGGGCATCGGTGAGCCGCTGGTCGGCCGCCTGCTGCGCTTCGATGCGCTGGGCATGCGCTTCCGCGAGACCGGCATCCGCCCGGACCCGCAGTGCCCGGTGTGCGCGCCGGGCGTGCCGTTCCCGGGGTATATCGATTACGCCGCGTTTTGCCGGGGCGGGTGATTGCCGTAGGTAGCGCCGGGCCATGCCCGGCGGGCAATTACGCGTGGGATGTAAAACCGCCGGGCACGGCCCGGCGCTACCGTCGATAGATTCGGGATGATGCCGGGGGTCATTCCCTGCATCGTTCCACCTCCAAGACAATCCGGCGCAACATGCGTGCTATTGCCGTCATCGGCATTGCTCTATTGTTGAACCCGATTCTGGATCTTGGGGAAAACACCGCATGGCGGTAGAAGCAGCGACCAGCGAGCTGGTCAAGGTCGTGGCCCTGTTGGGTGCGGCGGTGGTGATGGTGCCCCTGTTCCGCCGGGCCGGCCTGGGCTCGGTACTGGGCTACTTCGCCGCTGGCCTGGCGATCGGGCCGTTCGGGCTGGGCTGGTTCTCCGACCCGCAGGCCATCCTGCATACCGCCGAACTCGGCGTGGTCATGTTCCTGTTCGTGATCGGCCTGGAAATGCGGCCCTCGCACCTGTGGAGCCTGCGCAAGGAAATCTTCGGGCTGGGCACGCTGCAGATCGTCACCTGTGCGCTGGTGCTGACCAGCATCGCCAAGCTGTTTGGGTTGCCCTGGCAGGTGGCCTTCATCGGCGCCACCGGCTTCGTGCTGACCTCCACCGCGGTGGTGATGCAGCTGCTGGCCGAGCGCGGTGACATCGCGCTGCCGTCGGGGCAGAAGATCGTCTCCATCCTGCTGTTTGAAGACCTGCTGATCGTGCCGTTGCTGGCGCTGGTGGCGTGGATGGGCCCGAGCGCGGGCAGTGCCGATGGCGAGGGTTCGCGCTGGCTGTCGGTGGCGATCGGTGTCGGCGCCATCGTCGGCCTGGTGCTGGTCGGCCGCTTCCTGCTCAACCCGCTTTTCCGCGTGCTGGCCGAGTCGAAGGCGCGCGAGGTGATGACCGCTGCCGCGTTGCTGGTGGTGCTGGGTGCGGCGCTGCTGATGCAGCTGTCGGGCCTGTCGATGGCGATGGGCGCGTTCCTGGCCGGCGTGCTGCTGAGCGAATCCACCTTCCGCCACCAGATCGAAGCGGACATCGAACCGTTCCGCGGCATCCTGCTCGGCCTGTTCTTCCTCAGCGTCGGCATGGCGCTGGACCTGGGCGTGGTGGCCGGCAACTGGCAGCTGATCCTCGGCCTGGTGCTGGCGTTGATGGCGGCCAAGGCGCTGTGCATCTACGTGGTGGCGCGCATCATGGGCAGCGACCATGCGCAGGCGCTGGATCGCGGCGTGCTGATGGCGCAGGGCGGCGAGTTCGCCTTCGTGCTGTTCTCCGCCGCGGCATCGGCCGGCGTGATCAACATGGAGATCAATGCCAACTTCACCGCCGTGGTGGTGCTGTCGATGGCGCTGACCCCGCTGGTGGTGCTGCTCTACAAGCGCATCGCGCCGAAGCCGACGGTGAACATGGACGGCGTGGACGAGGCCGACGGCCTGTCTGGCAGCGTGCTGCTGATCGGCTTCGGTCGCTTCGGCCAGGTCGCCAGCCAGTCGCTGCTGGCGCGCGACGTGGACGTGACCATCATCGACAACGATGTGGAGATGATCCAGAGCGCGGCGCGCTTCGGTTTCAAGATCTATTACGGCGATGGCACCCGCCTGGATGTGCTGCATGCCTCGGGTGCAGCGACTGCACGTGCGATTGCGGTGTGCGTGGACAAGGCCGAGGCCGCAGACCGCATCGTTGAACTGGTGGCGCACGAGTTCCCGCAGGCCAAGCTGATGGTGCGCTCGTTCGATCGCGAACATTCGCTGCGATTGATTCACGCCGGTGTCGATTTCCAGATCCGCGAGACGTTTGAGTCGGCGGTGCTGTTCGGCCAGGCCGCGCTGGTGGAACTGGGCGCGGATGAGGATGATGCGGTGGAGATTGCCGCCGAGATCCGTCGTCGCGATGCCGAGCGCTTCGAGCTGGAGATTGCTGGCGGTGGTTTGAATGCCGGCGCGCGGATGATCTATGGCAACGCCCCGCAGGGCGTACCGACGCCGACGCCGTTCACCGCCCCGAAGCGGGAGAGCAAGACGCTGAACCCGCAGGATGTGCCGGAAGAGGAAGAATGAGGTGCCGCGCATCGCGGTCGCCCGGATTGGCGGTGGGCGAGGGCGCCTGAATCGGGGACAATAGCGTCCCCGCCGCCGCCGTCCCCCCGCTCCCGATGACCGATTCCGCCCCCCAGCATCCTGCCCGCATCCTCGATGGCCGCCGCATCGCCGAGGACCTGCTCGACAGCCTGAAGGTGCGCGTCGACGCCCGCGTGGCCGCCGGCGGCAGCCGCCCAGGCCTGGCCGTGGTGCTGGTGGGTGGCGACCCGGCCTCGACCGTGTACGTGCGCAACAAGCGCCGCGCCGCCGAGAAGGTCGGCATCGAGGCGCATGACTACGATCTGCCGGCCGGTACCACCGAAGCCGAGCTGCTCGACCTGATCGACCAGCTCAACGCCGATCCGAAGATCAACGGAATCCTGATCCAGCTGCCGCTGCCGGGCATCCCCGATGCGCGCCGGCTGATCCAGCGCATCGATCCGCGCAAGGACGTGGACGGCTTCCACCCGGAAAACGTCGGTCACCTGGCCCTGCGCGAGTTCGGCCTGCGCCCGTGCACCCCGCGCGGCATCACCACGCTGCTGGGCCACACCGACCAGCCGGTGCGCGGCCGCAACGCCACCATCGTGGGCGTGAGCAACCACGTCGGCCGCCCGATGGGCCTGGAACTTCTGATTGCCGGCTGCACCGTCACCAGCTGCCACAAGTTCACCCCGAAGGACGTGCTGGAACAGGCCGTGCGCAACGCCGACATCCTGGTGGTGGCCGTGGGCCGCCCGGGCATCGTGCCGGGCGAGTGGGTGAAGCCGGGCGCGGTGGTGATCGACGTGGGCATCAACCGCTTGGATGACGGTCGCCTGGTGGGCGATGTCGGGTTTGAGGCGGCAGCCCAGCGGGCCAGCTGGATCACCCCGGTGCCGGGTGGCGTCGGCCCGATGACCGTGGCCACGTTGATGCAGAACACGCTGGAAGCGGCCGAAGCCTCCTGAGGGTAGCGCCGGGCCATGCCCGGCGGATGTTTGCGGCGCCGCTGCGCTCGCCGGGCATGGCCCGGCGCTACCGGGGTTGCATTGATGCCCCGCGATTCCCGCCGACCCGCTCCTGGTAGGTGCCAACCTTGGTTGGCACGATCCGTCCGGCACCTAGACCCCAGATGGGCCCATGGACCCGATGGATGTGTGCCAACCAAGGTTGGCACCCAGCCAAGCCCCCTGAACCAATCACCGCCCACGCGACACTGCGTCGCATCTACCCCCTGCCACACGGCGCGAAAACAGGGTAAAATGTCGCGCTTCCCCACATCTCGGGTATGCCGATGCTGCGCATCCAGGCTGAAGCACTCACTTACGACGACGTCTCGCTCGTCCCCGCCCACTCGACCATCCTGCCCAAGGACGTCAACCTCGAAACGCGGTTGACCCGAGACCTGAAGCTGAAGCTTCCGATCCTGTCCGCCGCCATGGATACCGTCACCGAAGCCCGCCTGGCCATCGCCATGGCCCAGCTCGGCGGCATGGGCATCATCCACAAGAATCTCAGCCTGGAACAGCAGGCCGCGGAAGTGGCCAAGGTCAAGAAGTTCGAGGCCGGCGTCATCCGCGACCCGATCACCGTCGGCCCGGAAACCACCATCCGCGACGTGCTGGCCCTGACCCAGGCGCACAACATCTCCGGCGTGCCGGTGGTGGGCAGCGACGGCCTGCTGGCCGGCATCGTGACCCACCGCGATATGCGCTTCGAGACCGAGCTGGACGATCCGGTCCGCCACATCATGACCAAGAAGGATCGCCTGATCACGGTCAAGGAAGGCGCCGCGTCTGATGAAGTGCTGCAGCTGCTGCACCGCAACCGCATCGAGAAGGTGCTGGTGGTCAATGATTCGTTCGAACTGCGTGGCCTGATCACCGTCAAGGACATCCAGAAGAACACCGACTTCCCGAACGCTGCCAAGGATCTGTCGACCCGCCTGCTGGTCGGCGCTGCCGTCGGCGTGGGTGGCGATACCGATCGCCGCGTGGAAGCGCTGGTCGCCGCCGGCGTGGACGTGATCGTGGTCGATACCGCGCACGGCCACTCGCAGGGCGTGCTGGACCGCGTCAGCTGGGTGAAGAAGAACTTCCCGAACGTGCAGGTCATCGGTGGCAACATCTGCACCGGCGAAGCCGCACTGGCGCTGCTGGACAGCGGCGCGGACGCAGTGAAGGTGGGCATCGGCCCGGGCTCGATCTGCACCACGCGCGTCGTCGCCGGCGTCGGCGTGCCGCAGGTCACCGCCATTGATCTGGTGGCCGAAGCGCTGCAGGACCGCATCCCGCTGATCGCCGACGGTGGCATCCGCTACTCGGGCGACATCGGCAAGGCGCTGGCCGCCGGTGCCTCGACCATCATGGTCGGCGGCCTGCTGGCCGGTACCGAAGAATCGCCGGGCGAGACCGAGCTGTACCAGGGCCGTTCGTACAAGAGCTACCGCGGCATGGGTTCGCTGGCTGCCATGGAGAAGGGGTCGAAGGACCGCTACTTCCAGGACGCCGCCACCGCCGACAAGCTGGTGCCGGAAGGCATCGAAGGCCGCGTGCCGTACCGCGGCCCGGTGGGCGGCATCATCCACCAGCTGATGGGCGGCCTGCGCGCCACCATGGGCTACGTGGGCTGCGCCACCATCGAAGACATGCGCAGCAAGCCCAAGTTCGTGAAGATCAGCGGCGCCGGCCAGCGTGAGAGCCACGTCCACGACGTGACGATCACCAAAGAGCCGCCGAACTACCGCGCCTGATGCGCTTGCGAACTGCTCTTGCGATTACGGGCAGCCTGCTGATGGCAGGCTGTTCGTTGTCCGAACCGCCGCCGCGCTCCGGGTCTCCGGGCGCGGCGGTTTCGCAATTGCAGGACGTACAGGCGTGCCAGAACGCGTTCTCGCTGCCGAAGGGCTGGCAGGTGCAGGCCGCTGGCGAGCAGCGCTGGCTGCTGAAAGGCACCGGCGAGCGCCCACTGCAGGTCACGCTGCAATGCATTACCGAGCTGCTGCACGGGCCGGATGATCCGGTGCTGACGCCGGTGCTGGGTGCGCTGGAGCCCGCACGGATGAGCGTGCAATGGGCGTCCTGGGGCGCTGCGGAGTCGGGCTTCTCGATGGCCGCGCTGCAACGGCGCATCGTGCCCGGCACCGAGGTGCAGGAAATCGCCGAGCTGCCGCGCGCCGACCGCGCCAATCCCAACGCACCGCACGGCCTGCTGATGCTGCGCTGGGACGAGGAAGACCCCTCACATATTCAACAACGCGAGGCATTCATCGCCACGCTGACGCAGAGCCTTGAAGCGCCGGGCGCTGCGAAAAACACCACTGGAACGGCACCATGACCAACATCCATAACGACAAGATCCTCATCCTCGATTTCGGCGCGCAGTACACGCAGCTGATTGCCCGCCGCATCCGCGAGCTGGGCGTCTATTGCGAAATCTGGGCGTGGGACCACAACCCGGCCGACATCGCCGCGTTTGGCGCCAAGGGCATCATCCTGTCCGGTGGCCCGGAATCGACCACGCTGCCGGGTGCCCCCGCCGCGCCGCAGGAAGTGTTCGACAGCGGCCTGCCGATCTTCGGCATCTGCTACGGCATGCAGACCCTGGCCGCGCAGCTGGGCGGTGCTACCGAAGCAGCGGATCAGCGCGAGTTCGGCCACGCCGAAGTGAACGTCATCAACCCCGATGCACTGTTCAAGGGCCTGAGCGACCACGGCGGCGAGCCGAAGCTGAATGTCTGGATGAGCCACGGCGACCACGTCTCCGTTGCGCCGCCCGGCTTCACCATCACCGCCACCACCGACCGCATTCCGGTGGCCGCCATGGCCAACGAAGAGAAGCGCTGGTACGGCGTGCAGTTCCACCCGGAAGTGACCCACACCCTGCAGGGCCAGGCGCTGCTGCGCCGCTTCGTGGTGGACGTGTGCGGTTGCCAGACCCTGTGGACCGCCGCCAACATCATCGACGACCAGATCGCCCGTGTGCGCGAACAGGTGGGCGATGACGAAGTGATCCTGGGCCTGTCCGGCGGCGTCGATTCGTCCGTCGTGGCCGCGCTGCTGCACAAGGCCATCGGCGAAAAGCTGACCTGTGTGTTCGTGGATACTGGCCTGCTGCGCTGGCAGGAAGGCGACCAGGTGATGGCGATGTTTGCCGAGCACATGGGCGTAAAGGTGGTGCGCGTGAATGCCGCCGACCGTTACTTCGCCGCGCTGGAAGGCGTGAGCGACCCGGAGGCCAAGCGCAAGATCATCGGCAACCTGTTCGTTGAGATCTTCGACGAAGAGTCGAACAAACTGAAGAACGCCAAGTGGCTGGCGCAGGGCACCATCTACCCGGACGTGATCGAGTCGGCCGGCAGCAAGACCGGCAAGGCGCATGTGATCAAGAGCCACCACAACGTGGGCGGCCTGCCGGAGCACATGAAGCTGGGCCTGGTGGAGCCGCTGCGCGAGCTGTTCAAGGACGAAGTGCGCCGCCTGGGCGTTGAACTGGGCCTGCCGCGCACCATGGTCTACCGCCACCCGTTCCCGGGCCCGGGCCTGGGCGTGCGTATCCTGGGTGAAGTGAAGCGCGAGTACGCCGAACTGCTGGCCAAGGCCGATGCCATCTTCATTGATGAGCTGCGCAAGGCGGACCTGTACGACAAGACCAGCCAGGCCTTTGCCGTGTTCCTGCCGGTGAAGTCGGTGGGCGTGGTGGGTGATGCGCGGGCTTATGAGTGGGTGATTGCGCTGCGGGCTGTGGAGACGATCGACTTCATGACGGCGCATTGGGCGCATCTGCCGTATGAGTTCCTGGGGACGGTGAGCAACCGGATCATCAATGAGTTGCGGGGGGTGTCGAGGGTTGTTTATGACATCTCTGGGAAGCCGCCGGCGACCATTGAGTGGGAATGAGGCTGGACGGACATTGACCCGCAGAAACGGGTATGAGCAGACCGAAAAGCCCGCGCATGTGCGGGCTTTTCTCATCCTGAGGCGGTTGCACCGGTTACGCTTCGCGTCACCAGGCGCTCTGCATCTATGGCAAGGTAGTCGGTACGTTTTGAGCTCGATTCCATGGTCCGACAAGTAGACGTCGTAAAAGGCATGCACCTCAAGGTTGCTTCTAAAGCCACTGCGGGCCGCAAATCCCTGGTCAATGCTGCAACTGAGGCAATGGCGGCAGGAGCGGATAGCAAGGCACGAGGCGCTGTTTTCACGCGCCCTGAGGTTGTTGATTTTATTCTGGATCTGTCTGGTTATAGGGAGGATCAACCCCTTCACGAGAAACGGATTCTTGAGCCGTCTTTTGGTCGAGGGCAATTCTTGTTTCCGATCATTGATCGATTGCTGAACTCATGGATGTCTGCTCGTCCGGAAGGTTCCCCATTGAACGAACTGGGCGATGCGATCCGGGCGATAGAGTTGCATCATGACACCTTTCGAGATACTAGAATTGGTGTAATAGCGTTGCTCGTGCATCGCGGAATCGCCGTTGAAGAGGCGGAGGTTCTGGCTGGGCGCTGGCTGTCCCAAGGGGATTTCTTGCTGGTTTCGATTGAGGGAGAGTTCGATTTTATAGTTGGCAATCCTCCCTATGTTCGTCAGGAGATGATTCCCGGGCCGTTGCTTGCTGAGTACCGCGATCGCTACGTTACGCTCTATGACCGGGCCGATCTCTACGTCCCCTTCATCGAGCGATCCCTTTCGATGCTGGCGAATGCCGGAAACTTGGGCTTCATCTGTTCGGATCGTTGGACGAAAAACCGCTATGGTGCACCATTGCGGAGCCTCGTAGCCGAGCGATTTCATCTCAAAGTCTATGTTGATATGGTCGATACTTCGGCCTTTCATTCTGATGTGGTCGCCTATCCGGCAATTACTATCGTCAGTCGTGAAAAGCCAGGTGCGACGCGGATCTCTCATCGGCCGGAAATCGACCGAGCAGCTTTGACTTCACTTGCGAGTTTGCTCTTGGTCCCCATGCTGCCGAATGGCAGTAGTGAGGTGCGCGAGCTGACGGGCGTCACTAACGGTACCGAGCCGTGGCTGCTGGGGTCATCCGATCAAATGGCGTTGATCCGGCGCCTGGAGGAGTCTTTCCCGTCGCTGGAGGAGGCAGGGTGTAGAGTTGGAATCGGGGTGGCTACTGGTGCAGACAAGGCCTTCATCGGCGATTTCGCCGCTCTTGATGTCGAGCCAAGTCGAAAACTGCCGCTTGTAACGACTAAAGATATATCGAGTGGCGAGGTGGTCTGGCGAGGGCAAGCTGTTGTAAATCCCTTTGCTGAATCGGGCGAGTTGGTAAGTCTTGAAAGGTTCCCACGATTGCGTCGGTACTTGGAGGCACGGCGAGGTGTGATTGTTGCTCGCCACTGTGCACAGAAGAATCCAGAAAAATGGTATCGAACGATTGATCGCATCACGCCTTCACTTGCGGCAAGGCCGAAGTTGTTGATTCCAGACATTAAGGGTGAAGCAAATGTCGTGTTCGAAGGCGGGAAGTTATATCCACATCATAATCTTTATCATGTGACCTCAGATGACTGGGAACTTCGGGCATTGCAAGCTGTCTTGCTGTCCGCCGTTTCTCGAATGTTTGTGGCAACTTATTCGACAAAGATGCGGGGCGGATTTCTTCGCTTTCAGGCTCAATATCTTCGCCGAATTCGCATCCCGCGTTGGGTGGATGTGCCAATGTCCCTGCGCCTTGAGCTGGCTGATGCGGCAATCAAGCGCGATGTGCAAGCGTGCAATCGCGCAACGTTTGAGCTCTATGGCCTGAGTTGTGAAGAAAAATCTGCCCTCGGTGAAAATGGAGAATAAATGGCACTCGATCTTGTCAATTACGAAGATAAAGCCCGCGAGGCTGTAAAAGCGTTCTGGGGTAGTCGCGAGGTAGCAAGGCAGAAGCAACTTGAGGCGGGCAAGGCTGACCAAGGTGAGCGTGCAGGAGTTACTGCTGGAAAGAACATGGACGGATTTCTATCTCTGCTGATAGAAATTATTAAAGCTAATGGGCTGGGTCACGCTGAGGTTCACTTGGGGCGGGCAATGTTGGCCCTGCCTGGATATTTTAGACCGACCAAGCTGTGGGATATTCTCGTTATACACAAAGGGCAGTTGATTGCTGCTATCGAGCTTAAAAGTCAGGTAGGTCCTTCGTTCGGCAATAACTTCAATAATCGAACGGAAGAGGCCATTGGGACAGCTCATGATCTATGGACAGCTTATCGAGAAGAGGCTTTTGGTAAACAGCCGCGTCCCTTCGTCGGGTGGATGATGATGGTTGAAGATGCAGTGGAATCCCGTAAGCCAGTTCGTGACTCGTCACCTCATTTCCCAGTGTTTGAGCAGTTTAAGGGCGCTTCTTATCTTCAGCGGTATGATTTGCTCTGTCAGCGTCTTGTTCAGGAGCAGCTCTACACGACGGCTGCAGTAATTTCCGCTGAGCGTAGCGCCGTGAGCACGGGCACCTATAGTGAACTTTCCTCCATGACAAGTTTGAGGACATTTGTGTCTACCTTGGCGGGTCACATTGCAGCCGAAGCTGCAAGATTGGGCTGACGTGATCAACATTTGCAGAGCGAAACAGTATTCGCCATCAATCTTGCCTTTGGATTCTATGATTTGGCGGGTAGTAAGCCTGTTTCGTCCAGCCGCTGATGATTCGATGATTGTGTGGAGTGTTGATGGTTGGGGTGAGCCCATTCGGTAGGTGCTTAGTTCGTCGCTACAGACTCGCATTGAAAGGTCTAGTGATCAGCAGTACACGCATCGCTGGTGCGACTCGCCCGCCTGAACTGGTTGCGCAGGAAAATCTAAATATAGTCTTGTCAGGGGATGCTTTGTGATGGCGGCTCGCTTTCTTTCAGTAATGTTGAGTTTATTATTGGCCGGCTGAGCTCGGGTTCCATATGGTGGGGTATTGTTTTGGATGGATGCCTGTTTCCTATAGGTAAGGGATGATCAGAGATGAGGCATAAAGTTGCGCAATGGGGCGATATTTCCGAACACTATCAACGCGGCGCGATCGTGGTGGGAAATGGGGCCAGTATCGCGGTGTCGCCCAACTTTTCCTATG
Source organism: Stenotrophomonas sp. 59 (assembly GCF_030291095.1). Lineage (NCBI taxonomy): Bacteria > Pseudomonadati > Pseudomonadota > Gammaproteobacteria > Lysobacterales > Lysobacteraceae > Stenotrophomonas > Stenotrophomonas sp. 59. The sequence goes on from NZ_CP127408.1 coordinate 1,893,071, forward strand.
GATCGCTTCTTGATCACGCAAAGAAGAATGGTCTCTTAACCGAAGATGTTCAGATTCTCTTTAATTTTTTCGACACGCAGGATTTCGAACTCGTCTTGCGACTTGTTTGGCAGGCCAACAATGTAAATAAATCTCTAGAGATTCCTGACGACCGAACACATGAAGCCTACCGGCATGTTCGAGATTGCTTGATCGAGGCTGTACGAGCTGTCCATCCGGAGCACGAAACTGTAAAGGCTCATCTCCCTCTAATGTGTCGATTTCTAGAATCGTTCGGTACGGTTCTGTCGCTCAATTACGATCTGTTGATTTACTGGGCAATGACCCATGGGCTCAATGGTGATGGTCGACATCGATTCAAAGACTGTTTTCTCTGGAACCGAAGATTTGATGATGATTGGTCGAAGTATCGCGAACTCTATAAGGAGCGAACTAACACGCTCGTATTTTATCCACATGGCAGTTTGGCACTGTGTCGAGATGTCGTGGAGCAGGAGTTTAAGATTCATGCGGCTGGTGCTCGTCTACTTGAGGCGATACTGGCTGAGTGGCAAAGCGAGCGCGCCGTGCCGCTCTTTGTAAGCGAGGGGACAAGAACACAGAAGATTTGTTCGATCCAGAGCAGCTATTACCTTTCGACCGTGTACCGTGAGGTACTAACTTCCGTGGCAGGTACGTTGACCATTTTTGGCTGGGGAATCGGAGAGCATGATCGCCACCTCCTTCAGCGTATGCGCAATGCAGGAATCAAGCGTGTCGCTGTTTCGGTTTTTCGCAACGATCAGGTTTATTGTAACTATGCCTACCAGATTATCCGAAACGACTTGGGGGAAGTTCACGTGGATTTCTTCGACAGCGAAAGTCCTGGGTGCTGGATTCATCCGATTCGCACGCAAGATTGATTAAGTCTCCTGTTTGTGTTTTCAGGTTGACTTTGCGTGGCGGCAGGCTGGGCATTTGCAAATGCAGTGTGGACGCGAATTCGTAGTGTGTTTAGGGAGGTGTGAAGTGGTTGCTCATCCATTCAGCCCATCTGAATGGAGTGCTCGCATCGGGAGCTTCAGTGAAGACTCCTTGGGAATAATGCGATTTGGACCGAACGATCCAGGCGCGTCGACGATTCTGTCATTCCAAGAGGGGGAGGGGCTTTCGTTCCGGGAGGTGCGGATTGATCGAGTTCGCCTCGCGGCTAAATTAGACCGCGAGGTGGGAGGATCGAGTGTTCGCTAAAGTCAATTTAATAGGATCATCTAGCGGCGCACGCGCTTCTTAACTCGAATTCCTTCAAGTATGTCGTCCGAGAAGTAGTAATCGACGCATGATTTGAAGTAATGAGCATTCTTGATTGAAGAGAATTCAAGTATGAGTGGCGATCCGATGGAGAATTTTGCGTTTGTGAGTCCGCTGATTGAGCCCCATCCTTCAATTGCGCACATCAGTCCACGCAGCATACTAGCAATTTCGTCCGCGTCTTCAGCTTTTACCTTGTCCATGTGCACGCTAACCCGGGGCGTATACGCTGGGTCCAAGAGCTCCTGAATCTTCATGAGTGCCTCTAAAGTAAGTAATGCAAGTTGATGAAAATATGGGTCTGTTCGATTATCTGGCTAGTAGTCGGCTGCATGGCCTAGTCGGGGTTCTTGACATGACTGAAGAGCAGGCCTGTGACCGAGTTCTTCCTCTCTGTGTCGATCGCCTTCTGTTCTTTGAACCTTGAGCGTATGTCTCTCAAGTTTGGAAGTCCGAGTATTCCCAGAAGCCCTGAGGCTGCCCCCAATAGGGGGCTGGCAGTTGTGGCAGCGGTAACGGCAATTGTGCCAGTTACCACAAGGCTGCCCACATCAAATCCGTAGAGCTTGAGCTTATTCTTCTTTGCCTCAAGAATATCCTTCTGGTGCCCATCGAATGCGCGGTTTAAGTTATCCACGACTTGGTCTGACGTACGATGAAAGTTCTCTGGCTTTGCTGATATTAACTCATCAATGCCGAAGCTGAGTATCTGACGGAGTTCTTCGGCTTGTCCGTTCTTCCTTATCTCAAGGACGGTATCTATCGGTACATTGCCTAGCCAAGATAGATTGTAGTCGTGCTGTGAAATTAGTGCATGTGTTATATGCTCTGCTTTCGAATCCTGGGCACGTTGACTGTCCTTGTCTGCCTGATATTCGGTGAACCAGCGGAAGTATTCCCACGAAGTTCTGGCAGAGATTAGGGGGGTGCTGCCGAACTGCTGAGAAATCATCGCCGTCGCCAACGCTTGTGGCATACGTCCAACAGTAGCGCTGTAAATCTGATCCCCAGGATTTGTTGGGTCAAAGCCGGGTAAGGTCGGTTGAACTTCGGTAATTGCCCGTCGTAGCTGCGCTTCGGCACCTCTTTGCCATGTGGTGTCAAAAAGAACTCGTTCAGGCCGTTTCAGCTCGGCCAGCACACTCTCAATACTATTAAGGCTGCTGCAGAACTCTCGATAATGAACCAGGTCATCGAAGCGGCGATCAAATATATAACCGGCATGCGTCAATATCTCGGGGGTGGCTCTGATCAAAAGGTCTGAATTCTCTCCTCGCGTGATGTCATCAGAATGAGGGAGGATAATGGCGATTGGCGGAGAGAGATTTGCGGTCGCCAAGCTTCGGTAGGTAAGTGCGTTCACTGCATGCTTAATCAGCAATGCAGCAATCTCGCGATCAGGAAGGACGCCTAGAAGTGGAGCAATTCGCAGGATCGGACACGGTAGTACTATAGTATCAAGGTACAGGCCGGCACTGGATACTGGGTTCTCAGAATAGGCAGGGAAGAGGTCGCCTGAGAAAGATGCTTTCAAGTGAGCGCTATCTTGTAGGTGAAATACCCCAGCTTCGGAGGCGAACGACCAGAAATCTTTCAGGTCGTTGACCATCTCCGGCATTCCATCTACGATGTGCTGGACAAAGTCTGATTTACTTGAAACGGCTCGCGCAAATTGCTCTGGAGTGCATCTGTTTTTGAGCACTTCATCGAGCATCCAGCCGAATTGAGAGGATAAGAAGCTGAAGTAATTCTCTTGAATGTCTGCAAGGCTGCAGGCGGACTTTGCCTCTTCACGGTAAGCGAAATGTTTCAAGGCAAGGATGGCGCTGCGTATTCTACCGTCTACAGTTGCCGGATTTACGAGCCCGCTTGGAGAAAGTTGTATGGCCTTGAAGCTTCTATAGAAGTCGTCGGCAAGATGTTCGGCGAAATGCAACTTGCCTTCCGCAAGCCTCCTCTGCAACAGGAACACTCTGTCAGTGAGATCCCTGATTTCATCTTCTGACTGCTGATGAACGCTCATGCCTAGCTGCATCCCTTCTCTACCGTTCAATTGAGGAAATGGGTCAACGAACCGCCGTGCGTCCATGTCGTCGCAAGCGTACTAGGGCCGGCGACAGTGGCGATCGCAGTGCGCACGGCTTGGGAGATATGGAAGCAGCAAAGCATCCTATAGCTCCAATTCGTTAGGCCTGTCCTATGATATGCGGTAACGCGGAATTTTGAAGGGGATCCTTCCGACGGATGGTAAAGCATTGGCATTGATCGGTAGGGCGCTTGATCATACAGCACGCGCTTTTCCTGAGAGCCTAAGAATATTCTGGGTATTGAGCAGAGGGAATATAGCTGATGAAGTTCTAAGTGGACGCATATCGCTTGGCACGAGTCACTCCGGCCTAACCTCCCGACAAGCCCACTCAACCAACCCGCGACAAGCCAGAAACAACCCATCAACAATCCCCTCATCCAAATGCCGCTCCGGGTCCGCTGCCACCCGGCAGCGGTCCGCCGCGTGCAGCAGCTCCAGCACCGTCAGCGCCCCCACCATTGCGCGCTCGCTCCTGGCCAGACTCACGCGGCGGCCGGGTGACACATCGGTCTCTGGCCACGGGTGCCCATCGGCTCCCTCGCAGCTGCGCATGCGCTTGAGGATGCCGAGGAGGTAGTTCAGGTCGGGCAGGGGAGTGTCGTCGTTGATAGGTTCAACAACGGTGTACGAAGAGAAGGTGTCGGATTCGTTCATGGCGTCGGCTTCCGTGGCTGTGCTTAACAGCGCCACCGCGAAGGGTGGCGGACGATGCGTGGCTGCAAACCGGAAGAATCGATGTCATAAGACCGGCGGGCCCGAGGGCCCCCACGCACCGCCCGCCATACAGGCCGACGGATTGCCCGCCGGCACCGGTTAAGGACGGTGCCGACGGGCAAGCGCAAACTACAGACATCGCTTTCTTCGGGTTTGCAGACCCGACCACCCTTTGTCGGTGGCGCGCCATGATGTTTACGCCGCCGCTTCGAATGCCAATAGAAATTCGCGAAGGGATCGCGGAATTCGAGAGCGAAGAACTATTGTGGCACGCACCATTCGTGCAGCACGCGACACCGCCAGACGCATTCGCGCCGCTGCTCTGTTGATTGCGATTCGGAATGACGCAATCGCCTGCACCACAAGCGAATAGCGCGACGGCCTTCTTTGCAGCAGTTCTTAGTTCGCCTCAACAGGCAACAGCGCCCAATCAGCCGCACGCCCCGAAAAGCGGTTCAAACACGACACCGCCAGCCAGCATCCCAGCCTCAACCAGCACCATCCCCAACCACCGCCGCATTCCCCACCAGCAACTCAATCATCGCCCGCGCCGCCGCCGACTGCCGTCTATGCGGCGCATAGATCACCGAGAACGGCCGCGATCTCCCCCGCAGCTGCAGCAGCACTTCCACCAACTGCCCACGCTGCAGCCGCTCGCGCACGATGAACTCATAGCTCTGGCAGATGCCAATCCCCTGTTCGGCCAGCGACACCACGCCCAGCACATCGTCAGTGGTCTCGATGGACGAACGCGGCAGCCAGTCCACGTCACGCCCGCCATCGAGGAAGATCCACGGCGCCAACCGCCCGGTACGCGGCATCAAGAACGGCAGGCACAGGTGCTGCTGCAGATCCTCCAGCGTCTGCGGCGTACCCCGGCGCTGCAGGTACTCCGGTGAAGCCACCAGCAGAAGCGGCGCGTCTTCCAGCTTTCGCCCCACCAGCCCGCTGTCCGGCAGCTGGCCCAGGCGGATGGCCAGATCGAAGCCTTCGGCCACCAAGTCCACGTTGCGGTTGGTGATGTTCAGTTCCACCTGCACCTGCGGGTACTGCTGCGCAAAGCGCGCCAGCACGGGCGGCAGCCGGTAGTGACCATAGGTGGTGGGCACGCTCAGGCGCACGCGGCCGGCCAGCGCACCGTCCTGGGCCAGTACGTCGCGCTCGGCGTCGTCCAGCAGGCCGAAGGCCGTGCGCACCTGTTCCAGATAGAGCCGCCCGGCGTCGGTCAGGCCCACGCGGCGGGTGGTTCGCTGCAGTAGCTGCCGGCCCAGTCGCGCTTCCAGGCGGGTCACCGCGCGGCTCAGCACCGAGGGCGTGGTGGACAGCGCCACCGCTCCGGCCGTGAACGAGCCGTGCTCGACCACCGCCAGGAACACCTCCACATCGCCCAGGTAGTCGAACTTGCGGCTCATTTGACTCTCCGGGGAACAGATGTTTTGCGATGGGGCCAATTTATCGCCGCTGGGGCGATGAATAAAGTGGCGGCCATTCCCTGATAGGAGATCCCATGAACCTGATGACCCGGCTGGCCGCAGCGCTGGCCCTGACCTTGGCCGCCAGCGGCGCGCAGGCCGCCAACGTGCTGGTGGTGCTGTCCGACGAAAACCACCTGGACCTGAAGGACGGCAAGGTGCTGTCCACCGGCTTCTATCTCAACGAGCTGATGCAGCCGGTCAAGCTGCTGCTGGACGCGGGCCACGAGGTGACCTTCGCCACGCCGCAGGGGCGGGCGCCGACGGTGGATGCGTCCTCGGTGACGGCGGCGTACTTCGGCAACGATGCGGCGCAGCTGAAACTGCACAAGGACCTGCTGGAGAAACTGGCGCTGACCTCGCCGACGGCCTCGCCGGTGGTCAGCCTGGCGCGCGTCGAGCAACAGGGCTACGCGCGTTTCGATGCGGTCTACATTCCCGGTGGCCACGCGCCGATGCAGGACCTACTGAAGAGCCCGGCGCTGGGCCGGCTGCTGGCCGACTTCCACCAGCGCAACAAGACCACTGCGCTGGTCTGCCACGGGCCGATCGCGCTGCTGTCCACGCTGCCGGATGCGGGTGGTTTTGTGGAGAAACTGGAAGCGGGGGTGACGCCGGCTACGCCGAAGTGGATCTACAGCGGCTACCAGATGACGGTGATCAGCAACCAGGAAGAAGAGCAGGCCAAGCCAATGTTGGGTGGCGGTGAGATGAAGTTCTACCCGCAGACCGCGTTGCAGCGGGCGGGTGCGAAGTTCAGCAGCAACACCACGCCGTGGACCGGGCATGTGGTGGTGGACCGCGAGCTGATTACCGGGCAGAACCCGGCCTCGGCGTTGGAGGTGGGGCAGCGGTTGGTGGAGCGGTTGAAGTAGGGCGGGTTCTGCATGGCATGCGGTGCCGTGGCACCATGGCAGACTGGCCTCGACCTTATGGCGGGGCCGGTTCTCCAGGGAAGCCATTCACTACGACATGCGAACGTCCATCCTCTTCACTCTCTCCGTCCTGTGCCTGACCCTGTTGTCTGGCTGCGCCAATGGGCCGGACTACCACCATTCCAATCGCGAGATTACCGGCGCGTTCGTGGCCGACGACGGCAAGCTGTACCTGCTGCCGGTCTATGACGAGCCGATGCGCTTCGATGCCGCGCCGTTCCGTGATTACCGCGCCCTGATGGACAGCCCGCTGCGCGAGGCCGTGGTCTGCGCGCAGCTGTACTTCCGTGAGGACTGGCGCGTGCCGGCCGACCGGAGCAAGGTGCATGGCAGCTACGCGCTGCTGCTGCGGCCGGAGCAGGTGACGCCGGAACAGGCGGCGCAGTTCAAGCTGGAGCGGTTGGAGATCAGCCCTCGGGTGGCCAAGGCCATCGCTGCGTTGACGCGCCAGCCGTACATCCTTGAAGCCCGGAGCCGTTACGAGCTGGCGGCCAACCCGGACTGCAACCTTTCCAGGCAGGGCGGCAGCTATTACAGCGCGCTGTTCGAGAGTGATGGCGAGCGTGTGAAGCTGCCGGACGCTGCTGCGCTGGCCGCGAAGGCGAAGCTGGCGCAGTCGATTACCGCGCGGGCTGAGCGGATTCGGCCGGACGATACGGACAAGCCGGGCGTTGGGACAGCGGCCGGGAAGGTGCTGGGCGCGGCGTTGATCCCTGTGGCGGTTCCGGTGTTTGTGTTGAGCCTGCCGTTCCTGGGGCCGGATCATTGGAAGTGATGGGGCGTTGAGGGCAGAGCATCCACGCATGGCGTGGATCTACTTGGGCATCGCCAATGCCTGAACGTTCATGTTGGAGATCTGTGTGCCAAGCACATTGGAAGTTGTTCTGAAGACCGTAGGCTTGATCGTCCTCACGGCACTTCCGTTGGGGATCCTTTGGTTCATCCTTCGGCGAATGTCAGCGACTGCCCGCTCTGCCGTTAAAACGGGGCTGCGTGTGCATCCCCCTCGCCGGATCTCCGGTACATCCATGACCTTGGTGATGGTGGAAGGCAAAGAGGATCGCGAGCACTATTTCTTTGATACAGAATCCTTTTACCTGCGACGTGGGCCGGTGCCTACGGCGGTTCCGCTTTCGCAGATCACCTCAGTCACACGAACGTCCGACAGGATCTACGGGCGGTATGTCTGGCAGGTGTGCTTCAGCAAAGCATCGGGCAGAAAGTGCGTGACGTTCACCAACAACCTGACGCTGTTCAACCGCGATTTCCTGCTCTTCCTGGAGGCGGTGCGGAAGGCCAATCCGCTCGCGACCGTTGATCAGGCGGGTCTGCTCTTCTGATTGCGCGGGACATCAGCGGCGCCGATTGGCAAATAGAGGGGCCAGGAGGGCGGGTTGCCTTGGACACGGTGCTGGATGAATCAGATGTGCGGGCGATGAGGGAGTGAATCCACGCATGGCGTGGATCTACCGGCACCTTGGTGTGCCACCTGCCACACAGCTTGCCCGCCAATGCTCCCAGGTCCTGCCATCGATGCCGGCCTTCAGCGCAATGCCCTGCAGCTCCGCCCAGTTCTTCGGCGAAGGCGAGGCCAGCAGCCCACGCATGAAGGCCTGCATCTTCGCCTCGCCCACCTGATTTTCCAGAGAGAGCAGCAGCAACGGCCCATAGACGTAGCGATACATCTCACCCAGGTCCGAGTTGCCATCGATGGCATCGAATGCCGGCAGCGGCGTGCTCTGCTTGTCGAGGGCCGCCTGCAGCCTTGCAACATAGCGATCGGACGCTGCATCCCCGCTGATCTCCCGCAGCGCCTTGATCGACAGGAACTCAGCGCTGGATTCCAACAACACCCAGAAGTAGGGCCCCTGCGGACGGTTGAGCGTCCCGAAGTAGTAATGGCCCATTTCGTGCGCGATGTACTGCACGCGGCGGTCGGCGTTCTCGCCGCCGGCCAGCAGTGAATCGGCCACGTTGCCGATGCTGCCGCTCATGGCGATGGTCGGCCAGGTGGCAAAGCCCCATTCGCTGCCTTCGCGGTCGCGCTCGATCTGGTTGAGCGTGACCATGCGCAGGAAGGTGGGGCGGTCGGCCAGCGGCACGCCCATGTAGCGGCTGTGCACGTCGGCTACTCTCTGTACGGTGCTGGACAAGGCATCGACCTTGGCCGCGGGCAGGGTCTCATTGAGGATGGTGACCTGCGCGGTGCGGGTGATCGGGCCGCTGCCGCCGAACAACAGGATCGGCCGCGCGTTGTCGCTACGGAATCGCCCCTGCGCGCCTTCGATGGCCGGGCTGCCGTTGAGATACAGGAAGCGGCAGCCGGCGCAGTCTACCTGCAGGTCGTAGCGGCTTTGGCTGCTGCGCACGCGGGCCTTGGGGTCGAACGCCTGCGGCAGCCATGCGGACTGCTCGGTGAAGCGGGCGCTGTCGCCGTTGAAGGCCATCATGCCTTTGAAGTCGCCCAGGGCATCGTGCTTCGGGTACAGCGGGAACGCGCCGACGTACTGCACGCAGAGCGTGGTGGCGGGTTCGGCCAGGGTGTAGACGCGCGCTTCGCCATCCACGCCCGGGTCGTACCAGCCATCGAACCCTACGGGCTTGCCCTCGCCATCGATGACCCGTGCGACGTTGAGGCCGGCGTTGAGCACGAAGTGGGCTTGGGCGTTGGCGGGGGCATTGGATACGCATACATCGCCATCTACGCGGCCGGTCGCGATATCCACCCGCACGCTGCCGGTGGTGAGCGGCGTGGCTGGCTGCGCGGGCAGGGCGGCCTGGCTGATGGCAGGGACGAGCAGTGCGGCGACAACGGCGGGAAGCAGGGCCTTGCAGGGGTTCATCGGGCCATCCATGGGTGGATTGGGGTGAATATAGGGGGAATGTGGGTTTATGCCGAGGGGGAGCATCCACGCGGGGCGTGGATCTACACTGTGACTCCGTCCGATGGAAGCTCACCCATGTTCAGTGGAAAGGTTGCGGTGGTTACCGGTTCCACCAGTGGTATCGGTCTTGGCATCGCCACGGCGCTGGCACGGCAGGGGACCGACATCGTGCTGAATGGCTTCGGCGATGCGGCGGAGATCGAGCGCATCCGTACCGGACTGGAAGCCGAGTTCGGCGTGCGGGTGGCACATGACGGTGCCGACCTGTCCAAGGGTGAGGCGGTGCGCGCGATGATCGAGCACGCCGTTGCAAAGATGGGCCGCATCGACATCCTGGTGAACAACGCGGGTATCCAGCACACCGCATCGATCGAGGAATTCCCGGTCGAGAAGTGGGATGCGATCCTGGCGCTGAACCTGTCGGCGGTGTTCCATGCAACGGCAGCGGCCTTGCCGCATATGAAGCAGCAGGGCGCTGGTCGCATCATCAACATCGCGTCGGTGCACGGGCTGGTGGGCTCGGTGAACAAGTCGGCCTATGTGGCGGCCAAGCATGGCGTGGTGGGCTTCACCAAGGTGACCGCACTGGAGAATGCAGGCACTGGCATCACCGCCAATGCCATCTGCCCGGGGTGGGTGCGAACGGCGCTGGTCGAGCAGCAGATCACCGCATTGGCAGAGAAGGAAGGCACGGATCAGGAATCCGCTGCCCGCGCGCTGCTGGCTGAAAAGCAGCCTTCGTTGCAGTTCGTGACGCCCGAGCAGCTGGGCGAAATGGTGGTGTTCCTGGCTTCGGATGCGGCAGCGCAGATCACCGGCACGGCGTTGCCGGTGGATGGGGGCTGGACGGCGCGCTAGTTGGCTGGCTGCGCCTTACGCTGCAGCATCGGCAGCGCCACCAGCGTAACGAGAATGGTGAACAGCACCAGCGACGAGCCTACCGTGCCGAAGCCCAGGCCGCCCTTTTCCAGCGGCTTGGTGAGCAGGTCGCCGAAGGTGGCGCCGAACGGGCGGGTGAGCACGAAGGCGATCCAGAACAGGATGACCCGGTTGATGCCCTTGATGCGGCTGGCCAGCGCGGTGAGCGCGATGAGGCTGCCGATCAGCAGTGCGCCGCCGGTGAAGCCCAGCCCGGAATCGTCGGCAAGGAAGTCGCCCAGCGCTGTGCCGAGCGTGTTGGAGAACAGAACGGCGGTCCAGTAGAAGCCTTCGGCGCGGCGCGATGCGATGTTGCTGACCGAGATCGACTTCTCCGACATGCGCCAGGCCAGCAACACCAGCGCCAGGCAGCCGGCCAGCAGGCTGGCGCCGGTGGCGTAGCCCAGGCCGAGCGTGCGGTCGATCAGGTCGGACATCGTCGTGCCGGCGGTGCTGGTGGCGAGCACCACCGACCAGAACAGCACAGGATGGAAGCGCCGTGCCGACAATTGCATGCCCAGCAGGCCGGCGAAGATCGCCAGCAGGATGGCCGAGCTGGCCACGTAGCCCAGGTTGAGCGTCATCGACAGCAGATCGCCCGCAGTCTCGCCGAGGGTGGTGGCGGCGATCTTCATCACCCAGAAGCCAAGGGTGACCGCCGCCACTTTGCTGTGCAGGGAGTCTGCGTCTGAAGCACTCATCGAACGTCGCCTGGGGAGCCTGCCGGTGATGCTGTGGCGGGCGGCGTCGGAGCGCAGTCGGAACCGGGTTCGGTGAGGGTGAGCGTGGGGTTGGCGTTCAGCCCGCGCTGGCGGGAGCCGGCAGGCGAGCCAGCAGGGCGTCCCAATCGGCCACGAAGCAGCCGTCGCGACCACGATTGCACTCGGTGATCCACGCGTCCAGCGATTCGCTCTGTGCGCGGTAGTCGCTGACATCGCCCAGCACGGCGAAGTGCAGGCGGTAGTTCACCAGCATCTGCAGCCATTGCCCGGCCATACCGGAGCGCAGTTCGAAGAAGTCTGGCGACAGGCGTTGCACCGGAATGGCGATCCACTCGGCCTGATGCCCAAGGGCGTCGCCGACCAGATCACGCAGGCCGTTGCCGTCGAGTGCAGGGCCCTGCGACTCGACGCTTAGGATGCGGGTGCTGCCGATCTGTTCCAAAGAGGGAGGCATGAGGTGTCCTGAAGTCCGTGTCGTCTGCCCAGTATCGTCGCCTACGCCTTGGACAGCGAGCGGTCGCAGCATCAACGCCGCAGGCAAACGCGCTACGCTGCGTCCAGCACAGGGGAAGGGGAGAGGGACATTGGCCGGGTCGATTTCATCACTTGCCATGACGGTGGGCCTGTTGGCACTGTCCTGGCCGGTGTTCAGCGGCAACACGCAGCAACGCGCCGCCACGTATTCCAGCGTCTGCAGGCATGCCGAGTCAGGCGACCTGCTTGGCCTGGAGGTGTCATTCGTCAGCGATGTCGATGGCGGCTATGCCTTGGTCCAGCGCTACGAGGGGGCGGCCACTCCGCCGGAGCTGATGCAGGTCAAGCGGCGTGGCGATGACCTTGTGCTGGCGAGTGGTGCAACGGATGCCATTGCGCTGCACCAGGACGGCAAGCGCATGCAGCTGACCTACCTGGACGGCCAGCTGAGCGCGGCGGGCATGCCGTCTGACACCCTGACTCCCTCATCGCCGGTGTGGCAGGGGAAGAACGTCGCCGTCTGCAACTAGCGCGGCGACGCTCTTTCTGTACGGGGCGCGTTGCTCAGCTCGGCTTGGCAAACACATCCAGCCCTTTGCCAGTCTCCAACAGCGACTTCAGGCTCGACAGCACGATCGGCCAGCCCTGGCGGATGCCGGTATCCATGCCGCTGCCCGGTTCAAGCTCGTCGTGGGTAACGGTCAGCCGCACCATGTCCTGGTAGGGCACGATGTCGAAGGTGACGCGGCTGTAGGCAGCGGGATTGTCGGCCTGTGAGACGGCTGCCCAGGTGATGACCAGCCGCGAGGGCGGGGTGCTTTCCACCACTTCGCCGACCAGCTCGACCGAACGCGTTTCGTTGGCGCGCACATGCTGCCAGCGCGAACCGGGCTTCCAGTCCGAGACGTTTTCATGGCCCCAGTAGCGGCTGGCGATCTCGGGGCGGGTGATGGCCTCAAACACCTTTTGTGGCGTGGAGGCGATGTAGATCACGTGGATGAAGCGGGTAGTCTCTGCGGACATCGTCATTCTCCTTCCAGTTCGCGTTTCAGGTCATGCAGCAGGCTCAGGCGCTGCTGCTCGAACTTGCGTACCCAGCGCTCGTAGACTTCATGCAGCGGCACCGGGTTGACGAAGTGCAGCTTCTCGCGGCCACGGCGCACGGTGCTGATCAGGTTGGCGTCTTCCAGCAGGCCCAGATGCTGGGTGACCGATTGCCGGGCCATGTCCAGGTGCTCGCAGAGCTGGCCCAGGGTCTGGCCATTGTCTGCGCAGAGCAGGTCCAGCAGCGTCCTGCGCGTGGGGTCGGCCAGTGCCTTGAACACCTTGTCTGCATTCATGCGGGATGTCTTCAGTTCCAGTTGTCGATCCTGATGTCGTTCGGATTGGGCTGGCCCTTGCCGGTTTCCAGCAGGGCTTTGAGGCTCATCAGGAACACCGCCCACTTGGTGCTGCAGTGGGAGGTGAACTCGACGCGTTCCTTCCAGCCTTCGTGGGTGAACAGCACGATGCAGTAGTCGCCTTCCTGTTTCAGTGCGAAACGCGCATGCGTGCCGATCCATTCGGCGGGGCCGGCCAGGAACTTCCAGAGCACGAGTTCGCCAGGAACGAGCTGCTCCAGCTTCATCTGCATGGCGCCGATTTCCTGGCCGTTGTTGGTGAAGCGGACCTTCACCGTCCCTCCGACGTTGCGGTCGCCATGGGTGTCTTCGGCCCACCAGGCGGCGACGCCTTCGGGGGTCGCCAGTGCTTGATACACCTGGCTTGCGGGGGCCTTGATGCCGACCCTGTGTGCGATATCCACCATTGCAGGTTCCTCGCGATGGGCGGGCAGGTGCCGCCGTCGAGTGGACTATATGCAGGCAAATGCCTGCATGTCAAATCTGGTCGTTTGGAGGGACTTGCCAGGCATGGCCTGGCACTACTGCGTCACTGGGTCGCAGGCGGGCTGAAGCATGAGGGAGACGGGTTCGGCGCTAGAGTGGGGTGGACCCCCTCCAGGAAGGAGCAGTGCATGTACTACAGCAGTGGCAACTACGAAGCCTTCGCGCGCCCGCGCAAGCCGGTTGGTGTGGATGGCAAGAGTGCCTGGTTTGTGGGCTCGGGCCTGGCCTCGCTGGCCGGTGCGGCGTTCCTGGTACGCGACGGGCGCATGGCCGGTGAGCGCATCACCATCCTGGAGCAGCAGCAGATTGCCGGCGGCGCGCTGGATGGCCTGAAGGTGCCGGAAAAGGGTTTCGTGATCCGTGGTGGTCGCGAGATGGAGAACCATTTCGAGTGCCTGTGGGATCTGTTCCGCTCGATCCCCTCGCTGGAGATCGACGACGCCAGCGTGCTGGACGAGTTCTACTGGTTGAACAAGGACGACCCGAACTATTCGTTGCAGCGCGCCACCATCAACCGCGGCGAGGATGCGCACACCGACGGCCTGTTCACGCTGACCGAGCAGGCGCAGAAGGACATCATCGCGCTGTTCCTGGCCACCCGGCAGGAGATGGAGAACAAGCGCATCAACGAAGTGCTGGGCCGCGATTTCCTGGACAGCAACTTCTGGCTGTACTGGCGCACCATGTTCGCGTTCGAGGAGTGGCATTCGGCGCTGGAGATGAAGCTCTACCTGCATCGCTTCATCCACCACATCGGCGGGCTGCCGGATTTCTCGGCGCTGAAGTTCACCAAGTACAACCAGTACGAATCGCTGGTGCTGCCGCTGGTGAAGTGGTTGCAGGACCAGGGCGTGGTATTCCAGTACGGCACCGAGGTGACCGACGTCGACTTCGATCTGCAGCTGGGACGCAAGCAGGCCACGCGCATCCACTGGATGCGTGATGGTGTGGCCGATGGGGTGGATCTGGGCGCGGACGATCTGCTGTTCATGACCATCGGTTCGCTGACCGAGAACTCGGACAACGGCGACCACCACACGGCGGCACGCTTGAACGAAGGCCCGGCGCCGGCCTGGGACCTGTGGCGACGCATTGCCGCGAAGGATGCGGCGTTCGGGCGCCCGGACGTGTTCGGCGCGCATATCCCGGAAACCAAGTGGGAATCGGCGACGGTAACCACGTTGGATGCGCGCATTCCGGCTTACATCCAGAAGATCGCCAAGCGCGATCCCTTCAGCGGCAAGGTGGTGACCGGCGGCATCGTCAGCGTGCGTGACTCGCGCTGGCTGATGAGCTGGACGGTGAACCGCCAGCCGCATTTCAAGAGCCAGCCCAAGGACCAGATCGTGGTCTGGGTGTATTCGCTGTTCGTGGATACGCCCGGTGACTACGTGAAGAAGCCGATGCAGGACTGTACCGGCGAGGAGATCACCCGCGAGTGGCTGTACCACCTGGGCGTGCCGGTGGAAGAGATTGATGCGCTGGCCGCGACTGGCGCGAAGACCGTGCCGGTGATGATGCCGTACATCACGGCGTTCTTCATGCCGCGCCAGGCCGGTGACCGCCCGGACGTGGTGCCGGAGGGTGCGGTGAACTTCGCCTTCATCGGCCAGTTCGCCGAATCGAAGCAGCGCGACTGCATCTTCACCACCGAGTACTCGGTGCGCACGCCGATGGAGGCGGTGTACACGTTGCTGGACATCGAACGCGGTGTGCCGGAGGTGTTCAATTCCACCTACGACGTGCGCTCGCTGCTGGCTGCGACCGGACGGCTGCGCGATGGTAAGGAACTGGATATTCCCGGGCCGGCGTTCCTGCGCAACCTGCTGATGAACAAGCTGGACAAGACCCAGATCGGTGGGCTGCTGCGCGAGTTCAAGCTGGTGCAGGACGACTGAACCCCGCCGGGCGTGGCCCGGCGCTACCGGGAGAGCCTCGTCAGGTAACGCCGGGCAATGCCCGGCGAGCGTGGCGACGGAGAGATGGCATCAAGGCTGAGCCTGCGTGCCCCGGGGATCAGTCGGCCAATACGGTGTCGGCACCTTCGCGGTAGCTCGCGCGGGCGCTGCCACACACCGCATGGGTGGCCGCACTGGCGGGCAGGCCGGTGGCCTTGATGCCGCGCAGTTTGTCGCCCTCGAATACTTCGGCGTAGCGTTCGGCGGCCACCGTGCCGTCGGGCATTACGTACAGCAGGACGCGCTGCAACGTGGATTGCCCCTGCAGTGGCAGCGGCTGCCGGAACGCAGGCACCTGCACGCGCGTGCTGTGCCAATGCGCCGGTGCATCGACGGTCTGCCAGCGCACCTGCAGGGGGGCGTCCAGCGACAACAATGCGCCGCCGAGGGGGTAGCCGTAGGCCGTGCAGTCCCCGGGCACGTCCGGGATGCTCGCGATGGCCCTGTCACCAATGTCCAGTGCGGTGCCATTGACCTCCAGCCGCACGATCGGTGCACCGCCGTAGTTGTGGATTTTGAACAGCACCAGGCCTTCGAAGCGGCTGCGTTCCAGACCGTCGACAGTGAAGCCACTGAGGCGGGCGAGCGTGGGCGCGACCTCCACATGATCGCTGTAGTGGTAATAGAGGTACACGAGCTCCGGTGTGCCAGGGCGCCGCCATCCGGTGTTGAATGGCGCAAGGTCCGGATACGGCCGGCGCTCCAGGGGCACATCGGTGACAGCGCGATCTCCAGAGGGTGTGGCGTAGCGATAGTGGTCAGCGGAGCGCTTCAGGCGCCCGTCCTTATACGGGAACGCTCCGTCTGCATCGGACTGTGCATTGGGATAGCGATGGAAGGCCATGAACTGCCCGGGCGTTTCACCCTGCATGGGCAGGTCCGGGCCAGCGCCGGAGCCGGTGGATGCATACGGCGTGGTGTCCAGCCACAGCGGCTGCCCGCTGAGGTTGACGTGCAGCTCTGCGATGGAGGCACGCGAACCGCCACCAAGGCTGGCCCAACTGCTCTGCAGGGAATGCCACAGCGGAATGATGAGCATGGCGGCGACGGTCGGCACGAACATCAGCGCGTGTACCCGGCCGGGCACCTGACCGCGCTGCCGCACCATGTAACGCAGCCACGCCAGCAGCAGGACAAGCAGCAAGGGGAGGCCGACCCAGATCGCGACGGTGGCCAGCGCCACGACGCCCCAGCCCAGGTAGGGCGTCGCCACCGCGATGAGCGAGAGCGCGGTGATAAGCGCGGCCAGCAGCAGCGACACGCCGATGCCGACGCGGTAATTCCGGTAGGGGCTGTCAGTCATCACCGTTCCATCGGCAGTGTGGGGCGTGCGCCTATCTTGCGGCGGTGGGGGCGCCGTGGGAAGCCGGGAAAGAGGGCACTCAGCAGCCGACCAGGCGGTCGGCACCGATGCCGTTGCGATGCTGGCTGCGGTATTCGGTCGGGCTGGCGTCGGCCTGGCTGCGGAAATGGCGGCGGAACGACTCCTGCGAGCCGAAGCCGGCCTGTTCGGCGATCCACTGCAGTGGCCGGTCCGTGGTTTCCAGCAGCTCGCGGGCGTAGGCCACGCGTTCGCGGATCAGCCAGTCGATCGGCGACAGGCCGGTGGCTTCCAGGAACTGCCGTTGCAGGGTGCGTTGGCTGAGTGCGGCCTGCTCGGCGAGGCTGCCAAGCGAATGTGGCTCGCGCAGGTTGCGGCGCATCCACTCCATCAGCTTCGCCAACCGCGTGGGCTCGCCGTTGGGAATGGCACGGCTGACGCGCTGGCTGCGCCCGGCATCGCGCCACGGTGCCAGCACCAGCCGTTCGGCGACGAGGTTGGCCACGCGCGCACCGTAATCCTTGCGCACCATGTGCAGCATCATGTCCATGCCGGTGGCCGAACCAGCGGAGGTGATGATGCTGCCGGTATCCACGTACAGCACATCCTCGCGCACGTCGATGCGCGGGAACGCATGCGCCAGCGCTTCGGTGAGGCGCCAGTGGGTGGTGGCTTGGCGGCCATCGAGCAGCCCGGCCCAGGCCAGCACGAAGGCGCCGGAGCAGATCGAAGCGATGCGTGCGCCACGTGCGTGGGCACGGATGAGGGCATTGAGCAGCGCCTGGGGTGGACGCTCGCTGGGCTCGCGCCAACCGGGAATGACGATGATGTCGGCGTCGTCGACGGCATCGAGTGTGTAGGGCAGCTGCACCTGGGTGCTGCCGAGCATGCGCAGCGCACCCGGTTCGCCCGCACACAGCTGGGTGCGGTACCAGGCCACGCCGAGTTCCGGCCGCACGGGTGCGAACAGGCCGACCGCACAGCCGAATTCGAACAGCCCCTGGCCGTGGCAGGCGACGATGGCAACGAGCGGCGCGGTGGGATCGGCGGGAGGGCTGGGCATGGCCTGATGCTACGGGTCGAGGTGCGCGGCGCGGAGTGGTGCGCGGGCATGAGGTGATGCCTGTGGAGCATGTGCGCGGGGGGCGTTGATCGGAAGCAGGCTGGGGATGGCCATCGGGCTTGGGACAACCGACTGGGTAGAGTCGACTGTTAGTCGACTATCGCGCGTAGCGCGGGCATCCAAGCGGTGTCGCCAACAGCAGTCGACTAACAGTCGACTCTACCCTGCGGTTCGCCGTTCGTCCGTCGCCATCCATGGAAGCGCCATCGGGCGGCGTGGCGCCCAGCGTTGCCTAACCTCATTACCAGCAGTCATGTGGGTGGCCGGATGTTACGGCTGGGTGACGCGTTCATGCCTGTCGCGGTGGGTGAACAGGCCCTTGAATGGAAGCGTGTTTCCGGCCCACCCCCACGAGCCCCCATGCCTGCCGCCCACACTCCTGTCCTGAGCTCTCTTGCCGTCCTGATCGCGGCCACCCTCGCCACGTCGCCCAGCCATGCCGCTGAAGCCGATGCGGATCCTGCCACCACGGCCGCATCCGCCAATGTCGCGGCATCCACGCTGGATGCCGTGGTCGTTACCGGTTCGCGCACCAGTACGCGCACGGTGAAGAACAGCTCCACGCCGATCGATGTGATCTCCGCCGAAGACCTCACCGCCACCGGCCAGGCCAACCTGCTGGAAGCACTGCAACGCGCGCTGCCGTCGCTCAGCCAGATCGGTGGCTACCAGAGCGACCAGGAGAGCCTGATCCGCGGCTACCAGCTGCGCAACCTGTCGCCGGGTTACACGCTGGTGCTGGTGAATGGCAAGCGTCGCAATGCCAGCGCCTACGTCAGTGGCGCAAACGGTGGCGGCTTTCCGGGCCATGCCTGGGCCGACCTGGCGCTGATTCCGGTCTCGGCCATCGACCATGTGGAAGTGCTTCGCGATGGTGCATCGGCCATCTATGGTTCGGACGCGATCACCGGCGTGGTCAACGTGATCCTCAAGTCGCAGGCACATGGTGGCGAACTGGCCGTGGAAAGTGGGCAGAGCACCGACGGCGATGGATCGCGCACCAGCGTGCGGGCCAACGTGGGCCTGCCGTGGGGCGCCGATGGCTTCGTCAACCTGTCCGGCGAGACCACGCGGCAGCACCATGCGATTCGTACCCGCCGTTACATCGATGGCTACCTGAGCTATCCGGCAGTGGATGCCAACGGCAATCTGGTTGCACTGCGCCCGAACAACCGGTTGCCGGCCGGCGCCTCGCCCAACCCGGCTGAAGCCACCCGCAATGCCGAGGCCAACACGATCCTCAGCTCCCCTTCGTATGCGCTGAAGGCGTTTGCGGTGAACGTGGGCCATGGCCTGGGTGACAGCGCGCAGTTCTACGCCAATGCCACCGCCAGCGATCGCACCGCGCAGGCGATCCAGAACTTCCGCCTGCCGGCGACCATCTTCACCACCTACAAGGCACCCGGCGTGTTGAGTGTGTTCCCCGATGGCTTCCTGCCGGTGCTGGAAACCAAGGAGAAGCAGTACACCGGCACCGCGGGCGTGAAAGGCCAGATCGCGGGATGGGACTACGACGCCAGCCTGACCGGCAACCGCAGCACGGTGCGTACCTACACCCGTAATTCGGTGAACTACTCGCTTCCTTACCCGGGATCGCCCACGGATTTCTATGACGGCAAGCTGGACTACCAGCAGGGTATCGCCAACCTGGACCTGCGCCGTGGCTTTGAGGTGGCAGCGTTCGCCTCGCCGCTGGAAGTGAGTGCGGGCGCCGAGTACCAGCACGAACAGTACGAACGCGGAGCAGGGCAGTGGGAGTCGTATACCGGCTTCGGTGCGGCCGCCTTCGTGGGCTACTCCACCGCCGATGCAGTGAAGGCTACACGCAACAGCAAGGCAGTCTATGTGGGCGCGGCCACCAACATCACCTCGCGCTGGTACCTGGATGCCGCCGCGCGCTGGGAAGACCATTCCGACTTCGGCAGCGTTTCCACGGGCCGCCTGACCACGCGCTTCGACTTCACCGATGCGCTGGGCGTGCGGGCCACGGTCAGCAACGGCTTCCATGCGCCCAGCCTGGGCGCGCAGTTCTACCAGGCCACCGGCAGCTGCCCCTGCGGCACAACGCTGGTGGCGCAGGTGTCGTCGCCGGCGGCGATCGCACTGGGTGCCACACCGCTGAAGCCCGAGAAAGCCACCAACTACAGCCTGGGCGTGACCTGGGACCCGAGCCCGGCCTTCCACCTGGCAGTGGATGCCTATCAGATCGACATCCGTGGCCAGCTCGGGCAGTCCAGCCAGATCGGCTACAACGCACAGGACCCGGCGCGCGTCACCGACAACAGCGGCACGGTGCTGAGTGCGGCGCAGAAGAACACCATCGATGCGCTGCTGGGGTCGGCCGGCATCAGCATCCTGCCTGGTGATGCCTTCTACGCCAGCTACTTCACCAATGTGGGCAATACCCGTACCCGTGGCGTTGAGCTGACCCTGGAAGCGAACCAGGAAACGGCATGGGGCAAGCTGCGCTGGAGCTACGCGGCCAACGTGGGCCGCACCACCATCCAGAAGGTCAGCGACATTCCGGCGGCGCTGCAGGGACTGCCGAACATCAACCTGCTGACCAAGAGCAGCGAGTACGCGCTGCGCTTCCGTACGCCGAGCTACACGCAGGTGGCAGGGCTGGGCTGGCAGAACGGGCGTTGGCGCTCGAATGTGGACTTCACGTATTACGGCCCGATCAAGCGCCTGAGCAACGGCGTGGAGTACAAGCAGCCGCCGGTGCTGGTGACCAATCTTTCTGGTGCCGTGGAACTGGGTGCGGGCTGGAGTGCGGCGCTGGGCATCAACAACGTGTTCGACAAGCGCACCCGCAAGGTGCCGGAGTACGCGCGCAGTGCCACCGATGTGGCCAGCATCGAGACGACCTGGGACAACGGCGATGTGCTAGGCAACGTTGGGGCGTACTGGTATGGGCGGATCAATTACCGGTTCTGACCTGGAGCAGTCGAGCATGGCTCGACTCTACAAGGGCGGGAAGCAGCCGAGCATGGCTCGGCTCTACAAAAGGCGAACGGCGGCCGGACGTAGTCCGGCATCATCGAGGAGCAGTTCATGTCTTCTGCATTGAAGGTGGTTGCAGTGGTGGGGTCGCCGACCAGTTCGGCGACGTCGCGCACGTTGCTGCTGGTGCGGCATCTGCTGGAGTCGCTGCAGCAGCGGGTGCATGCGAGTGTGGATCTGGTGGAGCTGGCGCCGATCGCGCGCTCGCTGGGGCAGTCGTTGTCGCGCGATGAAGCGGAGCCCGCCGTGGAGCAGGCGCTGCAGACGATCGAGTCGGCCGGGCTGCTGGTAGTGGCCGCGCCGGTCTATCGGGGGTCGTATCCGGGGCTGTTCAAGCACCTGGTCGATTTCATCGGGTTGGAAGCGCTGGTGGATACGCCGGTATTGCTGGCGGCAACCGGCGGTAGCGAGCGCCATGCGCTGGTGATCGACCACCAGCTGCGGCCGTTGTTCAGTTTCCTGCAGGCGCACACGCTGCCGATCGGGGTGTATGCCACGCCGGCCGACTTTGATGGCGAGCGTATCAACAGTGCAGCCTTGCAGGCACGCATCGCGCTTGCGACCGAGCGCGCGGCCGGGCATCTGGCAGCGCAGGCGCTGGCGGTACCGGCGCCGCTGCGACGGATCGCCTGACGGCATAACCGGCGGCGCTTTGCTTATGGCCAAGGCGCATCTGCATGGCCGGATCTGACCGCCGATTGTCGCCTGGCATCGCCGTCCCGGCGGCCGTCATCTCTAGCATCGATATCGAAGCGGCATCGCATTGCCGCCCCCCCGATGAGGACGCCCCCGTGAGTCTGGACGCAACCGACAAGCCCATCCTGTTCCTGCTCGACCGTGAGTTCGAGGACGGACAGATTCCCGGCCAGCGCTTCTTCTGCCGGCACAGCCTGCTGCTGGAAGGCGCGCTGTCGAGCATCGACGGCCTGGACGCGCAGCTGGATGTGCGCCGCATCGGCTTCGCGCGGCCGCGCCGCGAGGTGATTGCCGAGATCGGCGAGCAGGACCAGTCGTTGCCCAAGCTGGTGCTGCCGCAGGGCGTGCGCAGCGAACTGGCCAGTGGCGCGCATCAGGATCGCCAGTACATCTCCGGCGCCGAGCCGATCCTGGCCGCGCTGAACGGATTGCTCGGCATTCCCGTGGCCCACCCCTGAGCGAGGACGCGACGATGAGCTATCAGATCAGCGTGCTGGACAAGAGCCCGGTGGCCGAGGGCGCCTCGCCGGAGCAGGCGCTGCGCAACAGCCTGCAGCTGGCGCAGCGCGCTGAGCAGCTTGGTTATCACCGCTACTGGTTTGCCGAGCACCATGCCGCGCCGACCTTGGCCAGCCCCGCTCCGGAAGTGCTGGCGGCCTGGGTGCTGGCGCAGACCCGGCGCATCCGTATCGGAAGCGGCGGAGTGATGCTGCGCCACTACGCGCCGTACAAGGTGGCGGAGAACTTCAACCTGCTGGCGGCGTTGGCGCCAGGGCGCGTGGACCTGGGCGTGGGCAAGGCCCCCGGTGGCCTGCCGGCCTCTACGGCGGCATTGGCAGCGGGGCGACCGGCGTTTGCCGATTTCGACCAGCAGCTGCGCGACCTGGAGGGCTACCTTTCCGGCACCGAAACCGAGGCGCAGGCGCGCCCGATCCCGCAGCAGGCGCCGGATCGCTTCCTGCTCGGTGCCAGCCCGCAGAGTGCGCAGCAGGCGGCCGAGCTGGGCTGGCGCTTCGTCTACGCCGCGCACTTCGATGGTGATCCGAAGCACATTGAGGTCGCGTTCGACGCCTACCGCAGCGTCTCCTCGCAGCCGCCACTGCTGGCCACGGTGGCCTTCGCCGCACCTACGGCCGAAGCGGCTGCGCGTCACATCGGTGCGCTGCGCGTCTACAAGCTGCACCTCGGCCCCGGCCAGACGGTGAACCTGCCCAGTCCCGAGGCGGCCGCCGAATATGCGCGCCAGGTAGGCGTGGCCGACTTCCGCATCGAGGAAACCCGCCCCAGCGTGCTGTCCGGCGATGCGCAGCATGTGCGTGACGAACTGGATGCGCTGCACCGGCGCTTCGGCGTGGGTGAGTTCATCCTCGACGCGCCGGTGGCCGACCTCGACGCACGCCTGACTTCCCTTGAGCTGCTGTCGCCCGCGCCACGCGCGGCGGTGGCCTGACCTGCAGGAGCGATTCCCATGAGCACCACCCCGCGCCACATTCCGTTCGGCATCATGCTGCAGGGCCCCGGCAGCCACATGCATGCCTGGAAGCATCCATCCAATCCGGCTGATGCCAGCGTCAACCTGCAGTTCTACATCGACATCGCGCGCACCGCCGAGGACAACGGCATCGCCTTTGGCTTCGTGGCCGATGGCCTGTACATCAACGAGAAGTCGATCCCGCACTTCCTCAACCGCTTCGAGCCGATCTCGCTGCTGTCGGCGCTGGCCACCGCAACGAAGAAGATCGGCCTGGCGGGCACGCTGTCGACGTCCTACAGCGATCCGTTCACCGTAGCCCGGCAGTTCGCTTCATTGGATCTGCTCAGTGGCGGTCGCGCCGGCTGGAACGTGGTGACCTCACCGCTGGAAGGCTCCGGCCGCAACTACGGCCGCCCGCATCCGGAGCACGCCCTGCGCTACCAGATCGCCGATGAGTATCTGGACGTCGTGCAGGGGCTGTGGGATTCGTGGGATGACGATGCCTTCGTGCGTGAGCGTGACAGTGGCACGTTCTTCGCGCCGGAGAAATTCCGCCGCCTCGACCACAAGGGCCGCTTTTTCCAGGTGGAAGGCCCGCTCAACATCCAGCGTTCGCCGCAGGGCCAGCCGGTGATCTTCCAGGCGGGTTCGTCTGACGATGGCATCGCGCTGGCCGGCAAGTACGCCGATGCAGTGTTCACCCATTCTCCATCACTGGAAGAAACCCGCGCCTTCACCCAGAAGGTGAAGAACTCGGCGATCGCGCACGGCCGCAGTGGCAACGACGTGAAGATCTTCCCGGGCATCGGCCCCATCGTCGGCCGCACCGCCGAGGAGGCCGAAGCCAAGTACCAGGCGATTGCCGCGCTGGCCACGCTGGAAGATGCGCTGGCCTACCTCGGGCGCTTCTTCGATCACCACGATTTCAGCCAGTACGACCCGGATGCACCGTTCCCGGAGCTGGGTGACATCGGCAGCAATTCGTTCCGCTCCACCACCGACCGCATCAAGCAGGACGCGCGCGAGAAGGGCCTGAGCCTGCGCCAGGTGGCACTTGAAGCGGTGAGCCCACGGCCGAACTTCATCGGCACACCGGAGCATGTGGCCGACGAGCTGATCCGCTGGTTCGATGCCGGCGCCAGCGATGGCTTCATTCTCGGCTTCGCCGCACAGCGCGAAGGCCTGGACGATTTCGTGACCCAGGTGCTGCCGATTCTGCAGGCGCGCGGCTACCACCAGCGTGAGCTGGAAGGGCAGACCCTGCGCGAGCATCTGGGCCTGCCGTACAAGGCCAGCCGTCATTCAACCGACGCCGAACCAGCGCGGAAGGTGGGGTAAGGCGATGAGCGGAGAGAGTTCGGTAGCGCCGGGCCACGCCCGGCGAAATCCCGCGTCCATCGGCGTGCTGCCCGAAATCGCAGCACGCGCCGAGGCCGCCATCGCGATCCGCCACGATCTGCACCGGCACCCGGAGCTGGCCTTCGAGGAGCATCGCACCAGCGCTCGCGTGGCCGAGCTGCTGCAGCAGTGGGGCTACGAGGTGACCACCGGCCTCGGTGGCACCGGCGTGGTCGGCACGCTGCAGCGCGGGCAGGGCAGCCGTCGGCTGGGCCTGCGTGCAGATATCGATGCATTGCCGATCCACGAAGACTCCGGGCTGGCCTACGCCAGCCAGAACGAGGGGCTGATGCATGCCTGCGGCCACGATGGCCATACCGCCATCCTGCTGTCGGCCGCGCATTACCTGGCCCACCACGGGCGCATCGACGGCACCCTGCAGCTGGTGTTCCAGCCTGCTGAGGAGACTGGTTCGGGCGCGTCGAAGATGATTGCCGATGGACTGTTCGAGCGCTTCCCGGTGGATGCGATCTATGGGCTGCACAACTGGCCGGGCGTGCCGGTGGGTCACTTCGGTTTCGTCGATGGGCCGGCAATGGCATCGGTGGACTGGGCGCGGCTGAAGGTGATCGGCAAGGGCGGTCATGGCGCCGAGCCACAGGGCAGCGTCGATCCGATCCTGGTGGCGGCGCACATCATCACCGCGCTGCAGAGCGTGGTGTCACGCAATGTCGATCCACGGCAGATGGGCGTGGTCACCGTCGGTTCGATCCACGGCGGGCAGGCCGCCAATGTGATTCCAGACGTGGTCGAGCTGAAGCTGACCGTTCGCGCCTATCTGCCTGAGGTGCGCGATACGCTGCGGCGCCGCGTCACCGAACTTGCCGAGCAGACCGCTGCAGCGTTCGGTGCGCGCGCCGAGATCGAGTTCCCGCGCGGCTTCCCCAGCGTGATCAATCACCCGCAGCAGACCGCCTACATCCGCGAGGTGGCGGTGCAGGGCTTCGGTGCCGAACAGGTCGTTCCCGAGTTTGCGCCGCGCACGGCCAGCGAGGATTTCGCCTTCCTGCTGCAGGCGCGGCCCGGCAGCTTCGTGTTCGTGGGCAACGGTGACAGCGCCCCGCTGCACAGCCCGCGCTATGTGTTCAACGACGCGGCCATCGCACCCGCCGCCAGCCTGTGGGCACGGCTGGCCGAAGACTATCTGGTGAAGGACGCGACATGAGCAGCAACGAACGCTTCCTCTATACCTCGGTGGATGATCCGCTGGCACGGCCACTGTTCGATGGCCTGGAGCAGGAGTACGACAGCCGCTACGCCGACGTGCGCCGCCGCATCGGCGGCAGCGCCCGCGAGGAACTGCAGCGCTACCCGGCGCAGGCCTTCGCCGCACCGGTAGGGGCGTTCGTGCTGCTGCTGCGTGATGGCGCTGCCATCTCGGGTGGCGCCTTCATGCCGCATCGTGATCCGGATACCGCCGAGTTCAAGCGCATCTGGACGCTGCCCGGGCTGCGCCGCCAGGGCATCGCGCGGCGCGTGTTGCAGGAGCTGGAAGACCAGGCGGCACGCCAGGGCTATCGGCGAGTGTTCCTGACAACCGGCTTCCGCCAGCCCGAGGCGGTCGGCCTGTACCTCAGCCATGGCTACACCGCGCTGTTCGATCTGGACGCGGATCCTGAAACCATCGCGCACCTGCCGTTCGAGAAGCTTCTTGGGCAACCGGCGCCAGTGCTTTCGCCGTCCCAGACAGTGCTGCACGGAGCCCACGCATGAGTACGCCGTCGTCTGCGCTTGAGGGGATCACCGCGCGTCCAGCGCCAGCGCCCGAGTTGAAGGTCGTACCGGCCCGGCATCCGCTGCAGGTGGTTGGCACGGTGCTGGCGCTGGCGCTGATCCTGATCGGCCTTCAATCAGTACTTGGCAATCCGCGCTGGGGCTGGGGCACCTTTGCCGAATGGTTCTTCGCGCGTCCGGTGCTTGAAGGCCTCGGCCGCACGTTGCTGCTGACCGCGCTTGGTACCGGCCTCGGTTTCGCGCTGGGTACCTTGCTGGCGCTGGCCCGCGTATCCGGCTCGCCGCTGCTGTCGGCGGTGTCGTGGGGCTACGTGTGGCTGTTCCGCTCGATCCCGCTGCTGGTGCTGTTGCTGCTGCTGAACAACCTGGGCTACCTGTACAGCACCATCGAGCTGGGCGTGCCGTTCACTGGCATCAGCCTGTTCTCGTACCCGACCACGCAGCTGATCGGCGTGTTCACCGCGGCCGTTCTGGGTCTGACCCTGAACCAGGCAGCGTTCTCGGCCGAGGTGATCCGTGGCGGCATTCTCTCGGTCGACCACGGACAGTATGAGGCGGCCGCTGCCCTTGGCCTGCCGCGTGGTCGCCAAGTGCGACGCATCATCCTGCCACAGGCAATGCGCTCGATCCTGCCGGCCGCGTTCAACGATGTGATCGGCCTGGCCAAGAGCACGTCGGTGGTCTACGTGCTGGCGCTGCCGGAGCTGTTCTACACCGTGCAGGTGATCTACCGCCGCAATCTGGAGGTGGTGCCGCTGCTGATGGTGGCCACAGTCTGGTACCTGGTGATCCTGACCGTGCTGTCGCTGCTGCAGCGGCGCGTGGAGCAGCGCTTCGCGCGCGGCCAGCTGCAGCGCGAGCGCTCGGTGTCGCGCATCTCATCGCCTCAGCGCGTGCAGAGCGATGCCGCACCGCGCGTGGCCAACCGCCCGCGCATCGCCACCCAGGTCGAAGCGGGCGAGGGTGCGGCGGTATCGCTGCACGGCGTGGGCAAGGCATTCGGCGAGCAGCCGGTGCTGGAAGACGTGAGCCTGGACCTGCGCGCCGGCAGCGTGACCGTGCTGATCGGCCCCTCGGGTGCTGGGAAATCCACGCTGCTGCGGCTGATCAACCACCTGGAGCGCGCCGACAGTGGCTACGTGACTGTCGGTGGCCAGCTGATCGGCTACCGACGCGATGGTGACACCCTGTACGAACTGCCGGAGCGTGAGATCCGCCGTCGCCGCGCCGAAGTCGGCATGGTGTTCCAGGGCTTCAACCTGTTCCCGCACCTGACCGCGCTGGAGAACATCATCGAGGCGCCGATCGCCGTGCGTGGCGTGCCGCGCGCGCAGGCCGAAGAGCAGGCGCGCACGCTGCTGGAGCGGGTCGGCCTGGCCGACAAGGCCGATGCGTTCCCACGCCAGTTGTCAGGGGGCCAGCAACAGCGCATCGCGATTGCCCGCGCGCTGGCGCTGCAGCCGAAGGTGCTGTTGTTCGACGAACCCACCTCGGCGCTGGACCCGGAGCTGGTGGCGGAAGTGCTCAGTGTGATCGAAGAGTTGGCCAGCTCCGGTACCACGCTGGTGATCGTCACCCATGAGCTGGGCTTCGCCCGCCGAGTGGCCGACCACGTGGTGATGATGGACCAGGGCCGGGTGATCGAGCAGGGCACGCCCGAGGCGTTGTTCGAGCGCCCGCGCCAGCAACGCACGGCCGATTTCCTGGCCAAGACCCTGTAAACCTCAAGGAATGCCATGAGCCCTGCAGCACCCCGTCGTCCCTCACGCAGTACCTTGTTGATCGCAGGTGTGCTGGTCATCGGCATCGCCGGCATCGTCTACTCGCGCGTGCGCCAGGCCCCGGAGGCTGCGGCGGTGGCCGCGACCAGCCTGGCCGGAGCGAACAGCACGGTGCTGAAGGGCACGCTCGATCCCAAGGCGCAGGCCTTGATTCCCGCCGGCTACCGCTTCGTCACGCCGGGGGCGTTCACCGTGGCGACCCATCCGGGACAGTTGCCATTGGCCGACTACGGCGCCGACAGCAAGGACGTGGTCGGCATCGAGCCCGACATCGCGCGCCTGATCGCCGATGCGCTGGGCCTGAAGCTGGTGATCGTGCCGGTGGCATGGGCCGATTGGCCGCTGGGGCTGGAGTCGGGCAAGTACGATGCAGTGCTGTCGAACGTGACGGTCACTGAAGAGCGCAAGAAGAAGTTCGATTTCTCCAGCTATCGTTACGACCTGCTGGGCATCTACACGCGCACTGACGGGCCGATCCAGAAGATCGAAAAGCCCGCCGATGTGGCCGGGCTGAAGGTGGTGGTCGGCGCCAGCACGAACCAGGACCAGATCCTGCGCCAGTGGGACCAGCAGAACATCGCCGCGGGCCTGAAACCGGTGGAGTACCAGTACTTCGACGACGCGGTGGTCGGGCGCTTGGCGGTGATCACCGGCCGCGCCGATGTCTCGTTCGAGCCCAATGCCACCGGCGCGTACTCAGCACGCGATGGCAAGGTTCGGCGCGTAGGCCTGTTCCCCGGTGGCTGGCCGAACGCCGCTGCGATCTCGGTGACCACGCGCAAAGGCAGTGGCCTGGCCGATGCGGTGACGCAGGCGTTGAACACGCAGATCGGCAGCGGCACCTACGCGCAGGCGCTGAAGCGCTGGAATGTGGCCGAGGAGGCGGTGCCGCAGTCGCAGACCAATCCACCGGGGTTGCCGACGCTGCAATGACGCCGGGCGTTGCCCGGCGCTACCTCCGTCTTTGTAGAGCCGAGCCATGCTCGGCTGCGGTTCGCGCGGTTCGCGCGGTTCGCGGCAGAAGCATCCACGCATGGCGTGGATCTACTCGCGGAATCTGCTTTCTGTAGAGCCGAGCCATGCTCGGCTGCTCTACCAACGCGCCTCCAGCGTCCTGAACGGCTTTGCCAACCGCACACCCTCGGCATCGAAGTTGGAAACGCTACGACCATCCACACGCACCGCCTTTGGCATCGTGCGCGCCGGCCACCAGACCTTCACCGCCGTCCCGCCGCGCAGCCCCTCACCAAGCGCCACCGTCAGCACGCCGTCGCGCTGCCGCGCCTGCATCTGCAACGTGCCATACGCGGTCGGCAGGCGTTCCACCGCCAATCCATCCTCCGCCACCCACGACGGCGGCGTACCCGGCAGCAGCGACAGCGCATCATCGTCTTCACGCATCAGCATGCCGAACAGCGTGCGGCCGTACTCGGCGCCGATCCAGGTGTGCGGCATGTCGCCGAGATAGCGCGGGAAGCGCAGCCGCGAATGCACCACTTCGGCCAGTACCTGCCACCCAAGCGGGCGTCGATCATGCAGAAGCCCCTGCAGCAGCTCGTCGGCCACCTGTGGTTGGCCGAGGTGCACGTAGCTCAGCACGTTGCGGATCTCGTACGGCGTGTAGGCGTACAGCGCGCCTGGCTGGCTGCGCTTGCGCACATCCTTGAGGTAACGGGCGAAGGTGGTCCGCAGTGCCTCGGCTGGTAGTACGCTCTGCGCCCCGGTGGGGTCCAGCGCGATCGATACCCCGGTGGGATCACCATCGCCCAGATCGGCAGAGGACGGAATGAAGTCGATGTCCTTCCACGCCATCGTCGCCCGGATCGAGGCGTGCAGCGCGTCGTAGAGCATCGTGTACTGTTCGCGTGCCCACACTGCGGTCTCGTGGTCGCCCAGCGATTCGGCCAGCCATGCGCCATCGTGCCAGCCCTTCAGTCCCCAGTAGTCATCCCAGTAGCTGTGGGTGGGCGAGGGGTAGCCCTCGTGGCTGATCGACGGCGCAAGAATGCCCGCGAAGCGCTCCGGCGCCGGCTGATCGGCCTTGTAGCCGGGCACCAGCGTGCGCTCGCGCAGTTCCTGCAGGAAGCGCAGCGCCGCTTTCACTTTCGGCAGATAGGCACGCACCGACCCGGGCCCGCCATCGAGGCGCGCGACATCGGCCACCAGCGCGACGTACTGGCCCTGGCTGTCGTACTCGATGTCCGAACCGAAACCGGTGTTGACACTGCCATCGTCGTTGAGGATCGGCGAGACCAGGCCGTTGGCATGCACCCCGTGTTCGCTGTACCAGGCCAGGTAGTCGCGCGCTACGCGGGCTTCGCCCATGCGCAGCAGCACCGCCGAGGTGGCCATGCCGTCGCGGATGAAGGAACGGTTGTAGTTGCGCGGGCCGGGCTGCATGGCTGGGCCGGTCTGGTTGATCAGCATGTAGGCGGCCTGCGCGCGCAGCATGTCCACCAGAGAGGGATCGGGCAGGCGCAGGCCGACCTGGCCCAGCCGTGCCTGCCAGTCTGTTGAAACCTGCGTGGCCAGGGTGTCGAATGCCGTGCTGGCGTCGCGCGGCAGCGAGGCCAGATCGAGCGGTGGTGCCTCGGGCAGCACACCATTGGTATCGGCGGCGGCAGTACCCAGCGGGAAGGCGGCCACGACGGCATCGCTGGCACCCGGATCCAGCGAGATACGGTAGTCCAGAGCGGCGGCGGCCAGACCCTGCTCATCGCGTGCCTGCTGGGTGGAGGGCAGCCGACCAGCGGCGAGGGCCGAGGTGATTTCCGTTGCGCCGTCCTTGCCGAAGGCTGCCGCACCGGACGCCGATACCGGCGTGAGCGAGCGCAACAACGTTCGCCCGTTGATGCGCACCGCCTGCCCATCGATGGTCACTTCACGGATCGGCGAAAGCCCCCCGTTCTGCCACGGCGGATTCATCTGCATCGGGCGCACGACAAGGCTGAGCGTGCCTTCGATCCTGGTACTGCCGGTGTTGTGCAGGCGGTGGCGCAGGAAGGTCACCGGCTGGCCATCACGTTCGATGGCGAACACTTCGCTGCGCAGTTCCAGCCCGGGCTGCGGCGACCAGGTGGCGGAGGGCATCGGCTTCCAGCCATCACGCAATGCATGCTGCACGTTCTGCCCGGCGGCACCTGCAGTGCTCCCATTGGCGCTGCGCCAGATCGGCTGCACCAGCGGCGCGCCCTTGAACGCTTCCAGGTTGCCGTACTCGTCGAAGATCGATTTCTGTCGCCCGGCATGCACACCGACAGCGGTCCAGTAGGTCTGCTGCATCTGCAGCGAGGCCGGGAACAACGCGCGCTGCGCACCGCTGGCGGCAATCTGGTACTGCTTCATCGGCGTCATCACCGCCTTCGGCCCGAGCAGGCGCAGGCGTGCCACCGTTGGTGCAGGGCCATCCACGCTCAGGCGGAATGCACGCACGGATTGCGCGGTACTGGCGGCGAGCCAGCTCTGCTTGTGATCTGCCGCTTGCGCATCGTGGGCCAGTTCCTGCCAGCGGCCTTGGGCGTCCTGTGCCTGCAGGCGGGCCACACCGCGCGCGCCATCGGCCCATTCCACTGCCAGGCCAGCCGTGGATTGCGTGCGCGGCAGCGTGATGTCGAGCGTGTGGCTGCCACCTTTCCCGGTCGGCAGGGCGACCGGACTGCCGCCTTGCCAGAGTGCGGCTGCCTGCGTCGCATCGACACCGCCGATGCGAGCGCTGAGTGTGCTGTCCAGTGGCTCCATCTCGAAGATCGACACGCCCCAGTCGGAGGTGCGCTGTGGGCTGGCCAGCCGCAGGTAGCGTGCCTGGCGTGGTGCGAAATACAGCGTTTCCACGTCGCCCAGCGAATCGGCCATGGTGTAGGCGGTCTGCCACTGCTGGCCGTCCAGCGAGGTCTGCAGCGAATAGCCTTCCGGGTTGGATACATCCCAGGTGAGGCGTACGCCGGCCATCATCGCGGGGGCCCCCAGATCGATCTGGAACCAGTGGCCAGGACTGAAGGCACCGCCGGTGACGGTCTTCGGGTCGCAGTCGATCAGGTGGCTGATGGCCATTGCCGGCACCTGCTGCGAGGAACTGCTGGCCTGCCATTGACTGCGCGGGGGAAGGGTCTGTGCCTGCGCGGCAGCGGTGAGGGCGGCCAACAGCAGGGGGGCGGCAGATTGCCATGGGAGAGCTGAGCGGGAGACCTTGGAGCGTTCGGCGCGCAACGTCATTACGGACAGCCTCGCAGGTTCGACCGGAATCGGGCGAGCCCTACGCTAGCAAGGGATGTAATCGGTTACATGACGCAGTGCAATAGCCCTTCGACGAGCGAGGAGATGAAAGGGAACAGCGCGGTGACGGAAGCGGCTCTGGACGCGCCCTCTGGATGGGCTACGTTCGGTGAAGATCGGTCAGTAGAGAGGGTTGTCATTTGACAACTTTCTTCTGGCGGGTGCAGACTTCGGAGAAGGCGGATGTCTCGTGTGCGTCACCCCGACAAGGACGTTGAAGCCGCATTGCGATTCGCGGAAGCGAGGGGTTGGAGATTGCGGGTAGGCGGCAGCCATGCGTGGGGGCGGATGTACTGCGCCTACAACGACAGCGAATGCCGGTGCGGAGAATTCTGCGTCGTGAGCATCTGGAGCACGCCGCGGAGCGGCTGCAACCACGCCAGAGCGCTGCGCCGCGTTGTGGAGAACTGCAGCCGCGAGCAATGAACAGTGGCCCAGGCGGAGACGAGGCGGGTAAATTATGGAATTCAATTTCACCCTGAAGTACCGCGTGCCAGGCGCATACGACGATGGTGACATTCTGGAGCGGCGCCTGGCGGAATCGGGCTGCGATGATGCGCTGCTGGGCATCGGGCGGCCGGGCCGGATGGCGTTGGCCTTCTGTCGCGAGGCGGACAACGCCGGTGCTGCACTGGCATCGGCGCTGGATGACGTGCATCGCGCCGTACCGGGGGCCGAGCTGGTCGAGGTGAGCCCCGATCTGGTGGGACTGACTGATGTCGCCGACCTGCTGGGGGTGTCACGGCAGAACATGCGCAAGCTGATGCTCGCCAATCCACAGTCGTTTCCATCTCCGGTTCACGAGGGAACCACTTCGATCTGGCATCTGGCCGACATCCTCGGTTGGCTGCAGGCGCGCGGCAGCGGGAAAGTCACCTCGGAACTGATGGAACTTGCCGCAGCCGCGTTGCAGCTCAACCTGGCCCGGGAAGCACACAGGTTGGGGCCAAAGGCGTAGCGCCGGACCAGGCCGGCGCACACGGGAGATGCAGGTTACAACTCCACCGTCTCCCACCAGCGCGTGCCCGCCTCCGGCGCCTGCATGTCGAGCGCTTCGCCCATCATCGGCGTGGCCACCGGCACGTTCTTCGCTGCGGCCAACGCGGTGATGCGTTCGAACGGCTGCTGCCACTCGTGCAGGGCCAGGTCGAAGGTGCCGTTGTGGATCGGCAGCAGCCATTTGCCGCGCAGGTCCAGGTGCGCCTGCAGGGTCTGTTCCGGCTGCATGTGCACGAACGCCCAGCGTGGGTCATAGGCACCGGTTTCGATCATGGTCAGGTCGAACGGACCGTACTTTTCGCCGATGGCCTTGAAGCCGTCGAAGTAACCGGTATCGCCGCTGAAGAAGATGCGGAAGTCGCCGTCCTGGATCACCCACGACGCCCACAGGCTGCGGTCGCTGTCGCCCAGCCCGCGGCCGGAAAAATGCTGGCCCGGGGTGGCGGTCAGGCGCAGGCCGTTGGCTTCGGTGGATTGCCACCAGTCCAGCTGTTCGACCTTGCTGGCATCCACGCCCCAGGCGATCAGCTGGTCACCCACGCCGAGCGGTGCGATGAAGCGCGCGGTCTTGCCGGCCAACTGCATCACGGCGGCGTGGTCGAGGTGGTCGTAGTGGTTGTGCGAGAGGATCACGCCGGCAATCGGCGGCAGCTCGTCGATGCTGATCGGCGGCGCATGGAAGCGGGCCGGTCCCATCCACTGCACCGGCGAGGCGCGCTCGGAGAACACCGGGTCGGTCAGCCAGTACTGGCCGCGAAGCTTCAACAGGATCGTGGAATGGCCGATGCGGAACAGGCTGCGGTCCGGCGCAGCGTCCAGCGTGGCACGGTCCAGCGGCTGCACCGGGATCGGATGGTTGGGCACGGTGCCCTTGGGCTTGTTGAACAGGAAGGTCCACCAGATCTCCAGGCCGTCGCGCAGGCCCATTGCCGGCTTCGGCAGGGCGTTGCGGAACTTGCCGTCGCGGTACTGCGGCGAGTCGGGGAAGTCGGGGAGAGACCAGGACTTGCAGAAGGTGTAGGCGGTCACGGCGAGGATTCCAAGCAGGAGGACAAGGAGCAGGCGCTTCATGGGTGACGTCCGCTGAGTACACTGCACAGTGTAGTTTCCGTTTTTTGAAAAGTACACTGCCGGGTGTAAAATGTCGGTGTCCGTTCAGCTATCCGGTTTCCGCCATGTCCCATGCCCCGCAACGCCTGACCGACCGCAAACGCGAAGCCATCGTGCGCGCGGCGGTGGAGGAGTTCCGTGCCTCGGGCTACGAGGCGACCAGCATGGACCGCATTGCCGAGGTGGCCGGGGTCTCCAAGCGCACCGTCTACAACCACTTCCCGAGCAAGGAAGCGCTGTTCTCGATGATCCTGGAGGAGCTGTGGGAACGCAGCGTAGCCAGTGATACGTTGCCGTACCGCGCCGACCAGACCCTGCAGGCGCAACTGCTGCAGCTGTTGGGGCAGAAGCTGGAACTGCTCAGTGATGCCAATTTCATTGATCTGGCAAGGGTGGCGATGGCCGAGATCATCCATTCGCCGGAGCGCGCGCAGGCCATCGTCTGCCGCATGGGCGAGAAGGAAAGCGGCGAGAGTGCCTGGATCCGCGCGGCCATCGCCGATGGCCGGCTGCGCGAGGTCGATCCGGAATTTGCCGGCCACCAGCTGCACGGCCTGGTGAAGAGCTTCGCGTTCTGGCCGCAGGTGACGATGGGGCAGGCGCCGTTGAATGCGCAGGAGCGTGCACGCGTGGCCGAGTCGGCGGTGGCGATGTTCCTGGGCTTCTACGCAGTCTAGTTGGCGGCGAAACGGCGGAACTCGTCGGCCGGCAGCGCTGCCGAGTACAGATAGCCCTGGCCGACATCCACGCCCAGTGCACGCAGTTGTTGTTCCTGCGCCAGGGTCTCGGTGCCCTCGGCCACGACAACCGCACCGCAGCGGTGCGCGACTTCGACGATGAAGCGCACGATCGACTGCGACTTGGCGTCGGACAGCGTGGCGATCAGCGCCTGTTCGATCTTGACCTCGGCAATGGCCAGCTGCGAAAGCAGGATCAGGGTTGAGTAGCCGGCGCCGAAATCATCCAGCGACAGGCTGACCTCGGCCGCCAGCAACTGCGCGATGTTGGCATCGACCACGTCGCGCTCGACGATCTCGGTCCATTCGACAATCTCCAGGCGCAGCATCGCACCAGGCACATCGTGCAGCTGCAGCAGTTCCTGCAGGCGCTGGCCGAAGCCGGGTTGGCGCAGGGATTCGGCGGAAACATTGACGGCAACGGTCAGCGCCGCACCATCGCGCCGGCACTGCTGCAGGAAATGGATGGCCGACTGCAGCGTGGCCCATTCCAGCTCGGCCAACCGCCCATGGCGGCGCAGCAGGGAGATCACCCGCATCGGTGCAATCATCCTGCCCTCGGTATCGCGCATGCGCAGCAGTGCTTCGGCGCCCACCAGCCGGCGGTCCTGCAGGCGATGCTTGGGCTGGTAGCACAGCGGCGCATCCCCCTGCTGCAACCAGCCTTCGAGCGAGCTCTCGATCAGGGCGTCGATCTCGCTGTCGCGCTGGATCGGATCATCGAAGAACACCACGCCCGATTCGATCGCACTCAGCGCCAGGGTGATCGCGCGGAACGGCAGGTGGCCATCGTCTGTATCGGTGGGTGGCTTGAGTTCGACCACCGCACAACGGAACAACGGGCGGAAGCCCGGCCAGTCACGGCCGACCCGGTCAGCCAGGTTGCTGGCCAGCTCGGTGATCTGTGGTTGCGTGCGCAGTTCGGGCAGGGTCAGGTCGCGCACCAGGATCGCCAGTGCGGCATCACCGAACTGATAGATCTCCAGCTGCCCGGCCGGCAGCGTGGGCAGCAACCGATGCACGTCATTGGTGCTTTCGCGCTGCCACAGGCCGTTGTCCTGCAGCGGACCGTAGCGTAGGCGCAGATCGCGCAGGTTGCCCATCTCGGCCACGATCAGGCAGGCCTTGCCGATGTCGTCGTTGTCGCGCCAGAAGTGCTGCAGGCGTTCGCCGAGCGCGCGCATGTTGGGCAGGCCACTGATCGGGTCGATACGCAGCCAGGCCTGTTCGCGTTGGCGCTGCGCGTCGATCTGCGCATCGTTGTAGACCAGTGCGAACACCGCGCCCAGCATCAGCAGTGACAGCGGCAGCGCCAGCAGGCGCTGGATCGCCAGCTCTTCCACCGGCAGCAGATCGGCGCCGATGATCGCCACGCCCAGGGCCAGGCCGAACGCGGTGACGGCGATACGTACGCCCCAGGCCTGCAGGATCATGCGCAGCGAGAGTTCGTTGAGCATGCGTGGATGCAGGCGCCTGCGCAGCCAGACGCCTGCCATCATCTGCAGTGCGGCCTCCAGGCCAGCAGGCAGGAAGTACAGCGTGCCGGCGAACTGATAGCGGGCCAGCAGGCTGGCGCCGAGGCAGGCCAGTCCGCCGCGCCAGCCGCCAAGCAGGCCACTGACCAGCAGGATGTCGAAGCCCAGATGGAGCTTGACCACCCCTTGCGTATAGCGGGCCACGAACCAGGAGTTGAACAGGTAGATCAGGCCCAGCGCTACGCCCACGTACAGGCGGCGGCCTTCAATGGCGTGGCCGGCGCGACGGGTGGCGATCAGCAGCACGCCGATCATGCCGATCACCGCCGTGGCCTGCAGCAGGTACAGCGGCAGGCTGGGCAGGGCGCTGTCCAGGACCTGGGCCGCAACCCGTGAAAGCGCATCCATAGCAGGTTCCCGCCTGTGACCGACGGCCAGTGACGAGCAGCGTAGTCGCAGCAGCGCGCAGGTTCAATTGCACTGGCCGCCCCGGGGCAGGAGGTGTTCGGCCATGAAATCGACGAACGCGCGCACGCGGGGCTGCTGATGGCGATGGCTTGGCCAGAGTGCCCAGAAGATGCTTTGTTCGGTGCTCCATGGGTCCAGGACACTGACGAGCACACCGCGGTCGAGCGCATCGCGGACGGCGAAGTCGGGCAGGCAGGCGATGCCATGGCCATCAATGGCCATGTGCAGGATCGTCTCAAGATGGTTGGCGGTCATGGCCGGTGCCAGCCGCGTCTCCTGGCCACCCTCTTGCGCCGTCAGTGGCCAACGTTCGATCAGGCCGGTGCCGGGAAAGCGATGGAGAAGGCATGCGTGGCTGCCCAGGTCGTCCGGGTGCTGTGGCGTGCCGCGCCTGGCGAAGTAGGCAGGGGCGCCTACGCAGCGCAGCCGGGTACTGCCGAGGTTGCGGCCGTGCAGCCGGGAGTCGGCGGGACTGCCTGTCCGGACCACTGCGTCGAAACCTTCTTCGATGACATCGACAAGACGATCGCTGAAGTGCAGGTCGAGTTCGACGGCGGGGAAGCGGTGCGCAAATGCCGAAAGCACGGGCAGCATCAGTCCGCTTGCGAGTGGGAGGCTGACTTTCAGGCGACCGCTGGGCGCGGCGTGGGCGTCGGTCAGCTCGCGCTCTGCGGCCGTGACCTCCAGCATGATGCGACGGCATCGTTCAAGAAACTGCTCGCCTTCGGCAGTGAGGCTGACACTGCGTGTATTGCGATTCAGGAGGCGCGTCCCAGGCGCTCCTCGAGCCGGGCGATGGTCTTGCTTGCCGCCGAGGGCGTGATGCCACGCTGTCGCGCTGCGGCCGCGAAGCTGCGCGCCTCGGCAACCAGAACGAAGAGGCTGAGGCCGGCAAAGCTGTCCATGGGGGTGATTGATGACGTTTGTGTCATCAAAGTATGTACCACTTGGTGGATTTTTCCAGAATAGCGTCGCCGATAGCATCAATGTCGTGGCGCTTGGCCACGCCAGCGCTTCATCGACATGTCTGTTGCCTCTGCCGAGACTGCCGGATCATCACGCCTTGGGTTGGTGTTGGCGGGCTGCCTGACCGCGCTCACCATTCCCTTGAGCATTGCCAGCCCTGCCGTGGCGGTTCCCGCGATCCGGGCCGCGCTGGGAGGTTCTCCGGCAGAGCTTTCCTGGGTCATCAATGCCTACCTGTTGACCTATGGCTGTACCACGCTGGTGGCCGGCGGGCTGGCCGACCTGCATGGCAGACGCCGGATCTGGATTCTGGGTGGTGCGTTGTTTGCGGTGGTGACAGGCCTGATTCCCCTGATGCCCGACGTGGCATGGATCAATGCTCTGAGACTGCTTCAGGGAATGGCGGCGTCGGCAGCGTTTGCCGGCGCGATGGCATCGTTGGCGCAGGTGTTCGACGGCCAGGCGCGGGCCAGGGTTTTCAGCCTGATCGGAACCACCTTTGGCGCGGGGGCCGCCGGCGGTCCTCTGCTGGCAGGCGGGCTGATCGATGCGCTGGGCTGGGAATGGGTGTTTTTCCTGCCTGCATTGCTGGCCGCCCTGATCTTGCCTTTGGCCGCCGTGTCATGTGTCGAATCCAGGAACGCCGGTTCGCCGCACCTGGATTGGCCGGGCGCCGTCACCTTCATGCTGGCGTTGGGTTCACTCACCTACGCCATGATCCTGCTTCCGGAGCGCGGTCCAATGCATCTGCAGACGCTTGCATTGCTGTTGCTCGCGGTCGTGCTACTGGCCGTGTTCATTGCCGTGGAGCGTTCCCGCCGAGCGCCGCTGCTGGACCTCGCGCTGTTCCGCAACCGGCGCTTTGTCGGCGTGCAGATTCTGGCCGCAGCGCCTGCGTTTTCCTACGTCGTCCTGCTGGTGGTGCTGCCGGCCGGCTTCA
Organism: Stenotrophomonas sp. 59; assembly: GCF_030291095.1. NCBI lineage: Bacteria > Pseudomonadati > Pseudomonadota > Gammaproteobacteria > Lysobacterales > Lysobacteraceae > Stenotrophomonas > Stenotrophomonas sp. 59. The sequence continues at coordinate 1,931,911 of NZ_CP127408.1, forward strand.
TCGGTGTCGAAGGATTGCGGCCCACCGGGGCAGGACTGGCAATGGCAGCGTTGTCTGCGCCATTGCTGGTTGTTCCGCTGGCTGCGGGCTGCCTGCTGCGCTGGATGCCGGCGCGGGCGCTGTGCTGTGCCGGCCTGCTGATCGCAGCACTGGGCCTGGCATGGCTTGCGATGGAACTCCCATCCCCGCAGGCGCGCTGGATGCCGATGCTGGTGATCGGCATCGGCATCGGTCTGCCCTGGGGAATCATGGATGGCCTGGCAGTCAGCGTGGTCGGCAAAGAGCAGGCCGGCATGGCTGCCGGCATCTTCAATGCAATGCGCCTGGCCGGTGATGCAATCGCCCTGGCCCTTGTCGGCATCATGCTCTCGGCCCGCATCGGCGCGAGTGCGGCGCTGGATGCCGGTGGCGTAGCCCGTGCTGCCGCGCACAGGCTGTCCATGGGAGATCTTGCGGGTGCGGCGGACGCGTTGCCTGGCGTTTCACCAGCGATGCTGGCCCAGGCCTACATGGAGGCCGTCCGTGGCCAGCTGTTCGTCCTGGCGACGGCGACCGTGATCTGCGCCGTCGTGCTGGGGTACCTGCTGCGCGAAGAGGATGCACCTGGTCTGGGCGGCGGCGGTCAGTAGCGCGGGTCGGCGATGGCGGGCAGTACCAGTTCGCGCACGAAGCCGGACGGCGACAGTTGCAGGAGGGCGCGCACCATCGCCACCACGTCGTGCACCGGCACCAGTTCGCCATCGCCGCGCGCTGCCGCCGCTGCCACGGGAACCGACAGTGCATCGTCGGTATTGAGGTAGCCCAGCTGCAGGCTGGTCACGGCCAGGCGGCGGTCACGGAAGCCTTCGCGCAGGGCATCGGCGATGCCGTTGAGTGCGAACTTCGAGGCACCGAAGGCGACTTCCGGGCGACCGCTGCGTGGCAGGGCCGAGGTCGAGCCGGTCAGTACCAGCTGTGGGCGCGATGCACCCAGAACGCGCGGCAGCAGGCGCTGCAGCAGCACCAGGGTCGCGGTGATGTTGACGTCAACCAGCTGGGTGAGCGCGGCATCGCTTTCATCGAGAAAGGCGTACTCGTCGCTGAAGGCCTTCTCTTCCCAGATGCCCAGGTTGTGGATCAGCACATCCAGATCAGCGGGCGCCTGCGCTGCGATGTGATTGGCAGCGACTGCAGGCTGGGACAGGTCGGCTTCGATCCATTGCAGTGCGACGCCTTCTGGGCAGGCGATGTCGCGCGGGCGAGTGCGCGAGACACCGACAACGGTGTCGCCGGGCTGGCACAGACCTTCAACGAACGCCCGACCCAGGCCCCTGCTGGCGCCGATGACCATCAATTTCATGTTGCTTCCTTGTTGTGCATTGGCGGCCTTACCCGGCCGCCTCAGTTTCGGTCACGCTGCTGCCCCACGCCATCAGCTTGGCCAGGCCCGAGGACAGGAACACCACGGCCAGCAGCAGGCGGGCGAGGAACCACAGCACGCGGCTGTCAAGCAGGGTGGCGATCATCCGTGGCATGCAGGAGCTCCGGGAGGGGATGGGGCAGGCCGCGCAGCATCGGGCCTCAACCGCAGTTGAGGTCAAGGTTGGCTGAACGAAGCCCGGCGATGGCCTGGCGTGCATCTATTAAATGGACGAACGTTCGTTCACTATTTGCGCCATGAGCCGAACCGACCGCAACGAGCAACGCATCGCGCAGATCCTGCAGGCCGCCCTGCAGTGCTTCCTCGTCAAGGGCTTCCACCAGACCAGCATGCGTGACATCGCGCAGGCGGCCGGCGTCAGCCTGGGCAATCTCTACAACCACTTCCCGGGTAAGGAAGCGATCATCCTTGCGGTGGCGGTGGCCGAAAGCGAAGAACTGGCACCGTTGCTGCGGCGCCTGGCCGTGTCTGACGGCGACCGCGCACAGGTGCTGGCGTTCCTGCAGGAGTTCCACGCACTGTGCCGGCAGCCGGAATGGGCGATGCTTGCCGTTGAAGTGCTGGCCGAGAGTGCGCGCAATCCCGCTGTGGCCGAGGCCTTCGCGGCCAATCGCAGGCAACTGCACGAGGCGCTGGCCGAGGCGCTGCAGCGCGTGGCGCAGCGCGAACGTCGGCGCCCGGCGTTGACACCGGGAGTGCAGTCGCAGGTGCTGCTGGACGCCATCGAGAGCGACGCGCTGCGCCGGGGCCTGGCCGAGGGGGGCGATGCGGATGGCGCGCCGTTGGATCTGGGCCTGCTGACGCGGCTGCTCGGGGCACGCGCATGAGCGCCGACGACCGGCGGCTGCACGGCCTGGATCTGGCCCGCTATCTGGCGCTGTCCGGCATGGTGCTGGTCAACTTCCGCCTGGCGATGGCCGTTCCCGCAGAAGAAGCGGGCTGGCTGGCGGGATTCTTCCATCTGCTGGAAGGCAAGGCGTCGGCGACCTTCGTCACCCTGGCCGGTCTTGGCTTGGTGCTGGCCACGCAGCGGCAGCAATGGTGGCCGGCCAGCGTGCAGACCTGGCGGCGCGCACTGTTCCTCCTGGTGCTGGGCCTGCTCAACCTGACCGTGTTCCCCGCCGACATCCTGCATTACTACGCGGTGTACTTCGCGCTGGCCGTGGTGTGGCTGCGGGCCTCGCCGCAGGTGTTGCTGGCCAGCATCGTTGGCCTTGCCGCCTGTTCGTTCTGGGCGCTGCTGCACTGGGACTACAGCCAGGGATGGAACTGGCAGACGCTGGAGTACGCCGGCCTCTGGCAATGGCCAGGTGTGGCGCGCAACCTGCTGTTCAATGGCTTCCATCCGCTGCTGCCCTGGTTGTGCTTCTTCCTGCTGGGCATGTTGCTGGCGCGGCTGCAGTTGTCGCAACCGCGGGTGCAGCGTGCACTGCTGGTGCTGGGCGTGTTGTTGATCGGTGCGGGCCAGGGCGTGCAGCATCTTGCGCAGGGAACGCCATGGCAGGCGTGGCTGGGGACGCAACCGATGCCGCCGGGCCCCGCCTACGTGCTTACCGGTGCGGGCGCGGCCTGCAGTGTCATCGCCGCCTGCCTGTGGCTGGTACGGGTACATCCGGGCGACTGGCTGGAGCCGTTCACGGCGGCAGGGCGCATGACCCTCACGCTCTATGTCGGCCACATCCTGCTGGGCATGGGAACACTGGAAAGCCTCGGCCTGCTTGATGGGCGTGCTTCGCTTGCGTCGGTGCTGTTGTGGGCGCTGTTGTTCCTGATGCTGGCGACAGGCGCGGCGTGGCTGTGGTCGTGGCGGTTCGCACGCGGTCCGCTGGAAGCGATGATGCGGCGCATCGCGGGCTAGTCCTTTGGTCGCGCCGAGGTGATGTTGTGACGGACATGTCTGTGTCGCGGCGAACGCATCTGCGATAGTGGCGGCAGGTATTACTTTCCGCTTGCATCCATGTCATTCGCTTCGGCGCAGCATCTCGGCGAAGTTCTGCAACAATCCTATGGCATTACCGCCACCGCCGTGGTGCCGCGCCCGGTGGGCGCCGACGCCAATGCCAGCGTGTATCGTGTCGACGCGCGCCACGGGCAATGGTGGCTGAAATGCCGCACGTACCAGGTTGATCCGGCGGTATGGGACAGCCTGCACTGGCTGCGCGGTACGCTGGGCATCGATGAAATCGTTGCCCCGTGGCCGGCGTTGACCGGTGGTGCGTCGGTGCAGCGTTGGGGATTGCAGTTCACCCTGTTCCCTTACATCGAAGGCCAGTCCGGGTTCGAGGCGGCGTTGAGCCATAGGCAGTGGCGGCGCCTGGGCGAGGTGCTGCGGCGCCTGCACGCGTCGCAGCTGCCGACCGAACTGCAGCGTGCGCTACCGACCGCGCGGCTGGAAACTGCGGCACTTGAGACCGTTGGGCAGTGGCTGGCCGGCGAGGGTCTTGCGGCTGCAAAGGATGGGCTGGGCCGTGCATTCGTTTCCGTATGGGACCGGCAGCATGCGCGTATCACCGCGCTGCACGCGCAGGCACTGCAGCTGCACGCGGCATTGCAGGAGGTTCCGGCTGACCTGCACCTGTGCCATACCGATCTGCATGCCGGCAATCTGCTGATGGGCAATGACGGTGGCCTGCACCTGATCGACTGGGATGGCCTGTCGCTGGCCCCGCGCGAGCGTGACCTGATGTTCATCGGTGCCGCTGTTGGCGGGCGCTGGGGGCGCGAGAGTCCACTGGGCTTCGAGGAGGGCTACGGCAGCGACCGTGGCGACCCGCGCTGGATCGCCTGGTACCGGCACTGGCGCATCCTGCAGGACCTGATCGAGTTCCAGCAGGTGTTGCTGGGGAGCGATGGAGAGGAGCGTTCGCCTCCCTTGCGGCGGCAGTCGCTGCACTATCTGGGCGAACAGTTCGCGCCGGGCAATGTGTTCGATGCTGCGGAGCGTGCGTATCGCGCGCTGGGCTAGGTTCCTGGCCGTTGCCTGGCGCCCGGGTTGCCAGGATCGCCCAGGTTGCCAGGATCGCCCAGGTAGAGTCGACTGTTAGTCGACTGCTCTTCGATTGGAACAGGCAAAGCCCGCGCTGCGCGCGATAGTCGACTAACAGTCGACTCTACCCATGACCCGTTCATGCACAACCCATGGCTTGTCCATGCAGATGGTTTTCATTCTGCGGGCTTGGCTGCTGCCGAGGCTGCGGCGCTGGCGGCACGCCGCGACAACACCGCTTCGCGGTGGGCGATGTAGGCGTTCGCGGCGAGGATGATGCCGGCGCCGATGATCGTCCAGCGATCCACGCTTTCGTTGAACAACAGCCAGCCGAGCAGCGTTACCAGCGGCAGCTGCAGGAAGCTGATCGGGGTCAGCGCCGAGACTTCACCGAGCCGCAGCGCCCGCGTCCACAGCAGCTGGCCGATGGTGCCGAGTACGCCGGTGGCCAGCAGCCACAGCCAGGCGATGCCGGTCGGCCAGACCCAGACGAACAGGGCCGGCACCAGCGACAGGGGTACCCAGAACACGTAGGTGTAGAGCACCACGGTGTCGGCGCTGTCGATGCGGGTCAGCTGCTTGATCTGGATCGCCACCAATGAGCTGAGCACGGCGGCAGCCACCGCCACCAGGCTGCCCGCAGTGAAGCCGGCGGTACCGGGGCGCACGATCACCAGCACGCCGATGAAGCCGACCACGACCGCAGCCCAGCGCCGCACGCGCACGGTTTCCCCCAACCACAGCACGGCGGCAATCGTGACGAACAGCGGCGTGGAATACGACAGCGAAACCGCCTGCGCCAAAGGCAGGTGGCCCAGCGCCCAGAACGCGCACAGCATCGAACCGAGGCCGATCGCACTGCGCACGAAATAGCGCGGCAGCTGCTGGGTTTTCAGCGGCGCATGGCCCGGGCGCAACAGCATCGGCAACAGGGCCAGCAGGCCGAAGGCGTTGCGGAAGAACGCTACTTCCTGGGTCGGCACGTAGCGCGTGGCATAGCGGATGGCCACCGCCATCAGGCCGAACGCCATCGTACTGCCGAGCATCAGCAGCGCCGCCCGCATCGGGGTGGCGCCTGGGGAGAGGGCGGGGGTGTTCACCACTGCGCGCCGAGCAGGCGGGGCTCCGGTTCGATCGGCACGCCGAATTTCTCCAGCACCGAGGCCGAGATGCGGCGTGCCAGTGCCAGCAACTCTGCACCGCTGGCGTTGCCATGGTTGACCAGCACCAGCGCGTGGCTGGCGGCCACGCCGGCGTCGCCTTCGCGGAAGCCCTTCCAGCCGCAGGACTCGATCATCCAGGCCGCCGAGACTTTGCGCTTGCCGTCCTGGTCGGACGGGAACACCGGCAGGTCGGGGAAGTGCTGCAGCAGCACGTCGACCTGTTCCAGCGGCAGTACCGGGTTCTTGAAGAAGCTGCCGGCATTGCCCAGCACGTCCGGGTCGGGCAGCTTGCGGCGGCGGATCGCGATCACCGCATTGGCTACGTCTACCGCACCCGGCAGTTCCACGCCCTGTGCCTGCAGTTCCTCGCGGATGCCGGCGTAGTCCATGCGCAGGTCATGCAGCAATGGCAGCTTCAGCTCGATGGCAGTGATCAGGTAACGGTCCATCTGCTGCTTGAACACGCTATCGCGGTAGGCGAAACCACACTGTTCGTTGTCCAGCCGCACCCAGGCCTGTTCCTGGCAGTCCCAGGCCTCGACGGCCTGGATGAACTCGCCAACCTGCGCGCCATAGGCACCGATGTTCTGGATCGGCGCAGCACCGGCCGTACCGGGAATCAGCGCCAGGTTCTCCAGGCCGGACAGGCCCTCCTGCAGCGACCACATCACCAGTCCATGCCAGGGCACGCCGGCGCCGGCGCGGATCACCGCATGGTCGGCGCGGTGTTCCAGGAAGCTGATGTCACGGTTGCCGAACACCAGTACCGTGCCAGGCAGGTCCTCGGCGATCAGCACGTTGCTGCCGCTTCCCAGCACCAGCAGTGGGCCGCTGGCCACTTCCGGCAGCGCCAGCACTTCCGGCAGCAGGGCGGCGTCGTGCAGTTCCAGCAGCTGTGCCGCGCTGGCCTGCACATGGAAGGTGTTCAGTGCCTGCAGGGGCGCATTGCGGGTGAGCGTCCAGCGCAGCGGTGCGGCTGCATCGGTGGTGTCCATGGGCGCGCTCACAGCGGCGCCACCGCGCCGCGGCTCGGCGCCTCGCGGCGGCGACGGATCGCCTCCACGCATTCGGAGACCAAGGCGGGGCCACGGAAGATCAGGCCGCTGTAGCACTGCACCAGCGCGGCGCCGGCGGCCATCTTGGCCACGGCGTCGGCACCGGACAGGATGCCGCCGACCCCCACCAGCGGCACCGATTCGGGCAGGCGCGAGCGCAGGCGGCGCAGCACCAGGGTGGACTGCTCCAGCACCGGTGCACCGGACAGGCCGCCGGCCTCGTTGGCCAGCGGATCGCCGGCCACCTTGCTGTGGTCGATGGTGGTGTTGGTGGCGATCACGCCGTCCACCTGCAGTTCGCCCAGCACGCGCGCGGCGGCATCGATGTCGCGTTCACTCAGGTCCGGCGCCACCTTCACCAGCATCGGCACGCGGCGACCATGCTGCGCAGCCAGGGCTTCCTGGCGGTCACGCAGCTGGCTGACCAGCTGGCGCAGTGCGGTCTCTTCCTGCAGCTCACGCAGGCCGGCGGTGTTGGGCGAGGAGATGTTGACCGTGATGTAGTCGGCCAGCGGATACACCTTGTCCAGGCAGGCGATGTAATCGTCCACGGCCTGTTCGTTGGGGGTGTCCTTGTTCTTGCCGATGTTGATGCCGAGCAGGCCGCGACGGTTGCGCGCGCGTTCGACATTGCGCACCAGCGCATCCACGCCCGCGTTGTTGAAGCCCATGCGGTTGATGATCGCGTTGTGTTCCGGCAGCCGGAACAGGCGCGGCTGCGGATTGCCGGCCTGCGGGCGCGGAGTGATGGTGCCGATTTCGACGAAGCCGAAGCCCAGCGCGAACAGTGCATCGATATGCTCGCCGTTCTTGTCCAGGCCGGCAGCGAGGCCGACCGGATTGGGGAACGTCAGCCCGAACACGGTGCTCGGCATCGGCGCGATGCGGGCGGCCAGCAGCGGCGTGGTGCCGGTGCGGTAGGCCAGGTCCAGTGCGGACAGGCCGAGGCCGTGGGCGCGCTCGGCGTCGAGCGAGAACAGGAAGGGGCGGGCAAGCGAATACATGCGTCGGTTCAGTCCAGCGTGCCGAGGAAGGCTCGGGTTCGATATTCAAAAGCAACCTGGCCGTCGACCGCGTGGGCGGCGAACAGGTCCTGCAGAGCGGCGATCATCGGCGCATGGCGCGGGTGACCGGGTTGGGGGGCATAGGAGGAGGACAGCAGGCGCCCCTGCAGGGCGTCGAGATCCAGGTACTGCACGTTCGGCAGCTGCACCATGCCGCGCAGCCCGGCGCCGAACCAGGCCTGCATGGTGGCGTCGTCCTGGTAGCGCTCGGCCACGGCGGTGTAGTCGGTGCCGTAGTCCAGCAGCAGTTGTTCGTAGCCGACCAGGAACGGGCTGGCATCGAGCAGGCGCGAATTCCAGTAGATCAGTGCCTGGCCACCCGGGCGCAGGATGCGCTGCCATTCGGCGCGCACCGCCACGGTGTCGAACCAGTGGAAGGCCTGCGCGACGCTGACCAGGTCAACGCTGGCTTCGTCCAGCCCAGTGGCCTCGGCGCGGCCGTCGATGGCGCTGAACTGCGGGTACTGCGGTGCCAGCCACTGCTCGGACGCGGCGCGCATGGCGGCGTTGGGCTCCACCGCAATGACCGGATGGCCGGTGGCCAGGAACAGGCGGCTGGAAATGCCGGTGCCGGCGCCGATGTCGGCGACCACGGCCTCGTGGCTGACGCCCATGGGGCCATGCAGCCACTCCAGCAGGGCGGGCGGGTAGTCGGGCCGGTAGCGGACGTAGTCGGCGACGCGGCTGCTGAAGCGTTCAGTGCTGTCGGAAGTGGTCATGGCGATCAGTTCGACATCGCGGCGAGCCAGGCCAGGCCGCCGAAGAACAGGATGAAGACCAGGATGGCGGCGATCACGGCGCCGACCATCACCCAGCCAAGTACAAGACCAGTGACGGCCAAACCGTCGCCTTCCAGTTCGTGCGGGCGGCGGCGGATCTCGGCGCGGGCCATGTGACCGGTGACGATGGCCACGATGCTGGCCACGAAGGGCAGGACGGTCCAGCTGGCGATGCCCATGACCAGGCTGACTACGGCCAGGGCGCTTGTCTGTCGGGGTGCCACGCTCATCGGGGTCCTCCTTGGCAGTGTGCACATGATAGTGCCTCTGCCCGGGCAATCCCATGCCCGGCAAGTGCAAGGATGAGGTAGGTGTCGACCTTGGTCGACGAAAGGCATGTCAGCCAAGGTTGGCAGCTACAGGGTGCCGATGTCAGCCCATCAACACCTGGCCACCGTCCACATTGAGCACATGGCCGGTGATCCAGCGCGCCAGCGGCGAGCACAGGAACAGGACGGCGTCGGCAATCTCGCGCGGATGGCCGAAGCGGCCGAACGGGATCTTCGCCAGGGTGCCGTGGTACAGCGCGGGGTCTTCGATGCGGCGGCGATCCCACAGGCCATCGTCGAATTCGATGGAGCCGGGTGCGATGGCGTTGACCCGGATCCGGTCCTTGGCCAGCGCCAGTGCCTGCGAGGTGGTGTAGTGCGACAGCGCGGCCTTGGCGGCGGCGTAGGGCGCGCCACCGGGGCGTGGCTGCTGTGCGGCGATCGATGACAGGTTGAGGATGCAGGCATCGCTGGATGCGCGCAGCCACGGCTGTGCCAGGCGCGAAGCCCGCACCGCCGCCATCAGATCGATCTGCAGGCTGGCGGCCCAGCCCTCTTCGTCATCGGCCATCCCGTAGCCGGTGGCGTTGTTGACCAGCACATCGATGCCGCCGAGTGCATCGGCAGCGGCCTGCAGCCAGGCCTGGATCTGGCCGACGTCGGCCAGATCCGCAGAGGCGGTATGCAGCGGGGTGCCCTGTGCCTGCGCATCGGCACGCAGGGCATCCAGGCCGGCCTGGCCGCGCGCGCAGGCCGAGACCTGCGCACCGGCGCGGGCAAATGCCAGCGCCATTTCACGACCGATGCCCTTGCTGCCGCCGGCGATCAGCACGCGGCGACCGGTGAAATCGAGGGTCGGAGCCCCATTGGGGATGCGGCCTTGGGCAGGGGTCAGATCCCCGGAGGGGCTCTGACCCGCAGCCATGGCAGAAACGTCTGCCATCACAGATCGAACTTGATGCCCTGGGCCAGCGGCAGCGAATCCGAATAGTTGATGGTGTTGGTCTGGCGACGCATGTAGACCTTCCACGCATCCGAACCCGACTCACGGCCACCGCCGGTGTCCTTTTCGCCACCGAACGCGCCGCCGATCTCCGCACCGGACGTGCCGATGTTGATGTTGGCGATGCCGCAGTCGCTGCCGGCCGCCGACAGGAACTTCTCGGCAGTCTTCAGGTTCTGGGTGAAGATCGAGGACGACAGGCCCTGCGGCACGCCGTTCTGCATGTCGATGGCTTCGTCGATGCTGTCGTACGGCATCACGTACAGGATCGGCGCGAAGGTCTCGTGCTGGACCACGGCGTCGCTGTTCTTCAGGCCGGAGACGATGGCCGGCAGCACGAAGTTGCCTGCGCGGTCGATGCGGGTGCCGCCGGTTTCGATGGTGCCGCCGGCAGTCTTCGCCTGGGCGATGGCATCGAGGAACTGCTGCACGGCACCGTCGCTGTTCAGCGGGCCCATCAGGTTGGCGGCATCGGTCGGGTCGCCGATCTTGCCTTCGACCTGCTTGTAGGCCTTGACCAGGGTGGCCAGCACGTCGGCGTAGATCGAGCGGTGCACGATCAGGCGGCGGGTGGTGGTGCAGCGCTGGCCGGCGGTGCCGACGGCGCCGAACACGATGCCCGGCACGGCCAGCTTCAGGTCGGCGGTTTCGTCCAGGATGATGGCGTTGTTGCCACCCAGTTCCAGCAGGCAGCGGCCGAGGCGGCGGGCGACCTTCTCGTTGACGGTGCGGCCGACCTGGGTCGAGCCGGTGAAGCTGATCAGCGGCACGCGACGGTCATCGACCATCTTTTCAGACAGTGCGGTACCAGCGTCGTTGATCAGGAAGAAGATGTCCGGGAAGCCGGCTTCGCGCAGGGCATCGTTGCAGATCTTCAGCGAGGCGATGGCGGTCAGCGGGGTCTTGTTGGACGGCTTCCAGATGCACACGTCGCCACAGATGGCCGCCAGGAACGAATTCCAGCTCCACACCGCGACCGGGAAGTTGAAGGCCGAGATGATGCCGACCAGGCCCAGCGGGTGGTACTGCTCGTACATGCGGTGGCCGGGACGCTCGGAATGCATGGTGTAGCCGTACAGCATGCGGCTCTGGCCCACGGCGAAATCGGCGATGTCGATCATCTCCTGCACTTCGCCATCGCCTTCCGGCTTGCTCTTGCCCATTTCCAGGGCGACCAGCGAGCCCAGCGCATCCTTGTGCTTGCGCAGTGCTTCACCGCACAGGCGCACGGCTTCACCGCGACGCGGCGCCGGCGTGGTGCGCCAGACCTTGAATGCTTCCTGGGCGCGGGCGACGACGGTCTCGTACTCGGCCTCGGTGGTCGCGCGGACCTGCGCGATCGGCTCGCCGGTGGTCGGGTTGACCGGGGTGATCAGCTCACCGCTGGTCGCGCTCGACCACTCCCCGTTGCCCAGGTACGTGCCAGCGTTGATCGCGTCCAGGCCAAGGGACTTGAGCAGCTCGGAAGACATGCAGACTCCTGTGTTTCGTTACGTTGTTTGGTGCCATCGCGGGCAGGTGGGGGACGCGATGAACTGAATCGCCGATGGTAGCAGAGCGGCCTGTCCGGCCATGGTGCAACGCGCCAGCGGAATCGCACGGAGCATGAATGCTTGGAGGGCAGGGTATGTTGCCTGTAAACTTCACGGCTGCATGGCCCCGTAGCTCAGCTGGATAGAGCGTCCCCCTCCTAAGGGGAAGGTCGCCCGTTCGAATCGGGCCGGGGTCACCAGAATCAATGACTTGCAGCAGTCGTTATCCAGTCGCAGGCCATATCAGGCCATAAAAAGTTGCCTGTTGGTCACAGTGGTCACAATGGCGAATCAATAGGTTAGCTTCGCCACCGCGCCGTCATCGCCCTCAGGGGTCAGGTGCGCGTAGTACTTCTCTGTAGTGGCGTAGTCAGCGTGTCCGGCCAGGATCTGCACGCGTCGCAGCGGCACCCCGGCAATGACCATGTGGGCGCAGAATGTGTGCCTTAGGCGGTGAAGACTCCCGCCAACACCCGCCGCCGTCGCATCATCCTTGAACCAGTCGCTCACAGTGTCCTTGTGGACACTCACCAGCGGATCGGGGAGGGTGGCTAGAGCGGCTGCAGCATGGGTGTTCAGTGGAACCTCACGCCACTTCCCCGACTTCGTGCGCCCATCACCGTCCTCGTCCGGATCGCTCTCGACCAGTAGGCGACCAGCAACCACGTTCTCGTGCCGCAGGTGCATCAGCTCGCCGCGCCGGATCCCGGTGTGAGCCATGAACCGCCACAGATTCGCTCGGGCGGCATTGGCCGCATAGAGCTGCTGCATGGCATCGGCTGTGTAGAACCGGACGGCAACGCTCCGCACCCCTCTAGGCGCCTGGATCCCCTCAAACGGGTTCGCATCCAGTTCCTTCCACTGCACCCCGCATCTCAGCGCGGCCTGCAGGCGCCGAATCTCCTTCCCAACCGTCTCTGGCGCCATCTTGTCCTTCACCAGGCGCTTCGTCTTGTAGGCCTCCAGCTCAATAGGTCGCAGGGTATCGATGGGGCGATGGCCCATGCTATCCAAGATGATCCGCAGTTCGCTCTTGGCCTTCCCGTGCGTGGTCGGATGCTCGGCCTTGTACCAATCCAGCCATACGCCTAGAAAGTCGCGCAGGAGTGGCGCCCGGGAGATGATCCGGACGCCGTGCCTCAGCTCCGCTTCACGCGCTGATCGTATCTCCTCAGCTTTGCGAGGGCTGACACGACCGATGGATGGGCGGAATCTCTTCCCGCCATCGCGCCAGTTGAGGTAGGCGATCCCGTCCCGCCAGTAGATTGTGACCTTGACCATTTGCGTGCGCTGTAAATTGCCTGATAGAGGGCGGATTTCTCGTAGAGCTTTCTGCCCATGAACTCGCGTGGGTCGAGGTCGTACTCATGGGCCTTCGTTTTGAACTGACTTATCGACACCCCGCAGTAGTGCGCGGCTTCCTCGATGGTTAGCCAGTCCTTGCCTGCTAGGTTCAGATCCTCAGCTGCCCCCATCGCTCACCTCCATCACAGTCACGCCAGCATCTCGCGCCAGCTGCTTCATGTTTTCTGTGCCGCTTCCGCCGGGGAATGCCAGCACTCCATGGGGGCCGAGGGTCAGCATCGCCGCGTTTCGGATCGGCCCAGCCTTCCGGCCATGCGCATCCCACTGGGCAGGGACCGTGGCGCAGGTGACACCACGTAGGTGTGCCCATCGACGCGCGATAGCATCGGCTCCATTGGCGCCTCCCTCGATCAAGACGCGGATGTTTCTCTTGACGTGGATACGGTCCAGCGTCGAATACACGCGATCCTGATCGATGTAGTCCCGTCCCCCGCATACCAGCAGCTTCATGCCATCAGCCGCGCCCATTCGGCACCTCCTTTCGCCTCTGGTCGTCTCGGAGCTTAGCGATGTGCAGAACATCCGCCAGACACTCGACGTTATCGGTCAGCTCCATGGCGATCTCGGTCCCATCCACGGTTTCAACCATCTGAGTCAGCGGATTGAATGCCGTCCATTGGCCGCCCTTAATCATGGCGGCGCTCACGGCTTCACCTCCGGGCGAGCAGAGAGCATGGCTTCCCATGCGTAGTAGGCGACACACGCAATAGTCATTGTCGGGTCCGCTCTAACCCTGTCCATCTCCATGTTTCCAGCCGACCGCATCTCTTGCGTGGCGTATCTGGGAACCAGTACGAACCCATCTGGGACCGAAATGGGATTCCCCATATCGCCCTCGGGCGCCTCAAACTCCGCGATCACGGACAGAATCCGGCCTTCGTCGTCCTGGCGGGTGACTGCCACGGCTTGGCCTGCCTCGTTGCGGGTCACGACTACATGGCCCTCGGGCGGCGTGAGGGCGGCACGTACGTGCCCATCCGCAGTGTCCATTCCGAAGAATAGGAGCTGGGATATCAGGCGCAACTCGGATTCGTAGCTCTCCAAGTCCTCGCCTTCCCGGATGTTCTCGGCTTCGCATGGGTGTCCCCATTCGTCCAAGCAGCGAGCCAGCAGCTCCCGCGCCCTCTGTTCAACGTCCATCGTCGGTCTCCTTCAGTTCGTGGCCAGCGCAGCGCGAAGCTGCTCGGTGGCCTGGTAAATCTGGCCGCGCAGGCGCAGTACCTCAGCGCGCAGGCGGATCACTTCGTCGGCCGCGACCACCAGCTGCTCACGCAGCACGTCCTTGGCCGGCTGCTTCATGCGGCGCGGTTCGCGGGGGAAAAGCTGGGCTGTCATCTTCCTGGTTCCTTCCAGCGCTTGACCGCCTTGCAGTAGGCGATGACCTTCCGGCAATCCTCGCAGTCGATCGTCTGGCCAGCTTCGGCGAAGAACACGTCCGGTTCGTCGGCGCAGCTGTCCATGTGGTTGCAGTCCCAGGCGACACCGCACAACGTGTATTCCTCGCACGCGGGGTTGCCAGCATGGCGGGTGGCTCCTTCAGCCATAAGCGCACCTCCGCCAGCACCAGCGCAGCCCATTGCGCGCGGCGCGGCATGCGCGGCTGATCGCCCACAGGGTGGCGATGCCGGCCGCAAACCCGCCCAGGGCGAACACATGGACCATTGCAGCGGTGAGCAGCTGGTCAGCCATGGCTCTGCTCCGCTTCAATGCAGCGGGGATCGCAGTGGCAATGATTGAAGCCTTCGCCGGTGCTGAGGTAGTTGCGGCTGGAGATCAGCATCTGATCGCGCTCCCAGGGCGCCACCCTTTCGCCATCCGCCCACATGGGAGACGGAGATTCCAGCCAGGCCACTCGCTGCTCGTGGTGAGCTCGGTCGGCAGCCCTCTGTGCATCAGCCATTGCCTTGGCCGCTGCGCCGCTCATTTGCCCACCGCCTTGCCGTCGATCTTCGGGACGTGGATGCGGCACATCCTGTAGGTCTCACCACAACGCGGGCATTCGCCTATCACCTGCGCGTGTTCGCGGCCGATGCCGTCTCGGCCATCCAGTCGGACCTTCGCGTATTCCTCGCCGGGCGACCACCAACCCTTCCTGCCGTAGACAGGCGGCTGATGGCCTACGATCTTGCAGACAAGGCGCTTCACGGCTGAACCTCTGCGCGCGCGGTGAACACAGAAAGCGTCACGCTGCCTTCTTCGGGGCACTCGTCGCAGGACAGGTGCAAGCCATAGACGGCGCTTCCATCGTCCTGGAGCAGGTCCCCGACCCACGCGGTGCTGTCGAGGTAGGCTTCTCCCTCGCCGGTCCCTGGCCCGCCGATGACGAACTCGACGCCCTCCCACACTTCAGCCGGGATGCCGAACTTCTCCGGCACCAGGACGAATCCTGCGGGGATCTCCCCCACCGGCTGGCGGGCGGCGAGGGCTGCGTTCCATATGTGCTGTGCTGCGGCCCGCGAGATTGAGAAGGTGTCAGCGGCTTCGCGCCATGTCTTCTCAAACTTAGCGCCGACATCCCCCTGACCACCCGGGGAGGGCTGGGCGGAGAGGGCGAGCAGCTGCTTGCTCAGGGTGACGCGTGCGGTGACCAGTGCATTCGCTACCTTGTAGTTGCCAGCGTGCCGAGCATCGTTGGCTGCTTCGTTCACAGTGGCGAGGGCTTGGGCCACGTCTTCCGGCAGCACCCCCCCCAGCCTCACCCTCCCACCGGGCTGCACGCCAGCCAGGGTCTTGTTGTCGGTGATCATGACTTGGCCTCGATAGTCTTCTTGTGCTCGATCACGGCACAGGTGAGGTGGCGTGCTGCTGCCTTGGAGGTTTCAATGATGCTGTCGGCGCAGGTTCGGAAAATCTCTTCGATGTGTTGCTCGTTGAGGTTGAGCGTCACTTCGCCCGCGTCACCGGAGAACTTTGCCGTTCCGGTGTACTTCCCCTTGTTGGACCCCCAGCGCTCCATCTCAATTTCAAGCTTGTGGAGGATCATGCGGATGCTCCCATTGCGGCGTCGATCATGTTGGCGGCGTTGCGTAGGCCTGCGACGTACTGCATTCCATGCTGCTTAGCCGTTCCTTCGCTGTCTGCTCGTGCGCGGATCTTTCGCACTGCCTTCTGATACTTCTCTAAATTGGTGCGAATTTCTGAGATCTCGCGCGATTGCTCTTTATCGGCTTCGAAAGCTTCAGTAAGGGACTGTGCTAGCCCCTCCACCTCAGCGCGCAGGCGGGCTACCTCTGCCTCGTGGTCGGAGTTACGAACGAAGGCGCCATCATCTCTCTGCGTCATCCCAGTGAAGCCGTTTCCTAGTGCCGCAATGTCCCACCGCTTGATCTCGCTCATTCGGTCTCTCCCAAGATGTTGCGGAGCTCCAGCGCGATTCGGTTCCGCTCGATCTGCTCATCGCTGGCATTGGCCCACTTGCCGTTGTAGGTAAGCTGATCGGCGTAGTCGGAGACGGCAGCGACAACCCCGTTCAGTCGCTCAATCTCGTCCTGCAGCTCTTCCAGGTGCTTTGCGGCCTTCTCCTCGCGCTCGCTATCCACCCACTCACGGTGGACAGAATCGGCCACGGCGCTCCAATCGGTCTCGGCGCTCATCACCAGCCCCCCTGCATCGTCACGAATGGAATGTCATCCGGGAACTCATCGCGCGGCGCATTGTCCGTAGCCCTCTGCGGCCGCTCGCGCTGCTCCTGACCGCCTAGGCGGGAGCTGGTGCCGCCTGACTGGGTCGGCTTCCACTCGTCCACTGCGGCGTACCACTTTCCGTTCTGTGACACCTTCACGTCGAAGTTGATCCACTCGCCCTGTTCGGTTCCGAGCCACGCGATAAGATCTTCGCGCTTGATCGATCCGCGAGCCATGATGTAGCTGGGGGCCTTCTCATGCGGTGCCTTGAAGGTCAGGCCGCTGATGAATTTCACGTCGCTCATTGCTGTTCCTCAGTCTCGTTGGTGGCCTTCGGTACGCCGTTCTTGATTGCGGCGCGCTCAGCAGTGGTGAAGTAGCCGCCCTTGGTAGGTGCCAACCACAGGGCCATCTGGTCTTCTTGAGGAATCTCGCCCCACATCTCGGCGACCGAGTGCATGTCGGGTTCCTCAGCGGCCAGCGCCTCCTTGATGGCCTCTACGCTGCGAAAGTGACGGCCTAGCGCTGCGTCATGCTGCTGACGGCGCTTGTGCAGCTTCTCTTCCTCGGATTCCAGGTCGTAGCCGCCTTCGGACGTGTTGGCGATTTCGATGGCCTGATCAATGCGCCCCGACTGCTCGGTGTACGGCCACGTCTTGCTGGCGCGCTTGATCACAGCCTTCTTGCACATCTGGACGAACCAATCGACCCAAGGGCCAGACTTCGCCATCGACTTAGAGCGAACCTTGTCGATCTCGGCGCGGTCCATGACCTCGGTCAGGATGTCGCCTGCATGCGTCTTGGCGATGCAGTAGACGCCGATGATTTCGCCGCGATCCGTATTGAACGGGTTTGCGGTGTGTTCCGGCAGGGCAGCAGGGCCGTGGTAGGCGAAGCTGTCCCTCTCGTACACCACGTCAGCCCGCGCCCACTCAATCGAGCCGGTGTCGGTCGCGATCTTGATTAGGCCCTTGTAGCTGATATCCAGGTGGATGGCCCGGTCACGCGGCACAAGGTAGGCGTAGCCGTTGGCCGGATTCAGCGTCAGGCCGGTGGAGGCCACGTTGATCATCGCCATCTGGACGGAAACAGGGTTCTTGTTCGCAACCTGCATCGCAAAATCGGTCTTCATCAACGCCTGCAGTGCAAACATCGACTCGCGCTTGTAGTTGACCGACGACGCAGCGACCTCCAAGAACCTTTCCTGGCTCTTCTGGATCGCAGCCTGATAAGGCGCGAGCTGTCGATCTTCCTTCGTAGCGACTACTGCGTTCATGTGTGCCTCGTTGAATTAGTGCCAGCGTTGGACCCGGCTGGCGCGGGTCCCTGTCGTGGGGAGCGACAGGGCAGGGGATTGGGTGGAGGGGCCGGTGGTGCGGTTCCGGCTTGATGGACCGAGACGCTGTTGTTAAGTAGGCCCGCGTCATTCCATCGCTTAGGCATTTCGTTTGCGGATCACCACTCCGCATTCCCTCCGTAGAACTCAGCCCCGCTTACTCAGCGGCTGTCTTGTCTTCTTTCTCGTCAGCTACTAGCTTCTGCAGGCCCTGCTTAGCCAGCTGGTAAAGGTCGCCCGCCTCAGCCTGGAATCGCTCGTTGTTGGCGATTGCTGGGATGACGATCATTGCTGCTGCTGTTTTGCTGGTCGGAAGAAAGGTCGCAGCAGCAACTGGGAACAGAATCAGCGGAGCTAGGGAGTAGACTCGTTTCATGACCTTGTCGCTGCTGTACGAGTCAAAACCAATCACGATGAAAACGGTGAGCCCGACGATCCCAACGGCAGATGCCACAACCGATGCTTGTCGGATCGTATCAAGCTGCATCACCCAGTAGATTTCCCATGCGCTGATCATTTCCTAACTCCTTCATGTTCGGTGGTGAGCGGCGGCTGTTTGAATCGGTCGTTGCGCTTCTTGCGGATGATGTGCAGCTCGTCGTGGGCGAACAGCGCGGCGAAGATGGCGAGAAGCAGCGCACTTGCCGCGACCTCGTAAGCCTCGTACCGGTACACGAACCACGCACCGCAGCAGAGGAAGACGACCAGGCAGATGCACGAAGCCAGTACCAGGTAGTGGGTGCGCATTAGCCGTTCTCCTGTTGAACTCGGGCCACGATTCGAGCCGTGTGCAAGTAGCTTTTGCCTGTCTCTTTGGCGATGGCTGCGGTGCTGTATCCAGCTTCCAACAGCTCCCGAACTCTCCGCTCAAATATTTCTGAATTCCTACCAGTGGCTTTGGTGCTAGCCATCGCAATCCACCTGTGCGCAAGGGCCATGGTTTGTCTCGTCGGCGTCTACCTGATCAAACATCGCTTCGGCTTCCTCGCGACTGATCCACTTCATGACTGCGACGCAACGGTGGTTCTTCTGCTTGTTGATCTCTTCTTCCAGTTCGACAGTTCCCATGCCCAGCGGATCGGGCTTCGGGATGGCGGGGAAGAGGCGGTTGAGTTCGGAGGCGGGCGTCATCACTCGGCTCCGCACAGAAAGCCTGGGCTTGCCTCTTCCAGCCACGCCCGTATGGTCGTCATCTCGCCGGTAGGCAATTCGTCTTCCCCAAAATCTGGGATCGAACGGTCAAGCTCTGTTTCGGACACCTCTTGCGGATAGCCTTCATCGCAGGGATCGCCAACGTCTTCCTCATAGAGGCGTGCGGCTTCATCAGCCGACTCGGCGGCATAGATGGTCGGCATGTCATCGACATAGAAAGCTCTCAGATTCATCGCACAACTTCATTCATAGCCAGCACAAGCTGGGTCACTGTTGCGGCGGCAATGACTGCTTGCACTGCCAGAGGAAAGTAGGGCGAGCTGCGGAGGAAGCGGGTCATGGCTTTCTGCTCCAGTTCTGCAGAACCCATTCTGTCGCTACAATCCCTGCTGGCATGCCGAGGAAGAACGACGCGGCTGACGGAACACGAAGAACCGCAAGAAGAGCGCACCACGAAATGCAACCAACGACAGCGATCAAGATTCGGATTGTGTTGTTCACGCAGCCCCCTTCGGCCCGTGGCCCTGGTTCATGCGCTGGCGGCGGGCTGCCTCTGCAAGGTCGTTCATCTCGCTACGCTGGCAACCGTGCTGGATGAAGGCGCGGACTACGCCAACACTCCACCCGTGCCGCTTCGCCAGACCACGCACCACGCTTATGTCGTGGCGCTCCGTGGGGTTCGGGAACTGGATGATCATTAGCTGTTCCTCACGTCAGAGAAGAGACGGGCCTGCTCATCGACCTTCTTGTCGAGACTCAGGGCCAGCTTGAACAGAGCCATCGCGTTCACCGCTTCGGGTGCGCTCAGGCCAGGGATTCGTGACAGCTTCGACAGGACCGGAAGCGCATCGACCAGGGCCTGCACCATCTCGCCGACCCGTTCCTCTTCGATGCACTCGTTGGCTACGTCGCTGATCGCGTCCCAGCGCTCGGAGTCATCCGGCAGGCGAGCGTCGTAGCTCCGCTGAGCTTTCCGGGCAATGTCGGTCGGGGTGTGCAGGCCCATCACTCACCCGCCTTACCAGCAGCGATCAGCTGCTCGCCGATGGTCACGGCTTCGGAGGGGAGGAGGGCGATCATCAGGGTGAGCAGACCGCTGGCCGAAGACAGCCAAATCTCGTCGTCTCGGCGTTCGATGGTTGCCACCGAGCGCTCTTCGCCTTCGGCGGACGCTCTTACCAATTCAAGCTCAAAGGTCTTGTCCACTGCCTTCGTCTCCAAGCCCCGGCCCGGGATGGGCTGTGGTGGGCGTTGGAGACAGTAAACCATCGGTTACTCTTTGAGGTCAATCAAAAGTTACTTTCCGCGCAAAGAAAATTATGAACGAAATGGAATTCGTTCAGTTATGGGGTGGCGTTGGCTTCTTCATCCATCCTGGAACGGCGCATGTTCTGAAGGATTTGCTCCTGCACCTTCGCGCTTTCGAGACAGAGGTTTCCTTCCAGCTCGATGGTCTCTTGGTCGTTCATTTCGGCCAAGCCCATCATCCTAAGCTTCCCTGACTCGCGCTTTGGATCTGTCATTGTTTTCCAGCTCCCATAGGTGCGAGGCTTCCCGCCCGCCAACAGATGCTGGCTAGACAGAAAGTAGAGAGCAGCCGTTTCTGCGCCGTTCCCCATGTTGTGAAGTTGCTCAGCAACAGCTGGCTTCCCCGCAGCCTTAGCGGTATCACTTAGGAAGTCCCAATAGCCTGCACAGGTAGCCATATGCATCGCTGCATCCTCCCACCCCTCGTCTTTGCCGGAGGCCTCTGGAAGATCCTGTGGGACGCCCATCATTAGAAGTGTCAGTACCAAAGCTTGCATGCCCCCCCCCTTATCCGTACTGGTATCTAAGAAGCCCGGCATCTTCAAAGGAAATTCCTTCATGGATGCACTCTTGTGCCTTTTCTAGGTCGCGGTGAAGCTTTACCAGTTCTTCATCCGAAAGGCTCTCTGGACCTGACCGACCAAAGCATGCCTGGTCGATAAGAAGCTGCATTGGATATCCCCAACGCCTTCTATAGTGACGGATCATGCGGCAGTGAGACATTCTTAGGATGGGGTCCATCTGATCTTCATCAGATGGGGGCACCCCGCTTGAGACAACAGAAAAGCAGGGACGATTGGCCGAGCCTTTCTTTAGCTCCTCAGCCCTTGCTGCCAGACGCTGTGCGAGCTCCTCGAACCTGGTCTTGCTGTCCATCGCTATGCCCCCTGATCTTCTTGGCTAGGATCTTGGTCATGTCGAGGATGTTGTTCTGGGGCTTATCCCCATCGAACTCCTCGACAACCTCATAGGCCGCTTCAAGCATCACCGGGTCACCAAGCCAATCGACAGGATTCCCTGTCAGCTCAAGGTAGTGGCGAAGCACAACGACCGCATGGCCCATCTTCACGAAGTCAGGTCGCGCAGGCTGAGACGGTTCAGGAGATCCTTGCTTTGGCCCCTCCCCAGTGGAGAGCCAACGGGGATTGACGCCGAAGTATCGCGCCCAGCCGGTGAGGAAGACCCCGTTCGGGTTCTGGTTCTGACTCTTCTCCAGGCGGCCGACGTACTGCTTTGTCGTGCCAACCACGTCAGCAACCTGTTGCTGGGTCAGCTGCGCGGCCTTCCTGAGTTCTTCTAAGCGGGCGCCAATGCTCATGTAACAAATGATTGACGGATTCGTGGAAATTATGGTTGACTGCACGAGGTAACCAATGATTTACTAAGCCAATGAACCCGACCCTCGCCCAAGCAAAGACCGCCCTCGGCATTGAGACGAACGCCGAGTTCGCCCGTTTCCTTGGCCTGCCTCGCCAGTCCTTGACTGGCCGTGGAGAGGACAAACCGATCCCTGACGCGTGGTGCTGGAAGGCTGCGCAGAAGCGCCCCGACGTCTTCGGCCCGGCCCCCAAGAAGAAGGGGGCCCGACGTGCTGCCTGATATCGAACCGCCGCCCGTGTGGACGCCGCTCACCAGCTGGGGCCATCCCCGCGTCTGGCTGCGCCAAGCCGTAAAGGCCTTCTCGGCCTGGTTGAACAAGCCAACCAAGGCCGAGAGGGCGGACACCGAAGCATGGTGCGAAGCGGTCAGTTCTTGGTCTATGCGCGCCTGCGGGGAATGTTCATCGGATTCAACGCAGCAAGTGCGTCCTGCAATGCCTGTTTCATCGGTTCCGGCTCCGCAGCAGCGCGGTGATTGACGGTCTGGACGGCTCTCAATAGAGGCGTATCCAGCACTGCATTGATGGGCGGAAGCATCTCCACCAGTGCACGAATTACCGCCGACTGCACCGCGTTCTCGGCTTCCAGCTTCACCAAACGTTCTTCGAGTTCCATCCCTGTCTCCGTCGTAGTTGAGGTTGTGTCGCAACTCCAATGCTACGGCGGGGGCAGGGGCTAAGTAAGTACCCATCACTGACAAGGCTCCATCTATGTACGCAGACCCCACACACCTCCGCGACAACCCGATCAAGGTCCGTTTCAACGACTCGGAAAAGGCAGTGATCGAGGCTCTCGCCAACTTCAACGGTCGTCAGCCCGCAGTGTTCGTGCGGGAGCTGGTCCTGGCTGGGATTGCTTCTTTGGAACAGCGTAGCTCCGACCGCGATGCGGCTTGAAGGTCCATACAAGTCCCCGGGGAGGGCCTATGGAAATACAGCTGTCGCGCGATGAGCGCCGAAGGCTAAAGGAATACGCGGAGGCCCTAGGGCTTCCAGAGCATGAGGCTCTTATCCACGCCGCCCGTATCGAGCTGGACCGGCGATACAGGCTCAAGGCCCAGCAGGGCTCAGTAGTGAACTTTGAGGGACTCAAGCGTGACCGCACCGACCCCTAAGAAGAAGCCGCTTCACCCCTGGCGCAACTTCTCACCCGGCTGGCTGCAGCGGGAATCAGACAGACAGCGCGCCGAACGAGTCATCCCGCTCCACGCCCGCCCAATCAAGAACTGAGATGAGCCACGTACTCACAACCGCCTGCAGGTCGCTCCAAATGCCTCCCACTGCCAAGGCGGTGTTGATGGCTATGGCGGACTACGCCGACGACCAGGGCGTGTGCTGGCCTTCAATTGCGGGCCTGTGTGAGTACACCTGCTTTGGCAAGTCTGCGGTCATCGAGGCAATCAAGCATCTGGAGAAGATCGGCGTAGTTATCGCGAACCGCGCCGACCGATATCGCACCACGTACAGCATCCGCCCCGAGGACTTTTCGGGGTCCGGAGTAGCCCGTAAGGCGGACATGTCCGGGAGCCGGACTAGTCCATCTAACGGCGGACTAGTCCGTTTGGCGGAAGACGAGGTCCGGCAGCCGGAAGACGAGGTCCGGGAAACGGACACGAACCACCACAAACCATCAAGAACCACCAGTAAAGCAACCACCAAAGGCGCCTGCGCGCTGGTGTTGCCGGACTGGATTGAACCTGCCGTGTGGGCTGATTGGGTCGAGTACCGCCGAAAGGGCAAGAACCCGCTGACCGACAAAGCCACCGAGTTGTCGATCCGGGAGCTGGACAAGCTTCGATCCCAGGGATTCGACGCCCGTCACGTGATCGAGAACGCAATTTTGAGCGGTTGGCGAGGCCTGTACGCCCCACGTGGAGGCCCTCAAAAGACCTCAACCGTGGTCCCAATTCGCCCCTCCGCATCCGCCGACTTCCGAGGTAAATCCTATGCAGGCACAGCCATCGAAGACCTACCCCCCGACCTTCGCGACGCTGCCCGAGCAGCCATTGCAGACGGTTGACGCGGTCTGTGGGAGCCACGGCCCGTACACGGCCAAGGTTCTGGACATGACCGAGCTGGGCGGATCGAAAATCATCATGAAGTGCCCGCAGTGCTCGGCTGAGCAGCAGGCTGCAGCTGACGCACGGAAGGCAGAAGAGGCCGCCCGGGAACGGATGGGGCAAGTCGTTCGGCTGTTCCATCGCGCAGGTATCCCGCCCCGGTTCTCCGACCGGAGCTTCGACGGGTACGTGGCAACTCAGCAGGGGCAGAAGATCGCCCTGGGCGTCTGCCGAGCCTATGCCGAGAAATGGACCGACAAGCGCAAGGTAGGTGCATCGCTGGTCCTGACAGGAGCCCCTGGCACTGGCAAGACCCACTTGGCCTGCGCTATCGCCAGCACGGTCATGGAGGCGCACCTGTCCTCGGCCCTGTTCATCACGGTCTCCTCAATGCTGCGGTCGATCAAGGAAACCTACCGCAAGGGCAGCGAGAGGTCGGAGCAGGAGGCTATCGACGCCTTCGGGAAGCCTGACCTTCTGATCCTCGATGAGGTCGGCGTACAGGTCGGTAGCGACCACGAAAAGCTGCTGATGTTCGAAGTCTTGAACGAGCGCTACCAGTCGATGCTTCCGACCATCCTGATCTCCAACCTGTCCGTGGACGAGCTGGAGGAATTCCTAGGCCACCGCGTCATGGACCGCTACCGAGAGTGCGGTTCGGTCCTGGCATTCGACTGGCAGAGCCACCGGGGGCAGCGATGAGCAAAGCATCAACCGTCCGCCTCCTGCACGCCGAGCGCTGCAGCGTGGCCGAGATCGCAGCAGTCGTGGGCTGGAAGCTGTGCGACGTGCGCTGGTTCATCCGTACCTGGATTGGGGGTGAGAAGTGAGCATCCTCGACAACAGGTCGTTTCAGATCGCGATCACATTCGCTGTTTTCTTTGGACTACTGGTGGCCATGTTCTGGGCCGGATTCTGGATGGTGTTCTCACTGTCACTGCCTCGCCTCATCTCGATGGTGCTGTCATGACCCAGATCATCACCCTCCCGCCGAATGGCCGCGAATCGGCGATCAAGAACCTGTCCGAGATGCTGCGCTTCTACAGCGCCGGTAAACCGGTGAACGTGAAGATCAGCATTGCGCGTCCGGAGCGGACTCCGCCGCAGTGCGCGTACCTGTGGGCCGTGGTCTACCCGCTTCTGGCCGACGCCAAGGGCTACGAGCGCGACGACGTGCACGAGTACCTGCTGGGCTGCCACTTCGGATGGCGCGAAAAGCGGCTGCCAGGTGGGCGAGTCGAGCAAGTCCCGATCCGCACCACAACCACCGACGAACACGGGAACCGTGACGTGCTGGAAGGCCGCGCATTCTGGGATTACGTCGAATTTTGCCAACGAGTCGGCGCCCGCGCTGGGGTGTTCATCCCTGATCCGGACCCGTCCTACAACCTGCAGAGGGCAGCAGCATGAATACCAATAGCAATGCGTGTGAGCGCTGCGGCCGTTGCCGTGAAGGCCGTTTCGACCTTTGCAAGAACGCAACACGGTTGGCAGACGCCGGTAAGGCCGCACTGCCATTCGTCGCGTTCGCATACGCACATGGAGTAGACGGCGCGGAGACAGCAGGGCGAGAGCTGGAAGGCGCCATCGGAGCGGTCGACCCCAACTTCAACCACGAGGGCATCTGATGAACCTCGAACAGATCGACACCAGCACTACGGCGGGGAAGGCCGAGGACTTCGCCAACGTCGTGTGGCTTGTGAAGCGGGCGGGGCATCCACCGCTCGTTTGCTGGAGCAGGACTGAGGCGGACTACTTCGCGATAACGGGCGGCGGTGAGGCGACGGCCTACATCCGCGCCGACCTCGCTGGGGAGAAGGGCTGATGGACTTCTCCGACTACAAGACGCGTAGCCGCCTGACCAAGGCTAGCAACGCTGGTTATAGCGCCAGGCTCGACCGCAAGCCGATCACCTCGTGCCCGTTCGATGAAGGGACGGACGAGGCCAAGGCGTTCCAGCACTACTGGGGCCGGGCGGATCAGGACGAGCATCGGCGGCAGGGGAGGGCAGTATGAACCCGTGGCCTTTGAGTGACCTACAAACAGATATCACCATGCATTGGGTGATCAATACGCGAGGGATGGGGAATTCCCTCAACCCGCTGGATCATCCATGGAATTTCGATTCCGCTACCGTGGCGAAGCATCGTCTGCGTTTCGTTATCAAGGCAGACCGTGAGAGCTGTGAGAGTTGGAGATGGGTAAAGAAGAAAGGCACGACCTACACCCCAATCGCTTATAGCCCCCATACGCCTATCGATCTTCTTCGATTTTGGTGGCGAAACGACAAGGCACGCTACCGCTGGGAGCGCCGCCGATGAAGCACTCCACCGGAATGCCGACCGCAGCCGAGGCCGCACGCATCGTAGCCTGCAAGGAGGGTCTGTGCGTGGCCTGCGTCATCCGTAGCGAGCAAGAGGATGCGCCGCAGTTCTTCATGGTCCATCCGGGCTGTGACTACCACCACCTGTTGAGTGGCGGCCGGCGCATCGGCCATATGGATGGCCTGGGTCTCTGCGCTTGGCACCATCGTGGACTGGTCAACTGGGGCTGCACCCATCAGGAAATGAGGGCCCATTACGGCCCCAGCCTGATGGACGGCAGCAAGACGTTCCACGCGGCATTTGGTAGTGACGCCGATCTGCTGGAGCGCCAGAACAAGATGTTGGGCATCGGGGAGGCTGCGTGAGCCTCGTCATCCTCCCATGGCCCCCATCGGTGAACCGGTACTGGCGGACGTTCCGAGGCCGAATGCTCATCTCGGCAGAAGGTCGTACCTACCGCCAGGAGGCAGTAGCCGCGGCTGTCATTGGTTATAGGTTCGGAGCTTCGAAGGTCCGGGTAAGCATCGAAGCATGGCTGCCCGACAACCGGCGCCGGGACGTAGACAACTTGCTCAAGGCCCCCCTTGATGCCCTGTGCCACGCAGGCATCTACGAAGACGACAGCCAGATCGTGGAGCTTTCCATCAGGCGGGCAGGGCTGGACAAGGCCAATCCCCGCCTGGAAATCACGCTGGAGGCAGCATGAGCCGCGCCCAGCAGATCCGGCAGTGGCTGGCAGAGAACCCGGGGTGGCACTTCCCAGCCGATGTGGCCGAAGTAGTCCCCGCCTCGACGCAGAGAGTTGCAGCCTGCCTGAGTGAGATGGCGAGCCATCGCCAGATCGAAAGAGCAGGCAAGCGCGGAATGTTCAAGTACCGATCCAAACAGGAGAGTATCCAATGACTGACGTTCGCGAACTGCCCGCACGGCTCAACCAGCAGACCGTCAGGCTGGACACTGGCCGGGGTGGGATTCCAGAGCTGACCAATCAGGACATCGCCGCTGCGCTGGCCTTCGTCCCGGCTGGGCTGGGACGCGAGGTGTTCATCGCCTGCCACTGGCCGGATGGGGCGGCATTGAGCCGACGCAGGCTGGATGCCCTATTCAATCACCTCGCGATCACCGAGTGGCGAAAGCGGATCAACCGCGCCATCGACGCCAAGGTGACCTATGGTCTCGCCGTGGCCCTGCGGCAGTGGCAACGGGCCGAGACAGCAGAGCAGCGAGCCGAGGTCTACCGTGCCCAGGTGGCGCTGGACAAGGCCAAGGAGGAGCAATGGCCCGAGAGCTTGCCGGAGATGCTGCCGGGGCTGCTGCGGGTCATCGTGGAGGAGATCGCATGCCCGAGGAACTGCGGGACTTGCCAGGGGCGTGGCACCGTTCTGGCTGGGGAGCTGGTCAAGGCCTGCACTGACTGCGACGGCACCGGCCACACCAAGAACAGCGACGGCTGGCGGGCCAAGAAGCTGGGCAAGGATCCGTCCAACTTCCGGCGCGACTGGAAGGGCTGCTACCAGTGGCTGTTTGAGCGGGTGCGTGACGCTGAGGCCGAGGCGGCGCACCAAATGGCCGACGCTGTGAAGCGCGAGGCAGCATGAGGTCGTGACCTGACCTCGTTTTAGGTGTCATCCTACGCGCGACCAAAGTAGCCCCTGCAGAGATGTGGGGGCTTTCTTTTTGCCCGGAGGAACCCGTGTCTGCCCTTGCCTATGCCATCTCACTGATAAAGCGGTGGGAAGGGTGCGAGCTGGAGGCATACCCGGACCCCGGCACTGGCGGAGATCCCTGGACGATTGGCTACGGAGCCACCGGCCCGGGTATCTCCAAGGGGGTTAAGTGGACGCAGGCGCAGGCTGACGAGCGCCTAGCGCAGGACGTGAGCCGATTCCTCAAGGGCGTGCAGTCGGCGGTGAAGAAGCCAGCCACTGACGCCCAGATCGGGGCAATGACCAGCTTGGCCTACAACATCGGCGCCAAGGCATTCGCCAACTCCACCCTGCTGCGGAGGTTCAACGCCGGGGACGTGGCTGGCGCGGCTGCTGAGTTCACCCGATGGAACAGGGCTGGCGGTCGGGTCATGAAGGGCCTGACCAACCGGCGCCTGGACGAACAGAAGGTATTCCGGGAGTGAATGCTTTCCAGATCTTGGCGACCTGTGGGACGGCCTTGGGACTCCTGCTGACCGTCGCCCTGTCCATTGCGGGCTGGGTCATCAGTGGGCAGCGGGCCAAGATCACCGAAATAACGAGCCTGATCGGCAGCCTGCAGAAGGACATCGCCAAGGTTCACTTGACGATGGTCGAGGAATACGTAAAGGACCACGACCTGCAGTCCACGCTGGAGCGTCTGGACAAAACCCTGGACAAGATGGCGAGCAGCATCGAATCGACCGGAGCCCAGCTGCAGGCCTTGGGCCTG
The DNA here is from genome assembly GCF_030291095.1 of Stenotrophomonas sp. 59. Lineage (NCBI taxonomy): Bacteria > Pseudomonadati > Pseudomonadota > Gammaproteobacteria > Lysobacterales > Lysobacteraceae > Stenotrophomonas > Stenotrophomonas sp. 59. Next base: position 1,960,146 of record NZ_CP127408.1, read on the forward strand.
ACGATGGCTCGGATTGAGGGCGCTAGCTCGGCATCGGCAACCAACAGGAGCGCAGGGTGAAGCCTGATGCAGATATGGCAGAGGGCGTTGGCCTGTTGCGGGGCCTCATGGGCGCACGGGTTGGGGGTGACTCCAACATCAACGTCAACCTAGTTGGCGGCAGCTCGTGGATGGTCTGGATCTCTGGAACCTGCTGCATGGTCATGCTCGCCGTTGCCCTGATGGGCGGCATGTGGCTGATCAGCGACCGCGCCGAGATCCGCGCCCAACTCCGAGAACGACGCGACGGCGAGAACGCCATCCGCGCCTACATCAACACGGGCATCCTCAAGCCCCAGAACGACAAGGACAAGAGCGATGCCGAGTGAAGAAGAGACCATCATCATTGGCGGTGGAAAGAACGCTGCCCGCTCCGGCCTGCTTCCGAGAGGTCTGATGCCGATCCGGGACACCCTCAAGCACTACAGCACCTGGGCGCTGGCCGTCCTTGTCGCCTCCCCGGACCTGTACCAGGCTGCCAACTCGCTGGGCATGCTTGCTGACGAGGCGATGCCCGAGGCCGTGAAGTGGTCCATCCGTGGCGTGGCCGGCATCGGCCTGATCGCCAAGTTCATCAGCCAGCGGAAGCCAAACTGAGGTCATATGGAAAACCAACATCGCAAGATCACGGGCTACCGTGAGCTGAGTCAGGCCGAGATCGACCTGATGAACGAGATCAAAGCCAAGGGCGCTGAGCTGCAGGCCCTGGTGGAGAAGGTCAACGACACCAACACCGTCATCGAAGGCGACAAGGGCGACTGCTATCGCTGGTCCGCTATCGCGAAAACCGACTTCCAGACTGGGCTGATGGCCCTGACCCGCGCCGTGGCGAAGCCGGAATCCTTCTGACGTGAGCATCCTGTCCCGTGTCCTGCTGGGAGCTGTACTGCTCCTGGCAGGCATCGCCGTGTGGCAGCGCGGGACAGTGGCTCAGGCAGAGCGCGCTCGGGACTACGCCCAGACGGCCAAGGCAGTCGCCGAGCAGGAACGCGACAACGCCATCGCCGTGATCGCGGTCGAGCGGCAGCGGGTCAAGCGGGCCGAGGCAGTTGCAACCCAATACGAGCAGGAGAAGGCAGATGCTGAATCGAAAGGCGCGGCTGTCGCTGATGGCCTGCGTGCTGGCAACCTCCGCCTGCAGCAGCGCTGGGCAGGCTGTGAGGCCCGAGTGTCCGACCTTGCCGCCGCCTCCGGCCAGCCTGATGGTGCCGCCGACGACCGAGCAGATAGTGCGGGCCGAATTGTTCGTGCCGCTGCCGCCTGCGACGCCCAGGTCCGTGGGCTCCAAGCCTTGGTGAGGGCTGACCGTGAGTGACATGGGCCGCGCTACCCGCAACGTGGTCAGTGGCTACAACCGAGACCGCGTGTTCCAGGCTCGCATCTATGCGCCGGAACGCCGTGCGCTGGTCACAGACTTCAATGGCGCGCTGCCTGCTGACGTGAAGATCACCAAGGCAACGTGGAACACCTGGGACAACTACCCGGCAGTGATGGCAAGCCCGTCAATCGACGCCAATGGACGTTCCTGTCAGGTCATGGTCACCGCCCAGGTAGACGGCATCTCCTGCATCCGACTGGCGGTTGACCTGGACAACGGTGAGCGATTCGTCGCCCATCACGTCATCCAGGTCCTGCCAGCCCGCTACATGCAGCCGGACAACTGGATCAACGGGCCGACGCAGTTGGTTGCTACGGCCTAACTAAAGTGGATTGAACTAGATATGGGCGCGCCAAAAGGTCGAACCAAGGCCGGAGGCCGGAAGAAGGGCACCCCCAACAAGCAAACAGCGGAGTTCCGCGAGACTGTTCGCAAGCTGCTGGAGGACAACAGCGCCAATGTCGGGCGCTGGTTGAGCCAGGTTGCCGAGGGCGATGGCACCGATAACGGGAAGCCGGACCCTGCCAAGGCTCTGGATCTGCTGTGCAAGCTGGCTGAGTACGCTGCACCGAAGCTCAACCGCACCGAGCATGTTGGCGAGGACGGTGGCCCTGTGAAGACGGTTACCACCTTCAAGCTTGCTGATCTGGAATGACTGAGCTGACCATCCGGCTGCCGCGCAAGTTGCGGCCGGTGTTCCTTGGGCGCGCTGACGTTCGCGGTGCCCACGGTGGTCGTGGCTCAGGCAAGACGCGCTCCTTCGCCAAGATGGCAGCGGTGCAAGGCATGCGCTTTGGGCAGGCCGGTATTAAGGGCCAGATACTTTGCGCTCGCCAGTTCATGAACTCTCTGGACGACTCCTCGCTGGAGGAGGTCAAGCGGGCCATTGAGGACGAGCCAGCGCTGGCTGCCTATTGGCAGGTCGGCGAGAAGTACGTGAAGAGCATCGACGGGAACGTCTGGTTCTCCTTCGCTGGTTTGGACCGCAACATCGGCTCGGTGAAGTCGAAGGGCAGGATTCTGCTGTGCTGGGTAGATGAGGCTGAGCCAGTAACCGAGCATGCCTGGAACACGCTGATCCCCACGCTGCGTGAAGAGGGCGAACAGTGGAATGCCGAGCTGTGGATCACCTGGAACCCGGCCCGTAAAACGGCGCCGGTTGAACGGTTCCGTAACTCGGGTGACCCGCTGGTCAAGGTCGTGGAGCTGAACTGGCAGGACAACCCGCGATTCCCGGCCAAGCTTGAGCGTGACCGGCAGCGCGACCTGCAGGAGCGGCCTGACCAGTACGACAACATCTGGAATGGCGGGTTCGTTGTCGCCATCTCTGGCGCCTACTTCGCCAAGTCCATCGCCGTGGCTCAGGAAGAGGGTCGCATTGGCCGTGTAGCCATCGACCCACTGATGACGCTGCGGGCCTATTGGGACATTGGCGGGACCGGCGCCAAGGCCGACGCATGCGCAATCTGGGTCGTCCAGTTCATCGGGCGTGAGGTGCGCGTCCTGCGGTACTACGAGGCCATTGGGCAGCCGCTGGCGACCCATGTGGACTGGCTGAGGCGCAACGGCTACGAGCGCGCTATGTGCGTTCTGCCCCATGACGGTGCGGCGCACGACAAGGTGTTTGCGGTCAGCTACGAGAGCGAGCTGCGCAAGGCTGGGTTTGAGGTCAAGGTGATCCCGAACATGGGCCAAGGCGCGGCGATGACCCGCATTGAGGCTGTCCGCCGACTGTTCCCGAGCATCTGGTTCCACGCGGACGGCACTGAGCCTGGGCGCGATGCGTTGGGCTGGTATCACGAGAAGCGCGACGAGGCACGAAACATCGGCTTCGGCCCCAATCACGACTGGGCCAGCCATGGCGCAGATGCCTTCGGCTTGATGGCCGTTGACTACCTCAGCACTGACCACAGCGAGCCGGACATGTCGGCCCTGGACAACTACACGACGGATTACTGATGGCCGAGAAGAAGCGGGACGATGCGCTGGCTGAAATGCTCAAGCGCAGGGATCTTGCGTCCGAAGCCTGCGTGGAGCTGTACGACAAGGCCCGCGACGACGTTCGTTTTGTGACGGTCCCGGGCGCGCAGTGGGACGAGAAGCTCAAGGCTCGGCGTGGCGATCGTCCTACCTACGAGTTCCCCAAGCTGGCCTCGCACGTGCGTCAGGTCGTGAACGAGATGCGCCAGAACCGTCCTCAGGGCAAGGTGCGCGGTACGGAAGAGGGCGATACTGGGCTGGCCGAGATCATGCAGGGCCTGTGCCGGAACATTGAGTCAGTCAGCAACGCAGATCAGGCCTACGACATCGGCTATGACTTCGCGGTCAAGGGTGGGTTCGGCGCGTGGCGTATCTGCACCGACTACCTGAACGATGAGGACTTCGAACAGGACATCTTCATCGAGCCGATCCGCAACCCGTTCGCGGTGAAGTTCGACCCTGCTGCCATTGAGATCGATCGGTCAGACGCTGGGTTCGCGTTCGTGGAGGAACTGATCTCCAAGGACGACTTCGAACGCCGCTGGCCAAACGCCAGCATCTCGGATTGGGAAGACAACCATGACTGCGTGACCTGGCGCGAGAAGAACCAGGTTCTGATCGCAGAGTATTGGTACAAGGATCCGATCAAGGTCGAGATGTGGGCGCTCTCCAACGGCGCCGTTGTCTCGGTCGAGGAGCTGGAGAGGCGCGCCAAGGATCAGGGCCAGCAGACCGACGCATTGACGCTGGAGGCGCTGCTGGCCGCTGAGGGGATTGCCGTCACCAAGCGCCGTGAGGTCGAATCGCACGTCGTGAAGATGCGGATGACCAACGGCAACGAGTGGCTTACGGAGCCCTACGAGTTCCCGTCCAAGTACATCCCGATCATCCCGTGCTGGGGCAACATCACCAACATCGATGGCGAGGATTTCTGGTATGGGATGGTCCGACAGAACAAGGACCAGCAGCGTCTTCACAACATCCACCGCACAGCTGCCATTGAGGCGGTGGCAAAGGCTCCCAAGGCTCCGTTCCTAGTCAAGCTGGGGTGGATTAAGGGACTTGAGGACAAGTGGCGGCAGGCAAACTCCGCTGATTACCCCTACCTTCCGGTGCATGACAGTGCTGACGGCATGCCACAGCGTGCGCAGCAGGCGGAAGTTCCTGCAGCCTTGATCCAGCTTGCCCAGCTGGACAATGAGGACATCAAGGCCAGCACGGGCATGTACAACCCGAGCCTGGGTGCACAGTCGTCGGAGACGAGCGGACGGGCAATCCTCGCCCGCAGCCAGCAGGGCGCCACGGCCACCTTCAACTACATCGACAACCTGGCTTACGCCATTCGTTACACCTACAAGATCCTCGTGGACATGATCCCGCGCGTGTACGACACGCCGCGAGTGGTTCGCGTCCTAGGGCCGGACGGTGGCGAGAAGTGGAAGCAGCTGTATCAGAGCGTGGTTGACCCTCGCACGGGGCAGTCGATCACCCTCAATGACCTGAGCAAGGGCAAGTACGACGTAACGATCACGGTCGGCCCGAGCTTCGCCACGCAGCGTATGGAGGCTGTTGATGCCTTCACGACACTATTGGGCCAGATGGGCCCGGGTCTGCCGCCGCCGATTGCCTCTCTGATGGCCTATTCGGCGATCAAGAACATGGACCTGCCTGGGATGGACGACGTTGACAGCGCCTTCCGCCAGATCCTGGTCAGTGGCGGCGTGCTCAAGCCGAAGGACGGCGAGGAAGCGCCAGAGCCGCAGCAGCCGGACCCGAAGATGCTGGCCGAAGCGAAGAAGGACGATGCAGACGCCGCGAGGTCGCAGGCGCAGGCCCAGCTCTACGGCGAACAGGCCATCGGTCAGGCCCTGGAGAACGCAGCCGGTATGGCGCTTCTCGGGCCTCCACCGCAGCCGCAACCCATGCAGATGAATCAACCGCCTCCGGGCGGTTTTTTTGTGCCCGAAGAAACAGGCGGCTTCCCCGTCTGACCGCATCGGCCCGGTCAGGCCGAATCCCGAGAGGAAGACATGAGCGACGAGAACAACGCCCTGGAACAGGGTGGCGGCGAAGCAGTGGCCGCAACTCAGCCGAAGAACGATGCGGAAGCGGCCCAGCTGGAGCAGTCAGCCACGCAAGAGGCTGACAAGGCGAAGGAGGCCGAGGCCAAGAAGGCTGAGGAAGAAGCTGCCAAGCGCAAGAACCGCACCAGCCAGTACATCGACCGGCTGAAGGGTGATGCCGATTCGGCACGCCGCGAGAACGCCGAGCTGCGCAAGCGCCTCGACGCCATCGAATCCCGCTTCCCCAAGCAGGAAGCCAAGCCGCCCACCTTTGAGAGCGCTGGATTCGACCCGGAAGAGCTGACCCGTCAGACGGTCCGCTATGAGGTCGATAAGGCCCGCCAGACGTGGGAAGAGCAGCAGAAATCCGAGTCTGCAGCCCGCTCGGAGCAGGAGAAGGTCCAGACGTACATGAACCGTGCGCAGGCCTTCGCGTCGCAGAACCCGGACTTCGAAGAGGTCGTTTCGGGTATCCCGATGCAGCTGCTTCCGATGGAGCTGCAGAAGGCGGTGATGGTCCACGAGCGTGGCCCTGAGATCGCCTACAAGCTCGCTTTGAACGAAGACGAGCTGTTCCAGCTGGCCTCAACCCGGCCGGAACTGATGGAGCTGGCAATCGCCCGCTACGCATCGCGCCTGGACGCAGCGCCGCCGCAGCAGGAAGCCGAACAGGCTCCCCCGGCATTCGCGCCAACCCCAACCAACAAGCCCATTTCGCAGGCGCCCGCACCGGCACCGCGCGTCAGCGGTCGCGCTCCGACGGAAATCCCGTCCGAGAAGTTGACTGATGACGAGTGGTATCGCCGCGACCGCGAGCAGCGCCGCAAGCGATAACCAATCGAGGAATACGCAATGGCAAACATCAATCAGGCGCTGACCCATCAGATGATCGCCCGCGAGGCGGCCAAGATCCTGTGGGAAGAGAACAGCGTTGTCCGCAACATCAACCTGGACCGCGAAGTCGAGTTCAGCGAGGAAGTGAACGGCTACAAGAAGGGCGACTCGGTCCGCGTCATGATCCCGCCGACCCCGGTCACCTACAGCGGTTCCAACTTCGCTGGCGGTGGCGCCGCTCCGGCCGTCAACGAAACCTCGGTCAACCTGACCGTTGACCAGCAGCTGCACGTCCCGCTGACCTTCACCGCGAAGGAGAAGAAGCTGGAGCTGAGCCGGTTCCGTGAGCGCTTCCTGCGTCCGGCCATGTCGTCGCTGAACAGCAAGATCAACCAGGTGCTGCTGGCTTCGATGGTGGCGCAGACCTCCAACGTCGTCGGCACCTGGGGCACTGTCCCGGCCACCCGTACCCCGTGGCGCAATGCGTCCTCGATGCTGGATCGCTTCCTGGCCCCGGAAGACGAGCGTTACGCGCACTTCTCGGTGGACGCCAACGATGCTCTGGCCGAGGCCAATGCGCCGCTGTTCCACACCGCCGACGAACTGCGTGGCGAGTTCAGTGAGAACGCTGTTGGAAAGTTCGCGGGCCTGGAGTTCCACAAGCAGCTGTCGCTGCCGGTCCAGACCAACGGCGCTGGTACTGGCTACACCGTCAACGCTGCAGGCCAGACCGGCACCACTCTGGCTGTCACCGCTGGCACGGGCGCGATCACTGCGGGCTCCATCATCAGCATCGCGGGCGTCAACGCGGTCCACCCGATCACCGGCGCTGACATGGGCGTGCCGCGCTATTTCCGCGTGACCGCCAACTACGCGGGCGGCGCGGGCAACGTGCAGATCTTCCCGGCCATCATCCCGACCAGTGCCAGCCAGATCGGCACCGTGACCGCTTCTCCGGCTGCTTCGGCTGCCATCACGATCTTCGGCGCCGCCTCGGCTGGCCGAGTCCAGAACCTGGTGTTCCACCGCGATGCGTTCGCCTCTGCGTTCGTCCCGCTGCCGGTCCTGGCGTCCTGCGAGGGCTACACCTCCAAGATCGGCAACGTGTCGTGCCGAGTGATGAGCTTCGGCAACGGCCTCACCGACCAGGAAAACACCCGAATCGACGTGCTGTTCGCGCTGCCCGCAGCCGTCCGTCCGGATCACTCCTGCCGCGTCACCCAGTAACGCCCAACGGGGGCGACCGTCTTGGTCGCCCCCTTCTTTTTGGAGGGCACATGGAATTCCCGAAGATGATCTATCTCGGCGGCGATCTCGCTGCTGAGTGGCGGATCGTGGCCGATGAGGCAGAGCAGGGTGCTGCAGCCAAAGAGGGGTTCTATCCCCATGGCGAAGGCAAGAAGGTCGCTACCGAGCCGGTTGCAGACGATCAGCCCAAGCGTCGTGGCCGTCCGCCGAAGGCCGCCCAATGAGCAAGGTCAGCGAGGTCATCCGCGATTCGCTGCTGCTTCTCCGCGTCGTTGACGCTGATGAGGCGCCGGAAGCCAAGGATGCAGAGGACGCTATCCGCGCTCTGAACCTGATGATGACCACGCTGGAGGCTGAGGGCCTGAGCCTTGGCTGGTCGGCGGTATCGAAGCCGGATGACGTGATGCCGGTCCTTCCGGAAGCGGAAGAGGCGATCACCTACCTGCTGGCAACGCGCCTGCGTGCCAAGTACGGCGTGGCAATGGATCCGGATGTGTTCCAGATGGCTCAGGACCTGCTGGGCAACCTCCGCGCGCAGGTCGCATCCGCCGACTACTCCCGAATTTCCTACCCGGATCTCCCTGTCGGACAGGGTCAGCCATGGGGCGCTTGGTATGAGGGGTACTACCGCTAATGCGCGCCAATCCCGTTGACCTGATCGGCGGCGTCTACAAGGACGACAGCCTGCCGTGGTCATGCCAGGACACGGTGAACTGGTTGCCGGTGATGGCCGAGGTTGGCGGCACCCGAACGGTGTCGAAGTTCTCCACGGTGCCTGGGTTGAAGCCGTATCAGCGTATCGGCGGTGGCCCGATTCGCGGCATGCACGACTGCGAGGGCCTGCGCCTGATCGTGTCGGGGCGGATCCTGTACCGCATCGGCTCGGACGGCATCGGCGTGCCGCTGGGTACGATCCCCGGCGTCGGCCGCGTCCAGATGACGCACAACCAGTTCAGCACCGGCTACCAGGTGCTGGTTGAGAACGGGCAGGGCGGGGGCGGCTACGTCTACAACACGGTAGACGGGACGTTCATCAAGATCACGGACGAGGGCTATCCGGGGTCGATTTCGTCGGACTACCTCGACTCGTTCCTGCTAGGCGTGGAGCCGCAGGGCCGCTTCTGGTTCCACTCCAATCTAGCCGATGCGACCGACTACAACACGCTGGATCGGTACGAGGCTGAGGCATCGCCTGACCGGATCATCGGCCTTGCGGTCAGCCAGTTCGAAGTGGTGGTGTTTGGTCAGCGCACTATCGAGTTCTTCTTCAACTCCGGCGCTCAGACTGGAACCTTCCAGAACCGCCGTCAGTCGATCACCCGTGGCTGCGCATCGCGCCACACCATCCAGAAGCTGGACAACACTCTGTTCTGGCTGGGTGATGACGGCGTTGTCTACCGCTTGAATGGTTACTCGCCCCAGCCTGTCTCCACACGTGCGCTGGAGAAGTCCTTTGCCGAGTCCAACTGGTCTGAGGCCATTGCCCATGTGTGGGAGGATCGCGGCCACAAGGTCTACTACCTGACCTTCCCGGACGGCCAGTCCTACGGCTACGACGTGATCACCGGCCTGTGGCACCGCCGCCAGTCCTTCGGTCTGGACCGCTGGCGCCTGAACCATACGATCAAGTGGGGTCGTGATTGGTACGGCGGCGACTACCAGAGCGGCCGCATCTGGCAGCTGGATTGGGACTATTTCCTTGAGGGTGATCAGCCCATTGTCAGCGAGCGCATCTCGGGCGTCATCGCAGACAACCAGAGTTCGCTGGTCATCCCGAATGCCGAGCTGATCTTCGACACCGGCCAAGGCCCAGGCACCACGCCAATCGTATTCCCGCCTCAGCCTACCGCACCGACGGTCACTGGCTCGGCGCCGGACGGCTTCGTCAACTTCCCATACACCTACACCTATGTCGCGACAGGTGGCACTGGCGCGCGCACGTTCTCGATCCATTCGGACACGGGCGGCGCGGTTCCGGGCGTCACCATCAACCCGACCACGGGCGTCGCCACGTTCAGCGCGGCAGCTGCAGGTACGGCTCGTTTCTACGTTCGCGCCACCGACTCTCTGGGCATCTGGGGTGAGGTCTACGACACGATCCAGATCGCGGACCGGTTGCCGTTCCTCGATATGGCGGCTGCATTCTCCGGCGTATCGGTTGCAGCATTGCATTATGACGCGCTCACCAAGATCGTTACGCGAGAGGCGTTCGCCAACGTATCCGGGGGCTCAACTGTGATGGGGGCCGCTGTTGTCGGGGACGTTTACCTTTCGGCCAATCTTGCGTCGCCATATGTCGCCGCCTGGAAGCGAAGCGGCGCAACAATGACGGCCATGGCAGCTCCAGCATCCCCGCCAACTGGTGCCGCTCAGACGATTTCGTCGTTTGGGGATGTTGTGTTCGTCGGACATTCCACTGCGCCATACATCTCGGCCTATCGAATCAACCAAACGACCGGCTTCGCCAGTAAGTTCGCAGCCCCTGCCAGTCCTCCGCCCGATACTGTGTATGGTGTGAAGATGCACCCTAGCGGCCAGTATGTTGTGGTAACCACAGCGCTGCCGCCCTATGCCATCGTCTACCGATGGGACAACACCACCGGGTTTGGAGCAAGGCTAACTTCTCCAAGTCTCAATGGCTGGTCAACTGGCATCGCATTCAACGAGTCAGGAACGCACGTCGCCATTGCGAGCTACTCAACGCCGAGTGCTCGACTTTTCCAGTGGTCTGACGGCTTTGGCGCTCCTGCTGGATCAATGCCAGAGAATGTTGGCTCTGTCGCAGTAGCGCTTTCGGATAAGGCTGGACTCTTCACTGCGGGCTCTGAAAGCGGGGGCGGAAATGCACGCGTGTACCGATGGAGTGCATCAACCGGGATCGGCGCACTTGTACCTAACCCTCCAAACTTCGTCTCCGTGGTGCGTTCCATTGCCATCTCCTCCGACGGCAATGTTGTCGCGCTGACATCCACCGGGAACGACGGTGTCGGTCTTTGTGAATGGGACAAGGACGCAGGCGTTCTGTCGTCGCCCTCCAAATATGGGGCGTCCGCTGGCATCTCCATCCAATTCAAGGCATAGCCATGGCCGACACAGATCACTTTGTAGAGGTCTGCTACAGCAAGGACGGCGGCAGGAACTGGAGCAACTGGAAGCGGCGTGACCTGGGGGCCATTGGCCGCTATGAGGAGCGCATCCGCCTGCAGCGTCTCGGCCATGGCCGCCAGTGGGTGTTCCGCATCCGTGTCTCATCGCCGCGAAAGCATGACCTCCTCGGCGCCGTATTGACCACCGAACCGACAGACGGCTAATGAAAATCTCGACCGATCCATGCTTCCTGCAGGAAGTCATGGATCACCCCGCCGTGCGTCCGTGGATTGCCCCGGATGGCGTGGATGGCCCGTTGCCGCTGTCTGCCATCTTCGATCAGGGCATCGGCATTGAGTTCGACGGTGGCGGGTTCTTCTTCCACCGCCTTGGCGACGGAGTGGTAGAGGTTCACACGATGTTCCTGCCTGGCACCAAGGGTGTGGCTGGCTTCTGTGCGCAGGCGGCGGAATACCTGTTCTGCGGGACTGAGGTCACCAAGATCGTGACCAAAGTGCCCGTGGACAACGTCCCGGCCATGCGTCTGACCGAACGCGTCGGGTTCCGCCTGGATTACATCGCCGAGAAGGCATTCCAGCGCGGCGGTGTGGCCCACGACGTGAAGCACTACAGCTGGGACATCGATCTCTGGGTACGCGGCACAGAGGGCCCTGTGTGGGCGCTCAGGCGCTGCTGCGAGCTGGGCAACAAGAACAAAGGGCTGCGGCTGGCGTATCGCTGGGCCGTGACGAACGACGACTACTCGGTATTGGAGAGCTGATATGCCTGCTGCAGGCGCAATTGTAGGAGCTGTGGGTAGCCTCGCTGGCGGAAAGATGCAGGCCGATGCGGCTGGCCGGGCTGGTGACGCGGCGACGAACGCCTCCCGTGACGCTATCAACGCCCAGGTGGCGATGTACAACCAGAGCCGAGCCGATACGCTGCCGTATCAGGTGACCGGCACTGGCGCACTGAACCTTCTGGCGCAGATGTACGGCCTTCCGACCTATTCGGCACCGATCTCGGGCGGAATCCAGATCACCCAGCCCGAACCGGCCAAGAAGAAGAAGCGAAGCCTGTTCGACAAGATCACCGACCCGGCCAACCTTGCCGGTCAGTTCGGCGGCACCAGCTACGACCCCATGGGGTTTTTCAGCAGCGGCAGCACTGGCGGCGGTGGGAGCCTCCAGTTCTCCACTGGCGGCGGAACTGGCAACGCGCTGGCAGGCGGCGGAACGCTCAATCAGGGCACCGGAACACCTGATTTCAGCATGTTCTACCAGACGCCCGACTACCTGGTTGCGCGGGATGAAGGCATCAATGCCCTCGACCGTGGTGCTTCTGCGCGCGGTGGCCTGTACTCCGGCGGTGCCGACGCCGACCGGATGACCTTCGCGTCGAACCTTGGTTCAAAGGCTTTCGGCAACTTCCAGAACAACCTTTTCCGCCTCTCTGGGCTGGGCAGCAACGCAAACAGCGAGCTGAACAACCTGGGGCAGAACACCGCAGGCCAGATCGGCAACCAGCTTGCCAACGCAGGCAACGCCCGCGCGTCGTCCTTCCTCAATCAGGGGCAGGCATGGAACAACGCGCTGGCCGGTGTCGGCGGTGCAATCGGTGACTACTGGTCCACTCGGAGGGGCTAATGGCAAATTTCTACGAGGCTTTCGCGCAGGGTCAGGCAAACGGGCTCGAGCGTCAGAAGGCGATCACCCAGCGCAATCAGCTGGCGGAACTGCAGTCCCTGGCACCGCAGGTCATGAGTGGTGATCTCAACGCAACGAGCCGCGCCTTTGCTCTCAATCCGCAGGCTGCGCAGGCCTATCAGACCGAGGGAAACCGGCAGAACCAGCAGCTTGTGGGGTTGGCAAAGACCCTCAAGCAGTACGCCGACAATCCGCAGATGCAGGCAGGCGTGTACCGCTCAGCGCTGCCGTACCTCAAGCGAAACTTTGGGGCCGAGATCCCCGATCAGTTCGACCCCGTGACCGTTATGCCCATCGTTGAGCAGGTGCTCTCGGTGGCGAACAACACGCCGAATTTCAACGGTCAGACGCCTACTGATGTGCGCTCCTTCCAGATGATGACCCAAGGCCTCAAGCCGGAGGATGTTGAGCGCGCGCGGCGGATCAACCTCGGCTTGGATGGACGTGAGTCCTCGGCTGCCATTGGCTACCAGAAGGTCAAGGGTCCAGACGGAATTGAACGTCTGGTCGCGGTGGATCCGCGCCAAATCGGCGCCCAGGTGGTCGGTGATGGAGTGGGGTATGGCTCCTTCTCGCAACCAGCGCCGGTGGCAGCCGGTGGTGGCAGCCACTTCGCCGCCTTCAGTCAGCTGGCGACCGAGTTCCCCTCTGTTTCGATGACCAGTGGTGTTCGCTCGGCTGAGCGCAATGCCCAGGTTGGCGGCCAGCCCAACAGCCAGCATCTCAGCGGGACCGCTGCTGACTATGCCGTCCCGGCCAATCAGAAGCCCGCCTTCATCTCCCGCGCCCGGCAGCTTGGCTATCAGGCCATTGATGAGGGCGATCACATTCACCTGCAGCTGCCTCGTGGTGCTGGCGGCGGTGGGCAGAATCCGTTTGCTGGCCGTCGCCCTGAGGATGAGGCCGCAGCGGTGGAGGCAGCAAAGCTTGGCGCGCAACAGCAGTTCCTCCCGCAGGAGCTGGCAATGCGTACTCAGGCAGCAATCCAGCAGGCTGGCGGCTCGGCTCAAGCGAAGGGTGAGGCTGAGGCAAGGCTGGAGGCAATTCAGGGCTTGCCCCGCGTGATGCAGGAATCCACGAATGCCATCAACCTGATCGACAAGGCTCTCAGCCACCCCGGCCTAGCGACTGCTGTTGGCGCATCTGGCCGTACCGATCCCAGGAACTACATCCCCGGGACAGACGCAACTGACTTCCGCGTCCTGCTAGATCAGATCAAGGGTGGTACGTTCTTGCAGGCCTTCCAGAGTCTCAAGGGCGGCGGCGCAATCACCGAAGTGGAAGGCACCAAGGCCGAGCAGGCAATAGCTCGACTGAACCGAGATCAGAGCGAAGCGGCGTTCCGGCAGTCGCTGCAGGATCTTCGCGACGTTGCCCAAGCCGCAATCACTCGCGCTCAGACCAAGGCCCAGGCTGCTGGCGGTGGTCAGGCACCTATACCGCCGCAGGGGGCGCCGCGCCAGATCCAGTCTGCCGCTGAGTACAACGCACTCCCGAGCGGAGCCCTGTTCATTGCGCCTGATGGCACCCAGCGGAGGAAGCGCTGATGGCAAACCCCTGGGACAACGATCCAATCGTTGAGGCCCCGGCTGCGCCTCAGATGCAGGCGCAGGGCAACCCGTGGGACGACGACCCGATCGTGGCGGATGACGGCCAAGGCTTCGATCAGGCTCCCCTGAACCTCGAGATCGTGGGCGGAACGCGCGCACCTGATGGATGGGAGTATGGCCCTGCCCGTGACCTGGCCTATGGCGCCCGCTCGGTGCTGCAGGGCGCTGGCGGCTTGCTAGGCGCTGTTGGCGGAGATGCCTTCAACAACTACGTTGCCAACCCCATCGCCCGTACTCTCGGCATGCAGGAGGCGCGTCCATATCGTGAGGAAGCCGCCGCATTGGCCGACCGTCTCGGTTTGCCTCAGGCGCAGACATCTGGCGACCGCGTGCTGGGCGATGTGGGCGAGGCGCTGACCGGAACCGGCCTGACTCTTGGAATCGGCGGCGGCATCAATGCCCTAGCCAACGCTGGGCGCGGTGCTGCCGCTCCGGCATCCAACCAACTGGCAAACTTCCTCACGGCGCAGCCAGCCATGCAGGCAGTATCGGCTGCTGGCGGTGCTGGCGCATCCTCGGTGGCCCGTGAGTCTGGCGCATCGCAGGGCAACCAGCTCCTGGCCGGTTTGGCTGGCAGCCTCGGCCCGGGTGCGCTGGCAACTGGAACTGGCGCAGCACTCCGTGGCGCCGTTCGCGGCAGCTCCGGCGAGCAGATGCGCAACACTCTGGCCGACTTTGAGCGACTTGGCGCTACTCCGTCTGTGGGGCAGGCATCGGGCAACCGGATGGTGCAGGGTGTCGAAAACCTGCTGGCAGGCGGCCCCACCAGTGCTGGCGTGATGAACCGATTTGCTACGCGCCAGGGCGAAGACATCGGCCAAGGCCTGGGCAGGCTGGCAGAAGACCTGACGCCGCGCGCCAGCGCAGAGCGGGCAGGGCGCGCTATTGAGCGCGGAACCGAGACATTTGCCAAGAACGTCAATGCCCAGAAGCGGGCGCTCTACTGGCAGGCCGACAGGTTCATCCCGGAGTCCACGCCAGTTGGCCTGAGCAACACCATGCAGACCGTGCAGAAGCTGACCACGCCGATGCCGGGCGCTGTGGAGACGACGGGCTCCCTGATCAATCCTCGCATCGCAGCCCTGCAGCAGAATCTTTCTGCCGACCTGCAGGCCGGAGGCGGCCAGATCCCGTATTCGGCGCTCAAGCGTATCCGCACCGACATTGGCGAGCAGATCAGCGATTTCTCACTGTCGCCCGAAACGCCGACCCGCGAGCTCAAGCAGCTCTATGCCTCCCTGTCGAGGGATATGGAGGCTGCGGCGCAGTCCCAGGGGCCGCAGGCGGTTGCAGCAGCCAAGCGTGCCAACAACTACACCCGGGCCGCGGCTGATCGGCTGGAGCAAGTCCAGCGCGTCATCGACAAGAACGGGGGTGGCGAGGCTATCTACAACGCCGCGATGTCGGGCACCCGGGATGGCGGCACCACTCTGCGCGCTGTGATGCAGTCGCTACCGCAGGACGGCCAGAAGGCTGTGACAAGTGCCGTTATCAAGCGCATGGGCCTCGCCAACCCTGGCGCTCAGGACGCAACTGGCGAAGCGTTCAGCGCCGCCACATTCCTGACCAACTGGAACCGCGTCAGTCCGGAGGCCAAGCGCGCATTGTTTGACAGGCATGGGCCAAGTTTCAGCCGAAGCATGGACCGTATCGCGAGCGTGGCTGACAACATCAAGAGCGGTTCTCAGGTATTCGCCAACCCGTCGGGTACTGCGAACCGTGGCGCCGCAATGAGCTATGCAATCGGTCTTCCGCTATCGATCGCTCAGGCTCCAGTAACCGGTCATTACTGGCCGGTGATTGCCACTATTGGCGGTGGCGTTGCTGCGAATGTGGCCGCACGCGCAATGACAAGTCCACTGGTAGTCAACTGGCTTGCAAACTCAACGAAGCTTCCGCTCGGCTCTATCAATGCGTCAATTCAGCAGCTTGCACGAGCGGCGGAGAAGAGTGGCGATGAGGCGGCGATGGAATACGCGGCGGCGCTAGCCAGCCAACAGCCGGAATCCACCCCAGACCAAAGCGGCAATCGTCAGCAGAACAAGCGCACCGGCACCCAATAGGAGCAGGCTGCCCTTCGCGCCCAGGCCTGGCGCGATGCTCTTTTCATGTTCCTTCTGCATCCAATCCTTCGGCTGTCCGCCGACGTTGGAGAGGTCGAACTTTTCCTTACTCATGGCCCGGGCCTGTGGATATCTGGCCCGAATCCTACCACCCAAATGTCAATGGCGCTGATCTTAGATATCCACAGGATTGCCCATCACTAAGAGGCGCTGTCTATAGCTAGCATTTACGTAGCGGTGAGCGTGATTGAGCTTACCGACCCTTAGATACGGCGAAGGGCCACCAGGTGCGAACTGGTGACCCTTCATTGATCCACACGTGTCTGCACCACGGAGGACTATGAGCAATCGTACACCCAAAACCCATGTTGGAGTTAAAGGAAACATGACGGCGAAAGGCGCTGATCGTGTGGGCCTCGTCCTGGCCTTCACGGCAATGCTAGCCGTGGCCCTTTCTGGGGCTGCCCTGATTGTGTGGGCAGCCTCCTAGCCAGCGGCTAACAACCTGAACACCCGAAGCCCCGCCTTGAGCGGGTTTTTTTATGCCCAAAGCCCGGCCACAGCGGGCTTTTTCTTTGGGAGAGCCCATGACCAGCCCGTTCTACAACCCCGCCCCCATCTTCCTGGACAACACTGGGAAGCCGGTGGCCGGAGGGTTCCTGTACTTCTCTGAGTCAGGGACCACAACGCCGAAGCTGACGTGGTCAGATGAAGCCCTGACGATCCCGAACCCGAATCCTGTCCCCCTCGACAGCGCGGGCCGAGCCAACAACAACATCTGGATCAAGGGCAGCTATTCGGTCCGGTTGACGGACAGCCTCGGCGCCATGATCTGGACCCGGAATGTCAGCGACGGCTCTACCGGCCAAGCCCAGTTCCCCCCGATGGAGTCTGGCAAGTTCCTGACCAATGACGGTTCGGCGTACCTGTGGGACGACGTGCGCCAAGTTCCGGACCCGACTGGCTCGGCCAACAAGATCCTCAGCACGGACGGCGCCAACCTGATCTGGATTGCCCAGCAGGCTATCCCGGCCTCCAATGCCTCCTCGGGGGCTGGGTTCCTGCGAATCGGGGACTACATGCTCCAGTGCGGCAAGTCCCAGTGCCCGGCGACCGGCACGCCTGCCACCTCGACCACTGTGACGATCCCTGTGGCCTATACGCAGACCCCGTTCGTGGTCGCCACAGTCGGCACCTTCCCGTTCTACACCCCGTCGTGGGGTGGTGCTGGCGTCATCATGGCCCGGCCGTCCAGCCTCAACTCCATTGAGGTCCAGATGCACGGCAACGCAGGCACGATCAACAGCGAAACCATCGTGGTGGCACCCATCGACTTCTGCTGGTTCGCGTTCGGCAAGGTGACCTAAGGATGCCGACTCCTGCGGAGCAGCCGCGCTTTTCGGAGCCGGTAGTCGACCAGCGAGGCTACGTCACCAGGGCATGGGCCGACTACTTCCTGCGCATGGCCAGTGCGCAGAGCAACGACGATCTGCGCCAGCTATATGAGGCATTGGCAGCCCGGGTAGCCGAGCTGGAAGACGGCCAGCTGGCCTCGTTCCAGATCCTTGGTCCTCAGTCCGTAATCGTGCAGGGCGTCCCCAGCAACGGCGTGGTGATCCTGTCCCTGCTGGGCGACAACCCGACACCGGGCAGCACCGCCTACTACGGAACCGGCCCGGATGGCATCAAGGGCTGGCACCCGGTGGCTGAAACCATCACGGTGGTGGCTGGCGACCTGGTGAAGACGGTCAGCCCGCAGGGTGTGATTACCCTCGGGCTGGCGAATGTGGACGATTCGGGCACTGGGACGCTGCTGGCGACTACATTCGACGCCAAGGGCCGGAAGACCGGCAGCAAGGACGCCACGATCACCGGCACCGCCCAGCAGATCAACGTGGCCAACGGCAATGCGGCAGCTGGATTGCCGACGTTGTCGCTGGCGCCGGAAGTGCTGGCCTCCCTGGGAAAGGCGGACAGCGCGGTTCAGTCCATCGTCCCCGGCGTCGGGATCACGGTGAACAACGCCGACCCACGCAACCCCATCGTCTCAGCGCCAGCGTCAGGCTTTGGGCCACCGCCTACGGATGACAGCCCCTACGTTGGGCTCAACGGCGCATGGGAGCGAACCAACTCTGCGGATTCTCGGTTCTGGCTGATCGAGTATCCACTGCTCACCGATCAGGCTGGTAACCAGTTGACCGACCAGGCTGGCAATTTCCTGATGGGCAACAGCCCCATCGTGCCGCCCGGCTGGCCGTCAACCACGACCGTCATCAACAACGTGAGCAGCGGCGCTCTGCAGTCCATGATGCTGGCTCAGGCCAACGCATTGGCATCTCCGGGCGACTTCCAGATGGTCGCAATCACCGACCTGACCGGCGGCCGCGAGCCTTGCTGGTACGACGCAACGGTAGCCAGCGGGACGAAATGGCGCCGCTTCTCTGACCGGAGCATCGCGAACTAATGGCCCTCGACCCGTCAATTTCTATCATTCGTGGCCTGCAGGCCTCTGTGGCGCTCAATGGCCTGACGGTCAGCGTCACGCCGGGCATGTGCTATGTCCCGGGGACGGGGCGCATCCTGAGCGACGGAACGGCTACGGTAACCTTGTCCAGCCCGACGCCGAACACGTTCTATCACCTCTACGGCTACGACGCTGGAGGCGGCGTGATGGCGCTGGAGGCCAGCACCACTGCACCAGACACGCCATACCTTGGCAGTGCGCGGTGCAAGACAGGCGACCCGACCCGGCGCTACCTGATCTCAGGCCGCACCAATGCCAGCGGCGTTCTGCGCCCCGGTCGGCATACGCGCCCTGGAGAGATGGGCAACCGCGTCATGCTCGATGCCGCCAGCGCTGCTGGTTCCGTACCGGTGATGCTGCTTTCGGGCCTTGTGGCAACGACGCCGCAGACCATCGACTTGTCGTCGGTGATCCCGGTGACGGCAACCCGGGCAATCATCCAGATCCTGAACCCAACCAATTTCAGCCTCTACGTGGCGCGCTCGGACGTGGGCGCTCCATCGGCCACCAATTTCCAGTGGGTCGCGCTTCCTGGGTCATCTCCGGCCTGTGATGTGACGCTGGACGCAAACCGTCAATTCACGGTCCTGCTTAGCGCGACCCTCCCTCTCATCGGCCCGATCTTGGGCATCCTCACGGGCTCGGTGTCGATCACCCTCGTGGGGTACGAATTCGACCGCTAGGAACGCCATGACCAACATCAAGTATGCCGACCCCAGCTACACCGATACCAATGCGACCGACGATGACCGGGTGATGCTCCGCACTGGAGCCGGTGGCGACGCTCGAGCCCCGCTCGTGCAGCCAAAGGGCTATATCGACGGCCTCAAGATGGTTTACGTATCGGCTACCCAGATCCAGATTACCACTGGGGCTGCCTATGTCCCTGGGCCCAAGCGCATTGCCGAGCTCACGGCAGCCATTACGCTTACACCCACCCTGGCGGCAAGCACGTGGTATCACCTGTACTTGACCGTGGCGGGAGCAACGGTTGGCGTTGAAGCGGTGACTACGGCCCCAGCGGCACCATATGCGGGGACCGCACGTGCGAAGACCGGCGACACCTCGCGTCGGTACATCGGTAGCTTTCGAACCAATGCAAGCAGCCAAGTGTATGACTTCGACCACAATTGGCAGAAAGGCGAAGTGATGTATCGGTTGCCGGGTACGTTGTTCCGCGTCCTGTCCAACGGATCCGCGACTACTGCGACAACAGTGGCATGTGCAACCGCAATCCCTGTGACGTCAAAGTCAGTCTATGGGCGCGTTCTTAACCTATCCACATCGGCAAACCTGATTGTCGGGCCTGGTGATGCTGCCATCACGACCAATGACTATTTCCTGGGAGTAAGCTTTGGCGGCCAGGCAGTGGTGGCCTTCCTGCCAACTGATTCGTCCCAACAGCTTCGCTATCTGATGAGCGCCGCTCAGTCTGGCGCCTACATTGACGCCTATGGGTTCGCTTATGAGCGCTGAATTCTATGCAGTGACGGACTCCAGCTTCCGGGCCGTGAGCGCAGGTGCGCCATTGAACCCAGGAGAATCCCTCGTCCAGCAGATCCCATCCTCCATCCTGGCCAAGATCAAAGCCAATGAGGTACTGGTTGAACGCAGCCAGAGGCTCAGAGATACGGACTGGACGCAGATGGCCGATGCCCCGCTGACTGCAGCCGAGAAGCTGGCACATCAGGTGTACCGCCAGGCGCTGCGCGATATTCCGAGCCTTCCAGGGTTCCCGAACATCACATGGCCGGTGCCTCCAGCCCTGAACGATGGCGCTGCCAGCGGCGCAGAGATTCCCGTGACGCCCTGATCGCAACCCCTGAGACGGGGAGGCGTATCCTCCCCGGCATGGAACTACCGTCCGACTTCAAGTGGCAGAAGGCTTCGACTTACGCACAGATCCCGGACATGATCTGCTTTGACTTCGTGTGCGTGGCCAGGATCCAGCAGAGGGTGGACGATCTGAGGTGGCAGGCGTTCCTAGACTTCCATCTGGACTACCGGCAGCACATCGTCCGCCCCTGCGAGAACCAGTGGACGGGCAGGGCCGGGATGGAGCAATGGGTGATCCGGCATCAGGACAGGCTGCGGCAGGAAGTCGCAGCTATCCTGGCGGCGAAGGAGGCGGGGAAGATCAGGCCCGCAGAGTGAGTTGGCACAGTTCGGTCACAGTATACGCGTAAGCAATTGAATCATAAGGCCATGCAATCCCCCTCCTAAGGGGAAGGTCGCCCGTTCGAATCGGGCCGGGGTCACCAGAATCAATAACTTAGGCGGTCTCAGTGGTGCGCATTTCCCACTGTTTTCCGCATATCCTCAGGATTTGGTCCCGGTGGTCCCAGCGGCGCAGATCAGTACTTGAGCTTTGCTACGGCTCCGTCGTCGCCCTCAGGCGTTAGGTGGGCGTAGAACTTCTCGGTCGTGGCGTAATCAGCGTGCCCGGCCAGAATCTGCGCCCGTCGCAATGGCACTCCGGCCATGACCATGTGGGCGCAGAAGGTGTGCCGCAGCCGGTGGAGGCTGCCACCGATTCCCGCACGTTTGGCATCCGAGGCGAACCAGTCGGACAGCGTGTCCCTGTGCACGGCCACCAGTGGATCGGGTAGGTGGCGAAGCGCCCAGCGCGCATACCGGTTCAGCGGCACCTCGCGCCACTTGCCCGACTTCGTGCGTCCCTGGCCATCTTCGTCTGGATCGCTTTCGACCCTGAGCATGCACCCGGTCACCGCATCCTTGCCCATTCCAACCACCTCACCGCGGCGCAGACCCGTGTGGGCCATGAACAGCCACAGGGGTGCCCGGGCAGGGTTTGCCCGGTACAGCTTGCGCATCGCGGCCCGGTCGTAGAACCGCACCGCCACGCTACGCACGCCTCGCGGAGCCCTGGTTTCCTCCAGCGGGTTGAAGTCCAGTTCCTTCCACTGCAACCCACGTCGGAACGCGGCCTGCAGCCTGCGCACTTCCTTCCCCACGGTCTCCGGTGAAACCTTGTCCTTGGTCAGGCGGTCCGTCTTTTAGGACTCCATTTCCATCGGGCGCAGCGTATCGATGGGGCGATGACCGAAGCGGGCAATGAACAGCCGAACCTCGCTCTTGGCCTTGCCGTGCGTGGTGGGATGCTCGGCCTTGTACCACTCCAGGTCCCGACCCAAGCGGGTGAAGGCCAGGCCGGTCGCCGCTGGTCCGGCTGAAACGGTGGAGGAATTCAAGGCGCGCGGCGGGCGGGTGCAGTACCTGACGGCAAGCTGGGGGCGGCGTGCATGAACACCGTGTTCCACGTGGGCCAGTTGGTCGTCGTGAAGGAGGATCCCGACGTGTTCCCGTTCTGTGGCGAGATCGCGCGTGTTTCCGTTCTCGATGTGCCTTGTATGGATGGGATCGGAATGGAGGTGGTCAGCAATCACCTGGGCCGGTTCAAGGGCACCTACGAGCAGTTTGAGCCGATTCCTGAAATCAAAGGGAGGCGCTGATGGACGGCATCGAGAAGCGGGCGCGATCGCGCGCTGCACGAGCAAGCCACCAAGGGGAAGGCGCATGGAAATGAGCAAGGCACGCGAACTGCTGGCAAGTCGCATGGGGCCGGCCACGCAGAGGTTCGACGCATGCGGCGGCGGCGGACGCCCCGAGCTGACGACGCAGGACATTGCCGCTGCCATGGCGTACGTGCAGGACGGTCTTGGCCGGGAGCTGATGGAGGCGCTGTGGTGGCCAGAGAGCGCTTCTCGGCGCCGCGAGCATCTGCGCAAAGCGGTAATCGGGCTGGTTGCCCCGGAGTTCATCCGGCAGATGCATGGCTTGGCTACCGCACGAACAGAGTTCGGCATCGCCAAGGCATGCATGGGGTGGGGTGGCAGCCAGGTGACGGAGGCGCAGCGGCGCGAACTACAGAGGACCGAGAACGCGCTGGATGAGGCGCGCTCTGCAGCCTGGCCGAACAACACCATGGAGCAGCTTGGGGTACTGGCCGGCGCAGTGATTGCGGAAATGGCCAGCTGCGGCTGCTGCAAGTCCTGCGAGGGCACGCGGGTTCAGGCCGCGCCGACGGGGAGTGGTGTCGTTGAATGCGAGGTATGCGGCGGCATGGGGTTGGAGCAGCTCAGCGGGCGCAAGCGCGGGGTGGCGATCGGCGCTTACGATGCGGCGTATCGACGGTTCTGGCGCCCGGTATACGAGTGGATGCTTGAACGCATGCGTAGTGCGGAGCATGTTGCTGCGGAGCAGTTTTCGAGGGCGCTGAATCGCGCCGCTTAGTGAGGACTTGCAGGGTCCGCAGATTGGCGGGCAAATTGACCACCATCCAGACGCAAGCCCCGGCCCAGCCGGGGCTTTTTCGTTGCAGAGGGCTTTAGCAGTTCTCCAGGGCGTCAAAGATCTCAGAACGAGCTTGCAGGGCGGATTTCTCAGAAGGATAGGCCTCCGACAACGTGACGCCGGCGACAATGATGTTGACCTGATAGCGACTGCTGCCAGCTTGCGGTCCGCAATCAACAACGTCGCTGATTGCACTGATGTGAGCAAGGCGGATGGTGTAAGCGGCGAAGTCGGTGAAATCGTCGGCGTTCATGCCCAATGGTCCGTTCTGAATGAGTGCCCATCGTGCGCCATGGGCAGCACAAGCGCAAAAAAAACTGCAGAGATTCCATGAATTCCACGCCTCTCTCAACAATGAGAAGGTGATGGACATTCGCCAGTCTGAGGCCGCCACCCTGTATGTATCCCCAGGCTCCTACTTCGTGAAGCTCGACACAGGCGGTGGCGCCTGTCCGAACATTTCAACTTCCCAGAACCTGACCATCAACGCGGGCGAAAGGCAGGTCTATCGAATCCTGCTCCCGTCCGACGGGAGCCTTCGCCTGACCCGCGAGCAGTAGCCAAGCGCTGCAGGTCATGCAACGCCATCTCCGACGAACGCGGTGTACCCCGTTTCGACCAGCACCATTGGTGGCGGCGTGCGTCCGGGCTGAGTACCTGGCCCAGGTGGAGGCTGGATTCACGCGCGACCGCAGGCCATGCAACTGCTGGCCGCCAAGCTGGGCCCGGTAAAAAGCAGGCAGAGTCGGATTGTCGCGCCCGTGAAAGTCGGAATCCTGTGGTAGTAAAGGCCCCAGCGGTGGCAAGACGCCGCCGACAGGGGGCAACATGAAAGCGATGATCGCTGTTCTGGTTGCGGCTGTGCTTTGCGTTGGCTGTTCAACCACGGGTGGTTCTACTGCGCCTTACAACGTCTCTTTCGTTGGCCATCCTTCCCGGGCCGACGTAGCACCACCTCCACCTCCGCCGCCCCCCGTTGGGGGGCAGACCCAGGCGCCTGATCCCAACGGGGTCAAGCCTCCGAGGAGGCATCCCCGCGACGGATGGCATGAGCCTGAAGGGGAGGTCGATGACGCCTCAGACGTTGAGGAGGCGTTGCCAGCGGTACTGGCGGAATGCAAGAAGCTCATCCTCGGGATGGAGAACAAATCCGTTGATCAGCGAAAGGCGTCCCTCTGGGTGTACGGGATCGGGCTGGTCGCGGGCACGGTCATCGCACCTGCACTCACGGCGGCGAACGCTGCCAAGCACGCCGGTGCGATAGCCGGACTAAGTGCATTGGGGGGCGCCTCTGGGATGGCGGGAAAGGCGCTGGAGGACTCTGGGTTTGGCGGATCCGCAGCAATTGCTGATCGTAGAGCCGTCGCTGACGTGATTCGTCTGAAGCTCCCGGTGATCACGGATCGCAGAGAGACGTCGCACGATCGACGGAAGGCGCTTACCGAAATGCAGGCTGCATGCTTTGCCTACGATCTAACCACTCCGAAGCCCATCCAGTCGTCAACAACTGGAAAATGAATGAAGAGGGGCCCGCTCTCCAGCGGGCCTTTCTTTTCTGCACCCCACCCAGTTCGCCGCCGTCGCCATCGCCCAGGTGAAGGAGGTCGGCGCCATCGTCGTGCGGTACGACCTGCCCGATACCTTGATGGCCCTGAAGGGAAAGGGCATCGGGAAGAAGCGCCCGAAGACCCCGAAGGCGATGGACGATACGTTGCGTCTGTGGGTGAGGCCGACTGGGTTTTCTGTTGGGGCAGCCGGCATGTATTTCAGAAAGGCCAGTAGAATCCGCGCCAGTCCCCTCTCTTCCGGGTCATCATGTCAATACGAGTAGCGTGCCTGTGCGGGAACGTCGCCATTGAGCTGGCTGGAGCGCCGGTCGCACGCGCCAACTGCCACTGTTCATCGTGCAGGGACTTCTACGGTGTCACCATGTTCTCGGCGACGGCTTGGGAGGCTTCGTCGGTTCAGATGGCCTCCTTCGATGCGAGAAGCTTCAGCCATCCCCAGAAGCAGCTGAAGAAGACCTTCTGTGCTACGTGCGGCGAGGTTGTATTCGGCACGAATCGTCTGGGCATGTGTGTTGTTCCCAACGCCATGCTCGCCCGAGCAAGCGATGGATGGCTGGACGTTGCCATGGCGCCCACAATGCATCTCTACTACCGGCAGCGCGTAGTTGAGGTTCGCGATGAGTTGCCGAAGTACCTTGATGGGTGGGACGGCCCTACCTACCTGCAGGGCTGAAGCTGCGGCTGTGGTGGTGATGGTGCAATGGCATTCTGATCGGTCTGCAATTTGGTGACTGCGGCGTTGTAGGCCTGCCGCCCTGTGGTGAGAGGCATGCAGGGCTGCTGCAACGCGGGCTGGCCCGGCTAGCGCAGCCCAAGCTGCTCAAGCACGTTCGCTACAACCGCCCGGTCATCACCCTCCAGGCCAAGCAGCGGCCGCGGCAGGTTGCCGTGCCCACTCAGCCCCATCAATGCCGCAGCGCACGCCATTACACGTATCCCACCGAACCGGTCATACAGCGCCCACAGTGGCGCCAGCCTCGCCGACAAGGCCTTCGCCGTGGCGATCTCGCCGCCGAGGGCCACGCGCGTGATCCGCAGCGCCACCTCGGGGAACAGCCCGCCGATCACCGAATACCAGCCATCGCAGCCGGCGGCCAGCCCACGCACTGCGGCCGCATCGCCGCTGATGCCCAGCGTGACGTGCTTCGGGATGAGGGCGCGCAACGTGGAAACCCGAGCTACCGCTTCCGCAGGGTCATCGGAGAGGCGAGGCATCTTGATCGAGGCGATGTTCGGCAGGGCAGCGATTCGCCCATGCAGTTCATCGCTGAACCGGAAGTGGGTGGCAACGGGGTTGTCGTAGACACAGATCGGGGTACGCACTGCATTGCACACCGATTCGAACAACGCGTAGACCTCGTGTTCCTTCAACGGATGGTAGGACACAGGTGCCAGCAACAGACCGGCGGCGCCCGCATCCTCGGCATCCTTGGCCAGTTCCACCACGTCGCGGGTACGCAGTGCGCCAATCCCGGCGATTACTGGAACGCCACCGGCGTTGGCCAGGGCCTGGCGCAGCACCCGCTTGCGTTCGGCCTTTTCCAGGTAGGCATAGCTGCCGGTGGAGCCAAGGATGCCCATCGAGTCCACTCCCGACGCCGCGAGGCGCTCGACCAGGCCGGCGAACGCGCGGGTGTCGAGGTCTTCGTTGTTGAAGGGCGTGAGCGGAAACGCGCTGAGACCTGTGAACATGAGGGGGCCTGGAGAGGTGAAGGGAGGGCTGCCGGGCGCAGGCAGGTGCATGGACGCATGGCATTGTTTATTGTCCTAGGACAAAACTCAAGGGCTGCCGCGCAGCGTGACGGCGCCGGCCGGGTCGCTCACAATCAGCAGACCAGACCACACTGGCATCCTCATGCCCGCTCAGTTGCAACCGGTTCAACCTCCGCATTACCCGTGTATCGCTGGCTGGCTCGATTCGGTTGCAGCGACGCAACGCTGGGCTGGCCCAGGCGTCGCGTTTCCTCTGCCGCCTGAAGCGTTCGCACAGACACTTGAACTGGCCAAGCGCCCGGGTTGGGTGCTGCTGGACGGGGAGGATGCGTGCATGGGGTTCGGCCAGTACTGGTTGACCGCGCCTGGCACCGCCCACCTGGGCCGCATCATTGTTTCGCCGCAGGCGCGTGGGCGCGGCCTGGGGCGGGTGCTGATGCAGTTGTTGGGTGCCGAGGCCCTGCGGTCGCCGGCGGTGCAGCGCCTGACCCTGCGTGTCTATCGTGACAACGTCGCGGCGGTGGCCCTCTACAGCGATCTCGGCTTCCAGCCGGTGGAAGACGCTTCAACGCCGGAGCTGCTGTTCATGCAGCGCAGCGGGGGCTGATCCAGCCCCAGCGTCGGCTACTGCGGGTGGGGGCGGTATCTTGAACATTTCGGTACTTTTCACAAGTCTGGCAACGGGCCCGATATGCTGGGCCCCGGAATCCAGCCGGATCAGCCCGTGGATCGCATTCCCCAGCTTCTGGAACAGGAAGAATCCATGCGCCTGGAGGTCAGCACGCTGGCTGAAGGCTTGGGTGTTCCACTGTCGTTCGGGCACGCGTACCTGGCGGTGCTGGTGTGCGTGTCCGGGCGTGCGCGTTTTGCACTGAACTTCCGCGAGGCGGCGGTGCAGCGGCACGACGTGCTGGTGCTGGCCGAGGATACGCTGGCGCTGCTGCGGCAGCGCTCGCGCGGTTTCCTGGCGGTGGTCTGCCTGATGCCGAAAGCGCTGGCGTCGGAGGTGGCCTATGTGCTGCCCGATGCATTGTTCAAGTTCCTGGACGAGCATCCCCATTGCGTGCCGTCACCGCTGGAGGTGCCGCTGCTGCAGGGTTGGCTTCAGCAGTTGATGGATGTCCAGCACAACGGTGGCCGCCACCGGCACGTGATGCTGCGCAACCTGCTGCAGACCTTTTTCCTGAAGTTTTCCACGCTGCTCCCGGCACACTACGAGGCCGCGCCGCAGGTCGGCCGGCGCGAGCGCCTGGCCTGGAACTTCTGGGAGCTGGTCGGCCAGCGCAGCATGCGCCAGCGCGACGTGCAGTCCTATGCCGAGGCGCTGTGCATCACCCCGTTCTATCTCTCGCAGTTGACCCGGGAATGCTTCGATGAAACGCCGAAGGCGTTGATCGACCGCCAGGTGGTGCTGGAGATCAAGGCACTGCTGAGCTACAGCGAACTGCCGATCGGACGCATCGCCGAACGCCTGTGCTTCGAGGATGCGTCCTACCTGTGCCGCTATTTCCGGCGGCATACCGGACAGTCACTGACCGGCTACCGCCGCGCCGGGCAGGGCGGCACTAGTGCGATACGAACAGCGGCGCCGGAACTTCGGCCAGCAGATCCTCGGTGACGCCGCCGAGCACGCGTTCGACCACGCGGCTGCGGCTGTAGGGCCCAAGCACCAGCAGATCGGCTTCGGCATCGAGTACATGCTGGCGGATAGTGGCGGCAACGCCGCCCTGGCTGGAGCTGATTGCCTGGATTTCGACCTCGACACCGTGCCGCGCCAGATGCTGGGCCATTTCGGCGCCGGGTGCAGCCTCAGCCTTGGGCGTGTCGACCATCAGCAGGTGCACGGCCTGCGCCCGGGCCAGCAGAGGCAGGGCATCTGCCACGGCACGGCGGGCCTGTTTGCTGGCATTCCAGGCCACCACGATACGCCGGCCGACCTGCTCGCCCTTCCAGTGCGGCGGCACCAGCAGCATCGGCACCCCGGTCTGGCGCAGTGTGCCCAGCGGATGCCAGCCGGAGGGAGCGCCGGGCGTATGCGGATAGCCGGCGACGATCAGGTCGCAGTACAGCGACTGCAGGGCCAGATCGGCGCCACCCAGATAGTCCGAGACGATGCGCAGTTCGGTGCTGATCTGCAGCGGTTCGGCGGCGTCGCGCAGGTTCTGCATCAACTGCGCGGTGCAGGCGGCGTCAGCGCGGGCTTCATGGTCGAGTGCGGCGGCGATGCCCGCACCACGCGCGAAACCGTTGGCGATGTCGGTGGGATGCTGGGCGGTCGATACCGCGACCAGATGCGCCTGCTGCGCCTGCGCCAGATGCGCGGCAATGTTCAGTACGCGGTCCCCGGTATCGCTGGCGTCGAACAGCACGGCGATGTCGCGTAGCGGATGCAGCATGGCGTTGTCTCCTTCGATGCCTGTGACGCGTTCCCTGCCGTGCACCGACCCGGGTGCACCGGACGCAGGCCTGTTGTAGCGCATTCGTGATTCGAGTGAATCAAATGTGATTCAGTTTATTAATTGATGATTCATGCTAGCGTGGCCGGACCCCGCATCCAGGCCCCTCCATGCGACCTGCCGCTGCCCGCACACGCCGCGACCTGCACCACGCCCTTGCTGCCACCCTGGTCAGCCATCCTCGCTGCACGCTCAGCGAACTGGCGCGCGGGGCAGGCATCAGTCGCGCGACCCTGTACCGGTTCGCGCCAACGCGGGAGGCGATTGACGAGGCCTTGTTCGCGGCGGGATTCGAACGCCTGGAAGCAGCGGCAAGCTCGTTCGATGGCAACGTGGATGCGCAGCAGGTGCTGGAGCAGGTCACGGCGGCGCTGCTGGCCGACTGGGAGTTGGTGACGCTGGTGTTCGCGCGGATGATGGAAGAGCAGCAGCGCCAGGGTGACCTGCATCTGCTGCCGGAGCGCTGGGCCCCGATCGGTGAACGTTTCGAGGCGTTTTTCCTGCGCGGCCAGCGAGTGGGTGAGTTCAACGTGGAGTTCACCGCGGTGTGGCTGGCCGACTTCTACTGGACCTGCTTCTACGGCATCACCTGGTCGCTTGCGCGCGGCCGCCTGGCTCCGGCAATGGCCGCATCCACGCTGTTGGCCTCGTTCCGGCATGGGGCGATGAAGGGCTGATCGTGGCGCCCATGGCGCATTTCGTGCCGACGCGAGTCATGCGGAAACCTGCGCCGAATTCGCGTGACGTCTTGCCGGAAAGGGCGTTCGCGCTGCCGGAATCGTGCACGGTGCCGCACTTCCGGATTGCTACAACTGTGGTCGTCGAATAACGCCGGAATCGGCAAAACTAAATGAGACGTTCATCACACTTTTGTTGCGGTGCGGTATCGTAGTCACTGAACTTCATACCTGACCAACGAGGTCCAGGGACGGTTGTAGTGGCCATCGAGCCGGCAGAACGTGCTTCGCGCGCGTTGCGTGGCTGATGAGTTCGTCCCAGGCGACCTACTGAACAGCGGCCTCTGCGGGCCGCCCGGGGAAATCACCATGTGGCAGTCGACGACGTCGCGCATTCGCGCGGGCGGTGGATGCGTTCATCCCAAGAAAAACACCCGATGCGTGCGGCCCGGCCGCTGGATCGCGCTTGTGCTGATCCTGCTGCTGTCGATGGTGGCGCCATCGCTGGCCTGGGCAGCCGCCTACGCCACCGGTGGCAGCAGCCCGTATCGCAATACGGTGTTGTGGTTGACCTGGGGGGGCGGTGCCAACGGTGTCGACAACGTCGTGCTCAATGATGGGGCGCTGTCGTCCATCGACATGCCGATTGCCGCGGGCATCAACCTGCGCGTCGATTGCCGCTTGAACACGGCCGAGACCGGCGTGCTGCGCAGCTATCGGCCAGGCAACTTCGGCGGTGACAGCCTTGACGATCTGTACAACATCGGCGGCACTGGCACCAGCAACCAGCTGATTGCCGGCATCGCACGTGCGGGCGGCACCTCCAGTTTCAACATCACCTGTACGTCGACCCTGGGGGGCGCGCCCTACCGCCTGCGCGGCGTGGTGATGGCCGACGCCGAATCGATCAACAACAGCGGCGAGTTCGTCGAAGCCAGCGCGCAGGGCACCTGGAACGTGGTGGAGGTTCGCAAGAACCTGGCCAATGCCACGCCCTATCTGGTGAACAAGTCGACCAGCGGCGTCAACCAGGTGATCCGCTTCGGCCCCGGCAACGACGACAACACGGCGGCCGTTACCTTCCTCAATTTCGACAATGCTGCACACGCGCCGGGCAACCTGGCGGTGAACATGGGCTTCTCGATGCGCGGCGGCGGCACCACCGCCATCGCCATCGGCCTGCTGGTGCCGTATGCCGACTTTGGTGACGCACCGCAGAGCTACGGCGATGCGATGCATGTGGTGGACGATCTGCAGTTCCGTTCCGATGGCATTCCGCAGGGCGCCAGCAACTTCAACATCAACACCGCCGGTTACACGCCGGGTGGCCTGGCACCACCGTTGACCGATTTCCTCGGCAGCCTGGGCCCGGATACCGAACAGAAGAGCAGCTACAGTGCGGACGCACTGGGTGATGACAACTTCCCGCAGGCGGGTAGCCGTGAGGAAGACGCGTGGCCGACCAGCTATCGGTTGACGGTGATGCAGGCCGGCACGCTGATCACCCAGGCGGTGGCCTGCGTGGGCAATGGCAGCGTCGCCGGCTGGATCGACTTCAACCGCAACGGCCAGTTCGATGCCAACGAACGCAGCACCACGGCGCTGTGCAGTGGTGGCCAGGCCAACCTGGGTTGGACCGTGCCGACGTCGGTCAGCGCGGGTACCAGTTACGTGCGCCTGCGCTATGCCACCAACGCCACACAGATACAGAGCCCGACCGGCGTGGCCGATGACGGCGAGGTGGAAGACCACCGCATCACCATCACCGCCCCGTCGTTGAAAGTGGTCAAGGGCAACAACGCCACCGGTGGCATCTGGAACTACGGGCAGGCCGGCACCCAGTACACGCTGACGGTGAGCAATACCAGCGATGTCCCCACCGGCAATCCACCGAATGTGCCGGCGGGCGCGATCATCGTGCGCGACCAGCTGCCGGCCGGGATCGTGCCGAACTGGACGGGTGCCCATGTGAGCGGCAGCTGGAGTTGTACGGCCAGTGGCCAGGACGTCACCTGCACCAGCAGCCAGGTGCTGGCCGCAGCCGGCAGTCCCGGCTCCAGCTCGGCGTTCACGCTGCCGGTGACGGTCACCGCGGCTGCGAGCGGCGTGCTGACCAACCATGCCAGCGTGGGCGGCGGCTACGATCCCTTCAACAACGGCAATCCGCCGGCACCCGGCAGCAGTTGCACCGACGTTGACCACTGCACGCGCAGCGATGTGACCGTGCCGGTGACGCGGGTGGGCTACGCCAAGCGTTCGAACACCACCGGCCCGGTCGCGGTAGGCGCGACCGTGAGCTACACGGTGGATGTCACCGTGGCCGACGGCAACACCCGCGATGTGCTGACCCTGACCGACACCCTGGGCACCGGCCTGGATTTCGCCAGCGTCAGCAGCCCCGGTGCATTTACCTGCAACGCGGCCAACCCGCTGGTGTGCACGCTGCCGGCAGGCACGGTGCCGGGCACCTACAGCCTGAGCTACACGGCCACGGTCAATGCGCAGGCCAGTGGCCAGGTGGTCAACACCGTGGTCGGAACGGGTACTGACACGCCCACCTGCAGCAGCAACTGCACCACCACCACGCCGGTGGCGGCGCCGCGCATCTCGGTATCCAAGGCCAGCGGCACCGCCGGTCCGGTTGCCATCGGCGACAGTGTTGCCTACACCGTGACGGTGCTGGTGGCCGACGCGCGCACCACGGCGGTGACCACGCTGACCGACACGCTGGGTACCGGCCTGGACTTCGGCAGCGTCACCAGCGCAGGCAGCTTCAGTTGCACGCCAGGCAATCCGCTGGTCTGCACGCTGCCGGCTGGCACCGTGCCGGGCAGCTATGCGTTCTCCTACACCGGCGTGGTCAACGCGCAGGCCAGCGGCCAGGTGCGCAACGCCGTCGTACCCAGCGGTACCGACAATCCTTCCTGCGTGGGTGCGTGTGATACCACCACACCGATGGCTGCCGCGCAGGTGGTCTATGCCAAGCAGGCCTCCACCGGCGGCCCGGTACGGGTGGGTGACCGCATCGACTACACCCTGACTGCAACCGTGACGCGCGCGCGCACCAGTGCCGTGGTCACCCTGACCGATACGCTGGGCAACGGCCTCGATTTCGCTGGCGTCAGCAGCGCAGGCATCTTCACCTGCAACGCCGCCAATCCGCTGGTGTGCACGCTGCCGGCCGGCACCGTGCCCGGCACCTACAGCCTCACCTATGGCGCCACCGTCAACGCGCAGGCCAGCGGCAGCGTGCGCAATGCCGTGCTTGGTAGCGGCACCGACAACCCGTCGTGCAGCGTGAACTGTGACACCACCACCCCGGTGGCGACACCGGGCGTGAGCTACGCCAAGTCGGTGAACAGCACCGGTCCGGTTTCAGTGGGCGATCGCCTGACCTACACCCTGACCACGGTAGTGACCAACTCGCGCACCACCGATGTGGTGACCCTGACCGATACGCTGGGCACCGGCCTCGACTTCGGCGCGGTGACCAGCGCGGGCGCCTACACCTGCAATGCCGCCAATCCGCTGGTGTGCACCTTGCCGGTGGGAACCACGCCGGGCAGCTACAGCCTGACCTACACGGCGGTGGTGAACGCGCAGGCCACCGCCCAGGTCACCAATGCCGTGCTCGGCAGCGGTGGCGACAACCCATCGTGTACCGCCAACTGCGGTACCAGCACGCCGGTGACCGGCAGTGCGATCGACTATCGCAAGACCTCGGCCGCGGCGGGCTCGGTGAAGGTGGGTGACAACATCGCCTACACACTGACCGCGGTGGTCAGCAACTCGCGCACCACGGCAGTGTTCACCCTGACCGACACGATGGGCCCCGGCCTGGACTTCGGTGCGGTGACCGCCAGCCAGGGCTTCAGCTGCAATGCCGCCAATCCGTTGGTGTGCACGCTGCCGGCTGGTACGGTGCCGGGCACCTACACGGTGGACTACACCGCGCGGGTGAACGCGCAGGCCAAGGGCAGCGTCAGCAACGCAGTGCTCGGCAGTGGTACCGGCATCAACACGTGCACCAGCAACTGTGGCACCACCACGCCCGTGCTGTCGGCGGTGGTGACCTACCGCAAGCAGTCGAGCACCGTTGCTCCGGTTGCCGTGGGCGATGCGGTGGACTACAGCGTGGAAGTGACGGTCGCCAACTCGCAGACCCTCGATACGCTGACCCTGACCGATACCCTGGGCACGGGCCTGGACCTGCAGTCGGTCACCCAGCCCGGGCCGTTCTCCTGCAGCGCCAGCAATCCCCTGGTCTGCACGCTGCCGGCCGGCACGGCGCCGGGCACCTATACGCTGGGCTACCGCGCGCTGGTCAATGCCCAGGCCAGTGGCAGCGTGCGCAATGCCGTACTCGGCACCGGCGGTGACACGCCCACCTGCAGCGGCGACTGCAGCACCGAGCACGCTTTGGCCGAACCGCGCGTGGTGCTGGAGAAGCAGTCCGGACCTGCCAGTGGCACCGAAGTGCGACCGGGCGACCGCCTGCGCTACACGCTGGTGGCCACGGTCGAGCGCGCTGCGCTGCGTCGTCCGCTGCAGCTGGTGGATACGCCCGATGCCGGCTTGAGCATCGAGGGCCTGCCGGCCGGATGCGTCCAGCAGGCGCCGGACATCGTCTGCACGGTGCCGACGGGTACCGCTATCGGTCGCCACGAATTCGTCTACGAGGCCGTGGTCAACCAGGAGGCCCGCACCGAAGTGCTGAACCGTCTGCGAGGCCAGTATCCGGACGGCTCGCCGCCGCCGGACTGCACGACCTGCGAGACGCGCCACAAGGTGGTGTCCGATTTCGCCCTGCGCATCACCAAGACCGCCAGCCCGCGCCGGGTGAAGGTGGGCGACCTGGTGCGCTACCAGCTGGTGGTCGAGAACGTGGGCGGCAGCCATTGGCGCGACGGCGTGGTGGTCGATACGCCGCCGCCGGGCTTCAGCTATGTCGACGGTTCGATGCGCGTGGCTGACGATGACGGTGCGTTCGCGCTGGCCAGCAGCCAGCCGCCGTTGCGCATCGGTGCGGTGGACATCGCGGTGGGTCGCAGCGCGACCATCACCTACCTGTTGCGGGTGGGCGCCGGCGTGCGCGCGGGCAACCACGTCAACCGGGCCGTTGCCACCGCCGACGATGGCACGCCGCTGTCGAACATCGCCACCGCCGAGGTGGCGATGGACGCCGATCCGCTGCTGGAAGACAGCCTGGTATTCGGCACGGTGTTTGATGATCGTGACGGCGACGGCTGGCAGGACAGTGCGGAGCTGAGCGGCGTTCGCGTGCAGGGTGGCTTCGCTGCTTCGGCCTATGTCCCGGGCTCGACCACGCTGGATCGCGGCGATGGCCCGCAACCGCTGGCCGATGCCAGTGCACCGCTGCTGCACGGTGTTCAAATTGGCGTGGTGCATGGCCGCGCGTCCACGTCCGACACCGCCGAGGCGCATCAGGTGGTGCTGCGCCAGCGCCTGCGCGAACTGTCCTTCAGCGATGACTTCGTGCTGGAAAGCGCGCAGGGCCACCGCCTGCGGATGGACGCGCAGGGCGCCACGCGCGTGGAACGCAGCGGTGAGGCCGGCAAGGGCTTGACTGCGGCCGAGCCGAGCGTGCGCCGCGAGATCGCCCGTGTCGCCGAGGGCTACGAAGTGGCCTACGTGATCGGCAACGAAGGCATCCAGGAGCAGGGCATCCCCGGCGTGCGCCTGGCCACGGTGGAAGGCCTGCTGGTGGAGACCGATCCGTTCGGGCGCTACCACTTGGCTGACGTGCACGGTGGTGACGCGCGCCTGGGCCGCAACTTCATCATCAAGCTGGACCCGGCCACGCTGCCGGCCGGTGCCGAACTGACCACCGAGAATCCGCTGCTGCGGCGGGTGACGCAGGGCGTACCGACCCGCTTCAGCTTCGGCGTGCGGCTGCCGCCGTCGCCGCAGGCTGCCGCTGAGCGCATGGAGATCGCGTTGGGTGAGGTGCTGTTCGCGCCGGGCAGCAGCGAGCTGCAGTCCAGCTATCGCCCGGTGCTGAAGAAGATGGCCGAGGTGGTGGACCGTTACCAGGGTGGCGACGTCGTGATCGCTGCCAATGGCGAGAGCCAGGCACTGGCCTTTGCCCGCGCCGCAGCGGTACGCGATGCACTGCAGGCCGAAGTGGCAGAGAGCGCACGCGCCGGCCTGACCGTGCAGCTGCGCACCGATGCGCGCGATCCCCACTCGCTGCTGGCCGGTGTGGATGCCGGTGGCGCGCTGCTGGGCAACGTGCTGTTCGACACCGACAAGGCCACCGTACGTGACGAGTTCAAGCCGCTGCTGGCCGCCATCGCCGCGCGCCTGGAAAAGCTGGGCGGTGGCCAGGTGAGCCTGGTCGGCCACACCGATGTGCGCGGCAGTCATGCCTACAACCAGGCACTGGGCCTGCGCCGTGCCAACGCCGTGTTCGAGGCGCTGCGCAGCCAGCTCAGCCCCGCCGTGCAGCAGCGCCTGCGCGTTCGCAACGAGGAGAGCGCCGCCACCCGTGCGGCTGCCCGCCAACAGGAGGCACGCCGATGAGCGCGCATCACTCTGCCGCCCGCCGTGCGGCCCGCCTGCCGCGCGCTGCGCTGTATCAGGCCCTGCTGCTCGGCCTGGCCGGCGCCGCCCAGGCCACGCCGCCCGCCGCCGAGCCGGCGCCGATCCGTTGTGACGGCACCCAGTGCAATGCCGACGGCGAACTGTTGTTCAGCCTGCGCTCGCGCAGCTACGACGAACCGGTGACCGAGGGCACCTCGACGCGTTCCAGTTCGCAGGCCCTGCAACCGGACCGCCGGGTCAGCCTGGCGATCGATGAGCCGGGCAAGGCCACGGTGCGCGGTGAGTTCATGATCCGCCTGCCGGAAGGCGGCGCGATCTGGGCCACCGAAGATCCGGCGATGGGCCAGCCGGAACTGTCGGTGTCCGCACCGGGCATGGTCGCCTTCGACGAAGGCCGCATCGTGCGGCCGGTCGAGTTCTACGTGCGTGGCAACTACACTGCCTTCATCCAGCGCCTGGAAGTCAGCGTCTATCGCGGCAGCGACACGGATCGCGTGGCAGCACTGGCGACGTTCGAACTGCCGGTGGCCGCGGTTGCCCAGGGCGTGTGGGATGGCACGTTGCCAGCCTCGGCGCCGCTGCGCCGGGGCGATCGCCTGGTCTACGTGCTGCGCGCCTTCGATGCCGAGGGCAATGTCGATGAAACCACCGCGCAATCGATGCAGCTGGTGACGCCGGCGGAATTCGAGCGCGGCAACCAGCAGTTGCGCGACGCGCTGGAAGACCGCCGCGGTACCTCGGTGGACGCCAACCAGGCAGCGTCGTTGTCACTGCTGCAGCAGGTGTTCGATGGCAATGGCCTGCGCCAGCAGAACATCCCGGTGTACGGATCGCGGGTGCGCCTGCGTGGCCGCGACCTGCCGCTGGGGGCGTCGCTGAAGATCAATGGCGACAGCTATCCGCTGGACCAGGATCGCAAGTTCGCCGCCGAGTACCTGATGCCGATCGGCCATCATGCGTTCGACGTGCGCGTGGAGCGACCGGATGCGCCGGCCATCGCGCGCACGCTGGAAGTCGATGTCAGCGGCCAGTATCTGTTCGGCGTCGGCCTGGCCGACATCACCGTGTACCAGAACAAGGCCAGTGGGGCAGGGCAGGATCTGGCGCGGGGCGAGCGCAATGATGACGTGCTCAGCGATGGCCGCCTGGCCTTCTACCTGAAGGCCAAGACCCGTGGCCGCTACCTGCTGACCGCGCAGGCCGATACCCAGAACCGTCCGCTGGACGAGCTGTTCACGGGGTTCACCAACGCCGATCCGCGTGACCTGTTCCGCAGCCTGGACCCGGACCTGTACTACCCGACCTATGGCGACGACTCGCTGACCCAGCGCGATGTCGACAGCATGGGCCGGTTCTACCTGCGCGTGGACTGGGACAAGAACCAGGCGCTGTGGGGCAACTACAACACCGGCCTGACCGGCACCGAGTACGGGCAGTACGTGCGTTCGCTGTACGGTGCGGCACTATCGTGGCGCTCGCGCGGTGCCAACGCCTGGGGCGATGCGCGCAGCGAGCTGCGCCTGTTCGGCTCACAGGCCGAGACCGCGCCGGGCCACAGCGAGTTCATCGGTACCGGCGGCAGCCTGTACTACCTGCGCCATGCCAGCATCCTCAGTGGCTCGGACCAGGTGGTGCTGGAAATCCGTGACCGCACCACCGGCCGTGTGGAGCAGCGTGTGCCGATGGTGCGTGGTGCCGACTACGAGATCGACGCCCTGCAGGGGCGCATCCTGCTGACCCGGCCGCTGGCCCAGGTCAGCCGTGAGAACCTGCGCCGGATCAGCCGCGACGTGCCGCTGGACGGCTATGAGCAGCGCCTGATCGTCGACTACGAATGGGTCCCGACCGGATTCGACAGCGATGACATCACCGCTGGCGTGCGTGGCAAGCACTGGTTCGGCGACCACGTTGCCGTGGGCGCCACCTACGTGGACGAGCAGCGCTCCGGCCAGGACTATTCGCTGAAGGGCGCGGACCTGACCCTGCAGGCCGGCCGTGGCACCTACCTGAAGGTCGAGCACAGCCGCAGCGAGGCGACCAGTGCGCCGGTGTTCTTCTCCGACAACGGCGGCCTCAGCTTCAGTCGCCTCAACCCGGAGGGGCCGCGCGAAGGCGAGGCGACCGCCGTGGAAGCGCGCATCAACCTGCGTGAGCTGGGCTGGACCCAGCGCGACTGGAGCGCTGGTGCCTGGTGGCGCCAGGTGGACGGCGGCTATTCGGTGGGCCGCTTCGACACCGGCCAGCGCGTGCGCGAGCAGGGCGCCGAGCTGCTGGGCTACGTGACCGACGACTTCAGCCTGTATGCGCGCTACAGCGAGGCCCGCCGTGGCAATGAGTCGTTGATCCAGTCGCAGGCCACCGCCGAATGGCGGATCGGCGAGAACGACCGCCTGTCGGCTGAACTGCGTCGCGTGCAGGAAGACCGCGGTGCGGGCGGCAACGTGGCCGGCGTGCTGGCTGCGGCGCGCTACACGCACCGCATCGGTACGTCGCTGGACGTGTACGGTGGCGGCCAGCTGACCGTCGACGACGACCATGGCCGCTATGCCGACAACGACGCGGTGGTGGCCGGTGGCACCTGGACCTTCGCCAATCTCTCCACCCTCGGTGCTGAAGTCTCGGACGGCGACCGTGGCACCGCCGCGCAGGTCAACGCCGAGTACCGGTTGACCCCGCAGCACAGCTTCTACGGTGCCTTCACCCAGTCCACCGACCGCAGCGAGTACGACCCGTTGTTCAGCCCGAACGCACAGGATGGCTGGACCCTGGGCCAGCGCTGGCGCCTGTCAGATCAGGTCAATGTGTTCAATGAAAGCCAGTTCCTGAAATCCGGGCAGGAGTCTGGCCTGGCACACACCTTCGGCATGGACTTCTATCCGGCAGTGGGGTGGAACGCGGGCTTCACGCTGAGCAACGGCAAGCTTGATGCCAGCAGTGGCCAGGTGGATCGCAAGGCGGTCAGCCTGTCCGGTGGCCGCACCGCGCCGGGCACCGAGTGGCAGAGCAAGCTGGAATGGCGTCGCGATACCGGTGCCGAGCGGCGCACGCAGTGGGTCAGCACCAATCGCCTCAGCCACCGCCTCAACGACAGCTGGCGCATCGCGGCGCGTTTCAACTATGCCGACACCGACGATGCGATCAATCCGGTGGCAGGCGCGCGCTTCATCGAAGGCAACCTGGGCTTCGCCTACCGGCCGTGGGACAACGACCGCTGGGCGTTGTTCGGTCGCTACAGCTACCTGTACGACCTGTCGACGATGGGCCAGGTGAACGGCGTGGACTACGATCAGCGCACGCAGATCCTGTCGCTGGAAGGCGTGTACCGCATCGACCAGCGCTGGGAGGTGGCGGCCAAGGCGGCGCGGCGCGAAGGCGAAGTGCGCTATGGACGCGGCACAGGCCCCTGGTTCGACTCGGCCACCAACTTCGCTGCGGGACAGCTGCGCTATGACCTGTATTACCAGTGGCACGGCCTGCTGGAGTACCGCGTTCTGGACGTCCGCGATGGCGGCAGCAGGCAGGGTTGGCTGGCCGGTGTCGACCGCGATATCGGCCGCAACTTCCGCGTGGGTGTGGGCTACAACTTCACCGACTTCAGCGATGACCTGACCAGGTTCGACTACACCCATCGCGGGTGGTACCTGAACCTGGTGGGGCGTTATTGAGGAGCGCGGCCGGGCATGGGCCCGGATCTACAGGAACGGATACGCCGGGCCATGCCCGGCGACGGATCATTCCTGCCTGAGCAGCTGCACCAGCTGGCGCAGGCGATAGGGCTTGGGCAGGAACTCCACCTGCTCGGGCAGCGGCGGCAGCTGCGAACGGGCATAGCCGGATGACAGGATCATCCGTGCCTGCGGCTGTTCGCGAGCCACATGCTCGCTCAGCTCGATGCCGGACATGCCGTTGGGCATGCTGACGTCGCTGAACACCACGTCGAAACGTGCCTCCCCCTTCAGCAGGGCGGCGGCCTCATGCGCGTCGGCGGTCGTGGCCACGTCGATGCCAAGGTCGCGCAGGGCCAGGCCGATCATTTCACGCAGATCGGTCTGGTCTTCCACCATCAGTACGCGGATCGGGTCATCGGTCATGGGCAGGGTCCTCCATTGCGGGTAGCAGCAGGCTGACCGTGGTGCCGACACCGGGCGTGGTGGACACGTCGACGAAGCCGCCGCTCTGGGTAGTGAATCCGAACACCTGGCTCAGGCCCAGGCCGCTGCCCTTGCCGATGTCCTTGGTGGTGAAGAAGGGCTCGGTGGCCCGTTCGGCGATGTCGGCCGCCATTCCGTGGCCCTCATCGCAGACGCTGAGCGTGACATAGCCACGTTGCAGCGTGGAGTCCGCATCCGGGTCGAGGCGATGCTCCAGTGCGGTGCCGATCAGAATGCGCCCACCCTCGAGGGTGGCGTCGGCGGCATTGGCCACCAGATTGGCCAGTGCGGTCTGCAGCTGCATCGCATCGGTGTTCACCGCGGGCAGGCCGGGCGTCAGCTGGGCATCCAGCACCACCGTTGGTGGGCAGGCGCGCTGCAGGTCCGGCAGCCATTGCCGTACCAGCGTATTGATGTCCACGGGCTCGCGGATCAGGGTCTGGCCGGTGCTGAACGCCAGCAGCTGGCGGGTCAGCAGCGCGCCGCGGTCGGTGGCGGCCTGCGCAACATCCAGCAGCTCGGCCGCGCGCGCATCGTCACCACTTACGCGCAGCGACAACAGGTCCAGCGCGTTGCCGATGGTGGTCAGCAGGTTGTTGAACTCATGCGACAGGCCGCGGCTGAGGCGGCCGACGGTCTCGAACTGCTGGGTGTTGCGCAGTGCACGCTGGGCATCGCGCAGCAGCCGCTGTGCCTGCCACTGCTCGGTGATGTCGCGGGTGATCTTGACGAAGCCGAGCAGCTCGCCCGCCTCGACGACCGGCTCGATGACCACGCTGGCACGGAACGAGGAGCCATCGCGGCGTACCCGCCAGCCTTCACTGGCAACGTGGCCATGCTGCGCCGCCAGGCGGAGCAGGCGCTGTGGTTCACCGGCATCGCGGTCGTTGGCCAGGTAGAAGCGGCTGAAGTGCGTTCCTACCACTTCATCGGCTGAATAGCCCTTGATGCGTTCGGCACCCGGGTTCCAGCTGCAGACCACGCCTTCCGGATCAAGCAGGTACAGCGCATGGTCGCGCACGCTGTCGATCAGCAGTCGCAGTTGTCGGGAAGGGTCCGTCAGCACGGACGTCGTAGAAGCGGCTGCGTCCACGTGGAAATGAGCATTACCCCTGGGAGGGACGTGAAGCTAGGCAGTGCAGTGTGAAGAGTGTGTGGAGGCGTGGCACGTGCCATTTGTCCTGTGCGGCTGAATACGACACGGAGTAACATCACCGACCCTTTGTGTTCTGGAACCGACCTGCATGCGTCCTGGTGCGACCACGCGTGACCGCTGGATCTGGATGACCTCCGCCGTGCTGCTGGCGGCAACCATCGCCCTGGAACTGGTGGTTCCACTAGGCTATGCCGTGTGGCTGGCCTATTTCCTGGCCGTGGGCGTCACGGTGTTCCAGCGCAGTCCACGCGCGCCGTTCATCGTGGCCGTGCTCGCCTGCGTCCTGCTGGTCATCGGGTTCAACATCGCCCCGGCCAGCTCGAATTCGGCGTTCTCGCTGGTCAACCGAAGCATCGGCGGTTGTGCGTTCCTGATGATCGCGCTGATCGTTTCCCGCGCGATCCAGGCACGCCGGGATGCAATGCGGGCGCTGTGGCTGCAGGAGGCCGAGAACGCAGTGGCGATGAGCCTGCGCGGCGACCTCGGTCCGGAGCAGATTGCCGAGGCGGCAGCCACCAGCCTGGGCGCCCAGCTGCAGGCGGACGTCGGTGCCGTATATCGGCTGGACGGAGGGCGGTTGCAGCTGACCGGTGGCCTGGCGTTGCCGTCCGGCATGCCGGCGTCGCTGGCATTGCAGGAGGGCGTTGCCGGGCAGGTGGCGCGGGACGAGCGCATCCGTCACCTGCAGGGGGGCGACGACGCTGTACTTGAACTGCAGACCAGCCTGGGGCGCCTGCCGGTGCGCGAGCGCATCCTGGCGCCGATCAGCAGCGACGGTACCGTGGTCGGCATCATCGAGCTGGGACGCGCCCGCACGGGCGAGCAGCGCGATCTGGACCGCGAGCTGCTGGAGCGCTGCGCCGAGACGATCGGCATGGCGCTGCGGGCCTCGCTGCTGCGTGCGCAGCTGGTTGTGCTGCTGGAAGAGTCGCAGCGCCAGGGCGAGGAGCTCCAGGCGCAGCAGGAAGAGCTGCGCGTGGCCAACGAGGAGCTGGAAGAGCAGAGCCGAAGCCTGCTGCAGTCGCAGAGCCATCTGGAAGAACAGCAGGCCGAACTGGAACAGAGCAACGTCCAGCTGGAAGAGCGCACCCATGAGCTGGAGGCGCAGAAGCAGGCGCTGCTGGTTGCACAGTCGCAGCTGGTGCGCAACAGCAACGAGCTGGCGGCTACGTCGCGCTACAAGTCCGAATTCCTGGCCAACATGTCGCACGAGCTGCGCACGCCGCTGAACAGCTCGCTGATCCTGGCCAAGCTGCTGGCCGACAACAAGGACGGCACGCTCACCGAAGAGCAGGTGAAGTACGCCCGCGCGATCCTGTCGTCCAACAATGACCTGCTGGCGCTGATCAACGACATCCTCGACCTGTCCCGCATCGAGGCCGGCCACGTCGAGCTGGCCGACGAAGTGGTGGTGGTGGACAGCGTGCTGCAGCGCCTGAGCGAGACGTTCGAGCCGATGGCGCGGCAGAAGGGCCTGTCCCTGCAGATCGAGGCCGACGCACTGGCGCCAAGCCAGCTGATGGCCGACAGCCAGCGCCTGCAGCAGATCCTGAAGAATCTGCTGGCCAACGCACTGAAGTTCACCGAGCACGGCAGGGTCGGCCTGCAGGTGCGTGCGGGTGGCAATGGCCGCGTCCGGTTCGAGGTCAGCGACAGCGGCATCGGCATCGCGCGGGAGCAGCTGCAGGTCATCTTCGAGGCGTTCCGCCAGGCCGACGGCAGTACCCGCCGTCGCTATGGCGGCACCGGCCTGGGCCTGTCGATCTCGCGCGACCTTGCCGAGCGCATGGGCGGCAGCATCCAGGTCGACAGCGAACCGGGTCGAGGCAGCTGCTTCATCCTGGAACTGCCGTTGCAGGGCGCCCCGGTGTCTGTGCCCGGCGACACCCCCGTTGCCGCATCTCCGTTGCCGCTGCCTGCGGTAGCGGTGGTCGATGCACGCAGCCCGACTGCGCCCGTGGTTGCGCCAGCACCTGCGTCTGGTGCCGCCAGCGTGGCCGATGATCGCGGCCGCCGCCAGCGTGCCGGCCGGCTGATCCTGGCGGTGGAGGACGACGCCACCTTTGCCGAAGCCCTGGTGGCATTGGCCCATGAGCTGGACTTCGACTGCGTGGTGGCCGGTACCGCCGAGGAGGCCCTGGCCCTGGCCAGCGAACTGCGACCGAACGGCATCCTGCTCGATATCGGCCTGCCGGACGTGTCCGGCCTGAGCGTGCTGGAACGCCTGAAGCGCAACCCCGATACCCGCCACATTCCGGTGCACGTGGTCTCGGCGATGGACCGCAGCCAGGTCGCGCGCGAACTCGGTGCGATTGGTTTTGCGATCAAGCCGACCACGCGCGAACGCCTGGTGTCGGCCATCGAGCAGCTGGAGCAGACCAGCCAGCGCGACGTGCGGCGCCTGCTGATCGTCGAGGACGACAACGAGCTGCGCCACAACCTGGAACTGCTGCTGGGTCGCGAGCAGTTGCAGATTGTCGCGGTGGGCACCCTGGCCGGTGCGCTGGAGCAGCTCAGCACGGTCACCTTCGACTGCATGGTGATGGACCTGTCGTTGCCCGACGGCAGCGGCTACGACCTGCTCGAGCACATGGCCGGCAACGACGATGTCGGCTTCCCGCCGGTGATCGTCTACACCGGCCGCGCGCTCAGCCGCGAGGAAGAGCAGCGCCTGCGCCGCTACTCGAAGAGCATCATCATCAAGGGCGCGCGTTCGCCCGAACGCCTGCTCGACGAAGTGACCCTGTTCCTGCACAGCGTGGAGGCCAGCCTGCCGAGCGACCAGCAGCGCCTGCTGCGCGAGGCCCGCCGTCGTGACACCGTGCTCGATGGCCGTACCGTGCTGCTGGCCGAAGACGACGTGCGCAACATCTTCGCGT
Source organism: Stenotrophomonas sp. 59 (assembly GCF_030291095.1). Taxonomy (NCBI): domain Bacteria; kingdom Pseudomonadati; phylum Pseudomonadota; class Gammaproteobacteria; order Lysobacterales; family Lysobacteraceae; genus Stenotrophomonas; species Stenotrophomonas sp. 59. Next base: position 2,004,156 of record NZ_CP127408.1, read on the forward strand.
TGTCCAGTGTGCTCGAGCCGCTGGGTGTGACGCTGGAGATCGCACGCAACGGCCAGGAAGCGGTGGACCGCTTGGCCGAGCGGGACGTCGACCTGGTGCTGATGGACATCATGATGCCGGAGAAGGATGGCCTGGCCGCGATGCGCGAGATCCGTGCGCAGCGCCACCTGCAGGACCTGCCGATCATCGCGCTGACCGCCAAGGCCATGCCCGACGATCGCGAGCGCTGCCTGCAGGCCGGCGCCAACGATTACATCGCCAAGCCGATCGACGTCGACAAGCTGGTCTCGCTGTGCCGGGTCTGGTGCTCGCGGCAATGAACGAACAGGCCCTGTTCGACCTGGAGCTGAAGGTCCTGCTGGAGGCGCTTTACCAGCGCTACCACTATGATTTCCGCAGCTACGCGGTATCGTCGCTGCGCCGGCGCATGCGCCAGGCCATGCTGCGTTACGAATGTGAGCGCCTGTCTGACCTGCAGCACCGTCTGCTGCACGAGCCGGAACTGTTTGCCCAGGCCATGCAGTTCTTCACCGTGCAGGTCTCGGAGATGTTCCGTGATCCGGCCTATTTCCGTGAGCTGCGCGAGCAGGTGGTACCGGTACTGCGCACCTATCCCTCGGTGAAGCTGTGGGTGGCCGGCTGCAGCACCGGTGAAGAAGTGTGGTCGCTGGCGATCCTGCTGCACGAGGAGGGCCTGCTCGAGCGCAGCATCGTCTACGCCACCGACATCAACCCCTCGGCGCTGGCCACGGCCGAAGCTGGCGCCTATGGCATCGACCGGATGGCCCAGTTCAGCCGCAACTACCTGGCCGCCGGTGGCACGGCGTCCTTGTCCGACTACTACGCCACCGCCTATGACGGTGCAGTGTTCGACCGCCAGCTGCGCCGCAACGTGGTGTTCGCCGATCACAGCCTGGCCACCGATACGGTGTTCTCCGAAGTGCACCTGGTGTCGTGCCGCAACGTGCTGATCTATTTCAACCGCGACCTGCAGGACCGCGCCGTCGGCCTGTTCCGCGAGGCGCTGGTGCATCGTGGCTTCCTCGGCCTGGGCAGCAAGGAGTCGCTGCAGTTCGGGCGCCACCACGATGCCTTCGAGGTCTGTTCGCGCGAGCACCGCCTGTACCGGAAGGTGGCCTGATGGTGGTGCCGGCGCGTCCCGCGCTGCTGGTGGTCGGTGCGTCGGCGGGTGGGGTCGCGGCCCTGCAGGCCGTGCTGGGTGCGTTGCCGTCGGGGCTGCCGGCGCCGGTGCTGGCCGTGCTGCACCTGCCGCGTGACCGCACCAGCCGCATCGCCGAAGTGCTGGCGCCGTACTGCGCGTTGCCGGTGCGCGAGGCCGAGGACAAGCAGCCACTGCAGCCCGGTACGGTGACGTTCGCGCCACCGGACTATCACCTGCTGGTGGAGGACGCCGGTTCGCTGGCGTTGTCGGTGGACGCGCCGGTGCTGTTCTCGCGGCCGGCCATCGACCCGTTGTTTGAATCCGCCGCCGCGGTGTTCGGCCCGCAGGTGCTTGCACTGTTGCTGACCGGTGCCAGCAGCGATGGCAGCGAAGGTGTCGCCGCGGTGCGTGCTGCCGGTGGCCGTGCCTGGCTGCAATGTCCCGAGGAAGCCGAGGCGTCGATGATGCCGGCGTCCGCCCTGCAGCACGCCGGTGCCGATGCCGTGCTGCCTCTTGAAATGATGTGTCGCCGCCTGAAGGAGTTGTTTGCATGAACCTGCTGCCACCGGACCCTGCGCACTCGCAGACCCGGGTCAACCTGCTGATCGTCGACGACGTGCCGCAGAACCTGGTAGCCATGCAGGCATTGCTGCAGCGCGAAGGGGTCAACCTGCTGCTGGCTGCCTCGGGCGCACAGGCACTGGAGCTGCTGCTTGAGCACGAAGTGGCGTTGGCGCTGCTCGACGTGCACATGCCGGAGATCGATGGTTTCACCCTGGCCGAGCTGATGCGCGGTTCGCATCGAAGCCGCGACGTGCCGATCATCTTCCTGACCGCCTCGCCTGACGATCCGCTGCGCGTTTTCAAGGGCTACGAGAGCGGCGCAGTGGATTTCCTGCACAAGCCGGTGGCGCCACAGGTGATCCTGAGCAAGGTCAACGTCTTCATCGAGCTGTACCAGCAGCGGCAGCTGCTGAAGGCGCGCAACGAGGCACTGGAGCGCGCGTTGAAGCTCAACGAGACGATGGCCGCGGTGCTGACCCACGATCTGCGCACGCCGCTGTCGGCGATCCTGCTGTGCACCGACAAGCTGGCGCTGGAGCTTCCGGAAGGCAACGCAGGCGCGCAGCAGACCCTTCAGTTCCTGGAAGCCAGCACCCTGCGGATGGCGCGGATGGTCGAGCAGCTGCTGGATTTCTCGCGGATCCGCAGCGGTGGCCTGAGGCTGGAGGCAAGTGCCTGCGATCTGGCCGACGTGACGCGCGCGGTAGTGGCCGAAGCGGGCAGCGCGCATGGGATGGACCGGATCCGCCTGGACATGCAGGGAGACACGCGGCTGCAGGGCGATCTGGATCGCCTTGGCCAGGTCGCCGCCAACCTGGTCGGCAACGCGCTGACCCATGGCAGCGAGGCGAGGGTGGAGGTGGATGGGCGCGACCCGCGCAGCGTACTGCTGCGGGTCAGCAACGCCGGCCGGATCGATGACGCGCTGTTGCCGCGACTGTTCGAACCCTTCAAGGCCAGCTTCCACCAGAGCAAGGGCCTGGGCCTCGGCCTGTACATCGTCGATCAGTTCGTCCGCGCACACGGCGGGCGCATTGCGGCCCGCAACGAAGCGGGGCAGGTGGTGTTCGAGGCAGTGCTGCCACGGCGTTGCGACGGCGCGGTCATGGCGGCAACCTGAACTCTTCAGGCAACGTCCTGGCGGACTGAGACGGACTCGTCCGCAACTGCTACCGTGGGTGCACATCCTGTCAAGGAAGCACCATGCCATTGAGCGCCATCGCCTACGTCAGCCGGGCGCAGCCGGACCTTTCCGCCGAGCGCCTGCATCGGCTGGTCGAGGACGCGGCACGTTTCAACAAGCTGGCAGGGGTGACCGGTGTGCTGCTGCATGACGGCGAGCGTTTCCTGCAGTACATCGAGGGCCCACCGGACGGCATCGATTCGGTCTACGAGCGCATCCTGCAGGCAGGAAGCCACATCGACATCATCGAACTGGGACGCGGGCGCCTGGGCCAGCGCCAGTTTCCCTATTGGGCGATGCGTTCGCTCCCGGTCGACGCGGCGATGCTGCGCCAGCTTTCTTCCAGCGACTGGTCCGGATTCACCCGGGCCCTGCAGGGCGACCGTTCGGCACCGACGCCGGTGGACCTGCTCGATCAGGTGGTGCAGCCGGCGCTGCACGCTGGCTGAAGGCCTGCGCCGGATTCAGCGCGAAGTACCACCGCAGTAGGCCGCATGCAGCGCCTGCAGCACGCCCAGCGCCGGCCCTTCAACGACCCGGTAGTGGATCGCCTGTGCTTCGCGCCGGGTCGCCACGATATCCAGTCCGCGCAGTACCGCCAGGTGCTGTGACAGCGCTGATGCGCTCAGGCCGGTCAGTGCCTGCAGTTCCGGCACCGGTGCCTCACCTTCGACCAGGCGGCACAGCACCCGCAACCGGGCCGGGTGGGCCAGGCTTTTGAGCAGCGTGGCTGCCTGTGAAGCGTGTTCGGCCATCGCGGCGCTGTCGAGCTGGGTGCGGGCCATGGTTGACCATTTTGTTTAGGATAATCTAATTTAGAATAATCTAAATAAATGGGCAATCCCATGTGCGGCAGCGAAGAGGGTGGGGCATGAACCTGCCATGGAGTGCGGTGGCAGGCGGTGCGTTGATCGGCGCCGCTGCGGTGCTGTTGCTCGCCACCATCGGACGCGTGGCGGGCATCAGCGGCATCGCCGCGGGCAGCCTGCACGCAGCCAAAGGCGAGCGTGGCTGGCGCTGGGCCTTCCTGGCCGGCCTGCTCGCGTCGGCTGGGCTGGTGCTGTGGTGGCAATCGGTGCCCGAGGCATCGCCACGCGTGTTGCTGCGTGATGCTCTGCCGGCCTGGCAGTTGATGGGAGCCGGCCTGCTGGTCGGCTTCGGTACACGGCTGGGCAATGGCTGCACCAGCGGTCACGGCGTCTGCGGCATGGCCCGCGGTTCGAAGCGATCGCTGGCAGCCGTACTGGTGTTCATGGCCTGCGCGATGCTGACCACCTTGCTGATCCGTCATGGTGGAGGCCTGGCATGAGCCGCGCAGTCTGGGCCGCCGGCGCGGCGGGCGCATTGTTTGGCATGGGGTTGGCGCTTTCGGGAATGACCGACGCGCGTCGTGTCCTCGGCTTCCTCGACATCACCGGCGACTTCGATCCCACGCTGATGTGGGTGCTGGGCTCGGCGTTGCTGGTCAGTGTGGTCGGGCAGCGCTGGGTGCTGCGGCGCGTGCAGCCGAGGTTCTCGCTCCACTTCCAGCTGCCTGCTGCCCGAGGTGTCGATGCTCGCCTGCTGCTGGGTGCCGCGCTGTTCGGCGTCGGCTGGGGCTGGGCGGGCTATTGCCCGGGCCCGGCCATCGCCGGGCTGGCCGTGGCGTCGCGCGAAGCCCTGTGGTTCGTGCCTGCGATGCTTGCAGGATTCTGGCTGCACGACCGCTTCGTCCGTTGAGGCTTCACCCCTGTGTCACCCTGCTTGGGGTCCTATCCCTGGATCACGGGGAAAGGAGTGCAATGACATGGCACGGTTGAAGTGGATGGGAAGGGGGATGCTGGTGGTCGCGCTGGCCGCAGCCGTGGCACCGGCTCTTGCCTGCACGCGCGCGGTGTACCTGGGCGACAACGGTGATGTGATCACCGCGCGCTCGATGGACTGGAAGGTCGATGTGGCGACCAACCTCTACATACTGCCGCGCGGCATTGCGCGCACCGGCCAGGCAGGCCAGAAATCGTTGGCCTGGACCGCGCGCTACGGCTCGGTGGTGGCGACCGGCTACGACGTGTCGACCACCGATGGCATGAACGAAAAGGGGCTGGTGGCCAACCTGCTGTGGCTGGTCGAATCGGAGTATCCACAGCAGCGCGGCAACAAACCGGGCCTGGCGATATCGCTGTGGGCACAGTACGTGCTGGACAACTTCGCTACGGTGGAGGAGGCCGTGGCAGCGCTGAAGCGGGAGCCGTACTCCATCGTCACCGACAAGGTGCCGGGCGAGGATCGGCAGGCAACACTGCATCTGTCACTGTCCGATGCCAGCGGCGACAGCGCCATCGTCGAGTACATCGGCGGTCGCCAGGTGATCCACCATGACCGGCGCTACCAGGTGATGACCAACTCGCCGATCTTCGAGCAGCAGCTGGCGCTCAACACCTACTGGCAGCAGATCGGCGGCACGGTGATGCTGCCCGGCACCAACCGCTCCGCGGACCGTTTCGCGCGCGCCTCGTTCTACATCAACGCCATTCCCAAGGCGGAAGACCCGGTGGTGGCCCTGGCCAGTGTGTTCAGCGTGATCCGCAACACCTCGGTGCCGTATGGCATCACCACGCTGGGCGAGCCGAACATTTCATCCACGCGCTGGCGCACCGTGGCTGACCACAAGCGGCGGCTGTACTTCTTCGAATCGGCGCTGACCCCGAACACGTTCTGGGTCGACCTGAACAAGGTCGATTTCGCCGGCAAGGTACTCAAGCTCGACCTCGGCAAGGACCAGCGCAATACCTTCGCCGGCGATGCACTGGGCCAGTTCGTGCCCAGCGCACCGTTCACCTTCCTCGGCGTCGACGGTTAGTTCGACGCCTGGCCGGAGGCCGGGTAGACCGCCTGGATCGTGCAGCTGCCGCGGGTGTACTGCGGCAGCGGCGCGATCCCGTCATGGCGCAGGTCGCCTGCTTCGAACCCGGCGGTCGTGACCCGGTCGCCGGGATTGCCGCAGATCAGGCCATTCTGCAGGCCGGAGTGGAAGCTGAGCTGTGGCGCACGATCGAGCTGGCGGCAATGGCTGCCCAATTCCACACGGTAGTAGCGATGCCCGCCATTGCGGCGCGGATTGGTCTCCACCAGCATGCCCTGCGGGTCGGACGACCATGCGCGCACGTTGCGGGTCGCGAAGCAGTACGAGGGCGAGCCGCCGAAGCTGCGGCGCACCTCCTTGCGTTCGCGGATGGTCATGGTGGGCAGGGTAGCGGTGCGCAGGCGGTCGCTGTCGCGGGCCACGCTGGCATAGTCGCGGTTCTGTACCGGCGTGACCGCGCTGACGGCGCAGCTGCGGCCGTCAACCACGACGCGCTCGCTGGGTCGGCCGCAAGCCCAACCGGCGGGCGCTTCCAGCTTCAACGTGGTGGCTGCGCGGACCCCCGGGCAATCCTCGCTGAAATCGATGCGATAGGCCTGGCCGGACGCAGCGCGCAGGGCAATCGAGCGCGGCGAGGCCTGCTCCACTTCCTGCACTCCCACAGCGTCCATGCAATGCGGTGCCGGTGGCGTACGTTGCTGTGCGGAGGCCGTCGCGGCGAGGGCCAGGCCGAGGCTGGCAGCAAGCACCAGGCGCACGTACTGATCGGTCATGACCTGCACTCCCTGCGTTGGATGACGGATCGACTGTAGCAGCGGTTTGCGCGGCCGGTATTACACGCGCACACTGCGCCGATGGGCGCCATCTTCCACCTGCGGCACTACGGCCAGGCCACCGGCCTGGACCGCCATGACTACGCGCAGTGGGTGCTGCCACTGCAGGGTGAACTGCAGTTCGAAATGGAAGGCCGCGGTGGTCGCCTGGACGTCCTGCAGGGGGCGTTCGTTGCCGCCGGCGAGGCGCATGACCAGATGGCCGATGGGCCGAATGGTTTCGTGATCGTCGATTGTGCCCCGGGCGTGCTTGATGACGGCACGCAGGAACATCTGTGCCGCCAGCGCTGGCTCTACTTGCCATTGGCGCTGCGCCAGCGCCTTGCCAGCGTGCAGGCAGGGCAGCCGATGCCGGCGCTGTTGCCGCAGTTGCTGCAGGTGTTTGCCCCGGCCGGCAGTGGCGCACGCATGCAGGGGCTGTGCGCGGCAGTGCAGGCGGAGCCCGGCCAGGCGTGGCCGGTGGCGCGCATGGCGGCGTTCGTGGGTGTCAGTGAGAGCCGCTTGCATGCGCTGTTCCAGCGTGAGTTCGGGCTCAGCCCGCAGGCATGGCTCAGTGCATGCCGGTTGCGCTGGGCCAAGCACCAGCTGCGCACAGGCGTTGCGCCGATCAGTGACATCGCACTTGCGGCAGGCTATTCCGAGCAGAGCGCACTGACCCGTGCGCTGCGCCGCGAGTGCGGCCAGACCCCCGCAGCGTGGCGCCGGGGTGCAGGACTGTAGCGTCGAGCCATGCTCGGCGGCCGTTCGCGGGATGGCTGGTGCAAAAGCAGTCGAGCCCACGCTCGGCTGCGATTGCCCGCTGCGTAGACAAAGGCAGCCGAGCATAGGCTCGGCTCTACAGATCAGCGGCAGCGCAGGGCAGTAGCCTGGGTCAAGAGCGTGCACCGGCCAGCGCTTACACTGCGCGGCCTGTTCTCTTTCCCCCGAAGAACCCGAATGCGCAACAACCCGATGGCCCTGGGCATCGCCAATGGCGTTGCCGCCGGCGCGCTGTGGGGCGTGGTCTTCCTCGCGCCCGCTGTGCTGCAGTCGTTCAACGCCCTGCAACTGTCCGCCGGTCGCTACCTGGTCTATGGCCTGATTGCCGTTGCCCTGCTGCTGCCGCGCTGGAAACGGCTGGCGCCGAAGCTCGGTCGTGCCGAATGGATCGGCCTGCTGTGGCTGAGCCTGGCCGGCAACCTCGTGTACTTCCTGTTGCTGGCCACTGCGGTGCAGTGGGCAGGCGGCGCGGCGGCGTCGCTGATTGTCGGCCTGATTCCGGTGGTGGTCACCCTGGTCGGCGTGCGCGAACAGGGCGCAGTGCCTTTGAAGCAGCTGCTGCCGGCGCTGGGCCTGTGCGTGCTCGGCGTGGCCCTGGTTGGATGGGAAGCACTGATGTCCGAGCACCTCGCAACACCGTGGCGGCAGCGCCTGATCGGCCTGCTGTGCGCGTTCGGTGCGCTGTTCTCGTGGGCGCTGTACTCGATCGGCAACAGCCGCTGGCTGGCGCGCCGGCCGGACCTGTCCAGCCACGACTGGTCACTGCTGACCGGCGTCACCACGGGCGGCCTGGCCCTGCTGCTGGTGCCGATGGCGTTCGTCGGCCATACCGGCAGCCACACGGCGGCGCAGTGGAGCGGGTTCTGGGCGATCAGTGCCGGCGTGGCGGTGGTTGCCTCGATTCTCGGCAATGCGTTCTGGAACCGCGCCAGCCGCCTGCTGCCACTGACCCTGACCGGCCAGATGATCGTGTTCGAGACGCTGTTCGCGTTGCTGTATGCCTTTGCCTGGCAGCAGCGTTGGCCCTCCCTGCTGGAGGCGCTGGCGATCGTGTTCCTGGTTGCCGGCGTGATGATGTGTGCGCATGCGCATCGCACGCCGCGGGCAATCGCCGAACATGCCGGCTGAATACGGCACGCAAGCGTGCTGATGTCGGCTTTGTCTCAGTTGCAACCAAATGCCGGCACGTTGGCCGATGATCGCCGCAGCGAATTTTTGCATCGCAGCACTTGACAGCCGCCCGGCGTGCAGTGTTTTCTGTACGCCATGGTCCTTGATGCCGCCCACGCCAGCCTGATCGCCCCCGCCACTGCGGGCCGTTCGACTGCGCCGGTCGCCACCACCACCATTACCACCACCACCGTCACCACTCGCCTGGTGCGGCCCGTCGTCTTCGTGTAACTCCCGAAAACCACGGCCCCGCACCATACAGGTGGCGGGGAAACTCGACACCTGCATGCGACGGGGCCTCCTGCCGAGGTCTGCATGTCATCCCACGCCCCCGCCCAACCCGTTGCCCCGGCCGATCTGGCCGCACCGTCCATTGTCGTGCACAAATTCGGCGGCACGTCGGTGGCCGACGCCGAGCGCTACCGCCATGTCGCCGGCCTGCTGCTGGCCCGTCCCGAATCGCTGCAGGTCACTGTCGTCTCTGCGATGAAGGGCGTCACCGACGCGCTGATCGAGCTGGCGCAGCTGGCGGCCAAGGGCGACGAAGGGTGGCGCGAGGCCTGGCATGCGCTGCGCGCACGCCATCGGGGCGCCGCCGTGGCGCTGCTGGGCGAGCAGGTGGGCGAGACAGTGGAATGGATCGATGCCCGCTTCGAGCAGTTGGCCGAGGTACTGGCGGCGCTGGCGGTGATCGGCGAGCTGCCGCGCGAAGTACTCGACCGCGTGCAGGGCCTGGGCGAAGTATTCTCCGCGCAGCTGCTCGGCACGCACCTGCAGGCGCTGGGCGAAGACTGCGCGGTGCTGGATGCGCGTGATGTGCTGGTGGTCGGCCATGGCGAACTGGGTGTGGATGTCGACTGGGAGGCCAGCGCGGACCGCCTGGCCAAATGGCGCCTGCGGCATCCGCAGATGCGCCTGGTCGCCACCGGCTTCGTTGCCCGTGACCGCCATGACCGCATCACCACGCTCGGCCGCAACGGCAGCGACTATTCCGGCGCGATCTTCGCTGCGCTGTTCAATGCTGATGAACTGCACATCTGGACCGATGTCGACGGCGTGCTGTCGGCCGACCCGCGGCTGGTGCCCGAGGCGGTGCAGCTGGAATCGCTCAGTTACGACGAGGCCTGCGAACTGGCCTACTTCGGCGCCAAGGTGGTGCACCCGCAGACGATGTCGCCGGCGATCCGCCTGGGCTTGCCGATCTTCATCCGCAACACGTTCCAACCGGCGCATCCGGGTACGCGCATCAGTGCCGAGCGCTCGCCGCGTGGGCCGGTGAAGGGGCTGACCCTGAGCCCCGGGCTGGCCCTGCTGAACCTGGAGGGCACCGGCCTGATCGGTGTCCCCGGTACGGCCGAACGCGTGTTCGCGGCGCTGCGCCAGGCGCAGGTGTCGGTGGTGATGATCTCGCAGGGGTCGTCGGAGCATTCGATCTGCTGCGTGGTGCGTGCTGCCGAAGCGGCGCGCGGCCGCGAGGCGCTGCTGCACGCGTTCGCGCATGAACTGTCGGTCGGGCAGGTGCAGCGCGTGCAGGTCAGTGAGGGCGTCAGCGTCCTTGCGGCGGTCGGTGACGGCATGGCCGGGCAGCCGGGTGTGGCCGCACGCCTGTTCGAGGCACTGGGGCGTGCGCAGGTGAACATCCTGGCGATCGCGCAGGGCTCGTCGGAGCGCAACATCTCGGTGGCGGTGGACAGTGCCGATGCCACCCGCGCATTGCGTGCCGCACACGCCGGCTTCTGGCTGTCGCCGCAGACGTTTGCGGTGGGCGTGATCGGGCCGGGCAATGTCGGCGCGGCGCTGCTTGACCAGCTGCTGGCGGCGCGCCCGCAACTGCTGGCCAAGGCCAATGTCGACCTGCGCCTGCGTGCGCTGGCCTCGCGCTCGCGCATGCGGTTGGAAGTGGATGGCCTGCACGCCGATTGGCGGGAGGCACTGCAGGACGCGGGCGAGTCCAGCGACCTCGATCGTTTCACCGAACACCTGCTGGCCGCGCACCTGCCGCATGCGGTGGTGATCGACTGCAGTGGCAGCGCCGACGTGGCCGAGCGCTATGAGGGCTGGCTGGCGGCCGGCATCCATGTGGTCACCCCCAACAAGCAGGCCTGTGCCGGGCCGCTGCCGCGCTACCAGCGCATCCGCGCTGCTGCGGCCGCCAGTGGTGCGCGCTTCCGCTACGAGGCCACGGTGGGCGCGGGCCTGCCGGTGATCACCACGCTGCGTGATCTGGTGGATACGGGCGACGAGGTGCTGGCAATCGAAGGTATTTTCTCCGGCACGCTGGCCTGGCTGTTCAACCGCTTCGACGGCAGCCAGCCATTTTCTTTGCTGGTCGCGCAGGCGCGGTCGATGGGCTACACGGAGCCGGACCCGCGCGATGACCTGTCCGGCGTGGACGTGGCACGCAAGCTGGTGATCCTGGCGCGCGAGGCCGGCCATGCGCTCAGCCTGGAGCAGGTGCAGGTGGAAAGCCTGGTGCCGGCGCTGCTGCGCGAGGGCAGCGTGGATGACTTCATGGCGCGCCTGGGCGAGTCCGATGCCAGCCTGCTGCAGCGGTTGCACGATGCGCGGGCGCGCGGTGCCGTGCTGCGCTATGTGGCGCGGCTTGGCGCCGGTGGTGCTTCGGTGGGCCTGCAGGAGCTGCCGGCCGATCACGCCTTCGCCAACCTGCGGCTGACCGACAACGTGGTGCAGTTCCGTACCCGCCGCTACTGCGACAATCCGTTGGTGGTGCAGGGGCCGGGCGCCGGCCCCGAAGTCACCGCCGCCGGTGTGTTCGCCGACCTGCTGCGGGTGGCTGCCGGTGAAGGAGCGCGCCTGTGATCGCACGTGCGTTTGCGCCTGCGTCGGTGGCCAACGTGGCGGTGGGCTTCGACATCCTCGGCCATGCCATTGCCGGGGTTGGCGATAGCGTGAGCGTGCGCCGCATCGAGGAGCCGGTGGTGCGCATCGAAGCGATCCGTGGCAGTGCGGTCGAGCTGCCGCTGGATGCAGCCGGGAACACTGCGGGCGCTGCGCTGATGTCACTGCGCGAAGGCCTGGGCCTTGACTTCGGCTTTGCGGTCGAGATCGACAAAGGCATTCCGTTCGGTTCCGGCATGGGGGGCTCTGCGGCGTCATGCGTCGCGGCGCTGGTTGCCGCCAACGCGCTGCTGGATGCGCCACTGTCGCGCGGGGCGCTTTACCCGTTTGCGCTGGATGGCGAGGCAGTGGCCAGCGGTGGCCGCCACGGTGACAACGTAGGTCCGTTGCTGCTGGGCGGTCTCGCGCTGTGCACGGCCGATCGCCTGCTGCCGATCGCGGTGCCGGCCAACTGGCACAGCCTGCTGGTGCATCCGCATGCGGTGCTGGAAACGCGTCGCGCCCGCCAGGCGCTGCAGGGCAGCTATGCACTGGGTGAGTTCGTGGCGCAGAGCGCGAATCTGGCGCTGGTACTCAGTGGTTGCCATCGCAGTGATGCGGCGCTGGTGCGGGCTGGACTGCGTGATGTGCTGGTGGAGCCACGGCGGGCCGGCCTGATTGCGGGTTTCGTGGCAGCCCGCGATGCGGCGCTGTCGGCGAATGCGATGGGCGCAGGCATTTCCGGTGCCGGTCCCAGCGTGTTCGCCTGGTTCGAAGACGCCGACCAGGCCCACGCCGCGGTGGCGCCGGTGCGGGCCGCCTTCGCGGGTGCCGGCTTTGACAGCGATGCCTGGGTGTCGCCGCTGGACGCGCCGGGAGCCCGGCTGTGCTGAATCCTTCCCCCTTACTGGATACCTGACCCATGCAATTTGTTTCGACCCGCGGCCAGTCGCCGGCCGTTGGCCTCAGCGCGGCCATCGCCGCAGGACTGGCGCCCGATGGTGGGCTGTATGTACCCCAGGTGCTGCCGGCGCCGCGTGAGCTGCAGGCCGGTGCGACGCTGGCCGATACCGCCGCCGACCTGCTGGCGCCGTTCTTTTTCGGCGACGCGCTGGAGTCTGCGTTGCCGTCGATCTGCCGGGAAGCGTTCGATTTCCCCGTGCCGCTGCGCCCGCTCGGCGATGGCGACCATGTGCTGGAGCTGTTCCATGGGCCGACCGCAGCGTTCAAGGATATCGGTGCGCGGTTCCTGGCCGGTACGCTGTCGCGGCTGCAGGCTGGCCAGGATCGCGACCTGACGATCGTCGTCGCCACCTCCGGCGATACCGGTGCCGCGGTGGCGGCGGCGTTCCATCGCCAGCCCGGCGTGCGGGTGGTGGTGCTGTATCCGGATGGCCGCGTGTCACCGCGGCAGGCACACCAGCTCGGCTGCTTCGGCGACAACATCCAGGCGCTGCGCGTGGCCGGTGCATTCGACGACTGCCAGGCCATGGTCAAGCAGGCGCTGGCCGACCACGAACTGCAGGCGCAGGTGCCGTTGAGCTCGGCCAACAGCATCAGCCTCGGCCGCCTGCTGCCGCAGATGAGCTACTACGCGCATGCGGCACTGACCCATCATGCTGAAACCCGTCGCCGGCTCAACCTGGTGGTGCCGACCGGCAACCTTGGCAACGCAATGGCTGCGGTGCTGGCGCGTGCGCTGGGTGTGCCGATCGGGCAGATTGTGCTGGCGACCAATGCCAACGCCGTGTTGCCGGCCTACTTCAATGGCGGTGATTACCAACCGCAGGCCAGCGTGGCCACCGTGGCCAATGCGATGGACGTGGGCGCGCCGAGCAACTTCGAGCGTCTGCGCTGGCTCTATCACGGCGATGATGCAGAGCTGCGTGCGGCCTTCCGTGCGTTCGCGGTGGACGACGTGACCATCCGTGCCACCATTGCCGCTGCGCATGCGAGCCGCGGCGAACTGTTCTGCCCGCACACGGCGACGGCGGTGAAAGTGTTGCAGGACCTGCGTGCGCGCGGCGCCAAGGGTGACTGGGCGGTGGTGGCCACCGCACATCCGGCCAAGTTCGAGGCCGTGGTGGAGCCGTTGATCGGCGAAGCGGTGGCGGTGCCGCCGGCGCTGGATGCGTTGCTGCAGCGACCGGCGCACGCCGAGCCATTGGCGGCCGATTACGCGGCGTTGCGCGAGGTGTTGTTGGGTTGAGCAAGAGCCGCCGAGCATGGCCCGGCGCTACCGAAGGTCAGCGAGCGGGGTAGCGCCGGGCCATGCCCGGCGAGCGTTAGCGGAGGTCAGGCCAGGCCTTCGCCCGCCAGTCCGCGCAGTCCGTCCTCGTCGAGGATCTCCACCACGTTCAGGTGGGGCAGGGCAATCAGCCCCTGCTGGCGCAGTTTGGTGAAAGTACGGCTGACCGTTTCCATGGTCAGGCCCAGATGGTCGGCGATATCGCCACGGCCCATCGGCAGCGAGACGCGCAGGCCATCGCCGCCCAGCTTGGCTTCGCGCGCGGCCAGGCGCAGCAGGAAATCGGCCAGCTTCTCGGCCGGCTGCAGGCGCGCCAGTGCCAGTGCGGCGTCCTGCGCGGCGTCCAGCTCCTGGCAGGCGCGTTGCAGCAGCTTGCGCTCCAGGTGCGGGAAGCGGCTGCGAAGTGCCTTCATCTGCGGCAGGGCGACGCGGCATACGCGGCTGTCGGCGATGGCCTCGATATCGTAGCGATGGTGGTCGCTGCCGCTCAGGCCCAGGTAGTCGCCGGGAAGTACGAAGCCATTGATCTGGCGGCGACCATCGGCCAGGGTGCGCACCAGGCGCAGGGCGCCGCCGGTCAATGTATAGACATGGCCGCGCTCTTCGCCGGTGCGGGCCAGGGTACTGCCCATGCTGACCTGCTGGGAAACGGTGACCTGTTCCAGTGCCTGCACTTCATCGGGCGACAGCGCCGAGCACACCGCAAGGTGGCGAACCGAGCAGTGCAGGCAGTCCAGCGTGGTGCAGGACGGCGAGGCGGGATCGTTGGTGGCGGGCGGAGCGCCGGAAGGCCGTGACATGTTGCGGGGGCGTATCGCGGGCGGGGAGGGCCTTATGATACTTCAAGCGGCCGTTCGACCCTGCCCGAGGCGGGGGCGCTAGAATGTCGCCCCCTCCCACGTCCCGTTCCAGCAGGAGTTCCGCCCGTGATCAAGCCCCGTACCCCGCCCGGCACCCTTGAACTGCTGCCGCGCGAGCAGATTGCGTTCCAGCGCATGCTGGACGTGATCCGCCGCAACTACGAGCGCTTCGGGTTCCTGCCGGTGGAGACGCCGGTGTTCGAGCTGTCCGACGTGCTGCTGACCAAGTCCGGTGGCGAGACCGAGCGCCAGGTGTATTTCGTGCAGTCCACCGGTGCGCTGGCCAACGCCGCCGAATCAGGTGACCGTTCGCTGCCGGAGATGGCGCTGCGCTTCGACCTGACCGTGCCGCTGGCACGCTACGTGGCCGAGCACGAACACGAACTGACCTTCCCGTTCCGCCGTTACCAGATGCAGCGCGTGTACCGCGGCGAGCGCGCCCAGCGCGGCCGCTTCCGCGAGTTCTACCAGTGCGACATCGACGTGATCGGCAAGGACAGCCTGAGCGTGCGTTACGACGCCGAAGTGCTGGCGGTCATCCACGCCGTGTTTTCGGAACTGCGCATCGGCGACTTCAGCATCCAGCTGAACAACCGCAAGCTGATGCGCGGCTTCTTCGAAAGCCTGGGCGTGGCCGAAGGCGAGCGCCAGCTCGCCGTTCTGCGCGAAGTGGACAAGCTGGACAAGCGCGGCGCCGATTACGTGCGCGAGACGCTGGTGGGCGAGGGCTTCAACATCCCGGCCGAGCAGGTCGAGAAGATCCTGGCATTCGTGGCCGTGCGTTCGCAGGGCCATGCCGATGCGCTGGCGCAGCTGGCCGCGCTGGAAACCGGCGCGGCTTCGTCGGAAACGCTGCGTACCGGCGTGGCCGAACTGCGCGAAGTGCTGCAGCTGGTGCAGGCGCTGGGCGTGCCGGAAAGCGCCTACTGCCTGAATTTCTCGATTGCGCGTGGCCTGGATTACTACACCGGTACCGTGTACGAGACCACGCTGACCGACCACCCGCAGATCGGCTCCATCTGCTCGGGCGGCCGTTATGAAGACCTGGCCAGCCACTACAGCAAGTCGAAGCTGCCGGGCGTGGGCATCTCCATCGGCCTGTCGCGCCTGTTCTGGCAGCTGCGCGAGGCCGGCCTGATCGACGGCATCGAAGCCAGCAGCGTGCAGGCGCTGGTGGCGCTGATGGACGAGCAGGGCATGCCGCAATCGCTGGACATCGCCCGTCGCCTGCGCGCCGGCGGCATCAACACCGAAGTGCAGATGGAGCCGAAGAAGATCGGCAAGCAGTTCCAGTACGCCGCCAAGGCCGGTATCCGCTTCGTGGTGCTGGCGGGTGAGGATGAGCTGGCGCGCGGCGTGGTGGCGGTGAAGGACCTGCTGCGTGAGCAGCAGTTCGAAGTCTCCCGCGATGAGCTGGCCAGTACCTTGCAGGTGGAGCTGGAGCAGTCGAAGGCGATGGTGTGATGCGGGTCGCGGCAGGAGGGCTGTTCGTCCTCCTGCTGGCGGGCTGCCAGAGCGATCCGGCGCTGCATGCGGCGCGGATCGGCCCGGCACAGTACCGGTTGCAGGTCGATCGCTGCCATGTGATCGATCGCGCGCAACTCGAAGGCGACCTGCACGCCCTGGCCGCACAGAAGTGCCCGGTGGGCGTGGGTGCGTTGGAAAACATCCAGTCCCTGCCGAGCCGGCAGGGCAGCCTGTTCGGCGAATGCCTGCGGCGCGGGGCGCTGCAGGCCGAGGTGCGCTGCTTGAAGCCCTGAGTTGTGCCAAATCCATGATTTAGAAGAAAAACGCCCACCTTTGGTGGGCGTTTTTCTTTTCCGGCTGCCCGTTAAGGGGTCAGATCCGTTTTCCGCAGGAAAACGGATCTGACCCCACGCCGCCCGGATTTGACGCACTGCGCAAGAATGCGCTAATGTACTAACGCGCTATTACATTGATGCATGGAAACGACCCCGTGAAAGCCCGCCCCGAAATTGCCGCCAAAGACCCGAAGGCCGACCTGGAAGCCCTGGCCCGGGCCTTTGCCGCCCTGCGCGAGCCGGAGCAGGTGGAAGCGTTCCTGCGCGATCTGTGCACTCCTGCCGAACTGGAAGCCATGGCCGACCGCTGGAAGGTGGTGCCGCTGCTGCAGCAGGGCGTGCCGTATCGCGAGATCCACGAGCGCACCGGGGTCAGCGTGACCACCACTGGACGGGTGGCACGCACGCTCGAGCATGGCCATCGAGGCTATGCCACCGCCATCGACCGCCTTGCTTCGCGCTGATCCGCGCCCCGTTCCGAACTTCGAGACCTCCCCCATGAGTGCAACCCAGGCAGCGCCGGCACGCGACCGGCTGCGTATCGCCATCCAGAAGAGTGGCCGGCTGGCCGAGCCCGCCCGCAACCTGCTCAGTGCCTGTGGCCTGAGCTGGCGCGAGAGCCGCGACAAGCTGTTCTGCTACGGCGAATCGCTGCCGGTGGACCTGTTGCTGGTGCGCGACGACGACATCCCGGGCCTGATCGCCGACGGCGTCTGCGACCTCGGCATCGTCGGCCGCAACGAGCTGGATGAGCAGGCTGCGGCTCGCCGCCAGATCGGCCTGCCCGATGCCTACCAGGCGCTGCGCGGGCTGGGCTTCGGCCAGTGCCGGCTGATGCTGGCGGTACCCGAGGAATGGCAGTGGCAGGGCCCGGCGCAGCTGGCCGGCACCCGCATCGCCACCAGCTACCCGGCGATCCTCAAGCAGTGGCTGGATGAGCAGGGCGTGGATGCGCAGGTGGTCGAGCTGTCCGGTTCGGTGGAGATCGCGCCACGCCTCGGTACCGCCGACCTGATCTGCGACCTGGTCTCCAGCGGCGCCACGCTGCGCGCCAACCAGTTGACCCCGGTGCACAACCTGCTCGACAGCGAGGCGGTGCTGGCGGGCGCGGTGCGCGTGCCGGATGACGCACGCGCGTCGCTGCGGGCGATGCTGCTGCGCCGTCTCGACGGCGTGGTGCAGCGCCAGGATCGCAAGCTGCTGATGTTCCGCGCAAGCGAGGATCGCGTCGATGCGCTGGCACAGTTGCTGGCCGATGCCGAGCCGCTGGTGCGGCTGCCGGCCGATGGCGGCGCACTGCGCCTGCAGACCATGTGCCCGGGTCCCTTGAGCTGGCAACGCATGGAAGAACTCGAGCGCGCCGGCGCGCAGGGCCTGATGGTGTTGAGCGTGGAGCGGTCGCTGGCATGAACCGTCTGATCTGGTCCCGACTTGATGAGGCCGCGCGCAGCGCGGCATTGACCCGCCCGGTGCAGACCGTGGCGCAACAGACCCGCGACGCGGTGGCGGCGCTGATCGCGCAGGTGCGCGCACAGGGCGACGAGGCGCTGCGTGCGATTACCGCACGTTTCGATGGCGTGGAGCTGGCGTCCTTCGAAGTGTCCGATGACGAGTTCGCGGCCGCCGAAGCGGCGGTACCCGCGGAACTGCGCCAGGCCATGGTGGAAGCTGCCGAGCGCATCACGCGCTTCCACGAGGCTGGCATGGGCAAGGGCTATGCCGTGGAGACCGCGCCGGGCGTGGTCTGTGAACGCATGCTGCGGCCGATCGGCCGGGTCGGCCTGTACGTACCGGCAGGCAGTGCACCGCTGCCGTCCACCGCGTTGATGCTGGGCGTGCCGGCGCAACTGGCTGGTTGCCCGCAGGTAGTGCTGTGCACGCCGCCGCGCGCCGACGGGACTGCCGATCCGGCGGTGCTGGTGGCCGCGCGCCTGACCGGCGTGCAGCGCGTGTTCAAGCTCGGCGGCGCGCAGGCGATTGCCGCGATGGCCTATGGCACCGCCACCATCCCGGCCTGCGACAAGCTGTTCGGGCCCGGCAACAGCTTCGTTACCGAAGCCAAGCAGCAGGTCGCACAGGACGGCGCCGCCGCCATCGACATGCCGGCCGGCCCGTCGGAAGTGCTGGTGATCGCCGATGCGGGTGCCAATCCGGCGTTCGTGGCTGCCGATCTGCTGTCGCAGGCCGAGCATGGCCCGGATTCGCAGGTGCTTCTGCTGACCGACGATGCCGCGATGCTGGCGGCGGTCGAGGCCGAAGTGGAGCGCCAGGTGGCCCTGCTGCCGCGCCAGCAGATCGCACGCCAGGCATTGTCGGCTTCGCGGTTGATCCAGGTGGAGACGCTGGGTGAAGCCTTTGCGATCAGCAACCGCTATGCGCCCGAACACCTGATCCTGGCGTTGCGCCAGCCGCGCGATTGGCTGGACCAGGTGCAGGCGGCCGGCTCGGTGTTCCTCGGCGATTACACGCCGGAAGCACTGGGCGACTACTGCAGCGGCACCAACCACGTACTGCCGACAGCAGGCGCCGCACGTGCCTACAGCGGTGTCAGCGTCGCCAGCTTCCAGAACCTGATCAGCGTGCAGAGTGCCAGCGCTGCAGGACTGGCGGCGATCGGTGGTTGCGCGCGCACCATTGCCAGCGCCGAAGGCCTGGACGCGCACGAACGTGCGGTGGCCCTGCGCATGGAGGCCGCCGCATGAGCGCCCCTATTGATGATGTGCTGGCACTGGTACGCCCGGATCTGCAGGCCTTTGCCGGCTACAGTTCGGCGCGCAGTGCCGCGGTGCAGGGCGAGGTCTGGTTGAACGCCAATGAATCGGCCTGGGCCAATCCGGCCGATGCCGACGGCAGCAGCCGGCGCTATCCCGAACCGCAGCCGCTGGCGCTGCGTGAAGGCCTGGCCGCACTGTATGGCGTGCAGCCGCAGCAGCTGCTGGTCGGGCGCGGCAGTGACGAGGCCATCGACCTGCTGGTGCGCGCACTGTGCGTGCCCGGTCGTGATGGCGTGCTGGTCACGCCGCCGGTGTTCGGCATGTACGCCGTGTGTGCAAGGTTGCAGGGCGCCCCGCTGATCGAAGTGCCGCTGGTGGACGGCGAAGACGGCCTGCGTGCCGATCTGGATGCGGTGATCGACACCGCCAGGGCGCGCAATGCCAAGCTGGTGTTCCTGTGCGCACCGTCGAACCCAGCCGGCAGTGATATCGCCCTGGATGAGGTCGAGCGCGTGGCCACGGCGTTGCGCGGGCAGGCGCTGGTGGTGGTGGATGAGGCCTATGTCGAGTACGCGCAGCGTCCGTCGGCGACCACGCTGCTGGCCGTGAACCCGAATCTGGCGGTGCTGCGCACGTTGTCGAAGGCGCACGCGTTGGCGGCTGCCCGCATTGGAACCCTTATCGCCGCACCGGAACTGATTGCCGTGCTGCGCCGCTGCCAGGCGCCGTACCCGGTGCCGACCCCGTGCGCCGAACTGGCTGTGCAGGCACTGCAACCGGCCGCACTGGCGCGCACCGCCGAACGCGTGGCCACGGTCATCGTCGAGCGTGAACGCCTGTTCGCGTCGCTGTCCGGCCTGCCCGGCGTGCGCCGCGTGTATGCCTCGTCCGGCAACTACCTGCTGGTGCGCTTCGCCGATGCCCAGGCCGCATTCGATGCGCTGCTGGCTGCTGGCGTGGTGGTGCGCGACCAGCGCGCCGCGCCACAGCTGGGCGATGCTCTGCGAGTCAGCATCGGCAGCCCCGAAGAGAACGACCGCGTGCTCGCGGTCCTGTCGGCGCGGAGGGCCGCCGCATGACCCCGATCCTGTTCATCGACCGCGACGGCACCCTCATCGAGGAGCCGGCCGATTTCCAGATCGACGCCTATGAGAAGCTGCGCTTCGTGCCGCAGGTGATCCCGGCGCTGCTCAAGCTGCGTGATGCCGGCTACCAGTTCGTCATCGTCAGCAACCAGGATGGCCTTGGCAGCGATAGCTATCCGCGCGCCAGCTTCGATGGCCCCAACGACCTGATGCTGCAGATCTTCGAGAGCCAGGGCATCACTTTCCGTGACGTGCTGATCGATTGCAGCTGGCCGCAGGACAATGCGCCGACCCGCAAGCCGGGCATCGGCCTGATGACCGCCTACCTGCAGGACCGCAGCATCGACTGGGCACGCTCCGGCATGGTGGGTGACCGCATCACCGACCTGCAGTTCGCCGACAACCTCAATATCCGTGGTTTCCAGCTGCGTACCGAGCAGTTTGGTGGCGAGTGGGACTGGCCGGGCATCGCCCACGCGCTGGCCGACGCGCCGCGTACCGCTGTGGTCCAGCGCGATACGAAAGAAACGAAGATCCGCGTCGAACTGGATCTGGATCGTGCGGGCGATGCGTGCATCTCCACCGGACTGCCGTTCTTCGACCACATGCTGGAACAGATCGGCAAGCATGGCGGCTTCGCCCTGGACATCCAGGCCGAGGGCGACCTGCACATCGACGAGCACCACACCATCGAAGACACCGGCCTCGCGCTGGGCCAGGCGCTGCGCGAAGCACTGGGCGACAAGCGCGGCATCGGCCGCTACGGTTTCACCTTGCCGATGGACGAGACCCTGGCCAGCGCTGCGCTGGATTTCAGCGGCCGCCCATACTTCGTGTTCGACGGCGAGTTCAAGCGCGAACGGGTGGGCGACATGCCGACGGAACTGGTGCCGCACTTCTTCCGTTCACTGTGCGATGCCAGCGGGCTGAACCTCAACCTGCAGGTACGCGGTGACAACGACCATCACAAGGTGGAGGCCTGCTTCAAGGCACTGGCGCGCGCGCTGCGGCCGGCGTTGGCCCGGCAGGGCACGGCGTTGCCGACCACCAAGGGGGCGCTGTGAGTGACGTAGCGCTGATCGACGCGGGCGGTGCCAATCTTGGTTCGGTGCGCTACGCGCTCGAACGCCTCGGCGCCAGCGTTCGGCTGGTGCGCGATGCCGATGGGCTGGTCGGCGCGCAGCGGGTGATCCTGCCCGGTGTCGGTGCGGCGGGTCCAGGCATGCAGCGCCTGCATGCGCAGGGCCTGGTCGAGCCGTTGCAGCGGCTGGAAGTGCCGTTGATGGGCATCTGCCTGGGCATGCAGCTGTTGTTCGAGCGCTCCGAGGAAGCGGGCGTGGAAACGCTGGGGCTGATTCCCGGCGTGGTACGCAAGCTGGTGCCGGCCTGCGGCATCCGGGTGCCGCACATGGGTTGGAACCGGCTGCTGCCGCTGCGGGAGTCGCTGCTGTTGCAGGGTGTACCGGAGCGGGCCAGTGCCTACTTCGTGCACAGCTATGCGGCGCCGCTGAATACCCACACCGTTGCTGCCTGCGATCACGGCGGCCTGTTCACGGCCGTGGTGGAGCAGGGCCGCTACTACGGTGCGCAGTTCCATCCCGAGCGTTCCGGCGAAACCGGTTCGCTGATGCTGCGCAATTTCCTCGAGGGCACTGCTGCATGAGCTTCATCGTTTACCCCGCGCTGGACATCCGTGATGGCCGCGTGGTGCGGCTGCGCCAGGGCGACTACGCGCAGGAAACCTCGTATGGCGACAACCCCCTGCCGCGCGCGCAGGCATTTGCTGCGCAGGGCGCGCAGTGGATGCACCTGGTCGATCTGGATGCGGCGCGGGCCGGCGGCTATACGCTGGCGCCACTGCTGGCCGGGATCCGCGCGCAGACGCCATTGCGGGTGCAGACCGGCGGTGGCGTACGCGGTCGCGATGACGTGGCGCGCATCCTCGATGCCGGCGCCCACCGTGTGGTGGTCGGTTCACTGGCCGTGCGCCGCCCCGATGAGGTGGTGGGCTGGCTGGAGGAATTCGGTGCCGAGCGCATCACCATTGCGCTTGATGCCCGCCAGGATGCGCAGGGCCAGTGGCAGCTGCCGGTGCACGGCTGGACCGAGAACGCCGGGGTGACCCTGGATGATCTGGCCCAGCGCTACGCACGCGCCGGCATGCGCCACCTGCTGTGTACCGACATCGCCCGCGACGGCATGCTGGCCGGGCCCAACATCAGCCTCTACCAACACCTTTCGGCGCTATTGCCGGGCGTGGCCGTGCAGGCTTCCGGCGGCATCCGTGACGTGGCCGACGTTGCCGAAGCGCGAAGTGCAGGCTGCGGTGGCGCGATCCTTGGCAAGGCGCTGCTGGAGCAGCGCATGGACCTGGCGGAGGCACTGGCATGTTGAGCCGGCGCATCATTCCCTGCCTGGACGTGCGCGATGGCCGCGTGGTCAAGGGCGTGCGTTTCCGCGACCACGTCGACATGGGCGATATCGCCGAGCTGGCGCAACGCTACCGTGACCAGGGCGCCGACGAGCTGGTGTTCTATGACATCGGCGCCAGCCCCGAGGCGCGTTCAGTGGACGTGGCCTGGATCGAGCGTATCGCGCGACTGATCGACATCCCGTTCTGCGTGGCCGGTGGCATCGACAGCGTCGAAACGGCACGCCGCGTGCTGTTCGCCGGTGCCGACAAGGTGTCGATCAACTCGCCGGCGCTGGGGCGCCCGGAACTGATCACCGAGCTGGCCGACGAGTTCGGCGTGCAATGCGTGGTGGTCGGTGTCGATTCGGTGCGCGAGGCCGATGGGCAGTGGCGGGTGCGGCGTTTCAGCGGCGATCCGGACAAGACCCAGGCGGTGCCGCTGCGCACGCTGGACTGGATTGTCGAAGCACAACGGCGTGGCGCCGGCGAAATCGTGCTGAACTGCATGGACAGCGATGGTGTCCGCCGCGGCTACGACGTCGCGCAGCTGCAGCAGGCGCGTGCACTCTGCCAGGTGCCGCTGATCGCCTCCGGTGGCGCCGGTGCGATGGAACACTTCGCCGAGGCCTTCGACCAGGCCGATGTGGATGGCGCGCTGGCCGCCAGCGTGTTCCACAGCGGCGCCATCGCCATTCCGGAATTGAAGCGCTACCTGCGCGAGCAGCAGATCGAGGTGCGGGATGTCTATTGAAGTGAGGCCGTCACTGGATGCGCTGCAGGCGCTGGACTGGGGCAAGGGCGAAGGCCTGCTGCCTGCTGTCGTGCAGGATGCCGATACCCTGCAGGTGCTGATGCTGGGCTATGTCAGCGCTGAATCGCTGGCGGCCACCCTGGCGATCGGCCACATGACGTTCTTCAGCCGCAGCAAGCAGCGGTTGTGGACCAAGGGCGAGCAGTCCGGAAACGTGCTGGTGGTGCAGTCGATCAGCGTGGACTGCGATGCCGATACGCTGCTGGTGATGGCGCGCCCGGCCGGGCCGACCTGTCACACCGGTGCGGAGAGCTGCTTCGATGGCGCGCCGAAGGACTTCCTTGGCGGGCTGGGCCAGCTGGTGGCGATGCGCGAGGCACAGCGGCCACCGGGCAGCTACACCACGAGCCTGTTCGAGGGCGGTATCCGCCGCATCGCGCAGAAGGTGGGCGAGGAGGGCGTGGAGACCGCGCTGGCAGCGGTGGCGCAGGACGATGAAGCGCTGCTGGGCGAGGCCTCGGACCTGCTTTACCACCTGCTGGTGCTGCTGCGCGCGCGTGGCCTGTCGCTGGAGGATGCGCGGGCAGTGCTGGAAAAGCGCCATCGTTGAAGGAGGCGTGCGGACCAACGGTCCGCACCCACCTCTGCAATGCAGCCAAGCATGGCTCGGCTCTACAATAGGGAGTCTTCTTCTCTCCCGGACCGTCCCATGAAACTGCCTGCCGCCTGGCTGTGCTGCCTGTTGCTGACCTCGCCGGCCTGGGCCGCGGACACCGTGGTCACCGGCAAGGTCTATCTGGAGCGCGACGGCAAGCCGGGCCGCGGTGCCACCGATCCGGGCCTGGCCGGGGTGCAGGTCTCCAACGGCGAGACCATCGTCAAGACCGCTGCCGATGGCAGTTACAGCCTGCCGGTGCGCGACGGCCAGACCGTGTTCGTGATCAAGCCCGATGCCTATGCCTTCCTGAAGGCGGCCGACGGCCTGCCGTCGTTCTGGCGCCACTACCGTCCGAACGGCTCGCCGGCGCTGAAGTACGGTGGCATCGCCGCCACCGGCGATGTCACCCGCAACTGGGATTTCGCTCTGCAGCCGGACCGCCATGACAGCCGCCGCGGCTTCCAGATGCTGGTGTTCACCGATTCGCAGACTGCCAGCCTGAAGGACATCGGCTACTACCAGCAGTCGATCGTGGCGCCGCTGGTCGGCCAGACCAGGGCGCGCCTGGGTACCACGCTGGGCGACATCGTCAACGACGACCTCACCCTGTATCCGGCGATCAACAAGGTCACCACGTCGCTGGGCGTGCCGTGGTTCCATGTGCCGGGCAACCACGACCTCGACTTCGATGCAGCCAGCGACGACCATTCGCTGGACAGCTGGCGCAACATCTATGGCCCGGACACCTACGCGGTGGAAGAGGGCGGCGCCAGCTTCGTATTCCTCGACGACGTGGTGTACGACCCCAGGGCCAGGCCGAAGTATGTCGGCGGCCTGCGCGAAGACCAGTTCGCCTTCCTCGCCAGCTATCTGAAGGGCCTGCACAAGGACCGCCTGCTGGTACTGGGCATGCACATTCCGCTGTTCGATGCGGCGCCAGGGCGCGAGACCTTCCGTCATGCCGACCGCCAGCGCCTGTTCGACCTGCTCAAGGACTTCCGCAACGTGCTGGTGCTCAGCGGCCACAGCCACACCCAGCAGCACGTCTATCACGGCAAGGCCGAGGGCTGGAACGGCGACAAGCCGCTGCACGAATACAATGTCGGTGCCAACTGCGGTGCATTCTGGTCCGGGGTGAAGGATGCCGCCGGCGTGCCGGACAGCACCATGAGCGATGGCACGCCAAAGGGCTATGCGCTGCTGGATGTCGCCGGCAATGGCAGCTACAAACTGCAGTACCGCGTGGCCGGCAGGCCAGCCAGCGAACAGATCGGCCTGCATGCACCGAAGGTGCTCCGCCAGGGCGCCTACCCGGCATGGGGCATCTATGCCAACGTCTACATGGGCGAGGATGCCAGCGTGGTCGAGTACCGCGTCGACGGCGGCGCCTGGCAGCCGATGAAGCAGGTCAGCCAGCCGGACCCGCGCCTGATGGTGGAGAACGTGGCCGACGATATGGCAAACAGCCTGCGTGGCTACGATCGTTCGCCGGAGGCCACCGCATCGCCTCACCTGTGGCGTGGCGCACTGCCGACCGATCTGGCGGTGGGCAGCCACAAGGTCGAGGTACGCTCCACCCAGCCCGATGGCGCAGTGTTCACTGCCACCACCAGCTACAGCCTGCAGACTGCCCAGCCCTGATACGCCGCAAGGCCTCTCCAGCGAAAGGACCCCGCATGGATATCCGCTTCATGGCCGGCACTACGCCGGTGACCCTCAGCCGCCACTGGTTCACCGGCGCGATGCTGCTGCAGAGCGCCACCGAGAAGGTCTGGGTGCAGCACCCGCTGCATCCGGGCACCCACTTCTCGTTCTCGCTGGTACAGTCGTGGCTGCGCCACATTGCTGGCCATGAAGTGCTGGTGGAACGCACCCGGCCGCTGCTGTTCGCCGGCTTCCGCCCGCAGCGCCTGCGCGTGCTGGTGGACGGCGTGCAGGTGGCCGAACAGGAAGGCATGTAGGCCAACCTGAACCACCGGCGTGCTAGGCAAAGCCGCCCCGATGCCTGAGAATCGGGGCGATTCAATCGATCCAAGCAGGCCAGCGTGACCATCGCAGCAGCGTCCCCGGTTTCCTCCGACTCCGCCCGCGGCGGTCTTCCGCGCCATCTGGTCGTCGCCGATGTCGGCGGCACCTTCGCCCGTTTGGCGTTGGCTGAAACGCAACCCGGCCAGGCGCCGCTGCTGGGCAGCCATCGCACCTACGCCTGCGCCGAGCATCCCAGCCTGGCGGCGATCCTTGCTGATTTCACCACTGGCCTCAGCCAGCCGGTGCAGACCGCCGTGGTGGCCATCGCCGGCCTGCTCGATGGCGATGTGCTGATCAATTCCAACCTGCCGTGGACCGTATCGCTGTCGGC
Source organism: Stenotrophomonas sp. 59 (assembly GCF_030291095.1). Classification (NCBI taxonomy): domain Bacteria; kingdom Pseudomonadati; phylum Pseudomonadota; class Gammaproteobacteria; order Lysobacterales; family Lysobacteraceae; genus Stenotrophomonas; species Stenotrophomonas sp. 59. Next base: position 2,030,397 of record NZ_CP127408.1, read on the forward strand.
CACCCGCGCGCAGTCCGGGCTGCGCGAGCTGCAGCTGATCAATGATTTCGAGGCGGTGGCACTGGCCATCCCGTACCTGCAGCGCGAGACGCTGGTGCCACTGAACGGCGACGCCGATCCGGCGCAGGCGTTCCCGGCGCTGGTGCTGGGCGCGGGCACCGGCCTGGGCGCCGCGCTGCGTTTCGCCGATGGCGAGCGCCCGGTGCTGGCCAGCGAGATCGGCCATGCCGCGCTTGGCGCCGGCAACGCGCTGGAACTGCAGGTGCTGGGCAAGCTGCTTCAGCGCTGGGCGCACGTGGACAACGAGCGCGTGCTTTCCGGCAGCGGCCTGATGAACCTGTATCCGTGCCTGTGCGAACTGCGTGGCGTCACCCCGGTGTGGTCCAGCACCGAGGCGCTGATCGGCGCCGCCCGCAGCGGCGAGGATGCGCTGGCGGTGGAGACGCTGCAGGTGTTCTGCGCCTGGCTGGGCAGCCTGGCCGGTGACGCGGCGATCGCCGTCGGCGCACGCTCGGTGTACCTGGCCGGCGGCATTTCCGCGCACGTGCAGGATTTCCTGGCCGATGGCCGTTTCCGTGAGCGCTTCCTCAACAAGGGCGTGCTGACCGAGGTGCTGCGCCAGGTGCCGGTATGGCGGGTGGAGCATGGCCAGCTGGGGGTGCTGGGCGCAGCGGTCTGGCACGCCGCACGGCAGCCCGCGCACGACTGATCGCTGCGACCGGCATCGTGCCGGCCGCACATTGCAGACTGGGAGGGGAAGATGGTGGATCGCAGGCAGTTCCTGCAGGCCGGAGCACTGGCTGCAGGCATGGCAGCATTACCGGGCGTACACGCGCGCGCGCAGGGTGGAGCCAAGGTGGTTTCGACCTGGGACTTCGGCGTGCCGGCCAACCAGGCTGCGTGGAAAGTACTGGCGCAAGGTGGCAGCGCGCTGGATGCGGTGGAAGCCGGTGCGCGCTGGGCCGAGAGCGAACTGTGCAATCCCACCGTCGGTCATTGCGGCAACCCGGATCGCGACGGCGTACTGAGCCTGGATGCCAGCATCATGGATGGTGATGGCCGCTGTGGCGCGGTGGCCGCGCTGGTCGACATCCTGCATCCGGTGTCGGTGGCCCGCAAAGTGATGGAGAACAGCCCGCATGTGCTGCTGGTGGGCGAGGGCGCACAGCAGTTTGCCGTGCAGCAGGGCTTCGAACGCCAGCGCCTGCTGACACCGCAGGCCGAAGCGGCTTGGCGCGAGTGGCTGAAGACCGAGAAGTACCAGCCGCAGATCAATGCCGAGCGCCGTGGCATCCCCGGCAACAGCGACAACCACGACACCATCGGCATGCTGGCGCTGGATGCCAAGGGCCATCTGGCCGGTGCCTGCACCACCAGCGGCATGGCCTGGAAGCTGCACGGCCGGGTCGGCGACAGTCCGATCATCGGTGCCGGCCTGTATGTCGACAACGAAGTGGGTGCGGCCACCGCCTCTGGCGTAGGTGAGGAGATGATCCGCAACGCCGCTTCGTTCCTGGTGGTCGAGCTGATGCGCCAGGGGCGCTCGCCGGCGCAGGCTTGTCGCGAGGCGATCGACCGTGTGGTGCGCAAGCGCCCGGAAGCGAGCAGAACGCTGCAGGTGTGCTTCCTGGCCATGAACAAGCAGGGCGAGGTGGGCGCGTACGCGTTGCACCGCGGTTTCGTCTACGCGGTGTGTGATGCGCAGCGCCAGGATGACCTGCGCGACTCGCCGTCGATCTACACGAGCACGCAGGCGTGAGCACGCGGCGCACCCTGGAGATCGCCAGCAACTCGCTGGCCTCGGCGTTGGCCGCACAGGCCGGCGGCGCCGACCGCATCGAGCTGTTCGACAACCTGGCCGAGGGCGGCACCACGCCGTCGTTCGCCAGCATCGCCATCGCCCGCGAACGCCTGTCGATTCCGCTGTTCGTGCTGGTGCGCCCGCGCCCGGGTGATTTCCACTACGACGCGCTGGAAACCGAACTGATGCTGCGTGACATCGCGCAATGCCGTGCCCTCGGCTGCGATGGCGTTGTGATCGGCGCACTGGATGTGCAGGGCAACATCGATCTGCCGCTGTGCCGCGAACTGGTGCAGGCCGCCGGGCCGTTGCAGGTGACCTTCCACCGCGCCTTCGATGCCGCCCGCGACCTTCCTGCCGCACTGGAGCAGGTGATCGGGCTGGGATGCCAACGGGTATTGACCTCGGGGGGCCAGGCAAGCGCCGAGGCCGGTGCCGAGGTGCTGGCGGGCCTGGTCACCCAGGCGGAGGCGCGCATCACGGTGATGGCTGGTGCCGGACTGGGCCCGGCCAACATTGCCACGGTCGCGCGGAAGAGTGGCTGCAGCGAACTGCACGCCTCGGCCAAGGGCCTGCGGCGCTCGGCCATGCAGTTCCAGAATCCGGCCCTGCGCGGCCTGGACCCGGACTGGAGCCAGACCGCCACCGCCACCGTGGCCGCACTGCGGCAGGCGCTGGACGGCTGATTGCAGGCGCGGGGTCGGATCCCTTCGCAGAAGGGCTCCGACCCCGACCGCGCACGCAATTGGGTCAGAGCCCTTCTGCGAAGGGATCTGACCCCTGCAGCAGGCTTGCCGCGGACAAAACCGTTCCGCGCGTGATTGTCGCAATCGTGTCATGCATTCCTGCGCTGTTCTCTCAGCCATAGTCCGCAACCCATTGATTGCTCTCGATACCGGTAGCCAATAACGGCACGCCGTCACCGGTTTGTGCGTCGCCGCATGCCGGGCATGGTTCAGCTGTGCTTTAGTTTGGATCGATCCACAGGGGAGGGCGCCGCGACGGTCTTGAACCGATCCAGGCGCCCGGATCAGCCGTAGTGCCGCGCCACCACCCGTCCGTGCGTCCACACTTTCGAAGAGCAACCACCCATGGCTCAGATCGTCCGCAAGCGTCGTCACCTGCTGTCCCAGGCCCTGGTCCTGGCCCTGCTTCCCCTGGCTGCCAATGCGCAGGAAACCTCAAGCTCGTCCACCAAGGATCTCGACGCGGTCACCGTGACCGGCTCGCGCATCAAGCGCGCCAGCGTCGAAGGGCCGGCGCCGGTCAATGTGATCACCGCCGCGCAGATCCAGAAGGAAGGCTTCGTCAGCGTGTACGACGCGCTGAAGACGCTGACCGAAGCGACCGGCACCGTCGAGGCGGCCTCGCAATGGGGCTCGCACACACCCAACGCCAGCGGCCTGAACCTGCGCGGCATGGGGCCGAACCGCTCGCTGCTGCTGGTCAATGGTCGTCGTGTGGCCGACTACCCGCTGCCGTACGGCGGCGAGACCAACTTCTCCAACTACGGCAACATTCCGGCTGCTGCGGTGGAACGCATCGAAGTACTGACCGGAGGCGCCTCGGCCATCTACGGTTCCGATGCGATTGCCGGTGTGGTCAACGTCATCCTGAAGACGAACTACGACGGTGATGAAGTGCGCGTACGCGGCGGCACGTCCACCGAAGGCGGCCGTGATACCTGGGATCTGTCCTGGGCCGGTGGCAAGACCGGTGACAACTGGAGCGTGACCTACGCGCTGCAGTACACCAAGCGCGATCCGTTGTTCGGCCGTGACCGCCCGCAGATGGACGACGCAGACGATGCGCCGTACCCGTCCTGGAACATGGAACAGCGCAAGGTCGGCTTCCGTCCGACTGCCGGCCTGGCGCTGATCGATCCGAGCAATGGCCAGCGCCTGGCGCCACCTGCCGGCACCTGCGAGAAGTTCAACGGCGAGTACTACACGGCCGACCGGCTGGTCTACAACTACGCTGCCAACACCGTCACCAACACCGGCCGCCTGTGCGGCATGAGCGCCGACTACGCCAACTGGCTGCTCACCGGCGGTGCCGAGAACGTGTCCGGCAACCTCTATGCCACCTTTGATTTCAGCACCGACCTGCAGGCCTGGACCAACCTGGCGGTGTACCGCTCGGAGGCGATATGGGGCACCAATCCACCCAGCGTGTCGCTGATCGACGATGACAACGGCTATTATTGGGATGCCAACCGCAACCGCCCGATCCTCGGCGTGCGCCAGTTCACGCCGAACGAGGTCGGCGGCCTGGATACGCTGCGCAACACCAATCGCGAACTGTCCTGGGACTGGAGCGCCGGCCTGCGCGGGCGCCTCGCCGACCGCTTCGACTGGAGCGCAACGGTCGGGCGTTCGTACTACCGTGTGGAAGAGCGGCAGAACGTGGTCGACAAGCAGAAGTCGTACGACTACTTCCTCGGCCCGAAGCTGGGCACCACTGCCGATGGCGAGGCGATCTACGCGTTGAACGAATCGCGCTGGTGGAATCCGCTGACGCCGGACCAGTACTGGCAGATGGGTACGCTGGCGAAGAACCGCGCGACCTCCTGGGTCAACCAGGCGTCGGCGGACATCACCGGCGAACTGTTCCAGGGCTGGGCCGGACCCATCTCGTTCGCAGCCGTGGCCGAAGTCGCGCAGCAGGGCTACCACCTCAGTCCTGACCCACGCGCCGGCATCGACTTCGATCTGCAGAATGTCGACCGTGGTGGTGGCGAGCGCACCCGCTATTCGGCGGGCGTCGAGTTCAAGATCCCGCTGCTGGAGAGCGTGACCGCCACCGCGGCCGCGCGCTATGACCGTTATGGCGACTACAAGGCCGACGACAGCAGCGAAGCGCTGAACATCGGCAGCCAGAAGGAAACCACCTGGAATGTCGGCCTGGAATGGCGCCCGGTGGAATCGCTGCTGGTGCGCGGCTCGTATGCCACCAGCTTCCATGCGCCGGACATGCACTACCTGCTGGGCCAGCCAAGCAGCTCCGAAGTACAGACCTATGACCGCCTGCGCTGCATCCAGAGCGGCGCCTATCTGGTCAACAACTGCGGCGTCGGCAACACCGATGTCTGGTACACGTTCGATGTGAACCGCCGTGGCACGCCGCTGCTGCGCTCGGAAACCGGTGATTCGTGGACGGTCGGCTTCGTCTGGGACGTGCTGCCGAACCTGTCGGTCAGCGCCGACTACTGGGCGATCAAGCTGGAAGACATGATCGTCGACGTTGGCGCCGACGAGGTGCTGGCCAGCGAAGCGGGCTGCCTGACCGGCAAGAACATGGACGGTACGCCGTGGGCGAATCCGGCCGGTGGCGAGTACTGCGCCGGCATCCTGGCCCGCGTGAACCGTGACAGCAACGGGCGCCTGGTATCGATCGAGCGCGGCCCGTTCAACCTGGCCAGCCGCGAGGTGCGTGGCATCGACCTGACCGCACGCTATCGCCTGGACACCGCGCAGTGGGGCAGCTTCCAGCTGGGCCTGAACTACACCAACCAGATTTCCACAAAGGAACAGCGCTACGCCAACGACCCGAATCCGGAGCGGCGCGATCGTGACCTGCGCAGCAAGCTGCGCGCGAGCCTGGCCTGGCAGCGTGGCAACTGGAACGCCAATGTCTACGCCGACCGCGTCGGCTCGGTGCCGGGCGTGCGCTACCACTGGGGCACCGACCGCCTGGACAACCCCGGCGGCTGCCTGCCGTTCGCCGATGGCTACGTGCCCAGCGACAGCCCGTCGCTGAACTGCCTGGAGCCGGCGACGCGTCCGGATGGCTCGCCCAACCCGAACCCGAATGCGGGCCAGCAGACCGCCCGCTATTTCGGCCGGGTCGGGCCGTTCATCACCTGGAACTTCAACGTGGGCTACCAGGTGACCGAACACGCGAAGGTGAACGTGTACGTCAACAACGCGTTCAACTCGGCCAGCTGGAACCACAAGGATCCGTACAAGCTGGACTACGACTTCGCCCCGACCCGCCTGCTGGGCGCGGTGGGCCGTGAGTTCGCGCTGGAGTACGTGTTCACCTTCTGAGGCGGGTTGCAGGCGGTACGCCGGGCATGGCCCGGCGCTACCGCTTGGTCCCGGGGCGGCTGGATTTGACCTTCCCACGATGGCAAGGTTTAGCCTGTCCGCATCCAGAAGGAACCCCGGGAATCCGATCATGAGCACGCCGCGCGCTACTGCAGTCCCCGCCAGCCCCTCCACCATCAGCCTTCCCATCGAGGGCATGACCTGTGCCAGCTGTGTCGGCCGGGTCGAAGCAGCGCTGTCCAAGGTCGAGGGCGTCGGCAGTGTCTCTGTGAACCTCGCCACCGAGCGCGCGGACATCCGGCCCTCCGGTCCGGTTGATCGCGCGGCGCTGATCCAGGCGGTTGAACGGGTGGGCTACGACGTACCCGCCGCGACCGTTGAACTGGCGGTGGAGGGCATGACCTGCGCATCCTGCGTGGGTCGCGTGGAGCGCGCGCTGCTGGCGGTGCCCGGGGTCAGCCAGGCCAGCGTGAACCTGGCCACCGAGCGTGCCACCGTGCGCGGCGTGGCTGATACGGCCGCCCTGGTGGCGGCCATCGACAAGGTCGGCTATGCCGCCCGCCCGATCGAGGCCGGTGTGCAGTCCGATGATGAAGCCGCTGAAAAGAAGGATGCCGAGCGCGCCGAACTGAAACGCGACCTGATCGTGGCGTCCGCGCTGGCGCTGCCGGTGTTCGTGCTGGAGATGGGTTCGCACCTGATTCCCGGCATGCACGAATGGGTGATGGCCAACATCGGCATGCAGACCAGCTGGTATCTGCAGTTCGCACTGACCCTCCTGGTGCTGGCCATCCCCGGTCGCCGTTTCTACCAGAAGGGTTTCCCGGCGCTGCTGCGGCTTGCGCCGGACATGAATTCGCTGGTGGCGGTGGGCACCGCCGCAGCGTTCGGTTATTCGGTGGTGGCGACCTTTGCACCGCGGCTGTTGCCGCCGGGCACGGTGAACGTCTACTACGAAGCGGCAGCGGTGATCGTTGCGCTGATCCTGCTCGGCCGCTTCCTCGAAGCCCGGGCCAAGGGCCGCACCTCCGAAGCGATCAAGCGCCTGGTCAACCTGCAGGCCAAGGTCGCCCACGTGATCCGTGACGGCCGCGCAGTCGATATCCCGGTCAATGAAGTGCAGAGCGGCGACGTGGTGGAAGTGCGGCCGGGCGAGCGCGTGCCGGTCGACGGCGAGGTGGTTGAAGGCCGCAGCTACATCGATGAATCGATGATCAGCGGCGAGCCGATTCCGGTCGAGAAGCAGCCGGGCAGCGGTGTGGTGGGCGGTACGGTCAACCAGAAGGGCGCACTGACGGTACGTGCCACGGCGGTGGGCGCGCAGACCATGCTGGCGCAGATCATCCGCATGGTCGAACAGGCGCAGGGCTCGAAGCTGCCGATCCAGGCGGTGGTCGACAAGGTCACGTTGTGGTTCGTGCCGGCGGTGATGCTGGCTGCGCTGGCGACCTTCCTGGTCTGGTTGATCTTCGGCCCGTCACCGGCGCTGAGCTTCGCGCTGGTCAATGCGGTGGCGGTGCTGATCATTGCCTGCCCGTGCGCGATGGGCCTGGCCACGCCGACCTCGATCATGGTCGGGACCGGTCGTGGCGCCGAACTGGGCGTGTTGTTCCGCAAGGGCGAGGCGCTGCAGCTGTTGAAGGATGCGCAGGTGGTGGCGGTGGACAAGACCGGTACGCTGACCGAGGGTCGCCCGCGCTTGACCGATCTGGAGATCGCCGACGGCTTTGATCACGGTACGGTGCTGGCAGCGGTGGCGGCAGTGGAGTCGCGCTCGGAGCATCCGATTGCCCGCGCCATCGTTGACGCGGCTGCCGAGCAGGGCATGGCGCTGCCGGCGATGGCCGATTTCGAATCGGTCACCGGCATGGGCGTGCGTGCCAGCGTTGATGGCGCGCGCGTGGAGGTTGGTGCTGATCGATTCATGCGTGAGCTCGGCGTCGACATCGGCCCGTTCGCTGAACTGGCCAGCCAGCTTGGAACGCAGGGCAAGTCGCCGCTGTATGCCGCCATCGACGGCTGCCTGGCCGCGATCATCGCGGTGTCCGATCCGATCAAGCCGAGCACGCCGGCCGCGATCGCGGCGCTGCACCAGCTTGGCCTGAAGGTGGCGATGATCACCGGCGACAATGCGGGTACCGCGCAGGCGATCGCGCGGCAGCTGGGCATCGACGAGGTGGTGGCCGAGGTGCTGCCGGAAGGCAAGGTTGAAGCAGTGCGCCGGCTGAAGGCCGCGCATGGCCATGTCGCGTTCGTCGGCGATGGCATCAACGATGCGCCGGCGTTGGCCGAGGCCGATGTCGGCCTGGCCATCGGCACCGGTACCGATATCGCGGTGGAATCGGCCGACGTGGTGCTGATGTCAGGCAACCTGCAGGGCGTGCCGAATGCCATCGCGCTGTCGAAGGCGACGCTGGGCAACATCCGCCAGAACCTGTTCTGGGCCTTCGCCTACAACACCGCGTTGATCCCGGTGGCGGCCGGCGTGCTGTACCCGGTCTGGGGCGTGCTGCTGTCGCCGGTGTTCGCGGCCGGTGCAATGGCACTGTCCAGCGTGTTCGTGCTGGGCAACGCGCTGCGCCTGCGCCGTTTCCAGCCACCGATGGCGGATGCCCCCGCAGCGACTCATTGAAGGAGATCCGTATGAACATCGGCGAAGCCGCCAAGGCCTCCAGCGTGTCGGCGAAGATGATCCGCTACTACGAACAGATCGGCCTGATTCCTGCGGCCGATCGCACCGAGTCGGGTTACCGGGCGTACTCGCAGGCGGACATCCACCGCCTGCGTTTCATCCGCCGCGCACGCGATCTCGGCTTCCAGGTTGCCGAAATCACCGACCTGCTGGGCCTCTGGAACGACACCTCGCGGCACAGTGCCGACGTGAAGCGCCTGGCAGAACAGCACATCGTCGATCTGGAGCAGCGCATCGAGAGCATGCGGCAGATGGCCGACACGCTGAAGTCGTTGATCAGTTGCTGCGCGGGCGACGAGCGCCCGGAATGCCCGATCCTGCAGCGGCTGGGCGAGGATGACGAAATAGAGTCACCGGTTGATGCTCCGAAGACCGGTGCGGTGCGGCGCCGTCCACACAAGCACTGAGCCGCTGTCGCGCACATGAAAAAGCCCGCCCGATGCGGTTGCACCGGGCGGGCTTTGTTGTTGAAGCGAGGCTGCGGATCAGGCGGTGCGCGGCGGGAACCCGGCATCGTTCACCGCGGCGAAGACATCTTCCTGTGATGCGGTGGTCTGCACCTTGACCAGGCCGGTCGGCGGGTCGGCGACCACGCTGGCATTGGGATCGATCTGCTGGATTGCACGGGTCACGCTGCGTGCGCAGCTGCCGCAGGTCATGCCGTCAACATGGAATTCCATCTGTAGCTCCTTCTGTGCTCTTGGGTGGAGCCAGTGTGCACCTTCCAACGATGGCAGGGTCAAGCGCCGGACTGAACGCCGGGCATATCGGAGCCAATGAAAACGGCAGCCACCTGTACCAGCGCGGCTGCCGTGGAGGAATGGCCCCGCGCGGAGCGGGGCGGGGCAATGCCGGGCAGGACCCGGCAAGCCCGGTCGGGCCTTAGAACTTCCAGGTCAGGCCGACGTAGTACTGGCGGCCCGAGTAGGTGTTGGACAGCAGGCGCGCCTTGGTGTCGTTGCCCAGGTGCACGCGCTGCTCGGACTTGGTGACGTTGAGCACCGAAGCGGTCAGTGCCAGGTCCTCGCGGATGTTGTACGCCGCGTTCAGATCCAGCTGGTCGTACGGCTCGGAATAGGAGCTGAAGCCGTTGTTGAGGCCACCGACCACCACGCCGCGACGGTTGTACGAGGCGCGTGCCAGGAACTTCTCGTTCTCGTAGAACATGGTGAAGTTGGCCTGGTTCTTGGCACTGCCCACCAGCGGCGAGGAACCGATCTGTTCGCCGTTGATCTCCACCGAGGCCATGTTGGTGTCGTTGTAGGTGTAGTTGGCCTGGAAGCCGAGACCGAAGTCCAGGGTGTACTGGCCGTAGATTTCCACGCCCTGCGACACGCCGTCACGGCCGTTGGCCTGGGTCTCGTACTTCTGCACGGTCACGTTCTGGCCGCCGACGTTCATCTGCTGGTCGCGCACCACCGGCACGGTGAAGTTCTTGACGTCCTTGCGGAACACGCCCACACCCGCCACGGCACCCGGCTTGAAGTACCACTCCAGGCTCAGGTCGTACTGGGTGGCCTTGAACGGTTCCAGCTCCTTGTTGCTGCCCGAGCCATACCAGCCGGGGTTGGTGGCACCACCGGCCACGCGACGGTCGTTGCTGTACTCATCGGAGTAGTAGCTCAGGCCGCCCGGGTAGGCGATGTTGGTGTAGCTGGGGCGGGCGATGACCTTCGACGCAGCACCGCGCAGCACCAGCGAATCGGTGATGTCCCAGGCGATGTTGAAGCTCGGCAGGATGTCGGTGTAGGTCTTTTCCAGCGAGGACAGTTCGTAGGTCTTGGCGCGGGCCAGTGCATCCGGCAGGCGCACGAAACCGCTTTCGCAGCCATAGCCGCTGTTGGAGCCGAGCAGGGCAGCTGCCGACGGATCGGTGCAGGCCAGCGGCGAGCCGGCGGCGTTGTCGGCGAAATAGTCGTTGAAGCGTTCGACAGAATCGCTGGAGGCGGCGTGCTGCTTGGTCCGTGCCACGCGCACGCCGATGTTGCCGCGCAGGCGCTCGGTGCGGAAGTTGGCCTGGAAGTAGCCGGAGTACACCTTTTCCTGCACGTCGTAGACGAAGTCGTCCTCGGTACGGTTCTGCACGCTGCCGTAGCGGTTGTTCAGGTAGTCGATGTAGGCCGGGTAGTTGATGCCCGGGAACACATTGGCGTTGAACCCACCGGCGATGTTGTCCATCGGCTTCGACAGGAAGAAGCCGGGCTGGGCGATGCCGGCGGTCGAATCACAACCCGCCTGGTAACGCTTGCTGTAATCGCTCGGGTCGGCCCCCTGGCAGACCCAGTAGGTGTTGCCGGTATTGCGGTGGACCTTGCCATCGCTGTACTTGGCGCCGAACTGGATCGAATCCAGCCAGCCGGCCTCGAACAGCTTGGTGACGTCAGCCTGGAAGTGGTTCTGCTTGACCTCGGTGCGCTTCCACGACGAATCGGTCGAGCCGGTGTCCACTTCGGCGATGCCGTTCATCAGCTGCTGCTGCAGGTCGGGCGAGAAGTTCACCGACGGCGTGCCGGTCAGGTCCCACGCGCTGTAGGTGTTGCCGGCCTGCCACTGGCCGTTGACCTGGCGGCGCGGCTTGGCCGACATGCGGAAGTTCATCGACGGGCCGCCTTCGGACCACGTCCGGCCACCGGCGAAGCTGGCCTTCCACAACGGGCTGATGTCCCAGTCGATGGTCAGGTCCGCGGTCTGCGACAGCGCCTTTTCCTTGCTGTAGGTGCCGGTCAGCTGCGGGGTGGGGATGGTGCAGTCATCCGGGCCCCAGCCGCCTGGACGCAGGCCGGCGGCGGCGGCCTGGTCTTCGCTGCAGATGTAGTTGCGACCCGGCTGCATCTGGTACTGCGCGCCGGTCACGATGGTGCCACTGGGGTCCATGGTGAAGCCGTTGAGCATGCGGCCGCCTTCCCAGTTGCCGTCGCCGGCCACGCGCGCGAGGTTCCATTCCGGAACCTTCAGCATGTTCTGGGTGTAGTTGCCCTGCAGTTCGAAGCGGAAGTAGTTCGCCGTCATCGTGACGTTGTCGAGCGGCTTGAACTGGAACGTCAGCTGGCCGCCGGTGCGCTCGCGGCGCTCGTCACGCACGGCGAAGTTGACCGACGTCGGCATGAAGAAGCCGGAGTAGTGGCCACCATTCTGGTTGTAGATGCCCGAGCGGCCCCAGAACTGGGAGGCGTCCGGCAAGGCGTTGCCGTACACGTCGACGGCCGGATTGCGCGTGCGGCCCGCGGCGTTCCAGACGTAGTCATGGATGACGCCGCCGTTGGCATCGACACGGTCGCTGTACCACTGCCAGTCTTCGGTACTGACTTCCATGCTGCGGTTGGTGCGGACCTGCTTGGTCGCACCGATCAGCAGGCCGAAGCGCTCGTCCTTGCTGTGCCAGGAGTACATCGCCGATGCCTGCGGGTCGACACCACTGCTGGTGTCCGACGAGGTGCCTTCGATCGAGGCGAAGCCGGAGTTGGCTTCCATGTCCAGCGGACGGCGAGTGCGCAGGATCACGGTGCCGCCGATGCCGCCTTCGTCGATGCGCGCTTCCGGCGTCTTGTACAGCTCGGCTGCCGACAGCATGTTCGATGGCAGCAGGGTGTAGTTGAACGAACGCGAGGCCTCGTCATTGGTTTCCGAGGTGGCGACGTAGTTGCCGTTCAACTGGGTCAGGGTCAGGTCCGAGGCCAGGCCGCGCACGCTGACGTTCTTACCCTCGCCACCGCTGCGGGTGATGATCACGCCAGGCACGCGCTGCAGTGCGTCGGCCACGTTCTTGTCGGGGAACTTGCCGACGTCCTCAGCGGTGATCACTTCGACCACGGCATTGGCGTCGCGCTTCTGCTCAAGGCTCTTTTCGATGGCGTAGCGGTAGCCGGTGACCTGGACGCTGTCCAGGTTGGTGGCTTCCTGCGAGCCGGTGGACGTTGCCTGCTGCGCGGCGGCGCCGGCCGGAACGACGGCGGCGGCCAGGGCCAGCGCGATGGCCAGCGACAATGCGTCCTGGCCATGCGTACGTGTTGAATGCTTCATTCCCATCTCTCCCTCTCTCCTGGATTGATCCGGTGACGTGGCACGGACAACTTGAATCGATCTAATTTGAAGTGACATTGTCGCTATCGCCATGCAGTGGCAGTAGCACCGTGCGCGTGGCCTGGTACGTCCTGTTGCTGCTCCCCCAACTCCCGGCCATCGCAATGTCGGCTTGGATCGATCTAAGCGATGGGCGGGCGTTTTTTAGCATGGGTCGCCCGTGGGCGCATGCTGCTGCGCAATATGGTACTGGCGTGGCGAAGGGATGACGGTTTGCTGAAAACAGTGGAAACGTTTTCGTGCGCAGGAGAGGGTGGGTCGGCAGGGCTGCGCCCTGCACCTGCAGAAGCCTTCAAGCCAGAGCAACGTCAAAGGCAACAGCCGGCTCTGGGGTGTCTGCTGGTTGGGCGGGGCGGTGTGGGCTTGCAGGACACGCCGTAAACCCCCAGACCGGCCCAGCCGCTGGCGGCTGGGCGTTCGGGCGCTTGCGAAGCAGTGCTTCGCAAGCAAAGCGCCCTCACCCCTGGGGGCTCGATGGCGCCATCCATGGCGCCAACGGTCCTGCCAGCCCACACCGCCCCGCCTTCGACAGTCTCCCGGTGACGGTTGGATTGATCCTGGAACAACATGGGGTCGTGGGGTCAGATCCGTTTTCCTTTGGAAAACGGATCTGACCCCGATTGATTTCGTTATCTGTCAGAGATTCATCCACGCATGGCGTGGATCCACAGACCGCAGAGATCTGTCGAAGGCGGGGTGGGTCCGGTTGCGGGGGGGGGGCCGCGGCATGGATGCCGCGGCCAAGCCCCCAGGGACGGGTTTACGGCGTCCCCCGCAACCGGACCCACCCCGACTCCCCACAGGAAACCGGCTTCTGCTGTTGCTGTCGGTCCAGCTCGTAGCAGGTGCAGGGCGCAGCCCTGCCGAACACCCCCTCTCATGCTGCGCCGCAGAATGCATTCGGCTGAACCTGCATGCTCTACTTGAATCGATCTAAATTCACGGTCGAATGGGTCGGGCGTCATTCCAGGGGGAGCTCTCTGCCGGTCACGGCGGGGCTCAGCGGAACGGTGCCGGAAGGCCCCGGCCGTCTGCCTCCGCATCATCGACTACAGGAACCCGACATGCGTCCAGTGCCGTCCGCTCCCGCCGTCCCATCGACCTCGCGCCCGTTGGCGCGCCTGGCCTGCCTGCTGGCGCTTTCGGCCGTGCCGATGCTGCTGCAGGCGGCACCGGCGGCGCTGGAGCGTGAGGTCAACACCTTCATCGGCAGCAAGGACGACGGCAATACCTTCCCGGGCGCGTCGGCACCGTTCGGCCTGATCCAGGTCAGCCCGATCGGCAGCCACTATTCCGGCTGGCGCTACGACGACGAGAAGATCCGAGGCTTCGGCCACTCCTTCATCTCCGGCGCGGGCTGCTGGGAGCAGGGCGGGCAGGTATCCATCCTGCCGGTGACCGGGAGCATCGGCCCCGGCGGTGATTTCGATACCGGCAATGCCAAGCAGTTCGACCACAAGGCCTACGCCTCGAACTACACCCATGACGGCGAGATCGGCCAGGCCGGCTACTACAAGGTGCGCCTGACCAGTTACGGCGGCATCGATGCCGAGGCCACCGCGCGTACGCGCGCCGCGGCCGAGCGCTACACCTTCAGCCAGCGCCAAGGCGATGGCCACGTGCTGGTCAATGTCGGCCAGGCCAACGAGCGCCATTCGGTGATCGGCAGTGTGGTCGATGTGGTCGGCGACCGCGTGGTCGAAGGCAAGCTGGTGACCAAGAGCTTCTGTGGCGGCCACCAGTACACCACCTGGTTCCGCATCGAGTTCGACCGTCCGTTCAAGGCGCACGGTACCTGGGGTGAGGGCGGTGGCCTGCCGGGCGCGCGGCACAGCATGGAAGGCGAGCAGAAGCCCAATGGCGCCTGGCTCAGCTTCGATCTGGCCAAGGGCCAGTCGGTGACTGCGGTCAGCGCGATCTCGCACGTGGATGCCGAAGGCGCGCGCACCAACCTGCGCGCCGAGGGCATGCAGGGTGGGGCGCTGCTCGGTTTCGACCGCATGCGTGCGCTGTCGCAGCAGTCCTGGCGCGAGCAGCTGGGCCGGGTGCGCGTGCAGGGTGGCAACGCCGACGACCGCGCCGTGTTCTACAGCGCGGTCTACCACGCATTGCTGCAGCCGATGACCGGCAACGATGCGGACGGCCGCTATCGCGGCTACGACGATGGCATCCATCGCGCCGATGGCTGGACGTACTACGAGTACTTCTCGCTGTGGGATACCTACCGCGCGCAGAACCAGTGGCTGGCGCTGACCCGCCCGGACGTGGCACGCGATATCGGCCGCACGCTGCTGGCGATCGACGAGCAGGGCGGTTGGCTGCCGCGCTGGGGCTATGCCAACTTCGAGACCAACATCATGACCGGCGACCCGGTCACCCCGTTCATGGTCGACCTGTGGCGCTTCGGCGCGCTCAAGGGCCGTGAATCGCAGGCCTGGGACGCGCTGCGCCGCAATGCCTTCGGCACTCCGCCGCTGAACTCGCGCATGGCTGGCCGCTCCGGCAACCCGACCTACCTGGACAAGGGTTACGTGGTCTACGACCGTGCGTTCCCGTCCAAGGGCATGGACGTCGATCCGCACCACGGCGGTTCGGCGACGCTGGAATATGCGCTGGCCGACTGCGCGCTCTCGCAGATGGCCGATGGCCTTGGCCACGCGCAGGACGCGGCGACGCTGCGTGAGCGCGGCCGCAACTGGCGCAAGGTGTGGGACCCGCAGGTGCGCGATGCCGAGACCGGCTTCACCGGTTTCCCGCGCCCGCGTACCGAGGACGGCCAGTGGTACACCCCGGCCGATGGTCACTACAGCCCGCGTTCGCACCACGGTTTCCATGAGGGCACCGCGTGGCAGTACCAGTGGCTGGCGCAGCAGGACGTACCGGGCCTGGTCGAAGCGATGGATGGCCGCGAGCAGGCCGGTCGTCGCCTCGATGCCTTCTTCGCGATGGATGCGCTGCAGGCGGACCCGCTCAACGCTGCCCGCAAGGAGTGGGTGGTCGGGCCGTACAGCTACTACAACCAGTTCCGTTACAACCCGAACAACGAACCGGACCTGCACTCGCCGTGGCTGTACACGCTGATCGGCCAGCCGTGGAAGACCGCTGCCGTGGTGCGTGCCGCGCAGCAGCTGTTCACCAACGCCCCGAACGGCGTGACCGGCAACGACGACCTCGGCACGATGTCGGCCTGGTACCTGTTCAGTGCCATCGGCGTGTACCCGGCGGTGCCGGGCAGCGGCCAGTTCCTGCTGCACACGCCGCGCTTTGCCAAGGTGGAAGTGGACATGGGCAATGGCCGCACGCTGCGCATCGATGCGCCGGGCGCCGATGGCCGCCGCCTGCAGTACGTGCAGGGCGTGCAGGTCGATGGCCAGGCGCATGCACCGGTGTGGCTGGACTGGAACCGCCTGCAGCAGGGCCCGCGCCTGCACTTCGCGCTCGACGGGAAGGCGCCGGAGCAGGGCTGGGGCACGGCGGTGAAGGACCTGCCGGTGTCCTGGTGCGCGGCACCGGGCAGCCAGCTGCGCTGAGCCGGACTGTGCCGTTCGCGGTGACCCAGCGAACGGCACGGCACGACACGGTCCTGATCCATTAGGCTTGAGCCTCCAGCGGAGTCCGGGAAGACGATGAACGACAACGGCAGCAGTCCCAGCAAGCGCGCCGGCAAGGCGGTGACGGTGACCGACATCGCGCGTGCCATCGGCGTGTCACGGGCAACCGTGTCGCTGGTGCTGCGTGGCAGCCCGCTGGTCAACGTCGATACCCGGGCCAAGGTCGAGGCCGAGCTGCGTCGCCAGCGCTATGTCTACAACCGCGCGGCCGCCAACCTGCGTCGTCGTACCTCGTCGAGCATCGCGCTGGTGATCAACGACCTGTCCAACCCGTTCTTCGCCGAATTTGCGTCCGGCGTGGACGAGGCGTTGGGCGGGCGTGGCTACGTGACATTGCTGGGCAGCACCGGCGAATCGCCGGAGCGGCAGCAGGCGGTGCTGTCCACGCTGATGGAACACACCCCGGCCGGACTGATCCTGTCGCCGGCCGAGGGCAGTGATACCGCGCTGCTGCGGCAGGCGCTGGGCGCCAACGCCAACGTGCTGCTGTTCAACCGCGAGCTGGAAGGGGCCGACTGGGATTTCCTGACCCTGGACAACCAGCACGGTGCCTACCTGGCGACGCGTCACCTGATCGAGCGCGGCCATCGCCAGATCGCTTTCTTCGGCGGCCACGCGGCGTCGAGCTCGTGCCACCAGCGCCGTGCCGGCTTCCAGCAGGCGCTGGCCGAGGCCGGTCTGTCGCTGCCGCCGGGCTGGATGATCGAGTCGGCACCGAACCGCCTGGAAGCCGCGGCGCGCACCGATGAGTTGTTTGCCGATGGCCATCGCCCGAGTGCAGCGGTCTGCTACAACGACACCGTCGCGCTGGGCCTGATGCTGGGCCTGAACTCGCGAGGCATTCGTCCGGGCGGTGACTTTGCCGTGACCGGCTTCGACGATATTTCCGAGGCATCGGTCGCGGTGCCGCCATTGACCACGCTCACCGCCGATCCGCGCGAGCGAGGCCGGCAGGCGGCCGCGCTGCTGCTGCAACGATTGGACGAACCGGACGCGCCACCACGGCGCACGGTGGCGCCGGTGCAGTTGCGCATCCGCGAAAGCAGTGCCGCACGGCCGAACTGATTCCTCCCACGTACCCCTTCCACGCAACAACGACCTTCCGCGCATCGAGGCGCGTACCGCATGCCGATCTCCGCAACGCCCCGTCCATCGGGTTCTTTGGGCAACGCACCCGCCGTCACCAACGGCAAGGCGCTGGCCGTGGTCACCACGATCTTCTTCATGTGGGGCTTCCTGACCTGCCTCAATGACATCCTGATCCCGCACCTGAAGGCAGTGTTCGAGCTGAACTACGCCAAGGCGATGCTGGTGCAGTTCACCTTCTTCGGCACCTATTTCCTGATGTCGCTGCCGGCCGGCCGCCTGGTGGCGGCGCTGGGCTACAAGAAGGGCATCGTGGCCGGCCTGGTGATCGCCGGTATCGGCGCACTGGGCTTCTGGCCGGCGGCCGAGCTGCGCGTTTATGGCGCCTTCCTCGGCGCACTGTTCGTGCTGGCCACCGGCATCACCGTGCTGCAGGTCGCTGCGAACCCCTACGTCGCGCTGCTGGGCCCGGAGCAGACCAGCTCCAGCCGCCTGACCCTGGCGCAGGCACTGAACTCGCTGGGCACGGCCATCGCCCCGATCTTCGGCGGCATGCTGATCCTGTCCAACACGGTCAAGAGCGCCGATGAACTGAACGCGCTGCCGGCTGCCGAACAGCTGGCCTACCGCGCCGCCGAGGCGCAGGCCGTGCAGGGCCCCTACGTAGGCCTGGCGGTAGCGCTGGTACTGCTGGCGCTGTTCGTGTTCCTGTTCCGCCTGCCGGCACTGAGCGACGCCACCGAACAGGCCGACCAGGGGCACCACCACAGCTATCTGGATGCGCTGCGCAAGCGCCACCTGCTGCTGGGCGTGCTGGGCATCTTCTTCTACGTCGGTGCCGAAGTATCGATCGGCAGCTTCCTGGTCAACTACCTGTCGATGCCGAACATCGGTGGCTTCAGCGAACAGGAGGCCACCCACTACGTGTCGGCCTACTGGACGATGGCAATGATCGGCCGCTTCGCCGGCTCGGCGCTGCTGGCGCGCTTCTCGCCCAGCCGCCTGCTGGCGATCTTCGCGCTGGTCAACGTGGTCCTGCTGGTCACGACCATGCTGACCTCCGGCAACATCGCGCTGTACTCGGTGGTGGCGATCGGCCTGTTCAATTCGATCATGTTCCCGACCATCTTCGCGCTGAGCATCGAGCGCCTGGGCCCGCTGACCAACAAGGGCTCCAGCCTGCTGATCATGGCCATCGTCGGCGGTGCCGTGGTGCCGTACCTGCAGGGCGTGCTGGCCGACCACATCGGTGTGCAGGCCAGCTTCATCCTGCCGCTGCTGTGCTACGGCTACATCATTTTCTACGGACTGGTCGGCGCACGCACGCCGGCTTCCGCAACGCAGGGAGGCTGAGTCCGGAATGGGTTCCATCGTTTGCTTCGGCGAAATTTTGATCGATCTACTAGCGCAGCCGCCGGCCTCGGCCGACACGCCGCGCGCGTTCCTGCAGTACGCCGGCGGGGCGCCGGCCAACGTTGCGGTGGCGGCAGCGCGACTGGGTGCGAAGACCCAGTTCGTCGGCATGCTGGGCCGCGACATGTTTGGTGACTTCCTGGCCGAGAGCCTGGTCGAACACGGCGTGGGCACGGATTACATCGTGCGTACCGATGCGGCCAAGACCGCACTGGCCTTCGTCGCGCTGGATGCCAGCGGCGAGCGCAGCTTCAGTTTCTACCGCCCGCCGGCCGCCGACCTGCTGTTCCGTGACAGCGACTTCCAGGCCGCGTGCTTCGACAGCGCGCAGTGCTTCCACGTCTGCTCCAACAGCCTGACCGAGCCGTCCATCGCCGAGGCGACCTTCGCCGGCATGGAGCGCGCCCGTGCCGCCGGTGCGGTGGTCAGCCTGGACCTCAACCTGCGCCCGGCACTGTGGCCGGCCAGCGAAGATCCGACGCCGCGCCTGTGGCAGGCGCTGCAGCGTGCCGACCTGGTCAAGCTGTCGCGCGAGGAGCTGGACTACCTGGCGGCACCGCTGGGTGCCGATGGTGAGGCAGTGGTGCTGAAGCGCCTGCTGGCCGCGCAGGCACGCTGGGTCATCGTTACCGATGGTGCGGCCACGCTGCACTGGTACACGCGCGACAACCACGGCACGGTCACCAGCTTCCGCGTAGCCACCGTCGATACCACGGCCGCCGGCGATGCCTTTGTCGGTGGCGTGCTGGTCGGACTGCTGGAGCGTGGCGGGGCGGGCGCAGGCTTTGCCGCGTTCTGCCAGGACCCGGAGGCGATCACCGCCACGCTGCGCTTCGGTGCCGCGGTCGGCGCGCTGGCTGTTACCCGCAAGGGCGCGTTCGCCGCGATGCCCTCGCTCGATGAAGTGCAGCAGCTGCTGCAGGCCCAGGACATTACCGCATGAACACCTCGCCCGATTTCCGTTCGCCCGCGTTCCTGCGTGCGCATATCGCCGACACGATGGCGTTCTACCACCCGCGCTGCATCGACCCGAACGGTGGCTTCTTCCACTACTTCCGGGATGACGGCAGCATCTACGATGCCAGCCACCGCCACCTGGTGAGCAGCACCCGTTTCGTCTTCAACTACGCGATGGCCTACCGCGAATTCGGCAACGCCGAATACCGCGACGCTGTCGAGCACGGTGTGCGTTACCTGCGCGAGGTGCATCGCAATCCGGTTACCGGTGGCTATGCCTGGACCCTGCGCGACGGCAAGGTCGAGGACGACATGAACCACTGCTACGGCGTGGCGTTCGTGCTGCTGGCCTACAGCTGCGCGCTGAAGGCCGGTGTCGAGCAGGCCCGTGACTGGATGGACGAGACCTGGCAGCTGCTGGAAGCGCGCTTCTGGGAACCGCAGCACGGCCTGTACAAGGACGAAGCCGATGGCCAGTGGAACTTCACCGGCTACCGTGGCCAGAACGCCAACATGCACATGTGCGAGGCGATGCTGGCCGCGTTCGAGGCCAGTGGCGAACAGCGCTATGTGGAGCGCGCGCTGCAGCTGGCCGACAACATGACCCGCCGCCAGGCCGCCAAGGCCGGTGGCCTGGTCTGGGAGCATTACAACGTCAACTGGGAGATCGACTGGGACTACAACCTGGACGATCCCAAGCACCTGTTCCGCCCGTGGGGCTTCCAGCCCGGCCATCAGACCGAGTGGGCCAAGCTGCTGCTGATCCTCGATCGCCATGTGCAGGCCGACTGGCTGGTGCCGACCGCGCAGCACCTGTTCGATGTGGCGGTGGCGCGCAGCTGGGATGACGCCCGCGGTGGCCTGTATTACGGCTTCGCGCCGGAAACGCGCCGGCAGCCGGGCATGGACGGCGCCCCGATCGGCGGCGACAGCTTCGTCTGCGACGATGACAAGTACTTCTGGGTGCAGGCGGAAACGCTGGCTACGGCCGCGCTGATGGCCAAGCGCACCGGCGATGACCGCTACTGGCAGTGGTACGAGCGCATCTGGGCGTACTCGTGGGAGCACTTCGTCGACCACCAGTACGGCGCCTGGTTCCGCATCCTCGATGCCGACAACCGCAAGTACAGCGACGAGAAGAGCCCGGCCGGCAAGGTGGATTACCACACCATGGGTGCGTGCTACGAAGTGTTGAACGTCGTGCGTTGAGGTCTGCCGCGCTGCGCCCTCGCCGGACGTGGTCCGGCGCTACCGTGGCGTGTTGAATTGGTAGCGCCGGGCCATGCCCGGCGGAAAAACAGGAGCATCCCGTGCATCGCCTTCCCCTCGTTGTCCGCCTGCCCCTGCTCCTGCTGCTGATCGCAGCCTCTGTGTTCCCTGCACCGGCGGCCCCGCTGCAGGCGCAGTGGGAGTTCCGCATGTTGCCCGGCGACGCGCAGGGCGCGGCCCATCCGGGCCTGCAGCAGTGGCGTACGGCGAGCGTACCCGGCAGCGTGCACACCGACCTGCTGGCCCACGCGCTGATCCGCGATCCGTATGTCGGCGCGCCGGAGGCCGAGCTGCAGTGGATCGGCCTGGCGGACTGGGAATACCGCGCCCGCTTCGATGTGGATGCCGCGACGGTTGCCAAGCCCAATGCCGAACTGCGCTTCGACGGGCTGGATACCTATGCCGAGGTCGTGCTCAACGGCAAGCCGCTGCTGCGCGCGGACAACGCACACCGCACGTGGCGTGCCCGGGTCGAAGGCCGCCTGCGTGCGAAGGACAATGAGCTGCAGATCGTGTTCCGGTCGCCGATCCGCACGCTGTTGCCGGGCGTGCAGGCGATGCCGCACAAGATCGCCGGCAACTATCCTTCGCCCTATGGCGATGAGCCGAAGGACGCGATGGTCGGCAACTTCGCGCGAAAACCGGCCTACCACTTCGGTTGGGACTGGGGCCCGCGCTATGTCACCGCCGGTGTCTGGCGTGGCGTCGACCTGCAGGCCTGGGATACGCATCGATTGACCGACCTGGCCGTGCGCACCGATGCATTGAGCGCGGAGCAGGCGAAGCTGGCGGTGCTGCTGCAGGTGGAGCAGGGCAGTGCAGCCGGTTCTGCGGTGGTCAATGTGGATGTGCGCGATCCGCAGGGTCGCAGCGTGGCCCAGGTGAAGCGCACGGTGCTGTTGAAGCCCGGCCAGAACAGCATCGAGGTTCCGGTTGAACTGGCTGATCCGCGGCGCTGGTGGCCAGTAGGCCACGGTGCGCAGGACCGCTACACGGTGCAGGCCCGCCTGGACGACGGTGGCGCGCCGGAGCTGGCCCACGAGCAGCGCATCGGCCTGCGTACGGTCGAACTGCGCCGCGAAACGGACGACAAGGGCGGGCAGGGCTTCGCTTTCGTCATCAATGGCGTGCCGATCTTCGCCAAGGGCGCGAACGTGATTCCGTTCGATGCCTTCCCCGCACGCGTTGATGCCGCGCGCCTGCGCCAGGTGCTGGTGGCCGCGCGCGACGCCAACATGAACATGTTGCGCAACTGGGGCGGCGGCTATTACGAGGACGACGCGTTCTTCGACATCGCCGACGAGCTCGGCCTGCTGGTCTGGCAGGACTTCATGTTCGGCGGCGGCATGCAGCCCGGTTACGATCCGGCGTTCCGCGCCAGCGTGGTCGCCGAGGCGCGCGACAACGTGCGGCGTCTGCGGCATCACCCCAGCATCGTGCTGTGGTGTGGCAACAACGAAGAGGAAACCGCCTGGAAGGACTGGGGCCACGGACGCGACCTGAAGGCGGCCGATCCGGCGTTCGCGGCGAAGGTCTGGCAGGGCTATGTCGACCTGTTCGGCCACGATCTGCGTGCGGTGGTTGGCGAGGAAGGGCTGGGCGTACCGTACTGGTCCAGTTCGCCCAGCAACGATCTGGATGAAAAGGCCAACGACTCGAGCCGCGGCGACAAGCACTACTGGCAGGTCTGGGGCAATCCGGCGCTGCCGGTGCAGGCCTACCTGCGCGAGACGCCGCGCTTCATGTCCGAGTACGGCCTGCAGGCGTGGCCGTCGGTGGCGACGGTGGACCAGATCGCTACCCGTGCCGAGCAGCGCATCGACAGCCCGGTGATCCGCGCACACCAGAAATTCATGGCCGGCGAGGGCAACAGCCGCCTGCTGCATTACATCGAACTGGGCTACGGCACGCCGAAGGACTTCGAGGACTTCGTCTACCTGAGCCAGGTGATGCAGGCCGATGGCATCGCCCTGGCGGCGCTGCATCACCGTGCCTCGCGTCCGTACACGATGGGTTCGCTGTACTGGCAGCTCAACGATGTCTGGCCGGGCGCTTCATGGTCCAGCGTGGACTACTTCGGCCGCTGGAAGGCGCTGCACTTTGCCGCGCGGCGTTTCTTCGCGCCGGTGACGGTGGCTGCGCTGCGCGACGAGGGCAATACGCGGGTGCGTCTGATCAATGATGGCGCCGCGCAGGATGCACGTTGGCGGCTGCGGGTGGTGGACGTGGACGGCAAGGTGCTGCGGCAGCGCGAGGAGGCGGTGGCGTTGACCGCGGAAGGTGTCACCGCGCTCGGTGACTTCCGCGACGCGGAGCTGCTGGCCGGTGCCGATCCGAAGCGGACGGTGGCGGTGTTCGAACTGCTGCAGGACGGCAAGGTGAGCGCGCGGCAGGTGGTCGGTTTCGTAGAGGCCAGGGACCAGGTGCTGCCACGGCAGAAACTGGAGGCGACTCTCGCCATTGACGGCGATCATTATCGCCTGAGGCTGCAGAGCGCGACCTATGTGCGTGCGGCGTGGATCGACTTCGGCGCGCTGGATGTGAAGCTTGAAGACAACCTGCTGGACCTGCTGCCGGGTGAAACGCGCGATATCGCGGTGCGTGGTCCGGTGGACCTGACCACCCTGCGCGACGCGCTGAAGGTGAAAACCCTCAACGACCGTTGACGGCATCCGCCGGGCCATGCCCGGCGAGGGCGCGGACCGTTGGTCCGCACACCCTTACAGCTGGATCTGCTGGAAATTCTCAACCCGCTCGTGGCCGTTGGCGGCCTGGCCGGTGCGCGGCAGCGGGTAATCATCCAGGCGGTCGATCAGGCGGGTCTGCAGGCCGGCTTCGCGGGCAGCGTCCAACTCTTCCACCACATCCGACAGGAACAGGATCTCGCCGGCCGGGACGCCGATCGCCTGCACGATGCGGCGGTAGCTGTCGGCCTCGCGCTTGCCGCCGACTTCGGTATCGAACCAGCCCGATACCAGCGGGCTGAGGTCGCCGGCATCGCTGAAACCGAAGAACAGCTTCTGCGCCGGCACCGAGCCGGACGAGTACACGTAGAGCGGCAGGCCCGAGGCATGCCAGCCCTTCAGCATCGGTGCCACTTCCGGGTAGAAATGCGCGGTGTAATCGCCCCGGCGGTAGCCTTCGTCCCAGATCTGGCCCTGCAGCGCCTTCAGCGCGGTGTGCTTGCGGTCCTGGTCGATCCAGCCCTGCAGCGTCTCGGCCACCAAGCTGTCCTGGCAGGCGCCGCCGATCTCGGTGGCCACCGCGTCCAGCCAGCGGCGCACGTCCGGGTCCTGGCCGTGTTCGGCGACGAAGCCGGGCAAGGCCTTGCGGGCATAGGGGAACAGCACGTTCTTGACGAACGAGATGCTGCTGGTGGTGCCTTCGATATCGGTCAGGATGACGCGGGGCTGCATGGATCAGGACGCCTGGGTGGGTACGTAACGGGGGAACTTCTGCGCGATGTCGGTGCCGGTGAAATGACCGACCCAGCCATCCGGCTCGGTGAAGAAGCGGATCGCCACGAAGCTGGGCTCATCGCCCATGTCGAACCAGTGGGTGGTGCCATCGGGCACGGCGATCAGGTCATCCTTCACGCACTCGATCTCGTAGACCTTGTCTTCCACGTGCAGGGTGAACAGGCCGGAGCCGGCGACAAAGAAGCGCACCTCGTCTTCCTTGTGGAAGTGCTCGTCGAGGAACTTCTTGCGCAGCTCGGCGCGGTTCGGGTTGTCCGGGGCGATCGAGGCCACATCCACGCTCTTGAAGCCGTTCTCGGCCACCAGGCGGTCGATGTCGGCGCGGTAGGCGGCGAACACTTCCTCCTGGCTGGCGCCGGGTGCGACCGGTGCAGTGGCCTGCCAGCGTTCGAAGGTGACGCCGATCTTCTGCAGTTCGGCAGCAATGACCGCGCCGTCCTGGGTGTCCAGCAGCGGCGATTCGGGGCGGGTGTCGTCGTAGATGCGCAGTCGGCTCATGGCGGCAGCTTGAACGTCTCGGGGGGAAGACAGGGTAGCAGGGCGGGGGCAGGGCGCAGATTCCGGATCGGCATCTGTACCTGCGCGCGGGTTCAGCCGCGCAGCTTGCGCAGCTCCAGCTCGCAGTGGAACAGGAATTCGAAGGCTTCCAGGTGGCGGCGCGCTTCGGCCATGTCGCGGCCCCAGGCGTACAGGCCATGGCCATCGATCAGGTAGCCCCACAGGTTCTGCCGGTCGAGCAGGTCGTCGACCTGGGCCGAGAGCAGGTCCATGTCCTGGGTGTTGGCGAACACGGGCACGTCCACGGCCATCTCATGGGTGCTGTTGCCGGCGAAGGCCTTCAGCAGCTCGTAGCCTTCCAGGTGCACATGGCCCTGCGGCGCGTACAGGCGCGAGGCAATGGTCTGCACCGGCGAATGGGTGTGCAGTACGCAGCCGATTTCCGGGAAGCGGCGGTACAGCTGGGTGTGCAGCAGGGTTTCGGCGGAGGGGCGCAGCGGGCGGCCGACGGCCTTGCCATCGAAGTCCACCACCATGATGTCGTCCTCGATCAGGCGGCCCTTGTCCTTGCCCGAGACGGTGATCGCGGCGTGGCGGTCGTCCAGGCGGTGGGAGAAGTTGCTGCTGGTGGCCGGGGTCCAGCCGGCCTGGGCCAGTTCGCGGACGTTGTCGATCAGCAGCTGGGCCAGTTCGCCCAGGCGGGCGGTGTCGTAGGGGAAGGTGGTGGTGTCCATGGACGGCATTTTACGTGATCCGGCCCGATGCTGGGCCCGCGCGGCGACCGCCTGCCTGCTGCGTGGGCAACGCGAAGCGGTGCGCTGGCAGGCGGCGCGCAGGGATTGGATCGAGGCAAGCACAGCGCTGGCTGAATGGGGAAGGCAGCGCTCCCGCTGGAAGCGATTCCGGTCGTGGACAGCCCTCTTGCCGCGAAACATCATCGGATTGCCGCAGAGATTCCGGCGAGCGCCAGGGAAAGGAGTACTTCGATGATCGCGCGCGCGATGGGGATGATGGGGGTGATTGGCATCATGCTTGCCAGCAGTGGCTGCACGATGGAATGGGTGAAGATGGATGCGGGTGCCCGGTCATTCGGCCCCGCCCATTCGAGTTGCAAGGCGCAGGCCGACGATCATTGGCCGGTCAGGAATGAAGTGGCCACGCGCACTGTCTACGAAGACCGCAAGGTGCCCTGCAGGCTTGATGAAGTCTGCGCCATTGACGGCAAGTACAACATGGTGCCGATGCCGAAAGATGAGAGTTACATCGTGGACGTCAACGCGTCCGACCGCAGCAGCGAGTTCAATGCCTGCATGGCCGGTGCCGGCTGGCAGCAGCAGCTCATCTGGTTCAATCGCCGCTAGGCGGGGCCGGGCAGTGGACGACAGCTGCTCGACCGGTTGATGCTCAACGGAGTCCAGGCAACAGTGGCCAGCGGAGAATGCCGTGGCTCTGCGAACCGTTTAGTCGTAGAGGCTGGAGACGTGCAGCGAGCAGGACAAGAACACGTACGACGTGGATGGAAAGTACAAGTGCGTCCAGCGGCCGGAAATCGAGTGCGGCGCCCTGGACGTGAACCAGAGCCACTGCCGTGGCACACACAGGTTGGATACAGAAGACCATCTGGTTTGGTCGTAGGTGATTCTCATCCGATAGCCGGCACATTCACGGTGCGGATGATATCCACGCATGGCGTGGATCTACCGGACACGCCGGGAGACTGTCAGGGGTGGGGAGGCATGGGTTCGCGGGGGTGTCAGCCGCATGGATGCGGCTGCCAAGCCTTATCTGATCGGAATCTGGCAGCGTAGGTGCCGAGAGCCGGCGTGGGCCGCCGTACAAGCCTGGATCTCGACGATCGCCATGTAGCTTGGCGCCCACGCCGGAATCTCCCTTGATCCGCCCGAACAGTTGCTGGAGCTGACACTCGCAGTGATAAGACTGGGCAAGCGGGGGAGCTCTCGACCCTTCCAGACTATACGGAGTCCGGTGATGAACGGGATCGGGATTGATGTCAGCAAGCGCCAACTGGATGTCGGCACGACGGACGGAGAGACCCTGCAGGTCTGGAATAGCCGCTCCGGCTTTTCTGAATTGGATGATTGGCTGAAGAAGCGTCCGGTCAGCCAGATCGTGCTGGAGGCCACCGGCGGCTACGAGCGGCCGGTGCTGGATTTTCTGCACGCAGCGGGCCATCCGGTGGTCCGCGCCAATGCCCTGCGGGCCCGCAGGCTGGCCCAGGGGATGGGCCAGATGGCCAAGACCGACCGGTTGGATGCCTATGCATTGGCGCAGATGGCAGCCTTGGTGAAACTGCCCGCCTACCAACCGCTGGAGCCTTGGCAGCAGAAAATGCGGGAATTCGTGCGGGCACGTCGACAGGCGATGCACGCGCTGACCATCGCGCGGCAGCAGCAGGAAATGGTCGGTGATCGTGAATTGCGCCGGCTACTGCAGGCCAACATCACCCGCTTGCAGACGCTGGTTGAACGTCTGGGAAAGCAAATTGCCGAGCAGGTTGCCCAACAGCCTCAACTGGCTGTCCTGAAGTCGATGAAAGGCGTTGGCTCTGGCCTGCAGGCGGTATTGGCAAGCTATCTTCCCGAGTTGGGGAAGATCAGCGGCAAGGCCATCGCCAGCCTGGTCGGTGTAGCACCCATGTCCCACGACAGCGGGACCATGCGCGGCAAACGAAGCATCCACGGTGGCAGGGCCGAGATCCGCCAAGTGCTTTACATGGCCGCCATGTCGGCCATGCGGCATGAACCTCGACTGCGCGATTTCTATCAGTCGCTGCGGGCTCGCGGCAAGGAAGGAAAAGTGGCCATCGTGGCGGTAATGCGCAAGATGCTGGTGATTCTCAACGCCCGCGTACGCGACGCCCGAAGCGGACCGGTCCCTGCCTAAGGACAGTTGCGGCGTTCCCCCAGAGACTGTCGGCCAGCGGCCGGCACTACCGTGCCTGTCTGCCGGAGAGGGCCAGGCCTCCCCGGCAACACAGTTGCTACATGGACGTACTTGCGGCGTCCCCCGCGTACCCATGCCTCCCCGCCAAACCAACACACCCGCTCTTGGCGTTGCTCCGGCGGGTGCAGGGCCGCAGGCCCTGCACTGCAAAACCTCACTTGCCCCGCAGACGGCTGTGCCTGAACCCGTAGCAGAAATAGATCACGAAACCGACGAACGTCCACACGCCCATCAACATCCAGTTGTGCATCGTCATCGCCGACAGCAGCGCCAGGCAGCTCAGCACGCCCAGGCTGCAGATCAGCCAGGCCATCGGCATGCGGAACGGGCGCGGCAGGTCCGGCTGGGTGCGGCGCAGGATCAGCACGCCGGCACACACGGCGGCGAACGCGATCAGCGTACCCATCGAGGTCAGCTCGCCGAGGATGTCCAGCGGGAACAGCGCCGCCAGCAGCGCGATGCCGATGCCGGTGATCACGGTGTTGATGTGCGGGGTGCGGTACTTCGGGTGGATCTTGGTGAACACCGGCGGCAGCAGGCCGTCGCGGCCCATGATCATGAAGATGCGCGGCTGGCCGATGATCATCACCAGCACCACCGAGGACAGGCCGACCAGCGCGCCGACCTCGACCACCCAGCGCAGCCAGCCCAGCTGCGGATGCGCGGCGACCGCGGTCACCACCGGCTCATCGGTGCCCAGCAGCTGGAATGGCACCAGGCCGGTCATCACCGCGGCCATCGCGATGTAGAGCACGGTGCAGACCACCAGTGACAGCATCATGCCGATCGGCATGTCACGCTGCGGGTTCTTCGATTCCTGCGCCGCCACCGACACCGCCTCGAAGCCGATGTAGGCGAAGAACACCATCGCCGCGCCGCGCAGCACGCCTTCCATGCCGTACTTGCCGGGGCCTTCGTTGGCGGGGATGAACGGCGTCCAGTTGCTGGTATCCACGTACTTCCAGCCGACCACGATGACCAGCACGATCAGGCCGGTCTTGAGCACGACCATCGCCATGTTCATCGCCGAGGACTTGCTGATGCCGACGTAGCACAGCCAGGTCAGCAGCAGGACCAGGGCCGCAGCAGGCAGGTTGGCGATCGCGCCGGTCGGGCGCAGCTGTGCGTCCAGTGGCGCACTGACCAGCGCGGCTGGCAGATGGATGTCGAACTGGCTGAGCAGGCTGAGGAAGTAGCCGGTCCAACTGACCGCTACTGCCGAGGCGGAGACGCCGTATTCGAGCACCAGCATCCAGCCGATGAACCAGGCCGACAGTTCGCCGAAGGTGGCATAGGTATAGGTGTAGGCGCTGCCGGAAACCGGCACCATCGAGGCGAACTCGGCGTAGGCCAGCGCGCAGAAGGCGCAGCAGATGGCGGCCAGCACGAACGACAGCATGATCGCCGGGCCGGCGTGGTTGGCGGCGGCCTGGCCGGTGATGACGAAGATGCCGCCGCCGATCACCGCGCCGATACCGAGGGCGGTCAGCCCCCAGGGGCCGAGGTGGCGGCGCAGGCTCAGGCCGTTGGCGTCTTCATGGGCGGCATGCGGGTGCTTGGTGGCCCACAGTTGCTTGAACATGTGTGGTGGTCTTGTCGAAGCGCGCCATGACCGGCGCGCGGGGAAAACGGACGGGCCGGCGCGAGGCCGGCCCGTAGGCGGATCAGGGCGACTTGGCCAGCTTGCTGTTGCGGATGCCGTAGCCCAGGTAGATCAGCAGGCCGAGCAGCGTCCAGCCCACGAACAGGTGCCAGTGCACCACGAACGCCTGCCAGAACAGGAACAGGCAGGTGGCCGCGCCCAGCGGGCAGATGATCCACACCGCCGGCACGCGGAACGGACGATGGATCTCCGGCTTGGTATAGCGCAGCACCAGCACGCCGATGCATACGGTGGCGAAGGCCAGCAGGGTGCCCATCGACACCAGCTCGCCCAGCACGTTCAGCGGCACCAGGCCGGCCAGTGCGGCAGCGATCACGCCGACCACGATGGTAGCGACGTACGGGGTACGGAAACGGGCGTGGACCTTGCCGAAGAACTTCGGCAGCAGGCCATCGCGGGAGATGGTGTAGGCGATGCGGGTCTGGCCCATCATCATCACCAGCACCACCGAGGACAGGCCGGCGATGGCGCCGATTTCCACCGCGGTCTTCAACCACGCCAGCTGCGGGTAACCTTCCAGCGCGGTGGCCACCGGCTTGTCGGTGCCCAGCAGGTGGTACGGCATCATGCCGGTCAGCACCGCGCAGACGATGATGTAGACGATGGTGCACACCGCGAGCGAGCCGAGCAGGCCGATCGGCATGTTGCGCTGCGGGTCCTTGGTTTCACCGGCGGCGGTGGAGACCGCATCGAAGCCGATGTAGGCGAAGAACACGATGGTGGCCGCGCGGAACACGCCGCTCCAGCCGAACTCACCCGGCACGCCGGTGTTTTCCGGGATGAACGGCTGCCAGTTGGCGGGGTCGATGTGGGCCGCGCCGATGCCGATGAACAGGCAGATGACGGTGACCTTGATCGCCACGATGATGGCGTTGACGAAGGCCGACTGGGTCACACCCACGTACAGCAGGCCGGACACCGCCGCCACGATCAGCACGGCCGGCAGGTTGAACAGCTTGCCGGAGGAGACGAACTCGCTGCCGGTCCAGGCAATGGGCGCGGCGCTGAGCAGGTCCGGGAACGGCATGTGCAGCGTGGTGGTGATGAAGCTGATCAGGTACGCCGACCAGCCCACCGCGACCGAGGCCGAGGCGAACAGGTACTCCAGCACCAGGCACCAGCCGATGAACCAGGCCATGCCTTCGCCGAGGGTGGCGTACGAGTAGGAATAGGCACTGCCGGAGACCGGCATCATTGCCGCGAACTCGGCGTAGCACAGGCCCGCCAGGGCACAGGCGAAACCGGCCAGCACGAACGACAGCATCACCGCCGGGCCGGCATGGTTGGCCGCAGCCTGGCCGGTCAGCACGAAAATACCAGCGCCGATCACCGCACCCACGCCAAGCAGGATGAGGTGTTTAGCCGTGAGGGTCCGTTTCAACGTGGCGTCGCCGTCCAGGCTGCCTTCGATGGGTTCGCCGGCATCGACGTGCCCGGCCGGCTGGACCGGCTTGACCCTCAACAGAGCTTTCAGCATGCAGTACTTCCTAATGATCGGATTTGGGTGGGCCGCCGATACGTTGCCGGCAACCTTGAATGGTGAAGGCCGCGCGAACGGCCCGCTGTACCTTAGCCAAAGCTGAAGCCAACGCACAAGCGCAATCGCAACAATGAACGGCGATAATGAGCAGTATTTTTCCAAACGCCGCCCATTCATGAGCCAGAACGCCGAAACCCTTGCCGTGCTTGACGATCGCCTGCGTGGCCTGTTGCGGGACTATGCCCGTCGCGAGCCCGCCCACGACGCACTGGCTGCCGAATTCGGCACATTGTTGGACGATCCGGAAGATCCGTTCCGCCGCGAACGGCTGGCCGGGCACTTCACCGCCAGCTGCTGGCTGGTCAGCGCCGATGGCCAGCGCCTGCTGCTGACCCATCATCGCAAGCTGCAGCGCTGGCTGCAGCTGGGTGGCCACGCCGACGGAGAGCGCGACCTGGCCCTGGTCGCGCTGAAGGAGGCCGAGGAGGAGTCGGGCCTGAGCGGGCTGATGCTGGAAGACCCGGCCATCTTCGACATCGACAAGCACTGGATTCCGGAGCGCAAGGACGTGCCGGGACACTGGCACTATGACGTGCGTTTCGTGATCCGGGCGCTGGGTGGCGAGGCCTTCGTGCTCAGCGAGGAGTCGCTGGAGCTGGCCTGGCGGCCGGTGGCCGAGGTCGCCGCAGACCCGGAATCGGACGAGTCGATGCAGCGCATGGCGCGCCGGTGGTTGGCGCGCTGAACGAGCCCGCCGGGCATGTCCCGGCGCTACCGTGATCGCGTGGGCCGGGACATGCGCGGCGACGCAGAACCCAGGGGTAGCGCCGGGCCATGCCCGGCGACGCGTTAATCAATACAGAATGCGGGTACGCAATGTCCCCGGGATCGCGGCCAGTTCGTCGCGCACGGCGGCGGCCTGTTCCTCGCTCGCGGTGATGTCGATCACCACGTAGCCCACCTTCGGGTCGGTGCGCAGGAACTGGCCGTCGATGTTGACGTTGTGGCGCGAGAAGATCTCGTTGACCTTGGACAGCACGCCCGGCACGTTCTGGTGGATGTGCAGCAGGCGCAGGCTGTCGGCGTGCTCGGGCAGGGTCACTTCCGGGAAGTTGACCGCCGACAGGGTGCTGCCGTTGTCGCTGTAGCGCACCAGCTTGGCCGCAACCTCCACGCCGATGTTGTCCTGCGCTTCCAGCGTGCTGCCGCCCACATGCGGGGTCAGGATCACGTTGTCGTGGCGGGTCAGCGGCGATTCGAAGATATCGCCGTTGCCCTTCGGCTCGACCGGGAACACGTCCAGCGCGGCGCCGCCGACGTGGCCGCTGGCCAGCGCCGCGTCCAGTGCATCGATGTCGACCACGGTGCCGCGTGCGGCATTGATCAGGTGCGCACCCTTGCGCATCTTCGCCAGCTCGGTACTACCGATCATCCACTGCGTGGAAGGGGTTTCCGGCACGTGCAGGGTGACGATGTCGGCGCGCGCCAGCAGGTCGTCCAGGCTGGCCGCGGCACGCGCATTGCCCAGCGCCAGCTTGGTTTCCACGTCGTGGAAGATCACCTGCATGCCCAGCGATTCGGCCAGCACGCCGACCTGGGTGCCGATGTGGCCGTAACCGATGATGCCCAGGGTCTTGCCGCGCACCTCATGGCTGCCGCTGGCCGACTTCGACCAGCCGCCGCGATGGCACTCCGCGTTCTTCTGCGGGATGCCGCGGGTCAGCATGATCGCCTCGGCGATCACCAGCTCGGCCACGCTGCGGGTGTTGGAATAGGGCGCGTTGAACACCGGGATGCCGGCCAGCTCGGCCGCGTCCAGGTCCACCTGGTTGGTGCCGATGCAGAAACAACCCACCGCGATCAGGCGCTTGGCCTCGGCCAGCACCTCGGCGCTGAGCTGGGTGCGCGAGCGGATGCCGACGATGTGCGCTTCGGCGATGCGCGCCTTCAGTTCGTCCTCGGGCAGCGCCTTGGTGTGCGCTTCGATCTGGCTGTAGCCGGCGGCGCTGAACACCTCCACGGCGGTCTGGCTGACCCCCTCCAGCAACAGCACGCGGATATCCTGCTTCGGGAACGAGGTCTTCTTCGGCGACATGGGGCGACACGGCCAGTGGGACAGGGGCCAATCACTATGCCAGATCGCGACGACCATGGTGCAGTGCGCAATTGGTTGCATCGGTAGCTATCTGCCTGCCTGCGGGGCTGGACGCTGGCGCGTGCCGCTGGCACGCTTGCCCGTTCTTCACGCACCGCGCTGGACCGTCATGACCGATTCCCGCATTGCCTCGCTGCAGCTGGCCTGTCCCGGCCTGAAGCTGAAGACCGACCCGGCCGACCTGGAGCATTACGGGCGCGACTGGACCCGGCGCTGGACACCGGCGCCGCTGGCGGTCGCGCTGCCGGCCACGGTCGAGGAAGTACAGGCGGTGATGCGCTGGAGCGCTGAGCACGACGTGGCGGTGGTGCCGTCCGGCGGCCGCACCGGCCTGTCCGGTGGAGCAGTGGCGGCCAACGGCGAGCTGGTGCTCAGCCTGGAACGGATGAACAAGGCACTGGCCTACGATGCGGTCGATCGCACGCTGGTGGTGCAGGCCGGCATGCCGCTGGAAGCCGTGCACAATGCCGCGCTGGACCATGGCCTGATCTACCCGGTGGATTTCGCCGCGCGTGGTTCCTGCACGATCGGCGGCAACATCGCCACCAATGCCGGCGGCATCCGCGTGATCCGCTACGGCAATACCCGCGAGTGGATCGCAGGGCTGAAGGTGGTCACTGCCAGTGGCGAACTGCTCGAGCTCAACAAGGGCCTGATCAAGAACTCCAGCGGCTATGACTTCCGCCAGCTGCTGATCGGTTCGGAAGGCACCCTGGGCGTTATCGTCGAGGCGACGGTGAAACTGACCGACCCGCCGCCTGCAAGCAACGTGATGCTGCTGGCGCTGCCCAGCTTCGAGGTGCTGATGCAGGTATTCGCCGCGTTCCGCGCGCGCCTGCAGCTGCAGGCCTTCGAGTTCTTCACCGACCGGGCGCTGGAGCATGTGCTGGCGCACGGAGCGCAGGCGCCGTTCGACGAGGTGCACCCGTACTACGTGGTCACCGAGTTCGCGGCCAATGACGAGGCGCAGGAAGCGGCGGCGATGGCCGCCTTCGAGGACTGCATGGGCAACGGCTGGGTCAGCGACGGCGTGATCAGCGCCAGCGACGCACAGGCCGCCCAGCTGTGGCGCTTGCGCGAAGGCATCACCGAATCGCTGGCGCGCTACAAGCCCTACAAGAACGACGTGTCGGTGCGGATCTCGGCGATGCCGGCGTTCCTTGCCGAGACCCAGGCGCTGATCGGGCAGGCCTATCCGCACTTCGACGTGGTCTGGTTCGGCCATATCGGCGACGGCAACCTGCACATCAACGTGCTCAAGCCCGACGACACCGGCGACGCCGAATTCGTGGCGCAGTGCGAACATGTGACCAAGCTGCTGGCGCAGGTGCTGGCCCGCTTCGACGGCAGCATTTCGGCCGAACACGGCATTGGCCTGGTCAAGAAGGGTTACCTGGACAGCACCCGTGGCCCGGCCGAGATCGCCCTGATGAAGGCGGTCAAACGCGCGTTCGATCCCCAAGCGCGGCTGAATCCCGGCAAGCTCTTCGACCTCTGAGCCGGGAAAATCCTTCACGTACCCGTTACGCTCCACGCACCTTCACAACCGGCTTCGCACCGATGACCCGTCCGCTTCTGCTGCTCGCCCTGCTGTCCCTGCCGCTGGCCGGCTTCGCTTCCAGCTTCGCCGGCACCTCGGCCGGTTCCGCCACCGGCGCATCGTCGGGCTCTTCGGCCAGCAGTTCGGGCGATGACAAGGTGGTGCAGGCTGCACGTGATGATGCCGCTGCATTCGTTGCCAGCGACGGCCAGATCCGCGGTGCGCGCCTGCAGGCCGCGCTGGTCCATCTGCGCGAGCAGAGCACCGCCGCACAGCAGCAGAGCGATCTGGAGCTGGCCCGCGCGCTGCTGGCGCGCTGATCCAGGCGGCATGACCTCCGCGTCATCGCTTTCTGTAGAGCCGAGCCATGCTCGGCTGAGCGCCAGGCGCAGATGGGCAGTTACAGCAGCCACGCATGGCGTGGCTCTACTGCTGATCGCCCACGCCGCGCATGCAGCCGATCGCCTTCAGCTCGACCCGGCAGGGCTGAACCCTGCACAGCAGCAGCTCGCCAGCCAGACCCTGGCCGACGTGCGGGCGCTGCTGCCGGATGGCCTGCTGGCTGCATTGCCGGCGCGGGTCCAGGTGCGCTGGAGCGATGACCTGCCGGCCGATGTACACGGCCGCGCTTTCGCCGGGCACATCGCCCTGCGTCGCGAGCTGCTGGATGATGCCGTGCCCGGCGCCCGCCGCGCGCGGCGCAGCGCCCTGGTGCATGAGCTGACCCATGTTGCAGACCGTAGCGGCGCGAACTGGTCGCGCAGTGCACGCTGGCGTGATCTGGCTGGGTGGCAGCGCAAGCCCTGGCATCTGGGCCGTGGTCACAACGACTTTCGTGACCGTAGTCCGGACACCTATGAATTGAAGGACCCGGCCGAATATCTGGCCGTGAACGCCGAGCATTTCGTGCTCGATGCCGAGTTTGCCTGCCGTCGCCCGGCGCTGGCGCAGTGGTTCCTGGCGCATTTCGGATCACCTCCGTCGCTGCCGAAATCCCATTGCGCCACCGCGCTGCCGTTGCTGCAGGCCGATGCGGAAGAGGGCGCTGCGTCATTGCTGCAGCTCGATCCCTCCCGTGTCTACGCGGTGGACTACCTGTTCGCCGAAGGCAGCGCGCAGCCGATGAGCCGCTGGGGCCACAGCATGTTGCGGCTGGTGATCTGCCGGCCCGGCCGCGCTCCGGGGCCGGACTGCCGCCTGGACCTGGAGTACCACCGCGTGCTTTCGTTCCGCGCGTTCGTCGGCGACGTGCAGATTTCCAACTGGCGCGGACTGACTGGCGGCTATCCCTCGCGGCTGTTCGTGTTGCCGCTGCAGCAGGTGGTGGACGAATACACCAAGGTCGAACTGCGCGGCCTGCAGTCGTTGCCGCTGCAGCTGCAACGCGACGAGATCGCCAGCCTGCTCGAGCGCACCGCGCAGGTGCACTGGAGCTATGACGGGCGCTACTACTTTGTCAGCAACAACTGCGCGGTGGAAACCGCCAAGCTGCTGCAGGCGGGCGTGCCGCGCCTTGGGCGGGCCGGTCTGGCCCAGCTGAGCCCGCGCGGGTTGAAGCGCCGCCTGGCGCGGTTGCAGGTGCTTGACGAGCAGGTGATGGCGGATCGCAGCGCCGCGCAGGCGCAGGGCTACTACTTCGCCTCGGCACGCGACCACTACCAGCAGTTGTTCGATGTGGCGGCTTCGCAGCTGGACCTGCCGGTGCGCGACGTGCGCGGCTGGCTGAAGCTGCCCGCGCATCAACGTGCGCCCTGGTTGCTGCAGGGCGACCTGCGCGCCAGCGCCGGGCTGCTGTTGCTGGAGCAGGCCGCGCAACGCCGCGCCGAACTGCGCGCGCGTGACGCGCTGAAGCGGCAGCTGCTGGCCGCACCAGGCAGCAGCGAATCCCGCAATCTGCACGGGCTGCTGGAACAGAGCGGGCAGTGGTTACGTCCCGGCACGTTGCTGCGGGATGGCGGCTATGGACTGCCGTTGGCCGATGAGCAGGCGGTACTGGCCGGGGCAGTGGCCACCGCCAGTGCGCAGGCAGTCCCTGCATGGCGGGCATTGCGCGTGCAGCTGCGCCAGGCGCTGCCAGCGCCGCAGCGCGAGGAAATGGACGCGATCGATGCCAATCTCGCCAGGCTCGGCGCGCACCTGCGCGAACAGGCCGCGCTACCGGTTACTGGCGCGGAAGCTCAATGACGAAGCGGCTGCCGCCGGCACTGCCGGGCGTGCAGTAGACGCGGCCGCCATGTGCATCGGCGATGGCCTTGACCACCGCCAGGCCCAGTCCGCTGCCGCCGCCCTGGCGCGAGCGCGAGCCATCGGCGCGCATGAACGGAGTGAAGATATCGGTATGGAGTTCCGGGTCGATGCCCGGACCTTCGTCTTCGATTGCCACCTGCACGTGTCCGGGCGTGTCATGCACGGCAATCCTCACCTTGCCCGGGCTGGCGTAGCGGCGCGCGTTTTCCAGCAGCGCCAGCAGCGCCTGGCGCAGCCGGGTCGGGTCACAGTGCGCGTTGTGTTCCTCGCGGCTGGTTTCCAGCTCCAGCACGAAGCCGGCGGCGCGGAACTGCGGGTCGACCAGGGTCATCACCGAGTGCACCTCGGCGACCACGTCGGTGCGTGCGCGGCGCACGTCCAGCCGTGCATTGTCGGACAGGCTGAGTACGCGCAGATCCTCGATCAGCCGCGACAGGCCCTCGACCTGCGCGAGCAGGCTGCGGAACTGTGACTGGTCGGGCTGGAACACGCCCTCGGCCAGGCCCTGCAGGCGACCGCGCAGGATTGTTACCGGGGTCCGCAGTTCATGGGCGATGGCCGCATGCCACATCGCACGCTCGCTCTCCATGTGCTGCAGGCGGCGCGCCATCGCATTGAAATCCTCGACCAGGGTCGCCACCTCGCCCGGCGAATTCTCTTCGACGCTGGCACGTGCCCCCAGGTCGCCGCCAGCGAGCGCGCGCACGCTGTCCACCAGTGAATTCAGGGGTGACAGGATGCGATGGGCGAGACGGAACGAGGCGGCGATGGCCAGCGCCAGGCCGGTCAGGATCACGCCGACCATCCACGCCAGCTCCGGCCCGGTCGGCAGCCAGCCTTCCGGTTCCTCGGTGCTGCCGGGGAAAAACTCGACCAGCACCGCATACAGCAACCATGACGACAGGATCATCATCACGATCACGCCGATCACCATCAGCGACATCGAGACGATGATGTGCCGGCTGAGCCCGGATCGGCGCAGGCGGCCCATCAGCGGTCGGCCATCAACCGGTAGCCGACACCCCGCACGCTGGCCGGTACGTTGACCATGCCGACTTCGTCCAGCTTGCGGCGAAGCTTGCTGACATGGCTGTCGACGGTGCGTTCCAGTGCCTCGCTTTCTGGCAGGCATTCGTGCATCAGTTCGCTGCGGCTGAAGATGCGTGTCGGCGCCAGCGCCATGCAGTGCAGCAGCTTGAACTCGGTAAGGGTGAGCAGTACTTCATGGCTGTAGCCATCGCCTTCGACGTGCACGGCGTGGGTGGCCGAGTCGATCAGCAACGGGCCCGCGCGCAGCGCCGTCGGCGTGTCCACGCGTGAGGCACGCAGCGTACGCCGCAGTACCGCACGCACGCGCGCGGCAACTTCGGCCGGATTGAATGGCTTGACCACATAGTCGTCGGCGCCCATGCGCAGCGCGGTCAGCTTGTCCAGGTCCTGGTCCAGCGCGGTCAGCATGATCACCGGCGTTTCGCCGCGCTGGCGCAGCTGGGTCAGCACGCTCCAGCCATCCAGTCGCGGCAGCTGTACGTCGAGCAGGACCAGGTCGGGGCGGGCGCTGCGGTGCAGGTCCAGTGCGCTGTGGCCATCGGCGGCGCGCAGGGTACGCAGTCCTTCGCGTTCCAGGTAGGCGGTAAGAATATCGGCGATCTCGGCCTCATCCTCGACGATCAGGACGAGGGCGGCGAGGGCGGGGGAGGCATGCATGCAGGGGCGGGGCCTTAAGGTGCTTGCCTCCATCGTATCTCCACAGTTCCTCCATCGAAACCCCATCATCGCCCCGCAGACTGCACGCTTCAGAACCTATCAGCCGCCTGCGCGGCATTGTGCACAGCAATGAGAAC
The DNA here is from genome assembly GCF_030291095.1 of Stenotrophomonas sp. 59. Classification (NCBI taxonomy): domain Bacteria; kingdom Pseudomonadati; phylum Pseudomonadota; class Gammaproteobacteria; order Lysobacterales; family Lysobacteraceae; genus Stenotrophomonas; species Stenotrophomonas sp. 59. The sequence goes on from NZ_CP127408.1 coordinate 2,069,225, forward strand.
CTTCAGGACTCCGGTCGCGTTGATCGCGGCCCTCGCCCTGGCCATGACGGCCTGCTCCACCCCCGAAGCCACGCCCGAAGCCACACCGCGTGTCAGCGTGGTCACCGTCGGCCCGCAGGTGGTACAACGCGATGACGAACTGCCCGGCCGCGTGGCTGCCGTGCGCACCGCGCAGATCCGTGCCCAGGTGGGCGGCATCGTGCAGCGCCGCTTGTTTGACCAGGGCGCGGAAGTGAGCGCCGGCCAGGCGCTGTTCCAGATCGATCCGGCGGCATTCCGTGCCGACGTGGATTCGGCACTGGCAGCCCTTCAGCGCAGTGAAGCGGCGCTGGGCCGCAGCCGCGTGCAGTCGCAGCGCCTGCACGCACTGGCGGCCGCGCAGGCAGTCAGCCAACAGCACCGCGACGATGCCAGTGCCGAGTACGAACAGGCACGCGCTGCGGTGAACGAGGCGCGCGCGATCCTGGCCCGCCGCCAGCTCGACCTGCGCTATGCCACGGTCAGTGCACCGATTGCCGGCCGCATCGACCAGGCGCTGGTGACCGAGGGCGCACTGGTCGGCGTGGCCGATGCCGAGCCGATGGCGGTGGTGCAGCAGATCGATCAGGTCTACGTCGATGTGCGCCAGCCGGCGGCCCAGCTGGAGTCGCTGCAGCGCAGTGCCGGTGGTGGCGAACTGCCGGTGACCATCATTGGTGCAGCGGGCAAGCCACTGACCGAACGCGGCCAGCTGCTGTTTTCCGGTATCAATGTCGACACGCGCACCGGCGATGTGATCCTGCGCATCCTGGTCGACAACCCCCAGCGCCAGCTGCTGCCGGGGATGTACGTGCGTGCGAAGGTGCCGCGCGGTGCACCGGCCAGCGCATTGACCGTGCCGCAGCAGGCCGTGCTGCGCAGCGCCGGCGGCCAGGCCTATGCCTGGGTGATCGCGGGCGATGGCAAGGCGGTGATCCGCACGCTGGAGGTCGACGGCAGCGTCGATCGCCAGTGGCTGGTGCGCACTGGCCTCAAGGCGGGTGAGAAGGTGGTGGTCGAGGGCCAGGAACGCCTGCAGGAAGGCGTGGTGGTCGATGCGCGCGACTGGCAGCTGCCGGTCGCAGGCGCCGGTGCCGTGCAGGCCGGCAGCAAGGGCTGAGCCTGTTCCGGGCCGGTCCCTCCAGGAAAATCCAACATGGCACGTTTCTTCATCGATCGCCCGGTGTTCGCCTGGGTGCTGGCGATCTTCATCATCCTGGCTGGCGTACTGGCGATCCCACGGCTGGCCGTGGAGCGCTATCCGGCGGTGGCGCCGCCCAGCGTCAGCATCTACGCCAGCTACCCCGGTGCCAGCCCGCAGACGCTGAATGATGCGGTGGTCGGCCTGATCGAGCGCGAGCTGTCCAGCGTCAAGCACCTGCTGTACTTCGAATCGTCGGTGGACACCTCCGGCGAAGCGTCGATCACTGCCACCTTCAAGCCCGGCACCAATCCGGAGCTGGCGCAGGTGGACGTGCAGAACCGGATCAAGGCGATCGAACCGCGCCTGCCGCGCAGCGTGCGCCAGAACGGCCTGTTCGTGGAGGCCGCCGATTCCGGCTTCCTGATGCTGGTGGGCCTGCGTTCGCCCGATGCCAGCGTCAGCGAGGCCGCGCTGGGCGACTTCATGGCACGCAACATCATCGAAGAGCTGCGCCGCATCGATGGCGTCGGCCGCGTGCAGTTGTTCGGTGCCGAACAGGCGATGCGTGTGTGGCTGGACCCGACGCGATTGACCGGCTACGGCCTGACCATGGGCGACGTGGCGGCCGCCATCGAGCAGCAGAACCTGGAAATCTCGCCAGGACGCATCGGCGATTCGCCGGGCGTGCCGGGCCAGCGCATCACCGTGCCGTTGAGCGCCGATGGCCAATTGTCGACCCCTGAACAGTTTGCGGCCATCGTGCTGCGCGCCGGGACCGACGGCTCACGAGTGCTGCTGGGTGATGTCGCCCGCGTCGAACTGGGCGCGCAGAGCTATGCCTGGGGTACCCGCGAGGATGGCCATCCCGCCACCGCCGCCGGCGTGCAGCTGCGCCCCGGCGAGAATGCCGTGCGGACCGCATCCGCAGTGCGCGAACGCATGGCCGAACTGGCGCCGCTGCTGCCGCGTGGGGTGGAGTCGAGCATTCCGTTCGACACCGCACCCTTCGTGAAGATCTCGATCCAGAAGGTGGTGCAGACGCTGCTGGAAGCGATGCTGCTGGTGTTCGCGGTGATGTACCTGTTCCTGCAGAACTGGCGTTACACGCTGATCCCGGCGCTGGTCGCGCCGATCGCGCTGCTGGGCACCTTTGCAGTGATGCTGGCACTGGGCTTTTCGATCAACGTGCTGACCATGTTCGGCATGGTGCTGGCGATCGGCATCATCGTTGACGATGCGATCGTGGTGGTCGAAGGCGTGGAACGGATCATGGCCGAGGAAGGACTGCCACCCCGCGAGGCCACCATCAAGGCGATGCGTGAGCTGACCGGCGCGGTGATCGGCATCACCCTGGTGCTGACCGCGGTCTTCATTCCAATGGCATTCGCCAGCGGTTCGGTGGGCGCGATCTACCGCCAGTTCACCGTGGCGATGGCGGTGTCGATCCTGTTCTCGGCGTTGCTGGCACTCAGCTTGACGCCGGCGTTGTGCGCGACCCTGCTGCGCCCCAGCACCCATGGTCATCATGGTCGTGGTGGGTTGTTCGGCGCGTTCAATCGCGGTTTCGAGAAGATGACCGGGCGCTACCAGCGTGGCGTGGCCTCGGTGCTGCAGCGCAGTGGGCGGGTGATGGGCGTGTTCGCTGCCCTGGTGGCGGCCCTGCTGCTGGGCCTGCACTGGCTGCCGGGCGCGTTCCTGCCGGAAGAGGACCAGGGCTACTTCATGACCTCGATCCAGCTGCCGGCCGAAGCGACAGCCGAACGCACGCTGGCGGTGGTCGAAGCCTATGAACGGCACGTGGCCTCGCGCCCGGGCATTGCTTCCAACCAGTCCATCCTCGGCTACAGCTTCTCAGGCTCCGGCCCGAGCGCGGCGCTGACCTACACCATGCTGAAGGACTGGGGCGAGCGTGCAGGCGCCACTGCGGCTGGTGAGGTGGAGGCCGCGCAGAAGGCGATGGCCACGCTGGCCGAGGGCGAGGTGATGAGTGTGATGCCGCCGGCGATCGACAGCCTGGGGCGTTCTTCCGGCTTCTCGCTGGCCCTGCAGGCACGTACCGGGCAGAGCCAGGCGGAGCTGCGCGCGGCGTTGCAGCAGCTGCTGAAGCTGGCCGAGGCCAGCCCGTTGCTGTCGGAGGTGCACGCCGATGGCCTGCCTGCGGGCACCAGCGTGCGGCTGGACATCGACCGCGCCAAGGCCGAGGCGATGGGCGTGGGCTTCGAGCACATCAGCAGCACGCTGTCGGCAGCAATGGGCTCGCAGTACGTCAACGACTTCCCCAACAAGGGGCGCCTGCAGCAGGTGATCCTGCAGGCCGATGCGCCGCACCGGATGGAGCTGGAAGACGTGCTGAAGCTTTACGTGCGCAACAGCGAAGGCGGCATGGTCGCGCTGTCCGAGCTCGTCACCCCGCACTGGACGGAAGCGCCGCTGCAGCTGCAGCGCTATCTGGGCTTCCCGGCATTGAACCTGTCCGGTGCACCGGCCTCCGGCGTATCGACCGGCCAGGCGATGGCGGAGATGGAGCGGTTGGCCGAAGCGCTGCCGTCCGGCTTCGCCCTGCAGTGGACCAGCCAGTCGCTGCAGGAGCGTGAGTCGGGGGCGCAGGCACCATGGCTGCTGATGCTGTCGATGCTGGTGGTGTTCCTGGTACTGGCGGCGCTGTACGAGAGCTGGTCGATTCCGCTGGCGGTGATGCTGGTGGTGCCGCTGGGCCTGCTCGGCGCGGTCGCGGCGGTGTTGTTGCGTGGCATGCCCAACGACGTGTTCTTCAAGGTCGGCATGATCACCGTGATCGGGCTGTCGGCGAAGAACGCGATCCTCATCGTCGAGTTCGCGCGCCAGCTGCAGCAGCAGGGCCGCGGCCTGGTGGAAGCGGCCCTGGAGGCGGCGCGGCTGCGCCTGCGGCCGATCGTGATGACCTCGCTGGCGTTCGCGCTGGGCGTGGTGCCGCTGATGCTGGCGCAGGGCGCGTCGAAGGAAACCCAGCAGGCGATTGGAACCGGTGTGTTCGGCGGCATGGTCAGCGCGACCGTGCTGGCGGTGTTCTTCGTGCCGGTCTTCTATGTAGTGGTGCAGGGCGCGCGGCAGTGGATCGCGCAACGCCTGCGCAGGCGCCGGCCGATGCCGGAAGGATCCGTGGATGGAACGGAACATCGTTGAAGACCTGCATGAGGTGCAGCTGGCGGCGCTGGAACAGCGCCTGTGCCAGGCGTTGCTGGAGGATGACCACGCGGCAATGGCCGCGCTGGTATCGCCTGCGCTGTTCATGATGGATGGCAGCGGAGGCCGCACGCTGGATCTGCCCTGGCTGGGTGATTGGCTGGCGGGCAACCTGCAGGTGTGCGGCCTGCAGCTGCAGGCGGCGGAAACGCTGCTGTGCGGTCGCCTGGCGTTGTTGTCCAGCGACGTGCGCCTGTCGGTGCGCCAACAGGGCCGTGAGCACGAACTGGAACTGCGCCTGCTGCGGGTGTGGACCTGTAGTTCCGGCGATAGCGGCGCACAGCTGCTGTCGATGGCGGTACTGGCCGCATGAGTGCGGTCAGGCCGCTTTCAGGCCCCGCTCACCGGCAGATGGTAGGGTCGAGCCTCTCTGTAGTGTCGACAAGGAGTCGAGCCATGCGTGTAGTTCCCAGTCTGTTGGCAGCCTCCCTCGGGTTGGTGCTGGCCGCGTGCCAGCCGGCCCAGGCACCCGCTGCAAGCGGCAATGACACCCCGCCTGCCACGCCGCAGCCGAACACCAGCGCCGTGGGTGGCAACGAGACCGCCTACCAGTGTGGTGATCTGAACGTGCGCGCGACCTTCAATGGCGAGGATGCGGCCACTGTAGTGATCGGCGAACGTACCTTCGCCATGACCTCCGAACGCGCGGCATCCGGCGCCAAATATGGCGATGGCCAGGGCAACAGCTTCTGGACCAAGGGCAGCGATGACGGCCTGCTGAGCCTGAAGGGCGAAGCAGACCGTGAGTGCCACGCGGTGGAGGCTGCCGAAGGCGATGGCAGTGCCGGCAATGCCGCGTTCCGTGCCACCGGCAATGAGCCCGGCTGGCTTGCGGTCGTTGATGGCGACGCGCCTGGCCTGCAGGTGGAAGTCGACTATGGCGAGCGTCGCTTCGACGTGGCCAAGCCCACCGAAGGTGCTGACGGTTGGAGTGGCAAGGCGTCCGATGGCACCGACGTCAAGCTCAGCTTCCAGCGCACCACCTGCCAGGACGACATGAGTGGCGAGGCGTTCGAGGCCAAGGTGATGCTGACTGTCGGTACGCGCCAGTACCACGGATGCGGCAATTTCGGCGCGAAGTAACGCGTGGTTCCGCCGGAGGGTAGCGCCGGGCCATGCCCGGCGTTGCCTTCCGCGGCCGCTCCGCTCGCCGGGCATGGCCCGGCGCTACCGCCTGATGATGCATTCGATGCACGGGATCGAGCGCGGCCACGCCCGGCGTTCTTCGTTCAGCCCTCGCAGGGCTTCAGGTCCAGCTCGAACACCAGATCGTAGCGGCCGTTGATCGCGATCAGCGCTTCGCGGATCGCACAGTCACCGCGATGACGCGTGACCAGATCGGTGAAGATCTTCTCGCGGCCCTCGCAGTACTGGGCGCTGGCTTCTTCCAGCTCGCGGCGACGCTCGTCGTCGTACGCCTCTTCACCGGCGAAGTGCTGGCAGGTGTTCTCGCGCGCGAGGAAGGCCTGCACGTCGGCCGGCATCCGGCAATAGATGCGCACGTCGTCGACGTCATACACGTCGGTAGGAACCGGGCAGCCTGCGGCTGCACGTGCCTTGTCCAGCGCCTCATCGCCAGAGGACGGGTCGGTAGAGGACTCGGCTTCGGAGGTGGCCTCGACGGCGGCGGGTGCCTCCATCGGCTGAGCGACGGTCACCGCCGGTTCGGCCGGCGCGGCTTTCGGCGCAGCATCGGCATCGGCAGCGCTGTCCGCTGCCTGCGGCGAGCACGCCGCAAGCAGGGACAGGCAGCCGATCAGCGCGAGGCGCTTAGTCGGCACGGCCGGCGAATTCGCCGGTGGCGGTGTTCACCAGCACGCGCTCGCCGTTGACGATGTACTCCGGCACCATGATCTCGATGCCGGTGTTGAGCTTGGCCGGCTTCGGGCGCTTGGTGGCGGTGCCGCCCTTCAGTTCCGGCGGGGTCTCGATCACTTCCAGCACCACCGAAGCAGGCAGCTGGATCGCCACCGGCTGCTCGTCGATGACCTGCACGTAGATGCCGGTCAGGCCGTCGGTGATGTAGCCGGCGTCGTCGCCGATCACGTCCGCGTCCAGGGTGTAGGGGGTGTAGTCCTCGTCATCGAGGAACACGAAGGCATCGCCGTCCTTGTACGAATAGGTGGACTGGCGGCGCAGCAGTTCGACCTCGACCAGGTTGTCGTCGGCATCGAAGCTGGCGTCGAGCTTGTTGCCGCCCGGCACGCTGTACATGATGAAGCGGAAGCGGACGTTGCCGCCGCGACCCTGCGGCGAGCTGCGCTCGATGTCGCGGATCTGGTACACGCCGTTGTTGTACTCGACGACGTTGCCCTTCTTGATGTCGTTGGCTTTCATGGTGATCTAGGTCGTTGGGGGAGGGCGCCGTCCCGGCGCCCGGGGGGAATCACTTCGGAGCGAGGCGGGTAGCGCCGTCCAGGCGGATGGTCTCGCCGTTGAGGTAGGTGTTGCCGAGGATGAAGCCGACCAGGCTGGCGAAGTCTTCCGGCTTGCCCAGGCGCGACGGGAACGGAATCGAGGCGGCCAGCGACTGCTGCACGGCCTCGGGCATGCCGTCGACCATCGGCGTCCAGAACACGCCAGGCGCAATCGTATTGACGCGGATGCCGAAGCGCGACAGTTCACGCGCCATCGGCAGCGTCATCGAGACCACGCCGCCCTTGCTGGCCGCATAGGCAGCCTGTCCGATCTGGCCTTCATAGGCGGCGATGCTGGCGGTGTTGATGATCACGCCGCGCTCGCCGTCGGTGCCGGCTTCGTTGTGCTGCATGCGGTTGGCCGCGGCCTTGGCGACGTTGAAGCTGCCGACCAGGTTGACCATCACCGTGCCCTGGAAACCGGCCAGCGGCATCGGGCCCTCTTTGCCCAGCACGCGACCGGCGCCGAGGATGCCGGCACAGTTCATCGCCACGTTGAGGCCGCCGAGGAAATCGTGGGCCTGGTCGATGGCCGCGGTCACCGCCGCCTCATCGCTGACGTTGACGTTGAAGTAGCGGGCCTTGTCGGCGCCCAGTCCGGCAACGGCGGCAGCGCCCTTGTCGTCGTTGAGGTCGAACAGGGCCACCTTGCCGCCCTGGGCGACGAGGTGCTGGGCCACGGCCAGGCCGAGGCCGGAGACGCCGCCAGTGATCACGGCACGTACGGAAGACAGCTGCATTGAACGGTCCTGCAGGTTCGAGAACCGCCGATTCTAACGGAAGCCGGGACCGTCGCCGTTGTGCACTGCGCCGCCCGGCAAGGGCGGCGCAGTGCCACCATCAACCGGCGGCGGCCAGCGCCTGGCCGGTGCGGCTGGCAGTGGCGCGGCCAAGCAGGCCGGCCAGCCAGCGCCCGGTCTCGGCCAGGGCCGGCAGGTCCACGCCGCTGTCCAGGCCCAGGCCCTGCAGCAGATAGACCACGTCCTCGCTGGCGACGTTGCCGCTGGCACCCTTCGCATACGGGCAGCCACCGGCGCCCGATACCGCGCTGTCGACCACGCGCACGCCTTCTTCCAGGCAGGTGGCGATGTTGGCGATGGCCTGGCCGTAGGTGTCGTGGAAGTGCACGGCCAGTGCCGTCATCGGAATCTCGGCCGCCACCGCCTGCAGCATCGCCCGTGCCTTGCGCGGGGTGCCGACGCCGATGGTGTCGCCCAGCGAGATTTCGTAACAGCCCATCTGGTGCAGGGCGCGTGCAACACGCACCACGTCGGCCAGCGGCACTTCGCCCTGGTAGGGGCAGCCGAGCACGGTCGAGACGTAGCCGCGCACGCGCACGCCATCGGCGGCGGCGCGGCGCAGGATCGGTTCGAAGCGGGCCAGCGATTCATCGATGCCGGCATTGGTGTTGGTGCGGTTGAACGCCTCGGAGGCGGCGGTGAACACCGCCACTTCCTCCACGCCTACCGCACGGGCACGGTCGTAGCCCTGTTCGTTCGGTACCAGCACCGGGTAGTGGATGCCGGGCCGGCGCTGGATGCCGGCGTAGACCTCGGCGGCATCGGCCAGCTGAGGGATCCACTTCGGGCTGACGAAGCTGGTCGCTTCGATGCTGCGCAGGCCGGTGGCCGACAGGCGGTTGATCAGTTCGATCTTGTCGGCGGTGGATACCGACTGCTTTTCGTTCTGCAGGCCGTCACGCGGGCCGACCTCGACGATGCGGACGTAGTCGCTCATGCGGTTGCCCCATCGGCAGGGCGGTGGCAGACCGCCTCGATGTTGTTGCCGTCGGGGTCGAGCACGAAGGCACCGTAGTAATCCGGGTGGTACCACGGGCGCAGGCCCGGGGCGCCGTTGTCGCGGCCACCGGCGGCAAGCGCTGCAGCATGGAAGGCATCCACCTGGGCGCGGCTGGCGCAGGCGAAGGCCACGTGCACGCCGTGGCTGGCAGTGCCGCCATTGCCAAGCCAGAAGAACGGCTTGCCGTCGCTGCCGAAGCCGATGTGGTCGTGGGCGCCGGTCTGTTCGGCGGTCACTTCCATCACCACGCCGATCTGCAGTGGCGCCAGTGCCTGCAGGAAGAAGGTCTTGCTGCGCGCCAGGTCGGCGCTGGTCAAACCAAGATGATCGAGCATGTTCAGGCTTCCGTGACCCAGTGGGGTGCGCGCTTGTCGAGGAAGGCGCCCAGGCCTTCCTGGCCCTCGGCGGACACCCGCAGGCGCGCGATCAGGGCGGCATTATCGCGATCCAGGGTGTCGCGGTCATGGCTGTCGCGGACCTGGCGCACCAGCTGCTTGGCGGTGGACGAGGCGATCGGGCCGGCCTTGTCGAGCAGGGCCAGCTGGCGTTGCACGGCCTCCTCCAGGCGTTCGGGCTCGACCAGCTGGTGGACCAGGCCGATGCGCAGCGCGGTGTCGGCGTCGAAATGCTCGCCGGTGGCGAACCAGCGGCGGGCCTGGCGGGGGCCGATGGCCTCGATCACATAGGGCGAGATCACCGCCGGCAGCAGGCCGAGGCGGCTTTCGGTCAGGCCGAAGCGGGCGGAGGTGCTGGCGATGGCGATGTCGCAGCAGGCGACCAGGCCGACGCCGCCGCCGAAGGCCGCGCCATGCACCCGGGCCAGGGTCGGCTTGGGCAGCTCGTCCAGGGTGCGCATCAGCCGGGCCAGGGCCAGTGAATCCTCACGGTTGTCGGCCTCGCTGGCGGCGGCCATGCCACGCATCCACTGCATGTCGGCACCGGCCGAGAAGGAGGCGCCGTGGCCGGCCAGTACCACCGCGCGCACCGAATCATCGCGGCCGGCGGCCTCAAGTGCAGCGGTCAGACGGGCGATCAGCCCGGCGTCAAAGGCGTTGTGCAGCTCCGGCCGGTTCAGCCAGAGGGTGAGGGCGGCGCCGCTGCGCTCGATCTGCAAAGCATCGTTCATGGGATTCCAGGGTCACTCCATACCTGTATGGATCATAGCGGGCCATTGGTCATGGGCCATGACGCGACGCGGGAATGTTAGAATCGAGAACCATTTACATCCAGCAGAGAATACGCTAGATGACGCTGTCCGAACTGCCGCTGCACACCTCGGCCGTGGTCGAGTCCGTGCAGGACCTGCATGCCAACGATGCCATCGCCCGTCGCCTGCGCGAGCTGGGTTTCGTGAAGGGCGAGGAAGTACGCCTGGTGGCCAAGGGTCCGGTGGGGGGCGAACCGCTGCTGGTGCAGGTCGGGTTCACCCGGTTCGCGCTGCGGATCAGTGAAGCCAAGCGCGTCGTGGTCGACGCCGCCAGCCAGGAACGACGTGCATGACCGCCACTGCCACTACCGCCCCGCTGCGTATCGCGCTGGTCGGTAATCCCAACAGCGGCAAGACCGCACTGTTCAACCAGCTTACCGGCAGCCGGCAGAAGGTCGCCAATTACACCGGCGTCACCGTCGAGCGCAAGGAAGGCCGCCTGCGTGCGCCGTCCGGCCGCGAATTCGCCGTACTCGATCTGCCCGGTGCCTACAGCCTGCAACCGGCCAGCCTGGATGAAGCGATCACCCGCGACCTGTGCCGGGGCTTCTACCCGGGCGAAGCCGCGCCGGATGTGCTGCTGTGCGTGATCGACGCCACCAACCTGCGCCTGCACCTGCGTTTCGCGCTGGAGTTGCGCGAGCTGGGCAAGCCGATGGTGGTGGCGCTGAACATGGTCGATGCGGCGCAGCGCCGCGGCATCCAGGTGGACGTGGCCGCGCTGGAGCGCGAGCTGGGCGTGCCGGTGGTGGAGACCGTGGCGGTGCGCAAGCAGGGCGCCAAGGCCCTGGTCGAGCGCCTGGACGCGATGGTGCCGCACCTGGATGCCCCTGTGCCGGGCCCGGAAGGCGGCATCGACTACCACGCCAAGGTGCGCCAGATCCTCTCGGTGGCCGTGCGCATGCCGGCACGTACCGCGAAGATCGATGACGCGCTGGACCGCTGGCTGCTGCACCCGGTGTTCGGCCTGATCAGCCTGGCGGTGGTGATGTTCCTGATCTTCCAGGCGGTGTACGCCTGGGCCACGCCGCTGATGGATGGCATCGAGGCCGGCTTTGCCTGGCTCGGCCAGTTCGTCGGCAGCGTGCTGCCGGAAGGCCCGTTGGCCAGCCTGCTGACCGACGGCATCATCGCCGGCGTCGGTGGCGTGGTGGTGTTCCTGCCGCAGATCCTGATCCTGTTCTTCTTCATCCTGGTGCTGGAGGAATCCGGCTACCTGCCGCGCGCGGCGTTCCTGCTGGACCGCATGATGGCCGCTGCCGGCCTGTCTGGCCGCTCGTTCATCCCGCTGCTGTCCAGCTTCGCCTGCGCAGTGCCGGGCATCATGTCCACCCGCAGCATCCAGGACCCGCGTGACCGGCTGGCCACGATCCTGGTGGCGCCGCTGATGACCTGTTCGGCGCGCCTGCCGGTGTACGCACTGCTGATCGGTGCGTTCATTCCGCAGAAGACGGTTTGGGGCGTGTTCAACCAGCAGGGCCTGGTGCTGTTCGGCCTGTACGCCGCCGGCATCCTCAGCGCGCTGGCGATGTCGTGGATCATGAAGAAGTGGCGCCGCGACAAGAGCGAGCACCCGCTGATGCTGGAGCTGCCGTCGTACCGCCTGCCGCACGTGCGCGACCTGGCGGTGGGCCTGTACGAGCGCGGCATGATCTTCCTCAAGCGCGTCGGCGGCATCATCCTGGCGCTGACCATCCTGCTGTGGGTGCTGCTGTCGTTCCCGGCCGCCCCGGCCGGCGCCACCATGCCGGCCATCGACTACAGCTACGCCGGCCAGATCGGCCATGCGATGGCGGTGTTCTTCGCGCCGCTGGGCTTCAACTGGCAGATCTGCATCGCGCTGATTCCCGGCCTGGCCGCGCGCGAAGTGGCGGTGGCCTCGTTGGCCACGGTGTACGCGCTGTCTGCGGCCGATGACGATGCCGCCAGCCAGGCGCTGACCCCGCTGATCAGCGACGGCTGGTCGCTGGCCACCGCGCTTTCGCTGCTGGTCTGGTACATCTACGCGCCGATGTGCATCTCGACGCTGGCCACCATCAAGCGCGAGACCAACTCGTGGAAGCAGATGGCGTTCGCCGCGTTCTACCTGTTCGCGGCGGCCTACGTGGCCGCGCTGATCACCTACCAGGTGACCAGGGCGCTGGGAGGCGGCTGATGGATACCGGCCTGCTGCTGCAGTACCTGATCATCGCGGTGGCCGTGCTGGTCAGTGCCTGGGTGGTGCTGAAGAAGCAGTTCCCCGGCACCGTGCGCAAGCTGCGCGGGGCGCTGGCGCTGGCCCTGCTGAAGCCAGGCCGCGCCGCCTGGCTGCAGGCGCTGGGGCGGAAGATCGCGCCGCCAGCGACGGGCGGCGGTGGCGCCTGTGGTGGCTGCGACAGCTGCGGGCCGACTCCGCCGAAGCAGCACTGACGCTGCTTTTCCTGCCCTGGTGGGTGCGAACCTTGGTTCGCACGCTTGCGGGGCCCATCCACGCATGGCGTGGATCTGCTGGGCTGTGGCGCATGGCGTGGATCTACGCAGCCCGTGACCCGAGCTCTGCCGCCAGCGCCAGCCACTTGCTGCGTTGCGCCTGCGAACTGCTGCGCACCGCGCCCAGGCGGCTGATCCGCACCGGGCGGATGCCGCAGAATTCCAGGATGGTCGCGCGAATCTGGGTGATGCCCGGATCGCGGTAGATCCAGCGGTAGTACCAGGGCGGTGTATCCAGCGTGGTGATCACCCGTGCGCTGCGCCCGGCCAGCAGCCGGTCCCACCACACCGAATCGCGCCGGTAGCGGAAGGCGTACCCCGGCAGCAGCACGCGGTCGAAGAAGCCCTTCAGCAGGGCCGGCATCGCGCCCCACCACGTGGGGTAGACCAGTACCAGATGATCGCAGGCCTCGATCGCATCCGCAGCGTCCTGCAGGTCGGCTTCAAGCGGCTGGATCTGGCGATAGCCGTGCCGCAACACCGGGTCGAATTCGAGCTCGCCCAGTGCGATCAGGCGTACCTGATGGCCTGCGTTCTCGGCGGCGGTGGCGTAGCGCTGGGCGAGGGCGCCGCACAGGCTGTCGCGGTCGGGATGGCCCAGCAGGATCAGGATGGAACGGGACACGGGAACCTCGGGCAGTGGAAAGTGCGCGAGGGTGCGGCCTGCCCCTGGGGCAGAGTCAAACCCCGGTGGTGCAGCCGCTGGGTTCCAGCACGCAGTCGCCGCTTCCGGAGTGCAGCCACTGCTGCAGTTCGTCGCTGACCTGTCGCAGGGCGAGTTCGACCTGTTCCAGTCGTGCCCGTTCGCTGGCGATGTGGCTGCGCTGCTGCTCCAGCAAGGCCAGTACCGCGGGCCAGTCGAGCCGCCCATCGGGGCCCTGCAGGCGGGAGATCGCTGCCAGCGTGATGCCCAGCGCCAACGCTTGGCGGATCAGCTGCACCCAGGCCACGTCCTGTTCGCTGTAGTCGCGATAGCGGTTCACGCGTGGCACCGGCGGCAGCAGCCCGCGTGCCTCGTACAGGCGGATGGCCTTGGCGCTGGCGCCGGTCAGGCGACTGACTTCGGAAATGCGCATCGGCTCAGTCCCGCACCAGTCCGCCGTCCACCACCAGGTTCTGGCCGGTCACCGCGCGCGACCACGGGCTGGCGAAGAACAATGCAGCATCGGCGAATTCGGCCGGGGTAGTGACGCTGCGCAGCGGCGTGTTGGCCGCGATGTAGTCGAACACCGCTTCGGGTGTGGCGGCGCTGGCATCGGTGGTGCGCAGCAGTCCGCCGGACAGCATGTTCACGGTGATCCCGTGCGGGCCGAGGTCGCCGGCCAGGGTGCGGGTCAGCGACAGCAGCGCGGCCTTGGCCGCAGTGTAGTCGTGGTAGGGCACCACCGGGTTCTGGAACAGGTTGGTGCCGACGTTGATGACGCGGCCGAAACGCCGGGCCTGCATGCCGGGCAGGGCAGCCTGCACGGTGTTCAGTGCGCCGCGCACGCTGCCTTCGAACTGGGCCTGGAAGGCCGGCCAGCCGATGTCTGCGGCGTTGTCGCGGGCATCGCCATTGAACGAGAACGCCGCCAGCGCGTTGTTGACCACGGTTGTCACGCCCTGCCCGAAGTGGGCCAGTGCCTGCTGCAGCATCGCATCGACCTGGGCGCGGTCGGTGACGTCGGCCGGCAGTGCGATCGCCTGTCCGCCGAGCTCGGCAGCCAGGGCACGTGCGGCGCCTTCGCTGCGGTGGTAGTTGACGATGACGCGCGCGCCCTGTGCGGCGAAGGCGCGGGCGATGTGCTGGCCAAGTCCGCGCCCGGCACCGGTGACCAGCACCAGCTGTTCGCTGATCTGCATGAGGGAGCTGCCATCCATTGCATGAAAGGGCATGCAGCGTAGCAGCGATGGCGCTTGCCGGAGCGGGCGTGCTGCCGCTAGCCTGCAGGCATGAACCAGACTCCCCTGCGATTGCTCATTCACGGCGCCTCCGGGCGCATGGGCCAGGCCCTGCTGCGGCTGGCCGCCGAACACCCCGAAACCCTGCAGATCGCCGCCGCGGTGACCGGTCGTGCGCCGGCCCAGCGCGTGGTCGATGGCGTACCGTTCTTCGCCGCCAGCGAGCTGCCCGGTGCGCCGGTGTTCGACGTGGCGATCGACTTCAGCCTGCCGGAGGGTTTCGACCCGATGCTGGCGCTGTGCGTGGAGCGTGGCGCGGGCTTGGTCTCGGGCACGACCGGCATCTCCAGCACGCAGCGCCAGGCGCTGGAGGCGGCGGCGGCGAAGATCCCGCTGGTCTGGGCCTCGAATTTCAGCCTGGGCGTGGCGGTGCTGGACGAGCTGGTCGAGCGCGCGGCGCAGGCGGTGGCCGGCTGGGACTGCGACATTGTCGAATCGCACCATACCCAGAAGAAGGACGCGCCTTCGGGCACCGCGCTGACCCTGGGTGCCGCCGCGCAACGGGGCGGGGCGGAGCCGCACTACGCCAGCCTGCGTGCCGGCGACATCGTCGGCGAGCATCTGGTCCAGTTCACCGGCCTGGGCGAGCGCATCGAACTGGTGCACCGGGCCACCAACCGTGACATCTTCGCCCGCGGCGCGCTGTTTGCCGCCCGCCAGCTGCAGGGGCGGGCCCCGGGCAGCTATCGGGTGCGGGATCTGCTGGACGGGCCGCGTTAACCGGTAGCGCCGGGCCGTGCCCGGCGTCGGTGTCGGTTCCGCCGGGCATGGCCCGGCGCTACCAGCGGGCGCCGCATACGCCGCCGGATTGAAATGAATGCGCAATCGCCTGTTCATGAAGCGCGATAACCGCTGGCGCGAGCGCCCCGGCAGCGCTACAATTCGCACTCGCCGAATCACGAAAGCCGGACCGGTCCCAGACCGTACGTCCGCGCTTTTTTGCAACCGGATTTCCGTGAAGCGCAGGCGTGACTTCGGCAGCCCCCTCGGTAGCCAAAGTGAGATTCCCGTGACCCAAGCCGCAATCCTCGTCCTCGAAGACGGCACCGTATTCGAGGGCGAATCCGTAGGCGCGCCCGGCCTGTCCGTCGGTGAGGTGGTGTTCAACACCGCCATGACCGGCTACCAGGAAGTGTTGACCGACCCGTCCTACGCCCGGCAGATGGTCACGCTGACCTATCCGCATATCGGCAACACCGGCATGACCGACCAGGACAATGAAGCGTCCAAGGTGTGGTCGGCCGGCCTGATCGTGCGCGATGTTCCGCGCCGTCCCAGCAACTGGCGCAGCCAGGTGTCGCTGCAGGACTGGCTGATCCAGCGTGGCGTGGTCGCCATCGCCGGCATCGACACCCGCAAGCTGACCCGCATCCTGCGCGAGAAGGGCGCGCAGAACGGTGCACTGATGGCCGGCGACATCGACGTGGAAAAGGCACTGGAAGCCGCCCGCAAGTTCCCGGGGCTGAAAGGCATGGATCTGGCCAAGGTCGTCACTACCGAGAAGACCTACACCTGGACCGAGGGCCAGCTGGACCTGGACGCCAATGCCTTCGTCAGCGTGCCGGCGAAGTTCAAGGTCGTGGCCTACGACTTCGGCGTGAAGACCAACATCCTGCGCATGCTGGCCGAGCGCGGCTGCGAAGTGACCGTGGTGCCGGCGCAGACCCCGGCTGCCGAAGTGCTGGCGCTGAAGCCGGACGGCGTGTTCCTGTCCAACGGCCCGGGTGACCCGGAACCGTGCGACTACGCCATCGAAGCGATCAAGACCTTCATCGACGTGAAGATCCCGACCTTCGGCATCTGCCTGGGCCACCAGCTGCTGGGCCTGGCCTCGGGCGCCAAGACCATGAAGATGGGCCACGGCCACCATGGCGCCAATCACCCGGTGCAGGACCTGGACAACGGCCGGGTGATGATCACCTCGCAGAACCACGGCTTCGCGATCGATGAAACGACCCTGCCGGCCACCCTGCGCGTGACCCACCGTTCGCTGTTCGACGGCACCAACCAGGGCGTCGCCCGCACCGACGTGCCGGCGTTCTCGTTCCAGGGCCACCCGGAAGCGTCGCCGGGCCCGACCGACGTCGGCCCGCTGTTCGACCGTTTCGTGGTGCTGATGGAGCAGGCCAAGGCGTGATCAGTACGCCGCCGGCCCTCCGGTGGCGTCGCGATGGACCGTAAGCCGCCGCATCGCTGCTGCCCCTGGCGCGGCGCTGCGGATCAAGATTCCTGATCGACAGCGTGCGATCACCCCCCTTGTCACGCTGTACTGACTTAGAGAAGAAAATGCCCAAGCGCACTGACCTCAAGACCATCCTCATCATCGGTGCTGGCCCGATCGTCATCGGCCAGGCCTGCGAGTTCGACTACTCCGGCGCCCAGGCCTGCAAGGCCCTGCGTGACGAGGGTTACCGCGTGGTGCTGGTCAACAGCAACCCGGCCACGATCATGACCGACCCGGAGATGGCCGACGCCGTCTACATCGAGCCGATCAACTGGCAGACGGTCGAGAAGATCATCGCCAAGGAAAAGCCCGACGCGCTGCTGCCGACCATGGGTGGCCAGACCGCGCTGAACTGCGCGCTGGACCTGGCCGACCACGGCGTGCTGGAGAAGTACAACGTCGAGCTGATCGGCGCCAAGCGCGAAGCGATCCGCATGGCCGAAGACCGCGAACTGTTCCGCGTGGCCATGGGCGAGATCGGCCTGGAGTGCCCGACCGCCGCCGTCGCCCACACCCTGGACGAAGCGCTGGAGATCCAGACCCGCGTCGGCTACCCGACCATCATCCGCCCCAGCTTCACCCTGGGTGGCAGCGGTGGCGGCATCGCCTACAACCGCGAAGAGCTGGTCGAGATCGTCAGCCGCGGCCTGGAGCTGTCGCCGACCACTGAAGTGCTGGTGGAAGAGTCGGTGCTGGGCTGGAAGGAGTTCGAGATGGAAGTGGTCCGCGATACCGCGGACAACTGCATCATCGTCTGCTCGATCGAGAACCTGGACCCGATGGGCGTGCACACCGGTGACTCGATCACCGTGGCCCCGGCACAGACCCTGACCGACAAGGAATACCAGCGCCTGCGCGATGCCTCCATCGCCGTGCTGCGCAAGATCGGCGTGGATACCGGCGGCTCGAACGTGCAGTTCGGCATCAACCCGAAGACCGGCCGCGTGGTCGTCATCGAGATGAACCCGCGCGTGTCGCGTTCCTCGGCGCTGGCCTCCAAGGCCACCGGCTTCCCGATCGCCAAGGTCGCCGCCAAGCTGGCCGTGGGCTACACCCTGGACGAACTGAAGAACGAAATCACCGGTGGCCTGACCCCGGCCTCGTTCGAGCCGTCCATCGACTATGTCGTCACCAAGATCCCGCGTTTTGCCTTCGAGAAGTTCCCGGCGGCCGATGCGCGCCTGACCACCCAGATGAAGTCGGTGGGCGAGGTGATGGCCATGGGCCGTACCTTCCAGGAGTCGGTGCAGAAGGCATTGCGCGGCCTGGAAACCGGCAAGGTTGGCTTCGACCCGACCGGCCTGGACCTGACCAGCGAAGACGACCTGCAGACCCTGCGCCGTGAGCTGAAGGCCCCGGGCCCGGAGCGCCTGTTCTTCGTCGCCGATGCGTTCCGCGCCGGCATGAGCGTTGAAGAGATCTACGCACTGTCGTTCATCGATCACTGGTTCCTGGACCAGATCGAGGAAATCATCGCCGCGGAAACCGCCGTCGCCGCCGATGGCATCGACGCGCTCGACGCTGCGCGTCTGCGCAAGCTGAAGCGTGCCGGTTTCTCCGACGCCCGCCTGGCGCAGCTGACCGGCACCAACGAAGCGGCCATCCGCGCGCTGCGCCGTGCGCACAAGGTGCGCCCGGTCTACAAGCGCGTGGACTCCTGTGCCGGTGAGTTCTCCACCGGTACCGCCTACCTGTACTCGACCTACGAGGACGAGTGCGAGGCCGCGCCGACCAACCGCGACAAGATCATGATCCTCGGCGGTGGCCCGAACCGCATCGGCCAGGGCATCGAGTTCGACTACTGCTGCGTGCACGCAGCACTGGCGCTGCGCGAGGATGGTTATGAAACCATCATGGTCAACTGCAACCCGGAAACCGTGTCGACCGACTACGACACCTCCGACCGCCTGTACTTCGAGCCGCTGACCCTGGAAGACGTGCTGGAAATCGTCGAACTGGAACAGCCGAAGGGCGTGATCGTGCAGTACGGCGGCCAGACCCCGTTGAAGCTGGCGCGCGCGCTGGAAGCCAACGGCGTGCCGGTGATCGGTACCAGCCCGGATTCGATCGACCTGGCCGAAGACCGCGAGCGTTTCCAGCAGCTGGTCGACAAGCTGGGCCTGAAGCAGCCGCCGAACCGCATCGCCCGCAACGACCAGGAAGCCCTGCTGCTGGCCCGCGAGATCGGCTATCCGCTGGTGGTGCGCCCGAGCTACGTGCTGGGTGGCCGCGCCATGGAAATCGTCTACGGCGAAGCCGACCTGGCCCGCTACGTGCGCGACGCGGTGAAGGTGTCCAATGATTCGCCGGTGCTGTTGGACCGCTTCCTCGACAACGCGGTCGAGTGCGACGTCGACATCATCGCCGACAAGGATGGCAACGTCCTGATCGGCGGCGTGATGGAGCACATCGAAGAAGCCGGCGTGCACTCGGGCGATTCCTCGTGCTCGCTGCCGCCGTACTCGCTGTCGGCTGAAACCCAGGCCGAGCTGCGTCGCCAGGTGGTGGAGCTGGCCAAGGCCCTGAACGTGGTCGGCCTGATGAACACCCAGTTCGCGATCCAGACCAGCGACGAAGGTGCCGACACCATCTACCTGCTGGAAGTGAACCCGCGTGCCTCGCGCACCGTGCCGTTCGTGTCCAAGGCCACCGGCATGCCGCTGGCCAAGATCGCCGCCCGCTGCATGGCTGGCAAGACCCTGGCCGAGCAGGGCGCGACCAAGGAAATCGTGCCGGACTACTACTCGGTGAAGGAAGCGATCTTCCCGTTCGCCAAGTTCCAGGGCGTCGATCCGATCCTCGGGCCGGAAATGCGATCCACCGGCGAAGTGATGGGCGTGGGCCGTACCTTCAACGCCGCCTTCGCGCGCGCGCAGGAAGCCGGCGGCATCAAGACCCCGCCGATCGGCAAGGCCTTCGTGTCGGTGCGCGATCCGGACAAGAAGCGCGTGCTGCCGGTGGCCAAGGCCCTGCTGGCGCGTGGCTACAGCCTGGTGGCGACCCGTGGCACCGCTGCATGGCTGCAGCAGCACGGCATGGACTGCGAGATCATCAACAAGGTGGTCGAAGGTCGTCCGCACATCGTCGACTCGATCAAGAACGGCGAGATCGTCTACATCGTCAACACGACCGAAGGTCGTTCGGCGATCAACGACTCGTTCTCGATCCGTCGCGAGGCGCTGCAGCACCGCGTCACCTACTCGACCACCATTGCCGGCGCCAAGGCGCTGGTGGATTCACTGGAATTCCGTGGCACCGGCCCCGTCTGGTCGCTGCAGGAGCTGCACAAGGAGTTGAATGCATGAGAGCCCCCATCACGATGAAGGGCGCGCAGAAGCTGCGCGACGAGCTGGACCACCTGAAGTCGGTCAAGCGCCCGAAGGTCATTGCGGCCATCGCCGAAGCGCGTGAGCACGGCGACCTGAAGGAAAATGCCGAGTACCACGCCGCGCGCGAGGAACAGGGCTTCATCGAAGGCCGCATCAAGCAGCTGGAAGGCGAGCTGTCGCACGCCGAGATCATCGACGTGAGCAAGCTCAATGCCGGCTCGAAGGTGGTGTTCGGCGCCAGCGTGACGCTGGCCGACGTGGAAACCGACGAAGAGAAGAAGTACCAGATCGTCGGCGACCTGGAAGCGGACATCAAGCTGGGCCTGATCGCGATTTCCTCGCCGGTGGCGCGTGCGATGATCGGCAAGCTGGAAGGTGATTCGATCGTGATCGACGCCCCGGCCGGCCAGCGCGAGTACGAGATCGTCAGCGTCAGCTACGTGGACTGACCACGTGGCGACGGCGACCCTGCTGTTGCCTGCACGCAGCCGCTTTGCCGCGGCTGCGCTGCCGGACGATGTGGCGCGTGCGCTTGGCCGTGCCACGACGGTGCAGGTTGCGCCGGGCGAACGCGCACAACTGACGCGCCATTTCACGGTTGCCGCGCCGCACTGGCCGGTGGCCGCGTTGACCCGCCAGCGCGACGTCGGCGATGCCGCCGGCGCCAGCTGGCTGCGTGCCGACCCGGCCTGCATGGTGCCGGACATGCACGGCGCGCGGATGATGGCCTACGGCGAAACGCTGCGGCCGTCGCTGGCCGACAGCCTGGCCCTGCTGCCGGTGCTGCAGCCGTTGTTCGCCGACGCCGGTTTTGTGCTGGATGCGCCCGATCCCTCGCGCTGGTACCTGCGGCTGCCGATCGATCTGGCGTTGCCGGACTTCGACAGCCCCGACGAGGTGTTGGGCGATGACCTGTTCTCGCACCTGCCCGAAGGCGAGGGCGGTCGCCGCTGGCGAGCGCTGATGACCGAAGCGCAGGTGCTGCTGCACAACCATTCCTGGAACCAGCAACGTGCCGCGCAGGGCCAGCAGCCGATCAACTCGCTGTGGTTCTGGGGCGGTGGCGTGATGCCGGTGTCGGTGAGTACGCCGCACGCGCAGGTGCGCAGCCGCGATGCACTGCTGCAGGGCCTGGCCCTGGCCGCAGGGGTTGCCGTCGACGGCGAGCAGGCGGTGGATGCGCTGGTTGACCTGCGCCAGCTGCGCTCGTTGCAGCAGCTGGGCAACGATGCGATCCGCCCGCTGCTGGCCGCGCTGAAGCGTGGTGAACTGCGGCGGCTGGTGCTCGATTTCGAGGACGGCCTGCAGTTCCAGCTGGACCGTGGCCAGCGTTGGCAGTTCTGGAAGAAGCCGCGCCAGCTTCACGATGCCTGAAGCAGTGCTGGTAGCGCCGGGCCATGCCCGGCGGGTGCCCTAGCGGAACTCTGAAACGTAGATCGGCAGCTGCCAGATGGAGGCGCCAGAGCCACTGCAGGTGCCGCCGACGTATTCCATGGCCAGCTGCATCCGCTGCCCATCCCACGACCAGTAACGCCCGGTTTCGCAGCGATCCTGGTCGGTCTCCACGGTTTCCTCGAGAAAGAGCGCCTCCGGCGAGCGCGCGATGAGTGCGCCCTGGGTAATGAATACGGGATTGAATGGTGCCTGCTCGTTGATCACCCACGTGCCCGCCGGCACGTTGAACGCCTGGGTGTGGCAGACAACAGAGGCGAGCAGGTGATGATCGTCCAATCGCTGGATGGCGATGGAATGCGGGGCGGTCTGCTGCACATCTTTGGCGCATGCCCAGTCGGCCTTGCTGATGGGCTGCAGCAGGCGGCGCAGGTCCTCGTGTTCCTCCAGGCGTGCATCTTCCTCATGCGGCTCGACCGCCATGGAGGGTGTGGCCAGCTGCGGCTTGGGCAGGGCAGGTGGCACGCTCGACTCCGGTCCATGCCCTCGTCTCACCAGCGCGCCAGGCGTCTCCAGCCGCTGCTGGAACTGATCCATCTTCAGCATCAGCGCGGCCGCGCCGGATGCGGAGAGCGACCATGCGTGGCCCTTGCCGTCGGTGACGCTGATGGGTGAATGCTCGATGAGGGCTGCACTGAACGCCTGCACCTGGACCGGTGTCAGCGTTGCATGCTCCGTCGCCGACTCCAGTGCGCCGATGCTGCCGGCGGGTGTCCCGTCCAGCCGCAACTGCAGTTCGCCGGTAGGGGACTGTGCCTGCGCTTCGGGATCGTCAACGCTGTCGCGGGCGAGTGCCAGCCGGATCTCCACCGCGGCTCCGGGGCCGCCATTGCGCTCGATCAGCGCGGCCAGCCTCAGCGGCGCCGGTGCGCCGACACCGGCGAGACGACAGGCACGCGTGTTGTCGCAGGCCATGAACCAGTCGCCATCGGCGAACGATCCGCCCACCGCATCCGTGGCCGAAGCAGCCGAAGGCATCGTCAGCAGACCCAGCAGGAACAGGGGCGCCTGCAGTAGAGAAAGGGTGCGCATTCAACGAACCTCGCTGACCAGGGTCGGCAGGTTCCAGTGCCCGCCCGGGATGCCGCGACACAGGCCCGTACTGAACGCGCTGCTGGGTTGGAATCTGCGGCCGTCCCATGCCCAGTCCGAGCCGGAAACGCAGTCGCCGATGCCCCGACCCTTGTAGCGCGCATACAGCGTGCGGTCTTCACGCGAGAAGCCCTCGGCTTCCAGTGTGACCACCTCCGCCGCATACGGTGGCTGATCGCGCGCGATCCAGAAACCATTGCTGTAGTTGTACGCACCCATCTGGCACAGTGCTTGGACCAGAACATGGCTGCCGTCCAGGCGCTCGATCACCATTTCCGGAGTTCCCGTGTACTCGACCAGGTGCGGACAGTCGTCGCTGTCGCCGATCGTGGCAATCAGGGCGTCGCGCAGCGCTTCGCTGGTACCCAGTGTACGGTCGCCGGGTCGAGCGGCCGCCAGCGTGGCGCGCACGATCACCGGTCTGGCCCGTGCAGCCGGCAGGCTTGCCTCGGAACGGGCGCCACGCCGTACCAGGGCGCCGGGGGTGCCGATCCGCCCCTGTGCCTCGTCCATTTTCAGCAGTACGGCGGCAGCCCCTCGGTCGGAAATCGCCCAGCGCGTGCCGTTGCTGTCGATGATCTCGATGCGGGCCTGGCCGGGCAGGGCGGCCAGCAGGGCTTCAACCTGCGTGGGCCGCAGCGTCACGGCCTCATCTGCGCCGGTGTCCTGCACCGGGCCCAGATCACGGCCGTTCACCTGCAGGCGCATCGCGCCAACAGGCGCTGCGCTTTCGCCATCCTCGCCCACCCGCAGCCGTGCCTTCGCCGCCGTTCCGGGGCCGCCGGAACGCTCCAGCATCAGGCCCAGCAGGCCGTCTGCGTTTTCCAGGGCATAACCCGCGGCACGGCAGGTACCTGTGTTGTCGCAGGCCAGGAACCAGTCGTGGTGCACGAACTCGATACCGGCTGTGACCGGCGTGTTTGTGGCATGGCTGGCGAGCGGCAGCAACAGGCCGACAATCAGTGCGGACAACGGGCGATACATGGCGAATTCCGTTTCAGAAGCGAACAAGCATGGGCGATCGCCACCTCTGCGCCAAGCCCGGGAAGAGCCCGGCAAGCCGGGCGGGGTATCATGCCCGGGTCTTCCCTCACCCGGCGATGCCGATGTCCCTTGCCGCCGATGCTGTGCAGCCGTCCTCTGATACGCCGTTGATCCGCCGCCGCGATGCGGTCGCGCCCGGCAGTTGGCCGGAGGGCACGCTGCCGCTGCTGGCGCGTCTCTATGCCAGCCGCGGAGCAGGTACACCGGAGTTGGCGCAGCCGAAGCTGGGCAATCTGCACGCCCCCGAGTTGCTGACCGGCATCGACGATGCGGTGGGCCTGCTGGTCGAGGCCATCGCCAACGACAAGCGCATCCTGGTGGTCGGCGATTTCGATTGCGATGGCGCCACCGCCTGTGCGGTCGGCGTGCGTGGCCTGCGCATGCTCGGCGCACGGCATGTCTTCCACGCGGTGCCGAACCGCATGGTGCATGGCTACGGCCTGTCGCCGTCGCTGGTGGAGGAACTGGCCGCGCTGCAGCCGGACCTGCTGGTCACCGTCGACCACGGCATCGCCTGCCATGCCGGCGTAATCGCAGCCAAGGCGCGCGGCTGGCAGGTGCTGGTCACCGACCATCATCTTCCCGGTCCGCAGTTGCCGCCGGCCGATGTCATCGTCGATCCGAACCTGGACGGTGATGCGTTCCCCAGCAAATCGCTGGCCGGCGTCGGCGTGATCTTCTACGTGCTGATGGCATTGCGCCGTCAGATGCGCGAGGCCGGCGTCTTCGCCGATGGCAAGGGCCCGGACCTGACCACGTTGCTGGACCTGGTGGCGGTTGGCACCGTCGCCGATCTGGTGGCGCTGGACCCGAACAACCGTGCGCTGGTCAGCGCGGGCCTGCGTCGGTTGCGTGCAGGGCAGGGCTGCATCGGCCTGCGTGCCCTGATCGAAGCCAGTGGCCGCGACGCCGCGCGACTGACCGCCACCGACATCGGCTTCGCCCTGGGCCCACGCCTGAACGCTGCGGGCCGCCTGGAAGACATGGCGCTGGGCATCGCGCTGCTGCTGACCGAAGACCCGCGCCAGGCGCGCGAGATCGCGCAGACGCTGGAACAGATCAATTCGGAACGCCGCGCCGTGCAGCAGTCGATGACCGACGACGCCGAGCAGGCCCTGACCCGCGTGGTGCTGGACATGGCCGGGCAACGTCCGGTCGCGGCCTGCCTGTTCGATGCCGACTGGCATCCGGGCGTGGTGGGGCTGGTCGCGTCGAAGATGAAGGACCGCCTGCATCGCCCGGTGATCGCCTTCGCGCCGGCCGAACCCGGTGCCGACACCCTGCGTGGCTCGGCGCGCTCCATTCCCGGCCTGCATATCCGTGACGCACTGGCATTGGTCGATGCGCGCCATCCGGGCTTGATCGAACGCTTCGGCGGCCACGCCATGGCGGCCGGCCTCAGCCTGCGCCTCGATCACGTCGATGACTTCAAGGCCGCCTTCGTCGCCGTGGTGCTGGAAATGCTCGACCCGGCCGCGCTGCAGCAGCAGGTACTCAGCGACGGCGAACTGGCGGCGGACGAACTCGACCATCGCCACGCCGATGCGCTGCGTCTTGCTGGACCGTGGGGCCAAGGGTTCCCCGAGCCGCTGTTCGACGGCCACTTCGAAGTGGCCAACTGGCGCGTACTGAAGGAACGCCACCTCAAGCTGGAACTGCGCCTGCCAGGCGTACCCGGCACGATCAACGCGATCCACTTCGGCGGCTGGCACGGCAACGCGCCGGGCCGCCACGTGCATCTCGCCTACCGCCTGGCCTGCGACGACTACCGCGGCGGCAGCGCCATCCAGCTGATCGTCGAGCACAGCCTCCCCGCATGAAAAAGGGGACGGAGGGGATCAAGTCGCTTGTGCCTTGTTTGCCACTTGCGACTTGATCCCCTCCGTCCCCTTTTCGGGGGATCAGCGGACCTCGGTCACCAGCGTTGGCAGTTCCCAGGTGCCGCCGGGCACGCCCCGGCACAGGCCGGCTGCCACCTCCGAGGTGGCGACGAAGGCTGTGCCGTTCCACGTCCAGGTTGCCTGCGAAATACAGTCAGCGAGGCCACGGCCCTTCTGCGCGGCAATGATCTGGCCGTCGGCGTAATCAATCGCATCGCTGGTTACCCACTGCGCCTGGAACGGTGCCTGAGGGCGGGCGACCCAGTAGCCGTCGCCGGTGTTGTAGGCCGCGCGCCAGCACGGGACAGTGACCAGCACATGCTGCGCGTCCAGGCGCTGGATCTGCAGCGGGGCGTTGCTGAGCGGAACCTCGGCGTCGGTCTCCAGCAGTCCTTCGCAGCTGTTGTCCTTCAGCGTGGCACGCAGCGCCGCACGAAGCGCGGGTGAGGCGGCCAGCCGCGCAAACGCGGGATCGTCCGGAGGCGAGTCCAAGGTTGCGGCCTTGCGTACCACGGGCACCGGGAGTGCTGCCGGGACGTTGGATTCCGGCGTGCTGCCCTTGCGCATCACTGCGCCGGGTGTGCCGAGACGGCCCTGGTACTCATCCATCTTCAGCAGCACCGCTGCGGCCCCCTTGTCCGACAGCGGCCAGCGGTGGCCTGCGGCATCGGTCACGATGATCCCACCGTCGCGCACCAATGCGGACAGCAACGCACTGGTCTGCGCGGGATTCAAGCTGTGCGTGCCTTCGCCCTTGGCGGGAGCCAGGACGCCCAGGTCCTGCCGCTGGATGCGAAGGTGCAACGCGCCCTTGGGCTGGGGCTGGCCTTCTTCCGGCTGCAGCGACAGGCGACCCTGGATGGCCTGGGCAGGACCGCCGTTGCGGGTGAGCAGCACGCTCAGGGTGCTGCCATCGTCGGGGGCATAGCCGGCGGCGCGGCAGGTCAGCGTGTTGTCGCAGGCTACGACCCAGTCGTGGTGCTGGAAATACAGGCGCTTGGGCGGTGCTGCAGCGCGGGTGGCCACTGGGCAGGCCAGGACCAGCAGGGCGAAAATCAGCGGGAATCGCATCGGCATCCTTGCGCGTGTGGGAGAGTGGGGCATGGTGCCTGTGGGTGGGGGCAAAGAAAAGCTGTGCATCGTCCAACCCCGTTCCGGCTGTCCGTGCGTTCAAAGGTTCACGATCCCACTGGAGTCCGGTCATGGTCTTCGCCCGATGCTGCACTGTGTTGTTGCTGGCCCTCGTGGCCTGGCCCGCTGGCGCGCAGTCGCCACGGATCTCCCGGCCGCAGGCCACCACGCCGCTGCTGATCGCGCCCGCCGCCGAACAACCGGTGCAGCTGCAGCGCGCACGCATTGAAGGCGACGTGCAGGCCGGCGTTGCCCAGACCCGGATCACACTGGAATTCCACAACCCGAACCGGCGCGTGCTGGAGGGCGAGCTGCAGTTCCCGCTGGCCGATGGCCAACAGATCTCCGGCTTCGCCCTGGATATCAACGGCGAGCTGCGCGACGCCGTGCCGGTGCCCAAGGACCGTGGCCGCCAGGTGTTCGAGGAGATTGCCCGCCGTGGCGTTGATCCGGGCCTGCTGGAACAGACCGCCGGCAACCAGTTCCGCCTGCGCATCTATCCGCTGCCGGCCGGTGGCAGCCGCCGCGTGCAGCTGGTGATTCGTGAGCCGTTGGCCTTCGCCGGACAAGGTTGGCAGTGGACGCTGCCGCTGCAGTTCGCGGCCGGTGCAGCCTCGGTTGAACTGAAGCTGCAGGCCCCCATCACGGCCAACGCAGGAAAGACGCCGTTCCGCATCAGCGCGGGCCAGCTGCACTGGCAGGGCAAGGGCGCGCAGCTGCCGGCGCAGCTGCAGTGGAGCCTGCCCGCAGCACGTCAGGCACAGGTCCAGGTGGCGCCCTGGCAGGACGGCCACTACCTGCTGGCGCAGCTGCCCGTCCCGGTCAGCCCCACGCCACGCAGGCTGCCCAGCGAGGTCGGGTTGCTGTGGGATGGCTCCGGCTCAGCGGGCCAGCGCGACCGCACGCGCGAGTTCGCCCTGCTGGATCGGTACTTCGCCGCAATGGGTGACGGCACGGTGGCACTGACCGTGCTGCGCGACCGCGCCGAACCGGTACGGCGCTTCCGTATCCGCGCAGGCAACTGGGGCGAGCTGCGCGCGGCACTGCAGGCGGTGCGCCCGGACGGTGCCAGCGCGCTGGCCCAGTGGCAGCCGCAGCCGAGTGTGAAGGAATACCTGTTGGTCAGCGATGGCCTGCTGACCTATGGGCCGGAGCAGTTGCCGACGCTGGCACCGGATCAACGCCTGTTCGCGATCAGCAGCGCTGGTGCCCGCACCGACAGCACGCGCCTGCGCGGCTGGAGCGAATCCCATGGCGGTCGCTTTGTCGCGCTGGGCAAGGATGTGGGGGCGGCTGCCAGCACGTTGCTGTCGTCGCCGTTGGACGTGCAGGTTGATGCGGGTCGTGGCGTTCAGGACGTGGTGATCGATCGTCGCAGTGAGGCCCAGGGCTGGCTGTGGCTGCACGCACGACTGGCCGCCGACGGCGTGCCGATGCGGGTGCGCGTGGGCGGCGGCGAGTGGGAAGCGCTGCCGGCGACGCAGAAGAGCAATGACGGCGAACTGCTGTCCGGCCTTTGGGCGCAGGCGCGCCTGCAGCAGCTGGCGATCGACCGTCGCGGCAACCGCGAGGCCATGCAGCGCCTATCCCAGCAGTTTGGCCTGGTGGGGCCGGATACCTCGCTGATCGTGCTGGAGACCCTGGAGGACTACCTGCGCTATGCGATCCGTCCGTCTGGCACGCTTCGCACCGAATACGATGCACGATTCGCAGTGCAGGTGGCGGATCGCGCCGCGGCAGATCGCCAGCGCCTGGATGAAGTGGCGGCACGCTGGAAGGAGCGCCAGCAGTGGTGGAACCGCAGCTGGCCGAAGGGAATGGCGCCGCAGGCGAAGGGCGGGGCACTGGAAGTGGCTTCTGCGGACCATGCGATGGAATCGGCGCCGGTGGCGATGCTCGCCGCGCCCGCCCCTGCCGCTCCGCCTGCCCCCGCGCCGATGGCGGCAGCGGAGCAACGCATGGAAGCCAGCAGCGCGCGTGCACGTCGCTCGGCGTCTGCATCCAACAAGGCATTGGATCTGATCACGGTCACCGGCAGCCTTGTCGCCACACCCGCCGCTGCCAACGAGGGCGAGCTCGGTATCCAGCTGGCGGCGTGGCAGCCGGATTCGGCCGTCGCCCGGCGCTTGCGCCAGGGCCCGGCGTCGCAACTGTACGACCGCTATCTGGGCGAGCGCGATGCACATGCCGACAGCAGCGCATTCTTCCTCGACGTGGCCGACTTGCTGCTGGAGCAGGGCCAGCGTGAGCTGGCGCTGCGCGTGTTGTCGAACCTGGCCGAGATGGACCTGGACAACCGCCACCTGCTGCGCGTGCTCGGCTACCGGCTGATGCAGGCCGATGCCCCCGCGCTGGCGGTGCCGGTGTTCGAGCAGGTGCTGGCCATGGGCCAGGAAGAACCGCAGAGCTTCCGCGACCTGGGCCTGGCACTGGCAGCGGCCGGCAAGCCGCAACAGGCGCTGGCGCCGCTCTACCAGGTGGTCGTGCGGCCGTGGGACAACCGGTTCGATGGCATCGCCCTGATCGCGCTGGATGAGCTGAACAACCTGGTGGCACGCAGCACCCCCCGGTTGGATACCTCGGCCATCGACCCGCGCCTGCTGCAGGCGATGCCGCTGGACCTGCGCGTGGTGCTGTCGTGGGATGCCGACAACAGCGACATGGACCTGTGGGTGACCGACCCGAACGGCGAGCGCGCCTACTACGGCAACCGCCTGACCTACCAGGGCGGGCAGATGTCACAGGACTTCACCGGCGGCTATGGTCCCGAGCAGTTCTCGCTGCGCAACGCCAAGCCGGGCAAGTACAAGGTGGAAGCGAACTACTTCGGCAGCCGCCAGCAGCTGGTGACCGGGGCAACGACGTTGATGTTGCGCCTGACCACCCACTGGGGCACGCCGAAGCAGAAGGACCAGATGGTGACGATGCGGTTGAAGGACCGCGCCGAAACCGTGCTGGTGGGCGAGTTCGAGGTCCGGTAGCGCTGGGCCGTGCCCGGCGGCTGCACAGCCGGGGGATGGCCTATCCGCGCATGGCGCGGATCTACTGTACGTCTTCGACTGCCGGAAGGCGCTGGCGCGGAATCCACCGCGCCAGCGCTACGCCGCCGCCGAGGATCAACAGCGTGCCGACGGTCTGCCACAGCAGCTCGGTCGCCGGTACCTCCGGCAGCGCCGCAGTTCCGGCAAGCCAGTCGATCAACGGCCGCACCAGCAGGTAGATCAGCACCACGCCCAACACGCGCAGTATCCGCTGCACGATACCCTGCGGATCCATCGGCCAGCCACGCCATTGCAGCCACGCCACCAGCAGGCCCAGTGCGAGCAGCCGACCGGCTTCACCCACCGGAACGAAGCGGGTGGTTGCCGCCGCCCAGGCCATCAGCACGCCCAGCCCCAGCAGGACCGGCAGCTGCCAACGCTGGTTTGAGCGCATGCCTGGCATCAACTGCCACGCCAGCAACGCAACACCGATGCCGACCAGCCAGCCGGCCAGCACGTCGGCCAGGAAGTGCCGGCCCAGGTACATCCGTGACACCGCCATCAGCAGTGGCCAGCCGAACACCAATGCCCAGCGCAGCCAGCGGCGGCGGATGCCGAGCGCCAGCAGCAGGCCCACGCAGGCGGCGGTGGCTACGCCGACGTGGCCACTGTTGAAGCCATAGTCGGCATCGGGCTGCGCGCGCAGCATCGCGGTGGCCCGGGAATCAGGCAGGGACCAGAACGTGTGCCCTCCGCCATCGACCACGAACGGATGCGACGGCACCCCTTTGTCCAGCACGCGTGCGTCCACGTCCGATGGGCGGGGCAGGGCGGCACCCTGCTTGATCGCGTGGGTGGCGCAGGCCATCAGCAGTACCGCCAGCATCACGCACAGGCCGGCGCGTATTCGTGCGCCGAACGCGCAGAGCAGGATCAGCGCGGTGTAGGCCCTTTCGTAGCCGAGCAAGCTGATGAACTGCATCAGCGCCAGCATCCAGCCGCCGTCGAAGGTCTGCTGCAGCCACAGGTGCCAGTGGGTCTGGAACATCCGTTGTCCTCATGGCGCCGTGGTGGCGCGTACCACCAGTGACGATAGCGGATCGGCCTTCAGGCCGAACAGGGGCCGCAGCCAGCGGGAGCGCCGGATCAGCAGCTCGTGGATCAGCAGGCAGCCACCGAGAGTGCCCGCCAGCAGCAACGCCGGTTCCAGCCACGGGCCCAGCTGCATCGGTCGCAGCGCGTACAGCAGGACGATCAGCACGGTCTGGTGGAGGATGTACCAGCTGAACACCGCTTCGCGGCAGTAGGCCAGGCCTGGCCAGGGACGGTCCAGCAATACGCGCGCCCAGCCGAACAGCGTCAGCAGCATGCACCAGGTATAGAGCGCGCGGCCAACGCGTTCGGTCTGGGCCCAGGGCAGGGCCAGCACCCAGGCATCCAGATCGCCCACATGTGGCAGGCGGGACAGTGCGCGGATGCCCAGCTCCAGGCACAGGCCCAGCACCGCCAGGGCCAGGGTCACACGGCGCCCGCGCACCAGCAGATCCCAGCCGCGCTGCCAGCGAGCGGCAAGGAAACCGCCGAGGAACAATGGCAGCGACTCGGCATGCACGTATACGTCGTCCAGCAGGGCGTGGGTGGGGGGCCAGCGCGGCATCAGCACCAGCAGTGCCCAGGCCAACCAGGCCACCGGCAGCACCAGCAGCACGATTCCCAATAGACGGTCGCTCGGCTGCCAGCGTGGCAGCGCACCGCGCAGCGGTCGCAGCACGCAGGCCAGCACCACCGCCAGCACGGTGTAGGGCAGCAGGTACGCGAGGTACCACAGGTGGTTCCAGGTGAAGCCGTAGGCAGCACCACTGAAGTGCGCACCCGGCCATGGCTGGAACTGCCAGTAGCGCCACAGGAACCGGGCCAGCCCGGGTACCACGTCCCCCTTGTCCAGAGCTTCGTAGTAGGCCTGCAGGGACACAACGGCGACGATGCCGAACAGCAGCGGCAGCAGCAGGCGCCAGGAGCGGCGGAGGGTGTGCTGCAGCCGGCCCTGGTCGGGCAGGGAAAGGCCCAGCGCGATACCGCTGATGGCGAACAGCAGCGGCATGCGCCACCGGTTCAGCGCGATCATCGGCCACTGCAGCCATTCGGCGGTGTAGGCGCTCTTGAGATGGAAATCCCAGCCGGCCACGTAGGCCATGGCTGCATGGTAGAGGATCAGCAGGGCGAAGGCGGCGATGCGCAGGGTGTCCAGATCGTGGCGACGGTGCATGGGCTGCAGGCATCAGGAGGAAGCTGCACGCTCCGCCAGCCGAGGCCAGGATGCCAGTGGATGGGGCGCGATGGCGGCCGTTCAGGGGCCAGTGGTGGGGCTGCTGGGACCAATGGCCGGTGCGAGCGGGGCCGGATGGGCAACAATGTCAGCATGGAAAATGGAGATCCGGCGGCGTTGTCCGCCCCTGTTGCCGAGCCACCGCAGCGTCGTGGACTGACCGCCGTCTTCTGGTCATTGCTGTTCCTGGGCACGGCCGCAGGAAACGTGCTGGCACAGTGGATGCGGGCGTTGCGCGACGGGCAGTCCTTTTCCGCTGGGGCGATCTCGATCGAGGAGTTCAGCAGCGCGCTGGCAAGCCTGGGGCTGCTGGCGCTTCTGCATGCGGCGGCACGCCGCTGGCCGTTGCACGCAGACACGTGGAAGCGTCGCATCGGCTTCTACGTGCTGGGCGGCATCGGCTGGTGGCTGCTGCACGTCAGCGCCATGGTGCTGCTGCGCAAGCTGGCTTTCAGTCTGGTCGGGCAGCACTACACCTACGGCGACTGGCCGGCGCAATGGTTCTACGAATTCTTCAAGGACGTGCAGACCTACAGCCTGCTGGTGATCGCCGTGCACGCCGTGGCCTGGTTCGGTCGCCAGCGGCAGGGTGAAGCACACCTGCTGGCCGAGCCCGACGACGGTCCACCGGTCGCGGCGGTCGAGCGCCCCCAGCACTTCCTGGTGCGCAAGCTGGGCAAGGAGTTCCTGGTGGCCACCGCAGACGTGGAGTACGCCCAGGCGGCGGGCAATTACGTGAACCTGCGGGTGCGCGGACATGACTATCCGCTGCGGATCACCATGGCGGTGCTGGAGCAGCGGTTGGATCCCGCAATGTTCCTGCGCCCTCACCGCAGCTGGCTGATCCATCGCGGCCAGCTGCGCTCGATCGAGCCGCTGGACGGCGGCGAGGCCCTGCTGCACATGGCCGACGGGGCCAAGGTGCCATGCAGCCGGCGGCAGCTGCCGGTGCTGCGCCAGGCGCTGGGCGGGGCGGGCGCGGGCGCGGGCGCGACAGGCGCGGGTAGAGTCGACTGTTAGTCGACTATCGCGCGCAGCGCGAGCTCCACCGCAACCTGAATGAAAAGCAGTCGACTGGCAGTCGACTCTACAGAGGCCGGTCTACCAGAGGTTGGCTCCCAGCGGCAGGCCTGGTCCCTCATTCCGGGCACCCCCGGCCTGCGCTATCATTAGCAGTCATCTTTTGAATGCATAACCGCCGACATGATCGAACTGAATCCTGTCCGCCAGCGCATCACCGATCTGACCGATCGTGTGCTGTCGCTTCGGGGGTATCTTTGACTACGACGCCAAGAAAGAGCGTCTTGAAGAAGTAACGCGGGAGCTGGAAAGCCCCGACGTCTGGAACAACGCCGAGTACGCCCAGAACCTGGGCCGCGAGCGTTCCAGTCTGGAAAAGACCGTGGGCGGCATCGCCTCGGTGCTGGACGGCCTGACCGACGCGACCGAGCTGCTGGAACTGGCCGAATCCGAGCAGGACGAGGACACCGCACTGGCCGTGGTCGCCGACCTGGACAAGCACCAGGCGCACGTGGAGAAGCTGGAATTCCAGCGCATGTTCTCCGGCGAAATGGACAATGCGGCGGCGTTCGTCGACATCCAGGCCGGTGCCGGTGGCACCGAAGCCCAGGACTGGGCCGAGATCCTACTGCGCATGTACCTGCGCTGGTGTGAATCGCGCGGCTGGAAGACCGAGCTGATGGAAGTCTCCGGTGGTGACGTCGCCGGCATCAAGTCGGCCACGCTGCGCGTGGAAGGCGACTACGCCTATGGCTGGCTGAAGACCGAGACCGGCGTGCACCGCCTGGTGCGCAAGTCGCCGTTCGACTCGGACAACCGCCGCCACACCAGCTTCACCTCGGTGTTCGTGTCGCCGGAAATCGATGACAACATCGACATCACCATCAACCCGGCCGACCTGCGGACCGACGTGTACCGTTCGTCCGGTGCCGGTGGCCAGCACGTGAACAAGACCGAGTCGGCGGTGCGTATCACCCACATCCCGACCAACATCGTTGTGGCGTGCCAGACCGGCCGCAGCCAGCACCAGAACCGCGACAATGCGATGAAGATGCTGGCCGCCAAGCTGTACGAGCTGGAGATCCAGAAGCGCAACGCCGAAAAGGACGCCGTGGAAGCCACCAAGTCCGACATCGGCTGGGGCAGCCAGATCCGCAACTACGTGCTGGACCAGAGCCGCATCAAGGACCTGCGTACCGGCATCGAACGCTCGGATACGCAGAAGGTGCTCGACGGCGACCTGGACGAGTTCGTCGAGGCCAGCCTGAAGGCCGGCCTGGCCGTGGGCTCCAAGCGCGTCGATGCCTGATCGACGCGCCTGCGCGGATATCGTCACCCTCGTGCGCAACGCCGAGGGTGGCCGATCACGCGTTCTGTAGAGCCGAGCCCATGCTCGGCTGCTGTTGGCGCAGTAGCAGATGCGTCGAGCATGGCTCGACGCTACAACGGGCACGGCGGTAGCGATGATGCGCAGCGAAAGTGAACGCAAGGAACTCGGTGGCTTCCTCAAGGCCTGCCGCGCCCGTGTCGACCCTGCCACGCTCGGCCTGCCGGCCGGGCGCCGGCGGACCCCGGGACTGAAGCGCGAGGAAGTCGCCCTGGCCATCGGGGTCAGCGTCAGCTGGTACACCTGGATCGAGCAGGGCCGTGAAGTGCGCGCCTCGCCCGAGGTGCTGGAGCGGCTGGCGCAGGTGCTGCGCATGAGCGATGACGAGCGCGCCTATGCGTTCGCGCTGTCCGGTTACGGCGTGCCGCTGGAATCACCGGACGAGAGCGTGACCGATGGCCTGCGCCAGCTGGTGGAGGCGATGCAGCCGATCCCGGCTTACGTGCGCAATACCCGTTTCGACATCCTGGCCTGGAACCCGGCCATCGCCGACCTGTTCGTGGACTACAGCCAGCTGGCACCGCATGAGCGCAACACGCTGCGGCTGATGTTCCTGTACCCGCCGTACCGCACGCTGATCCTCAACTGGGAAGAAATGACCCGCGGCCTGCTGGCCGGCTTCCGCGCGGCGATGGCACAGGCGCCGGACAAGGCGCCGTTCCTGGCGCTGGTGGAGGATATCGCGGCGCATAGTGAGGAGTTCCGCCAGTGGTGGCCGGAGCACGATGTGCGGCGGTTCGATGAAGGTGCGAAGAAGTTGAACCATCCCACGCGCGGGTTGCTGGACCTGCAGTACGTGGCGCTGGTGCCGGAGAGCCGGCACGACCTTTCCTTGGTTACTTACCTGCCGCGTAGGTAGGTTGGTCGGCAGGGCTGCGCCCTGCACCCGCGGTAGTGCCGGCCGCTGGCCGGCAACCTCAGAAGCAACGGCAACAGCGTGCATTCCGTGGGATGGCGGGGTGGGTCCGGTTGCGGGAGACGCCATAAACCCATCCATGGGGGCTTGGCCGCGGCATCCATGCCGCGGACACTCCCGCAACCGGACCCACCCCGCCTTCGACAGTTGGCCGGCGGCCAGTAGATCCACGCCATGCGTGGATGGTTTTCGATTTGAGATATTTGATTCCGATGGAGATTCATCCACGCATGGCGTGGATCTACTGTGGCGACCGATTAGCGTCTGGGGCAGAGCCCCCTGAGTCAGGGGGCGGCCGCGAGGCGGCGGGGGTCTGGGGGCTGGTAAGTGGGGCCCGCGGTTCGCGCAGCGAAGCGTGGGAGCGGCAGCGCGCATGCGATGGGGCGTACCAGGGCGCAGCCCTGCCGAACAACCCCATTCAGGCAGGTAAGTGCAGGTCACAGGATAAGCAGACGCCTTGTTGCGTTCATCAATCGGGTCCACATTCCTGTGCAGGAGACGGGCAGCCGCCCGTTGTCGAGACACCAGGAGACCTGCATGTCCGCTGCCCCCACCACCGCCATTTCCCGCGATCCGGCCACCGGCCAGCAGATCGCCAGCCATCCCTTCGCTACCGACGCCGAACTGGAAGCCATCCTCGATCGCGGCCAGGTTGGCTTCGCCGCCTGGAGCGCCAGGAGCCTGGAGCAGCGGGCCGAGGTGCTGCGCGCGATGGCCGCTGTACTGCGCCGTGACCGCGAGAAACTGGCTGCGCTGGCCACCGCCGAAATGGGCAAGGTCCAGGCCGAATCGCTGGCCGAGATCGAAAAGTGCGCCGTGCTGTGTGACTGGTACGCCGATCATGGCGCGCAGTTCCTGCGCGACGAACCGACCCAGGTGCCCGACGACAAGGCCTACGTGTCCTACCTGCCGCTGGGCGTGGTGCTGGGCATCATGCCGTGGAACTTCCCATACTGGCAGGTGATGCGCGCAGCGGTGCCGATCCTGATGGGCGGCAACGGTTTCCTGCTGAAGCCGGCCGAGAACATCGTCGGCACCGCGCAGCTGCTCGACGCGGCCTGGCGCGATGCCGGGCTGCCGGAGGGCACCTTCATCGCCGCCAACATCAGCCGCGAGGGCACCAGCCGCGCGATTGCCGATGACCGCATTGCCGCGGTGACCCTGACCGGCAGCGTGGCCGCCGGCCGCAGCATCGCTGCCCAGGCCGGGCAGGCGCTGAAGAAGGTGGTGCTGGAGCTGGGCGGTTCCGATCCGTTCATCGTGCTGGCCGATGCCGATCTTGATGCGGCCGTCGATGCGGCGGTGGCCTCGCGCTTCCAGAACACCGGGCAGGTCTGCATTGCTGGCAAGCGCATCATCGTCGAAGAAGCAGTCTACGATCGTTTCGTGGCGCAGTTCTGCCAGAAGGTGCAGGCGCTGACCATTGGCGATGGCCGCGACCCGGGCAACCGTATCGGCCCGATGGCGCGCCAGGATCTGCTGGAACAGCTGGACGCGCAGGTGCGCGCGTCGGTCGACGCCGGTGCGCAGCTGCTGGTCGGCGGGCACCAGCTCGATCGTCCCGGCGCGTTCTATGCGCCCACCGTGCTGGCCGGAGTGGAGCCGGGCATGCAGGCCTTCGATACCGAGACCTTCGGGCCGGTGGCCTCGATCAGCCGCGCCCGTGACGCCGACCATGCGGTGGAACTGGCCAACCAGAGCGAGTTCGGCCTCAGCGGCAACCTGTGGACTGGCGACCGTGCCCGAGCCATGCAGCTGGCCCGCCGGCTGCAGACCGGCGGCGTGTTCGTCAACGGCTTCTCGGCCTCCGACCCGCGCGTGCCGATCGGCGGTGTGAAGAAGAGCGGCTTCGGTCGTGAGCTCTCGCACTTCGGCATCCGCGAGTTCGTCAACGCGCAGACGGTGTGGTTCGACAAGCGTTGACGCGCGGCTTCCATCCTTCCTGCAACGATCCACCATCAGTCCAGCGAAAAAAGGACGGCATTCCCATGTCCAAGGGTTCAGACCTGCTCGTCGCCGCACTTGAGAACGAAGGCGTCGAGCGCATTTTCGGCATTCCCGGCGAAGAGAACCTCGACGTCGTCGAGTCGCTCCGCCATTCCAGCATCGAGCTGGTAATCACCCGCCACGAACAGGCGGCGGTGTTCATGGCCGCCACCTACGGCCGCCTCACGGGCAAGCCGGGCGTGTGCCTGGCCACGCTCGGTCCGGGCGCGCTCAATTTCACCACCGGCGCCGCCTACGCGCTGCTTGGCGCGTGGCCGGTCATCATGATCACCGGCCAGAAGGGCATCGTCGCCAGCAAGCAGGCGCGCTTCCAGATCGTCGATATCGTCAGCACGATGAAGCCGCTGACCAAGCAGGCGCGGCAGATCGTCTCGGCACGTACCATCCCGACCATCGTCCGCGAGGCGTTCCGGGTGGCCCAGGAAGAGCGCCCCGGACCGGTGCTGCTGGAGCTGCCGGAAGATATCGCGGCCGATGAAGTCGAGGGCGTGGCACTGATTCCCCCGCACGCGGTGGACCGGCCGATTGCCAGCCCGGAGGCGCTGGATCGCGCGGCCGAGATCATCCGCAATGCCAAGCGCCCGCTGCTGATGATCGCCTCGGCCGCCTCGCGGCCGCAGTCCAGCGAGGCGCTGTCGGCGTTCGTGCTGCGCGCCGGCATCCCGTTCTTCACCACGCAGATGGGCAAGGGCGCGGTGGCCGGTGGCTCCGGCCTTTACATGGGCACCGCGGCGCTGACCGAACGCGACTACGTGCACATGGCCATCGACCAGGCCGACGTGATCGTGACCATCGGCCATGAGGTCACCGAGAAGCCGCCATTCGTGATGCGTCCGGGTGGGCCGACCGTGATCCATATCGGTTACTCGCAGGCGGCGGTGGAGCAGGTGTACTTCCCGCAGGTGGAGGTGATCGGCGATATCGGCCGTTCGCTGACCCAGCTGGCCGACCGCATCGAAGGCGCAGTGCCGAACGCCGACGCACTGCTGCCGTTGCGCGCGACCATCCTCGAGCATCTGGCCGACCGTGCCGAGGAGGCCGGTTTCACCCCGCAGCGGCTGGTGCATGACGTGCGCCAGGTGATGCCGCCGGACGGCATCGTGGCGCTGGACAACGGCATGTACAAGATCTGGTTTGCGCGCAACTACCGCACCCAGGTGGCCAACACGCTGCTGCTGGATAACGCGCTGGCGACGATGGGTGCAGGCCTGCCGTCGGCGATCATGGCCTCGATCCTGTACCCGCAGCGGCGGGTGCTGGCGGTGTGCGGCGACGGTGGGTTCATGATGAACAGCCAGGAGCTGGAGACCGCGCGCAGGCTGGGCCTGAACCTGGTGGTGCTGATCCTCAACGACGGCGCCTACGGGATGATCCGCTGGAAGCAGGCGGTGGATGGCTTCACCGACTACGGCATGACCTTCAGCAACCCGGACTTCGTCAGGTACGCAGAAGCCTATGGCTGCAAGGGGCATGAGGTGACCGCCATCGAGCAGTTCATCCCGACGCTGGAGGCGGCGTTCAACGAGGGCGGGGTGCACCTGGTGTCGGTGCCGATCGATTATTCGGAGAACCAGCGGGTGCTGGTGGACGAGTTGAGGCAGGCGTTCCCCGGGAACGGGTGACGGTCGCCGGGCACGGCCCGGCATTACCGATGCGGCCTCGGGGTAGCGCCGGGCCACGCCCGGCGGATTCGTGCGCCGACCGACCGCCGGGCATGGCCCGGCGCTACCGGGTCTGCCAGGGCCGGGGCAGGGCGGTTTTGGTATGCTGTGGAGCCGGCCGTGCCGGGCGCAACACCCCCCCTCACTACACGATTCCCGCAGATCCATGAGCGAAGCTACCGATACCCCCCCCGTTGACGAAAACAAGTTGATCGCCGAGCGCCGCGAGAAACTCAAAACGCTGCGTGGGCAGGGCATCGCGTACCCGAACGACTTCCGTCGCGAGGACTTCGCCGGCCGCCTGCAGGAGGAGTTTGCCAACGCTGAAACCTGGACCGCCGAGGCGCTGGAAGGCAACGGCCGCCAGGTGAAGATGGCCGGTCGCCTGATGGCCAAGCGCATCATGGGCAAGGCCAGTTTCGCGCAGATCCAGGACGAGTCCGGCCGTATCCAGCTGTTCCTGCAGGGTGCCGTGCTGGGTGATGCCTACACCGCCTTCAAGGGCTGGGACGTGGGCGACATCATCGCCGTGGAAGGCGGCCTGACCCGCACCAAGACCGGCGAACTGTCGGTCAAGGCCGAGTCGATCCGCCTGCTGACCAAGTCGCTGCGCCCGCTGCCGGACAAGTGGCATGGCCTGGCCGACGTCGAGCAGCGTTACCGCCAGCGTTACGTCGACCTGATCGTGACCCCGGAATCGCGCGCGGTGTTCATCAAGCGCTCGAAGATCATCCGCGCCATGCGCGCGTGGCTGGACAACCGCGACTTCCTGGAAGTCGAGACGCCGATGATGCATTACATCCCCGGCGGCGCGGCGGCCAAGCCGTTCACCACCCACCACAATGCGCTGGACCTGGACCTGTACCTGCGCGTGGCGCCGGAGCTGTACCTCAAGCGCCTGACCGTGGGTGGCCTGGAGCGCGTGTACGAGATCAACCGCAACTTCCGCAACGAAGGCGTGAGCACCCGCCACAACCCGGAATTCACCATGATGGAACTGTACGAGGCCTATGCCACGTACAACGAAATCATGGACCTGACCGAAGGCGTGATCCGTGACGTGGCCCAGGCCGTGAACGGTGGCACCGAAGTGGAATGGGACGGCGCGAAGATCGATCTGGGCCCGGCCTTCCGTCGCTGGCGCATGGATGAAGCGGTGCGCCACCACAACCCGGAAATCTCCGCGGCCGACTGCACCGACCGTGAGGCGCTGCTGCGTCATTGCGAGCGCTTGAAGATCCGCGTCAAGCCGTCTTACGGCTGGGGCAAGCTGCTGCTGGAGATCTTCGAAGCCACGGTCGAACACACCCTGATCCAGCCGACCTTCATCACCGATCACCCGGTGGAGGTCTCGCCGCTGGCCCGTGCCAACGACAACGATCCGGGCTACACCGACCGCTTCGAGCTGTTCGTCAACGGCAAGGAGCTGGCCAACGGCTTCTCCGAACTGAACGACCCGGAAGACCAGGCGCAGCGTTTCCAGGCCCAGGTGGCCGCGAAGGAAGGCGGCGACGACGAGGCGATGCACTACGATGCCGACTACATCCGTGCGCTGGAGTACGGTATGGCGCCGACCGGTGGCCTTGGCATCGGCGTCGATCGACTGGTGATGCTGCTGACCGGCAGCAGTTCGATCCGCGACGTCCTGCTGTTCCCCTACATGCGTCCGGAGCAGTAAGTCGCTTTTCTGACTCCTGATTGTGCGCGCCGTCGCGAAACGAGACGGCGCATTTGACGCCTCCCGCACTCGGCGTATCGTTAATGCACTACCTTGACGTCCGTTATGGCTTGATCGGCGTCAGGGGGATGACGCATCGTGGAGAGTCCGCTTCACAATGCGATGACGATCATGAACCGGGACGCATGACACGGGAGTCGGGCCGATGCAGGGTGCGAGCGTTCGCAGCAGCAGGGTATCCTCGCCTGCTGATGATCCAGCATGGTCGAGAAACCAGGCGGAGTACGCGTTGAACATCGTCATTGTTGACGACCAGACGTCCGCGCGGACGATGCTGCGTCACGTCATCGAAGACATCGCGCCGGAACTGAGCGTGTATGACTTCGGTGATCCGCTGACCGCATTGGCCTGGTGCGAGGCGCACCCGGTCGACCTGCTGCTGCTCGATTACCGCATGCCGGAGATGGACGGGCTGGAGTTCGCCCGTCGTTTCCGTCGCCTGCCCAAGCACCGCGACATCCCGGTGATCCTGATCACCGTGGTCGGTGACGAGCCGATCCGGCAGGCAGCGCTGGAAGCAGGCGTGATCGATTTCCTGGTCAAGCCGATCCGCCCGCGCGAACTGCGCGCGCGCTGCTACAACCTGCTGCAGCTGCGCCAGCAGACCGAGAACGTGAAGCAGCGGGCGTTGTCGCTGGAGCAGCGCCTGTTGGCCAGCATGCACGAGGTCGAAGAGCGCGAACGCGAAACCCTGTCGCGATTGGCCCGGGCGATCGAGTTCCGTGATGCCGGCACCAGTGCCTATCTCGAACGCATGGCCCGCGTAGCCGGGCTGATCGCCGAGCAGCTGGGCC
Source organism: Stenotrophomonas sp. 59 (assembly GCF_030291095.1). Classification (NCBI taxonomy): domain Bacteria; kingdom Pseudomonadati; phylum Pseudomonadota; class Gammaproteobacteria; order Lysobacterales; family Lysobacteraceae; genus Stenotrophomonas; species Stenotrophomonas sp. 59. The sequence continues at coordinate 2,110,425 of NZ_CP127408.1, forward strand.
TGCCCGAGGATGACGTCAAACTGATCGAGATGGCCGCCCCGCTGCATGACATGGGCAAGATCGCCATTCCCGATGCGGTACTTCTCAAGCAGGGCAAACTCAACGACGAGGAGCTGGCGATCATGCGCCGGCACCCGCGCATCGGCCACGAGCTGCTGAGTGGCAGCCAGAACCGTTTCATCCAGGTGGGCGCGCTCATCGCGCTGCGCCACCACGAGCGCTATGACGGCAGCGGCTATCCCGATGGCCTGGTCGGCGAGGCGATCCCGCTGGAAGCGCGGATCGTTGCTGTCGCCGACGTCTTCGATGCACTGATCTCGCCCCGTCCGTACAAGGAAGCATGGACCATGGAAGCCACACTGGCTTATCTGTACGCCCAGCGTGGGCGATTGTTCGATCCGCGCTGCGTGGATGCGCTGATGCGCGGCCGTGAGCAGCTGGACCAGATCTGCGCCGAGCATTCGATGGCGTCCGCACGCCCGGGGCTGGGCGCGTGAAACGCCTGTTGTCGCGGCTGCGGCTGCGCCTGTCCCAGCGACAGGACAGCGAGCACGGCCAGCAGATTGTCCGTATCGTCCTGATCAGCCTGATCCTTGCCTACGTGCTGTTGCCGGCGCCGCGCCACGATCTGCCGCATGGGCAGTACGTGGGTGTGCTGGCGATCGTACTGACCGGATTGAGCCTCTCCCTGCTGCTGTTCGGGTGGCTGCTGTGGCGACCGGCACGTTCCGACGCGCGCCGCGTGCTGGGCATGCTGGCCGACTACGGCCTGATCGCGGCCGGCATGGTGCAGATGGGTGAGCCGCTGGCCTGGGTCTACATCGTGGTGATGTGGGTGACGGTCGGCAACGGCATGCGGTTCGGCAACCACTACCTGTACGTGGCAGTGGCAATGGCCATGGTGAGCTTCGGCTTCACCGTGCTCCAGACGCCGTACTGGATGCAGAATTTCCGCCTGGCCATCGGCCTCTGGCTCGGACTGGCCGCCGTGCCGCTGTACTTCTCCACGCTGCTGCGGCAGCTGACCGAAGCGATGGCCGAGGCCCGGCGCGCGAGCGAGGCCAAGAGCCGCTTCCTGGCCAACATGAGCCACGAGTTCCGCACCCCGTTGAATGGCCTCAACGGTATGACCGAAGTGCTGGCGACCACGCGCCTGGATGATGAGCAGCGCGAGTGCCTCAGTACCATCCAGGCGTCCTCGCGCAGCCTGCTGGCGCTGGTGGAGGAGGTGCTGGACATCTCTGCCATCGAGGCCGGCAAGCTGCGCGTGGTGGCCGAGGATTTCGCCGTGACCGACGTGATCCAGGCGATCGGGTTGATCCTGATGCCGCAGGCCAGGGCCAAGGGCCTGGAATACCGGGTGAAGGTTGCCGACGGCGTGCCACCGCGCGTGCGCGGCGACGTCGGGCACCTGCGGCAGATCCTGTTGAACCTGGCGGGCAACGCAGTCAAGTTCACCGACCACGGCCAGGTCGAGATCCGTGTCGGTGTGGTGCATGCTGATACCAGCGGCGCGGTGCGGCTGCGCTTCGACATTTTCGATACCGGCATCGGCGTGGCGCCGGCGATGCGTGCGCGCTTGTTCGATGCCTTCGAGCAGGCGGATGTGAGCATGGCGCGCCGCCATGAGGGCACGGGACTGGGCACGACCATCGCCAAGGGCCTGGTCGAAGCGATGGACGGCGACATCGGCTATCTGGAGAACCCACCGCGCGGTAGTCACTTCTGGGTCGAGCTGCCTTTCGCGCCACCGCAGCCGATGGTGCCGGGCGCGGTCCCGACCCTGTCCGGGGAGGAGGACGCGGGGCCCGGCGGGAACGTGATTGCCTTTGCCGATCCATTCCTGCGCCATCGCGCGCGCGTGCGCAGCATGCAGATCCTGGTGGCCGACGACCACGAGGCCAACCGCATGGTCCTGCAGCGCCTGCTGCAGAAGGCCGGTCACCGGGTGCTGTGCGTCGACGGTGGTGAAGCCGTACTGGACGCATTGGCCGACAGCGAGTTCGATGCGGTCATCGTCGATCTGCACATGCCGGGCATGAGTGGGCTGGACATGCTCAAGGAACTGCGCGTGATGCAGGCCGGCGGTGGACCGCGCACGCCGGTGCTGGTGCTCAGTGCCGATGTCACGCCGGAGGCGATCCAGCGCTGCACCCAGGCCGGTGCCCATGCATTCCTGGCCAAGCCCGTGGTGGCGGTACGGCTGCTCGACACCCTGGCCGAGATCGCCAGCAATGCCCAGTTGAGGACCATGGCTGCGCCGGTCGTGCGACCCGCGGCGCCAGTGCAGGATGGCGTGCTCGACAGCAGCGTGCTGGACGAGCTGGCGTCACTGGGAATGGGTGAAGGGTTCGAGCGTGAGTTCATCCGCCAGTGCCTGGAGGACGCAGCAAGCTGCATGGGCAAGGCCGGGCAGGCGGGTGAAACCGCGCAGTGGGAGGTGTTCCGCGAGCAGTCCCATGCGATCAAGGGCGTGGCCAGCAACCTCGGACTGATGCGCGCGTCCAACCGTGCCGGCGAGTTGATGCGGATGGCCGACTGGCAGCTGAAGGCCGAATGGCGCGTACGCCTGGGCGTGCTGCAGGACGCCATCAAGGAAGGCCGGCGTGCGCTGGATGCGCGCGCCGAGCGCCGCCTGCGCGGTGCCGCCGAGGATGGCGAGGCGCGCTGAGCCTGGGCGTGTCGCGTGATAAAAAAAGCCCGGCGGCCAACCGGGCTTGAACCCATCCTGGGGGAGGGGATGAATCAGGCCGCGTCGAGACCGGCGCGACGGGTCTGGGCCTTGATCAAGCGATCCATGGTGCGCAAGGAGCGGTCGCCAAGGGCGAGGGCGGAATCGACCCATACCTTGGTGATCTCCAGCAGTTCGTCGTAGCTGACCGCCTGGGCAATGCTGCGTGCGGCGTTCATTGCCAGATAGGACTGCGGGGTGCGTTGCTGCTGGCGGATCAATTCTTCAACCGCGGCACGACCTTCGCCCTTCTTCGCCAGTACATCGACGATGCCCAGCGCATGCATTTCCTCGGCGCTGTAGACACGGCCGTCAAGGATGATCTTCTCGGCCAGGTGCGGTGACACCCGCCGGCACAGGAACGAATAGGCCCCCATGCCGGGGAAAAGGCCGAACAGCACTTCGGGCAGGCCCATTCCGCTGCCTTCCTCGGCCACGATGGTGTGGCAGGCCAGTGCCATTTCCAGGCCACCGCCAAGCGCGTCGCCCTGGATCAGGGCGATCGAACGCACGTCGCCGCCGAATCCGGTATGCAGGTGGTGCACGCCTTCCACGCACCGCTGGGCGTAGTTCAGCAGGAGGTCGCGGTTGCCTTCGCGGATCAGGCGGGTGAACAGGTCCAGGTCGCCCCCCAGGTTGTAGGCGACGGCATCGGACGCCAGCACGAAATGCCGCAACGTGCCGCTGTGGCGCTCGGCGGGGCTGCGGGTGATGGCGGCCATGAAGCTCCACATCTCGTCGAGCATGTCCTTTCGGCAGCACGGACGGATGCCGGTGGCGGCATCGGCATGCATGAACAGCCAGTGGGCATTGCCGTCGGCGCTGTCCTCGGTACGGATGGTGGCAAAACGCGAGCCGCTGCTGGGCAGCTTTTCGATGGTACTCATGGAAGGGTCCTCGGCATGCGGCCCGCAGAGTCAGGTGGGTGGCCGGCGGGCCGAACGGTCCACACACGCGGCGATGCTACACCGCCACCGGGGCGCCGCATGCGAAAGGGCCCGGAACGTTTCCGTCCCGGGCCCGAAGCCGTTCAAACTGCCCGAAACCCTTACTGGGCGGGCGTATCGCGGAGTTCGCGACGGAGGATTTTGCCGACGTTGGTCTTCGGCAGCTCCTTTCGGAATTCTACGATTTTGGGGTGCTTGTAACCGGTCAGGTTGGCCCGGGCATGTTCCTTGACCATTTCGGCGGTCAGGTTCGGGTCCTTCTTCACGATGACCACCTTGACCACCTCGCCGGATTTCTCGTCCGGCACGCCGACCGCAGCCACTTCCAGCACGCCGGGCATCATCGCGATGACATCCTCGACTTCGTTCGGGTACACGTTGAAGCCGGACACCAGGATCATGTCCTTCTTGCGGTCGACGATGTAGAAGAAGCCGTGTTCGTCCATCTTCGCCATGTCGCCGGTGTGCAGCCAGCCGTCGGCGTCGATGGCCTTGTCGGTTTCCTCCGGACGCTGCCAGTAGCCCTTCATCACTTGCGGGCCCTTGATGCAGAGTTCGCCGACTTCGCCCAGCGGCAGGATGTTGCTGTTGTCATCCTTGATGCAGGCATCGGTGGACGGGATCGGCAGGCCGATCGAACCGTTGTACTCGGTGAGGGTAAGCGGGTTGATGCAGGCCGCCGGCGACGTCTCGGTCAGGCCATAGGCCTCGACCAGGGTAACGCCGGTCACCTTTTTCCAGCGTTCGGCCACGGCGCGCTGCACGGCCATGCCGCCGCCCAGGGTGACCTTCAGCGACGAGAAGTCGACCGTGTCGAAACCGGGGGTATTGAGGAGGCCGTTGAACAGCGTGTTGACGCCGGTGATGGCGGTGAAGCGCACCGACTTGAGCTCCTTGACGAAACCCTTCATGTCGCGCGGATTGGTGATCAGGTGGTTGCAGCCACCGAACTTCATGAAGACCAGGCCGTTCGCCGTCAGTGCGAAGATGTGGTACAGCGGCAGGGCGGTGATGATCCACTCCTTGCCCATCTCGATGCCCGACGCACTGATCCAGGCCGAGGCCTGCTGCATGTTGGCGATCAGGTTGCGGTTGGTCAGCATCGCACCCTTGGCCACGCCGGTGGTGCCGCCGGTGTACTGCAGGAAGGCGATGTCGTCGTGGTCGATCTCGACCGGCGGGAGCGCGTGGCGGCTGCCCAGCTTGAGTGCCTGCCTGAAGCGGACGGCACCCTTGACGTGGTAGTTGGGCACCATCTTCTTGACGTACTTCAGCACGAAGTTGACGATCGCGCCCTTGGCGCCGAGCAGGTCGCCCAGGCCGGTGGTGATCACGTGCTTGACCGGCGTGTCGGCGATGACCTGCTCGACGGTATCGCCGAAGTTGTCGACCACGACCAGCGCGGTCACGCCGGCGTCGACCAGCTGGTGCTTCAGCTCGCGGGCGGTGTACAGCGGGTTGACGTTGACCACGGTGAGGCCTGCGCGCAGCACGCCGAAGGTGGCCACCGGGTACTGCAGGCAGTTGGGCATCATCAGGGCGACGCGGTCACCCTTCTTGAGCTTGAGCTCACCCAGCAGGTAGGCCGCGAACTGGGTGACCAGCGCATCGGTCTCACCGTAGGTGAGCACCTTGCCGAAGCTGGAGTAGGCCGGACGGTCGCGGAATTTCGCGACGGAAGCGTCGAAGACCGAAGCTACCGAATGGAACTCGTTGACGTCGATTTCGGCGGGAACGCCTTTCGGATAGCTCTGCAGCCAGGGACGATCCAGACTCATATTCCCCCTCCAGGAATCGTGATGTATTAGGTTCCGGCCCTGAGCGTAGCGACAATGGCCGTTCATTGCAGCATACCCCGCCGTAGGGAAAACGCGAAGAGGGGTTTGCGTGGCGCATTGTGCGAACGCGTCAAACGGCGCCGGGCATGGCCCGGCGCTACCGAAGGCAGGACGCGCCTGGTAGCGCCGGGCCATGCCCGGCGGGTGTTTCACCGTGAGCGGCTGGCTCAGCCCTGCTTGCGCACCGGTGCACCATTGGCCTTGTAGTACGGCGCGGTGCTGCGGGCCAGCGGGGTGCGGCCGCGGATCACGTCGGCCAGCTTCTCGGCCATCATGATGGTCGGCGCGTTGAGGTTGCCGGTCACCACCTGCGGCATGATCGAGGCATCGACGATGCGCAGGCCTTCCAGTCCGTGCACGCGGCCCTGGCCATCGACCACAGCCATCGGGTCATCGGCATGGCCCATCTTGTTCGAGCACGACGGGTGGTAGGCGGTCTCGGCATGCTCGCGGACGAACGCATCGATCTGCGCGTCGGTCTGCAGCGCGCTGCCCGGCGAGATCTCGCGGCCGCTGTACGGGGCCAGTGCCGGCTGCGCGAAGATCTCACGGGTGATGCGGATCGCCGCGCGGAACTCGCGCCAGTCCTGCTCGTGTGACATGTAGTTGAACAGGATGCTGGGATGTTCGCGCGGGTCCTTCGAACGCACGTGGATGCGGCCGCGGCTGGGCGAGCGCATCGAGCCGACGTGCATCTGGAAGCTGTGTGCCTTGATCGGGTTGGAGCCGTTGTAATTGATCGCCACCGGCAGGAAGTGGTACTGCAGGTTCGGCCAGTCGAATTCGGCGTCGCTGCGGATGAAGCCACCGGCCTCGAACTGGTTGCTGGCGCCGATGCCGGTGCCCAGGAACAGCCACTCGGCGCCGATCGCCGGCTGGTTGTACAGCTTCAGTGCCGGCGCCAGCGAGACTGGCTTCTTGCACTCGTACTGCAGGTACATTTCCAGGTGGTCCTGCAGGTTGGCGCCAACGCCCGGCAGGTGGTGCACCAGGTCGATGTCCAAGCTGCGCAGCAGGTCGGCCGGGCCGACGCCGGAGCGCTGCAGGATCTGCGGCGAGGCGATGGCGCCGCCGCACAGCAGCACTTCGCGACGGGCGGTGGCACGCTGCGGCTGGTCGTTGTGCAGCCACTGCACGCCCACCGCACGCTTGCCCGAGAACAGGATGCGGTCGGTCAGCGCGTGGGTGACGATGGTCAGGTTCGGACGCGGCTTGGCCAGGTCCAGGTAGCCGCGGGCAGTGCTGGAGCGACGGCCCTTCGGGGTCACCGTGCGGTCCATCGGGCCGAAGCCTTCCTGCTGGTAGCCATTGAGGTCGTCGGTACGCGGGTAGCCGGCCTGCACGCCGGCCTCGACCATCGCCGCGAACAGCTCGTTGTTGCCGGCCTTCGGCGTGGTCACGCGCAGCGGGCCATCACCACCGTGGTAGTCATTGGGGCCGATGTCGCGGGTTTCGGCCTTGCGGAAGTACGGCAGGCAGTCCAGGTAGGTCCAGTCTTCCAGGCCCGGCATGCTGGCCCAGTTGTCGTAGTCCATCGCGTTGCCGCGGATGTAACACATGCCGTTGATCAGCGACGAGCCGCCCAGGCCCTTGCCGCGGCCGCAGTCCATGCGGCGGTTGTTCATGAAGGGCTCGGGATCGGTCTTGTACGCCCAGTTGTAGCGCTTGCCCTGCAGCGGGAAGGCCAGCGCGGCAGGCATCTGGGTACGGAAGTCGAGCCGGTAGTCCGGGCCACCGGCTTCCAGCAGCAGCACGCTGACATCGGCATCTTCGGTGAGGCGGGTGGCCAGCACGTTGCCGGCCGAACCGGCGCCGATGATGATGTAGTCGTACTCGTTATGGGTGCTCATGGGTGTCTCCTGCAGGCCGGGGCGCGCTGCATGCAGGCGTCCCGGCGGAATGTCGGATCGGCACGATGGCCGGACGATGGGGCGCGCGCAGGGCGCGCCGGTCAGAACACGCTGGCGTAGTCGCCCAGCTCGACCTGCACCGACTTGATGCGGGTGTAGTGGCCGAGGGTGGAGATGCCGTTCTCCCGGCCGACGCCGGATTCCTTGTAGCCACCCACCGGCATTTCGGCCGGCGATTCACCCCAGGTGTTGATCCAGCAGATGCCGGCTTCCAGGCGGTGGATGATGCGGTGGGCGCGGCTGACGTCCTTGCTGACCACACCGGCGGCCAGGCCGAAGGTGGTGTCGTTGGCGCGGCGCACCACTTCGTCCTCGTCGTCGTAGGCGAGGATGCTCATGACCGGCCCGAAGATTTCTTCGCGGACAATCGTCATGTCATCGCGGCAGTCGGAGAACACGGTCGGCAGCACGTAGGCGCCATTGGCCAGCGCGCCTTCGGTGGCACGACCGCCGCCGGTCAGCAGGCGGGCGCCTTCGGCCTTGCCGCTCTCGATGTAGCGCAGCACGTTTTCCATGTGCGGGAAGCTGGTCAGCGGGCCGAAGTTGGTCTCGGCGGCCATCGGGTCGCCGATGCGGATGCGCTTGACGCGCTCGACAACGGCGGCTTCGAACGCGGCCAGCATGCTGCGCGGAACGAACACGCGGGTGCCGTTGGTGCAGACCTGGCCGGAACTGAAGAAGTTGGCCATCACCGCGATGTCGGCGGCGCGGTCCAGGTCGGCGTCATCGCAGATCACCAGCGGCGACTTGCCGCCCAGTTCCATGGTCACTTCCTTCAGCGACGAGGAGGCGGCGCTGGCCATCACTTTCTTGCCGGTGGCGACGCCGCCGGTGAAGGAGATCTTCTCGATCACCGGGTGCTCGGTCAGCCACTGGCCGATCTCGCGGCCGGGGCCCTGCACCACGTTGAACACGCCGGCCGGCACGCCGGCTTCGGTGTAGATCTCGGCCAGCCGGATCGCGGTCAGCGGGGTCACTTCGGACGGCTTGAACACCATCGCATTGCCCGCGGCCAGCGCCGGGGCCGACTTCCACATGGCGATCTGGATCGGGTAGTTCCAGGCGCCGATGCCGGCGACCACGCCCAGCGGCTCGCGACGGGTGTAGAAGAAGCTCGATTCGCGCAGCGGCAGCTGGATGCCTTCGATGGCGGTGGCCAGGCCGGCGTAGTACTCGACCACGTCGGCACCGGTGACGATGTCCACGGTGGTGGTCTCGGCCAGCGCCTTGCCGGTGTCCAGGGTTTCCAGGTGGGCCAGCTCGTCGTTGCGTTCACGCAGGATCTCGACGGCGCGGCGCAGGATGCGCGAACGCTCCATCGCGGTCATCGCGGCCCACACCTTCTGGCCGTCGGCCGCGCTCTGCACGGCGCGCTCGACGTCGGCCTGGCTGGCGACCTGCACCTCGGCGATCACTTCACCGGTGGCCGGGTTGACGGTCTTGAAGGTCTTGCCGCTGGTGGCGTCGACGCGCTGGCCGTGGATGTAGAGCTGTTGGACGGGCAGGGTGGTCATGGGGCGTACTCCTTGGAAGGGGGCGGGTGCTGAAGCGCTTATAGCGCGCCAGCCTGCAACTGGAAGTCGATGTAGCCGTAGGCAATGCGCCGGGACTTCTCGGCGTTGAACTGGCCGCCGACCAGGCTGCCGCGCAGCCACAGGCCGTCGATCATCGCGGCCAGGCCACGGGCGGCCAGGCGGGCCTGCGGGTGGGGCAGCAGGCGGTTGAACTGGTGGCACAGGTTGGAGAACAGGCGCTGGTCGTTGGCGCGCTGCAGCCGGGCCAGTTCCGGCTGGTGCATGCTCGCGGCCCAGAAGGTGAGCCAGACGCGCATCGCGGTGCCATTGATCTGGCTGTCGTCGAAGTTGCCATCGACGATGGCGCGCAGCTGGTCGCGCGGGTCGTCGCCGACGTCGGCCCGGCAGCGGGCGACCGCGTCCTTCAGCTCGCGCAGGATCTGCCGCATTGCAGCATTGAGCAGGCCGTCCTTGTCGCCGAAGTAGTGGGCGACGATGCCGCTGGACAGCCCGGCCTTCTTCGCGATGGTGGCGACGGTCGCATCGGCCATGCCGATCTCGTCGATGGTCTGGAAAGTGGCCCGGATCAGCTGTTCGCGCCGTACCGGTTCCACGCCTTTCTTCGGCATTGTCTCTCCACGGATTGCGACCCGAAGGATCGGGCTGCCCGCCATTATGCTTTTTATTGATTGAACGTTCAATCAATAAACCCTAGGATGCGCTCGCGCCCCACGCCATGGGCCCGGTTTACCGGTCCGGCCCCGCCCATGTGCTCCCTCGGACTTGATGAGACGACCCCATGTCTTCCCTGGCTCATCCCAAGCGTTCGCCCCTGCGCTTGAACCGTTTTGTGTTCTTCAGTTCCTCGGTGTCGATCGGCATCCTCGGGCTGCTCACCGTTCTCTATCCCGAAGGCAGCGAGCACTGGCTGCAATGGGCGCAGGCCGAGGTCTCGGCGGCGTTCGGCTGGTGGTACATGCTGCTGATCGTGCTGTGCCTGGGCTTCGTGCTGTGGCTGGCGTTCTCGCCGTATGGCCGCATCCGCCTGGGCCACAACGAGGAATCACCGGCGTTCGGCTACGTGGCCTGGGTGTCGATGCTGTTCTCGGCCGGCATCGGCATCGCGCTGCTGTACTACGGCGCCTACGAGCCGCTGGACCATTTCCTCAACCCGCCCGGGCAGCCTGGCGGTACCGTGGCCGCCGGCCGCGAGGCGATGGTGCTGACCTTCCTGCACTGGGGCTTGCACGGCTGGGCGCTGTACGCGCTGGTGGGCGTGGCGCTGGGCTACTTCGCCTACCGCCGCGACCTGCCGCTGGCGCTGCGCTCGGCGCTGTACCCGATCTTCGGTGAGCGCATCCATGGCCGCATCGGCGACATGGTCGATGGCTTCGGCATCCTCGCCACGCTGATCTCGATGGTCACCAACCTTGGTATCGGTGCGCTGGTGGTGCAGTCCGGCCTGGTCTACCTGTTCCACATCCCGGATACGCCGCAGGTGCTGGTGGCGATCGTGCTGGTGATGATGGTGGTGGCCACCATCGGCGTGGTTGCGGGCGTGGAGAAGGGCATCGCCTGGCTCTCCAACCTCAACGTGCGCCTGCTGTGCGGCCTGCTGCTGTTCGTGCTGGTGACCGGCCCGACCCTGCACCTGTTCGATGGCCTGATCCAGAACACCGGCGACTACCTGGGCGCCTTCGTGCGCAAGAGCTTCGACATGTACCTCAACGACCCGAAGGGCCGTGAGTGGATGGGCTCGTGGACGCTGTTCTACTGGGCGTGGTGGATTGCCTGGGCACCGTTCGTTGGTCTTTTCGTGGCGCGCATCTCGCGTGGCCGCACCATCCGCGAAGTGATCATGGGCGTGCTGCTGATCCCGCTTGGCTTCACCCTGGCCTGGCTGTCGATCTTCGGCAATACCGCCATCGACCTGGTGCTGAACCACGGCCAGGCGATCCTGGGTGAGGTGGCCCAGCACGATGCGGCGATGACGCTGTTCAAGCTGCTCGAGTACCTGCCTGCAGCGCCGTACGTGGCCGGTGCCGCGGTGGTGATCGGCTTCGTGCTGTTCCTGACCCCGGTTGATTCGGGCACGCTGATGATCGCCAACCTGTGCACCCGTCGTGTCGATGACGGCGTGGAGGACGGCCACGACGCGCCGATCTGGCTGCGCGTGTTCTGGGCGGCCGGCATCACCGTGGCCAGCGTGGGCCTGCTGCTGGCCGGCAACTTCAGCGCGATGCAGACGGCGGTGGTGCTGTGCGGCCTGCCGTTCTCGTTCACGCTGGCGTTCTACATGTGGGGCCTGCTGAAGGCGCTGCGCACCGACCCGGACGCACCGCGCCGCTGAGAGGTGGGTGTGGATGGGCATCGGCGCGTGCCGATGCCTGCCACATTTCATTGCATTCCTAGATACGTCGCATGGGGTCGTGATCGACCATGGGGTCTTCTCAAACAGGAGATCCCGATGAAGCCATGCCTCTGTGGCCTGTTGCTGTCCGTTGCGGTTCCGCTGCGTGCCGAGCCGATGCCGCCGCCGATGCGGCAGCTGGACTTTCCCGTGCTGGCGGTGGGCGACATCGGCCAGTTCCGTGTCCACGTGCCGGCCTATGCCGGCGGGCAGGGGCGCGTGTCCTACGCCGCGCATGCGCTGATGCCGGGCAGTGCCGACGATCGCGGCTACCGCTTCATCGCGGTGGCCTGCGGCGATGGTGGATTTACCCCGGTGGTGCATTACGAAGACCGTGGCGTGGTCTGTTCGCGCATCGGCCAGGCGCCACATCCCGCGTTCGAGATGGTGGTGACCGTGCTCAATACCGGCGCTGCCAATGGCGGGACGATCATGCCGGAGGGCCTGCGCGGCCTGGTGTACGACGTTGGGCCGAGTGCGGCGCCGTGGCGGATCTACGGCGTCGGGCCGTAATGCAGTGCGGACCAAGGTCCGCACCCACCCAGGGCACTCCGTCCAGTAGAGCCAGGCCATGCCTGGCTGTTGTGGGGCCGAGCCCATGCTCGGCCCCACAGATGGAACGCTACTTGCTGGCCAGCTGGCGCAGCACGTACTGCAGCAGGCCGCCATGGCGGAAGTATTCAACTTCCTTCGGGGTCAGCAGCATCACCGACACCTCGAAGGTCTTCTTCGTGCCATCGGCCTTGGTGGCGGTGACCGTGGCGCGCTTGCTGGCGCCGTCCTGCAGGCCGGTGATGTCGATCACCTCCGAGCCGTCCAGGCCCAGGCTCTGTGCGTTCTCACCGTTGCGGAACTGCAGCGGCAGCACGCCCATGCCGACCAGGTTGGAGCGGTGGATGCGCTCGAAGCTTTCGGCGATGACCGCCTTCACCCCCAGCAGCAGGGTGCCCTTGGCCGCCCAGTCACGCGACGAGCCGGTGCCGTACTCCTTGCCGGCCAGTACCACCAGCGGCACCTTGTCGGCCTTGTACTTCATGGCCGCGTCATAGATCGCCAGCTTCTCCGGCTGGCCGCCGCCGGCCGGGTAGTACAGGGTATTGCCGCCTTCCTCGCCACCGAACATCAGGTTCTTGATGCGGATGTTGGCGAAGGTGCCGCGCACCATCACGTCATCGTTGCCGCGGCGGCTGCCGTAGCTGTTGAAGTCGGCCGGCTGCACGCCGCGCTCCTGCAGGAAACGGCCTGCCGGCGAGTCCTTCTTGATGTTGCCGGCCGGGGAGATGTGGTCGGTGGTGATCGAGTCGCCGAACAGGCCCATCACGCGTGCGCCATGCACGTCGTCGATGCTGCCGGTCTGCATGGTCATGCCATCGAAGTACGGCGGGTTCTTAATGTAGGTGGAGGCATCGCTCCACTCGTACAGGTTGCCGTCCGGCGAGGCGATGGTATTCCAGCGGGTGTCACCCTTGAACACATCGGCGTAATTCTGCTTGAACATCTCCGGGCCGATGGTGGCGGCGATGACATCGCCGATTTCCTTGTTGCTCGGCCAGATGTCGCGCAGGAACACCGGCTGGCCATCGCTGCCGGTACCCAGCGGCTGGGTGGTCAGGTCGATGTCGGTGGTACCGGCGATGGCGTAGGCGACCACCAGCGGCGGGCTGGCCAGGTAGTTCATCTTCACTTCGGGGTGCACGCGGCCCTCGAAGTTGCGGTTGCCCGACAGCACCGAGGTCACCACCAGGTCGCCAGCGGTGATGCCGGCACTGACTTCGGTCGGCAGCGGGCCGGAGTTGCCGATGCAGGTGGTGCAGCCGTAGCCGACCACGTAGAAGCCGATCTTCTCCAGCTCCTTCAGCACGCCGGCCTTTTCAAGGTAATCGGTAACCACGCGCGAGCCTGGGCCGAGCGAGGTCTTCACCCACGGCTGGCGGTTCAGGCCCTTGGCGGCCGCGTTGCGCGCCAGCAGGCCGGCACCGATCATCACCGCCGGGTTGGAGGTGTTGGTACACGAGGTGATGGCGGCGATGACCACCGCGCCGTCCTTCAGCCGAACCTTGCGGTTCTCGATCTCGATGTCGGCAAAGCCCTTGGCCAGCTGCTCGTTGCCGACCGCGGCGCCGCCGCCTTCATTGACGAACGAGGACACATCCTCGCTGCGCTTGTCACGGTTGGCGGTCATGCCGACCAGCGCTTCGCGGTAGTTCTTCTGCACGTCCTCCAGCAGTACGCGGTCCTGCGGGCGCTTGGGGCCGGCCAGCGACGGCTTCACCGTGCCCATGTCCAGTTCCAGCGTGGTGCTGTACTGGGCGTGCGGGCTGCCCGGCTCGTGCCACAGGCCCTGCGCCTTGGCGTAGGCCTCGACCAGGTTGATCTGCTCTTTGCTGCGGCCGGACAGGCGCAGGTAGTTCAGCGATTCGGCGTCGATCGGGAAGATGCCGCAGGTGGCGCCGTATTCCGGGGCCATGTTGCCGATGGTCGCGCGGTCGGCCAGCGGCAGGTGCTGCAGGCCGTCACCGTAGAACTCGACGAACTTGCCGACTACGCCCAGCTTGCGCAGCATCTGGGTAACGGTCAGCACCAGGTCGGTGGCGGTGGCGCCTTCGGGCAGCTTGCCGGTCAGCTTGAAGCCGACCACCTGCGGGATCAGCATCGACGACGGCTGGCCGAGCATGGCCGCCTCGGCCTCGATGCCGCCCACGCCCCAGCCGAGCACGCCGATGCCGTTGATCATCGTGGTGTGGCTGTCGGTGCCGAACACGGTATCGGGGTAGGCCACCGCCCTGCCGTCCTTGTCCGCGGTCATCACCACGCGGGCCAGGTTTTCCAGGTTCACCTGGTGGACGATGCCGGTGTTGGGCGGTACCACCTTGAAGTTGTCGAAGGCCTTCTGGCCCCAGCGCAGGAAGCCGTAGCGTTCCTGGTTGCGCTGGAATTCGATCTTGCCGTTGAGGTCCAGCGCGTCGGGCTTGCCGAACACATCGACCTGCACCGAGTGGTCGATGACCAGTTCGGAGGGAATCTGCGGGTTGATCTGCTCGGGCGAGCCGCCGAGCTTGACCACCGCATCGCGCATCGCGGCCAGGTCGACCACGCAGGGCACGCCGGTGAAGTCCTGCAGGACCACGCGCGCCGGCATGAAGGCGATTTCGGTGTCCGGCTCGGCGGACGGGTTCCAGCGGGCCACGGCTTCGATGTGGTCGGGGCCGACGGTTGCGCCGCCGTCCTCGTGCCGGAGCAGGTTCTCCAGCAGGATCTTCATCGAATAGGGCAGGTGGGAGATATCGAAGCGCTGGCCCAGCGTGGGCAGGCTGAAGTAGTCGTAGGTCTTGCCGCCGACGTTCAGCTGGCTGCGGGTGGAGAACGAATCGCTCATGCGGGGTAACTCCTTCTTGCGGATGGCTTGCAGTGGCTCGCGCGTGGGCGGGCCTGCTTGCGGTCGCCGCGGGCCTGGTGGCCCCGGAAGTTCCAGTATGAACCCGAAACTGAATGGATTCACCCGGGCCGGGTCCGGCCTGCGGCATCGGTTCCAGACTACAGGGGAAGGTGTATGGCGTATGTCACGTTTGTGGCCGATCCTTTGCGAGGCAAGGGCTGGCGGGTCGCCGGTCCTGTTCAGGGTGGAAGTATGCCCGGGGAAGTATGTATAATTTGTGCATACTCTGGAGGGCCTACTGATGGAAGCCACTGTTGCAGAACGCGGACAGATCACCCTGCCCAAGGCGGTGCGTGATGCCCTCGGCCTGACCAAGGGCACGCTGCTGAAGGTCGAGCTGGACGGCAGCCGCATCATCCTCCGCAAGAGTGTTGACGATGCCATTTCACGGGCGCGCGGCAAGTTCGCGCTGGATGGCTTCGAGTCGTCCGACGCAGCCGTACGCGCGGTGCGTGACGAGGAGTAAGCCGTGATGATCGCCGTCGATTCGCCGGTGCTGGTCGAGCTGCTCAGCAACGGCCCGCAGGCCGATGCAGTGGAAGCCATCCTGCGGCAAAGTCTGGTCGGTGGCCGCGTAGTGGTGTGTGGCGCGACCCTGGCCGAAGTCTGCGCATCGCTGCGCGGCGGCGCCGAAGTGCTGGAAGCACTGGAAGAGATGGGCGTGCACTTCAATCCGATGGAGGCCAAGTCGGCGCTGCGTGCCGGCGAGATGCACCGCCGCCATCGCCAGCGCAGCGGCAGCCGCCGCAGCCTGGACGAATTCATGGTCGGTGCCCACGCACTGCTGCAGTGCGATGGCCTGATCACCTGGAACGACACGTTTTACCGCGACTACTTCAAGGGCCTGAAGCTGATCGTGCCGCAAGCCTGAGCCCATTTTGTTTTTTCAACCTACGCATTACCCGGGAGTTGTCATGTTGGAAGCCTACCGCCACCACGTCGCCGAGCGCGCTGCGCTTGGCATCCCGCCGCTGCCGCTGAGCGCGCAGCAGACGGCCGATGTCATCGAACTGCTGAAGAACCCGCCGCAGGGCGAGGCCGAGTTCCTGCTCGACCTGCTGACCCACCGCGTGCCGGCCGGCGTCGATGACGCAGCCAAGGTCAAGGCCTCGTACCTGGCCGCGATCGCGCTGGGCAGCGAGCAGAACCCGCTGATCAGCCGCGAGCGCGCCACCGAACTGCTGGGCACCATGCTCGGCGGTTACAACGTGGCCCCGCTGGTGCAGCTGCTGGACGACGCCAGCGTCGGCACCATCGCCGCCAACGGCCTGAAGAAGACCCTGCTGGTGTTCGATGCGTTCCACGATGTGCAGGAAAAGGCCAAGGCCGGCAACGCCAACGCCCAGGCCGTGCTGCAGAGCTGGGCCGATGCCGAGTGGTTCACCAGCAACCCGGAAGTGCCGCAGAGCCTGACCGTCACCGTGTTCAAGGTGCCGGGCGAGACCAACACCGACGACCTGTCGCCGGCACCGGACGCAACCACCCGCCCGGACATCCCGATGCACGCCCTGGCGATGCTGAAGAACAAGCGCGACGACGCGCCGTTCACCCCGGAAGAAGACGGCAAGCGCGGCCCGATCCAGCAGATCCTCGACCTGAAGGACAAGGGCCATCTGGTCGCCTACGTCGGCGACGTGGTCGGCACCGGTTCCTCGCGCAAGTCGGCCACCAACAGCGTGCTGTGGTGGACCGGCGATGACATTCCGTTCATCCCGAACAAGCGCGCCGGTGGCGTCTGCCTGGGTTCGAAGATCGCTCCGATTTTCTACAACACCATGGAAGATGCCGGCGCACTGCCGATCGAGCTGGACGTGTCGAAGATGGAGCACGGCGATGTGGTCGAGCTGCGTCCGTACGAAGGCAAGGCGCTGAAGAATGGTGAAGTGATCGCCGAGTTCCAGGTCAAGTCCGACGTGCTGTTCGACGAAGTGCGCGCCGGTGGCCGCATTCCGCTGATCATCGGCCGCGGCCTGACCGGCAAGGCGCGTGAAGCGCTGGGCCTGGCCCCGACCGACCTGTTCCGCCTGCCGGTGCAGCCGGTCGACACCGGCAAGGGCTTCTCGCTGGCGCAGAAGATGGTCGGCCGCGCCTGTGGCCTGGCCGAAGGCCAGGGCATGCGCCCGGGCACCTACTGCGAACCGAAGATGACCTCGGTCGGCTCGCAGGACACCACCGGCCCGATGACCCGCGACGAGCTGAAGGACCTGGCCTGCCTGGGCTTCTCGGCCGACCTGGTGATGCAGTCGTTCTGCCACACCGCCGCTTATCCGAAGCCGGTGGACGTGAAGACCCACCACACCCTGCCGGAGTTCATCTCCACCCGTGGCGGCGTTTCGCTGCGCCCGGGCGACGGCGTGATCCACAGCTGGCTCAACCGCATGCTGCTGCCGGACACCGTCGGTACCGGCGGCGACTCGCACACCCGTTTCCCGGTGGGCATTTCGTTCCCGGCCGGTTCGGGCCTGGTCGCCTTCGCCGCTGCCACCGGCGTGATGCCGCTGGACATGCCGGAGTCGGTGCTGGTGCGCTTCAAGGGCAAGATGCAGCCGGGCGTGACCCTGCGTGACCTGGTCAATGCGATCCCGCTGTACGCGATCAAGTCGGGCCTGCTGACCGTGGCCAAGGCTGGCAAGAAGAACATCTTCTCCGGCCGCATCCTGGAAATCGAAGGCCTGCCGGAGCTGAAGGTCGAGCAGGCGTTCGAACTGTCCGACGCCTCGGCCGAGCGTTCGGCTGCCGGTTGCTCGGTGCGCCTGAACAAGGAACCGATCATCGAGTACCTCAACAGCAACATCACGCTGCTGAAGTGGATGATCGCCGAGGGTTACCAGGATCCGCGCTCGCTGCAGCGCCGCATCGAGAAGATGGAAGCCTGGCTGGCCAACCCGGAGCTGCTGGAGCCGGATGCCGACGCCGAATACGCTGCCGTCATCGAGATCGACCTGGCCGACATCCACGAGCCGATCGTGGCCTGCCCGAACGACCCGGACGATGTGAAGACCCTGTCCGAAGTGGCCGGTGCCAAGATCGACGAAGTGTTCATCGGTTCGTGCATGACCAACATCGGTCACTTCCGCGCCGCTGCGAAGCTGCTGGAAGGCAAGCGTGACCTGCCGACCCGCCTGTGGGTGGCCCCGCCGACCAAGATGGATGCCTCCGAGCTGACCAAGGAAGGCGTGTACGGCACCTTCGGCGCCACCGGCGCGCGCATGGAAATGCCGGGCTGCTCCCTGTGCATGGGCAACCAGGCGCAGATCCGCGAAGGTTCCACCGCGATGTCGACCTCGACCCGCAACTTCCCGAACCGCCTGGGCCGCAACACCAACGTGTACCTGGGTTCGGCGGAACTGGCGGCGATCTGCTCGCGCCTGGGCCGCATCCCGACCAAGGAGGAGTACATGGCGGACATCGGCGTGATCAACGCCAATGGTGCGGAGATCTACCGCTACATGAACTTCGACCAGATCGAGGAATACCAGGACGTGGCCAAGACGGTCGCTGCCTGATGCGGTAGTGCCGGCCGCTGGCCGGCACTTCGATGAAGCCAAACGCCGCGATCCCAGGAGGGGTCGCGGCGTTTTTGCATGGGTGCCGGATTGCGCGGCGATACCGCGCTGCGCTCGCCGGGCATGGCCCGGCGCTACCGCACCTCGTGTTCCGGCATCGGCAGAAGATGCGTCACTGCACTCGGAAGTTCAAGCGGCCCAGCGTTTGGCAGTGCTGCACGGCGGCCTGCAGATCGATCGGCGCTGCCGGGACCGCCCGGCGCGCCTGATTGACCGTCGCGGCGGTCTCCCACAAACCAGGCAATGCCGAACCGTGTTCCAGCACGTAGTCGCGCAGCAGCGTGTTCAATGGGCTGGCATGATCGTGTTCAGGCACGATCACGCAGGCGCGGGTTCCCGGCTCTGCCAGCATCTGTTGCAGCAGCATCTCCAGTCGCGCAGCGCCGGCAGGAGCGTCGGCCAGCTGCAGCGGTGCGCTGTCCCGGTCCGCGGGCTGTACCTGCAACCCACTGTCGGTGAACAGAAACACGCCCATGGCGTCCAGTGGTTCGCGTGGCGTCTTCGCTGTGAGCGTCGTGTAGTCCACGTCTGGACGCGTGCACGTCTCTGGCGCGCGCCTGGCCGGCACGGCGAGGCGGACACCTTCGCGATCGACACTATGGACGTTCAGTCTGCAGACCTGACCCACGGTATCAAACTTCACTTCGTAGTCCACACCAGTGACCGGAATGATCTGTACAGCCAGCGTGCCGCTGCAGAACGCGCCCCGGTAGCGGACGTCCGCGTCGAAGATCAACGGTTGCCCTGCCTGCACGGCATATTCGCGATACTTCGGCGACTTCAGGCTGCGCATGGTTTCCGTTTCGGCGATGCCGAGGCTGACGTTACCCGCCTCGCTGTCCTGCGCGGCGACGTCTCTGGAGGCCGGCCAGCGCGGATCATCGAAGCGCCGGCTGCCGTCGGCCAGGCAGTAGGCATCGCTGAGCATGGTGACCCGTTCCGTTGCCGAGTTGAAGACCCGCACGCGCGCCGTACCGTCACCGCTGCCGGCTGTTGGCAGCGGCTCCGGGAAGAACTGTGGCAGCTTGCTGGTAAGGCGCTGCACACAGGAGGCGGCCAGTTCCCTGGCGCTGGCGCGAAGGCGCGCGTAGTCATTGGCCTGCCATTGCTCGAGCGTGGCGTCGCGCCCGGGATCATTGCAATACGCTGCATCCACCGTGCTGCCGTCGGGTTGTTGCAGGCGCAGGCGGGTAAAGTGATTGAGCTGATAGAGCTGTTGCCCCGCCTTGGGCCTCTGGTAGACCAGCGCCCACTGATTTGCCTCCACCCTCAACAGCGTTCGACCCTGGGGGATAGCGCTCGGGAACACGGTGAAGTACCGCTCCAACCAGTCATTGAGCAAACCGGGCATGAGCTCCATGGCAGGGCTGGGTACTGCACGTACACTCGTTCCGCGCAGATACCTGGGGTCAAAGCGCGTTGTGGAGCTGGCACCGAAGACCTGGCGCACGAACTGCCCGGTCTTCGCCGCGCCAGTGATGCGCTCGCCATCTTCCGGGGTGACGATGCGCAGTACCACATCGGGGTGGTGGTCATGGATCTGCTGGCCGGCGCCGGCGCTGATCGCCACGTGTTCGCTCCAGCGCGCGAGGGGCGCCGTGGGTGTCGATGGAGCGCCATCGGTTCGACCTGCACCGCTGGCGAGCGTGGGCAACAGACAGGCCGCGGCAAGCATGCTGCGTGGTGAAATCAGGCGTAATGCCATGATGAAACTCCTTGAAAAGTGGAATAGCACAGGCGGCCTTGGGCGGGCCCCCTGCTGAAAGGCGGCAGCGGGCATTCCCCAGGCCACGTTGTGCGCCAGCGGCCGGCACTACCGGGGCGTCAGGCCTGGGTAACGGCGGCCGCTTCCTCGGTTGCGGCCGGCGCTTCTGCCGGGAGCTCGGCTTCCACCGCAGGCTGTGGCAACACGCCATGGTCGGGGAACAGGCGGGGCAGCTCAGCCACGAAACGCGCGATGCAGGCCTCTGCGAAGTCACGCGAGGCGGCCTTGGCCTTCGCATAGTCGTCTGCCTGCCATTCCTGCAGCGGGGCAACCCGTGCTTCGTCCTGGCAGCGCACGCCCTGGCCGCCACTGGCGGTGCGGAACAGCTTGCGCACCACCGGGAAGCCGATGGTTACATCGTGGCGCAGCTCGTAGGGGGTCTCTGCGTCGCTGAGCTTCTGGTACACCAGCGACCACTGACCGGCGCTGGCTTCCACGGTGCGCTCGTCGCTGGGAATGGCGCCGGGATGGGCCGCGAAATAGAGTGCCAGCTGCTCGCGGATCATGCCGGGCAATGCGCCGAAGGCCGGGCTGGGCACAGAGTGGATGTCTTCGCCACGGACGTTGTTCTTGCTGAAGCTGTTGCTGGTGCCGATGTCACCCACGCCGGTGACGAACGCCAGAGCAGACAGGCCGACCTTGGCCGCGGTGACGGCAGCGGTGTCGGCGCGCATCACCAGGCGCAGCACCTGATCGCCCACGCGATTGCCGTTGGGGCCGGCACCCAGCCCTGAGGTGATCCTGATGCGCTGCAGGCTGCTGTAGTCGAGAGGGGACGCCACGGCGGCTGTGACAGTCTCGATGGCCGGATCGGCTGCGGGGGGCGCGTGCGCCACTTCTGGCGCGGTCGCCGCATCCTTTGCTGGATCGAGCGTTGACCCGCTGGTGACTGCGGAAGCCACGACAGGCGTGGGTGTGGGTGCTTCGTCGTTGGCGTAGGCCGACGGGGCCAGCAGCAGGATGGCCGCGATCGCGGCGGTGAGGCAGGTTGGGCGTAATGCCACGGTAGTACTCCTTGGGAAAACGAGAATGAGGCTCTGTGCGCGCTCTGGCGGTTGATGCCCGGCGAGGACCGAAGGTAGGGGGCGGTTCCTCAGCGCGGCGCGAATTCCTTGATCGGGAACGCATTGCAATGGGCGATCGCAGCGGCGATGTCGACCGGAGCATCGGTGGCGGCCGCCAGCAGCGACGGTGGGTAACGGAAGAGACGCAGGGCCATGGTCAAACTCCTTGGAAAAACATGACAGCCGCGCCGGCCCTTCCGGGGCCGGCATCTGAAAGAGTGAATGAGACGGTGCGATGCTGCGGGCGATCAGCCGCGGGCGAGGGCGAGCAGGCGTTCGGCGATGCGTTCCAGCGGTACCTGTTCCTCGGCCGCGCCGAGCTTGAACGCGGCGCCGGGCATGCCCCAGACCACGCTGGTGGCTTCGTCCTGGACCAGCGTCGGTGCGCCGGCCTGCCGCATTTCCAGCAGGCCGCGCGCGCCGTCGTCACCCATGCCGGTGAGGATGGCGCCGATGGCGTTGCCGCCCGCGCTCTGCGCGACCGAACGGAACAGCACGTCGACCGCGGGCTTGTGACGGTTCACCGCCGGGCCATCGTCGACGCGGCAGCGCCAGCGCGCACCGTCGCGGATGATGCGCAGGTGCTTGCCGCCTGGGGGCAGGTAGGCATGGCCGGGCAGTACCGCTTCGCCATCGCTGGCCTCGCGCACGGCCATCGCCGAGTGCCGATCCAGTCGCTCGGCGAAGGCGCTGCTGAAGCTGGCGGGCAGGTGCTGGGTCATCACCACGGCGGGAGCATCGGCAGGCATGCCTTCCAGCACCACGCGCAGCGCTTCGGTGCCGCCGGCCGAAGAACCAATCGCGATCAGGCGGTCGGTGGTGCGGAACTGCGGTGCAGCCGGGCGCATTGCAGGAGCTGCTTCCAGCAGGAGTTTCGGAGCGGCCGCACGCACCAGCGGGCGCACCCGTGAGCGCGCCGCCATCTTGACCTTGGCGATGATCTCATCGGCGTAGCCCTGCAGGCCGCGCGCGACGTCCAGCTTGGGCTTGGAGACGAAGTCCACCGCGCCCAATGCCAGCGCCTGCAGCGTGGTGTCGGCGCCGCGTTCGGTCAGCGACGAGATCATCACCACTGGCAGCGGGTGCAGCCGCATCAGGTTTTCCAGGAAGGCCAGGCCGTCCATGCGTGGCATTTCCACGTCCAGCGTGATCACGTCCGGGGCCAGGCGCTTGATCTTCTCGCGCGCCAGCAACGGGTCCGCTGCGGTGCCGACCACGTCGATGGTCGGGTCGCTGGACAGGATCTCGGTGAGCATCTGGCGCACGACGGCGGAGTCGTCGACGATCAGGACCCGGCAGGGGGCGTTGCCGGTCAGGGTCATTCGAACAGCTCCACGCCACCGGTGACCGGAGCCTTGGACAGGCGCGCACGCACCGCCGATTCGGTAGCGGCCACTTCGGCTTCGTGGGCATGCGGCAGGCGCTGCACCACCACGCGGCCGGTATCGGCGAAGAACCAGATCTTGCGCGGATGGATGCCGCACAGGTCCTCGGCGATGATCGGAATATGCTCGGCCTGCAGGTACTGGCGCACGAACTCGGCGTTGCGGGTGCCGACCGGATTGCTGGTGAAGCCCTTCAGTACGTTGGCGCCGCCGAACACCTTTGCCTCGATGCGCTTGCGGTGCGCGCCGCGCTTGAGCATGTCGTTGATCAGCAGTTCCATCGCATAGCTGCCGTAGCGCGCGGGCGCACCGTCGCCGGCGTTGCCTTCCGGCAGCAGGAAGTGGTTCATGCCACCGATCTTCAGCACCGGGTCGCGCAGGCAGGCGGCCACGCACGAACCCAGGGTGGTGGTCAGCGCGGTGGTGTCATCGACCACCAGGTACTGGGTGGGGAGCAGCTTGGCGGCAATGGTCTGGAAGCGCGCATCCTGGTAGCGCATCACATCGTCGGTACGCAGTGAGGCGTTCATGCGCCGGCCTTTGCCGCGCGGCGGTACAGGGTGCGCCCGCAGGGCTGGATCAGGTCGGCGGCGTGCAGGTAGTTCTCCGAGTGTCCGGTGTAGAGCAGGCCATCGTCTGCAAGGTGCTGTACCAGGCGGCCGAGGATGGCGCGCTGGGTCGGCTTGTCGAAGTAGATCATCACGTTGCGGCAGAACAGTGCGTCGAACGGACCGCCGACGTCGTAGCGCGGGGCGAGCAGGTTCAGCGGACGGAACTCGATCAGCTCACGCAGCGCCGGCAGCACGCGGCACTGGCCCTCGTTGGGACCGCTGCCACGCTGGAAGTAGCGGCGGCGCAGGTCGGGGTCGAGGTTGGCGACGCGATCGATGTTGTAGACGCCACGGCCGGCGGTGGCCAGTACCTGGGTATCGACGTCGGTAGCGACGATGCGCACCGGCGGCTTCAGCGTACCGAAGGCCTCGCAGGCGGTGATCGCCATCGAATAGGGTTCTTCGCCGGTGGACGCCGCGCACGACCACAGCAGCAGCGGCGTGCGGCCGGAGCGCTGCTGCAGCTCTTCGCGCAGCTTGTCGAAGTGGTGCGGCTCGCGGAAGAACGAGGTCAGGTTGGTGGTCAGGGCGTTGGTGAACGCCTGCCACTCGTCGCCGTCTTCCTGCTCCAGATGGTCCAGGTACTGCTGGAAGCTGCGCATGCCCAGCGTGCGCAGGCGGCGTGAGAGGCGGCCATACACCATGTCGCGCTTTGCCGGCGCCAGGGCGATGCCCACGCGCTGGTAGATCAGGTCGCAGACGCGGCGGAAATCACGGTCGGCGAACTCGAATTCGCGCGGGCCGGTGACGATGGGAGTAGGACTTTGCACGGGGGACGTGTCCATCGGCGAGGGCGGTGGCCGAAGCCACCGCGGGTGGGTCTCAGAATTCCTGCCAGTCGCTGTCGCTGGCCACGAAAGTACTGGCGTTGCTGCTGCGGCGGACCGGCGCGGGCGTGCGGGTCGGCTGCGGACGGGCCACGGTGGTGACGCGCGCCGGTTCCACGCGTTCCGCCACAGCCTTCACTGCGGCGGAAACCTGGTTGTCGAGGCGGAAGATCGCCACGGCGTCGGCCAGCTGCGCGGCCTGGTCTTCCATCGCACGTGCGGCCGCCGTGGCTTCCTCCACCAGCGCGGCGTTCTGCTGGGTGGTTTCGTCCATCTGCACCACGGTCTGGTTGACCTGCTCGATACCAGCGCTCTGTTCCTGCGACGCGGCAGAGATCTCGGCCATGATGTCGGTGACGCGCTGCACCGAGGCGACGATCTCGCCCATGGTGCTGCCGGCCTGATGCACCAGGCTGGAGCCTTCGGCGACCTTGCCGACCGAATCATCGATCAGGCCCTTGATCTCCTTGGCGGCGGCGGCCGACCGCTGCGCCAGGGTGCGCACTTCGCTGGCAACCACGGCAAAGCCACGGCCTTGCTCACCGGCGCGCGCGGCTTCCACCGCAGCATTCAGCGCCAGGATGTTGGTCTGGAAGGCGATGCCGTCGATGACCGAGATGATCTCGGCGATCTTCTTCGACGAGGCTTCAATGGCCGACATGGTGGTGACCACCTGACCGACCACACTGCCGCCCTGCGAGGCGACGCCGTGCGCGCCGATGGCGAGCTGGTTGGCCTGGCGTGCGTGCTCGGCGTTCTGGCGCACGGTGGAGGTCAGTTCCTCCATCGAAGCAGCGGTCTCTTCCAGGTTCGCGGCCTGCTGCTCGGTACGGCGCGACAGGTCGCTGTTGCCGGAGGCGATCTCGCCGGCGGCAAGGGTGATGCTGGAGGCACTGGCCTGGATCTGGCCGACGATCTGGGTCAGCTGCGCGACCGTGGTGTTGGCGTCGTCACGCATGCGCGCGAACACGCCCTGGTAGTCACCCTGCATGCGCGCGGTCAGGTCACCTTCGGCAATCGCCGACAGCAGCTGCGAGAGCTTGCCGAGGTTGTCATCGCTGACCGCCATCATCGCGTTGAGGTTTTCCAGCATCAGGCGGAAATCGTGATCGAAGCGCTGTGCGTCGCCACGACGGCTGAAGTCGCCGGCAGCGGCGGCACTGGCCAGTTGCTTGATTTCGGCGTTGATGCGGCCGAGGTTGGCCTTGACGGTGTCGACGGTGGTGGTCATCGCCGCCTTTTCGCCGGGGTAGCGGGCGATGTCGCGGCTCAGGTCGCCGACCGCGTACTGCTGTACCACGTCCAGCACGTCATGCAGGGTCTGCACGTGGCTGCCGACCAGGGTATTGGTCTCCTGCACCATCAACCCGTACTCGCCGGGGAAGGCACTGGCGTCGATCCGGTAGCTCAGTTCGCCGGCATCGTGACGGCGGGCCATTTCGCGCTGGCCGCCGATCACCGCGTGCAGCTGCTGCTGCATGCCGGACATGGCCTCCAGCAGGCGGCCGGGTTCGTCATGCGCCTGCGGACCGATGTGGCTGTCCAGCTTGCCATTGGCGATGCCTTCGGCGACGGCGGTGGCCTGCTTCAGCGGGCGCGCGATGCGGTTGCCGATGACCCAGCTCAGGGCGAGGACGATCAGCACCAGCACGCCACCGGAGACTGCCATGATGGCGGTGAACACCAGCGCCTGCTGCTGCACGTCGTCCATGTAGACGCCGCTGCTGACCACCCAGTTCCAGGGCGCGAACAGGCCGGCGTAGGCGACCTTCTCGACTTCGCCCTTGCTGCCGGGCTTGGCCCAGCGATAGTTGACGAAGCCGCCGCCGGCCTTGGCCGCTTCGACCTGGTCGTAGTAGATGCGCACGCCGTCGTCGGTACGGAAGTCCTTCATGTCCTTGCCGACCAGGTCCTTGCGGAACGGGTGCATCAGCAGGCGGTAGCCGGTGTCGTAGATGTTGAAGTAGTACGTATCGTTCTCGGCACGCATCGATTCCAGCGCCTGCAGTGCGGCGCCCTTGGCGGCGTCCTCGCTGAGCTCGCCGGTGCCGGCCAGGCGATGGTAGTGCTGCAGGATGCCGTAGCTGAGTTCGACCTGGGTCTTCAGCGCGGTCTTGCGGGTCTCGGTGAGGTCCAGGTACTGCATGCGGGCGGCGATCACCGAGAGCGCGATCACGCCGAGCGCGATGAGCAGCGTCAGCAGGTTGAGCTTGCGCCGGACGGAGAGATTGCTGAAGTAGTGTTGCCAGCGATGCAGGAGATTCATCGAGCAGGACCAGGTCGAAACGGGCGGGCGGCGCCGAGCCGGTCACGGCGGGACAAGCGGTGACAACCCCGTTATCGGCCGCTGGGGCGGGGGATTGAGGTGTCGTGTCCGAACGTATTCAGGTTTTCTTGCAGCGGCGGCTGCGGCGCTGCCTGCGGCAGGCTTTTGAAGCAACGGCAACAGCAACAGCAACAGCAACAGCGGTTGGTCGGCACTGGATTGTCAGTAAGTGGCTGGGCCGGGGTGGGCAGGCAGGACACGCCGTAAACCCCCCTCCGGGGTCCGGCCCAGCCGCTGGCGGCTGTGCGTTCGGGCGCTTGCGAAGCAGTGCTTCGCAAGCAAAGCGCCCTCACCCTTGGGGGCTCGATGGCGCCATCGGTCCTGCCTGCCCACCCCGGCCCAGCCCTCTCGGCACTTCGGTGTCGGACGGAAAGAGCGTTGGGTTTCCAAGTGGAAAGAGGGGTCAGATCCGTTTTCCTGTGGAAAACGGATCTGACCCCGGAAGCAATGCGGCTGTTGCTCTTGCTCTTCATTCTTCAATCCGGGATGGACGCGCACGGAAAGTGTCCGTGGCCGGGAGGGTGGGTTGCGCAGGGGTGTCCGCGGCATGGATGCCGCGGCCAAGCCCCCAGGGACGGGTTCACGGCGTCCCCTGCGCAACCCACCCTCCCGGCCAACCCTCGCTAGCCAAGTGCTTTCCGCGACCACCCGGAGGGGCTTCGCCGTTGGCTGGACAATCAGATGCCCCAGATACCCCGTAAACGAAAACGCCCCAGCGCAGGGCCAGGGCGTTCTCGTGCGTCAGGTCAGGCAGGCATCAGAATTCCTGCCAGTCCCCGTCGGCCAGTTCCGTGGCCATCGGGCGACCACCCGCGGTGCGGCGGGCGGGCGGGGCGGCCGGAGCCGGTGCTGCCGGTGCAGCAGCACGCGGGGCCGGGGCAGCGGCGCGCGGCGGGGCAACCACGGTCTCGGCTTCGTCGACCACGAAGATCGACACGGCTTCGCTGAGGTGGCCGGCCTGTTCTTCCATCGCACGGGCCGCAGCGGTGGCTTCTTCCACCAGCGCAGCGTTCTGCTGGGTGGTTTCGTCCATCTGCACCACGGTCTGGTTGACCTGCTCGATGCCGGCCGACTGCTCCTGCGAAGCCGCAGAGATCTCGGCCATGATGTCGGTCACGCGCTGCACCGAGGCGACGATCTCGCCCATGGTCGCGCCGGCCTTGTGTACCAGTGCCGAGCCGTCGTTGACCTTGCCGACCGAATCATCGATCAGGCCCTTGATCTCCTTGGCTGCGGCGGCCGAGCGCTGGGCGAGGGTGCGCACTTCGCTGGCGACCACGGCAAAGCCACGGCCCTGTTCACCGGCACGGGCGGCTTCCACCGCGGCATTCAGCGCCAGGATGTTGGTCTGGAAGGCGATGCCGTCGATGACCGAGATGATCTCGGCAATCTTCTTCGACGAGGCTTCGATGGCCGACATGGTGGTAACCACCTGGCCGACGACGTCGCCGCCCTGCGAGGCGACACCGTGCGCGCCGATGGCGAGCTGGTTGGCCTGGCGGGCATGTTCAGCGTTCTGGCGCACGGTGGAGGTCAGTTCCTCCATCGAAGCAGCGGTCTCTTCCAGGTTCGCGGCCTGCTGCTCGGTACGGCGCGACAGGTCGCTGTTGCCCGAGGCGATTTCGCCGGCGGCCGAGCTGATCGCGCGGCTGGACTGCTTGATGCGGGTGACGATCTCGCTCAGCTGTGCGGCGGTGGCGTTGGCGTCGTCGCGCATGCGGGCGAACACGCCCTGGTAATCGCCGTGCATGCGCACGGTCAGGTCACCCTGCGACAGTGCGGCAAGCAGGCCGGAGATCTGCTCGATGCTGCCGGCATTGGCGTCCAGCAGACCGTTGATCTGCTGTGCCAGCTGCAGGAAGAAGCCTTCCTTGTCGCTGGCGTCGATGCGGCCGGACAGGTCGCCGGCAGCCGCCTGGGCGATGACGCGTGCTACTTCGGCTTCGACCAGGGCTTCCTGGGTGCGGTCGCGCCATTCCACCACGTAGCCGACGGTGTCACCACCTTCATTGCGGATGGTCGACACCACCTGCGCGAACTGGGCATCGCCGTACTGCATCGGGCGACGGGCGACGCCGTGCGCCTTCAGGTTGCCCAGCAGGGTCTGGTCCATCTCGCCGCGGTGTTCCAGCACGGTGACCGGCTTGCCGATCAGCGAGGCCTGGGCGTCGAAGTCCGGCAGGTCGCGGCGCACTTCGTCCTGGTACTGGCTCAGGGTCTGCTGCAGGGCGCGGTTGCTGTAGACGATGGTGTTGCTGGTATCGGTCAGGTAGACGCCGGTGGAGCTGTAGTCCAGCGCGGTGCGGATGCGCAGATTCTCGCGGGCAACGGCCTGGTCGGTTTCGATGCGCTCGCGCAGGTCACGCTGCATGCGCTGCATGGCCTGCATCAGCTCGCCCACTTCGTCCTGGCGGCTGACATCGATATGGCCATCGAGCTTGCCGCCGGCGACGTCATTGGCCACCGACACGGCGCCACGCACGCTGCCGACCAGGGCGCGGGCGAACAGCCAGACCAGCACCAGGCCGAGTGCGGCGCCGCCCAGCAGGGCGATCACGGTCAGCACGGCCGAGGCGGAATAGGTGGACGCGGCCTCTTCGCGCGAGGCGCGGGCGAGGCGGTTGTCTTCGGCGATCAGCGCTTCCAGCGCCGAAGCAGCCTTGCGGTGCTTGGTGCGGGTCTCGCCCACGAAGGTATCGATGGCATCGTCCGGCAGGTCCAGTTCCAGCATCTCGGTGACGCTGTCATAGGAGGCCAGGGCGTCCTTCCATTCCTTGGCGAAGGTATCGAACAGCTTCTTCTGCTGCGCGTTGTCGACCAGCTTCGGGTAGTCCTTGATCGACGTGTCCATGCTGGTGCGCAGGTCGACGGCCTGCTTGCGCGCGTCGGACTTGACGTCATCGCTGGCGCGGATCAGCTGCTGGTAGGCGGCATTGCGGTACTCGCCCAGCATGCCGCGCATCTCGCCGGCCATGCGGATGCTTTCCATGCGCGAACCGGCCAACTCGGTGGTGACGTTGTTCAGCGAATGCAGTCCGCGATAGGCGACGATGCCCTGCAGCAGCATCACCAGCAGGAGGACACCGAAGGTCAACAGCAGCTTCGGCATCAGTTTCAGGTTGTTGATCCACGGCATGGGCGTTGCGATCTCCTAAGGCAGACGCGTCCGGGCATCGGGCCCGGTTGCAGCAGAAACCACGCCGGCACGAGCTCCGGCGTGGTTCGACGGACAGCGGATTACTTGATGTTGGCCAGCTTCAGGCCCGCCGGCGAGCTGACTTCGATTTCCGCGCGCGAGGCGTCGCGCTGGATCTTGCCGATCACGCACACGGTCTTGCCTTCCAGGGTTTCCAGCGGGAAGGAGAACTTGCCGCGGTTCTCGCCGGCGATGCGGGCCGAGAAGGTGTGGCGCGGGAAGGCACCGCCCATGTACAGGAAGGTCGGCTGGCCTTCGGAACCTTCTGCGTAGCGGGCCTTTTCGACCTTGCCACAGACCATGCCGTCCTTGCCGACCGAACGCGGGGCCAGTTCCGGCGGGATCATGTCGGCCGCCTGGGCGAACGCGGAGGAAGCGGTGGTGGCCAGGACAGCGGCCGAGACGAACGCAAGCAGGGACTTCATCGAGGTGTATCTCCGGGGATGGTGATGGTCGTTCCGGTTCCGCGCGCTCCTGCGCGACCGGCTTCTGTCCCCCTATCGGCACTGCCGGGGGGAACTGAAGGGTTTTGTGACCAGAACGTGAAGCAGGTCCGCTGGGTCAGGCGGCAGCGTCTTCGGCGAGGGTGGTCTGGCCCATGTCGGCGCTGTCGAGCAGGGTCTCGATGTCCAGCAGGATCAGCATGCGGTCGTCGTGGGTGCCGATGCCGGAGATGAAGCGGGTATCGACCGCAGCGCCGAACTCCGGGGTCGGGCGGATCTGCTCGGCCGACAGCGGGATCACGTCCGACACGCTGTCGACCACGATGCCGACCACGCGGTCTTCGACGTTGAGCACGATCATCACGGTGAAGGCGTCGTAGCGGGCATTGTCCAGGCGCAGCTTCAGGCGCAGGTCGATGACCGGCACGATGGTACCGCGCAGGTTGATCACGCCCTTGATGTAGTCCGGGGCATCCGGCACGCGGGTGACCGCATCGTAGCCACGGATTTCCTGCACCTTGAGGATGTCCACGCCGTAATGCTCGGCGCCGAGGGTGAAGCTGAGGAATTCGCCACCGGCGCTGGCGGCGGAGCTGGTCTTGTCGTTCATCGAGGGGTCCTGGTTCTGCCGGAAGTCCCGGTGTCAGGCTCGATATCGGCCCTGCGTGGGGGGACTTTAGGTGCCGGGGGGAGGCATCCACGCATGGCGTGGATCTACCGGGGCGGGGCGGGCATCCGCATATGGCGTGGATCCGCCGAAGATCGGTAGTGCCGGCCGTTGGCCGGCAACGGCAATGTGCGGGTTGCCGGCCAGCGGCCGGCATGACCCATTGAACGCGCCCTACAGCTCGCCGTTGCGGCGGGCCTTGCGCTGGCGGTCGATGCGGAAGATGTAGCGCTGGATGGCGCTGTCGCCACCGCGCGGCAGGCTGTCAAAGCGCATGCCTACGCGCTTGACCTCGATGCCGTTGGGCTGTCGCTGTGGCAGCAGGTTGCAGACCACCAGCTCGATGTCCAGGTCCGGGCCATCGGGCAGCGACAGCTGCGCCGGGTAGCGCTTCTGCAGGCCGAACACGGCGCAGTCGTTGGGTACCACTACGGCCAGGCCACCACCGCTGATGTCCACCACCCGCATCGACAGCGCTTCGGCGCGGGCTTCGCCGGGCGGCAGCAGCAGCTGTGGCGAGTCGGTGACCGGGGTCTCGAGCCGGTACAGCTCGCGGCGTTGCAGGTGCACCAGTTCGTCCGGCAACGGGGCGCGGAAGGCGACGTGGCCATCGTTGTCCACGCGCTGCAGCGCGTGCAGGCGGAACCGCACGAGGACACGTTCAAGCTGGGCGAAGCAGAGCAGATGGTCGGCCTGCTCGGCGGCACGGTTCGATGCTTCCTGCGGGCTGCCGTCGAGCAGCAGGTAGTCTTCGTCCTCGTCCAGATCAAGCAGGGCGGTCGGGAACGAACGATCCCGGCCGTCGATATGCGCATTGATCAGTGATCGCTGGTCGATCAGCGAGCGCAGCAGCTGCCGCAGCTGGCGGGGGTTGCGGACCAGGAAGCG
Organism: Stenotrophomonas sp. 59; assembly: GCF_030291095.1. Classification (NCBI taxonomy): domain Bacteria; kingdom Pseudomonadati; phylum Pseudomonadota; class Gammaproteobacteria; order Lysobacterales; family Lysobacteraceae; genus Stenotrophomonas; species Stenotrophomonas sp. 59. The sequence goes on from NZ_CP127408.1 coordinate 2,141,949, forward strand.
TTCGTCCGCGGCGTCGGCCGCGTGGACATCGTGCAGTTCAGTGTCGTGGCCGTCGGACATGGAATCTGTGATCAGGGGCGGGCGCCAGCACGCGTTGGCGCGAGGCTCGATGGGGATATCGGCCTCTGCATTGGATTATGAAGTGAGATTTGCATCACTTTCCATGCGTAAGGGGTCAGAGCCCTTTCCCGTGGGAAAGGGATCCGGCTCCGTGGCTCTCGGCATCGGTAGATCCACGCCATGCGTGGATGCCTTCTGCGTGGGGTCGGATCCCTCCTCCACGGAAGAGGGATCCGACCCCGGTGTCCTCAGAACTCCTGCCAATCACCCTCGGCAGCCAGCGCCGGCTGGGCGGCCGATGCGCGCAACGGTCGTGCCGGTGCTGCCTTGGTGGCGGGCAGGGCAGCCGCGACCTGGCGTGGCTGCGGCGCATTTGCCAGCCGTGCCGGTGCAGCGGCGACGCCCTGCGATGCCAGCCGGAAGCGCGCTACGGCTTCGCCCAGCTGCACGGCCTGGTCTTCCATCGCACGTGCGGCAGCAGTGGCTTCTTCCACCAGTGCAGCGTTCTGCTGGGTGGTTTCGTCCATCTGCACCACGGTCTGGTTGACCTGCTCGATGCCGGCACTCTGTTCCTGCGAGGCAGCGGAGATCTCGGCCATGATGTCGGTCACGCGCTGCACCGAGGCGACGATCTCGCCCATGGTGCTGCCGGCCTGATGGACCAGGCTGGAGCCTTCGGCGACCTTGCCGACCGAATCATCGATCAGGCCCTTGATCTCCTTGGCGGCGGCGGCCGACCGCTGGGCGAGGGTGCGCACTTCGCTGGCGACTACGGCAAAGCCACGGCCCTGTTCACCGGCACGCGCGGCTTCCACCGCGGCATTCAGCGCCAGGATGTTGGTCTGGAAGGCGATGCCGTCGATGACCGAGATGATCTCGGCAATCTTCTTCGACGAGGCTTCGATGGCCGACATGGTGGTGACCACCTGACCGACCACACTGCCGCCCTGCGAGGCGACACCATGCGCGCCGATGGCGAGCTGGTTGGCCTGGCGTGCGTGCTCGGCGTTCTGGCGCACGGTGGAGGTCAGTTCCTCCATCGAAGCAGCGGTCTCTTCCAGGTTCGCGGCCTGCTGCTCGGTACGGCGCGACAGGTCGCTGTTGCCGGAGGCGATCTCGCCGGCGGCAAGGGTGATGCTGGAGGCACTGGCCTGGATCTGGCCGACGATCTGGGTCAGCTGCGCGACCGTGGTGTTGGCGTCGTCACGCATGCGCGCGAACACGCCATTGAACTGGCCGTCCATGCGCGCGGTCAGGTCGCCGGCAGCAATGGACTGCAGCAGCTGCGAGAGCTGGCCGAGGTTGCCGTCAGCCACCTGCATCATGGTGTTGAGGTGCTCGATCATCAGCTTGAAGTCGTGCTGGAAACGCTGGGCGTCGCCGCGTTGGCTGAAGTCACCTGCTGCCGCTGCTGCAGCCAGCTGCTGGATCTGCGTATTGATTGCCAGCAGGCTGGCCTTGGCTGCATCCATCGACTCGTGCAGGATCGCGCGGCTGCCGGGCAGGCGGCGTGCATCCGGGGTGAGATTGCCGATGGCGTACTGGTTGAGCACGTCGATGGCATCGCGGATTGCGTCGAGGTGTTCGAAGATCACGGTGTTGATGCCGCCGGCCAGCTGGCCGTAGACGCCCGGGAAGTCTTCCGGAATGCGGTGGCTGATGTCCGGGCCGGCATGCATCTGTGCCATCAGCTGGGTCTGCTCGCTGAAGCGGCGCAGCATCGCGGTCATGTCGGCGGTGGCGGCCAGCATCTTGCCGGCTTCGTCCTTGCTGGTGGCCTGGGTGCTGACGCTGAGGTCGCCACGGGCAACCGCCTGGATGGCATGAACTGCCTTGCCCAGGGGGCCGGTCACTGCGCGCGAGATGACCGTGGCCAGTGCCGCGGCCACCAGCGAAAGTAGCACGATGCAGCCGATGATGGCGATCATGCTGGTGCGGTGGGTGGCATTGGCATCGGCGATCTTGCCGTCCATCAGGCCGGCGATGTGGGTGCCGAGGGTCTTCATCGCGGCGAACAGGTCGCGGCGCGCCGGGCGCGACTGCTCGTCGGAGATCTGCTGTGCGAGGGCGCCGTCACCAGCGGCCACGGCAGCGCGCATCGCCTTGTTGGCGGCAAAGTAGCGTTCCAGCTGCACGTTCGCCGCGCGATACAGTTCACGTTCCTTGGCCAGCGCCGGCAGTGCCGAGTACGCGGCCAGCTCGTCATGCACGGCCTTGGCCGTGTCGTCCATGCGCTTGTTGTAATCGGTCACCTTGTCCGGCTGGTCGAGCATGCTCAGCAGGGCCAGTTCATAGGTGCGGAACTCGCCCAGCTGCGAGCGCGCCTCGCCCAGATGCTGCACCGACGGAATGTCGTTGCCAGCCATCTCGCCGAGCTGCTTGTTGGCTTCGCTCAGGCGCAACAGCGCGAACGCGCCGAGGATCAGGGTCATCAGCGTGGTGAGGGTGAACCCCACGGCCAGCTTGCGGGCGATGGGCAGATCTTGGAACCACTTCATGCAGGGTGCTCCAGGTGGGCAGGGCGCCGGCGCTGTTGCGTCGGCTGGGGGTGGTTGCAGAGCGAACGGTGGTGCCCGGTGGGGGTTCGGTGACTGCCGTCATTGCGGAATAACGGCGCGACCTGCGCGGACTTTATGGACGCAGATCACATTCGGATGCGTAGGGATGAAGGCGCGAAAGTGGCGTGGTGGCAGGGCTTTCGCTTGGGTGGCGTGGTTGCCCGCGAAACTATCGTGGCGACGAAGTTCACGGAATGGGCGGCGCCGTTTGTCGGGGTCAGATCCCTTTCCTGCGGAAGGGGATCTGACCCCCATGGCAGAACGCGCGCAAACAAAAACCGCCACCCCGGAGGGCGGCGGTTTCATGAACGCATGCAGGATGGATCAGGCGGCCTGCGGCATCCGCAGCGAACGCACCAGCCCACCGATGTCGACGATCAGTGCCACGCGGCCGTCACCAAGGATGGTGGCACCGGACACCCCACCGATGCGGCGGTAGTTGTTCTCGATGTTCTTCACCACCACCTGCTGCTGGCCGACCAGCTCGTCCACTTCCAGTGCGATCTTCTGGCCATCGCCTTCGACCACGACCACCAGCGATTCGCTGCCCGGTGCACGGTTGCCGTAGCCGTAGTACTCGCTCAGCGAGAGGATGGGCAGGTACTCGCCACGCACGCGCAGCACGCGGCCTTCGCCGGCCATGCTGCGGATGTCCTCGGCCTGCGGCTGCAACGCCTCAAGCACATAGGCCAGTGGCAGGATCAGGGTTTCGCCGGCCACGGCCACGGTCATGCCATCGAGGATGGCCAGGGTCAGCGGCAGGCGGATCAGTGTGCGGGTACCGGCGCCGAGGCTGCTTTCGATCTGCACCTCGCCACCCAGCGCCTGGATGTTGCGGCGGACCACGTCCATGCCGACGCCACGCCCGGACAGGTCGGTGACCGCATCGGCGGTGGAGAAGCCGGGCTGGAAGATCAGGTCCCAGACCTGCGAATCGGTCGGGTTGTCCGGCACGGCCAGGCCGCGTTCGGTGGCCTTGGCCAGGATCTTGGCGCGATCCAGGCCGCGGCCGTCGTCGCTCACTTCAATGACGATATGACCGCCTTGATGCGAAGCGGCCAGGGTGATCGTGCCGGTCTCGTCCTTGCCCGCGCCGCGGCGCACATCGGGCATTTCCAGGCCGTGGTCGATCGAGTTGCGCACCAGGTGCACCAGCGGATCGGCGATCTTCTCGATCAGGCCCTTGTCCAGCTCGGTGCCTTCGCCGACGGTGCGCAGGCGCACCTGCTTGCCGAGGCGGCTGGACAGGTCGCGGACCAGGCGCGGGAAGCGGCGGAACACCGCATCGACCGGCAGCATGCGCACGCCGATCACTGCTTCCTGCAGGTCGCGGGTGTTGCGTTCCAGCTGGTCAAGCCCGGCGAACAGGCTCTCGGCGTGGACCGGGTCCAGCGCGTGGGAGACCTGCTTGAGCATGGCCTGGGTGATGACCAGTTCGCCGACCAGGTTGATCAGCGCATCGACCTTGTCGACGCTGACGCGGATCGAGGTCTCGGCTTCCTGGCTGGCAGCGCCGCCGGCGGCGGGCGCAGCAGGCGCTGCAGGTGCGGCGGCAGCGGGCGTGGAAGGGGCTGCTGCAACGGGTGCCTGGGTGGCCAGGCTCGGCGGCGCTGCCGGACGGATGTCCAGCTCGCAGTCGTCCAGTACCCAGGCGAAGGTGTCTTCGATCTTGCTGCGCGGCACCTTGCCGACCAGGCCCAGGTCCCACGCCAGGTGGGCCTCGAGCGGGTCGAGCTGGGCAAAGCCGGGCAGGCGTTCCATGCGCGCGGCCACCTGCAGCGAACCGAGGTGTTCCAGTTCGCGGATGATGCGCAACGGGTCGTTGCCGCTCATGAACAGCGACGGTGCCGGGGTGAAGCCGATCTGCCAGGCTTCCGGCGTATCGTCCACCTTGGCGGCGGCAGCGGCCGGCGCGCTCGGTGCGGCCTGGCCGGAGAGAACGGCTTCCAGGCGTGCCTTCACCGCAGCGACAGCGGCGGGGTCGGCAGCCTGGCCGTGCTCGGCCTCGCGCAGCAGCGCGCGCAGCACGTCCACCGAGGACAACATGGCATCGACAGCGTGGCCTTCCAGGGCCCGCTTGCCGGCACGCAGCTCATCGAGCAGCGTTTCCAGCACGTGGGTCAGGCCGGCGATGGCATCGAAGCCGAAGGTGCCGGCGCCGCCCTTGATGGAGTGGGCGGCGCGGAACACCGAATTGATGATCTCCGCGTCCTGCTGCCCCGATTCCAGGGCCAGCAGGCCAGCCTCCATCGCGTCGAGGCCTTCGCGGCTCTCCTCGAAGAAGGTGGCGTGGAAGCGTTGCAGGTCCATGCTCATGGCAGTGGTGGTCCGGAAGCGAAGAGGGGGAGCGGTGCGGGGCGATCAGCCCAGCACTTTCTGCACGGTGGCGACCAGCTGTTCCGGATTGAACGGCTTGACCAGCCAGCCGGTGGCGCCGGCGGCCTTGCCTTCGGACTTCTTGTCGGCGGCCGATTCAGTGGTCAGCATCAGCAGCGGGGTGAACTTGTAGTCCGGCAGCTGGCGCAGTTCGCGGATCAGCGCGATGCCGTCCATGTTCGGCATGTTGACGTCGGTGACCACCGCGTTGAAGCGTTGGCCCTTGGCGCGACCGAGCGCGACCGCGCCGTCTTCGGCTTCTTCGACGGCAAAACCGGCCGAGGTGAGGGCGAAGGAAACCATCTGGCGCATCGACGCCGAATCGTCCACCACCAAGATACGTGCGCTCATGCAGCGTTCTCCACAGATTTCAGGTTGTCATGGGTTACGTCCAGGCCCAGGGCCTGGGTGACGCCCAGCAGGCGCGCGGCGTCACGGAAGGTTGCGGTGCAACCGTGGAAGCCGGTGCCCAGGCCTGCCTCGCGGCGGGCCTGCACGAAGGCACACAGCACCTGCACGGCGGCCGTGTGGATGCGGGCGACCTGGCTTGCATCCAGGGTCAGCTCGCCTGCCTGCGCCACCAGCGGGGCGAGGCGGTTCTTGAGCTCGGTGCTGCTCTCGATGCCGAGATCCTCACCCAGTTCGACAGTGCTCATCGTTGCTCCGGACAAACGGTTCCGTGATCCATAACGGCACCCCGGCAGGGTTCTTTAGAAGAATCGACGCGGTGCGTCGATGCGGGCGCTGCTGAAAAGGGGACGTGAAAAGGGGGTGGAGGGAATCAAGTCGCGAACGCCCCTGCGATCTGCCCGCCGTCAGCCGGGTCGGCGCTTTGCGCCGACGCGTTTCCTGTCGGGGACGCCGTTGCTACAGGCAGCCTCGGAGCGGCGCGGGCATTTGCGACTTAATCCCCTCCGTCCCCTTTTTTCGTTCAACTCAACAGACGTGTGGCGTCCAGCAGGATCATCGGGCGCTGGCTGACCCGGGCGACGCCGCGGAACAGATCATTGGAGATCTGGCAGATGCGGGCGGTATCCGGGGGTTCGATCTGCGAATCGGTGAGGTTGGCGACATCTTCCACTGCCGACACACGCAGGCCGATGGTCTCGCCATCCTCTTCCAGCACCACGATGCGGGTCTGGGCGTCGTCTTCCGCCGCCGCGGCACCGAGGTGCAGGCCGAGGTCCATTACCGGCACCACCTGGCCACGCAGGTTCATGATCCCGAGCATCGCCGGTGCGGTGCCGCGCAACGGCAGCAGCGGCACCGGCAACACCACTTCCTGCACTTTCAGCAGTTCGAGCGCATACGCCTGGGTCCCGCAGCGCAGGCGCAGCCAGCGCGAGGTGCGCTCGCCGGCGCGGCGGTTCTGCGGGTGTGGGCTGCTGGCGGGCTGGTGTGCCTGTGCCTGCAGCTCCTGCCAAGTGCCGGGACGGCTGGTGGCCGGGGCATCCACGGCAACGCGCGGGGGCGGCGCGGCTGCAGCGCGTGCAGCCGGGGCAGGTACGGGTGCAGGGCGCGGTGCAGGGCGCGCGACCACGGCCGGCGGCGGCGTGGGGACATCCTCGCCACCGGCGGCGGCTTCGAATGCTGCCTGCAGCCCCGGGCTGTCAGTGTGGGCGAGGTGATGGCTGTCGGCCGCGTCGGTCTCGTAGATCACTTCGTCGGGCAGGTCGTCCCAGGTGGGCTCTGGGCCGGCCTTGGTTGTGACCGGAGCGAGGGCGGGCGCGGTCTCATGAGCGACCTCATCGGGCAGGTCGTCCCATGTCGGCTCGCGTTCGGCGGCCGCTTCGCTCGCCGGGCGCGGCCCGGCGCTACTGCTGGTGGCGGCCTCGAAAGCGGCCTCCAGCGCGGCCGTGTCCTCGGCTGCGGCGACGGTTCCGGTTTCATGGATCACTTCGGCCGGCAGGTCGTCCCAGGTGGGCTCGCGTTCCGTGTCGGTCACGGTCACGGTCGCGGGCGTGGAGGCGGCGTCGAAGGCGGCCTCCAGGGCTGCGTCGTCTGCAGCGGGCTGCGCGACGACGGCGTCCGTCTCGTAGATGACTTCGGCGGGCAGGTCGTCCCAGGTCGGCTCACGCTCGGGCGCTACCGCGCTCGTCGGGCAGGGGCCGGCGTTGTCGGGTGACGGCGTGGCAGGCGGCGTCGCCACAATCGCTTCGCCCAGCAGTTCGTCCAGGTAGTCGTCCAATACGCCTGTGCTGTTCATGCGGCCTGCTCCAGGGCGCGGGCATCCTCGCCGAGGATCCAGTTCAGTGCACGGCGGTAGGCAGCCAGGCCACGGCCTGGGTAGTCCTCGCCGACACTGGGCAGGGTCAGGCCTGCGGCATTGCTGATGCGGGTGTCGATCGGAATCGCGTCTTCCCACACCCGGGTGCCATGACGATCCTGCATGGTGCGCAGCGATTCGTTGCCGGCGCGGGTGCGGCGGTCGAACAGGGTCGGCAGGATCGAGATCGGCAGGGGGCGGCGGCGCGAGCGCTCGACCATCTCGCCGGTGCGGACCATGCCGTCCAGGCCATGCAGGGCCAGCGGCTCGGCCTGGGTGGGAATGATCAGGCGGTCGGCAGCGGCCAGCGCGTTGATCATCAACAGGCCAAGGGTGGGGGCACAGTCCAGCAGGATGTAGTCGTGCTGGCCCTGGTGGCGTGCCAGCGCGTTCTGCAGGGCCAGGCCGAGGCCGGGCTGGTTGGCGCTGCGGCGTTCCAGCGTGGCCAGCGCCGACTGCGCGCAGACATAGTCCAGGCCGTGGATGTTGCTGGCATGGCACAGGCTGGAAAGATCTGCCGGCGGGGCGCCGAACAGTTCCAGTACGCCGGCCGGCGGCGGATCCACCGGCACGCCGAAGGCGCGGCTGAGCGAGGCATGCGGATCGAGGTCGATCAGCAGCACGCGATGGCCAAGCGCGGCCAGGCCACGGCCGAGGGCGAGGGTGGTGGTGGTCTTGCCGACTCCGCCCTTCTGGTTGGCGACTGCCCAGATGCGCATCGGTTTACTCCTTCATTGCCGGGGGAACGGCGGCGCCGACACGGCTGCCAGCCGGCACCGGCGGCAACTTCACCGGTGCGATGGGGGAGGTGGGGGCGCTGGCCGGAGTTGCGGCGGCTTGTTCGGTAGTGGTGTCGGTGGCGCCGGTGGCCGCGTTCAGGCGCTGGCCGAGCGGATCCACCGAATGCGAGGTATCGGCCAGGATGATGACCATCACCCGGCGGTTGCGGTTGCGGCCCTGCGCACTGTCGTTCTCTTCGCGCGGGCGGAACTGGCCATAGCCGACCATCGCCAGCCGCGACGGCTGCACGCCCTGGTCGGCGAACAGGTGCACGACGCTGGCCGCGCGTCCGGCCGACAGCTCCCAGTTGGAGGGGAAGGTGGCGGTGGCGATCGGCACGTTGTCGGTATGGCCTTCCACGCGCACGCTGTTGGGAACGTCACGCAGCACCTCAGCCAGGCTGGCCAGCGTCTGCCGTGCATGCACGTCCAGCGCGGCCGAGCCAGTGGGGAACAGGATGTCGCTGTTGATCTCCACTTCGATCCACAGCTCGGTGCGGCGCACGCTGATCATGCCGCGGTCGATCAGCGGCGCCAGCGCGGCGGTGAGGCGGTCGGCGATGCTGTTGAGCTGGCGCTCGGCACGGGCGATCTGTTCCTGGTTGTGCACCGAAACCGGCATGCGCATCTGCGACGCCATCGACGGCAGCAGGGTCGGGTCGTGCGACGGCGCCGGCGCGGAGGGGCCGACCTTGGTGCCGGACTTGATCACCGACGGGCTGTCCCAGCCGCCGCCCTGCACCTGCTTGTTGCCGACCTGCACCGGGTTGATCGTGCGCGGCGCACCACCAAAGGCATCGGTGAGTGCGTCGGCCATGATCCGGTACTTGCCCTCGTTGACCGAGGAGATCGCGTACATGACCACGAAGAAGGCGAGCAGCAGCGTCATCAGGTCGGCATAGGGGATCGCCCATGCTTCATGGTTGGCGTGCTCTTCGTGGTGCTTGCGGCGGGCCATGTCAGTGCAGGAAGCCGGAGAGGTTGGTTTCGATGTTGCGCGGGTTCTCGCCCTGGGCGATCGATATCAGGCCTTCGATGACCATTTCGCGGTCGCGCGTGTTGTGCGAGATCACACTCTTGAGCTTGGCGGCGATCGGCAGGAACAGCAGGTTGGCCGAGGCGATGCCATAGATGGTGGCGGTGAACGCGGCAGCGATGCCGTGGCCCAGCTTGCTCGGGTCGGCCAGGTTCTTCATCACCGCGATCAGGCCGAGCACGGCGCCGATGATGCCCAGCGTGGGCGCGTAGATGCCCATCGCCTCGAATACCTTGGCACCGGCCTGGTCCTGGTGTTCCTGGCTGCCCAGTTCGATTTCCAGCATGTGCCGCATCGATTCGGGCTCGATGCCGTCCACCAGCAGCTGCAGGCCCTTGCGCAGGAACGGGTCCTGCTGCGCTTCCACCTGCGATTCCAGGCCCAGCAGGCCCTGGCGACGGGCGATGTTGCTCCACTCGACGATCTGCTGGATCAGTTCGCGGCGATCGCTGTGCGGCGGGCGCACGACCCAGCGCACGATCTTGAACGCATGCTTGAACACTGCCGGCGAAGTGTGCAGCAGGATCGCGGCAACGGTGCCGACGATGACGATCACGAACGCCGCAGGCGACCACAGCGATGCCAGGCCGGCGCCCTTGAGGATGCTGCCACCGACCAGCGAGGCCAGGGCGAGAAAGAGTCCAATGAGGCTGAGTCTATCCATGGTTCCGGTATCGGCTTGTATGAATGGGACTTGAGACACCGGGAGAACGCGTACAGACGGTAGTCACAGTTTTCGGGTCGCCGGGTCATGCCCGGCGGGGTTCAGCGGATGCCGTCCACGTCCAGGATCAGTGCCATGCGACCATCGCCGATCAAGGTTGCACCGGCATAACCGCGCAGGCCGCGCAGGGCTTTCGGCAGTGGCTTGATGACCACTTCCTCGCGCCCGCGCACCTGGTCCACGACCAGTCCGAAGCGCGCTTCACCGGCCTGCAGCACCACGATGGTCAGCAGGGTCGACGCGGCGGGCGTCACATCCAGCCACTGGCGCAGGTCGACCAGCGGCAGGGTGTGCGAGCGGCGGTCGAGCACGGCGCGGCCATCGAACCAGCCCAGCGACGTGCGCGGTGCGTGCAGCACTTCCATCACACGCGCCAGCGGTAGCGCGTAGACGTCCTCGCCGGCCTGCACCAGCAGGGTCGGCAGGATCGCCAGGGTGAGCGGCACGCGGATCAGGAAGCGGCTGCCACGCCCCAGTTCCGACTGGATCTGGATCTGGCCGCTCAGTTCGCGGATGCGCGACTGCACCACGTCCATGCCGACGCCGCGGCCGGAAATATCGGTGACCTGCTGCTTGGTCGAGAAGCCGGGCAGGAACACCAGGTGCAGGCATTCCTCGCTGCTCAGGCGGGCAGCGGCTTCCGGATCGATCAGGCCCTTTTCGCGCGCCTTGGCACGCAGCTTTTCCGGGTCGATGCCGGCGCCATCGTCCTGCACCTCGATGCTGACGTAGTCACCTTCCTGCTGGGCGGACAGGCGCACATGGCCCATCCGCGGCTTGCCCTGCGCTTCACGCAGGTCGGGCATTTCCACGCCGTGGTCGATGGCGTTGCGGACCAGATGCACCAGCGGGTCGGCCAGCGCTTCGACCAGGTTGCGGTCGAGCTCGGTCTCGGCGCCGACCAGCTCGAGGTCCACTTCCTTCTTCAGCGAGCGGGCGACGTCGCGGGCGACCTTGGGGAAGCGCGAGAACACCTTGCCCACCGGCTGCATGCGGGTACGCATCACCGCCGACTGCAGGCGGGCAGTGGCGATGTCCAGCGTCGATACGGCGCGGTCCAGCTCCTCGTCGCGCAGGCGTGCACGCAGGGTCTTCAGGCGGTTGCGTGACAGCACCAGTTCGCCGATCAGGTTGACGATCGCATCCAGGCGTTTGGTGTCCACGCGCACGGTGTGCTCGGCCTCGGCCATCGGCTTGGCTGCAGGCTTGGCTGCGGGTGCCGGGACGGGGGCCGGGCGCGGTGCTGCGGCGGGTGCCGCCGCGACGGCGGCAGCAGGCTTGGTGCCTGGCGCAGCGCCACCGTGCAGCTGGTCCAGCAGGGCTTCGAACTCGTCTTCGCTGATCAGGCCGTCGTCGGCCTTCTTCGCCGGCGCGACTGCGGTCGGCGCGTTGCCGCCGTGCAGCTGGTCGAGCAGGGCCTCGAATTCGTCGTCGGTGATCAGATCGCTGCCGCCTGCCGCAGGCGCGGCCGCAGCGACCGGTGCGGCAGTGCCACCGTTCATGTCGAACTGCGCGATCAGGTCCGGCGGCGCATAGCCCGGCTCGGTACCGGAGGACACGGCGTCCAGCATCGACTGCAGGTAGTCCAGCGATTGCTGGGCGGCGTCGAAGTGGTGGGCCTGCAGTACCGCCTGCCCGGCACGCGCGATGCCAAGTGCTTCTTCAGCGGCGTGGCACAGCTCGACCATGGCGGTGACGCCAAGGAAGCCGGCGCCGCCCTTGAGCGTGTGGTAGCCGCGGAACACCGCGTTGAGTTGCTCGGTGTCCTGCGGTGCCTGCTCCAGCGACACCAGCTGTTCGCCCAGGCGATCCAGGATTTCCTGGGCCTCGATGATGAAATCGGCAGTGATGTCGTCGGATACCGCGCTCATGCTTACAGCCCCAGATCCGACAACAGGTCGTCGGCGTCGTTCTGCGAGACCGCGTGGCGGTCCAGTCCCTTCAGTGCCGGCCCGGCCAGTTCCGGATCGGTGCGATGCTGTTCCGGCGGCAGGCCGAGTGCGCCAAAGCCCTCGTGCACGCGGCGGACGATGCCGACCACGCGACGGATGATCTGCCCGGTCAGGTCCTGGTAGCTCTGGGTCAGGGCGATCTCGGTCAGGTTGTGGCGGATGCGCTCGAGCTGCGCGTCCTGGCCCGGCTGCAGGCCTTCGGCGCGCAGCTGTTCGGTCAGGCTGCGGCATTCCTCGGCCAGGTCCAGGGTGCGGTGCGTGGCCTGTTCGGTCATCGCAACCACGTGGTCAAGGCGTGCGCAGGCGTCGTCCAGCTCGCCGGCCTCGCTGGGCACGGTCGGCAGTTCACCCAGTGCCTGTCCCAGCTCGCGGGCCAGCCGCGAGAGGCCGCTCATCATCGGCTGCGTACGCAGCGCGACCAGTCCGTCGATGCGTTGCCGCCAGGCGGCTTCGTCACCGGACTCCAGTGCGTCCAGGGCTTCCTGCAGGCGCAGGGCGAGGGCGTTCTTGTCGACCGTGGTATCCATCAGGCGCTGGCCGCCAGGCGTTCGAAGATCTTGCCGAGCTTCTCTTCCAGCGTCTGCGCGGTGAACGGCTTGATGATGTAGCCGTTCACGCCGTTCTGGGCGGCTTCGATGATCTGCTCGCGCTTGGCCTCGGCGGTGACCATCAGCACCGGCAGGGTCTTCAGCTTGGCATCGGCGCGGATCGCCTTCAGCAGCTCGATGCCGGTCATCACCGGCATGTTCCAGTCGGTGACCACGAAATCGAACGGCTGGCTCTGCAGCAGCGACAGCGCGGCATGCCCGTCCTCGGCTTCGGCGGTGTTGGTGAAGCCCAGATCGCCCAGCAGGTTCTTGACGATTCGACGCATGGTCGAGAAGTCGTCGACGATCAGGATGCGCATGTTCTTGTTCAAAGCAGAGTTCCTTTGTTGTTCATTCCGGGCGGCCGGGGGCAGCCGCCTCGGGCATGTTCATTCTTCCAGGCCGGCGTCCGCCGCCTCGAAAATCTTGAGCCGGCCACGCAGGCGCAGCACCGCCTGGCCGTGGATCTGGCAGACCCGCGACTCGCTCACGCCGAGCACCGCGCCGATCTCCTTCAGGTTCAGTTCCTGCTCGTAATAGAGCGAGAGCACCAGTTGTTCGCGCTCGGGCAGGTGGCCGATGGCCTTGCCCAGCTCGCGGCCGAACTCGCCGCGCTCCAGCACCTGCTGCGGGGTCGGGCCGCCCTGGGCGACGGTGTCCAGCTCGCCCTGGTCCTCGATGCGCGATTCCAGGCTCAGCACCTGGCCGCGTGCGGCGTCTTCCATCAACCGCAGGTATTCGGGCAGTGGCATCTCCATCGCGGCGGCCACTTCGGTGGCGCTTGCGGCGCGGCCGCTGCTCTGTTCCAGGCGGCGGATGGTGGCGGCGGCATCGCGGGCACGGCGGTGCACCGAGCGCGGCACCCAGTCTCCACGGCGGATCTCGTCGATCATCGAACCGCGGATGCGGATCGATGCATAGGTCTCGAACGAGGCGCCCTGATCGGCGTCGTAGCTGCGCGAGGCTTCGATCAGGCCCATCATGCCGGCCTGGATCAGGTCGTCCACTTCAACGCTGGCCGGCAACCGCGCGGCCAGGTGGTGGGCGATGCGCCGCACCAGGTCCGAGTGCTGGGCGATGACCTCGTTGGCCGCCGAGCGCTGGACCTCCCGGTACTGGGCTGCACCTTTCATGCGGCCACCCCGCGCTGCTTGAGAATGCGCTCAAGGAAGAACTCGACGCCGCCACGCGGTTCGGTCGGCGCCTGCCAGCGCGCGGTGCGACGCGCGATCTCGGTGATCGCCAGCGCCGCCGGGCTGGACGGGTAGGCCTTCACCACCGGCTGCTGGCGCTGCACCGACAGGCGCAGCCAGTCATCCTGCGGTACGCAGCCCAGGTAGTTCAGCGAGACATCGGCGAGGAACTTCTCGCAGACACGGGTCAGCTTCTCGTACAGCACGCGGCCCTCGTTGGGGTCGCGCACCATGTTGGCCACCACCTGGATGCGGTCCACGCCGCGTTCGCGCGAGAGCACCTTGATCAGCGCGTAGGCGTCGGTGATCGAAGCCGGTTCGTCACAGACCACCACCACGGTGTCCTGCGCCGCCTGGCAGAAGGTCAGCACGCCGTCGGTGATGCCCGCGGCGGTGTCGACCACCATGATGTCCAGTTCGCGTTCCAGCTCTGAGAACACGTTGACCAGGCCGACGTGCTCGGCCGGGGCCAGCTCGGCCATGTGCCGGCGGCCGGATGCGGCCGGCACTACCAGCACGCCGTTCGGGCCTTCGACGATGACGTCTTCCAGCGAGCAGCGGCCGGCGACCAGGTCGGCCAGCGTAAAGGTGGGATTCAGCCCCAGGATCACGTCGATGTTGGCCAGGCCAAGATCGGCGTCCAGCAGCAGCGTGCGCTTGCCCATGCCGGCCAGTGCCACGGCCAGGTTGGCGGACACATTCGTCTTGCCCACGCCGCCCTTGCCACCGGTCACGGCAATGGTGCGCACAGGGCCGAGCGGCTCGCTGCGGGTGGCCGACAGCGGGAAGGTCTTGGTCAGCTTGGCGTACTCACGCGACGGCATGGTTCAACTCCGGGTTGCAGGGCATATCGGCCGCTCGGCGCAAATCTTCAAGGCGAAGTACAAGATTGGCTGCACTGGCCCGGTGCAGGTCGTCCGGAACGTCCTGGCCATCGGTCACCCAGGTGATCGGCAGGGCATGGTCCACGGCCACCGACAGGGCGTTGCCGAAGCGGCCGGTCTCGTCCAGCTTGCTCAGTACCAGGCCCTGCAGGTTGGCGGCGCCGAAGCGGCGGACCACCTCGTCCATGTCGCCGAAGCTGGTGTTGGCCGGCAGCACCAGCAGGGTGCGCACCTGGCGGGCGGCGCGCAGCCACTGCAGCTGGGCGGCCAGTGCGCGGTCGCGCGGGCCCAGCCCGGCGGTATCGATCAGCACCAGCTTGTAGTCCTTCAGGCGTTCCAGCAGCTGGTCCAGGTCGGTGCCGCTGTTGGCCTCGTGCACGGCGATGCCGAGCTGGCGGCCGTAGCCGTACAGCTGCTCGCGGGCGCCGATGCGGGTGGTGTCGGTGGTCACCAGGGCGACGTCACGCGGCGCGTGCTTCTCGGCGAAGCGCGAGGCCAGCTTGGCGATGGTTGTGGTCTTGCCGGCGCCGGTCGGGCCGACCAGGGCGATCACGCCGCCTTCTTCAAGCGGGTCGACCGGGGCGATCGGCAGCTTGCGCGAGATCAGCCCCAGCATCAGGCCGCGGCCGCGATGGGCCTCGGTCTCCAGCGGGATCTGCATGGCCACGTCGCGGGCCAGCCCGGCGTCGAAACCGTACTCGTCCATCAGGTCCAGCGCGGTGGCGCGCACCGGGCAGCCGCGCAGGCGCTCGTCGGTGAAGCGGTTCATCTCGCGCTCGATCACCTGGCGCATGCCGGCCACTTCCTGGCGCAGCTGGCGGATCTCGGCGTCGTCCTGGGCAACCACGGTCAGCACCGGGGCCGGGGCGAGGGTGGGCTCCGGCGCGGTTTCGACGCTGGCATCGGCCAACGCCGGTTCGCTGGCGGCGATGGCCGGCTGCGGTTCGGCGACGGCCGTGGTCGGCAGCGGCGGCGGCTGCAGCGCCGCCGGCACGCTTTCGTGATGCGCCTCGTGCGGCGGATCGATCTGGAAGCGGGCGCGGTTGGCCGGCACGGCGGCGGCCGGTGCGACGATGGCTTCAGCGAACGGAGCGAAGATCTGTTCCGGCAGCGCCGGTTCGTTGACGGCGGCGCGCGCCAGAGTGGCTGCGAAGCCGGTGCTGCCGCGGGTCGGCACGATCTCGTCGGCGCTGTCCAGGGTGCGGCCGGTGGCACCAACGGCCGCACGGGCGAGGGCGGCCACGGCCGAGGTGGTGGCGGCCACCGGCTCCGGCGCCGGGGCAGTGCTGCGGCGGCGGGTCACCGCGGCGATCACCGCGTCTGCGGCGGTGCGCGGCTTGGGTGCCGGCGGAGGGGCGACGTCACGACGCGAGGCTTCCAGTGCGCGCTGCACGGCGCTCTCATCGTAGTTGGCCGCGGCGACGATCTCGATGCCTTCCTCGATCCGGCGGTTGGACAGGATCACGGCGTCAGGACCATGTTCCTTGCGCACCAGGTTCATGGCCGAGCGCATGTCGGCGGCGACGAATCGTTTGATTTTCATGCTGTGGTCACGGGACGAAGACGGCGGGGTGGCGGTCGGAGAACTCGGGTGGTCGGTGGTCTGCACGGTGCGGGTTCCCCTTGGTATCTGTCTGTTGCGTTGGTTCGAAAGTGGTGTCTGTTTTCTGGCGCATCGGAGGGCGGCGTCAGCTGATCGTTCCGACCAGCTTCAGGCGCTTGTCCTCCGGCACCTCGCTGTAGGCCAGGACCGACAGCGACGGAACGCTGTGGCGGACCAGGCGCGCCAGCGCGGCGCGCACCGGGCCCGGTACCAGCACGACCGCCGGCTCGTTTCGCGCTTCCTGCTTGCTGACACATTCGGCCAGGCTCTGGTGCAGTCGCTCTGCGAGTCCGGGTTCCAGCGCGGCGCCGTTGCCCTGCGTGGACTCCTGCAAGACACGTTCCAATTGCGGGTTGAGGGTGAACACCGGAAGCTCCGCCGACATTCCGGCGATCTCCTGCACGATGAAGCGGCCCAGCGCGGTGCGCGCGGCAGCGGTCAGCACGGCCGGGTCCTGGCTGCTGGGCGCGTGTTCGACCAGTGCCTCGGCGATCTTGCGCAGCTGGCGGATCGGAATGCGCTCCACCAGCAGGTTCTGCAGCACGCGCACCACCGCCGACAGCGGCAGCGCCTTTGGCGTCAGATCTTCGACGAGCTTGGGCGCGCTCTTGGCCAGGTTGGCCAGCAGGTGCTGCACTTCCTCGTGGCCGAGCAGTTCCGGCGCGTGCTCGCGGATCAGGTGCGAGAGGTGGGTGGCGACCACGGTGGCCGGGTCGACCACGGTGTAGCCCAGCGTTTCGGCCTGGGCACGCTGGTGCGGCTGGATCCAGGTGGCATCCAGGCCGAACGCGGGGTCCTTGCCGGCGATGCCTTCCAGTGCGCCGAGGGCACTGCCGGGGTCCAGCGCCAGTTCGCGGTCCGGATGGATTTCTGCGGTGGCCACCGGCACGCCATGTACCAGCACGCGGTAGCCGTTGGCCGGCAGCTCCAGGTTGTCGCGGATGTGCACCGAGGGAATCAGGAAGCCGACATCCTGGGTCAGCTTGCGGCGCACGCCCTTGATGCGCGCCATCAGTTCACCGCCCTGGTTGCTGTCCACAAGCGGGATCAGCCGGTAGCCGACCTCCAGGCCCAACGGATCGACCGGGCGCAGCTCGTCCCAGCTCAGTTCGGCGGTCGGTGCCGGCGCGGCCGGGCGGCCCAGTGCATTGAGCGCAGCGGCGTCATTGCCTGCGGCTGCCGGATCGGTGGTGGCAGCCTTGCCCTTGCGATAGACCTTCCACGCGATGAAGCCGAGGATCGCGGACAGCGTCAGGAAAGCGACGTTGGGCATGCCCGGCACCAGGCCGACCACACCGATGATGCCGGCGGTGATCGCCAGCGCACGGTACTGGCCGAACACCTGGCCGGTCATGGCCTGGGCCATGTCCTGCGAACGCGAGGCGCGGGTGACCAGCATCGCGACCGCGCTGGACACCAGCAGCGCCGGCAGCTGCGCCACCAGGCCGTCACCGATGGAGAGCAGGGTGTAGGTGGCGGCGGCGTCGCCGAACGGCATGCCATGCTGCAGCACGCCCACGGCCAGGCCGCCGAGCATGTTGATGAACAGGATCAGGATGCCGGCGATGGCGTCGCCGCGGATGAACTTGCTGGCACCATCCATCGCGCCGTAGAAGTCGGCTTCCTCGCGGACCTCTTCACGGCGCAGCTTGGCTTCTTCACGCGTCAGCAAACCGGCGTTGAGGTCGGCGTCGATCGCCATCTGCTTGCCGGGCATCGCGTCCAGGATGAAGCGCGCGGTCACTTCGGAGACGCGGCCTGCGCCCTTGGTGATGACCACGAAGTTGATGATGGTGAGGATCGCGAAGACCACGATGCCGACCGCGTAGTTGCCGCCGATCACGAATTCGCCGAAGGCGGCGATGACCTTGCCCGCGGCGTCGTGGCCGTTCTGCCCGTTGAGCAGGATCACGCGGGTGGACGCCACGTTCAGCGCCAGCCGCAGCATGGTGGTGATCAGCAGCACGATCGGGAAGATCGTGAAATCCAGCGGGCGCTTCACGTAGACCACCGCCAGCAGCACCATCAGCGAGATGGCGATGTTGAAGGTGAACAGGGCATCGAGCACCGGCGCGGCGAGCGGCACCACGACCATGGCCAGCAGGGCCAGCACGATCAGCGGTGCGCCAAGACCCTGGCGGATCATTTCCAGGGCGCGGCGGGTGTTGAATCCGGTGGAGGGCTGGGCGCTCACGGGCGGCCTCCCTTGCCGAATTCATCCACCTGGATGTGCGGGGCGTCCGGCATCGGGCCAGTGCGCCAGGCGCGCAGCTGGTAGACGTATGACAGGACCTGGGCGACGGCCGAATACAGTCTCACGGGGATTTCCTTTCCGAGTTGGCCTTCCCGATACAAGGCGCGTGCCAAAGGCGGGGCAGAGACAATCGCGACCTTGTTGCCGTCGGCCACCTCACGGATGCGCAGGGCGGTCTCGTCCACGCCCAGCGCGACCACGGTGGGGGCGTTCATGGCCCCGCCTTCGTACTTCAGGGCCACCGCGTAGTGGGTGGGGTTGACCACCACCACGTCGGCGGTGGGCACCGCTTCCATCATCCGGCGGTTGGCCATCTGCTGCTGCAGCTGGCGGATGCGGCCCTTCACCTCTGGGCTGCCTTCGCTTTCCTTCATTTCCCGGCGCAGCTCTTCACGGGTCATCTTCAGCTTGCGCATCCAGTTCCAGCGCTGGTACGGCGCGTCGATGGCGGCCAGCACCAGCATGGCGCCGGCGGTGGCCAGCAGCAGGCGCAGGGTGAAGCCGAGGCCGTCGGTGATGGCGGTCTCCAGCGGGTGATGGATCAGCCCACGCAGGGTGTCGAAGCCGGTCCAGACCACCAGGCCGGCGGCGACGCCTACGAAGGCCACGCGCAGCAGCGATTTGGTGAACTCGGCGATGGCCTCCGGGCCATACAGGCGCTTGAGTCCGCTCATCGGGTTCATGCGGTTGAAGTCCGGCAACATCGCTTTCTGCGACCAGCGCAGGCCCCCCATCACCAGCGGTGCGACGAAGCTGGCCAGCAGGCAGACCAGCACCAGCGGCGCGATCACCAGCATGAACTGCAGCAACAGGTCGCCGAAGTGGCCGAACAGCTCCTTCGGATTCTGCCGCAGGCTCTGTTCCGGGCTCAGCGCCTGCTTCATCCAGGCCGCGGCACCGCGGCCGATCGAGCCGCTCATCGCCATCACCGCCAGCACGCCGGCGCCGAACACGGCGGCGGTGCCGAGTTCGCGCGAGCGCGGCAGGTTGCCCTGTTCACGGGCGTCACGCAGGCGTTTTTCGGTCGGTTGTTCGGTCTTTTCGCCGGCGGATTCGTTCTCGGACATCACGGGGCACTGCGGCAGGGGATGCCGGGGTGCGTGCAAGAACCGTTCCACGCATGGCGGGTGGCGCATCCACGCATGGCGTGGATCTACAGGAGGAAGTCACAGGAACCGTTCCGTGATGGCGGGCGGCGGCACGGGTAACGCCGGACCGTGCCCGGCGCAATCATCCGTCCGGCGTCACCGGCTGCAGCGGAATCGACAACATGCTGTCGCTGTGCCAGTCCACCCGCAGCGGTTCGCCCGCATCGGCCACGCTCTCGTCGCTGACATCGCGCCCGGTACCGTGGTTCACCTGGTGCATCGCGTCCTTCAGTACATCCACCTTCACCAGCAGGCGGCTGCCGGCGGCCAGTCGGCGCGCCACCATGCGCGTGCGGTCGAAGGGCAGGCGGGTCCATTGCCCGGGTTGCAGCAGCTGGCGCGTTGTCGGGTCGCGTACATGGCTGGCCCGGCCCATGTAGTAGGACAGCTGCATCCGACGTCCATCGGCGAGCAGCTCGTACAGGGTGACAGTGAAATCGAAATCCCGCTTGTTGATCCTGACCTTCAGGTCGCCGGAGAAGCTGCCAACCATGTCCATGGAACGGGTGAACGGGTCGGAGACGAAGGACAGCGCGGTATCCACCTCGTCCCGCGCGGCGATGATCGGGAACGGGTAATAGCCATGCCGAATTTCATTGCGGTCGGCCATGTCCACGGTCTGCCGCAGCTGGCCTGGTACGGGTGGCTGTTCCTGCAGCCGGTGGTAACCATCGGACGATGCCTGGTCGGCGGAGAGGTGGTAGCGGCGGTGATCGCCTGCGGCCGCCTCCAGCGTTGCCGCATGGCCCCACGTGTTGGCGCCCATCAGCTGATAGTTCACGCGGTTGGGCACCAGCGCCGGTCGCGGGGCACCGCGCAGTACATGGTCCAGCCATTGGAAGGTCAGTGCGGGCGTGTCGAACTGCGCGACAGGCTCCAGCTCATATCCACGCAGCTGCATCGGCTTGAGCGCCGACTGCGCGCCGCCATGGTCGTAGGGGCCGATCAGCAGGGCATGGTCCGCATCGGGGCGGTGCCGCAGGTGGTCCTTGAAGTACTGCAGTGCCGAGATCTGGCCATCGTCGTAGTAGCCGGTGATGGTCAGCACCGGTATGCGGATGTCGTTGAACTGGTCGCCATGCGGGACCATCGCCTGCCAGTAGGCATCGTAGGACGGGTGGGCCAGCCAGCGCTGCAACCATGGGTTGGGTGTGCCATCGACCTGGTCGATCTGCCGGTAGGGGCGGCCGGATGCATACCAGCGTCGGCCGAGCTGGGACCAGCGGCGGTTCTGCGCGTAGGTATCCTTGTCCAGCATCGGGCCATTGGCCACGTAGAACGCCCAGCCATAGTTGGCACTGAGGAACACGTTGTTCTCCATCGGCAGGCCCTGGCCGGGGATGGCGGCAACGTAGGGCACGATGGTCTTCAATGCGGGATGGTGATGGCGCGCCGCCGCCCAGGCAGTGAAGCCCTCGTAGCTGCCGCCATACATGGCCACCCGGCCATCGCTCCATGGCTGGCGGCTGATCCAGTCGATGGCCGCGTTGGCGTCCGCGCCGTCATTCTCGTAGGGGGCGATGGTGCCGCTGCCCTGGCCCTTGCCGCGCGCATCGACCACGATGCCGGCGTAGCCATGTGCGGCGGCCAGCAGCATCTTCTGCCGGTTCTTGGGTGGATCGGTGTAGATGGTGAACAGCATTGCTGTCGGCAGGGGCATCGATGCGGCGCGAGGCCGGGCCAGCTGCGCCGACAGCACGACGCCATCGCCGGCGGGGATGCGCAACGCGTCGTCGACGGCGAAGCGACGCTGCTCTTCGGCCGCGACCAGCGGAGGAGCCAGTGTGGCGGCCAGGGTCTGTGCACGCAGTACCGCCCGCAGCCGCAGCAGGTCCAGGGCGACGGCCTCGTCGATGGTCGCGGCCCCCGCCTGCGCGGCGATGGCCTGCTCCAGCTGGGCGCGCACCGGGGCTGGCTCGACCGAGAGCGCGGCATCGGCCTGCACCGCGGCAACGTCGTCGAGGGCGGAGAAGGTGCTGTGGAAGGCGCGCGCATACCCCGCTGCGTCCTGCTCACCGGCGGTGGCGAGCAGCAGCATCGGCACCCAGCGTTGCGCTGCCGCGGTATCACCGTCGCTTGCCAGCGATGCGCGTGCCTGCTGGATCGATCGCCGCGCTTCGGCCGTCTGGCCCATCGCCAGCAATGCGTGGCCGCGCTGTGCATCGGTCAGGCTGGGGGACTTCAGCACGCCCTTGCCAAGGGCCTGCAGGGCAGCGTCGACCTGGGCCGGGGAAGCATCGGCTGGCAATGACCACGGCAGATCAGCGGCGGTGGCGTGGCCAACAGCAAGGGCCAGCAACAGGCCAGCAAGGGTGGTGCGTAGGGCCACGGACGCTTCCTTGGATGACAGTGGAACGGCGCATCCACGCATGGCGTGGATCTACCGAAGGCCAACCAATGGTAGCGCCGGGCCGTGCCCGGCGGGAGCCGAGCACAGGCTCGGCTCTACAGGGGCGCGTTGTCACTGGGCGGCGGACTCTGCGCCAGTTCCACCCGCGGCCGCGGCAGGTCGTGCAGCTGCATGAAGCGCGCGGCATCGACCGGCCGGCCCAGCAGGTAGCCCTGCAGGTAGTCACAGCCCAGACGCTCCAGGTAGGCGCGCTGGGCGGCGGTTTCCACGCCTTCGGCGACGATGTCCATGTCCAGCGCATGGCCCAGCGCCACGATCGCCGAGACGATCACCACGTCCTCGGCGCTGTGCTCCAGGTCGCGCACGAACGCGTGGTCGATCTTGATCTCGGTGGCCGGCAGCCGCTTCAGGTACAGCAGGCTGGAATAGCCGGTGCCGAAATCGTCGATGGAAATGCCTACGCCCAGTGCCGACAGTGCCTGCAGCAGGCGCAGGCTGGTGTCGGTATCGCGCATCACCGTGCTTTCGGTGATTTCCAGCACCAGGTGCCGTGGCGCGATGTTGTGGCGCTCGATCACCGTGCGCACGTCCTGCAGCAGGTGCGGCGAGCTGAACTGCACCGGCGACAGGTTCACCGACATCGACCAGCCCTCATGACCGGCATCGTGCCATCGCCGCAGCTGCTGGCAGGCCTGGTCCAGCGCCCAGCGCCCGATGTCGTTGATCGCGCCGCTGCGCTCGGCCAGGCGGATGAATCGATCGGGCGGAATCAGGCCATGTTCCGGATGCCGCCAGCGGATCAACGCCTCGGCGCCGGCCACCTTCTGCGTCGCCACGCGGATCTTGGGCTGGAAGTTCAGGAACAACTGGTCGCTGCCGATCGCCCGGCGCAGGTCGGCCAGCAGCCGGAACTGCTGCTCGGCACTGTCGTTCATCCAGTCCGCGAACAGCACGAAGGCGTTGCGTCCGGATTCCTTGGCCTGGTACATCGCCGCGTCGGCAAACGCCATCAGCTGCCGCTCGCTGGCGGCATGGTCGGGGCAGATCGCCACGCCGATGCTGGCGGTTACCTGCAGTTCGTTGTCCGGCAGCAGCGGCCCGCTGCCGACCGCCTGCAGGATGCGCCGGGCGAGGGTAGGCAGATCCTCGTCGTGCTCGATGCGCACCACCAGCACGAACTCATCGCCGCCCAGGCGGGCCAGCATGTCATGGGGGCGCAGCAGCTGGCGGGTGCGCTCGGCCACCGCCACCAGCAGCGCGTCGCCGGCCTGGTGGCCATAGGCATCGTTGACCTGCTTGAAGCCGTCAAGATCCATGAACATCACTGCGAAACGGCTGCCGCCCTGTTCGGCCTCGGCCAGCGCCTGCACGATGCGCCGCTGCAGCAGCAGGCGGTTCGGCAGGCGGGTGAGCGGATCATGCAGTGCAGCCTGGGTCAGCTCCTGCTGCGCGTCGGTCAGCGAGGTGCTCAACATCGAGTTGCGCAGGCGCAGCAGCTGGGCCTCGACCCGCTGGTCCAGCCACGACACCACCAGCACCACGGCCAGGATTGCGACGGTCAGCAGCACCACCAGCATGGCCAGCCATTCGCTCTGCAGGCCATCGCCGACCGCCGCGCCGCAGATGCTGCCTTCCGGAAAGCGTGCGGCGGCCATGCCGGTGTAGTGCATGCCGACGATGGCCAGCCCGAGCAGGCCGGCGGCCGCGAGCCGGTCGCCCACACGGGTGCGCTGCGCGCGCAGGCGGAATGCCACATACAGCGCAGTCCACGAGGCGGCGACCGCCACCATCAGCGAGAACAGCAGCCAGCCCGGGTCATAGTCGATGCCGGGTTGCATGCGCATGGCGGCCATGCCGACGTAATGCATGCCGGCGATGCCGGTACCCATCAGCAATGCCCCGCCGGCCAGGCGGGGATGCGGCAGGGTGCGCAGTGACACCAGCCACAGCGCGAACACCGACGAGGCGATCGCCAACGCCAGCGAGAGCAGGGTGATGGGCAGGTCGTAGCCCAGTGGAATGGGCAGGTCGAAGGCGAGCATGCCGATGAAGTGCATCGACCAGATGCCCAGGCCCATGGCGAAGCCGCCCCCCAGGCGCCACCACCACGCCGCGCCCTTGCCTGGTGCGGTGACGGTGCGCCCGGCCATCGCCAGCGCGGTGTAGGAAGCCATCACGGCGACCAGCAACGAGATCGCCACCAGCCACGGATTGTACGTGCCTACCAGCATTCGTCAGTCTCCCGGACCTGCCTGTCGACGGAAACCACGGTGGGGCATGCATGAGGCAGGTCGACGCAGTGCGCCGACCAGACGCGGCGTCCCCCCTGGGCGCCGCGCATTCACTCTAGCGCGCGGACCCGGGGGGACGGCAATCACCAGAGCGTGAAATCCGCTCCCTGTGGCGCCGACCCCGCGTGGGCTCGGCTCCACCGAAAGGCGGTCAGCGCGTGACCGCGTCCGCAGCCTGGAAGGCGGCATCGAACAGGCGCTGCACCGGCGGGCCCATTTCGCCGGCCAGCAGGGCCAGCAGGAACAGGCCCAGCAGCAGCGAGACCGGCAGGCCCAACTGGATCGGGTTCAGCGCCGGCGCGGCGCGGGCCAGTACGCCGAACGCCAGATTGACCGCCAGCATCGCCACCGTCAGCGGGATGGCCAGGGTCAGTGCGCCGCGCAGTACGGTCAGCAGGAAGGTCGGGGCAATGCTGAAGAACGCGTGCGGGTCGGGCAGCGGGGCGCCGATCGGCAGTGCCCGGTAACTGTCCACCACCAGCGAGATCAGCGCCAGGTGGCCATTGGCGGTGAAGAACAGCAGGCCGAACATCAGGTAGAACCACTGCCCGATCACGCCGGAGGTGCCGCCGCGCAGTGGGTCGCTCATCTGCGCGAAGGCCAGGCCGGTGCCCTGGGCGATCAGTTCGCCGGCCAGCGCACCGGCTTCGAACACCAGGCGCAGCAGGAAGCCGATGGACACGCCGATGGCCAGTTCCCGCGCGATGGTCAGCACGGTGGCGGCATCGAAGCCGGTCCAGTCCGGTACCGGCGGCAGCAGCGGTGCCAACGCGATGGCAAGGGTGCCGGCCAGGATCACGCGGATCCGCGCCGGCACCGCGCGGGTGCCGACCATGGGCATGGCCATGGCCACCGCACCGATGCGCAGCATGGTCCACAGTACGGTGCCGATCATGCCGAAGGCCTGCAGGCCGTCGGCAGCCATCTGGGTGGCGGCGTCCATCGAAGCGTGTGTCCTAGCCGATCAGGTGCGGGATGCGCTGGAACAACAGCGTGGTGAATTCAACCAGGTGGCCGATCAGCAGACTGCCCAGCGCGAACAGCACCGCGGTCAGCGCCGCCGCCTTGGCGACGAAGGCGATGGTCGGTTCGTTGAGCTGGGTCGCGGCCTGCACGACGCCGACCACCACGCCCACCACCAGTACGGTGAGCAGCAGCGGGCCGGCCACCCACAACACGGTGATCAGGCCGCCACGCAGTTCGGTCAGGGCAAGTTCGGGAGACATGGTCTTTCCATCGGTAGCGCCGGGCCGTGCCCGGCGACGCTCATGTAGCGTCGAGCCATGCTCGACGGCCGTTGCGGGGTTGGATCAAGCCGGATTGAAGCTCGCCGCCAGCGTGCCCACGGTCAGCACCCAGCCATCGACCAGCACGAACAGCAGGATCTTGAACGGAGCCGACACCAGCATCGGCGACAGCATCATCATGCCCATCGACATCAGCACGCTGGCCACCACCAGATCGATGATCACGAACGGGATGAAGATCAGGAAGCCGATCTCGAAGGCGGTCTTCAGCTCGCTGGTGACGAACGAGGCGACCAGCACCGGGAACGGGATCGCATCGGGGCTGGCGTAGGTGCCGTGCCCGGCGATGCCGGCGAAGGTCATCAGGTCGGTCTCGCGGATCTGCGCCAGCATGAAGGCGCGCAGCGGCGTGGTGGTCAGCGTCCAGGCGGTCTGGAAGTCGATGTCGCCGTTGAGGTAGGGCGCCATGCCGGTGCTCCAGGCCTTGTCCCAGGTCGGCAGCATGATCATCGCGGTGAGGAACAGGGCCAGGCCCAGCAGCACCTGGTTGGACGGTGTCTGGCCGGTGCCCAGTGCCTGGCGCAGCAGGCCCAGCACGATGATGATGCGGGTGAACGAGGTCAGCACCAGCAGCATCGACGGGATCAGGGTGATCGCCGTCATCAGCAGCAGGGTCTGCAGCGGCAGGCTGACCGGTGCACCGCCGATCTTGCCGACGTTGATGTCCGGCAGCGGCGTGGTCGGTGCGCCGGGCGCGGCGAACGCCAGTGCCGGCAACAGGCACAGGGCAAGCAACAGCAGCCACGGCATCAGGGTGGCAAGACGGGTACGGGTGACACGCATGTCAGGGGTCCTTGCGCAGCCGCTGCTGCAGCAGCTGGGCGAAATTCGGCAGGTTCTTGAAGTCCGGCACGCGTACCGGCGCCGGTGGCGGCAACGGTTCGGGCAGGGTATGCAGGGTATTGATGCCGCCGGCGGTGACGCCCAGCAGCAGCTGCTGGCCGTTGACCTCGACCACCACCACGCGTTCCTTGGCGCCGACACTGAGGCTGGCCACCAGCTTCATGCCTTCGGCAGGGCGGAAGCCGCTGCCGGGCATGCGCTTGAGCAGCCAGCCCAGGCCGATGACCAGGGCCAGCACCGCCAGCAGCGCCAGCACCGCACCGAACAGGCTGGGTGCGGCGGCCGCATGCTGGCCGACCTGCGGGCCAACCGGGGCGGCGGCCTTGCCGAACGCCAGCAGGGTGGAGGCCAGCAGGCTCAACGCAGTCTCCGGATCCGCTCGCTCGGGCTGACCACGTCGGTCAGGCGCACGCCGAAGCGGTCATTGATCACCACCACTTCGCCGTGGGCGATCAGGGTGCCGTTGACGAACACATCCAGTGATTCGCCGGCGCCGCGTTCCAGCTCCACCACCGAGCCCTGGTTGAGCTGCAGCAGGTTGCGGATCGGCAGGCGCGCGCGACCGACTTCCAGCGACAGCGTCACCGGCACGTCCAGGATCACGTCCAGGTTCAGGTCCGGGCCGTTCGCCTCGTCGGCCTGCAGGCTGCTGAACTGGGCCGGGGTGGGTTCGAGGGCGTCGATATCGTTCATTGCGGGTCTTCCTGGATGACGGGTACGCGCGGGCGGGTGCCCGGCGGATGGGTAGCGGTGATCTTCACGGCGTTCATGCCGTTGGCGATGCCGAACTCGCCGGTGAACACCGGGATGTTCTCCACGCACAACGGCACCTGCGGACTGAGGTCGATGGGCAGGATGTCGCCGACCTTCAGCTGGGTCAGGTCACGCAGCGTCATGCGCTTGCTGGCCAGGACGCTGGACAGGGTCACCTCGGCGATGTTGAGCTGCTCGCGCAGGGTCTGGCCCCAGCTCTCGTCGCGGTCGTTGCGGTCGCTCTGGATGCCGGCGTCGAGCAGCTCGCGGATCGGCTCCAGCATCGAGTAGGGCAGGGTCACGTGGATGTCGCCGCCACCGCCATCGAGCTCGACGTGCAGGCGGCACACCACCACGTACTCGCGCGGCGTCACGATGTTGGCGAAGTGCGGGTTGATCTCCGAGTTGATGTACTCGAAGTCGACATCCATCACCGGTGCCCAGGCCTCGCGCAGGTCGGCGAAGGTCTGCTTCAGCAGCAGGTGGATCACCCGCATTTCGGTGGCGGTGAACTCGCGGCCTTCGATGCGGGTCGGGTAGCGCCCGTCGCCACCGAAGAAGTTGTCGACGATGGCGAACACCAGGGTCGGCTCGAACACGATCAGGCCGGTGCCACGCAGCGGCTTGAAGCGGATCAGGTTCAGGTTGGTCGGCACATACAGCGAGTGCATGTAGTCGTTGAACTTGATCAGCTCGATGCCGCGTACCGACAGCTCGGCCGAGCGGCGGATCAGGTTGAACAGGCCGATCCGCCACAGGCGTGCGAAACGCTCGTGGACCATTTCCAGGGTCGGCATGCGACCGCGGATGATGCGGTCCTGGCTGGCGAAGTCGTACGAGCGTGCTTCGCCTGACGGTGGTTCCGCATCGGTCTCGACCGCGCCACTGTCCACGCCGTGGAGCAGGGCATCGATCTCGTCCTGGGACAACAGATCATTCATCGGTGGGCCCTTACTGGGTCACGAAGCTGGTGAACAGCAGGTCGTCGGCACCATTGCTGCCGGTCTCGGCCTTGAGCACTTTCTGCACTTCGGCCAGCGACGCAGCCTGCAGCTTCTGCTTGCCGGCGACATCGGCGATCTGCTCGGGGCTGACCTGCGAGAACAGCATCAGCAGGCGCGCACGGATGGCCGGTGCGTGGGTCTTGATCGCTTCCAGCGCGGCCGGGTCGCGCGTCATCAGCTGCACTTCCAGCTGCAGGTAACGCGGGCCATCGACCGGGCCGTTGAGATTGACCACGAAGGCCGGATCCAGCGCGAAGTACTGGGCCGGAGCCGGCGTCGCTGCCTTCTTCGGCGCCTGTGCGGCCTTTTCCTCGTGCTTGGACTGGGTGAAGAACCAGACGCCGCCACCGGCGGCTGCGGCGGCCAGTACGGCCACCAGGGCAGTGATCAGGATCGGACTGCGCGGCTTGGCGGCCTTGTCCTTCTCGGCGGTCTTCTTGGTTTTGTCAGCGGCTGCGGCCACGGGGTGAAGCTCCTGAGGGTTGCTTCACCGGGATATGCAAGGGGTGTGCCGAAGATGGGGCCGAGGGGGTGACGGAATTCCGTCGGGTTGCCGGCGTTCCGCCGGGCATGGCCCGGCGCTACCCTGTCCTGATGGGGGCCGACCTTGGCCGGCATGGCCCCGGTGGGTGCCAACCTTGGTTGGCACACCTGTCAGGCGTACGCGTCCAACAACCCGCGCTGGCGGATCAACTGCGCGGACGACACGCTGGTGTCGCCCGGCGACGGTTCTCCGTCACCGGCCATGCCGCCGGCGCCGGATTGCCCCGACGCATTGCCGTCACCGCCGGGGGCCTGGTGGCCGACATCAGCGTGTGCCAGCTGGAAGCCCTGTTCGCCCAGCAGTTCGCGCAGGCGCGGCAGGCTGCTTTCCAGTGCCTGCCGCACGTCCACATGCGGGCTGCTGAAGCTGGCATGTACCTTGTCGCCGTTCAACTGCAGGCGAACATCCACCGGGCCCATGTCGTCCGGGCTGAGGCGGATATGGGCATGGCCGATCTTCTGGTCGGCCAGCCAGCCCAGGCGCGCGCCGATGGCCTGGTCGAAGCCGTCGTCGCCGAGCACCGGCTTCGGCGTCGGTTCGCCGTTGAAGACTGCATTGCCGGCGGTGAGCGCGGCCTTGAGGTCCTGCAGTGCTGCCGGAGCAGGGGCGTGCAGGAGCGGGGCAGAGACACGGTCGCCGATCGTGGCCGGGTCGCTGCCCTCGCCGCGGTCGCCGCGCTTGCCGCCGGGCAGGATCATCTCCGGCAGTGGCAAGGTCGTGGCGTCGTCGGTGCTGGCGGCCGACGGTTTGTTGTCAGCCGCTGGTGTGGCGACGGTAGCCGGGGCGGTGGCGGGCAGTGCTGCTCCGGTCGTGGCGGGCAGCGCCGTGCCGTCACTGGCGAGCGCCGGCGCACCCGCAGCCGCGGCCGCGGGCAGAGCCGCCGCCGGGTCGGTGGGCGTGGGCATGGCCAACACCAGGCCCGCCAGGCCCAGCGGGGGCCAAGGCGCGTCCTCTGCTGCGTTGGGCTTGTCCTTGTCGGTACCGGGTGCACCGGCCATCGACGGCAGCGGCGGCAGGGCGGGGGCTTCGCCAGGGGGAGCGTCTGCATCCGCGCTGTGCTCTTCCGGCGCCTGGCCATTGCCGTCGGCGGTCGATGGCGGGCTCGATGTGGACGTGCCTGGCGACGCTGGCGTGGCCGGTGCCGGCGAGGCAGGCGTGCCGCCCTGCAGCAGCTGGCTGAATTCCTTGTTGCCCTCACTGCGCGGCGCACGCGTTGTACCGCCGCCGGCATTCTGGGTCTGCGCGCTGGCGCTGCTGGCGAGTGGGGAGGGCATCACGAGCGGCCTCCCTGCTCGGTGCCGTCCTGGTCTTCGGCCTGCACCAGGCGCGCGCGGCGCGCACCGATGTCGTCCATCTCGCGCTGGTCGCGGCGGTCGGTCACCACTTTCTCCTGCGCACGGTAGCTGGCGGCAAGCTGTTCCAGCACGGCCTTGTCACGGCTGGCCAGGATCAGGCGGGCACGTTCGGCCTCCACTTTCTCGCGGTTGCCGTTGACCGTGGCCTGCTGCTGCTCGACGGCACTGTCCAGGCGGTCCAGGAAAGCGCGCCGGTTCAACAGCTGCGCCGGGCTGGTCGCTGCCATCTGCGCGTTTGCATACTCCTCGGCATAACGTCGCAGTTCGTCCAGTCGCGATAGATGAGTGTCGAGCACGCGCTGGCGCTCGGCGAGGTCTCGGGCGACCGCGTCCTCGTGTTCCTGGGCCCGCTTGAGCAGGGGGTCGATGCGCTTGGACTGGTTCATGGCTTAACTCTCTTGTTCCACCAGGCGCTGCAGTGCCGCCTGGCTGTGCGGGAGATCTGCGGCCCTGGCAACGTCCTGGCCGAGGAACTCCATGATTTCCGGCCAACGTTCCAGGGCTTCGTCGGTGGCCGCGTCGTTGCCACGCTGGTAGGCACCGATGGCGATCAGGTCGCGGTTGGCCGAGTAGGCCGAGACCAGCCGCTTCAGCTTGCGGATGCGCAGGCGCCACGGCTCGTCGGCGATTTCCGTGACCACGCGGCTGACTGACGATTCAACGTCGATGGCCGGGTACAGGCCGCTGTCGGCCACGCGCCGCGAGAGAAGGATGTGACCATCGAGGATCGCGCGTGCCGCATCGGCGATCGGGTCCTGCGGATCGTCGCCCTCGGTCAGCACGGTGTAGAACGCCGTGATAGAGCCACGCCCCTTGGCGCCGTTGCCGGCGCGTTCGACCAGCGCCGGCAGCTTGGCGAACACCGACGGCGGGTAGCCGCGGGTGGTCGGCGGCTCGCCGACCGACAGGCCGATCTCACGCTGTGCCTGGGCAAAGCGGGTCAGCGAATCCATCAGCAGCAGCACGTTCAGTCCCTGGTCGCGGAACCATTCGGCGATGGCGGTGGCACGGTAGGCGCCGTGCAGGCGCGCCAGTGGCGGCCGGTCGGCCGGGCTGGCCACCACCACAGCGCGGCGCAGGCCTTCCTCGCCCAGCGTGGTTTCGACGAAATCACGTACTTCGCGGCCACGTTCACCGATCAGGCCGACCACGATCACGTCGGCGGCGGTGTAGCGGGTCATCATGCCGAGCAGCGTGGACTTGCCGACGCCGGAACCGGCGAACAGGCCGACACGCTGGCCGCGGCCGATCGGCAGCAGCGCGTTGATCGCGCGCACGCCCACGTCCAGCGGCTGGGTGATCGGTTCACGTGCCAGCGGATTGATCGAGACACCGGCCATGCCGACGTGGCCCTCGGCGCGGATCGGCCCCTTGCCGTCCAGGGGAACGCCATCGCTGTCGATGACCCGGCCGAGCAGGCCTTCGCCCACTTCCACGCCACCACGGCGTGCCGAAGGCACCACGCGGGCGTTGGGCAGCAGGCCGTGCAGCTCGGCACTGGGCATCAGGTAGGTGCGCTCGCCGGCGAAGCCGACCACTTCGGCATCGACCCAGCCGCCGTCGACCACTTCCACTTTGCAGCTGGCGCCCAGCGGCGCCTCGCAGCCAACCGCTTCCAGGGTCAGCCCGACCGCGCGGCGCAGCACGCCCTCGCGGATCAGGCCGCGACCATGCGCGGTATCCACGCGCAGGCCGTCGAGGCGACGGGCCAGGCGCAGGTTGCGGGCCATGGCCCAGTCGGCGGGCGGTGGTGTCGGCTGCGATTCGAGCGTCATGCGCCTGCTCCGGTCTGGCGGATCACCGCATCCAGCGCGCCACGCAGGCGGGCTTCCAGGGTGCCGTCGATGCGCACGGCTTCAGCGTGCACACGCAGGTCGCCGCGGCTGAGGCTGGTGTCAGGCACCAGTCGTTGCTGCGGCGACAGGTTCAGCAAGGGGGCGAGGGCAGCGATGTCGTCGGGGTGCAGGCGCACCTCGACTTCGCGGGTGCTGCCACCGACCGCGTCGATGGCCTCGCCGACCAGCTGCGCCAACAGCGCAGGGTCGGCCTCGTAGGCACGCCCGACCAGCGCACCGGCAATGCGCACGGCCAACTCGCCGAGCGCACCGACCACTTCATTCTCCAGCCGCACCAGCGGCCGGCTGAAGTTGTCGAGGATGCCCTCGATCTGCGCGGCGAGGCGACGCACCTCGGCCTGGCCCTGGCCATAACCGTCGGCGTGGCCGTGCTGGAAGCCTTCCTTCTCCGCGCTGTCCTGGATCGCCTGGATCTCCTCCAGGGTCGGCAGCTGAAGCGGCGGCTCGGGTTCGTGTTCCGGGTCCGCCTCGGTAAGTTCGAACACATCCTCCTGCGCCAGCGCCGGTTCGGGCGGGGCCAGCAGGTCCGGGGCAAGCCAGCGCACGACGTTGCTCACAGCATGGCCTCCGCGCTGCCACCGATGGTGACGGTGCCTTCATCGGCCATGCGCTTGACGATGGCCAGGATCTCGCGCTGCGCGCCTTCCACGTCGGACAGGCGCACCGGGCCGCGGGCTTCCATGTCTTCCAGCAGGATCTCGGCCGCGCGCTGCGACATGTTGCGGGTGATCTTGTCGCGCACCTTGATGTCGGCACCGCGCAGGGCCAGGCCCAGGCGCTCGCCGCTCACTTCGCGCAGTACCAGCTGCATTTCGCGATCGTCCAGATCGACCAGATCGTCGAACACGAACATCAGGTCCTGGATGCGGTTGCTCAGCGGCGCATCGATGCGTGCGATCTCGCCCAGGATGGCCTGGTCCTGGCCGCTGTCCATGAAGTTAAGGATGTTGGCCGCGCACTGCACGCCGCCGATGTTGGACGACTTCAGGTTCTGGTTGCCGGCGAACTGGCGCTCCATGATCTCGTTGAGTTCATTCAGCGCGTTCGGCGGAATGCCGTCGAGGGTGGCGATGCGCAGCAGTACGTCGACGCGGGTGCGGTCGGGCAACAGCTTCAGCGCGTCGGCGGCCTGGTCGGTTTCCAGGTGCGCCATCACGATGGCGATGATCTGCGGGTGCTCGTTGCGCACCAGGTCGGCCACCGCGCGCGGGTCCATCCACTTCAGCGCGTCCAGGCCGGTGGTGTTGCGGCCGAGCAGGATGCGGTCGATCAGGTTGCCGGCCTTCTCGCTGCCCAGCGCCTGCACCAGCATGTTGCGGATGTAGTCGTCCGAGCCCACGCCCAGCGAGGTCTTCGAGCCCAGCTCCTGGCCGAACTGGTCCATCACCCGTTCCACCTGCTCGCGGGTGATGTCGGTCATGGTGGCCATGGCGATGCCGATCTTCTGCACCTCCTTGGGTTCCATGTGGCGCAGCACTTCGGCCGCGTCCAGTTCACCCAGCGAAAGCAGCAGTACGGCGGCGCGCTGTACGCCAGTCAGTGCTGCCTCAGTCATTGGCCACCCAGCCCTTGACCACCTGGGCCACGCGCTTGGAGTCGGTCTTCACGGCTTCACGCGCCATCCGCAGTCGTTCCTCATATGAATCCACCGGCAGGGCCAGTGCATCCGGCCCGCCCAGGCTTGCCCGGTCGGCGCCCAGCACCGGCAGCGGGGTGCCATCGTCATCGACCAGCTGCACGTCCGCGGTATGCGGTTCCAGTGCGTGCTCGTCGTTCTTCTTGTTCTGGCCGGTGATCGCACGCAGCGCCGGGCGCAGCACGCCGAACAGCAGCGCCAGCACCACCACTGCGCCGAGCAGCATGCGGCCGGCATCGTGCACCCACGGCAGTTCCCACCAGGCCGGGCCTTCGACCGGCGTGGTATCCCGCACGAACGGGGCATTCATCACCGACACGGTGTCGCCACGCTCGGCGTTGAAGCCGACAGCCTGCTTCACCAGCGCCTCGACGCGGGTCAGTTCGGCGGCCGACAGCGGCTGCGGCGCAACCTTGCCATTGGCGCCAGCACGCGGCACGTTGTCGACCAGCACCGCCACCGAGACACGCTTGATGCGGCCGGCCGGCTGGCGGGTGTGCTGCAGAGTGCGGTCCAGCTCGTAGTTGCGGGTGGCGTTCTTGCTGCTTTCGGTCGGGGCCTGTGCGGTGGCCGGTGCGGCCTGCTGGCCCGGCGGGCTGTTGCTGGTCGCACCCGGCACACCCTGCGGACCCGGGGTACTGGTGGTGTTCTCGCTCATCTGCTCGCTGCGCAGCTTCTGCGGCTCGCCGTTATAGAGCTCGCGGGCTTCCTCGGTCACCGAGAAATCCATGTCCACGCTCACTTCCGGGTTGACGCGGCCGGGGCCGGTCATCGGTTCCAGCAGCTCGCGGATGCGCTGGTTGAACGAGGTTTCCTGGCGACGCACCTGTTCGAACTGTGCAGCGTTGACCGCCGCCTCGCTGTTGGGGTCGGTGATGCTGAGCATGCGCCCGCTCTGGTCGACCACGGTCACCCGTTCCGGGGCGAGATCCGGGATGCTGGCCGCGACCATGTGCACGATGGCGTCCACCTGGCTGCGTTCCAGCTGCTGGCCGCCGCGCAGTTCCAGGGTCACCGAAGCGCTGGCGACATCGCGCTGGCGGGTGAAGGCGCTGGGCTTGGGAATGGCCAGGTGCACGCGCGAATCACGCACCGGGCGCAGCGTGTTGATGGTGCGCGACAGCTCGGTTTCCAGCGCGTGCTGGTAGCGCGCGCTTTCGACGAATTGGCTGACGCCGAAGCCCGGGTCGCGTTCCATCAGCTCGAAGCCGAGCTTGCCGCTGTCGGTCAGGCCGGAGCCGGCCAGCTTCAGGCGGGCGTCGTGCAGGTTCTTTTCCGGCACGGTGATGCCGCCGGTGGCCGGGTCGAGTGCGAACGGAATCTGCGCGGCGCGCAGCAGGTCGGTCGCTTCAGCAGTCGCCTTCTGGTCCAGGCCGGTATACAGCGGGACCATGCCCGGCTTCTGTGACCAGAAGAACACGGACAGGCCTGCCGCCACCGCCACCGCGATCATCGCCATCAGCCCCAGCCGACGGGTGATCTGCAGACTCTGCAGGCGGTCGAACCATTGCCCGGCCTTCTCGGAGTTCAGGCTGTCCTTGGAGAGCGTCAGTGCCATGCGTCAATGTTCCTTACAGCGGCATGTTCATCACGTCCTGGTAAGCCTGGACGAGACGGTTGCGGACTTCCACGGTGGCGCGGAAGGCGATCTGGGACTGCTGCGAGGCGACCATCACCTTGGCCAGGTCGGCGCTGGGATCGCCCATTTCGAAGGCCTTGGCCAGCGCGCCGGATTTCTGTTGCGCATCGTTGACGCCGGCAATCGCACCACGCAGGGTTTCGGTGAAGCTGGCCGGCTGGACCCGCGGTGCGTCCAGCACCGTGCCCGGCAGGGCGTTGCTGCGCGGCGTTTCGCCCAGCGGGTTGAGCGCCGGCTGTCCCATCTGGGTCTGATAGGAGCGGATCTGCGAAAGGATCGAAGTGACGGAGTGGGACATCTGCAACGGTTCCAGAAACAGGGATGGGGTTGTCTGCTGGAGCCAGTGCAAGTGCCGTGCCGAAACCGCTTTTCGATTCAGTGAGATGAGGGTTGGGGGTTTGCTGGCAGGGCTGCGCCCTGCACCCGCCAAAGCAACAGCAACGTCAACGTCAAGGGCGGGCTGTCCGTGGGATGGCGGGGTGGGTCCGGTTGCGGGGGACGCCGTAAACCCGTCCTTGGGGGCTTGGCCGCGGCATCCATGCCGCGGACACCCCCGCAACCGGACCCACCCCGCCTTCGACAGTTTCACGCTGCTGTTGGTGGGTGCCGACCGTTGGTCGGCATGCTGCTCCTGGTGGGTGTCGACCTTGGTCGACACGCTTGAGCCACGGCATGGATGGATGGCGCGTTTCTGGGCTGTGACGCGTCATTTCACCGGCGTCGGTTTTTTGGCCTGGGATTGCAGGGGCCAACGGCCGGCGTTCTGGCGCTGTAGACGCGCGGGGATCTGCCCCGGGTTCTGGAAACACGAACGCCTGGGCAAGCCCAGGCGTTCGTGCCCCCTTCATGCTGGTGACGCAGTTCAGCCGGCCAGCTCGGCCTGCTCGCGCTCGATGCCGTACTTGCGCAGCTTTTCCACCAGGGTGGTGCGGCGCAGGCCAAGCAGCTGGGCGGCGTGGGCGACCACGCCCTGGGTGCGTTCCAGTGCTTCGTTGATCAGGCCCAGTTCGATGCTGGCCATGTGGTTGCGCAGGTCCATGCCTTCGTCGGGAAGTGCGGCCGGTGCCGCCGGGCGATTGACGGCGATGCCGTGCTCCAGCGCCGGCTGGTTGCCGCTGCCGGGTGTGTGGAACGAGAAGCTGCGCAGGTCCAGTCGCTCTTCGCTGGCGGCGGGCGGTGCCGGCGCCGGTGTAGCGACGGCGGCCAGTGCCGCATCGCCACGATAGCGGGCCGGCAGGTCCTGTACGCGCACCGAGCCACCCGGATGCAGCACGGCCAGTCGTTCGACCAGATTGGTCAGCTCGCGCACGTTGCCCGGCCATTCGTAGCCGGCCAGTGCCTGCAAGGCTTCCGGGGTGAAGCGCACTTCGCCACGGCCGGTGCGGGCCAGCTGCGCGGCGATGGTTTCCACCAGTGCCGGCAGGTCCTCGCGACGCTCGCGCAGCGCGGGTACTTCAATCGGGAACACGTTCAGTCGGTAGAACAGATCCTCGCGGAACTTGCCCTCGGCAATACGTGTTTCAAGGTCGCGATGGGTCGCCGCCACCACGCGCACGTTGCAGCGGATGGTCTGGTTGCCACCCACGCGCTCGAAACTGCGCTCCTGCAGCACGCGCAGCAGCTTCACCTGCATCGGCAGGCTCATGTCGCCGATTTCATCGAGCAGCAGGGTGCCGCCTTCGGCCATTTCGAAACGACCCTTGCGGGCGGTCAGTGCGCCGGTGAAGGCACCTTTTTCATGCCCGAACAGCTCGCTTTCCAGCAGGTCCGCCGGAATGGCGCCGCAGTTGATCGCAACGAACGGGCCGTCACGACGCGGCGAGCGCTGATGGATCGCGCGCGACACCACTTCCTTGCCGGTACCGGATTCACCCAGCACCAGCACGGTGGTATCGAACGCGGCCACCTGCTCGATCATGGTGCGCAGTGCGGTCACCGCCGGGCCGTTACCGGTCGGTCCCTGGTCCTGCGCGGCACCGGCCTGGTGCTCGGCGTCCAGGCGCTTGAGGCTGGCGCGGCGCAGAAGGGCTTCCATCTGCGCGTGGCGCAGCGGTGTTTCAAGCGGCCAGATATTGGCTTCGTGCAGGCCGTGCTGCTGTGCGAATGCAGAGGCATCACCATCGGCCAGCAGCACCGGCGGTGGCAGGCTGCTGCCGCCCAGCCAGTTGTAGAGTGCAGTGCTGGCCGCGTTGTCGTCCAGGCTGCCGACGATCACCGCCATCCAATCGTTCTGGCGCTGCCGGCCCAGATCGAAGTCGGCCGCGTCGGAGACCCAGCGCGGGTTGAAGTCCATGAATTCCAGCAGGGCAACGGTGCGCTCTGCACGCACGGCGTCGTTGTCCAGCACCAGGATGCGCGATTCGCTCACGACTGTTCCTCCCTGAGGCCTTCCAGGATCGGCATGACTTCCTGGATGTAGGACAGCTTGCTGACGAAATTGTCGGCGCCGGCACGCAGCGCGTGCTCGCGATGCTCGGCGTCGTCGAAGTGGCTGGCGATCACGATGTACGGTGCATCGTCCTGCGACTTGATCAGGCGGGTGGCCTGCAGGCCACCCATCTCCGGCATTGCCAGATCCATCAATACGACCTGCGGGCGCAGCGTTTCCGAACGCTCGATCGCTTCCAGGCCGTTGCCGGCGCTGCCGACGATCTGCAGCCAGTCGATCTTGCGGAAGTGGCGCATCGCCGCATTGATGAAGCCCTCGTGGTCATCGACCAGCAGGACCGTGAGCTTGTTCATGTCCAACATCCTTTTCAGCCCACCCGGGCCAACAGCGGTTGCCTGGCGCCGAGCCGGCGCCGTTCACGGGCCGGGGCGATGTCCAGTTGTTCTCGGTATTTTGCGACGGTTCGACGGGCAATGTTCACCCCCTGGCGCGACAGCAGGCCGGCAATGGCCTCGTCGGCCAGCGGGCGACCGGCCGGTTCGGCGTCGATCAGGCGGCGCACCATGGCCTTCACGGCCTGGCCGGAGACGCTGGCACCTTCCAGGCGCACGGCGAAGAAGTGCTTCAGTTCGAAGGTGCCGCGCGGGGTCTGCAGGAACTTGCCGGTGGTGATGCGCGAAACGGTGGATTCGTGCATGCCGATTTCTTCGGCCACTTCCTTCAGAGTCAACGGCGCCATGGCTTCCTCGCCACGCACCAGGAACGCTGCCTGGCGCTCGACGATCACCCGCGCGGTGCGCAGCAGGGTGTCGTAGCGCATCGACAGGCCGCGGCTGAACCAGCGCGCTTCCTGCAGCATTTCGCGCAGTGCCGGTGCGGCCTCGCTGGTCTCTGCCAGCGCCTGTTCGTACTGGCTGTTGATGGAGACGCGGCGGCTGGTGGTCGGGTTCAATGCCACCTTCCACTGGCCATCGGCGTGCCAGGCGACCACGTCCGGAACCACAACGGCATTGCGTTCCGGCAGCAGGCTGTCGCCCGGGCGTGGCTGCAGCGACAGGATCAGGCGTACCGCTTCGCGCACGTCGTCGATTTCGGCGTCGTGCTGGCGGGCGAGGGCAGGGTAATCATGTGCGGCCAGCGCATCGAGCGCGCCGTCCAGGATGCGCGTGGCCAGGTGGCGGGCAGGCACCACGCCGTGCAGGCTGCGCAGCTGCGCCTGCAGGCCCTCGCGCAGGTCCTGCGCGGCCATGCCGGCCGGTTCACCGTGCAGCAGCTGCTGGCGGATGGCTTCGACGCCGTCCGCAGCGATGTCGAACTGTGCGCTGGCCAGCAGCTGCAGCTGGTCCAGCGGGGCCTGCAGGTAGCCGGCCTCGTCGCAGTGGTCCAGCCAGAATGCGGCCACTGCCAGCTGGCGATCATCCATGTCGAGCGACAGGCGCTGCAGCACGCGCAGCTGCGGGTCGGTCGATTCGCCGGCGGCGATGCGCGCCATGCGATCGTCATCACCGTCCTGCCAGCTGGTACCGGCCACGTCCCACATCGAGGACTCCGGCAGCTCATCGAACGCGGCGGTTTCCAGCGTCGTGGCGGCAACCTCGGTGGCGTCGGTGGCCGGTGTTTCGGGTTCTTCGATTTCCAGCAGGGGATTGGAGTCCAGCAGGCGCTGGATTTCCTGTTCCAGGTGCAGGCCATCGAGCTGCAGCAGCCGGATCGACTGCAGCAGCTGCGGGGTGAGGTGAAGTTGTTGGCCCAGCTGGGTCGAGAGTGCAGCCTTCATCGTGGTTCCCCGGCACCGCTCCCCGGCGCCTTGTGGAACGCATCTTGCTTTTGATCCGGCGGGGGCGGAATCAGGGGGTTCCTGAGGCGTCTCGTGGATATCCCTACGGGATGTAGGGAAAACCCCTACATGGACGCGGGATATTGACGATGTGCGAGGCTAAGGTATTGATTTGTAGTGCTGGATCCGCCGTATCCGCCGTCGGTCGTGTACGTATTCCTGTCAGGGAGCGTCAGGATGACGGGATTTCGTCGCCGATGCGGGATGCCGCGGGTTGGCAGTAGAGTCAACTGTTAGTCGACTGCTCTGTTGGTCGACTGCTGTCCGATCACACTCTGGGAAAGTCCCGCGCTCCGCGCGCAAGTCGACTGACAGTCGACTCTACCGGCAATCGCGACTCTACCGGCAATCGACTCTACCGGGCATTTTCCCGCCGACCGCCGCGGGCGCGGATCACTCCAGCTCGTGCTGGTGGCGCGCGGCCAGCAGCAGGAGATCGTTGGCGCGACGGCAGCCCAGTGACTCCATCATGCGTGCGCGGTGGGTTTCCACCGTCTTGACGCTGATGCCGAGGTCGGCGGCGATTTCCTTGTTGCTTTCGCCCTTGCCGATGCGGCGCAGGATCTCGCGCTGGCGTGGCGACAGCGCGGCGATGCCGGTGGGTTTCTCGCGGCCGAGCATCGGTGCCAGCATCTTGGCGGAGATCTGCGGGCTCAGGAACACCTGGCCGGCATGCGCCGCACGAAGCGCCAGTTCCAGTTCCTGCGGCGCCGCATCCTTGACCACGAACCCGACCGCGCCGCGGTCAAGCGCATCGCGCACGTGCGCGGCATCGTCATGCATGGTCATCATCACAACCCGGGTACCAGGCGCGCGCAGCCGGATATCGCTGAGCGCTTCCAGACCTGTACGGCCCGGCAGTGACAGGTCCATCAGCACCACGTCCGGTGCGTGCTGCAGGGCCAGCTGCAGCGCCTGTTCGGCGTTGCTGGCCTCCGCCACCAGCTGCACGTCGGCAAACCCCTGCAGAAGCCGCGCCAGGCCGGCGCGGACCAGGGTGTGATCGTCGACGATGAGAACTCGCACAGGCACGCAGCAGGTCCGTGTAGGGGAGTCCACCTTAACTTAGCTGAACGGGCGCGCCAAGGCTTGCCCGCCAAGCGTGATGGTGGCAGGTTTCAGCGCGCCCGGCGTGCCTCGGCCACCTGGCGTCGGTGCAGGCGGAACAGGTGGCGCTCCATGGCCATTTCCAGGCCATCGCCAAGGCGCTGGAAGCGCAGCCACAGATAGTGGCCGCCGCCGCCATCGGCCGCTTCGGCAATCACTTCCACCGGCAGGTCGATATGGTCGGGCAGCCAATCGCTGGGCTGCAGGCGCACCAGGCCCGCCTGGCCGGGGCTGGCGCCACTGCGCGGGCCCAGCTGCAGGCGTATCCCGCGACGCGACCAGCGCACCGGGCGCAGGGTCAGTTCCTGGCCCTGCTGGCGGACCAGGCGGCCAAGCAACACCATCGCCAGATCCAGCTTCGCCTCCAGCCGCTGCAACTGCAGGCTGGCTTCATTGCGGTCGTCATGCTCGTCAACGCGGCTGTCTTCAACCAGTGCCAGGCTGCGCAGCAGGCCTTCGGCGCTGCCGGTACGGCCGGCGCCACTGCCTGCCTGGAACTCGGCAGGTAGCGCCAGCTCGCAGCTGAGCGTTTCGTCGAACAGCTCGCTTTCGGCAGGATGGTGCAGCGACGTTGTCGGCAGTTGGGTCATGCCAGCGATTCTGCCTGCAGGTA
This sequence comes from Stenotrophomonas sp. 59, assembly GCF_030291095.1. Taxonomy (NCBI): domain Bacteria; kingdom Pseudomonadati; phylum Pseudomonadota; class Gammaproteobacteria; order Lysobacterales; family Lysobacteraceae; genus Stenotrophomonas; species Stenotrophomonas sp. 59. The sequence goes on from NZ_CP127408.1 coordinate 2,182,893, forward strand.
GGCATGCGCCGCGCGAAGAGAGCGCTGGCCGTCATTCATCAGTGCAGCCACCGCATCGCGGCGCTGGCGCAGCAGGCCCAGCAGGTTCTGCTGGCGCTCGAACAGCGCACTGAGTGGTGCGTGGTCGTCCAAGGTCAGCGGCTGGCTGAGCAGGGCATGCAGCGTGCTGTCGTGGCCGTCGAGCAGGCTGTCGGCCTGGTCGAGCGCATCTTCGCCCAGGGCCTTTTCGAAGGCGTCCAGCTGGGCGTGCAGTTCGTGCAGGCTCATGGCGCCACCGCGGCCGGGCGGCGCTGTTCCATCGGGATCGCATTCCAGGCGCTGTCGATCTCGCCCAGCAGCTGCAGGGATTCATCGAGGGCGGCACGGTCGTTGTGCAGGTTGGCCTCGGTCAGGCGCTGCAGCACGTAGTCGTAGAGTGCCGACAGATTTCCGGCGATTTCACCGCCGGCCTCATGATCCAGCGAGCCATTGAGGTGGCCGACGATCGCGCAGACCTCACCGATCGCCTTGCCCTTGCCGGCCTGGTCGCCACGCTCGAGGCTGGCCAGTGCGCGCCGCACGCGCTCCAGCGCGCCGGCCAGCAGCATCGCCACCAGCTTGTGCGGATCGGCGTCGGCAACCGCACTGGTCACTCCCACCTGGCGGTACTGCTCGGCATATTGACGGCTGGAACCGTACATTCGTGATTCTCCTTGCGCTGGGTGCCGCCGGCAGGTCGTGGGGACCGTTGCCGGCGGTGCGGCGTTGATTGCTGTTGCGTCCGTTATCGGTGCGTTACACGCCAAACTTGAGCGTTGCACGCCGTCCTTTAGCGGTTCAGCTGTGCCAGCTGCTGCTGCAGCGACGTATTGCTCTGCTGCAGCTTGCCCATCAGGCTGTCCAGCGCGATGAACTGCTTCTTGTAGCGCTCTTCCACGTTCTTCATGCGCGTGTCGAGGTCCTTGCGGCGCTTGTCGATGTTGTCCAGCGTGGTGTTGAGGCCCTTGGTGCGGGCGACGAAGGCGCCTTCCTTGCCGACCGTGGTGCTGACATAGCCGTCAACCATGGTGTAGAGCGTGCCGGCACCGCCGGTGTCGCCGGTGATTGCCGAGCGGATCTTCTCGGGCTGGCTGGCCAGCGCGGCGGCAAACTTGGTGGCATCCAGCACCAGACTGCCGTCGGCGTTGGGATAGCCGCGCGTCTGCAGCCCCAGCGTCTTCGGGTCCAGGCCATCGGCGGACAGCTCCTTCAGCACGCCCGACATCACCGAGCGCAACTGGCTGGAGGCACCACGCATCTGCGCGTCGCCGGTCAGGGTGGCGGCTTCCTTGGTCTTGGCGTCGTACTTGGTCTCGGTGTTGATCGCCGCGATTGCTGCGTTGTAGGCGGTCACGAACTCCTGCATCACCTTGGTGGCTGCAGTGGTATCGGTGCTGATCACGACGGTGCTCTTGCCCTTGACCTTGAGGTTCAGGGTCAGGCCCGGGACGGCATCCGCCACGGTGTTGCTGGCGCTGACCACCGTGACGCCATCGATGGTCAGCTCGGCATCGGCTGCCGCGGTGTTTTCCTGGAGGCTGCCCACCAGTGCGGTCAGTTTCGGGTCGCTGCCACCGTACTCGAGCTTGATCGCATTGGCGGCGCCGGTCTTTTCCTGGGCAATCGACAGGTACTGGTTGTCCCCCGAAGCGATCAGGGTCGCCTGCACGCCTTCCTTGCGGCCTGCAGCGTCGATCTTGTTGCGCACGGTGGTCAGCGTATCGCCGGCTTCCACCTCGACCTTCATCGTCTTTGCCTTGTCGCCGACGCCAACGGTCAGCGTCAAGGTTCCGGCGCCGAAGGTGTCGGTCTTCCCTACCGAGGTATTGGCAATCAGCTTGTGTGCGGTGGCAAGGGATTTCACCTCAACCTGGTGGGTGCCGTTGGATGCGGCCGCCTTGGTCGTACCCAGGTCGTACAGCGCCACCGAGGCCGTCAGCACGTCGTCGGTGTTGGCGGGCTGCGCCTTGCCGGTGGCGGTCACCGTGCGGGTATCGAAGGCCGTGGTGGCCTTCAGTGCGGTCAGTGCGGTCTTCAGCTTGTCGAAGGCCGAAGTGACAGTGCCGATCGACGACAGCTGCATCTTGGCCTTGGACTGCTGCAGGTTCAGCGCGTTGTCGGCGGGCTTGCGGTCGGCCGCGACCAGCTGGTTGACGATGTCCGAGATGTTGAGCCCCGAGCCAATGCCACCGTATCCAAAGCTTGCCATGTGATTCTCCTGGTATCCGGGCCTGGCCGCCGTGCGGTGGCCCGTCGTCAACGAAAATAGCGGCCTGCGCCGCTGGGTCTTGAGGACTTCGTTGATGCATGCGCCGTGCCAGTTGTCTGGCGGCGGATCTGGCACGCGGTTTGCAGGAGGGTTGGGGCAGGGTGCGGGTGGGATCACCGCAGGCTGCCGGGAGTCTGCAAAAAACCCTCCCCCAAGGCAGGGGAGGGATCAGGCTACTGACAATCGGGGGGAGACGAAGCCGCCCGGTACGTACAGTCAAAGGTACAGCGCTGAAAGAGAGGTCCGCAGGAGCGGGCGATGCCAGGCCGGTTCGGGAGTGATCCCGGGCCGGGCATGGCCCGCGCCTTCGTGCACCGTGGCTTCCGGGTTGCCGCTACCGTCGGTTCGATCCGACGGTAGCGGCGCCTTCTTGCCGTGGATCAGCGCAGCAGGCTGAGCACGCCCTGCGGCACCTGGTTGGCCTGGGCCAGCATGGCCGTACCGGCCTGCTGCAGGATCTGGGTGCGGGTCAGCTCTGCGGTTTCCTTGGCGAAGTCGGTGTCCTTGATGCGGCTGCGCGACGCCGACAGGTTTTCCGAGGAGGTCTGCAGGTTGGCCACGACCGAGGTGAAGCGGTTCTGGATCGCACCGAGGTCGGCGCGGGTGCTGTTGATCGCACCCAGGGCCTTGTCGACCACTTCCATCGCCTGCTGTGCACCCTTCACGGTGGACACGTCGATCTTGTCGGCGAAGCTCTTGGCCACTGCGGTGGTGCTGGCGGTGATGTCGGTCGGGCCGGCGGCGATGCCGGTCCAGGTGCCAGTTTCCACGGCGATGCCGAGGAAGGCGCCATTCTTGTCGACACTGTCCTTGACCGAGCTCAGGTTGATCTTGCCGCCACCGGCAGCGTCGACCTCGGCCAGGACGCCGGTCTCACCGATCTTGGCATTGATCGCAGCGACCATCGCCTTGGTTGCAGCGTCCTGGGTCTTGGTGCCATCGGCACCGCCCTGGGCGGCCACGTCGATGTCGGCGATCTTGATTGCCGAACCTGCGCCATTGGTGATGCTCATGCCGGTCATCTTCACGCCGGTCGTGGCGTCTGCCGGAGCGGCGATGGTGAAGCTGACCGAGTCGAACATCGCACCGCCCAGCGCATTGGCCTTGGCGTCGATGGTCTTGTCGATGGCGATGGCCTGACCAGCGTTGGCACCGACCTGGAACAGCTGGCTGGAGAACGAGCCGTCCAGCAGCTTGGTGCCGTTGAAGTCCGACTGCTTGGCGACGCGATCGATTTCCGAGACCAGCTGGGTCACTTCGGCCTGCAGCGCCTTGCGGTCGCTGGCCGAGTTGGTGGCGTTGGAAGCCTGCACCGACAGCTCGCGGACGCGCTGCAGGTTGTTGCCGATTTCGGTCAGCGAACCTTCGGCGACCTGGGCCAGCGAGATGCCGTCGTTGGCGTTGCGGATGGCGACGTCGGTGCCGCGGATCTGCGTGCCGAAGCGCTCGGAGATCGCCAGGCCGGCGGCGTCGTCCTTGGCGCTGTTGATGCGCGAACCGGAGGACAGGCGCTGGATGGTGGTGGCCAGCGAGCTGCCGCTGGTGCTCAGGTTGCGCTGAGCATTCAGGGACATGGTGTTGGTGTTGATGACTTGTGCCATGGTGCTTTCCTTTGGCGAAGGTGGAACGTATTTCAGGAGCCGGGCGGCGGTTCAGCTGCCGCCCGGCGGTCGATCAGGGAGCGGATCAGCGCAGCAGGCTGAGCACGCCCTGCGGCACCTGGTTGGCCTGGGCCAGCATGGCCGTACCGGCCTGCTGCAGGATCTGGGTGCGGGTCAGTTCGGCGGTTTCCTTGGCGAAGTCGGTGTCCTTGATGCGGCTGCGCGACGCCGACAGGTTTTCCGACGAGGTCTGCAGGTTGGCCACGACCGAGGTGAAGCGGTTCTGGATCGCACCGAGGTCGGCGCGGGTGCTGTTGATCGCACCCAGGGCCTTGTCGACCACTTCCATCGCCTGCTGCGCGCCCTTCACGGTGGACACGTCGATCTTGTCGGCGAACTGCTTGCCCGGGACCGGGGTTGCCGCGGCGAAGCCTGCAAGCGAGCTGCTGATGGCAGTGAAAGCGCCCGCGTTGTTCACGCTGTCCTTGACCGAGGTCAGGGTCAGCGCACCGGCGGCATCGGTTTCGGCCAGCACGCCGGTTTCGCCGATCTTTGCATTGATGGCGGCAGCGACGGCCTTGCCGTTTGCAGCGGTGTTGGCGGCAACGTCACCGACGCTCTTGACCGTCATGGCGCCGAAGTTGAAGACGGTGCCCTTGCTGTCGGTGATGGTGAACGCGCCCACGGCGGTGTCGGTGTCGGCGACACCGGCAATTGCGGTTGCAGTACCGCTGGAGAACTGTGCACCACCCAGCGCATTGGCCTTGGCGTCGATGGTCTTGTCGATGGCGATGGCCTGGCCGGCGTTGGCGCCGACCTGGAACAGCTGGCTGGAGAACGTGCCGTCCAGCAGCTTGGTGCCGTTGAAGTCCGACTGCTTGGCAACGCGGTCGATTTCCGAGACCAGCTGGGTCACTTCGGCCTGCAGGGCCTTGCGGTCGCTGGCCGAGTTGGTGGCGTTGGAGGCCTGCACCGACAGCTCGCGGACGCGCTGCAGGTTGTTGCCGATTTCGGTCAGCGAACCTTCGGCGACCTGGGCCAGCGAGATGCCGTCGTTGGCGTTGCGGATGGCGACGTCGGTACCGCGGATCTGCGTGCCGAAGCGCTCGGAGATCGCCAGGCCGGCGGCGTCGTCCTTGGCGCTGTTGATGCGCGAACCGGAGGACAGGCGCTGGATGGTGGTGGCCAGCGAGCTGCCGCTGGTGCTCAGGTTACGCTGAGCATTCAACGACATCGTATTGGTGTTGATGACTTGTGCCATGAGGAGAGGTCCTTGAGCGGTTGCACGTGAGTTGGGTTAGACGCCCCCGACGTGCCCCGGGGGCGGCTCATGTCAGCGCTGCAACAGGCTGAGCACGTTCTGCGGTACCTGGTTGGCCTGGGCCAGCATGGCCGTACCGGCCTGCTGCAGGATCTGGGTGCGGGTCAGTTCGGCGGTTTCCTTGGCGAAGTCGGTATCGCGGATGCGGCTGCGCGAGGCCGACAGGTTCTCCGAGGAGGTCTGCAGGTTGGCCACCACCGAGGTGAAGCGGTTCTGGATCGCGCCAAGGTCGGCGCGCACGCTGTTGACCGATTCGAGGGCCTTGTCGACGATCGACAGCGCCTTCTGCGCGCCTTCGGCCGTGGTGACGTTCAGGTCCTTGACGAAGTTGGCCGTGGCGCCGGTCAGCAGGCCGCCGTCGGTGCTGGTCTGGGTCAGGCCCAGGCCGGCGATGGACGCGGCGGTGACGCCGGCCGGCGGGGTCGCGGCACTGACGCCCAGGGTGAAGGTCTGGCCGTCCTTGACCGAGGCCAGGCTGATCACACCGGCATTGACCGAGGCCATGACGCCGGTTTCGCCCAGCTTGTTGTTGATCGCGGCGGAGGTGGCCGAGGTGATCGATTCACCCGCCTTCACGGTGAAGTCGTTGATGGTCACCGTGGTGGCGGTGCCGCCCGGCGGGGTCACCGAGATCTGCAGGCCGGAGTAGGTGGTGTCGGCGGTGGCCTTGTCGGCCGCGGCCAGGCTGGTGCCGGTGTAGCCGTTGGCGAAGGTCGCCGCGCCCAGCGAATCGGCCTTGGCGTTGACCACGCTGTTGATGGCGATCGCCTGGCCGGCATTGGCGCCAACCTGGAACAGCTGGCTGGTGAAGGAGCCGTCCAGCAGCTTGGTGCCGTTGAAATCGGCCTGCTTGGCCACGCGGTCGACTTCCGAGACCAGCTGGGTCACTTCAGCCTGCAGGGCCTTGCGGTCGCTGGCCGAGTTGGTGGCGTTGGAGGACTGCACGGCCAGTTCACGGATGCGCTGCAGGTTGTTGCCGACTTCGCTCAGCGAACCCTCGGCGACCTGGGCCAGCGAGATACCGTCGTTGGCGTTGCGGATGGCCACGTCCAGACCGCGGATCTGGGTGGTGAAGCGCTCGCTGATGGCCAGGCCGGCGGCGTCGTCCTTCGCGCTGTTGATGCGCAGGCCGGACGAGAGGCGCTGGATGGTGGTAGCGAGCGAGCTGCCGCTGGTGCTCAGGTTGCGCTGAGCGTTGAGCGACATCGTATTGGTGTTGATTACCTGTGCCATGGGGTCGTCTCCTCTTATATGGAACCCGTTGGTGAATGAAACGAAGCGCCGCCTGCTTTTTTTGTGTGGCTGTGTGCTTCGCTGTTGCCAAATGAATAACGGCGCTTTGTCAACAACCTTTAGCCGTGAATTCCGTTGAAGCTGAAATCCGGTGCCGGAGGCTGTTTTTCCGGGGTTTTTCAGCCCTGGTCGGGCGTGAAGGCGACCCCGGAAGGGGCGGTTGGGCATGCCCAACCAGCGCTGATGAAGGTATCGGCGGGGCCGGGCCGGGCTTGATGGGCAATCACGGAAAATGCGCAGGAGCACCTTTCCGGTAGCGCCTGGCCACGCCCGGCGAGCGCGACGGAACGGTCACGCAGGAACGAAAAAGGCCGCGATGCAGGGCATCGCGGCCTTCAGGGGGTGACGCTTGCGAAGCGTCAGCGGATCTTGTTGAACAACGACATCGACTGCATCTGCGAGAAGATCGTCTGTGCCGCCTGCAGTGCGGTGCTCTGCAGCTGGTACTGGCTCAGCGCATCGGCGTAGTCCAGGTCGCGCATCTGCGACAGCGTGGTCTTCAGGGTCACGCTGTTGGCTTCGCGCATGTCGGCGGCATTGTCCAGTGCCTTCAGCTGCGCACCGCCGGCCGCGCGCGAATCGATCATCCGTTCCGACGCACGGGCCACATCGCGCAGGGCGCTCTGCAGTTCGTTCTGCTGCGCGCTCATCTTCGCGGTGGTGCCGGTGTCGGCATCAAGCGCGGCAATCAGCTTGTCCATGGTGTCGAAGATGTCGCGGCTGGTTGCCGGCTTCACGTTGAAGCTGTCACCGGCAGCAGGTGCGCCGGTGATCTGCAGGCGTACACCGTTGACTTCCACGTTGTCACCGGCCTTGAACGTGCCGGTGCCGGTCACGTTGCCAGCGCCGTCCAGTACCTGGTACTGGTCGGCGGCGGTGAAGCGGATGCTGAAGGACTGGCCGTTCCAGCTGTCGCTGCCATCGCGGGTGATGTTGGTCAGCACGCCGTTGCCGGTATTGCCGGCCGCGGCACCGCCATCGACGAAGCCGTCGCCGGTAGGAATGCGCATGAAGATTTCGCTGCCGGGCAGGGCATCCCGCACATAGGTGTCGGGGCCGACTTCAATCTGGCGCTGGGTCTGGTCGCCACGGTAGACCACCTTGCCATTGATCTTGGCGAACGGCGGATCGCCATCGTTGGTGCCGCCGAACACGTAGCGGCCAGTGCCGTCGTCGGCGTTGGCCAGCGACAGCAGGCCCTCGCGGATCTGGTTCAATTCGGTGATCAGCGTTTTCTTGTCGGCGGCGCCCAGTGCCGGATTGCTGGCCTGGATGGTCAGGTCGTTGACGCGCGCCATCAGGTCGTTGACCTGGGCCAGGGTGTTTTCCTGCACACCCAGCCGATTCTGCACGTTGCCGGCATTGAGTTTCATCCGGTCCAGTGCGGCCAGGCTGCGGTCAAGCCCCACGGCCGCACCGGCGGCGACCGGATCGTCCTTGGCGCTGACGATCTTGCTGCCAGTGGCGATCTGCTGCTCCAGGTGGCTGAGCTTGGCCTGCTTGGCCATCATCAGCGACACGGACTGGTTGAACATCATGCTGGTGGAGATACGGCTGCTCATCGACGGACGGCTCCCAGGATGGTCTGGAACATGCTGTCGGCGGTGGAGATCAGCTGCGACGCGGCCTGGTAGGCCTGCTGCAGGCGCAGCATGTCGGCCGCTTCCTCGTCCAGGTTGACGCCGGACACTTCATCGCGCGCTTCCTGCGCCTTGTCGTTGATCACCAGCTGTGCTTCCAGCGAATACTCGGCCGAGCGGGCGGCTGCACCGACCTGGGTGGTCAGGCCGCCCAGGGCGCCGTTGAGGGTGACCGTGCCGCTGTTGAACGCCTTGGCGCTCTCTACCTTGGACAGCCTGGAGGCGTTGCTGTTGTCCGAAGAGCCCGCCGGGGTCGGGGTGATGTTGAAGGTGTCGCCGACCTTCGGCGCACCGTCCAGCACGAAGCTCCAGCCATTGGCGCTGATGGTCTGGCCGGGCGTGTAGGTCTGCGGCGGGCCACCATCGATGGTGTAGGTGGTGGCCGAGGTGAACACGATCGCGGCCGGATTGCGCAGGTTGGCGTTGGTCGAATCGCTGACGGTGACACCGCTCAGCTTGCCGGTGCCGGTGTTGGACGTCGCCGCCGCGCCCTTTACCGCCGCCGCGGCGGCGATGCGCGAGGGGTCGGTGATCGCCACTTCCATGCTGCCAGCCACGCCTGCGGTCGGCTGCAGCAGGAAGCGGTCGTTGGCTGCCGGGGTACCGCCGACCACCAGCTTGACGCCGTTGATCACCAGTGGATCGGCGGCCGTGCCGGTGCCGGTCAGCGGAACGTTGGCGCCGGTGTCGGCACGGCTGGCCTTCCAGTTGGTGCCATCGAACTGCAGCACCACGTTCTGCGCGTCCAGCTTGCCAAGATCGCCGTAAGCGGCGCTGAGGCTTGCGGTACCGGTATTGGCATTGTTGGCGGTGACGCGTGGGTTGCCGATGTTGAAGAAGTCACCCCCCAGCTGGCCATACAGGTCGACGCCCTGGTGATGCACCTGGTTGAAGCTCTCGGCCAGGCCTACCGCCAGCTTGCCCAGTTCGGCCTGGGCCGGCGTCAGCACGGTATCGCGGAATTCCAGCAGGCCGCCGATCTGGCCACCGACCGCCTTCGGGTCGAGCCGGATGGTGTTGCCCTGCGTTTCCAGCGCCAGCTGCAGCCGCTCCGGCTGGTACGGGTCGGCAACGGTGGTGACCTTGGTTGCCGTGGTGCCCACCACCAGCGCGTTCCCGCCGGCGGTATAGACATTCATGATGCCGCCGTCCTGGATCACTGCGGTGCCACCGGTGTAGCCGATCAGCTGGGTGATCAGCTGGTCGCGGCGATCGAGCAGGTCCGGTGCGGCGCTAGCGACGTTGGTGCCGATCGCACCGTTGATCTGCGCGATCTCCTGCGCCAACCGGTTGACCTCGGTGGCGCCGGCCAGCAGGCCGTTGTTGACCTCGCTGTTGAGGTTGTTCAGGTGCGTGTTGAGCTGCACGAAGCGGTTGGCCAGCGCCTTGCCACCGTCCAGCATGTTCTGGCGGTCGGCGGTGCCGGCCGCATTGGAGGACAGGCCACTGACCGAATCGAAGAACTTCGACCAGACGCCCGACACGTTGGTTGCCGCGTCGGAGAACAACGAATTGACCCGGTCGGCCATGCCGGAGAGCTGCTTCAGGCGCGCCAGCTCGCCGCTGCTGTCGAGCAGGCGCGAGATCGCCAACTGGTCGGCGGTACGGCGGATGTCGGTGATGCGGGTGCCGTTGCCGACCGTGCCATAGCCGTAGTTCTGGGGATCAGCCGTGGCGAAGTTGACCTTCTGCCGGCTGTAGCCCGGGGTATTGAGGTTGGCCACGTTGTGGCTGGTGGTCGCCAACGCACGCTGGAAGGCGAGCAGGGCACCGGTACCGGTGGAAAGTACGCTGGACATGGGGTTCCTCAACGACGGGTGATACCCAGCGCCGCGGTTGCGGTGCTGGCGAAGGTCTGGCCAAGCCGCGAGCCGGCGTCTGCCACGGCGTTGACGGCACGCTCGATGGTCGGTCCGCCGGCGATCGCGGCGATCTTGGCCGCGTAGCGCGGGTCGGTGGCATAGCCGGCGCGCTGCAGGCCACTGGCGAAGCCCTGCACATCGGTGCCGGCCTGCAGGGCCTGCTGGTAGCGCGGGCTGGTCTTCAGCAGGCGCACGTAGTCGGCAAAGCTCTCGGCCGGCGAACTGTAGGCGCGGAAGCTGGCGGTCTCGTTGCGGCGCACGCCATCGACATACTCGTGGGTGCCGGCCACGGTGCGCTGGCCGTTCCAGCCATTGGCCTTGATGCCGAACAGGTTGTGCGATGTGCTGCCGTCGGCATGCTTGATGTGGCGCTTGCCCCAGCCGGTCTCCAGCGCTGCCTGGGCGACCAGGGCGCGGGCATCCACGCCCAGCTCCTTGGCCGCACGCTGCGCGTGCTGCCAGATGCTGGCGACGAAACCTTCCGGGGTGTGCTCGCCCAGCTGGGCGACGGCGGTGCGGGTAGCCATCGCATCGGCCGGGCTGATGGCCGTGCCGCGGTTGCTGGCGGTGGCCGACCACTGATCGCTGTTGGCGGCCCAGTCCTCGCCCTGCAGGCTGCCGATGTACGGATCTTCGGTGCCCAGCGAGCGGTGCATGCTGCTGCTTTCGCGCCCGGCGATCAGGTCCAGCGCCTGTTCCATCGGCGCAACCGCCGCGTGTGCGCCCGACTGGGCGCCGGCCGCCATCTGCTGCAGCAGGCGCACCGCCTGGCTGCCGTCTTCCAGCGGCAGCGACGGCGCGGGCTTGGCCGGTGCATTGAGCTGATAGGCACGACTGGCTTTGGCCGGGTCCACGCGGGTATCCAGCGCTGGGCCATCGGCGGCCTGGCCGGACAGCTGCCGGCTGATCATGCCGGACAGGCCCAGGCCCTTGCCGCGGGTCATCGCCTCGGCGATCTTCTGGTCGTACATGTCGCGGAACATCTTGTTCTCGCCGGGGAACAGCGAGTCGCCGAAGCTGGCGTCACGCATGCTCTTGACCAGCATCTGCGCGAACTGGCCTTCCAGCTGTCGCGCGACCTTGTCGATCTTGGCCGGATCGTTCTGTTGCGCCGGGTGCAGATCGAATGCGGGATTGATGCGCATGTCAGATCACCTCGAGCTCGGCACTCAGGGCGCCGGCCTGCTTCAGGGCTTCCAGGATCGCAATGAGATCGCCCGGTGCCGCGCCTACCGCGTTCACCGCGTGCACGATCTCGTCCAGGGTGGTGCCGCCGCTGAACTTGAACATGCGGCTGCCGTCATTGGTGGCGGTGATGGTCGACTGCGGGCTGGCTACGGTACGGCCGCCGGACAGCGCGTTGGGCTGGCTGACATTGGTGTTTTCCTGGATCGTCACGGTCAGCGAACCGTGCGAGATCGCGGCAGGCCCGACCCGCACCTGCTGGCCGATGACCACGGTGCCGGTACGCGAATTGACCACTACCTTGGCCGGGGCGCTGCCCGGGGTCAGCTCCAGATTCTCGATGCGCGCCAGCAGGCCGATGCGTGCGCCCGGATCGGTCGGTGCGGTGACCGCCACGGTCACGCCATCGACCGCGCGTGCCGCACCTTCGCCGAACGCGTTGTTGAGCGCCGCGACCATGCGCGAGACGGTCGTGAAGTCGTTGTTGTGCAGGTTCAAGGTGATCTCGCCGCCATTGGCCAGCGGGTCGGGCAGGGCACGCTCCACGGTGGCGCCATTGGGGATGCGGCCGACGCTGGGCACGTTCACCGAGACGCGCGAACCGTCCTTGCCCTGCGCGCCGAAGCCACCCACGATCAGGTTGCCCTGGGCGATGGCATAGATCTGGCCATCGGCGCCCCGCAGCGGGGCCATCAGCAGCGAACCGCCGCGTAGCGACACCGCGTTGCCAATCGAGGACACGGTGATGTCGATCGGCTGGCCCGGCTTGGCGAACGGCGGCAGTTCAGCGTGGATCGCCACCGCCGCCACGTTCTTCAGCTGCGGATTGACGTTCGGCGGAACATTCACGCCCAGCTCGCCGAGCAGGTTCTTCAGGCTCTGCACGGTGAAGGGCGCCTGGCTGGTGCGGTCGCCGCTGCCGTCCAGGCCCACCACCAGGCCGTAGCCCACCAGCGCATTGCCACGCACGCCACCGACCTGGGCCAGGTCCTTGATGCGTTCGGCGCTGGCCGGGGCTGCCACGATCAGCAGCATCAATGCGACGAACGACGCCGCGCGCCGCTGCCAGGAAGAAGAGAAGAAGAGTTTCATGGCCATACTCAGAACGGCGTCAGGCCGGAGTTGAAGAAGCGGCTCAACCAGCCCATCGCGTTGGACTGCGCGACAGGGCCGCGGCCGCCGTAGACGATGCGCGCTTCAGCCACACGGCTGGAGGGCACGGTGTTGTCCGCGCTGATGTCGCCGGGGCGCACGATGCCCTGTACCTGCACCAGCTCGTCGCCCTGGTTCAGGCGCAGGTTCTTCTGCCCCTGCACCACCAGGTTGCCGTTGGGCAGGCGCTGCACCACGGTCACGGTCACGTTGCCCTGCAGGCGGTTGCTCTGCGCGCTGTTGCCCTTGCCGGTGAAGTCACGCGCGCCCTTGGCCGTGGCACTCAGAATGTCCTTGCCGCCCAGGGTGACCGGTGCGCCGAGGATGGATGGCGTGCCCAGGCTCAGGTTGGATTCCTTGTTGGTGGCCGTGTTGGCACTGGTCTGCGCGGTGGTGTTTTCCAGCAGGGTGATGGTCAGCAGGTCGCCGACATCGCGTGCGCGACGGTCCGAATACAACTGCAGGGTCGGGCCGGCCGCGTAGATGGCGCCGGCGGTCGGTTCGGCCTGCGGTGGCATGATCGGCTGGATCGGTGCCATTGCCGGATAGGGGCGCACATCGCCGGCAATCACGCAGCCACCGAGCAGGGCAGCCACGGCGCAGGCGAGGGCAGTGCGGGCGAAGTTGGAAATGGGCGACATGGCGGTTTCCCGGGTTGGCCGGTCAGAGCTTGTTGTTGAGGTAGCCGAGCATCGAATCGGTGGTGGAAATCGCCTTGGCGTTCATTTCGTAGGCGCGCTGGGTTTCGATCATCGACACCAGCTCTTCCACCACGTTGACGTTGCTGCCCTCCAGCGCGCCCTGCACCACGGTGCCCAGGCCGTTGAGGCCGGGGTTGCCGTTCTGCGCCGGGCCCGATGCGGTGGTCTCCAGGAACAGGTTTTCACCACGTGCCTGCAGGCCGGCCGGATTGACGAAATCGGTCAGGGTCAGCGCACCCACTTCCACTGACGCCGCACCGTCGGCCATCTTCACGCTGATGGTGCCGTCGGTACCGATGGTCACCGACTGCGCGCCTTCGGGAATCTGGATGCCCGGCTGCACCGGGTAGCCGCTGTTGGTGACCAGCTCGCTGTCCTGGTTGATCTTGAACGAGCCATCACGGGTATAGGCCGAGCTGCCATCGGGCATCTGCACTTCGAAGAAGCCGCGGCCGTTGACCATCACGTCCAGTGCGCGGCCGGTCTGCTGCTGGCCACCCTGTTCGAAGTTCTTGGCGGTGGCGACCACGCGCACGCCGGTACCCAGCTGAAGGCCGGTCGGCAGCTGTGTCTGTGCCGAGGAGGAGCCGCCGGGTTGGCGCACCTGCTGGTACAGCAGGTCCTCGAAGCTGGCACGGTCCTGCTTGAAGCCGGTGGTGTTGGTGTTGGCGAGGTTGTTGGAAACCACCGACATGCGCATCTGCTGCGCATCCAGTCCGGTTTTCGCGATCCACAATGCCTGGTTCATCTTCGGTGTCCTGTCTGGTGGAGCCGGCCGCGCGGTGCGGCCCTTGTCTTCGGGTGTGCAAGCGGTGTGCCAGCGCCGCATTCAAGCGGCGCCGGAATTCCGTCAGCTGCCCAGGCGCAGCATGCTGTTGGCGCTGCGCGCGTTTTCGTCGCCGTGCTTGATCACCTGCACCTGCATTTCGTACTGGCGCTGCAGCTGGATCATCTGCACCAGCGCACCGGCCGCATCGACGTTGCTGCCTTCCAGCTGGCCGCTGTGCACCGCCGTGCCCTGCGCAGGTGCGAACGGCTGGCGTGGGTCGGTGTTGCGGAACAGGCCATCCAGGCCGCGCTCCAGGCGCTCGTCCGGCGCCTGCACCACCTTGATCCGTCCGACCTGCGCCATCGTCTGCGGGCCTTCGCCCTGCGGAATGATCGAGATCGTGCCGTCGGCACCGATCTCCATCGCCTGGTAGGGCGGAATGGCGATCGGGTTGTTGTTGTCATCCAGCACCGGGCGGCCGCTGGAGGTCACCAGCTGGCCGTTCGGTGTGACCGACAGTGCGGCGCCGCGCGTGTACGCCTCGGTGCCATCGGTGGACTGCACGGCCAGCCAGGTGCCGGTCTGCAGCGCCAGGTCCAGTGGCTTGCCGGTGATGTGCTGCGCGCCGGGCCGGCGGTTGAAGCCGGCGTCGACGTGCAGTGCATCCACCCGCGAGGCAAAGCCCTGGCCCTTGATCGGGAAGGCTTCGGTGTTGGCCAGCGCTTCCTTGAAGCCAGGGGTGTCCGAGTTGGCGAGGTTATGGCTGAGCGTACCCTGCGCCTGCAGGGAGGCGCGGGCACCGGTCATCGCCACGTAGAGGGCTTTATCCATGCGGGGAGTTCCGAGACGGGGTCAGCAGTTCATCAACGGATGTTGATGACGGTCTGGGTGATCTGGTCCTGGGTGGTGATCATCTGCGCGTTGGCCTGGAAGTTGCGCTGCGCGGTGATCATGTTGACCAGCTGCTCGGTGAGGTCGACGGTGGATGCTTCCAGCGAACCGGCCTGGATCTTGCCGAGGTTGGAGGTGTCCGGCATGCCGGTGCGCGGCGTGCCCGAGCTGAAGGTATCCACCCACAGGTTGTTGCCCTTCGATTCCAGGCCCTGCGGGTTGTTGAAGGTGGTCAGCGCGACCTGGCCCAGCGGCTTGTCGGCGCCGTTGGAATAGCGGGCATAGACCACGCCGGTTTCCGACACGGTGATCTCATTGAGCTTGCCGGCGGCATAGCCGTCCTGCTGGGTGTTGCGCAGCGCGAACTTCTCGCCGTACTGGGTCGAGCCGTTGATGTCCAGCGTCATGTTCAGCACGCCAGCGCCCGTGGTCGGGGTGAACGTGCCGAGGCTGACCTTGCCACTGGCCGGTGCGACCAGCTTGCCGCTGTTGTCGAAGGTGACCGGGGTCGGTGCGCCGGCCGGCTGGCCGTCCACGTAATTGCGTACGGTCCACTCGTTCGGGTTGGCACCCTTCACGAAATACGAGACCTGGATATGGCTCACGCCCAGCGAGTCGTACACGGTGATGCCGCCGCTGGAGTGGTTGTAGCTGTTGGAGTCGGTCGGGTCGAAGGTGGTGACGGTCGGCTGCTTGGCGTTGGCCGGCAGGGTGAAGCCGACCTTCACTTCGCTGGTCTGCTTCGGAGCGCTGTCGGTGGTCAGCAGCTGCAGGTCGACCATGCGGCCGGCATCGAAGTTGGTGCCGTCGGCATTCGGCGCGAACACCTGCAGGCGCGCACCCTGCGGGTTGACCACATAGCCGGACGGATCGGTCTGGAAGTTGCCGGCGCGCGAGTACACGCGGGTGCCGTTCATGTTCATGGTGAAGAAGCCCTCACCGGAAATGGCCATGTCCAGGCTGCGGCCGGTCTGTTCGTTGTGGCCCTGCTTGAACTGCTGGGCAACATTGGAGACACGGACGCCCGAACCTACGGCGTTCTTCGACAGGCCGTAACCGGTGGCCGAGAACAGGTCGGCGAATTCGGCGCGCGATTCCTTGAAGCCGGTGGTGTTGACGTTGGCGACGTTGTTGGCAGTGACGCTCAGGTCGGAATTGGCGGCATTGATGCCGGACAGCGAGACATTGAAGCCCATGGGATGCTCCTGGTAAGTGCGGGGTGTGCGGCTCAGCTGACGCGGAGCACGTAGTCGATCGGGGCCGTGCCCAGGCCCTTGAGGTTCAGGTACAGGCCGTCGGAACCGACGGTCACGCTTTCCACCGGCGCCTGCACGTAGGTGGACAACTTGGTGCTCTTGCCGGCGGTGTCGACGTGGTTGGCGACGATGGAATACTTGCCCGGCTCCATGCGCTTGCCGTTGGCATCCTTGCCGTCCCACTGGAACGCGGTCTCGCCGGCGGCCTTGGCTTCCACGCTCAGCGAGGTGACCTTGGCGCCGGTGGCATCGGTGATGTCGACGGTGATGATGCCGGCCGAGGGCGCGGCCACCGTGCCTTCAACGTTGCCTTCCTTTTCCAGTACCAGCTTTTCCGACGGCACCAGCACCTGGTGGCCGACCAGCGCCGCACCACGCAGCACCTGGTCGCTGGCCATCGATTCCTGGAAACCCTTCACCGTCTTGTTCAGATCGGTGATGCCCTGCACGGTGGACATCTGCGCCATCTGCGCGACCATCTGCGTGTTGTCCATTGGCTTCAGCGGGTCCTGGTGCTGCAGCTGTTCGGTCATCAGGCGCAGGAAATCGGCCTGGTCCAGCGTGTTCTTCTTCTTGGTGGCGTTGCTGTTCGGGGCGTTCAGACCGAGTGCGGTGTAGACGTCCTGGTTGGTCTGGTTGTTGACGGCGGTGGTCATGGCGGTATCCGGTACTGCGGGCCTCAGCGGCCCATGGTCAGGGTGGCCAGGGCCAGTTCCTTGGCGGTGGTCAGCATCTCCACGCCGGCCTGGTAATTGCGCGAGGTCGAGATCAGGTTGACCATCTGCGCCACCGGATCGACGTCGGGCTGGTAGATGTAGCCGTCGGCGTCGGCCAGCGGATGGCCGGGCTCATAGCGCTTGATCGGCGCCGCATCGCTCTGGGTGATCTCCTTCACCTTCACCGAGGTGATGTTCGGATCGTTCTTGCTGGTGACGGCCTGGAAGATCGGCTCCAGCGGCTTGTACACGGCGTCGGCGGAGCCGGCGACGGTGTCGGCGTTGGAGAGGTTGGAGGCGATGGTGCTCATGCGCACCGACTGCGCCTGCAGCGCGGAGCCGGCGATATCGAAGATCGGCAGGTTGCTCATGGCTTATTGCCCCGTGATCGCGGTCAACATGGAACGCACCTTGCTCTCGACGAAGCTGAGCGAAGCGCGGTACTCGAGCGCGGCACGGCCATAGGCTGCACGCTCGGCATCGGGATCGACGGTGTTGCCGTCCAGGCTGGGCTGCACGCCTTCGCGCGCGATCTGGAACGGGTTCAGGCCACTACTGATTTCGTAGTGCTGCTCATGGGTGGTGGCCATCAGGCCATTGGCATCCTGCCCCTGGGCATGGCGCAGGGCGGCATCGAAGTCCAGGTCCTGGGCCTTGTAGCCGGGAGTGTCGGCATTGCCGAGGTTGCTGGCGATCAGCTTCATCCGCTGTTCGCGCAACGGCATGGCCTGGGCATGGACGCCCAGGTAGTCGGTAATCAGGTTGCGCACGGTGCACTCCCACGGGAACGTTGCCCGGGAAGCTGCAAGGGGTGTGCCAAAGTGCGCGCGACATCGCGTCCGCCGGGCATGGCCCGGCGCTACTCCTGGGGTGGGGGAGGTTGTGGTAGCGCCGGGCCATGCCCGGCGGAGACCCGTGACGCGGCCTTACGCCGCCAGCGCGACCTTGCGCAGGCGGTCCAGCACGAAGTCGGCCAGCTCGTGCGGCGAGTACTTGGCGACGAAGGCGTTGGCGCCCACTCGCTCGACCATCGCATTGTTGAATACGCCCGACAGCGAGGTGTGCAGCAGCACATACAGGCCGGCCAGGCCCGGATGGCGCCGGATTTCCGTCGTCAGCGTATAGCCGTCCATGGCCGGCATCTCGATGTCCGAGATGACCATGGCGTAGCGTTCGGCCGGGTTCTCGCCCGAGGCGTGGATCTGCAGCAGGTGGTCCAGCGCCTGCTTGCCGTCGGAGAGCAGGGTGGCACCCACGCCCAGCTGGTCGAGCACGCTGCGGATCTGCTGCCGGGCCACGCGCGAGTCATCCACCACCAACACCTGCAGCTGCGGGCCGTCCGAGGGCATCGCCATCGCCGGGTCGAGCACCGCCTCGCCGCGCACCTGGGCAATGTCGGCCAGCACGCTTTCGACATCGATGACCTGGATCAGCTCGCCCTGGAAGCGGGTCACAGCGGTCAGGTAGCTCGATTCGGCGCCCAGCTCCGGCGGCGGGTGGATGTCTTCCACCGCGATGTTGACGATGCGCTCCACACCGCTGACCAGGAAGCCCTGGATCGAGCGGTTGAACTCGGTCACGACCAGGTAGCCGGGCGAGGTGTCCGCCTCCGGCTCGCGCTCGGGATGGCCGATGGCCAGGCCGAGGTCCAGCACCGGCACCGAGCGGCCGCGCACGTCGGCCACGCCGGAGAACTGGCTGGGCAGCCCGGGCACCTGGAACAGCTCCGGGCGCCGCAGGACTTCCTGCACCTTGAAGACATTGACGCCAAAAAGCTGACGTCCGCCGAGACGGAACAGCAGCAGCGCCAGGCGGTTGTGGCCGGCCAGACGGGTCCGCTGGTCGATGCGGTTGAGCAGGTCATGGGACATGGCTGCTGTATCGGCGCCGCAGTGGCGGAACTTGAGGGTGCTCTGTCGCCCGCGTGCTCCACATCGCTTTGTGCGACTCTGCACCCCATTTCGCGCTCTACGCCGCATTTCGTGTTCTACACCCCATTTGTAGAGTCGACTGTTAGTCGACTGCTCTTCTGGTCGACTGCTCTTGGATCCGATCGCCGGAAACCCCGCGCTTCGCGCGCAAGTCGACTGACGCGAAAGTCGACTAACTGTGATCTCTCTGTAGGTTGTTCATCCGGGACATCTTTGGAAAATGGTGGTTACCACACCTCTCCAGACCCCAAAGAGCCCGGATGAACCCCCATAAAAATGCCCGTTTGACCGTCCATAGTCGAGCACTTCTTGTTCGCCGCATCCTCCACGAGGGCCTGCGCCCAGAGGAAGCAGCCCAAGCATGCGGCGTAAGTGTGCGTACGGCCTACAAATGGCTGGCCCGATTCCGGGAATTGGGGGTGTCAGGACTGGAAAACCGCAGCTCACGCCCTCACCGGACACCACATGCCACATCTGCACCGGTGGTCGAGCAGATCAAGGAGTGTCGCCGTAAACGGCAGACCTATCTGACCATCTCCAAAGCCTTGGGGATCGGCCACAGCACCATTTCCAGGCTGATGCGCGCCCACGGCCTCAATCGTTTGTGCCGGCTGGATCCGCCTAAGGAGGTCATCCGATACGAATACGATCAGCCCGGAGGGCTGCTACACCTGGACATCAAGAAGCTGGGCAACTTCCAGCGGCCGGGCCATAGAACCGACGCCAAGCGCCGAGGAAATGCCGGTGGCGGAGGCTGGGGCTACGTGCACGTGGCTATCGACGATCACTCCCGCATCGCCTACAGCAGCGTTCACCCCGACGAACAAAAGGACACGGCCTGCCAAGCACTGCTTGGTGCCTTGGAGTACTACGCCAGCCTGGGAATCACCTTCAAACGAATTCTGACCGACAACGGGGCGTGCTATCGCTCCACTGCATTCGCCAAGCTACTTAAGTCCCTTGGGATCAAGCACATGCGGACCAAACCGTACACCCCGCGCACCAACGGCAAAGCGGAGCGCTTCATCCAAACCAGCCTGCGTGAATGGGCCTACGCCCGCGAATACGCCTCCTCGGACCAGCGCAATTCCGTGCTGACCCAATGGCTGCACCACTACAACTGGCACCGCCCTCACATGGGGATCGGTGGTCAGCCACCTATTTCCAGAGTCCTGCTGAACAACGTGGTGGGTTTACACAACTAACAGTCGACTCTACACATCGCCATCCCGAGACCCGGTCTCTGGCACGCCCCTTGCACGCAGCTGGGCCAGGTCCCATCGACAGGAGGCGCCATGCGCCGGGTCACATCTCTATTGGCCATTGCACTTGCCCTGGCCTCGCCATGGGCGGCTGCCTCCGACTGGCAGCCCGTAGCCAGCATCCGCGCTGCAGCGCTGACGACCTTGCCGGCGGGCAGCGAAGGTGAGGCCCAGGTGGCCGATGCGCTGCGCCTGCCGAAGTGTGGCGGCGCGCTGCAGGTGCAGCCCACCGCCAACACCACCGTGGAGGTCAGTTGCCCCGATGCGGGCGGCTGGCGCCTGTTCGTACCGGTGAAGGTGCGGCGCAACCAGACCGTGCTGGTGCTCAACCGTGGAATCGGCACTGGAGAAATCCTCACCGCCGCCGATATCACGACTGCCCAGCGTGACGCTGCCCGGATTGCCGGTGCGGTGCTGGCCGATCCCAACGCGGCGATCGGTCGCATCGCCCGCCGTCCATTGCAGGCCGGGGCCCTGCTGTCGAACAACGATCTGGTGGTGCAGCGTCTCATCAAGCGAGGAGACAATGTGGCCCTGATATCGCGTCGCGGCTCGGTCGAGGTCCGCATTGCCGGTCGCGCGATGGGCGATGCCGGTGAGAATGAACGGGTCTCGGTGGAGAACCTGTCCTCGCGGCGGATCGTGCAGGGCACGGTCGACGCCGCAGGTGACGTAATCGTGGCGCGTTGATTTACCGCAAAATATCCCTAAAGATCGCGGCCCCGAGGCCGTTATCCCTTGTGAACGGCAACTCCAGGACACCCCATGAGCCAGAAAATCGACGGCAACCTGCAGGTCCCCCAGGCACTGCGCAGCGTGACGACCCCGGCCAGCAAGCCCGGCGTCAGCAGCGATGCGCCGGCGCGCCCGGTCGAGGCAGCCGACAGCCTGCGCCTGACCGGCGAGGCCACCAATCTGCAGGCCATCGAGCGTGAGCTGACCACCGCCCCGGCGATCGACGCCCAGCGTGTGGCCGCCGTGCGCGAGTCGCTGCAGAACGGCACCTACAAGATCAATCCGGACGCGATCGCATCGCGCATGCTCGATCTGGACCAGCAGCTGCAGGGATGACCGCAGCGATGAGCGAGCCGCTGCAGCGTCTCGCCCAGGCCTTGGACGTTGAGCGCCAGGCCCTGGTCGAGCACGACGTGCACGCCCTGATCCGTGCCACCGGCGCCAAGCTGGAGGCGCTGCGGGCGCTGGAAGGCGCACCGCCGGTCGGCGAGGGCGAACAGCTGCAGGAACTGGCCGAGCGCAACCGCGCCAACGGCGTGCTGCTTTCGCGGCGCCGGCGCGAGGTCAACTGGGCACTGCGCCAGTTGGGCCGTACCGAAGACGCTTCGGCCTATGACGCCAAGGGCCAGTCACACACGGTCACTGCCCGCCGCCCACTCGCCGTCGCCTGACGCGACGGCGGTCGCACTACCCACCCCCGCGGGCTGAAGCCCGCTGCGTGACCGCGTATATTGGGCGCCTGTTCGAATGCCCCGAGTCGCCGTGTCCGCTGCCAACGCCCTGGTTACCGCCCCCCTTCCGCCGCAGCCGGTGCTGCAGGCCCTGCTTGAGCGCCTGCGCGAAGGGCTGCTGCTGTTCACTGAAGACGGGCAGGTGGCGCTGGCCAATCCGGCCGCGCAGAACCTGCTGGCCGGCGGTGAGGACGGTGCATTGCCGCCGCCGCAGCGGCTGCGTGAACTGCTTCCGCCCGATGCGCTGGAGCAGGCGCGGCAGCATGGTCACTGGAACGGCAGCCTGCCGCTGGGAGAGGGTGTGGTCATCGCCCACCTTTACCACCACGGCCCGGTGGGCCAGGGGCACTTCCTGGCGTTGTTCCGCCATATCGAAGGACAGGAAGACTACGAACGCGAGCTGCAGCAGCGCCATGCCGAGCTGCGCCAAGCCTACCTGCGCCTCAACGGTACCCAGGAGAAGCTGCTGCAGTCGGAAAAGATGGCCTCCATCGGCCAGCTCGCGGCGGGTGTCGCGCACGAGATCAACAACCCGATCGGCTACGTGCACTCCAACCTGGGCAGCCTGCAGGAATACCTGCGCAGCCTGTTCACGGTGATTGAAGCCTACGAACGCGCCTTGCGCGCGCCGGACCCGAAGGCGTTGATTCCGGAAATCGACGATATCCGTGACCGCCTGGACATCGATTTCATCAGCCGTGACCTGCCGCAGCTGATGGCTGAATCGCGCGAAGGCATCGAGCGGGTCACCCGCATCGTGCGTGACCTGAAGGACTTCTCGTATTCCGGCCGCGACGAATCGTGGAAGCTGGTCGACCTGCATGCAGGCCTGGAATCGACCATCAACATCATCTGGAACGAGCTCAAGTACAAGGTCACCCTGCACCGCGAGTTCGGCCAGCTGCCGCTGGTGGAGTGCCTGCCGTCGGAGTTGAACCAGGTCTACATGAACCTGCTGCTCAATGCCGGCCACGCCATCGCCGAGCGCGGCACGATCACTGTGCGTACCGGTGTCGATGGTGACCAGGTGTGGGTCGAATTCGAGGACACCGGCGGCGGCATCTCGCCGGAACTGCGCCAGCGCATCTTCGATCCCTTCTTCACCACCAAGCCCGTTGGCAGCGGCACCGGCCTGGGCCTGTCGATCTCCTACAGCATCATCAACAAGCACCACGGCCGCATCGACCTGGACAGTACCCCGGGCGTCGGTTCGCGCTTCCGCGTGGTACTGCCGGTGAAGCAGCCGCGCTGAGGGCGATGGCGCAGGGGACCCGGTCGTATCGCGCCGATGCGCCGACAGACGGGTAGAGTCGACTGTCAGTCGACTCGCGCGCAGCGCGGTTTTTTCGAGACTCCGCGAAGAGCAGTCGACTGACAGTCGACTCTACCCCCGATCCGCATTTCCCCTGCAGGCCCTCACCGCGGCGGCCGGCCATCGTTGTTTGAAGCAGTCGTGCTGAGGGCGATGGCGCACGGGTCCGGATCGTATCGCGCCGACAGACGGGTAGAGTCGACTGTCAGTCGACTCGCGCGCAGCACGGTTTTTTCGAGACTCCACGAAGAGCAGTCGACTGACAGTCGACTCTACCCCCGATCCGCATTTCCCCTGCAGGCCCCCACCGCGGTGGCCGGTCATCGTCGTTTGAAGCAGCCGCGCTGAGGGCAATGGCGCACGGGTCCGGATCGTATCGCGCCGACAGACGGGTAGAGTCGACTGTCAGTCGACTCGCGCGCAGCGCAGGTTTTTTCGAGACTCCACGAAGAGCAGTCGACTGACAGTCGACTCTACCCCCGATCCGCATTTCCCCTGCCGGCCCTCACCGCAGCGGCCGGTCCTCGCCGTTTGAAGCAGTCGTGCTGAGGGCGATCGCGCAAGGCTCTGGATCGTATCGCGCCGACAGACGGGTAGAGTCGACTGTCAGTCGACTCGCGCGCAGCGCGGTTTTTTCGAGACTCCGCGAAGAGCAGTCGACTGACAGTCGACTCTACCCCCGATCCGCATTTCCCCTGCAGGCCCTTACCGTGGCGGCCGGCCATCGTCGTTTGAAGCAGTCGTGCTGAGGGCGATGGCGCACGGGTCCGGATCGTATCGCGCCGACAGACGGGTAGAGTCGACTGTCAGTCGACTCGCGCGCAGCGCGGTTTTTTCGAGACTCCGCGAAGAGCAGTCGACTGACAGTCGACTCTACCCATGATCCGCATTTCCCCTGCCGGCCCTCACCGCGGCGGCCGGTCCTCGCCGGCATCCCCGGTTTCCACCGGCGCCGGCCCGGCATTGCTGCGCCGCTGTTCTTCGTAGGTGCGGAACGCCTGGTGGATGTGCTTGCGCAGCTCATCGTCGTTCCAGGGCTTGGTCAGGAAGCGGTAGATCGCACCACGGTTGATCGCATCGGTCACCGTGTTCAGGTCGGTATAACCGGACAGCACCAGGCGGATCGTGTCCGGGTACAGCATCTTCACCCGGCCCAGGAACTCGGTGCCGCTCATGTCGCTCATGCGCTGGTCGGACAGGATCACCTGCACATCGTTGATCGCCAGCAGGTCGAACGCATCGCGCACGTTGCCGGCGGCCAGGATGCGGTAGCCATCGCGACGGAACAGGCGTACCAGCGAGCGCAGCACGTTCTCCTCGTCGTCCAGCAGCAGCAGCGTGCGGTCCGGGCGGGTCTCGGCAAATGCTTCCGGGCGCAGGTAGCGGCGGCGCAGGGTCATGCCAGCGGCATCGGCCGACATCGGTTCGCCGAACAGGTAGCCCTGGAACACGTCGCAGTCGTTGCGGCGCAGGAAGCCCAGCTGAGCCTGCGATTCCACGCCGTTGGCGATCACCGTCATGCCCAGCTGGTGGCCCATGGCGATGATCGCGCGGGCGATGGCGGCCTCGCGGTTGCCGGCGGGTGCACTCTTGATGAAGCTGCGGTCGATCTTCAGCTTGTCCACCGGATAGCGCACCAGCGCACTCAGGCTGGAATCGCCGGTGCCGAAGTTGTCCAGGCTCAGGCTGATGCCTTCGTTGCGCAGGTTGGCCAGCGTCTCGTGCACGAAGTTGACGTTGTTGGTCAGCGCGCTTTCGTTGATCTCCAGCGTCAGCATCTGCGCCGGCACGCCCGCGGCCTGGATCAGGCCCATCACTTCGGCGAAGAAGTTCGGCCGCAGCAGCTGCAGGGTGGAGACGTTCACGGCAATCGTGAAGTCGTCGAAGCCCTGGTCGCGCCACAGGCGGGCCTGCTTCAGCGCGCCCTCCAGCACCCATGTGCCGATCTGCACGATGATGCCCAGCCGCTCGGCGGTGCGCATGAAGCGCTCCGGCACCAGCATGCCCAGGGTAGGGGACTGCCAGCGCAACAGCGCCTCCATGCCTACCACGTGGCCGTCGCGGGCACTGACCAGCGGCTGGTAGCGAAGCTTCAGCTCGCCATTGGGGATCGCGTCGACGATCTGGCGCGCGATGATGCTCTCGCTGTGCGCGCTCGGCGGGGTATCCACTGCGTGGATGCGCACCGCGTTGCCGCCTTCGCGGGCCGCCTGGTAGAGCGCATCCTCGGCGTGGTCGAGCAGGCGGGAGGTACTGCTGGCGTGGTCCGGGCACAGGCTCACGCCCAGCTTGCCGGTCATGAACAGCGTGTATGGCAGCACCGACAGGGGCAACTCCATCTGTTGCCGGATTTCCTCGGCGAAGTCCTCCGGCAGCGGCACGTCGGCGGTGCGCGGCACCGCGATCAGGAACTCGTCGCTGCCATGCCGCCACAGTTTGCCGCGGCCTCGCAGGTAGGACTGCAACCGCTGCGCTACCAGCACCAGCGCCTGGTCACCTACCTCGGCGCTCATGTTTTCGTTGACCGAAGCGAAGTGGTCGATGTCCACGTGCATCAGCATCAGCGCGGTGCCGCCGGAGGCCGCCTCGGCGACCATCGCCTGCAGCTCGGGGTTGCCGGCACCGAGGCGGTCGGGTGCATCGTCGATGCTTACCGGGGGCTGGTTGGGATTCCACATAGGCTCAGTATTCCGGTGAATCGACGGCAGCCATGCTGGCCGCCTGGTAGGGGAGGTGGACGTCGATCAGGGTGCCCTCGCCGTGTGCGGACTCGATCCGCACATGGCCGCCGACACTCTGCGCGCGCTCGCGCATCACGATCAGGCCCAGGCCGCGCGGACCGTCCGGGTCGAAACCCTCGCCGTCGTCGCGGATCTGCAGGTGCAGTCCCCGCTTGCCGACGTCGCGCAGCTGCAGTTGTACCTGGCTGGCGCGCGCGTGCCGCAGCACGTTGGTCAGGCTCTCCTGCGCGATGCGGAAGCAGGCCTGTTCGATGCTGTTGTCGGGACGGTGCGGCAGGGGCTCGATCTCGGCCAGCAGTTCCACCGGCGAAGAACGGAACAGCACCCGTGCCTGCCAGCTGAGGGCCGCTTCCAGGCCCAGCGCGTCCAGCTGCGGCGGGCGCAACAGGGTGGAGATGTCGCGCAGCTTGGCCACCGTGGTGTCGGCCAGGCTGACGATCTGTGCCAGGTCCTCGCCGCGGCGCTGTGGATCATGCTCGTCCTGCGCCGCATAGGCGGACAACTTGATCGCAGTGATCGCCTGGCCGATGTCGTCATGCAGATCGCGCGAGATCGCGCGGCGTTCGTCCTCCTGCAGCGAGAACAGCCGGCCAGCCATCGCCTGCAGTTCGCGGTTGCTGGTTTCCAGTGCACTGCGCGTGCGTTCGGAATCGCTCAGGTCACGCACGATCAGCAGCTTGCAGTCGCGGCCGCCGTAGCGCACCTCGCCCACCGCCAGGCCGGCATGGAAGCTGCGCCCGTCTGCGCGCTGCATGGCCACCACGCTGCTGTGGCCGGGGCCCAGGTGTGGCTGCCCGGCGCGCAGCTGGCTGCGGACGCGGGCCAGGTCACCGGCAGCGACCAGCGCCGACAGTGGCTCACCCAGCAGGGTGTGGCTGCCATAGCCGAACAGGCTGGCCGCCCAGGCGTTGGTGTACAGCACGTGCTCGTCGGAGAGGATCACCACGCCATCGGGCAGCACCCGCACCAGCTCACGGAACTGTTCTTCGCGCTCGCGCAGCAGGCGTCGCGATTGCTCCCGCTCGGTCACGTCCTGCAGGGTACCCAGTACGCGGCTGCGGCCGGACTCATCGACACCACTGGCGGCACGCAGGTGCACCATCAGGGCGCGGCCGTCCATCGACAGCAGGGGCAGCAGTACGTCCACCTGCACCGGATCACCCGAGCAGAGGTCGGCCAGCAGCTGTTCGGTCTGCGTGGCGGTGGCGGGGTCGGCGGGCACCAGCAGCTCGTCGAAGCGGTGCCAGCGGCGGGCTTCCGGAGGCCGGCGGCCAAGCAGGCGGTAGACCTGGTTGGAGTAGCGGCCCATGCCGGTGGATGGATCCAGCTCCCAGGCGCCGATGCGCGCCAGCTCGTGCGCTTCCTCGACCCGGGCCAGCGCCTGGTCGCGGCGCAGCTGGGCCAGGTCTTCCGCGGTGCGGTCGATGGCGATCAGCAAGCGGGCATTGTGGCCGTCATAGCTGATGGCGTTGGAGCGCAGTTCCATCTGCCGCAGCGAGCCGTCGCGCAGCTGCAGCTGGGTCCGCAGGATGCACAGCTCCTCGGGTGCCTCGCGGATCGCCTCCAGCTTGGTCTGCAGCGCCTGGTCCTGGCCGGGTGGCCACAGCGAGTCGATGGTCTGCTCCAGCAGTTCATCGCGCTCCCAGCCGAATGCGCTGCAGGCCGCCGGATTCGCGTCGAGGATCGCCAGCGTGTCCAGGTCGTAGACCAGGATCGGGCCGGGGTTGCCCTCGAACATCTGTCGCAGGCGCAGCTCCGACGCCTGCTGGCGCGCATGGGTGTGCAGCACATGCTCGGCCAGCGGCCGCAGCAGCAGGTACAGCAGGCCGGCACTGGCCAGTGCGAAGAACGAGCCCTTCACGCTCTGCCACATCGCCGCCTGCTGCGGATCCGGCACCAGCGCCTGCACGGCACTGTCGGAGGCGATCATCCAGGCCAATGCCATCACCAGGTAGCTCAGCACGACCCGCCGCCGGTCGCGGCTCAGCGCCTGCGCCATCCGCGGGTCGGGAACAGGGGCGATGCCGGTCGGTTCTGCAGGCATGGACGGGCTGGATGAAAGGGTGCCGGCCATCTTACCGCGCGGGTGTGCCCTGACCACTCAATTATCCGCCGCAGGCGCCGTTAACCACTGCGTGCCCCGCTGACGGGCGTGTCATCCGGAGCAAGATCGCGTGGACCAAGGGATCATCGCCAGCCTGCTGCAGCACCCGCTTGCGTCGGCGCTGGTCATCGTCGACCGCACGGGCCGCCCGCTGGCGGCCAATCCGGCTGCGCGCGAGCATGGCCTGCCGGCCACCGTGGCCGCCTATGCGCCGATGCTGGAGGATCTGCGCCTGATGGCGGCCGATGGCGGCATCGTGGCCTGCACGCTGCCGGGTGGCCCGCACGGGCACTACGACGGCCACCTGCGCGCCGTGCATGATGGCGCCGGTAATCTGCTGGCCTTCACGCTGAGCATTCCCGAACCGGTGCCGCTCGGCGGCGGTGGGCGCTGGGAGCTGGCGCTGGACAGTGCCGGCCACAGCCTGTGGGACTGGGACATTCCCAGCGACCGTGTGGTGCGGACTCCCGCACTGTGCGATGAAACCGCCACCGAGATACTGGCGCGCGTGCACAGCGAGGACATCGCCCAGGTACGGGTCGCACTGAACGAGCATCTGCGTGGACTTAGCGAGCAGTACAGCGCACAGTTCCGTTTCCGCCAGGCCGATGGCCAGTGGCGCTGGGTGCTGGACCGGGGCCGCGTGGTCGCGCGCACCGCCGATGGCCAGCCGTTGCGCATGGTCGGCACCCATACCGATATCGAACAGCAGAAGCAGCTGGAAGGGTTGCTTCAGGAACAGCAGCTGCACCTGAGCGAGGCCCAGCGCATCGCCAGCATGGGCAGCTGGTCGTTCGATCCCAACAGCGGTCACTTCTGGTGGTCGCCGGAGCTGCGTTCGCTGCTGGCGCTGGAGCAGGGCGCCGTGCCCGGCCAGCGCCGCTGGCTGAAGCAGCTGCACCCGCGTTCACGTGGTGCACTGCGTGCAGCCTGGCGACGGTTGTGGCGCGATGGCCGCGCCGCCAATCTCGAGCTGGAACTGACCCGCGGCCATGAACCGTCGCAGCACCTGCGGCTGTGGATGCAGCCGCTGCTGGACATGGACGGACAGCCCAAGCGGTTGCTCGGACAGGTGCAGAACATCACCGAGCAGCACCAGACCGATGCGCTGATCCGATGGCGTACCGAGCTGCTCAACCGCGTCTCCGCGCTGGGCCGCATCGGCGGCTGCGAGATCGAGGTGCAGACCCGGCACATGCAGTGGACCGAGGAGTGCTATCGCATCCACGGCCTGCGCAAGGAACCGATCACCCTCGACCAGGCGCTGGCGTTGTACACCGAGGACTCACGCAACGCCTTCGAAGCGGCGTTGGGGCGCATCGCCGATGGCGGGCTGCCCGAGCAGCTGGACCTGTGCTTCTACCGCCAGTCCGGCCTGCGCGTCTGGGTGCAGGTGCTGATCGAACTGGACCGTCGTGATGGGCTGCCGCCGCGCTTCGTGGTGCTGTTCCGTGACATCACCCGCGAACGCGAGGCCAACGAGCGTATCGAGCTGCTGGCGCATTACGATCTGCTCACTGGCCTGCCCAATCGCGTGCTGCTCGGCGAACAGACCGCCGAAGCCATCGAGGAAGCGCGCGACCGCGGCACATCGCTGGCGATGCTGTTCATCGATCTGGATGGCTTCAAGACCATCAACGACAGTTTCGGCCACGCCACCGGCGACGCCCTGCTGAAGGCGGCCGCCACCCGGCTGCACCAGAACCTGCGCAACAACGATCTGTTCGGCCGCTTCAGTGGCGATGAATTCATCGTGGTGCTGCGTGACCTAGCCGAACCGGAGGATGCGGGCCATGTGGCACGCAAACTGATCGCTTCGTTGGCCGAACCGCTGCGCCGGGGCGAAACCACCTTGAAGGTGGGCGCCAGTGTCGGCATCGCGATGCTGGGTGACGCGCAGACCGACTTCGATTCCCTGCTGCGTGCCGCCGATGCGGCGATGTACGCGGCCAAGGAAGCCGGCCGCAATACCTACCAGTACTACAGCCAGGACGCGCTGGCCCGCATCCAGCGCAAGCTTGAGCTGGAGCATGCCCTGCACGGCGCCATCGAGCGCGAAGAGTTCAGCCTGGCCTACCAGCCGCTGCTGCATGCCCACCACGGCGAGCCGCCGGCGATCGAGGCGCTGCTGCGCTGGCACCGGCCCGGGGTCGGCTACTGCAGCCCGGCCGAGTTCATCCCCATCGCAGAGAAGTGTGGCGAGATCGTTCGGATCGGCGACTGGGTACTGAATGAGGCCTGCCGCCAGGCCACCGCCTGGGACCGTGCCGGTCTGCGCTTCGACCGCATCGCGGTGAATGTCTCGGCGGTACAGCTGCGTGACCGCGGCTTTGCCGAGCGCGTGATCGAGATCTGCCACGCCCATGGCTGGCCGCCGCAACGACTGGAGCTGGAACTGACCGAGTCGGCATTGATCCGTGACACCGACATCCTGCGGCATTGCTTCGACGTGCTGGAACGGCACGGCGTGCCGCTGGCGGTGGATGACTTCGGTACCGGCTTCTCCAACCTCAACTACCTCAACCGCTTCCCGGTGGGCCGCCTGAAGATCGACCGCAGTTTCGTGCAGGGCATGCTGCACGATTCGGGCACGGCCGAAGTAACCCAGGCGATCGTGCACCTGGGCCACGCGCTGGGCATGAAGGTGGTGGCCGAGGGCGTGGAAACGCACCAGGAAGAAGACATGCTGCGCCGCCAGGGCTGCGACGAGATCCAGGGCTACCTGTACTCGCGCCCGCTCAGCCCGCGCGACCTGGCTCAGTGGCTGCGCCAGCCACAGCCGGTTTCGCTGCGCACCGATGCCAGTGGGGAAGTGGTGCTGGTGCGCTAGCTGGCGACCATCCACGCATGGCGTGGATCTACCGCAACCCGCTCTGGTGGGTGCCGACCTTGGTCGGCACGAATGCCTGCGCTCGCGACCATCCACGTATGGCGTGGATCTACCGCCCTGGGTCAACGAATCGCTGCGGGAACTCCGACCGCACCCGCGCCCGCACTGCCTCGACAACCTCGGCATAGCGCCGCAGCTGGATGCGATAACCCATATAGAACACCAGCAGCATGCCCAGCATCGGCCATGCCGCCGGGCGCACCAGGATGATGGGCACCACCAGCACGGTCAGGGCCAGCGCGAACCAGCTGCATCGCCCGATCACACGCACCTCGTGGCGTCGTTTGTCGGCCACCAGCTGGCCGTGCATCAACGGAAAATAGCGGCCGCCATAGCCCGGTGCGAAGCTCTCACGGAACGCCACGCTGCGGTCGGGCAGTACACGGAACACAAAGCTCAGCCACTTGTCGGTAGGAAGGTCGTACTCCAGTCCGATCAGCGACAGCTGTGTCAGTTCAGCCGGAGAGGCGGCGATGCGCTGGTTGAACAGGACGATGCCGGTGCGGAAGAAGAGCGGTGCCCAGAACAACAGAAGCAGCAGTTCCAGCAGCATCAATGCGATTACGGCGATGGCCATCGGTCTTCCATGAGCGGGACCGGCGCATCATGCCACAGCGATTCAGCCCATCTTGTAGATCCACGCCATGCGTGGATGATGTGGCAGCGCGTGTTCCCGGACGCCATCCACGCATGGCGTGGATCTACCTCAGGGCTTCGCCATCCAGCCCCAGGTCCCACGCCAGCCCCAGCAGCTCCTCGTCCGCGCGGGACGGCGCCGGACGTGCATCGGCCAGCTGCTGCAGTTCGCGGATCTCTTCGCGGGCGACCTCTTCCAGCTGCTGCAGCTGCTCACGCACGCTCGCGTTGCGCGGGCGCTCGTTATCGGTGAGGGAGGGCAGGGCACGGATCAGGGTCATGGTGCGCGTACAGGATGCATCCAACGGCAGGGTACAGGCAAAGGCCCCGGGATGACCGGGGCCTTGCGGGCTGCCGGCAACGGCAGCGGACATCAGGATCAGAACAGCTCGACGGTGCCAGCGCCCATGCTCTGCTGGGCAACCGGCTTGTGCGGCGGGCGTTCCCACTCGCTGCGCAGTTCGCGCAGGCGGCTGCCGGTGCGCTGCAGGGCGGTGGCGATCTCTTCGTCGAACACGCCGCCGTTGCGGTGCAGCAGCTCCTGCAGGGCCACCGCTTCACGGTTGATCGCGGTCAGGCGGTCCAGATGAGTGTGCACGCCGCCCAGCGCCTGGGTGGCGATGTCTTCGAACTGCAGGGCGCGCACGGCCTCGGCCACGCTGCCGTCGATCGAACGGGCGCAGTCGGACACTTCGCGCATGCCGTCGCCCAGCGAGGCGTTGATCTGGGCCACGTTGTCGAGCATCGCCGCCGCTTCCTGGCGCGCTTCGCGGGAACGATCCATATCGCGCGAGGCCATGTGCGAGACCGTCTCGCGGACCTTGGCAATGGCGTCCTTGGAGCTGTGCGCCAGCTTGCGGATCTGCTCGTTGAACGTGGTCGAGCGCTCGGAGAGGTTGCGCACTTCGTCGGCGACCACCGCGAAGCCACGACCGGCTTCACCGGCACGCGCCGCTTCAATGGCAGCATTCAGTGCCAGCAGGTTGGTCTGGTCGGCGATCGACTTGACGTCTTCCAGCAGCGCGAAGATGCCATCCAGGTGCTGCGCCATCTGGTCGATGTGCTGCACGGTGGTGCTGCTC
Source organism: Stenotrophomonas sp. 59 (assembly GCF_030291095.1). Taxonomy (NCBI): domain Bacteria; kingdom Pseudomonadati; phylum Pseudomonadota; class Gammaproteobacteria; order Lysobacterales; family Lysobacteraceae; genus Stenotrophomonas; species Stenotrophomonas sp. 59. The sequence goes on from NZ_CP127408.1 coordinate 2,214,991, forward strand.
TGGCCGCTGACCTGTTCCAGCGCTTCGACCAGCTGTTCCATGCGGTGGCTGGCGTGCTGGGCGAAACGGGCAACGTCGAGGCCGGCATTGCCTTCATCACCGGCGCGGTCGACGATGCGCGACAGGGCCTGGCTCTGCTGGCGCGACTTGCGGTTCATCGCATCGAAGCTGCCACCGAGGCTGGAGACGGCCTGGCGGATCAGGTCACGGGCGCGTTCCACTTCGCCGCGCGAACCGTCGATCTCGTTGCCGACGAAATTGCGCAGTTCGGTCAGTAGCTGGTCCTGCTCACGCAGGACACGGGCATGTTCCGGGGAACGGTGCGCCTGGGCGCGGGTGGTCCACCACGCAAAGCCGAGCCAGCTCAGCGTCATCGTGGTCAGGATCGCCCAGCGCAGGGCGGCCGGCCATTCGAAACCGATGGCGAAGGGGAGCAGCAGGGTCAGAGCCAGGGGGGCGGCCAGACGGATGAAAATGCGTGAGTACATGGACGTTCTCGGGAGGTGCACGGAGGATGTATCGGCCGTACCCCCTTTCTCTTTAACGTCGATGTGCCTTGAAGTGCATTCTGAATGCGCCGGTTTTCCGGCGCCTTGGCGGCTTCAGGGCCAGGCAGCGACGGGGTCGGATCCCTTTCCATGGAAAAGGGCTCTGACCCCTCGGGCTCAGGCCAGCTGCCGGTCCACGGCCTCGATCATCGCCTTGCGGCTGAACAGGAAGTCCCAGTAGCTGCCGCCCAGCTGGCGCCACAGCACCGCCGAGCGCACCGCGGCCAGCAGCAGGGCGCGGATCTCGGCCACCACGCCGGCCTGGCCCAGGTAGTGCGGGTTGCCCTGCACCATCACCCGCGGCTTGAGGTGGCTGATGGTGTCCGCGTACAGGCCACCCAGGTTGGCCAGCACGTCCGGATGGCCGCTGTCGCCCAGCTCGGTGGCCTGGCGCTGGGCGCGCTCGATGCCCGAGGCAACCTTGTTCACGGTGGCGCCGTCCTGCACGAAGCGGCGCTCCAGCTGCAGCACCGACAGGGCCAGCTTGGGCAGGATCGGGTCCTGGCCCTGGCTGCGGAAGTAGTTGTGCAGCAGGCGCAGGCCAGCCTTCAATGCATGACGGTCACCGAACACCTCCTGCGGCGAGGACGCATCGACACGGAACACGCTGTCCACGGCGGTGCGCACGGCGGCGGCGTCGGAATGGCCGGTATCGGCGATGCGGCGTACCTGCTGCAGGGCCTGGGCAATGCCGGCCAGGGCCAGGACGCGGTCGTCGACAGTGAAACTCATGCAGCGATTACCTCAAAAGGGGAAGGGGTGGTGCGCAGGCGCTGTTCCAGCGGCGCATCGGTGGCGGCGATCACCGCGCCACCCAGGCACACCTCACCGTCATACAGCACCAGTGATTGACCGGGGGTAACGGCGCGCTGCGGGCGCGCGAAGGTGACCAGCAGGCTGCCATCGTCCAGCACCTCGACCGTACACGGCTCGTCGGGCTGGCGGTAGCGGGTCTGGGCGGTGCATTCGAAGCGCCGCGCCGGCGGCGAGCCGGCAATCCAGTGCGCGGTTTCCGAACGCAGGCGGTCGGACAGCATCCACTTGCTGTCGCGGTCCTGGTCCACATACAGCACGTTGCTGGCCACATCCTTGCCGACCACGTACCACGGTGCGGCCGGGCGGCCGCGCACGCCGCCGATGTTCAGCCCCTCGCGCTGGCCGAGGGTGAAATAGAACACGCCCGGATGTTCGGCGATGACGCTGCCGTCGGCCGGGTCGAGGATCTGGCCGGGCTTGGCCGGCAGGTAGCGGCCGAGGAACTCGCGGAAGTCGCGCTCGCCGATGAAACAGATGCCGGTGGAGTCCTTCTTGGCGTGGGTCGGCAGGCTGACATCGCGCGCGATCCGACGCAGGTCGGTCTTTTCCAGGTCGCCGATCGGGAACAGGGTCGCCGACAGCTGTTCCTGGCCCAGCTGGTGCAGGAAGTAGCTCTGGTCCTTGGAGCGGTCGGCGCCACGCAGCAGCAGCCACTGGTGGCCGCGCTGGGCCACTCGCGCGTAGTGGCCGGTGGCGATGCGCTCGGCGCCCAGCTCGCGGGCGGCATCCAGGAAATGCTTGAACTTCACTTCGCGGTTGCACAGCACGTCCGGGTTCGGCGTGCGGCCGGCGGCGTATTCGGCCAGGAAGTGCTCGAACACGCCCTGCCAGTACTCGCTGGAGAAATCGCGGAAGTGGAAGGGAATGCCGAGCAGGCCGCACACCGCCACCGCATCGCGGCGGTCGTCCTCGGCGCGGCAGTCGCCGCTGCCATCGTCAGCCCAGTTCTGCATGAACAGCCCGGCCACGGCCTCACCCTGCTGTACCAGGCGCCAGGCGGCGACCGAGGAGTCGACACCACCGGAGACGCCCACCATCACGCGCGGAGTGCTCATGCGACCTCCCGGACCAGCGAAAGCGGGTGGCGCTGGCCACCCAGGTAATCGGCCACCACCTGCCAGACCAGCGGGCTGCGCTGGCGTTCGCCGGCGGCCCGCAGCTCGGCCGGGGTCAGCCACAGTGCGCGATCAATGCCGGTGTCCAACGGCTGCGCCGGGTCATGCGAGACCGGGCGCGCCGCATAGCAGAAACGCAGGAAGGTCGTGCCGTCGCCGGCGGTCCACTGGTAGCAGCCGATGAAATGGGTCAGCTGCACCGTCCAGCCGGTTTCCTCGCGGGTCTCGCGCAGGGCTGCCTCGGCCAGGCTTTCGCCAGGCTCGAGGTGGCCGGCCGGCTGGTTGAGCACCTGCCGGCCGTCAATGGTCTCTTCAACCAGCAGCACGCGGCCGCCGTCGACCACCACGGTGGCGACGGTGGCGTGCGGTGCCCAGCGCGGGTCCGGCGTGGCGTTCAACTCAGAACTCGTCCTTCTTGGTCAGTTCCAGCTCCATGGCGTCGGCGGTGCGGATGGCCGCATCGATGGCGTCGCTGAGCTGGTCGGCAGTGGCATCGGCGTCGATCTTGACCACGAACATGGCGGTGGTGTCCTGCTTTACCCAGCCGCCCATCTTGGCATCCTGCGAATCTTCCAGCAGGCGGTTGGCCACGGCCACCGGGAACTGCTTGGTCTTGGCGCTGTATGCGGGCGACCAGATCTCGCGGATGTTGTGGGTGCCGAAATCCTCCACCGCCGAACGCACATAGACCATCTGGGTGCGGTCACCCTCGACGTCGAAGACCATGCGGTAGTCGCCATCCTCATCGACTTCGTAGGTGTAGCCCAGCTTGTCCAGGTGGCGGGCCACGGCCTTGTCGGCGTCTGCTGCAGCGGCGGAGCCGGAGGCAGCCAGGGCGATCAGCAGGGTGGAGAGAAGGGTCCTTTTCATGAAGATCCTGTGAAACATTACTGAGAGAGGGTGCAATTGTGACGGCGGGCGTGCGTGCCGTCCAATCTGCGGCGGGCCGACGCAGGCTCGCCCGAGCCTCTATAATGGCCCGATGCCCCATGAGTCTTCCCCCGATTCCCAGCACGAGCACGGCGTCGCCGTAGAGGCCGCGCGCCCGGAAGTGGCGCCGCCGCCGTTCTACCAGGTGATGCTGCTCAACGACGATTACACCCCGATGGATTTCGTGGTGGACGTCCTGCAGCAGTTCTTCAGCATGGACCTGGACAAGGCCACGCAGGTAATGCTGCACGTCCATACCCGCGGCCGTGGCGTGTGCGGTGTGTTCACCCGCGAGGTGGCCGAGACCAAGGTTGCCCAGGTCAACGAGTACTCGCGGATGAACCAGCACCCGCTGCTGTGCACGATGGAAAAGGCCTGACCGGCATTTGGTGCGGGCCTATCTGCGCTTGGCGCATCGTGCCCACCAAGGTGGGCACCTACCAGGGCAGGAGCCTGTAGAGCCGAGCCCACGCTCGGCTGCTGCTCACCCAGGCATCCAGATCTCTGCCAACGGCAGCCGAGCGCAGGCTCGGCTCTACAGCTGGGTCACGCTCCCGCCAGTGCCTCCAGCGCCATTTGCGCTACCGTCTCATCAATGTCGGCCGGGTCGCCGTCATCCCGGAACCAGACCGCCGACAATCCCGTGCTGGCCGCGATCCAGCGCAGCAGGCGCGTTCGATCCAGCTCCGCCAGCGCACTGACCTGTTCAAGACGAGCCACAAACCGTTCCGGTCGCGTCGCGACATGGATGCCGGGACCGCACAGGTCCGGGTTGCTGAACAGTGTGGTGTAGTCGAAGGCCCGGTCGCCCAGCAGCCGCTTCGGGTCGATCGCCAGCCAGCCGCGCGCGCCGAAATCCAGCACGTTGTCGTGGTGCAGGTCGCCGTGCAGCGGCCGGATCTCCCGTTCGTCCTGCAGCAGCCCCTCCGCCAGTGATCTGCACTGTTCCAGCAGTGGCGGCAGCGCAGCCCTTGGCTGCAGCAGGTCGGCGAACCATGTACGCAGGCAGACCAGTTCCGCTGGCGGTGCGCTCCGTGGCCGGTGCAGCCGCTGCAGGACCTGGCACAGGATCGTGGTGCAGGCGTCGTCGTCGCCCTGGATCGAACGCTGCCGCAGCGAGTCGCCACCGGCACGCTCGATCAGGATCGCCGGCCCCTCGTGGGCCAGCAGTTGGGCAGCGCCGTCGCCAGCCCACCAGCGCAGCAGCCGATGGGCGTTCTGTTCCTCGGGTTCGTCGCTGACCTTCAGCATTGCCGGTTCGCCGGCGGCGGTCAGCACCGGCCAGAGGCGGGCGCGCGGTGTCTCGATGGCTTCGCCATCACGCCGCAATCGCCAGCGGCTCAGGTAGGGTTCGCTCATGCTGGGCGGGCTGTCCTGGAGTGAATGAAGATCAAGCGATGTGTACTGCTAACGCCATCTGAACGCAGCAATCCGCTAGGGTGATGGAAAACGCGTAGTCAGGCCGCATATTGTCCCCATCTGCCGCCGGAGTAATCCATGTTCAGCAAAGACCTCGAACACACCATCGGCCAGTGCTACAAGCGCGCCCGTGAGGCCCGGCATGAGTTCATGACGGTCGAACACCTGCTGTTGGCACTGCTCGACAACCCGTCCGCCCAGGCCGTACTGAAGGCCTGTGGTGCCGACGCCGAACGCCTGCGCCAGGAGCTGGAGCAGGCCATCGAGGCCTCCGTGTCCCGCCTGGCCGAGGATGACGGCCGCGATACCCAGCCGACCCTGGGCTTCCAGCGCGTGCTGCAGCGGGCCGTGTACCACGTGCAGTCCTCGGGCAAGAAGGAGGTCACCGGCGCCAATGTGCTGGTCGCCATCTTCGGCGAAAAGGACTCCCATGCCGTCTATTACCTCAACCAGCAGGATGTGACCCGGCTGGATGTGGTCAATTACCTGTCCCATGGCATCGCCAAGCTGGGCGAGGAGGGCGAGCAGCCGTCTTCGTCCTCGGAGGGCGAGAGCCGCATGGAAGGCGGGGAGGGCGAGCCCAAGGGAGATGCCCTGACCGAGTTCGCCAGCAACCTCAACGACCAGGCCCGGGCAGGTCGCATCGACCCGCTGGTCGGCCGTGCCGACGAGATCGAGCGGACCATCCAGGTCCTGTGCCGCCGCCGCAAGAACAACCCGCTGTACGTGGGTGAGGCCGGCGTGGGCAAGACGGCCATCGCCGAAGGCCTGGCCCGTCGCATCATCGAAGGCTCGGTGCCCGACGTGCTGGCCGACGCGGTGATCTACTCGCTCGACCTGGGCGCACTGGTAGCCGGTACCAAGTACCGTGGTGACTTCGAGAAGCGCCTGAAGAGCGTGCTGACGGCACTGAAGAAGGTGCCCAACGCGGTGCTGTTCATCGACGAGATCCACACCATCATCGGTGCCGGTTCGGCGTCGGGCGGCACCATGGATGCGTCCAACCTGATCAAGCCGGCGCTGGCCTCCGGCGAGCTGCGCTGCATCGGCTCGACCACCTTCCAGGAATACCGCGGCATCTTCGAGAAGGACCGGGCACTGGCCCGCCGCTTCCAGAAGATCGACATCGTCGAGCCGACCGTGGGCGAAACCTACGAGATCCTGCAGGGCCTGAAGTCCAAGTACGAGCTGCATCACGGCGTGACCTACTCCGACGAGGCCCTGCAGGCCGCAGTGGACCTGTCGGTGAAGCACATCGGCGACCGCCTGCTGCCGGACAAGGCCATCGACGTGATCGACGAGGCAGGTGCCCGCCAGCGGCTGCTGCCCGAGGGGCAGCGCAAGGAGCTGATCGACGTCGAGGAGGTCGAGGCGATCGTGGCCAAGATGGCGCGCATCCCGGCCAAGCAGGTCAGTGCCACCGACAAGGATGTGCTGCAGCACCTGGAGCGCAACCTGAAGATGGTGATCTTCGGCCAGGACCCGGCCATCGAGACGCTGTCCTCGGCGATCAAGCTGGCCCGTTCGGGCCTGGGCAACCCGGAAAAGCCGATCGGCAACTTCCTGTTCGCCGGCCCGACCGGTGTCGGCAAGACCGAAGTGACCAAGCAGCTGGCGTTGCAGCTGGGCATCGAGCTGGTCCGCTTCGACATGTCCGAGTACATGGAGCCGCATTCGATCAGCCGGCTGATCGGCGCGCCTCCGGGCTACGTCGGCTTCGACCAGGGCGGCCTGCTGACCGAGAAGATCGTCAAGACGCCGCACTGCGTGCTGCTGCTGGATGAGATCGAGAAGGCGCATCCGGACATCTTCAACATCCTGTTGCAGGTGATGGACCGTGGCGTGCTGACCGATACCAACGGTCGTGAGGCCAACTTCAAGAACGTGGTGCTGGTGATGACCACCAATGCCGGCGCGGCGCAGGCCTCGCGGCGTTCGATCGGCTTCACCAAGCAGGACCATGCCACCGATGCGATGGAAACGATCCGCCGCAGCTTCACCCCGGAATTCCGCAATCGCCTCGATGCGGTGGTGCAGTTCCAGGCGCTGGGCTTCGAGCACATCCTGCGCGTGGTGGACAAGTTCCTGATCGAGCTGGAGATGCTGCTGCAGGAGAAGCACGTCAGCCTGTCGGCAACCCCGACCGCGCGCGATTGGCTGGCCCACCACGGTTTCGACCCGCTGATGGGTGCCCGGCCCATGGCCCGCGTCATCCAGGACAAGGTCAAGCGCCCGCTGGCCGACGAGCTGCTGTTCGGCAAGCTGGTCAACGGCGGCAAGGTCAGCATCGACGTGCGCGACGACGAGCTGGTGGTCGAAGCCCAGGCCGAGCCGGAGCGCCTGCTGCCGGTGACGGTGGAGTAACTTCGCGCCGCACCGGTGCCCGGTACGGGCAGGGACAAGGGCGGCTTCGGCCGCCCTTGTCGTGTGCGGTGCAGTTCAGCGCCCTTGCTGGGCCAGGCGCTTGAAGGTTGCTGCATCGATCGGCTCGATCCAGGTCACGGCGCAGTGGTTGCTTTCGGTCCGAAGCGTGCTGCGGGCGCCGCCGCAGACCTGTCCAGGCGTGCCGGGCGTGAAGAGCGCGTAACGGGCCGAGGCGGCAGCGCCCAGGCAGCGCTTCTGCAGGTGCACCCGATAGTGGCTGTCACCGTCGCGCAGCAGCACCTCGCGTTCCGTACTGGAGGGGCGGATATCGCGATTGCTGCCGAGGGCAATGCACTCGGACGGGTTGGAGGGCTTGCTGGGTTCGGCGGCGAATGCCGACAGGGACAGGCTGACCAGCAGAACTGCCGGCAGCAGGACGTGCGGGAGCAGGGCGTTCATGATCGGGCGGGGGTGGCGATCCGGACTGGATCGGATCCCACGATGCCGCCGCTGCAGCAAGCGCGAATCTGCCGCAAGCAGGGCTGACCGACGCCATGGTGAGCTCGGTCATGGTGACCTCCGGCAGGGCCGGATTCCGGGCATGACAAAAGGCCAGCAACCAGGGCTGGCCTTGTCGAAGTGGCGCCAGGCGCCGACCGCTTACTTCATGCGGTAGGTGATACGACCCTTGGTCAGGTCATACGGGGTCATTTCAACCTTGACCCGGTCACCGGTGAGGATGCGGATGTAGTTCTTGCGCATGCGGCCGGAGATATGGGCGATGATTTCGTGCCCATTTTCCAGACGAACGCGGAAAGTGGTGTTCGGCAGCGTCTCGCTGACGGTGCCCTCGAACTCGATGGAATCGTCTTTCGACATGTAGTCCTGTGCGGTTCAGAAAACGGCCACGCTGGGCCTAAGGCGCAGTATTTTACGCGTGACGGCGCCAGCTTGCAAAGTTTGTGTTAACCCCCGGCCAAACGCCGTGCTGGCAAGCGCCCGACCGCCTGGGTCCATGGGCCTTCCAGGCCGTCACCGCGTACGGCCCGGCGCACGTGGAGCAGGAATTCCGCGCGCGGGAGGTGCTCGGCACCCATCCGCAGCAGGTGCGGATTCTCCACCTGGGCATCGATCAGTTCCCAGCCCCAGCCATGCAGGGTGAATGCCAGGGCGGCCAGGGCGATCTTGGAGCCGCCGCTGGCACCACTGAACATGCTCTCGCCAAAGAACATCGACCCGATCGCGACCCCGTAGATGCCACCGACCAGGGTCTGCCGGTCCCAGACTTCGAACGAATGGGCGAAGCCCAGGTCGTGCAGCTGGCTGTAGGCCTCGACCATCGCCGGGCTGATCCAGGTGCCGTCCTGGCCGGGCCGCGGCGCCGCCGCACAGGCACGCATCACGCGGCTGAAGGCGGTGTCGGCGGTGACCTCCCACGTACTGCTGCGCAACTGGCGGCGGAAGCGGCTGGACAGATGCACGCCGCCGGTGCGGAACACCACGCGTGGGTCTGGCGACCACCACAGGATCGGCTCGCCCTCGCTGAACCACGGAAAGATGCCGCCGGCGTAGGCATTGAGCAGGCGCACCGGATGCAGGTCACCGCCGACGGCGAGCAGGCCATCAGGCTGGCGCAGCGCGGTCTCGGCCGGAGGAAAGGGGGCGTCCGGCATATCTGCCAGGCGCCAGGGCAACTGGCGGGTCATGCAGCCATTGTATTCGTCGTGGTGATCGGCGATGTCTGGCACCATCAGTTCCCGTCGGCAAGGAGCCCCGCATGAGTGAATCGATCAGTGCCATCCTCGATGTGCACGACACCCCGCGCACCCGCAACGACAGCCAGAGCATGCTGCTGTCGCTGGCCGGCGAGGCGCCGGGTCAGCTGGGCGAACTGATCCGGGTTGCGCTGGCGCGCCGCTCACCGGCTTCGGCCTTTCTCGACATGACGCTGGACCTGCTGCCCGATGAAGCGGTTGCGCCGGTCTGCGCCGAGGCCTGGCGCCGCTATCGAGATGGCGAGCGCGGTGAACTGCTGGCCAGCGTGATGGAGTTCGCCAGCTACCAGGCGCCACAGGTGCTGCAGGATGACTGGGAGGCGTTGCTGGCGGTGGCCATTGAAGATGAGCTGCAGCTGGCCTCACAGGTATGGCGGGGCTTGCCTCCTGCCACTGCCGCGCACTGGGCACAGATCCTGGCCGAAGCCGATGATGATCGCGAAATGGCGCGGGCCAGGGCGTTGCTGCTTGCCACCCATCCCGAGACCTACGCCGTCGCCCGCGGATACGTGGTCGACTGGGGGCGGCTGGATGCCGATGTATGGGCGCACTGGGCCGGCGTCGCCGACGGACCGCAGCCGCGCCGCCTGCATGGGGAGCGGCCGTTGCACATCCGCTTTGGCCGCGAACAGCATCGCGCGCAGCAGGCTGACGAACCGAGCTGGCGCAAGCGCATCTGGCGCCTGCACCCGACCTGGAATGGTGGGCGGGTGCATCACGCTGGCCGTATGGGAGGGCCGCTGGAGGCGCAATGTGGCAGCTGCCATGCGCCGTTGCAGCGTCTGTTGCAGACCGATGCCGCCGCGCTGCAGCCTGGCGCAACGGGCGAGATCACGCTGGGGCTGTGCCTGGACTGCTGTGGCTGGGAGGAGCCCCCTGTGCGTTTCTATCGCCATGACGCCACTGGTCTGCCCGCCTGCCACCCGAGCCAGTACCGCGCAGTACCGGCCACGCCCACCGACAGCGGTGACCTGATGCGTGCCGAAGTGGGCCTGGCCGTCATGGACAGCGCGCGCTGGCGGCAGCAGGACTGGGGGCAGTCCAATCATCGACAGAACCTGTCGCGCTTGGGTGGCGCGCCGAGCTGGGTGCAGAGTGCCTGGTACCCGGCGTGCATCGATTGCGGCCAGGAGATGCCGTTCGTGATGCAGCTGGATTCGACGCTGCCGACCGCCGGTGGAGGCACGCTGCTATGGGGCAGTGGCGGCATGCTCTACACGTTCTGGTGCGCCAGGTGCCGGGTGAGCGGGCACTTCTGGCAGTGCACCTGAGCGGGGTGTCCTCACCATCGCTCTCGACTCTACGAATACGTGCGGCTCTCGCTATTGCTCTGGTAGGTGCCCACCTTGGTTGGCACGCCCCCCCCCCGGGGGCACCCAGGTCGCGAATGCTCGAGACTACGGCACTGCACGGAACGGCCCATGTCCCTGCAGCTCCTGCTGGTAGCGCCGCACATCGCGTCGCTCCTGCCGGCACCAGTCCTGCAGTGCTTCTGCAAAGTCCGCATCAGCCACCCAGTGCCGGCTGCGTACCAGCGTCGGCAGGAAGCCCCGCGCCAGCTTGTGCTCGCCCTGCGCGCCCGGCTCGAAACGGGTCAGTCCTTCGCTCAGGCAGTACTCGATTCCCTGGTAGTAGCAGGCCTCGAAGTGCAGTCCGGGCAGGGTGGCGCCGCCCCAGTAACGGCCATACAGCGTGTCTCCGCCACGCAGGCACAGCGCGCCGGCAATCGGTTCGCCGTCCTGTTCGGCCAGGAACAGCACCAGCCCGCGGCCCAATGAAATGGCTAGGTGGCGCAGGAAGGCCTCGGTCAGCGCGGGGGCATTGCCGTACTCGAGGAAGGTCTGCAGATAGAAGCGGTACATCGCCTGCAGATCGGCGCGACTGGCGTCATCACCGTGCACAACGCGGAAGGTGATTCCCTGGCGGGTGACCTTGGCCCGTTCCTGGCGGATGTTCTTGCGGTGCTTGTGGTCCATCGAGGCGAGGAACTGCTCGAACGTGTGCCACTCGCCCGGGTTCTGCCACTGGAACTGCACGTCTTCACGCAGCAGCCAGTCATCGCCGAACAGCGCCTCGTCCACTGCGGTGTGGAAGTTGATATGGGCCGAGGACACGTCCAGCGTCGGCAGCGCATCGCGCAACGCCGACAGCAGCGCGGCGCGGTCTGAATCGTGACGGGCCAACAGCCGCGGCCCGGTGACCGGCGAGTACGGCACTGCGCCGAGCCATTTCGGGTAGTAGTCGCGGCCATGGCGCGCATAGGCGTTTGCCCAGGCGTGGTCGAACACGAACTCGCCGTGCGAGTTGGTCTTCAGGTAACCCGGAATGGCGCCCATCAGGCGGTCGCCTTCCCACAGGGTGAAGTGCCGGGGCTGCCAGCCCCAGTCCTCGCGCAGGCAGCCGTGTTGTTCCAGGCCCGAGAGGAAGGCGTGGCTGACGAAGGGGTTGCGGCCGTCGTGCAGGGCGTCCCAGTCGGTGGCGGCAATGGACTGCAGGGAGTCGAGGAAGCGGGGGGAGGGCATGGGGGAAGGATAGGGCAGGTGGAGTGCGAAAAGTATTGCCGCACTCGACTTGAGGATTATCCGAATTGGTCGAAATCGCGAGTCGGTTCAACGATGTAGCTGGGAGTTGGATAGGACATTCGATCTTCGCGCCCATCTGGCGCATACCCACATCGAAGGATTCGACATATGGAATGCATGCATGCTCTCCGTTGTTCTGCGTTTGCGCTGATCATTGCTGGCCTGGGCGCTGGGCCGGCAGCGATTGCCCGGCCCGTACAGGCGATCGAGAGTGATCCGGGGCTGGATCTGCTGCTGACGCGAGAGGCGCAGCGGATACTTGACGCACACCAGGTCCGAACGTCGCGGTCAACTCATGTGGTCGTAAATGCTTCGGTCGATCTGGAGCGTCAGCGACTGATCATTCGCTTCGGCCCCGGCATGTTGCCTGCGGAGGATGATCACTCGCTTGAGGAAATCGAGCAGTACATCCGGAGCTCGCTTGAGACTTATGCAATGAAATCCGGTGCGGGCGAGGTCCAGTCGGAGGTCCTGTACGAAGGAAGGCCCTACTGGGAGCACTTTCCAATCATGACTTCGGCACGATCTCAGTCATCGGATGCTTCGATGGTGAACTCGGTACTGGTCTCTGCAAGTCACGGTCTGGTTCGTGTACATCCTGGGTTGGAATGGGAGTTCCAGCGCCCCGCCATGAATGGCGTCCAGGAGGATCTGATCACCCCTGGCTATGCCGAAGAGCTGCAGCAGTTGATGGAAGAGCGCGGAGGACGGTTGGTCCACCGGGCGCGTCGCAATCAGGGCGACCTGCATCCAGAGTCCGGGCGGGCCTGGAGCGAAATGTCATCCAGATACCATCTCCGCGATCTGCTGCCGGATCGGCCGGATATCTGGAATCACTTTGCCAACAGCACGGCGACAGACAGGGAGGTTTCCGATGATATTCGTGCTCGGCCCTACTATGCGAATCATCTTGGTGCAGCGGGGTTGTTCAGCATTCACACGAATGCGGATGCCTCGGGTGCGGCTCGGGGAACGCGCGTCTATTACCATCCACGCAAGCCGGGTGATCAAAGGCTTGCCGACATGGTGCTCTGCTACATGCGCGAGCTCATTACGGCACAGGAGGGGTATGCAGACTTTCCTGTGGCTGCGGCTGGTGCAGCTGCCGGCCACGGCGAGAACGGTTTCGCGCAGATGCCATCCGTGGTTGTCGAAGTTGCCTTCCACACAAACCCAACCGATGCCGCAGCTTTGCTGGACCCGGCTTTTCGCACCGCCTCAATGAAGGGTGTCGAGAAAGGCTATCGGCTGTTCCGTGAAGGGGAGGGTTGCGTGCCGTTGAAGGTGGAGCCCATCCAGTCCATCGAGCTGTCCGCGGGGAGTTCGCGGCGCGTCGATGTGGTCTTTGAGGGCCACCCCCGATATCCGATTGATCTGGTCACCACCAATGTGGGCTGTCCGCCCGGATGGACCTGTACCGACGGCAAGGTCCACATCGCTGCACCGGACGAGAAGCCCAGTCAGATCATCATGAAGTGCGAGAACGCTGGCAGTGCCCCCTTGTTCTGGAGCACGCAGGTGGTCGATGCCGATGGGGTGAAATCGCCGCCGGTCAGGCACAGGGTGCAGTGCATACGGCGACCGGGTGGGTTGAGTGTTGCGGCGGCAGGGTTGGTTGGTCACTGAAGGCAAAAAAGGCCGGCGCTTTCGCGTCGGCCTTTTGTTTGAATCGAGCAGGGCTCGACTCTACAGAGCATGGTCAGCGTTTCAGCTGGCCTTGCCCTCGGCATCCAGGAAGCGCTCGGCGTCCAGCGCGGCCATGCAGCCGAAGCCGGCCGAGGTGATAGCCTGGCGGTAGTGCTGGTCGGCCACGTCGCCGGCGGCGAACACGCCTTCCACCGAAGTCTGGGTGGCGTTGCCGCCCAGGCCCGAACGGATTTCCAGGTAGCCGTTGTTCATCGCCAGCTGGCCATCGAACAGGGTGGTGTTCGGGTGGTGGCCGATGGCCACGAAGAAGCCGTGGGCATCGATGTCGCGGGTGCTGCCGTCCAGGGTGGACTTCACGCGCACCCCGGTCACGCCAGCGTCGTTACCCAGCACCTCCTCCACCTGGTGGTGCCAGACGGTCTCGATCTTGCCCTCGGCCACCTTCTTGAACAGCTTGTCCTGCATGATCTTTTCCGCCTTCAGGGTGTCGCGGCGGTGGACCAGGTAGACCTTGCGGGCGATGTTGGACAGGTACAGGGCCTCTTCCACGGCGGTGTTGCCGCCACCCACCACGACCACGTCCTGGTCACGGTAGAAGAAGCCGTCACAGGTGGCGCAGGCGGACACGCCGCGGCCCTTGAACTCGTCTTCGGTCGGAATGCCCAGGTACTTGGCGGTGGCGCCGGTGGCGATGATCAGCGCATCGCAGGTGTACTCGTGGCTGTCGCCGATCAGCTTGAACGGTCGCTGCGACACGTCAGCGGTGTGGATGTGGTCGAAGATGACCTCGGTCTCGAAGCGCTCGGCGTGGGCCTGCATGCGTGCCATCAGGTCCGGGCCCATCAGGCCGTGGGCGTCACCCGGCCAGTTGTCCACCTCGGTGGTGGTCATCAGCTGGCCGCCCTGCTGCAGGCCGGTGATGACGACCGGCTTCAGGTTGGCGCGGGCGGCGTAGACGGCGGCGGTCCAGCCGGCCGGGCCGGAACCGAGGATGACGAGACGCTGGTGGCGGGAGGGCAGGCTGGTGCTCATGTAGACTCGCGAAAAGGTAGATGGGACAAGGCGCTGCCGATGTTTGCGCAGCATCCGTGGCTGGTCATAGAGTGGCGGCTGGGGCAGGGCGATTCAAGCCGATGAACGGAACGCCGTCATCCAGCAGTGGTTTCGGCCCTCTGATTGGCCTGCCGGACGCCGCATAACTGAAAACTGACGCCGTCTCATTTATTATCAATCACTAACAGCGCATTCCAAAGGTATGGTCTAAGGTGGCGAAGCAGGTCCCCGAACGCTCCAAGTCCGACGACAGCAAGGCGTCACGTCGCACGGCCGCGGCGGCGACGACCGACAATCCACGCCGCCAACGCCTCTGGCGCGACCTTGGCCTGATCGCCATCGCGCCGGCGCTGCTGTACCTGGCGGCCAGTCTGTTCACGTATTCAGCGACCGACCCGGGCTGGTCGCATACCGGCAGCGTGGTCGCGCCGGTGCACAACCTCGGTGGCCGCGCCGGCGCCTGGATCGCCGACGTGCTGCTGCAGCTGTTCGGCTACATCGCCTTCCTGCTGCCGGTGGTGCTGGGCGCGCTGGCGTGGATCGCCATGTTCGGCCTCAAGCGCGAGAGCAAGGGCGAGAACGACCTGGACCCGGCGCTGCGCCTGGTCGGCCTGGTCGGCTTCCTGATCGCCGGTACCGGCTTCCTGCACGTGCGCCTGTTCAGTGGCGATGTTTCCAGCGCCGGCGGCATCCTCGGCAAGCTGGTGGGCAACTCGCTTACGGTGGGCTTCGGCGCGCTGGGCGCGAACCTGTTCGTGCTGGTGCTGCTGCTGGCCTCGATCACCCTGGCCACCGGGCTGTCCTGGTTCACGGTGATGGAGAAGATCGGCCGCGGGGTGATGTCACTGGCGCCGTTGCTGGCGCGCAAGAAGGAAGAAGTCACCGAGTGGCAGCAGACCCGGGTGATGCGCGAGGAGCGCCAGGAAGTGCGCAAGGCCGACGCCGAGGTGCGCGCCAAGCGCGAGCCGGTCAAGATCGAGCCACGCCCTGAACCGGTGATCGAGAAGAGCGACCGGGCCAAGCGCGACACGCAGATCCCGATGTTCCGTGGCGTCAATGGCGATGGCTCGGACCTGCCGCCGCTGGCCCTGCTGGACGATCCCAAGCCGCAGCCGGTGGGCTACGACAAGGAAACCCTGGACGCGCTGTCGCGGCAGATCGAATTCAAGCTGAAGGACTTCCGCATCGAGGCGCAGGTGGTCGGTGCCAATCCCGGCCCGGTCATCACCCGCTTCGAGATCGAGCCCGCGCCGGGCATCAAGGTCAGCCAGATCAGTTCGCTGGACAAGGACATTGCGCGCGGCCTGTCGGTGAAGTCGGTGCGCGTGGTCGACGTGATTCCGGGCAAGTCGGTGATCGGCCTGGAAATCCCCAACGTCACCCGCGAGATGATCTACCTGTCCGAGCTGCTGCGTTCGAAGGAGTACGACAAGTCGGCCAGCGTGCTGACCCTGGCGCTGGGCAAGGACATTGCCGGCCGCTCGACCGTGGCAGACCTGGCGCGCATGCCGCACCTGCTGGTGGCCGGTACCACCGGTTCGGGCAAGTCGGTGGCGGTCAACGCGATGGTGCTGAGCCTGCTGTTCAAGGCCTCGCCGAAAGACCTGCGGATGTTGATGATCGACCCGAAGATGCTCGAACTGAGCGTCTACCAGGGCATTCCGCACCTGCTGGCGCCGGTGGTCACCGACATGAAGGAGGCTGCCAACGGCCTGCGCTGGTGCGTGGCCGAAATGGAGCGCCGCTACAAGCTGATGAGCGCGGTGGGCGTGCGCAACCTGGCCGGCTTCAACAAGAAGGTGAAGGAAGCCCAGGACGCCGGCCAGCCGCTGATGGACCCGCTGTTCAAGCCGAACCCCGAGCTGGGCGAGGCGCCGCGCCCGCTGGAGACGCTGCCGTTCATCGTCATCTTCATCGACGAATTCGCCGACATGATGATGATCGTCGGCAAGAAGGTGGAAGAGCTGATCGCGCGCTTGGCACAGAAAGCGCGTGCGGCCGGCATCCACCTGATCCTGGCCACGCAGCGCCCGTCGGTGGACGTGATCACCGGCCTGATCAAGGCCAACATCCCGACCCGCATCGCCTTCCAGGTCAGCTCCAAGATCGACTCGCGCACCATCCTCGACCAGTCCGGCGCGGAAACCCTGCTCGGCCACGGCGACATGCTGTACCTGCCGCCGGGCACCGCGATGCCCGAGCGCGTGCACGGCGCGTTCGTCTCCGACGAGGAAGTGCACCGCGTGGTCGAGCATCTCAAGGCGATGGGCCCGGCCGATTACATCGACGGCGTGCTGGACGAAGTGCAGACGATGGGTGACGGCGTGGTCGTCGGCGCCACCGGCCTGCCCGAGAACAGTTCTGCCGGCGACGAGTCCGACCCGTTGTACGACGAGGCGCTGCGGGTGGTCACCGAGACCCGCCGTGCTTCGATCTCCGGCGTGCAGCGCCGGCTGAAGATCGGCTACAACCGCGCGGCGCGACTGATCGAGGCCATGGAAGCGGCCGGCGTGGTCAGTGCGCCCGAACACAATGGCGACCGCACGGTGCTGGCACCGCCGCCGCCGAAGTAAGACCCGACGTACCCCCACGACGTCCAAGGAACCGACGCATGCTTCACCCCGTCCCCAGCGCGCTGGCACTGGCGCTGGCAGCCTTCCTGGCTGCCGGCCCGGCACTGGCAGATACCGCCACCTCCGCGCCCGCCACGGCGCCGCCTTCCACCAGCGGCGATACCGAAGCCAGCAACAATTTCAGCATTGTCCGTTACCGCGCCGACTACCAGGTGCGGCCGGATGCGGGCAATGTGCAGACCGAAACCTACGAAGTCCTGCTCAAGACCAAGGCCTCCGTCGAGCAGTTCAGCCAGGTGCGGCTGAGCTACAGCGAGAAGATGGAAACGCTGGAAGTGCTTGGCGCCTACACCATCACCGCCGATGGTCAGCGCCGCGACGTGCCGGCCGACCGCATCTACACCCAGGAGAGCTACTCCAGCGCCTCGGCGGCGATGTATGCCGACCGCAAGGTGCGGGTGATCGTGTTCCCGAACCTGGCCCCGGGCACGCGCCTGTACTACCAGGTGCGCCGCACCCAGGCCACGCCGTACTTCCCGGGCTATTTCGGCCTGTGGGAGACGTTCAATGTGTTCACCGAGTACGAGGATGCCGAGGTCACCCTGAGTGCGCCGGCCAGCCTGCCGATGTTCGTCGACAGCCGTGGCGTGCAGGGCAGCGACCGGCCGACGGTGAAGAACGGCCAGGCCCAGTGGCGCTGGCGCTACCAGCGTCGCGAGGCGATGCCGGCGCAGAACTGGTCGGCAGCGGGCTGGGAGTTCGGCCCGAACATCATGGCCAGCACGTATCGTGACTGGGCGCAGATGGGCCGTGCCTACCAGCTCAAGGCCGGTCCGGCGGCCGAGGTGACCCCGGCGCTGCAGGCGCTGGCTGATGAGATCACCGCTGGCATCAGCGACCGGCGCGAGCAGGCCGACGCGCTCTACCGCTGGGTGGCGCAGAACATCCGCTATGTGGCGGTGTACCTGGGCAATGGCGGCCTGGAGCCGAACAGTGCGCAGAGCATCCTCGACAACCACTACGGCGACTGCAAGGACCACGTGACGATCCTGGAGGCGCTGCTGGCGGCCAAGGGCATTGCCAGTTCGCCGGTGCTGATCGGTGCCGGTGGTGGGCCGACGCTGCCGAAGATCCCGGTGCTGGGCCGCTTCAACCATGCCATCACCTACATTCCCGAATTCGATCTGTACCTGGATTCGACCACCGCGTGGGCCCGCTTCGGCCAGTTGCCGGAAGGCGATCTGGGCGCGCCAGTGATGCGCACCCGCGATGCCACCCTGGCACGCACCCCGGCCAATACGCCGGAGCGTAATGCCACCTCGATGGAGGTGCGTTTCACCTTCGACGCCAACGGCAACCTGCGCGGCGAGACGATTCCGAAATTGGGCGAGAACGCCGAGATCGGCATGCGCGCCCAGTTTTCCCAGCTCAACGCGCAGAACCGTGCGCGCGCTGAAGAGCAGATCATGGCCGCGTCCGGTTTCGATGGGCGAGGGCAGCTGCAGATCCAGGGCGTTCCGGTCGACCTGACCCGGCCGTTCGGCTATCGCATGGCGTTCCAGGCCGAGGACTACGCCGACTTCAGCGTGGCCGGTGGCATGGCCGTGCCAGACCCGCCAGGTGGGGAGTCCGTGCGCGGCTTGTACGCAACCGCCTCGGCGCCCGCCAACGAGACGCCGTTCTACTGCAATGCCAGCCTGCGCGAGGAAACCTACCGCCTGCAGTTCCCGGCCAATGCACCGATCATCGCCATTCCGGCCAGCCAGCGCTTCACCAACGCGGCCGGCGAGTACCGGGTGGACTGGAGTCGCGAAGGCCAGGAGGTCACCGTGCATCATCGCCTGCAGCAGAACGCGGTGCGCGGGCCGGAGGCGCTGTGCCAGCCGCAGGACTACGCCGCGTTCCGCGCGCTGTATCGCGAAGTGCGGCGCGGCTTCCGTGGCCAGGTGCTGTACGGCAAGCTGCCGGGATCCGGCGGCTGAATCGCCGATGGACGTTCAGGGCGGCATAATGTCGCCCTGATCGCCCATTCATCTTTGTCCGGGCACACTGGCAACCACCTTTCCTGGCGCCCG
Source organism: Stenotrophomonas sp. 59 (assembly GCF_030291095.1). Lineage (NCBI taxonomy): Bacteria > Pseudomonadati > Pseudomonadota > Gammaproteobacteria > Lysobacterales > Lysobacteraceae > Stenotrophomonas > Stenotrophomonas sp. 59. The sequence continues at coordinate 2,233,888 of NZ_CP127408.1, forward strand.
CGCCCACAGGATTCCCGCATGAACTTCCGCTTCCGCCGTTTTCTTGCCACCACCACCTTGGCCGTGGCCTGTGCTGCCGCCGGCAGCGCCTGGGCCGGCGCCCGCGATGACCTGAAGACCTTCACCAGTGGCCTGAAGGGGCTGGATGGCCAGTTCAGCCAGCAGGTGTTCGACAGCCGCGGCAAGGTGAAGGAATCGACCAGTGGCCGCGTGGCCCTGTCGGCGCCGCGCCTGTTCCGCTGGGAGTACGTGCGCCCACATGAGCAGCTGATCGTGGCCGACGGCAAGAAGGTCTGGATGTACGAGCCGGACCTGGAGCAGGCCACCGTACGCGAGCAGGGCAAGGAAGAGCAGAACAGCCCGCTGACCGCGCTGATCAACCCGGCACTGCTGGAACAGCAGTACGACGTCAGCGAAGAGGCCGCGCCGCGTGACGGCCTGCAGTGGCTGTCGCTGTCGCCGAAGCGCGAGACCGAAGCCAGCTTCCAGTACGCCGCGCTGGGCTTCAATGCCCAAGGCCTGGCCAAAATGGAAATTACCGACGCCGTCGGCCAGCGCACCGTGATCAGCTTCAGCGGCTGGAAGCGCAACCCGGGGTTCGCCGCTGGCACCTTCAGCTTCACCCCGCCGAAGGGCACCGACGTCATCGGTAATTGATGGGTGACGCCGGGCATGGCCCGGCGCTACCTGCTCTGGTAGGTGTCAACCGGCAACGCCTTGGTGGGTGCCAACCAGCACCGCCCTGGTGGGTGCCAACCTTGGTTGGCACGCTCTCGCGGTACAATGCGCAGGTGGCAAGACATCGTTCAACTTCCTTCCCCGGCCCCGATCTGCTGAGCGTCGATCGGGATCACCTGCGCCCGCTGGCCGAGCGCATGCGCCCGCGCACCCTCGACGAAATGGTCGGGCAGAAACGCCTGCTGGCGCCGGACAGTGCGCTGCGTCGCGCGGTCGAATCCGGGCGCGTGCATTCGATGATCCTCTGGGGGCCGCCCGGCTGCGGCAAGACCACGCTGGCGCTGCTGCTGGCCGAGTACTCCGACGCTGAATTCCGTGCCATCTCCGCGGTGCTGTCCGGTCTGCCGGAGGTGCGCCAGGTGCTGGCCGAGGCCGCTCAGCGCTTCGCCGAAGGCCGTCGCACGGTGCTGTTCGTGGACGAGGTGCATCGCTTCAACAAGGCGCAGCAGGATGCGTTCCTGCCGCACATTGAACGCGGCACCATTCTGTTCGTTGGCGCTACCACTGAGAATCCATCGTTCGAACTGAACTCGGCGCTGCTGTCGCGTTGCCGCGTACATGTGCTGGAGGCGGTCTCGCCGACCGACATCGTCGAGGCGCTGGAACGTGCACTGGGCGACCGTGAGCGCGGCCTGGGCGAGGAGGGCATCGAGGTCGCTCCCGAACTGCTGCTGGAAATCGCCACCGCCGCCGATGGCGACGTGCGTCGTGCGCTGACCCTGTTGGAGATCGCCGCCGAACTGGCGGGCGGGGAGGGCGGTCGCATCACGCCGCAGACCCTGACCCAGGTGCTGGCCGATCGTACCCGTCGCTTCGACAAGGGTGGCGAGCAGTTCTACGACCAGATCTCGGCGCTGCACAAGTCGGTACGCAGCTCCAACCCCGATGCGGCACTGTACTGGCTGACCCGCATGCTCGATGGCGGCTGCGATCCGTCGTATCTGGCGCGCCGACTGACCCGCATGGCCATCGAGGACATCGGCCTGGCCGATCCGCGCGCGCAGAGCATGGCGCTGGAGGCCTGGGACATCTACGAGCGGCTGGGCAGCCCGGAAGGCGAGCTGGCCTTCGCCCAGCTGGTGCTGTATCTGGCCAGTACCGCCAAGTCGAATGCCGGCTACGCCGCGTTCAACCAGGCCAAGGCCGATGTGCGCGAGAGTGGCACCGAAGAAGTGCCGCTGCACCTGCGCAATGCGCCGACCAAGCTGATGAAGGAGCTCGGCTACGGCGCCGAGTACCAGTACGACCACGACGCCGAAGGCGGCATCGCACTGGACCAGACCGGGTTCCCGGATGCGATGGGCGAGCGCGTGTACTACAACCCGGTGCCGCGTGGCCTGGAGATCAAGCTGAAGGAAAAGCTGGACCGCCTGCGCGCCGAGCGCGAGGCCGCGCGGGCCGCGAAGGGCCGCTGACCCGGCTTCCGTAGAGTCGAGCCATGCTCGACTTCGCCCTTGGCCGGAGCATGATCGCCTTCGGGAACAGCAGCCGAGCATGGCTCGGCTCTACAGGGGTAATGGCAGTCGAGCATGGCTCTGCTCTGCATTGTTCCCGGCGCCGGTCTTTGGCACACTGCGCGGCCACTTTTTCAAGGATTGATGCCGTGCAGGAAATGATTCTGCCGTTGAAGCGCTATGCCCAGTTCGAGGGCCGTGCCAACCGTCGCGAGTATTGGATGTACCAGCTGTTCCTGTTCCTGGTGGCGACGGCGGTGATGCTGCTGGCCGGCGTGCTGGCGATCCTGCTGCGCAACAGTCCCGATGCGCTGGCCGGCATCCTGATCGGCATGGTGGTGCTGCTGGGTGTGATGTGGCTGGCGACGATCGTTCCGCTGATCGCCGTGACCGTGCGCCGCCTGCATGACTGCAACCAGTCGGGCTGGTTGTTCCTGCTGGCGCTGGTGCCGGGCGGTGGAATCGTGATCATGATCTTCTCGTTGCTGCCGGGCACACCGCAGGAGAATGTCTATGGTCCGGTGCCTTCGGGGCCCTGACGCTGCGCGAGTCGAGCATGGCCCGACTCCACAGAGGCAACGAAAAGAAGCCGGCGTTTCGCCGGCTTCTTCTTTACTTGACGGTGCAGTCGCCGAAGGACAGGTAGTCCGTGCCGGAGCTGAACTGCAGCGTGCAGCTGGCGGTGAAGAGGGCGCCTTCCTCCAGGGCGCCCAGCTTGGCGGCCTGCTGGTCGTCAGAGGTGGTCAATCGGGCCAGGACGTTGCCCTGGTCATCGCCGGCCTCAACGAGCGGTTCGCCCGCCAGGTTGCTGGAGACGCCCAGCGCCACAGCGGTGAAGGTCACCGTCTGGTTGAGTTCTTCCATGCTCAGGGTCGAATTGCCGGCCTCTTCATAGGCCTGGTAGAGCGTCGGCAGATCCTGCGCGGCGTACGCGGCCAACGGTGCAAGCAGGCCGAGGGTAAGGGCGATCAGTGCGGTGTGCTTCAAGGGGGTCTCACAATCATGGGATCCGATCCCATGGCGGTTGTGTGCAGATGAACGCGACCCGGATGGCGGCAAGTGCCCGCCATCCATGGCTGCGCTGGAAGCGGGGCGATCCAATGCCCCGATGGGCGGCAAAATAGGGGAATTGCTGCCCCTTGCGCAACCCGGGCATGCGCGCGCGTGATACACAGCGTGACGTTTGATCGATGTGATAATCATTCGCGTTTAAGGTAGACTGCGGTCCCTTGTGAACCGGCGGCCGCGGGCCGCTCCTGCCGCCGCCGATGAAGCATTTCGTCCTGCCTTCGCCCCGTGGTCCGCTGGCCCGCGGCCTGGTCGCCTTGATGATGGGTCTGCTCCTGGCCACCCCCTACGCCCATGCGCAGCAGCGCAACCCGCTGCAGAAGATCGGCCACACCGTGCTCGACGAGCCCGCGGCCAGCTATCGTTTCGAGCAGTTCGTGGTGGACAGCCCCGACCAGCAGCGCCGCTGGCGGGTGAATGTGGCGATCCCGGCCAAGGCCGGCAAGGCGCCGCTGCCGGTGCTGTACGCGCTGGATGGCAACGCCGTGGCGATGGTGCTGGACCAGCCGATCCTGGCCGAGCTGGCCGCGCGCAAGGCGCCGCCGGTGCTGGTGCTGATCGGCTACGACAACGACCTGCGCATTGATTCGAAGGCCCGTACCCGCGATTACACCGCATGGATCGACCGCGCGGATGACGAGAGCGGTAGCACGCAGGCGGCAGGTGGCGGCGCCGCCGCCTTCCTCGACGTGATCGAGCGCCGCATCAAGCCAGAGGTCGAGCGTCGCGCACGCATCGATGCGCAGCAGCAATCGCTGTGGGGCCACTCGTTGGGTGGGTTGTTTGTGCTCAATGCGCTGTATACCCGCCCTGCCGCGTTCCAGTCCTATCTGGCGGCCAGTCCCTCGCTGTGGTGGAGCCAGGGCGCGGCGCTGGGCGATCCGGAACAGCAGTTCGTGCAGAACGTGCATGGCCAGCCGGCACGCGTGTGGCTGATGCTCGGTGGCGCCGAGCGCGTCGGCGATCGCGGCAAGCGCGACATGAACAATCCGCGCGTGGTCGCGCACCTGCGCCGCATTGGCGGAGCTACGCCAGATGCAGCCATGCAGTTGTCCGAGCGGCTGGCCAAGGTGCCGGGACTGAGCGTGCAGTACCGCGAGTTCGAGGGGCTCGGCCATGGCCCGATGCTGCCGGCCTCGTTCCACGCGGCGTTGCACGAGCTGTACGGCGTGACCGATCGCAGTGCCGGTGACGGCGGCGCCGCCACTGGCGGTGACAACGCCACCGAATGAATCCCTTCGCACGCAGTGCCGTGCGACCCCACTACCCAGGCGAGGCTGCCGGCGTGCAGCGGCCCAGGCAACCGATGAATCCCGCGCCGCGTGGCGCGGCCTACGTGTGCAAGGAGCCTTCCATGTCGTTCCGTCCTTCTTTCCGTCTCACCTCTCTCGCCGCGGGCTTGTTGCTGGCGGTGACCGCCACCGCGCAACCGGTGTTCGATCAGCCGGCCAACGCCACCTTCAAGGGCGAAGTCGTCTCGCGCGGTGAGAACGTGGTCCCCGGCAGCACTGCCGACGTGGTCGGTCGTGGCTTCGTGCCGGGCCAGAAGGTCAGCCTGCTGCGCGGTGACAGCGTGCTCAACGCGCAGCCGGTGGTGGTTGATGCCGATGGCAACTTCAAGACCCAGCTGAGCATTCCGGCCGACGCCGTGCCGGGCACCCATCCGGTGGTGGTGCGCGCCAGCCAGCCGGCCGCAGCAACGGTGCTGAAGCTGCGCGTGTCGCCGCAGCTGCCGCTGTCCGGCCAGGCGCAGTTCGCCACCCAGTCCAACAAGCTGGTGCCGGGCCTGTACCAGTCCGCCTACAGCGCCGCCAGCAATGCCGTGTTCGTCACCTCGGCCGTGGGCCGCCCGCCGGTGACCCAGTCGCAGCTGCTGAAGCTGGACCCGAAGTCGCTGAAGGTGACAAAGGCGATCACCCCGGCGCAGGTGCCGGGCAGCACCAACGGTGCGGTGTACGCGGTCTATGGCGTGGGCGTGGATGACACCAACGGCAATGTCTGGGTGACCAATACCCGCCAGAACTCGATTGCGGTCTATCGCCAGAAGGACCTGTCGCTGGTCCACCAGTTCCCGGTCGATGCCGTGCCGCATGCACGCGACGTGGTGGTCGACGGCACCCACGGCAAGGTGTTCGCTTCGGCCACCGGCGAGGACCACCTGTCGGTGTTCGATGCCAGGACTTTCAAGGAACTGCCGCAGGTGACGCTGGAGTCCGGCGTGGATGACGGCAAGTTCACCCCGATGAGCCTGGTGCTGGACGAGAAGGCCGGCAAGCTGTTCACCGTCAGCATCGGTACCCCGGAAGCGGCGGTGATCGATGTGGCCAGCGGCAAGGTCGACAAGGTCATCGACCTGGGCAATTCGATCAGTGCCTCCGGCGTGGCCTTCGATGCGGCGCGGAACCGCCTCTACGTGGCCTCGCAGGGCACCGACAACCTGCTGATCGTCGATGTGGCCGCCGGCAAGGTGCTGCACGACGTGCCGGTCGGCGCCGGTGCGCTGAACGTCGCCTTCGATGATGCATCCGGCCTGGCCTATGTGAGCAACCGCGGCGCCGGCACCGTCACCGTGGTGAACGGCGACGGCAAGGTGGTCGCCAACCTCGACGGCGGCACGCTGCCGAACCATGTCCGTGCCGATGGCAAGGGCAACGTGTTCGCGGTGAACAAGTCGCGCGGCGCTGAAGACCCGAAGGGTGACCGCATCACCCGCATCACCCCGAAGCAGTAAGTCACACGGCGGGGTGGCGTAAGTGTCGCCCCGCCAGCAAGGAGAATGTCCATGAACATCGCGTCCCGTCTGCGCCTGTGCGCACTTCCGTTGGCTGTTTCGCTGGCGCTGGCCGCCTGTGGCGGCTCCTCGGCCCCCTCGGATGCTGCGAAGCCTGCCGAGCCGGCGGCCGCAGCGCCGGCTGCGGAAACCGCGTTGCCAGCAGGCTGGCAGCGCGTGGCCGGTGCTGAGATGCCGGCTGTGCACGACCAGAAGGCCGTGCTGCCGGCCAAGGTGCATTCCGACGATGGCGCCGACGTCGAAGTGGCCGACACCAGCCGCATCATCGCCGGTGGCGACGATGTCATCGCGGTGATCGAGGCGCTGGGGCTGGGCAAGCAGGTGTTCGCTGCGCCGACCAACACCACCACCCAGGCCGGCCTGGCCGCACCGCACCAGTTCCTGTTCAACCGCACCACGGGCGTGGAAGGCGTGCTGAGCCTGAAGGGCTCGCTGTTCCTCGGCAACAGCCTGCGTCGGCATACCGAGCTGGCAAAGAAGCTGCGCGAAGTGGGCGAGCCGGCGGTGGTCATCGATGACCTGCAGCCTGCACCGGAGAAGGTGCGCAAGGTGGCCGCCGCGCTAGGGCTGGCCGAGGCCGGGCAGGCGCTGGCCACCCAGGTGCAGCGTCAGCTCGACGAGGCTGCAGCGATTGGCAAGGGGCTGGGCCATGCGCCACGAGTGATCCACGTCTCGGCAACAGGTGCCGGTGGCTCACCGACCGTGGCGGGTGCCGACAGCGCGTCGGCGCAGCTGATTGCCCTGACCGGCGGCGTCAACATCGGTACCGAGGCGGGAGTGAAGAACTACTCGCAGCTGAGCAATGAAGGCGTGGTTGCCGCGGCGCCGGAGGTGATCCTGGTGACCGAGCATGACCTGCAGCTGTTCGGCGGAGCCGAGGGCCTGTGGAAGGCGTACCCGACGCTGAAGCAGACCCCGGCCGGGCAGGCCAACCGGGTCTGGGTGATGCCGGATGTGCAGCTGAAGTACACCAGTGTCGGCTCCGGTGCCGGTGCGCTGGCGCTGGCCAAGGCGTTCGCGGCGATGCCGAAGGCATGAGTCCAGCGGATCGGCGCCGCCGTCGCGGGCGGACGATGTTGATGGTGGCGTTGCTGGCACTGTTGGGGGCAGTGCTGGCGTCGTTTGCCGTGGGTCCGCTGCGCTTGCCGCCGCTGGAAGTGATGCAGGCGCTGGCGGTGAAGCTGGGCCTTGTCGATCCGCAGGCGGTCAGCAGTCGCGATCTGGCCGTGGTCTGGCAGCTGCGCATCCCGCGTGCCCTGCTGGGCGCGATGGTGGGCGCGTCACTGGCGATGGCCGGTGCCAGCCTGCAGGGCTTGTTCGGCAATCCTCTGGCGGATCCGGGCATCGTCGGTGTCAGCCAGGGTGCGGCGCTGGGTGCGGTGGCCGCGATCGTGCTGGGCGCTGCCGGTGCCGCCGGCTGGCTGGTGCCGGTAGCCGCATTTGCCGGCGGTGCGCTGGCCATCGGCCTGACGTATGCGTTGGCCCGGCCCGGCAAGGGCACGGGTAACGCCACGCTGCTGCTGGTCGGCATCGCGATGGCCGCGTTCTGCTCGGCGCTGATTGGTTTCCTCACTTACATCGCCAGCGAAAGCGAACTGCAGTCGCTGGTGTTCTGGCAGATGGGCTCGCTGGCACGCGCCAACTGGGCCGACGTGGCGGCGGTGGTGCCGTTGTTCGCCATTGGCGTGTTCGCGTTGCAGCGGCTGGCTACGCCGCTGGACATGCTGGCGCTGGGCGAACGCCAGGCGCAGCACCTTGGGCTGGACGTTACCCGCACGCGTCGCCGACTGGTGGCGTTCAGTGCGCTGCTGGTGGGTGCGGCCGTGGCGTTTGCCGGCTCGATCAGCTTCGTTGGCCTGGTGGTGCCACACGTGGCACGCCTGCTCGTCGGCCCGGGTCATCGCTGGTTGCTGCCGTTGTCCGGCCTGCTTGGCGCGCTGCTGATCGTGGTGGCCGACACCGCAGCCCGCACGCTGGATCCACCGGCGGAGATTCCGCTGGGCCTGTTCTCGGCTGCGCTCGGCGCGCCGTTCTTCCTCTGGCTGGTGCTGCAGCAGCGCCGCAAGGCGGCACCATGAGCGTGCTGTTGAAGCTGCACGACGTGGTGGTGCGCCGCCAGCAGCGCGAGATCCTGCATGGCATTTCGCTGGCGTTCGAGCCCGGCACGGTGACGGCGTTGGTCGGCCCGAATGGCGCAGGCAAATCCACGTTGCTGGCGGTTGCGGCCGGCGATCTGCGCGCCGATGCGGGCGAGGTGAGTCTGCTGGGCAAGCCGCTGGCCAGCTACAAGGCCGGACCACTGGCGCGCGAGCGCGCGGTGATGCCGCAGGAGCACGGCGTGCGGTTTGCCTTCAGCGTCGAAGAGGTGGTGGCGATGGGGCGGTTGCCGCATCCGCCGGATCCGGTTGTCGATGATGCCCAGGTGGAAGCGGCGATCGATGCCGCTGAACTGCAGGCGCTGCGCCTGCGGGAAGTGCAGCAACTGTCTGGTGGTGAGTCCGCCCGAACCACGTTCGCGCGCGTGCTGGCGCAGGACACGCCGCTGCTGCTGCTGGATGAGCCGACTGCCGCGCTGGACCTGCGCCATCAGGAGCGCACGCTGCGCAGCGTGCGCGCTTGTGCCGGAGCCGGTGCCTGCGTGATCGTGGTACTGCATGACCTGAATCTGGCGGCCGGCTATGCGGACCGTATCGTGCTGCTGGAGCAGGGCAGGGTGGCGGCCGATGGCACGCCCTTGCAGGTGCTGACCGAGGACAATCTGCAGCGCGTCTACCAGCAGGATGTGGTGGTGCTGGAGCACCCGCGGCGCGGAGTGCCGCTGGTGGTGGTGACCTGAGCCACGGTTCACCAGCTTGCTCCGGGTATCATGGTTGCTTCGTTTTCTTCAATGGACTGATGCCATGATCCGTACCGTTACGCGCGGTGTGCTGCTTGCCGCGATGATTGCTTCGGTGTGCGCTGCCAATGCAGCGTCGACCTCCCAGGTTTCGCTGACCAATGCGGCTGAGAACGCCTCACTGATCGAGACCCGGCATTCCAGTGGCGACGGTGCCGCTGTGACGTCGATGAAGACGCAGTACTTTGCCAACGAGGAAATGTCGGTGAGCTGGGACGACCAGCAGGTGCTGGTGCTGTGCAGTGAGGCGGCGTACCTGCAGATTCCTGCCGCCAAGCTCAAGGCAGGAGCGTTGACCGCCGAGCAGCGGCAGATGATCGTCTATCAGGCACTGATGTCCGGCCTGGGGGCTGTCGCGGGCGTTGTCGGGCCGGCAGGTGAGGTGGTAGCCGTGGCTGATGACGGTAGTGAGACCCGCAGCGTTGGCGAGAACAGGTGGGCGTATGGCGTTGAGCGCTACGACGTGATCACCCAGCGGTTGCCGGACGGTGCACTCCGGGTCCGAACCCGCAAGACGGAAACCGTGAATACCACGCCGCCAGCGGGTCCGGATGACATGTTCAGCACCGAGGACGACCAGGCGGCACGCTTGTCCGAACTGGCGCCGGTGGGCAGTTGGACTGAAGTAGTGGTGCGCGGTGGCGCGCGCCAGCCGCATGTGGATCCGGCGATGTCGCTGCAGGGCTGGATCTCGATGGGGGATGACCGGGCTGCGACGGTGGCCGAGGCACGCAAGCTGCACGGCTGCAAGTAAGGCATGGCAGAAGGGTCAGATCCCTTTGCCAAGGGCAAAGGGATCTGACCCTGATCGTTGCCGGCCTCATCGTTCCATTTATGTGCGCAATATTCACTTGCGCGCCAGATTGGCAGGTCTAGAATGCGCTCCATGAACCGGATGCCGCTCCTGAAGTTTTTCACCCTGACCCGCGCAAGCGCGGAACGGGCGTGTCTGCCTGGAGCCCTACGAGGCCGCTGAAACGGCTATCGCTGGACCTTCGACAGAGCGCCCTTCGGGGCGCTCTTTTCGTTTCTGCTTTCCCGCAAGTCGACTAACAGTCGACTCTACCCAGTCGACTCTACCCAGTCGACTCTACCAAGCTGACTCTACCCAGCCGACCAACAGTCGACTCTACCCAGTACCCAAGGAGAACGTGCCATGCACCAGATCGCCGAGACCGAACGCTAGCCGCGCACCCTGTCGCCAACCGGGGTGCGCGGCCTCCGAAGTTGGCTTTGCAGGAATCTCTTCATGAACACCCAAGTCCTTTCCCGTCGCCGCAACCTCGGCATCATTGCCCACATCGACGCCGGCAAGACCACGCTGACCGAACGCCTGCTATGGAAAAGCGGCGAGATCCACCGCGTCGGCGAAGTGCACGACGGCAACGCGACCACCGACTTCTCGGCGATCGAGCGCGAACGTGGCATCACCATCGGCGCGGCCGCCGTGCAGGCGCAGTGGGCGCCGCGCGACCTGCCGCCCCATCGGTTGACCCTGATTGATACGCCCGGCCACATCGACTTCGCCATTGAAGTCGAGCGTTCGCTGCGCGTGCTCGACGGCGCCGTGGCGGTGTTCTCGGCCGTGGATGGCGTGCAGCCGCAATCGGAGACGGTGTGGCGCCAGGCGCGCCGCCATCGCGTGCCGCTGATTGCCTTCGTCAACAAGATGGATCGCGTCGGCGCCTCGTTCGAGCGCGTGCTGGAGCAGTTGCAGGACAAGCTGCAGGCACGCCCGTGGGCGCTGGGCGTACCGCTGGGCAGCGAAGGTGGCTTCAACGGTTGGGTCGATCTGGTCGATGAGCGCGTGCTGCAGTGGCAGGACGGTGCTGTGGCGACGATCACCCCGTGGGACGACACGCTGCGCGCGGCATGGCAAGCGCAACGCGATGTATTGGTCGAGGCGGTAGCCGATCACGATGAGCAGCTGGCCGATGCCTGGCTGGAAGGGCGCGTGATCGATGCCGAACAGCTGCGCGCAGCGATTCGCCGGGCGACGCTGGCGGGTGCGGGCGTGCCTGTGCTGGCCGGTGCAGCGTTCAAGGACAAAGGCATCGAGACGCTGCTGGACGCCGTGGTCGATTACCTGCCATCGCCGTTGGACCGGCCTGCCGTGACCGCTGAAAGCGAGGGCGGCGAGGTGGTGCTGCCGCCGGACCCGGATGGCCCGCTGGCAGGCCTGCTGTTCAAGATCACCCATCAGCAGCACGGCGCCCTCAGCTTCGTGCGGCTGTACTCGGGCACCTTGAAGGTGGGCGACGCGGTGGCCAGCTCGCAGCACCCGCAGGGCCGGCGTGTCAGCCGGCTGGTGCGGGTGCAGGCCGACCAGACCCATGACATCGAACAGGCCGTGGCCGGCGACATCGTGGCGGTGCTGGGCTGGAAGGATGCAGCCAGCGGTGAAACGCTGAGCGGCCGTGCACAGCCGCTGCGCCTGGAGAACATCCAGGCTCAGGCGCCGGTGCTGGCGTGGCGGCTGGAGCCGGCGCGTGCAGCCGACCTGATCCGGATGGCGCAGGGCCTGGCCAGCCTGGCCCAGGAAGATCCCTCGTTCCGCGTCGAAACCGACCGCGACACGGCGGAGACCCTGGTCTGGGGCATGGGCGAGCTGCACCTGGAGGTGATGGTCGAGCGCCTGCGCAGCGAATGGAAGGTTGATGTGGGCGTGGGTGCGCCGCGCGTGGCCTACCAGGAGACACCGATGCGCGCGATGTCCGGCGTCGTCGGGCGGCTGGTCAAGCAGACCGGCGGCCAGGGCCAGTTCGCGCACGTGGTGCTGGATGTGGCGCCGCGCGACGACGACCAGGTGGTGTTCAACGACCGCATCGTCGGTGGCGTGGTGCCGCGCAGCTTCATTGCAGCGGTGGAGAAGGGCGTGCGTGCCGCGCTGTCGGAGGGTCCGCAGGGTCATCCGGTGGTCGGTATCGAGGTCAGCCTTGTCGATGGCCAGACCCATGCGAAGGACTCCTCCGAAATGGCGTTCCATCGCGCGGGTGCCGAGGCGATCAAGGCGGCGCTGGCAGAGGGTGGCACGCAGCTGCTGGAGCCGGTGATGGCGGTGACGGTGCATTCGCCGTCAGCGTCGGTGGGTGATGTGGTCGGCGACCTCAACCGCCGCCATGGTCGCATCACCCGCATCGACGACCAGGAGGGTCGGGCTGAGGTCAATGGCTTCGCGCCGTTGGCGCAGCTGGTGGGTTACACCACCTCGCTGCGTTCGCTCAGCCAGGGACGCGCCAGCAGCGAAGCGCACCTGCATGGGTACGAGCCGGTGCGGGTTGCATGAGGAAGGTGAGGGGGGCCCGTGCGCGGGCTCCCTTTTTTGTGTTGGCGTGGGTGTGCGTATCCACGCGTGGCGTGGATCTACCGCGGGTTGGCGGGGTTTCGTATCCACGCGTGGCGTGGATCTACCGGGTGTCGGAGGGTTTGCGTGTTGAAGTGGGGCTGCGGTAGATCCACGCCATGCGTGGATGAATTCGTCGCGTCACTTTCTTTTTTGCACTGCGCTGCAACAAAACTGCAGAAAAAGCTGGATTAAAGTGATGCCTCACGATAAATTGCGCACCCCCCGTTGCTCGCCGCCGCCCGCACCCCTCTCATGCGTGATGACAAAGACCCCGGAACCCTGGAGCTGACCCTGCCGCGAAAGCGCGGTCGTCCGCCCAAGTTCGGGTACGCCATGAGTGATGCGCAGCGGGCCGCACGCTATCGCGCGCGGCGGGCGGGGCAGGCCAACCATGCCGATGTGCGCTCCTGCTCGGACATGGTGCTGCTGGACAAGATCCGCGCGGCGGTCAGCGCCCGCGACACCGAGCTGGCCGGTTTTCTGGTCCATGTGCTCTGGCAGCGATACCCCCTGCAGCTGAAATAGGCCGTCTATGGGGTGGCCGTTGTCATCGAGCTTGTTGATAATGCGGGATTCAGGTTGTTCCCGCTGGCGCGCCCGGGATGGCAGGCGCGCATGATCGAACGGTTCCCAAGATGACCACCACCAGCGACACCACCACCGAAGCGGCGCCGAGCAACGCCCCCCTGTTCTACACCCGTCCGGTGCCGCTGCAGGCCGATGTGCACGCCGACCTGCGCATCCTGCCGGGCAGGCTCGAGTTTGCCGCGGGCAACAACGCCATTCCGCTGGTGCTCGGCGAGTTCTCGCTGGCGCTGCACCACTTCCCGATCCTGTTCGCTGGCCCGACCGCAGTGCCGATGGCCGCCGTTGGCGTGTCCGACCAGAACCTGTTCATCAAGGGCGGCCTGTGGGAAGACGAGGCCTATATCCCGGCCTACCTGCGTCGCCACCCCTTCATCTTCATCGACACCGGCTCGGACAATGACTTCCTGCTGGGCATCGACGAAGAGAGCTCGCGCGTGGTCAAGGGCGGTGACGAAGGCCAGCCGCTGTTCGTCGACGGCAAGGCCACCGACATGGTGCAGCAGGCGCTGGAGTTCTGTGGCCAGTTCACCCGTGAGCACGAACAGACCCAGGCCTTCTCCAAGGCCCTGATCGACAACGGCCTGCTGGTCGAGCGCAATGCCACCGTGCGTACCCCGGATGGCCGTGAGTTCAACCTCAATGGCTTCCAGGTCGTCGACGTCGAGAAGTTCGTCGCGCTGCCGGAAGCGACCGTGGTCGAGTGGCACCGCAGCGGGTGGCTGGCCCTGATCCACCAGCACCTGATGTCGCTGGGTCGCTTCAACGACCTGACCCGTCGCCAGGTCGAGCGTCTGGCGGCCTGATCAGGCCCTGGGCATGGCTTCCGCAGTGCGGGAGCCATGCCATTGCTGAAGGACTCGCAACAGGCGTCGCGCATCGGCCCAGTCGGGCGTGGGCTCGCCAGCCAGGTCCCACAGGTCGGCCGCAGTGTCGGCCTGCGCGGCGGCGCCGCACATCTGCAGCGCGCCCTGCAGGCGATGGGCATGGTGGCAGAGGGAGGTTGCATCAGCGGCTTCCACGGCCTGTTCAATCTGCGCCAGTTCGTGGCGGATGTCTTCCCGATAGGTCAGATCCCGGCAGGCAGGGGCTACGGACCGCTCGGTGTAGCCGTCAATGGGCAGGTCCAGTGCCAGCAGCAGGTCCGCAACCTGCAACGGCTTGGCCAGGCTGGCATCGAAGCCAGCCTTGCGGGCGCGCATTGCGTGCCGAGGCCCCTTCCTTGCTGATAGCGCAATCAGTCGCAATGGCTGTTGTGCCTGACGGCGCAGCTGTGTGGCCAATGCGTAGCCGTCCATGTCCTGCAGCCCGATGTCGAGCAGCACCACGCTGCGCGGTTGTGCGGCCTGCTCGGCGAGCGCGCTGGCGGCGTCGGCAAGCGTACGCACGTCGGCGCCCAGCCGTCGCAGCTGCTCGCCGATGATCCGGCGATTGAGCGCATGATCCTCGACCAGCAGCAGGTCGAATCCAGCCAGTGGTGTGTCGTTTTCGAGCATGCCGACGGACGCCTCCCTTTTGCTGACTGCCCGCACCGGCAGGCGCAGAGTGAAGCGACTACCACGCCCATGCACGCTGTGCGCGGACAGATTGCCGCCCATCGCCTGGCTGAGTTCATGCGCGATCATCAGGCCCAGCCCGCTGCCGCCGCGCGCCTGCCCGCCTTCACACTGTTCGAATGGGCGGAACAGCAGGGCCATCTGCCTGGCCGGGATGCCGATGCCGCTGTCGATCACGTCCAGCAGCAGCTCCTGAGGATGGTCGGCCGGTGTCAATTTCAGGCGCAGCTCGATGCCGCCGATATCGGTGAACTTCAGCGCATTGCCAAGCAGGTTGTCGACAATCTGGCGAAACCCCTCCCGATCAAGTGCAACAGCCGGGGCGGGGTCGGGCTGGCACTCGAAGCGAAGCGCCAAGCCCTTCTGTCGCGCGTGTGGCCGCAGGGCATCCAGTGATTGACGGCAGAGTCGGGCAATGTCGCACGGTTGTGCCTGGGGCCTGTAGGTTCCGCTGGCCAATCGTGAGAATTCCAGCGATCGATTGAGCAGGCCGCGCAGCGAATGCCCAGCCACATGCGCGGCCGCGAGTAGTTCGCGCTGCCGCCTGGGCGATGGAGACTGGCCGAGCAAGTCGATCGAGGCGAGCACGGTCTGCGCAGCATTGCGCATCTCGTGGCTGATCATGCCGACCGCGCGCGCTTGGCTCCGACCCTTGCGGGCCCGGTGGCTGTGCACCGCGCGCCACAGCAGGGGGATGCCGGCCAGTGTGGCAAGCAGGGTGAGCAGCCAGGGCGAAGAGGGCGCGCGCATCCAGTCCAACGCGCGCTCGATGGTCGCGGGCACTGCCTGCTGGGCCCACGCCTGCAACAGGCTGGCATGCTCTTCCAGCGTGATGTCGCGCAGGCCCTGCTCGATGCGCAGCAGCAGTTGCCGGTCCTCGTCGCGCGTAAGCAGGTGCAGGTCGGTGGAAAAGTCGCTGTCGAACCGCT
The DNA here is from genome assembly GCF_030291095.1 of Stenotrophomonas sp. 59. Taxonomy (NCBI): domain Bacteria; kingdom Pseudomonadati; phylum Pseudomonadota; class Gammaproteobacteria; order Lysobacterales; family Lysobacteraceae; genus Stenotrophomonas; species Stenotrophomonas sp. 59. Next base: position 2,249,251 of record NZ_CP127408.1, read on the forward strand.
GAAGCTGCAGTTGCCCGCGGAAGTGATGCCGGATCAGGGGCCGCAAGGTCGTTTCCAGGCCGATCGCGACGTCGGCGATGCCACTCTCGACCGCCGCCAGCGCGGCATGGCGGTCGGCCAGGTGCAGCCGCTGGATGCGCGGATGGTGCAGCGCAAGCCAATCGGCGTAGGGTCCGCCTTCGACGACGGCCAGTACCCTCGTTCCCAATTCCGCAATATCGTGCGGCAGGGGCTGGCCGGCGCGCCCGGCCAGCATGGTTCTTCCTCCGGGAAACGCGACCGACTCCAGCAGTCCTGGGCAGGGACGTGGCTGCTGGCGGGATCGCCCCATCACCAGCACCAGATCGGCCTTGTGCTGGCAGACCGCGACAACAGAGGCGCTGCCACTGGGGTAGGCCTGCTCCAGGAAACGCAGCCGTGCGTGTCGTTCCACAAGGCTGGCATAGCCATGGGCGAGGCTCGGCATCGGCGCCGAATCGGCGAGGGCGGCGGGCATCTGGCGCAGGGCGGGTGCGGTGGCCACCCGGACCTCGCGCCCCGACTCCCATGGCCGGGTTGGCGCGTCTTCCGCGGACGCCACAGGCAACAGAAGCAGCGCCAGCAGCAGGGCCGGCATGTGCCGTTGCAATCGGCTGGCCGTTCTCACATCACCTCCAGCTGTCGTCGCATGGCGTAGATCTCGGCATCGTTGCGCAGCCCGAGCTTTCGCAGGGCCGCGGTCTTCTGCGTGCTGATCGTCTTTATGCTGCGATGGCGTTGAAGCGCAATCTCGGAGACGGTCAGGCCTGCGAGCAGTAGATCGAGCACTTCACGCTCGTTGCGGCTGAGTTCGTCGAAGGCTGCCGGCAGCGTGCAATCGGGAGGTAGTCGTGACAGCCCCTGCGACACCCGCACGATGGCATCCGAAAGCATTGCCAGCGGTTCGGCCTTGCTGACAATGCCACTGATGCCGCTGGCAATCAGCTGGCTGACGTGCGTGGTGGGCGAGAGGGTGGCGAAGGCGAGCAGAGGCACGCGAGCAAAGCAGTCACGCAGCAGGCTCACCAGTTCTGTGGCACTGCGGTCTTCGCGGCCCAGTGCAAGGTCGATGATTGCGACGTCCACGGACATCTTCCGCAGGCTGCCGATGAATTCGTCGCTGCACGCATGGCTGGCGACGATGCTGAAACGGTCATCGCCGGACAGGTGCAGGGCGGTACCACGACGAACGACTTCATGGTCGTCCAGGAGCGCCAGCCGCAGCCGACGCGGTGCAGGAAATCCATTCATGCGCTGGGAGGTGATCGGCGCCCGTGGGGCGTGATGATCATTCTGGCGCTGCTGTCGCGTCGAACATCGAAATTGCTTGATTTTTGCGATTATTCCTAAGAGTCGATGTGCTGCATCCATCGATTCTGGACTATCCATTGACGGTATGGATTGCCGGGCCGGGGGCAATCCGTTTCCGCAAGCGAGATGGCGCCTGGTGCGGATGTCATCGGGAAACATCCGGGGCAGCACGGCGCCGATCCGCGCCCACCGGGATCGACTTCATGGCGTCTGATCGTTGCCGTGCAGGCTGCGCGCCATCTCGCTGGTTCCGGCCCAGCCAAGGTCAGCGTACAGCGGCTTCCCCTGCGCGGTGGCATGCAGGACCGCGTAAGTGGCGCCACGTTCGGCGAAGGCGTCGTCGGCCAGGGTCATCAGCTTCCGGGCGATGCCCCGGCGGCGGTACTCCGGTTCCACGTACACGTTGAGGACGTAGCCGCGGTAGCCCTGCTCCGGATGGGCAGGGTGGGGTGGCCAGTCGATCAGCATCAGGCCAATGCCGGCGATGGTCCTGCCGTGGTCTGCAAGGACATGGCCGAAGTACTCGCCCGAGGCCAGGCGCGGCGCCAGCCAGGCAAGGAAAGGAGCCGCCATCGCCCGCAGGACCTCCTCGGTCCGCCCACTCTCGCGGAACATGGCTTCGCGGTGGGCGCAGATCACATCCAGGTCGCTCGCACGGATCTGCCGCACTTCAAGCCCGTTCCATGTCGCCTCTGCGTGGCTGCCCATCGTGCTGATCCCCGGCTCAGGTCTGTCCGGCAATTCTGGCATCCTCTGCCGGGTGATGCATGACGCAGGACGCAATCGGGTCGTTGTTGCCACGCACTACCGGATGGATTGCGGCACGCGCCTCAGCCGGCGGATGTCGTAGCCCATTTCGGCGATGCGCTGCACGGCTTTCTGGTAGTCGCCGTCGGACACCTGCGGCGTACGTGCCATGTACCAGACATAGTCGCGCTTGCTGCGCGCCACGATGGTCTGGCGGTAGCCGTCATCCAGCCAGGCGATGATGTACTCGGCCTGGATCGGCCAGATGAACTGCATGCCCCATACCGCGCCATGGCCTTCCTCTTCGACATGGCCGATGGGGTGCATCGACCTCTGCGGGGCATCGAAGCTGCCCTTGCGATAGGTGAAGGTGGTCTGGATGCGCCCATCGGGCTTCAAGGCATAGCTTTCCACTGCATCGTAGGCGTCGCGTTCGGGCCAGGACGGGATATGGGCGATCACGTACCAGTCGCCCATGAAGCGGGGCACATCCACCGAAGGTGCCTGCGGAAGTGGCCGGGTGTCGCTGGAGGAGCAGCCTGAGCCGAACAGGCCGACCGCGATCAGCGGAAGCAGCGGGAACATGCGCATGTCACACCTCAGCGGGGACGGAACAGGTAATGGGCCACCAGCCATTGCTGGCCGTCGTCGTAACCGAACAGTTCGGCACACGCCATCCAGAACATCCGCCAGCGCTGCCACCAGATCCGCGCGGCCGCCGGTCCATAGGTCGCCGCCAGCACCGGCATCACCTGGTCGCGTGCAGCGTCCTGATTGGCCAGCCAGTGTTCCGCAGTGCGCTGGTAGTGAGTGCCGTCCAGCAACCAGCGCTGATCGAGCCGCAGGTCGCGCTGGAAATGCAGCAGGGTATCGGCGGCGGGCATCAGGCCGCCGGTGAAGAAGTGGCGGCCCATCCAGTTGTCGCCGCCCCGGGTCTCAAATGGATACATCAGCGTGCGATGGGCGAAGATGTGCACGAACAGCGCACCGTCCGGCTTCAGCCACTGCGCGATGCGCGCCAGCAGGCGCTCGTAGTTGCGCACATGCTCGAACATCTCGACCGAAACGCAGCGATCAAACTGCGCCCAGGGCAGTTCCAGCTGGTTCACGTCACGGGTGAGCACTTCCACATTGAGCAGTCCGCGCGCCTGGCACTGGGCCATGATGTGATCGCGCTGGCTGTGCGAGTTGGACACGGCGGTGATCGTTGCGCGCGGGTAGCGCTCGGCCATCCACAGCGTCAGCGAGCCCCAGCCACAGCCCAGTTCGAGGATGTGCTGCCCATCGGCCAGGCCAGCGCGCTGGCCGTACAGTTCCAGCATCGCTTCTTCAGCCTGGTCCAGCGTTTCGCGCCCGGTGGTGTAGTAGCAGCTGCTGTACTTCAGTCGCTTGCCCAGGCAGGCCTGGAAGAACGCCGCGGGCACTTCGTAATGCTGGCGATTGGCCGCATCGGTATGCAGGGCGAGCGGGCTGTCGGCCAGTTCGGCGATGCGGCGACTGAAACGCGCGGACTGCGCTTCGATGCCGCCTTCCGATTCTTCCTGCAGGCGCTGCGCGCACAGCCGCCGGATGCCGGCACGCAACGCGGCATCCGGCAGCAGGCCGCGTTCGGCCCAGGCGGTCAGCCCGGTTTCTGCTTCCCCGGCCGGATTCAGTGACGGTATCGCGCTCATGCGGAATGCTCCTTGGAGGGGCGGGGAAACCAGGGGAAGAACATCGACGTGCTGCGCTGGTAGGCGCGGTAGTCGTCGCCGCGGCTGCGCAGGGCCTGCTTTTCGGTGAACGGGATGCCGCTGAGATAGCGCAGGAATACATACATCAGCACGGGGCCGAGCCAGGCCAGCCACCACAGCGGCGAGCCGACGGCCAGCAGCACGTAGGTGAACCAGTGCAGCCACTCGAAGAAGTAGTTGGGGTGGCGGGAGTACCGCCAGAAGCCGTCTCGGCAGGTGCGGCCCTTGTTCGCCGGGTTGGCGCGGAACCGGGCCAGCTGCCGGTCGGCCAGCGCCTCTCCGCCCACGCTCAGCAGCCAGACGAGCGCGGCCGCCAGCACCCAAGGCGTCGTGCCAGCGGTTTGATTGGTGGCGACCGCGACGAAGGGCAGGGCAAACAACACCACCAGCAATGCCTGCGCCATGAAGAACCCGAAGATCTTTCCCTGGTGTCCCTGCCAGTGCGCACGGAGGTAGCGATAGCGCCCGTCCTCTTCTTCGTGCCGGACGCGATGCCAGAGATGAAGGGCCAGGCGACCGCCCCACAAGCCACCGAGCACAGCCAGCGCCACCCGTGGCGTCACCGCGCCATCGCCCAGCAACGCCAGCATCAGCGCGGCGGCAGCCACGCTCTTGGCCCAGAGCACATCCACAACGCCGATGTTGTGGTGACGGCGCTGCCAGGCCCAGCCCCAGCTCATCACCAGCACCGCGTACAGCAGCACCCAGAGCAGGCTGATCATGATGACGCTCCGGCGAGAGGTGGTTGTGGCGTAGTACGCGGGCCGCTACGGGCGGCCCGGCACAACAGGGAAAGCGCAATGGCCCAGCCTGCGCCCAGCACCAGTACGCCATGCCACATCGGGCTGTTGAACTGCACCGCACCGAATCCACGCGCGGCCGACAGGTAGGCCAGCGGCGCCAGCAGCAGGCCGAACAGGGGCGGCAGGGCAGGGAGGCGCTGCAGGAAGCGCATCGAGGTGGTCAAGGTCATGGCAAATGCCGCCCACAAGGCCATGATCCAGGGCGGCGGCGCCCATCCCAGCGGTGCCGCGGCGTAGCGTACGGCGCCGCTGGCGGCCGCACTGGCATCGACCAGCCAGGCGCAGGCCAACGCAAGCACCAGCAGCCGCAGATCCAGTCGCGGATGGGCCGACGTCAGCAGCTGGCTGGCGATGTAGAGCGACGCAGCCAGCAACGCGGGCCACTGCCAGCCGCGCCCGGCGCCGGCCACCGCGCATAGCCAGACCAGCTGGTTGCCAATCAGGTTGGCCCAGAACCGGCGCATTTCAGTTGCCTTCACCAGGTGCGACCGCGGGCCGATGGCCCGGGCGCGCCAGCAACAGATGGGAGACGCCGATCGAACGCTCCAGGAAGCCGCCTTCGCAGTAGGCCAGGTAGAAATCCCACAGGCGGCAGAAGCGGGCATCGAACCCCTGCGCCTGCACCGCAGGCAACTGCGCGAGGAAGCGTTGGCGCCAGGCGCGCAGAGTCAGCGCGTAGGAATGGCCAAAGTCTTTCTGAGCGATCAGCTGCAGGTCGCTGGATCGCGTCTTGGCCGCCATGATGGCGTTGATGGAAGGGATGAAGCTGCCGGGGAACACGTAGCGCTTGATGTAGTCGATGCTGCGCCGGGCCTGCTCGTAGCGGTGATCCTCGATGGTGATGGCCTGCAGCAGGGCAACGCCATCGGGCTTCAGCAAGCGCTGAAGCGTGGCCATGTAGGTGTCCAGGTACTCGGCGCCGATCGCTTCGATCATCTCGATCGAAACCAGCTTGTCGAACTGGCCCTGCAGGTCACGGTAGTCCTGCATCAGTAACGTGACCCGGTCCTGCAGGCCGGCGGCCCGCACGCGCTCGGCGGCCAGCGCATGCTGCTCGGCGGAGATGGTGGTGGTGGTGACATGGCAGCCATAGTGCTGCGCCGCGTGCACCGCGAAGCCACCCCAGCCGGTACCGATTTCCACCACGCGGTCACCCGGCTTGAGTTGCAGCTGCTGGCAGATGCGGTCCAGCTTGCGCCGAGAGGCGGATTCCAGCGATTCGGATTCGCTGGTGAACAGCGCCGACGAATACATCAGGTCAGGCGACAGGAACAGGGCGAAGAAATCGTTGCCCAAGTCGTAGTGGGCGGCGATGTTGCGCCGGCTGCCTTCACGGCTGTTGCGGTGCAGCCGGTTCCAGCCGCGCAGCAGCCAGCCAGCCACACGGGCCGGGCCCTGCTCCATGCCGTCCAGCAGGTCGCGGTTGCGTACCAGTAGCTGTATCAGTGCGACCAGATCATCGCAATGCCATTCACCCTGGATGTAGCTCTCGCCGGCGCCGACGCTGCCTTGTGCAGCGACCTTCCGGTAGAACGCCGGGTCTTCGATGGTCACCGTCACCTGCAGCCCGGCGTGGGCGTTGCCCAGCCGGACCTCGCCAAGGGCATCACGCACGCACAGGTGGCCGTCACGCAGGGGGGCAAGCTGTGCCAGCAGGCGACGGCGCAGGAAGGCGTCCAGCGCGCCGGCGCGCGGCAGGGTCACCGAAGGTGTCATCGAGTTCATTGCGGTTTCCCGGCAAGGGTGGGGTGGTCGTGTACGGGGTTGCGCTTCAGCCACAGCCGCAGCGCGTGCCAGTGGATGGCGGCCACCACCTGGGTGGTCATCAGTGGATAGCAGGCGAGCACCCGGGCCAGCCCCCGGCCATCCAGGCGGCGGCGGTGCATCGTCTGGGTGGCATCGAACTGCCGGATACCGTCGCGCCAGACCTGCATGTGCACGCGCAGGTCCTCATCGGGGCTGTTGAAGCGCCAGTCATAGCGGCAGTCCATCGGCATGAACGGCGAAACGTGGAAGCGTTTGTCGAACTGCCAACGCAGTGACGTACCTTCGTGCGTGGCCGTAGCGACCGGCAGCACATAGGCGTGCCGTTCCTTCCAGGGAGTATTGGTGATCTCGGCAACGATGCAGTCCAGCGTGTTGCCGTCGGCCTGATAGCAGTAATAGAAGCTGACCGGGTTGAACACATGCCCGGCAAAGCGAAGGTGGGTGAGCAGGCGCACTGGCCCTGAAGGTCGATGACCGAGCGTCTTCGCGGCATGGTCGCGCACGGCATCGGCCAAAGGCTGTGCGGGATCGCCGAAATAGTCACTGCGCCGGAACTCGGCGAGGTTGCGGCGATTGACCGACCACAGCCAGCGCTCAACAAATACGCTCTCCAGTTCATCCAGGTCGAGCAGCAGTTGTGCAACCGGGTAACGGAACGCATGCGGATGCGGATGATGCCGGCGATGCACCACCTGCCCGAAATAGAGTGCGCTGGCGCTCATGCCGCCACCTCGCCCGGTAGCGATACCTCGCGATGCGGTGCGCAGGCCTCCAGTGCATCCACCACGCGGCGGGCGCTGCGGATGCCATCCTCATGGAAGCCCCAGCCCCAATAGGCGCCTGCGAACCAGGTGTGGCGATGGCCCTGCAGCTCCGCCCAGCGCTGTTGCGCGCGAACCGCCGCGTGATCGTGCACCGGGTGTGCATAGTGCAGCGTGCGCAACACCCTGGCCGGATCGATGGCCTCGCTGCGGTTGAGGGTGACTACCAGCGGCGTGCTGCCGGGCAGGCCCTGCAGCAGGTTCATGCAGTAGCTGACCGTGCAGGGCGCGGCCGGATCCCGCGGGACATGCGCGTTCCAGGCGGCCCAGGCCTTGCGGTTGCGTGGCAGCAGCGACGCGTCGGTATGCAATACCGCTTCGTTGGATTGGTAGCGGATGGCACCCAGCACCTCGCGTTCGACGGGATCGGCATCACCCAGCAGGGCCAGCGCCTGGTCGCTATGGCAGGCCAGGATGACTTCGTCGAACGCCTCGACGCCTGCGGCGCTATGCACGCGTGCACCCCCGGGCATGCGTTCCACCCGCTGGACCGGGCACTGCAGGCGCTCATGCACCCGCCAGCGGCGGCGCAGGGCGTCCACGTATCGCGCCGAGCCGCCCGTGACCACCCGCCAGGAGGGGCGGCCGGTCATCTGCAGCATCTGGTGGTTGGCCATGAACTGCGCCAGGTAGCGGGCCGGGAACTCCCGCACGGTGGCCGCGGGAGAGGACCACAGCGCCGAGGCCATCGGCAGCAGGTGCTCTTCAATGAAGGCCTCGCCATAGCGCTGGGTGCGCAAGTACTCGCCCAGCGTCGGGCCTTCCTCCTCGGCCAGCAACAGCGGGGCATCCTGGTAGAACCGGCGCAGGTCGGTCAGCATGCCCCAGAAGCGCGGCGACACCAGGTTGCGGCGCTGGCAGAACAAGCCATCCAGCGAGGTGGCGTTGTACTCCACGCCGCTGCGCTCGCTGTGCATGGAAAAGCTCATCGTGGTCGGCTGCGACGCCACGCCCAGCTCGTCGAACAGTGCCGTCAGCAGCGGGTAGTGCTGGGGATTGAAGACGATGAAGCCGGTGTCCACGGCCATGCGCGTGCCGTCTATCTGCACGTCATGGGTATGGGTGTGCCCGCCCAGGTAATCGCTTGCCTCGAACAGCGTCACGTCGTGCCGTTCCTGCAGCCACCAGGCGCTGGCCAGCCCCGAGATGCCTGAACCGATGATGGCGATTCGCATGTCAGTACCTCGCCTTGGCCAGCACCCATTCGGGGATGGGCTTGAGTCCCTTGACCAGCCCGAACGCCGCCATCACGCGCAGCCCGTACCAGGTCAGGTCGATCTCCCACCAACGGAAGCCTTGGCGCACGGTGCCGGGGAAGAAATGGTGATTGTTGTGCCAGCCTTCGCCGAACGTCAGCAGGGCCAGCCAGAGGTTGTTGCGGCTGTCGTCGCGGGTCTCGAAGCGGCGACGACCGAAGCGGTGGGCCAGTGAGTTGATGGTGACCGTGGCGTGGAACAGCACGATGGTGGAAATGAAGAATCCCCACACCAGCAACTGCGGGCCGGAGGTGTGCAGGCCCGGCGCCCAGTGCTCCAGTGCTGCACCCAATGCATACAGGCCAACGGCCAGCAGCACGGGAACGGCGGTATCGAAACGGTCCAGCCAGCGCAGTTCCGGGAAGCGCGCCAGGTCCGGCACCCGCGACAGGTCGGTGGTGAAGGCTTCACGGGTCAGGAACCAGCCCATATGGCTGCGCCAGAAGCCGCCTTCGCGCGGCGAGTGCGGGTCCAGTGGCTGGTCGGCGTGGCGGTGATGGTGGCGATGGTGGGCCGCCCACCACAGTGGACCGCGCTGGACGCTGGACGCGCCGATCACCGCGAACACGAACTGCACGGCGCGCGGTGCCTGGAAGGTGCGGTGCGAGAAGTAACGGTGATAGAACGCGGTGATGGCGAACATGCGCACCGCGTAGAGCACCGCGGCCACGATGACGGCCGTCCATGAGACGCCAACCCAGATCACCGCGATGCAGGCCACGTGCATCAGCGCGAACGGCACCGCCCGCAGCCAATCGATGCGGCCCGGCTGTTCCGTGCCGGCGTCCGCGGCGTCGCCGGTATCAACCCAGCGCTGCAGGGTACGCAGCAGGCGCCAGCGTCGACGGGGGAGGGGCGATACAGAGGCCATGGCGGATCTCGGCGGGTGTCGTGTCTTCCTTTACGCAGCAGAATGCGTAATGGATGCGACGTGTTGCAGTGAATGTCGGCTTCACGTGTTCGTGACGGGGCAGCGGTCGACCAGTGGCTGCGCCCATGCCTGCTGCCACTCAGGCGTGGGGCGTTGCGCGGGTGGCGAGCCAAAGCGCACCGTCACCTGCGGATAGGTGCCCCGCGCATCGCGCAGGTTGCTGGTGCCGTTGAATTCCAGCAGGCGCCGGTCGGCACTGGCATAGACCAGCGACAGGCGGGGCGCGATGCCGCCATACCAGGTGTCGAGGCTGACCTCGATCGACTGGGCGTCGATGCCTTGCCAGCGCAGGGTGCCGGTATGTCGCACCTGCACCGGGAAGTAGCGCTGTCGCCCGGGCACCAGGAACGGCAGCGAGAGGCGCTCGCCCTGCATCAGCGCCGCCCAGTGCAGGCGGACCGCCGCATCGAATCCCGCATCGATCACCGCGTCCTGCGGCAGATCGAGCCTGCGCTGCCGGAGCGGACTGGCTGCGTCCTCCTTCCAGGCGACCGATACTGCGCCGCTGACGGCCTCGATCTCGGCTGTCTGGCCACTGCGCCGGTCCTCCAGTGAATAGCCGCGTGCCTGCGGACGGGTGCTGGCTGGCAGGTGCTTGCGGGCGAACGGCTGCCCCCCCGGGCACTGGTACAGCACCCAGCGTTCGGCACCCTCGGTCGCATCGCGGCGCCAGTGCACTTCACGGTAGAGGACCCGACCCTGCGGGGACGTGGCCACGCCCTCGCTCCGCAGCATGGGGGCCGCCAGCGCGGCATGGGGCAGGCACAACAACAGCCAGGCGATGCGCATGGCATTCATCCGTAAGGGCGGGTCCAGGTCGTACGGCAGGCGGGGCGGGTTGGATGCGCAATGCGGGCTGCATCCAATTGCCATTCCCGCGCGTACAGGGGAGAGACCTTCACCCGCCCGCCGCGAACGCAGATGTACCCTGACGCCGCCAGCACCCTCGCCAACTTCAACAGCGCACGCACCGTGTCCAGCTCCCAGCAGCCCAGCAGCGAGCCGAAAAACTGGGCCGGTGACATGGACGGTGTCGCGCGGCTGCGCGACCGCGACTGTTTCATGCGGATCTATGACCATTTCATGCCGCGCCTGTGCGTCTATCTGCGCGGGCTGGGCGCGCCCGAGGCGGTGGCCGAGGAGCTGGCGCAGGAATGCCTGCTGCGCCTGTGGCTGCGTGCGGCCGACTATGATGCCGCGCAGGGTGCGCTGAGCACCTGGCTGTACCGCATCGCCCGCAACCTGCATATCGACCGCGTGCGTCGCGAGCGCAGCTGGATGCAGGTGCAGGTGGCGGTGGAGGACGCCGCAACGATGGACGTGGTCGAGCGCAGCAGCGCCGAGCAGTTCGCCGACCAGGCCCGGTTGCGCCAGCGCATCAACGAGTTGCCCGCGGTGCAGGCGCGGCTGGTGCGCATGTCCTACTTCGAGGCCAAGAGCCACAGCGAGATCGCCGAAGCGCTGGGCATGCCGCTGGGCACGGTGAAATCGCACCTGCGGCGTGCGTTCCTGCAACTGCAGTCGAAAGTGGGAGGTGCGCTGTGAATCCGCACCATCATCTGCACGAATCCACGCTGATGAGCTACGCCGCGGGCGCGCTTCCGGCGCCGTTGAGCATCGTGGCGGGTGCCCATCTGGAGCAGTGCCCGCACTGTCGCCAGCGCCTGCGCGAGGCCGAGGCGATCGGATCGGCCTTGCTGGAACAGACCCAACCTTCCACGGGCGATCTACGCCACGCGCAGTTGCGCGAGGCGATGTTGATGCACCTGGCGGCGGACGCGCCTGCCTCGGCAGTGGCGTTGCGACCCGTTTCGAGAGAGCGACCCGAAGCCGATCCGGACCATCTCCCTGCTTCGCTTCACCCGTATTTCGGTGCGTCGCTCAGCGACCTGCGCTGGCGCTGGATGGCGCCAGGCGTGCACTGCATCCGTGCAGAGCAGATGCCTTCGCTGATCATGCTGAAGATCGCCCCGGGCAAGTGCCTGCCGATGCACAGCCACGGCCGTAGCGAGCTGACCCAGATCCTGCGGGGCTCGTACAACGATGCGCTGGGGCTGTTCGCGCCCGGCGACGTGGCGGACCTGGATGAGGACGTGGAGCACCAGCCGGTGACCGCGCCGGGGGTGCCGTGCATCTGCGTTTCGGCGCTGGATGCGCCGCTGGTGTTCAGTGGCTGGTTGGCGCGGAAGATCCAGCGCTTCGTGAAGCTCTAGCGGGGCAGGAGACGGTGATGGCCAGGGTAAAAGCATTGCGTGTTCTGTTGACCGGCGCCGCCGGGCTGGTGGGGCAGGGCGTGGCGCTGGCCTGCCAGCGCTCACCGCAGGTCGGCCACCTGACCGCGCTGGTACGGCGTCCGGGCAGCCTCAACGGTGCGGGCAGCGAGCGGGTCGTGCCGGATTTCCTGCGCATCGATGAGCAGCGTGACGATCTGGCTGGCTTCAACGCGTGCTTCTATTGCGCGGGCGCACCTCCGGTGGGCACCGCCGAAGCCGAGTACCGGCGGGTGACGCTGGACACCACACTGGCCGTGGCCCGCGCGTGGGCGGCAGTGAATCCCGACGGGTGCTTCCTGTATGTGTCCGGCGCCGGCGCGGACCCGCAGAGCCGGGTGATGCCGCTGCGGATCAAGGGCGAAATCGAACTGGCGCTCCGCACGATGCCGGTGCGTACCGTGATGCTGCGCCCGGGCGGCGTGCGGCCGGTATCGGGAACCGGCACGCGCCACGCGGTGCTCAAGCCCTTGTACTGGGGTGGCGCACCGCTGATGAAACTGGCTGGCGCACTCGTCCCTTCACTGGTCACCAGCAATCTGGCGGTGGGCCAGGCGATGATCGCACTGGCCGGACGGGAGCATCCACCTGCGACGGTGGAGTGCAAGGACATCAACCGGATCGCAGCGGGAACACCTGATCCGGCGCCTTGAGCTTTTGGTGCGCACGCCCCCAGATCCTGCAGGTCCGCCTCGATCAGCAATAATCTGACTGCACCCCCGTGGTGGTTCTGGTAAAGCGGCGCAAGACTCGCATGGAACTGCCACTGCACGTGCAGGACGCCCAGATAGCGCTCGCGCGAGGCGAAGATGCGCTGTTCCAGAAAATGCTGATCGAGGCGGCCGTGAGTGCTGCGGGCGTGTTCCTTCAGCATCAGGCTGAGAGGAACGGCATGAGGGCGGGCTGGGATGGGCACGGACATCGACAGGCACCCTGGCAGAACCGCGCCCACCGGCGTGTAGAGGTTTCGCAGCCGGTGCATATGGGCTGCACACCGGCTCGACAGGGGGTGACCTAGGGTTGGTCTACCTTCAACAGTTGCCACGCCCGTGAACCTGCAGACGCTGCCACCCCTCCCGTATCGCATGCTGCCCGACAGCTGCCAGTTTGAATTGCTGGATGTTGATGCCCTGCAGGATCCCGCCAGCGGCCGTCTGCTGCATCTGTATTCGCTGGTGGCTCGTTGCCTTTCCTGTGAGACGGTGTTCAAGGCAGAGGAAGGCCAGGGGCTGGTGAGCCATTCTTCTGCCAGAGTGGTGCGCTGCCCCACGGGCTGCGGCCAGCAGGCCTTCAAGCCGTCCCTGCTGAGGGCGTGGCGTCCGCAGGCGATTGCCCGGGCCTGATTGGTGTGCGTTGCCGTCACAGCAGCGCGGGGTTGGCCTGCCAGACCGCGTAGTTCAGCGCGCAGGCAAACGAGATCCAGGCCAGATAGGGCAGCAGCAATATCGCCGCAACGCGATTGACGCGCGCAAATGTGACGACCGTGGCGCACACCAGCGCAATCAGTAGAAGAATGTCAGCGAACGCGACGGCGCCAAGCTTCCAGCCGAAGAACAGCCAGCTCCACAGTGCGTTGACGGCCAGTTGCAGCAGATAGAGCAGAAGCGCCGGTTGCGCACCGCGCCAGCCGCGCTCGCGCCAGACCCGCCAGGCCGCCACCGCCATCAAAGCATAGAGCAGCGTCCACACCGGGCCAAAGACACCGGCCGGCGGCGCCCACGTGGGCAGCTCAAGCGAGGCATAGAAGGTGGCCGCCGTTGAAGATGCCCGCGCGCCCAACGCGGCCGCAGCGAAGGTGATCGCCAACCAGCCCAGAAACCCGGAAATCTGTGTACCGCGCTTCATTCCGATACTGCTCCATGCTCCGTATGCCGCTGCATACGCATGAAAGCGGCATTTGGATGCAGGCGCCGCAGCTTTCAGTCTGAAGACCCGCCAGTGCTTGCAGGCAGCAGGGAAGGGCGCTCGTCAAACCACTCGCGCGCCTTGGCCAGATGCCACTGGCGCTGGTCGCCATCCAGCTCGATGCCCGCTCCCAACAGCCCCCAGCGCAGATAGAGGTCGCCGCGCTTGCGCTGTTCCAGAAGATCCAGTCGCGCGCGCACCGACAGTCGATCATTCTCGGCCTGCAGGCCATCGATCACCAGATGGCCCGGGCGCCAGCGCAGTGAGGCCTGTGCATCCACCTGTCCGGAATCCAGCAGCGACAGGGTCCAGCGCGGATAGTCCGTGCGTTCGGCGAACAACGCCAGCAAGGGGCGCGCGTCGCTGAGTGTCAGGTCGGTGGTGGCGTCCACCTGGAAGGGCGATTGCGCATCGATGCGGCCGCGCTTGAAGGCCACGCGACCTCTCCACGCGGTCGAGCGTTCGGTGCCGGCCACCTGCACGTTGCGCAGTTCGACCGTGGTGCCTGACAGGTCGAAATGACGCTGATTGAAGTCGCCCCGGCGCAGCGTTGCATTCACGTCCACATCGCCCCCCATGTCCAGGCCGGCGACCTTCGCGCTGGTGTTGCGCCCCTGAAGGCGGGCCGTGCCATGGCCAACGCGGCCATCGGTATCGAGGGTGGCATCTCCGCTGAGTGAGCCGGTGCCGCGAAGCAGGCGCACCTGTTTTGAACCGAGATAGCGGTTGTAGGCGGACAGATCCGGAATCGTGGCCTCGCTGAAACTCAGATGCGCACGCACCCCCTTGCGCAGCTCCTGCAGGCGACCGTCGCCGGTCAGGTCCAGCGCCAGATCACGACCATCGAACAGCCGCACGTCCTTGGCATCGTTGGGCCGTGCGGTGAAGCGGGGCAGTCGCACGGAAAGCAGCGCTTGATTTGGAGCGCCTGACTTCAGTTCCCCGTGGGCGCTGGCGGCACCTGCAAGCCGGACACCGGCGACCTCGGCAACTGCTTCGGCAGAGGGAATGTCCACCGTGCTGCCTTCGCTCAGCTCGCCGTTGCGCAGCCGCAGGTCGGCCTTCAGTGTGCCGCCGCCGTCCAGTTGCAGCCACGGCTTGCGAACGAACAGGGCAGGGATCCAGTTGAGCGAGGTGAACGTCCATTCGCCGCGCACCGTGCCGGAACTGCGCTCAAACAGTTGGGCCGGATCCTGGAAGGGGATATCACGGCCCGTGATGTGCAGGTCCGCGTCCACTTCGCTGCCCGAGCCGGGCCGGGGTGGCAGGCGCGCCTGCAGGCGCAGGTCATTGGCCACATTGAGCTGAAGGGCCAGCACGCCGCGGTCGGGAGCGCCGTCGCCAAGGTAGAGCGGCACCTGCCAGAGCGCGTGGTCGCCAGCCTGCAGCTGGCCACCGATCAGGTGTGCCGAGAGCTGCAGGCGGCCCGGCACCGGGGCGCTGGAGATCTTCGGGGTGGTGGCATCCGTATCCATGCGCAGGCCCTGGCTGCGTGCATCAACGTCCAGCTGGGCACGCAGGATCTTCAGTTTGGCGAGCCCAGGCGCCTGGTCCCGGTAATGGCGCGGGTAGCTGAAGCGTGCAGCCAGGTTCATGTCGCCCAGCAGCTGCACGCCGTCGAAGCTGGTGTCCGCACCCTTGAACGTGACGGTTGAATCCAGCAGTTCCGAAGGACCGCCGCGCAGCTGCTTGACGAAGCCGACCGTGCCCTGGCCCTTGCCGATGATCAGCAGTTTGCCGAAACGGGCGCTGCGGATGCTGTCGCTGTGGATGGCATCGAAACGCAGCGTCCAACCCTGGTCGCTGCGCGGGGGCGGCGGAATGGCCTCTTCAACGCGGCTGATCTCGGCCGATACGCCCGTGGCCTGCAGGCGCGGAACCCGTACTTCGCGCTGGAACAGCGGCAGGATTGCCAGCCTGGCGCTTGCCCGGTCGGCATGCAGTACGTAGACGGTGTGGTTGACGTGGCCGCGCATGTGCACGTTCCAGGCGATCACGTGGCCGGGAAGCAAGGTGATGGCCGGGCCCGTGGACATCACGAACTTGTGCGGCTTGCGGTTGGTGACCTGGTCGAACAGTGGCGTGTTGAGGAAGATGTTGCCGGCCAGGAGGTAGGCAACATACAAACCCAGCAGGATGTAGATGGCAATGCGCCATCGCCGGGGCAGGTGATGTGCGGGCGCAGGAGGAGGGGACATGTACCACTCGAACAACGAGGACCCCCGCACTATTGCGAAGTGAGCGGCGGCAGCATGTGAAGCCGCCGCGCCGCGCAGGTTCGCCGTGACCTGCCACGCTAAATCAATTGCAACCCATCGGGATGGAACCGGGTTTCATACAATCCATCCGGCACCTATCCGATATCCAAGGAAGACACTGTGAGACAACGCGTCATCGTATGCCCGCTGATCCAGAACCAGGGCGCCTACCTGCTGTGCCGCATGCCGTTGGATCGTGGTGCATTTCCAGGCCAATGGGCACTGTCCGGCGGTGGGCTGGAGCCCGACGAACGCATCGAGGAAGGCCTGCGCCGGGAGATCCGCGAAGAGCTGGGGCACGCGCTGCAGATCGGTGCCGTTCAACCGTGGACCTTCCGCGACGACATCCGCACCAAGCTCTATCCGGACGGTTCCAGCGAGCAGATCCACATGATCTACCTGATCTTCGACTGCGAAGCACTGAATCGCGACGTTACGATCAACGAGGAGTTTGATGCCCATGCCTGGGTAGAGCCGAAGGATCTGGGTGCGTACGACCTCAATGAGGCGACCCGGATCACGCTTCTGGCGAAGGGGCTGCTTTCGAACTAGTGCAGGAAGAGGCACCGGGTCTATATCGAGGGCCTGCGCCAGCGGACTGCCATAGGCTATTAACGTGACGCGTCACGCCAGACGGGAATCACGTTCCTGTCAGGGCAAGTGACCGGCCGATGCGATTGGAGGCGGGAGAACGATGAAGGTCCTACTTTGGGCACCTATAGCTTTATTTGCCTTGCTGTCATTGAGAGCGCTGGCTTTCGTGGCCTATCAAGGACTGAACGGCGCCGCCTTTGAAGAGGAAGAGATCATTGTCGCGGGGGTCGGCTTGGTTTGCGGCTGGATCGCCTGGGTCATGTACAAGACCCTGATCGGACGATGGAGGAAGCAGTAGCTGCCAGGCCGCGAAGGGGCCTGCTGGGAAAGCTGGCTTCTTGTCATGGCAAGGTCGGTGGTTGAGGCGAGCGCTACGCCAGCGTCCCTCGGGATGCCGTGAACATAATATACATTATGCGAAATGCCGTATCCGCCGAGTCTGGGCCTTCGTCGGGTCCTCTTGGCAATGGCTGCGGCTCTGGCTTGGCTCTTGCCTCCCTGTTGGAACCCCCGACAAGGATGAGCTCGCAGCATGATCAAGATCGATCCGCACGAACGAATTGACCTGACGGGCCCTTGGAGCCGACCCAACTAAAGTTGTTACGCCGCTCAACGTATTAGTGCTACTTCTCTGAAGTTGGCGCCTCCATCAAGCAAGTAGCGCCATTAGTTGGCGTCCACTAGGCTCGACTGCAGGAACCGAGGCGATTCGGCTCGCCTTCTGGAGGCGAGCCTTCCAAGTAAAAGTACTACTTCAGCGCGCTCATTGCTTCGGCCGCTTGCGTTTCGGCCTAACATCAGCAGCGATGCGAACTTCTTTGGATCGCTTGAATGCAACTTCCAGCTGAGCTGGCAAATCTCGAAGCCCTGAAAGTTGTCCCTCGAGCGCGTCACATCTGCCGCGCAGGATATCGGCAGCCTGACTGGCCGTGGCGGCCGCTGCTTGGGCGGTCTGGATATCCTGGCGCAGCTGCTTCTCAAGAGCTCTGTGTTGCTCGGATGCCTTGCTTAGCTGCACCTGGAGTTCTTTCGCCTCCTGTCGGGCGCGATCAACATCGCTGAGCGCCCGATTCTCGACAGATCTGGTGTACTCGGCCCAGTCTTCTCGCTCAGATTTCGCCGTTTCTAGCGCCTCATGAAGCCTGGCGTCGAGTTGCTGTCTCGATGCTTCATTTCGATCAGCTCTTCGAAGCTCGACATCCCGCTGCTCTACAAGCTCTGACATCTGCAGACGGAGCTGGTCAACCAATCGCTGTAGCTCTGCAGCTTGCGTAGCGGCAATCCTCTCTCCTGTGAGAGCATCGTCGCGCTCTGAGCGCATTTGCGTCAGCTCGTCAGCTACAAGCCGGGACTTTGCCTCCAGTGCATCACGCCGGGCGGCCAGTGACTGCTCAGCCGCTGCAAGCTCTCGATGGGCGGCCTCCCGGGCATGACTCAACGCTAGCTCCCACCATTGTCCGGCGAGTTCTGCCAACACCGCTGGTGCATCTTCCAGGTCCGGACGCGCTGGCTGCAGGCGCGTGCCAAGTCGCTTCCACCACGTCTCCAGCCAGCGGGTCACGGTGTTCGGCGAGCCTGTCCCCAGGTGAGTCCGGATCCGCTCGACGGTTGGGCGTTCGCCCTTGCCGACCAATTCGTCGGCGGCGCTATGGACGTCAGATTCAGTGATGCCCCGGGCCATGCGAAGTCTCCTTTACTGGCGCCCTACTCTGCTGGTAGCGTACTCGCGATAAGTGATGATTATCGTGAGTACGAACCCTATCTCATAGCATACATTACATACTATGAATCAAAATCCCACGTCTTCTACCTTGCCGGCGACGGCCGCGCATCTGGTTTTGCCAGAGCAACTGGCCCAGCAAGCCGCCGAAGCGGTGCGCGAGCTGCTCGCCGAAGCGGCTGCGGCCAACACCATCCGCAGCTATGCCACCGCCCTGCGCTACTGGGCCGGCTGGCACCGAGGACGCTATGGGATCGAGCTGGTTCTTCCGGTCAGTGAGGCTGTGGTGATCCAGTTTCTCGTCGACCATGTTCAACGTCGAAGCAAAGCTGAGCTGGTGAGCGAGCTGCCGCAGGTGCTGGATCAGACGCTGGTGGCCTCCGGCCTCAAGGCCAAGGTCGGGCCGCTTAAGCTGTCGACTGTAGTCCAGCGGGTGGCGGTACTCTCAACCGCCCACAAGCTCAAACGGCTGACCAACCCATGCGAGCTGCCCAGCATCCGTACCCTGCTCAGCCGGGCTCGGCGTGCTGCGGTCAAACGGGGTGAGCGGCCTACCAAGAAAACCGCAATTGCTCGGGCTGAACTCGAGGCCATGCTAGCGACCTGCGATGACAGCCTGGAGGGCCTGCGTGACCGTGCCCTACTCTGCTTTGGCTTTGCCAGTGGCGGGCGCCGGCGCAGCGAAATTGCTGCTGCTGATATGCGCGACCTGCGCAAGGTCGGCGAGGACGGCTACATCTATCGACTGGAGTACTCAAAGACCCAGCAGGCTGGGGTGACGGCAGACTCGACCCCCGACAAGCCCATCTTGGGGCGCAGCGCAGACGCGCTCGCCGCCTGGCTGGAGGCTGCGGGGATCCAAGAGGGCGCGATCTTCCGGCGAGTCTGGAAGGGGCGATGCGGCCCCGCCCTGCTCCCCGGCTCTGTGGCCGCGATCGTGAAGCGCAGGGCCCATTTGGCGGGCTTGGAAGGGGATTTTGGAGCGCACAGCCTGCGCTCGGGGTTCGTGACGGAGGCGGGAATGCAAGGGGTGCCGCTGCCTGCAGTCATGGCGTTGACCGAGCATCGCTCCGTGGCGAGCGTGATCGGGTATTTTCAAGCTGGCGCCGCCGTAGAGAATCCTGCCGCGCGATTGCTCAAGTAAGTCATTTTTTCGATACACGCCATTGACCGGGGGACGCCGTGGCCATTTCGACAGTTCCGTCAGCGGAACAGATCATCCAGCTATACGAAGCCGGCAACCTTGCAGCCGAGCTCGCGGAGTACCACCTCCCCGCTAAGGATGGGAGCGACACGTTCCTGAAGCGCTGCGTCGTCTTGCACAACAACGGCGACATTGATCTTGTCGCCGTCCCGAGCCAGCCGACGTTCGCCATTCTCGATCTGCAGTCGTTCTTCACGGCGCAGCAATTCTATTGCGATGCCATCCCTCGACTCCGCACGAATGCAACCGCCTTGATGGCCTGCTGCCACATCCTGATCGAACGCGCGGGGAATGACGGCGTGGCACACATGCCGAACGGCGCGTTCCGTCAATGGTGCAAGGGCAACCCGGAAGGCGCGGCCGGCGTTATTCGGGACGCCAGGGCCGGGGGCGAACTGGAGATACAGTTCGTGACATTCGCTCTGCAGGGCATCAACGACATCGAGGCGGCCACCGCTTTTGTCCGGGAATACGACGACAACCGACGGCTCTGCGGCCTGTCGGCGCTTGGCCAGATGGCGTTCGCGGATGGCGACAGCGCTAAGCATGCCATCGCGGTCGTAGAGCCATTCATCGCCAGCAACAACGACGATGTGGTCCGGGTGAATGCGTTATCCGCGGCGTTCGATATCCTGCAGTCGCTCAAGGACACCGCACTGCCACGGCGACTGATCCGGTCCGCTGTGGAGAGTCCGGGGCCACAGGTTCTGTATGGACTTGCGCGGCTCCTGTTCCAGTCGCATTCTTCGCTGGACATGGAGACGGTCAGAATCGCGCTGAACGCCCTGCGAGCTGTCGATGTGGAGCACCAGGGCACTATCCGTCTGGTGGACAGCGGGCTGCAACGCATGGTCGGCACGCCCAACGAATCACAGGCGCTGGACTACCTGACCGAAATGCTGGGCGAGGGAACGCTAACCATCGAGCAGTTCAATTCGACCGTACACGAGTTAAATATCGAAAACCCGCAGCGGGTGTACGAAATAGTCGTGCGATGGCTGCTGTCGGGCAGCATCGCATTGGCCAGTAGTACCGGCCAATTCATGAGGGCCGGCAAGGAACGCGTCTTCAATACGAGTGCGCAGTCTCTCGGCCTGAGCCATGATCAGCAACTATTCCTGTGCCGCAAGGCGATCGGCTTCCTGTTCGTGCATCCCGTGGCATGCTGCTCGATCCTAGTCTCAGTGATCCGTGCCGCGGATGAGGACATCAAGGCACTCGTCGGGCAGCTCCTGTTTGACCCCATTCTCCTGAGCTATGGAGGCGGCGCCAGGGACTATCTGGTAAGCCTGTCTTCGACCGACGCGGCCTACGACACGGTCCAGAACGTGCTGACCAGGTTCGAAAAGTTCTGCTCCGCCATCGATGCGATTGGCTCCATCAGGGAGCTGCATCCTTCCGAGCGACAGCTGGACACCGTGCATCAGCGCTCGCACGACCAGATGCGGGAGGCACACAAAGAGGCGGAAAAACAGTCCGTCTTCCGCAAGCTCATGCACCATTCGACTATCCTGCACGGAAAGCGCACGCTCACCTACGTCGTAGATCCTGGTGGCCAGAAGCGTGCATTCGCCATGGATCTTCACAAGCACCGCACCTACATCGAACTCCCACACCTGGAGAAACTCGACCCCGTTGGGCTGGACTACCTGCGCCGCATGTGCATGGTCGAAAAGCCCGCATGAAGCTCATCTTCCGAAGCTACTTGGCTTCCCTGCGCGAGCGCGAAGAACTCGATGCAATCCTGCCGGATCTGCTCAGCGAGCTGGGCTACATCGTCTATTCCCGCCCGCAGCGTGGTACGACGCAGGCCGGCGTCGACATTGCGGCCGTCGGCGCGGACGAGGATGGTGAGCGCAAACTGTTCTTGTTCACGGTGAAGCGCGGAGACCTCACTCGGGAGTCCTGGAACGACGGCACGCCGCAATCGCTTCGCGCCTCGCTCGACACGATCCTAGACAACTACGTCCAGCACCGGGTGCCCAAGCGCTACCAGGACTTGAAGATCGTCGTGTGCATGGTTTTTGGTGGCGACATGCAGGAGCAAGTGCGCAGCGACGTCGAGGGCTACGCCCGGCGATATACCACCGATCGGGTCTCGTTTGCCGAGTGGAACGGGGACAAGCTCGCCGGCATGCTGATGCAAGGCATCCTACGCGAAGAGATCATGCCCAAGGCTCTGCGTCGCCATTTCCAGAAGGCGGTCGCAATGGTGGACGACCCCGAGATCGCCTTTCAGCATTACTCGCGTCTCGTGCGCGAACTATGCCAATCCGCCACGAACGACAAGGAACGAGTCAGAAGCGCCCGCCAAATCTACATCGCGCTTTGGGTGCTGTTCGTGTGGGCGCGCGACGTTGACAACGTCGAGGCGCCTTACCGCGCCAGCGAGTTTGCCCTGCTCCATCTGTGGGATCTGCTACGTCCTTACGTCGGCAAGACCCGCAACGCCGCCGGCAAGGCAATCACCGCAGTCTTGGGCGATGCTATCCAGCTTCATCTCGCGATCAGCGAGGAATTCCTGTATCGCAAGATCCTTCCGCATGTTAGCGTTCCCCACGGCATTTCAATGGCGATCTGCGGCGGGACGTCCGCCGACGTTAACCTAAGGCTGTTCGACCTCCTCGGCCGGATCGCGATGGCCGGCCTCTGGATCCACTGGATCAGCCAACAGGACCCGGATGCCGAGCGCAAGATCAGGCTGCATGCCCAGACCAGAGCATTGGTGGACGCCGGCTTCCAGCTAATCAACAATAATCCGGCGCTGTTCCTGCCGCTCCAGGATGAGCATTCCATCGAGGTCGCGCTGTTCCTGCTTTTGGTCGGGGCTGCCGATGGCAACCTGCACGACGCGCACGCGTGGTTGCAAGGAATGACACAACGGCTGGCACTGACACTGCGCACGCATGGCCGGTACCCCTGCGTCTTCTCCGAGTACCGCGACCTCATCGCGCACCCACGCTGCCGGACCGACGAGTACCGCCAGGAAGCGACGGCTGGTTCGACGCTGATTCCGCTTATGGCAGCCTTTCTCTCGTATTTCGACGACGGGGAATGCTTGGTGCAATTAGTCGACCTTAAGGCCAAGGAACTACAGCACTGCACTCTCCAGCTATGGATCCCCGACGAATCGAGCGAAGCAGGCCTCTACATCGGCAGCGACGAGCACGGGATTGCGCTATGCGATCTTCCCCTGACAATCGGCGGCCAGGATCAGATCGATACCCTCGACGCGGCGTTCAAGCAGGAAGGCGCCTTCGACAAGCTTTCGGCGATCGCGACGGGCTATTGGCCAATCGTGCTCGCCGCCTGCCACCACCACCGGTGGCCTGTGCCACCCCAGTTCTGGCGGCGTTTCGTCGCCCCACTTGCTGCGGAGTGAGCGAGGCATGATATCCGCACTGCAACAGCATCTCGCGTCACCCGACGTGACTCTGGAGACCCACGTGCGGCGCTGCCATGCCGGATTGGACGAAGAGCTGCGGCCCCGTCGCATCATCTATCTGGACACCAAGTACTGGATCATCCTGCGCGATGTTGTCGCTGGCGTACGCACGGCCGATCCGGAAACGGAACTGCTCGGCGCCCTGCGCGGACTTGTCTCAACAGGCAAGGCCTTCTGCCCTCTAAGCGAGAGTACCTTCGCCGAAATGCTCAAGCAAAGCGACAAGCGAACCCGCATCGCGACGGCGAAGATAATCGATGAGCTGAGTCTGGGTGTCGCGTTGATCCCGTTCGAGCAACGTGTCGCTATGGAACTGCGGACCTTCATCTATGGTCAATGCCGAGATCTCGGCGTCCCTGAGCTGCAGCGCCTGCCTTGGACCAAGCTCGGCTACGTCCTAGGCGTAGTGCACCCGCACGAGACCGCGTTCGACGCGAGCACCGAGCTCGCGATCCAGAAGGCGTTCTTCGACCACATGTGGTCCCTATCGCTTTCGGAGATGGTCGATGCGCTCGGTGGCAAGGAAATGCCCTCAGATCGGCACCCGCGCTTGGCCGAACAGCTCAATGCGGGCAATGCGAAGCATGCCGGACATCTGCACAGTTTCCGGCAGACCTATGTCATCGAAGCGCAGGGTGCGGCCGAGGCCTATGCGTCGATGGCCATGGAGATTGCCCGAGACTTGCAGAAGCTCATCACGGGGACCTCGCCCTCGGGGGCAGACAGTGCTGCGGAAGCGGAGGCGGTTCGTATTTGGACCAACATCTTGCTGGCGGCGCTCAAGCAAGATAAGTTCAAGGTCGTTCTCCCCAGCCTGCACATCAACACCTGCCTGCATGCGAGTGTTCGCTGGAATAAGCCCCAACAGCTTGAGGCAAACGACTTCGAAGACTTCCGGCATGCCTGTTCGGCGCTAGCGTATTGCGATATCTTCCTCACCGAACGTCGACTGAGGGCAATGGTCACCGCAAATCACCTGGCGCTTGATCGCCAATACGATTGCAAGGTCGCTGCCGCAATTCCGGACGCTCTCACTCTACTTCACTCCGAATAGAAGCCGCCACTCCCATTGCGTCGCCTTCTGTCGCGGTTGCCTGAATGCGGCAAACGAGCCATGCTGAGTTTGTCAGGATTACCATGGAGCGGCTGATTTGTCCCCCTTAGACCCGTATTTGGGCACACACGAGTTTCACGAAGGGAAGGCGTGTCGATGACAGCCCCAAAGCCGGCAATGAAGATGCCCGAGCTACCGATCTTCGCACGGTCACTCACCATAGGTTTCTTAGTCGCGGAGGTCTGGCGAGCCGCCTTCTACCTCGGTGCAAGCTTCGCCGTGACGTTATCTGAAGTGCCCATCTGGGCGAAGGTGGGGGTGATACTCGCGGGTACGGCTCTATGTTCGACCTATGCAGTGAAGCGAGGCGCACTTGCCGCGGCCGAGCGAATGGCCCGCAGTCTACGTGTCGACCTACTGATTGCAGTCGGTATAGGCATTTGGGCAAACGAACTAGCTTCCCCATGGTTGGCTAGGGCTCACACAGCTCTGAAGGATGCGGATCCTCATTGGGCGCCGATAGTTCTCGTTCTGCTCTCCGCCATCTTGCTGTCGCCGCTGATCCAGCGATACTTCCCGAGATCCAAAAAGGCAGCCCCGCAGCTCTACTTCATCGCAGATGAAGAGATCGGAGAAGAGAGAGATGATCTGCTTGCGAGCGAAGTGCAAGCCAAGGCGTTCGCGGAAACCGTCCTTGAAAGCGGCGCACATCCAGGGCTTGTCTTTGGAGTCGATGGCCCTTGGGGCGTAGGCAAGACAAGCTTTATCAACCTCGCCGAGCGCTACTGGAAACTCGCAGAAGACAGGGTCATTGTTTGCCGATTCGAACCCCTTAGGTATACGTCCGAGTCTGACCTGGCGGACCGCATGATTCGGGACTTGTCCGCCGCAATTCAACGGAAGGTCTTCGCCCCCGAGTTCCGGCCAGCGGTGTCGCGGTACTCGCGCCTGATAAAGGGGAAAGCCGATGTGTCGTTCCTCGGCTTTAAGGTCTCTCTGGAACCCGGGCAAGAGACCGTTGATGAGCTGCTCGACGACATCGACGAAGTCCTCAAGCGGATCGGCCGGCGCGTAATCATCGTCGTAGACGATTTGGATAGATTGGACGTAAAGACCACTAACAGCGTTTTGTTTGCTACACGGCGGACATTCAAGCTTTCTCAGGCAACCTACGTTCTCTGCTATGACACCGAGATACTTGCCGGCAGCAAAGATGAAGACTCGAGAGTACGTGAGTTTCTTGAGAAGTTTGTGACCGTCAAGCTAAGCTTGTTCGTCGACAGCTCAAGAATTAGGGACTTCCTGCGACGAGACTGGCAACGCGAAGAGAACCAGCTTGGCTCGATCCCGTCTGACACGATGCTGAAGCTCGGCGCTGTACTCAACGAGCTGGCGGACATTCTTGACGGCGAATTAGCGGCAAAGTACCTGCCCCTTGTTGGCGACCTGCGCAAAGTAAAGCGGTTCGTCAATGCGATGTTGCTTATGCAGCTTGAGAGAAGCGACTTGGGTCGCACGGATTTCAATAAGCGCGATCTCATCAATCTTATACTCCTGCACCTGAATTACCCTGGGTTGTTCAGACGCATCTATGCCGAAGAGACCGAGGGGCGGAGCGGGACTTTCTCAGTGCATCATGAGTACGATGCTCGAGAGTACAGAAATAGCGCTGAATTCTCAAAGCTAGCGGGCGAATGCCAAGGGACCGCAGAATTTTTACTGAAACAGCTTTTCGACGTGAAAGCCTTGGAGCTCGGTAACGTTGGTAGCGTAGATGAAAAAGTGCTGGTGTCACGGGCATGCTTTAACCAACTCCCCTTCAGAAATCTTGAAGGCTACCTCAAGCTGATTGTGCGATTCGCGACGCCTGAACCGCAGGAGACATTTGTTCTGTATCAGGAGGCCGTGGACAAGGTTCGGAAAGGAACACCAGTTGCGTCAATTCTGAAATCACCCGACTTCCACTTGAATCAAGGAGAGCGCGCGCATGATCAGTTCTGGAGAGTGCTTGTCAATCAAGCCCATGACTTCACTCACTCTGTAGCGGAAGATGCAATCGACACGCTCGTCAACTATCTGCCGTGCTACTCATCGATCGAGAATGAGGATCGAGGATTGCGACCGAGGTCGATCTATTCCTTGCTGCGCCTCCTCGATCGTGCCGGCTGGGGAAGGACGTCCGGCCGACGCCTTACAAATTCTCCAGAGAATGTTGTAGAAATCGCGCAGCGAATCTTCGGCGAGGGCTCCCACCAAGGCAAGGGTTTACTGCAACGACTCGCCAGCAGCGACCGAGGTGTTCTCGGCTGGAACGACCTAATGTTGTTTAGGCTCCAATGCTCCGCAGATCGTCAGGGACAATTGTATAACTTGCAATCAGCCCTCATTCATCACCAGGATGTAGGCGCGCCAACAACTGGCTTGGTAAGCAAACTCGCTTTGATGGGGATGAGAGGGCTATCTCAGGGTGTCTTCGCGCTCTTTAAGCGAGTTTATATTGATCCCCAGCGAAACTTTTTCTCCGAAGTCAGCGACGTCCCGGATAGCGCGCTCCTCGGCGAAGCGTGGCCTCAGATAGTCTCGCAGATTTCAAGGCGGAATCAAACTGAGCCCGGTACCCTCTCGCTTTCCCAACTTGCCTCCTCGGCACGCTCTATTATTAAATCCTTCGTGATCTATCAGCTATGCAATTCGCTGCCACCAACTGGTTCAGGTGTTGGTTGCGGGCTTTATGATGAATCGGGAAATTCCGATGGTGGTGGTATAGCAAGGCTAATGAACGAATACGTGTTCGGCGTCTGCTTCAATCCAGCCATCGAAGAAGACAACGTCTTTCATTTCCTTGATCATTGTCTTTCGCACTTGTCCAGCCCTTTCTTTTCTGAACGCGAAGAGGACGGCTACTTTGCATCCAAGACTGGGATTATCGGCGGTTTTGACACCAAGAAGATGGGGCTGTACTGGACCAAGTACGGGGAGTTTATCCGCCAAAAGGTCCTGGGCATGGAAGAGCGACATGTAATTACGAGCAATTATATAGCTTCATATCACGACGATCTGGCTGGAGTCTTCACCGTGCTTGATGTATTGGCCGACGAAGCGACTGCGGAAGGCTCGAGGCCCGATGAGGCGGTCTGACGATGCGGCTAACCAGGTGCCTCAGTCAAAGCGTGGCAGCGGGATAGCGCCTACCCACCTGCCGTTACTGCAATGCCGCCGCATCCCCACCCCCGATAAATCTTCCTAATCCTAAAACTGAATGGCAGCCCCCCCCCCCCCTGCCCCACCTTCAGGAGACATCAGGCAGGGAACGTCTCCCCAACCAGTTCCTCGCTCCGCTCCCAAAGCCTACGCGCACTGTCCGCATCAAGCGCGTAAGCAAAGGCACCATACCGAACACTGGCACCTTCAGTAATGGGCGCAACACCGCAATCTTCACAGTACTGTCCACCGATCTCCTCAGGCGGGGCCGTGACGGCAGCCCATACAGTGGTGGCCGCACCCTGTGGGATCGTCTTGTAGACCAGGTCGGGAGCGCCCACCTGCTTCATGTCATCCAGCAAGGCCTGGAACACGCCCTCTTCGGCATACCGCCCAAGCTCTGTGGCGATGGAGCCTGGCATCAACGCACAGGCACGGACACCGCGATGCTTATGGCGCCGGTCAAATTCCACCGCGAACAGCACGTTGGCAGTCTTGGCCCGGCCGTAGGCAACCCAGGGGTCATAGGCAGTCCGTTCGAAGTTCGGATCATCGATATCAACGTCACTCAAGCGGTGACCTGCGGACGACAGACTCACCAGTCGTCCGCCGTCAACGATCAGGGAGGCGATGCGATTGACCAGAACGAAGTGACCCAGATGATTGGTGCCGAACTGAGTCTCGAAGCCATCGACGGTGTACCCAAGGGGCGTCACCATCACCCCGGCGTTGGCGATGACCGCATCGAACATCTGACCGTCGGCAAGGAGCTTGTCGGCACACGCCCTGACCGAAGCCAGTGATGCCAGATCAACTTCGATCAGGCTGAAGCGCCCCCCAGCTGCATCAGCGGCTGCGCGAACGACGGCGGTAGCCGCCTCCGCCTTCGCAAGATTGCGAACGGCGCCGACTACGTCCGCGCCGCGGGCGACCAGCGCACGCGCGGTTTCGACCCCCAGGCCCGCGGATGTACCCGTGATGAGGTAGCGCTTTCCACGCAGGTCCTTTCCATCGAGCGCCTCGTCCGCAGTCGTCTGTGCATCAAACCTTCCGGTCATTGTCCTGTTCCTGCTGCATTGCCCATAGGGCGAATCTGTGGCCATGGGCGGCGAGGATCCTCACGGCGTGCCTGAGGCATGTGGTCACAGTGGCCACCCAAAGAGAGCGACCAGCCTAGGCCGGACGGCATACCGGATAAATGCGCTTCCAGGTACATGAGTCGTTAGGCCAGCTAAACAAACGCCGAGACCCTGCATGAGCAGGGTCGGCAATGCCCGGAGCCATCGCAACTCCGCGCGGACGTTGAATCCCAGCTACCCGGTGGGCAATGCCTTGGGTCGGCTGCCGTGCCTTCTCTTTGCGCGACGATCTTCGGCCACCACGCGCCTGCGCTGCGGTGAGGCCAGCTGCTCACGTCGTTCGACCAGGAAGTCCATCAATGCCCGGACCTTCGCCGGCATCTGGGCGCGCGATGGGACGTACAGGAAGAAGCCGGGAAATGGACGGCACCACGGCGCCAGCACGCGCACCAGTGCACCGCTGGCCAGGTGCTCGCTGACGCACAGATCGATGTGGCGAATCAGTCCCACACCCTGCAGCGCTGCCCGGAGCATGCTGTCGTCGTCGTTGAACACCGCGTTGCCCTGCGGTTCGAAGACCAGCTTTCGGCCTTGGCCACCTGGTGCAGTGAACGTCCAGTGGTCGATCGTCCCACTGGACGTGAACCGGTAGGCCAGGCAGTTGTGCCGGATCAGATCACCGGGAGTCTCGGGTATACCGTGCTGCTCGAGGTAGGCCGGGGATCCGACGATCGCCATCTCCAACGGAGGCGTGATCGGCACGGCCACCATGTGCTCGTCCAGGCTCTCGCCCAGGCGGATGCCGGCGTCCAGACCGTTGGCCACCAGATTGGAAAAGCCGTCATCCATGATCAGTTCAAGCCGCAGCTTGGGATAACGTGCCAGGAACTCGCCCATGTGCGGCTCCAGCAGAAGTCGTGACGCGATGCGCGAAGAGTTCATGCGAATCACACCCGAAGGCTCTGCATGGACCTCCCCCAGTTCCTCCACGGCTTTCTCGATCGCCGTCAGTGCCGGCTGCAGCACGTCCAGCAGCTGCTGTCCTTCTTCGGTCAACGACATGTTCCGGGTGGTGCGGTGCAGCAGCCTGACATCCAGCCGCTCCTCCAGTGCTTTGAGGTGCTGGGAGAGCGCTGCCCGTGTGATCTCCATCTCGGTGGCCGCCTTGGTGAAGCTGCGATGCCGGGCGATATGGGCGAACCAGGTCAGGGACGTTACGAGCGAAGGTTCGATGGGCATTGTTTAGTTCTTCTTACGGCTCATGTATCCGGAAGACTATTTATTGGACCCAATCCGGTCAATAGGATGGGCTCTGTCGGCAGCAGAGCCGGCCACCTCACACCCACACCGGAGCACGCACATGCGCAACGTCACGTTCAAGAATCTCAATGGCCAGGGCGTCACCACGGCGGCCACCCTGTACTTCCCGGAAGGCTTTGACGAAGCCCGAAAGTACCCGGCAGTCGTCGTGTCCCATCCCGGTGGTGGCGTGAAGGAGCAGACCGCCGGACTGTACGCCGGGAAGCTGGCCGAAGCAGGCCTGGTCACGATTGCCTTCGACCGTTCTTACCAGGGCGCGAGCACCGGCGAACCGCGGCAGCTGGAGAACCCCTATGTCAGCACCGAGGATGTGAGTGCGGTCATCGACTACCTGACCACCCTCCCCTACGTGGACCAGGACAAGATCGGTGCGATGGGTATCTGCGCCGGCGCTGGTTACAGCGCCAACGCCGCCATCAACGATCGTCGCATCAAGGCACTGGGCATGGTCAGTGCGGTCAACATCGGCCAGATGTTCCGCAATGGCTGGGAGAACACGGTCAAGGACGCCGATGCCGTGGGCTACCTAGACTTCGGCTCCAATGCGCGCACCACCGACATCGCTTCGGGCGAGTTCGCGACCATTCCTCTGGCACCGCTGCGCGAAGAAGACGCGCCCAATGCCGAGCTGCGCGAAGCATGGGAGTACTACCACACCCCGCGCGCCGAACATCCCAATGCCCCGGGCTTCGCGCTGACCCGCAACCTCAACCAGATCATCACCTACGACGCCTACAACAAGGCCGAGGCATTCCTGACCCAGCCGATCCTGGCGGTGGCCGGCAGCGTTGCGGGGAGCAAGTGGATGAGCGATGACCTGCTGGCCCGGGCCGCAAGCAAGGACAAGTCCCTGCATGTGGTTGAGGGTGCAAATCACATGTCGCTGTATGACGTGCCGAAGTTCGTCGATGAGGCGGTTTCGGTCCTGGCCCCGTTCTTCCAGACCCGTCTGAAGTAATCCAGATGCCCGGTGAGGCGGCTACGGCAATGCCGGGCCGCCTGGGCATCCCATCGAATACGTGAGCAGAACATGACTACATCCACATCATCGAAGGACAAGGCACCTTCGGCGGCCCAGGCGGCCTGGGGCGATATCGCCCCCGCGCTGGCGGACTACACAGACCGCGTTCTCTTCGGCGACCTGTGGGAGCGGCCAGGCCTGTCCCCCCGCGATCGCAGCCTGATCACCGTGTCTTCGCTGGTCACGCTCTATCGCATCAACGAACTGCCCTTTCACCTCGGAAAGGCTCTGGACAACGGCGTGACACGGGAAGAACTGGTCGAGCTGATCACCCATCTCGCCTTCTACTCCGGCTGGCCGACCGCATCCACCGCTCTCGGCATCGCCCGTCGCGTCTTTGAAGAACGCGGCATCTGACCAGGAGAACACCATGAGCGCCATTACCATCAAGACCGTCAGCTATCCGAACCTGGGCTGGCAGACCGCGGCCGATCTTTACCTGCCTGCCGGTTTCGATGAAGGCAAGAAGTACCCTGCCATCGTCAGCACGCACCCCATCGGCAGCTGCAAGGAACAGACGGCGGGCAATGTCTACGCCAAGGGCCTGGCCGAACAGGGCTTCGTGGTGCTGGTGCACGATGCCAGCTTCCAGGGCGCCAGCGGCGGGGAGCCTCGCTTCATCGAAGACCCGTCGATCCGCGTTTCGGATATCCGTTTCGCCGTCGACTACCTGCAGTCGCTGCCGTACGTCGATGCCGGTCGCATTGGTGCGATCGGCGTCTGCGGCGGCGGTGCGTACACCATCCACGCTGGCATTACCGACCACCGCATCCAGGCGCTGGTATCCATCACCGCCGTGAACTACGGCCGCCTGATCCGCGAGGGTTTCGCACAGTTCAAGCCGCGCGAGCTGGCAGCCAACATTGCCGGCATGCGCACGGCCCAGGCGCAGGGTGCCGAGCGTGATGTAGCCAACCTGTTGCCGGATTCGGTTGAAGCGGGCAAGGCTGCAGGCATCACGGATATCGACGTACTGGAAGCCACCGAGTACTACAAGACGGCACGCGGCCAGCAGCCCAACGGTGCCACCAGCCAGCTGATGTCCTTCAGCGGTGCGGCGATGGGTTGGGATGCGTTCCTCAACGCCGAGGTGCTGCTGACCCAGCCACTGATGGTGGTCATCGGTGACAAGCCCGGTGGCTTCGGCGCCTATCGTGATGGCTGGGAGATCTACAGCCGCGCGGCCTCCGAGAACAAGCAGATCGTCGTCGCTGAAGGCTGGTCGCACTACGACCTGTACGACAAGCCGGAGCCGGTCGCGATCGCGATGGCCCAGGTGGTTCCGTTCTTCAAGGCCAACCTCTGACTGACCGGCAGGTCGTCCATCAGCAAGCAAAGGAAGTGAACATGAAACCCCTACTGTCTGGAAAGACCGCCATCATCACTGGTGCCAGCAAGGGCATCGGCCTTGCTACAGCCAAGCTGTTCGTCTCGCAGGGTGCGAATGTCGTTCTCACCGCTCTCAAGCAGGCCGACCTTGATGCCGTGGTGAAGGAGATCCAGGACGCCGGTGGCAATGCGCTGGGCATCGTCGCGGACTCGGCCGATCCGGCAGCGCCCCGGCTGGTGTTCGCCAAGGCAATCGAAGCGTTCGGGCAGGTCGACATCCTGGTGAACAACGCCGGGTATGGCGACATGATGTCCATCGAGGAGTACACGGATGAGCACTTCGACGAAGTGGTGCAGGTGAACTACGCCGGCGTATTCCGCTTCTGTCGCGAGGCAGTGGGTCACTTCATGCCGCGAGGCACCGGCGCCATCGTCAACGTTACCTCGGTGAACGGATCGCTGCCGCTGGGCGGCCTGGCGTACGTCTCCACCAAGGCCGCCGTGAACGCGATGACCACCAACATCGCAGTCCGCTTCTCGGGCACCGGCATCCGCTGCAACGCGGTGGCCCCGGGCAACACCGATACGCCGATGGCCCGTGACTGGGCGGCCGGCAAGCTCACCGGCGGATCGACGATGGTTCCCTACATCACCAAGCATACCGACCAATCCCTGCCCTTCACGCAGCCCGAGGACCAGGCGAACGCCATCCTCTATCTGGCAAGCGACATGGCGCGCGCCGTCACCGGGCGAGTTCTGGTGGTAGACAACGGCGCCTACATCGGTGCCTGACAACAAGGAGTCGTGATCATGAAAAACGTTCTCATCCTGGGCGCAAGCGGCCAGATCGCCCAATGGGTCATCAGATCGCTCGCCGCAGAGAAAGGCATCCAGCAGACCCTGCTGCTGCGTGACCCGAAGAAACTGACGGGCAAGGAGCCGGCCAATGCGAAGGTGGTCATTGGCAACGTCCTGGACAAGAAGCTGCTGAAGGATGCGGTCGCAGATCAGGACATCGTCTACGCCAACCTGACCGGCGAAGACCTGGACAAGCAAGCGCAGGCGGTGATCGCAGCGATGAACACCGCGGGCGTCAAGCGCCTCATCTTCGTCCTCTCGCTGGGCATCTATGACGAGGTTCCGGGCAAGTTCGGCGAGTGGAACAACGACATCATCGGCGAAGACCTCAAGCCGTTCAGGCGTGCAGCGGACGCCATCGAGGCCTCGGGCCTGGACTACACGATCCTGCGCCCGGCTTGGCTGACTGACGAGGACGAGGTGGACTACGAGACCACGGAAAAGGGCCAGCCGTTCAAAGGCACCGTGGTTTCCCGCAGGAGCGTGGGTGACCTGATCAGCCAGATCATCGTCGATCCGGCTCGCCACACCGGTGGGAATCTAGGGTTGAACAAGCCAGGAAGCGACGGCGACAAGCCGTACTTCATGTAACCGCGATGGATCCCGGGCGCCCAGTGAGAATCCTGCACCTTGATGCCAGTGGTCGCCCGGGCCTGCGAGCCATTTGTCCTCCCGGCCATCATGGCTCCTACTCGCGTCGGCTCAGCAGACATTTCGTCGAATGCTGGTTGGATGCGTGGCCAGAAAGCGAAGTGGAGTACAGGGATCTGGGAGCGGCACCACCAAAACAGGTGGGTCCGCGCTGGATTCAGGCGGTGTGTGATGGCGGTCCGCTGTCACCCGCACAGCTCGACGCCGTGGCTGAGAGTGATCTGATGGTGGATGAGTTGTTCTGGGCAGACATGGTCGTCATTGGCACGCCGTTGTACGACCTGACGATGCCATCGTGCCTTAAAGCATGGCTTGCCAACGTTGTACATCAAAGCCGGACTGTGCCGGATGACGCAGAAAACGCCGACCCTCGACGAGCCTTCTGCGAGCGGTTCTTTCCCGTGGTCGTGCTGAGTGCGCGCGGTGGCCACGGCATGGATGAAGGCGGCGAGTTCGCGCACCTCAACAAACTGGAGTCCAGCCTGCGCGCGGCGCTGGGCCGCATTGGAATCACCGAGATACATGCCATCGCGGTCGAGCATACAGCCGAGGGGGGAGAAGCACTGTTGCGATCCCTAGCCAACGCGATCTCGAGGATGGAGTGCCTGGCAGCCGCACTGCTTGATCGCTATCAGCACGATCGGCAGCAGATGACAACAACCCAATTCTAAAGAACGAAAGAGGCCAACCCATGGGACGTCCCCACATCATCTGTCACATGGAAACATCCATCAATGGCAAGGCCTACGGCCCGTTCATGGAGGTTCCGCTTCGCGCTGCATTGGCTCGTGCCTATGACGAGACGCATCTGAGCTTTGGCAGCCAGGCCTGGCTCTGCGGCCGGGTAACGATGGCGTACTTCGCCGGTACTGGGTCCCCCCGCTTTGATCCCAAAGCCCCCCGCGTGGCTCGACAGGACTACATCGGTGATGCAGGTGCGCGTGATTTCGTCGTCTCCATCGATGCTTCCGGAAAGCTCCCCTGGAACAAGAACACCGTCCAGTATGGGTTGCGGCCAGAGGCGCATCTGATTGAAGTGCTGACGGACCGCGCCTCTGATGATTACATCTCGTATCTCCACCAGCGGAAGATCTCGTACATCTTCGCCGGTGGCGATGAGCTCGATCTGGCCCTGGCCGTGCAGAAGCTGAAGGTCTTGTTTGGCATCCAGACACTGGTCGTATCTGGAGGCCCCATCGTCAATGGAAGCTTCCTCCATGCGGGACTGATCGACGAGATCAGCCTGGTGACCGTTCCTGCCCTGGATGATGCCAACGACACCCCGACCTCGTTCCAACGCCCGGCGAGCCTGAGCTCGCAGCCACCACGCAAGTACACGCTGAAGTCAGCGCAGGTTCTTTCGGATGACGTGCTGTGGGTGCGCTACGTCACCCCTTGAAACGGTCGAATCAATCCGGTTCGGCCCCTGAAGAGATACTCTTGTGAAGCTAAATAGCATTGAAGGAAAGATCGCCGTGATCACTGGTGCCTCGAGTGGCATTGGCGAAGCCACGGCGAGAGCACTGGTTGCAGAGGGCATGTCGGTGGTGCTGTCCGCGCGCCGGAAGGACCGCATTGAGGCCTTGGCGACCGAACTCGGACCGCAGGCACTTGCCATTGCAGCCGACGTAGCAGATCCAGACCAGGTGGCGGCCCTCTTCAGCGAAGTCCGCCAGCGATTTGGTGGCTTGGACTTGTTGTTCAACAACGCCGGCATGGGTATTGCGGGCCCATTCGAAGGCAGTACTCCTGACGACTGGCGCCGCCAGATCGATGCAAATCTCTATGGCGTGCTCCACTGCACGCACGCCGCTCTGCCGCTGATGAAGGGCCGGCCCGGGGCAATGATTTCCACGGTCTCAAGTGTCGGTGGCAAGACGAGCGCCCCCAACTGGGCCGTGTATTGCGCGACGAAGTTCGCTGTCAGCGGGTTCTCCGATGGGTTGCGCCAGGAGCTTGCAGGGCAAGGCATCCGGGTCTCGCTGATTCATCCGGGTGCGGTGCACACCGAGTGGGGCCACAACGTGCCTTCGGACGTGATGCGGGAGCGTCGTGAAGCGATTGACGCACTTCTTCCGGAAGACGTCGCCAACGCACTGGTCTACACCTTCGCTCAGCCGCCAGGCGTGCTGCTGGACGACATCGTTATCCGCCCTACCCTGCAGCTGACCCTCTGAGGTTGGCGCTTCAGGAGAATTGACATGAACAGAATCTGGTTTATCACGGGTGCATCGCGAGGCATGGGTCTCGAGATCGCCAAGGCCGCGCTCGCAGACGGCGATAGTGTCGTGGCCACGGGGCGCAGCATGGAGCAGCTTCGTGCTGCCTACGCGGACGCGCCTCAGGATCGTATCGAGCTTCAGGTCCTTGACGTGAGCAGACAGGCGCACGCACAAACCGCAGTCGATGCAGCCATTGCTCGCTTCGGGAAGATTGACGTGCTGGTCAACAACGCCGGCTTCTGCCTGCTCGGGCGCTTCGAGGAGGCAACCGCCGCGCAGATCGAGCAGCAGTTCGCCACGAATGTCTTTGGCATGGCGAATGTGCTCAGGGCGGTGCTGCCGGTGATGCGTCGTCAAGGCCGTGGGCGCGTGATCAACACCTCGTCCATTGCAGGCGTGAAGGCTGTTGCCAATGCAACGTTCTATTCGGCGTCGAAGTTCGCCGTTGAAGGAATGACGCTGGCGCTGGCAGACGAGGTGGCGCCGCTTGGGATCCAGGTCACCGCGATCGAGCCGGGCTTCTTCCGTACCGAATTCTTGAATGAGCGATCCGCCAGGTACGGTGACGTTTCGATTGCTGACTATGCACCGTTTGGAAACGCCCGAAGCCTGCTGGCATCGGCAGATGGCCAGCAGCAGGGAGACCCGGCCAAGCTTGCGCAGGTCGTCCTTCAGGTCGCCGGCATGGAGCATCCGCCGCGGCAGCTGCTCATCGGCAGCGATGCGGTGGACTTCGTCATGCCGACGCTGGAAGGCCGAATTGCCGAGACGGGCAGGTTCGAGGAACTGACCCGCTCCACTGACTTCTGAGGAACAGGAGGTGAGGCGCATGTCCTGGATCCAGATCATTGGCGCCTCGATCGCAGTGGCGTCCCTCGCGGCATTTGCCGTCCTGCTTGCGGTGAGCGTCATCGAGCGACGGCAGGCCGGCGAGACTGTGGGAATCGAGCCCTACATGCCGAGCGCAGACGCGCGCGTATCCGGTGTTGCGGTGGTGTATTACTCGCGCTCCGGGAACACGGGCCTTGCAGCCCGGCATGTCTCCCGGCAGCTGAACGCGCGCCTCTACGCCCTGAAAGTGCCTGACCATGAGCTTGGTGTAGGCGGTCTGGTGGGTGCGTTGAGGGCCGCGGATGGGTTGAAGCGGGACGCAGGGGCTTTGCCGAGGACATGGCCGAGGACCATTGACCTGGCACCCTTCGACACGGTCTGGCTGGGCTCCCCGGTCTGGCTCTACAGCCCCGCTCCGCCCATCTGGTCATTCGTCGAGAACAATCGCTTTGATGGCAAGCACGTGGTGCTGTTCAACACGTACAACAGCCACATTGGCGATGAATATATCTCGGCGTTCCGGGACAAGGTGATGAGCCGCGGAGCGCGCTCGTTCGAGCATCGGCAGCTACTCCGTGGCCGTATGACACGACAGCTGTCACCTGAAGAGATGCTTGAGGCGATTGACCGGGAATGGTTCGGAATCAACCCGGACTCGCCTCTTTAATACGAGTGGAAATTGAAACCATTGTGCGCCCCATCAGTGGGGTCCACCAACCATGTGAACGCAATGATGAATGATCTACTGCTTGAACCCTACGTGTTCAGCAACGGCACGGTGCTGCGCAACCGAATCGTGATGGCACCGATGACGACCTGGTCCTCGAACCCAGACCAGACAGTTTCCGACGAGGAGCTGTCCTATTACCGCGAACGCGTGCAGGGCGTCGGCCTTGTGCTGACGGGCTGTACCCAGGTGCAAGCCAACGGCGTCGGCTTCACCGACGAGTTCGCGTCCCATGATGATCAATTCATCCCAAGCTTGCGGAAGCTTGCACAGGCCGCAAAGAGCGGCGGCGCTCCTGCAGTCCTCCAGATCTTCCACGCGGGTAACAAAGCGGTGCCGTCGCTGATCCCGGAGGGCGAGCTGGTAAGCGCAAGTGCCATGGCCGCGCCGAAAGGGCCCTTCAACAATGGAGAAGTGGCCAGCCGCGCACTTGACCCTGATGAGATCCTGGCAGTCATCCATGACTTTGGCGAGGCCACCCGTCGCGCGATCGAGGCCGGATTCGATGGCGTGGAGCTCCATGGGGCACATGGCTTCCTGATCCAGAACT
This sequence comes from Stenotrophomonas sp. 59, assembly GCF_030291095.1. Taxonomy (NCBI): domain Bacteria; kingdom Pseudomonadati; phylum Pseudomonadota; class Gammaproteobacteria; order Lysobacterales; family Lysobacteraceae; genus Stenotrophomonas; species Stenotrophomonas sp. 59. The sequence continues at coordinate 2,286,877 of NZ_CP127408.1, forward strand.
TCCTGTCGCCGCTGTTCAATCAGCGCTCCGACGAGTGGGGAGGTTCACTGGAGGCGCGGATGCGCTTCCCCCTTGAGGTCGTACGCGAAGTGCGTCGCGTGATCTCGCTTCGCGCCCAGCGCCCCTTCCTGCTGGGGTATCGGATTTCGCCGGAGGAACCGGGTGACGGTGCGTTGCGTGTCGGGGATGCACTGGCATTGGTGGACACGCTGATTGAAGAGGGCAACCTCGACTACCTGCATGTATCGCTTTACAACGTCCTGGCAGGCAAGCCTCTGGATGCGGATGATGAGCAAACCACCGCCGAGCTGTTCATTGAGCGCGTTGGCGGACGCCTGCCATTGATGGCCGCAGGCGAACTACGACTGCCCCGGGATGCTCGCACCGCTCTGGACGGAGGGTTGTCTCTTGCTGCGGTTGGACGTGGCCTGGTGCTGGATCCGCAGTGGGTGGAGAAAGCGGTGGCGGCGCGCGAGGGTGACATCGTGACGGCGCTGGATCCTGACGCGGAGGCTGTTGGTTTGAAGATTCCGGCCAAGCTGTTCGGGGTGATCCGTTCGAATCCAGGGTGGTTCCCTGCGAGATCGGTTGCAACGCCGGAGGCGGCGTGCAGCTAAACGCGGCTCCGCACCCTCGTCGCGTAGATAGCTTGGCATCGCAGCGACCGATATTGCCCACTCATGTCATATGAGCCGTACCAGCCTAGCCTGCTCTGATGGGTTGGATACTACAGAGGTAGATGCCTCACGGGGCGATGCAGGCATGTGGATGGGGTCTTAAGCGGCTATCCAATTGGTGCATCGCGACCATGGGTGCTCCGGCACCCTATCCACGCCGCCGACCCGCGTCAACGCAGGTCAATCGCCTCCCCCCGCGATGTCCGCTTTCGACCAGAAGTGGACACTCGCCCTACCCCCGATAAACATCCCTAATCCCTGCCTCGCAACCGCCCGCTTCCGGAAAGAAGCGCACAGCCGGCCTGGGCGCGCGGGACGATCAAATAGCGCAGCTCGGTTGATTTCCTGCCAGCCGGGTAATGCGCCTTAGTGCGGCCGTTTAGTTGCCGAGAACATTTGAGAACAAGGACATGAATCCGGCGTTATTTTGAGAGTAGTTGGCACCTAGAGCCCCTTGGGCAGGAACGAAGCCGTTGTTAGCCCAAAGCATTGTGAGTGAGTAATAGATCAATAGGAAACTAAACCAGCAGTGCGCATATGTCTTAACGCCAGCTTTGCTGCTGGTAAACGGGGAGATTGAGTTGGCATGGGTGCGATCATTGCGAAAGCCATAACCAAGGCCGCTTACAAGAAGTAAGATCCTATCCTGCTGAGAAAGGGCGAACTGACCCAAGGGATAAGTCAGCGCCTGGCCTGTGAGCGCCTTTCGCAAGAGAGATGCTCCCTTTCGCCGGTCGCTTGCATTCGAATAGTTATAGCCTGACAGTTTGTCGAGCAGGGCTTGAAGAGCCTGCGAAGTGACGGGGCCGTTTCCGTTGGCGAACAGTAGGCGCTTCGCGAATGGGCTAGTGGGGGGGGCGTAGGGTTTTTCTTTGATGATCTTCTTTAGCATGAATCTTGCTGTCTGCATCGGGATCTTATTGACAAATTCCTGAAACTGAATCGAGGCATTGCCGTCATTGTTCAGTGCACTACATATTTGCGGGACCGCAAATACACGAAGCGCCTCGGTGATGTTTAGATTTGGCGCCCCCTTCTTTGTCAGGTGTTCGAATGCCTTCCATGCCCAGTCGAAGGAATGGTCCGGTCGCCGGGGAAGGCTGCCAAGTGCGTCGAGAACATACGAAAGTGAGATGTGCCCCTCAAGAGTCAAATTGGCATTGACCTGGATTGGGACAAAGAGAGGAACACTTGTCGCTGCGATCCGCTGACCAAACTGGATCTCTGCAGGGAATGGCGCCCCATTCGGCCAAGAATTGTAGGAATTCAGCCTATCCTGCTTTGACATTATGCATTCCTTTTTATCTTAATTTTTAGTTTGGTGACACGAAGATCGACAGCTAGCCTGTCGACTCTACGGAATTGCCCTGCTGTTGTCACCGCCACAATGTATAGACCCACCGATTTTCTGCTCAGGTGTTGCTTTCCCGGCGCCCGCGCTACGTTCGAGCAGGCCGTGGAATGCGGAAACGATGCGGCCGCTCGCTGCCTGTACGCCGATGGCTGATTGCACAGCCGCAGCCGGACGGCCGCGAGCAGGCACGCACACTGTTCGCCAGCATCATCGACGATGCCCAGCACTGGTCGCGCCACGCGCGCAGCCACAATGCCGCATGGCTAGAGCGGACCAAGGCCGCGTCGAAGGGCTATTGAGGACAAACAACCTCTGGCAACCGTGTCGCATCCGCCTCCCTTATGGCCCCGGTGGGCGAATGCCGACAGTCCGCAGGCATCCACAGCCAACATGGCCGATAGCCTTGCAACGCAAGGATCTGGCCCGGTTGCGCCAAATGCAACGATTCTGAAAATGTTGAAAGTGATGTCGGCATCAGCCTTACTGCATTGGCGTCGCGCACAACCGGGCGTATTCCTTTGCGTGCCACCGGAAACGGGTGGCCGGGATTCGAAACCCCGGTAGTTCGCTGAAGTAAAACGCTTGCCAGCCGGCATCACTCTGTGTGGTGCCGGCTGGCAATCCGTCGGCCGGCTATGGCGGGCGGTGCGTGGAGGCCTTGTGCCTGCCGGTTCAGCGAACACCGGGTTTCGAACCACGCATCGTCCGCCACCTTTATCGGTGGCGGCTTCTGCCTGCACGCAAGGAGCCCAGCCATGACCAAGCCCCACTCCCCCGCCCCACACGCCCTCCACGACGCGCCCGCCAACGGCCCCACGCTGGACCCGAACACCCTCATCGCCCTGCTGCACAGCATCGGCTCCGGCGTCGCCTCCGATGGCCAGCCGTGGCCAGAGCGCCATCAGATGCCCGGCCGACGATTGGCCCTGGCCGATACGGACTGCGCGCTGGCGGGCCTGCGCGTGGTGCTGGAGATCCTGCTGGCCGCGCAGCGCGCCCGCGAGAATGGCGAGCTAGAGCAATACGTCGGCCCACGGGTGATGGAGGGTCTGATCATGGCCGGATTAGGACTCGCCGCGCACGCCAGCGCGCGCCTGCAGCCGGAGGGCTGAGTGGCGTGGCACCGCTGGGCGGCCGTGGCGCTGTGCATCGCCTCATTGGTTGCGGCACAGCGTCAGTTGTCGGCGCGCCCCATGCCCTCGCCTCTCGCGTTCAAGAGCATCTCCGGTGAGCGCTATTCGCAGCTGCGTCGCCAGACGATCCAGTTCGTCGAGGCACGGCCGAGGCATGGCTTCCAGTTCGTCGAACGGCATGAAGACGGCGCTTTCCAGATTCTCTGCAGAGGCGTTCCGGTGCTGTGGCTGGAGAGGCGCTCTCAGTATTTGCTGATGCAGGCAACACTGGATGTGGAACAGCGAGCGCCCGACGTTCTGCAGCTACGGGCGCTGCTGCAACGGCAGCTGCAGCCATTGGACTACCTGGAACAAGTGCTTGCTGGCGTGCCGGAGCCCGTTTTGATGGATCGGATGCTGGGGGTTCTCGCTGGTGGAGTACCTGATGGGGCGCGATGTGTGACGGAATAGCCGAGCATGGCTCGGCTCTACAAGGGCGCTACCACGTCCGGTTCGGGTTCTTGTATGGAGCCCTCAAGCAGGGCGACATAAGTGTCCAGGCGGGTGCGCAGGCCAATCAGCATCCAGCCCACGGCGTACAACAGCACCATACCGAAGATCAGCAGTGCACTAAGTAGGCTGATGTCAAATGCACTTGCCCAGTCGCCCCATTTCCATCCACGGAACTGCAGGTAGAACGCGATCAGCAGCGGGAATGGACCAATCCTCTGCAGACCGCCATACATCATGCCCATGCGTTCGACCATGTTGGTGCGCAAGGTGCTGACGAACTTGAGTCGCCGCTCGCGCTCGACCCTGGGGAAGCAGCGGAGGTCAGTAATCACGACTTGCCAATGAGCGAACTCAGTGTCCATTTCCTGGGCGTGCGAGAGCCGCGGCTGGCTGAACTGGCGGACCCCCCTGCGGGCCGCAAGAAGGCCGGCCACAACGAAACTACTGAGCTCCACCACGAGGCATGCCGTGACGAACGGAGAAGTAACAGTGAGCGGAACCCATCGATCCGGCAGCTGACTACTGAGCACGCCGACGACGGCGGCCACTATTCCGGCGCGGAACGACCACGTCTCGATCCTGCCGGCCTTCGGATAGATACTCTGCTCGGCCAGCCCCTGCACACGCTGGTAAAGCCAGTGGAAGGTCAGTTCTTGCGAATCGGTCTTTGCCAGCGGATCGAATCCGCCCCCTGCCTGCATGTCCATTGCACCCCTGCCCCGGCCGGCGCAGATGCCGGCCGCCCCATCGTACCTGAGCGCGCTTCGGATGGCGCCTCAGCGGGAATCACATACCCAGCTCCGACAACCCCGGGTGATCATCCGGGCGACGCCCCAGCGGCCAATGGAACTTGCGGTCGCTTTCCTTGATCGGCATGTCGTTGATGCACGAGAAGCGCCGCTGCATCAGGCCATCCGCGCCGAACTCCCAGTTTTCGTTGCCATAGGAACGGAACCAGTTGCCGGAGTCGTCGTGCCATTCGTACGCGTAGCGGACCGCAATACGGTTCTCGTTAAAGGCCCAGAGCTCCTTGATCAGGCGGTACTCGAGCTCCTTGTTCCATTTGCGTGCCAGGAACTGCCGGGCTTCTTCCCGGCCGTTGGTGAACTCGGCACGATTACGCCACTGGGTGTCGAGCGAATAGGCAAGCGACACCTTGTCGGCATCGCGGGAATTCCAGCCATCCTCGGCAAGACGCACTTTCTGGGTGGCCGATTCAAGGGTGAACGGAGGAAGCGGCGGACGGGGTTGTTCAGCGGACACGGGGAGACCTCCAATCGAGATGGATACACGAGTTGCTTCAAACGATCTGGCGTACTCAGGCGCTAGCGCTTGGCCTGTTCCAACAACAGCTTCGCGACATCCTTCGCGGTGTCTGCGGCGCTGAAATCACCCATCACGCGCGACAGGGTGATGGCGCCTTCCATCAGGACCAGCAGCTGACGGGCCAGTACCGCCGGCTGCTCCACATCAAGTTGCCCGGCAAGTTCCAGCGTGTAATCGAGCAGCTTCTGCTTGTGGTTCCGCGCGATCTCCCGGATCGGATCGGCAGGGTCGCCGACCTCGCCCGCGGTGTTGATGAACGCGCAACCGCGATAGCCCTCGGACTGGAACCAATCCCTGAGCACGGTGAACATGCCGAGGATGCGTGCTTCCGGGGTATCAGCCTTGTCGCACTCCTGCCGGAACCAGGCCAGCCAACGGACGTCGCGCGCCCTCAGCGCAGCGGCGGCCACGTCGTCCTTGTTCTCGAAGTTGCGGTAAATGCTCTTCCGCGCCACGCCAGAGGTCTTCACCAGCAGGTCCATGCCGGTGGCGTGGATCCCGTTCTGGTAGATCAGTGCCTCGGCCGTGGCCAGGATCTTCTGTTGGGTGTCGGTGGTGGCCTTGCTCATGACCACAAGGTAGAACGATCATTCTCCCTCGTCAACAGGCGATGGCAGGCGATTCGTGCGCGCACATCCGTGCAAGACGATCTATCAAGAAATCCGGACAGTGCATCACCCGGACGCCTGATTACGGGCGCAAAGTACGCCTCACCACCCACCCATGAGAGTTCCCGCATGAATGCCTTCGCCCGCTCACTGGCCATTGCCACCCTCGCCCTTTCGCTCCAGGCCGGCCTGTCCGCGCAGGCCGCCGAACCGGCCAGGCCGGCGGCGGTCACCGCCATCGCGCGCACCGCCAGCTACATCACCACCGCCGACGGCGTGCAGCTCTACTACAAGGACTGGGGTCCGAAGGACGGCCCGGTCGTGACCTTCAGCCACGGCTGGCCGTTGAATTCGGACAGCTGGGAATCGCAGATGCTCTTCCTGGCCAATCATGGCTACCGCGTGATCGCGCATGACCGTCGTGGTCACGGTCGCTCCAGCCAGCCGTGGGACGGCAACGATATGGATCACTACGCCGATGACCTGGCCACGGTGATCAATACGCTGGACCTGCACGATGTCACCCTGGTGGGTTTCTCCACCGGTGGCGGCGAGGTGGCGCGCTACATCGGCCGGCATGGCACCGGGCGAGTGAAGAAGGCCGTGCTGATCAGCTCGGTGCCGCCGTTCATGCTGAAGACCGCCGACAACCCCAACGGCCTGCCGATCGAAGTGTTCGATGGCATCCGCAAGGCACAGATGGATAACCGCGCGCAGCTCTACAAGGACATCCCGTCGGGCCCGTTCTACGGCTTCAACCGCCCGGGCGCGAAGGTGTCGCAGGGGCTGATCGATGCGTGGTGGGCGCAGGGCATGCAGGGCGGCCACAAGAACACCTACGATTCGATCGCCGCGTTCTCGGCCACCGATTTCCGCGCGGACCTGAAGAAGTTCGATGTGCCCACGCTGGTCATCCACGGTGACGACGACCAGATCGTGCCGATCGATATCTCAGGTCGCCAATCGGCAAAGCTCATCAAGGGCGCGAGGCTGATTGTCTACCCGGGTGCGCCGCATGGCCTGACCGACACCCACAAGGACAGGGTCAACCAGGACCTGCTGACGTTCCTGCAGGAAAAGTGAGTGACCGGGGGGCTCCGTTGGGATGGCGGAGCCCTTCCTGCCCAGAAGCAGGGCCGGCGCCGGCCCTGCTTCGGCTGCCACGTCAGTGAACGATTGCGGCCGTGGGATTTCAGGCCAACGATGGAGCGCGTTCCGCACTTTGATGAAGGGTTAACCTCCAACGGAGGACACTGCGCCCTCACGGCTCTTCTCCGGCGCAGAATCCTTTGCTCCCGTGTCCAGCCTCAGACGACACGGCCATGCATCCTCCCAACGCCTTCCGGATCCACGCGATCCAGCCCCTTCTTGCGCGCAATGGCGCAATCGTTCGCCTCGATCAGTTGCGATCCACCTGCAAGAGCTGCGGCCTGCGTTCTTCGATGACCGAGGACGCCGGCATTCAGACGAGTCCATTGGGCACGACGCTCACCTGCCCTGCATGCGGTGCAACAGGGCTGATGGACGAGGTGGAGATATGGCACCACTGGCTTGAGCAGTGCCGCCGTGAACGGATGATGGCGCTCTTTGATCCAAAGCCTGACTGACGAGCGCCGCGCCTCAGCCTTCGCCCGGACGCCGCCCCGCCAGGCTGCCCATCGTGAAGGCGAAGCCGGCCTCTTCCAGCAGCGCTCTCATGCGCAGCTCCACGCGCCTGGGTGAAAGAAGGCTGTTGGGCGCGTACAAGGCATAGACGTACCCGGCGCCGTCGATGATTTCGCGGCGCACGGCGCAGTCGTTGGATTCAGCCGCCTCGGACCAGACAGACATCAGCCTCGCGGGGCTGATGGACTGCCCGTTGCGAAGGCGAAAGAACAGCCAGCGCACTCCCAGGGACTGGGTTGGATTCAACCTAGCCACTGCGAGCCTCCAATGCGCCGGAAGAGATCCCTGAGAACTTCAGGATCCAATCGTGGGTGCTCGTCCTTTGAAGATCGCGGAAGGTCGATGCGCGCGGCACCCTTCACCAGTGCAGGCAGATCGGACTGAAGGTCGATCCACCATCCCGCGGGCAGCCGGAGCCCCGTGCCCGCTCTATCGTAGATGCAGATCGGAAAAGTCATCGCGTTGCTCCTGAATGACTTGAGCATACGCTTGCGCGATGTCAGGTCTGGATGCGACGCCTAGGGAGATGCCGCATCGACGCGCTTCGCGCATTCGAACACGTGTGCTTCGTCCTGCTGGACCCTGCGGAATGAGTCCAGCCAGCTGAATGCTGCGCCACGGTTCTGAATCATGTCGCCGAGCCTTCCGGTCAGGCACCGTGCGCACTCCATGCCGCCTGGGCTGGGCGCATGGCAGCAACGGCATTGCGCCATCGTTGTGGTTTTCTCCGGGCGGCACTGGTACATGATCTTGGTCATCAGGCTGATCGCCTGGCTCTGCGACGACATGCACGCTCCCTGTCTGCAACGGAAGCAGCCGCGCGGCGCGCGGCTCCCCCTCTTTCTCAGCGGCGTGTATCGCCGCCGAGACCGCCTTTCTTCTCATCCGCTGGCTTTGGGCTCTCGCGATCCTTGTTGTCCTGCTGCTGTTGCTGTCCCTGCTTGCCAGGCTCCTCCCCTCCGGGTTCGCCCCCCTCGACCTGCCCCTGCTGTGCGGGCTGTTCTGCTTCAGGGGAAGCATTGGAGCGGTCATTCCTGTTCTGTTCGGGGACGCTGTTCATTTCGATTCTCCGCCGCAGCAAGTCTGCTGCCGATTGACTGTGGGCGTGTCGCCGTTACGGGAACGTACGGGGAAGCGCCCCATATGAACGACTGTCATGAACAGGCTCGCAGCAACAAGTGTGTACAGTGAGGTTTCAAAAAGGGGTAACGCCATGATCCAGGGAAGAAGCAGGCACCTTGTCGACGTCGAGCGCGAGCTGGCCCACTGGAAAATCGCGTTCAACCTGGGCGCCCTGCCCGCGATGAGCTTCCGCTACGAAGTGGCGCCGGTTATCCGGCTTGCCTGCGATATCTATGTGAGAGATCCGCACGGCACCCGGTCGGCATGGATCGACGATCTGCACGGCAGGCTTGCGAAGCGATCGAGCCTGCGCGGCCACCCTGGGGCAGCAGAGATCGCCGATCGATGCTGGTCCTTGCTTGGCTGCGCTTAGGCGCGGCCAGCCGCGTGATTCCGCTCGCGCATCAACTCATCATTCAGTACGTTGACAATGGAGATGACCGCGTCGGCAAGTCCGCGGGAATCGCTGATGGATCCGTAGAAGTAGATTCTGGAGCCTTCAATGCGAACGTCCGCCAGCTGGAGCTGGGACGCCAGGGCTCTGCACTTGATGAGGAACAGCTCTGTCCAGCGGGCGCCGGGCGCCAGATCCAGCAGCGCGGTGATGGCCTCGTCGGTGGAAGCGTCGACACGCTCGTGCAGCAGCGGAACATCGAAACCGACGATTCTTGGGAGCATGGAAGCGTTCACCTGAACATCCTCTCGCTGATGGGCGCTGCGAGCACTGGCCACAATACAACGGATTGCCCCGCGGGAGTGGGCGGCCCGCTCTGCCACGGGTGACCGTCGATGCGCTACGCATGAGCGCGCCCATCTGGAATCAATGGCCAACCTGAGCGTCAACCGTGCAGGCATGCCGCGCGTCCGCCACCGGAATGCGTGAGCGCGACGTACTGACCATTGCCTGCGGCATTTCAAGCGCCTGCACCACCCGATGCTGCGCACGATGCTCGCTGCCCTCGACGCCCACGATGTAAACGAAACGTCCGTCGAACTTGGCTTGTGTGCCCTCGAAGAGATCGTCGGCCTGTAGTGCCCGCTTCAATGACTTCATCCACGCCCGTTCAGGGATGCGGTCCAGCTCTACCACGACGGCAGCGCCTCCGCAGTCCAGGGGCATGCACTCCACACGCAGTACACGTGGCGAAGCGGGGTTGGCGTGGGATCGGCGCATGGCGGACACTCCAGTGCAGGGGACGGCGGCAGTATCCATAGCGCTCGCCAAGACGCCGTCAACACATCCCGTGGCACCTTCCACACGACGTGGACGGCATCGAGAGGCGGGGCCGCTTCGACACCGGGCTGACAACCCACACGCGTCGCGTTGATGCAGCACAGGACACACTGCAGCTCCGATGGCAACGCAGGCATGTGCCAATGCAACCCGATATGAACCAGCGGAATCGATACAGTCTGCTGCTGGTGGAAGACCAACTGGACCTTGTTGCCCTCATGGAACAGGCGCTTGAAGAGGGCGGTGGCCAGGTAACACACGCCTACAGCGTGTTCGATGCATTGGGGCTGCTGGATACGCAGCGATTCGACGGTGCCGTTCTGGATGTGGAGCTTCGTGACGGTGTGGTTTTCCCCGTCGCCGATCGCCTGGCTGAACTCGGCATCCCCTATCTGTTCGTTTCTGCGGTGTACGACCAGCTGGTGCCGCTGCGCCATCGACGCGCCACCTTCGTTGCCAAGCCTTTCCATGTCGAGCGATTGCGGGAGGCCGTGCAGCGTGTGATGGGAAACGACGGCGCACCACCCATCACTCACTGATCCCCGCTAACCAGCACGGCACGCCTTCGAAGGGCGTGCTGCCTCTGCTATGGTCGCCTGAGTCCTTCGGCGATCCGAAGCGCGGCGGATACGGCAATCAAGGATGAATGGCGAAGATGAAGAAATCATCATCGCGCTGCCATCCGAGACCTTCATAGAGCGCCTGGGCAGCCGCGTTGTCCTTCGCCGTCTGCAGCTCGATGCGCGCTGCGCCGCGTCCTCGTGCCTCTTCAACGGCGTTGATCATGAGTGTGCGGGCAACACCAGTACGACGTGCTGGTCTGTCGACGTAAAGATCATAGAGTACAAAGCTTGGGCGTGCGCTGATGGAGTCGAACAGCGGGTACAGCTGGGTGAACCCGACAAGGCCGCCCCCATCTGCCTCGGCCACCAGTACAAGCGAAGAGCCTTCTGACAGGCGTGCATGCATGAATTGCCTTGCCAATGGCAGGTCTGCGGGCTGCTCGTAGAACTGGCGATACCTGTCGAACAGCATAGCGACCTGTTCAAGATCTTCCGCGCTCGCCAATCGTGTGCGTGTCTTCACTATTTCGGCTCCAGCTTCAGGCGGAACAGAGAGGGCTCCACGAAGGGCGCGGACCTCTCCGCGGAGGAGGCCGACACACTTCGGGCATTACTGGGTCATGCCCCTCAATCACAGGGAAAGGCCGCCCTCAGGCCATCGACGACCAAGGGTGCAGCATCCTGCTGCAGTCTCCCCTGGGGCAGCTGTCGAAGATGTGAAGCGACCCGGTCAACCAACTCGTGCGGGAGAATCCGGCCTTGGCCACACCACTGGGCGTGGCTGGCATCGGCAACGCCCTGGATATAGGCGCTGGCGCGAGCGCTGGACAGGCTTCGGCACTGATCGCCGTCGCAGAAGCCATCAGCGCCTTTGCCCTGCAGCAGGGTGATGAGTTCGGCTCCACTGACAAGCCAGGTGCGTGCCGGTTGCGTTGTTCCGGCAAGGGCGGATCCCGCCAGGACGCAGAGGCCCAGTGCGAGGAGCCAACGCATGCCGCGGCGCGCGTGGGGGGCGTGATGTCCTTTCATGTCGGGGTCCTTGGTGGTCGTCTCTGCGGGTTCCACGCAGCGAGGGTCAAAGTCGATCGAGCTGGTTGCGCGGATGAAACTCCGGGTCGTCCTGGTCTTCCAGCATGGCCTCCACCAATGTCTCGAAGGATGCGGTGGCGGTATCCAGGTCCGTGGAAGACAGGAAGCTGGATTCGCCGTGGCCTACCAGCGCAATCGCGGCAATGGTCTCCCGCTCATCGTCCTCGGCCCAGAGATAGTCGTGGATCAGCGCCACCCCCTGGTCACCTGCCTTCAGGAAGTCGGCGGCGCTTCGTGCCACAGCAAGAAACGCGATGAGATCGTAGAGGCTTTCCGAATAGGTCAGCGATCCTGCAACAAAGTGCGTGCTGCTGCGGTCATAGGCGGCAACCTGGATGTTCTCAGCCTGTGCAGAGGCCAGGAAAGCGTTCAATGCGGCGCGATTGTCGGGGTAGCGGGCCAGCAGCGCCTGGCAGTCCGCAAGCAGGTGATGCAACGCCTCGTCGCTTGAAGAGGCTAGGTATTCACCGTTGCCCAGCTGCCACTGCCCGGCGATGCATCGCCAGTCGGACCATCGGGATGCTGCGGGCACGGGCGCGGCCAGCCATCTGGAGAGATCTTCGGGGCACAGCTGCAGGCGGAGCAGCGCTGAATAAGGCTCTGACAAAGCGATCCCCCATCGTGTCTGCGTGTACAGATGGCTTGTAACAGACAACGGTTGGCCCGCCAACACCCGAACGTCGCTCTCAGGGTTCGCCGCGATCGGGCGTCGAGCTATCGCGCAGCCGTCGACCCTCTGGCCACGCACCGGCCCGTCATCACCAGTCGGCGCACCGGCAGCTCCGGTGTGCGCAGGCGTTCAAGCAACAGCGACATCGCGGCCCGCCCCATCTCCTCGACCGGCTGCTCGATCACAGTGATGCCCGGCTCGACCAGCTCGGTCCAGCGTTCGTTGTCGAAGCCGGCCAGTGCCAACGCGTCTGGAATCGCCAGCCCTGCGCTACGGGCGGCTTTCAATGCGCCCATCAACAGCAGGCTGTTGCTGGTGACCAGTGCTTCGGGGCGGGATGACGTGGCGAGCCACTGCTCGACCGTCGCGATGGCGGCTTCGGCCGTGGGTTCAACCTCGCGGTAGTCCGGCTCCAACCCATGGGTGCGCATTGCAGCGAGATAGCCGTCGCGACGCTCGGCCGCCGTGGTACTGGTGCTGCCGAACAATCCGCCAATACGGCGATAGCCGCGCTCGACCAGATGCTCGACCAGGCCCGCCATCGCTGCCGGATTGTCGAGTACCACGCTGTCGATCGACCCGCCGGGCGCGGCGCGGTCCACCAGCACCGTTGGATAGTCCAGCGTGAGCCGTTCGAGCCGGCCCACCGTGGTCCGGGTCGGCGCGAAGATCAGGCCACTGATGCGTTCTTCGTGCATCAGTTGCAGATACAGCGCCTCCCGCTCCGGGTCCTCGTCGGTGTTGCAGAGGGTCACGCGCAATCCTTCGCGATAGGCCACCTCTTCCACCGCGCGGATCAGCGCCGTGAAGAACGGGTTGCGGATGTCCGCGACGATCAGGCCGATGATGCCGGTGTGCCGGGAGCGCAACCGCCTGGCCTGCAGGTTGGGTCGATAGCCGGTCTGGCGGATCGCCAGCTCGACCCTGCCGCGCACGTCCTCGCTGACCGGACCGCCGCCGAGCACCCGTGACACCGTGGATTTGGATACCCCCGCCACGCGTGCGACGTCGTTGATGCTGATGCTCATTGGAAACGTTCCCGGAAACGTGCGCTGTTCATGGCCGGATGGCCGTTCAGGACAATGCTAACGCCAAAGGACTATTGGCTTTTTGTGCAGTGCACATTGAAATGCGGAGTGGGAACGTTCCCAATACGCTTCAGCCACCCCTTCCCGGAGCCCGCCTTGTCGCCCCTGCCCCCTCCCTCCCCCGTCAGCCGGGAACTGATCCGCCTGGACGCGCGGGCACAGGACAAGACCGATGCCATTGCCCAGGTGGCCCAGATGCTGGTCGCCGCAGGCTGCGTGGCGCCGGGCTACGAGGCCAGCATGGGGCGCCGCGAAGCGCTGGCGAACACGTTCCTCGGCCATGGCGTGGCCATCCCGCATGGGCTCGGCGAGGACCGCCACCTGGTGCGCCACGACGGCATTGCGGTGCTGCAGCTGCCGGAAGGCGTGGAATGGAACCCGGGCCAGGTCACCCGCCTGGTGGTTGGCATTGCCGCCCAGTCCGATACCCACATCACCCTGCTGCGCAGGCTGACCCGTCTGATCCAGGACGAGCCGGCGCTGCAGCGGTTGTTCACCACCGCCGATGCGGGCGAGATCGTCAATGCGCTGGCCAGTGATGCGACCGTCACTGTCGCCCACCTACCGGTGACGGACCTGGCCGAGCGCTTCGAATGGTCCATCGCTTACCCCAGCGGGCTGCACGCGCGCCCGGCCACGCGCTGGGCCGAAACGGCGCGGGGCTTCACGGCCCGTGCCCAGGTACGCGCGGGCGATCAGGCAGCCGATGCCAAGAGTCTGGTAGCACTGCTGCAGCTTGGGCTTCGCGAAGGCGATGCCGTGAGTGTTTCTGCCGAAGGCGCCGATGCCCCCGCACTGCTGGCCGCACTGCGCAAGGTCATGGACGGGCTGGTGGCGCAGGAAAAGGCCGATGCGGAGCGTGCAGCACAGCGAAAGGTGGCGCCGGTCGCGGGCTGGAATCCGCCCGAAGCGCAGGCGGCAATCGCCGGCATCGGCGCCAGCCCCGGGCTGGCCATCGGCCCGGTCCATGTACTGGCCAGCGCGCAGGCCGACGTTGCCGATCGCCCTGCCCCGCTCGGCGAGGGCGGCGCACGCCTGCAGGATGCACTCGGCCGCACTCGCCAGCAGCTGGCCGCGCTGCAGGATGATACCCAGCGCCGCCTTGGCGCCTCGGATGCAGCAATCTTCAAGGCGCAGGCTGCGCTGCTTGACGACACCGACCTGATTACCCGCACCTGCCAGCTGATGGTTGAAGGCCACGGCGTTGCGTGGTCCTGGCACCAGGCCATCGAGCAGATCGCCTCCGGGCTGGCGGCGCTGGGCAACCCGGTGCTGGCCGGGCGCGCTGCAGACCTGCGCGATGTGGGCCGGCGCGTGCTGGCGCAGCTTGACCCTTCTGCGGCCGGCGGCGGCCTGGCTGATCTGCCGGCGCAGCCGTGCATCCTGCTTGCCGCCGACCTGTCGCCCTCGGATACCGCCAACCTCGACACCAACCGCGTGCTCGGCCTCGCCACCGCACTGGGCGGCCCCACTTCACACACTGCAATCCTCTCGCGCACGCTCGGCCTGCCGGCGCTGGTTGCCGGTGGAGCCGAACTGCTGGCGATCCAGGCCGGCCGCGAGGCGATCATCGACGGCAGCAGCGGGCGGCTCTACCTCTCCCCCTCCGAGGCCGATCTTGCTTCGGCACGCGCCTGGATCGCCGAGCAGCAGCAGATCCGCGCACGCGAAGCCGCACAACGTGCGCAGCCGGCGCAGACCACCGATGGCCATCGCATCGACATCGGCGCCAACGTGAACCTGCCGGAGCAGGTGCCATTGGCGCTGGAACAGGGCGCGGAAGCTGTCGGCCTGATGCGCACCGAATTCCTGTTCCTCGAACGCGGCAGCACGCCCAGCGAGGACGAGCAGTACGCGACCTACATGGCGATGGCCAAAGCGCTGGACGGCCGTCCGCTGATCGTGCGCGCGCTCGATATCGGTGGCGACAAGCAGGTCGCCCACCTGGAGCTGCCGCGAGAGGAAAACCCCTTCCTCGGCGTACGCGGCGCGCGCCTGCTGCTGCGCCGCCCGGATCTTCTGGAACCGCAGCTGCGTGCGCTGTATCGCGCAGCCAGGGACGGTGCACGGCTGTCCATCATGTTCCCGATGATCACCTCGGTGCCTGAGCTGGTCGCTCTGCGCGCCATCTGCGAGCGCCTGCGCGCCGAACTGGACGCACCCGACGTGCCGATCGGCATCATGATCGAAGTTCCGGCCGCCGCAGCGCAGAGTGATGCGCTGGCGCGCCACGCCGACTTCTTCTCGATCGGTACCAACGACCTGACCCAGTACGTGCTGGCCATCGACCGCCAGAACCCGGAGCTGGCCGCGGAAGCCGACAGCCTGCATCCGGCCGTGCTGCGCGCGATCCGCGCCACGGTGGAAGGTGCACGCACGCAGGGGCGCTGGGTGGGTGTCTGCGGCGGCCTGGCCGGCGATCCGTTCGGTGCGATGCTGCTGGCAGGGCTGGGCGTGGACGAACTGTCGATGACCCCGAACGACATCCCGTCGGTGAAAGCACGCCTGCGCGGCACTGCACTGGCCGATCTGCAGAGGCTGGCCAACGCCGCGCTGGACTGCGAAACCGCCGAGCAGGTGCGCGCCCTCGATGGAGCAGGTGCATGAATGCCCGCGCCGTCACCGTCACGTTGAACCCGGCAATCGACCAGACCGTGCGGCTGGCCAGCCTGCGGCGGGGCCATGTGCACCGCGCGCGCAGCAGCCGCGACGATGCGGGTGGCAAGGGCATCAACGTGGCCGCCTGCCTGGCCGACTGGGGCGTGCCGACCACGGCACTGGGCGTGCTCGGTGGCAGCAACGACGGTGTGTTCGGCACGTTGTTCTCGGCGCGCGGCATCGTGGATGGCTGCCTGCGTATTCCGGGCAGCACCCGCACCAACATCAAGCTGGTTGACGAGGAAGACGGCGAAACCACCGACATCAACCTGCCGGGCCTGGCACTCGACGGTGCCGATCTGGACGCCGTGTCGCGCCGGCTCGGTGCCTTGCTGCTGCCTGGCCTGCCGGTGGTGCTGTCCGGCAGCCTGCCGTCCGGACTGCCGGCTGATGCATGGGCGCGGCTGCAGGCGCAGGCCGGCGCCGCCGGGACGCGCGTGCTGCTGGACACCAGTGGCGATGCGCTTGCCGCTGCCTTAAGTGGCACCGCGGGTGCACTGCCCTACGCGGTCAAGCCCAACCGCCAGGAGCTGGAGGCCTGGACCGGCACGCAGCTGCTGGATCGCAGCGCTCTGCGCGTCGCTGGCCAGGCCCTGGTCGAACGCGGGGTCGCTTTGGTAGCGATCTCGATGGGCACCGACGGCGCGCTGTTCATTGATCGCAGCGGCGCGCTGGTCGCACGACCGCCGCGACTGGCCCAGGGCAGCACGGTCGGTGCGGGCGACGCCATGGTCGCCGGCATCGCTGCCGCGATGCTGGATCCCTCCATCGATCTGGCCGGTTGCGCACGGCTGGCGACCGCGTTCTCGATGAGCCGGCTGCAAAGCGGTGACGCACGACGGCTGGACCCGGCGCAGGTACGCGCATGGGCCGGCGATGTACTGATCGAGCGGTTGGATTGACCCCTCCTGCCGGAGGCACGGCGGCTGGCTTCATGCCAACCGCAGCGCCCTCGGCAAGGACGAACCCGAAGAATTCCAGGAGTTCCCATGCACGCTTCCACCGTAGTCATCGCCGCTGGCGAGCGCAGCATCGAGGCGGTTCTTGCCGCCGAAGCGCTGCGCCGCGCCGCCCGCCAGCGCGGGCTCGAGCTGATGATCGAGATCCGCAGCGACCAGGGCGTGACCGGCGCACTGCCTGCATCGAACGCCGCCGCCGCGACGCACCTGCTGCTGGTGGGTGATGGTGAGGCGGACATCGCGCGCTTCGCCAATGCTGAGATCGCGCATGCCAGCCTGGGCGAGGTACTGGACGACCCGGTTGCGGCGCTCGCACCGCTCGCGGCCGCATATTCGAACGACGCCGGCACGAATGCGGGCAAGCGCATCGTTGCCGTTACCTCCTGCCCCACCGGCATCGCTCACACCTTCATGGCGGCAGAGGGGCTGCAACAGGCCGCCAAGGCGCTGGGCCATGCAATCCGGGTCGAAACACAGGGTTCGGTCGGCGCGCAGGACGCGTTGAGCGACGAAGAAATCGCCACCGCAGACCTTGTTCTGATCGCCGCAGACCGCGAAGTCGATCTGTCGCGCTTCGCTGGCAAGCGTCTTTTCAAGAGCGGTACCAAGCCGGCGATCAATGACGGCCAGAACCTGATCCGCAA
The DNA here is from genome assembly GCF_030291095.1 of Stenotrophomonas sp. 59. Taxonomy (NCBI): domain Bacteria; kingdom Pseudomonadati; phylum Pseudomonadota; class Gammaproteobacteria; order Lysobacterales; family Lysobacteraceae; genus Stenotrophomonas; species Stenotrophomonas sp. 59. Next base: position 2,304,159 of record NZ_CP127408.1, read on the forward strand.
GGCACTGGCCGAGGCCGGCGTGCAGGCAGGTACGGCAACATCGGGGCGCACGACCGAAAAGACCAAGGCCACCGGGCCCTACAAGCACCTGATGACCGGCGTGTCGTTCATGCTGCCGTTCGTCACTGCTGGCGGCCTGCTGATCGCACTGGCATTCGCGCTCGGCGGCATCTATGCCTTCGACGATGCCCACAAGGGCACGCTGGCCTGGTCGCTGTTCCAGATCGGCGCCAAGTCCGGCTTCATGTTGATGGTGCCGGCCCTGGCCGGTTACATCGCCTACTCCATCGCCGACCGCCCCGGCATTGCGCCCGGCATGATCGGCGGACTGGTAGCAGTGAACATGGATGCTGGCTTCATCGGCGGCATCCTGGCTGGCTTCATTGCCGGTTATGGCGTGCACTGGATCAACCGTGCGCTGCGCCTGCCGCGCAGCCTTGAAGGCCTCAAGCCGGTGCTGATCCTGCCGGTGCTGGGCACGCTGCTGGTCGGCCTGTTGATGATGTACGTGATCGGTACGCCCGTGGCCGGACTGCTGGCGTGGCTGACCGACTGGCTGCGCGGCATGCAGGGCAGCAGCGCGATCCTGCTTGGCCTGCTGCTGGGTGGAATGATGGCGGTGGACATGGGCGGGCCGGTCAACAAGGCGTCCTACGCCTTCTCCACCGCATTGATTTCCAGCCAGGTCTACACGCCGATGGCGGCGACGATGATCGGCGGCATGACGCCGCCGCTGGGTATCGCACTGGCCACATGGCTGTTCAGCAACCGCTTCACCGCCGAAGAGCGTGGCACGGCCGGTGCCGCCGGCGTGCTTGGCCTCAGTTTCGTGACCGAAGGCGCGATCCCCTACGCCGCGCGTGATCCGCTGCGCACCATTCCAGCGCTGATCCTTGGTTCCGCGGTGGCGGGTGCGATCTCGATGGCCGCAGGCGTCGAACTGAAGGTGCCGCACGGCGGTGTCTTCGTGCTGCCGATCCCGAATGCGGTCACCCACCTTGGCATCTACCTGCTGGCGCTGTTGGCCGGCGTGGCCGTCACTGCGGTCGCGCTGCGCATCCTCAAGAAGCCGGTCACCACGCCAGCCTGACCCTTGCCCCTCACGGTCCTTCCGCAGTCCCTGTGCATGCAGGGATCCAGCGACCTGCGCCCTGCACACGGAGCTCCGCCCATGACCTGCTCTTTCCACCGCCTGTTGCCGGCAGCGATCCTGCTGGCCCTGCCGTCGCTGGCCGCAGCCACCGACGCGAGCGACGTCCTCACCCCCAAGCTGTCGTACACCGGCGAAGCGGCCGCCACGCTCGACGGCGGCAAGCGCAGCGGCACGGCCTATGCCGGCCAGCTGATGTTCGGCGCCGACGTGAACCTGGACGCCGCGTTCGGCTGGCGGGGCGCAACGATCAAGGCCTACGGCATCAACCGCCACGGCACCAACCTCGCCAACAGCAGCACAGGCAACAGCACCTCGGTGCAGGAAATCTACGGCGGCCAGGGCACGCGCCTGGCCAACCTGACGCTCGAGCAGAAACTGCTGGACGACCGGCTGGTGCTTGAGGCGGGACGCAGCGTTGCCAACATCCATCATCTCGGTTCGGAGTTGTGCCAGTACTTCCAGGGCAACTCGGCCTGCGGCAACCCGACCTATGTGTTCCGTACCAGCAACTTCACCTGGTGGCCGGTATCGAGCTGGATGGCTGATGCCACGGCATGGGTGACGCCGGATGTCTACGTACGCGTGGGCGCGTACCAGGTCGACCCGAGCCAGGCCGAAGATGGCCAGCACGGCCTGAAATGGAGCACGAACCAGGCCACCGGCTGGATCGTGCCCTACACCATCGGCTGGCGCAGCCCCGCGTCGGCGCGCTTGAAGGCCCGCTACGAACTGGGTGGCTGGCAGGACAACTCGACCTACCGCGACCCGCTGCGCGATGCCAACGGCATGCCGGCGCTGCTCAGTGGCCAGGAACACGCGACACGTCACGGTCGCTCCGGTGCATTCGCCCGCTTCGAGCAGCAGCTCACCAGTGATGGCAGCGACCGTGGCCTGACCCTTTTCGGCGCCGCGCTCAAGGGTACCTCCGGCCAGTTGATAGAGGATCACTTCCTGCAGGCCGGGCTGGTGCAGAAAGGTACGTTCGCCAGCCGGCCGCAGGACAGCATCGCCTTCGTCGTGACCCAGCAGAAGTACAGCAGCATCGCGCTGGAGAACCTGCGCCTTGCCCGTGCCGCAGCGGGCGGCAGCGGCACCCCGCACGGGAGCCAGGTGATGATGGAACTGAGCTATGGCATCCAGGTCACCCCGCAGCTGCGGGTCGCGCCGAACCTGCACTACATCGTGCATCCGGACCAGTTCAACGAACCCGCACGCCAGCATGATCTGCCGAATGCGCTGATCGCCGGCCTGCGGGTCGATTGGAGTCTGTAGGAGAATCCGTTTTCGTCCACGCGATTGCCGCTCAACGGCTCATCAAGTCTCGAAGTGGGCTTTCAGCCAGTCGTCGACACCCTCCAGTTTCACGCCAATGCTGGCATTGAACGTCCCGTCCAGGCTCCAGGAGACGCCCCTGCCCTGGGCGAAGGCAGCACGGTACTTCCTGATCATGTTTGATGGGTCACTGGCAAGCTCCTCCATCAGCTGGGGAACGCTCCACACGATCAGCTTGAAAGGAACACCGAACTTTTCCTCAAGGATGGCGGGCAGCTGCTCATAACGGACCGTGTCTCCCGCAAGATAGACGATCTCGTTTCGAAGGGGGGGCGAGTGGAAGACGATCTGTGCAGTCATTGCACCGATGTCCTCCGGTGTGGTCAGCGTAACCGCATTGGAGGCTGTGCCAAGTGCATTGACCTTTCTGCCGGGAAGATCGATGACGCCAAACTCCGGCTCGAAGAGGTAGCTGGTGAACATGCCGGTGGAAATGACCACCCAGTCCATTTCGGCCTGTGAGCGGAGATAGTCGCGTACATCCAGCTGGGCGTCGAAAAGATCCTGTGGCCCGCCGCGTCCGATGGCGTCAAAGTCGACCCCGAATTGCCAAGGGAAGTACCTGGTAATGCCCGACTTCGCGGCGGCGCGCGCTACCTTCATGGGAGTGTCGCGGCCAGCGGCGTAACCGGTGCAGCCGATGACCGTGTCATAACCGGAAAATAGATCAGCCAGCTCATCGACCGTGGCAGTGACCAGGTCGCCAGGAACAAGGGCCACTCCCAGCGAGCGGATCTGGTCAATGACCGTACGCTTGTCCGGTAGTGTGGATTCAATCGACGCAGGCCTCAGCATCACGCTGATGGTTGCGTCATGCACAACCGCGAGCTGGGCCAGGTTGCGGATGACGGGCATTCCGAGTTCGCCGGCACCCAGGACCAGGATTGAGCGGGAAACAATCGGGGGAGACATTGAAACCACCATCAGTGTGTACGATGGCGGCGATTCTGCGCCCCTCCCTAGTTGCCACGTAAGAAGGTACACCGATGATACCGACCGCACCGTTCATGAGCACCGATGAGCTTCTGCGACATTCACAATCGATATGCGACGGCATGAGTGCGGACGACGACGGTCTGCGCCGCGAGGTGCTCGCGCATGCCGGCAGCCGCTGGTCGCTGGGCATCATTCACGCCCTGGGGGTCTACGGAACACTGCGTCACGCCGATGTGGCGCGGCGGATGAAGGGAGTCACGCAGCGTATGCTGACGCGTACCCTGCGTCAGCTTGAAAGGGACGGACTGATCCATAGGCAGGATTTCCGTGAGGTTCCGCCGCGCGTGGAGTACACCATCACTCCGCTGGGCAGGGAGCTGCTGGTTCTTATGATCCCGATGTGGACCTGGGTAGTGGGACACGCCGAGGAATTCCGCCGCTGCCGGGAGAATTTCGACGCGCACCAAGGCCCTCCCCCTGACTGACCAGGCCTGCATCCGGTGCATCCAGGCGCTCCCGCCAGCCGTATGTAGGATGCCCGCGCTGTGCGGGCATCCTACCGAGGAACGCACCGTGAACGCTCTTCAGCGCATCGCCGCCGCAGTCAGCTTCGCCGTACTCGTCTCAGCCGCTTCCGCCAGCTTCGCCGCAGATACCGTGATGGTTGGCGGGGCCGAGATGTACCCGACCAGGACCATCGTTGAAAACGCTGTGAACTCCAGGGATCACACCACTCTGGTGGCAGCGGTCAAGGCCGCGGGCCTGGTCGACACGCTCAATGGCGCCGGTCCCTTTACCGTCTTCGCACCCACCAATGCCGCCTTCAACAAGCTTCCAGCAGGCACGGCCGATGCACTGGTCAAGCCTGAAAACAAGGCACAGCTCACCCGGATCCTCACCTACCACGTGGTCCCAGGACGCTTCAGTTCCGCCCAGCTCCTGGCCGATGCCAGGAAGCACGGTGGAAAAGCCACGCTGAAGACTGTGCAAGGCGAGCCGCTTACCGTGGCACTTCATGACGGCATGTTGTGGGTGATCGACGCCAAGGGCGGCAAAGCAGGTATCAGCATCGCCGACGTCAACCAATCCAACGGCGTCATCCACGTTGTTGATGCTGTGCTGATGCCGAAGTAGTGGCACGCCCTGCCACTCCGGCCAGCAGCATGACGTAGCGGACGAGGACCCGGGCACAGGCCCGGCTCCTCCCGTCACTGAAGCGCCTGGGCCAGTTTGAGTACATCCGCCGGGAACGTCGCGTAGTCATCCAATGGCGCGCGATGGGTGTCGCGTCGGTGGATGAGGCGCACGGCAACCACCCGCTGTTGCGGAACGATGACCAGGTGCTGGCCCAGGTAGCCATTGGCGGCGTAGGCAACGGTTGGGCCGCGTTGGATGTCGAACATGTCGGAGAGCTTGAGTCCACGACCGGTGATCTCGCTGCCATAGTGCTGCGGCCAGTCCGCCCCAAGTCGCTCGGACATGTACGCAATCAATGCACTCCTGCTGTCGAATGCCCTGCCCCCGGTTGCCAGCAATGCCTGCTGGACCGGGGCGCTGACTTCATGCTGCGCCAGGAAGCCGGCCATCTGGCCTTTCAGCTCATAACGCTCCCATGCTGGAATGCGCCACCACAGGAGACCAACATCCGGCGAGCGGGCACTTGCTCCAGTCAGCAGCGCCACAGACCGTTCGCTCAGCACGCGCGTACCCGCCGGGGTGACGCCGCCATCAAGCAGCAGCTGTCCGATGGTCGCCAGATCGCGGGCGCTCAGCGACAATCCGGCCATGCCCAAGGGCGTGCCCGCATCGTCCTTCAACCACGTATATCGGGCAATGCCCAGCGGTTTGAACAGGCGCGCCTCAAGGTAGGCATCCATCGGTTCCCCTGCCAGACGCTCGACAATGCCGGGCAGCAGATTGGTAGCCTTGTTGTTGTAGGAGAACGTGGTGCCTGGATCGCGGCTCAGCTCTGCCGCCAGCGCAAGCTTGACCAGGTCCGGCGCAGCTTCCAGCTCTTCCCCCGCGTTGGCCACGTTCTGCAGGCCAGAGGTATGGTCCAGCAGCATGCGTACCGTGATGTCCCTTTTCCGCCCCTGCTTCCACTCCGCGAAGATGTTGCTTACCGGCTCGTCGATCGAGGCCAGTTTTCCCTCGTCCAGCAGAAGCACGATGGCCAGCGCCACCACCGACTTGGTGGCCGACATGAGGTGAATCGGCTCCTCGCCCGTCCCTGGTTGGGGCTCCAGCAGTGTTTTTCCATCCTTCCAGACAAGTACCGCGTCAGAATGCGCGGCACGGGCATTGTGTTCGATTGTCGCGACGGCGTCGGCCGTGGTGGTCGTGGTGGCCAGTACAGGGACGGCCAGCATCAAGGCCGCGAAGCTGGACAGCCATCGTGCAGTTTTCATGGGCATCTCCTACGGTGAATGCCTGGTTACATTGACTACAGGTGTAGTCACGACCGAGTGCCTGAAGTCATGCCCGACCACATGGCAGCATCATCACGTCGCCACCCGCATGGCCCCCGCAGCCCGCCAGGGGGACACGCGAAGTCGATGGCCCTTGCTGCCGGCCTGCGTTCTGATCGCTCCAATCCGGCGGGTGCAGCCGTACGCCGAGCGCAACGCCGCCCGATTTCGTTTCGCACTGCAGCAAATGCGGCGTGCCAAACAGCACTTCTGATCGCTCAACTGTCTGATTTCCCGAGCTTCTGGTCATCCATCGTTCATTCTGATTGACAGCGTTGTCAGGTCGCACTTACAAGAGCCCACGTCCGGCGCACGGCGCGGGAACGTCCAGACATCATCTATGGGGAGAGAGGGACCCTATGACCGGCCATTTCAGGAAGAGCACACTCGCACAGGCAGTCCTTGCCACCATCGTCACCGCCACTGCGGCGCTGCCGGTCGCGGCGCAATCAGCCAAGGAAAGCAGTTCCACCGCCACCAGCGAGGCACGGGAGGCCTCGACGTTGGACGCCGTCATCGTCACTGTCGAACGCCGGGAACAGGACCTGCAGAAATATGCAGGTACCGCCCAGGCAATTTCCGCGGACGATACGCGTGCGCTGGGCATCAACAATGAGCTGCGCAACATCCAAGCCCTGGTGCCAGGCATGAGCATGGCCAACCAGGAAGGCAACCTGGAGATCTTCATCCGCGGCGTGGGTTCTTCGAACAACACCGAGCTGGGTGATCCGGGCGCCGCGCCCCACATCAACGGGGCCTACATTGCACGACCGCGCGGTCTGGGCGGCATGTTCTACGATGTCGAGCGGGTGGAAATCAACAAGGGCCCGCAGGGCACGCTGCGCGGCCGCAATGCGCTGGCCGGCACGCTGAACATCATCACCAAGCGCCCTGACCTGGAAGCCTTCGGCGGGTACGTTCAGGCCGAGGCCGGCAATCGTGACCATCGCGGTGGCGAATTCGCCCTGAATCTTCCGATCGGCGGTGGCGCGGCCTTCCGGGTGGCTGGCTACAAGGTGGAGAAAGACTCTCCGTTCAAGAATGCTGGGCGCGCGCAGGACCTGGAACCGGCTGGCGTGCAGGACGACCGGGGCGCACGCCTGTCGTTCCTCTACCAGCCGGATGACAAGCTGTCGATCTTCGCCATGGCCGACATCGGCAAGGAAGGCGGTACGGGCTATCCAGGCGCCAACGTCTACACCGCCGCCAAGGCCGGCTACCTGCCGGACGATGTCGACCTGCGAAAGATCATCTACCGCGGCGCGCAGGGCAAGCTCGACAGCACCAACTGGGGGGCGCAGACCAGCATTTCCTATGACTTCGGCAAGGTGGCGGTGGAGTACAACGGCAGCTACCGCAACGTGGACTACCGCCAGACCAATGCGCAGAGCGAAGGCATCCTCTGGCCGGGCCGCAACATCGATCCGGTATCACCCAGCAACCCGGGCGGCATCGACTACGACAACTACTCCACGCAGTATTGGCTGACCGAGTCGGAGTCGCAGGTACATGAGCTGCGGTTCACGTCCGACCAGGACGAACGGCTGCGCTGGACCACCGGCCTGTTCCACTTCAATGAGGACCAGCGGGTGGGCTACCTTTCGCTGGTGGACAAAGGGCGCTGGTATTCGGGCACTGAATTCACCATGCCCAAGGTCAATGGCAAGTCATCCGCCGTTTTCGCCGACGGTACATTCGACGTCAACGATCGCCTGCGCCTGAAGGGCGGCCTGCGCTACTCCGAGGAGAAGAAGTCGCGTTACGGCATTGGCGGCAACTGGTCGCTGGGCTTGCCTGGCCAGGGCGGGGACTTTGCCACGCGCCTCGGCACGCCCGGCTTCGAGCCGGCTTTCATGAGCCGTCCGAACTTTGACGTCAGCAACATCACCTCGCAGGCGGAGATGGCCCGCTTCCTGCTGCAGGGTGTGCTGCGACATGGTCGCAACGACACCTTGCTGCAGCAGATCGGCGCGGTGCCCGATGGCGGCCCATTCGGTTGCGTGGATCGCCCCGACATCGGTGGCGATACCGTCGATTGCCCGTACCAGAGCTGGGCCCAGGTCAGCGCGATTCCGGCCCAGCAGTTCGGCAAGAGCAAGTTCAGCTTTACCGACTGGCGCGCGGGTTTCGAGTACGACGTGAGCGATGACAGCCTGCTGTACGGACTGGTGTCGACCGGCCACAAAGCGGGGGGCTTCAACGACACGTTTGATCCGAAGGAGATTCCTGAGACCTTCAAGCCCGAATCGATCATTGCCTACGAAATCGGCAGCAAGAACTCCTTCCAGATGCTGGGTCGCACCTCGACCTTCAACGTCAGCGGGTTCTATTACGACTACAGCGACCAGGTGTTCCAGGACCTGGCGGTGATCGCCACCAACCCGACCACCGGTGAAGCGACCGGCTATGCCCTGGTCAACCGCAACGTCGGCAAGTCCGCGGTGTACGGCCTGGAGGCGGAAAGCACCTTGCGCTTTCCGCACAATTTCATGGTCAACATCAACGCGCTCTGGATGGATAGCGAGATCAAGCGTGGCACCGTCGCCGATGTCCGCAGCCAGAACTACGACGCCGGTGGTGCCACCTCGCTGATCGACCTGTCCGGCAACGAACTGCCGCTGGCGTCGAAACTTACCTTCAACGTAAGGCTGCAGCATACGACCGAGCTGCGCTTTGGCACCTTCGACTGGCAGTTGCTGGCCTCCTACCGCTCGGCCTTCTACCTCACCCAGTACAACAACCGGGACGTGGAGTTCATCCGACAGGATCCAGCCAGTGGCGAGCTGGTCCATGACCGTACCGAAAGCGCCGCTGCGGCCGGCTTCCCTGACCGCCAGAAGGGCGAGACCACCTTGAACGCGGGCATCGGTTTCACCTCACTGAGCGGCAACTGGCGCGTGGAAGCCTGGGGCAACAATCTGTTGGGCAACGATGTCTCGCAGAAGGCCCTGGTGGGTTCCGGCATCAACGTCCGCTTCCTGAACGACCCGCGCAGCTACGGCCTGCGCCTGCGTTACCAGTTCTGAGCAGCGCAGCCTTGAAGGAGGGCCGGTTTCGCCGGCCCTCCGCGCGCAATCACCACGTCCTGCCCTGTGCGACAACGCACGGGGCGTCGTCCTGCCCGTGATGACACGAGAATCATGAAACACACAACCCGCTGGTCGCAGTTCGGTGTACTCATCACCGTCTTTTTCTTCTGGGGTTTCGTCGCTGCAAGCAACGGCATCCTCATTCCGGTGTTCAAGAAAGCGTTCCATCTCAGCCAGGCACAGAGCATGTACGTGGCGATGGCTTTCTACGTTGCCTACACCGCCGGTTCGCTGATCTACATCGCCATCTCCCGCGCCATCGGCAACGACCTGCTGCATCGGGTGGGCTATCGCAACGGCATCTGCCTTGGCCTGCTGGTGTCCGCGCTCGGTGCCCTGCTCTTCTATCCGGCGGCCAATACCGGCTCGTTTGCACTGATGCTGTCCGGCCTGTTCATCGTGGGCCTGGGCTTCTCGCTCCAGCAAATCGCAGCCAATACGCTGGCGGTGATCATGGGTGATCCGGCCACCGGATCGCAGCGCCTGACCATGGCCGGCGGTGTCAACAACCTGGGCGCAACGGTAGGCCCACTGCTGGTGAGCATTGCCATCTTTGGCAGCGTGTCAGCGGGCAACACAGAGGCGAGCATCGAGAGCGTAAAGATCCCATACCTGGTGCTGGGTGCCGCCTTCGTACTGGTCGCCGTGCTGCTGCGGTTCTCGAGCGTGCCCAATCATGTCGAGCTGCGCGCCACGGTCCCCGCAGGTGCGACCGGGGCGAATCACCAGGCAGATCGCGGATCTGCGCTCTCCTATCCGCAGCTGGCGATGGGCATGATCGCGATCTTCCTCTACGTCGGCGTGGAGGTGTCGACCATCGACAATCTTCCAGCCTACCTTGAGCAACCCTTGAGCAAGGGTGGGCTGGGCCTGGAAACCTCGGTGATCGCCCCGTTCGTCTCGCTGTACTGGGCCAGCCTGATGATCGGCCGCTGGGGTGGTGCCGCCGGAGCGTTCGACGTGCGCGCAGGCACGCAGAAGCTGCTGATGCTGGTGCTGCCGTTCATTGCATTTGCCATCTACCTTGCCGTCAACGCGATCTCTGGCCACAACTCCGCACAGTTCCTCCACTACGCGCCGGTGATCGTCCTGATGATCATCGCCACCCTGGCCAGCAAGGGCAATCCATCACGCATGCTGCTGTACTTTGCCGTGTGTGGCATTGCGGCGCAGCTGGTCGGCATGTTCACCACCGGAATGACCAGTGTGATTGCCTTCATCAGTGTCGGGCTGTTCTGCAGCACGATGTGGCCCTGCATTTTCACCCTGGCCATCACGGGCCTGGGCCGCCACACCAACCAGGCAAGCAGCCTGCTGATCATGATGATCATGGGCGGCGGCATCGTCAGTTGGGCGCAGGGGGCACTGGCCGACAAGGTCGGCGTGCACTACAGCTTCATCATTGGCGTGCTGTGTTTCTGCTATCTGGCGTTCTACGCGTGGGCGGCGGGCCGTACGCTGCGTCGCCAGGGCGTAGACCTGGAGCGATTGGCCACCGAAGGCGGCCACTGAGCCGCACCCCTGCTCTGCCAGCATGGCGTGCCGGCCGCGCCGGCGCGCCATCGCACCTGCGCTCAATCGTGACGGGCCGGCCCCGTGGATCGCCGGACCTTCAGGGCGTAAGCAATATCGACCACGCCACCGCTCCCGAGCGCGCGCACTTCCTTGATCAGCTCCATGGCCGCGCGCCGGCCCATCTCACGGGTGGGCTGGCAGACGGTGGTCAATGCCGGATAGATCTGGCGGGCGATCGGCGTGTCATCGAAACCGCAGACCGAGATATCGGCTGGCACCGACAGGCCGTGTTCGAACACCGCACAGATGACGCCTGCCGCCATATCGTCGTTGGCGGCGAAGATGGCGGTCGGCCGATCAGGCCGAGCAAGCAGCGCGTTGGCGCCGATGTAGCCGGATTCGTATGAGAACTCGCCTTCCAGGACCAGGCTGGGGTCGTAGCGCAGGCCTGCCCTGCGCAGGCCTTCGCGATAGCCTGCCAGGCGCCACATGCTTGCACCATGCGCGGCGTGTCCCTTGATATGGGCGATACGGGTATGGCCCAGCGAAGCCAGGTGCGCGATCAGCGCTACCACCGCGCCGATTTCATCCACGACGACGCCCACGTTCCGGTTCTGTTCCTTCGCCGAAATGCTGGAATACGGGATGCCGAGGTCGACCAGGCGTTCCAGCAGGGCGGTGTCGTCTGTCAGCGGCGGCGTCAGCACCACGCCGTCGAGCTGCGACTGCATGATCAATGACTCGACCTTTTCCACGATATCGGCCGCGTCGTAGATCAGCGGAGCGAGCATCAGGTTGTAGTGCTGTTCCATGCACGCGTCCAGCACCCCCATCTCGATCTCCATCAGATAGTTCGAGGAGGGATTATCGAAGAGCATCGCAATGAGGTAGGAACGCCGGCCAGCAAGGACCCGTGCCGAGGGCAAGGGGCGGTAGCGCAGTTTTTCCACCGCCGCGTCCACCCGGGCCCGGGTGCTCTTGGAGACGTTCGGCTCGTTGTTGAGCACCCGCGAGACGGTCTTCATCGAGACACCGGCCGTTGCCGCGACATCCTCGATCCGCACGCGTCCCGGCCTGCCTGCGAGCACCTGCTCAGCTCCCGGCATCCCCCGCCCTCTGCCCGTCATAGCCTCACCATCTTTGCCTGAATCCTGCACCACGGGATGTGGATGCAGATGCAACTTTATCCTCAAAACCCATGCCGCTGTGCAGCAAGCATTCGTCCCACGGGCTGGGTATGCTCGGTTTTGACTGACAACGCTGTCAGGTTGCTTTCCGGCCGCCGAGCCCACCCAAGCCACCCTTCCGAGATGATTGTTCCGATGAACGTCCGTCATTCCGATCGTGCGAAGCGCAACCCCGTGTTCCATCCCCACCGCCTGATGCTGGCTGCGGCGCTTGCCATGGCCCTGGTACCTGCGTCCGGTGCGGCCCCTGCCGCGGTGAACGACGCAGGTACCATCACGCCCGCGCACTGGCCCAGGGCAACCTGGCCGCTGGCCAACGATCCGGCCATGGAACGACGCATCGACGCGCTGATCGCATCAATGACGCTGGAAGAAAAGGTCGGCCAGATCGTGCAGGGTGATATCGCCAGCATCACGCCCGATGACGTGCGCAGATATCGGTTGGGTTCAATACTGGCAGGCGGCGCATCCGACCCAGGTGGCCGCTACAACGCAAAGCCCGCCGAATGGCTTGCGCTGGCCGACGCGTTCTGGGAAGCGTCGATGGACACGCGCAACGGTGGCAAGGCCATTCCCATCGTCTGGGGCATTGATGCGATGCATGGCCAGAGCAACGTGGTGGGTGCCACTCTGTTCCCGCACAACATCGGCCTGGGCGCAGCGCGCAACCCGGAACTGCTGCGCGAGATCGCAAGGATCACCGCGGCCGAAACCCGCGTGACCGGCATGGAATGGACCTTCGCACCGACCGTGGCCGTCCCGCAGGATGACCGCTGGGGGCGCACGTACGAGGGCTACTCGGAAGATCCGGCACTGGTGGCCAGCTATGCAGGGGCCTTCGTCGAAGGCCTGCAGGGCAAGGCGGGGGCCGCGGACTTCCTCGACGACCACCACGTGATGACCACGGTCAAGCATTTCCTCGGCGATGGCGGCACGGGCAACGGCAAGGACCAGGGCAACACCACGGTCAGCGAGGCCGAATTGCGTGACATCCATGCCGCAGGATACCTGCCGGCGATCAATGCGGGCGCGCAGTCGGTGATGGCGTCGTTCAACAGCTTCCATGGCGAGAAGATGCACGGGCACAAGCCACTGTTGACCGATGTGCTGAAGGGTCGGATGGGCTTCGGCGGCTTCGTGGTCGGTGACTGGAACGGCCATGGCCAGATCAAGGGCTGCAGCAACACCGACTGCGCGAAGACCTACGTCGCCGGCCTGGACATGGCCATGGCACCGGACAGCTGGAAGGGGATGTATGAAAGCACGCTGGCCCACGTGAAGGACGGCAGCTTGCCGGAGGCGCGGCTGGACGATGCCGTTCGCCGCATCCTGCGGGTGAAGATGCGCATGGGCCTGTTCGACAAACCCAAGCCCTCCGAGCGCGCATTGGGCGGCAAGTTCGAGCTGCTCGGGGCGCCGGCGCATCGCCAGGTGGCGCGGCAGGCCGTGCGTGAATCGCTGGTGCTGCTCAAGAACCAGAACCAGCTGCTGCCACTCTCGCCGAAACAGCGCGTACTGGTTGCCGGCGATGGCGCCAACGACATGAGCCGTCAGGCGGGCGGCTGGACGCTCAGCTGGCAGGGCGATGGCACGCGTCGCGAGGACTTCCCGAATGCGGAAACGATCTGGGAAGGTCTGCAGGCACAGGTCAAGTCGGGAGGCGGCCAGGCGGAACTGGCCATCGATGGCCGTTACCGCAATCGCCCCGATGTAGCCATCGTGGTGTTCGGCGAAGATCCCTACGCCGAATTTCAGGGCGACTTGCCCAACCTGATGTTCAAGAACGGCAAGTCCGGAGACCTGGAGCTGATGCGACGCCTGAAGGCAGACGGCATTCCGGTCGTGGGGGTGTTCCTGAGCGGGCGCCCGCTGTGGCTGAACCGCGAAATCAACGCCGCCGATGCCTTCGTGGCTGCGTGGCTGCCGGGCTCGGAAGGTGGGGGCGTGGCCGATGTGCTGCTGCGCGGGGGCGATGGGCGCGTACAACACGACTTCCGCGGAAAGCTGAGCTACTCCTGGCCACGCCGCGCCAACCAGTACGAGAACAACGTGGGGCAGAAGGACTACGACCCGCAGTTCGCCTTCGGATACGGCCTGACCTATGCCGACAAGGGAAATCTACCTGCGCTTTCCGAAGACCCCGGCATTGATCCGGACGCCGCGGGTAGCGGCACCCTGTTCGAGCGTGGTGTAGCCGGCACCGGCCTGATGCTTCGCCTGACTGCCGCCAATGGCGAATCGACCGATGTCGTGCATCCCAATGCAACCACTGCCGACCAGTCACTGGCGATGGTCGCGATCAACACCGATGTGCAGGAGGGCGCACGCCAGTTCAGTTTCCGGGCGCCGGCCACGGTGGCGTTGCAGGCCAGTACTCCGCTGGACTGGTCGCGCGAGACCAACGGCGAGCTCTCCGTGGTAGCGACCGTGCGTGTCGAACAGCTCCCGGCGGAATCCGCAGTGACACTGGGTACCGTCTGCGGGGCGGCGTGTGCTGCCGAGGTTGCGCTGGGCCCTGCGCTGTCGGCAGCGCCGCGGAATGAGTGGGTCAGGTTGGGCGTTCCCCTCAAGTGCCTGGCCAAGGCCGGGGCAGACATGAGCCGCTTGAGCGTACCGTTCGCACTGCGCGCCGGAAAGGGCACAACGCTTGCGATCACATCGGTCGTACTGGGCACGGAGTTCGATCGCAAGGTGGAGTGCGCGACGCAGTAGGCGCCGTGTTGAATGCCTTGGCGCGGCCGTCACGGAACGCGCCGCGCCAGGGCATTCGCTGGGCAGCCGGCACGGTATGATGCCGCAACCCCGGCACTTGCACTGATCGCAGCGGGCGCCTGCACGCCGATCACGTACGCCGGAGAACCGGCGGCGGGGTCGATGGATGGCACCACGCACGCCCCTACTCCATGCTCGCTTCCCATTCTTCGCTCATCATCTGGATGGCGGTGGCCATTGCCACTGTCGGCCTGCTGTTCCGCCCGTTCCGCATCCCGGAGTACGCGTGGGCGCTCGGCGCGGCCGCGTTGCTTCCGCTCAGCGGCACCGTGTCGTTCGGCACTACCTGGCACGCAGTCGCCGAAGGCCGCGACGTCTACCTCTTCCTGGTCGGCATGATGGTGCTGGCCGAGCTCGCCCGCCGCGAAGGGCTGTTCGATTGGCTGGCGCTGTATGCGGTGCGGCATGCGGGCGGCTCGGGGCGGCGCCTGTTCGACCTGGTGTTCCTGGTCGGCACGCTGGTAACGGTATTTCTTTCCAATGATGCGACAGCCGTGGTGTTGACCCCGGCGGTCTACGCGGCCTGCAAGGCGGCCCGCGCCAATCCCCTGCCCTACCTGTTCGTCTGTGCCTTCATCGCCAATGCGGCCAGCTTCGTGTTGCCCATCTCCAACCCGGCCAACCTGGTGGTCTACGGCCAGCACATGCCACCGCTGCTGCAGTGGCTGGCGCAGTTCGCACTGCCCTCGCTGGCGGCGATCGGTGCGACCTATCTTGTGCTGCGCTGGGTGCACCGGCGCGAGATCGCACAGCCGCTGGTGGCCGCGCCGCAGCATCGCCCGCTGACCGAGGGCGGGCGCCTGAGTGCGCTGGGTGTGCTGTTCACCGGCAGCGTGCTGCTGGTGACCTCTGCACTTGACGGGCCGCTGGGCCTGGCCACGTTCTGCGCCGGTGCACTGAGCGTGGCGGCGGTGGTGGTTCGTCAGCGCCGCAGCCCGCTACCGCTGCTGCGCCACGTATCCTGGGGCGTGCTGCCGCTGGTGGCCGGGCTTTTCGTGCTCGTGGAAGCGGTAGCGCAGACCGGCGTGATCCAGAGTGCAGCCGGCGCTCTGCAGGCGCTGGCGAAGGCGTCGCCGCAGCAGGCCAGCTGGCTGGCGGGTGGTGCGGCCGCATTGCTCAGCAACCTGGCCAACAATCTGCCGGTCGGCCTGGCGGCCGGTTCGCTGGGCCAGATGGCAGAGCTGCCGGCACAGACCCGTGCCGCATTGCTGGTTGGCGTGGACCTGGGCCCGAACCTGTCGGTGACCGGCTCGTTGGCCACGATGCTGTGGCTGGTGGCGCTGCGTCGCGAGGGCGAGCATGTCAGCGCGCTCGACTTCCTGCGCGTCGGCGCGCTGGTGATGCCGCCCGCGCTGATCGGAGCGCTGCTGCTGCTCTGATCGGCGCGCGGGCGGCGTATCGGTGTCAGAACGCCAGCTGCAGGCGGGTATTGAAGGTAGTGCCTTCATCCCTGCCTGCTGCACTGCCACTGCGGTGGCGGGTCTGCCAACGGACGGCTTCGAACATCACGCGGCTGAAATCGTTGAGGTACCAGTTCGCGCCCAGCGTCCATGCGTGGCCGGTGCCGCCACTGGGCAGTTCGGCATAGTCCACGTCTTCATAGCGGCCCTTCAGCTCCCATGCGCCGCGACCGCCACGCGTCACCGGGTCGGCCACCTTCACGCGTCCCCAGGTACCGGTCTTGCCCGTGTAGGACGGGCGTGCGCCAGCCAGGAACCACCCGGCCGAGATCGCCCAGGCCTCGTGGTCACGATCATAACGGCCGCTGGCGTCGCTCCCCCGCAGGCTGCGGGTGCCCCATTCGCCGGTCGCCCACGCCCTTCCGAAGAAGCCGGCCAGTTCGGCACCGTAAGCCGTGCTGCGCTCGGCGCCCAGCAGTGTGCCCGGCGCGATCTTGACCAGATCGTTGAAATGCCCTGCGATGGCCGAACTGCGAACAACGCCGCTGGCGCCTGCGGCGATCTCCTCGTGGAACGCCCAGGCCCCCAGGTGCACCGTGACCGCGTCGCTGGCCACGGGGTTCCAGTGCACGCGCGTGGCCCAGGTCTGGCTGTCGTTGTCGGTGCCGGCGTTGTTGAGATCGTTGCCGGCCACCGACACGCTGGCATGCCACCCCTTTCCATACACGCGCTCGGTCAGCCCGACACCAAACAGGCCGCGCTGCGGCAGCATCAGCGTGCCGACCACGTTGCGCTCCTGGAATGGCGTGTTGGAGGTGCTGCTGGAGCCATCGAAACCGCGATCATTCAAGCGATTGCCAACCGTGAGATCGGCCGGCAGGCCGAACAGGGTGTGGTCCAGCGTGGCATAGACCGACTTCCAGGCCACCGTGTTGTCGGCGAAGTCGCCCTCCACCACCCAGCCCAGGCTTCCGTAGCGTCCCTCTGCGCCCAGGCGCACCGAACGGATCTCCGTTCCCGAAACGTTGCGGTCGGCGACCGCGGAACCGTCAGTACTGGAGGCATCGACGAACAGGCGTCCGCGGGGACGGAACACCGTATTGCCGTCGGCACTGCTGAGCTCCGGTGCGCCCTTGGCCCAGGACACCTTCGGCAGCTTGGACTGGTTGGATTCCAGTGCCGCCACCCGCGTCTCAAGCACAGGTGCGGGCTCCGGCGGCGTGGGTAGCCCGGCCGCTATGCCCTGCCCTCCCTCGACGGCGCGCAGGCGCGCTTCCAATTGCTGGATCTGCAGCGCCTGCTGCTGCACCAGGCGTGACAGTTCGGCCTGGCTCAGTGGTGCGGGCTGGGGCGAAGCAGACTGGGCGCCTGCGTGACCGCTGGCCAACAGCAGGCCGAGCGCGACCGACAGCGCTGCCAGCGGCAGCACGGTGGAATGATTCATGGGCTCTCTCTCCGGCCAGCCGGCCCCCTGGCCCGGCGCTGGCCTGTTGCGGTGGTGCGGGGGAAGATCGGGGGGAGGAAGTGCGCGCCGCCGGATCGGTCCGGCGGCGCGGCAGGCCGGCTCAGCGCAGCCGGTTCAGCTGGTGGCCTGTGCCTGGGCGTTGGGACGCCAGGTGATCAGCTTGTTCTCGACCACGTCCAGCAGGGCGTCGATGACCAGCACGAAGGCGGCCAGGATGATGATGCCGGCGAACACGCCCACGGCATTGAAGTTGCCCTCGGCCTGCGCGATCAGGTAACCCAGGCCCGCCGAGGCCCCGAGGTACTCACCGATGATCGCGCCGACCACCGCGAAGCCCACCGAGGTGCGCAGCGAGGACAGGATCCAGCTGGCTGCTGCGGGGAAGTAGACATGGCGCAGCAGGTCGCTGCGGCTTGCGCCCAGGATGCGGGCATTGGCCAGCACCACCGGATTCACCTCGCGCACGCCCTGCATGGCATTGAAGAACGTGGTGAAGAACACCAGGGTGACCGCCAGCGCCACCTTCGACCACAGGCCCAGCCCCAGCCACAACACGAAAATCGGCGCCAGCACTACGCGTGGAATTGCGTTGAAGCCTTTGATGAAGGGATCGAGGATGCGCGCCGAGCGACGGCTCAGGCCCAGCCACACGCCGCCAGCCACACCCAGGCCGGTGCCGATGATGTAGCCCAGCGCGGTTTCGGTAAGGGTGATGTAGACGTGCTGGTAGAACGAGGTATCGGACAGCCAGGTCCAGGCCTGCTGCACGATCGCTGTCGGTGAAGGGAAGAAGAACGGATCGATCACGCCCAGCGCGATGCCGCCTTCCCAGCCGCCGAAAACGGCGACCACCAGGGCCAGCTGGATGAATTTGTCAGTCTTGGCGTGCATAGCTCTTCTCCACTTCGCCGCGCAGGCAGGCCCAGATGTCGCGGTACAGGTCGGTGAAACGGTCATCCAGCTTGATCTCTGCCACGTTGCGCGGACGCTCCAGATCCACGTCGAAGCTGCGCACCACGCGGCTGGCTGGGCCGGAGGACAGCACCACCACGCGATCCCCCAGGGCGATCGCTTCTTCCAGATCGTGGGTGATCAGGATCACCGAGCGCCGGTCCTCCTGCCACAGACGCAGCAGCTCGTTCTGCATCAGGTGCCGGGTGTGGATGTCCAGCGCCGAGAACGGTTCATCCATCAGGATCACCTTCGGCTCGACGATCAGCGCCTGCGCCATCTGCACACGCTTGCGCTGGCCACCGGACAGCTGGTGGGGGTAGCGATGCTCGAAACCGGCCAGGCCGACCTTGGCCAGCCACGCGTTGGCCTTGGCCTTGCGTTCGGCTTCGGGCACGCCGCGGAAGCGCAGGCCGAGTTCAACATTCTGGTAAGCCGTCTTCCACGGCAGCAGCGCATCCTGCTGGAACAGGTAGCCGACCGACTCCTGCACGCCGCTGACAGTGCGGCCATCGATGGCTACTTCGCCGGAGGACGGTTTCAACAGCCCCGCCACGGAATTGAGGATGGTGCTCTTGCCGCAGCCGGTCGGGCCGACGATGGCAAGGAACTCGCCGTCACCCACCTGGATGTCGACATCACGCACGGCGGTGAATTCGCCGAAGGACATGGTCACCTTGTTGAGGGCGACCATGGTCTGTGCAGGCTCCAGCTGCGGCGCGCCGTTGAGCTGGCGCACGGTGGCATTGAGGGCCATGGGGTTACCTCCGATCACGGTTGGGCCGCCGGCGCCGCAGCGTGGGCACGCTCGACGAAGGCATTGGTGTAGGTCCTGGACAGATCGATGTTGGCCTTGGCCACATCCGTGTTGAACTCGCGCAGCACCTTCAGTGGGGTTTCCAGGTCGGCCGGCGTGAAGTGACCGTCGCGTGTAAAGATCGCGCGGGCGTTCTCCACCGCGCGGGCATAGGTGGCGCGATCGCCGGAGACGTAGCTGTCCGGCAGCGCGGCAACGATCTCTTCGGCACTGTTGTCGGCGATGAACTTCAACGCCATCTGCTCGGCACGGGCGATCTTCTCGGCTGCCTGCGGGCGCTTGTCCAGGAAGCTCTGGTTGGCATACATCACCGACGTCGGGTACAAGCCGCCATAGACCTGGCGGGCGCCGTCGTCGCTGCGCGCGTCGAGGAGGATCTTGCCGACCTTGCGCTCGGTGATCAGGGTGGCGGCCGGGTCGTAGTTGACCAGCAGGTCGATCTTGCCCTGCTCCAGGGCGGCAACCGCTGCGGCGCCGGAGCCGACGCCGATCAGCGAGATGCTGTCGGCCGGAATATCATGCTGGGCGAGGAAGTGACGGACGAAGAAGTCTGACGAGGAGCCCGGCGCGGTGATCCCGACCTTCTGGCCCTTGATGGTTTCCGGCCGGGCCGGATCGAAGGTGGCATCCTCGCGGCCGGCCATCACCAGCCCCGAATTGCGCGAGAGCAGTACGAAGGCCACCACGTCCTTGCCCTTGGCCTGCATCTGGATGGTGTGGTCGTAGAAGCCAACGGCCACGTCGGTGGAATTGGCCACCAGCGCCTGCAGTACCTTGGAGCCGCCCTGGGCGAAGTTCTCGGTCTTCACTTCGAGACCGACATCCTTGAAATAGCCCTTGGCGTCGGCGATGAAGAACGGCAGGTTGTTGAGGTTGTAGGAGCCGACGCTGATGCGCACCGGTGCGTTGTCAGCGCTGCCTGTGGTCGCACCTTCGGCGCGGCCGCTGTTGCTGCACCCGGCCGCGGCCAGGCCGGCCGCGCACAGCGCGGCCATCAGGAACTGCTTGTACATCATCCCTCCCAGGAGTGAAGCATCTACGTTGTGGTGGCGGGGCAGGCACGCCTGTGCCGACCCAGCCGGTTTCAGATCATGCCGCTGACGTCCATTGGCGGTCTTGGGTGGTACTGGCCGTGGCGTGCGCGGGCGGAGTTGCATATACCCGACCGTCGAACAGTCGGCGTGCGGTGCGCACCACGCTGGCAATCACCGGCGTATCGTCCGAACTGCGACTGAGACCCACCTCCAGGGCCCCGCTCGGATGTTCGAGGGTAATGCTGCCGGGAACGGACAGGCATCCGACCAAAGTGTGGGCCAGCGTGCCCGGCGTGACGGCGGCGGTGGCCAGGCCGACCGCGCCGGTAATGGCCAGTGCGGTATGGCATTGGTGCGGCATGAAATAGCGCACCTGCAGATCGCCCCCATGCTGGGGCGCCGACAGCAGCACCGGCTTGGGGATGACCGTGTTGCCGGCGTCGGCGATGCCCATGCGGGCCCCCGCCTCGATGCGAAGCGATTCCAGCCGGCGCATGAACGCCGCGTCCGCGTTCAGTTCGGAGGGCGAGGCATCACCGTGCACGCCCAGGTCTTCGGCACGCACCAGCATCATCGGCATGGCGCAGTCCACCAGGCTGACCGGCACGCCATTGATGGTTTCCTGCGCGTGCCCGCTGGGCAGCAGCTTGCCGGTGCGGGCGCCTGCCGCATCGAGGAAGGAGAGCCTGACCGGCGAGGCCGAGCCCGGCGCGCCGGCAATGCGTGTATCACCGCGATAGACCACATTGCCGCCGGGCGTTTCCACCGTCGCGATGATCAGCTTGCCGGTGTTGACGTTGTGGATGCGCACCTCGGTCTGCGGATCCTGAGCCTGCACCAGCCCCCGCTCGATGGCATACGGGCCCACCGCCGCCAGCATGTTGCCGCAGTTGGGGGACGTGTCCACCACCTGCTGCTCCACCCTTACCTGGGCGAACAGATAGTCCACGTCGGCGTCTGCCCGGCTGGATCTGTCGATGATGGCCACCTTGCTGGTCAGCGCGTTGCCACCACCGATGCCGTCGATCTGCAGCGGATGACCCGACCCCATCACTTCCACCAGCAGGCGATCGCGTTCGGCGGTGTTCGCCGGAAGGTCGCTGGCCAGGAAGAACGGGCCCTTGGAGGTGCCACCGCGCATGAGCACGCAGGGAATGCTGAGCAGATCGTTGGACATACGTGTGCTAGATTGATGCGTATAGGGGATGAATGACCCCTCTGTGATTCGATACTGGCATGACCCCAATTGATCTGTGAATTGCTGATTTTTGGATGATTGATACCCAATGAGCATCAATTGCGAAATCCTCGATCTCCGCGCGTTCCTGCTGGTATCGGAGACGCGCAGCTTCCATCGGGCCGCGGAGATCCTGCACGTCTCCCAGCCGGCACTCAGCCGACGGATACAGAAGCTGGAGCAGGCGGTGGGTTCGCCGCTGCTGGAGCGCACCACGCGCAGCGTCAGCACTACCGCCGTCGGCGAGAACCTGCTGCCGCTGGTGCGTCGCATGCTGGAGGAATTCGATGGTTCACTGTTCTCACTGCGGGGCCGGGACGATACGCGGGGCGCTACCGTCACCATCGCCTGCCTGCCCACGGCGGCGTTCTACTTCCTGCCCAGCGTGATGGCGCGCTTCCACGAAGCGCATCCCAACGTGCGCTTCCGGATCCTGGATATCCCGGCGACCGAGGGCCTGCAGGCGGTGGAACGTGGCGAAGTCGAGTTCGGCATCAACTTCATGGGCGCCAACGATCCGAATCTCGATTTCGACGTACTGGCCCAAGACCCGTTTGTGCTGGCCTGCCGCCGCGACCACCCCCTGGCCCGCAAGCGCAGGGTGGAGTGGGCTGACCTGGCAGAGCATCAGCTGATCACCGTGCATCGCACCAGCGGCAATCGCACGCTGCTGGACGGCGCCCTGGCGCGCGAGAACCTCAAACTGAGCTGGCACTACGAGGTGACCCACCTGTCGACGTCACTGGGCATGGTCGAGGCCGGCATCGGCGTGTCTGTCCTGCCGAAAATGGCTACGCCGGACGGGGATCATCCCACCCTGGTGACGCGCTCGATAGGCAACCCTGTGGTGTCGCGCACGATCGGGATCGTCCGTCGCCGAGGCGCCCTGCTCTCGCCTACTGCGGAACGCTTTCTCCAGATGCTGATGAGCCAGTGGCGCGGGGAGACCTGAGCATCGTTTGCTGGACAGGCCGACCCCGGATCTTGCCGAGGGTGGTGGCCGGGCATGGCTCGGCCCTACAGATGAGCCAGCTCTCGCGCGAGGAAAGGCGCTGTCCTGCTTCCCTGCGCGCGCGCCACCTGTTGCGGCGTTCCCTTCGCCACGATGGTGCCACCGGCACTGCCTGCGCCCGGCCCGACGTCAATCACCCAGTCCGCCTGCGCGACCGCCCGCATGTCATGCTCGATCATCACCACCGTATTTCCTGCGTCGACCAGCCGCTGCAGTTGAACCAGCAGCCTGTCCGCATCGGAGGCATGCAGGCCGGTGGTGGGTTCGTCCAGCACGTACAGCGTGCGCCCGCGCTGGCTGCGCTGCAGTTCGGTGGCCAGCTTGATGCGCTGGGCCTCGCCGCCTGAAAGCTCGGTGGCCGGCTGGCCCAGCCGCAGGTAACCCAGGCCGATTTCCTGCAGCAACTGCAGCGGGCGGGAAATGGGCTCCTCCGCGCTGAAGAATGCGTGCGCCTGGTCCACCGTCATCTGCAGGACCTCGGCGATGTTGCGGTCGTTCCACAGCACCTTCAGGGTGGCTTCGTTGTAGCGGGCGCCGTGGCAGGTGGGGCATGGGGCGTAGACGCTGGGCATGAACAGCAGTTCGACGCTCACGAAACCCTCGCCTTCGCAGGTCTCGCATCGGCCCTTGGCCACGTTGAACGAGAAACGGCCCGCGTCGAACCGGCGACGACGTGCGGCGGGTGTCGCCGCGAACAGTTTGCGCACGTGGTCGAACAGCCCGGTATAGGTGGCCAGGTTGGAGCGTGGCGTGCGGCCGATCGGCTTCTGGTCCACCTGCACCACGCGTTGGATGGCGTCCACATCACCGGCCAGTTGGCCTCGGGTGGTTTCGATCACGGTCGGCCCGTCCGTGGGTGAGGCCTCGGCACCGTCGTCCGCGGGTTCGTGCCCCAGATGCAGCAGCATCAGCTCCGGCAGCGCCTGCGCCATCAGGCTGGACTTGCCAGAGCCGGAAATGCCGGTCACTGCCGTCAGCAATCCCAACGGCACCTGCGCGTCCACGCCCTGCAGGTTGTGACGGTGGATGCCTTTCAGCTCCAGCCAGTTCCCG
Source organism: Stenotrophomonas sp. 59 (assembly GCF_030291095.1). Lineage (NCBI taxonomy): Bacteria > Pseudomonadati > Pseudomonadota > Gammaproteobacteria > Lysobacterales > Lysobacteraceae > Stenotrophomonas > Stenotrophomonas sp. 59. The sequence continues at coordinate 2,327,580 of NZ_CP127408.1, forward strand.
GCGCTGCGCTGGCGGCTGGCAGGCGCAGGCACCTGGTCGAACAGATACCGGGCCGTGCGCGAATCCTGTACCTGGCGCAGGCCATCAGGTTCGCCGCTGTAAAGCACGCGCCCTCCCCGCTCGCCGGCCTCCGGCCCCACGTCCACCAGCCACTGCGCGCGGCGCATCAGCTCCAGATCGTGTTCGACCACGAACACCGAGTTTCCGCCATCACGCAGCCGGTCCAGCGCGTCGTACAGCGCCTGGCTGTCGGCCGGGTGCAGGCCGGCCGAAGGTTCGTCGAGCACATACAGCACGCCAAACAGCAGCGAGCTGAGCTGGGTGGCCAGCCGCAGGCGCTGCAGTTCGCCAGCGGACAGGGTGGGCGTGGCGCGGTCCAGCGAGAGATAGCCCAGGCCAAGCTCCCGTAGTTGCCGCACCCGCCCCATGACCCCGCCCGCCAGCCGCTGTGCAGCCAGCCGCTTCTCTTCGGACAGGGCCGAGGTCAGGCGTACATCCGGAGCCGCAGCGTGGACGGCGCGACCGCTGGCCGCTCGCTGGCTGCGGTCGCGTCGCGCGCTCGTCTTGCTGGTGCGTTCGCCCCGGCTGTGCGCGCTGAAGTCACCTCGCGCGATGGGCTCCAGCAGATCTGCCAATTGATCCAGAGGCAACCGCATGAACTCACCGATATCCACACCCGCGAAGGTGACCGAGAGCGCCTCCGGCTTCAGGCGCTTTCCGTGGCAGGCCGGGCACAGCTTGCCTTCCATGTAGCGGGAAACCCGTTTGCGCATCAGCGCGCTCTGGGTATTGGCGAAGGTATGCAGCACATAACGACGCGCGCCGGTGTACGTGCCCATGTAGCTCGGTTCGAGCTTTCGCATGAGCGCGGCCCGGGTCTCGGCAGGCGTGAAGCCGGCATAGACCGGCACGGTGGGTGTTTCCTCGGTGAACAGGATCCAGTCTCGATCCTTCTTCGGCAGCGTCTTCCACGGCACATCGATGTCGTAGCCGAGCGTGACCAGGATGTCGCGCAGGTTCTGGCCATGCCATGCCGGCGGCCAGGAGGCGATGGCGCGCTCGCGGATGCTCAGCGACGGGTCCGGCACCATCAAGGCTTCGGTCACTTCGTAGACATGCCCCAACCCGTGGCAGGTACTGCAGGCGCCCTGCGGCGTGTTGGGCGAGAAGTCCTCCGCGTAGAGCATCGGCTGGTTGGCCGGATATGCGCCTGCACGCGAATACATCATGCGTACCAGGCTGGAGAGCGTGGTGACACTGCCCACCGATGAACGCGCATTGCTCGCGCCGCGCTGCTGCTGCAACGCCACTGCCGGTGGCAGCCCGTCGATGGCGTCCACATCGGGCACGCCGGCCTGGTCGATCAAGCGCCGCGCATAGGGCGCAACGGATTCGAAGTAGCGTCGCTGCGCTTCGGCGAAGACGGTGCCGAAGGCCAGCGATGACTTGCCGGAGCCCGAAACGCCGGAAAACACCACCAATGCGTTGCGCGGAATGGAGACATCGACATTCTTGAGATTGTGCTCGCGCGCGCCGCGTACCTCGACGCAACCGCTGGCAGCGGCGGCACATGACGATTCACCAAAGGGGGGCTTGGACATCTTCGCGATCCTGCGGGCAGAGGAAAGCGCGCGTGAGGCGCGCCCGATGGTGCATTCTCGCTGCTGCGGGGTGAACATGGGGCATGGCGCGGTCACGCCATGCGTGACTTCCGGACACCCATAACGGACTGTCAGCGCCCGTCCGGCCGAACCGGCTCGCGGGCCCCCGTTCTGGGAGCAAATGCCACCTTCTCTCCATTGACCAGCTCGACGACGAACTGGTTGGAGCGATTGAAGCCGATGCTGGTCACCCACGAGAGGTGCGAGACGGTGCGCCGAAGCTGCGATGTGCGCCGATACAACTGATCGAGCGTAACGGTGCGAACCAAGCGGCCACGATTGTAGAAAAGCAGCACCGGCTCGCTCAGCGTCACATCAACCGGAACCAGGTTCATGCCCTCGTAGCCGACCACAACCGACTCCCCATCGTCCGACGGGAACAACCAGCGATGCCATCCGGGTATCAGCCAGGCATCCTGGCCCGATGCATGTGGCGTTACCCGCGTTGAATTGAGGGCCGGATCGGAATCAGCACAGAGATTTCGAGCGGGGGAACATGCCGTGAACCTCTCCGGCGGCGGCAGCGGGGAGTCGGCAAGCGCCGGGCCCGCAGCCAGCAGTGCAGCGATGAGCGTGATGAGAACCTTCATGTCACTGCACACCTCGATGAAGTGGTCGCCGAAGCCGAAACTAGGCGGCGTGCACGTAGGGCGCTACCGCCGCGGCAAGCACATCGATTCCCCACGCGGAGCCTGCGATCTCCTCGGGCTGGCTTCTCTTGAAGCGTGACCAGTCGGCCCTTGCAAGTCTGCCGACCAGAAGCTGATCGGCAGGAAGTTGGTGCATCGACCAATAGGGAAACTGCCGGGTGGAGACGCGCCCCCGCGCCAGCTCCACGACATCCGTATGGCTGGCCGATTGCAGCACGCGCTCGTAGACGCTGGCCACGCCATCTTCCGGCCCTTCGAAGTACTGCACGAATCGCGTGCCGTCGTGCAGCAGCACGCCCGTCACGCCTGCAACTTTATTGAACCTCGCGGCATCGGCCACGAGCGCCTCCAGGCGATCGATCGAAAGACCTTCTACTGCTTGACTTGCATATACAACGGCCCGGATGGGCATGAATTTCGCCTTGAATATGGCGCCACATCGGCACCCGCTCACACTCTAGCACCCGGCACAAGCCTGCCCCCTGATCCTGATTCTTAACTCTTCAGAATATGGACGGTCGTTGGGTGAGCCTTACGGCACGTCAGACGGCATGATGGGCGCCCCAAACGTTCAGGGCATTGTTCATCTTCATGCGAGACATCGGACAGTTCTATGTAGTCAGCGTCGAAGGAGTGGCGCGTGAGGATGGCACCCTGCTGCAGGTCACCCGGATTGATTGCTCCTGCCTGAAATGCTCAAGGCAATTCCGGGCCATTCCTGATCATGGGCTTGTCGACCTCAACGGCGCCGCTTCGCTCAGCTGCCCGGGGTGTGGCAACCACCAGTCCGTCAGCCGTGCACGGCTGGAGGAATTCACGTTGCGTAGTGACCCCTGAGTTGACCCGCACCGCTTCTCGACACCGCGCCGACGCGCCCGACACCCTTGCATCGATATCTTCCCGTAGTAGACCCACAACGGCGTTCCAATGAGTCATACCGGCATATTCAAGATCACCGACCTCACCTACAGACCGGGCGCGGAGGGCGACCTGGCCCGGGCCCTGCAGATCGAAGCAACCTGCACGGCGTGCGGCGCAACCAGTGTCTGGGGTGAGCAGGAGATGGAGCATGTGAGAGGGGGAACCGTGCTTGCGTGCCGCGCATGCGGTACGCGCCAGGCTATCAGCAATGCCGGCCTGATCAGTTGCCCGTCCGAGATACGACACCGACAGGGCTGACCGGGACGGGACCGGGCAACCATATGCGCTGCCCGGTAGCCGTCATCGATGGCCCGTCAGCCGCCGACTGCCGATGCCTGCGGCCGGTGCCGTTTGATCCAGTCCAGTGATTGGGCAATACCACCGAACGGAAAGAAGTGCGGGCTGACCAACCCGTGGGCGTCAGTCAAACTGCCCACCAAGTGGTCCACGAATACTTCCGGCCCTGCGGTCCCGAGCAGCCGCCCGATCGAGATGCCGTACCTTGCCAGCATGGATGCACTGGCACCCACCCCGCACATTGCGGCGTAGCGTGCCAACCGCGCGATGCTTGCCGGACCCGGCACGCCGACCAGCACCGGAACGTCGATGCCACGGGCGCGCAGCGCGTCCAACCAGGCCAGAACGATGTCGGCATCGAAGGCGAACTGCGTGATGATCATCGGCGCCATGCCGCGCGCTTCGATGGCCTGGCACTTGTGTTCCAGCACCTGCCAGCACCCGACACTGCCCATGACCGGATGGCCCTCGGGGTGGCCGCCGATGGCGACGGCCTTGATGCCGGCCCTCTCCAGAAGCCCGGTCTCGATGATCGAAGCGCTATCAGCAAATGGGCCGGCGGGCGTGGCCAGATCGCCGCCGATCAACAGGCACTGGGCGACACCGGCCTCGTTGGCGGCGCGCTGCAGGAACCGTTCAAGCACCACACGCGACCCGATGCGACGGGCCGAGAGATGCGGCATTGGCTCGAATCCCAGCTCACGCACCCTGCGCGCCGCAGCCAGTCGTGCGTCGTCGTCCTCGCTGGCCAGCCAGGGAATGGAGATTGTCGTGCCGCGTGGAATGCGGGCAGCCTCCGCGTGTAGCGCGGGCATGGCTTTGGCGCTCACCTCCAGCGAAAAGGCATCAAGAAAGGCCCGCGCCCGCAGCGACGTAGGTGCGGCCATTACGTGCCCCCGCGCGCATTGCTGGCCAGCGGCGTGCTGTTCCGCGCCAGTTCGATGAAAGCCTGCAGGTAGTCGATGCCGGTATCCGCCTCGCGTGCACCCAGGTAGATCTGCTTGGGGATGCCCTTCGCACCCAGGCGAACGGGCACCACATCCATGCGGGCGGCGTACTCCTCCACCAGCCAGCGTGGCATGGCCGCCACGCCGCGGCCGCTGGCCACCATCTGCATCATGATGTCGGTGGTTTCAATGGCCTTGTGCCGTCGCGGGGTGATACCGGCCGGCAGCAGGAACTGGTTGTAGATGTCCAGGCGCTCGAACGGCACCGGGTAGCTGATCAGCACTTCCTGGCCGAGCTGGCGCGGCTTTACGTGGTCCACCTTGGCCAGGGCGTGGTTGCTGGCCACCACCAGCACCTGTTCGTAGTCGAATACGGGAATGAACTTCAGGCCCGGCTTCAGCAGCGGGTCCGGGGTGACCAGCAGGTCGATCTCGTAGCCGAACAGTGCGCCGATGCCGCCGAACTGGAACTTCTGCTTGACGTCCACGTCCACGTCCGGCCAGGCGGCCAGGTACGGCGAGACGATCTTCAGCAGCCACTGGTAGCAGGGATGGCATTCCATGCCGATGCGCAGCGCACCCCGCTCGCCCTGTGCGAACTGGCCCAGCCGTTCCTCGGCCAGATCCAGCTGTGGCAGCACCCGGTTGGCAACCGCCAGCAGGTACTGCCCGGCCTGGGTCAGCCGCAGGCTGCGGCCTTCGCGCAGCCAGACGTCGGTGCCCAGCTGCTGCTCCAGCTTCTTCATGCTGTGGCTCAGGGCCGACTGGGTCAGGTTGAGTACGCCGGCGGCGGCGGTGAGTGAGCCCTGCTGCTCGACCTGCTGCACGATACTGAGGTGGATCCGCTCCAGCATGATGATGAATCCTACTCATGGATTGGTGAAGTAATACCATTTTACGTCATGGAAGGGCGTGGCTAGCATCGGGTCATGCTTTCACCTACCCGCCCCCTTCGAATCGTCGCCGTTTCCGGCGGATTGCAGCGCCCCTCCAGGGCCGCCACCCTGGCCGAGCATCTGCTGGGCCTGATCGGCGAAGACATCCATAGCGAGCAGCACCTGGTCGAACTGGGCGAACTGGCCCCGCAGCTGGCGGGCGCGCTCTGGCGTTCGCAGCTGCCCGACACCGTGGAACGGCAGTTGGCCGCCGTCGAGCAGGCTGATGTGCTGGTGGTGAGCACGCCGGTCTATCGCGGCTCGTACACCGGGCTGTTCAAGCATTTCTTCGACTTCGTCCACCAGGACGCACTGGTCGACACCCCCATCCTGCTGGCCGCCACCGGTGGCAGCGAGCGCCATTCGCTGGTGATCGACCATCAGCTGCGCCCGCTCTTCAGCTTCTTCCAGGCGCGCACCCTGCCGCTGGGCGTCTACGCCACCGACCGCGATTTCGCCGACGGCCGCGTGCACAACGATGCGCTGATCGAGCGGGCACGGCTGGCGGTGCGGCGGGCCCTGCCGCTGTTGGGCCTGCCCCGCCACCGCGCCGCCGCCCTTGAGGCCGCTGCAGCACTTTGAATGCCGGATGCCTTCGCCCGCCTCCGGATGTCATCCCGCACTACGGAACGCCACCCATGACGACCGACACCTTCACCTTCAGCATCACGCGCATCCCCTTCAACGAGGATTACCAGCCTGCTGACGGGACGCGCATCACCACCAATTTCGCCAACCTGGCCCGCGGTGCGTCCCGCCAGGAAAACCTGCGCAACACGATCAGCATGATCAACAACCGCTTCAACGATCTGGCGCACTGGGACAACCCCAGCGCGGATCGCTACGCGGTCGAGCTGGACATCATCTCGGTGGAGATGCACATCGATGGCGGTGATGGCAGCGATCCGTTCCCGCTGATCGAGGTGCTGCGTCCGACCATCGTCGACACCCGCACCGGTGCCCGTACCGAAGGCATCGTCGGCAATAATTTCTCGTCCTACGTGCGCGACTACGATTTCAGCGTGGTGCTGCCGGCCAGCAACGAAGGCAAGGCCACCTTTGGCATTCCGGAAGGCTTCGGCGACCTGCATGGCAAGCTGTTCAAGCACTTCCTGGAGTCTGACGCCTACCGTGCCAACTTCAGCAAGGGGCCGGTGATCTGCATCAGCGTATCCAGCAGCAAGACCTACCGCCGCACCGAGAACCACCACCCGATCCTGGGCGTGGAGTATCGCCAGGGCGAGTTCTCTCCCACTGACCAGTACTTCGACAAGATGGGCCTGCAGGTGCGCTACTTCATGCCACCGGGCAGCGTCGCACCGCTGGCGTTCTACTTCCAGGGCGACCTGCTGGGCGACTACTCGAACCTGGAGCTGATCGGCACCATCAGCACGATGGAGGCCTTCCAGAAGATCTACCGCCCGGAGATCTACAACGCCAACTCCGTGGCCGGCAAGGTCTACCAGCCCAGCCTGAAGCACCAGGATTACTCCTCAACCCGCATCGTCTACGACCGCGAAGAGCGCAGCCAGCTGGCGGTCAAGCAGGGCAGGTTCACCGAAGAACACTTCATCAAGCCGTACCGCGCCGTGCTTGAGCAGTGGGCTGCCCGCTGATCCACCGATTCCCCATTCGCCCCCAGGAAACAAGACGCAATGTCGACGAAGAAACTGCTTCCCACCTCCACCGCAGGCAGCCTGCCCAAGCCATCCTGGCTGGCCGAGCCCGAGAAGCTCTGGTCACCCTGGAAGCTGCAGGACGATAGCCTGATTGAAGGCAAGCAGGATGCACTGCGCCTGTCCCTGCAGGAGCAGCAGCACGCCGGCATCGATATCGTCAGCGACGGCGAACAGACCCGGCAGCATTTCGTTACCACCTTCATCGAGCACCTCAGCGGTGTCGATTTCGAGAAGCGCGAAACGGTCCGCATCCGCAACCGCTACGATGCAAGCGTGCCAACTGTGGTTGGCGCAGTCAGCCGCCCGAAGCCGGTGTTCGTGGAAGATGCGAAGTTCCTGCGCCGCCAGACCGCGCAACCCATCAAGTGGGCCCTGCCCGGCCCGATGACCATGATCGACACGCTGTACGACGCGCACTACAAGAGCCGCGAAAAGCTGGCCTGGGAGTTCGCGAAGATCCTCAACGAAGAGGCAAAGGAACTGGAGGCCGCCGGCGTGGACATCATCCAGTTCGACGAGCCCGCCTTCAATGTGTTCTTCGACGAAGTGAACGACTGGGGCGTGGCTGCGCTGGAGAGGGCCGTCGAAGGCCTGAAGTGCCAGACGGCCGTGCACATCTGCTACGGCTACGGCATCAAGGCCAACACCGACTGGAAGCAGACACTGGGCTCGGAATGGCGCCAGTATGAAGAGTCGTTCCCCAAGCTGCAGACCTCCAGCATCGACATCATCTCGCTGGAATGCCAGAACTCGCACGTGCCGATCGACCTGATCGAACTGGTGCGCGGCAAAAAGGTGATGGTGGGCGCCATCGACGTGGCCTCCAATACGGTGGAGACGCCGGAAGACGTGGCCAACACGCTGCGCAAGGCGCTGCAGTTCGTGGATGCCGACAAGCTCTACCCGAGCACCAACTGCGGCATGGCACCGCTGGCGCGCGAAGTGGCGCGCGGCAAGCTGCTCGCGCTCAGCGCCGGGGCGAAGATCGTGCGTGAGGAGCTTTCGGCGTGATCAGGCACCGGTTGAGCGGAAATACCGGCCGTCCCCTGGTGTGAGGCCTTCCTGCACCCGGGCCTCTGCGTGAGGTCCGGGTGAGATGGCAGTCATTGCCCGATGGCAATCATCGCCTGCGTGCACGGCGCTCCGGGCAGTCCTTCGGATCGAACAGTTCGAGGGCGCTCATTATCTGGAGATTGGTAAACGCCCCGTCATGTCCCTGTGCGACAGCCTCGCAGTACCAGTAGATCTGCTCATCCCTGTCCTTGGGCACGCCCTGCCCGCTGGCATACAGGTTCCCGAGTTCGAACTGGGCGGGCGCGTAGCCCGCCATTGCCGCCTTGCCGAACCAGGCGGCTGATTGGATATCGTCCTTCGGCACGCCGATACCATCGGCATACATGGTCGCGAGCACGGCCTGAACCTCGGCGTCGCCACTTTTGGCAGCTGCCATCAGTTCCTCAACCGAGTTGAACCTCGGCGGGGGTTCGATCTGGTCACACCACACCTGGCCCTCCTTGCCACTCGAGCACAGCTTCTGGCGAGCATCGCTGACCAGAATTCCCTTCAGATCCTGGACGGCCGCCTTGGTGTACCAGCGCATGGCCTCGGCCCGGTCTTTGGTGAGGCCCGCGCCGCCGCGCTCATACAGGCTGCCAAGGTTGTACTGCCCCGCGGAAGCTCCTCCTTCGGCCGACCTGCGGATCCAGAAGAGGCCCTGCGCATCATCCTTTGACACGCCCAATCCCTCCAGGTACATCATCCCCAGGTCGGACTGTGCAAGACCGTTGCCTTGCTCCGCCGCCTTGCGCACCCAGAACAGTGCTTGCGCGAGATCCTTGGGAACCCCGGTTCCGTTCAGATACATCACGGCAAGAGAGGATTGGGCAGATGCATGGCCCTGCTCAGCAGCCTTGCGATACCAATCAACCGCCGTCACCGGGTTCCTGACCACACCGTTGCCTTCGTTGTAGCGATCTCCAAGATCATTCTCGGCATCTGCGCTGCCGGTCTCGGCTGCTGCCAGCACGCTCTTCAACGAGGCCGCTTCGTCATTGCCAAGCGCGTGGGCGCTGCAGGCGAAAACAAACAGGCCCGTGCACAGAACTGTGCGAACCCGGGCTCCAATCGAATCTTCCATGAACTTCTTCACTCTTCATCAATTCCAGAAAAATACCGCGTGCAAATCGAACTCAGGCTTTGCCGCCCACTATCGCCATGCGCGCTGCACCTTTCCGGGCTTCCGCAACGGAAAATATTCCTACGCGCGTGGTCACGGCATCCCCCGGAACCCCGAGCATCGAGGGTGGCGATCGATGCTCAGGGCGCGATTATAGGTGCTGGTACTGCCCTTCGCAGCGCCAGGACCTTCTTGATCCGTGCCACTTCCCCGGCTCCGGCCTCGGCCAACCGACGGGCCTGCTGCCGTTGCTGCCGCGACTGTACTGGTGACGATCTGCCCGCTTCGAGTGTGGCACCCACCAGCCTCGCCACCGCATCGCGCAGCCGAAGTTGCGGGCAGAGTCGTGCAGCGCACCAGCGCTCGGCATAGCGCTTGGCCTGCCGTGCATTCGCTGCTGCAACGATCTTTGCCTTGGGCACTCTGCGTGCTTCCAGGCACACCCGGAAGCCAAGCACTGCATGCGGCACGATGTTCGCTACGGAGCGCCCATTCCACCACAGGTCCCAACGTTCGCCGCTCTGCACCCAGCCGGAATGCCGGGGGACGGACATTGAATCTGCGATCTCAAGGCGGGAATCCATGGCCGGAAGAATACGATCGGCTGTCGCACGGATTGAGATTGCGATGGCACCGCGATCATCGACCATGAATCGTTCAAGAAGGCGCCGGCTGTCCGCTGCCTGGACGCGCTACCCTGTTGCCCGATGTCTTCCATGCGCAACGTCCTCCATCGTGATCTCGTGTCCAAGGCCGCATCGCTGCCCCGGTTGCCTGGGGTATACACCTTCCACGATGAGGCGGGAGCCGCGCTGTACATCGGCAAGAGCGTGGACATCCGGCGGCGGGTGCTGGACCACCTTCGGGCGCCGGACGAACAACGGCTTGTCGGCAGGACCGACGGGTTTTCCTGCATCCGTACCGCCGGTGACATCGGGGCGCAGCTGCTGGAAGCGCGGCTGATCAAGCAGGCAAAGCCACTGTTCAACAGGAAGCTTCGCCGCAACAAGCGACTGTGCACGATCGTGCTGGCGGCTGACGGGGTCCGCATCGAGGATGTCCACGGCGCCGATCCTGCTCAGGCCCATGGATTGTTCCCCGGCCGTCATGCCGCCATCGCCGCACTGCAGCGCCTGGCGGACGAGCACCAGCTCTGCTACGGGCGGCTGGGGATCGAATCGGTGCGTGCCGGGGTGCCCTGCTTCCGCCACCTGCTCAGGCGCTGCGCGGGTGCCTGCAACGGCAGCGAACCGGCCTCGGCGCATGACGAACGCCTGCGAGGTGGCCTGGCCGGCTACCACCGGCGGGCATGGCCCTACGCCGGCGCAATTGGCATCGACGAGCGCTCGGAGGACATGCGGCAGATCCATGTGGTGCGTAACTGGACGTACCTGGGCTCGGCGCCGACGATCGCAGCAGCGCGAAGGCTCGATACGCCAGCAGTCGGTTTTGATCGTGATGGCTACAGCGTGCTTGCAAGGCCACTGGTCAGTGCGTCGGTGAAGATCATCGCTCTCTAGTGGAATGCTGGCCGAGGCCCCACCTGGGCCAGTGGGCGAGGCGCCTTCGCACAGCCACACGAACAGAACTGCGTTCAGCGTGACGGGTCACATTGAACCGGACCGCAGCAACGCTATGCACAACGCCATGAAGCCGCCACCCACGGCCAACGCCAGCCACGCCTTGCCCATGCTGCGGGCACTGAATACGCCCACGGCCACCGCCACCAGCAGCACGAACCCCAGCAGCGAGGTGGCCAGCACGGAGACTGCCGGTCGCACATCTGTCAGCGCAGGCAGCCCCAAGGCCACTGCGGTCGCGGTTGCCGCGGTGAACGCGTAGCCGCCGGCCGAAGCGGCCAGCACGCGACCCGCCACCTGCCAGCGATAGCCGGCGCCCCGCCCTTCCACGGGCTTGGCGTTGCGTGGCGCCTCCTGCACCTGCGGCCAACGCCGCTGCAGCATCACCGCCATTCGTGCCAACACCAGGCCGAACGCCAGTGCGGTGAGCTCCACGCCGGCCTGCTGCCACGCGCCCCGCTGCAGGTACATCACCAGATGCTGGCCGGTGGTGGCCAGATTCACCAGCGGCAGCGCCAGGCACAGCACCGCGGCCAGCCACAGCTGCTCGATCCATCCCCGGCGTGGCGGGCGCCACAAGGCATGCAGCAACGATACCGCCCAGGCCAGCAGGAATATGCGTATCTCCCAACCGCTACGGTCAGTCATTGCCAACGGCAGCAGGCGATTGGCATGGAAGTAGACAATGCTGGCCAGCGCGATGCCGGCCAACGACACCACATTGAACGCTTCCATCCATCGGTAGATGCCCGTCGTAGGCGCACCGAACTCATGCTCGCTGCGCTTGCGCCGCTTGATGGAGAACAGCAGCGTACCGATCGCGATCATCGCCGTGCCCAGCAGGCCACTGATGAAGTACAGCCACTTCATCGGCCAACCGCCGAAATCCGCTTTGTGTAGTGCTTCGATGCTCTCGTGCACCTGCGCGGCACCCACGCCATGCGGGTGCGATGCGTGCTGTTGCAGCAGTGTGCCGCTGGCAGCATCGAACGTGATCCGACTGGCCTCGGTCAGCAGGCGCCTGTCCGCGCCTTCCACCGGTTTGCGACCCACCACTTCCACCACGCTGTGCACGGTGCCGGGCGTCTGGATGATGATCTGTGCCGGCGATTGCCCGCTGATGGCCTGCGCGCGCGCCAGCAGTTGCGGCAGGTCCGGCAGTCGTGCGGTGGAAACCAGGATTGCGGGCGGAACCGGCTGTGCGGGCGCCAGTTCGGCTTCATAGCGCGCGTATGCGCCATCTGCATCGCCATAGGTCGCATGCACGGGCCACGGCAGATAGCTGCTGTAGAAGAATGCGAGCCCGGTGTAGCCGATCATGAACAGGAAAGGCAGAGTCAGCACAGCGCTCAGGTTGTGCGCATCCAGCCAGCTGCGCTGGCCCTTGCCGGGGCGGAAGGTGAAGAAATCCTTGAAGATGCGCTTGTGCACCACTACGCCGGAGACCAGCGCCAGCAGCATGCAGGCCGTGATCCAGCCGACCAGCCAGTAGCCGGCCATGCCACCGTGCAGGGTGTAGTGGAAGGACATGAAATGGCGCCCGCCCTCGGTTTCCCGTAGGCGAGGTGGAGGTTGTGGCATGCCCGTGCTGGCATCCACCCAGCGTTCGTGCGCGATGCCGTCGCCCTCCTCCCATGACAGTTCCAGCGGCCACCTCTGCTGGGCAGGCCAGCGGATCTGCCATGCCCACGCATCGGCGGCGTGGGTGGCCAGCCATTGCTGCGCACGTGCCGCCTGCGCTCCCGAGTCCATCGCTGGCGAGGAGGCCGGCACGGGACCGGCCTCCATCCAGCGCGTGATCGGCTCACGGAACACGCTGAGCGTACCGGTCAGGAAGATCGCGCACAGCAGCCAGCCACTGGTAAGGCCACACCAGGTATGCAGCCACGACATGCTTTGGCGGAAACCTGCCTTCATGCCGTTCCCGTGGCGGGCACGCTGCCGCCCTGCCGGTTGTGGAGGATCACAGCGAGCCGCGCAGCGTCAGCGTCACATTGCGGGGTTCACCAAAGAAGTTGCCCCGGCGTATCTGGCTGAGCATGGCGTAGTAGCGCGTATCGAACAGGTTGGCCACGTTGAGGCCAACGCTCCAGCGCGGATTGATCCGATAGCCGGCACGCAGGTCCCACACGGCGCGCCCCGCCGCCCCCATGCGCCAGTCCGGGTCGTCGTAGGCCGGATAGGAGTAGCTGCTCTGCGCCGACACGCCACCACCCACGGAGAACGCATTCCACTTGCCGGGCAGCTGGTAGGACGTCGACAGGCGCAGCAGGTGGCGGGGCGTCTCGGCGCTGATGGTCGCGCCCTCATCGTCACGGCTGGTGACGTGGGTGTAGCCGGCCATCATCTGCCAGCCCGGTGCCAGTTCGCCGCTGGCTTCCAGCTCAAAACCCTTGCTGCGCAGCTTGCCGCCATTGCGGTAGCAATCGGACGAAGCCAGCGAGCCACGGCAACTGCCCGGGTCGGACTCGTCCACCACGGCGTTGCCGGTCTTGCGGATGGAGAACACCGCAGCAGACACGTTCAGGCGCCCATCGTTCAATTCGCCCTTCACACCCAGCTCGTAGTTGGCTCCGATGGCCGGGTCCAGCACCGAGCCGGACGAAGTGACATACGAGCTCTGCGGCTGGAAGGTATCGGCGTAGCTGGCGTAGACCGACCATTGCGGCCCCAGGTCGTAGACAAGCCCGGCGTACGGAGTGAATTCGTGCTTCTGTTCGTAGTCACGGCTCCTGGCACCGCTGAAGCCATCGCTGGACTGGTACTTCACCCAGCTCAGCCGGCCGCCCAGCGTGAGGTACAGGGGCTCCGCCAGCTGCAGGCGCAGGTTGCTGTACACGCCGCTCTGCTGGGCGCGGGCGTTCTCCGCCCAGTCCCATGCCGGCTGGTTGGGCTGCGCGATGGCGCTGTGGTCCGGTGCGTAGACATCGATCGGCACGTCGATGGCCAGGTCCGCCGAGCTTTGACGCGTACGCTGGCGCGACCACATCGCGCCCAGCAATACCTGGTGGCTGCGGCCAAAGGCGTCGAAACTGCCGGTGGTGTGCAGATCGATGCCATCGCTGCGCACGCGCGAGCGGTTGAAATAGATGTCGTAGAAGCGCGAACCGACGCCGGTGGCGCGGTCCACCCCGCCAAGCGGAACCGCAACGCGCTGGTCCAGGTCGGACTCGGTGCGGTTCACCGACAGGCGCGCCTTCCAGCGCTCGTTGAAGCGGTGCTCCGCCTCTGCGAAGGCTTCGTCGACGGAGCCTTCCTGCCGGTTCCAGTCCTGAATGAGCGAGGTGGAACGCGTGATGTCCAGTGCGCCGCCGTCGGTGTAGCGCGGCAGGCCGAACAGCCAGTAGCCGTCGGTGTCACTCTGCTGATGGCGCAGGCCGAAGGTCAGCGTGGTGTCTGCACCCAGGTCGGCATCGATCACACCATAGGCGACCGGTGCCTTCGACGAAGTGCCCTGCTGGAAGTATCCACGGTCCTGGTAGGCCGCAACCAAACGGCCGCGCACACTGCCCGCTGCATTGAGCGGGCCGCCGCCATCAACCTCCAGGCGGTAGTTGTCCCATGAGCCCAGGGTGGCCGCCAGATCGAGATGGGCCTGGTCGCGCGGGCGCTTGCGCACCATGTTGATCGCCCCGCTGGGGTCGGCTGCGCCCAGCATCATGCCGCCGGCGCCTCGCAGCACTTCAACCCGCTCCAGTACGGCGGTGTCGATGGGCAGCCAGCCCACGGGGGCATAGACGATGCCGGCCACGCCATCGACCAGGTAGTTGTTGTCATCGACGGTGAAGCTGCGGATCGAGAACTTGTGGTTGCCGAAGTTGCGGGCGGTCTTGGTCACGCCGGTGGTCTGTGCCAGCGCCTCGTCCAGTGTGGTGAGGTTGCGGTCATCCAGCTGCTGGCGGGTGATCACACTGACCGACTGCGGGGTCTGGCGGATGGTCTGGCCCAGTTTGCCCAGGCTGAGCTCGCGCACGGTATAGGCGCCATCGCTCGGGGCGTTGGCGGTCACGTTGATCGTCTGCAGCGTGGTCTGGGTGTCTTTGCCGCGGCCAGGTGATGCCGCTTCCTGCACCAGGGTGAACACGCCGGGGCGGCTGGCGTTGACACGCACCCCACTCCCCTCCAGCAGGCGCGCCAGTGCTTCCTGCGGCGTGTAACTGCCATTCAAGGCCGGGGCGCGGCGGCCGGCCACCGCCGACTCACTGAACAGCACCTGCTGTCGTGACTGCTCGGAGAAGCTGCGCAGTGCAGCATCCAGCGGTTGCGCCGGAATAGCGAACTGCATGCGCGCGGCGGGCTGTGCCTGTGCGATGGCTGGCGCTGCCAGCGCGCTGGAAATGCATAGCGCGAGCAGCGGCAGGCGCCTGGCCTGTACGCCCGTGGAAAACGCGCGGGCAACAAGTGCGCGCTTGATCTTCATGTACCCCATTACCGCTCCATCATGCTTGGCCACCACTGGCCTCACTGGGGTAAACGGAAAATGGCGGTGGAGTGGGAACCCGCGCCGGAAGAATTTTTCCTCGGGGCGTCAGCGGGTCACAGGCCGTTCGTCGATGCGATAGCCGCCCTGGGCATTGCGGGTCACCTGCACAGGCAACAGATCCGGCAACGCCTCCAGGAAGGTGGCCGGGGCGTCGGTGGCTGCGTACCCGGAGACCGGCAGGAACTTCAGCCCAGGCTGGCCCAGCGTGACGGGATGGCCCAGATACTGCCCGACTTCCTGCGCTACTTCGTCCAGCGGAGTACGCCGGAACACCAGGCGCCCGTTGCGCCAGCCGCCGATGCTCTCTGCGTTTGCCGCAATGGGGCGATAGGTGGCTGTAAACGTGGCAACGGCCAGGCCCTGTTCGGCGAGCAGGCTGACCGGCGCGGTGCCCTCGGCCCGATCCGGCTGTACCCGCACGTGCCCATGCAGCACCTTGACCACGACTTCGCCGGGCGCATTGCGCACGTTGAAGGCCGTGCCAATCACGGTCACCCGGCTGCGCTGCGCATCCACGGTGAAGGGCCGGTCGGCCGCCGGGGCGACCTCGAAGAACGCCTCGCCCTGGCTGAGCACGACTTCACGACGGGATCGATAGAAATGCACGGCCAGCGAGCTGCGTGCATTGAGCGAAATCCGCGAGCCATCCGGCAGTTGCAGGTCACGGATCTCGCCCGCGCCAGTGGCCACGTCCTGCACATAGCTGGGTGCGGTGTACCAACCGTAGCCGACGTAACCCAGGGCCAGCATCGCCACCGCCGCAGCGGTCGCCGCGCGGGGCAGCCGCCACGACCGCCCACGCCGCGCCCTGCCGTCCCGTCGCGGAGCTGCAGGTGCCGTTGGTGCGAGCGCCGCAGGCCCGTCCGAGGCCAGCATGGGGCGCGGCAGCTGGCCCAGGTCGTGCCAGGTTCTGGCCACCTCGGCGAACGCCTGCTGGTGCGCTTCGCTCTCGGCCAGCCACCGCTGCAGGCTCGCCTCATCCTCCGGCTGCCAGTCCGGATCCTGCTGGCGCACCAGCCACGCAGCAGCCGCCTCATGCAGGGCAAACGGATCGAAACCTGCGGCAGGAGGAGTGTCGTTCATCGGCAGGAGAGATCAGCATCAGTGGCAGGCGCCAACACCTCGCCCGCCCCGGTTGGCCGATGCAGTGCCTGCATCTGCGCCAGGGATGCATAGCGTACCCGCACTTCGCAGTAGGCCACCGCACGCGACAGATGCTTGACCACCATGCGCCGGGAGATCTGCATGCGGGTGGCCACGTCTTCCTGGGTCAAGCCATCAAAGCGGCAGAGCACGAAGGCCTCGCGCTGACGCTCGGGCAGTTCGGAAAGCGCCTCCGCCAGGCGCTGCAGGCGCTGCCGTTGTGCAGTGACCTGCAACGGGCACTGTGATTCATCGCCGGCCATCGCGTGGCCGGCTTCCTCAGCGTCTGCCAGAGGCACGACCTGAAGGCGGCGGCCGGCATGATGTTCGCGGTATTCGTCGGCCACGGTGTTCATTACCGTCCGGCGGAGATAGGCGCCCTGCTTGTCGCAGGAATCGAGTACCGGATGGGCCGCGATCCACTTCACCGCACCGTCGTGCAGCGCGTCCTCGCTGTCGACGACGCTGCCTCTGAAGCGGGTCAGGCTGCGCAGTATCGGCCGCCGCCAACGTTCATAGGCCTTGGCCAGGATGCCGCCAGTGGCGGTGCTGTCGGCATCCGGGCGAGCTGCCGCGACCGATGATGCGTCGGGCTCCTCCATATCCTCCGCCGTGTCGCGACCTAGCGCAGACACGGCATCCCCGTTGCAGAGATCTGCGATCGGCACAGGAGGGGCGTGAATGTCACTGGGGTAGCCGGATGTACTGCCGACGTGGGCGGCAGGCGTCAACAATGGGGAAGTGGCCGGAGTGTAATGCGAGTCATTTGCAATTGAAACACCCCCTGCCCGAGTGGAAGTCCAGCAGGACCGATGCAAGGCCTGGCAGGCAGCCACGCCAGGGTCAGTGGGCAACCCCTGCCAGCGCCGGTATCACGGCTGACGGCAGGCGCCGCCGTTGCGGCACATCACGTCCTCGATCCAGTCGATGTAGCGGGACACGCGAACGTTGTGGACCACCTGGCCATAGAAGCCCGCTTCAAGGGCATGCTCGGGAACGGCAGTGATCCAGGACCCAAGGCCAACCAGCTTCCACGCACCTTGATCCTCGATCAACAGCGGGCCACCGCTGTCGCCGTTGCCGAGCACGCCTTCAAGCGGCAGGCCCTGCGGCGGCCGATCGAACCGGTACCAGAGGTAGCGTTCGTTGCCGCCGGTGATGGCGTTGTACGCCCGGCGCAGGGTCGTGCGATGCGACCCGTTCGGCACCAGGCCCGTGGCGCCGTTGCCGGTAGCGCCCTTCCCGATCAGGGCTGCAACCTGCCCGGCCTCGCCCGTGCCCCAATAGAGCGCTACCGGTGGCACATCGCTGGCCGGCGCTGCCAGCCTGATCAGCGCGATATCGTCCGACGTGGCCAGGAAGGCGTGGATCCTGGAGGGACTTCCCGTTGCCATGGCCTCCTTGCCCAAGGCGTCCGGCATCCGCTTGAAGCCTGGATGCAGGAGAACCCGATCAACGCCGTAGCGCTTCCCGTTGATGGCGATGGTTGCGCCCATCCCTTCCATCGGCGCTGCATGGGCCGCGGTCAGCACCCACCCGGGGGCGATGAGGACACCGTGGCCCTCGCCTGGCATGTCGGCCAGCGCCGGGAACGCGGATGCCTCGATGCGGTATCGGGCATCGTCAACATCGTCGCGGATGACCACGGCAGCCGCGGCGAACGGGAGCATCGCAAGCACCAGCAAGAGGCGGCGGATCATCGAAGCCCTCCCTTGCCATCCCGTGCCGCAATTCTTTCGACCAGCGTATCGACCGCCGTTTCCATGGCATGTGCCGTCTGGTCGCCGCTCTGGTTGGTGATGACGAAGATGCCAAGATCGTGCTTTGGAATGATGTAGATGTAGCACTGCGAGCGTGGCACACCACCGTGGTGGGCGTAGTACACGCCTTTCCGACCGTCGCCGGAAACGATGTTCCAGAAATAGCCGATGCTGAAGTCGTCGTCGAACGTGGCCAGCGTACGGTGTGATTCCTTTACGACGGGACCGTTGGCCAGCTCGAACTGGAGATACTTCACCATGTCGGGGACGGTTGCCTTCACGTTTCCGGAAGCGCCCCATGGCAGCTGCGGCATCGGTGTGGTCGGTAGCGGATTGTCGCTGTGGTAACCGACGGCCAGCCATGGCGTTTCGGCATCGCCCAGGTTGATCCTGACGCCCGTCATGCCGGCCGAATCACGGAAGAAGTCACGCAGCAGCGGCTCGTAGTCACGCTGATGGACCCGTTCCAGAATGTGCGCGGACAGCTGCGTGCCGGCGCTGGAGTAGGCGTACTCTTTCCCCGGCAACCGCGGGATCTGCACGGCGTGCAGGTCCTTCAGGAAATCGGCCTTGCCGTAGCCCGCGTAGATCGCGTTGAGTTCAGCCGGTGTGCGGTGGTCGGTGAAATCCTCCAGCACCGTGTTCGCACGTTCCGGCAGCATGTTCGGCAGGCCACTGGTATGCGACAGCAGGTGGCGGACGCGGATGGGATGGCCCTGGTACTGCAGGTTCGGATAGTCGCCCTGCAGGTACATGCGGATGTCATCCTCCAGGCCCAGCCTGCCTTCCAGGACCGCGTTGGCCATCAGGGTGCCGGCCAGGGTCTTGCTCAACGAGCCGATTTCGTAAACGGTTGCGTCGGTGGGCGGCCCTGGCTTGCCGGTTTCCATGTCACCGCGATGGCGGATGAAAGTGCTGCCCCGGTACACCACTCCGATGGAGGCCGCGTGCAGCAGCGGTTGCTCGATCAGGGTCTGCGCGACCTGGTCGATGTCCGCCCGCAGATCCTTCGGCGGAGCCTTCGCGGCGGAGCAGCCTGCGCCAAGCAGGGCGGCGGACAGGGCGAAGGCGTTGAGCCACCGCCGGTTTCGAACGGTCATCGAAAGGGCTTCCATGCGCTGGCGCTTGAAGGGCGATCGGGAAAGAGCGCACACGATAGCCCATTGCCAGGCCGATCACCCGGGGGTGAAAGGCGCCCCTGCCCTGCCTTGGTGGCCCTCCCCGAGATCGATCAGCCGATCGGCCGCGGTCACGATGCTGCGCCGGTGGGTGATGGCCACGACGGTGACGTCACTGGCAATGGCACGGATGTGGTCCATGATCTCGCGCTCGGTGGCTTCATCCAGGGCAGAGCTTGCTTCGTCCAGGAACAGGATTGCCGGTTCACCATACAGCGCACGCGCGATTGCAATGCGCTGCCGCTCCCCGCCGGAAAGCTTCAGGCCACGCTCGCCCACCGTGGTCTCAAGCCCCTCGGGCAACGCCTCGATCAATGGCAGGATCGCGGCCCTGCGTGCGGCATGCCGCAGCCGGCCATCATCACGCGCACGCCCCAGCAGGATATTGTCGGCCAGGCTTTCATTGAGCAGGATGACGTCCTGGGGAACCACCGCGACAGCGGAATGCCACGCAGCACGATCGATATCGGACAGCTCGACGCCATCCACGAGAATCCGGCCACGCTGGGGATCGATCGACTTCAGGGCCAGCTTGAACAGCGTCGACTTCCCCGACCCGGTGGGCCCCATCAGGAAGGTGATGCCGCCCCGCCCGGCCTGGAAGCAGACATCGTCCACTCCGCGCCCGTTGCCGTAGCGATGGCTGACCCGCTGGAACTCCAGCCGGCCATTGCCTCCGGCGAAGCGCTGGGCATGGGCCACCTGCCGTTCTTCGGGCGCCGCCCACAGGGTTGAAAGCGGGCCCAGCATGCTCCAGGAGCGCGCGACGTCGTCGATGGAACGGGCAATCATCTCGAACGGCATGTTCAACTGGAGCAGCAGCAGATTGAACAGGACGATGTCGCCGACGCTGAGCGTCCCACTCTGGTAGCGCGGCAGCAGCAGATGGAAGGTCACAATGAACTCCACTGCGAGGCCGATGCCCAGCAGGGCGATGAAGCCTATCCGCTGCAGCACGTAGGCGCGCCAGCTGTCACGCACATCCTGGGCCTTCCGCTCGAAGCGCTGCACCATCCAGGCGTTGCCGCCGAACTGGCGCAGCGTTTCCATGGCGTTCATGGCGTTGCCAACGAAACGGGCATTCTGCTGCCCGGCCTCGACGGCGGCTTCGCGATGGATGCGGGCACGGCGGGTGGCGATGGCCGAGAGCGTGACGGCCACCGTGCCGTAAGCCAGCACGATCACCACCACCTGCAGGTTGATCAACGCGCCCAGCGTCACCAGGGTCAGCAGGATCTGCAACGCGCTGGGAATGAAGGCAACCAGCCCCAGCTGCACGACGATCTTCAGTGCGCCACGGCCTTTTTCCCCGGCGGATTGCAGCTCGGCGGGATTGTGGTCCAGGAAGAAGCTGTTGGTCTTCTTCAGCAGTCGGGCGAAGTAGCGGGTGCTGGTGATGAAGCCGAGATTCTCGCCACTGAGGAACGACAGGTACTGCACCGTGTTCTGCAGGGCACCGCCCACGCCCAGCACGACGGCGTAGAGCAGGAATCCCCCTGCCAGCGCGTTGACTCCATCGATGGGCAGGCGGTCGATCAGGCGCGAGAACAGGTACGGCGCTGCAACACCTGCAAGACTGGATAGCAGGACACTGCCGGCGATCAGCAGCAACAGCCTGCGGTCGGCCTTCCAGTACGCCGCCAGGATTTCGGCAACTGGCGGCGGAACTGCGATCTTCGTCATCGATGTCGTTCCAGCAGACCCACGGCGTTGGCCCATCATTCGCTCAAATGATATGATATAACATCGCCATCTGGGGCGGCGCAGCCGCGTTGCAGACCACTTTCGGATGGGATCGATGGACCGGGGAATGACGAACGTATCCACTGCTACGCCGCGTGCACGCCTGGCCCTCGGCATCGCTGCTGCATTGCTGGCCAGCCTGCCGGCGGCGGCACAGAGCACGGTCGCTGGCCGTGGTTCAAGCGCGGCAGGCCCGCTGCCCGAGTCCCCGACCGCCACCCTGGACAAGGTCCTGGTGGTGGGCAGCAACATCCGCAACGCCGTGGGGGGCGGCGCCTCCCCGGTCATCGTGATCGACCGGGAGGCCATCGACCGCACTGGCGCGGCCACCGTGCAGCAACTGTTCGAGAAACTGCCGCAGAACTTCGGCGGTGGTGCCAACGGTGCGAACGTTGCCAACCTCGGGGTCGACCGCGATACCGGCAACAACTTCGGCCAGGGCACCGCCCTCAACCTGCGCGGGCTGGGTACCGGCACCACGCTGACCCTGATCAACGGCCACCGCGTGACCTCATCGAACCGCTACCAGTACGTCGATGTCTCGCTGATCCCGCTGAGTGCCGTCGAACGCGTGGAAATCCTTACCGATGGCGCCTCGGCCATCTACGGCACCGATGCGGTCGGGGGCGTGGTCAACATCATCCTGCGGCGCGACTTCACCGGTTACGAGACCGCTGTGCGCTACGGCACGGTGACTGCCGGCAGCATGGAGGAGTACCAGGCATCGCAGTCGGCAGGCTGGTCGTGGGAAGGTGGCCACGTGCTGGCCAGCTACGAGTTCCTGAAGCAGGGCAACCTGCCTGCGGTTGAGAAGGACTTCTCGAGAAACGTGCGGGTCAAGCCCTACGACCTCTATCCAGGATCGAAGCGGCACAGCCTGTACGTAGACGGCGTGCAGCAGCTCAGTGATGTGCTGGCCCTGAACGTCACCGGCTCGTTTGCCAAGCGCGAGATGGATACCACCATTTCCGGCACGGCCGACGAAACGCGGCTGTTCCCGCACACGCGGCAGTTCGACCTGTTCGCCGGCCTCACCCTGGATCTTCCCAATGCGTGGCAGGCACGCCTGGATTCCGGGTTCGGCAGGAGCGATGTCTCCTACCAGCGCACCACCATCACCGGCAGCTCCGCCAGTACCGCACCACCCACCAACACCAATTCCGAATCGCGCTACCTGGACGTGGTTGCCGACGGTGAACTGTTCAACCTGCCCGCCGGCGGCGTACGTGCGGCATTCGGAGCGGGCTACCGTCGTGATGGCTACGAACTGCTCGATCACCGCGGCCTGGAAAAGCCGCTCGACCTGCAGCGCACCGTCAGGTCCGCCTTTGCCGAGCTCAACGTTCCGCTGCTGAAGGACCTGCCGGGTGTGCGCAGCCTGTCCCTGACCGCAGCGGCGCGCTATGACGACTACAGCGATTTCGGTTCCACGCTGAATCCAAAATTCGGCGTGCTGTGGGAGGCGACCGAGGGATTGTCGTTCCGCGCCAGCCATGGCCGCTCCTACCGGGCGCCGGTGTACCAGGACATGCAGTTGAACAACACCGTGGTGGTGGCGAACGTGCCCAACCCGGCCGCGCCCGGCGGCAACACGATCCTCATGATGCTGTCCAACGGCAACCCGGACCTGGGCCCCGAACGCGCCAAGACCTGGACCGGCGGTTTCTCGTTCGCGCCGCCATCAGTGCCTGGCCTCAAGATCGACGCGAACTACTACCACATCGACTACGACGACCGCATCGGCAGTGGCTTCGGCGGTAGCTTTCCCTCGCTGTTCCTTCAGTCCACGGCCCCCTACGCGGACATCCTGACCACCAACCCCACGCAGCAGCAGATCCAGCAGGCACGCCAGCTGGGTGTGTCGGGGCTGGGCCTTTTCGTCTCGCGCGTGGGCCCGTATGCGCTGCCCGCCGGAACGGACGAAACCAACAGCCAGGTGATCCTCGACAACCGCTTCCGGAACAACGCCTTTACCCGGCAGCGCGGCATCGATTTCAGCACTTCCTATGGCTTCGACGCCGGCCAGACCCACATCGCCATCGACCTGGCCGGGCAGTACATCATCGATTCGAAGCGGCGCGTGACCAGCACCTCGCCCGAGGTGGATGCGGTGAACGCGGTGTACTACCCGGTGGACCTGAAGCTGCGTGGAGGCATCGCACTGAGCCGGCAGCAGGCCGCGGCTGGGCTGTTCGTCAACTACGTGGACAGCTATCGCGATCCGGCCAACCTCGCCCGCCCCCATGTCAGCTCATGGACGACCGTCGACCTCAACCTCGCCTATCACTTCGGTCCGTCTGCGGACCCACAGCGTGGCACCTCGCTCGCGTTCAACGTGCAGAACCTGTTCGACCGGGACCCGCCGTTCATCATCAACAGCATCAATACCGGCTACGACCCCACCAACGCGACAGCGCTGGGGCGTTTCCTGTCCATGACGCTGACGCATCGCTGGTAGGCCCCGCATGCGTGCCCACTCCCCTGCCCCGTCGAGGCCCACGCTGGCCATCCAGCAGGCCTTCGCTGTCGCGTCCACCCAGCTCACGCTGATGTGGCGCGAGCGGCGCGTGCTGTGGCTCGCCGTTGCCCTGTTGCTGATTGCAGGTGCGTCGGTGCTCAGCGGCGCAGCACGCATGACCCTGCAGGCGCAGGAGCGCCAGGCAGTGAGCGAGGAAGAGGCGCGGCTGTGGGACAGCCAGGGCACGATCGACCCCCACAGTGCCGCCCATGTCGGCCGTGCCATTCCTGCCCCGGTGCGGCCGCTGGCGGCGCTGGACCCCGGGCTGACGGATTTCCTGGGGACCTCGGTGTTCATCGAGGGCCATGCACAGAACCCGGCACGGCACCGCGCCGTGGACGCCGGCACCGCGCTCAGTCGCTTCCAGGGCTTCTCCGCGGCATGGGCGCTGCAGGTTGTGGCACCGCTGCTGATCATCCTGGCCGGCTTCGCCAGCCTGTCCGGCGATGTAGCCCGGGAGACGCTGCGCCAGGAACTCGGCACCGGCGCCTCGGCCGGCGTGCTGATCAGCGGGCGATTGATTGCCATCGCGGCTGCCTCGTTGCTGCTGGTGATGGCCATGCTGCTGATCAGCCTTCCAGGGCTGTCCATCCAGTACGGCGGCGCCGCCGATATCGCCGCCCTGCTCGCACTTGCCGCGGCCTATGTGCTCTATCTGCTGGTGTTCTGCGCGTTCACCGTGGGCGTGTCGGCACTCGCCGGCTCCGCCCGGACGTCGCTGGTGGTGCTGCTGGGCTTCTGGGTAGTGTCCACGCTGCTGGTGCCGAGGGTGGCGCCCGCCGTGGCCGAATCCCTGCATCCGACCCCTTCCGCACCCTCCTTCAGGGCTGGCGTCACCGAAGAAGCGGAGAACGGTGCGGATGGCCACGACCCGGCGGACAAGCGGTTGGATGCCTTGCGTACGGCGTTGATGGCGCGCTACCGCGTCGACAGCGTGTACGACCTGCCGGTGAACTTCCGTGGCGTGGCCCTGGAGTTTGCCGAGGCGAACTCCACCCGCGTCTACAACCGCCACTTCGACAACCTGCATGCCACCTACCAGCAGCAGGATGCCACGCAGCGGTTGTTCGCCATTGCCTCTCCAACACTGGCGCTGCAGTCCTGGTCGCGTGGGTTCGCGGGCACGGATTTCCGGGCACATCTGGCATTCCTGCGTGGCGTGGAGGACTACCGCTACCGGTTGATCCAGGCACTCAACCAGGAAGTGAAACTGCACAAGGCGCCAGGGGGCGGGAAGCATCTGGCCGATATCGCCGGCATCACCCGCCCGGTGCAGTACCAGGCGCCGCGGCAGAGCCTGGCAGGCATCGCCGCAATCCAGGGCGTGAACCTCGCCATTCTGCTGGCCTGGCTGGTGCTCGGCCTCATGGCGGTCGTCATTTCGTCGCGGCAACTGGGCAGATCGCCATGAGCGTGGCGTCGATTGCCCGCTACGAGATCCGTCGCCTGCTGAGTGACCGGGCGCTGCCGGTGCTGCTTGTCCTCCTGCTGGGGCTGGGCGCCTACGCCGCGTGGAACGGTCGCGCGTGGGTGGACCAGCGCGAGGCGGCCATCGCACTGATCAAGCAGGAAGAGCAGCAGACCAGGGATCGCAGCCGCGCGTTCGTCGGCAAGGCACCATCGGTACTGCCCCGCGTGCAGCCGGTGCTTGTGCCCGGTGAGATGGCATCGCTGTCGATCGGCCAGGCAGATGCCTACCCCTACACCGCCGATGTGGTCGCGTTGGGCGATCCGACCCAACTGCTCAAGCATGTCTGGGCCGACATCGGCAATCCGGCGGCACGGGCGGCAGGGCGGTTCGATCTGGCCTTCGTCATCGTCTTCCTGCTGCCGTTGGTCATTCTCGTGGCCACCCATGACCTGTGGTCGCGTGAGCGCGAGCGCGGGATCGCGGCGCTGGTGTTGTCGCAGCCGGTTTCGGCGGCGCGGCTGCTCGTGGTCAAGGCCCTCGCCCGTGGCCTGATGGTGCTGCTGCCCACGCTGGCCATCATCGTCGCCATGGCCGTCTGGTCAGGCGCCCGAAGCCCCGTGGGGCTGATCATGCTGGCCCTGACCGTACTCGCCTACGGTGCTTTCTGGCTGGCATTGGCGCTGCTCATCGCGTGCCTTTCGCGCCGCACCACCGAGGCCGCCATCGCCGCCGGCGCGCTGTGGCTGCTGATCGTGGTCATGGCCCCATCATTGACCCTGGCCGCGGTGAACCTGATCGCGCCGCCACCGTCGCAGATGCAGTTCGCCACGGAAGTGAAGGCGAGGCAGTCAGACATCGCCAAGCGCCAGCAGCGCGAGCACCTCGCACGACCGGCACCCCAGCATTCGTCATCACCCGTCATCCCCGATGCAGTGCGCCAGGCCTATGCAGACCGGGTTGCCGCCGATCTTGAGCTGGCCAGGCTGATCGCCTCGCATGCGCAGGCGGAGGCAGCGCATCGCCGCGTACTGGACAGGGTGCGGCTGGTGCTGCCCGCCGTGGCCACCCAGGATGCGCTCGATCGCATTGCGGGCTCGGACTCGGGGCGCGCGCTCGAGTTCCAGCGTCAGGTCCACGCCTTCTGGCAGGCGCGGCGGCTGTTGCACAAGGGCTATCTGGACCGTGATCTGCCGCAGACCCTCGACGAGTACGAGGCGCTCCCCTGCTTCGAGTTCCGCGACACCGCAGGCGCTGCCCAGCGGGGTGTCCTGGCCGACCTTGCCGCACTGATCATCGCCAGCCTGATTGTCCTGCTTGCTGCCGCCACGCTGCGCGGCCGGCTGGCTACGCCCTGAGGAAACATCCACATGCTGTCTGCAAAAAGCCTGGTCATGGAACACGGCGCGCATCGGGCGCTCGACGACGTCAGCTTCGAGGTGAAGCCGGGTGAGATCTTCTGCCTGCTGGGCGCCAACGGCGCGGGCAAGTCGACGACCATCAAACTGTTCCTCGGGTTCCTGAAGCCCACCTCCGGCTCGGCCGATGTGGACGGACTCAGCGCGCACCGGCAGCCACAGGAGGTACGCCGGCGGCTGCTGTACATCCCGGAGACCGTGGCGCTGTACGACGAATTGACCGGCTATGAGAACCTGGACTATTTCGCCCGCCTGGCCGGTGTCGAGGAACGCTCACCTGCGCGGCTGAAGCAGGCGCTCAGGTCCGCCGGGCTGGCAACCGAGGCCTTTGGCCGACGCGTAGGCCTCTATTCCAAGGGCATGCGGCAGAAGGTCGGCATCGCACTGGCCATCGTCAAGGAAGCCAAGGCGCTGCTGCTGGATGAGCCGACTTCTGGCCTGGACCCCACGGCATCGGCCGAGTTCCACGAGCTGATCGTGCGGGAGCGTGACCGCGGCACGGCGATCCTGATGGCGACCCACGATCTGTTCCGGGCCCGCGAGGTGGCGACCACGATCGGCCTGATGCGCGCCGGCCGCCTGCGCAGGACGCTGGATGCCAGCACGATCACCGCAAACGATCTCGAGAGCCTCTACCTGGAAGAGATGAGCCGGAACGCCTAGACCGCGCCGGCAACCTGCTGGCCCGGCTGGCCGGACCAGCGCCTCAGCCAGGCTTCGATGTTGATCTGCGGGCCGAAGATGCCCAGCACCTGCGACGAATGATCCGGGCTGACCCGCCGGATGCCCGCATCGGCCAGCGCGCTGTCGAGGTAGCCACGCCTGGCCAGGAACCCATCGACCAGCAGACTGCGGATGAACGGCTGGTGCCCCTGGGTGACGGCCACGGAGTGATCATCCAGGTACGACTTCACCTTTCGCGACAGCAGCGCCTCCGGCAACAGGCCTTTCAGCGCACGCCGCGCGATGGTGCGGTCCTCCGCATCCGCCATGAGCAGGTGCAGCGGTATGCGCGCGAACAACTCGACAAGCGGCTGCGCACTGATCGGTGAAACGCCATGCCAGCGTCCCGCCCCTTCGAACGGATCAAGCACACTGGTCGGGAATATCATCCGGCCGATATGGGCCAGCTTGTAGGGGGATACGTGATGCCGCTGCTCCACGGCATGCCGCAGCCAGGCCGGCTGCATGCCATCCTGCTCGGCGCGCTCCACCCGCACCCATGGGCAGGGCTTGCCCCATCGGCCGTTGATGCTGGCCGGACGCCTGAGCAGGCCATGGACGAGCGCATCCCGCAGTACGCCGTACAGCGAGTCGCCGGACTGCGCGGTTTCGAAGGCCACGCGGAAGAATCCCCGGTCGATGCCACGACGCCAGGCGTAGTCGATCGCAGCGGCGTTGCCCTTGAAGCGCAGGAACACTGCATCGCCGCCGACACCGGTGAACTGTACGGTGTCGCCGTCGAAGTCCACGTCGCGTCGATGGAGGAGATAGCCGGAGCAATGCGCTGGCCGCGCTGTCCGCGGGAAGGTCATGATTTCTTCCAGCGCGCAGTGTGGCTGCCGCCGATACTCGATGAATTCGCAGTGCCTGCCCGAGGATTGCCGGGCCCCTTCGACCGCCATTCGTGCGAACCGCCGCTCGTCCGCACCGATACCGTCATCGTAATGATGGATACAGGTCACCTCGGGAGCTGAGGGCGCATGCAGCAGGCCCGCCAGGATGATCGAGGAGTCCAGTCCACCGGACAGCTGCAACTGGATTTTCCGGTGCTGTCCGGCCAGCGCGCCGATGCAGCCGAGCAGTGTTGAACGGGCCAGCTGCACGGCCTCGTCGATGTCCTCGACAGGCTGGTCGCGGGCCAGGCGCACCACGTCCCACTGGCATTGCCGACCGACCGGCTCGCCATCGCGGATCGAGACCGCTTCGCCGGGCTCAACGGAAGTGACCTCCTCGAACCCGGTCTGCAGGCCATCACGAAACGGGTACAGCAGGGAGTAGGACAGGAACGACCAGTCCACGCTGAAATCGCGCAGGCCCAGCCTCAGGCAGTCCTCCATGTTGGAGAAGACGACCGTCAACTGACCCGCCGTGGTCATGTAGCACGGGATCTCCGCAGTGGGATCGCGCAGGACAAACCAGCTCGCCGTCTGCGCCTGGTAGCCGAACGCCACGTACCGGCCCCAGTACTGCTCGACGATGCTGCGGCCGAGGCTGCTGCAGGCGCTGTCGGCCGAGTCCGCATCGAGGTTTACGCGCCCAGGTACGATGCCTGCGCCGAAATGCTTGTGGAACAGCGTTCCGAGCACCACCAGGGAACCGGATCGATTGCATTCGAAATAGCCGGGATTATCAGTCTGCGCGTAGATCGCAGCCCCGTTTCCGCTCATGACGCAGCTGGCACCGGGCAGCGTGGCCTCGATCCTTGCCACCGCCTGCCCTGCCTGGGCCGTTGCGGATTCGGAGAACGTGTTCCAGAGCACGGCGATGTATCGATACATGCGACGGGTTTCGTTACAGCACCAGGATGGGAACCATCCGGCGCAGGTTGAAGGGAATATCGGTCAGCACGTGGTCACCGTGCTGCAGCCAGCAGTGCGCAGCGAACGGCTGTGTCCTGACCGCGAACACCCAGGCAGGAACGATCCCGTACTTCGACAGGAATTCCCTCATCGCCAGGCAGTAGAGAAAGCACTCGTCGGTCTTCCTGAAGGCGACGGGCCGGAGCCAATCGAACACCCGGACCAGGAAGGCCAGCTCCTGGAGGCTTGCCGCTTTGCCTTGGGCGATGTCGGCGCGCCTGCGGGCCGATGACACGGTGGCGCTGAAAGGCAGGACCGCCCTGCAGCACGCGGCATGGGCAGCCGACGCCATGAACCTTCCCACGTCGCGCGCGGTGATCTTCGGGCATCCCCTAGGCTCACCCTCGCGCACCCAGTGCCGTGGCAGTTCCAGACTGGGGCTGGCGGCGGACTTGCCCTGACGTGGATCCCGGGTGATCAGCTGGCGATCGATCAGCGACTGGAGGAGCTTTGGCATCCGTTGCCCATCGGGGGGCAAGGGCCAGTCGAGAACCAGGCCTCCCAGGCTTGCGGCGCCACGCCTGTCGATGGAGAGATATTTTCCCGTGCCCTGGTCAAGGATCACCATCGCATCAGCGGTGACGCAGACATGCGCCTGCTTCGACAGGAAATAGGGGGCGGCGCCCTGCTCCATCACGTGCTCTCCTGCCCTGGGACCAAGAAGCGGTGCATGCAAGGCATGCACCGCAGTGACTGCATTGCGCGGCAGATCAGGGCGAGGTGGTCGGGAAGACGCCATCCCACAACGTGCCGTGGTTGTGCGCCTTCGTTTCCGAAACCACCGAGCCCAGCTCGATCAGTTCACCACCCACACCCTGTCCTTCAGGGTTCTGCTGTCCTGCCACTACACCCAGCTCAATCAGCTCGTTCATGAACATCTCCTCTAGTCAGTGGATGTATCCAGACGTTGCATTGGATACGGAGCAGCCAAGCCACCATCGCCACGCACGTTGCAGGGCGATTGCCGTCAAGGCACCGAAATGTTACGATATAACATATTATTTTGACGTGACGAATGGCGCGGCCTGTTGGCCGTTGATGCAATCCCCGGGGTGGAGAATGGATGAGCAGCGAGATCACTGACGACGGCCTGGACGCGACCGTTCTATTGAAGGGACTGTTTCCGCTGCCGGCCTTCGTCCGCTTCATCAGGGAGCGCTGCCCGCCCGGATGTTTCGACGAGGCCGCGCTGGTGGCCGACTGGAAGGCCGCACGCAACGACGTGCATCGCCTGCGCCAGGACGAGGCGAATGAGGCGGACGCCATTGTTGTCCAGCCGTTGCCCGAGGAGATGATGCCGCTGGCCGATCAGGCGTTGCGGCAACCCTCGATGCACGGCATGACCAGCGTGCTGCCGCGCTCCTGGCAGATGGTCGAGATTGATCGACTGGTGATCTTCCAGGAATGCATCAACCTGCGTCACATCGACCAGTTGGCAGCGGCAATGTCCGCCTCGCCCACCGCGCAGGAGGTCATGCAGCTCGTCTCCCGCAGCGGACGCCATGCCCACCCCAGCGTCCGGTTCACCCAGTCCGATGGCAGCTACACCTTTGCGTCCGCATCCAATGACCTGCGCTTCCTCGATGTGGCGACCCTCGATCCGGCCACCATCACCGGCTACGAGCCGTTCGGCGCGGCCAGCCACGCCGTCGTCATCTATCTCGGTTTCAGTGACAACCTGATCAGTGCCACCCGGTTCGGCAAGCGCGTGATCCTGACCAATGGCTCCCACCGCCTGTACCTGCTGCGCAAGCTCGGCTTCCGCCATGTGCCCTGCCTTGTCACAGATGCATCCGACGGCGACCTCAGCGAGGTTCTGCTGCCGGCGGCGGTCAGGCAGGACCGCGGGTTCTATCTTTCGTCGCCGCGGCCGCCCCTTTTCAAGGACTACGTTGCCCCCCGCCTGACCTGTGTCGTGCCGGTCACCCGCAAGCACTACGCCCTGCGGGCAAAGCTCGACCTGCAGAGGATCACGGTTCCAGCGCTGTAGCGCATCGGGCGGAGCACTGGTCAGGGCCGCTGCACGGCAGATGGCCGGATTGCTGAATCACCTGGCGGAACTGTCGAATGACGCCCCCCGCTTGGCTCAATACGCTTCTGATCCTCGACAGAAGAGGATGCCAGCATGCGTGCAACCACACTGATTGCCGAAACCGGAAGAAAGGAGCTGCCGATCGTTCATGTCCTGATGGGATTCGTCTGTGTCTGGCACAGGCGTGAACCGCAGCAGGCGGACCATGAAGATTGACAGCGCGCACTTCCCCCTCGCCTTGCTGTGCCGGGCGATGCAGTGGTGACGTCAGCTATCGAACTGGAGGGTATCGGCGCGGACTACCCCGATCTCGTCGACAGCCCGGTCATGGTGCTGGGCGTGGACCCCATCACCGACGCCTGGGAAATGCCCTTCCATGAGCATCGGAAAGCCCAGCTCCTGGTAGCCACGAGCGGATTGATCACGCTGGAGACCCCTGCAGGCCTGTGGGTCGTCCCGCCACAGGGGGCGATCTGGATTCCCGGAGGGCTGTCCCATCGGGCCAGCAGCACGGGAAAGCCGCATGGCTTCGTTGTATTCGTGGAGCCTGGGGCTATCGCTGGATTGCCGACACACTGCCTCGCAATGGCGATCAGTCCATTCATGCGTGCCCTGCTTGAACGAACCTCACAGCTTCCCTGGTGGTACGCAGCCGGCAGTGCGGACGCTCGCCTGATGGCTGTGCTTCTGGACGAACTCATCGCGGCACCGCCGGAATGGCTGCACCTGCCCATGCCCTCCGACCCAAGGCTGCGGAAGCTCGCCAATGCGATGCTGGCCGCCCCGGCTGAGCGGGCCACGCTTGAGGTGTGGGCGAGCCGGATTGGAATGAGCGAGCGCAACATGTCCCGCCTGTTCTCCGGCGAGACGGGTCTGAGCGTGAGGCGCTGGCGCAGACAGCTGCATGTGGTGGTCGCGTTGCCGATGCTGGCCAAGGGCCGTACGGTGCAAGCCATTGCCGATGACCTGGGATACGACAGTTCGGGCGCGTTCGTGACCATGTTCCGAAAGACGGTGGGCGCCCCGCCCAAGCGATTCCTTGCCGAACGGGGTGCCCGGCTGCGCGGACCAGGCGCTGAAACCCAGGCGGTGCGGGAGCCCTCGGCTCCCGCATCGTCAGTGACCGCCCTGCCCCTCAGCGCTGGTAATCCTTGAGGAACAACCAGGTGATCAAGGTGGCATCCGGGCCCTTCGGGTCGGTGAACGGCAAGCCCGACTGGCTGCCACTCCACGCATGCACCATGCCCTGTACCACATAGTGCTGTGCCAGCGTGCGACCGCCATAGGCATAGGTGTCCACCGTATAGGCACGCCCACCCGGCACCTGGCCATGGTAGGTGCTGGTCGGCACGTACTTCACCGAGTCGTTGTCCTGGCCGTCATCGGCCAGGTCGTTGGTCTGCAGGAACTGGCGCACCGCCTGCTGGCCGTTCACCGGGTTGACGGTGAGGTCGGCGCTGCCATGGAACACCAGCACCGGCAGCGGGCGCGGCGACGGTGAGCCCGAGCACTGCCAGGCCAGCCGTCCGTTGCTGTCCGGCGAATAGATGCTGCCGGCCAGCAACGCGTAGGCGCTGCCGGAAATGGTGGTCGCACCCTTGAACATGCCGCCGGAATGGATGGCACCAGCGGCGAACACGTCCGAATAGCAGGCCAGCATGATCGAGGTCATAGCACCGCCGGCGGAAATGCCGGTGACGTAGACCCGGTGCGGATCGACGCTGTAACCGGCCTTCACCTTGTCCACGATGCCGGCCAGGATCGACGCCTCGCCGCTGTCACGGGCCTGGTTGATCGGCAGCTGCCAGTTCCAGCAGCGCGCCGGGTTGGAGGTCACGTTCTGGCGCGGATAGACCACGATGAAACCTTCGGTGTCGGCCACATCGTTGAAGCCGGAGGCCTCGCCCATCAGGTTGGGGCCGTTGACGCAGCCGTGCAGCACCAACAGCAACGGCAGCGGCTGCTGGTCGCTGTAGCCGGCCGGCACCCATACCTGGTACTCGCGGGCGCCGAACAGGTTTCCGTACAGGCCGATGTCCCAATGCCCGGCAGCGCCCGCGGCGAGCACGGTGCCCGTCGACGCCAGCCAGCAGCACAGCGCCAGCAGTACCGCCTTGATCGAATCGATTCCGGATTTCATGGCCAGATCCTCATGCGTGAGTCGTGGATGAAGTGGTACCGGGGAGCGCGTCCGGCTGGGGGCACGCCCAGTATCCGCATCCGGCGGCCACTGCCGACTGGACCTAGGTCCACTCGCCGCTGCCGGATGACACCGCTAGCCTTCGCTGCAGGGGTGGCAATGGGCCATCTGTGAGCACTTGCCTGGGGGAGGACCGAATGAAACGGAATTGTTTGAGTCTCATGATCGGCGCACTGCTGGCCTCCGGGCCGGTACTGGCACAGGACACGCCAGAGGCCGTGCCGGCGGCAGGCAGGACCGCTTCACCCACGAACCTGGACAGCATCAAGGTCACCGCACGCAAGCGCGAGGAAACGCTGCAGGAGGTGCCGGTCGCCGTCACCGCCTTCACCTCGGAGGCTCTGGACAGGATGAATGTCCAGGACATCAGCAACCTGGATGCGCAGGTACCGAACCTGACCATCTACGCCGCCCGTGGCGCCAGCAGCACGGTTACCGCCTACATCCGCGGCATCGGCCAGTCCGATCCCACCTGGGGCGCCGACCCGGGCGTAGGCATCTATCTGGATGACGTTTACATCGCGCGACCGCAGGGGGCGCTGCTGGACGTGTTCGATGTCTCGCGCATCGAGGTGCTGCGCGGCCCGCAGGGCACGTTGTACGGCAAGAACACCATTGGTGGCGCGATCAAGTACATCTCGCGCGGCCTGCCCACCAAGACCGAGGGCTTCGCCCAGGTCACCGTGGGCAACTACAGCCAGCTGGATGCCAAGGCAGCCATCGGCGGTCCGATCGGCGGTGCCGACAGCGGCCTGCGTGCCCGCGTGGCGGTGGCCAGCATGAACCACGATGGATTTGGCGAGAACACCTTCAACGGCCAGCCGGTCAGCGACAAGCAGATCAACGCGGCGCGCGTGAACCTGGGGGCGTACGCCGGCGATGACTTCGACGTGCAGTTCGCACTGGACTGGATCGACGACCAGTCCGGCATGCGCGGCTCGAAGATGCTGGCGCCCAATCCGTTCCTGCGCGCCTACCCGCCGATGGACAGCCGTTACGACATCCGTTCGGGCATGCGCAATCTCAACAACGTGGAAACCAAGGGCGCGTCGGCCACGGTGAACTGGCGACCGAACGACGACATCGCCGTGAAGTATGTGGTGGCCAAGCGTGAGTCGGACAGCGAGGCCAACATCGACTTCGACACCACGCCGATCAAGCTGGCCGACGTGGGCGGCACCTACCACGACGAGCAGGTCAGCAACGAGGTGCAGCTGAACTACGACGCCGGCGGACGGGTGCGCGGCGTGGTCGGCCTGTACCAGTTCAGTGGCGAGGCCGGCGGCCAGATCCAGAACAACTACTTCAGCGCCCAGTTCGCCGACAACCAGGGCAAGGTATTGACCGACAGCATCGCGCTGTACGCGGATTGGACGTTCGACCTGGCCAGCAGGCTCAAGCTTGATGTGGGTGCCCGCTACACCGACGAGGACAAGCGCGCGATCGTGCTGAACCGCCTCTATGCTGACCCGGGCTTCAGCCGGCCGGTGGCGGTGACGGCGGACTTCGACAAGAAGACCAACTTCAAGAACGTCTCGCCCAAGGTTTCGCTGGACTACCAGATCACCCCGGACATCATGGTCTACGGGCTGGCCACGCGTGGTTTCAAGTCGGGCGGCTACAACATCCGCGCCAACGCGGTGGCGGTACCACGCTCGGCCGAGCCCTTCGACGATGAGACCGTGGACAGCTACGAGGTCGGCAGCAAGATGGCCTTCTTCGACCAGCGCCTGTTCCTGAACCTGTCGGCGTTCTACAACAAGTACAAGGATATCCAGCTGTCGGTGTTCACCGGCCTGGACACCAATGGCGATGGCATCGACGATTCCTTCTTCGGCGACTTCACCAATGCCGGCGCCGGCACCGTCAAGGGCCTGGAAGTCGAGTACCAGTACCTGCCCAGCCAGCACTGGCTGATCTCGGGCAACCTGGCCTGGCTGGACACGAAGTACGATGAGTACATCGATCGCGGCGTCAACGTGGCCAGGCAGATGAAGTTCACCAATGCGCCGGAATTCTCGGGTGCATTGAACGTGGAGTACCGCACTGACCTGGCCAACGGCAGCAACCTTTCTGCGCGGGTGAGCTACAGCTACCAGAGCGAGGTCTGGCCCACCACCGACCTGAGCCCGGTGATCCGCCAGGACGGCTATGGACTGGTCAATGCCGGTGTGATCTGGCGCCTGGATGACGCCTGGACCTTCTCGCTGCAGGGCACCAACCTGGCCGACAAGGAATACCGCACCACCGGTTACAACATTCCGGCGGTCGGCACGCTGATTGGCTTCTATGGCCCGCCGCGCCAATATAGCCTCAGCGTCCGTTACGATTTCTAGCGCATCCGTTACGATTTCCAGGAAGCCCCTGCATGATGCAGTCCTACGTAGATCTGTACTGGAACAGCAATGATGGCCTGCGCCTGCATGCGCGCGACCATGCACCGGGTACCGGAACGGCACCGCGCGGCACCGTGGTCTGCATTCCCGGCCTGACCCGCAATGGTGCCGATTTCGATGCGCTGGCCGATACGCTCACTGCCGGCGGCTGGCGGGTGATCGCGGTCGACCTGCGCGGGCGCGCGGGGTCGGAGCGTGCGCATGATCCCACCAGCTACAACCCACGCACCTATGCCGACGACCTGGTAGCGCTGCTGCGCTCGCAGAACATCGACAGGGCGGTGTTCGTCGGCACCTCGCTGGGCGTACTGGTGACCATCACCCTCGCCTCGCGCGCGCCGGAGCGGATCGCTGGCGCGGTCCTCAACGATGCCGGCCCCAAGGTGCCGCGCGAGGCGCTGGCACGGATCGGCAAGTACGCGGGCAAGCCGGTGCCGCCGATGGATCTCGAGCAGGCCACTGCCTATGTGGCATCGATCGGCAAGGCCGCGTTCCCGCGCTTCAGCACCGATGACTGGCGACAGATGGCGGTGCGTACCTTCCGCACGCGCAGCGATGGACTGCTGGAACTGGACTACGACCCGGCGGTGATCCGCACCACGCGACCGTGGGTGCTGTGGCTGCTGCGGCCGGTGCTGTGGCGCGCGGTGCGCGGTCTGACCTCGCGCGTGCCGGTGCTGGTGGTGCGTGGCGCCCTGTCCGACATCCTGCCGGCCGACGTTGCACGGCAGATGGCGGCGACGTCGGAGAGTGCCCGGCTGGTGGAGGTGCCGGATGTCGGCCACGCGCCCATGCTGTCCGAGCCTGAGGCGCGCGGTGCGATCCTGGCCCTGCTGGAGCGTGTGGAATGAGCCCACAGGGCACCGACGCCGCCCTGCCGGCCGCCCTGCGGGCGTTGCAGCAATGGGCGGCCAGCGAGCGGCTGAGTGGCGCCACCCGCATCGCCCAGTCGCGCATCGACGCCTTCGCCGATGCCACCGGCGATCACAACTGGATCCATGTCGATCCGGCGCGGGCGCAGGCACAGCTGGCGGGTGGGCGCACCATCGCGCATGGCTTCCTGCTGCTCTCACTGACCGTGGAAGACGACGTGGCCGCCCTCGCCGGCTTCCCCGGCATCGCCCACGTGCTCAACTACGGTTTGAACAAGGTGCGCTTCCTGGCGCCGGTGCCGAGCGGTTCGGAGGTGCGCGTCCGCTCGCGGCTGCTCTCGCTGGAGCTGCGCCAGCCCGGGCAGTGGCTGCTGACCCAGCACAAGAGTGTCGAACGGCTTCCCGATGGTGATATGGCACTGGTTGCCGAGCAGTTGTCACTGATCGTGACCGCAGCCTAGCGCTGCCGCGCCCGGCTTCTGCCTACACTGGAGCGATGTTGACGCCCTCTTTCGTGCTGCTGGCCTGCATTGCGTGGACCGCACTGCTGTTTGGCGTGGCCCTGTGGGGCGAGCGCCGGGGGCATCGGCTTTCGAAGGCATGGCCGCTCATCTACGCACTGTCCCTGGCGGTGCACTGCACCGCATGGACGTACTACGGCGCCGCTTCGCAGGGGCTGCAATGGGGCTTCCCCATTCCACCCACCCTCGCTGGCATGGCGCTGATCTTCGCGTTCGGCCTGCCCTTCCTGCTCCGCCTGGGGCGACTGGCCAAGCAGCACAACAGTGCCACCATCGCCGACCTGGTGGTCGCACGGCTGCGTGCGGATCGTGGCCTTGGCTTCACCATCACCCTGGTCGCGCTGCTCGGCATCATTCCCTACATCGCGCTTCAGCTGAGAGCGGTCAGCCAAGGGCTGGGGGCACTGTTGGGTGATCGTTTCACAGCTGCGGGCTGGCAGCTGGACATGTCGTTCTGGTTCGCATTGACGATGGCCGCCTTCACCCTGCTGTTCGGTGCGCGCAAGGCATCGGCCACCGAACCGAACCGCGGCATCGTGGTCGCTCTGGGTCTGGAATCGGTATTGAAGCTGACCGCTCTGCTGGCCATCGGCCTGTATGCCGCGCTGTCGGTGCACGCGGCCGGCGCGCCGCTGCTGGAAAAGATGGCACAACTGCCGCCACCGGCCATCGTGCCGGACTATCTCACCATGGTTGCGCTGGGCGCCATCTCTGCATTCACCCTGCCGCACCAGTTCCATGTCGGCGTGGTCGAGCTTCGCCAGACCTCGGACCTGAAGACGGCACGCTGGATGTTCCCGGTCTACCTGCTGCTGATCGGGCTGCCGTCGGTGCCGATGGCATTGGCCGGTGCGGCGCAGCTGCCGGCATCGGTATCGCCCGACCTGTATGTGCTGGCCCTGCCCCAGGCCGGTGGTCATCACCTGCTGGCACTGCTGGCCTACCTGGGCAGCCTGAGCGCGGCCACCGGCATGATGATCCTCTCGGGGCTGACCCTGTCGATCATGCTTGGCAACCATGGATTCGGGTCGCACCTGCTCGGCGGCATCGGCGGTGTGGCCAATGCCGACCTGCGCCCGCGTGTCCTGGCGTTCCGACGTGCCGGCATCCTCGCCGTGTTCCTGATGGCGTGGCTGTACAGCCGCGCGATGAGCGATACCGAGGCACTCAGTGATTTCGGCCTGATGTCCTTCACCGCCCTCTCGCAGCTGGCGCCGGCGGTGCTGCTGGCCGTGTACCGCCCACGCACGCCTTCCCCGGCCATCATGGCCGGCATCGTGCTGGGTTCGCTGGCCTGGCTGTGGCTGGTATTGCTGCCGATGGTGATCCCGGCCGCCACACCGTCGGCCAGTCCCGATGGACTGCACTGGCTGGCCGTGGTCTCGCTGCGCGTGCAACCCGGCCATATCGCGATCAGCATGGGCGCCAGCCTGGCGATCAACCTGCTGACGGTTGCCCTTGTGTCGCGCGCCGTGCGTCCGCCGCTGCCCCGGAGGCGGGATGCGGTGGCTGCCGCTTCCCTGCGCAGGACCGCCGGGCGCTTCCTCGGCCAGGAGCGTGCGCGCCAGCTGCTGGAGGGCCACGCCGGGCAGATGCTGGATGATGACCGGGTTACCGCCGTCGAGCGTGAGCTGACGGCCGTGGTGGGCGCAGGCATGGCACGGCTGCTGGTCGAAGCCGCACGCGAGGGTGGCGCCGCGCCGCTGGATGCGGTGACACGCGCCGTTGGCGAAGCGACCCAGGTGCTGCGCTTCAACCAGCGCCTGCTGGAAGCCGCACTGGAAAACATGAGCCAGGGCATCAGCGTGGTGGATGCACAGCTGCAGCTGGTGGCCTGGAACAGCCGCTACGCCGCGTTGTTCAGGTTCCCGCCGGAACTGCTGCAGGTCGGGCAACCCGTGGTCAACCTCACGGCATGGGCGCTGGACCAGCTGAAGATCGGTGAAAGCCCCGGTGACACACCCGACAAGGCGCTGCAGCGCCGCGTTGCACACATGCGGCGTGGCACGCCTCACCTGTCCGAGCGGGTTTTTCCCGACGACACCATCGTCGAGATCCGCGGCAACCCGATGCCGGGTGGCGGCTATGTGGCCACCTTCACCGATGTCACGGCGTTCCGCCGGGCGGAAGATGCACTCAAGCGCAGCAATGAAACCCTCGAGCACCGCGTGCAGGACCGCACGGCACGGCTGGAACAGGCAGTGCAGGAAGCCGAGCGCGCCAATGTGGCGAAAACCCGCTTCCTGACGGCCGTAGGCCACGACCTTATCCAACCCCTGCATGCCGCGCAGCTGCTGACCGATGCGATGTCGCAGCACATCGAATCGGAGTTCCTCGACAGCTTCCTGCGCCAGATCCGTGGTGCACTGGATTCCACCGATGACCTGCTGTCGGGCCTGCTGGACATTTCTCGACTGGAAGCCGGTGGGCTGGTGGCCGATCCTCGACCGTTCGCCGTATCGAACGTACTGGATCCGCTTGCACAGGAGTTCGCCGTGCTCGCGGCCGCCCGCGGCCTGCAGTTCGGCTATGTACGAAGCCACGCCTGGGTTCACAGCGATCCGCTGCTGCTGCGCCGGGTGCTGCAGAACTTCCTGGCCAATGCCATCCGCTACACCCGCCGTGGCGGCGTGCTGCTGGGGGTGCGCCGCCACGGCCAGAGGCTGTCGATTGGCGTGCATGACACCGGCCCCGGCATTGCACCGGAGCAACAGGCGGTGGTCTTCGAGGAATTCCACCGGATCGATCGCAGCAATGGCCAGGGCCTCGGGCTTGGCCTGACCATCGCACACCGTATCGCCGGTCTGCTGCATGCCCCCCTGCACCTGCGCAGCGTGCCGGATCGCGGCTCGACCTTCTCGCTCAGCGTGACACGCGCTGAGCGTCCGGAAGCACCGCGCAGCGGACCCATGGTCAATGGCAGCACCGCCCTCAAGGGCATCCGCGTGCTGGTGGTGGACAACGACCCGGTTGCGCTGGAGGCGATGCGTCAGCTGCTGCACTCCTGGGGCTGTGATGTCATTGCGGCAACCGGCGCCGATGTGATCGAAGCATCAGCCCATGAGGCCGCGCTGTGGCTGTTCGACTATCACCTGGATGACGGCGATACCGGTGTCGCGTTGTGGAAGCGACTGACGGCCATGCATGGGCTGCGACCGACGGTGATCCTCAGTGCGGACACCGGCAGCGCGACGCGCGATGCAGTCCGTGGCGCGGGGCTCTCTTTGTTGAGCAAGCCGTTCAAGCCGCTTGCACTCCGCTGGGCGATCAACCACCTGCTGGCCGCGAGCACTGCGGCCACGCCCTGATCCATCAGGGCCCAGGCGCTTCTTCGATCTGCCGGGAGGGATCGGCCAGTCCCATTTCGTGCAGTACGCGGATGGCCTGCGCGCGGTTGCGTACCCCCAGCCGCTCCATGATGCGCGTCATGTGTGCCTTGACCGTGCG
The DNA here is from genome assembly GCF_030291095.1 of Stenotrophomonas sp. 59. Lineage (NCBI taxonomy): Bacteria > Pseudomonadati > Pseudomonadota > Gammaproteobacteria > Lysobacterales > Lysobacteraceae > Stenotrophomonas > Stenotrophomonas sp. 59. The sequence goes on from NZ_CP127408.1 coordinate 2,368,127, forward strand.
CAGCTGCACACCCAGCCGGTCAGCAATCTGCTTGTTGAGCAGCCCTTCGGCCACCAGGCCCAGCACCTTGTACTGGTGAGCGGAAAGGCTGGCCAGCCGCGCGGCCAAGTCGGCGTCCCTGCTGAAGGGCGCCACGCGCGCCACCGGCTCACGCAGAAGGGCCGGAATCCAGCGTTCGCCCTCCAGTACCGACTGCAGCGCCGCCTGCAGCTCGTGCAGGCCCGAGCTCTTGGGCAGATAACCGGCCGCGCCAAGGTCGATGGCACGCCGGATCACCTGCGGTTCCTCATTGGCCGATACGATGATGATCGCCAGCCCCGGCTGCAGCGCACGGATGGTCGCCAGGCCTGCAAGCCCGTGGTTGCCCGGCATGTGCAGGTCCAGCAGCATCAGGTCGATCGACTGGCCCTCAAGCGCATCGAGCACGCTGTCCAGCGAATCGGCTTCGCGGATATGCAGGTCGGCGACCGCCTCTTCGGCCGCGCGATGCAGCGCCGCGCGGAACAAGGGATGGTCGTCGGCGATGAGCAGGGTCGGCATGTCCAGGCGAGATTAGCAAATCGCCCGCAGCTGGGCACAGGTACCTAGGTACGCTGGTGCAGGACGGCAGGATGGCTAGTGTGGCGTAGAGACGTCCAGTGACCGACACGCCCTCCACAAGGAACCCCCATGTCATCCACCTCGACCTCCGACGCCCATGCGTATCCACTGCTGATCAAGCAGCTGTTGCTGATGCCGCTGGCGGTAAGCCCGGAACAGGAAATCGTCTACGGCGAGCATGTCCGCTTCGACTATCGCACCCTGCAGGCACGCATCGCGCAACTGGCCGGCCTGCTGACTTCGCTGGGCGTGAAGCACGGCGATACCGTGGCGGTTATGGACTGGGACAGCAACCGCTACCTGGAGGCCTACTTCGCGGTACCGATGATCGGCGCGGTGTTGATGATGGTGAATGTACGCCTGGCGCCCGAGCAGATCGCGTATACGCTGAACCACAGCGGCGCACGGGTCATCCTGGCAAACCGGGACTTCCTGCCGTTGCTGGACGCCATCGGCGATCAGCTGCCCGACCTGCACACGCGCATCCTGCTGGATGATGCGGGTGGCGCACTGCCACCGGGCTTCGTTGGCGAGTACGAAGCAGGGTTGCGCCAGGCCATGCCGCTCAACCGCTTCCCGGACTTCGACGAGAATTCCCGTGCCACGGTGTTCTACACCACGGGAACCACCGGGCGGCCCAAGGGTGTCTATTTCACCCACCGGCAACTGGTGTTGCATTCGCTGTCGGCGATGGCCGCACTTGGCAGCGCCCCCCGCCAGGGACGCCTGCATCGCGACGATGTCTACATGCCGATCACCCCGATGTTCCACGTGCACGCGTGGGGCCTGCCCTACGTGGCCACGCTGATGGGCATCAAACAGGTCTACCCGGGGCGGTACCTGCCCGCCAGCCTGCTGGCACTGATCGCCCGCGAGAAGGTGACCTTCTCGCATTGCGTGCCGACCATCCTGCACATGCTGCTGGAGCACCCGGACGCTGCGCAGGCCGATCTGCAGGGCTGGAAGGTGATCATCGGCGGCGCCGCCCTGCCCCGCGCGCTCGCGCAGCGTGCATTGGCACGGGGCATCGACATCTTCGGCGGCTATGGCATGTCCGAGACCTGCCCGTTGCTCACCATCGCCCAGATCGATGTGGATACCGTAACCGATGCCGATGAGGTGCTGTCGCTGCGGACCAAGGCCGGCCTGCCGGTGCCGCTGGTGGACCTGCGCATCGTCGATACGGACATGGCAGATGTTGCCCACGACGGCATCGCCACCGGGGAAGTCGTAGCGCGCGCACCCTGGCTCACCCAGGGCTACCTGCATGATCCGGAGGCCTCGGCGTCGCTGTGGGCCGGCGGCTACCTGCATACCGGTGACATCGGCAACATCGATGCGGGTGGCTACCTGCGCGTGACCGACCGCATCAAGGACGTGATCAAGACCGGCGGCGAGTGGATTTCCTCGCTTGCACTGGAAGACATCATCGCGCTGCATCCAGCCGTCAGCGAGGTCGCCGTGATCGGCGTCAGCGACACGAAATGGGGCGAGCGGCCGTTGCCGCTGGTGGTCAGGCAAGGGGGCAGCGAGGTGACCGAAGCGGAGATCATCGAGCTGGTCGCGGCACGCAGCCGCTCGGGGGATATCTCGCGCTTTGCGATCCCCGAGCAGGTCCGGTTCGTTGATTCGATCGAGCGGACCAGTGTGGGCAAGATCAATAAGAAGAAGCTGCGCAACCTGCATGATCCGGGCGTAGGCAGGGGTAGCGGCTGACGGCCCATGCGTCACGGAGACCTGGCCACCCCACCGTTGGTCGGGAGGATTCTTCCCGGCAGAGCGACGAAAGCTGCCCGGGCCTTGGTCGAGATGGCATCGCGATCTCCAGGTGCCTTCAGGATGGCACTGGTTCCGCTTCATCACCTTCATGGCGGATACAACCCACCCCGGCACATGGAACCCATGGCCTGGACCCACGCTATTGACCCCGGATCCATGCCTCCAGTGCGGTCGTATCGCGCATGTCCCCTTCATACCGGATGTCAGGCGTGTGCGGTGCATTGGAACCGCGCGTGCGACCACGGAACACCTTCATCGGAACCGAGATTCTGGCCAGCCCACTGGGCAGCGCTTCCGGCCTGACATCCATGTACAGGCTGTCGGCGGAGGTCTCGACACCGACCTGCACCGCGCCAAGCCGCTTCCACAGGTCCAGGGCATCCAGGCACGCCGAACCACACGAGGCATCCGCCACAATCACCACCCTGCCAGGGCGCCGCAGATCGCCCCCCTCTTCCGGCCGCACCGGAGCCGCTGGTACCTCGGAAGGTTCACGCCACAGGAGGTCGCCGCGCGCGCTGGCCCGCGACATGCCGTCGGTTACCGTTTCGAGCATGCGGATCAGATCGGGCGACGTGTCAGGCGCCTGGGTCAGCTTCTGCAGGAATCCACGAAGCTGAGCGATGTTGGCATCGGACGTGCGCCATTCCACCCAGCTTTCGTCCCGCAGTGCCTCCACGGCCCTGCGTCCCCAGATCAGCTGGGCCAGCTCGATACTCCAGTGTGAGGCACCTCCGGTGTTACCGCGCACATCAAGCACGACCAGGGGTGCGTTCTGCAATGCGTCGGCTGCAGGAGTGAGTTGCTGCAGCAGCCGGGTCAGCTGCTGGAAATTGCCCGCTGCGGGATCGGCGTTGAAGCTGCTGGTGGTGATCCAGTAGCCTCCGCCGCGCAAGACGTGCCAGCCGTTGGCAGGGCGGAAGCTGCGCCGTGTATCGTCCAGACGCTCCTTCCGCGCCTCCGGCCCGAGCGGTTTCCACTGCAGCAGATAGGTCTTGTCGCGTGCATAAATCCGAAAGATGCACTTGCGCAGTGCTGGCACGAAGGGATTGCCCTGCTCAAGCAGCACCTCACCACCAGCCTGGACGCGACTGGCCTGCAGGTTCCAACGCCCGCTGAAATCACCCACCCGGCGTGCAGCCAGCGTCTCTGCATCAATGCCATCACAGGACAGCAATCGAGCCCCCAGCGGCGGATGGCCCGGACCACCTTCCACGGTCATGACCACCTGTGCATCGCCGTCAAAACCGGTCAGGAACCCGGGCCATTGCGCTGGAAGCACGGGCGCGCCGGAAAGTGCGTTGAGGCTGACATGGCCATCGTTGAAAGACGCCGCATAGCCCTTCATCGCCCACCAGTAACCCTGGTAGCTGGTGACCCGATCCGTGCGCGAGCGTGCAAGGGCCAGTGCTTCATCCAGCTGCGCGCCGAAACCAGGATTCCGCGGATCCACGGTACCCGGATGGCTGCCGCGCATGGCCGCGTCGGCAGCATCCAGATCCTTCTGCAGCACGTCCGGCCACTCCCTGGGCGGGACCTCCGTTGCGGACATACCCAGCAGTACCGCGATCAGCATCGTCGTTGCGGACATCCGCGACTCCCGTGAAACGTATCCAGCCTGCTGGCCACGCCACGAAATGGGCGCCAACCAATTGAATATACAAATAAATCCAGCCAGTCGGTCGTACAGAGTTAAGCCGCCGTGAAGTAGCCTTGCGACGCTCCCACCCGATGCGCGCAGGCGCTCAAATACGTGCGGGCAACCGCTACCTCAAGGAATCCAGATGAAAGTCACCCTCGCCGCCTCTGCTCTTGCCTGCACGATTCTGCTTTCCGGGTGCACCACCAGCGGGTGGTTGCATGCTGCCAGTGGCGTGATGGACGCCAAGGATGCATACGAAAAGCAGGAAAGACTGGATCGAATCAATCGCGCGAATGCGGCGGCCGCCCGGGCGCGCAGCAACTGACCCCATCAGGAAACAGCCGCCGCTCGACTTGGCATCGGGCGACGGCCCTGGGGTCTGGCCTCAATGCAGCGGCACCTTCAGCACCGAAGGCGCGTTGGCTGGCGAACTGAAGGTCACCGTGCCGCCCAACTGGCTGATGCCCGAGTAGCGTAGATCCACCGTATCAACCACCAGGGTCAGGCGGCTGCCAGCCGGAATGTTCCAGCTGCTCGCTTCCAGGCGCAGGTCCAGCGTCTTCGGCTGGCCCGGCGTGGCGCCGCGCAGCGTGTACGGCTTGTGGCTGATCAGCTGGCCGTTGCCCAGCACATCCTCCGCATACAGGTAGGCATACAGCGTGGTGTTGGCGCGGCTGGGCGTGACGGTCAAGCGCACCTCCGGCGCGCCGTCCAGGCGACGTGCACTCCACTGGACCGGCCCTTGCCAGACGCCGGCGGCGTTTCGGCCCACGAACGGAACATAGGCGCCTGGCGGCAGATTGATCATCTGCAGCGCGCCGGAGGCCATCGCCACGCCCGAGTTGGCGGCGGTCAGCAGGCCACTGCCGATACGGTAGTTCCAGCCGGTGCTGCTTCCGCTCTCGGCCAGGCCGCCGGTGGGCAGCAGCAGTCCTTTGGGTGCGGTCAACGCATAGCTGATGGCGCCGGCATTGGTCGCCTGCCAGTTCGGATACGTGCTCCAGCTGCCCTTCTGCGACTTCAGCTGCACCGCAGGCTGCCGGTCGATGCCATTGGCTTCACCCTTGAGGTAGTGGTCGAACCAGTCGCCAACCGAGTCATAGACCTCGTTGGGAATGCCCAGTGCGCCGAAGGCTTCGTTGAGCGCGTGGTCGCCATGGCGCAGCTGCAGCTGCTTGGGGCCCTTCAGGCGGTTGAAGAAGTCCACCAGCTGGCCCGGGGGGAACAGGCTGTCGTTGAAGGCGTTGGCCAGGAACACCGCCGGCTGGTTGGCGTTGATCTCATCGATGCTGGCCCCGGGGCTGCGCTGCGCCGCCACAGGCAACAGTGAGTCCACCGCACCCTGGTAGTTGCCCACCAGCACATTGCGGTTGATGGTGGCCAGCTCCGGTCCCGGACGGCCGGTGGCCAGGCCAGCCGCCACCAGCAGCGCGATGCCCTGTGCGCTGGGGGTGTCGTTACTGTACAGCGAGGCCTGGAGATCGGCCCAGCCACTCAGTGCCGCCACCGCTTTGATGCGCGGGTCGCGTGCTGCGGCCAGCAGGCTGGTGCCGGCGCCGTACGAGATGCCCGAGACGCCAACACGCGTGGGATCGGCCCGGGTGTTGTCCAGCGCCCAGTCGATCAGGGCGCTGACATCCTCGACCGTGGCCGGCCCGGCGATGTCGATGCTGCCGCCCGATTCCCAGAAGCCACGCGAGCTGTAGCTGATCACCACGTAGCCACGGCGCGCCAACGACTGTGCCACCCCCACGTACTCCACGCTGGGCACCGCCCAGCTGCTGGGCATCACCAGCAGCGGGTAGCGGCCATTGCCCGCGTCCTGCGGTTCGATGACGAAGGCCCCGAGAGGCGTTCCATCCCAGCTGGGAATGGTGCGATGGGTGGTCTTGACCGTCGCCGCCCAGGCGGTGGGCGCCAGCCCGGTCAGCAGGATCAACAGCAGCAGAACCTTGCGCATCGTCGTCTCTCCCCGTCGGTGGTGGTGCAACGGGTTGGACCGTACCAGTGCGAATGGTGGCTGGCACCTTGCGACGCAGCATGACGTTTGCTGCATTGTCGTGAGCTTTGCACCAATGCTATGACGGAGCCTCCCAAAGGATGGATGGATGCCATGAGGTCCCGGACGCTCCCGCTTGCCGCCCTGATGCTGGGTGCCGTCGGTCCCGTGTCCGCGGACGGGGCGGAGCTGTCTGACGTGGCCGCCGAGGCGATCTTCGAGGAGGCGCAGATGCTGTGCCAGGCCGACAACGGCCAACTTTGGGGAGCGTCACTGTGTGGGCCGATGATGCTGGTAGACCGCAGCAACCGACGCGTCACGGCATCCCATGCAGATGCACAGGGCAACCTGCAGGCACGTGGAAAGGTCTTCGTCGGCCAGCTTCCACCCGATGCGATCATCGCCAACACTGCTGTCGACTGGTCCGGCACGCGCTGGACGCAGCTGCTCTGGCCGCTGCCACAGGATGAAGGGCGGCGACGCACGCTGCTGGCCCACGAGATGTTCCATCGCCTGCAGCCCACGCTGGCGATCGCAGCGCCGGCCGAAGGCGGCAATGAGCACCTCGACACCCTGGAAGGACGCTATTGGCTGCAGCTGGAATGGCGTGCACTTGCCGCGGCCCTGTCAGCGACCGGCCCTGGCGCGCAGCGCAATGCGATGAACGATGCGCTCGCCTTCCGTGCTGAGCGTTACCGTCGCTCCCCTGCCGCCGCCCAGGAAGAAGCCGCGCTGGAGTTGAACGAGGGCCTGGCCGAGTACACCGGGGTTCTCGTCGGCAACCCCACGCCTTCTGCACGCATCGAAGCCACACTTCATGACCTCCGCGCGCATGCCGGTGATCGCAGCTTCGTCCGTTCGTTCGCCTATGCAACCGGTCCGGCCTATGGCCTGCTGCTGGACCAGGTTTCGCCCGGATGGCATCGCGATCTCGGCCTCCACGCCCGGGATCTCGGCACACTTCTGGCAGGGCACACGCGTATCAGTCCCTCTACCGACGAATCCGCACTGCGTACCGCCGCAGCGCGTCACGGCGGGCCTGCACTGCACAGCCGGGAAGTGCAGCGCGAACAGCAGCGCCTTGCGCTGCTCGAGCGCAACCGGGCCCGCTTCGTCACAGGGCCGGTACTGCGGCTGGATCTTCGCAACATGCGCATCCAGTTCGACCCCAGCAACATGCAACCGCTGCCTGGCAACGGCACGGTGTATCCCACGATGCAGCTGAGCGACGTATGGGGAACCCTGACGGTCACCGACGGAGCGTTGATGCAGAACGACTGGAAGGCCGTGTTCGTCCAGGCACCTGCATCCGGGAACCTGCCGCTGCAGGGCAGCGGATGGCGGCTGAGCCTTGGGCCCGGATGGACGCTCGTACCCGGGGCGCGGCGCGGCGACTACGTGCTGCTTGCGCCACCCTGAGCCAGGCAACGACAGGCATCCCTGCGCCTAGCACGCGTACGTTGCACCCACGCGCCGCGTGATCTGACACCTCTCCAGTGCTTGCGGGCGGTCACAGCTTCGTCTTTTCGTCGTTGACCGAAAGACGACAGCTTGTGACGCTTACGACACCGCAGGGCCTCCGCAGCCCAACAACGCGGTCACGTCCCACCGCAATCCGCCGCACCCGACTCCGCACCGTCTTCCCATGACCTCGCCCTGCCAGGTCGAGGCGGACGGCTGCGCCCTGAACTTCTGCTGGAGAACCGCAATGCGCCTTGCAAGCTTCTTCTTCGCGTTCGTCCTCAGTGCTTTCGCCGGCGCTGCCCAGGCCCAGGTCGTCACCCTCAACAAGGGCGGCTTCGTGCTCACCTATGACTGCAGCATCCACAGCGCCACCCGCTACGAATACACCCTGACCGCAGACACCGGTTCGGCCGCGCGTCCGTCCAGCTTCTACAAGGACCCGGACCTGCCGGCAGGCTGCCTCGGCCAGACCAGCACCGCCTCCTACGCCAGCATCAGGTCCGGCTATGACCGGGGCCATCTGGTGACCTCCAATCACATGGACGACAACGCGACCCACATCCGCCGCGCCAACTACATGACCAATATCGTCCCGCAGGTCTCCAGCTTCAACCAGGGCATCTGGGTGAAGGCCGAGAACGTGGCCGAGTGCTACCGCGACATCGCGCCGGTGGATGTCTACGGTGGCGTGGTCTACGGCGATGCGGTCAACGACTACTTCCTGGCCAGCCATGGCATTCCGACACCGGAGTTCTTCTGGAAGACGATCATCACCCGTGATCCGAACACCGGCACGGCCAAGGCGATCAGCTGGATCATCCCCAACGAAGCGAACCTCGGCAGCCTGGACAGCTACCTGGTGACCATCGCCGATCTGGAGGAGCTGCTGGGTGCCAGCTACGTGGCGATCAACGCCCCGGCATCGCTGAAGAACATGCTGCCGGCCACCACCTGGCCGCAACCGGCCGGCTGCGACCTGGGCTGAGGTCCCATCTGCCTGTGCGTGCGCCTCCGACGCCGCACAGGCGATCTACCACTCGATCAGAGCTCGTTTACCCGGATCACCACCTTGCCGAATGGCCCTTGCTGGAGCCGTGCGAAGGCGGCCAGCACATTGGAAAACCCATGGACTGAATCAATGACCGGCTGGATGCCTGCGCGTTCGATGGCGGCATTCATCGCCTCGAAGCTGGTGCGATGGCCGACCGAAACGCCCCTCAGCGCGCCACATCGCAACATCAGCGGGAGGGCGGGCACCTGCAGATCCCGTCCCTGCAGGAAGCCGATCTGAAGGATCTGTCCGCCGATGGCCAGCGCCTGCACGCTCTGTGCGAGATTTCCGCCGCCAAGCACCTCCAGCACATGATCAACGCCCTTGCCTTCGGTCAACGCCACTGCGCGGGCAGCCCACTCGGGATCCGTACTGGTGTTGATCCCGGCCCACGCGCCCAGGCGCTGCACCCTTTCCAGCTTGGCCTCGCTGCGCGAGGTCACGATCACCTTCGTGCCCAAGGCCTGCGCGAACTGCAGGCCGAACAGCGAAACACCTCCCGTGCCCTGCACCAGCACGGTCTGCCCGGCCGCCAGCCGGCCTGTTTCAACCAGTGCGAACCACGCCGTCAGTGCCGCCACCGGCAATGTGGACGCTTGTACATCCGACAGCGACGGCGGCGTTGCGACGGCAACGTCCTCCGGAAGCACCACATACTCGGCCAGCATCCCCGGCAGCGGTCCGCCCAGGGAAAGACCGTGCTGGAGGATCGCATCGGGCGGTGGCCCATCAAGCCACTGCGTCCAGAAATTGCCCATCACCCGCTGCCCCACAGCAAAGCGGCGCACGCCCTCGCCAACCTCAACGACCTCTCCGGCCATATCCGATGCCGGCACGAAGTGCGCAGGCACGGGGCCCGGAAGCAGCGCGCCGTCCACCATCAGGGCGTCGCGATAGTTGAGGGAGACCGCTCCTACCCTGACCAGCACCTCCCCAGGCCCGGGCGTTGGCAGCGGGCGCTGCACGCGCCGGAGTCGGGCCAGGCCCGGACCGGTCAATTCCCAGGCATTCATCGTTTCAGTGGACACAATGCTTCCCGTAGCTGCGCGGAAGTGCGCCCGCCCAGTCTATTGACGCCCCTTGGTAGTCAGTGGCGGAATATTCGATCTAGACTGGCGCCTCTATTTCCCCAGTCAAGAAGCCATGACCACCTACAGTGCTGCGCGCCTGCAGGGCATCAGCGTATTCGTGCAGGCCGTGGATGCCGGTAGCTTCACCGCCGCGGGGCTCCGCATGGGCCTGAGCAAATCCGCCGTGGGCAAGAGTGTGGCGACCCTCGAGCGGAGGCTGGGTACCCGCCTGCTCGATCGCACCACCCGACGCCTGGCATTGACCGTAGAAGGCGCGGAGTTCTACCAGGTCTGCCGCCGTATCCTGGCGGAACTGGACGAGGCCGAATCCCATGCTGCATCGCGCCGGCAGGAACCTGCGGGCGTGCTGCGGGTCAGCCTGCCCGTTGCGTTCGGCCAACGCTGGGTAATGCCGATCCTGGTCGCGCTGGCACAGCGTCATTCCGGCTTGCAGCTGGACGTCAGCTTCACCGACCGCGCCGTGGATCTGCTGGAGGAAAACATCGACCTGGCGGTGCGGCTTGGAACGCTGGCCGAGAGCAGCTCACTGTCCGCGCGCTCACTGGGACGTCAACGCTCGGTGATATGTGCGGCGCCAGCGTATCTGGCTGCGCGCGGCGTACCCCATGACATCGCCGATCTGGCCGGACACGACTGCATCACCTTTGGCAGGCAGGGACATGCGTTGCCCTGGTCAACGCCGGGCACGGACGGCACGGTCGTCCGTCATCGCATCCAGGGCCGGCATCGCATCAGTGATGGTGAGGCATTGCGATCCGCTCTTCTGGCGGGCCTCGGTATCGGTGAGGCGACCACCTGGCTGGTGGGAGAAGAACTTCGCAGTGGCGAGCTGGTGGGTGTGATATCGGCGGACAGCATGCAGAGCGGCCCCATCCATGCGATCTGGCCCGCCACCCGGGACCTTGCACCGAAGGTGCGTGCAGCGGTGGATGCACTGGTGGGTGCGTTCCTGCCCGTCCCGCCGTGGGAAGATAGCCGTCCTGCCGCCTCATGATTGCAATTGCAAGGAGCTGTTGATGTCCCCCTACCCCTTCGATGCCGTGCTGTTCGACTGCGATGGCGTGCTGGTCGATTCCGAGCCGCTGGTGGCCCGCGTGCTCTCGGAGATGCTGACCGAACGCGGCTGGCCGTTGACTCCGGCACAGGCCGGCGAAGTCTTCCTTGGCCAGTCCGTGGCCCACCTGGCCGGGCTGATCGAAGAACGCACCGGCAAGCCGTTCACCGAGGAGTGGCTGGAGGAATTCCGCCTGCAGCGCAACGTTGCGCTGGAGCGTGACCTGCAGGCGATCCAGGGCGCGCCGGAGGCAGTACGCGCGATCGCAGCGGCGACCGGCGGGCGTATTGCCTGCGCCTCCGGCGCCGATCTTCACAAGGTGCAGCTGCAGCTTGGCAAGGTCGGCATCCTCGATGCCTTCGGCGAGCACGTCTACAGCGGCCAGGACATGCCGAACACCAAGCCGCACCCGGACGTCTACCTGGCGGCGGCCGCGGCACTGGGCGTGGACCCGAAGCGCTGCGCGGTCATCGAAGACACCGTGACCGGCGCGACCGCCGGCGTTGCGGCAGGTGCCACTGTGTTCGGCTTCAGCGAGGGCGGCCCGCACCACAGCACGCCCGAGGCACTGCGTGCGGCCGGTGCGCAGGTGATCTTCCAGCGCATGGAGGATCTTCCGGCGCTGTTGGCGGCCTACGCCGCCGACGCTGCCGCCTGACCCTGCGTCAAGCCGCAGCGCCCTGCCCGGCGTTGCGGCGCCTGCCGCTGTAGTGCAGCGCGAACAGGTACAACCCGGTGAACAGCTGCAGGAACAAGGGCGGCAACGGCGAATAGGTGATCCACGCCGCCGGCTCGCCCTGCCCCAGCCCGCGTACGACGAAGTTGGCGATCACCGCCAGGGTGAACACGATCGAGGTCCAGCGGTGCACGGGCCGTGCCCAGCCACCGCGGCTCATTGCCGGCGCCTCGCTTCGGAGCGGGCTTCGATCATCTTCCAGCCATTGCCGGACGGGTCACGGAATCCGGCATCGACGGCGCCGTAGCGTTCGACCGGCTCCTGGGTGAACTCCACGCCCTGCGCCAGCCATTGCGTGTAGCACGCCTGGCAGTCGTCCACGGCCAGTACCAGCGGCGGCATTGCGCCCTTGGCCACCAGCTGCTGCAGCGCCTGCGCGGTGGCCGCATCGTGTGTGGGCGGACCGGGCACGAACAGGCCCAGCTGGAATCCGTCCTGGCCCGGGCTGCGTACCGTCAGCCAGCGGTAGCTGCCATTGCGCACGTCGGTGTGCACTTCAAAGCCGAGCGTGCCGACATAGAACGCGAGTGCTTCATCCTGGTCGCGCACATACAGGCCGACCGTGTTCACAGTGTTTGTCATGGGACCTCCCTCAGGTGGGATCCACGTTAGCAACCGCCTCACGGCGCCGCTTCTCCAAAACTGCGATGTTCAGGTCCGGTCGCTGCGCGGCACGTGCGTGGCACTCCGGCACGCAGGCCGGCGTCGCCTGGCCGGCCCGCTCACGCTCGCGCACATTGCCCGGGCTGTCGCCGGTGATGTCGCGGAAGATGCGGCCAAAGGTGCCCAGACTGCTCCAGCCGGTCTGCGCGGCGATCTCGGTGACCGGCAGGTCGGTGTCACGCAACATCGCCACGGCCCGTTCGATGCGGCGGCTGAGCAGGTAGCGGTGCGGCGGCAGCCCGAAGGCCTGCTTGAACGAACGCGCGAAATGCGCCGGCGATACGGCACTCACTTCGGCCAGGCGGGCCACCGGCCAGTCCTCGTGACTGGCGTGGTCCATCCGATCCTTGGCACGTAGCAGGCGTCGCAGCAGTTCGGGGCTCTGGTTCATGGCGTCACCATGTGGGACAGGTAATGACGTGCCGCATGCCGTGCCTCGCCAGCCTGCTCGACCACCCAGTCACGGAACGCAAGAACCTTCGGACTGCCACTTCGCGCCGTGGGCGCCACGAACCAGAAACTGCGACCGTCGCTGGCCACACCCGGATGCGCCTGTACCAGGCGCCCGCTATCCAGCTCGGACTGGAACAGGATCGGCGAGCCGATGGCGATGCCCTGCCCTGCGATCGCGGCGCCGATATCCAGATGTTCAACGGCAAACGGCGCGACGAAACTGCCCGGTGCCGGCGGTGGAATATGCCCGTGCGCGGAGAACCACAGGGCCCACCAGTCCGGCCGCCCAAGCAGGGGAACCTCCACTGCTGTGCTGCCCAGCGAACGCGCCGCAGGCAGCAGCGCTGGCGCGCACAACGGTGTGAACACGCTGGGAAACAAGGACGTTGCCTGAAGCCCAGGCCATTCGCCCTGGCCATTGCGGATGGCGGCATCGAAACGCCCGGCGGCCAGGTCCTGCGGCTCTGCCGACAGGTCCAGTTCCAGCACGAGGTTCCGATGGCGAGCGCGGAAGCTGCCCAGCCGCGGCGTCAACCAGCTGGTGCCCAGCGTTGGCAGTACGGACAGGCGCAATCGCATCGCATCCATGTCAGCGGCGCGCATGAAGCTGGCGCGTAGTGCATCGAACGCCCGGGTGGCCTCCTGCGCCACGCTGGCACCCGTTGCCGTCAGTTCTACGTGCTGTGCATGGCGCAGGAACAGGCAGGTACCGGTCTGGGCCTCCAGCCGGCGCACGTGGTAACTCACCGATGCCGCACTGGTGTCGAGCTCCTCGGCGGCGCGGGCGAAACTACCCAGCCGTGCCGCCGCCTCGAAGGCGCGGATGGCGGCAAGCGACGGAAGCTGGCGTTGGGTCACCATAAGTGTGGCTTAGCCTGGGCCCCGATATCTGCGTGGTCAATCCCCCTCGTGCCCGCAACGATGGAGGCACCTTCGGTAGGGGATCACGCACATGGATCGACGGCAGTTTCTGGCCACCCTGGCCGCCACGGCGGCGTCCACCGCCCTGCCCTCCGGGTGGGCCCTGGCCAGCCACAGCGCGGACTGGAAATGGTTGCAGGGCAACTGGCAGGTCCAGCACCAACGGCTGAAGGAGCGCCTGGTGGGCGATACCCGCTGGGAAGCCTTCACCGGCGCCAGCGCGGTATGGCTCACCCTGGGCGGGCTCGGCACCATCGATGACAACGTCATGGCGCTGCCCTCGGGCCCCTACAGGGGCCTGGGCGTGCGTGCCTTTGATCCGGTGTCTTCCACGTGGTCGATCTGGTGGATCGATGGACGCAACCCTGCCCATATCGAAGCGCCCGTGCGCGGCGTTTTCGAGGGCGATGGCGGCAGCTTCCGCGGTCGCGATGATTTCAAGGGACGCCCCATCGAGGTCTGGTTCCGCTGGCACGACATCCATGGCGATGAGCCGTGGTGGGAACAGGCGTTCTCCGACGATGCCGGTGCGCACTGGGAAGTGAACTGGCGCAACTCGTTCCGGCGCACTGCTGCGGTCCCCTCTCCGCTTCCCAGGCTGCCGGATGCACCGGGCGATTTTGATTTCCTGGCAGGCCGCTGGAACGTGCGCCATCGTCGCCTGCGCGCTCGGCTGGCAGGCAGCGATGCATGGGACGCGTTCAACGGCACCCTGCACAACTGGCCGGTACTGGGAGGATTCGGCAACGTGGGTGACAACCTGATGGACGTGCCTGGAGCACCGCTGCGCGGCATGGGCATCCGTGCCTGGAATGCGGCGGAGCAGCACTGGCTGAGCTGGTGGCTGGATGGCCGGGAGCCAACACGGATCGGCGCGCCACTGCGCGGTGGTTTCCAGGCCGGTGTCGGCCGCTTCTTCGGCGAAGACCAGCACGACGGTCGATCAATCCAGACACGGGTGATCTGGTCACGCATTACCCCGCGTTCGGCGCGCTGGGAACAGGCGGCCTCGGCCGATGGTGGGCGCAACTGGGAAACCAACTGGGTCAGCGACTTCGAGCGACAGGCATGAGGGCGTTGGTGGCCGTGATGCTGCTGGTTGCTGCGTCGCCTCCCGCGTCTCCATCAAGGGGGCTGCAGATCGTCGGCCCCGCCGAACGTTTTGCCCCGGGCGTTGCATCCACGCAGTACGACGAGATTCGACTGACCTTGAGCCCGGACGGAAAAACCGCACTGTGGTTCAGCCGCAACCGGCCCGGTGGTCCGGGCGGGTATGACATCTGGGTCTCCCGCCACGATGGGCAGCGCTGGCGGCCAGCGACGCCGGTCTCGTTCAACACGCCGGGACGTGACTTCGATCCCGCCTTTTCCGCCGATGGTCGTGTGGTGTATTTCTGTTCGGATCGAGCAGGCGGCCAGGGCGGCGACGATCTGTATCGGGTCAGCATGGCGAGCGACGGTCGATTCGGGGAGCCAGTCAATCTTGGCCCCGCAGTGAACAGCGCGGCCGATGAGTTCGCGCCGATGCTCTCGCCGGGCGGTCGTACGCTGTTGTTCTCCAGCGATCGTGCGGGCGGTGCCGGCGGCCATGACCTCTACAGCGCCACGATGATCGGCGGCGTGGCGCAGCCTGCGCGGCCGCTGGCTGGTGGCATCAATACCGCCGCGCAGGAGTTCGATGCCACGTTCCTGGGCGACGGCCGAACGGTGGTGCTTGCCCGCGCCCTGGACTTCGGCAGTGCACCGGTGCGCCAGTTCATTGCCTACGAGCGTGGAGGCCGTTATGACGCGGGCCATGCATTGCCCTCCCCCTTGAACGAGGTCTCCGGCGACAGCTACGGTGCGATGCTGGATGGCTCGCAACCCGACACCTTGACCTATTCGGCGCGGCGCGCGGACGGTGCAGGGTTGGACCTGTACCGCATCCGCTATCGGAGGATGCGCCCTTGATGGCGGATGCCGTCGATTTCCGGCGCCCCGGTTCGTCGAGAGGATGACCACCCCAGGAGAAAACGAAGATGGCCTCACACCAGTCCCTTGCCTGCGCCTGCGGCCAGGTGCGCCTGACCGCCACGGGCCAGCCCATCGCCACCGTCGAATGCTGCTGCGACAGCTGCCGCAAGGCCGGCGCCATGCTGCAGTCGATGCCCCAAGCACCGGACGTGCTGGGCCCGCACGGCCAGACGCTCTTCGTAATGCATCGCAAGGATCGCGTCAGCATCGATGCCGGACATTCCAGGCTGCGCGCGTTGCGATTGTCCAGCAGGGGCGGCAGCCGCCGCGTCCTGGCGGGCTGCTGCAATACCCCGCTCTTCCTGGAGTTCAGCGGTGGCCATTGGCTGAGCCTGTATGGCCTGTTGTGGCCGGACTCGATACGACCCGCCGTGGAGATGCGGACGATGGTCAGTGATCTTCCTGACGCCTCTGTCCTTCCCGACGATGTGCCCAACCTGAAGACCCGCTCGCTGCGGTTCTATGCCCGGCTGATGAAGGCGTGGATCGCCATGGGCTTCCGCAGCCCACGCATCGAGGTCGCGGGAGATACCCATGTCTGAGGCCGAGCGGATCGAGATCGAGAGCATCACCACCCCCGTGCACATCCAGCGCGTGGATCGTGCCAAGTACATGGCCATGCGCACGGCCCTGCTGCGTGCCTTACCCAGGCAACCTCCCGGGATGACGGTGGCGCAGGCGAAGCAGGCGCTGTTGCCGCACCTGCCCTCATCGCTGTTTCCGCAAGGGGCCACGGCCGGTTGGTGGCTGAAGGCCGTGCAGCTGGACCTGGAAGCCAAGGGCGTGGTCGAGCGTCTTCCAGGCACGCCACTGCGCCTGTTCAAGCACGTGCCGGCCGGCTGATCAGCGCTGCGCAGGCAGCTCCAGCCTGTGCTTGCGGCACAGCCGGTACACCGTCACCCGTGAAATCTGCATCTGGCGCGCGCATTCGGAGACGTTGTAGCCGGTCTGGCGCAGGGTCTGAAGCAACACATCACGTTCGGCCTGGCCACGCGCATCGTGCAGCATCGCGCCGGGCGGGGCCGGCACCGGTGCGCCCAGTTCCAGGTCCCGCTCGCTGATCAGTTCCCCTTCGGCCATGATCGCAGCGCGCTGCACCCGGTTGAGCAGTTCGCGGACATTGCCCGGCCAGTCGAAGCGGCGCATCGCCTGGATCGCCGCCGGCGAAAAGCCGCGTGCGCGCACCGTGTGACGCAACCGGAAGCAGCGCAGGAAGTGCTCGGCCAGCAGCTGCACATCGGCACCACGTTCGCGCAGCGGGGGCATCAGCAGCCGCAGCACGTTGAGGCGGTAGTAGAGATCACTGCGGAAACGGCCATGGGCCACGGCATGCTCCAGCTCAACGTGGGTTGCGGCAAGCACCCGCACGTCGGCGCGCAACGGCTGGCTGCTGCCGACCCGCTCGAAGGTGCCTTCCTGAAGCACCCGCAGCAGGCTGGTCTGGGCCTCCGCCGGCAGATCGCCCACCTCATCGAGGAATACGGTGCCGCCTTGGGCCGTTTCAAACACGCCGATCTGGCGCTTGTCGGCACCGGTGAATGAGCCGCGCTCGTGTCCGAACAGCTCCGACTGCACGAGGTTGGCCGGGATCGCACCGCAGTTGACGGCGATGAATGGCCTGCCCGCGCGCCCGGACAACGCATGCAGCGCGTGTGCGGCCAATTCTTTGCCAGTCCCGGTTTCACCGGTGACCAGCACCGGCAACTCCACCGGAGCGAACTTGTGCAGCACCGTGCGCACGGCATGCAGCGCGGGGCTCTCGCCGATCAATGCGCGCGGCCCCTGCCCGTTGCACGCGCCATCGACAGAAGGTTCATCCGCATCGAACTGCTGGCGCATCGCACTGACCAGGTCCTGCAGGCCGAACGGGAGCGTGAAGCGCGCCAGGCAGAACTGCAGCAGCGGCAGCCATGCCGTTGGCGTGGCACCTGCGCTCGGCGGCAGCACTGCCAGCCAGGGCAGATGCTGGTGCTGTTCGATCCACGGCATCAGCAGCTGCAGCGCTGGCTCATCCATATGGCGTAGATCAACAACCGCGAGCAGTCGATCGCGCCCACGCAGGCCAATGGCCATGCCGGGATCGGGATGGATGCTGCGTACATACCAGCCCGCGGCCGCCAGCGCGCTGCGCTCGCTTGCCAGCGGTTCGCCGAACCACAGTACACAGCGCGATGTTGAAGCCTCCGGGACCGCCGCCATGCTTCCCCCAGCATCCGGACACCGTCGGCGGACTGTCAGGCAATCACCGGCGTGCCGCCCCCCGCCGGGACTTCTTCGGCCACCGGGGCGGCCTTTGATGGGCGGATCCTAGCGCTGCGCTAAACGCCAGCGCAATGAGCAGCGCGTCAAGAAATCATCGGCTGAAGCGGCACCGTTGCAGTCGGCGATGTCACCTGTAACAACAATGCGACAGTCGGGCATCCGCCTTGCCCTGTGGCAGCTGCGGGCTGCGCAATCCCAACAATTTCCCGACGCCGTTGTAACGCCCTGGCGCCACCCGGCCGCGCCGCACCCCGGCCGTCGGTTGCGGCACGGGCCTCCGGCAGTTGGCACGGTTGATGCGTGGTTCCGCCGCACCCACCGCGGGAGATCGGCATGGACGGCACCACCCTCATTCGTGGCCTGGCGGCACCCCTGGCGCTGGCCCTGTTGTCGGTCGCCATGAACGCAGCCGGTTCCGGCGCGCGCCAAGCGGTGAAGGCACAACCGGGCGAAATCGTCCTGTTGCGCGATGTGTCGGCGCGCCCCGCCTACCGGATGGCACCGCCGGGCATGGCGCTGATTGCCGATCCAAAGCCTCAGCGCGAGATCGCCGCCGCGCTTGGCACCCGCACCGATAGCGGCGCAATGGACGAGCTGAGTGACGAGGACTATGCAGGCATGGGTGCAGGGCACGCCGCTGCGGCTTCGTCGCCGGGGGGGACGACGGTCGAGCGCGTCACCCAGCAGGCCCTTGGTGGCTCGCTCGGCCGCAGCAGCGACGGCATGGTCGGCAGCAGCCTCGGCGGCGCCATGAGCGGTCCGCTGGGCGCGGTGGGCAACAGCACACGTGGCATTGGCGATACGGTGCGCGGCGCCCTCGCCCAGTTCCCGCTGCAGGGTCCGGCCCCGGCAGGTGGCAAGTGAAACGCCCCTACTTGCCGCTGCTGATGCTGGCGATGGCGCCGTCGCTTGCGCACTGCGACGAGTACAGCGGCATGCTGGCCTATCTGGATGTAGCCCGTATCGACGGCCGCGCACTGGCCGGTGCCAATGGCGCGATCGCGGTGAACCAGGCCGCCGGTGACCTCAACCAGCAGGCCAACCTGCGTGGCATCGCCACCGGCGAGCGCGCCGATGTGGCGATCAGCGCCCAGCAACTGCTGCGTGGCAACCGGGTGCTGTCAGCGCCATTGCACGCACGCGCCGATATCGGCGGCGACGCACTGGCAGGCGCCAGCGGCATCGCATCCATCAACCAGGCCAGCGGCATCGCCAACACGACGCTCAACGTCGTCAGCGCGACGCTGGCCCGACAGGGCATACGCGAAACCGACGACTCGGCCTTGGCCGCCGAAGGTTCCGCGTTGGCAGGGGGGCGGGACGACGCCGGTCGCGGCGTTGCGACGGGCACCCGTAGCGTTGGTGTGGCCAGCACCGCGCTGCGGGGATTCGACGGGGTCCTGCAACTCAATCAGATAGCGGGCAGCGGCAACGACACGGCCAATGTGCTCGGCCTGGTCGTGCAGGACCGCCCGTGACAACCACCCAACCGATGCACCACCTGATGAGAGAGAGGGCACCATGAAAGCGACCGTCAAACAGACCATGCTCGCCATGGCGATTGCCACTGCCTCGACCGCCGCTGCGGCCAATGGCTGGGACAACCAGAACGCCAACGCGAACATCAACCACAACCACACCGTCAGCGAAACCCGCAACGACACGCACAACCACACCGACAACGATGTGCGTAACCGCACCGTCAACGTCAATGTGCAGAAGCACAGCAACATCCAGGCCGACGAACGCAAGGAAAAGAACAACCACGGCGTCGACGTGAACCTGGAGAAGGACCTGCGGTTGAGTACCGATATCAACTTCTCCGGCGACCCGAACATCACCGGTGACATCGACCTCGACTCGGCCGCCATCGCAGTGATCGACAACCGCCAGTCGATCAGCAACAACGCCACCAGCAACAGCCTGGTCACCAACAGCGCCTCCATCGGTGACAGCGTCGGTGCCGGTGCATCGGGCAATCTCGGCTTCAACGTGGTATCGGGCGACAACAACGCGCAGGACAACGCCGCGTCGCTGTCCGCTGCCGATGCATCCTTCAGCTTCGGCATGGCCGACGCCGAGGTGTTCGTCAACCAGGCTGGCTTCGGCAACGCCACCATGAACTCCGGCGTCACCAACGCCGCAGGCCTGGGCGGCAATGCCTTCGGCGGCGCGTCCGGCAATATCGGCGTGAACATCGCTTCTGGCAACAACAACGAGCAGAAGAACGCGCTCGCGGCCTCGGTAGCGACCACGGCGGTGGCGCAGTCGAGCATCAGTTCGAACCAGGTCTCCACCGGCAACACGGTCAGCAACGCCGGCTTCGTGCAGTCCTACACGGATACCGTGCAGGTCGGCATGCGTGGCGGTGTCAGCGGCCTGACCCTGGCCTATGGCGCGGGCACCTACCGCGGCACCGGCAACGCCTACCAGATGGCGAACTACTATCTGGACACCTGGAATGGCGAACTGCCGCACCCGGGTGGCAACAGCACCGGCCACATCGACCTGGACAACCAGATCCAGAACGCCACGATGAACCCCAACCGGCCGGGGGTGGGCGGCCTGGGCTTCGACACGCGTGAGAGTGGCACCAGCCAGTTCGTCGAACTGGGCGTGGCCGACCTGTATGCCAGCCTCAGCGGCACGGTCAGCACCACGCGCTGGGTGAACGTCAACGCCACCAACACCTCGGCATTGTCGGGCAGCGCCTTCTCCGGCGCCTCCGGCAACATCGGCGTGAACGTGGCTTCCGGCACCGGCAACCTGCAGGCCAACAGCCTTGCCCTGGCAGTCGCCCAGCCCAGCACCGGCGGTGGTGGTGGCAGCGGCGAGTAAGCGCAACACCCCGGCCGTCCGCCAATGGCCGGGTTCCCGGGAGCCCCTGTTCCTCCTCCCCCTTGGGACAGGGGCTCCCCCCTGCTGCCGGAGACCGTGATGATCCGTTGCCGTCTTTCGATGCGCCTGCTTTCGTGCCTGTTGCTGCTGGCCACTGCATCTGCGTGGGCTGGCGACGTGCGCTTCAGTGGCGTACTGCCCAACGGCGCGCTGCTGCAGCAGAAAGTGGAGAGCATGCAGGAGCGGCGCTACCGCAACGTGGTACGCCAGCACACCGACTACAGCTGCGGGGCTGCGGCGCTGGCGACCATCCTGCGCCACGCCTACCACCTGGACACCGACGAGGCGACGGTCATCGAAGGGATGATGGGGGTTTCCGATCCGGCGCTGGTCGCCGAACGTGGCTTTTCGCTGCTCGACATCAAGCGCTACGTGGAGTCACTGGGCATGCGTGGGCGCGGCTACCGCATCGACGAACAACGCCTGCGCACACTGCGCGTTCCCGGCCTGGTACTGATGGACGTGCGCGGCTTCCGCCATTTCGTGGTGCTCAAGCAGGTCCGTGAGGGCATCGTGGAAGTGGCAGACCCGATCCTCGGCAACCGCAGCCTGGCCCTGCCGGAGTTTCTGGCGGCCTGGCCCTCACGTGCCGTGTTCGTGGTGATCGGCAGTGATTTCGATCGCAACACGGTATTGCTGCAACCCAACGAACGGCCCAGTGCCCGCGCGCTCTTCGCGCGACAGGGGCCGATCACCGATGCCGAGCTGGTCGACTTCGGCTTCAGCCATGCCGACCTGTTCTGAAGGAGGCTTCGCCATGTTCCGCCGCCCCTTGTTGATGGTCCTGCTGCTGGCAACCCCTGCCCTGCCCCTGCTTGCAGCCGAGGGCACGCCAGGACGCGGCCTGAAGGAAATCCCGGATCCCGAACTGAACCTGATGCGTGGCCGCTACACCGTAGGTGGAAACACCGTGGCCTGGTTCGGGGTAACCATGGTCTCGCAATGGCAGGCCGGCAACGGCGCCGCGCTGCAGGGCGCGCTGACGCTGGGCATGGACTTCCGGAGCGGTGGCACCCCGAAGCTGAGCTTCCAGCCCAGCGTGCATGTAACCGCCGCCGACGCACCGTTGCCGGGCACGCAGGGCCGCAGCATCGACAGCACCGGACTGGCCAACGCCAGTGGGCTGGTGCAGAGCGTGCAGGTGGCCGGCGACGGCAACGTCGCACGCAACGCCACCACGCTGGTGGTGCGTGACGGTGCCGTGCCCGCGGCGACATCCGACGGCGCTCATTCGACCAGCGCACAGCAGGCCGGCATCAGTGCCAGTGCCGTGCTGGACGGCAACCAGGCACGCCTGATGCTGCAGGTGGACGGCCAGGGACTGGTGCAGCAATGGATACGCAATGGCAGCGTCGGCCAGGGCATTGCCCTGGCCGGTGACGGCCAGGCAGCCAGCAACCAGCTGCGGCTGGAACTGGTGAGGAACACCGCGGGCGGCAACCTGCCGTTGAGCCAGAACGTGGCCCAGGCAATCGCGCTGAACCGTGGCATGGGGCCGGGCCAGTAGCACGGCACGGCATTGGGGGACGCGTTCCACAACGCAGGACACGAACATGCACACCCTACTGAGGATCACCCCGCTGGCGCTGGCGGCGCTGGCGGGCACCGCCCTCGCCGCGCCTCCGGCGGCGGCCGACGACAATGCGGACGTACAGGCCCTGGCCAATCAGCTGGAGCAGCTCAAGAGCAACTACGCCCAGGAAGTTCGGCGATTGCGCGAACTGGACATGCAGGTGCAGGCCATGCAGGCGCGATTGGGTGGCCGGGTTGGACCGATGGGTCCGGCAGTCGCCGCTGCTCCGGCAACGGCAGTCGAGCATGGCTCGACACCACAGGGCGGTGCAGGTGCAACCGTTCCACCAAGCAGCGAGGGCTACGCCAGCACGGCGGCCGAGGCGCAGCAGGCCAAGCAGGAGTCGCGACGCAGCGTGGATGATGTGAAGCAGCAGCAATCGGCCCTGTTCTCCCGCCGATTCACCGTCGAAAACAGCCTCACCTACGCCCGCTACGACCGCAAGCAGCTCACCCTCAACGGCTTCCTCGCACTGGACGCGATCTTCCTCGGCAACATCGCCATCGAGAACGTGGAGTCCGATTCGCTCACCTACAACCTGGCTGCACGCTGGGGCGTCAGCCCGAACCTCACGCTCAACCTAGACGTGCCCTACCTTGCACGGCGCACGGTCTACCAGAAAGGTGGGGCGGGCGGCGCAGCCGCTGCCATCGCACAGGAAGAGACCAATGGCAACGGCCTGGGCGATATCGCCCTGAGCGCCAACTACCGGCTGTTCGGGGAACGTGGCTGGCGGCCCGAGACGGTACTGACGGCAGGCGTGACCGCACCAACCGGTCGCGCACCGTACGGCCTGGACTGGAAGGTGATCGAGCGTGATGACGACGACTACATCCGCTTCGCCGTGCCGCGCGAACAGCCCACCGGCAACGGCGTATGGCAGGCCAACCTGGGTCTCTCGATGGTCAAGACCGCTGACCCGGCGATCCTGTTCGCCAACATCGGCTACGTGCACTCCATCCCGCGCGGGTTCAACGATATCGACAGCAATCCGGATACCGTGAACCCGGGTGATGTGAAGCTGGGCGGCTCGGTGTACTTCGGTGCCGGTGTTGCCTTCGCGTTCAATGAACGCACCAGCCTCAGCCTGTCCTTCAGCGACCGCATCAGCGCCCGTGCGTCGACCCGCTTCCAGGGCGGCAAGTGGACGAAGGTGATCGGCAGCGACGCCAATGCGGCGTCACTGAATCTGGGCGTGACCTACGCGCTGAACCAGCACACCACGCTGGTCACCCTGCTGGGCATCGGCCTGACCCCGGATGCGCCGGACTTCACCTTGGCGTTCAAGATTCCGTACATGCTCTAGCCCTGATGCCCCGGCGACGGCGTGGCTGCGGCCCGCCGTCGTCGATTCCACCGCATCGGCACAGATCCGCGCGATGGCACCGCATTGCGCGTCGATTCGGCCGATTCCCGCGGCCACCCCCGTTTCTAGCATGCCCCTGAGCCGGCCATTCCCGGTCGCGCACTCATGCAGGGGCTTCGCATGGCAATCATCACGATAGACAAACGGCTTGGCTGGATCGTCAGCAAGCCCCCGGAGGTCCAGGGCATCGACATCGGCAAGGGCGGTGAAGCGCTGACAGACAACACCTATGGCATCGAGATCGAGTTCTGCACCCATGACAGCGTGATCTTCGCGTTCACCCATATTGTCGCGGGCGTCTTCAACATCACCGGCACCCTGCCATGGAAGCTTGAGTCCGATTCCGGCAACGTCTTCGAACTCGTCACGCCACCGCTTCCGTTCGAGACCATCCAGGGCGCCTATGCCTTCAAGGGCCAGCTGGTGGCAATGCTGCAGACGTCGATACAGAGCGCCCGCACGCAGGGAATCAATGCCATTACGCTGGGTGACTGGGCGCTGCAGTTCGGCCCAAAGCTGGTCGAACTTCTCAACACCCACATCAATACGCGCCAGCTGAAGCTGCAGCCCGTCGAACTGCAACCCGTCGGCTACTCGAGCTGGGAAAAGGTTGGCGAAGGGCTGAACGTCGGCAATGTGGACGATGGCATCAATATTCCCGCCGCCCTGCTCCGTCACAAGCTACGCGAGCCGGACTGGGAGAGCTATACGCCGGGCATCGTCCTGGCCCGCTGCAGCAAGTTCTGGTCCGAAGGCTACGCCTCGCAGATGAATCTGCCGATGACGCTCAGCGGCTACTTCCTGTACATGATGGACAAGACCCACGACGTGACTTACTCGCACGCTGTCCGGGTGCAGAAGGAGCTGAAGGACGAGAAGAGCGGCCAGAAGCTCACCGCGTGGTACTGGCGGCATGTGCTGCTGCAGGCGTGGTGCCGGTACCAGCCCCTGCTCGGAAAGCACCCGACTGACGAAGACCTGTTCTCTCCCGATGCGATCTCCCGCTCGGCCCTGCTCTACCTGGTGGTCGGCAAGCTGTTGACCGGCGCCCTTGCCGAGCTGGGGGAGACGCCACAGCTCGAGCTGCAACAGCTGGCATGGGATGCCGGCTCCACCCGCGCGATCGACGCCGACGAGCCGGAGGTGATCCACGGCGACTGGGCCGCTTACCACAGCGCGCTGAAGGACCTGACCGGCATCTGGCTGAAGGCATCGCTTCTGGATGTGATGCGTACCCAGAATCTGCAGACCTATTCCTGGGCCGTCACCGAGCTGCCGAGCGTGCTGGCCACGCCGGAAGTGTGGCAGGAGACGCTGCTGGAGTGGAAAGGAATGAAGCGCATCACGGAAATGGGTTCAACCATCGAATGGACCGACCTGGAAGACTTCGCAGAACCCGAACGCAGGGCAGTGCTCTGCGAAAAGATCATCGCCGTTGCCGGCAGCCTGGCCACGCGCTTGAAGCAGCTGGATCCGGACATACCGGGGCCACCCGATCTGCCCGACGAGACCGAACGACCGTTCCTCGACCGCCGCAACACACCTCCATGGGAAGCCCGCTACGACACCCTGCTGGCCCCCATTCCGCCGCGCGTCAACACGCGCAATGAGTTCACGTACCTGGTCGAGCATCGCAATCACTGAGCCGCCAGCGTGATCCACGCTGCCGGCCTGGCGTTCGCCTCGGCTCGCAGCCCGCCGTTCCCAACAGGAGAAACGACATGCCGCAGGTCTATGCAACCCTTCGCTCAGGCGACCAGTACCTCATCGCACGCAAGCAGATCACCAATGCATGGTGGAGTGGATATGCCGCACCGGTCCTGGTCGCCGAAGCGGCCGCAGCGTTGGTTGCGGTGGCCAATGTGGCCGCCGACCCGCCAGCTGATGCCGATGCGGTCGCTGTGGCCGCCATCAACGCCACGCTCAGCCATGCCGCTCTGGCCGCGAAATCTGCATGGCCGGGACCGATGCCACTCAACGGCGCAGCCACCCGCGCCGCGATCGATCAGGCGCTCGCGGACGTCAGCAACGCCGGCCAGGCCATCGACCAGTTGCAGGCCGCCGTGCCCGTCGTGCTTGCCGCTGTGAACCGTGCTGCGCGCATGGGAGCCAGTCGCTGGCCGCCGGCGCGTCCGGGCGTTCCGACGCCGCCCTGGGCCGACCTGGTGATTGCGGGCATGGCCGCATGGCCGATCGCCGACCTAGGGGTGCAGGTGAATACGGCGCTGGATCGCATCCGCAACTGGGCCGGCAGCCGGCCAGCGACACTGGTCAACCAGGCCGGGCAATGGGTATTGCCGGGTGGGCGCATGGGCAACGCAGAACCCGCCGAAGATGCCGCCAGGCGCGAGTTCCAGGAAGAAACCGGCGTCGTGCTCGGCGCGCCCTTCGTGATGGCGTACAACACGGCCTTCCAGACCGCGCCTCAAGGCGCCCGGTTCCATCTGGTGTGTTTCGACGTGCCGGATGACCAGGACATCGCGGCGCTGGCAGCGGACATCAACGCCAACCTGATGGCCCGCCAGGCCTGGCTCGATCGGCCGGTTGCCGGGTCAATAGTCGATTGGGAGCTGGACGCGGTGCGTATCGTGGCGCAGAACGAGCTGACCGGCTACCTGGGCGCGTATCAGGCCACCCGCATTCCAGACAATTGCCTGCCGGTTCCGTTCCCGCCGCCAGTGGGCGCGGATGCGATCGCGGACTGGGTGGCCGAGCTTCGAGGCTTCGCCGAATCACAGTCCATCGATTGGTACCTGCGAATGGCCTGCTACATCGAGCAGCAGTAGAAGGGCGGTGGACGATGCGGAGAAATCGATGATCCAGCAACGGCTCCACTCGCATCCTCCCGCACTTCTTCACAGCATTTCCGCCGCATTCTCCGTCGATTCCACCAATCCGCCACCGGCGCTTCTTTCTACTCTGCATCCACGGTGAAGCACAGGCAGTTCGGCACCACGCACCGTGACACTGGATACCACGCACTTCCACCTTTTCGCAGGAGCAGGACATGGCATTTCCAACCGCGGTAAACGACCAGATCACCGATTCGGTCACCCAGGCCAATACCAAAGTGCTGGGTGACGCGCCGGCGGTGGCGGTCGGCAATCTGTACCAGGCCACTGCCCAGGCGCTGGCCAACGCCGCCCACAACGCTACCAACGCCCAGCAGCAGTCCTACGTCACCGCGCAGTCGGCCACCACCATGGGCGTGGCCACGCTGTACTCGATCGATACCGCCACCACCGCGGTGGCCAGCAAGGAAATCCTCAGCACCCGCGTCCGCGGCCTGGGTTCCTGATCCGTCGTTCCGTAGCTGACCCGCCAACCCCAAGGAGCATCACATGGCATTCCCGACCGCTGTCAACGACCAGATCACCGATTCGGTCACCCAGGCCAATACCAAAGTGCTGGGCGACGCCCCTGCCGTGGCGATGGGCAATCTCTACCAGGCCACCGCGCAGGCGCTGGCCAATGCCGCACACAACGCCACCAACGCCCAGCAGCAGTCCTATGTGACCGCGCAGGCCGCCACGACCATGGGCGTGGCCACGCTGTACTCCATCGACACGGCCACCACCGGCGTAGCCACCAAGCAGATCCTCGGCGCGTGATGCGCCGGCAGGCAAGGAGCTGAGCCATGGCATTTCCCACGGCCGTCAACGACCAGATCACCGATTCGGTCAGCCAGGCCAACCTGCAGGTGCTGGGCGTGGCGCCGGCCACGGCAATGGGCACGCTGTACCAGGCCACCGCGCAGGCGCTGGCCAATGCCGCCCACAACGCGACGCTCGCCCAGCAGCAGATGTATGTCACGGCGCAAGCCGCGACCACGATGGGCGTCGCCCTGCTCTACGCCGTCGATACCGGCGCCACCGGCGCCGCAACCCGGAAGATTCTCGGCTGAGTCTGCTAGCCGCCGGCAATCTCCGTTCCTGTAGTGCTGTCCATCCAAGGAGCATTCACCATGGCTTTTCCCACCGCCGTCAACAGTCAGATCACCGACTCGGTCTCGCAGGTCAACACCAAGGTCCTCGGTGATGCGCCGGCGATCGCAATGGGCAACCTGTTCGTGGCCACCAGCCAGGCGCTGTCCAACGCCGCGCACAACGCCACCAACAACCAGCAGCAGTCCTACGTGACCATGCAGGCATCGACCACCCAGGGGGTATCCACCCTGTATGCGATCGACACCGCCTCCAATGGCGTAGCCACCCGCGAAATCCTGGGCCTGCGCTGACGTGTCGGCCCGGCGTGACGTCCACTACCGAGCCCCCGCCCCATGTGGCGTCACGCCGGGCCCCTGATCGATGCCCGCATCGCCTGCCACCGGTTATCTGCTGGACGCTGCCAGCGCCGGCTCCGGGCTGGCGATCGCGCTGGCACCCTCGTTCGCGATGTCGGCCACCTACCTGGCCATGGCCGACAGCCTCGGCCTGGCCATGCAGAACGCCGTCGCCAACCAGCAACGCGGCCAAGTGACCGCCGGCGCAAGCCTGGCCCAGGTCCTGGCCCTGATCATCCAGAAGGGAGCCGTTCCGTCATGAGCAGTGATAACACCGTCAACAGCCAGATCGTCGACAGCGTCGCCGCCGCCTCCACCCTGTTGGTAGGCCAGGCACCAGCACAGGCCTTCGGGATGCTCGACATGGTGATGCTGGAGACGCTGGGCACCGCCATGCACAACGCGGTCGCGCGCCAACAGGGCGCCGGCATGGTCAGCTCGGCAGCGGTCACCGCCGCCTGCGCGAAGATGATCAACGCGCCGTGGCCGGTGCCACCGCCGGCCCCGCCACCGCCCACACCACCGCCGCCGAACGTGATCCCGCTTCCCGGCCCGGTACCCACCCCACCTCCGCCAGCGGCCGTGATCGCCGCGGCCACCGCAGAAGGAAAGACCGCCATCAGCGTCCTGCAGGCACAGACCCACGGTGCCACTGCCGACGCTGCGGCCGCCACCGCCAGCCTGCATACGCTCGAACAGCTTGCAGGCAACGGCGCGGCGCAAGCGCCCGGTCCTGCGCCCGACTCCACGCCTGGTCCGGAACCGGCAGCGGGTCCCGCCCAGGACCCCACGCCCGACTCCCCCTCCACCCCGGCCACCGACGGTACCGACCCGGCGTCGTGACCCCGTAGCGGCCGCCGCCCGCCGCACCCGCCCATCAAGGAGCCCGTATGGACCCGAGCAACGTCAACGCCCAGGTCATCGATGTGATCAACCAGGTGCAGACGGCCACCATGGCCACGACCGTGGTGAAGACCAGCGGTGCCGGCAAGGCCTACCAGTCGGTCGCGCAGTCCGCGGCGATCGCCGTGCAGGATGCCGCCGACGCGCTGCGCAACGTCTCCACCATCGCCACCACCGCCGCCGGTGTGGCCATGGCCCAGTACCTGGCGACGGGGGACGAAAAGTATGCGAGGGTGCTCACCCAGGCGCAGACCATGATGCAGGGCGCCACCGACGACTTCACCCGCGTCGGCAGTGCGGCTGCGACCGTCCTCAAGGATTTTCCGGCCACGTGAGGCCGCCAGGAGAGCCACGCATGAGCGTTTTCATTGACGGTCGTTCCATCCCCCATCCCGGCCAGCTCGGTTCACGCACCCGGCGCGTGCTGCCCTTCATCGACGGTGGCCAGTACTGGCTGCAGTGGGCCATCGATTCACACGAGCACCGCTACGCGTTCAGCGACGAAGGCATGATGCTCGACGGCGTGCAGCAGGGCCTGCATGGTTCGCGCATGACCTGGCTGCCGAACGCCGGCGTGCAGGTCAGCCCGGTCAAGCTGCTCAGCCTGGACAATGACGAGCTGGACGCATTGCGCCAGCTCGAAGCGGGCCAGCCCAGCAACCTGCTGAGCCATGAGGTGCAGGGCGTGCTGGCCCGCCACAGCCTGCTCAGCAACCAGGCACTGGGCGCGTATCGTGCCTTCCTCGTCGCGGTCGGCGCCGGCGATGCACCGTTGCTGCAGCAGCTGGACTTCCGCGAGTCGCTGGCGCTGTGCCAGCTGGCCAGCGAGCAGGGCGGCCAGGGCCACGCCTCCGAGATGCAGGCCGAGGCAGCGCGCTTCGCGTTGCTGCATGCACGCAGGCCGATCGAGTTCGCCGACTACTTCCGTTTCTACCAGCGCTCGCATCCCACCGGTTCCAGCAGCGAGTTGCGCCTTGAACGTGCAACCCATGCCCTGCAGACGCTGTTGCCGATGCTGTTCGGCTACCTCGACGGCCCCCAGCTTCCGCACCTGCCGTCGCCGGACCAGGTGCGCGCGGCGATTGCCGAAACATTGGCGGCGAACCGCCAGATCGGCTACGCCCGCATCTCGCTGGCCGCGCAGCAGGTCGCCCAGTTCATGAGCGATGGCAGCGGCGTACCCCTGGACGGCGAGCGCCTGCGCGAGGCCGCGCGCAGGCAGCTGCGCAGCGCGCAGGAGTTCCTCAACAGCCATCCGGTCTCGCATGGCCGGCTTGGCCAGGATGGTGCCAGCGTGCTGTTCGCCATCGATGGCTCGAAGGAACAGGCTGTCATCCAGGTGGAAGACAATGTCATCACCCTCCTCGACTACCGGCGCATCCGTCGTTTCGCCGAGGATGAGGCGGAGATCGGCTACCAGGCGGATGCGGTGTGAGCCGGGAATCCTCCGCCGCCGGGCCTGATCAAGGCCCGCAGGCGGCCACGGCAGCACTGGCGTCGGCTGCCGGCGTGGCAGTCGCTGCCGGGCGCGCGGCCGCACGGCAGCAGGCCCAGCAGATCCTGGCCGATGCCCAGGCGGCATTGCGCCATATCCTGGGGGACCGCAACGGCGGTCCCCCATCCCCAGCCCCAGAAGGAGTTCCAGCGATGACCTTCCCGATCCCGCCCTCTCCGTTCCCCACGCCGGACCATCCCGGCGGCAAGACCCCCATGCAGATCGCGCAGGAGCTGGCCGATGCGGCAATGGCCGCCAGCGAGGAAGGCATCCGCGCAGCGATGGCGGTGTCCCAGCGGGCGGTCGATGCCGCCAACGAAGCCGCGCGACTTGCCGACGAGGCCGCCGAAGAAGCGGTGCGCCGCGCGACCGAAGCGAACGCCAGGTAGCGCTCGCTGCGGCGATGATCGACCCCGGCGAGGCGCGTGCCTGCGCCGGGGTTTTTCATTGCTCTGGCGTGCGGCGATAGCTGCGCGGGCTGACCCCGACCACGCGCCGGAAACTCTTCTCGAAATGACTCAGGTCGCCGAAGCCGACCTGGAGGGCGACATCGGTGATGCGCAGGCGCTGCCCGCCGCGCAGCAGCTGCTTGGCGTGTTCGATGCGCAGCTGCTGCAGCAACAGCTTGAAGGTGGTGCCCAGCTCGCTGCGGAACAGGAAGCCCAGGTGTGACTGGCTGACATGCGCCTGGCGTGCCAGGTCACCCAGCGTCACCGGTTCGGCGGCGTGATCCTTCAGGTAGGCCAGCGCACGCTTGAGACCCTCGTGCAGGCCCTCGCGTGATGCAGCCGCGGGGTCCGTCGCAGCCGGTTCCGGCACAGACACCGGCGCGCTCGCCAGCGGATCGTCCGCACGCGGCAGGGTCAGCCCGGTGCCGGCAGAACCGGTGCCGGCAGGATCGCCGCCCAGCTTCAATCCCGGTGCATGGCGCAGAACGTCTTCGCGGTGGATGTTGCGGCCGCCGGTCATCACCGCAAGACGGACCACCACGCGTTCCATCTCCAGAAGATTCCCCGGCCAGTCATGGCCGCGCAGCGCTTCCAGCACGTCTTCGCTGATGACCTGCGGGTTGAACCCATGCAGCTGCAGGGAACGCGCCACCAGCGCATCGATGTCTTCACTTCGCTCGCGCAGCGGGGGAATGTCCACGGTCAGGAACTCCAGCCCGGCCAGCAGTGCGCGCGAGAACTGGCGTTCGCGCACGCGCTGCTCCAGGTCGGCGCTGGTCGAGGCGATGACCCGGATCGCGCGCGCAGAACCTGCGTCGGCCGTCGCTGACTGCAGGCCACGAATGCAATGCGAGAGTTGCGCCTGCAGCGGCACCGGAAGTTCGTCCACCTCATGGAAGTACACGGTGCCGCCGCGCGCCCGGTCAAACCAGTGGGCAGGTTCTTCCTGCGGATGGGCGCAGTTGACCTCGACGAACGGTCCGCGCCGGCGCGGGCCGCAGCTGTGCAGGGCAGCGGCCAGCTCCATCTTCTCGGTGCCGAACTCGCCACGCAGCAGCACCGGCAGCCGGCTGGCGGCGGCGCGCTCGACGAATTCCTCCATCCGCTTCAGCGCATCGCAGGCACCCACCAGCAGCAACGACCGGCTGAGCGCCTGCTCCGCCCAGGCCTGCGCTTCGTAGCGCTTGATCAGGTGCGCGCACCGGTGCGCGAACACCTCGCCCAACGCAAGTGCACTGCTGTCCAGATCACCGGCGTCCCCTTCCAGTTGCAGCTCACCCAGTACTTCGCCGCCATAGCGGATCGGCAGGCGCTGGCTGCTGCCGCGTGTACGCGTACCGCCCGCGTCGTGGCCTGCTTCCGACGCGTTGGCGCCGGGGCCACGCAGATGGACGCGGCCTCCGCGCAATGCATGGTGCTGCGAGAACTCCTTGACGAACGCGCCCAGCAGGTCGGGCAAGGACCGGTAGGGTTGGTAGGCGCGCTGCAACATCTCACTGACTTGCCTGTGCATTGAAACTCCCCTTGCGAATGGCGCCCCGGTGCAGCTGCACCAGGCGATCGCGCAATGCGTAGCGTCTGGCTTCATTGCGTGATGCTGCGATGCCTACGCCGCGCTTCGCGCCAGCCGCTGCACACACAGATCAACGCGCACGCTGTCCGCCCCCATGCCCCCAGGGGGTTGCCGTCGGTGGGTCGACGATGCGGACGTCGGACGGATCCGGACTCCGCCGGCGTCTTCACAGTGCCGGCGTTTCCGATTATCGAATCGGAGTTTCAAGAGAAACATGATGATAATGACGTGAATATCCGTGGCATCCGGGCGCCTTCACGTCCCACAGGGCGCTGCACCGGCAGGAAACACCCGTTTTCACAGGCCCTGGCGTGGCCCAGCGATGTCTGCGCAGCGCGCAGCATTCCGCCCCCTGTCCTGCACCGGGAGCGGACGACATAATCCGCTCCCCCGATCAAGGAGATTCAATACATGGAACACACCACCCCGGCGGCCCCGAAGAACTATCTGATGTGGGCGATCCTGAGCATCTTCGGTGGTTTCTGGCCCTTCGGCATCGTCGCCACGGTCTACGCCAACCGCACCACCTCGCTGCTCGCCGCCGGCCAGATCGGCCCGGCGACGGTGGCATCACGCAAGGCGCTGCGCTGGATGATCGCCTCCTTCGTCACGCTGCCGCTGTGCGTCCTGTTGCTGGTGGGCTACGCACTGATCCTGCGCGCGGGCACCTGAACCACACGGCGTCCATCTGCGGCATGATGGGCGCCCTGTCCAGATCTGGAGTCGGCCATGCCCGTTGGATTCATCGGCCTGGGCGTGATGGGAACGCCGATGGCGGCGCATCTGGCGCATGCCGGCCACATCGTGCGTGGCTGGTCGCGCTCCGACCGCAACCACGCTGCCGCGCGCGCCGCCGGCATCGGCGTCTGCGAGACAGTGGACGAAGTATTCGCGGCCTGCGACACCGTCATCCTGATGCTGGCCAATGACGATGCCATCGACAGCGTGCTCGATCGGCATGGCGCGGCGTTCGGCGAGCGGGTCGAGGGCCGCCTGCTGATCAACATGGGCACCAGCTCGGCAGCGTACTCGCAGGCGCTGGCCGGGCAGATCCGTGCCGCGGGCGGCCGCTACGTGGAAGCGCCGGTGTCCGGCTCACGCGTGCAGGCCGAAGCGGCGCAGCTGGTGGTCCTGCTGGCCGGTGCGGATGTCGACCTCGCGGCAGCCGCCCCACTGGTTGCACCGATGGGCAGGCAAACGGTGTGCTGTGGTGAAGTGCCGTCCGCGCTGCGCATGAAACTGGCGGTGAACCTGTACCTGATCACCCTGGTCACCGGCCTGGCCGAAGCGGTGCACTTCGCCGAGGCCCACGGCATTGAGCTGGACCGCTTCGCGCAGGTGCTCAATGCAGGGCCGATGGCCAGCGAAGTATCGCGAATCAAGCTGGACAAGATGGTCCGTGGTGACTTCAGCGTGCAGGCGTCGATCACCGACGTGCGCAAGAACAGTGGGCTGGTAGCCGCTGCCGCCCATGAGGTGGGCATGCATGCGCCCTTGATCGACGCCAGCGACGCGCTGTTCGCACAGGCACTGGCGTCCGGGTCGGGGGCGCTGGACATGGCGGCCGTGCTGGAGGCTGTACGGGCCGGGCCAACCGGTACTGGCCGGCGCTGATCCGGATTCATGTTCCGGCACTACTGCCGCCCCCCACCGCTGCTATATTCAGTCCAGCTCGGCAGGCACGGTGCCTGCCCTCGAATCACAGGGAGTTGGACATGGGTCTGGTACAGGCGGTGAAGGGTGCGGTTGGCGGTGTTCTGGCCGACCAGTGGAAGGACTTCTACACCGTGCCGGCGGGCCTGCCGTCCACGGCGGCCCTGTTCGCGGCGGTGCCGCAGGGCACCAATGCCGGCCGCGGCTCCAACACCAGCGGCTCGTCCAACATCATCACCAACGGCTCGAAGATCATCGTGCCCGAAGGCTACGGCCTGCTGCTGTTCCAGGACGGCGCGATCACTGCGTTCGTCGCCGAACCGGGTGGCTATGAGTGGCGCTCGGACGATCTGAACTCGCAGTCGATCTTTGCCGGCGACGGCCTGGTCAGCACCTTCATCAAGCAGAGCTGGGAGCGCTTCAAGTTCGGCGGCCAGCCCGGCTCGCAGCAGGCCGCCTACTTCGTCTCGCTGAAGGAGCTACCGGACAACCGCTTCGGCACCCAGTCGGAAATCTACTGGGACGACGGCTTCCTCAACACCCAGGTCGGCGCGGTCACCCGTGGCTCGTACACGCTGAAGATCGTCGACCCGATCCTGTTCGTGAAGAACTTCGTGCCGGCCAGCTATCTGCGTCCAGGCCAGGTGTTCGATTTCACCGATCTGGACAATGCCGCCGCCAGCCAGCTGTTCAATGAAGTGGTCGGCTCGCTGGCACCGGCCTTCAGCCTGTACACCAACGATCCGGGCAAGGGCAACCGCATCACCAAGCTGCAGCAGGACTCGCTGGGCTTCGCGCAGAGCCTGTCGGCCGCAGTCGAGCAGGGCTACCAGTGGAAGTCGGACCGCGGCCTGGCCATCGTCAAGACCGCCATCGTCTCCATCGAGTACGACGCCAACACCCGCGAACTGCTGAAGACCGTGCAGCGCGCCGATGCGCTGTCCGGTGCGCGTGGCAACTCCAACCTGCAGGCCAGTGTTGCCCAGGGCATCCAGTCGGCAGGCGAGAATGGCGGTGCGGCAGGCCTGGTCGGTGTCGGCATGGCATCTGGCATGTTCGGTGTCGGCGGCATGCAGCAGCCGGTGGCCCCGGCTGCGGACGACCCGGTCGCCAAGCTGAAGAAGGCCAAGGAAATGCTGGACCTGGGCCTGATCACCCAGAGTGACTACGACGCGCTCAAGGCCAAGGCACTGGGCCTGTAACCGGCAGGACGCATACACCCCATGTCTGATCCCCGAAACGGCCCACCGCCGCTGCCCGGATCCGTGCCCGCGACGCCGCCGCCCTTGCCGGCGGCGTCGTTGGATGGGCCGGGTTCGCCGCAGGACGTCCCTCCCCTGCCCGGCAGCTTCCCGCTGGACACCTCGAAGCTGCCGCAGGCCATCCGCGATGAAGTGGAAGCGCCTGATCCGGTCGCCATCGACACCTCGGCCAGCGAGCTGAAGGATGGCCTCAACCGCTGCCCGAAGTGCGGCGCCACCGACATCCGCCCCAAGGCCGGCACCGATATCCTGGTCTGCCTGTACTGCCGTCACGAATGGCATGGCGCGCGGGTCGAGGAGGAATTCGGGCTGGGCGAGGCCATCGACCAGCTGCGCGGCACCGTCATTGCCTCCGGCGCACGCGACATCGACGCCGACACCTCGGCATTGATGACGTTCAAGTGCACCGGCTGCGGCGCCGAAGTCACGGTCAATACCGAAAGCACGATGACAGCGCGCTGCCACTGGTGCCGCCACGTCTTCGGCGTCAACGAGCAGATCAGCAATGGCGCGGTGCCTGATGCGGTGCTGCCCTTCCATATCAGGAAGGACGACGCGGTCGCGCGCATCCGCCAGTTCGTCGACAAGCGCCGAATGTTCGCGCTGAAGGCGTTCAAGGACCAGTTCACCCCGGAAAACGTGGTGGGCGTATTCCTGCCCTACATGATCGTCGACAGCAATGTCAGCGCGGCCGTGGCCGGCAAGGGCGAGATCAAGACGCGCGAATACACGGTGGGTAGCGAGAAGAACAAGCGCACCCTGTACGACGCCGATGTCTACCAGGTCGAGCGCCAGGTGGATTTCACCGTTGATGACCTGCCACTGGAATCCTCGGCCGAGCGGGGAAATCTCGATACCCGCGCCAACACCAACAACATCATCAACACCATCCTGCCGTTCGACACCAAGAACGCGGTGAAATGGAACGCCTCGTACCTGGCCGGCTTCACTTCGGAGAAGCGCAACCTGGACGTGGAGAAACTGCGGCCGCGACTGGAAGACCAGCTGCTGTCGATCGCCCGTTCGCAGGTGGAAGGTTCGGTGAAGCGCTACAACCGTGGCGTGCGCTGGGAGCAGGAACAGCTGGAGGTGCATGGTACCCGCTGGGTATCGATGTACCTGCCGGTGTGGCTGTATTCCTACCATCAGCCTGGAAAGAACGGCGGCATGCTGCATTACATCGCAGTGAATGGCCGCACCGGCGAGACCATGGGCAGCGTACCCGTGCAGCAATGGAAGATGCTGCTGGCGGCACTGGCCACCGGCACCGTCATTGAAGCCCTCGCAATAGCATTCCTGGTGGCATCGACATGAGCGACGACAGTGGCCTCTGGCTGTTGGCGGCAGGTCCGGCCGGCGCAACCGCGCTGTACTGGGCGCTGTACCGCTATTACCGCAACACCGACAAATCCCACTCCTTCGAGCATGAAACCGAGATCGAGGCCAAGCCCATCACCGGCTCGGACCAGCAGGTGGGCAGGGTCACCGGTACCGAGGAGAAGCGCATCCGTGGCGACAACGTCTACGAGTACCGGAAGCGGGTCGTGAGGGTGAAGCCGGGCGGGGACTGAAAACTCCGGCCAGCGGTTCCACCCTGCGCTACGCTGTTGCACAACCCAACAAGGAAGCAGGTTCATGCAGCGCATTTCAAGAGTGGTCGCGGGGCTTCTGGTCGCCATGGCGGCAGGCGCCGCGACGGGCCCCGCCCATGCCCAGAAGGTGTGCAACGTCATCGGAAAAGTCACGGGCCTGATCCCGTCGCAGGGCGTCGCTGGTTTCGGCATGACAGTGCCACTGACCGGCTGTTCCTGCGATCACTCCATGATCTGGATTGATACCGCTACGGATGGTGGAAAAGCCATGTACGCAGCGGTTCTGGCAGCGAAATTGAATGGCAGCCTGGTGCAGGCGACATTCCAGGATGGCCAGGGAGCCAGTGCACCGGGAAACTCCTCGATCGTGTTCCGCTATTCGGCCACCTGCAAACTGGCGGCGTTCGAAATGCTGTAGCCGGTGTGGGCCTCGGCCCACGACCGGTCGGGACCGATGCGGACCCCGTCGGCCCACCCGCAGATCGCTGCGGGGAGCCCCTCCTGGCCACTGCCCTCCTCAGCCGGCCTGGCCCAGCCGCATCTTGAGCTGCAGGATCTCCTGCTCGCTCACCCCGATCGACTTCAGGTAGCCCTCCGCACCGCCGTACTGGCGGTGCAGCGCAGCCAGGAACTGCTCCATGTTGTCCGGTGCGGTGCCGGCCATCCCCGCCATCCTGCGGCCGATCTCCGGGTTCTGCTTGATCAGTGCCATGATCTGCGCGTTCATCGCGCTGTCCTTCGGCTGTCCTTCCAGGTAGTGCGCGGAGATCGCATAGTTGTGCACGATCTCGTCCTTCGGCACGCCGGCCAGGTCCAGCAGCAGGCCGGCGATGATGCCGGTGCGGTCCTTGCCGGCCGTGCAATGGAACAGCACCGCACCGTCCTGCTGGGCTGCGATGCGCTGGAACACCTGCTTGAACTGCGGCTGGCTGTGGCCCAGCCACTGCACATAGGCTTCGCCAAGGGTCTCCGGGAAGCTGGACATCATCTTCTTCAGGTCCATCTTCTCGGTACCCATCAGCGAGATGCGCTGGTACGCGAAGCGATCATCCCGGGCCAGCAGGTCCGGCGACTGCGCTTCCTCGTCGGCGGTGCGCAGGTCGATGTCCAGCTTCACGCCGGCGGCGACCAGCGCGTCACGATCCTTGTCGGTCAAGCGACCGAGGTCGGCGGTGCGCACGAACGCGCCGGCCGGAATCGGCCCGCGGCTGCCCTGCAGGCCTTCGAAGGTACGCACGTTCCAGGCCCCCTGCAGCGGGATCACGCGCAGCGCATCGGCAGCGACAGGCTTCACATTCGTGGTGGTCACCGGCTTCGCGGCAACGACCGGCGGCGTATCGGCGGCCGTCGCAGCAGCAGCCAGTGACAGGCCCAGCATCAGGGCCAGGGCGAGTTCGGTGTGGCGGGTCTTCATGGGTGTCTCCGGTCGAATCAGAAGTTGACGGCCACATCCAGGCCAAAAGTGCGCGGATCATTGAAGATGCCGCTCTGGCCCAGTGCCGCGCTGTTGATCTTGTAGAACAGGTGTTGTTCGTCCAGCAGATTGCGCGCCCACAACGAGAACGACATCGTGGTGCCGGCACTGTTCAGCGGCACATCCACCAGCGCGACGCGTGCATTCACCACGAACGAGCTGTCGGTCAGCATCTGGTCGTACTCGCTGGTGTAGTAGCCATCGGACCAGTTGCCATCCACATGGAACTTCAAGGCCGAGAAGTTGGCGAACGGCACCAGGTAGTCCACCGACAGGCTGCCGGCATTCTTCGGCGCCAGCAGCGGCTGTACGGTCACCTTCACACCCGCTCCAAACGGGTCGGTGGCGGTCTGCGCATCGATCTTCGTGTAGGCGTAGTTGAGGCCGAGGGTGAGGTTGTCCACCGGCATCACGTTGAACTCCAGCTCCGCGCCGCGTGACTTGCCATCGCCCAGTGCATTGGTGGTGACCATGGTGGTGCGGGTTTCGCCACTGTTCGGGTCGAACGGCAACGAGAAATCCATCTGCTTGTGCGCGATGGTGGAATCGAACACAGCCAGGTTCAGGCGGGCGCGGTTGTCCCAGAACTGGGACTTGAAGCCCAGCTCGTAGGCGGTCACTTCTTCTGGCCCGAACGCGGTGTAGTTGGTCGAGCGCGAGTTGGCACCACCGGCCTTGAAACCGGTGCTGTACCTGGCATACACCATGGCGTGCTCGCCAAGGTCGTAGGCGATGTTGAGCATCGGGTCGAAGCGGCTCCAGCGGTCCTTGAAGGCGAGATCCGTCGCCGCGCCGTTGACGATGTACAGGCTGCCCTTCTTGTCATCGCGGGTGTAGCGACCACCCGCGGTCAGGTGCAGCCGCTGCATTGCTTCCGGCGTCCACGTAGCCTGCCCGAACACGCCCAGGCTGTCGGTCCACGCCTTGCTCGCACGGTCGATGCGCACCCGCGAAAGATCCAGTGGATTGGTCGCCGGATTCACCGTGTAGCTGTTGCCACCCGGTCCCCACACCAGCATGTTCGGGGTCTGTGCATTGTCACCCGCCGTCTCGTGGTAGTAGAACGCACCGCCGAGGAACTGCACCTGCGAGGTGTTCCCGATCAGCTGGAATTCCTGGCTGTACTGGTGCTGGTAGACCTGGGCCAGGCTGTAACGGCCGAACGGCGTGCCGGCACCGCCATAGGCAGAGATTGCATCGACCAGGCCCATGTCGAACTGGCCCTGGGTGAGCTCACGATAGGAGCTGATCGATTTCAGTTCCAGGTTGTCGTTCAAGGTCCACGAAAGATTCAGCAGGTGGCCACTGGTGCGGCCGATGTTGTCTTCCTGAGGGCCACCGAGGATGGCGCTGTCGCGACGATCCTGGCTGGCACCCGCCTTCTGCAGCGGGCTGAGGTAGGCGCCAGGCACAAGCACCTGCGTGTGATAAGGCGTGGTGGCGTCGTAGGAACGGTCGAAGGCATAGAGCAGCGAGAAATCATCACTCGGCTGCCACAGCATGCTCAATCGTGCACCACGCTTGTCATAGCTGTTGAAGCCGCGCTCACCGCGCATCGGGTTGTCGGTGGTCCCGCCGCGCCTGGCCTGCACAGCGTCGATCTTGAAACTGAGGTCGCCCACCTTGGGCAGGTCGAGGTGCAGCGCACTGTTGTAGCCGCTGAAGTTGGACACACCGGCGCTGACGCTGCCGCCGAATTCACCGGTCGGTGCCTTGGTCACGATGCTCACCGCGCCGCCTTCGGTATTGCGGCCGAACAGCGTGCCCTGCGGTCCTTTCAGTACTTCGATGCGCTCCACGTCGTAGAGCATGCTGCCCAGGCCCTGCGCGCGGCCCATGAACACACCATCGACATAGATGCCGACGCCCGCGTCGCGGGCTGGCTGGTTGGCATCACCGGAGGCGCCGATGCCGCGGATGCCGATGTTCAGCGCCGAACTGCGGGTGGCGAACGGCGTGACCCGCAACGATGGAATGGAACCATCAGACAGGCTGCCCAGCGAAATCGCGCTGCGATCCTTCAGCGCTTCGGCATCGACCACCGACACCGAGATCGGTGTTTCCTGCAGGTTGGTGGCGCGCTTCTGCGCGGTCACCATCACCTGGTCGAGGGCGACTACGGTACGAGCTGCATCGGCAGATGCCGTGGCATCGGTGCCGGGACTGTCTTCGGCATGGGCCAGCACCGGCAGCGCGGCGGCGATGGCGAGGGTGAGCAGCGGGCGGTGCAGCGGGGCGTGGCGCATCGGACTCATTCGCGGAAGGAGAAGGCCGGCGCAGTCTGGGAGGCGGGAATTACAAATGAATGACCGTTCATTCACACCTTTTGTGACGTACTATGCCGGCCCTGGACGCCCCGACTTCACGCAATGACGCCGAAACCCGCCGTAGTACCTGCCACCGAAGCCCCCGCTGCCGCCCATGCGGAGGCCCAACGCCGGCGCATCCTCGATGCCGCCCAGAAATGCTTCATTACCCGCGGCTTCCATGCGGGCTCCATCGGCGATATCGCCGCCGAGGCCGAGATCAGCCAGGGGCTGATGTACCGCTATTTCGCCAACAAGCGCGCCCTGATCCTGGCCCTGATCGAACGCCAGCTTCGGCATGACCAGGCCTCGATCAGCGAGATGCCGGCGGCATCGGATCTGGTTGACGGCCTGCTGGAGTGCTACCGGCAATGGGCGCGCGGCGAGGTGTTGCCCATCCATGGCAATGCCATCGCCAGCGTGGCGTTGTATGCGGAAATCAATGCCGAGGCGCATCGCGACCCGGTACTGGCCGACGTGCTGCGCACCCATGACAGGCAGACCAGCGACGCGATCCACGCCTGGCTGCGCCAGCGCGACGTCACCCAGGGCCGGCGCGTTGACGAGGAAGGCATCGCTGGCCGCACCCTGCTGCTGCGCCTGCTGGTGGAAGGCCTGGCGATGCGCGCCGTGCGCGATCCGGACCTGCCGCCCGCGCGGGTAAGAGCATTGCTGGCTGATGCGATTGGCCGCGTCATGGGGTAATGCCGGCCGCTTCACCAGCAAGCCGTCACACTGGCCGCTCCTCCCGCAGCGCCTGCCATTGCCGTGCTCGACTGGTTGCCTGGTCACTGGAAGATTCTTCCGCGCCGCTTCTACCAGCGCCCGTCGACCGACGTTGCCCCTGAACTACTCAACAAGCTGCTGGTGCGCGACGATGGTCGCGCGGCCCGTATCGTCGAAGTCGAGGCGTATGCCGGCAGCGTGGACCCGGCCGCGCACTCCTACCACGGGCAGACACCACGCACGGCCAGCATGTTCGGTGAAGCCGGCCATCTGTACGTCTACTTCACTTACGGCATGCACTGGGGCAGCAATGTCGTCTGTGGCGACGTCGGCGAAGGCGTGGCCGTACTGCTGCGCACCGCCGAGCCGTTGGCGGGGCTGGAGCGGATGCGCGAACTGCGCCCCGCAGCCCGCCGGGACCACGATCTGGCCAGTGGTCCCGGCAAGCTTTCGCAAGCCTTCGGTCTGGATCGCAGCTTCGATGGTGCGGATCTGGTGAGGGGCAACCAGGGGATCGTCATCGCCAGCGATGGCACCGCTCCGCCACTCGATCCGGTCGTCGGGCCCCGCATCGGCATCACCCGTGCGGTGGACTTTCCCTGGCGCTGGCATGTCCGCGACCATCGTCACGTTTCAGTGCGCCCCTCGCGCGCGCCTCGCAAACGCTGACCAGGATGCGTCACGTCGGCATCACCCCACCCTGCCCATACATAACGAGGTCCGCACTAGCGTAGTGCCTGACAGCCGCCGAAGCCGCCCTCGCCACCCTGCCCCGAAAAGCGCCATGGACGAAGCCGAACGACTGCTTGAACTGGACCGCCTTCATCTGCTCGATACACCACCGGAGCCGGTGTTCGATGCCATCGTCGCTGCCGCCCGCGCCGCCACGGGCATGACCATGGCACTGATCTCGGTGGTGGCCGATGAACGCCAATGGTTCAAGGCCAACATCGGCCTGGAGGGTGTCAGCGAGACGGCCCGCGAGATCTCGTTCTGCACGCACGCCATCCAGCAGGATGCCCTGTTCGAGATTCCCGATGCCCAGCAGGATCCACGCTTCGCCACCAATCCGCTGGTCACCGGTGGCCCCCGCATCCGGCATTACGCCGGCATCTCGCTCGGCTCGGCGCACGGCGCCCGTATCGGTACGCTGTGCCTGCTCGACCCGATGCCGGGCGTCCTGTCGCCTTCGCAACGCGAGCTGATGGTGCACCTGGCCCGGGTCACCACCCAGGTACTGGAGCAGCGCAGCACGCTGATGGCCCAGGTTGGACAGGCCAAGGCCCTGCATCGAGAGCTGAAGCGCAGCGAGGACTTCCTGGAGCGTACCAACCGCGCGGCGCGCGTGGGTGGCTGGGAAATGGACCTGGTCAGCAACGAGGTCCGCTGGACCCGCGAGACCAAGCAGATCCACGGCGTGCGCAGCAACTTCGAACCGACGCTCGAAACGGCATTGTCGTTCTATCGCGAGGACAGCCGCAGCATCATCCGCGCGGCAGTACAACGCTGCGTCGACGAAGGCATCTCCTGGGAACTGCAGCTGCCGATGACCACTGCCGACGGACGTGCCATCTGGACCCGCGTGGTGGGTGGACGGCAACAGGTCGATGGCCGGCCCCGGCTGGTCGGCGCCATCCAGGACATCACCGAGGAGCGCGCTGCACTGGACGCCCTGGAGGCGAGCGAAACACGCTACCGGCGCCTGTTCCACTACAGCCTTGGCCTGATCTGCACCCACACGCTGGACGGCGTGCTGACATCGGTCAACCCGGCGGCCGTGCAGTCGCTGGGCTTCCATGAGAGCCAGATGATCGGGCGCAGCCTGTGCGACCTGATGCCGCCGGACAAGCGCACCGCCTTCAAGGCCTATCTCGAGCGCATTGCGGTGAATCACACCGATGCTGGCGTCATCGAGCTGATCGCCGCGGACGGCAGCCGGCATTTCTGGGCCTATCACAATGTGCTCGACAGCGAGGCCAGTCCGCCGTACGTGCTGGGCCATGCGCAGGACGTGACGGCGCTGCGGATGCAGGAACAGCAACTGCGCGAGATGTCCTTCAAGGACCCGCTCACCCAGAGCTACAACCGGCGCTTCCTGCCTCGCCTGGACGCACTGGCTGAGCAGCCATGGGCCTGCCTGATGTTCGATCTGGATCATTTCAAGCAGATCAACGACACCCAGGGCCATGCGCGGGGTGACACGGTGCTGGTCGAGTTCGTCGCTTTCCTGCGTGGCCCGCTGGGTGCGGCGGAGCACGTGGTGCGCATGGGCGGCGACGAATTCATGGTGGTGCTGACCGCGCCGGAACCGGGACGGCTGGCCGCGCTGGAACTGTGGTATGTGCAGAAGGCCGGACAGTCACCGACGCCGTTCTCGCTCGGTTCGACCCACCACACC
This sequence comes from Stenotrophomonas sp. 59, assembly GCF_030291095.1. Classification (NCBI taxonomy): domain Bacteria; kingdom Pseudomonadati; phylum Pseudomonadota; class Gammaproteobacteria; order Lysobacterales; family Lysobacteraceae; genus Stenotrophomonas; species Stenotrophomonas sp. 59. The sequence continues at coordinate 2,411,805 of NZ_CP127408.1, forward strand.
CCGGGCGAATCGGTGGCCGATACCCTGCAGCGTGCCGACAGTCGCCTGTATCGGGAACGCGCGCGGGTGCGCCAGCAACCCCGGCCGGCGCCCTGATCCCCCAACCGGTGTACCCGTGCCCCCGGCGCAGCGCTATGCTCGGCAGCGGCCACCGTCGGCCTGGGGGGAACACGCATGATCCGCAGCGTCTGCCTGGCTCTGCTGCTGTTGCTGGTTCCTTCCGTCACGTTGCCAGCGCCAGTCCCTGCACCGGTTGAGGCACGCGTGCCCTTCGCGCCGACGCCCTTCGTCGGCAGCGACGGCCTGCGCCATCTGGCCTACGAGCTGCACATCACCAACTACTACGGCGATACCGGTGCGCTGCTGCCGCAATCGCTGCAGGTGTTCGGCGACGATGCCGGAACCCCGCTGCTGAGCCTGGATGGCCCTGCCCTGCGCAACTGGGTGCGGCCGTCGCCTTCGGAGGATGGCGCGATATCCATTGCACCGGGCAAGCGCCTGGTGGTGTTCCTGTGGCTGTCACTGCCCATCGCCGATCGCGTGCCACATACCCTCCGGCACCGCATGCTGCTGGGCACCGAGCACCACGGCACCGTGGCGCTGGACGGCGCCCATGTTGCGGTCAGCGCGGCAAAGGTGATGGCGCTCGGCCCGCCCCTGCGGGGTGGCCGATGGCTCGCCCATGAAGGGCCCGGCGCGGCGCAGTCACACCATTGGGGCAGCCTTGTGGCGGTGAATGGTGACCTGACCATTCCGCAGCGCTTCGCGCTCGATCTGGTCGGCGTCGACGAACATGGGCGCGCCGTGCGCCCAACGGCCAGGGATCTGCAGCACACCCGCCATTCGGATTGGGTGGGCTATGCAGCACCGGTGCTGGCCGTGGCCGATGGCATCGTGCGCGCGACACGTGATGGGCAACCCGAACATGCGCCGCTGACCGCGCAACCGGAACCGGCCTCGCTCACGGCGGATGGCTTGTTTGGCAACTACGTTGTCCTGGAAATCTCACCGGGCATCTTTGCCAGCTACGCCCATCTGCGCACCGGCAGCATCAAGGTGGAACCCGGACAGCGCGTCCAGCGCGGACAGGTGCTGGCCCAGCTTGGGCAGTCGGGCAACTCCGCCGCCCCGCATCTGCACTTCCAGCTCTCCAACAAGGCAACGTTCGAAGGCTCCGAGGGCATCCCCTATGTCTTCCAGGCTTTCAACGATTTCGGCCCTGAAAGCGAAGCGCAGCTGTTCGGCCAAGGGCAGGCCTGGACACCCGGCGTGACCGCGCAGCATGGGAATCAACTGCCGCTGAATGACATCGTCATTGAGTTCCCGCCGCGCTGACACACCCACGCCGCCGCCAGCGCCGCTCCTGTAGAGCCGAGCCCACGCTCGGCTGCTCTTCGGCCTCTTCGGCCACGCCACGATGAGCGCCGAGCGCAGCAAGCCGAGCGCGGGCTCTGCTCTACAGGTTCCAGCAGCGGGTGCGACCCTACTCGGCCGCCAGCGCCTGGATCGGGTCCAGCTGCGCTGCACTGCGTGCCGGGAAGTAGCCGAAGCCCAGCCCGATTGCCGAGGAGCACGCCAGCGCGGCCAACACGGGTCCGGCGGTGAACAGGAACGGCACACCCAGCGACAGCAGGCTGGACAGCGCCCCCACGCCGAATGCAAGCAGCACTCCCAGCACGCCGCCAACCAGGCAGATCAGCACCGCCTCGATCAGGAACTGGCGCAGGATGTCACCCTGCCGCGCGCCCACCGCCAGGCGCACGCCAATCTCGCGCACGCGTTCTTTCACCGACACCAGCATGATGTTCATCACTCCCACCCCACCCACCACCAGCGCCACGGCTGCAATGGCGGAGACCAGTGCCGCCAGGGTCTGGCTGGACTTCATCACCGCCTTGCGGATCTGGTCGGCGTTGTAGATGAAGAAATCGCGGCGACCGTGCAGCCGCTCCAGCTCGGCGCCCAGCGAGGCCTCGGCAGCATTGGTGGGTACGTTGTCGCGAACGCGTACGGTGATGCTCTCCAGGCGCTGGCTGCCCAGCAATCGCGACGCCGCCGAGGTGTAGGGCACGTAGACCGTAGGGGTTGCGCCGCCAGCGAATGCATTGGCCCCCACCACGCCGATCACCTCCACCGGCATGCCGCCCAGCAGCACCGTGCTGCCGATCGGGTTGCCCGTGAACAGCGCCTTGGCGGCCTTCTGGTCGACCACACCCAGCGCACGATGCTCACCCACTTCCGCGCCGGTGAAGAAGCGCCCTGCCTTCAGTCGCAGCCCACGCACGCGCAGCATGTCGGCCCCCACGCCAAGCACCTGGGTGTTGGCACGACGACTGCCCTGCAGGGCCGCCACCGATCCGGTCAGGTTCGGGCTGACGCTGTCCACGTAGCTCAGCGCCGCAAGATGATCCGCGTCGCCCACCACCAGTGTCTCGATCTCCGCCGACCGTGGGTCGCCGAAATCGGCGCCCGGGAAGATCTCCAGCGTACTGGCGCCGAGTTCGTTGATCTGCGACTCCACCTGCGCCTGGGCGCCCTTGCCCAGCGCCACCACGGTCACCACGGCCGCCACGCCGATGATGATGCCGAGCATGGTCAGCAGGGTACGCAGGCGATGTGCCAGCATCGAGCGCACGGCCATCCGCGCGGCCTCGCGTACTGCGTCCATGCGTGCGCGGCGCTCTGTGACCGATGACCCACCGTGTTCGGGCGCGGTTGCTACGGATGCAGAATCCGGGCCACGCTCACCGCGATCTGCCACCACGCGGCCGTCCGCGATCTCGATCACCCGCTTGGCATTGGCCGCGATCGCCGCGTCATGCGTGACCAGGATCACCGTGTGGCCCTGTGCATGCAGGCGCTTCAGCTCGGCCATCACCTGCTGGCCACTGGCGTGATCGAGCGCGCCAGTCGGCTCATCGGCCAATACGATGGCGCCGCCGTTCATCAGCGAGCGCGCAATGGACACGCGCTGCTGCTGGCCACCGGACAGCTGGCTCGGCCGGTTCGCGGTGCGCTCGCCCAGGCCGAGCGTTTCCAGCAGCCTGCGCGCGCGGGCCGTGCGCGCTTCCGCCTCCATGCCGGCATAGACCGCCGGCAGCGCTACGTTCTCGGTAGCGCTCAGGTTCTCCATCAGGTTGTAGCGCTGGAAGATGAAGCCGAAATGCTCGCGGCGCAGCCGTGCAAGCGTATCCGGTGCCATCCGCTCGGTGGCCTCGCCGTTCACCCGATAGCTGCCCTCGGTCGGCCTGTCCAGGCAGCCGAGGATGTTCATCAGCGTTGACTTGCCCGAGCCCGACGGGCCGATGATGGCGATGAATTCACCGGCGTCGATGCGCAGGGAAACGTCCTTGAGCACCACGACCTCGCCAGCACCCGAGCGATAGCTGCGCGATACGCCATGCAGTTCCAGCAGTGCGTCGGCCATGTTCACATCCCAAGCAGGCTGGTCGGTTCGGATTCGCCGCCGCTGGGCGCCTGGCCGATCACCACGCTCTCCCCCGCCCGCAGGCCGCTGAGTATCTGCACGGCGGTAGCGGTGCGCAGACCGGTCGTCACTGCACGCTCGCGGACGCGGCCCTTGGCGTCGACCACGCGCACGGTGCCGCGGTTGCCATCCATGTCGTCCGATGCGACCAGCGCCGTCAACGGCACCTGCAGCGCATTGGCGGCGCGCGCGAGCTGCACGGTCACCTTCACCGTCATCGATGGTTTCAGTTTCAGGCCGGGGTTGGCCACATCGAACAGGCCGGCGTAGTACACCGCCTTGGGCGACTGCGCCGAGCCGCCTGCATTGCCGGTCGCGACGTCGGCAATGGAAGATGGCGCTGGCTCCAGCTGCTGCAGATGGGACTCATAACGGCGACCGCTCGGCCCCAGGGTCGAGAACCACAGCGGTTGCCCCGGCGCCACCAGTTCCACATCAGCCTCGGCAATCTCGGCACGCACGGTCATCGTGTCCATCTGCGCCAGCATCACGATGGTCGGTGTGGTCTGCATCGAGTTCAGCGTCTGTCCTGCCTTGGTCACGATGGCCACGATGTAGCCGTCGCTGGGCGAGACGATGCGGGTATAGCCCAGGTTGATCCGTGCGGTTTCCACCTGGGTCACTGCCTGGTCGATCTGTGCCTGCAGCGCGGCCACTTCCGAACGCGCCGCATCGCGTGCCATGCGCGCGGCTTCGAAGCCTTCCTGTGACACCAGTTGCGACGCCACCAGCTGCGACTGCCGCTCGTAGACACCGCTGGCCTGCGCATGGCGCGCCTGGCTGGCGGCATGCTGGGCACGCAATGCATTGGTGGCTGCCTCGGCGCTGCGCAGCGCGATGCGTTGCGGCTGCGAGTCGACCTCGGCGATCAGTTGGCCAGCCTGTACCCGCTGCCCCAGCACCACATGCAGGCGCTTGACCTGGCCGGACACCTGCGCGCCCACCGCAACCAGCTCCTTAGGATTGACCCGGCCGACCGCCTGTATGGTCTTTTCCAGATCTGCCACCTGCGCCGGCGCGGTGATCAGCGCGGCATCCCCGCCTTCGGACAGCGCCCACCATCCGGTGCCCGCGGCCAGCGTGGCCACGGCACCGGCAATGATCCAGATCCTGCGATTGCTCATCGAAACGCCCGGCTGCCTGCGATCGCCCGATGCGACCGCCGAGACTGCAGTCTGGGAGCCGCGGATGGACATTCCTTGGAGCCATCGTGGAGATTGCATGGAGATGCACCGGCCGTTCAGGCATCACCCCCGCTCCTGAACGCCGTGGCCTGCGTCCACGCAATCTCGACACAATCTCGACCGAGTCTCCATCAACGGTCGCTAGCCTCGTCGGCCTCGCCGACTGCCAGCCTGCCGTGTCCCTTTCCTGTCCAGACCTGCCACCCATCGATGTGCGCCGTGCCTACTTCGCTTGGTGCGCGCCTTCTCCGTGGTTGATCGCACTGGTTCTGGCGTCGACCTCCGGCTGGATGCTGGCCAGCCCCCGCCCTGTGCCGCCCTTGCTGGCGGGTTTCGGAGCCGCTGCACTGGTGTGGTTCCGCAGCGATGGGCCGGGTCATGCAAGCCGCGCGGGGGTTCCGGTGTCACTGGGCCTGATTGGCCTGGCAGTCTGGGCAGCGGCGCTCCCGACCGCCAGCACTGCCACCCTGCAGGGCCTGCTTGCCTTGGCCGCCGCACTGGTTGTGATCCTGCTGGCGCTGCGCCTGCACGCCGTCGTGGGCATGGCGCGCAGGCTGCAGGCCCGGGTTGAGGCGACGCCCATGGCATCGCGCTGGAGCAAGCTGCCGGCCTCTGTATCCGCGTTGATGGTGCAACAGCTGCACGGCGCGGGCGCAGTGGAGCCCAGCCTTCAGCGCACGCTGGTGCTGGCCACCCTGGCCTGGGCAGCGAACGAAGAAGCGCAGGCGATGGAGCAACGACGATGACGCTGCCCTTGATGCCACCACTTCCCGCCCTTGCCATGACGCTGCAGAACGCAATGAAACACGATCTCCGCTCCCGACAGGCACCCCTGGTGCTGATTGCCGAAGATGAAGGTGAAATCGCCGACATCCTCGGCGCCTACCTGGCTCGTTCCGGACTGCGCAGCGCCCGTGCCGCCGACGGCGAGGCCGCCCTCGCCAGCCACCGCCAGCTGCGCCCCGACCTGGTGCTGCTGGATGTGCAGATGCCCAAGCTGGACGGCTGGCAGGTGCTGAGCGAACTGCGCCGGCGCGGCAACACGCCAGTGATCATGCTCACCGCGCTCGACCAGGACGTGGACAAGCTGACCGGCCTGCGCGTGGGTGCCGACGACTACGTGGCCAAGCCATTCAACCCGGCCGAGATCGTGGCACGCATCCAGGCTGTACTGCGCCGCAGCGCCCGTACGGTGGTCGAAGAGCCCAATGGCCTGATCCGCCAGGGGCCGTTCGAGATCGACCTGCGCAGCCACGAGGTGACGGTGCGCCTTGGCGAGCAGGTGCATGCCCTGAACTTCACCCTCACCGAGTTCCGCCTGCTGGTGCACATGGCCCGCGCCCCGCGCCAGGTGCATGCACGCGTTGACCTGCTGCATGCCTGCCTGCCCGAAGGCGATGCGCAGGAGCGCACCGTCGACAGCCACGTCAGCAAGCTGCGCCGCAAGCTGGAAGACGTCGGCGTGATCGGCATCCCCGCCACCATCCGCGGCGTTGGCTATCGTTTCCTGGACTGAATGATGAACCCCAAAGGCAAGAGCATCGGCCGCCAGATCACGCTGTCCATCACGGTCGCCTCGCTGTGCTCCACCGTGCTGTCGATCAGCGGTTTCTACCTGTTCTACTACCTGATGGAGGTGTTCTATCCCCGCTGGTATGACGAACCGGAAACGATCATGCCGTCCGGGCTGGAATGGTTGTGGATCGGCCTGACCGCCACCGTCGTCGTCATCTTCGCCACGCTGGTCGCCTCGCGCCTGACCCGGCGCATCATCACCCCGCTGAACTCGGTGGCCGAAAGCCTGCGTCGGGTCGCCAGCGGCGATCTGGAGGCGCGTGCGCGCGGCTGTGATACCTCGATGACCGAGGCTGCCACGCTGGTCAGCGACTTCAATTCCATGGCCGAGCGATTGAGCAGGATGTCGGAGAACCGCGTGTTCTGGAACGCGGCGATCGCGCATGAACTGCGCACCCCGATGACCATTCTGCGCGGCCGCCTGCAAGGCATCGCCGAAGGTGTATTCGAGCCGGGCCCCGAGCAGTTCAACAGCATGCTCACCCAGCTGGAAGGCCTGACCCGCATCATCGAGGACCTGCGCGTGGTCAGCCTGGCTGAAAGCGGCCATCTCGACCTGCGCCTGCAGCGCAGCGACGTCAGCGTGCAGGTGGCGGCAGTGGTGGAGGCGATGTCCGAGGCACTGACCGAAAGTGGCTTCTCGGTGAGCCTGGACGCGAGGCCGTCGCTGGCGGACTGCGATCCGGCCCGCATCCGCCAGGCGGTGCTGGCACTGCTGGAAAACGCCCGTCGCCATGCCATTCCCTGCCCGCTGCGGGTACGCGTCACGCTGGCGGAGGGGCACTGCACGGTGGCCGTGGAAGATGGCGGCCCCGGCGTGCCGGACGAACTGCGCGACAGCATCTTCGAGGCATTCCAGCGCACCGATGTCTCACGTTCGCGGCAGAGCGGTGGCTCCGGACTGGGCCTGGCGGTCGTGCGCGCGATTGCCGTGGCCCATCACGGAACCGCGCAGTGCCGGGCTACCGAACGTGGCGGCAGTTCGTTCGAGATCCGCTGGCCGGTACATGCGCGGCGTTGATGGCCATCGCTGCCCTGGAAAACCCGAAATGCCGGAAATGCCGGAAATGCCTGGGTAGAGTCGACTGTCAGTCGACTTGCGCGCGCAAGCGCGGGTTCTTCCAGCAGTTCGCAAAGAGCAGTCGACCAACAGTCGACTCTACCCCCTTCCTGCACAGGCATCCCATGAAACACCCCCACGATCCGGCAGCCGCCGCCGGCAGCATCGGCCAGCAGAATGCGGCCGCCACCTTGAAAGCCATCCTGCGCACCTATCCCTGGCAGCTCACCGGTACCTTTTCGCTGGTGGCGCTGGAAAATGCGCTGTTGCTGGCCTATCCACTGTTCGCAGGCTTTGCGGTGGACGCGATCATCCGCGGCAACATCGGCCACGCCATTTCGTACGCAGGCGTGGTGCTGCTGTTCTGGCTGGTCGGTGCCGCCCGCCGTGCGGTCGACACCCGTACCTTCACCCGCATCTATGCCGATCTGGCGGTGAACGTGGTGCAGGCGCAGCGCAGGCTGGGCCAGGCCACGTCCACCTCGGCCGCGCGTGTTGTGCTGGCCCGTGAATTCGTCGACTTCTTCGAGAAGCACGTGCCGATCATCGCCACGGCATTGGTCTCGATGCTCGGTGCAGCGGCGATGCTGCTGGCGATCGAGCCGCTGGTCGGCGCCGCAAGCCTGGTCGCGCTGCTGGGTGCATTGTTGCTGTTGCCGTCGTTCGCGCGCCGCAACGAGCAGCTGCATGGACGCCTGAACAACCGGCTGGAGCATGAGATCCGCCTGGTGGACCGGGTCAGCCCCTCGGTGCTGCGTCGCCACTACACCACGCTGTCGCGGCTGCGCATCCTGCTCTCCGATCGCGAAGCAGGTGCCTTTGTGGTCGTTGGCGCAGCGGCGGCGGTGCTGTTCGCGCTGACCATCGGCCGCCTCGCCACCAGCGACGGAGTCACCCCGGGCCATGTGTATGCGGTGATGACCTATCTGTGGACCTTCGTCGGCAGCCTAGATGATGCGCCGTCAATGGTGGACCAGCTGGCGCGGTTGAAGGACATCGGCCGCCGCGTCAGCCCGGGCATGGACGATGCGGAACGCAAGGACCCTGCGTGATGGCAACCGCTGACACAGGGTAGAGTCGACTGTCAGTCGACTGCACTTCGTTCATCCGATCGGAAGTCCCGCGCTGCGCGCGATAGTCGACTGGCAGTCGGCTCTACCTCGGAGCTGCCGAGCGCCCGCACATTGCCAATGCACCGATGATCAACGCCTCCATGCTGCGGTCGAACCCGGCTTCCTGTGCCTTCCAATCCAGTGGTCGCCGCGTGGTGTCCGCCGCGGCATGCCGCGAGTACACGGTGTCGGCCAATGCCACGGCGTGATAGGCCACGGTCGAGAGCAACCACGCCGCCTGTTCCAGCGGCAGGCCATGCACGCGGCTGAACTCGGCATGGTGGCGCTGGATGCGTGCCAGCATCTCCGGCGTCTTGGCGCCATGGCTGACCAGGAACGGCGCCAGCCCGGGGTTGGTGTCCACCAGCGTCCGCAGTGAACGCTGGAATTCGCGCAGGTCCTCTTCGATGCTGCGCCGCTCCGCAGCATCCAGCGGCGGTGCCTGCCAACGCTCGAAGATCGCCTCGGCCACCAGCTCGCGCAGTGCTGCCAGGTTGTCGACATGCTTGTACAACGCGATGTGGCTGACGCCGAGCGCCGCCGCCACCCCCACGAAGCTCAGCCCCGGCAGGGTCATCGCAATGCCGGCGTCGGCAATGCGTTCGCGGGTGATGGTGGGCGGACGGCCGCGTGCGGCAGTCTTCTTCGGTGCGGCCATGCGGTTGCGTTTCCTGCACGGGGTACTGGCAAGGGCTGTCATGGTGGGCCGCAGGGGCGCGGTGGTCAACGCATCCAGATGCCATTCCGGCAGGCGCGGGTTGCGGCCCGGTCAATTTAGTTTACTATGATGTAACTAATTCGCATTTGCAGTCCCCTGGATCGCTATCGATGTCCGCGCCCTCCCCTTCAATCACCCCGAGCGGGCCGCTGCGCGGTGCCGACCATGGCAGCTGCGAAGCCCAGCTGACCCGCGCCGGTGGCCTGCACAATCTCGACGACCGCCTCGACGATATCTGATCCACCCCGCAGCACCCGCGCCATGCGCTTCGTTCCATACAGCCACAGATCGCCCACGCACCTCGCGTGCAGCATTGCCCCGACAGCAGTGCCGTGCCCTCTGCCAGCCATTCAACAGCCCGCGTCGTCCTGCCCAGGCAGGTCACCGACGGCGCCGTGCTGGCCGATCGCACGACCCACCACACGAGAACCGCCATGCCCCTCCCCGCCCGAACCCTGACCTTCCCACCGCGCACCGCGCTGTCCCTGGCCGCGCGCGCGGCGTTGCTGCCGGCCCTGTTGATCGCAACCGCCGCCCACGCTGATGACGCGCCCGAGGGTGCCCGCCAGCTGCCCACGGTCAACGTGCGCGCCGACAAGACCACGCCCACCGATGCCTACGCCGGTGGCCAGGTCGCCCGTGGCAGCCGGGTCGGCCTGCTCGGCGAACTCGATTTCATGGACACCCCGTTCAACACCGCCAGCTACACCGCCCCGTTCATCGAGAACATCCAGGCGCCTGACCTGGTACGGGTGATCGCATTGACCGATCCCAGCGTCTACAACGGCGGCTCCGGCGGCGGCATCACCGACTATTTCAACATCCGTGGCTTCAGCGTGGCGTCCTCGGACATCGGCTTTGGGGGCCTGTACGGGTTGATCCCCTACTACCGCGTCAGCCCTGAACTGGCCGAGCGCATCGAGGTGTTGAAGGGCCCTTCCGCGCTGCTCAATGGCATGCCGCCGGGTGGCTCGGTGGGCGGCGCCGTGAACCTGGTGCCGAAGCGCGCGGGTGATACGCCGTTGACCCGCTTCACCGCCAGCTACGGCAGCGATGCGCAGCTGGGCGGTCACCTGGATGTCGGCCGCCGATTCGGCGCGGACAAGCAGTTCGGCGTGCGACTCAATGCGGTGCATCGCGAAGGCGACACCGCCACCGATCACCAGCAGCACAGGGCGCAGCTGGCCTCGCTCGGCCTGGACTGGCGCGGTGAGCGTTCGCAGGTCTGGCTGGACCTGTTCAGCAGTCGCGACCATGTGGACGGCCTCAATCGCGGCGTTTCGCTGGCTCCCGGCCTGGCCGTGCCTCGCCCTCCGAAGGCCAGCACCCTGTTCGCACCCGACTGGACCTTCAGCAACGTCAAGGACCAGGCCGCCGCGCTGCGCTGGTCGTTCGACATCAATGACCACCTGCAGGCACATGCCAGCTACGGCCACGGCCATACCGATTTCGATTCCATCGCCAGCGCTACCACCCTGATCACCAACGCAGCCGGCGACTTCCGCAACAACTTCGCGCACCAGCGTTTCATCTACAGCAAGGACACTGCCGAAGCCGGCCTGTCGGCGCGGTTCCGTACCGGAGCCGTCGATCACGCGCTGGCGATCAGCGCGGCCTGGTACCAGCACGACCAGAAATTCGGCTTCAAGCGCAACCTGCTGGCCCGTGACTGGGTGACCAACATCCACAACCCGCAATGGGGCCCGGCCATCGACCGCAGCTTCAGCAGTGCGCCGTTGCCGAAGACTGCGCACGTGCGCACCACCAGCTTCGGCATTGCCGATACGCTGTCCTTCATCGACGACCGTGTGCAGCTGACCCTGGGCATCCGCCACCAGACCGTCCTCAGCGACACCATCGATGGGGCTGCTGGAACGCGCACCGCGCGCTACGATGCCAGCGCCAATACCCCGGCCGGCGCACTGCTGTTCAAGGCCAGTGACCGCCTGTCTCTGTACGCCAACTACATCGAAGGACTGAGCCAGGGCAGCACCGCCCCGGTCACCGCCGCCAATGCCGGCGAAGTCTTCCCGCCATTCAAGACCCGCCAGCGCGAGGTGGGGGCGAAGTTCGACTTCGGTCGCCTCGCCAGCGCGCTGAGCGTGTACGAAATCGAGAAGCCCGGCTCCTACACCGACCCCGCCACCAATGTGTTTTCGTTCGGCGGCCAGCAGCGCAACCGGGGCGTGGAATGGACCGTGTTCGGCCAGGCCACCGAACAGCTGCGCGTGCTCGGCGGCATCGGTTGGCTGCAGCCGAAGCTGACCCGCACCCAGGGCGGGATCAACCAGGGCCGGCTGGCCACCGCCACGCCGCAATGGCAGGGCAAGCTCGGCGTGGAGTGGGACGTGCCGGCCGTGGTAGGCCTCACCCTCACCGGCAATGCGGTCAGCCTCTCCAAGGGTTACATCAACGCCGACAACAGCCAATGGGTCGCAGGGCACACCGTATTCGATCTCGGTGCCCGCTACTCCATGCAGGCGGCGGGCCGCCCATTGGTACTGCGCGCCACCGTCCAGAACCTGACCAACAAGGCGTACTGGGCCGGCAGCCTTGGCTCCGGGCTGGGCACGCCGCGCACGGCCCTGCTGTCGGCCACTGTTGATTTCTGATCCCTGAGGCACGGGTACCACGCCCTCGCGCGTGGTGCCCCGGAGAAGTGATGTGACCGTTTCCCGTACCGCCGCCGTGCTGGCCTGGATGCCACTGGCCTCACGCATCATCGCCGCGCTGTTCGGTGGCTATGCCTTGGCTGCGCTGTGCAGCATCGCGGCATTGGCGTTGCCCATCGATGGTCGCCAGGCCGTGTTCACCGGCATGCTGGCCAGCTTCCTGCTGTACGCCGGCGCCGTGGTCTGGGTGTTCGCGGTGCGCTCGGCCTGGCGCGCATGGATCGGGCTGATCATCGCCGCACTTCCGCTGTGGCTGGCCGTACAGACGGTCGGCCCGGGAGCTGGTGCATGAGCAAGCCCCGGCACACTCCCAAACCGCGCGGCGTCCGCCAGACCATGTCCGACCTGCATATCTGGGTCGGGCTGCTGGCCGGTTGGATCCTGTACGCGATGTTCCTCACCGGCACCGTCAGCTACTTCCGCGATGAGCTTTCGCGCTACACCCGCCCCGAGATCGCCTCGCCCTCCATGCTGCCGGACGCTGCCGCCGTCACGCAGCGTACCGTCACCACGATCATGACCGCCACGCCTGCGGCCAGCCAGATCAATCTCAACCTGCCAGGCACGCGCATGCCGTGGGTGTCGGCGATGTGGGCCAGCCCGGGTGGACGCGGCCGGCACGGCTTCGATTCGGGCCTGTTCGACGCCAGCACCGGCGCACCGTTGCAGGCACGCGACACAGGCGGCGGCGACTTCTTCTACGCGTTCCACTTCAACCTGCACTACATGCCGGCCATGTGGGGCCGCTGGATTGTCGGCCTGTGCGCGATGTTCATGCTGGTTGCCATCGTCAGCGGCGTGATCACCCACAAGAAGATCTTCGCCGACTTCTTCACCTTCCGCTGGGGCAAGGGCCAGCGCTCGTGGCTGGATGGCCATGCGGCGGTGTCGGTACTCGGCCTGCCGTTCCATTTCATGATCACCTGGAGCGGCCTGGTGATGCTGGCGGTGCTGTACATGCCGTGGGGCCTGGCGAAACTGCCCGACAAGCGCCAGCAGGCCGAGGTCGTCAGCGAAATGCGGCTGTTCCTGCCACCGCAGAAGGCGGCAGGCCACGCTGCGCCGCTCACCGACGTGGGCGCACTGGTGCGGCAGGCCGAGCAACGTTGGGGAACCGGCGCCGTGGGCAGCGTACAGGTGCAGAACCCGGGCGACGAGAACGCACGCGTTGCCGTGGTACGGGCACAGTCCACCCGTGTTTCCACCACGCCGAACTATCTGATGTTCGATGGCAGCAACGGGCAGCTGCTGCAGATCAAGGAGCATTCGGGCGTTGCCGCCGATACCCAGGGCGTGCTGTACGGCCTGCACCTGGGACGCTTCGCCGACGCCGCCCTGCGCTGGCTGTACTTCATCGTCAGTCTGGCCGGCACCGCCATGGTCGGCACCGGGCTGGTGCTGTGGACGGTCAAGCGCCGTACACAACTGCCCGACCCGCAGCGCCCCCACTTCGGCTTCCGCCTGGTCGAGCGGCTCAACATCGCGACGGTGGCTGGGCTTTCGGTAGCGATGGCTGCCTATCTGTGGGCCAACCGCCTGCTGCCCACCGGACTTGATGGGCGTGCCGCGTGGGAGGTGCATGTATTCTTCCTGGCCTGGGCCGCAATGCTCGTGCATGCCACGCTGCGTGCGCCGAAGCGCGCGTGGGTCGAGCAGTTCATGCTGGGTGCGTTGCTGCTGGCGTTGTTGCCGGTACTGACGGCGATGACCACGCCGCATCCGCTGTGGGACGCATTGCCCACGGGCGACTGGGCGTTCGCCGGCACTGACCTGACCCTGCTGGCCCTGTCCGCCCTGCACGCTCTGCTGGCGTGGCGCACCTGGAAGCACGCGCCGAAGTTGAAGCGCGCACGGCCGTCTGCAGCGTCACGCAATGCCGCAGCGGAGGCCAGCGCATGATCCACGTCATTCTGTTCGTGTTGTCGCTGGCCGCATTCGCGTGCCTGGCGCTGGCAATGGAGCGCCATCAGCGGGACGTGCTGCATCGCGTGCTGAACGTTGCTACGACGCAGCAGCTGCGCGCAGTCGGATGGGCGCTGCTGGTGTTCAGCACCGTGTTCGCGATGCGCGCATTGGGTGTAGGCAGCGGCCTGGCCGCGCTGTCCGGGCATACCAGCGTGGCCGCCGGCGTGGTCGTGCTGGCGATGGTGGCGCATGGGCGCTGGAAGCGGTAGATGCCCACCTTGGTGGGCGCCGAGGCAACGCGGCGCCAACGCATGGCAGTAGCGAGTTGGCCGCCCGCGCTATGCCGGGAACGGGCGGGCATCGAGAGTGATCTCGATACGCTCCACGCCCCTGCCCTGGTTCTTCCGCTTCAGCGAGAGCACACCGATCTCACCGGTGCTGCGTGGATGGGTGCCGCCACAACCCATCTGCGCGAAACCCTCCACCCGCCAATAGCGACGATGGTTCGCCTCATCGGAAAAGGCCGTGATGATCGGCAGGTCGGACGCAAACAGCGCTGCGGACTGGGTCTGCAACGCGTCAAACAGCGCTGAAATGCTGCCATTCCGCGCAAAATCGATGCGGGCCTTGGCCGGGCCGATATGTGCACCGACCTTCTCGATCCCCGGTTCCAACGCATACACCAGCTGCAGGATCATCTCGGCTGCGAAATGGTGGCGCATCAGCCCATAGCGGCGCTGGCCATCTATCTCCACCAGCACCGTGTCGCCCACCGCGAGGGCGTGCCCTTCGGGCAATCGATAGGTGATGTCCAGGCCCTCCTTGCGCGCCTCCAGCACCTGATGGCCGCCGATGGACCCGGCGTCGCTTTCCTGGCCGCCGGAGAACGCGAAGAAGATGGTCTCGTCCAGCCGGATCTCATCACCGGTGACTGCGCTGACCCGAGCCTCATGATGCAGCCGATAGGGATCGTCCCAGAATGCCTTGATCGTCATCGTCACCTCCAACCCGAAGACGCTAGCACGGCGAAGGCCTGCGAACGCATTGGCCGGGGCACGAGTACCTGTGCGTGGTGATCAACATGGCCGGCACGCCATCGGCGGCCTCGGCTGCGGTAGATGCCCACTCTGGTGGGCGACGAAGCAACACGGCGCCAACCAAGGTTGGCGACTACCAGGGCCGATGATCGTGGCGGCGATACGTCGGTCGGTGCAAGGATCAGCCGAGCATGGCTCGGCTCTACAGGAAATCCGACATGCGCTGCAGTTCGTCTTCCAGCGCGCCACCAAACACCTTGTCGCGCGCCAGCGACTTGCCGGCATAGCCCACGCTGGATGTCAGCTCACCGTCACGCATGCTGACGTTGGCCCAGCCCACCACCTGGTCGTGCCATAACACTGGCAATGCGTAGTAGCCGTACTGGCGCTTAGGTGCGGGTGTGTAGGCTTCGAACTTGTAGACCCAGCCCCATAGCAGCTCGAAGCGGCGGCGGTCCCACACCACCGGGTCGAACGGTGCCAGCAGGCGCACCTGCTCGTCCGGTGCGTGTCGGCGCGAGCGCGGGTTCTCGTTGGCTGGCCAGTACCAGGTCGTTCCATCCAGCGTGCAGCTGGCCAGCTGTTGCTTGGCCAGCTTCAGCGCCTGCCGGGTCTGTTCGGCCAGATGCGGTGCACCGTAGCCCAGCAGCCGCACCAGATAGGTCAGGCTGGCCGAGGGCAGCGGCGCGTACTTGCGCACCACCAGGTCGATCAGGGCGGCCGCGCGTTCGATCTGCGCATGCTCGCCGGCATCGGCCTCGACATGGTCGGCCACCGCGTAGATGCGGGTGCCGCTGTCGCGCCGCTGCACGCGCAGCAGGCCGCGGTAATGCATGCCGTCCAGCAGGTGGGTGCTGGCATTGCTGGTGCCGCCCCAGTAGTTGGTCACCCGGCCATGCGCGAACGCCTGGTCAACCTCGCGCGGGTGCACGCTGCCACGCTCGCGGACGAAGGCCAGTACATCCGCCGCACGACGCCGGGTCTCGGCGTCCCACGCGCGCTTGGAAACACGCGGGTGCATCAACGCCAGGTGCTCGCGCGGGAGGAAGCCGTAGTTCACCAGGCAATCCTCTTCCACTGGCAGGCGCGCATAGCGCCGCTCCAGATCACCGGCCCGGTAGTCCTTCACCCGGTGGCGCAGCGTCAGGTCCTGTGCCCGTGCTGGTGCGCGGATCGGGTCGGCCTGCACGAAACCCAGGCGCCGGATCGCGGTCAACAGCGTGGTGGGTTTGAACAGCGTGCGCGCGACCGCGTGGCGGCGCAGATCATCGAGGGTGGGCGTGGCAGGCATGATCGCATTGTAGATCCACGCCATGCGTGGATGGGGCCGTGACGGACCGTGCACCGGTATCCACGCATGGCGTGGATCTACCGGACGCCGAGTACGTCCAGCGAACCGATCACCAGCGCACGCATGCCCTGCCTGAACTCGGCAATCACTTCCTCGTCCTGCACGCGCCGCCCGGTCAACGCTTCGGCCTCGTCATCCACCAGCCCATACACCGTGTCCGCACCGGCAATGCAGTAGAACGCAATCGTGGCCAGCACCCAGCGCGCCTTGTCCAACGGCAGGCCGAACACTTCGGCCACATGGGCCTGGTGCGAGGCGATCTTCTCCAACATCGGCGCGGTCGCCACCGAGCGCCGCAACAGGTAGGGCGGCAATCCAGGGTGCGCTTTCACCACCTCGCACAGCGATTCCACGAAGACCATCAGGTAGCCCTGCAGCCCACCCGGCGCATCGGCCGACGCGCGCGGAATCTGCCAGCGCTGGAACACCGTATCGGCCACCAGCCGCTTCAAGGCCTCCAGATTGGCCACACGCTTGTAGAGCGCCGCCTGGGTCACCGCAAGCTCGGCGGCCACGTTGGCCATGGTCAGGTTCGGCAGGCCCAGCTTGATGCCAATGTCAGCCAGGCGCTCGGGAGTGATGGTGGGCGGGCGGCCACGGGCCGGCGCCGGGATCTCGGGTTGCATGCTCATACCGTAGCGAGGGTGCCAGTAAAAGGACCCTCTTGTCCGCTTCATATGATTTAGTTTATTTTACTCAACTAATTCGGAATGCGTCTGGTTCGCACCCCGCCGCCATCCGGAATCGAGCCCGTGGCTCACTTCCCGCCAGGTCCCCACCCAGCCGACAACCCTGCGCTGCGCCTTCCCCCGTGCTTGCCGTCGGCAGCGCGCCAGGCGCGTTCGCACCTGCGATTCACAGGAATCTGGCATGACCGTGTTTGACCTTCCCTCTTCGCCCGTCCGTCCCGCCGTGGCAACTGCCCGACTGCCGATGCAGCCGCCCGGCCTGGCCCGGCGCTATCGTGTTTCGACCCTCGCGCTGGGCCTGCTGGCCTCGTTCGCCGCGCTGGCCGAGTCGACGCCGTCCACCCTGCCCTCGGTACAGGTGCAGGAACAGCGACGGGCCACCGCCGACTATGCCGGAGGACAGGTGGCGGGCGGCGGTCGTGTCGGCCTGCTGGGCGACAAGGACTTCATGGACACGCCGTTCAGCACGGTCAGCTACACCGAGTCGTTCATCCGTGACCGCCAGGCCAGGGACCTCACCGACGTCATCGCCGCCACCGACCCGACGGTGTTCAGCAACGGCGTCACCGGCGCGTGGAGCGAGAACTATGCCATCCGTGGCTTTGCCTCCAACACCAGCGACACCACCTTCAACGGCCTCAGCGGCATGGCGCCCTACTACCGCACCTCGCCGGAGATGTTCGAGCGCATCGAAGTGCTGAAGGGGCCCTCCGCGCTGCTCAACGGCATGCCACCGGGCGGCTCGGTGGGCGGCGCGGTGAACCTGGTGCCGAAGCGCGCTGGCGAGCAGCCCCTGCTGCGGGTCAGCGCCAACTTCGCCTCCGATGCGCAGTTCGGCGCCCATGTGGACATGGGCCGTCGCCTCGGCGCAGACAAGCAGTTCGGCATCCGCTTCAACGGCGCCTGGCGTGATGGCGACGGCGCCGTCGGCAAGCAGAGCAAGAAGGTTCAACTGGGATCGCTGGCACTGGACTGGCGCGGTGATCGCACCCGTCTGTCGGCCGATCTGTACAGCGCCGACGATCGCGTGGACGGCCCGGCCCGTGGTGTCGGCCTCGCACCGGGTGTCGCCATTCCCCGCCCGCCGCGGGGCGACACCCTGATCAACCCGGACTGGGCCTACGTGGACAGCCAGGACAAGGGCGTGATGCTGCGCGGCGAATTCGACATCAATGACAGCGTGATGGCCTACCTGGCCTATGGCACCAGCAAGACCGACTACCGTTACAACGGCTCGATCAGCGCGCAGATCCTCAACCCGGCCGGCGACTTCAGCACCGTGATCGGCCAGCTCGCGTTCGACATCAAGAAGCAATCCGGTGACGCCGGCCTGCGCGGCAGCTTCCGTACCGGTAGCGTGGGCCACCAATGGGCCGCCAACGTGACCCACTACCAGCACACCCAGAACGACTATGGCCGCCGCAGTGTGCCCGGCTGGGACTGGACCACCAACCTCTACAACCCGGTGTGGGGCCCGGCCGCGCCGTTCGTGGCGCCGCACATCTCGCATACCGACCTGCGCCTGGACAGCCTCGGCTTCGCCGATACCCTCTCCTTCGCCGATGACCGCGTGCAGCTGACGCTGGGCGTGCGCCGCCAGCAGGTGGTCAGCGAGACCTTCAGCGTGGCCACGGGCGCACGTACTTCGCGGTATGACGAGAGCGCCACTACCCCCGCGGCAGCCTTGCTGGTGAAGGCCACCGACACGATCTCGGTCTACACCAACTACATCGAAGGCCTCAGCCAGGGCGCCACCGCGCCGATGACCGCCGCCAACGCGGGCGATGTGTTCGCACCGTTCCGCACCAAGCAGAAGGAGCTGGGCATGAAGCTGGACATGGGCAGCTTCGCGCACACCTTCAGCGTTTATGAGATCAAGCGGCCAAGCAGCTATACCGACCCGGTCACGAACATCTTCTCGTTCGGTGGTGAGCAGCGCAACCGCGGCGTGGAATGGGGCTTCTTCGGATCGCCACTGGACGGCGTGCGCCTGCTCGGCGGCGTGGCCTACGTACAGCCGAAGCTGACCCGTACGGCCGGTGGCGTGAATGAAGGTCGCATCGCCACCGCTGTTGCACAGCGCCAGGCCAAGCTGGGCGTGGAATGGGATGTACCGGCGTTGCAGGGGTTTACGTTGACTGGCAATGCCACTGCGATGTCGAGACAGTACATCAGCGCCGATAATCAACTGTCAGTTCCGGGGCGCACACTGTTTGACGTGGGTGCACGCTACAGCACGGCACTCGCAGGGCGGCCGCTTGCACTGCGTGCCACGGTGAACAACGTGACCAACAAGGCGTATTGGGGCATGCCGCTGTTGTCGAGCCTGGCATTGGGCGCGCCGAGGACCGTGCTGTTGTCGGCCACGATGGATTTCTGAGCCGGGCGACAAACTGTCAACGGGATCCACGCATGGCGTGGATCTACCGGCACAAGGCACGACCACGCATGCGCTGATCACGAAAGCACGCGCGCCACTACCGCCAGCACCAGCAGATGCCCCACGTAGTATCCATAGAACATCCAGCGCCAGCGCGGCAGTTGCCATTGCACCCGTGCGGCCAGCAGCACCACGGGAACAGCCAGCAGGGCCCAGCCGTTGTGGTTGGCCCAGCACACCGCCGCCAAGGCAATCAGCAGCGGCCACCACGCGCGATGGCGGAACGCGATCCAGGCCAGCAGGACACTGCCGACGCCGGCCCACTGGTAGTCCACCAGCATCGGCAGTACACCCGCCGCCACCAACAGCAATAGGGGCCGGTTGTTGGCAAGTGCGTGCACCGCCACGGCTGCCAGGGCGAACGTGAGCAGGATGTTGAGCGGCAGCCAGGCACCGAAGGCCAGGGCATGCAGCGGTTGGGCGATGACGCCCCACAGGGCCAGGCGACGCATCGACTTGCGAAGGTCGGCGCCCGGTTGGGCCAGGTTGCAGGCCATCACCAGCGCGAACAGCGGGAAAGCGATACGCCCCAGTTCGCTCACCACCGGCACGTAGCCGCCAAACACCACTTTGGCCACGTGATCGCCGGTCATGGCCAGCAATGCGATCCACTTCAGCAGCTCGCGGGCGCCACTGCCGAGGTTGATACTGAACGTGGACGTCCTTGTCGTGGTCTCGTGCATCCCCGGAGCTTATGCGCATCGGCAAGCCCATTTCCAGCATCCGGCACGTGACACCCCCTGCCTCGGCCAGCGCAGGGCGCTATGCTGGCCGCCCCTGCTTGTGAGACACCTTCCATGCGCACCCTGTACCCCACCATCGAGCCGTACCGCGAGTTCACCCTGCCGGTGAGCGATCTGCACACGCTGCACATCGAAGAGTGCGGCACGCCGGAGGGCATTCCGGTGGTGTACCTGCATGGTGGCCCAGGTGCAGGCATTTCACCGACCCATCGCCGCTTCTTCGACCCAGCGCGCTACCGCATCGTGTTGATCGACCAGCGCGGCAGCGGCCGCTCCACGCCGTTCGGCGAGCTGCGCGACAACACCACGCAGCACCTGGTGGCCGACATCGAAAAGGTGCGCGAACACCTGGGCATCGAACGCTGGCTGGTCTATGGCGGCTCCTGGGGCTCGACCCTGTCGCTGGCCTATGCACAGGCGCATCCGGAACGCGCTACCGGCCTGATCGTGCGGGGCGTGTTCCTCGGCCGCGAGATCGAGAACCGCTGGTTTGCCGAGGGCAACGGGGGCGCGCGCTGGATCTTCCCGGAGCGCTGGGATCGTTATGAGGCCTACATTCCGGAAGCCGAGCGGGGCGACATGATTGCGGCATACTGGACCCGCATGGATGGCGCGGACGAGGCGACCCGCATCGAAGCGGCACAGGCCTGGCTGGGTTGGGAGGACAATGCCGCCACCCTGCAGCACGACGTGGATGCCGAATCCACGGATGATCCGCTGGACACGCTGGCGAAGGCCCGCATCGAAGCACATTACTTCCGCAACGGCATCTTCCTGGAGCCGGACCAGCTGCTGCGCGATATCGATCGCATCCGTCACCTCCCGGGCGTGATCGTGCAGGGCCGCTACGACATCATCTGCCCGCCGCGCAGTGCCTGGGACCTGGCCAAGGCCTGGCCGGAAGCCCGGCTGGAAATGGTGACCTCCGGGCACAGCGCGAACGAGCCGGCCACGGTCGATGCGCTGGTACGAGCCACGGATGCGTTTGCCGACAGGTTCTGATGCCGACGGCATGCTCCGGCCGTCCGCACAATCGCCGCTACGCGGCCCGGTGAATGGCGGCCCACCGACACAGGCCCACCCGGCCGGATCTTCGCAGCTCGCTTACAGACCCCCGCCGAAGATCCAGCCGTGGCCATCCACACGCGTGGCCCGCGTCCCCACTTCTGGAGCCTGTCATGACCGGTGTTCGCTACGTTCCTGTTGTCCTCGTCATCTCCGTCGGCCTGCTGCTGGGCGCCTGTTCCAAGACCCAGGAGGCCAGCAAGGCAACGGCCGCCGAGGACGTGACCGAAGTGAAGCTCATCCCTGCCTATGAAACGCTGGACAAGGACAAGGACGGCATCGTCACCCTGGCCGAAGTCGATGCGGTCGCACCCGACTGGGCCGAGCGGCTGCACGCCTGCGATACCGACCGCAACAAGACGCTGAGCCGCGGCGAGTACGACGTGTGCAAGCAGACCAGCGCTTCGCGTTGATCCGTCACTGAACCATAGCGTGGCGCAGCGCAGGCCCGGCTATACCAAGGTATAGCCGGGCTAACCCACGAGCCTCTAGGACTGCCCCATTCAGGGGCGGACAATAGCGCCATTGGCCAGGGCAATCCTGGCCGCCCCCTTCCTTCATGGAGACGCAGATGGACCCCGACCCTGCCGGGCGCGATGCGCCCCGGATGCCCGCTTGCTGCCTGTTCCTGGCGCCTGCCCGCCGGTCCCTGCCTGCCTGAGTGACGGGGGACCGCCAGGCGCCGCATGCCTGGAGATCGCCCCCATGTCCTACAAGATCCTCTACATCACCCTGCGTCGCCTGATCGGCGAGCGCAATGTCGCCGCGCTGCGCAGCCAGTTGCTGCAGCACGGGCCAGTGATGTTCGCCCGTTCGCTTTCGCTCGGCTCCCCCCGCGTGGTGGCCGATGCCCTGTCGTTGCTGCCGATCAGCGAGCGCATCACGGTGCTGCGCCACCTGCCCTACCCCCTGCGCGATGCGATGAAGCCACTGTGCATCGGCGGCAGCCAGCGCCTGCACATGCAGCCGTGGTCACCGGCGGTGCTGGCGATGCGCCACGCCTGATCTGTTTCGTCCATTCCGTTCGTGTTCCGGCCCCGGCCGGCTCTGACATTCGAGGAGAGTCCCATGAGCCTGCTCAACGCCTGGTTCAACGCCTTCCTGCGCAGCCGTCGCGCAGGTAACCTGTTCCGCCGCCGCGCGATGCCCGAGGCCGGCTTCGGCCCGGGCAGTGCCGAAGCGGCACCATTCGCACTCACCACCGGCCTGGTCACCCTCGCCCAGCAGGATGAAGACCAGCTGCTGGCCACGCTGGAATCGCATGCCGATGGCCTCAGCCCCCATGAGGCCGAGGAACGCCTGGCAACGCTCGGCCCCAACGAGGTGGATCACGAAAAGCCGCTGTCGTGGTGGCGCCACCTGTGGCAGTGCTACCGCAATCCGTTCAACCTGCTGCTGACCGTGCTGGCCGCGGTGTCCTGGCTGACCGAGGACATCAAGGCGACGATCGTGATTGGTGCGATGGTGCTGCTGTCCACGCTGATCCGCTTCGTGCAGGAAGGCCGCTCCAACCGTGCCGCGGAGCGGCTGAAGGCTCTGGTCGGCAACACCGCGCGCGTGCTGCGGCGCAATCCCGGCACCGAGGCGGCCGATGTGGCCGACCAGTACTTCGGCGCGCACCTGCACAGCCGCCGTCCGGCGCGCCTGCTGGACCTTCCGATCCGCGAGCTGGTGCCCGGTGACCATATCGTGCTGTCGGCCGGCGACATGATTCCGGCCGATTGCCGCGTGCTGACCGCCAAGGACCTGTTCGTGGCGCAGGCGGCAATGACCGGTGAGTCGCTGCCTGTGGAGAAGTTCGCGCACCCGGGCGACGGGCTGGCCGGCCTGCTGGAACAGCACAACCTGCTGTTCATGGGTACCAATGTGGTGTCCGGCACGGCCACGGCCATCGTGCTGGCCACCGGCAACCGCACCTACTTCGGCACGCTGGCCCAGCGCAGCACCGCCACCGACCGCGCGCCGACCGCTTTCCAGGCCGGCGTCAACAGTGTCAGCTGGCTGCTGATCCGCTTTGCGCTGGTGATGGTGCCGTTCGTGCTGCTGATCAACGGCTGGACCAAGGGCGACTGGACCGAGGCGTTCCTGTTCGCATTGTCGGTGGCGGTGGGCCTGACCCCGGAGATGCTGCCGATGATCGTCACCTCCACCCTGGCCAAGGGCGCGGTGTTGCTGTCGCGGCGCAAGGTGATCGTCAAGCGCCTGGATGCGATCCAGAACTTCGGCGCGATGGAAGTGCTGTGCACCGACAAGACCGGCACCCTTACCCAGGACAAGATCGCGCTGGAGCGCCACACCGATGTATTCGGTCACGATTCGGAAGACGTGCTGAAGTTCGCCTACCTCAACAGCCATTTCCAGACCGGGCTGATCAACCTGCTGGATCGCGCGGTGCTGGAGCACGTGGAGCTGCAGAGCTCGCTGCGGCTGTCGCAGGACTACCACAAGGTGGACGAGATTCCGTTCGATTTCGAGCGCCGCCGCATGTCGGTGGTGGTCTCCGAGCGCGAGGACCACCACGAGCTGATCTGCAAGGGCGCGGTCGAGGAAATGCTGGCGGTGTGCAGCACGGTGCGCGAGAACGGCCACGACATGCCGCTGGACGAGCGCCGCCTGGCCCGCGTGCGGCAGACCACCGAGGAACTGAACGAACAGGGCCTGCGCGTGGTGGCGGTGGCGATGAAGGAGACTGCGGCCAGCCAGACGGCGTATTCGCAGGCCGACGAATGCGGGCTGACCCTGGTCGGCTACGTCGCCTTCCTCGACCCACCGAAGGAATCGGCGGCTCAGGCACTGCAGGCGCTGGCCGCGCATGGCGTGGAAGTGAAGGTGTTCACCGGCGACAACGAGCTGGTCACCGCCCGGGTCTGCGCCCAGGTCGGGCTGGACGCGGACACCATCCTGACCGGCCCGCAGATCGAGCGCATGGATGACGGCGCGCTGTCGCGTGCGCTGCACCACCACCGCGTGTTCGCCCGCCTGACGCCGCTGCACAAGGAACGCCTGGTGCGCGAGCTGCGCGCACAGGGCAAGGTGGTCGGTTTCCTTGGTGACGGCATCAACGATGCCCCGGCACTGCGTGCGGCCGACATCGGCATCAGCGTGGACAGCGCCGTGGACATCGCCAAGGAGGCCGCCGACATCATCCTGCTGGAAAAGAACCTGATGGTGCTGGAAGAAGGCGTCATCCAGGGCCGGCGCACGTTCAACAACATGCTGAAGTACATCCGCATGACCGCCAGCTCCAACTTCGGCAACGTGTTCTCGGTGCTGGTGGCCTCGGCCTTCCTGCCGTTCCTGCCGATGCTGCCGCTGCAGCTGCTGGTGCAGAACCTGCTGTACGACATCTCGCAGATCGCCATTCCGTTCGACAACGTGGACGAGGAACTGGTGCGCAAGCCGCTGAAGTGGAACCCGGCGGACATTGGCCGCTTCATGGTGTTCTTCGGGCCGATCAGCTCGATCTTCGACCTGACCTGCTTCGCGTTGATGTGGTACGTGTTCGATGCACGCACGCCGGCCGACCAGGGCCTGTTCCAATCCGGCTGGTTCGTGGTCGGCCTGCTGACCCAGACCCTGATCGTGCACATGATCCGTACGCCGAAAGTACCGTTCCTGCAGAGCATCGCTGCACCGCCCCTGCTGCTGATGACCGGCCTGATCATGGCCATCGGCGTGGCCCTGCCGATGAGCCCGTTGGCCGGCTACTTCAAGCTGCAGGCCCTGCCGGCCGGCTACTGGCCGTTCCTGGTGGCGATCCTGTTCGGCTATGCGGTGCTGACCACCGCGCTGAAGCGCTTCTACATCCGTCGCTACGGCTGGCAGTAGCAGCCCGCCGCCTTGTCCAGGGAGAAACACATTGGACATCAACCCCAACCTGCCGGCGTTCAACGCCGGCGCGACCCTCGGTTCGCTGATCAGCCTGTCGGTGGCCTTCGTGCTGGGCGCGATCATCGGCCTGGAGCGGCAGTTGCGCCAGCGCACCGCCGGCCTGCGCACCAACACGCTGGTGGCGGTGGGCGCGGCGGTGTTCGTCGACCTGGCCGTGCGCTTCCATGACCTGTATGGCGGCCCGCCGTCGCCGCTGCATGTGGTGGCCTATGTGATCTCCGGGGTCGGCTTCCTGGGCGCCGGCGCGATCATGAAGGACGGCGCGCAGGTGTCCGGCCTGAACACCGCCGCCACCCTGTGGGGCTCGGCGGCGGTGGGAGCCTGCGCGGGCATCAAGCTGCTGCCTGAGGCAGTGCTGGCAGCGGTGTTCGTGCTGGCCGCCAACACCCTGCTGCGGCCGGTGGTGAACCGCATCCAGCGCCAGCCGCTGCCGGAAGCCTTCAGCGAAGCAACGTACGCGATCAACGTGGTCTGCCTGCGTGAACAGCAGGCAGAGGTACTGGACCAGCTGTTGCTGCTGCTGGAACAAGCGCAGTACCCGGTTCGCGCGGTGGACCAGCGGCCGTTCGGCGAGCGCGACGTGGAGATCGAAGCGGTGCTGTACGCCACCACCGTTGATGCCGGCGAACTGGATGCCGTGCTGGCGACGCTGGCCGCCACCCCCGGCGTATTGCAGGGATTCTGGAACGCCAGCCTGGAGGAGTAGTGCCGGCCGCTGGCCGGCAACCTCAATAACTCCGGCAACACCGTGCAGCTGCCGGCCAGCGGCCGGCACTACCAGGCATCGTTTCGCCTTGTGCTGACCAACGGTCGGCACCCACCCCACGAGAGCACGCCGACCAAGGTCGGCGTTCAACAGTGGCGGCTTTGCTATCCTTTCCCCCCACACCAGGGAGCCGTCCCGATGCCATCGCTGTCGCCCCGTCGCCCCCTGGTGTTGCTGGCCCTGATCGTGGTGATGGCGGCGATCTTCCTGATCGATACCGTCACCGACTACGCCGTTGCAGCAGCATGCTTCTACGCGGCGGTGATCCTTGCGGCGTCGCGCGTGCTCAGCGCTCGCGGGTTGATCTTCCTGGCCATCGCCTGCATCGCGCTGACCGGGCTGAGCTTCTTCCTCACCCGCTTCGGCACCTACCGCATCGGCCTGGTCAATTCGGTGATCGGCATGCTGGTGATCGGCATCACCACCTATCTCGCCTTGAACATGGAGGCGGCCAAGGCCGCGGTACAGGAGGCGCAGGGCCGGTTGCTGCGGGTCGCGCGTGCATCCACCGTCGGCGAACTGACCACCTCCATCGCGCACGAAGTGAACCAGCCGCTGGCGGCCATCGCCAGCAGCGCCGAAGCCTGCCAGCGCTGGTTGGCACAGGACCCACCGAACGTCGAAAAGGCACGGCAGACCGTGGCCCGGATTCTTTCCGATGCGCACCGCGCCGGCGACGTGATCGCCCGCATCCGTGGCCTGACCCAGGGCGCCGCGCCGGAGCGACGCGCCTTCGACCTGAACCAGGCGGTCGAGGAAATGCTGGCGCTGTCGCGAAGCGAACTGGACCGGCACGGCGTGACCGTGGCCCTGCTGCTGGATGCCGACCTGCCACCGGTGCAAGCCGATCGCGTGCAGATACAGCAGGTGATCGGCAACCTGATCCTCAATGCCGTCGATGCGATGGAAACCGTGCCCGCCGCCGACCGACGCCTGTCCCTGCTGACCCGGCGCAATGGGCAGCGGATCAGCCTCAGCGTGCGCGACCGTGGTGCCGGCCTGCCTGCCGACCATCCCGAGCGTGTATTCGATGCGTTCTGGACCACCAAGTCGCACGGCCTTGGCCTCGGCCTCAGCCTGAGCCGCTCGATGATCGAAGCCAATGGCGGCCATATCCGCGCGGAGCGCCCGAGTGGCGGCGGCGCCTGCTTCATCTTCGACCTGCCCATCGCCCTGGATACCCCTCATGCGTAAGACCCCTGCACCCGCGGCCGAACCGGCGCCGATCGTCTACGTGGTCGACGATGATCCGTCGGTGCGCGCGGCGCTGGAAGACCTGCTGGCCTCGATGGGCCTGCAGGTGCGCGCCTTCGCCTCCACCCAGGCCTTCCTCGACCACGATCTGGAAGACACCCCTGCGTGCCTGGTGCTGGACGTGCGCATGCCGGGCCAGAGCGGGTTGGAGTTCCAGCGCAGCATGGGCAGCCTGGGCCTGCAGCTGCCCGTGGTGTTCATCACCGGTCACGGCGACATCGCGATGGGCGTCAATGCAATCAAGGACGGCGCCATCGAGTTCCTGACCAAACCCTTCCGCGACCAAGAACTGCTCGATGCGATCCACAAGGGCATCGAGCTCGACCGCCTGCGGCGCCGCGAAGGCGAGGCACTGGACGCGCTGCAGCAGCGCTGGGACACACTCAATGCCGGTGAGCGCGAGGTGGTCGATGGCGTGGTGCGCGGCCGGCTCAACAAGCAGATCGCTGGCGACCTCGGGGTCAGCGAGATCACGGTGAAGGTGCGCCGCGCCCAGGTGATGCGCAAGATGGGCGCGCGCACCCTGGTCGATCTGGTGCGCATGTATGACCGCCTGCAGGCGGGTACTGCGTGAACATCCACGTCACTGACCGGTAGAGTCGACTGTTGGTCGACCGCACGGTAGAGCCGGTAGAGTCGACTGTTGGTCGACTGCACGGTAGAGCCAGTAGAGTCGACTGTTAGTCGACTGCTTCGCTCGGATGCAGAAACCCCGCGTTCTGCGCGTCAGTCGACCAACAGTCGGCTCTACACATGGGTTTGAACGCCGCTACTTCTTCGTCGCCAGCACGATCACCCCGGCCACCACCAGGCCGATCCCGCTCCATTCCCGCAGGGTCGGTCGTTCGCCCAGCAGCAGGTAGGCCAGCACGATCACCAGCACCACACTGAATTTGTCGACCACCGCGACCTTGGCCAGCTCACCACTTTGCAGCGCGCGGAAGTAGAACAGCCATGAAGCGCCGGTGGCCAGTGCAGACAGCACCAGGAACAACTGGGTGCGACCCGGCAACAGCAACGGATTGGACCATTTGCCGGTAACCACCACCAACGGCAGGATCACCGCGGCCACCACCAGGGTGCGGATCGCCATGGCCAGGTCCGAGTCGACGCCCTTCACGCCCACCTTGGCGAACAACGCGGTCAGCGCGGCGAAGCACGCCGACAACCCGGCCCACACCAACCACTGCGGAACGTTCTGCATGCTGCGCCTCTCCCGGATCCATGCGTCCCGTTGCCAACGCTACACCCGTCGCACGCCTGCGCAAGCAATGCGGGGCAACGTGCGGATCAGGCGCTTTGCAGGCGGCGCTTCAACCGCGTGTCCATCAGTCCCACGGCCAGCAGCACCGCACTGGTCAGCCAGCCGGCAGCCAGCAGATGGGCCTGCGTCAGCGCGACACCCAGCACGGCCAGCGCCACGGCACCGAACAGATGCGACCAGGGCGCACGCCCGTAGACCACCCGCTTGTACAAGGCGCTGCCCAGCAGGTAGATCAGCGGCCCAGCCACCAGCACCGTCGCATACACCGGCGTGACCGCCGCGCCCGGGTGATCCATCACCAGGTCATTGCCCACCGCTGTGGCGATGATGCCCGCGATCAGCAGTGCATGTACGTAGTGGAAGTTGGCGCCCATGCGCCCGGGGTCGGCCGCATGGGTGATCGCCTCGGTGGCGTCGCGGCTGGAGATACCGAAATACAGCCACCACATGGCGATGGTCCCGGCGAAGGTGGCCAATACCGCCGATACCACATCGCCGCTCCAGTGCTCGACCCCGCTGAGTACGCCCCCCGTCGCCAGCAGGGTCTCTCCCAGCGCGACGATGACAAACAACTGGCATCGCTCGGCCAGGTGCCCGCCCTCGATGGTCCACTCACGGGTGTGTGAACGGCCCAGCCCCGGGAACGCAAAACCGAACATCGGCGAGACATACTCGCAGGCGACCGCCACAGCCCACAGCACCAGCCGCGCATTACCCTCGGTCGCAGCCCCGGCCAGCCAGAAGCACGCCGAGACGCTGACCCAGGCCAGCATCCGGCGGAAATTGGGCGCCAGCGGATGGCTGCGACCGACCTCCAGCAGCACGAACACGGTGCGCCCGACCTGCATGGTGGCGTAAGCCCCGGCAAACACCCAGGCGCGATCGGCAAAGGCTTCGGGGATGGACGAAGACATCAGCAGCGCCAGCAGCATGGTGACGAACAGCAGGCCGCGGATGCGTGGTGCCTCCGGATCGAACCAGTTGCTGACCCAGCAGGCGTACTGCCAGCCCAGCCAGACCGCGAACCACAGCACCAGCGTCTGCATCACGCCGACCAGGTCCAGGTGGTGCAGGAGGTGATGGCTGAGCTGGGTAACCGCAAATACATAGACGAGGTCGAAGAACAACTCTTCGTAGGTCACGCGGGCATGGTGGCCATCGCGCTGGCGCAGGGCGGGCAGCCGCAGTCGTGTGCTCATGGCCGTCCTTCAGCGCGCCAGGCGCCAGTACAGCAGACCGGCCAGCAACGCCGGCACGGCGAACACCAGCAGTAGGATCGGCAGTTCCTCGCGGACGGCATAGCCGGCCTTGCTCACGCCCACCCACATGTTGGCTACCGTCACCAGCAGCCAGGTGGCGATGAACGCAATCAGGGCCGCAGGCAGCTGTGACTGGCCTACGCTCCATAGCCGCCCGAACAGCAGGAATACCCCCAACAGCAGAACCCCACCCACCATCACCAGAAGCACGTGCATGGTCCATCTCCTTGAGCCTGCTTGCAGGCTAGCCGCGGCCGATTCTGCGCTCCAGCCGATGATCGTGGTTTCACCTTCCAGCCCCGACGAACAATCCCGACCCGCGTGCCGCATGGCAAACGAGAACAGTTCCCATTAGTATTGCGTCATCGCGCAGGGATGCCCTCCCCGCGCCCGCCCTTTGCCCCCACTGCCGGTCCGGATGTCCCGCCTGCCCTCTCCCTGCCCGCCTGCGCCGCCGTTGATGTCCTCGCTGGTGCGCCATTACGAGGAACTGGTGGAATATCTGCGCCGCCGTTTCCGCTCGCCGGGGCTGGCCCGTGAGGTGGTGCACGATGTCTGCGTGCGCCTGCTGGAGCGCCCGGTCGCGCACGACGCACGGCAACCGGTCGCGCTGCTGCGGCGGATCGCACACGATGCCGCGGTGGACCGCTGCCGCGCCGAGGATCTGCGCCGGCACTGGGTGGAGGCGCGTGCCGAGCTGCCCGATGACGCCTGCCCGCGCCCCGGGCCGGAGCAGCAGGTGCAGGGACAGCAGGCCATGCAGCGACTGGGCGCGACCATCGAACGCATGCCCTGCCGCCGCCAGCAGGTCTTCATCCTGCACAAGATCCATGAACTGCCACAGGCCGAGGTCGCCCGGCGCATGGGCATCGGCCTCAAGGCGGTAGAGCGCCACCTGCGCCTGGCCATGGCCGATTGCCAACTGTCGGCTGGCATGTGATGAGTCCACAACCGCCGCCATCCACGCCGCAACCGCCGGTCCCGCCCACTACCACCGACCAGGTGCTGGACCAGCATCGCGATGCCTTGAAGGAACGCTTCCCCATGCCCAGCGCGGATGCCCTGCAGCGTCGCCGCGGTGGGCGTGCCGCGAAGATCGTCCTGCCGCTGCTGCTGATCGCGGTCGCTGGCGTGTTCATCGCCGACCCGGCATGGCAGGTGCGCGACTATCGGACTGCGGTGGGCGAACGCCGCGACATCCGCCTGCCCGATGGCAGCCATCTGCTGCTCGACGCCGGTACCCATCTGCAGGTTCGCAGGCACGTTCGCTCGCGGCAGGTGGTGCTGGTGCAGGGCCAGGCCCGTTTCCAGGTGCAGCACTCGACCTGGCGCCCGTTCGAGGTCGAGGCCGGGCCGGTGCATGTGCGCAACTACGGCACGGTGTTCGACGTGGACCGGCAGGGCAGCCTCAGTGAGGTAACCCTGTGGCGCGGCGAGGTGGGCGTGCGCGTGGATGGCGGGGGCGCCGAGCAGCGCCTGAAGCCGGGGCAGCGCGTGCTGGCCCAGCCGGGATCGTTGTCGCCACCCGAGCCGGTCAGCCCGGACCGGGCCGACTGGACCCGTGGCCGCCTGCAGTTCGATCGCCTGCCGCTGGCCGAAGTGCTGCGCATCCTTCAGCGTTATCACGACCGTCCCATCGTGCTGGATGACCCGCAGCTGGGACCGCTGCAGGTCTCGGGCGTGTTCGATGCCGACCACGCCGAAACCGCCGTTGCGCTGCTGCCGGAGATCCTGCCGGTGCAGGTGCACACGGCCAACGATGGCAGCCTGCATCTGCGCGCACGCGATTGATTGCGCCCGCGAGGGTGGGTTGCGCGTCGTCCCATCCGGCAGCTGCTTGAACCCCTCCGAAGGACCCTGCATGACCCGCCCTGTCCCGCCTGCCGCCCTGCGCCGGTTGGCCCCTGCCCTGCTCGCCGCCTGCCTGTGCGCGGCCCTGCCCGCCATGGCGCAGAGCGCTGCATCCGTGCCCGTCGAGCTTCACCTGCCCGCCGGCCCGCTGCATGCGTCGCTCAATGCGCTGGCGCGCCAGAGTGGCATCCAGCTGTTGTTCGCCGCCGACAGCGTGAATGGCCGCCGCGCGCCGGCACTGGATGGCCGCTATGCACCGCGCGAAGCGCTGCAACGCCTGTTGCAGGGCCACGATCTGACCCTGCAGGAACGCTCCCCCGGGGTATTCGTGGTCAGTGCAACTGCTGCGCAGGCCAAGGCCAGGCCCAACGCAACGGCACGCCCCGCCGCGCCGGCCAATCCGACCTCGCTGGCCCGTGTCACGGTCTCGGCCTCGACCGCTCGCATGCCGCAGGGCGAGACCGCGATGCCCAACACCATTACGGTGCTGACCCGCGAGGACATCGCCCAGCAGCTGGCATTGGGTTCGGATGTGTCGCGGGTGCTGTCGTCACAGATCCCGGCGTTTGCCCCGGCGCGCGAGAAGATGTCCAACTACGGCGAAACAATGCGTGGCCGCGGCATCCTCTACATGGTCGACGGCGTGCCACAGTCCACCCCCCTGCGTGACGGCTCACGGGATTCGCACACCATCGACCCGGCGATGATCGAACGCATCGAGGTCATCCACGGCGCCAACGCGCTGCAGGGCATCGGCGGTACCGGTGGCATCGTCAACATCATCACCCGCAGCGCACCCAGCGAGCCGGGCGCGTTCCTGCTCGACACCAATGTCAGCTACAGCTCCGCCCTGCCCAGCCGCCACGATGACAATGGCCAGCGCGGCTCGGCCCTGGTGGGCGTGCGCGGCGAACAGTTCGACCTGGTTGCCGGCCTGGCCTATGAAAAACAGGGCCTGTACCACGACGGCGAGGGCCGATCGATCGGCACCAACGCGCAGGGCGAGCTGATGGACTCGACCTCATCGAACGTGTTCGCCAAGCTGGGCTGGAACATTGCCGAAGGCCACCGCCTGCAATTGATGGCCAACCGCTACGAGCTGCGGGGGCTGGACAATTACTTCGCGGTGAACGGCGACTTCCGCAGCGGCCGCCCGACGATTTCGGTGCGCGGTGACACGCCGCTGGACCCACCGATGAACCGCTCGCGCGCCCTGACTGTCGATTACAGCGCCGCCGACCTGCTCGGTGGCCGCTTCCAGGCCCAGGCCTTCGCGGTGGACTTCGAGGGCCGCTATGGCGCCAGCCAGTGGGACCCGTGGGGCAACACCGGTGCCAACGCCGCCTGGGACCAGACCCAGAACGAATCGGACAAGCGCGGCTTCAAGCTGACCCAGAGCTGGAGCCGCATCGCCGATACCACGCTGGATGTGACCCTGGGCCTGGACGGCGTGCGTGACCGCACCCACCAGGTGCTGCTGGCCAGCGGCATGAACTGGGTACCGCTGACCATCTACCAGAGCCTGTCGCCGCTGCTGCAGCTGCACTGGTGGCCAACCGACCACCTGATGCTGTCCGGCGGCCTGCGCTACGAAAAGGGCGAGCTGGAGGTGGGGGACTACACCACCCTGCCTCGCTACGGCGCGCGCAAGGTGGCCGGCGGCAAGCCGACCATGAGCGAGACCCTGCCCAACTTCGGCGCGGTCTGGTACATCAACGATCGCCTCAACGCCTATGCCTCCTACTCGGAGGGATACACCGTGGCCGACGTCGGCCGCGTGCTGCGCGCGATCAACCGCGACGGCCAGCGCGTCGAGAGCCTCATCGACCTGTCGCCGGTGGTGTCGGACAACCGCGAGATCGGCCTGGAGTACGACGATGGCCGCTTCAGCGGCGACATCGCCTACTACACCTCCGAATCGAAGCTGGGTTCGGTGCTGGTCTATGACCCGGGCATCGATGCTTACGCAGTGCAGCGCCAGGCGACCCGCGTGGAGGGCTTTGAAAGCAACCTGCGGTTGCGGCTTGGCGACAGCCGGCTCGGCCTGGGCTATGCCCGTGCCAACGGCCGCTACGACGCCGACATCGACGGTCACCTCGACAGCGACCTGGCCGGCGTCAACATCGCGCCGAACCGGCTGACCGCGTTCTGGGAACAGGGCTGGACGCCGCAGCTCAGCACCCGCCTGCAGGCCAGCCATGCCTTCGACCGCAATTTCGACCTGCGTGGCGCGCGCGTGGCGGAGTTCAAGGGTTACACCACGGTGGACCTGGTCGCGCGCTACACGCTGGACAAGCACGCGTTCACGCTGGGCGTGCAGAACCTGGCGGACAAGCAGTACATCAGTTACTACTCGCAGACCACGCCGTCGAACCCAAGTTACTTCTCCGGCCGCGGCCGGGTGCTGACGCTGGGGTGGCAGTACCGCTACTGAGCCATCGGCGCCCTTATGGGAGCCATGAAATCTATGCGAGACGCGCTGAAGGAGGCCCATGCTAGTTTCTGGGCCTCCTTCAAACGGACGTGAATCATGCGTTTCCCTCTGCTCACCCTCACCGTTGCGGCCGTACTTCCGATCATCCACGCCAGCGCCGCCGAAGCGCCGTTGCCGCAGCTGCGGGCCTACACGGTGGACACGTCCTGGCTGCAGCCGATGGCGCCGCTGCAGATTGCTGATCACACCTGGCAGATCGGCACGCAGGACCTGACCGCTCTGCTGGTGCAGACCGCCGAGGGCGCAGTGCTGCTGGATGGCGGCATGCCACAGATGGCCGGTCACCTGCTGGACAACATGAAGCTGCGCGGCGTGGCCCCGCAGGACCTGCGATTGATCCTGCTCAGCCATGCGCATGCCGATCACGCCGGGCCGGTGGCGGAACTGAAGCGCCGTACCGGTGCGAACGTGGTGGCCAACGCCGAATCGGCCGTGCTGCTGGCGCGTGGCGGCAGCGACGACCTGCACTTTGGCGACGGTATCACCTATCCGCCGGCCAGCGCCGACCGCATCATCATGGATGGCGAAGTGGTCTCCATCGGCGGCATCGACTTCACCGCGCACTTCATGCCGGGGCACACGCCGGGAAGCACCGCGTGGACCTGGACCGATAGCCACGATGGCAAGCCGGTGCGCATCGCCTACGCCGACAGCCTGAGTGCGCCGGGCTACCAGCTCAAGGACAACCCCCGCTATCCGCGCCTGATCGAGGACTACAAGCGCAGCTTCACTACCGTGCGCGGCCTGCCCTGCGATCTGCTGCTGACTCCGCACCCGGGTGCCAGCAACTGGAACTATGCCGCCGGCAGCAAGGCCAGCGCCAACGCACTGACCTGCAAGGCCTACGCGGATGGGGCCGAGAAGAAATTCGACGCGCAACTGGCCAAGGAATCTGCGGCACACCGCTGATCCTGTAGAGCCTAGCCTACGCTCGGCTTGCTGGCAGAAAGCAGCCGAGCATGGGCTC
Organism: Stenotrophomonas sp. 59; assembly: GCF_030291095.1. Lineage (NCBI taxonomy): Bacteria > Pseudomonadati > Pseudomonadota > Gammaproteobacteria > Lysobacterales > Lysobacteraceae > Stenotrophomonas > Stenotrophomonas sp. 59. Next base: position 2,446,589 of record NZ_CP127408.1, read on the forward strand.
GGCTCTACAGAGAGCGCATCGAAAGGTGCCGGTCAGAACCACCGGCACCTCCGCCTGTCAGCCCCCCTGCCCGTGCTGGGCGTACGGCTCGGTGCTGCCGTCGGCGCGCACCAGCTCGACGGTGTACGGCTGCACGTAGCCATCGGGCATTTCCATGCCCGGCGAACCGGCCGGCATGCCGGGCAGCACCAGACCACGCGCCGCGGGACGCTCCGCCAGCAGGCGCTTGATGTCCTCGGCCGGGATGTGTCCCTCGACCACATACCCGCCGATCTCGGCGGTATGGCAGGACGCCTTGCCGACCGGTACACCCAGGCGGACCTTGATCGGGTTCATGTCGTCGGTGTCACGCACATCCACCTGGAAGCCGGCGGCCTTCAGGTGATCGACCCAGATGCCGCAGCAACCGCAGCTGGCGGTCTTGTGCACGATGGCCACCGGCAAGGCCGGATCGATCTTGGCCGGGCTGACCTGGGCCGGCATCGCCGGTGCTTCGCTGGCAACCGGCGTGGCAGGCGATTTTTCGGCGGCACGCGCGCAGGCAGCCGTGGCCAGTACGGTGCCCAGCAGCAGGCCAAGAGAAAGAGTACGGTTCATTGAGTGATTCCTTTGCAGATGCGGGCAACAACGCCCGCCGCCCGCGCATCGAAGGCGCAGGCAGAGTCGAGATCGAGTCGAGCAGTCATGGCAGGCGCGTGGGGCCTGCAGGAAATCACACGATCGGAGGCCGCATCGGGTCCGGCGTTGGCGGCGGCGCGTGTTGAGGGGTACTGGCCGGAGCAGGCGCCTCGCGCCAGGGCGAGGCCGGCGTTCCGTTCAATGTCGCCAGCATGCCCAGGCAGGCCGGCGGGCATTCGCACTCACCGCTCTGGCAGGCTGTGGGGGCTGCATCATCGCAGCAGCCCGCTGCAGCCATCGCGGCCGGGTGCGGTGCTGTGCACTGGTCCTGGCTGGCCGGCCCGCTGTACGAAGTTGCGGCAAGCGCCAGCGCCGGTGCATTCAGCACCAGGGCAACGAGCAGCATCCATCGCAGCAGCAGGCCAGGCAGGTTCACATGCGGATGATAGCCGATGCGCGCGTCACGCAATCGCCGCCGCCATTGCACTCATCCGCACCGGGATCGACTTGGCTGCGGGCGTGCCGCTGATGCGGTCGTAGTAGCCCAGCGGCAGCAATGGGTTCAGTTCGGGGTAGTAGCCGGCCAGCGCGCCGCGCGGCATCGGGTAGTCCAGTACGGTCAGGCCCTCGATGCGCCGCTGCACGCCATCGCCGCTGATCGTCTCCAGGCTGACCAGCGCCTCTTTCTCCAGGCCGCGCGCCAGCCGGTCCTCGATGTTCATGAACAGCACCATGCGATCGTTGTACACGCCACGATAGCGGTCGTTGTAGCTGTAGATGGTGGTGTTGTACTGGTCGTGCGAACGGACAGTGGCCAGGCGCAGCATGTCCTGGTCGTGCACGGGATCGTCCACGTCCAGGCCGGGCATCACCAGGATGTTGGCCTTGCCATTGGGCGTGGGCCATGCGCGGCGGCGCGGCGGGATGTCCAGGTGGAAACCATGCGGCTGCTGGATGCGCTCGTTGAAGCCGGTGTAGATCTCCGGGTATACGGCAGCGATCAGCTCACGGATGGGGCCGTAGTCGTGCATGCAGCGTGCCCAGTCGACCCTGCTGTGCGGCAGGGTTGCCATCGCCATGCGGCAGACGATCTCGACCTCGGGCAGCACGTCGGCGCTGGCAGGCTCCAGCACGCCGCGCGACGCGGTCACGTTCGACATCGCATCTTCGATGGTGACGAACTGCTCGCCGGCCGGCGTAACGATGCGCTCCGAGCGCGCCACCACTGGCAGGATCAGCGCATCGCGGCCATGCACCAGGTGCCCACGGTTGAGCTTGGTGGCGATGCCCACGGTCAGCTCCAGGCCGCGCATGGCCTCGTACGCGCGCGGCGTATCAGGCACGGCATGGATGAAGTTGCCGCCCAGGCCGATGAATACCTTGGCGCTGCCATCCAGCATCGCCTCGATCGACTCGACCACGTGGTGCCCGTGCTCGCGCGGCGGGTCGAAGCCGAACACCTGCTGCACGCGGTCCAGATAGGCCGGCTTGGGCTTCTCGTCGATGCCGACGGTGCGGTCGCCCTGCACATTGGAATGGCCGCGGATCGGCCCGATGCCAGCACCGGGCTTGCCGAAGTTACCCCGCAGCAACAGCAGGTTGGCCACCTGCTGCAGCAGGCGCGAGCCGTACTGGTGCTGGGTCAGTCCCATGCCGTAGCAGATCACGGTGGCGTTGGAGCGGATGTAGATCTCCGCACAGCGGCGGATCTGCGCCTGTGTGATGCCGGAGACCCGCACGATCTCGTCCCAGTCCTGCGCCATCACGTCCTCGCGCAGCGCCTCCAGGCCCACCGTGTGTTCGGCCAGGAAGTCATGGTCGAGCACGCGCTCGCCCTGCGCTTCGCGCTCGAACATCACCTTCATCATGCCCTTGATCAGGGCCAGGTCGCCACCGATGCGGATGTGTACGAACTCGCTGGTGATCTCGGTCGAACCGAACGTGGCCATCTGCACCACGTCCTGCGGCTCGGCGAAGCGGATCAGCGCGCGCTCGGGCATCGGGTTGACCGCCACGATCGGAATGCCGCGTTTGCGCGCTTCCACCAGGTTGCTCATCATCCGTGGCGAGTTGGTGCCGGTGTTCTGGCCGATCACGAAGATCGCCTCGGCGTGCTCGAAGTCCTGCAGAACAATGGTGCCCTTGCCCACCCCGATGGCCGGTGGCAGGCCGCGGCTGGTCGGCTCGTGGCACATGTTCGAGCAGTCCGGGAAGTTGTTGGTGCCGAACTCGCGTACGAAGATCGAGTACAGGAAGGCGGCTTCGTTGGGCGTGCGCCCGGAGGTGTAGAACTCGGCCTGGTGCGGGCTGTCCAGCGCCTGCAGATGGCGGCCAATCAGCGCGAAGGCATCGTCCCAGCTGCACGGCACATAGTGGTCGGTCGTCGCGTCGTAGCGCATCGGCTCGGTCAGCCGGCCCTGCATCTCCAGCCAGTAGTCGGTCTGCGCCATCAGTTCGGTAACGGTGTGCTGCGCGAACAGCTCACGGCCGGCGCGGAACTGGGTGGCCTCCCAGGCCAGCGCCTTGGCACCGTTTTCGCAGAACTCCAGCTTCTTGCGTTCGTCGGCATCGGGGAACGCGCAGCTGGGGCATTTGAAGCCGCCGGGCTGGTTCATCGCCAGCAGCGCCTTCGAGCCTTTGCCGATCACGCTCTGCTGCAGCAGCACCTTGGCGGTGGCGCCGGCGGCACCCCACCCACCGGCGGGCTGGTTGTAGGGCTTGTAACGCGGCGGTTTCTGCTCGGACATGTTCGGGAACCTGGCGGGAGGAACGCAGCAACAATCGGCACAACGCGGTCGGGCGGCGCATTCGATGGCACGGCCAGCCCCACAGTCAAGCACGGCCCACGCCGCTTCGCCAGTGGGTGCACGCTGTTTTCAGAGCAGCCTGCCATGACAACGGTTACACCTGCGTCAGCGCGTGGCCACTGCGCTATTCTCGATGCCGTGGGTGGTCCACCACCTGCGTATCTCCCTTGTCCGGACGCGCTGCATGCCTGATTCGCCCCCATCGCACACCCCGCCTGCCGGCACGGCCCAGCGCCCGTTGCAGCGCTGGCGCAGCGAGGGGCAACAGCCGCTGGTCGATGTGGTGGCCGAAGAAGTGCCGGTGGCGCTGCGTTACAACGGCGCCGCCTTCGCAGTGATGATGGCCACGCCCTGCGACCTGGAAGACTTCGCGCTGGGTTTCTCGCTCAGTGAGGGACTGATCGCTACGCCCTCGCAGCTGCTGTCGATCGACATCCACCCGCAACTGGAAGGCATCGAACTGCAGATGGCGGTGACCGACGATGCGCCCGGCGCCGGCCTGGATCCGGCAAATGGGCGCCTGCTGCCCGGCCGCGGCGGCTGTGGCCTGTGTGGTACACGCCAACTGGAAGAGGTGCTGCGGCCACTGCCCGAGGTGCGTGAGCGCCGGACCTATTCACCGGCAGCCCTGCAACGGGCGCTGGCCACGCTGGTGCAGCATCAGCCGATGAATGCGGTGAGTGGCTCGACCCATGCCGCGGCCTGGGCCGATGCCAGCGGCCGCATCGGCTGGGTGCGCGAGGATGTCGGTCGCCACAACGCGCTGGACAAGCTGATCGGCGCCTTGCATCACAACGAACACACGATCGAGGGCGGCCTGCTGGTGATTTCCAGCCGTGCCAGCTACGAGATGGTCAGCAAGGCCGTGCGGGCCGGCGCCAGCGTGCTGGCGGCAGTCTCGGCACCGACCGCGCTGGCGATCGACCTGGCCCGTGGTGCAGGCCTGTGCCTGGTCGGGTTCGCACGGGAAAGCGGATTCAATGTGTATACCCATCCCGAGCGGCTGCAGGCAAACGACAAGTAGCATCGACTGGGTAGAGTCGACTGTCAGTCGACTGCTCTTCGTTCAGCCCCCGAAAACCCCGCGCTGCGCGCGATAGTCGACTGACAGTCGACTCTACCCGGCCGGCTCCATTCAGACCGGCCCGGGTCGAACCGCATCTCAGCGCAGCGCCACCTTCGGAAAGTCCACCGGCACGTCGAATGCTACGTTGACGTAATTGGTGAACAGGTTGAGCGCCACGTGGGCGAGGATCTCGACGATCTGCTCATCGTCGAAACCGGCCGTCCGCAGCGCCTGCACATCGCCATCGGTGATCCGCGCACGCTGCTCGACCACCTTCAGCGCGAAGTCCAGTGCAGCAGCGGTAGCCGGGTCACTGGACTGGCCGATCTGCGCGGCGGCCATCTGCTCGCTGCTGGCACCCGCCTTGCGGCCCAGCGCGGTGTGCGCTGCCAGACAGTACTCGCAGGCATTGCGGTTGGCGATGGCCACGGCGATCTGCTCACCCAGCAGCGGTGACAGGCGACCGCCGCCCAGCGCGCCGAACGAACCCCACATGCTCTGCAGGGCAGCTGGCGAGTTGGCCACGGCGCGGAACATGGCCGGGGTGGCGCCGAAGGCAGCGTGGACCTGGCCCAGCAGGGCCTGGCGGTCAGCGGTGGTGTTGGCGGCATCGATCAGGGGGACACGGGACATGGTGGATCTCCTTGGGAAAGCGCCCGGGATTGGACGACCCGCTCATCCTAGGTAGACTCGCAGGACGAATCAGGCGCAATCAGCCGCACATATTGTCCATTCATCCATGATCACGCCCGCCGACACCTCCCCACCCGACCGCCTCTCCTCCCTGCTGGAGCGCTTCCGGGTGCAGGCCGCGCTGTTCCACAGCGGTCCGCTGTGCGGGCGCCATGTCTTCGAGCCGCAGCCCGGTCGTGCCTTCCTGCACATCCTGCGCCAGGGTGAAATGGAGGTTCGTCATCCCGACGGTGATGCCGCACTGCCCCGGTTGAAGATCGACACACCCAGCCTGCTGCTGTATCCGCAGCCGCTGCACCATGTGTTCTTCAATGCACCGCTGGATGGTCCGGATTTCACCTGCGCCACGCTGGATTTCGATGGTGGCGCGCGCAATCCGATCGTGCAGTCACTGCCACCGGTGATGGTGGTGCCGCTGGCCGCGATCGGCGAACTGGATGACACCCTGCACCTCCTGTTCGCCGAGGCCGATCGCCAGCGCTGCGGGTCACGGCTGCTGACCAACCGCCTGTTCGAGGTGGCGCTGATCCAGATCCTGCGGTGGGTGGTCGATCACCCGGATACGGCCGGCGTCAGCCACGGGTTGATGCGGGGGCTGTCCGATGCGCGGCTGGCCCGTACGCTGGTGGCGATGCACCAAGCGCCGCAGGACGAATGGACGCTGCCACGCATGGCCGCGACTGCCGGGATGTCGCGCAGCGCCTTCGCGGCAGTGTTCAAGGAGGTGATGCAGGCGACGCCGGCCAGTTATCTGCTGGACTGGCGGCTGAGCCTGGCCTGCGCGCAGTTGAGGGCCGGCGTGGCGGTCAAGCAGGTGGCGATCGAGGTGGGATTTGCCGATACCGCGTCGCTGTCGAAGGCGTTCCGCAAGCGGCTGGGGGTATCGCCGAGGGCGTGGTTGGCCGCGAGCGCAGCGCAGGCTGGGTAGATGGATGAGGGGTAGAGTCGACTGTCAGTCGACTATCGCGCGAAGCGCGGGGGTTTCGTTGTCTGAGCGAAGAGCAGTCGACTAACTGTGTAAACCCACTACGTTGTTCAGCGGCACTCTGGAGATAGGTGGCTGGCCGCCGATCGCCATATGGGGACGGTGCCAGTTGTAGTGGTGCAGCCATTGGCTCAACACGGAATTGCGCTGGTCCGAGGATGCGTACTCGCAGGCGTAAGCCCACTCGCGCAGGCTGGTCTGGATGAAGCGCTCGGCTTTGCCATTGGTCCGCGGCGTGTAGGGCTTGGTTCTGATGTGCTTGATCCCAAGGGATTTGAGCAGCTTGGCAAAGGCGGTGGAGCGATAGCAGGCACCGTTGTCTGTCAGGATCCGCTTGAAGGTGATTCCCAGGCTGGCGTAGTACTGCAGAGCGCCCAGCAACGCCTGGCAGGCGGTTTCGCCCTGTTCGTTGGGGTGGACGCTGCTGAAGGCGACCCGGGAGTGATCGTCAATGGCCACGTGGACGTAGCCCCAGCCTCCGCCACCGGCATTTCCTCGGCGCTTGGCGTCGGTTCTATGGCCCGGCTGCTGGAAGTTGCCCAGCTTCTTGATGTCCAGGTGCAGCAGCCCTCCGGGCTGATCGTATTCGTATCGGATGACCTCCTTGGGCGGATCAAGCCGGCACAAACGATTGAGGCCGTGGGCGCGCATCAGCCTGGAAATGGTGCTGTGGCCGATCCCCAAGGCTTTGGAGATGGTCAGATAGGTCTGCCGTTTACGGCGACACTCCTTGATCTGCTCGACCACCGGTGCAGATGTGGCATGTGGTGTCCGGTGAGGGCGTGAGCTGCGGTTTTCCAGCCCCGACACCCCCAATTCCCGGAATCGGGCCAGCCATTTGTAGGCCGTACGCACACTTACGCCGCATGCTTGGGCTGCTTCTTCTGGGCGCAGGCCCTCGTGGAGGATGCGGCGAACAAGAAGTGCTCGACTATGGACGGTCAAACGGGCATTTTTATGGGGGTTCATCCGGGCTCTTTGGGGTCTGGAGAGGTGTGGTAACCACCATTTTCCAAAGATGTCCCGGATGAACAACCTACAGAGAGATCACAACTAACAGTCGACTCTACAAGGGCGGCGATTCATCCGACTTCGCCAACAACCCGGCGATGCGCTCGGCAACGGCGCAGGCTGGTTAGATGGATGAGGGGTAGAGTCGACTGTCAGTCGACTATCGCGCGAAGCGCGGGGTTTTCGTGGTCTGGTTGAAGAGCAGTCGACTAACAGTCGACTCTACCGACAGTCGACTCTACAAATGCAGCGCCACCGTGGTCAGCCCTTCGCCAGCAACCCGGCGATGCGCTCGGCAACACGGGCGCGCACGCCTTCGTCCAGCTGCCCTTCGTACATCGCCTCGTAGATCCACAGGCCATCGGCGGCCAGCCGCGCCACGAAATTGTCGAGCGTCGTCGCATCGACATTCCCAGCCTCCGGTGCGGATGGTGCCCAACGACGTACTGCCGGCCCCCACGGACGCTCATCGGCGTCCGGGTCGGCCGACTCGAGCATGAACATCAGCTCGGCACGGGTGGCACTCTGGGCCGACACGCGCACGAAGGTCTGGTAACGCTCCAGCGCAGTGGCCTGCTCGGCGGTCTTGCCCAGCAACGCTTCCATCGACGTCTCCCAGGCATGCACCAGGTGTTCGTCGATACCCCGCAGCAGCGCCTCGCGCGACGGGAAGTGGTACAGCAGGCCACCACGTGTCAGCTGGGCCTCGGCCGCCACCGACTCGAAGGTCACCGCGCGCACGCCGTCACGATTGATCACGTTGACGGCGGCGTCGAGGATGCGATCGCGCTTGCTGGTTCTCATCGCTTCATTTTACGCGATCGGCCGCGCCCTCGCGGCTGCCGACGCGGCCGCGCAGCAGGCGCGCGATGATCGCCGCGCCCAGCGCCAGCATCGCAGTGATCACCAGCAGCACGATCTGGTAGCCGCGGTCATACGCGGCCGCCGCCAGCACGAACCACTCGCCCTGCCCACTCTCGCGCGCGGCATGCAGCGCCTGGGTGAAGCCTTCGCGGGCAAGCGCGGGCATATCGGCCGAGACCGGCAGGAATGCGCTGTACATCGCCGCGCTCAGGCTGCCCAGCATTGCCACCGCCAGCAGGCCGCCGAACTCGTAGGACACTTCTTCCACCGACGAGGCCATGCCTGCCCGATGTGCCGGCACATTGTTGAGGATGGCGGTGGACGCCACCGAGATGGCCGAACCCATGCCGAAACCGGTGATCGCCATGCCCGCCACGACCCAGCCGAGCCCGTGCGGGAAGCCGAACGCCACCACGCCGACACCCAGCGCGCCCGCAGCCAGGCCGCCGCAGATCAACGGACGCAGGCCGACCCGATGCAGGATGCTGCCGCCCAGCAGCGCACTTGGCAGGCTGCCCAGCGCTGCCACCGATACCAGCAGCCCCGCCTGCAGCGGCGTAAAGCCCGCCACCAGCTGGAAGCGCTGGGTGGTGACCAGCTGCAGGCCTGCCATCGCGAACAAGGTGAACACCGCCGACAACGTGCCGGCCAGGAACGCCGGGTTGCGGAAGATCGCGAAGTCCAGCAGCGGGTACGGCAGCTGTTGCTGGCGGCGAGCGAACGCCGCGCCGGTCACTACGGCCAACAGCAGCGCAGCAGCGCCCAGTGCGTACGACGGCGGCGTGGCGATCAGCGACTTGATCGCCAGCACCAGACCGGAAAGTGCGGCCAATGCCAGCAGCGAAGAGACAAGATCCCAGGGCCGCGAGGTATCGCGCTGGCCTTCCGGCGCCAGCAGCAGCGTGGCCACGAATGCGACCACGACCACAGGGACGTTGACCAGGAACACCGACCCCCACCAGAAGTGCTGCAGCAACCAGCCACCGATGATCGGGCCAAGCGCCGCACCGACGATGGCCACCGAGCCCCAGATCGCAATGGCGATGTTGCGCTCGCGCTCCTCATGGAAGCTCAGGCCGATCAGCGCCAGCGTGGCCGGCATCATTGCTGCCGCACCGACCGCGAGGAACGCGCGCGCGGCAATCAACTGCGCTGCAGTTCCAGCGAAGGCCGCCGCCAGCGAGGCAATGCCGAACACCACAAGACCGATCAGGAACATGCGGCGGTGGCCGATGCGGTCGCCCAGCGTGCCGGCGCCCAGCAGCAGGCCGGCCATCACCAGCGGATAGGCATTGATGATCCACAGCGCCTGCCCGGCACTGGCCGAAAGTTCCTCGGTCAGCGTGGGCAGTGCGGTGTAGAGCACGGAGTTGTCCAGCGTGACCAGCAACAGGCCGGCAGCGACGGTGAACAACAGTGCCCAGCGACGGGCACGCGACAGGGCCGGAGCACCGGCCAAGGGCTGGGACAGAGCCATGGGACAACCTGATGGGGTGAAGTACGGCCATAACTATACCGGATGTCCTGTATAGTTATGACCCTCCGGTCAGCAATTCAGGTTGCCTGGCGGGAAATGTTCATCTTCCCGCCTCCGTCTCGCCGGGCCATGCCCTGCGGAATGGAACCTTCATCGGCAGTCCTTCGGCAACGCGGCGATCGCCGATACCACGGCCCCCTGCATGCCCTGCCCCACGGCCATGTCCAGCTCTCCACCAGTCCCCCCATGCTGGCGCCGCAGCTCGTCTTCGCATAAGCCGCGCACCCGCGAACGCGCATTCGCCCGCAGGCTGCTGCAACGCCAGTCGGCACCACCCAGCGGCAGCACCGAGTACACCACGCTGTTGCAGGCATTGCCGGCGCGCTGCTGCAACGACAACCCACCGAAATCGCGTGGCTCGCTGCTGCGCTGCGGGTCGAAATAGCTGTCGGGGAAGGTGCGCGCGTACTGCTCGATGTCCACCGCCATGCTGCGTCCACCGCCCAACGGCATCTGCAGCGGCTGGCCGCACTGCGTGGCATCGGCGCGATGCTGGATGTACTGGTAGATCGGCCGGTCCAGCGATGGATCCTGCTGGGTCACCGCGCTGACCGCCGCCAGCACCGGCAGTGATGCACGATTGGCCATGCGCGCCAGCAATCCCGCCTGCGCCGGCTGGCAGCGATCACGCAGGGTTGCCGCGAGCAGGAACAGCACGTCGTTGCGGAACGCATGGTCGTCGCCCAGGTACTGTTCGATGCGCTGGCTGGCATCCGGCGCTGGTGCCGGAAACGCCACCGCCGGCGGCGCGGTGGGTGCAGACTGCCGTTGCCACCACACCAGCAGCGCGAGCGCCGCCAGCAGCCCCCCGGCAGCAATGATCCAGCGCCTGCGCATCAGTTGTGGATCGCCGAGAGCGTGGCCGCCGCCGCATCGTAGGACGCGCTGGCGATATCCGCATCGAAACGCTTCACCTGCAGACGCCCGGCAAGCCGGTATGGATCCCAGAGGTCGCCCAGCGCGATCGGCGTGGCCAGGGTCACGTGGATGATCTGGTTCGGCGGTGGTGGCGGCACGTGGATGCACGCGCCATAGAACGGTACGAACAGCAGTTCATCGACCAGGCCGGCATCGTTGGTGCCAAGCGGTACCACGTAGCCGTCCAGGTCCACGGCGCGGCCGTCTACGGCATCGACCACACGCGAGGAGCCGAACTGCTTGGCGCGATCCGGGCTGGAATGGTCGATCTCCTGCCCCGGTGGCGTGCCGGAGCCAGTGTCGTCGATCAGGCCGCCCACGCCGTCCATGCCATTGCGTGACAGGCCGATCTGCGGCGGCGGGCGCTGGTAGGTGATTTCGTCGGGCCGCAGTGCATCCCAGCGGTCGACGGGCGCTTCGGCCATGGCCGAGGGTGCCGGCTTTTCCTGTGACGTGACCGCAACGGCGTCGCTGCCCGGCGACGTGCAGCCCGCCAACCACAGGCATCCCAGCATGAGCAGCAGGTGGCTACGGTTCATAGGGCCTAAGCTGTGCGTCGCGCATGGTGTAGGCCGAACCGGCCAGATCGTCTTCCAGCCGTTCGGCGCGCAGGGTGCCGGCCAGGAAAAACGGCGAGTACATGTCCGGCATCTCGATCGGGCGTGGCAGCACCACGTGCACGATCTGGTTCGGTGGCGGTGGTGGCACGTGGATGCAGGCGCCGTAGTACGGCACGAACAGGAATTCGGTCAGCCGCCCGTCCTGCGCGTTGGCCAGGGGTACCACGTAGCCTGGCAGGCGCACCGGACGCTGCAGTACCGAATCCACCGTGCGGAAGGTGCCGAACTGCGGCATGCGCCGGTTGCCGTTGTGCTCCACTTCCGGGCCCTCGCCCCGCTCCAGCGCGGCCAGCTCGTCCCTCGGCATCATCTGCAGCCAATCCAGCTCCTGTTCTGCAACGTCTGCAGGATCACCGCGGTCGACCACCGGCGAGGGCGGCAAGGCCTGCACGCCGGTATCCACCGGCCGCTCACAGGCGGCCAGTGCCAGCACCATCGGCAACCACAGCATCCAGCGCATGCTCAGCCTCCCGGTGAAAGGCCATCGGCCACGGTGCGCCGGTAGGCCAGCCATGCCGGCACGAGCCCGGCCACGGCGCTGATCAGCAGCACGCCCGCAACCCATGCCAGTTCGCGGCCATCCGGCCAGACATGGGTGATCGACAGGCCGAAGGTGGCCAGCACCCAGCCGCGACCGGCAATGCTGGCGGCCACCAACAGTGACAGGGCCAGCAGGCCGGCCACGGCACTGGTCGCCACCGCCTCGACCACCAGCAGGCCGGCGATGTAACCCGGCCGCGCACCGGTGGCACGCAGGATCGCCATCTCGCGCCGCCGCTCCTGCAGGGTCGAGACCAGCAGCGCCACCAGCGAGACCATGCCCAGCAGCACCACCATCGCGCTGATCAGCTGCAACGCCCGCTCGGCAGTGCCCAGCGACTGCCACAGCTGCTGCAGGGTCACACCGGGCAGGATCGCCAGCATCGCCTCGTCCGGGTATTCGTTGATCCTCCGCTGCACCGAGAACGTGGCGATGCGCGAGTTCAGGCCCAGCATGAAGGCGGTGATGCTGGTCGGGGTCAGGTCCAGGTGGCGCGCCTGCTCGGCACTGACGCTCTGGCTGCGCAGCTGCACGCCCGACCGCCAGTCGACATGGATCGCCTCGATGGCCGGCAATGAAACCAGCACCGATGAATCGACCGGCGTACCGGTGCGCTGCAGGATGCCGGCAACGCGGAACGGCTTGTCGGCATGCGTAGCCAGGGTGACCGCGCCAGTGCCATGGGCCAGTACGATCTCATCGCCGAGACCGACCTTCTGCGCGCGTGCCACCTCCGCGCCGATCACTGTGTCGTAGAGATCATCGAACGGACGCCCCTGCGCGAACGCGAGCGCGTGGCCGGCCCCATAGCGATAGTGGTCGAAATAGCCACCGCTGGTGCCGACCACCCGGTAGCCACGCCAGGAATCGCCCAGCGACAACGGCACCGCCCACTTCACCTGCGGCAGCGCGGACAGCTCCTGATAGGACTGCCAGGACACGTTGTTGGTCGGGTCGCCGATATGGAACACCGAATACAGCAGCAGGTTCACCGGCCCCGAACGCGCACCGACGATCAGGTCGGTGCCCGACACGGTGCTGGCGAAACCCTCGTGCGCCTGCGTGCGCACACGTTCTACGCCCAGCAGCAACACCACGCTGAGGGTGATGACCAGCACGGTCAGGCCGACACTCAACGCACGGCTGCGCAGACTGGCCCAGGCAAGCTCAAACATGGCCGGCACCTGCCTGGTTGATCTCGGACAGTGAAATGGTGCGGTCGAACAACGGCTGCAGGCTGTCGTCATGGCTGACCACCAGCACCGTGGTGCCAGCCGCCTGGCACTGCGCGGACATCAGCTGCAGGAAGGCGGTCGCCGCTTCGCGGTCGAGCGCCGAGGTGGGCTCATCGGCCAGCAGCAACGCCGGGCGGCCGATCAGGGCGCGTGCCGCCGCCACGCGTTGTTGCTGGCCAACACTGAGCGTGCCTGCGCGCCGCTGCATCAGCGCCGGGTCCAACTGCAGGGCCTGCAGCAGGCGGGCGATCTCGGCATCCAGCGGGCCGCTGATGCGTGCGCTGCGCAGGCGCGAGAAGCGCAGGCCCAGCGCGATGTTGTCGCGCACGGTAAGGAACGGCAGCAGATTGAACTGCTGGAAGATCACGCCCAGCTGATCGGCACGGAAACGATCCCGCGCCGCCCCTCCCATGTCCTGCAGTGACTGGCCTGCCACTTCGACACGGCCCTTGTCGGGTAGCAGCACACCGGCCAGCAGACCCAGCAAGGTACTTTTGCCGCCGCCGCTGATTCCGCGCAGCAGCACGCTGCTGCCCTGCTCGATCCACAACCGCGGGATGTCCAGCACCAGGCGCATGCCGTAGCCGAACTGCACGTCTTCCAGAGCGATCACCGGTGCTGTGCTCACGGGGCCAGCACCACGCGAAGGTTGTCGGGGGTCAGTACATTGCGATTCTGGCCGTTGGCTGTCGCACTGTTGACGATGACTTCGTGCAGGCCCGGGAACAGCACGGGCAGCCGCATGACGATGGCGCGCAACGCGGCCGGATTCGCGCAGCGGTACTGCAGAGTGGCAGTGAAACCCGCGTGCCGGTGCTGTCCTGCCGATGGCGCGGCGGCAGTCGCATCGAAGCCCTCGGCATCGGCTTTGCTGCTGGTCAGGCGGCAGTCTGCAGCGGTGGGCAGGGTAACCCAGCTGCCGCCCTTCAGCAGCGTCGTAGCGCGATCCAGCGCGGCCTGCTCGGCGGTATTGGCCGGCGGTCGCTCGTAATCGAGGATGCCGATGCCGGGGGCCTGAAGGGCGAATTCCAGCATTTTCTGGTCAAGCGCAACATCAACGGTGGCCTGGCCGTGCACGTGCGGCGCGTGCTGACGGATGTCGTGGGCCTGCGCGGCGCCGGCAGCCAGCAGCAGGAAAAGAGCAGCAGGAAGCTTCATGGGGAGACTCCAATTGTTACTATGTAACATTATGGACCACATCCCCACGACGCCTGCAAGGGCTCCAGCCCAGCCGCCAACTTCGGCACGCTGGCACCCCCGCATCGATCTCGCCGGCGCCTGGCTGTCACTGGCCTGCGCCGCGCACTGCATCGCCCTGCCCCTGCTACTGGCGTTCATGCCAGCGGCAATGATGGCGCTGCGCTCGTTCCAGCACCCCGGCCATGGCGTGATGACGCTGCTGCTGATGATGTCGCGCTGGGAGTGGCTGTTCGCGCTGCTCGCTTCGACGCTGGCAATGACCAGTACGAGCGCCGGGCTGCACCGGCATGGCCGTTGGTGGCCATTGCGGCTGGCCTGCATCGGTGCTGCCCTTCTGTTGTCGGCCTCGCTGTACCTGCCGCTGAAGGAATCACTGCTCTGGCATGGCGTGGCCACCGCATCCGGTGGCGTCCTGCTGGCGACGGCGCACATTGGCAATCGACGGGCGTTGCGCACCCGGTAGTGCCGGGCCATGCCCGGCAGGAACGCCCCATCCACGCATGGCGTGGATCTACCGCTACCTTCCAGTAGCGCCGGGCCATGCCCGGCGGGCATTTCACCATCCACGCATGGCGTGGATCTACTGCTACCTTCCAGTAGCGCCAGGCCATGCCCGGCGGGCATTTCGCCATCCACGCATGGCGTGGATCTACTGCCACCTTCCAGTAGTGCCGGGCCATGCCCGGCAGGAACGCCCCATCCACGCGCGGCGTGGATCTACCGCTATCTTCCAGTAGTGCCAGGCCATGCCCGGTGGGCATTTCGCCATCCACGCATGGCGTGGATCTACCGTCGGCATTTCAGAAGCGGTACCCCACTTCCACGCCAAAGATCCGCGGGCTGTCCACCGGGCCGTAGTAATTGCCGTCGCGGCCAAACGCCAGGTTGTCGAAGATCAAGCCGTTGATGCGGCGCTTGTTGGTGAGGTTCTGGACGAACACCCGCGCAGTCCACGGCCCGGTCTCATAACCCACCTGCGCACCGAATACGGCAACGGCCGGCTGGAACGCGCGGTTGCGCTCATCCAATGCGCTGGAGCCGGTGAACTGGGACTCCAACCGCGCATACAGGCCGGACTCGAACTGGTAGCGCGCGGCCAGGTAGCCGGTGTAGTGCGGCGTCAGCTTGACCCGCTTTCCATCCAGGTTCTGGTCAACGCTGACCCACAGCCTGGTGTACTTCGCATCGACATAGCCCACATTCGCCATCAGCGTGAAACCCGGCAGCACTTCAAACACGCCCTCCAGCTCGGCACCGCGCGAACGGATCGAGGCATCCGAGCCCACGTAGTCCGAAGAGATCGGACGGCCGTTGGCATCGGTGGCCACCTGGATCTCCTGCCAGTTGTCCGAGGTGATGTGGAACAGCGCGCCACCGATGTGCCCGCGCCCACCGGCCAGGTTCATCTTGAAGCCCAGCTCATGGCTCCACATGCGCTCGGCCTCATAGCGCAGCACCTTGTCGTTCACCACATCGCTCTGCGCCGCAGCCAGATTGAAGCCGCCCGGAATGTAGCCCTTGGCCGACGCGGCATAGAACGACAGGTCGTCAGTGGCGTCGTAGCGCAGCGACACCCGCGGCAGCGTGGCCGAGAACGTATGCGCCAGCGCGGCATCGCGGTACAGCACGCGCCCACCGGCCCCCAGGTCCAGCGCACCGGCACGCTGCTCGGTGGAACGCCGCGCCTGCTCATGCCGCAGGCCGGCGCTGGCGGTCAGCTTCGGCAGCGCGGGGAAGGTGTAGCTGGCGGTGGCGAACACGCTGTAGTCCTCGCCCCTGGAGGTCTGCCGCGGTGCAAGGTTGTAGCTGTCCAGCCCACGCAGCGCCGGGCCGACAAAGGTACCGAGGATCGAATCCTTGCTGTTGTGATAGGTCGACACACCTGCCATCCAGGTCAGCGGCTGGTCGCTGGGCGAACTGAAGCGCGCCTCGGCCGTCCATTCCTTCTTCCTGTCGTAGATGCGGCCCGCCAGTGCTGGGCTGTTGGTCATGTCGAAGTCATAGCCGGCCGAGGTCACCTCCTCGTCCCGCCAGGAAGCAGCCACGTCCAGCGTGCCGGCCTGCAGCTGCCATTGCGCGCTGAGGCCCACCACCGTTTCGTCCTTCTCGGTGCGCTTGGGCGCGTCATTGATGTAAGTGAAATCACCTGCGTGGCGGCCGCCATTGAGCGATGCCCCGTAGGTGCGGTTGTAGAGGCCGGTATCCAGCGGCAGGTATTCATACTCGAACATGCCCGGCGCGCGCGTGCGCAGGTGGTAGGCCAGCGCATTCACCGAAACGTAGTCACTCGGCCGCCAGCGCAGCTTGCCCTGCAGGTATCCTTCGCCCACCTTGCCCCGCGCCCCGGACGGCGTGAGGTTCTTCAGGTACGCATCCTCGTCCGAACCCATGAAGGCCACCGAGCCGGACAGCCGGCCATCACCACTCAACGGGCCGGCGACGAAGCCGTCCAGCGCGGTGCCATTGCCGTTGCCGAACCAGGTGCTGCGCACGTTGATCTCGCCTTCGCGTGCATCGGCGGGGCCACGCGTGCGCACCAGCACCAGGCCCGATTCACTGTTGGCACCGTACAACGTGCCCTGCGGCCCGCGCAGCACCTCCACCGACTCGACCTGGTTGAGCACGGCATTGCTGAGCTCACGGAACGGGATGCCGTCGATATAGACCGAGGCGCGGTTGACCAGGAACGGATTGGACTCGATGCCACGGATCGAGATGAACATGTTGCTGAGCTGGCCCATCGCGTTGAACTTCACGTTCGGGGCGAGCTTATCGAGATCACGGAACTCGGTGACTCCGGCCTCCTTGAGGGCCTGCCGATCGAGCACCGTCACCGACAGATCGCTCTTCAGGTAAGGGGTGTCGCGTTTGGAGCCAGTGACACGGACACCATCCAGCGTAGCTGGCGTGGACTGCTGGGCGCGTACCGGAAGTGCGGAAATGAGAAGGGATGCTGCGACCAGGGCGGCAGCGGGCGTGGACGACTTCAAGGGAGAACCTCGGCGGATGGAGTTGCGGGCGCGCGGGCGACGGCGGCGCGGAACAGGAGTGTTATCCTGTAACATTCGCGCCGAGCCGCCACTCCATTCCAGGCGGCGCTGCTCCATTTCCGGATCCGTGATGCCAGCGCTCGCCGACCAGCTGATACAGGAAGCAGGCCCGATGCCCCCGATGGCGATTGCTAGTGACGACGGCGGGGTCGTGCTGCTGCGTCATCGCTTCGACGCCAGCGAAGGCGCCATGGGACATCCGCACCAGCTCCGGCTGGGCCTGGCCGTGGCCGGCGGTGGGCGATTGCAGCAAAGGGCCCAAAGCGGCCTGCTCCACGCGCAATGGCGACCCGGTCAATTCAACGTGGTCCTCCCCGGCGACCTCGGCACCTACGCCAGCCCCGAGGTCGACCTGCTCGGCATCGCCATTGACACCCACGTCTACCCGCACGACCTGCAGCCACTGCGCAACCTGGAAGCGCTGGCTGCACGGCTGCACCACGACCCGGTAGTCACTGCGGTGCTGCAGGCGTTGTGGTGCAGCGCGCAGGCCGATGCCTGCCTGCCCGGCTTCCTCGAGCACGGTGCCCAGGTGCTGATGCACCGCCTGGAACAGCTTGCCGGGAACCGGCACCAGGCGAGCCAGGCATGTTGTGTATTGTCCGCGCGGCGACTGCAGCAGCTGGAGGACTATATCGACGCGCAGCTCGGCCAGCCGCTGGCGGTTGCGCATCTGGCTACCGCCTTGCAGATGGAGCCTTCGACGTTCAGCCGTGCGCTGCGTGCGGCAACGGGGCTTGCGCCGTATGCGTTCCTGACCCGGCGCCGCATGCAGTGGGCACGTGCGCAGCTCGCGCAGGGGCGCAACGTCACCGAGGTCGCGCTGGCCTGCGGCTACGCCAATCCCAGCAAGTTCAGCGCTGCCTTCCGGCGCGTATCCGGCTGCTCACCGTCGGCGTGGATCACGCAGACCCACAGCCCACGGTAGCGCCGGGCCATGCCCGCCAGCGTCAGCCCCTCATTCGTCGAACGGGCGCTGCCCCAGCGTCTGCGTCACGTGGTCGACGAAACAGGTGATACGTGCAGCCAGCGCGGTGTTGCGGTAGTACACCGCGTTGATCGGCTGGCGCACCTCCTGCGTCTGCCTGGCAAACAGCTGCACCAGGCGGCCCTCCCGCCGATCCTGGCGGGTCAGGAAGTCGGACAGGCAGGCAATGCCGAGCCCGGCCACCGCCATCTGCCGCAGGGTCTCGCCACTGGACGAAGCAATCGCCGGCGCGATCACGAAAGGCCCACCAACGGCATCGTGCAGCGGCCACTCGTTCAATGAACTGGGCTGGGTGAAGCCCAGCAGGTCGTGCTTGCGCAGCTGCCCCGTCCGCGTAGGCGTACCGTGCCGGCGCAGGTATTCGGGGCTGGCTACCACACGGATGCGGCTGTGGCCGATCGGCCGCGCATGCAGGGTGGAGTCGCGCAGCACACCGATGCGGAATGCCACGTCGGTGCGCTTCTCGATCAGGTCGGTGATGCCTTCATTGGAATTCAGCTCCAGCTCCACCTGCGGGTAGCGCTCACGGAAACCCTCAAGCAGCGGCACGATCACGTGCAGCATGAACGGCGTGGCCGCATCCACGCGCAGGCGCCCCACCGGCTGCAGCCGCCGCGCGGCCATCTGTTCCTCGGCCTCGTCCACCGTGGCCAGGATCGTACGGGCGTACTCCAGGAACGCCGCACCTTCCTCGGTAAGTTCGAGCCGCCGAGTGGTCCGCCGAAGCAACGTGGTCTGCAGCTTGTCCTCCAGCCGCGCCAGGGTACGGCTGGTCGCGGAGATGGTCAGCTCAAGCGCCTCGGCCGCTGCGGTGATCGAGCCACTGTCGACCACCGCCACGAACGCCTTCAGCTCATCCAGGGTGGTTTTCATTGTTTACCTCGACGCAAAAGCGTTTCCCGTATACACGGCTTAATCAACAAATGTAAAGCGCCCACACTTCGCCCTGTCCCGAGCCCCACCGGCTCTCAACGAAGTCCCTGGAGTCCATCATGAGTGTTCCTTCCTTTGGCGTCGGCACCTTCCGCCTCACCGGCCAGACCGTCATCGACTCGGTGCGCAACGCCCTCGAGGTCGGCTACCGTGCGGTCGACACCGCGCAGATCTACGGCAACGAGGCCGAGGTCGGCCAGGCCATTGCCGAATCCGGCGTAGCGCGCGACCAGCTGTTCCTGACCACCAAGATCTGGGTGGACAACTACGCTGCCGACAAGCTGATCCCGAGCCTGCGCGACAGCCTGGCCAAGCTGCGCACCGACCATGTGGACCTGCTGCTGATCCACTGGCCGGCGCCGGGCAATGGCGTTGAACTGCGCGAGTACATGACCGCACTGGCCGAGGCCAAGTCGCTGGGGCTGACCCGCCAGATCGGCGTGTCCAACTTCAACATCGAGCTGACCCGGCAGGCCATCGAGGTGGTCGGCGCCGGCGAGATCGCCACCAACCAGATCGAACTGAGCCCCTACCTGCAGAACCCGGCACTGACCGCTTTCCTGCAGGACCAGGGCATCACCGTGACCTCCTACATGACCCTGGCCTACGGCAAGGTGCTGAAGGATCCGGTACTGGCCGCCATCGCCGACAAGCACCAGGCCACCGTGGCCCAGGTGGCGCTGGCATGGGCGCTGCACCAGGGGTACTCGGTCATTCCGTCGTCGACCAAGCGCGAGAACCTGGCCAGCAACCTGCTCGCGCAGGACCTGCGCCTGGATGCCGATGACATGGCCGCGATCGCCGCGCTTGAGCGCAACGGCCGCGAAGTCGATCCGCCGGGCCTGGCCCCGGCCTGGGACTGAGGCGCCACGCCATGGGCAGTGCGATGACCCGGTTGCAGGCCGGTGGTTTCAGCATCGGCATCGAAGCACCGCTGGACAATGACTGGACGCCGCTGGGCGAACAGGCACGACGCGCCTCGCGACGTCTGCCCGGCGAACCGGACCTGCAGCGTCATGCGGAACTGGCACGCTTGGCCGACCGCCTCGGCTTCCGTGCGCTCTGGGTACGTGACGTGCCGGTGTACGACCCCGCCTTCGGCGATGCGGCGCAGGTGTTCGAGGTGTTCAGCTACCTCGGCTACCTGGCCGGCATCACCAGGGACATCCTGCTGGGTACCGGTGCGGTGGTGCTGCCGATCAGAGAGCCGTTGCTGACCCTGAAGTCGGCGCGCAGCGTGCAGCGGCTGAGCGGCGACCGCCTGCTGCTGGGCGTGGCCAGCGGCGACCGACCGGTGGAGTACCCGCTGTTCGGCCGCGACTTCGACAGTCGTGGCAGCCGTTTCCGCGAGCAGATCGCGCTGCTGCGCGAGGGCGCCGCTGCGCACCTGCCGCAGGGGCTGGATGTGCTGCCCGCCGATGGCCCGGCCCTGCCGCTGTTCGTGGCCGGCCTGGCCCAGCAGCAACCGACGTGGATCGGCCAGCACATGGATGGTTGCCTGGCCTATCCGGGCACGCCGCAGGACCACGCGCAACGTGTGGCAGCCTGGCGCGCGGTGGCCGGCAACAAACCCTATGCCAGCTTCATCCACCTGGATCTGCTGGCCGATGCCGATGCCCCGCTGCAGCGCTGGCGCTTCGGGCTGCGCGGCGGCCGCAACGCCCTGCTGGCCGAGCTGCACGCCATGCAGGCGGCCGGTGTCGACCACATCGGCCTGCAGTTCCGCCGCAACGAACGGCCGTTGGCCGAAACCTTCCACGAAATCGCCGAGTACGTGCTGCCGCACTTCCCGGCCCATGCCGGCGCCGGCGCGCCGCATGCAACGCTTGCCGCCCCCGCGACGGCCTGACAGTTACCGGAGCTTTGCCATGAAGATGAAGACTCTGGCCGCGATTGCGCTGGCCACCCTGCCGCTGTCCTTCCAGGCTACCGCCGAGGACTGGTACCCCTCTGCCTACGGTGCCAACGACGAGATCGGCGCGGCCAACCTGCTGACCGCGGACGTGGTCAAGCACGCGGTTTCGCTGGTCAGGACCGGCAAGACCTATCCGCTGGCGGTGCCGGTGGACAAGAACCTGCCTGCGTTCCGCCATCGCAGCTTCCGCCTGTACAACGTGCAGGTCGGCCAGCAGGCCGGCAAGTCGCTGGGCCCGAACAGGTTCACCTTCAACGATGAGCTGGTGAACGCCTGGACCGGCGTTGGCACCCAGCTCAACGGCATCGGCCACATCGGCATCGACAACGTCTACTACAACGGCAACAAGGCCGCCGACTTCGTCACCGTGGACGGCGTGCGCAAGCTGGGCGTCGAAAAGGTGCCGCCGATGGTTACCCGTGGCGTGGTGCTGGACATGACTGCCCACTACGGCAAGGCGATCGTGCCCGGCGGCACCGAGTTCACCGTGGCCGACATCCAGGCCGTGTTGAAGAAGCAGGGACTGAGCCTGCGCAAGGGCGACGTGGTGCTGTTCAACACCGGCTGGCTGGAACTGATCGGCAAGGACGACACGCAGTTCCTGGCAGTGGAGCCGGGTATCGGCATGGAGGCCGCCAAATGGCTGGCCGACCAGGGCATTGTTGCCTTCGGTGGCGACACCTGGGCCTCGGAGGTCTACCCGAACCCGAACGGTGCCGAGGAATTCCCGATCAACCAGTACATGCTGGCCAAGCGCGGCATCTACAACCTGGAGCTGATCGACAGCCGTGCGCTGGTGCGCGACAAGGCCTGGGAATTCCTGTTCGTGCTCGGCCAGCCGCTGTACGTCGGCTCGACCCAGGTCAACATCAACCCGGTGGCGATCCGATGAGCACGGCTGCTGGAATTCCCCTGTTCGCCGGGCGCCGTTTCCGCGTCAGTTATGACGGCCTGGCGGCAGACAACGCGTACAGTGCCGATGGTCGCCATGTGCAGTACGCCATCGTTTCCGGCGCCTATGCCGGTGCACGCGGCGAAGCCGCCTGCGAATGGCGGCAGATCAGCGAGGGCGTCTATGCCATTTCGTGGCAGGAAGCAGACGGCGCGACGGTCGTGCATGTCGATGACTTCCCGGGTAGGCGATCACTGGCCTGGTTCACCGCCACCGATGGCAGCTTCCATCGCATGCAGGGGCCACTGGCGGCCCTGTGATCTACCGGTGGCGCCGGGCCATGCCCGGCGGGAACACAACGCGGTGATCCCGGCCAGCAGGCGGAACATTACAGGTCGGTAATGTACGGGTCAGGGCGGCGAAAGGCGCCGCCCTCCACTCTGGGGGCCACTTCTGCCACAGGTGTTCCCCGCATGATCCGTACCCCGTTCCGTCCCGCCTCCCTTGCTCTTTTCCTGTTCGGCCTCGCGGTTGCGCCGCAGGCCCTGGCCCATCCCAGCCTGGTGCGCTCGACACCGGCCGCCGACGCGACCGTTGCCCCGGCCAGCCAGATCGAACTGCAGTTCAGTGAAAAGGTGATGCCGCGCGCCACCCGTATCGAACTGAGCATGGACCATGGCCGCATGAAGATGGCCGTGCCCACCACCGCGCAGGACATCTCCGAAGATGGCCACACGCTGCGCGCGCGCTTGGCCAAGCCGCTGGCGGCCGGCAGCTACGCACTGCAATGGCGTGCGGTCGGCCAGGACAGCCACCCGATCACCGGCACCTACCGTTTCACCGTGAAGTAAGGCGGCTGTCATGGCGGAGTTCTCGCCGTACGCGCTGCGGCTGGCGCTGTACCTGGTGCTGATGCTGCTGTTCGGGCGGATGCTGTTCGTCCGCCCCGCGCTGCCGCGCGGCGTCGCATCGGCGCTCACGGTGATTGCGCTGGTACTGGTGATCACCGATGCCGTGACCCGGTTGTCCGGCGTGCTCGGCATCGCGCCAGCCGGGATCGACCGCGAAGCGGTGCGCTGGTTCCTCACGGGCACGCCAGTGGGTGAAGCGGGCCTGCTGCGCATCCTCGCCCTTCTGGCGATGCTGCCGCTGCTGTCCTTCGCCCCTCCATTGCAGGGCCTGCGCCGCCTGGCCCTGCTCGCGCTTTCCGCTACGGCATTGGCCAGCCTGTCCTGGAATGGGCACGGTGCCGCGGGTGACGGGGCAAGCGGCACCGTTCGGCTGGTTGCCGGCATCGTCCATCTGCTGGCCGCCGGCGCCTGGATTGGAGCGATTGCCGCCATCCTGCAGCTGGCACTTCGTCCGCAGGGCCTGCGCCTGCGCGAACGCACCCGGGAGCTGTGGCAGGCCGCCCACGGCTTCGCCTTGCCCGGCACCCTCATCGTCGCCGCGCTGGCCATGACCGGCACCTATACCTATATCGATCTCGGCGGCTCGGTGCAGACCCTCACCGGCACTGCGCACGGGCGCTGGCTGCTGCTCAAGCTGGCCCTGGTGGGCGGCATGCTGGGGCTGGCGGCACTGCATCGCTGGCGGCTGGTGCCGGCACTGGCGGTTTCCATCCATGGCGGCTGGCAACCACGGCCGCTGCGTTCCCTGCGCTACAGCCTGGCCTGCGAATCGGTGCTGGCGGTATTGGTGCTGGCCTGCGTCGCGATCCTCGGCACGCTGGATCCGCTGGCATGAACCGGCGCCACCGGCCCGTGCCCAAGCTGCGATGATGGGCGCACCATGAAACTGCTGATCGTCGAAGACGAACCCAAGACCGGCAACTACCTGCGCCAGGGCCTGATCGAGGCCGGCTACGTGGTCGACCTCGCCTGCAACGGCATCGATGGACTGCACCTGGCCGGCAGTGGCGAGTACCAGCTGGTCATCCTGGACGTGATGCTGCCCGGCCTGGATGGCTGGGACGTGCTGTCGCGGCTTCGCGAGGCGGGCTGGCAGCTGCCGGTGCTGTTCCTGACCGCGCGCAGCAGCATCGCCGACCGCGTGCAGGGCCTGGAGCTGGGTGCCGACGATTACCTGGCCAAGCCGTTCGCCTTCGCCGAACTGCTGGCGCGCGTGCGTACCCTGCTGCGCCGCGGCCAGGCATTGCCGCAGGCCGAGCGCATCGTCATCGCCGACCTGGTGGTGGATACCCTGCGCCGCCGGGTCGAGCGCGACGGCCAGCGCATCGCCCTCAGCCAGAAGGAGTACACCCTGCTGGAGCTGCTCGCGCGCCGTCGCGGCGAAGTGCTGCCGCGCTCGCTGATCGCCTCGCAGGTGTGGGACATGAACTTCGACAGCGATACCAACGTGATCGACGTGGCGATCCGCCGCCTGCGCGCGAAAATCGACGACGGCTTCGACGCCAAGCTGATCGTCACCGTGCGCGGCATGGGCTATGTGCTGGAGGCGCCGGACGACGGCGCGGTGGGCAACGGATGAGCCTGCGCCGTTCCATTGCGGTACGGCTGACGCTGCTGTTCGCCACCGTTGCCACGCTCGTGCTGGCGGCATTGGGCGTGGCGATCTATGTCAGCGCCCGGCACGATCTGGTGGCGCAGGACTTCGTCGAGCTGGAAAACAAGGTCGCGCTCATACGCGACCTGGCCGGCAATGGACCTGCATCCGCGCGCGGGCAGCGGCTGGCAGAGGCCCTCGGCCACCATCCCGATATCGCCTTCCACATCGCCGATGACCGCGGCACCGTGCTGTTCTCCACCGCGCCGGCACTGCTGCGCGAGCACGCACGCAGCCAGCCCATCGACACCGCGCCACGGCGGCACGACTGGATCCTTGCTGATGGTCGCTGCATGCACGCCCTGTACCTGCGGCAGATCCTGGCCGACGGCAGCCAGCTGGTGACCCTGCTGGCCATTGATGACGACCGCCATGCCGATTTCCTGCAGCGCTTCCGCCATCTGCTGGCCATCGCCATCATTGGCGCCGCCGTGGCCAGCAGCCTGCTCGGTGGCTACGTGGTGCGGCGCACGCTGCGGCCGCTGCGTACGCTGGCCGATGAAGCCCGGCAGATCACCGCCGGCCGGCTCCAGCGCCGACTGAGTGCACGCAGTGCTCCGGCCGAACTGGAACAGCTGGCACAGACCCTCAACGGCATGCTCGCGCGGTTGCAGCAGGATTTCGCACGACTGACCGAGTTCTCCGGTGATCTCGCCCACGAGCTGCGCACGCCGATCACCAACATGCTGACCCAGGTGCAGGTCGTGCTCGCGCATCCGCGCAGCAACGAGGCCTACCGCGAGACACTGGCGTCGTGTGCCGAGGAACTGCAGCAGCTGGCACAGACCGTGGGTGACCTGCTGTACCTGGCACAGGCCGAGGCACCGGGTGCCCTGCCCTCGCGCGAGCGGGTGGCGCTGGATGCCGTGGTCGATTCCCTGCTGGAGTTCTACGAACCGCTGGCCGATGATCAGCAGTTGGCCCTGCGCCGTGAAGGCACCGCGCAGGTCCAGGGCAACCGGCTGATGCTGCACCGGGCCATTGCCAACCTGCTCTCGAACGCGTTGAAGCACGCGACCGCAGGCAGCGAAGTGCGGGTGCGGCTGGTCGAGTCCGAGGGCCTGTGCAGGATCAGCGTGCACAACGTTGGCATGCCGATTGCCGCAGAAGCGCTGCCGCGGCTGTTCGACCGCTTCTATCGCGGCGAGCGTGCCCGCCATGAAGGCGCCGGGCTGGGCCTGGCGATCACCCGGGCCATTGCGCAGGCACACGGTGGCAGCGTGAGCGTTGTTTCCAACGAAACCGGTACCGCATTCGAACTGGTGCTGCCGAGCGCCGCAGCCCGGTAATGCCGGCCCGTCGCGGCGTCTCAGGAGCGCAGCTTCGGTAGTGCCGGCCGCTGGCCGGCAACCCCTGTCTGGTCAAACACCCCGGCCACCCAGTCGATGAACACCCGCAGGCGTGGCGATGGCGTAC
This sequence comes from Stenotrophomonas sp. 59, assembly GCF_030291095.1. Classification (NCBI taxonomy): domain Bacteria; kingdom Pseudomonadati; phylum Pseudomonadota; class Gammaproteobacteria; order Lysobacterales; family Lysobacteraceae; genus Stenotrophomonas; species Stenotrophomonas sp. 59. The sequence continues at coordinate 2,472,443 of NZ_CP127408.1, forward strand.
GGCTGCGCAGGTAGACCAGGTTCAACGGACTCGGCGTCGGCGGCACCTCCGGCAGCAGTTCGACCAGTTGCCCACGCGCGATGTACGGGTCCATCCGGTAGCGCGGTGCCTGGATGATTCCCAGCCCCGCCAGCGCGGCGCCCAGGAACGCATCCGCGCCGGAAACACGCACCCGTGCGGGGAGCGGCACATAGCGCACCTGCATGCCTTGCTGGAACTCCAACGGAATCAGCTGGCCGGTGGCACTGGAGCGATAGCCGACCATTTCGTGGCCTTGCAGCAGGGATTCGATGCTGCCCGGCAAGCCCCTGTCCTGCACGTAGCCTGGCGAGGCCACCGTGACCTCACCCAGCATCGTCAACCGTCGCGCCGCCAGATCACTGTCGGCCAGCGCGCCGACCCGCAGCGCCGCGTCCACACCCTCACGCAGCAGATCCACATAGCGGTCGCCCTCGCTGACCTCCAGCTCGATCTCCGGGTAGCGCTGCAGGAAGTCCGGCAGGTGCGGAAGCAGCAGATGTCGCCCCAGCGTGCCATGCACCTCGATTCGCAGCGGGCCGCGCGGGGGTACGTCACGGAACGCGGCTTCAGCGTCGTCCATGTCGGCGATCAGGCGCAGGCAACGGCCGTAGAAGGCCTCACCTTCCAGCGTCGGTACCACCAACCGCGTGGTCCGGTGCAACAGGCGCACGCCCAACCGCGTTTCCAACGCCTTGATCGCATCGGTCACCGTGGCCCGCGGCAGGCCCAGGTCTTCGGAGGCACGCGTGAAGCTGCGGCGCTCGACAATACGGACGAAGGCGCGCATTGCCGTGAAACGGTCCATTGTTCGAGTTTCCGGATGATGTTGGCGGATTATGCAGGATTATCCGGACACTCGATGTGGCGAAGATGGTCCTGCGCCGCTCCGGCGTGCCCCGCTGGAATCCACCATGCCTACTCCCCCCGTCCGCCGCGTCGCCCTGGTCACGGGCGGCTCCCGCGGTATCGGCGCCGCCATCTCACGTCGGCTCGCGGCCGATGGCTACGCGGTCGCGATCAACTACGCCGGGCGCCGTGACGACGCCGAGGCGCTGGCTGCCGAACTCAACGCAGCCGGCGCGCAGGCCATCACCCTGCAGGCCGATGTGGCAGACCCGAAGGCGGTGCGCCAGCTGTTCGATGCCATCGACGCCCGTTTCGGCGGCATCGACGTGGTCGTCAACAGCGCCGGCGTGCTGCAGCTGGCACCACTGGCCGACACCGACGACGCCCTGTTCGAGCGGGTGATCGGCATCAACCTCAAGGGCGCCTTCAATGTGCTGCGTGAAAGCGCACGACGGGTGCGCGACGATGGCCGCCTGATCACCCTCTCAACCAGCGTGGTCGGCATCAGGCTGGAGAACTACAGCGTGTACGCAGCCAGCAAGGCGGCGGTGGAGACGATGGGCGCGATCCTCAGCAAGGAGCTGCGCGGGCGCAACATCACCGTGAACGCAGTGGCACCCGGACCCACCGCCACCGACCTGTTCCTGGAAGGCAAATCGCCGGAGCTGATCGAACGGTTGGCCAAGCTGAATCCCCTGGAGCGGCTGGGTACGCCCGAGGACATCGCCGGTGCGGTCGGGTTCCTGGCCAGCACCGATGGCGGGTGGATCAACGGCCAGGTGCTGCGCGCCAACGGCGGGATGGTCTAGATCGCGCGGAGGGCATCCACGCATGGCGTGGATCTACCTGGGAACCCGTGGCAGCCCATCGGATCCACGCAGCACGTAGGGCCCCTGTAGAGCCGAGCCCATGCTCGGCTGCTTCTGGTCTTCGCGCCAAGAGCAGCCGAGCATAGGCTCGGCTCTACAGCGTGGTCAGGCGGTACGGGCCTCGCGGCGGCGGTGCACCCAGTAATAGAGCGTCGGCAGCACCAGCAGGGTCAGCAGCATCGCCGACAGCAGGCCGCCGATCACCACCACCGCCAGCGGCTTCTGGGTCTCGGCACCGATCGCGTGCGAAGTCGCCATCGGCAGCAGGCCGAACATCGCCAGCAACGCGGTCATCAGCACCGTGCGCAGGCGTTGCAGCGAGCCCTGCACCACCGACTGCAGCAGGTCCATGCCCTGTTCGCGCAGCTGGGCAAACCGACTGAGCATCACCACCCCGTTCAAGACCGCCTGCCCGAACAAGGCGATGAATCCAATCGCCGCCGACACTGACAGCGGAATGCCGGTCAGCCACAGCGCCAGGATGCCGCCGATCATCGCCAACGGTACGTTGGCCAGGATCAGGGCCGCACTGCTGATGTCCTTGAAGGCATCAAACAGCAGCACGAAGATCAGCAGCACCGACAACGGAATCACCCAGCCCAGCCGCTTCATCGCGCGCTGCTGGTTCTCGAACTCGCCGGACCATTCCAGCCGGTAGCCCTCGGTCAGCTGCACGTTCGCATCCACGCGCTTGCGCATGTCGGCCACCACGCTGCCCATGTCACGCCCGGCGATGAAGATGCTGACCGCCTTCACCCGCTGTGCGTTCTCACGCGAGATGTTGATCGCGCCACTGGCCATGCGGAAGTCGGCCACGTCGGACAGCGTCACCGTATGGCCATCGCCGATGCCCACCGGCACCGTGCGCAGGCGCTGCAGGTCACGGTCGGCGTCGTCCAGGCGCAGCGTGATCGGGAACTTGCGGTCGCCCTCCCACAGCTCGCCCACCTGACGTCCGCCCAGCGCGGTCTCGATCACCTCGTCGACGTCCCGCACGTTCAGTCCGTAGCGCGCGGCACGGTCGCGATCGATCTCGATCTGCAGCTGTGGCAGCGAGCCATCACGGTCGATGAAGGCGCTCTCCACGCCCTCCACGCCGCGCACCTGGGCCAGGATGGCCTGCGCCTGCCGGTTCAATACCTCCAGGTCCGAGCCACTGACCTTGATCACCACCTGGCCCTTGATCTGCGAAATGCTCTCCAGGATGTTGTCGCGCACCGGCTGCGAGATCGAGAACTCCGGGCCCGGAATGCGTTGCTCCAGGGTGCGTTGCAGGTCACTCACCAGCTGCCGCTTGTCCACGCCCTTCGGCCACTCCTTCTCTGGCTTCAGCGCTACCAGTGCCTCGATCTGGTTGGCGCCCTTGGCATCGGAGCCGTCTTCCGGGCGGCCGAGCTTGGCCACTACCGTCGACACCTGCGGGAAGGTGCCGACCAGCTCGCGGATGCGCCGCGACTGCTGCTGCGCCTCGGCCAGGCTGGTGCTGGGGTCGAGCGTGGCGGTCAACCAGATCGAACCCTCGTCCAGCTCCGGCAGGAACTCCGAGCCCAGCCGCGTGCCCAGCGCCAGCGTGGCGACCAGCAGCGCCACCGCGGTCAGCACCACCGCACGTGGTCGCGCCAGGGCGCGCTCCAGCACCGGCTTGTACCAACCGGTCAGGCGGTCCATCAGCGGATTGCCGTCACGCATGCGGTCGCGCCGCAGCCACCAGAAGCAGAACAGCGGTACTACGGTCAGCGCCAGGATCAAGGCACCGATCAGCGCCGAGGTCACCGAGTAGGCCATCGGTGCGAACATGCGGCCTTCCTGGCGCTGCAGGGTGAAGATCGGGATGTGCGCGGCGATGATGATCAGCATCGAGAAGAACGTCGGCCGCCCCACTTCGGATGCTGCCGACAGGATGGTCGAGAAGCGTGTCTTCCTGTCGGCGTTGGGCGGCAGTTTCGATAGTCGCGAAACGATGTGCTCGGTCACGATCACCGCGCCATCGATGATGATGCCGAAGTCCATCGCCCCCAGCGACAGCAGGTTGGCCGGCACGCCCCACAGGTGCAGGCCGAGGAAGGTCGACAACAGCGCCAAAGGCATCATAGCCGCCACGATCAGCGCCGCGCGGGCGTTGTACAGGAACAGCCACAGCACCAGGAACACCAGCACCGCACCTTCCAGCAGGTTGCGGAACACGGTTTTCAATGTGGTCGAGACCAGCCACGAGCGATCGTAGAACGGCTCGATGCTGACCCCGGCCGGCAGCTGGTTCGCTTCGATCTCGGTGATGCGCTTATGCAGGGCGTCGAGCACATCGGACGGATTCTCGCCCTTGCGCATCAGCACCATGCCGAACACCGCGTCGTCGTTGTCGTCCTGGCCGACCAGGCCCTGCCGGGGCAGGCCGGTATCGGCGATGCCGGCCAGGTCGCGTACCAGGATCGGCGTTCCGCCACGTTGCGCTACCACCACGTTGCCGATGTCGGCCGGCGAGCGCATCAGGCCCACGCCGCGGATCAGGAACTGCTGCTGGCCGCGCTCCACGTAGCCGCCGCCCGCATTCGAACTGCCCTTCTCCAGCGCTTCGGCGAACTCGCCGAGGCTGATACCGCGGTCACGCAGCTTGTCCAGATCCGGCTTGACCTGGAACGTGCGCGCAAAGCCACCAAAGCTGATCACATCGGCCACGCCCGGCACCGTGCGCAGGCTGCGCTCCATCACCCATTCCTGGGTGGTACGCAGCTGGGTGGACGTCATGTGCGGTCCCTTCAGCACGTAGCGGTAGATCTCGCCCACCGCCGAGCTCATCGCCTCCAGCTCCGGCGTCACCCCTTCCGGCAGTTCCACGCCCTGCAGCCGCTCCAGCACCTGCTGGCGCGCGAAATAGTCATCGGCCTTGTCATCGAAGGTCAGGATGATCATCGACAGGCCGAACTGCGTATGCGAGAACACCCGTACCGAATGCGGGATACCGGACAACGCCACCTCCAACGGCATCGTCACCTCACGTTCTACTTCCTCGGCAGCACGACCGGGATGCAGCGAGACCACCGTCACCTGGGTGTCGGACACATCCGGGAAGGCTTCCACCGGCAACACGCGGAACGCGGCGATGCCGGCGCCGATGAACAACAGCAACGCCAGCATCACCATCAACGGCTGGCGCAGGCAATAGGCAATCAGGCGATCGATCATGGCGCGGTGTGCCCCGTGCCGCTGCCGGTGGTTGCAGCAATCGGTGCGCTGTCCACCAGCTGCTGCAGCAGCAGCCCGCCCTCGACCACCACCCGGCTGCCAGCAACCAGGCCATCGCGTACCCACAGGCGGCCGTCACCGAGTTCTTCGGCATGCACGGCACGGCGCACGAAGCGCCCCTTGCCCTCTTCCACGAACACCACTTGCCTGCCATCGATCAGCAGCACCGCCGCATCCGGCAGGGTGACGCCGCCCTCGGCCGGCAACGCCACCTGTGCGCGCACGTACTGCCCGGCCTTGAATCCGCGGGTGCGGTTGTCCAGCTCTGCGCGCGCCTGCACCACGCGGCGTTCGCTGTCGACGAAGTCGTCCACGTGCTGCAGCGTGGCCTGCAGGGGCGTGCCGTCGGCGCCGGGCACGCTCACCTGCATGCCGGCCTTCAGGCGCCCGGCCAGGCTTTCGGGAATGTCCAGCAGCAGCCACAGGCGATCCGGATCGCCGATCACCGCCAACGGCTGCTCGCTGTCCGGGCTGACCGTCATGCCCGGGCTCATCCGCCGCTCCACCAGCACGCCATCGATGGGCGCGCGCAGCGGCAGGCGCTGATCGACGTGCTGGCCATTGCCATAGGCCTTGGCAAAGGCGGTTGCGCGCGCATGATCGGCCTTGCTGCCGGCGAAGCTGGCCTCGGCCTCATCCAGCTCGCGCCCGGACGCTACGCCCGCGGCGTGCAGCTCGCGGGTGCGTTCCAGCTCCTTGCGCGCCTGCTGCAGTTCCGCGCGACCACGCGCGCCTTCGGCCTGGGCCTGGCCGAATTCCGGCGAGGTGATCCAGGCGATGACCTGGCCGGCCTTCACCTGTTGCCCCGGCTGCGCCTCGATCCGCGCCACCTGCCCCGGCAGCGGCGCACGCAGTGCACTGGAGCGGGTTTCATCCCAGACCACCCGGCCCGGCAGTTGCAGGCTGGCGCTGGCACCGGCGGTCACGGCCTCGCTGCGCAGCACATCCAGCTGGCGGCTGTCGGCCGGGAACTGGATCTGCCCGGCACTGACCTGCGGCGCATCCTCGGTGTACGAGGCCGGCTCACGACCACAGCCGCTGAGCAGGGCCAGCGCCAGCAACGCCGGCAGCACGGCATGTCGCGCCCGCAGGCGATGGGCGGCAGTGGACTTCATCGGGATTCTCCTTCAGCAACGGATGTGGCGGCTTCCCAGCGCGCCAGGGCAATGGCATGGTCGGCGCGTGCTTCGATCAGCGCGGCCTCGAAGTCGCGCCAGCTACGTCGCGCATCCAGCAGGTCGGTCAGGCTGGCGGCGCCACGGCGGTACGCCAGCTCGATGCCCTCCACCGCCTTGCGCGCGGCGTCGGCGTGCAGGCCTTCATAGTCGGTGCGGCGCTGCGTGGCGGCCTGCGCGCTGGCCAGCAACTGGTCCAGCTCGGCGCGCGCTTCGCGCTGCTGCACCTGCAGCTCAAGCGCCGCGCTGTCACGGTCGGCTTCGGCACGTTGGATGGCGCCGCGCGCACGCGATGGGCCGCCGAGTGGAATGGTCAGCGACACGCCCCAGGTGACACCGTTGATATCGGTCGGCTCCCGCTCCGCCTCCACGCCCAGCTGGATATCGCGGTGGCGCTCGCTGCGTGCCAGCGCCACGCCGGCATCGGCGGCGGCCAGGCGCGAGCGCGCCGCGCGCAGATCGGCGCGCTGCTGCGGATCGAATGCCCGCGTACCGGCCACACCGGCGGCGTCCGGCCACGCGTCATCGGCACTCAGCTCGCCGCTGTCATCGCGGCCGAGCAACAGGCCCAGCGTGTGCCGCGCATCGCGCAGATCCAGCGCCGCCTCGCGCGCCGCGTCGGCGACGGCAAGGTCGTCCACCGCCAGCCGCGCACGATCCACCGGCGCCATCGCTCCGGTTGCGACCTGCTTGTCGGCAGCGGCCATCTGTTCGGCCGAACTCTGGCGGTTGGCCTCAGCAATCTGCGCCCGCTCCTGTGCGCCCTTCAGGCCGAAGTAGGCTTCATGCAGCGCCACCTGCTGTCGGCGCCGGGTATCCAGCATCTCCAGCCCGGCCACCTCCAGCAGCGCATCGGCCTGGCGGACGCGCAGTGCACGCTTGCCACCGCGTTCCCAGGTCCAGCCCAGGCCCAGCGTGCTGTCCACCCGTTTGTCCTGCCAGCGTCCGGGGCCGATGCCATGCTTGGGGCTGATCTTGCTGCTGCCGATCGAAAGCTCGGCTGCGGGCCGCAGCGCGGCCGTCTGCGCATCGCCCTGCACGCCGCGCAGCTCCAGTGCCGCCGCACGCAGATCAGGGTTGTGGGCGTCCATCGCACGCTGCGCTTCGGCCAGCGACAACGCTGAAGCCGTGGGTGCGCACACAAGGGCGGCCAGCACGGCCGCAACATGAAGGGAGAAATTCATGCACGTCACGTTAAGGTGACGGACTTGCGCCAAACTTGCCCCAACCTTGCACGAAGCTTGCAATGCGAATCCTGCTGATCGAAGACGACGCCGCCTTGGCCGATGGACTGATCCGCGCCCTGCAGGGTGCCGGCCATCTGTGCGACCACCTGTCGCGCGGGCTGCATGCACCCGCGGCACTGGCCAGTGCACCGTATGACGTGATGGTGCTCGACCTCTCGCTGCCCGACGTGGACGGGCTCGATCTGCTGTCGCGGCTGCGCAACGATGGCGCCACCCTGCCGGTGTTGATCCTTACCGCACGCGATGGCGTAGAGGACCGCATTCTTGGGCTGGACCGGGGTGGCGACGATTACCTTGCAAAACCTTTCGCGCTCGGCGAACTGGAAGCGCGGCTGCGTGCGCTGTCACGTCGGCGCAGCGACGCACCGGCACAGAAGCGGCTGGGCCGCCTGTGCTTCGACAGCATCCGCAACGAGGTGCAGGTAGAGGGCCAGCGCGTCGAGCTTACCGCGCGCGAGCTGGCGCTGGTCGAGGCGCTGATGCAGCACCCCGGCCGCACCGTGACCAAGCAGCGCCTGTTCGACGCGTTGTACAGCTGGGACCACGAGGCCAACCTGTCGGTGATCGAGGTGCATGTCAGCCGCCTGCGTCGCAAGCTGGAACAAGCGCGCGCCGGCGTGGGCATCCGCATGCTGCGCGGCCTCGGCTATCGCCTGGAGGCCGGGGGTGACTGAGCGGGTGCACAGCCTGCGCGGCCTGCTGCTGCGCCGCCTGTGGCTGCCGCTGCTGGTGCTGATGCTGTGCAGCGCGGTCGGCTCGTTCGCACTGGCCCGCTTCTATGCCGGCCAGGTCTACGACCGCTGGCTGCTGGACTCGGCGATGTCGTTGTCCGAGCTGGTGAAGGTGCAGGACGACCAGGTCTCCATCGAGATCACGCCGGCGGTCTCGCGCATGTTCACCTGGGACACCGCCGACGAAGTGCATGGCGAGGTGGTCGATGCCGCGGGCGGGCGCCTGTACGGCGATCTGCCCGAGGCACTGCCGCGCCCAACCGTCGCCGCCGAGGGCAGCGACGCGGTCTACTACGACGCACGCCTGCGCGGCCAGGCGGTGCGCATGGTGGAAGTGGTGGTCAGCGCCGGGCCAGGCCATGACATCCGCCTGCGCGTGGCCGAAACGCTGCGCAAGCGCCATCGCCTGGAACGCAAGCTGCTGATGACCAGCATCCCGTTCCAGACCGCGATCCTGGCACTGGCCGCATGGCTGGCCTGGTCGGGCACCGGTGCCGCCGCACGGCACGCCAACCAGGTCGCGCGGCGATTGGCCAGCCCGCGCCCGGATCCGCTTGCGCCTCTGGAACCGGCGCAGGAAGCGCCGCGCGAACTGTGGCCGGCAGTAGAGGCCTACAACGCGCTGCTGCAACGCCTGGACGCCATGCAGGCCGCGCAGCGGCGTTTCGTCAGCAATGCCGCGCACCAGTTGCGCACGCCCTTGGCGGCGATGCAGGTGGAACTTGAAAGCTCGTTGCGCCAGCATGATCCGCAGGCGCAGCAACTGGCGTTGTCCGGCACGCTGGCCGGGCTGGCACGGCTGCAGCACCTGGTCAACCAACTGCTGCTGCTCAGCCGCTCCGAGGAATCGCAGGGCAGCGCGCTGTCACTGCAGCCTGTGGATCTGGCCGCACTCGCCCGGAGCGTGGTCGAACGCTATGCCGACCGGGCGCTGGCCGCGGGCGCGGACCTGGGCTACGACGGCCCGGATGACGGCGTGCAGGTACAGGGTGAGCCGCAGCTGCTGCGCGAGGCGCTGGGCAATCTGCTGGACAACGCGCTGCGCTACGGTTCCGTGCGCGGCGTAGTTACCCTGGGTGTGCGGCAGGATGCCCACGGTGTGCAGGTGTGGGTGGACGATGACGGCCCCGGCATCCCCGCGGCCGAACGAAGCCACGTCACCGAACGCTTCTACCGCGCCAGCAGCGAAGGCGACGGCTGTGGTTTGGGCCTGGCGATCGTGGCCGAGATCGCGCAACGGCATGGCGCGGCGTTGGCGATCAATACCGCCCCCATCGGCGGCGCGCGGGTCAGCCTGCGGTTCACCTGACGACTACAGAACACCCCCTGTAGAGCCGAGCCCATGCTCGGCTGGTGTTGGCGGCATGCCTGAGTAGGTGCCACCCCTGGTTGGCGCCGTTGATCTCCCGAGTGCCAACCAAGGTTGGCACCCACCAAGCGGGGTTGCTCTCACCTGGCGACTACAGAACACCCCCTGTAGAGCCGAGCCCATGCTCGGCTGGTGTTGGCGGCATGCCTGAGTAGGTGCCACCCCTGGTTGGCGCCGTTGATCTCCCGAGTGCCAACCAAGGTTGGCACCCACCAAAGCGGGGTTGCTCGACAGGCATGCCCTGGTAGCAGCCAACCTTGGTTGGCGCCGTTGATGTTCCGCGTGCCAACCAAGGTTGGCACCTACCAGGATCGCATTACCGGCTCATCGAATACGGGGCCTGCGCGCCCTGCCCCGGCCAATCCTTGTTGGGCTCGGCCTGCATGCTGAAACGCAGTTCGCCACCGGCCAGGATCTCGTCGTGGCGCAGGAACGTGCGCTGCAACGGCTTGCCGTTGAGGCTCACGCTGCCTACATAGGTATGCGCGTCATCCAGCCCGTCGGCCACGATGGTGAACGTCTTGCCGTTGGGCAGGCGCATCGCGGTCTTCGGCAGGAACGGGCGGCCGAGGATGTACTCACCCGAGCCAGGAGCCACCGGGTAGAAACCCAGCGCGGTGAACACGTACCACGCCGACATCTGGCCCACGTCGTCATTGCCGGCCAGGCCATCGGGCCGGTCGGCGTACTGGGTATCCATGATCTGCTTCAGGCGTGCCTGCGTGCGCCACGGCTGTCCCGCGTACGAATACAGGTAGGCCACGTGGTGGCTGGGCTCGTTGCCGTGCGCATACCAGCCGATCAGGCCGGTGATGTCTTCCATGTGCGCGAAGATCGACGGATCCACCTTTGCGTTGAACACATCGTCCAACCGCGCCAACAGCTTGTCGCTGCCCCCGTGGGCTGCGGCCAGCCCGGCCACGTCCTGCGGCACGTACCAGGAGTACTGCCAGGCGTTGCCCTCGGTGTAGTCGGTGCCGTAGCCGCTGGCGCTGGGATCGAACGGCTCGCGGAAGCTGCCATCGCGCTTGCGCGCACGCATGAAGCCGGTGTCCTTGTCGAACGCGTTGCGCCAATTTCCGGCACGCTTGTCGAAGGTCGCCGCCACATCGGTCTTGCCCATCGCCTGCGCCATGCGCGCGATGGTCCAGTCGTCGAAGGCGTACTCCAGCGTCTTGCTGGCCGCCTCGCCCTCCTCGTCGATCGGCACGTAGCCCAGCTCGCGGTACTGCGCGATGCCGTCATATGGGCCGTAATTGGCGGTCTCGACCATCGCCTTCAACGCCTTGTCGGCGTCGAAGCCACGGATGCCCTTCACGTAGGCATCGGCGATCACCGGCACCGCGTGGTAGCCGATCATGCACCAGTCTTCCAGCCCGTGGAACGACCACACCGGCAGCATGCCATAGGGACTGTGCTCATGATGGGCGAGCATGGAGTTCACGAAATCGCTGTTGCGCTTCTCCGGCTGCACCAGGGTCAGCAACGGATGCAGCGCCCGGTAGGTATCCCACAGCGAGAAGGTGGAGTAGTTCGTGTAGCCCTTGGCCTGATGCACGGCATTGTCCGAGCCGCGGTACTGGCCATCGGCATCCATGAACAGCGTCGGCCCCAGCAGGGTGTGGTACAGCGCCGTGTACGCACTGCGGCGCGCATGTTCGGGGGCGTCGATATCGAGCACCGACAGCGCCTGCGTCCATTCCTGCTTCGCCTGCGCGCGCACGCGGTCGAAATCGAAGCCGGCCACTTCGGCATCGAGGTTGGCGATGGCGCCGGCCTCGCTGACCGGCGAAATCGCCACCTTCACAACCAGCGGTGCATCCAGCTTGCCGAAGTTGAAGGTACCGACCAGCTGCCGTCCCTCGATCTGGGCACGCTGCTTCGGGTCTTTCTCGCCAGGGGGCGCGAAGCCCTTGTAGACGATGTCCTGCTCGGTGTTGTGCAGTTCGTGGCCCGACAGCGGGCGCGAGAAGCGCATCGCAAAGTACAGCTGGCGGCCGGCGGCCCAACCACGGGTCTCGCGGAAGCCGGTCACCGTGCCATCGGAACGCACCCGTACCCGCGACCACAGGATCTTGCCCGGGTAGTCGTACATGCTGGTGCGCATGTCCAGCAGCACCTTGGCGTCGGCGCCTTTCGGGAACGCATAACGATGCACGCCCGCGCGCGCGCTGGTGGTCAGCTCGGCACGCACCTTGTAATCGTCCAGGGTGACCGCGTAGTAGCCCGGCTCGGCTTTTTCATCGTCGTGGCGGAAGCGCGAGGCGTAGCCGCTGCCGGGCTTGTCCGGATCACCGCGCTCCAGGCCGGGGTTGCCGGTGAACGGCATCAGCAGGATGTCGCCCAGATCGGAATGGCCGGTACCGGAGAAATGCGTATGCGAGAAGCCGACGATGCTGCTGTCGTCGTAGCGGTAGCCGGCCGCCCAGCCATACGCCTTCTCGCGTGGCTGGATGCGCGTATCCGGGCTGAGCTGGACCATGCCGAACGGCACCGTCGCACCCGGATAGGTATGGCCCTCGCCGCCGGTACCGATGAATGGATCGACCGAGGCGTAGGCCTTGTCAGCGGCAGTTCTGGCAGGAGCGGCAGAAGCCAGGCCGGAAGCGAGCATCACCGTGGCGGCGACAGCGATCAGGAGACGACGGTCCAGCGTGGGCATCGGCATTTGGATCGATTCAGATGATAGCCGGATCCTAGCACCGGACTTCCCATGCCGCATGTTGCAGTGCGGCCACCTGCCCCTCCATGGTTCACACCCCCAGCTAGACGCTTCCCAAGCTAAGCGCAGCCGTACAAGGCTTCGCTTTTCGCCCCGTGACGGCACTTGCTGTGGAACCGATGCCGCCCCACCCTGCGCCCACTCCCGGGAGAGCACGCATGAACATCCGCGTTGCACGATGGATCGTGATGGGAAGCCCAATGGGTTTCGCAACACTCGGCCGCGCCACGCCCTCCCACTACATCCACCTCCTCGCAGCCTCTACAGGATGACTACACCATCATGCGCCTGCTGCTGGAACACAACCGCCGCGGCTGGATGACGCCTGCTGCACGTGCCAACCGCAAGCAGAGTCTGCGTGAGGCGCTGCAATTCATGTCATCGAACATGGGGTGGTGCGTTCGAGCTGTCATTCAAGGGTGATGAAGCAGCGGGCACACGGTTGATCGAACCGTTCTATCCGTTGCGGTGAGGTCAACACGGCCTGGACAGCCGAGCACGGCTCGGCTTTACAGGAAGCTTATCGGCCCGCCTACGCTGCAATGGCCTTCTGGATATCCGCCAGCGGCGCATTGGTCAGGTCCTTGGCGATATCACCCAGCAGGCGTGCCTGGGTTTCCTTGTGCAGCAGCGGGCGGATGCGCCCCAGCGTGGTCGGGTCGGCCACCAGCACCAGGTGTGCGTAGCGGTTGTTCAACGCATCGTCGTTGAGCTGCTCGGCCACCTGCTTGGCAAAGGTGGCTTCATTGAGCTGGGAAATGGACATGTCCTTCGGCACGGCACCGGCCGGCCCCTGCCCGGAAACACCCTGCTCGCTGATGTCCTGCAGGCGCAGTTCGCCTTCCTGCTTCAGCGCCAGCTGGTGATCGCTGCCAACGTTGGTGAATACACGGGCCGAGCCACCATCGGCGACAACCACAAGCGTACCTTCGGGAATGCGACGGGTCATGCGATGCTCCTTCTCTGTTGCGTTCGCCTCCAACGTAGAGGGCGACGTGTGAGCAGTGCGGCCAGATTCCGTTCAACGCATGTCATCACCGCCGTGCAGATGAACAGGCACGATGGAACACAGCGTGCAGATCAGCGCGCTTCGCTGCATGCTCACGCACGTGCCGTTATGATGAACGGATGATCGACACGACCCACTACGTGACGGGCGCACCTGTTACGTGGGAAGCACTGCCGACCGGCGCTTCGCTTGCCACGCTTGTTCTTGTCACGCCTGCCCTTGTCACGGATGTTCCCGCTTCGCCCATCCATCGCCTCGCGCTGGATCCTGGCGGATGACGCCCGCAGGCACGTCGCCTGCCACTTCCCGAATCGCTGTGATTCCCGGCCGCTGACTGCGCCGCCGTAATCGCGTTGCCATGTTTCCGCCGCAACGGCGGTGCGTTGCCGTGCGCGTGCATCCACGCGTGCCACCTTCCCCCATTCCACATCTCCAAGGGAGCCCCCATGCAGAACACGCCCGAGGCACATGCCCATTTCGGCTGGTTCAAGCGCCGCCGCCACCTGAAGGTCGACGAGATCACCGTCGTCGACAAGCCCATGCTCAAGCGCGCGGTCGGCGCTGCAGCGCTCGGCAATGCCATGGAGTGGTTCGATTTCGGTGTCTATGGCTATCTGGCCGTCACCATCGGCCAGGTGTTCTTCCCGTCCAGCAATCCCACCGCTCAGGTCATCGCTGCCTTCGCGACCTTCACCGTGGCGTTCCTGGTGCGGCCGCTGGGTGGCCTGGTCTTCGGCCCACTGGGTGATCGCTACGGCCGCCAGAAGGTGCTGGCGTTCACCATGATCCTGATGGCACTGGGCACGTTTTCCATCGGCCTGATTCCCTCGTATGAGCGCATCGGCATCTGGGCACCGGTGCTGTTGCTGCTGGCGCGCGTGGTGCAGGGCTTTTCCACCGGCGGTGAATATGGCGGCGCGGCAACCTTCATCGCCGAGTATTCCACCGACCGCAACCGCGGCCTGATGGGCAGCTGGCTGGAGTTCGGCACGCTGGGCGGCTACATCGCCGGCGCCGGTACCGTGACCGCGCTGCACATGCTGTTGAGCAGCGGGCAGATGCTGGACTGGGGCTGGCGCATTCCATTCCTGGTGGCCGGTCCGCTGGGACTGCTCGGCCTGTACATGCGCATGAAACTGGAGGAAACCCCGGCTTTCCGCGCCTTCGCAGAGGAAGCCGAGAAGCGCGAGCACGATCGTCCCGGGCTGGGCGCGCTGTTCCAGGTGCACGGTCGCCAGCTGTTGGTATGCATGGGCCTGGTGCTGGTGTTCAACGTCACCGACTACATGCTGCTGACCTACATGCCCAGCTACCTCAGCGTCACCATGGGCTATGCCGAGAGCAAGGGCCTGCTGCTGATCATCATCGTGATGCTGGTGATGATGCCGTTGAACATCGTCGGCGGACTGTTCAGTGACCGGCTGGGCCGCCGGCCGATGATCATTGGTGCCTGCATCGCGCTGCTGGTGCTGGCGGTGCCCTGCCTGCTGCTGGTGGGCAGCGGCAATGACGGGTTGATCTTCCTGGGCCTGATGCTGCTGGGCCTGGCGCTGGTGTGCTTCACCAGCTCGATGCCGTCCACGCTGCCCGCGCTGTTCTATACCCCGGTGCGCTACAGCGCGTTGTCAATCGCGTTCAATGTGTCGGTGTCGCTGTTTGGCGGCACCACGCCGCTGGTGACCGCGTGGCTGGTGGAGCGCACCGGCGATCCGCTGGTGCCGGCCTATTACCTGATGGGCGCGGCGGTGATTGGATTGGTGACGATGCTGTTCGTGAAGGAAACCGCCGGCCTGCCGCTGCGCGGTTCGCCGCCGGCGGTGGGTAGCGAGAAGGAAGCTGCTGCATTGTTGAAGAGCGATGTGCCCGTGACGGTGGACCCGGCGTTGCCGCCGTTGCCGGAGGGTGCGGAGCCCGAGCAGGTGAAGCCGGCCCTGTAGAGCCGAGCCCACGCTCGGCTGCTCTTGCGGTGTTCAGCCGAGCACGGGCCCGGCGCTACAAGGGAGCGGCGATACGCCATCCACGCATGGCGTGGATCTACCGGGAGGTGTTCAACTCGATCGCGCGCATCACGATGGGCTTGGCCCAGTCCGGGGTGTGCAGCAGTTCGGCCACCGAGACCGGGTACTGCAGCTGGCCGTTGGCCATCGCCAGCACCGGCAGCGGTTCGACACAGCCCTCGGCATCGGCCGGGGCGCTGTTGTCGTACACGTGCAGTTCGGCCAGGTGCGGCAGCAGCTCCAGCAGGTTCTCGCGCGCCGAGTCGAAGCGGGCATGGATCTTCTCCACCGGAATGTCATGCCCGCCCGCCGCCACCCGCGCTGCAACGCGGGCAATGTGCAGCTCCACCGATGCCAGCCCGCAGAACCAGATCGCCACCTGGTGCTGTGCGCAGGCCTCACGCAGCAGCCGCGGAATGGTGTTGCCGCCCAACGTGGTCTCGAAGGCGAAGTCGGTGCCATCGGCCATGGCCTGGCGCAGGCGGCGGGTGCCTTCCTGCCACGCCTCGGCATTGGCATCGGGCAGCGGCCAGCCGGCCTCCACCAGGCGACGGGTGAAGGAATCAGGGTTGAACCAGCTCAGCCCTTCGGCTTCCAGCCAGGTGCCCAGCAGCGAACTCTTGCCGGCGCCGTTGACGCCGGCCAACACCAGGATCCGCCCCATCGGTCAGAGCGGACGGCCGAGGGTGACCTTGCGACCGCGGCGGATCGGCTGGCCCAGAACCTTGCCCAGCCCCTCCCCGCGCTGCAGCCTGGCCAGGGTCTGGTCGAATTCACCGCGCAGGCGCAGCAGTTCTTCGCTGCGCTCACCGGCATCGCTGCCGGCGGCCTTGGCCAGCAGCTCCTGATAGGTGCGGATATCCACGATCACCGCTTCCGGATGATTGTGGTTGGTGATTACCAGCGCCTGCTTCTCGCGCACGGTGCGCATCAGGCTCGGCCAGCCGCGGGTCTTCACCGACGAGGCCGGGGCCTTTTCGAGGCCAGGCAGATCCAGCGGCAGGGTCATGGCACGGCTCCAGACGAGGGCGATTGAGGCCATTATGCCCAATTTGGCCCAATTGGGGATAAATGCACCTTTACCTGCCGGAACCGTCCGCCGCAACGCCTGGCGCATCGGTCTGCAGCAGGCTGTCGCGCTCGCGCAGGGGGAATCGGATCCAGGCGTCCAGGCCCTGTGGTGCAAAGCGCAGTTCGCCACTGCCGGCCAGCTCGTAGGGGACGCGCTGCTCAATCAGGGCCCGGCCCAGGCCGCGCTGGCGAGGCACCTCCCAATCCTGCACCTCGGCATGCCGCTCGCACCAGTGCAGCCCCAGCCATGGCTGTCCCTGCTGGATCTGCAGGTTCCAGGACACCTCGATCCGGCCGTCCTCATGGGTCAGCGCGCCGTGCCGCAGCGCGTTGCTGGCCAGCTCGTGGATCGCCAGTGACAGCACTTCGGCAGCCTTGGGCGGCAGCAGCACGTCCTCGCCCCGCAGGTGATAGACCGCGGCCGCCGGTGTCTGCGCTGCAATCTCCTCATCCAGCATGCCGCGCAGGCAGACGCCTGCGTTGGCGCCACGGGTCAGCAGGCTCTGCGTGCGCGCCAGCGACATCAGGCGCCCGCACAGCCGCTCGGCATACTCATCCACGCTGCCGACCGACTCGCGGGTCCGCCACGCAATGGCGTGGATGGTCGACATGATGTTGCGCACCCGATGCTGAAGCTCGGCCAGCAGCACCGCCTGGCGCTCGGTGGCGCGCTTGAGATCGTCGATGTCCACGGCGATGGCGAACACCCCGCTGACCCCTCCATCGGCATCACGCAGCGGCGCTGCAGCGACCCGCGTCCAGCGCACCCGGCCATCCTCGTGCAGGTACTGGAACTCCAGCCCCGGCACCACCGTTTCGCCGCGCATCGCACGGGCGATGGCGAAGTCCTCGGGCCCGATGGTGGAGCCGTCCGGATGCAACCCCCGCCAACGATGCTGGTTCTCCTCATCGGTCGAAGGCACCTTGCCACTGGGCAGGTACGCACGCATCTGGTCGTTGGAAAGCACCATGTTGCCTTCCAGATCGACGATGCACAGACCCACCGGCAGCACCTTGAAGGCCAGCTCCAGGCGCCGCTCGCTTTCACGCCGGCGTTGCTCCTCGCGTTCGCGCGCGGCCTGGGCCACGTGCGCGGGAGTGGTCTCGAACATCGTCACCAGTACGCCATTGATGCGCCCTTCCTCCCCGCGGATCGGGCTGTAGGTGATGGTGAACCAGATATCTTCCAGGCGACCCTGCCGGGCCAGCGGATACAGCTTGTCCTCGAAGGTGAGGGTCTCTCCCTGCCAGACGCGGGTGTAGAGCGGCCCGTTGATGTGCCAGACCTCGGGCCAGCACTCGCGGGTTGGCTGGCCGAGCCCCCCGGGGTGCCTGTCGGCCAGGATCTCGGCGTAGCCATCGTTGTAGAGCTGCACCAGTTGCTCGCCCCACAGCACGATCATCGGGAACCCATGGGCCAGCATCAGGTCGACGGTGGCGCGCAGGTGCGGCTGCCAGCGCTCGATCGCGCCCAATGGCGTGGACGACCAGTCGTGGCGGGCGATGCGCGCGGCCATGCCATCGTGCCGGGCATGCATGCGCAGCGCAGGAGGCACGGGCCCACGCATGCCGGCAGCGTGGAGACCTTCAGTCGGGCGGACCATGCCGCGCAATCAGGCGGCGCCCGCAGAGGCCCGTGGGACCGCCACCAATCCGGCCAGTTGCTGGACCAGGGCCTCGATGTGGTAAGGCTTGGTGCAGCGCGGAGCCGCAGCAAAGCGGCTGGGCAGGTTCTCGTCGTAGCCGGAGGTGAGCAGGAACGGTGTGCCCGCCTCGGCCAGTCGGTCGGCCAGGGGATAGACCTGCTCCCCACCCAGATTGATGTCCAGCAGTGCCACATCGATGGGATGGGCATCCACCAGCTGGCCCAGCGCCTGCAGATCGCCTGCTGGCCCGACCACCTTCGCACCCTTCAGCTCCAGATAGTCGACCAGGAACATTGCGATGGCGAATTCGTCCTCCGCCACCAGTACGCGCAGCCCATTCAGGCCATCCGGTTTGCTACCTGCCTCAAGCACGCCCCGCACTCCTCGGTACACGCGGCCTGCTTCGCCGCAATGCTGGCAGGATGCGCGAACCGGGCTACAAGGGCGCGTGACGACCGATGAAGAACGCTGCCACGCCGCATGCACTCCGATGATGCAGGCGTCACGGGCGGCGGTTCAGAAAGCGCGCTCCCATTTCAGGCTGAGCAGGCTGCGGTCGTGGCTGTACAACCAGCCGACGTTGCTGTCGATGCGTGCGTAGCGAAGGCTGAGGCTCGGCACCAGGCCGGCCAAGGCCAGCCGCTCGCTGCGCACGATGGCGATCAGGTTCTGCTCGCTGTCGCCGCGACGCGCCTCCAGCAGCGGGCTCCACGCGTCGTAATCACGCTCGCGCAACGAGACGAATACAGTGGCGGTGGTGCCGCTCCATTGCCGCGCCGCCCCCAGGCGCAGGCCGCGCTGGCGGTAACCGTTGGCCGGATTGGCGGCGCTGCTGTCACTCAGGTCCAGGCCGGCAAACAGCGTCCAGCGCGGATTGAGCGCGCGGAACCAGGTGGCATATACCGCCGCCAGCTCGCCATCGTAGTTGCTGGCCAGCCCGCGCTGGCGATAGCGCTGGCGCTTCCAGTCGGCCTCCAGCTTGATCAGGCTGCGCGCGTCCAGTGCATATTGCCATTCGCCATGCAGCCCGCTGCCGCCCTGCAGGGCCTGGTTGCCCAGGCCCTGGTAGTCATAGCTCGGGGCGATCTGCACGGTATGCCGTGCACTGCGCCAGCTGTAGCCCGCCTGCACGCTCGCATTGAGCTCGTTGTAGGCGCTGTGCCCACGCCATGCCTGGCCGAACGCCAGCCCGCGCACATACACGCCATGATGGCCGGCCAGCGCCCAGCGCCGTTCCAGGCTGCCGTCGTAGTCCAGGCCCATTGCGCGCTGGGCATCGGGCAGATTGCGCTGGATGATGCAGGTGTCGCCCACGCCGAACAGACAGGTGCGGCTGGCCGAACTGCGGTTGATGTTGTCACTCCATGCCGGACCGGCCGCCAGGGCCCCTTTCCAGCGCTGACGGGCCTGCAGCGCAGCCAGGTAGCCATCCACGCGGCTGCGTACTCCTGCGGTGGCAGGGTCACCGGCGTCGATGCTGCTGGCGATGGCCTTGAACAGCGCAAAGGCGTCACGGTCGCGCTGGTCCTCGGCATAGACACGTGCAAGTTCAAGGCGGGCCGGCAGGAAATCCGGCTGTGCCGCCAGCAACGCTTCGTATTCGCTGGCCGCGCGATGGTGATTGCCAGCCACACGGGCCAGGCCGCCCTGTGCGTAATGGCGCAGCAACGGGTCGTGGCCGGGCAGTTCAATGTACTCATCAAGGAAGCGCTGCGCTGCACCCCATTGCTGGTGCTGCAGCGACAGGTACAACGCCTGGCCGAGGTCATCCACCGTGCGCTCGACGCGCAGGGTCTGGCCATCGATGGTGATGGTCGGCCGCTCGGACTCGGCCTGCTGCAGGCGCTGCTGGTCCTGCCGCTGGTGGCGCAGCTCGCTGCCCTGTTCGAGCACGCGGCGCAGATCATCCTGCTGGGCGCGCACATCGGCAGCAGCCAGCAACAGGATCACAAGGAAGATGGGATGGCGCATGGTCGATCCGTGGTGATGCATGCAGCGGGCCGAAGCAGGGACTGGCGGATCGCGGCTTGTCCCTGCCCTGCCCCGTCAGGGGCGTGGCGATCAGTTCTTGCTGCCGCCGAAGGCGGTGTCGTACTGGCTGTTGCCGGCGAAGGTGGCGATGCCGGCCAGGGTGGCGGCGTTGGCGCCGAAGAACTGGCCCTGGGCGGTGCCGTTGACGCTGCCATTGACGTTGGCCGAACCGGCGAACGATGCGTCTGCGCTGTTGATGTTGGCGACGATGGCCAGGTTCAGGCCATTGCCGGACAGTGCACCATCCAGGGTGCCGGCGCCGAAGTCGGCGTCGAAGGTGCCGCTCAGCAGGTTGCTGCCGTTGAACTTGTTCAGGCCAGCCACGGTGTAGGACGCCACGCCGGCGGGCAGCGTGGTGCCGGCGCGGTCACCGACAAAGTAGACCTGGCGGTTGTTGAAACCGCCAGCGGCGCCATCCTTGGACCATTCGCCGAACCAGACATCGCCACTGCCGACCTTGACGAAGTTGAAGTGGCCCATGCCAGCGTGGCTGCCCGGCGCGCCGGTGATCGGCATGGCCAGGGTACGTACCGTCACGCCATTGACGGTGGTGGGTGCCGAGTAGGCGCTCAGGCCCTGGAAGTCCACCGGCTTGGCCTGGGACACGGTGCCGACACCGATACCGGCCTTGCCAGCGCGGTGCGGGCCGCCATTGACCTGCGACTCGCCGACCGCAACGTACAGCTCGGCATCGGTCTTGGCGCTGGCGGCACCGACGATATCGGCGGCGTGCGCGGCACCGACCAGGGCCAGCGAGGCGGCAACGGCGAGAACCGAACGGGAGATCATCTTCATGGTATTGCTCCTTGGTTGAGGTAACTACGGGTACAACGCTTGAAGGTGGGAGATCAGAAGCGCGCGGTAATGCCGAGCTTCAGGGTGCGACCCGGTGCCGGCAGCGTGGAACGCGTGGCCGGGTCGACGTAGTAGCGGTTGCCGAGGTTGCTGCCCACCAGCTCCACGCTGGCGTGCTCGTTGAAGCGCCAGCGTGCGTAGGCATCGACGGTGGTGATGTTTCCCCAGGTGAACGGCACGTTCTGCCAGAGCAGGCCGCTGCCACCGCTCAGCAGGCGGTCCCGATAGGCCTGCAGGTCGGCGTTCTCGTGCCGCTGGTAGTGCACGATGCGGCTGCCCAGCTCCAGGCGCTCGTCGAACAGCCGCGTACCCAGCGACCAGTTGATCGACAGCTTCGGGATCGCCTGGGTCAGCAGGTAGCCACCGACGAAGCCGTCCTGCACGCAGTTCGGGACCAGCCCGCGGTTCGCATCGAGCAGCACCGCGGAGCTCTCATCGCAGACCTCGTTCTCCAGCGTGCGCGTGATGCCCAGATCGGTGAAGAAGCGCCGATTGTCGAAGCGCGCCTGCAGCTCGATGCCACGAATGGTCTGCTTGTCGATGTTGTCGAACAGGAAGTTGCCATCGCGCTCGATCACGTCGCGGGTCTTGTGCACGTAGTAGGCCAGCTTCACGTCGGCATCGGCGGTGTTGCCGAACAGCGCGGACAGGTTATGCACGTAGCCGAACTCGTAGTTGTAGGCGTGTTCGGGCTTGAGCGCATACAGCGGATTGAGGCTGCCCGAAAAGGCGATGGTGCTTTCGAACATGCTCGGGAAGCGCACCGCTTCGCTGTAGCGGACATAGGCACGGGCGGCGGACGAAAGGTGGGCAGTGGCGGAGAACGTCGGCAGCCAGGCATGGTCGCGGCGGCGGCTGTTGCGTCCATCGACCGGCCGTGACTGCACCGTGTTGCCGATGTTGCAGACCTGGTCGCTGCCGGCGAACACCGGTTGCACGCCGGGAATGGCCGCCACTTCACCGTTGAGGCAGGGATTGCCGGCGCGCGAGTAATTGCCATCGGCATCGGGCAACCAGGGTCGCGTGTACCTGACCGGACGTGGCGTCTCGTACGGCGCCAGCAACGCACGGATGCTGTCATCGATGAACCAGCCCATGCCGCGCTTTTCCCATACGGCCCGTCGTGCTTCCAGCGCGTCGATGCGGGCCTGCAGATTGGCTGGACGGGGAGGCAGTTCGTTCACGGTGTACTGGGCCTCCTTGCCCCCCACCCCCTTGGTCAGCAGTTCCGGATGGGCCTCGAGGAAATCGTCGAAGGCCCAGTAGCGGCTGTAGCGAACGCCCGCATTGAGGGTGAGGAAGTCGACCGGACGCCATTCCAGGGTGAGATAGCCCTCGCCTTCCTGGCGGCGACCGGCGCGCGGGAACATGCGCCAGCCATCGGACTCACCGAAGTAGGCGTCGCCGGATGCAAGCGTCTCGTACTGCCAGTTGCCCCCCACGGTCAGGTCCAGGGTGGAATGCAGGGCGAAGCGGTTGCTCAGGGTGAGGCCGGTGCGATCATTGCGCGCGTTGGCCAGCGCGGTGTTGCGAAGGATCGGGCTGGCGTCCGGATTCCACGCCGGATTGCCCGTAGCAAAGTTCGGGAAGCCGCCCGCGCTGTAGGTGTCGCTCACCGTTTCGGTGCGCCACAGGTTGGCGTACAGGTCCAGCCAGCGGCTACCTGCCGGCTGGAAGCGGTACTCCAGGTTCCATGCATCGGATTCAACGCGGCTGAGCGGCCACTGGATGCGCCCGTAGTCCGGCGCTGACAGGATCCGCGATGGCATGATCTCGCCATAGTGCGACAGCGTGCGTCGCCAGGTGGCCTTCAGCTGCTGGTCGTCGTTGATCTGCCAGCCCCCCTTGATCAGCCACGATTCCTGTTCGCTGGAGGTATTGGGCACTTCATCGCCGGGCTTGAAATAGCGCGCCAGCGTGGTGATGTAATCGATGCCCTGGTACTCGAACTGCTCGCGCGGATCCTGGTCGTAGTAGCCACTGCCCTTGCTGCCGGAGAAGTAGTTGCCACGCTTGCGCCAGGCGTAGGCCGCCATCAGGTCGACGGTATCGCCGCGGTAGCCCAGTGCCAGGCGCCAGGCCTGGTCTTCGCCGTCGAAGGGGTTGTTGCCGCTGCGCGACTTCACCGGCACCACCAGGGTGCGGTCGTCATAGGGCGAGTTCGGCGAGCCCTGCGGGAATCCCGGCACGGTGCGGTAGTCCTCACCGGTGTGCAGGCGTGGCAGGCGCGGCGCCACGGCATTGCTGCTGCCTTCGATCTTCAGCTCCCCGCCGAAGCGCTCGCCGGCCGCAACGATGTCATCGACATCGATGGTCTTGATCACCAGCGCGCCACCGATCCCGCTGTGCACATCGCGCACCAGCCCTGGCCCCTTGATGACCTGGATGCCACCAATCAGGTTGGGATCGATGTAGTTGCGGTTGCTGACGCCGTTGTAGCCGCGCCAGACCGTAAGCGCCTGTTCGCCACCGTCGATGCTGACCGGCACCCGCCCCGGCCCCTGGATGCCACGGATGTTGATGTCCAGCGCGCCGCTGTTGCGCGCATCGCCACTGAACACGCCGACCAGATCCTTGACCACATCGGCCGGGTTGGAGCCGCGGTAACGCTCTACCCGGTCGCGCCCCGAATATGCCGTGGTCAGGTCCAGCGCGAACACATCATCGTAGCCGCGCCGATCACGGGCCTCTCCCCCTTCCGACTGCAGGCGACCTGCCACGTCCAGTGTCTCGGTCACCCGCACCCCTTCCCCCTCTCCCGCCTCCGCTGCGGCCCGCAGGCTCCAGGTGCCATCCATGCCGCGCTGCGCGCGCACGCCGCTGCCGCGCAGCAGCTGCTGCAGGGCCTGCATCTGGCTGTACTCGCCACTCACCGCACTGGAGCGGCGGCCCTCCACAAGGTCGCTGCGGAACACCACCTGCACATCGGCCTGGCGGCCAAAGGCACGCACCGCGTCGGCCAGCGGTTGCTCCGGAATGGCGTACTGGCGCACCGGCGCGACGATCGCCGGTTGCGCCTGCACGACCGGCACCCAGGCCAGCGGCAGCAGTGCGGTGGAGATGGTCAGGGCCAGGACGGTGGCGCGGCGATGACAGGCGGATGCCGTGGACGGCATGGACAGGAACTCCTCAAGCGTGGCGGGACCACGGGCACATCCGGTGCCGGTGGTGTGTCTGGCTTGAGGAAAAACGGTGTTTCGCTCTGGCTATACCTCTATAGACAGCAGGGCACAGTGGCTGCCCACGGTTTTTTCATGTTTTTTTCATGCGGCCGGTTCATCCATGCGCCAGGGCCGCATCACCACAGCACCATGGCCCCGCCCGGCAGGCGCTGCACGCGCAGTCCAGCCTGCGCGGCAACCGCATCGATGGCGGTCTCCGGTTGCCGCAGATGGAACAGGCCACTGACCCGCACGCGTGCGCCCTGCCCGCCCAGCACCCAGACCGGGGCACGACGGTAGCGCGCCAGATCGGCGATGGCCTGCGCGGCCGGCTGATCGTCGATCACCACCTCGCCACGCCGCCACGGCGCCATGGCTTCGGGATCCTCCAGCTGCACCGCATGCAGCCAGCGACCGTCACGGAACATGCGCGCCTGCCCGGCATGCAGGCGTTGCACGCTGCCATCACCCGGACGCACATCGACCAGGCCTTCGCTGACACGGGTGGTGACCGTGGTGTCCAGCCTCGACACGCTGAAGGCAGTGCCGATATCACGGACCAGCCCGCCCGCCGCCTCCACCTGGAATGGGCGGGCCTCATGCGCCACCTGGAACCAGGCCTGCCCGCGCAGCAGGCGCAGGTGGCGCTGCTGGCCATCGAACGCAACCGCCAGCGCGGTGCCGGCGTCGAGTACGGCGGTGCTGCCATCCTCCAGGCGCACCACGCGCGGTGCATCGCTGCTGCGCAGATCACTGCGCGCCAGCAGCAACGCCTGTGGTGCGGCCACGACCATCAACACCACCGCCGCAGCGCTGGCCAGCAACCAAGGCAGGCGGCGACGCGGCGCGATCGGACGCAACCCTTGGCGATCAGCCGTCAACTCGGGCAACGCAGCCAGTACGTCGGGCCCGGCGGCATCCAACCCTTGCCAGAAGGCCTGCTGTCGGCGCCATGCCAGCGCATGGCGCGGATCTGCCTGCAGCCAGCGCTGCAGGGTTCGTTGCTGGCGATCCGGCAGCGGGCCTGCACTGCACCGGATCACCCAGCGCAACGCCTGCCTGGCCTGACGCGGCGAGGGTTCGGACGTGGTCATGGTTGTGGCCTGCCGCACCACGAACGGGTGCGCTTTCCTGTTGTGACAACGGCGGGCGCGATCTGCCCACGGCAATCGCGGCTCATCGGCGTGTTCCCTGCTGGTGCTGCTGGATCAGCAATGCCGCGCGCAGTACGTATTTGCCCACCACGCTCTTGGAAATACCGAGGCGCGCGGCGATCTCGCGCTCGCTCAGGCCCAGGTAACGGTTGAGCACGAAGCACTCGCGTACCTGCGCCGGCAAGGCAAGGATGGTCTGGGTGATCTCGCGCAGCTGCGCCTGGTCCAGCGCCTGGGCCTCGCCATCATGGCGTGCATCGGCCATGTCGACGGCGTACTCGGCCATCGCGCGCCGCTCACGGGCGTCACCCTGGCTGCGGTTGAGCGCGTGATGGTAGGCCATCCGGTACAGATAGCCCCGCGGCTCGAGGATGGGCGGATCGCCGGGTACGCTGCTGGCCTTCAGGTACAGGTTCTGCAGCGTGTCCTCGGTACTGGCCGGGTCGAGATAGCGCGCGATGAAGCGAGACAACGCACGGCGCTCGCGGATCAGTAGCTCGACCAGCGCCAGGGCATTGGGAGACATAGGTGCCAAGGCCGGACCGGGGAATGATGGGCGTGATGGCGACGGTCCGGACGTGGATTGTGGGCTGCGCGGCCGCAGGCGGCAAGCCGCGCCCCAAACCATCATCCACGCATGGCAGGTTCAGTAGATCCAGGCCATGCGTGGATGGAAGGCCTAGGGCTCGTCCAGCGCATCGAAACGCTCGGCAAGGTAATCGATCAACGCGCGCACCGCTGGCAGCAGCCCCCGCCGCGACGGAAACACTGCATGCACGATGCCGTGCTTCGGCACCCACTCCTGCAGCACCGGCACCAGCGCGCCACTGGCCAGCTCATCGGTGATCATCATCCGCGGCAGCATCAGCAGCCCGACCCCGGCCACGGCCGCCGCACGCAGCGCGATCATGTCATCGCTGACCAGCCGCGGACGGTGGTGCACGCTGGCCTGCACGTCCTCCGGCCCGGTGTACTCCCATGCATGCTGCTGGCTGGGCGATGCCAGGTCCACCGTCGGCATCATCGCCAGGTCAGCCGGCACCTGCGGCGTACCGAGCCGCTGCAGCAGCACCGGGCTTGCACTGGTGCACCAGACCCGCCGCGCCAGAACGCGCACCACCAGGTCGCTGTCTTCCAGTGGGGGTGGCCGCACCCGGATCGCCAGGTCCATGCCCTCGCCCACCACGTCCACGCGGCGGTTGGTGGCATCCAGCTGCACCGTCACCTGCGGGTGCAGGGCCAGGAAGTCGGCCAGCATCGTGCCGATGCGCGCATGCAGGATCGCGATCGGGCACGCCAGGCGGATGGTGCCGCGTGGTTCGGCGCGTGACATCGCAATCGCTTCTTCGGCCGCTTCTGCCTCGACCAGCATCGCCTTGCAGTGGCGGTAGTAGTCCTGGCCGACCTCGGTGACCGAAAAACGCCGGGTCGAGCGCTGGATCAGGCGCACCCCCAGCCGTTCCTCCAGCAGCGCGATGCGCCGGCTCAGCTTCGACTTCGGCATGGCCAGTGCCCGGCCTGCCTGGGAGAAGCCGCCGTGCTCGACCACCATGGCGAAGTAGAACAGGTCGTTGAGGTCGCAACGGCGGATGTCAGCGATGAACACGGGGCGATCTCCTACGGCGCAAGGCCCCGCCCATTGTTCACCAGATAGGACTATGACGGCAAATATTGGCGTCTACCGACCCTTTTGTCGCGGAGATATCGTCTTCGCAACGAAGAACAGCGGCCGGCAGCCCCGGCCAGGAGATCGCCATGAAGCGTGTTACCGGTACCTACAGCGCGCCCCGCCCGCACTGGGTGGGCGACGGATTCCCCGCCCGCTCGATGTTTTCCTACAACACCCACGGCCAGCACCTGAGCCCGTTCCTGCTGCTGGACTATGCCGGCCCCTACAACTTCGCGCCCAGCGATACGCCGCGTGGCGTCGGCCAGCATCCGCACCGCGGTTTCGAAACCGTCACCATCGTCTATGAGGGCGAGGTCGCCCACCGCGACTCGACCGGTGCCGGCGGCACCATCGGCCCGGGTGACGTGCAGTGGATGACCGCCGCCTCCGGCATCCTCCACGAAGAATTCCATACACCGGAATTCAGCCGGCGTGGAGGCACCCTGGACATGGTCCAGCTGTGGGTGAACCTGCCGGCGCGCGACAAGATGGGCGCACCTGGCTACCAGACCCTGCTCGACGCAGAGATTCCCTCGGTGGATCTGCCCGACGGCGCCGGTCGCGTCCGTGTCATCGCTGGCCGCTTCGACAACCACGCCGGCCCGGCGCGCACCCACACGCCGATGGATGTCTGGGACATCCGCCTGCAGCAGGGCCACCACGCCGAACTGCCGGTCGCCGCCGGCCGCACGCTGGCGCTGGTGGTACTGAAGGGCACGGTCCGGATCAATGGCGGCCAGCCGGTCGGCGAGGCGCAGCTGGTCACCTTCGACCGCAGCGGTGAAGACGTCTTCGTCGACGCCGACAGTGACGCCACCCTGCTGCTGCTCAGCGGTGAGCCGATCGACGAGCCGGTGGTGGGCTACGGCCCGTTCGTGATGAACAGCCAGGCCGAGATCGTGCAGGCGGTCAACGACTTCAACGGCGGCCGCTTCGGCCAGATCGCGCACTGAGCGCTTCAACGTGGCGGGCTGCGGCCCGCCACAACCATCGGGCCATCGCCCACCCTCCCCAGGAGCCTGACCATGAGTACCCCCGCCAACTTCGACGGTGCCCGCCCGGTGATCGATCCGGACAATGCCGCGATGCTGCTGATCGACCACCAGAGTGGCCTGTTCCAGACCATCGGTGACATGCCGTTCACCAGCGTGCGTGCCCACGCCACCGCGCTGGCGAAGATGGCCACGCTGGCCAGGATGCCGGTGATCACTACTGCCTCGGTTCCGCAGGGCCCGAACGGCCCGTTGATTCCGGAGATCCATGAAGCTGCCCCGCATGCGCAGTACGTGCCGCGCAAGGGTGAGATCAACGCCTGGGACAACCCCGAGTTCGTCGCCGCAGTGAAGGCGACCGGCCGCAGGCAGCTGATCATTGCCGGCACCATCACCAGCGTGTGCATGGCATTTCCCTCGATCGCCGCCGTGGCCGACGGCTACCAGGTCTTCGCGGTGATCGATGCGTCGGGCACCTATTCGAAGATGGCCGAAGAGATCACCCTGGCCCGCGTGGTGCAGGCCGGCGTGGTGCCGATGGACACCGCCGCGGTGGCCTCGGAGATCCAGCGTACCTGGAACCGCGATGATGCCCAGCAGTGGGCCGAGGTCTACACGAAGATCTTCCCGAACTACCAGCTGCTGATCGAAAGCTACCTGAAGGCGCAGGACGTGCAGAAGAACCAGGAGCAGCTGGATTCGCAGCGCAGCTGAGCTGCCCCCCGGGAGTGCCGGCCCGCTGCCGGCGTTCCTTCCAACCGGAGACCTACCATGTCCAGTGAACCGATCCGCGACCCGGCCAGCGACCACCTGCTGACCCCGCAGAACTCCGCTTTCATCATCATCGACTACCAGCCGGTGCAGGTGAACTCCATCGCCTCGATGGACCGCCAGCTGCTGGTCAACAACATCGTCGGCACCGCCAGGGCTGCGGTGGCTTACGGGCTGCCGATCGTGCATTCGACGGTCAACGTCAAGACCGGCCTGAACAAACCGCCGATTCCGCAGCTGCGCAAGGTGCTGGGCGACCATCCCACCTACGACCGCACCACCATCAACTCCTGGGAGGACGTCGAGTTCCGCAAGGCGGTGGAAGCCACCGGGCGCCGCAAGCTGATCATGACCGCGCTGTGGACCGAGGCGTGCCTGACCTTCCCCGCCCTGGATGCACTTAAGGAAGGCTACGAGGTGTACGTGGTGGTCGACGCCGTCGGCGGCACCTCGCTAGCCGCGCACGATGCCGCGCTGCGCCGCATCGAACAGGCCGGTGGCCAATTGATCAGCGTACCGCAGCTGTTCTGCGAACTGCAGCGCGAC
Source organism: Stenotrophomonas sp. 59 (assembly GCF_030291095.1). Lineage (NCBI taxonomy): Bacteria > Pseudomonadati > Pseudomonadota > Gammaproteobacteria > Lysobacterales > Lysobacteraceae > Stenotrophomonas > Stenotrophomonas sp. 59. Next base: position 2,501,568 of record NZ_CP127408.1, read on the forward strand.
TGGGCCCGTTCGGAAACGGTTCCCGCCTTCATGAACCTCTTCATTGAAACCGGCGGTACGGCGGGCATCCAGTTCTCGTACGATCGTACCGAGTGATTGCGTGGCGGCGCCGGCCTTGGCTGGCGCCGCCCTTGGGAACGGTCGAGCATGGCTCGACGCTATAGACAGATGGAGAACATGATGGCCTACGCACGCATTGTTTCGAGCGCCGACAACTACCTGCACCACATCAGCAATGGCACATTCGATGTGGATGCGGATGAGCCTGCCTCGCTGGGCGGCCGGGGCAAGGGCTTCGCGCCGTTCGATCTGTACCTGGCATCGCTGGCGGCCTGCACCGCCATCACCCTGCGCATGTACGCGCAGCGCAAGGGCTGGGAACTGGGCGAGTTCCATGCCGAGCTGCGCTCCGACCGTGACGAGGATGGACGCTTCCATGTGCACCGCGTGCTGCATGCCAGCGCCGAGCTGAGCGATGCACAGTGGCAGCGGTTGCTGGAGGTCGTGGAGAAGACCCCGGTGACCCTGGTGATGCGCGAGGGTGCGCGCATCACCAGTGAACGCGGGGCCGCCGCGTAACCCCATCCACGCATGGCGTGGATCTACTGGCGACGCTCGCCGGGCATGGCCCGGCGCTACCGGAGCGGCGCGGGGCCATCGGGTAGCGCCGGGCCATGCCCGGCGGCCACTCAGCGCCGTGAATGCAGCACGGTGCGCTGGCGCATCGCGTTGAACTCCTGCTCCACCTGCTGGATGTCCTCGGCCTGGAAACCGGCCGCATCCAGCAGCTGGTCGGCGGCAGCCGCCGCCAGCGGATCATCGTCACGCTGGCGCCAGCAGCGCGCCGGCAGGAAATAGCCCACTTCGCTGCGCCCACGCATGATCACCACCGGCCGTCCCGCATACAGCAGGAACTCCGCCAGGTGCTGGCGCAGCCCCTCCACCGAGACGTAGGCCGGCCCGATGCCCAGCGACTGGCTGGACGGTTCGGGACTCTCGAACAGCTTGCGACGGCTCATCCACTCCTCCTTATGTGCAACGCGTGGTCTCCTTTCCTTAGACGGGCGCATCGCTGCGCCCCCGCCACGCACTACGTGATCCGCATCACGCCGGCCACTCAGAACCCGGTGTTGAACTCCAGCTGGAACACGTCGATCGACAGCGGCGCACCGGACACTTCCTTGGCCGCCATCCACTTGCCGCTGATCCAGCTGCGCGCGTCCAGCGCGTAGGCACCGCCCACGTAGTAGCCGCGGGCGTTGGTGCCGCCGAGGTGGAAGTTCGGGTCGTTGTAGGCGTCCGGCAGCGCATCGGCCGCGATGTGCTTGTAGCCCAGCAGGGCCTGCCACTGGCCCTTCTCCTTCAGGTCAGTGGCGCCGAAGGTGGCCTGCACCATCCAGGCGGTGTCGCCACTGCGGAAGGTATCGATGCCGACAGTATCGCCGGCGCCGTAGTTGTTGACGATGCCGTTCTGGGCGCGCCTGAACATGGCCTGCTTGTCGTAGGCCAGGTTGCGGATGTAGTCGCCATCCAGGCGCAGACCGATGCCCTGCGCCAGCTGCGTATCCCAGCGCAGGTTCAAGGTGGCCAGGCGGAAGGCCGAGGCCAGGCCGACATACTGCGGGGTCGGCGTACCGGCCGGATCCTCCGGGTTGCGCGCGATGTTGCGGATCAGCATCAGCGTGTTGCCCTTCTGCATGAACGCCGGGCGCGACCAGTCGGTGTCGCAGCCTACCGCGCCCGAATACAGCGAGCACGTTGAGGACAGGCGACCGCTGATGTTCTTGAAATCGTAGTAGCCCAGCGCAGCACGCAGCGCATTGTCATCGTTGAAGCGCCAGTTCACGCCCACCTGTGCACCCGACAGCCACTTGTTCTCGTTCGGAGTCTTGACCTTGCTCTGGCTCGGCGAGCTGTCGGAGGTGTACTCCAGCGGCACCACCGCGAGGTTGCCGAACAGGTCGACGTCCCCCCCGTTGAAGTCGTACTTCAGGTTCGCGGCCAGGCCATCGAAGTTGAGGTCGTTGGAGAACAGCGTGTCGCTGGTCCAGAAGGGATTGCTGAAGCGGCCACCACGCACTGTCACCCAGTCGGCCGGGCTGTAGGCCAGCCAGGCCTGGTCCAGCCACACGTCCTTCTTGCTCAGGCCACCGCCCAGCTGCTCGGTGGTCGACACCGGGCCATTGCTGCTGCCGCTGGCCAGGCGTACGCCGGCCGTGGTGTGCTGGCCTATGGTTGCCTCGATGCCAAGGCGGGCACGGATGCGCCACAGGTTGCGACGGTCCTGGCGGGTGTTCAGCAAGGGCGGCAACTGCAGATTGGTGTTGGTATTGGTGTCGAAGCCGTTGCCGGAGTTGATCGATGCCCAATTGCTCACGATGTCGCTGTTGCGCTCGGAATGGAAGCGCGACTCGCTGCGCACGCGCATGTCCCCGGTGACCTTGATGCGCTTGGTCCATTCGGCCACTTCGTTCGGTGCCGCCCAGCCTTCGGACTTGGCCTGCGCCATCACGTCCTGGCGCACTTCGTCACGAATGCCATCGCGCACGCTCTGCGGCACGTAGGGCACGCGCACGTCGCCGGCTTCCAGGGCCACGCCGCCGCTGGCGGCCGAAGGTGCAGTGGTCGCGGTGCGCGATGCGGCCGCTGCTTCAGCCTCGGCCTGCACCAGCAGTGCCTGTCCATCTTCCGGCTTCAGCGCGCCGCTGGCGATCAGGCCCTTGATCAGCTTGACCATGGTGGTTTCAGCGGCCATCGCACCGGCCGGGGCAGCCAGACTGAGCAGCACGGCGCAGCACAGCAGCGCCCGTCGGGCCGGCCGCGGGCGGCGGGAATCGGTTCGTGCGCGGTCGTGGTCGTTCATCACGGTTCTCATCCAAAGAAGGGAAATCACGGAAGTCGGGAATCAGGCGCCGGGACGGCGGCCCTGGATCAGCACGCGGGCGGGGAAATCGAGCGACGGTGGCGGTGCCTGGTCAACCTTGCCGATGCGTCGCAGCGCATCGAGCACGGCAGCGTCGGCCTCCTCGTTGCCACTGCCGCGCACCAGCTCGACCTTCTCCAGGCGGCCATCCGTGGCCAGCCAGACGTTCACCTGCAGCTGGAAGGCCAGGCGCTTGACCTTGTCGTCGCGCGAGATCGCCTGCTGCAGCAGGTAGCCGAGGTAGCGCCCATACGTCGCATTGCCGGCGCCACCACGGCCGACGCCGGATGAGCCGCCGCCGCTGCCGGACTGGATGCCGAAGTTGTCACCACCGGCCTGCGCATCGGCATTCATCGTTACCGGGTCTGCATTGTCCGGCGTCGGCGTCGGCTCTTCGGCCGGCGTCGGCTGATCCGGCGGCTCCGGTTCGGGCATCGTTTCTTCCGGCGGCGTCTCCGGCTCCGGTGGCTTTTCCGGCGGCGGTGGTGGCGGCGGAGGTGGTGGCGGCAACGCCAGCATCGGCGGCTGCACCACCGGCCTGCGGGTGCTGGCGGTGTCCTTGAACAGCATCCACCACACGGCAATGCCGAGCACCAGCAACGCGGCCAGCACCAGCGCGACGGTCACCAGCAACTGGCGACCGCGCATGCCGGGTTCCGGCCGAGGGGGTTGATGGGCCGTCATGCCTCAGCCCTGCGCCTTGCCGGTGACCAGGCCGACCTGGGCCAGCTCCAGCCGCCGCAGCAGGTCCAGCACCTCGACCACACGGGCGTACTGCACCTGCGCATCACCGCGCACGATCACCGGGAAATCCGGCGTGGTCGCACGTTCGGTGCGCAGGCGGTCTTCCAGCTCGGCCATCGTCACCGGGTAGGCATCCAGGAACACCTGGCCGCTTGGGTCGATGGTGATCGCCTTGGTCTTCGGCTTCTCCAGCGCGACGCTGTTGCTGGCCTTCGGCAGATTGACCTCGATGCCGGGGATGGAGGCGTTGCTGGTCAGGATGAAGATCACCAGCACCACCAGCAGCACGTCGACGAAGGGCGTCACGTTGATGCCCTTCTCGCGCTTCTTGATGCCGAACTTCGCCTTCTGGCCCATGGCGCGCCCCTCAGCCCTGGACCGCGGCCGGGCCGCGCCCGTCCTGCTCTTCGGCCAGGCGCGCGGCGAACTCGTCGATGAAGACCGCCATGTCGGCGCCGATCGCCTCGGCGCGTGCGCCCAGGTAGTTGTAGCCGAACAGCGCCGGGATCGCGACACCGAGGCCGGCCGCCGTACACAGCAGCGCCGCGGCCATGCCTGGCGCCACCGAGTTGATATCCACCGCGCCGGCCATCGCCGCCACCACGAACACCAGCATGATGCCGATCACGGTACCGAACAGGCCCACATATGGTGCCCCCTCGATGGTGGTCGACAGCCAGTTCATGCGCCGCGCCATCGCCTCCTGCTCGCGCACCATCACCGCATCCATCGAGGCGCGGATGGCGGCGATGGTGGCACCACTCAGGTAGCCACTGTTGCCGTCACGCTGGTGGCGCTGCTGCATTTCATCGATGGCCACCTGGTAGATGCGCCACAGCGAACCGTCATGCATCGCGGTCGGCGCCTTGCCCTGGCGGTCCATGTCGGACAGCGTGCGCAGCGGCACGCCCGACAGCTTGCCGAAACTCTCGGTGAACACCGCATTGGCCTTGCTGGTGCGGCCGAAGTGGCGACCCTTGGCAATCATGATCGCCCACGACAGCAGCATCATCAGGCCGAGGATGGCCACCACCACCCAGGCGTCGAACGGCATCGCCTTGAGGATGAAGGCGAAGTGGCTCTGGCCCGCCGACTGCTCGTCGGCGCCGTAACTGATCAGACGCGAATCGGCGCCCTGTGCAGTGGCATCGGCCAGCAACAGCGCTGCCGGACGCGCCACCCGCGAGATGCGCAGCTCATCCAGCGCGCCTTCGAAGTTGGCCAGCGGCTGCGTCGCGCCCGGTGCATCGGCACCCACCACCGGCGCGGTGCTCAGCGCCGGCAGCTCACCACTCAGCTGTGCGACCACGCGACCGTTTAGGTACAGCTGCACTGCGCCCTTCTCGGCGGTCAGTGCAACGTGCGCCCACTGCCCTTCCGGGATCGGCTGCGCCGGCGTGCTGCGCTGGCCATTGAGCTGCACGAACGGCACGCGGTTCTCGATGCCCAGCACCAGTTCGGCGGCGCCATCGCGACGGGCGTAGATGGCCTGCGCGGCGTTGTTGCTGCCCGGCTTGATCCAGGCCGAGACGGTCAACGGCGCGCCTGCTTCCTGTGCCAGCGACGCGCTGGCCGGCAGCGGCAGCGGGCCGGCGCCGAGCTGCACGCCACGGCCGATCACCGAACCCTCGGCAGGCGGCACAACGGCACCGGCATTGTTGCCGTAGGCGGTGGTATCGCGGGCCGGGGCATTGGCCTCGGCAAAGTGGTAGACCAGCGTGTAGTCCGGGTCGAACACCTGCTGGCCGTTGCCGCTGGCCGGGGCCTTTTCGTTGCCGTAGTACATCCAGATCGTCTGCGGCGCGGCGGCGCTGACCGCCGGCACGTCCACCCAGACCAGAGCCAGGCCCAGCTTGGGATCGAACTGTTCGATCTGGTGGGCCAGCACGGTACGGCCATCGCCCGAGACGAAGCGCAGGTCGTTGCCCGCATCCTGGGTGCCATCGAAACCGAAGTTGCCGGTATGCAGGCGCAGCAGCAGCGGCGTGCGGCCCGGGTCACCGGCCAGGCCTGCGCCCTGCGGGCCAGCGTCGACGGTGATCGGCTTGCGGTACTTCCATTCGGCCTGCCACCAATTGGCATCGGCCGCAGCAGCGGGCAACGCAACCAGCGCGGCCAGCAACAGCAACACTCGGGAAAGCAAACGGTCCATGCGAAGGGTCTCCGGAGAACGCATGTTCAAGGAAAGGGTCAGTAACTGGTGCTGATGTTGAAATGCAGGCGCGGGTCGTCCTTGCGCGTGACCGGGCCATCGGCGTAGGGCCAGGCGTAGTCCAGGCGCAGTTGCAGGTGTTCGCCCAGGCGCAGCTGCGCGCCCAGGCCGACCGAGGCCAGGTTGTACTTGTCACGCTGCTCGGGCAGCGGCTGGCGCAGGCGCAGATAGGCCGCGTCGGCGAAACTGTAGACACGCAGATCGGTACCGCTCCACAGCGACCACGCCGGGGTCCGCCACTCCAGGCTGGCCAGCCCGCCGTAGTCGCCGATCGCCTCGGCCGACAGGTAGCCGCGCACGGTGTACATGCCACCGGCGGCGAACTGCTCGGCCGACACCAGCGGCGCATCGGTAACCTGCAGCGAGCCGCGCGCATACCACTGCCAGTCGCTGCCGAAGGTATGGGTGTTGGCCACGTCGGCCTTGAAAGCGACGAAACTCGGATCGGCCCAGTAGCGCTTCTGGCCGAACGCGGTGGCATCGCTGCCGTAGCCGAACAGGCGGCGGGTACCGGCCACCAGCTGGGTGTTGATGCTCAACTGGTCCTGCTCGCCCTGGCGCACGCCAACGAAGGCCAGAGTGATCGGCGCGTACTTCAGCGGCGTCTTCAGGCTCTCCTTGCCCATCTGCGTGTCTTCCTCGGTGTCCTTGAAATCCACACCGAGGCTGAGCTGGCGCCACCACTGGCTGCTGCCCGCCAGACGGTAGTTGAGCTTGACGCCGATCGAATGACCATTGCCGATCACATTGGTGCCAGTGCCGCTACCGACCTGCCCACCTGAGTTCAGAACGCGGCTGTCGGACTTGTAGCCAGACGCTTCCAGGCTCCACGGCGTGCCTTCGAACGGCATCGTGTACGAGGCCGAGAACACCTTGGCCTGTTTGGCGTCTTCCGGCGCCAGGTACACGCCGATGTTCGCGCTGTGGCCACGCTTCCACAGGTTGTCGTAGGCCAGCGATGCACTCAGGCGCAGCTTCTCGGTGTCGGCGCTGTGGTCGTTGTTGAGTGACGCGCTGGCACGCCACGGCGACTTCTCTTCAACCTGCAGGTCCACATCCATCGTGCCCGGCACCTGGCCCTCGCGCACCAGTGGCATCACCTGGCGGCGGCCACCTTCGTTCAGCGCGGTCAGTTCCTTCTGCGCCTGGTCGAAGTCCGGCACCTTGCCCTCGGCCAATGCCGGCACGCGTTCGCGGATGCGCTCGGGCGATTCATGCTTCGTGCCTACTACCCGCAGCTGGCCGATCGGCGTCTGCTGCACCTTCAGCAGCACCACGCCACCACTGACCTGCTGCTCGGGCAGCTCGACGTAGACCGACTGGTAGCCGGCCTGCTGGTACAGCGCATTGACCGCATCGCGTGCCTTCTCGACATCGGCCAGGGTCTTGCCCGGGCCCAGGAAGGGCTCCACCGCGCGTTCGATCTGGCGCGGATCGAGCACGGTATTGCCGCGCACGATGTATTCATTGATGTTCACGCTGGGCGCAGGCGCCGCCTCCTGCGCGAACAGCAGCAGCGGCAACGCGGCCAGCGCCAGCACCAAGGGATGCAGGCGCAGCGGAAGGCGGACGGCTCGGCACGGAACAGGATTCATCGAAGGCATCGCGTCGTATCGAAGGAAATGGCCAGGGAGCGGCGCGTGGGTCTACCAACAGGACGTGTACGTCGCGTCAAAGCCGCCAACAGTTTTGTGACAGCACTGTCATCTTTTGACAGCGGCGAAACGGCCGTCGGCGGAAGCTTCCCTCGCCACACGTCTTCTTTGCAGAACGTCATTTGCAGCGGGAGAATCACTATGCGTGCGCCATTGAAGGCAGCCGTCCGCCATACCTTCGCCCTGGCACTGCTGCTGGTGCTGCCATCGGTTCGCGCCGAGGAGGCAAAGAAGCAGGTAGATGCCGTGCCCTGCATCGAGGTGCAGGTCAACGGCGAGCGAATACCGGCCTGGGACTGCCTGCAGCGCAAGCTGGCACCGGCATCGAAAGCGGCAAAGTCACCGGCGCTGCCGGAGGCCGAACGGCTGATGCGACAGCCCGGCAACCAGCTGATGCAGTACAACCTGGAAGGCACACGACAGCGCATGGGCGATGCCTTTGGTCGTTCCGTGGTGCCACAGCGCCCGGCGCGCTGAGCCAGCACCTTTGTAGAGCCGATCCCATGCTCGGCTGTCTTTGCATTCATCGGCGATGCCACACAGGCGCAGCCGAGCGCGGGCTCGGCTCTACAAGGCGGCCGGTACGATGCCCTCGGTCGGCACCGGTGGCAGCTCGGGCACTGGCAGGCTGCGCGGTTGACCGGCCTGGTTCAGTTCCACTGCGCTGGCACTGATGCTGGCCAGCACCGTGCAGGGTCCGAGGCGTTGACCTGGTGCGTACGCCTCCGCGGGTCGGCCATCCACCGACAGCAATGCCAGCGGCGCGTGTTCACCGGCCATCACGCCGAGCACCACCACATCGGTCTGCACTGCCCCAGGGGACAGCAGCCGTACCAGCGGCAGGCTGGCCACCGCGTCGAACATCGGACGTACCGGTGCCTCTGCATGCGCTTCACTGGCCACCGCCGCTGGCGCCACCGCAGACAGGGTGACGCTCCAATAGGCCACCACCGCCAGCAGCAGGGTCGCCGCCAGCAGGGTCAACATGCGATTGCGATCCCAGCGCCTGCCATCCATGTTCCGCACCATCGCCACGGTCGTGTCCACCTACGCTAGCAGCTGCGGCTGACGCTTTTGTTTCATCATGCCGGCCTACGCTGGCGGGTATCGACCCGGACAGGAGGCAACGTCGATGCAGCGCGTGCCGCGTGGCTTCACCCTGCTGGAACTGATGGTGGTGCTGGCGATCATCGGCATCTGCACGGCAGGTATCGGCCTGGGCCTGGGCAGCCTGCTTGATCCGGGTCGGCAGCTGCGACAGGAGGCCGAGAGATTGGCGCAGCGCCTGCAGGTTGCACGCGACGAGGCTCGTATCGATGGTCGCCCTCTGCGCTGGCAGGCTGACGCCAACGGCTACCGCTTCAGCCGCCGCGAAGGCAGCCGCTGGGTGGACGTGCAGCGCGATGACCTGCTGCGTCCGCAACAATGGCAACCGGCGGGCATCGCAGTGCAACCGACCACGCCGATTGAACTGAGCCCGGAGTGGATTGGCGTGGCGTGGGAGCTGAGGTTGTCGTTGCAGGGCCGCCAGCTGCGTCTTCGTGATGATGGCAGCGGACAGTTGCAGGTCGTGCAGTGAAGCGGAACATGCGCGGATTCACCCTGATCGAAGTACTGATCGCGCTGGCGATCGTTTCGATTGCGCTGGCAGCGGTGATGCGTTCGGTGGCGGTGGCGACCGATGACCAGTCGCGCCTGCGCGACCGTCGCCTGGCATTGATGTGCGCGCAGGACCGCTGGCAGGAGCTGCGCCTGGCCGGGCAGCCGCCGCAGGATGCGCGGCAGCGCTGCGTGCAGGGGCGCGGCAGCTTCCTGGTGATCCAACACCTGGGCACAGGCAGCGACGGTCAACCGCAACTGGAGATGAGCGTGGTGGCCGAGGATGCACCGCGGCAGTCGTTGGCGCGGATGCAGGTGCCGTGGACGGCGGCGCCGTGAAGCACGCGGCCCGGGGCTTCACCCTCATCGAGGTGATGATTGCGATCACCATCATGGGCGTGCTGGCGCTGATCTGCTGGCGTGCGCTCGACAGCGTGGCCAGCAGCGATCAGCGCCTGCGCCAGGCCGATGCCGAGACCACGACGGCGCTACGCGTGCTGCAGCAGTTCCAGCGCGATATCGAGATGCGTGCCGACGACGAACTGATGAACGGCGCCGTGCGGCCGGCGGATCGGCCGCAACGCCTGCTGCCCCCCTCGTTGGTAAGCGAGCGGCACCAGGATGGGAGCTTCGCGCTGGAGATCACCCGCAGCGTGGGCAGTGATGGGCTGCACTGGCAGCGGGTGCGCTGGTGGCGGCAGGGCACGACGCTATGGCGGGCCAGTGGCGCGGCTACCGACCGGTATCCACTGCCCGCGCCGGATCTGTCAAAGGGAGTTGCAGTAGCGCGTGAGGTGCAGCGCTTCGAGGTGCGGGCGTGGCAACCGGGCGCCGGGTGGGCAACGTTGCCCAGCGATGGCGAGGTGCTGCCGGCCACCGGGCTGGAACTGCGGCTGGGCCTGCGCGATGGGCGTGGGCCGTTGAGCTACCGGCGGGTGCTGGCGCTTTAGCGCGGCACCGGGTGTTTCATCCACGCATGGCGTGGATCTACCGTGGGTGCCGGCCATGCCATGGTGGGGGCCGACCATTGGTCGGCATTGTTGCCGGCCGCGTCATCCACGCATGGCGTGGATCTACCGCGTCTGCCGCCGGGTGCGCTCCTGCACCCGGCGGCGCCGTGTCGGTGGTCCTCACCGCTGATGGCCGCTCCCTGCCCTCCGTGCCGTCCTGGCTGGGGCCGCCACCATTCCGTGGCGGCTGGCCCGATGCTGTCCATTCCTGCGGTTCAGTTGCATCCACGCATGGCGTGGATCTACGGTGGGTGCCGACCGTTGGTCGGCACGGTTGCAAGATGCCTACCGGCGCTGCGTGCCCTCGTCGCGACTTGCCTGCGGGAACTGGAAGGCACTGTTGGCGTCATAACCGCTGTTGGCAGTGTTGCCACGCGCCGGCGGATTGATGGCGCTGGTGCCACTGCCGAAGCCGAGGATCTGCACGCTGATCACCGATGGCTGGTTGCGCCGTGCATCGTCCTGGCTCTTGCGCATCACATCCTGTGCCGCCTGGCTGGCGCTGTTCGCTGCCGCACTGGCCGAAGCCAGCGCATTGACGTTCACGGTGGCCAGCACCGGCAGGCCCTTGCTCTCGCCCTGCACCTGGATGTTGGCCGCGTTGAGTACCTGCAGCGCGGCCAGGTTGATGTTGCCCGAGACACGGATGCCCGCCTCGCCCGCGTCGATGGTGCCCAGCGGCGCGATCAGGTCGACATCGCCCGGCGGCACTTCGGGAATCGGTGCCAGCGTGGCGAAGCCGGCACCGGTGGCCGGCGCCTGCGGCGACAACAGCACGTTGCCCCAGTTGTCGTAGATCCGGCGCGGCGGCGTGTAAAGCAGCGTGGTGCGCGAACCGCGGCCGGCGTTGATGTCGCCCTGCTCGGTCCAGGCCAGGATGTCGCCACCGAAGGCCGTCATGACACGCGACAGGCCCAACAGCACGCTGTCCTGGCTGAACAGGCGGATGTCGCCCTGGCCCTGGGTGATCAGGCCGGAGCTGGCCGGCGGCACTTCACCCGCAACGCCGAGCACGATCTGCCCACCCGGCGCCATCAGCTCGATGTTGCCGCCCGCCTCGGTGCGCACGCCCGAGCCACCGTACATCACGATATCGCCGGTGCGCGGGATCGTCGCTCCCGTTGCATCCTTGTCCGGCATCAGCGTGGCGATGGCTTCGCGACCGCGCAGGTAGGAGCCGACGCGCGGCCCAGTCCGATCATTGAACTCGCGGCCACCCTCGCGCAGCTCGGCGTAGTAGACCTGGCGCAGGAAGATACGCTGCTGCTCCTTCGGCAAGCGATCGAACGCCGCCAGGGCTTCCGCGCCATCGACCGCCAGGCCGAAGCGCTGCTGCAGCCACTGCTTCAGCTCCTTGTCGTAGATCTTCACCGCCTTCCCGGGCTGCGATGCCAGCGACTGCGCCGGATCGGCCAGGTTGGCCGGATCCAGGTAGCGCACGCGCACCGCATCGAACGCGATGTTCTGGTTGCCGGCGGTCACTGCAATGCTGGCACCCGGACGGGTGTCGCCCTGGATCAGGCCGCCACGGCTGACGATCCTGCCGCTATCCTCCTGGCGCAGCTGGCGGCCCGCACTGACGTCGACATCACCCGGACCGAACACCGTCACGTTGGTGTGCACGATGTCACGGCCAGCCTGCACCACGGTCAGATCGGTGCCACTGTTGTTCAGCGCCATCACCGTGCTGCCGAGGATGTCCGTGCCCGCGCGCAGCTGGACCGGTGCAGCCACGTCGTACCAGGTGCCGACCGTGCGCGGCGTGTCCGGGGAGGCCGGCGTCCACTCACCGCCGGTACGCAGCCCGATGATGTCCCCACTACCGGCATAGAAACGGTTTGGCTGCCCCCCAGCGGCGCGGGGCGTCGCCAGCATTGGTCGATTCGGACCGAAGGCGAACAACGGGGTGGGGTCCGCACTACCCGCCAGGGAAGGCACCACGGTGCCATCCTGGGACAGATTGGTCAGCCGCAGCGTACCGCTGGCAGAGAAGGCACTGAAGGCTGGATCAAACGGCGATGGCAAGCGGGTGTCGGCGCCGGAACTGCTGATCGCGGGTGCATCGCTGGCGGCCAGGATCGAGCCGCCTGCAAGCAGCTGCAGGTTGCCGTTGGCGCCCGGTGCAGTCAGCAGCACGGTCGAAGGATCGGCGCGCGACAGCTTGATGTCACCGCTGGCAGCCACGACCTGCAGGCGCGAAGGATAGATCCAGTAGGCCGCCCCGCCGGCCGTCACTTCCGCACGGCCGTCCTCGATGCGTTCAATGGTCCGCTGCGCGACCGGCACCACATCGCCACCGGCAGAGAACAGGTTGATCGCCGTCGACGGTGTCCAGAGCGAGAATCCGCCAGCACCCAGCAGTCGCGTGCCGTCATCTGCGGTCACCCGGTTCGCGTTGAACAACCTCACCCGGCCGGCATCGGCCGCAGAGGAAAGGACCACGTCGCCTCGGGCCGTCAGATCCGCAACCGAATCTCCCAGCACCAGGACCGGCCCACCCATGGCCGCACTGGTGGTCGATCGATAAGGGTCCATCATGCGCAGGCCGCTGGCGATGGCCTGATAGTTGTTTGGCCCCACGGCACTGCCACCGATCCGCGCAGCCTCGACGCTGAGATGGCCACGCAGGTTCACCAGCGTACCGTTGAGCTCCAGATTCTGCTGGTTTTCGGCCTGCGAGTAGGAGGTGGCCGCCAGCAGCGGATTCAACGCACCGGCGCTGCGCAACCGCAGATCGCCGCCACCGGTCTGCACCAGGCGGCCATCGTCGACACGACCGGTCGACGCTACCGCCGCGTTGATCGCCGTGGAATAGCGTCCACCGCCGAGCACGCCCTGGGCATCGCCCTTGGCCGCCGTGACGCCCGCGCTGCGGCCCGCCTCGATATCCACATTGCCGCCACCCAGCGTGCCGATTCCAGTGAATCCGACCATGCGTGGCGTCGACGTGGCCGTCACTCCGGTGATCGCATAGGTACCGAAGTTGACCCACCAGCTGGTCGGCACCGGTTCCACACCGGGCGTACTGCCCGTGCCTTGCCGCCACAACCAGCCGCCGACCGAACTGCTGGCGCTGTCGGCCTTGTCACGATCGGTACCTGCGGACGACAAGGTCGCCCAGGTGGCCCCGGTTACGTCCCGGCCGGCAATCACGCTCAGATTGCCACCGTGGTCGGGATACCACGCGCGATAGGCAGCCAGGGCCGCATCATAGTCACCGGTGGCCTGCTGCAGGCCCAGCAACGTGCTGCGCCCGTTCAAGGGACTGCGCTCGGACTGGAAGCGTTCGTCGTGGCCGTTGCCCAGCGATGCAGGGGTGCCCGCCGTATACACGCCGAACACCGAACGCATCTGCACATCGCGTGCCGCCAGCAGCTGCAGATCGCCGGTGCCGGTACGCAGCACACTCCACATCGGTGTGCCGTGCCGCGGCGGGTCCATCGTGGTGACCTCGCGCGTCTCGCCCGGCATCAGGCAGAAGCCATCGCTGAGCTGCCCACAGATGGCCTCCTCGGTCATGCCGATCATCTCGCCGAATTCCCTGACGCTGGTTCCCGCAAGGGACGGATCGCCCGCGAGTTCCTCCGCGCCCAGCTCGGTGAAGATATATGGCGAGGTGATGCAGCTCGCGGCCACGCTGCACAGTGCGTCTTCGTCACGGCCAAGGTGCGCGGCCAGGTCCTTGATCGACCGGCCCACCCAGGAGCCGTCAACCCCCAGGCGTTGCGCGCCGTCTGCGGTCAACAGCCGGTCGCGGATGAACTTCATCTGCTTGCTGGCATCGCGGATCGCACCGTAATGGGTGTCGGACAGCGTCAGGTCACCGCTTGCACCGAAGCGGCGCGTACGCGGGTCCGCAGCGTCGGTGTCGGCGCCGGCAACGAGTGACACGTCCCAGGACGTGGAGCCTTCAGGCAGCATCTGCGCCAGCGCCCAGTTGCGTCCCTGGCGTCCATCGCTGCCGGACGGCCGCAGCTTGATCGGCGTGCCCCCCGGCAGCTTGACCGTGGCCATCGACGGGATGAGTGCACCGCGCGCCAACGGCGTGCGTGCCGCCAGGCGCAGTTCGATCGGCAGCGGCACGCCGGCCGGCCAGGTGTGCGCGGCCACGCTGGCCTCGCCACGAAGCTGGAAGCCTGCAGAGAGCTTCGCTCCGGCCGGCACCGACAATGCCTGCGCCAGTACGCTGCCCGCCGGATGCACCTGGCCGTCAGCGAGCGTGACCGCCGCCGGCAGCACCGTGCCCGCCGGTAGCACCAGGGGCCCGGTCAGGGTCATGTCGACCGGCAGCGTCGTGCCCGCCGGAAGCTTCACGGCCTGCACCTGGATGGCGTAGTTCAGCACCGCGCTGGCCGGGAACCGCGTGCCGATGTCCAGCACGACGCCATCGCCGGGAACCACCAGGTCAGCACCGAACGGGGTGACACCGAGGCCGAACACGGCGCCCTCGACCAGTTGCCAGCCTGCATCGTCCGGACTGGCCGGGGGCGGCGCAAAACCATCGTTGATGCTGCCGTAGACATTCAGGTCGCCGGCCGCACGCAGGCGCATCGCACCGGACTCACCGAAACCGCGGCGTGCTGGATCCTGGCGGTCGGATTGCGGGCCATAGCGATAGCCGGACAGGTCAAGGTCACCACTGACGGTCAGGTCACCCTCGGGATTGGCGGCCGACGCAACACCAATGATGTCCACGCCCGGCCGCAGGCGCACGCTGCCCAGCGCCGCCAGGCGCGCCGACAGATCGGCGTTGCCCAGCGCCGCGTTCATCCAGGCCGTGCTGGCCGGATCCACCACGGTGTCCAGCCAGGCCTGGGTGACCATCTGCGAGCGATGGCCGTTCACATCCGGCGTGGTCGCCAGCGGCGCATCCTCATAGCGACGTACCGCGGTGACGAACACATCACGTGCGCCCATCACCTGCAGCCCTGCGTCACTACGGATCGCTGCATCCGAGCCGCCACTGCGCGGCACGTTCAACGCGAGCGTACCGCGTGCACGGCCATCGTTCTGGCCAGGCGCCGTGCCCACCGCGACCCCGGTGCCGCTGCGCAGGTCGACCCTGGCAGCAGGGCCGAGTACCAGCGTGCCCGATCGGCTCTCCAGCTCGACGATGGCGCGGTTGGGGCTGTCGATGATGCCGCCGTAGCTGTCCACCCGCAGCGCGGTGCCATGTGCATCCAGAGTGCCATCCACCTGCAGGCCGTCACGCGCGGCCAGGCGGATGCTACCCACCTGCTCGCCACTGGCGTCGATCCGACCGCGGACCTGCAGCGCGCCACCATCAACACTGATATCGACTTTGCGCGCCTTCACCTCGTCGCCGATCAGCAGGTCGCCCTGCTTGAGCTGGAAGCTGCGTGCTCCGGTCACGCCATCGCCGGTCAGGCGCTGGTTCAGACCGCTGAAATCGTGCAACTGCTGCGCACGCACCACCAGTTCGCCACCGTCATAGGGCACCACGCTGCCGCCCACGTCCTGGCGGCCCGACGCCTGGCCAAGGATCCGGCCAGCAAGGTCGACACGCCCATCACCTGCACCGAGTGCGGTCACGGTCAGGCGGCCGGCACGATTGTTGCGGGCAGACAGATCGATGCGCGAGGCCGCGTCGGTCTGCACGCTGCCGTCGCCCGCGGTGAGTTCCGCGTCGCCGCCCCAACTGTAATTGTCGACGTCGAACAGGCTGACCTTGCGCCCGGAGAGATCCAGGTCGGCCCGGCTGCCCAGGCGCAGTGAATGGTCGGCGTTGGCAGACAACCTGCCAGAGGCGAGCGCGAACCGTGTATCGAGCACGATGTCGCCGGCGCGGAGATCGAGCTCGGCGCCGAGTGCGTCTGCGCTGCCACCGGTCGTGGTACTGCGCGCAGACAATGTGCCACCTGTCTTCACCGCCAGCTTGGCCCCGGCCTCGCCGGTGATCAGCGGCGCTTCGATATCCAGGTTGCCCCCGCTGAAAGCCCAGCCCTTGCCCGCCACGTAATCGCCTTGGCGCTGGTAGACCGTCAGGTCACCACTGCCGGCAAACACCAGCTGGCGCGCGGCCTGCAGGTTCACTCCGGCAAAGCCCAGCACCTGGCGCCCGGCATTGGCTTCCGATGAGGGGCGCGAGCGCGGCGACGGTGCCAACCGCAGCGTATCGGTGATGATGTCCAGCTGCCCGCTTCCCAACCGGCTGGCGATTGCTGGCCCCACCGGCTGCGTCTTCGCATCCCCCAGTACCGACGTGGCGCCCTGCTGGCCCGACCAGGTCAGTTCCGCTGCAAAGATGCGGGCGCGGTCGTTACTGTCGCCGTAGCCATGGATCGCCGGCGCGCCGAGCACCAGGCTGCGCAGGCTCGGCTTGCCCGTGGCCGCATCCCGCGTGTCCAGATCCACACTGCCGAACACGTTGATCGCCTCGGCAGCGTTCAGGCGCAGGGTCTCCAGTGCGGGCGCGCCGAGCGCCGTATTGCCACGCAGCAGATCGCGCAGGACCTGCTGGTTCAGCATCAGGCCCGGTGGCAGCGCCGAGGCACCCGCCGCCCGCGCGATGGCTTCGGCCGTGCCCAGGTTGATGTTGCCCATGCCCAGCGCCAGCTCGCGCGTGCCATACACGGCGCCCTCGCGCAGCTGCAGCTGCCCACTGGATGCAACATTGATGCTGCCCTCCGATACCAGGCGGGCCTGGCCGGCGCAGGTAGCGCCCGGATCGCAGGCGCCAATGTCGATGTCGACGCGTGTTCCGGCCGTTCCTGTCGCCGCTGCCAGCACTTCGGGGTCGTCATTGGAAACGGCCAGCAGCCCACCACCCACCTGGTAGACATAGCCCAGGCTTGACGGCAGCCCGGCGGCGCCCAGCCCAATCGTGTCGATTCCTGCCCCGGCCTCGACCACGATGCCGCGCCCACCTTCAACCGCGCCAATCAGGACCTCCGGCGCGCGCAGCGTGGCGCCGCTGCGCACCACCACGTCCTGGCCAACCCCCATGACATCGATGATGGACGGTGCAACCGAACGCACGCGCGCGTTGATGACCAGACGCGAGGGTTGCAGTGCATTGAGCGCATCGGCTTCGATGGTCGACCCCTGCAGGTCGGTACTGGCCTTGCCCCCCGCCGCGATGATCTCCAGCGCGCCCACCGAGCTGGCCCGTGCAACCTCCACGCTGCCGCCGATCCCGCCACTGCCGGCGGCGGGCTGGAAGCGTGCCTCACCCTGGAAGCGAAGCGCCGACGTGCCCTGACGGCCAGCACCATTGCCCAGCTCAAACCGCAACGTGCCCGCATCGACCGTCTGCCACCCACGTGGCAGGCCCAGTCGCTGCGCGCTGGCAGTCACGAAGGCGTTGTAGCTGGTCTCGTTGTATCCGGAGTGCCGTCGCACGGTCGCCGCCGGGGTCAGCAGCAGGTCCGTCAGCAACGGTGATATCGCACCGCCCAGTGCGTCGGCCCGATGGCCGGCCACCCGCCATGAGCCGGTCCCGGTGGCCAACGCGGTCGTAGCGCCGGTCGCGCCACTGGCGCCGAGCTCGACCCGGTACGCCCCTGGTTGCAGCGCAAAGCTGGCCGGCAGCAACGTGTACGTACCCGCTGCCAGGCCCGGCACGCCTGCCGGCACCACGACCTGCTGGCCCACGGCCGGATCGGCCGAGCCATCGGACAGGCCAAGCGGAGCGACGCTGCCTGCATAGCCCGGCACGATGGCGTAGACCTCATTGCCCGGCTGGCTGAAGCCATAGCGTGGATTCGCATCAGCCAATGCATGGCGCAGGATGTCCACCGAACCGCCACGGCCACTGACAAAGGCCGCGCCGGTCAGCTCCCCCCCACCCGACATGTCCAGCACCGCGCCCGGTGCCACGTCGGTCTCGCTGCTGACCAGACGGACGCCGATCGGCAGCGCGCCACCGCCCACATTCCTCGGCTCAACGACTGCACCATCCAGGCGCCATTGGATGCCATCCAGCGTGCCACCATAGGGCAGGCTGAGCCCCGCGCCGCTGGTCGAGGTCAGGCTCCCCGGCAGCAATGAGACACGCGAGGCCAGCACACTGTTGCTGTCGGTCCCGCCCAGCACGATGCTGCCCATGGGTGCGCGCACCACGCCCGCCTGCTCGACGGTCGCCGCGGTGAGCATCAGGCTGCCCAGTGCCGACGACGGCGTTGCCGGCGCGACGCCCCCCAGCCCATTGATGCGCAGCACCCCGGCCGCATCCTTCCAGCGCGCATCGGCCGAGACGGCGACCGGATCCAGGCCGGCGCCAAGGCGACCCGACGCGCCGGCCACCGGATACACCTGAGCGGCGGTAATCTCCAGGCGTCGCGCTGCAAGCAGCTCGGTATCGAGCGCACCTGCGCGCGGATTGCCCTTCAGCAGCCGCACGTCACCGCTGCTGCGCAGGGCGACATCGTCAAAACCATCCAGCCGCACCGTGTCGCGCACATCGATCAGTTGCGCATCGGCCTGCAGCCGGTGCTGTTGCCCGGATGCCAGCGGCACGTCCGCGCTGACCACGGTGGTCTCGCCGGGAATCACGGCCCAGCTCGGGCCGGACAACTTCAGATAGGGCGCGTGCAGCGTGATGGATCGGGCCGCCGCAGTGCCCGGCAACACGCCGACGGAACCTGCCAGGCGCAGGCTCTGCCCCATCCGCAGATCGATGTCGCCCTGGCTGCGGACCGCAGTGAACAACGACAGGTTGTCGAACCCGCCGTCGCGGATCTGCTCCACCGACAGCGTCGCATGGCCATATGCGGGCGCCGCCGGCATCGACGCTTGCTCCCGCTTCTGGCTGAGGGCGAGGAATCGGGGGGGCCGCACATCCTCACTTGCGCTGGGTGCGTAGATACCCCCGCCGAAGGCGATGCCCAGGGTACCGCCGCGCGCACCGGCACCTCCGGCCGCAGCGTGCAGATCGCCCTGCAGGTAGAGTGCATTGGCCGAGCGCAGCACGATCTCGCCGCCATCGCTGTCCACCTGCTGCGTGCCCTGGCCGTCGATATGCAACGCCGTTGAACTGCCATCGGCACGCAGCCGCGCACCCCGCTCGACCACGATGAACGCATCCACCGGGCGATCACTGACGTCGCCGGCACCTTCCCAATCCAGGGCACCGCCAATCTCGATGCTGCCGCCCTTGCGCACCTGCCCGCGCAGCCGCTGGGCTGAATCCTTCACGCTGAAGGCATCGCCACTGACATCCAGTTCCGCCCCCTCCGCGATGCGGTAGGTGCGGCTGTTGGGTTGCCCGTCAAACAGATCAATGGCCGTGCGCACGTCATCCAGCCGGATCCGGCCACCGGCCGCGTGCAGGCGCCCTTCCACGGCGATGTTGCCCGCGCCCCGCAGTTCAATGGACTGTGCCGGATCAACCTGCACGCTGGCACCCTTGCCGATGCGCAGATCGCCGCCGCGGTTACCGAACTGCGAGCGCAGCAACAGGCCCGCACCGGCCCGCTGGCTGATGCGGCCGCTCAACGGATCGGCACTGTAAAGCGGGGCCAGCCATGCCTGCACGGCGTCCTCGCGGGTGACCGCCTTCAGCGCGTCGCTGGCCAGGCGCAGGCCCGGCATGACCACCTCCACCTGCGCACCATCGGCCACTTCAAGACCCTGGTGCGCGTTGATGTCGTACCGGCTGAAGCCACTGCCGAACAGTGCGCTGCGCAGCGTCAGCACGCCGGCGGCCTGGCCTTCACCACCGATGCGGACATGCCCGCCATCGGTCAGCGACAGGCTGCCACTGCCCTGGCCCAGCGCGCTGATGCGCGCATCGTCGGCCAACGACAGCCGGCCGACATCCCCTCTGCCGGCGTCCAGCGTGTTGGCCTGCAGGCTGACGCTGCCGCCCTTGCCGATGCGCGCCTTGCCGGCGCTGTCGACACGGCCGCCGGCGTCTACGCTCAGCTCGCTGCCACGCCCGACCAGCACATCCTGGCTGTTCTCCAGCTGCAGGCGACCGCCATCGCTCCACGCCTGGCCCTGCGCCGCACCAGGGTCCAGCAGCAGATTGCTCCAGCGGCCGGCAAGGTCGATGCGCGCGCCATCGGCGATCTCCACCCGTCCACGCCCGGCCTGCAGCAGCGGAACCACAGGGCTGCCGACCACCGCCAGCAGATTGCCGGCCTGCAGCTGGCCACCCGCAATGCCGATATCACCGCCGAGGCGGATGTCACTGGCGGTCAGCACCAGCTGCCCGCCATCCTGCAGGCGCAGCTTCCCATCGATGCCGATGCTGCCGGCAGTGGCCAGGTCCAGGCGTCCCCATTGCTGTTCGCTCAGGCGGCCCGCATCCAGCCACAGGGTGTTGCGCTGCTGTACCGGGATCGGCGCCTGCAGCGTCCAGTCAGCCACGGGCACCGCGCCATCAGCGATCCGCACCTGGGTATCGAAGACCGCATTGCGCCCGGTGTTGTCATAGCGCCCAAGCCACAGCTGGGCGTTGCGGGCCACCGCGGTCTGTGCCTGCGCGTAGCCATCCCTGCCCTGGTCCGGTGCTTTGGCCTGCTGCGCGCCCTGGAACGCCTGCGTATTGATATCGCCCTGCAGCACTACGGTCGACGCGGAAATCACCAGCCGGCCGGCATCACGCCCAACCGTGTAGCCGTTGTCGACCCGCTCGGCAGGCGCCACCAACGGATTGCGGAAGGCCTCGCTGACGCCCCAGCGCTGGTGATCAACCTCGAACCCCTTGTACAGGCCGGCGTACTGCATCTCCGCCGGCGCATCGTCCAGGCGGTACAGCTGCCCATCGGTGCCGCGCAGCCAGCTCTGCTTGATCACGCCGGACTGCACATCCAGGCTGCCACCGGCCAGGTTGATCTTCGACCCGCCATGGGTCACCACCTCACTGCCGCTCAACTGCACGGTGCCGCCCTGGGCCGCCCATTCGCCGATCGAGTGGCGCTGGTTGTCCAGGTAGCCGCCCACTTCCAGCAGACCACCACCGGCATACCAGCGCTCGGCGGCATAACCGCCGATACCGGCTGCGACGCGCTGCAGTTCACGACGATCGATCCAGACCTCGCTGCTGATCAGCGTGCCGCTGTCACGGTTGTCAGGCGAATCGCGCAGTTCGTTGCCCTGCACCTTCACCTGCACGTTGTTGCTTTCCATCGCCACGCGCACGCCGACTGCACCGGAGACATCGACCTGCGCCGCGTTGCCCACGTAGCTGCGGCGCGCCGCATCGCCGACCACCTGGCCGCCGGTCGCAACGGTCAGCGAGCCATCCTTGAAATTGATGTCGCCACCGGAGACGATCTCCACGCGCGACTGGTCACGACGGTCCTGCAGCCGCGAGAGGTTGTCGAACGTGCCAGCGCTGCTTGCCGCGCGCAGTACATCCTGCTCCGCCGAGGCCTTGATCAACGCGTCGCGCTGGCTGTCCAGCACCGCGCTCTTGCCGTCGTCTTCGATCAGCACCGCGGTGGTTGCACCGGATTGCAGGGTCACCTGGCCCTGGCGATCACTGATCGCGTTGAGCAGATGGATGGTGCCGCGCTGGCCCAGCGTGGTCGTGGCGACGGCAACGCCGGCCTGCTCGACCCTGCGCCCGGCCAGGGTGATGTCGCCCTCGCGCGCCTGGATCAGGCCACTGTTGCGCACGTCGCCGGCACTGCTGCCCTGCACGAAACGCGGCGCGATCTCGTTGCCGGCCGTGGTCGACGCAGTGTTCTGCGCGGTGCCGACGCCGCGACGGATCACGAAACTGTCACCCGCCGCCAGCTGCGCCTGGCCCTTGCGGGTCTCGATCTGTCCCGCATTCTCCACGCTGCTGCCTGCCAGCAGCACGTAGCCGCCGCCGCGGGTGGCGCTTGAAGGATCGTGGGTGGCAATGCGCGCGCCCTGCTCCACCATCACCTTGCCGAAGGCCTCGGTCAGCGCGGCAGTGGTGCCGTCGGCACTGAACAGGCCGTTGTCGCGGAACTGCCCATCACTGATCCGTGCGGCTGCGGCAACCAGGTTGCGGACGTTGACCTGGCTGTTGTTGCCGAACACCACGCCATTGCGGTTGGCCACGAACACCGTGCCATTGGCCTTCAGCTGGCCGAGGATCTGGCTCGGCCTGGCAGCGGGGTCGTTGACCCGGTTCAACACCGCCCAGTCCGCATTCTGCTGGAAGGTCAGCGTGGTGTTGCCACCGATGTTGAAGGTTTCCCAGTTCAGGATTGCCTTGTCCGCCGTCTGCTCCACGCTCACCTGGACGCGGCCATCGCTGCCCTGTGTCTGGATCGCCTCGCGCGCATTCAACCAGCCACGGGTCAGCGGGTTTTCATCGACCTTCAGGCCGTCCTTGCCCAGCCCGTCGGCCACGATGAAGCCAGCCTCCCGACGCACCTGCCGGGCCTGCTCCTGCAGCCGCTGCTGCAATGCAATCGCCTGTGCGGCGGTGCCGAGGTTGTCGATGGATTGCTGCAGCTTCTGACGCGCGGCGTCCTGCTGTTGCGCCGGCAGCTGGAACTGGATCGGTACCCCGTTGGGCATCCGTCCACTCTGCGCTGCCGCGCCCTGGGCCGCGCCGCGATCCGCGAACCATCCTGGGCTGAAGGCCTGCTGCGCCTGGCTGGCGGGAGCGACCACCGTACCCAGCGCGACCGCGACGGCCCACGCCATCGGGTGACTGCGGCGCAGCATGGACGGACGGGAAACGGTCGTGAGCGGATGCGACATCTGGACCTCGTCAACCTGATTGGGCGGCCGCAGCCGCATCACTGTCTGATGGATGGGGCGATGGGTGCCCTGCACCTGTTAGACGAGGCTGGGGGCGTGAAGCCGACATCAAGAAAGCGTTCGCCACAATGAAAAAGGCGCCGGCAATCCTGCCGGCGCCTGTTCATGGCATATCGCCAACACCGCCACGTCACGGACGACCGATGCCCGCGCAGGTGCTCGGGTTGTTCAAGCCCGTCGGCACGCCCGCCACGGCGAACCGGCTGCGGATGGCTTCGGCCCAGGCGGAGGACAGCGGAACGAACCGATGCGCGCTGACGGCCGCATCATTCCGCCTGGCGTAATGCGGAATCAGAAACACCCGCAGCGACATCGCTTCCCAGACCTCGGCATAGCACTGGCTGAAGATCAGATTGGTGGTGCCGACGATGGGATAGCCCACAGGCGGGTAGCTGTACGTCGGCACCCAGTTTTCCGGTCGCTCTGCCGCAGAACCGGTCGGAGGCGCGATCGAGTTCAAGGTCGCGCGCACGCTGGCATCATCGGGCGAGTAGCCGCGCACCCTGGCAACGCGGGTTGGATCGGACAGCGGTGCGGCGATATCCGGACCGCTGTATCCGATGGCACCGGCAGTGGCCAGCACCCGGTCGTACTGTGCCTGCTCGCTGGTTGCAGCCACGAAGTTGGTGGGCAATGCAGAGAACAGCGAAGCAAAATCGCGGGTGGTCCTGAACGTGCCTCCCACCAGCCTGGAACCCTCGGTATCCATCCGTGAGCACGCCGTGGACAGGAAGCGGGTCAGCAGTTCAGTGGTTCCGCTTTTCTCGGCGCGGTAGACCACCGTGACCACGCCGGCACGGCCAGGATCGAGGTCATTCCAGTACTCGACCTTGCCCGAAAACAGGCGGCACAGCTGCGGCACGCTCAGATCCAGGGTGCTGCCGGGCGCGTTGAACGGCAACGCAACCGCCAGGCCGGCTACAGGCACCTGGATGAGCGCACCAAACTGCTTTGCATATTGGGTGTTGTATGCGTGGATCTCGGCGCTGGTCAGCACCGATTCGGTTGCGATGAAATGGGGCGGCCGGGCCTCACCGGCAGACTCGGGCACATTCTCAAGGAACGCCCGCCGCGCAGGTTCATCACCCACAGCGCGATAGGTCACGTTGGCCGGCAGGATCCTGTCCACCGATTCCGCATAGAGCTGGGCGGGCACGGCCGATCCCGCGCCCTTGATGGGCAGGACCTTGACCTGCGCAGCTGCGGTTCCACACAGCGAGGCACCGATGCACAGCGCTGCCACAACCAATGTACGTTTCATCTTCCTCTCCCTTGGGTACCCACGTCCTTGCCGACCCGGGCCGACACGCAAGAAGGCGCCGACCTCGCGGCCGGCGCCCTTTTCAGCAGTACCGCTGGATCAGCGGCCGACGCCGGTGGTGCAGGTGCTGGGGTTGCTCAGGCCGGTGACGGCCGAAGAGGAAACCAGGTTGGCAGCAACCGCTTCACGCCAGTCCTGGGTCAGCGGGATGAAACCGTGCGCACGCACCGCGGCATCGTTGTTGCCGGTCGCGCCCACGTTGTAGTGGTTCTGCAGGAAGTCGCGGATCGCATTGCGAGCCAGGGCGACGCGGTAGCACTGGCCGAACACCAGGTTGGTGTAGCCAGCGATCGGGTAGCCCGCCGACGGGTTGGTGAACACCGGCACCCACTTGGCCGGGTTGGCGATGTCGGCAGCCGAGGACGGCGGAGCGATGGTGTTCAGGGTGGCAGCAACGCTCACTTCATCCGGCGAATAGCCCTTCAGCTTGGCAACCTTGGTCGCGTCCTGCAGGTTCGGGATCACGTCCGGGCCGACATAGCCGATGCGACCGTCAGCGGCGTACACGGCGTTGTACAGCGCCGTGCCACCGGTGGCCGGCGCAGCGACGAAGTTCGACGGCACGGTGGTGAACAGGTTGGCGAAGGTCGACTGCACCGAGAAGGCCGGCGCACCGTTGGTCAGCTTCAGGTTGGTGCCGGCAACGTCGCCCGGCTGGCAGGCGCTGGTCAGGAAGCGGGTCAGCAGCTCGCTGGTGCCGCTGCTCTCGCCACGGTAGACAACCTGGATCGGGCCAGTGCGGCCGGTGCCGGTGCTGGACCAATCGGTGATCTTGCCCGAGAAGATGCCGCAAGCCTGGGCCACGGTCAGGTCAACGGCCGAGCCAGCCTTGTTGAACGGAATGGTGACCGAGGTGGCGACCGACGGCATCTGCAGCAGCGGACCGAACTTGGTGGTCGAGGTCGCGGAGTTGTAGGTGGTGTTGTAGGTGTCGATTTCGGTCTGGCTCAGCACCGAGTCGCTGCCGGCGAAGTGGACGTTGCCGGTGCCGGTCGGGATGAACAGCGCGATCTTGTTTTCCAGGAACGCCTTCTTGCCGGTGCCCGAACCGGTCACGGCGTAGCTGAAGGTCGACGGCAGGATGCTGTCGGCCTGGCCCTTGTACAGATCGGCCGGCAGCGAAGCGCCGCCGCCGTTGACGAGGGACTGCTGCGCCGAAGCGGCACCGGCGGTGGCGAGCAGCGCGGTGGCAACCAGCGCGGCCAGGGTCTTGTACTTGTTCATGATCTTCTCCTGAAGGGTTTACTGCGAAGGGAAACACCAAGGGAGGAACGGTCACTACACGCCTGCTGCCGCCGAGGGCCTCCCAGCCCACTCTGCGGCGACGTGGCTATGCTGGTCCGCGCCGATGACAGGCTGCTTAAGAAACCTGTGGAAGATCGAAAAAAGGTGTGGAGGATTGTGTGGAGAATCGGCCCATGCCACCTTCCAGCGACGCCGTTCGATCGACTGGATGGAATCGACTGGATGGAATCGACTGGATCGAATCGACTGGATCGAATCGATTTGATGGGATCGACTGGATCGAATCGACTGGGTAGAGTCGACTGTTAGTCGACTGCTCTTCACACGCAGCAGCAGTACGAAGCACGCGCTCTGCACGCTAGTCGACTAACAGTCGACTCTACCCGTGATGCGCGTTGCGCATCACTGCACCAGCTGGTTCATTTCCATGATCGGCATCAACACGGCCAGCACGATCGTCAGCACCACGCCGCCCATCACCAGGATCATGGTCGGTTCCAGCAGCGCAGTGAGCGCCATCGCGCGACGCTCGATCTCGCGCGAGATGGTCTGCGCGGCGCGATCCAGCAGCGGCGCCAGCGAACCGGTCTTCTCGCCACTGGCCACCAGATGTACCAGGATCGGCGGATACACCTTCTGTACCTTCAGCGCGGCACCCAGTGCCGCACCTTCGCGCACGCGCGCGGACACGTCATCGGCACAGCGCGCCAGCAACGCGTTGCCCAACGTCTGCCGGGCAGCTTCGAGTGCACGCAGCAGCGGCACACCGGCATCCAGCAGGATCGCCAGCGTCGAGGCGAAACGCGCGCTGTTCACACCCAGCACGAAGCGCCCGACCATCGGCAGCCGCAACAGCATCGCATCCCAACGCAGGCGCAGCTCGGGCTCGCGCAGGGCCAACCGCCAGGCCACCACCAACGCCGCGATGCCCAGCCCCACCCACACGCCCCAGCTGCGTACGAAAGCACTGGCCGCCAGCATCACCTGCGTGAGCATCGGCAGCGTCTGCCGCGCCTGCACGAACGCGGTCACCACCTGCGGCACCACGTAGCTGAGCAGGAAGATCACGATCGCCACTGATACCAGGCTGATCGCCGCTGGGTAGATGAAGGCGGTCAGCACCTTGGCCTGCAGCGCATTGCGTTCTTCGATGTAGTCGGCCAGGCGCTCCATCACCCGTGCCAGATCACCGGAGTCTTCACCTGCACCCACCAGTGCCCGATAGATCGGCGGGAAATCACGCGGCCGCGCGGCGAGTGCCACGGTCAGGCGCTGGCCAGCACGTACATCCGCACGCACGGCAGTAAGTGCATGCGCAACATGCGGGCGCTCGGCCTGCTCGATCACCGCGCTCAAAGCACCTTCCAACGGCAGGCTGGCGGCCAGCAGGCTGGCCAGCTGGCGCGTGGCCCAGGCCAGCTCGCTGGCGGACAACCGGCGAGCACCCCAACCATGGCCGGCACTGCGCGCCGCACTCACCTGTACCGGGGTCAGCCCGCGCCCGCGCAGCAGCTGGCGCGCACCGCGCGGGCTGTCGGCGTCGAGCTGGCCTTTCTCGATGCGGCCCTGCGCGTTGGCGGCCTGGTAATCGAACAGTGCCATCGTCGTCTCAGTCGTCGCCAGTGACGCGCAGGATTTCTTCCAGCGTGGTCACCCCGCTGTCGACCCAGCGCTGACCATCCTGCCGCAATGTCCGCATGCCAGCGCGCCGTGCCGCCTCGCGCAGCGCAGGCTCACCTTGCCCTTCATGGATCAATGCGCGCACGCGGTCGTCGACCACGAACAGTTCATGGATGCCGGTACGACCCCGATAGCCGCTGTTGGCGCAGGCCGCACAGCCCACCGCGCGCCACACGGTTCGGCCTTCGCCATCCACCTCGGCCCGCCGGCACTGCGTGCACAGCCGGCGCACCAGCCGCTGCGCCAGTACGCCGCGCAACGACGAGGCCAGCAGGAACGGCTCTACGCCCATGTCGGCCAGGCGGGTCACCGCCGAGATCGCATCGTTGGTATGCAGCGAGGCGAGCACGCCGTGGCCGGTCAGTGACGACTGCACGGCAATCTGCGCGGTTTCCAGGTCGCGGATCTCGCCGATCATGATGGTGTCCGGGTCCTGGCGCAGGATCGCGCGCAGCGCGGTGCCGAAGCTCATGCCGATGCGCGCGTTGACCTGGATCTGGCCGATGCCTGCGAAATCGTACTCCACCGGGTCTTCCACGGTGAGGATGTTGCTGGTGCTGCTGTCGAGCTGGCCCAGGGCAGCGTACAGCGAGGTGGTCTTGCCGCTGCCGGTCGGTCCAGTCACCAGCACGATGCCATGCGGCTGCCGGATCAGGCCGGTGAACGTGGCCAGCGTATCGTCGGCCATGCCAAGGCGCTGCAGCTGGAGGCGACCGGCATCCTTCTCCAGCAGGCGCAGCACGGCGCGTTCGCCATGCCCGGTCGGCACCGTGGAGACGCGGATATCCAGCGGTCGACCGCCCACGCGGATCGCGATGCGCCCGTCCTGCGGCAGCCGCTTCTCGGCGATGTCCAGGTGGGCCATGATCTTGATGCGCGACACCAGCGCCGCGTGCAGTGCGCGCCGTGGCTGCACCATGTCACGCAGCGTGCCGTCCACACGGTAGCGCACCACCGAATGGGTCTCGAACGGCTCGATGTGCAGATCGCTGGCGCCATCGCGCGCAGCCTGTGCCAGCAGCGCGTTGATCATGCGGATCACCGGCGCATCGTCCTGCGCATCCAGCAGATCGGTCACCTCCGGCATGTCCTGCATCAGCCGGTCCAGATCAACTTCGCTTTCGGCGGCACCGACCACGGCCGCGGCATCGCCGCCGTCACGATACTGCTCACCCAGTCGCTGCTGCCAGGCTGCCGCATCCAGCGCCTGGAACGGCAGCGGGCCATGCCGTCTGCGCAGCTCGGCGACGGCCCAGGCCGCGGTATCGGCGGTGCCCAGCAGCACCGGCTCGCCACCGGCTTCGGACAGCATCACACCGTGGCTGCGCACCCACGCATACGGCAGAGGCACAGCGGCGCTCACGGCCCGATCACCAGTTCCGGCGTGTAGCCCAACCCGCGCAACTGCTGCAATGCCGGATCCAACTTGGCCGGATCACGCGGCAGGCGCACGCGCAGGCGTTGCCCACTCTCGCCCGGCGTCGCCTCGGCGTAGGCCTGCAGGCCCAGGGCCCGCACCTGTGCAACCCCCTGGCTGGCACGGGCCGGGTCCAGTCCCTGCGCGAACTGCACCAGCTGCGCGTCGCCATCACCGGCCGGATACAGCGCCGCCAGGCTGGTGTTCTGCAGTGGCTGGCCCTGGCCGTCGCGCGCATTTCCCTCGCCGAGTACGGACAGGTCCTGCGGTGGCAGTTGCGGCGCCGACAGCGCGGGCAATGCCCAGCTCTGCACCGGCTGCGCGCCGGCCTGCGCATTGCGCATGTAGTCATAGCGGTCGCGGGTCAGGCGCTGTCCGGCCGCCGGGTCGCGCACCACGTGCGGGCGCAGGAACACCATCAGGTTGGTCTTGGCACGCTTGCGCGTGTCGCTGCGGAACAATGCCCCCAGCACCGGCAGCCTGCCCAGGCCAGGCACCGCATCGCGCCCATGGCTGACACTGTCTTCCAGCAGGCCGCCGAGCACCATGATCTGGCCATCATCCAGCAGCACGCTGGTGTCCAGTGCGCGCTTGTTGGTGATGATGCCTGCGGTGCTGTTCGCGCTCTGCGCATCGATGCTGCTGACCTCCTGGTAGATGTCCAGCTTCACCGTGCCACCTTCCGAGATCTGCGGCCGCACTCGCAGCTTCAGCCCCACGTCTTCGCGCACGATGGTCTGGAACGGGTTGTTGCTTCCGCCGCCACCATCGGTCACATAGCGCCCGCTGACGAACGGCACTGTCTGGCCGACCATGATGCTGGCCGCTTCGTTGTCCAGCGTCATCAGGTTCGGGGTGGACAGGATGTTGGCACCGCCCTTGCTCTGCAGCGCGTTGGCCAGCGCCTTCATGTTGAGGATCTGGCCGACACCGGGCAGGTTGATGGTGCCGTCGATCACGCCGATCTTCAGGCCATCCTTGGGCAGCACGTCCAGGGTAGTGCGCGCACCGGTGTTGAGCCCGCTGCCGCCGGTGGAGCCGCCGAAGTGGGTGCCGCCGAAGGTGCGTCCGTTGCCCAGCATCCACTGCACGCCCAGCTCGGCGGCGTCGGTCTGGTTGACCTCCACGATCAGGCTTTCCACCAGCACCTGCGCACGGCGCTGGTCGAGCTGGTCGATCACCCTCCGCAGGTTCCGGTACACCGGTTCCGGCGCCGAGATCAGCAGCGTGTTGGTGGCCACGTCGGCCTGTACCGAGATGCCGTTCTGGCTGAAGCCGGTGCTGCCGGCGTCGATCGGGTCACGCCGGTTCGGGTCCAGCCGCTGCGATTCCAGTGCGTTGCCGCCGGTCTTGGCCTGCTGCGGCTGTGACGGCTGTGCGGGTGTGGAGCGGTTGGCGTCGCCAGGCAGCGGCGTGATGCCTTCGTTGCTGCCCATCGCCGGGGCATCGCTCTGGCCGGCCACCACGCCGCGCAGCACACCAGCCAGCTGGTTGGCCTGGGCATTGCGCAGATAGACCACATGCAGATTGCCGGACTCGTCCTGGGCACGGTCCAGCTTCTCCACCAGCTGCCGCGCCAGGCGCGTGCGACCGGGGCTGCTGGAGCGCAGCAGCACGCTGTTGCTGCGCGGGTCGGCCATCACCACCACCTTCTGGCTGGGCTCGGCGCCCTGCGCATCCAGCAGCGGCGCGACCATCGCCGCCACGTCAACGGCAATGCCCTGCTGCAGCTTCACCACGTCGGTGTCCATGCCGGCAGGCGTATCGACGCTGGCGATCACCCGCGCGATGCGCTCCAGGTTGTCGGCATAGTCGGTGATCACCAGGGTGTTGTTGCCCGGATTGGCGGTGATCGGGTTGTCCGGGCTGATCATCGGCCGCAGCACCGCCACCAGCGCGGCCGCATTCTCGTAGCGCAGCGCGAAGGTGCGCGTGGCCACTTCGCCACCGGCACCCCCGGCCCCCACCCGCCCACCGAGCAGCTTGGCATCGGCCTGT
The DNA here is from genome assembly GCF_030291095.1 of Stenotrophomonas sp. 59. NCBI lineage: Bacteria > Pseudomonadati > Pseudomonadota > Gammaproteobacteria > Lysobacterales > Lysobacteraceae > Stenotrophomonas > Stenotrophomonas sp. 59. The sequence continues at coordinate 2,532,083 of NZ_CP127408.1, forward strand.
GGCACCACGCGGCTGACGCCACCGTTCTCGACCACGGCAAACCCGCGCATGCGCAGGGCGCCCAGCAGCAACTGGTAGGCCTGCGTACGGCTGACCGGGCCATCGGAAACCACTGTCATCTTGCCGGTCACCCGCGGATCGACCAGGAACTGCCGCCCGGTGAAGCGCGCCGCCATGCGCAGCACGCCGCCGATATCGGTATCCACAAGGTTCAACTGCACCGGTTCATCGCGGGTGTCCTGTGCCAGCACAATTGCCGGCACGTGGGCCATGCCCACGATCAGGGCCAATGCGGTGCTGCAGGCAAGGCTGCGCATTGCCCTCATGGATGGGCACCCGCAGTGAGCGCCATCACGATGTTTCCGGAAATCCGTGCCGCCGGCATGTTCGCGTCCCCTGTCCGTGTCAATTGCAGCTGCTGCAGTTCGATGGCCGGATCGGCCAGCACCGGCAACAGCCAGTTCCACAGCGCGTCGGCAGGCACGGCCTGCACCTGCAGGTGCCAGCGCCCATCGCGTGCTTCGATATTCAGGGCACCGGCGAGACCGGCGGCCTTGATCTGCTCGCGCAGCCCGGCCAGCGTCGGGCGCTGGCCTTGCGCCTGTTGCTGGCGTTCACGCGCGCGCAGCAGTGGTGCCAGCGTGCGGGCCTGCGCCTGCAGCCGCGGCAGCTCAGCCTGCCAGTGCGTGCGCTGCTTCAGCAGCGGCTCAAGCCAGAACGACCACAGGCCCGCTGCCAGCATCGCCACCACCATCACCCGCAGCATCAGCCGGTCGCGCGACGTCAGGCGCTGCCAGCGGTGCTGCAGAGCCGCCATCCTTTCACCCAGCCTCAGCGTCCTGGCGGTCACTGTTCGCCCCCGCTCACGCGCAGGCGTCCACCCGCTTCACGCGCCAGCTGCAGGCCCTGTGCCTGCACCGCTTTCTGCCAGTGCTCCATTCGCTGCGGATCATCGGCCAGCGCCTGCGTATCGGTGTCCAGTTCCATGTCCAGTTGGCCGGGCTGGTAGTGCAGGCTGCGTACCTGCCCCGCCAGCTCCGGAACCGCCTGCAGCGTGCTGGCCACCTGTCGCTGCACCGACGGCAACGGCTGGGCCGGAACTGGCACCGCCAGTGCACGCCTTGCCTGCAGCACCGGGTCCACCACGTCGGTGATCTCGGGGAAGCGCGCACTGAACTGGCGCGCCATGTCCTGCTGCAGTGCCTCGCCCTCGCTTCGCCAACGCGAGACCTGCAGCTGCAGGCCCAGCGCAGCCATCAGCATCGCCGTCAACGCCAGCCCGATCGCAAGCCGCGGCGCCCTCTGGCCGGAACCCGGCAGCGGCAATGACCACCCTGGCAAGGGCCCAGAGCCTTGCCGTTCATGTGCAACGGTGGTGGCCGGCAGGCTATCCGGCCATGCCGGCGGTACGCGGTCGATCCATTGCACCGCGTGCACGCCGGCCTGTTGCAGACGCGATGCCAGGGCCTGCATTACTGCGCCCGCGTCACGTCCGCCACACCATTGGACGGAACCCCGATCGCGCCCGCTGCGCACCAGCAGATGCTCGCCACTGGCCTGCAGCGTTGCCTGGCCGTCCTGCCACGGCAACAGCAACGGCGTTGGATACAACGCCTGCAGCCGCAGCCCACACGACGCCAGCAACTGCCAGGCCTGCGAGATCGCCTGCTGGCCGAGCCAGGCCACCGGCACGGTGCCATCGGCGGCCTGGCTGCCGTGCGCCAGCGCCACCTCCTGCAGGTCATCCAGCAACATCGCCTCCACCTCACCCTGCAATGCGGCCTGCAGCCTGCGTCCGGACAGCGGTGGCAGCTGCAGCTCCAGCAGGATCAGGTCCTGGGGATCGAGGCAGGCCAGCACCTCGGCCTGCGGATGGCGATGGCCCAGCACAGCCAACGCTTCGCGGCCGTGGGCCTGCACAGCCCCCTTGTGCAGCTGCACCCACTCGACCTCGCTGTCGGCGCGCAGGTGTTCCAGTGGCGGCAGGCGCACCCTCAGATGCACGCTCATGCGCCGATCCTTGTCCACACGCGCTGCACACGCACGCTGTCATCGCGGTATTCGCGCCAGATCAGCGCGCGGAAGTCCACCGTGCTGCCGTCGGCCTGCACCTGGCCGACGGCGAGGAACCATTCGCTATGGATGCCAAGGGGCACTACGGCCATCTGTGCGTTGCTCAGTTGGAGTCGATGGGCGATGTCGCCGCGGTTGAGCAGCCATTGGCCGCCGTCGCGCTCGCCGAGCAGCGCCCGCAGGCGCGCCGGCTCGACACTGGGTACAACGGCCTGCAGAACGCTGATGTCACTGGTATTGGCATTGACCAGGGTCTGCGCCGGCAGCACCACCGTGCGGCGTGCCAGCGCCTGTAGTGCCACCGGATCGGCACCGGGCAGGGCCTGCTCGACCATCGCTTCGCGCGGCAGCGGCGCCTGCGCCTGGATGTCGCCATCGCGCAGGCGTGCCTGGATGTGGTCCGCCGCGGAGGCACAGGCACCCTGCCCCAACCCCTGCCCGGCGCACAACGCAACGAAGGCGCGCCGCGCTTCGGGATCCGGCTGGCCATGGGCCAGCAGATTGCGCAGGTTGAACATCGACTGGGCATCGACCAGCTGCAGCTGCACCGGCAACGGTGCCTGCAGCTGCAAAGGACGCGCCCAGCGCCCGCCGCGTACCGTGGTCAACTGCTCCCTTACATCCTCACGCAACTGCTGCGCCGCCCGCTCCAGCGTGGCATCCACCGCCATGCGCACCTGCGCGCGCAGCTGGTCACCACGCAGCGCACGCAGCTGCGCCGACTGCCGGGTCAGCAGCGCGGTGGCGATCACGGCCACAAGCGCCACCACCAACATGGCGACGATCACCGCCATGCCGCGCTGGCGGGCGCGCGAAACCGAACGCATCCGGGTTGCCATCGGTGTGCCTCACAACTGCCAGGAGCCGATGTCCGCGTTCCCGGCGTCGCCCCCGGGCTTGCTGTCCGCGCCCAGCGAGAACACATCGATGTCGCCGTGCGTGCCGGGAATCTGGTACTGGTACGGATGGCCCCACGGATCATTCGGGAGGCGGTCCAGATAGGGCGTGACCGGCATCGCACCGCTGCCCTGCGGCGGCTTCACCAGCACCTGCAGGCCCTGCTCGGCACTGGGGTACTTTCCGTTGTCCAGCTTGAACAGCTTCAACGCCTGCATCAGCGCCGCGATGTCCTGTCGCGCCGCGACAACGCGTGCCTGGTCGGGGCGATCCATCAACCGCGGCACGATCAACGCGGCGAGGATGCCGATGATCACCACCACCACCATGATCTCGATCAGGCTGAAACCCTGCTGCCGAGCCCTGCGACCACGAACCTGCCTTGCCATTGTTCCGCCCTCGTCATCCTGGAAGAGACCGCCGCACCATGGTCAGCGGTGCATGTGTCAGTACGATAAACAACCGCCGGCAATTCGCTGCGCGCGCTCCTGTGCAGGCACGGCACGTGCAGCCGGTGCACATGCAGCCTCGAACAGATGGCGCGGGATGGCGGCCAGAGTGTCGTCGATGCAGCCACGCAGCAGCGGGTTCGCGCAGGCCTGCAGCAGGCGCACGCACTGCATGGGCGCCCATGCCGTCCCATGATCGAGGCCGATGAACGACCTGTATGCCTGGTGGTAGCGCAGGTCGTCGTACACGCGTTGCGGACTGTTGAGGTCACGCACGACCACCAGCAGCGCTGCACGTTGCACCAGCCGCGCGTCGACTGCTTCAAGCGGCAGCAGGCTCATGGCCGCTTCGGGCCACGGCCGCAACTGCAGGTCGAGCGCCCTGCGCAGCGCCAGCAGCGGGTGTGAGCTGCTGTCCAGAGCAGCCCAGCGCGCCGCGTCCGCCCACGCATCGCTGGAAAGCACCCAGACCCAGGAATGTCCATAGCGCTGCACGTTCAGGGGAGTGTGCCGCGCCTGCTCCAGCGACTGGCTCAGGTGGCGATCCAGCTCCAGCATGCTGATCCTGCGACTGTCTGCCATCTGCGTCGCCTATGCTCCGCGACGCGTGGTGCGTCGTACACTGGAGAAGACGTCAGCAAGGCAGGTGAAGCGACACCGCGAACACAACTCTGTGCGCTGCGTAGTGCTTCATCGGCAACGTCATCGCAGCGTCATCCGCTTGCAGGCTTCGCGCTGCAGGCGCGGCGCGTCGCCGCCGCAGCGGCGGGCCAGCATCGCCACGTCGCTGCGCGCGGCGAACGCGACCAATGCATCGGTCATGTCCACGTCATCGCACCATGACGCCATCGCAACGCGCAGCGCCGGCAGCTGCCAGCCCTCCATCACGCCGTGGCTGCCTGCCACGAACCAGTGCCACAGCCGGTGGTGCAGCACCTGCTCGTGCAGCTGCACGAGATCGTCAACGCCATGCATGTCCATCAGCAGCAACGCACGCGCAAGCGCCGCAGGTGGCAGTGCCCCGCTTTCAGGCAGCTGCAACAGCTGCTGCTGCAGCCGCAGCAGCATTGCCAACGGATGCGATTGCGGATCGAAGTCCAGCAGCACCGCCTGTTGCTGCCACTGCGCGTCGGACACCACGCACACCCACGGCGAGCCGTAGCGATGCACCATCAAGGGGCGTCGCTGCGTGGTTTCCAGCAGCGCCGACAGATTGCGACGCAGATCCAGCACGCCGATGGTCTCATTGCGCATCCTTGGCCTCTCCTTGCTTGCAACAGCCCTGCGCGACGCGCATGGCCAGCGTCTGCATCTATCCAAGGACGGCGATGCCACCCGGAAAGCGACGCAGATCCAGCGACATCGTCAGGCGCAGCTGCTCCAGTGCCGCATCCGGATCATCGATGCGGAAGCGGCCGCTCACCGGGGCACGCGCCAACGCCGATTCACCCAGCAACACCTTTCCGCGGCGGTAACGATTGATCTCGTCGACCACCTCGCGCAGTGGTGCTCGGCGGAACACCAGCATGCCTTCGGTCCAGGCACTCACGTCCGAGGCCACAGCCTCGGCCACCACGCCACTGAGGCGCTCGTCGTACCGGGTCTGCTGGCCGGCCTGCAGCTGCAACCGGCCCTGCGGGTGCTCGATGCGGGCACTACCGTGCAGGCAGGTCACCCGCACCTGGCCTTGGGTGTTGCGTACGTCCAGGCGCACCGCACCTTCATCGGCAATCACGCAGCCCGCCCCCGCGAACAGCGCCAGGCGCAGGCCGGCCCGGGTCTCGATCGCGGCCTGCCCCTGCATCAGCTCGAAGCCTTCGCCCTGCGCGTCCGCGCGCCGGCGCAGGCTGCTCTGCGTATCCAGTTCTATCTTCAGCTGCGGCGAAGGCGCGATCTGCAGCCGTTCACCGGTGCCGGTGTGGAATTCGGCCGTCATCGCCGTCACCGAGGGCCACAACCCCAGCGGTGGGCGGATCGCCGCCACCACCACCAGGCTGGCCGGCGCCGCAATGGCAGCACCGAGGAAGGCGCGCCGGCTCCAGCGCTGGGCCGGCGTCGGCGCGACCGGTTGGCGCGCCGCGGGGGGCAACTGCTCGCCCGCCAGACGGACCTGCTCCCATTGCCGGCGCGCACGGCCGAACGCCTCGCGATGACGGATGTCGGCCTCACACCACGCGCGGAACCTGTCCCCATCGGCGGCGGTGGCTTCGCCCGAGGTCAACCGCACCACCCACGCGTGGGCCTGACGCTCGACGGCATCCAGCGGGCGTTGCGGGCGATCGTCAGGATCCATGGGGACTCATGCCGGACCCGCACGCTGCGGGGGTCTGCTCGGCGTCAAAGTGTAGACGGATGCCGCCGCTCAGAACCGCACCTGGCGCCCCTGCCCACTGCGTTCGGCCAGGTAATCCTGGGCCGCCTTCAGCTCGCGCTGCACCAGCCGCAGCGATACACCGAGGTGATCGGCCACGTCGCGCTGCTGCAGGCCGTCGACGCGGATCGCCAGCAGGATGCGGCGACGGCGCTCAGGCATGCGCTGCAGCAGCCCGACCATGTCTTCCAGCGCGAACTCCAGCTCGGCCGCCTGTGCCGGGCCCGGTGACGGATCGGCCATGTCCATCAGCGTGTCCACTTCTTCCAGGCTGAGCAACCGGTGGTCGGCACGTTGGCGATCGATCACGGTGTTCATCGCCATGCGCAGCAGGTAGGCCGCCGGATTCTGCACCGCATCCAAGCGGTCACGGCGCGCGCTCAGGCGCATCCAGGTGTCCTGCAGCGCATCGCCGGCCAGCTCCTCCGAACCCAGCTTGCGCACCAGCCTGCGCTTCAGTTCGTCATAGGCGCCCAGAAGGTGGTCCATCAGGTCAACTGCCCCAGCCGTACCGTTGCTCATGTTCGAATCCTTGAAATCATGGAAGGGGCGCACGCCGGCCACAGTCGTGGTCGGTGCCGGAAGGGCGGATCTGCAGCGTCACCGGCTGCGGCAGCGCGGCGGCTTCGGCAGCCAGCACCAGGCCCTGCAGCGCCTGCAGCAGGCGCGCGTCGCGACTGGCGCTGCCACTGCCGGACAGCAGTTCGGGGTCATGCACCTGGCCGTCTCTGCCAACGCTGAAGCGCAGGGTCGCGGCATAGCGACCCGGAGCCAGCTCGGAATCGTCACAGAACGCTGCGCGCAGGCGTTGCTGCAGGCCACCGTAGCGACGGCGCCGCTCGGCATCGGGCAGTTCCGCGCCAATGCCGGGCTCGGCCGTGGAGGACGCGCTCCGACGCAGCACCACGCGCTGCTCGCCGATCACCTCGGCCTCGATACCGGAATCCTGCAGCAGAACCCGCAAGGCAGGCAGCGGCGCCAGGCTGGCGCGCAGCACGTGGCTGCTGCGGCCCGCGGCAAGGTCGCCCGGGTACATCACCGACCACCCACTGATGACACTGAAGCGCTCGACCGCCTGTTCCAGCGGCTGCGCAGGGATGTCGTAGGCATGAACACCGTCCTGGGCGGCCGCGGCAAAGGCCAGCAGCAACCATCCGGCGATGGCCAGCCTCCACGTTCTGATCGCATGGTGTCCATTCAGCCCCCTGACGTAGAACACATGACCCTCGGCAGCGACAGCGGCTGCAAGCGGATCAAACCGTACCGGGAGCACATGTCATTGCGATGACCGCCGCGCACGGCCAACCGTTGGGCCAGCCCCCTGGAGCCAGTCACTAATCAGGAATCAGGAATCAACGAATCGAACAGACATGTTCATCTGCTCCTGGGGTCAGAGCCCGTTGCGCAGCAACGGGATCCGACCCCGTGCCGACCAGAACGTGTCGACCAAGGTCGACACCCACCAAGAGCAGCTCATGCCGTTCCGGCAGCCTGCCTGGCCATACCGCCACGCCGCCCCAAGCAGCATCGCCGTTGCTGTTGCTGTTGCTGTTGCTCCTGAGGTTGCCGGCCAGCGGCCGTCACTACCGCGGGTGCCGGGTGCAACCCGGCCGTACCTCTCAAAGCGGCAGCTGGGTCGTCTGCTTGATCCGCTGCATCGGAATCTCGGTCTTGGTGTTCTGCACCCCGGCAATGCGGTTCAGGTGCTGCATCTGGAACTGCCGGTAGGCATCCAGGTCGGCGACCGCCACCCGCAGCAGGAAATCGCAGTCACCGGCCATCAGATGGCATTCAAGCACTTCCGGGAAAGACTTGATGCTGTTGATGAAGTGATTGGTGGTGTCCTCATCCTGCCCGCGCAGCCACACCCGCACGAACACCGTGAAGCCACGGCCCACCTTGGCCTCGTTCAGCAAGGCCACGTAGCGGTCGATATAGCCGCCCTCCTCCAGCAGCCGCACCCGGCGCAGGCAGGCCGAGGGCGAAAGGCCTACCAGCCGGGCCAGCTCCAGGTTCTGCAGGCGGCCGTCGCGTTGCAGGGCGTCGAGGATGCGCCGATCGAGGTTGTCGAGCTGGTACTGCATTGAATTTCACTCTTGGCGACCCTGGCCGCACGGAACATCAATATTCCCGAATCCAATGGCATCAACGCAACCCGATTTCGTGATCGGACCGCTAGCATGGGCCACCCCCACCCTTGTTGCAGCTCCATGGACGCCCGCACCACCCTCCCCCTGCCAGACACCTGCGATACCGCGCCGCGTGCCGAGTTCCTGCGCGGCCTGCGCGCCGCCGTACCGGTAATGATCGGCTTCATTCCCTTCGCCCTGGTACTCGGCGCCCAGGCGGCCCAGAAGGGCCTGAGCGCACTGGAAGTGCCGCTGATGACCGGCCTCAACTTCGCTGGCGGCTCGGAGTTCGCCGCCGTCGAACTGTGGACCTCGCCACCGCACATCGCGTTGATCGTGGCCATCACCGCGCTGGTCAACAGCCGCCACCTGCTGATGGGCGCCAGTCTGGCCCCGCTGCTGCAGCACCTGCCACGCCGCCGGGTGCTGCCGGCCCTGTTCTTCATGTGCGATGAAAGCTGGGCAATGGGCGTGGCCGATGCGCGTCGCCGCGCCCTTGGCTTCAGCCTGGCCTATTACCTGGGCGTGTCGGCCGGCCTGCACACGGTCTGGGTAGCCTGCACCGCATTGGGCGCGATCATCGGCCCGATGCTGGGCGACATCCACGCCTATGGTTTCGACATGGCTTTCCCCGCCGTGTTCCTGGTGCTGCTGCGCGGCATGTGGCAGGGCATGAAAGCGGCGCGGCCGTGGCTGGTCAGCCTGGTGGTGGCCGCTGCCACCTACCTGCTGATCCCGGGCGCGTGGTACGTGGCCAGCGGCGCCCTGGCCGGCCTGGCGGCTGCCTGGCTGCTGGCGGAGGACGCAGCATGATCTTCAACGGCCTGATCCACTGGACCTCGGTGCTGACCATCGTGCTGATGGCTGCCGCCACCTACCTGACCCGCATCGTCGGTTTCCTCGCGCTGCGCAACCGCACGCTGAGCAAGCGCGCGGTAACAGTGATGGAAGCCGCACCGGGCTGCGTGCTGATCTCGGTGATCGCCCCGGACTTCGTTGCCGACAAGCCCGCCGACCTGGCCGCGCTGGCGATCACCCTGCTGGCCGCCACACGCCTGTCGATGCTGCCGACCGTGCTGATCGGCGTGGTCTCGGCCGGGGTGCTGCGCTATCTGATGGGCTGACGCCTCTTCGCCGGGCATGGCCCGGCGGAACACCCCTGCGACACCCGGTCGCAGGCCATCGCGCACCCCACTTGACCAATGTCAAACCGCCCGCCGCCGTGCGGGCGTATCTCTATGCAGGACCCGAACACGCCGGCATCACCGGCATCCAAAAGGACCCTGCGATGAGCTACACCCCCGACAACGCCCAGCTGCTGAACGCCATGCAGAACGTCATGGTGATCTCCACCACCGACCTGCAGGGCAACATCACCTACGCCAACGACCTGTTCTGCACGCTCACCGGCTTCGCCCGCGAGGAGCTGATCGGCCAGCCGCACAGCATCGTGCGCCACCCGGATGTGCCCAAGGCGGTCTACAAGGACATGTGGGACACCATCAAGGCCGGCAAGACCTGGACCGGCATCGTGCCCAACCTCGGCAAGGGCGGCGTGCTCTACGTGGTCGATACCACCGTGCAGCCGCTGTTCGACGCCGACGGCAACATCACCTCCTACATCAGCATCCGCCGCGTGGTGAACGACCTGATGCAGAACTACGACCTGGTCGAGTTCAGCAAGGAAAAGTTCGACGACTTCTACGAGGCCGCGTGAACGCCCTCCCGACCAGTACGCCCTTCAGCCGCCTGCTGGTGGGTTTCGCGTCCGAGTCGGGCAATGCCCGCGCCCTGGCCCAGCGCCTGGGCGCGGACCTGCAGCCGCACGGGCCGCAGGTGCTTCCGTTCAACGACATCGACGTGGCCAGCCTCGGCCACGGCGATGTGCTGCTGGCGATCTCCAGCTCCTTCGGTGATGGCGAGCCGCCAGCCAACGGCGAGCAGTTCTTCGAAACGCTGCGCCAGACCCCGACGCTGAGTGGCCTGCGCTACGCGGTATTCGGCCTCGGTGACACCGGCTACCCCAGCTTCTGCGGCTTCACCAAGGCACTGGATGCCGCACTGAGCGAGCGCCAGGCGCAGCCGTTGCTGCACCGCGTGGATGCAGACCTGGGCTACGAGCAGTTCTTCCAGCAATGGCAGCCGGTGCTCGGCCAGGTGCTGGACGGCGACCTGAGCGCTGGCCAGGACCTGCACCTGCAGGTCACCGCCTATGGTGAAGACAATGCGTTTGCCGCGCCCATTCTTGAACGCCGCCGCTTGAACAGCAGCGATCCGGCGGCCTGGCATCTGCGGCTGGACATCAGCGGTAGCGGCATGGCCTACCGTGCCGGCGACACGCTGCACGTGGTGCCGGAAAACGATCCTGCCCTGCTGCAAGCGCTGGCCACCTGGTATGGCGACACCGCCGCCGTGGCCGCCCTGCATGACCGCGAGCTGCGCCTGCTCAGCAAGGGCGTGCTGCGCGAACTGGCCAAGCTGGGGGGCAGCGAGCTGCTGAAGGGCCTGTTGAAGGTCAGCCAGAAGCGAGAGTTGGAAGCCTACCTACACGGCCTCGACCTGCTGGACGTGCTGCAGGACCACGCCACGCCGGACAGCGTGCCGCTGGCCCGGTTGCGCGAACTACTGTCACCGCGGCTGCCGCGCGCTTATTCCATCGCCTCGCACCCGTGCGACGACCAGTTGAGCCTGTGCGTGCGCGAAGTGCGCTACACCCTGCGCGGCCGTGAGCGCTTCGGCACCGCCACCGGCAGCCTGCTGTACGGCGGCGACCACGCCCGGGTGTACTGCCGCTCCAACCCCGGATTCCATCTACCTGACACCGGCGAAGCGCCGCTGCTGCTGGTCGGCACCGGTACCGGCATCGCCCCCTTGATGGGCCTGATGCAGGAGCTGCAGGCCAACGCCAGCGAACGCGAGGTGCACCTGGTGTTCGGCGAGAAACACCGCCAGCACGACTACCTGTATCGCGACCAGCTGCAGGACTGGCACACGCGTGGCGTGCTGGCCGGCCTGCATACCGCGTTCTCGCGCGATGGCGTCGAAAAGGTCTATGTGCAGCACGTGCTGCAGCAGCGCGCCAGCGAGATGCGTGATGTGCTGGCCCGCGGTGGACATCTGTACCTGTGCGGCAACAAGAGCCACCTGGAGGGTGCGGTACGCGAGGCCATCGATGCCATCGGCGATGAAGGGCAGTGGGATGCGCTGCGCAGTGAAGGCCGCATCCACTGCGAGCTGTATTGACCCGTTGACCCTGTAGAGCCGAGCCCACGCTCGGCTGCTCTGCGCGACACCGCCAACGGCAGCCGAGCATGGGCTCGGCTCTACAGACGGAGGCCAATCGCCGACGAAGCGCCCGCCAGCACCCCCACCGCTCAACCCCCGACGATGCGGCCGTCCACCACCCGCGCCACCTGCTGGCCGAACATCGCCACATCCCGTGGATCGTGACTGATCAGCAACAGCGGGATGCCGGTCTTGTCCAGCGCCGTTTCCAGCTCCTGGCGCAGATGCTCGCGCAGGTCATGGTCCAGCGCGGAGAACGGTTCATCCAGCAGCAGCGCCTGTGGCTGCGTTACCAGCGCACGTGCCAACGCCGTGCGCTGGCGCTGGCCACCGGACACCTGTGAAGGCAGCAGATCGCCCACTGTGTCGATGCGGAATGCGTGCAGCCACTGCTCCACCGCGTCGAAGCGTTGGCCAGGACGCGGATTGAGCCAGCCCTTCTGCAATCCAAATGCCACGTTCTGGCGAACGCTCAGGTGCGGGAACAGCGCGTAGTCCTGGAACACATAGCCCAGCCGCCGACACTGCGGCGGCAGGTTCACGCCGGCCGCCGCCTCGAACAGCGCCTGCCCCTGCAGGCGCACGTGCCCCTGGTCCGGGCGCAGCAGCCCGGCCACCGCCTTCAGGGTCAGGCTCTTGCCGGCGCCCGAGGGCCCGAACAGCACCACCTGCCGCTGCGTGCACTGCAGCGATACGTCCAACACGAAATCCTGGCCGGCCGCCTGCAGGCGGCGCTGCACCTGCAGGTCAAGCCACATCACGCAGCTCCCGGCGGCGTCCGCCCACCAGCCGCGCAGCCAGCAACAGGATCACGATGCAGACCACCGAGGTCAGGATCACCAGTGCATTGGCCCTGCCATCCTGCCCCGCCTGCACCGCCTCGTAGATGGCGATCGACAGCGTCTGCGTGCGACCAGGAATGCTGCCCGCCACCATCAGTGTCGCGCCGAACTCGCCCATCGCGCGCGCAAACGCCAGCAACAGCCCAGCGAGAATGCCGCGCCAGGCCAGTGGCAGCGTGATGCGGAAGAACACTGCCGCTTCAGACACACCGAGCGTTCGTGCGGCCTGCTCCAGCTGTCCGTCCACTTCCTCGAACGCCGCGCGTGCCGGCTTGAACACCAACGGCAGCGAGGCGACCGCCGCAGCGATCACCGCCGCCTGCCAGGTGAACACCAGGTTGATGCCGAACCACGATTGCAGCCACGCGCCGATCGGGCCATTGCGGCCGATCAGTACCAGCAGGTAGTAGCCCAGCACCGTCGGTGGCAGCACCATCGGCAGGGTCAGCAGCGAATCCAGCAGCTCACGGCCTGGAAAGCGCCGGCGCGCCAGCAGCGCGCCCAGTGCCACGCCCAGCACCAGATTGATCGCCGTGGCCCAACCGGCCACCTTCAGCGACAACCCCAGCGCGCTCCAGTCCAGATCCATGCCTCAGGGCTTGCCGAACCCGTGCTTGGCCAGGATCGCCTGGCCCTGTGCCGAGCGCACGAAGTCGGTGAAGCGCTTGGCCTCCGCCGGCTGTGCACTGGCCTTGATCACTGCCAGCGGATACGCGATGCGACCGGCCACCGGCACCGCAAACGCCCGGCGCACCCGGTCGGCCATCGCCTGCGCATCGGTGGTATAGACGAAGCCGGCATCCACTTCACCGCGCGCCACGTAGTCCAGCGACTGGCGCACGTTCTGCGTGGTGATGACCTTGCCCTTCACCGAAGGCCACAGGCCCGCCGCTTCCAGTGCACCCTTGGCATAGCGGCCCACCGGCACGCTGTCCGGGTTGCCCAGTGCGATGCGCTGTACGCCAGCACCGGCCAGGTCCTTCAACGTACGCGGCGCCGCCTTGGCCTGCGGCGGCACCACCACCCACAGCGCATTCACCGCGAACACCTCGCGGGTACCGGCCGCCAGCAGATCCTGCTGCTGGGCCTGGTCCATGGTGGTTTCGTCGGCAGACGCGAACACGTCCACCGGCGCGCCACGACTGATCTGCTGCAGCAGCACGCCTGACGCAGCGAAGTTGAAATCGACCTTGGTGCCCGGGTGCGCCTTCTCATAGGCCGCGCCCAGCTCGCGGAAGCTCTCGGTCAGGCTCGACGCCGCCGACACCGTCAGCTCGGCCGCCCAGGCCGGCACCGTGGCCAGCATTCCCAGCAACAACAGCCCCGCTCGCTTCATGGTCGGCCCCTTGGTTGTCTGATCAGTCCAGTCCGGATTCCCGGGTCACGGCCAGTTCCGCCAGCCGCTCGGGTTGCAGCAACAGCATCTCACGTTGGTTCACCGCAATCACACCCTCGTCGCTCAACCGGCGCAGCACCCGGCTCACCGTCTCCGGCGCCATCCGCAGGTAGTTGGCAATCTCGGTACGGGCCATGCTCAGGTTGAACCGAGTGGCCGAGAATCCGCGCCGTGCATAGCGCTCGGAAAGATCCAGCAGGAACGCCGCCATGCGCTCCTCGGTGCGATGGTTGGCGGCCAACGTAGCGACCTTGCCGATCTCGGCACTGAGCAGGCTGAACAGCCGTGCCTGCAACCCCGGCATGCGGGTGGCCAGCAGGCTCAATCGCGGGAAGGAGATGCGGCACAGATAGACCGTGTCCAGCGCCACGGCATTGCAGGGAAAGCGCGCACCGTGGATGGCATTGAGCCCGATCACTTCACCGGGCAGGCTGAAGCCCAGCACCTGCTCGTTGCCCTGGCTGTCATCGACAAAGGTCTTGACCATGCCGGCACGCACGGCGGCGATCGAATCGAACGGATCGCCGGCACGGAACAGGTAGTCACCGGCCTGGAACGGCCCCACGTGGTCAACCAGCACATGCAGCTCGCCCAGCGCGGTCTTGTCATAGCCCTGCGACATGCAGGCATCGGAGAACGCGCAGGTGCTGCAGAAATGCAGCGCATCACCGTCATCGGCCGCCGCAGGATTGGGCGTGGCCGGTCGCAGCGGAGAAGGAGCAGAGGGGTTCAGGGGCATTGCAGCGACGCAGGAACGAAGGCCCCCATCATACGACAGCGTGCCGCCCGCCCATGCGCAATGCACCTACTCCGACGCAGGCTCCGAACGCCGTTGCGCACCGCGCTGCCGCACGCTGTCGCGCACATCCACGTCGAACTGGAGTTGCAGCATGCTGTCGTCATCCAATGCGATGCCGAAGCCAAGACCCTCACGGCACGGCAGGCGCGCTGCCAGTGCCTCCACTGCTTCGCGTGGCAGCACCAGCCGGCAGAACGTACCGCCATCGAGCAGCACCGCCTGATCGCCGGCATGCAGCGACAGTGCCACACCCCAGCCACCGCCGCCGCCAAAGCGGGTCAGGTTCTCCAACGACTCACCGGCCAGCAGCCGCGCCAGTTCCTCTTCATCCACGCGCAGGCGCATCGATTGCTGTTGCAGCTGGACTTTCATGATGCGGTGGACTCCCATTCCGACGGGGTATTGCAGTTGAGCAACAACGCCTGATCCCCTGGCGCCAGTGGCAACCGGGTCACGCCCAGGCGTTGCTGCAGGACGCGCAGTGAACGACGCGCGGTCGGATCTTCAATCAGCTCCTGCAGCACGCGGCGGCAATGATCATCGATCTGCAACCGCATCGGCAATGGTTCGTCGGCAAACACCGCGCAGGCGGTGTCTTCTGCCAGGCACAATCGCTGCAGCAGTACCGCGCTCAACAGTGGCGTGTCCACCGGCACCACCCAGGCCGGGCCGTCAGGCATCTGCATCGCCGCGCTGTAGAGCCCGCCCAGTGGCCCGCATCGGGGCACACGATCAGGGATGCCGCCGAAGGCCGGATAGTTGCCGCTGATCCAGACCGCGCGCGCGCCGGCCTGCGTCAACAGGCCCCGCATGTGCTCCAGCAGGGTGCGGCCCTGCCACGGCAGCAGCGCCTTGTCGCTGCCCATCCGGCTGGACAGGCCACCGGCCAGCACGATGCCGTTGATCGTCCCGCTCACGGTAGAGCCACGCCATGCGTGGCTGCATCGGCCGGGTGCGTCGGGAAAGCCCCATCCACGCATGGCGTGGATCTACTGGCGTCACGGGCTGTGGCTGTGCGCATGCGCAGGCTCATCGTCCGCATGGCACAGGCTGCAGCCCTCGCTCCATTCGCTGTCGCCGTCCTCGTAATGCTCTTGTTTCCAGATCGGGCACTGGTGCTTCACCACCTCGATCAGCTGCCGGCAGGCGCGGAAGGCCTCGTCACGGTGCGGGCTGCCGGCGGCGACCACTACCGCCACATCACCAATGCCGAGCCGGCCCCTGGCGTGGGCCACATACAGCTTCAGCCTCGGGCCGAACGTGACCTCGACCTCGGCGCCCAGGCGCTTGAACTCGTTCAGCACCAGCGGCTCGAACAGGTCGTAGGTGATGCCGGTCACTGCGCGGCCGACGTTCACATCGCGCACCTTGCCGATGAACACATCGATGCCGCCAAACCCCGGATCGGATACCGCCGCGATGCCTTCGGCCGGATCGATCGCCGCCTGCGCGCGGTCCACCACCTTCGCGATGATCTTCTCGTTCATGGCTCAACCCCCGCTTACCGGCGGCAGGATCGCCACCCGGCCATCGTCGGGCAGTGCGTCGTGGTCCCGCAGCACGCGTTGCTGGTCGGCGAAAGCCGAATAATCCAGCAGGCCGGCACGGAAACCCGGCCAACGCACCGGCAGCAGCTCGCGCAGCGCCTGGCGCAGATCGGCCACGGTGCCACCGCTCACGTCCACCGCAATCTCGCGGCTGGCGTCCAGATCGGAGAACGCACCAAACAACTGCAGCGTTATCTGTCTCATTGCATTTCCTGGCTCACCAACTGCACCGGATCCTGGTGACCCCAGCCATGTACGCGCACATAGGTCCCCGCGCTGGCCAGGTCACCGTCGGCCTCCAGCACCACCCAGGCGTTGGCCTGCAGCATGGACATCAATCGGAACGACTCCTGCCCTGCCAGCACGCGCGCACTCAGGCGGCCCTGCCCGTCCATTTCCACCCGCGCCCGCGCGTGGAAGCGCAGACCGGGCGGCTTGCGCACGTCGGCCTGCAGCGGCAGCCGCAACACCGGTTCCGGTGCAAGCCCCAGCAGGCGGCGCAGTACCGGCTCGACGAAGAAGCGCTGGCCCACGGCAGCCGAAACCGGGTTGCCGGGCAGGCCGA
The DNA here is from genome assembly GCF_030291095.1 of Stenotrophomonas sp. 59. Taxonomy (NCBI): domain Bacteria; kingdom Pseudomonadati; phylum Pseudomonadota; class Gammaproteobacteria; order Lysobacterales; family Lysobacteraceae; genus Stenotrophomonas; species Stenotrophomonas sp. 59. The sequence goes on from NZ_CP127408.1 coordinate 2,548,436, forward strand.
AGTACAGCGCGCCATTGGGCAACACCGCGAACAACAACGGCTTGCCGGGGCGGATCGCCACCTTATGGAAGACGATGCGCGCACCACGGCCACGCAGCGCGTCGGGAATGAAATCATAGCGCCCGGCCGACACCGCGCCGGTGCTGATCAGCAGCTGCGCGCCGGCGGCCAGCGCCTCATCCATCACGGCATTGAACGCGGCCGCCTCATCACCCACCGTGCCCTGCCAGACCACTTCGGCACCGGCGGCCTGCAGGCGGCCGACCATGTACGGTCGGTTGCTGTCACGGATCTGGCCGGATTCCAGCGTCTGCACTGCTTCGGTCACCAGCTCCTTGCCAGTGGCGATCACCGCCACCTTCGGCCGTGCCACCACCCCGACCTTGCCCACGCCGATGGCATGCAGCAGCGTGCGCGCGTTGGTATCCAGCACCTGCCCGGCCTGCAGCACACGGTCGCCGTCGCTCACATCCTGGCCGCGCAGTCGCACGTTCTGGCCCGGCTTCACCATGCCCTTCAAGGCAATGCGGGTCGGATGGCCGTCCTCGCTGGCAAGGATCTCCACGTTCTCGACCGGCACCACCGTATCCAGCCCGGAGGGCATGCGCGCACCGGTCATGATTTCCCAGGCCCCCTCGCCGCCCTCGGCACCGGCATCGCCGGCCGCCTGCCAGCCCTGCACCGCGAACCCGGTACCGGCCTCGAACGTCGCGCCGTTGGCGCGCAGCGCGAAACCGTCCATTGCCGAGTTGTCGAACGGCGGCAGCGACTGCGCGCTGTGGATGTCACTGGCCAGGACCCGGCCGGCCGCCTCATGCAGCGGCAGGTGTTCGGCCGGCAACGGCGTGGCCGCGTCCAGCAGGTGCTGCAGCGCTTCACTGTAGGCAATCATGCGTGCCCATCCCCCTCGACCATCGCCAGCGCATGGCCCAGCACTGGCGCCAGGATATCCAGGCACTGCGCCGCCGCCTTCGGGCTACCCGGCAGCGCGAACACCAGCATGTTGCCCAGTTGCACCACCTCGGCGCGGCTCAGCCAGGCCATCGGCGTGTGCTGCGCGCTCAGCGCCCGCACCATCTGCGCCAGGCCATGCACCGGCCGCGCATTCAACGAACGCAGCGCCTCCGGGGTCAGGTCGCGCGGGCCCAGCCCGGTGCCGCCGGTGCACAGGCACAGGCGCACGCCCTCGGCCGCCAAGGCCCGCAGGCGGCCGGCCAGCGGCTCGATGCCATCAGGCAGCACTTCGGCGGCCACCACCTCGCCACCCAGCTTCTGCAGGCCCGCCACCAGGGTTGGGCCGGACACGTCTTCATACGCGCCGTCGCTGGCGCGGTCGCTCAGCGTGATCACCGCGCAGGCCGTGCCTTCCAGGCCCTTCGGCGCACGCGGCTTGAAACGCGCGCGCTCGGCATCGTCCATCCCGTCGGGGTGCAGCCAGACACCGCGCTTGCCGCCTTCCTTGAACAGCAGGCGGATGCCTTCGATGCGCAGCGCCGGTTCCACCGGCTTGCTCAGGTCGTACAGGGTCAGCAGCGCCGCGTTGACGCCGGCCAGTGCCTCCATCTCCACGCCGGTGCGCGCCTCGCTGGCGCACTCGCACCACACGCGGATCGCCTGCCGCTCCGGCACCGGCGCGCAGAACACCTGCACCAGTTCCAGCGGTAGCGGGTGGCACAGCGGCATCAGCATCGAGGCCATCTTGGCGCCCTGCAGGCCGGCAATCTCGGCCATCACCAGCGCATCGCCCTTGGGCAGGCGGCGCTCGACGATCAGCGGATAGGCCACTGGACCGGCATGCAGCTCGCCCACCGCCACCGCACGGCGGCGGCTGATGCGCTTGTTGCGGACATCGGCCATGTGGAAGGCCGCGTTCAATTCCCCACTCATCGTGTTGCTCATCCTCCGATCGAGGCCAGGTGCGGGGTCAGCCCGGTCTGGCCCTGGTGCAGTCCGTGCCCGGCCGCTTTCAGGCCAAGCTGGGTAGTGATACGTGCCAGCAGCGCGTCATGGTCCTCGTCGCTCTGCAGCAGCGGGCGCAGCGGCACGCCGAACTCGCCGAACAGGCACAGCCGCAGGTCACCCTTGGCGGTCACCCGCAGGCGGTTGCAGCCCTTGCAGAAATCACGCGAATACGGGGCGATGATGCCGATGCTGCCGCGATGGTCAGGGTGGCCGAACTCGCGTGCCGGACCGGCATCGGCCGCGCGCGGGCGTTCGCGCCATCCGGCGGCCAGCAGCTGCTCGATCACCACGTCGGCGCGCAGGTGGTGGCGCTGGAAATAGGCTTCGTTGTCGCCGGTGCGCATCAGTTCGATGAAGCGCACGCTGAAGGGCCGGTCACGCAGATACTCCATCCACTGCGGCAGCTCGTCGTCGTTCAGGCCGCGCAGCAGCACTGCGTTGAGCTTGATTGCCGAAAGGCCCAGCGCCTGCGCCAGCGCCAGGCCCTGCTGGATCTCCGGCAGGCGGTCATGGCCGGTGATGGTGTGGAAGCGCTCGCGTTGCAGGCTGTCCATGCTCACGTTCAGCGCGGTCAGCCCGGCCCGGTGCCAACCCGGCAGGCGCCGCGGCAGCAGCGTGCCGTTGGTGGTGATGGCCACCTTGCGGATGCCCGGCACCGCCGCCACGGTGGCGATGATCTCGTCCAGGTCCTTGCGCAGGCTGGGCTCACCGCCGGTCAGGCGGATCTTGCTCATGCCCAGCGCGGCAAACGCACGCACCAGGCGGCCGATCTCATCCACCTGCAGGAAGCGCGGGCGGCCATCGGCCTGGTAGCCGTCGGGCAGGCAGTAGCTGCAACGGAAGTTGCAGGCTTCGGTAAGCGACAAGCGCAGGTACGGAAAGCTGCGTCCGAAGCTGTCGGTGAGTTGGCTCATGGCTGTTCCACCTCCTGGTACCACCCTGCAGCCTTCCCCCTGAACGGGTTGTCGACCCCAGAGCGCAGAGTGCGCTGGGGCGGTGAAAGCGTCAACCCGGGAAGTGCCCAACCTGAATTGGCACCACCTGTCGCAATAGGCCCTCCCTGCCCGTTCCGATCGCGGAGACAACCTCGACACCTGTCGCAGATTGCACGGTGCGGGCGGATCACCACGCCAGCCAGCACTGGCGGTGCTTAACAGCGTGGGAGAATGCCGCAAGCGTCTCCAATCGAGTGATGTTTGCAACTCTTCTGATTGGCATTGCACAGCGCCACGGGCTCAGATGGCGTGCCACCGGAAAAGGGTGGCCGGGCTTCGAATCCCGTGTTGGCTTTGAGTTAGTGCGCTTGCCAGCCGGCGTCACCATGCGTGGCGCCGGCTGGCAATCCGTCTGCCGGCTATGGCGGGCGGTGCGTTGGGGGCGTTCGCGCCCGCCGGCTTGAGGCCAACCCGGATTCGAACCACGTACCGCCCGCCACCTTTCGGGTGGCGGCTACCGATTGCGCTGCACGGAGCCTTGCCATGAACGAATCGGACTTCCCCCATCTGCACGCCTACCGCGGTACCGCCCACGACGTCGGTTCGCCAGAGGCTGCGCCTGCGGTGGGCAGGAACACCTTCATTGCCAACCTCAACCGCATTGGCTGCGGCGCGGCGGCCGATGGCCAACCCTGGCCGGAGCGGCATCAGCTGCCCGGCCGCTGCCTGGCCCTGGCCGATGCCGATTGCGCGTTGAGTGGATTGCGGGTGGTGCTGGAAATGCTCTTGGCGGCGGAACGCACCCGGCAGAACGGCGACCCCGGGCAGTACGTGGGCGACCGGGTGATGGAGGGATTGGTCATGGCCTGCCAGTCGTTGTGCGCCCAGGCGGTGGGACGATTGCAGCCAGAAGGGTGAATGCCATCTGCAATGCCATTCAACGAGGATCGCTTCCCGCCCGACACGCCGTCGGCGCAGCGCCCTTGTCCGGGGGAATCGCGTGTACATTCCAGCGCTCTGCCAAAGCGCGTTCGACGCGGAAAGAAAATGACCGTGCCTCGGCGGGCATCTTCCCTTCAGAGAAGCCAATAGCTATCTCGAAGCGATCCAATCCGAGGTTCCCCGCCTCCAGTCCAGAGCCATCTTCCCGCTTCACTCCGACGTAGACGACGGGGCGCTTCATGTCCACCTTTGCCCTGGCAAGCTGGCGATCCAATTCAGCGCTGCCATCAAAGAACTGCATTCCTTCGTCGTTGGCGATAGAGCTGAGGGTCTGCTTGAACCGCTTCAAGCCGTCTTGGTCATGCACGCAGAACTGGATCATCTTGAAGGGCCGCTTTCCTAGAGCCCATGCGCCGCCAGAGAATCCAAGTCCGACTCCAATCAGAAGTAGTGCTGTCAGGATCCTCACCATCATCAAGGCCCCAATATGCAAAGTGTGGCGGCCAACGCCGCCGCAGAGCCAAAAATCATGACTCCAAGTACATCTCCGCTCGGTCTTCTCAGGCAGCTTCCCCTGGATGAGGGAGACCTCGTCGGGGGTGAGGAATCGGGGCACGGAATGTCCTGTTGAACGCACTGACGTTCGCATTCACCACGGTCAACAGTTGCCGGATGGTGTAGCTGGCGGTACCTGCCGAGGTGGCCAGCGCGATGCGATTACCTGTGACGTCATGATCTCAAGCCCCCTTGCAAAGAGGGGGTTGAGAAGGCCCGCTACTCCGGGGACCCATCTGCAAAATGCTGCTTTCTCCTAAAGGCAACGAGAACGAAGGCTGTCGCAGCCAGGAAGGCACCACACGCATCCCAGATTCGGCCCAGCCACAGCATCAAAGCGAAAATGGCCAGCCACATTACAGATAGTGCAAGAAACCATCCGCGCGTCAGCTTCATAGGGCTCAATACACAGTTTGAATTCCAACCATAGCGCAGACGATAGCCAATGCAACCTAATAGATTGCCGGCATCCCTTCCTCCAAATGCTGCAACGCCGGCGACAAAGGGTAAAAGCAGCGTCAGATCCGACGCACCAGATGCCGGCAAGGTCAGCCGCGTTGATAGGCGGGCGGAACAACCCGCAGCACAGGCGCAGCGACCTCATGCACCATGACTTCCTGCACAGGGATTAGGTGTTATACATCACTACATTACCAGCACGACCTGTCGCGAGGTCGGCAGGCTGCGGCGCTCCGCTGCAGACCTGACCCATCGGAAGGGCTGGCACGCGTCACGGCCCAGGGGAATGGCAATGAAGAGCAGCCGAGTGACGTTGTGGGCGCTGGCCGCGATGATGGCCACAGTGGGCACCGCGCACGCAGGGGAAATCCAGGTGGATCGAGGCGCCTACGCACTGCAGGCCGAAGAGACCGGGGCCGGCCCGCTCACCGTGGTCTTTGAATCCGGCTTCGGGCAGGGCGCGGGCGCCTGGAAGGAGGTGGTTGCCGGTCTGGGGCGCGACTACCACAGCATCACCTACGCCCGTGCGGGACTCGGCAAGTCCGGCAGCGACGGTCACCCCAAGCGCATCGATGCGCATCTGGCCGACCTCACGGCCGTGATCGATACGCTCGCCCCCGGTCGCCGCGTTGTGCTGGTGGGTCATTCCTATGGCGGCCTGCTGGCCACGGAGTTTGCACGCCGCCATCCGGAGCGCCTGCAGGGCCTGGTGCTGGTGGACCCGGCCACGATGGGGCAGCGCCATGCGTTCAAGCAGGCCGACAGTGCCCGCGTGCAGGCAGACGATGCCCAGCTGCAGGCAATGCTGCCGCCGGCCATGGCCGCCGACTATGCCGTGCTGACCGAACAACTGGATGCACCCGGTGCGGAAACCCCGCGCACGATGCCGGACGTGCCGGTGGTGCTGCTGACTGCAACCCAGCTGGCTGCCGAACCGCTGTTCTTCGAGGAAACCGCAGCGGGCAAGGCGCTCTGGAAAGCACAGCACGCCCTGCTCTTCTCGGAGTTCACGCGCGGCACGCATCGCTACCTGGCGACCGGGCACACCCTCCAGCGCGAGGATCCTGCTGTGGTGGTGGCCGCGATTCAATCAGTCTCCGACACCTTGAAGTAGCCGTTCCAGGCAACGGCTTCCCCCGTTGTACCCGGCTACTGCCAACGCAGGCGAACCGCAAAGTACCGCGCCGGGGAAAGGCCAAGCGCCTTCTTGAACATCGTGATGAAGGCCGTCACCGACTCATAGCCCAGCGTCTCGGAAACGCGCTGTACCGGTGCGCCCGCGGCGAGTTCACGAATGGCGATGAGCAGGTGCAGCTGCTGCCGCCAGCGTCCGAAGGACAAGCCCGTTTCTCGCTCAATCAACCGGGTCAGCGTGCGCTCGCCCAGGGCCAGGCGCACGGCCCACTGGCTGATGGTGCTGCGGTCTGCCGGATCCGCCGACAATGCCGCAGCCAATGCACGCACCTTCGGGTGATGGCTGACCGGCAACGACAGGTGCTCGGCAGGCATCTGCACCAGCTCGTCCAGCAACACCCGCGCCAGCCGGTCGGTGTGGCTGCCATGCGGATAGTCCAGCGGCGCGTCGGCCAGGTGCAGGATCATCTCGCGCAGCATCGGGGAGATCGCCAGCGTCACGCACTGCATGGGCAGATCGACGATGCCGGGTTCGACGAACAGATAGCACAGGCGGGCGTTCGCGGTGGCGCGGTTGCTGTGCGGCATGCCGCCCGGAATCCAGACGCCGCACTGGGGCGGCACAATCCACAACGCATTGGCCACTTCGCAGGTCACCGCCCCATGCAGCGCGAGAATGAGCTGGCCCTTGCGGTGCTCATGTACGGGAATTTCTGCGTCGTGCTCGGCCACCTGCAGGCGGCTGGCAACCGCCGGGCGATCGGTCTCGTCCGGGTCCAGGTCAAAGCCGGGGAGCGAAATGCGAGCCATTCTCACATTGACCGGTTTTAGCGATTGATTGTCATTGTAGCGAAATTCGCCAGTGCGGCCGATCACTAGCATGAGCCGCATGCACTCCCCCACTCCTGCCCGTCCCCACGTGTTCCAGGCATTCGCCCGGTTGAAAAGCCCTGCCCTCAGGACCGATCAGGAGGCGGTGCTGTTCTCGCTCAAATGCCTGCTCGCCGCGTCGCTGGGGCTGTATGTTTCTCTAAGGGTCGGCCTGAATCGCCCGTTCTGGGTGATCGGCACGGTCTATCTGGTGTCGCAGCCCCTTTCCGGGGCGACACTCAGCCGCGGCCTGTTCCGTCTGCTCGGCACCGTGGGCGGGGCCTTCGCCACCGTCGCACTGGTGCCACGATTTGCCAATGCCCCCCTGGTGCTGAGCGCCGCGCTCGCGGCGTGGATGGCGCTGTGCCTGTACCTGGCGATGCTCGACCGCACGCCGCGTGCGTATGCGTTCCTGCTGGCCGGCTATACCACCAGCCTGATTGGGTTTCCTGCGGTGATGGTGCCGGGAGACGTGTTCACCATCGCCATCACGCGGGTGCAGGAAATCTCCATCGGCATCCTGGCGGCTACGCTGGTACATGGGCTGGTGCTGCCGCGCCGGGTCTCGATGCGCGTGCACGCGCGGGTTGCCGCTGTGCTGGATGATGCGGAACGATGGACACGCGACATGCGGGCCGGTGCATCGGACACGGTACTGGCGACGGACCGCTCGAAAGTAGCCGCCGACCTGCTCGAGCTGCACGTGCTGTCGATCCACCTGCCCTACGACAGCGCCCACGGCGTGGTGCAGGTGCAGATCCTGCGCGCCCTGCACGACCGGATGCTGGACGTCCTGGTGCTGTCCAGCGCGGTGGAAGATTCCATCGACCGGCTGCGTTCACCACAGGCCGGCGCGATGGATGCAACGGGCTGGCGCGATCTGCTGCAGGCCAGCCTCGCCGCACAACAGGCCGAGCTCGACCTCGCCCACGCCGACTGCCGCGTGCTGCAGGCACAACTGCGCACTGCCCGCTCCGACTGGCGCCGGCATGTACCTGCTCGCCTTGTGCGACATGCGCAGGGTGCGGTACTTCACCGGGATCATCGGCTTGCCCTGCGTAGCGCGCTGGGCGCGTTCGTCGGCATCCTGCTGAGCTGCGTTCTATGGATCGCTACCGGCTGGTCGGACGGCGCCACGGCGGCGTCCATCATCGGCACGGCGTGCGTGCTGTTCGGCACGATCGAAGCGCCGGCACCGCATGTCATGCGCTACCTGGTGGGATCGTGCATCGGCGTGGCCGTCGGCCTGCTCTACGGTCTGCTGATCTTCCCCGCGCTGTCCGATTTCGTCGGCCTGCTGGCCGCGCTCGCGCCGGTGCTGCTGCTGTGCGGATCGTTCCTTGCCCGGCCGCCCTTCATCATGGCCGCCCTGGGCGTGGTACTGACCTTCCCGCTCATCGCGGGCCTCGGTGCGACCAGCACGGTCAACATCGTCGGCGCACTCAACAACAGCGTTGCGTTGTTCGTGGGTACGACGGTGGCACTGTGCAGCATGCAGCTGTTCCAGACCGCCGATGCAGGCCGCAACCGCGCACGGCTGGAGCGTTCGATCCGCCGGGACATCGCACGACACGCCGCCGGACGAGGTGATGTGACCCGAGCCTGGCTCAGCCGCATGCTGGATCGCATCGGGCTGCTCGCTCCCAGGTTGCAGGGCCGTGCCAGCGCAACACACGACCTGCGGGCATTGTTTGCGGACGTTCGTGCGGCACATGCATCCAACCAGCTCCGCGATCTGGAAGAGTATCTGGACAACCCATACGTACGGCCGCTTCATGCGGCGCTGATCGAACGCGTCGCCGCACATTTCAGGATCCGCGCCCACGCGGCACGCAGTGTCGACACCCATCTTCTGGAACTGCTGGACCGCATGCGCGAGACAGCGGTGGCCAGCAGCGGGGCTGAGCAGGAGCATCTGTCGCACCTGCTCTGTGGATTGCGCCGCGATCTGCTCGTTTCCCCGCTTACCCATCGGCACTGACCTCATGCCTTCTGATCTTTCCATTGATGGCGTGCTCATTCCCGGCCTGCTCGCCGTGGCCGCTGCCGCCTTGGCGCTGTCGATACTGACTTCACGCCTGCTCGCCAGCCTCGGTCTGTACCGGTTGTTCGCCGCGCGGCCCCTGGTGGGCCTGTCCCTGTTCGTGATCCTGGTGGAGCTGATGGCCCGGCTCTCGCCCCTGCTCGAGAAATGAAATGAAACACCTGCTTGCTGTCATCGGGCGCTGGAGCGCAACACTGGCCGTGTGTGCGCTTGCCGCCATTGCCGCGCTCTCCCTCTGGAATCGTTACGAAATACGCCCATGGACGCGGGATGGGCGGGTGCGCGCCGATGTGGTGCGCGTTGCGTCGGACATGGGGGGACTGGTCACCCAGGTGCTGGTGCACGACAACCAGCGGGTCAGCGCCGGACAACTGCTGCTGGTGCTCGATCAACCGCGCTTCGCTGCCGCGCTTGAGAAGGCCGACGCAGCGGTCAGCAGCGCACGCGCCACGCTGGCGCTGGCCCGTCGCGAATCGACGCGGGACAACGCACTGGGTAACCTTGTCGCCTCGGAAACACGCGAACGCAATGCGGCCAAGGTCGATACCGAGCTGGCCGCCCTGGCGCAGGCACGGGCCGAACAGCGCGTAGCCCAGCTCAACGTGCAACGCACCGAGGTGCGCGCGAGTACCGATGGCATCGTCACCAACCTGGACCTGCATGCGGGCGACTACCTGCAACCGGGCGCGCAGGCGCTGGCGCTGATCGACACCGGCAGCCTGCGTATCGAAGGCTACTTCGAGGAAACCAAACTGGGCTGCATCACCGAGGGCGATGCCGCCGTGGCCCGGCTGATGGGCGACGACCACGACGTCCGCGGACACGTGGATACCATCGCCGCCGGCATTGCCGACGATCAGCGCTCAAGCACGCACAATCTGCTGCCGGCCGTGGCGCCGACCTATACCTGGGTGAGGCTGGCACAGCGCATCCCGGTACGCATCCGCATCGATGATGCGCCGTCGGATACCCGCCTGATCGTGGGCCGCACTGCGAGTGTAACGATCACGCCCTCGGCACAGGGAGCCTGCAAGTGAGCGTGCGAACAGTACGTGGTGGGCTGCTCGCCCTGCTGCTGCCGATGACGGCCTGCGTGTCCGGCCCCGACTATCACCTGCCAGCAAATGCCATCGCAGCCTCCCCCCGAGCGGCGCGGGCGTTCGTCTCGGGTCAGGAAGCACCGTTCAGCCGCGACGCGCCACCGGATCGATGGTGGCACCTGTATGGCGACCCCCGGCTTGACGCCTACGTACGCGAGGCACTGGCTGCCAATACCGACCTGCGCGCCGCCGATGCCAACCTTCGGCGCGCCAGCGCAACCGTGGCGGAGTATCGCGCGCGCGGTTCCGTGCAGGCCGACGTGGATGCATCGGGCACGCTCACCCATGCCGGTGGTTACACCCAAGCGTCGGCCGCACCGCAATCCTATGCGCTGGGCCTTCACCTCTCCTATCCGCTGGATCTAGCAGGCGGCATCCGCCGCGGCATCGAAGCCGCCAACGCGGACGCGGAGACCGTCGCTGCGGCACGGGACCAGGTCCGCGTGGTCGTCGCTGCTGCCGTCACCCGTGCCTATCTCCAGATCTGCACAAGCAATCACACGCTCGCTGCGACCCGGCAGGTGCTGGCGATACAGCGCGCCACGCTGGAGGCAACCCGTCGCCTGGCTGCGGGCGGGCGCGGAACGGACTTCGATGTCAGCCGCGCCGGAGCCGCAGTCAACCGGAGCGCGGCGGCGGTACCGCATCTGACGGCGGATCGCCAGGCCACCCTGTTCGAGCTGGCCGCACTGATGGGCAGGGTCCCGGCAGACTATCCCAGGGAGGCGGAAACCTGCTCCCAGCCCCCTGAGCTGGAGCAGGCGCTGCCGGTCGGTGACGGCTGGCAGCTGCTCCAGCGGCGCCCCGACATACGTGCCGCGGAGCGTAGCCTTGCGGCGGCCACGGCGATGATCGGCGTGGAGACCGCAGACCTCTATCCGCGGGTCACCTTGGGCGCATCCCTGGGCACAGCAGGCACGCGAGGGCAGCTGCTTTCGGCCGACAGTTTCGGGGCGAGCGTCGGGCCGCTGCTCTCATGGCACTGGCCCAACCGCCACGTGGCCAAGGCCCGCATCGCGGCGGCCGGCGCAAATGTGGATGCCGCTCTTGCTTCCTTTGACGGCATCGTGCTGCAGGCACTGCGCCAGACCGAGACCGCGCTTTCTGCCTGCACGCAGGAGCTTGAACGCGAGCGCAGCCTGGCGCAGGCGCGTGGGGACGCGGCGCGCGCCGCCGGGCAGGCACAGCAGCTCTACCGCTTCGGTAGGATCGATTTTCTCGACGTGCTTTCGGCCCAGGCCGCGCTGGCAGATGCGGAGTCCGCACTGGCGGCCTCCCGCGCGGAGCGCATTGACCGGCAGATGGATCTTTTCCTGTCGTTGGGCGGAGGCTGGGCCGCAACGGATTCGGCCGCGGGCGGGGCCCGGTGACCGTTCGGAGCAGCGACTGCATGCCGCGCCATCTGTTCAGGTACGTGCCGCCCACACCCGTATTCATTCACTCGGACTACCCTATATTCACGCCACAGCGCCGCATGCTGCGGCGATGACGGAGGGCTTTCCATGACAACCATGCGTCTGCTTGCCATCGCGTTGACCACCGCCACTGCCCTGGCGGCGGCACCCGCCTTCGCCGATCCACCACACCACGCCCGTGGCAATGGCCCACCGCCGCACGCCGGTGGCCCGCACAACCGTGATGCACCGCCGCCGGGCTGGCAGAAGAAGGCCTGGCGTCGTGGCGATCGCCTGCCTTGGGCTGAAGTGGACCGCCGTTACTGGGTGAACGATTACGCGCGCTATGACCTGCGCGAGCCGGGCCGCGACCGGCGTTGGGTGCGCCAGTCCGATAACGAGTACCTGCTGGTGGAGATCGCCACCGGGCTGATCATCGACGCCCTGCATCGCTGAAGCGACCTGCAGCGTCCCCACACGCAGCGATTTACATCGGTGCAGACACCTTACGACCGGGGCCGTCCCGGTCGGCGGTGTCTGCGCCCACGGCGCCCCGCCCGCCTCTGCGGCCCGCCATGCATGCCCTCCCGCAGCGCGATGTACCCGCACATCAGCGCTGTGGCAAAGAGCCCCATCGCCACCAGTAATTCGAATCCTCGATCACCAAAAAGCAGGCGGATGGAGATCTCCAGTGAGCACAGCCTGCCGCAGCGCAGGCCCTGCTCCTTGAAGCCATGGATGAGCACCAGCACGCCCATCAACGTGCACCACGCCATCAGGACCAGGCTTGCGATGAAGATGAAGGGACGATGGATACGCATGCGCTTGCTGCGGTCCTCTACGGTGATGTCAGGCGCGACGTTGCGATCACGCGATCGGAAGCATCCAGTTCCACCGACCAGGCTTCGGTATCCAGTCCCAGCCGGTTCTCATACCACCATCGCTGCGCACAGCGACCACTGCATCCACGGCTGGCATAGCGGGTGAAGGGAACATCGGCGTGCTCCACCACGTCAGGGGGCCCCAGCGCCCGCAGTACCTCGGCCCTGCTCGCCCCGACCGGGACCGAGGCAAGCGCGTGGGAATGCCACGCTGAGATCGCCGAGCAACCGGCCACGTACGCCACGAACAGGCCGACCAGCCCCACATCAGTGTCCTCATTGACAGATCCCCTCCTGCGCCGCGCGCCCGCGCATCATCCGCGCAGACTCTCTTCGACGTCAAACCTCGACACGCGGGCCTGTTGCAGCGCCCGGCATCCGTGCTAGCGTGCGCCGTCAAACTCTCCATGGGGTGCGGGATGCGCAATGGAATGGGACGGAATCTGGTGATCGCCTGCATGGTCCTGGCTGTTGCCCCAGCGGCGGCAACAGCGGCCGCACCACCGGGTGATCGTGGGCAGGATTTCGTGCAGACACAGACGATCGCCGCGCGCTGCCAGAAGAGCCTGCCCGGCCTGGAACTGCAGTTGCAGGAGGGCCGCAAGCACTGGCTGTCGACACTCGACGCTGCGCAACTGCAGGCCGCCGAGGCCTATGCCAGCAGCAAGGAAGGCAAGACTCTGGGAAAGAGTGTGGAGCGGGATGCCTCCCGCGCCTTCGGTCGCAATACCTTGTCCGCCGCAGCGACCTGCGTTGGCCTCCTCGCCGAGTACGGCCCGGCCCACCCGCTGCCTTCCGGCACGGCAATACCGGCCGACCGGGTGCAGCACTACATGCTGCACTTTGCACCGATGGTGCTGGCCCGGCTGCAGTGCGCGCGCCTGGACGGCGTCGACGTGGCCGCCCAGCCCGATGGCTCGGAAACCTGGCAGTACCGGGCCTGTGGCCAGACCGAATCCGTGCGCATGGTCCCGCTCGGGCAGAGCTGGTCGATGAGCGATGCGGACCGCAATCGCCTGTTCGACGCACTGACCCGATAGGTCGGACGGCATTCCTCGGGGTAGCAGGAACCATGTTTCCACCCACCACCTGGATCAAGTTGCGATCTGCCTTTCCATTGGCGGCCTGCACGGTGCTATGCGCCTGCGGCCTGGTGATGGACAGTTCGTTCGACACCCTGCGCGAGGCGCTTGACTCCGACATGGTGAACAAGGGATGGATTCCCGGCTGGGTGCCGCAAGCGGCGACCGACCTGCGGGAGGTACATGACCTCGACTCGAACACCAGCGCGCTGGCCTTCACCAAGCCCCCTGCGGTACTACTGCAGCTGCCTGCGGATTGCCAGGCAACGACATTCAGCAACAGCGATCCTGTTGCGTTCGATCGATACTGGTGGCCGGGCGACGGGACGCTCAAGTCGTCGTACCGCGTCTTTCGCTGCGCGCCCGAATCCGGAAAATCAGTCTTCGTCGCCGTCAACAGGACCGAAGACCACGTGCTCTTCTGGCGAACCTACGCGCGGTGATGCGCCCGCACCGCCACCCCTCTTCTCAGAAACCCATGATGCCCAACGCACGTGCACGCTTCGCCGCCCTCGCCCTCTCTCTCGCGGCGTTCCTGCCGGCCTACGCCGCGCAGAACGCCCCCGCCGACGTCAAGGCCATCGAACAGGTGGTTGAATCGTTCCGTACTTCGCTGATCAACAAGGACAAGCCGACCTACATGGACCTGTTCTTTTCGGACAAGCCGGAAGACATCGGCTGGCAGTATGTTTCCGAGGACGCGCGCCTGCAGGACATCCGCAAGGCCAAGCCCGATGCGATCAAGGCGCGGCAGATTCCCGCCAACAACTTCATCGCGCTGATCGATGGGGCCGTTGCCTCGCCGAAACCGAAGGAGGAAAAATTCTCCAACACGAAGATCGAAACGGACGGCGATGTGGCCTCGGTGTCGTTCGACTACAGCTTCCACGACGATGGGGTGAAGACCAACTGGGGAAAAGAAATGTGGCAGCTGATCCGCACCGAACAGGGCTGGAAGATCTTCTCGGTGGTCTATTCGATCCGCGATTCACGCAGCCCGGCCGATTGAACGTCGCTTGACGGGGCCGAACCCAGGCCGCGATCCATTCAGCAAGGGCATTGGCATTCGGCCATCGATCGGGCAGAGTTCGGCCACGCGCAAGGACGCATGCCATGACCCGTCTGCTGATCATCGAAGACAACCCCGAGCTGGTTGCCAACCTGTATGCCTTCTTTGAGCCGCTGGGCTACGTGCTGGACGACGCCCGCGACGGCGCCAGTGGCCTGCGCCGGGCCACGCAGCACGACTACGACGCCATTCTGCTGGACCTGATGCTGCCGCGCCTGGACGGCATGACGCTGTGCCAGAAGCTGCGCCAGGAGTTCCAGAACCCGGTACCGATCCTGATGCTGACCGCGCGCGATCCGGTCGAAGACCGCGTGCAGGGCCTGGCCCTGGGCGCGGATGACTACCTGGTCAAACCGTTCTCGCTGATGGAACTGGATGCGCGGATCAAAGCCCTGGTGCGACGGGCACAGGGTCGCCAGGTCCAGAGCGTGCTGGCGTGGAAGGACCTGAAGGTGGACACGCGCTCGCCACAGGCCTGGCGGCAAGGCCGCTGCATTGCGCTGACGCCCACGTCGCACAAGCTGCTGATGTGCCTGGTGCGTGCGGCGCCCGCCGTGGTGCGCAAGCAGGAGATGGAATACCTGGTCTGGGGCGACGAGCCACCGGACAGCGGCGCGCTGCGAACACACATCCATGAGCTGCGCCTGCAGGTGGACCGCAGCTTCGACACCGCGCTGATCACCACGGTGCACAGCGTCGGCTGGCGCATGCAGGCGTGAGCCCTGCCTCCCTCTACCGCCGCCTGAGCCTGCGTACCCGAATCACGATCTCGTTCGTGTTGTTGATGGCCGCTGCCATGGGTTTCATCGTTCTGGCCGAGCAGGTCGACTACGACCAGGTCCGGACTGCTGTCGTCGCGCGGACCCAGCACGGCGAAGTGCAAAGGCTGCAGGCCGCGCTGGCTCGTGGCCAACGCCCCGCCCTGCCACCGGGGACCCAGCTGTTCGACGCCCATGACGTGCCTGTCGTGCTGCGCCAATACGGCCCGGGCCATCACGGCGAAGAGGCGCCCAACGAGTGGCACCTGAGCGTCTTCGACAACGGCGACCGGCGCTACTACCTGCTGCAGGACGCGGCGCACTATGCCTATCTGGAACACCTGATCAACGCCTTTGCGGCATTGGTCATTTCGATCTGCGTGCTCGGCGCCTTCCTGATCGGCCGCAAGGTAGCGACGCACGTCATCGCGCCCATCACGCGATTGGCGGACGCGGTGCAGGACGGCCAGAAGCCCTTTCCCTACCAGGACGCGCGCGATGAGATCGGCGTACTCGCCCGCGCCTTCGCCCGGCACAGTGACGAGCTCGAACGGTTCCTGCATCGCGAACAGTGCTTCAGCGGCGATGCCAGCCACGAGCTCCGCACGCCGCTGGCCATCATCGGCGGCGCTGCGGAGACATTGGCCTGCCAGCTTCCGGCCGAGAGTCACCTGGTTCCCAGCGCAGAGCGCATCCTGCGTACCACCCAGGAGATGCAGCGCCAGCTGACCTGCCTGCTGCTGCTCTCACGCGCCCCCAGCACCGTGCCACGCAATGAAGTGGCCCTGCGTCCGCTGATCGAATCCTGCATGGAGCGTTGCCAGCCCTGGATTTCCGGAAAGCCGGTGATCATTGCGTTTGATGCCCGGCATGACGGCGTTCTGCACACCAACGCGGATCTGGCGCACAGCGTGATCTGGAACCTGCTGCGCAACGCCTGCCAGTACACCGAAAGGGGCGAAGTGAGGATCACCCTCCACGACACCGCACTCATCGTCGCCGACACGGGACCCGGCCTGCCCTCCAGTATCGACCCACAGCAGTTCCAGCGCTTCGTGCCCGGTAGCCTGCACAGTGGCGAGGGACTGGGGCTGTCCATCGTGCAGCGCATCGTCGAGCACCTGGGTTGGAGGATGACGGTGCGCTCCTCGCAGCAGGGATGCCGGTTCAGCCTGGAGTGGCCCATCTGACGGTTTCCTGACGCGCGCCTGCACATGCTGGGGGTTGCTCACTTCACGGCGGAAACGGCATGCAGCACCCCAAGGACAGCGGCAAGTACCCGCACGGCAAGACCGGTCTGAGCCGCATCTTCCACACCCTCATCCATTCGCGCGATGGTTTCATCGCCACCTTCCGTGGGGAGGCCGCCTTTCGTCAGCTGCTGCTTCTGCACGCGCTGTTGATCACTGCAGCGTTCGTACTGGAAATCAGCACGGTCGAGCGCGCGATAGTGCTGGCGGTCTGCTTCATCAGCCTGCTGGTGGAACTGCTGAATTCCGCGATTGAGGCTGTGGTTGATCGCATCTCGCTGGAGCAGCACCCGCTGTCCAAGAACGCCAAGGACATGGGTAGCGCCGCGCAGACCACCGCGTTGTTGATGGTCGGCGCAGTGTGGGGCGTGATCCTGCTGGGCTAGCCCGGCAATCCTGACAACTTCCTGATAAAGCCGTTTCGATACTGCGCGCACTCCTGTTCCGCGGAACCTGCTCGTGCGTCAATGCTTCCGTTTCCCCCGGCTCCATCCGATCGTTCTGGTCTGGGCCGCCGCACTGTTCTTCACCACGATTGGAAACATCGCCCTCTGGAAGACATTGTGGGGGCTGATCGACCTCAACAGCTTACGCGGCGTGCTGTTCCTGGCCAGCCTGCCGGTGGTGCTGTTCTGCCTGTTCAACCTGCTGCTGACGCCACTGCTGGCACTGCCGTTCCTGCGCAGGCCGCTGCTGGTGCTGCTCGTTGTCATCAGCGCCGCCTGCAGCTATTTCATGCTGCACTACAACGTGCTGATCGACCGCAGCATGGTGCAGAACGTGTTCGAGACCAACCAGGCCGAACTGAACGCCTATCTCTCGCTGCCACTGCTGTTGACCCTGCTGGCGCTGGGCGTGCTGCCCGCTGCCGGGCTGGCCCTGGTGCGCACCACCAGCGGGGCCGGTTCGATACGTTCGCTGATGGCGTGGCCAGTCAACGTCCTGGTATCCATGATGGTGCTGCTGGCGATCGGCTTTGCGTTCTACAAGGACTATTCGTCATTGCTTCGCAACAACCGCTACATCCGCGACCAGGTGCTGCCGTTGAACGTGGTGCGGCATACCCACGGTTACCTGAAGAGCCTCTACAGCACCCGCCAGCAACCGCTGCGCGCGATCGGCATGGACGCACGGCGAATACCGGGCCCGCGCCCGAAGCTGGTGATCCTGGTCGTCGGCGAGACCGCGCGATCACAGAACTTCCAGCTCAACGGATACCCACGCGCGACCAATCCCCGGCTCTCACGCAAGGAAGGCGTCATCAGCTTCAATGATGTCTCCTCATGCGGAACCGCCACGGCCATCTCGGTGCCGTGCATGTTCTCGCAGATGACCCGAGGCCAGTACGACGACGTGCGCGCCGCAACCGAGGAGAACGTGCTCGACATCCTGCAGCGCACCGGCATCAGCGTGCTCTGGCGCAACAACAACAACGGCGGCTGCAAGGGCGTATGCGAACGCGTACCGACCGAGGACATGCCTGCGCTGAAGGTGGCCGGCCAGTGCGTCAACGCCGACGGCACCTGTTACGACGAGGTGCTGCTGCATCAGCTCGGTACACGTATTGACGCCATGAACGGTGACGCCCTGGTCGTGCTGCACCAGCTGGGCAGCCACGGCCCGACCTACTTTGAACGCTACCCGGCACACTCGCGGGCATTCAGCCCGACCTGCGACAGCAACCAGATCCAGCATTGCAGCAACGAGGCACTGGTCAACACCTATGACAACACCCTGGTCCATACCGACCGCATGCTGGGCAAGACCATCGACCTGCTGCAGGGCTATGCGGACCAGCGTGATGTCGCACTGATCTATGTGTCCGACCATGGCGAGTCGCTGGGCGAACGCGGGATGTACCTGCACGGCACGCCCTACTTCATCGCCCCGCGCGAGCAGACCCAGGTGCCGATGGTGATGTGGTTCTCAGCGGAATTCAGCCGCAACGCAGGCCTGGACCTGGCCTGCCTGCACCAGAATGCCCTGCACCGGGCGCACAGCCACGACAACCTCTTCCACTCGCTGCTGGGCCTGTTCGCGGTCAACAGCGGGGTGTACCAGCACGATCTGGATGTGTTCGCAGGTTGCCGCGCGTCGGCTTCGCCGGCTGTGGCCACCTCACCAGCGAAAGAAAGGCGCCGGCTGATGCCGGTCGCTGCCCGGAACGTGGCGCGCTACTGCGCCGCCAGGGCGAAATCCAGGCCCGCGCACACCGCCGCCACCTGGGCGTCGTTGCATTCTTGCGGGTTGGTGCGCGGGCTGTCCGGGTAGACCTCGGTGGTGGTCGCAAAGCGCGCATCGGTGAAGCCGGCGCAGGCGCCGATCGAACGCGACTCACCCCAGACCACGCCCGGCGACTGCAGCGGCAGGCCGACCAGGTTGCCCTCGGCGTCGGCCGGGGCAATGTGGGTGACCGGGGCGACGGCGGTGATCAATGCCTTCTGGAACTCGGCCTGCGGATCCTCGCTGTTGCCGATCACGTAGAAGCCATCCGGGATGGTGTCGCGCTCGAACGGCTTGCCATCGCGGGCGCAGCGGGCCGGGTCGAACTCGTGCAGGTCGCTGTCGGTGGTCTCGTGCAGGTCCAGGTGCACCAGCAGGTTCGGCTTGCGTTCGGCCACCCAGGCCATCAGGGCGGCCGCTTCCTCGATCTGGCCGCCGTCACGGAAGCTGCGGTTCGGGTCGATCGCATCCGGGTTCCAGCGCTGGATGCGCTCGTAGCCCCACGGGCTGACGCACGGCGCCACGATCAGGTTCAGCCGGCCCAGGTAGCGCTCGGCCTGTTGTTCAAGGAACTGCAGGGCACCGTGCACGCCGCTGGTCTCGTAGCCATGCACGCCACCGGTGATCAGCGCGGCCGGCAGCGCCGGGTTCCAGTCGTGGTTGACCACGGCGAACAGCGGGTAATGGTCCGGCGCATAGTCCAGCTGGCCGTACTGGATCACATCAAAGCTGTCGTCCAGGCGCTCAAGGGCGGTCACCACGTCATCGTGGTAGCTTCGCTGGCGCTGCTGGCGGGCCCGCCACTGTGCGCGTTCCGCGTCGCCCCAGGGCTGTCCGGGGGTGCCGATCGGGTAGAACTGCGCAACAGTCATGGGGTACTCCAAGGGTCGAACGGGTGGGTGCAGCCGGACATTCTAAGCCTTGTCGCGCCTGCGGGCGCCCCACCCCGGCCCCGCCTTCATCCAGCCGGGGTCATCTGGTTGTAAAATCAACGGTTTTTGGCCCCCTCACCCCTTGATGGCGAACGCAGCGCAGCCGGTCCTGGGTGGACCGGAGTTCCTCCGCCTGCTCGCCCGTCTCAGCGACGGCGCGATGCCGGCCAGCAGTCCCGCCCTGACCGATCGCCTCGGCCAGTGGGTGGACTGGAGCCGTGCCGTGGCCCTGTCCGGGGCGCTGGGCGGACGCCTGCCCGAGCCCGGCGAAGCCGCCGAAGCGGCCGAGGATGTGCTGGCCGACTGCGCCCAGGCGCACGCCAGCCTGCTGGCCTCGATCCGCGAGGATGCCGAGGCCGAGCGCCTGCTGGACCTGGCCGAAGCCGCCGCTGCACCCAACTTTGCCTCGCTGCGCCAGCGCTATCGGGTGCTGCAGCAGGCCATCCAGACCGCCACCGGCCGCCTGCGCGGCCGCCTGCGCGACCAGCTGGTGCAGATTTCGCCCGAGCTGGCGCGGCTGGCCGAGGTCGATGCGGTGATGGAACAGACCCTCACCCCGCGCGAGCACAGTCTGCTGGCCACTGCGCCGGCCGTGCTCGGCGCCCGTTTTGAACGCGTGCACGGCCAGCCCGGCTGGCGCGCGGCCTTCCGCCATGACATGCGCACGCTGCTGCTCGCCGAGCTGCAGCTGCGCTTCCACCCGATCGAAGGGCTGCAAGACGCCCTGCGCTCCCACTGACCGGAACACCATGTCCAGAACTGCTTTCCATGTCGTTGTTTTCCTTGTCGGCCTGCTGGCCGTGTGCTGGATCGGCATTGGCTACGTTTCGGTGCATCCGCTGGGTGCAGCGGTGGCGGCGATCATCGCAGCCTGCTACATCGCCGGTAGCGTGGAGCTGTACCGCTACCGCCAGGCCAGCAACGGCCTGCGCGCCGCACTGAACGACCTGTCCAGCGCGAAGGAAAGCCTCGCCCCCTGGCTGGAGCGCGTGCCGGTAGGCCTGCGCAACGCCGTGCGCCTGCGCGTGGAAGGCGAGCGCACCGCCCTGCCCGCACCGGTGCTGACTCCTTACCTGGTCGGCCTGCTGGTGCTGCTGGGCATGCTCGGTACCCTGCTGGGCATGATGGACACGCTGCGTGGCACCGGACTGGCCCTGCAGAGCGCGACCGACATGGCCGCCATCCGCGGCTCGCTGGCCTCGCCGGTGCAGGGCCTGGCGGTGGCATTCGGTACCTCGATCGCCGGTGTGGCCAGCTCGGCCATGCTCGGCCTGCTGGCGGCGCTGCTGCGTCGGGATCGGCTGCAGGCCGTGCAGCAGCTGGACCGGGCCATTGCAGGCGACCTGCATCCCTACTCGCAGGCCTGGCAGCGCGCCGAGTCGCTGCGCCTGCTGCAGGTGCAGTCCGCCGCCCTGCCAGCGCTGGTCGACCGCCTGCAGGTGATGACGCAGACCTTTGAGCAGCACAGCACGGCCGCCAACGAGCGCCTGCTGGCCGGCCAGGCCGAGTTCCTGACCCAGAGCCAGGCGCTGCAGGAGCGCCTGGCGGTCTCGCTGCAGCAGTCGCTGCGTGAAGGCGCCGAAGCCAGTGCCGCCGCCATCGGTGGCGCGCTTCAGCCGATGGCCGAAACCACCCTGGCCGGTCTGGCTCACCATGGCGAAGCGCTGAACGCTCGCGTCGAGCAGGCTGTGCAGCGGCAGCTGGCTGGCCTGAGCGACGGTTTCGAGCGCAGCCGCGTTGCGACCGAAGCCAGCTGGGCAAAGGTGGTGAGTGAACAGAGCCAGACACAGCAGGCCCTGGTGGACGATCTGCGCCAGCACCTGCAGGCCTTCAGCGATGGCCAGGGCACGCAGGCCGAAGCACTCGTCGCGCGCATCGGCGAGCGCCTGCAGGCCGATGCCAACGGCAACGTCGAGGCCTGGCGCGCCGCCATCGAACAGCAGCAGGCACTGAACAGCGCGCTGGTCGAGCGCCAGCAGCAGGCGCTGCTGGCGGCCGGCCAGCAGCTGGACGAGCATGCGCAGGCGTTGCTGCAGGCACTGGAGCAGCGCCACAGCGCCAGCCAGTCGCTGCTGCAGGACCACGAACAGCAGCGCGCGCAGGATTGGCAGGCCGCGCAGGCCGCCGCCGCGACCGCACACGCCGAACTGCAGGCCAGCCTGGAACGCCGTGAACAACAGCGCCAGGCGCGCTGGGACGCGGTCAGCGCCGAGCTGCAGCAGGCCCACGCCACGCTGCAGGCGCAGCTGCAGGCCGGCGACGAACAACGCCTGCAGCGCTGGAGCGATGCCCTGCAGCACGTTTCCTCCGACCTGGCCGAGCGCCTGCAGGCCAACGGCGAACGCCTGGCTGCGCAGCAGCAGCAGGTCTGCGACACGCTGGCCGCCACCGCTCAGCAGATCGGCGAGAACGGTCGTGCGCAGGCCAGCGCCACGTTGGCCGAAGTGTCCACCCTGCTGCAGACCGCGGCGGCGGCACCAAAAGCGGCTGCCGACGTCATCAACGAACTGCGCAGCACGCTCTCTGAAAGCCTGGTGCGTGACAACGCAATGCTGGAAGAACGCGGTCGCCTGCTGGCCACCGTGCAGACCCTGCTCGATGCGATCAACCATGCCTCGCATGAACAGCGCACCGCCGTGGACGCGCTGGTTGGCGGATCGGCCGAGCTGCTGGAGCGCGTCGGCAACCGCTTCACCGACCATATCGCCGCCGAGACCGGGAAGCTGGACGGCATCGCCGCAGCGCTCAACGGCAGCGCCGGTGAAGTGGGCCAGTTGGCCAGCACCTTCGGTTCCGCTGTCGAGCAGTTCGGTACGGCCTCGGCCGAGCTGTCCGGCCGCCTGGAGCAGATCGGCGGTGCACTGGATGCATCGCTGGCGCGCAGCGATGAGCAGCTGGCCTACTACGTGGCGCAGGCGCGCGAGGTGGTCGACCTCAGCCTGCTGTCGCAGAAGCAGGTAATGGAAGAGCTGCAGCAGCTGGCCACGCGCCGCGGCAAGGCCGGCAGCGCATGAGCGACGAGCTGGAGGTCGATGGCGGCTCACACGCCCCGATCTGGGCCGCCTTCGGCGACCTGATGTCGGTGCTGCTGGGTGCGTTCGTGCTGATCCTGGTCGGCGTGGTCGCCGTGCAGCTGGAGCTTTCGCAGCGGCTGGACCAGGAAGTGAAACAGCGGCAGGCCGAAGCCAAGCGCCTGCAGACCCTGGAACAGGCGCTGGCCGGCCCGCTCGCCGCCGGTCGCGTGACGCTGGTCGATGGCCGCATCGGCATCAGCGGCAGCGTGCTGTTCGCACTGAACTCCGACCAGTTGCAGCCGGAAGGCCAGGAGCTGCTGCGCAGCCTGGCCGCACCGCTGGCCGCTTACCTGGGCAGCCGCGAAGAGATCCTGATGGTCAGCGGCTTCACCGATGACGCGCCGGTGCGCGAAGGCAACCGCCGCTTCGCCGACAACTGGGAGTTGTCGGCGCAACGTTCGCTGACCGTGACCCGCACCCTGATTGCCGACGGTGTGCCCGCAGACGCCGTGTTCGCCGCCGCCTTCGGCAGCGAGCAGCCGGTCAGTTCCAATGCCAATGAGGAAGGCCGCGCACGCAACCGCCGCGTGGAAATCGCCCCGATTCCCAAGCCCAAGGCGCCGGATGGCAAGTAAGCCGCCCGCCCTGGAAGGATTGCGCGCACTGGTGCGCGACCTCGATGCGGGGTCGCGTTCGCTGCCGCACTACCCGCAGGTGCCGATGCTGCAGCAGGTACAGCGCGAGTGGTCGGAGCTGCGCAGCGAACTGCAGGTGCGCCGCTCGCTGCGCACCGAGGCCCCGGCCGACGGCGGCCCGCTGAATTCGGCGGTGCTGGTGCAGCGCATGCTCGACACGATGCAGGCGACCAGCCCTGGCTACCTGCGCCATTTCATCGACTACGTGGACACCCTGTCGTGGTTGCAGGCGCTGCAGGATGGCGCCAACAGCGGCGCCGATACCGCAAAGCCCAAGCGCACGCGCAAACCGCGCCAAACGCCCAAGGTGTAGTGCCGGCCGCTGTCCGGCAATTGATTGACAGCCGCAGGTTCAACGGGCTGCCGGCCAGCGGCCGGCACTACCCATCCTGCGTGTGCCGTCGTGCGCCCCGTGCAATGTATGAACATGTCACCAGACAGTCATCTGTCTAGCGCACCATTTTCACGTTGACCCACGGCGCCTGCAGCGCCTGCGGTCGCATCGCTTGTCTCCCCTTTCGAACTCCATGAGCTCCGCGCCGACGCGGTGGCTCGTGCCTGCCTGAGTGTCCGCAACATGACCAAGACTTTGTTGGCCGCCGCGCTTTCCATCGCGCTCGCCCCCGCGGCCTGGGCGCAGGATGCTGCCCCGACCTCCACTGGCACGTCCGCCACCGACCTCGACGCGGTTTCGGTGATCGGCAGCGGTGAAGCGCGCCAGGTGCAGCGCATCACCCGCGAGAAGCTCGACATCCTGCCGCCGGGCACCAGCCTGCAGAAGACCCTCAACCTGCTGCCGGGCGTCAACGCGCAGTCGGCCGATGCGCTGGGCACCAACGAGCAGTCGATGACCCTCAGCCTGCGCGGTTTCAACTCCACCCGCCTCGGCTACACGCTTGATGGCGTGCCGCTGGGCGATGGCGCGTACAACAACTACAACGGCCTGACCATCAACCGCGCGCTGATCAGCGAGAACATGGCCGGCGCCGAACTCGCGGTGGGTATCGGCAGCCTCGGCACGCCTTCCACCAGCAACCTCGGCGGCACCATTTCCTATACCTCCGACCGCCCGGCGCAGGAACTCGGCGGCCGCGTGGTGCAGACCTTCGGCAGCGATGCCAACCGCCGCACCTTCGTGCGCGTGGACAGCGGCGAGTACAACGGGTTCTCCGGCTATGTTTCCGGCATGAACGCGGTCTCCGACCTCTGGAACGACCAGACCGCCTACAACGAATCCACCACCAAGCAGTTCAACGCCAAGGGCGTGTGGAACTTCGGTCGCGGCCAGATCACCGGTTTCGTCGATACGTCGCGCACCACCCAGGCCGATTACTTCTACCTGTCCAAGGACGAGATGTCGCGCGGCCTCGGCTGGGACTGGGGCGGCTACGCGCCGGACTGGAACAAGGCGGTGGCCAAGGCCTACTGCAACACCGCCAGCTTCAATGCAAAGAAATGCGACAACAGTGGCCCGGACAGGGATGCCGACGGTGCGTTCACCGCAGGGCAGATCCTGCGCGATGACAACCTCTACTACCTGGCGGGCGACTTCTTCCTGGCCGATGGCTTCAGCCTGCGGGCGCTGGCCTATCACCACGACGATCGCGGCGAAGGCCACAACTGGAACAGCGGTGCGTGGTCGAACAAGGGCACCGCGCAGGAAATCCCGATCATCTTCCGCAACACGATCTATACCATCGACCGCGATGGCGGCACGCTGTCATTCGATTGGGAACTGGGCGCGCACCGCATCGAGGGTGGCGTCTGGTACGAGCGCAACACCAGCAGCGCCGAACGCTACCAGACCGCCGTGGACGGCCCGCGCGACCTGAGTGGCATGAACACCCTGCCCTCCGATGTCGGCGTGTTCGCCCAGCGCACGCGCTGGAAGACCCATCAGTTCTTCCTGAAGGACACCTGGCGCCTGCTCGATGATCGCCTGACCCTGGAGTTCGGCGCCAAGAGCCCGCATGCCACCTCCGACGCACAGGCGCTGCCGGGCGACGCGAAGACGCCGATCTCGCCGACCTCCAACAACCAGTTCGCCACTGGCTCACTGAAGGCCAGCAAGAACTTCCTGCCAAGCGTGGGCGCCAACTTCCGCCTGGCCGAGCATCACGAAGTGTTCGCCAGCTACGCCGAGAACATCGCCATGTTCCAGGGCGGCTTCAAGCTGGGCCCGCAGGCGGTCAGCCAGGCCACCTGGAACGCACAGGGCGACCTGAAGCCGGAAGAATCCCGTTCGCTTGAGGCCGGCTACCGCTTCGTCACTGACACCCTGCAGGCCTCGATCGCGGCCTACAGCGTGCGTTTCGACAACCGCCTGCTGCAGTACAACCCCTGCGACTCACGGCAGCCGGTCGGCCCGACCTGCGGCAACCGCTTCTACAACGTCGGCGGCGTCGACAGCCGTGGCGCCGAGCTGACCGTGCTGTGGACCCCGAACGAGCACTTCAGCTGGTACACGTCGGCCTCGCTGAACCGCTCGACCTATGCGTCCAACTACGTGCAGGCGGGCGTCGAGCAGCAGATCAAGGGCAAGATCCAGACCGATACGCCCAAACAGCTGCTGGCCACCGAGATCACCTGGCGTGACAACGGCTGGTTCGCCAGCCTGCGCGGCAAGTACACCGGCGAGCGCTTCTACACCTACACCAACGACCAGGGCTTCGGTGGCTTCACCGTGTTCGATCTGGCCGGTGGCTATGACTTCGGCCAGGTCGGTTTCGCCAAGGGCATGCGCCTGTCGTTCAACGTGACCAACCTGACCAACAAGCGATACGCCAGCAACCTGGATTCGAGCGTGTTCGCACCGAGCGATCCGTCCGGCAAGCTGTACGTGTTCCATGCCTCGGCACCGCGCCAGGTGTTCGGTACGATCGACCTTCGCTTCTGATCGAACGCCCGGAGTCCACCGATGCTCGCGACCGCCCTGCTGCTGGCCACCCTATCCGCCGGTGGCTACTCCGCCCCGCACGAGGCCAGTGGTGCACCACCCCGCACGCTGGAACTGGGTGGCCGCACCTACGTGGACAAGGGGCTGGTCGCGGCCGGGCGGCTGCCGGCGGGCACGGTGGACTTCCTTGGCGACACGCTGGGCTCGTTCTCGTCGCTGGCGGTGCAGCCCGGCACCTGGAAACGGACCGCCAACGGCTACGAAGGCGTGTTGTGGACCCTGCCCGACCGTGGCCGCAACGATCCAGAAGCCGGCCTGTTCTACGACTACACCGGCCGCGTGGAGCGCATGCAGCTGCGTATCGACGTCATCCCGGGCAAGCCCGGTGCGCTGGGCACGCTGACGATGGTGCCGGACAAGGGCGTGGTGCTGAAGGACTTCAACGGCCGGCCGTTCACCGGCGCCGACCCGGGCGACCACACGATCACCCAGCGCGAGGTGGTGCTGCCCTCGCCGGCCAGCGGCACCGGTGCGGGCAAGGTTTCGCTGGACGCGGAATCGCTGCAGTTCACCGCCGATGGCCACTTCTACATCGGCGACGAGTACACCGCCAACGTCTACTACTTCGATGCACAGGGCCAGCTGCAGGGCGTGATCGTTGCACCGCCTGCGATCCGTCCCCAGCGCGATGGCAAGCCCGCCTTCGGTTCGCTGGCGCCGCCGCAGACTGGGCGCCGCAACAACCAGGGCGTGGAAGGCATGGGCCTCTCGCCCGACGGCAGCCGCCTGTTCGTGGCCCTGCAGAGCGCGACGCTGCAGGACAGCGCACAGGGCAATGCGGCCGGTCGCATCAACACCCGTGTGCTGGTCTACGACGTGACAACCTCGCCAACGCCACAGCAGCCGATCGGCCATTACGTGATGGCGTTGCCTGCCTATGCACACGATGGCAAGGGCAAGCTGGACCGTACCGCGGCGCAGAGTGAGCTGCGTGCGCTGGATGCCACCCGCTTCCTGCTGCTGGCCCGCGATGGCAATGGATTGGGCAAGGACGGCGACGACCCGATCGTCTACAAATCGGTGCTGCTGGTGGATGTGACCGATGCCACCAACCTCGCCGAAAGTGCGTATGAAACCGGCACGGCCTCGGTGCTGGCCAACCCGACCGGTACTGCACTGAAGCCGGAGATCATGCCAGCCCGCAGCGATGAACTGCTGAACCTGCTCGACCGCCCGCAGCTTGCGCGTGCCGGGCTGGACCTGGACACGAAGCGCGGCCCGCATCCCGGGCTGCTGTCGGAAAAGTGGGAAGCCATGGATGTGCTCCCGGCGCTCGACCCGCTGCATCCGAACGACGTGCTGCTGCTGATCGGCAACGACAACGACTTCATCGCCCGCCATTGCCGCATGCAGGGCCAAGCCTGCGACAGCCCGTACGACAACGACAACCGCGTGCTGGTGTACCGCCTCACGCTGCCCTGACCGCCCGCCAAGAGTCACCCGCCATATCCCGGTAGTGCCGGCCGCTGGCCGGCATCACAACCAAGCCGACCCTGCCAACGGATACTCCCCGATCGCTCCGGCCGGCCCTCGCCGCGTGGTCAAAGCAGATACCGGCGAACTGGACGATGTTGCCGGCCAGCGGCCGGCACTACCTGCAATCACCCGCCATCTCCCGGTAGTGCCGGCCGCTGGCCGGCATCAAAATACCTGCCGTCACCCGCCATCTCCGGGCAGTGCCGGCCGCTGGCCGGCATCACAGCCAAGCCGACCATGCAAACGGATACTCCCCGATCGCTTCGGTGAGCCCGGCCCGGATCGGATTCCCCATGATGTACAGGGCCTGCCGCTCAAGCGACTCCGCGGTCCTCACCGCATGGTCGTAATAGCCAGACTGCCATACCACACCCCGACGATCCGCCAACCGGTTGAACGCCAGCGAGCTGGACGACTTGAGCCGGCGTGCAACATCCGCCAGGTTCGCAGACGTCAGCTCCAGCATCCAATGCACGTGATCCGGCATCACAACCCAGGCCAGCGATCGTACGAGTCCTCGTCGTTCGATGTAGTGGAATTGATGGATCACGCAGCCAGCGGTGACTTTGCTTTCAAAAAGCCGGCGGCGCTGATGCGTCGTTGTGGTCAGAACGTAGGCCTGCCCGATGATCGAATGCCGGCCCAGACGTAGGCGATAGCTGCTCATGGCCCATGGTGGATCGGGCGACTGGGCTTGAATGTCGGAGCATGCCTTGCTGGAGGTATGGCGATTCCCGAAATCTGGCTGAGGTTGCCGGCCAGCGGCCGGCACTACCGGGCGTCAGCGGATGTCGCGCGGTCAGGTTTCAGCCGCGCAGGGTGGCGCCGCCATCCACGTACAGGTCGCTCATCGCCACGTGCCCCGCCTGCTCGGACAGCAGGAACATCACCGAATGAGCGATGTCCTCCGGCGTGGCCAGCTTGCGCAGCGGAATACCAGCCTTGTAGGTCTCCAGGCTGCCGGCGATCACGCGTTCTGCGCCGTGCGCGTCCTGCCACATGCCGGTCTGCATCGGGGTCAGTGTTGAACCCGGAGCAACGATGTTGCAACGGATGCCCAGCGGCGCCAGCTCCAGCCCGAGGCAGCGGGTGAACATCGTGGCCGCGGCCTTGGACGCCGCATAGGCCGCCATCCCGTGCCTTGGTACACCGGCGGCATTCGAGCTGACCGTGACGATCGCGCCCTGGCGGCGCGGTGACATCACCCGCGCCAACGCCCGTCCGACGTGGAATACACCATCGGCATTGACCGCGAACACCCGCCGCCAATCGTCATCGTCGGTCTCGGTGACGCTGCCCACATGCAGCACACCGGCTACGCTGGCCGCCAGCGCGATCGGCCCGACGCGCGTCTCCACCTGATCCACCAGCGCGTCCACGGCAGCACTGTCGGTCACGTCCAGGGCGAAGGCCTGTACCCGTGCGTCGGCCACGCATGGCACGTCGCGGTCAGTCGCCACCACCGTGCAGCCGGCCTCGGCCAGCAAACGTACCAGTGCCTCACCGATGCCGCCGGATGCACCGGTGACCAGCGCTACGCGGCCTTCAAAACCGGTCAACTGCATGTTGCGATCTCCTGTTGCTCGTCCCATTGGCGCAGCCGCGCCGACAACCACGGTGCCAGCTGCGCCACCGCATCGCGGCCGGTCAGTTCGGCGTGCATGAACGGCAGTTCCAGCGCCTGCACCTTGCGCGCATGCGTCCGCCACAACGCCGACTGCAGCTGTGGCCGTGCCTGATGATCGCGGCCAGCGCGGACGTGCACCAGCGTGCCGTCGAACGTCTGGTGGATGTGTTCGCGGATCAGTTGATTGGTCCCGGTCACCGCACGCACCACGCCATCCAGCACCACATCCGGCAGGCTGCCGAGCGCACTGCCGCCACGACGCAGGAAGCCGAGAATGCGCTCGCGGCTGTCCAGCTCCGGATGTGCATCCGGATCATGTCCGGCAATCGCCAGCAATGCGCGCAATGCGGCGATGGCATCGGGCTCCGGCTCGGCCCGCCAGCACTCGCTGGGATAGGCGTCCAGCAGCACCAGCTCGCCGACCTCGCGCCCGATCTCATGCAGTCGCACCGCCATCGCCTGCGCGAGGATGCCCCCCACCGACCAGCCCAGCAGGTGCACCGGCCCCTTCGGCTGTAGTGCAACCACGCGCTGCACGTAGTCGTTGGCCATCGCCTCGATGCTGCTCGGCAGCGGCTGCCGCGCGTCCAGTGCCGGCGACTGCAGGCCATACACCGGGCGTGCCGGCTGTAGTGCCCGGGCCAGGGTGCGGTAGTTCCAGGCGATGCCACCGGCCGGGTGCAGCACGAACAGCGGCGTGGTCCCGGCCGCTTCGGTCGCGGCCAGCGCGATCACCGGCCCCAGCGCGTGATCGGCCAGCGTGGGCGGCTCGGCAATACGAACCGCCAGTGCTGCCACGGTCGGCTGGGCAAACAAGGCCCCCAGACCGAGATCGCAGCGCCAGCGCTGCTCGATCGCCAGCAGCAGGTGCACCGCCGACAGCGAGTCACCGCCGAGACTGAAGAAATCCGCATCCACCGCCACCGGTGCCTGGCGCCCAAGCGCCTGGGCGAACAGCACGGCCAGCTCCTGTTCCAGCGGCGTGCGCGGCGCCAATCCGGCAACCTCATTCTGCGGCGGCTTCGGCAGCGCGTTGCGGTCGAGCTTGCCATTGGCGGTCACCGGCCAGTGGTCCACACCGACAAATGCCGACGGCACCATGTAGTCCGGCACGCGCGTGGCCAGATGACTGCGCAGCAGCACAGCGTCGGCAAGCGCGGTTGGCACATAGGCCACCAGCCGGGCATCGCCGGGAACGTCCTGGCGCAGCAGCACTTCCACGCGCTCCATGCCGGGCAGTTCGCGCAGTGCCGCCTCGATCTCGCCCAGTTCGATGCGCAGGCCACGCAGTTTCACCTGATGGTCGCTGCGGCCCAGGTACTCGACCGCGCCATCGCCACGCCAGCGTGCCACGTCGCCGGTGCGGTAGATGCGCTCGCCCGCCAGGAACGGATCAGCCAGGAAGCGTTCGGCGGTCAGGTCATCGCGGCCCAGGTAGCCACGCGCCAGCTGGACGCCCCCCAGGTACAGGTCACCGGGCACGCCCACCGGCACCGGCTGCATGCGGGCGTCCAGCACGTACAGGCGGGTATTCCAGACCGGGAACCCGATCGGCACCGGCCGCGAACGATCCTGCGCCGACGCTGGCCAGTAGCTGACGTCCACCGCAGCTTCGGTCGGGCCATACAGGTTGTGCAGTTCGGCGTGCACGCGTGCATGGAAGCGCTCGCGCAGCGCTGCATCCAGCGCCTCTCCGCTGGTGAACACCCGACGCAGCTGCAGTTCCGCCGAAGCCGGCGCAACGAGGAAGGCATCGAGCATCGAAGGCACGAAATGCGCCGTGGTGATGCCCTGCTCGCGGATCAGCCGGGCCAGTTCAGTGGGATCGCGATGCGCGTCCGGCCCAGCGACCACGAGGGTGGACCCGCACAGCAGCGGCAGGAAAAATTCCCAGACCGAGACATCGAAGGTCGCCGGGGTCTTCTGCAGCACGCGATCATCGGCACGGAAGCCATAGTGCTCGCGCATCCACAGCAAACGGTTGACGATGGCGCCGTGTTCGATGACCACGCCCTTGGGCTCGCCGGTTGAGCCCGACGTATAGATCACATAGGCCGCATCGCTGGGCGCAGGATCGGCCCATGGTGCGGCAAAACTCAGCGCAGTCCACTGCTCCGGCGCAAGCACCGGCACATCGGCCATACGCGCCGAGACGTCCGCAGCGGCCAGCACGCACACCGGCTGTGCCGAGGCGAGAATGCGCGCCAGGCGCTCATCGGGATGGGCAAGGTCCAACGGCAGGTAGGCGGCTCCGGCCCGCAGCACCGCGACCAGCGCGATCACCAGCTCCAGCGAGCGCGGCAACGCCACCGCCACCACGCTGCCCGGGCCGACGCCCATCGCACGCAGCTGTGCGGCCAGTGCGAAACTGCGCGCTTCCAGTGTTGCGTAGTCCAGCGTGGAAACACCGAAGACCAGCGCGGGTGCGTGCGGATCACGGTCCATGCCCTGCTGCAGCAGTTCAACCAACGTTGTCGGTGGCAGCGCATGCGCGGTGGTATTGAAACCATGCACGACCTGCTGCGCTTCTTCGACGGTGGCCAGCGGCACGGCCGCGATGTCTTCAGCCTGCAGTGCCGCCGACACGAAATGCAGCAGCCGCGCCGCGTGCGCCTGCACATCTTCGCGACCGTACAGCGCGGGGTTGGCCTCGATCTCCAGATCCAGCAGGCTCTGGCCATCACCACGGAAGCCCAGCGTCAGGTCATCCACCGGGCCGGTGCACAGCACCTCCAGTGTCGCCTGCACGCCTGGCAGGGCCAGTGGCCTGTAGAACGGCTGCACATTCACCAGCGGACCGTGCAGGCGCTGCTGCGCGCCCACCAGGCCCAGGTCCCGGCGCAGCTGTTCGCCTCGGTAACGGCCGTACTTGCGACCCTGGCTGAGCTGCCGGCCCAACCCGCGGGTAAAGGCCTCGACACTGCCCTCGCTGGCGGCCACGCGCAGTGGCAACACATTCATCACCATCGCCGGCACCCGCGCCGACGCATTGCCGAGCCGCCCCATGTAGGGCACGCCCAGCACCACTTCATCGGCGGCGCTCATCCGTCGCAGGTACTCGGCCGACAACGCGGCCAGTACATCCGGCCAGGGCTGAAGCCAACGCACCGAGGCCTGCAGCAGCTGCCCACGGAACGCCGCATCGAGCGGCTGCACCCAACGCACCGCGTCGTCGCTGGCCGCATGCGTACCGGCCAGGCCCACGCCTGCCGGTGCGCCCTGCATGTGCTCGCGCCACCACTGCCCGGCGTGCGCGCGACGCGGATCGGCACGATAGGCGACGTCATCGGCCAGCACGCCCGCCAGCCCCGGCAGCGGCTCACCGGTACGGCCGGCATACAACGCGCACACGCGATCCGTGAACAGCGCCATGCCGTAGCCGTCGGCAGCCAGATGGTGCACACGCAGGTACCAGACCCAACGCTGCCCGCCCAGATCAAGCAGCAGCTGCTGGCTGATCCGGTCGCGGGTGGGATCCACCGGGCTCAGCCGGTCGGCCTGCATCAGGCCACGCGCCCCAGCTGCGGGATCTGCTTCGGCGGAAACGTCTCGCACCGAAAGCCGTGGCACATGTGCCGGGTCGTACCACTGCAGGGGCTGGCCGTCGTCGCCCTCGGCAAAGCGCAGCGCGAAGGCCTCTGCCTCAACGGCGGCCTGGTCTGCCGCTGCGACGAACGCTGCCACATCCAATGGCCCATCGATCCACACCGCATGTGCCGTGTTGAACGACGGGTTGTCCGGTGCCAGCCGCTGTGCGAACCACAATCCCGCCTGCGCCTCGGTCAATGCCACCGGCGTGGCCAGCGCGACGGCGTTCATGCGCTCTGTGCGGCCTGCAGCTTCTGCACCACGCCCCACCACTGGCGCAGCGTGGTGTGCTCGGCCAGCTGCGAGAACTCCAGCGGCAGGCCGGTGTTGCCCCACGCCAGCACCAGCCCGAGCATGCGCATCGAATCCAGGTCCAGGTCGATCAGGTTGTCGTCGTCACCGATCTCGGCCGGTGTGCACTCCAGGACACGCGCCACGTCGGCACGCATCCGTTCCAGATCCAGCGCCTCACCGGTGGCAGCCATCACAGCACCTCCAGCAGCTGGTCGGTGGTCATCGGCACGCCACTGGTGCGCGCAATCCAGTGCAGCGCCTGATCGTGATCGGCACGCGAAAAATCCGCCACCGCATCGGCGGCAATGAACGCTTCGATGTCGCGCTGGAAGGCTTCCACCACGGTCGCGGTGCAGCCGATATGGGCGTACACGCCGGTGACCAGCAACTGGTCACGGCCGCGCACCCGCATCAGCGTTTCAAGGTTGCTGCGCTGGAAGGCGCTGTAGCGGTGCTTGACCAGCACGTGCTCCCCCGGCTGCGGTGCCAGCGCCTCGATGATCGGCTCGTGGTCGGCACTGCGGCGCATGCCCGGCCCCCACAGGTCGGCCTGCAGGCCACGGTCGCGGCGGTCCTGGTCGCCATGCTGGGCGGTGTAGAACACCGGAATGCCGTGCGCGCGGCAATGCGCCAGCAGGCGTGCGATGTTGTCCACGGCCGGCCGCAGCGGTGCATTGCCGGCGTCGAATGCGGCCAGGAAGTAACGCTGCATGTCGTGCACCAGCAGCGCGACACGATCGCGCTGCGGGCGCCACGGTCCACGCGCCTGCGGCAGTTCGGCGGCGGTCGGCAAGGGATAGTCGGTGATACGGGGCAGCGCCATCAGCGCGTTCCTCCTGTCTGTTGCAGATGACGCGCGCGCAGCTGCGCGCGCAGTTCGCGGCGGCTGATCTTGCCGACCGCAGTGGTATCGAAACTGTCGACGAACACGACCTGGTCGGGCACCTTGAATGCGGCCAGGCCGCGCCCGCGCATCCAGGCTTTCAGTGCCGGGGCCTTGAACGCTTCGCCCTGCGGGATCACGAAGGCGCAGCTGCGCTCGCCCAGGTACTCGTCGGGAATGGAGACCACGGCCGCATCGAACACGCCTGGATGTGCCAGCAGGTGGTCCTCGATCTCCTCGGCGGAGATCTTCTCGCCGGCGCGGTTGATGTGGTCACCCGCACGGCCCTGTACGACCAGGTAGCCACCGGGCAGCTGCTGCACACGGTCACCGGTACGGTAGAAACCGTCGTCGGTGAACGAGCGCGCATTGGCCACCGCATCGTTGTGGTAGCCGCGGATGGTGTAAGGGCCGCGCGTCAGCAGATGCCCCACCTCGCCCTCGGCCACCGGCTGGTCATGGTCATCGACCACGCGCACTTCGTCGTCAGGACTGATCGGTCGCCCCTGGCAGGCCACGATCAGTTCTTCCGGATCGTCCAGGCGGGTGTAGTTCACCAGCCCTTCGGCCATGCCGAACACCTGCTGCAAGGTGCAGCCGAGGCCGTCGATCACCCGCCGCGCGGCTTCCGGCACCAGCTTGGCGCCGCCCACCTGCAGCACCTGCAGGCTGGACAGATCATGCTTGCTGGTTGCGGCCGCCTGCGCCCACAGCAAGGCCAGCGGAGGCACCAGGCCACAGCAGGTCACCCGCTCCCGCGCGATCAGCGGGAAGGCCGCATCCGGGCCGGGGCCCGGGCTGAGCACCACGCGGGCACCGGCGTACAACGCGCCGAAGAAGCCCGGCGAACTCATCGGGAAGTTGTGCGCGGCCGGCAGCGCGACCAGATACACGCTGTCGCGGTCGATGCCACAGATCGCATTGCTGGCGCGGAACGAATAGATGTAGTCGTCGTGGGTGCGCGGAATCAGCTTGGACAGCCCGGTGCTGCCACCGGAAATCTGCAGGAACGCCACCGACTGCGGGTCCGGATCGGCCGGCAACTGGCCGCGATCGCCCTGCAGCGTCTCCAGTGCGGTGTATTCCTGTGCATCGCCATCGATCACCACCTCGCGTATGGCGGGCACTTCAGCCTGCAGCGCCCGCGCCAACGTACGATGATCGAAGCCGTCATGCACGTCGGTGGTGATGTAGGCACTGGCCTCGGCCTTGTTGGCGAAATGCACCAGTTCGGTGACGCGGTGCGCAGGCAGCGCGTACACCGGCACCAGCCCAGCGCGGAACAGGCCACAGACCGTAGTGATGAACCCTGCGCTGTTGCCCAGCTGCACCAGCACCCGCTCGCCCGGCTGCAGGCCGAGTGCCAGCAGGCCGGCGCCGATGCGTCCGGCCTCGTGCCATAGCTGCGCGTAGCTCAGGCGGACATCACCGGCGACCACCGCGATATCGTCGGCGTAGCGCTCCGCCCGCTCACGCAGGAACGCCGGGAAGGTCTCGCCGCGCCAATGCCCTGCCTCGCGATAGCGGGCGACCAGGTCATCAGGCCACACCTGCTGCAGTGGCAGGCGGGAAGAAACAGAGGAAGCGTTCATGCAGCAGGCTCGATGGTGGGCGCCGGCTCATGGACGCCGAGCGCATTCAACAGGGCAGCGAACTTGGCTGCGGTTTCGGCAACCTCTGCCTCGGGTTGCGAGTCAGCGACGATGCCAGCACCGGCATACAGGCGCAGCTGCGCGCCCTGCAGTCGTGCACAGCGGATCGCCACATACCAGTCGCCGTCACCCTGTGCATCCAACCAGCCCACCGCCCCGGCATAGAAGCCACGCGGCACCGGCTCCAGCTCGCGGATGCGTTGCAGCGCCGCCAGCTGCGGCGTTCCGCAGACCGCTGGCGTGGGATGCAGCTGCGCCAGCAGTTCAGCGGCGGACGTCTGCGGATCCTTCAAGGTGGCGTGGATGCGGGTACCGAGGTGCCACATGCTTGCAGTGGCATGCAGCACCGGGCGCGGCTGTGCATCGATGTGGCTGCAGTAAGGCGCCAGGCCATCGACGATGGCCTCGACCACATGCCGGTGCTCGTCATGGTCCTTGGTCGAGGCCAGCAGCGCCTGCGCGGCACGCTCGTCCTCTGCGGCATCGGCGCTGCGCCGGGCGGAGCCCGCCAGCGGGTGCGACAACAGCTCGGCGCCGCGCTTGCGCAGCAGCAGCTCCGGGGTTGCCCCCACCAGCCAGGCTGGCGCCTGACCCGGCTCCACCGGCAGCGGCACAGCATAGGTTGCCACCGAGGGATCTGCACCAAGGCGTGCCAGCAGCACATCCGGAGACAGTGCCTGGCGGGTGCGGGCCAGCAGGCTGCGCGCCAGCACCACCTTGTGCAGGTTCTGCTCGGGCGCACGCAAGGCCTGCACAGCCGCAGCGACTGCGGCGGCATAGTCCTGCGGCGCAGGCTCGGCCAGCAGGGCGCCGTCCATCGGCGGTGCGGCCTGCGGCTGCAATGGCAGAGCCGGCAGCAGCCGCTCAGGCTGGTAAAGCGCATCGTCCGCACGCGGTTCGAACGGCACAGCGCCAACCAGCAGGCCCGGACCGCCGCGCTGCTGCGCAAAGAACTCCGAAACGCGTTCTGCCAATGTCGCCAGTGCACCGGCCGGCAGCGTGGCGCGGCAACCGCGGGCGTGCACGTGCTGGCCGGCATGCTGCAGCAGGAACAGCGACGCGTCGTCACTGCTCTCCAGCGGCACTGGCGCTGCTTCCGGCCACGCCCCCTGCATCAGGGAATCGTTCATGGGGTCTCCTTCATCCGATGCGCTGCGGCCAGTGCGCACAGCAACTGCAGCAGCGCACCGACCAACAGGTAAGGCAGGCTGTGCCCGCCGCGATACAACAGCGTGCCGAGCATCGGCCCGGCCACCATGCCCAGTCCCTGCGCGGCAGCGACGGTGCCAGCGGCAGCCCCCTGCTCGTGCGCTTCCACCGCGTCAGCGGCCAGCGCCTGGAACGAGGGGAATACGAAGCCCATGCCAAACGCCGCCAGCGCGTACGCCGCTGGCAACTGCCAAGCCTGCTGCACGCCTGCCACCGAAGCGAAGCCGATGCCGGAAATCAGGGCACCCACGACGATCCAGCGGCGTGGATGCACGTCCAGCTTCATCACCAGCGCCTGCGCCAGGATCAGGCCGACCCCGACCGCTGTGAGTGCAATGCCGGCCATGCGCGCGCCCGCCGCCGCATCCAGGCCCAGGCGATCGATCGCGAAGAAGCCCACCGTGACCTGCGCGATGGTCACCGAGACCATCGCGATGAACGCCGCCAGCTGTGGCAGGCGAAGGCGGGGGTCGAGGCGACTCATCGGCGTGCGACGCTGTGCGTTGCCAGCGGCCACCGGGGGCGTCGCCGGCAGTCGCCAGGCCAGCAGCGCCAACGCCACCAATGGCAGCAGTGCAGCCACATACAGCGCCAGCGAGAGATTCGTATAGGCCAGCCAGCCAGCGGCGGCCGGGCCCAGCACCATGCCCAATGCATTTGCGCTGCCCAGCCGCGCGAGGAAGCTGGCACGCTGTCCAGTTGGCGCCTTGTCGGCGATCAGAGCCGCAGCGGTGGGCGGCACTGCGGCGTAGAACAGGCCGATCAGGCCACGCGCGCCCACCAGCACCAGTACCGATACCAGCACTGGCGGCACCGCCTGCAGGGCAACGTCGATGAACACCGCCAGCGCGATGTAGACAACGGTGTAGGCACTCATCGCCAGCATCAACACCCGTTTGCGGCCGATGCGGTCGCTGAGCTGCCCCCACGGGCGCGCGGCCAGCATCCACAACACGCCTGCGGCGGTGACTGACAGCCCGGCATGCCACTCGGACAAACCGAGCATGCGGACTACCGGGCCGATCACGGCGACGAAGGACATCATCGCCATGGTGCCGATCAGGGCAGCCAACACCAACGCCGGCAAGCCGGGAACGACGGGACGTGCGTGCATGAAACACCAGCCGTAACAGGAAAGGATGGCCGGGCGCACCTGCGCGCCCCACCCGACACCGGCCCTGCTCAGGACCGGATGCCACCCTCAAATGATAACGGCTCGTATTTGCATTTGATACCCATTCTCTTGAATGGGCGCGCAACAGTGGGTTCAGCGCATTGCACGCAGGCCCAGCAGGCCGCGACGCTTGAACCACCATTCCAGTGGCAGCGTCACCAGCGGCGGGATCGCTGCCAGCAGTGCCAGGGCGCTGGCCCACCACGGCCAGCGCAGGCGCACCGCGGCGAACAGGGTGACTGCCACGTACACCAGGAAGGCCACGCCGTGCAGGGGCCCGAACAGCTTCACCAGCGCCACGTTGGCCATGGGGCCGTACTTCATCCACATGCCGATGAGCAGGCCGGCCCAGGTCACGGCCTCGATGAAAGCGACCGCGGCGAACAGGCGTCCGGTCGGGTGCATGGGGGAACGTTGGGTCACACGGGGCTCCGGCATCGGGATATCAAATGCGAATGATACGCAGATGCGAACATTCCGGACACCGGCGGGTAGCGCCGGGCCATGCCCGGCGAGCGCAGCGGTGGCAACGATAGAGCGTGTCCACCAAGGTGGACACCTACCGGAGCATATGCGGCAGCACCTGCTCTCCAATCTCGCGCAGCACCGCGTCCATCGGCCGCCCGTTGTCGACCAGGTTGAACATCACGTGCCCCACGCCCTGCGCATGCACGCGCAACAGGTAGTCGCGCAGGCCGTCGCGGCCGACCTTCAGCCCCAGCGGCAACGGCTCGGGTGGCGCCTGCGGATCGGCCTGCAGATCCAGCAGCATCGACTGCACGAACGGCTTGGCTGGCCCAGCGCCTTGCGCCTGCGCCTGTTGCCACAGGCCGATGCGTCCTTCCTGCGCGGCCTCTTCGCGGTGATAGGTGGCCCAGCCTTCGGCTTCGCGTGCGATCCACTGCAGGCTCTGCCGCGCCGTGCCCACCACCAGCATCGGAATGCGCGCGGCCGGGGCCGGCAGCACGTCGAAGCCACCGGTGGCCTGCACTACCGCTGCCCTTTCTTCGGCCTCCGGTGACAACGCCGCGCGCAACAACGTCCAGCGTTCGCGGAACGTCGCCGCCCTGCCCTGCAGATCCTCGCCGAATGCGGCGAACTCTTCCGGGCGATCGCCCGAACCCAGGCCCAGCACGAAGCGGCCGCCACTGATCCGGTCCAGGCTCAAGGCCGACTTCGCCACCTGCAGCGGCTGGCGCAACGGCAGCACAATGGCCGCGCTGCCAACCACGATGCGCTCGGTCGCCGCAGCCAGCATGCCCAGCCACAGGAACGGGTCATCCAGCGCGCTCGCTGTCGCGTCCGGACCCTGCGGCACCATCAGTGGCACATCACGCGTCCACAACGCTGCGAAGCCCAGGTCATCGGCCAGCCGTGCGATGCGCCTGGCGTCATGCGGATCGGCCAGCTCATGTGTGGCGACAGGCGTCATCAGGCCCAGGCTCAGGCCCTGTTGCGGAAACAAGGCAGCATAAGCAGGATTGAAATCACTCATGCCCGCAGCTTAGCGTGCAGGCATGGGGCAACGATGACGCGCCGCCCACCACCGGAAGAACACTGCATGCCGAAGATCCGCCCCGCACGTGTCGATGACCTGCCCGCGATCAGTGCGGTGTGCCTGGCCGCGTTCAACGCGGCGGTAGCACCGACGCTCGGCGCGGACGGCATCGCCACGTTCGCCAGTGTCGCCGCCGCCGACGCATTCGGTGTGCGCCTGCAGGGCGACAACCAGATCCTGGTCGCCGAACAGGAGGACCGCGTCGTCGGCGTGATCGAACTGAAGGCGGGCCGGCACCTTGCGATGCTGTTCGTCGATCCCGCCTGCCAGGGCCAGGGCA
The DNA here is from genome assembly GCF_030291095.1 of Stenotrophomonas sp. 59. NCBI lineage: Bacteria > Pseudomonadati > Pseudomonadota > Gammaproteobacteria > Lysobacterales > Lysobacteraceae > Stenotrophomonas > Stenotrophomonas sp. 59. The sequence goes on from NZ_CP127408.1 coordinate 2,588,432, forward strand.
TCGGCCATGCCTTGTTCGAGGCGGTGCTGCCGCAGGTGCGCGAGCCGGTCCTGACCGTGCGTGCTTCCCTCAATGCAGTGCCAACCTACCTGCGCTACGGCTTCGTGCTGGACGGCGATGTCGGCGAGTTCAATGGGCTGGTGTATCAGCAGATGGTGCGGGCAGCGGCCTGAGGGCATCCGCCCGGCAATGCCCGGCGGGCGTCATGCCCTGCTGCACGCCCGTCATGAGCAAACTGAATCAGCAGGCTCCCCGGCCGTTCCTACAATGGCCTGTCACCCCGCCCTTCGAGATGCTGCCGATGCGCGTCGCGCTTTCCGTGTTGCTGCTGGCTTCGGCGCTGAGCGCCTGCACCCCGGCCCCGGTTTCCACCGCCAACTCCGCCGAGGCACCCGCACGGGCCACGGCCATCGCCTGGCGCCAGGGCGATGTGGACGATGCCTTCGCCGAGGCCGCCGACAGCGGCAAGCCGGTGCTGCTGTACTGGGGCGCGGTCTGGTGCCCGCCGTGCAACCAGCTCAAGGCCGGCCTGTTCAAGGACCCCGCCTTCATCGCGCTGACCGGCAAGTTCGTGCCGGTCTATCTGGATGGCGACGAGGAAGGTGCGCAGGCCTGGGGTGAACGCTTCGGCGTGCGCGGCTACCCGACCCTGATCGTGCTCGACCCGGAGCGCAACGAAATCACCCGCGTGGCCGGTGGCAACGATGCAGCCGAACTGACCCGCGCACTGACCCTGGCCGCCGGCCGTCGCAGCGCGGTCGCCGCTACGCTGGCCACCGCGCTCGCCACGCCGGACAGGCTGGCCGCCGAGGATTGGCAGGTGCTGGGCGACTACGGCTGGGAGGTTGACGCCAATCGCCTGGCCGGTGATCGCAAGACTGCCGAGGTGCTGCGCCAGCTTGCCAGAACCGCACCGGATGCCGCCCTAAAGCGCCGCTTCGCCCTGCTGGCATTGGCTACCGCGGAAAAGCAGGATGCACCGCCCACCGAGGTGCGTGAGCTGCTGCAGGCCGTGCTGGCGCAGCCGGCCGAAGTCCGCCGCAACCGTGAATTGCTGGGCTATGCAGGCGCACAGCTGGTCAAGCAGGCCAGTGCTGGGCCGGCTACCAGCAATACGCTGGGCCAGCAGCTGCTGGTCGCGCTGGAGCGCGCAGATGCCGAGCGCGGCGACCGCGCCGACGACGCATTGTCACGTGCGCTGACCGAAGTATCCCTTGCCCGCCAGCAGCAGCCGAAGGGTGCACTGCCCGCCGCGCTGGTTGATCGGGTCAAGCAACGCGCGGCTGCTGCCGACGCTGCCGCCACCGATGCGCATGCGCGCCAGGCCACGATCAGCAGCGCGGTCTACGCACTGCGCCAGGTCGGCGACGACGCAGGCGCCGAGTCGCTGTTGCTGGCAGAGCTGAAGCGCAGCGAGCAGCCGTACTACTACATGCCCGAACTGGCCGAACTAGCCGAGCAGCGCGGCGACACCGCCGGTGCGCTGGAGTGGCTGAAGCGGGCCTACGACGGCGCACAGGGCCCGGCAACCCGGGTGCAGTGGGGCGTGCTGTATGTGGAAGGCCTGCTGAAGCTGGCACCGGACGATGCACCACGCATCGAGCAGGCGACTGCCTCGCTGATCGCCGAGCTGGAGGCACAGCCGTCGGGCTACCACCAGCGCACCCGCCAACGCTTCGAGCGCCTGGCCGGGCAGTTGAAGGCGTGGAGCGGCAAGCACCAGGGCGCGGAGACGCTGGCGCGGTTGCAGCAGCGGATGCAGCAGGCGTGCGGGGAGCAGGTGGATGGCGCCTGCAAGAATTGGTTGAGTTGAGTTGATGAGAACGCCGGCGGCTGGTTCGCCTGCCGGCGCTTTTGTTGATACGTGTGGGAGGGGCGGGGGCCGCACATCAGCGCGCCGGTGAGGTTCGAAAAGCGGGTTCAGTAGTGCCAGCCCATGGCTGGCAGCTCGCATTGCATGAATGCTGCCAGCCATGGGCTGGCACTACTGAACCCGCTCTTCCTCTTGCCTTTGACTCCGTCTCCGCGCCGCCGCAGGGAGCTGTCCTGCTGAGGTTGATGGGAGGAATCAAAGCGACGAACGCGCGCATGTCAATCCCGCCCCTTGACCTCAACCAATGTTGAGGTGCGATAACGATCTCCCCACGGCCAGCCTCTCTGGCCTTCCCCACGGAGATTGCTTCGATGTCGTACTCGCTTCCCCCGCTCCCCTATGCCTATGACGCCCTCGAGCCGCACTTCGATGCGCGCACGATGGAGATCCATCACAGCAAGCACCACCAGACCTACGTCAACAACCTCAATGCCGCCATCGAACAGGCCGGCCTCGCCGATCAGCCGGTCGAGGCACTGATCACCCAGCTCGATACCGTGCCCGAGGCGCAGCGCGGCGCCATCCGCAACAACGGCGGCGGCCACGCCAACCACAGCCTGTTCTGGACCGTGCTCAGCGCCAGCGGTGGCGCACCCGATGATGAACTGGCAGCGGCCATCGACCGCGACCTCGGCGGTTTCGATGCCTTCAAGGACGCCTTCACCAAGGCCGCGCAGACCCGTTTCGGCAGCGGTTGGGCCTGGCTGACCAGCGATCGCGACGGCCGACTGCAGGTGGAAAGCAGCGCCAACCAGGACAGCCCGCTGATGGGTGCAGCCGTTGGCCTGTCCGGCAACACCCCGATCCTCGCACTGGATGTCTGGGAACACGCCTACTACCTGCACTACCAGAACCGCCGCCCGGACTACATCGGTGCGTTCTTCAACATCATCAACTGGGCCGAGGTCGGCCGGCGCTACCGCCAGGCCCGGGCCTCATGAGCGGAGAGACACTGCCGTACGCCGGGCCGTGGGCGGGGGTCTTCCCCGCCCCGGCGCCGGTGCCGTCGGTCGAGATGCCGCCGCGTGCACTGCGGCGGCTGCTCGGTCACTTCCCCACCGGCGTGGCCATCGTCTGCGCGCGCGATGCACAGGGCAAGCCGGTCGGCCTGACCATCAACTCGTTCGTGCCGGTGTCATTGCAGCCGCCACTGGTGCTGTGGAACCTGGCGTTGCACGCACAGAGCCTGTCCACCTTCCAGCGCGCCACCCGCTTTGCAATCAGCGTGCTGGCAGCCGACCAGGAAGCGCTGGCCCGGCGCTTTGCCGATCCGCAGGTCCGCAACCGCTTCGACGGCCTGGCATTGCTGGATGATGACGAGGATGCCCCACCACGCATCGCCGGTGCGGTCGCCCACCTCACCTGTACCCGCCACGCGATGTGGCCGGTGGGCGATCACCTGCTGCTGGCCGGGCGCATCATCGAGGTTCACGAGAACGGCGGCGCGCCGCTGCTGTTCCATCGTGGCCGCTTCCAGCCCGGCCCCACCGAACTGCTGGTGGAGGTACGCTGATGAACATCGAAGCCCTGGAATGCATGCTTGCCAACGGCAAGGACGGCGCGCTGCTGCGCTTCGGCCTGGGCAAGGGCTGGCTGGATGCCGGCAACCCGGTGCGCGCGGCCACCCACCTGGGCCGTTGCGTGGCCCTTGATCCGCAGTACTCGGCCGCCTGGAAGCTGCTCGGCAAAGCCTGGCTTGCCGGTGGCCAGCCGCAGGCGGCGCGCGAGGCGTGGCAGCGTGGACTGAGCGTGGCCGGCAGCAAGGGTGACCAGCAGGCACGCAAGGAAATGCAGGTCTTCCTGCGCCGCCTGGACCGCGAACAGGCGGCCCTGGCGAAGGCGGGCTGAGTCGATCAGCCCGCGTTGGCCGATGCCGGTGCGGACATGATGTCCGACATCGGCAGGCGGCGCGGCTTGCTCGGGAACGCGTGGCGCAGGATGCGCCAGACCACCTGGCCGAACTGGCGCGGCAGCGAGCCGTTGTTGTAGTGCTGGCCGTAACGGCGGCAGATGTCCTTCACTTCCTTGGCGATGGCCGCATAGCGGTTGGCCGGCAGGTCCGGGTAGAAGTGGTGCTCGATCTGGTGGCTGAGGTTGCCCGACAGCACGTTGATCAGGAAGCCGCCGCTGATGTTGGACGAACCGCGCAGCTGGCGCAGGTACCAGTGGCCACGCGATTCATTGCGCAGGCACTCCTTCGGGAAGGTTTCCGATTCGGCGGTGAAGTGGCCGCAGAAGATGATCACGTAGGTCCAGATGTTGCGCAGGCCGTTGGCCACCATGTTGCCGAGCATCACGGTGAGGAAGAACGGGCCGGCCAGCAGCGGGAAGAACACGTAGTCCTTCAACACCTGGCGGGCCATCTTCCGTGCCACCGGGCGGGTCTGCAGCCACATCGCACGGGCACTCATGCGCCCCTTCAGCCAACGGCCCAGGCGCAGGTCCTGCGCGGCCACGCCCCACTGGAACAGCAGCGCGAAGATCGGCGCGATGATCGGCTGCAGCAGGTAGAACGGCTTCCAGCGCTGTTCCGGGAAGATGCGCAGCAGGCCGTAGCCGATGTCATCGTCCATGCCGCGCACGTTGGTGTAGGTGTGGTGGCGGAAATTGTGGGTCTTGCGCCAGTTGTCGGCGGTGGCAACGATGTCCCACTCGTAGGTATTGCCGTTGAGCTTGGGGTCGCCGGTCCAGTCGAACTGGCCGTGCATCACGTTGTGGCCCAGTTCCATGTTCTCCAGGATCTTGGACAGCGCCAGCAGCAGCGTGCCGGTGATCGCGGCCGGCCACAGCAGCGGCATCCAGAACAGCGGCGAGAACGCCGCCAGGAACAGCAGGCCACGGCCACCCACGCCGAACCAGCGCACGGCGGCGGCCACGCGGCGGATATAGCGGGTATCGGAGGCGCCGAGGCTGTCGATCACACGGTCGCGGATCGCGTCGAGTTCCTCACCGAAGGCATGCATCTCGGCGGTGCTCAGTGCACGGTCGGTAGCGCGGGTCATGGCAGGCGTCCTCAGAGATCCAGGGTCAGGTCGGTGGTCGGTGCGCTCACGCAGATCCGCACCGGCTGTGCCGATTCGGACTGCAGGTCGCCGGTGCGCAGATGGCGGGTGGCGCCACTGACGCGATCACAGCTGCAGGTGTTGCAGATGCCCATGCGGCAACCGTGCTTGGGCTTGATGCCATGGGCTTCCAGGCTTTCCAGCAGCGAGCGGCCACGTGGCACGCTCAGCTGGCGGCCACTGCGGGCCAGGGTCAGCGACACTTCGCCCTCACTACTGGCATCGCGGAGCGGCGCCGGCGGGGTGAAGGCTTCGGCCTGGAAGCCGGCCACCTGGTGCACCAGGCGTTCACGCGCGGCGGCAACGAACCCATCCGGGCCGCAGGCCAGCACATGGCGCTGCGCCAGCGGCGTGTCATCGCCTGCCACCTGCAGATCGTGGGTATCGATGCGGGCGGCCGGCGCCGCGCCCTCGCGGGTGGTCAGCAGGTGCACGCGCAGGTTCGGGTGCGCTGCGGCCAGCGCCTGCAGCTCATCACGGAACTGCAGATGGGCGGCGGTGCGCTCCCAGTAGAACAGGTCCACCGGTGCTGCCAGCGGGCGCTGGCAGGCGTCGCGCAACAGGCTGCGCATCGGCGTGATGCCACTGCCGGCCGCCAGCAGCAGCACCGGCGCTGCGGCCGGCATGTGGAACTCGCCGAAGGCGGCATCGAGGCGGAACAGTTCGCCCGGCTGCGCATGGTTGGCCAGATGCTGGCTGACCCGGCCGCCGTCGATCGCCTTGACGGTGATCGCCAGCTCGCGCGGCCCAAACGCGGTGGGGCTGTAGCTGCGCTGCCACAGGCGTCCTTCAATCTCGACGCCAAGGGTGACGTGCTGGCCGGCGCGCATGCCGGCCCAGTGCCGGTTGGTGCGCAGGACCAGGGTCGCCGCGCCCTCGCCGGCCGGCTCGCGCCGGACCAGGCGGGCCATTGGCTCGCGCAGGGTCCACAGGGGATTGAGCTGGCCCGCCCAGAAGTCGAACAGCGACGGCGACAGCCAGCGGTACGGAGAGAACAGGGACGGACGGACGACAGCGCTCATGGGCGCACTATACGGGCGCACATACACCTGTGTATACATGTGTATATTGAACCGGATTGGGTATGATTCAGCCTCGCCCCACCGGAACCCCCATGGCCGCCGCCACCGCCTTGTCGACGCCCGAAGATGCCAACAGCCCGGCCCGCCGTACGGTGAGCCGCGAGGATCTGCTGGCCGCCGCCCTGAAACTGATCGGGCCGCACCGCAGCCTGTCCACGCTCAGCCTGCGCGAAGTGGCACGCGAGGCCGGCATCGCGCCCAACAGCTTCTACCGGCAGTTCCGCGACATGGACGAGCTGGCCGTGGCGCTGATCGATGCGGCCGGCCGCTCGCTGCGCACCATCATCGGCGAGGCCCGCCAGCGCGCCACCTCCACCGCCACCAGCGTAGTGCGCGTTTCCGTGGAGACCTTCATGGAGCAGCTGCGTGCCGACGACAAGCTGCTGCACGTGCTGCTGCGCGAAGGTGCGGTCGGCTCGGACGACTTCAAGCACGCGGTCGAACGCGAGCTGCACTACTTCGAGGAAGAGCTGCAGCACGACCTGGTGCGCTTGGCCGCACTGGATGGCGCGGTGCTGCACGCCCCGGAACTGGTGGCCAAGGCCATCACCCGGCTGGTGTTCGCGATGGGCGCCACCGCCATGGACCTGCCGCCGGAGAGGGATCCGGAACTGGTCGAACAGATCTCCACGATGATCCGCATGATCATCGTTGGCGCCCGTACCCCCGCCGCATTCCGCCGCGGCTGATTCCCAGGCCGCTGCCGGATGGGCAGCGCACGGCCCTGCCGGCGCGAATTCACTCACGTCCCTTTTTACGTCGACTGCTGCGGCGCAGCAGTCCGTCCGCGCCTGCCGGCGGGAACTGAGCGATCCATCACATATCCACATGCGTGAATGGCACTTCGCGCAATTCCGACATGGCCTTCATGACGCCATCACCTGCCGTGCACTATTCCGGCACGGCGACCCATTCAGCTGAATACGTCAATGAACGGCGTTTGAACCCAACCGGTGTCGCTGCAGGCGTTTCAGATTAGTTGCATGGCCCAGGCAAGACCCGAACCTCAGAGTGCCGCCTCCGGACCTGCGGTTGCAGGTCCCTCCCAACAGCTTCAAGGAGAAACACCCATGCGCACGATGCAGTTCACGCCGAAGTTTCCTTTCACTCCCATTCGCTCCGGACTGAGCCAGATTATTGCCATCGCATTGGTTCTGGCCGCTGGAGCGTCGGGGGCGCAGGCCCAATCAATCGGCCCAGGGCAAACACTCTTGATCACGCCGGGCAGCCCTCGCGAAGGCACCCAAGTATCGCTGGCCGGTGGAACGCTCATTGTTCGCGACGCAAGCGTAGACAGGATCAGCTCGGCATCAACTGCAGGTGGTCAGCCGTCAAGCATCCAACTGTACGGCGCAACACTCAACAACACCTCAACAACACCGAGCCAGGTTTCAAACAGCAATGCCATCCTTGATAACTCAACGGTTCTCGGTGGCATGACCCTCTCTTCGCAACGAAATTCCCCCGAGCGCCCCCGCGCTTCAATCACAGCAAACGGAAGCCAGATCAGTGGGCGTCTTTTCGCACTCAATGCAAACGCCGGCGGCACCTTGAATGCCAGCAGGACACAATTGACCAGCGACATGATTGCAATTCGAATTGGCGCTGCTGCAGTCAACCTTCGGAATGGGTCCAGCGCCATTGGCGAAGACAATGGCATTCGCATGAGCTATACCACCGTGCTCGCTGCCGAGTCTCCCGACAGCTCCTACTGGGGACTGCTCGTGGATGATTCGCGACTGGAAGGCCGAGCGGGTGCCGCACTGTCGCTTGCTGCCGGGACGCATCCGGAAGTCATGCGTGTCACCCTGCAGAACGGTGCTGTGCTGGTCGGAGGCAATGGGAACATCATTGACATCGGCAGCGATGCTACCTATGACGTCACCGCCCGCACCTCCAAGCTGGACGGCGACATCACCATCGCCGATACCGCAACCGGCACGCTGCGCTTCCTCGACGGCCTCGACCTCACCGGCCGCATCCTCGGCCCGGCCGACGTCATCGTCGACCAGGGCGGCCGCTGGACGCTGTCCGGCGACAGCAACACCGGCAACCTCACCCTGGGTGCGGGAAGTGACATTTTCCTTGGTGCTGCAAACACTGCGGCCTATCCGCAGCTGACCGTCAACGGCAACTACACCGGCAATGGCGGCACCCTGCACTTCAACACCGTGCTGGCCGGCGACGACGCGGCAAGCTCGCGCATGCACGTCACCGGCGATACCAGCGGCACCACCCAGGTCACCGTCAACAATATTGCCGGCGCCGGTGCCCAGACCGTCAACGGCATTCCGCTGGTGCAGGTGGACGGTGCCAGCAATGGCAGGTTCACCCTGCAGGGCCGCGCCATCGGTGGCATGTACGAGTATTTCCTGCACAAGGGCACTCCGGGTGCCGCCAATGGCAACTGGTACCTGACCTCGGCCTACACCGGTAATCCGTGCGACATCAATCCGTCGCTGCCGGAGTGCCAAGGCACCGGTCCGGTAGATCCGGTCGACCCCGTGGACCCGGTCGATCCCATCGATCCGGTCGATCCGGTCCCCGTGCTGCGCCCGGAGCCTGGCGCGTACCTGGCCAACCAGGCCGCGGCCGTGCAGATGTTCCAGCTGCGTCGCCACGACCGCGGCGAGCCCGGTTTCGACCGCGCCCGCATCGGTACCTGGGTGCGCGCCGGACGCGACCAGCTGCAGGCAAACGTGGCCGGCCAGGTCGATGCCCGCACCCACATCAACACCCTGCAACTGGGCAGTGATGTCTGGCGCTGGGGCGATGGCCGCGGCCAGGTCGGCGTGATGCTCGGCGGCGGCGAGGCGGCCACACAGGCGGTGTCGACGCTGAGCGGTTATGGCACCCGCGGCAAGGTCAAGGGCAAGTCGGCGGGTGTCTACCTGGGCTGGGTGCAGGATGCACAGAGCAGTGCCGGCCTGTATGTGGACGGCTGGCTGCAGGCGGCGCGCTTCGACAACGAGGTGCAGGGCGAAGGCATCGCCCGTGAGACCTACGACTCCAGGACCCGCAGCGCGTCGCTGGAAGCCGGCTATGCCTGGGCCATCCGCAGCAGCGAGGCCAGCACGCTGTACCTGCAGCCGCAAGCACAGCTGACCTGGACCGACTACGACGGCGACAGCCTGGTCGAGGCCAATGGCACCACGGTCGAAGACGGTCGCGGCGGCGGCCTCAACAGCCGCCTCGGCGTGCGCCTGTTTGGCCAGGGCACGCTGCAGGGCAACCGCGTGCAGCCGTTCCTGGCGGCGAACTGGCTGCGTGGCCAGCGCGATGAAGCCATGCGCTTCAACAGCGAGTCGTTGAGCGCTAAGACCCCTGAGAACCGCTACGAAGTGCAGGCCGGTGCCCAGCTGCAGCTGGGCCAGCGCTGGAGCGCATGGGGTGACCTGCGCGTACAGCGTGGCGACAGTGGCTACCGCAACCACGGTGCCCAGGTGGGTCTGCGCGCCGCCTGGTAAGGCCAACGCCGCCCCGGGCCCAGGCCTGGGGCGGCGTTCCTCAACTCCTCTCGCACCCTGCCGTGCATGACATCCGGCAGGGTTCTGGTTCTTATGTGTAATGTTATAACACTATCGTCCGCGATGTTCTGATCCCGCTCTCGGCGTTGTGATTGCACTGACTTATTTATATAGCAATTGCTATATCTATAACCCTCTGCTTTCATATGCGTCAGCCAGGTCGCCCTCGCCGCCTTTCTCCCCACAAGGACGACGCCCCCATGCCCGTTGCCAATCCCCTCTTCCGTCGGCTGCCCTTGGCCGCCGCCATCGCCCTGACCCTGCCGCTGCCCGCACTGGCAACCACACCGAAGCCGACCGAACTGGACCGCGTGCAGGTCAAGGTCAGCACCGCCACCCGCAGCGAACGCCTGCTGTCGGATGTCCCGATCCGCACCGAAGTGCTGCGCAAGGAAGACATCGCGCTGCGCGCGGCCACCGACTTCTCGCGCGCCGCCGAGCTGATCAACGGCCTGCGCGTGGAGAGCAACTGCCAGAACTGCAACACCAGCGAAGTGCAGCTGCTGGGTCTGCCCGGCGCCTACAACCAGCTGTTGTTCGATGGCATTCCGCTGCTGTCCACGCTGGGCAGCGTCTATGGCCTGGAACAGATTCCGGCTGGCTTCGTCGACCGCATCGAAGTGGTCAAGGGCGGTGGTTCGGCGCTGTACGGCCCAGGCGCGGTGGCCGGTGTGATCAACCTGATTCCGCCGCTCCCGGCACGCAGCGGTGGCCATGTGCAGGCCGGCGTGGATGTCCTGAAGAGCACGCCACAGAAGAACGCCGACGTGCGCCTGGACCTGGTGGCGAAAGATGCCGACGCCGGGCTTTCAGTGATTGCCCAGCGCAACTGGAACAGCGGCATCGACTACAACGGTGACGGCTACACCGAAATTACCCGCAAGAATCTCAAGGTCGGCGGGCTGCAGGCCTGGTATGCGCCCACGCCGGGCACGCGGCTGCGCCTGGACCTGCAGGTGACCGATGAAACCCGGCGTGGCGGCAACCGACTGGAGCAGCCGGAATACCTGGCCAACATCGCCGAATCGCTGGATACAAAATACCGCCGCGGCAGCGTGTCGTGGGACCAGGAAATCAATGCTGACGTCGATTTCCGCCTGGCTTACGCCTTCGCCGACATCGACCGCGACAGTTTCTACGGCGGTCTGGGCGACGTCGTTACCGATCCCTCAGCGCCCGGCTATGACCCGTCGCAGCTGGACCACAACGTGGCCGGCAGCGCGGCCTCGCGTTCGTGGCGCCAGTACGGTCGCACCCACAACCCGCTGCACTACATCGACAGCCAGTTGAACTGGCGGCTGGGTGCGCACGCGCTGGCCTTCGGCGTGCAGTACAAGCACGAGGCGCTGCGCGACGACAACCGCACCGGTGACGGGCAGCGTATTGCCGTGCTGGAGGATGCCACCTTCCACAACCTGGGCGCCTTCATCCAGGACGAGTGGAGCCTGCGCGACAACGTTGACCTGGTGCTGGGTGCGCGCGTGGACAAGAGCTCGGAGCTGGACAACGCGGTGTTCTCGCCGCGCATCGCGCTGGCCTGGCAGGCCACGCCGAACCTGAAGTGGCGGGCCGGTATCGCCACCGGCTTCCGCGCACCGGAGATCTTCGTCGAGGATGTGCATGTCGATACGCTGGGTGGCGAACAGGTGCGCGTGCGCAACACCGACGGTCTCAAGGAAGAGCGCGCGTTGACCACCCTGTTCGGCTTCGACTGGCGATCGGACCCGGCCAATCCGGTGTGGAGCTGGGATGCCACCGCCTCCTATGCACGAATCCGCGACACCTTCGCACTGGGCGAGATCCAGCGCGGCGATGACGGACAGTTGAGCCAGCTGCGCTACAACGCTTCCGGCTCCAACGTGCTGGGCGCGGAAACCAATCTCGGTTGGCAGCCATCGCCGCAGTGGCGCCTGACCGCGGGTGCCTCGTGGTACCGCTCGCGCTTCCGCGAACCGCAGCGCATCTTCGACGACACCGGCGACGGTGGCGACACCGTCATCGAAAGCCGCGACTACCTGAAAACCCCGCGCTGGACCGGCCTTGCCCAGCTAAGCTGGATGCCCGCCGAGCCGTGGGAAGCCTTCGTCGCGCTGCGCCATACCGGCCCGATGTCGGTACTGAACAACCGGTTGGGCGAACTGCACCGCACACGCTCGTTCCTGGTCACCGATCTTGGCGCGCGCTGGCACCGGCATCTGGGCGCACAGGCGCAGCAGGAAGTGTCGGTGGCCGCGGGCGTCAAGAACGTGTTCGATCAGCGCCAGAAGGATCTGGAGGTAGGCGCGCTGCGTGACAGCGACTACGTCTACGGGCCGCGTTTCGCGCGCTCGTGGTACGTCAACCTGCGTTATGCGTTCTGAGCCACTACGAGCGCTGTTGCTGGCCTGTGCCCTGCTGCTGGGCGCGCCGGCGATGGCTGCGGACCTGCACGCGCAGGTCTCGGCCTCGCTGATGCGGCCGGAACAGCGCTCGCTCCGGCCGATGCAGTGGACGCCGCCGCCGAAGCTGGTGGCGCTGTACTTCGGTGCTGACTGGTGTGCACCGTGCCATGCCTTCGTACCCACGCTGCGCAGCGTGCGTGATGCGCTGCGCGAGGCCGGCGCCGATACCGAAGTGGTGTACGTCAGTCTGGATGAGGGCGAGAGTGCGCTGCGCCGCTACATGCACGCGCAGGATATGCCGTGGCCGGTGCTGGACCCGCGCCGCGCCGCGCGCATGCCAGCGCTGCAGGCCCTGGCTGGGCTGGCACCACCGAATCTGGTGCTGATCGATGCCGACGGCACGGTGCTGGCCAATGGCTGGCAAGGGCGCCGCTACGAAGGCCTGCAGCCGGTGTTGAAGGAATGGACGAGACGCGCGTGCGCGCAAGCGCAGGCCCGTTGCCCCAACGGCGCCATCCAACCACGGTAGCGCCGGGCCATGCCCGGCGAAAGCCATGAAGGCGGCGACGCGCCCGCCGGGCATGGCCCGGCGCTACCGCTACGGCGCCCCGCCCTCGGCCTTGCGCACGAACGCCTCGAACAGCGCCAGCGTCTGCTCGCTCACATGGTGCTCGATGCCCTCGGCATCACGCCGCGCGGTATCCGCGTCCACGCCCAGCGCCAGCAGGAAACGCTCCACGGTCTGGTGCCGCTGGCGGCTGGCATGGGCCAGCGCATCGCCTTCCGGGGTCAGGAACACGCCACGATACGGGCGCTGCACCACCCAGCCATCACGAGCCAACCGCCGCAGCATCTTCGCCACGGTGGGCTGGGCCACGCCCAGGCGGGTGGCGATATCGACCTGGCGGGCCTCGCCGCCATCGGCCAGCAGGTCCGAGATCAGCTCGACATAGTCCTCCACCAGCTCCATCCGGTGCGCCTCGCGCACTTGCCGGAAGCTCTCGACCTGGCGCTCGGCCTCGATCAAGGGGGTGCTTTTCAGCGATGTCGAATCGTCGGTCTTGCCCACGCCTGCGCCTGTCCTTCCGGTCTACTCCGGGTTTGAAACTGAATTCTGGACCAGTAACGCGATAAAGACGATTGTTTCACATTGCTAATGACTATAGCAGGAGCTATATTCGGACCTATGAACACCCTGGCACCCCGCGACCCTTCGGCCCCCACCCCGGCCAGCCTGGGCGCGCTCAATGCCTCGGTGGCGGTGCCCGACAAGGGGCACTGGTGGTTCCGCCTGCTGGCCTTCCTCGGCCCGGGCTACATGATCTCGGTCGGCTACATGGACCCGGGCAACTGGGCCACCGACCTCGCTGGTGGTTCGCGCTTCGGCTACCTGCTGCTGTCGGTCATCCTCATTTCCAACCTGATGGCGGTGATCCTGCAGGCACTGTCGGCACGGCTGGGCATCGCCACCGGAATGGACCTGGCCCAGGCCTGTCGCGCGCGCTACCCGAAGCCGGTCAATCTGGCACTGTGGGCGCTGTGCGAGGCGGCGATCATCGCCTGCGACCTGGCCGAAGTGATCGGCACCGCGATCGCGCTGAAGCTGCTGTTCGACCTGCCCCTGCTCTGGGGCGCGGTGATCACCGCGCTAGACACGCTTCTGGTACTGCTGTTGATGAACCGCGGCTTCCGCGCGCTGGAAGCGTTCGTGATCGCGCTGCTGATGGTGATCTTCGGTTGCTTCATGGTGCAGATCGCACTGGCCGCGCCACCGGTGATGGAGGTGCTGAGCGGGTTCATTCCGCGCGCCCAGGTGGTAACCGATCCGCACGCGCTGTACATCGCCATCGGCATCATTGGCGCCACGGTGATGCCGCACAACCTGTACCTGCATTCGTCCATCGTGCAGACCCGCGCGTATCCGCGCACCGATGAGGGCCGTCGCAGCGCCCTGCGCTGGGCAGTGACCGACAGCACCCTCGCGCTGACCCTGGCACTGTTCATCAACGCCAGCATCCTGATCCTGGCGGCGGCGGTGTTCCATGCCAATGGCCGCTTTGATGTGGAAGACATCGAGCAGGCGCACCAGCTGCTGGCGCCAATGCTGGGGGTGGGCGCGGCGGCGACACTGTTTGCGATTGCGCTTCTGGCCTCCGGCCTGAATTCGACGGTAACCGCCACGCTGGCCGGCCAGATCGTGATGGAAGGGTTCCTGCACCTGCGCCTGCCGCCGTGGCTGCGGCGGCTGATCACGCGGGCGCTGGCGATCATTCCGGTGGTGGTGGTGATCATGCTGTTCGGCGACCAGGGTGCGGTGAAGCTGCTGGTGCTGAGCCAGGTGGTGCTGTCGATGCAGCTGCCGTTTGCGATCATTCCCCTGGTTCGGATCGTGACCGACAAGGTGACGATGGGTGCGCTGGTGGCCCCGCGCTGGCTGGGTGCGATTGCCTGGGTGATCGCGCTGGTGATTGTGGTGCTGAATGTGAAGCTGCTGGTGGATACCTTCAGTGGAGCCTGACGCCAAAGCACGGACCCTGCCCCGGTAGATCCACGCCATGCGTGGATGCCCTTGTAGAGTCGAGCCATGCTCGACTCATCGCGCACCGCGCGAACGGCAGCCGAGCATGGGCTCGGCTCTACAGAAATCAGGATCGCACGAACGGTCGCCGGGCATGGCCCGGCGCTACCGATGCAACCACCCTGGCCTTATAGGTACAACGCGATCGCGGCCTCGATCTGCTGCGGTGACTGGAAACCGGCCAGGCGCGTGCGTTCGTCGCCGTCACGGAACAACGCCAGCGTAGGCGTCTGGCGCAGGCCCAGCTGCCTGAAGAACGCCTCGCCCAGCACCTCCAGCTGCACGCGCAGCAGGGTGGTGCCCTGCCCCGCACTGCTGGCAGCTACCCGGTGCAGCGACATTTCCAGCATCCGGCAGCCGGGGCACTGGTCCTTGTGGAAATCCACCAGCACCCGCGGGTGTGCGGCCAGCAGCTGCTGGAACTGCTCAGGCGTGGTGGCGTCGATGATCTGCATCGGTGTTGCTCCAGTAGTGGGCCAGGACCGCATCGGTCCAGGCATTGATGGCCTCGGCGTGGCGAACGCCATGCGGCATCTGTTCGATCTCCAGCGGCGGGTAGTCACTGCGGAAGTAGCGGATCAGCCGGTGCACGGCGCCGCAGTAGTACTCCTGCCCCCATTGCGTCTCACCGGTGCCGAACACCGCCAGCTGCCGCGGCCGCTCGCCCCGTTCGGCGATGCCGGCCACCCACCCCTTCATCTCCGACGGCGTGCGGCCGGCGTTGTCGGTCCAGCAGCCAAGCAGCACCAGGTCGGCCTCGTCGGCCGCCAATGGGGGTGCCTGGCGCAGGTCGTCGGCCTCGTGCCAGTGCACCGCATGGCCGGCCGTACGGCAGCGCTCGGCGATCAGACGGCCCAGCTCACGCGTGTTGCCGCTCAGCGAGGCGACCACCAGCAGGATGCGCAGCACCGCGCCCGGCTCAGAGGTCGTCGAAGCCGTTGTCGACGTTGGTCTTCTTGTAGCTTGCATTGCGCATCTCGAAGAAGTCGGTCTTGGTCTCGGTGAAGTTGTCGGCGTAGGCCTTGATCCACGGCATCACGTTGTCGGTGGTGTCGCTGTACAGGCGCTCGATGCCAAGCATGCCGGCCATCTTGTTGGCCCGGTACTTCACGTAGCGCGTCATCTCCTCGACATCGATGCCGTCGATGCCGTCCAGCACTTCCGAGGACCACTGCGTCTCCAGTTCGATCGCATGCTCGAACGCCTGGTGCACGTACGCGGTCAGTTCATTGGTCTGCAGCTCCGGGTTCTCACCAATGATGGCGCGGATCAGCTCGCTGATGAACTTGGTATGGGCCAGCTCGTCACGATTGATGAAGCTGATGATCTTGCCGGTGCCGGTCATGCGGTTCTGCCGCACCATGTTGTAGAAGTAGGCAAACCCGGAATAGAAGTTGATGCCCTCCAGGATCGACGACTGGATCAGCGACTTCAGCAGGGTCTCGGCGGTCTTCTCGCGCATGAAATCGTCATACGCCCCCATGATCGGCGCGTTGCGCTTGATGATGGTCGGGTGGGTACGGGCGATCTCGAAGATGCGGTTCTGGTTCGGCAGGTCGGTGATCGAGGCCAGCACGTAGCTGTAGCTCTCGTTGTGGATCACTTCCTGCTGGCCGATGATGGCCGCGTTGGCATGTGCAGCCGGGTCGGTGATGTACTCGGCCACGTTGTAGATGAAGCGCGTCTGTGGCGAATCCAGCGTGGCCAGCAGGCCGATGATCGAGTCGTAAGCGTTCTTCTCGCGCCCGGACAGCTCGCCGTACTGGCGCGCATCCAGCTTCATGTCCACCTCGTCGGGAATCCAGAAGTTGGTCGACAGCTCCTTGTAGGCCCGATAGAACGAGGGGTACGGAATGTCGTTCCAGTTCAGGATGCCGCTGGTGCGGCCGTTGATGATGCCGGTGCTGCGGTTGGGGTGGCGCGGTTCGAGGATCTTGATGCGGTCGAGGGGGGTTGCCATGGTGTTACCTGCAGGTGGTAGCGCCGGGCCATGCCCGGCGGAATGTGCGACGGCTGCGCGATGCGCTCGCCGGGCGTGGCCCGGCGCTACCGTGGATGGTCAGCTCGAGCACCACTCGCATTCGCTGATGTCGATATCGTTGGAGCGCACGTAGTAGGTGGTCTTCAGACCTTCGCGCCAGGCCGTCAGATGCAGCTCCAGCAGGGTGCTGGCGCGGATGGTGCTGGGCACGTACAGGTTGAAGCTGATCGACTGGTCGACATGGCGCTGCCGCCGCGCGTTCTGGCGCACGCTGGCAAACTGGTCGACCTTGTAGGCGCCCTTCTCGTAGTACGGCCAGGTTTCCAGCGACAGGCCCGGTGCGGCGACCGGCCGCCGGAAGTCCTTCTTTTCCTCGTAGTAGAACGCGCTGTAGATCGGGTCGATGGAGGCCGTGGAGCCGGCAATCTGCGCGGTGCTCATGTTCGGCGCCACCGCAAGCAGCCAGCCATTGCGCAGGCCGTGCGTGGCGACCTCGTGCGCCAGGCTGTCCCACGCGGCGCCGCTGTAGTCACGGTCGAGGAAGTAGCGGCCGTTGTGCCAGTCGCTGCCGGCGAACATCGGGTAGCTGCCCTTCTCTTTGGCCAGTTGTGCGCTGGCCTGGATGGTCAGGAAGTTGATGCGCTCGTACAGGCGGTCGGCCAGCGCCTCGGCGTCCGGCGATTCCCACTGGATCGCCTGCTGTGCCAGCAGATGATGCCAGCCGAACGTGCCCAGGCCGATGGCGCGGTACTTGCGGTTGGTGATCGTGGCCTGCGGCACCGGCAATGCGTTGAGGTCGATCACGTTGTCGAGCATGCGCACCTGGATCGGAATGAGCCGCTCCAGCACGTCGGTGGCCAGCAGGTCATCGGGCGCACTGATCGCACGTCCGAGGTTGATCGAGGACAGGTTGCAGACCACGAAGTCGCCGGCGCGGCGTGTGGTGACGATCTGGTCACCGCTGACGATCTCCTGGATCATCCGCGTCGGGCTCATGTTCTGCAGGATTTCGGTGCACAGGTTGCTGGAATAGACCATGCCCGCGTGCTTGTTCGGGTTCCTGCGGTTGACCTCGTCGCGGTAGAACAGGAACGGGTTGCCGGTCTCCAGCTGGCTGAGCATGATCCGCTTGAACAGGTCGATCGCCTTCACCGTGCGGCGGCTGATGCGCTCGTCGGCCACCAGTTCCGCATAGCGGTCACGGAAGCTGCCTGATCCGCGCTTCTCATCGTAGAAGTCCTGCAGGTACCAGCCCTTGGCGCTCTTCACTTCGTGCGGATCGAACAGGTACCAGTCGGCACGGCGCTCGACCGCCTCCATGAACAGGTCCGGCACGCACACCGAGGTGAACACATCGTGCGCACGCAGGCGCTGGTCGCCATTGTTCAGGCGCAGGTCGAGGAAGGCCTCGATATCGCGGTGCCAGATGTCCAGATACACCGCCACCGCACCCTTGCGCTGGCCGAGCTGGTCCACCGACACGGCGGTGTTGTTGAGCTGCTTGATCCACGGCACCACGCCGCCGGAAGAGTTGGGCACGCCCCGGATCGGCGCACCGCTGCTGCGCACATAGCCCAGGTAGGCACCCACACCGCCGCCGTGCTTCGAAACACGGGCGATATCGGTGTTCGAGTCATAGATGCCCTGCAGGCTGTCATCCACCGTGTCGATGAAGCAGCTGGACAGCTGCCCGCCCACCTTGCCGGCGTTGGCCAACGTCGGCGTGGCCACCGTCATGTACAGGTTGGACAGGGCCCAGTACGCCTCGCCGACCAGCTGCATGCGGCGTTCGCGTGGCTTTTCTTCCTGCATCAGGTACAGCGCGATGGTCAGCCAGCGCTCCTGCGGCAGTTCGTAGACCTCGCGGCTGCGGTCGCTGGCCAGGTAGCGCGTGGCCAGCAGGTACAGGCCGTTGTAGGCGAACAGGCGGTCGCGCTCCGGGTCGATCATCTCGCCGGCCTGCTGCAGTTCTTCCTTGGAATAGCAGCGCAGGATGTCGTTGCTGTAGATGCCGCGGTCGGCCAGGCTTTCCTGCAGGCCCACGTAAGAGCCGTACTTCAGGCTGACATCGTAGAAGCGGTTACGGCTGGCACGCTTGTACAGCCGCCGCAGGTAGATGCGCGCGGCAAACTGTTCCCACTCCGGCGCGACCAGGTCCACGCGCGACTCGGCCTCGCGGATCAGCAGATCGACCAGATCATCGGCACTGAGGCTGGGCTTGCGCTCGACCATCGCCTGCACCACGCGGCGGTAGTCGCTCACATCCAGCTGCGGGAACTCGGCATGCACGGTATCGATGCTGCGTTGCAGGCGCTCGGCGTCGAACGGCAGGCGGCGGTTGCCGGCCTCCTTGGTGATCCAGGTCGGCACACGCTCGCCGCCGGCGCGCAAGGCGTCGCCAGCGCCGGCCAGATCGGCCACGCGGAAGGTACTGTCGGTCATGGTGGTGGAACTCCAGGCTCGCACGCGCTTTGGCGGTCGATGCCGTGGCGGCCCTGCACGCGATACCGGCGCACGGGGCGGTCGGGGTGGGATGCCATAGCGCGGGAACACCAGGTCGTCGGCAATTGCCTGCGCCTGCGGCCGGTATCCGGGCCGTGGGGGCGATCTGGGTCCGCGCGATGGCGGCCGCGTCGACACGGCAAGCCTTCAGGGGCGGGCCGCGGGACGTTTGCTGCATGTCCGGCGGCGGCGGCTGACCGGGAGTGACGGCCACAACATAGTGGGGATGGTCCGAGCCGTCAACACAAGATGCGGTAATCAGCACATGTCGCGACGATCAGTCGCAGGATGCCGTGTTGCACCTGCGGCGCCTTGTCGACATCGCGCGCGTCCCCAGTTCGGTACAACATCAACTTTCCCCGGAACACCGCCCATGCGCGCTGCCCTTTATTCCTCCTTCGGCGATCCGGCCGATGTCCTGGCCGTCGGCGAAACGGCCCTGCCCGAACCCGGCCCGGGCGAAGTGCGCATCCGCACCGTACTGGCCTCGATCCACAACCACGATCTGCTCACCGTACACGGCCTGTACGGCTACAAGCCGACGCTGCCGGCGATCGGGGGCAGTGAAGCGTTGGGGGTGATCGATGCCCTTGGCGAAGGTGTCGACGGCCTGCAGATCGGCCAGCGCGTTGCCGCCGCCTCGGTACACGGCACCTGGGCCGAAGCGTTCATCGCACCGGCGCGCATGGTGATTCCGATGCCGGAGGCAATCCCCGACGAAATGGCCGCACAGCTGATCGCGATGCCGCTGAGTGCGCTGATGCTGCTGGAATTCCTGCATGTCGAAGCGGGGCAATGGGTCGTGCAGAACACCGCCAACGGCGCGGTCGGCAAGTCGCTGGCGATGTTGGCAAAGGCGCGTGGCGTGCACGTGGCCAACCTGGTGCGCAACGCCGCCGCCGTGGCGCAGTTGCAGGCGCTCGGCATCGATCATGTATTCGACACCTCGGTAGAAGGCTGGAAGGATCGCGTGCGTGAAGCCACCGGCGAAACGCAGGCCGCAGCCGCGGTGGATTCCATCGGCGGCGACGCCAGCGGTGACCTGGTCGACCTGCTCGGGCACCACGGCACGCTGGTGTCGTTCGGTGTGATGAGCGGCGAACCCATGCGCATTCCCGCTGGCGGCCTGATCTACAAGGAAGCCACGGTGAAGGGCTTCTGGGGCAGCAAGGTCAGCCAGGCGATGGCGGTGGAAGACAAGCGCAGGCTGGTCGGCGAGCTGCTGAAGCGTGCGGCGCAGGGTGAATTGACCCTGCCGGTGGAGCAGATCTTCGCGCTGGACGATATCGCCCAGGCAGTGAAGGCCGGTGCCGGTTCGGGGCGCAATGGCAAGGTGCTGCTGCGGCCGTGACAACCGGGGTCAGATCCCTTTCCGTTGGAAAGGGATCTGACCCCAGGAGGAGTGATGCGGCAGCAGACGGCGCTGTCCCGGTAATGACGCTGCCCCGGTAAAGACGCTGCCCCGGTAATGGCACTGCCCCGGTAGAGTCGACTGTCAGTCGACTCTCGCGCGTAGCGCGGGGGGATGATGTTTCCGGCAAGGGGACGGAAGAGCAGTCGACTAACAGTCGACTCTACCCAGTCGACTCTACCTCCTCCTCGGTTCCGGGAACGCCTGACGCGGTTCCATCCCAGAACCAGGACGCGCACGAACGGGGCATCCCGGTCGTTAAGAACCTGTGATGTATAACTGAATGCGCTTTCGTCATTGGAAGGCGCACACGGTCGCATGCGGTACTGACGGCTCCTCCCCCGTTCGGCGTTGTCGCTTCCATGTACCGCACCACCCTGAACCTGCTTGCCGGCGCCATCGCGCTGAGCCTCACGGCTGGCACTGCCAGCGCCGCTGAAACCGCCGATGCCGGCAAGGACAGCACCACCCTCGGCGCCGTGCTGGTGACCGGCTCCAACATCAAGCGCAGCGATACCGCCGGGCCGAACCCGGTGCAGATCGTCAGCCGCGAACAGATCGAGCAGACCGGCCGCTCAACACTTACCGACGTGCTGCGCAACCTGTCGGCCAATGCCGGCAACAGCTTCGACGAGCAGTACACCGGCAGCTTCGCCGCAGGCTCGGCGTCGATCGGCCTGCGTGGCCTGTCGCCGAAGAACACGCTGGTGCTGGTCAATGGCTACCGCGTATCCAACTTCGGCTTCGCGCTCAACACCCAGGACACTTTCGTCGACCTCAACGCACTGCCGATCAGCGCGGTCGAGCGCATTGAAGTACTCAAGGATGGTGCCTCGGCGGTGTACGGTTCCGATGCCATCGCAGGCGTCATCAACATCATCCTGCGCAGGAACTTCCAGGGCGTGGAAGTCGGTGGCGGCTTCGGTACCGCCACCCAGGGCGGCCTGAACGAACGCAAGGCCAACCTGCTGGCCGGCTTCGGCGACCTGGAACAGCAGGGCTGGAACGTACTGTTCGGGCTGGACCTGCTCAAGCGCGACCGCCTGGATGCCGACCAGCGCGCCTACACCCGCAGCGGCGATTTCCGCGACAAGCCCGGCGGACGCCTGGCCGGCTGGTCCACCGCCGGTGGCAACTGGCTGTCCAACCCGCGCGCGCCGCAACCGTTCGCCAACTGCCCTGATGGCAGCCAGCTGCGCCCGTACAGCGACTTCGGCAGCACCCTGCCCGGCCAGGCCTGCGCCTTCAACGCGCAGCCATTCAAGACCCTGCAGCCCGGCGCCGAGCGCCTGCAGGCCTCGCTGAGCGCGACTTACCGCTTCAATGACAGCGTCGAGGCCTTCGCCGATGTGCTGTACAGCCACAACAAGGCCGACCAGATCTTCAGTGCGCCGCTGACCGTCGGCCCCGGGCTGCGGGCGTACAACCCGGCCACCGGCACGCTGATCGACGTGCCGGCGGTGCTCCCGGTCGGGCACCCGAACAATCCGGGCAGCACGCCGCTGCCGTTCGAGTACACCTTCTTCGACCTCGGCCCGCGCCTGAAGGACAACACCCAGGTGTTCTACCGTGCACTGGCCGGCGTGCGTGGCAGTGGCGAGCGCTGGGACTGGGAAGTGGCGGCGCTGACCTCGCAGAGCGCGCAGCGCGAATACGTCGACAACTTCGTCAACCGCTATGCGTTCGAGCAGATCCTGCGCGACGGCAGCTACAACTTCCTCAACCCGTCCAGCACGCCGGGCACGCTGGATGCCCTGCGGCTGCAGACAAAGCGCCCGGGCTGGTACAAACTGCACGCGTTGAACGTGAAGGCCTCGACCTCGCTGTGGGAGCTGCCGGCCGGTGCAGTCGGCTTCGCCTGGGGCGCTGAGTTCCGCAAGGAATCATTGGATGCGCGCACCAGCGCCCAGGTGCTGTCGGGCACCGAACTGCGCCCGGCGATCAACGTGGTCAACGGCGAGCGCCAGGTCAGTGCTGCCTACGCCGAGCTGAGCGTGCCGCTGCATCGCACGCTGGAACTGCAGGTGGCCGGCCGTGGCGACCACTACGACGACTTCGGCAAGGCGTTCTCGCCGAAGGTGGCGCTGCGCTGGCAGCCGTTGGACAGCCTGCTGCTGCGTGGTTCGTTCTCGCGCGGGTTCCGCGCACCTTCGTTGCCGGAGATCGCGCCCGGCCAGACCGTCAGCTATGGCTCGGTGATCGATCCGCTGGATCCGCTGCAGCCCGGCGGCAGCCGTGGCGTAACCAACATCCGCACCGGCAACCCGGACCTGAAGGCCGAGCGCTCGCGCAATTTCAACGTGGGTGCGGTGTGGTCGCCGGATGGCGATACCAGCATCGGCCTGGACTGGTACCGCATCGAACAGGACAACCTGGTCAAGCCGGACAGCGCGCAGTTCATCGTCGACAACCCGACCCTGTTCCCGGGCCGCGTGCAGCGTGATGCGCAGGGCCGCATCCAGTTCATCACCAACCAGTACGCCAACCAGGGCGAACTGACCACCTCGGGCCTGGACCTGGACGCCAGCCGCACCTTCCGCACCGACGGCTGGGGCAACTTCACCGTGGCCGGCAGCTGGACCCACCTGCTCAGCTTCAAGCAGCCGCTCGTGGCCGGCCAGGCGCCCTATGACGGGGCCGGCAACAACCGCCACGGCGCGCTGCCTCGCACCCGCGGTACCACTTCGCTGAACTGGGCGGTGGGCGACTGGAGCAGCACGCTGAGCCTGCAATACGTGAGCGGCTACGACCAGCGCGTGGCGACGGCGACCAGCAACCCGGGCCTGCGCGACCGCATCAAGCCGTATCAGCAGCTGGACCTGTACGTAGCGTACGAGGGAATTCCGAATACCACGCTGTCGCTGTCGGTGCTGAACCTGACCGACAAGGATCCGCCGTTCGATCCGGCTGGCGGTTCCAACGGGTTCGACATCAGCCAGTACAACCTGCGCGGGCAATTCGTCTCGCTGGGGGCGCGCTACCGGTTCTGATGCGGCAACGGGGCGGCGATGATGCGCCGTCCCTCCCGGTGGAGTCGACTGACAGTCGACTCTGCCCACCGAGGCGTTCCTGCATCACCGGCCCAGGTGCAGGCCCTCTCCCGGTAGAGTCGACTGTCAGTCGACTCGCGCGCGAAGCGCGGGCTTTTCGATGTCCGCAAGCAGGAGCAGTCGACTGACAGTCGACTCTACCCATCCAAGCACATCCAAGCGTTCCTGCATCACCGGCCCAGGTGTACGCCCTCTCCCCGGTAGAGTCGACTGTCAGTCGACTCGCGCGCGAAGCGCGGGCTTTTCGATGTCCGCAAGCAGGAGCAGTCGACTAACAGTCGACTCTACCCATCCAAGCACATCCAAGCACATCCAAGCGTTCCTGCATCACCGGCCCAGGTGCAGGCCCTCTCCCCGGTAGAGTCGACTGTCAGTCGACTCGCGCGCGAAGCGCGGGCCTTCCGATGTCCGCAAGCAGGGGCAGTCGACTAACAGTCGACTCTACCCATCCAGGCATTCCTGCATCACCCATCGAAGCGTTCCCGCATCACCGGCTCAGGTGCAGGAACTGCAGGTGCCGTTCGTACTGGCTGATGATGTCGTTGATGATCTGCTTGCGGCTGTAGCCGACCAGGTCGTAATCCTGGCTGCCTTCGAACAGGTGCACCTCGGCGCGGTAGTAGCGCTGGTTGCGCAGCTGCTGCGCGGCGAACGACGGGGTCAGGTAGCCGCTGAGGATCACCCGGTACAGGAAGTCCTGCTGCTCGCCGTGGTTGACCGTCAACTCCATGTCGCCGGCCTCGAAGCGCGTGGCCACATCCCAGCCCTGCCCGCGCAGCTGCTCGGCCACCGCCTCCATCGCCGGCTTCACCGTGTCATCCATGAAGCGGTAGACCTGGTCACGCACCGGGAAGTGCATGGCCTGGCTCAGGCGCTGGCGCCAGCCCTGGTGGTGGCGATCGTCTCCGATCAACGGCGACGGCCGGTACTGCAGCGCGCGCTTGCGGTGCGACTCGTCACTGAAGGCGCGGGTCAGCCCCCACATCATCAACAGCAGGATCGCCGAGAACGGCAACGACGCCAGCACCACCGCCGATTTCAGTGCGTCGATGCTGCCGGCCAGCAGCAGGCCGGCGGTCAGCACCGCGATCACGGTGCCCCAGAACACCCGCAGCCAACGTGGGCCGTCGTCCTCGGGTGCGCCGCCATGCGACGACAACGTGGACAACACCACCGCGCCCGAGTCGGCCGAGGTCACGAAGAAGATGAAGCTGACCAGCACGGTCACCGTGATCACCGCGCGGCTCCAGGGGTAGCCGTCCAGCAGCGCATACAGCACGGTCGGTGGATCATCCACCGCCAGCTGCGCCAACTGTTGCTGGCCGTGGTGCAGCACCTGGTCCAGCGCGCTGTTGCCGAAGATCGACAGCCACGCCAGGGTGAAGCCGAGCGGGATCAGCAGCACGCCGAACACGAATTCGCGGATGGTGCGGCCACGCGAGATACGTGCAATGAACAAGCCCACGAACGGTGCCCAGCCGATCCACCAGGCCCAGTAGAACACCGTCCAGCCACCCAGCCATTCGGGGCGGCCGCCGTAGGCATACACATCGAAACTCTTGCCGACCACGCTGCCCAGGTAGTCGCCCAGGTTCTGCATCAGCGTGCTGAACAGGTACTGCGTCGGCCCGGCGAACAGCATGAACAGCACCAGCGCGATCGCCAGCAGCATGTTGATGTTGGCCATCCAGCGCACGCCCTTCTCCACGCCGGAGACGGCCACGGCCACCGCCGCGCCCATCATCGCCACCACCAGGATGATCTGCACCAGGTTGGAATGGGGGATGTTGAACAGGTGCGCCAGTCCCGCATTGAGGTGCAGCACCCCGAAGCCCATGTCTGCGCCGATGCCGAACACGGTGGCGACGATGCCCAGCGCGTCCACGGTGTAGCCGATCGGGCCGTTGATGCGCTTGCCGATCAGCGGGTACAGCGCCGAGCGCAGCGCCAGCGGCAGGTTGTGGCGGTAGGCGAAGTAGGCCATCGCCATCGCCGCCAGCGCGAACACACCCCAGCCGTGCAGGCCCCAATGCAGGAACAGCAGCTGCATGGCCTGGCGCGCACCGGCCTCGCCCGCGGCCGGATCGCCCTGCGGCGGCTGCAGGTAGTGGGTCAGCGGTTCGGAAACGCAGAAGAAGAACAGCGTGATGCTGATGCCCGCCGCGAACAGCATGCCGGCCCAGGAGAGGTAACTGAACTCCGGTTCGTCATGGTCGGCGCCGAGCTTGATGCCGCCGTACTTGGACAGCGCCACACCGACCACGAATACCAGGTACAGGGTCATCGCCAGCAGGTAGTACCAGCCCACATTCAGTGCGGCCCAGTCCTGTGCCTTGACCAGAAGGCGGCCCGCACCGAGCGGAAACAGGCTGACGAACAGCGCGAACGCCACGACAACGATCGCCGCGAAGGCGAACACAGGCCGAAGGGTGCGCACCGGGGATTGTTGCGGCTCCAGTACATCCATGGGGCGGCGTTCTCCGGTAGATCAAGGAATTAGCCGACCGATTCTGGCTGAACCGCAGTGGACAGAGCATGAAGTTGCGGCCTGCGGTCACGGCCTGCGCGCGTGGTTTCGTGCTATCACGCGCGCGCCGCCCTGCCCACAGTGCGTCACGACATCACATGCACCGCGCACAGCTTGTTTCCATCGGGATCGCGCAGGTAGGCCAGGAACAGCTGGCGCCCGGCCATGTTGCGGATGCCGGCCGGGTCTTCGATGGCGGTACCGCCCTGGGCTACACCGGCATCCTGCCACTCACGCACGGCCTCGGCACTGTCAAGGGTGAAGCCGATGGTGCCGCCGTTGGCGTGGCATGCCGGCTGCCCATCGATCGGCGCGGTGACGATGAACATGCGGCCATCCTTGAAGTACACCAGCCTGCCCTTGTCATCGAAGACGCCGGGGCGTGCGCCCAAGGCGGTGAACAGCGCATCGTAGAAGCGATGCGCGACATCCATGTTGTTGGTCCCAACGGTTACGTGGCTGAACATGCGGGCACTCCCTGTGGAAAACCGCAGTGTCGGCGAGCGCGCCGGGCATCGCAAATCCGGCGATCTCCCTCTGCTGCGTGCGCAGGATTTGTCGTGCGCCGCTCGATCACCCTATAATGGGAATCATTCTCATTAATGATCCATGCCCATGGCCGTGCCCGCCACCTCCAGCACCGCGCTGGCGGGGTTCTACCGCGAACACCATGGCTGGCTGCTGGGCTGGCTGCGCCGCCGCACCCACAATGCCGACTGCGCCGCCGACCTGACCCAGGACACCTTCCTGCGCCTGCTCAGCCGTCGCATCGATCCGTCCGAACTGCGGCTGCCACGTGCTTATCTCAGCACCATCGCACACGCCCTGCTGGTCAACCACTGGCAGCGCGCAGACCGGGAGCGCGCCTATCTGGCCGCGCTGGCCGCACAGCCGGAGCCGGTGCATCCCTCGGCCGAGGAGCGCACGCAGGCATTGCAGCTGCTGCACGCCGTCGCCGACATGCTGGCCGGGCTGGCCGAGCGACCCCGACGTGCCTTCCTGCTGGCGCGACTGTCCGGCCTCGGCTATGCGGAGATCGGCCAGCAGTTGGGCGTGTCCGAGCGAATGGTCAAGAAGTACATGGCGCAGGCGATGCTGCATTGCCTGCGCCTGTCCGGCGACACCACAGCGTGAGCGCTGCATTGACCAGCCCGGCGCTGGAGCAGGCCGCCGAATGGTTCGCGTTGCGCCAGCAGGGCTGGAGTGACGACGAGCAGCAACACTGGTACGCCTGGCTGCAGGCCGATGCCCGCCACGCCGATGCGTGGCAGCGGGTCGAATCGGTCTGGCAATCGTTCGCGCCGCTGTCGGCCCCTGCTGCCGCGAGCGCGTTGGGCGCCGCAGGCCGCCGCCGCCGGCAGGTGCTGCGCGGCCTGGGCGGCGCCCTCGCCATCGGTGGCGTCTCGCTGCTGGGCCTGCGCGGGCTGCAACTCCAGCGAGGGCTGCAGACCCAGCGTACCGCCGGCGGCCACACCGGGCATTGGACGCTGGCTGATGGCAGCCAGCTCTGGCTCAACGCCGACAGCGAAGCAGCCATCGACATCGGCGGAGACCGGCGCGCCATACACCTGCTGCGCGGCGAACTGCTGCTGCACACCGGCCACCAGCCCGCCTACGCAGGCCTGCCCTTGACCGTGCACGTGCCGGGCGCCCGCCTGCAGCCGATCGGTACCCGCTTCGCGGTAGGCCGCGAGGGACAGGAAAGCCGCCTGGATGTGTTTGAAGGTGTGGTGCGCTGCCTGCCGCAGTTCGGCACGGCACGGGATGTACCCGCCGGCAGTGCGGTGCGGATCGGCCCGATGGGCGGGCTCGTTCCGCTTGAAGCGGATCCGCTGCGCGGGGATTGGCAGGACGGACGGCTGCAGGTGCAGGACATGCCGTTGATCCGGGTGATCAACGAGCTGGCCCGCCATCACCACGGCTATCTCGGCTGTGATCCTCGCCTGGCCGCACTGAACGTCACCGCTGTCCTGCCGCGGCTGGACAGCGCTCAGTCCCTGCAGTTGCTGGCACGCGCCCTGCCGATCCGCGTCGAACAGCGCTGGCCGTGGTGGACCGTCGTGCGTCCGCTCTGAAAACGCGGTTCCCCTTTTTCGCGCTCACCGGGCAGTACAGGGGAACCCATTGCGGATGTTGCCGCCTCCATGAAACTGCCTTGCCCCTCCCCCCGCCCTCTGGCCATTGCCCTCTGCCTGGCCCTGGCCAGCCCCTGTCTGCTGCCCGCCACCGCCTTTGCGCAGAACACCGCAGCGACGGTGCGCTGGCAGATTCCGGCCGGTCCGCTCGACCAGGCCCTGACCGCGTTCGGCCAGCAATCGGGGCTGTCCATCGCCGCCGATGCACGCCTGACCCGTAGCCGCCACAGCAATGGCGTGCAGGCCACACTCGATACCGATGCGGCATTGGCGCAGCTGCTGGCTGGTACCGGCCTGGCCTTCCAGCGCGATGACAGCGGCGTGGTGCTGCAACCCGCGCCAGCGGCTGAAGCCGGCGTGCGCCAGATCGGTACGCTGCGGGTCGCCGGCCAGGCCAGCGAAGGCGCATCGCCGTGGGGCCTGGCCGATGCCGATGCGGTTTACCGCGACAGCGGCTCGCGCGTGCACCTGGACCGCCAGCAACTGGAGCGGTTCCGCGGCCAGTCGATCGGTGATGTGCTGGCCGGTGCGGTCGGCGTGCACACCGCCGACGTGCGCAATGGCGGTGCGCTGGACGTGAACATCCGTGGCCTTCAGGGCCAGAACCGGGTGCCGGTGATCATCGACGGCGGCCAGCAGGCCATCGACGTATACCGCGGCTATGCCGGCGTGCAGCAGCGCAGCTACCTCGACCCGGACCTGATCAGTTCGGTCAGCATCGAGAAGGGGCCGAGCCTGGCCGCCAACGCCGCCAGCGCGATCGGTGGTGTGGTCTACATGGAAACGCTGAACGTCGATGACATCCTCGACGACGACCAGGCCTGGGGCCTGCGTGTGCGTGGTGGCGTGGCCGACAACAGCATCGACCGCACCCGCACGTTCAAGCAGATCGCGCGCGGCAGCGACAACCGCAACAGCCTGCGTGATCCGCGCGACTGGAACGGCAGCGTGGCCTTCGCCCAGCGTGGCGAGGATTGGCAGCTGGTGGCGGCCTATGCGCGGCGCCGCCAGGGCAACTACTTCGCTGGCAGCAACGGCGCCCACCGGTACGACAACCAGCACCTGTCCAGCGGCGGAACCGGCATGTCCAGCCAGGCGGTCTCGGACATGTACCACCCCGGCGATGAGGTGCTGAACACGCATACCGACAACGAATCGGCGCTGCTGAAATTCACCTGGACGCCCAACCCCGACCAGCGCCTGGAGCTGAGCCACCGCTACTTCAACTCCAGCTTCGGCGAGATCATGCCCTCGGCGATCGGCCGCGTGGGCGAGTCCAACGAATGGGTGACCTACGTGGACAAGGCCAACACCATGTTCCAGTTCGAGCCCGGGAAAATGCGGCTCAACGCCACCTCGCTGCGCCACCGCTACCGGCCCGAGGCACACCCGTGGCTGGACCTGAGCAGCACGCTGTGGTTCACCACCGCCACCAGCCGCATGTTCAACAGCAACATCGCCAACACGCCGCTGTTCAAGGACGTGCCCAACGACCAGATGCCGGACACGCTGGGCGAGACCTATGGCCCGGGCCTGCAGTCGGACGTGAAAACCCGGCGCTGGGGCGTGGACAGCAGCAACACCACCCGCTTCAACAACAGCCTGGGCGACTGGACGCTGCGCTATGGTGCTGCGTTCCAGCACGAGGACACCGCACCGAACTCGCCGGTGCTGCCGGTGGACTACAACAACAACCGCTACCTGCGCTCCGGCACGCGCCGCGAAGCCAGCGTTGTCGCCTCGCTGCAGTGGCAACCGTGGGACTGGCTGTCGCTGACCGCTGGTGGCCGCTTCATCGACTACCGCACCCGTGACCGCAACCGCGTCGCCTTCGTCAGTGAATCGCGCGACCTGCGCTACACCTTCGCGCGCCTGAGCAAGGGCGGGCAGCTGCTGCCGGGCTGGTACAAGGAGTGGTACCCGGATGCGCAGGGCAACTACACCTACGACTCGCTGCGGGCCACGCCCTATGGCGACAGCACGCTGGGCCAGAGCTACGACTTCGATGGTTTCATTCCCGACCCGCGCGGCGCCAACGGTTTCTACACCAAGCAGATTCCCACCGCGTGGGGCTACAAGCCAGCGATCCGCCGTTCCGGCCACGGCTTCGCACCGTATGCCGAGGCCCGCTTCAACCTCGACGAGGACATGTTCTTCTACGTGAAGTATGCGCAGGGCTGGAAGATGCCCAGTCTGTTCGAATCGACGCTGGGAAACAGCACCTCGGCACCCGTGGCCGACCTGAAGCCGGAAAAGAACCGCTCCTGGGACATCGGCTTCAGCCTGCTCAAGCAGGACCTCTGGCGCGATGGCGACCGCCTGGCGTTCAAGGTGGCGTGGTTCAAGAACGATATCGACAACGCGATCACCCGCCGCTTCGACTCCAGCAACTGGGCGTTCTACGTCGACAACGTGGACAACTACACGGTGTCGGGCTACGAGCTGCAGTCCGGCTATGACGCCGGCATCGCCTACCTGGATCTGTCGGCCAGCTACTACCAGCGTGCGCGCACCTGCGATGCGGCCACTGCCAAGCGCCTGCGCGAAGACCCCTATGCGAAGTGGAGCAAGCTGGACACCACCCCTGACTGCGTAGATGGCGGCTTCGGCACCTCGTTCGTCAACGCGCAGAATCCGCCGAAGTACTCGATCCACAGCACGCTGGGCTTGCGCCTGTTCGACAGGCGGCTGGATACCGGCATCCGCCGCACCTACAACAGCGGCCCCACCCATGAACTGGACAAGCCCTGGAACACCACCGGCTCGACCGGGTTGCAGAACATCTACCTGCCGACCGCGATCTATGACTTCTACGCGCGCTGGCAGTTCACTCCGAAGGCCGAGGTGGAGCTGGTGGTCAGCAACCTGCGCAATACCTACTACATGGATACGCTGGCGATGAGCCTGATGCCCGGCCCGGGGCGCACTACGCGGTTGAATTTCACCGCACGCTTCTGAGTCCGCCGGAAACGGCAACGCCCCGGGGAGACCCTCCCCGGGGCGCCTGCACGAGGCGGCTCACGCTCTGGCAGGCGCCAACCTTTCAGCTCCGGTAGGTGCCAACCTTGGTTGGCACAGCGAAGCGCTACTTCGCGGTACTCAGCAGCAGCACCGCAACAGTGACCAGGCCGATACCGATCCAGCCGATCGGGCGCAGGCGGTTGCCGAACAGCAGGCGGCCGCAGGTGGCGGTACCGATCACGCCGATCGCACCCCACATCGCATACGCAGTAGCCAGGTCCATGTAGCGCACCGCCTGGCCCAGCAGGGCGAAGGCGATCCAGACCATGACGATCGCGCCGACACCCCAGCGCCAGCGGCGGAAGCCTTCCGACTTGGCCACCATCATGTTGGCGGCGACGTCGATCAGCGCAGAACAGATCACGAAAAACAGGGCCAAGGTATTCATCAGTGCGCCTCCCCAAGGGTTACGCAGACGATGCCGACCACCGCCAGTACCAGGCCGGCCAGCTGCTGCAGCGACAGGCTCTCGCCGAACACGGTGAGGCCGACCACGGTCAACAGGGTCAGGCCCAGGCCTTCCCACACCGCGTAGGCGACACCGACCGCGATGCGGCGCACCGACAGGGCCAGGAAGTAATAGGACAGCGCCAGCGCGCCGGCCATGATCAGGTAGCCGGTCCAGCCGCCGTCGCGGGCGGCATGGGCCATGAACGAGGTGCCGACCACTTCGGCGACGATCGCCACGGTCAGGCAGGCCCAGGCGACCAGCGCGCCACGGGCGGGAACAGTACGGGACATGTGAAACTCCTTGCGGGACGGGGGTCGTGCCCCGCCATCAGTAGATCCACGCCATGCGTGGATGATCCGTAACGCCCCCGCTGACAGGGGCGACGGCGGCCAGTATCATCGCCTTTTACGGTCGATTCAAAATGGATTCCATCGACTGGAGCGATGGATCAATGCCCTATTCCCCTGAATCCCTGCAGGCCTTCGTCGAAGCGGCCGCGCTGGGCTCGTTCTCGGCAGCCGCACGCCGGTTGCGCAAGACCCAATCGACGGTCAGCACCGCCATCGCCCACCTGGAGGCGGACCTGGGCGTCAGCCTGTTCGACCGCAGCGGACGCTACCCGCAGCTGACCGAGGCCGGGCGCCAGGTGCTTGGCCACGCGCAGGAAATCCTCGCCGCCGATGCACGGCTGCAGCAGTTGAGCGTGCGCCTGGCGGCGCCGGTCGAGGCGCGGCTGACGGTGGTGTTTTCCGATGTGTACCAGCTCGATCCGGCGCAGCGTGTGTTGCAACGCTTTGCCGAAGCGTTCCCCGAGATCGAACTGGAATGGCTGGATGCCGAAGGCGACGACGTGCTGGAACTGGTCGGCAGTGGTCGCGCCGCGCTGGGCCTGCTGCCACGCCAGGAAGGCTATCCGGACGGCCTGGTGGCGCGACCGTTGGCGCACCACAGCGAACTGTCGGTGTATGTGGCGCGCGGCCATCCGCTGGCCGACGCCGGCCGGCGCGCGGCTGCCCAGCTGGCACGGCACCGGCAGGTGCGGTTGAGCGCGGAGGTCGACCACACCCGCGCGGCCACGGGCCTGGCATGGACCGCCACCGACTACCTGATGGTGATGGAGATGGCCGAGGACGGCATCGGCTGGGCCGAGCTGCCACGCGCGCTGGTACGGCGCTACGACCGCGGGCAGCTGGTGGAACTGACCCTGCCCGGCTGGCCACGACGCATCCACAGCGACCTGCTGTGGCGCCGCGATACGCCGCCGGGGCCGGCCGGGCTGTGGTGGGCCGACGCGTTGGGGTGACACACCCACCACCGCGCCATCCACGCATGGCGTGGATGGAATGAGAGCCCGGTAGATCCACGCCACGCGTGGATGGGATGCCGGTTATCCGATCAACGATGCGCCAACGCGTAATCCAGCGCCGAACACACCGCGGCCACCTGCGCGTCATTGCACTGCTGCGGCGTGGCGCGCGGGCTGTCCGGGTAGACCTCGGTGGTGGTGGTGTAGGTCGCACCGGTGATGCCGGCACACAGGCCCAGCTTCACCAGCGGGTACTCGATCACGCCATGGGCGACCACCGGCGAACCGATGATCTCGCCCGTGTCGTCGGCCGGGGCGATGTGGGTGACCTTCTCCACCTCGGCAATCACCGCCTGCTGGAAGGCCGGTTGCGGGTTCTCGCTGTCGTCCACCAGATAGAAGCCATCCGGAATCAGGCCCGGCTCGAACGGCTTGCCGTCACGTGCGGCCAGCGCCGGGCGGAACTCGCTCTCGTCGCTGTCGGTGGTTTCGTGCAGGTCGATATGCAGCACGAACTGTCCCTTGTACGGCGCGATCAGCTCGATGACAGCGGTCGATTCGCGTGCCGGACCATCGGCGCGGAAATTGCGGTTCGGATCGATCGCATCGAAGTTCCAGCGGTTGATGCGCTCGAAACCCCACGGGTTCACGCACGGCGCCACCAGCAGGTTGGCTTTGCCGGCATAGTCGTCGGCGTGCTTCTCAAGGAACTCCAGCGCGCCCATCACGCCGCTGGTTTCATACCCATGCACGCCACCTGTTACCAGCGCGGCCGGCAACGCCGGGTTCCAGTCGCGGCTGCGCAGGGCGAACAGGGTGTAGGTCTCGCCAGCGTAATCGAGCTGCCCGTAGGCCACCTTGTCGAAGCGAGAGGCCAGCGCCTCGATGCGCGGCAGCACCTCCTCGTCGTAGCGACGCAGGCGCTGCTGGCGACCGCGCCACGCCTCCCGTTCCGCCGCTCCCCACGGCTGGCCAGGGGTTCCGACGGGGTAGAAGGCGGCTTGGGACATGGCGGATCTCAGCGAGTCAGGAAGCAATCGCCCACTCTACCACCGGGGAATCAGCGTGAACCGGCGGCGCATTCCATTGACGAATGGAATCAGCAATAATTCTCATTTACCACCTTCCACAGCCCGCACCGATGCCCATCCCTGCCCTGCAACCGGCCCGCCTGCCGCTGGCCGCCGCCCTTGCCCTGTGCCTGCTCCCGGCCGTCACCGCCTTCGCCCAGGACGGCGCCACCACGCTGGACAGCATCCAGGTCTCCGGCAGCTGGCTGGGCACCGGCCTGCATGACAGCGTGAAGAGCTTCGCCGGCGCTCGTACCGTGGTCGACCGCCAGCGCATCGAGGCCAGCGGCGCGGCCAGCATCGGCGATGCCATGCGCCGCATCCCCGGCGTGCAGGTCACCGACAACTCCGGCACCGCCGGCAGTTCGGTGTCGCTGAACATCGGTGTGCGTGGCCTCACCGGCCGCTACTCGCCGCGCTCGACCGTGCTGCTCGATGGCGTGCCACTGGCAGTGGCGCCGTACGGCCAGCCGCAGCTGTCGTTCGCGCCGACCAGCCTGTCCAACATCGAGTCGATCGACGTGGTGCGCGGCGGCGGCGCGGTGCGCTACGGGCCGCAGAACGTGGGCGGCATCATCAACTTCAGCACCCGCGCCATTCCCACCGAGGCCGGCCTGCACGGCGAAGCGGGCGTGCGCTACACCGCCTACGACCATGGCGGCGGTGACAGCACCCAGTACAACGCCTTCCTCGGCGGCACCGGCGACAACGGTCTGGGCGCCGCCCTGCTCTACTCCGGCCAGGATGGCCGCGGCTGGCGCCAGGGCAGCGATGACCGCTTCAACGATCTGGCGCTGAAGTTCGCCTATGCCATCGACGAACAGCAGGAGCTGCGCGCCAAGCTGTCCTACTACGATGTGCGCTCGCTGACGCCGGGCGGCCTGACCCGCGCGCAGTACGAGGCCGATCCGTTCCAGAACACCCGGCCGACCGATTTCTGGAAGGGCCATCGCACCGGCATCGACCTGGGCTACACCAACACGCTGTCGGCCAACAGCGAGTTCGAGGTGCTGGCCTATTACAACGAGAGCACCCGTGCCAGCTCGCTGATCAACGCCGCCAATACCCAGTTGACCGTGCAGCCGCGCGACTACCGCGTGCTTGGCATCGAGCCGCGCTATACCCAGCGCCTGCACTGGGGCAGCACGATGCATGACATCACCGCCGGCTACCGCTTCCTGCGCGAGCGCGGCAACGACCGCAGCTACACCGTCACCCGCCGTACCGGCGCGGCCAGTGCCACCACCCGCTTCGACAACGCCACCGATGCGCACGCCTTCTACATCGACGACCGCATCGCCATCGGCCAGTGGCGGATCACACCCGGCGTGCGCATGGAATGGATCGACATGGACCGCCGCCAGGCCGGTGGCACGGCGACCTTCAGCAGCCGCAACGACAAGGCGCTGCCCTCGATCAACGTCGCCTACCTGCTGACCCCGCAGCTGACTGTGTTTGGCAACTACACCACCTCGTTCGGACCGGTGCAGAACATCCAGCTCAATTCGCAGACCGCCAGCAACCCACTGAACCCGGAAGTGGCCAAGACCACCGAGCTGGGCGCGCGCTGGCAGGACGGTGCACTGCGCGCGGAAGTGACCGTGTTCAAGATGCGCTTCGACAACCAGATCCTGCAGGTGCCGGGCGTCACTCCGCCGACCTTCCAGAACATCGGCGCCACCGACCACAAGGGCGTGGAGAGCGCACTGGAGTACCACTTCGCCGAGGACAGCGCGCTGGCCGGGCTGGAGCTGTACGCCAACTACACCTGGACCAAAGCGATCCAGCAGTCCGGCGACAACCGCGGCCTGGACGTGCCGTTCTACTCGCGCGACACCGACAGCGTCGGCGCCCGCTACGCGCTGGCCGGCTGGACCTTCAACGTCTCCAGCACCCACCAGAGCGGCCAGTTCTCCGACGCCGCCAACACCTGGGCCGAGAGCGCCGACGCGCGCGTGGGCCGCGTGCCGGGCGTACGCCTGTGGAATGCCCAGGTGGCCTGGCAGGTGCCGGGGCTGGGTGACAGCGAGATCGCGCTGGGCGTGAACAACCTGGCCGACAAGCGCTGGTACACCCGCAACGTCGATGGCAACGCCGGCCGCATGGTGGCCGCCCCGCGCACCTTCTACGTGCAGGGCCGCTACCGCTTCTGAGCCGGTAGCCGCCCGATGCGGTGACGGTGGCGCTCACGGTGGCGGCGTATCATGCCGCCACCATGTCTTCGCCTGTTTCGCCATCGCGCCTGCATCTGGCCTTCCAGGGCCTGCGCCTGCGCCTGCGCGGCAGCGATCTGTGGTTCATCGCACTGGCGCTGCTGGTCGGCCTGATCGCCGGCTACCTGACCCTGCTGCAGTCGGGCATCGCACGTTGGTTGCAGGGCACGCTGTATGGGCTGGACGAAGGCATGCGCCTGAGCTCCCTGCCCTCGCTGACCTGGACTGCGCTGCTGGTGCTGCCACTGGGCGGGCTGCTGGTCGGCCTGGTCAGCCTTGCGGCGACGCGGCTGAAGCGACCGCTGCTTGATGCGGTCGAAGCCAATGCCCTGCACGGCGGCCGCATGTCGATGCGCGACAACCTGATCGTGCTGACCCAGACCCTGCTGTCCAACGGCTGCGGCGCGTCGGTCGGCCTGGAGGCTTCGTATACGCAGATGGGCGCGGGCAGCGGCTCGCAGCTGGGCCGGGTGATGCGACTGCGTCGCAACGACGTGCGCATCCTGGTTGGCGCCGGTGCCGCCGGTGCCATCGCCGCTGCGTTTGGTGCGCCGCTGGCCGGTGCGTTCTACGCCTTCGAGATCGTCATCGGCGCCTACACCCCGGCCGCACTGGCGCCGGTGGCCGTCGCCGCGCTGGCTGGCGCCTTCGTGGCCGACCAGGCCGGCATCGAGGCCTATCTGCTGCCAGCGGCCTCAACCATCGACGTGCACGCCGCCGACTACGCCATCTACGGCCTGCTCGGCTGCTGCTGCGCGATGGTCGGCATCGCCATCATGCGCCTGATCGCCTCGATCGAAGGCACGGTCAAGCGCAGCCCGCTGCCCGCGTGGGGCCGGCCGGTGGTCGGCGGCCTGCTGCTGATTCCACTGGCACTGGCCAGCCCGCAGGTGCTGTCATCCGGCCACGGCGCCCTGCACCTGGACCTGACCACGCACCTGCCGCTGATCTGGATCGGCGGCCTGCTGACGCTGAAGTGCCTGGCCTCGGGCATCTCGCTGGGCTTCGGCTTCCGTGGCGGCCTGTTCTTCGCTTCGCTGTTCATGGGCACCCTGGTCGGCGCGCTGTTCGCCGGGCTGCTGGGCATGGCCACCGGCGTTCCGGTGGTCGACGCCACCTCGGCCGCCCTGGCCGGCATGGCCGCGCTGGCCGCCGCCGTGGTCGGTGCGCCGATGACGATGGCCATGCTGGTGCTGGAAGGCACCCACGACTTCCTGCTGACCAGCGTGGTGATGAGCGCGGTGCTGGTGTCCAGCACGCTGGTAAGGCAGTGGTTCGGCTACTCGTTCTCGACCTGGCGCATGCACCTGCGCGGTGAAACCATCAAGAGCGCCCGCGACGTCGGCTGGGTGCAGAACCTCAATGCCGGGCGCCTGATGCGCAAGGGCGTGGCCACCGCCCCGGCCGATCTCGATGTGGCCTCCTTCCGCCAGCGCTTTCCGCTGGGCTCGGGCACCCGGGTGATCCTGATCGACAGCGAGGGCCACTATGCCGGCATCGTGCAGATTCCACGGGTCTACGGCGATGGCGTGAAGCCGGAAGCCCTGATCGGCGAACTGTCCGAGAACCGTGACGTCTCGCTGGCTCCATCCTCCGACGTGGTCAGCGTGATGCAGCGCTTCGACCAGACCCAGGCCGACGAGCTGGCCGTGGTGGCTGCCGACGGCCAGGTATTGGGCGTGGTCTCTGAGGCCTTCGTGCGCAAGCGCTATGCCGAAGAACTGGACAAGCGCCAGCGCGAACTGATGGGCGAGCGGGTCGAGGACACCGACTGATCCCGAAAAGGGGACGGAGGGGATCAAGTCGTTTGTGGCCCATCCGGGTATCCACGCATGGCATGGTTCCACCGTCACATGACCGGGGTAGACTCCGGCCATGCGCTTCATCGAAACCTTCCAGGCCGGCCCCTTCGCCGACACCGTGGTCAGCCTGCTGGCCGCTTTCGTACTGGGCACGCTGATCGGCGCCGAGCGCCAGTACCGGCAGCGTACCGCCGGCCTGCGCACCAACGTACTGGTGGCCGTGGGCGCGGCCGCCTTCGTCGACCTGGGCATGCGCATCGCCGGCAGCGCCGAAGCCGTGCGGGTGATCTCCTACGTGGTCTCCGGCGTCGGCTTCCTCGGCGCTGGCGTGATCATGAAGGAAGGCATGAACGTGCGCGGCCTGAACACCGCCGCCACCCTGTGGTGCTCGGCGGCGGTGGGCAGCTGCACCGGTGCGGACATGCTGGCCGAAGGCGTGCTGCTGACCGTACTGATCATCGCCGGCAATACCCTGCTGCGGCCGCTGGTAAACGCGATCAACCGCATTCCGATCAACGAGGCCGCCACCGAAGCCACCTATGAAGTGCGACTGAGCGTGGATGCCGAAGCCGTGCCGCGGGTGCGCGAACGGCTGGTCGACGCGCTGGAAGCGGCACAGTACCCGGTAGGCGACGTGCAGGTGGTCGAGCATGCCGACGCGCCCTCCGATGTGATCGCCGTGCTGGTCAGTACCGCTGTGAGTGCCGACGAGCTGGATGTGGTGCTGGCGCGGATGGAGCACGTACCGGGCGTGCTGCATGCCACGTGGGAAGTCAGCACCCGCGATTGATTCATACACGCATGGCGTGGATCTGCCGAAGCCGTGGTGCAGTAGATCCACGCCATGCGTGGATGCCCTCCTCTCACCCACCCATTCGCTGCTGCGCGCGCAACAGTTTCCGGAACGAACCGCACTTCCGGGCATCCTCTGCCTGCGGGCATGCCGCAGCCCGCTGCAGATGCCGCCGTACCCGCTGCAGCTGGGTGATCTGCCGTTGCAGCACCTCAGCCTGCGCCAGCAACGCCTCGCGATCCAGGGTGATACAGCCCTGCCGTGGCAATGACAGCCCGATCTGCTGCAACGACAGCCCAGCGGCCTGGCCCAGCCCTATCAGTGCCAGCCGTTCCAGCACCTGCTCGTCATACTGCCGTCGCAGGCCACGGCGCCCCAGCGCCTGCAACAGCCCCAGCTGCTCGTAGTAGCGCAGGGTCGAGGCCGGCACCCCGCTGCGCTTCACCACCTCGCCGATATCCAGTTCACGCATGGGCTTGACCTCAAGTCGTCTTCAAGCAGCAACCTATGGGCCACTTCCGGACAAGGCAAGGCCATGGCCAGCACATCCCCCGTTGATCAGAACACCCTCTGGAATGGCCCCGGCGGCCAGATCTGGGTCGCCCAGCAGGCCATCCTCGACGGCCTGTTCCAGCCGATGGCCGACCTGCTGGTCGCCGAGTTGCCAGAAACCATCACGCAACTGCTCGACATCGGATGCGGCACGGGCGCGAGCCTGCTTGCCACCGGCGCGGCACGCCCGGCCGCCCACTGCACCGGCCTGGACATCTCCGCACCGATGCTGGCAATGGCGCGCAAGCGCGCAGAAGCGGCGGGGCTGGACGCTGACTTCATCGTCGCCGACGCGCAACAGCACCCACTGCCCTCTGGGCACTTCGACTGGATCCAGTCGCGGTTGGGGGTGATGTTCTTCGAGGATACCGGGGCCGCATTCGCCAACCTGCATCGTGCAGCCAGGCCAGATTCGGGCCTGCGCTTCATCGCTTGGCGCAGCGCAGAAGAAAACCCGTTCATGACGACCGCCGAACGGGCCATCGGTGATGAGCTGGATCTGCCGCCGCGGAGACCTGGCGCACCCGGGCAGTTCGCCTTCGCCGACGGTGAACGCATCCACCACCTGCTGCAGGCCGCCGGCTGGAAGGACGTCGAAGTGACTGCGGTGGACCTGTCCTGCTCGCTCGCCCGCAATGAACTTCCGACCTATGTGGGGCAGCTCGGTGCGCTGGGTCTTGCCCTGCGAGACCTGCCCGGAGAACGCGCCGCCGCGCTCCGCGACAAGGCGCTGGCAGCATTCACGCCATTCATCGAGGGCGATCGGGTCCGCGTGGATGCTGCCTGCTGGTTGATCCGCGCACGCGCATGACACAGAAAAGGGGACGGAGGGGATTAAGTCGTCAATGCCCCAGCCGTACCGGAAACGACTTGATCCGCTCCGTCCCCTTTTTCTTCTACAGCGCCTCGCCGGCGTCGGCCAGGCGCGATTCGATCAGCGCATACCACTGCTGCAACACGTCGATGAGCATGTCCAGCTCGGCGTCGGTGCGCTGTGCGCGGCCGCTGCGCAGGCAGGCCTGGGCTTCCTGCAGCTGCGCCAGGAACCCGGCCACGGTATCGGCCTGCAGGATCAACCCTGGCAGGCGCCGCCCGGGAATGCGCACCACGGCATGGTTGCCGAGCTGGCCATACACACTCAGTGTGGCTTCCGTCTTCATGGAAAGAGGCAGGAATTGGGCATTCATCGCGTGCACCATGGAGAAAACCTGAGCCGCCGGCAGTCGTGGTCGACGGGGGAGACGTAACCACGTCCTGCCGGCGGTCAGGGGGGACTCGGTATACCGGGACACTTCCCCGGCGTGGAACTGTCAGCGCGGCTGGGCCATCCCGGCGATCTGAACGCGCCGGTTCGGTGCCAGGCACGCGATCAGCTCGCGACGGTTGCGCTGCTCGCACTGCACGATCGGCTCGGCCGCACCCCGCCCTTCGGCACTGATCGCGGTGGCGGGCACCCCGCCCTGCACCAGGGCATTTCGCACGGCCTCGGCGCGGCGCTGCGACAACGTCTGGTTGTAACTGGCGCTGCCAATGCGATCGGTGAATCCGGTCACCCGGATCGACTGCACCTGCGCGGCCTCGCGCACCTGCGCCAACACCCCCTGTACCGCACGCTGGCCTTCTGCGCTGAGCACTGCACTGTCAAACCCGAACAGCGCGTCGGCCGACAGCCGCAGCGGCTGCTCCGGTAGCGGTGCCGGCGGCGGCGGGGGTGCGGGTGGCCGTGGTGGCTCGAGCACGGCCGCGCACGATTCCGGCTTCCAGTAGCCGCCCTGGGCGATGCCCTTGCTGTCGAATCGCACCTGGAACTGGCAGGTGAAGTATTCGGCACCCTGCGCCGTCCGGAAGTTGAACAGGTAGTTCCACTCGCGCACGCCCCACATGCCTTCGTTGAAATGCGGCGTGCCCAACAAGGTGTAGAGCTGGCGCTTGCTCATGCCCGGCGCGAAGCGGCGCAGGTCGGCGACATCGGGATAGATGCCCTCCTTCAGCGAGGCCTTCGAGGCGTCCGGGAAGTGGACGGCGGTGGCTTCGGCCGGACCGTCGGCGGCCGGCGCATGGCTGCGGCACGCGGCCAGCAGCCCCATCCCCAGGATCAGGCCCAGCGTAGCGGCCAGCCGGCCGGTGCGGGCGATGCGATGCTGTTTCATGTCGTTCCCCCTGTAGACGTTTCCGCGATGCCGGGCCGCACATGCGACCCGGCGGCGGGGATCACCACTGGATGCCGGCACCGACGGCCACGCCGGCCTCGCCACGGCTGTTGGTGGAGCCGCTGAACTTGTAGATCCAGCGACCACCTTCGGAGACTCCGGAGATACCGATCGCCACGCCCGACTCACCGTTGTAGCTGCCGGCTGCGACCGAGGCCATGCTGCGGCCCGCTTCGCTGGGCTGCGGCAGGGCAGCGGTGGCCATCGCCGAAGCGATACCGGCCGAAGCGCGGTTGTCGGTCTTGCGCAGGTCGCGCTCGAAGCCGCCCATGCGCTCGTCGGTGTAGGCCTTGGACCAGTCCAGGGTCTGTGCCATGCCCGACTTCAGCTGGTCCACGTTGACCGCATCGGTTCCGGCGGTGCCCGCGGCGACATTGCGCACCGTGGTCGGGCCGCTGGTGGTGCTGCCCAGGGTGACGCTGTTGTAGTTGGTCGCGCCGTTCACCGTGGTGTCGTAGCGGATCGTGCCCTGCTGCGAGGCCTGCAGCTGGCGCACGTTGACCGCATCGGTGGCCTGCGAACCATCGGCCACATTGACTACCTGGCGTTCGGCACCACTGGCACCGACCGATACCGTATTGGCCCGGTTCGCAACCGAACCCGCACCCAGGGCCACCGAATTGTCGGCCTGTGCCTGCGACCCATTGCCCAGCGCCGTCGAATTGGCACCGGCAGCGGTGGAGCCTGCACCACCGGCGGCCGAATTGGCACCGCTGGCGGACGGGTCGGCCAGGTTGTTGGTGTTGTTGGCGCGGAAGCTGCCGGCCACATTGGTGATGTTCTTGATCTTCTGGTCGGTGTAGGACTTGGACTGGTCGATGGCGTAGTTCACGCCATTCTTCAGCTGGCCGACATTGGTCGCGTCATGGTCGTCGGAGCCATCGGCAACATGGGTGATCTTGCGCTCGCTGCCGCTGCTGCCGACCGACACTTCACCGGCCGAGTTGCTGGCACCGGTCTGGCCGTAGGCGCCGGTATAGCCGCTCTGCGCACCGACGCTGGCCACCGAACCGGCACCCAGCGCCACGCTGTTGCCCGCGCTGGCACTGGCGCCATTGCCGACCGCCACGCTGCTGGCACCTGCGGCACTGGCCTGCGGGCCGACCGCCACCGCCTCCGCGCCAGCCGCCGTTGCAGCCGCTGCCGTCGAGTTCACCGCCAGGTAGGCACTGCCACCGCCACCATTGGTGATGCGCTGGTTGAGGACCTTCAGCGAGCCGTCCACAGCGGTGAATGCGGCGGTGACGTTGTTGTAGTCACCGCTGGTGAAGGTGCCATCGGTAGCGATGCTGGAGATGCTGAACTTCGGTGCGGTCCACACGTTGGTGGTGCCGTTGTAGGCGGTGGTGCCACCGAAGTAGTTGGCGATGGTGCTGTTCGTGCTGAACAGCTGGTCGCCGGTGATGGCATCACTGCTGCCGGCCAGGATGCTGCCGGCGGCGACGTTGGTGATCTTCACCGCACCGGTGCCGGTACCCTTCAGCGAGACGCTGTTGATCACGTTGCCACTGCCATCGACGTCGTACTTCACGGCCAGCTTGTCGATCTCGCCGGTCTGGTCGGCCACATTGGCCAGCGAGTTGCTGACCGCGTCGAAGGCCGTGCCGACGTCGTTGTAGTTGCCCTTGGTGATCGTGCCGTTGGCGGCGACGTTGTTGATCGAGTAGGTCGGTGCGGTCAGCACGCCGCTGGCGTTGACCGCTGCACCACCACCGAGGTGGGTGGCCACGGCCTGGTTGGCGGCGAACAGCTGGGCACCGTTGATGGCTTCACTGCTGGTGGCACTGACCTGGCCCGGGCCGAGGTTGCGCAGCGTGGTGGCGGTGCCGGTCTGGCCA
Source organism: Stenotrophomonas sp. 59 (assembly GCF_030291095.1). Classification (NCBI taxonomy): domain Bacteria; kingdom Pseudomonadati; phylum Pseudomonadota; class Gammaproteobacteria; order Lysobacterales; family Lysobacteraceae; genus Stenotrophomonas; species Stenotrophomonas sp. 59. Next base: position 2,631,797 of record NZ_CP127408.1, read on the forward strand.
AGCGTGGCGCTGGCGTAGTTGACGCTGCCGTCGCCGTTGAGGTCGTAGCGCAGGGCGCCCTGCTCGGATGCCTGCAGCTGGCCCACGTTCACCGCATCGGTCGCCGCCGTACCGGCGGCCATGTTGGTGACCTGGCGCTCGGCACCGGCCGCGCCGATGGAGACACTGTTGGCACGGTCAGCCAGGCTGCCGGCGCCCACCGCGATGCTGTTGGCGGCGGTGGCGCGGGCGTTGGTACCGACCGCGATTGAATCGGTGCCGCTGGCCACGGCCTCGGTGCCGGTGGAGTTCACACGCAGGTACTTGGTTCCGCCATTGCGGATGTCGGTGATCTGCGTGTTGAGGTTGACCAGCGAGCCATCGACGGCCGCGAACGCGTCGGTGGCGTTCTCATACAGGCCCTTGGCGATGGCGCCACCGGTGGAGATGCTGCTGATCTCGAACAGCGGTGCGGTGAAGACACCACTGGCCGGATCGAACGCCGCGCGGCCACCGAAGAAGCTGGCGATGGCTGCATTGGTACCAGCCAGCTGGCCACCGTTGACCGCCTCCAGGCTGCCTGCGGTGATCGCGCCGCCGGCCAGGTTGCCGATGGTGGTGGTGCCGGTACCGGCGCCGAGGGTGACGCGGCGATAGTTCGGATTGCCGCCCGCATCCAGGTCGTAGGTCACCGCAGCATCGGCCACGCCGTTGATCAGGCTGATCGCACCCTTCAACTGGGCCACGTTGACCGCATCGGTGTTGACGCTGCCGGCAGCCACGTTGGTGATCTGGCGCTCGCCACCACCGGCGGTGCCCACCGACACTTCACCGGCCGAGACCTGCGGCGCAGTGAGGCCATACGCGGTGTAGCTGGCCTGCGCACCGCGCAGTGCGGCCGAACGATAGCCCAGGGCCACCGAGTTGGCCTGGTTGGAGGTGGCTTCAGCACCCAGCAGGGTCTGGCCGTTGGCCGTACCCACGGCACTGTCACCGACGATCACCGAATGGCCCAAGCGCGCAGCGTAGTCGGCGGTCGGCACACCGGTCGGGTTGCTCGGGTCGTTGACCCCATCACCCGGGAATGCCACGTTGGCATCAACCTTCGGCAGCTCGTGGCGTGCGTTGGCACCAATCACCACTTCCTTCGAACCGTTGGCGAACGCACCGTCGCCCATCAGCACCTGGTAGTCCTGCGCGGCGTTGACCGCCCAGCACGAGATGTCGGCCAGGGCGATGTCCAGGCACTTGGCTGCCCAGGCAGGCGAATCCTTCGGCAACAGCAGGCCCAGCAGGCCGCCCGGGTTGCCGTTGTTGATGTTGTAGATGTAGCTGTCGGAGGTGACACCACCGATCAGGGTCAGGTGCGAGCTGCCACCGGTAACGGCACCGCCCAGCCCGTTGAGGGTGCTGCCGACCGGCGACAGGTTCACCACCGGCAGGCCCAGCACGTTGACCGTCGAATAGGTCTGCATCACGTTGGCGTTGCTGAGCTTGAGGTTGCCGTTGCTCAGGTAGCCATTGCCACCGAACAGGCTGGTGGTGGTCGGGCCGATCAGCTGGCCGACATTGCCGACCAGGCCGCCGGTGCCGATGACCAGGCCCGCATTCGGATCCGCCGCGGCAGGGGCCTTCGGGCTGGTGGGGGGAATCGCGGAGGGCTTGGTCAGGCCCAGGCCGCTCAGCGTGCCACCGACCAGGCCGCCGACCGCGCTGCCCAGATTGCCAAGAGTGCCGTTGAGGTTGCCGTTGAGCAGGTTGCCCACGGCGCTGCCGACGTTGCCGAGCGTGTTGCCCAGCAGGCCACCCAGGCCAGTGCCGGAGCCAGTGGCGCCATTAAGCAGGCCGCCGACGGAACCGACCGTGTTGTTGAGCGTGCCGCCGACCGCAGTGCCGACACTGCCAACCGTGCCACCGACGGCGCCCACGGTGTTGTTGAGCGTGCCGCCCACTGCGCCGCCCACACTGCCGACGGTGCCATTGAGAGCTCCGCCAACAGCGCCTCCGACCGCGCCGACAGTGCCCGCCGCACCATTCAATGCGCCACCTACGGCGCCCACAGTGTTGTTGAGCGTGCCGCCTACGGCGCCGCCCACACTGCCGACGGTGCCATTGAGAGCTCCGCCAACAGCGCCACCGACCGTGCCCACAGCGCCGTTCAGTGCGCCACCGACTGCGCCCACCGTGTTGTTGAGCGTGCCGCCTACGTTGCCGACAGTGCCGTTGAGGGCTCCACCCACCGCACCGCCCACGGTGCCTACGGCGCCATTCAGTGCGCCACCCACGGCGCCTACAGTGTTGTTGAGCGTGCCGCCTACGGCACCACCCATACTGCCGACGGTGCCGTTGAGGGCTCCGCCCACCGCGCTGCCGACCGTGCCCACAGCGCCATTCAGTGCGCCACCCACGGCGCCCACCGTGTTGTTGAGCGTGCCGCCTACCGCACCGCCAACGCTACCGACCGTGCCGTTGAGGGCTCCGCCAACTGCACCACCGACACTACCGACCGTGCCGACGGCGCCGTTCAGTGCGCCGCCGACGGCGCCTACAGTGTTGTTGAGCGTGCCGCCCACGGCGCCGCCCACACTGCCGACGGTGCCGTTGAGGGCTCCGCCCACCGCGCTGCCGACCGTGCCCACAGTTCCATTCAGTGCGCCACCCACGGCGCCCACAGTGTTGTTGAGCGTGCCGCCCACGGCGCCGCCCACGCTGCCGACGGTGCCGTTGAGGGCTCCGCCGACCGCGCCACCGACCGTGCCGACCGTGCCGTTGAGCGCGCCACCGACGGCGTTGCCCGCCGCGCCGACCACGCCGCCCACCAGCCCCCCGACACCCAATGCGCTGTTCTGCGCCGCAACCGTTGCCTGGCCCGCCAGCTTCAGATTGCGATCGGCAACCACTTCCTGGCCATCCGGCGCCTGCACGCGCACCTTGCCCGCTGCACCGGCATCGAATGCTGCGGTGATTGCGCGATCGTGGGTTTCTCCCGGCAGTTCCTCCTTGGCGGGCAGCGTGATCGCCGCCGTCGCCTTTGCCTGGCCCTGGGCGTCGATCTGATGGCTTGCCACCTTCAGCTTCGAATCCAGCGCCCCATCAACAGAGGCCTTCAGACCCCGCAGTGCACCCGCCGGCGCGCCGCTGATGCCGGCGGCCGCTTTTGCACCGGTATCGATGGATGCCACCTGCGCACCGCCCAGGCCGATGTTGGCTTTCGCGCGGACTTCCGCAGCAAGCCCCGGGACGGCGACCTGCTTCGGCGCCGTGTTCGCGGCCAGCTTCACCTGCACGGTGGCCGGCAGCACGTCACGCACCACCGGCAGCGACGCGGTGCTCAACTGCAGGCCGACGCGCGCATCCGCGCTGATTGCCGGGCTGCTCTGGGCCTGGCTTGCGGCAGCCGCAAGGGCCACCTCGGCATCGACCTTGACCGGCATGGGCTGGGTGTACTTGGCTGCAAGTGCCTGCAGATCACGCAGCGACTGATTGGATTCGGAGGCCCCTGCGTGGCCACTGGCCAGCGCACACAGCAGGGCCAGGGCGAGCGTGGTGGGCATCAGCAGGAAGGCGCGCGGATCCCGCGCGGCACTGCCACCGCTGTCGCCGGTGGCCAGTTCGGAGGCCACGACCAGAGCATTGAGCTGGCGGTTCCATACACGCCGGTAGATGCGATTCATGAGCACTTCCCCCGTAGGCGAACAACTGGAATGTCAGTGGACTTGCCGTTTGGCAGGTGATTGACATTTCAGCGCTCGCGGCGGCGGCTGCGCACTTCATTCCGGCACGGCAATCGCGCATTCCGGCAAATCCACGGCCGGAATCGGCAGCGGGTTATGCAGAAGCGGCAACGATATCGGCAAGCGCATGGGCAATTCCGGCAGAAACCACCCCGAAACCCTTGCGGCGCTTGATTCAGGCCGGCTGGCCGATCTGCGCGGGAGCGCGCATCAGCGTATCGCGCGGCAGTTCCCCGAAGACCTTGCGGTAATTGTCGGCAAAACGAGAGAGGTCCCAGAGGCCGCAGCTGAGGGCGATCGCCTTCACCGAACGGCGGCTGGAATCGGCCATCGACAGGCTGCGGCAGGCAGCGCACAGCCGCAGCATGGACAGATAACGGTTGGGCGAGGTTCCGAACAGATCCTCGAAGGCATAGCGCAGGCCGCGTTCGCTGACACCCGCCGCGTCGCATATCTCGTTCATGTAGATATTGCGGCGCAGGTTGAGCCGCATGAAGTTCTCCGCCCGCTGCGCGATCAGATAATGCGTGCGCCGCGCGCGGCTGCAACCAGGGCGGTCGGCGGCGCCTGCACCGAGCAGGGCCTGCACGTGCTCGTGCAGCAATCGCTCGGTTTCTTCCGGCTGCAGGCCAGCACCCTGGCCGAGCTGAAGATGCAGCTGCTGATAATGATGGGCGAGTGGTGCCGAATCGTTCGCCAGATTGAACAGTGAAAGCGCCTGGCCCGCGGGCGGCGTGCTGCGCAGGCTCAGCTCGGTCAACTTGCGTTGCACCCGCGCGACCGGCACCAGCATCAGGGTCATGTGCGTACCTGGGCTCAGCGTGAACTCGCTGATGCCCTCGGGCATCACCGTCAGTGCCATCCCCGGTGTAAGCGGCACCCCGTGGCACCAGCTCAGTGTTTCATCGGTCGCGTGCAGATACCCCAGCATCGCCCAGTCGGGTGGCAGCATGAAGCGGCCACGGCAATGGAAGCCGCAACTGATGCTGCAGAACAGGGCTTCCTCATGCACGCGCGAAGCAAAGGCCGCCCGCGGCCCGTTGCCATCGAGCAGCAGCAGTTCGACATCGCACACACGAAGCACGCCACTCAGCGTCGCCAGATCGATCGATCGCAGGCCGCTGTCGTCGCTGTCTTCTACCCCACCATCGACCATGACAGTGTCGTCCCCCCTTTGATCCGCAACACGCTGCGGCCCCCACTGCCTGACAGGGCCACACCATTCCTCCAGGAACCTTCGCCATTGCCGGGATCGCTGCGGCCGGTGCCGCACGACCAACCCGATTGAAAGCAGCAACCTGGAACCGAGTATGCCCGATAATCATCGAAGGTAAACCCGAACCCTGCATTGAAGAAAATAGATACACAGATGAAGAAAATGTGGTCGCCAGTGGCACGATTTTCGCATGCGCCATTTGCGACATCACATTATCTGCACGTCGATGAATCGTTTTGCCGGCGAACGGATATACGTCACAGAAACAGCCTGAAAGTTTAAGGATCGGCGCGTTTCTGCCGAATTTGCATATAGGTTCCGGTTGCAGCCAACCGCCATTCAGGCAAAGTCGATAACACGGTGATCCGGTCGCTTCAAAACGACCACACCTGGGGGAGCGCATGACCACGACCGTATCGCAGAACAGTTCGGCCACCGGCGCAGCGCCGCGTGGTTGCGACGTTGCGGCCGGCATTTCCCCCGGGGCCGATTACCCAGAATGAGCACGGCGGGTCATTCCCGTCATGCCACCCCGCCAGGACGTGCGGGGCCCACGGACGATCCCGGCGGAGCCGGGCCACCGCCCAACAGGTGTCCTGCATCTGCAGACAACAAGTAGAGGGAGACAAGGCCATGAACGCATCCATCCGCAAGTTCCTGAAGGAAGAAGATGGCGTCACCGCGCTCGAGTACGGGCTGCTGGCCGCCGTCATCGCCGGCATCCTGATCGCGGTCGGCAACAAGGAGATCAAGGGGTTCTTCGAGACGCTGTTCAAGAACCTCTCCGACCTTGCCACCAAGGCCTCCGGGTCGACACCTGCGACCGGCGGCGGCTGAGCCTGCGTGCATCGCGCATCCCTGCAGCGGTGCTGGGATGTGCCCGGTGGCAACTGCAGACTGTCCAATGACGGACGACGGAGTGTGCGATGACGTTGCTGGGACTATTGGCCATCGGCGTGTGCCTGCGGATCGCGATCAGCGATCTGTATGCCCGCCGGGTGCCCAATGCCTGGCTGCTGTCTGCATCCGTCATTGCCATCGCATTGATCATCGCGGGGCAGTTCAGTGCGCCGCGCCAGCCGTGGCTTGCCCACGCAGCGGGCGCGGCGCTCGGCCTGGTGGCCCTGCTGCCGTTCTATGCCATCCGCTGGATGGGCGCCGGCGACGTCAAGTTCTTCGCGGTACTGGGCATGATGCTGGGCTGGAAAGCCCTGTTGCCGATCTGGGTGGTGGCCAGTCTCGCGGCCGGCCTGCACGCGGCAGTGATCATTGTTGGCCGCCGCCTGGGCGTGATGCTGCCCATGGGCCTCCAGATGCAGGTCAACCGCGCCAGCAGCCAATGGCAATCGCACCCCGCCCTGCGCGACATGCAGGCCGCCCGCCAGGGACGACACGGCATTCCCTATGCAGCCTACCTGGCCATCGCAGGCATCGGCTGGGTTCTGGCAAGCGTCTATGGAGGTGTGGCATGAACATCCGCAATCCACGGCGTCAACGCGGCGTGGCCAGCATCGAATTCGCCCTGATGCTGATGCTGGGCCTGCTGCCATTGCTGCTGTTCACGTTCTCCGGCGTGATGATCATGGCCGCGCAACAGACATTGGCGACGGCCTCGGCCGAGGGCGCTCGCGCTTCATTGCGTTATGGCAGCGCCAATGAACGGCGTACCGCAGCCTGCGTCGCAGCCCGCAGTTCGATGCAGTGGCTGTTGAAATTCTCTGGACAGGGTGTCGACTGCAGCAATGGCGGCAGCAACGCCATCGTGGTCTCCGCGCAGGCACCCTGCGCGGGCCTGGCCACTGCCCAGTGCATGACGGTGACGGTCAGCTATGACTACGCCAGCCATCCCTTCCTGCCGGGCACCGCCACACTTTACAAGTGGGTGATGCAGGCTCCCATCCGTAGTGTCGCGGTCGCCCAGCTCGACCTCGGCAGCGGCAACTGACGATCGGTACAGGAGACGGTTCCATGCTCAAGTTGACCCGCATCGCTGCCGTCGCCCTGATCGGGCTGGCCGTGCTGCTGGCAGTGATCGCCCTGATGATCGGGCGCAAACCGGCCGCGCCAGCGACGGCCGCCCCTGTCGCGCACAGCGAAGCCCAGGCGATCACCGTGGTCGAAGCCGTGGCCCGGCTGCCTGCCGGTGAACCGATCACCGCCAACAGCCTGCGCCTGGCGCAGCGGACCACGGCGGTAGCCGGTGCCGCCACCAGCATCCCGGCCGTGGTCGGCAAGGTACCGGTGCAGGACATCGCCGAGGGCACCGCCATCAGCAGCAGCGCCCTGGCACAGGGATTCTCGCTGCAGCTGCGTCCGGGCGAACGCGCACTGGCCGTTCCGGTGGACGAACTGGTCGGCGCCGGAAACCGCATCCTGCCGGGTGATTTCGTCGATGTCTTCCTCAACCTGCGCAATGTCCAGCCCAACGCCAGCGGCCCAGCAGAGGCCGCGCAGACCCGCCTGCTGCTGTCACGGCTGCGCGTGCTCAGCTACGGCCAGCAGGACATCGCTCCGGTCACCGGCGATGCCGTCGCCGGCAACGAAGGCGATACCCGCAACGACCCCCGCGCCGCGGACATCACCGGCAATGGCAGCAGCCATGGTTCCGGCAGCGAGGCCACCCAGCCGGCACGCAGCGCGGTGCTGGCAGTGCCGGTGGCCGATGCCAACCGGCTGCTGCTGGGGGCGCAGCAGGGAAAGCTGTTCCTGGCCCTGCGCAACCCGGCTGATACGGGGCAACCTGACCTTGCACTGTTTCCACAGGCGCGTGGCGTGATCGATCCTTTGCGTGGCCTCGATGCCGAACAGCAGCTCGCACTGCAGCGGCCGGAGAACCACGCCTTCGCCGGCATCGATGGTGATGCTCTCGCCGGCCGCGGCAACACCGCGGCCCGAAGCAACCCGGAGGCCCCGGCGCGTGCGCCGGCGGCCCGGCGCAGCGCACCGCGTGCGCCGGGCATCGAGATCATCCGTGGCGACAGCTCCGCCCCCCGTGGTTCCCTTTGACCTGCATCGAGCGCATCCATGACCGAACGCCGCCGCCCACGCCCTTCTCTCCGCCAGCGCTGGCTGGCCCTGCTGCTGGTGCTGCTGGCTCCGGCGACAAGCGTGGCCGCCGACGATCTCGTACTGCAGGCGCGTGAACAGCGCCCATGGACCCTCCCGGCCGATCTGGAACGGGTCGCCATCGCCGACCCGGGCGTCGCCGACATCGTGATGCTGCGTGGGCAGCGCCAGGCGCTGCTGGTCGGAAAGGCGCCGGGTACAACGACGCTCCTGCTGTGGCACCGCAAGCAGGCCGAGCCGCAACGCCTGCAGGTGCGCGTACAGAGTGCCGTGCAGGGCGCTGCAGACGCAGGCTCGAATGGGCTGGTGTTCACCCAGCAGGACAACCAGGGCCTGCTGCAGGGAAACACCGACAGCGTGCTCTCGCACATGCAGGAACAGAAGACCGCCGCCATGGCGCTGGGCAAGGACGGGATGCTTGCCGATGCGTCGACGGTCAGCAGCGGCGGCGTGGTCCAGGTCGAGGTCAAGGTGGTCGAATTCAACAAGACCGCGTTGAAGCAGATCGGCATCAGCTTCCAGAACCGCAATGGCAACTTCGCCTATGGCTTCGCCCGCCCGGGCGGCCAGCTGCCGGGCAATACCGGCATCCTGCCGGGCATGAAGGAAGGCAACTCCGGCAATGAGGCCGAGTCGCCCATTTCTTCGGCCTTCCGCCTGGTGTTCGGCTCGACCAAGGGCCTGTGGAACGCCGATGTCGACCTGCTGCAGAGCAACGGCATGGCACGCGTGCTGGCCGAACCTACCCTGGTCGCATTGTCCGGCCAGAGCGCCAGCTTCCTGGCCGGCGGCGAACTGCCGATCCTGGAGCCGCAGGGACTGGGCACCACCACCATCACCTACAAGCCGTTCGGCATCGGCCTGACCGTGACCCCGACGGTGCTGGCCCCCAACCGCATCGCGCTGAAGGTCGCACCCGAAGCCAGTGATCTGGACTACAGCAATGCCATTGCCCTCAATGGCGTGCAGATCCCATCGATCACCACGCGTCGTGCCGACACCACGGTCGAACTGGGCGACGGCGAGAGCTTCGTGATCGGTGGCCTGGTCAGCTCCAATGTCGTCTCCAACGTCGGCAAGATTCCCCTGCTTGGCGACCTGCCGATCATCGGTTCGTTCTTCCGCAACTTCGACTACAAGCGACAGGACAAGGAGCTGGTGATCATCGTCACGCCGCGGCTGGTGCAACCGCTGGCGCGCAATACCGAGCTGCCGTTGCCTGGCGAACGCGAAGCCAAGCCGAACCTTCCCGAGTGGGGGTCCTGGCTGCTTGGCCCGATCAGCCAGGATCCGGTACCTGGCTTCTCACGCTGATTCCCATGATGCCTGCGATACCACGCCCATGCCCTACGCCACCGCCCAGCCGCTGCATCCGCAAGGACCACCGATGAATCTGGTCCTGTACGGGATGGATCGCGAACTGCTGCCCCGGCTGGCGGCGAAACTGCCGCCGACCACCACCCTGCACTGGCAGGACAGCAGCATGCCGACCTCCGCACAGGACCTGCAGCGCGGGCCACAGAGCCTGGTGCTGCTCGACTTCCGCCCGGAACACGCCGCGGCCTCCAGCCTGCTGGCGCAGCAGCTGCAGCAGACCCAGCCCGACCTGCCCCTGGTCGCGGTCGGCGCCACCAGCGCCGCCCAGGTCGAAGGCGTGGTGATCGCGCTGCGTGCCGGCCTGCGCGATGTGCTGGACCTGGACAGCGACAACATCGGCATCGAGGCGGCATTGCGCCGCGCCCTGTCGCCGCGTCCAGCCGCCACCGCCCAGCATGCGCACAAGGCGCGCCTGATCGTCCTGCTCGGCGTGCGTGCCGGGGTCGGCACCAGCACCCTTGCCGCGCATCTTTCGGTACTGGCCCAGCAGACCCGCGCACTGGCCCAGGGCGAGGCCCTGCAACAGGACGGCCTGTTGATGGAACTGGCGCAGCCGTCCGGCGACCTGGCGCTGTACCTCAACCTGGACAGCCGATTCCACTACGAAGATGCACTGCGCAACGCCAGCCGCATCGACGCCACCCTCGCACGCACCGCGATGGCCCGGCATGACACCGGCCTGGTGCTGCTCGACCGTGCCAGTGGCAATGATGCCGTGCCGCCGTCGGACCCGGGCGCACTGCTGCAGCGCCTGCGCAGCGTGTTCGCCAGCGTGCTGTGCGATGCCGGTGGCTGCCCGCTGCGACAGCTGCCGCCCCTGCTGCTGGACCAGGCCGACGAGATCTGGCTGGTCACGGACGCTTCGATCGCCACGCTGGTATCGCTCGACCAGGCCTTGAAGCACCTGGCCGGCCAGCGTGAACGCGAGAAGCGCCTGCAGCTGGTGATCAACCGCCACGACGACAGCAGCGGCATGAGCCCCGACCAGATCGCGCGCCGATTCGAGGTGCCACTGCTGGCCACGCTGCCCGAGCGCCCGCGCGTGCGCCTGGCCGCCAGCCAGGGGCATCTGCTGCTGCAGGACGCACCGCGCGACCCCTACCTGCGTGCCCTCGCCCCGCTCGTGCCGCGCCTGGATCCGGCTGCCTGCCCGGTCCAGGCCCATGGCCTGCGGGAAAGACTCTCCCTTGCCCTGGGTGGATCGCAATGGAAGACAAGGTAACCCCGTTCCCGCATGCCGCCACCCGCCCGGTGCTGTCCGACAGCGCCCCGGGCCACCTGCCGTTCGCGCAGACCGAGCAGTACCAGAAGGTGCTGTCGGCCGCCCACGAGCATCTGCTCAACAGCATCGAGGACGAGCGCATCGACATCGATTCCTGGGCGCCTGACACCATCGCCCGCTGGGTGCAGGTGCAGACGGTCGGCTTCATCCAGGAATGGCGCATCCCGATCAACGAGGAGGAGATGCAGGTGGTCGCCGAAGGCCTGGTCAAGGAGCTGACCGGCTTCGGCCCGCTCGACGACCTGCTGCACGACCCGACCATCGAAGACATCCTGATCAACGGATTCAAGGATGTGCACGTCTCGCAGGGAGGGCAGCTCAAGCGCGCCACCCAGCGATTCACCGACGACACCCACCTGCTGCGCATCCTGCGCCGCATCCTCGCGCCGCTGGGCCGCCGCCTGGACGACTCCAATCCGATGGTCGACGCGCGCCTGCCCAACGGCGGCCGCCTCAACGCGATCATCTCGCCGCTGGCGGTGGATGGGCCGATGGTCTCCATCCGCAAGTTCCGCAAGGACCCGTTCACCCCCGACGAGCTGCTGGCCAAGGGCACCTTCGATGCGCCGATGCAGGCGCTGCTGAAGGCGATGGTGCTGGGCCGCTGCAACATCCTGGTGTCCGGCGGCACCAGTTCCGGCAAGACCTCGCTGCTGAACGCACTGGCCAGCTACGTGCCGCCGAACGAACGCGTGATCACCGTCGAGGACACCGCCGAGCTGTCACTCAACCATCCGCATGTGGTCCGCCTGGAAAGCCGCATCGGCGGCGCTGAAGGCCATGGTGCGGTGAGCATCCGCGACCTGGTCCGCAACAGCCTGCGCATGCGCCCCGACCGCATCGTGGTCGGCGAGGTGCGTGGCGCCGAAGTACTGGAGATGCTGCAGGCCATGAACACCGGCCATGACGGATCGATGGCGACCATCCACGCCAACTCGCCCCGTGACTGCCTGTACCGCATCGAGATGCTGGCCGGTTTCGCCGGGTTCCAGGGCAGCGAGGACAGCCTGCGCCGGCAGATCGCCAGCGCCATCGACTTCATCGTGCAGATCTCGCGGCTGGGCAGCGGCCGGCGCGTGCTGGTCTCGATCACGGAAATCACCGGTGTCAGCGACAACCTGATCACGACCCAGGAAATGTTCCGTCACGAACTGCAGATCGACGGCAACGGCAAGGAAACCGATCGCTGGATCGGACTGGGCTTCCATCCGCATTCGCACAAGCTGGAACCGTTCCGCCAGCAGTTGCGCGAATCGTTGTACGGAGACTTCTGAACATGGGCACGGGCCTGCTGCTGGGTGTACTGAGCATCATCTCGGTGCTGCTGGCGCTTGCGGTGTGGCTGTGGGGCACCGCCAGCAACCGCGAACAGCGCCAGGCCTCGCTGCAGCACGCCGAGCAGCAGCTGGCTCGCGGAGGTGCCAGCGGCGGCGCGCCGGCCGGGGCATCCGTGGCCGCCGCCAACGATCCGGCGCGTCCGGCAAGTGCCGGGCGCCGGGTGCTGCCGCTGGACGGCCTGCTGCAACGTGCCGGCCTGCAGACGGGCTGGAAGCTGCCCATCATGATGCTGGTGCCGGGACTGGTGCTTTCGGTCGTGGCCATGCTCAGGCTCGGCACGGCGTGGATGTTCCCCCTGACCCTGCTGCTGTACCTGCTGGCCTGCTGGCTATGGGTCATGCGCCGCACCACGAAACTGCGTGCACAGCTGCTGCACCAGCTGCCCGACTTCCTCGACAACCTGGTGCGGCTGACCGCGCTGGGCAACAGCCTGCAGGCGGCCTTCCAGGTCGCGTCGATGCAGACCAGCGCGCCGCTGCGCGGACTGCTGGACACCACCGTGCGCTACGCACGCAGCGGCATGGACTTGGACCGTGCCCTGAGCCTGGCGGCGCAACCCTACCGGATGGACGTGCTCAAGGTACTGTCCGTGGTGATCGGCGTCAGCGTCCGCATCGGCGGGCGCTCCGATCAGATCCTGCAGCGCATGGGCGATTTCATGCGCGACCTGGAGCAGGCCCAGCAGGAACTGGCCGCAACCACGTCGGAAACGCGCATGTCCGCCTGGGTTCTCGGCCTGCTGCCACCGGCCAGCGCAGTGCTGATGGCGATTTCCAGCCCTGAGTTCTTCCAGCCGGTGCTGCACGACCCGCTGGGCCACAAGATCCTGTTGATCGCGCTGGGGCTGGAGCTGTTTGGCGCTTTCCTGCTCTATCGCCTGGCCAAATCGCTATGACCACCGGAATCCACCACGGAGGCGCCCGATGAGTGCCAGCACCTGGTTTGCCCTGTCCCTGCTGGTTCTGGCCGCCGGTGTTGCCCTGCTGGGCATTGCCGGGTGGGTACGCAGCCATCGCGAACAGCGCACCTCGGCCACCTTGAAAACCGCACTGCAACCCCGGGACGAGGCACGCGACACGGAGGTCGCGCGCCGTGATTCGCTGGGTTGGCTGGAACGCTTCGGGCGCGCGCTCAGCGGCGGCCGCCTGGAATCTGCATTGCTGGCCAATGAAGACCGGCTGTTGCTGGACCTGGCGGGCTGGAACACACGCCGTGGCACCGCCATCTATCTTGGCCTGCGCCTGCTGCTGGGCGTGCTGGTGCTGGCGCTGGCCCTGGCGTTCAGCAGCGCCCAGGGGCTGGCCAAGATGATGGTCGTGATCGGTGCGCTCGCAGCTGGCCTGCTGCTGCCGAAGTTCATCCTCTCTTCGTGGGTGAAGCGGCGCCGGCGCGCAGTCGACAACGAGCTGCCCCTGCTGATCGACCTGCTGCGCCTGCTGCAGGGCGTGGGGTTCAGCATGGACCAGAGCCTGCAGACGCTGGGCGACAAGCTTCGCGACGCGTTGCCGGTGCTCGGCGGCGAACTGCAGGAGGCCAACGTCGCGTACACCCATGGCCGTACGCGCGCGCAGTCCCTGCGCCGCCTGAGCGAGGTCTACGCCGATGATGACCTGACCAGCCTGATGCAGTTGATCCTGCAGGTGCACGCACATGGCGGCGCGGTGCAGGAACCGCTGCGGCAGTTCAGCGTCCGGTTGCGGGAACAGCGCCGCAACACCCTGAAGGAAAAGGTCGGCAAGCTCTCGGTGAAGATGACCGTGGTGATGATGCTTACCCTGCTGCCAGCGCTGATGCTGGTACTTGCCGGACCGGCGCTGGTCGCGCTGGCCACCACCATGTCAAAGATGGGATCGCCCTGATGCCTGCCCTGCGCACCTCCTGCCTGTTGCTTGCCCTCGCCGCCGTCGCCAGTGGTTGTGCGTCGACCACGCCGAAGTACCTGCGCGCCCCCAGCCTGGCCGCGCCCGAACCGGCACCGCAGGACAGCCGCAATGCCTACCTGGAATTGATCGGGCGCATGCAGCAGCAGGGTGCCTGGTATGCCTCGCTGGCCCACGTCGATGCCTTCCGCCAGCGCTATGGCGATCCGCCAGCGCTGCGCCTGCTGCAGGCCGACGCCCTGCGCGAGACCGGCCAGGCCGACGCGGCCATCACCCTGTACCGCGAGCTCTCCAATGGCCCGCAGGCCGCTGCAGCCGCGCACGGCCTGGGCCTGATCGCTGCGCGCCGTGACGACGATGGCGGCAGCGAGGAGGCACTGGCCCGGGCCACGCAGCTGCAGCCCCTGAACACCGACTACCTGGGCGATCTTGGCTATGCACGTCTGCGTGCAGGCCAGTTCGAACAGGCGCGTGAACCGTTGGCCAAGGCGCTGGAGCTCTCTCCAGGCAACCCAAAGGCCACGGCCAACCTTGCCCTGTGGGCCGTGCTGCGCGGCGACGCCGCCACCGCAGAGCGCCTCGCCGAGCAGGCCAACCTCAACGAGGACACCCGCCGCAGCATCCAGCAGCAGGCCGCGCAGATCCGTGCTCGCCTGCAGCAGCGCCAGGCCGCCGCGGCGCAGGTTGCCCCTGCGTCCCCGTCCGCCCGCGCCAACCCCGGTGCCACCACCCGCGTGCAGCAAAGCACCACGCGCCTGGCCGCCGAACCACGTCGCGACATCCGTGATGCACGCGACCCACAGCGCCTGCCGCCCTCGATGCTGGAACGTTTCAGCACCTCCGATCAGCCGAACGGGAACACTCCATGAGCGCGATGCCCCTGACCCGACGCCTGTTGCCTGCACTGGCCTGCCTGCTGATGGCCGGCGGCGCGCAGGCGCAGCAGCAACCCCTGACCGGGCAGATGCTCGGCGGCAGCGCACCGGTCGCAGCGGCCCCGCAGCCGCTGCAGTCCGAGGCATTGGCCACGGTGGACCTTGCAGCCCCTGCTCCGTCGGCATCACCGGCCACCGCCCCGGCGATCATTGCCACCGACCACGTCGCACCCGCGCCCCGCCCTGCACGCACGCAGATCGGCGATACCGCGCGCGACCTGTTCCGCCTGCAGGCATCGGGGCAGCAGGCAGGGCAACGCCTGCCGATCCTCGGCGACCAGGCCACGTTGAGCTACGCCCGCTACTTGAAGAGCTTCGAACACGAGATCCCGGACTTTTTCGAAACCGATGTCGCCAAGTCCAAGGGAACATCCTCATCCGGACGCTGAGGTAGGCCATGAAACGCCCACGCCAGTTCAGTTTCAGCCGCCCACGGGGCGGAATGTCGGTCACCATGATGCTGGTCATGCTGGCGCTGCTGGCCATGCTGGGCCTGATCGAGATCGGCTACCTGTTCTGGGCCAAGCGTGACGCACAGAAAGTCGCAGACCTCGCTGCACTGGCCGGTGCACAACGGCTGGAGCTGTGCACGTCTGACAACAGCGACAACAGTGCAGCACGGCAGAGCGCGGTCACCCAGAACAAGTTTGCAGGCACCCTGCAGATCCGCTGCGGCAACTGGAGCGCCGCACGCAGCACCTCGAACCGCTTCGTCACCACCGTCGATGCCAGCAACCCACGCAATGCCGTGCAGGTGGTCGCGCAGCGCAGCGTGCTGCCGTTCTTCGGCCAGAACACCAGCCTGCCCACCGTCAGCGTGGAGGCGGTGGCCCGACGTTCCGAACCGACCGCGGTGTTCGCGGTCGGTTCGCAGCTGCTGCGCACCAATGGCGACTCGGTACTGCTGTCGACCCTGCGCCTGGTCGGCCTGGATGTCACCAATGCCACCGTGCTTTCCTATGACGGCCTGGCCCAGGCCAACATCACCCCGTCGGGCCTGCTGAAGGCGTTGAACATCCCGGTCAGCGCCAACCTCAGCGTGGCCGACTTCAACCGGCTGCTGTCGGTCAACAAGATCTCGCTGGCACAGCTGGTCGATGCCACCGCCACCGTGGTCGGCCGCGATACCACCGTGGGCGTACAGCTGCGCGCGCTGTCCGACCTGGTCGCCACCCAGCTGGACATCAACAAGCTCAACATCGTGCTGGGCAGCCAGTCCGGCGGCGGTGGCCTGTTCGCCGAAGTCGTCTCGCCGGATGGCACCGTCGGCAGCGCGCTGGAAACGAAGGTCAACGTACTCAACCTGATCAGCACCGCCATCTCCATCGCCAATGACGGCAACGGCGTGGCGGTCAAGGGATTGGACCTGCTGGGCATCAACATCCAGGCCGGCGTGGTCGAGCCGCCCTCGATCGCCATCGGTGGTGTTGGTACCCGCGCGTACAACGCGCAGGTGCGGCTGATGGTGGACGTGGACAGCAACAACCTGTTCGCGGTGGGCCCGCTGCTGAACCTGCTCGGCACGCGACTGCACCTGCCACTGCATGTCGATGTCGCCAATGCGATGGGCACGCTGACCGGCATCCAATGCGGCGCCAGCCCACAGAAGGCCACCATCCAGGTCGATTCGTCGGTGCTGCGCGCCTGTGTCGGCAATGTCGACCCGGCGCAACGCTTTTCCAAGAGCAATGTCTGCGACGCCACCCTGAAGAACGAGCAGCTGCTGAAACTGCTGGGGCAACCCTTGATCAATGACAAGATCACCCTGCCCGCCCTGACCAGCTCGCAGAGCCTGACCCTGGCTGCGGGCGAAACCGCCTCGACCCGGATCAATCCACTGGCGGTGGGCAACGCAGTATCGGACCTGGTCAATGAACTGCTGCGCGTGCTGTCGGGCATGCTCAGCTCACCCAAGCAGGGCATGAGCGCCAACGACACCGCCAAGGCACTGGCCGACCGCTACCTGCAGGCCACCTTCCCGCCGAACACCCGCTATGAGGTGGACAAGTTGATTCCACTGCTGCGCGATGGCGACGCGAGCCGGCAACTGGCCCCGCTCAACAGCTGGACCGTACCCGGAGGCCTGCCCTACGCCTGCGGCCTGCTGAACCTGGCCACCTGCCACAAGGACGGTCCGGTCTGGGATGCGTTCAAGGTGACCGTCACCGGCCAGGGACTGGGCGTGCTCGATGGGCTGCTCGGATCGCTGGTCGGCGGCCTGCTGATCAACCGCTGCGACAGCCTGCTCGGCAACCTGATCGACTACAACGGCTGCGTACGCAACAACCTCGCCTCGTACATCCAGACCGCACCGGCCGGCTTCCTCGATGGTACCGGTGGAACCGGCGTCAGCAATCCGGATGGCAGCGTGAGCTGCAGCGGCCTGCTGTGCACGCTGCTCAAGCCGATCCTGGCCGCCCTGCGGCCGGTGCTCAACAGCGTCGGCACCCTGCTGACCAACCTGCTGGCCAGCGTGCTGGGCCTGGAACTCGGCCGCACCGACGTCAACGTGCAGTCGATCCAGTGTAGCGCGGCGCAGCTGGTCTACTGACCCGTGACGGGCGCCCTTGGCGGCGCCCGCGCCCATGCTAGACTCCCGGCGGGGAACCACCTTCATCTCAACCCACACTCATCCGTGGATGGTCTAGACATGCGAGAAACTTCAGGGGGCGCGGTCTTCGCCCGGCACGCGCGCGGCGCGGCACTGCTGGCCGTGGCCATGATGCTGGTGGCACCGGCGGCGATGGCTGCCCGTGGCGACCGTGAGGCAGCCGCAGAGCCGGCCGCACGCAGCGCGCCGGTGGTGCGCAACACCGTTGACGAGCTCAAGCAGCTGATGGATTCGCGCCAGCTGACCGAGCTGCGCACGACCTACAACGGCAACTACGGCGCCAGCCTGCTGTTCAACGCCAACACCCTGACCTACTACGTCGCCCTGTTCCAGGAGAAGAACTTCTGGCGGGTAATCAAGACCGATGCCGTCGACAACGCCGAGCGGGTCTACCGTACCTTTGCCCAGCAGTCCGAACAGCTGGCCCAGGTCTACATCGATACCACCCGCCTGGAAGCCGGCAAGCGCTACACCGAGCGCCTGGTGGCGTACAACGAGGAACGCCTGCGCACCCTGCAGCAGGAAATGGAACAGCAGCAGGCGCAGTCGGCCCAGGTCAGCGCCGCCCTGCAGCAGGCGCAGCAGCAGGCGGTCAGCCTCAGCACCGACGTGCAAAGCACCAACAGCCAGCTGGACGCCCTGCAGCGCCGCATCCAGATCCTGCAGGCCGAACAGGGCAACCCGGAACTGAGCCTGCCCAAGCCGGACAGCGTGCCTTCGCCGGCACCGGCTCCCGCCAGCGACGGTCGCTGAGGCCCGGCCTTCTGCATCCACGCACAACGGCGCCACAGGGCGCCGTTGTCGTTTTCGGCCTTTCGTGAGCCACCACGCTCAGCGGCAAGCGTCGTACACCGCGTCGTCCAGCTGACGGCGTTGCACGAAGTCCAGGCGCTTGCTCCTGGCCAGCACCTCCCCGCGGTGCTGTCGTGCGCGTTCACAGGCCCTGGGGTCCGTATTGATGGGTATCAGCGCGGCCTGCGCCCGCCGCGAGCGCACGGTGCGCGGTGGCGCCAACACCCCGCTGCCCGCCCTGGCCGGCTTTGGCACTGGTCCGCGCGACAGCGATTGCTCCTCCGGCACCTCCCACCGCCATTCCGCATGCCCCTGGCAGGGTGTCTGCTGATAGACCGGATGCGGACCGTCCACGCATTTGTAGACATTGGTCTGCGCGTGGACCGCTGCGGCGAGCAGCAGGCACAACAGTGGGCTGCATCGTACTCTCGACATCGCACGCTCCTGGACAGGACGGCCATCATCGTCAGCGCCGAAGCCGCCGGGTTCCAGAGCGATACGCGTCACACCCCGGTCAATCCAGCACAGCCGTGCAAGCCACTCACCGGGCCGTGCGCTGTACTGCTGACGGTTCCGGCATATCCGCCGGCGCCGTCCCTCCCTTCCGCCAAGGAAACCGCAATGAGCAACTTCGTCACCGTCGCCGACGGCGCGCGCATCTTCTACAAGGACTGGGGAACCGGCCAGCCGATCGTGTTCGCCCACGGCTGGCCGCTGTCCTCCGATGCCTGGGACCCGCAGATGCTGTTCATGGGCCAGAACGGCTACCGCGTGATCGCCCACGATCGCCGCAGCCACGGCCGTTCCAGCCAGACCTGGGACGGCAACAACATGGACACCTACGCCGATGATCTGGCGGCGGTGATCGAGGCGCTGGACCTGAAGGACGCGATCCTGGTCGGCCACTCCACCGGTGGTGGCGAAGTGGCGCACTACATCGGCCGCCATGGCAGCAAGCGCGTGGCCAAGGTGGTACTGGTCGGCGCCGTGCCGCCGTTGATGCTGAAGACCGCCGGCAACCCGGCCGGCACTCCGCTGGAGGTGTTCGACGGCATCCGCAAGGGTACCGGCGGCGACCGCTCGCAGTTCTTCAAGGATCTGACCACGCCGTTCTTCGGCGCCAACCGCGACGGCAACAGCGTCACCCAGGGCATGCGGGATTCGTTCTGGCTGCAGGGCATGCTCGGCGGCGTCAAGGGCCAGTACGACTGCATCCACGAATTCTCGGAAGTCGACTACACCGAAGACCTCAGGAAGATCGACGTGCCGGCACTGGTGCTGCATGGCGATGACGACCAGATCGTGCCGTTCGATGCCTCGGCCAGGTTGTCCTCGCAGATCATCAAGGACGCCGAGCTGAAGGTGTACGCCGGTGCCCCGCACGGCCTGACCGTCACCCACGCCGACCAGTTCAACGCCGACCTGCTCGCGTTCGCACGCAAGTGACGTACCGCGGCGGCGCCCCATAGCGCCGCCGCCCCTTCGGTAGTGCCGGCCGCTGGCCGGCAACACGATCAATTCATCGCGATCTGTGCAGCCGGCCAGCGGCCGGCTCTACCAGGGGCCGCTCAGATATCGCTGTGGTGGTGCGGTACCCCGGTCTTCGGCAGCGGGTCATGCCCACCCACGAAGTGACGCACCACCGGGGCACGCTCACCGCGATGCAACCCACGCAGCACTTCCTGGATTGCCTTGTCATCAGCGGTGATGCGCTCGTGCTGGCGCAGGTGCTCCAGCCACGACGGGGTCACGAAATACTCCAGGTGGATGCCTGGACTGGCCACATCCTCGACCACGCCCCAGACCACCGCACCATCGCGACGACGGATCGTTCCCAACGCGCGCATCTGCGCCTGGAACGCGGCACGATCTGCATCGTCGATGCGGTACTCGATGGTGACCAGCACCGGACCTCGATCGTTTGATACCGGCACCGACAGTTCCGGTGCCGGCCAGTGCCCGGCCGGGCGCAGATTAAGCTCTTCGGTACCGGCGATGCGCACGCGCCACACCAGCAGCCCCCCGATCACCGCGCCTGCGGCAGCCACCAGCAATGCCAGCTCCGGCGAGGTACGCTGTGCGAGCGCGCCCCAGCTCAGTCCGCCGGCCGCCATGCCGGCCGAGAACACCATGATGTACAACGCCAGCGCACGCGCACGTACCCATGCGGGAACTGCCGTCTGCGCGGCAATCTGCAGCGACGACAGCACGGTGATCCAGGCAAAACCGTTGATCAGCATCACCAATGGCAGCACGTACCAGCTGCGGGTCAGCGCCAGCCCGACCAGGCTGAGCGCCAGCGAAAGCGTGGCCAGCAGCACCAGCAGGTCGCGATCCATCTGCGCGCGCAGCTTCGGCAGCAGCAGCGCACCGCCCACTGCACCGATACCGATGCAGCCGAGCAGCATGCCGTACTGCCCCGCTCCACCCTGCATCTGGCCGCGTACCACCACCGGCAGCAGCGCGTTCATCGCCGCGGCGAAGAAGAAGAAGCCCACCGACTTGATCAGTACCGCCTGCAGCCGTCCAGCGCGGCTGGCGTAGCGCAGGCCCGCCTTCAAGCCGGCACCGAAGCCTTCCGGTGGCAGGCTGGACTGCTTCGGATCACGCTTCCAGCCCCACACCACGAACAGCATCGCGGCAAAGGTGATGGCATTGAAGCCGAATGCCCACACCGCGCCCAGCTGCGCCACGATCACGCCCCCAATGGCCGGGCCGATCGAACGCGCGATATTGATGCCGATCGAGTTCAAGGCTACCGCCGAGGCCAGCATCGGCTGCGGCACCAGCTCGGACACGATCGCCGCCTGCGCCGGCATCGCCATTGCCGCACCGCAGCCCATGCAGAAGGTCAACAGCACCAGCAGCTGCGGGGTCAGCATGTCCATCGCCGTCAGTGCGGCCATCACCGCCGCCACCAGCAGCATCCACCCCTGTGTCGCCAACAGGTACTTCCGGCGATCGACAATGTCGGCCAGCGTTCCGGCCGCCAGTGCCAACAGCACGATCGGCACCGTTGTGGCCGACTGCACCAGCGCCACCATCAGCGGCGAACCGGTGCGTTCGGCCATCACCCAGGCGGCGGCCACGTCATTGACCCAGGTGCCGATGTTGCTGGCCAGGATGGCCAGCCAGATCGAACGGAACATCTGGATCTTCAGCGGGGACCAGGCCCCTGCGGCCTGTGCGGGAGGTTGCGACGTGCTTGCGTTCACCATTGCCATGCTCCAACGATCGAGGCGAACAACGTGTCCTGGCCACCGGCCTGCTTCAGAGCAGGACCGGCGTCGACCCAGGCCAGCTGCAGCTGCCATTGCCAGTGTTCGCTGGCCTGCCAGCGCGTTTCGGATTTGTACTGGGTGCCGATGCGGCGCGCACCACCGGCACTGCCCGGCAATGCCACCAGCGGTGCCGGCGTGGTGTAGACCGCATCGGCGCGACGATGCTTCCAGGCCATCTGTACGCCCAGCTCCGTCGTTACCGCGTCGTGCAGGCGCAGCGACAGGGTCGGCTGAACGTCCATCAGGTTGGCCGGCGCCAGCAGGCTCGCTTCGCTGAAGTAGGCCGATTTCGGGAACAACGCGTTGAACGTGCCCAATCGACCATCGTGCAGGTCGCCATCGCCGCTGGCGATGTCGGCCTTCAGCCCCAGGCGCGGCTGCAGCGCCACATCGCTCCAGCGCCAGCCGGTATCGGTCGCCAGCGTCCAGGCGCGGATGTCGAGGTTGCCGGCAGCGGTACGCAGTTCACCGCCCTGCACCACCAGCTCGCTGTTCCAGTCCAGTGAACCGGCCTGGCCGAACCAGCGCGCGCCGAGTGTCTGCCGGCGCTCGTTGCCGGAGCCAGCGGCGAAACGCGCGCCGTCGCGACGGTAGTCGAGCAGGTACAGGTCCCATTGCCCGGGCCAGCGGCCGCGCGCTGTGGTGGCATAGGCCCCCCACAGATGCGCCCCGGACTCACCGCGATCATCGAACGCCCCCGGGCGGTTCTCCACCGGTCGCAGGGCCATCAGGTCAAGCGTGCCGAGCCGCCCCTTCCAGCCCGCCCGCGCGCCATCGAAGGCCAACCGGATGTTCGGGCCATCGCGAACCGACAACAACCGTGAGCTTCCATAGCCGGCCTCCTGCCGTCCCAGCTGCATGTGGAAACCGGCGCGTTGCCAACGCCAGTACGCCTGCTGCACGTCCAGCGCACTGCGGTCGGTCCGGCCTGGGCCGCCCGCCCTGCCATTTTCGCCGTGGACACCCAGCTGCACTTTCGCCTGCCAGTCATCGCAGGCATACGTGGCCGACGCCAACGCACGCAGCAGACCATAGCCATCCTCGCTGCCGCCGATGCCGAACCGGGTCGGGTCGTAATACAACCCGCGCACGCGCAGCGACGCGTCCCACTGCAGCTGGCCGTCGCCCACGTCACTGCAGCGGCCACTGTCACAGGCCAGCGCCAGCGAGGGCGTGGCCAGCAACGCCAGGCTCAGAACGCGAAGCACGAGCATCCCATTGCGCCCCAGAACGCGGTCAGGTCACTGGTCGGCGCCGCGTGCTGCGCGGCATGCCCGTGCGCGCCGTGGGTACTGCAGGCCACGCCGTGATGGTGGCGGTGCGCAGCTGCCAACCCGGTGGCGGCACCGCCGACATGGTAGCCACCGAACCTGTTGACCGGCGACCAGTTGGGCATCGCCGGCGGCAGCTGCGGCGCCAGGCCTGCGTAGTCGCCGTCGGCATGCACGATGCGGCCACCGACCACGGTCAGCATGCTGGTGATGTCGGCGATCTGCGCGTCGTCGACGCGGAAGAAATCGGCCGAGAGCAGGATGAAGTCGGCCAGCTGGCCGGCTTTCAGGGTGCCCTTCACCGCCTCGTCGCCGGAGAACCAGGCGCTGCCCTGGGTCCACAGGCGCAGCGCCTGCTCGCGTTCAAGCAGGTTTTCCTCGCCATACAGGGCCAGGCCACCGACGGTGCGCCCGGTCACCAGCCAGGACAGCGCCACCCATGGGTTGTAGCTGGCCACGCGGGTGGCATCGGTGCCCGCGCCCACCGGTACGCCCTCGGACAGCATCCGCTTCACCGGCGGCGTGTGCCGCGCGGCCTGCACGCCGTAGCGCTCGACGAAGGCTTCACCCTGGTAGGCCATCCGGTGCTGTACCGCGATGCCGCCACCCAGCGCACGGATGCGCTCGATGTTGCGCGGGGTAATGGTCTCGGCATGGTCGATGAACCAGTGCAGCCCATCGAACGGCACCTCACGATTGACCTGTTCGTAGACATCGAGAATGCGGCTGATGCTCTCGTCGTACGTGGCGTGGATGCGGAACGGCCAGCGCTTCTCGACCAGCAGCTTCACCACGTCGTGCAGTTCCGGCTCCAGTTCCGGTGGCAGCTCCGGTCGCGGTTCGTTGAACAGCTCGAAATCGGCGGCCGAGAACACCAGCATCTCCCCGGCACCATTGTGGCGCAGCAGGTCATCGCCCTGCCGCGGCTGCAGGATCTCGCTCCAGCCGCGGAAGTCATCCACTTCCTTGCCCTTGTTCTGGGTGAACAGGTTGTAGGCGATGCGCACCGTCAGCTGATCGTCGCGGTGCAGCTGCTCGATGACCTGGTAGTCCTCGGGATAGTTCTGGAAGCCGCCGCCGGCATCGATCACCGAGGTGATGCCAAGCCGGTTCAGCTCACGCATGAAGTGGCGCGTGGAATTGGCCTGGTACTCGATCGGCAGGCGCGGCCCCTTGGCCAGCGTCGCGTACAGGATCAGCGCGTTCGGCTTGGCCAGCAGCAGCCCGGTCGGGTTGCCCAGCGAGTCACGCACGATCTGACCACCCGGCGGATCGGGAGTGTCCTTGTTGTAACCACAGGCGCGCAGCGCGGCGCGGTTGAGCAGCGCGCGGTCGTACAGGTGCAGCAGGAACACCGGCGTATCCGGTGCGATGTCGTTGAGCTCCTGCAGGGTCGGCAGGCGCTTCTCGTTGAATTGCGCGGCAGTGAAGCCACCGACCACGCGCACCCACTGCGGCGCTGGCGTGCGATCGACCTGCGCCTTCAGCATCGCCATCGCATCGGCCAGCGAGCGCAGGCCATCCCAGCGCAGTTCCAGGTTGTAGTTCAGGCCGCCACGGATCAGATGGGTATGGCTGTCGTTGAGGCCGGGCAGCAGGCGCCGGCCCTGCGCGTCGATCAGGGTCGCTTCGTTGCCCCAGTCGCGCATGATCTCCGCGTCGCTGCCGACGGCGACGATACGCCCTTCCTGTACGGCCAGCGCCTGCGCGTGCGGCTGCTGACGATCAAGCGTGGTGATGCGGGCATTGCGGATGACCAGCGTGCTCATGCGACGCTCCTTGGAAGTGGAATCGAGTGCGGCACCGGCGCGGCCGGCCAGGCCCAGCGCCACGGCAGCGCCGCTGGCCAGCACCACGTTGCGGCGGCCGTGGTCGAGTGGATCGTGACTCATGCGATATCTCCCGGAAGGCGTTGGCCGTCCAGCGCCCAGGCACCGGGACCGGCCAGCGCGAGGGCCAGCAGCACCGTGGTCCACATCAACGGGTACTCGCTGCCGCCGCGCATCCAGAACCAGCCCTTGGGCAGGGCCAACAGTACGGTGAAGCCGATGAAGGCCGCTGCCACGAGCGCGGCGATACGGGTCTGCCAGCCGAGCAGCACGGCCAGGCCGGACGCCACCTGTGTCAACGCCAGCAGCAGCGGCAAGGGCGCTGCCGACGGCAACCCGAAGCCGCGCAGTTCGGTGGCGAACCCGGACAGCCCCGGGCCGCCGAACCAGCCGAACAGCTTGCCCAGCGCGTGGGGCAGCAGGAAACCTCCGGCGGCCACGCGCAGCATCAACAGGGCCAGGTCGAGGCCATGGCCAGCCAGCATGCTCAGTGCCCGCCTTCCTGCGCACCGAACATGCGCTTGGCGTACTGGATGCCGATGCCGTAGCCACCGGCGTGATCGCGTGCGATGCCGGTGGTCAGGTCGTAGGTCTCACTGCGTGCCCAGTCGCGCTGCAGCTCCAGCAGGTACTGCACACTGGTCATCGGTACCGCGCCGGCCTGCACCATGCGGGTGATCGCGCGCTCGTGTGCTTCCTCGCTGACATCACCACAGGCATCGGTGATCACATACACCTCGAAGCCCTGCGCCAGTGCCGACAGGGCCGGGCCGACAATGCAGACGCTGGTCCACAGCCCGGCCATCACCAACCGGCGCTTGCCGATGCGGTTGATCTCGTCGATCACCGGCTGGTCCTCCCAGGTGTTCATCGAGGTGCGGTCGAACACTGGCTGGCCCGGGAAGATCGCCGGCAGCTCCGGGAACATCGGGCCGGAGAACGAGGCTTCCGCCACCGTGGTCAGCAGCACCGGCACGTTGAAGCCCTTGGCGCCCTTGCCGATCAGGGACACGTTGTTGCGCAGCGCGGAGATGTCGATGGTGTGGGTGGCAAACGCCATCTGCGACTGGAAGTCGATCAGCACCAGCGCATGGTCGGTCGGTGACAGCAGGGACGGGGCGGGCGTGGCGGTGGCAAGGTTCATGCGTGGACTCCGTTGGAATCAAGGTCTGGGGGGAGCAGGAGGGCGGCATCACCGGCCAGGTACTGGCCGGGACTGCAGCCCGTCTCTGCGCGGAAGCTGCGGACGAAATGGCTCTGGTCAAAGAAGCCGAGCTGCTGCGCCAGGCAGGACATCGGCAGATGCCGGGCCGACAACAGCTGGCGCGCACGTTCGATTCGGCGGCGGCGTACATAACGCAGCGGGCTGGCACCAGTACCGCTGCGGAACAGGCGCACCAGATGGAAGCGACTGACACAGGCGGCGGCCGCCAGTTCGGTGACCCGCAGCGGCTGCGACAGGTGTTCATCGACATAGCGCAATGCACGCTGCAATGCTGCGACCTGCTGCGGTGCCAGCGACGCAGCGGGGGATTCCTGTGGAGTAACGGTGGCCATCGAGGACGCCGCGAGGGGGTGGCCCATGGTGCGGGGCGCCTGCGCGATGCCCTACCCCCGTCGGTCGAGGCCAGCACCTACCCGAATGGGGGAGGCCGGCGGCCGATCACGCGGCGACCGAACAGCCGTGCGTCCAGCGAATAGGCGCCCGGCCCCAGCACCAGCAGGGCCAGAGGCAGCAACGCCAGTGGCCATGGCCCGGGTAACGTGGACAGACCCGCGGCCGCCATCACTGCCGCAAGTGGCGTCAGCACACCAAGTGCGAGCATCGCCACGGCCAGCAGGCACAAGGCCGACAACCAGCCCCCTGGCATGTCGGGCACGCAAAGTGCGGCCGCCACGCACAGGCGCAGCCACAGCAGGCCGACGCCCGGGCCACGGTCGGGAAACATCACGAACAGGCGCTGCATGGCCGGGCTCCACGGGGCATGCCGGCGTGATACCGGAAGGGGCCGCGTGCCGCCTACCCCGTTCGGGTCACCCTGGCCTGCCCCGCACCTGCCAGAATGCGCACCATGCGTGGCCGCCCCTTCCCGTTCCTGCGTCGCCTGCCGGCGCTGCTGACGTGCCTGCTGTTGATGACCGCCCTGCCCGCGCTCGCCGTGCAGCGTCCGGCGCTGAGCAGCGGGCTGCCCGGCTACGAGCACACCGCATGGCGGGTCGGCCAGGGTGCGCCTGGCGATATATGGGACATTGCGCAGGACCGTGATGGACTGCTGTGGCTGGCGACCGGTTCTGGCCTGTACCGCTTCGACGGCCGCCGTTTTGAACGCCAGGCGCCACCACCGGGCAGCAGCTTCCCGTCCACCAACATGGTCACCCTGGCAGTCGGGCGCGATGACGCAATGTGGATCGGCTACTTCCAGGCCGGCATCAGCCAACTCGCACGCGGCCAACTGCACAACTACGGTCGGCAACAGGGCGTACCGGTCGGCGTGGTGCCGCACTTCAGCCAGGACCGCGAGGGCCGCCTCTGGGCAGCGATCAATGGTGGGCTGCGCTGGTTCGATGGCCGGCGCTGGCAACCCCCGCCAGCCTCCGCCGGGCTGCCGGAACACCGCGTGCAATGGGTGTTGCATGACAGCCGTGGCACGTTCTGGGTACTGGCCGATCTGAAGATATGGATGCGCGGACCGCACCAGGCGGCCTTCATTGATACCGGCATCGCCGTCTCGCAGATGGCAACACTGGTGGAGAACCCGCAGGGTGAAGTGTGGCTGGCCGACCGCGTCCGTGGCGCCTCGCCCCTGGCAAACGCACATGGGCTGCTCGCCGGGCCCGAACGTGAGGCGCGGCGCCTGCCCGATCTGGTCGCTGCACGCATGCAGTTCACCACCGACGGCGCGCTGTGGGCGACGATGAGCCCGCATGGAGGCGTCGCCCGGGTCACCTTCGACGGCACCCGAGCCGTGCGCATGGAGCGCTTCGATTCACCGCACGGCCTGACTGCCACCTCGGCGGTGCCGATCATCGCCGACCGAGAAGGCAACCTCTGGGTAGGTACCAATCTTGGCCTCAACCGTTTCCGCGCGCGCAGCGTGCACACCCTGGCGGTCGGCCCCAGTGATCCCTACCGCTCGCTGGTGCGCACCACTGACGGACGGGTGTACGGCTACGGTGAAGACCTCAAGCCCTACGACCTGCGGCGCTCCCTGCTGGAAGGCAGCGCCGCACAGCTGCAGGCTGCGGCGCGGCAGGCACCTGCGCCGATCTGGCAGTTCGATTGGGTCAATCTTGCGCGCACTGTCGAAGGCCGTACCACGCTGATTCCGCTGCCCGCACCGTTCACCGGGCAACCCTTGCACGCCCTGCTGTTTCCCGACCAGACGCAGGCCTGGGTATGCACGGGCGAACGCGGTGTGCTGCATTACCGGGACGGGCAATGGCAGCGCGCGAGTCGCCTGCCCGAGCAGGCCTGTTCCTCCCTGGCGCTGGACGCCGATGGCCAGCTGCTGCTCGGCTACGCCGATGGTCGCGTGCGCCGGATGGGCACGACGGCCATCGAGACCTTTGGCGTGGCGCAGGGGCTTTCGGTAGGGCCGGTGACCGCCCTGCTGCAGCATCAGGACCTGCTGCTGGTAGCCGGCGAAGCCGGACTCGCCGCACGCATCGGCGAGGGGCCCTTCGTTGCAGTGCGCACCGACATGGCCGGCGTCCTCGAAGGCATCACCGGCATGGTCGCCGATGCGGGCGGGCATCTGTGGCTCAATGGCAGCCGTGGCCTGGTGCGTCTTGAGAGCAGCCTGCTGCGGCGGGCACTGCAGGCAGGGCAGCAGGTGACGCCCCGCCTGTTCGATGCGGTGGACGGCATGCCCGGCATCGCCCTGCAGAGCGGGCCGATCGCCACCGCCACGCTGGCCGACGACGGTCTTCTGTGGCTGGCAACCAACCAGGGCCTGGCCTGGCTGGACACCACGCGTTCGCACGTCAACACGCTGGCACCCAGCGTTCGCATCGGCGACGTGCTGTACGGCAGCGAACAGCAACCACTGCGGGACGGCCTGCGCCTGCCGGCCGGCACCAGCCAGCTGCAGATCGACTACGTGGCCCTTTCACTGGCCCGCCCGGAGCGCAACCGCTATCGCTACCGCTTGTCCGGCGTCGATGACGGCTGGCAGGATGCAGGCAGCAGCACCCGCGCCTATTACACCAATCTGGCGCCGGGAAGCTATCGCTTCGACGTGGAAGCCGCCAATGAGGACGGCATCTGGAGCACGGTCCCGGCCAGCCGCAGCTTCCGCATCGCGCCCACCTTCATCCAGACCGCGTGGTTCAAGCTGCTGTGCGTGGCCGCCGTGCTGGCGCTGCTCGTGCTGGCCGTGCGCATCCGCAGTGGCCAGCTCGCCGCGCTGTTCCGCGCCCGCCTGCAGGAGCGCAATGGCGAACGTGAACGCATTGCACGCGACCTGCACGACACCCTGCTGCAGGGCAGCCAGGGCCTGATCCTGCGCCTGCATGCAATCAGCCAGTCCGCGCAGACGCCAGAAGCAGTGCGCGGCCAGCTGGAGTCGGCGATGCAGCTGGCCGAGCGCAATCTGGCCGAGGGCCGCGAACGCGTCAACGCATTGCGCGACGGCCCGTTCGCCGGTCGCGACCTGGCTTCGGCATTGGCCGATGTGCATGCCGAGTACGCGGGGCATGGCACCAATCCACTGCGCCTTACCGTTGAAGGCGCAACGCCACCACTGCAGGCCGATGCCGCGGAGGAAGTGTTCCTGATTGGTCGCGAGGCCATCCGCAACGCATTGCGCCACGCCAACGCCAGTGCCATTGAAGTGGAACTGTCCTATGGCACGCGCTGCTTCCTGCTGCACGTACGGGATGACGGTGTCGGCATCGCCGATGAAGACGCTGGACACGGCCATTGGGGACTGCAGGGGATGCGTGAGCGTGCGCAGCGGCTCGGGGCCGAGCTGCAGCTGTGGACCCGCCCCGGACTGGGTACCGAAGTAGCGCTGGCGGTTCCCGCACGCCGCCTGTATCACCGCCGCGCGCCCCGGTGGCGCTGGCCCTGGAGCAGACCCGAGCATGACTGAATTCCCTTCCCCGATCGGCGTACTGGTGGTCGACGACCATCCCCTGCTGCGCGACGGACTGGCGGCACTGCTGGGCGCGCAGGCCGATCTGCGCCTGCTTGGCGAGGCCGCCGATGGCGAGGAAGCCATCGCGCGTTACCAGCAGCTGCAGCCGGACGTGGTGCTGATGGACCTGCAGATGCCGCGCCTGGATGGCGTGGAGGCGATCGTGCGGATCCGTGCACTCGACCCACGCGCGCGCATCATCGTGCTGACCACCTACCGCGGCGATGTGCGCGCAGTGCGGGCCCTGCAGGCGGGGGCCAGTGCTTACCTGCTGAAGGACATGCTGCGTCACGAACTGGTCGACACCATCCGCATGGTGGCCGGAGGCCGCCGTGCGCCGATTCCACCAGCGGTGGCCGCCAGCATCGCCGCGCATGTGATCGAAGACCGCCTGTCACCGCGCGAGACCGAGGTACTGCGGCACGTGGCAGGCGGACTGTCGAACAAGCGCATCGGCGAGCGCATGCAGATTTCCGAACAGACCGTGAAGGCGCACATGAAGAGCCTGATGGACAAGCTCGGCGTCGGCGACCGCACGCATGCGGTCACCCAGGCGCTGCGGCGCGGCATCATCAGCCTGGATGATGGAGGGCTGGATTGATACGTGGCCCGCTGTGGTTACCACGCGGTCGGATCCGTTCCTGGATCTGACCCCGCTGTAGGTCCACGCCATGCGTGGATGAGCCGTCACAATGCCTCGGCCAGGAACGCCAGCACCGCCGGCCCCACCTCGCGATCAGCGCGTGCGTGTCCTTCAGGTGTTCCACCCACCTGCAGATACGGTCCCACATCGTGGCGATGGGTGGTCGGCTGCAGGATGGGCGTGATCAGGTGTCCCGCATCGCCGTAGTACAGGAAGCGATCACGTTCACCCCGCCCGAACAGTGCAAGCCTGCGCTGGGCCACCGCCAGCATCACGCCGGAATCGCCAAGGCGGTCATCGCCTCCCCCTACCCACAAGGTGCGCGCAGCGATCCTTTCGATCGGCAGCATGGCGTGCTCCAACGCCCGCTGCCACTGCGGCCCGGGTCGCCCCCAGTCCACATCTTCCCGGTACGGCAGCCAGGGCAACGGCATGCCCTTCCAGCTCAATGGCGAGCGGTCCACGGCGCGGAAGTCCGCAGGCGCGACATCACGGGCAATGCCGCGGAACGGTGCCGGGGTGCCAACCCATGACACTGCAGCACGCAGTTGTGGCATATGCACGGCGATCGCCATGGTCACGATGCCGCCCCATGAACCGCCCATCAGCCCGACCCGCTGAGGGTCCACCCGCGGCTGCTGCTGCAGCCAGAGCACTGCATCACGCACGGTCTCCAACGGCACCTCGATCAGGTCCTTCGGCACCCCCGGCCCCCGGTACCAGGCCACCGACAGCGCAACGTAGCCATGGCTGGCCAACCATGCGGCGTAGGCATCACCTCCGTCGAATCCCCCTTCGGCCCCTCCCAGCGCCACCAGCGCAGGACCGCGCGTTCCTGGTGCGCTTTCCGGCGGCAGATACAGGTGCGCCTCGCGACCGCCCACCTCCACCCGTCGCACCTGCACGCCGGGCAGCATCAGGTGGCGTTGCAGGGTACGCCGTGCCACCACGTTGCCGGCGCGTTCCACTTCCAGTTCGAACGACTGCGGTCGGAAGCCCAGGCCATCGACACTGCGCCGCCACTGCAAGGGCAGCGCGGTGGCCTGCCCGTCCTGTGGCTGCATCGACCAGATCAGGCCACCGGCGTCGATGCCGCGATAGCTGCCCTGTTCCGATCCGCTGCGTGCGATGTCGACGATGCCCTTCGGATCGGCACGCAGCAGGGCCTGCGACTGCCAGCGCTGGCCACGGCTGTCCTGAAGGGACAACCGCAACTGCACCGGCTCGGCGGCCGCCAGGCCTTCGACCGTGATCGAAGGAACGCGGTCGGCGCGCCCCTGGTGATCCTGGACTTCAACGCGCACCTCGGCCATCGCCGGCAGCGCCAATACTCCCAGCAACCAGCCCCAACAATTCCGCATGCCCTGCCCCCGCCTGGAAAACCACAGGGTGCCCCGGCACTGTCCCTCGCGGCGCACGCCGTGCTGCCGATGGCATCAGCCGTGCCAGCGCTGGCACCGGCCGTGACTCAGGCCCGTGCCGCCAGCGCCGTCTCCAATGTGGATCGATAGCTTCGGCTGACCGGCACGCACGCGCCGCCGGCCAGTTCAAGCAACGCATCACCGTTGTGACGTTCGATCAGTGACTGCACGCGCAGCGGATTGACCATCACCGAGCGATGCACGCGCAGCAGTCCGCCATCGGCCAACCGATCGGCCAGCTGTGCCAGCGGTTCGCGCAGGAGATGCAGCTGTGTTCCCACGTGCACGCAGGCATAGTGCCCGGCCATGTCGATGTAATCGATCTGCGCCAGTGGCAGATACTGCACACCGCCCGCTCCGGGCACCGCCAGCGTCCTTGCGCGTTCCGCTCCGGGCTCGACCAACCCGGCCAGCCGGCGCACCCGCCCGATCGCCTCCTGCAGCCGGGGCAGTGCCACCGGCTTGAGCAGGTAGTCGGCCACACCGAGTTCGAAGGCACGCAACGCATGTTGCGGCAGCGCAGTCACGAAGAGGGTGTGCGCGGCCAACGCCGGTTGCTGCTCCGGCAGCTCCCAGCCGCGTCCGTCCGGCAGCACCAGATCCAGCAGCAGCAGGTCGAAGCGCCGCCCCCGCAGGTGCTGGCGAGCCTCGGCCAGGCTGGCCGCCTCGGCGTCAACCCGCACCTCCGGAATGCCCGCCATCAGCGCACGCAGGCGATCACGTGCCAGCGCCACATCGTCTACCAGAAGCACGCTCAACGGGCGCGTCACGCGGCGCGCTCCGGCAGACGCACGCGGGCGCGATAGAACGCCCCTTCGTGCCCACTCTGCAACCGCCCTCCCACCGCCGCCAGGCGACGCTGCAGGGTCATCAGTCCAGTGCCAAGGCCGTCTCCACGTGAGGGCCGCAAGCAGGGATTGCACACGGTCACATCCAGTCCGCCGCCGTCCACTTCAGCCTGAAGATCAATCCGCAAGGGCCCATCACCGGGTTGCCAGCCGCTGTGTACCACCGCGTTCTCGATCAGCGGTTGCAGCAGCAGGCCCGGCACCTGCCACCCCAGCGCGCCAGCACTGGCCTGCAGGCGCAGATGCAGTGCTTCGTCGTGCAGCAGCGAGTGGAGCGCGACATGATCCTGCGCCACTGCCAGCTCGTCGGCCAGGGCACGCTGCGCCGGGCATTGCAGGGTATCGCGCAACAGTGACGACAACTGCACCAGCGCGCTGTCCGCTACCGCCGGCCGCTGCAACGCCAGTCCACCGATGGCATTGAGTGCGTTGAACAGGAAGTGGTGCTGCAGATGCTGCCGCAGCGCTACCTCGCGCGCCAGCTGAAGGGCCTGCGACTGTGCCTTCAGGCGCTGCAGCCACGACAGCCCGTGGCCGACGCCTGCCACGGCGATGAACGTCGGCAGCGCAAACAATGCCGTAATGCCGATTGCGCGTGCCGCCTGGTGCAGCGAGGGCGGCGGTTGCGGTTGCCACAGTTGCAGCAGCAGGTGCCCCAGGCCCCAGCCCAACGCGGTCAGCAGCGGGGTCAGCAGCAGGCCCAGCAGCAGCCAGGCGATCAGATGCCTGCGTCCGGGAAGCGGCCAGCGTGTGCAGGCCGCCCACAACAACGGCGTCGCCAGCATCCACGGCAGTTCGGCGCCCAGAATGAACAACGCCGCCGGAAGCACACCACCGGGTTGCTGGCTCAGATGCACCGCCGGCACTGCAGTTGCGATCAACAGACCCCACAGGCCCAGCATCACCCAGTGCGGGCGTGGCAGCGACAGCGATGCTTCGGGGGCGGGCAGCAGGCAGGCGGGGGCAACGGACATGCGCGGCGTCGAACGGGAACCGGACACCATGCTAGGTGTCCGGCATCGTTCCTTCCCGTGCCGGAAGCAAGGGGATCATCCACGCATGGCGTGGATCTACCGACAGCTGGTCAGTACAGATCCACGCCATGCGTGGATTCCGTCCAACCCCGCAATCAGTCAGCTTTCGCCGCCTCTGCATTCCACGCCGCGACCTTGGCCTTGGTGTCGGCCAGCATGCTGTCCAGCGCGGCGCGGTCATACACGTTGCCGCGCAGGATCACGCTGTCGATTTTTTCCGTGGCGGCAATGTCCTGCAGCGGGTTGGCGGTCAGCAGCACCAGATCGGCGGCCTTGCCCTGCGTGACACCACCGTAGCGGTCCATCTGGCCGAACCAGGCCGGGCCGGAACGGGTTGCGGCCGACAGCGCCTGCGGCGCGCTCAGCCCTTCCTTCACGAACAACTGCAGTTCCTGGTGCAGCGCGATGCCCGGGAAGTTGAACGAATTGAGGAAGCCCGCATCGGTGCCGGCAATGATCGTCACACCCGCTTCCTGCAGCAGCGGCAGCACGGCCGCCACCTGGTTGTACTGCGCGTGGCGCGCTTCGATCTGTGCCGGCGTGGCCTTCGCCGCACGGTCCACGCGCCACTGATAGGTCGCGCGCAGGCCCGGGCCGATGTACGCCAGATAGGGATCGTTGGCGTGGTCGTCCTGGTCGAGGAAGTCGAGGATGCGGCCGCCGTTGAGGGTCGGCGTCACGAACACGCCGCGCTTGGCGAAGTCGCGGTAGGCGTGCATCGCGGTATCGCGGTCGAAGCTGGCGTCGAGGCGGCGGTTGGCTTCGGCGCGGTCGATGCGGCCGGCGCCGAAGTCGGCGGCGATCTGCGCCTCGTCCTTGCTGCCGGCCTTGAACGCGTAGTCCAGGTGCTCGATCGAAGCCAGGCCGGCATCGACTGCCTGTTCCACCGTCAGCGCCATCGGAATATGGCCCGAGGCCTTGAAACCGGCCTTGCGCGCCGCACTGGCCGAGTACAGGAACAGCTCCGGCTTCAGCGTGCTGTCGGTGATCTTCACGAAATCGACCTTGTCGTGCTGCAGTCGCGTGATGGCCTTGTCGACGTCGGCCTCACTGCCCACCTCGATCGTACCCTTCCAGACCGGCTTGATGCCTTCGATCTTCGCACCCGAACTGAGCAGGCGCGGGCCGAACAACGTGCCCTTGGCGATTTCGCCGCGCCACTGCAGCACCTGCCCGGGCAGGTCGCCGGAGCAGTCGCGCACGGTGGTGATGCCGTGCGCGATGTACAGCGGCAGCAGCGCCTTGTTCTCCTCGATCAGCGCCGGGCCGCCGCCGAAGTGCACGTGCATGTCCCACAGACCGGGGATCAGGTACTTGCCCTTGGCGTCGATCTGGCGGGCGGCACTCCACTGGCTGCGCAGCTGCGCGTCCGGGCCGACGGCGACGATGTCCTCGCCACGGATCACCACACTCTGCCCGGCCAGGGTGCTGGCGTGCTCGACATCGACCACGGTGGCGTTGCGGATCAGCAGGTCGGCGCGCTCGGCGGCAGAAGCCGACAGCGGTGCCACCGCAAGAAGGATGGCGAGGGACAACGGACGGGAACGGAACATGGACAGCATCCTGGTGGGCACGACCAGCGTGCGGGGTGGAAGGGGCTCTGTATCAGCGCGTCGCGCCGTGCTGGCGCAGCAGCGTTTCAATGCCGGTATAGCCGCGCTGACGGGCGTGGGCCAGCGGTGTAACGCCATCGCCATCGGCCAGCTCCGGGTCGGCACCGGCCTCCAGCAGGAGCTGCACGATCTGTGCATGGCGCGCACCGCCGTCGCCGAGCAGGATCGCTTCCAGCAGCGCGGTCCAGTGCAGGCGATTGACATGATCCACCGCCACGCCGGCCCGCAGCAGCGTGCGCACGGTGGCGACATGGCCGCGCTCGGCGGCGGGAATCAGCGCGGTGCCGCCATAGCGGTTGGTACTGCGCAGGTCGGCACCATGCGCCAGGGTCATCGCCAGGATCTCGTCCAGGCCACGCGCACCGGCGTACAGGTAGGCGCTGTCCTGCAGCACATCCTTGGCGTTGACGTCGGCACCGGCCTCGATCAACTCGCGCGCGGCATCCACGTTGTTGCCATGGGTCGCCAGCAACAACGCGGAGCGGCCCTGGCCGTCACGCGCCTCCAGATCGGCCCCCTGCTCGATCGCCTCGCGTACGGCATCGGCGTCGCCACGGCTGGCGGCATCGCGCAGGCGCGCACCCCCGTCAGCCTTGGGGGTCGCAGTGCAGGCAGGGGTGACCATGGCCAGAAGGCATAGCAGCAGCATGCGCGCCATGGGTGCGGGCCAGCGAAGGGAACGACGGAAGCGCATGGCAGTGTCTCCTCATGTCCGTCGCCACGGAACGCCGCGTGACGGTAGCAACAGCCGGGCATTGCCGGCCCCTGCCCTGCATGGTAGAAGTCAATCCGGGTATCCAGAAGTGAAATGTTCAAATGCAAGACAGTGCCAAATCGAATAGAACCCTGTTCGAGCTGGACCTGCTTCGGGCGCTGGTGATGGTGGCCGACTGCGGCAGCTTCACCACGGCGGCTACGCGCCTGCATTCAACCCAGTCCACGGTCAGCCAGAAGGTGCGACGGCTGGAAGAGCTGGCCGGGCACCGCCTGCTCGAACGCGGCCACCGCGACGTGCACCCCACCGATGCCGGCCATACCCTGCTCGGTTACGCGCGGCGCATGCTCGATCTAAACGAGGAAATGGCCCAGGCGTTGGCCGGGGCCACGGTTGAAACCGCCGTGCGCATCGGCGTGCCGGAGGACTTCGTCAACGCACAGACCACACGCATGCTGGCTGCCTTCAGCCGCCGCCACCCACAGGTGAAGCTGGAGATCAGCAGCGGGCTGAGCCGTGACCTGGCGCACGGCTTCGACCACGGCGAGCTGGACCTGGTGCTGGTCAAGCAGCGGCGCAACAGCCGCCAGGCCGTGCACTGCCGGCGCGAGCCGATGCACTGGATCGACAGCCTGCGCAGCAGCTGCCTGCTGCAGGACCCGCTGCCACTGGTCACGTTCCCGCCGCGTGGGCTGTACCGCGACGAGATGATCCACGCCGTGGAAGCGCTGGGCCTGCGCTGGCGCATCGCCTTCACCAGTTCGTCGCTGAGCGGCATCCAGGGCGCGGTAGCCGACGGCATCGGCATCAGCCTGCTGCCGCGCCGTGCAGTCACCCGCGAGCACCGCATCATCGATGGCGAGCGCGACCTGCCGGTGATCGACAACTACGAGATCGGCCTGCTGCATCGCCCGGACGCCGATGATGCCGTGCGTGCGCTGGCCAGCGAGCTGTGGCGGCAGGTACAACGCGAACCGGATTGACCACCGCACCTGAGGTGGTGCTGGCCGCTGGCTGGCAACCTCGACAGCCGCATTGTCTGACCCCAACGTGCGTGGATCTCGCGCATTGATCATCGATATCTGATCAATCTTGCCGCACGGCAGGCATGATCGCCTCTTACAGTGCCCATTGTCTCCGTGCCGCACGGCACCTTGCCATGTCCGATGAAACCCCGACCCGCTTCGATCCCCTGCCCGCCGCGCTGCAGGTCCATCTTCAGCACCAGCGTTCGCTGATCGCCGCGCGCGTGGCGGCCGGCTTTCCCACGCTGCCCGTGCAATGGCCACTGGCGGCCACCACGCTGCAACGGGTGATCGACGCCGAGCTGATCGATCGTGACGACTGTGGCGGCTGGGAAGCCTTGGGCGTTGCGTTCGGTGACACCCTGGCCCAGCGCGTGCCGGGCCTGGCCTGGATGCAGGTGACCGATGCCTGGGGCATCGATGCAGTGCTGCGCTATGCCGACAGCAGCCTGCAGATCGGCGCCAGCACGCTGCTGCTCAAGCGCATCGAACAGGGCGAGGTCATCGACATCGCGCATCTGCTGGCATGGCTGGAAGAATTCGTCGCTACCCGCGCTGACGAATACGCCTGAAAAGCCGCCGAGCATGGCTCGGCGCTACAAGGGGATTGGCGCGGCGTGATGGGTAGATCCACGCCATGCGTCGATGAAGGCGACCGCGCGAGGGCTCCATCCACGCATGGCGTGGAACTACAGCCAGCGACCATCAACCACCACGCGGCGCTCCACCGGCACCGCAGCCACCGCGGCCGGGCCGTGGTCGGCGCGCACCACCACGAACGTGGCCGGCAGGCCTTCGGCAATACCGTAGCGCGGCAGACCGATCACCTGCGCGGCATGGGTGGTGATCATGTCCAGCGCCAGCATCAGGTCGTCATCGGTGTAGAAGCCCGAGCGATAGCCGAGCAGCATCGCCCGCTGCAGCAGGTCGCCATTGCCATATGGCCACCAGCAGTCGCGGATGTTGTCGTTGCCGGCGAACACGCGCACACCAGCATCATGCAGCGCGCGCAGCGGTGGGAACGGATGATCGCCGGGTGCATTGCTCATGATTGCCACGCCGGCCGTGGCCAGCGCTTCGCCCACCTGCAGCGCGCGCGCCAGAGACACCTCGCCCATCGAATAGGCATGGCTGACCGCAACGCGCCCCTGCAGACCGGCAGCCCGGGTGCGCGCGGCAATGCGCAGCAACTGGGCCAGGCCGGTCTCGCCCGGCTCATGCAGATGGATGTCCAATTGCACGTCATAGCGCTCGGCCAGGCCGAACAGCACTGCCAACTGGCCTTCGGCATCGCCATCGAGGGTGGTCGGGTCGATCCCCCCCAGCACTTCCACGCCCGCCGCAATCGCCTGCTCCAGCACAGCGGCGGTGCCCGCACAGGACATCACGCCTGCCTGCGGGAACGCCACCAGCTGGATGCGCATGATGTCGGCGCAGCGCAGTGCAGCCTCACGTACCGCTTCAAGGTGGCGCAGGCCGGTGCTGCCATCGATATCGACATGGCAGCGCATCGCCACCGTGCCGAAGCCGCTGCACTGGCGGATCAAGGCCTCGGCGCGATCCACCATCGGTGCTGCGCCGGCCACCGCCGCCTTTTCCACCGCCAGCCGTTCACGCAGGCTGTTCACGGGCTGGTGTGGGTGCCACTGGTCACCGACGAAGCTCTTGTCCAGGTGGATATGGCCATCCACCAGGCCGGGCAGCACCGCGAGACCCTCCAGGTCGATGCAATCCGCCCCATCAGCAGGCCTGGCATCTCCATTGAGGCCGCTGATGCGGCCATCACGGATATGGAAATGCACTGGCGCACCGTTGCGGTCCACACCGCCATGGACGAACTGGAGGGTCATCGGGAACTCCCGGAAAGCCAAGAATGGCGCCATCGTGCGCCTCGGCACAGTCATCGGCCAACGAAATATCTGGATGGCACACATTCACCAGAACGATGATTACACCTGCGACAACCGGTCGCAGCCACGCCGTGCACACCCCTGAACGGGTAACATAGGCGCCTGTTTCCGCTGTGATGCCGCATGGGCCCGTCCGACCGCCACGATCGTCTCCGCCGCTGGCAGGCCGCGTCCCTGCTTGCCGCCGCCCCGATCGCCAGCCTGTCCGCCACCGATGCCGCGGCTGCCGCGCCGCTGCAGTCACCGCCGGGCCAGCAGCGCATCGCCCCGGCAGCGCTGGTCGAGCGCCTGCACCAACGCGTGCTGTCCGGGCAGAGCGCCACCGCCACGCTGGAACACTGGTGTGCCGAACATGGCCTGGCCGAACAGGCCCGTGTACGCGCGGTGCGCATACACGGCCACGACAAGCTGGCCCCGGCCGACGTACTGCAGGCACTGGGTGCGGCACCCGGCGCCGAGCTGCGCTATCGCCGCGTGCAGCTGGTCTGCGGCAGCCGCGTGCTGTCCGAGGCGGACAACTGGTACCTGCCCGGCCATCTCAGCCCGGCCATGAACCAGGTGCTGGACAACACCGATGAACCCTTCGGCCGCGTGGTCAGCCCGCTTGGCTTCCAGCGCCAGACCCTCGCCGACCAGACCTTCTGGCCGCCACGCGGCGAAGGCGACCACGGCGTGATCCTGGAAGTGCGCGCCCTGTTGCGCGACCGCCAGCGGCAGCCTTTCAGCTACGTGATCGAGTCGTATCTGCTGCAGGCGCTGCCGTAACGCGCAGTGATCCCGCGCATGTCCCGCCGCTACTGACCCGTGATGGCGTTGGCGGCCGGGTCCACCGAGAACACGAAACGCCCACCGTGCTGGTCCCTGCCCCACGTCATCGGTGCCGTGGTGAGGCTGTACACCGGACTCGCCTTGTCCAGGCCGAACGCCTCGGACCAGGCGCTGAAATCCTCCTCGGTACGGCTGCGGATCTCGCCGACGCACAGGCTGTAGCCGCAGGCAAAGGACACCAGCGTGCCATCCTTGCCGATGAGCCGGGCCGCAGCGTCCTTGTAGAGACCCGTCAGGTCCTGCACCTCCG
Source organism: Stenotrophomonas sp. 59 (assembly GCF_030291095.1). Taxonomy (NCBI): domain Bacteria; kingdom Pseudomonadati; phylum Pseudomonadota; class Gammaproteobacteria; order Lysobacterales; family Lysobacteraceae; genus Stenotrophomonas; species Stenotrophomonas sp. 59. The sequence continues at coordinate 2,671,813 of NZ_CP127408.1, forward strand.
GCCGGCGGGACGCATCGCGCTCGAACTGGCCGACCACCTGCGCGAACGCCTTGTCCGAACCCAGCAACGCCTCCCTCTTCTCCGCGGACACCCCGCCATCGGCCATCAGCAGGCGCTCGCCCTCGAGGAAGTGATCCTCGACGTTCGCGGGCCCGCGGGCAGCCGTCGCGCCCGCCGATGCCGATGCCGATGCCGCGCGCGATGCGCCAGCAGTTGCCGCGCGCGGTGCCCCAGCATCGGTCGCTGCATTGGAGTGGGACGGCACGGGCGTGGCCTTGGCCGCTTTCGCCGCATCGTCCGCGCTGGCTGCCTGCCTGCCACTGCAGCCGGCCAGGGCCACCACTGCCATCACACTCCACACTCTCGCATCCATGCGCTTCATCCTCCCGGTAATGGCACAGCATGCCACGCGCGCCGCGGCAGCACCGGTGCGGTGCACAAAGAAAAGCCCGGCATTGCCGGGCCTTTCGTTCGCCTGCCGGTTCAACGGAACCGGTAATCCAGCTGCACCCAGTACTGGCGACCGTACGGGTCGTAGTTGCCGACCGGGTAGAACGGCCAGCCCCCTCCGTTCCGGTCCGCCGGCGGGCGGCTGTCACGCAGGTTGTTGACGATCACGCCCACCGACAGGTTCTCGCCGAACTGGCGGAAGACACTGGCGTTGTAGGTCATGTACGGCGCGATGCGGCCACTGCCATCGGTCTTCGGCAGGGAGCCGAAACGATTGCCGTACAGGGTGGTGGTCCAGTCGCCCTGGTTCCAGGTGATGCTGCCGTTGGCCTTGCTGCGCCACTGGTAGTCATCCAGCGAGTTGCGGATGTCGCGCTCGGGGTCGTCCGAGAACTGCCGGTACTTGTGCTCCAGCACCACCGTGTAGGCCAGGCGCGTGGTGAAGCGGCCATAGCGACCGGCATCGAAACGCCAGTTGCCCTTCAGGTCCAGGCCGCGCACCGACTCAGAGGCGGCGTTGATCGGGTTGATCAGCACACGGGTCACCTGGTCCGGCTGCACCGTGGCATTGGACGGGTTGCGGATCACCCGCGACAGCGCGTCCTGGCACAGCGGTGAACCGATATCACGCGCCTCGCCGCCCAGCGTCTTTCCCAACCGGCAATCAGCCTCGTCACGCAGGATACGGCTGGTATCGAGGCTGGTCACCTCGTTGTCGATGCGGATGTCGTAGTAGTCGGCACTGAAATCCAGGCCAGCCAGCGGCGACCAGACCACGCCGAAACCATAGGACTTGGCCGATTCCGGCTGCAGCTGCGGGTTGGCACGGTTGCTGTAGTCGATCGACAGGCCGTTGTAGTCACAGTTGTCGTACGACTGGCCCGCAGTGCGGCAGCGCCAGTAGTCGGTCATGCCCGGGTTGTAGCCGCGGGTTTCGGTGGCGAACACGTAGTTCATGTCCGGCGCCCGGAAACTGGTCGCCGCCGTACCACGGATCAACAGGCTCTCGATCGGGCGGAACTCGACGCCGAAGCTCCAGGTCGCCTTGCCGATGTGCTCGCCGCCGGCACGATACTGGTCATAGCGACCGGCCAGGGTGGTGGTCAGCGACTGCAGCAACGGCAGCTGCAGCTCCACGCCGGCGGCATAGCGGTCGCGCTCGCCCCCGGCACCGATGCCGGCGCTGGTATTCCAGAACTCGCCGGTGCCCAGGCGCGGGTCCGGGCGGTTGCGGTAACCCTGGCTGCCGGCCTCGACCACCGCAGCCAGCGCGGCGTCGCCACCGGGCAGTGCGAACAACCGGCCGTTGACGCTGGCGCTGAAGGTCTGCAGCCACGCCGCGTTGCGGCTCTCCTGGTAGCCGGACAGGCCCTGGTACTCGTCCGGCGTCAGCGGCTGGAACAGGCGCGCCGGGTCCGGCGCGTAGACCTCCACGCCATTGCGCACGCCCAGCTTCGGGCCCAGCAGGTATTCATTGATGCCGGCCAGCAGCACCGGGCGACGGGTGCGGTTCTCGTAGCGTGAGCGGCTGTAGACCGCTTCATAATCCCAGCCACTGTCACCGATCTGGCCGCGCGCGCCAAGGTTGAACGACCAGGAATTTTCCAGGAAACGGTTGGCATTGCGCGGCAGGCCACCGATTTCCTCGGGTGCAAAGCGGCGGTACCAGCTTTCCAGGTTGCCGGTGGTCTGGTTGTAGAAGTAGTTGCGGGCCGAGGTCCAGGTGGGCGCACGGGTGTTGTTGGTGATGCGTGCGCTGCCCACGGCCAGATCGGCGAACAGGTCGGTGGTCTCGTTGACGTGGAAGGTCAGCAGGCCGTAGCCGTTGAGGTTGCGCTTCTCGGTCTGCACCGTCCAGTAGCTGGCGGCGGCCTCGTTGCTGCCGCAGTACCAGCCCTGGCGCGGGTTGAAGGCGCGGAACACGCTGCCGCCATAGATGTCCGACGCCGCGTCGCAGCCATTCACGCCCGGATCGATGTTGCGGCCGGTGGCAGCGTTGCGGCGATATGCGATCGCGGTTGCCTGCGGCGCCTTGCCGGTCGGATCGTCCTCCAGCGAATCCATGAAGTCGCGCTGGCGGGCATGGATCGCCTTGCGCACGTCGAACTCGAAGCCGAACAGGGCATCCCAGCGCTCGCCGGAACTGCCACCGACCACCTGCGCGCGCTGGTTGTCGCCACCGCCCTGCTGGGTGCCGCCGGCGCGTACGTTCACGTCCACACCTTCAAAGCGGTCCTTGAGGATGATGTTGACCACGCCGGCAATGGCATCAGAGCCGTACACCGCCGACGCGCCGGCAGCCAGCACCTCGATGCGCTCGATCAGGGCACTTGGAATGTTGGCCAGATTGACCACGTTCACCGACCCTTCGTAGGCCAGCGGGTAGTCGGCCTGGCGGCGTCCGTTGACCAGCACCAGCGTGCGGTTCGGGCCAAGGCCGCGCAGGTTGATGGTGTTGGCCGCCGGAGTGAAGGTGTTGCCGAAGTCCTCGCCCTGCACGTTGCCGGTGTTTTCGGTCAGGGCGCTCAGCGCGTCGAACGCATTGCGGTAGCCCTGCGCGTCGATCTGCTCGCGGCTGATCACCGTCACCGGGGACGGCCCCTCGACGCTGGCGCGCGGAATGCGCGAGCCGGTGACCTTCACTTCCTGCAACGAGGTGGGTGCGCTTTCCTGCGCGAAGGCCGGCAACGAGACCAGCATCAGGGACGACAGCGCGAGCACCAGCGGACGCGGGCGCAGCGCCTTGTGAGAGGCGGACATGGGCTTCCTGGGGGAGTTGGGCGGGTGGTACGGGACCGGAGGCCTGCGCGGCACATAACGATCCCGTAACGAAAGTGTCCTGAATGGGTGGTTTCAACGGAAATGACCAGCCCTGATGGGCTTATGCCTGAACCGAATCAGGCCCCGCCCGGCGATCGTCGCGTTTTTGCAATCTTTTGAATGGTCTGGCGGACCGGGCATTGCCATCGTTCCGGGGATGATGACTCCGTACCCCACATCCCTCCTTCCCCCCTTGCGCCCTGTGTCGCGCCGCCACCTGCTGCAGCTGCAGGTGGCACCGGTCACCCTGCGCCCGTTCCAGCGGGCCGACCTGCCGGCCTGGCGCCTGTTCGACGACCGACGCCGGCGCGGTCGGCATCTTCACCCTGGCATCGACGAAGAAGCACGCTTCCTCGCCCACATGCACCGCTCGCGCCTTGAGCAGGACAACGACCAGTTGATGCTGGGCGTTTTCGATGACCAGCACGGCACCGTGCTGGACCAGTTGCACGTCCGCCTGCATTCGCTGCACTCGCGCTGCGCCGAGCTGCTGTCGCTGCAGCATTGGCATGCGCACACCGATGCGATGCTGCAGGCCCTGTGCCCTTTCCTGTTCGAGGATGTCGGCGTGCACCGCCTGTTCGTGATGCTGCCGCCGGACTGCAGCGCCCCCTTTACCCACGCGCTTCGCGCCCGTGGCTTCGAGCAGGAAGGCGTGCTGCGCGACCAGCACCTTGGGCTGGATGGCTGGCAGGATCGCCAGCTGCTGGCGCTGACTGCACCGGTCTGGCGCAGCCGCCAGCAGCCACCGGGTTAGCGGACCCGCTCCAACGCGTCGCCTGCGCCGGTCAACACCGAGCAGGCGTGGTCCTGCAGTTCTTCGGCGCTGGCCTCGTTGCCGGTGCCGGCGTCCACCCGGGTCGCCAGCAGGATGAAGCCCGGGCCAGCCTGCACGTTGTCCCGGCCAGCCACCACCAGGCTCCATTGGCCGACATCGCCCACGCCACTCAGGTCATAGGCGAGCAGGTTGAGCGGATTGGCCGTCAACTCCGCACCCGGCAGCAGCCGGGCCTGGTACTGATGGCCGCGCAGCAGCACCGGCAGTGGTGTCCATTGCGTGCCCAGGGCACCGGCATGTGCGTCGAGGGCCTGCAGCACGTCGGCGCGCAGGCAATCCACATGGATATGCAGCTGGTGCTGCGAGCGGCCATGCGGTGAATTCAGCGCCAGGCTGGCGACGTTGCGCGGCAGCGGTTGGCCCAAGGCCTGCTCGGTATGGCTGCGGGCCTGCCAGGCTGCGGCAAAGTAATTCGGCGCACCGCGCTGGTACAGGGCGATGTTCTCGATCCCGCTGACCTTGTCCAGCGGCATCAGCAGGAACTGGTAGTCACCATGCGCATCCTTGACCAGCACATCGCGGCGGTCCGCTGCTGCTTCCACCCGCAGGCAATCACCCCGCGGGCCTTCGGCGCCACGGCAGTCACGCTCGATCAATCGCCACAGCGCATCGGAATGGGCCGGCGGCGGGGGCGCACTGGCACAGGCGGACAACAGCAGCAGGGACGGCAGTAGGAAGGGGCGCAGGGACACGGCAACGGCTCACGGAACAGGCACGGCAGACGGCGCCGCGACGCATTCTAGCCAGTGCAGTGCTGCAATCAGTAAGTGCCGAACGGCACTTCAACCACGATCGGGGCAGCGCCCTCGCCTGTCTGCAGGGTGTAGCGGTCCAGCGCACCATCGTCGTCGGCATGCGGCTGGCGCTGGAAATGCAGCGGATAGCGGCCGTCACCCAGGCGCACCGCACTGCCATCGGCGTCCAGCGCGGCTCCCTCGGGGATCAGCAGCCCACCCAGGTCGCTGTAGGCGCCCGGCACATCGGCGAAGCTGTAGTCGGCCAGTTCGTCCACCCGCTGCATCGCGTAGACGTGCGGAACATAGGGGCGTGCCGGGCTGCGGCCATTGCTCAGGTCGGTCACCCAGGCCTGCGGCAGGTGGTACTGCTCGCGCAGCGCGGCCACGCCCAGCGATGGACTGGCCACCTGCAGGCAGCACACCGTGCGCTTGCCCTCGCGGTCGAGAACGGCGAAGCGATCACCCCGGCTCGCCGCCTGCGGCAGCATGGCGAAGGCCAGGTTGCGCTGGGCCGGCACATAGCCGGCCTCGGTCTGCAGGTTGCGCCAGGCTCCGAACACCAGGGGGTCGACCGGCACAGATTCCGGTTCGGCAGCGGAGGCGGCAAACGCCATGCCCAGCATCGACAGCGCCAGTGCCATCATCGTCCTGCCCTTGTCGCGGAAACTGCCTGCCGTCATACCGTGTCCAGCACCTGCACCGGAATGGCCCGGCCCGCCCGCTGGCGTGCTGCCAGTCATCCCTCCCACTATGCAATGGCCACGACGTGCCGGCAATGACCATGACGCTGACGCCTTTGCCACATCGGGTGCTATCGTTCCCGCCATCTCCCCTGCGCAGGAGCGCTCGCATGTCCACCTTCCGTCTGTTCCTGTTGCTGCCCGCCTCGGCCCTGCTGCTGTCGGCCTGCGTCAGCACGCCCGGCCCGCAGGTCAAGGGCAGTGGCCACTGCGATGCCAGCCAGCTGGGCTGGGCGATCGGCCAGCCGGCCAACGAACCCAACATCCGCCGCCTGTCTGCCGAAAGCGGTGCCGGCCTGGTCAACCCGATCGGCCCCAGCACCATCACCACCAAGGACATCCGCCAGGACCGCCTGCGCGTGTTCGTGGACAAGGACAACATCATCACCGCCACCCGCTGCGAGTAAGCGCCGCCACGGGGCTTCTGTAGAGTCGAGCCATGCTCGACTGGTCTTCGGATGGGCCGCGCGAAAAGCCAGTCGAGCATGGCTCGACTCTACACTTCAGGGTTCGGTATAGCCGGCGCAGTCCGGCAATGCCTGGTCCGGCTGGAACATGCCCCCGCGGAAACGGAACAGCCGCGTATAGGTGCATGCCGGATCCTGCTCGGCGCGCAGGTCTTTCTTCTTCAGCGGCCCCTTGGCCAGCGAATCCTCGAAACGTGAAACGCCGGCCGGGAACCGGGTTGCCACCGTCTGGTAGCGCAGCACCGGCATCCCCTGCTCTGCAACGTCCAGCGCCAGCTTCGCCGAAAAGCCGTACTCGTCGTGGCAGGCGCCTGCGCGCTGCTTGCTGTCCTGTTCGCTGAAGCAGGCACGGATCATCGCGCTGCCCAGCCATGGCAGGGTCAGCACATCATCGTCCACCTGGATATCGTCCTGCAGATGGCGCACCCGTGCCAACTGCAGCGTGGACGCATCGGCACCGCCACCGGAGTACATGGCGCTGAACGTGACGATACCGCCCACCAGCACGTTCTGGCGGGCGCGCTGCTGCGGGTCGGTCACCGGTTCATCGCTGCCGACACCCGGGGCCAGGCGCACGATCCAGGGCCAGAGTTTCAGCTCGCTTTCCTGCGGCACATCGATGCTGACGTGATAGCTGTGGGGCTTGCCTTGGCCCTGCACCTTTTCCAGCACTTCAAGCATGGTGGGCCGGTCCCCTTCCTCGGAGACCGGCTGCACGCGCACGCACCAGTTGCCGTCCCGGGTGCAGTCATAAAGCCCCGACGGTCCAGTCTCACTCGCGATCAGCACCTGCCCCAGCGGCTCCATCACGTTGCCGGCGGCATCGCGCTGCTGCTGCAGGATCGCGCCTTGGGCCAGCGCCAGCAGCGGGGTCGCCAGCAATGCAGTGCACAGGGTGGCGCGGGCGGCAGCGGTGGGCATGGACGGCTCCTGCGTATGGGCTTCCGATGGTAACCGTTGACCGGGTGGCGTCGAGCCCGCTCGACTGCTTCTCACCACAAACACCAGCTGAGCGCCGGCTCGGCTCTACATCATCCGCAGTCGCAGCCACCCCACCCTTTTTTCTTCGAGGTCTGGCCGATGCCCGGGTTGAACGTATTGCTCGGATCAAGCTGCCGGTAGAAGCCCGCCAGCGCCGGCTTGGCCGGGTAGAGGTGACCGACATTGTGCTCGGCCGGGTACTCGGCACCACGCTGGTCCAGCAAGGCCCACATCGCATGCTCGATCGCCATCGGATCTTCACCCTTGCGCGCAATGTAGTCCTGGTGGAACACGTGGCACAGGAAATGGCCGTAGTACAGCTTGTGCAGCAGGCGGCCATCGATCTCCGCCGGCAGCTGTTCGAACCAGTCGGCATCGTCGCGGCGCAGGGCGATGTCCAGTGCGACGATGTCCTGTACCTGGTCGCGGTGCACTTCACGGTAGCGCACGGCAGCACCGGCCACGGCGAAGCGATGCAGGAACGCCTTGCGGCCTTCCTCTGCCGTGCAGTGGAAATAGCCGCCTTCGTGGCCTGCGAAGAAGTCGCGCAGCCAGGCTTCGGTCTGCGCCGCGTCCTGCGCGGACACCTTCAGCAGCAGGTGATGTTCATAGCGCTGGCGGAACTCGCCCATGCGCTTGGGCAGGTGCGAGGGCAGCAGCCCGGTCAGCCCCTGCATCACGCGGTCGGTCACGCCACGCAGGCCCAGCCGTTCGAACCAGCCATCGACGCGGCTCTTCAGCGCGAACGCGGCCGGCACGCGCGTAGTGCCAAGACGATCGATCAGCAGGAAGCTGTCCTTGCCGTAGCGTTCACCGATGTCATAGGCGTCGCGATGGATGTATTCGCCGGCAATCGGCAGGCGCTCGAAGCCGGTCAGCAGCTGGCGACGGATCGCAGTGAGGCTGTCGGTGCGGTTGCTGCCGATGTAGAACACCTCGGCAGCCTCCTTCTCGAAGGTGTCCAGGCGCACCGCGAACACCGCCAGTTTGCCGGCCGAACCGGCCGCTTCAAAGTGACGGCTGGGATCGGCATTGAAACGCGCCGGGGTCTCGGCGTCGACCCTGCGCACTTCCTCCGCGTAGCGCGGATCGGAGGCCGCACGGCCGTCGCCGTCACCCACCTCCGTCGCCGTGTAGTCGCCGGCCTGCAGGCGCTGCAGGATCTGCTCGGGTGTATCACCCAGCGCGATGTCCAGATGATTGACCAGCTGCAACCGGCCCTCCGCGTCGACCTGCGCGTACAGTGCCAGCTCGGTATAGGCCGGACCACGGCGCACCAGCGCGCCGCCGGAGTTGTTGCAGATGCCGCCGAGTACCGACGCACCGATGCAGGACGAGCCGATCACCGAATGCGGCTCACGACCGAGCGGTGCCAGTGTCTGCTCCAGCCGGTCCAGCGTCGCGCCGGGCAGGCACAGCACCTGGCGCCCTTCGTTCAACAGCTGGATGCCTGTCAGGCGCAGCGTGCTGACCAGCACGATCGGGCGACCGTAGTCGTTGCCATCCGGGGTCGAACCGCCGGTCAGGCCGGTGTTGGCCGCCTGCAGGATGATTGCCGCCCCACCCTGCACCGCCGCCTGCAGCACGCGCCACAGTTCCAGCAGCGTGCCCGGGCGCACCACCGCCAGCACCGGGCCATCGCCGAAGCGGTAGCCGCGACGGAAGCGGCGCGTGGCCTTGTCGCCGGTCAGTACATGGCGGCTGCCGACCGCATCGCGCAACTGCGCGAGCACCGCGTCGTGGCCACTCACGGCAGGCTGACCAGCGAGTCGCGGCCGATATCGGCAATGCGGTGCGCGCCGGTCAGCGTCATCGCCACGCGCATCTCCTTGGCGATCAGGTCCAGCAGGTTGGCCACGCCGGCCTCGCCCTGTGCCGCAAGTGCATAGACAAACGCGCGTCCCAGCAGCACGGTGTCGGCGCCCAGCGCCAGCATGCGCACCACGTCCAGGCCGGTGCGGATGCCGGAGTCGGCGAGTATCTTCAGGTCACCCTGCACCGCATCGGCAATGGCCGGCAGTGCGCGCGCGGTCGACAGCACGCCGTCCAGCTGGCGACCACCGTGGTTGGAGACCACAATGCCATCGGCACCGAACTTCACCGCATCACGCGCGTCGTCCGGATCGAGGATGCCCTTGATCACCATCGGGCCCTTCCAGAACTCGCGGATCCATTCCAGGTCCTTCCATGAAATGGACGGATCGAAGTTGCTGCCCAGCCAGCCGATGTAGTCCTCCAGCCCGGTCGGGTTGCCACGATAGGTGGAGATGTTGCCCAGGTCATGCGGGCGCCCGAACAGGCCCACGTCCCACGCCCAGTGGGGATGGGTGATGGCCTGTCCGATACGGCGCAGCGAGGCGTTCGGGCCGCTCATGCCGGAGTGTGCATCGCGGTAGCGCGCACCCGGCACCGGCATGTCAACGGTGAACACCAGGGTGGTCACGCCGGCGGCCTGCGCGCGCTCAAGTGCATTGCGCATGAAGCCACGATCGCGCAGCACATACAGCTGGAACCACATCGGCCGCTGGATGGCGGGGGCCACTTCCTCGATCGGGCACACCGACACCGTGGACAGGGTGAACGGGATGCCCCGGCTGTCGGCCGCGCGCGCCGCCTGTACTTCACCGCGCCGCGCGTACATGCCGGTCAGCCCGACCGGTGCCAGCGCCACCGGCATCGCCAGTTTTTCGCCGAACAGTTCGGTTTCCAGGCTCAGGTCGGACATGTTGCGCAGGATGCGCTGGCGCAGCGCGATGTCGGACAGGTCGGAAACGTTGCGCTTCAGCGTGTGCTCGGCATACGCGCCGCCATCGATGTAGTGGAACAGGAACGGCGGCAGCCGGCGTTGCGCTGCGGCACGGTAATCGGTGGAGGCGGAGATGATCATGGGGTCAACCGTGTGGGGAAGGTAGACGCGAGGCCCGCGCACGCCGGGCTTCGTTGTCATCGAGGGTGCGCAGCGTGGTGTGCACGAACTCGAGGTGGGCATGCGCGGCGGCGCGCGCGCGTTCGGGGTCGCCGGCCAGCACCGCATCCATCATCTCGCGGTGCTGGTCGGACAGCGGCGAGAAGGTCCTCGCCGAGGTGTAGAGCTTTTCGCGGCTCTGCGAGATGTTGGTCTGCAGCAGCTCGAACAGGCCTCGCATCACCTGCAGCAGCACCAGGTTGTGCGAGGCCTCGGCGATGGACAGGTGGAAGGCTGCGTCAGCCTCGGCCTCGCCGGTGGGATCATCCTTGCCGTGCGCATCCATCATGGTCTGGAACGCCTGCGCGATGCGCGCGCGGTCCTCGTCGGTGGCGCGCAATGCAGCATGCCAGGCGGTGGCGCCTTCCAGTGCGTGGCGGATCTCCAGCACGTCGAAGCGGTATTCCGGGTCGCCCTGGAACAGCGGCAGGTACGGCGCCAGCGGTTCGTCCAGCGCCTGCCGCGCACGTGCCGCCGGCTCGGCCACGTAGGTGCCACCGCCGACCCTTGCGCTCAGCAGGCCCTGGCTGGCCAGCTGCGCGATGGCCTCGCGCAGCGCGGTGCGCGAGACCCCCAGCTGCACCGCCAGGGTGCGCTCGGCCGGCAGCCGGTCACCCGGCTGCAGCCGCTGTTCCTGCACCAGGCCGCGCAGCTGTGCGGCCACCTTGTCCGAAATACGTTGCGTGCTCATGGCGCCATTGTGGCCCGAAGCACGCAACGAAGGGTCAGTCGGCCTGGCATGGCTCAGGGAATCATCCAGGTCAGCCAGTAGGCCTGGGCCAGGGTGATCAGGCCGACCATCGTGGTGAAGATCAGGCTGTGCTTCACCGTGAATCGGAACAGGTCCGATTCCTTGCCGGCCAGGCCGACCGCCGCACAGGCAATGGCGATCGACTGCGGCGAGATCATCTTGCCGGTGACACCGCCGGTGGTGTTGGCCGCGACCAGCAGCACGTCGGACACGCCGATCTGCTGTGCGGTGGTGGCCTGCAGTGCCGAGAACAGCGCATTGGACGAGGTATCCGAACCGGTCAGGAACACGCCCAGCCAGCCCAGGAACGGCGAGAAGAACGGGAACGCATCGCCGGTGTGCGCCAGAGCCAGGGCCAGGGTGGCCGACAGGCCCGAATAGTTGGCGATGAAGGCGAAGGCCAGCACCATGCCGATCGAGTAGATCGGCATGCGCAGCTCTCGCACGGTTTCGCCAAAGGTCTGCAGCGCCGAACGAGCCGGCATCCGCAGGGCGATAATGGCGATCACCGCAGCAAGAATGATCGAGGTACCGGTGGCCGAGAACCAGTCGAATTTGTAGATTGCATCGTAGCTGAGCGGCGCATCCACGATTGGCGGCATCTTCTGCACCATCTGGTCCAGGCCCGGCACCGGGATCTTCAGCACCCAGCCTTCCAATGGACCGCCCGCCGCGAACAGCGACTTGAACGGCTTGATGCTCCACAGGGTGACCATTGCAGTGAGGATCAGGAACGGCGACCACGCCTTGGCGATCTGGCCAACGCTGTAGCGCGGCGCTTCCAGTGCCTGGGCGGCCGCCTCGGCGCTGGTTTCGGTATCAAAGCGGAAGATCCGCACCGGCTTCCAGCGGCGCAGGAACAGGGTCAGGCACACCAGCGACGCCAGCGACGCGGTGATGTCCGGCAGTTCCGGGCCGATGAAATTGGAGGTCAGGTACTGGGCGATGGCGAACGAGCCACCCGCAACCAGCACCGCCGGCCAGGTTTCCTTGATGCCGCGCCAGCCATCCATGATCGCCATGATCCAGAACAGCACGATGATGGTCAGGAACGGCAGCTGGCGACCCGCCATCTGGCCGATCTCGAACGCATCGAGCCCGGTGACCTGCCCGGCCACGATGATCGGAATGCCCATCGCACCGAAGGCCACCGGCGCGGTGTTGACGATCAGGCACAGGCCGGCCGCGTACAGCGGCTTGAAGCCCAACCCGACCAGCAGCGCCGCAGTGATCGCCACCGGCGCACCGAAACCGGCTGCACCTTCAAGGAACGCACCGAAGGCGAAGCCGACCATCAGCATCTGCAGGCGCTGGTCTTCAGTGACCGACAGGATGGAGGCACGGATGATGTCGAACTGTCCGGTCTTGACCGAGACCTTGTAGAGGAACACTGCGCCGATGATGATCCAGGCAATCGGCCACAACCCATAGACAAAGCCGAAGCCGGCCGCACCCAGCGCCTGGGTCAGCGGCATGCGGTAGAACAGCAGCGCCACGCCAAGTGCGATGGCCACGGTGATGGTGCCGGCCAGCCAGCCCTTCATGCGCAGCACAGCCAGGGCAACGAAGAAGAACGCGATCGGCAGCAGCGCGATCAGGCTCGACAACCACAGGTTGCCGGCGGGGTCGTACAGGTGTTGCCAGGGCTGCATGGAAGCTCTCGACTGGGGGCGGGATGTGCTCCACCGCAGGCGGTGGGTCGCCGTGCCTTTCGATCATTGGTCGTACCAATATCGATCTTGATCAGGCCACGTGGAGCGGATTTAACCGCCACACTGACGAAGCGCCTATTAGACCATAGGGCTAGATCACATATTGGTCATACCACTGCAGCTGCCCGTGGTAGTGCCGCCCGCTGGCCGGCAACCTCGTCCGCCCCCTCCCCTACGAGATCTTCTTCTCCAACCGCCGCATCACCGCCAGCACCAGCACGCACAGCACACTGACGCCAATCGCAATCACGTATTTGCCGATACCCACGGCAATGCCGATGGCCGCCGCCATGATCAGCGAGCTGGCCGTGGTCAGCCCGCTGACCTGGTCCTCGCGCGAGCCGCGCAGGATGGTGCCGGCAGCAACGAAGCCAACGCAGGCCACCACGGCCTCGATGAGGCGTACCGGGTCGACCTGCAGCAGGTCGCGGTAACGCTCCTGCTGGAAATGTTCGGCCACCGAGTCGCCGAGGCCAACGATCAGCGCAGCGGCCCCGGCGATCAGCATGTGCGTGCGCAGGCCTGCGGCGTGCTTGCCCATTTCGCGCTCAACCCCGAGCACGCCGCCGAACAGCATCGCTGCAGCCACGCGCAGCAGGATCGAGACATCCTGGGTGAGTTCCATGGGAAAGCTCCGGGATTTTCCCGGAGCGTCGCGTGGCGATCGTGGGACGGGGGTGAAGGCGATGGCACGCCTTCTTCACCCCACGCACTCATCCACGCATGGCGTGGATCCATTGACCGCATTCGCTCACTGCGCCAGGTAGCCACCATCGATGGCGTAATAGGTACCGGTCGCGAACGAAGCGTCGTCACTGGCCAGCCAGGCCACCAGTGCTGCCACTTCTTCGGCCGTACCCAGCCGCTTCAGTGCGTGCCGCCCCTCCAGCGTGGCACGTACCTTTGGATCCATTTTCTCCAGCAGCGGCGTGCTGATGAAGCCCGGGCCAACCGCGTTGACGCGGATGCCATCTGCTGCATGCTCCCAGGCTGCGGTCTGGGTCAGGCCAACCACGCCGTGCTTGGCTGCAACATACGCGGTGGAACCGGCATAGCCCACCTGGCCCAGGATCGAGGCCATGTTGATGATGCTGCCACCCGTGCCGGCCGCACGCATGGCCTGGATCTGCGCACGCTGGCACAGGAACACGCTTGTGAGGTTGACGTCGATCACGCGCTGCCATCCTTCCACCGGATAGTCACCGCTGCTGGCCGCCGGCCCACTGATGCCCGCGTTGTTGACCGCGACATGCACGCCGCCCAGCTCCTTTACCGTACGCTGCACCGCCGCCTCGACGGCGGCATCGTCAGTCACGTCCAGCGCGATGCCGATGGCCTGCGCACCGCTGCCCTGCAGCCGTGCCACCGTGGCATCCACCGCGTCCTGCTTCAGGTCCCATACCGAAACGCGCGCACCGGATGCGGCAAGGGTCTGCGCGACCGCCAGGCCGATGCCGGATACGCCGCCGGTCACGATCGCGGTCTTGCCGGTGAGCTGGTAATCGATCATCTGCATTCTCCATCTGTGGGGGTATCAATGCGGCGTGTCGCCGCTACCCCCCTCACGCTACCCCTTCATCCGTGATGACCCGGCAGAGAGCGCGTCCACGGGTGATCGTTCCACCCATAAAACCTCAACTCAAGTTGATGTATGGAATTGTGTACGGATATGCATGCAAAACGCCGCCGTATGTTCCACGGAAAATTCAACTTGGCCATATTGATCAATCGTTTTGACCATCTCGAAATCAAATGCCGGTGAATCAAGGCGACAATGGGAAACGTTTCCAGTTTCTTCGACACACTCATTCCAATCTGGCGTTTCCCCAGCCATCCAGCGTGCCATCGCCACCGCATCGCAGCGGGTCCGCACAGGCCACGACCGGAACTGCATCTGCAATGCAGAGCGCATGGGCGAGGTACTGCCAGCGTCCACCTCCTGCGCACGTGCCAAGCAATGTCCCGATACTTCACTTTTGCCGATTACCGCCGCTTCGGCCACCGCCACGGCTTTGATTACCGCGCCGACCCGGAACACCTGCGCGACGACCAGTGGGCGGGCCATGGCGAAGTCAACGAGCAGTTCCTGCGCGGTGGCATGAGCCTGATCGCATCCGACGTCCACAATCGCTTTCCATACGTCGCCACTGCCCAGCAGAGTCCCGGGCTGGCCATCCGCGTGATGCTGCAGGGGCAGGTGGATGTACGCATTCCCCGGCGCAGCGGCTTCACCCTGCGCGCGGGTACTGCGATGACCGCGCACCACCGCGAACAGGTCGAAATGACCGGTGCACATCCCGGCGAAACGCGCATGCGCGGCGTCAGCGTGATGGTACCGGCGGAGATCGATCCGGACCTGTTCCAGCTGCCGCAGCTGCACACGGCGCTCAGCACTCACCTGGAATGCCGCCACTGGGCGATTCCGCACACCCTGCTGCCGGTGCTGGGCCAGTTGTTCGACAGTCCCTGGCAGGACGGCATCGATGCGCTGTGGCGCGAGGGCGTAGCCCTGCAGCTGCTCGCCGTTGGCCTGCAGGCCGAGGACCTGCAGACCGAGCAGGTGCGCACCCTGCGTGCCGGCCAGCGCGAACGGCTGGAGCGTGTGCGCGCCTACCTGCATGATGACCCCAGCCATGCCCACAGCCTGGTCGAGCTGGCGCAGCTGGCGTGCATGAGCCCAAGTTCGCTGCGCCGTCATTTCGCCCAGCAGTACGGAAGCTCGGTGTTCGACTACCTGCACGAACAGCGCATGCGCCATGCCGAGCAGGGCCTGCGCGAGGACGGCTGGACGGTCGAGCAGGCCGCTGCCGCCAGTGGTTACCGCCACCCCAGCAACTTCGCCGCTGCATTCCGCAAGCGCTTCGGCCTGGTGCCCAGCCGCTGGCGCACCGGTCCTTCGAAGGTGGGCTGAAGGCATCTGCCCTGGTAGGTATCGACCTTGGTCGACCGGCATGCCATGGCCCAGCCCTGGTAGGTGTCGTCCTTGGTCGACACGCTCTCGCGCCATCGAGGATGCCGGCCAGCGGCCGGCACTACCAACGCCGCCGGGCATGGCCCGGCGCTACCGACACCGCACATGCCTGGGTAGCGCCGGGCCATGCCCGGCGTCACCCTGGGCGCCTCAGTACACCGGCAGATCGATGTAGCTGGCCTGCGCCCCACTGTGCCAGACCCGCTGCGTGGCCTTCTGGTAATCCCCCGGTTTGGCCAGGTAGATGTTCGGCACGTAGGTCTGTGGGTTGCGGTCGTACAGCGGGAACAGGCTGGACTGCACCTGCACCATCACCCGGTGCCCTTTCTGGAAGGTGTGGTTGGCGTTGGGCAGGTCGAAGCGGTACGGCAGCACCTGGTTGGCCGCCAGCGGCTTCGGATCGCTGAAGCTCTCGCGGTAGCGGCCGCGGAAGATCGCCAGTGACACCGGCAGCTCATAGCCGCCCATCTCCGGCGCCGAGGCCTCCTGGTCCGGATACACATCGATCAGCTTCACCACCCAGTCGCTGTCGGTGCCGCTGGTCGAGGCCTGCAGGTGCACTACCGGCGCGCCGCCGATGCGCAGTGGCGCGGTCAACGGTTCGGTGATGAACGTCAGCACGTCCGGGCGGCCATCGACAAAGCGCTGATCCTTGACCAGCCAGGTCGTCCACATGTCACGGTCACCGAAGCGCACCGGGCGCGGCACGAACGGCACCGGCTTGGCCGGGTCGGACACGTACTCCTCGAAGTCGCCCTCGCCCGCTGCCGGCGCCTGGAAGGCCAGCTTGCCGCCGGCCCGCAGGTACAGCGGTTTGCTGCTCGCGGCACAGCCCTTGTCGCAGCTGCGCGGCCAGCCCTTCAGGCGATCCCAGTGATTTTCGCCGGTGTTGTAGATCAGCACCGGCGGCGTGTCGGCCTTCGGCGCACCGTCCACCAGGTACTGGTCGAAGAACGGCTTGAGCACATCGCGACGGAACTGCAGCGCGGTGTCGCCGTCGAACTTCAGCGCGCCCAGTTCGCTGCCACTGTAATTCACCTGGCTGTGCCGCCACGGGCCCATCACCAGGTAGTTGCGGTTGTTGCCGCTGTCGCGCCCTTCCATCGCCTGGTAGGCATGGTTGGCACCCCACATGTCCTCCTGGTCCCACAGGCCCTGCAGCCACATGGTCGGAACCTTCAACGGCGTCTTCGCCATCACCGCGTCCAGCGCCTGGCCCTGCCAGAAGCCGTCATAGGCCGGGTGCTCGACCAGCTTCTTCCACCAGGTCAGCTGGTCCACGCCGGTGAAACGCGCGTAGTCGCCAGCCGAACCGATGCGCAGGAAGGTGCTGTAGTCGTCGTAACCGAGGCTGGGCAGTGGCGTGCCCTTGCCGCGCTTCTCGGTCTGCATCGCGAAATAGTTGAAGTTGACCTGGCGGAACGCACCGTAGTTGAGCCAGTCGTCGCCCATCCAGCCATCGACCATCGGGCTCTGCGGTGCGGCCACCTTCAGCGCCGGATGCGGGTCGGTCAGCGCCATCACCACGGTGAAGCCTTCATACGACGAGCCGAGCATGCCGACCTTGCCATTGCTCTCCGGCACGTTCTTCACCAGCCAGTCGATGGTGTCCCAGGCGTCGGTGGAGTGATCCACCCTGGTGTTGTTCAACGGCCCGCGCAGCGGCCGGGTCATCACGTAATCGCCTTCGGAGCCGTACTTGCCACGAATGTCCTGGAACACGCGGATGTAACCGCCGTCGACGAACACCTCGTCGCCCTGCGGCAGCAGATCGCGCATGCGCGGCGAATCACTGCGGTTGGCGCGACCGGCAGCGTCGTAAGGAGTGCGGGTCAGCAGGATCGGAGCATTGCGGGCACCCTTGGGCACCACGATCACCGTATACAGCCTGGTGCCATCACGCATCGGCACCATCACCACGCGCTTGTCGTAGTCGCGGCCGACATCCGGCGCAACGAAGGGCTTGCCGCTGATGTCCGGGGTCATCGGCGGGGTATCGGCGGCCAGCACGCTGCTGGACAGGCAAAGGGCGATGGCTACTGCAACGGTACGCACACGCATGGACAACCCCTTCCGGCAGGAAAGCCCCAAGCCTACTCCCGCCGGGTGCCAGGGAGTGTGGGTGGGCTTTGCATTCTGCGGCGGATGCGGGCAGGACTGATGGCACATGTGCTGCCCGACGGGCACGCATCGATCTGGCCGTTGTAGAGCCGAGCCCACGCTCGGCTGGGGCCACCGCAACCTCCCCGAAGAGCAGCCGAGCGTGGGCTCGGCTCTACAACATCAGGCAGCCGTCACCTCATGCAGCGCCAGCCAGCGCCAACGGCCATCTTCCTGCCGCAGCACGGCCAGTGCTTCACGCCAGGCCATCACACCTTCAGCAACGCCCTGCCCTTCACGGTAGCGCAGCATCGCCAACGGTGCCGGCACCGCAATGAACTGCAGGGCATCGATTTCGATACGCAAGCCCGGGCGGGCGCCATGGGCACCGGCGAACATGCTGGCAAGGGCTTTGCGGTCCAGGCGCTGCCCGGCAATACCGGCCATGCTGAAGTCGGCGCAGAAATGATCCATCAGCGCATCCAGCGTGCTGGCGGCCGCTTCCGCACGGAACCAGGCCTGCAGCTTGGCGATCAGATCATGGAACTCGTTCTCTGCGGTCATAGTCATTGCGTTGTCTCGGGTTGGGAAAGAGAAATCGACTGCGAGCGGCGCAACAGCGCCATCGGCAACAGCGTCAATGCGGCGGCCAGACCCAGCGCCACGCTGCTGGCGCGTGCCGGCAGCCACTGCATGGCCAGCGCCAGCAGCAGCGCGATGGCGGCGGTGCCCAGGCAGAAGCTGAGCTGGCGGTTGAGGTTCCATAGCGCGCTGGCGTCGCCCAGCGCCTCGCCCTCGACACCATTGAACGCCAACGTCTGCGCGGTGCTGCTGCACAGGCTGCCACCGGCGCCCATCAGTGCGAACAACAACGCAGCCAAGGTAAAGGCCGGCTGTGGCAGCAGTGCCATCAACAGCAGGCCGCTGGCCTGAAGCATCATGCCCGCGCGGAGTACCGTGGCCGGGCCGAAACGGGCCAGCAGGCGCTTGCTGGCCGTGATCGCGATGGCCGAGGCCAACGCCCACGGCAGCATCAGTGCGCCGATGCGCGCGGCGCTGTAACCGGCCTGGTGCAGCTGCAGCGTGCTGACCAGCTGGCTGCCGATGAACACGCCCGGCACTGCCAGATACACCAGCATTGCCAGCCGCAGCCCGCGATGGGACAGCAGCGACCAGCGCAGCAACGGATGCGCCTGCTGCCGTGCGTGCCGCAGGTGAACCGCCGCCAGCAGCAATGCAATCAGCAGCAGTACGGCACCGGCGGCCCGATGGGCGGGCTCGCCCAACCAGGTGAGCGCCAGCAGCAGCGCACCCAGCGCCATCATCGCCGTGGAGAGCGCATAGGCCTGCAGGCGCGGCGCACTGCGCTCACCATCGGCCGGCATCCAGGCCAGCACCAGGCCCATCGCCACCACCGCCAGCGGCAGGCTGGCCCAGAGCACACCGCGCCAGGACAGCCACTGCACCAGCAACCCGCCCAGCGCCGGCGCCAGTGCCGGCACCAGCAGCGCCACAAGCAGGATGCGGCGGGTCAGTGCACCCCGCTGATCCGCCGTACATTGCCGGTAAGCTGCGGCCTGCGCCACCGGAATCAGCAGTCCGCCGGCCAGCCCCTGCAGCAGGCGCCAGCCGAGCAGCCAGCCGATGCCCGGCGCAGTACCGGCCAGCATGGCGGCGACGGCGAACACCAGCAGCGCCACCAGCAGCAGGCGGCGCTCTCCGCAGCGCGCGGCCAGCCACGGCGCCAGCGGAATCACCACGCTCAGGCCCAGCATGTAGGAAGTTCCAACCCAGGCCAGGCTGCCGATGTCGGCGTGCAGGTCCGCTGCCAGTGCCGGATACGCCACCGTGGCGATGAACATGTTGACCAGGTCCAGGGCGAACACCAGCAGGAAGATCACCTCATGGCGCAGGCGGGGGGACGACATCGGCGACGCTCCAGCGGGGAAGCGGGCAGCATGCCGTGCGGGCCTTGTTGGAAAAACACGACGGCAGCTGCAACACTGTCAAATCTTTTTTGACAAAAGGCCGCCATGGTCAGCCTCGATCGCTTCGACATCTTCCGCGCCGTGGTCGAGGCGGGCAGCCTGACTGCTGCAGCCGATCGCCTCGGCCTCAGCCGCGCGGTGGTCAGCTTCAACCTGAAGCGGCTGGAGCAGGAGCTGGGCGTGACCCTGCTGCTGCGCAGTACCCGCCACTTGGCCCTGACCGAAGCCGGCGAGCAGTTCCTGCAGCACTGCGTGCAGGCGCTGGACGCTGCCCAGGCGGCGATCGATGCCGCGCGCCGCGACCAACACCAGCTGCAGGGCGTGCTGCGCCTGACCACCACGCCGGAGTACGCGCAGCTGCGCTTGATTCCGGCACTGGAGGCGTTCCGTGCGCGGCACCCGGCCCTGCAGTTGCACCTTTCAACCTCTCCGGCGCCAGCGGACCTGATTCCCGAACGCTTCGACCTGGCGATCCGCCTCGGCCGCCTGCCGAACTCGGGCCTGCATGCCAGCGAACTGGAGCGCCACCCGCTGTGCGCGGTGGCGGCTCCGTCGCTGCTGGCACGCCTGCCCTCCGCCGATGCTGCCGATGACCCCGTACAGCTGGGCACCCTGCCCCGCCTCGGTTATCCGCGCCTGTCCGACGTACCGGTGGTGGCTCCGGATGGCAGCGATGCGCTGTTCGCCACCAACCCCGGCAATGCAGTCGTGCGCGTGGATGGCGCCAGCAGCCTGCGCGCGTTCGCCGTGGCCGGCGCCGGGGTTACCGTGCTGCCCCGCTGGCTGATCGAGGACGACCTGGCCCACGACCGCCTGCGGCAAGTGCTGCGCCATCATCGCTTCCCGCAGCAGAGCGTGTACGCGGTCTATCCGCACAGCACGCAGCCCTCACCGAAGGTGCGGCAGCTGATTGATTTCCTGCGCGGGTGGTCTGGCAGCGCGCCGGTGTGACTTCCGCGCTCGCCGGGCATGGCCCGGCGCTACCCGATCACCACAGCCCTGGTAGCGCCGGGCCACGCCCGGCGAGCGCAGCGGTACCCCACAAACAAACACGGCCCCTTGCGGGGCCGTGTCTCCATGCACTCAGCGCAGCACCTGCTCCACCAGCTGCACGTCCACGCTCTGCAGCGGTTCGGCGGCATTGCGCGACAGCTGCACCTGGTAGGTGCCGCCGTCGATCTTCCACTGGCGGGCCTGCGCATCGTAGTGGGCCAGGGTCTTCGGCTCGGCTTCGATGCGGATGCGGCGCTGTTCGCCCGGCTGCAGGTTCACCTTGTCGTAGCCGATCAGGCGGATCGGCGTGGTGCTGCCGGCCGGCAGCTTCAGGTACAGCTGGGCCACGTCGGCACCGGCGCGCTTTCCGGTGTTGCGGATGTCGACGCTGGCGACCAGGCGCGAACCTTCCACGCTCACCTTGAGGTTTTCATAGGCGAACGAGGTGTAGGACAGGCCATGACCGAACGCGAAGGTGGGCGTCAGGCCCTTGGCCGCCATCCACTTGTAGCCGACATTGGCGCCTTCGATATCGAAATCGAACACATCACCGAACGGCTTGGCCGGCTTGAAGCCGAGACCGTCGATGTGCGGGCGCGGCAGCTGCGATTCGTCCACCACCCAGGTCACCGGCAGGCGGCCGGACGGGTTGACCTGGCCGGTCAGCAGCGCGGCAATGCCTTCGCCACCGCGGATGCCCGGGTACCAGGCCTGCAGCATCGCCGGCACCTGCGCCAGCCACGGCGTGCGCACCGGGCCGTTGGTTTCCAGCACCAGCACCGTCTTCGGGTTGGCCTTGGCCACCGCCGAGATCAGCGCGTCCTGGTTGTCCGGCAGCTGCATGTCCGGCAGGTCCACCGATTCGGCGGCCCACTGGGTGGCGAACACGATGGCCACGTCGGCCTGGGCCGCGGCCTTGGCCGCTGCGGCGGCGTTGGTGCCGTCCACGTACTTGATGGTCGCGTCCGGACGCGCTGCACGCAGCGATTCCAGCGGCGAGGACGGGTGGAAGATCACCGGGCCCGGCCAGGTGGTCGGCAGCACGCCCGGCACCGCATTGGTGCCCTTGGCGGTCACGCCCACCATCGACGAACCACCACCACCGATCACGCCCTTGTCGGCGTGGCCACCGATGATGACGATGCGCTTCACGCTGTCGGCCAGCGGCAGCAGGTTGCCTTCGTTGCGCAGCAGCACGCTACCCTCTTCCACCGTGCGCTGGGCGACGGCGAAGCCAGCTTCGGCATCGACCTTCTGGTGCTGCGGCGGGTTGTCGAAGTTGCCGTGCAGGAACATCGTGCGCAGGATGCGCGCGACCATGTCGTTCAGGCGTGCCTGCGGCACCACGCCTCCGTGCACGGCCAGGCGCAGCGGCTCATCGAAGAACACGGCCGCATCGAACACTTCACCGGCCGACTGCTGGTCCAGGCCGGCCAGCGCCGCCTTCGAACCACTGTGCACGCCGCCCCAGTCGGACATCACGAAACCAGGGAACTTCCATTCCTGCTTCAGCACCTGGTTCATCAGGTAGCCGTTCTCGCAGCCGTAAGTGCCGTTGATCTTGTTGTATGAGCACATCGCTACGCCCGGGCGACCGGCGTCCAGCGCGATCTCGAACGCCAGCAGGTCCGACTCGTGCATGGCCTGTTCGCCGATGCGTACGTCGTGGAAGTTGCGGCGGGTCTCCATGTCGTTCAGCGCGAAGTGCTTCATCGAGGAGATCACGTGCTGGCTCTGCACGCCCTGGATCAGCGCGCCCACCATCGAACCGGCCAGCAGCGGATCTTCACCGGCATATTCGAAATTGCGGCCGTTGCGCGGGTCACGCTGCAGGTTGACGCTGCCCGACAGCAGGATGTTGAAGCGCTGCTGCCACGCTTCTCGGCCCATCGTCGCGCCACCTGCGAAGGCCACTTCGCGGTTCCAGCTGGAGGCGGTGGACGGGCCCGACGGCATGGCGGTGGCGAAGTCACCCGGGCGGATGCCACCGGGATTGGTCACGCCCACGCCGGCATCGGCCGACTGCTGCGACGGGATGCCCAGGCGCGCCACGCCCGGCACGAAGCCCGCCGAACCGACCGCACCTTCCGGCAGCGGGCCGCCGTCCTTGCCCAGCCCGAAGTAGCTGTGCAGCATCTGGAACTTCTCATCCTCGGTCATCGCCTTCAGCAACAGCGCAGCGCGCGCATCGGCGTTGAGGGTGGTGTCCATCCACGGCGTGTCGCCATGTTTGTCGGCGGCATAGGCCAGGGTCAGCAGGGTGGCACGCAGGCTGCTGCCTTCCACTTTGAACGGTGCACTGCTGGCCGCCTGGAAGCCATCGCTGAAGTAGCTGGCATCAGCTTCCAGCGCGACACGCGCCGGATCGAAGCCGGCGGCCTTGGCCGATTCACCGGCTACCGCGCCGAGCAGCACCGCCGGTGCACCCAACCGCGAACGGGTGACCAGTGCCGGCAACCGGGCGGCGCCCGCGCCGGCGTCGGTATAGACCGCGACGGTGTGGCGGCCATCGTCCAGGCGCAGGTAGTTCAGCCCCGTCTGGTCCGGACCAGACTCGGCGGCGATCGGCAGCCGGGTCAGCACGGCCTGGCCGCGCTGGGTCTGGCCATCGTCCTTGCCGGCGGCGATGAAGCGGTACTCATAGCCCAGGCCATCGGCCAGCACCTGCAGCGGGTCGACCTGGCCGATGCCGCGCTGCACCTGGCGCACACTCACCGCGTCCACCTTCAGGCTCTTCAGCTGCGCGGCCAATGCCGGCATCGCTTCGGCGGTCGGGGCCTGTTCCAGAGTCAGCACGGTGAACGCGGCGGGGTCGGCCCACGCCGGTGCGGCGAGCGCGGCAGACAGGGCGAGGGAGAGGGCAAGCGGCTTTGTAAACGTTTTCATCGGCAGGCGTAATTCCGTTGCCAAGGCAATCGGTCCAGGGAAAGTGCCGCCGAAGGGTGCAGCGTTCATGCCGCGCAGGGGTTGCCAGGCAACGTCCCGCAGGCCGAAGGACGGGCCGGTCTGCGCGCGGGACCCTCCTCCCGGCGTGACAACCTGCCTGCCCGGGCCGCGCAGGGCGACCCAATCGTGTGAAGATTGTGCGAGGGCGTTCACACCTGTCAACAGGACCTAAGTCACAGGCGCATCCCGCGGCCGGTTATCAGGCCATCACCGGCGGTCATCAGCGGGCCCTGCAGGGCTGCCGATAATGGAGGTCCCTGGCCACGAACCGAGCCCATGACCGTACATCGCGACTTCGACCATCTCTGGCGCGACCGCTGTGACACCTCCAGCCAGCGCGCGCCGCGCGTGCTGATCCGCGTGTTCGTGGCCCCCGGTGAGCTGGAGCGCAGTGTGGCCTTCTACGAGCAGCTGCAGGGCCTGGTGGCCGATGCCGGGTTTCCATTCCCGGAGGCCGGGCTGCGCCTGGCGATGGTCGGCGCCTTCCTGCTGATCGAGGGCAGCGAGACTGCGCTGGCGCCGTTCACCTCGACCACCGGCACGCTGCTGGTCGATGACGTTCGGCCCTATCACGACAAACTGGTCGCGGCCGGTGCCGAGATCATCTTCCCGTTGCAGGTGGTGCCGACCGGGGCGGCGTTCAATGCGGTGCATCCCGATGGCACGGTGGTCGAGTACGTGCATCACCGGCCGGATCCGCAGGGGCGGTGAGGGCGCGGCCGGGCGGCGCCCGGCACCCGCAGAGGCGACATCAACGTCAAAAGCCAGAGCAACAGCAAAAGCTGGGTTCCTGCAGGCAGGCGGGGTGGGTCCGGCTGCGGGGGACGCTGCAAGTACGTCCATGTAAGCTCGGTCGCGCCATCCATGGCGCTCACGCCCCCGCAACCGGACCCACCCCGCCTTCGACAGTTTCTCGCGACCTGCAGTAGATCCACGCCATGCGTGGATGCTCTTCGTTTCATTGTCGAAATATTCGATTTCGATGGAGATTCATCCACGCATGGCGTGGATCTACAATCCCTCCATGTCCTCCCCTGCCCTGCCCTGGAATGGCACGTTGCTGCTGGATGCTCACGTGGCCGTGCTGCAGGGCCATGCCGGTGACAGCGATGTACATGCGCACTACGCACACCAGCTGCTGTTGAGCGAGGATGTTCCCTGGCAGGTCGAAATCGACGGTGTGCGCCAGCAGGGCCAGCGGCTGTGGCTGCCTTCGTTCCAGCCGCACGCGATCCTGTCGGCGCCGGAGGCGGGCTGCACGGTGTTCCTTGAGCCGGCACATGCCGACCTCGAACAGATCCAGCAGCACCTGCACGCGCTGCCCGGCACTGCGATGGAACTGCAGGACTGGCTGCCACGATTGAGCCGCGCGCAGCCATTGGACCGGCGGGTGCAGGCAGCGCTGGCCCGCATCGCCCAGCACCTTCCCGGCCCGGTGCCGGCCGCCGACATCGCCGAGGCGGCGCATCTGTCCACCAGCCAGCTGCACCGGCGTTTCCAGGCCGATCTGGCAGTGACCCTGCGCGGCTGGGTGCTGTGGCGGCGCTTGCGTGCCGCGCTCGCGCACCACCTGCAGGGGCACAGCCTGACCGACAGTGCACATGCCGCCGGCTTCGCCGACCTGGCCCATCTGTCGCGCAGCCTGCGCCGCATGTTCGGCATCGGTGCCGCACAGCTGCAGGGCCTGCAGCTTCACGCGGCCTGACATGTTCGATCATTCGCGCCTGCGCAGGCCTTCGGGCAGCTCCGGCACCTCGCCATGTGGCAGTTCGCGGAAGGGCGCCAGCAGCTGCCCGGGGTAATCGCGCGGATAGTCCGGCTGGCTGCCGATGCCGAGGTCGTGCTGACGCAGCCGATAGCCCGGCGCATCGAAGGCGGTCCCCAGCAGGTGATCCCAGACGGTCAGGAACAGGCCGAAGTTGACGTCGCCGGCGGTGCCGTAGCGCATGTGATGGAAACGGTGCAGCGGCGCCCACGCCATCACCCGGCCCAGCAGGCCTGGGCGCATGTCCACGTTGGAGTGCTGCAGCAGCAGCTGGATGGCGATGGCGAATGCCAGCACCGCCGCCACCGGCATCGGCAGGCCCAACAGCAGCAGCGGCAGCACGCCGCCCACCGCTTCGGCGGCCTGGTGCAATGGGTGTTTCATCAGCCCGTTGAAACCGTACATGCGGGTCACGCTGTGATGCACGGCATGCAGGCGCCACAACCAGCCAATGCGATGGCTTGCGTAGTGCACCAGCGTGATGCCGAGATCGGCAGCGATGATGGCAACCAGTACCTGCACCGCGAACGGCCACTGCACCGGCCACAGCTGCCACGGAATGATCGCCGCCAACAGCGGTACCGCGGCGATCGACAGCAGGTTCAGGCCTTCGTTGACCAGCGCATGCAGGGTGTCACGTACACGGTCACCGTGGTCGTGGTTGAACGCAGGGTCATACGGCCAGGCACGTTCGGCGATGAACGAAGCCGCGATGGCGACCGCCAGCAAGGCCAGAAGCCACAGCGGGTCACCGTGACGGTGCCCCACCCAGACGATGGCGGCAGAGACGAAACCAAGCAGGAACAACGGGGCATACAGGCGGAGCATCCAGTGCTTCATGGGCAACCCGGAAAATGAGGGGCCTGCATGCTGGCGTGGCGTGTGGGCTGCTGGCTTGAACAAACGGCGCAAGCGCGTGCCGAGGGTGGATGCCGGGCTTGGCCGGCACCGCGTTTCCTGCATCCACGCATGGCGTGGATCTACAATGGCACCCTCATCGCGCCCGGGACCGGCATGGACTCCTTCAACCTGATGCGCGCCTTCCGCCGCATCGTCGAACGCGGCGGGCTGGCCCGCGCTGCCGAAGACCTGGGCATGTCGCCTGCCGGGCTGAGCAAGCAGCTGCGCACGCTGGAAACCCACCTGGGCGTGGTGCTGCTGCAACGGACCACGCGGCGCATGAGCCTGACCGAGACCGGCCATGCCTATTACCGCGAATGCTGCCGCCTGCTCGACGAACTGGACGCATTGGAACGCGGCATCGCCGAGCAGCGTGGCGAGGTGGCCGGGCGCCTGCGCGTCAATGCGCCGCAGTCGTTCGCGCTGAGTACGCTGTCGCCGCTGCTGCCACGGTTCCTGCAGCAGCATCCGCAGCTGTCGCTGGACCTGGTGATGGAAGACCGCCTGCTCGATGCGGTTGGCGAAGGTTTCGATGTATCGCTGCGGCTGCGTGCCGAGCTGGATGATTCACGGCTGGTGGCACGCCGCCTGGCCTCGCTGCAGCAGATGCTGTGCGCGGCGCCGTCCTACCTGCAGCAGCACCCTGCACCACAGGCAGTGGACGATCTTCAGGCGCACAGCGTGCTGGCCTACAGCCTGTCCGACTCGCCCGGCAGCTGGCCGCTGCTCGGTCCCGATGGCCAGGTGACGATCACCCTGCCGGCGCGCGTGACCGTCAACAACAGCCTGCTGCTGCGCGATCTGCTGGTGGCCGGCATGGGCATCGGCGCGCTGCCTTCGTTCCTGGCCGCTCCGGCACTGGCGCGGGGCGAACTACACCAGGTGCTGCCCGACCACCGCTATCCACCGCGCTTCGTGCATGCGGTCTACCCCACCTCGCGCCACCTGCAGCCCAAGGTGCGTGCCTTCATCGATTTCCTGCACGCCGAGCTGCCCGGTTGCGCCGGTCTGGATTCGTAACCGCCAGCGAAAACTGAGCTGCCCGCGGCCTGCTGTTTCAGCCCTGCCGCGCCACCTAATCTGCCGCCTCCCCTCTCACCGATGGCAGGCAGATGTCTTCCGTTCCTTCCCCCGCCACCGCCGCGCCGGTGGTCGATTTCTTCCATGACGTGGTCTGCGGCTGGTGCTTCGTGCTGGCCCCGCGCCTGCAGCAGGTCTCGGCCGAACTCGGCATCCAGGTGCGCCACCGCAGCTTCGTGCTGCAGGACTCGCGCGCGCAGATGGTCGAGGTGTTCGGCTCGATGGAGCGCGCCAAGGCGATCATCCTGCGCCACTGGACCGACTGCGCTGCGCATGAAGACACCGCGCGCATCGA
The DNA here is from genome assembly GCF_030291095.1 of Stenotrophomonas sp. 59. NCBI lineage: Bacteria > Pseudomonadati > Pseudomonadota > Gammaproteobacteria > Lysobacterales > Lysobacteraceae > Stenotrophomonas > Stenotrophomonas sp. 59. Next base: position 2,699,312 of record NZ_CP127408.1, read on the forward strand.
TATCGAAGGCATGCGCGCACAGGATTTCGAATATCCCTCCGGCTGGCTCGGCGCACTGGCCTGCCAGGCCGCCGAGTTGATGGGCGGCAACAACGCCCATGGCGCGATGTTCGATGCCGTGCAGTGGGCGCACCTGCACCAGCACCGCAACATCGGTGATGCCGAAGTACTGCTGGATATCGCCGAATCGCTGGGCCACCCACGTGGCGCCTTCGCTGACCACATGCATAGCGACGCAGTGCGCCAGCGCGTGCAGGCCGATCGTGCCGAAGCCGCTGCCCTCGGCATCCGTTCCATACCCACCGTGATCGGCGGCAACGGCCTGCGCCTGCAGACCCTGCCGCTGCCACACCTGCGCCAGGCCCTGGCGCCCCTGGTCGCGGCCTGAGCCGCACCCTCCCCCACCCTGCAAGGAGACTCCCCATGACCCCACGTACCCTGGCCACCGCGCTGACCCTGCTGCTGGCCGGCACCGCCGCTTCCACCACCGTGTCCGCGCACGAACGCGTTCCCTCCGGCCAGCAGGTCGGCACCAGCCCCTGGGGGCCGAAGGACGAGATCGGCCGCCTCAACCTGATCACCGAGGCCTCGCGTGCGGCAATCCTGTCGCGGGTCAGCGGCGGCAAGGCCTATGACCTGGCCACCGACTACTACGTCGGCATGCCCAGCTGGCAGGATGCCGGCGACCCGCACTACCAGTTCTGGATGACCCACACCCCGCGCGGCACGGTGATGGACGACCCGATGGGCGTGGGCGAGACCATGAACCTCACCCGCAGCTACACCGGCACCGCGTTCTCGATGTACAGCCACACCGGCACCCACATCGATGCACTGAACCACTTCGGCATCCATGGAAAGATCTGGAACGGCTTCGAGGCCGACAAGCACCTCGGCGACCGCGGCTGGAATGTCACCGGCATCGAGAAATTCCCGCCGCTGATCGCGCGTGGCGTGCTGATCGACGTGGCCGCCGCCAAGGGAGTGGACATGCTGCCGGACAGCTACCGCGTCACCCGCCAGGACCTGAAGGATGCGCTGGCACGCCAGAAGGTGAAACTGCAGCAGGGTGACGTGGTGCTGATCCGCACCGGCCGCATGCGCCTGTTCGAGCAGCCCAAGGCGTACATGGCCAACCCACCGGGCATGGGCCTGGACGCGGCGCGCTTCCTGGTCGAGGACAGCGGCGCGATGATCGTCGGTGCCGACAACCTCAGCTTCGAGACCTTCCCCTCGGAGGTGTCCGACGACTACGTGCCGCTGCACACCTACCTGCTGGCCCAGCAGGGCGCGCCGATCATCGAGCTGGTGGCACTGGACGAACTGGCCCGCGACAAGGTCTACGAGTTCGCCTTCATCGGCGGCCCGCTGAAGATCCGCGGCGGCGATGCCGCACCGCTGCGACCGGTGGCGTTGCCGGTGCGCCCGTAACCGGGGGCATACCCGGATAGCGTCGAACCATGCCGGGTGGGTGCCGACCTTGGTCGGCACCGCGCTTTACCGCTATCCACGCCTGGCGTGGATCTACCTATCAGCCCGGTAGATCCACGCCGTGCGTGGATGCTTTACCCCTTCAGCAACCTGAAACCCGACCCGCCGATTTCATTAGTAATTCTACTCACAACGCGAGTAGCATATGCGGTCTCAGCCCCTGATACCGGCCTGTCGATACTCGCTCCATGCCTGCCGTTTCCGCCCGTTCCTGCCGCTTCCAGCCTGCCCGGCACCTCCCCTGGAGGACCGGCTGATGGGTGCCGTCGTCGCCCTCGACCGGCTACTGGACGGCCGCCAGCTGTGGCGCGGCCCGGCCCGTCAGGGGCCCGCCAGCGACCATCTGGCCAGCGGTCATCCGGCACTGGATGCGCGCCTGCCCGGTGGCGGCTGGCCGGCCAGCGGGCTGTGCGAGGTACTGCAGGGCGCGCCCGGGGTGGGCGAGCTGGCGCTGGTCTGGCCGGCACTGGCGAAACTGAGCCAGCGCGACCGCCCGATCGTGCTGGTTGCCCCGCCCTATCGCCCGCATGCCCCGGCCTGGGCCGCAGCCGGGCTGGACCTGGCCCAGCTGCAGATCATCCATGCCGCGCCGAAGCAGGCGCTGTGGGCCACCGAACAATGCCTGCGCTCGGCCGCCTGCGCGGCGGTGCTGTGCTGGCCACACCAGGCCGACGACCGCGCCCTGCGCCGCCTGCAGGTGGCCGCCGACAGCGGCCAGTGCCTGGGCTTCGTGTTCCGCGAGGCGCTGGCGGCGCGCAATCCCTCCCCGGCCAGCCTGCGCCTGCAGCTCGACCATGGCCAGGTACGGGTGCTGAAGTGCCGTGGCGGCCTGCCGCCGGCGCAGCCGTTGCCGCTGGCCATCGCCCACTGAGGCCGCGCCATGCACTGGGCCTGCCTGTTGTTGCCGCAGCTGGCGCTGGACAGCGTGCTGCGCCTGCAGCCGGACCCGCAGCGGCCATTGGTGCTGCTGCAGGGGCCGGCACAGCGTCGCGTGCTGCGTGCGGTCAGCCCGGCCGCCCGCGCAGCGGGGCTGCGCCCGGGCATGCTGCTGTCGGCCGCGCAGGTACTGGTGCAGGACATGCACCTGCACGACTACGACCCGAACGCCGAACAGCACACCCGGCAGCTGCTGGCCAGTTGGGCCTACGCCTACAGCTCGCAGGTCAGCCTCGATTTCCCGCACGCGCTGGTCATGGAAATCGGCGCCAGCCGCGCCCTGTTCGGTGACTGGCTGACGATCGAGAAGCGCCTGCGCAACGAACTGCATGAACTCGGTTTCCGCCATCGCCTGGTGGCTGCACCCACCGCGCATGCTGCACGCGTGCTGGCCAACGTCCACGACGGCCTCGGCATCGATGCACAGCAGCTGCCGGCGGCGCTGGCACAACTGCCGTTGCCGCGCTGCGGCCTGCCCAGCGAAGCGGTGACCGTACTGGGCCGCTCCGGGCTGCGCACGCTGGGTGTGGTGCTCGAACTGCCGCGCGACAGCCTGGCCCGGCGCTTCGCCCCCGAGGTACTGCAGCAGCTGGATGCATTGCGTGGGCTGCCCACCGCGCCACTGCGCTACTACCAGCCACCGGACCGGTTCGATGCGCGCATCGAATTCGAATACGAGATCGAATCCAGCCAGGCCCTGTTGTTCCCGCTGCGTCGCCTGCTGCTGGACCTGGCCGCCTTCCTGTGCTCGCGCGATGGCGGCGTGCAACGCTTCGACCTGCATTTCGAGCATGACCTGCTGCCGGCCAGCGTGCTGACCATCGGCCTGCTGGCACCCGAACGCGATCCCACGCTGCTGTTCGAGATCGCGCGCAATCGCATGGAGGCCTTCGCCCTGCCCGCTGGCAGCCGCGCACTGCGCCTGCAGGCCGAGCAGCTGCCGCCGTTCGTGCCCGCCGCACGCGACCTGTTCGATACCCGGCCGGCGCAGGCGATGCCCTGGAGCCAGCTGCGTGAGCGCCTGCGCGCACGGCTGGGCGATGACGCCGTGCAGCCGCTGGCAGTACAGGCCGACCATCGCCCTGAACGCGCCAGTGGTATCCAGCCCCCGACCAAACCGCCCGCTTACTGGCCACTGCGCCCAGGCTGGCTGCTGGACACCCCGCAACCACTGCGTGATCCGCGCCTGCGCATCATCGCCGGGCCGGAGCGGATCGAATCGGGCTGGTGGGACCAGGCCGACGCGCGCCGCGACTATTACGTGGTGGAAACCGCGCACGGCCAGCGTGGCTGGGCGTTCCGCACACGCAATGACCCGCATGCGCCGTGGATGCTGCATGGCTGGTTCGGCTGAGCCGCGATGCACAGCGAACTGCCCGGCTACGCCGAACTGCACTGCCTGTCGGCCTTCAGCTTCCAGCGCGGCGCCTCGATCGCCGAAGAACTGTTCGCGCGCGCCGCCGGCCAGGGCTACCGCGCGTTGGCGATTACCGACGAATGTTCGCTGGCCGGCATCGTGCGCGCCTGGCAGGCGGCGAAGACGCATGGCGTGGCGCTGATCATTGGCGCCGAATTCCAGGTTGAGGACGGACCCAAGCTGGCCCTGCTGTGCACCGACCAGGCCGCCTATGCGGGGCTCTGCCAGCTGATCACCACCTGCCGGCGGCGTGCGGCCAAGGGCGAGTACCGCTGCCTGCGCGAGGATCTGCTCGGCCTGCCCCGGAGCCTGCTGTGCCTGTGGCTGGACAGGCAACCGGCCGCTACTGACCTGGAACTGCTGCGTGCCGGCTTCGATGATCGCCTGTGGCTGGCGGTGGAGCTGCATCACGAACACGACGATGCACGCCGCCTGCAGCAGCTGCAGTCCTTCGGCGAACGCCATCGCCTGCCGCTGGTCGCCAGTGGCGATGTGCACATGCACGTGCGACGCCGTCGTGCCCTGCAGGACACGCTGACCGCGATCCGCCACCGTTGCAGCGTGGCTGAAGCCGGCTGGCGCCTGTTTCCCAATGGCGAGCGCCACCTGCGCCCGCGCACCGCACTGGCCCAGCTGTATCCCGCCGAACTGCTGGCCGAGACCCTGCGCATCGCCGAGCGCTGCCACTTCACCCTCGAGCAGCTGCAGTACACCTACCCGCGCGAACTGGTGCCGGAGGGCCACGACCCGGACAGCTGGCTGCGCGTGCTGGTCGAGCGCGGCATCCCGTGGCGCTGGAAAGACGGCATCAAACCGGCGCAACGCACGCAGATAGAACACGAACTGGCGCTGATCAAGCAGAAGAACTACGCCTCCTATTTCCTCACCGTGCAGGACATCGTGCGCTTCGCCCGCAGCCAGGACATCCTCTGCCAGGGCCGCGGCTCGGCGGCCAACTCGGCGGTGTGCTTCGTGCTGGGCGTGACCGAGATCGACCCGGCGCGCAGCAACCTGCTGTTCGAGCGCTTCATCTCCGCCGAGCGCGACGAGCCGCCGGATATCGACATCGACTTCGAGCACGAGCGCCGCGAAGAAGTGCTGCAGTACGTGTTCAAGCGCTATGGCCGCGAGCGCGCGGCATTGACTGCAGTGGCAATCAGCTACCGTGGCCGCAGCGCGATCCGCGACGTGGCCCGCGCGCTTGGCCTGCCGATGGACCAGGTCAACGAACTGGGGGCGGCGATGGACCATTGGGGCGGCCATGTACCGCTGCCTGAGACCCTGCGCGAGCGCGGCTTCGATCCGGACACGCCATTGATGCAGCGCCTGCTGGCACTGACCACCGAACTGATCGACTTCCCGCGCCACCTGTCGCAGCACCCGGGCGGTTTCGTGATCTCCGAGCACCCGCTGTCGACCCTGGTGCCGGTGGAAAACGCGGCGATGGCCGACCGCACCGTCGTCCAGTGGGACAAAGACGATCTGGATGCCACCGGCCTGATGAAGGTCGACTGCCTGGCGCTGGGCATGCTCACCGCCATCCGCAAGTGCCTGGCGATGCTGAAGCAGCATGGCCTGCACAGTGGACGCATGGATGCGATCCCTGCCAAGGATACGAAGACCTACGACATGATCTGCGCCGCCGACACCATCGGCGTGTTCCAGATCGAATCGCGTGCGCAGATGGCGATGCTGCCACGCCTGCAGCCGCGCAACTTCTACGATCTGGTGATCGAAGTGGCGATCGTGCGCCCCGGCCCGATCCAGGGCGACATGGTGCATCCCTATCTGGAACGGCGGAGGATCCTGCGCGAGCAAGGCCCGGATGCACTGAACGACCCGGACAATCCGCTCTATCCAGCGCAACTGGAGCGCGTGTTCGCACGCACGTTGGGCGTACCACTGTTCCAGGAGCAGGTGATGCAGCTGGCAGTGGAAGCAGCAGGTTACACACCTGGCCAAGCCGATGCCCTGCGCCGCTCGATGGCGGCATGGAAGCGTCGTGGCGGCCTGGAACCGCATCGCGAGAAGTTGCTGGCCGGCATGTTGAAGAATGGCTTCAGCCGTGAGTACGGCGAACACCTGTTCGAGCAGATCAAGGGCTTCGGTGATTACGGTTTCCCGGAAAGCCATGCTGCCAGCTTCGCCCTGCTGACCTATAACAGCTGCTGGCTGAAGTGCCACCACCCGGCTGCGTTCACCGCCAGCCTGATCAACAGCCAGCCACTGGGGTTCTACAGCCCCGACCAGCTGCTGCAGGACGCACGCCGCCATGGCATCCGCGTGCTGCCGGTGGACGTGCGCCACAGCGACTGGGACTGCACCCTGGATTTCAGCAAGGGCGCGGCGGCGATCCGGCTCGGCCTGCGCCTGATTGATGGCTGCAACGAACCCGCCGTGCAGGCCATCATGCACGAGCGAGCACGGCGACCGTTCGACGATGTCGGCGACCTGTGCCAGCGCACCGCTCTGGACCGCCGCCATCAGGGCCTGCTGGCCGATGCCGGTGCGCTGCGCGGGCTCAGTGGCCATCGCCATCGTGCGCGCTGGGATATCTCCGGCGTGGAGAACCGGTTGCCCTTGTTCGATCAGGCGCGTGCCACTGCCGAGGCCCGCGTGCCGTTGCCGCTGCCCAGCGCATGGGAGGACATGCAGGCCGATTACCGCAGTACCGGCACCACCCTTGGCCGCCACCCGATCTCGTTCCTGCGTGCACAGCTGCGCAGCCGTGGCTGCCTGGATGCCGCGCAGCTGGCCGGTCACGGCCATGGCCGCCGCGTACGCATCGCCGGCCTGGTACGCATGCGCCAGCGCCCACAGACCGCCAGTGGGGTGACTTTCCTCACCCTCGAGGACGAGACCGGCATGGTCAATGCGGTGGTCTGGCGCCACCTGGCCGATCGCCAGCACCGGGTGCTGGTCGACACCCAGCTGATGCAGATCGATGGCCGCCTGGAGCGCGTTGATGGCGTGCAGCATGTCATCGTGCAGCGCATGCACTGCCTGGATGAGCTGCTGCAGGGACTGCGCAGCCACAGCCGCGATTTCCACTGATACCGGGAATGACGGCGTAACGGCTGCTGGGTGATGGCGACCGGATGACTGCGGCTGCGTGTTGACGCCTGGGTGTTGACGCCTGCGTGTTGTCGCCTGGGTGATGGCTACTGAATGATGGCTACTGAATGATGGCTACTGAATGATGGCTACTGAATGATGGCTACTGAATGATGGCTACTGAATGATGGCTACTGGGTAGAGTCGACTGTTAGTCGACTAGCGCGCGTCAGCGCGGGAACTTCCGCGACCTGATCGAACAGCAGTCGACTAACAGTCGACTCTACCCAGCCGACTCTACCGGCCGGCTCTACCCATCCCCTTTTGCATCCGCTATCGTCGGCCTATCCAAGGAAGGACGACCCGATGCCCCGTGTGCTGCTGCTGACCACCCTGGTGGTCTCGACCCTTGCCCTGCTCGTTTCCGGCTGGACCGCCTGGAGCCTGCATCGCAGCCAATCGCCAGAGCGGATCATCGAAGCGCGCGGCCTGGTCATCCACGATGACAGCGGCCAGCCGCGGGTGATCCTCGGCGCACCGGTTCCCGATCCCCTCAGCCAGGGCCGCCCCGTCGGACCGCGTGCCACGGCACTGTCCGGCCTGATCCTGCTTGGCCCCGATGGTTCCGAGCGCGGTGGCTATGGCACCAGCGACCGCGGCGGCGAAGCCCTGCTCACGCTGGACGATGCCACCGGCACCACCGAAGTCTTCAAGGTCGTCGCCAACCCGGACCGTGGCGCCAGCCTGATGGTCAAGCACCAGAACAACACCGGCGCCATGCTCACATCCTGGCAGGGCAAGCCGGAGCTGATGTTCGTCGATGACAGTGGCCAGTCCTACTACGTGCGCCCGGGCGCGAACGCCGCGCCCTGATCGGCTTCTGTAGGGTCGAACCATGCTCGACTTTGCTTCTCTGTAGAGCCGAGCCATGCTCGGCTTTGCTTCACCTTTGTAGAGCCGAGCCATGCTCGGCTCCTGTTGGTAGAAGCAGTCGAGCATGGCCCGGCGCTACACCCCACACACCGCCGCAAGGTCATCGGCCAGCTGCCGCAGCTGCGCCGTCCCCAGCGCCGCGCAGGTGATGCGCAGGCCATGCCCCGGTGCTGCCACCGCGAACACTTCGCCCGCGCGCACATGCCATCCGCGCGAAGCCAGCGCCAGCACCTGCGGATGGCTGTCGGCCTGCAGCGGCAGCCACAGGTTCAATCCTTCCATCGGCTGTGGCGTCGGCACGCCACGCGCACGCAGCAGTTCCTGCAGCGACTGCAGGCGTTGCTGGTAACGCTCCCCCGCCGAGGCGATCTTCGCCCGCTGCGATGCCGACTCCAGCACCGACGTCGCCGCATCCTGCAGCAGGTGGCTGACCCAGCCGGTACCGGACGCCAACCGCAACCGCAACCGCATCGCGGTCTCTTCATCGCAGGCCAGCCAGGCCAGCCGCAGGTCCGGGCCAAGCGGTTTGGACAGCGAACGCAGCAGCGCCCAGCGCCGGCCATCCAGCGGCAGCACCGAGTGATAGGCCTGCTGCGAGAGCAGCGCGTAGTGATCGTCGATCAACACCGCCACCTGCGGATAGGCGGACAGCAGCTGGCGCAATGCGCGTGCCCGCTTCGCATCCAGGCTGGCACCGGTCGGATTGTGCGCCCGTGGGGTCAACAGCACCGCGCGTGCGCCGCTCTCCAGTGCCTGCCGCAGCGATTCGACCTGCATGCCGTGTTCATCCACCGCCACCGGCAACGCCGCGTGGCCCACAGCATTGAGCACATTGAGGCTGCCGAGGAAGCATGGATCCTCCACCGCGATGCGATCGCCCGGCAGCAGCCACGCCGCCAGCAGGCGTTCGATGCCATCGACCGCGCCATGGGTCAGCTCCAGCGCATAGCCTTCGGGGCAATCCACATCCAGCGAGGCCCGCGCCAGCGCCTGCAACCGCGGATCGACCGTGCCCACGCCATACAGCCGTGGCGCGGCCGGCGCCAGGCGCAGACTGGGCAACAGGCGCGGATCCGGATTGCCACCGGCCAGGTCATGCAGGGCCAGCCCGGGCACACTGCCCTCGCGCGCCAGCGTCGGCGGCAGGCCACGCACCACCGTGCCGCGCCGGCCTGCGGTGCTGGCCAGGCCCGCCGCATCCAATCGCTTGTAGGCGGCGGCCACGGTATTGCGATTGACCCCCAGCTGATCGGCCAGCTCGCGCACCGGCGGCAGCACGCTGCCGGCCGGCAGACGGCCCTTGCCGATGCCATCGCGGATGCTGTCGAAGATCGACTCGGCGCTATGCCCGGTGATTTTCATTTTGTCCTATGCCAAAATAATTCTTGTCCTGTGCCAGTGTATCCCACCCTGGCCGCCCTGCATTGGAGGTGCCCGCATGCCCCTTGCCGCCGCCGACTGGCCCGTCGCCCAGTCCGTTGAACAGATCGCCGCCAACCTGGTCACAGTGCGCCAACGCATTGCCGATGCCTGTGCCCGCGTCGGCCGGGATCCGGCCAGCGTCCGCCTGCTGCCGGTCAGCAAGACCGTGGATGACGCCCGCATCCGCATGGCGGTGGCCGCCGGCTGCCACGAACTGGGCGAGAACAAGGTGCAGGAGGCACAGCGCAAGGCCGAGACAATGGCCGACCTGGGCGTGCACTGGTCGGTGATCGGCCATCTGCAGACCAACAAGGCACGCTACGTGGCGCGCTTTGCCAGCGAGTTCCAGGCGCTGGACAGCCTGCGCGTAGCCGAGGCGCTGCAGCAGCGCCTGCAGCTGGAAGACCGCACGCTGGATGTGTTCGTGCAGGTCAACACCTCCGCCGAACCCAGCAAGTACGGCCTGGAACCCGATGCCGTCGGGGCCTTCGTGCAGCAGCTGCCAGTCTTCGACCGGCTACGCGTGCGTGGCCTGATGACCCTGGCCATCTTCACTCCCGAAGTCGAACGTGTGCGGGCGTGCTTCGTGCGCCTGCGTGAACTGCGCGATCAGCTGCAACGCAGCGCCCCACCCGGCCTCGACCTGTCGCAGCTGTCGATGGGCATGTCCGGGGACTTCGAAGTGGCCATCGAGGAAGGCGCCACCGTAGTCCGCGTCGGCCAGGCCATCTTCGGCGCCCGCGCCACTCCGGACAGCTTCTACTGGCCGAACAACGGAGCCCCGGCATGAAGAACGCGGTTGTCCTGCAACACGTTGCCTTTGAAGACCTCGGCACCCTGCAGCCACTGCTGATGGCGCAGGGCTGGCAACTGCAGGTGCTGCAGGCTGGTGTAGATGCACTCGATCCGGCCGAAGCGGCTGACCTGCTGGTGGTGCTGGGGGGGCCGATCAGCGTCAACGATGTTGATCTTTACCCGTTCCTCAACGACAGCATCGCGCTGCTGAAGGCGCGGTTGCAGCAGCAGCGGCCCACGCTGGGCATCTGCCTCGGCGCGCAGCTGATGGCGCGTGCGCTGGGTGCCAGCGTTGTCCCCAGTGGCGGCAAGGAGATCGGTTTCGCGCCGCTGCTGCTCACCGATGAGGGCCAGCGCTCGCCGCTGCAGGCACTGCAGGGCATTCCAGTGCTGCACTGGCACGGCGAGGCGTTCGAACTTCCAGTCGATGCACGCCGCCTGGCCAGCACGCCGGCCTGCCGCCACCAGGCATTCGCCATCGGCAGCTACGCACTGGCCCTGCAATGCCATCCGGAACTGGATGCCCGCCAGTTCGAGCGTTGGCTGATCGGCCACACGCTGGAGCTGGCCCAGGCCCGCATCGACCCCAACGACCTGCGCGCGCAGGCACGCCGCTATGGCGCACCACTGGCCGCAGCCGCTACCGCGATGTTCGACCAATGGCTGCAGGATCTGCCGGAGATACGGCGATGAACTACCGGTTGCAGATCCACCGCGACGGCGCCTACTGGGGCCACTTCGACTGCAGCGGGCCTGATGCCCTGCAGCGCATGGACAGCATCGCCGCACAGCTGCCTGCCCACCAGGGCTTCCAGTTGAAGCGGCAGAAGGGGGTCGGCGAAGAGCGCATCCTGTCCAGCAATGCCGACGGACTGCGTGTGCTGGCCGCGCAGATCCAGTACCGCGACATTTGACCCGACGATGGTAGTGCCGGCCGCTGGCCGGCAAATCTGTTCTCCCGCCTGATGCCGGCCAGCGGCCGGCACTACCCCGGCTGTTCGCCCGCATGCGAAGCTTCACGCATGCTGACCCTGCAACGCGGCAACCACCACGGGCTGCTTGTCGCCCCGCGCTGGCCCTCCACCCATATCCAGATCGAAGCAGAGGTGCTGCAACGATTGCTCGACGCGCAGGCACGCCTGCCTGCTGGACTGCGCCTGCTGCTCACACGCGGCTTCGAATCCCGCCACGGTCGCCTCGGCGGGTTCCGCCGCGCGGTACGGCGGCTCGGCATCGTGGTGTTCCGCACCTGCTACCCGCGGCGCCGCGATGAAGTCGATGCCATCTTCGGTGCCAACGGTCACGACATCGATGGCCGTCACGTCGATGTTTCCATGGTGCTGCGCGGCCAGCGTCTACGGCTGCTGCCACTAGGCGTTTTCACGCCAACCGGCTGGCAGGCGCGCCGCGTCGCCCGCCATGCCGAGGCGATCGCTCGGGTGAAGCACAGCCTGCAGCAGTGCGGCTTCCAGCTGCACCACAACCCGACCGAAGCACTGCAGATCCATTGTGACTACCGCGGGAGCAACCAGCGGGGCGGCGGTAGAGTCGACTGTTAGTCGACTACCGCGCGAAACGCGGGATTCTGCAGTTGTTACGGAAGGAGCGGTCGATCAGAAAAGCAGTCGACTGACAGTCGACTCTACAGTCCGCCCGTCGACGCACATCGACCATGGATGCAAATGATTCTCTTTTGCTGTAAGGTGCAGCCGCTGCCCTTGCCGCCGCGGGCTGTTCCCTTTCCCAGTTGTCGCCCGCCCCGTGTCCACGCCTGTCGAACCGACGGATGTCGCGCATCTGTGCGCGGCCCATTACCGGCCGCTGCACGCCCATGTCCGCCGTAAACTCCCGCAACGCAGCGACGCCGATGACGTCGTCCAGGAAACCTGGCTGCGTGTCGTCAAAGTCGCCGCCAGCGGTCTGCTGAGCAATGGCCGTGCGTACCTGTACCGCGTTGCCCACAACCTGATCGCCGACCACTATCGGCAACGCCAGCGTCGTCGCGAAGAGGCGCTGGAGGACGCGCAGCTGCATGCCATCGCAGATCCCGCGCCCCTGCCGGAACAGCGCCTGCTTGATGCCGAACAGCTGCGCCATCTCGATGCCATCATCGCCGCTTTGCCGCCGCGCTCGCGCCAGGTCTTCCTGCTGGCCCGCGTGGAACAGATGGCATTGGCTGAAATCGGCCGCCAGCTCGGCATCAGCCGGCAGACCGCGCATGGCCATCTGCTGCGCGCCCTGGTCGCCCTGCAGCAGGTACCCGGCACATGAGCCAGGAGGCCATTGCGCGCGAAGCTGCCCGCTGGTGGCTGGATGGGCACGACGGCGACCGCGACGAGAACGCCTTCGAGCAGTGGTGCCGGGCCGATCCACGCCATGCCGCGCAGTACCTGCACCTGCAGCAGCTGTGGCAGGCCGGTGCGACGATGCCCAGCCTGCAGCGGCAGCTGCAACGACGGCAGCGTCGGCGCCTGGGTGAAGCCGGCCTCGCGGTGCTGCTGCTGTGCGCGCTCGGCCTTTACAGCCGCCATGCCTCGCCGCCCGCCGCGCAGGTACTGCGTACCGCGTCCGGTGAGATCCGCGACGAGGCCCTGCCGGACGGCTCGCACGTGCTGCTGTCCCCGGGCAGCGAAGTGCACGTCCGCATCGACGCACAACGCCGCCAGCTGCAGCTGGACCGCGGCCAGGCCTGGTTCCAGGTCACTGCCGATGCGCAACGACCGTTCCAGGTGCATACACCGCATGGCACGGTCACCGCGTTGGGCACGGCGTTCGACCTTGCCGTGCAGGACGACAGCAGCGTGGTGACGGTCACCGAACATCGCGTCAGCGTGGAGTCCGGCAGCGCCACCCGCCAAGCGTCCGAAGGACAACAGATGCGCTTCGACGGGCAGGCATCCACCACGCTGCTCCCAGCGGATGCTGCTGCGATGGCCTGGCGCGAGCGACGGCTGCACTGGGTCTCCGCACCGCTGATCGAGGTCACCCAGGGCCTGGACCGCTGGCATGGTGGGCGCACCTGGATCATCGGGGCGCGACTGCGGCAACAGCCGGTCACCCTGCTGGGAAGTGCAGACGGCGCCGCCGGCAACCGCGACCAGTTGGCCACACAGCTGCAGGTGCGCGTGCTTCGCCTTGGCAATGGCGTACAGGTGTGGATGCCGCCGCGCGGGGATCATCGCGATGGACCCTGACAACCCGCCCATGGCTGCGTCTACCCAGGATGACGACGTTCTGCGTCAGCCCCTGGAGCCCCCGATGCTGTGCCCCCGCCCCCTTGTCCTTGCCCTGTCGCTGGCCTGCGCCAGCACCGTTCCACTGCTGCCCACCAGTGCCCATGCGCAGGCCGCCACGCGCACCTATGACCTGCCCGCCCAGCCACTGCCTGCCGCGCTGGACGCCTACAGCCGGCTGACCGGTATCGACCTGGTCGTCGGCGCGGCGCTTCCCGCCGGTCATGCCGCACCCGCCCTGCGCGGCGATTTTGACGATGTGCAGGCGCTGTCACGCCTGCTGGCCGGTAGTGGCCTGCGCCCACGCTTCATCGATGCGCGTCGCGCCACCCTGGAACCGGCGCCGGCCGAGCGCAGTGACGGCAGCCGCCGCACCGGGCCCCTGCGGGTGCAGGGCGATACCGCGCAGGGCCACGCACCAGGCGCCGGCGCCAGCCAGTACGTGCCGGCCACCCGCGATGGCTTCGCACCCACGGTCGGCAGCGAGCGCGTGGCGATGGCCGAACGCCAGGACGGCAACAGCCTGCTGCGCTCGATGCCCGGTACCCACAGCTTCCATTCGCGTAGCCAACCGGGCCTGCAGGTCAACATCCGTGGCATGACCGGTGCCGGGCGGGTCAACACCATGATCGACGGTGTCACCCAGACCTTCCGCAACAATGCCGGCCATGGCTCGGGTGGTCCCTTCGCCTACGTCGATCCGTTCCTGCTGGCCGGTGTGGACGTGCAGCGCGGTGCGGTTGCCGGCGGTGATGGCGCTGGCACGCTGGCCGGCAGTGCCAACTTCCGCACGCTCGATATCGACGATCTGCTCGGCGAGGACCGCGACTGGGGCCTGCGTGCAGGCTACCGCCACGGCAACAACGGCTATGGCAGCGGCCGTACCTTCGCCGGCGCCTGGCGCCACAGCGAGGACGGCGGCGACCGCCAGTTCGGCCTGCTGGCCGCTGCCAGCAGCAGCCGCAGCAGCGAATACGCCACCGCCCGAGGGCAGAAGAACGACGCCGATCCTGGCAGCCAGCAGCCCAGCAGCTGGCTGCTGAAAGCGCGCCTGCAGCCCAGCGACCAGCATCGGCTCGACCTGAGCCACATGCGTTACGAAAACGACTTCTACCACAACTACCCGTGGCAGATTTCCGCGCGCAACCAGCGCGCCAGCTATCACTACACGCCCTACACGCCGTGGATCGACCTGCGTGCGACGTTCGCCAGCAACAAGACCCGGCTGTTCTACCCGCCTGTGGAGGATTCGAACTACATCGGTCGCCGCACCCACAGCAGCCTGAGCAGCTGGACGCTCGACAACACCAGCCGCTTCGATATCGGCGCAGTGCAGGCGCGCTGGAACACCGGCATCAAGCACCAGTCGGACATCTACGTGGCTGACACCCCTATCCTGCGCGGTGCCAACCCGCAGGGCCGCAGCCAGCTGGACAGCGTGTTCAGCACCCTGGAACTGCAGTACGACATCTACGCGCTGACTGCTGGCCTGCGCCAGGATCGCTATGGCATCCGTGGCCATATCCCGGTGTGCTCCGATGTGCCGGGCCAATGCACGGAGATCAATGGCGGCGACATCGACGTGCGCCGCAGCGAGCGCGCACTCAGCCCCAGCCTGGCGGTTTCACTGCAGGCCACCGACTGGCTGCAGCTGTTCGCTGAAGTCTCGCGCACCTCGCGGCCGCCACGCGTCCAGGAGATGTTCTTCGAGAAGATCCCGCTGGAGGACGCCAGCGTCGCCGACGGTATCGGTGCCAATCCGTTCCTGCGCCGCGAGCGCTCACGCAACCTGCAGTTCGGTGCCAACCTCAGCACCGATTCGCTGCTGGTCGACGGTGACCTGGCGCAGCTGCGCATCACCCGTTTCGACAACCGCATCCGCGACTACATCAAGCCGCAGTACCTGCTGATCGTGCATCCGCCGGAACTGGAGCCGTTCGTGGTGCCGATCGACAGCGATCCGCAGCTTAATGCCTGGACCGATGTGCTGGATGCAGACGACTTCACCACCACCACGCGCTGGATGAACCACCCGGGCGTTGTACGCATGCGCGGCATCGAGCTGGAAGCGCACTACGCCAGCGAGCACTACCACGCCACGCTCAGCTGGACCCGCTCGCGCACCAGCGCACCGGCCATCGAGTTCGTCAACCTGGAAGACATCACCGCCCTGCCCGACCGCTACTGGACGCTGAACGTGGGCGGCCGCTGGTGGCAGCAGCGCGTGCAGGCCGGCCTGCGCGCCGAATACTCCGGGCCCACCGAGGAAGGCTACGACTTCTTCCAGACCCGCAAGACCGGCGGCACCGGTGTGCTGCTCGACTTCTACGCCAGCTTCAAGCCACAGGCCAATACCACGCTGTGGCTGAACATCGAAAACCTGCAGAACAAGTCCTATGACAACAATGCCTCGATCGACAGTATCTTCAGCCCGATCCTGGACCGCGGCAACGGCCGTGGCCGCACCGTCTCGATGGGCATCAATGTGGCGTTCTAGCCGTCGCTGGTTGCCACTGTGCCTGCTGGCGCTGGCGGGCATGGCCGGCGCGCAGCCGATGCCCGGCACGGTGACCGACCTGGCCAGCGGCCAGCATCTGGACGAGACCGCATTCGTGCAGCGTGCGGCCAATGCGCAGCGGCTGCTGCTGGGTGAACGCCATGACCTCGCCGGAGACCATGCGGCCCAGCGCTGGCTGCTGCACGCCCTGCAACAGGTGCGCCCGCAAGGCGCGCTGGTGATGGAGATGATCGCCAGCGAGCGCCAGCCACGCCTGCAACGTGTGCAGCGCTGGCTGGCCAAGGACAACCACGCCGAGGGGGCTCGCCTGCAGGAACTGCTGGACTGGGATGCGCGCTGGCCGTGGATGGCCTATGGCGGACTGGTGCAGGATGCAACTGATGCGGGCGTTCCACTGTTCGGTGGCAATCTGTCGCGCACCGAGGTCAACGCGTTGCTGGCCTCTACCGGAACCGTTCAGTTCCCGGTGACCGCTGCAAAGCAACGCCTGTCTGCAGTGGTGCTGGCCCAGCACGCAGACGCCGCGCCGATGCTGGACGGCATGCTGGCCGTGCAGCAGGCCCGCGACAGGCGCATGGCGCAGGTCCTTGCCGATGCACCCACGCCGGCATTGCTGCTGGCCGGGCGCTGGCACGTGCTGCGGGGCACCGGCGTGCCGGGCTACCTGTCGGCAGATGCTCCGGCGCTGGTGATCGTGCTGGCCTCGCCCGGCGAAGTCGTTGATGCGTCCGACGCCGATCTGCTGTGGGTGCTGGGCGATGAGTGAGCGCGGCCAACACTGGCGGGCGGTCGTGATCAGCGTCGGTCTGCATCTGCTGCCCCTGCTGCTGTTGGTGCACTGGGTCGCCGCGCCGCCGTCACTGCCGCCGCCAGAACAGGATGTGCGCATCAGCCTGCGCCTGCTGGCACCGGCCACGCCGCCACAGCCGGTGGAGGAACGCCAGGCCGATACCGCCAGCCAGGCGCAGCAGGCTCGTGCATCGCAACCGATGAAGTCGCCCCCGCCACCGACGCCCACCGCAGCGCGCGAGGGCGAGTTGGCCGCCAGCGAGACGGGGGGGACGGGCCGAAAGCCGTTGCCGGTCGCCCCGCCTGCGGCCGCGACCGATGCAAGTCCCGCACCGGCATCGATCACGGCCGCGCCGCCCGCTCCGGACGCGCCACCGGCGGACTTCCAGGCCGGCGCCGCCAGCGACCAGTGGGAAGCCCGCCTGATGGCGCGGCTGGAACGTTACCGCTATTACCCCGCCGCCGCGCGCTCGCGCCGGCAGCAGGGCACTGCCTGGGTCAGGGCCAGCATCGACCGCGAAGGTCGCCTGCTGGCCCTGCGGCTGGAGCAGTCCAGTGGCCAGCCGATGCTTGATGACGCAGCCCTGCAGACCTTTCGTCGCGCCCAGCCACTACCGCCCATTCCCGATGAATTGAAGGCACCGCAGGAGCTGGTGGTGCCGGTGGAGTACTACCTGCGCTAGGCGCTGTGGACCTGCGAGGCAGTCTGCGACCTCAACCCGGGTTGAGGTCAAATACACCCCGCGCAACAGAGCAGTCCGCCATGCGCAACGATCGCAGCGTGCTGTATCGCCGGGCCGATACTGGGCTGCTGCATGCGAACGGCAGCCGGGCTTGGGCTCGGCTCTACAGGGGAACGGAACCTGGCCGGGCGAGGCCCCGGCGCCAAAGAAGCAGGGCTACGTCCACGCCGGGTCGGCGGTGAAATCGATGGTCAGCCAGAACGTGCTGCCACGGGCATCCAGGCGTACCGCGATCTCGTCGCGCATCGCATCGACCACGCCCACCGAACCCAACGGCGTCGCCGGGTCAGCCAGCACATGGATCTCGATGAACCGCATGCGCCCCATCTTCGCCACATGGCTGGTGAATCCGGCATAGCCGTGCTCGGCCACGAACGCCTGCATCACCTGCTGCACGCGCCGGTCCAGATCGTCCGGGGCCACCTGCAGCACCTCGCGCATGGCTTTCCAGGCGCTGCGCGCCGGCACCGGCAGCACCGCCAGGCTGATCAATGCCAGCACGATCGAATCAAGGTACGGCACCCAGTGGTGCCACTCGCCGCCGTGCAACGCCAGTGCCAGTACGAAGGCCAGCACCACCGCCAGGCTCATCAGCCCGCCCAGCAGCCAGCCACGCACGTCCAGCCACAGCAACGCCGAGCGCAGGCGCCGCGCACGCTGCGCGACGAACGCCGCCATCGCCAGGTTGCTGGCGCTCAGCAATGCCGCCCACCACAGCGCGGGCCCGAATTTCACTTCGTGCCCGCCGGTGGTCAAGCCGATCACCGCGTTGGCCAGCGCATACACGCAGGCCAGCGACAGGATCACCCCGCCGAGTGCCTCGACCATCGGCTCCAGGTGCCAGTAGCCGTACTGGAAGCGCGGGCTCTGTTCCCGCGCCACCAGCCGCAGCACCGACAACGACACCAGGGTCAGGGCAACGTCGACCAGGCTGTACACGCCGTCGAACAGGATGGCTTGCGATCCGACCAGCAGGCCACCGCTGAAGCCGACCGCGCTGACCGCGATGGTGACCCCGATCGAGAACTTCAGGATGCGTTGCTCGCGCGCGGTATCCATCGTTCGCCGAAGGGCCGACCGTCGCCGGTCAGGCCTTCAGGACCTCCACCTTGTACGAGGTCACGTCGCCGTCGTGCTCGATGATCAGCCCGTGCACGTCCGACTCGAAGCCCGGGAAGCGGGCATTCTGCTCGCGGGCGATGCGCAGCGACTGGATGATCGGCTCGTCGCTGTCGCCGAATCGCTCGCCCGGCATGATGGTCGGAATGCCCGGCGGGTACGGCACCAGCATGGTCGCCGCGACGCGGCCACTGAGCTGCTCGATGTCGACCCGCTCGATCTCGCCCTTGACCAGGTGGTTGTAGGCATCGGCCGGGGTCATCACCGGCGTCGGCAGGTCCACGTACATCTCGCGCATCACCTTGGCCACCGAGAATTCCTGGTTGAACGCATGCAGCGCGTCGCACAGGTCGCGCAGGCCCCAGCCGGCATAGGCATTGGGATAGTCGGCGGCCAGCGACGGCAGCGCCTGGCTCAGCGGCGCATTGCGGTCGTACAGCTCCTTGAACGCCATCAGTTCGGTGACCAGCGTGCTCCACTTGCCCTTGGTGATGCCCATCGAGAACAGGAACAGCACCGAGTACAGATTGGTCTTCTCCACGGTGATGCCGCGGCCCCACAGGAACTTGCTCAGTACCGCTGCCGGGATGCCCAGCTTGCCCATGCTGCCGTCCATCGCCAGGCCCGGGGTCAGCAGGGTCACCTTGATCGGGTCGATCAGCACATAGTCGTCGACCAGGTTCTCGAAGCCGTGCCAGTGCGCATCCGGCTGCAGGTACCACTCCTCGCGCTTGGCCACCAGCGGTGCCGGCACATCGCCCTTGCCCAGGCTGCGCTCGACCTTGGTGGGCTGCCACACGCTGAACCACCAGTCGTCGCGGCCGAGGTCGTCACGCACGTGCAGCATCGCGCGACGGAACGCGATCGCCTCGTCATGCATTTCCTGCACCAGCGAACGACCGGCGTCGCCTTCCATCATCTTCGAGGCCACGTCGCAGGCCGCGATCACCCCGTAATGCGGGCTGGTCGAGGTGTGCATCATGAACGACTCGTTGAAGCGCTCGGCATCCAGGTCACGCTGCGCCGAGTTGCGCACGTGGATCATCGAGGCCTGCGAGAAGGCGGCAAGCAGCTTGTGGGTGGAATGCGTGGTGAAGATGATCGCATCCTGCTCGCGCGGCTTGCCCTTGGCCATGCCGTAGTGGTTCTCGTAGAACGGATGGAACGCGGCATAGGCGTACCAGGCTTCGTCGAAGTGCAGGAAATCGACCGCGCTGCCGATCTCGTCGGCGATCTTCTCGGCGTTGTAGCACAGGCCGTCATAGGTCGAGTTGGTGACCACCGCGATGCGCGGCTTGGAGCCGGCCTGGTAGGCCTTGCTGGCCAGCGGGTTGGCGGCGATGCGCTGCTGCAGCGATTCCGGCGTGAACTGGTCCAGGCTGATCGGACCGATGATGCCGTGCGCGTTGCGGCTGGGGGTGAAGTACACCGGCACCGCGCCGGTCATGATCAGCGCGTGCAGCAGCGACTTGTGGCAGTTGCGGTCGACGAACACCACGTCGCCGCGCGCCACTGTGCCGTGCCAGACGATCTTGTTGGCGGTGGAGGTGCCGTTGGTGACGAAGAAGGTATGGTCGGCACCGAAGTTGCGCGCCGCTTCTTCCTCGGCATCCTTGATCGGGCCGGTATGGTCGAGCAGCGAGCCCAGCTCCGGCACCGAGATCGACAGGTCGCTGCGCAGGGTGTTCTCACCGTAGAACTGGTGGAATGCGCGACCGACCGGCGACTTGGTGAACGCCACGCCGCCGGCATGGCCCGGCGTGTGCCAGGAATAGTTCGACTCGGCCGCATGATGGATCAGCGCCTTGAAGAACGGCGGCAGCAGGTTCTTCATGTAGTCTTCGGCCGCGCGCATCACCTGCCGCGAGATGAAGCTCTTGGTGTCTTCGAACAGGAAGATGAAGCCGTGGATGTACTTGAGCAGCTTGCTCGGCACCTTCTCGATGGTGCGCCGCTCGCCGTACAGGAACACCGGCAGGTTGGCGCGGCGCGCGCTCTGCTCGCGCAGGAAGGCAGTCAGGCGCTGGAACTCGCCATCCACTTCTTCGCTGCCGTCGATCGAGATCAGCACCGCCGACGCCGCCACGTAGGTACGGGCACCGGCGCGGGCATCATCCAGGTTCAGGCCACACAGCACGCGCTGGTCGTTGCTGCGCAGCTCTTCCACCAGGGCGCGGATCAGGATGCCGCCGATGCGCGGCGACTCGTAGTCGTTGTCGATGACAATGACCGGATAGTCCAGGGACTTGAAGTACACGTTGATTCTCCTTGTCTAACTCAGGAACGCTGGGCGCCGGCGCTGATCGCCGAAGCCTCGCGGGCGCGCTGCCGCTGCTGGCGGCGCTCCTCGCTGAAGAAGGGATAGAACACGGTGATGAACAGCACGAACAGGAACGCGTACTGCACGATGGTTCCCGACGAGCCGTAGATCGCCCACAAGCAGTACACGACGGTCAGGCTGGTCAGGGTCCAGAACGCACCGGTATGGATGATCGTGTGCGAGCGTTCGACCACGAAGTAGCAGGCCACGCACGAGTAGATATAGGGCAGCAGGGTCAGCACCACCGCCGCCGATGTGATCACGTCGAACTGCGCAGACGCAGTTTCCGAGGTGGAGGTGACCAGCACCGCCAGGGTCATCAGCACGGCCACGATCAGCACGCCCTTGACCGGCACGTCATCCTTGTTGGTCTTGCTGAAGATGCTCGGGAACAGGCCATCGTCGGAAGCTGCCTTGGCGCTCTGCGCGGTCAGCAGGATCCAGCCGCCCAGCGAACCGGCGGCACCGATGAAGGCACACAGGCTGACCAGCGCACCGCCCCAACCGCCCACTGCCTTGGCCGCGGCCAGCGCGAACGGCGCATCGGAGGTCTGCAGCTCGCCGTTGGGCACCATGCCCATGATCACCGAGGAACTGGCAATGTAGGCGATGGCGGCCAGGAACACGCCGGCCAGGGTGGCACGGGCCACGTTCTTTTCCGGGTTCTCGACCACACCTGCGGTCACCGAGGCCGACTCGACACCAATGAAGGCCCACAGAGTCAGTGCCGCGGCGCTGGAGATCGCGCCGAAGTTGGATTCACCGGACACGTTGTACGCGCCCTTGAAGATGTCGGCATCGAAGAAGAACCAGCCGAAGATGGCGATGCCCAGGATCGGCACCAGCGCGAAGCTGGTAGTGACCGTCTGCACCCGGCTGACGAAGGCCGGGCCGATCATGTTGGCGAAGCTCAGCGCCCACACCAGCACCAGCACCGCGATGCAGCGCACCAGCGGCTCGGACAGGATCGGGAAGAAGTAGCTGAAGTAGCCGACCGCCGCGATCGGGATGGCGACGTTGCCGATCCAGTTGGCGAACCAGTAGATGGTGTTGGTCTGGAAGCCCATGTACGGGCCGAACCAGTCACGCGCGTATGCGTACGGACCGCCCGCCTTCGGTGCCAGCTTGCCCAGCTTGGCGAACACGAACGCCAGCAGCAGCGCACCCGCAGTGGTGATCAGCCAGCCCCAGATCGAAGCGGTACCGATCTTGGCCAGGCTGGAGGGCAGCAGGAACACGCCTGAGCCCATCATGTTGCCGGCGACGAGGAAGGTGGCTCCGACCACCCCGATTTTCTTTGCTTCTGCCATGACAATCTCCTGTACTGGCATGAGCCCGGTGCGGCCGGGCGTGGGGACGGTTGCGCTGGCGTAACGCCGCTGGCGCTTACTTGATGAAGTTGTATTGCAGGCTGCCCTGCACCCGGACCGTGTCGCCGCGCGCGCCGCTCTGCTGTTCCAGGCGGCCGTAGAGCAGCTCCATGCCCATCGTCCACGACGGCGCCGGGCTCCAGATCAGGTTGAATACGCCGTAGCGGCTCTGCCGGAATGCGTCGGCGGCCAATGCGGCGTTACGCTCCAGGGTCAGCTGGCCGAAGATCAGGTTCGAACGCCACAGCTCCGACCAGTAGTGGGTGTAACCCACGAATCCACCGTGCAGGTCCAGCGCATCCAGGCGCCCATCGGCACCGACCACGGCGTCCAGCCCGGAGCCGGTCAAGTCGGCGGTGTAGCGGCTGAGGCCGCGCCCGCCGAGTGCACCAAACAGCAGCAGGTCGCGCTCGCCCACCGAGGCCGAGCCGCTCAGCTGCAGGCCGCCGGCCATGCGCCGGTCGCGCTCGCCCTCGCCGTCATAGGCCAGGCTGCGCGCCACCGCGCCCAGCTGGAGATGGCCCCAGTCACGCTCCATGCGCGCGGTCACGGTTACGTCCGGCAGACGGTTCACCGCAGCCCGCTCATCACTGGCACCGGCAAGTTCAGTCTTCGGATCCTCGGCCGCCACGGTCAGCGTGTTGCCCTTGCCCATCGCGAAGCTGTGGTGGATGCCGGCCACCAGCAGATAGCCGGCGCCGCCGGGCCCGGCGAAGTCCAGCGTGTCGGGCAGGCTGTCCGGGTCCATGAAGCTGGAGTAGCCATAACCGGCGTAGGTATTACCGAGCTGTCCATAGGCATGCCGCAGGCGGAATTCATAGCCGTCGCTGCTGCCGAAGAAGTCGTTCTCCAGATAGAAGCGCAGGTTGCCGTGCGTGGTCGGGCGCCGCGCCTCGAAGCTGAAGCGGGTCTGCTTGGCATGGATGTTGAAGTTGGAGACATCGCGGTGGCTGCCGCCCACCGGCATCGACGAGGGAATGAACTGGTCCTCGTCGCCGGCCGCGCGCGAATCGGCGATGGCATCCAGCTTGGCGTAGCCGCCGATGCGGATCACCGTATCGGTGCCGGGGATGGCAAAGAACCCCTTCAGATCGGGATCGGTCGGGCCGGCCGCACTGTCCGGTCGCGATGCGGCAGTGGACGGATCAGCGACCGAATCGCGCTGCGGCAGTACCGGCTGCGCAACACCCGGCACCTGGGTGCGATGGATCACATCGGAAGGGGCGGCGGAGGCAATCGGCGCCGTTGCAGGCACGGCTGTTGCCTGCGCAGGCGCAGCATCGCGCTGCTCCAGCCGGTCCAGCCGTTGCTGCATGCCTTCCAGCGCCTGGCGCATTGCGGCGATCTCACGCCGCAATGCCTGGGCATCCTCCGCATCACGCTGTTGGGCGTACGCCGGCGTGATCGCCAGTGCCCCCAGACACGCCAGACTCAGTACCGCCAAACGCATTGCATCCTCCCCGGACGAACACTCGCATCACGGTTCCGGAGCGCACGCATGCGCCGCCCTGGCTTCGCGTTGCCGTTGCTGGAAATGCGGGTACTGCGTCGACGACATCGGCCAGCCTGCGCGTGGCAGGCAACAGGACGATGACACTGCCCCGCCTGCACCCATGTCGACTCCATCAAGGCCGCGCTGCCAGAGAGGTGGCGACCGCAGCGGTCTGGGTAACAAGCAGGGAGTGAGAGTGTCGTGAATGGCTGTGCCGTGCTGCCCGCATCGGGGCAGCCTCGGCGCGGCATCCATGGCGCGTTGACGCTGTATTCCATGCGTCAAAGGCTAGTCCACCTGTCGTTTTTGGCCTTGATTGGAATCAAGGCGCGATGCTTGATCTCAGTCACGATTCAGACGTGACCTCGAACAGGTCATGCGCAAGCGGTTGTGTTCGCCTGGGCACAGAACGCGACAGGCCCGCATGTCGCCATGCGGGCCTGTGGACTACGTCATCATTCCGGTACGGATCAACGCGGACCGAGCACCGTCGTCAGGTCGTCGCCCTGTGGCAGTCCGGCGCGGCGCTGCACCTGGCCCTGCGCATCCTGGAACAGGATGCCCGGCGTGCCCTGGAACCCCATCTCCAGCATCAGGACCTGGTTGGCATCAAGCTTGCCTGCGATCTCGCGGCTGATGCTCGGCAGCGCCTTGATACCGCCACGGTCGAACTGGTGTTCGTTCTCCAGCAGCGCCGCGCTCGGATCACGTGCGGCGAGGATGGCGGCGGCCTTGGCCGGGCTGTCCTCGCGGATCACGCCCACCATGATGTGGCGCAGCTGCACCTTGCCGGCGTCGACCCACGGACGGGCCGCCTCCCAGAACTTGTGGCAATACGGGCAATTGGCATCGCTGAAGGTATAGACCACGCGCGGCGCGTCGGCCTTGCCGTCACGCACCCAGGCGCTGGCTTCGAGCTTGGTCCACATCTTGGCCGACATCGGCGCGGCCACCAGCTTCTCCACCGCCTCGGCCGCCACATCATTGCCTTCGGCATCGAACAGGCTGCCCACCAGCACATGCTTGCCATCGGCCGTGACATAGGCTGCGGCCGGCTGCTGACCACCCACCACACCCGCAAAACCACGCAGGCCACCCGGCGCATCGAATTCGGCCACGACCTCAAAGCCGTGCTTTTCGATGCCCTTCAGCACTGCAGGACGGTCGCCTTTGGCGGCAGAGGCCGAGGCACTCGTCGCCGGTGCCGCAGCGACCTTGCCCGGCGGCGTCTGTGCCTGGCTGCAGGCGGCCAATGCCAGCAGGACCGGCAGCAACAGCACCGCCGGGGCGGTGCGCAGGGAAGTCGACAACATGGGAACTCCGTAGTGAGATGCCCGCGCAGGCTACCGCAGCCGGCGCAGTTTGTGTTCAAGACCCGCCGTGGTCAGCTCGCCCAGGTGCAGTTCACGCAGGCGCCCATCGGCATCGAAGAAGAGTGTCGAGGGGTAGGCCTGCACACCCAGTGCTGTTGAAGCGGCCGCGTCATCGTCCAGCAACACGTTGTCCAGCATCAGTCGCTCATCGGCAAGAAAAGCCCGGACCTCATCCAGGGTTTCGCCCTGATTGAGGAATACGAACTGCACGTTGCCATGTGCCTGCTGTGCTGCTGCGAGCACCGGCATCTCCCGTCGGCAGGGGCCGCACCATGTGGCCCACAGGTTCAGCACCACCGGCCTGCCCCGGAACTGCTGCAGATCAACCGCTCCGCCCTGCAGGTCCGCGACCTGCAGCGTCGGCAATGGCATCTGCCGCTCCTGCCAGGCCGACAGCAGCTGACCACCAGCGGCCCAGAGCAGCACACCCACCAGTGCGCTTGTCAGTACCGGTGCACGCAACTGACGCCACGGCCGCAGACGCCATGATCCCCACGCCAGCCCGGCCACCAGCACCACCGTCAGGTGATAGCCACCATCGGTGACCTGCAGAATGCTCCAGGGCTCCGATCGATAGAGCGCGAAATTCAGCGCAACAAAACTGATACGACCACACAGCAGGCCGATCAGCAGCATGTCCAGCACCATGCTTGCTGCCGACGGCAGCGGCATTCCCACTGCCCTGCGCGGCCAAAGACGGGCAACGATCATGGCCAGCAACGTGCACATGAGGATCAACACCACCGGCATCGGTACCGGTCCAACACTCGACATCAGCCCACCTGTTCAAGTTCCACTTGCCTGCATGGTCAAAGCGTCGCGCCCAGGTTGCAAGCGCTCGCCCGCCACCTGTCATCAGGCCGCACTCCGCCCCAACTGCATGCCGGGGGGCGTCTGCAGGCCACGCAGGCTTCCGGCCACCGACGGCATCAACGGTCGCTCCCGCCGCTTGCAGTTGACGTGGCGACGATAGTTGGCCGGTGTCATGCCCACGATGCGGAGGAACAGGCGCCGGAACGCGCTCTGATCAGCGTAGCCCACACCCCAGGCCACCTCTTCGATGCCTGCGCCTTGCTGCAGCAGGGTCTGCGCCTTGGCAATGCGCAGCCGCTGGCAGTATTCGATCGGCCGCAGACCGGTCGCCCGGAGGAAGCGCCGCTGCAAGGTTCGCGGTTCCAATCCGGAAACTTCGCAGATTGCGGCAAGCGTGGCCCCTCGTGCCGCAGTGGTATGCAGCCAGCGCTGGGCCTTCAGTACGTCGCGGTCACCGTGGGCGAAGTTGGCACTGAAACGCTCAAGATCCTGCTGGATCCCCGCGGGCACGACGATCCCGAGCTGTTGCGCGACCGCGCTCGCCACGCCCTGCCCGTGCAGCCGGTACAGCAGACGCAGGCCGAGGAACCGCCAGGCCTGCGATCCACCAACGGTCAGCAGATCACCATCGTCGACCAGCGCCCGCTCACTGGGGACCCAGCTCACCGCCTGCGCCTGCAACCCTGGATGTCGCCCCAGATCGGGGCCGCTGACCGTTCTTCCGGCCAGCAGTCCCGCACGGGCCAGCACACCGACCCCATCGCTGGCGGCAGCCAGCAGGCTGCCACCGTCATAGTGGGCCCGCAACCAGTCCAGCACGACCTCCTCGGCGCGCAGGCAGGCTCCAGGGCTGATCTGGCCGGGAACCGCGATTACCGCAGGAATGGCGGCGTCAAGCATTTCGGCACCCGCGATGCGATGTACACCGGTCTGGCTGGCGGGCACGATCCAGCGGGTGACAAGCACACGCTTGAACGGTCGGCGCTGCTGCTGGGCCAGGCGGTTGGCGACATGGGCCATTTCGGCCAGCACCGAGGCGGCGGAGGGGTCCCCTCCCGGGTACTCGACCACCGCAACCTCGACGAATGCTTCGTTCCTGACTCCCTCCACAGACCACCTCCTCGGTTCGTTGCAGGCCATCGAACGGCCGGTTCAGGCGAAGGGTAGGAACAGGCCCATCTGCGGGGCTATGAAGAAAGTTGCAAAGTGGGCTGAATGCGCGCGCCGGGCTGAAGCCTTGACTCTAGACCAGACTCCAGGCTTCACAATGATCGGCAGGATCCGCTGGAAAACTGCCATGAACATTGGACAACTGGCCCGCCAGGCAGGCGTGCCGATCGATACGGTCCGCTATTACGAGCGGCAGCAGCTGCTGCCGACAGCGGCGCGCTCGGCTGGCGGCTACCGCATCTTCGGCGAGCCGGACCTGCGCCGGTTGCGCTTCATCCGCCGCGCCAAAGCGCTGGGCTTCAGCCTCGAGGAAATCGGCGAACTGCTGGCGCTCAGCGATCACCACCGGCAGGACATGGGAAGCGTGCGCGACACCGCCCAGGCCCGCCTGCAGGACATTGCACAACGGATGGCCGAACTGCAGCGCATGCATACCGCGCTTTCGCAGCTGGTCGATGCATGCCCCGGTCACGGCACGCTCGACCAATGCCCGATCCTGGCGGCGCTGACCGACGACAACGCATAGACATCCCTGGCGCAGATCGGCATTGCAACGCACGTGAAGAAAAGTGCAACAAATGCTTGCCAACCCCCTGGGGCAAGGCTATTATTTCGCTCCTCAGCGACGTGGGGCCATAGCTCAGCTGGGAGAGCGCCTGCATGGCATGCAGGAGGTCAGCGGTTCGATCCCGCTTGGCTCCACCAATCTTTCGGCATTAGGCCGTCGAAAGGTCGCTAAAGAACATTGATGAGAATTGCGTCCCCATCGTCTAGAGGCCTAGGACATCACCCTTTCACGGTGGCGACCGGGGTTCGAATCCCCGTGGGGACGCCACTCATCACGAACAACGAGGACCCGGCCGATAACCGGGTCTTTTTTGTTCACCGCCTACCGGCATTCAGGTTGTGGCGTTGCGGTTCCCCTGCCCTTGTGGCGACGGTTGAACCGGAACGAAAAAAGTTAAAAAAAAGCTTCCACAAACGTGAACACGCAGGTATGATAGGCGGCTCGGTAACACGGGGCCATAGCTCAGCTGGGAGAGCGCCTGCATGGCATGCAGGAGGTCAGCGGTTCGATCCCGCTTGGCTCCACCACTTTCGACATTAGGCCGTCGAAGGTTCTACAACTTGAAGTTTTTCGTGCGTCCCCATCGTCTAGAGGCCTAGGACATCACCCTTTCACGGTGGCGACCGGGGTTCGAATCCCCGTGGGGACGCCAGTTTCAAAACGGACTCTGCTCCCGGCAGATCATCCGGAGTTTCATGGGGCCATAGCTCAGCTGGGAGAGCGCCTGCATGGCATGCAGGAGGTCAGCGGTTCGATCCCGCTTGGCTCCACCACTTCGACATTAGGCCGTCGAAGCATCTACAACTTGAAGTTTTCGTGCGTCCCCATCGTCTAGAGGCCTAGGACATCACCCTTTCACGGTGGCGACCGGGGTTCGAATCCCCGTGGGGACGCCAATTCTTGAAAACCCTGGCTTCGGCCGGGGTTTTTCTTTGCCTGCGACTCCCCGGAACGCCCTATCCACGCATGGCGTGGACCTACCGGACTCTGCAGTAGACCCACGCCATGCGTGGATGGCATCACCTCCGCCGCACCTCAGAACCGGCGATACATCCCGATCGACGCCGGTGCTGTCGGCGCAAAACCAAACTGCGCATACAACCGGTGCGCTTCACCATCGGCCAGCAGGCTGACGTATGCCGATGGCGGCAGATTCGCCTGCATCCACCCATCCAGGCGCCGCATCACTTCCTTGCCAAGGCCCTGACCCTGCAGGCGCGGCAGCACCGCAATATCGCAGACCTGCAGGTGGCACCCACCATCGCCGACGATGCGGCCCATCGCTACCAGCTCATTGCCCTGGTAGGCACACACGCCATACAGGGTGTTGGGCAGCGCCCGCGTCGCCGCCTCGTGGCTCTTGGCACTGAGGCCGGCCAGCACGCGCAGCCGGCAGTAGTCTTCAACCGTGGGCACAGCCTCGCGGAACTGGCAGCTGACGGAATCATTCATGCGGTATCTCCCTGTAGGTCGGGCTATCCTGCCGCATCCACGTCGCAGCGACTGCGACCCAGGCCTGCAGAGTTCCCATGTGCTATTCCGCCCTGATCCGCGCCGACTACGCCACGCTGGTCCGCGAGTTCGGTGCCATCCTGTCGCTGGAGGAGTTCGCCGAACTGTACGCGCACGACCCCGGCAAGAAGCGACCGAAAACTACGAAAGCAATGGATGACGGTTTTGCCGGCGCGCGCACCGGTCAGGGCCGCGACATCGTCGCGAAGATCCAGCACTGGCATGCACTGGAACGCCAGGATCTGGAGACGGAGCTGGTCCGCCAACGCGAGCGCCGCGATATTGCCCATGCAACACTCGCCACCCGCCCCACCCAGAAGGCACGCAACGATCTGCGCGTGGCCGGCAACCGCATCGAGCGCGCCCAAGCCCGGCTCGAAGACCTGCACCGGGTCCAACTGCTGCCGCGCGACAACCGCATTTTCCCCGGTACCTACGCGCCGGTGATGGTCAGCGAGAACGGCCGCCGGGTGATCAAGCCGATGCGCTACCAGTGCCGGCTGCCCGACAAACCGGCACGCAACGACGTGCTCTATCCCGGCACCTACAACGCACGACGTGACAGCCTGGAAGGCTATTGGCGCGGCGCGTTCGGCCTTCGCCACGGCGTTGTGGTAGTGCGGGCGTTCTATGAGCACGTGCCACGCCACGCCATCGCAGGGCGCGCGCTTGGCGCCGCGGAAAAGGAACAGGATGTGGTGCTGGAGTTTCGCCCCGACCCGCCCCGCGACCTGCTTCTGGCCTGCCTTTGGGCGGAATGGGAGGGACCGGAAGGACGCCTGCTCTCGTTCGCCACGATCACCGATACCCCGCCACCCGATGTCGCCGCGGCCGGTCACGATCGCGGCGTGATACCGATCCGCAGGGAGTATCTCGATGCGTGGCTCAATCCCGATCCGGACAACCTGGCCGGGCAGTACCGCATCCTCGACGACCGCGAGGACATCCGCTACGTGTACGAGGAGGCCGGCTGAAGCGCCATTCTCACGCCGTTGCGCTGGAACGGCCCACCGCACGGGTCAGCGCCCGGGTCAGATCCGCCGACAGATACGGCTTGACCAGCAGTATTCCGGCCAGCATCGACTCGGGCAGCTGCTCAGCCAGCATCCCGGTGGCGAGCACGAACGGTACGCCACGCGCCGACAATGCTGCCGCCACTGGCTCGCTGGTCTCGTTGCGGGCCAGGCGATAGTCCAGCAGGGCCACATCCGGGGCCGAGTCTTCCAGCATGCGCAATGCTTCAGCCACGCTCGCCGCCAACCCGACCACGGTCGCGCCGGCATGCACCAGCTGCATCTGCAGCAGGGCCGCACTCATCTCGTCGTTCTCGACCACCAGCACCCTCAGGTCCTGCAACACTGTCATCGGCTATGGCTCCTGGAGGCATTCAAGCCGGCGCAGTATAGCCATCACAGAGCCGATGCCGACAGGAAACGCCCCGATCTGCCTTGCCCCTATGAAAGCCCTGCCCTCCTCGGTTACACTCACGCGCTGCCTGCCGGTGTGGCGGAATGGTATACGCAGCTGACTCAAAATCAGCCGGGGGTGACCCCATGAAGGTTCGAGTCCTTTCACCGGCACCACAGCATCAAAGGCCAGGTCCACGACCTGGCCTTTTGCTTTTCCAGGCGATGCATGCCCCTGTGGCCGCTCCGGCGTCACTGCATTGACGCATAACTGCGACCGCTGACAGCGTTGTCGCTAGACGCAGCGCACACTTTTCTTGCCAGCCTCACGTACATCTGCCTATCGTGATCCCGCCGGATCCGGGGGCGGGGGAATGCATGACGCTGCGTGCTGCACTGTTTTTTCTGGTCACGCACGCACTCGTCATTGCCTTGGTCGGCCCGCAGGACCCTGTCGGCTCCTACCTGTTGCTGATCACCGCCCCCCTGCTGGCCGCACTGGCCTGCGTGCGGCGCGCTCGTGCCAGCCAGGCGGCCTGCAAGTGGCGGCTGCTCGGCGCGGCCGTCGGCCTGTTCTCACTTGCCCTGCTTGCCCTGCTGTACCGCAATGTGGCCGGCCTCGCCCCTGCGCAGATGACCGCCTCAACACTGATCCTGTACGTGTTCTACCGGATCCCCCTGACCTACGTAGCTGCAAGCCCGGGCGGCGGGAACCGCTTCATCCGTGCGGTGGACCTTGCGATCATTGCCCTGCTTTGGCTGCTGTACTACCTGCATACGCGCGCCATGGCGCCTCTCAACACCGCGCTGTGGACGCAGTGCCTGAACACCATGAGCAGCGTGCAGAACAGCCTGGTGTTCTGCTTCGCGCTGATCCGTTTCCTGGCCGAGGACAATCCCGACCGCCGCGATTTCTTCCGCACACTTGCGATCTATGCGCTGGGCTACTTCCTGCTGGCGCTCTACATCAACACCTACCAGCCGCAGACACCTGACGGCAGCTGGGGCGACCTGCTGATCAGCGGGCTGTTCGTGCTGCTGGCCGTCCTGGCCGGCAGCCACCGCCGCCACCCGGCAGTGGAGGTATCCCGCAGCCTGCGGCGCATCGTCGATGCCGGCGTACCACTGATGCTGCCCTTGCTGCTGATGATGGTGGCGCTGCTGGTCGCGCGCCTGCAGCCAAGCCTGGCCACGGTAGGTTTCATCGGTGCGATGCTGGGTTACGCCCTGCGCAGCGTGCTGAGCCAGATCGAGATCCAGCGCCAGCGCGATGAACTGGAAACGCTGGCGCGGCGCGATCCACTGACCGGGCTGGGCAACCGGCGCAGTTTCGATGAGTCGCTGGATGGCGCCCACCGCCGCGCGCGCCGCCAAGGCCAGGGCCTGGCGGTACTGATGATCGACATCGACCACTTCAAGCGGCTGAACGACACCTACGGGCACCCGGAAGGCGATCGGCGCCTGCGTGCCGTCGCCGGCATCCTCGACGGCTGCCTGCAGCGCGGTGACGACCTGCTGGCCCGCTACGGCGGCGAGGAGTTCATTGCAGCCCTGCCATCGCCCGAGGCGATGCACGCGCTGCATCTGGGCGAACGCCTGCGTGCCGCGGTCGAAAGCGCCGCACTGCCCGCTGCCGAGGGCCATGTGACCATCAGCGTGGGCGTGGCCTGGCAGTCCGCCAGCGATGAGTACGCGCCCGGAGACCTGGTCGGCCGTGCCGACCAGGCCCTGTACCGGGCCAAGCATGCCGGGCGCAACCGTGTGCACCTTGCCTCGGCCATGCAACCCTCTGGCGAACCAGTCGGCCCGCACGCCTAGACGACCCGCAGGGCTGCCCCTCCATGCAGATGCCCTGCCCCGTCCTGCACCCGGAAACCGGCGACGGTCTGCAGCAGCTGTGCCGACTGCTCTTCCATGCTGCGCGCCGCCGCCGACGCCTCCTCGACCAGGGCAGCATTCTGCTGCGTGCCCTGGTCGATCAGGTCAACCGCATGGTTCATCTGCTGGATGTCGTCGCTCTGCTGCTGCGAGGCAGTGCTGATCTCGGTCATCAGATCGCTGACCCGGCGGACGTTGGTCACGATCTCGTCCATGGTACGGCCCGCGCTTTCCACCTGGGCGGTGCCGGCCCCGACGTTGGCCACCGACTCATCGATCAGATGCTTGATCTCCTTGGCGGCACTGGCCGAGCGCTGGGACAGCTCGCGGATCTCGGTGGCGACCACGGCAAATCCACGGCCATGTTCACCCGCGCGCGCGGCTTCCACCGCTGCATTCAACGCCAGGATGTTGGTCTGGAACGCGATGCCGTCAATCACGCCGATGATGTCGACGATGCGCCGCGAAGACGCGTTGATGACCGCCATCGTCTCGACCACTTCATGCACCACACTGCCGCCGCGCGCAGCGACATCGGCGGCTCCGCCGGCCAGCTGGCTCGCCTGGCGCGCGTTGGTGGCGGTGCGCTGCACGGTCTCGGCCAACCCCTTCATCGACACCGCGGTTTCCTCCAGCGAGGCCGCCTGCTGCTCGGTGCGCTGCGACAGGTCGCTGTTGCCTTGCGCGATCTCGGTCGCACCCACCGCAATGGTGTCGGCAGCGAACTTGATCTGGCCGATGATCGCGGCCATCGCCTCGACCAGCGAATTCACGCCCTCGCACAGTTCGGCGATGGAACCCTGCTTGTCGGCCATCGCCACGCGCCGGGTCAGATCACCCTGCTTCGCGGCGGCCACCACCTCGCGGGTCTGCGCCACGGCGCGCTGCATGGCCTGGTTTTCATGCACCTGTGCGGTGATGTCGGTGGCGTACTTGACGACCTTGAACGGCTTGCCGTTGAGGTCGAGGATGGGGTTGTAGGAGGCCTGGATCCAGACCTCGCGGCCGCCCTTGCCCAGGCGCCGGTATTGCCCGGCATCGTATTCGCCGCGCCCGAGCTTTTCCCAGAACTGGCGATACTCGGCACTGCTGCAATGCTCGGGCTCGACGAACAGCGAGTGATGCTGCCCGCGTACTTCATCGAGGCTGTAGCCGGTGGTGGCGAGGAAATTGTCATTGGCCGACAGAATGCGCCCGTCCATGCTGAATTCGATCACCGCCTGCGACTTGCCGATCGCTGCCAGCTGCCCGGCCGAATCGGCCGCCTGCAGCTTCTGCGCGGTGATGTCGGTGGCGAACTTGACCACCTTGTACGGCCGTCCCTGCCGGTCCAGTACCGGGTTGTAGGAGGCCTGGATCCAGATCTCGCGCTGGCCCTTGCCGAAGCGGCGGTATTGCCCGGCGTCATACTCACCACGTCCCAGCCGCGCCCAGAAGTCGCGGTACTCGGCGCTGCGCGCATGCTCCGGATCGACGAACAGAGCGTGGTGCTTGCCCTGGATTTCCTCCAGCCGATAGCCCATCGCCTGCAGGAAATTGTCGTTGGCCTGCAGGATGGTGCCGTCGAGCGCGAACTCGATGACGGCCTGCACGCGGTGCAGCGCCGCGACCTGCGCCTCGAGTTCTGCACGGTCGGTCGCTGCCGGTTCGGTGCCGGTGCGGTGCTGCGGGGCCAGGACGCCCAGCAGGGCACGCCACGGCGACCAACGGGTATGCAGCTCGGCCGGCGCCTGCGCGCCCGCCGTGAAGCCTGGAATGAGCATTGTCTGATCCTCGGTGTCCGACAAA
This sequence comes from Stenotrophomonas sp. 59, assembly GCF_030291095.1. Taxonomy (NCBI): domain Bacteria; kingdom Pseudomonadati; phylum Pseudomonadota; class Gammaproteobacteria; order Lysobacterales; family Lysobacteraceae; genus Stenotrophomonas; species Stenotrophomonas sp. 59. Next base: position 2,733,452 of record NZ_CP127408.1, read on the forward strand.
GGGTTGCGACCCGACGGGCGGGATGCCCGGCGGCAACTTCAGTTGCTAAGGACTACAGGTGCCGGCAGGCACCTCTCGAGCGGCTGGCAAGAACGTCTGGTGCGGGTGCGATCGGCATCTGGGAGCGGCGGAACACACAGCGCGGGCCGCCCATCGGGGGCAGCCTGGGGTCCTGCAGCGGGCGACTGGAGCGGGATCCAGAGGGGATATCGGCGATGCCGTCGGCCGCTTTAGCGGGATTCCGCGACGTCCGTCGCAACTCCGTGCATTGCAGCAGGAACGCGATAGATGATCGTCGTGTACTTCACGCCCTGCTCACGTGCTACAGGCTGTCCCCCGAGGGACTCGGCAAGCGAACGGCTGGACCGGTTCTGCTCGGCCACCGGATAGCGGAACGCCGCGCATGACAGCCGCTGCGACGCCGAGGACCACACCGCCGCCACCGCTTCCCGCCCGTAGCCATGGCCATGCATTGCTTCAGCGATCCAGATACCCAGTTCGGGCTCTGCATCACCGGTGCGATGCAGGCCGGCCAGTCCCAGGAACACGCCATCCTCGCGCCTGCGGATCACGAACGTAATGTCGGTCCCATCGGCAATGGCAGGCACCCACGCCTGCCAGACGGCGGCAAATGCCTCGTGCGACGGCGGCGGCTCGAAGGCCATGTAGCGGGTCAGCCCGGGGGTGATGCCCGCAAACGCCTCGTCAGCGTCACCGGACGTAAATGGCCGCAGGCTCAGCCGCGGACTGTCGATGCTCCAGTGATCGGATGTCATGTTCTGCATTGCCTGGGCAAGGAATAGAGCATCGCTCGGCAGATGGATGCAACTCAAGGCAAAAAGGTTTGCATGACCAACGGGGGGGGCACTGCCGGGCGAAAATGGCGAGCATGCAGCGATCCGCAGGATGTTCATTTACAAGGAGATCGTATGTTCGCTCGCCTGACCAGCGTCCTCATCTTCGGCCTGTGCAGCGCCGGCGCGCTTGCCGCCGATGCCACCTATCGGCCGGCGTTTCATCCCGATCAGCTGAAGGGGCCGCCCGCAGGCCGCCCCAACGAGGTGCTGGTACTGGGCAGCCCACATCTGTCCGGCCTGCCGAAGGCCTTCACACCGGACATTCTGCAGCCGTTGCTGGAGCCTCTGCTCGAGCGCCTGCAGGCATGGCAGCCCAATGCAATCGCCGTGGAGAACCTGTCCGGCCTGCAGTGCGACTTCATGCGCCGCAACCCCACCCGCTACGCTGACAGCGTCGAGACCTACTGCATCGACCCGGCACCGGCCCAGGCCGCGACCGGCCTGGACGTTCCCAGCGCCAATGCCGAGATGGAGCGCCTGCTCGCGCAATGGCCGAAAGCCCCGACGCCGGCCGAGCGCCGCCGCCTTGCGGCCGTGTTCCTGGCCGCAGGCGAGAACGGTTCGGCTCTGGTGCAATGGCTGCGCCTGCCCATCGACGAACGTCGCGCCGCCGACAGCCTGACGCCGGAGCTGGTGCAGTTCCTCGACAAGCGCATTACCAGGCGCGACGAAGCCGGCATGATCGCCGGCGTCCTCGCTGCACGCCTGGGCCTGGAACGGCTGTGGTCGGTCGATGACCACACCGCCGACGCGCCCACTGCAAAGGACAAGGAGAAGGCCTATGGCGCGGCCCTGCAGGCGGCCTGGGACAACCCGGCAACCACGGCGCGGTTCGCCGCCGACGAACCGCTGCACGCCAATCTGGCCAAACCCGATGGAATGCTTGCGCTCTATCGCGACTACAACGCACCGGAAACGGCGATGACCGTCTACCACAGCGACTTCGGCGCCGCCCTGGTCGAGCCGTCACCCGAGGCCTTCGGACGCAATTACCTCGGCTACTGGGAAACCCGCAACCTGCGCATGGTCGCCAACATGCGCGACGTGCTCGGCCAACACCCGGGCACCCGCATGCTCACCATTGTCGGTGCCTCGCACAAGGGCTACTACGAGGCCTACCTCAACCAGATGCACGATGTGCAGCTGGTCAGTGCGGACGTAGTATTGCGTTGATGGGATGGGTGCCGGCCACCTGCCGGCACTATCCTGCAGGGCCCCATCCGCAGGTGCCTGCATGCTCAAGGTCATCGCCGAAGACTTCATCCATCCCGATGCCGTGGACACCGTGCTTCCGCTGTACCGGGAACTGGTCGCGTGCACGCAGCGCGAGCCGCTCTGCCTTGGCTATGAACTGTTCGTGGACCAGAAGGATCCCGGGCATTTCGTCTTCATCGAGCAATGGCCGGACCGCGCCGCCCTGGACATCCATTGCGCCAGCGAGCATTTCCAGCGGCTGGTGCCGCAGATCAATGCCTTCCAGCGCGCGCCATGCCGGTTCCTGCTGATGGATGCTGCGCCTCTGTAGCGCCGGCATCAAGGCGACCGTGATCCCGGCGACTGTGCCGCCACAGCATCAGGCTGGCCGCCATCGTGCACGCCAGGGTCAGGGCCAGCAGCGCCACCACGCTTCCCTGCAGCACCGGCAGCATTGCCTGGGCCAGACGATCATCACGCACCTCCTCCAGCCGCAGCCAGGCGGCCAGGGTCAGGCACCAACCGACCATGGCCGGGGCGAAGGTGCGCACCGTCATCGGGTTCCAGACATGCATGGGATCACCTGTACGAGAGGAGGTGGGCGGAGTATTCGCGCCCGCCTTCTCACTGGATGAGATCAACCCTCGGCCGCGTCGATGTCATCGCCTGGTAGCTCGCTGGCTTCGCCCTGCACCTGCACGTTGTTGCGGCCCATCGCCTTGGCCCGGTAACACTGGGCATCGGCCGCGGCCACCGCCTGGTCCACGCTCATCCCGCCGGCCAGCGGCGCGATGCCGATGCTGGCCCCTACCCGCAACCGGTTCTGGTCCCACGGAATCGACAGCGACGCCAGGGTGTGCAGCAGCTCACCGCCAATGCGGGCTGCGCGACGCGGCGTACAGCCGGACAGGATCACCGCGAACTCATCGCCGCCCAGCCGCGCCACCACATCCGAATCGCGCACCCCGTGACGAAGAACGCTGGCCACCGCCCACAGCACCGCATCGCCAGCCAGATGGCCCCAGGTATCGTTGATCGGCTTGAACCGGTCCAGATCGATGTACATCAGCGACGCGGCCTGGCCGGTACGTTCAACGCGGGTGATCGCCTGCTGCAGATGCACCTCGAAGCCACGGCGGTTGCTCAGTTCGGTCAGCGGATCGATCTCGGCCAGATGACGTGCCTCGCGCTGGCGGGCACGCTGCTGGGTATCGTCGCGCAGCACCCAGACCGCGCCGCGAACGTGGCCCTCGTCATCGCGCAACCAGGCGCGGGTGAGGTCCACCGGCACCGTGGCGGTACCCAGGCGCAGCAGCAGGTCGGCATGCAGGTCCACCGCGTTGCTTTCCGGATCCAGCAGTACCGACACGTCCAGCACCGAACCCGGCGCGTACTCGGTGGTCAGCGCCAGCACATCCTGCACCTTGTGCCCGGCCAGCGACAACGCGCCATCACCGGCCAACGTGCGTACGGCGGCGGCATTGGCGTAGTCGATACGGCCATCGAGGCTGACGCTCAGCACCAGGTCGGCTACTGCGTCGAGGGTGATGCGGCTGCGCTGCTCGCTTTCGAACAGCCGCTGCTCGCTGCTGCGCTGGGCGGTGATGTCCTGGATCTGCGACACGAAATGCAACGGCTCGCCATGCTCGTTGCGCACCAGCGAGACCGACAACCGGGCCCAGATCACCTTGCCGTCGCGATCAAGATAGCGTTTCTCCAGGTGATAGTGGCTGCGTCGCCCAGCCAGAAGGTCCTGCACCAGCGACAGGTCGGTCTGCAGGTCATCGGGATGGGTCAGGCGCTGGAAATCCACCTGCAGCAGCTCTTCCCGCGGATAGCCGAGGATCCGGCACAGCGCATCGTTGACGTCCAGCCATCGCCCTTCCAGCGACACCAGCGCCATGCCCAGCGCAGCCGAGGTGAACGCACCAGCGAACTTCTCCGCGGACAAGCGTGCCTCGGCCCGCGCCTGCAGGATCTCGGTGATGTCGATGGCCATGCCGACATAGCCGATGCGTGCACCGTCGGCACCGTCCATGCGGCTGATCGACAGGCGTACCTGGCGTGGCTGGCCGTCCTTGCGCAGCAGCGTCCATTGCCGCGAATAGGTCTGGCCATCGGCACGCGCACTGAGTGCCTCGAACACGCCTGGCAGATGGCCATCGGCATCGGCCAGCGGTCGCAGCCAGGCGTTCAGTTCCTGCGGATCGTGGAAGGCATCCAGCCGGCGCTGGCCAACCACCTCGGCCGCGCTGTAGCCCAGCAGACGTTGCGCGCCGGTATTGAACAGGGTGATGGTGCCATCGGTATCGGTGGCGATCACCGCCACCTCATCGGAGGCATCGACCACAGCCTGCAGGCGTTGACGGGTCTCGGCCGCATCATGGCGGGCCTGCTGCAGTTCGGTCACGTCGGCATGCGCGCCGGCCATCCACAGCGGCCGGCCCTGCCCGTCCCATTCGAAGACGCGGCCACGGTCCTGGATCCATATCCACTGGCCGTTCTTGTGGCGCATCCGCAGCAGGCACGCGTAGTTGTCGGTGCGTCCCTCGAAATGCTCGTCCAGTGCCGCGTCGGACAGCGCTATGTCATCGGGATGGACCAGCTTCAGGAAGGTCTTCTGGCAGATCGGCTCCAGCTCTTCCAGGCGGTAACCGACAATCTCGGCCCAGCGCGCATTGACCCGCATCTCGCCGGTCTGCACGTTCCATTCCCAGGTGCCCGCAGCGGTGCCATCGATGATCATCGCCAGCCGCCGACGCTCTTCGGCCAGCTCCTGCAGGCGACGCTCCAGCAACCCGTTGCCGTTGGTACCCTGGCCCGCCATCAACGCTCCCTCCGGCCCGCGCAGGCAGGCGTTGGCCGCAGCAATGCGCTGCAGCGTGCAACGAAGACGACGGGTCGTGCTGGCGTCATGGCCCTCCCCAGCGACAGCGGGGGGGCCGAACGCCTCCCCTCCAGCGCAAGTGTGCGCAATCACGGGGAAAACCGACAAGTCCCCCGCCGCGGATCAACCGTGACGTGGGGCACGAACCTCAGCCGCGCTTGGCCCGGGCGAAGGCCTCGGCCAAGGCGTTGTTGGCCGGCGGCGCCGACTGGGCGGGCCGTCCGCTGTTGCCCTGGCCACGGTTCGGCCCGCGGTTCTGCCCGCCTGCGTCGCGGCGCGGCCCCTGGCCCTGCCCGCGCTCCTCGCGCTGGCCCGGGCGGCTGGTGGCCTGCCCCGGGGTGTCGTCCAGGCGCCGGGTCAGCGCGATGCGCTTGCGCGGTACATCCACTTCCAGCACCTTCACCTTGACGATGTCGCCAGCCTTGACCACGTCGCGCGGGTCCTTCACGAAGGTGTCGGACAGCGCCGAAATGTGGATCAGGCCGTCCTGGTGCACGCCGATATCGACGAAGGCACCGAAGGCCGCCACGTTGCTGACCACGCCTTCCAGCACCATGCCCTCGCGCAGGTCCTTGATGTCCTCCACGCCTTCGGCGAAGCGCGCGGCCTTGAACTCCGGACGCGGGTCGCGGCCCGGCTTCTCCAGTTCCTTCAGGATGTCGCGCACGGTCGGCACGCCGAAGGTGTCATCGGTGAACTGCTCGGCCTTCAGTCCGCGCAGGAAGCTGCCATCGCCGATCAGCGCCTTGATCGGGCGCGCGGTGCTGGCGACGATGCGCTCAACCACCGGATAGGCTTCCGGGTGCACCGCCGAGGCATCCAGCGGCTGGTCACCGTCAGCGATGCGCAGGAAGCCGGCGCACTGTTCGAAGGTCTTCTCGCCCAGGCGCGCGACCTTCAGCAGGTCCTTGCGGCGCTTGAACGGGCCGTTGTCGTCACGATGCCGCACGATGTTCTCGGCCACCGTGGCCGACAGGCCGGACACGCGCGACAGCAGCGCGGCCGAGGCGGTGTTCACGTACACGCCCACGGCATTCACGCAGTCCTCCACGCGTGCGTCCAGCGCCCGCGCCAGGCGGTACTGGTCCACATCATGCTGGTACTGGCCCACGCCGATCGCCTTGGGCTCGATCTTGACCAGCTCGGCCAGGGGGTCCTGCAGGCGGCGGGCAATCGACACCGCGCCACGCAGCGACACGTCCAGGCCGGGGAATTCCTTGGCCGCGAACTCGGAGGCCGAGTACACCGAGGCGCCGGCCTCGCTGACCACCACCTTCTGCAGCTTCGGGTTGCCAGCGGCCTTGATCGCTTCACCGGCCAGCTTGTCGGTCTCGCGGCTGGCGGTGCCGTTGCCGATCGCGATCAGCTCGACGTTGTGCTTCGCGCACAGCTGCTTGATCGTCTGCAGCGACTGGTCCCACTGGCGGCGTGGCTCGTGCGGGTAGATGGTGTCGGTGGCCACCAGCTTGCCTGTGGCATCGACCACGGCGATCTTGCAGCCGGTGCGGATGCCCGGGTCCAGCCCGAGCACGGTCTTCGGGCCCGCCGGTGCGGCCAGCAGCAGATCCTTCAGGTTGTCGCCGAACACCGCAATGGCTTCGGCTTCGGCCTTTTCGCGGGCCTGGTTGAACAGGTCCAGCAGCAGATGGGTGTGCAGCTTGGCGCGCCAGGTCAGGCGACAGGCGTCCAGCAGCCAGCGATCGGCGGCACGCCCCTGGTCGGCAATGCCGGCCCTGCGCGCCACGCGTCCTTCGGCGTACTGGTGACCGGCTTCGGCATCGCTGCCCGGGTCCAGCTCCAGGAACAGGATCTCTTCGCGGCGAGCACGGAACAGCGCCAGCAGCCGGTGCGAGGGGATCTTCGCCAGCGATTCGGCGTGCTCGAAATAGTCGCGGTACTTGGCGCCTTCGGTTTCCTTGCCCTCGGCCACACGGGCACGGATCACGCCGGTGTCGCCCAGCCAGGTGCGCAGCTCGCCGACCAGCGCGGCGTCTTCGCCCCAGCGCTCCATCAGGATCGCGCGCGCGCCTTCCAGCGCGGCCTTGGTGTCGGCCACGCCCTTGTCGGCATCGACGAAGGTGGCGGCGAAGACCTGCGGATCCTGCGTCGGGTCGGCCAGCAGGCCATCGGCCAGCGGCTCCAGGCCGGCCTCGCGGGCGATCTGCGCGCGGGTGCGGCGCTTGGGCTTGTACGGCAGGTACAGATCTTCCAGGCGGCTCTTGGTATCGGCCGCCAGAATGTCGTTGCGCAGTTCGTCGCTGAGCTTGCCCTGTTCGCCGATGCTTGCCAGCACCGCCGCGCGGCGTTCCTCCAGCTCACGCAGATAGGTCAGGCGTACTTCCAGGTTGCGCAGCTGGGTGTCATCCAGGCCCCCGGTCACTTCCTTGCGGTAGCGCGCGATGAACGGAACGCTGGCGCCCTCATCGAGCAGGCCGACGGCGGCACGTACCTGGGCGGACTGGGCACCGATCTCGTCGGCGATGGTCTGGGCGATCTGCTGGGCGAGCGCGCTCTGGGCGTTCTTGGCGTCGTGCATTGCTTCAGGTCTGTGCCGCGTTACGGGAAGACCCCATTCTGGCAATCGACGACGCAGCCGGACAAGGCATTGACAGGGGGCAAGGTTCAGCGGCGAGGCCGGATTGGACGCCGGCATCCTGGCGGAGAGAGGGCTCGGACTGGCCCGGGGCTGGGATGCCGGCGCGGGCGCGCGATGGTGGGCGCGCCCTGCCGCGTGTTGCGAAGGTCAGCGGTAGTGGCGGGCGGCGCGCTGCATGACGATGTCGTCACGCATGCCTTCCAGGGCCATCAGGCGGACCTTGCCGACACCCTGCAGTTCCATGAACCGCTCCGTGTAGAACTCCGGCCCCAGCGCGGTGTCGGCGCGGGATTTGCTGAAGCCGTAGGGCACCACGCCCTTCTCGCCATCCTTGCTACCACCGACATAAAGAACGATTGCCATGTGATGTCTTCCTCCAAATTGCTACTGCGTACTGCACTCGATGAGCGATGCTGCGAGCTCATCGAGGGAGAGCTTACCGCGTCGAACCTGACTGGAACGTCACGAAGGCTAATGACGATCGGTTGCATGCAGATGACTGCGGGATCGCAGCAGAATGCTTACGGATCTTTAACTTTTGGCTAACGAATCGCGGGGATTCAAGCCAACGGCGCAGCCCCTCGTGGGTGGCCGCGTAACGCGGGTCATGTGATTGGGGCGGGCGGGGTGGGCGCGCGGGACACGCCGTAAACCCGTCCCTGGGGGCTCGATGGCGCCATCCATGGCGCCAACGGTCCCACGAACCCACCCCGCCCGCCCCGGACAGTTTTTCGGGCACGTTCACCCACGGAAAAGAAAAAGAAGATCAAAAGCAGAAGCAGCCTGGCTGGCCGCTTTTTGTAGAGCCGAAGGCAGCGGCAGGAGCCGCTGCCAACGTCGCGCATGGCGACGGCCCGAAGGGTGCCGGTCAGGACGACCGGCATAGCCCACGCTCGGCTGCTTTCTGGCCCGGTCGCGAAGCCGAGCGCAGGCTCGGCTCTACACGAGCAAGCGCAGCGCGCGACCCGCTTCTGCTGTTCTTTTCTCTTCCGTGGCTGGACGCGGCCGGGAACTGTCAGGGGTCGGGCGGGGTGGGTTCGCGGGACCGTTGGCGCCATGGATGGCGCCATCGAGCCCCCAGGGACGGGTTTACGGCGTGTCCCGCGAACCCACCCCGCCCGACCCGATCACATGAAACGCATTCCGCGACCAAGCCACGAGGGGCTGCGCCGTTGGCCGGAAACTACGGCCACCAGCCGTGCCCGAACCGGGCGTAATGATCCGCCGCACGCTCGAACGGGTTGCGCGCACTCACCCCGCCACACAGCAGGTACACCGGCAGGTACAGCGGCCCCAGCACCATGTACTGGTAGACGTGTGCACGTTCGTGGTCATCCAGCCGGATCAATGGCTCCACGCCCCATCCCGCCTGATGCGCATAGGTCCGGCAGCAAATGCCCAGGTCGTGCCCGGTGTGCAGGATCACATTGCCCAGCGTGATCGCCCCGCCCGGCCCCCATGGCCAGCGGTCGAACACCAGTGCGCGGTCGCGTCCGCTCCAGCGCAGTGTCGCGCCCCCCAGCATCCCGGTCAGGCCGGCGATCAGGCCGATCAGGGAATTGGGCGATGTCCATACTGCGCCCAGTATCTGCAACGCGCACAGCCAGATCGGCCGGGGTTCCGCGGCCGTCTTCAATCGGCCTCGTTCGGCATCAGCAGCCACAGGATCAGGTAGACCAGGATGCCGGGAAAAGCTGCAGAGGCCAGCGACAGCAGCACGTAGATCACCCGCAGCAGCGTGGCGTTCCAGCCGAAGCGATGGGCGATGCCCCCCATAACGCCGGCAATCATGCGGTCGTTCAATGAACGCGACAGCGTCTTGGGCGTGGTGTTCATGGCGGTGTCTCCTCAGCTTGCGGGCAGAGCCAGTCGAGCATCGCTCGACTCTACACCGCCCCCATGTCTACGGCGTGCGTTGGCGCAGGGCCTGCAGGCGTGCGCCGAACCAGGCGGCCGCGGTCTGTTCAGGCTGTCCCGGGCACTGGATGCGATACGGCTTGCCGCTCATGCTGCTCTGGCTGGCGGCTCGCTCGATGAACTGCTCGGCACTGTCCACCTGGTTCTTCTTCAGCAGGTAATCGTACTTGCGCTGCAGGTGTGCGCGCGCGTCACCGCCGTCATACCAGCTGCCATTGCGCTGGAACCGGCACTGCGAGTCATCGAGGCTGGAGATCAGCTGGGCGATCTCGCGCTGTGCATCCGCACTGGGTGCGGCGTGGGCAAGCGGCGCTGCCAGCAGTGCCGCAAGAATCAACAGAATCCGGTACGTCATCATCCCCCCAGGTCAGTCGAGCATGGCTCGACGCTACAGGTCCCGTGCCTTCAGCCAACCATCGATCGTGGCCGGCACTTCGCGCTGCGCTCGGCCGGACACGTAGATGCCGATGTGGCCACCGCGGAAACTGGATTCGGTGTAGTCGGTCGTGCCCAGCCGGCCACGCATCGCACGCGAGGCATCCGGCGGCACCAGATGATCCTGCTCGGCGTAGATGTTCAGCACCGGCAGGGTCACTTTCGAGAGATCCACCGCTTCCTCGCCGATCCGCACCGTGCCCTTCACCAGCCCGTTGCCCTGGTAGAACTGCTTGATGAAGTCACGGAACGCTTCACCGGCCAGGTCCGGCGAGTCGAAGATCCACTTCTCCATGCGCAGGAAATCCTCCAGCGCCGCCTTGTCATCGAGGATGTCGAGCAGGCCGACATACTTCTGCACGTTCAGGCGAAATGGCTTGAGCATCAGGTAGCTGGCATTCATCAGGTCGGCCGGGATGTTGCCCAGCGTGTCGACCAGCAGATCCACATCCACCTGCCGTGCCCAGTGCGAGAGCATGTTGTCGGCGGTCTGGAAATCAACCGGGGTGACCATGGTGATCAGCTTGCCCAGCTTCTGCCGGCGCAGTGCCGCATAGCACAGCGCGAACACGCCCCCCTGGCAGATGCCGAGCAGGTCCACCGGGCCACCGCTGCGCGCGCGCAGCGCATCCACCGCGCCATCGATGTAGCGCAGCAGGTAGTCCTCCAGGGTCTGGAAGCGCTCGGAGCGGTCCGGGTAGCCCCAGTCCAGCACATAGACGTCCTGGCCCAGCGCCAGCAGCTTCTGTACCAGCGAGCGGTCGGCCTGCAGGTCCACCATGTACGGCCTGTTGACCAGCGCATAGACAATCAGCAGCGGCGTGCGGCGGGTGGGTGCCTGCTCGCCGACGAAGCGGTACAGCACCACCTTGCCGTCGCGCCAGACTTCTTCGCGGGCGGTCACGCCATAGTCCACGTCTTCCACCTGCGGCAGCAGCTTCAGCCCTTCCATCAGCTTGCGCTGCATGGCGAGGGTTTCCTGCATCAGGTCATCGGCGTTGAAGCCCAGCGGTCCTTTCATCGGTCACGCGCCCGTGAGGTGGTGCGTGCGGCAGCCTTCTTCGCCGGTGCTTTCTTCGCGGCCGGCTTCTTCGCCGGCGCGGCCTTCTTCACGGCTTTGCGTGCGACCGGCTTCACCTTCGCAGGTGCCGGCTGCGACACCGGATCCACCGCGGCGGTCCCCGCCAGCACCGCCACCTGTGCCTGCAGGCGGCGAAGGCTGCGCTCCAGTTCGGCAATGCGGCGATGCGCAGCGTCCATCTCGCTGCGGGTCGGCAAGCCGATACGTTCACTCATCTGTTCCACCTCGCGCTGCAGGCCGGCGCGCAGGCGCATCTGTGCGTTGCCCAGCGAGGCATACACCTGCTGGAACGGCTCGGACATCGCGACCTTGGCGTAGGCTTCCTCCGCCACCTCAATCCACAGGTCGAACATCGCGCGGGCGCTGGTCAGCTGGCTGCCCGGTTGTTCGTGCTCCGCCAGGCGCTGCTCGAACAACGCGAAGGCTTCGTCCAGCGCCTGCTTGATCTGCTCGACGTAAGCACGCGAATGCTGCTGGTACTCCTCCTGCGCACGCAGCAGGGCCTGCCAGCGTGCCTGGTGCTCGCGGCCGGGCCCGAACGCCGGGCTCTGCAGCCACGGGCCGGCCTGCAGCTGGAACTGCTGCAGCCACGCGGCGAACTCGGGTACGGCGGCGCCGGCCTGGGTGCTGCCCCGTGCGCCCTGCAGCATCCACTGCAGCATCCCGTCGCCCTGCCCCTGCACCGCCTCGCGCCAGGCCTGGGCCACATCGGCACTGCTGGCATCGCGGCCAGCAAAGCGCGCCGCCACTTCCTGCATCGTGCCGTACCAGCTACCCGCCTGCTCGCGGAAACGGCGCACGGCGTCCTCCGGTGCACCCTGCCCCTGTTCGGGCAACAGCTGGCCCCACCAGTCGAACAGGCGCTGCCAGCTGCCGGGATCATCGCCGGCCGGTGCACCGGGCGTGGTCGCATGGCGCAGGGCATCGCCCCAGGCACCGAAGTACTGCCGGGCAAGGGTCTCGAAATCGCTGCTGCCGGCGTCGTGGGCCGAGCTGGTCATCGCAGGCCTCCGCAGGGCTGGCTCATGGCTTGGGAATGCGCAGGGTCTTGCTGATCATCAGCGACCCGGACAGGGCGAACAGCAGCACCATCGGGTGCAGCTGCCAGGGGCCGATCTGCCACTGGCCAAACCAGAGGTCCTGGCCGATGGCATCGGTACCGGCGGCGATCGCCAGCACGATCACCAGCACCAGGCTGGTCGGGATCGGAGTGCCCTCGAAATACTTGACCTTGCCCTCGTCGCCGGCCAGCGCCTCGGCGGTGACGTTGTAGCGCGCCAGGCGGCTGACGCCGCAGCAGACGAAGTAGCTCAGCACCAGCCAGTCCCAGCCGCCCTGCATGCCGCACGCATAGGCCAGCGCCGCCGGCGCCACGCCGAAGGAGATCACGTCCGACAGCGAGTCCAGCTCGCGGCCCAGGGTGGAGCTGGATTTGCGCCAGCGCGCGATGCGCCCGTCAAGGGCGTCGAAAATGAAGGCCAGCGGGATCAGCGCCATGCCGAACAGCAGGTAGCCGCGCTCGCCGTCCTGCAGGAAACGCATCGCGGCGAACACCGCACCGGTGCCGCAGAAAGCATTGGCCAGGGTGAACCAGTCGGCCAGCTGGAATTCGCGCAGCATCGAGAAGTGACGTTTCATGGGGTCTCACGGAGCATCAAGGCCCACAGGTTACCGCGAGCGCCGCCATGGGTGACAGCGCCTGCCAGGCCGATTCTTCACCATGCGCTCACCCATCCTCACCAGCGGTGAATTTTTCGCCACCCATCTTGACAGCCTAGGGGGGTGGCGCCTGTCGCGGCTTATCCACAAAGTTGCCCACGCGTAATCCACACCCCCTGTGGACAACCAGATCTCACCGACTGCGACACTGGACATTTCCTCATCACCCTGCAGCGGGGTTTCCCTACTTCCCAAGCCGCAAGGTCAGCGCTATGGTCACCGGCGGACCCGCCGCCGCCGCGTCCGAATCTCTTCGATGGACGACGACGATGCTGGATGCTTCCACCCTGGCCGCACAGCTGCGGCAGCCCCATGGCGACGCCGCGCTGGCGGTGGCCGACTCGATGAACCGCAGCAACAGCGCCCTGAACCTGGCCGCGATCGGGCTGCTGGCGGTGGCGGCCGGCGAGCGCATCCTCGAGATCGGCCCCGGCAATGCGGCCTTCGCGCCACAGCTGTTGCAGGCGCCGGGCAGCCAGTACCTGGGCGTTGAACTGTCCGCCGCCATGGTCGAGGCCGGCAACCGGCGGCTGGCCAGTGCCGGCATGGGCGACCGGGCCGCGATGCGGCTGGGCGATGCCCATGCGCTGCCGGTGGACGAGGCATCCGTGGATGCCGCACTGGCGGTCAACACCCTGTACTTCTGGCCCAACCTGGCCCCGGTGCTGGACGAGCTTGCGCGCGTACTGCGCCGGGGAGGCCGGCTGTGCCTGGCGTTCGGCGATGCGGTCTTCATGCGCAGCCTGCCGTTTGCCGCCGATTTCCAGCTGCACGAACTGGACGCAGTTGAGCTGGCGATGCGCGTATCGGGATTCAACATCTCGGCCTGGCGCAGCCATCGCGAAACCGCCGCCGGCAATGACGGGCAGACGCGGGAGAAGCATTTCCACCTGCTGTTGGCACATCGGCGCTGATTGCCGCCGGGCATGGCCCGGCGCTACCCGACCCGCATCGGCGTGGATTTTCGCCGGATGCGATCCGACCGAGCGGTAGAGCCGGCCGCTGGCCGGCACTACCCAGCTTGAGTCCGTCGCCGCCATCGCGCGAAACAGAGCGCCTGCAACACCAGCATCGCCACCAGTCCCAGCGGCCACGCCCACCACAGGCCGGTCAGCCCGTGCCGCGCCTGCAGCCACATCGCCAACGGCAGCTCCAGCAGCAGCACCGCTGTCATTCCCAGCAACGCCGGCAGCAGCACAGTCCCGCTGCCGCGCATCACGCCGACCAGCACCGTGGTGCCGCCCATCGCCAGCACGCCCCACGCCACCGTGCGCAGCTGCAGTGCCGCCAGTTCGCGCACCTCCGGCGCCGCCAGGATCAGGCCGGTCAGCCACGGCGCCAGCGCCATCACCAGCAGCACCACGACTGTCAGCATCGCCAGGCCCAGCATCACGCCGGTGCGGGCAATGGCGGGCAATCGTGCCGCACGCCCTGCCCCCATCGCATGCGCGGCGAGGATGGTGGCGGTGATGCCCAGCGACATGGCCGGCAGCTGCACCCAGCTCATCAACTGGTTGACCGCACCGTAGGCCGCCGTGGCGGTGTAGCCATAGCGATTGATCCAGCCGAGCAACACGATCTCGGCAATGGCCAGGCTGAGCATCTGCAGCGAGGACGGCACGCCGATGCGCAGCATCGAACGAATGATCGCGCCATCGAAACGGATGGCCCGCAGCAGCTCATGGCCGGGTGCCAGCGGATGCCCCAGGCGATGCCAGCGCCACAGCAACCAGACCAACGCAAGCAGCGAGGCTGATGCCGCCGACACCGCGGCACTGGCCGCGCCCAGCTGCGGCAGGCCGCCCCAGCCGAGGATCAGCAGTGGCGTGCACAGCAGGCCGAGCACGGTCGCCAGCAGCAGCGCGTGCAGCGGCGTCTTTGCGTCACCCACCGCGCGGCTCACGGCCGTCGCCAGCCACAACAGGAAGAACACCGGCGCACTCAGCAGCAGCACCCGCGCATAGACGATGGCCTCGCCGAGGACCGGCGCCGGCGTCCCCAGTGCCGCCAGCGTCTGCGGCGCGAACACGCCGCCCACGCCCATCACCAGCAGCGACAGCAGCAGGGCAATCGCCACCGCGCTGCCGGCCACGGCGCGTGCCCGCTGCGGTTGGCCTGCGCCCCAGGCCTGGCCGATCAGCACCATTGCGCCCGTCGCCAGGCCCATCACCAGGGCCATCAGCAGGAAGAACACCGGGAAGAACGCAGCGGCGGCAGCCACCGCCTGCGTGCCAAGCAGATGGCCGAGGTAGACGTTGTCCAGCGTGCCGGCGGCCAGCTGCAGTGCATTGGTCATCAGCATGGGCAGCAGCAGGGCCAGGTAGGTGCGCGACAGCGGCGGCGCAACCGGAGGTGTCGCGTGTGCGGAAAGGCTCATGGGGTTTCTCTGGGCAAGGCGCTGCCCTGCCCGGCGTTTCCGCCAGCAAAGCAAGCACGAGGTAAGCGGGCAGTCGCCCGCGATCAAGCGGCGCCGTCGTTCATCCACGGCGCCCTGGGTCGAACGTCAGTACTTAAACAGGTGGGATATCGAAGGCCAGCCGCAGGGCGTGATCGCGCACGTCCCCGGGCCAGCGGTACAACGCCGCTTCCAGGCCCGCGCGGTCATGCGCGAACAGGAGGCGGATGGCTTCCTCGAAGCCGGGCAGATCACCGGCAATGGCCTGCAGGAAGTGATAGGCACGCTCGGTATCGCGGCGCTGCCGGTCCTTGTCTGCACCCGCTCGGCAGGCCGCTTCCACCAGCCTGCGCAGGACCACGGAGGCCCCACCCGGCTGTTCGGCCAGCCATGCCCAATGGCGCGGCAGCAACGTCACTTCGCGCGCAACCACGCCCAGTTTCGGCCGACCGCGGCCACGTGGGGGTGACGGTGCATCTCCGGTTTCTTCGGCGTGGGTTTCAACGTCCGTCTGCAGCGGCGCCGGAAACGCCTCGGCGACACGCGCCACAAGTTCCGCGTCGCTGCCGCGCGTATCGAAATCACGGGTGCGGCCGGTGGCATTGTCGAACACCAGCAACGGACCTGCGGCGTTGTCGGCGCGCAGCTGTTTGAGGGCCAGCGCGGCCACTTCCGGCGTACCGGAAACGACCAGGCGATGGCCGTCGAAACAGCTGAAGGGGGGCAGTCGGGACGCAGGCATGGCATTGGCATCGGGGGCGATGCGCAAATATTGCCCGGGTAATTTGCGCTCGTCAATATCACCCGGGTATTAATAGGCCAGAAGAGCGTTCCAACCAAGGTTGGCACCCACCGGAATGGTTGGCGCCCACCCGATCCGCCGGCTCACAGGCGGCTGTAGGACCAACTGACCATGCGCCCGTCCTTGTACGGCATCACCCCGTGGAACGGGCGCGGGTCGGTGTCGAACACCAGCGGCAGGAAGTTGTGGTCGCCCTCCCACATCGGCAGCGTGTCCAGCTTGTCCAGGTCCACCCACTCCAGCGTGCCTTCGTGGTTGCCGCCGTGCGGCGTGCCCTCGAAGCTGTCGATGACGAACACGAAGCCCAGCCAGTCCTCGCCGTGCTTGCCGAAACCCGGCCAGCTGATGGTGCCGCGCAGGCGCATTTCCGTGCAGTCGATGCCGGCCTCTTCCTGGATCTCGCGGCGCATGCTGGCGGCCACGTCCTCGTCCGCTTCGATCTTGCCGCCCAGCCCGTTGTACTTGCCCAGGTGATGGTCACCGGGGCGGGTATTGCGATGGATCATCAGCACCTGGCGACGATCAGGCGACAGCACGTAGCCCAGGGTGGCGACGATCGGGGTATACGGCATGGGGCAGCATCCAGCGGCAGGTCAGCCGTGGATTATGGCCGATCAGCGCACCAGCGACAGGCGGCGTTCGGTGGGTGTGCCTGCGCCATCGGGATCACGGCGCAGGGTGGGCACGCCGTGGCCGCGCTCGGCCAGGTATTCCAGCCACTTGCCGAGGAAAGTATTCATCCGCATGCGGTGGCTGATCAGCTCCGCCGGCGGCGGGTACAGGCCCATGGTGTCCTGCCAGCGGCGGCCGACGTAACAATGGGTGGTCTCGGCCTGGCGCGCGTCACGGTACAGGC
The DNA here is from genome assembly GCF_030291095.1 of Stenotrophomonas sp. 59. Classification (NCBI taxonomy): domain Bacteria; kingdom Pseudomonadati; phylum Pseudomonadota; class Gammaproteobacteria; order Lysobacterales; family Lysobacteraceae; genus Stenotrophomonas; species Stenotrophomonas sp. 59. Next base: position 2,750,191 of record NZ_CP127408.1, read on the forward strand.
GCACATAGGCCGACGGATCGGGCTCGCCGGTGACCGGATCGGCCAGGTCGTAGGTCAGGCGCAGCTCCACCGTGTAGCGGTGGCACTCGATCACGTCCAGGCGCACGTCCAGGCCGTCGCCGATCGAGGAGATGTAGCTGCCCGCCGCCAGTCCGGCCGGTTCGAACAGGCGCACCAGATGGCGGTAGTTTTCCGCGTACAGGCCCATGAGCCAGCTCAACCGGCTCAGGCGGGGAATGCGTTCGGTACGGGGCAAGGCTCGGGCCATGGGTCGATCCTACACGTTGGTGCTTCAACGTGGGGGCGCGCATGCGCAAGCCAACCCCGGGGGTAGTGCCGGCCGCTGGCCGGCAACACTGCGTCGTGGCCGAGGGTTCATCGATCAGCCGGCCAGCGGCCGGCACTACAGGGCGCAGCATCCACTGGTGGCGCCGGGCCATGCCCGGCGAACGTGGCGCGCGCCTCAATACAGCTCGCGCTGCAGCCCCAGCGTGGCCAGCACCTTGCTGGAGATCTCCTCGATCGAGGTATGGGTGGTGCTCAGGGTCGGGATCCGCTCCATCTGGAACATCACCTCGGCCGCGGCCACTTCGCGCTTGCAGGTGTCCAGGTTGGCATAGCGCGAATTCGGACGGCGCTCCTGGCGGATCTGCTGCAGGCGGTCCGGGTCGATGGTCAGGCCGAACAGCTTGCGCCGGTAGTTGCGCAGGCGCGGCGGCAGGCGGTCGCTTTCCAGGTCCTCGTCGGTCAGCGGGTAGTTGGCCGCGCGCACCCCGTAATGCAGGGCCAGGTAGATGCAGGTGGGCGTCTTGCCGGCACGCGACACCGCCACCAGGATCACGTCGGCGTCGTCATAGTTCACCGCAATGCCGTCGTCGTGGGTCAGCGCGAAGTTCATCGCATTGATGCGGCGGTGATAGGTGTCGAAATCGACCATGCCGTGGGCCTGGCCAACCCGGGCCAGGCGCGGGCTGGCCAGTTCACGCTCCAGCGGCTCGATGAACGGTGCGAACACATCCAGCATCAGTGCCCCGCTGTCGGCCAGGATCAGGCTCAGGCTCTGGTCCACGCAGGAGTTCACCACGATCGGCCGGACCTGGTACCGCTCCCCCGCCGCCTGGATCCGGGCACAGGCTTCACGCGCTTTTTCGGGGTCGTCGACAAACGACATCCGGTCGGTAATGAAGCTGAACCCGGAGAACTGGGTCAGGAGGCTATGCCCAATGGTTTCAGCGGTGATACCGGTTCCATCGGAAACGTAGAACACCGGACGGATGGTCGACATGCGCGCTTTTACCCCCTACGAAGCTTAAAAAGGCCGCCAGCACAAGCTTGTGCCGACGGTGCTCTGCCCGGCATCATATCGGCTTCTTCCTACGGACGCGGCCACTCAGCCCGCCTCGGGCGATGGCCAAACGGAGCATCGCGCTTGAACGAGAACATCCTGTGGTTGCACGAACTGCGTCTGGCCGATCTGGCCCGCGTAGGCGGCAAGAATTCGTCGCTGGGCGAGATGATCGGCAACCTGGCCGGTCTGGGCGTTTCGGTGCCGGGCGGTTATGCCACCACCGCTGAAGCCTTCAAGGACTTCATCGCGCACAACGATCTGTCCAAGCGCATCTTCGACAAGCTGGCCACGCTGGACGTCGAGGACGTCAACGCGCTGACCGCGGCCGGCAAGGAAATCCGCACCTGGGTGATCGATGCCCCGCTGCAGCCGCAGCTGGACCAGGACATCCGCACCGCCTACGCCAAGCTGAGCGCCGACAACGGCGGTGGCGACGTGGCCGTTGCCGTGCGTTCGTCAGCCACCGCCGAGGATCTGCCGGATGCGTCCTTCGCCGGCCAGCAGGAGACCTTCCTCAACGTCACCGGTGCCGACGACGTCGTGCACAAGGTCAAGGAAGTGTTCGCCTCGTTGTACAACGACCGTGCCATCGCCTACCGCGTGCACCACGGCTTCAAGCACGAGGACGTGTTCCTGTCCGCCGGCGTGCAGCTGATGGTGCGTTCGGGCGTCGGTTCCTCCGGCGTGCTGTTCACCCTGGATACCGAGTCCGGCTTCCGCGACGTGGTGTTCGTCACCTCCTCGTTCGGCCTGGGCGAAATGGTCGTGCAGGGTGCGGTGAACCCGGACGAGTACTACGTCTACAAGCCCACCCTGCAGGCCGGCAAGCCGGCGATCCTGCGCCGCTCGCTCGGCAGCAAGGCGATCCGCATGGTGTATTCGGATGTCCCCGGTGAGCGCGTGAAGATCGAGGACACCCCGGTCGAACTGCGCAACACCTTCTCGATCAGCGACGAAGACGTGCAGGAGCTGTCCAAGCAGGCCCTGGTCATCGAAAAGCACTACGGCCGCCCGATGGACATCGAGTGGGCCAAGGACGGTGTCAGCGGCAAGCTGTTCATCGTGCAGGCGCGCCCGGAAACGGTGAAGTCGCGCAGCCACGCCACCCAGATCGAGCGCTTCGCGCTGACCGAAAAGGGCGGCAACGTGCTGGCCGAAGGCCGCGCCGTCGGCGCCAAGATCGGTTCGGGCGTGGCCCGCGTGGTGAAGACACTGGATGACATGAACCGCGTGCAGCCGGGCGACGTGCTGATCGCCGACATGACCGACCCGGACTGGGAACCGGTGATGAAGCGCGCTTCAGCCATCGTCACCAACCGTGGTGGCCGTACCTGCCACGCGGCGATCATCGCGCGCGAGCTGGGCGTGCCGGCCGTGGTCGGTTCGGGCAATGCCACCAAGGTCATCGAAGATGGCCAGCTGGTCACCGTCAGCTGCGCTGAAGGCGATACCGGCTTCATCTACGAAGGCAAGCTCGGCTTCGAGCGCACCACCACCGATCTGGGCAACATGCCGCCGGCACCGCTGAAGATCATGATGAACGTGGCCAACCCGGAACGTGCCTTCGACTTCGGCCAGCTGCCGAACGCCGGCATCGGCCTGGCCCGCCTGGAAATGATCATCGCCAGCCACATCGGCATCCATCCGAATGCGCTGCTGGAATACGACCGCCAGGACGCCGCGACCAAGAAGAAGATCGACGAGAAGATCGCCGGTTACGGTGATCCGGTCAGCTTCTACGTGGACCGCCTGGCCGAAGGCATCGCCACCCTCACCGCCTCGGTTGCACCGAACGCCGTGATCGTGCGCCTGTCGGACTTCAAGTCCAACGAGTACGCCAACCTGATCGGCGGCAGCAACTACGAGCCGCACGAAGAGAACCCGATGATCGGCTTCCGCGGCGCCAGCCGTTACGTCGACCCGAGCTTCTCGGCCGCCTTCGCGCTGGAGTGCAAGGCCGTGCTGCGCGTGCGCAACGAAATGGGCCTGGACAACCTGTGGGTCATGATTCCGTTCGTGCGCACCCTGGAAGAAGGCCGCAAGGTCATCGAGGTGCTGGAACAGAACGGCCTGAAGCAGGGCGAGAACGGCCTGAAGATCATCATGATGTGCGAAGTGCCGTCCAACGCACTGCTCGCCGATGAGTTCCTGGAGATCTTCGACGGCTTCTCGATTGGCTCCAACGACCTGACCCAGCTGAGCCTGGGCCTGGACCGCGATTCGTCGATCGTCGCGCACCTGTTCGACGAACGTAACCCGGCGGTGAAGAAGCTGCTGTCGATGGCGATCAAGTCGGCACGCGCCAAGGGCAAGTACGTCGGCATCTGCGGCCAGGGCCCGTCCGATCACCCGGATCTGGCCGAGTGGCTGATGCAGGAAGGCATCGAGTCGGTGTCGCTGAACCCGGACACCGTCGTCGATACCTGGCTGCGCCTGGCCAAGCTGAAGGCCAACGGCTGATGCACTGACCGCCGCAGGCTGACGTCGTGTTCATCGGCGTCAGCCCATACTGCTGCTGCACGCAAGCCCCGCCTCTGCGGGGCTTCGTGTTTCTGGCGTGCACGCACGCCCTGCCCTTCGCAGCAAAGGATGTCCGCATGATCGCCGCCGCAGCACCCGCCACTCCCGTCGCAACGCCCTGGTTCCACTCACTCGACTGGGAACGCCTGCTGGAAACCTATGGAGTGCCGTTGCTTGCTGCCATCGTGGTGCTGCTGGTCGGCATGTGGGTGGCACGTCGTCTGTCCAACGCGATGCCGCGCGCGACCGCGCGCATGGGCGTGGACCCGATGCTGGGCAGTTTCCTGCGCAACGTGGTCTACGCCGCATCACTGGTGATTGTGGTGGTACTCGCCATCGGCACGCTGGGCGTGCAGATCACCCCGCTGCTGGCCGTGCTCGGTACCGCTGGCCTGGCGGTCGGTCTGGCACTGAAGGATTCGCTGTCCAACATCGCCTCGGGCGTGATGCTGGTGACGCTGCGCCCGTTCCGTGTCGGCGACGTAGTTACCGTGGCCGGGCAGACCGGCACGGTCCGCGAAGTGCGCATCTTCCAGACCGTGCTTACCGGTGCCGACAACCAGCACACGACCATCCCGAACACGCTGATCACCGCCGCGCCGATCATCAACCTGACCGCCGAACCGACGCGCCGCGTCGAACTGGTGATCGGCATCGGTTACGAGGACAACATCCAGCTGGCACGCGATACCGCGCTGGCACTGATGAAGGCCGACCCACGCGTGCTGCAGACGCCGGCCCCGGACGTGGTGGTATACGAACTCGGCGCGCACGCGATCAACCTCGGCATCCGCTGCTACGTGAAGTCGCCCGACTGGTTCGGCACCAAGGTGACGCTGCTGGAGCAGCTGAAGCTTGGCTATGACAAGGCCGGCATCAACATTCCGTACCCGCAGCAGGACATGCACCTGTACCTGCATGGCAAGGATGGCGGCGTGGTCGAGGCGGATGCGCTGGTGCGCGACAAGCCCTGATCCATCCCCGGGATGCCGGCCAGCGGCCGGCACTACCGACGCCGACTGGGTAGGTGCCGACCGTTGGTCGGCACTGGCTCTTTCAGGCCCCGGCAACCTCTTCCAGTACCGGGTAATCGGTGAAGCCCTCCCCTCCACCGCCGAAGAACGTGGCGCGATCCGGTGGATTGAGCGCCGCACCCGTACGCAGGCGCTCAGGCAGATCCGGATTGGCGATGAACGGCCGGCCGAACCCGATCAGGTCGGCCCAGCCTTCGGCCAGCGCCTGATCGGCGCGCTCGGCGGTGTACTTGCCGGCATAGATCAACGTGCCCGGGTAGACCATGCGCAGCGCCTGCTTGAACGCCACCGGCATCACCGGCGCATCCTCCCAATCGGCTTCAGCAATGTGCAGGTAGCCCACGCCCAGCTCGCCGAGCAGGTGTGCAGCGGCCAGATAGGTCGCCTGCGGCGTATCGTCCACCGCGCCCTGCAGCGTGGTCAGCGGCGCCAGGCGCACGCCAACGCGATCACCGCCGGCCACTGCCACTACCGCCTGCACCACCTCGCGCAGGAAACGCAGCCGATTCTGCAGCGAACCGCCATAGCCATCGGTACGCTGGTTGGCCTGCGAATCGATGAACTGGTTGATCAGGTAGCCGTTGGCGCCATGCAGTTCGACGCCGTCGAAGCCTGCCTCCAGCGCATTGCGCGCGGCCTGCGCGTAATCGGCGACGATGCCCGGGATCTCGTCCCCGCGCAGCGCGCGCGGCATCGAATGCTGGATCATCTCGCCCACGCCCGCTTCCGGGCCTGCGCCCGTGGGGTCGACGAACACCTTCACGCCTTCGGCCAGCAACGCCGACGACGACACCGGCGCTGCGCCATCGGGCTGCAGGACCACATGCGAGACGCGGCCGACGTGCCACAACTGCGCGTAGATGCGGCCACCGGCGGCGTGCACGGCATCGGTCACCTGCCGCCAGCCCTGCACCTGCTCGGCACTGTGGATGCCCGGGGTCCAGGCATAGCCCTGGCCCTGCGCGCTGATCTGGGTACCTTCGCTGACGATCAGGCCGGCACCGGCACGCTGCGCGTAGTAGGTCGCCATCTCGGCGGTGGCAACGTTGCCTGCAGCCGCACGCGAGCGGGTCATCGGCGGCATCACGATGCGGTTGGGCAGGGTCAGCGGGCCCAGACGGTGGGAGGTGAACAACATGGCGGACATCTCTTGCGGGGGGAGTGCCGGCAAGAATGGGGACCGCCTGCGAAAGGCAACAGGCGTGTTGTGGCAAAACAGTTGTGCCCGGCAGGCAAGGATGGCCTTGCATGAAGGCTCATCCATGCACGGCGTGGATCTACTCCAGGCTGGGCTCGATCCTGATCGCGCCGTGCGCCACCCGGTCATAGCAGGTGCGCACCACGTCTTCCCCGTACTTCAGCTCCAGCCGGCGCACGATGAAGTGGCCACGCGCCATGTCCTGGTAGTAGTCGGTGAACATGGTATTGAGCGTTGCACCGGCAGCGGCGCCGACAATCGGCACCGCCTGCGCGGCGAACTTCTCGGTGACCACCACGCCGAAACGCGCCGCCACCTTCTCCACCATCTTCGCCAGCAGCTTGCCGGCTTCCTTCGGTGCCACGCCCAGGGTCAGGTCGCGACCGGTCACCACGCGCCCGGCCAGTTCGGCCGACAGGTGGCGCATCACGTCGGTGGTGAAGCCGCGGGCCAGGTAGTAGCCGGTCTCGCTGGCGTCATCGCGCGGCGAGTTGCCACCCAGCGCGAACACCTCCAGGCATGCCTGGCGGGTGCTGAACTCGGACAGGTCGAAGCCCTCGCTGCGGGCCACGTCGGCCACCGCGCGCATCATGATGGTGGTCGACACCGGCAGCTCGATGAACAAGGCCGCGAAGCCGAACGCCCCGCCGACCGCGCCGGAGGTGGCCGCCGCCAGTTTGTGCCAACGGGTTGAAGCGCCTTTGCCCGGCGTGTTGTCCATGCTCCACAGCGCGGCCTGCGCGGACTTGGACAGCGCCGCCTGCACGGCACCATGGATGCGATTGGAGACCGAGCTGGGCAGCGCCTTCACCGCGAACTCCAGCGGCGTGCCGACCAGGTTGGCCATGCGCGCGGTCAGGGTCGGCGCTTCCAGCAGGGCCACCGCCCGCTGCAGGTCGGACCAGTCGCGGGCGTCATGGGCAATGTCGCGGGGGAGCAGGATGGGCTCGTTCATGGCGCCGATCTTAGCGCCAGGGAGTTGAACGGAGGGTAGTGCCGGCCGCTGGCCGGCAACCCGATACACCTCACGAAAGCCGCCGAATTGCCGGCCAGCGGCCGGCACTACCCGTTCGCGTGTCATCCGGTAGCGCCGGGCCATGCCCGGCGCCGTTGTTCAGGCCGTGGGCAAGCCCGACAGCGCCCCCATGAACTGGCGGTAGTGGCGCAGCTCGGCGATGGAGTCGTGCACATCGCTCAGCGCGGTGTGGTTGCTGTTCTTGCCGACGCCGGCAGCCACGGTCGGCGCCCAGCGCTTGGCCAGCTCCTTCACCGTGGACACGTCCAGGTTGCGGTAGTGGAAGTACTTCTCCAGGCGCGGCATCTGGCGGTGCAGGAAGCGACGGTCCTGGCAGATCGAGTTGCCGCACATCGGCGACAGGCCGGCCGGAATCCACTGGGCCAGGAAGTTCACCGTCTGCGCCTCGGCCTGGCCAAGGGTGGTGGTGCTGTCCACCACGCGCTGCCACAGGCCCGAACGACGATGCTGGTTACGGTTCCACTCATCCATCGCCTCCAGCGTTTCCAGCGGATGATGGATAGCGAATTCCGGACCTTCGGCCAGCACGTTGAGCTGGGCGTCGGTGACCACGGTGGCGATCTCGATGATCGAATCGTTGTCGGTGTCCAACCCGGTCATTTCCAGGTCGATCCAGATCAGTCGTTCGTTGGCCGCGCCGGTGTCCGCCATTGTGTCGCCTCGTTGCTGGGCAGGCGCGCGGCCTACCGGTGAAGGAAAGAGGCGCCCATCATACCCGTTCGCCCCTCAGCCCTCGCCGACGTGGTCTTCCAGCAGCAGCGGCGGCTTGCCGCGCTTGGCACGGAAGTAATTGGTCAGGCGCGTGCTGGCTTCCTTGGCCAGCACCCCGCCGTGGATCTCGACCCGGTGGTTGTGGCGGGCATCACCGAGCAGGTCGAACACGCTGCCGCACGCACCAGTCTTTGGATCGCTGGCGCCGTAGACCAAGCGCGATACCCGTGCATGCACGACCGCCATCGCGCACATCGCGCACGGCTCCAGGGTCACGTACAGGGTGCTGCCCAGCAGGCGATGGTTGGCCAGTAGCTTCCCCCCTGCCCGCATGGCCACGATCTCGGCATGCGCGCTGGGATCGTGCGAGGCGATATTGAGGTTCCAGCCCTCGCCCAGCAGCTGGCCATCGGCGCTTACCAGCACCGCACCAACCGGGATCTCGTCGAACTCACGCTGTGCGCGCTCGGCCAAGGCCAGTGCATGGCGCATCCAGTGTTCATCGGCGTCGTGCACCGGTACACCCAGGACATCGGTCATGGCGGTTCTCGCTTTTCAACTGGGCCAGGATGGCCGCCGGGGCCGCATTGTACGCCCCGGGTCGTGCAGGCGCCGCTAACGTGCGTCGAAGCGCTCACGGGCGGCGTCCAGCACAGGAAAGTTGTGCTCGGCCCAGCGGTCCAGGGCAGCCAGCGTGTCGACCAGGCCGCGCGCAACCTCGGTCAACCGGTACTCCACATGCAACGGCTTGCTGCCCCGGTCGCAACGCTCGACCAGGCCATTGCGCTCCAGCTGCCGCAGGGTCTGGGTCAGCACCTTCTGCGAGATGCCTTCGATCTTCCGCAGCAACGCGCCGTTGCGAAGCGGGCCCTGCGCCAATGCCGGCAGCAGCAGCATCACCCACTTGCCTGAAATCAGCGCAAGCGCATCGCGTGCGGAGCAGTCGGCGGCATACACGTCTCCGCGATAGGCCATGGTTACCTCAAGGTGCGTAATTGCCGGGGCAGGTCGGCATCACGAGGATGGTCGCACACTCCACGAGCCCCTCGACCCATGCGCGCCCTGATCCTGCTTGCCCACCCCGAGCCCCGCTCGTTCAATGCACATCTGGCCACGCAGGCCGCCGAGCAGCTGCGGCATGAGAACCTGCAGGTGGACGTGGTCGACCTGTATGCGGAAGGCTTCGACCCGCTGGAAGCGGCTGACCACCATCCGCATCGCCTGCATCCCGACCACTTCGACGCCCAACGCGAACAGCGGCACAGCGCCGAGCAGGGCCAGCTGCCCGTCGAGGTGCAGCGCCATCTGCAGCTGCTGCGTGCCACCGACCTGCTGATCCTGCAGTTTCCGCTGTGGTGGTTCGCGGCTCCGGCCATGCTGAAGGGCTGGCTGGACCGCGTGCTCGTCTACGGGCCGATGTACAACAGCCGGCAGCGCCACGAGCACGGCGTGATGCAGGGCAAGCGCGCGTTGCTGAGCGTCACCACCGGCTCGTCGGCGCGGGCATGCGCGGTGGACGGCCGCGAGGGCGACACCCGGTTGCTGCTGTGGTCGTTGATGTACAGCCTGCGCTACGTCGGCTTCGAAGTGATGGAACCGTTCGTGGTGCATGGCGTGCGTTCCGGGCTGCCAGCGGATCGCGTGCAGGCGCACGACAAAGCAATAGCGGCGGCCACCAGCGACTACCGCGAGCGGCTGGCACGCTGGCAACGATGGCCGACCGTGCCCTTCAACGACAGCGATGATTTCGAGGATGGGGTGGTGCTGCGCGCCGACGCAGCTGCGCACAGCCCCTTCATCCGCCACCGCGACGCGGGATGAATCTTCGCCTGCAGGCGTTACCGGAAAGCCTCATACTTCGCACTCCCCGAAGCACCTTGGTGAACCCATGACCACCCTGCGCCCCTCGCGCGCCGACGAAGGCGCCGCCCTCGTCGACCTCTGGCGTCGTGCCGTCGACGCCACCCACGACTTCCTCAGTGCCGAAGACCGCCAGGCCATCGATGCCGAAGTGGCCGGTTTCCTGCCGCAGGCGCCGATGACCGTTGCTGTCGACGCACAGGATCGCCCCCTCGGATTCATGCTGATCGACGGCACCCACATGGAAGCGCTGTTCATCGATCCGGACGTGCGTGGCACCGGAGTTGGTCGCCAACTGCTGCAGCACGCGTTGACCCTGTGCCCACAGCTGAGCACCGACGTCAACGCACAGAACGCGCAGGCCGTGGGCTTCTATCTGCGCATGGGCTTCGTCGAAACCGGTCGCTCACCGCTCGATTCGCAGGGGCGTGCGTATCCACTGATCCATCTTCGGCATAACGGCTGACATCTGTCGGCCGCAACCGCGTGCTAGCGTGGCTGCCTTCGATCAAGGAACGCCGTGCATGGATGGTGCAAAAGCCCTGTTGACCCTGTTTGCGCTGGGCATCAGCCTGGTCTGGATCCTGGTGCCATTTGCCATCTTCGCCGTGCGCAGCCTGCTGCGTGAGGTACTGGCGGAACAACGTCGCACCAATGAACTGCTTGAACACATCGGCGGTTATCGCATTCCAAAGCCACAACCCGAACCCACCGTCTGGCGCGCGCCCTGACGGGCACGCGCTCGCCGTGGATCAGGCCGTCGCCTCGAAGGCCGGCGAATACTGCACCTCGCCCTGCGCCAGCGGAGGCTGCAGGCAGAGCGCCTGGAAGTACTCCGCAGGCACACCCGGCAGCACCAGGCCTGGCTCGGCACGGAAGCCGAAGCGGCCGTAATACGCCGGCTCGCCCAGCAGCACGCAACCCTGTGCGCCCAATCCACGCAGCGCGTCGAGTGCCGCGCGCATCAGCGCCGCGCCAATGCCCTGCCCCTGCCACGACGGCAGCACTGAGATCGGGCCAAGGCCGAACCAGCCTGTACTTCCATCGCTGATGGTGACCGGCGACAGCGCAATGTGTCCGACCACCTGGCCTTGGGCTTCGGCGACCAGCGAAATGCTCAGCTCCCCACGCGAACGCAGCGCATCGACGATGAACTGCTCGGTGTGGCTGCTGTGCGGGGCTTGGCGGAAGGCAGCTTCAGTGAGCGCATGGATCACGGCGTGGTCGGCAGAGGATTCGGGGCGGATCGTGTAGTTCATGGTGGAAGACTTCGCTTGGTGATGATCGCGTGAATTAATGATCGATGTCACAGAACGGCGGCAGAATGTTGAATGCGGTACGCAGTCGTTCCGATGCCGGCAAATCGACTGTGCCGCAAGCGCTTCCACACCACCGCCCAATCCTGAATGCGTCAAATTTCTGGCACTTATGCCCACTCGCTGCTGGCGCCGGGTTTCCCGGGCACCCCATAATCGGGAAACCTGTCACCAGGGAAGGATATATGGACATGGATGCACGATGCAGGAACACGCTTTGAGCACGGCAACGCCATCGCGCAGCGCACGATGCTGGCTGCCGGCGCCCCTGCTGCTGGCACTGGCGGCGTGCTCGCCTTACTCAGACGCAGAGCGCGATGTCGCCGCGGGTGGACGCGGCCTGGCCAAGCTCAATCCCGCACCGAAGCAGGCCTATGAGCTGGTGCTGACACTGAAGGACGCGCCGGGTCCGTTCGCGATCGTTGAGGGCGTGGCCCAGTACGACGTCAGCAACTACGCAGATTGTGGTCGGATCCTGCCTGCGACCGGCACTGCAGGGCGCATCACCAGCCAGGAACCCGTCGAGCTACGCAAGGTCGGTGAGAACGAATACCGCGGCACGTTCTACCTGGACCGTATGCAGGACGAGGACTACTACGGGCGCGGCGTCTGCCATTGGACGCTAACTGGCGCCGGTACGATGTTGCGCGCTACGAACGGCGAGGCGGATACGCGATTCCTGACGTATTTCAAGAAGGAACGCATGAACGCTGGATCGCCGTTGACTCTCTACTACCCGAAGGTCGCCTATCCTCGCGCCGAACTTGCCGCCAACTATCCTGCAAGTGGCAAGGAAGATCCTTCAGCGTACAAAGAAGAGCTGCGCGGCGCGCTGTTCTCAACCACCACCACTGTGCAGAAACTCGCGCCATGAGCTGCCAGTTCAACCATCCCTACCCCCAAGGAGGCCGACATTGCGCCACAAGATGATCCCGTGCCTTGCTCTGCTTCTATTGACCGCCTGCAACCCGGAGACCGCCATGAACCAGGAACGTGCCGCTGCCGAAGCCGATGTCGCCCAGGGTGGGCGCGGCCTCGCCAAGCTCAACCCCAGCCCGCGCAAGGCCTATGAACTGGTGCTGCGCCTGAAGGATGCCCCCGGTGATTTCGCGGTGGTCGAAGGTGTCGCGCAGTACGACGTGACCAACGAAGACCAGTGCGGCCACATCGAACCCGCCACCGGCACTGCCGCCCGCATTACCAGCCAGGAACCGGTGGAGCTGCGCAGGGTCGCTGAGGGCGAGTATCGCGGCACCGTGTACCTCGACCGGATGCTGGATGAGGACTACTACGGTCGTGGCGTCTGCAAGTGGGAATTCAGCGGCGCCGGCGCGATGCTGAAAGCCACCGGCGCCGAGGGTGAAACCCGCTTCCTGTCGTTCATTGAGGCAGCGCCCTTCGTCAAAGGCGAGACCGAGACTCGCCACTATCCTCGCGCAGACTATCCGCGCGTAAATGAGATTCCTGATTACGGCGCAAGCGGCCAGGAAGATCCCACCAAGTTCCGCCCAGAACTGCGGAATGCGCTGTTCTCCACTTCGCTTGAAGCCAGCGAGGTCCGCCAATGAGCCTCAACAGCCAAGACTACGCTGCGCTATCCGAAGATGCATACAAGGATTATGCGGTCGGTCGTCGTGCACCTGGTCAAGAAGAGATCGTCCCGATCAACGGGCACAAGTACAGGATTCTCGAGCACGTTGATAATCGACTGAACGGTTATCAGGGAACGATCTACCAGCGAGTCGACACCAATGAAATTGTCGTCGCACATCGCGGAACCGAACAGATCGCACGCGATGCGATTCTGACCGATGGTGGCATGGTCGTTGCCCGCACCAATGTGCAGGCTCCGGATGCCATCGCGCTGACTCAACGCGCCATCGCTTACGCCAAGAAGGAGGGGCAGGATCTCGGGCAGCGTCCACCAGAAGTCACCGTCACCGGCCACTCCCTCGGCGGCGCCCTGGCCCAGATCACCTCGCACCATTTCAACGTCAAGGGCGAGACCTTCAATGCCTATGGCGCGGTCAGCCTCAGCTACCGCATCCCCGAAGGCGGCAACACCATGATCAACCACGTCATGGCCTCCGATCCGGTCAGCGCCGCGTCGCCGCATTTCGGCCAGGTCCGCATCTATGCGAAGCCGGATGAAATCAAGACACTCGCCGCAAACGGCTTCAGCAACCATCCGATGCGCGCCCTGATCCCGGACAGCCCGCTGATTGCAGCAGGCAGCTCGTTCGGTGCGCACAAACTGGGCAACTTCCTCGACCAGGGCTCTGTGCTCAAGCACCCGGAAACGCAGAAGCTGGCCAAGGACAACGCCAAGATGATCGAGGAGTACCGCGACGACGTGGAATCACTGCGCCGTGGCGTTACCCGTGCAGCGCGTGGCATCCCGGGCGGCGCCATCGATCTGTACGACCACATCCGCGGCCCACTGCAGCCCGGTGAACCGGCACGCCGCGAAGCGGAGAAGAACGGCCATCACACCAGCATGCTGCGCATGGACGATGCCAACCACCTGGGCAACCCGTTGTTCAACGACGCGATCCGCGGCGTGCATGCGCAGGACGTGCGTGTCGGGCGCGTGCCGGACGTGATGAGCACGCAGCTGGCTGGCAGCCTCGCCGCCGAGATGCATGCCGCTGGCGGCAAGCGGATCGACGAGGTGGTCATGAATGCCGATGCCTCGCGCAGCTTCGCGGTGCAGGGCCAGGGCGGCGACCCGGCACACCTGCGCGTGTCGGTGGACACGGCCATGGCGATGAACACGCCGCTGGAGCAGAGCAGCCAGCGCATCGACCAGCAGGCCGCCGGTCAGCGCCATGCACTTGAGCGTGACCAGCAACTGGAACAGCAGCAGAACCAGACCCGCAGCATGCAGGCCTGATGGACTGCACGGGAGCCGGTCATTCCGGCTCCCGCTGCACGTCGGCACTCCGGCTCAGGGACCGGAGGCAGCCATCGGCGCGGAGGTACCGGCCGTCACAAATAGATCCGGACCGGAATCTGGGAAGCCGCCACAGGCCCGATCCCCCGGTGCCACCGGGTCGCAGGGCCACTGGCTACGCGAAACCTTTTCGCGCAGCTCGAAGCGATCTCCGGTCCAGACCACGAATGCCAGGTGCTCACGGTTCCAGTCACTGAACGCACGCGGGCCACCCTTCTGGGCGGTCTCCGGGTACTGCACGAACCAACGCATGGCCGGGCCATACTGCAGCTTGCTTTGATCCAGCGTGATCCGGCCTTCGCGCGCCAACTGGCGTGCGCGATCGGCTTCCGTCAACGGCGGCATGGCCGGCATCGCCTCGGCGGTAACATCCCGCGGTGCGGCATCGCCACGCACCTGGTACACACGCTGGGCCACATAGGCCTCGCGGCAATCCCCCGCTGGCAGGCGTACCGGCTCCGCGCCGTACTCGTCGCGGTTGGCGACCCGGTCGCTGCAGGTGAACGGCGCCGACACCAGGTAGAACGTGCTGTCGGCGTCACGCCCTTCCAGCGAACGCACCCAGATGTCACCCATCCGCACGATGAAATCAGGGCGCTGGCCGTAGCCCGGCACCGCCTTGAACCAGGCCTTCTGCTGCACCTCTCGCTCGCGCCAGCCGCGTGGCAGGTGGATATCATGCGCGGGCAGCGCGACCAGCAGCGTGGCCAGATGCGCCGGCATCGCGCCCTGGCAGGCGCCGATCAGCAGGTCGCCCTGGGTCGCGAGTCGCCCGGCCAGATCCACCGGGCAGCGGGCACCGAGTGCACGCTCGGTGGCCTGTTCGGGCGGCAACGGCACGATGGCCAATGCGGGCGGCGCAGGTGCTACCGCCGGAACGGCTGGCTCGACGGTGGCAGGCGGTGCAGCCACAGGCGCCGCCGCTGCCGGCGCAACGGGCGCAACCGGCGCAGGCACCAGGTCCGCGGCCGGCGCCGGCTGCGCGCCCACCCCAGGTGTCGCAGGAGGTGTCACGGCAACCGGTACTTCGGGAGCCGGCGCCGCGACAACGGCTTCGGCCGTCATGGGTGCTGCAACGGGCGCCGCCCCTGCGGGCGAGGCAACGGGCGCCTCGGCAGCGAGGGGCGCCTCCGCGACGGGTACCGATGCCTCCTGAGCCTGCGCCGACGCTGCGGCTAGTCCAAGTGAAAGCAGCCAGAGCTGCGGCAGGCGGTGCGCGGATGCATTGCAGCGGGCAGCAGCGTGCCGGGCATTCAAGGGAACGATTCGCATGTGGTGTCCTTACGTTGGTTTTCCATGTCGGCGCCACAGGGCGCCACGCGTCGTACGTAACTCACCGGCGGGCCCCCTGCCCGCCGGCATCAGGTGTTACATGGATCGAGAACGCTGCTCCTGCTCGCGGGCGAGCGCGGCCGTCGGGTCCTGCTGCGTAACACTGGCCGCCAGCTGCTGACTACTCTGCGCCAGTGGCTGCTGTGCGGCCTGCTCGCGGTCTACGGACGCACGCAGCATGGCCGGATCACCCAGCGCGCCCTGCACCGCAAACAGCGTGCGGCCGTCGTTGCCGGCCAGCAGATGATCGATGCGCGACAACCCCACCTTCTGCGCGCCCAACGCCAATGCGCCAGCGGTATTGTCGAGTTCCTGCGCACTGCGCAGCCCGCTCTGCGGTCCCAGCTGCTGCAGATGCCTGCGCGCATCCTCGAACAACGCATTGCCGGGCTCACCGGCATGCGACATGTCGCGTGCAACGGTCTGCGCCGGCGCACCGACTTCGCCACGATCCAGGCGCGCCATCACGTCCGGCGTCAACTTCTGTTGCCAGATCTCGAAACGTTGCCGGCGTGCCTCGATGCCATTGAGCGCGCCATTGAGCGCATGCGTTGCCTCGCGCACGTCCTGGCGCGCCGCCTCCGGCACCCGTGTCTGCCATTGCCATACAGCAATACGACCTGCGTGCTCAGGCTGCGCGGCCAGTTCCGGGTGATTCACCAGGTCCAGATCCAGCGCCTTGCCGGCACGCTCGTAATTCTCCTTGCCGACCAACGGCAGATAGCCGCGGCCGTGGTACTTCAGCGCGTCACCAGGCGCGTCGTTGCCCATGCGCCCGCCGTACATCAGCTCGGCCAGGTTTTCCGGCCGGCCACGCAGCGCTTCCTGGCGGGCGCTCTCCAGCACAGCGTTGCCATTGCGCCACGCAGCCTCCACCGGGATCTGCGAGATTCCCCGGGTGAAGTTGAAACTCTCGTTGAGCCGGCTCAAGCCGCGCGACTCGTGCCCTGCCTGGGCCATGAAATTGGCCAGTTCAAGCGGGGAGTCGATGCCGGCTTTGGTCGCCTGCCGCAACAGCTGCGACTCTCTATCGGTCGACACAGTGCAACTCCTGAATCTTCATCAGCGCGGATTCCCTTCCGCCGGTTGGAGCTTGGCTCATGGAAGCGACACCTCGGCGACACTGGACGGGTCGAAGTCCTCGAACCGCACCCTGCCCAGCTCCGCCACCGAGTAATCCCGGATGTTGGTCGCTTCGGTCTCGATATCCACGACCTTGCGTCTCACCCCGTCCACCCAGCAGGCCTTGTCCGCGGGCGCATAGCGGAACCGGTAGGTGCTGCTCCAGCGCTCGCGGCTACCGCCGTTGGTGATCACGCTGAAGGTGCCCTTCTCGACCATTGCATACGCAAAAGGGTCGCCGGCCAGGCCACCTCGGGTGGAACACGGCACCAGCGTGTCGTTGCGCGCGGCCAGCTGCCAGCGCCCGCGCCCATCACCGCGCAGCAACAGCAGCACCCGGTTTGGCCCGTGCTGGCCGGGCACCAGCCCTTCCGGCGTCGGCTGGTCGATGACCAGCAGCTGATACTCGATGCCATCGCCGTTGAGCTCGCCCCTGACAGCTTCCAGCAGGTTCGCACCGGACGGAACGAATGCCAGGGCATCGTCCATGTGTGCGCCAACCCTGTCTTCCATCCCCTCCCACTCCTTCAATGTGGTCATGCCGATGCCCGCCTCCCTGCCCAGCCGGAACGCGTTCCGGCTTATCCGCGCCTGCGCGGACAGGGATCATAGCCTTGCGTACGGCAAGACCGCGATGATGGCGAGCGTCACCCGATGCAGGGGCTGACAGCGTCCTCATTGGACGGAAGAACTCCTGCATTCGGCGGCACTGGCGCGTCATTTTCATGACGCGCGGGGAGCTTACCGCGAGGCGTTCTGCCGCGTCGAAGTGCGAGGAAATCGAAAAGCGGAATTGATCACAGAAAACGGGGCTTAGCGTGAATGGCGCCTTACCTGATGAACAGATCCGCCGTACAGGCCGTTCTGGCGATCCCGCATTGACCCTGCGGCAGCTGCTTCCATGCAGCCTTCGCGCTGCATTGCTGCATCGCGACAACGACCGCTCCCTGTTCGGACATGGCGGTGGCGACGCTGGTGGTTTCAGTGCCCAGACCCGCGTGGGCGACCGCCACGCATTGCGCCTGGAACAGGGTCGCCAACCTACATTCGCCTTTCCCGAACTCCTTGCACTCCTTCATGGATGCACGCTTTGCCTTGCCCCGCGAGCGCATCGAGTTGCTGATGAAGGTATCGCCGCGGGTATCCATCGCCACGCCGCGCACGGTCTGCGCCCAGTTGGGGCGATTGTTGTACGGGGATCCTGAGCTGCTCACCGGAATGGGCGCACAACCCTGTACACCCTGGCCACCGATCGGATACATGCCCTGCGGGCAGTTGCCTTCGGCGAGCGCAGTGAACGGCAGCAGGCCTGCAATCAGCAGACACGGAAGAAAAGCGAGGTGGATCCGTTTCATGGGGAGACTCATTCCTTTGCTGCCCATTGTGGGAGATGGGACGGCCTGAGCAGACGATCGTTGCCCACAGCCGATGCTGGAGCCAAGAGAACAAACGGAGCTGCACCCAAACACATGAAGCTCTTCGCCGCCATCTCGAGTTGCACTGGCTGCCAGTCCGACAATCCGATCAACGGGTCAGAATGACTCATAGACCGGCTTCGTACAGTCCTCGTATGCAACCTGACACGCCTTTCCACCGGTGTCGACGCACGACTGCTGGGCAAACTTCCGCGCTTCGGCGGAGTCCTTGGCGCTGGCAAGACCGGCGCGGGAAGCCCCGCCCTGGCTATTGGGAACCAACCATGCAACGCACTGGTTTCTATACGTGTAGATGACTCGGCAATCGGAAGCACCGCGCCTACCGCAGTCTGCCAGAGCAAACTGCTCCGCGTTCTCCTTGCTCGGCCGGCCCGTTGCAACACCCGCATCTGCGGTCGCGTCGGACGACGCAATCGCCCCCCAGGTCTTATGCCACTGACCCGCGGGCCCGGGTTCGCGGGCAGTCGCCCCTGCCCCAGGAATCGGGGCACACCCACCAACCCCTTGATCGCCGATGGGGTACTGGCCGGACGGGCATCGGCCCTCGGCATTGGCGTTGCTGGCAACAAGTAATGCAGCGAACAGCAGAGCAGAAATCACGAAAGCTGAATCACCACGCAGAGATTTGAAGTCGGCCATTGCCTTGAATCTCCGTGTGATGTCACAACCGATCAGTCTTGCTGGAAGAACGGCTTGGTACAGTCAGAATGGAAAACGGAGCAAGCCTGACTTCCCAAATCCTTGCAGTCCTTGGTTGCCCGCTCCTGCGCCTGTTCTTTCGTCGCCCCGGTGTTGAATCTCATGCCATTGTCCGGTCGTGCAGCCCGGACAACCGCATAGCACTGGTTGTAGTAGGTAAAAACGACTGTGCAGTCGGTAGCTCCGCCCTGCCGGCATCGCTCGACGGCTTGGCGCTCTGCCGAAGCCTTGGCCTGATGCCCAGTGGCAGAACCTGCATCTCCTCCAGGCGAGCTGGCGACTGCACCCCATGTCTTGACCCAGTACCCGGGATTCTCCTGCGGGGCGCTCTGAGCCGCGCCGGGTATGGGTGCGCAGCCTCCAACGCCTTGGCCACCAATCGGGTACTGGCCCCCAGGGCAACGGCCTTCGGCATTGGCATTTTCAGTAACGACGAGCACGGCAAACGTCAGCGTCAAAACCCTAAAGAATGTTACCCAAATGCTTGAAGCCGGCCATTGCCAAGACTTTTGGGACATCACCGTTGATCACTCTGTGGTCTGATGCTCCGCACCCGTCATCTTCCTTGAAGCCTTCCGCAGTGCTTCAAGCGACATCCAAAGAACGGGAGGCAATATGATTCGCCATATCAGCCCTCCTGAAAGAAGGGCTTGGTGCAGTCCGAGTGGACGAACGTGCACTCCTTGCTTCCCGAATTCCGACAATCCTGCGTCGCCCTTTCCAGCGCCTGTTCCTTGGTAGCACCCGCGTTGAACATCGTTCCATTGTCCGGCCGGCCGGTTCTGATGGACGCATAGCACTGGTTGTAATAGGTGTACAGAACCTTGCAATCGGTTGCTCCCCAGTGACCGCAGCGCTCGATCGCCTGTCGCTCGGCCGAGGCCTTGGCCTGATGGCCAGTCGATGCACCCGCATCGCCATTCATGGATCCCGCAACGGCTCCCCACGTCTTAACCCAGTGCCCGGGATTCTCATCAGGCGCGCTCCGGCCTGCACCAGGGATGGGAGCACAGCCGCCCACCCCCTGATCGCCGATCGGATACTGGCCCGGCGGGCAGCGACCTTCTGCTAACGCAGAATTGATGTATGCAGAACCCATAAACACGAAGGACAAGCAAAGATATTTCAGAAAACCGTTGGCGCTCATCGTCAGTCCAGCCTCTAATTTCCTTGATTGGCGTTCGCCGCGCCACGTTGACCAGGTGTGGTTCCTCCCGCCCCGCCCGTGCCGTCAAACACTCGGCCCAGACTGTTCTGAGGATTTGCTGCATTGTGGCCCGACGCGGCCTCTGGAGCCGCCGGCGGCGGAGCCGACATGCCCGGCGGACGACCATCAGCACTTGGCGAGGCACTGGCGCCACCACCTATCTGCGAATATGCCATGAAGGTGCCCAAGGTACCCTGGAAGAACATCGCTGCCATTGGGGGTGTAGTCAGGATCAACGCGGTGAGGATCAGGCCCATGCCTCCCTGCTGCATTGCCTGGCTGGTCATGCCGTCGGACATGCTTTCCTTGAGGATGAACTCCTGCACCAGCGCCGTGGTCCAGAAGGTGGCCGCTACACGTACCACCATGTCGAGCGCGATGGAGACCATCGCTGCAAGTACGGCCATCGAGAACATCGTGCCGATACCGTAGAACAGCCAGCGCTGGAACAGCTGCTTGGTCTGCTCGAACAACAGGCAGAGGATGAACAATGGGCCGAAGCCGATGAACAACGCCATGGCGATTTCATAAAGCATCAGCATTGCACCAGCGGTGATGGCCGGACCTGCGGTGCCCATCCCGATGAAGAACAGTGCCCGCTTCTTGTCCTCCAGCAGCTCCCCGTCATTCATGATCTGAATGGCGTCGATACTGGAAAGCGCGACCTGCATCCATGCCAGGCTCTTGTCGATCTGATCCTCGGGCGATTCGTTCGAACCCGTCACGACCTTCGTGATTTCTTCCTTGACGTCGTGGGTGAGGAAGCTCTGCAGATTGGTGCCGAACGCGCCCATGGTGGTGGCCGCGCTGACGATCAACGCCGCACGCGCCATATTGGTCACCAATACCATCATTGAGTCCCGGCTGCGGCCGGTCACGATGCGGAAGCCCTGCACCAGCACCCACAGGGTCATGAGCGTGAGGGCGATGCCGCCGACCCACTGCATCATTTCCCCCATCATGTCGATGCCAAACTTGTTTATCTTGCTTCGCAGGAAGTCGAAGATGAACTTGAAGAACACGAAATCCCCGATCGACTGGACACGTGCCACGTGACCCATCAAATCCTGGAATCCGCCATTGAAGTCAAAACTGGCAATCGACCTGATCATTTCCGCAATCCCTTGATGTATCCCTACCGGACAACCTCATGAGGCAAGTGCTTATACCCCTGCCCCGAACGACGTCAGTCGATGTGCAAAGCACCTTTCAACGCAGCGGTCTTGACCAGCTGCGAGATGACGCCCGGCTTGCCCTTCAATGCCACGCGCGCCAACACGCGCTGATTGGCCTTCATTGATTCCTCATAGGCGTCGTAGGACCGCATGCGCGCCTCCCACTCCTGCTGCAGCTTGGCAATGTCGTTTGCCGTACGCAGGGAGTCACTGTTCACTGCGGACATCGTGCCGGCCAGGTTTCCGTCCCCGCCAAAACGCCAACCCATGATCTCACCAAGCGTCGAATTGATGCTGGGGATGGTCTTCTCAAGAAACTCAACCGTTTCGTTGCGCTTGCGGTTTTCCATCATCTGGATGTTCACGCAAAGCTGCTGCTGCTGCGCATACAGGTCGCCAGAGGTGTCGAGGACGAACTTCTTCAGCAGGCTTCCTGCACTGAAGCCTGCTGAAGTACGGCAGACGTCTGCAACCATGTAGTCATCTGGAACACGCTCGAGCGTTGCCCCGGGTGGCAGCCCAAAATTGTTGATCAGACCCTGGATCTGGACCAGCGCGTCCTGATATTCCTGGAACGTCCTTTTCCAGCGAGTCACCTGAGCCGCGTACTCCAGCCCATCAGCCTTGATCTGCGCCTTTCCTTGAGCAACGTCCTTCAGCGCCTGCATCAGGTTGCTGAGGTCGAAAACAGGGTAACCACCGGCTGATACCGACGTCGTGGAGAACATGACCATGCTCCCCAGCAGGATGGCTGCCAGGCGCTTCTGACGCAGACCGCGTTGGCGCTTGTTATTACGGGATGTCATGTTCATGTTCTTCTCCAATGGAATGGATTTCATTCAGCGCTGTTTGATCGAAGGCTTTCAAGCCGCATCGGTTTCGGCAGAGACCTTGGCTTTACCAGAGCCCTTTCGGTTCTTGTAGAAGTCCTCCAGCCACTGTTCCGGCGTGAGCTCGTCCACAGTGATCCGATTGCGGACCGCAGCCGTCTGCAGCACCCGATGCATGATGTCGATGTTGTCGGTCGAGGCCGAGATCACCGACAGGATGTCGTCCATGCCGCGCAGGTTGAGCTGGCAGACACTGGAAGCATGGCCCTGCTTGACCAGGAAGCAGCGCGAGCGCTCGTCCAGCGCGGTGACCACCTTGAACTCCGCCTCGGTCAACTTCAGGCCATCCATGTAGTCACTCTTGCTGGCGTTCGGGTTCGGCAGCAGGATGAGCGTGGCGGTCTGCTCGATCAGGGCAGCGGAGATGTCACTCTTCAGCGCATCTTCCGGGCTCTGGGTGGCGAAGATTCCCAGGCCGTTCTGCTTACGGATGGTCTTCTGCTTGTTCTTCGCGAACTCCTTCAGGCCACCCTCGCCGTCCAGGATCTTCCAGAATTCGTCCATCACATAGATCAGCGGACGACCGTCGATCAGCGACTCCAGGCGGTGCAGCAGGTAATTGATGACCGGCACGCGCACTTCGGGGTTGTCGATGATGTCGGTGTAGTCGAAGCCGATGATGTTGGCCTTGCTCAGATCCACCGTATCGATCGGATTGTCGAAGACCCAACCCAGCGAATTGCCCGAGGTCCAACGACGCATGCGCGCATAGAGGCCGTCGTCGCCCATGTTGGGCAGGCTCTTCTGGAAGTTGGTCATGCTGCGCAGGTGCATCGGCGTATCGAGCATGCTCTCCACCGCGCGGTAGATGTCCTCTTCCTCGCGGGCGCTGTACTCGCGCTTGCCAGCCAGCACCTTGATCAGGTCGGCCAGGAACTGCACGTTGGATTCGTTGTTCTCGCACTGGAACGGATTGAAGCCGGTCGGCGCACCATTCTCCAGGGCCAGGTAGTTGCCACCACAGGCGCGCACGAAGATCTCGGCGCCGCGGTCCTTGTCGAAGAAGAAGATGGTCGGCGACGGTTCGTACTTCTGCACCTGGCTGAGCAGGAAGTTGATCAGCGCGGTCTTACCGGTACCGGACTTGCCGATCACCATGGTATTGGCGATCGCCTTCTCACCCAGCGAATTCTCGGATGGATGGGTCGCGTGGAAATTGAAGTAGTACGGCTGGCCGTTGGTGGTCTGCAGCGTGGTCACGCAGTCGCCCCACGGGTTGTTGTGCTGCTTGCCGGTGGCGAAGTTGTGCAGCGGCGACAGCCCGAGGAAGTTCAGCGAGCTGACGTTGGCCAGCCGCGTGCGGAAGCGCCAGTTGGCCGGCAGCTGCGAATAGAACGACGAGGTGACCGCCAGATCTTCCTTGGTCGACACGAATCCGGCGTTGGACAGCTCGGCACGGGTCGAGGCCACGTTCTGCGACAGCTTGGCCTGGCTGTCACCGTAGACCGCCATGATGAAGTGGTACTCGCCCAGCACGAAGTTGCCTGACGACAGATGATCCATCGCCTGGTCGAGTTCAACGATCTGGCTGACCGCCTTGTCGCCCGAGGAGATCATCATACCCTTGGTCCGGTCCAGCACCTTCAAGGCATCCTGGCGCCCCATCGGGCTGAACGAATGGGTGATGACGTACTCGTAGTCCAGGTACTTCAGACCATTGAGGATTCCCGGATAGGTTCCCTCGGCATACTCCTTGATATTCAGGATCGCGCCGAAATGATTGACGCCATTGGGCGTATTGATCACGAAATCGCCGGTCTTGGCCGAGAACATGTGCCGGCTGACCGGAAGATAGTCTTTCACTGGCGCCGACAGTACCGGCACCGGCTCATCGATGCGGTTGATCAGGTAGCCGAACAGCTCCAGCGTTTCGGAAAACACCACGCCGTTCTTGGCTTCGTACATGCCGAGCCGGTACGGCGCGTAGTCGCGGATCACCGCCTCGACGTTGCCGGCCAGCTCCATCAGCTTCTCGACAGCCTGCTCCTGCTCGGCGCGCAGCTTGTCCACGTTCGCAGACTTCTCCACGAAGCGTTTGCCCGCCACCACCGGACGATAGATCATCGTCAGGTACAGCTCGTTCTGCATGATGCGCTGCGAGGACAGCATGCCCATGTACTGGTCGGACACATCCTGGTTGAAGCGCTGCTTGTAGTGGCTCTTTCCCTTCAGGGTGCGACGACGGCGGATGTCATGCACCCAGAAGGCGACGTTGACGAAATCCGGCGCGCGCAGCGTCTGCAGCAACCGGTTGAAGGTGTTGTGCCGATGCTCAAGCTCCCATTCTTCGCGCCCCACGAACGGCAGCCCTTCCAGGTGCCAGGTCAACAGGTAGTCGCCGCCCGTGGTCTTCACCACATTCGGAGCCACGTGCGACGACAGGGGGATGAATTCGCTGATGGAGGTATCTGGGTTGAACATACGACTGCTTCCAAAAGGTACTGCCGGCAAAGATTCGGAGTTGGCCAGGCGGGCGCTCATCGCCCGCGTGGCCGGATCCAGCCCTCAATCCCTGGGGGCCGGCTTGCTGCGGTAGTGATTCGGGTTGAACACCCACATGCCATCGTGCTCCTGCACGTTGCGCGTCTTGAGCTTGAACATCAGCCGCAGCCCCAGCAGGCGGAAGATCATCTCGTCACGCTTGGCCATCTGCCGCATGATGAAGATCGCCACCGGGATGGACAGCAGAAACCAGAAATTCGTGTACATGCTCAGCAGCAACAACCCACCCGCCACCATGAAAAATGGCAGGTAGGGAACGCCCAGGAACATCGCTGGGCGCGTGCAGCCCCGGAACAGGACGTTCTTATGCACTGTAGTACTGGACGGCGTGCTTGATCATTTCAAACGCCATGCCAGCGCCGTCGCCGCCACCGCCGACGTTGTCGCAGTTGCCAGCTTCCTTGCCGAGCAGCATGCGCGCGATCTGGCCCGCCGCGCCGATCAGCACACCGCCGATCAGGATCGGGGCCACGTCACCGATACGCTTGTGGGCAAACGCGATCTGGTAACCGGCGAAGATCACGGCGATCGTGACCACGGCGATCGAGGCCATGTTCAGCAGGCCGTTGATGTTGGAGAAGAAGCCGCAGACCTTGCCATCGGTACCACCGAAGTCGGTGCCGGCCAGGGCCTGGGGAGCGAACACAGCACCTGCGAATGCGACCGCCATCAGCATGGTCTTCAGCGTGCGCTGGGCCTGGACGAGGTCGAGATTGAATCGCTTCATGGATTGATTTCCTTGTTGATGGACTAACACAACTGAATCGACCAGCCGGGGGACCGGTCGCACCACGACTTCGTCAGAACACGAAGGCCGCATCCCCTGCGGGAATCTGCTGCACCGGGGCACGTGGTGCCGGTGCGTTGTAGAAATTCTGGGCATCCGCTGCCGGCGCGTTGCGCTCGTTCCAGGGTCGCAGCATCACCGGCGCATCCGACCCGGCAGCCATCCCGGGAAGCTGCTGCGGCATGGCTGACCTGCCCTGCGCCGCTGCGGGTTGCGGATACTGCTGTGGGGCCTGCTGCGGCATGCCGTTCGCGCCCTGCGCCTGCGGTTGCATCATCCGATCGACCGAGCCCAGCACTACGCGCGATACCGCCTGGTCGGCGATGTTCAGCAGGCTGCCGCGGGCCATCGCACCGGTTGATGGGTAGACGGTGTAGGCCCGGGCCGGGTCATTGGACGGTACGTACACCGGCGCACTGGCCTGGGCGACGATGCGCGCCTGGGCCGGCGAGACTGTCTGCGGATGATGTTCGACCTTCACTACCCGACGCTCGCCACGACTGACCACGTCGATCGGCGCGACGCCATTGGAGGCGACCTGCTGGCCACGACGGATGGAGTCGTAGACCTTCTGCACGTAGCCGTGGCGGAAACCGGTCTCGAAGTTGCCCGAGTAGTAGCAGCTGAACGACTTTCCCCAGTCCTTACCCGAGCGGTTGTAGCACTCGGCGAGGATGCGGGAGCCCGCCTGCAGGTTCGGGCACTGCTGGAACGCCTTCTCGTACGAATCCAGACCATACTTGGCCAGGTTGTAGCGATTGACCTGGGCCAGGCCAATGGAGAAGTTGTAGCCCTTCTCCTCCAGCATGCGAACGGTGGCCAGCGCCTCGTCGAGGGCCTTGGGCTGGCGCACCAGGGCGCCGCCGACCACGCCGATGGCATAGGGGTTGCGCGACGATTCCACGTTGATGACGTGCTGCATCACGTCCATCGAGACGGCCATTTCCGGGCACGCCATCATTTCCAGTCCTGGCAGCATTGGTCAGCCCTCCTGCCCCTGGGCACGCCCAGGATTGAAATCAATACCGGTGATATAGCGCGAGCCTGCGTGCGCCTTGATATGCACGACGATGTCGATGGTCATCATCAGCAGTCGCTTGATGACGTTGAACTCCAGGCCCGACCCTTCAGTCGATGCCTTCACCATCAGCGCCAGCTGATCCCAGGTCTGCTCCGGGCTACCGGCATGGCAACTGGTGATCGAACCCGGATGGCCCGATGCGCAGTTGCGGATGAAGTAGAACGCCTCGTCACCGCGCAGCTCGGCGAGGATGATGCGTTCGGGTTTCATGCGCAGGCAGGCTTCCATGCAACTCTTTGCGCTGACATTGCTGGTGCTCTGCCCGCCCTTGGAGTACAGCAGGTGAACCACATTGGGTTGGGTCAGAAACAGCTCGCGTGCGTCCTCGATCGTGACCAGGCGCTCGCTGTCCGGGATATGATTGACCAGCGCTTTCATGAAGGTGGTCTTGCCGCTACCGGTCGCACCGGATACCACGATGTTCTTGCGGTACATCACCGCACGACGGAAGAACTCTGCGTACTCGCGCTGCTGCCGCAGCTCCAGCAACTCGCGATCCTGCTCGCTCAGACTGCCATCCTGTTCCAGGATCTGGTTGAAGAAGCCATCCTCGTGGTACTGGGTGAGCGACTTGGTGTGCTTGGACGGCAGGCGGATCGTGATCGAAACCTTGCCGGCATCACAGGCCGGTGGAATCACGAACTGCGCACGCTGGCCGGTCGGGAAGGTCAGCGAGACGACCGGATCGGCATCGGTGATGCGCTGGCCCGTGTTGCTCTCATTGACGACGGCGGTGCAGAACTGCCGGGCCCGCTCGAAGGTCAGGCCCGGCACATCCACCCGCTGCCACCCGGCCCGGGTTTCCAGGTACAGCTCACCGGGACGGTTGATGCAGATTTCCGTCACTTCCGGGGATGTCATGTACTCGGCGATGCCCAGCACTTCGTACTGATAGCGCAGGAAATCGCTGGAGACGAGGGCGAGGGGTGACACTTCGGCGTCCATGGTTGTTCTTCGGGTTACCGGCGCGGGTTGAGCACGTTGGTGAAGTCAACGTCCTTGGCGACGTAGACGTTCACGATGGTGCCCTGGTTGATGGTGACGGTCGGCGGGCGGTTCGAACTGGTCAGGGCTTCGTTGGCGAGACGCTCCATCGTGCGCGCGGTGGCGCTTTCATAGGGCGAACGAACGGCGAAACCGTTGCTGGAAACCGTCGTGGACTCCGGGCCATGTTCGGCTGCGGCGTACTTGAAGGCGTCGGCGATCAGGCTGATCATCAGTGCAGACGCAATGCGGCTGCCCCAGTGCGCGCTGTACTGGCCTGGATGACCGGCACCGCCCAGCTGATCCACGCCCGGGCTGGACATGGCTACGTCGATGCCATTTGGCGTGGTGATGCGATCCCAGATCACTTCCACGCGCTTGCCCTTGGGACCGCCGCCGTACGCACCGTAGATCTTGGAGCCCTTCGGCAGCAGCAGGCTGCGGCCGTTGATCGAGTAGACCGGCTCGGTCAACAGGCACGACGTATAACCTGCAAGATCGGTGATGATGCGGGTCTCCAGCACGCAACGCAGATAGGTGCCACGCACCAGCAGTGCATCGGGGCTTCGGATGTAGGACGCATTGGACACATCATCCACGTCGGGCCCGCGGCGCACCTTGGCCGGCGGAGCGTTGCCGCTCTGCGCCTGTATCGCAGCCAGCGTGGCCTGCATGTAGGGATCGTCGTTGTCCCCTGCTGCGGCCTGGCCACCAGCGTCGCCCGTGCCCACGCCTGCGCCACCACTACCGGCAATGCGGCGATCCAGCAGACTCGGGCCGCGCTCGATCTCGCGCTCGGGTGCGGCACGCGGAATGTAGGTCGGGCCCATCGTTTCCTGCGGCGGCGGCGGCAGCATCGGAATGGGCTCGGCGGCCTCCCGGGCGGCCTCGCGAATCGCGGAGGGCGCCATGGTCGGCAGATCGGGGGTGCTCGAACGTGCGACCTGCGGCGGCGCCTTGGCGTCGTCAGCATCGTCCTTGCCCTTGCGCAGCAGCAGGAAGCCCATGGCCAGCAACAACACCAGGATGCCGCCGAGGAACAACAGCGCCTTGCGGTTCAAGCGCTGCTCTTCCGCAGAGCGAAGCTGCGGAGCACTGGCATCCAGGTCCGGGGTTGCCTCGGCCTGCGCATGCCCGTAATAGGGGTTCGTCGGTGGCTCCTGAGCCGCATGGCCCTGCCCGTACGGAGACGGATTTGGATCGTTGCCGGGAGTGTTCTGCTGGCTCATTTCTTCACGTTCCTTCGCAGGCCGACGACGAAGTCGCCGTGGCGGATGACCAGGTACGGGTAGGTCCCGTGCACGATCAGCGTATTGCCCTCAACCGTGGTGTTGACCACGAAATCCTCGCCGTACTCCTTCTCGCGACCGAACACGGCCGGGAAGATACCGGTCTTGTACTCGGGCGAGTTGGGCAGTTTCAGATAGGTGAAACGGCCATCGTCGTAGGCGTTGACCGGGATCAGCCACCCCATCTTCTTCGCCTTGCTGGTCGAATAGGAGTAGTTGAAGTTGTACTGGCGGTCCTTGGCCAGCTCGGTACTCAGCAGCGGCTGCGCCTCTTCCTCGACCGCTGCCTGGGCAGGCCCGAAGACAGTGTCGTTCGGATAGACGAAGGCGATCTTGTACTGCACGCCGGCGCGACGCGCCTGCTCAAGCTGGCGCCAGTCGGTGGCAACGACCTTCAGCTCGAAAATGTACGAATGGGTCTCGGTACGCACCATCATGTTGGTGTCGACATCGACGTTCTTCGGCTTGAGGTAGAACACGTTCTCGCGCCGGGTCAGTTCCCAGCCGCTGCTGAAGCCGGTGCTGTAGTCGAGGATCTTCTCGTTCGGGCTCAGCTCGATCTGGGTGGTGAGGCCCAGGCCGGTGCGAACCGGGTAGATGCGGTCCTTCTCGTACTCGTAGTGGTCAACTGCCTGTGCCATCGCCGCGCTGGAGAACACCAGCGACAGCAACGACAGCAGCGCCCACGCGCTTCCCCTGACTTTTCGACTACTCATCGGTTGCTTGCTCCATCAGCATTTCCGGTGGAATGGTTCGGTGCCGGCATCATTGCCGGCTGCCCCGGCGCGCCCTGCCCCGGCATCGGCTGCCCCTGGACCGGCTGCCCCTGCATGGGCGCACCCTGCATCGACTGCATCTGTCCATTGGCCGGCACTGCGACAGGCTGACCGGTGGCGGGGTCGATCATGGTGGCGGCGGCCGGATTGTTCGGGTCGTACATGCCCTGCGCCTGCTGCGCAGCGAGTTGTGCCTGCTGCGCAGCATCCTGGGCCTGCTGCTGCATGGCGCCGTCATCCGGCACTGGCACGCCACGCGCATAGTCGTTGTCGACACGGTACTCGGTGACCTGGAACGCCAATGGGTTGAGCACCCGGTCCTGTTCGGACAGCGCGAGATTCTGGTTGTACTGGAATCGCATGGTGACCAGCTGGTTGTCCAGATAGGTCGATGCACCCGTGCGCTTGTCGAGCAGGCTGCGCTGGATGCGCACGGACGCGCCGCGGAAGCTGCCGTTCGCCTGCGCACCCAGCGGGGTGATGCTGAGGATCTTGACCCTGATCGCCTTGCCCCGTCCGTACATTACGAAGGGATTCTGCGGATTGTTGCCGGCATAGCGCTGCTTCATGCTTGCGCCGACGGGATCGCTGGACATGACGAACACCAGCTCCCAGTCGCGCAGCCCCATCACCGCGGAGTCGTACGACTCGCGCGCCAGCACGTACTGGGCGACATTGCTGCGGTTGACCGCTTCATTGGTGGTGATCGTCTCGCCCTGGAACGTGCCGCGCAGGCGCGCCACCGTGGCGGTACCCGTATAGGCATCGGCCATCACCAGGAACGGCACCTTCTCCTTCAGCGGCAGCATGTAGTAGTAGCCACCAGCCAGTGCCAGCGACATCAGCAATGAGCCGGTGGCCACCCACCACGCACGTCGTTCGCTGCGACGCGCCATGTCGGCCACGGTGATCTCGTAGCTGACCGCCTTGGCGACCGACTGCTCGACCTTGGGACTATTGCCGGGATCCTTCTTGCGGAACATGGATTCTTCCGTACTGCTGAAACATCAATGGGCGTGGAGCCCCTGCGACAGGCGCGGGGAGCGGCACGTTCGATGGTTTCGAGGTGGACTCAGGTGCCGCTGTTGGAATCAGCGCCCTGCGCCGACGCGGTGGGCGTCGAGCCAGCGCTCTGCACAACGATCTGGTTGCCTACGATGGAGACGGAGATACCCTGCGCCGCATACGCTGCGGTGAGGTCGATCACGGCCTGCTGCGCATTGGTGGTGTCGATGTTCGAGACCGCGCCGTACAGGGTGAAATCCGAGCTGAGGCGATAGTCCAGCGTGCGTCCGGAATCCTTGGCCCAACGCTCGAGCATGGCTTTGAGCGTGCCATCCATCGGCGAGGCCTGGTAGACGTAACTGGAATACAGCGGAATCTCGGTTGTGGCCGCGGCGAAGCGGTTGACCGGCTTCCAGCGGCCTCCGAAATCGGGGGCGGGCTTGGTGGCACACCCTGCCACCATCAGCGCCGCGACTGCGGCGATGGACATTTTCGCGATAAACGCCTGATTCATACGGGCTTCACTTTGACGTACGAAAAAGCAGTTTCGAACGTTGGTTCCCTGGCCGTCCGGCGCTGCATGGCGCACGCCGGAATCGGAGGGACGCACTGACATGCAGCACACCCACTCCGGCTCCCCTGCAGCCCGAAGGCTGCCAACCAGGTTGCAGGCCGAGCGACGGAGCTTCCCCGTCACGCACCTGCACACCCATACCAACGTCGAAACCATCCTTGTTTCCATGGCACAAACTCCTGGCCACCCTGCTTCAAAACTTTGACATCCAGCACACATCTCTGGATGCCGCACACAGGGTTACACAACTGCGCGTCAATTCCATGTCAGGAAAACCTGAAAATCTATCGAAACGTGTTGTTTTTTTGACGGAGCGCACCATTTCACGTCAGTGAATGTGAATTCACTTCACATTTTTATGTTTGTGAAATCAGACTTTCAGCATCGGAACATCGACCTTCGGCAGCAGCCGCGAGGTGAAGTAGCGGTCCTTGTAGTAGCGGATCTTGTCGCATTTCACAGGATGCGGTATGCCCTCATAGAGGAACACTTCCTTGTCCGGCCCCATCGCCTTCAGCTCCTGCGGCAGCATCAGTGCACGCCGTTCTTCGGTGAAGCTGTGGGTCTTCTCGCGGGCGTGGGTGACGTTCTTCTTGCGGATGGTGGTGTAGCCCAGCATGTCCGAATAGTCGTTGGCGTCCTGCTGCTCGCGTGGCGCGTACAGGATCTGCAGCGCGTGGTTGGTGATGATCGTTCGCGAGACTTCCCGGCCATAGGTGGCATCGAGCTGGGACATGCTCTGGATGATCGGCAGCAGGCGGATGTTGTAGCCGGCCATGTAGGACACCGCCGAGGCGATGATCTCGACCTTGCCGATCGAGGTGAATTCGTCCATCAGCAGCAGGCACTGGTACTTCAGGTCCGGGTTGGACTTGGGCAGTTCCTTGGTGTTGAGGTTGATCAGCTGGCTGAAGAACAGATTGATGATCAGGCGGCTCTCGGCCAGCTTGTTCGGTTGGATGCCGATGTAGATGGTCATCTTCTTCTTGCGGACGTCGGTCAGCAGGAAGTCGTTGCTGCTGGTGGCCTTGTCCAGCACCGGGTTGATCCAGGGGTTGAGCGGTTCCTTGAAGGTGCCCAGGATCGAGGCGAAGGTCTCATCGGCCTGGGACAGCATGTTGGCGAACGCCGAGCGCGCGTTGGCGCTGAGGAACGAACGCTCCGACAAGGCCTTGAGGTACTTCTTCAGATCGGTGCCGTCGCCGGATGACAACCGGTAGACAGAACCCAGCGTCGGCGTACCCGAGCCGCCCGGGAAGCCGCTGCTGCGCTCGTCGTCCCAGTTCTCGAACAGGTACAGGGTGAAGGCCATGAACGCGTTGCGCGCCTGGCTGACCCAGAATTTCTGGTCCTCGGCGCCGTCGGGATACAGCATCGCCGCGATGCTCATCAGGTCCGACACCCGGAACGCCGGGTCATCGGAGACATAGCTGAGTGGGTTCCAGCGATGCGTGCGCCGATCCTCGGCGAAGGGATTGAACAGGTAGATCTCCTGGCCCTGGCTGGCGCGCCAGCCGCTGGTCAGGTCGAAGTTCTCCTGCTTGATGTCCAGCACCACCAGTGATTCGCCGTACTCGAGCAGGTTCGGGATGACCACACCGACGCCCTTGCCCGAGCGGGTGGGCGCGGCCAGGATCACGAACTGCTGGCCGTCCAGCCGGACCAGCTTGCCGCCGTGGCTGCCGACCACGATGCTCTGGCCGGTCTTCTTGAACATGCCGTGCTTGGACAGGTCGGCGCCGGTGGCAAAGCGCGCGTCGCCGTGCAACGAGCGCTTGTCCTTCTTCAACAGCAGCACCAGGCCGGTCACCAGCAGGACCAGCAGCGGCAGGCCGAAGCCCACGTAGCCGGCCCACTTGATCTTGCCCACGAACGGGGCAACCTGCGGCTGGTCAATGGCGTGGTAGTACTGGTAGTACGTGTTCCAGGTGAACAGCTTGGTGTCCAACCCGAGGAACAGCAGGGTCAGGTAGCCGGAAAACACGAAACCAAGCAGCAGGGTCGCCAGCGTGATGATGGCGATGAGCGAATACTTCTTACTGGGCAACACCCGGATCCTCCATGATGCGCACGAGGGCGCGACGGCCTAGCGGCGGCGCCAGCGCGACGCCTTCTTCCGCAGGTGGTTTTCGTTCTCCAGCCCGGGCTCCTCGCCCTCTTCACGCACCCGCTGCAACAGCAGCTGGCGCGCTTCGGCCAGTGATACAAGGTCGGTCAGACGATCCCCATCGTCGGCGACGACCGCATGGCCGACCACATCGCCCGGAGCGTACACCGGCTCGTAGGACACCGCTACCAGCTGGTAGCGACCACGCGTCTCCAGCACATGCCTGAATTCCTGCATCGATTTCCTCCTTGTCCAAGCGCTCCACGATCCCCTGCGTGCACCATCATGCCGCTCCGCATGTCGTCATCACATGCAGGACGCCAGACTCAGTGCGCCACGCCTCCTGCAGCGCCGGGCCCACCCTCGTCTGGCCACAATCCCATCGATCAAACGCTGATTTGCCCCCCGGCATGGCTGCCCCTGTTGCGGTGCAGCAGTACAATGTCCGGCTCCCCTGCCCCTTCGCGCCCTCCGCATGAGCCCCAACTCTTCCCTGGCTGCGCGGCTGACGCCCCGTCAGCGCACCCTGATCATCCTCGCCCTGTCACTGGGCGGCTTTGCCATCGGCACCAGCGAATTCGCCAGCATGGGCCTGATGCTGGAGATCAGCCGTGGCCTGTCGATCTCCGAAACCCAGGTCGGCCACCTCATCAGCGCCTATGCCATCGGCGTGGTCGTCGGTGCGCCGATCCTCGCCTTCGTCGGCGCCAGCTTCCCGCGCCGCAAGCTGCTGCTGGCGCTGATGGGCTTCTATGCCATCGGCAACCTCGCCAGTGCGCTGGCGCCGAACTACGGCACGATGCTGGTGGCCCGTTTCGTCGCCGGCCTGCCGCACGGCGCCTACTTCGGCGTGGCGATGCTGGTGGCCGCGGCGATCAGCCCCGCCGGCCAGCGTGGCCAGGCGATGTCGCGCGTGCTGCTGGGCCTGTCGATCGCGATCCTGGTCGGCAATCCGCTGACCACCTGGCTGGGCCAGCAGCTGAGCTGGCGCACCGCCTTCGCCCTGGTCAGCGTGCTGGCCGTCGCCACCGTGGCGATGATCGCGCGCTTCCTGCTGCCGGATCCGGATGAAGTTCGCACCTCGCCGATGCGCGAACTGCGCGCCTTCAATACCACGCAGGTGTGGCTGGCGCTGGCCATCGGCGCGGTCGGTTTCGCCGGCATGTTCTGCGTGTTCACCTACCTGGCACCCACCCTGGTGCAGGTCACCGGTGTAGCCGAATCCTGGATGCCACTGGCGGTGGGCGTGTTCGGCATCGGCGCGATCATCGGCAACATCGCCGGTGGATGGCTGGTCGACAAGTTCCACTTCAAGGCCGCCGCCGTGGTGCTGCTGTGGTCCATCGTGATGCTGCTGCTGTACCCGCTGGCCGCGCAGTCGGTGTGGACGATCGGCCCGATGATCATCACCGTCGGCACCATGGGCGCACTGGCGGCGGTACTGCAGACGCGCCTGATGGACGTGGCCGGCGAAGCGCAGACCCTGGCCGCCGCCTCCAACCATGCCGCCTTCAATACCGCCAATGCGCTCGGCCCGTGGCTGGGCGGCATGGCAATCAGCGCTGGCTTCAGCCCGGCCAGCACCGGCTATGTCGGTGCCGCCACCGCCATCGGCGGCCTGTTGCTGTGGTGCGTGGCGGTGATGCTGGACAGGAAGCGCAAGGCCACCGCCGGCAGCCACTGAACACGGCGCCGGGTCGTCAGCCGCTGCCCACGCGGCGGCGGCGCCCCGGCCGCAGCATTGCCACGTCACCGGCTGCAAGCGTCGGGCGCGCCAGCTCGCCACGGTTCACACGGTCCAATACCCGCCGCGAGTTGGCCGCGCAATCAATCCCGTCCGGCCGCGCCTGGATGTCCTCGATCAGGGCAACCAGGTGCACCCGGCTCTGTGCCAGCCGCAACTGCAGCGCTTCGATGTCGGCCACCTTCTGCTGCAGCATCGTGATCAGCGCATCGTGCTGCCACCGGCCCATGTCTGGCGGCAGCAAGGCGCGTATCTCCTCCAAGCTGAAGCCGGCACGCTGCGCACCGGTAATCAGTTCCAGCAGCAGCACCGCCTGCTCCGGGTAGTCCCGGTAGCCATTGGGCTGCCGCGGTACCTGCAGCAACCCCGCATCCTCGTAGAAGCGGATGCGCGACGCTGCCAGGCCCGTGCGCCGGGCCAGCTCACCGATTTTCATCTGCCTGAATCCTCGACATCGCGGCCCGTTGACCTTCAATCAAACTTGAAGGTTAGCGTAGCGCCATTCCCCTGTCCTGGAGCTGTCCGATGTCGCTGTTCTCGCCCCTGGCACTGCCTTCCGGTGCCGTCATCCGCAACCGCATCGCCAAGGCGGCGATGGAGGAAAACATGGCCGACGCCAACCATGCACCCTCCGCCGCACTGCTCGAGCTGTACCAGCGTTGGGCCGACGGCGACGCCGGGCTGATCATCACCGGCAACGTGATGGTTGATGGCCGCGCCATGACCGGCCCCGGCGGCGTGGTGCTGGAAGATGATCGCCATCTCGACCGCTTCAGCGCCTGGGCGGAGACAGCACGCTCGCGGGGGGCGCAGATGTGGATGCAGATCAACCATCCCGGTCGGCAGATGCCGGCCGCGCTTGGCCAACCGGCGCTGGCACCTTCGGCGGTGCCACTGGACATGGGCGCGCTGTCCAAGCAATTCGCGCCGCCAAAGGCGATGAGCGAAGCCGACATTGAAGAAGTGATCGCCCGCTTCATCCGCAGTGCCGAGCTGGCCGAACGCGCCGGTTTCAGCGGCGTGGAGATCCATGCCGCGCACGGCTACCTGCTCAGCCAGTTCCTGTCGCCGCTGTCGAACCGTCGCGAGGATCGCTGGGGCGGCAGCCTGGACAACCGTGCGCGCCTGCTGCTGGAGATCGTGCAGGGCGTACGCGCCAGCGTGGCGCCTACGTTCGCAGTGGCGGTGAAGCTCAACTCCGCCGACTTCCAGCGCGGTGGTTTCTCGCCCGAGGACGCGCGCGCCGTGGTGGAGATGCTGGCACCCCTCGGCGTGGATCTGGTCGAACTGTCCGGCGGCAGCTATGAAGCACCGGCCATGACCGGCGCCGCGCGCGACGAACGCAGCGTGGCCCGCGAAGCGTACTTCCTCGAATTCGCACGCGAGATCGCCACGGTGGCGACGATGCCGCTGATGGTCACCGGCGGCATCCGCCGCCGCGAGGTGGCAGAACAGGTACTGGCCAGCGGCGTTGCGATGGTCGGCATCGCCACCGCGCTGGCGATCGAGCCGGATCTGCCGCAGCACTGGCAACAGGGCCGCGACCCGGTGCCGGCGTTGCGCAACATCAACTGGCGCAGCAAGCCGCTGGCGGCCAGCGCGCACATGGCGGCAGTGAAATACCAACTGGGTCGGCTCAGCCAGCGCCGCCCCACTGCACCCGGCGTCTCGCCGGCGTGGGCGCTGCTGCTGGCGCAGGCCGCCGGCAAATGCCGGGCTCGCCGCTACCGGCGCTGGATCCGTGCTCGCGCTGGTGGATACTGAGCGGGCGGGCTTCTCATCACTGAAGCGATGCTCCACCATCTGCATGGCCGGCGGCAGTCCGTCGCCGGTCGCAGCAGGCAGAAGGAACCTCCGTGGCAGCAGGACCGACCAAGAACCGCGAAAAGCTGCTCGATGATCTGCTCTCGCTGGGCCGCAACTGGGCACTGGCGATCGCCATCGCCGGTGCCGGCGCAGCGGTCCATTACAGCGAGTCGGTGTACGAAGCAGGCATCTGGCGCGGCCTGCTGCCCACGATCTGCTTCCTCGTCGCAATCATCTGGATCGTGCTCAGCATCATCCGCTTCGACCTGACCATCCAGCAGCATTTCCAGCGGAAGCTGTCGCGCTGGCTCAGCCGTCTGCTGTATGTCGTGCTGCTCGGCACCGGCGTCACTGCCGTGTTCTTCGTCACCGAGCTGGCGGCCAACAACCACATCGCGCGGATGTGCGACTCGGTGGCCAACGAACCGGCCAGCCGCATCCACAGATCCGCAGAATGCCAGCGGTTGTACCAGCATCGGGCGGCCTACCGGCAGCGGCTGGAATCGGCCGAGGGCGAGTTCGACTGAGCAGATGCATGGGCGAAGGCGCGCGAAGACGCACATAGAGGTCCAGCGAGGGCGGATTCGGAATAGTTGTATGGACTTCATTGCAACGCGACGCCACGCTTTCTTGCCGGAAAGCCGTGATCGAACACAGTCCATGAAGTTGCCCACCGCCCACTCCCGCCTCTCCGCCCGGCCCCGGAAAATCGGCAGCGAAGTACGTATCTTCAGGCGCTATCACCAGTACGCCATCGTTGCCGCTGGAGCCGGACCACTGGCAATACTCCTGGTCGCCGTCGCGCCCGAACTTGGACCTCTTCCGGCACTGGGCGCAGCAGCGCTTTTCACGTTGTCGCCGCTGATCCTCGCTTTCGTTGTCTATTCCCCACGACGGGACCAGGTGGCACTGGAACATGATCGTCTGGTATTCCAGCACCGTGCTCCTCTCCCGTTCAAGCAGATCCGGTCCTACAACCTGGACGATCATGTCGATCTGACCCTGATCGATGGACCGAGCGTGCTGCTCCAGCGCACACGGGCATCGATGCATGAGTTCTCAACCTTCCGGGACGCGCTTGCAGAGGCTCTCGCGAAGCGGCCCGCCAACGCTGCCGCCGCTCCGCAACGGCGCCACTTCTTCGGTGCCTGGCCCGCACGCGTTTGGGGTGCGGTCCTGTTACTGGCGACGGCGGCACTGGTGATCACGGGCGAACTGCATGGCTGGCCGTTGTACAAGGCGCCGATGCTCGGAATCGTGCCCGTGGTGGGCATTGGGCTATTGCTGTCGCGCCGCCGTCACTGATCACGCCATCGGCGAAGAACACATGGCATGGATATGCATTCGGGCACAGTACGCGCGCCGCTCATGCCTGGACCCATCCCGCCACCATGCTCCACGCGCCCGCCCCCGCACGTCACGATGCCATCGCCCTGCAGGCGGGCGTGCTCGGCAGTGTGCTGGGTGTGGCACTGTTCAAGGCGATCGCGCTGTCGGTGCTGGCAACGGGATCATTGAT
This sequence comes from Stenotrophomonas sp. 59, assembly GCF_030291095.1. Taxonomy (NCBI): domain Bacteria; kingdom Pseudomonadati; phylum Pseudomonadota; class Gammaproteobacteria; order Lysobacterales; family Lysobacteraceae; genus Stenotrophomonas; species Stenotrophomonas sp. 59. The sequence continues at coordinate 2,788,202 of NZ_CP127408.1, forward strand.
GGTGATCGGGCTGTGGCTGCTGACCTGCGCGCTCCTCGGCGCCTGGGCACTGGCCGCCTATCTGGCCTGCCTTGCGCTGAGCCGGCGCGTGTTCGCGTTGATGCTGGCGTTGTACGCGGTGGTGGTGATCTGCATCGCCTGAACACGGCAATCCCCTACCATGACGCACTTGTTACAACATAACAAGTGCATTGGGTTGGATTGCGTGTGCCCTGGGTCACGGATTTGAATCGCATGGCCAGCCCGGCGCTACCCGAGACCCCCATGAACCTACAGCCGCTGATCCGCGCCTCCCTCACCGCCATTGCCCTGGCCTCGCTCGGCGCGTGTGCCACCTATGACGACAGCAACATGCATCAGGCCTGCCAGGAGTCACCGCACCTGAAGGATCTGCCGCGCGAAGTGGCGGCCCGCGAGAGTCGTTGCAACAAGAGCATGGAAGTGTGGTCGAGCGAGCGCAAGGGCAGTGACAAGCCGATCGACCTGAGCGGCAAGAAGAAGGATCTGTAACCGCGCCAGGCGCAGCCCGCAGTGGCTGCGCCTTCGGCATGGGAATCATGCTGTCGACAGCGGCCCGAACCAGCGCTGCAACGCTGGGCCCAGCCCCGCCTCGTCTCCTCCCGCGTCGCAGGCCCAGGCGACGATGCCATCCGGACGCACCAGCGCGGCACCCAGCCTGAGCGCGTCGTCCATTCGGGGCGTGGCGCAGCGTAGACGGGGCGGCCATTCACCATCGCCATGGCACCCCTGCGGTCGTGCGTCGAACACCAGCAGTGCGCCCTGCCCCGTCCTCAGTGCTTCGCCCAAGCGCCGGCCATCGATCAGCGCGAAATCAGGCGCGCTGCGGCCAACCAGCGGATGCCCCGCGCCCAGGTCGAGCTGCTGCGAAACACCCCATACCCGCTCGGCCAGATATGTTGCGCCATCCCGCGTACCGGCCAGATCGGCGAGGACCGCCGCCAGCGCGCGCGAACCCGCCCCCGGACGCATCAACGCAACCTGCGCGCGCGACCAGTCCAGCACCCGCGCCCCGACCGGGTGTCGCTCGGCGCCATAACTGTCCAGCAGTGCAGTATCGGCCTTGCCGTGCAGCACGGCGGCCAGCTTCCAGCCGAGGCTCATCGCATCGCCAATGCCCAGATTCAGGCCCTGTCCGCCCAGTGGCGAATGCACATGCGCAGCGTCGCCCGCCAGCAGGACACGCCCCTTGCGATAGGCGCCGGCCTGGCGCGCGCCATCGGTCCAGGTGCTGTGCAGATGCAGGGCCGTGATCGTTGCATTGCGACCGGACACGCGCCGCAGCAGGGCCTGCGCAGCGTCCAGATCGAGCTGCGTGCGATGACCGGCACCTCCGTCGAAATCGGCCAGCGCCAGCACGCCCGGCAGATTGAAATTGCACATGCCCTGCTCGGTGTACTGCCGGCCCGGTGTCAGCACCGACGGATCTTCCAGTTCAACCAGCAGCGAATGGCCGGTGAATTCCGGATCGGTGCCGACAAAGCTGAAACCGCACTGCTTCCGCACGGTGCTGCGGCCACCGTCGCAGCCGACCAGCCAACGACCGCGCACGGCTCCGTCGGCAGTCTCAATGACCACCTCCGTCTCGCCGGCCTGTACCGCCTCTACCGCTCGCCCGCGTTCGATACAGACACCCAGCGCGCTCGCACGTTCGGTGAGGACCCTTTCCAGCGCCTGCAGCTCAACCGCCATCTGGGTGCCGACCGGCGTCGGCAGGCGCCAGTTCCAGCGCCCGGTGTCCACGCTGTCCAATGCGAACGGAATACCCGCAAAGTGCCCACCCAGCGCACGCGGCTGTGCCAGCCAATGGGCGGTGCCGGGCGGCGGCGCGCCCTTGTCGGGCTTGAGCACCTGCGCCGCGGCGACCGCGTCCAACAGGCCGCGCCGATCCAGTGCCTCCAGCGTGGGGGTGTTCAGGCCGCGCAGCCCGCATGGCAGGCGCTTCAACGGCGAGTCGGCGGACTCGGCCCTTTCCAGCACAAGCACCGAACACCCGGCCTGGGCCAGCTCGCAGGACAGGAACAGGCCAACCGGGCCAGCACCGGCAATGACGACGTCGTACAGCATGGGGATTCCTCGTGAGCGCCGGGCCGGCGCTCTGGCAAGCCGAATGCTACACTCGGTGTACGTTTTTACAAGTGAACCGCCCATGACCCCGCTCCCAGGCCGCCGCGAGCAGCGCAAAGCCGAGACCCGACAAGCGATTTCCGACGTCGCCACCGGGCTGATCATCGCGCGCGGCTTCGAGGCCGTGTCCATGTCCGAGATCGCCGAGGCCGCGGGGGTATCACGCAAGACGGTCTTCAATTACTTCGCGAGCAAGGAAGACCTGGTCTTCGACCGCGACGAGGAAGCACGTGCGTTGCTGCGCGAGGGCATGGCGGCGCGCACCGGCATGACCCCGCTGGCGGCCTTCCAGTCACTCGCGCGCGAGTTGCTGGAGGCGGGCCATCCACTGCTGCGCATCAATGCTGGCGCCGCTGCATTCTGGGCAACCGTCGCTGACAGCCCGGTACTGACCGCGCATGCCCGGCGCCTGCAGGCGCAGCTGACGGACGATCTGGCGAAATGGATGGCCGAGGCGATCGGACGACCGGAGAGCGACGCCGAAGCGCGCCTGGGCGCCGCCATGCTGCTGGCCTCGATGGTGGCGGCCTATGAGAAAGGACTGGCGAGCCAGCTGCAGGGCGAAGACCCGCGCGAGGCCATGCTGCAGCTGATCGTGCGCGGTGGCACCGGAGTACTGGCGGCCTTGGCAGGCACCCCATATACCGATCCCGGCGCGCGTCCATAGCGCATTCGGGGGATAGGTCACGAAGCATTGCAAATGCTAATCTTTCGCATTTGCAGATACGTAAACACCCCCCATGCCCCTTCCCACGGCCCTTAAACACACCCTGTGCCTGACACTGACCCTGCCCCTGGCATCCCTCGCCCAGGCTGCCGACGCCTCGACGACCTCGCCCAGGGACCTGGACAAGGTCGAAGTCCGCGGACGTGCACAGACGCTGTATCGGGTGGACGATGCCGCAGTCGGCACCCGCACGGATACGCCGCTGGAGCTGGTCCCGCAGTCGATCCAGGTCATCCCGCGTGACCTGATCGACGACCAGGCCGCGCGCCAGGTGACCGATCTCTATCGCAGCATCAGTGGCATCAGCTATTTCAGCTATGCCGGGGTGACCCTGCGCGGCTTCCGCCAGGAGAACGTGCTGTATGACGGTCTGCGCGGCGATCCCTATGCAGGCTTCTCGGTGCCGCAGCTGTTCAACATCGAGCGCGTGGAAGTGCTGAAGGGCCCGGCGGGAGCGCTGTATGGCGGCGGAGATGCCGGTGGCGTGATCAACTATGTGACCCGCAAGCCCAAAGCCGCTGCCGAGCGCCGCATCGAGGTCCAGCTGGGCGACAAGGACTTCCGGGCCGGATCGATCGAGGGTACCGGGCCGTTGAATGCCGCCGGCAGCGTGCGCTATCGCGCCGGGCTCTATGCCGACAGTGAAAAGGGCGTGCGCTGGAACACCGACAGCGAGAGCGTTATCGGCGATGCCTCATTGGCCCTCGACGTCGGCCAGACCGGCGAACTGGTGCTGCAGTTCACCGACATCACCCAGAACCTTGGCGGCAACCGCCTGCGCGGCGTACCGGTCAACGATGCGGGCACTTTCCTGACCGACCGCCGCTGGAACCACAACGAGGCCAGCGACTTTCTCGACATGCGCGCCAAGGTGGCACTGGCACAGTATCGCTTCGCGCCGCTCGATACCCTGGACGTGGACTTCGCCGCTCGCTGGTTCAGCAACAACGAACACCAGATGTACCACGAGCCGATGGGCCTGATCGATCGCGACCGCGATGGCGTGGCCGAATGGATGACCCGCCAGCTGCGCAACCAGATCCGTGACAACGAAGCGTTCACTGCCAACGGCAATGCAGTCTGGCGGGTTACCACCGGCGCGGTGGAGCACAAGGTGCTGTTCGGCGCCGATGTATACCAGCTGGATGCGGATTTCACTGCACAAACCGCCAACAGCGCTGACCTTGCGCGCGGTGCGGGACCGGTGCGCGGCATCGACCTGTTCAATCCGGTGTACGGCGCCAGCACCTGGCATGACTACAACCTGGGCGCACTGCCCTGGCGCAGCACGTCCACCCGCAGCAAACGCTATGGCGGTTACCTGCAGGATGAGCTGGCGCTGGGCCCGCGCTGGCATGTGCTGGCCGGGCTGCGCTGGGATGGCTTCAAGGATGAGGATCGCATCGCGGGCAGCAGCGTGGATGGCAACGACCTCAGCTGGCGGCTGGGCAGCACGTTCACCGTGCGCGAAGGCCTGAATGTCTACGCCAACGTCGCCAGTGGTTTCGTGCCGCAGAGTGCCGCCAACCAGAATCCGGCCGCCGGCGGACCCTTCGATGCCGAGCGCAGCAAGCAGTGGGAAGTGGGCATGAAGTCCCTGCTGGCCGAGCGCGTGACGCTGAACATGGCGGCCTACCGGATCGACCGCAGCAACATCGTGCAGGCCACCGGCGAAGTGATCGGTGGCGTGAACCAGCTGGCCGCGCTGGGCCTGGTGCGCAGTACCGGGATGGAGCTGGACCTGCTGGCCGACCTCACCGAGCGCTGGGTGCTGAACCTGACCTACGCCTACAACGATGCGCGGGTGAAGGACGCCGGCCCGAACGGCATCACCAACGCCTCCGGCGACCGCTTCGCCAATGCGCCCCGCAACAAGCTGGGCCTGTGGACCCGCTACGACCTGCCGGCAATCAACTCCGCCATCGGCTTCGGGGCAGACCATGTGGGCGAGCGTGTCAGCCTGGATGGGCAGACGGTGAAGGCCTACACGGTGTTCGACATGAGCTGGAAAACGACGTGGAAGCAGTGGCAGTTCCAGGCCAACGTGAAGAACCTGTTCGACAAGGTGTATGCGGCAAGTGGCTTCATCGAACGCAACGGGCATTTCCCCGGCGAGCCACGACGGGTGTATGTGCAGGCGGCCTACAGCTTCTGAGGCAGGGCTGCGAACCATGATGACAGGGGGAGGTGGCTGCCCACCTCCCCTGCTGGCGTCAGTGCGAGCAGGCCACCAGCATCGAGCGGATGGCCATCTGGGTGGAGGTGAAGCCGTTCTTGTTGCCCACCGCGATCGCGTTGCCGTCGTCGCCATCCTTGCTGAAGACCACATAGCCACCGGGGCACATCTGCCCGGCCTTCTCGTAGCAGCCACTCCAGGAACTGGAGCCGCTGCAATCGATGGAGACGCCACGCCGGCCATCGGGGGTGACGGTCATCCTGGCGGTGGTGCAGCCGCTCAGCGCGGCCACGAACAACAACGGAACGAACAACTTCATGGGTACTCCAAGGGTTGGGGATCGGCGGGAGGGCGCCAAGGCTGGAGTGCCCGGATTGCGCGAACCTTGCGCCGATGCCATTTTTCATGCGGCACAAGGGACCTGCGGGGCATCCTGAAGGCACGCCATGTTCACGCAATGTTCCTGTAATACGGTGCCGGCGCGTGCCGAACTGCCCGGCCACGCCCCCTTCCTGCGCAAGCCCTGCCGATGCACATCCTGCTGATCGAAGACGAAGCCGAACTGGCCGCCACCCTGAAGTCCGCCCTGCAGCGCGAGCGCTATGTGGTGGACCTGGCCAACACCCTGGCGCTGGCCCGCGAAGCGGCCCTGTACGGATCGCACGACCTGGTGCTGCTGGACCGCACGCTGCCCGACGGCGACGGCCTGGGATTGATTTCACTGCTGCGCGATCGCAACCCCGGGGTGCCGATCATCGTACTGAGCGCGCTGGGGCAGCTGCCGGACCGCATCGCCGGCCTGGATGAGGGCGCGGACGACTATCTGGCCAAGCCCTTCGCACTGGAGGAACTGTTCGCCCGCATCCGCGCTGCGGGGCGCCGGCCGGGCGTCATGCAGGTAGAGCCGATAAGCATCGGCCGGCTCCTGTTCGATCCCGCCTCGGGCGAGGCCAGCGTGGGCGGGCAACGGCTGGAGCTGCCGCGCCGCGAAATCCGTGTACTGACCGCGCTGGCCCGGCGGCTGGGCCGCACCGTGCTGCGCGAGTCGATTGAAATGGCGGTGTATGGATTCGATGACGGCATCCATTCCAACACGCTCGATTCGCATGTTTCGCGCCTTCGCCGCAAGCTGGCCGATGCCGAGGCAGGAGTAGAGATACACGCCATCCGGGGCGTCGGCTATCTGATGCGGGAAGCCAAGTAATGGCGCGTCGTCCATCGCTGAAGCGCCCGTTGATCGTCAAAACGCTGATCTATCAGCTGCTGGCGTTGCTGGTGGCGTTCTTCGCGCTGCTGATGGTGCTGATACGTGCCGACAGCGGTGGCTACTACAGCATCCAGACCTTCGCGCCGGTGGCCGCCGAGGCGGTGCACCGCGACCGGAATGGCGAGCTGTACGTGCAGCACACGCCGGAGCTGACCGAACTGCTGAAAACCGTTCCCGGCGCATGGTTCATCGCCGAGGATGAGCACGGCCACCACGTTACGTTCGGACCTGTGCCGTCGGCCTATGCCTCATTGGTAGGTGCACTGGATGGGATCCCCTTTGGCGACCTGCGTGGGCGCGATCGCAGCGATGGCCTGGCCGTCGTGGTCCGCCAGCACAGTGGCCCGGCCGGCAAGCTGACCATCATGGCCCACGGCGAAACCGACACGCTGACCTGGCAGATGGCGCTGGCGGCACACATCATCACCCTGCCGATCTTCCTGCTGCTGGGCCTGGCCACCATCGTCCTGACACCGGTCATCGTGAGACGGGCCCTGGCCGGGGTGGAGCGCATCGCGCAGGAAGCCCGCAACATCTCCGCCAGCCGCCGCGGTGTCCGCCTGACAGAAACCGCTGTACCGGTAGAGATCGCTCCGTTGGTGACAGCGGTGAATGAAGCGCTGGGCCGGCTGGACGAAGGGCACGAACGGCAACGCCGCTTCATTGCCGCCGCCGCACATGAGCTGCGCACACCCATTGCGATTCTGAGGGTAAAGGTCGATGCGGCCGACGATGCCACCTCGCGCAGCCTGGCCGTGGAAGTGGCACGGTTGGCGACGCTGGCAGAGCAGCTGCTGGATCTGCACCGCATGGACGAAGACGGGCCGAAGGAGACCATCAACCTGGCGCGGGTGGCCAAACGGGTGGTCGCTGATCTGGCGCCACTGTTGATCCAGTCGGACAAGGCCGTAGCCGTGGCGGTGGAACCTCACTTCCCGGTGCTGGGCGAGACCGGCGCGGTGGAACGTGTGATCTCCAACCTGGTACTGAATGCTGCCGAGCATGGCGGGCGCCAGATCGTCGTACGCGTGCAGGGCAGCTGCCTGGAGGTTGAGGACGACGGCCCCGGCATACCGCTCGACCAGCGCGAGCGCGTCTTCGAACCCTTCCAGCGGCTGCGGCCACGACAGACAGGCGCGGGCCTGGGGCTGAACCTCGTACGTCAGGTGATCGACCGTCATGGCGGCCGCGTCACGATTCTGGATGCTCCTGGCGGTGGTGCTTTGATCCGTGTTGAGTTTCCACTGCATCCGGGCGTGACCCACTCGCCACCCGCAGAGAACCGGGAACGTCGCATGCACGAGGATAACTGACGCCTGTCCGTGCGTGGACGGCCGCGAGGACAGGCAAGGTTGCGGCAATGTTCGCTGCACAGCATCGGGGGAGTGGCAGCTGCCGTGCCACCGCATTCCGATCTGACAGGAAGCCTGCATGTGACCCAGGGAGCTCCTCCACCCTCCTCTTCCACCCGCGCCGTGCCACCGCCGAATTCGCCAGACATCACGGCTGCTGCATGGAATCGCCGCCCACGCAATGGCCGCGCGCTCGGCCTGGAACATTGGCCGCGTTGGCTGCGGGCAATTCCCGACGTCGAGCGCGCTGGCGCATTGATGCGGCTGTTCGGCGCCTTGTTTCTGCTGCTTCCCGGCATTGCGCTGGTGGCTTCTACGTATCGGCACGCCAGTGCAGCGGCGGCCGCCGCCGTGTTCCTGTTCGTCACAGTGCATGCTGCGTTGCATGGGTTGGCGACGTGGCGAGCGGCAACCACGCACTCGATTCCGCCGATAGTGCGCTTTCTGGATGGCCATGCCGCCGGGATAATGATCGCCAGTTCGCTTCTGATCGCCATCGGTGCAGGGATGGCGAAGCTGCCTGTTTCACCGTTCTTCTGGCTGCTGGCCGGCACGGTGAGTCAACTCTTCGGTGCGCGAATGGCAGGCCAGCGGCTGCGCAACGCGTTACTGGTGCTCGGTAGCGCCTTGCAGTTCATCGCCATGGCACTGCTCGCCCTTCTTGCCGCAGGCTGACACAGCGATAGACCCGCAAGGTTCACGCAACCCAGCGCATCGAGACTCGACGGCCATCCACGTCTGTCACGACAGACGTGCGCTTCTTCTGTCGCGAGGACCACCAATGAACCGTCTCTTCTGGATGCTGCTCCGATGAGCGCCGTACCGCGCAAGCGTCGCCGTGCGCTCATCGTTGCTGCCACCCTGCTGTGCAGCGCACTGATTCTGTTTGCATGGTTGCGGCCCGCGCCACCACCGCAACTTCAGGTTGCGCCGGTCGGTCGCGGCAACATCGAACAGGTGGTGGAAGCCACCGGAACATTGAAGCCCTCACGACTGGTAAGCGTTGGCGCCCAGGTTTCCGGCCGCATCGATACCCTGCACGTAAAGCTGGGAGACAAGGTGAAAGCAGGCGATCCCATCGCCGATATCGACTCACGTACCCAGCGCAATGCATTGCTGAGCGCGCAGGCCGCACAGCGCACTGCCCGCGCCAACCGCGATGCGCTGGCCACCGACCTGCGCCAGTTCGAGCTGGCACTGCATCGGCAGCAGCAACTGGTGGCCTCGCAACTGGTGGCCCGCGCCGACTTCGATGCAGCCAAGGCCAAGGTCGATGCCACCCGGGAACAGATTGCTGCCCTGGACGGTGAGGTTGTGCGGCGACAGACCGATGTGGATATCGCACAAACCAATCTGGAGTACACCCGCATCACCGCTCCCACCGACGGCACCGTGCTGGCCGTGGTCGCGCGCCAGGGGCAGACCGTGAACGCAGTACAGAGTGCACCGACCATCGTGATGCTGGGCAACCAGGACGTGATGACGGTATACGCGGAAATCTCCGAGGCCGACGTCGTTCACACCTCGGTTGGCCAGGAAGCATTCTTCACCATCCTGGGTGATGCCGGCCGCCGCTACAGCAGCACGTTGCGCGATATCGCACCAGCCCCGGAATCGATCACCAATGAAGACAGCTCCAGCCTGGCTTCACCGGCAGCGTCGGGCGGCAGCCGCGCGGCCATGTACTACAACGGCCAGTTCGACGTGAACAACGCCGACGGACGCCTGCGCAGCTACATGACCGCGCAGGTTCGCATCGTGCTGGGCCGCGCCAACGACGTACTGACCATTCCTTCGGCCGCATTGGGCGCGCGCGCCGCCGATGGCAGCTACAGCGTGCGGGTACGTGGCGCCGACGGCCATGCCAGCACCCGGCGCATCACCACCGGGTTGGACGATCAGATCCAGGTGGAAGTGCGCAGCGGGCTGAAGGAAGGCGAACAGGTCGTGCTGGCGCAGGCCAGCGACGAAGCCACCATCGCACCCGTGCAGCCGAAATGAGTACGACCACGACCGAGCCACTGCTGCGCGTTCGCGGCGTACGCCGCGAGTTTGCTGCAGGCGAGCAGACATTGGTGGTACTCGACGGCATCGACCTGGACATCCATGCAGGTGAACTGGTGGCCATCGTCGGCCAGTCCGGCTCGGGCAAGTCCACGCTGATGAACATACTGGGCTGCCTGGATCGCCCTTCTACTGGCATCTATCAGATCGACGGGCGCGAGACTGCGCAGATGTCGCCCGATGAACTGGCCGAGCTGCGCCGGGAGCATTTCGGCTTCATCTTCCAGCGCTATCACCTGCTGACCGACCTGACTGCACTGGGCAATGTGGAAGTGCCCGCGATCTACGCCGGCATGCCTGCCGAGGCACGCCATGCGCGCGCGGCCACGCTGCTGTCGCGGCTTGGCCTGGGCGAGCGCATGCAGCATCTTCCTGGTGAACTGTCGGGTGGCCAGCAGCAGCGCGTCTCGATTGCGCGCGCACTGATGAATGGCGGCGAGGTGATCTTCGCCGACGAACCCACAGGTGCGCTGGACACACATTCGGGCAAGGAAGTGATGAAGATCCTCGGCGAACTGCATGCCGAGGGCCATACCGTGGTGCTGGTAACGCATGACATGGCCGTAGCTGAACATGCGCAGCGCATCATCGAGATACGCGATGGTCGGATTGTGGATGATCGTGCAACCGGTACTGATTCGGCAGCGGGCGTGGCGACGCCCGCCGTGCCCCAGCGCACGACGGGCGGCTGGCAGGTCTGGCGGGACCGGTTCGCTGAAGCCTTCCGCATGGCCCTGCGCGCAATGAATGCGCATCGCATGCGTACCTTCCTGACCATGCTCGGCATCATCATCGGCATTGCATCGGTCGTGTCGGTGGTAGCGCTGGGCACCGGCGCACGGCAGGCCATCCTGTCCAACATCGCCTCCCTGGGCACCAACACCATCGAGATCTATCCCGGATCCGGCTTTGGCGACCTGCACTCGGCGCGCGTGGAAACGCTCACCCCCGGCGACAGCGTGGCCCTGGCCCGGCAGCCGTTCGTCGACAGCGCCACGCCCGGCGTTGCCACCACCGGCACCGCGTTGCGCGGCAACCGCTCGGCCAGCGTACAGGTGCAGGGCGTAAGCGAGCAGTACTTCCGCGTGCATGGCCTGAAGCTTGGCGAAGGCGCCTTCTTCGGCCCACCGGGTGTGAGCGGCTACCAGCAGGTCGTGGTGATCGACGCCAATACCCGCGCCCGCTTTTTCGCTGCTGCGGACAATCCCATCGGCCAGACCCTGCTGCTGGGCAACATGCCTGTGCGTATCGTGGCCGTGGTGAAGAAGGATGCCGGTGCTGCCGGCGATGCGTCACTGCTGCGGGTATGGCTGCCCTACACCACCGCCATGGCACGCATGCTGGGGCAGAGCCACGTGTCCAGCATCACCGTACGCGTTTCCGATGCGATCAGCATGGAAGCGGCCGAGCAGGCCATCGCACGATTGCTGACGCGGCGCCATGGCAGCACCGACTTCTACATGAGCAACAACGCGCAGATCCGTGAATCCATCGAACAGACCACCGGCATCCTGACCATGATGATCAGCTCCATCGCGGCCATCGCATTGGTGGTCGGCGGGATCGGCGTGATGAACATCATGCTGGTATCGGTAACCGAGCGCACCCGCGAGATAGGCGTGCGCATGGCGGTGGGCGCGCGCCGCAGCGACATCCTGCAGCAGTTCCTGATCGAATCGGTGCTGGTCTGCCTGCTCGGTGGCGTGCTCGGCATCGGCGTGGCCCTGGCACTGGGCGCGGCCCTGGAACTGGCCGACGCGGGTTTCAGCCTGGTGTTCTCCGTCCATTCGATTCTGGCCGCATTCGCCTGTTCCAGCTTGATTGGTATTGGCTTCGGCTTCCTGCCCGCACGCCGCGCTGCCCGGCTGGACCCGGTGGAAGCACTGGTTCGATAGCCACGGCATCTGCCAGCAGTGACGGCAGGTTCGCGCAATGTCTGCGATGTGTACTGCAGCTACCAACAATGTCCGCACAGGAGCTGGACGATGTTTCTGAAACCAGGAAGAACCGCACTACTGCTGGCAGCAACCGTACAACTGCTTGTGCTGTTGCCCTACTCCAGCGACGCCCATGCGCAACGAGGCGATCGCTACGCCCCGCAGTGGAACCAGGACTACCGTGATCGCGATCGTGATGCCTGGGAGCGTCGTGAACGTGAACGCGAACGTGAGCGGGAACGCGAGCGCCGGCACGACGCAAAGGCCACCGGCGTGGTGGTGGGCGTGGTGGGCGCGGCGGTGGTGGCCGGCGTGATCGCCGCAGCCGCCAAGCGTGAGCGCGAGACCCGCAAACGCGCCGACTACTGCATGAACCGCTACGGCAACTACGACCGCCGCAACGATACCTATCGCGGCGCCGACGGCTACACCTATCCCTGCCGCTGATTGACCCTCAACAAGGACAAACACCCCATGACCAGAACTGCTCTGTTGATTGCCCTGTGCGCTACCCCATTGCTTGCCGGGGCCGCACCGGCCGACCCGAGACAGGCCTACATCGATTCCACGTTCACCGCGATGGATGCCAACAAGGATGGACGCGTCGACAAGGCCGAGTACACGAAGTTCCAGCAGGGACGCTTCAGCAAGCAGGCGGATTCGATCGACGCTGCGTTCACTGCCATGGACACCAACAAGGACGGAAGGATCAGCAAAGAGGAGGCCACCGTGGTGCCGGAGATCGCGAAGTACTTTGCGGGCCTGGACACCGATGGTGATGGCTATCTGTCGCTGAAGGAAATGCAGCAGGCCATGGTGGCCGCACAGACTTCAGACGCGCCAACAAGGTGAATCCGGGGCGGGGCGCTGAAGATGGATGCCCATCCGGACGCAGCGCGGGTTGAATACACCCTCTTCCCACGATAGCCTCCGAGTTGCCCAAGGAGGGCTATCAACGGAGTGAAGCATGAAGATTGGATTCAAGCTGTCTGTTGCTATTGCGGCTGCTGCACTGACCCTGGGAATCGGCAGTGCCTCCGCGCAGTCCCGCTGTACCCCGTGCTACACCGCCTACGACGCCTGTCTGGCGGCGGGTAATGGCGAGAACGTCTGCTATCCGGCGTTCGCCCGTTGCCTGAGAAACAGCGGCTGCACCATCCCGTAAGTCACGCGTTGCCGTGATGCGTGCCGGCCCCCATCCGGGGGCTGGCATTGGCGGCCCGGCGCTGTGGTTTCACCCCATCCGCATCGCAGGGCTCTCGCGGTCCTGCACGTCAATGTCCTGCTGGCGCTGCACAGCCGCCGGTTGGCGGTCCAGGCTGACGGCCTCGATCTGCTGCAGTGACTGCACAACCGGGGTCTGCACCGCCACGTCAGTGGGCATCGAGGCGTGCAGGTGTGCGGGATCGTTCATCCCGCCCTGCACCACGAACACGTTCCGCCCTGCGGGGCTGTCGGCGGTCTGGGCGCTCAGCAGCACATGGTCGGCACGTTCAAGCTGATTGCGGCGGGCCAATGCCATCACGCTCGCCACAAGACGCTCGCTGTCCTCATCATGGGTACGCCCGGCGCTGGCATCGATCGCGGCCACGCCTTCGCGTACCTGCTGCATCAGTGCGTACTCACGGTGGCCAGGACCAATGTCGGCCAGGCGGGTCGGTGCCAGTGAGGGATCAGGCATGTCGTCCACTGCTGCGGTAAGCGGGCTGCGGGTTATGGTCCGATACGGGTCGTCCGGGTGGAACCGGGTACGTTTTTCCTGTCGCTCCAGGCGGACGTCGCGAGCGTCGTTGAGTTCGGCGATGCGGGCGGGGTCGGTAATCTCGCGCAGCGACATCTGGCCGCCACCCGCGCTGACACTGGCCCACTTCCTGTCCGCTTCGAAGTACATCGCGTAGTAGCTGTTGCCACCGATCACGTTCGGATCGACCGCTGAGCGGCCTTCCAGGGCCTGGGTGGCTTCCAGCACGCTCAACCGGGTCAGGTACTGGCCACCCTTCGTCCATCCCATCTGGCTGATGGCATCGACGCTGGTGTTGCCTACGCGGGGCCCCCCGGCATAGTCGTTGTTGAGCATGTTGGTCCAGATCTGTTCCAGCTTCGCGGGGCCGCTCTTCTGTTCGGCCGCTTCCAGCAGCACGCGCGGGGTCCAGCAATTGGGGTCCAGTTCATGCCGTTCAAACGCACGGTCGTGCGCCAGCATCACATCCTTGCCGGGAAGATTCAGTGCCAGGTCTGGGCGGCGTTCGTTCATCCACTGCCGCCGCAGTTCAAGATCTCTTTCGAGCAGGGTCTGCCCGAAGGACTCCCATTGCCGCTCGGTCAACTGTGCATTCGAGAAACGGGATCCCTCTTCCTGCTGGGTCTTCGCGTAGCTCTGTGCATAGCTGTTCGCTACGCGCCCCGGCAGGCTGTCATTGCGTACAACACCCAGTGCCAGTGTCCCGTACCCATCGGCGCCCGGCAGCTGCGACAGGTAGTTCCAGTAAAGCTCGCGGTTGCCATCTCTGGCATAGCTGCCAAGGATTCTGAGATCGTGTTCGGTCAATCCACTCATGCCTTGCCCCTTCTCTTCCCTGAATCACCGGTCACTTGGACCGGGTACGTGCGATGACTTCCCTGACGGCCTCTTCCATGCGTTTCCAGTCCTTCAGAAACGCTCTCTTGTAGTCCAGGCTGATGGACAGCCTGTTGTCGATGTCCACGAAATAGTGAACGCAGCCCGCTGCCACTTCTCCCGGCTCGCTGATCACCTCGTCCCCCTCCAGCCGCACGCCATCGCGTCGGAATTCCTCGCCGTCACATTTGATGAACGAGCTGATGCGGCCATCGCCCTGGCGTGCGATGTACCAGTCTCTCTCATAGGCCGGATTGCGGACAGGCGGCTTCCCGTACCGCGCCTCATGCATCTTCGCGTACACCACCATCTTCGCTTCATCGATTGCATAGGGCGTCAGACCCAAGGTCTCCGGCTGTGCAACGCGTTGATCGAGACGGTCCCTGGGATCCTCCCTTTCCACAGAGCCCTCCTCCGTGATGGCTTCATTTGACGACAGCCTTGAGAGCAGTGTTTCGACGGGAACCCGATCAACGTAGTTGATCCGAATGGGAATCTCCTTCCGGAAATCATTCGTACGCGGATTGGCCCGGGCACCCGGCGCCGTCGGCTTCATGTCCGGCCACTCGATGACCAGCGTCACACCCTCGCCCGGCCACGGCGCGATCTGGCTGTCCAGGTAGTTGGCCGGAATGCGGAAGGTGTTCGGCCCGAGCTTCACGTCCACAGGCGCGTCGGTATAGGTGTGGCCGTTGATCGTGCGGCCGGTCTGGGTTGCGCCGGACATGGCGGGATTCCTTTCGTGTTCGGTGGACGGCGGCCGTGCACACGCGCCGGCACTCATTACGACGGCAAGTGCCAGCGCCAGGCAACGGCGGGGGGACATCACGTGCATGGGCATTCCATTGCAGGGTTCCGGCGCCACTATAGGGAAGTGGGCGTCAACGGAACAGGAACCGCATCACCGCCCTTCACGGAGCGAGGCAGCGCTCCACATGCGCTGCCTGCAGTACTGCGGCTATTGCCGCGGCCTCCGGAATGCTGCAGGGGTTCAAGAGCCATGGCGACGACGCTCGGCTCGCCGCTTCACGCCTCAGCCGTCGCTGTCCGTGCCTTTATGGCCGCGATAGGTTTCACCCCACTCCCGCATGGCCAGCAGCACGGGCACCAGCGTGCGCCCGAATTCGGAAAGCTCGTATTCCACCTTCGGTGGCACCTCGGGATAGACATGGCGGATCACCACCCCGTCAGCCTCCAGTTCCCGCAGCTGGCTGGTCAGCATGGACTGGGTGGCGTTGGGCACACGCCGCGTCAGCTCCATGAAGCGTCGCTTGCCTGTCATCAGGTGAAACAGAATGATCGGCTTCCACACGCCGCCCATCACCGACAGCGTGACTTCCACGGCGCAACCGCTCTTGCCGTCCCATCGTCTGCTACGCATGCATACTCCGGAAAACCATAGTACCTACGGAAAATCATCGTTCTTGTTGCGATAACGGTGCGAGCCTAGCATGGGCTCATCCACTGAACGTGAGACCGCACCATGAGTTTCAAGGCACTGCTGACCCGCAAGACCAACGACGGCGTATCCACGGAGCTGGTCGATTTCGATGAAGCCAACCTGATGGATGGCGACGTGCTGGTGCAGGTCGAGTACTCCACGCTGAACTACAAGGACGCGCTGGCCCTCACCGGCACGCGCCCGGTGATCCGGACGTTCCCGTTGATCCCTGGCATCGACCTGGCTGGCGTTGTACTGGAATCGGGCAATGCCGGTTTCCAACCCGGTGACCGCGTGGTGTTGAACGGCTGGGATCTCAGCATGGGCCACCACGGCGGCCTCGCCCAGCGTGCCCGTGTTCGCGGCGAATGGCTCAACAGGATTCCCGCCAACCTGAGCACCCGCGACGCCATGGCCATCGGCACAGCAGGCTATACCGCGATGCTGTGCGTGCTGGCACTGGAAGATGCCGGCGTAACGCCCGGGAAGGGCGATGTACTGGTCACCGGCGCCAACGGCGGCGTCGGCTCGATTGCGGTGGCGATCCTGTCCAAGCTGGGCTATCGCGTAGTGGCTGCCACCGGGCGACCTGAACACGCCGAGTATCTGCACAGCCTGGGCGCCGCCGAGATCATCGACCGCGCGCAGCTTTCAGCCCCGCGCGACCGGCCGGTGAGTGCCGAGCGCTGGGCCGGCGTGGTCGATGTGGCGGGCGGTCCCACCCTCGTCAACGCCATTGCCGAGACGAAATACCGTGGCGCAGTGGCCGCCTGCGGGCTGGCGCAGAGTGACGAGCTGCATGGCTCGGTGCTGCCCTTCATTCTTCGCAACGTGACGCTTGCCGGCGTGGATTCGGTGAATGCGCCGCAGGCCGTCCGCCAGCGTGCATGGGACCGACTTGCCACCGACCTGGACCCGCAGAAGCTGGAAAGCACCGTGCAGTTGATCGGGCTTGCCGAGGTGCTGGATGTCTACGACCAGATCATCCCAGGCAAGGTACGTGGGCGGATTGTGGTGGATGTGAATGCGTGAGCAGATCGTCTGGATCAACTGCATTTGATGCAGTTTCCATGCTGCGGCGAATGGTGAACACGCAGTGAAACGACGCGGGCGGCGGTGGCCTCAAGCCAACGCCGCTCGCATACGCTCGGGTTCCCATCGCCGCCTGGACACCTGACATGCCAATGACCGCATTCGCGCTTGCCGCTGCGCTTTCGGGCCTGCCCGACATCATCTGGGAGCGCGAGCGCGCCGAGGATGCGCACCAGCTCACGCTGTGCCAGATCCATCGTGATGCATTGAAGCAGAACGAGGGCAAGGACGATGCCTATTCGCGCGCCAAGGCGGTCTGCGATCTGCTGGCACGCGAGTACAAGGACAAGTGGGATTTCGATGCGCAGGATGCCTTGGCCGCTTCGGCGGTGGATCTGGATGAGCTGATCCGGCGCGGTGATGTGGTCGAAGTCCCGCCGACGAAGCAGGATCGCGCCTACGAGTGATGCCGTGCCCGCGGGCAAGGCCGCACGCATCGTCAAGGCCCCTTATCATGTGGGCTTGGGGGCTCAAAAAGCCCTATTGACGCTTGCAAGGCAGTATCTGGATGTCTATGGAATGGTGCCCCTCGGGCTGGGGCCGACGCGTGACCCGTTCGCCCCATTGGTCGCTGCGGCTTGATGGCGAGTGCGTTGAACTCAGTGTCTCCGGCCAGCAGTACCGGTTGCGCGTGGATGATGACCAGCAGGTGCAGATCCATCCAGGGGTCTTCTGGTCACGGGTCGAGCTGCAGACCGGCGATGCCGCCGGGCTGTGCGTAGACGGGCTCCCCAACGGACAAGCGTCCCGGCTTGCTGCGGCCCTGCAGCACCTGCACTTTGCGCGCACCGCGCGTGGGCGCAAGGCCTTGTTCGATACGATTCTGGAGCAGATCCAATCGTGGCTGGCCGAGGCCGACGCCCTCACTGACCGGGGCACCGCCGGCCGCCGCTGGATCACCCACGAACAGCAGCACATCCTGCTGGCCGAGCGCCCCGCCCTGCCCTTGTCGCCGGCCGAGCTGGAACGGCTGTTCCTTGATGAGGATGTGCACGACGACCTGCACTCCCATAGCCATCGTGCCGCATTGGATGCCCTGCACGACTGGCAGCTGGATTGGCCCGCCGTATGGGGGGACGCCAATGCGACCATGGCGACGCGGGAGCTGGTGCTGGCCAAGGCCTTCCTGGACCGGGTCGAGAGCAGACCGCTGACCGAGGAACAGGCCCGCGCCGTCATCTGCTTCGACAACCGGGTCCAGGTCGTGGCCGCGGCCGGTTCCGGCAAGACCTCCACCATGGTCGCCAAGGCCGCGTATGCCATTGACCGCGGCTTTGTCGAACCCGAACGCATCGTGATGCTCGCCTTCAACAAGGATGCTGCCAAGGAGCTGGAGGAGCGCGCGCAGCGATCCTTCGATCGGCTCGGCATGGGCGACACCGTGGTTGAGTCGCGGACCTTCCACGCCCTGGGCCTGGCCATCATCGCCAAAGCCACGGGGCGCAAGCCCGATATCCCGGAATGGGCCACTGACGCCACATTGGGCTTCAACAAGCTGGCCGAACTGGTGGATGACCTGAAGGACCGCTCGACCCACTTCCGCACCCAATGGGACATGTTCCGCCTGGTGTTCGGGCGCGACCTGCCGCCATTCGGTGCGGAAATGGAGGCCGACGGCTACGACCGCGATGGCACGCCCTACATCCGCGCCCTGCAGGGTGAGCGGGTGAAGAGCCTGGAAGAGTGCGTCATCGCCGACTGGCTCTTCTACAACGGCGTGACGTACGACTACGAGCGGCGCTACGAATTCGATACGGCCACCGACACCCATCGCCAGTATCGCCCCGACTTCTATTACCCGGATGCCGGGCTGTATCACGAGCACTTTGCGCTGGATGGCGATGGCCAGCCGCCGGCGCACTTCGCCCATTACGCCGAAGGTATGCACTGGAAGCGCCAGCAGCACGCGGCACGCGGCACCGCCCTTGTCGAGACCACCTCGTTCGGTCTTCGCAGTGGACATGCCCTGCAGGATCTTGCGGAGAGGCTTGACGGGTCCGGTGTCGAACTCGACCCCAACCCCGACCGCGAGCTACCCGAGCAGGGCGCAAAGCCCATGCCGGACGCGGACCTGATCGGGCTGATGCGCACATTCATTGCCCACGCAAAGAGCAACTGCCTGACGCTGGATGACATGGCCGAGCGCCTGCGGCAGATGCCCGAAGATCAGTTCAAGGAACGGCATCGGCGCTTCCTGGAGATTGCCAGCCCTGTTTTCCAGGCTTGGGACAACGCACTGGCTGACGAGCACGGCATCGATTTCGAAGACATGCTCAACATGGCGGCCGGACTGCTGGAACAGGGCCGCTATGAATCGCCCTACGAACTGGTGATGGCCGACGAATTCCAGGATGCCTCGCGCGCCCGCGCCCGTCTCTGCCGAGCATTGGTCAGTAAACCAGGGCGCTACCTGTTTGCGGTAGGCGATGACTGGCAGTCGATCAATCGCTTCGCCGGCGCCGACGTTTCAGTGATGACCGGATTCCGCGAGTGGATGGGACAGGGCCAGGTGCTGAAACTGGAGCAGACATTCCGCTGCCCGCAGGCGCTCTGCGATGCGTCCGGCCGCTTCATCAGCCGCAATCCGGTGCAGATCGCCAAGGCGGTTCGTTCTGCGACGCCGGCGGTGGGCCCGGTGCTGCAGGCGTTCCAGATGAATCGGCGTGAGGAAGTGCAGGATGGTGTTCGCCAATACCTCGCCAGGCTGCATCAGCAGTTGTCGTCCGGGGCGGTGCCGCAAGGACGCAACGGACGCGTGACGGTCTTCATCCTGGGGCGCTACCGCGCCGATCGCAGTGCGGTGCCACCGGATTGGAAGACCGCCTTCGGCAGCACGATGGACGTCGAGTTTCTGACCGCACATCGATCGAAGGGGCGCGAGGCGGATTATGTGATTCTGCCAGGGATGATCCACCGAGGCTTCCCCAGCCTGCGGTCGGACGACCCGGTGCTTTCGCTGGCGATGCCGGATGGAGACAGCTACCCACTGAGCGAAGAACGGCGGTTGTTCTATGTCGCACTGACGCGTGCGCGGAGGTCGGTTGCGATGTTCACGCTGCGGGGCAAGCACTCGCCGTTCCTGGATGAGCTGGTGCGGGACGGCGCGGTGGAAGTGACCACGATTTCAGGTGCGGCCATCAACGAAGAGCGCTGCCCGGTGTGCAAGGTGGGCGTGTTCGTGGACCGCAATGGACCGCATGGGGCTTTCCGGTCGTGCTCGAGCTATCCGTTGTGCCACAACAAGCCGAAAGGTGCGCGTCGGGGATGAATGCATCCCGCTTCCCCCACATATGTCTGCCTGCAACAGGGCACACAAGCACCGTCTCGGTTTCGCCCCCGGCATGACGCGCGCCATGGCGTCTCCGGAAATGAAAAAGCCCCGGCAGGACCGAGGCTTCTGTCTGGATGGTGACGAGGCTGCAGGGTATCGCAAGGTCCCCACACGTCCTCGCCGCATCTTATTACGGGATAATGCAGCCGTTCAGACGCAGGCATTGCATATAGTTCCGGGTACAGATACTCAAGTCTGTACCTGACGCCTCGCATGCAATGTACTGGACCTCGCAGACGGAACAAGGGCCAGGGGCTTTCGCCGTGGCGCTGCCGATTCCAAAGGTCAACGCACAGGCCGCAACAGCAACAGAAAGCTTGAATCCAATCTTCATGCCATGACTCCGTTGGTCGCCCTCCTTGGGCATCCGAAGCCTAGCGCGGGTGTCTGGCACATTCAAATTGCCTGGCGCCAACGTCAGCGCTTGTGCACCTGGAACGATTACCGTCCTTGAATGAAGCAATTCCCTGCTGCCAGAGGACTGCACCGGTTTACTCGTTCACCTGACCCTCGTGACCGGATGGCTGGTCAGCAAGGGCCGTAGACACAAAAAAGCCCCTGTTCCCAGAGGCTCTTTTAAACAGCTGGCGGAGAGAGTGGGATTCGAACCCACGGAAGGTTTAACCCTTCGCCGGTTTTCAAGACCGGTGCCTTAAACCGCTCGGCCATCTCTCCAATCGGGTCCCGGTCGCCCGGGCAGCGGCGTATTCTCGCACGTGAAGGCCATTTGCCCAAGACCACCCTTGCTCCCGCCCTTCGCATCCGGCACGGTGGGGGCTCGACTGCAATCGGAGCCCCCATGGCCCACCTCGATCTGGCCAACCTGCGCACCACCCTGCTGGACGATACCCAGCTGGCCGCAGTGGCCCTGCACCGCACCTTCGCCGGCTACCTGCCGGTCAGCAGCGGGCATCTGGTGGTCTGCGATCCGCTGGTCCAGGCCGAGGCGCCGGCGCTGGCCGACTACACCGCTCCGGTGGGTCGGCATCCGGTGGAGATCATCGTGCACAGCGGCCGCCCTGCACTGGCCGTGGTCTGGTTCAAGCCCCGCCAAGCCCTCACAGCATCTGCCCTGCACTGGCAGATGGCACGCTGGACCACGCAGGACCTGTCCGGCCTGGATGAGGACAGCTTCATCGGCTATCCGGTCGACGCCGGCATCGGCTGTTTCATGGACACCGACACCCAGCAGGCACTGCTGGCCCTGATCGAACAGGCCGATGGCGACGAAGACAATGCGTGGTCGGATGCCCTGATCGACCACGACGGCCTGGATGAAGGCGCCGAGTACCGCCCTTGGGGCGAGGACTCGCCACACGGCCTGGTCGTATTCACCAGCGGCTGGGGCGACGGCGTCTATCCGAGCTACTGGGCGCTGGATACGTCCGGCATTCCGGTAGCACTGGTCACCGATTTCCTGAGCATCCAGGGCGGTGACGGGCGCGACGAGCGCGAGATCGCCGACCAGGCCTATCGCGACAGCCTGCCCGCGGCGGAATCCGAGGCACTGGCACGACTGGTGGCCGCGGTGGAGCGCGACGACGCGGATGCGCTGCGCGACCTGTTGAAGGATGCGCCGCAGCGCGCCAATCAGATCGAACCGGGCTGCGGCGGCACCGCGGTGTTCGAGGCGATCCGGCTGGACCGCCCGGAGGCGTTGCGGGTGCTGCTGCAGGGCGGCGTCTTGCCGGCGATGCCGGAGCGCCTGCACATGAGCAAAGTGACCAGCTACTTGGACTATGCGCGCTTCCTGAAGAAGCCGCGCAGCGCGGAGCTGATGGCAGTACTGGAAGCGCCGGTGGTGGCTGCCGCCCCCACGCCGATGCCGGCACCGCAGCGCAGCTTCTGGGACCGGTTGTTCGGGCGGAAGTGATCGACCCCGGAAACAGCAACGCCGGGCATGGCCCGGCGCTACCGTTCAGCTCTCTCAGCCCGCATCCACCGCCAGCGCGCCCAGAGCACTGGCCTTGATGCGCTCCTTGGCCTTCTCACAGGCTCCATCGCAATGCAGGCGTGAGGCCTCCAGCTGCGGCGGCAGATGTTCGGCCAGGAAGTCGATGAAAACACGCACCGCCGGCAGCAGGCCACGGCGCGAGGCGAACACGGCATGGCACACGCCCTGCGGCAGCGACCAGTCCGGCAGCACCACTTCCAGTTCGCCATTGCGCACGGCGTCGGCGCATACGGTTTCCGGCAGCATGGTGATGCCGAAGCCATCCTTCACCATGCTCTGCAGCAGCGGGAAGTCGAAACCGGCTACCCGCGGCTGCAGGTCGACCCGGCGCACTTCGCCTTCCGGACCATGCAGTTCCCAGCGCTGGCGTGCTTCGTCTTCGCTGATGCTGAGGGTGACGTGCTGGGTCAGTTCTTCCGGGTCCTTGGGGCGTCCGGCACGGTCCAGGTACTTCGGGCTGGCCACCAGCAGTTCCTGCACCTGGCCGAAGCTGCGCATCACCAGGCTGCCGTCGTCGTCCAGGCGCGAACGCACGCGCAGGGCCACGTCGTAGCCTTCATTGATGATGTCCACGCGGCGGTTGCTGATGTTCAGCTGCAGGCGCACCTTCGGGTACTGCTCGAGGAACTTGGGCAGCAGCTTGGGCAACTGCATCTGCGCCAGCGACACCGGCACGCTGGCGCGCACCACGCCGCGCGGTTCCGCGCTGAGGCGGTCGACAACTTCGCGGGCGGCCTGCGCCTCGGCCAGCATCGTCTGCGCGTGGCGGTGCACGCTGGTGCCGACGTCGGTGACCGCGAAACGGCGCGTGGAGCGCTGCAGCAGGCGCACGCCCAGGTCGGTCTCCAGCTGGCTGATACGGCGGCTCAGGCGCGACTTGGGGATGCCCAGCGCGCGCTCGGCGGCGGCAAATCCGCCGTGGTCGACCACCATCGCAAAGTAGTACAGATCATTCAGGTCATGCATGCCCGAGTTCCATATCTAGAACAATACGTGGCATTCAATCACCTTTATCCCGCCTTTGCAACAACCTATCGTTCTCTCCGTCGGCGGGGCCTACCCGCTTCTTCCTTCCAGAACATAGGTGACTGCCATGAAGCTTCTGCATCTCGACGCCAGCGTGCTTGGCGAGAACTCCGTCTCCCGCCACCTGACCGCCGCCGTGGTGGCCCGGTTCAAGCAGCAGGTCGAAGGCCTGCAGATCGATTATCGCGATCTTGACGCCAATCCGGTACCGCATCTGCGCAGCAGCTCGCTGGCCAAGGCCGACTCGGCCGAAGCCGCCGATGCTGAACAGGTGCTCGAGCAGTTCCTGGCTGCGGACATCGTGGTGATCGGCGCGCCGATGTACAACTTCAGCATCCCGTCCACCCTGAAGGCCTGGATCGACCGCGTGGCCGTGGCCGGGCGCACCTTCAAGTACACCGAGAATGGCCCGATCGGCCTGGCCGGCGGCAAGCGCGTGATCGTGGTCAGCAGCCGCGGCGGCATCTATACCGATTCGCCGGCCGACTTCCAGGAGCCGTTCCTGCGCCAGACGTTCGCCTTCTGGGGCATCAACGACATCGAGTTCGTGCGCGCCGAGGGCATCGCCTACTCGCCGCAGCACCGTGAAGACGCCATCGCTGGCGCGCTGGCGGCTCTGCCGTCGCACGAAGCGGCTGAAGCCGCCGCTGCATAAGCGTTCCAACGTTCGGCGCCGCTCTCTCCTCGTCGAGGCGCTGAACGCGGGTCGGGATCCCCTCCCCCATCCCGGCCCACCCTGGCGGCCCCGCTGTGCGGGGCCGCTTTTTTGTGGCGCCTGGCCTGAGGGCCTGCGCTATCCACGCACGGCGTGGATCTACTGATGCACGCGCGGTAGATCCACGCCATGCGTGGATGCGGCGCCGTGCGCGGGGTTCAACAGGGCGTTAGGCTGGGGCCATGAACTACATCGTGACGACTGCGCACCGCAGCGAATTTCCGCACCCGATCACCCTGCGCCGCGGACAGGCACTGGTGGTGGGCGAACGCTATGAAGGCCCGGAGGGCTGGGAGGACTGGTTCCTGTGCGAAGCCGAGGGGCAACAGCCCGGATTCGTGCCGGCACCGGTGATCGGTCGCACTGCGCAGGGTGACGCGTTTGCCACGGAGGATTACTGCGCGCGGGAGCTGGATGTGGATCCCGGCCAGCTGCTGCGTGGGCAGCGCACGCTCAATGGCTGGGCGTGGTGCGTGCCGGAGACGGGCGAGCCGGGATGGGTGCCGTTGGAGAAGGTGCGGGTTGTGGAGTGATTGTGGGGTTCATCCACGCATCGCGTGGATGTAGCCCTACGGCGTCCGGTGTGAATCCACCGATGCTTCGGTAGATCCACGCCACGCGTGGATGAACCGCCGAGGACGCCGGGCATGGCCCGGCGCTACCGGTCAGGCGATGGTTTCCAGGCCGCCCATGTACGGGCGCAGCGCTTCCGGCACGGTGATGCTGCCGTCGGCATTCTGGTAGTTCTCCATCACCGCGATCATCGCGCGGCCGACGGCCACGCCCGAGCCGTTCAGGGTGTGCGCCAGTTCCGGCTTGCCGGTGGACGGGTTGCGCCAGCGCGCCTGCATGCGGCGGGCCTGGAAGTCACCACAGTTCGAGCACGAGGAGATCTCGCGGTAGGTCTCCTGCGACGGCAGCCAGACTTCCAGATCGTAGGTCTTGATGGCCGAGAAGCCCATGTCGCCGGTGCACAGCAGCACCTTGCGGTACGGCAGGCCCAGCTTTTCCAGCACCACTTCGGCGCAGCGGGTCATGCGCTGGTGTTCGGCGTCGCTGTCTTCCGGGCGGCTGATCGAGACCAGCTCGACCTTCTCGAACTGGTGCTGGCGGATCATGCCGCGCACATCGCGGCCGCCGCTGCCCGCCTCGGCGCGGAAGCACATCGAGTGGGCGGTCATGCGCAGCGGCAGGCGCTCGGCCTCGACGATCTCGTCGCGCACGATGTTGGTCAGCGGCACTTCCGAGGTCGGAATCAGGTAACGCGTGGAGTCACCCACGGCGGTCTTGAACAGGTCGTCCTCGAACTTCGGCAGCTGGCTGGTGCCACGCAGCGAATCGGCGTTGACCAGCAGCGGCACGTTGGTTTCTTCATAGCCGTGCTCACCGGTGTGCAGGTCGACCATGAACTGGGCCAGCGCACGGTGCAGGCGCGCGATCGGGCCGCGCAGCACGGTGAAGCGCGAGCCGGACAGCTTGGCCGCGGTCTCGCCGTCCAGCCAGCCGTTGCGGGCGCCCAGTTCGACGTGGTCGAGCACCTTGAAGTCGAACTGGCGCGGGGTGCCCCAGCGCGCCTGCTCGACGTTGTCGTTCTCGTCGGCACCGGCCGGCACGTCATCGGCCGGCAGGTTCGGAATGCCCATCGAGATCGTTTCGATCTTCTCGCGCAGCTCGTCCAGCGCCACTTCCGAGGCCTTCAGCTCGTCAGCGAAGGCTGCGACCTCGGCCATGATGGTCGAGACGTCCTCGCCCTTGGCCTTGGCCTGGCCGATGGCCTTGGAACGGCTGTTGCGCAGGCTCTGCAGCTCCTGGGTCCGCACCTGGATGCGCTTGCGATCGGCCTCCAGGGACTCCAGGGCAGACACGTCGAGCTCGAAGCCGCGACTGGTGCGCAGGCGTTCGGCGAGGTCGGCGGGCTGGTGGCGGAGCAGGGCTGGATCAAGCATGGCAGGTGTCGTGGTGGGTATCAGGGATGGGATTATCGCCTGTTATACGGATTTCTGCCGCCCGGTTCATTCCCGCCGTGGCAGAATCGAGCCATTCCGTACTGGTCCGGTCCATGTCTGCACCCCGCTCGTCGTCCGCCAAGTCGTTCACTGTGCATATCCCGCGCAACGCCCTGAAGATCGCTGGCATCGCCTTCGGCGTGGGCGTACTGCTGTTCGTGCTGGTCTGGCTGACCGGTCGCGACAAGGAGTTCTTCCGCGCCGATCCTGCCGCCCAGACGCCGCAGGAAACCGCCCAGATCGAGCCCCTGCCGGAGCCGTTGGCCGCTGCGGCCGGTTCCAGCGACATGCCCGATGCCAAGCCGGCCCCGGTAGAGGAAGAAGCACCAAAGCTGGTCGAAACGGCCCCACCGCCGCCTGCCCCCATCGCTGAAGCAGCCCCGGCCGCACCGGGCCCTGCGCCGGCGGCCACCGGCAACAGCCAGCCGATGCCGATTGCCGGCCAGTCGCCGCCGCCCGCCTACCCGGCCGCTGCGCTGCGCGCTGGCGAGACCGGCACCGTGGTGGTGCGGGTGGACGTGGACGCCACCGGCTATCCGAACAATGCCACGGTGATCCAGCGCAGCGGCTCACGCGAGCTCGACCGTGCCGCCACCGACGCCGTGCGCCGCTGGCGCTTCACTCCGGCGCAGAGCAACGGCCAGGCCGTCCCTGGCAGCATTGAAGTGCCGTTCGACTTCAAGACGCAGTAACTGAACGCTTCCCGGCAGGCAAACTGAACCCTGCCGGTGGCGTTGACGCAACGCTGACACTTCTCGTCCGTGGCTCGCGCAACACTTCCCACGTCGTCCATTGACGGAAGGAGTTAGCGATGACTGCCACCACCCACGAAGACCTTCATTCGCCGCATCTGCAGGAGGATTCCAGCCTGCAGCACAAACCCACGTCGCCCTGGATGTGGATCGCGCTGATCGTGGCGATGTTTGCTGCCGCCCTGCTCTGGCTGCGTCATTCAAACCAGGAAGACGTGGCACCGGCGCCAGTTGGTGAGCGCATGCTGCCCGCCCCTGAGCAGGCAGTGGT
The DNA here is from genome assembly GCF_030291095.1 of Stenotrophomonas sp. 59. Taxonomy (NCBI): domain Bacteria; kingdom Pseudomonadati; phylum Pseudomonadota; class Gammaproteobacteria; order Lysobacterales; family Lysobacteraceae; genus Stenotrophomonas; species Stenotrophomonas sp. 59. Next base: position 2,815,075 of record NZ_CP127408.1, read on the forward strand.
GACGGATGCGGCAGCCCCTGCCGCGCGCCAGGCATCCCCGGCTACTGCTTCGCGGAAGGCCGCGCCGGTAGTGCGAAATCGTGAGGCCCGCCCGCTGGCCAGCAACCGCATGCCCACCTACCCCGCCGCTGCGCTGCGTAGTGGCGTGCAGGGCAGCGTGATCGCCAGCCTGAGTGTCGATACCCGCGGCAACGTCGCCAATGCCGCGATCGTTTCGCGCAGCGGCGAGCGCAGTCGCGATCTGGACCGCGCAGTGCTGAGCACTGTGCAGAACTGGAAGTTCCAGCCGGCGATGCACGAAGGCCGTGCCATCACCAGCGTGGTGCGGGTCCCGGTGGATTTCCGTACCGAGCAGCGTTGATCGCGGACGAGGGGTTCGTGATGTTTAGACGGAGGCTTCGGCCTCCGTCCTTTTATGCGGAAAAGCGTGCCAACCAAGGTCGGCAGCTACCGCGGAATGCGATCCGCCGGGCATGGCCCGGCGCTACCCACACCGTGTCCGACGGCGCCGGTCAGGCCAGGTTGAACCCGGCGCTGCGCGCAAGGCCGTCGAAGTCCGGGAACGACGTGGCGACGTTGGCGATATCGTTGATGCGTACTTCGCCATCGCTGATCTGGCCGGCAATAGCGAACGCCATGGCGATGCGATGGTCACCGTGGCTTTCGATGGTGCCGCTGCCCAGGCGCACGCCGCCGTGCAGGGTGGCACCGTCTTCGGTTTCGTCCACCTGCATGCCCAGCGCGCGCAGGCCGGTGGCCATCGCAGCGAGACGATCGGATTCCTTCACCCGCAGCTCGGCCGCACCGCTCACCACGGTCTGGCCTTGTGCGGCCGCAGCCGCCACGAACAGCGCCGGGAACTCGTCGATCATGTCCGGCACCAGCGCTTCCGGGATACGTGCACCCTTCAACTGAGCGTAGCGCACCACCAGATCAGCGACGGGCTCACCGCCCTGCTCGGCCGGATTCTCTTCGGTGATGTCCGCGCCCATCAGGCGCAACGCATGCAGCAGGCCGGTGCGACGCGGGTTCAGGCCGACCTGCTTCAGGCGCAGCTCGGAACCGGGAATGATGCTGGCGGCCACGAGGTAGAACGCCGCAGACGAGAAGTCGGCCGGCACCACGATGTCCGTGGCGCGCAGGCGCTGGCCGCCACGCAGGCGCGCCTTGCCCGGCGAGAATTCGATGTCCACGCCGAACGCCGACAGCATGCGTTCGGTGTAGTCACGCGTCGGGTGCGGTTCGGTCACCCGGGTTTCGCCCTGCGCGTACAGGCCGGCCAACAGCACCGCCGACTTGATCTGTGCACTGGCCACCGGCGAGGCGAAGTCGATGCCGTGCAGCGACTGGCCGCCATGCACGTGCAGCGGCGGCGTGCCGTCGTCCTGGGTGTCGATCTTCGCGCCCATCTGCGACAGCGGGCCGGTGACGCGGCGCATCGGGCGGCCCGACAACGACTCATCGCCGATCAGTGTGCAATCGAAGGCCTGGCCTGCCAGCAGGCCGGCGAGCAGGCGCATGCCGGTACCGGCGTTGCCGCAGTCCAGCGGTGCGCTGGGTGCCTGCAGGCCGTCGATGCCGACGCCATGCACGATGCGCTGCGACGGGCTGGGCGTTTCCATACGCACGCCGAGCTGGCTGAAGATGCGCGCGGTGGCGCGGGTGTCTTCGCCTTCCAGGAAGCCTTCGATATGCGAGGTACCATCGGCGAGCGCGGCGAACATCACCGAGCGGTGCGAGACCGACTTGTCGCCGGGAATGGTCAGGCTGCCCTGCAGCGGCTGGCCCTTGCGGGCAATCCAGTGTTGCGCGTTGCTCATCGTTCGATCATTCCGTAAACACCGGCAGTGCCGGCGATGCATCAGGGAGCGGCGGCCGTTGCCGCCGCAGCAGCACTCAGGGCACGGCCACCGGGTAGGAGCCAAGCACCTTGATCTGCGCCGAGTGCGCTTCCAGTTCGGCCAGGGCAGCCTGCATCGGCGCGTCGTCGATGTGGCCGGCCAGGTCGATGAAGAAGCCGTATTCCCACTTGCCGTGGTGCGACGGGCGCGACTCGATGCGGTTCATGCTGATGCCGTGGCGGGCGAACGGGCTGAGCACGTCGAACAGCGCACCAGGCTTGTCATGGATGAACACCAGCACCGAGGTACGGTCGTGGCCGGAGGTCGGGAAGATGTTGCGGCCCACCACCAGGAAACGGGTGGTGTTGTCGGCATCGTTCTGGATGGGCTTGGTGACCACCTTCTTCAGGCCGTACACATGGCCGGCGCTCTCGCCGCCGATGGCCGCCGCGTCGTCGGCGTTGCGCGCACGGCGCGCACCCTCGGCATTGCTCGACACCGGGATCTTTTCGGCCTTCGGCAGGTTGGCACGCAGCCACGCCGAGGTCTGCATGAACGACTGCGGGTGCGCGTAGATGCGCTCGATGTCCTCGATGCGGCCGCTGCGCGACATCAGGTACTGCTGCACGCGCAGTTCCACTTCGCCACAGATCTTCAGGTTCGAGGTCAGGAACATGTCCAGGGTGATCTGGATGGTGCCCTGCCCTGAATTCTCCACCGGCACCACGCCGAAATCGGCGTTGCCCGCTTCCACTTCCTGGAACACTTCCTCGATGCTGGCCATCGGCAGGCCCAGCGCGGAGCGGCCGAAGTGCTTGAGCACGGCCTGCTGGCTGAAGGTGCCTTCCGGGCCGAGGTAGCCGATCTTCAGCGGCTCCTGCTGGGCCAGGCAGGCCGACATGATCTCGCGGTAGACGTGCACCAGCAGCTCGTCGCTGAGCGGGCCTTCGTTGCGGTCCACCACCATGCGCAGCACCTGCGCTTCGCGTTCGGGGCGGTAGTAGTCCACGGCGGCGGCCAGCTTGCCCTTGGCCTTGCCGACCTGGTGGGCGAAACGCGCGCGCTCGGCGATCAGGTTCTGGATGTCGCGGTCGATCTGGTCGATCTTGGAGCGCACATCGGCCAGCGCCAGCGGCGCCAGGGTGGGCGCCGGGTTCGACGCGGCCTTGGACGTGCTCTTGCCCTTGGCCTTGGTGGAGGCGCTGTCCTTGGCCGGTTCGGCCTTCTTCGGCGCCTTCTTGCTGGATTTGCTGCTTGCCATCGGAATTCCCTGTTGCGGGGCACGCACCCGACGGTGCGCGCCATTCATTGCTCAACCGTGACGCTGCTGGAAATCGGCCATGAAGGCGACCAGCGCCTCGGCCCCGGCCAGCGGCATGGCGTTGTACAGCGAGGCCCGGATACCGCCGACCACCTTGTGGCCCTTCAGCGCCAGCAGGCCGGCGGCCTTGGCCTCGGCCACGAAGCGGGCGTCGAGATCGGCATCTGGCAGGAAGAACGGGATGTTCATCCGCGAACGGGCCGCATGTGCGACCTCATTGCGGTAGAAGCCGCCGGAGCCGTCGATGGCGCCGTACACCAGCGCGGCCTTGGCGGCATTGCGCTTGGCGAACTCGGTCACGCCGCCTTCGGCCAGCATCCACTTGAACACCAGGCCGGCCAGGTACCAGTTCCAGGTCGGCGGCGTGTTGAGCATCGAATCGCGGGCAACGTGCGAACGGTAATCGAAGATGTCCGCGCGCGGCTGGCCACTGCGTTCGAGCAGGTCGCGGCGGATGATCATCACCGCGATGCCGACCGGGCCGAGGTTCTTCTGCGCACCGGCGTAGATCACGCCGTAGCGGCGCACATCCAGCGGCTCGCTGGCGATGGACGAACTGAAATCGGCGATCAGCGGGACGTTGCCGGTGTCGGGCACATCACGGAACTCGACGCCGTGGATGGTCTCGTTGGCGGTGATGTGCACGTAGGCCGCATCGGGCGAAAGCTGCCAGTCGGCGCGCGGCGGCAGCGTGCGGTAGCCATCGGCCTCGCTGCTGGCGGCGATGTTGACGTCGACGTAGACCCCGGCCTGCTTGACCGCGGTCTTGCCCCAGTGGCCACTGACCACATAGTCGGCACGCTGGCCGGGGCTGGCGAAGTTGAGCGGGATCAGCGCCTGCTGGGTGGTGGCACCACCGGACAGGAACAGCACCGCATAGTCGTCGGGGATGTCGAGCAGGCGCCGCAGGTCGGCCTCGGCCTCGGCGGCCACGGACATGAATTCCGCGCCGCGATGGCTCATTTCCACGATCGAAGCACCGGACCCGTGCCAGTCCAGCATTTCCGCCTGCGCCTGGCGCAGGACCGATTCCGGCAAGGTTGCAGGGCCGGCACTGAAGTTGAACGCGCGCGTCATGTCACACCTGTGGGGCAAGACCCCTAGTATGCCGCAGTGCACCAGCCTTGCGGCCTTGTGGCGCAAGGGAAATTTGGTTTCATTGGAATCCATCTGCCAGCAGCAATGCTCCGGTAGCCGCCGATCTTGGTCGGCGTACGCCGTCAGGCGTCATGCCCGCCGGAGGAGCGTGCCGACCAAGGTCGGCACCCACCAGAGCGGACCCAGCGGATGCGGATCAGCGCGCGCCGAACCAGAGCAGCAGGCTGAGCACTGCCGCCAGCAACAAGGCGCTGGCCAGCAGCCACGGCCAGCGCCGGACCCTGCGCGGTGTCACCGGCAGCACCGGCGCCTGTTCCGCGTCCTCGCTGGACTCGTCCTCGGCCGGCAGCGGGCGCCGACGTGGATCATGCGGCACTTCCAGCACGAAACGGTGCTGGCCATCGAACACCACCTGGTCGCCGGCCTGCAGCCAGCAGTGGCGCACGGCCACGCCGTTGACCCGGGTGCCGTCGGCACTGCCGAGGTCGCGCAGCAGCACACGATCACCGTGCACTTCCACGCGGGCGTGCTGTTCGGCGAAGGCCGGATCGTCGATGGCGATGTCGGCCTCACTGCCGCGACCGACCAGGCGGGCCCGCGACAGGGTGAAACTGCGGCCATGATGCAGGCCACCCACACCACGCAGCAGGCGCTGCTGCTCGTCGCTGCCGTCATCGTTCTTCGGTGCGGGCGCCTGCAGCAGGCTCTCGACCTCACCCTGCAGCACCATCTCCACGCCGTCCACATACACCGCATCTCCCGCACGCAGCAGGGCCATGCGGCGCACCGGTCGACCATTCACGTGGATGCCACGGATACCGTTGCCGACCTGCAGCCAGAGGCCGCGATCGTCCATGCAGAACTGCGCCAGCAGCAGGGCGCCGTGGCCGGCGTCGCCGAGCCGCACACTGCCGTTGGCCTGGCGCACGATGCGTTGCACCCCGGGCCGCAGTGGCTGGTCGGGCTGTTGTTGTTGACTGAAGTGAACAAGCAGGTTCTGCACGCGGCGCAGCCTAGCAGGTTGGCCGCCAACGAAGAAGAACCTGCGATGAGTGCTTGGCGCGACGGCCCTCGATGCGCACAATGCTCGCCCTCATTGATCATCCCCGCCCTGCGCCAGGAGCCTGCATGTCCACCATCGATGTCCGCCACGCCCACGCCCTGCCCGACGCACAGGCACGCGCCGCGATCGAACAGGTCGCCGCCAAGCTGTCCGAGCGCTTCGGCCTGAAGTCGTCCTGGACCGCCGACGTGCTGAACTTTTCCGGCAGCGGCGTGGATGGTGCGATCGAGCTGCAGCCGGGCGCCGTGCGCGTGACCGCCAAGCTGGGCTTCCTGCTGTCGGCGATGAAAGGCATGGTGGAAGGCGAGATCCAGCGCGTGCTGAAGGAAAAGCTGGGCTGAACCCCGGCGCCGGCCGTCACGGCCGTGCAACGCCAACGCGCGCTACTCTCGGGCCAGGCCCAACTCCCACGGGAAGTGCGATGAACCAGTACGAAAACGATGACCGCCGCAACGACGACGCCTCGTTCGGTGACCAGGCCGAGCGCTTCTCGCGCAAGCTCAGCGACTCGGCCCAGCAGGTCTGGCTGGCTGGCCTGGGGGCCTTGGGCCGCGCACAGGCCGAGGGCAGCCGCTTCTTCGATGGCCTGGTGAAGGAAGGCGAAGCCTGGGAAGCCCGCCGCCGTGAACGCAATGGCGAACAGGGTCCGGGCTGGCGCGACAACGTGGAAACCTCACTGGATGAGGCCCGCGAGAAGGCCTCCGGCACCTGGAACAAGGTCGAAAAGGCCTTCGATGACCAGGTGCAGGGCGTGCTCAAGCGCCTGCACGTGCCCACTGCCGACGAGGTGACCGCGCTGGAAGCCCGTATCGATGCCCTGCACGCGCGGCTGGCCAAGCTGGAAAACCGTGCGGCCTCGGGCGCCGATGCCCCCGCACCGGGCAGCCATCAGTCGCCGGACAGCGTGCCCTGAACATCGATTGTTGCAATGCAATAAATTTTGTTTGACAATCGCGAGCAACCCGCCAATCGCTTCGGCTGCCGTTTGTTCCCTCCCCTCACGGCTTCAGGATTGGCGGGTTTTTCGTGCCTGCCGTATGCCGATCTGAGCGTTCCATCACGCTTCCTGTCAGGAACGTCCTGACCCAGCCGGATAGTGCGACCTTTACACTGTCGTCTTCCGCATTCGCCCCTTCCGCGCACCTCCTGCATGCTTCCTTGGATCCTGGCCCTGCTGTCGGCCCTGCTTACCTGTTCCCTGGCCGTTGTCTATCTGTGGTGGATCAAGCGGCGGCAGAAGGAGATGCAACTGGGCCTGCAGGCGCTGGCCGGCATGCATTGGCGCGAGTTCTCGGTGCTGGTCAAGCGCATGCTGCGCGAACAGCGCGGCCTGCGTGAACTCAGCGATACCACCGAAGAATCACGCGAGCCCAGCAGCGACTTCCTGCTCAGCGATGGCCCCAACACCTGGCTGGTGTCGTGCAAGCACGGCCTGGCCTATCGCATTGGTACCGCCGCGGTGAACGAGCTGGGCGCCGCCGCGCGCCTGGCCGGCGCCAAGGGTGGCGTGCTGCTGACCGAAGGCCGGATCGAACGCGATGGCCGCAGCGCCGCCGAGAAGCAGGCGGTGGAAGTCCTTGATGGCCCCCGCCTGTGGCCGTTGCTGCAACCCTACCTGCCGGCGGACATCGAATCGCGCGTGCGCACCCGTGCCCGGCATGAAGCGCTGCGCCGCATCGCTATCGCCGCGCTGGGTTCGGTGACGCTGGGCCTGCTGGTCGGGCTCGGCCTGCAGGGCCTGCATGTGGAGGACACCGCGCCCGTTGCCGCAGCGCCGGTGGAGACTGCCCCGTTGCCAGCGGACGCCCCCGCAGCCGACGCAGCACCCGAAGCGAGCGAGGCTGCACCGCCCATCACTGCGGCGCCCTCGCCGACGGCGGCGGCCACCGATGAACGCAGCAATCCCAATCCGGACGCGGCCACCCTGGAGCGCTTCCAGGCCGATCTGGCCCGCGCCCTGGCCGGCAAGCCTGGTATCGCCAGCGGTGTCTGGCTGACCCGGCAGACCCTGGCGATCAACCGCACCGGTGAACTGGAAGCCGTGTGGCCACGCGTGTGCGAGGAAGTGCTGCGCTATCCCGCGCTGCGCAACGTGCGCATCCAGCTCAATGCCCGCCCCGGCGTGAATGAGCCGGTACGCTGGCGGCAATGCGCCACGTATTGATCGGGACCAACATCCACGCATGGCGTGGATCTACTGAATTCCGATGCACGAGTCTTTGGTAGATCCACGCCATGCGTGGATGGAATCCCTATCGCGCGCCCGGCGCGAAGCGCGCCACCAGGTCCCAGGCATCCCCCAGGAACACCTGCCGCACGCGGGTGATCGGCTGTTCGCCGCGCCAGGTCAGGCGCTCGATCACCAGGCAGGCGGTGCCCGGCTTCACCTCCAGCAGCTTGGCCGTGGCGGTGTCCGCGCCCCATGCACTGATGCGGTGCTGGGCACGGGTCCACGACACGTTCTGCAGCAGCCAGCTGCCCGGCGCGGTGGTGTTGAAATCGACCTCCAGCACCTCGGGCACGCCCACCGGGCTGATCAGTCGATGCTCAAGTGCCAACGGACGGCCATCGGCCAGATGCAGGCAGCGCATCGCCAGCAGCTGCTGCTGGCCGGCCAGCTCCACCTCACCGGCATTGCTGCTTTCGGCCAGGCGCAGCTCGCGCTGCAGCAGCCGGTAGCCGTACAGGTGGCCGCGCGAGCCGACCTCCATGGCGATATCCGGAATTTCCAGCGCCACCTGCTCCAGGTGCGGCGGCTGCCGCGCTACGAACGAACCCGCACGACGGCGGCGCTCGATCATGCCGCTCTCGGCCAGCGCGGTCAGCACCTTGTTCACCGTCATCCGCGAGCAGCCGTACTGTTCCATCAGCTCGTGCTCGTAGGGAATACGGAAGCCCGGCGCCCACTCCCCGCTGAGGATGCGGCTTTCCAGATCGCTGCGGATACGCTGGTTGAGCGTGGCGGACTTGCTGGCCTTCACGTAATGGGGTCTCGGTGGCGGGAGGCGATCAGCCCAGCACGCCCTTCAGGGCGGCGGCGAAGGCGGTGGTGATCGCCTCGCGCTGCAGGTGGCGGCCCTCGGCCACGCACTGGCGGCCATGCCGCCAGACCGATCGCAGCGCGCCATTACGTGCGGCGAACACCCAGCTGTCAAGCCATGCGTCATCCTGCCGCGCCTGCAACGCCGGGTGCGCGGCGTCCAGTTCAACCAGATCGGCGCTGGCGCCGACCTGCAGCCCGGCGGCCACGCCCAGCGCCTGCGCGCCGCCGTGCAGTGCACCTTCAAACAGGAAACGACCGGTGCTGCGGCGGGCATCCGGGGCCAGCACGTTGCGCCCGCGCAGGGTCAGGCGCTGGCCGTATTCGAGCAGGCGCAGCTCTTCGGCAGCATCGATCAGCACATTTGAATCGGAGCCGACGCCGAAGCGCCCGCCCTCACGTGCGAAAGCCTGCATCGGGAACAGGCCGTCGCCCAGGTTCGCCTCGGTGATCGGGCACAGCCCGGCCACGGCACCGCTGGCCACGATGGCCGCGCGCTCGTCATCGGTGATGTGGGTGGCGTGCACCAGGCACCAGCGCGCATCCACCGGCGCATGGTTGTACAGCCACTGCACCGGGCGCTGGCCGCTCCAGGACAGGCAGGCCTCGACTTCGCGCACCTGCTCGGCGATATGGATGTGCACCGGGCCATCGGTGAGCGGCAGCAGCGCGCCCAGTTCCTCGCCGGTGACCGCGCGCAGGCTGTGCGGGGCGATGCCGAGCACCGCGTCGGGCAGCGCGGCCAACGCCGGCTTCGCCGCGTCCAGCAGCTGCGCGAAGCCCTCGACATCATGGATCAGGCGGCGCTGCGCCGGATTCGGCGGCGCGCCACCGAAATCGGCATGCGCATAGAACACCGGCAGCAGGGTCAGGCCGATGCCGGTCTGATCGGCGGCGGCAGCGATGCGCGCGCTCATCTCGGCGCGATCGGCATACGGCTGGCCGTCGGCATCGTGATGCAGGTAATGGAACTCGCCGACGCGGGTGAAGCCGCTTTCCAGCATTTCCATGTAGGCCTGGGCGGCGATGGCCTGCACCGCGTCGGGGCGCAGGTGGGCCAGGAAGCGGTACATCAGCTCACGCCAGCTCCAGAAGCTGTCACCGTCGCCGCCGCCGATCTCGGTCAGGCCGGCCATGCCGCGCTGGAACGCGTGGCTGTGCAGGTTGGGCAGGCCCGGCACCAGGATGCCGACGCGGGTGTCACCGTCCCGCGCGCCCTGCCCCGTGCTGATCGCCGTGATGCGGCCGTCCTGGACCTGCAGCCGGACATCGCGGGCCCAGCCCTGGGCCAGCAAGGCGTGGGTGGCATGGAAACTGAGCTGGGAACGCGAATCGGACATGGCTGGACAACCCGAAATGGACGCCTATATTGTATAGACATATAAGCACAGCCGCGTTGTGGATGCCATGCACGTCGATACCCTCTGGTCCAACGTTCACCTGATCACCCTCGACGGCAAGGGCCTGGGTGTCATCCGCGATGGCGTACTGGCCTGCGCGGACGGGCGCATCGTCCACGTCGGCACTGCTGGCAGCGATGCGCACCTGCAGCCGACCACCCGCATCGACGGTGAAGGTCGCTGGATCTCGCCGGGCCTGATCGACTGCCACACCCACCTGGTCTACGCCGGCAACCGCGCCAACGAATTCGAGCAGCGCCTGCAGGGCGTCAGCTATGCCGAGATCGCCCGCGCCGGCGGTGGCATCGTCTCCACCGTGCGCGCCACCCGCGCTGCCACGCCCGAGCAGCTGGCCAACGAGAGCCGGCCACGCCTGCTGGCGATGCGCGCCGAAGGCGTGACCACGATCGAGATCAAGTCCGGCTACGGCCTGACCCTGGCCGACGAGCGCAAGCAGCTGCAGGTCGCGCGCGCACTGGGCGAGGAATGCCGGGTCAATGTGGTCACCACCTTCCTCGGCGCGCACGCGATTCCGCCGGGCCGCGAAGCGCAGGAATACACCGACGAGGTGTGCAACGTGATGATTCCGGCCATTGCTGCCGAAGGCCTGGCCGAAGCGGTGGACGTGTTTTGCGAGAACATCGCGTTTTCCCCGGCGCAGGCGCGACAGGTGTTCGAGGCAGCGCGTACGAACGGGCTGGCGGTGAAGATCCACGCCGAACAGCTGAGCAACCAGCACGGCGCAGAACTGGCGGCCGGCTTCGGTGCGCTCTCCGCCGACCATATCGAACATCTGGATGACACCGGCATCGCCGCGATGGCCGCCGCCGGCACCGTCGCCGTGCTGCTGCCGGGCGCGTTCTATTTCACCCGCGATACCACCCTGCCCCCGATCGCTGCATTGCGCGCGGCCGGCGTGCCGCTGGCACTGGCCACCGACAGCAACCCGGGCACCTCGCCGCTGACCAGCCCGCTGCTGGCGATGAACATGGGCGCCACCCTGTTCCGCCTGACCGTGGACGAGTGCATCGCCGGCTTCACCCGTGAAGCGGCGCGCGCGCTGGGCCATGGCGAGCGCATCGGCCGCCTCGCTGTCGGCATGGACTGCGACCTGGCGATCTGGGACATCGACGCCCCCGCCGATCTGGTCTATCGCATTGGATTCAACCCGCTGCACGCGCGCGTGATGCGCGGGCAGCCCGACCTGCCTGCCTCCTGGAGCAACACATGAGCAACACCCTGGTTCTTCGCCCCGGCCATGTCACTCTCGCCCAGTGGCGGCAGGTCTATCGCGGTGCGCCGCTGTCGCTGGACCCGGCCGCGCTGCCGGTGGTGCGCGCCAGCGCCGCAGCCGTTGCTGCCATCGTCGCCAAGGGCGCGCCGGTGTATGGCATCAACACCGGCTTCGGCAAGCTGGCCAGCGTGCGCATCGAGCGCGAAGACCTGGCCACTCTGCAGCGCAATATCGTGCTCTCGCACGCTGCCGGCGTGGGCGAGCCGATGCCGGCCAGCGTGGTTCGGCTGATGATGGCGCTGAAGCTGGTCAGCCTTGCGCAGGGCGCTTCGGGTATCCGCGAGGAAACCCTGCTGCTGCTCGAAGCGATGCTGGTCAAGGGCGTGCTGCCGGTGGTGCCGGCGCAGGGTTCGGTCGGCGCCTCCGGCGACCTCGCGCCGCTCTCGCATCTGGCCAGCGTGATGCTGGGCGTGGGCGAAGCGTTCATTGGTGACCAACGCCTGCCCGCAACCGACGCACTGGCGCGTGCCGGCCTGCAGCCTATCGAACTGGGCGCGAAGGAAGGCCTGGCGCTGCTCAACGGCACCCAGTTCTCCACCGCCTATGCGCTGGCCGGCCTGTTCGAGATCGAGACCGTGTTCCAGGCTGCCCTGGTGACCGGAGCACTGTCGGTGGAAGCGGCCAAGGGCTCGGACACCCCGTTCGACCCGCGCATCCATGCCATCCGTGGCCAACGCGGGCAGATAGCAACCGCCGCCACGCTGCGCACCCTGATGCAGGGTTCGGACATCCGCGAATCGCACCGCGACAACGATGTGCGCGTGCAGGACCCGTACTGCCTGCGCTGCCAGCCACAGGTGATGGGCGCGGCGCTGGACATCCTGCGCCAGGCCGCTACCACGCTGGAAATTGAAGCCAACGGCGTGTCCGACAATCCGCTGGTGTTCACCGAAACCGGCGAAGCCCTGTCCGGCGGCAACTTCCACGCCGAGCCGGTGGCCTTCGCTGCTGACATGCTGGCGATGGCCGTGTGCGAGATCGGCTCGATCAGCGAGCGCCGCCTGGCGATGCTGGTCGACCCGGCGCTGTCCGGCCTGCCGGCGTTCCTGACCCCGCGCCCCGGCCTGAATTCCGGCTTCATGATTCCGCAGGTGACTGCCGCCGCGCTGGTCTCGGAAAACAAGCAGCGCGCCTACCCGGCCAGCGTCGATTCGATCCCGACCTCGGCCAACCAGGAAGACCATGTGTCGATGGCCGCGCACGGTGCGCGTCGCCTGATGCAGATGGCCGAGAACGCCGCCAACGTGATCGGCATCGAGCTGCTGGCCGCCGCGCAGGGCTGTGATTTCCATGCCCCGCTGCGCTCCAGCGCCGCGCTGGAAACCGTGCGCGCCACCCTGCGTGCCCAGGTGCCGACGCTGGAAGAAGACCGCTACTTCCACCCGGACATGGTGACCGCCACCAACCTGGTGCGCAGCGGCGCGCTGGCACGTGGCCTGACCGACCTCTTGCCGACCGTGGAACCGCAGGCATGAACGCACATCCCGAATGGCTGACGGTGCATGAAGGCGATGCCCCGTTGATCGTCAGCTTCCCGCATACCGGCAGCGAACTGCCGCACGACCTGATCGGCGACTACCACTCGCCGTGGCTGGCCCGTCGCGACGCCGACTGGTGGGTGCACGAGCTGTACGACTTCGTGCGTGGCATGGGCGCGACCACGGTGCGCTCGGCGATCTCGCGTTCGGTGATCGACCTCAACCGTGACCCCAGCGGGGTCTCGCTGTACCCGGGCCAGAACACCACCGGCCTGTGCCCGCTGACCACCTTCGACAACCAGCCGCTCTATCACGCTGGATGCGAGCCGGATGACGCCGAGATCGCGCGTCGCCGCGACACGTATTTCCTGCCCTACCACGATGCGCTGGCTTCGCAGATCACCCGCCTGCGTGCACGCCACGGCACCGTGGTGGTGTACGACGCGCACTCGATCCGCTCACACATTCCGCACCTGTTCGAGGGCGAGCTGCCGCAGTTCAACCTCGGTACCGCCGGCCCGTCCGGCGCACCAGACACCTCCTGCGACAACGCCTTGAGCGACGTGGTGGAGAACCTGCTGAAGATCAGCGGCATGAGCCAGGTGCGCAACGGCCGCTTCAAGGGCGGCTGGATCACCCGCCACTACAGCAACGTCGCCGGCGGCGTGCACAGCCTGCAGATGGAGCTGGCCTGCCGCGGCTACATGCACGAACCGTTGCCCGACCAGGTGGACGAGCACAGCTGGCCCACCCCGCTCGACCCCGACCACGCCGCACCGCTGCGCCACACCCTGGCGCAGGTGCTCAACGCCTGCCTTGAATTCGCTACGAACCGGAGCGCCGCATGACCCGCAACGACCCGTCCCGCACCATCGCCGCGCCGACCGGCACCACGCTCAACGCCAAGAGCTGGCTGACCGAAGCGCCGCTGCGCATGCTGATGAACAACCTGCACCCGGACGTGGCCGAGCGGCCGCAGGAACTGGTGGTGTACGGCGGCATCGGCCGCGCCGCGCGTGACTGGGAGAGCTTCGACGCCATCGTCGAAACGCTCAAGCGCCTGGACGACGACCAGACCCTGCTGGTGCAGTCGGGCAAGCCGGTAGGCGTGTTCCGCACCCACGCCGATGCACCGCGCGTGCTGATCGCCAATTCCAACCTGGTGCCGCGCTGGGCCAACTGGGACCACTTCAACGAGCTGGACAAGAAGGGCCTGGCCATGTACGGCCAGATGACCGCCGGCAGCTGGATCTACATCGGCGCGCAGGGCATCGTGCAGGGCACCTACGAGACCTTCGTGGAAATGGGTCGCCAGCACTTCGGCGGCGACCTGACCGGCAAGTGGCTGTTCACCGGTGGCCTCGGCGGCATGGGTGGCGCACAGCCGCTGGCCGCAGTGATGGCCGGCGCTTCCTGCCTGGCCGTCGAGTGCCGCAAGAGCAGCATCGACATGCGCCTGCGCACCGGCTACCTGGACACCTGGACCGACAACCTGGACGAAGCGCTGCGCCTGATCGAGGAGTCGTGCAAGGCCGGCACCCCGAAGTCGGTAGGCCTGCTGGGCAATGTGGCCGACGTGCTGGCCGAATTGCTCAAGCGCGGCGTGAAGCCGGACCTGCTGACCGACCAGACCTCCGCGCACGACCCGGTGAACGGCTACCTGCCGCAGGGCTGGACCGTCGAGCAATGGGACGAGAAACGTGTCTCTGCACCGAAGGAAGTGGAAAAGGCAGCGCGCGCTTCGATGGCCAACCACATCCGCGCCATGCTCGGCTTCCACGCACTGGGCGTGCCCACCGTTGATTACGGCAACAACCTGCGGCAGATGGCGCTGGAAGAAGGCGTAGAAAACGCGTTCGACTTCCCCGGTTTCGTGCCGGCCTACATCCGCCCGCTGTTCTGCCGTGGCATCGGCCCGTTCCGCTGGGCGGCACTGAGCGGTGATCCGGAAGACATCGCCAAGACCGATGCCAAGGTGAAGGAACTCATTCCGGACAACCCGCACCTGCACCGCTGGCTGGACATGGCCGCCGAGAAGATCAAGTTCCAGGGCCTGCCGGCACGCATCTGCTGGGTCGGCCTGGGTGATCGTGATCGACTGGGCCTGGCCTTCAACGAGATGGTCGCCAACGGTGAACTGAAGGCGCCGGTGGTGATCGGTCGCGACCATCTGGACAGCGGCAGCGTCGCCTCGCCGAACCGCGAAACCGAGGCGATGGCCGATGGCTCCGATGCGGTCTCCGACTGGCCGTTGCTGAATGCCCTGCTCAACACCGCCAGCGGCGCGACCTGGGTGTCGCTGCACCACGGTGGCGGCGTCGGCATGGGCTTCTCGCAGCACGCCGGCATGGTGATCGTGTGCGACGGCACCGAGGCAGCGGCGAAGCGGATTGGCCGCGTACTGTGGAACGACCCGGCCACCGGCGTGATGCGCCATGCCGATGCGGGTTATGAGATCGCGGTGGAATGCGCGAAGGAGAAGGGGCTGGACCTGCCGGGAATTCTGGGCTAATACGGGGTTGCCGGCCAGCGGCCGGCACGCACATCATCCGGTGCCATCAGGGCAATGCGCGGCAGTGTCCCCGATCCGCCGGCGTGCATGCCATGGAAGAGGCTTGCGCCAGCTTCAGTGGCATCGCACCTAAAGTTGCGCGGTGCCCTGCCGTTACCGGAGATCAACAAGGAATGTTGCCCTCCGGCCTGTTTACTCGGGCCAGCGCCCCTGTGGGCTCATTCCTTTCTGATGAACTCTTCTGCTGAAAGGAATCCACTGTATGGCTCACGAAATCACCATGGATCTTGCCACCAAGTTCGTACTGCACAAGGACGTCGAACTTGCCGTCAGGAAAGATGGAAAGCTGCTCGGTACCGCCCTGATCAGCAAAGGCAACATCGAATGGGTGCCCGCAGGCAATTCGGTGAACAAGAAGCGGCTGAGCTGGGCCAGGTTTGCCGAGCTGATGCAGGACCAGGGCAAGGATGTGAAGATCAAGTAGATCGATCGCGGATTGCCACATCGCCCTGCGACGGAGTCTCAGTGCCAGGACTTCGTCTGAATCCCGTTCTGCACCATCGAGATGTTCTCTCCAATGAGCGTTCTTCAACGTCTGCTACTTGTCGCCACCTGCATTGCGGTCACCGGGCCTGCGAGCGCAGCAAACCAGATCAGCACAAAGCTCCCATACGAGACCCGGATCAGCCCGCTCGTTATTCTGGATGCGAACAATGAGGGTTCCTGCGCACTGCCCTCGCCGGATGGGCGTCGCCGCACTCCCTACTTCCCTGATCTCAGGCAGCGTTGCAGCATCCTTGCACAAGCCCTGTTTGCGTCACTCACTACCCGCGGCTTCGACGCAAAAATGGAATCCTTCACGCCTGATGCACCCATCGGCTACAAGGAGTATTACGCCGCGTTCGCTGAGTGGAAGCGAGGCGTAATTGAAAAGTACCCCGATCGGTACGTGCTGACTTACCACGGACTGGTGGACGAGAGAAAGCAAAGCTACCTGGTGATGAATCTGTCCGGACCAGGCGACGGCGAACGCCCGCTGCTTGGCACGATTGAGCTCAGCAAGGACCAGATGTGGACCGTTACCAAGCTCGGCGATATGAACTTCATTGGCCCGACCCCGTTGCCGCGCCTCATCGAGCTGCTGAGCAACACCCTGGAGGAGCGCTGTCCGACCCGCGGGTTCATGCGCAACTGCTATGGCCGTGGCTGGCTCATGGACAAGAGCCCCAGGTAAGGCCTCAGCCACAATCGATAGGGTGTCGGCCACCGGCCGGCATCACCGCCATCAGGAAATACAGGAAACCACGCACAGCACGCCTTTCATGACCGCTACGGACCTGCGTGCAACGCTCGACTGCCGCCACGCCTTCTATCCGGGCATACCCGCATGATCCCGTGTGGCACGAAGCCCATCCGCTCATGCATGCGTGATCCATCGAACAGGGCCCGCTTGACCCCACCTGCAGCCGTGACCAACATGCGCCATCTCCGCTGACGGATCACCGCGATGTACCGCACCCTTGCTGCTGCATTGCTCTGCGCCCTGTTCGCTGCTCCACCCGCTTCTGCGCGTGGGCTTCCCGTCGGCCTCTCTTCACAGCTCGAAGCCCAACTGCAGACCAACCGCGAGCGCTACGGCATCGCCGGGCAAGCGGTGCTGGTCGCCCACAACGGCCATGTGCTCTACCAGGGCGCCAGCGGCGAGCGTGACCCGGCCACCCACGCGCCGGCTACCATCGATTCCATTTTCACAGCGCAGTCGATGGCCAAGCTGCTGACCAGCACGCTGGTGATGCAGTTGGTCGACCAGGGCAAGGTGGATCTGGATGCAGCGGCCAGCCGCTATGTGCCGGACCTGCCGGCTGCCTGGCGGACGATCCCGGTGCGCGACTTCCTCAACCACAGTTCGGGCATCGGCGAGTACTACGACCGTGTCGACAACCGTTGGATCAGCAAGGGCTACAGTGGCGTCGCGCCGGATCTTGCGGCAGCCCTGAAGGTCGCCGCGGCCGCGCCGATGCAGTTCGCCACCGGCAGCCGTGTGCAGTACACGCAGGCCAACTACCTGGTGCTGACGGCGTTGCTGGAAGCGCACTATCGCAAGCCCTTCCCGGCCATCGCGCGCGAGCGCATCCTGCGGCCGCTGAAGATGGCCAGCACCTCGTGGGGCGTGGCCAGCGTGCCGGCGCAGCGTGCGGCGGTGGCCTACATCGGCAAGGACGGCACCTTGCAGCCGGCCAACGAAGATCCGTGGCCGCACTACGGCTGGGGCCATGCCGACCTGCAGACCACCGTAGGCGACATGAACCGCTTCCTGCAGGCGCTGGCCACCGGCAAGCTGCTGCGCACGGCCACCCTGGAAAAGCTCTGGCAGCCGCAGACGCTGAGCGGCGGCGGCCGCAATTACTACTCCACCGGTTGGGATACTGTGCGCAGTGACGGCTACACCCAGGTCGGCCACGATGGCGGCACCCGCGTACGTGCGCGGCTGGCCTACAAGGACACCCTGGACAGTGGCTACTGGGTGTTCGTGTACCTGACCAATGGCAGTGCGCGCAATGTGTGGTCGAGCACGCTGGTGGAAAGCACGATGGCGGTGGCCGCGCCGAAGGAATTCCCGCATGCGGTGTTGTCCGAACGCTTGATTGCCTATGCGCTGGATGATGATGCGGGCGCTGCACCAGCCCTGCGCGCATGGTTGCGCGACAGCAGCGGCATTGCGACCGATGAACTGGAGCGTGCGATCAATGCCGATGGCTATGCCATCCGCGAGAACCTTGGTGCACGCAGGGCGTTGAAGGTGTTCACGCTCAACACCGAGCTGTATCCGGATTCGGCCAACGTCTGGGACAGCCTGGCCGAGTGCCATGCCGCGCTGGGTGATGCCGAGACTGCAAAGGCGCTGTACGCGAAGGCGAAGGCGCTGGCGAAACCGTCTTTGTAGAGCCGAGCCGATGCTCGGCTCCGTAAAAAGCAGCCGAGCATGGGCTTGTATGTTCCTCCCGGCTCCTACGAGGTATGTAGGAACCAGGGTGGAGGGACCGTCAACATGATATCTGCGGGTACCAGCCGACAGACGAGCCGAGCGATCCCCATCCCGCACCTTAACGTCGATAAAGGATCTAGCGGCCTTTGAGGACCGCCGATGTAGGCAAGCCAACGTGGTGCGGTACCACCCCAGCCCCTCAACAATAGCTGGGAGTTGCGCAGATGTCAGATCGTTTGGCTGTCGGTATCGATGCCGACTCAAAGAGCCTTGTGGTGGCACGCCATGGCACCAAGGGCAGCACTCGAATCGCCAATTCAGCATCGGCCATCGATAGGTGGCTGTCTGGCCTGCCGACCAGGTCTCGCATTGGGGTGGAGGCGACCAATCGCTACCATGAGCTTGTGGCTCAATCTGCCCAGAAGGCCGGCCACGCCGTCTTTGTGCTTAATCCGCGCGACATCAAGCATTACGCCAAAGGGGTGGCTTGCCGCGGCAAGACCGACTCTGGCGACGCACAGGTTATCGCGCGCTACATCGCGAAGGAGGCCGACAATCTGCACGAGCATGTCGCCCGTTCGCCTGCGCAGGAGCGGCTGCATGTACTGCTCCAGCAACGTGACAGCCTGGTCCGGAGCAAGGCGAAGCTCACTCTATCGCTGGGTCCGGATGCACCACGGTCTGCCAGCTTCGCGCATATTTTCAGCGCTCTGAAAGAGGCCATCGCCTCGCTGGACCAGCAGATCCAGCAGCTGTGCCGCACGGGTGAACAGTGCGACCTGTATCGGCGGATCATGACCATCCCGGGGATCGGACCGACGGTGGCCGCCTTCATCACCCATCACATCACACGCTGGCCCTTGGCCAGCGCAGATGCCTGGATTGCCTGCACCGGCCTGGATCCGCGACCCAACGAGTCCGGCGCCCGCATCGGCAGACGGCGTCTGTCCAAGCGTGGCAGCGCCAGCCTGCGCCAGATTCTTTACATGGCAGCCATGGGCCTGACCCGCTCGAAAGGGGGCAAACCTCTTTACACCGCCATCCGCGAGCGCGGCCATAGCAGCACCGCCAGCTTCAACATCCTGGCCAGAAAGCTGGCCAAGATTGCGTGGGGCGTCTTCAAAAGTGGTCGGGATTTCGATCCAGCCATGCTGAAAGTGGGTCAAGCCTGCTTCCAGCGGGCTTGACCGCGAACATAGGATCTCGGCTCTACAGGCGCACCAGCCCCCATACGCCGGTGATGGGTGACGTACCGTCCGCGACCTGTTAACTTGCGCGCCACTTTCGTGGTTTACAGCATTCCGTATGTCGCTCCCGTCTCACCGCCCCACCCCGTCCCTGCTGTTCCTGGCTGTTTCCCTCGGCCTGGCTTCCACCGCCGCCGCCGCCCCGCAGGCCACCACCCTCGATGCCGTACGGGTCACCGCTGCCGCCGATGCCAGTGCGCAGGCGCGCGAGGCGCTGAAGCGCGTGCCCGGCGCCAGCAACGTCATCGACGTGGCCAAGGCCGGCAGCCGCCTGTCCAGCAGCGCCGATGTGCTGGCCTACCAGCCCGGTATCAGCGCGCAGTCGCCGGGCAACGAGGGCACCAAGGTGTCCATCCGCGGCTCGGGCATCAATCGCGGGCCGGGCGCGCATGCCTCGGGCATCGCCGTGTCGATCGACGGTCTGCCGCTGACCGGACCCGGCGGCACGCCCTACGAACTGCTGGAACCGCTGTGGCTGTCGCGCGTGGAGGTGCTGCGCGGGGCCAATGGTTTCGAACGTGGCGCGCTGGCACTCGGCGGTGCCATCGATTACGTCAGCCGCAACGGCCGTGATTCGGCTGGCGTGCAATTGCATTACGAGGCCGGCAGCCGTGGCTACCAGAAGCGCGGTCTCAGCTGGGGCGGTGTCAGCGGCGACGTCGATTACTTCCTGGCCTACACCGATACCGAATTCGACGGCTACCAGCGCCATGCGCGCGGCGACGGTAAAGGTGCGATGGCGAACATCGGCTGGCAGATCACGCCCGACCTGCAGACGCGCTTCTTCGTGCGCTATCGCGAAACCAACCACGAAACACCCGGACGCCTGACCCGCGACCAGATCCGCAATGACCCGCACGCGGCGAACGCAGCCAACCTGGCCATCGATGCGCGCCGCCCGCAACCCGGCAGCACCTGGGTGGGCAATGTCACCACGCTGCAGATCGATGAGGACTCCTCATTGCAGGCCGGGCTGGTCTATCACAAGTACCCGATGGACTTGAACGAGAGCCTGTACCGCCAGCAACTGGACTACGCCAACCTCAACGCCACGCTGGACTATCGCCACCGCCACCGGCTGTTCGGGCTGGACAGTGAAACCACCGTCGGCCTGCGCGTCACCCACGACCTGGACGCCGACGTGCGCGAGTCGCTGCGCTTTGCCAGCAACGGCTATGCCGCCGGCACGCGCACGCGTGATTTCCGCCACCACGGCACCGACAGCACGCTGCACGTCAGCAATACCCTCACCTTCAACGACCGCCTGCGCATGCAGACCGGGCTGGCGCTGATCAACACCCGCCGCGACGTGCAGGTGACCTGGCCAAACAGCGGCGGTCGACTGCGCGATCATGACTGGGACTACGCGCCGCGGCTGGGCTTCACCTGGCAGTACAGCCCGCACACGCAATGGTTCGGCAACCTCAGCCGCTCGGTGGAGGCGCCGCATCCGTGGTCGATGATCTGGGGTTCCAACCAGTACTTCGGGCCGGGCAATGGCCCCTCCACCGGCCGCCAGCGCGCGCCGGTACCGATGCAGAACCAGACCGCCACCACGCTGGAACTGGGTGCGCGCGGCGACGCTGTGCTGGGGCGCTGGGAACTGACCGGCTACTACGCGCACATCAACCACGAGCTGCTGAGCGTGGAGCTGCAACCGGTACCGAACCTGTTCATCGCAGAGAACAACGCCAGCCCCACCGTGCACCGTGGCATCGAAGCCGGCTTGGACAGCACGCTGTGGCAGGCCGCGCCGGGGCGCCTGTCCTTGCGCCAAGCGTACACCTTCAGTGATTTCCGTTACCGCCACGACGCGCGCTTCGGCAGCAACCGCCTGCCGGGCCTGCCGCGCCACAGCTACCAGGCCGAGCTGCGTTTCGATCACGCCTCCGGCCTCTATGCTGCACTGAACGCCGAATACGCCTCGCGCATCGCAGTGGACTACGCCAACAGCTACTGGGCCGACAGCCATGTGATCTTCGGCAGCCGCATCGGCTACGACGCACCCGGTGGCCGCTGGCAGGCGTGGGCGGAGATGCGCAACATCGGCAACCGCCACTATGCCGCCACGGTCACGCCGGGCTACGACGACGCCGGCAAGGATGTCGCGCGCTCGACGCCAGGCGAAGGCCGTGGCGTCTATGCCGGCGTGCGCTGGCGCTTTGACTGATCGCCTCAGGCGGTGCCGGATGTGATCCGGCGCCGTCATTCCAGGGTCAGCCGATAGGCCAGGCCGGCAGGCGTTCGCTGCGCTTCCAGATGGAGGGCGCGAAACCAATCAACACCAGCGCCGCCAGCCACTTCGGTGAGGTATTGAGCAGTGTCGAGGTGAGCGAGCCATCGACGGGGGCGGCCATTTCCTGCCACGGGTTGTAGCCCAGGTAGACGACGCTGCCAGCCCACCACAGCAACGCCGCACCGACACCCACCAGCAGCAGGGACAGCGTGCGGCAGGTCCAGCGCTGCGACGTGGTGCCCCATTCCCGCGACGCCGCGATCAGCAGGCCCACCACCAGCAGCGACACCAGTGCAACCAGCCCGATATCGACCTTGTGCCCGATACGCTCATAGCTGCAGGCGCGGCATTGGGCCTCCTCCGCGGCGGTAGCGGCTTCGGCGGTATCGGCCTGCCCGGCTGCAGGCTGCGCCAGTGCTGCAAACGGCATCAGTACTGCCAGCAGCGTCACCATGATCCAACGAAACAACGTCCTGTTCCTGCGTGCAGCGACATCCATGCGCTCTTCCTCGTCAGTGGTTGTACGTCCAGGGCCGCAGTACGCGGCCGTCCCATACGCCGCCAAGACCTCGTTCCGGGGGTTCGGCCATCCAGCGTCCTTGTTCGCGATGCAGTACGACAAGCTCCCGGTAGACGAAATCGCCGGAACACGAATCCCAGGCGACCGCGATCATAGCCCACTGCCCATCGACGCTGAAAACGGGCCGGGTCAGATAGGCGAAGTGGTCGTATGTCCGAGTCGGCCCATGCTCCGTTGCCCCGCATCCCTGCTCCCGCAGCGCTCGAAGCCCCGCGCTGTCCATCCGCTGCGCACCGGCCAATGCGGCCACAGGCACTGGCGTGGGACGGCGATTGGCGGGAACCAGGTCCGCCTGCAGCCGCAACCGCAGCGCATGGATGTCCGGCGGCCACCGGTCATCCAGCGGCAGGACCAGATCGTCCACCTCCTGGCAGGTGGAGGCACTGCTGCCCGGCCAGCAATAGGGCAAGGTCTGCTCCATCACGTAGATGTCCTCCGCCACCGGGTCGGTCAACTGCGGCTGCTCCTGCGGGCACCATCGATCGACGCGCGTGGACGACGTCTGAGGTGCGCTGGGCACCGCGCTCAGCGAGGTTGGCAGAACTGGCGTTGGCTGCGGCAATGCGGGTGGAAGGGGAAATGGCGGCCTCTGCCGGATCGCCAGCGCCATCGCCTCAGCCTGCATCTGCGCCGTTCCCAGGTTGACCGGTGGCGGACCGATCGCCTGCTGCCACCTCGGGCGCAGGCTGCAGATCCCGGCCATGAGAGCCAAAGCCGACAGCGCCGCCGCCAGCGATGCAATGCGCCGCCAGGCGATCCGTTGTTGGCAGTCACGGCCTGGCTTGAAAGACGTATCTGTCATCACGGCTCCGGCAACGCGGGCCACAGGCCGTGTCCAAAGCTCATATGGCGGACAGGCTCCACTCGAATGCGCTCCCATCCGCCCTTCCTGCGGTGCAGAAGGTAGAGGCCACGCATACCCGTTCCGCCGCTGCACAGATCCGAGGCGATCGATGCCATTGCCCAGTTCCCGTCCAGGCTGAACACAGGACGCTGCAGATAGACAACGCCCAGATCCGGATTGCCCGGTCCGCCCATGCATCCCTCGATACCGCGCGCGCGTCGTTGCTGAAGCTCGTCCCACGTCATCCGCTGCGCCCGCACGTGTGCAAGCTCAAACGCGAGGTCGGGTACCCGTACAGCCCGACGGTTCACAACCTGCAGCATCGACTCCAGATGCTGCTGAAGTTGAAAGGACGCCGCGCTGTCATCATCGCGCCACTCGAAGACGCTGTGACGAACCTGGCAGACAGGGGCGGGATCTCCTTCACCGCAGGTAGGCGCAGTCCATTCCATCACGGCAAATGGCATGTCGGGCTCCCAGCCGCGCGGCTCGAAGTGTGCTGGCTCGACGTCTTCCAGCGGCACCGCCGCGGTCGCGAACCCACTGTTACCGGTCAGCATCGGGAAGGAGACTGCCTTGATTGGAGTCGGTGGTACGGGCGGATTTCCTGGTGGTGTCGGTCGCAGGTCGATGAGCTCTGCCATCACCTCGGCCTGCATCCGTGCCGTTCCCAGATTGATCGGAGGCGGGCCGACATCCTGCCGCCACTGCGGGCGCACGCTGGCCATCAGCGCTAAGACTGCAACCATCGATAGAACGACCGTTGTGGCCAGGACGCGTTTCGGTGCAATGCGCTGTCGCATGAAGATCCTGGAAAAGTGAAGCACAGGGGAAATCGCCCGGAACTGCAGTACTACCCGTCCAGCACTACCGCCATCGGGCAGCGCAGGCGCCGGTCAACGCGACGATCAGGGCCACCTGCGTGCGCGGCCAGCCGCACGCACGACTTCACCGCCACGGCTCCTGGGCAGCTTCAATGCACTGATGGAAAAATGGCGCGAGTTCTTCATGCCGCCACCCGTAGACGGGAGGCATCGCGGCCAGGGAGCTCAGAAACCTGATACTGCATGCGGACGTCCTTGCCGGGCACGCGTAGGCGGTGGTGGGTGGATTCTAGCGCGACGGGGCCGCGGGTCCATCACTCACGGGCCGGACTGGCGCCGGTCTTGTACTCGCGCGCTGGCGGCTGGACTATGATTCTCCACCAGAAAAATATTCGCGACGGCATGCAGGCCTCCCAGTTCACCCGCGCCACCGCGCTCGTGATGTTCGTTCCAATGATTGGCCTCGCCGCTTGGGGTTCGTGGTTTGGTAGCCGCTGCTTCAGCGATGGCTGCCTCGGCGTCCTGGTGGCCTGGCTTGCCGCCGTGGTCACCTTTGCGGTGCAGGCGTTGCTGGTGCTCCCGGCGAATGCCTGGGCCCTCAAGCGGCAGGGAGCGCCCGCCTCCCGCAGCTACCTTCGTTGGTTGGGCGCGTCGGCCGTCGCAGCCTTCCTGCCCATCGTGCTCGGCTGGGGTTACCTGGTGATCTTCAGATGACCTGCCGCGCGTCTCCCGCACACGAATAGCCGGATCAGGGCGGCGCGGTCGCCTTCAGCAACTGCGCTGCGACCTGGTCGAACGGGGCGATGTCCTGCAGTGCGCGGCACATCGCCACGGCGCCTTCCACGCTGGCGATCACCAGGCTGGCCAGTCCATCCGCCGCCGCAGGATCGTGGCCGTCGGCAATGAAGGCTGCGGCGAGATGCCCCTGCCAGCGCGCGAACACTTCGGCAGCGGCAACACGTGGCTGGCTGGTCACGGCTTCCACCGGCTCTTCCACTGCCGCGGCCAGCACCGGACAGCCCGCGCGGAACCCGGAGCGCAGCAGGCGCTCGCGCCACATTGCCAGGAACTGCCGCAGGCCCAGCACGGCCCCGCCCTTCAACAGCTCGACGAGAAGCGCCTCGACCTTGTCGCCGGCCATGTAGGTGGCGCGCGCCAGCAGTTCCTGCTTGCCGCCCGGGAAGTGGTGGTAGGTCGAGCCCAGCGGCGCCTCGGCCAGCTTGGTCACCTCACGGATGCTGGTGGCATTGAGGCCTACCCGCGCCAGCATCTGTGCTGCGGCATCAATCACCCGTTGCGGGGCATCAGAGGGTCGTGGGCTCACGGCGATCGCCTTGCTAAGACAGTCGTCATAGATTAGCGTACCGGCCGTTCTATAACAGTCGTCATAGCCATGAATCTCTGGTTCCGCCTGCTCCACCTGCTGCTGTGCAGCCTGTTCCGGCCAAAGCTGGAAGCCCCCTTCGGTGTGTCACGCCTGCAGTTCCGGGTGCTGCCCAACGACCTGGACAGCAACCTGCACATGACCAACGGCCGCTACTGGAACATCTTCGACCTGGGCCGGCTGGACCTGATCCTGCGCATGGGCCTGGGCCGCGTGGCGCTGCGCGAGAAGTGGGCACCGATCGTCGGTGCCGGCACCATCCAGTTCCGTCGCGAGCTGAAGCCGTTCCAGCGCTTCACCCTGGAAACGCGCCTGGTGGGCTGGGTCGGCTCGCGCGGCATCATGGAGCAGCGCGTGCTGATCGGGCCCGAGCAGAAGATCGCCACGCGTGCGCTGCTGGTCACCGGCATCTACGACCGCCGCGCGCGGCAGTTCCTGGGCATGCCGAAGATGATGGAGGCGATCGGCGTGGTCGCCCCGCCCTCGCCGCCACTCAGTGCGGCCGCCGAGGCGTTGCTGGCGGCCGATGCCGCGTTGAAGCAGGACGACGCCTGAGACGCGTCACCCGACCCTCGGCATGTTCTTGGTCACGCAATGGATGCCACCACCGCCGCCGGCAATCGCGTCGATGTCCACCTGCTCGATTTCCCGGCCGGGGTACAGCTCCTCCAGCAGTTCACGGCAGTAGCCATCGGCTGCGTCGTCACCGAACTGCGGCGCGACCACCGCACCATTGATCGGCAGGTAGTTGATGTAGCCCATCGCCAGGTCGTCGTTGTCGCGGGTATGCACGTTGTCGCGCCCGTCCAGCGGCGGCGGCAGCGTGTGCACCTGCAGGCGACGACCATCGGCATCGGTGGCCCCGCGCAGGATCTGAAGATGTTCGCGGGTCAGGTCGTAATCGTAGGACTCCGGATCATTGTCCAGGTTGGCGATCACCACGCCCGGACGCACGAAGCGCGCATAGAAATCCACGTGTGCGTCGGTGATGTCCTCGCCGGCGATGCCGGGCAGCCAGATCACCTTGCGCAGGCCGAGGTGGTGCTTCAGCTCGGCCTCGATATCCGCGCGCGACCAGTCAGGATTGCGATTGCGGTTCACCCAGCAGCTTTCGGTAAGGATGGCCGTGCCATGGCCATCGACTTCGATGCCGCCGCCCTCGCCCACCAGATCGCTTTCCAGCAGCGTGGCACCGGTCACCTGCGCCAGCCACGGCGCCACCGCACCATCGTTGCGTGCGCTCTGCTTGCCACCCCAGCCGTTGAAGTTGAAATCAACCAGGCCCAGCCCGCCCTTGCCATCGGTGACGAAGCAGCCGCCGTAGTCGCGCACCCAGATGTCATCCAGCGGCACCTCGAGGAACTCGATGTTGTCGCGGCCGCAGCGATCCTGCGCCAGCTTCCGCTGCGCCGGGCGGCACAGCACGCTGACCGGCTGGTAGCGGGCGATGGTGCGGGCCAAGCGGGCGACGGCGGTGTTCACCGCGTCGGCCTGCGCACCCCAGACCCGCGGTTGCGCAGCAAAGGCCAGGAAGACGCGCTCCTGCGGGCCGTGCTCGTCGGGCATCCGCCAGATACCCGCGCCCGGCCCCGCTGCAGCCACGCGGCCCGGCAGCCCTGCCAGGCCGAGGGCGGCCAAGCCGCCAAGACCAGCGGCGCCGGCCAGTTGGGTGAGGAAGTGACGACGGCTGTTCATGACAGGCTCCATGGCCGGTGTGGGATGGACACCATGCTGCGCTTGCAGAAACATAAGAACAAACGATAGATTCAGCCAACAATTGAACAGCTCTACTTATCAGTAATGCTCAAGCACTGGCCACCGCTGAACGCCCTGCGTGGTTTCGAGGCCGCCGCGCGGCTGGGCAGCTTCCACCGCGCGGCTGAGGAACTGCACCTGACCCAATCGGCCATCAGCCAGCAGATCCGTGGCCTGGAGGCCTCGTTGCAGCAGCCGTTGTTTTTCCGGCAGGGCCGCAGCGTCACCCTCACCGACGCCGGCATCGACCTGCTGGAAACCACGCAGGCACTGCTGCGGCAGCTGGCCAGTGGTATCCGCCGGCTCGATCAGTACCGCAAGCCGAATCAACTGATCGTCAACACCAGCCCGGCCTTTGCCCGCCATTGGCTGGTGCCACGCCTGGCCGGGTTCCATCGCCTGCATCCCGGTGCCGACCTGTGGCTGCTGACCAGCGAGGACGCGCCGGACATGACCACGCAGACGCTGGACGTGGCGGTACGCGACGACCTGGACTCACAGGCGCAGTGCCAGCACCGCGTGCTGCTGCAGGATCGCCTCTTTCCGGCCTGCCATCCCGACCTGCTGGCCACGCCCGTGCATGAACGCCTGACCCTGCATGGCGAGCGCGAAATGGATTGGAGCCAATGGCAGGTCCAAGGCGGTGCGGATGTCGGCCAGCACCGCGAAGGCATGAATTTCTCGGAGCCCGGGCAGTTGCTGGATGCTGCATGCCAGGGCCTGGGCATTGCCCTGGTCAGCGAGTTGCTGGCGGCTCGCGCCTGCGATCAAGGCCTGCTGCTACCGCTGGATGAGGCGCGCGTGCGCGGCCCGCGCTGGAGCTGGCTGGTCCACCAGGACAGCGCTGCCGATCCGCTGGTGATCAGTTTCTGCGACTGGCTGCTGGCGAGCCTGCCTGATCCAGCGCGCGCTTGACCGCCGCCTCGGCCAGCGGCGCCATCACCGCATAGCCCTTCGCGGTGGGATGCACGCCGTCCTCGGCCAACTGCGGATCGAGGCCGCCGGCGGCATTGGCCATCGGCATGTAGTAATCCAGATAGACCAGCTGCTTCGCGTCGGCGTAGTGCTTCAACGCCGTATTCAATGCGCGCACCTTGGGCGCAGGCGTGATGCCCGGCATCCACGGGTACTCGCTCACCGGCAGCACAGAGGCCAGCACCACGGCGATGCCATGTGCAAGGGCCAGGTCCACCATCGCGTGCAGGTTGTCTTCGATCATCGCCTGCGTGGAGGGGCCGGTGTTGCCGGCGATGTCGTTGGTGCCGGCCAGGATCACCACCACCTGCGGCCTCAACGCCAGTACATCCTGCGGGAAACGCACCAGCATCTGCGCGGTGGTCTGGCCGCTGATGCCACGATTGAGCCACCCCTTGCCGGGGAAGAATCCAGGGCTGCCTTCCCTGCCCCAGCCTTCGGTGATGGAATCGCCGAAGAACACTACGCGAGCCTGCCCGGGTACTGCGGCAGGCAACTGAGCGTTGGCATCGCGATAGCGCTGCAGTTGCCCGAAATCAGCAACGGTTCGCTGCAGGTACTGCAGTTCGTCCTGGCTGAGTTGCTCGACGGGCGTGGCCAGCAGTCCCGATACCGCTGGAACCTCACCCGCCTCCACACTTGTGCAGACAACAAGCAAGCCGAACAGAAGGCTGCAGCGCGTTGCACTTCGCATGTCTTTTCCTTCAAAGTAGTGGCGGTCGGATCGGGAGGGGAACACGCCCGAGGCCCGCCCGCCCTGTATCCCGGCCGGACAGACCGACCCGGTGGGGAAACGCATTTTCGGTATCCGTCTTCAATCCACCCCGGACGATGATCAGATCGAACGTCTCGGGGCCGGAGGCGAACTGCAGCTTACCGCCTCGATGACCCGGGGAGGTGCCATTGACACTGAAATCCGTCGCCGGCCCAGACCTGAGAATCAAGCGGGGCCGGCCGTTGGCGGCTTCGCGCCTCAGTATGCGATGGAGCAGGATCAGCAGGAACCTGTTCAGCGCGTATGCCTTGCTGAAGTGCCCCGAATGGGTGACCAGCATCACCTCGTCAACATCCTTGCGCAGCATCTTCAGTACGGCCTTGCTCACAGCCGAACCGACCTTCCTTGAATTCAGAAGCTTCCTGGCGACAAGGGCAAAGCGCCTGTCCAGACGTTTGTAGATCGTTGGCGAGGAACTCCAGGTGGCTGCCATCGTCGCGTGCATGTCCGCCGTTGCCAGCTCGCGCAGCGCCTGGCTGATCTCGACGGACCCGGCCACCTTCGACGCCGCAATGATACGGTTCCAAGCATCAAGCGGATGAGCAACCTTCAACAGGCAGCGTAGTGCATCCTGCAGAGCACCGTCGCCGGAACCCAGGATGGCCACACGTGGACGCCAATGCTTGTCCCCCGGGGGAGGCTTGAACCCCAGACGAGGCTTCATGACCTCGTCGCAGTCCCAGAATCCCGTGTTCGAGTAGGCCGATGGGCACTCCAGGCCCTCGGCATACTGGTTCTTCTCTTTCGCGTAGCCCATGGCGTAAATCACGAAGCGGAAGTGGTGCGCCTCGGTGTTCGATGCGGCGGTGATGTACAGGGCAGGCAACGGGCGCGCTTTCAGTGGAATCGCATGAACACTCGCCGGCCCGATTGTCATCTGCTTCAAACGTTCCTTGGACCGCTGCTCAAGCGTTGCTCCCCTGATGAAACAGGAATCACTCCGGATGTGAGATTGCGAACCCCAGTTCGCCGCATGCTGGATCCAGCCAGCCACCTCGGTTGCGTAGGCAGCATCGAGCACGCCACCCACCACTGCCGCCGGCAACGGCTTAGTCATATGAAGCTGCAGCCCCACACTCGCAGCGCCAAACGCAGCTGACCGCAGCGGGTAACGGTGGTCGGCATGATTGCTGTGCGGCCATTCGTACATGGCCGCACTGACATATCTGGCGGCGGGTGAACGCAGTACTCCGCCCACGCCAGCCTGTGAGTCGGTGTCCATGAGAACGAAGCGCAACTCGAGCCGTTCGGCCTCAAGCGCCGCGGCCAGGCCCGCTGCCCCGGCACCGCAGATGAGCAGGTCGAAGGATGGTCCGGGATCTGTCTTCACTGCGTCGGCGCCGACTGCACCCAGCGCGTGAAGTTGCTGGATCAGCATCTGTGCCCTCACGATCTGGTCGCGGATGCTGATGTTGGAGAACCGATAGCTCAGGTCGAACTGTCGCGGCGCGATCTTCAGCGCAAGCAGGGTCAGCACATCCAGTTCGTTGTCAGGTGCGGAAACGGGGATGATGGCGCTCATCACAGGTTCTCCAGGATATCGGCCAGCAACTGCGGATCGGCTGAAAACAGAACCGGGTGACCAAGCACTTCCATCACGCCGCCACGCCCCGGCCCTGGTCCATCGCGATCATCAGGGCCATCTGGTCCTTCACCGTCTCCCCCGCCTCCGGAACCGCCACCGGAATCTCCGCGGTCGCGCCGGCCATCTGCGTTGGTACGCGGAGGATCGTAAGAATAGGGCGACAAGGCGCCGCCCTCCCGATCGTCGGCATCGTCCCAATAGGCGCGCCTCGCCGCAGGGCCATCGAGCGGAGGAATGCGCCCTTCTTCATCCAAGATTGGATTCAATTCGCCGTTCACCCAGTCGTACAGGGTCAACCTACGCGGCTCGCGAATATCATAGAGAGTGGACGTGCTGTTGCCCAAAAGCGCGCGCACGCTGCGGCCAAGTACCTGCCGCCGCCCGCTGAAGAGCTCGGTCACGCCGTTGAAGCCCACATGGACCAGGACCATCCGCGTTTCGTCCGGCGCACCGCCAGACGTCCGTTGACCGCGTATCGAGCCGAGCACCCGCCGCAACAGATGATCCTCGCCATCCAGCACCACCCGCACACTGCAGCGCACCCGTCTCCCGGTTCCGGGTTCCGAATAGTCGAGGTACCCGCCCGGTCTTACGCCGTAGAGCCTCGACAAGTAGACACGCGCAAGCTCTCGAAACTCCCCTGGTGAGAACCGGCTTGAAAGGTGCCATCGGTCCGGGAACTGGCGCCCCCGCACACCCAGCAGGTGCATCAGGTCTTCCACAAACGGATTTTCGTTTGGATCAAAACGGTACATTGCCAGTGCCCTCACGCGTTCCTGCGATCATGGTTTCACTCCTGTGGAACAGCTCAGCGTGCCGCCGTACGCGCCGCCACGCCGGTCACCTTCGCTGGCATCCACATCCCCGGCGTCCAGCCACTGGCGGCCAGGATCGTCTTCGGATTGTCCTGCTGGATCAGCGCACGCACCGCGTCACGTTTGTCCTTGGCCTGCAGGTAATAGGCCTTGGCAATGCGGTAGCCCACCCAGTACCCCAGGTCGTAGGGGTCCTGCGAGCCCGGCTTGTAGTTGTACAACCACGGTGACAGGTCGGTGCTGTCCAGATCCAGCGCGAACGCACTTTCGATATGCACTTCCCGGCCGCGTGTCCACGCCGCATGGCGTCCATTTCCGACGTTGCCGGAAATCAGTTCGGTGATGAATTCGGCGATGCCTTCGCCCAACGACACGCGCAGCACTGTCGCGCGCGGGTCACCCGGCTCGAAGTCGGTCAGGCCGGTCTGCTGGATGTGCACGTATTCGTGTGCGATCACATGCACGAAGCGATCCTGCACATTGGCATTCATGAAGTCGGCCGCGCACAACGCTTCCAGGCCGATGATCACCCCGCTCTTCGAAGTCAGCCCCACTGGGCGGCCGCGGCCCACCGCGATGGTCACCGGCGGGAACCGGGTCTGCGGGTAGATCGCCTGCAGGTTGGCGAACACCTGTACCAGCCGTTGCTTCACCGCCGGCAGCTCGGCCAGGCAGTTCCGGCCCTGCGCGTACAGCTCCGGCTGGCTGGCGATGGACTCGGCAATGCGCTCCGCGGTGACCCGGCGCGCCTTGGCCAGCTCCCCCAGACCAGCCGTGCCTTCGGCCATGTATCCACGCAACTGCGCAACACTGGGTTTGCCGCCGGCGCTGTCGTAAAGCGCATAGAAACGACTGACATCCTCGGTGAGGATCTGCGGCCCTGCCGGTACCGCTGCGGTGGCCACGCCTACCGCCCCGGCACAGGCCAGGGCCAACAGGCCGCGCAGGATCATGAACATCGCTCCGTCCTTGGTGGAGTGCATGCGAAGCGCGCAATCTATCACTCCGCCCGGCCCACTGCAGCAGGCGGATGCGGGCGCCCCGGCGCTGTGCCAGACTCGCTTCGGCACCTGCCATGGAAGATGGAGCACCGCACGATGATGATCGTTCCCGCGTACTGGGCCGAAGCCCGCCTGCAGGCCCGTTTCCGCGGCCGGCCGGTGGTCGTGCGCCGCTTCGGCTGGTCAGACGAAGGCCCTGCCGAGGCCCAGGGTCACGCCGACCGCCGTGCCAACGAAGCACTCAACGCCATTCTTGCCGGGCAGGCGCTGCCGCGCCGCGAAGTACGCAGCAATTACGGCGTGGAAGGTGTACCGATCCGCGAGCAGATCGTGCAGCGCGACGGCGATGTCATCATCACCCGCAACAGCTACGGTGCGCTGTGCCTGAACACACCGGACGTGCTGTTCGCCGACATCGACCATGCGCAGCCACCGGCAGGTTGCGTGATGCCTGCAATCATCGCGGCAGTGCTGCTGTTCGCCGGCGCCATCATCGGCACCCTGCTCTGGCACTGGCTGGTGGGACTGGTACTGGGGGTGGCAGCGGTACTGCTGGTCAACACCGCGATGCTGATGCAGCGCAAGCGGCGCCTGGCCGCGGCCGGTGGCGCCGAAGGCGTGGCCCTGCAGCGGGTTGCGGCCTTCAGCGAACAGCATCCGGACTGGCATCTGCGCGCCTACCGCACGCCGGCCGGACTGCGCGTGCTGGCCATGCATGCCACGTTCCCGCCCGAGGACGAGCAGCTGCAGGCGTTCTTCAAGGCACTGGGCACCGACGCCCTGTACGCGCGCATGTGCCGGTTGCAGCACTGCTTCCGTGCGCGGCTGACACCGAAGCCGTGGCGTGTCGGCCTGAGGTACCGCATCCGTCCGCCGGTGGCGGCGTGGTCAGCCGAGCAGGCCAACAACCCGGATCGCCTGGCCTGGATTGCCGAGTACGAAAAGAAGAGTGCCGGCTTCGCCGCGTGCGCCTACCTGCGCAGTTTCGGTGATACCACGCGCATCCATGCCAAGGCCGAGCACGTGCGCGAACTGCACGACCGGCTGGCGCACGCGCAGGACCGCCTGCCGCTGGCGTGAGGGAGGATGCTTGGGTCAGTCATCTCCCGCGAGGAACCAGACAGGCTTCAGCGGGAGACGCCGACGCGCTTCATCATCGAGCTGCTGGTAGTGCTTGGTCCAAAGCTCGACCAACGCATTCCCACCGATCAGCGTCACCCGGCGGTGGCTCTGCCGTGCCTCCAGATCAGCGTCCCGGGTGAACCCAGAGAGCGCGACAAACAGACCTACGTCCCCCTCCCCCAATACGGCCATGAAACTGCGAACTCCCATTACATCGATTCTTGGCGAGTTGGCATTTCGCTTGACCTGCACCTTGATCCTTGGAGGACGGGTTCCCAAGGGATCATTGAACGCGATGATATCCACTCCGCCATCCTTGCCCGGCGGGGCGACCCACCCCACGTGGTAGCCCATGGCACGCAACAGACAGGCAACCAACTCCTGGAACTCATAGGGCGGCATGCCCGCCAGATGCAGGGAAATTTCACTCCAGGCTTGTTCCTCAGCCTGCTCAAGCGTAAGTCCCGCGGCGTTCTCGACAATTGCATCGTCAAGCGCATCAGCAGCCGCAGTGCTCTGGGCATGCTTCCACTGTCGATAGAGAAGCACGGCTTGTCCATAGAATTCAGCAGGATCCTGGTGCTTCTGCAACGCTGCGATTCCTTCCGCAGTGACCGTCCAGGTACCTTTCTCTTTCACCAGCCAGCCGGCCTTGACTGTATCAACGGTTGCAAAGCGGACGATCTTATCGAAGCGCCGCCCCCCCGAAGCGTATTCCCCTGCCTCGTACTCACTCAGCGTGAACTCGCCTTCAAGCTGATGAAGCGCTTCATTGGCCTGCATACCTTCCGGCCGCTGCAGCAGCAGCTCGAACAACCTGCGCATGAACTGCCCAGTTCGCGCCTTGGTGATTTCCGCCATGCTCAATCATCCGACTATCCATTGATAGCCAGATTATAGGCAGTTCAACTCAGTCAGCGCCCTGCACGAACGGCTGCCCTGCCAGGGTAGTGCCCAGCCGCACCGCGACCTGCTGTCCGCCCTTCTCGAAGGTCGTCGCGCACTGCTTCCCGCCTTTCTGGCACCCCACTTCCGGGAAGCCCTCCAGTGATTCCGGCGCACCCTCCACCGGCTTCACCTGCCAACCGGCCGCGTCCAGCAGGCGCTTGGCCTTGGCGTAAGGCATGCCGGCGATGATCCCCAGCTGCGCCAGTTCGGCGGGCAGCGGCTGAGCACCCGCGGTTGAGACCAGGAACAACGACAACGTTGCAGCAAGAAGGATGGCTTTCATTGCACCGACCCGGGACGGACTTACAGGTTCAGCCTAGACCATTTGCATGGCATGCGAATGTGCCGGTAACACGTCGTTACCGAGTCTCCACAGTTGATTGCAAAGCACTTGCAGTTGTTTGCAGGCGAACGGGCAGCCGAGCGAGGGCTCGGCGCTACAGCAGGATGCAGGAAGGCCACCCGGAGGTGGCCTTCCTGTTCCCTTACTTGGCGTTCTTCACATAGGTGTCGAACCAGTTCAACATCTCCGACACCAGCTGCTCGTTCGACTCCAGCGCGGTGTACCAGTGCGGCTCGTTCGGCAACATCACCAGGCGGGTGGTGCCGCCGTTGCCGCGGATCGCCTGGTACAGC
Source organism: Stenotrophomonas sp. 59 (assembly GCF_030291095.1). NCBI lineage: Bacteria > Pseudomonadati > Pseudomonadota > Gammaproteobacteria > Lysobacterales > Lysobacteraceae > Stenotrophomonas > Stenotrophomonas sp. 59. The sequence goes on from NZ_CP127408.1 coordinate 2,849,835, forward strand.
TTGCGCGACTGGAACGGCTCAGTGCCTGGATTGGCGTCGTCCTCACCGTGGACCAGCAGCAGCGGCAGCTTGATCTTGTCGGCGTAGAAGAACGGCGACGCCTTCAGGTACACGTCCTGCGCCTGCCACACCGAGCGGCGTTCGTTCTGGAAGCCGAACGGGGTGAAGGTCTTGTTGTACGAGCCACTGGTTGCCACGCCGGCCTTGAACAGATTGGTGTGCGCGATCAGGTTGGCGGTCATCAGGCCGCCGTGGCTGTGGCCTGTCACGCCGATGCGGTTGCGGTCGACCACGCCCATGTCCACGGCCTTGTCCACTGCGGCCTTTGCGTCGGCTTCCAGCTGCTCCAGGTAGGTGTCATAGGCGTTCTTCGGGTCGCCCACGATCGGGAACGAGGCGTTGTCGATGATCGCGTAACCGGCCAGCAGCATCAGGCGATACGGCTGCAGGCGCGTGAAGGTCTGCTGCGAACCCGATACCTGGCCCGCCTGTGCGGCGTTGGCGAAGTCGGCCGGGTACGCATACAGGATCGCCGGCACGCGCTGGCCTTCCTTGTAGCCCGGCGGCGTGTACAGGGTGAAGGACAGATCCACGCCGTCGGCGCGCTTGTAGGTCACCAGCTGCTTCTTGATCTGGCGCACTTCCGGGGTCGGGTCGACCAGCCGGGTCAGCGCAGTCGCGGTGGAGGCGAACTGCGCCTCGCCGGTCCTGGCGTCGGCCACCGCCTCACCCTGCTGGCGGATGAAGGCGTTCGGCGGATCGATCACCGACTGGTGCCAGGTCAGGTAACGGCCCGGCGTGTTGCTGAAGCCGAGGAACTGTTCGTAGGCATCGGCGCTGCTGCGGAACAGGCGCTCGCTCTTCAGCGAGCCCAGGTCCAGGCGGTCCAGGAATGGGCGGTCGCCCTGCGGCGAAGCGCCACGGCCGCTGAGGAACACGTGGTTGCCATCGCGGCGCACCACCTGCGCACCATTGGGCAGGCGGGTGAAGACCAGGTTGCCCGGGTTGCCGTACAGCTCGTCGCTGGACATGTCCCACAGCAGGCGGCCTTCCTTCTTCGGCTGGTCGACATCGACCACGCGGGTCTGCATCCAGTGGCGGTTCTCGTCGTTCTCGAACTGGAACGCCACGGCCGGATCGGCGGTCCATGCGTAGCCTTCAAAGCGCTGCGCGGTGCGGGTGATTTCCACCGGCTTGCCGTTGAACGGCGCCTTCAGCATCAGCACGCGGTCGCGGTGCGGCACGTTGACCTTCCAGTCGCCCTTGTCCAGTGCCTCGGCATAGACCAGGGTGGCCGGATCGGTGGCACGCCAGTCGAAACCACGCGGGCCTTCCGGCACGCCGTGCACCGGCACGCGGTCGGCCAGCGGCAGGCTGGCGATCGGCGTGGACTTGCCGCTGGCGATATCCAGCACGGCCACGTCGTTGGCGAAGCGCTGGTAGGTCACCGCATGCGAATACGGTGCCTTGATCGACTCGGTCAGCACATGCACGCCATCGGGCGCGGCGCTGACGTCGTTGAACAATGCAGGCTGCCCTACCGGGCGCACGCTGCCGGCGGCGGTGTCGACCACGGCCAGCTGCGAGGCACCGTAGTAAGCGAACAGCTTCTCGTCATGCACGCTGGTCAGCGTGTCGCGCGCCTCATAGGTGCTGCTCTCGCCGCTGCTGCCCAGCGACTCCTGCGCATCCGGGCCGGTCGGCACGCCACCGTCGGACGGCGCCGGGCCCTGGTTGGCCGGCACCAGCTTCACCAGCAGCTTCTGGCTGCCGCCCAGCCACTGCACGGTGTTGCCGAAGATCGGGTTCAGCTGCACGTTCGGGATCTGCTTCACCTGCCCGGTGGCGGCGTCGCCCACCCACAGCTGCACGCTGGTATCGACCGCATTCTGGAACGCGAAATGGCTGCCATCGGCCGACCACAGCGCGCCGGTGGCGCAACCCTGCGGCAGGTTGACCTTGGTCTCCTTGGCGCTGGCGATATCGACCAGGGTGAAGTCGGCCACGCAGGCCGGAATGCCGTAGCCACCCGGGGTGTCATGGCGGCTGCGGTTCTTCGGCTCCAGGCGCACGCCGGCCAGCTTCAGGTACGGCTGGGCAACGCGGCTGATCGACGGATAGGTCTGCGCGGTGGTCAGCAGCAGGCGCTGGCCGCCCGGGGCCACGTTCGGCGCCGGCGGCGGCGGTGCCTTCAGCACCTTGAGCAGGTGTTCCGGCGGCTTCGCGTAGTCGGCAAGGGCCGGGCCAGCGGCCAGCAGGCCGACGGTGGCAACGGCAACGGCCGCCGCCAGAGAGGTTCGACGGATGAGCATCCTTATCCCCTGGGGTGTGATTGGGCGCCCGAAGACGGGCAAGGGCCCGAATCTAGCACCGCAGGGGTTGTCGTGAATGGGCCGGAAGGGCTAGTGGCCGGATGGGGCAAAGTGAGCCGCGCCAAGCGCTGCCGCTGGTGGGGCAGCACCTGCCGGGCAGGGCCCGGCGCTACTGTTGGGCGTGCAGGTCCCAGGTGGCCAGATAATCCGGGTCGATCACGATCATGCCACTGTTGCTCATCCGGTACTCGCCCGGCTGGGCCGGCAGGTACTGGTCGAGCATCGGCGGCAGGTAACGCTCGTGGCCATCATTCTCATCGGCCAGCACCACGCCTTCATCGGCGCTGATGCGCAGTACCGTTCCTGCGTACTGCTCCAGCCCCTGCACCTGGCCGTCGCCGCCGTAGCGGGTTACCCCGACAAGCACCAGCTTGCCGATCATTTCTTCGACCTTGGCGTCGTCCAGGGCCGGCAGCATTCTTTCGTATTGGTCGCTCATCGGTGCACCTCCAAAGCCTGCAGGATCATCATGGACACGCCAGCCTCCTCGCTGCGACCGCCGTCGGCGACGCAGAGAGCAATCTGGCGTGCATATGTGTGTGTTGCAGGGCCGGCACGAGAATGCCGGATCCGCGTCGGGTGAACGGTGGCAGGTACTGTGGGTGGCGGCCATCCGTGCCGGCAGAGTGGCCGTATCAGACCAGGATCAACACCACGCGTTGCATTGCATGCGGGATAAAGCGTGACAGCTGCGCAGTTGTTGCATGACGGCCTCCTGTTGAAGGTCACACGCGAGATTGAAGCTCCACGGACCTGATGCTGACATCGCGCGCGGCAGGGTCAAGTGAAGAATACGCACCCGTTCACCTTTTGTATCGTATCGGGGGCCTCGCTTGCGCTTAACCTCTGCTTCACCCCGCGCCCCCTAGGGTCAGCCTTCATCTGCAAGGAACGCACATGCCCCGGTACGCATTCATACGACCGTGCACCATCGCATTGTCTGTGGCCACGCTCTGCACCAGCGCACATGCCGCCGACCGCACGCCAACTTCTCAAGGAACCGACACCATGGCCCCCGCCGTATCCGAGACCACTTCGCCCTCCCCGCTCAATGCCGAGCAACTGTTGTCGCGCCTGCTGGACCTGATCAAGGCAACGACGTCCACGCGCGAACTGACCGTCGAGCGCTTGTCCGCCGCAATGCAGGCACCGGCGCAGACCTTCGGCCCCGGCCACTTCGGCTATGGCGGCACGCTGACGCCGGAATGGGGCTATGGTCTGGAAGTGAAGCAGGATGGTGCAGCCGGCACGCGATTGGACCTGAACTTCATCAATACCAGCAGCGACCGCAAGGCCTCGGCTGCGGCGATCTGCCACGTCGACTTCAACCACTTCGCCTCGGCACTGGATGCCGCCGGCTTCAAGCGCGAGACGGTGCGCGGCGAACACGGCCGGGTGATCTACGACCGCTTCGATCGACCGCAGCTGAGCATCAAGGTCGACACGATGCCCGAGAACCCCCACGCCCTCGGCGACGCCACGCATGCCTGCGTGCGTCTTGTCACCGTGCAGTAAGGGGAGCCATCAATGACGACCCTTTCCGCAGAGACGGAACGCCTGCTGGGCGAGTTCGCCGGCAAGACCGACGTCACCAGCGACCAGATCGACAACCTGCGCAGCGTCATCGCGGGTTCGCCCGTGCTGGCAAAGCAGGTGGACGCAGCCATCGCGGCAGGCTATCTGGAACGCTTCGAACTGTTGCCCGCCACAAGCAATGCGGGTGGCACCTACGAGACCGGCACGAAATCCATCAACCTGCCCGCCAGCAGCCTGTCGACCCCGGCGACGCCGGACAGGTTCGACGCGGCCGAGGTTGCCTTTGTGCTCGGCCACGAGATCCAGCACGGCTTCAACGATGCAGATGTCGAGCGTGCCTACGTGCAGTTCGACGCCGACGTGGAGCAGATCGCAGGCCGTACCACGAGCCATGATTACACCGAGGCGATCGGTACCCTGCTCGCGGCCAACCGCCGCGATGAGGCCTCTTCGAACATCGCAGGCTGGAATGCGCTGGTCAGCCAGGTACGCGCCAGCAACCCGGACGCTACCCTGCGCGACCTGTATGAAGCCAGCACCCGCTCAACAGACGTCATCCAGTCGCGACCCGGCCCGCCGATCACCTATGCACCGCACCCGGACCTGACCCTCAATGCGGACCTGACCATCTCCCCCACCGCAGCCAACATCGAGGGAATGGCCAGGCACTATTACGATCAGGGCGTCAGCACCGGCCTGGGCCATCATGGAAATTCGGACTACCAGAATTTCTATGGCGTCCAGGCGATCGAACTGGTCAGCGCATACGAGGCCGCGAATCCAGCGCCCGACGGTGTCAGCCGCATGGAAGTGAACATGAAGAAGCTGGGCCTGGACGAGCGCCTGCTGGAGCAGAACGGGCTCAACCTCGGCGAGGGCTCGCCCCCACGCCAGCCCTACTTCGATACCAGCACCTCGCCGTCGACGCTGCACTACTTCGACCACACCGAGGGCACACACGTCCATGTGCCCATCACCGCACAGCATGCGGTAGCGGGCGCTGGCGTGCAGATGCCGCTCATGGATGGTCGCGACCGCTCCCTGCACGAGCAGATCCGCAGCAAGGTGGCGGAGCTGGATACTGCCAATGGGCGCAGTTTCGATGCCTCCAGCGAACGCCTGAGCGCCAGCCTGCTGGTGCTGGCCCGTGAGAACGGGCTGGACCGTGTCGACCACGTGGTACTCAGCCGTCAAACCGATGCATTGGGCGCTGCGCAGAGCGTCTTTGTTGTGAAGGGGCCACTGGATGATCCCGCCTCGCTGCGCGCGTCATCACCCACCGCCGAGGCTGTGCAACGCCCCGTACAGGACAGCCTGGATACGCTTGTCATGGTCAACCAGCGGCAGGCCGACCAGGCCTCGCAGGAACAATCCCGCACGCAGGCGCAGGAACAGCAGCGTGGTGCGCTGTCGCACTGATCGCGCGCTTCCCGCATTCTGCAGGTCGCCACAGCGAGGGCGACCTGCATTTCCCGGCGCCGGGTACCATCTGGACGCTTCCGTCAGCGCTTCAACAGCGCATGTGGGGCCCAGTCGAAACCGCTGGCATGTAGCGCGAAATAGCGGGTCGGCAGATTCACGGACACTTCCGCCAGCCCCTTGATGAGGGCGTCATCGCCGATGCCATTGGCGGCCGCATCTTCGTCCGTGGTGTGCAGTTGCTCGCCCTCGCCGTAGACCAGCACGTACTCATGCTCGATCTCTCCGGCCCACATACTGCACGAATAGAACATCACCGCCTGCCCGAGCTGGGCGGCCACCGACTGCAGCCAGCGGCGGAATCCATCAGGCGGGCATTGATCTTCCATGCCCCGTTCGGCCAGATAGGCAAGCAGCCCTGCAGACACGTCCAGATCCAGCGCTGCGGCCTGTTCGGGAATCAATTCATTCCAGGAAAGGCCGCCCTTCATTCCATAGCCGCCCGGATGGCCTACGCGCCGAAGCACCAACAAGCCATCCGGGCCTGCATCGTGCATCCATTCCCGCCTGTACCAAGCATCATCCGGCACCTGGCGCACGACATGGGCCAGGTGAGCGAGCGGCGAGGCAGCCGCCCAGTCGACGGCGTGCATGGTGGCGGCAGTGAAGATCGAATGTGCGCCCCAGCTCATGCGTGGCCACCATCGTCGATCTGGGAAAGGTTGTTGCGGGTGCTTGGGGCCATACGGGGATCGTACCGGACGACAGGGCCCACGTCCGCCTGCAACGTTCCGGCACTGCCTATCGCCTGGCCACGCTAGAATGCGTCCATGCGCACCGTCCAAGCCCTCCGCTACATCACCCCCTTGCGGGAAGGTGGCTCCCTGCCCGCCGTGGTCGAGACCGACGACGACGGCATGGCCGTGCTCAAGTTCCGTGGCGCCGGCCAGGGCCCGAAGGCGCTGATCGCCGAGCTGATCGCAGGCGAAATGGCGCGCACGCTCGGCCTGCCGATTCCGGAAATCCTGTTCGTCGAACTGGACCGCGAGTTCGCCCGCACCGAGCCGGACCCGGAGATCCAGGAACTGATCCGTGCCAGCGAAGGCCTGAACCTGGGCCTGGACTACCTGCCGGGCGCAATCAACTACGACCCGGCTGCGATGCCGGTGGATGCCGACCTGGCTTCGCGCATCGTCTGGTTCGATGCGTTCACCAGCAATGTCGATCGCACCACGCGCAACCCCAACCTGATGGTGTGGCACCGCAAGCTGTACCTGATCGACCATGGCGCGGCGATGTACTTCCATCACGATTGGGCCAACGCCGGCGATGCCTGCGAGAAGCCGTTCGTGCTGATCCGCGACCATGTGCTGCTGTCGTTCGCCAACCGCATCGCCGAGGTGGATGCCGAGCTGGCCGCACGCCTGACCGATGCCGAGATCGAGCGGATCGTCGGCCTGGTGCCGGACAGCTGGCTGGTGAACGAGCCCTCGTTCGACAGCCCGCAGGCCTATCGGCAGGGCTACATCGACTATCTCAAGCACCGCCTGAAGGTGCGTGCGGTATTCGTGCAGGAGGCCATCCGTGCCCACACTGCACACGTATGACTACGCGGTCATCCGCGTGGTGCCGCGGGTGGAACGCGAAGAATTCATCAACGTCGGGGTGATCGTGTCCTGCCCCGGTGCACGGCATCTGGAAGCAGCCATCGAGATTGATCCGGCGCGCCTGCAGGCGTTCGCGCCGGCACTGGACCAGGACGCGCTGCAACCGTGGCTGGATGCGATCGTGGCGATCTGCCGCGGTGACGCCACGGCCGGACCGATCGCGCAGCTGCCCGCGCGCGCACGGTTCCACTTCCTCACCGCAAAGCGAAGCTCGATCGTGCAGATGTCGAGCACGCATGTGGGCCGCACCGCCAATCCGGCGGGTGTGGTGGAGCATCTGATGACGAAGATGGTGCGGGTACCGGCCCCGACCGGATGACGTCAGCTGGGTGATGTCGATTGGGTGATGTCGATTGGGTGATGTCGATTGGGTGGCGTCGGCTGGGTGACGTCGACTGGGTGACGTCGACTGGGTGACGTCGACTGGAAAACGTCGACTGGGTAGAGTCGACTGTTAGTCGACTGCCGTTTGCGGAAGGATCGAAGAGCCCGCGCTTCGCGCGATAGTCGACCAACAGTCGACTCTACATCCATCGCCCCCCATGCTCACTGCAACGGCAACCGCCGCGCGATGTAATTGACCACGTTGCCGATCGCATCCGGATCAACATTGGCCAGGCCAACGATCACATAACCCTGCGCGGGCATCACCACGATGGCACTGTTCGACCCCGGCGCACCGCCTTCGTGGCCGTATTGGTGTTCCCTGCCCTCGCCCTGCACCACGAAGCCAAAGCCATACCAGCGCTTGTGGTTCTGCGCCGTGATGGCCTGCTGCAGCAATGCCGGCGAGACCAGCTTTCCGCCGCGCAATGCCTCGGCGAACTTCAGCATGTCGGCGGCCGTGCTGTAGCCGCCACCGGCGGACATGCCGCGCCAGGGTAGCGACTTCGTTTCACGCACCCATTGCCCGTCCTTCTTCGTGTAGGCGACGGCACGCTGTGGCACCTTCACCGTTTCCGGTTCGAAGCCGGTGCCGGTCATGCCAGCCGGTCGCAGGATGTGCTGCTCCACATAGGCATAGTACGACTGCCCTGAAACGGCCTCGATGATGCGCCCAAGCACGATGAAGCCATAGTTCGAGTAGCTGTCCTGGCTGCCGGGCGTGAACTGCGGTGCATCCTTGGCGAAGCGCTGCACGTAGTCATCCAGCGTCTTCAGCGAGGCCGAGTACTGGTCGAAATCATCGCCGAAAAAATCGCCAAGGCCGCTGGTGTGGGTCAATAACTGGCGGACGGTCACCTCAGCGGCGACGGCCTTGTTCGGGTAGTCCGGCAGGTGCTTGCCGATCGTATCGTCCAGCCCCAGCTTGCCGGCCTGCACCAGCTGCAGGATGGCCACTGAGGTGAACATCTTGTTGGACGACGCCAGCCGGAAGCGCGTATCCGCCCGCACCGGAATACCGCTTTCGCGATCTGCCTGCCCGCCCCGCCAATCCAGCAGCACCTGGCCGTTGCACGCCACCAGCAGCGCTCCCGACAGCGCGTCCTGTGCGCGCAGCGCGTCCAGCTTCGTCCTGGCGTCAGCCATCAGGACCGGCAACGCAACACGCTCCGGCTTGTGCTTGTCCGGTACTTCGGTGCCTTCGATCTGGAACAGCTTCAGGTGTGCTGGATGGTCCGGGTCCATCTCCGCCGTCACCCACATCGCACGCTCGTTCAGCTGGCCCATCACCAGCAGCTTCGCGTGACCAGCCGTACCCTCGCGCGTTTCCAGCACGCGCAGCGGGCCGGTACTCTCGCGGAACTCGAGATAGTCCTTGGGAGCACTGCCTTTCTTCTTCGCATACTTGTCGGCGAAAGCCTGCAACGCATCGAGGCTGCCTGCGTTGAAGGCCGCAAGCCAGTCATCGATGGCGTCCTGCGCATGCGGGTGTGCAGGTTCAGAGGTGGTTGCGCCAATCGCAGGAAAAACCGGCGTGCCCATCAGAAGCGGACAGGCCAGCGCAGCGCACAGCAGCAGACGCCCAACCGCCTTCATCGCAGTTCCTTTGCACGGATCCCTGCACGCATCCTAGAGCACGCACCCGCCTACCACACCCTCGCTACGGGCTCTGCCGGAACACCTCCACCGTTACGTTGAATGCTTCGATGCGGCGCCACTCGCTGCGCTGATGCGGAAGCGATTCCACGCCCATCCCGATCTGGTACCTCACCGTGTCTGGACCTTCGCGCCAGGAATACGGCCCGCCATTGCTCCAGCCACAGCAGGTGTAACGCAGCATCGGCATTCCGAATGTCGTGTGCAGATACGCTTCGACCTGCTCGGCGCGTGCGCCGGCGACGCGGTAGTGGGCCTCCATGGGCTTGATGTAGGACGCGTCGTCCTGGCTGCAGCCCACGTACTCCAACCCAGCCGGCTTCCGCCCCATCGCCTGCAGGAAATCCTGGCAAGGGGTGTCTGGTCGCGCCAGGCCGTCGGCACGTCCCTGCAGCTCCCACTCGGCCAGCGCCTGCGCAGGGGGCTGCTCCATGATCCCGCTGCTGCCGGACAATGCCGCCAGCAGCAGGAAGCCAACGGTAAGCTCGGGCAGCAGAAGAGACATCACAGGGCGATCCTTCGCAGACGGTCGAGGAAATGCTAACCGATGCCCGCGCTATCGCCGCGCCATGCTCTGCTCGCTGAAGCGCGCCACGCAGAAATCCAGGAAGCTGCGCAGCTTGGGCGTCAGCTGGCGATCACGCGGGTACAGCAGGTTGATCCAGGTCGACACCGGCACGAATGCCGGCAGCACCTCCACCAGTTCGCCGCGCGCGAGTGCGGCGGCCAGCATCTCGTGCGGCTGCAGGATCAGCCCCAGCCCACCCACTGCGGCAGTCAACAACGGCTCGGCCTGGTTCACCATGAAACGGCTGGACACCGGCACGCTCAACACGCTGCCATCGGCATCACGGAAGCTCCAGCGGGTGCGGATGATCGAATGCGCGAAGCCCAGGCACTCGTGCCGGCTCAGGTCACTCGGGTGGGTAATCGGCGGTCGCGACGCCAGGTAGGCCGGCGATGCGCACAGCACCAGCGGATACGGCCCCAACCGCCGTGCCACCAGTCCGCTGTCGGCCAGGTCACCGGTGCGGAACACCAGGTCGTAGCCGTCTTCGACGATGTTGACCAGGCTGTTGGACAGATTCAGATCGACCTGCACGTCCGGATATTCCTGCATGTAGGCCACCACCGCCGGGCCCAGCGCATGCACGCCGAAGGTGACCGGTGCGCTGATGCGCAGGCGCCCCATCGGCCGTCCGCGCGCCACCTCGGCCAGCTGCTCGGCGCCCTCCACCTCTTCCAGGATCACCCGCGCCCGCGCCAGGAACGCCTGGCCGAAGTCGGTCAGGCTCTGCTTGCGCGTGGTGCGGTTGAGCAGGCGCACGCCCAGGTGCTGCTCCAGCGCCTGGATGTGCTTGCCAACCAGCTGTGGCGACAGGTCCAAGGCGTCGGCGGCGGCAGCGAAGGAGCCGACCTCGGCCACTTTGGCGAAGGTCCGGAGCGGAACGATAAGGTCCATTGCAAACGAATGTTTTCCAATGAAACGCCAAATTACCCCTTATTCTGGATGCAGACCACGCGCATAGTGCCCGCCACGTCCCCGCCGGCCCGAGCGCCGGCCCTTCCCTGGAGCCCCCCATGAGTCAGGTTGTCCGCATCCACGAATATGGCAACGCCGATGTGCTGCGCATCGACGAGATCGACATTCCCGCACCTGCCGCCGACGAGGTGCAGATCCGGGTCAAGGCGATCGGCCTGAACCGCGCCGAGGTGATGTTCCGCAACGGCGCGTACCTGCAGCAGGCACAGTTCCCAAGCCGCCTGGGCTACGAAGCGGCCGGCGTGGTCGCGTCGGTGGGCAGCGCGGTCGACGGATTCGCCGTCGGTGATGCGGTCAGCGTGGTGCCGCCGCTGGATATCGCCCGCTGGGGCACCTACGGCGAGCTGGCCAATGTGCCGGCGCGGCTGGTGGTCAAGCATCCGCAGGCGCTGGACTTTGAAACCGCGGCGGCCGTGTGGATGCAGTACGTCACTGCCTGGGGGGCGCTGCTGGAGCAGGCGCATCTGGCTGCCGGGGATTTCGTCATCATCACCGCCGCCAGCAGCAGCGTCGGCTTGGCCGCCATCCAGATCGCCAACGCCGTGGGCGCCACGCCGATCGCGGTCACCCGCGGCCCGGGCAAGCGCCAGGCGCTGCTCGATGCCGGCGCCGCCCATGTCATCGCCATCCAGGAACAGGATCTGGTCGCCGAAGTGGCCCGCATCACCGGCGTCGCCGGTGCCCGCGTGGTGTTCGATCCGATCGGCGGCCCGCAGTTCAACGCGTTGACCGAAGCGATGGCGCGCGGCGGCATCCTGCTGGAATACGGCGCACTGAGCAGCGAGCCGACCCCGTTCCCGTTGTTCAACGTGCTGGGCAAGTCGCTGACGCTGAAGGGCTACCTGTATTCGGAAATCGTCTCCGACGATGCCGCGTTGGCGCGTGCCAAGGCCTTCATCGTCGACGGCCTGGACAAGGGCGTGCTGGTGCCGATGATCGCAAAGGTGTTCCCGTTCGCGCAGATCCAGGACGCGCATCGTTATCTGGAATCGAACGAGCAGATCGGCAAGGTAGTGGTGACGGTGTAACCCGTCAGCAGACCGGCGAGGTAGAGTCGACTGTTAGTCGACTATCGCGCGAAGCGCGGGCTTTCCAGCGCAGGCGAGAAGAGCAGTCGACTAACAGTCGACTCTACCCAGTCGGTTCGGCCCAGTCGGCCGTAGAAGCAAGCAGTCGCGTGGAATCGCGCGAACCCGCCAGTAAACCGACGAGGTAGAGTCGACTGTTAGTCGACTATCGCGCGAAGCGCGGGCTTTCCAGCGCGGGCGAGAAGAGCCGTCGACTAACAGTCGACTCTACCCAGTCGACTCTACCCAGCCGGTTCGGCCCAGTCGGCCGTAGGAGCACGCAGTCGCGTGGAATCGCGCGAACCCGCCAGTAAACCGACGAGGTAGAGTCGACTGTTAGTCGACTATCGCGCGAAGCGCGGGCTTTCCAGCGCGGGCGAGAAGAGCAGTCGACTAACAGTCGACTCTACCCAGTCGACTCTACCCAGTCGGTTCGGCCCAGTCGGCCGTAGAAGCACGCAGTCGCGTGGAATCGCGCGAACCCGCCAGTAAACCGACGAGGTAGAGTCGACTGTCAGTCGACTATCGCGCGAAGCGCGGGCTTTCCAGCGCGGGCGAGAAGAGCAGTCGACTAACATTCGACTCTACCCAGTCGACTCTACCCAGCCGGTTCGGCCCAGTCGGCCGTAGAAGCACGCAGTCGCGTGGAATCGCGCGAACCCGCCAGTAGACCGACGAGGTAGAGTTGGCCGTATCAGAATTCATCCTCGTGGACCGACTCCAGCTCGCTCAGCGGCCAGCGACACCACCCGTACGGATGGTCACCGACCTGCGCGGCAAGACCCGATCGAACCGGATTTGCCAGAATGTAGCCGGCGTGCCGCTGCAGGGACGCGTCACTGCGGATCGCATGATCGTGATAACCCGCCTGCCATATTGCACCCTGGCTCCCTCGCCGCCGGTTGATCAGAAAACTGCTGCGCGCCTTGAAGCGCTGCACGCAGTAGCCCAGCGAATGGCCACGTAGTTGAGCCAGCCAGTGGATATGATCCGGCATGATGACCCAGGCAAGCGACGCAGTCAGGCCTTCCCGGTCCATCGATCCGAGGAGCTGCATGGCAAGGTCGGCATTGGCAGGGCAATCGAAGACGCGATGGCGGTTCCGGCACACCATGGTGATGGTGTAGACGTTGCCGACGATGGATCGCCGGCCGGCAAGCAGTTGAGGGCTGGGCATGAGTTCGAGAATGCTCGCCAGGATGGATTCCCGACATCGGTTCACTACCAATGTCAGGATCAGAGATCATCTCGATACAGCGTCCGGGGACGTGGAGTCGCACGGGTAGCGTCGACTGCTGGTCGACTGTCGCGCGAAGTGCGGGCTTTCCAGCGCAATCGCGAAGAGCAGTCGACTAACAGTCGACTCTACCCAGTCGGCTCAACCCGGTCGGCTCTACTCTTCAGGCTCTATCTGGGCAGCGCAAACGCCATCACGTAATCACCCTTCGGGGTTTCCATGAAATGATGGCCGCCGGCCATGATCACCACGTACTGGCGGCCACCCTGTTCGTACACCATGGGGTTGGCCTGCCCGCCCGCCGGCAGCTTGGCGTGCCACAGCTCCTTGCCGGTTTTCAGATCAATCGCGCGTAGCAGATCATCGGTGGCGGCGGCGATGAAGATCAGACCGCTGGCAGTCACCACCGAACCGCCATTGTTCGGTGTGCCGATCTCGATCGGCAGGCCTGAGCGGATGCCGAACGGTCCGTTGCCGCGTGCACTGCCAAACGGACGATCCCACAGCAGCTTGCCGGTGCGCAGATCGATGGCGCGGATGCCGCCGTAGGGCGGTTGCTTGCACAGCAGGCCGGTGAACGGCAGCCGCCAGCCGGCATTGACCTGGATGCCATACGGCGTGCCCACCTGCGGATCACCTGCACCCTCGCCACCGCCCTTGTCCGCGCGGATCTTCTCGCGCGGCAGCCAGCCCAACCGGTCGGCTTCGGCACGCGGCACCAGCCGGTTGTAGTTGGGCATGTCGTTGTAGTTGGCCACGATCACGCCACGGCGCGTATCGATGGAGACGCTGCCCCAGTCCGAACCGCCGTTGTAGCCGGGATACTCGATGGAGTGGCGGTCACTGCTCGGCGGCGTGTAGAAGCCTTCGTAGTAGGCCTTGCGGAACTGGATGCGGCAGACCAGCTGGTCGATCGGGGTGAGCCCCCACATGTCGCGCTCGGTCAGGTCATGCTCGCGGCGCAGCGTGTGGTACAGCGAGAACAGCTGCGTAGGTGAGCGCTGCTCGGGCTCGACACCGCCCACAGGCACCTTGCGCTCTTCCGCTGCACTCAGCAGCTGGCCGTTGCGGCGGTCGAGGATGTAGAGGTCGCCCTGCTTGGTCGGCAGCAGGATCGCCGGTACCTTGCCCGCCGCGGTCGGGTAGTCGATCAGGCTGGCCTGTGAACCCAGGTCGTAATCCCACACATCCTTGCGCACGGCCTGGAAGTGCCAGGCCGGTTTGCCGGTGGCCACGTCGATCGCCACCAGCGAGGTCGAATAGCGGTTCTGGTTTTCCGTGCGCGAGCCGCTCCAGTAATCGCCGGCGGAATTGCCCAGCGGCAGGTAGACCAGGCCCAGCGCTTCATCGCCGGTGGCAGTGGTCCACATGTTCGGCGTGCCGCGCGTGTAGGTCAGTTCGCGCGGAGGCAGCCCACTGCGCTCGGGCTGGTCCATGTCCCAGGCCCAACGCAGCTTGCCGGTGACCGCGTCGTAAGCCTGGATCACCCCCGACGGCGCATCGCGGCGCTGGCCATCCAGCACCTGGTGGCCGGTGACGATCACACCGCGCACGATCGCCGGCGGCGAGGTGATCGACACATAGCCCGGCGGCACCTCGCCCATGCCCAGGGTGATGTCGACCTGGCCGTTGTTGCCGAAGTTGGCGCAGGGGCGTCCGCTGTCCGCATCCACCGCGATGATGCGGCCATCCAGCGTGCCTTCGATGATGCGCGCCCAACAGGCCGGCCGGCTGCCCGGCGCGGCGCTGCGGGTGACCGTGGGCGGCGGCTCGGGCAGCGCCAGATCGGCAGCAACATCGGCCAGCACCGCATCGGCCACGGTCGGCGCGCTCGATTGTTCGTAGTAGCTCACGCCACGACAGGCAGCGGTATAGGGAATCGAAGCGTCCTTCACCTTCGGATCAAACCGCCACAGCTCCCTGCCGCTGCTGGCGTCCAGTGCGATCAAGCGGTTGCGCGCGGTGCACAGGTACAGACGGTCGCCGATCTTCAGCGGCGTGGTTTCCGCGCCCCAGCGCTTCTTCGGCAGGTCGCCAGTGCGGAACTGCCAGGCCAGCTGCAGCGTGGCAACGTTGGCCGGCGTGATCTGCTGCAGCGGCGAATAACGGGTGGCGGCATTGCTGCGGCCCCACGCAGGCCAGTCACCGTCGGCAGGCTGGTCGGCGGGCTGCAGACCGGTGGTATCACGCGTGGGTTCCAGTCCGGCGCTAGCCGCGCCTTCCGGGAACGGCTGGTGCCCGTCCACTTCGCCATGCGGCGCAAAGGCGAGGCCGAACGCGGCGACGAACACCAGCATCAGCAGGCCAGCCACGCTGCGCGAGAGGCGTTTGGACACTGGTTCACGCAGGGTCGGTGCCAACAGCGCCATCACGATGCCGAGGGCCGTAACCAGACCCAGGCGCGGCACCCAACGCCAGTAGTCGCTGCCCGATTCCCACCAGGTCCACAGCAGCGTGCCGATGAACACCAGCGCGTACAGCAGCGCGCCACTGCGGCGGTTGCCGAACAGCAGGATGCCGCTGGCCAGCAGGCCGAATCCTGCGATGGCGTAGTACGCCGACCCCCCAAGGCTGAGCAGCCATGCGCCGAGCCCGCCGATGACCAGGCCGAGCACGACCAGCAACAGCGACAGCACGGTCACCAGCGGATGGCGCGGGGTGCGGACAGGAGCAGGATCGGACTGCGGCGTGGCGGACATCGTCGATCTCCGGGGGCAGCATGCGCCCTTATCCCACCGCACATGTGAAGCGCGCGCGTATTTTCCGGGTGGAATTGACGGGGCGATCGTCGACTGGGGAATTGTCGACTGGGGAATTGTCGACTGGGTAGAGTCGACTGTTAGTCGACTATCGCGCGCAGCGCGGGCTTTTCATCGCCATGTGCAGAGCAGTCGACTAACAGTCGACTCTACCACCGCGATCGGATGGTTCGCAGCGATCGGATGGTCCTCAGCGATCGGATGGTCCGCAGCGCTCGGAGAATCCAGCACGACCGGAAGATCCGCCACGACCGGAAGATCCGCAGAAACGACGACGCCGGCCCAGGGCCGGCGTCGTCGGGTACTTCTCATCGCGGCGGGATCACTCCTGCGCGGCGTCCTCGCTGCTGGCCGCAGCCGGGGCGCCTTCGGCCGCGGCCGGGGTGGCAGCCGCCACCTCGTCCTCGTCCTCTTCGATGGAGGCATCCATGCGTTCCACCGCCTGCAGCTTCTCGTCCTTGGACAGGCGGATCAGGGTGACGCCCTGGGTGTTGCGGCCGACGCGGCTGATTTCCGAGCCACGGGTACGCACCAGGGTGCCGCCATCGGAGATCAGCAGCACTTCGTCGTCCGAACCCATCAGCACCGCAGCGACCAGCTTGCCGTTGCGCTCAGTGGTCTGGATGCCGATCACGCCCTGCGTGCCACGGCCCTTGCGCGGGTAATCCGGCAGCGGGGTGCGCTTGCCGTAACCGTTCTCGGTCGCGGTGAGGATGTACTGCACGCTGGCGTCGTCGGCGCCGTCGATCACCGCATCGCCATTGGCGGCGGCTTCCTCGACACCGTTGTCGTCCTCGTTCTCGTCCTCGATGCCACCAGCACTTTCGGCCACGATCAGGCTGACCACTTCCTCGCCAGCCGGCATCTTGATGCCACGCACGCCGGTCGCGGTACGGCCCATCGAGCGGACCTTGTCCTCGCCGAAGCGCACGGTCTTGCCGTTGGAGGCGAACAGCAGGATGTCGCGCTCACCGTCGGTCAGGCCCACGCCGACCAGCGCATCGCCCTCGTCGAGGTTGATCGCGATCTTGCCGCGGGCCAGACGGAAGGCGAACTCGCCCAGCGGGGTCTTCTTCACCGTGCCGTTCTTCGTAGCGAAGAACACGAACTGGCCATCGGCGTACTCGCGCACCGGCAGCACGGCCTGCACGCGTTCGCCCGGCTCCAGCGGAATCCAGTTGATGATCGGACGGCCGCGGGCGTTGGAACCGGCTTCGGGCAGCTGGTAGACCGGCAGCCAGAACACCTTGCCCGAACTGGTGAAGGTCAGCAGCGTGTCATGCGTGTTGACCAGCCACAGCTGTTCGATGAAATCCTCTTCCTTGGTCGCCGCCGCACTGCGGCCACGGCCACCACGGCGCTGCGCGCGGTACACGCTCACCGGCTGGCGCTTCACGTAACCGGCATGCGAAACGGTGACCACCACGTCTTCCGGCGCGATCAGGTCGAGGATGTCCAGGTCTTCTTCGCTGTGGCGGATCTCGGTACGACGCTCGTCGCCGAACTCGGCCTTGACGCTGATCAGTTCCTCGCGGATCACCTGCAGCAGGCGGTCGGGATCTTCCAGGATGTGGATCAGCCCGGCGATCACTTCCAGCAGCTGCTTGTACTCGTCGGTCAGGCGGTCCTGCTCCAGCCCGGTCAGGCGGTGCAGGCGCATTTCCAGGATCTGGGTGGCCTGGATCTCGGTCAGCTGGTAGCCGCCCTCGATCAGGCCCACGCCCTTGGGCAGGTCTTCCGGGCGCGAGGCTTCGGCACCGGCAGCACCCAGCATCGCACCGACCAGGCCCGGCTCCCACACGCGTGCCAGCATGCGCTCGCGGGCTTCGTTCGGGTTCGGCGAGGTCTTGATCAGTTCGATCATCTCGTCGATGTTGGCCAGCGCGACGGTCAGGCCTTCCAGCACGTGGGCACGGGCGCGCGCCTTGCGCAGCTCGAACACGGTGCGGCGGGTGACCACTTCGCGACGGTGGCGGACGAAGGCCTCCAGCATCTGCTTGAGGTTCATCAACTGCGGGCGGCCATCGACCAGCGCCACCATGTTGATGCCGAACACCGATTCCATCTGCGTCTGCTGGTACAGGTTGTTCAGCACAACCTCGGCAGATTCACCGCGCTTGATCTCGATGTAGATGCGCATGCCGTCCTTGTCGGACTCATCGCGCAGCTCGCTGATGCCTTCGATCTTCTTTTCCTTGACCAGTTCGGCGATCTTCTCGATCAGACGCGCCTTGTTCACCTGGTAAGGAATTTCAGTGACGATGATCGATTCGCGGCCGTTGTCGGCCACCTCGATATCGGCCTTGGCACGGATGCGCACGCGGCCACGGCCGGTACGGTAGCCGGCAACGATGCCGGCGGTGCCGTTGATGATGCCGGCGGTCGGGAAATCCGGGCCCGGGATGTACTCCATCAGGCCGTCGACGTCGATTTCCGGGTTGTCGATCAGCGCGATGCAGGCGTTGATCGATTCGCTCAGGTTGTGCGGCGGGATGTTGGTCGCCATGCCCACCGCGATACCGGCCGAACCGTTGACCAGCAGGTTCGGGAACCGGGTCGGCATGACCGTCGGCTCCAGTTCCTTTTCGTCGTAGTTGGGCTGGAAGTCGACGGTTTCCTTGTCGATGTCGGCCATCAGCTCATGCGCGAGGCGCGACATGCGCGCTTCGGTGTATCGCATTGCCGCGGCGGAGTCGCCATCGATGGAGCCGAAGTTACCCTGGCCATCGACCAGCATGTAGCGCAGCGAGAACGGCTGTGCCAGGCGCACCAGCGTGTCGTACACCGACTGATCGCCATGCGGGTGGTACTTACCGATGACGTCACCGACGATACGCGCCGACTTGAAGTAGGGCTTGTTGCTGTGCGCGTTCAGTTCATTCATCGCGAACAGCACGCGGCGATGCACCGGCTTGAGGCCGTCGCGCGCATCCGGCAGCGCACGGCCCACGATCACGCTCATGGCGTAATCGAGGTAGCTCTTGCGCATCTCGTCTTCCAGGTTGACCTGGATGATTTCCTTGGCGGTTTCTGCCATTCGGGTTCCGTTGTCTGGTAGCGGTCCAGTCCGGCGCAGCCCTCTGCGGGAGAGGGTCGTGCCGGAACCTCGATTCAACCTGCGGATACTACCACAACAGGCCGTTTTCCGCCTCCCTTTACGGGGATTTTACCTGCACAAATCAGGAACTTAGGGGACTGCCGGGCGCGGAAAGATGATCCATCCACGCATGGCGTGGACCTACCGGCCTGGCCCGCCCGGTAGATCCACGCCATGCGTGGATGCGGGCGAACAAGGGGTCAGAGCCCTTTCCTGCGGAAAGGGATCCGACCCCGCGGAACCCGCCCGCCTCAACCGCCGAAGGCGGCGCGCATGTTCCCGGTGGTCGGGTTCAGGATCACGCCGCGTTCGGTCACGATGGCGTCGATCAGCTCGCCCGGGGTGACGTCGAACACCGGGTTCCAGGCAGCGATGCCCTCGGCCACGGTGCGGGTGCCGCCCACGCCGTACAGCTCGCCCGGATCGCGCTGCTCGATCTCGATCTGGCTGCCATCAACGGTGTCCATGTCCACCGTCGAGGACGGCGCCACGACCATGAACTTCACCCCGTGGTGGCGCGCGGCGATGGCCAGCTGGTAGGTGCCGATCTTGTTGGCGGTATCGCCGTTGGCGCAGATGCGGTCGGCACCCACGATCACCCACTGCACGGCACCGGTCTTCATCAGGTGCGAGGCAGCCGAATCGGCGATCAGGGTGGCGTCGATACCATCCTGCTGCAGCTCCCACACGGTCAGGCGCGCGCCCTGCAGCCACGGCCGGGTCTCGCCGGCGAACACGCGGGCGATGCGGTGCTGGGCCATGCCGGCACGGATCACGCCCAACGCGGTGCCGAAGCCGGCGGTGGCCAGCGAGCCGGTGTTGCAATGGGTCAGCACGCCGCTACCGGTCTCGATCAGGCCGGCACCCAGCGCGCCCATGTGGCGGTTCGCCGCCAGGTCTTCCTCGGCGATGGCCTGCGCCTCCGCTTCCAGCGCGGCCTTCCAGTCAGCGCCGGCAGCATTCAGGCAGCGGCGCATGCGGGCCAGCGCCCAGGCCAGGTTCACCGCAGTCGGGCGCGAGGCGTTCAGGCGCTGCAGCGCCGGCTCCAGCTGCTGCAGTGCGTGCGCGCCATCGGTGGCCTGCACCTCGCGCGCCGCCAGCACCACGCCCCAGGCGGCGGCGATGCCGATGGCCGGCGCACCACGCACGGTCAACGCGTGGATGGCCGCAGCCACTTCGTCACTGTCATGGCAGACCACATGCTCGACCACGAACGGCAGCTTGCGCTGGTCCAGCAGTTGCAGGGCATCGCCGGTCCACAGGATCGGGCGGATGTGGTCGTAACGGGCGTAGTCGATGTCGGAGGCAGTGTTCATGAGCCCATTGTAGGGCCACGCCCCCGGGGTTGGAGCCCGCCCGGGCTCAATTCACCGAGAATTCTGCGCGGCAGCCGCCGTCCACCCAGATGCCGTTGCGACTCCAGCCCCAGGTGCTGCCCTCCTCGCACGGCGTGCTGGACAGCTGCTCGAAGACGGCCGCGCCGACCGAGATGCTGGCGCCACAGAAGCGGCGCTTCTTCGACTTCGATTCGCAGGTCAGGCGACGTGGCACGTCGACGAAACGCCCCTCGTCGTCCGCCACTTCGAAGTCGCCCTGGCAGCCGCGGCTGGTCCACACCTCATTGCGCTTGTAACCCCAGCCCTGCCCTTCCCGGCACGGCAGCGCCGACAGCTGCCGCAGCAGGCGCACCGGCGCGCCATCCAGGCGCACCGGGCAACTCTGCGGACGGCCATTGGATTCACAACGCACCACGCGACGGACCAGGCGCTTGCCCTCGCTGGCTGCCGGCGCGGCGCCTGCAGCGCGGCGCGCGCGGAACTCGGCGCGGCAGCCCAGCGTGACCCACACGCCACTGCGGTCGGTGCCCCATTCGCTGCCACGGATGCAGCTGCTGTTGGAGAGCTGGCGCACCAGGTCGATGCCGTTGCTGACATCGATATCGCAATGCACCCAGCCCATGTCGCGTGATTCACAGGTCACCACTTCACCGTCGTAGCCGGCCTGCTGGGCAGATGCCGATGACGGCAGCCAGGCACCCCAGAGCGCGATGGAGTACACCGGTGCAGCGACAACCGCAAACCACTTGACCAAAGCCTTCCCCAGCAGGAATGGATGAACTGCGTGCCAGTGTCCGGCATCTGCCGTGATAAGAGCATCATCCTGCTTACCGAAGCAAGCGCGGAAACGCGGAATTCCGTTCAGTCTTCGATGTTCAGGAACGCATGTCGCTCATGCGTGGGCAAAGTCGTAGGCCAGCACGTCGGCGATGCGCGGCGTACGGTTCATCGCCATCAGCAGGCGATCCACACCCACCGCCACGCCCGCGCACGCCGGCATCGATGGCAGCGCTGCCAGCAGCGCCTCGTCCAGCGCCGGCTGCACCTGGCCACGTTCATGGCGCCGCTGCAGGTCACGCTGGAAGCGCGCGCGCTGCTCGTGGGCGTCGTTCAGTTCGTGATAGCCGTTGGCCAGCTCCACCGCGCCCAGGTACAACTCGAAACGCTCCGCCAGAGGCGGTGTACCGGCACGGATGCGCGCAAGCGCCGCCTGGCTGGCTGGCCAGTCATGGACCACGGTCATCACCGTGTCATCGAAGTGCGGCTGGATGCGATGGGTCATCAACAGGTCCAGCCAGTCGTCGCGGGTCAACCCGACCGGATCGATGTGCACATCACCCAGCGAGGCCCGCAATGCAGCCTCATCGGCCTCGAACGGGTCCACGCCCACGTACTGCTGGAACAGCTCGCGGTAGCTCAGCACGCGCAGGCTCGCACTGCGCCCGACCAGCGCCAGCGCCTGGGTGACCAGCTCGGCGGTTTCCTGCACCAGGCGATGATGATCCCAGCCAACCCGGTACCACTCCAGCATGGTGAATTCCGGATTGTGGCGGCCACCGGCCTCGCCGTTGCGGAACACCCGACCCAGCTCATAGCAGTCGCCGACACCGGCGGCCAGCAGGCGCTTGAGCGGATATTCCGGCGAGGTGCGCAGCCAACGGCGACGGCCACCCGCATCGACATGCCCACTGAAATCGGTATGGAAGCTGTCGATGTTCGGCTCGGTATTGCCGGCCACCGACAGGATCGGCGTTTCCACCTCCAGCACATCGCGTTCGGCGAAGAAGCGGCGGACCAGCGCATTGAGCGCGGCGCGCTGCTGCAGCGCGCGCAGCAGGGCCTCGCTCACAGGATGCCCTCCGGGCGCGGGTGGTCCAGCGGCAGGGTCAGCAGATCGCGGGTGTCATCGATGTAACCGCTCGCCAGGTAGAGGCGACGGGCCAGCTCATTGTGGTGGTTCACTTCCAGGCGCAGGCGGCTGACGCCACGGCCGCGCGCACGTTGCTCGCAGATCGCCAGCGCCTGCTTGCCGCGGCCACGACCGCGCGCCCGGTGGGCCAGGTACAGCTCGTCCAGCAGCATGAAGTGGCCGCCCTGTTCCAGGCTGAAGCCCATCGCGATCACCGCATAGCCGACCACCTCAGCCGCCTCGTCCAGCCACAGCAGCACTTCACCGTTGCGCGGATCAGCCAGCAACGCATCCACGCCGCGACGCACGCGCGCGTCGTCGAAGTCGATCCGGTCTTCGGCGTAGAACTCGCGCATCAATGCGATCAGCAGCTCCTCGTCAGCACGGGTGGCCAGGCGGAAATCCAGCGGGGCGGTCTGCATCGGTGTTCCTTTGTGTTTCATGCCGGGTACGGGGGCACCCGGCGGGATCATCATTCGTGTTCAGCAAGATAGGCCAGCAGGCGGTCCTCGTCCCACACCGGCACGCCCAGCGACTGTGCCTTGTCCAGCTTGGAGCCTGCCTCGGTGCCGGCCACCACGAAACTGGTCTTTTTCGACACGCTGCCGGACACCTTGGCACCGAGGGCTTCCAGGCGCTCCTTGGCGGCATCGCGGGTAAGCTGGGCCAGGGTGCCGGTCAGTACCACGGTCTGCCCATCCAGCGGACCGGCCACGATCTCGGCCAGCGCCGGCGCCTTGGCCAGGATCTGCCGCATCGCGTTCTCGGCGGCCAACAGCATCGCACCA
This sequence comes from Stenotrophomonas sp. 59, assembly GCF_030291095.1. Taxonomy (NCBI): domain Bacteria; kingdom Pseudomonadati; phylum Pseudomonadota; class Gammaproteobacteria; order Lysobacterales; family Lysobacteraceae; genus Stenotrophomonas; species Stenotrophomonas sp. 59. The sequence continues at coordinate 2,872,606 of NZ_CP127408.1, forward strand.
TGGCCATCGGCGTCCAGCCACTCGGCCAGACCACGCGCCGTGTCATCGGGCAGCCCGGCGTTGACGAACTGGCCATGCTCGGCGTCGAGCACCGCCTGTGCACCGGGCAACGCGGCGACCAGTTTTTCCGCGCGCAGGCGGGTAATGCCGGGGATCTCCGACTCAACCAGCAGCTGCGCCAGATCCAGGCCCTCGCGCAGCTTCGCGCTGGGCGCGTGCACATCACTGATGCGGACCTGGCCGACCTGCAACAGGTCATCGATGGCCTGCTGGTTGCCCTGCTGTTCGAAGAAGTGGCCCAGCGAGCGCGCCACTTCGCCACCGATGTCCGGCACGCGCTTGAACAGCGGCCACGGCAGGTGGCGGATCAGTTCCAGGTCACCGAACCACTGCGCCAGCGCCTTGGCCGTGCTCTCGCCCACATGCTCGATGCCGAGTGCGAACAGCAGGCGTTCCAGCGTGGCGGCTCGGCTGGCGTCGATCGCTGCGATCAGGTTGTCGGCCCACTTGGTGGCGATCTTCTTCGTGTTCCATTCGAAGCTGGCCGGCTGCGCCAGCGCCTGCGCGCGCCAGCCCGGATCGTTGCCGTCCAGCTTGAGCGCCGCATTGAGCACCGCACCACTGCCCTCGGCGGGCAGGTGCAGCTTCAGCGCCGCCGCCAGCGCCGACGGATCCTCTGCATCCAGCACCAGCTTCAGGTGCAGCAGCGTATCGCGGTTGAGCCGGTAGAGGTCGGCCACGCTCTTGACGATGCCGGCATCGACCAGGGTTTCAATGTACTTGTCGCCCAGGCCGTCGATGTCCATCGCGCGGCGCGAGGCAAAGTGGGCGATCGCTTCCTTGCGCTGCGCCGGGCAGGACAGCTCGCCCGAGCAGCGCCATGCGGCTGCACCTTCCTCGCGCACGATTTCCGAGCCACACACCGGGCAGCGCGTCGGCATTTTCCACGGCGAGGTGCCCTGCGGGCGGCGATCGAGGATGACGCTGACCACCTCGGGAATGACATCGCCCGCACGACGCACGATCACGCTGTCGCCGACGCGCACGTCCAGGCGTGCGATCTGGTCGGCGTTGTGCAGAGTGGCGTTGGAGACGATCACGCCGGCCACGGCCACCGGCGCAAGACGTGCGACCGGCGTAGCGGCACCGGTGCGACCGATCTGGATCTCGATCGCCTCCACCGTCGTGCTCTGCTCCTGCGCCGGGAATTTGTGCGCGATGGCCCAGCGCGGTGCGCGCGAGACGAAGCCCATCGCCTGCTGGCCGGCGCGGTCATCCAGCTTGTAGACCACGCCATCGATATCGAACGGCAGGCCGTCGCGGCGCTCACCGATATCTCGGTAGTACCCCAGCAGGCCGTCGGTCCCTTCCACCACCTTGCACAGGGCGCTGACCGGGAAACCCCAGGCGCCGAGCTGGGCCAGCGTGCCCGAATGGGTGTCTGGCAGCTCGCCACCCTGCACCTCGCCGGTGCCGTAGGCGAAGAAGCTCAGCCTGCGCTGCGCACTGATCTTCGGATCGAGCTGGCGCAGCGAACCGGCCGCGGCGTTGCGCGGATTGGCCAGCACCTTGCCACCGTGCTGACGTGCACGTTCGTTGTAGGCCTCGAAATCGGCGCGCGCCATGTAGACCTCGCCACGCACTTCCAGCACGTCTGGCCAGTCCTTGCCGTGCAGGCGCTTGGGAATGTCACCGATCTCGCGCAGGTTGGCGGTCACGTCCTCGCCGGTACTGCCATCGCCACGAGTCGCGCCGAGCACGAAATGACCCTCCTCGTAGCGGAGGCTGATCGCCAGGCCGTCCATCTTCGGCTCGGCCGAGAACTGCAGGCTGCGGCGCCCCAGACGCTCGTCGATGCGGCGTACGAAGTCGGCCACTTCCTCGTCGCTGAAGGCGTTGGACAGCGACAGCATCGGCACCGCATGGCGCACCTCCGGAAAGCGGCCGGAAGGACGGGCACCGACCTGCTGGGTCGGGCTGTCCGCACGGGCCAGTTCCGGATGATCGCGCTCCAGCGCTTCCAGCTCGCGCACCATCCGGTCGTAGTCGATGTCGGGGATCTCCGGCGCGTCCAGCTCGTGGTAGGCGCGGTTGGCCTGGGCGATCTGCCGGCGAAGATCTTCGGCGCGTTCGGCGGGGCTGGGGCTCATCGGGATCCGGTGGTTCTGGGATGGCCGGGGATTCTACCGCGCCCGGCCGTCAGGCCTGGTAACGCCTCCGCCTTTGTAGCGTCGAGCCATGCTCGACTGCCGCTCCCCCGCTCTGGTAGCTGCCAACCTTCGCCCCCGCTCCGGTAGGAGCCAGCCTTCGCCCCGTTCCGGTAGGTGCCAACCTTGGTTGGCACGTCTGCAGTCGAGCACGGCTCGACGCTACAGAATCAGCTTGCCGCCAGTCCCCTCCAGCGCTAGCGTGCGTCGCCTCTCATCGGAATTCCGCCCATGACCCCGCCCGCCTCCCGCCGTCACTTCCTGCAGCTGGCCGGTGCCGGCCTCGCCATGGCCGGCACCGGCCTTCCCCGCCTTGCCCAGGCCCAGCCGGCCTCGGCCGCTGCGCCCGCACCTCGCGAAGGTGCTGTACTGCTGAACTTCAACGAATGCCCGTATGGCCCGTCGCCCGCAGCCCAGCAGGCCGCGCGGGACAGCATCGCAAGCAGCGGACGCTATCGTTTCGAGCTCGCCGGGCAAGTGCGCGACACCTTCATCGAACAGGCAGGACTGCCGGCCGACCATGTGCGCCTCTATCCCGGCTCCAGTGAACCGTTGAATCGCGCCGCCACCGTGTGGACGGGCCCGCAGGCGGGCCTGGTGGTAGCCGACCCGACCTTCGAGACGCTGGGCGAGGTGGCTGCGGCCCACGGCGCCCACGTGCAGAAAGTGCCATTGCGCGACGACGGTGCACATGACCTGCGCGCGATGGTGGCTGCGGCGCACGCGCAACCGACCGGACTGCTGTATGTGTGCAACCCGAACAACCCGACCGGCTCGGTCAGCCCTCCTGATCAGCTTGCCTGGCTGCTGGCCCACAAGCCTGCCGCCACCCGCGTGCTGGTCGACGAGGCCTACCTGCAGTACAGCGAGCAGCCGAGCCTGATCGCGCAGGTGACGCAGCGCGATGACCTGATCGTGCTGCGCACGTTCTCCAAGCTGTACGGCATGGCCGGCCTGCGCCTGGGCGTGGCGGCCGCACATCCCGACCGCCTGCGCGAACTGGCCCGCCTGGGCGACAACCCGTTACCGGTGCCGGCCCTGGCCGCGGCACTGGCAAGCCTGCGCGACCCGCAGCTGATCCCGCAGCGGCGCCTGCAGAATACCAAGGCGCGCCAGGCCACCATCGCGTGGTTGGGCAAGCGTGGTTTCAGCTGCGTTCCGTCGGAAGCAAACTGCTTCGTGGTGGATGTGCAGCGCGACGGTGCTGCCTTTGCCAAGGCGATGGCGGACAACGGCGTTGTCATCGGCCGCAGCTGGCCGATCTGGCCGCAGCGCGTGCGGGTAACGGTGGGCACCGAGGAGGAGATGGCCGCGTTCCGCCGCGCGTTCGCGAAGGTGGCCGGCGTCCCGGCGTAGACCGCATCCACGCATGGCGTGGATCTACCGGAAGTTGCCGACGGTGGGTGCCGACCGTTGGTCGGCACACCGAAAAAAAGCATTTACCAGCGCGGGGTCTTGGTCAGCGGCGGCGCCTGGTGCTGGCGATCATAGGCGCGCAGCTCGTCACGGATATGCGCGATGCGCTGGCGCCCCAGAGCGTTGCGGCTGTCATCCAGCACAACGCCGTCCAGCAGCTCGGCCATGCGCTGCACCGTCGGCAGCATCTTCTCCCAGGCGTCCAGCGCGGTCAGCGGCGCCGGCAGGGTCAGGAAGAAGGCGATGGCCGGGGTTTCCATCGCGCGGATGTTGGCCATGTCGAAGCTGCCCGGCTTCATGATGCTGGCCATCGAGAAGATCGGACCGCGCTCCGGGTGGCCTTCCACCAGGCGGTGGAACACGTTCATGTGGCCGAACACCAGGCCGGTCTTCTCCGCCGCCACCACGATGTCTTCGCCACGCAGCTGCTCGCCGGCGCGAGCGGCCACGAACAGCGAGACGATCTTGTCGAAGTCCTGGGTGGCGCGCTTGCCAAGGTCGCTGGCCACGCCGGCGTCGGTGTCGGCCAGGCCAAGCTCGGCCTGCTCGCCTTCCGGGCCCATGCCCGGTTCCACGCGGCCATCGGCCACGGTGACGCCATCATCGCCCAGCACCGGCTCGCGACGCTCGCCGCTGGTCGGTTCCGCGCTTTCCACGCGGCGCCCCTGGGGCTTCTTCTTCGGACGGCCAAACAGGAAGATCGCGGCGATCAACAGCAGGCCGGCGGCCAGGATGCCGATGCGCAACAGTGCCGTGTCGGACATTCGATAGGTTCTCCGGCTAGTTCATTCAGGTAATTAGGATGGCACGTCAGGCCGCGCCCGCCAATCGTGCGGCTTCTTCCAGGTCCACGCTGACAAGGCGGCTGACGCCTGGTTCGCGCATGGTCACGCCCGACAGCTGGTGCGCCGCTTCCATCGTCGCCTTGTTGTGGCTGACGAACAGGAACTGCACCTTCTCGCTCATTTCCTTGACCATGTTGGCCAGGCGACCGACGTTGGCTTCGTCCAGCGGTGCGTCCACCTCGTCCAGCAGGCAGAACGGTGCCGGGTTCAGCTGGAAGATGGCGAACACCAGCGCCACTGCAGTCATCGCCTTCTCGCCACCGGACAGCAGCGAGATGCTGGACACCCGCTTGCCCGGCGGACGCGCCATGATGGTCACGCCGGTGTCGAGCAGGTCTTCACCGGTCAGCTCCAGGTAGGCGTGGCCGCCACCGAACAGTCGCGGGTACAGCGCCTGCACGCCGGCATTGACGCGGTCAAAAGTGTCCTTGAAGCGGCCGCGGGTCTCGCGGTCGATCTTGCGGATGGCATCTTCCAGGGTTTCCAGCGCGGTGGTCAGGTCGGTGTGCTGCGAATCCAGGTAGTCCGAGCGCTGCGACGCCTCGCCGTACTCGTGGATGGCCGCCAGATTGACCGGCTCCAGCCGGCGCATGCGGCCATCGATCTGGTGCACGGCCTGCTCCCAGTCGCCCAGGCGAGCATCTTCGGGCAGCGCATTGAGCACGTCCTGCAGTACGAAACCGGCCTTCTCCACCGCACCCTGCAGAGTGTCCGCGCTGAGCACCAGCGCTTGCTGATCCAGCTTGCGCTGCGAGATGCGCTCGCGCTGGGCCAATGCCTGTTCGTCGCGCTGGTGGCGGGTCTGTTCGTAATTGCGCAGCTCGGCGTCGATACCGTCCAGCAGCGTGCGCGCCTCGGTCAGCACGCGATCGGCACGCACGCGCTCTTCCAGCGCGTTCTGATGCTCGGCCTGCAGTGATTCGACCGGCGAATCACCCTCGTCCAGCTGCGAATGCAGTTCACCCAGGCGCGAATCCAGTTGTCCGCGCTGGGTACCCATGCGTTCCAGTGCCTGGCTCAACGAGGCCAGCTGCGCCCGCTGTGATTCCAGTGTCAGCGCCAGCGAGTGCGAACGCTCGCGCACCGCACGTGCGGCGTCGCGGGCCAGGTCGCGGGCCTCGGTCAGCTGGCGGCGCTCGCCCTCCAGCCGCTGCCGGGTCGATTCCAGGTCGCCCATGCTGCTGACCGCGTTCTCCAATCGCGAACGCGCTTCACGCGCCTGTTCGTTGTTGGCCTCCAGCGCATCCTGCAGCTGCTTCAGCTCACCTTCGATGCGATCGATGCGCGTGCGTGCGGCCTCCACCTTGCCCTGCTGGCCCTGCAGCTGCCCGGCCAGTTCGGATACCGCACGATGGGCCTGGTACAGCGCACGCTGCGCGTCTTCGCGCTGCTGTTCGGCGGCCTGCAACTGCTCGCGGAAGCCTGCCAGTTGTTCTTCCAGCTCGGCTTCGCGGTCCTGCAGCTGCTCGATCTGCTCGCGCAGCTCATTGATCTCGCGTTCGCGCAGCAGCGCGCCCTGCTGTGCCGCGCCGGAACGCGACACACGCAACCAGCCCTCGCCCAGGCGCTCACCGCCCTGGGTGATGATCGAATCGCCCTCGGGCAGGCCGGCCTGCAGCGCCTTGGCTTCGGCCAGATCCTTGGCACCGTGCAGGTGCGCCAGCAGGCGACGGATCGCTGCCGGACCACGCACGCGTGCAGCCAGCGAGGTCGGTGCAGCCTTGAAGTCGGCACCGGCGTTGGCGACCAGCGCAATGTGGCCATCGCCCAGTTCGCCCAGCGCGTCGACCAGGCTGGCCGGGTCATCGACCAGCACGCCTTCGATCAATTGGCCGAGCGCGCTTTCCACCGCGTTTTCCCAGCCGGCATCGACATCCAGGCGTTCGCCGACACGCGCCGCCGAGTCCAGCCCACGCGCCTTCAGCCAGGCCACGGCCGCGCCCTGCTCCTGGCCCAGTGCGGCCTGCTGCAGGGCTTCCAGCGAGGCCAGGCGGCCACGCAGGCCGTTGACCTGCTTGCGCAGTTCCGCCAGTTCGTTCTGGCCATTGCGCTGCTGCTCCTGCACGGCGGTCACGCCCTGCTTGCGCAGCTCGACGTCTTCGCTCAGCTCATCCAGCGCGGTCTTCTGCGTGTCGTGCTGCAGGTGCAGCTGCTCGAAGGCTTCTTCCAGTGCGTCCACGTCCAGCCCGGCGCGCTCGGCGGCCAGGGCTTCACGACGCCGGTCGGCATCGAGGATCTGCTTGTCCAGGTAATCCACGCGCGTGCGCTCGACATCGCCGGCGCGCGAGGCTTCCGAACTCTGCGAGGAGTGCTGTTCCCAGCGCTGCTGCCAGCTGGCCAGCCGGTCTTCAGCCTCGCGCAGGCTTTCCTGCTTGATCTCGTTTTCTTCCTGCAGTTCTTCCAGCTGCGGAGTGGCGGCCTCCACTGCCTCGCGCAGCACCATCAGCTTGGCTTCGTCGCCACTGATGTGCTGCCCCAGCTCGGCCAGGGCCTGCTGGGTTTCATCGCGTGCCTTGTGCAGGCGCTGCGACAACTCGCGCTGGTGCTGGATCTGCTGCTCCAGGCGGGCCAGCGTGCTGCCGACCTGGTAGACCGCCGCCTGCGCAGTGTTGAGCGCATCGGCGGCTTCTTCGCGTCGAACGCGCGAGGTCTCGATGCGGGCCTCGGCATCACGCTGGTCGGCGATCAGCTGCTGCAGCTTGGTCTCTTCCTGCGACAGGCCTTCGCGCAGCTTGGACAGACGTCCGTCGAGACCACGGAATTCCAGTGCCTTCCATTCGGCATCCTTGACCCGGCGCTCTTCCTGCAGCGCCTGGTACTGCTCGGCCTGCTTGGCCTGGCGCTTGAGATGCTCGAGCTGCTTGCTGATCTCGTCGCGCAGGTCACCCAGGCGGTCCAGGTTTTCGCGGGTGTGGCGGATGCGGGTCTCGGTCTCCTTGCGGCGCTCCTTGTACTTGGAGATGCCGGCCGCCTCTTCCAGGTAGACGCGCAGGTCTTCCGGGCGTGCCTCGATGATCTGGCTGATCATGCCCTGTTCGATGATCGAGTAGCTGCGCGGGCCCAGGCCGGTGCCGAGGAACAGATCGGTGATGTCGCGGCGGCGGCACTTGGTGCCGTTGAGGTAGTAATTGCTGGTGCCGTCGCGGCTGACCGTGCGCTTGACCGAGATTTCGTTGAACGAGGCGTACTCGCCCGAGATCGTGTGGTCGGAGTTGTCGAAGATCAGCTCGACGGTGGCCTGCGAGACCGGCTTGCGGGCGTTGGAACCGGAAAAGATCACGTCGGTCAGCGAGTCGCCGCGCAGGCGGCTGGCCGAGCTCTCGCCCATGACCCAGCGCACGGCGTCGATGATGTTCGACTTGCCGCAGCCATTGGGCCCCACCACGCCGGTCATGTTGGTCGGCAGGTGCAGGGTGGTCGGATCGACGAACGACTTGAAGCCGGACAGCTTGATCGTGGAAAGACGCATAGGGGTTCCGGACTGGGGCCGGCAAGCGGCCTGCGTTTACCCTCCAAGTCATTGATCCTGTTGGGATCGATGGCCGTGGAACGGGTGTGACGCCCTGAGTATACCGATGTGGCCGTGTTCTACGAATGGGCGTGGAACATTGTCCAGCCCTGCCCCGTCGGCCCGGCCGGCCTCGACACCCTGGAGCGGGAGCCATAAAACAAAACGGGCACCCTTGCGGGCGCCCGTTCTGCGGTGATGCCAGGCCTTGCGGCGTGGGATCAGGCTTCGGCGACGACGACGACCTTGACGGTGGTCTCGACGTCGGCGTGCAGGTGGATCAGCACGTCGTATTCGCCGATGTTGCGGAAGGCGCCTTCGCCCAGGATGACTTCGCTCTTGCTGACCGGCAGGCCGGCAGCGGTGAAGGCATCGGCGATTTCGCGGGCGCCGACCGAGCCGTACAGCTTGCCTTCGGTCGAAGCGTTGGCCGGGATGGTCACGCTCGCGCCGTCCAGCTTGGCCTTGCGGGCGTCAGCATCGGCGTGGATGGCCTGGGCCTTGGCTTCGTATTCGGCGCGCTTGGCTTCGAACTCGGCCTTGTTGCTCTCGGTGGCCGGAACGGCCTTGCCCTGCGGCACGAGGAAGTTACGGCCGTAGCCCGGCTTCACGTCGACCAGGTCGCCCAGGTTGCCGAGGTTGGTGACTTTCTGCAGGAGGATCAGCTGCATGGTATTGCTCCAGATAAGTTATTCGTTAGCGAGGCGGTGCCCCGCAACAAAGGCTGTCCGAATAGCTGGCACAGCGGGGGCGGCACCGGGCCGCCCCGCCGGGCATCAGACGTCGTGGTTGTCGGTGTACGGGATCAGGGCCAGGAAGCGAGCGCGCTTGACGGCGGTCGCCAGCTGGCGCTGGTACTTCGACTTGGTACCGGTGACGCGGCTCGGCACGATCTTGCCGTTCTCGGTCAGGTACTGGCGCAGGGTGTTGAGATCCTTGTAGTCGATCTCCTTCACACCTTCAGCAGTGAACTTGCAGAACTTGCGGCGACGGAAGAACTTGGACATTGGAAGGCTCCTTAGGCGGCGGAAGCGGCGTCGTCGCCGGCTTCGTTGTCAGCGGTGTTGTTGGACTCGCCTTCTTCGTCGTCACGACGACGGCGCTCACCGCGCTCCGGCTTGTCACCCTTCTCGTCCTTGCTCTTCATGATCAGCGACTGCTCGGTGTCAGCCTCGTCACGCTTGATGACCAGGTTGCGCAGCACGGCGTCGTTGAAGCGGAAGCTTTCGGTCAGTTCGTTCAGAACGGCCTGGTCGGCTTCGATGTTCATCAGCACGTAGTGGGCCTTCACCAGGTTCTGGATCGGGTACGCCAGCTGGCGGCGGCCCCAGTCTTCCAGACGGTGGATGGTGCCGTTGCCGTTCTCGACCAGCGACTTGTAGCGCTCGATCATGGCCGGGACCTGCTCGCTCTGGTCCGGGTGGACCATGAACACGATTTCGTAATGACGACTCATGTTTTTTTCTACCTTTCGGATGTGGCCTTGCGGCCGGACAGCCCCCCGCCGTTGATACCGCGGTGGGGCAAGGATTCCCGCCGGGCAGGCAGGAAGCCGCGCATTATGGCCCAGATGCAGGCACCGGGCAACCGGCGGGGCCCAGGCAACCTGAACCCGGTAGCGCCGGGCCATGCCCGGCGGGCGTATTCAGCCCAGATCGACGTGAAGGCGGTGCTGGCCGCAGGCCAGGCACTGGAACAGGCAGCCCACCATCATCCCGTCCCGGCTCAGGTGCTCCAGCACCCAGTCCGCGTCGCGCGGATTGACCTCGGCTACGTCCGGCCGGACCTGGTCGAGGATGGGCAGCAGGTCTTCGCTGCCGGCGAAGCCGAGGAAGGCGCAGGGCCGCTCACAGTGGCTCAGCCAGACCGACTGCTGCCAGGACAAGTAGCCCGGCGTACGCTCGCAGATTTCCAGCAGCAGTTCACGGGCGATGGTCGGCGGCGGGTCGGCCGGGTCCGGCGACACCCCCTCGATATCGCTCCAGCCGGTGAATTCGCCATCGAAGCGCGCAGACGCGCTGCCATCGGCAATGCACCACGGGCACAGGTAACCGGGTTTCCGGGCGGTGTAGAACGGCCCGCGGTAGCGGAGCGCCCGGGGCTGGCCACAGCAGTCGCAGACGCCATCAGCGTCCTCGAAGGACAGCGCGTAGGCGTTCGGGTAAAAGGTGAAAACCGGTCGTTCCATCCGTGGAGGTCCCTTCTGGTGCAGCGTACCGAACAAGGTCGGCATCTACCCTGCCTGCCCCATGGAGCATACCCCCGGTAGCGCCGGGCCACGCCCGGCGGATGCCAGAACCGGCCCTCAGGCCTTGTCGGCGTCGGTGGTGAAGCTCTCGCCGCAGCCACACTCGGCGGTGGCATTGGGGTTGCTGAACGTGAAGGTCTCGCTCAGGCCATGCTTGCCGAAGTCGATCACGGTGCCGTCCACCAGCGCCAGGCTCTTGGCGTCGACATAGATCTTCACGCCGTCCTGGTCGAACACGGTGTCGCCCTCGCGCTCGTCGCGGGCCAGGTCGGTCACGTGGCCCCAGCCGGAGCAACCGGTCTTGGTCACGCCGAAACGCAGGCCCAGCGCACCGGGGGTCTGGGCGACAAAGCGCTGCACGCGCTCGAAGGCAATGGGGGTCAGGCTGACGGCCATGGGTCTACTCCAGAGGTACGGGGACATTATAAGGAGCCGTTGCCACGAAAAATGCCTCGCAAGCGGAACGCTGCAACCGGTAAACTCCCGTGTTCACAGATCGAGTCGATCAGCAGAGGATTCAAGTCATGACGGTGGTCAGCGTTGAACATGCGCTTGCCGGGAAGATCCCGGAAGGCGGCGAAGTCACGGTACGCGGATGGGTGCGCACGGTGCGCGGTTCAGCGAATCTGGCCTTCGTGAATGTGAGCGACGGCTCCTGCTTCGCCCCGATCCAGGTCGTGGCCAACGACACCCTGGCCAACTTCGACGAGATCAAGCGCCTGACCAGCGGCTGCTCGGTCATCGCCACCGGTACTCTGGTGAAGTCGCAGGGCAAGGGCCAGTCGTTCGAGATCCAGGCCAGTGCGCTGGAAGTGGTCGGCTGGGTCGAAGACCCGCTGACCTACCCGATCCAGCCCAAGCCGATGTCGCCGGAGTTCCTGCGCGAAGTGGCGCACCTGCGCCCGCGCACCAACCTGTTCGGTGCGGTCACCCGCATCCGCAACTGCCTGGCCCAGGCCGTGCACCGTTTCTTCCACGAGAACGGCTTCAACTGGATCAGCACCCCGATCATCACCACCTCCGACGCCGAAGGCGCCGGCCAGATGTTCCGCGTGTCCACCCTGGACATGGTGAACCTGCCGCGCGATGAGAAGGGCGCGATCGATTTCAGCCGCGACTTCTTCGGCAAGGAAACCTTCCTGACCGTGTCCGGCCAGCTGAACGTCGAGGCCTACTGCCTGGCACTGAGCAAGGTCTACACCTTCGGCCCGACTTTCCGCGCCGAGAACAGCCACACCACCCGCCACCTGGCGGAGTTCTGGATGATCGAGCCGGAAATCGCCTTCGCCGACCTGGCCGAAGACGCACGCCTGGCCGAAGAGTTCCTGAAGTACCTGTTCCGTGCCGTGCTGAACGAGCGCAGCGACGACCTGGCCTTCATCGCCGAGCGCGTGGACAAGAACGCGATCACCAAGCTGGAAGACTTCATCAACGCACCGTTCGAGCGCATCGACTACACCGATGCGGTCAGCCTGCTGCAGAAGTCCGGCAGGAAGTTCGACTTCCCGGTCGAATGGGGCCTGGACCTGCAGACCGAGCACGAGCGCTGGCTGACCGAGGAACACGTCGGCCGCCCGGTGGTGGTGACCAACTATCCGGAGCACATCAAGGCCTTCTACATGCGCCTGAACGACGACGGCAAGACCGTTGCCGCGATGGACGTGCTGGCCCCGGGCATCGGCGAGATCATCGGCGGCAGCCAGCGCGAAGAGCGCCTGGACGTGCTGGACGCGCGCATGGCCCAGTTCGGCCTGGATCGCGAGCATTACAGCTGGTACCGCGATTTCCGCCGCTACGGTTCGGTGCCGCACGCCGGCTTCGGACTCGGCTTCGAACGCCTGGTGGTGTACGTCTGCGGCCTGTCCAACATCCGCGATGCGATCCCCTACCCGCGCGCCCCGGGCAGCGCGGACTTCTAAGCCACTGCACACGACCACGGAGGTACTGCCCCCATGACCCTGTTCTTCGCCCTCTGTTTCGTCGGCGTCGCAGTGGCCGGGTTCAGTGCCTTCGTGATCTTCTGGCCGCTGACCCTGGTGCACGTGCGCGACCGCCATCCGGCGCTCGCCGCGCGCTTCGGCAGCGGCGCCTTCCTCAAGCCCGATGCCCTGGCCTGGCTGCTGCGACGCGATTACCGCCAGCAGCCTGACCGCTCACTGTCCGGGCTGGCGACGCCGGCCTGGGTATCGCTGCTGACCCTGCTGGCCGGACTGGGCATGGCTGCCCTGCTCTGGCTGGCCTCGCTCTGGTAATACGCTCATGAATGACATCACCGCCTCGCGCGACAGCTGGTGGCTGGCCAGCCTCGGCAACACCCTGATCTGGGCGCGCCTGCGCGTTCGCCCTGCCGGCACCGCCGAAGTGCTCGACAGCGATGGCAACACGCTGAGCTATGACAGCGAGGACACCGCACGTTCGCAGCTGTTCGACGCCGAATTCGTCGAGTACGACGGCCTGGACGAGGAAGATGCGCTGGTGCGCGGCTTCAGCCTGCACGAAGTGCAGCCGCCGCAGGCCGACAGCGACGAGGGTCTGCGTGGCCGCATGATCCAGTCGCTGGGCGGGCGCGCCTGACCCCAGCATGTTCACCCCGCGCGCCTTCGCCGAGACCGACCTGCTCTGGCTGGATCGCCTGCTGGCGCGTGACCCGTTCGTCACCGTGCTCACCGTCGGCAATGACGGCCTGCCCGAGCTGACCCGGATGCCGGTGCTGTACCAGCGTGACGGGCAACAGATCGAGCTGCGCGGCCACTGGGCCCGCGCCAACCCGCAGTCGCGCCACAGCGGCGCGGCCAAGGTGCTGGTCGACGGCCCGCATGGCTACGTCTCGGCCAGCTGGTATCCGGACAAGGAGCCTGCCGCGCGGGTACCCACCTGGAACTACGCCGCCGCCGAACTGCGTGGCCAGCTGCAGACCTTCGACGACACCGATTCGCTGGCTGGACTGGTCGGCGCGATCAGCGACCGCTTCGAGGCCAGCGTCGGCCAGGCCTGGCAGTTCGATGCCACGCGCGCCGAGCATGGCCCCGAGCTGCGCGCCATCGTCGGCTTCCGTTTCCAGGTCGAACACGTGCAGCTGAAGCTGAAACTCAGCCAGAACCATCCCGACGCCAACCAGCAGGCGGTGATCGCCGCGCTGGACGCACTGGCCACCCCTTCTTCCCACGAGCTTGCGCAGTGGATGCGCTGGCACCGTGAGCAGGCCGCTACCGGCGGCTGATCACCTCAGATTCCCGCGACGACGCGACCGGATCGGCCGCGCCTTGCCCCCACCCGACGCCAGGGATACCGCACATGAAAGACATCCACCGCCTGCTGCAGAACAACCGCGACTGGGCCGACCGCATCGCCCAGGAAGATCCGGAGTTCTTCCACCAGCTGGCCAAGCAGCAGCATCCGGAGTACCTGTGGATCGGCTGCTCCGACTCGCGCGTGCCCGCCAACCAGATCATCGGCATGGCGCCGGGCGAAGTCTTCGTGCATCGCAACGTCGCCAACGTGGTGGCACACAGCGACCTGAACTGCCTGAGCGTGGTGCAGTACGCGGTGGACCAGCTGAAGGTGAAGCACATCCTGATCGTCGGCCACTACGGCTGCGGCGGCGTGCACGCCTGCCTGCACAACACCCGCGTCGGCCTGGCCGACAACTGGCTGCGCCATGTCGGTGACGTGGTGCAGAAGCACCAGGGCATCCTCGATGCGATCGAGGATGACGAGCTGAAGCACGCGCGCCTGTGCGAACTGAACGTGATCGAGCAGGTCGCCAACCTGTGCCGTTCGACCATCGTCGAGGACGCCTGGGCGCGTGGCCAGAAGCTGATGGTGCACGGCTGGGTCTACAGCCTGAAGAACGGCCGGGTCAGCGAAATGGGCATCGATGTCGGTGCACCGGAAGAGCTGAAGCCTGCCTATGAAAAGGCGCTGTCCTATGTGCCCCGCCAGGGCCGGCGCGACTGACCTCACTACGGACCACGACCATGCTCGCCTCGCCGATCAACCTGCACGCCTGGATCGAAGAACACCGCCACCTGCTGAAGCCGCCGGTGGGCAACAAGATGATCGACAACGGCGACTTCATCGTGATGGTGGTGGGCGGGCCGAACTCGCGCACCGACTACCACTACGACGAAGGCCCGGAATGGTTCTACCAGCTCGAGGGCGAGATGGTGCTGAAGGTGCAGGAGGACGGCGCGGTGCGCGACATCCCGATCCGTGCCGGCGAGATCTTCCTGCTGCCGGCCAGGGTGCCGCACTCGCCGCGGCGCCCGCCCGGCGGGGTCGGCCTGGTGGTCGAACGCAAGCGCCTGCCGCACGAGATGGACGGCGTGATCTGGCACTGCGAGCGCTGCAACCACAAGCTGCACGAAGAGTTCTTCCCGTTGCAGAACATCGAAACCGATCTACCCAAGGTGTTCGCGCGCTATCACGCCAGCCTGGAGCTGCGTACCTGCAGCGAGTGCGGGCACGTGGACCCGTTGCCGGTGCCGGCGGCGGGTTGAAAGGCCGGTGGGCATGGCGATTGCTGATACCTCCGCCGGGCATGGCCCGGCGCTACTGATGCGCGTGATCCCCAGGTAGCGCCGGGCCATGCCCGGCGAGCGCGCCGCGCGGCATCACGCCGGCCCCAAGCGCTACACTGGCAGCCCCGTTGCAGCCTGTTGCCCGACCATGTCCGACCTGCTCAGCCGCACCCACGCCATTGCCCTGGACGCCGCCGATCCGCTGCGCCCGCTGCGTAACGAATTCCTGATTCCGCACCATGGCGGTGGCGAGCAGACCTACTTCGTCGGCAACTCGCTGGGCCTGCAGCCGCGCGGCGCACAGGCCGCGGTGCAGGAAGTGATGAAGCAGTGGGGCGAGCTGGCGGTGGAAGGCCACTTCACCGGCCCGACGCAGTGGCTGTCCTACCACCGCCTGGTGAGTGCGCAGCTGGCCCGCGTGGTCGGTGCACTGCCCAGCGAAGTGGTGGCGATGAATACGCTGAGCGTGAACCTGCACCTGATGATGGTCAGCTTCTACCGGCCGACCGCGCAGCGCCCGGTGATCCTGATGGAAGCCGGTGCGTTCCCGACCGACCGCCACGCGGTGGAAGCGCAGATCCGTTTCCATGGGTTCGATCCGGCCGAGTGCCTGGTGGAAGTGCAGCCGGACGAAGCCAACGGAACGATCTCGCTCACTGCCATCGAGCGCGCCATCGCCGAACACGGCCCGCGCCTGGCGCTGGTGCTGTGGCCTGGCGTGCAGTACCGCACCGGCCAGGCCTTCGACCTTGATGCCATCACCCGTGCTGCCCGCCTGCAGGGCGCGCGCATCGGCTTCGACCTGGCGCACTCGGTGGGCAACCTGCCGCTGCGCCTGCATGACATCGCACCCGACTTCGCAGTGTGGTGCCACTACAAATACCTCAACAGCGGCCCGGGTGCGGTGGCCGGCGCGTTCGTGCACGAGCGCCATCACCGCGACACCACGCTGCCGCGCTTTGCCGGCTGGTGGGGCCATGAGGAATCCACCCGCTTCCAGATGGCACCGCAGTTCACCCCCGCCATCGGTGCCGAAGGCTGGCAGCTCAGCAATCCGCCGATCCTCGGCCTGGCGCCGCTGCGCGCTTCGCTGGACCTGTTCGAGCGCGCCGGCATGGAGGCGCTGCGCAGCAAGTCGCTGGCGTTGACCGGCATGCTCGAAGCGCTTGTACGTGCACGCCTGTCCGGCGTGCTCGACATCATCACCCCGGCCGAGCCGCAGCGCCGTGGCTGCCAGCTGTCATTGCGCGTGATCGGTGGCCGCGAGCGCGGCCGTGCGCTGTTCGAGCACCTGCGCAGCATCGGCGTGCTCGGCGACTGGCGCGAGCCGGACGTGATCCGCATTTCGCCCACCCCGCTCTACAACCGCTACCTGGACGTGCACCATTTCGTCGAGGAAGTGGAAGCCTGGGCCGGCCTCTGAGCCGGCCCCTCCCCTACTGCTGGACAGTTCGTTGATCGCACACGCTTCCCGCTCGTTGAGCATTATCGGTGCCGGCCTCGCCGGGTCACTGCTGGCCATCCTGCTGTCACGCCAGGGCTGGCGCATCACCCTGTACGAACGCCGCGGCGATCCGCGCGTGGCCGACTACGAGAGCGGCCGCTCGATCAACCTGGCGCTGGCCGAACGTGGGCGCAACGCGCTGCGCCAGGCCGGTGTGGAAGACGAGGTCATGGCGCGCGCAGTGATGATGCGCGGACGCATGGTGCATCCGCGCGAAGGCGAACCGCAGCTGCAGCGCTATGGCCGCGACGACAGCGAGGTGATCTGGTCGATCCATCGCAGCGACCTGAACACCACGCTGCTGGAACTGGCCGAACAGGCTGGCGCGACCGTGCACTTCCACCGCCGCCTGCACACCGTCGATTTCGATGCCGGCTACGCACGCTTCATCGATGACCGCGACGACAGCCCGCACGACATCCGCTTCGACACCCTGATCGGCGCCGATGGTGCAGGCTCGGCGCTGCGCGCGGCGATGAACCGGCGGGCGCCGCTGGGCGAGGACATCGCGTTCCTCGACCACTCCTACAAGGAGCTGGAAATTCCGCCGGCCGTCGATGGCAGCTTCCGCATCGAACGCAACGCGCTGCATATCTGGCCGCGCGGCCACTACATGTGCATCGCCCTGCCCAACCACGAAGGCACCTTCACCGTCACCCTGTTCCTGCCCAACCAGGGCGATCCCAGCTTTGCCACCGTCAACACGGGCGTACAGGCCGAAGCGTTGTTCGCGCGCGAGTTCGCCGACACCCTGCCGCTGATCCCGAACCTGCGCGCGGACTGGGAACAGCACCCGCCCGGCCTGCTCGGCACGCTGACGCTCGATCGCTGGCACCAGCAGGGCCGCGCGGTCCTGATCGGCGACGCCGCACATGCGATGGTGCCGTTCCACGGGCAAGGCATGAACTGTGCGTTCGAGGATTGCGTGGCTTTGGCCCGCCACCTGATGGAAGCGGACGACCTGGAAGGCGCATTCGCCGCATTCGAGGCCGAGCGCAAGCCGAACGCACGCGCGATCCAGCAGATGGCACTGGAGAACTACCTGGAAATGCGCGACCGCGTGGCCGATCCCGCCTTCCTGCTGCAGCGTGAACTGGAACAGGAACTGCAGCGGCGCTGGCCGACCCGCTTCGTGCCGCACTACACGATGGTCACCTTCCTGCACACGCCGTACGCGGAGGCCCTGCGCCGCACCGAGCTTCAGCGCGACATGCTGGTGGCGGCCACGGCCGGCCACGATTCACTGGACAACATCGACTGGGCCGCACTGGAAGCGCAGATCCATGCGCAGCTGCCGGTCCTGGAGGGCGCGCACTGATGGCTGACAGCTTCCTGTTCTACGACCTGGAAACCTTCGGCCAGGACCCGCGGCGCACGCGCATCTCGCAGTACGCCGCGATCCGTACCGACGCCGATCTGAACGAGATCGACACCCCGGTCAGCTTCTTCGTGCGCCCGGCCGACGATCTGCTGCCCTCGCCGATGGCCACCCTGGTCACCGGCATCACCCCGCAGCAGGCCCTGGCCGAGGGCATCAGCGAGGCCGAAGCCTTCGACCGCATCAACGAGCAGCTGTCGCGTCCCGGCACCTGCGCACTGGGCTACAACACGCTGCGCTTCGACGACGAGTTCGTCCGCTACGGCCTGTTCCGCAACTTCCATGACCCGTACGAGCGCGAGTGGCGCAACGGCAATTCGCGCTGGGACCTGCTGGACATGCTGCGGCTGATGCGCGCGATGCGTCCGGACGGCATCCAGTGGCCGCTGCGCGAGGACGGTGCCACCTCGTTCAAGCTCGAGCACCTGGCCGAAGCCAACAACGTGCGCGAGGGTGATGCGCACGAAGCGCTGTCCGACGTGCGCGCCACGATCGGCATGGCACGGCTGTTCAAGCAGTCACAGCCGCGCCTGTGGGACTACGCTCTGAAGCTGCGCGACAAGCGTTTCGTCGGCAGCCTGCTGGATGTAACCGCGATGAAGCCGGTGCTGCACATTTCCATGCGCTACCCGGCCAGCCGCCTGTGCGCGGCGCCGGTGCTGCCGCTGGCCGTGCACCCGACGATCAGCAACCGGGTGATCGTGTTCGACCTGGACGGCGACATCGACGACCTGCTGGCACTGCCGGCCGACGTGATCGCACAGCGCCTGTACATGCGCGCCAGCGAGCTGCCCGAGGGCGTTGCACGGGTGCCGCTGAAGGAGGTGCACCTCAACAAGGTGCCGGCGCTGATCGCCTGGAACCACCTGCGTGCCGACGACCACGAGCGCCTGGGCCTGGACGTGGCGGCCATCGAAGCCAAGATCGAGCGCCTGCGCGAATTCGCCCCGCAGTTGGCCGAGAAGGCGCGCCAGGTCTACAACCAGCCGCGCGTGGCCACCGTGGCTGATGTCGATGCATCGCTGTACGACGGATTCCTGGGCAACGGTGACAAGCCGCTGCTGGCCCTGGCCCGTACCACCGCGCCGGATCAGCTGGCCGCGCTGGAAGGGCGCTTCCGTGACCCGCGCCTGCCCGAGCTGCTGTTCCGCTACCGTGCGCGCAACCATCCCGGCAGCCTCGCGCCGGCTGAACGCCAGCGCTGGCAGGATTACCGCCGCCAGCGCCTGCTCGGAGACGGGGGCCTGGGCGAACTCAACCTGCCCCAGTACCAGCAGCAGCTGGATGCACTGGCCGCCGAAGCGCCCGATGACACCCGGCGCCAGGCCCTGCTGCAGTCGTTGCGTGATTGGGGCCAGCACCTGCAGGAGACGCTGTGAGCACTTATTTCTCGGACGCCAGCTTCAAGTTCCTGCGCAGCCTTGCGCGGCACAACGACAAGGCCTGGTTCAACGATCACCGCCAGCAGTACGAAGACCACGTGCGGCAGCCGTTCCTGCGCCTGCTGGGCGACCTGCAGCCGGCGCTGGCCGAGGTCAGCGAGCACTTCCGCGCCGATACCCGCGGCGTCGGTGGCTCGCTGTTCCGCATCCATCGTGACGCGCGTTTCTCCAACGACAAGTCGCCGTACAAGACCTGGCAGGGTGCACGCCTGTTCCATGAGCGCCGCCGCGAAGTAGCCGCGCCCTCGTTCTACGTGCACCTGCAGCCGGGCGAGAGCTTCGTCGGCGCTGGCCTGTGGCATCCAGAACCCGAGACGCAGCGCCGCGTGCGCCACTTCATCCTCGACAACCCGGGCAGCTGGAAGGCCGCCGCGCATGCCCCGGCGCTGCGCAAGCGCTTCGACTTCGAGGAGAGCGAGAAGCTGGTGCGCCCGCCACGTGGCTTCCCGGCCGACTTCGAGTTCATTGACGACCTCAAGCACCGCAACTGGGTGATGTGGCGCTCGCTGGACGATGCCACCATGACCGGCCCGCGCCTGCTGTCCACGCTGGGCAAGGACCTGGCTGGGCTCGGCCCGTTCGTCGACTACCTGTGCGCGGCGCTGGACCTGGAGTTCTGAGCCGCATCACCTGCCGTTCACCACTGGCTGCCTCACTTGCGGCAGTCTGGACAGCATGAAGAAGCTCACTGCACTGGCTGTGCTGCTGGTCCTGGCCTTGGCTGCGTGGTGGTTCGGCGGCCCCTACATGACCGTGCACGGCCTGTCCAAGGCCATCGAAGAACGTGACACGGCGCGACTGGAACGCTACGTCGATTTCCCGCGCGTGCGCAGCAGCCTGCGCGCGCAGCTCAATGACTATCTGGTGCGCCAGGCCGGCCCGGATGTAGCGGCCAGCCCGTTCGGCGCCCTGCTCTACGGCCTGGGCGACCAGCTCGGCGGTGCAGCGGTGGAGACCATGGTGACCCCGACCGGCATCGGCGCGATGCTGCAGGGCCATGTGCTGTGGAAGCGCGGCCGCAATGAACTGCAGGGCGGCGATGCCTTCGGCGCGACCGAACCGGCGCGTCCTTTGAAGAACGCCGAGCATCACTTTGAAGCGCTGGACCGCTTCGTGATCGACGTCGATCGCGGCCCCGGCCAGCCGCCGTTGAAGGTGGTGCTGGAACCGCAGGGCCTGCGCTGGAAGGTGGTGGATCTGCAGTTGGGGATGTCGGCCACACCGTGACCGATTGCCGTGGCGCCCACCGGGCATGGCCCGGCGCTACCACCGACGGCCCCATCCGGTAGCGCCGGGCCATGCCCGGCGACGATCAACCTTCGTTGGCGACGCCATGCGGCACATGGCCGGCGGCCACGTGTTCGCGCGCACTGTCGATGTTGTGCTGCGAATCGTCGAAGAAGATGTCGGCCCCGAAGGCCTGCAGGAAGGGGCCCTTGTGGCGCCCACCAAGGAACAGCGCTTCGTCCAGGCGCACGCCCCATTCGCGCAGGGTGCGGATCACCCGCTCGTGCGCCGGCGCCGAGCGCGCGGTCACCAATGCGGTGCGGATCGGCGCGCTTTCGCCGGCCGGGAAGACTTCCTGCAGCGTATGCAGGGCCGACAGGAAACCGCGGAACGGCCCACCGCTGAGCGGCTCGCGGGCGCGTTCGCGCTCGTGCCGGCCAAACGCCTCCACACCCTGCTCGCGCGAGATGCGCTCGCTCTCGTCACCGAAGATCACCGCATCACCGTCGAAGGCGATGCGCAGCTGCCCGGCCGGACGGCCGGTATCGATCTGGTCGGCCGCAGCGGCTGCAGTCTCGCCAGGCGGCTTGGGCAGGATGGTGGCCGCAGCAATGCCATGGCGCAGCGCGCTGCGCACCGACTCCGGGTTGGCCGACAGGAACAGGTCGGTGCCGAACGGTTTCACGTACGGCCAGGTCGGCTCGCCGGCGGTGAACGTGGCGCGGATGATGCCCAGGCCGTAGTGCTGGATCGAATTGAAGATGCGCAGGCCGGTATCGGCCGAGTTGCGCGACAGCAGGATCACCTCGACCCGCGGGTTCTCCGGGCTGGCGCCCTGGTTCAGCGCCAGCAGCTTGCGTACCACCGGGAAGGCCACGCCGGGGCCGAGGATGTCGTCCTCGTGCTGGCGCTGGAATTCGGCGTACGCCGCCACGCCATCGCTCTCGAACAGCGCGTGGCTTTCCTCGAGGTCGAACAGGGCGCGCGAGGTCACCGCGACGGTCAGCAAACGGGGGGAGTTGTCGCCCATCGGTGGGGGTCCTTCAAGCGGTCGGCACGGCCGGCCGCCCATTGTCCTCAAAAAACGAACTGTTCGCTCAGTATCCGGTCTTCCAGGTTGTGCTCCGGGTCGAACAGCAGGGTCACCCGGCGGTCCTTCGACTCCCGGATGGTCACCTCGACCACATCGCGGGTCTCGTGCGAATCGGCGGTCACGCTGACCGGACGCTTGTACGGGTCCAGCACACGGAAGCGTACTTCGGTGTCGGCCTTGAGGATGGCCCCGCGCCAGCGCCTTGGCCGGTAAGGCGCCAACGGCGTCAGCGCGATGGTGTGCGAACCCAGCGGCAGCACCGGGCCATGCGCGGAATAGTTGTAGGCGGTGCTGCCGGCCGGGGTGGCCACCAGTACGCCGTCACCGATCAGTTCGGCCACGCGCTCCTGGCCGTTCAGGTCGATGCCGATATGCGCGGCCTGCCGGGTCTGGCGCAGCAGCGAAACATCGTTGTAGGCCAGCGAACCGGTACTGGTGCCGGACTCGGTCAGCGCCACCATTTCCAGCGGGCGCAGATGGGCCGGCTCGGCGCGGGCGATGCGGGCATGCACGTCTTCGTCGCCACGGTACTGGTTCATCAGGAAACCGACCGTGCCCAGCTTCATGCCGAACACCGGCTTGCCCAGGTGCCCATGCCGATGCAGGGTCTGCAGCATGAAGCCATCGCCGCCCAGCGGGCACAGCACGTCGGCCTGCTCGGGCGCGAAGTCGCCATAGCGCGAGACCATGGCCGCGCGGGCCATCTGCGCGGGCCCGGTGCTGCTGGCCAGGAAAGCGATGCGGGGGGTGTCGCTCATCGGTGGATCCGGGGGGAACTGGTCAAGAGCATAACCGAGCACCGCTGCGCTCGCCGGGCATGGCCCGGCGCTACCCTCGCCCGGTGCGTCGGTAGCGCCGGGCCATGCCCGGCGAACGTGCCCAGAAACAGAACGGCCCCGCTTTCGCGGGGCCGTTCCGGTTCATGCATGCCAGGCGTGGCCCGGCACTACATCACTTACGCGCCGTGTGCCGCCAGCTGGCCCAGGCGCTGCACCGCGACCGAGACGGTCGGGTAGTCCAGGGTCTTCTGCTCGGCCAGCTCGGCCAGCATCGCCAGGGTGAAGCGCAGGCTGTTGTCGTCACGGCCCATCCAGGCTGCGACCTTGGCCTCCGCGCTGCTGCCCTTGGTGCCCAGCACCTGACCGGCCAGGTTGCGGTGGTTGGCCGCCAGTTCGTCACGCAGCACGCCACGTGCCACGGCATGCCAACGACCGTTGACCTCCAGCGCGTCGACCTGCTCGAACAGCCACGGCAGCTGCAGGGCATCGCCCAGGCGGAAGTGGACCTTGGACACGTCCACCGGCTTCAGCTTGCGGGTGCGGGCCAGTTCGATGATGTCGAACGCCGGCTCCAGGAAGTGCAGTTCGGCCAGCTGCTGCGCCAGCGCGGACGGCAGGCCCTTTTCCTTCCACTCGGCCACCAGGGCTTCGTAGGTCGGACGCTGCGAATCCGGCAGCACGCCCGAGGCGACGCGGATGTCGTTGAACGGGCCCTGGTAGCGGTTGACCGCTTCGGTGATGCCCGGCATCGCACCCGGGCGCGACAGCAGCCAGCGCACGAACGAACGCTGCAGCTTCCAGATCACTTCCAGTGCGTCGATCTGCACCGACTCCGGCACCTTGCCGTCGAGCGCATCGATCTGCGCCCACAGCGCGCGTGCATCCAGCGTTTCGCGGCTGATGGTGTAGGCCTTGGCGACCTCGGCGATGGAACGGCCGGTGTCTTCCTGCATACGCATCAGGAAGGTGGCGCCCATGCGGTTGATGGTCTGGTTGGTCACGGCCGTGGCGATGATTTCGCGCTTCAGGCGGTGACGCTCCATCGCGTCGGCGTACTTCTTCTGCAGCGGGGTCGGGAAGTAGCGCTGCAGTTCCTTGGACAGGTACGGATCTTCCGGGATGTCCGAATCCAGCAGCTGGGCAAACGCCACCAGCTTGGAGTAGGACAGCAGCACCGACAGTTCCGGACGGGTCAGGCCCTGGCCGCGTGCCTTGCGCTGGGACAGCTCGGCGTCGGACGGCAGGAACTCGATCTGACGATCGAGCAGGCCCTGCTGTTCCAGGGTACGGATGAAGTGCTGCTTGGAACCCAGGCGCTTGACCGCCATCCGCTCCATCAGGCTCAGCGCCTGGTTCTGGCGGTAGTTGTCGTTGAGCACCAGCTCGGCGACTTCATCGGTCATCGAGGCCAGCAGCTTGTTGCGCTGCTCGACGGTCAGCTTCTTGGCCCGCACCACATCGTTGAGCAGGATCTTGATGTTGACTTCATGGTCGGAGGTGTCCACACCGGCCGAGTTGTCGATGAAGTCGGTGTTGAGCAGCACACCTGCCTGGGCAGCTTCGATGCGGCCCAGCTGGGTCATGCCCAGGTTGCCGCCCTCGCCCACCACCTTGCAGCGCAGCTCGCCACCGTTCACGCGCAGCGCGTTGTTGGCGCGGTCGCCGACATCGCTGTGCTGCTCGCTGGCAGCCTTGACGTAGGTACCGATGCCGCCGTTCCACAGCAGGTCGACCGGTGCCTTCAGGATCGCGCTCATCAGATCGTTCGGCGACAGCGCCTTGACGTTGTCGTCCAGGCCCAGCGCTTCACGCACCTGCGGGGTGATCTCGATCGACTTCAGGCTGCGCGGGTAGATGCCACCGCCCTTGCTGATCAGCTTGGCGTCGTAGTCCGCCCAGCTCGAACGCGGCACGGTGAACAGCCGCTCACGTTCGACGAACGTGGTGGCCGCATCCGGGTTCGGGTCCAGGAAGATGTGGCGGTGGTCGAACGCAGCCACCAGGCGGATGTGGCGCGACAACAGCATGCCGTTGCCGAACACGTCGCCGGACATGTCGCCGACGCCGACCGCGGTGAAGTCCTGGGTCTGGCTGTCACGGCCCAGCGCACGGAAGTGACGCTTGACCGACTCCCACGCACCGCGTGCGGTGATGCCCATGCCCTTGTGGTCGTAACCCACCGAACCGCCGGAGGCGAACGCATCGCCCATCCAGAAGCCGTGCGCGATGGCCAGGCCGTTGGCGATGTCGGAGAAGGTCGCGGTGCCCTTGTCGGCGGCCACCACCAGGTACGGATCGTCCATGTCGTGGCGCACGACATCCACCGGCGGCACGATCTTGTTGTTGACGATGTTGTCGGTGATGTCCAGCAGGCCCTGGATGAACAGCTTGTAGCAGGCCACGCCGTTGGCGAAGACTGCATCGCGATCGCCGTTCACCGGCGGCATCTTGGCGAAGAAGCCACCCTTCGCGCCGACCGGCACGATGACGGTGTTCTTGACCATCTGCGCCTTGACCAGGCCGAGCACTTCGGTACGGAAGTCTTCACGACGATCCGACCAGCGCAGGCCGCCACGGGCCACGGCACCGAAACGCAGGTGGGTACCTTCCACGCGCGGGCCGTAGACGAAGATTTCGCGGTACGGGCGCGGCTTCGGCAGGTCCGGCACCAGCGCCGAATCGAACTTGAAGCTGATGACATGGCCGTGCTGGCCGTTGGCATCGGTCTGGTAGTAGCTGGTACGCAGGGTCGCGTCGATCACGCCCATGAACGAACGCAGGATGCGGTCCTCGTCCAGGCTGGACACGCGGTCCATCAGCTTCAGCAGCGCATCGCGCGCGGCCTGCATCTGCGCGTCGCGGTCACCCTTGCGGGCGTCGACCACGGTCTTGAGCACCTTCAGGGTGGCGTCGTCGCCGGCAGCCAGCACATCGAGGTGGGCCTTCAGCTGGGCCTGGCCGGCAGCGATGTCGTCCTTGCTTTCATGGCCGGTGGCCGGATCGAAGCGGGCCTCGAACAGTTCGACCAGCAGGCGGGCCAGCAGCGGGTAGCGCGCGAAGGTGCCTTCCACGTAGGCCTGCGAGAACGGCACGCCGGTCTGCAGCAGGTACTTGCAGTAACCGCGCAGCATGGCGACCTGGCGCCAGTGCAGGCCAGCGGCCAGCACCAGGCGGTTGAAGCCGTCGTTCTCGGCATCGCCGTGCCAGACGCGGGCGAAGGTTTCGCCGAAGGCTTCATCGACGCTGGCGGCATCGATCGCACCGGCAGTCGATTCGACCTCGAAGTCCTGCACGTACACCGGCGCGTTGTCGACCGACAGGCGGTACGGACGCTCGGCGATCACGCGCAGGCCCATGTTTTCCATCATCGGCAGCGCATCCGACAGCGGAATGTCGTCCAGCTGGCGGTACAGCTTCAGGCGCAGGCCATCACCGCTTTCACGCGGCACGGCCTGCAGGCTCAGGCGCAGGTCGTCCGGGCCGGTCAGCGCGTCCAGCTGGCTGACATCGTTGGCGGCAACGGCGGTGCTGTTGTCTTCGATGTAACCAGCCGGCAGCGCCTTGCCGATGCGGGCAGCAATGCGCAGGCCTTCGGTCTCGCCGTGGCGGGACACCAGCGCTTCGCGCAGGTCGTCCTGCCAGTTGCGCAGCACCTGGGCCAGCTTCTGCTCCAGTTCGGCGGTATCGACGTCGAGCATTTCACCCGGCTTCGGGCGCACGATCAAGTGCACCTGGGCCAGCGGCGATTCGCCCAGCACCACCGAGCTGTCCACGTACTCACCGTGCAGCGCTTCCTTCAGCATCGCTTCGATGCGCAGGCGCACGTCGGTGTTGAAGCGCTCGCGCGGCAGGTAGACCAGCGCGGAAATGAAACGGCTGTACTTGTCACGGCGCAGGAACAGGCGGCTGCGCACGCGCTCCTGCAGGCCCAGCACGCCCATCGCGGTGCGGAACAGTTCGTCCTCGCTGGACTGGAACAGCTCTTCGCGCGGCAGGGTTTCCAGGATGTGGCGCAGGGCCTTGCCACTGTGGCTGGCCGGGGCCAGGCCCGACTGCTTCATCACGTGCTCGTGGCGCTGGCGCACCAACGGGATTTCCCACGGGCGGCGGTTGTAGGCGCTGGAGGTGAACAGGCCGAGGAAGCGCTGCTCGCCGGTGATCTTGCCCTTGGCGTCGAATTCCAGCACGCCGATGTAGTCCATGTAGCCGGCGCGGTGCACGCGCGAACGGGCATTGGTCTTGGTCAGGATCAGCGCGTCCTTCAGGCCGGACGTGGCGTTCAGGCCCTGCGCGGCCAGGGTCTTGACCGGACGGGCGGCGGACTTGTCCTTGCCGCGCATCAGGCCCAGGCCGGTGTCGTTCAGCGGCGCCAGCACGTCTTCCTTGCCCTGCTTCTCGACGCGGTACTCGCGGTAGCCGAAGAAGGTGAAGTGGTTGTCGGCGGCCCAGCGCAGGAATTCCTGTGCTTCCTTGCGCGAGGCATCGTCGACCGGCAGCTGGCGCTTGCCCAGGTCGTCGGCCAGCGCCAGCGCCTTGTCCTTCATCGGCTGCCAGTCGCGCACGATCGCGCGCACTTCGTCCAGCGCCTTGTTGATGGCCTGTTCGATGGCGGCCATGGCTTCGGCCGGCTGGCGGTCGATCTCCAGCAGCATCACCGACTCGGCATCACCCTCGCCGACCTTGACCAGCTTGCCGGCCTTGTCGCGGGTGAAGCGCAGCACCGGGTGGCCCAGCACGTGGACGCCCACGCCCTGTTCGGCCAGCGACATGGTGACGGTATCGACGAGGAACGGCATGTCGTCGTTGACGATCTGCAGCACCGTGTGCGGCGATTCCCAACCATTGGCCTTCGCGGTCGGATTGAACACGCGGACGTTGGCCTTGCCGGCCTTGCGGGCACGGGCGAATTCCAGCGTCTCAGCCGCGAGAGCGGCCCACTCTTCAGCGCTGTGGTGCGGGAACTCGTCCGACTCCATGCGCTTGTAGAAGTCAGTGGCGAACGCCACTGCTTCGGCCTGTGCGGCCGCGGGGTAGCGCTTGCGCAATGCCGTGTACACCGGCTCCAGGGAGAAACCAGCGGTCACTGCGACCTCCGACTCTGCTGGTTTGGTCTTGTTTTTCACGGTCTTGGCTGCGGTTTTTTGCGGTTTCATGGCAGAGCGATGCGCTTGCTCAGTTGGGAAAATGAAATTGTAGCCCTACCGCACGAAAAGGCCTTGCTGCAGGACGGAATAAGCAGATTCGGGTTTGCTGCGGTTTAGACGCCTATTCAGTTCGCACCGGTATGGTGCTGGCACCTGTTTCAGCACTGCCGACAGGATCGGCAAAACGTGTTACCGGAAGACACACGCGGCGACGCCGATGCGATTCCACAATCCTGAACTGGACGGTATAGTCCACCGCGTGAACCCGGCCTACCTCCCCGTTGCCCTCGATGCACGCGATGAGCGTGTGTTCGACGCCGTACGCGAACTGCTGGCCCAGCAGGGCATGCAGATGAGCATGGAGGCGGTGGCCCAGCACGCCGGCTGCTCCAAGCAGACCCTGTACTCGCGCTATGGCAGCAAGCAGGATCTGTTGCGCCGGGTGATGCAGCGCCATGTCGGCCACGCCACCGGCGCCATGGTCCGTGCACTCCGCACTGACGACCTGCGTGCCAGCCTGCTCCAGTTCGCCACCGACTTCCTGGAGCATTTCAACCAACCGCACGTAGGACAGGCCTGCCGGCTGATCGCTGCCGACGCGGCCCAGTTTCCCGATGAGGCGCGTACGCTGTACCGGCATGGGGCCGGCGCGCTGACGCTTCATCTTGCTGAATGGATTGAAACCGTTTGCATGCGTGGCCAGCTCCGGCATGACGACCCGCACTTCATGGCCGAACTGCTGCTGAGCATGATCGCCGGTCAGGATTTCGACAAACAGCGCTTCCATACCCCCCATCGTGATGACGCGCTGCTGCGTCGGCGCTGGGCAGAGTTCTCCGTCGACAGCTTCCTGCGCGCATTCGCGCCACAGCCGTTGCCGGCCCCGCCTACAAACCAACCCCGGAGTTCCTCCTGATGACCGCCCCACTCCGCACCCTTGCCTTGACGTGCGCCGTTGCTGTCGCGCTGGCTGCCTGCAAGAAGCCGGAACAGCAGATGCCCCCGCCGCCGGAGGTGGGCGTGATCGACGCCAAGCCGCAGACCCTGCCGCTGCAGCGCGAGCTGGTCGGCCGCCTGTCGCCGTTCCGCAGCGCCGACGTGCGCGCGCGCGTGCCGGGCGTGCTGCTCAAGCGCGTCTACCAGGAAGGCTCGCAGGTGAAGCAGGGCCAGACCCTGTTCCTGATCGACCCGGCGCCGCTGCGCGCCTCGCTCAACGCCTCCGAAGCTCAGCTGGCCTCGGCCCGCGCCACCTACGCCAATGCCAAGGTGGCCGCTGATCGTGCCCGCTCCCTGGCGCCGCAGCAGTTCGTCTCCAAGTCCGACCTGGACAACGCTGAATCGGCCGAACGCACCGCGCTGGCTGCGGTCAAGCAGGCCGAGGCAACGGTAACTTCCTCGCGGATCAACCTGGGCTACACCGAAGTGACCGCACCGATCAGCGGCGTGGCCAACAAGCAGCAGGTCACCGAAGGCGCGCTGGTCGGCCAGGGCGATGTGACCCTGCTGACCACCGTCGACCAGCTCGACCCGCTGTACGTGAACTTCTCGCTGAGCGTGGACGAACTGAGCCAGCTGCGCGCGCAGCAGGCCAAGGGCGCGCTGGCGCTGTCCGGCGATGGCAAGGCCACGGTCAGCGTCAAGCTGGCCGATGGCAGCACCTACAGCGAGCCGGGCACCCTGGACTTCTCCTCGACCACGGTCGACCCGGCCACCGGCGCGGTGTCGCTTCGTGCGCTGCTGCCAAACCCACAGCAGATCCTGCTGCCGGGAGCCTTCGTCAGCTTCCAGGCCAACCTGGGCGAGCGCAACAACGCCTTCCTGGTGCCGCAGCAGGCGCTGCTGCGTGACACCACCGGCGGCTACGTGATGGTGGTCGGCGCCGATGGCAAGGTGGTGCGCAAGAACGTCAAGACCGACGGCGCGCAGAACGGCAACTGGCTGGTCAGCGACGGCCTGGCCGCCGGTGACAAGGTGATCGTGGCCGGTGTGCAGAAGGTCAAGGAAGGTGCACCGGCGGTCGCCAAGCCGTGGACCCCGGGGCAGGACGCCAACGGCAAGCCCGCCGCGGGCGGCGCCGCGCCGGCAGGTGCAGCACCGGCCGCAGGCAAGGCACCGGCCGACGCGGCCAAGCCCGCCCAGGCCGATGCGGCCAAGCCGGCCGCCACCGATTCGAACAAGCAGTAACGGGAACCTTCCGTCATGCCTAAATTTTTCATCGAACATCCAGTCTTCGCCTGGGTGGTTGCGATCCTGATCTCGCTCAGCGGCGTGATCGCGATCCTCAACCTGGGCGTGGAGTCCTATCCCAACATCGCCCCGCCACAGGTGACCGTCTCGGCCACCTACCCGGGCGCCAGTGCGGACACCACTGAAAAATCGGTCACCCAGGTGATCGAGCAGCAGCTGACCGGTATCGATCACCTGCTGTACTTCAGTTCCTCGTCCGCCTCCAACGGCCGTGCGCAGATCACCCTGACCTTCGAGACCGGTACCGATCCGGACATCGCCCAGGTGCAGGTGCAGAACAAGGTCTCGCTGGCCACGCCCCGACTGCCATCGGAAGTGACCCAGCAGGGCGTGGTCGTGGCCAAGGCCAACGCCGGCTTCCTGATGGTGATCGCGCTGCAGTCCGATACGCCAGCCATCAACCGTGACGCCCTGAACGACATCGTCGGTTCGCGCGTGCTCGACCAGGTCTCGCGCATCCCCGGCGTCGGCAGCACCCAGCAGTTCGGTTCCGAGTACGCCATGAACATCTGGCTCAACCCGGAAAAGATGCAGGGCTACGGCCTGTCGGCCAGCCAGGTGCTGGCGGCGGTGCGTGCGCAGAACGTGCAGTTCGCCGCCGGTGCGCTGGGTTCGGACCCGTCGCCGGAGGGCCAGCACTTCACCGCCACGGTCTCGGCCGAAGGCCGCTTCAGCTCGCCGCAGGAGTTCGAGAACATCATCCTGCGCGCAAACGCTGACGGCTCGCGCGTGCTGCTGAAGGACATCGCCCGCGTTGCCTTCGGTGCCAACAACTACGGCTTCGATACCCAGTACAACGGCAAGCCGACCGGTGCCTTCGCCATCCAGCTGCTGCCGGGCGCCAACGCCCTGAACGTGGCCGATGCGGTGCGCGCCAAGATGGACGAACTGCAGCCGAGCTTCCCGGCCGGCGTCACCTGGTTCTCGCCGTACGACAGCACCACCTTCGTCAAGATCTCGATCCAGGAAGTGGTCAAGACACTGTTTGAAGCAGTGTTCCTGGTGTTCCTGGTGATGCTGATCTTCCTGCAGAACTTCCGCGCCACCCTGATCCCGACCCTGGTCATCCCGGTGGCCCTGCTCGGTACCTTCCTGGGCATGTGGATGATCGGCTTCACGATCAACCAGCTGACCCTGTTCGCGATGGTGCTGGCAATCGGCATCGTGGTCGATGACGCGATCGTGGTGATCGAGAACGTCGAACGCATCATGACCGAGGAAGGCCTGGCGCCGAAGCCGGCCACGCAGAAGGCGATGACCCAGATCACCGGCGCGGTGGTGGCGATCACCGTCGTGCTGGCCGCGGTGTTCATTCCGTCCGCCCTGCAGGGCGGCGCGGCAGGTGAGATCTACAAGCAATTCGCGCTGACCATCGCCATTTCGATGGCATTCTCGGCGTTCCTGGCGCTGGGCTTCACCCCGGCGCTGTGCGCGACCTTCCTGAAGCCGACGCACAACGACAACCCGAACATCGTCTACCGCACCTTCAACAAGTACTACGACAAGATCAGCCACACCTATGTGGGCCACATCACCTCGGCGGTGCGCCATGCGCCGCGCTGGATGATCCTGTTCGTGGTGCTGACCGCACTGTGCGGCTTCCTGTTCACCCGCATGCCGGGCAGCTTCCTGCCGGAAGAAGACCAGGGCTATGCGCTGGCGATCGTGCAGCTGCCGCCGGGCTCGACCAAGGGCCAGACCAACGAAGTGTTCGCGCAGATGCGTGGCATCCTGGAAAAGCAGGATGGCTATGAAGGCATGCTGCAGGTCGCCGGTTTCAGCTTCGTCGGTTCCGGCGAGAACGTGGGCATGGGCTTCATCCGCCTGAAGCCGTGGGAGGAACGCAAGTTCACCGCGCCGGAGTTCATCCAGAACATGAACGGCGCGTTCTACGGCATCAAGGAAGCGCAGATCTTCGTGGTCAACCTGCCCACCGTGCAGGGCCTTGGCCAGTTCGGTGGTTTCGACATGTGGCTGCAGGACCGTAGCGGTGCCGGTTACGAGCAGCTGACCCAGGCCCGCAACATCCTGCTCGGCCAGGCAGCGCAGAAGCCGGACCACCTGGTCGGCGTGCGTCCGAACGGCCTGGAAAACGCGCCGCAGCTGCAGCTGCACGTGGACCGCGTGCAGGCGCAGTCGATGGGCATGTCGGTGTCGGACGTGTACAGCACCATCCAGCTGATGCTGGCCCCGGTGTACGTGAACGACTTCTTCTACGAAGGCCGCATCAAGCGCGTCACCATGCAGGCCGATGGCCCCTACCGCACCGGCCAGGAGTCGCTGAAGAGCTTCTACAGCCCGTCCAGCCTGACCACCAATGCCGACGGCACCAACGCGATGATCCCGCTCAACACGGTGGTCAAGTCCGAATGGGTATCCGCACCGCCGTCGCTGAGCCGCTACAACGGTTACTCGGCGATCAACATCGTCGGTTCGCAGGCGCCGGGCACCAGCTCGGGTGAAGCGATGCAGACCATGGAAGGCATCGTCAACGACGACCTGCCGGCCGGCTTCGGCTACGACTGGTCCGGCATGTCCTACCAGGAAATCCTGGCCGGCAACGCCGCGACCCTGCTGCTGGTGCTGTCGATCGTGGTGGTGTTCCTGTGCCTGGCCGCGCTGTATGAAAGCTGGTCGATCCCGGTGGCGGTGCTGCTGGTGGTGCCGCTGGGCGTGCTGGGTGCACTCGGCCTGTCGATGCTGCGTGGCCTGCCCAACGATCTGTTCTTCAAGATCGGCCTGATCACCGTGATCGGCCTGGCGGCGAAGAACGCGATCCTGATCGTGGAGTTCGCGGTGGAGCAGCGTGCAGCCGGCAAGAACCTGCGCGATGCCACCATCGAGGCGGCCCGCCTGCGTTTCCGCCCGATCCTGATGACCTCGTTTGCGTTCATCATGGGCGTGATCCCGATGGCGATCTCCACCGGCGCCGGCGCCAACTCCCGCCACGCCATCGGTACCGGCGTGATCGGCGGCATGCTGTTCGCCACCCTGCTCGGCCTGCTGATGATCCCGGTGTTCTTCGTGGTCGTGCGCCGCATGCTGGGCGACAAGCTGGATGAACCGTCCAAGGAGTTCATGGAACGCCAGCGTGACGCGGATGCTGCACACCGTCCGGATCGTTGATCTGGTGGTGGGCTGAAACGAGAAAGGCCCCGGAGCGATCCGGGGCCTTTTTTCTTGCCGCTTTTGAATCCATGCCAACCAAGGTTGGCATCTACCAGAGCAAGAGCATGCCCGGTAGCCGCCAACCTTGGTTGGCGCTCTCCAGGGAAACGTCTCAGCGCAGCAGCGCAACCACTATGCACACCGCCACCAGAGCCAGCGCGGCCCACTGCATCGGCACGAAGAAGAAGTGATGGGATGCGGCCACACCCTTCTGCCGGGGTGCACGGTTGAGCCACAGGCCCAGCAGCACGTTCACTACCGCGCCAACACCTCCACCCAGGAGAACCTGCTGCAACGGAATGTTGCCTTTGGGGCCATCATGCGGAAAGAAGTACGCCAGCAGCAGAATTGCTGCGATCGGCGTCACCAGCGTCATGAAGCCCCAACCGCGATAGATCATAGTGCAGACCCTTGAAAAAAACGGCCTGCATTGTAGCGGGGCTTTGGAAGGCCCCCAGAGAATGAAATTGATGGCGGTGCGTGGGTGGCCGCTCTGCAAAGCCGAGCCCATGCTCGGCTGCTTGTTTAGGAGCCGAGCATGGGCTCGGCTCTACAGACGGCCAGAGAACAGCGCATCCATGCATGGCGTGAATCTACTGGCCGCGCCGCCGTTGCAGCGGCGCGGCCCTTGCCACTCAGCGAAGCCCGGTCTCGTTGCGGGCGATCACCAGGCGCTGGATTTCCGAAGTGCCTTCATAGATCTCGGTGATCTTGGCATCACGGAAGTAGCGCTCCAGCGGCATTTCCTTTGAATAGCCCATACCGCCATGGATCTGCACCGCCTGGTGGGTGATCCACATCGCGGCTTCAGAAGCGGTCAGCTTGGCCACCGCCGCTTCGGTGCTGAAGCGCTTGCCCTGGCCCTTCACCCACGCCGCGCGCAGGGTCAGCAGCAGCGCCGCGTCCAGCTTGCACTTCATGTCGGCAATCTTGGCCTGGGTCATCTGGAAGGTACCGATGGCCGCACCGAACGCCTTGCGCTCCTTCACGTACTCCAGGGTCGCTTCATAGGCGGCACGGGCGATGCCGATGGCCTGCGAGGCGATGCCGATACGGCCAGCATCAAGCACGCTCATGGCGATCTTGAAGCCCTCGCCTTCCTGGCCCAGCACATCCTCAGGCTGCGCTATGTAGTCGTTGAACTCGATCTCGCAGGTGGCCGAGGCACGAATGCCCAGCTTCGGCTCGGTCTTGCCGCGACCGAAACCCGCCTTGTCGGTATCGATGATGAAGGCGGTGATGCCGCGCGCGCCCTTGTCCGGCTCGCTCATCGCGAACAGCACGATGTACTTGGCCACCGGGCCGGAGGTGATCCAGCTCTTCTTGCCGTTGATCACGAAGGTGCCATCGGCCTGCTTCACCGCGCGGCAACGCATGGCCGTGGCGTCCGAGCCCGACTGCGGCTCGGTCAGCGCGAACGCGCCGATGGCCTCGCCCTCGGCGATCGCACGCACGTAGGTCTGCTTCTGCGCTTCGGTACCGTGGGTGAGGATGCCGTTGCAGAACAGCGAATTGTTGACCGACATGATGGTCGAATGGGCTGCGTCGGCGGCGGCGACCTCCACCATCGCCAGCACGTACGCAACCGGGTCCATGCCCGCACCACCGTATTCGGTGGGCACTTCGATACCCATCAGGCCGTTCTCGCCCAGCAGGCGGATGTTGTCCAGCGGGAACTCGCCGGTACGGTCATGGTGCTCTGCGCTGGGGGCGATCTTTTCCTGCGCGATGCGCCGCGCCACGTCCTGCAACATCAACTGCTCTTCAGTAAAGCTGAAATCCACAACACCCTCCCGGGTACATGATGTTATGGGCCGCGCACGGCGTGCCCAGGTGCACCGATTGTACCGGGGCCCGGCGGCTTCCGTACGCCAGCGACTTGACCGCGGCAGGCCTTCTCAGCGAATATATCTCTATATCGCGATAGGTAGATATTTATGGATCTTGAAGACTGGTCGACCCGCCTGAAGGTGTTCGCCGATGCCACCCGCGTGCGCCTGCTGGCGCTGCTGGAGCAGGAAGAACTGACCGTGGCCGAACTGTCGGCGATCACCCGGCTGGCCCAGCCGCGCGTGTCCACCCATCTGGCGCGACTGAAGGAAGCCGGCCTGGTTCGCGACCGCCGCGCCGGCGTGTCGGCCTATTACCGCTTCGACGAGGCCCAGCTGGACCCGGCGCAGCGTGCATTGTGGCATGCCTTGAGCAACGGAAGCGACGACCCTCTGCTGCGCCAGGATGCCGAGCGCGTGGCGGCGGTGCTGGCCCACCGTGCCTCCGACCAGAACTGGGCCGACAGCGTGGCCGGCGACATGGAACGCCACTACTCTCCCGGACGGACCTGGGAGGCGCTGGCGCGTACCGCGCTGCCGCTGCTGGAAACCGGCGACGTGCTGGATATCGCCTCCGGCGACGGTGTGCTGGCCGAACTGGTGGCCCCGCATGCCAAGCGCTACATCTGCATCGACACCAGCGCGCGCGTGGTCGCCGCGGCCAGCGAGCGGCTGCGTCGCCTGCCCAACGTCGAAGTCCGCGAAGGTGACATGCATGCCCTGCCGTTCAAGGATGGCAGCTTCGACCTGGTGGTGCTGATGCACGCGCTGACCTATGCCAGCAAGCCGGCGCAGGCCGTGACCGAAGCCGCGCGCGTGCTGCGCCCGGGAGGCCGCCTCCTGCTGTGCAGCCTGGCCCGTCATGAGCACAAGGCGGCGGTGGAGGCCTATGGCCACGTCAACCTCGGCTTCAGCGACAAGGAACTGCGCAGGTTCGTCGACAAGGCCGGCCTGCAGGTCTCGAGCCTGGAGACGGTCACCCGCGAAAAGCGCCCGCCGCACTTCGAAGTGATTTCGCTGATCGCCAACAAGCCCTGAGCCGGAAACCGCCATGCCCGCCCTGCCCTGGTTGCATCCTGATCGTGCCAACGCCCTGCTCGACGCCCTGCGCGAGCGGATCCTGATCATCGACGGTGCGATGGGTACGATGATCCAGCGCTACGGCCTGCAGGAAGACGACTACCGCGGCGAGCGCTTCGCCGGTGGCTACGACCACGCACACGGCCCGGGCTGTGACCATGCGGCGCCGGAAGGGCATGACCTGAAGGGCAACAACGATCTGCTGCTGCTGACCCGGCCGCAGATCGTCGCCGACATCCACACCGCCTACCTGGAAGCGGGCGCGGATCTGGTCGAGACCAACACCTTCAACGCCACTTCGGTCAGCCAGGCCGACTACCACCTCGAACACCTCGTGTACGAGTTGAACAAGGCCGGTGCCGCTGTCGCGCGAACCTGCTGTGATGCAGTGGCTGCGGCCACGCCGGGCAAGCCGCGCTTCGTGATCGGGGTGATCGGGCCGACCAGCCGCACCGCCTCGATCAGCCCCGATGTCAACGACCCGGGCTTCCGCAACACCAGCTTCGACGAGCTGCGCGACACCTACCGCGAAGCCATCGACGGCCTGATCGATGGCGGCGCCGACACCATCATGGTCGAGACCATCTTCGACACGCTCAACGCCAAGGCGGCGCTGTATGCGCTGGAGGAAGCGTTCGATGCGCGCGGCGCGCGCTTGCCGGTGATGATCTCCGGCACCATCACCGACGCGTCCGGACGTACCCTGTCCGGGCAGACAGCAGAAGCCTTCCATGCCTCACTCGCCCATGCACGGCCGTTGTCGATCGGACTGAACTGCGCGCTGGGCGCCGATGCGATGCGCCCGCACGTGGAAACCCTTGCACAGGTCGCCGACTGTTACGTCAGCGCACACCCCAATGCCGGCCTGCCCAATGCCTTCGGCGAGTACGACGAAACGCCGGAGGACATGGCCAGCACCCTGCGGGGCTTCGCCGCCGATGGCCTGTTGAACCTGGTTGGCGGCTGCTGCGGCTCCACCCCCGACCATATCCGCGCGATTGCCAATGCCGTGGCCGGGCTGTCGCCGCGCGCGCTGCCCGGAACCCGGGAGCAGGCCGCATGAACGTTGCCGCCACCGTCCCGCACTTCCCGCCCTACTGCTGTTGAGCCGACGCCTGCCATGACGCCTGTCCGCCCTACCCGCCTGTCCGGCCTGGAACCCCTGGTCATCACCCCGGACCTGCTGTTCATCAACGTCGGCGAACGCACCAACGTCACCGGCAGCGCGCAGTTCCGCAAGCTGGTCAAGGAAGGCCGCTACGAGGAGGCGGTGGACGTGGCCCGCCAGCAGGTGGCGAGCGGCGCGCAGATCCTCGACGTCAACATGGACGAGGGCCTGATCGATTCGGAAGCGGCGATGACCCGCTACCTCAACCTGATCATGTCCGAGCCGGACATCGCGCGCATCCCGGTGATGGTCGACTCCTCCAAGTGGAGCGTGATCGAGGCCGGCCTGAAATGCCTGCAAGGCAAGAGCGTGGTCAACTCGATCTCGCTGAAGGAGGGCGAGGCGTTGTTCCGCGAGCATGCACGCAAGGTGCTGCGCTATGGCGCCGCTGCGGTGGTGATGGCCTTCGATGAAAGCGGCCAGGCCGATACCTGCGCGCGCAAGGTCGAGATCTGCACCCGCGCCTACCGCATCCTGGTCGACGAGATCGGCTTCCCGCCGCAGGACATCATCTTCGATCCGAACATCTTCGCCGTCGCCACCGGCATCGAAGAGCACGACAACTATGCGGTGGACTTCATCGAAGCCACCCGCATCATCAAGCAGACGCTGCCGCACTGCCATGTGTCCGGTGGCGTCTCCAACGTATCCTTCTCGTTCCGTGGCAACGAGACCGTGCGCCAGGCCATCCATTCGGTGTTCCTGTACCACGCGATCGCCGCCGGCATGGACATGGGCATCGTCAACGCCGGTGCCATGCCGATCTACGACGAGCTGGAGCCGGAACTGCGCGAGCGCGTGGAGGATGTGATCCTCAACCGCCGCAGCGACGCCACCGAGCGCCTGCTGGAGATCGCCGAGCGCTACAAGGGCAAGAAGGGCGCGGCGAAAACCGAAGACCTGGCCTGGCGCGAGAAGCCGGTGGCGCAGCGCCTGGCGCACGCGCTGGTGCACGGCCTGGATGCCTTCGTAGAGGAAGACACCGAGCTCGCCCGCCAGGCCTCCAGCCGCCCGCTGGACGTGATCGAAGGCCCGCTGATGGACGGCATGAACGTGGTCGGCGACCTGTTCGGCGCCGGCAAGATGTTCCTGCCGCAGGTGGTGAAGTCCGCGCGCGTGATGAAGAAGGCGGTGGCCTACCTGCTGCCGTACATCGAAGCGGAAAAGGCGCGCAGCGGCGACACCGCCAAGAGCAATGGCCGCATCATCATGGCCACGGTGAAGGGCGATGTGCATGACATCGGCAAGAACATCGTTGGCGTGGTCCTGGCCTGCAACAACTTCGAGGTGGTCGATCTCGGCGTGATGGTACCGGCACAGAAGATCCTCGATGCCGCGCGCGAACACAACGCCGACCTGATCGGCCTGTCCGGCCTGATCACCCCATCACTGGAGGAGATGAGCCACGTGGCCCGCGAGATGCAGCGCCAGGGCTTCGACCTGCCGTTGCTGATCGGAGGAGCAACCACCTCGCGCGCGCACACCGCACTGAAGATCGACCCGCATTACCACGCGCCGACGGTCTGGGTGAAGGATGCCTCGCGCGCGGTCGGCGTGGCCCAGTCACTGATCTCGCGTGACCTGCGCGAGGCCTTCGTTGCCGCCAACGAGGCCGACTATGCCGAGATCCGCGCCCGCCACCGCAACCGTGGCGACGCCAAGCGCCTGGTCACGCTGGAACATGCACGCGGGCAGAAATTCCAAGGGGAATGGGACAGCTACACGCCGCCGGCACCGAAACAGCCGGGCCTGCACGTATTCGATGACTATCCGCTGGCCGAGCTGGTCGATTACATCGACTGGACGCCGTTCTTCCAGGCCTGGGAGCTTGCCGGCAAGTTCCCGGCCATCCTCACCGACGAAATCGTCGGCACCCAGGCCAGCGATCTATACAAGGACGCACGCGCGATGCTCGACCGCATCGTCGGCGAGAAGTGGCTGACCGCCAAGGCGGTGTTCGGCCTGTGGCCGGCCAACAGCATCGGTGACGATGTGCGCGTGCAGCACCCGCAGGGCGAAACCACGCTGCACTTCCTGCGCCAGCAGGTGGACAAGCCGGCCGAGCGCCCGGATTTCTGCCTGGCTGATTTCATTGCACCAGCCGACAGCGGAAAACAGGATTGGATCGGCGCGTTCGCGGTCACCGCCGGCATTGGCATCGACGCGCATGTCGCGCGTTTCGAAGCCGAGCATGACGACTACAACGCGATCCTGCTGAAGGCCCTGGCCGATCGCTTCGCCGAAGCGCTGGCCGAGCGCCTGCACCAGCGCGTGCGCACCGGATTCTGGGGCTACGACCACGCCGAGACACTGGACAACGAGGCCCTGATCGATGAGCAGTACCGTGGCATCCGCCCGGCCCCCGGCTATCCGGCATGCCCCGAGCACAGCGAGAAACGCCGGTTGTTCGACCTGCTGCAGGCCGAAACCAACGCCAGCATGGAACTGACCGAGAGCTTCGCGATGCTGCCGACCGCCGCAGTGTCGGGTTACTACTTCAGCCACCCGCAGAGCCAGTACTTCGTGGTCGGCCGCCTCAGCCGCGAGCAGGTCAGCGACTACGCCCGGCGCAAGGGCGTGGACCGCGCCCAGGCCGAGCGCTGGCTGGCTTCCAACCTCGACTACGATCCCGAATGACACGGTAGCGCCGGGCCATGCCCGGCGCCATCCCTCTCCGCCGGGCGTGGCCCGGCGCTACCCTGCGTTGTTCTCGCGATGACCGTTCCTGCTGCCCGCCTCTCCAGCTTCTATCTGTTCTACTACGCGGCACTCGGTGCGTTCACTCCGTACTGGAGCCTGTTCCTCACTGCACGCGGGATGAGCGTGACCGCCATCAGCGTGATGATGGGACTGTGGTATGCCACGCGCGTGGTCGCACCCAGTGCCTGGACCTCGCTGGCGGCCACCTCACCGCGGCCGATCCGCCTGTTGCGCATCGGCTGCGTGCTGACCCTGATCAGCTTCACCGCATTCCTGCTGCCCCTGCCGCAGCCGTGGATGTATCCAGCGATGATCGTGTTCTGCTTCTTCTACAACGCGGTGATGCCGCAGTTCGAGTCGATCACCCTCACCCATCTCGGCAGCGACAGCCATCGCTACGGCCTGATCCGGGTCTGGGGTTCGCTCGGCTTCATCGCCATCGTCACCCTGTTCGGCTGGCTGATCGAAGGTGACGGCACTACCAGCCGCGCGGGGCTGCTGCCGTGGATGATGCTGCCGCTGTTCGTCCTGCTGGTTGCCTCGGCCTTCAGCAACCACTACGCACGCGACATCGGCAGGACCGGCGGCGATGCCAGCGGCTTCTGGCAGATCGTGCGGCGCCCGCCGGTGCTGGCGTTCTTCCTCGCCGCTTTCATGGAGCAGCTCTCGTTCGGCCCGTACTACACGTTCTTCTCGGTCTACATGGACCACCACGGCTATCGCACGTCCACGCTCGGCCTGCTCTGGACCATCGGCGTGGTGTTCGAAGTGGGCGTGTTCTTCACCATCGGCCGTTTCTTCCGCCGCTATGACGCCAGCTGGATGCTGCTGATCGCCCTGGTCAGCTCCTGCCTGCGCTGGGCGGTGACCGCGCTGTTCCCGGAAAACCTGCCGGTGATGCTGCTTGCGCAGACCGCGCACGCGCTGGGCTTTGCCGCGTTCTTCGCGGCGGCGATGCAGATGCTGGCGACCTACTTCCCGGGTCGCCTCAACGGCCATGGCCAGGGCCTGCTGTACGGATTCTCGTCCGGTGTCGGCGGCGTGCTGGGCGCGCTCATCGCCGGCCAATTGTGGAAGATCGACGAGGGGCGCACGGCCTTCCTCGCCGGTAGCGGGTTCGCTCTGGTCGGCGCCCTGCTGTGCTTCTTCGCGCTGAGCCTGCCGTTGATCCGTGCACGCCGCAGTGCTGCGCGCGCCCGGTAACGAAAACGCCGGGCAATGCCCGGCGTTCTCATCGTGCAGCAGGTGCGGTTACCAGACCAGGTCGTCCGGTACCTGGTACTGCGGATCCGCGTAGGGATCTTCCTCAGCCGGTGCGTTCGGGTCGACCTTCAGTGCCACCGATGCGGCAAACACCGCTTCGGACTGTGCCAGCACTTCGGCGGTCACCAGCAGGTAACGGCCATTGAGCTGGACCACGCCCAGTTCACCGGCATTGAGCGCGGTCAGCTGTTCGGCGGTCACGTAGATGCGCTTGATCTTGCCGCCATACGGGAAGTGGCGGGCAATGTCTGCCGCCTCGGCATTGAGGCTCTTGTCCTTCAGCAGTTCTTCCAGCTTGGCCTTCGCCTCGCGGCGCACGCGTGCCTCTTCCTGCTTCAGGCGCTCGGTCTCGATGCGCTCTTCCTTCTCGCGCTGCGCACGGATGGCATAGGCCTTGGCCAGATCCATTTCTTCGGCGCTGCGCGGCTTGCGCGGGCCATGCGGGCCCTGGCCACGCGCAGGGCCACCGGGCTTGCCCGGACCGCCCGGCCCACGGCGCTCGCCAGGCTTGTGCTCGCCCCGGCCTGCGCCCTGCGGCTTTCCATTGCCATTGCCACCCTTGCCCTGCGGGCGGCCATCACGGCGGGGGCCATCATTCTTGCGCTCGGGCTTGGGCGCCGGCTTGAAGCCCAGGCCCATCAGCTGGTCGCGGAGGGTATCGCTCATAGGATTCGGATCAGTAGTGCGGCGGCGGCGGTTCGCTCGCCGGATCGGAAGAATTCAGTGCATTGCGGACCTTGCCCAGGTCCTCCAGCAGCACGCGCAGCACGTCGGCGTTGCGCATGCCCTGCATGCGGGCATCGGCCAGCGCATCGCTCAACTCGGCAAGCGCCTGTTCCTGGAAGGACACGCGCATTTCCAGTTCGACCAGGCGCGCTTCCAGCGCCTGCTCGCGTTCGGTCGGCAGCAGGTCAGACATGCAGCGAACGCCCCCGGCCAATGCCGTAGTACGCCAGGCCAGCAGCTTCCACTTCGGCCGGATCGTACAGATTGCGCCCGTCGAACACTGCCGCGTCCTTCAGCTGCTCGCGCAGCTTCTG
This sequence comes from Stenotrophomonas sp. 59, assembly GCF_030291095.1. Classification (NCBI taxonomy): domain Bacteria; kingdom Pseudomonadati; phylum Pseudomonadota; class Gammaproteobacteria; order Lysobacterales; family Lysobacteraceae; genus Stenotrophomonas; species Stenotrophomonas sp. 59. The sequence continues at coordinate 2,914,412 of NZ_CP127408.1, forward strand.
GAAATCGGGGCTGCGGAACTGCTTCCACTCGGTGACCACCACCAGCGCGTCGGCCCCTTCGAGGGCTTCATCGGCACTGCTGCAGAACACCAGGTCATCGCGCTCGCCGAAGATGCGCTGCGACTCATGCATCGCTTCCGGGTCGTAGGCACGCACCGTGGCACCGCCCTCCCACAGCTGCGCCAGCAGGCGACGGCTGGAGGCTTCACGCATGTCGTCGGTGTTCGGCTTGAAGGCCAGGCCCCACACGGCAAACGTCCTGCCGCGCACGCCTTCGTCCTCGCCCTTGTCGTAATGACGCTGGATGAGGGCGAACAGGTGGCCCTTCTGCGCATCATTGACCGCTTCCACGGCGTTCAGCAGCTTCGGCTCAAGACCATGCTGCTGCGCGGTGCGGGCCAGCGCCTGCACGTCCTTGGGGAAGCACGAGCCACCGTAACCGGCGCCCGGGTAGATGAAGTGCCAGCCGATGCGCGGGTCCGAACCGATGCCCTGGCGGACCTGCTCGACGTCGGCACCGACACGCTCGGCGATGTTGGCGATTTCGTTCATGAACGAAATCTTGGTCGCCAGCATCGCGTTCGCCGCGTACTTGGTCAGCTCGGCCGAGCGCACGTCCATTTCCACCACGCGGTCGTGGTTGCGGTTGAACGGCGCATACAGGCGACGCATCACCGCCACCGACTCCTCGCTGGTCGCACCAATGATGATGCGGTCCGGGCGCATGCAGTCGGCGACCGCGTCGCCTTCCTTCAGGAATTCCGGGTTGGACACCACGTCGAAGGCGATGTCCGCGCCACGCGCGGCAAGTTCCTCGGCAATGGCGGCACGCACCTTGTCGGCGGTGCCCACCGGCACCGTCGACTTGTTGACCACCACGGTCGGCACGCTCATGTGCCGGCCAATGGTACGGGCCACGGCCAGTACGTACTGCAGGTCAGCGCTGCCGTCCTCGTCCGGCGGGGTACCGACGGCGATGAACACCACCTGGCCATGCGCGATCGCGGACGCGGCATCGGTGGTGAATGCCAGCCGCGACGCGGCGTGGTTGGCCTTCACCATCGGCTCCAGGCCGGGCTCATAGATCGGGATGATGCCCTGGTTGAGGCCATCCACCTTGGCCTGGTCGATATCGACGCAGACCACCTGATGACCGACATCGGCCAGGCAGGTACCGGTCACCAGACCTACATAACCGGTACCGAAAATCGCAACGCGCATGTCCGTGCAGGCTCCGTGGTGGCTTACGGCAGGACGCCCAGCAGCTCGACGTCGAACGTCAGAGTCGCGTTCGGGCCGATCGGGCCACCCGGGGTGCCATTCTCGCCATAAGCCAGATTGCCCGGGATCCAGAAGCGGTACTTCGAACCGACCGGCATCAGCGCAACGCCCTCGGTCCAGCCCTTGATCACCTGGTCCAGGCCGAACTCGGCCGGCTGGCGACCATAGGAACTGTCGAACACGGTGCCGTTGAGCAGCTTGCCTTCATAGTTCACGCGCACCTTGCTGCTCGGCAGCGGGCGCTCGCCGCTGCCCGGGCGGATGATCTGGTACTGCAGGCCCGAGGCCGTCGTCACGACGCCCGGCTGGGTCTTGTTCTTGGCCAGGAAGGCATTGCCTTCTTCGCGGTTGGTCTGCGCGGCAGCGGCAGCCTTGGCCTGCATTTCAGCCTGCTTGCTGCCCATGAAGGCCTGGATGGTGGCGGTCGCGTCGGCTTCCGTCATCTTCGGCTGGCCCTTGGTCAGGCCGGTGCTGATCGCGTCAAACAGCGAGGCAACATCGATGTCGTCCTTCAGCTGCGCCAACGACGGGCCCACAGAGTAGGAACCGATCATCTGCGACACCTTGACGCGGTCGACCTTCGGCGGCTGCGAACCCGGCGCCATGCCCGGCACCTGCTGGCCGCTGCGGGCCATCACGACCTGGCGCAGGGCCGCGTCGGTGGCCTTGGCCTGTTCCTGGGTGATCTGCGGCTGCAGGCCTTCGAACGAACGCTCCACGGCGGTGCGCAGCGCGGCCACGTCGATCTCATCGGCGATCGGGGTGAACGACTTGGCCACGTCCAGGCCGATGGCGTAGCCGAGCTTCTGCTTCGGGGAATTCAAGGTTGCGGTCTCCTTGGCGGCTGCGGGGGCAGCCGGTTGTTGCGACAGAGCGACACCCGAAGTGCCCATCGCCAGAATCAGAACCGACGCCGCGGCGCCGCGCATTCCCATCTTCATTCGCTGCATTCCTGGAAGTGTCTGGGCGCCGACGTCGGCGCGAAAAGAAACATTGTCGCACGCATGCCGTCGATGTCGAGGCATCCGTGCCGGATATCAATGTGCGGCGGCTGCAGCCAGCGCCTTGTCGATGGCCGCGGTCAGCTGCGGATCATCCGGTGTCACCTTGCTGGCGAACTGGGCGATGACCCTGCCATCGCGGCCGACCAGGTACTTGTGGAAATTCCAGCCCGGTGCCACGCCGGTGGCCGCCGTCAACCGTTGATAGAGCGGCGTCGCCTCCGCACCGACCACATGCACCTTCTCGAACATCGGGAACTTGACCCCGTAAGTGAGCGTGCAGAAATCCTGGATCTGCTTCTCGTCGCCCGGTTCCTGCCCCTTGAAATCATTGGAGGGGAAACCGAGCACCGCGAAACCACGGCCTGCGTAGCGCTTCTGCAGCGCCTCCAGTCCTTCGTACTGCGGGGTGTAGCCGCACTTGCTGGCGGTATTGACCACCAGCAGCACCTGGCCGTGATAGCGCTGCTGCAGGTTGACCTGCTGCTTACTGGCCAGCGGCCGGTAGTCCAGGTCGAGCAGGTCGGCGGCCAGGGCGCTGGCGGAACCGGCGACACCGGCCACCATCAGGGCCAGCAGGGACAGGCCGCGCAGGCGGCGCGGAGTAACGGTCGACAGGGGCATCAGGAGCGGTCCGCGGTAGCCAGTCACAGGGCCCGGCCAGCAGCGGCCGGGAATCGGCCGAACTATAGCACCGGGCTTCAATGGCCCAGATGGCAGGGGGCGGCCCAGGCTTTGCGCGGCGTGGCGGCTACGCCCTTCGCCGGTCTCCATTGGCGAAGTGATGACATGGTATGGACATCGCTGAATGGAAGGCAGGCCTGGATTGGCCCATGCGACACTTTTATTTCCCTTTATAATCAATTGCATAAAGTGCTATTTCAACGATCTGACCGCCCCTGCCATCAGTTGGGGCCGGCAGGGGGTTGCACATGGGCGTGCCGGTGTTATAGTTGCATACAACACCAGTCACCTGAGACAGGGGGAAGCCATGAACATCCGGATCCGTCGCAACCTCGCCGCACCCGCGGCCGCTGCCGTTTCGACCCTGATCGTGCTGGCCTGGTTGGCCGCGCCCAGCCTCCCCGACTCCGCTGACAGTGCGCAGGACGCGACCGCCTCGCCGGCAGGGAACGCCACTGCCCCCTCCCCCCCTCCCCCGCGTCGGCTGCACAGCTCCCTGTCCATGCCGTATTTCTCGTTCGCCCAGCCGCTGACCCCACGGAGCTGAATATGAGCGACATCCAGTGGAGCGACGGCGCTCCCATCTACCGTCAGTTGAAGGAGCGCGTGATCGCCATGATGCTCGACGGAATCCTCAAGCCGGGCGATGCCCTGCCTTCGGTGCGCCAGGTGGCCGCCGATTACCAGCTCAACCCCATCACCGTTTCGCGCGCTTACCAGGAACTGGCCGATGAAGGCCTGGTTGAAAAGCGCCGCGGCCTGGGCATGTTCATGACCGAGCAGGCCGCCACGCAGCTGCGCAGCAGCGAGCGCGAGCGCTTCCTCAATGAAGAATGGCCGGCCGTGCTGGAGCGCATCCAGCGCCTGGGCCTGAGCCTCGACGAATTGCTGCCCCAGGGGAAAGTCTGATGAATAGCACCGCAAGCGAATCGGTCATCACCGCCCGCGGCCTGCGCAAGGCCTACAAGTCCACCGTTGCCCTCGACAATGCCAGCTTCAGCATTCCGAGCGGGCGCATCGTCGGCCTGATCGGCCCCAACGGTGCCGGCAAGACCACGGCATTGAAGGCACTGCTCGGCCTGACCTCGGTGGAAGGTGAGCTGAGCGTGCTTGGCCGCGATCCACGGCTGCACCGCGACGAGCTGATGAACGACATCTGCTTCATCGCCGATGTCGCCGTGCTGCCGCGCTGGCTGAAGGTGCGCGAGGCGATCGACTTCGTCGCCGGCGTGCATCCGCGCTTCGACCGCGCCCGCTGCGAACGCTTCCTCGCCAATACCAAGCTGCAGCCGAAGCAGCGCGTGCGCGAACTGTCCAAGGGCATGATCGTGCAGCTGCACCTGGCACTGGTGATGGCCATCGATGCCCGCGTCCTGGTGCTGGACGAGCCCACCCTGGGCCTGGACATCCTGTACCGCAAGGAGTTCTACCAGCGCCTGCTGGAAGACTACTTCGACGAGCAGAAGACCATCATCGTCACCACCCACCAGGTGGAAGAGATCGAGCACATCCTCAGCGACGTCATGTTCATCCGCGACGGCCGCATCGTGCTCGACGCGGAAATGGACGAAGTCGGCCAGCGCTACACCGAACTGCTGGTCAACGCCGACCAGCTGGAGACCGCACGCGCCCTGAAGCCGATCGACGAACGCAGCCTGGCGTTCGGCAAGACCGTGATGCTGTTCGACGGCGTACCGCGCGCCCAGCTTTCTACTCTTGGCGAGACCCGCAGCCCGGGCCTGGCCGACCTGTTCGTCGCCGTCATGAAGGGGACCTACGCATGAATGCCGTCAACCACCCCGTCAGCCCCCTCGGCACCCTGCGCTGGCTGCTCAAGCGCGAGTACTGGGAAAACCGCGGCGGTTTCCTGTATGCCCCGCTGATCGCCGGCCTGATCTCGCTGGTGATGAGTACTGTCGGCATCGCCTTCGGCCTGTTCGCTCTGAACCGCGCGGCGCGCAACGGCGCACTGCATGTCGATGGCGAAAGCGTGAACGTCAACGGCCTGGACCTGGCCCTGCTGACCCGCAACATCAACGGCAAGGACCTGGCCGACCTGGGCAACGGGCTCGACCTGACCCTGGTGCTCAGCTCGGCATGGCCGTTCCTGGTGCTGGCCTTCGTGGTGTTCTTCTACTGCCTGGGCGCCCTGTACGACGACCGTCGCGACCGCAGCATCCTGTTCTGGAAGTCGTTGCCGCTGTCGGACACCCAGACCGTGCTGTCCAAGGTGATCAGCGCGCTGATCGTTGCGCCGCTGATCGCGGTGGTCGCCGGCATCATCACCATGTTCGGCTTCATGCTGATCATCAGCATCGTCGCGCTGATGCACGGTGGCAGCCCGATGGCGCTGATCTGGGGGCCCGCCAGCCCGTTGACCCTGGCCACTGGCCACCTGAGCTGGATTCCGGTCTACGCGCTGTGGGCCCTGCCCACCGCCGGCTGGCTGCTGCTGTGCTCGGCCTGGGCCAAGAGCAAGCCGTTCCTGTGGGCGGTGATGCTGCCGCTGTTTGCCGGCGTCATCGTCAGCACCACCAAGATCATGCCGCTGTTCGGCCTGACCACCGGCTGGTTCTGGCAGAACATCGTCGGCCGCCTGCTGCTGGGCGGCGTGCCCGGCATGGACCTGCTGTATCGCCTCAGCGCAGGTGAAGGGTCGCGCCGCGACCTGGATTCGGTGGTCAGCCTGATGTCCCCCGCCTCGCAGCTGAAGTCGCTGGCGATGCCGGAACTGTGGATCGGCGCGGCCGTCGGTGCAGTGTTCATCTTCCTCGCCATCCGCCTGCGCAAGCGCGCCGGCGAGATCTGATTCCATCCACCCGGAGGCACCACCCATGCGTTCCCTGCTCGCCTGTTCCGCGTTGTTGCTGTTGCCGCTGTCGGCACTCGCTGCCGATGCCCCGAACTGCAAGTTCACTGCTGCGCGCACGTTGAAGCTGGATACGGCCGGTGCCAAGGCGGTGGTGATCGAGGTGAACCAGCACGACCTGAAGGTCGTCGCCAGCAAGGGCGGTGGCCAGCTGGATGGCCGCGCCTGCGCCTCCAGCCAGGAATGGCTGGACCAGCTGGTGCTGGACCAGCGCAGGGAAGGCGACAAGCTGGTCGTCAGCCTGCGCCGCGACGGCCGCCATAGTGGCATCAGCCTGGGCAACAGCTACGCCTGGCTGGACATCCACGGCGGCGTGCCGGACAACCTGCCGCTGCAGCTCAAGGTCGGCTCCGGCGATGCCAGCGTAGAGAACGCACAGTCGCTGAGCGTGGATGTCGGCTCCGGTGATGCGGTCGCCCGCGGTACGCGCGGCAGCATCCACGCCGCGGTGGGCTCGGGCGACCTGAACATCGACGGTGGCAGTTCGCTGAACCTGCTGTCGCTGGGTTCGGGTGACGTCAATGCCCGCAACATCGGCGGCGACGCGGTCACCGGCACGGTCGGTTCGGGTGACCTGAAGATCACCGATGTGCGTGGCAACGCACGTCTGGATACGGTCGGCTCGGGCGACATCGAGTTCAAGCGCGTGCAGGGCAGCGTCGAAGTCGGCGTGGTCGGCTCCGGTGGCGTCGACCTGGCCGACATCGGCGGCAACGTGCATGTGCGCAGCCACGGCTCGGGCGACATCCAGGTGGACGGCGTACGCGGCAGCCTGACCGTCGATCACAGCGGCAGCGGCGATGTCGAACACCGCAACGTCAGCGGCCGGGTCACCCTGCCGCGCAGCAAGTAAACCTCTTCCAGACACGTCCAGGGGAACATCATGAATCTGTTGCGCCTGCTGCCCGCCACCCTGCTGTGCCTGCCGCTGATCGCCTGCGGCGGCACTTCCTCCGCCCCCGACAAGACCGTCGGCAAGAGCGTCGCCGAAGCCACCAGCGGCGTCGGCCAGACCGTCAAGGAAGCCATGGACGATGCCCGCAAGGACATCGCCCAGGGCAACATCAAGATCTCGGCCGACAAGCAGCCGCGTGCGGAGATCACGCCCGACGGCCGCCTGCTGATCGCCGGCAAGGAGGTCGCGGCCAACGACACCCAGCGCCGCCACCTGCAGGAGTACCGCGGCCACGTGGTCGCCATCGCAATGGACGGCATGGACGTCGGCCTGGCCGGTGCCAAGCTCGGTGCCAATGCGGCAGGCGAAGCGCTGAAGGGCATCTTCAGCGGCGACAGTGAAGGTGTGGAGAAGCGCATCAACGCCGAAGCCGCCAAGATCGAGGTCCAGGCCAAGCGCATCTGTGATCGCCTGCCGGCGATGCTGGCCAGCCAGCAGGCACTGGCGCGCGAGCTGCCGGCGTTCAAGCCCTACGCGACGATGGACCAGAGCGACGTGGACGACTGCGGCAAGAACAACTCGGTCACGTTCTCCAACTGAGACAAATCGACGCACCCGACCGGCAGCGGCCTTCCGTTGCCGGTCCGGCTGCGGCGGCGGGCTTACAATGGGGACCCCGGATGCCCCCGAACCGAACGCCATGAAGAAGTTGTTCCTGCTGCTGGCCGCCCTGCTCTGCCTGGGCCTGATCGGCTGCGACAAGGATTACCGCAACCACCGCGCCGAGCGCGGCAAGCCCAAGATTTCCGTCAGCGAAGGCATGGTGACCGTGCGCCGCCCGCCCGCACCGAACATCATCATCCTCGGCGATGGCACGATGAAGGTGGACGAGATCCAGATTCCGCTGGACGACGGACAGAAGCAGATGCTGCAGACGATGTTCGGCAAGCTGCAGGTGCTGCGCCAGAACACGCTGGTGGCTGCACCGGCCGACCCGAACATGCAGCCGGTGAAGATCCAGCCGCCGGAAGGCATGGAGGTTATCCCGGCCGACCTGATCCAGCGCATCCCCGAGTTCAAGGATTACACCGACACCTTCGGCAACATCGTCGCCGACCGTCGCTGAAGCAGAAACGCCGCCCAAGGGCGGCGTTTCTCATTGTTCTGGTAGCGCCGGGCCACGCCCGGCGAATGTAGCGTTCGGTCCGCCTGCATTCCGCCAGGCACGGCCCGGCGCTACCGAACCGGCCGATCAACCGCCGGCGCCACCACCGCCAGCCTGGATGCCGCCAGCGGTCAGCGCGGTCGGGTCCAGCAGGCGACGCAGCTCGGCCTCGTCGAGGCCGCTGTCTTCCAGCGCCACATCCAGCACCGGGCGCTGTTCCTTGTAGGCGCGCTTGGCGATGGCTGCGGCCTTCTCATAGCCGATGATCGGGTTCAGCGCGGTGACCAGGATCGGGTTGCGCGCCAGCGCCTCGGCCACGCGGTCCTCGCGCACCTTCAATCCGGCGATGGCACTGTCGGCCAGCAGGGTGGACACATTGGCCAGCAGGCCGATGCCATCGAGCAGGTTCACCGCGATCAGCGGCAGGGTGACGTTGAGCTGGAAGTTACCGGTCTGACCGGCCACGGTGATCGCGGTGTGGTGGCCGATCACCTGCGCACAGGCCATCACGGTCGCTTCCGGAATCACCGGGTTGACCTTGCCCGGCATGATCGAGCTGCCCGGCTGCAGTGCCGGCAGTTCGATCTCGCCCAGCCCGGCCAGCGGACCGGCATTCATCCAGCGAAGATCATTCGCGATCTTGATCAGGGCCACGGCCAGTGCATTGAGCTGGCCGGACAGTTCCACCGCGTCATCCTGCGCCGCCAGCCCTTCGAACTTGTTCTCTGCGCTGTCGAACTTGATCGAGGTCTGCTGCTTGAGCGCCTTGGCCACCTGCGCGCCGAAACGCGGGTCTGCGTTGATGCCGGTGCCGATGGCAGTACCACCCAGCGGCAGGCGGCGCACGCGCTTGAGGCTGTCCTCGATGCGCTCCTGCGCCGAGGCCAGCTGTGCCGACCACGCGCCGAATTCCTGCTCGAAGGTCAGCGGCATCGCATCCATCAGGTGGGTGCGACCGGTCTTGACCACCTTGCGCAGGCTGCGGCCCTTCTTGTCCAGGGTCTTGCGCAGGTGCACCAGCGCCGGCAGCAGCTGTTCGTGCGTGGCCAGCACCGCCGACACGCGCAGCGCAGTCGGGATCACGTCGTTGGAGCTCTGCCCCTGGTTGACGTGGTCGTTGGGGTGCACCACGGTCTTGCCTGCCTTGCCGGCACGGTTGGCCAGGGTGGCAATGACCTCGTTGGCATTCATGTTCGACGACGTGCCCGAGCCGGTCTGGTAGACGTCGATCGGGAAATGCGCGTCCCAGTCACCGGCAGCCACTTCGGCGGCGGCGGTCTGGATGGCCTTGGCCACGGTCTTGGGCAGGTGGCCCAGCTCGGCATTGACGCCGGCAGCGGCGCCCTTGACCAGGCCCAGCGCGCGGATGAAACCGCGCGGCATGCGCTGGCCCGAGACCGGGAAATTCTGCACGGCACGCTGGGTCTGCGCGCCCCACAGGGCATCGGCAGGCACCTGCAGCTCGCCCATGCTGTCATGTTCGATCCGGAACCCGGTGGTTCCACCCTTGCTTGCAGCTTTGCTCATTGCATCGACTCCGCACTACTTCAGTTGGGGAAAGGGAAGCGGCGGCTGGCAGGGTGTCGCTTCCCGGGCTGGCGGCTGCGCCAACGATACTCCCTTGCCTGCAGCATGGGATGACGAGTGCGGGCCAGATCGTTCCGTCCGCAGGGCCGTTTACACGGGTAGCGCCGGGCCGTGCCCGGCGAGCGCGCAGCGCGGCCGCCATCCGCCGGGCATGGCCCGGCGCTACCGAGCATGCAAAGGCCCCGCGTCGTAGAATATCGGCCCCGCCGCTCGTCCCCGCCCTGCCGACATGTCCGATTCCGCCCTGCTCGCCCTGTCCCCGCTCGATGGCCGCTACGCCGGCAAGGTCGACGCCCTGCGCCCGATCTTCTCCGAATATGGCCTGATCAAGGCCCGCATCGTGGTCGAGGTGGAATGGCTGCTGGCCCTGGCCGCCGAACCGGGCATCGTCGAGCTGGCGCCGTTCTCCGACGCCGCCATCGCCCGCCTGCGCGCCCTGGCCGCCAACTTCAGCCCGGCCCAGGCCGCGCGCGTGAAGGAGATCGAGCGCACCACCAACCATGACGTCAAGGCGGTGGAGTACTTCATCAAGGAACAGCTGAAGGACGACGCCGAGCTGGCTCCGGCGCTGGAATTCGTGCATTTCGCCTGCACCAGCGAAGACATCAACAACCTCAGCTACGGCCTGATGCTGGAACAGGCCCGCCGCGAAGTGCTGCTGCCGACCCTGGACGGCATCGCCACCACCCTGCGCACCCTGGCCCACGCCCAGGCCGGCCAGCCGATGCTGTCGCGCACCCACGGCCAGACCGCTTCGCCGACCACCCTGGGCAAGGAACTGGCCAACGTGGTCGCCCGTCTGGAGCGCCAGCGCAGGCAGATCGCCGCAGTCGAGCTGACCGGCAAGATCAACGGCGCGGTCGGCAACTACAACGCACACGTGGCCAGCTACCCGGACGTGGACTGGCCGGCCTTCGCCGAGCGCTTCGTGACCGGCCTGGGCCTGGTGTTCAACCCGTACACCACCCAGATCGAGCCGCACGACAACGTCGCCGAGATCGGCGATGCCGCCCGCCGCGCCAACATCATCCTGATCGACCTGGCCCGCGACATCTGGGGCTACATCTCGCTGGGCTACTTCAAGCAGCGCCTGAAGGAAGGCGAAGTCGGCTCGTCGACGATGCCGCACAAGGTCAACCCGATCGACTTCGAGAATGCGGAAGGCAACTTCGGCATCGCCAACGCGCTGTTCGAGCACTTCAGCGCGAAGCTGCCGATCAGCCGCTGGCAGCGTGACCTGACCGATTCCACCGTGCTGCGCGCACTGGGCACCGCGTTCGGCCACAGCCAGGTGGCGCTGGATTCGCTGGCCAAGGGCCTGGGCAAGCTGGAAGTGAACCCGCAGCGCCTGGATGCCGATCTGGACGCGGCCTGGGAAGTGCTGGCCGAAGCCGTGCAGACGGTGATGCGCCGCCACGGCCTGCCGAACCCGTACGAGCAGCTGAAGGCGCTGACCCGCGGCCAGGGCATTACTGCCGAGTCGATGCGTGCGTTCGTACAGGGGCTGGAGCTGCCGACCGATGCCAAGCAGCGCCTGCTGGAGATGACCCCGGGCAGCTACACCGGCCTGGCCGAGTCGCTGGCGAAGAAGATTTAAGGGGTTTCCTTTGCGGCGGCGGCCGCGGGCGCTGCCTGCGGCAGGCAACAGCAACAGCAACAGCAACGTCAAAAGCGGCTCTGTTTTTTTGCCGTGCTTGGCGGGGCGGGTTGGGTTCGCGGGGGACGCCGTGAATCCGTCCCTGGAGGCTTGGCAGCCGCATCCATGCGGCTGACACCCCCGCGAACCCAACCCGCCCCACCTCTGACAGATTCCGGTGACGGATGAGTAGATCCACGCCATGCGTGGATGACGTTATCGGGACGGAATTGAGAGGGACGCGGCTTCGCCGCGTCCCTCTTTGTTTGTGGGGGCGTTGTAGAGCCGAGCCCATACTCGGCTGCTTTTCGCGTGGGCAACAGCAAGCCGAGCGTGGGCTCGGCTCTACATGAGCAAGCGCAGCGCGCGACCCGCTGTTGCATTTGATCTTCTTCTTCCATTCCGTGGCGGATCGCGCAGGAAACTGTCAGGGGCCGGGCGGGTGGGCTGCGCGGGGGCGTGAGCCGCATGGATGCGGCGATCGAGCTTACATGGACGTACTTGCAGCGTCCCCCGCGCAGCCCACCCGCCCGGCCAAGCGCGGCTTTTGATTGTGAACCACCCCGCCACGAGGGGCTCCGCCGTTGGCCGGAACCCCGCGACAAACCACCACACGTGCGCAATCCCAACGAACGTCGGACAATGGCCCCCTTGGCGGCCCGCCGCGCCGCCCCTCCCGCTTTCCGCTGCAAGGATTCCCCCATGGCCGCCCGCAAGTCCTCCGCTCCGCTCATCGAAGTCACCGCCCGCCCCGGCCAGCCGCTGGGCATGGCGCCGGCCACCTTCCTGCGCGACTTCTGGCAGAAACGCCCGCTGCTGATCCGCAACGCCTTCCCCGATTTCCAGACCCCGGTGCAGCCGGAAGACCTCGCGGGCCTGGCCTGCGAGGAAGGCGTGCTGGCTCGCCTGATCGAGCACGACAAGGCCCACGACGGCTGGCGCGTGCGCAGCGGCCCGTTCCAGGAAGACATCTTCCCCGCCCTGCCCGACCACGACTGGACCCTGCTGGTGCAGGACGTGGACAAGTGGGACAAGGACGTGCGCGCCCTGATCGAGCATTTCCGCTTCCTGCCGCGCTGGCGCATGGATGACGTGATGATCAGCTTCGCCGCCACCGGTGGCTCGGTCGGCGCCCATGTCGACCAGTACGACGTGTTCCTGCTGCAGGCCCAAGGCCACCGCCGCTGGCAGATCGATGCCAGCGAATCGATCAAGGGCAAGCAGCCGCCGCTGGGCTTCCGCCCGGACGTGGAACTGAAGCTGCTCAAAGTGTTCAAACCCACCCATGACTGGGTGTTGGCGCCGGGCGACATGCTGTACCTGCCGCCGAACGTGCCGCACCACGGGGTGGCCGAAGATCCATGCCTGACCTTCTCGTTCGGCATGCGCGCACCGGCCTCGGCCGAGCTGATCAGCGACTACCTGGATACCCTGATCGCCGATGCCGACGAGAACATCCGCTACCAGGATGCCGACCTGAAGGTGCCGGCCGACCCGAACGAAATCGACACGGTGGCGATGGCGCGGGTGATCACCGCGCTCAACGCCATCCGCATGAACGACCCCGACAAGCTGGGCGACTGGTTCGGCCGCTTCATCACCACCTACCGCGCCGCCGGCGAAGTGATGGCCCACCAGGCCGCACCGGCACAGGAGGAAGTCGTCGAAGCACTGGCGTCCGGCCTGCTGCTGCAGCGCCACCCGTGGGCGCGCCTGGCCTGGCGCCGGGCCAAGCGTGGCGCCAGCCTGTATGTCAGCGGCCAGGACTTCGCGTTGCCGGTGAAGGACGCACAGCGCCTGGCCGGTGCCGAGCAGCTCGACGCCGCCGCCTATCGCGGCCTGTCCGACAAGGGCCGCGCGGTGGTCCAGCAGCTGCTGGTCGGTGGCGTGTTCCAGCTGATCGATCCGAACGAGGTGTATGACGCTGAAGACGAGGACGACGGCGAGGACGCCGTGGTGCTCGGCGAAGTGGTCGAGGGCCGTGACCGTGTCGACGCGATCGACGCCGAGGCAGTGTCCGACGATGTCCACACCGTGACCGTGCACGACGACGGTATCGAGGTCATCGTCAACTTCGAGGATCACGACGAAGACGACAGCGACGACGGTCGCGCCTGAGACCGGCCATGGTCCGGGTCCAGCAGGTCAGCCACGCCGACGCCCACGTCGCCATCCACGACGTGCGGCAGCGGGTGTTCGTGCAGGAACAGGGCATCGCCGCCGAGCTGGAACGCGATGCGCTGGACCCGGTCAGTGCCCATGTACTGGCGCTGGACGCCGACGGCGTACCGGTCGGCACCGGCCGGCTGGCCCCGGATGGACGCATCGGCCGCATGGCGGTGCTGGCAAGCCATCGCAACCAGGGTGTCGGCGAGGCCCTGCTGGCGGCGCTGGTCGAGGCCGGACGTCGGCTCGGCCTGGCCGAGCTGCATCTGCACGCGCAGCTGCCGGCCCGTGACTTCTATGCCCGCCAGGGCTTCCTGCCCGAGGGCGAGGTGTTCGAGGAGGCCAGCATCGGCCACCAGCAGATGCGCCGCCGGCTGGGCGCAGCCAATGCCATCGACAGCCGCGAGCAGGCGGTGGCGATCACCACCGCCATCATCCACCGCGCCCGTCGCCAGCTGTGGCTGCACAGCCGCCAGCTGGACCCCGGCCTGCTGGACGCGCCGCCGGTACAGGCCACCCTGCGCCGCTTCGTCACCGCCCGCCACGACAAGCAGCTGCGGGTGATCGTGCACGACGCGGCGGCGATCGCCTCGGCCGGTGCGCCGCTGCTGGCCTTGGCCCAGCGCCTGCCCAGTGTGATCCAGTTCCGCGAGGTCACCGACCCGGTGGACCGTGCGCTGGCCTCGGCCTGCCTGCTCAACGATGCAGGCGACTTCTACTTTCGTCTGATCGGTCATCGCCTCGACGGCGAGGCCGGCATCGCGCTGCCTGCACGTTCGCAGCCGTTCGAGCAGCAATTGCAGCGCGTCTGGGACCGTTCGCGCGATTGCAGCGAACTGCGTGCGCTGGGCATCTGAGCGGGCACCGCCCACTCAACCTGTCTGGAAGCGGCACCGGGGGACCCGGGATGCCTGTGGTGGTGCCCCTTCGTGTCCGGATGGGGGTACAATTTGGCTGTTTGAACGCGCCCGCGCAGGGCTATTCATCTTCCTGCCGGGTCCTTCTGAAGCCATACCCCACAAAGCGAATCAACACCCTCCATCGTGGACAATCAACTGAAGCAGTTTGCGCAATCTTCGCAGCTCGCCGGCGGCAACGCCTCCTATGTCGAGGACCTGTACGAGCAGTACCTGGTCTCCCCGGACAGTGTCGATCCCAAATGGAAGACCTACTTCGACGGCTTCAAGGGCCGCGAAGCAGGCGACATTCCGCACTCGGCCGTCATCTCCCACATTGCGGACGCGGCCAAGGAAGCGCTGAAGGCCGGCACCGGCAACGGTGCGGGCGACGAGCGTGAGCGCAATGTCGGTCGTCTGATCACCGCCTACCGCTCGCGCGGCCACCTGGACGCCCGCCTGGACCCGCTGGGCCTGGCCGCGCCGGTCAACACCCCGGACCTGGGCCTGCCGTTCCACAGCCTGTCCGATGGCGACCTCAACAGCGAGTTCAGCACCGGCGGCGTCGGTGGCCAGCCGCGCATGAAGCTGCGCGACCTGCTGGCGCGCCTGAAGGCGACCTACACCGGCTCGATCGGTGCGGAGTTCATGCACATCTCCGAGGTCGAGCAGCGCCAGTGGATCTACAAGAAGCTGGAAGCGGCCGGTGGCAACTACCAGCTGGACGCTGACACCCAGCGCCGCACCCTGGAGCGCCTGACCGCGGCCGAAGGCCTGGAGCGCTACCTGCACACCAAGTACGTCGGCCAGAAGCGCTTCTCGCTGGAAGGCGGCGACTCGCTGATCCCGATGATGGACACCATCATCCGCAGCGCCGGCAAGGATGGCGTCAAGGACGTGGTGATCGGCATGGCCCATCGCGGCCGCCTGAACGTGCTGGTCAACACCCTGGGCAAGAACCCGCGCAAGCTGTTCGACGAATTCGAAGGCAAGTTCGAGCACGACGAGCACGCTTCTGCCGGCGACGTGAAGTACCACATGGGCTTCTCCGCCGACGTGGCGACCGACGGTGGCCCGGTGCACCTGGCGCTGGCCTTCAACCCGTCGCACCTGGAAATCGCCGACCCGGTCGTGGCCGGTTCCGTGCGTTCGCGCCAGGAGCGCCGCAAGGACACCGCCCGCAAGCAGGTCATGCCGATCCTGATCCACGGCGACGCGGCCTTCTCCGGCCAGGGCGTGGTCATGGAGCTGTTCCAGATGTCGCAGGCCCGCGGCTTCGCCGTCGGCGGCACCGTGCACATCGTGGTCAACAACCAGGTTGGTTTCACCACTTCCAACCCGCTGGATACGCGCTCCACGCGCTATGCCACCGACGTGGCGAAGATGATCGCCGCCCCGGTGCTGCACGTGAACGGTGATGATCCGGAAGCCGTCGTGTTCGCCGCGCAGCTGGCCTTCGAGTTCCGCCAGAAGTTCGCCAAGGACGTGGTCATCGACCTGATGTGCTACCGCCGTTGGGGCCACAACGAGGCCGACGAGCCGGCGATCACCCAGCCGCTGATGTACCAGGTGATCCGCAAGCACGCCACCACCCGCGAGATGTACGCCGAGCAGCTGGAAAAGGCAGGCGTGATCGCCGCCGGCGCCGGCAAGGCGATGGTCGATGCCTACCGCGAGAAGCTGGATGCCGGTGAAGTGACCACCGAGCTGGCCAAGGTCGAGAAGACCCCGCCGACCAGCCCGCTGTTCGTCGATTGGCCGAAGCTGCTGGAAGGCAAGCTGTCCGATCCGATCTCGACCAAGGTCGAAAAGAACAAGCTGGTCGAGCTGGCCAAGCTGATCAACACCATTCCCGAAGACGTGCAGCTGCACTCGCGCGTGGCCAAGGTCTACGACGACCGCCGCAAGATGGCCACCGGCGAGATCCCGGGCGACTGGGGCTTTGCCGAGAACCTGGCCTACGCCACCCTGCTCGACGAAGGCAATGCACTGCGCCTGGTCGGCCAGGACGTGGGCCGCGGTACGTTCACCCACCGCCACGCGATCCTGCACGACCAGAAGACCGACAACTACTACATGCCGCTGCGGCAGCTGGTGGATTCGCCGGAGAAGGCCACCGTCATCGATTCGCTGCTGAGCGAAGAAGCGGTGATGGCCTACGAGTACGGCTTCTCCACCACCGATCCGAACACGCTGTGCATCTGGGAAGGCCAGTTCGGCGACTTCGCCAACGGCGCCCAGGTCGTCATCGACCAGTTCATCGCCGCTGGTGAAGCCAAGTGGGGCCGCATTTCCGGCCTGACCCTGCTGCTGCCGCATGGCTATGAAGGGCAAGGCCCGGAACACAGCTCGGCGCGCCTGGAGCGCTTCCTGCAGCTGTGCGCGCTGGAGAACATGCTGGTCGTGGTTCCGTCCACCCCGGCACAGGCCTTCCACATGCTGCGCCGCCAGCAGCACCTCACCACCCGCAAGCCGCTGGTGGTGATGTCGCCGAAGTCGCTGCTGCGCCACAAGCTGGCCGTGTCGACCCTGGACGAACTGGCCAACGGCGAGTTCCAGCACCTGATCGGCGACGCCAACGCGGACGCCAAGAAGGTCAAGCGTGTGGTGCTGTGCTCGGGCAAGGTCTACTACGACCTGCTGGAAGACCAGACCAAGCGTGGCCAGGACGACGTGGCGATCATCCGCGTGGAGCAGCTGTATCCGTTCCCGCGTGCGCTGCTGGCTGCCGAACTGAAGAAGTACGGCAAGGCCACCGACGTGGTGTGGACGCAGGAAGAACCGCAGAACCAGGGTGCGTGGTACCAGATCCGCCACCACCTGCAGTTCTGCCTGGCCGATGGCCAGAACCTGCACTACGCCGGTCGCGCACGTTCGGCTTCGCCGGCTGCCGGTCACATGGCTGACCACGTCCGCGAACAGCAGCAGCTGGTCGCCGACGCACTGGTCAACCCGTTCAACGACACGTTCGCTGAATAATCCTCCCCCTATTTAGAAGACAAACCAGGAAGCTCCCGCAATGGCCACCGAAGTCAAAGCCCCGGTACTGCCCGAATCCGTCGCCGACGGCACCATCGCCACCTGGCACAAGAAGGTGGGCGACGCCGTCAAGCGCGACGAAAACCTGCTTGACCTGGAAACCGACAAGGTCGTCCTGGAAGTGCCGTCGCCGGTCGATGGCGTGATCAAGGAAATCAAGTTCGCCGAAGGTTCGACCGTGACCTCCAGCCAGGTCGTGGCGATCATCGAAGAAGGCGCCGTGGCTGCTGCCCCGGCTCCGGCTGCTGAAGCCGCTCCGGCTGCCGCCGCTGCCCCGGCTGCTGCTGCTCCGGCGGCTGCCGCCGCCCCGGCCCCGGCTGCCAAGTCGGCTGCCGATGCCCTGCCGCCGGGCGCCCGCTTCACCGCCATCACCGAAGGCGTGAACCCGGCCGACGTCGACGGCACCGGCCGTCGCGGCGCTGTCACCAAGGAAGACATCGTCAACTTCGCCCGCAACGGCGGCGCTGGCAAGGCCGGTGGCGCACGTCCGGAAGAACGCGTGCCGATGACCCGCATCCGCAAGCGCATCGCCGAGCGCCTGATGGAGTCGAAGAACTCCACCGCCATGCTGACCACCTTCAACGAAGTCGACCTGTCCAAGGTGTCGGCGGCGCGCAAGGAACTGCAGGACGAGTTCGTCAAGGCCCACGGCATCAAGCTGGGCTTCATGAGCTTCTTCGTGAAGGCCGCGGCCAACGCGCTGCAGCGCTTCCCGCTGGTCAACGCCTCGATCGACGGCGACGACATCATCTACCACGGCTACTCGGACATCTCGATCGCCGTGTCGACCGAGAAGGGCCTGGTCACGCCGGTCCTGCGCAACGTCGAGCGCATGTCGTTCGCCGACATCGAGAAGACCATCGCCGACTACGCCAAGAAGGCGCGTGACGGCAAGCTGGGCCTGGATGAACTGCAGGGCGGCACCTTCACCGTGACCAACGGCGGCACCTTCGGTTCGCTGCTGTCGACCCCGATCATCAACCCGCCGCAGAGCGCCATCCTGGGCATGCACGCCATCAAGGAGCGTCCGATCGCCCAGAACGGCCAGGTCGTGATCGCGCCGATGATGTACCTGGCGCTGTCGTACGACCACCGCATCATCGATGGCAAGGATTCGGTGCAGTTCCTGGTGGACATCAAGAACCAGCTGGAAAACCCGGGCCGCATGCTGTTCGGCCTGTAAGAAACCTCCCGCCCCTCCGCGCCTGCGCGGAGGGGTTCTGGTAATGCATCAAGGAATAATTCAATGGCTGAACAATTCGACGTCGTCGTCATCGGTGCCGGCCCGGCCGGTTACCACGCTGCCATCCGCGCGGCCCAGCTGGGCCTGAAGACCGCCTGCATCGACGCAGCGCTGGGCAAGGACGGCAAGCCGGCCCTCGGCGGCACCTGCCTGCGCGTGGGCTGCATCCCGTCCAAGGCGCTGCTGGATTCCTCGCGCCAGTTCTGGAACATGGGCCACATCTTTGGCGACCACGGCATCAGCTTCAAGGATGCCAAGATCGACGTCGAGGCGATGGTTGGCCGCAAGGACAAGATCGTCAAGCAGTTCACCGGCGGCATCGGCATGCTGTTCAAGGCCAACAAGGTCGCCGCCTACTACGGCTTCGGCGAGCTGCAGCCGGGCAACGTGGTCAAGGTCACCCAGCATGACGGTTCCATCGTCGAGCTGAAGGGCACCAACGTCATCATCGCCGCCGGTTCGGATTCGATCGAACTGCCGTTCGCCAAGTTCGACGGCGAGACCATCGTCGACAACGTCGGCGGCCTGGACTTCACCGAAGTGCCGAACCGCCTGGCGGTGATCGGCGCCGGCGTGATCGGCCTGGAACTGGGCAGCGTGTGGAAGCGCCTGGGCGCTGAAGTCACCATCCTGGAAGCACTGCCGGAGTTCCTGGCCGTGGCCGACGCCGAAGTGGCCAAGACCGCTGCCAAGGAATTCAAGAAGCAGGGCCTGGACATCCGCCTCGGCGCCAAGGTCTCCAAGACCGAAATCACCGGCAAGGGCAAGAAGAAGGAAGTCGTTGTCACCTACACCGACAGCGAAGGCGAAAAGACCCTGACCGTGGACAAGCTGCTGGTGGCCGTTGGCCGTCGCGCCGCCACCAAGGGCCTGCTGGCTGAAGGCACCGGCGTCAAGATCAACGAGCGTGGCCAGATCGAAGTCGACGCGCACTGCCATACCGGCGTCAACGGCGTGTGGGCAGTCGGCGACTGCGTGCGCGGCCCGATGCTGGCGCACAAGGGCTTCGAGGAAGGCATCGCGGTGGCTGAGCTGATCGCCGGCCTGCCGGGCCACGTCAACTTCGACACCATCCCGTGGGTCATCTACACCGAGCCGGAACTGGCCTGGGTCGGCAAGACCGAAGCCCAGCTGAAGGCCGAAGGCATCCCGTACAAGGCCGGCAGCTTCCCGTTCGCCGCCAACGGTCGTGCCGTGGCGATGATCGAACCGGCTGGCTTCGTGAAGATCCTGGCCCACGCCGAAACCGATCGCATCCTCGGCATGCACCTGGTCGGCGCCAACGTCTCCGAGCTGGTGCACGAAGGTGTGCTGACCATGGAGTTCAGCGGCTCGGCCGATGACCTGGCCCGCATCTGCCACGCCCACCCGTCGCTGTCGGAAGTGATCCACGACGCGGCGATGGCGGTCAGCAAGCGCGCCATCCACAAGGCGAACTGATCGTTCGCTGGTAGTGCCGGCCGCTGGCCGGCATGGCTGGATACAGAAAACCCCGCCTCGGCGGGGTTTTTTGTTGCCCTTCTTCATGTAGAGCCGAGCCTAGGCTTGGCTGCGCACTTGGCGGTCCGTGAAGGCACAGCCGAGCATGGGCTCGGCGCTACACCTTTCCAGCCGGCTTCTTCGGTGGATCGTCGCAGACCCTGTGCTGCACCACCGTCTCGCCAACCTTCCATTCCTTCGTGACCCGGCAGCGCTCCTTGGTCTCGGGTACCGTCGAAGCCTTTGCTCCCGCAGCATTCGCTTCATCAGCACCCGCTGCCTGCTGCCGCTCCAGCCACGCCGACGGTGGCGCGGGCGGTGCGGCCAGCACCGGGCCTGACAACAGGGCCAGACCGACCAGCAGCACCATCCTCATGCGGCCACCGCCCGGCCACCCAGCAACCGCGCCGGCAGCATGAACAGCGCGCGCAGGAGCGCGAACAGTGCCGAGAAGGTGATGCCGACCAGGCGGAACGGCAGGCTCAGCAGCCAGACGAACGGCCAGGCGATCAGGGCGAGGATCGCCAGCGGCCAGCACAGCACGAACAGCAGGCACCACACACCGAGCGCGAACAGGGTCTTCATCACGGTCTCCTTGGGGCGGCACCCTGCCGCCTGCGACCACCTTGGCGCCCTGCCCCGGCGGCCGCAAATGGTTTGCGACGAAACCCGGCTGGTGGCGATGAAACCGGTCGATCTGCGCCCTGCCTCTGCCCAGTAGCGCCGGGCCATGCCCGGCGGGTGGCCTGAGTGTGCGGACCAAGGTCCGCACCCACCGAGGAGGTCCGCACCCACCGAGGAGGTCCGCACCCGCCGAAGGGGTGCCCACCCGCCATTACACCGGCACGGCCCCCGGGCGGCCGTGGGTGACCTGGAAGCGCGCCGCAGTACGCACCGGCGCATCCGCGCGCAGCACGCTGTCGGCGAAGCGCAGCTCGGCGTCCACGGTCTGGCGGTTCAGCTGCAGCTTCCACCAGCCGCGGCGGTCGCCGTCGAAGTAACGGATGTGCGGGTTCTGCGGTATTGATGGCCCGTAATACGGTCCATACGGTGTGTCGTCGCCGCCGCTGCTGATCGCCGGAGCGATGAATTCGGTGGCGACGACCGGCGCACTGGCGGCATCGAAGTCCAGCTTCAGGTCGTTGACGAAGGTGGAATGCCAGTCCCCGCCCAGCACGATGGCATTACCCTGCCCACCCGCCTGCATCGCCTGCAGCAGGCGGTTGCGTGCCGCCGGATAACCATCCCAGGCATCGTTCCAGAAACGTTCGCGTGGCGTGCCGCCGTCCAGCCGCAGCTGCGCCATCAGCAGCTGCTGCACCACCACGTTCCAGCGCGTGCTGCGTGCGGCCGCCATCGACTGCGCGAACCAGGCTTCCTGGCCCACGCCCAGCATGCTCATGCGCGGGTCCAGGGCCGCCTCGCAGCGCGGCGACTCGCCCACCCCACAGGGATTGGCCGGGCGGAACTGGCGGCAGTCGAGCAGGGTCAGCTGTGCCAGGTCGCCGTAACGCAGGCGCCGATGCACGCGCAGGCCACCATTGCCGGCGGGCGTGCTGCGCATCGGCAGGTGCTCGTAGAACGCGCGGTAGGCCGCCGCGCGGCGAACGATGAAGTCCTCCGTCGAGACGCCAGGCTTCTCCGGATGGATGCCGGAGTAATCGTTCTGCACTTCGTGGTCGTCCCAGATCACCGCGAACGCGTGTGCGGCGTGCGCGGCCTGCAGATCGGGATCGAGCTTGTACAGCGCATACTGGTCGCGATAGCGCTCCAGGCTGACGGTCTCGCCGCTGAAGCGCCCGGCATCCAGCGTGCGTCCGCGCGCGTTCTGCAGCGGGCTGTACTCGTACAGGTAGTCACCGGCATGCAGCACCAGGTCGACGTCGCTCTGCGCAATGTCACGCAGCACCGGGTAGTAGCCGCTGTTCCAGGCCTGGCAGGTGCACAGCGCCAGCCGCAGCTGCTGCAGCTGCGTGTCCAGCAGCGGCGCGGTGCGGAAATGACCGACTGCGCTTTCCTCATCGCCATCGCAGGCGAAACGATAGCAGTAGTCACGGCCCGGGCGCAGGCCGTTGACCTCCACATGCACCGAATGGGCCAGCTCCGGCACCGCGGCAGCGACGCCACGCTGCACCAGCCGGCGCATGCCCGGGTCTTCGGCCACGAACCAGCGCACCGGCACCGCCCGCGACGGCATGCCGCCGCCGTTGAGCGGGTCCGGCGCCAGACGCGTCCACAGTACGGCCCCCTGCGGATCCGGATCGCCGGCAGCGACGCCCAGGGTGAACGGATCACGTCCCAACCGCGGGCGTGGGCCGGCCGTAGCCAGCCCCGGCATCGCCGCCAGTGCGATCGCTGCCCCCGTGCCCTGCCACGCCATGCGCAACAGGCGACGACGGCTTTCCGGATCAACAGGCCCGCGCATCAGAAGTGCACGGTGGCGGTGGCCATCACCTGCCGCGGCGCACCGACCTGCATGGTCGCCAGGCTGCGGGTCGGGTCGGCGGCGTAGGTGCCGTTGGTGTTGATCGAGGACAGGTAACGCTTGTCGGTCAGGTTGGTCAGGTTCAGCGCCACGGTCAGGTTCTGTGCCGGGCCGAGCTTGCCGACGTCATAGGCCACCGAAGCGTTGACCAGCCAGTAGCTGGGCACCGACACATCGTTGGTATAGGTCACGTAACGCTTGCCGACATGGTTGGCGGCCAGGCGCAGGTCCCACGGGCCCGGCGTCCAGGCCAGGGTGCTGGCGAACATCCATTCCGGGGTGTCGACGGTCTTCTTGCCGCGGGTCGGCACCACGCCGTTGTTCACGTAGTCGTTGTCGTAGGTGCTGTCATTCCACGACAGCGCGTTGGACCAGGTCAGGTCCTGCATCGGCTTCAGCTGCAGGGTCGCCTCGGCGCCGCGGCTGGTCACCGAACCGACGTTCGAGAACAGCGCCGGGCAACCGAGGATGCCCACGCACTGCGCGATGGCCAGCAGGCGGTTGTCGAACTTCACGTCGTACACCGCCACCGAGGCTTCATAGCCCTGGCCGTAGCCGCGCCAGCCCAGCTCGATGGTGCGCGACTGTTCCGGCTTCAGGTTCTTCGCGCTGGCATCGAATGCGGCCTGCGGCACGTTGAACGGGCTGCCCACGCCCAGTGCATAGGCCGCGATGTTCTTGGCGAACGAACCGAAGATCTCGTTGCCTTCGTTGAGCTTGAAGTTGAAGCCGGCCTGCGGCAGGAACCCCTTCTTCGAGGTCAGGCTGCTGTTGTTGGCGTAGCTGCCCAGCGGCGTGCGCACGCTGGTGCGGGTGTTCGGCGACTTTGCACCGATGTCGATGGTCAGGCGGTCATCGAACAGGCGGAAGCGGTCCTGCACGTAGAACTGGCGGGTGATGGTGGTGTAGCGCTGGTGCCACACGCGCTGGTCCGGATTGCGCAGGAAGAAATCGTCGGTGATCGGGCCGTCGATGTAATAGAAGTTGCGCTGCACGCTGTGGCCGTTGTCTTCGTACCACAGGCCCGCTTCCAGTTCATGGCCCGCCACGTTCCAGGTGAACGCCGAGGTCACGCCCGTGCGGTCGATCGCATACTCGGTGGTGCGGATCGAGATCGGGATCTCGCGGCTGGTGCCCGGGTTGGACGGATTGGACGGGCTGAACCAGTGGCCCTGGCCACGGTTGCTGTGGTTGTAGACGTTCACCTTCAGGCGCATCGACTCGTTCAGGCCGAAATCGCCGGCAATGCTGGACAGGTCGTCATTGCGCAGGCCGTGGCCGGAGTAATACGCGTCCCACGGGCTGTTGACGCCGCCGCTGAACTTGCCGCGTGCGGCAGCCACCGCGCGATCCCAGTCCGGGGCGTAGTTGTCCCAGTCCCAGCCGAGGCGATCGATCATCTCCAGCGACAGGTCCTGGTAGTCGGCCTCGACGCGGCGCGATGCGTTGAACAGTGCGGTGATCCTGCTGTCCGCGCCGAAGTTGTAGGTGGCCTTGCCGTTGAACTGCTTCAGTTCCTGCGAGCCCTTGCCCTTCCACTTGTCGCCTTCGGAATACACGCCGGACAGGTAGGCGGCGAAACCCTGGTGTTCACCGGTCTCCAGGCGCGCATAGCTGCGGCGCGCACTGTCGCTGCCGAAGCTCTGTGCCAGCACCACGCCATACTCGGTGGATGGATCGATCGAATAGAACTGGAACACACCGCCGAGGTTGCTGGTGGACGGCGTACCCAGCGCACCGATGCCGGTGGAGACTTCGGCACCGCCGAGATTTTCGCTGATCACCGCGCGGCTGATGTGCAGGCCATTGCTGTTGCCGTAGGCCATGTTGCCCAGCGGAATGCCATCGAGCGTGTAGCCCAGGCGGTTCTGGTTGAAGCCGCGCAGGCTGATGGTGGTGGACCACTCGTAGGCGCCGGTGGCATCGGCCGATTCGAAATGCACGCCCGGCTTGGTCGCCAGCAGCTTCAGCGGGTTGGCACCGGGCGGCAGCACCTTCATGTCCTCGGCGGTCACGCGCTGGACCTGGCGCGCTTCGCCGCGGCCGATCACCGAGATCGAATCAAGCGTGGTGGCCGACGGTGCGTCGGTGGCGGGGGCGGTTTCAGCGGCGGCAAGCGACGGCAGCGAAGCACAGACCAGCAAGGCCAGCAGATTGCGGCGGAGCGGAGCGTGGGACGGCATGGGGGCGGATTCCTTGGGCACGCTGGACGCCGAAGGGCGGCGTCGAAGGGCAGCAGCGGCGGAATCGTAGAAGCGTCGCGTTACATGTCATTTACACGCCACATACGGAAGATGGGCGTTTCGAATGGTTTGCAGGCCGGGTGGTGGTGCCGGCCGGCGGCCGGCACGGTCGTTACTCGAACGAACCGACCGAGTCGTGGGCCAGGTTGTCGAAGCGGGTGTATTCGCCGAAGAACTTCAGCTTGCACGAACCGGTCGGGCCACCACGGTGCTTGCCGATGATGATCTCGGCAAGGCCCTTGTCCGGCGAATTTTCCTTGTTGTAGTAATCATCGCGGTAGATGAAGACGATCATGTCCGCATCCTGCTCGATTGCGCCCGATTCGCGAAGGTCGGCCATCACCGGGCGCTTGTCGGTACGTGTTTCCAGCGAGCGGTTGAGCTGCGACAGCGCGATCACCGGCACGTGCAGTTCCTTGGCCAGGCCCTTCAGCGAACGCGAGATTTCCGAGATTTCGGTCGCGCGGTTCTCGCTGTTGCCCGGCACGCTCATCAGCTGCAGGTAGTCGATCACCACCAGGCCCAGGTCGTGCTCGCGCTTGAGGCGGCGGCACTTGGAACGCAGCACTTCCGGCGACACACCCGGCGTATCGTCGATGAAGATCTTGGTTTCCTTCAGCATCTTGATCGCGCTGGTGACGCGGCTCCAATCCTCGTCTTCCAGCTGGCCAGTACGCAGGCGCTGCGCGTTGATGCGGCCGTTGGAGGAGATCAGGCGCATCGCCAGCTGCGAGGCCGACATTTCCATCGAGAACACCGCCACGCCCTTCTTCGACTTGATCGCCGCGTACTCGGCGATGTTCAGTGCGAACGTGGTCTTGCCCATGGCCGGGCGCGCGGCGAGGATGATCAGGTCGGTCGGCTGCAGGCCGGCGGTCATCGCATCGAAGTCGTTGTAGCCGGTCGGCAGGCCGGTGATGTTGCCGCCGTTCTCGAAGCGGTTGCGCAGCTCCTCGAAGGCATCCTTCAGCGCACCCGGCATGGCCACGAAGTCGGTACGTCCGCGTGCCCCCTGCTCGGCGATGGCGAACACGCTCTTTTCCGCCGATGCCAGAAGCTCGCTGCTGTCACGGCCTTCGGGCTGGAAGCCATCGTTGACGATGTCGGTGCCGACCTGGATCAGCTGCCGCAGCACCGCCTTGTCACGCACGATCTCGGCATAGGCCACGATGTTGGCCGCCGATGGCGTAGTGCTCGCCAGCTCGATCAGGTAGGCGCCATCGCCCACCAGCTCCAGCTTGCCCTGCGATTCGAACCACTCGCCCAGGGTCACCGCGTCGAACGGCCGCTCACGCTCGGACAGCTCGCGGATCGCGCGGTAGATCATCTGGTGGTCGCGGCGGTAGAAATCGCCCTCGGTCAGCTGATCGTTGACCCGGTCATAGGCCTCCGGCGCCAGCATCAGGCCACCCAGCACCGCCTGCTCGGCTTCCACCGAATGCGGCGGCACGCGCAGCTGGTCGATACGCGATTCGTCGCGATCGCGATCGAAGCCATCACCGCGCTCTCTGCGGTTGGAACGGAAGCCGGAACGAGCGGACATGCTGCGGTGTTTCCTGCAAAAGTGGGCCGGACGAGTGTAGGCATGCGCCGACCCCGGCAGCCATGGACAAGCCTGTGGATAAGCCGTGGAGTAACGGGGGATATCCGCCAGTGCCTGGCCACTCTGGCGCGGGGGCGTCGCAGTGCCTGCGACGGGCGCCGTTGCGACGCCCGAGCGGGGCATTATCGCAGATCAGGCGGCCCGGGTCGGATTCCGTGCAGCGTACGCGCTCTGGCCCGCTCAGCGGGACGTGGGGCCAGGGCCCGTCGCTGCGCGCCGGGATCCGACCCCGGGCGTGGTTGGGGTCGGATCCCTCTGCGAAGCAGAGGGCTCTGACCCCATCGGCCTCAATCGCCCTTGACGTGCACCGCAATCAGCGCCAGGAACCGGTCCACGTAGCCCTGCAGGAACTTCTGCGTGCCCTCGTTGTGGATCGTGCCGTCGGCATCGATCAGGCCGTCCTTGAAGTGGATGAACGCTTCGGGCTGGCCGAGCACATGCATGTCCAGGAAGGCCAGGCTGATGCGCAGGTGCTGCTGGGCCACGGCGGTACCGATCTGGCCGATGGAGGCGCCGATCACCGCCGCCGGCTTGCCGGCAAACGCACTGTCACCGTAGGGGCGCGAGCCGATGTCGATGGCGTTCTTCAGCACGCCCGGTACCGACCGGTTGTATTCGGGGGTCACGAACAGCACCGCGTCGGCGGCACGCACCTGATCCTTCAGCCGGGTGCCCTGCGGCGGGTACTGGCCATCGAAATCCTGGTCGTACAGCGGGAGATCGCCGATCTGCACGTACTGGAAGCGCGCGCGGTCGCCAGCGATCTTCTCCAGCGCATGGGCCAGCTTGCGGTTGCAGGAATCCTTGCGCAGGCTGCCGACGAACACGGCGATGGTGGGGACGGACATCGGGACATACTCCTCACGGTGCGGGAGGCCCAGCCTAGACGCCGGGCCCGTGCCGTCCGGTGAAGATCAGCCGCCGGTCACGCCGGCCCGCACCTGCCGCCAATGCGCCTGCCAGGCCTGGAACATCAGCACGTTCCACAGGTGGGTATGCCACTTGCGCTGCCCCCCCAGGAACTGCTGCCACAGCGGCTGCACCGCCGACGCCGACAGCACTCCCTCGCGCTCCAGGCGTGCCGGCTGCAGCAGGTCTTCGGCCCACGGCCGCAGGTCGCCCTTCAGCCAATCGCTGACCGGCGCACCGAACCCGCGCTTGGGCCGGTGCACCATCGACTGCGGCACGTAGCGGCCAAGAACCCGCTTGAGCAGCACCTTGCTGGTGGTTTCGCTGCGCTTGAAGCCCAGCGGCAGCGACCAGGCGAACTCGGCCACGCGCCAGTCCAGCAGCGGCGCGCGTGCCTCCAGGCTGACTGCCATCGAGGTGCGGTCGACCTTGCACAGCAGGTCATCCGGCAGGTAGGTCACGTAATCGGCCAGCATCATCGCGTCGGCCGGTGTGCCGGCGCCGTGCAACGGATCGGCCAGGTCGTAGAAGCTGCCGGCAGCCTGCGCGCCCGGCACTGCCGCCGCCGGATCGCGCCAGCGCGAGATGCGGTTGCGGTACACGTCGCCGATGCCACGCGCACCGGACTCGGCCAGCAGCGCGGCCAGTCCGCCGGTCCGCGAGGCCTCGCCCTGCTGCTGCGCGCGCGCGCCCATCCAGCGCCGGAGCGGGCCCGGCACGCGGCCCAGCATCTGCCAGTTGCGCAGCGCGCGCACGTAGCGGGTGTAGCCGAAGAACAGCTCATCACCGCCGTCACCAGACAACGCCACGGTCACGCCCTGACGCGCCAGGCGCGCGACCAGCGCGGTCGGCACCTGCGAAGCGTCGGCGAAAGGTTCGTCGAACATTGCCGGCAGCTGCGGCACGACTGCCAGTGCATCCGCGCCGCTGACGTAGAGCTCGGTGTGGTCGCAACCCAGATGCGTGGCCAGTTCCCTGGCCAGCGGTGCCTCGTCGTGGCCCGAATCGGTGAAGCCGATGCTGAAGCTGTGCACCGGCTGCCCGCTCTGCGCCTGCATCAGCGCCGCCACCAGCGACGAATCGGTACCGCCGGACAGGAACACGCCCACCGGCACGTCGGCCACCATGCGCAGCGCGACCGCATCGCGCAGCAGCGTGTCCAGCTGTTCCTCGGCCTCCTCGATGCGACCCTGGAACGGGGCCGCCAGTGCGACCTGCATGCGCGCACGCGCATCCCAGTAGGGGCGCTGTGCCTGCTCCGGGCGGTGCGCGGCCGCACCCGCCGCTACGGCTTCGGCGTCCAGCCGCAGCACGCGCCCGGGCATCAGCTTGTAGCAGCGCTGGTGGATGCTGTGCGGCGCAGGAATGTAATCCAGCCGCAGCAGCAGGGTCAGCGCATCCCGGTCGATGTCGTTGTCGAACGCCGGGTGCTGCCACAGCGCCTTCAGTTCAGAGCCGAACACCAGCGTGTCACCGGCCCAGCCGTAGTACAGCGGCTTCTTGCCGACGCGGTCGCGGGCCAGCCACAGGCACTGCTGCTGGCGGTCCCACAAGGCGATGGCGAACATGCCGTTGCAGCGCTGCAGGGTGTCCTCGATACCCCACTGCAGGATCGCTGCCAGCAGCACCTCGGTATCCGAATGGCCACGGAAGGTGTGCCCCAGCGGCTCCAGTTCGGCACGCAGGGCAGCGAAGTTGTAGACCTCGCCGTTGTAGGCCATCACGTAACGGCCATCGGCCGAGGCCATCGGCTGGTGCCCCAGCGGCGACAGGTCGAGGATGCTCAGGCGGCGATGCGCCAGCGCGATTCCGGCCGTGGCGTCGACCCAGCTGCCGCCATCATCCGGCCCGCGGTGGTGCAGTGCCTCGCCCATGGCCAGGACCTGCGCCTGCAGCACCTCGGCCGACGCCACCGGCGCCGGCAACAACATTCCCGCCAATCCACACATGCATCAGGGTTCCTGCGCCAGTTCAAGGGCGGCGCCAATCACTGCATTGTCGCTTGGAAGCCCGAACATTGCTGCCCCCGCCAGCGGGGTATAGGTATCGGCACCGCAGACCCGGCGCAGCGGCAGGTGGCCGAAACCGGCCTCGACCAGTGCGGTGACCACTCCCTCGCCTACTCCGCCGCTGTGGCGTCCTTCGTCCAGTACCAGCACACGCCGCGCACTGGCGGCCTGGGCGGCAATGAAGCCGGCATCCAGTGGCACCAGCCAGCGCAGGTCCACCACCCGCACCTGCCAGCCCATCTGCTGCTCGATCGCCGGCGCCGCGCGCAGCGCCATCGGCACGCCGTTGCCGTAGGTGTAGATCACCAGGTCGCCAGCCTCCGGCCCATAGACACGGCCTTCGCCCGGCACCAGCGCCTGGCCCTGGGCCGGGTAGTCGAACAGCCATTGGCCATCGCCGGGTGCGTGCAGGTCCTTGCTCATGTACAGGGCGATCGGCTCCAGGAACACGGCCACCCGCCCATCCACCCGCGCCAGCGCCGCCAGCGTGCGCAGCATCATCACGGCATCGTCGCCGCGCGATGGGCAGCCGACCACCAGCCCGGGGATGTCGCGCAGCGCGGTGATCGAGTTGTCGTTGTGGAAATGGCCGCCGAAACCCTTCTGGTAGCCCAGCCCGGCCACCCGCACCAGCATCGGGTTGCGGTACTGGTCGTTGGAGAAGAACTGCAGCGAACAGGCCTCGCCACGCAGCTGGTCGATGGCGTTGTGCAGGTAGGCCAGGTACTGGATTTCCGGAATCGGCAGCATGCCCATGTTGGCCAGGCCCTGTGCCATGCCCAGGATCATGGTCTCGTCCAGCAGGGTGTTGAACACCCGGCGCGGCCCGAAGCGGCGCAGCAGATCCTTGGTGACGGTGTAGACACCGCCCTTCTGCGCCACGTCCTCGCCGAACAACAGGCTCTGCGGATACTTGGCCAGCAGTTCCTGCAGGCCATGGTTGATCTGGATCGCGAGATGCCGCGGCGCCTGTCGTTCGGGCAATGCCTCGGCACCGCCATAGAGTGCCTCGCGCGCTTCGGCAGCGACTTCGCGCTGCGCTTCTGCCTGCACCGCTGCGGGCGTGTACGGTGCCAGCGGCGCCATCACCTCCCGCAGCGACTGCAGCTTCGCACTGCTTTCGGCATCGGCGGCGGCGGCCATGCAGCGCGCGCGCATCGTTTCGTAGGCCACTTCGATGGCGGCCGCATCCATCCACCCGGATTCCAGCGCGATCTGCGCCGAACGCAGCAGCGGGTCCTGGGCTTCGGCTGCACACAGCTCCGGCAGCGCGCGCCATTCCACTTCAAAGTCGGTACCGGCATGGCCCATCAGGCGCGTTGTGCGCAGATGCAGGAAGGTCGGCCGCCGGGTGCGTCGGCAGTGCTCCACCGCGGCCTGTACCTGCGCGTGGCCGATGGCCAGATCCAGGCCATCGGCAAAGAAATAGTCCAGCCCCGGCTGGCGGCTGAAGCGCTCGGCGATCCAGCCCTCCGGGGTCTTCACTGAAATACCCAGGCCGTTGTCCTCGCAGACGAACAGGATCGGCGCCGGCAGTTTCTGGTAGGCCGACCACATCGCGGTATTGAAGGCGGTCTGCGCGGTGGCGTGGTTGGCCGAAGCATCGCCGAACGAGCACAGCACGATGCTGTCGGGCGGAACCGGCAGTGCCTGCCCCAAGCGCTTGCCACTCTCGATGGCCAGCGCGGTGCCCAGCGCCTTGGGCAGGTGCGAGGCGATCGTCGAGGTCTGTGGCAGCACCCACAACGGCTTGCTGCCCCACACCTTGTGGCGGCCACCGCTGGCCGGATCCTCGGCACTGGCAGCGAACGAGAGCGCGGCATCGCGCAGCGGGTCGATGCCCGGCACCTGCCGCGAACGCTCGGCCATGAAGGCACCGGAACGATAGTGCAGGAACGCCGGATCGGTGTGCCTGCAGGCCCGCGCCAGCAGCGCGTTGCCTTCATGACCGGAAGAACCGATGGTGTAGAAGACCTTGTTCTGCACGCGCAGTACGCGTGCCATCAGGTCCAGCTGGCGGCTGGCCAGCTGCGAATCGAACAGATCATCGAACGCGGCGGCGGTGAGCGTACTGCCCGGCAGGATCGGTGCATCCGCCGCCGGTCGCGGGCGCGGCGTACCGCGCCAACCGCGCACCGCCTCGAGGAAATTGACGTCGCACACATCGGCGCGGTTGAGCACGCGCATGCGGGCGGGGATCGGATCTGGAACCACAGCGAACATCGAACACCCTCCGTGTCGTTGTTGCATTCCGCCGGGCGCGGCCCGGCGCTACCCTGTGGGGGTCACCTCAGTGAGAATCACGCCGCCTCGAACCGTGTGCGCACTTCGGCGGTCACCGCTGGCATCGGCAGGAAGCGCGGCTGCGCACGCACGCGCTGCAGCCAGGCACGCACTTCCGGGAACGGTTCCAGGCTGATGCCGCCCTCGCCCGCCACATCGGTATAGGCAAACAGGGCGATATCGGCGATGCCGTACTCGCTGCCGGTGAACCATTGCGCCTGGCGCAGGTGCTGCTCCATCACTGCCAGCGCGGCGCCGGCACGCTCGTGCAGGCGCGGCAGTTCAGTGCGACGCGGCGAATCAGGCGCCGTCCAGCCGCGGATGAAGCGCGCCACCGCCACGCACGGCTCATGCGTGTACTGCTCGAAGAACATCCAGCTCAATGCCTGTGCGCGCTCCCAGCCATCGCTGGGCAGGTACGGCGTGCCTTCGGCCAGCCAGAACAGGATCGCGTTGGATTCTGTCAGCACGCGACCATCGTCGCGGACGATCAGCGGGACCTTCGCGTTCGGATTCAATGCCAGGAATTCAGGGGTGTGGGTCTGGCCGTGGGCACTGTCCACTTCCACCCAGCGATAGCGGCTGCCGAGCTGCTCCAGCAGCAGGCGCACCTTGTGGCAATTGCCCGAGACCGACATGCCATGCACGGTCAACGGAACGCGCTCTTCCACCATTGCCTGCTCCATCGGATCCGGCCGGCGGCCGGCTGCGTGCAGTCTGGCAAGTGCGCCGGTGAATGCCAAGCGCGGGTGCAGCATGCCGGCACTACCGGGCAGCGCTCAGCGCGCGCGTTGCCGCCACTGCTCGCGCGACTGGCCCCAGATCTGCATGGGCTTGTCGTTGTACGGCGGCGGCAATTCGCCCATCCGCAGCAACGTGCTGCCCAGCTTGCGCGCGACCGCCCGCGAGTTGTCGTTGTTCTCGGCGATGGTATGGATCACCTCGTCCCAACCCAGCGTGTCGAAGGCCCAGTCGATCGCCGCGACGGCCGCTTCCGGCGCATAGCCCCGGCCCCAGCTGGCGTGGCGGATGCCCCAGCCGACCTCGGTACCCGGCCAGTCCTGCGGTTGCCAGGGGCCCATCCGCCCGATCCATTCCCCGCTGGATTTTTCGATCACGCTGAACATCGAGAAGCCGAACAGCTGCCAGGCGCCGGCCAGGCTGCAGAAACCGCGCCATGCCACCGACGCCGGTTGCACGCCACCCAGGGTGCACATCGTTTCCTCGTCGGCGCAGAACGCCAGGTAAGGTTCGTAGTCCTCGCGCAGCAGCGGGCGCAGGATCAGGCGCTCTGTTTCGATGCGCAGGTCGAAGATGCTCATGCCGACTCCATGTCGAAGGGGCCACCATGATGGTGGATTCCGCGTCCACACGGATGAATGCCCGCACTCGCAAAAGAACGGGCCGGCATGAGCCGGCCCGTCGGGTACAGCAGGGTGTTCTGGATTACTGGCGCGTGGCCGCAGTGGCGCCGGCAGCGGCGGTCTGCGTGACCAGCTGGCCATCGACCACAGGCAGGCGATCGCTGGCCGGCTTGTTGTCCATGCGCACGGTCTTCTCGGCGCCGTCGTAGCGGTAGGTCACGTTGTAGCCCTTCACCACGTCATTGGTGCCCATGGCGATGCGGTTGCCCGGCTTGCTGGCCATGCGCATGGTGCCGGTGGTGCCGTCCTCGTTGCGGTAGGTCACGTTGTAGCCGGTAACACGGCTCGACTCGGAGGTGGCGGTCTCGGTGTGGCACTGGCGCTCGGTACGGTTGACCACGCGGCCACCCACGTGGCGCTTGTCGATCTGGTTGCCGATGAAGCCACCGGCCACGGCACCGGCCGCGGTCGCGGCCTTCTTGCCGTTGCCACCGCCAACCTGGTTACCGAGCAGGCCACCGACCACCGCGCCGACCACGGTGCCGCCGACGTTGCCGTCACGCTCCGGCAGGCGCTCCTGCACGGTCACGTCCTGGCAGACCTCGTGCGGGGTCTGGGTGGTGGAGGTCTCGCGCACGGCATCGGTGCCGATCACGGTGGCGTAGGCCTTCTGCTTCTCGGTGATCGGGTCGACCTTCAGTACGTCGGCATATTCCAGCCCGCGCGGTGCAGACGGGTCGAGCTTGTCACCACGTGCGCCATCGTCAACGGCGTTGCCGTCAACCAGGCGTGATTCACCGTTGGGGGTTCCGGCGCTGATGGAATCAGGCGACTTGTCGCCGCTCTTCATGAAGGCGGCGGTGGCGATGCCACCGACTAGCAGCGCGCCCGCTGCGACCAGGACAGTTGTAGTTGTGCTTTTCATGACCTGCTCCTTGCGGACCATCCGCAACGTTCTCGGGCCAGATTGCAGCATGCACTGCCTGAACGGAATCTCCACATTTCCTGCTCATTCCTGTAACCCATTCAGCATCGGGAAATGCTGGGCCCGTGGTAGCGTTTGCATATTCCCCAGGAGGATCCACGCCATGGCCAACCCGATGCTGCTGCCGGTACTGCAATGGGCCCGCCGGCTGCGCTACCCCACCCTGTTCAAGCTCACCGCCGGCCTGTTCGTGCTGACCCTGTTCATCCCCGACCCGATCCCGTTCGTCGACGAACTGGTACTGGGCTTCGGTACCCTGCTGCTGGCCAACTGGAAGAGCCGCAATACAGTCCCGGCCCCGCCGCCGCTGGAACAGCGTTGACCCCGCTGGTCGACAGCCACTGCCATCTGGATGCCAGTGAATTCGATGCTGACCGCACGGCGGTGATCGAGCGCGCAGGCGCCGCAGGCGTGCGCGAGCAGGTGGTACCGGCCGTCACTGCCGCCAGCTGGCCGAAGCTGCGCGAGGTCTGCCGGCAGGCACCGGGGCTGTACCCGGCCTACGGCCTGCATCCGATGTTCCTGGCCGAGCACCGGCCCGACCATCTGCCGCTGCTGCGCGAGTGGATCGAGCGCGAACGACCGTGTGCGATCGGCGAATGCGGGCTGGATTTCTTCGTCGAGGGATTGGATGCAGAGGCACAGCAGGCGTACTTCATCGGCCAGCTGGAACTGGCTCGCGAGTTCGAGCTGCCGGTGATCGTGCACGCGCGACGCGCGGTGGATGCGGTCATTGCCGCGATCCGTCGCATCGGCGGCCTGCGTGGCGTGGTGCACAGCTTTTCCGGCAGCCCGGAACAGGCCGCGCAACTGCATCGGCAAGGCTTCCTGCTTGGTCTTGGCGGTCCACTGACCTACGAACGCGCGCAACGGCTGCAGCGCCTGGTGCGCGGGATGCCGCTGGAACAGCTGCTGCTGGAAACCGATGCACCGGATCAGCCCGATGCCGGCATCCGCGGCCAGCGCAACGAACCGGCGCGGTTGGCGGTCATCGCCCGCCACGTGGCCGCACTGCGCGGGATGGACGTTGAAGCCGTGGCACATGCCACGACGGAGAACGCGCGCCGACTGTTTGCTTTGCCGGCGTTGTAACGGGCAGCGGACCGGACGCCGGGCATGGCCCGGCGCTACCAATCCAACGCTGGAATGAGTGAATCAATGCAGGTGCCGACCTCGGTCGGCACGATCCATCAGGCCTCGCTGGCCTCAGCCACCCCGGCCTTCACCTTCTTCGGCTCCAGCAGCATTTCCAGCGCCTTGCCCACCGCAGCGAACGCGAACGCGCCGGTGATGTGCGTTGCCGCACCGAGGCCTGCGCCGCAGTCCAGTTTCAGTGCCGCATCCGCACCCAGGTTCGGACGAATGCCGCAGACGCTGCCATCGGCCTGCGGATACTTCACGTTTTCCAGCGAGTACACCGCCGGCACGCCAAAATAGCGCTTGGCGTTCTTCGGGAAATTGAACTCGCTGCGCAGCTTCTTGCGGATCAGCGCCAGCATGGCGTCATGCTCGGTGCGCGAGACATCGCGGATCCGCACCAGGGTCGGATCGGTGCGGCCACCGGCAGCCCCCACGGTCAGCAGCGGCAGCTTGCGGCGACGGCACCAGGCGATCGTCTCGACCTTGACCCGGAAGCTGTCGCAGGCATCGATCACCAGGTCGAATCCACGGTCCAGCAACTCGGCCATGTTGGACACGGTCAGGAACGCCTGCACGGCATCGACCTCGATGTCCGGGTTGATCGCGCGGCAGCGCTCTGCCATTGCCTCGGCCTTGTTGCGGCCGTAGTTGCCTTCCATCGCCGGCAGCTGGCGATTGGTGTTGGACACGCAGATGTCATCGGCATCGATCAGGGTCAGGTGGCCGACCGCCGAGCGCGCCAGCGCTTCCACCACCCACGAGCCGACCCCGCCCATGCCCACCACCGCCACGCGGCTGCCCTGCAGGCGCTCGAGCGCGCCTACGCCATACAGCCGTTCGATGCCGGCGAAGCGTTGTTTGACCTGTTCGTTCATCCGGCTATTTTAACGTGCAGGCGCCAGCGCCTACAGCGCGCCGGCATCGAACCCACCGTTGCACGCCCGGAGAGCCCGCCATGAACGCCAGCCCGCCCCGCCGCCCGTCCACTGCCCATCGCTACCTGTTCGTGCTGTGCCTGGGCCTGCTGATCGGTCTGGTTGCCACGGTCATGGTCGGCCGCGCCCTGCAGGCGCGCCGCGACCCGTTCCCGGACAGCCTGATGCAGGTGATGCAGCGGCAATCGCAGCTGCTGCAGCAGGCCCAGCAGCAGAACCGCTGCAGCCTGGCCGACAGCGTGCCGCGGCTGCAGGCCCTGCGCCTTCTGTCCAACGACCTCGACCTGGCCTTTCCCGGACTGAAGGACAATGGCCGGTTCCAGCAGCACGCCAGCCAGCTGCGTGGCAACCTCAACGCGGCACTGGCGGCGCCGCCCAGTGACTGCACCGCCTTGGCAAAGGTGGTGGAAACCGTGCAGGCCGACTGCCGAGCCTGCCACCAGGACTTCCGCTGACGCGCATTCATCCTGCAGCCGGGCAAGGCACGCCTGGTTGGCACCTTGTTCACGTTCGAAAGGAGAGGATTCGTCCACCCTGCTGCATGACGCAGTACCACCCAACGCACCCGCCTTCACGGCCAGGAGACGCCCCATGAAGATCCAGCTCATTGCCGCCAGCGCCATCGCTACCCTCGCCCTGGCTGGCTGTGCCACCTCGCCCGGCTACGGTGGCGGTGGTTACAACAACGGCTACAACAATGGCGGCTACGGCAACAACGGCGGATACAACCAGGGCCGTTGCGCCGACTGCGGCATCGTCACCCGCATCAACACCGTGCCGTCGGGCCGCACCGCGCCCAGCGCGACCGGCGCCATCCTCGGCGGCATCGTCGGTGCCGTGGCCGGCCATGAGATCTCCGATCACACCGGCGGCAGCCGTGGCAACAAGAACATCGCCGCGGCCGCAGGCGCGGTCGGCGGTGCGCTGGCGGGCAACCAGATCCAGAAGAACGTCACCAGCGATACCTACGACATCAGCGTGCGCATGGATGATGGCCGCACCATCGTGGTCAACCAGCGCGACCTCGGCGGCATCCGCGAAAACACCTATGTGCGCGTAGTCAACGGCAAGGTCATCCTGCGCTGACCTGCACCGGGCCGACGGCAAAGAAAAAGGCCCGCTTGCGCGGGCCTTTTTCATGTGACGGCTTGCAGCGCGATCAGGTCGGCTGCACGGCGTCGGCCTGCAGGCCCTTCTGGCCCTGCACGACGGTGAAGGTGACCTTCTGGCCTTCCTTCAGGCTCTTGAAGCCCTGGGTCTGGATGGCACGGAAGTGCACGAACACGTCTTCGCCGTTTTCACGGCTGATGAAGCCGAAGCCCTTTGCATCGTTGAACCACTTGACGGTACCGGTCTCGCGATCAGACATCTCACTAACTCCCTGGTGACTCTCTCTTGTTGTAGGAAACGCCTGGTGGGCGGCTGACAAGCAAGGGGGAAGCGAGGTGCATCGATGCAGCGGATCGGGAAGATCTTGCTTCATCAGGCCACGATCCACGGTGACCTTGCCAAGCTCAGCGACTGCAACTTAACCCGCCCAAAACGAAAAAGCAACTGGCAAAATCTTTCACTGTCAACCCCAAAACGGCCACCATACGGGACAGCATGGGACTCTCATTCATCTTATATCTGCTAGCGGTCATTTTTGTCCTTGTCGGCATCGCCGGAATCATCCTGCCGGCCCTGCCCGGCATCCCGCTGGTGTTCATCGGACTGCTGCTGGCAGCGTGGGCGGACGGCTTCGCCCACGTCGGTTGGCCGACCCTGGTTGTGCTGGGGGTACTGACCCTGCTCTCGTTGCTGGTGGACGTGCTGGCCACCGTGGTGGGGGCGCAACGGGTCGGTGCCAGCCGCAAGGCACTGTGGGGAACTTTCGTCGGCAGCATCGTCGGCCTGTTCTTCATGCCGATCGGCCTGTTCGCCGGCCCGTTGATCGGCGCCCTGCTGGGCGAGTACTGGCACACCCGCGAACTGGGGCGCTCGACCAAGGTGGGCCTGGCCACATGGCTTGGCATCCTGCTCGGTCTGGCGCTGAAGCTGGCGGTGGTGATCGCGATGCTGGGGCTGTTTGCGTTCGCCTGGTTCCTGTGACCAGCCTCTCCTTCACGCCACGCGCACGCGGTGGCCGTGCATAAACCGTGGGGGCTGGCCGTGATCCGGTGCAGCCGCCACACTGTGCGATTCCCGTATTCACCGAAGGGCCTGCTGCAATGACCCTGTCTCCGCTGCTTCCCCGCTTCGCGCCGCTGGCGCTGGCATTGGCCAGTGCGCCACTGGCCGCGCAGGAGTTCGCGCCCAGTGCCGAAGCCTCGCCGGCCGCGTGCGCGGCAATTACCACCGATGCTGCCCGCCTGGCCTGTTATGACCGCCAGTTCGGGCGTACCCCGCAGGCCACCGCCGAGGCCGACGCTGCGGCCGAGGCAGCCGCGCAGGCCCGTCGCGAAGAACGCCAGACCGCACGCGTCAGCCAGGGCGAAGAGAAACTGCGCGAGCGGGTCAGTGACCTGTTCCGTCCAGCGGCCCCTGACAGCGCACTGGCCAATGCCGGCCGTGGCTCGCTGCTGGACAGCCGCTGGGAGCTGGCCGAGGACTCCAAGCTCGGCCCGTTCCAGCTGCGCGCCTACAAGCCGGTGTACCTGTTGCCGGCGTTCTGGACCAGCGACCGCAACACCACGCCGCACTCGCCGAACCCGGCCAACACGGTCACCACGCCGCAGGTGCTGGACAGTGCCGAACTGAAGTTCCAGATCAGCTTCAAGACCAAGATCGCCGAGAACCTGTTCGGCGATAACGGCGACATCTGGGCCGGCTACACTCAGAGCTCGCGCTGGCAGGCCTACAACGGCGAGGATTCGCGCCCGTTCCGCGAAACCAACTATGAGCCGGAAGTGATGATGGTGTTCCGCAATGGCTACTCGATCGGTGGCTGGCGCGGGCGCATGACCGGCATCGCGCTGAACCACCAGTCCAATGGCCGCGCCGACCCGCTGTCGCGCAGCTGGAACCGGGTGATGCTCAACATCGGCCTGGACCGTGAGAACTGGGCGCTGGTGCTGCGCCCCTGGTACCGCATTCCCGAGACCCGCAGCGACGACAACAACCCGGACATCGAGGATTACATGGGCCGCGGTGATGCGACCCTGACCTGGAACCGCAACGGCCATGAGGTCTCGCTGATGGCGCGCCACTCGCTGCGCACCGGCAGCCGCTCGCACGGTGCCCTGCAGCTGGATTACGGCTTCCCGATCAGCAACCTGCTGCGCGGCCATGTACAGGTGTTCGACGGCTACGGCGAAAGCCTGATCGACTACAACCACAAGGCCACCTACGTGGGCGTGGGCGTGTCCCTGCTGGAGTGGTTCTGATGCACGTGACGATCTGGCACAACCCGGCCTGCAGCAACTCGCGCGGCGCACTGAAGCTGATACGTGATGCTGGCTTCGAGCCGGTGGTGGTCGACTACCTGGACAGCCCGCCGGACGTCGCCATGCTGCGCCAGGTGCTGGCCGAATCCGGGCTGGACGCGCAGGCGCTGGTGCGCAGCAAGGAAGCGCAGTTCACCGAACTGGGCCTGGAAGATGCGGACGAGGCCACGCTGCTGGCGGCGATGGCCGAACACCCGCGGCTGATCAACCGCCCCGTGGTGCGCACCTCCAAGGGCACACGCCTGTGCCGTCCACCGGAAACGGTGCTGGAGATCCTGTAACCCGCCGCGACGTAGCGGAGCCTGTTGGTAGAGTCGACTGTTAGTCGACTTCCCCCATCCTTCATATGCATCCGCGGAAACGCCCGCACTGCGTGCGATAGTCGACTAACTGTGATCTCTCTGTAGGTTGTTCATCCGGGACATCTTTGGAAAATGGTGGTTACCACACCTCTCCAGACCCCAAAGAGCCCGGATGAACCCCCATAAAAATGCCCGTTTGACCGTCCATAGTCGAGCACTTCTTGTTCGCCGCATCCTCCACGAGGGCCTGCGCCCAGAGGAAGCAGCCCAAGCATGCGGCGTAAGTGTGCGTACGGCCTACAAATGGCTGGCCCGATTCCGGGAATTGGGGGTGTCAGGACTGGAAAACCGCAGCTCACGCCCTCACCGGACACCACATGCCACATCTGCACCGGTGGTCGAGCAGATCAAGGAGTGTCGCCGTAAACGGCAGACCTATCTGACCATCTCCAAAGCCTTGGGGATCGGCCACAGCACCATTTCCAGGCTGATGCGCGCCCACGGCCTCAATCGTTTGTGCCGGCTGGATCCGCCTAAGGAGGTCATCCGATACGAATACGATCAGCCCGGAGGGCTGCTACACCTGGACATCAAGAAGCTGGGCAACTTCCAGCGGCCGGGCCATAGAACCGACGCCAAGCGCCGAGGAAATGCCGGTGGCGGAGGCTGGGGCTACGTGCACGTGGCTATCGACGATCACTCCCGCATCGCCTACAGCAGCGTTCACCCCGACGAACAAAAGGACACGGCCTGCCAAGCACTGCTTGGTGCCTTGGAGTACTACGCCAGCCTGGGAATCACCTTCAAACGAATTCTGACCGACAACGGGGCGTGCTATCGCTCCACTGCATTCGCCAAGCTACTTAAGTCCCTTGGGATCAAGCACATGCGGACCAAACCGTACACCCCGCGCACCAACGGCAAAGCGGAGCGCTTCATCCAAACCAGCCTGCGTGAATGGGCCTACGCCCGCGAATACGCCTCCTCGGACCAGCGCAATTCCGTGCTGACCCAATGGCTGCACCACTACAACTGGCACCGCCCTCACATGGGGATCGGTGGCCGGCCACCTATTTCCAGAGTCCTGCTGAACAACGTGGTGGGTTTACACAGTTAGTCGACTTCCCCCATCCTTCATATGCATCCGCGGAAACGCCCGCACTGCGTGCGATAGTCGACTAACAGTCGACTCTACACAGTCGACTCTACCCAAACGGGGTCCTAGCCCTCCTCCCCGGCTGGCTTACAGCCAGTCGGTGATGCCTTCGCGGCGGTACACCTCCGCGAACGCCGGGCGCGCCTTCATCGACGCAGCGTGCGCCTTCAGTACTGGCCAGGTGTCGCTGGGTTTGGGCATGTTGCGCGACCAGCGCATCAGCATCACCAGCATGTAATCGACCACGCAGGGCGTGGCGCCCAGCAGGTACGGACCATGAGACTGCAGGTGCGTGGCGACATGCTGCCAGGCCGCTTCAAGGCGCTGACGTGCCATCTCGCGGCTGGCCTCGACGTTCGCCTCGCCCGCCACCTCGTTCGGATAGAACCAGGCACGGTAGGCCGGCTGCAGCGTATTGGCGCACCAGAACATCCAACGATAGGCATCGGCGCGCTGCGGTGTACCTACCGCGGGCAGCAGGCCGGCGTCCGGATGGCGATCGGCCAGGTACAGCGCGATGGCCGCCGCTTCAGTCAGTACCAGGCCATCGATCAGCAGTGTCGGCACCACACCGGCCGGATTGAGCGCCAGGTACTGCGCCGACTTGTGCTCGCGCGTGTCGAAATCCAGCAGCACCAGTTCATGCTCGATGCCCAGCTCGATCAGCAGCCAGTGCACGACGAGGGCGGCGGTACTGGTCGAACCATACAGCGTGGTGCTCATGCGGAAGATCCTGTGCAGGTGGATCAGCCGATTATGCGCCCACGCGCGCGATCGTTGCTCAGCCGCAGCGGCTCATGCAGGAATCCCGGCGTTCGCCACAGGACATCATCGGTGCGCGCATCGTGCAGTCATGCGCCTTCAGTTCGCAGGCACGGCGCAGGTCCGGGTTGTCCACGTCCTTGCAGCGCTTGTCCGGCGCCGGCACCACCTGCTGCTCGCAATTGCTCTGGCGGCTGCCGAGGGAGTCATTCTGCGCCATGCAGCTGCGATAGCCGGCCTGGCACTGCACGCGGCATTGCGCCGATGCGGGGAAATCCGCGCCTTCGTACGACGCAGGGGTGCTGCAGCCGGCCAGGGCCAGCAGCACGCCTACCACGATGAATCGATGCAGGGCCATGGACACGTCCTGTGCGAGCGTGCGCCGACCGTAGCAGAGCAACCGCTACACGAGCGTTAATCCTTCGGCCCACACAACAACGGCGCCACACGGGCGCCGTTGCCTGGTCCGCGGCGGAAGGCTTACTCCACCACCACCGGAATCTTGCCGATGCGGGCCTGCCATTCGCGCGGGCCGGTCTTGTGCACCGACTCGCCGGTGGAATCAACCGCCACGGTCACCGGCATGTCCTGCACGGTGAACTCGTAGATCGCTTCCATGCCCAGGTCGGCGAAACCGACCACCTTGGCCGCCTTGATCGCCTTGGACACCAGGTAGGCCGAACCACCGACGGCCATCAGGTAGGCCGACTTGTTGTCACGGATCGCCTCGATGGCCGCCGGGCCACGCTCGGCCTTGCCGACCATGCCCAGCAGGCCGGTCTGCTCCAGCACCTGGCGGGTGAACTTGTCCATGCGGGTGGCGGTGGTCGGACCGGCCGGGCCCACCACTTCATCGCGCACCGGATCGACCGGGCCGACGTAGTAGATGAAGCGACCCTTCAGGTCGACCGGCAGTTCCTCGCCCTTGTTGAGCATGTCGACCATGCGCTTGTGCGCGGCGTCGCGGCCGGTCAGCAGCTTGCCGTTGAGCAGCAGGGTCTGGCCGGGCTTCCAGCTGGCCACGTCTTCCGGGGTGATCGTGTCCAGGTCCACGCGGGTGCCCTTGGACGCGTCGTAGGTCAGCTTCGGCCAGTCTTCCAGCGACGGCGGGTCCAGCATCACCGGGCCACTGCCATCCAGCGTGAAATGCGCATGGCGGGTCGCAGCGCAGTTCGGAATCATCGCCACCGGCAGGTTGGCCGCGTGGGTCGGGTAATCGTTGATCTTGATGTCGAGCACGGTGGTCAGGCCGCCCAGGCCCTGTGCGCCGATGCCCAGCGCGTTGACCTTCTCGTACAGCTCCAGGCGCAGCTCTTCAATGCGGTTGGAGGCACCACGGGCCTGCAGCTCGGTGATGTCGATCGGCTCCATCAGCGCTTCCTTGGCCAGCAGCATCGCCTTCTCGGCGGTGCCACCGATGCCGATGCCAAGCATGCCCGGCGGGCACCAGCCGGCGCCCATGGTCGGCACGGTCTTCAACACCCAGTCGACGATCGAGTCGGACGGGTTGAGCATGGCGAACTTCGTCTTCGCTTCCGAGCCACCGCCCTTGGCGGCGACGATCACGTCGACCGTGTTGCCCGGTACCACCTTGACGTTGACCACGCCCGGGGTGTTGTCCCTGGTGTTGATGCGCTTGCCGGCCGGATCGGCCAGCACCGAGGCGCGCAGCTTGTTGTCCGGGTGCATGTAGGCGCGGCGCACGCCTTCATTGGCCATGTCTTCCACGCCCATGGTGGCGTCGTCCCAGCGCACGTCCATGCCGATTTCCAGGAACACGGTGACGATGCCGGTGTCCTGGCAGATCGGACGGTGGCCTTCGGCGCACATCCGCGAATTGATCAGGATCTGGGCCATCGCTTCCTTCGCGGCCGGCGACTCCTCGCGCTCATAGGCGGCGGCGAGGTTCTTGATGTAGTCGACCGGGTGGTAGTACGAGATGTACTGCAGCGCGTCGGCGATGGACTGGATGAGGTCTTCCTGCTTGATCGATGTCACGGCTTGCTCGCTTGCTCAAGGCTGGCGGGGGTAATCCGCCCATTTTACCCCCTCCCCCGGCCGCAGGTAGAGTCAGGGGTCAGATCCCTTTCCCAGGGACAGGGATCTGACCCCACCTCCCCTGTCACGCCACGCGCCGCTGCGGCGTCCTTGCCCACATGAACGCCGAAACCGCTTTCCAGACCCACCGCCCGCGCCTGATAGCGCTGGCCTACCGCCTGCTCGGCAGCCGCGCCGACGCCGAAGACGTGGTCCAGGATGCCTGGCTGCGCTGGTCCGGCGCCGATCCGGCCGGGGTCCGCGATGCCGAGGCCTGGCTGGTCACCACCACCACACGACTCGGCCTGGACCGCCTTCGTGCCGCCAAGCGTGAGCGCGCGCACTACGTCGGCCCGTGGCTGGCCGAGCCGCTGGCAGTCACGCTGGAGCCCGATCCTGCGCCCGGCCCGGCCCAGCTGCACGCGCTGGCCGACGATGTCTCGGTCGCTTTCCTGACCCTGCTTGAGCAGCT
The DNA here is from genome assembly GCF_030291095.1 of Stenotrophomonas sp. 59. NCBI lineage: Bacteria > Pseudomonadati > Pseudomonadota > Gammaproteobacteria > Lysobacterales > Lysobacteraceae > Stenotrophomonas > Stenotrophomonas sp. 59. The sequence continues at coordinate 2,958,463 of NZ_CP127408.1, forward strand.
GGGCCCTGAAGAGCGCGCCGCTTTCCTGCTGAAGGAAGCCTTCGACCACGACTATCGCGAGATCGCCGACCTGATCGGCCACAGCGAGGCCAACTGCCGGCAGCTGGTGCACCGCGCGAAACAGCGCCTGCAGTCCGGGCGGCCCCGCTTCAACGCCGACGCCAGCCAGCACCGGCAGTTGCTGGCGCGCTTCATGGATGCTTCGCAACGTGGTGACAGCGAGGCGATCCAGGCCCTGCTGCACACCAACGCGTTGCTGGTGTCCGACGGCGGCGGCGTGGTCACCGCGGCGGTGCGTCCACTGCTGGGCGCCGAGCGCATCGGCCGCCTGTTCTGGGCGATCGCACGTCGTGGCACGGTGCATCCAGCGCAGCTGGGCTACGTCAACGGCGAGCCGGCGATCCTGCGCTTCCACGGCGAGCACCTGCACTCGGTCACCACCATCGAAGTGGTCGATGGCCGTATTGCCAATGTGTACAGCGTGCTGAATCCGGAAAAGCTGCCGGATGTTGTCACGCGCGGCGACGGTACGGCGTCCTGGTAGTGAAAGGCGGCCGCTGTGGCCGCCGTGGAGCCGAAAATGTCCGACCACGCCTCTCCCCGCGTTCCGTACACCCGCCTGGCCGCCGAGGCCTTCAAGGGCCTGCTGGCCACCAGCAAGGCGGTGCATGACAGCTCGATCGACCCGACCCTGATGGAACTGTTGTTCCTGCGCGTGTCGCAGCTCAACGGCTGTGGCTACTGCATGGACATGCACGGCACCGCGCTGCGCAAGGGCGGCATCGAGCCGCGCAAGCTGGACACGCTTCCGGCCTGGCATGAAAGCCGCTTCTTCGATGCACGCGAGCGCGCGGCGCTGGGCTGGGCCGAGGCGCTGACCCGGCTGACCGACGGCGCGCCCTCGCAGGCGGCGTTCGATGCACTGGCGCCGCACTTCGATGAGAAGGGCATCAGCGACCTGAGCATGGGCATCGCCGTGATCAATGCCTGGAACCGGCTGGGTGCAGGGCTGCTGCCCCCGCTGCCGTAAGAGGGTTTTGTTGGCCGGGCTGCCGCCCGGCACCCGCAGAAGCAACGGCCGAAACAACAGCAACGTCAGAAGCTGGTTTCCTGAGGGATGGCGAGGTGGATCCGGTTACGGGAGACGCCGTAAACCCGTCCTTGGGGGCTTGGCCGCGGCATCCATGCCGCGGACACCCCCGCAACCGGACCCACCCCGCCCTCGACAGGCTTCTACTGCTGTTGGTAGGTTTGACCCTGGTCGACACGGTAGATCCACGCCATGCGTGGATGCAGCAGGGTCAGATCCCTTTGCAGGGCAAAGGGATCTGACCCCGGGCCGCACGCCTGCACTGACCCCCTCTGCACGGCCGGGGCGCGCACAATAAACGGATGCCTGCTGCCTCCGAAAAGAAACCCAGCCTGCGCCAGCGCTTCAGGGCGATGCGCAACCTGCCGCCGTTCCTGCGCATGGTCTGGAAGACCAGCCCCGCGCTTACCCTGGCCAGCCTTGGGCTGCGCCTGATCCGTGCACTGCTGCCGGTGGCGATGCTCTACGTCGGCAAGCTGATCATCGACAGCGCGCTGCACCTGAGCCAGCACGATGCCGGCTTCCCGCCACTGGCCGAAGCGTTGTCCAGCGGCCTGCTCAACCCGCTGCTGGGCCTGCTGGCGCTGGAGTTCGGCCTGGCCATCGCCTCGGACCTGCTGGGCCGCCTGGTCAGCTACGCCGATGCCCTGCTCTCGGAGTTGTTCGCCAACGTCACCAGCATCCGGCTGATGGAACACGCTGCGACACTGGATCTGGAGGACTTCGAGGACCCGGACCTGCAGGACAAGCTGGACCGTGCGCGGCGCCAGACCATGGGCCGGATGAACCTGATGAGCCAGCTGTTCGGCCAGGTGCAGGATGCGATCACCGTGGCCAGCCTCGCCGTCGGCCTGCTGGTCTACGCGCCGTGGCTGATCCTGCTGCTGGCGCTGGCGCTGGTGCCGGCCTTCATCGGCGAATCGCACTTCAACGCGGCCGGCTACAGCCTCAACTTCCAGTGGACGCCCGAGCGCCGCCAGCTCGACTACCTGCGCCAGTTGGGTGCCAGCGTGGAAACGGCCAAGGAAGTGAAGATCTACAACCTGCACCGCTTCCTGGTGGAGCGCTACCGGCGGCTGTCGGTGGCGTTGTTCCAGGCCAACCGGGCGCTGGCCCGCCGCCGCGCGTTCTGGGGCACGCTGCTGGCTGCACTGGGCACGCTGGGGTATTACACCGCCTACGCCTACATCGCCTGGCGCACGGTGCGCGGCGACTTCTCGATCGGCGACCTGACTTTCCTCGCCGGCAGCTTCCTGCGCCTGCGCCAGCTGCTGGAAGGCCTGCTGATCGGCTTTTCGCAGGTGGCCAGCCAGGCGCTGTACCTGGACGACCTGTTCTCGTTCTTCCAGATCCAGCCGGAAATCCATTCGCGCGAAGGAGCCGTCCGCGTGCCGCAGCCCATCCAGCAGGGCTTCGTGTTCGAGAACGTCGGCTTCCGTTACCCCGATGCCGAGCAATGGGCGGTGCGCCACCTCGATTTCCAGCTGCAGGCCGGCGAGGTGCTGGCCCTGGTCGGCGAGAACGGCGCCGGCAAGACCACGCTGGTGAAGCTGCTGGCGCGCCTGTACGAGCCGGACGAAGGCCGCATCCTGCTCGATGGCCGCGACCTGCGCGACTACGACCTGGACGACCTGCGCGCCAACCTCGGGGTGATCTTCCAGGACTTCGTGCGCTACAACCTCAGCGCCGGCGAGAACATCGGCGTCGGCCAGGTCGAGGCGATGGATGACCAGGCGCGCATCGCCGATGCCGCGCGGCGAGGCATGGCCGAGGAAGTGATCGACGACCTGCCCGGCGGCTACAACCAGCTGATCGGCCGCCGCTTCAAGCAGGGCGTGGACCTGTCCGGTGGCCAGTGGCAGAAGATCGCCATTGCCCGCGCGTGGATGCGCAATGCGCAGGTGATGATCCTGGATGAGCCAACCGCAGCGCTCGATGCACGCAGCGAGTTCGAAGTGTTCCAGCGGTTCAGGGAGCTGGCGGATAATCGTACGGCAGTGCTGATTTCCCACCGTTTCTCTTCGGTACGCATGGCCGATCGCATCCTGGTGTTGGCCGATGGCCGCATCGAGGCCAGCGGCACCCATGAGCAGCTGATGGCCCAGGGAGGACGGTACGCCGAGCTGTTCGAGCTGCAGGCAGCGGGTTACCGCTGAGAACGCCTCTCGTTTCGCCTAATGAGAACCTGTCTCATTTGAGATAGAATCACCCCGACGACTTTCGATAGATACGCCCATGTCCTCCGCTTTCGGCGCCGAAACGGTGCTTGAGGTCCGCCACTGGACCGACGCCTACTTCAGCTTCACCCTCACCCGCGACAGCGGCTTCCGCTTCGAGAACGGCCAGTTCGTGATGATCGGCCTGGAAACCGAGGCGCGGCCGCTGCTGCGCGCCTATTCCATCGCCAGCGCCAACTGGGAAGAGCATCTGGAGTTCTTCAGCATCAAGGTGCAGGACGGCCCGCTGACCTCGCGCCTGCAGCACATCAAGCCGGGCGACAAGGTGCTGGTTGGCAAGAAACCCACCGGCACCCTGCTGATCAGCGACCTGCACCCGGGCAAGAACCTGTACCTGCTGGGCACCGGTACCGGCATGGCGCCGTGGCTGTCGGTGATCAAGGACCCGGAAACCTACGAGCGTTTCGAGAAGGTGATCCTCTGCCACGGCGTGCGCTACGAAAAGGACCTGGCCTACCGCGATTATTTCGAGAAGGAGCTGCGTGAGCACGAGTTCCTCGGCGAGATGATCGGCGACAAGCTGCTGTACTACCCGGCCGTCACCCGCGAGCCGTTCGCCAACCAGGGCCGCCTGACCTCGCTGATGGAAAGCGGTGAAATGCAGCGCACCCTCGGCCTGCCGGAACTGAGCCCGGAAAACGACCGCGCGATGATCTGCGGCAGCCCGCAGATGCTGGCCGACCTGCGCAGCGTGCTTGATGCGCGCGGCTTCCAGGTCTCGCCGCGCATCGGCCAGCCGGGCCACTACGTGTTCGAGCGCGCGTTCGTCGAGAAGTAACGCGTTGCATCCGTAGAGCCGAGCCCACGCTCGGCTTGAATGGCGCCGGGCCTGCGCCCGGCCCACCCGGGCGTGGCCATCGCGGGGCCGAGGGGATTCGCGCGCTTCCCGCAATTGCGTATGCTCCGAGCTCGGCAGGCAGTGAGCCCGCCCCTACCTGGAACAGCGATGATCAGGACGCTTCGTCGTGTATTGGTATTGGCCGCCGCACTGCTGGCGGCAAGTGGTGTCGCCACCGCCGCGCCCGTCGACCCGGCTTCGCGCCCGCGCCCGAACGAGGTACCACCGCAGATCCTGGGCAAGGATCGCGACGGCAACCTGGTCGATCTCGGCACCCAGCGAGGCAAAGTGGTCATCGTGACATTCTGGGCGTCCTGGTGTGGCCCGTGCCGCAAGGAACTGCCCATGCTGGGCAACCTGCAGCGAGTGGTCGGGCGCGACGCCCTGCGGGTGTATGCGGTCAACTTCAAGGAACCGCGTCGCGACTTCATCAGCGTGATACGCAACCGAAATGCGCCGGTGCTGGACTACATTCACGACGCCAAGGGCGAGGTCAGCGACCAGTACGGCATCCAGACCATCCCGCACATGTTCATCATCGGACAGGACGGCCGGATTGCCCATATCCACCGCGGCTACTCCGAAGAAAGCCTGCCCAAGGTGATTGACGCCATCCTGGCCCAGCTCCCTGAAGAGGTGCGCAACCGTCCGCCGCAGGGATGATCCGCCCTCCAGCGGGAGAACAGGCCCGCATGCTCAGGGCTGCAATGCCTTCTCGACATCCCCGCGCAGGCTTTCCGGCTTGTCGGTGGGTGCATAGCGCCCCAGCACCTGCCCCTGACGTCCGATCAGGAACTTGCTGAAGTTCCATTTGATCGCGCTCAGGCCCAGCAGCCCGGTCTTCTCGGCCTTCAGCCACTTCCACAGCGGATGCGCGCCGTCGCCGTTCACCTGGATCTTCTCCGAGAGCGGGAAGTCCACTGCATAGGTCAGCGAGCAGAAACTCCGGATCTCCTCGGCATTGCCTGGTTCCTGGTGACCGAACTGGTCACAGGGGAAGCCGATCACCACCAGGCCCCTCGGGCCGTACTCGCGCCACAGCGCCTCCAGCCCCTCGTACTGCGGGGTGAAACCACACTTGCTGGCCACATTGACCAGCAGCAGCGCCTTGCCGCGGTACCGCTCCAAGGCCTGCGGCTGGCCGTCCAGGTCGTTGAAGCTGAAATCGTAGGCGGTGGTCATGCTGGCGGGCCTTGGGCGGTGGGGGGCTTCGGCCCATGGTAGCGGGCCAGCCACCGGTGCGGTGGCTCCACGGCATCGCGGCGACGTGAACATGCCTTTTGACACAAGTGGGCGCACGGCCGGCCGGGTTACCCTCGGGCCCTTGTTTGCCTTACCGGAGTTCCTACCTTGACCACTCGCCTTGCCCTTGCCGTGGCCATGTCCCTCGGCCTTGCCCTGCCCGCCTTCTCGGCCGGCGCCGCCACCCCGGCCGCCAGCACCGCCGCCCAGCAGGCCAACCCGTTCTTTGCCGAAAGCCCGCTGCCGCTGCACTTCCCGCAGTTCGACAAGATCAAGGACAGCGACTTCGCCCCGGCCTTCGACGCCGGCATGGCGCAGCAGCTGAAGGAAGTGGAGGCCATCGCCAACAACAAGGCCAAGCCGACCTTCGACAACACCATCATCGCCCTGGAAAAGAGCGGTGACATCCTCGACCGCGCGACCACCGTGTTCTTCAGCCTGGTGGGCGCCGATACCAACGACACCCGCAAGAAGCTGCAGGCCGACTACTCGGCGAAGTTCGCCGCGCACAGCGATGCGATCGCGCTGAACGGCAAGCTGTTCGCCCGCATCCAGGCGCTGTACGACACCCGCAGCCAGCTGGGCCTGGACGCCGAAGGCGTGCGCCTGGTCGAGAAGTACTACGACAACTACGTGCGCGCAGGCGCCAAGCTGTCCGAGGCCGACAAGGCCAAGCTGAAGGAGATGAACGCCGAGCTGGCCAACCTGGGCACCAAGTTCAGCCAGAACGTGCAGTCGGAAGTGAACGCTTCGGCGATCACCGTCGATGACGTCAAGGAACTGGACGGCCTGTCCAAGGAGCAGATCGCCGCCGCCGCCGAAGCCGCCAAGGCCCGCGGCCAGGACGGCAAGTACGTGATCACCCTGCTCAACACCACCGGCCAGCCGCCGCTGACCAACCTGGCCAACCGCGCCCTGCGCCAGAAGATCTACGAAGCGTCGGTCAGCCGCGGCAGCCGCGGCGGTGAGTTCGACAACACCGCGCTGGTCTCGCGCATCATGCAGCTGCGTGCCGACAAGGCCAAGCTGATGGGCTTCCCGAACTTCGCCGCCTACAACCTGACCAACCAGACCGCCAAGACGCCCGAAGCGGTCAACGCGATGCTGGGCAAGCTGGCTCCGGCCGCCGTGGCCAACGCCAAGCGCGAAGCCGCCGACCTGCAGGCGATGATCGACAAGGAACAGAAGGCCGCGCGCAAGCCGACCTTCCAGCTGGAACCGTGGGACTGGGCCTTCTACAGCGAGAAGGTGCGCCAGGCCAAGTACAACTTCGACGAGTCGCAGCTGAAGCCGTACTTCGAAATGAAGAACGTGCTTGAGAACGGCGTGTTCTACGCCGCTGGCCAGGAATTCGGCCTGACCTTCAAGCAGCGCACCGACCTGCCGGTCTACCACGATGACGTCACTGTCTACGACGTGTTCGATGCCGATGGCAGCCAGCTGGCGATCTTCATCTTCGACCCGTATGCGCGTGCCTCCAAGCGCGGTGGCGCGTGGATGAACTCCTACGTCTCGCAGTCCAAGCTGACCGGCTTCAAGCCGGTGGTCGCCAACCACCTGAACATCCCGAAGCCGCCGGCCGGCCAGCCGACCCTGCTGACCTGGGACGAGGTGAACACCACCTTCCACGAGTTCGGCCACGCCCTGCACGGCATGTTCTCCAACGTGAAGTACCCGTACTTCTCGGGCACCTCGGTGCCGCGTGACTTCGTCGAGTTCCCCTCGCAGGTCAACGAGATGTGGTCGGACAATCCGGTCATCCTGAAGAACTACGCCAAGCACTACCAGAATGGCTCGGCGATGCCGCAGGCACTGCTGGACAAGGTGCTGGCCGCGGCCAAGTTCAACCAGGGCTTCGCCACCACCGAGTACCTGGGTGCGGCCATGCTTGATCAGCGCTGGCACCAGATCGGCGCCGACCAGGTGCCGGCCGCCAAGGACGTGATGGCCTTCGAGCGCGCCGCGCTGGAGAAGGACGGCATCTACTACGCGCCGGTTCCGCCGCGCTACAAGACCCCGTACTTCAGCCACATCATGGGCGGCTATTCGGCCGGCTACTACGCCTACATCTGGTCGGAAGTGCTCGACGCCAACACCCAGAAGTGGTTCAAGGACAACGGCGGCCTGAGCCGCAAGAACGGCGACCACTTCCGCGCCACCCTGCTGTCCAAGGGCGGCAGCGTGGATGCGATGCAGCTGTTCCGCGATTTCGCCGGCCACGAGCCGCAGATCGAACCGCTGCTGGAAAAGCGTGGCCTGACCGGCGCCGGCAACTGATCGCTGGTGCGTTAGCCTGAAACGAAAACCGCCCGGGAAACCGGGCGGTTTTTTTGTTGGGTCATCCACGCATGGCGTGGATCTACCCTCATTACGCAGACCCGGTAGATCCACGCCATGCGTGGATGCTCTTCCAGATCAACGCGGCGCCACGTACCCGCCCGGCACGCCTTCCGGCGACAGCACCAACTGCCACAGCTGCGCGTGCCGGCAACGGAAGGTGGCCATCGATCCGGCCAGGTAGAAGCGCCACATGCGGCGGAAATGCTCGTCGTAACGGGCATCCAGCCGCGGCCACGCGGCTTCCACGTTGCGTCGCCAGGCCTGCAGGGTCAGGTCGTAGTCGGTGCCGAAGTTGTGCCAGTCCTCCAGCACGAAGCGCCCTTCGAACGCCTTGCTGATCTGCACCGCCGACGGCAGCATTGAATTGGGGAAGATGTAGCGCGCGATCCACGGATCGGTGCGATGCCGCGAGATGTTGGTACCGATGGTGTGCAGCAGCAGCAACCCGCGCGACGACAGGCAGCGCCGGGCCACCTCGAAGAAGCTGGCGTAGTTCTTGTCGCCGACATGCTCGAACATGCCGATCGAAAAAATCGCATCGAACGGTTCGTCCAGTTCGCGATAGTCCTGCAGGCGGATCTCGATCGGCAGGCCCGCGCACAGGTTCCGCGCGAACTCGGCCTGCTCCTGCGAAATCGTCACGCCGACGCCGCTGACACCGTAGCGCTCAGCGGCGAACTTCAGGGCCTCGCCCCAACCGCAGCCAATGTCCAGCACGCGCTGCCCCGGGCGCAGGCCCAGCTTGCGGCAGACCAGGTCGAGCTTGGCTTCCTGTGCGGCGTCAAGGTCACCGGCATTGCGCCAGTAGCCGCAGCTGTACACCAGGCGCTGGCCGAGCATGGCCTGGTAGAGATCGTTGCCGAGGTCATAGTGGCGGCGGCCGACTTCATAGCTGCCCTGCCCGGCCTGCAGGTTGAACAGCCGCGCCTTCAGCGCATCGGCCACTTCGCGCCAACCGTGCACCCGTTCGTCCAGGTGCGCCTGCATCAGGTGGACAAGGAATTCATCGAGGACGTTGGCATCCCACCAACCCTCCATGTAGCTCTCGCCGAGACCCAGCGAGCCGTGGCCCATGACCCGCGCGAAGAAGCGCGGGTCATGCACCTGGATGTCCTGTGGCTGGGTACCGCCGATGCGGACCCCGGCTTCCTGCAGCAGGCCGGCGACCCGCTCCTGCAACCCTGTATCCACGCCACCTCCTCGACTGCGGTCAACCGCGTGCGAACAGCTCCACGTAGTCCTTGGCCACGTGCGGCAACAGCACCGCCGCCGGTACATCGGCAGTCTGGGTGCCGTCCGAGTATGGACCCACCTGGTACGGCGGGAACACAAAGCGCAGCGCGGTGATCTGCCCCTTGTCGTCGGTCAGCGGCTGGAACTGGCTGAAATTGTCGGCCTGCGGGCCGGTACCGTCGGCGATCATGCGCGATGCGTTGCGCAGCGATTCCTGCAGCTGGGCCGGGTCCATGTCCTCGCCGCTGAGGCGGGTGGCCACGCGTTCGCGCAGCTGGTCGGCGACGAAATCGCTGATCGCCTTCCAGCCCTTGGCATCGGCCACCAGCTTCTCGGCGCTGAGCATCTGCTGGTGCTGCGGCAGCCATACGAAGCGGGCCACCAGCGGCTCGCCGTGGGCGCCACCGGTGTAGCGGCTGCCATCGGCACTGACCACCACCAGCTGCGGGGTTTCCAGCAGCTTCTCGAAACTCAGCGACAACTCGTACGGCATGGTCGGCTTGTCGTTGCCAAGCCCGTCCAGCGCCTGCTGCAGGTCACTGCGCGCGCTGGTGGCATAGTCCTGCAGCGCGCGCGCCAGGCCCGGGTAGCGGTCGATGCCGGCCGGGTAACTGATGCCCACCACTTCGCGCTCGTTGTTCTCGATCACGTCGCGCAGGTCCAGCGGCGCGTCCGTGGCCGGCGTTTCACCCGCAGCGGTGGCCTCGGCGGCGGGGGCCGCATCGGTCGCCGGTGCCGGCTCGCTCCCACGCTGGCAACCGGCCAGCAACAGCACGCCCACCACGCCGGCCAGCACGCTGCCGCGCAATGGCCGGTTGTTTCCAATCTTCATCGGGATCCCCTGTTCATGTTTGTACATCATCGCCTGCCATGGCTGAAGCGTGGCCCGCTGGCATTCAGCCAACGAGCAGGTCGTGATACTCCTCGTGCCGCTGCAGGAAGGCTTCGGCATACGAACATGCCGGCACCACCTTGTACTTCTGCTCGCGGGCAAAGCGCAGCGCCACGCGGGTCAGCTCACCGGCGATGCCACGGCCGGCAATCGGCTCGGGCACTTCGGTGTGGGTGATGACCATGCGCTTGCGTTTGATCTGGTAATCGAGCACCGCCAGCTGTCCGCGCACACGGGCGGTGAAGCGATGGTTGGCCAGGTCGTGTTCGACCTCGTAGGCCAGACCGGGGGGCGTGACCGAAGCCATGGAACTGTCTCCTGCGGCGACTGCGTGGATGGTGCGCAGCCGGGCGCCATGATCGCGTGAAGCCTGAACAGGGGCAAGTCCAATCCATTCACGTCAGATTTCGACCCTCAAGCTGGAGGGCGGACGGCCGCTATCGCCTGTGGAGGGGTACGGCCAGGCTGGCACGGCCCTTGCGACCGTTGACCATGCGCATCACCGCGGAGGCCCCGATGCACCCCAGCGATTCCCATTCCGATACCGACCGCGCCCTGCTGGAGGGCCTGCTGCAACTGGCGGTGGAAGGGCAGACCGAAGACCAGGATTTCCAGCGCATCGGCGAAGAAGTGTTCGCCCGCCTGCTGGACACCTACGGCCAGCAGACCCGCGCCTGACCAGGAACGGGGGCCCTGCCCCGGGGTCGGATCCAGCGGATCCGACCCCTGCCCCTCAACCGCCGCCCAGGCGGAAGGTCGGGTTGGAGAGTTCGCGCAGGAAGTGGGTGAAGATGCTCGGCTGCATGGCCAGCATGAAGATCACGCCGAACGCTGCACCGGCCAGGTGCGCGCTGTGGTTGATGCGATCACCACCACGCTTGTCCATCCAGATGCTGTAGCCCACGTAGAACGCGGCATAGACAATCGCCGGTGCCGGGATGAAGAACACCAGGATGATCGACCACGGCTTGATCAGGATGAAGGCGAACAGCACCGCCGACACCGCTCCGGACGCGCCGAGGCTGAGGTAGTTCGGGTTCTTCTGGTTCTTCAGGTAGCTGGGCAGGATCGAGACCAGCAGCGCACCGATGTAGAACGCCGGGTAGGTCAGGTAGCTGCCGGTCAGCTGCACCATCACGTTCTCGATGAATCCCCCGAAGAAGAACAGGGTGATCATGTTGAAGATCAGGTGCGACCAGTCGGCGTGGATGAAGCCATAGGTCACCAGCCGGTCGTACTGCCGGTGACGGTCGATGGCCGGCGGCCACAGGATCAGCCGGTCGGCCAGCTTGCGGTTGTTGAACGCCATCCACGACAGGATGGCGGTGACGGCGATCAACAGCAGATTGACGGGGGTCATGTCAGGCTCAGGCGCTACGGTAGTTGTCGACCATACGATAGCGTTTCGCGTACCAACCGAAGGCCAACGCCGCGACGAAGGCGAAACCGGCGAAGAAGAACATCAGGAATGCCGCCTCGCTCAGGCCCGTACTGGCAATCTTGTGGGTCACCGCGTCATTGCGCACGGCGGCATTGGACAGCAGCACCCACAGGTTGCCGATGGTGGTGGTCAGGTTCCAGAAACTCATCACCACGCCCTTCATCGCCTGCGGCGCCTGGCTGTAGGCGAACTCCAGGCCGGTGGCCGAGACCAGCACCTCACCGAAGGTCAGCAGCGCGTACGGCAGCATCTGCCAGAAGATCGACATGGCGTTGCCACCGTCCATCACCACCTGGATACCGCCGACCACGATCCAGGCCAGGCCGCTGAAGGCGATACCGGCGGTCATGCGGCGCAGCGCGGTCGGCTCGAAGCCGAAGCGGCGCAGGGCCGGGTACAGCACCAGGTTGTTGAACGGGATCAGGATCATCACCAGCAGCGGGTTCAGCGCCTGCATCTGCGAGGCGGTGAACCAGCTCGGCATCTGCATCTGCTGGCCCTGCAGGACCCAGGTCGAGGCCTTCTGGTCGAACAGCGAGAAGAACGGCGTGGTCAGGGCGAAGATCACCAGCACGCGCAGCACCGAGCGCACGCCCTCAACCGCTTCGGCCGGATGCTGGCCACGGGCGCGATCCAGCTGCAGCCAGGTGCCACCACCGATACCGGCCAGGATCGATACCAGCGCCAGGCACAGGCAGATGACGATGCCCAGCGAGCCCACCAGGCCGAACGACGCCACTGCCAGCACCAGGCCGAGCACCGCGATCACCAGGCCCGGACGGCCCTGGCCCGCCACGCGCGCGGTCAGCGCGGTGCGCACCACGTTGGCGAACGAATGCGGATCCTTCGGCGGCAGCGGCACCAGCACGTAGCGCTTGCGGCCCAGCCAGAACACGAAGGTGGCAACGAACATCAGGATGCCCGGAATACCGAACGCCCACTGCGGGCCCCAGTTCTTCAGCACCAGCGGGATCAGCAGCGAGGCGAACAGCGAGCCGAAGTTGATGATCCAGTAGAAGGCGTCGAACACGATCTTGGCCAGGTGCTTGTTGCTCTGGTCGAACTGGTCGCCCATGAACGAGGCCACCAGCGGCTTGATGCCACCGGCACCGAGCGCGATCAGGCCCAGGCCGAGGAAGAAGCCCTCGCGGCTGTTCTCGAACAGGGCAAGGCACAGGTGGCCGGCGCAGTAGACCAGGCTGAACCAGAGGATGGTGTGGTACTTGCCGAAGAACCTGTCGGCCAGCCAGCCACCGAGCAGCGGGAAGAAGTACACGCCGATCATGAAGCTGTGCATGATGTCCTTGGCTTCACCGGCACGGCCTTCCGCAGTGATTTCCTGCAGCAGCAGCGAGGTGATCAGGAACTGCACCAGGATGTTGCGCATCCCGTAGAAACTGAACCGCTCGCAGGCCTCATTGCCGATGATGTACGGGATCTGGCGCGGCATCTTTCCCTGGCCGGCGATGGGGGCAACTGCGTCGTGGCTCATCCTGTAAGGCAATCCTGCAAAGCGAAAGGCGCAAGGTTACCGGAACCGGGGCTTGCGAAGCACGCTGCAGGGCTGCATGACAACGGTGCCAATCCATGGCAGGCAGCGACACTACGTGCCGGAAGTCACGGCACCTGCACGACAAAAGCGTAAACTTATCGTTATGCGCCCCCTCGCCCACGCCCGTCTCCTGCTCGGAAGCCTCGTGCTGGTGCTGGCGTTGCACGCGCAGGCCCGGCCGCAGGTACCGGCCACTGCGACCGGTGACACCGGACCTCGCCAGCTGACCGTGGCCGCCCTGGAACTGCCCAGTCGCGATGACGCGCAATGGAAGCAGCGCCGCGAACAGGTGGCGCAGCTGCTCACCGAGCTGCAGCCTGACGTGATCTCGGTGCAGCAGGTACTGCAGCAGCAGGGCCGCAACCCGGCCTGCTGGCTGGCCAGCCGGCTGCGCTACAGCTGCGACTTCGTTACTGCCGACCCGCCCAGCCAGCCGCTGCGGCATGGCAATGCCATGCTGACCCGGCTGCCGGTCAGCGAGGACGGGGTCACCCTGCTGCACCCACCCGGCACCTTCAGTGCGGCCGGCATGATGCGGCTGAAGCTGGGCGAGGCGCTGGTCAACATCTATGTGGCGCGGCTGCGCCCGGACCCGGACGAGACCACCGCGCGCCAGCACCAGACCAGCGACCTGATGACCTGGATCGGCGCCACTGCCGAGGGCATGCCCAGCCTGATCGCCGGTGATTTCTCCGCCAACACCGTGGAGCTTGTACGCAGTACCCCCGGCTTCCAGCCGGCGCGGCGCAATCCCGGCGGCCGCGCCGAGGCCGCTGCGGCCAGCGGCGGCGGCGCCAGTGGTCACGGCCTGGACGTGCTGTTCCAGGTCAAGCACTTCGGCGGCATCCGCCAGCAGCCGATCCTGCTGCCCGCCGACGGCGATCTGCCCGGCCTGCGCCTGGGCGTGATGGCCACCCTGCGCCTGCAGGGTGATACGGCCACGACCGAATAGTCCCGCCTCCGGCCCCGGTGGGCACCGGTTGTGGGTGCCGACGGTGGGTGCCGACCTTGGTCGGCACATCCCTGCCGCGCGCGCAGATACCTCCGTGCCGACCAAGGTCGGCCCCCATCAGGTCCTACCCGACGTCCAGAATCCGGGAAACAAAAAAGGCCGGGGTTTCCCCCGGCCTCTTCGTTTCATCCCATTACGGCAATCAGGCGATCGCTTCCTGGTAACGGCGCTCGACTTCGTTCCAGTCGATGACGTTGAAGAACGCGCCGATGTATTCCGGACGGCGGTTCTGGTACTTCAGGTAGTACGCGTGTTCCCACACGTCCAGGCCCAGGATCGGCGTGTTGCCTTCCATCAGCGGGCTGTCCTGGTTGCCGGTGCTCTCGACCACGACCTTCTTGTCCGGGGTCACGCTCAGCCATGCCCAGCCGCTGCCGAAACGGGTCAGCGCGGCCTTGGTGAAGGCGTCCTTGAACTTGTCGAAACCGCCCAGGTCCTTGTCGATGGCCTTGGCCACGTCACCCACCGGGTTGCCGCCCGCGTTCGGCGCCATCACGGTCCAGAACAGCGAGTGGTTGGCATGGCCGCCACCGTTGTTGCGCACCGGGCCCTGCAGGTTCTCCGGCAGCGACTTGAGCTTCTTCACCAGTTCTTCGACCGGCAGGTCAGCGTACTCGGTGCCTTCCAGCGCCGCGTTGACGTTGTTGATGTAGGTCTGGTGATGCTTGGTGTGATGGATTTCCATCGTCGCCGCATCGATATGCGGTTCCAGCGCGTCGTAGGCGTAGGACAGCTTGGGCAGGGTGTAGGCCATGATGCATCTCCTGATTGCGAGGGCACCCGACGGTGTCGGGCGTTGCGCGGTGAATGATGGGGACAGACCGCCAGATTACCAAGGGGGATGTAAAGGAAATTGCGTCCTGCCAGTGAGCACGACGGCAATTGTTACGCAGCGGTGACGCACCGCGCTCCTCATGCACCGTGCAGCGCAGGAGCGCTACAGTGCCTGCCACCACCTCTGCCCGCCCCTGCCCATGCGCAACCCCCGGCTGCTGATCACCGCCATCGCCCTGCTGCTGCTCGGCCTGGTCGTCAACCATTTCATGCAGCGCCCACCGGCGCCGCAGTTCGCACCGGACCTGCAGGGCACACCCGCCGCGCGTGCGCCGGCCGCTGCCGGTGCAGACAATGACAGCGGCCTGCCCGCCTTCCTGCCCGCCGAAGCCCGGCAGACCATCGCCCTGATCCAGCGCGGCGGGCCGTTCCCGCACCGCCAGGACGGCAGCACCTTCGGCAACCGCGAACAACAGCTGCCGCAGCGCCCGCGCGGTTACTACCGCGAATACACCGTGGACACCCCCGGCGCACGCACCCGTGGCACGCGCCGCATCGTCACCGGCGGTGATCCGGCGGAGGCGTGGTACTACACCGACGACCACTACGAATCATTCCGCAGCTTCACCGTACCGGCCCAGGGAGCGCAGTGATGAGCCATGACGATTTCGGCCTCGGCCTGCATGACATCAACAACGCTGGCGTCTACGCCATCGACAGCGACGACATCAGCGCATTGGCCGCCGCGATGCGCGACGCCGGCCTGAAGGTGATCCGCATCGATCTGGAAGGCGTGGCCGACAAGCGCACCTTGCTGGCACGGCTGGCGGCGCAGCTGGATTTCCCGGCGGGCTTCGGCGGCAACTGGGATGCGCTGTCGGACAACCTGCGCGACCTGCAATGGCTGCCGGCCAACGGCTACGCACTGTTCCTGGCCGACGTGGATGCACTGCGTGCCGCCACCCAGAAGGACTTCGACACCCTGCTGGACGTGATGGATGAAGCCAGCCGCGACTGGGTCGGCCGCGATGTGCCGTTCTGGGTGTTCCTGTCGCAGAGTGCGTGACGGTAGCGCCGGGCCGCGCCCGGCGAGTGCGCATCGCTGCGTGCACACCACCGCCGGGCATGGCCCGGCGCTACCCGCAACGAATCGGTAGATCCACGCCACGCGTGGATGAGAGTTGACCCAGCATCGCCGCTAGCGGCTTCCGTTGTCTTCCTGCAGCTCTTTCTTGAACGGGATGTCCGGCGGCGGTCGTGCCACGGCCGGCTGGTCCTGCATGTTCGGATTGGTGAGGCCACAGCCACCACCCGCCTGCAGGATCGAGATCACACAGGAGATCTTCGTACCGGTGCCCGGCAACGGAATCTCCATCGACTTGATGCCCTTGCGCACCCATTCGGCCAGCAGTGATTCCTGCGGCACCCAGTACTTGTCGAACGAGGTCGGCGTGTAATCGTACGGCGGCCGCTTCAACCAGGTACCGGACTGCGCGATGCGCTCCTTGCTCCAGCCATCGTTGGCGCCACCGGGGGCGCCACGCTCGGCGTGCCCGTCACCCTGCTGCCCCGGCACGCGCACGCTGCCATCGGCATTGAACAGGCCATTGCCCTTGCCGGCGGTACTGGCCTGGCTTGCGCCGCTGCTGGCGCCGTCGTGGTTGCGGCTCGACGCGCCCCAGTCGTCGCCCTTGGCAGGCGTGGCCCAGTTGCCCGGGTTGGGAGCCGGACGCGCGCCGGCCTGGGCCGGTGTCGTGCTGGAGGCGGACGACCGTGGCGTACTGCTGCTGGCCTGGCTTGCAGTGCCGGCCGCAGGCGCCGCCGTTGCCGCTGGCGCGCTGCCGCTGGACGTTGAAGGCGCCGCCGCGGGTGCCGACGCAACTTCGCGCTCGCGCACCTGCAGGTCACGGCCCGCCGGCGCACGCACGGTCGGCTCACGCCCGGCCACAGCAGCCATCCGTACCTGCGGATCGACCACGGCCTGCACTTCGCGCTCGCGCACCTGCACGTCGCGCTGCGGCACACGGACCTGTACATCGGCCGTGCGCAGCGGCTGCGATACCGCCGGTGCATCAACGGTACTGACTTCGCGTTCCTGCACCGGAATGTCACGCAACTGCGGTGTCCGCACCGCGATCTGCGGTGCACGCAAGGTGGTTGGGGTGGGCGGTGCCTGCACCGGCTGCACGTTGCGCTCGCGCACCGACGGCGTGACGTCGCGCGGCACGATGCTGACCTCGGTGCGCGGCACGCTGACCGGTGGCACCACGAAATCCGTACTGGCCTCGGCCACTTCGGTGGCCTGCACCGGTGACGGTGGCGGTGCCGCGACCGGCGCTGGCTCGGATTCGGCGGGCGGCGGTGGCACGCTGGCCGTTGCAGCCGGAGCGGGAGCGGACGCAGCTGCCGACGCGGACGCAGGACGCGGCTCAGGCGCCGTTGCGGCCCCTGCGTTCTGGCCAGCTGCAACCTGGCCCGGCGGTGCAGCCGCCGCCGCGTCGGCACCCGGCTGATCGCCGCCGCCTTCCTGGGTGGCGCGACCGACGAACTCCACCTGCACGCGCTCGCCCTCGGCGCCTTCTTCTTCCGGTGCCGTGGTGCGGATCACTGCCACCCATAGCAGCAGCATGAAGAACAGCAGGTGCAGCAGCGCACTGGCCAATGCCGAGATCCAGCGCATCCAGCGCTGGTCGCGCGGCGCAGCATCCCAGTCCTGCCAGAACAGACGGCGCAGTGCTTGCCAGGGTGACAACCGGGGCAATTGCCCAGGCGGCCCTGGCAGCGGTCGTGGCAGCAGCACCGCGATCAACTCGCTGGCATGCAGCGGCCGCGGCAACGGACCGAGCGAGCGCAGCCACAGCGCCCAGCCATACGGCAGGCGCGTGGTTTTCTCAAGGACGGCCCTGGGCTGCTGGCGGGCCAGCAGCAGGTCGATGAATTGCTCGGCCCGGGTCAGAGGCACGCGTCAGCGATCAGGCGGCGTTGCCGCGAGGGATATACGGCGCGTGGCCACTGTCGTGGTCGGTCGCGTCGCGCACGGCGGTCACGCCCGGCACGCGGCCCATCAGGGTCTTTTCAATGCCCTGCTTGAGGGTCACGTCGGCCATGCCGCAGCCCTGGCAGCCACCACCGAAGCGCAGCAGCACCACGCCTTCGGCCGAGACTTCCTGCACGGCCACCTTGCCACCATGCGAGGCCAGCTGCGGATTGATTTCGTTTTCCACCACCCAGTGCACGCGCTCGACCAGCGAGGCGGCATCGCCGGGTGCTTCGCCCTTGATGCGCGGCGCCTTGATGGTCAGCTGCTGGGTACCGGCACTGCCGGCGACGATGTCGATCTCGGCGCCATCGAGCCAGCCGACGCTGCTGGCATCGACATACAGGGTGAAGCCATCGCAGTCCACCGCCCACTCGTCACCGAGCAGGTCGGCCGGCTCGGCGAACTCCAGCCGGGCGTCGGCGCGCGGAGTGCCAGGATCGACCGCGCTGAGACGCACGCCCATGCCGGGCACGCCCTCGCGTTCGATCAGCTTGCGGAAATGGGTCTGGGCAGTGTCGGAGATCTGGATCATCAGGCTATTCTAGCCAAGTAAGCGTCAGCCGCTCATTCGGTTTATACACCGTCCGGCGCATTGTTCAGTCAACACGAGGTGGAGATTCCCATGGCCGACCTGATTCCACTGGCCCAGGCCCGTTGCGTGCCGCGCAAAGGCAGCGACCACAAGCTGGGCGAGGCCCGCCTGGCCGAACTGCTGCCGCAGATTCCCGGCTGGGAGCTGAGCGAGGGCGGACAGGCCCTGACGCGCACCTTCCGCTTCAAGGATTACTACGCCACCATGGCCTTCGTGAACGCGCTGGCCTGGATTGCCCACCGCGAGGACCACCATCCGGACCTGGGCGTGCACTACGACCGCGCGGTCGTGCGCTTTTCCACCCACGACGTGGGCGGCCTGAGCGAGAACGACTTCATCTGCGCTGCAAAGACTTCGGCCCTGACGGAGCAACTGCCATGAACGTACGTTTGCTGAGCCTGTCCCTGATCGCTGCGACCGGCCTGGCCGGCTGTGGCCCGTCCGAGCCGCCGGCACCGCCACCGCCGCCGCCGACCGAAGTGGCTGCAGTGAAGACGCCGCCGCCGCAGTACCCGCTTGAGCTGGCGTGCATGGGCGTGGGCGGCACCAGCACCTTCAAGGTCACCATCGGCACCGACGGCAAGCCGAGCGACGTGGCCCTGTTGACCGGCGCCGGCAACCCGCAGCTGGACGAGCTGGCCAAGACCGCCGTGCAGGGCTGGCAGTTCAACGCGGCCACCCGCAACGGCCAGCCGGTGCCGGCCACCATCCAAGTGCCGGTCAGCTTCAACCCACCGCAGCCGAAGCCGGACCAGTGCTTCGCCATCGAAGAACGCCTGCGCCGCGGCGGCTGATCGCCCGCGCCCCGACGAGGCCAGCCGACGCCCGCCTCGCCCTCGCCGCCCCGGCCTTGCCCGGGGCGGCTGTCTGTTGACCAGGACCGCGTCGGTACATGCTGCAGATTCCCCCCGAAAACATCTGGATCGCGCTGGCGGTCACCCTTGCGGCCGGCCTCGCTACCGCCATCGGCAGCCTGCTGGTGCTGTTCTCGCGCCGCCCCAATCCGCGCCTGCTGGCGTTCGGCCTGGCCTTCGCCGGCGGCGCGATGGTCTATGTGTCGCTGTCGGAAATCCTCAACAAGTCGATCGCATCGTTCGCCCTGGCCTATGGCGAGCGCACCGGCTTCACCTACGGCACCCTGGCGTTCCTGCTGGGCGTGATCGTGATCGTGCTGATCGACCACTTCATTCCCAACCCGCATGACAGCCTGGACAAACAGGATCCTGCGTTCCGCGAGAACAGCCGCGAGTACCTGAAGCGGGTCGCACTGCTGACCTCGGTCGCGATCACCGCGCACAATTTCCCGGAAGGGCTGGCGACCTTCTTCGCCACCCTGGAAAGCCCGTCGGTGGGCATGCCGCTGGCCTTCGCCATCGCCATCCACAACATTCCCGAGGGCATCGCAATCGCGGTGCCGGTGTACTTCGCCACCCAGAACAAGTTCTATGCGTTCAGTGCCAGCCTGCTGTCCGGCCTGGCCGAGCCGGTGGGCGCGGCGCTGGGCTACTGGCTGCTGTCAGGATCGCTGTCGCACGCTACGTTTGGCTGGGTGTTCGGACTGATCGCCGGCGTGATGGTGTTCCTGGCGCTGGATGAGCTGCTGCCTGCGGCCAAGCGATATGCCAAGGGCCACGAAACCGTGTACGGCCTGGTGGCGGGCATGGGCACGCTGGCGATCAGCCTGGTGTTGTTCAAGTGGTGAAGGGGTTGCGGCCAACGGGCTGAGCCCCCTCGCGGCTGGCGGAGCGACATTCCGGGTTGGGCCGGGCGAGGTGGGTTTGCGGGGGACGCCGTAAACCCATCCTTGGGGGCTTGGGCGCGCCATCCATGGCGCTTACACCCCCGCAAACCCACCTCGCCCGGCCTCTGACAGGCTATAGGCGTGCCAGCCGCGCGATGAAAGAATGAAAAAGCGAAGCCCGCGCTGCGCGCGTGAGTCGAGCGTGGCTCGACTCTACAAGGGCCGCGTGCGGGTATGGGTCTACGCTGCGGCTGTCAGGTCCGCCTTGTAGCGAGCCGAGCACCGCAGGTCCGGCGAGGGCGAAGAGGCGCGGGTGTCTGAGCGCAGCGAGTTCCGCGCCGCCCCTCGGCGGACCGAGGAGCCCAGGGTACCGGCGCGCAGCGCCGGCTCGCGGATGGCGGCGTGTTTCTTTGGTTACTTTCTTGATGGCACACATCCATGTGCGCCACCCTGCGGGCCGGCTGCGCCGTTCCGCGTTGCTCCTGCAGCGCGGTGCACGAGCAAAGAAAGTGACAAGCCCACTCATCGCAGGGAAGCGACGGCGCCGACCAAGCACCCGGCGCCGCCGAACCGCCGTCAGCGCAGGCGGTCCAGCGCCTCGACCAGCTCATCCGCCAGCGGTGCGTTCAGCACATACGGGCTCTTGCCGTCGTCCAGCGCGAACTCCAGCGAGGCCGCGTGCAGGAACAGGCGCTTCAGCCCGATCTGCTCACGAAGCCGTTTGTTGACCGCAGGATCGCCGTATTTGTCGTCACCGGCCACCGGATGCCCCAGGTGCTGGGCATGCACGCGGATCTGGTGGGTACGGCCGGTCTCGATGCGTACCTCGCAGTAGGAATGGCCGCCGCGGCGCTCCAGCACCCGGAAGTGGCTGATCGATTCCTTGCCGATCGCGTTGACCTGCACGTGACGCTCGCCACCCTGGCGCAGGCCGACATGCAGCGGCGCATCGACCGTCATCACGCCGTCGGGCATGCGCCCGGCCAGCAGGGTCAGGTAGCGCTTGCGGATGCCGGCACCGTGGTCTTCACGCAGCAGGGCCTGCAGTTCGCTCAGCGCCGAGCGCTTCTTGGCCACGATCAGCAGGCCCGAGGTGTCGCGGTCCAGCCGGTGGACCAGCTCCAGGGTCTGCCCCGGGCGCAGCGCGCGCAGGGTCTCGATGGCGCCGAAGCTGATGCCGCTGCCACCGTGGCTGGCCACGCCGGTGGGCTTGTTCAGGGCCAGCAGGCGGGCGTCCTCGAAGACGATGGCCTGCTCCAGGCGGCGCATGAACGCCTCCGGAGGACCGGCCTTGTCTCCCTCTTCACTGAGACGGACCGGCGGCACACGCACCTCGTCACCCGCCTCCAGCTTGCGTTCGGCCTTGGCACGGCCGCCATTCACCCGTACCTGGCCGCTGCGCACCAGCTTGTAGACCAGGCTGCGCGGGGCGCCCTTCAGCTGGCCAAGCAGGAAGTTGTCCAGGCGCTGGCCGGCGCGGTCGGCGGGAACGGTGATCATGCGCACGGAAGGCTTGTCGCCAGCGGGTTTGGTCGGGTCTTGGGCGGTCATCAGGCTGTTTATTCTGTTACACTCGGGGGGCGAGATAAGGGATTGATTTCGTTGGAAGTTACTCAGGGCCAGAAGCCCAGCTTCCGACGAATCCGGCACAGTGCGCGACCACCGCCCGCGGGGCGGCCATGTTAGCGGCTCACCGGCCTTCCCGGCCATCGCCGGATGCCTGACACGCAACCGTGCTGAACATGTCCCGCGTGGCGCTCCAGCCTGGCTGACAGCTGCCTGCGGCCTGTAACACCCCAAAACCCATAAGAGTGAAGCGCTCCCGCGGCCTGCCGTGGTGTCGTAGCGCTGGAAACCCAAGCCGCCCTCCCCGCGCTTGCGCGAATGGGCGGCGAACCGTGTCCAGAGGCGAAACCCCATGGCGTTCCGCGCGGTAGCCGCTTGCGAGGAACGCAACAATGAAGCGAATGCTGATCAACGCCACGCAGGCTGAAGAGCTGCGTGTTGCCATCGTGGATGGCCAGTCGTTGTATGACATCGACATCGAACAGCCGTCGAAGGAACAGAAGAAGTCCAACATCTACAAGGGCCGGATCTTCCGCATCGAGCCCTCGCTGGAAGCGGCCTTCGTCGAATACGGTGGTGGCCGCCATGGCTTCCTGCCGCTGAAGGAAATCTCCCGCGACTACTTCCAGGCCGGTGTCGACCACAACAAGGCCGGCATCCGCGAACTGCTGAAGGAAGGCCAGGAGATCGTCGTCCAGGTCGACAAGGAAGAGCGTGGCAACAAGGGCGCCGCCCTGACCACGTTCATCTCGCTGGCCGGCCGCTACATGGTGCTGATGCCGAACTCGCCCAGCGCCGGCGGTGTCTCCCGTCGCATCGAGGGCGAAGACCGTGCCGCACTGAAGGACGCCCTGGACAAGCTGAACATCCCTGATGACATGGGCGTGATCATCCGTACCGCCGGCGTCGGCCGCGATGCGGAAGAGCTGCAGTGGGATCTGGACTATCTGCTCAACGTCTGGCGCGCCATCGCCGAGGCCGCGCTGAGCAAGCCGGCCCCGTTCCTGATCTACCAGGAATCGCGCCTGATCGTGCGCGCCCTGCGTGACTACCTGCGCGCCGACATCGGCGAGATCCTGGTGGACACCGAGGAGATGTACGAGCACGCCCGCGAGTTCATGCAGCAGGTGATGCCGCAGACCCTGCGCAAGCTCAAGCACTACAAGGACGACATCCCGCTGTTCAACCGGTTCCAGATCGAGTCGCAGATCGAAGGCGCCTACGAGCGCAACGTGCGCCTGCCGTCGGGCGGCTCGATCGTGGTCGACCAGACCGAAGCGCTGACCGCGGTCGACGTGAACTCCTCGCGCGCCACCAAGGGCAGCGACATCGAGGACACCGCGTTCCAGACCAACCTGGAAGCGGCCGAGGAAGTGGCCCGCCAGCTGCGCCTGCGTGACCTGGGCGGCCTGGTGGTGATCGACTTCATCGACATGGCCTCCAACAAGCACCAGCGTGAGGTCGAGAACCGCCTGGCCAACGCGCTGAAGTACGACCGCGCGCGCGTCCAGGTCGGCCGCATCTCGCGCTTCGGCCTGCTGGAAATGAGCCGCCAGCGCCTGCGCCCGAGCCTGGGTGAATCCAGCCAGATCGTCTGCCCGCGTTGTGACGGCCACGGCCGCATGCGCAGCGTCGAATCGCTGTCGCTGTCGATCATCCGCGTGGCTGAAGAGCATGCGATGAAGGAGAACACCGGGCAGGTGCTGGTGCAGGCCCCGGTGGAGATCGCCAATTACCTGCTGAACGAGAAGCGCAGCGCCCTGCGCGAGATCGAGCAGCGCCACGAGGCGCCGATCGTGATCGTCGCCGACGAGCAGCTGCACACCCCGCACTACACCGTCACCCGCCTGCGCGAGAACGAGCTGGGTGAAGAGAGCAACAAGCCCAGCTACCAGCGCGGCACCCCGCGCAAGCTGCCGGTGCACGCGCTGACCAAGGGCCAGCTGAACATCCCGCCGCCGGCGGTGACCCAGGTCAAGCACACCTCCCCAGCCCCGGTGCGCGAGGAAGTGGAACCGGCCGCAGTGGCCCCGGCTCCGGTCGCTGCAGCGCCTGTTGCGCCGGCCCCGGCGGGCGGCGTGATCGGTTGGCTCAAGCGCGTGTTCGGTGGCGAACCGGCGCCGGCACCGGCACCGGCGGCTCCGGCCGCCCGCCAGCAGCAGGATGGCGGCCGCAAGGATCGCAACAAGGATCGCAACAAGGACCGCAAGGACCGTCGCGACGAAAACCGTGGCAACGGTGGCAACGGCAACGCGCAGCAGCAGAAGGATGGCGGCAACCGCAAGGACCGTGGTGAGCAGCGCAACAAGGACGGCCGCAACGGCAACAACGGCAATGCCCAGCAGCAGCCGCAGCAGGGCAAGCAGAAGGAACCGCAGCAGAAGGATGGCCAGCAGCAGCCGCAGCAGCAGAACAAGCCGCGCAACGAGCAGCAGGGCCAGAACCAGAACCAGAACCAGAACCAGCAGCAGCCGAAGCTGAAGCAGCCCAAGCAGCCGCGTCCGCAGCAGCAGGACGGTGACAAGCCGGCCGAGAAGCCGCAGCGCAACGCCGCCGATGCACCGGCCGAAGCCGTGACCGCGGCAGCAGCCGTGGCCGCCACCGCCGTCGCCGCCAATGTGGTGACCGCGCAGGAAGCTACTGCCCCGGTTGCGCCGCTGGCCGCCGCTCCGGTGGACGCCGCAGCACCGGTCGAGACCGCTGCCAACGCTGCCAGCGAGGCCGAGGTGATTGCGGTTGCCGGTGAAGAGGCTGCAACCGACGCCAATGGCGAGCAGGCAGGCGAAGGCGCGACCCGCCGTCGCCGTGGCCGTCGTGGTGGCCGTCGTCGTCGTCGCGGTGGCGCCGAGAACGCCGCCGGCAACGATTCCCTGGGTGATGACCAGGACGATGGTGATGACGGTGATGACGCCGATGGCGCCGAGCCGAACATCGACAGCACTGCCGGCACTGCGCCGGTCGCTGCTGCACAGCCGGCCCGTTCGCAACCGGAGTTCGACTTCGATGACGAAGCCGAGCCGGTCGCTGTCGAAGCCGAGAAGCCGGCCCGCGCTGCCGCCGCTGTTGTCGCCGCGCCGGTCGCGGTGGTGAGCAGCGCCGTGGTCGAGGCTACCGCACCGATCACCGCCGAAGTGCCGGCGCCGGTCGAAACCGCAGCGAAGGCAGAGCCGGTGTCCTCGCCGGTGCAGACCAGCATGCTCGACGCCATCGATGCAGCAACCCCGGCGCAGCCGGTGGCCGCTGCTGCTCCGGCGGTCGAAGCAAAGCCGGTCGCGGTTGAAGCAGCCCCGGTGATTGAGGTTGGCCCGGTGATCGAAGCGAAGCCGGCGGCAGTCGAGGCTGCACCGGTGGCTGAAGCCAGGCCCGCCGTTACCGAGGTTGCTCCGGTGGTTGAAGCCAAGCCGGAGATCGTTGAAGCCGCCCCGGTAGTCGAAGCCCAGCCGCTAGTTGCCGTTGAGGTCGCTCCGGTGGTTGAAGCGAAGCCGGTCGTGGAGCCCGTCGTGGTCGCCGAACAGCCGGTCGCCCCGGTAGTGGTGGAAGCCGCTCCGGTCGAAGCCGCTGCCCCGGTCGCCGAAGCGGTGGTGACGCCGTCGATCGATCCGGTCGCCGATGGCCACACCGACGCTGCCGCCCAGGCCGCCGAAGCCAAGGCCGACGAAGAAGATGAAGAGGCCGCCAAGCGCACGCCGCCGGCGAACTGATCATTCTTTGATCGCGTGAAACGAAACGGCGGGGATCGATGATCCCCGCCGTTTCTGTTTGTGCCGCGCCGTGGTGGTTGCCGACCTTGGTCGGCGGCGTTGATTCAACGCACGCGGATACGTCCGTGCAAACCAAGGCTGGCACCTACCAATGCAGGGACACGGACGCCGCCGGCAGCACGGGCACCGCAGTGGCGGTTGCCGACCTTGGTCGGTGCCGTTGTTCGCGCCAACCAGGGTTGGCACCTGCCGAAGCAGGTGTGCTCAGGGTTTCGGCGCGAACTGCAGGCGGGTCCACACGCCGTAGTGGTCCGAGGCCCAGCGACCGCTGTCGTCGGGCTGGTCGAACAGGATCTTCGCCTCGCGCGCAACCATCTCGTCCTGCTGGAAGAAGATGTGGTCGATCCGTGAGGGCGCCTGGTAATAGTGGCGGTTGAGCGTACTGACCCCGGCAAGGTCGGTGTTCACGTGCACGCTGCCGTAGCTGTCGCCGTAGTGGCTGCGCAGCTCGCTCAGGTCGCCGGCATCCACCAGTGCATTGAAGTCGCCAGCAATCACCACTGGTGCACCGGCCGACGTTGCAGCGATGAAGCGCAGCAGGTCCTCGACCTGGCTGCGGCGGATGCGTTGCCCGTTCTCGTCACTGCGCTCGTTGAGATGCGTGGCGTAGACATTCACCGGCGTACCGTCGACGTCGATGCGCAGGTGGGCAACCGTGCGGTAGTCATCCAACGGCTGCAGCAGATGATCGCCGTGGGCAAGAATCGGCCGCCGGGTCAGCAATGCATTGCCGTAGCGTTTGGGCGCGCCGACCGGATCGGTGGACACGAACACGTACTTGTAGCCGAGTTGGTTGGCCAGCCATTGCGCCTGGTTTCGCACGTTGCGGCGCTGGATCACCTCCTGCAGGGCAACCGCATCCGGCTGCAGGCGCTTGAGCTCGGCCAGGATGGTGCGGCGGCGGCTTGGCCAGTCCTCGCGGTCATGATGCAGGTTGAAGGTGACCATGCTCATGCCTGGCGCGGTGGCAACGTCAGCCGCTGCCGCGGCGGCCGGCTCGGCCGCCATCACCGCGCCCGGCAATGCCAATGCAATTGCCAGCCCCAGGGCACGCACGGTCGTGCGCACCCTTGCCCCCTGCTGCTTCATCGTTACTGCCCCTTGCGCTCGGCGCGGCGCACCGCGCTCGGTACATCGATCTCGACCCGCGCCGGCAGCTGGTGCACGTGCAGTTCCCTGTTGACCCATTCGGCCGCTTCACCGTTGATGGTCGCCTCGCCCGGATCACCGGCGTACGGCCACGGCAACACCACGCCACCGACCGGTGGCAGCAGGCCCGGCTGTACCTCCAGCACCAGCTGCTTGTCGCTGCGCTGCAGGCGGTAGTTGAGCTGGCCCTGCGGCGTGCGCAGGCCCTGAACGGCGATGCCCTCGCCCTGCAGCCACGCGCTCGGCACGCCAGCGGCCAGCACCAGCGCATCGTCCATGTCGCGGTTGTAAGCGAACATGTCCAGCGCCGAACGCACGAAATCCGAGGCCACCCACGCGTGCGGCAGGTCACCGACGAAGAACGGCTTGCGCGGGGTGCGCGAGACCACTTCGGCCCACTGGTTCCAGGCCTGCGGCGCACGGTCCTTGAAGAAGAATTCGGTGGCCTGCCAGGCGCGGTCACGCCAGCCCAGGCGCACGAACGCCGCCACGTTGCGCCACTCGTACGGGGTGTAGTCCTTCCACTCCCGCTTGCCATCGCGACGGGCCACGAACTCCTTCCAGTAGCGCTCGAAGGTCGCCTCCAGCGCCTGCTGCGGCAGTCGGCCCTGCTCGCCGCCCGGCGCCAGTGCGATGGTGGTCGAGGTCGCATCGAAATCGCCCAGCTCGGCCGAGCCCGGCAGGTAGTCGATCTTGTGCTGCTGCATCGCCGACAGCAGCGAAGCCTGCAGGTCACCACGGAACTGGTCACGCGATTCAGCGATCTGCATCGCCTCGACCTTGCCCAGCTGGGTCGCAAGCAGCGCCGCATCCTTGTAGCCGCGCAGCGCCCAGAAGTTGTCCCAGTACGAATGCATCGGCTTGGCCGAATAGCCTTCGTGGCTGATCGAGGCCGGCATCATCCCGTAGAAGGCCGGGTTGCGCGCGCGGTTCTCTTCGGTGCGCTCGCTGGCGCGCAGCTGCTCCATGTAGGTGTAAGCGCCCTGCACGTGCGGCCACATCAGCTCGGTGAAAGTGCTGTCGCCGGTATAGCGCCCGTACTCGGCGATGCTGTAGATCAGCTCACCGTGGCTGTCGTTCTCCGGCACCGGGTCGCTGCCGCGCGCGTCGACGCAGCACGGTACCTTGCCGTTCTCGAACTGGTACGGCGCATACCAGTTGATGTAGTCACGCACCGCATCGCTGCGCCCCATGCGCAGCAGGCCCTCGGAAATCATCGCGCCATCGCGGATCCAGCTGCGGGCATAGGAACGCGTGCCCGGCTGCAGGCGCGGCCCGACGCGCGAGATCAGCATGTGCGCGACTGCCGTGCGCAGGGTGTCGACCAGCGGCTGGCCCGCAGCGGGTACCTGCAGCGAGACCACGCCCAGCTTCTGCCGCCACTGCTCGGCCACCTGCGCCTGCGCCTTGGCCACGTCCAGCGCCTTCGGCGCCCAGCCACCGGTCTGCGGCAGTACCACCGCTACCTCGCGGCTCTGGCCGGGCTCGAGCTTGATCGTGTAGATCAACGCGCCCGACGCCATGCCGGTGCTGTCCTTCACTGCGGTGGCCGCCGGGTACTTGCCGTCCGCCAGATGCATCGCATCGAGCTTGCCATCGAACGTGCTGGCAAAGCGCGCATCCGGAACCTGCAGCGGGTAGATGCGCGGCTCACCGTTGACCCTCACCAGCTGCTCGCCGACATCCAGTGCATCGATGCGGCTGAAGCCACCGACGGTATTGAGGAACTGCGTGGGCGGATTGACCTGCCACGGCCGGATCGCCAGTGCCAGGGTGTATTCGTGCGCCACCTTGTCCGGATTGCTCAGCCGGTAGCGGCCGATCAGCTGCGCACGCTCCGGCGTTCCCTGCACGAAACCGGTCACCGCCAGGCCGGCCTTTTCATGCACCCAATCGACATTGGCGATCGGCAGGTAGTGATCCTGCAGCGACTGGGTGATCGCGACCTTTGACCAGTCCAGCAGCTTGCCATCGAGGCGGATGAACGGCTCGATGCTGAAGCTGCCCTTGGCCGGCTCCAACGCGCCATCCTCGCTGATCAGCGCCTGTTCCTGGCCGCCATCAAGGCCGAGCAGGGTCCAGTACGGCTGTTCGCCCACATAGGCACGCGGCAGCGAGCCACGCGGCAGATCGGCGGCCACCGAGGACAGGAAGGCATTGGGCGTGGCCGCGAACGCCAGCGGCTTCAGTGCGATGTCACGGATGCCGTAGCGCCAGTTCGGGCCATCCTGCAGATCGAAGCGCACGTAGCGTGCATCGGTATCCGGCAGCGCCAGCCAGTCACGGCCACCCGCGCCACTGGTCACCTCGCGCACGGTGCGCCAGTCGCGGCCATCTTCCGAGGTACGCACGGTATAGCGGCGCGCTTCCAGGTTCGGCAGCCAGTCGATCACCGCACCGCCGATCTCGCGGCTCTTGTGCAGGTCCAGGCTGATGGTCTGCTGCTTGACGCCACCGCTGATCCAGAACGTATCGCTCTTGCCATCGATCATGCGGTCCTGCAGCGCGGTGGCGGTATCGGCGATCACCGACGGCACCAGCGCCGAATCATCCTGCGGCGGCAGGCCCTGCAGGGTCAGCTTGTCGAAGCACACCGTGCCGCGGCCGCCGACCTTGCTGTAGATGGTGAATTCAACCGCGGCGCTGCGTGCCATCTCCTTCTCGGGCGACGGCCCCCATGCCTTGTCGATCTGCCGACGCCGGTACTCGACCGGCGTCCACGCCTTGGGGAAGCTGTAACCGGGCCGGTTGACCCACCAGACGTTGTCGCCGCTGGCATCGATCAGCTTGAACTGCAGGTCGTTGCCCGGTGAATCACCGCGCAGCTGGAAGCCGAAGCGGTAATTGACCGGGTACTCGACGTTCAGCGCGCGACGGATGCCAACATAGCCGGAGACATCGTGGAAATCGTAGTCCAGGCACAGCGCGCGGCCACCGCCGGCGCCGCTGACCGGACGCAGCGAACCGCTGACCTGGTCGGACAGCACCAGCTTCCAGGCCGCGATGTCGTCGAAGTCGTCCAGCACCTTCGGTGCCGGCAGCGCCGGAGGTGCGGCGATCGCCAGGGAGGTCCACAACAGGCCCAGTCCAACGGCGATCGCTCGCTTCATCCCTTGACGCTCCCCAGCAACAGACCTTGGATGTAGTACCGCTGCAGCACCAGGAACAGCGCCAGCACCGGGACCACGGTGACCACCGCGCCGGCCATCATCATTTCCACGTCCATGATGTGCTCGCGCGAGAGGGTGGCCAGCGCCACCGGCAAAGTGTAGTGCTCCTGGTCGGTCAGCACGATCAACGGCCACATGAAATCGTTCCATGCCCCCATGAAGGTGAAGATCGCCAGGGTCACCAGCACCGGCTTGAGCATCGGCAGCACGATCTGGAAGAAAATGCGCAGCTCCCCTGCCCCGTCGATGCGTGCCGCCTCCAGCAGTTCGTCCGGAATCGAACGCGCGTACTGGCGCACCAGGAAGATGCCGAACACGCTGGCCAGCGCCGGCACGATCACGCCGCCGAAGCTGTTGACCAGCCCCAGCTGCTTCATCAGCAGGAACAGCGGCAGCATGGCCACCTGCGCTGGAATCACCAGTGCCGCCATCAGCACCTGGAACAGGCGCTCGCGGCCGACGAAGTTCAGCTTGGCGAACGCATAGCCGGCCATGGTGTTGAGCAGCAGCGAACCGACCGTGATGCCGAGCGACACCAGCAGGCTGTTGGCGAAGTTGCCGCCCATGCCGGTGCGCGCGAACAGCTCATGGTAGTTGTGCGTGGTGACGCTGGAAGGCAGCAGCGGTGGCGGGAAATGGCTGGCCTCGCCCTGCGGCATGAACGAGACCGACACCATCCACAGCAGCGGCGCCAGGCTGACCAGGGCCAGCACCAGCAACGCGCCATTGATCATCCACGGGTACCAGCGCGACTGGCCGATTTCACGACTCATACCAACTGCCTCTTGCGGCCGAAACGCAGCATCACGGTGGTCACCGCCAGGATGATCAGGAACAGCAGGAACGCCACAGCCGAGGCGCGTCCCAGGTTCCACCACTTGAAGCCTTCCTCGAACATGAAATACAGCACGCTGACGGTGCTCTGCAGTGGGTCGCCGCGGGTCATCACGTACGGTTCGGCGAACAGCTGGAAGTAGCCGGACACGGTAATCACCCCGACCACCAGCAGCACCGGGCCGAGCATCGGCAGGGTGATGTGCAGGAACTGCTTCCAGCGCGAGGCGCCATCGATGCGCGCGGCCTCGTACAGGTCATGCGGGATCGCCTGCAGGCCGGCCAGGAAGATCACCATGTTGTAGCCGAAGTTCTTCCATACCGCGAACAGCATGATGGTCGGCATCGCCCAGTTGGGATCACCCAGCCAGTCGATCGGGCTGATGCCCAGATGACCCAGCCCGTAGTTCACCAGGCCGTAGCTGGTATGGAACAGGTAGCGCCAGATCACCGCCACCGCCACCAGCGTGGTCACCACCGGGGCGAACAGCGCAGTGCGGAACAGCGCCTTGAAGCGCGCCGCCGGTGCGTTGAGCAGCATCGCCGCGCCCAGCGACACGCCGATCGATAACGGCACGCCGATCAGCACGAAGTAGGTGGTATTCCACAGCGACTTCCAGAACATCGGCGTCTGCAGCAGGTCGATGTAGTTGCCCAGCCCGACAAAGCGCAGGTTGCTGCTGTCGGCCAGCGCATACAGGTCGAAGTCGGTCACGCTCAGCGCCAGCGCCGAGGCCACCGGCAGGCCGAAGAACACGCCCAGCACGATCAGCGAGGGGCCGGCGAAGATCCAGCCGGCAAGCGAAGTACGTTTCATTGCGCGCTCCCGGCGGCGACGGCGCTGCTGGATCGCGGCGACGGCACGCGCTGCTGCAGGCGTTGTTGTTCATGCATCCAGCGGCGCTTGGCCAGCACCTTGTCCACGCGCTGGTCGAGCTCTTCCACGGCCTTGTCCTGTGGCAGGCCACCGCGCACCACCTTCTCGGTGACGATGCGCATTTCCTGCACGATGCGCTCCCATTCGAGCACCTTCGGCGTCGGCTTGACCCGCTCCAGCTGGTCACGGAACGCTGCGGCCAGTGGATCGTTGGCCAGCGACGGCGCGCTCCAGGTGCTGCGACGTGGCGGCAGGTCGCCGATGATCGAATGGAAACGTGCCTGGATCTGCGGGCGCGACAGGAACTCGATCAGCTTCCACGACGCTTCCTTCTGCTGCGACTTGCGGAAGATCACCAGGCTGGTGCCTCCGGCGATGCCGGCACCCGGGCCGTCCGGCCCCGGCAGCGCGGCCGTGCCCCACTGCCCTTCCAGTTCCTTGGGCTGCAGCTTCTTGAACTCGCGGATGTTCCAGGGGCCGGAGATGTAGAACACATTGAAGCCACGGAAGAACTCGTCCCAGACGTTGGAGATCTGCGTCTCGGACATCTTCGGCGCCCAGCCCTGCTCGAACATGTTGGCGTAGAAGGCCAGCGTGCGGCGGAAGCCCGGGCTGGCGAAGTTGCCGCGGGTGTCGTCTTCGCGCAGCAGCGGGTCGGGCTGCTGCAGCGCCAGCGACAGCTGCTGCTCGAACTCGTTGATCGGCATCAGCACCGCATAGCGGTTCGGGCCCTGCATGCGCTTGATCGCCGCCATCTGCTCGTCCCATTCCTGCCACGTGCGCGGCGGGTGGTCGTAGCCGGCCTTGGCCAGCAGGTCCTTGCGGTAGTAGATCAGGCGCGTATCGACATACCACGGCACGCCGACCAGCTCGCCGTGGATCACGTTGGTATCCCAGATGCCCTGGAAATAATCCTTCTCATCGACCACGGCCGAATGATCGACGAACGGCTGCAACGGGGTCAGCGCATCGAGCTCGGCAAACTCCGGTACCCAGGTGTTGCCGAGCTGGCAGACATCCGGCAGGCCATCGGCGGCGAACGCGGTCAGCAGCTTCTCGTGCGCGGCGGTCCACGGGATGTTCTGCACGTCCACCTTGATGCCGGGGTTTTCGGCTTCGAACTCATGGATCAGCTCGCTGACCACCTCGGCTTCGCGGCCCATCGCCCAGAAGCGCACGGTGGTGGTGCCCGGTTCGGTGCGGGCGCAGCCGGCCACGGCCAGTGCGGCCAGGGCAGGCAGCGCCCAGCGGCGCAGGCGGTCGATCCAGTTCGGCATCGGGTTACTTGCCCTGGCCTGTGGTGCGGTTGGCATTGTTCTTCTGTTCCTGCGCGGCAGCCGCGCGTGATTCGGCGATACCTACCGCGCGTGCTGCCGCGGCCTTTTCGTCTTTCTGCAGTTCCAGCGGCTGGAACGACCCCTCCGGCGCCAGCCAGCCACCGCTGAATCCGGCCCGCTCCAGCCCCTTGCGGATGTACGGGTTCTTCTTCATCACTTCCCAGACGAAGTCGTTGCGGTAGTTGGCGATCATGGTCAGGATCGGCCCCTGGTCGATGGCGATGTAATCGCTGGCGACCCAGCCGCGATCAGGCACCACGCGGCCGGTCTTGATCGGGATGTCGTAGTTGAAGCTGGGGTTGAACGAATCCAGGAAGCCGTAGCTGGAATAGATGTAATCGCCGTAGCGCTTGTGCATCTCCAGCGTGGCCGGGATCACCTGTTCCGGTGCGAACACCACCGACGCGATCGCGGCAGTCGGCGCGATGGTGCCGTCATCGAAGTTCTCGCGCAGGCCGGCGCCGCGCGAAGAGTAATGGCGGAACTGGCGCTGCTCGCCACGATACTCCTGCGTGGTGTTCTGCGGGCCATCGCTGGCGGTCAGGCCCCACACGTTCTCGCCGTAATCCTTCCACTGCATCGGATTGGCGATGGCGTACTCGCGCTGGGCCAGCGCGGCCGAGCGGCTGTTGAGGAAGTAGGTGCTGCCGCGCTCGCGCATGTACGCGTCCTGGATGTCGCGGAAGTCGATCCAGACGTGGCTGTACTGGTGGCCGAACAGCGGGCCGAAGGACAGGTATTCCTGGCCCTGGTAGACACCCCAGTCGTTGTCATAGGTACGCGTCCAGACCGTCCACGCGTCCGGGCTGACCGGGTGCGTCGGCGAACCCAGGGCGAGGATGTAGACCATCATCGCCTCGTTGTAGCCCATCCAGTCATGGTCGATGAAGCCACTCTCGGGGAACCAGCCCATCGAGATCAGCGGCGCACGCTGCTGCAGCCAGGGCCAGTCGACCTTCTTGTACAGGGTGTCGGCGATCTGGCGGATCTCCTTCTCGCGCGGATCGTCGCCGTCGTAGTACGACTGCGCGAACAGCACGCCCATCATCAGCAGCGCGGTGTCCACCGAAGACAGTTCAACCCAGCTGTCGTAGCGACGGCCCTCCTGCATGTCCAGGAAGTGGTAGTAGAAGCCCTTGTAGCCGGCTTTGCCGGTGCGCTGCGGGCCCATCGGCACGTCGCGGAAAAACTTCAGCGTGGTCAGGGTGCGGTCGATCGCCTGGTTGCGGCTGACCCAGCCGTTCTCGATGCCGATCGGATAGGCAGTCAGCGCGAAACCGACCGAGGCGATGCTGGCGAACGGCCGCGACGGGTAGCGGTCCGGGGTCAGCCCGTTGATCTCGTTGGTGGTGTCCCAGAAGAACTGGAAGGTGCGGCGCTCGATGTCATCGAACAGCGGCGGCAGCTCAGGTTTCATCGGCCGCGGCGGCGCGTCGGCCTCGATCAGGATCACCGGCGGGCGCGGCTTGGCAGGCTCCTGCTGGGCCGGCTGGCAGGCGGCCACGGCCAGGCTCAACGCTGCGGCGGACAACAGATGGCGTGCCTGCATGGCGCGGTTCCTCCGGTGGTCTGATCGATGGGAAAGCATAACGTCCAATGATCTGAAATCGTTTACAAGGTGCGTTCTTAAAAAACCACGGAAATCGTGGCCTGACACCGCGATCATTGCCCACGCCGCTGCCCCCTGCCCGGCAGTGGCGTGGGCAATGGACCGGCACGAAGCCGGCCATTGCCATGTATCCCTTCAGCCGATGCCGCCGGCGGACCGGCGGCATCGGGTCGTGCATCTACACCCGGACTTAGAAGCGGAAGCCCACTTCGGCCTTGATCTGACGCGGCGTACCGATGATTTCGCCGGTCTCGTTGTAGCTGGCCTGCAGCTTGCCGTTGGTCTTGACGTAGTTGTAGGTGGAGAAGTTGTCGAAGTTGAACACGTTGATGATGTCGATACGTGCGTACAGCTCGGTATCGCCCGGCATCTTGAACGTCTTCGTCGCCTGCAGGTCGACCGAACGGTAGCCGAAGATCTTGCCACCCACCAGGAACTTGCCGGTGGCGTTGGGCACGGCCGCCTGCGGCGTCGGCAGGGTGTAACCGCTGGCCTGCATCACCGGGTACCAGTCGTTGACGGCGGTCGGGGTTGCCAGGGTGATCTTGCCGCCGAAGGTGATGCCCCAGAAGCCCGCATACGAACCGGTCACCACCAGGCGGTGGCGCGGCGCGCCGTTGGAACGGATGGTCGGGTAGTCACCGATCAGGCCGCGGTCAAAGGCGTACTTCTCGTTGATGTCGCGGTTGTGGCGCGCGGTCGTCCAGGTGTAGGCGATCGAGGTGCCCCAGCCGCTTTCCTTGGTGAACGGCTTCTGCGCCGACAGCAGCACCTGGGTCGCACGGGTCTTGATGCCCTGCTGGCCGATGATCAGGCTGCCGAAGCCCGGCACGTTGCAGCTCCAGGCCTGGCTCAGGCCCGGGTCGGTGCCGCCGCACAGGCGCGGGTCATCGAAGAACTGGCCGGTCGGGTAACGGTTGCCCAGGGTGAAGGCGAAGCCGTCGTAGCTCAGGGTGCGAGCAATGGTGGCATCGGTCAGCCACTCGCCGATCCGGTTGCTCATGCCCAGGCTGAACTGGTCCGAGTACGGCGCCTTCAGCTTGTTGTTCAGCAGGTCCACTTCCAGGCCGGCATTGCTGGTCGCGCCGACCAGCGACTGCAGGTTGCCGATGCCGTTGAGCAGGTTCGGGTTCCAGTCATAGCAGGCGGCCTGGCCGTTGATGCAGGTGTTGGTGGCCGGGTTGCGGAAGTAGATGGTCGGCTGCGGCAGGGCCAGCTTGGTGGTTTCCAGCTGCAGGTTGTCGAACAGGTCGCGGTCGTAGGAACGGCCGGCACCACCGTGGATCACGTGCTGCTCGTCGGCGTTGATGTCATACGAGAAGCCCAGGCGCGGCTGCCAGGCATCCTTGAACGCCTTGCGGTTGTGACCGTTGCTGATGTAGTCGCTGATGTCCAGGCCACCCAGTGCCAGCGAATCGGCGTAGGTCTGGCCGGCAGGCGCACGCGGATCCTGCGAATAGATGGCGTCGACCACCTGCTGCGGGGTGACGAAGTTCAGGTAGGTCGGGGTCTTTTCGTAGTCCCAGCGCAGGCCGATGTTCAACTGCAGGTGGTCGTTGACCTGCCAGTCGTCCTGGATGAACACGCCGTACTGCTTGGACTTCGAACGCACTTCGCCGGACACGCCCGACACGCCGGTCACCGGCTTGACGAACTGCGCCTTGTACGGAATCGAATCCGGGAAGTCCGGATCGCCCAGGGAATAGGTGAAGGTCGGGTTGATCTGCGCCGCATCGGAAGCGTACAGGTCGATCTGCTTGTACTTCACGCCCATCTTGATGGTGTGGTCGCCGGCCCACTGGATGCCATCCAGGGTCAGGTTGTCTTCGATCGACCAGCCCTTCTGGCCCTTCACCTGCGAATCCAGTGCCGATGCACCGCCGATCTTCACCACGGTGCGGTCTTCGGGACCGTCCGGTGCGGTGTAGGTGATGCCGTTGGCCAGGGTCAGCGGGGTCGGGTTGTTGAACGAATCCTCGTGGGTGAGCATCAGTTCGTTGTAGTAACGCTCACCGCTGTGGTTCCAGCGCAGGGCGTAGCGACGGTCGGTATTGACCACTTCGCGCCCGGCCTGCGGCGAGGTCTGGCCACTGAACTGCGACTGGGTTTCGTCGCGGTCCTGGAAGGTCAGCTCGATGCGGTCATTGTCGGTCGGCTCGAAGTCGATCTTGGCGAAGATCAGATCCTGCTGGAACGGCTGGCTGGCCGGGCCAAGGCCGGCGGCGCCGGCGGCCGGCAGCAGGCCGGCAGCAGCGGTGACCGCACCATCCGGCGCAATGGTCACCGGCAGGTCGAAGCGCTTGGCTTCGTAGGTCACGAAGAAGTGGGCCTTGTCCTGGATGATCGGGCCACCCAGCGCGAAGCCGTATTCCTTCTCGGCCGAATCTTCCTTGCCCTTGTTCGGCTGGCGTTCGGCCGGGGTCATCGCGCGCATGCTGTCGTTGGTGTAACGATAGAAGGCTTCACCCTTGAACTCGTTGGTACCCGACTTGGTCGCAGCGGTGACGGCAGCACTGGACACCTGGCCGTACTCGGCCTTGTAGTTGCCGCTGATGACCTTGTACTCGCCAATGGCCAGCTGCGGGAACGGGTTGCCGGCACTGCCGGACTGGCCGGCCACGCCGCCACCCTTCACGTAGCTCTTCTGGCCCACGCCGTCGATGTACACATTGGTGCCATCGGCATTGGTGGCACCGCCGCGCAGCGAGGTGTTGCCCTTGGCGTCACGGGTGAAGATCAGGCCCGGCACCGCGTCGGCGAACTCCAGGAAGTTACGCGAGACCTGCGGCGTGGTCTGGATCTGCTGCAGGCTGACGGTCTTGCCGACTTCCGACGTGCGCACTTCCTGCAACAGGGTCGGCGCGACGACGTTGACGGTGTCCAGGTTGGTCGCCGCGGTCGAACCCGGCGTGCTGCTGGCGGCACCGGCAAAGTTCAGGGTGGCGGTCGAGGCCACGGTGACGGTGACCTTCTGGGTCTGGCCGTTGGCGACCACGTCGTAGGTGCCCGGGTCCAGGCCCATCAGCGAGTAGCTGCCATCGGCGCGCACGGTACCGCGACGGACGGTACCAGTAGCCACGTTGGTGGCGGTGACTTCAGTGCCCGCCTGGGCGCCGGCAACCTGGCCGCGCAGGCTGGCGTTGGCCGACTGCGCCATGACGTTCGGAGCAGCGGCCAGCATCAGGCAGCTGACCAGTGCGGTGCTCAGCAGCCGGCGCGCCGGCGTGCGGAAGGTGGTATGCATCATCAACTCAATCTCCGGGTGGCGGTGACCGCTCGCGCGGTCCCTGCGATCAATCAAAAAAGAAGGAACGCCTCTGGCTTCAACGGCCCGATGGCGGAGTGGTGGAATCGCGAACTATCAAGCGGGGAACCAGGGTCTGCTTGTCCCCTGTCCCATCCGTGGAGGTGCCGTCCATCAACTGCATCAGGCGCGTCATGGCCCGATCACCGAGCTCGGCGATGCTGACCTGCATGGTGGTCAGCGACGGGTGGACGAAACGCGCCAGTGGAATGTCATCGAAACCCGCCAGGGCGACATCGGACGGCACATGGACCCCTGCCTGCGTGAAGGCGTACAGGCAACCCAGGGCCATCATGTCGTTGGCGGCGAACACGGCATCGGGCAGCGCTCCGGCTGCCAGCAACTCCTGACCGGCGCGATGGCCGGAAGCTTCGTCGAAATCACCGGGCAGCTCGATGCCTTCGGCGTCACTGCCGAAAGCCGCCAGCGCGTCACGGAAGCCGCGCAGGCGCTCGCGCGCGTCGAAGTTGAGGTCCGGGCCAGAAATGAAAGCGATACGGCGGTGACCGGCGTCGAGCAGATGGCGGGTCATCGCCATCGCACCGGCATGGTCATCGATGCTCAGCACCGGGTGGTCCTGCCCGGGCAGATAGGTGTTGATCAACACCGTCGGCAACGACTGCGGCAGGTTGTCGGTCAGGAAGCCGGGGCTCTCCGCATAGGGCGAAAGCACCAGCAGGCCGTCGACGCGGCCGCGCATGGCACGCAGGGCCGCGCCCTGCTGTTCCTGGTCACCGTGGTAGCTGGACACCAGCAGGTGCTGGCGGCGGTTGCGGGCGACGTTGTCGATGCCGCGCATCAGCTCGGAGAAGAATTCGCCGTACAGGTCAGGCAGCACCACGCCCACCGTATTGGTGCGGCGGCTGCTCAGGCTGCGGGCGGCGGCGTGCGGGGTGTAACGCAGCCGCGCGGCCACCTCCAGCACAAGCTGGCGGACCGGTTCGGCGACATTTTCATGCCCGTTGAGCGCGCGGGAAACCGTGGCCACGGAGACCCGGGCTTCGCGTGCGACGTCTTTGATTGTGATAGCTGCCTTGTTCACGAAGCCGCCCTCCACGGCTTGGACCTACCAGCATTGGCGCGGAATGTAAGCGTTTCCATCTGGGCTTGTAAACAGTCCGTTAGGCGAATGTCCTGAAATGGACATGGAAATCTGTCTGTGGCAGGCCCGCAGAGAGACCCGCCGGGACAGCGTGGGACAAGGGCTCAGCCCTGTTCTGACGGGGTCAATGCGCGAATGGACAGCGCGTGGATGTCGGTCTCCATCATCGCCCCCAGCGCGGCATAGACAGCGCGATGCCGGGCCAGCGGACCCAGTCCCGCGAAGCGTTCGCTGACGATATGCAGGTTGAAGTGACCGCGGCCATCGCGTGCACCGGCGTGGCCGGCATGCCGATGGCTGTCGTCTTCGATTTCCAGCACGCTGGGGGCCAGCGCCTGTTGCAGTGCGTCACGCATCCGCTCGATCCGCTCCGCGTTCACGGCAGGACCTTGCGGAACGGACGCACCTGCACATGGGTGTAGACGCCCGCGGCTACGTAAGGGTCGGCATCGGCCCAGGCCTGGGCCTGCACGAGCGACTCGAACTGCGCGATCACCACCGAACCACTGAAACCTGCCGGGCCCGGGTCCTCGCTGTCCACTGCCGGGCACGGCCCGGCCAGCAGCAGGCGGCCTTCGTCGCGCAGCGCGTGCAGGCGCGCCAGGTGTTCCGGCCGCGCCTGCAGCCGCTGCGCCAGCACATCCTGGCCGTCATAGCCTTCAATCACATACCACACGGCATTTCCTCGCTTGCGTTGTCGGGTGCGCAGATTCTAGCCAATGCGGCCCCCGCCCCGGCCCGGCTGGACACTGGCGCGACAAAGGCTTACCCTAGGCTCCATTGCACGTGGCTGGATGCAGCAGCCCGTCGGTTTTTGCGGCCAACGCAGCCCCCGACGACCGTCCCGCTGCTTCAAACCGGACCACCCGGCCGGGCCACGTAGACGACCTCCCCGTAGTTCCGTCGCTGCCGTTTCCTGCGGCGCGTCCTGCTGTTTTACCTGTGTGGAATCGCGCCGATCCCGGCGTGTCTGGTGCCCTGGGGCTCCGTGGCGTTGGCCCGGCGAACCCGGTGCCGCGACTGGTCCGTTGCAATCCTGATGTCCATTAGATGACTTCCGAACTCGCGCTCGACGCGAACCCGCCAACCCGGCCGCCCGCCCCCCAGCAGCAAGAAATGCCGCTGGCCGTGGTGCATGGGCAACCGGTCCTGCAGATCCCGCAGGACCTGTACATTCCGCCGGACGCGCTGGAAGTCATCCTGGATGCCTTCGAAGGCCCGCTGGACCTGCTGCTGTACCTGATCCGCCGCCAGAACCTGGACGTACTGGACATTCCCGTGGCCGAGATCACCCGGCAGTACGTGGAATACATCACCGTGATGCGCGAGCTGCGCTTCGAGCTGGCCGCCGAGTACCTGGTGATGGCCGCGATCCTGGCCGAGGTGAAGTCGCGCATGCTGCTGCCGCGCCCGGTCAGCGAGGAAGGCGATGAGGCCGACCCGCGCGCCGAGCTGGTGCGCCGGCTGCAGGAGTACGAACGTTTCAAGCAGGCCGCCGAGGACATCGATGCCCTGCCCCGCCAGGACCGCGACACCAGCCTGGCCCATGCCTTCATGCCCGAACGCGCTGCGGTGAAGCTGCCGCCGCCGGTGGACCTGAAGGAGATGCTGCTGGCCCTGCACGACGTGCTCAAGCGCGCCGAGCTGTTCAGCGGCCACGCCATCAAGCGCGAGGCGCTGAGTGTCCGCCAGCGCATGGGCGAGGTGCTGGGCCGTCTGGAAGACGGCAAGTTCTATCGTTTTGAAGGGCTGTTCACTGCTGAAGAAGGCAAGCTGGGCGTGCTGGTCACGTTCCTGGCGGTGCTGGAACTGGCCAAGGAACAGTTGCTGGACATCGTCCAGGAAGAACCGCTGGCGCCGATCTACGTGAAGTCGCTGGCGGCCGGCAATACCAATGCCCCGCTGCAGTTCAGCAGCGAGTTCGACGACAACGACGCCGCCAACGAGAACGAGTGAGCGCTGACTGCCGATGGACCAAACGCTGATCAACCGCATTGTCGAGGGTGCCCTGCTGGCCTCCAGCCAGCCGCTCACCCTGGCCCAGCTGAAAGACCTGTTCCCGGAAGAGGAGCCGGCACCGCCGGGCAGCATCGAACGTGCGCTTGAGCGCCTGCGCGAAGCCTGCGAAGGCCGTGGCGTGGAACTGGTCGAGGTCGCCTCCGGCTTCCGCTACCAGGTGACCGGCGAAGTGCATGGCTGGATCAGCCGGCTGTGGACCGAACGCAAGACCCGCTATACCCGTGCCACCCTGGAAACCCTGGCGCTGATTGCCTACCGGCAGCCGATCACCCGTGGCGAGATCGAGCAGGTGCGCGGCGTGGCGGTCAGCAGCAACATCATCCAGGCACTGGAAGAGCGCGAGTGGATCCGCGTGGTCGGCCACCGCGACGTACCCGGCAAGCCTGCCCTGTTCGGCACCACCAAGGGCTTCCTGGACTACTTCGGCCTGAAGCGCCTGGACGAGCTGCCGCCGCTGTCGGAACTGAAGGACCTGGGCGAGCTGGAACCGCAGCTGGCCCTGGACCGCGATGCACCGGCCGCCGCCAGTGCAGATGGTCCGGACATTTCGGCTGGCGCCGATGGCGCTGCCGCGAACGATGACACCGGCCTGGCCGGCAGCGACACCCCCGATTCCGCCGATGCAGCGTCTGCGTCGGCTTCCGATGAGCAAGCACCTTCGCCCCTCGATGATGGGCACCCCGATTCCGCGCCGGGCGAGCGCGCGGTGACCCTGAACGAACGCGAAGACAACGCCGTCGCGATGACGACCGTGGCTGTTGACCAAGCCGATTCCGAACCAGAGGCCGACCTCGAAACCGTCGGCCGGAGCAAAACTGATGAGTGACACCCCCCGTAACAAGCTCTCGCTCAAGCGTGAAGCCACCTCCGAACAGTTCAAGCTGGAAGAGCGCCTGCACAAGGTGCTGGCCCAGGCCGGCCTGGGTTCGCGCCGCGCGCTGGAACAGCGCATCGCCGAAGGCCTGGTCAAGGTCAACGGTGAAGTCGCGCAGACCGGCATGTCGGTCAAGAGCGGCGACAAGATCGAGCTGGATGGCCGCGGCTTCGTCGCCACCGCCCTGGCCGAACCGTCGCGCGTGCTGGTCTACAACAAGCCGGAAGGCGAAGTGACCACCCGCGAAGACCCCGAAGGCCGCCCGACCGTGTTCGAATCGCTGCCGCCGCTGAAGGGCGCGCGCTGGATCGCGATCGGCCGCCTGGACATCAACACCACCGGCCTGCTGCTGGCCACCACCGACGGTGAACTGGCCAACGCCATGATGCACCCGTCGTTCGAGGTCGAGCGCGAGTACGTGGTGCGCGTGCGTGCCCCGGAAGGCGAGGAGAAGGTCTCCGACGCCATCGTCGACCGCCTCGCCCGCGGCGTGGCACTGGAAGACGGCCCGGCCAAGTTCGACGAGATCGAACGCATCGGCGGCACCGACTCGCACGACTGGTTCCGCGTCGTGGTGAAGGAAGGCCGCAACCGCGAAGTGCGCCGCCTGTGGGAATCGCAGGGCTGCCAGGTCAGCCGCCTGAAGCGCACCCGCTACGGCAAGGTGAGCCTGCCGCGCGAACTGGCCCGTGGCCATTCGGTGGAACTGGGCACCACCCAGGTGGAAGCCCTGCGTGCGCAGCTGAAGCTGGAAGAAGGCGCGCCGTCGGCACTGACCCTGCAGCCGGTGATCGGCCAGCGTCGCGCCGCCAAGACCACCGTGCGCGTGCGCGAAGGTGGCCGTGGCAATGCCTACGTCAACGGCCATAACACGGCCGACGAAGGCCGCGAGCTGCGTCGTTTCGACAACGTGCGCGAAGACCGCGGCCGTGGCCGCGGCGGCAAGGGCGGCGGTTTCAAGGGTGGCCTGACGGTCAGCGGTGAAGCAGCAGCCAAGCAGTCGCAGAAGCCGTTCAAGCAGCGCACCCAGAAGAACGACCGTTCGCTGCCGGAAGGCAACCCGGCCGCATTCCGCACCTGGTACGTGCCGGATGGCGTGAGCACCGGCCCGAGCGGCCATCGCAATGCGGGCCCGGGCGCACGTGGCCCGGGTGCCCGTGGTCCGGGCGCAGGCGGCCAGGGCCGTCCGTACGGCAAGCCGAAGGGTCCGGGCGCTGGCGCCGGTGGCGGCCAGGGCCGTGGCGGTTTTGGTGGTGAAGGCCGTGGCGGCGCAGGCGGCCAGGGTCGTCCGGCCGGTGGCGGCAACCGCTCGCAGGGCCAGGGCAACAAGCATCCGTACGGCCATCCGGGCAATGCCCCGAGCTTCCCGTCCGACCACGCCACCCCGGGCTTCAACCCGTATGGCAGCCCGAAGCCGGCACACGGCGCCCGTCCGGGCGGTCGCGGTCCGGGCGGTGGCAACCGTGGCCCGGGCGGCAATCGCGGACCCGGCGGTCCGGGTGGCAACCGTGGCCCGGGTGGCCCCGGCGGCAACCGCGGTCCGGGCGGCCCGCGCCGCAGCGGCCCGCGCGGCGGCTGATCGCTGGCCACACTGAAATGAAAAACCCCGGCTCCGGCCGGGGTTTTTCGTTGGAAAAGGGGACGGAGGGGATTAAGTCGTTTTTGCCTCAAAGGGGGCGAAAGCGACTTAATCCCCTCCGTCCCCTTTTGCATGGCGCTGGAAGGCGGCGGGCGTGGTGCCGGTCATGCTGCGGAAAAAGGCGATGAACGGGCTCTCGGCGGAAAAGCCGGTGTCCTGCGCCACATGCGCGACGCGATGGCCCAACAACAGCAACTCCATGGCCCGCATCAGGCGCCATTGTTGGCGCCAGGCCTGGTAGCCCATGCCGGTATCACGCTGCATCAACCGGCCGACCGTGCGCACGCTCAGGCCCGCGCGCGCGGCCAGCTCACCCAGTTCGGGCGGCAACTGCTCGGCCAGCGGCAGGCAGCGCGCAATCCGCGGGTCGCGTGGCAGCGGCAGGTCCATCGGCGCCACCGGGGCGGCGGCGATCTCCAGCATGCACAACGCCAGTTGGTGGTGCGCGCGCGGTGCCCGCCAGTCATGGTCGAACGGCGCCTGCGCGATCGGCTCCAGCAATGCCTGCAGCAGGGGACCCACGCCAATGATCGCCGGCTGCCGGGGCAGCTGGGCCGACAGGGTGGCGTCGAAGTACAACGAACGGTAGTCGACCGCCTGGCGCATCTGCGCGCGATGGCGCAGCCCGCCCGGAATCCACGCCGCGCGGGCGGGCGGCAGCAGGCTGATGCGATCACCGAAGGTCAGCCGCGTACAGCCCTGCCGGGTGTACAGCAATTGCGCGCGTGCATGCTGGTGCCAACCCGAGTCGTGATCCGCCAGTGAGGCCGCGATCCCCAGCACCGGAGCGCTCCAGGCATCGGCGTCGAAGTACGCGTCCGGCTGCAGCCAGGCCATGTCTGATTTCATACATTCAATGACAGGATAGATAGAGTGCGCCATTGCAG
Organism: Stenotrophomonas sp. 59; assembly: GCF_030291095.1. Classification (NCBI taxonomy): domain Bacteria; kingdom Pseudomonadati; phylum Pseudomonadota; class Gammaproteobacteria; order Lysobacterales; family Lysobacteraceae; genus Stenotrophomonas; species Stenotrophomonas sp. 59. Next base: position 3,002,615 of record NZ_CP127408.1, read on the forward strand.
GCATCACCACAATGCGCGGCCCTGTTCCTGGAGCGCCCGCATGTCGCGTCGCCTGTTGTTGCTCACCATCGCGCTGCTGATGTTCCCCCAGCTTGCGCAGACCCTGTACAGCCCTGCCCTGGCCGACCTCGCCGGGCGCTTCGCACTGCCCCCCGCCGCCGCCAGCCAGGCCATGAGCCTGTACCTGTTCGGTTTCGCCGCCGGTGTCCTGCTATGGGGGCGGCTGGCCGACCATATCGGCCGTCGTCCCGCCCTGCTCTGCGGTCTGGCTGTGTTCGCACTGGCGGCCTGCGGCGGCCTGCTGGCCAGCACGTTCGGCCACGTCCTGCTGGCCCAGGCACTGGCCGCGCTGGGTGCGGCGGCGGCCTCGGTGGTAACCCAGACCGTACTGCGCGACCACCTGAAGGGGCCCGCATTGGCGCAGGCGTTCTCATGGATCGGCATGGCGTTGGCCTTGAGCCCGGCGATCGGGCTGGCACTGGGCGTGCTGCTGGTGGACCGCCATGGCTATGCCGGCGTGCAGGCCGGCCTGCTGCTGATCGTCATCCTGCTGATGCTCGGATGCGCATCCGGCCTGCAGGAGAGCCGCCCTGCCGAAGTCGTGCACACACCCCTGCTGCCACTGTTGCGGCAGCTGCTGCGTGATCGCTGGATCTGGTCACAGGCGCTGCTGGTGATGGCGTTCAACGTGGCCATGTACAGCTGGTACGCGCTGGGCCCGTTCGTATTCGAACGCCTGCACTGGCCGCTGGCCTGGTTCGGTGCCAGCGGCGCGGTGCTGGCACTGGGCTCGGCGCTGGGCGCATGGGGCAATGGTCGCCTGCTGCGCGCAGGCATTACCTCGGCCACGCGCATCCGGCTCGCCGCAGGGCTGGTGCTGGCCGGTGGGCTGTTGGCTGCATTGCTGCGCAATCAACCGGCACTGGTCGCGGCGATGGTACCGGTGGTGGCCGGGTTCGGCCTGGCCATCCCCAATGTGCTGGGCCAGGCCCTGCGCGGATATCCGCACTGCCTGGGCAGCGCGGGCGCCCTGTTCGGCCTGCTCTACTACCTGCTGATCGGCGCAGCGATGGCCGTGGTCGGTGCACTGCAACTGCTGGCACCGACCCTCATCCTGTGCGGCCTGCTGGCCCTGTGGCTGCAGCGGCCGGCACGGCTCAGCGCCGGCTGATGGTGAAGGCGGAGCCGTCCACGCCCAGGTCCCAGCCCTTGCCGGTGCCGGACAGGGCCAGCGAGATGTCGCCCTTGGTCATCACCTGCGCATTGCTGGACTTCACGGCGCCCGCATGCGCGCCCACCGAGGCGTAGGTGCCCAGCAACTCGTTGACGCTCACGGCGCCAGTGAAGCTGCCACGGCCATTGGTGATCTTCGACTTGCCCACGGTCAGGCCGCCGCCCTTCACTTCGATGCGCACCGGCAGACGGGTGCCGTTGCTGCAGCTCACGGTGCCATTCCCGGAGGCGGTCTTGTAGATCAGTGACCAACCGGACAGGTTGTAACGCAGCTCGCAATCGAGGTTGCCGGCAGCGTGTGCGGCCGGCGCCAACGATGCGGCGGACAGGGCCAGCAGCAGGGCGAAGGACTTGTTCATGGCAGGACTTCCAGTTCGGTCGGACTGCCGGCGAATCTAGCAGCGCGCGCGTGCACGTTGGATGCAGGCGCGCGCGCTGGTGCGGCAGTGTTCAGTCCGTCGCTCAGGCCTGCTCGTCCAGGTGGAAGGCATCGGCATCGAGCATCGCCGGGAAACGCGCGCGGTGCGCGGCCAGCGCCTCGGCCGAGATGGTGGTGGTGACCACCTGTTCGCGCTCGCGGATCTCCACCTGCGGCTGGCCAAGGAAATCCAGCACTGCGCTGTCGCCGGCGTAGTGCAGCTGGTTGCCATCGACGCCGATGCGGTTCACCGCTGCTACGAAGCACAGGTTCTCGATCGCCCGCGCACGCAGCAGGGTCTTCCACGCATAAGCGCGCGCCGACGGCCAGTTGGCGACGAAGATCTGCAGGTCGAAGTCCAATTGCCCGGGACGCTCGACGTTGTAGCGGTTGCGGCAGAACACCGGGAAACGCAGGTCGTAGCAGACCTGCGGATTGATCCGCCAGCCCTTCCATTCCACGCTCAGGCGCTCACGGCCAGCGGCATAACGCTCGTGCTCGCCGCCGTAGCGGAACAGGTGGCGCTTGTCGTAGTACTGCAGCCCGCCATCAGGTGTGGCGAACAGCAGGCGGTTGTAGACGCCCTCGCCGTCGCGCAGCTGCACGCTGCCGATCACCGCCGCGTCCAGCACCTTCGCCTGTTCGCGCACCCAGGCCACGGTCGGGCCGTCCATGCCTTCGGCCTGGGCGATGGCGTCGTTGGAGAAGCCACTGGTGAATGTCTCCGGCAGGATCACCAGATCGGTGGTGCCGGCCAGCGGTGCCATCAGCGCGCCGTAGTAGGCGCGGTTGCCCGCCGGGTCATGCCAACGGGTGTCGCCCTGGACGAGGGAAATGCGCAGGTCCTGCATGGTCACTGCTCCGCTCACAGCAGGCGCAGGCGTTCGATCGCCGCGTCCATGGTCGCTTCGTTCTTGGCGAAGCACAGGCGCACCAGGCGCTGGCCGGCCGGCGGATTCTCGTAGAACGGCGACAGCGGGATGGCAGTCACGCCCTTCTCGATGGTCAGCCACTTCACGAACTCGTGGTCCGGCAGGTCACTGATGGCCGAGTAGTCGACCAGCTGAAAATAGCCGCCCGGCACCGGCAGCGCCTTCAGGCGGGTGCTGGCCAGCTGCTCGCGGAAACGGTCGCGCTTGGCCTGGTAGAACGCGCCCAGCTCCAGATGGTGTTCGGGCTCGTCGCGGATCATCGCGGCGAAACCGTACTGCGCCGGGCCGAAGCTGGTGAAGGTGTTGTACTGGTGCACCTTGCGGAACTCGGCGGTCAGCGCCGGCGGCGCGATTGCATAGCCGATCTTCCAGCCGGTGCAGTGGTAGGTCTTGCCGAAGCTGGAAATGACGAACGCGCGCTCGCGCAGTTCCGGGTAGCGCAGCGCCGATTCATGGCGACGGCCGTCATAGATGATGTGCTCGTACACCTCATCGGAGATCAGGTAGATCTGCGTGCCGCGCAGCAGTTCGCCCAGCGCCTGCATGTCCTGCGCCGACAGCATCGCGCCGGACGGATTGTGCGGGGTGTTGACGATCAGCATGCGGGTACGCGGGGTGATCGCTGCACGCACGCGGTCCCAGTCGACCGCGAACGTCTGCGGATCGAGCGACACATGCACGGCCTTGGCGCCAGCCAGGTCGATCGCCGGCTCGTAGCAGTCGTAGGCCGGGTCGAGCACGATCACTTCCTCGCCCGCACGCACCACGGCGTGGATGGCGTTGAAGATGGCCTCGGTACCGCCGCTGGTGACAGTGATCTCGCTGTCCGCATCGACCTGCGCGCCATAGCAGTCCAGCGCCTTCTGCGCGATGGCCTGGCGCAGCGGCGCCACGCCGGTCATCGGCGGGTACTGGTTGAACCCGGCGGCCATCGCCCTGGCGGTCTCATCGATCAGGCGCTGCGGCGCGGAAAAGTCCGGGAAACCCTGGCCCAGGTTGACCGCGCCGTGTTCGGCGGCGAGCTGGGACATCACGGTGAAGATCGTGGTACCGACCTTGGGCAGCTTGGTGTTGGGTTGCATCGGCCTGGGGAGTATGGGGAGACGGACCCCTGAGTTTACGCAATCCCTGCTTCGGTAGTGCCGGCCGCTGGCCGGCAACCCCAACGGGCAGATGGCGAAATTGCCGGCCAGCGGCCGGCACTACCACCAGCATTCACCGCTACAATTGCCGCCGCACTCCGGCATGAAGACCCCTGGCCCTTGAACACCCCTGCATTGCTGGCCGCCAGCGGCCTGAGCTTCACCCGCAATGACGAGCCGGTGTTCGGCCCGCTGGACTTCCATGTGGACGCCGGCGAAGCCCTGCTGGTGCAGGGCGGCAATGGCGCCGGCAAGACCACGCTGCTGCGCGTGCTGGCCGGCCTGGCCCGGCCCGGCGCCGGCCAGGTGCGGATCGACGGCAAGCCGGCCAGCAATGCCGAGCGTGCACGCTACGTGGCCTACCTCAGCCACCTGCCGGCCTTGAAGCCGGACCTGGATACGCTGGAGAACCTGCATTTCCTGTGTGGCCTGCACGGCCGCCGTGCGCGGCAGATGCCGGGCAACGCGCTGGCCATCGTCGGCCTGGCCGGCTACGAGGACACTCTGGTACGCCACCTGTCGGCCGGGCAGAAGCGCCGGCTGGCACTGGCGCGCATCTGGCTGTCGCCGGCGCCGCTGTGGCTGCTCGACGAACCCTATGCCAACCTCGACCTGGAGGGCATCACCCTGGTCAACCGGATGATCTCGGCGCACCTGCGCGCCGGTGGCGCGGCACTGGTCACCACCCACGGCGCCTATGCCGCACCGCCGGTGCGTACCCGCCAGCTCGACCTCGGCGGTGCCGCATGATCGCGCCGGGCACCGAACCGGGCCTGTGGCAGACCGCGGGTGCGCTGCTCAAGCGCGACCTGCGCCTGCTCTGGCGCCGTCGCGGCGATGCGCTGCAGCCGCTGCTGTTCGCGGTGCTGGTGGTGGTGCTGTTCGCGCTGGCCCAGGGCCGCGAACCGAAACTGCTGAGCGCCACCGCTGGCGCGGTGCTGTGGCTGGCGGTGCTGCTGGCCGGGCAGCTGTCGCTGGATTCGCTGTTCCGTTCCGATGCCGAGGATGGTTCGCTGGAGCAATGGCTGCTGGCGCCGGTGCCGCTGGCGTGGCTGGTGCTGGTGCGCGTGCTGCTGCACTGGGCCACCACCGCCCTGCCGCTGATCATCGTCAGCCCGTTGCTGGCGGAAATGCTGCATCTGCCGCATGACCAGCTGCCGATGTTGCTGGCATCGTTGCTGCTGGGAACACCGTTGCTGAGCCTGATCGGTGGCGTGGTCGCAGCACTGACCGTAGGCATCCGACGCTCTGGTATTCTCGTGGCGTTGCTGTCGTTGCCGCTGTACGTGCCGGTGCTGGTGTTCGGCGCAGGCAGTCTGGCGGCAGCCGGACGCGGACAGGATCCGGTCGGTGCGCTGCTGATGCTGGGCGCCGGCCTGCTGGTCGCACTGGTGCTGGCACCACTGGCCACTGCTGCTGCAATACGCATTTCTCTGAGTTGACCGAGCTGAGAGCCAATCCACCCCTGCTGGATAGCCGCCACGCATGAATCCGATTGTCCGCTGGTTCCACCAACTCGGTTCACCGCCCACGTTCGACCGTTTCGCTGCCCGCTGGTCGCGGGTGTTCTACCTCGCCGCGGTGCCGGTGCTGCTGGTCGGCATGTGGCAGGCGCTGCTGGTGGTGCCGCCGGAAGCCAAGCAGCTGGACAGCTTCCGCATCCTCTACATCCACGTGCCCAGTGCCTGGATGAGCCTGTTCGTGTTCGCGCTGATGGCGCTGTATGCGGCCATCGCGCTGATCTGGCGGATCAAGGTCTGCGAGATCCTGGCCATGGCCTGTGCGCCGATGGGCGCCGGCTTCACCCTGATCACCCTGCTGACCGGCAGCATCTGGGGCAAGGGCACCTGGGGCACCTGGTGGGACTGGGACCCGCGCATGACCAGTGAGCTGGTGCTGCTGTTCCTGTACCTGGGCGTGATCGGCCTGTACCACGCCATCGAGGACCGCCGCAGCGCCGCGCGCGCGGCCGGCCTGCTGGCCATCGTCGGCGTCAGCCTGCTGCCGGTGATCCGCTATTCGGTGGACTGGTGGGGTGGCCTGCATCAGCGCCAGTCGATCAACGTATTCGGTGAATCGGCGATCAGCAGCGCGATGATCGCGCCGCTGTGGTGGATGGTGATCGGCACCAAGTTCTGGTTCGCCGGTTCGGTGCTGGCCAAGGCACGCGCCGACAACCTCGACCGCGAGGCCGGCAAGGCCTGGGTCGCTAACCGCGTGGATGCCGCACGCCCGACCGGGGAGGCCCAGCCGTGACCCACCTGCCTTATGTGATCGGCGCCTACGCCGTGTTCGTGCTGGTGCTCGGCGCAGATGCCATCGGGTCGTGGCTGCGCCTGCGCGTGGCGCGCCGGCTCGCTCTGGCCCGCCAGCAGCGCCAGCAGACGCGCGCCGGCAAGCGGGATGCGGCGGCCTCGCTACCGACGGAGCTGGAACGATGACGCCGGTGCAGCGTCGCCGCCTGGCCTGGGTGCTGCTGGCCCTGCTCGCCTCCGGCCTGGCCACCGCACTGGTGGCGATGGCGCTGGAGCGCAACATCGCCTACCTGTACACGCCCGCAGAAGTACTGCGTGGCGATGTCGATGCGCAGTCGCGCTTCCGCTTGGGCGGCATGGTGGTGAAGGGTTCTTTCAATCGGCCGGTCGGCTCGTTGGAGGCACGCTTTGAAGTGACCGACGGCGATGCACAGCTGGCGGTGACCACCTCGCGGATCCTGCCGGACATGTTTGCCGAAGGCACCGCCGTGGTCGCCAGTGGCCGCCTGCAGGACGGTGTCTTCGTCGCCGACGAAGTGCTGGCCAAGCACGATGAAAAGTACGTGCCGAAGGAAGTGGCGGACAAGATGGGCGATGCCCATCGCAGGCACGACGTGCCGGTGACGGCACCCGAGGTGCGCTGAGTGCTGCCCGAACTGGGTCAGATCCTGCTGTTGTGTGCGTTGCTGGCCTCGCTGCTGCAGGCTGGCCTGCCGCTGGTGGGCGCGCATCGCAACAACACGGCGTGGATGGCGGTGGCACGACCGACCGCCTTCGCGCAGCTGCTGCTGCTCGCCGGTGCGTTCGCGGCGCTCACCGCCGCGTTCGTGCAGCAGGACTTCTCGGTGCGCTACGTGGCCGAGAACTCCAATTCGCTGCTGCCGATGATCTACCGCTATTCGGCGGTATGGGGCGCGCATGAGGGCTCGCTGCTGATGTGGGCGCTGGTGCTGGCATTGTGGACCGGCGCGGTGGCGCTGTTCTCCCGGCACCTGCCCGCACCGGTGCAGGCGCGCGTACTGGCGGTGATGGGCATCGTCAGCGTCGGCTTCCTCGCCTTCCTGATCTTCACCTCCAACCCGTTCCTCCGCCTGAACCCGGCGCCGCTGGAAGGGCGCGATCTCAACCCGCTGCTGCAGGACCCGGGCCTGATCATCCATCCACCGATGCTCTATATCGGTTATGTCGGCTTCGCGGTGCCGTTCGCGTTCGCGGTGGCCGCGCTGCTGGAAGGTCGCGTGGATGCGCGCTGGCTGCGCTGGACGCGGCCCTGGACCAACGTTGCGTGGGGCTTCCTGACCCTGGGCATCGCCCTGGGCAGCTGGTGGGCCTACTACGAGCTGGGCTGGGGTGGCTGGTGGTTCTGGGACCCGGTGGAGAACGCCAGCTTCATGCCATGGCTGGCCGGTGCGGCACTGATCCATTCGCAGGCCGTCACTGAAAAGCGCGGCACCTTCGGCAGCTGGACCCTGCTGCTGGCAATCGCCGCCTTCGCACTGTCGCTGCTGGGCACCTTCCTGGTGCGCTCCGGCGTGCTGACCAGCGTGCATTCGTTCGCCGCCGATCCGTCGCGCGGCCTGTTCATCCTGGTGTTCCTGTCGGTACTGGTCGGCGGCAGCCTGCTGCTGTACGCGCTGCGTGCCAACCAGCTCAGCGTGGACGCCGACGATCCGCGCCGTGGCTTCACCGCCACCTCGCGCGAGACCCTGCTGCTGGCCAACAACCTGCTGCTGGCCACCGCCTGCGCGATGGTCCTGCTCGGCACACTGTATCCACTGCTGGCCGATGCGCTGTCGCTGGGCAAGATTTCGGTCGGGCCGCCCTACTTCGGCAGCCTGTTCCTGCTGCTGATGGCCCCGATGGTGCTGCTGCTGCCGTTCGGCCCGCTGGTGAAGTGGCAACGCGACCAACCTTCGCGTGCATTCGCGCTGCTGGCGCCGTGGCTGGGGCTGGCCGTGCTGCTGGGCGCCCTGGCCTGGTGGCAGGCGCCGCAGAACGGCTGGAAGGCCGGCCTTGGCGTCGCCGCGGCAGCCTGGGTTGGAATCGGCACCGCGCGCTTCGTCTGGCAGCGCCTGCGCGGCAACGGCCGCTTCACCGCCGAAATGCTCGGCATGATCGTCGCCCACGCCGGCATCGCCGTGTTCCTGGCCGGCGCACTGCTGGTGGAAGCCTTGAACGTACAGCGCGAAGTAGCGCTGGCGCCGGGCCAGCAGCTGGTGGTCGGTCGCTACGAAGTCCGCTTCGAAGGCGTGGACCATCGCGAAGGGCCGAATTTCATCGCTGATCGAGGCCATCTGCGGGTGTTCCGCAACGGCCGCGAGCAGGCCCTGCTGCATCCCGAGAAGCGCCAGTACGCCAGTGGCGGCCAGGTGATGACCGAGGCCGGCATCGATGCACGCTTCGACGGTGATGTCTACGTGGCATTGGGCGAGCCGCTGGGCAACAATGCATGGGCGGTACGGGTGCACATCAAGCCGTTCGTGCGCTGGATCTGGCTGGGCGCGCTGCTGATGGCCCTGGGCGGATTCATCACCGCCGCCGACCGCCGTTTCCGTCGTCCGTAGGAGTTCCCATGTCCGAGTCCCCCGCCCCTCGCCCTTCCCGCCCGCTGCCGCCGGTAGCCATCGTGATAGGCGTGCTGTTCTTCTTCGGCCTGCTTGGGCTGATGATCTACGGGGTGATGAAATCGGGCGATCCGCAGCGCGACGTGCTGCCCTCGGCGCTGATCGACAAGCCGGCGCCGGCGTTCGCGCTGCCGGTGCTGCACGACCCGGAAATGATCGTGCACAGCGACGACCTGCGCGGTGCGCCCTACCTGCTGAACGTATGGGGCAGCTGGTGCGCGGCCTGCCGCGAGGAACACCCGGTGCTGACCCGCTTCGCCGAGAGCAAGCGCGTGCGCGTGATCGGCTACAACTGGAAGGATGACCCCACCGACGCGCTGCACTGGCTGGAACAGCTGGGCAACCCGTTCATGGTGGTGCTCAGCGATGTCGAAGGCCGCACCGCGATCGACTGGGGCGTGACCGCCGCACCGGAAACCTTCCTGGTAGACGGTAGTGGCATCGTGCGCTGGAAATACAGCGGCGCGATGACCCAGCGCGTGGTCGACGAGAAGCTGATCCCGGCGCTGGAGAAGATCGAGAAGGCCCAGGGCAATGCCGGCAACACCCTGCACACGGCGCCTTGAGCCCATGCGCTGGCTGCTGGCGCTGCTGCTCCTGATGCTGCCACTGGCCGTGCCGGCCCAGCAGCCGCTGCACGATCCGCAGCCGCTGCAGTTCCGCGATGGCGCCGAGGAACGCCGCTTCCATGACCTGGCCGCGCAGCTGCGCTGCGTGCAGTGCCAGAACCAGTCGCTGGCCGATTCCAACGCACAGATCGCCCAGGACCTGCGCCGCGAGGTGCTGCAGCTGATGCAGCAGGGCCACGACGATGCGCAGATCAAGCAGTTCCTGGTCGCGCGCTATGGTGAGTTCGTTCTCTACCAGCCACCGCTGCAACCAGGCACCTGGCTGTTGTGGGGGGGCCCGCTTCTGGTACTGGGTGCGGGCGCACTGGTGGTGCTGGGGATCGTCCGCCGTCGTGGACGCACGGTCGGCGCCGCGCCGGCCGGCAAGGCCGATGAAGGAGATGGATGGTGAGCCACTGGCTGCCGATGCTGGCCGGCCTGGTCGCTGCGCTGGTGGCAGCGCTGGTGCTGTGGCCGCTGCGCCACCACGGTCGCCGCGGTTTCGCGGTGGGCGTGATTGCACTTGGCGTGGCTGGCGCCTGTCTTTACCTGCTGGTGGGCGATCCGCGCGCCGCACAGGTGCAGCCGGCGCCGTCGGTGGCGACGCTGCGCGATGGCGTGCAGGCCCTGCAGGATGCGTTGGAGCGTGACCCACAGCGGGCCGATGGCTGGACCCTGCTGGGTCGTTCGCAGGCCGAACTGGGCAATGCCTCAGCTGCGGCGGGCGCGTTCGCGCGGGCCGCAGCATTGGCACCGGATGATCCGGGCGTACTGGTGGAAGCCGCGCAGGCACGTGCGCAGGCCGACGCCGGCAAACAATTCGATGACACCGCAATGGCCTGGTTGCAGCAGGCGCGCACGCTGGCACCCGATGCCGAGCGCGCAAGCTGGCTGCTCGGCATCGCCCTGCGCCAGCGGGGCCGGAATGCCGAAGCCGCCGACGTCTGGAGCAGCCTGCTGCCGCGACTGGAACCGGGCGCCGCGCAGGCACTGCAGGCACAGATCGCCATCGCCCGCGAAGCTGCCGGCCAGGCACCTGATGCTGCCGCTGCGACGCCGCAGGCGCTGCTGCAGGTGCGCGTGCAGCTGCCTGCACTGAAGGCGAACGAGTGGCCAGCCAGCACCCAGGTGTTCGTGCTGGCCCGTGCCGTCGGCGGCCCGCCGATGCCAGTGGCCGCTCGCAAGCTGCCGCTGGCCGGCTTCCCGGCCACGGTCGGGCTGGGCGACGGTGACAGTCCAATGCCGACCGCACCGCTGTCGGCACATCGCGAAGTGGAAGTGCTGGCACGCATCTCGCGTACCGGTAGCGCCAACCGCAGCGAGGGCGACCTGCAGAGCGTGCCGGTGAAGGTGAGCCTGCCGCATGACGGCGTGGTTGAGCTGCGGTTTCCCTGACCTGTAGCGCCGAGCCCATGCTCGGCAGCCGAACATGGGCTCGGCGCTACAGTAGATCCACGCCATGCGTGGATACGGCCACCGATGGAAACCAGCATGTCGCCAGCTGCACATCCGGCCCCGCTAGAATGCCCGCATGACTGAATTCATCCCGCCCGGCACCCGTTTCCATGCCCTGCCCTCGCCGTTCCCGTTCAAGCGCGGTGGCGCCCTGCACGGCGCCCGCGTGGCCTATGAAACCTGGGGAACGCTGGCTGCCGACGCAGGCAACGCGATCCTGATCGTGACCGGTCTTTCGCCGGATGCGCACGCAGCGGCCAACGACGCCAATCCGGCACCGGGCTGGTGGGAAGGCATGGTTGGTCCCGGCAAGCCGATCGATACCAACCGCTGGTTCGTGGTGTGCGTGAACTCGCTGGGCAGCTGCAAAGGCTCCACCGGCCCCGCCTCGCTCAATCCGGCCACGGGCGAACCGTATCGCCTCGACTTCCCCGAGCTGTCGATTGAAGACGGCGCACGCGCCGCCATCGAGGTCGTGCATGCGCTGGGCATCGAGCAGCTGGCCTGCGTGATCGGCAATTCGATGGGCGGCATGACCGCCCTGGCCGTGCTGATGCTGCATCCGGGAATCGCGCGCAGCCACGTCAACATTTCCGGCAGCGCGCAGGCGTTGCCGTTCTCGATCGCGATCCGCTCGCTGCAGCGCGAAGCGATCCGCCTTGATCCGCGCTGGAACGGCGGCCACTACGACGACGACGCGTATCCCGAGTCCGGCATGCGCATGGCGCGCAAGCTGGGCGTGATCACCTATCGCTCGGCACTGGAATGGGACGGCCGTTTCGGCCGCGTGCGGCTGGATTCGGACCAGACCGATGATGATCCGTTCGGCCTGGAATTCCAGGTGGAAAGCTATCTGGAAGGGCACGCGCGGCGCTTCGTGCGTTTCTTCGACCCGAACTGCTATCTGTACCTGAGCCGATCGATGGACTGGTTCGACCTGGCCGAGTACGCCGATGGCGATGTGCTGGCGGGGCTGGCGAAGATCCGGGTGGAGAAGGCGCTGGCCATCGGCGCCAACACCGACATCCTGTTCCCGGTGCAGCAGCAGCAACAGGTCGCCGACGGCCTGCGTGCCGGAGGCGCTGAAGCGCATTTCATCGGATTGGAGTCACCGCAGGGCCACGACGCCTTCCTGGTCGACTTCGATCGTTTCGGCCCGGCCGTGCGCGGCTTCCTCGACGCGCTGTAAGTGGGCTGGCGGCGCAACCTGGCGCTGGCCGCGTTCGGCGCGTTGATCGCGCTGATGATCAGCGACGTGCTGCCGCTGTGGCTGGGCGGCTGGTGCCTGCTGGCCAGCGCGGTGTCCTTCGGCCTGTACGGTCACGACAAGCGCGCGGCGCAGCGAAAGCAGTGGCGGATTCCCGAACGTACCCTGCAGCTGCTGGCGTTCGCCGGCGGCTGGCCCGGCGCGCTGCTGGGCCAGGCCGTGTTCCGCCACAAGCACCGCAAGGCCACGTTCCAGTGGGCGTTCTGGCTGTGCGTACTGGCAAACGTGGCCTCGATCGCGGTGATGCTGCGCGAGTTCTCGCGATAGCCAACCTGTAGGGCCGGGCCCATGCTCGGCTGCCTCTTTACGAAGCCGAGCATGGGCTCGGCTCTACAGTGGATCCACGCCACGCGTGGATGTGCATCGGTCAAAGTTCGCGGACCAGGGCGCCATCACGCAACCGGTACTGCGCATCCACCACGCCTTCGGGCAGATCATCGTGGGTGATCATCAGCAGGCTGCGCCCGTCCAGCAACCCGGAAAGATCCTGCAGCAGCGCACGTGCGGTATCCACGTCCAGGCCTTCGGTGGGTTCGTCCAGCAACAGGATCGGCGCATTGCGCAGCAACGCGCGCGCCAGTGCCAGGCGCCGCGCCTGGCCGGCCGACATCGTCGCGCCGTTCTCGCCCACCCAGGTCTGCAGGCCACCGTTCCGCTCGGCCCATTCACCCAGGCGCACGCGGCGCAGCACCGCCCACAAGGCGGCGTCGCTGGCATCGGGATCACCCAATCGCAGGTTCTCGGCCACGCTGCCGGCAAACACCGGCGCGTTCTGCGGCAGCCACGCCAGTTGCTGGTGCCAATCAGCCTGACAGAAATCACGCAGGTCGCGGCCGCCGTAGGTCAGTCGTCCCTGCTGAGGATCCCATAGCCGCAGCAGCAGGCTGGACAGGGTGGTCTTGCCACTGCCGCTGTCGCCGCGGATGGCGATTCGTTCGCCCGGCGCGAGGGTCAACTGCAGGCCGGACAACACCGGTCGCGCCGCGCCCGGCCACTGGAAATGCACGTCATCCCAATGCACGCGCGCGGCCTGCGGCACTGCCTGCGGCGCCTGCGGATCCTCCACCGTCGGCGGTTGCTCGACGATGGCCTGCAGGCGATCGGCGGCGATGCGCCCGGCCTGCAGCGACTGCCAGGCCAGGCCCATGCCCGCCCACAGTTCGATCAGTGCCACGGTGAGGAACACCAGGCCCGCCGCCATTTCCGGCGCGATGCGCTGCTGTTCGGCCGCGAGGAGCGCCAGCGCCAGCATCGCCACCAGCCCCAGCCCCGCGACCACGCCATGCAGGGTCGAGGCTGCGATCAGGCGCCAGCGCCGACGACGATCACGCGCGGCCAGCTGCTTGGCCGCCACGCGCACCTTCAGCTGCCAGGCCGCATCGGCATGCAGCGCGGCCAGATCGCCCGCACCCTCCAACCCTTCAAAGGCGGCGGTGCGCAGTGCAGCACGATGCGCGGCACGGTCGGCCTCTTCATCGTCGCGGCCGCGCACACCCAGCCACGGCACGCCGAAGGCGATCAGCAGCGCCAGCACCGCCAGCAGCACCGCTGCGGACGGCAGTATCAGCGCCGCCGATGCAACCGCCACCAGCGACAGCGCGCCCAACGCCACCAGTGGCCCGATCGCACGCACCAGCAGGCCATCCACTTCACCGATGTCACCGAGCAGGCGCGCCAGAAGTTCGCCGGTGCGCGTAGCCCCCAACCGTGCGGGTGCCAGCGGCAACGCGCGGCGGAAGAACCACACGCGCAGGTCGCGGGCGATGCGCAGGGTGGCATCGTGGCCGACCAGCTTCTCGAAGTAGCGCGACACGATGCGTGCCATCGTCAGCCCGCGGATACCCGCGGACGGCGAGAAGAAGTTGAAGCCCTGGCCGAGGCCGGCCGCACCAGCCAATGCGGCGGCGGTGAGGAAGCCACCGGACAGGCCCAGCAATGCAGTGCCGGCCAGCATGGTGGTCCACAACAGCAGGATCGTCAGCAGCAGCCGCGGCCGATGACGCAGGAACACCGCACGCAGCGAATCAGGCGAGCGGCTCATGCGCGCACCGCCTGCGCCGGTTCCACCAGGCGACCTTCCGGCAACAGCAGGCAACGGTCGGCCCAGGCGATCACCGCCGGGCTGTGGGTGGCGACCACCACGCTGCGGCCTCGTGCATAGGCCGCCAGGCTGCGCAGCAGGGCCGCTTCGGTATCGGCATCGAGAAACGCGGTGGGTTCGTCCAGCAACAGCACCTGCGGGTCGCGCAGCAACAACCGGGCCAGGCCGATACGACGGGCTTCGCCGCCGGACAGGCCGAAGCCACGCTCACCGATCACGGTCTCCAGACCCTGCGGCAGGCGCTGTGCGAACTGAAGCACCTGCGCGGCCTCGGCCACCGCACGCAGGCGCGCATCGCTGGCACCCGGATCGGCCAGGCGCAGGTTATCGGCAATGCTGCCGTGGAACAGGTATGGGCGCTGGCTGGCATAGGCCACCTGCACGCCAGGACGCAGCTGCAGTTTGCCGGCGCGCGGTGGCAGCCAACCGGCCAGCGCTTCCAGCAAGGTGCTTTTGCCGGACCCGCTGGGACCGACCAGGGCCAGGCGCTGGCCCGGCTCCAGCAGCACGTCCAGATCGTGCAGCACATCGTGCGGCGCGCCCAACGGGCGAAGAACCAGGCCCTGTGCCTGCAGCGGCGGCAATGCAGCTTCGGCCGGCTCCACCGCCAGCGGTGCGATCTCGTTCTCGATCAGGCCCTGCTCCTCGGGCAGAGACTGCAGCAGCCGTTCCACCTCGGCAGCAGCGGCCAGTGCGTTGGCACGATCGTGGTAGTGCGCCGCCAGGCGCCGCAGCGGCGCGTAGAACTCCGGCGCCAGCAGCAGGCAGAACAGGCCCGCGCCCAGCGTCGGCACCATCGAGTGCAGCGACATCATGCCCAGGTAGCTCAGGCCCAGGTACAACGCGACCATCGCCACGCTCACCGAGGCGAAGAATTCCAGCACCGTGGACGACAGGAAGGCGATGCGCAGCACCTTCAGGGTGCGCACGCGCACCCCTTCGGCGGCGGCCTCGATACCCTCCAGCTCGGCCTCGCCACGGCCATACAGGCGCAGCAGGCCCAGGCCCTTGATGCGATCAGCGAAGTGGCCGCTCATCCGCGCCAGTTCGCCCAGCTGGGCACGACCGGCGGCTTCGGCGCCCCAGCCCACCAGCATCATGAAGAACGGCACCAGTGGCGCGGTGAACAGCAGGATCAGCGCTACCACCCAATCAACCCAGGCCACCGCGGCCAGGATCAGCAGTGGCACCATCACCACTTCGGTGCGCACCGGCAGGAAGCCACTGTAATAGTTCTCGATCGCATCGCCGTGATGCAGCATCAGTTCGCCCAGCTCACCGGTGCGGCGTTGCCGCAGCCACAGCGGGCCATGCCCGAGCAGTCGCGCGAACACGCGCTCGCGCAGGGCCAGCCGCGCGGCATCGGCCACATCACCGGCAGCAGCCTGGGTGGCGCTGCCGAGCAGCGTGCGCAGCACCAGGACCAGCGCCAGCCCACCCAGCACCGGCAGGCCCGATGCCAATGGCGCGCGCTCCACCAGCACCTGCTGCACCAGCCAGGCAATGGCGGCAGCCTGGCCGATCAACAGCGCTCCGGACAGGCTGATGCACAGCGCCGCCAGGCGCTGGCGGCCTCGAGCGGCGCGCGCCAGGTCAGCCAGCCAGGCCGTGCGTACGCGCCGCTGGCGGGCGGTTTCAGCTTCCGGGGAAAGGCCGTCAGGGGTCGTTTCGGCAGCGCTCAAGGGGTCTTCACGGGCATCGGGGGAGACACGGCATTGTAGGCGCAGGCAACAGCCCGCCCCTGCGGCCGGCGGTCGCAGTCTTCATCAGGTTCGCATACGATCCCTTCGCATACCTGTTCATACATTGATCTGGATCAAGGCTGTTTGAAGTAGTCGGTCACATCATTCACGTCGTAGACCACCCTTCCCGCCACCTGCAACGGCACTATCCAACGAGGTAGCCAGGCCATGATTGATCAGACAGTCGTAGAACTGTCGCGGCTGCAATTCGCGCTGACCGCGATGTACCACTTCCTATTCGTACCGCTCACCCTCGGCCTGTCCTTCATGGTGGCCATCATGGAGAGCGTGTACGTGATGACCGGCAAGGAGATCTGGCGCAGGATGACCCTGTTCTGGGGCGTCCTGTTCGGCATCAACTTCGCCATGGGCGTTGCCACCGGCATCGTCATGGAATTCCAGTTCGGCATGAACTGGTCCTACTACAGCCACTACGTGGGTGACATCTTCGGTGCGCCGCTGGCGATCGAAGGCCTGATGGCATTCTTCCTGGAAGCCACCTTCGTCGGCCTGTTCTTCTTCGGCTGGAACCGCCTGAGCAAGGTCAAGCACCTGATGGTGACCTGGCTGATGGCACTGGGCACCAACCTGTCGGCGATCTGGATCCTGATCGCCAACGGCTGGATGCAGAACCCGACCGGTGCGGTGTTCAACCCGGAAACCATGCGCATGGAAGTCGTCGACTTCATGGCCGTGGTGTTCAACCCGGTGGCGCAGGCCAAGTTCGTGCATACCGTCAGCGCCGGCTACGTGACCGGTGCGGTGTTCGTGATGGCGATCAGTGCCCTGTTCCTGCTGCGCAACAAGCACAAGGACCTGGCCCGTCGTTCGTTCGCGGTGGCGGCTGCGTTCGGCCTGTTGTCCTCGCTGTCGGTGGTGGTGCTGGGTGACGAGAGCGGTTACGCCGCCAGCGAACACCAGAAGATGAAGCTGGCCGCGATCGAAGCGATGTGGGAGACCGAGCGTGCGCCGGCCGACTTCACCGCCTTCGGCATCCCGAACCAGGAAACCCACCAGAACGACTACGCGGTGAAGATCCCGTACCTGATGGGCCTGATCGCCACCCGATCGTTGAACCAGCCGATTCCGGGCATCCTGGAACTGGTCGAGCGTGCCGAACACCGCGTGCGCGGCGGCCAGCTGGCCTACGGTGCATTGGAACGCCTGCGCGCCAACAAGAACGACGTTGAAGCACGCGAGATGTTCGACCGCCACTGGCAGGATCTGGGCCACGGCCTGCTGCTCAAGCGCTACCGCGACGACATCCTCAACGCCACCCCGCAGGAAATCTCGCAGGCGGCCATGGACACCGTGCCGCGCGTGATGCCGCTGTTCTGGACCTTCCGCGTGATGGCCGGCCTCGGCTTCTACCTGATCGCCTTCTTCGCGCTGGCCTTCTACTACTCCTGCCGCAACAACTTCCAGGACAAGCGCTGGTTCCTGCGCCTGGCCCTGTGGACGCTGCCGGCGCCCTGGATCGCGATCGAGTGCGGCTGGTTCGTGGCCGAGTACGGTCGCCAGCCGTGGGCGGTGGATGGCGTGCTGCCGACCTTCTATGCGGCATCGGGCCTGGCCCTGCATGAAATCGTGCTGACCCTGGCCGGCTTCACCGCGATCTACACCGCGCTGATCGTGGTCGAGATCAAGCTGATGCTCAAGGCGATCCGCAAGGGTCCGGACGAGGTGCTGCCGTCGCTGCAGTCGCCCCAGCCGCATGCTTCCCACAATGCCTCGGCGCCGGCCGCCGGCCAGGCCTGAGGCAGGAGAACCAAGATGGATTTCATTCTTCTGGACTACACCACGCTGCGCGTGATCTGGTGGCTGCTGCTCGGCATCCTGCTGATCGGTTTCGCCGTGATGGATGGTTTCGACCTGGGCGTAGGCACGCTGCTGCCCTTCGTGGCCCGCAACGATGCCGAGCGCCGGCTGGTGATCAACACCATCGGCCCGGTGTGGGAAGGCAACCAGGTGTGGCTGGTACTCGGTGGCGGTGCGATCTTCGCCGCCTGGCCGCCGCTGTATGCGGTCAGCTTCTCCGGGTTCTACCTGGCGATGTTCGTGATCCTGTTCGCGCTGATCCTGCGTCCGGTCGGCTTCAAGTTCCGCAGCAAGATGCCCAGCGAGCGCTGGCGCAACACCTGGGACTGGGCGCTGTTCATCGGTGGCTTCATCCCGGCACTGATCATGGGCGTGGCGGTGGGCAACGTGGTGCTGGGCGTGCCGTTCCACTTCGATGACAGCATGCGCATCTTCTACACCGGCTCGTTCTTCGGCCTGCTGATGCCCTTCGCGCTGCTGGCCGGCCTGCTCAGCGTGTCGATGCTGGTCGCCCATGGTGCCGCCATGCTGGTGCTGAAGACCGACGGCCCGGTGGCCGATCGTGCGGCCCGCTTCGGCAGCATCGCCGCGATCATCGCCTTCGTGCTGTTCGCCGTGGGCGGCGCCTGGGTGGCCTTCGGCCTGCCGGGTTACCAGATCACCTCGCAGGTGGTTACCGATGGCGCCACCAATCCGCTGCTGAAGACCGCCGAACTCGGCGCTGCCGGTGGCTGGATGCGCAACTACAGCGCGATGCCGGCCACGATCCTGGCCCCGCTGCTTGGCCTGGCCGGCCTGCTGGCCAGTGCGGTGCTGCTGCGAGCCCGTCGTGGTGGCCTGGCCTTCATCGCCTCCGGTGCGGCCATCGCCGGCATCATCCTGACCGTCGGCTTCGCCATCTTCCCGTTCCTGCTGCCGTCCTCGAGCCAGCCCACCTCCAGCCTGACCGTGTGGGATGCCTCGTCCAGCCACCTGACCCTGTGGATCATGCTGCTGGCCACGGCGGTGTTCCTGCCGATCATCATCGGTTACACCACCTGGGTGTACCGCGTGCTGAAGGGCAAGACCACCACCGAAGAGATGGGCAACAACCCGAACGCGTATTGATTGCTTGCACGTGTGCCGGCCAACGGTCGGCACCTACCCGGAATGAAGGAGACTGATCATGTGGTATTTCGCCTGGATTCTCGGTGCCGGCCTCGCCTCGACGGTGGCCATCCTCAACGGCATGTGGTTCGAAGCCCGCGAGCAGAACCGCATCGAGAAGGAAAATCGTCGCTGAGCTGTAAAAAAACCTTGCCGCCTTGGCCTTCACACGGTATCTTAGGCGGCTCCTTCGGGGTGTAGCTCAGTCTGGTAGAGCGCTACGTTCGGGACGTAGAGGTCGCAGGTTCGAATCCTGTCTCCCCGACCACTCAAGTGGTCGCATTGAAGCCTGGTGAAGTCGTCCAGGCTTTTTTGTTCCCTGAAGTGGCACTGCTTCGGCAGTGTGAAGAAAACAGCATTTACCCCTTGCCGCCATCGGGGTGAATCGCTAGAATAGGCGGCTCCCTTCGGGGTGTAGCTCAGTCTGGTAGAGCGCTACGTTCGGGACGTAGAGGTCGCAGGTTCGAATCCTGTCTCCCCGACCACTTCGGTGGTCACCAAGAAGCCTGGAAGACACCACTGTCCTCCGGGTTTTTTTGTATCAAGCGCCAGCCCACCCGCATGACGGGACCTTGCCGGGCGGCGCACGTACAATGGCCGCGCTGCCGGCCCGCCTGCAGCCCCTCCCCCACCTGCCGCTTCGGCGTAGACCGATGCCGGCGCTGCATGCCATTGCCGCGGCATGCGACACCTGCAAGGACCACCGATGAGTTCCTCCACTTCCGATTCGCCGTCGCTGCTGCACGGTCGTGTCCTCGCTTTCGCCGCCATCCTGCTGGCGGCGATCAACCTGCGCACCGCCGTCACTTCGATCACCCCGCTGCTCGACGTACTGGGCCAGCAGTTCGGCTTCGGCACCACCATGACCGGTGTGCTGGGCATGTTGCCGACCGCCTCGTTCGCGTTGTTCGGCGTGGCCACGCCGGCACTGGCACGGCGCCTCGGCCTGGAGCGCACCACCCTGCTGGCGATGGTGATGGCGATGGCCGGCCTGCTGCTGCGCTCCAGCGCCGGCAATGTCGGCACGCTGCTGCTGGGGTCGGTGCTGGCGCTGGCCGGCATGGGCATCGGCAACGTGGTGGTACCGCCGCTGGTGAAGCGCTACTTCGCCAACAAGGTCGGCACCATGAGCACGCTCTACATCAGCGTGCTGCAGCTGGGCACGATGCTGCCGGCGCTGCTGGCGGTGCCAATGGCAAACGCCGCTGGCTGGCGCGTGTCGCTGGGCATGTGGGCGCTGCTCGCGCTGGCCGCGGCACTGCCGTGGCTGGTGCTGGCCAGGCGCGCACCGAAGCCGCAGGCCGACGCCACCGACCCGACCGCGCAGCCGCATGGGAAAGTCTGGCGCACGTCGCTGGGCTGGAGCATGACGCTGATGTTCGGCATGACCTCGCTGATGACCTATTCGATGTTCACCTGGCTGCCACGCATCGTGGTCGAGGCCGGTGGCACGCCGGCCTTCGGTGGCGTGATGGTGGCGGTGTTCTCGGCATTGGGGCTGCTGCCTTCACTGGTCATCCCGTCGATGGCGGTTCGCATGCAGAACCCGTTCCCGCTGGTGCTGATCGGCTTCTTCTCGTTCGTGATCGCCTTCACCGGCCTGCTGCTGGCACCGATGAAGGCCCCGCTGCTGTGGGCCTGCCTGCTCGGCGTCGGTCCGTCCACCTTCCCGCTGGCGCTGACCCTGATCAACCTGCGCACGCGCACCCCCACCGGCTCGGCGGCGCTGTCCGGCTTCATGCAGGGCGTGGGCTACAGCTTCAGCTGCCTGGGGCCGTTCCTGGTCGGCTGGCTGCATACGGTCAGCAACGGCTGGACGCTCCCGTTCAGCTTCCTGTTCGGCTGCGCCACCCTGATGCTGTGCGCCTCCTGGGTGGCCTGCAAGCCACGCAAGCTGGAAGACCTCTGGTAAGCCATCGAGGGGCCGCACGCCGGCCCCGCCTGCCGCTCGTCAGCCATTCCAGGAAAATTGACGCCGGACTGACAATTCCGGGCGGATAGTGCCCACGAATGCCCATCCTTGCCGCGTGCCGGCATTGGGCATGGGGGCGGCCTGGCCGCCCAGGCCACCACTCGGTGTGCGGGGGATTCTCGCTTCAGACAAGACATTGCAGGTCGCTGTCCGGGTTGTACCCGTCCTTGCTGGGCGGGAGTGCACGAAGGGAGTGACGCAGGGCACGGCCACCCCAAAAGCTGGCATGTGATGTGCGTCACATTTTTCACGGTTGTCTGGTCAGGAAGCCAAGGGGGTCCCCAATGGTTGTCCACCGCCGGCTGGCGCTTTGCGTCGGCCTCGCCTGCACTGCCCTGGCCTGGGCCAGCGGCGCTGCCCCGCCCGATCGCGAGGCGGCCCTGGCCGAGATCGGCCGCTACCGCGACCAGGCCCGATGGCTGGATGCGCTGGGCGCCATCGAGCGTGCCAGCCGGCAACAGCCCAACGACGATCTGCTGTTCAAGCTGCGCGTGCTGACCCTGGGCGACATCGGCAATGCATGGCGCGCATGGGAGCTGTACCAGCAGCGTCCACAGCTGTTCGACGCTGCCCAGAAGCAACGCCTGGAAGGCGACTACCTGGCCAAGCTGGTGGTGTGGAGCCTGGCCTACAGCAGCAGCGAGGACAGCCGCCTGGAAGAGGCTGAATCGACCCTGGCACGCATGCAGCGCTACCTCGGCAGCGAAGGCACGCCGCCCGCTCAGGCCCCGCTGCGGATCCGCATGGACCGGCTGATCCTGCTCAACCGCCTGGGCCGCCATGCGCAGGTGCGCGAGGAAGCACGGGCCCTGCAGGCCGAAGGCCACACTCTGCCCGACTACGTGCTGCCCGCAGTAGGCGATTCGTTGATGGGCACCCTGCACCCGGAGGAAGCGATTCCGGTGCTGCAGGCAGCCGTCGCTGGCGATCCCTCGCGCGATGCCTCGCACTCGGAGCTGGCGTACGCCTATCTGGAAAGCGAACAGCAGGAAAAGGCCATCGACCTGCTGCAGGCATGGCGCGACAAGGAACCCGCGTGGCGCTGGAGCAACGGCAAGTCGCCGTACGCGAACTGGTCGCGCTACGAGGCCGACCTGAACCTGGCAATGGTGCGCGCCTACAGCGGCGACCTGCGCACCGCACAGCACGACCTGGAATCGATGGTCGACATCGCACCGGGCAACGGCGGCCTGCAAAGCGCACTGGGCAGCGTGTACATGATGCGCGGATGGCCACGCATGGCCCTGCAGCGCCAGCAGATGGCACATGCGCTGGACCCACGCGACATCGAGCCACGGCTCGGCATGGAAGAGGCGTACGTAGCGCTGCAACGCGATGATCTGGCGCGGCCGCTGCACGACGATCTGGTGGCACGCTACCCGACCCAACCCGCCGTCGAGCGCATGGACCAGGCCTGGCGCGTACATCGCGGTTGGCAGCTGAAGGCATGGACCGACATTGGCCGCAGCTCCGGCGGTGGCGGCACATCGCCGCTGGGCAACAACGACCGTCACTACGGCATGGAAGTGCAGACGCCGGTGCTCGATGACCGCTGGCGGTTGTTCGCCTTCGCCGACAGGCGCTCGGTCGATTTCCAGGACCAGCGCATCGACCCGCTGTGGCTGGGTGCAGGCGTGCGCTACCGCTTCGGCCGACTGGATGCCGAAGCCGCCGCGCTGCGTGCCAACGACCACGTCGGCGATACCGGCCTGCGTCTCGGAGTCGGCTGGCAGTTCAACGATTACTGGCATGCCGGGCTGGTGGCCGCACGCAATGATCCGGAAGCCTCGATGCAGGCGCGCGTGGCCGGCATCACCGCTGACAGCGTGAGCGCGCAGGTCGACTACCGGCGCAGCGAGCTGACTCACTGGATGTTCGGCGCCAGCCGCTTCCGCTACGACGACGGCAACCACCGCGAACTGTTCAGCACCAGCGTTGAACAGCGCCTGCTGACCCGCCCGCGCTGGCTGATCGATGGCCTCGCCAGTGCCTACACCAGCCGCGGCAGCCGAGACGACGCGCCCTACTTCAACCCGAAGCGCGACCGCATGGTCGAGATCGGAATGCGCATCGACCAGCAGTTGTGGCGGCACTACGAGCGCCACTTCCGGCACCGGCTGACGGTCTCGCTGGGTGACTACTGGCAGGACGGCTTCGGCAGCGCGCTGGTCCCTTCGGTGTCCTACATGCACGAATGGCAGCTGGGCCAGGGCCGCGTGTTCGAGTACGGCGTGCGCTGGTCGCGGCCGGTCTACGACGGCCACCGCGAGCGTCATATCGGCTTCGAAGCCGCACTGCGCTGGGGAGAGTGACATGGCCCGCATCCTGCGACTGATCGTGCTCCTGCTGCTGTCCGCCGCGCCGCCGGCGTTCGCGCAGCAGGCCCTGCATCTCGATGCCATTGACAACGGCCTGCTGATCCTCAGCTACCACGACATTCGCGACCAGGTCGCGGCCAAGGGCGACGCCGATACCTACGCGGTGAGCACGCAGAACTTCGCCGCGCACCTGGACTGGCTGGGTGCGCACGGCTATCACCCGGTGTCGCTGTCGCAGGTGATCGACGCCTCACAGGGGCGCGCCACGCTGCCGCCAAAGCCCGTGCTGCTGACCTTCGATGACGGCCTGCGCAGCGTCTACGACAAGGCGTTCCCGCTGCTGCAGGCCTACCGCTACCCGGCGCTGGTGGCGGTGATCACCGATTACGTGGACATGGCACCGGGGCGCACCATCGACTATGGCTACCGGCCGTTCGGCCACGACGACTTCGTTACCTGGGCGCAGCTGAAGCAGATGCACGACAGCGGCCTGATCGAAGTGGCCAGCCATACCGACGACCTGCATCACGGTGTGCTTGCCAATCCGCAGGGCAATTCGACGCCAGCGGTGGTCACCCGCATCTACCGTCCAGCCACGCACAGCTACGAGAGCGAGGCGCAGTACGAGCAGCGCCTGCGCGCCGACCTCGGCCGTAGCGTGCAGCGCATCCAGCAGCACCTGGGCATACGCCCGCGCGCCATCGTCTGGCCCTATGCCGCCTACAACCAGCTGAGCAACGACATCGCCGAGCAGCTGGGCATGCCGGTATCCTTCGATCTGGAAGGCCGCAGCACGCCGGTGGCCAGCGACCTGCACGGGCTGGCGCGCTTCCTGGTCAGCGACAACCCGACCGTGGAGGGCCTGGCCTACGAGCTGCGCCGCGACGTTGCGCTCGACGGCATCCGCGCGTTGCAGGTCGACCTGGATGATGTATACGACCCGGACCCGGCACAGCAGGCGCGCAACCTCGATGCGCTGATCGAGCGGGTCAAGCGCATCTCGCCCACCCACGTCTACCTGCAGGCTTTCGCCGACCCCGACGGCAACAACACCGCCGACGCGCTGTACTTCCCCAACCGGCACATGCCGATGCGCGCGGATCTGTTCAGCCGGGTCGCCTGGCAGCTGAAGTCGCGCGCGGGGGTGAAGGTCTACGCCTGGCTGCCGGTGCTCGGGTTCGAGCTGCCCGATCCGGTGCAGCGGAAGGCACTGGCGATCCACAACGGCGATGCCGACGGCATGTACCGGCTGGACTTCACCAACCCGAAGGCACGCCAGATCATGCTCGACATCTACGAGGATCTGGCCGTCAACTCGTACTTCGAAGGCCTGCTCTTCCATGATGATGGTTACCTGCGCGACACGGAACTGCCGGCGCTGGCGGCCGGTGACGATGGCAGCGCACGCACCCGGGCGCTGATCGACTTCACCCTGGCCCTGCGCGACAGTGCGCAGCGTTGGCGACCGAAGCTGGCGACAGTGCGCAACCTGTATGCCGAGCCGGTGTTGCGCCCGCAGAGCGAGGCCTGGTTTGCACAGCGCCTGGACCTGTTCAACAAGGCTTACGACCAGACCGCGCTGATGGCGATGCCATGGATGGAAGGCAGCAGGCACCCGGAACGCTGGCTGGACCAGCTGCTGGCCGCGGTGCGCGCGCACGATCCCCAGCTGCAGCACACCCTGTTCGAACTGCAGACCGTGGATTGGCGCAGCGGCCAGCCGATTCCCGCCGAACGCCTGCGCGCGCAGATCCGCCAGCTGCAGGCGCAGGGCGTCCACCATTTCGCCTGGTACCCGGATGACTTCATCGCCGGCCAGCCTTCCACCCATGATGCCCGCGCGGCGATGTCCGCCGGCAACTTCCCGTACCCGGAGAAGTGACATGGACATGCATCCGCTGCTGCAGGTCCTGTTCCAGTTCGCCTTCTACTACCCGATGGTGATGGCGTTCTTCTGGATGTCGGGCGGTCTGTACTACTACTTCCGGCGCGAACGCCATTCGCGCCCGCGCAATGATCCTCCGTTGATGGTCGATCCACCGTTCGCAAGCCTGCTGATTCCCTGCCACAACGAATCGGAGAACCTGGACGACACCCTGGGGGCCGCGCTGGCACAGCGCTATCCGGCCGACTACGAGGTGATCGCCATCGATGATGGCAGCAGTGACGACACCGGCGCCCGGCTCGACGTGCTGGCGGCGAAGCATCCACGGCTGCGCGTGCTGCACCTGGACCGCAACCTCGGCAAGGCCAATGCGCTGCGCATGGGGGCGCTGGCGGCACGCTCGGAGTACCTGGTGTGCATCGATGGCGATGCCATGCTGGAGGAACACGCCCTGCACTGGATGGTCTGGCACCTGGTCAGTGGCAACCGGGTCGGCGCGGTCACCGGTAACCCACGCATCCGCAACCGTTCCACCCTGCTCGGGCGCCTGCAGGTGGCCGAGTTCTCTTCGATCATCGGCATGATCAAGCGCGCGCAACGTGTCTACGGGCGCATCTTCACGATCTCCGGGGTCATCGCCGGCTTCCGCCGTACCGCCCTGCACGAGGTCGGCTGGTGGTCGGATGACATGGTGACCGAGGACATCGACATCAGCTGGCGCCTGCAGCGTGCGCATTGGGACATCCGCTACGAACCCAACGCGCTGTGCTTCATCCTGATGCCGGAAACGCTGAAGGGCCTGTGGCGGCAACGGCTGCGCTGGGCGCAGGGCGGCGTGGAAGTGATGCTGCGGCATGCGCGTTCACTGCTGAACTGGAAGGAGCGGCGCATGTGGGGCGTGCTGCTGGAGTATGTGCTGAGCGTGATCTGGGCCTACACCATGCTGTTCATCGTGGTGTTGTGGGTGCTGGGCAAGCTCATCGACATGCCGCCGCAGCTGTATATCGCCAGCCTGCTGCCGCAATGGCATGGCGTGATCCTGGCCCTGGTCTGCCTGCTGCAGTTCGCCAGCAGCCTGATCATCGACCGTCGTTACGAAACACAGATTGGACGCAACTACTTCTGGGTCATCTGGTACCCGATGGCGTACTGGCTGATCAGCCTTTCCACCACCCTGGTGGCGCTTCCCAAGACTCTGCTGCGCCGTCGCAGCAAGCGCGCTACCTGGACCAGCCCTGACCGGGGAATCCGATGAACGCACAACACCCGTCCAACCGCTTCGACTCGCGGATGATCCGCAAGCCACATCATCAACCGCGCTTCCAGCGCACCGCCTGGGGCTTCGTCACCCTGGCGTTCTGGGGGTTCTACTTCTACCTGTGGGCACCGTTGGTGACCCTGCTCTCGTGGCTGATCGGCGGGCAGATGGCCTGGCAGCAGCTGTACGAACGCAAGAACCAGTTCGACCCCTATGTGCTGGTCGCGCTGCCGCTGATGCTGCTGTGCGCAAGCGTGCTGCTGATCGGTTGGGCCGAATACAACCGTGCGCGTTTCCGTGGCCACGAACGGCGCCTGCCACGGCCACTGGCCAGCCTCAATGAAGTAGCCGCCGATCTCGGCGCCAGCACCGGCTTGGCCGAGCGGTTGCTGGGCTGCAAGTCCGCTACGCTGCACATGGATGAGCATGCGCGGCCGGTGGGCATCCGCCGCGAGGTGGTGTGACGCCCCGGTAGTCGCCGACCTTGGTCGGCATTTGCCTTGGTGGATGCCGACCTTGGCCGGCACCAGGGGTTGGTGGGTGCCAACCTTGGTCGGCACCGCGGCCTCCCGCGCAGAGCATCCACGCATGGCGTGGATCTACTTGCGCGTCTGCCCTTCGCCACGCACCACGAAACGCTCGACGGTGAGCGCCTCCAATCCCATCGGGCCGTAGGCATGCAGGCGCGTGGTGGAGATGCCGATTTCGCTGCCCAGGCCAAGCTGGCCGCCATCGGAAAAGCGCGATGAGGCATTCACCATCACCACCGCCGAGCGCAGCGCGTTGACGAAGCGTTCGGCATTGCCGGTATCTTCGGTGGCGATCACTTCGGTATGGTCAGAGGTGTAGGCGCGAATGTGCGTGATGGCCGCATCGAGATCGTCGACCACGCGCACCGCAAGTACCAGGTCGAGGAACTCGGCGGCGTAGTCCTCTTCGGTGGCTTCCGCGCTGCCCGGCAGCAGCGGCTGTGCGTTCGTATCGGCGCGCAGCTCCACGCCGCGCTCGCCGAGTACCTGCGCCACGCGCGGCAGGAAGGTTTCGGCCACATCACGGTGCACCAGCAGGGTCTCCAGCGAATTGCACGCCGCAGGACGACTGCACTTGCCATCCACCAGCAGATCGAGGGCCTTGTCCAGATCGGCGCTGGCATCGACGAACAGGTGGCAGACGCCCTTGTAGTGCTTGATCACCGGCACCCGCGCATGTTCGGCGACGAAACGGATCAGGCCTTCGCCACCGCGCGGAATCGCCAGGTCGATCAGCTCGTGCAGCTGCAGCAGTTCCAGCATCGCTTCGCGGCGCAGGTCGGTCAGCACCGTCACTGCTGCCGGTGGCACGCCGTTGGCCTTGAGCGCCCCCGCCAGCGCCTGTGCGATGGCGGTGTTGGAATGGATCGCTTCGGAGCCACCGCGCAGGATCACGCCATTGCCAGCCTTCAGGCACAGCGCGGCCGCTTCGGCGGTCACGTTCGGGCGCGCCTCGTAGATCATCGCGATCACGCCCAGCGGCACGCGCACCTTCTGCACGCGGATCCCGTTCGGGCGCACGTCGTCGCGGGTCACCTGGCCGACCGGATCTGGCAATCCGGCCACTTCGCGCACGGCCTCGGCCATCGCGAACAGGCGCGGCGGATCCAGTGCCAGGCGATCGAGCATGGCGCTGCCCACGCCTTTCCCGCGTGCAGCGGCAAGGTCGCGCGCGTTACCGGCCAGGATCAGCCCGGCATTCACTTCCAGTGCCTGTGCCATCGCCAGCAGCAGCGCGCGCCGGGCGTCACTGTCGAGACCGGCGACCACCTGGGCCGCGTCACGGCAGGCCCGCGCCTGCGCTTCGATGTCACTCATCGGAATATCCTTCAATGCGGTCATGGCAGCACCAGGTCGTCACGATGGACGACGCTGCCACCGTAGTTGTAGCCGAGCACGGCCTGGATGTCGCGCGAATGGCGGCCAGCGATGCGGCGCACGTCGTCGGCCGCGTACTGGCTGACCCCGCGGGCGATGCATACGCGCCCCTGCGATGCGTCCCAGCACACCTGCACCATGTCGCCACGGCGGAACGTCCCTTCCGCACCGGTGATGCCGCCAGGCAACAGCGAAGCGCCCTTCTCGCGCATCGCCTGTGCAGCACCGGCATCGATCAGGATCGCGCCTTCGGCCAGCGGTGCGTGCCGCAGCCAGTGCTTGCGTGCGGCCTCGCGGCTGCGCGCGGCGTGGATGCGGGTGCCGAACAGGCGATCCTGTGCCAGCGCGCGCACCACCTCCCCACTGCGTCCATTGAACAGGTAGGTCTCGATGCCGAGGCGACCCGCCTTGGCCGCCGCTTCCAGCTTGGTGCGCATGCCACCGGTACCGGCACGTGATCCCGCGCCCCCCGCCATCGCCAGCACGTCATCATTCAGTTCCGCAACGTCGTGCAGCGGCCGTGCGTCGGCATGCGAGCGCGGGTCGGCGCTGTACAGGCCGTCGATGTCGGTGGCAATGAACAGCGCATCGGCATCGACCAGCGCCGCCACCGTCGCCGCCAGATTATCGTTGTCGCCAAGCTTGAGTTCGTCCACCGACACGGTGTCGTTCTCGTTGACCACCGGCAACGCGCCCAGCCGCAGCAGTTCGTTGAGGGTGGCGCGGGCGTTGAGGTAACGGCGGCGGTTGCGCAGGTCGTCATGGGTCAGCAGCACCTGCGCCACCGGGCGCTCGAAGAAGCGCTGCCAGAGGCCGATCAACTGGGCCTGGCCAAGCGCCGCCAAGGCCTGCCGCGCCGCCATCGCTGCGCCTGGCTCATCGGCGCGCGGCAGGATCGCGCGTCCGGCCGCCACTGCACCGGATGACACAATCACCACCTCGCGCCCGGCCAGCACGTTGGCCGAGACGAACTGTGCCAGGCCCAGCGCATGCCGCGGCGACAGGCCACCACCGTCGGCCGCCAGCAGGCTGCTGCCGACTTTCAGCACCGCACGCCGCCACGGCGGCAGCGCCTGTTGCGGGAACGGCGAAGCGGCGTTGGCAGCGTGCAGGGTCATCGGTCAGGGCCTCAGCGGGTGTTCCATTCGTGCACGGTCAGGTCGGAGGCCTGCATCGTCACCAGCGGATCGGTGGCGACGATGGCCTGTGCCTGCGCCAGGCTGTCCACGTTGCACAGCACGTAGGCGCCACCGCTGCCATCGGCGAAGCCGCCGGTCAGCTGCAGCTTGCCCTGCGCCTGCAACGCATCGAGAAAATCGCGATGCGGCTGCACCGCCGCGACGTTGAAGTCGGTGCGGCGCATGGCCAGCACCAGGTAGACAGTGCCCGCCATCAGGACAGCGCCTGCCAGCGTGCGCGCAGTTCGTCCAGGCGCAGATCAGCGGCCGAACCCGGCGACACGCGTGCGGCCAGGCTGCCTTCCGGCGTGCGCCCCTGCCCTGCCCTGTCGGCACCGGCCGCAGCGGCCTTGTAGGCCTCGCGGAAAGGCACGCCGGCCACGGCCGCTTCCACGGCGACGTCGGTGGCATACATGCCTGAATCAATCGCCGCGCGCAGCTTGTCGTCACGCCATTCCAGGTTGGCCAGCAGCGCCGGCAGCAGTTCCAGCGCAGCCAGGCCACGGCCGAAGCCGTGGAAAATGGCGCCTTTGGACGACTGCAGGTCGCGGTGGTAGCCCGACGGCAGCGACAGCAACTGCTCGATCTCGGTACGCGCGGCGGCCACGCTGGCGTGGGTGGCACGCATCAGCTCGATCACATCCGGGTTGCGCTTGTTGGGCATGATCGAGCTGCCGGTGGTGTACTGCGCCGGCAAGGCGACGAAACCGAACTCGGCGCTGGTGAACAGCGACAGATCCCAGGCGATGCGGCGCAGGTCCAGCGTGGCACCACCCAGTGCTTCCAGTGCAGCCAGCTCGAACTTGCCGCGCGACAGCTGCGCGTAGATCGGCGAGATCTGCATGCGCGCGAAGCCGAGCGCGGCGGTGGTGTGTTCGCGGTCCAGCGGCAGGTTCACGCCGTAGCCGGCGGCAGTGCCGAGCGGGTTGGCATCGACCAGTGCATGGGTGTCACGGGCGCGGATGGCATTGTCGATGAAGGCCTCGGCCCAGCCCGCCCACCACATGCCGGCCGAGGACACCACGGCGCGCTGGATGTGGGTGTAGCCGGGAATCGGCAGGTCCTTTTCGGCCTGCGCACGGTCCAGCGCGACCTTGGCCACTTCGGCGCTGAGCCGGGCCACGCGCTGCAGCTTCTCTTTCAGCCACAGGCGGGTGGCGACCAGGATCTGGTCGTTGCGACTGCGGCCGGTGTGGATCTTGCGGCCGGCATCGCCGAGGCGTTCGGTCAGGCGCGCTTCGATCGCCGAGTGGCCATCTTCGTACTGGGTATCCAGCACGAAGCGGCCTTCGCGGAAGTCCTGCGCCAGCACCTCCAGTTCGCGCAGCAGGCCAGCCAGCTCATCGGCACTGAGGATGCCGATGTGCTGCAGGCCCTGCGCATGCGCGGCGCTGGCGGCGATGTCGTGCAGGAAGAACTCGCGGTCGAGGATCACGTCGTCGCCGGCGAGGAAGGTCTGGATCTGTGCGTCGACGGCGACGCCGGGCTTCTGCCAAAGAAGGTCTGCCATGGGGGCTCCGGAATACGTGTTCAGTGCGGGATCGACGTCAGTTCGTCGATGCCCAGCGCAAGGTTGAGGTTCTGCATGGCCTGGGTGGCCGCGCCCTTCAGCAGGTTGTCCAGCGTCGCCACCACCACCACGCGCTTGCCGCCCGGGGCCAGGGTGAAGCCTCCGACCTGGGCGCCGTGGCGACCGGCAATGCGGCTGACCCACGGCGCTTCATCCACCACCTCGATCAGCGGTTCACCGGCATAGGCCTGCAGGAAGCGCTCGACGATCTGCTCGCGGGTCTGCACCCGGTTCAACCACAGGTTGGCGGTCAGCGTGATGCCACGGAAGTGCGGCGCGACGTGCGGCATGAATTCGACGGCCACACCCAGCTGCACCGACACTTCGCGCTCGTGCACGTGGTTGGTCAGCGCGTAGGGCATCAGGTTGTCGGCCAGCAGTTCAACGTTGTTCTTGTCCGACGGCGTGGTACCGGCACCGGAGTAGCCGGAGACACCGAAGCACTGCGGCGGACCGGCCAGCAGGTCCAGCAGCGGATGCACCGCCAGCTGCATCGCGGTGGCATAGCAGCCCGGGTTGCTGATGTGCTTCTGGCCGTTGTAGCGGCCGCGGGTCAGTTCCGGCAGGCCGTAATACCAGCTGTTGTCGAAGCGGTAGTCGGCCGAGAGGTCGACGATGACGGTGTCCGGTTTCGCGGCTTCAAGCGCGGCCACGAACGGTGCGGCCAGGCCGTTCGGCAGGGCCAGGATCACCGCGTCCACGCCCTTGGCCGCCACTGCATCGGCGTCCAGGTTTTCGTACTGCAGCTCGCCCTGGAATTCCGGGTGATGGTCGGACAGGCGCTGCCCGGCGCGCTCGCGCGAAGAGACGAAAGTCAGTTTCAGCCGCGGATGGGCGGCCACCAGCTTGATCAGCTCGGCGCCGGTATGGCCGCGGGCACCGACGATGCCAAGGGTGAAGGTCGAATCGTTCATGCGTGACTGTCCAGGCGGTACTGCAGGTGGCGCTTCACGCCCTGCCATTCCGCGTCGATGATGGAGAAGATGACGGTGTCGCGCGGCGTGCCGTCGGCGTGCCGCTTGTGGTTGCGCAGCACGCCATCCTGCTTGGCGCCGAGGCGGGCAATGGCGGTGCGTGAAGTGGCGTTGAACCAACTGGTTTCCAGTACCACGCTGATGCAGCCCATCGTTTCAAAGGCGTGCTGCAGCAACAACAGCTTGGCTTCGGTATTGGCACCGGTGCGCTGCACGCGCGGCGTGTACCAGGTGTAGCCGAGGCTGAGTTTCGGCACGCTCGCGTCCATGTCGTAGAAGCGCGTGCTGCCGATGATCTCACCGGCGGCATCGCGGATCACGAACGGAAGCACCTTGCCTTCGGCCTGCGCCTGCAGCGCGGCCTGCACATAGGCCTCGGCCCGCTCCGGCGGCGGCACCTGCGTGTACCAGAGCTGGTCCAGCCCGCTGCCGTCCAGCGCAGCGCGCAGGCCCGGCACATGTTCCATCTGCAGCGGCTGCAGCATCACGTGCTGGCCGCGCAGGGTGGGTACCGAATTCCAGGCGTCGGGGTTGCTCATCGCTCAGCCCTGCAGGCTTGGTGTGCGCTTGGCGCAGTGGTCGACATAGGTGCGGATGCGATCGATGCCATCGGCACCGAACCAGAACACCTTCCACTGATCCTGCTTGTAGCAGCCATCGGACTCGGCGTAATAGAAGTGATTGATCGGGTTGCCATGGCGCGAGCGCCAGAACAGCTGCGGGGTTTCCTCCAGCATCACGTTCCAGACTGCACGGCCCAAGCCTTCACCCTGCGCGTCGTCCAGCACGGCGAACTTGTCCAGGTACACGCCTTCGGCCTCGTCGGTGAGGATCACCGCGGTGCGGTAGTTCTCGCTGACATAGGCGCGCAGCAGTCTGGTCTTCTCGAAGTAGTCCGGCACCAGGGTGCGGCCGAAGCTGGATTCGATCAGGCCCTTCAGGCGCGGCAGGTCCAGTTCGTTCCAGGCGGTGGCGCGCAGCACCTTCTCGCCCTTGCGCACCAGCGTGCCCGAGCCCTTGTGGGTGAACAGTTCCTTGGCCAGGTCGGCCGGGCGGGTGATCGACACCGACGATTCCAGCGGCAGCCGGTCGAGCAGGTCCTTGATCTGTTCGATCTTCACTTTCATGCCGCCGTGGATCCACGGCTGCGCGATCAGGTGGTCGTACTCGGTGGACAGGTTGATCGAATCGATCACGTTGCCCGCCTCGTCCAGCAGGCCGCCGGTACCGGTCAGGAAGATGATCTTGTACGGCTGCAGTTCCTGCACCAGCTCGTTGGCGGCGAAGTCGGCGTTGACGTTGAGGATCTGGCCACCGGCGGTTTCACCCAGGCTGGTGATGACCGGGATCGAGCCTGCACGCAGGCTGGCCTCGATCGGCGCCAGGTTGACCTTCTTCACTTCGCCGACCAGGCCGTAGGTATCCACGTCCAGGTACTCGGCCTCGAACACGCCACCGGTGATCGAGGTGGCGCGCGCGCCGTTCTGCTGCAGCGCCTCGACCAGCCGCAGGTTGGACTGCTGGAACACCCGGCGCACGATCGCCAGCGCTTCCGGCGAGGTCACGCGCAGGCCGGCCACGGTCTGCTTCTCGATGCCGGCCGCCGACAGCTCGGCATCCAGCTGCGGGCCGGCGCCGTGCAGCACGATCGGGGTCAGCCCGACTTCCTGCAGGAACGACAGCGAGGAGGTCAGTGCGTCGAGGTCATCGCGCAGCACTGCGCCGCCGACCTTGACCACGGCGAAGCGCTTGGCATCCAGCTGCGAAAAGCGCTTGAGGTACTGGCTGATCTCCTTCGCGCTGGCCATGCTGGAAAGCAGGCGCACGATGGTCTGGCGGGTCTGGCGGTGGGGCTGGAGGGCAGGAGACATTTCGGTTTCGTCGGAAAGGGAAGAATCAGGCGCCGGCGGCGATGATGCGGTGCACGGCGTCGGTGTAGCGCTGCAGCTGGTCCAGCGTCACGAACTCGTCGGCGGTGTGGGCCTGGGCGATGTCACCCGGGCCGAACACCAGCGTGGTGTAGCCAGCGGCCGAGAACAGCGAGGCTTCGGTCCAGAAGTCCACCGCGTTGCCGATCGGCAGGTCCAGCGCATCGGCCACGTCGCGCGCCAGCAGGCGGCGGTTCTCGGCTTCGGCGATGTCGCCGGCCGGCAGGCTGGGGCCACGGAAGGTTTCGGTGAATACCGCCGCTTCCGGTTCGGCGAAACCGGCGAAGGTGGCCAGCAACGCGTCGATGTTCATCGACGGCAGCGGCCGGAAACCGAAGCGCACTTCGGCGGCAGGCGCGATCATGTTGGCCTTGATGCCGCCTTCAACGCGGCCGATGTTGAAGCGCAGGCCGGTCAGTCCGCCAAAGCGCGCCGACGCCAACGATTCCACATGGTCCAGCGCACGGTTGCCCCAGCGCATCGCCTGGTGCAGCGCGCTGGCAGCGGCATCCTGCTTGCCCGAGGCATGCCCGGCGCGGCCGGCGAACTGCATCAGCACCGAGCTGATGCCGCGATGCGCCAGCACCGCTTCGCTCATGGTCGGCTCGGCCACAAGCACCGCTTCGTACGGAATGCCACGGGCCAGGAACGCGGCGATGCAGCGCGGATCGTTGGCTTCCTCGTCGCTGGAGAACAGGAACGCGGCGTCACCATCGCTGGCATTGGCTGCGGCCACCAGCGCGGCCGCCGCGCCCTTGATGTCGCACACGCCCAGGCCGACCACGCGGTCGTCCAGGCGCCGCATCACGTGCGGGTCGGCACTCCAGTACGGCGAGTCCGGCACGGTGTCCAGGTGCACGTTGAACAGGTACTTCGGCGTACCACGCACCGCGTACAGGCTGACCGCGCCCGCGCCATGGTCGATCACCTCGACATTGAAGCCGGGCAGGTTGTCGCGCAGGTAATCGAAGATGCCGCCGGTGGTGATCGCACGCGGCGGGTTGCGGGTGTCGAAGGACACCAGGGCCTGCAGGTGATCGAGCGTCTGTTCAAGCATGAATCAACAATCCTGTGGGATTCCGCCGGGCATGGCCCGGCGCTACCGTGATGCGTCTGTTGGAGAGCCCCTTCTTGTTGGAGGGGGCGCGCCAACGGCGCAGGGTTAAGGCGGAATGCGTGGTCAACCGCTCAGCGGTTGACTTGCGCATACAGGGTGGAGCTCATGCCGAACAGCTTGATGAAGCCCTCCGCCTCTTCCACGCCCCAGTCGGCCGACTGCGCGTAGGTGGCACCCTTGGTGTTGAGCAGGTGCGGCGACTTCACCGCCACGGCATCGACGCGGCCACCGCGGGTTTCCAGCACCACTTCACCGTTGACCTTGGCCTGCGAGGACTTCAGGAAGGCCTCGATGTCGGTCTTCAGCGGGTCGTGGTAGAAGCCTTCGTACACCAGCTCCACCCACTTGCGCGCCACGTCCGGCTTGAAACGGTTCTGCTGCTTGGTCAGCACGGCATCTTCCAGCGCGCGGTGTGCGGCCAGCAGCGAGACCAGGCCCGGGGCCTCGAACACGATGCGGCCCTTCAGGCCGATCACGGTGTCGCCGGTGTACACGCCACGACCAACGCCATACGGGGCGAACAGCTTGTTGAGCTGGGCCAGGATCTGGTCGCCCGGCAGCGCCTTGCCGTTCAGTTCAACGGCTTCGCCTTCGACGAACTTCAGGGTGACGGTCAACGCCTGTTCCGGCCACTCGCTGCGCGGCGAGCACCAGCCACGCGCACCCTCGCCCGGGGCTTCCCAACGGTCGATCTCGCCACCGGACATGGTCAGGCCCAGCAGGTTCTCGTTGATGGTGTAGGCCTGCTGCTTGGCACGCACGCCGAAGCCGCGCTCTTCCAGGTACTTCTGCTCGTAGGCGCGGGTCTGGGTGTGTTCCTTCTGGATCTCGCGGATCGGCGCGATGATCTGGTAGTCACCCAGCGCCTTCACGGCCAGGTCGAAACGGACCTGGTCGTTGCCCATGCCGGTGCAGCCGTGGGCGATGATGTTGGTGCCCAGCTCGGCGGCACGCTTCAGCGCGGCATCGACGATCAGGTAGCGGTCGGACACCAGCAGCGGGTACTGGCCCTGGTAGCCTTCGCCGGCCCACACGAACGGCTTCACGAAGCCTTCCCAGATGGCCGGGCCGCCATTGACGGTGACATGGCTGGCCACGCCCAGTTCGGCAGCGCGCTTCTCGATGAAATCGCGCTCTTCATCATCCACGCCGCCGGTGTCGGCGAACACGGTATGCACGTTGTAGCCACGCTCCTGCAGGTACGGCACGCAGAAGCTGGTATCCAGGCCGCCGGAGAAGGCGAGAACGACGTCTTTGTTGCTCATGGGGAGGGTATGTCCTGGTAGCGCCGGGCCGTGCCCGGCGGAAATGATTGAATCGGAAAAAATCAGCGCCCGGCAACGGCGGCCATGATCGCCTTCTGCACGTGCAGTCGGTTCTCGGCTTCGTTGATGGCAATGCACTGCGGCGAATCCATCACGCCGTCGGTGGCCTTCACGTTGCGGCGCAGCGGCAGGCAGTGGCTGAACACACCGTTGTTGGTCAGCGCCATCTTCCGCTCGTCCACGATGAAGTGCTTGAACTGGTCGCGGATCGGCTTTTCCGGCTCCCAGTTGCCGAAGAACGGCAGCGCGCCCCAGCTTTTGGCGTAGACCACATCGGCGCCAGCGTAGGCGCTGTCGATGTCATGGCTGATCTTCAGCGAACCGCCGCTCTCGGCCACGTTCTGCTCGGCCCAGCCCATGTAGCGGTCGTCGAGGATGTAGTCGGCGGTCGGGCACAGCAGGGTCACGTCCATGCCCATGCGGGTGGCGATGGTCAGCGCCGAGTTGGCCACGGCGGTGTTCAGCGGCTTGGGGTGGTAGGTCCAGGTCAGCACGTACTTCTTGCCACGCAGGTCCTGGGTGCCGAAGTGCTCCTGCAGGGCCATCACGTGCGCCAGCTCCTGGCACGGGTGGGTGATGGTCTCCATGTTGATGACCGGCACCGGCGAATACCTGGCGAAGCTGTTGAGGACGATGTCCTGGCGGTCGTAGGCCCAATCCTGGAACTTCGGGAACGCACGCACCGCGATGATGTCGCAGTAGCGGCCCAGCACCTTCGCCACTTCAGCGATGTGCTCTTCGGTGTCGCCGTCCATCACCGTACCGAGGTTGAACTCGATCGGCCACGCATCCTTGCCCGGCTGCAGCACCACCGCGTGGGCGCCGAGCTGGAACGCGCCCAGTTCGAAGCTGGTGCGGGTGCGCATGGACGGGTTGAAGAACACCAGCGCGATCGACTTGCCCTTGAGCTGGTCGCCGAGCTTGTTGCGCTTGAACAGCGCGGCCTGGGTCAGCAGCGCGTCAAGTTCGCTGCGGCTCCAGTCCTGGGTGTTCAGGAAGTGCTTGGGGGACATCATCTTTCCTTGCGTAGCGGCGCCGGGTTCGACGCGGTGGAAGGGAAAAACAGGAACCAAAGGTGGATCGAAAAGGTTGCAGTTGAAGCTTTCAGAACGCGGAAACGAAAAAACCCAGCCGGCGGGCTGGGTTTTTTTTCGGACGAACAGCAGAAAGCTCCGGTTACCCAGCGAGGATGTGGGGTTCCGGTCGACGCGCACGCGAGGTCATGCCCGACGCCTGTCGGGCTGCGCTGCTGTCGTGCTGGAAGTCGGTGAGCTTCATGGCCGCCAATCTTTGCATGCGGCCGGGGCCGGCGCAAGGGGCCGGGGTCCCAGAATCAGGGATTGCCGGCGGCGCCCTGCTCGGGGCCGACCCAGGGGGTGATCGAGACCCGGATCTTCAGCCGGTTGCCGGGGTCTTCCGGCAGGCGCGAGCGGTACTTGGTGCCCTTGTAGACGTAGTCCACGTCGTAGGCGATGGGGCGGCGGAATTCACGCCCGACCGGCACGATGCGGCAGTCACGGGTCAGCATCGGGCCATTGTTGGCTGGCGCCGGGGCCGGCGTCTCGGTCGCGGCCTCTTCGGGGATCTCCTCGTCACTGCGCTTGAACATCGAGCGCACCGAATCCCAGAAGCGGCCGATCCGGCCCTTGTCCTCGACAGGCTCTTCCCCGGTCACGTTGACAGGGGCAAGGGTACGGGTCGAGATCGGCTCGCAGTGCTCCTCGGTACGGGTCGCGCGCAGGGTCTGGAACACCGGTTCGACGTTCAGCACCTGCGCATAGTCGAACTTCACGTTCTCGACGATCACCACACGGTTGCGCGGCTCGGCGTCCTGCGCCTGGGCCACGGCGGCCGTCGCCGACAGGCAGGCCAGGGTCAGCAACACGGTGGATTTCAGTGGCGACGGGAGCAAGGACACGGCAATAGTGTAGGCAGTGACGAGCGCAAGGGGCTGAACATTACCCGTCCACGCTGCTCCTGCCCACCCCACCTTGGGTGAAGCCGGCGTCCACCGGTGGCAACCGGTGCACCCAAAGGGGGCCGACACGTTCTAAAATCACAGGCTTGTCCCCCAGCCACACCCCCATGACCCTGCGCCTGCACAACAACCTGACTCGCCAGCTCGAACCGTTCACCCCGCTCGATCCGGCCTGTCCGACCCTGTATGTGTGCGGCCCCACGGTCTACAACTACGTGCACATCGGCAACGCCCGTGGCCCGGTGGTGTTCGGGGTGCTGGCCGACCTGCTGCGGCGGCGTTTCGGCGCACTGCGCTACGCCCGCAACATCACCGACGTGGACGACAAGATCAACACCGCCGCGCGCGAGCAGGGGGTGCCGATCAGCACCATCACCGACAAGTTCGCCGCCGCCTACCGTGAAGACATGGCCGCGCTGGGCGTGGTGCCGCCGGACATCGAGCCGGAGGTGACCGCGCACATGCCGCAGATCATC
Organism: Stenotrophomonas sp. 59; assembly: GCF_030291095.1. Lineage (NCBI taxonomy): Bacteria > Pseudomonadati > Pseudomonadota > Gammaproteobacteria > Lysobacterales > Lysobacteraceae > Stenotrophomonas > Stenotrophomonas sp. 59. The sequence goes on from NZ_CP127408.1 coordinate 3,041,242, forward strand.
ACCATGATCGAGCAGCTGATCGCCAACGGCCATGCCTATGCCGCCGAGGGCCATGTGCTGTTTGCGGTGGCCAGCTTCGACGGCTACGGCAAGCTCTCGCGCCGTGATCCGGAGGAGATGCTGGCCGGCGCCCGTGTCGATGTCGCCCCCTACAAGCGCGATCCGGGCGATTTCGTGCTGTGGAAGCCATCCACCGACGACCTGCCCGGCTGGGAATCGCCCTGGGGCCGTGGCCGCCCGGGCTGGCACATCGAATGCTCGGCGATGGCCGCCGCCCATCTGGGCGAGACCATCGACATCCATGCCGGCGGTGTCGACCTGCAGTTCCCGCACCACGAGAACGAGATCGCGCAGAGCGAATGCGCGCATGGCGGCAAGATCTTCGCCCGTTACTGGCTGCACAACGGCATGCTCAACTTCGGCGGCGCCAAGATGAGCAAGTCGCTGGGCAACATCGAGCGCGTGCATGACCTGGTGCGCCAGCATCCGCCGGAGGCCCTGCGCCTGGCCCTGCTGTCGGCCCATTACCGGCAGCCGCTGGACTGGTCCGATGGCCTGATCGAGCAGTCGGTGCGCACCCTGGACCGCCTGTACGGCACCCTGCGCGAGCTGGCGTCGATCGAAGCCAGCGCGGTGATCCCGGCCACCGTCGAGGCGACCCTGGATGACGACCTGAACACCCCGCAGGCGCTGGCCGAAGTGGCCCGCATCGCCGCCGACGCGCGTCGTGCCACCGATCCGGCCGAACAGGCGCGCCTGAAGGGCGAGCTGCTCGGTGCGGGCCTGGCACTGGGCCTGCTGCAGGCCGATCCGGCGCAGTGGTTCGGTACCGCCGCCGGCGATGATGGTGACGATGCGCGCATCCAGGGCCTGATCGACGAGCGCGCTGCGGCCAAGAAGGCGCGTGACTTCGCCCGTGCCGACGCCATCCGCGACCAGCTGGCCGCCGAAGGCATCGTGCTGGACGACACTCCGCAGGGCGTTCGCTGGTCGCGCAAGCGCGGCTGACCCGCCCCTGCCCCGTGGCCGGTCCGCCGGCCACGCCCCCACTGTAGAGACTGTTGTGACCGACTCCCCGTTCCCGCTTGAACCCACCGCCGCCGAGGCCCAGGCCGCCATCGCCGAGGAATTCGGCTTCTTCGGCGACTGGTCCGAGCGCTATCAGTACCTGATCGATCTCGGCCGCAAGCTGCCCGCCTTCCCGGACGAATGGAAGACCGAAGAGCACCGCCTGCTCGGCTGCCAGTCGATGGTCTGGATCGTGCCGGAAGGCAACGCACAGTCGCTGCGCTTCCACGCCATCAGTGATTCGGCCATCGTCTCCGGCCTGATCTTCCTGGCCCTGCGCGTGTACTCCGGGCGCTCGGCGCAGGAGATCCTGGATACCGAGCCCAGCTACATCCAGGACATCGGTCTGGCCCGTCACCTCTCCCCCACCCGCAGCAACGGCGTGGCGGCCATGCTGGCCTTCATCCGCGAGACCGCGCAGGCCCAGCTGCAGCGCGACCCGTCGTGAGCGAGCCCGCCACAGCCGAAGACACCGCGCTGGGCCTGCTGTCCCGGCCCGGTTTCGCCAAGCTGCTGGCCTACCGCATCTTCGCGATGCTGTCCTACCAGGTGGTCGCGGTCACCGTCGGCTGGCACATCTACGAAGTCACCCGCAATCCGTTCTCGCTGGGCCTGGTCGGCCTGGCCGAGGTGCTGCCGTTCTTCTGCGTGGCGCCGTTCGCCGGCTATCTGGTCGACCACCTGCCACGGCGCCGGCTGGGCATGGTGGCCTGTTCCGGGCTGATCGCCACGGCGCTGGTGCTGACCGGTGTCGCCACGGGCTGGCTGCCGTTTGAAGGGGTATGGCCGATCTATGCGGCCATCGCCCTGACCGGCATGGTCCGTGCGTTCCTGTCGCCGATCTACAACGCACTGTTTGCCCGCGTGCTGGCCCGCGACCAGTTCGCGCGTGGCGCCGGACTCGGCGCGGTGGTGTTCCAGGCCGGCATGGTCGCCGGCCCGGCGCTGGGCGGCGTGCTGGTCGGCTTCGGCGGCAAGGGCCTGTCCTATGCCGTGGCGACTGCCTTCGCGCTGGTGGCGATGGCCTGCCTGGCCACGCTGAAAGTGGAAGAGCCAGTGCACACCGGTCCGGCCGCGCCGATCTTCAAGAGCATCGCCGAAGGCGCGCGCTTCGTGGTCGGCAACCGGATCATGGTCGGTGCGATGGCGCTGGACATGTTCTCGGTGCTGCTGGGCGGCGTGGTGGCGATGCTGCCCGCCTTCCTGCACGAAATCCTGCACCACGGCCCGGAAGGCCTGGGCATCCTGCGCGCGATGCCGGCGCTGGGTTCGGTGTGCGTGGGCCTGTGGCTGGCGCGCCACCCGCTGCACCGCAATGCCGGCCGCGTGCTGCTGTTCGCGGTGGCGGGGTTCGGCCTGTGCGTGATCGGCTTCGGGCTGTCGCAGCACTTCTGGCTGTCGGCGCTGATCCTGCTGTTCTACGGGGCGTTCGATGGCGTGTCGGTGGTGATCCGCTCGACCATCCTGCAGCTGGCCACGCCGGAGGAAATGCGCGGGCGGGTATCGTCGATCAACGGCATTTTCATCAGTTCGTCCAACGAGCTGGGCGCGTTCTATGCCGGCACCATGGCCCGCCTGCTCGGCCTGGTACCGGCCGTGGTGCTGGGTGGGTTCGCGGTGCTGAGCGTGGCCGGGATCACCGCGTGGAAGAACCCGACGCTGCGGAAACTGAATCTGCGTGATCTGCAGTAGCGTCGGCTCGTCGTTTCCGCGACAGCCGCTTTACGTGCGCCGACGCATTGGTAGCGCCGGGCCATGCCCGGCGGCCCTTTTCCGCGACCGCGGCGGGGTGTCACTTTCTTTGCGCGCGCATAGAAAGTAACCAAAGAAACGCGCCGCCATCCGCGAGCCGGTGCTTCGCACCGGTGCCCTGCGCACCTCGGTGAATCAGGGGACGGCGCCGAACTCGCTGCGCTCAAACAGCGGCGCCTCTTCGCCCCTGATTCCCCTGCGGTGCTCGGCTCGCCACAAGGCGGACCCAACACAGCCGCGAGCGCACGCATGACCGCTCCTGGTAGAGCCAAGCCATGCTTGGCTGTTCTTGCTCTTGCTCTTCCCTACCCTCCGGCTTCGGCCTGAGCCGAGCGTGGGCTCGGCTCTACATCAGCCGCGCACGCAGGGAAGCGTCGAGAGCCTGCGGGTGGGTCCGGGCAGGACCGTCCGCGGCATGGATGCCGCGGACGAGCTTACAGGGATGTACTTGCAGCGTGTCCTGCCCGGACCCACCCGCAGGCTCACCCCGATACCCGGAAGGCGCTGCTCTTCGCAGCCAACCCGAACCCAACAAAAAAACCCGGCCGAAGCCGGGTTTTCTGCATGACCAGACAACGATCAGGAATCAGTCGCCCTGCTGCTTCTGCAGGTGCTCCCAACGCTCCTGGGCGTCGATGGTGCGCTCGGCGGTCAGGCGCGCCTCCAGGCGCTCCAGGCCGATCTCTTCGCCGGTGTCGACGCAGTAGCCGTAGTCGCCTGCTTCCAGGCGCTTGAGGGTGCTGTCGATCTTGCCGATCAGCTTGCGGTAGCGGTCGCGGGTACGCAGTTCCAGCGAGTTCTCGGTCTCGCGGGTCGCGCGCTCGGCTTCGTCGCCGATGTCACGCACTTCTTCGCGCAGGTTCTCGATGGTCTGCTTGGACTCTTCCACCAGGTCCGCACGCCAGTTCTGCAGGCGCTGGCGGAAGTATTCCTGCTGCAGCGAGCTCATGTATTCCTCTTCCGAGGACGGCTTGTAGCCAGCCGGCAGGATCGGGCGGCCAGTGGCCTCGTCGGTCTTGTATTCGACCACCTTGTACTTGCTGCGCGGGGCCGGTGCAGCCGAGCGGGCGGCGACGGCCACGGCAACCTTGCCGACAGGGCGCGACACGGTCTTCGGGGCGGAATCGGATTTCACGGCGGTTTTGGCAGGCGATTTCGAAACGGGCACGGGATTCTTGGATTGCGGGGCCTTCGAAGCGGCAGGAGCGGCGGCCGGGGCCGGCTTTGAGGCCGGTTGGGCTGCCGCCACTGCCACGGTCTTGGCCGGGACAGGCTTGGCCGGAGCCGGCTTGGCAGCAGGCTTCGGTGCGGACTTCACTACTGGGGCCGGGGTCGGCTTCGCGGCCGGCGCGGCAACATTCTTGGCAACCTTCTTTACAGCGGCAGGCGTGGCGACCGGTTTAGCCGCAGCGACCTTCTTTGCTACGGGCTTGGCGACCGGCTTGACCGCAGCCTTCGTCACCGCCGCCTTCGGCGCCGGCTTGGCTGCTGCCTTCTTCGCCACCGGCTTGGCGGCGGCCTTCTTGACCGGCGCGGCCTTGCTGGCGGCCTTCTTCACCACCGGCACCTTCTTGCTGGCAGCGGCGGGCTTGGCCTTGGCAGGCGCAGCGGCCTTCTTCGCCACCGGCTTGGTTGCCTTGACCGGCGTTTTCTTTGCGGTGGCCTTCCTGGCCGCCGGTTGCGAGGACGCTGCCTTGGTCGCCGGCTTGCTCGCCGGTTTCTTGGCAACGGGCTTTGCCGCCAACTTCTTCACAACAGGCTTGGCGGTTTTCTTGGCGGCCGTTGCGGCCTTCTTTGCAGTTTTTTTAGCAGCCACGAAACGCTCTTCCTTGGATTCCCCGGGGCCCGGGAAAGCGGGCCTTTATAGCCTACCCGACCCGCAGCAGCAACCTCGGCACCCTGCTCCATTCAGTCCTGGAGTCAAGGTGCCCAAGGGGCAGTCCGACGAACACGGACCGCCTTGCGCGGTACGGAACCTGGCCAGCACCCGCGGGTGCTGGTACCGGTCGCAGGCCATCGGCGACATGCGACCAACGGCCCATCCTGCACAAATGCGGCCTTCATGCCAACTGGCATAAGATGACTGGGTGATCTCGCGCCTGCTCATTGCCCTGCTGCGCTTCTACAAGCGCTTCATCAGCCCCCTGCTGGGGCCGCGTTGCCGTTTCGTGCCGAGCTGTTCTGAATACGCGATGGACGCCATCTCCCGACACGGTCCGCTGCGCGGCAGCTGGCTGGCTGCGCGCCGGCTGGGCCGCTGCCATCCGTTCCATCCCGGCGGCTTCGACCCGGTGCCCGAATCCACCCACGCCCCCTCTTGCCGTTGCACAGGAAAACACTGACATGTCCTCCACCCTCATCACCAACGCCCGGATGGTCAACGAAGGCCGCACCTTCGACGGCGACCTGCGCATCGAGAACGGCCGCATCGCGCAGATCGGCAGCGGGTTGACGCCGCGCGACGGCGAACAGGTGGTGGACGCGGCCGGGCGCTGGCTGCTGCCCGGCATGATCGACGACCAGGTGCACTTCCGCGAACCGGGCCTGACCCACAAGGGCGACATCGCCAGCGAATCGGCGGCGGCCGTGGCCGGTGGCCTGACCAGCTTCATGGACATGCCCAACACCAACCCGCCGACCCTGGATTCGACCATCCTGGAAGCCAAGTACGAACTGGCGCGCGGCCGCGCCTGGGCCAACTACGGCTTCTACCACGGCGCCAGCAATGACAACCTGGAAGCGATCCGTGCGCTGGACCCGAAGAAGGCCCCGGGCGTGAAGGTGTTCATGGGTGCGTCCACCGGCAACATGCTGGTGGACAACCCGGAAACGCTGGACGCGATCTTCCGCGAATGCCCGACCCCGATCATCACGCACTGCGAAGACACACCGATGATCGATGCCAACCTGAAGGCCTTCCAGGAAAAGTACGGCGACGCGCTGACCCCGGACATGCACCCGGACATCCGTTCGCGCGAAGCGTGCATCAAGTCGACCCGCCTGGCGATGTCGCTGGCACGCAAGCACGGCACGCGCCTGCACGTGCTGCACATTTCCACCGCCGACGAACTGGCGCTGTTCGAGAAAGGCCCGCTGATCCGCGCCGACGGCAGCCGCAAGCAGATCACCGCCGAAACCTGCGTGCACTTCCTGCACTTCGCGCGCCCGGACTACGCGACCAAGGGCAACCTGATCAAGTGCAACCCGGCGATCAAGGAAGTGTCCGACCGCGAAGCGATCACCGCCGCGCTGGCCGACGACGTGCTGGACGTGCTGGCCACCGACCACGCGCCGCACACCTGGGAAGAGAAGCAGAAGCCCTACGCGCAGGCGCCGTCGGGCCTGCCGCTGGTGCAATACGCACTGGTGGCCGCGCTGGAGCGCGTGCACGAAGGCAAGCTGACCCGCGAGCAGGTGGTGCAGAAGTTCGCGCATGCGCCGGCACAGCTGTTCGACGTGGAAGAGCGCGGCTTCCTGCGCGAAGGCTACTTCGCCGACCTGGTGCTGGTGGAGGACGTGCCGTTCACCGTCAAGCGCGAAGACGTGCTGTCCAAGTGTGGCTGGTCGCCGTTTGAAGGCACCACCTTCCGTTCGCGCGTGGCCTCGACCTGGGTCAACGGCCAGCTGGTGTGGGACGGCAGCAAGCTGGTCGGCGAACCGGCCGGCCAGCGCATGACCTACGACCGCTGATGCGCGCGGCTCTCCTGACCGGGGCGCTGCTGCTGGCGGCGCCCCTGCTCTGCACATCTTCGGCCAACGCGCAGGATGGCATAGGCAGCCTGATCGACAGCCGCGTGGTGTTTCCGGCCAGCGCGTCGCAGGGCGCGCTGGTGATCGGCAAAGTACCCGCTGGCAGCCGCGTACAGTACGCCGGCCGCCAGCTGCGGGTGAGCGGCTATGGCAGCGTGGTGTTCGGCATCGGCCGCGACGAGAAGGGCCCGTTGCGCGTGCAGGTGCAGCGCGCCGACGGCGGCAGCGAAACCGTGACCATCGCGGTGACGCCGCGCGACTGGCCGACCGAGCGGGTCAACGGCGTGCCGCCGAAGACGGTCAACCCGCCGCCGGCGATTGCCGAGCGGATCAAGCGCGAACAGGCGCAGGTGACTGCCGCCCGCGCCCGCGATGACGACCGTACCGACTTCACCCAGACCTTCATCTGGCCGGTGCAGGGCCGTATCAGTGGCCGCTTCGGCAATGCGCGTGTCTACAACGGCCAGCCCGGCGCCGGTCATTCCGGGATGGACATCGCGGTGCCGACCGGCACTCCGGTGAAGGCACCGGCCGCCGGCATCGTCACCTTCGCCGGCCCGGACCTATACCTGACCGGCGGCACGCTGCTGCTCGACCACGGTTTCGGGGTCAGTTCCAACTTCCTGCACCTGTCACGCATCGACGTGAAGGTCGGTGATCGCGTCGAGCAGGGCCAGGTGATCGCCGCCGTCGGCGCCACCGGCCGCGCCACCGGCCCACACCTGCACTGGGGCATGAACTGGTTCGACACCCGCATCGACCCGCTGCTGGTGCTGGAGCGCAAATAACGGTGGGTGCCGACCTTGGTCGGCACGATTGCGCGCGAACCCGGCATTCATCCACGCATGGCGTGGATCTACTGCCGGCAATGTCCTTAGGTGGGTGCCGACCTTGGTCGGCACAACCTCACAGAGCGTGCGGACCAAGGTCCGCACCCACCAGAATCAATCAGCCGCGCGCCGCCCACCACACGCGCAACAGCGTGCGCACCGGAGTGGCTTCAATCGGCTTGCCTGCGGCCTGCGCGGCCACGCGTGCGCGAGCAAGGCTGGACCACACGCGGCGCGGGCGCGGGCCGGGCACGCGGCTGCCCCACCCCTTCAGCAGGTACTGCGCCCAGCGCTGCGCGGCCGTGCTGGAATCCTCATCCAGCAGGCTGCGTGGTACACCGGCCACGCCGGCATCCTGCAGGCGCTGGGCCAGGGTCTGCAGCTGCACCGCGCGACCGGCGCCGGTGCGCGGCTTGTCGTTGAACAGCGCCGCTTCCACCGCGGCAACCGCGTCGGCGTAGTTGGCCAGCGCGCGCTCGGCGCTGGCCGCATCCAGCGCGACCGTGCGCGCTTCAACCAGATCCGGCAGAGCCTCGGCCAGCTGCGCCCACGGCGCACGCACCGGCTCCAGCAGGCGGCCCAACGGGTGACGCGACCGGTGCGCAGCCCAGCTGCGCAGTTCCTCGCCCCACCATGCCAGCTTGGCATCGGCTGGCAGCGGGTCGCCACTGGTGTTGAGCATGTCGTCGAATTCCTGCAGCAGCGCGAACCACGCCACTGCAAGCTCGCGTTGCGATTCGGCCACGAACGGGGCGGCCACCGACCATTCCGGCCAACGGCTGCGCCACTTGTCGAGGAAACTGTCCAGCGCGGTACTGCTCACTACGTCATTCCTTACGGCTGGGCCGGGGTTGCCGGCCGGGTCGGCCAGAGGCTGGCCAGTTGCAGAAGCCCGGCGTTCTCGACCAGCACGTCGGCCTGCCAGGCCAGCGGGTCGTCACTGTGCAGGCGATAGCCCCACAGCGCCGCCACCGACGGCATCGCTGCGGCCCGCGCAGCGATGATGTCGCGCTCGTCGTCGCCCACGTACACGCAGTCTTCGGCGGCAACGGCAATCGCCTGCGCGGCGTGCAGCAGGGGCAGCGGATGCGGCTTGCGCTCGGCCAGGCTGTCACCGCCGACCAGCACCGCACAGCGTTGCTGCCAGCGGTACTGCGGCACGATCAGCCGCGCCAGGTACTCCGGCTTGTTGGTGACAATGCCCCACACCGTACCGGCGGCATCCAGTGCAGCAAGCATGTCTGCAACGCCATCGAACAGTACCGCGTGCTGGCCGATCAACGCCTCGTAGCGCTGCAGGAACTCCGGAATCAGTGCATCACGCGCCGCCGTGTCCAGTTCGGGGAAGGCTGCCGAGACCATCGCACGCGAGCCCTTCGACACCACCGGGCGCAACAACGCCGGATCGATCGGTGCACGGCCACGCTCGGCCAGCATCGCATCGCAGGTGGCAACGAAGTCCGGTGCACTGTCCAGCAGCGTGCCATCCAGGTCGAACAGCACCGCACGCGGGAAACCGGTGGAGGTCATGCCGGCTTGACCGCGTAGGCCAGGTAGTTGATGTCGGTGCGGCTGCTCAGGCGGGCGTGGTTGCGCCACGGCTCGTAGGCCATGCCGCTGACATCCACCAGCTGCATGTCGGCCTCGCGCAGCCAGCGCGCCAGCTCGGCCGGCTTGATGAATTCCTGGTAGTGATGCGTGCCCTTGGGCAGCAGCCGCGCCACGTACTCGGCGCCGACAATCGCCACCGCGAATGCGGCCGCGGTGCGGTTGATGGTCGACAGGAACAGGTGACCGCCCGGCTTCAGCAGGCGCTTGCAGGCTTCGATGATCGCGCCCGGATCCGGCACGTGCTCGAGCATTTCCATGCAGGTGACCACATCGAAACTGCCCGGCTGCTCGGCAGCCAGGTCCTCGGCGGCCTGGACGCGATAATCGACCTTGGCACCGCTTTCCAGCGCGTGCAGGCGCGCGACCTTGACCAGTTCCGGGGCAAGATCAATCGCGGTGACGTCGGCACCGGACTGCGCCAGCGCCTCGCTCAGCAGGCCGCCACCGCAGCCGATGTCCAGCACGCGTGCACCGCGCAGCGGCACGCGGTCGGCCACGTACTTCAGCCGCACCGGGTTCAGCGCATGCAGCGGCTTCTGCGGGCCGTCAGCGTCCCACCAGCGGTTGGCCAGCGCGGCGAACTTGTCCAGCTCGGCCTGATCGAAATTGGAGGAAGCGTGGGGAGCAGTCATGGGGAAGTCCTTGCAGCGCCAGGGTTCAGGCGCGGATATGACGGATACGCTCGCGCCACTGGCGCGCGTTGGCGATGATGCCCGGCAGGTCCATGCCGACCAGCTCGCGCTGCACCAGCTTCGGCTTGCCGGCAATCCAGACATCGCTGACCTGCTGGCGGCCGGTGGCGTACACCAGCTGCGACAGCACGTTGTGCAGCGGCTGGGTTTCCAGCGCGGACAGATCGACACAGACCAGGTCGGCCTGCTTGCCGACTTCGATCGAACCGATGCGGTCGCCGAAGCCCAGCGCGCGGGCGCCGCCCAGCGTGGAGGCGCGCAACGTGGTGGCTGCATCCAGCGCGGTGGCATCGTCGGCCACGGCCTTGGCCAGGATCGCCGCGGTGCGGTTTTCGCTGAACATGTCCAGGTCGTTGTTGCTGGCGCAGCCATCGGTGCCGATGGCCAGGTTCACGCCGGCGCGCTGCAGGGCGCAGGCCGGGCAGAAACCGGAGGCCAGCTTCAGGTTCGATTCCGGGCAGTGCACCACGCTGACGCCTCGTTCGGCGCACAGGTGGATTTCCGCGTCGGTCAGCTGGGTCATGTGCACCGCGATCAGGCGGTCGTTGACCAGGCCGAGCCGATCCAGCCGCGCCAGCGGGCGCTGGCCGTGCAGCTTGATCGAATCGGTGATTTCCTGCGCGGTCTCGTGGGTGTGCAGGTGGACCTGCATGTCGAGCTGGTCGGACAGCATCCGCACCCGCTCGAAATTGGCATCGTTGACGGTGTACGGCGCGTGCGGCGCGAACGCGGTGCCGATCAGCGGATCCGTGCGCCACTGGTCATGCAGTTCACCGGCCTTGGCGAAGTACTCGTCGTCGGTCCTGGCCCAGGCGGTGGGGAAATCGATGATGACCGCGCCGACCAGCGCGCGGAATCCATGCTTCTTGTAGACCGCGGCCTGCACGTCGCCGAAGAAGTAGTTCTCGTTGGCGCAGGTGGTGCCGCCGCGCAGCATCTCGGCGATGGCCAGGGTGGTGCCGTCGGCGACGAATTCGGGGCCGATCACCGCCGCTTCCACCGGCCAGATGTGCTGCTGCAGCCAGGTCATCAGCGGCAGGTCGTCGGCGACGCCGCGCAGCAGGGTCATCGGATTGTGCGTGTGCGCGTTGACCAGGCCCGGCATCAGCGCCGCTTCGGGGCGGCTGACCACCTGCGCGGCACGGAAGCGCGCACGTGCCTCGGCACGCGGCAGGATGGCGACGATCTCGCTGCCACGCACGGCAACGGCATGGTCTTCCAGCACCACCGCATGCGGCTCGATCGGAACGACATAACCGGCTTCGATGAGCAGGTCGCAGGCTTCGGGGAGGTGCGGGCTATCGCTCATGCGGGCTCACTGGCTATTGGAGAAGGGCCTGGCGGGAGGCGGTAGCGCCGGGCCATGCCCGGCGGCTGTCCGTTGCGGCGTCATGGACGCCGGCAACGGGTTCCGGGTTATGCCCGGAAAGCCGAGCATGGCTCGGCTCTACAGGTAATCCGGCTGCGCCGGATTACTTGACGCGTGCGGAGTATTCGCCCGAACGGGTATCAACCTTGATGATTTCATCCTGGTTGACGAACAGCGGCACGCGGACCACGGCGCCGGTTTCCAGGGTGGCCGGCTTGCCGCCGCCGCCCGAGGTGTCGCCACGGACGCCCGGATCGGTTTCGGTGATCTTCAGCTCGACGAAGTTCGGCGGCTGCACGAAGATCGGCTCACCGTTCCACAGGGTGACCACGCAGGACTCTTCGCCCTTCAGCCACTTCTCCGCGCCGCCCATGCCGGCCTTGGTGGCCTGGACCTGCTCGAAGGATTCCGGGTCCATGAAGTGCCAGTACTCGCCATCGCTGTACATGAAGTTCATGTCGGTGTCGACGACGTCGGCTGCATCCAGCGAGTCGGTCGACTTCATGGTCACTTCCTGGGTACGGCCGTCCTTGATCAGGCGGTACTTCACGCGGGTGAAGGCCTGGCCCTTGCCCGGCTTGACGTATTCGGTGTCGATGATGACGGCCGGTTGGTTGTTGACCAGGATCTTCATCCCGTTCTTGACGTCGTTCATGCCGTAGCTGGCCATGCGTAAACTCCTGAGTGGCAAAAACGCCGCGGGTGCGGCGAGCCGTTAGAATGGAAAGCCCACCGGATGCCGGTGGGCGACTGTTTTTCTGCCCCCATGATAACCGCAGGCCCCCTCTCCATGCAGCTTTCCGCCTTCCCCCGGCCCCAGTCGCCAGGCGCGCCCGCGCGCTGGCAACAGCTCTGGCGCCAGGCACTGCGCGACCCGCAGGCCCTGCTGGCCCGGCTGCAGCTGGACCCGGCCGCGCTGGGCGTCTCGGAAGCGGCCATGGCCCAGTTCGCGCTGCGCGTGCCGGAGGGGTTCGTGGCACGCATGCGCAAGGGTGATCCGGCCGATCCGCTGCTGCGCCAGGTGCTGCCGATCGACGAGGAAATGCGTCCCGCGCCCGGGTTCAGCTTCGATGCGGTGGGCGATGGCGCGGCCAAGAAGGCCACCGGCGTCATCCAGAAGTACCGTGGCCGCGCCCTGCTGGTCGCCACCGGCAGCTGCGCGATCAACTGCCGCTACTGCTTCCGCCGCCACTTCGACTATGGCGCGGAGAACGCCGCCAAGGGTGGCTGGCAGGAGGCCGTAGCCGCCATCGCCGCCGACCCGGACATCGACGAGGTGATCCTGTCCGGCGGCGATCCACTCTCTCTGGCCACGCACAAGCTGGTCGAGCTGACCGATGCCCTGCGCGCGATTCCGCACATCCGCCGCCTGCGCATCCACAGCCGCCTGCCGATCGTGCTGCCCGAGCGCGTGGACGAGGAGCTGCTGGCCTGGCTGGGCGGCCTGCCGTGGCCGCTGGCCATCGTGGTCCACGCCAACCACGCCAACGAATTCGACGCCAGCGTGGACGCCGCGATGGCGCGCCTGCGCGGCACCGGCGCCCAGCTGCTGAACCAGGCGGTGCTGCTGCGCGGGGTCAACGACAGCGTGCAGGCCCTGCAGGACCTGAGCGAACGCAGTTTCGCTGCCGGCGTGCTGCCCTACTACCTGCACCAGCTGGACCGGGTCGAAGGCGTGGCCCACTTCGAAGTGGACGACACCCAGGCCAAGGCATTGATTGCCGGGTTGACCGCGCACCTGTCCGGTTACCTGGTTCCCAAGCTGGTGCGCGAACTGCCGGGCGATCCGAGCAAGCGCCCGCTGTAATCCGGGGGCGGGGGTCAGATCCCTTTTCCTGCGGAAAAGGGATCTGACCCCAGGACAACGGCAGCAGGTCAGAGCCCCGACTCGATCATCCGTACCACTTCGGTGGCGGTGACCGGGTGGCTCAGCCAGTAGCCCTGCCCCAGATCGCAGCCGCGCTGCGCCAGCAGTTCGAACTGTGCCTGCTGCTCGATGCCCTCGGCCACCACCGTGATGCCCAGCGCGTGGGCCATGGCGATGATCGCCGTGGTCAACGCGAGGTCATCGGGATCGCGCTGCATGTCGGCCACGAAGCTCTTGTCGATCTTCACGCCGTCCACCGGCACCTGGCGCAGGTGGCTCAGGCCGGAGAAGCCGGTGCCGAAATCGTCCAGCCATACCTTCACGCCGGTGCGATGCAGCTTGTCCAGCAGCTGCGCGGCGACCATCTCGTCACCGATCACCGCGGTCTCGGTCAGCTCCAGATGCAGGCGCGACGCTGGCAGCCCGGATTCATGCAGGCATTGCGCGACCAGCGCCGGCAGCTCGCCGCCGCGCAGCTGCCGCGGTGACACGTTGACCGATACGAACAGGTCGTCGCCTGCCACGCCACGTGGCCATTGCGAGGCCTCCATGCAGGCCGCACGCAGCACCTTCGGGCCGATGATTTCGATCAGCCCGCTCTGCTCGGCCACTTCGATGAACACCGACGGTGGAATCGTGCCCAGCGTCGGATGCTGCCAGCGCAGCAGCACTTCGACGCCGACCATGCGACGGTCGCGCATGCGGAAGATCGGCTGGTAGGCCAGGCGCAGTTCGCCGCGCTCCCAGGCCCCGCGCAGCTCCTGCTCCATGTGTACACGACGCTCCACCGCATGGTCCATCGCCCGGCTGTAGTAGCGGTAGCAGTTCTTGCCCGCCATCTTCGCCTGGTACATGGCGATGTCGCCGTTCTTCAGCAGCGTCGTCGCGTCGGCCGCATCATCGGGGAACAGGGTCACGCCGATCGAGGTACCGAGGAACAGCTCCCGGCCCTGCACCACCAGCGGCCTGCCCAGCTCACGCACCAGCACCTCGGCCAGCAGCCGCGCGTTGGCGGCCACGTCACCGTCGCCGACCAGAATCACGAATTCATCGCCACCGAAGCGGGCCAGCAGGGCCTCGTCACCGCCCGCTTCCGCGACCGCGCGACCGATGCGCTGTGCGAACTGCAGCAACGCCTCGTCACCGGCCTCATGGCCAAGCGTGTCGTTGACCCGCTTGAAATCGTCGATGTCGGCAAACAGCAGTCCCAACCGGTGATTGGCGGCACGCGCCGCCATCAGCCGATGATCCAGCGCTTCGCGGAACGCCAGCCGGTTGGTCAGCCCGGTCAAGGCATCGGTATAGGCCATGTGCCGCACTTCACGGTCATGGCGGGCGATCGCATCGCGCATGCGGGCGAAGCCGCGCACCAGCTCACCTACTTCGTCGTCACGGGTGTTCTCGGCCAGGGGTGTCTGATAGTCCCCCGCCTCGATGCGACGCGCGGCCGCGGCCAGGTCGCGGATCGGCGCGACCAGCGTGCGCTGCACGTACAGGATCACCACCACGCCAATCACCACCAGCAACCCCAGCATCAGCAGCAGCCATCCCAGGTGGCGGCTGCCAACCAGCTGCAGGCGCTCGCCGAGGGTGGCATTGGCCGCCTGTTCGCGCTGCTGCACCTCGTCCAGCGCCATGCCGACGCGGACGCCGCCGATGCGCTGGTTGCCGACCATGATCGGCATCGTGTTGTCCAGCACCTTCGGCGATTCCTGCACCAGCAATGCCTGCGCCGCCGCAGCCTTGGGCGCCAGGGGATCGGCCATCGGCTGGCCGAATCCCGAGACCTCGACCGAGCCGTCGTGCACCAGCCGGCCACGCTCGTCGAACACCAGTACATAACGCACCACCGGCTGTCGCGCGGTGCTGCGCACGAGTACGCCGACCTGGTCCAGGTCGCGGTAGTACAGCGGGTTGGCCAGCGCATCGGACAACTCGCGCGCCATCGCCTCGCCGCGGCTGCGCACGCTGCGGTCGAACAATTCATGGATGACACCACCGCTGAGGGTGCGCACCTCGCTCTGCATCGCCGTCTGGCGCCCCAGCAGCACCGCCAGGATCGCGACCACCACGACCATCGCTCCGCCCATCGCCAGCAGGAACCGGGCCTGCATCCCCGAGCCGAGCCACTTCATTCCACTTCCATCCGCACGCGCGTCAATCCTTGTTTCAATTCATCCAACCGCTGCTGCGCATGCGCATCGACACGGTGGAAACCGGAAGTGCCAAAAAACCGATGCAACGCGCCCTGTGCCTGCGGGTCGCTGGCTGCCTGGAGCAGGACTTCCTGCAGGCGATCGCGCACCCGGGCATCGAGGTCGGCGCGGACCATCTCCACCGCACGCGGGTATGGTTCGGTGCGCAACAGTTCGCGGAAATCGCGCCGGAATGCAGCCGGCACCCGCCGCTCGTCATTCCAGTCCACGCTGCTCACCGCCCCCACATCCGCCATCCCCTTGTGCACGTACGTCGCGATGTTCAACTCGCTGCGCGCGAACACATACCCCACGCTGTCGCGCCCTGGCACGTCCCAGACC
The DNA here is from genome assembly GCF_030291095.1 of Stenotrophomonas sp. 59. Lineage (NCBI taxonomy): Bacteria > Pseudomonadati > Pseudomonadota > Gammaproteobacteria > Lysobacterales > Lysobacteraceae > Stenotrophomonas > Stenotrophomonas sp. 59. The sequence continues at coordinate 3,056,718 of NZ_CP127408.1, forward strand.
CCGGCCAGGATCTGTGGCGACAGGCCATGGTTCAGCAGGGTCATCACCGGCACCAGGTAGGCGCTGGTGGACGCCGTGTTCTGCAGGGCCAGGCGATGGCCGCGCAGATCCTGCACCCGCTGGATGGGACTGTCGCTGCGCACGAAGAACACCGTCTGGTACTCGCGCACCCCGTTGCGTTCGGTCAGCAGCAAGGGGCGAGCGCCGCTGCGCTGGCCCAACGCCACTGCCGTACCGGAGGTTTCCGTGACCCAGTCGACCCGTCCCCGCCGCAGATAGCTCGCCATCTGCTGCGGGTCGCGGGCCATCAGTATCCGCCCCTCCTGGATGCCCACGTCATGCATGCGAGCCACAACGTAGTCCAGCAAGGGCTGCAGCTGCTCGTAGTGGGCCTTTGGATCATCGCTGATCCGGCCCAGCACCAGCACCGGGTCCGGTGCTGCACGCACCGTCCCGGCCAGCAGGACCATGGCCAGGCTCAGCAGTCCCCCCTGCATTGCCTTTCGCAGACCCGACACAGGCTTCATCCCCCCTGGGTATCCAGACAGACTACCCGAAAAAATGAGAACCTCGTCAGCTGTCCTTGCCGCCTGCCTGGGCCAGTCGCGCCATGCGCTGGGTGTCGGCGAGGATGCCGCGCAGCAGGCGCACTTCTTGTTCGGTGGGCTCGCTGCGCAGGAACAGGCGGCGCAGCTTGCGCATCGCCGACTCGGGGGCGCGGCCCTTGTGGAAATCGATCTCGTCCAGCGTGTCACCCAGCTGGGCGAAGAAGCTCTCCATCTGCTCGTGGCTGGCCGCCTGTTCGCGGAAGCCGGGTTCGGTTTCTGCAACCGGCTGCGCCCCAAGCAGTTGCATGCGCGTTTCGTACGCCAGCACCTGCACGGCGGCGGCCAGGTTGAGCGAACTGAACTCCGGGTCTGACGGGATGTGCACCGCGGCGTGGCAGAGCTGCAGCTCCTCGTTGGTCAAGCCGGTGCGCTCGCGGCCGAACACCAGTGCCACCTCGGCACCTTCGCCCGCCTTGGCCACCGCACGGGCGGCAGCATCGGCCGGCAGGTACTCCTCCAGCTGGACGCGGCGGGCACGGGCCGTGCAGCCCAGTACCAGGCGGCAGTCAGCCACGGCCTCGGCCAGGGTAGCCACCACCGGGGCGTCCCCCAGCACGTCTTCGGCACCGGCCGAGCGGCGGAAGGCCTCTTCGTCGAGCGGCTTTTCGGGGGCGACCAGCACCAGGCGGGCCAGGCCCATGGTCTTCAGGGCGCGGGCGGCAGCCCCCATGTTGCCGGGGTGCTGGGTACCGACCAGGACGAATCGGAGGCGGGTTGCGGCAGGAAACTGGGACATGAACAGGGAAAAGGTCGAGCTGGACGATGACCAATGGTAAACTGTGCGGCCGGCCACTGCGCCGGACCCGCTCTTTTCCCCCGCCAGTCCATCTCTTCTGCCTTTCCGGGAGCCCACGCCATGCAGAAACCCGCCGTCACCGTCATGGTCAAGGCCGCCCGCCTCGCCGGCAACGTCCTGTTGCGCAACATCAACAAGCTCGAGGCACTGAATGTGGTGCAGAAGGGCCGGATGGACTACGCCAGCGAAGTGGATGCGGACGCGGAAAAGGTCATCGTCAAGGAACTCAAGCGCGCCTACCCGGACTACGGCATCTTCGGTGAAGAAGGTGGCGTGCAGGGCGAGCGCCGCCAGATGTGGGTCATCGACCCGCTGGATGGCACCAGCAACTACCTGCGCGGCGTGCCGCACTACTGCGTGTCGATCGCCTTGGTCGAGAACGGCGAGCCGACCGACGCGGTCATCTTCGACCCGCTGCGCAATGAGCTGTTCACCGCCAGCCGCGGCGCCGGTGCCGTGCTGAACGACCGCCGCATCCGCGTGGCCGACCGCAAGGACCTGGAAGGCACCATGATCCACACCGGCTTCGCCCCGCGCGAGCGCAGCCGCGCCAGTGCCCAGCTGAAGGCGGTCGACGCCCTGCTGGTGCACGGCGAGGACATTCGCCGCACCGGTTCGGCCGCGCTGGACCTGGCCTACGTGGCATGCGGCCGTGCCGACGCCTACTTCGAGGCCGGTGTGAAGGCGTGGGACATCGCCGCCGGCCTGCTGCTGGTCCGCGAAGCGGGCGGCAAGGTCTGCGATTTCAAGGGTGCCACCCTGGGCCGCATGGACAACCGCGGTCCGGAGACCCACCAGATCGTGGCCGGCAACCTGAAGGTGGCCGAGTCGCTGCAGAAGGTGCTGGTGAACACTGGCTACGCGGCGGAGTTCGACGCGAAGTTCTGAGGTTCCGCGTAACGCGGTTCATGGAGACGGCACCTGCGAAGGTGCCGTTTTCGTATCCGCGATGATCGTGCTTGTCACTTTCTTTGCTCGTGCAAAGAAAGTAACCAAAGAAACACGCCGCCAGGGCGCGAGCCGACGCTACGCATCGGTGCCCTGCGCTCCTCGGCCCGCCGAGGGACGGTGCGGGAACTCGCTACGCTCAGACACCCGCACCTCTTCGCCCTCGCCGGACCTGCGGTGCCCGGCTCGCTCAAGGCGGACCCAAGGTCAAATGCCACAGCTGCACCCGGTAGATCCACGCCACGCGTGGATGCTGTTGCCGTTGATCTTGACCTTGCAGTCCGCCTTGAGCGAGCCGAGCATCGCAGGTGAAGCAGGGGCGAAGAGGCGCCGATGTCCTGTAGAGCCGACTGTTAGTCGGCTGACTTCTGCGCGCCGTCCCCTGATTCGCCGAGAAGCACAGGGCACCGGCGTGCGCAGCATGTCGGCTCGCGGTCGGCGGAGCGTTTCTTTGGTTACTTTCTTTGCGCGCAAAGAAAGTGACACCCCTCCGCGGTCGCGGAAACGATACGCCGGGCATGGCCCGGCGCTACCGATGCATGCATCCCCGTAAACAAAAACGCCCGGCGCGAGGCCAGGCGTTCCTGTACTACCTTGAAAGCCGAGGCTTTACGCCACCGTAGAAGCCCGCAGCGCAGCAATGCGCTCTTCCAGCGGCGGATGGCTCATGAACAGCTTCTTCGCGGTCGAACCAGCAATACCGAATGCAGCAATCTGCGTCGGCAGCGTGCTCTGGCCGTGGTTGAGCTGCAGGCGCTCCAGCGCGGCGATCATCTTCTGGCGACCAGCCAGCGAGGCACCACCGGCATCGGCACGGAATTCGCGGTGGCGCGAGAACCACATCGCGATCATCGTGGCGAACAGGCCGAACACCATCTCCAGCACGAACACGATGATGTAGTAGGCGAAGCCACGGCCACCGCCTTCGCGGTTGCCCGACAGCGCGCTGTCGATGATGCCGCCGACCACGCGGGCCAACACGATCACGAAGGTGTTCAGCACGCCCTGCAGCAGCGCCATGGTGATCATGTCACCGTTGGCGACGTGGGCGATCTCGTGGCCCAGCACCGCTTCGGCCTCGTCCTCGCTCATGTTGTGCAGCAGGCCAGTGGACACCGCCACCAGCGCGTTGTTGCGGTTGGCGCCGGTGGCGAAGGCATTGATTTCCGGACCTTCATACACCGCCACCTCCGGCATGCCGATACCGGCCGCCTTGGCCTGGCGCTCGACCGTGGCCAGCAGCCAGCGTTCGGTCTGGTTGCGCGGCTCGGTAATCACCACGGCACCGGTGGAACGCTTGGCCATCCACTTGGACAGCAGCAGCGAGATGAAGGAACCACCGAAACCGAAGATGCCGGCCATGATCAGCAGACCGCTCATCTTGCTCGGGTCGGTTCCCGCCAGCGACATTACGATGCTGGCGAGGATCAGGACCGCGAAGTTGGTCGCCAGGAACAGGGCAATGCGGGTAAACATGGGAAAATCCGGCTCGGAAGGGGTCGATACCGGTCAATTTGCGGTGTGGTCAGCTTGAATTCAAGCGCCAACCTGACCGACGATTCAGCCAGCATGACCTCCCCCATTCCCTGCGGCCGCTTCGCGCCCTCGCCGACCGGCCTGCTCCACCCCGGATCCCTGCTCGCCGCCTTCGGCAGCTGGCTGCTTGCACGCCATCACGGTGGCCTGTGGCGGCTGCGCATCGAAGACGTCGACCCACCACGCACCGTGCCCGGTGCCGCCGAGGCACAGCTGCAGGCGCTGGCAGCATTCGGCCTGGCCCACGATGGCGCCATCGTCTGGCAGAGCGCGCGCGGCGACGCCTATCAGGCCGCGCTGGACGTGCTGCTGGCCAGCGACCAGGCCTTCGTCTGCCACTGCAGCCGCAGCGACCTGGCGGCCAGCGCTGGCATCCACCATCGTTGCGTCGCCCGGCAACCTCGGCCGGACCCCGCCGTCCGCTTCCGTGTCCCACGCGACAGCATCGTGCGCTTCACCGATGGCCTGCGTGGACCGCAGCAGCAGGATGTGCACGCCGAGGTCGGCGACTTCGTGCTGCGCCGTGCAGATGGCTGCTGGGCCTACCAGTTGGCAGTCGTGGTCGATGACGCCGCACAGGGCGTGACCGAAGTGGTGCGCGGTGCCGACCTGCTCGACTCCACCGCGCGGCAGATCCTGCTGCAACAGGCATTGGGGCTGGCCGTGCCGCACTACTGGCACCTGCCGCTGCTGCTGGATGCGCCGGGCCACAAACTGTCGAAGTCGCTGGCATCGCTGCCCGTGGACAGCACACGGCCGGTGCCGGTGCTGCGCGCACTCTGGCAGCTGCTGGGCCAAGCGCCTGCCGCACTGGAAAACAAGCACGATCTGGACACCCTGCTGGCGGCCGCCCGGCAAGCCTTCGACCCAGCGCGGCTGCCTCGTACCGACATCCTGCTGCCACCCGGCGCACTTTCCGCGCCGATGTTGCAGAATCACCCCTCCCCCACCTGATTTCCGGACAGCATTCCATGACATCTCGCGTCGCACTGGTCACCGGCGGAACCGGCGGCATCGGCACCGCCATCTGCCAGCGCCTGGCCGACCAGGGCCACCGGGTCGCCACCAATTACCGCGACGAGGCCAAAGCCCGCACCTGGCAGCAGGCGATGGCCGAACGCGGTTACAGCGTGTCGATCTTCCCGGGTGATGTCTCCGATCCGGACAGTGCCGAAGCACTGGTGCGTGCAGTCGAGGCCGAACTGGGCCCGGTCGAGATCCTGGTCAACAATGCCGGCATCACCCGCGACACCACCTTCCATCGCATGCGCGCGGACCAGTGGCACGATGTGATCAACACCAACCTCAATTCGGTGTTCAACGTCACCCGCCCGGTCATCGAGGGCATGCGCCGGCGGGGCTGGGGCCGGGTCATCCAGATCAGCTCGATCAACGGCCTGAAGGGCCAGTACGGCCAGGCCAACTACGCGGCCGCCAAGGCCGGCATGCATGGTTTCACCATCTCGCTGGCCCGCGAGAACGCCGGCTTCGGCATTACCGTCAACACCATTTCGCCCGGCTACGTGGCCACCGACATGGTGATGGCGGTGCCGGAAGAAGTGCGCGCCAAGATCGTCGCCGACATTCCCACCGGGCGCCTCGGCAAGCCGGAGGAAATCGCTTACGGCGTGTCCTTCCTGGTGGCGGAGGAAGCCTCGTGGATCACCGGCAGCAACCTGGACATCAATGGCGGCCACCATATGGGTTGGTAAGCCGCGCCGGCGGCCGCAGCGGCACACACCCGCCGCCCCTGCCGATGGTCATGCTGCGCAGCACGCAAACCCTTGTTGCGCAACATGATCCCCTGTGAAAGCCAAGCCTGGCGGGGGCTGAGGCGGTTGCAACGGCTGCTGCACTGCGCCATGCTGCGCATCTACTGTGACGAGTGACCGCTTCAATGGCTGCGACCCGCATCATCAAGAAGTATCCGAACCGCCGTCTCTACGACACCGAGATCTCCAGCTACATCACCATCGAGGACGTGCGCCAGCTGATCCTGGACGGTGAAGACTTCGAAGTCCGTGACGCCAAGAGCGGCGACGACCTCACCCGTTCGGTCCTGCTGCAGATCATCGCCGACCAGGAACAGGACGGCGAACCGATGCTGTCCACCCAGCTGCTGAGCCAGCTGATCCGCTTCTATGGCGACTCCCTGCAGGGCTTCATGGGCAACTACCTGGAGCGCAGCATGCAGGTCTTCCTCGACCAGCAGCAGCAGTTCCGCCAGCAGATGGGCAACCTGCTGGGCCAGACCCCGTGGGCGATGATGAACCAGCTGACCGAGCGCAACCTGGAGCTGTGGCAGGAATTCCAGCGCAGCATGGGCACCGGTTTCGGTGGTCCGCGGCCGGGTGGCACGGGTACCGGCACCGGCACCGGTACCGGCAACAAGCCCAACGAACCCGGCACCGGTACTGGCACCGGCGGCAAGACCCGCCGCTGAGCCGCTGTACCGTCGGATACGAAAACGGCGCGCCCGATGGCGCGCCGTTTTGTTTTGTGCCCCCGGCGGAGCATCAACGTTTCGCTTTGCACCCCGTGCATACGCGTTCGACCTTGTAGCCCTTCGCCTTCAGCTTCTCGACCACGCCGTCACTGCCCAGCAGGTGCAGCGTACCGACCACCACCAGCGTGCCACCCTGCCCGGCCTGCAGGTACGGCAGCAGCTTCGGTACCCACGCATCGTTGCGCCCGGTGTTGATGCGCTGGTAAAGCTGCGGGTACTGCTGGCGCATTTCCGCGGCCATCTTCGTCCACAACACGCGCTCATCGCCGCGCCGCCATGCGTCGTGCAGCTGGCGTGCCTGCTCATCGCCCTTGCCTGCCTGGTCCAGCGCCTCGGACAGCATCTGCCGCTGCTCCTGCACGGTCATGCCGTCGAGCATGCCGATCTGGGTATCGATGTCTTCCAACCCCGCGGTCTTGCGGCCGGTCTTCTGCGCGCGCTCCATGAAATGACGGTCCAGGCCCAGCGCCGGGTCCAGGCCCATCTTCTGCATCTGCCCGACCGAAATGCTCAGGCCGACGAACCAGGGCTTCATGCCCTGCATCTGTGCCAGCGGAAGCTTGTTCCCGGATGCAAACGCCTGCAGCTTCTGCCAGGTGGCCGCGTCAAGATCGCGCTTGAGCTCGCTGCCATCGGTGCGCACTGCAGCCTGCACCATGCGGCTGGCCAGCTGCGGCGACTGCATGTCCTCCGGCGACAGTTCGAACACGACCCGCTGCGAAGCCTCGAAGGCCTGCTCGACATCGGGCGACAGCGGGTAGTCCTGCGGCTTCAACAGGTGGAATGATCCAAGCAGGTATACGCGTGAATCACCCGGGCCGGTCACCTTCCACAGCAGTGGCACCGGCGGCTTGGCTGCCGCCGCGGCAGCGGCGTCGGCGGCCGGTGCATTGCGCGCCGGTGCCAGCGGTGCGATTGCAAACGCTGCCATCAGCAGCGTTGCACGGAACAGTCGCTTCAACGGCATCTCAGCCTTCTCCTTCAGACAGGTGGTAGGCCTTCTCGCCCGCTTCCACGCGCAGGTCCAGCCGGTTTTCCGGCGGCGCCAGCGGGCACGTGGCATAGGCGGTGAATGCGCACGGCGGGTTGTAGGCATGGTTGAAATCGATGCGTACCGTGCCGTCGGCAGCGGGCGCATCGGTATCCAGATAGCGCCCGGCCGGATAACTGCCGCGGCCACTGGTGCGGTCGGCAAAGATCAGGAACAGCGGCTGCCCGGTGGCTCCGATCGCCTCCAGCCGCCATGTACGGCCGTCGCGTTCGAATTCGACCGCGCCCGCATTGGGCATCTCGGTGGTCAGGCCGGTGATGTCGACAATGGGCAGGGTCTTGCCCGCCGGATGCGGGATGAAACGTGCCTGCACCTGCCAGTCCGGACCACCCGGCCAGTACTCCAGCCCGGCGAAATCACGGCGCGCCGGCGCATCGGCATGCTTGACCCGCAGCGCATCGCGCGGCCCGCGCCGGATGATGCTGAGCTGGCCCTTGCCATCGTCGAAGGCCAACAGGGTTGGCTGCGGATCCTTGTCGGTGTCGATGCGGATACGGGCGCGCACCGGCTGGCCATCATGGCTGACATCCACACCGGCTTCGGGCGTGAACCACCACTGGCTGCCCTCGCGACGCAGCAGGCCCAGCTTGTCCGGGCCGACCGTCAGCCGGATGCCATTGGTGGCGCCGCTGCCGACGAAGTGTGATTTGTTCTGCAGCCAATGCAGGCCGACCAGGGCCGTCCAGCCATCGGGCCGGGTCAGGTCCTGGTAACGGGCCACCCGCCATTGCTGCTGCGCGGCCGCATAGGCCGGATCTTCAGCGACCTTCGGCGCCGGCGGTGTCGCCGGGCTGCACGCGGCCAACAGCAAGGCGGCCAGCAGGCCGCCCATTCCCCGATAACGCATCGATGCTCCCCTCAACGTCCGCGCAGGAACCAGCGGTCGATCTCCGCCAGCGAAAAACGGGCCCAGGTCGGCCGGCCGTGGTTGCACTGGCCGGACCGCTCGGTGATTTCCATGTCGCGCAGCAGCGCGTTCATTTCCGGCACGGTCAGGCGCCGGTTGGCACGCACCGCACCGTGGCAGGCCATGGTCGACAACAGTTCGTCGCGTGCGCTGGCCACGCGGCGGCTCTGGCCATGCTCGCGCAGGTCGGTCAGCACATCGCGCAGCAGCCCCTCCGGCTCGGCATGCGCCAACAGCGCTGGAATGCTGCGCACGTGCAGCGATCCGGGACCGGCACGGGTCACCTCGAAGCCGAGCGCCGCCAACGTTTCGGCTTCACTTTCGGCAGTGTCGGCCTCGCGCTCGCCCACTGCCAGCGTGATCGGCACCAGCAGCGGCTGCGACTGCAGGCCGATACCGTCGTGTGCGTTCTTCAGGCGCTCGTAGCCGATGCGCTCGTGCGCAGCATGCATGTCGACCACGATCAGGCCTTCTGCGTTCTCGGCCAGGATGTAAATGCCATGCAGCTGCGCGATCGCATAGCCCAGCGGCGGCACACCGGCATCGGCACTGGTGACCGGCAGTCCGTTCTCGGTGGGCATCGGCGGCAGCGCCGCCCCGCGTTCGGCACCGGCCGGCGTGGCATACAGCGCGGCGTAGGCCGCCGGCGCATCAGCCACCTGCAGCCCAAGGGGCTGCTGCGGGCGCCAGCCGGAAAAACCACCACCACCGCCGCCTGATCCGGCACCCGGCGCAGGCCCACGCACCAGCCCGAAACCCGACGCGCCCGCGCTCGATGCCATCGATGCAGCAGCGGCGCCCACCGGATGCACCGGACCCGCACCGATCTCCTGCACCGACATGCCGGCGCGGGTATCAGCCAGCGCGTCCTTCAGTGTGCGGTAGACGAAGTCGTGCACCAGCCGCGAATCACGGAAGCGCACTTCATGCTTGGCGGGGTGCACGTTGACATCGACGCGGGTCGGGTCCAGCTCCAGAAAAAGCACATAAGCCGGCTGCCGGCCGTGGTACAGCACATCGCCGTACGCCATCTTCACCGCATGGGCGACACTTCGATCGCGCACCGAACGGCCGTTGACGTACAGGTACTGCTGATCAGCGCTGGCCCGCGAGTAATGCGGCTGCGCGATCCAGCCATGCAGGCGCAGGCCCGCACCGCTGTGGTCCACGCGCACGGCCTGGTTGGCGAAGTCCTCGCCCAGCGTTTCGGCCAGCCGCGCATCGGAATACAGGTCGCCTGGCTTGTAGCGGCGCGAGGCCTTGCCGTTGTGCGACACGCGCAGCTCGACATCCGGTCGCGCCAACGCCAGCGAACGCAACCATTCTTCGATATGGCCCAGTTCGGTACGCTCGGCGCGCAGGAACTTGCGTCGCGCAGGTACGTTGTAGAACAGCTCGCGCACTTCCACCGTGGTACCCGGTGCATGCGCACGTGGCGTGACGTCGCCGATCTTGCCGCCTTCGATCTGCAGCGCCGAACCGTGTTCGTCATGTGCGCGACGCGAGGACAGGGTGAAGCGGCTGACCGAGGCGATCGAGGGCAGTGCTTCGCCACGGAAACCGAGCGTGGCCACCGATTCAAGGTCGTCGAGGTCGGCGATCTTGCTGGTGGCATGCCGCGATACCGCCAGTGGCAGCTGTTCCGGTGCGATGCCACTGCCGTTGTCGCGGATGCGGATCAGGCGGACACCGCCCTCTTCCAGGTCGATGTCGACACGGCTGGCGCCGGCATCGATCGCGTTCTCGACCAGTTCCTTGACCACTGATGCAGGACGTTCGACCACTTCGCCGGCGGCGATCTGGTTGATCAGGATTTCCGGCAACGGCCGGATCGGACGCGGGCCGGGCGCACTCATGGGAGAGGATGGGCAGCAGACTTCATGGGTCGATGATAGCGGAGCCGCCCCATGTAGAGTCGACTGTCAGTCGACTGTCCTTCGCCGGGCACCGCCCCCCGCGCTGCGCGGTAGAGTCGACTGTCAGTCGACTGCCCTTCGCCGAGCGGCAAAAACCCCGCGCTGCGCGCGTAGTCGACTAACAGGCGACTCTACCGCGCCCTGCGGGAAGCGGGTTATTTGCTGCCGCCGGCCATGGTGCCGGCAGCGTCGATCTCGGCCTGGGCGCGGGCCGCGTACAGCGTGCCCGGCGGTGGCTGGCGGCTGAAGAAGGTGTGCACACCATCGAGCACGGCACCGGCGATCTTTCGCTGGTAGGCCGGGTCGATCAGCCGGCGCTCTTCGTCCGGGTTGGAGATGAACGCGGTTTCCACCAGCATCGCCGGCATGTCCGAGGTGCGCAGCACGGCGAAGTTGGCGCGTTCGATGTTCGGCTTGTGGTTGTTGCCGATCCGCTTCAGGCCGCCCAGCACGTGGCCGGCGGCATCTTCAGACGCCTTCATGTAACCGCTCTGGGCCAGGTCCAGCAGCACGTTGGCGAGCGTGCCCTCGGTCTGCTGCAGGCGTACGCCACCCACCAGATCGGCCGCGTTTTCCTTGTCTGCCAGCCAACGGGCGCGCTGCGAAGAAGCACCCTTGGTCGACAGTACATAGACCGACGAGCCGGTGGCCGAACGGTTTTCAGCGGCATCGGCGTGGATCGAAATGAAGATGTCGGCCTTGTTCGCACGCGCCTTCTGCGCGCGCATCGGCAGCGGGATGAACACGTCGCTGTCGCGGGTCAGGTACGCCTTCAGGCCCGGCGTGGCATTGACCTGGCGGGCAAGCTCACGGGCCACCGCGAGGGTGACATCCTTTTCGCGCTTGCCGGTCGGGCCGATCGCGCCCGGATCCTGGCCACCGTGACCGGGATCGATGGCGACCACCAGATGACGCATGCCGGCCTGCATGCGGATGCGCGAGGCATCACTGGGCATGGCCGGACGCGGCGGTTCCACCGACGTCGGTGCCGGTGCCGGTACGGTCGCCGGTGGCGTGGTCACCACGGCGGCGGTGCGCTGGCCGGCGAGGATCGCGGCCGGCGAGGAAGAAGGCGAGCTGCTGGCCACGGTACCGGCAGCCGCAACCTGGGCCGGTGCGGTGGACGGCGCCGGGGTCGGCGTGGCCGGTGCGGCGGCGGTGGCACTGGCCTGCTGCCGCACCTGCGCGGTCAGCAGCGCGGTCGCACGCGCGGCATCGGTACGCGACTGCGCGCTTTCGGCCGGGGTCGGCGCGGGCGTGGCCACCGGTGCCTGCGGCTGCACCGCCGGCGTCACTGCAGGACGGCTGGCGGCCACGGCCGGGCCATCGCCCGGCCATTCGATCACCAGCTTGGATTCATTGCCCTCGCGCTGCATCTGCGGGCGGAACGGCGCCACCGATTCAGCGAGGTCGAAAACAACACGGAAGGTCCCCGGCACCGGCTGTCCGGTACGTACCGCCGTAACCACGCCCTGCGCGGCCGGCATCTTCAGGTTGCGTATGGCACTGGAGTCCGGGAAATCGACCACCAGGCGGTTCGGTCCGGCCAGCGACAGGGTCTTGTAACCGCCACTGCCGACCAGCGAAATCTCGGCACGGGTGCCGGTGGCGCCCGTATTAAGCAGGACCTGGCGGACTTCACCGGCCCACGCACTGACGCTCGCCAGACCCAGTCCGACGGCGGCACAGATGGCGATGAGACGGTTCCCCGGGCGCATGGCTCAGGATTCAATCACCGCGCTGAACGGAATGCAACACCTTTTTCCTTAATAATCCGTAACCTGCCGGTGTTTGTTCTCGTCAGCCGACAGAAATGGCCTGCAAGTCGCCCCCTTGAGGGAGCCGTTTCAGCCATTCATTCCCTACGTCGCTGGCCCCAGTGAGACGCACGCGGCGTCCCTGACCCTCGATTTCCAGCGCTACCACCAGGTCGGTCGGTGGCAACGCGCCGGCGCCCCGCTCGGGCCATTCGACCAGCCACAGCACCGCGCTGCCCTCATCCAGGCCAAGGAAATCCAGTTCGCCGGCCTGGCCGATGCGATACAGGTCCAGGTGCCAGGCCTCGCCGCCACTGGCCAGCGGATAGCGCTCGACCAGGGTATAGGTCGGGCTGCGGATGGCACCCTGCACACCCAGCGCGCGCAGCAGTGCACGGGCCGTGGTGGACTTGCCGGCACCGAGGTCGCCGCGCAGCTCGATCAGCGCCTGCGGCGGCCGGGTCGCCGCCAGCCACTGCCCGAGCAGTTCGGTTGCGTCGCTGTCGGCAAGGAAGAAATCAGTCATGAAGAGCGTTCCGGGTTGGCCAGTCGCCGCAGCGGCACCAGCAGATCAGTGGGAAGCAGGCCGCGTGCGCCGTCGGCGGCCGCAGCGTCGCCAGCGAGCGCATGCAGCAGGGCACCAGCGGCGGCAGCGTCGAAGGCGGCCAGCCCCTGCGCGCGCAGGCTGGCAATGATGCCGGTGAGCAGGTCGCCCATGCCTCCCACGGCCATGCCGGGATTGCCTGCAGCGATCAGCCGTGGCGCCTGCCCGGGCGCCGTCACGATGCTGCCCGCGCCCTTCAGCACCACCACGGCATGGAAGCGTTCGGCCAACGCCTGCGCACAGCGGTAGCGATCGGCCTGGATGTCAGCGGTACTGCAGCCGAGCAGGCGCGCGGCCTCGCCCGGGTGTGGCGTAAGGATGGCGTCCGGTAGCGCGCGCGGATCCTGCGCCAGCAGATTCAGTGCATCGGCATCAACCACCAGCGGTTTGTCGCCGGCCAGCACCCGCGCAAACAGTGCGTGCGCCCATTCGTCCTGGCCCAGGCCGGGGCCGATCGCCACCACCCTGGCCTTGTCCAGCAGCGCCGGCAGCACATCGCCATCTTCAAGCGCATGGGTCATGGCCTCGGGCAGCCGAGCCAGCAACGGGCCGACGTGATCGCGCCGGGTGCCCAGGCTCAACAACCCCGCACCGGCACGCAGTGCCGCTTCGGCTGCCATTGCGATGGCCCCGCCGCTGCCATGGTTGCCGCCGACGCACAGCACGTGCCCGGATTCGCCCTTGTGGGTATTGGCGCGGCGTGGTGGCAGCAGTGCCGGCAAACGCGCCTGTGTCCAGTGCTCCGCGGCGGGCGATGCGCCCTGCCATGCAGCCGCTGGCAGCTGCAGCGGTGCCAGCGCCTTCTGCCCGCAATGATCCAGCGCATCCCCGGTATACAGGCCGCGATGCGCCACGATGAACTGCAGGGTCAGTGCGGCGTTCACCGCCACACCCGGCACCGCGCCGCGGTCGGCATCCACGCCACTGGGGACGTCCAGCGCCAGCACCGGTGCTGCCTGCGCATTGACGGCGGCGATCAGCGCCTGCGCCGCGCCTTCGGGCGCGCGGTCGAAGCCCAGCCCGAACAGGGCATCGACCCAGATATCCGCCTCGGGCAAGGCCCCATCGAATTCCATGACAATGCCGCCGTCGGACTTGAAATCCGATGCTGCACGCTGTGCCAGCACGGTTGACGGTGGCTTGCCCGGCAAGGCGATCACCGTCACCACGCGCCCCGCCTGCCGTGCATGGCGGGCCAGCACCAGGCCGTCGCCGCCGTTATTGCCCGCTCCGACCACCACGCCGATCCGCCGCACCTGCGGCCAGTGCTGCAGCAGGCACTGCCAGGCAGCCTGGCCGGCCTGCGCCATCAGGCCCCAGCCGCCATCGGCAGCCAGTGCCGAGGCCTGCGCATCAAGCGCACGCGCAGCGACGGAATCAAACAGATCGGCAAGGTTGGCCATGCAGGGATTTTATACTGGTGCACATGTCCCCCGCCCCCACCCCTGTCGATCCGGCCCAGGCCGTGCAGCGCATCCGCGAACTGGCGCGTGCGCATGGCTTCCAGCGCTGCGGTATCGCCGGCATCGAGCTGGGCGAGGATGAGGCGCACCTGGCCGACTGGCTGGGCCAGGGCCTGTACGGCACGATGGACTGGATGGCGCGCCACGGCACCCTGCGCGCGCGTCCCGCCGAGCTGCTGCCCGGCACGGTGCGGGTGATCTCGGTAGGCATGGACTACAGCCACAAGGACGACACCGAAGCCTGGGCCACCCTGGCCGATCCCGGCCGCGCCTACGTGGCGCGCTACGCGCTGGGCCGCGACTACCACAAGCTGATGCGCAACCGGCTGCAGAAGCTGGCCACGCAGATCAACGACGAAGTGGCGCCCCTGGGTTACCGCGTGTTCGTCGATTCAGCCCCCGTGCTGGAACGCGCACTGGCGCGCAACGCCGGGCTGGGCTGGATCGGCAAGCACACCTGCCTGATCGATCGCCACGGCGGTTCGTGGTTCTTCATCGGCGAGATCTACATCGATATCCCGCTGCCGATCGATACGCCAGCCACGGCACACTGCGGCACCTGCACGCGCTGCATCGATGTCTGCCCGACCCAGGCCATCACCGGCCCGCAGCGTCTGGATGCGCGGCGCTGCATTTCCTACCTGACCATCGAGCACGACGGCGCCATCCCCGAAGACATGCGGCCATTGATGGGCAACCGCATCTACGGCTGCGACGACTGCCAGCTGGTCTGCCCCTGGAACAAGTTCGCCAAGCGCACCGACGAAGCCGACTTCCGCGCACGCAACAACCTCGACACTGCCCGCCTGGACCAGCTGTTCGCCTGGGACGAAGCCGAGTTCCTGCACCGCACCGAAGGCAGCCCGATCCGACGCAGCGGCCACGAGCGCTGGCTGCGCAACATCGCCGTGGCACTGGGCAATGCGCCGACCACGGCCGAAACGCTGGCCGCACTGCACACTCGTGCCGACGATCCCTCCCCCCTGGTGCGCGAACATGTGCAGTGGGCGCTGGGCCAGCACGCACCGCGCTGACGTGCGATCCTGAGCACCCGTTCCACCTGCCGCACGCCGTTCCCATGCAGCCACGCAACAACGACATCCTCACCCCCAGCCAGCTCAACACCCTGGCCCGTGACCTGCTGGAAGGCAGCTTCCCGGCGATCTGGGTCGAGGCCGAACTGGGCAGCGTGGCGCGCCCCGCCTCCGGGCATCTCTACTTCACCCTGAAGGATGCCCGCGCCCAGCTGCGGGCGGCGATGTTCCGGATGAAGGCGCAGTACCTGAAGTTCGTGCCGCGCGAAGGCATGCGCGTGCTGGTGCGCGGCAAGGTGACCCTGTACGACGCTCGTGGCGAGTACCAGATGGTGCTGGACCACATGGAGGAAGCCGGCGAAGGCGCACTGCGCCGCGCGTTCGAGGAGCTGAAAGCACGGCTGGAGGCCGAGGGCCTGTTCGACCCGGCACGCAAACGGCCGATGCCGGCCCACGTGCAGCGCCTGGCGGTGATCACCTCGCCCACCGGCGCCGCCGTGCGCGATGTGCTGAGCGTGCTGGCCCGCCGCTTCCCACTGCTGGAAGTGGACCTGCTGCCGACCCTGGTACAGGGCAGCACGGCCGCCGCGCAGATCACCCGCCTGCTGCAGGCCGCCGATGCCAGTGGCCGCTACGACGTGATCCTGCTGACCCGCGGTGGCGGTTCGCTGGAAGACCTGTGGGCGTTCAACGATGAAGCGCTGGCCCGCGCGATTGCGGCCAGCCACACGCCGGTCGTCTCGGCCGTTGGCCATGAAACCGACTTCAGCCTGAGCGACTTCGCCGCCGACCTGCGCGCGCCGACACCGTCGGTGGCCGCCGAACTTCTGGTGCCGGACCAGCGCGAACTGGCACTGCGCCTGCGCCGTACGGCGGCACGCATGGTGCAGCTGCAACGGCACGCGATGCAGCAGGCGATGCAGCGTGCCGACCGTGCACTGCTGCGCCTGAACGCGCAGAGCCCACAGGCGCGACTGGATCTGCTGCGTCGCCGCCAGCTGGACCTGGGGCGACGCCTGCATGCGGCATTCAACCAGCAGCAGGAGCGTCGTGCCGCGCGCCTGCGTCATGCAGCGGCGGTGTTGCGCGGGCACCATCCGCAGCGCCAGCTCGACACGATGCAGCGCCGCCTCGCCGCCCTGCGCGGGCGTCCGCAGGCTGCAATGCAACGCCTGCTGGAACGCGATGCACTGCGCCTGCGCGGGCTGGCGCGTTCGCTGGAGGCGGTCAGCCCGCTGGCCACCGTGGCCCGTGGCTACAGCATCCTCACCCGCAGCGACGATGGCACCCTGGTGCGGAAGGTCGACCAGGTGCAGCCTGGCGATGCGCTGCAGGCACGCGTCGGCGACGGCGTGATCGACGTGCAGGTCAAGTAGAGGGTTGTTCGGCAGGGCTGCGCCCTGCACCTGCAGAGGCTTCAAGCCAAGGCAACGTCAACGTCAAAAGCGAGCATTCCGTGGGATGGCGGGGCGGTGTCGGAGTGCGGGGACGCTGCAAGTACATCCCTGTAAGCTTGGCAGCCGCATCCATGCGGCTGACACCCCGCACTCCGACACCGCCCCACCTCTGACAGTTTTCCGCGATCGGGTAGATCCACGCCATGCGTGGATGAATCTCCATCGAAATCGAATATTTCGAATTGAGATCGAAAAGCATCCACGCATGGCGTGGTTCTACCGTGTCGACCAAGGTCGAAACCTACCAACAGCAGCAGAAATCTGTCGAAGGCGGGGTGGGTCCGGTTGCGGGAGTGTCCGCGGCATGGATGCCGCGGCCAAGCCCCCATGGACGGGTTTACGGCGTCTCCCGCAACCGGACCCAGCCCGCCACCCCACGGAATGCACGCTGTTGCTGTTGCTGTTGCTGTTGCTCTGGCTTCGGCAGGTGCAGGGCTGCAAGCCCTGCCGACCAACCCCCTACTTTGCCTGCTCGCAGAACTTCTGCCGGTACTCGAGCGCCTTCGGCATCAGCGCCTGCAGGTTCTGGATGCGGGTGCCCGGGTTCGGGTGGGTGGAGGCGAACTCCGGCGGCGCCTGGCCGCCACTGGCCTGGCCCATGCGCTGCCACAGCGGCACCGCCTCGCGGGGGTCGAAGCATGCCGCTGCGGCCAGCATCAGCCCCACTTCATCCGCCTGCGTCTCGTGGCTGCGCGCATAGGGCAGCAGATACCCATAGCCCATCGCCGACATCATCATCTGTTGCTGCTGCGCATCCATGCCACTGGCGGCGCCGGCCACCTGCCCGATCTGGGTCAGCTTCTGCTGGGCCATGCGCTGTGCACCATGGCGCAGCAGCGCGTGGGCGATCTCATGGCCCATCACCACCGCCATCGCATCGCGGGTGCGCGCTACCGGCACCAGCCCGGTGTAGACCGCCATCTTGCCGCCCGGCAGGCAGAACGCATTGGCCTGCTCGGACGGGATCACGTTCACTTCCCACTGGAAATCCCGCGCGAAATGCGCCGGCTGCACGCCATGCTCCTGCGCCAGCGCCGTCTCCACCACGTCCACCTTGGCGATCAACCGCTGGGCGATGTCGCGCACATCGCGCGCGATCGGTGCATTGGGGTCCATCGGCCGTTCCTGCGACAGGATCTGCTGGTAGGCCTGCAGCCCCAGCGCGGTTTCCTGGCGCGCGTCCAGGCTGCTGTCGATCATCACCTTCTCGCCGGTGTACGGATCGACCGTGCGGTTGGAGAACCAGTAGAACAGCGCATAGCCGGCGGCCAGCAGCAGCACCCACCAGCGGATGTTGCCGAACAGGCCACGCCGCTGCGGGCCTTGCGACGAGCGGGAGAAGGGATCGTTGCGCATCGGGGGGACTTCCTGCTGGCCCCGCCGGCCGGCGGGCACGGCGCAATCTTAGTGCGCCGTTGCCCGCAGCGGGTGAAGCCGGGTGCCGCTCAGATGCCGCGCACCAGGCGGAAGCCGATGCGGGCGTTGGTGGTATCCGAATCCTGGGACTGCCGCCAGGCCGCACGGGTCTGCTCGGGGGCATTGGCCCAGTTGCCACCGCGGATCACCCGCGACCGACAGCCCGGGTTGAACCAGGCGACGCCGTCGGACGGTGCGCGGCGATAGCTGGCATGCCAGCAGTCGGCCACCCATTCACTGAGGTTGCCGCCCATGTCGTGCAGCCCGAAGGCATTGGCCTGGAAGCTGGCCACCGGCGCCGGCCCCCACCAGCCATCGCCGTACCCGATAAACGCGTTGTGCCAGTGCCGGCCCGAAGGCGAAACGTCCTTGCTGCCGGTGAAGTTGCCGCTGCCCGGCGGCGGCACGCCGGCATCGCCCCACGGATAGCGGCCACTGCTGCCAGCGCGCAGCGCGTACTCGAACTCGGCTTCGCTGGGCAGCCGGTAGCTGCGGCCGGTCTGCTCGGACAGCCACGCCGCATAGTTCTCGGCATCACGCACACTGACGTGCATCACCGGCGAGTTGCCCAGCGCGCGGCCACCGTCGTAGTCCGAGCGCCAGTCCACGCCACTGCGGCGGATGAAATTGCCGCTGCGTTCGTCGTAGACCACCGAATGGCCGCGCCGGGTCGCGCGTGGACGCGCATTGGACGCTTTCACGTAGCGCTCGAAATCGCTGACGGTGATCTCGGTGATCGCCATGGCAAAGCCGCGATCAAAGCGCACGTAGTGCGACGGACGCTCGGCATCACTCGAGCCCGGCTCGGCATCGCCCGCGCCCATCTGGAAACCACCGTGGGGCACCACCACCATCTGTGGCCCGCGCCCGCCATCGCGCATGGCGTCGCTGAACACCTGTCCCGGGCGGAAGCTGCCGTAATGGGTGGCCAGGTCGATGCGCTCGCGCAACTGCCCCACCACGGCGTCACCCGGCAGGGCGATGCGCAGCGCTTCGGCCAGTTTCTCGCGCGCCGGTTTCAGGCCCTGTGGCGTAGCGAGGTCGCGCAGGCCGTCATCACGCAGCTGCAGCAGCGTGGCGGCGCGGATCTGCTCGATGCGCTCGAACGCGTCGGCAATCGTCGGCGACGAATCGCGCACTTTGCTGGCTTCGGCCAGCCAGGTACCTGCGCTGGCGAAATCGCGCGCCCGCGCGGCATCCTCGGCCCGGCGGATCAACCCGCTCTCGGCTGCAGCCAGGCCCTGCCGTGCGCGGCTGTTGTCTTCATCCAGCGCCAGCGCCTCACGGAAATTGCCGATGGCACCGTCGCCATCCTCACCGATCCGGTCCGAGCGCAGGTCCTCCTCGCCGGCGCGGTTGTAGGCCACCACGCGCTGCGCCAGCTCCACCCGCGCCTGCAGCGCACGCACCTTCTCATCCTTCGGCGCCAGGGTCAGCAACACCAGTGCCTGGCGGCTGGCCTCGGCCAGTGCCTCGCGCTGCTTCAGCGGCCGCACCAGCAGGGCATCGGCCAGCTGCTGCAGTCGCTGCCGGGCACGCTGCAGGCCCAGCCGGGCCTGACGGTCATCCGGGTCTTCTTCCTGCACCGCCAGCCACAGCGGAATGGCAGCGTCCGCATCTTCATAGAGCCGCCCTTCGGCGAACGCCTGCTCTGCGGCGCGGCGCAACTGGGCCAGGCTGCGGCCCTGGCGATCCACCCGTGGCGGCGTCCACTGCTGTACGTCCTCGGCGGCATCTTCACCGGCGATGGTCACGCTGCCCTGCCCGGCCTGCCGACTGGCATCGGTGCCGGTGTCGGCCCCTTCGGCCGCGGGCGCCTCTCTGCTGGCGGCCCTGTCCGCCGGCGCGGACGGCGACGGCGTGCAGCCGGCCAGGGCCACGGCCAGGGCGGTGCACAGCACGGGCGACAACGGAAAACGCAAGCAGAGCCTCCTTCGGCACGGACGCGGACCGACGTTAGGCTATTCTCCCCTGCCTGAGCAAACCCGAGTAGTAGGCCCTGACCCGTGGCAACCTGGATCACCACCCCCGCCGAGCTGGATGCGTACTTCCAGCAGCGCCCGACCCGCATCGGCCTGGACACCGAATTCATCCGTGAACGCACGTTCTGGCCGCAGCTGGCACTGGTGCAGATGGCCGTTGGGCAGGACATCCTGCTGATCGACCCGCTGATTCCCGGCATGACCGAGGCGCTGGCGCCGTGGCTGGCCGATGAATCCATCACCAAGGTGATGCACAGCGCCAGCGAAGACCTGGTTGCCTTCAAGTGGGCCTGCGGCGTCCTGCCGCGACCGCTGTTCGACACCCAGATCGGGGCATCGCTGGCCGGCATCGGCGGCGGCATGGGCTACCAGAAGCTGGTGGCGGAGATCACTGGCGTGGCGCTGGCCAAGGGCGAGACCCGCTCGGACTGGATGCGCCGCCCGCTGTCCGAGTCGCAGCTGCAGTACGCCGCCGATGACGTCGAGCATCTGTTCGCACTGCACGACGCCATCAATGCCAGGCTGCAGGCGCTCGGCCGCCAGCAGTGGCTGCACGACGATGGCGAGCGGCTGCTGGCCAGCGTCGCCAACGATGAAGACCGCTGGCCGCACCTGGCGATGCGCTCGGCACAGTTCCTTGATGCTGCCGCCCAGCACCGCCTGCTGCGCCTGCTGCGCTGGCGCGACGTGCAGGCACGCAACAGCGACCGCCCGCGAAGCTGGATCCTGGACAACGAACTGGCCGCCACCCTCGCGCGCACGCCACCGGCCGACGAGGCTGCGCTGGGCAAGCTGTTCGAGCAGTTCCCGAAGGCACCGCGCAAGCTGGCCGGCGCTGTCTGGCAGGCGCTGTCCACGCCGTTTGCCGATGAAGCCGACGCGCCGCTGGCGCTGCCGGCCAACGACAGCAACAAGCAGGCCCTGAAGAAGCTGCAGGATGCGGTGGCCGAGCGCAGCCGTGAGCTGGGGCTGCCGGATGGCATTCTCGCCTCGCGCAAGCATCTGGAAAGCTATCTGGAACGTCGCCAGTGGCCGGCCGCACTGGCCGGCTGGCGCCAGCAGGAACTGGAGTCGCGGCTGCAGGCACTGTTGCCCGCGCACTGAGATCAACCGGCGCCGGGCAAACCGGCGCCGGCACCGCAGACATGAGCATCTGCCACGCTTGCCGGCGCGCGCGTGGACCTGTCCAATAGCGTCCCCGCTATTGTTGGATTGCATCAGATGACAAATGGACTTGCGAAAGGCGGTCTTTCCATGGACGACCTGGCCTGGCGCGCGCAGGCGCGCAGCGCACTGCAGGAACAGGACTACGCAGCGCTGGATGCACTGCTGGCACCACACGAACAGGCCTGGCTGAACGGCGCTCGGCCACTGCCCGGCATCCGCTGGCGCCTGCGCAACCTGCAGGACACAGCGCTGCCCCTGGATGAGCGCCTGCAGCAGGCGCAACGGTGGGTTGCCGCCGATCCGCACAGCTATTACGCACGCCTGCGCCTGGGTGCCTGCTGGGAATCGGCCGCTGGCGCCCTGCGCAGCGCCGACGTGGCCGCACTGGTGGAAGACAGCCAGTGGCTGGCCGCACAGCAGGCGCGCGACCACGCCGTGCATGCCTATCTGCAGGCGATCGCGCTGTCGCAGCGACCGGCGCTGGCGCTGGATGGCATCAAGCGCATCACCAGCTACCTGCGTGAACCAAACTGGTTGCGCGCGCTCCAGGCAGGGCAATCGCCGGAGTCCGATGAAGCCGCCCTGGCCGAGCACTATCCGCAGGCGTGGCCGCAGGCATTGCAGTTGCTGTCGCGCTTCGGTGCGCCCCTGCAGAACCTGCCGGAATGCCTGCCGCCGCTGTTGCGCGATCGCAGCGAGGACGATTTCGATGCCCCTCTCGCGTACTGGATGCGCCTGGTGCTGGAACAGCGTCCAGACGACCTGGGGACGCTGGAAGACACCCTCTACTACCTGTACCCGCGCTGGGGCGGCAGCCACGAGGCGATGGAGGATTTCATCGAAGGCAGCTGGTGCCGCGGCCTGGAGCTGGCACAGCGCAACGCATTGCGCTGGTGCAAGGAACAGGACTGGATGGGCGAGCTGCCGCGCCGCGGTGATGCCGAAGCGGTGGCCGTGCACGAGCGTGCGTATGCGCAGATCCTGGACTGGCACCTGGAGGGCTACGTGCGCGCTGAAGTCCTGATCCAGCGCGCCGCACTCCGCTTTCATCTCGGGCGCATCGAGGAGATCGAAGACCAGGTGCAATGGGATGCCGTTTGCATGCAGGCCGCGCTTGAGGACCTGCAGCATGCGTGGGCACTGGATCGTGACATGGTCCTGCACGGTGGTTTCAGCAGCCTGGAGGCCTGCACCTGGTTCGCCCATGTTGACGGCGCCGAAGCGCTGTTCGCGCAGGTCGTGGACTACGCAGCGCGCGAAGGCGATTCGGCGCTCGGCCTGCTCTGGGCGGCTACCGCCATCGAGCATGGGATGCTCGGCCAGACCGCCGATCCGGCACGTGCGCAGCCCATGCTGCAGCGCGCCCTGAAACTGGCGGCGCAGCAGAAGACGTCCACGGTCACCTTTGCGTCCAACCTGTTCTGCGATGTCTCGCAGGACGCGGGCCTGTCGTTGTTGCAGCGCATGGCCGACGACGGCGACGCCGGTGCGATGGCCGCGCTGTGCGACCTGTACAAGGGCCGGCTGGGCGGCCGCGACCAGCCGGACTTCGTTGATGCCCAGAAGGCCCTGTACTGGCAGGAGCGTGCCGTCGAAGGCGGCGACCTGATCGCCACGTACAACCTTGGCGTGCGCCTGGTTGCCGCTGGTGGCGCTGACAACGAAGCGCGTGCGCGCGAACTGTACCTGCGCTGCCTGCGCGAAGCCGACGCCGGTGAACGCGTGTGGGGCCCGACCTGCCGCAACCTGGCCTGCCTGGCCTTCGATGGCCAGAACGACGCGCACAAGCGCGAAGCGGTCGAACGCGCCCTGATTCCGCTGTGGTGGCGCGGTGAGGACAACGACAAGCTGTGGGCCGCCGGCTACCTGGCCGACATCTACCACTTCGGCAACGGCGTGCCGGCCAACGCCTTCCTGGCCCTGACCTGGCTGCAGCGCGCCAGCGAGATCGATACGGAGTACGTGGATGTGGTGCGCATGGCGCCGCTGATCAACGGCGAAGGCCGCTGGTTCGGCGCCAGCCGCGCGCGCAAGCAGCAGGCGCAGGACCGCCAGCAGGTGGACAGCGCCACCTGGGCCCTGACCTTCGGCCAGCGCAGCCAGGACAGCGACCTTACCGCAGTCTGAAACAACGAAAAGGGCGGCCCGGAACTCCGGGCCGCCCTTTGCATTCCAGCGGTGCGATGACGGGAAAACCCGCCACCGCGCCAGAGCCTTACCAGTTCATGTTCAGCGAGACACCCACGGTGCGCGGTTCGTTGTAGACCGCGGCCATGTAATTCTCGATCACGCCCTTGAGGTTCTTCTCGTTGGTGATGTTGCGCGCGAACAGCGCCACTTCGTAGGCACCGTAGTTGCCCGAGTAGCCGATCTTCAGGCCGCCCTCGAAGTCACCCTTGGAGTTGAACTCCTTGCTGTCGTACAGCACGAAGCTGGTGTAACCCTGCTTGTTCCAGTCGGTGGAGACGAACATGGTGCCGGCGTCGCTGACCGGGAAGTCGTAACGGGCGGCCAGGTTGACGTTGTACTTCGGTGCGTTCGGCAGCGGGTTGCCGTCGATCTGCGCGAAGGTGTTGGCGCCGACCTTGATGGTCGGGTCATTCACCGTGCAGACCACCTGGCCGTTGAGGCCGCAGACCTGCGCGTACACGCGCTTGTCCTTGATCTCGCTGTGCAGCAGGCTCAGGCCAGCGCTCAGGGTCAGGTTCGGGATCGGGCGCAGTTCCATGTCCGCTTCGAAGCCGTAGGCCTTGGCCTTGTCGGCGTTGAACAGCACGCCGTTGCCGTCCGAGTCGTTGCCGTTGAGCTGGATGTCGTTGACGGTGTAGGTAAACGCGGTGGCGTTCAGGCGCAGGCGGTTGTCCCACAGGCTGCTCTTCACGCCTGCTTCCCAGGACAGGATCGTCTCGGAATCGGCGGTGGTGAAATCGGCATTGAACACCGCCGAACGGCCCTGGATGGTCGGGCCGCGGAAGCCGCGCGCGACCTTGGCGTAGACGCTCACGTTCGGGGTGAACTGATACATCGCGCTCAGATCCCAGCTCGGCGTGGTATCGGACATCTTGACGTCGGTGCGGCCCTTGTAGGTGACCACGCCGGCAGCGGTATCAGCGGTCTTCAGCAGGCGGGTGTGCTTCTCGTCCTTGGTCTGGCGCAGGCCAGCGGTGACGGTGAACTTGTCGGTGAAGGCGTAGCTGATCTGGCCGAAACCGGCCCACGAGGTGTTCTTGTTGCGCAGGCGCACCCAGTTGTTCGGGTTACGCGCCGCGCCCTGCAGGAACCACGCGCGCTGGTAGAAGTCGGTGGTGTCGCTGCCGTTGAAGTAGAACGCACCGGCCTGCCACTGCAGCGCGCTGTCGTCATGGCTGGCCAGGCGGAATTCCTGGGTCCACTGGTCCAGGTCGCGGATGCGGCCCATCGACTGGCCGTAGCCGTTCGGCACGCCGTTCACCGGGAAGTTCGCCGCTGCGCCACCGTCGGTGTCGCCACGGCTGTAACCGGAGGTGGTCTCGTAGGCGGTGATCGAGGTGAAGTCGATCGCACCGAGGTCGTAGCGTGCCTTCACCGAGCCGCCGTAGGTCTTGTACGCCTGCGGGTTGTTGTCGGCTTCGTCGTAGGCAACCTTGTCGCGCGGCACGTCGGTCTTGTTCGAGCCCTTGGTCAGCGCACCGCGCAGGAACAGGGTCGAGGTGCCTTCGTAATCGCGGGCGTGGGCCGAGGCCAGGATCGAGAACTGGTCGCTCGGCGTCAGCAGCAGCTGCGCGCGCACGTTGCGGTCATCGAAGCCGCCCATGGCGTTTTTCTTCGGGCTGACCGTGCCATCGGCGCTCGGGCCCTTGTAGGTGTTGTCGACGTAGTCGTCGCGGTGCTGGTACAGGGCCGACACGCGGAACGAGGCGACGTCGTTGATCGGGCCGCCGAAGCCGCCGTCGATCGACACGCTGTTGTAGGTGGCGTAGCTGGCACTGACGCGGCCGGTGTAGTCCTGGGTCGGCTTCAGGGTGTCGAACTTGACAATGCCGGCGGTGGTGTTGCGGCCGAACAGCGAACCCTGCGGGCCGCGCAGCACTTCCACCTGGTCCACGTCATAGACCGGGTTGGACTTCAGCACCACGTGCTCCAGCACCACGTCGTCCTGGATGATCGACACCGGCTGCGAGGCACCCAGGTAGAAGTCGATGTTGCCCAGGCCGCGGATGTAGAAGCGCGGGAAGATGCGGCCGGTGGTGGTTTCCGCATACAGGCTCGGCACGCGGCCGGACAGCGCCAGCAGGGTGTCGTCGCCGCCGGCGGTGAAGTCGCGCATGCGCTCGCCCTGCACCACACCGACCGAGACCGGCACTTCCTGCAGGTTCTGCTCGCGGTGTTCGGCGGTCACGGTGATCGTGTCCAGCCCGGTCGGGGTCGGCGCGCTGTCCTGCGCGGCGGCACCGAAGCTGCCGACCAGGGCCAGACCGGCACAGGCCAGTGCCAGCGGGTGGCGGCGGAAGGAAACAAGGGAAGACGACAGACCCGACAGGCGGCGGGAATCGGTATGGGAGGGCATGCAATGCTCTGAGGAGGCGTCCGTGCGGCCTGCGCGAGCCGGGCGGCAAAAAGGGGGAAAACTGCGCAAGCGGCCATTATCCCCCAAATTGTTACGATTTCGTTGCGCGGCACCCAAACCCGGCGAAACAAGCGGTTTCGGCACAGTCAGCCAGCACCGCCTGGGGTCAGATCCGTTTCCCAAGGGAGAACGGATCTGACCCCGGATCTCAGGGCAACGGGGTCAACGCGACATCGACCATCGCCAGCAGGCGCTCGCGGCTGATGCCGTCGCGCGCCTGCACCGAGATGCCATGCAGCACCGTGGCGAAGTGGTCACCCAGCGCCTGCACCGCCGCGTCGTCGGCCAGCTCACCCTCGGCCTGCGCCTGCTGCAGCCGCGCGATGATCGCCGCCGTGCGCTGGCGACGATGGCTGGCCAACCAGTCCCGCACACCCTCGCCATCAGGCGAAACGCTGCTGGCCGAGGACACCACCAGGCAGCCATGCGGACGCCCACGGCGGGTGTAGGTCAGCACCGCCTCGCGCAGCATGGACCCGATCGCCTCGCGCAGCGTGGCCTGCTCCAGCGCGCGCGGCGCGAAACCACCCTCACCCTCTTCGTACAGCGCAACGGCTTCGCGGAACAGCTGCTCCTTGCTGCCGAACGCGGCGTAGATGCGTGCAGAGGCAATGCCCAGCGTTTCGACCAGTGCCGACATCGACGTGCCTTCGTAGCCGTGCTGCCAGAACAGCAGCATCGCCTTGCGCAACGCCTGGTCCCTGTCGAATTCGCGCGGTCGCCCTGCCATCTGCCTGCCTGCTCCAGTGAGGCGCGCAGTGTAACGCGGGTGTTGACCATCGCGAGGGCCGCGCCTATTCTTTGTCGACCGACAAACAATTGGAGTAACACATGCAGACCCTCAAGGGCCCCAGCCTGCACCTGGCGCAGTTCGCCGGCGACCAGGCCCCGTTCAACTCACTTGCCAGCATTGCCGAGTGGGCCGCTGGCCACGGTTTCAAGGCACTGCAGATCCCGGCCTGGGATGCACGCTTGTTCGACCTGGCCACCGCCGCCGACAGCCAGGACTACTGCGACGACATCCGCGGCACCCTGGCCGAGCACGGCCTGCAGGTCAGCGAGCTCACCACCCACATCCTCGGCCAGCTGGTGGCCGTGCATCCGGCCTACGATGAACTCTGCGATGGCTTCGCGCCGGAAGCACTGCGCGGCAACCCGAAGGCGCGCAGCGAATGGGCGCAGCAGCAACTGCACCTGGCCGCCCGTGCCTCCCGCCGGCTGGGCCTGCAGGACATGGGCACCTTCTCCGGCTCATTCGCCTGGCCCTACCTGTTCCCGTTCCCGCAGCGCCCGCCGGGCCTGATCGATGCCGCCTTCGACGAACTGGCGCGCCGCTGGCGGCCGATCCTCGATACCTGCGAGGACAACGGCATCAACCTCTGTTACGAGATCCATCCCAGCGAAGACCTGCATGACGGCACCAGCTTCGAGCGCTTCTTCGAGCGCGTCGGCCAGCACCAGCGCTGCCGCATCCTGTTCGATCCCAGCCACTTCGTGCTGCAGCAGCTGGACTACCTGGAGTACCTGGACATCTATCACCCGCTGATCCGCATGTTCCATGTCAAGGATGCGGAGTTCCGTCCCAGCGGCCGCCAGGGCATCTATGGCGGCTACGCCGACTGGACCGATCGGGCCGGTCGCTTCCGCTCGCTGGGCGATGGCCAGGTCGACTTCAAGTCGATCTTCTCCAAGCTGGCCCAGTACGACTACCAGGGGTGGGCGACGCTGGAGTGGGAGTGCTGCCTGAAGGACCAGGAAGCCGGTGCACGCGAAGGCGCTGCATTCATCCGCGACCACATCATTCCGGTCACCGACAAGATCTTCGACGACTTCGCCGGTGCACCAATCAGCACCGCACAGATGCAGCACATGCTCGGCATCGCCTGAGCCACAACAGAGCACTCCCCCATGACCACTTCTCTTCCCGCTGGCGCTGCCGGCGACGACGCCCTGCACCACCACTACCTGCGCATTGATGGCCAGCGCGTGCATTGCGTGTCCGCAGGCCACGGCGAACCGGTGCTGCTGATTCCCGGCTGGCCACAGACTTGGTACGCCTGGCGCCACGTACTCCACGCCCTGGCCGAGGCCGGTTTCGAAGCCATCGCGGTCGATCCGCCGGGCATCGGCGAATCCGACCGCCCTGCCCACGGCTACGACACCGGCAGTGCCGCCGCCGTCCTGCACCAGACCATGCGGGCGCTGGGCCACGAGCGCTACCAGGTGGTCGGCCATGACATCGGCATGTGGATCGCCTATGCGCTGGCCAGCGACCAACCGCAGGCGGTGCGCCAGTTGGCCGTGACCGAAGCGGTGATTCCCGGCCTGGCGCCGGAACCAGGCATCTTCGCCGCACCGGCCGACAACATCTTCCTCTGGCATTTCATGTTCAACCAGGTGGCCGACCTGCCCGAGGCACTCATCAGCGGTCGCGAGCGCGCCTACCTGGAATTCATGTTCGACCGCTGGTCATATCGCCGCGACGCGGTGGCTGCCGATACCTACATCGCCGCCTACAGCCGCCCCGGCGCACTGCGGGCCGGCTTCGCCTGGTACCGCGCGATTCCGGAAACCATCCGCCAGAACAAGGAACGCGCTCAGCGCCGGCTGGCGATGCCGGTGCTGGCCATCGGCGCCGAGCACGCCACCGCCGATGCGCCGATGCTGACCCTGCAACCGCATGCCGACAACGTGCGCGGCAGCATCGTGCCGGGCTGCGGCCACTTCATCATGGAAGAAGCGCCGCAGGCGTTCCTGGCGCAGCTGCTGCCGTTCCTGCAGGAGGCGCGCCATGCAGCTTGAACCCGCGCTGCAGCAGTTCGTCGATGCCGTTGCGGCCCATCCACTGCCGGACGACCTGCGCGAGCTGCGTGCGATCAGCGAGAGCGCGCTGCCTCAGCTGCAGGGCGCGCCGCAGCCGGTTGCGCATGTGATCGAGCATGCGGTGATCGCACGCGACGGCCACGCGTTGGAAGTGCGCCTTTACACACCGGAAGGGCTGCCCGATGGACCGGCACCGGCGTTGTTGTTCGCGCATGGCGGCGGATGGTTCCAGTGTTCGCTGGCGGTCTATGACGGCCCCTGCCGCGCGCTGGCCAATGCCAGCGGCTGCGTGATTGTCGCCGTGGGCTACCGGCTGGCGCCGGAACACCCGTTCCCGGTTCCACTGCATGACGTTGCCGACGCCTGGTCGTGGTTGCAGGACAACGCCAAGCGCCTCGGGCTGGACCCGCAGCGGTTGGCGATCGGTGGCGACAGCGCCGGTGGCAATCTGGCCGCCGCGTGCTGCCTGCAGCTGCGCGATCTCGGCCTGCCGCAACCGCGCCACCAGTTGCTGCTGTACCCGGCACTCGATGCCGGGATGGGCAGCGATTCCTACCGCGACTACGCCACTGGCTACTACCTCAGCGCCGAACTGATGCAGCGTTGCTGGCAGGCCTATCTCGGTGATCCGGCCACACCGCCGGCACAGGCCTCGCCGGCCCATGCAACGGATCTGCATGGGCTGGCACCAGCCTCGGTACTCAGCTGCGAGCACGACCCGCTGCGTGATGAGGCCGAACAGTACGCACGGCGGCTGCAGGCGGCAGGTGTCGACTGCACGCTCGAGCGGCTGCCGGGGATGATCCACGCCTGCATCCACCTGCACGCGGTCAGTGCCAGCACCGACGTGGCAGCACATCGTGCCGGCGCGCTGCTGCGCCGGGCCCTGTCCTGAACCGGTCAGGGGCGGCAGCCGACGCGGCGCGACCACCGTCCCGGCCCGGCGCTTGGCAAGCCCGGCAGGCAGCGCTACACTGAAACCCTGCCGTGGGGCCATAGCTCAGCTGGGAGAGCGCGTCGTTCGCAATGACGAGGTCAGGAGTTCGATCCTCCTTGGCTCCACCACTATTCAGAAGAACCCGTAGATCCCCGTGATCTGCGGGTTTTTCTTTTCAGCGCCCACGGTTCAGGCCGGATCCAGGCCCCCGTCCTTGCGCCGCGGACTGCGCGAATGCGCATCACGCACCTGTTCATCACGCTGCGCCGGCCGGCGCTTTGCGACGTCATCCTGCTTCCGGTCCTGACGGCTTTCCTGCACACCCTGCTTCGGGTCGCTCTGGTCGTTGTCGCGCTCACTCATCGCTCGCTCCTGCACTGGCACATGCCAGCCCTGGCTCCACGCTAGAGGCTGCCGGGTAATCCGCAGGTCAGCCCGGCGCGAACGCTGCGTGCAGCCGGCCCTCCTCAGCCTCCCGCGCAGCTGCGCACAGGGAACATGCAGCCGCACGCGCTGCACGGTGCTTCTCCAAAGGCTAATCCCAGCAGCCGCACCGCCTGGTGATCACCGTCGCGCAGGGCCTGCTGCAGCAACCACTGCTCTACTGCGTTCAGCGGCGATCCCGCCTGCAACGGAGTACGGATCGTGGGCGCCCCATGCACCGGATCCTCATGGCAGAGATAGGGCGCTTCTTCGTCGAACTCGGCATACAGGTCGGCACCACAGCGATCGCACTCGCCTACCAATTCGCCTTCTTCCAATCGGTCCAGATGCAGGGACCACACCTTTTCCCCTTCAGCCCGAGCCAGGCCTGGCGCAACGCGCGCCGTGCGAAGAGCTGTGCATCCGCGTCGATCACCGGCAGAGTCAGCCGGGCCTCCACCACGTCGATCAATGCCCCGATCGTCGACGAATGCGGGTGCAATCCCGGATCCTCCGGCACCGAACCGGCCACGATGGCTCCGGCCAGCAACAGGGCGTCATCCGCATCCAAACGAGCGTCCTGCAGGGCGATGCCCAGCAACACAGGCAGCGCCGCATGACTCGCTGGGTACACCGTGCCCTGGTGGCACAGATGTGACCACAGCTCGCCCCAGTCCTCCTGGTGTTCCGCGTTCTGCAGGGCGACCATCAGCTCGCCGGCATCACCAGCGCTGCCATACGCCGCCTGCAGTGAAGGCCAGTCGATGTTGCTCGCATCGGCAGCGTGGAGCTGTTGCATGTACGATCCTGATCGCGAACGAAGTGCAGAGCATGACCGACATCGATGTGGCAACCAATGTATACGGGTTGCCGCGGGCATGCGGCACGTCCAGTTTCCAATGCATTATGCCTTCCGGGTACGCCATGCCCTTGTCTCCCCTGCACGCGGCGCACGCCGTACCGATGAACCTCAACCCTGCCGACGGCAGCATCCAGCTCGGCAACCTGCCGACGCTGATCGGCCCCACCCTGTCACGGGATGAGGCGCGCATCGCCTTCGCCACGCTGATGCATGGCGAGCGCGATGTCGGCACCGGCTATCACTGGCTGAGCCTGCACCGGCTCAGCCTGGCCGGCGCGCCGGCCGGCATCAGCCTGTGCTTCCATGGGCAACAGCTCGACATGGTGACGATGGGTGTCGATCTGCCCGGTGCAGCGCTGGAAAACGGCTGGCCGACCCAGGCCGCGATCGATGCCGAAGTGGCCTTCATGCGCCGCACGCTGGGCGCGGCACTGGGCTGCAAGCTGGCGGGTGGCCGCGCGCGGTTCGACTGGGGCGAAGCCTGGGCCCTGTTCGATCCGAAGGGCTTCATGGCCAGCAGCGGCCTCCGCTACGTACCATGCTCGTAACCCCACTCAGGTCCGCGTGATCGACACCCCACCCTCCACGCGCATCGCGGTACCGGTAACGAAACTGCTTTCATCGCTGGCCAGGAAAAGCGCCGCGTTGGCGATCTCCTCCGGCTCGGCCATGCGCTTCAGTGCGTGCAGCGAGCGCACGAAGTCGCGGGCATCGCCGGTCGGTGCCGCCTGACGGCCCATTTCGGTATCGGTGCCACCAGGCAGCAGCACGTTGCTGCGTACGCCGCGCGCGCCATACTCCGCCGCGATCACCTGGCTCAGGCCGATCAGCCCGGCCTTGCTCGACGCATAGGCCGCCATGCCCGGGAAGCCCACGGTATGGCCGACGAAGGTGCCAACGAACACCAGCGAGCCGCCGCCGCGCGCCAGCAGTGCCGGCAACTGCGCGCGTGCAGCATGGAAGGCGGCATCCAGGTTGGTCGCCATCACCTCGCGCCAGGCGTCCACCGGGAACTCCGCCGCAGGCACGCCCGGGCCGAGCATGCCGGCATTGTTGAGGGCGATGTCCAGGCCGCCGAATGAGTGCTGGGCCAGATCGACCAGCGCCTGCGCCGTGCCCGGGTCGGCGACGTCGGCGGCATGCACCACGGCGTCGCCACCGGCGGCGCGAATCTGTTCGGCCAGCGCCTGCAGCGGCTCCGGCCGCCGTGCGTTGAGCACCAGCTTTGCCCCTTCGGCAGCGAAGCGCAGCGCGCTGGCGCGGCCGATGCCGGCGCTGGCTCCGGTGATGAGTGCGATCTTGTTGTTCAGGCGCATGGTCGTGGCATCCGTTGTGAAGTGGCCGCAACGATGCCCTGCCTCTGGACTGCCAACACTCCGTTTCCGGGCCTCGCTGGCAAGTGCAGGAAACGGAGTTTTCGTGGCTGCGGCACGTGCCAGAATCCGCCCATGGACAGCTCCGCCTCCCCCACCACCGACGCCCGCGTCGAACGGGTCTGCCGCCACCTGCAGGCCAGCCTCGACGAACCCTCGCTGCAGGAACTGGCCGACATCGCAGGCTGCAGCCCGACCCGCCTGCATCGCCTGTTCAAGCAGGCAACCGGGCTGACCCCGAAGCAGTACGCTGCGGCACTGCGCGCCGACCGCCTGCGCACTGGGCTGCAACAGCAGGAACGCATCACCGATGCCTTCCACGATGCCGGCTTCGGTTCCAGTGGGCGCTTCTACGAGAACGCACCGAAATTGCTGGGCATGACCCCGAAGCAATGGCGCGCAGGGGGGCGCGGCGAAGTCATCCACTTCGCGCTTGCCGAAAGCTCATTGGGCAGCGTGCTGGTGGCCAGCAGTGCCACCGGCGTGGTCGCGATCCTGCTCGGCGACGATCCGGAAGCGCTGCTGCAATCGCTGCAGCACCGCTTCCGCCAGGCCAAGCTGGTCGGTGCCGACAGCGGTTATGAACAACTGGTGGCACAGGTGGTAGGTCTGGTCGAGGACCCGACGCGGGGCGCCACATTGCCGCTGGATATCCGCGGCACCGCCTTCCAGCAGCGCGTGTGGCAGGCGTTGCAGCAGATCCCACGTGGGCAGACCGCCTCGTATGCCGACATCGCCACGCGCATCGGCGCCCCGCGATCAAGCCGCGCGGTGGCTCGCGCCTGCGCCAGCAATCCACTGGCGGTGGCCGTCCCTTGCCACCGCGTCGTACGCCGCGACGGCGACCTGTCCGGCTACGCCTGGGGCGTGGCGCGCAAGCGCGAACTGCTGCGCCGGGAAAAGGCCTCGACTGCCTGAAGTGGGTGCCGACCTTGGTCGGCACGCCCGGCGGTAGCGCCGGGCCATGCCCGGCGGACACTCAATCCAGCTTCACCACCAGCTTGCCGAAGTTCTGCCCCTTCAGCAGCCCGAAGAACGCCTCAGGCGCGTTCTCCAGCCCTTCCACCACATCCTCGCGGTACTGGATGCGGCCCTCACGCAGCCATTGCGGCATCTCGCGCTCGAAGTCCGGCCACAGATGGTTGAAGTCGTGCACGATGAAACCGCGCACGGTCAGGCGCTGGCGCAGGATCTGGCTGAACAGCGCTGGCAGCCGGTCCGGCCCGGGCTGTTCAACGCCGCGTTCGTTGTAGGTGGCGATGGTGCCGCACACCGGAATGCGGGCGAAGTCGTTGAGCAGCGGCAGCACCGCATCCAGCACGTGCCCGCCCACGTTCTCGAAATACACGTCGATGCCCGCGGGCACCGCCGCGCGCAGCTGTTCGGCAAAGTCGGCCGCACGATGATCCAGCGCCACGTCCACGCCCAGCGTCTGCAGGTAGGCACGCTTGGCTTCACCACCGGCGATGGCGACCACGCGCGCGCCCTGCAGCTTCGCCAGCTGCGCAACAGTTGCGCCCACCGGACCGGTCGCGGCCGCGACCACCAGCGTCTCGCCCGGCTTCAGGCGGGCGATCTCATGCAGGCTGGAATACGCGGTGAATCCGGGCATGCCATACACGCCCAGCGCCGTGCTCAGTGGCAGCCCGGCCGGATCGAGGCGACGCCCCAGTGCCTTGCCCGGCAGTACCGCATGGGTCTGCCATCCGCCTGGCGCCAGTACCAGGTCACCCACCGACACGCCGTCTGCCTTCGACTGCAGCACCTCGGCCACGGTCTGGCCTTCCATCACCGCATCGATGGCCACCGGCGCGGCATACGAGGGGCCCTCGTCCATGCGTCCACGCATGTACGGGTCCAGCGACAGGTAGCGGTTGCGCAGCAGCACCTCGCCCTTCGCCAAGGCCGGCAGTGTCGCCTGTTCAAGGCGGAAGTTGGCTGCCGTGGGCGCGCCCTGCGGACGCGAGGCCAGCACGATACGGGAGGTAACGAGGGAATCGGACATGGTGACCGGCTCTGCTGTTGCCAGCATCAGGAAAGGAATGCCGACACTACGCCGCAACGATCGCCGGAAACGGCCACGAAAACAGCGTTCCATCGCCCGCCCAGACGCGGCACCGACACAGGCCTTGCCGTTGCGGCATTGCCGATCACCGCGGCCTGCTGATTTCCGCCACAGGGGATGATCAGGATCGCGCCGGGGAGCCCGGATCGATTCCAGGCCCTTCCCGCCCTGCACCGCGACGGCGGATCAAGTACTTGCAGGCGCGCAGACGGCAATGTGAAGAATTCTTGGCAAAACGCTTGCCGAAGACTTCCGACCTCCGTAATATACGCCTCCTTGGCAGCGACCTCGCTGCTACGAAACATGTGGCCGAGTAGCTCAGTTGGTAGAGCAGGGGATTGAAAATCCCCGTGTCGGCGGTTCGATTCCGTCTTCGGCCACCACTTTCGAAGGCCTGCAGAAATGCGGGTCTTTTTTTTCCGGAAACCGGGTTTGATCACGGTTGCCACACAATTTGGCCGAGTAGCTCAGTTGGTAGAGCAGGGGATTGAAAATCCCCGTGTCGGCGGTTCGATTCCGTCTTCGGCCACCATCTTCAGAGACCTGCAGAAATGCAGGTCTTTTTTTTGCCTGCGACCTGCCATCCACGCATGGCGTGGATCTACCTGGCGCTGGCGCCTCCCATTGTGTCGATCCATGCCAGGCCACCGCCGTTTGGTTGACGAAACATTTACACCGGTACCCGGCGCGGCACCTACGCTGCAGATTCCTGCCGGAGCCTGCCGATGCAACTGCGCCCCACCCTGCTCGCCTGCATGCTGCTGGCCACCGCCCCGGTGATCGCCGCCGAGCCATTGCGGGCGGTCGACAGTCTGGACATCGATCGCTACGCAGGCCAATGGCACGAGATCGCGCACCTGCCGGTGTCGTTCCAGAAGCAATGCGTCGGCGAGATCACCGCCAACTACGGGCTGCGCCGCGATGGCCGCATCAGTGTCACCAATGCCTGCCGCAACGGCGACGGCGAACGCGTGGTCGCTGAAGGCGTGGCACGCCCGGTGGCCGGCCATCCCGGCCAGCTGCAGGTGCGCTTCGTTCCGGACTGGCTGAGCTGGGTGCCACTGGTCTGGGCGGACTACTGGGTGCTGGCACTGGACCCGGACTACCAGTGGGCGCTGGTCGGTGAACCGGACCGGAAGTACCTGTGGATTCTCTCGCGCCTGCCGGAAATGGAGCGCGCCCGGTTCGAACAGTTGAAAGAAAAAGCCGAAGCCATGGGCTACGACCTGGGCCCGCTGCGCCTGATGGCCCCGCTTCGCGATACGCCCGCCGATTGAACTGCAATTCAATCCGCACGCGCACCGTGCGCCCGAAGATCCAGCGCTGCGCACGCCCAGCCGCCATCTTCACGCGCTACCCTCTGCGACGGGTCGCCACAGGCGATCCAAACGACCATACGCCGTAGTATGCTTATTCCAACGCACCGCCTCCAGAGGACCTGCGCCCATGCTCCACCGTTTCCGTATCGCCTTGATCGTCCTGAGTACCCTTGCCCTTGCCGCCTGTGGCAACGGCATCGTCAAGCGTGTTTCGGAACCGGCGGCCAGCCTGCAGCAGCTGACCGTGCGCGCCGACGGCAACTGGACCGTGGCCCTGCGCCTGCAGAACTTCAGCTCGATGCCGATGACCTTCGACGATGTCTCGCTGGCGCTGACCGTCGGCGACAGCGACGCCGGCACCCTGCAGGCCAAGCCGGGCATTTCCATCGGCGGCACCTCGGCCGACGTCATCAACGTCGACCTGGTACCCAGTTCGGCCGCACGCCTGGTGGTGGCCGATGCACTGGCCGGCAACCGCACCCTGGCCTATGGCCTGAAGGGAACAGTCGCGGCCACGCCGCAGGAAAAGAAGCAGCGCAGCTTCGATATCAGCAGCCGCAGCACCCTCAACCAGGCCCCGGGCCTGCCGGGCGTGCTGCGCTGATTCCCACCTTCCGTCGCGGCGCCTGGCGCCGCTCTCCCCTGCCCTGATCAAATCGAGACGTACCGATGAGCAGCTACACCGCCCCGCTTTCCGACCTCCGTTTCGCCCTGCACGACGTGCTCAAGGTCGAACCCCTGTTCGCCCGCCTGGGCTTCACCGACGCCACCGCCGACGTGGTCGATGCCGTGCTGGAAGAAGCTGGCCGTTTCAGCGCCACCGTGCTGGCCCCGCTCAACAGCGTTGGCGATGAGATCGGCTGCGTGCTCGACCAGGCCACCGGTGAAGTGACCACCCCGCCCGGCTTCAAGCAGGCCTACGACCAGTTCGTCGATGGCGGCTGGACCGGCCTGACCGCCTCGCCGGAACTGGGTGGCCAGGGCCTGCCGCACACCCTGGGCGTGCCGCTCAACGAAATGATCAACGCCGCCAACCTGGCGTGGGGCAACTTCCCGCTGCTCTCGCACGGCGCCATCGAAGCGCTGAAGCAGCACGGCGAGGCCTGGCAGCACGAGGCCTTCCTGAAACCGCTGATCGAGGGCCGCTGGACCGGCACCATGTGCCTGACCGAGCCGCACTGCGGCACCGACCTGGGCCTGCTGAAGACCAAGGCCGAGCCGAACGCCGATGGCAGCTATTCGATCACCGGCACCAAGATCTTCATCACTGCCGGCGAGCACGACCTGACCGGCAACATCGTGCACCTGGTGCTGGCCAAGCTGCCCGACGCCCCTCCGGGCGCCAAGGGCATCTCGCTGTTCGTCACTCCCAAGTTCAAGGTCGACCGCGACGGCAACGTCGGCGAGCGCAACGCGCTGCGCTGCGGTTCGATCGAGCACAAGATGGGCATCAAGGGCTCGGTCACCTGCGTGATGAACTTCGATGGCGCACAAGGCTACCTGGTCGGCCAGCCGCACAGGGGCCTGCAGGCGATGTTCACCATGATGAACACCGCGCGCCTGGGTGTCGGCCTGCAGGGCATCGGCCTGTCCGAGCGTGCCTACCAGAACGCGCTGAAGTACAGCCGTGAGCGCCTGCAGTCGCGCGCCCTCAGCGGCGCCAAGTTCCCGGACAAGCCGGCCGACCCGATCCTGGTCCACCCGGATGTGCGCCGCATGCTGCTGACGGTGAAGTCGCTGGTCGAGGGCAGCCGCCTGCTGGCCCTGCACGCCGCCACCCTGATCGATGTCGCCCACCACGCCGAGGACGCCGCCGAGCGCGAGCGCGCCGACACCCTGGTGAGCTTCCTCACCCCGATCTCCAAGGCCTGCCAGACCGAGTGGGGTATCGAGAACACCTACAACGCCCTGCAGTGCTTCGGTGGCCACGGGTACATCCGCGAGCACGGCATGGAGCAGCTGGCGCGCGACGCCCGCATCACCACGCTGTATGAAGGCACCACCGGCATCCAGGCACTGGACCTGATCGGCCGCAAGACCGCGTCCAGCCAGGGCGCCGGCCTGAAGCTGATGCTGGCCGAGATCGAAGCCTTCGCCAAGGAACACGAGGGCAACGAAGCGCTGGCCGAGTTCATCGGCCCGCTGCGCGCCAAGGCTGCCGAATGGGGCAAGCTGACCCTGGACGTGCTGCAGCGCGCGGCCGCCAACCCGGACGAACTGGGCGCGGCCAGCTACGACTACCTGTTCTATTCGGGTTATGTGGTGCTGGCCTACTGGTGGACCCGCAGCGTGGCCGCCGCCGATGCCAGCGCGCACGGCGCCGCCTTCGCCCAGGGCAAGCGCGAGACCGCGCGGTTCTACTTCGCCCGCGTGCTGCCCCGCACCCTCAGCCACGCCGCCGCCATCCAGGCCGGCGCCGCCCCGCTGATGGCGATGGACGACGAGCGCTTCGGCGCCTGAGCCCGCAGAGTCGGATCCCTTTCCGCAGAAAAGGGCTCTGACCCTCGCATCCACACATGGCGTGGATCTGCCCGAATTGGGGTCAGAGCCTTTTCCCTGCGGGAAAAGGATCCGACCCCGGCCTGGCAGCCCCCAGTCTCTCTCTCTGGAGAAAAGCCCCCTTTTGTTAAAGGGGGCGCGCCGAAGGCGCGGGGAATAGGAAGAATGCGCGGACCTGAATCGTTGCGATTTGCGTATCGCCCACAGGCGATACACAAATCGTCAACATTCAGGTATAAGCTGTTCTCCCGATGGAGACAGACACTACACGCTTGGGTCTGATCGAAGCCGGAGCTCCCTTTTCTGCTCCGGGCGCCGAAGCATCGCCCAACGCCACGACGCTGCATCGACCCGGTTCCGTCCGGCTGCTCTCGCTTGACGCCCACGGACGCGTACTGGACTGGATCACCTGGCAGGACGCGGCGTGCCTCTACGCCCGCGAAGCCGTCGCCTGGACACTCGGCGATCCCTGCCTGCACATCCATGGCGGCACCAACCGCTTCAGCGGCCTGCAGAGCGGGATGGACCTGCACCCGATCATCGCCGCGCGCGGCCACGCCCGCTCCCGCGCGATCGACCCGACGCCGAACCTGACCAACCCGGCCCTGTTCGCCCGCGACGCCCACCTGTGCATGTACTGCGGCCAGCAGTTCAACCGCCCCACGCTCACCCGCGACCACGTCATGCCCTTGTCCAAGGGCGGCCTGGACTGCTGGGAAAACGTGGTCACCGCCTGCTTCCACTGCAACTCGCGCAAGAGCGACCGCACCCCGCAGCAGGCCGGAATGCCACTGCTGGCGGTGCCCTACCGGCCCAGCTGGATCGAGCACCTGATCCTGTCCAACCGCAACATCCTGGCCGACCAGATGGCCTTCCTGAAGGCGCAATTGCCGAAGCGGTCAAAACTGAGCACCTGAATCGCCGAAAATGCAACCCTCACCGTCCTGTCACGGGCGGCGGCGTTTGCTTGCCCCACCCCCGTTTGAGGGCGAAAATGGGCGTTCAGAACAAGTGCGAACATGATGATCGACTCTGCCCGCTATCCCCGCCTCGCGCGCATCCAGACACCGGATGACCTGCGCACGTTCGACGAATCCGAAATGAGGGCGGTCGCCGACGAACTGCGCGCCTACCTCATCGAATCGGTGGGCAAGAGCGGTGGCCACTTCGCCGCCGGCCTGGGCGTGATCGAACTCACCGTGGCACTGCACTACCTGTACCAGACCCCGCACGACCAGCTGGTCTGGGACGTGGGTCACCAGACCTACCCGCACAAGATCCTCACCGGCCGTCGCGACGAGATCCATACCGTCAAGCAGAAGGACGGCGTCGCGCCGTTCCCG
Source organism: Stenotrophomonas sp. 59 (assembly GCF_030291095.1). NCBI lineage: Bacteria > Pseudomonadati > Pseudomonadota > Gammaproteobacteria > Lysobacterales > Lysobacteraceae > Stenotrophomonas > Stenotrophomonas sp. 59. Next base: position 3,096,116 of record NZ_CP127408.1, read on the forward strand.
AAGCGCGAGGAAAGCGAGTACGACACCTTTGGCGTCGGCCACTCCTCCACCTCGATCTCGGCCGCACTCGGCATGGCCATCGCGCGCCAGTCCGAAGGCGACGATCGCAAGATCGTGGCGGTGATCGGTGACGGCGCGATGACCGCCGGCATGGCCTTCGAAGCGCTGATGCACGCCGGCGGCATGGACCCGGAACCGAACCTGCTGGTGATCCTCAACGACAACAACATGTCGATCTCCGAGGCGGTCGGCGGCCTGACCAAGATGCTCGGCCGTGCCACCGGCAGCCGCACGCTCAACGCGCTGCGCGAAGGCGGCAAGAAGATCCTCGGCGACAAGAAGAACAACCCGGCACGCTTCGTGAAGCGCTGGGAAGAGCACTGGAAGGGCATGTTCGTGCCGTCCACGATGTTCGAGGAAATGGGCTTCCATTACACCGGCCCGATCGACGGCCACGACATGCCGGCCCTGCTGTCCACGCTGAAGACGCTGCGTGCCTCCAAGGGCCCGAAGCTGCTGCACGTGATGACCACCAAGGGCAAGGGCTACGAGCCGGCCGAGGGCGACCAGATCGGTTACCACGCCGTCGGCCCGTTCGATCCGGACAAGGGCCTGGTGGCCAAGGCCGGCGCCAAGAAGCCCACCTACACCGACGTGTTCAGCGACTGGCTGTGCGATGCCGCCGCCGCCGAGCCACGCCTGTACGGCATCACCCCGGCGATGCGCGAAGGCTCCGGCCTGGTGCGTTTCAGCAAGGAATACCCGCAGCGCTACTTCGACGTGGCGATTGCCGAACAGCACGCGGTCACGCTGGCCGCCGGCATGGCGACCCAGGGTGGCAAGCCGGTAGTGGCGATCTATTCCACCTTCCTGCAGCGCGCGTACGACCAGCTGGTGCATGACGTGGCGATCCAGGACCTGGACGTGCTGTTCGCGATCGACCGCGCCGGCGTGGTCGGCCCGGACGGTGCGACCCATGCCGGCAACCTCGACCTGAGCTTCCTGCGTTGCGTGCCGAACCTGGTGGTGATGGCGCCATCCAACGAAGCCGAGTGCCGGCAGATGCTCAGCACCGGCCTGCAGCACCCGGGCCCGGCCGCCGTGCGCTATCCGCGTGGCACCGGCACCGGCGTTGCAGCCGGCACCGATCTGGCCACCCTGCCGATCGGCAAGGGCGAGCTGCGCCTGCAGGGCAGCCGCATCGCCCTGCTCGCCTTCGGCAGCACCGTGGCCGCCGCCGAACAGGTCGGCCGCGAACTGGGCCTGAGCGTGGTCAACATGCGCTTCATCAAGCCGCTGGACCGCGAGCTGGTGCTGGCTGTCGCCGCCCAGCACGAGGGCCTGGTCACGATTGAAGACAACGTGGTGGCCGGTGGCGCCGGCTCCGGCGTCGGTGAGCTGCTCAATGCCGAGGGCGTGCTGCGCCCGATCCTGCATCTGGGCCTGCCAGACAGCTACCAGCATCATGCCAGCCGCGAGGATCTGCTGGCCGAAGCCGGCATCGACGCAGCGGGCATCCGTGCGGCCGTGCTCAAGCGTTGGCCGCAGCTGGCCGCGGGCACCCCGCCGCTGAGCGCGGCGGGCTGAAGCAGCCCAGCAGACGGTGGATCCACGCATGGCGTGGATCTACCGGAGACACGCATCCATACCCCGGACGGGTACATCCACGCCACGCGTGGATGCCACACCCGGTACATCCACGCCACGCGTGGATGCCACACCCGGTAGATCCACGCCATGCGTGGATGACGGGCTCCGCGAGGCGGACCTTGCCCCCGCACTCAGCCGTAGCTGACCGCTTCCACGAAGGCGCCACTGGCTTCCACGCGCACGGCAGCACGCTGCCCGGTATCGACAAAGTGCAGGCGCGCCAGGGTTTCAGCGAAGTCGAAGGCCCGGGCACCGTCGCGGAAATCGATCGGCTCCGGCCGGTCCGGATGCAGCACGCGCCATTGGCGCTGTTCGCATTGCAGGCGGATCAACATGCGGCTCACTCCTTGAGGCAGCGTATCGACGGTAGCGGGACATTCCTGCCGATCACGGCAGGCATCATCGCAACAGATCAGGGACGCATGGAGGCGCCCTGATCGCAGAAGATACGACAGTTCAAAATGTGAGCTGTATCAGATTTTTCTGATTTTAGAGGGCCATGCTCAATTCACCTGGAACTGTGCTCGACAGCCGTCACTGACCCAGATGCCACGACGATCCCAGCCCCAGGTCTGGCCCTCGATGCAGGCACTGCGCGAATCCTGCCGGACCAGGCGCACGCCGCGGCGGATGCGGGCGTCGCAGTACTCCTGGCGGTGGCCATTGGAATGGCAGGTGATCACCTCACTGCCGCCCCAACCGTTGCCATTGCCGTTGCCCCAACCCCCACCATTGCCCCAGCCGCCACCAGGGCGGTACTCGCCGACGAACTCGGCGCGGCAGCCCTGGGTCACCCAGACGCCATAGCGCGACTGGCCCCAGGTCTCACCTTCCACGCACGGCGAGCCGGACAACTGCCGGATCATCCGTGCACGGCCCTCCAGGCGGCACTCGTTGCTACGGTTCTTGATCGACTCGCAGCGCACGATGCCGCTGCCCTCACGGCCGCCGTAGCGATCGTCGTCGTACCCGTACCCATAGCTCTGCGCCTGCGCGCCACCGGCGGCTACCAGCATTGGCAACAGGGTGCAGGCCACGGTGCGCCAGGTGAGTGCCTTGCCCATCGATGTCTCCAGATGAATACGATGGCGCAAGCATCCGGGATTCGCGGCGCGCCGCACAGGGGGGGCGCGCTACTCCGGTTTTTTCCCATTCAAACTGCTCAACCGCGCCTGACCGTACCGCACTCCCCCGGTTTCACTCTCCAACACGGACCGCTTCCACTGACGTGCCGAATGCCGCGACCCGCACGATGCTGCACTGTCCCGTGCGGCGATGGTGCTCCTGGGCAAGCGCGATGGCCGCGTCGAAAGCGTCGGCGCCACGGACGTAACACGCGGCATCGGGCGCATGTGGATGCACCACGGCCCAGTGCCGGGCAGTGCATTGAACGGTGATGACCATGAAAGGCTCCTGCAGGTGAAAGAATGCAGCGGCAGGCGGTTGGATGCTGGCCGGTACATCCACGGGCTAGCGATCGCCTCAGGGATGGCCTATCAGACATGTACGAAAATGCCATGGGGTGCGGTCGGCTTCCCCTCACATCCCTGAGTCCGTTTAGCCTGTTCATTCCGTGATCCTTGTCACGGAGTCAGCCGGGCTTCACACTACCGTCACCAACAGGGGCCCCTTCCACATGCGCACCTTCTTCTCGCAGCAGCGCTGGACGTTGCTGAAGTTCTATTTCGTGGCCAGCTACCTCGTGCTGATCGAGGAACTGATCCGAGCCGCCGTGTACTGAGCGCTTGCTGTCGGCAAGGCTGCGGCAGACACTGTTGCTTTAGGCACGGAGCCCACCCGATGAAAGCGCTTCTTCTCATTCCAGCCCTGCTGCTCCTGGCCGCCTGCGCGAGCCAGGATCAGGCGGCTGCGCGCGCCGATGCAGCAGCCGCAACACCGGCCACGCCGGTCGTCGGTGGCGATCGCGATGCCCATGGCTGCATCGGTTCGGCCGGCTACCAGTGGTGCGAGCACAGCCAGCGCTGCGAACGTCCGTGGGAACTGGCGCAGGCACAGGGCCTGGCCAATACCGCCGAGGCCATCGACAGTTATTGCGCGAAGCCGGCCAGCCCGGCCCGCAAGTGAGCGGTGCGCGCCATGGCTGAATTGAGCCCGCTGCCTTCCCTCACCCCGGGCCGCTACCGCCACTTCAAGGGCGGCGAGTACGAGGTGATCGACATCGTGCGCAGCAGTGAAACCCTGCAGCCGATGGTGCTGTATCGCGCCCTCTATGGTGAAGGTGGCCTCTGGGTCCGTCCGTATCCGATGTTCATTGAACAGGTTCCTGGCGAACACGGACCGCAACCGCGCTTCGCCCGTATCGGCGATTGAGTCCAGGCTGCCGGCCTCTTGCCGGCGGTGGCAGCGCAGCGCAAAGCAAAGCCTGCGCTACAATCGTACCGTCCAGTCGGTTTCTTCCTGCCATGTCCGCATCCCCTTCCCGCTCGCGCCGCAAGGCGCCCGACAGCGTGCGCCAGTCGCTGCTGCAGGCCACCATCGCAGTGATCGGCCAACAGGGCCTGGCGGCCTTGACCGTCCAGGACGTCGCGCAGGCAGCCGGGGTCAGCAAGGGCGCGCTGTTCCATCATTTCAGCAACAAGCAGGCCCTGGTCGACGAAGCCATCGGGGCACTGATTGGCGAATTCGAAGCGCGCGTGCGTGCCCTGCTGCAGGAAAACCCGAAGGGCCATGGCTGTTTCAGCCGTGCCTATGTGCAGGCCAACTTCGAACATCTGCTGCAGCAGGAACAGGAGAACGACATCGGCCTGACGCTGGGCAACCTGATGGAACCGGGCCTGCTTGCGCACTGGCGCGACTGGAAGCGCGCGATGCTGGCCGAGTTCCCTGACGAAGCCGGCGACCCACGGCTGTATGCCGCGCGCTGCGCCGCCGATGGCTACTGGGCGACCGCCTACGGGCGCCCGCTGGACGAAGACGAGCGCATCAACGCAGTGGCGATGGCCGAGCAGGCGCTGAAGCTGTGCGACCCGCAGTGAACCGGAGCCGATGATGAACCCCTACGCCTATCTCGCTGCCGCCATCGTGCTGGAGGTGATCGCCACCTCGCTGCTGAAGGCTTCCGATGGCATGAGCCGGCTGGCGCCGACGCTGGGCGCACTGGTCGGCTACGGGCTGTGCTTCTACCTGCTGTCGATGACCATGAAGTCGGTGCCGACCGGCATCGCCTATGCGATCTGGTCCGGTGTCGGCATCGTGCTGATCTCGCTGATCGGGCTGGTGGTGTTCAAGCAGCGCCTGGATGCACCGGCCCTGATCGGCATCGGGTTGATCTGCGCCGGCGTGCTGGTGATCAACCTGTTCTCGCGCAGCAGCGCGCACTGAGCACACTGCTGCGCGACCACGACGCTAGCTGACCTTCTTGGCCACGCTCATGCCGAGCAGGAACAACACCACGGCAATGATGATGCCGGCCCAGAACAGGAACTTGGCGATGCCGACCGCGGCACCGGCAATGCCACCGAAGCCGAGCACGCCCGCGATGATGCCGATGACGGCGAAAATGATGGCCCACTTGATCATGTCGATCCTTTCCCCGCAGGGATTCCAAACTGGAGGATCAACTTAGGCTGCGGCCGATGCCGCAGTCGTGAACAGGCCGCGTGCACGGCGTGAATCAGCGCGGGCGGAAACGCAGCAGCGCCACCGCGAACGCCAGGAACACACTTCCCACCAGGCGCTCGAACCAGCGCCGCGCGAATGGCTTTGCGAGCCAACGCCGCAGGCCGTGACCGCCGGCCGCGTACATCACGTACCAGAACAGTTCGCAGGCCGCGAAGGTGGCGACCAGCACGCTGTACTGCACCGCCTGGCTGCGCGACGGATCGACGAACTGCGGCAGGAACGCCGCCGCGAACAGCAGCAGCTTGGGATTGCTCAGACCCACCAGAAGGCCACCACGGAACACGGTCCAGGCACCAAGCGTCGGCGTCATCGGCACTACGGCATCCACCGTCACCGGAGGCGCGGGACGGCAGCTGTCGCGCCATGCCCTCAGGCCCAGCCAGGCCAGATAGGCCACGCCCAGATAGCGCAGCACCTCGAACAGCATCGGCGAGGAATGCAGCAGCGCACTCAGGCCCGCTGCGGAGGCCGCCAGCACCAGCAGCATCGCCAGCAGGCAACCGGCCATCGCCGGCACACTGCCGCGGAAGCCGAGTCCGACGCTGCGGCCGAGGATATGCAGCATGTTCGGCCCCGGCGTGCCGCACAGGACAAAGACCGTGGCCAGGAACCACCACCAGGTATGCAGGGCCATTTCAACATCCACGCAGGAAAACCCAGCAAGCTTAGAGCGTGGCCATGGCCTGCGTCACATACAGCCTGGCGCGGATGCGACGGTTACAGACGCGCACTCACGACGCCAGCAGGCGCGCGCTGCGCAGTTCCCCCCAGGCCGAGCGCAGGACCCGCAACGCCGAGCGCAGGAACAGCACCAGCAGTGCGACCGCTACCAGCAGATCCGGCCAGCCCGCACCGAACAGCGCGACCAGGCCCGCGGCCAGCAACACCGATGCGCCCTCATACAGGTCATTGCGCGAGCATTCCCAGGCGGACGCCAGGTTGATGTCGTCGTTGCGATAAGGGGTCAGCAACCACAGGCACGCCGCGTTGGCGGCCAGGTTGAGCAGCGCCGCCAGGCCCATGCTGGCAAACAGGGGCACCTCCGGGTGCAGCAACCGCCATCCGATCTGCGCAGCCACCACGAGGGCCGCCGCCAGGATCAGCAATCCCTTGAACAGGGCAACCCGCGCTTTGGCCACGAGGCCTGCGCCGACCACCGCCAGGCTCAACGCATAGGTCGCCGCGTCACCCAGGTTGTCCAGGGCGCCGGACAGCAACGAGGACGAATGGCTGTACCCGGCGGCAGCGACCATCAACGCATAGGTGGCCAGATTGACCAGCAGCACGATCCACAGCACGCGCCGGTGCCGCGCCTGCATCGCCGCCACGTCCAGGGTCTTGCCACAGCCGCAACACTCGCCCATCGCCCTGCCCTCCCTTTGGTAGCAACATTATCGCGCCGCAGCAGCACCGGGGTCGATCAGACCCCACCCGCGTGGCCTGCCCAACGCCCATGCGTTGTGCAATGCCCTTCCTCATTGTGCTGCAATGGCCGCCTCTTCCCTGGAGCAGCGCATGAAGACCCTCGGCCTGATCGGCGGCATGAGTTGGGAAAGTTCGGCCCAGTACTACCGCCTCATCAATGAGCAGGTCCGGCGGCGGCTCGGAGGCGCGCACTCCGCGCAGCTGCTGCTGTGGTCGGTGGATTTCGCCGGCATCAAGCAGCTGCAGCACGACGGCGACTGGGACGCCCTGGGTGATCACATGGTCGATGGCGCGCGGCGCCTGCAGGCGGGCGGCGCCGACCTGCTGCTGATCTGCACCAACACCATGCACAAGCTGACCGATCGCATCGAGGCGGCCTGCACGCTGCCGCTGCTGCACATCGCCGATCCGACCGCGACTGCGATCCTGCAGGCAGGCGCGCGCAAAGTGGGCCTGCTCGGTACGGCCTTCACCATGGAGCAGGACTTCTATCGAGGCCGCCTGCAGGAACGCTTCGGCCTGGAGGTAGTGGTGCCTGATGCCGATGACCGCCGCAACGTGCACGACATCATCTACCAGGAGCTGATTGCCGGCGTGGTCAGCGAGCGCTCGCGGCAGCTCTACGCCGGCGTGATCGCGCGCCTGGTCGAGCGCGGCGCTGAAGCGATCATCCTGGGCTGTACCGAGATCATGCTGCTGGTACGGCCGGAAGACAGCGCAGTACCGCTGTTCGACACCACCACCCTGCATGCGCTGGCTGCGGTGGATGCAGCACTCGGCTGAGACGCCGCAATGCGCGACGCGGAATCAGCCCGCGTCGCGGACTTCCAGCGCGGTGATCAACCAGTCGACCACGGCCTGCGAATCGCACAGGAAGAAGACGCCATCTCCCGAGCGCGCTTCGGTGAGCAGGCGATAGACGGTGATCGCCACCGCAGACTGGTTGGCAATGAACACTTCCGGGCTGCGCGGCCCCTCGCTGTGCCCTGCCACGGACTGCAGCGCCTTGCGCGCAGCCACAGTGGCAGCCGGGTCCGCGCTGCGGGTCAGTTCCGGCCCGCGCAGCCCCCAGGCAACGAACACATGCTTGCCCTTGAACGTGGTGTCCAGGACCTGCACCTCGGCGGCGCCTGCGCCTACCGAGCGATGAATGACGATACTGCTGATCAACGCAACCCCCTGTGGTCGTCGTGGTCCGCGCATCGTCCTCCACAGGCCGGCCGCGCGCCAGTGACGGCCGCCACAGGCCGCGCCGACAGGCGTGGAAGACATGTAAGAAGGTGTAACCCGATGCGATCGGATGTGCAGCGATGATACGGGATGTAAGCCTCTGCATGGACCCGCGCGCACTACTAAATCCCCACTGAGCCACGTCGGGAACGAAGCGTTCCAATGGACCCGGGCTGGGTCATTCTTGCCGCCCGCTCCCTCAACGAGGCCCCCATGACCCATCGCCTGCTGCTGCCCATTGGCGGCATCTCCCTGGCCATGCTGCTTGCAGCCACCACCGTGGCTGCCCAGGATTACGACGCAGCGCACATTCCCGCACTTCGCTGCGAATCCCAGTTCAACAAGACCGAGCAATGCCCGATCGAGGGCCCGATGCGCCTGGCCAGGCAACTATCGGTCACCCGCTGCGTGGAAAACCAGAACTGGGGCCAGAGCCGTCGCATGCTCTGGGTGACCGATGGCTGCCGTGCCGAGTTTGTCGCCGACGAACATGGCCGCTGGCCGGGACGCGGCAGGGGCCGTGATCGCGACGATGAGGGTGAACGCCTGGTCTGTGAGTCCTACGAAAAGAAGGACAAGGAATGCCGCATCCGCGTGCGTCATGAGGTGCGCATGGTCAAGCAGAAATCGGTGACGACCTGCATCGAAGACCACAACTGGGGCTGGGACCGTCGCGGCATCTGGGTCAGCGATGGCTGCAGGGCCGAGTTCCGGGTGTATTGACTGCCGGCCGCGCGCTGGCTGCAGCGATTGCTCACGCGCACGCCATCGCGCTGCAGGGCCATGGCAAGCGCTTCACTTCGCCCCATGCATCCAGCACCAGCACCAGCACCAGCACCAGCACCAGCATGCAACGCTTGCTCGCCACGCCCGGTTTCATCGACCACGGCATCGTGCATGGATTGGACGAAGGCGATCCGGAGTTGATCTACCGCTTTGCCGGCAGCTGATCGAGATACGCGGTCACCTTGGCGTCCAGCAGGCCCATCAACACCGGATCCATGCAGCGATAGTCATCGGGGATGTCCAGGCAATGCAGGCGCTTGTGCTCCAGCAGGCGCGCGTACGTGGCCTGCAGGCGATGCTGGTGCTTGGCCTCCATCACAAAGATGACATCGGCCCAGCGGATATCCGCCGGGCCGATGGGACGTCGTGCATGCGGACTGGTGCCGGCCGACAGCGCGGCGAAGCCGGGCCGCCGTCGCCACATGGCTTCGGCGGTCGGGCTGCGCAGCTGGTTGCGGCTGCAGACGAACAGCAGGTTGATCATTCCTGTTCCTGCAGTTGGCGGGCGCTGAGGACCGGATAGGTGAAGCCCAGCTGGCGTGCACGCGCGAGCTTGGCATCGCGCGTATACAGCAGCTTCCAGTTCTTCTCGGGCTTGTAGCTGTAGGCGGTCGTAGCGCGGTCGCCACCGCGGTTGCGAGCCTGGCTTCGACGCCAGGCACGGTTTCTTGCAGATTCCATGATGTGTTCTCGTGAGTACCGGGTTCAGCAGCCGCGGTAGTACGAGTGGCGCGCAGCATACACCGCGCGCACAAAAAAGCCCACGCATCGCTGCGCAGGCTTCTTGATTCATCACAGTGGTCGGGACGGCCGGATTCGAACCGACGACCCTCTGCCCCCCAGGCAGATGCGCTACCAGGCTGCGCTACGCCCCGACTGATGCTGCGATGTGCCCGCCAGTGCGGCGGGCCGTGAAGTATAGCGGATTACGATGGAAATGGGATCAGCGGCGCAGCAACTGCAGCACTTCTTCCAGCTCCATGCGCACCTGCTTGATGATCTGGTTGCTCAGCGCCGATTCCTCGCGGGCATCGGGGCCGTCCAGGCGCAGGCGTGCACCACCGATGGTGTAGCCCTGTTCGTACAGCAGGCTGCGGATCTGCCGCACCATCAGCACGTCGTGGCGCTGGTAGTAGCGGCGGTTGCCTCGGCGCTTGGCCGGCTCAAGGCTGGGAAACTCGGTTTCCCAGTAGCGCAGGACGTGCGGCTTGACGTCGCACAGCTCGCTGACCTCACCGATGGTGAAGTAGCGCTTGGCCGGGATCGGCGGTAGTTCGCGGTTACTGCCCGGATCCAGCATAAGCTTCCACCCTCTCCTTGAGCTTCTGGCCCGGACGGAAGGTGACCACCGTACGGGCGGAAATCGGAATTTCCTCGCCGGTCTTGGGGTTGCGACCCGGGCGCTGGTTCTTGCGCCGCAGATCGAAATTACCGAAGCCCGACAGCTTCACCTGACGTCCCTGTTCCAATGCTTCACGCAGCACATCGAAAAACGCGTCGACGAATTCCTTGGCTTCCCGCTTGTTCAGACCGACTTCGTCGAACAGCTTTTCCGCCATCTCCGCCTTGGTCAATGCCATTGCCTGCTACCCCCGAGTGCTGCCCGCTCAGCCGCGGATCCGGGCGTGGTGTTCACGCTCGATGGCAGTGACCGCCTCGGCCACCACCGCATCCACGTCGCGGTCCGTCAGAGTGCGCGACTTGTCCTGCAAAATCAAGCCCATAGCGAGACTCTTGAATCCCGGCTCGACGCCTTGGCCGACATAGCGGTCGAACAGGTTCAGGTCGCGCAGCAGCGGGCCGGCGGCCTGGCGGACGGTCGCCGCCAGGTCGGCCCAGGCCACCTGTTCAGGCACCAGGAACGCCAGATCGCGGCGCACTGCCGGGAAGCGCGACAGCTCGCCTGCACGCGGCAGGCGACGGGCGGCCAGCGGTTCCAGGTCCAGTTCGAAGGCATACACGTCGGCTTCGATGTCCATCGCCCTGGCCAGGCGCGGGTGGACCTGGCCGATCCAGCCAATCGCCACGCCATCGCGGAACACCTCGGCCGAACGCGCCGGGTGGCCATAGGGACGGGCCGACGGGCGGAACTCCAGCTGCGCACCACTGGCGGCGGCCAGCGATTCCAGGTCGCCCTTCAGGTCGTGGAAGTCGACTTTGCGGGTCGGCAGGCCCCACTGCACCGCCTGCGCATCGCCACAGACGGCAGCGGCCACGCGCGGGGTTTCCAGCGGTGCCGGTTGGCCGTCCCCGGCCTGCTGGGCAAACACGCGCCCGATCTCGAACAGGCGCACGCGGCCCAGCTGGCGCGCGGCATTGCGGCCCAGCGTGGCGACCAGGCCCGGCAGCAGCGACGGGCGCATCACCGCCAGTTCCGCCGACAGCGGGTTGGCCAGCGGCACCAGGCCGTCGCGCAGCTGCCACTGGGTCAGCAGCGCGTCGTCGACGAAGGCAAAGTTGACGGTTTCCTGCTGGTCGCGGGCGACCAGCTGGCGACGCACGCTCAGCGCGTCCAGCTGGGTCTCGCTCGGCATCGCCACGCGCGAGGCACCGCCCGGCAGCGTGGTCGGGATCTGCTCGTAACCGTGGATGCGGGCCAGTTCTTCGATCAGGTCTTCTTCAATGGCAATGTCGAAGCGACGGCTCGGCGCGGCGACCTGCCAGCCCTCGGCCGTGGCAGCCACGTCCATGCCCAGCGCGCGCAGGATGCGCTCGACTTCGGAGTCGTCGATGGTGATGCCGAGCACGCGGGTGATGCGGGCGCGGCGCAGCACGATGGTTGCCGGCTGCGGGAGATCGGCTTCACGCACGGCCTCGGTGACCGGCGCCGGGGTACCGCCGGCCAGGTCCAGCACCAGGCGGGTGGCGTATTCGATCGCGGTGCGCGGCAGTGCCGGATCGACGCCACGCTCGAAGCGATGACCGGCATCGGTGTGCAGGCCCAGCTTGCGGCCACGGCCCATGATCGCGGCCGGCGCGAAGTGCGCGGCCTCCAGGAACACCGCGGCGGTGTCATCGGTGACGCGGGTGTCGAAGCCGCCCATCAGGCCGGCCAGGCCGACCGCACGGTCGGCATCGGTGACCACCAGGAAGCTGTCGTCCAGCGCGGCGTCACGGCCGTCCAGCAGCTTCAGGCTCTCGCCCGCGCGCGAACGGCGCACGGCGATGCTGCCCTGCAGGGTGCCGAGGTCGTAGGCATGCATCGGCTGGCCCAGCTCCAGCATCACGTACTGGGTGATGTCGACCAGCAGCGAGACCGGACGCACACCGCTGCGGCGCAGGCGCTCGGCCATCCACAGCGGGGTCTTGGCGGCGGCGTTGACGCCTTCGATGACACGCCCCAGGTAACGCGGCGCTTCAGCGCCGGCATCCAGCTGGATCGACAGTTCGCGGCTGCCCACCGCCGGGATGGCGTCAGCGGCGAATGCCAGTACTTCGCTGCGGGTTGCGGCGGCGACGTCGTAGGCGATGCCGCGCAGGCTGAAGCAGTCAGCACGGTTCGGGGTCAGCTTGATCTCGATGCTGGCGTCCGGCAGCCCCAGATACTCGACCAGGGACTGGCCGACGGGTGCATCGTCCGGCAGCTCCAGCAGGCCGGATGCATCATTGTCCAGGCCCAGCTCCTTGGCCGAGCACAGCATGCCGTTGGATTCGACGCCACGCAGCTTGGCCGGCTTGATCTTCAGCTCGCCGATCTGCGCACCGACCATCGCCAGCGGCGCGACCAGGCCCGGGCGCGCGTTCGGTGCGCCGCACACGATCTGCAGCAGCTCGCCCTGCCCGGCATCGACCTTGCACACCTGCAGGCGATCGGCTTCGGGATGGCGCACGGCTTCGACGATGCGAGCCACGACCACGTGGTCGAGGCCTTCGCCAAGCGCGGTCACCTCTTCCACTTCCAGGCCGATGGCGGTCAGCACCGCGCTCAGTTCATCGCGCGAGGCGGAGGTCGGGACGTGGCTGCGCAGCCAGTTTTCGGAGAATTTCATGGTGTCACCCTGGTGGGCCCGGCGCATGCGCCTGGGCCTGCGTTGTTGAGTCCGCCGGGCATGGCCCGGCGCTACCTGGTCCGTTACGCGAACTGCTTCAGGAACCGCACATCGTTCTCGAAGAACGCGCGCAGGTCATTGACGCCGTAGCGCAGCATCGCGAAACGCTCCACGCCCATGCCGAAGGCAAAGCCGGTGTAGCGCTCCGGATCGATGCCGACGTTGCGCAGCACGTTCGGATGCACCATGCCGCAGCCGAGCACTTCCAGCCAGCGGGTGCTGCCATCGGGCTGCTGCCAGGCGATGTCCACTTCCGCACCCGGTTCAACGAACGGGAAGTAGCTGGGACGGAAACGCATCTCGAAATCGCGCTCGAAGAACGCGCGCACGAACTCGGCCAGCGTGCCCTTCAGGTCGGCGAAGGTCGAATGCTCGTCGACCAGCAGGCCTTCGACCTGGTGGAACATCGGCGAGTGGGTCTGGTCGCTGTCGCTGCGGTACACCTTGCCGGCGGCGATCATGCGCAGCGGCGGCGCGTGGTCGCCCATGTAGCGCACCTGCACACCGGAGGTATGCGTACGCAGCAGGCGGCCGTCGCCGAAGTAGAAGGTGTCGTGCATGGCGCGCGCCGGGTGGTGCGGCGGGAAGTTCAGCGCCTCGAAGTTGTGCCAGTCGTCCTCGATCTCCGGCCCTTCCGACAGCTCGTAGCCCAGCCGGCCGAAGATGCCGGTGATGCGCTCCAGGGTGCGGGTGATCGGGTGCAGGCCGGCACGGTCGCCATTGCGGCCCGGCAGGGTGATGTCGATGGCTTCGGCGGCCAGGCGCGCATCCAGTGCCGCGTCTTCCAGCAGCGCCTTGCGCTCGCCCAGCGCGCGGGTCAGCGCGTCACGGGCCTGGTTGATCGCTTCACCGGCGGCCTTGCGCTCGTCGGCCGGCAGGGCGCCGAGCTGCTTGAGCTGCGAAGTGATGCTGCCACTCTTGCCAAGCAGGGCCACGCGCAGCTGTTCCAGCACGTCGGGGCTCTGTGCGGCGGCCACATCGGCCAGCGCCTGGGTGGTGAGGGATTGGATGTCGCTCATGGGGGGCCGGAACTCCAGTCGATCTGCCATCGCGATGCGCGAAGGGCCGACCCCTGTCGCCACCGCCGTCCCCGCGCTGCCATCGTGGCCTCGCCGGGACCCAAAAAAGAATGGGGAAGGACTTGCGCCCTTCCCCATGCATTGCCTTGACCTGACACCGTTCCGAGTGAACGGTTACGGCATCGGGAAGGACTTATGCCGCCAGCGCGCCCTTGGCCTTTTCGGCCAGCGCAGCAAAACCGGCTGCGTCGTGCACGGCGATGTCAGCCAGGACCTTGCGATCCAGGGTGATGCCGGCCTTCAGCAGACCGTTCATGAAGCGGCTGTAGCTCAGGCCGTTGATGCGGGCAGCCGCATTGATACGGGTGATCCACAGCGAACGGAAGTTGCGCTTCTTCTGCTTACGGCCGATGTAGGCGTACTGCTGTGCCTTGATGACCGCCTGCTTGGCGACGCGGAAGACCTTGCGACGGGCGTTGTAATAGCCCTTGGCGAGATCCAGAATCTTCTTGTGGCGGCGACGCGCCTGTACGCCACGCTTAACTCGTGCCATTTTTCAGTTCCTCAGAGGTAAGGGAGCATGCGGTCCAGACGGCCTGCGTCTTCTGCACGGACATGGCCCGTCTGACGCAGATTACGCTTACGCTTGGTCGCTTTCTTCGTGAGGATGTGGCTACGGTTGGCGTGGCCGCACTTGTACTTGCCCGAGGCGGTCTTGCGGAAACGCTTGGCCGCTGCCCGGTTGGTCTTGATCTTGGGCATTGCAATGTCCTTGATGGGATATGACCCTGGTTTCTGACTGATCTGGCGGCGGCCTGGGCCGCTCTTTCCGTCCTGCCATGATCGGCGTACGACCCGTCCTGGGTGGGTCGAGCCGGGCATGATACAGGCAAAACCGCCCTGCCACCAGCCCCTGCAACCCTTTCGCCGGCAATTCACCGGCTTCCTGCAAAAGCAAAGGGACGCCAACGGCGTCCCCTTACCCTGAACCATTCAGCCAGGCGCCCCGGAAGGCGGCCCGTCAGGCCTCAGGTCTTCTTCTTCGGCGCGATCATCATGACCATCTGACGCCCTTCCAGGCGCGGACGGGATTCAATGACGATGTCCTCGCCCAGATCGGCCTCGATCCGGTTGGCCATTTCGCGGCCCAGTTCCTGGTGGCTCATTTCACGGCCACGGAAGCGGATGTTGACCTTGATCTTGTCACCATCCTCGAGGAACCCGCGCATCTTGCGCAGCTTGATCTGGTAGTCGCCCTCGTCCGTGACCGGACGGAACTTCACTTCCTTGATCTCGACCTGCTTGGTCTTCTTCTTGGCCTCGCTGGCCTTCTTCTGCGCTTCGAACTTGAACTTGCCGAAGTCCATGATCTTGCAGACCGGCGGATCGGCCTGCGGCTGGATTTCGACCAGGTCCAGGCCTTCATCTTCGGCCATGGACAGCGCTTCGTCGCGCGACAACACGCCGATCATTTCTCCGTCACTGCCGATCACGCGGACGCGCGGCACACGGATTTCCTGATTCTTGCGGTTCTGTTTGTTGTCAGGGGTGCTGATATTACGTTCTCCCAAGGGTATCGAACCGGTCCGGGTGCCTGTGCGCCCGGACCGGACCTTTGCTTACGCGCCCTCGGCGTGGAGCCGCTCGATGAAGGCCTGCAGGCTCATGCTGCCCAGATCTTCGCCAGAACGCGTACGCACCGCCACAGCCCCATTTTCCTTCTCGCGGTCACCGATGACCAGCAGGTAGGGCACGCGCTGCAACGTATGCTCGCGGATTTTATAGCCGATCTTCTCGTTACGCAAATCCGAGCTGACGCGGAAGCCTTGCTCCGCAAGGGTTTTGGTCACGCCCGAGACGTAGTCGGCCTGGGCGTCGGTGATGTTGGCCACCACCACCTGGGTCGGGGCCAGCCAGGCCGGGAACTGGCCGGCATGGTGCTCGATCAGGATGCCCAGGAAGCGCTCCATCGAGCCGACGATGGCGCGGTGCAGCATCACCGGATGCTTCTTCTGGCTGTTCTCGTCCACGTACTCGGCGCCCAGCCGGCCCGGCATCATGAAGTCGACCTGCATGGTGCCCAGCTGCCAGGTACGGCCGATGGCGTCCTTCAGGTGGTACTCGATCTTCGGGCCATAGAAGGCACCCTCGCCCGGCAGCTCCTGCCATTCCACGCCACAGGCGGTCAGCGCCGAGCGCAGCGCGCCTTCGGCCTTGTCCCAGGTGGCGTCGTCACCCAGGCGCGATTCCGGGCGCAGGGCGATCTTGATCTGGATGTCGTCGAAGCCGAAGTGCTGGTAGACCGCCAGCGCCTGCTGGTGGAAGGCCGTCACTTCCGACTCGATCTGGTTTTCCGTGCAGAACACGTGGCCGTCGTCCTGGGTGAAGCCACGCACGCGCAGGATGCCGTGCAGCGCGCCGGACGGCTCGTTGCGATGGCAGGAACCGAACTCACCGTAGCGGATCGGCAGGTCGCGGTAGCTGTGCAGGCCCTGGTTGAACACCTGGATGTGGCCCGGGCAGTTCATCGGCTTGACCGCGTACGTGCGCTTCTCCGATTCGGTGAAGAACATGTTGTCCTGGTAGTTGTCCCAGTGGCCGGACTTCTTCCACAGGCTCACGTCCAGGATCTGCGGGCAACGCACTTCGCCGTAGCCGCTGTTGCGGTAGACCTTGCGCATGTACTGCTCGACCACCTGCCACAGCGCCCAGCCCTTCGGGTGCCAGAACACCAGGCCCGGCGCTTCTTCCTGCAGGTGGAACAGGTCCTGCTGCTTGCCGATGCGGCGGTGGTCGCGCATCTCGGCTTCCTCGATGCGCTTGATGTACGCCTCGAGCTGCTTCTTGTCGGCCCAGGCGGTGCCGTAGATGCGCTGCAGCTGCTCGTTCTGCGCGTCGCCACGCCAGTAGGCGCCGGAAATGCGGGTCAGCTTGAAGGCCTTCAGGAAGCGCGTGTTCGGCACGTGCGGGCCGCGGCACATGTCCACGTATTCCTGGTGGTAGTACATGCCCATCGCCTGGATGTCGTCGGACATGTCCTCGATCAGGCGCAGCTTGTAGTCCTCGCCACGGGCCTTGAAGATCTCGACCACTTCGGCGCGCGGCGTCATCTTCTTGATGACGTCGTAATCCTGGGCGATCAGCTCACCCATGCGCTTCTCGATCGCGGCCATGTCGTCCGGAGTGAACGGGCGCTCGGAGTAGATGTCGTAGTAGAAGCCCTCGGCGATCACCGGGCCGATCACCATCTTCACGTCCGGGTACAGCTGCTTGACGGCGTGGCCGACCAGGTGGGCGCAGGAGTGGCGGATGATCTCCACGCCCTCCTCGTCCTTGGCGGTGATGATGCGCAGGCTGGCATCGTGGTCGATGACGTCGCTGGCATCGACCAGCACGCCATCGACGGCACCGGCAATGGTGGCCTTGGCCAGGCCGGCACCGATCGACTGGGCGACGTCCATGACGCTGACGGGGTTTTCAAACTCGCGGCGGCTGCCGTCGGGAAGGGTAATGTTGATCATCGCATTGGCTTCGTGCGGGGCCCGCGGGGCGGGCTGGAAAGCGCTCCCGGGGCGGCGCCCGGGCAACAAAAAAGCGCCACGAGGGCGCCTGGAACACAGGGCCTTCGGGGGCAGGTCAACAGTGGGCGGTGGTAGTGCTCATGTCGCACGCTCGGCCGGCGCTGTGCGCGGGCCACCTTGTTCCAGTCAGGGAGTGTGGATGATCTTAAACCAGCGCACCGGAAAGCCCAAGGGCTACCGTACGGTCCGCTGAATGGGTCTCGCTGGCGGCGTGAAATTGCAATGATTACCATGTCGGCGCAGGCCGCCCCGTGCCAGCCTGCCCGCTTTCCCCCAGGACCCCGTGATGCGCCACCCGCTCCGACCGGCTCCCGCCGGCCCCGCCCGTGCCCCGCGTTCGCCGGCCCGCTGCCGCGCCGGCCGCCCGCGATGATCACCGTCGGCCTTTCCACGCTCGGCTTCTGCAGCCTGGGCATGCTGGCAGCGATGTTCTCGGCACTGGCCTTCTATGCCGCCTCGCCGCATTGCCGCTGGCCGCGCCTGCGCCGCGCCGGACGCCTGGGCCGCCAGATCGGCCTGGTCGCTGCTGCCGCCGCGCTTTGGCTGTGGATGGCCGAGCTTGGCTTTGCCGCTGGCCTGGTGGCGATGCTGTGCACCTGGATGCTGGCTGCGATGCTGTTGCCGGCCCTGGCCGCCTGGCACCGTCCCGGCCCGGAGTCGCCCTGATGTGGCCGCGCGCCTTCGCCGGCATCGTCGCCGGCTTCTTCCTGGCCGCGGCCGCGACCGGACTGCTGGCATGGCTGCCGCCCGGCCCCTGGCAGCGGGCGCTGGTGCCAACCCTGATCGCCTTCATCCCGCTGTGGATGCTGGCCGCCCTGTGGGCGTTCAGTTTCCGCAGCGCGCTGCGTGCCTGGCTGGTGCTGGGTGGCAGCGCCGCCACCGGCTTCGCCGTGCTTGGGCTGCTGCGCCTGATCGGCGTGGTGCAATGAGACCCGTCCCATGAAGTTCAGCTCGCAGACCCTGCGCACGTTCACCACCCTGCATACCTGGGTCGGCCTGGTGGCCGGCTTCGGCCTGTTCGTGGCCTTCTATGCCGGTGCGCTGACCCTGTTCCACCATGACCTGCCGCTGTGGCAGACGCCTGGCGCAGCCACCGCGCTGCCGGCCGGGCTGGACGATGCGCAGTACCTGCTGGAGGACGTGCTGGCCACGCATCCGGAAGCCCGCCGCCACGTCGGCATGACCTTCCCCGGTGCCGATCATCCGCAGCCACTGGCATATTGGCAGGCCGATGACGGCAGCTGGCGCTATGCCTGGCCAGGCCAGATCGCAGGCAGCCCGACGCCGCCGCAGACCGGGCTGGCGGAACTGGTCAACGAGCTGCACTACAGCCTGGGCCTGCCTGTGGCCGGCATCTACGTGATGGGCATTGTCAGCCTGCTGTACGGCATGGCGCTGCTCAGCGGGCTGGTGATCCACCTGCCGAAGCTGCTCGGCGACCTGTTCGCGTTGCGTCCGGGCCGCAACCTGAAGCAACTGTGGCAGGACGCGCACAACGTGATCGGCGTGCTGAGCCTGCCCTTCCACCTGATGTTCGCGGTGACCGGCGCCCTGCTCTGCCTGGTGTTCGTGCAGATGGCCCTGCTCAACCCGCTGATCTTCGACGGCAACGCCCTGCAGGCGGTGCCGACGGCAATGGACACCGCACCGGTGCGGGAAGCCACCGGCATTCCGTCGCCGCCGGGCAGCCTGCGCGTGCTGCATGCGCGGGCGCTGGAAGTGGCGCGCGCACAGGGTGTGACCAGCTTCGAGCCGGCCTACCTGAAGCTGGCCAATGCCGGCGACGCCAACGCCACCATCGAGATCACCGGTGAATCCACCGGCACGCTCGGGCCCCTCGGCGCTGTGGCGCTGGACGTTGCCACCGGCAATGTACTGGCGACCCAGCTGCCGGGCCAGCGCGACGCCAACCACGCCACGCTCAGCGCCGCCTATGCGCTGCACTTCGGCGAGTTCGGCAACGGCGTGGTGGTCTGGCTGTATTTCCTGCTCGGCCTGGGGGGAGCGTTCCTGTTCTACTCGGGCAACCTGCTGTGGATCGAGTCGCGGCGCAAGCGTCGCCAGCCGCAGCAGCCACGCGCCGGAGTGAACATGGCACGGGCGACGGTCGGCGTGTGCATCGGCCTGTGCGTGGCGATCTCGGTGGCATTCGCCAGCGCGCTGGTGCTGGAACGGCTGGCACCGGCGGCGGTCGATCACGGCATCCGCTGGGCCTGCTTCGGCAGCTGGGCAGCCTGCGCGTTGTGGGCGGCATTGCGCCGCCCGGCACAGGCCGCACGCGAGCTGCTGTGGGCTGCGGCGATCAGCACCGCGCTGGTGCCGGTGCTGCACGGCGCACTCAGTGGCGACTGGCTGTGGCGCGCCGCCGCGCAGGGCCATTGGCCGCTGTTCTGGATCGATGCCATCGCGCTGGCCATGGCTTTTGGCTTCGCCCGGCTGGCAGTCGCCAGCCAGCGTCGCGCCCGCAACGGCGATCCGAACAGCGTCTGGGCGAACTGAAGCGTCGCCGGGCCTGGCCCGGCGCTACCGGAGCAGTTGTGCTTCGTCCGGGTAACGGCTGACTTCGATCAGGTTGCCATCCGGGTCGCGGAAGTACACCGATTCGATCGGACCCAGTGCACCGGTGCGGGCCACCGGCCCTTCCTCCACCGCGACGGCCTGCGCCTGCAGGTGCGCCAGCACATCGGCCATGGCACTGCGCGTGATCAGGCAGAGATCGGCGCTGCCCGGCGTGGGTTGCAGCGCATGCGGCTGCAGCGGGGCGCTGGCCGGATGCAGGTTGATCTTCTGCCGGCCGAACTGCAGCGCGGTACGGCCGGCGCCGAAGCGCACGACCTGCATGCCGAGCACGCGCTGGTAGAAATCACAGCTGCGTTCGATGTCGACCACGGTGAGGACCAGATGGTCCAGGCGTTCGAGATGGATCATGCCCGCAGCGTAACGCTGCGGGCATGGCCTCGATGTGCGGGGTTGGGCCGATGGCGTTGCCGCATCCGCCGGGCATGGCCCAGCGCCAGCGGGAGGCTCAATCGCCGACGCGTGCCTTCTGCCACGGGGCGAGCATGGCGTTGAGCAGGCTGGCCTGTTCGTCGTCGCCGGTCAGCTCCCACATGAACACGCCGGCCAGGCCCTGCTCGCGGGCGAACTGCGCACGCAGGCCGATCGAGCGCGGGTCCTCATAGCTGATGAAGATCTTCTGCGCGGCGTTGTACAGCCATGGGCTCTGTGCCTGAGGCTGCCAGTGCTTCGTCCAGCCCGGCTGGTCGAGATAGCGCGCCTTGATCACCCGCCAATCGCCGGCATCGGCCGGTGCATTGTAGGCCTGGTACAGCCCATCCGGGGCGTCGCCGGTGACCTTGAAGCCGCGCCCGTAGAACGGCACGCCCAGCACCAGCTTGCCGGCCGGCACGCCGTGCTCGCGGTAGAACTGCACGGCACCGGCCACGTTGTTCCAACGGCGCAGCTCCGGCGCCAGCGGGTCGGCCGCCACCTCATGCAGCGGCGCGTTGAAGGTCGACACCGCCGAGAAGCCGGTGCCCATGTCGTAACTCATCAGGTTGATGAAATCGAACACCTTGGCCAGCGCCGGCAGGTCGTAGCTGGCGGCCGGATCGTAGGGGCCATCGGTCTGCAGGCGACCGGCGGCCAGCGCGGCGGTCAGCAGCATCGGCTGCCCCGCTTTGCGACCGCGCGCATCGAGTGCCACGCGGAATGCCTGCGCGAGCCGGGTCAGGTTGGCGCGATCCTGCGGACGGTGCGCAAGCTCCTTCGGGCCGCCACTGACCGGGAATTCCCAGTCGATATCCACCCCATCAAAGCTGCCGGCGTGGCGATCGAAGAACAACGCCATGCACGAATCGACCAACCGCTTGCGGCTGGCCTCGGTCAGCGCCGCATTGGAGAACCCGCCCGCGCCCCAGCCGCCAATCGAAATAAGCGTACGCAGATGCGGGTGTGCCTTCTTCAGCTCGGCCAGCGCGGCGAAGTTCTTCGGTGCTTCTGTACCGATCGTGCAACGCCCGTCCTCGATGGTCGAGAACGCGTAGAACAGGTGGGTCAGGCGCTCGGCCGGAATGCTCGACACCGGATAGCGCTCGGCGGAACCGCCGGGGTAGTAGGCACCGAAGATCGGCGGCTGTGCGGGCGCGGCGTGCGCGGCAATGGGCAGGGCGCCGGCAATCAGCACGGCAAGGACGGCCACGGTCTGGCGGAACATGGAATCTCCCGGTTCGAAGGCGCCGCCACGTTAGCAAACCGATGAGGCCGTGGGACCGATGTCGTGGCATGTCGTCCAGTGGACAGCAACGATCGGCCAGAGGGCGACAACGTGGCAGTCATGCCACTGCCATCATGCATTGCAGCAGGACACGCACCGACGCAGCGCACCCGGCGCCCTGCATCGGCTAAGGTGGCCGCGGATCTTCAACCGCACATGGACATGAGCACCGATCACGACACCACTCCCGACGGCGACCTGCTGGACGACGCATCCCTCGACGAACACCAGATACTGGAAGCGCGCGCCTACGACGCGTTCCACGAAGGCGACCTGCCGCAGGCGGTGGAGCTGTTCGGCGAACTGATCGCCATCGCTCCCGAGGTGCCCTACCTGCACTACATGCGCGGGCTGGCGCACAAGTACCTGCGCGACTGGCCGGCCTCGTTGCAGGACAACCTGCGATCGGAGCAGCTGCGCGGGGAATTCGATGTCGCCACCGCCTGGAATGCCGGGATCGCGGCCACCGGCATGGCGGACTGGGCCGAAGCACGACGCCAGTGGACCCGCTGCGGGATCACCCTGCCCGAGGGCGAAGGCCCGATCGAGGGCAACTTCGGCGTGGCCTGCATGCGCCTGGCGCCGTGGTCCGACGCCGAAGTGGTGTACATGAGCCGCATTGATCCGGTGCGTGCACGCATCGACAACGTGCCGCTGCCCGAAAGCGGCTTCCGCTTCGGCGACATCGTGCTGCATGACGGCGCATCGACCGGCCGCCGTACGTACGGCGAACACGAGGTGCCGGTGTTCAATGCAATGCAGCGCCTGCAGCCATCGGACATGGCGACCTTCACCGTGTTCGTGCAGTGCGATTCAGCCGATGACATCGCTGCCCTGGGGGCCATGAACCTGCCTGGCATCGGCATGGTCGAGGATTGGACCGCGACCGTGCGCCGGCTGTGCCGCCGCTGCAGCTATGGCACCCCGCACCAACATGACGACGATGCAGAGGCCGCCGAAGAAGGTACCTGGGCGCGCGAGCGCGATCTGGGCATTGCCGCGCAGGGCCGGGCTGCGGTGGAGAAGCTGCTGGCGGCGTGGACCGCCGCGGCCCCGGGACGCGTGCTGGAGGCCATCGAACAGCGAGAGCATCCGCTGAGTGACCCCGAGCCGGGCCAGGTGTGGTGGCTGGGGGAAGAGGAAGACGAGGAAGCGTAGCTGCCCCGCCGGGCATGGCCCGGCGCTACCTGATGGCGGCAGGCAAAGAAAAAGCGGGCCGAAGCCCGCTTTTTCATTTCAGCGATTCCAGGAGCGTGTCAACCAAGGTTGACACCCACCGCCGATTATTCGGCGCTGACGGCGTCGCCTTCTTCCACGGCCTTCATCGACAGGCGGATACGGCCCTGCTTGTCGACTTCCAGCACCTTGACCTTGACCACATCGCCTTCCTTCAGCACGTCGCCGACCTTCTCGACGCGATCGCTGGAGATCTGCGACACGTGGACCAGGCCGTCCTTGCCCGGCAGGATGGTGACGAACGCACCGAAGTCCATGATCTTGGCGACCTTGCCTTCGTAGATGCGGCCCGGCTCGACGTCCGAGGTGATCTGCTCGATGCGGGCCTTGGCGGCCTGGGCAGCGATGGCGTTGACCGAAGCGATGACGATGGTGCCGTCGTCCTGGATGTCGATCTGGGTGCCGGTTTCCTTGGTGATGGCCTGGATGGTCGAACCACCCTTGCCGATCACTTCGCGGATCTTGTCCGGGTGGATCTTGATGGTCAGCAGGCGCGGCGCGTAGTCCGACAGCTCTTCGCGCGGAGCGGTCAGGCCGTGGGCCATTTCGCCCAGGATGTGCAGACGGCCGGCCTTGGCCTGCTGCAGGGCCTGCTTCATGATCTCTTCGGTGATGCCTTCGATCTTGATGTCCATCTGCAGGGCGGAAATGCCCTCAGCGGTACCGGCCACCTTGAAGTCCATGTCACCCAGGTGATCTTCGTCACCCAGGATGTCGGACAGGACGACGAAGCGCTCGCCTTCCTTGACCAGGCCCATGGCGATACCGGCCACCGGCGCCTTCACCGGCACGCCGGCGTCCATCAGGGCCAGCGACGAGCCGCAGACCGAGGCCATCGACGAGGAACCGTTCGACTCGGTGATTTCCGAGACGACGCGGATGGTGTACGGGAAGGCTTCCAGCGACGGCATGACAGCCAGCACGCCGCGCTTGGCCAGGCGACCGTGGCCGATTTCGCGGCGCTTCGGGCCCATCATGCGGCCGCACTCGCCCACCGAGAACGGAGGGAAGTTGTAGTGGAACAGGAAGTTTTCCTTGTACTCACCGGCAACGGCGTCGATGACCTGGCCGTCACGGGCAGTGCCCAGGGTGATGGTCACGATGGCCTGGGTTTCGCCGCGGGTGAACAGCGAGGAACCGTGGGTACGCGGCAGCACGCCGGTCTTGACGGCGATCGGGCGGACGGTGTCCAGCGCACGACCATCGATGCGGACCTTGGTGTCCAGCACCGAGTCACGCATGGTGCGGTATTCCAGCTCGCCGAATTCCTTCGACAGCTCGGCCGGGTTCCAGCCCTCGGCAGCCACGCGGCCAGCCAGGGTTTCGACCACGTCCTTCTTGATCGCCGAGATGGCGTCGCGGCGCTGCAGCTTGTCGCGCACCTGGAAGGCTTCGCCCAGGCGCGGGCCGATGGCTTCCTTCAGGGCGGAGATCAGCGCGTCGTTCTTGGCCGGGGCTTCCCAGGTCGACGGCTTGGTGCCGGCTTCGACGGTCAGCTCGTTGATCGCGTTGATGACCTTCTGCATTTCGCGGTGACCGAAGGTCACGGCGCCCAGCATCACTTCTTCGGACAGCAGCGCGGCTTCGGATTCAACCATCAGCACGGCGTTGGAGGTACCGGCGACGACCAGTTCCAGCTGCGAGTCAGCCAGTTCGCTGACGGTCGGGTTCAGGATGTACTCGCCGTTCTTGTAACCGACCTTGGCAGCGCCGATCGGACCCATGAACGGGGTGCCGGCCAGGGCCAGGGCAGCCGAGGCGCCGATCAGGGCCGGGATGTCGCCGTCCACGTCCGGGTTCAGCGACATGACCGTGGCGATGATCTGCACTTCGTTCTTGTAGTCTTCCGGGAACAGCGGGCGGATCGGACGGTCGATCAGACGCGAGATCAGGGTTTCCTTCTCGGTCGCACGGCCTTCACGCTTGAAGAAACCACCCGGGATACGGCCGCCGGCGTAGAACTTTTCCTGATAATCGACGGTCAGCGGGAAGAAGTCCTGGCCTTCGCGCGCGCTCTTGGCGGCGACGGCGGTGACCAGCAGTACGGTGTCGTCCATCTTGACGATGACGGCACCGCTGGCCTGACGGGCGACTTCGCCGGTCTCGAGCGTGACGGTGTGCTTGCCGTACTGGAAGGTTTTGGTGATTTTTGCCACGGAGGGTGTCCTTGGGGATGCTGTCTGCGAATTTGGACCGTCGGCGACCCTTGCCGCCAGCGGGTGGCCGGATCGTTCCGGCCTGAATCGGGGATTGCGGTGCTACAAAACAAAACCGCGGCGCATCGCTGCGCCGCGGGGGATTCGTTGCTTAGCGACGCAGGCCAAGCTTTTCAATCAGGGCCTTGTAACGCTCGACGTCCTTCTTCTTCAGGTAGTCGAGCAGGCTGCGACGGCGGTTGACCATCTGCAGCAGGCCGCGGCGGCTGTGGTGGTCCTTCTTGTGGGTCTTGAAGTGGCCGGTCAGCAGTTCGATGCGGGCGGTCAGCAGGGCAACCTGGACTTCCGGGGAGCCGGTGTCAGCCGAGCTGCGCTTGTTGTCTTCAATGACCTTCTGGGTGTCGATCGACATTTCTTTTTTCTCTGTGATGCGTGGCCGGCAGGAACGCGCTTCGCGCACCGCCAGGCTCGCCGTGGACTACGAGGATGAAACCTGCGCGAGGCAGGCTGCCGGAAAACGGCCGCGAAATTGTAACGGTCGGGGGGGCCGGGAACAAGGTCCGGGGCTGAACCACCCTGCCCCGTTCAGAGGTTGAAGCGGCGCTGCGGGGCCAGCAGCCCGCTGTCATCGACCTGCCCGAGCCCCTGGACAGCATCGTCCGGACCAAACACGGCGACCAGGCCATGCGGCCAGGACGGGTCGCGCTGGCGCTGGCCGACGCAGAAGCGGTGGGCCTGGCCGGCATCGAGGTCGACCCGCGGGTATTCCGCCAGCCCGGCCGCCAGCGGCAGCAGCAGCGCGTCCATGCCCGCCTCGTCGCCGGCCTCGACCATTGCCCGCAGCTGGTCCAGCGTGACCGTGGCCGGTTCGCGGAACGGTTCCACCCAGAGCCGGCGCAGCGCGCTGATATGGGCGCCACAACCCAGCGCCTCGCCCAGATCGCGGGCCAGGCTGCGGATATAGGTGCCCGAGCCGCAGGTCACGCGCAGGCGCAGCCGTTCCGGCTGCTGCTCCAGCACCTCGATGGCATGCACCTGGACCTCGCGCTCTGGCGCTTCGATGACATCGCCACGGCGGGCCTTCACATACAGCGGCTCACCGCCCTGCTTCAACGCCGAATAGATCGGG
Source organism: Stenotrophomonas sp. 59 (assembly GCF_030291095.1). NCBI lineage: Bacteria > Pseudomonadati > Pseudomonadota > Gammaproteobacteria > Lysobacterales > Lysobacteraceae > Stenotrophomonas > Stenotrophomonas sp. 59. Next base: position 3,122,295 of record NZ_CP127408.1, read on the forward strand.
GCACGCTGGCGGATGCTGCCAGTCAGCGGTGCCAGTGCGGCCTGCAGCGCCTCGGCACTGATCACCGGCACCGGGCGCTGCAGCAGCACCTGGCCTTCGGCGTCATCGGTATCGGTGGTCTGGCCGAGCACGATCTCGGCGTCGTAGGCCTTGGCCGAGCCGAGCAGCAGGCCGGCGATCTTGGTCGCCTCGCCGAAGCACAGCGGCAGCAGGCCGGTGGCCAACGGGTCGAGGCTGCCGGTGTGGCCGCCCTTCTCGGCGCGGAACAGGCGGCGGGCCACCTGCAGGGCGGCGTTGGAGCTCATGCCGGTCGACTTGTCGAGCAGCAGGATGCCATCCAGGCGGCGGAACTGAATTCGGGTCATGACAGATACGGGTAGCGCCGGGCCATGCCCGGCGAGCGCGAAGCGCGGCCAGCGTCCGGCCTCGCACGGTCAGAATGGAAAGACGCCGGGCATGGGCCCGGCGCTAGCTTATTCTTCGTCGCTCTCGCGACGCTTCTCCGCGGCCAGCGTATCGGGCAGGTCGCGCAGGATGTTGTCGATGTGCTCACCACGGTCGACCGAATCGTCGTAGTGGAAATGCAGCTCCGGCACGTGGCGCAGCTTCATCGCGCGGGCCAGGTCCATGCGCAGGCGGTAGCCCAGCTCCTTCAGGCCGGCCACGGCTTCAGCCGAACGCTCCGGCATCAGCGCGGTGACGAACACCTTGGCATGGGCCATGTCGCGGGTGATTTCCACGTCGGACACGCTCACCGAGGGCAACCCGTGCTCGCGCACGGCGTTGTGCACCAGGGTGCCGAGTTCACGGCGCAGCTGGGCGGAGACACGGTCGGTTCGATGGAAAGTCTTGGGCACGCGGTCAGGCTCTTGATTTGAATGTGACCCGACCAAGGCCGGGCCCTACCAGGGAAGGCGGCCCGACCAGGGTCGGGCCCCACCAGGGTGGCGGACCGATCCGCGAGGACCGGCCCCTTGCAGCATTACAGGGTGCGCGGCACTTCGATACGCTCGAAGCACTCGATCTGGTCACCCGGCTTGACGTCGTTGTAGGCCTTCACCGCGATACCGCATTCGGTACCGTTGCGGACTTCCTCGACGTTTTCCTTGAAGCGGCGCAGCGATTCCAGCTCGCCTTCGAAGATCACCACGCTGTCGCGCAGCACGCGGATCGGCTTGTTGCGCTTGACCACGCCCTCGATGACCATCGAACCGGCGACGGCGCCCAGCTTGGAGCTGCGGAAGACGTCGCGGACCTCGGCGATACCGATGATCTCTTCGCGGATCTCCACGCCCAGCAGACCGGAAGCCACCTGCTTCACCTGATCGATCACGTCATAGATGATCGAGAAGTAACGCAGGTCCACGCCGTTGGATTCGATGATGCGACGGGCCGAAGCATCCGCACGCACGTTGAAGCCGATGACGGTGGCCTTCGAAGCGGCCGCCGAGTTGGCGTCCGATTCAGTGATGCCGCCCACGCCGGAGTGGATCACGTTGATGCGGATGTCTTCGTTGGACAGCGCGACCAGTGCCTGGCTGAGGGCCTGCACCGAACCCTGCACGTCGGCCTTGATGACCAGGTTGAGGACCTGCTGGCCCTCGCCCTTGCCCAGGGTCGCCATGATGTCTTCCATACGGCTGCCAGCGGTGGCGACCAGGCGCGATTCACGGCGCTTGGTCTCACGCTGCTGGGCAACGTCCTTGGCCAGGCGCTCGTCCTCGACGACCACGAAGTCGTCACCGGCTTCCGGCACGCCGGACAGGCCCAGGACCTGCACAGGGATGGACGGGCCGGCGAACTCCGGCTGCTTGCCGGTTTCGTCGAACAGCGCACGCACGCGGCCGTACTGGATGCCGCACACCAGGTAGTCGCCCTTCTTCAGGCGGCCCTGCTGCACCAGCACGGTAGCGACCGGGCCGCGGCCCTTGTCCAGCGACGATTCGATCACCACGCCCGAGGCGCGGCCTTCGTCGACGGCCTTCAGTTCCAGCAGTTCGGCCTGGATCGAGATGGCGTCCAGCAGGTCGTCGATGCCCAGGCCGGTCTTGGCCGAGATCTCCACCATCTGGGTGTCACCACCGAAGTCTTCGGCCACGACCTGCTCGGACAGCAGTTCGTTCTTGACCCGCATCGGGTCGGCGTCGGACTTGTCGATCTTGTTGATCGCCACGATCAGCGGCACACCCGCCGAACGGGCGTGCTGGATCGCTTCCTTGGTCTGCGGCATGACGCCGTCATCGGCGGCCACGACCAGCACCACGATGTCGGTCAGCTTGGCGCCGCGGGCACGCATCGAGGTGAAGGCAGCATGGCCCGGGGTATCCAGGAAGCTGATCACGCCCTTCGGCGTATCCACGTGGTAGGCACCGATGTGCTGGGTGATGCCGCCGGCTTCGCCGGTGGCGACCTTGGTGCGGCGGATGTAGTCCAGCAGCGAGGTCTTGCCGTGGTCGACGTGGCCCATGATGGTGACCACCGGCGGGCGCTGGGTGGCTTCGCCCTGGTTTTCACCGGTCGAGGCCAGCAGTGCGTCTTCGGCGTCGTTGTCGTTGGCACGGATCGCCTTGTGGCCGAGTTCTTCGGTCACCAGCGCGGCGGTGTCATGGTCGATGGACTGGGTGATGGTGGCCATCACGCCCATCTTGAACAGCGCCTTGACCACCTCGCCGCCCTTCAGCGCGAGCTTCTGCGCCAGGTCGGCCACGGTGATCGTGTCGCCGATCGCCACTTCACGCACCACCGGTGCGGTCGGACGCTCGAACGCGTGCGGACCGGCATTGTTGCCACCGCGCGACATGTCGCGACGGCCACCGGCCTGGTTGCGCCCGCCCGGACGACCACGGGTGTTGCTGTTGTTGCTGTTGCCACGACGCGCGCGGTCGGCAGCCGACAGGTGCATCTGGCCGGCGAAACGGTCGCCCGGGCCACGCTCGTTGCGCGGTGCGCTGCGGTTGTTGCGGTCGTCGTTGCGCGGCGGCGGCGGTGCACTGCGCGGCGCAGCCGGAGCCGCGGCCGGAGCACGCGGCGGGCGCGGCGCGGTTTCATCGATCGGAGCGCGCTTGGGCTTGCTGGCAGCCAGCGCCTCGGCAGCCTTGGCGGCAGCCGCAGCTTCCTCGGCGGCCTTCTTCTCGGCCTCTGCGCGTTCCTTGGCCGCGACCTCTTCCTCACGGGCACGGACGATGGCTTCGTCGCGCAGACGATCCTTCTCGGCCAGGGCCTGCTGTTCGGCAAGGTTGCGGGCACGCGACTCTTCCAGCTTGCGCAGGATGTCGGCGCGCTCTTCGTCCGGCGTCATGGCGCGAGCACCATCCTTGACGTAGGTACGCTTCTGGCGGACCTCGACATTCACGGTCGTCTTGCTGCGACCGGAATTGACCGTCACTTCCTGCTGCTTCCGGCGGTTGAGCGTGATCTTCTTTGCAGACTGATCGGTCTCTTCCGGGGCCTGCTCGGGCTTGCCGTGCGAACGACGAAGGAAGCCCAGGAGCTTCACCTTCTCGGAGCTGGTCACGACCTGGTCGGGACCGCTGAACTTCATGCCGGCACCGGCCAGCTGTTCCAGCAGTTTTTCGACCGGCGTGTTGACCAGTTCGGCAAGCTTGCGGATGGTGGTTTGCTGCGACATTCGGATCCTATGATCTTGTGGGCGCCCCCCCGCATCTGGAGGTGGCGCGGATTCTACGCCCTGAGCGGCTCAGGGCCCTGTTCATTGCCGGCTCATTCGCCGCGTTCCAGTCGGGCGATCTCTTCGGCACGGGCGGCCAGGATCAGCGCAGCGGCGCGCGCCTGATCCAGTCCTTCGATGCCGAAGTCCATGACCTCGTCGGCGGCCAGGTCGGACAGGTCCTCGCTGGTACGCACGCCGTGGCCGGCCAGCGCATACGCGGTGGCTTCGTCCATGCCCTTCAGGGACAGCAGGTCCTGCGCCGGCTGGCCGTCTTCAAGGCCTTCCTCGACTGCCAGGGCCTCATTGAGCAGCGCATCGCGGGCACGAGCGCGCAGCTCTTCGACGATGTCTTCGTCGAAACCTTCCACGGCCAGCAGTTCGCCGACCGGGACATAAGCGATTTCCTCGACGGTGCCGAAGCCTTCGCTGACCAGGATGCCGGCGATCTCTTCGTCCACTTCCAGCTTGTCCATGAACAGCTGGCGGGCCGAAGCCTGCTCGGCTTCCGACTTGGCGGTGACCTGGTCCTGGGTCATCACGTTGAGCTGCCAGCCGGTCAGGCGGCTGGCCAGGCGCACGTTCTGGCCGCCCTTGCCGATCGCCTGGGCCAGGCGGTCTTCAGCGACGGCCAGGTCCATCGAGTGCTTGTCTTCATCGACGATGATCGACTGCACTTCGGCCGGTGCCATCGCATTGATGACGAAGTTGGCCGGGTTGTCGTTCCACAGCACGATGTCCACGCGCTCGCCATTGAGCTCGTTGGACACGGCCTGCACGCGCGAACCGCGCATGCCGATGCAGGCGCCGATCGGATCGGTGCGCTGGTCGTGGGCCAGCACGGCAATCTTGGCGCGGTCGCCCGGATCGCGGGCACAGGCCTTGATTTCCACCAGGCCCTGGCCGACTTCCGGCACTTCCAGCTTGAACAGCTCGATCATGAATTCCGGGGCGGCGCGGCTGATGAACAGCTGCGGGCCACGCGGCTCCGAACGGACTTCGGCCAGGTAGCCGCGCACGCGGTCGCCGGCGCGCAGCACGTCGCGCGGAATGCCCTTGTCCTTCGGGATGAAGCCTTCGGCGTTGCCACCGAGGTCGACATAGATGTTGCCGCGCTCGGCGCGCTTGACCACACCAGTGATCAGTTCGCCGACGCGATCCTTCCACGCATCCACGACCTGCTGGCGCTCGGCTTCGCGCACGCGCTGGACGATGACCTGCTTGGCGGCCTGGGCAGCGATGCGGCCGAAGTCCGGGTTCTCGATCTGCTCTTCGATGTAGTCGCCGACGTCCACGCCTTCGGCTTCATCGACGGCGTCCATCAGGCGGATCTGGCGGTCCGGCGATTCCATGACCACGTCATCGGCCACCACTTCCCAGCGGCGGTAGGTTTCGTAGCTGCCATCCTTGTGGTCGATGACCACGCGGGTCAGCACTTCCTCGTCGGGATAGCGCTTCTTCGCTGCCGAGGCCAGGGCGGCCTCGATGGCATCGAAGATCACTTCACGCGGCACGCCCTTCTCGTTGGCGACCGCGTCGACTACCAGCAACAGTTCCTTGCTCATTGGCTCACTCCGCGCGCGGCTTCTTTGCCGCCGGCTCGTTGGAAGAAGAATTCGTGTTCGGCTTCGGACGCTTCGGTGCCGGACCGGTCGGCTTGCTCGGGGCCAGCCCCAGCGCCACCCAGTCGGGCATGATCCGTGCCTTGTCGATGTTGTCGGCCGACACCACCACTTCGGTCTTGTCGACGATGAAGGTGATGGTGCCTGCGGCCTCGTCGGTCGCCTCGATACGGCCCTGCAGGCGACGACGGTTGTCCTGCGGCAGCTTCAGCGTGACCTTGGCCGATTCACCCTGGTGGCGGGCGAACTGCTCCAGGTTGAACAGCGGGCGATCCACGCCCGGCGAGGACACTTCCAGCGTGTAATTGCCGCTGATCGGGTCTTCGACGTCCAGCTGCGCCGACACTTCGCGGCTGACCCGCTCGCAGTCGTCGACATTGATGATGCGCTCGGGCTGTTCAGCCAGCGGCACGTCGATGTAAAGGCGCAGGGTCGCACCGCCGGGGGCCGGCAGATACTCAACGCCCAGCAGCTCCAGGCCCAGCGACACAACGGTCGGGGCGAGCAGATTCGCGATGTCGGTTGCCTTGTCGCTCACAGCCTGCCTTGATCTCTTGGTTGGGTGCCGGCCTTGGCCGGCGTGAAAACATGACGCCCCGGAAACGACAAAGGGCCCGCTGGGCCCCTTTTCCGGAAAGACTCCGGTGACTGGATTCCGGTTGCAACCTGCAGTGCCTGCCGGTTGCGGCCCTCCTTCCGGGTCCGGACTCCCGCCGGGAGGCCGCCTTCAGGGGTACTGCTAGGCCGCTGATGATAGCGGCTGCACCGCGCTGGTGCAAGGTGCGGGGCTACCCCGAAGCGTCCGCTGCGCTCGCCGGGCATGGCCCGGCGCTACCACCGTGCGGCGTACGGGTAGCGCCGGGCCATGCCCGGCGGATCGCGCACCGCCCCAAAGAAAAACGCCCTCGAAGCAGGACTTCGAAGGCGATCTCTTTACTTGGTAGCGGGGGCAGGATTTGAACCTGCGACCTTCGGGTTATGAGCCCGACGAGCTGCCAGACTGCTCCACCCCGCATCAGAAGCGGAATTATGAGGCATAACTTCAAAACCTGCAAGCTTTTCCTCATTCATCAAGCCGGTTGGCGCCGATTCGATGTTGGTAGCGGGGGCAGGATTTGAACCTGCGACCTTCGGGTTATGAGCCCGACGAGCTGCCAGACTGCTCCACCCCGCACCGGAAGTGTTTGAACTGCTGCCCTGCTCTTTCGAGGAGGGCTACCGCAACGATGTTCTGGCTGAACCGCTGCAGTGACAACTCAGGCTGCGCATATTACACGAATCGCGCAGCTTTGTGTCAACTTTTATGCAAGATGCGCAAATGCCTGCTGGCACCAGACCATGATCGGGTTCCAGGCCAGGCCCAGCGCCAGCAGCGCCAGCGCGTTCACGCCCAGCACGAGGCCCAGCACGCGGTCGTTGCTGCGCGGCATGGCCTCGCCCACCGGCTCATCGAAGTACATGACCTTGATGACGCGCAGGTAGTAGAAGCAGCCGACCACGGCGCACAGCACGCCGAGGATGGCCAGCCACAGCAGGCCGCCATTGACGGCCGCGCTCAGCACCGCCAGCTTGGTCCAGAAGCCCAGGAACGGCGGGATGCCGGCCAGCGACGCCATGATGCACAGCACCAGGCCGGCCATCCACGGGTTGCGGGCATTGAGGCCCTTGAAGTCCTCGATGTTCTCGGCTTCAAAGCCGGCACGCGACAGCGCGATGATCGCGCCGAAGGCGGCGGTGGACATGATGGCGTAGGCCAGTGCGTAGAACAGCGCTGCGGCATAGCCCTGCGCGCCACCACCGGCGATGCCCATCAGCAGGAAGCCGATGTGCGAGACGGTGGAGAACGCCAGCATGCGCTTGAGGTTGCTCTGCGCGATGGCCATCAGGTTGCCGATGACCAGCGAGACCGCGGCCAGGCCGGCGATCAGCAACTGCAGTTCGGTCGACAGCGGACCCACGCCCATCTCCAGCAGGCGGTAGGCCATGCCGAAGGCGGCCAGCTTCGGCGCCGAGCTGATGAACAGCGCGATCGGTGCCGGGGCACCCTGGTACACGTCCGGCAGCCACATGTGGAACGGTGCAGCACCCAGCTTGAAGGCGACGCCGGCGATCATGAACACCGCACCGGTGATCAGCAGCACGCGCTCTTCCGAGTGCGGGATGGCGTCACGGATGACGTCCAGGTGCAGGCTGCCGGTGGCGCCGTAGATCAGCGACATGCCGTACAGCAGCAGGCCCGAGGCCAGCGAGCCAAGCACGATGTACTTCATCGCCGCTTCCGAGGCCAGGCCGTTTTCACGGTTGCTGGCGACCAGGGCGTAGGAGCACAGCGCCAGCAGTTCCAGGCCCAGGTAGACCATCAGCAGGCTGCCGGCCGAGACCAGGATCATCATGCCGGCGGTGCCGAACAGGATCAGCACCGGGATCTCGCCCTGGAACAGGTTGCGGTCACGCAGGTAGCGCCAGCCGTAGACCAGGGTCAGGCCGCTGAGCAGCACGATCCCGGTCTTCATCACGTCCGCGGCGGTATCGCGCACGAACATGCCATGGAAGACCTCGCCCTGCCCGCCCACGCCGGTGGCCAGCATGAACAGCACCACGGCCAGCGCAGCGAGCGAGAACAGGTGGGTGACGATCTTGTTCCGGTTGCTGACGAACAGGTCGAGGATCATCAGGGCGAAGGCGCTGCCGATCAGCACCAGCTCGGGAGCGAGCGGTGGCAGGTCAGCGGCGGTCAATGGCAGCAGCGGCGAGGTGGTCATCATCAAATCCTGGAATTACAGCAGCTTGCTGGATGCGATCTGCATCGCCAGCTTCGCGATCGAGGGCTCCATCAGGTCGGTCAGCGGCTTGGGGTAGATGCCCAGGGCCAGCACGCCGATGGCGAACACGCCCAGCACCAGCCATTCGCGGCCGTTGATGTCCTTCAGTTCGGCCACGTGGCTGTTGGCCACTTCGCCGAAGAAGATGCGCTTGTACAGCCACAGGGTGTAGGCGGCGCCGATGATCAGGGTGGTGGCCGCGCCCAGTGCGATCCACGGATTACGCTGGAAGGCCGACAGGATGACCATGAACTCGCCGACGAAACCGCTGGTGCCCGGCAGGCCCGCGTTGGCCATGAAGAACAGCATGGCGAAGGTGGCGAACCACGGCATCACGTTGACCACGCCGCCGTAATCGGCGATGCGGCGGCTGTGCATGCGGTCGTACAGCACGCCGACGCAGGAGAACATCGCGCCGGACACGAAGCCGTGCGAGATCATCTGCACCATGGCGCCCTGCAGGCCCAGGCGGGCAGCATCGGCGTTGCCGGCTTCACGCACCAGCCACAGGGCGATGAAGGTGCCCAGGGTGACGAAGCCCATGTGCGCGATCGACGAATAGGCGATCAGCTTCTTCATGTCGTCCTGCACCAGGGCGACCAGGCCGACGTAGATCACCGCGATCAGCGACAGCGCGATCACCAGCCAGGCCCATTCCTGCGACGCGTCCGGGACGATCGGCAGGTTGAAGCGCAGGAAGCCGTAGCCACCGATCTTCAGGGCGATGGCGGCCAGGATCACCGAACCGGCGGTCGGCGCTTCCACGTGGGCGTCCGGCAGCCAGGTGTGGACCGGGAACATCGGCACCTTGACCGCGAAGGCGATCAGGAACGCGAAGAAGATCCAGGTCTGTTCCTTGGCCGACAGCGGCAGCGCGTACAGGTCGGCCAGCTGGAAGCTGCCGCCCTTCATGTACAGGTAGATCAGCGCCACCAGCATCAGCACCGAGCCGAGGAAGGTGTACAGGAAGAACTTCAGCGCAGCGTAGATGCGGCGCGGCCCGCCCCAGACACCAATGATCAGGAACATCGGGATCAGCATGGCTTCGAAGAACACGTAGAACAGCATCGCGTCCGTCGCGGCGAAGATGCCGACGGTGACGCCTTCCAGGATCAGGAAGGCCGCCACGTACTGGTTCACGCGCTTGTCGATGGCGCTCCAGGCGCCGATCAGGGCAAGCACGCTGACCAGGGTGGTCAGCAGGATCAGCGCCACGGCAATGCCGTCCACGCCCAGGTTGTAGCCGATCTTGTACGCCGGGATCCAGGCATGGGTCTCGACGAACTGCAGACCGTCGATGCCCGCGTTGTAGCCGCTCAGCAGCGAGAGGCTTGCAACGAAGGTGAGCACCGCGACGCCCAGCGACGCCCAGCGGGCAGTCTGTGCATCACGGATCGCAAGGATCAGGGCGCCACCGATGATCGGCAGCCAGATGAGGACACTGAGTAGAGGCCAGTTCGACACGTCTTCTTATTCCGTACAGGTCATCAACGCAGGTAATGCATCAGCACGCCCAGCAGGGCAATCAGGCCGATGATCATCGCGAAGGCGTAGTGATAGAGGAAACCGGATTGGGTACGACGCAGCACGCCGGCTGCAACGTCCACAACACGTGCCGAGAGATTGACCACGCCGTCGACGATGTTGCTGTCGATCCAGCGCGAGACCTTGCCCAGCTTGACGCTGCCGCCGGCAAAGCCATCGATCCACAGCTTGTCGAAGCCGTACTTGTTTTCCAGCACCGAAACGATCGGGGCGAAGGTCTTGCGCGCCTTGCCCGACAGGTCCGGCTTCCACAGGTAGAACAGCGCAGCAAGCAGGAAGCCCGCCAGGGTCAGCCAGAACGGCGGCAGCATCATGCCGTGCAGCGCGAACGCCACCGGGCCATGGAACTCTTCACCCAGGAACGCGACGGTGTTCTTGGCCGGATCGTAGAAGTCGACGATGCCGGTGAAGAACGTCTGTGCCTGGCCCTTGATCGCCTCGTGCGCATGGTGGCCGGCCCAGTCGGTGCCGTGCAGCATCGGACCGATGCTGAAGAAACCGATGGCGATCGACGGGATGGCCAGCAGGATCAGCGGCAGGGTCACTACCCACGGGGTTTCGTGCGGCTCATGCGGACCGTGGCCATGGCCGTGGTCGTCATGGGCATCGCCGTGGTGGGCGCCGGCATGGTGCGCGTCGGCGGCGTGGTGATCGTCATGGCCATGACCATGATCGTCATGCGCGTCGCGGAAACGTTCCTTGCCATGGAAGGTCATGAACAGCAGGCGGAAGCTGTAGAAGCTGGTCACCAGCACGCCACCCAGCACCGCCCAGTAGCCATAGGTGGCCACCCAGCTGTTCTGCATGTGGGCGTGGATTTCGGCCGCCTCGATGATGGTGTCCTTCGAGTAGAAGCCGGAGAAGAACGGCGTGCCGACCAGGGCCAGCGTACCGATCCACATGGTGATGAAGGTGATCGGCATGTACTTGCGCAGGCCGCCCATCTTGCGCATGTCCTGCTCATGGTGCATCGCGATGATGACCGAGCCGGCGCCCAGGAACAGCAGGGCCTTGAAGAAGGCGTGGGTCATCAGGTGGAACACGGCGGCCGAGTAGGCCGACACGCCCAGGGCGACGGTCATGTAGCCCAGCTGCGACAGCGTGGAGTACGCGACAACGCGCTTGATGTCGTTCTGCACGATGCCGATCAGGCCGGTGAAGAACGCGGTGGTGGCACCGATGAACAGCACGAAGTTCAGCGCGGTCTGCGACAGCTCGAACAGCGGCGACATGCGGGTGACCATGAAGATACCGGCGGTCACCATCGTCGCGGCGTGGATCAGTGCCGAGATCGGGGTCGGGCCTTCCATCGAGTCCGGCAGCCACACGTGCAGCGGGACCTGGGCCGACTTGCCCATGGCGCCGATGAACAGGCAGATGCAGATGACGGTGGCGATCGACCAGATCACCGGCTCGTTCAGCAGCTGCATGCCCAGGATCGTGCCGTCCCAGATCTGCAGCTGGGCGCGCGGGTCGGCCAGCATGCCGGCCTGCGAGAACACCTGCGAGTAGTCCAGGGTGCCGAACACCCACAGCACGCCGGCGATGCCCAGCAGGAAGCCGAAGTCACCGACGCGGTTGACCAGGAACGCCTTCATGTTGGCGAAGATCGCGGTCGGGCGCTTGAACCAGAAGCCGATCAGCAGGTACGACACCAGGCCCACCGCTTCCCAGCCGAAGAACAGCTGCAGGAAGTTGTTGCTCATCACCAGGGTGAGCATCGAGAAGGTGAACAGCGAGATGTAGCTGAAGAACCGCTGGTAGCCCGGATCGTCCTGCATGTAGCCGATCGTGTAGATGTGGACCAGCAGCGACACGAAGGTCACCACCACCATCATCATCGCGGTCAGCTTGTCGACCATGAAGCCGACGTGGGCCGAGTACTGGCCAACCTCGAAGAACGTGTAGATGTTCTGGTTGAACGGCTGCGCGCCGCCCCACATCAGCTGGTAGAACGTGTACATCGACAGGCCGCAGGCTACTGCGACGCCGAGGATGGTGATGGTCTGCGCGCCGAAGCGCTTGACCTGGCGACCGAACAGGCCGGCGATGATGCTGCCGAACAGCGGTGCAAGCACCACTGCGATCAACAGACTCTTGGAGAGAGTGATTTCCATCTGTGGATCAGCCCTTCAGCGAATCGACTTCGCCGACATTGATCGTGCGGCGGGTACGGAACAGGGTCACCAGGATCGCCAGGCCGATGGCGGCTTCCGCGGCGGCGACGGTCAGGATGAAGAACACGAACAGCTGGCCGGACGGATCGCCCAGCTGACGCGAAAATCCGACGAAATTGATGTTCACCGACAGCAGCATCAGCTCGATCGACATCAGCAGGACGATGACGTTCTTCCGGTTGAGGAAGATGCCGGCCAGGCTGATGGCAAACAGCACCGCGCCCAGCGCAAGCATGTGGCCAAGGGTAATCACGGCTGGGTCTCCTCGCCGGTGGCCGGCTTGCTGTTGCTGTGCACGACCGGTGCTTCGGCGCCCATCTTGACCATGCGCAGGCGCTGGCCGGCCTTGACCATGGTCTGCTCACCCGGGTTCTGGCTCTTCACGCCGGTACGGCGGCGCAGGGTCAGCATCACGGCGGCCACCACGGCCACGGTCAGGATGACGGCGGCGAACTCGAACGGCAGCAGGTATTCGGTGAACAGCGTGCGCGCCAGCCAGGTGACGTTGGAGCTGTCGGCAGCGACCGCAGCGGCGTTGTCGGCCGGGAACGGGGTGACCGCCCTGCCCTTCACGCCGATCAGGATCAGCATCTGCACCAGCATCGCCACCGCCACGATCAGACCGACCGGCAGGTAGCGCACCCAGCCTTCACGCATCTTGGTGGGATCGATGTCCAGCATCATCACCACGAACAGGAACAGCACCATCACCGCGCCGACGTAGACCAGCACCAGCGCCACGCCGAGGAACTCGGCGCCCACCAGCAGCCACACGCAGGCAATGGAGAAGAAGGTCAGCACCAGGCACAGCACTGCATGCACCGGGTTGCGCACGCTGATCACCGCACCGGCCGAAACCGTTGCCGCGATGGCGAACACCCAGAAAGCGATATTTACCCAATCCATCTCTCGACCTCAGCGGTAAGCGGCATCGGCGGCACGACGCTCGGCGATCTCGTTTTCGAGACGATCGCCAAGGGCCAGCAGCTGCGGCTTGGTAACGATGTTTTCGCCACGGTTCTCGAAGTGGTACTCGAGGATGTGGGTTTCGACGATCGAGTCCACCGGGCAGCTTTCTTCGCAGAAGCCGCAGAAGATGCACTTGAACAGGTCGATGTCGTAGCGGGTGGTACGGCGGGTGCCGTCCTCGCGCTTGGCCGAGTCGATGGTGATGGCCAAGGCCGGGCACACCGCTTCACACAGCTTGCAGGCAATGCAGCGCTCTTCGCCGTTGGGATAACGGCGCAGTGCGTGCAGGCCACGGAAGCGCGGCGACTGCGGGAACTTCTCCATCGGGTACATCATCGTGTACTTCGGCTTGAAGCTGTACTTCAGCGTCAGCCAAAGACCGGCCAGCAGTTCGAGCAGCAGCAGGCTCTTGAAGTAATGGGTAATCCTGTTCATCACTTAGACGCCCTTTTGAATCACGCCGAAGAACACCATGACGGCGGTAACCGCGATCCACAGAATGGCCAGCGGGATGAAGACCTTCCAGCCCAGGCGCATGATCTGGTCATAGCGGAAGCGCGGGAAGCTGGCACGGAACCAGATGTAGGCACTGGCGAAGAAGAACACCTTGACGAACAGCCACGGTGCACCGCCCTTCCAGATCCAGTCGACCAGCGGCGAGACATCGCCGAAGTTGACCCAGCCCTGGACCGGGCTCAGCCAGCCGCCAAGGAAGAAGATCGAGATCAGGAAGCTGATCAGGATCATGTTCGCGTATTCGGCCAGGAAGAACAGGGCGAAGGCACCGCCGGAGTATTCGACCATGTGGCCGGCCACGATTTCCGACTCGCCTTCCACCACGTCGAACGGCGCGCGGTTGGTTTCAGCCACGCCCGACACCCAGTAGATGACGAACAGCGGGAACAGCGGCAGCAGGAACCAGTCGAAGAAGCCGGAGCTGCCGGCCTGCGCCATCACGATGTTGCTCAGGTTCAGGCTGCCAGCGGCGATCATCACGCCGACCAGGGCGAAGCCCATGGCGATTTCGTAGCTGATCATCTGCGCCGAGGCGCGCATCGCACCCAGGAACGCGTACTTCGAGTTGGACGCCCAACCGGCCAGGATGATGCCGTAGATGCCCAGCGAGGTCATCGCCAGCAGGTACAACAGGCCAGCGTTGGCGTTGGACAGCACGATCTGCGAATCGAAGGGCACCACCGACCAGGCCGCGAAGGCCGGGGCCAGGGTGATCAGCGGGGCCAGCAGGTAGATCGCCTTGTTGGCACTGCTCGGCTGGACCACTTCCTTGAACAGCAGCTTGAAGACGTCGGCGAAGGCCTGGAAGATGCCCATGCCCACGTACATCGGGCCGTGGCGGACGTGCATCCAGCCGATCAGCTTGCGTTCCCAGACCACGTAGAAGGCCACCGAGATGATCACCGGCACGGTGATCACCAGGATCTTCAGGATGATCCAGATCAGCGCGCCGATATCACCGAGGCCAAGCAGCCACTGGTGCAGCGGGTCGACCGCGTTCAACAGCAATTCGTTCATGCAGCCACCACCGTTACGCGAGCGGCACCCAGCGGCGCGGTCGCGCCGTGGCCCGATTCAATCCAGACCGAACCCGCAGCGACGCGGGCGTCGACCACCACCGGCAGGGTGGCCTTGCCGGCATCGGTGCCGACCTTGGCCATCTGCCCTTCCTGCAGCTGCAGGCGAGCGGCATCTTCAGCGTTCAGCACGATGCGCGGGGCGTTGTTCAGCGGATGCGACTGCAGCGCCGGCGCGCGACGGACCACCGCATCGGTGCGGTAGATCGCGGCGGTCGAAGCCACTTCCAGGCCTTCACCGGCAACCGCCGGCTGCGCCGAAGCGGCAACGGTGACCGACACCGGGGCCAGGCTGGCACGCAGGCCGGCCAGGTCGGTGAAGTCGAAACCGGTCAGCGCCATTTCGCCGCCCAGTGCACGCAGCACGCGCCAGCCTTCACGGGCCTCGCCCGGCAGCTTGCCGCCGGCACGGGCCGACTGCTCGCGACCATCGAGGTTGGTCAGGGTGGCGTCGATTTCCGGCAGTGCACCGATCGGCAGGATGACGTCGGCGACGTCGCGGGTGGACACGCAGGCGAACTGGCTGAAGGCCACCACCTGGGCACCGACCAGTGCCTTGCGCGCGGCCGGGGCATCGGCGAAGTCCAGGCCCGGCTCCAGGCCGTAGACCACGTAGGCCTGGCGCGGCTGCGCCAGCATCGCGGCGACGTCCTTGCCGGCCGGCAGCACGCCGGCGCGGGTCAGGCCCACGGCATTGGCGCCCTGCGGGATGCGGCACAGCTTGGCACCGGTGGCGGCGGCGAACTCACGCGCAGCGGCGCGGATCGCGGCAGCCTGCGGGTGGTTCTCGGCGATGCCACCGACGATCAGCACGGTGTTGTTGCCGCCCTGCACGGCCGAACGCAGCTCGGCGTTGGCCAGCGCGTCGACGAACTTCGACGGCGCGACGATCTGCTTGCCGGCAATGCTGAAGGCGAAGTCGAAGTCCACCGGGTTGACGACGTGGATCTTCGCGCCCTTGGTGGTCTGCGCCTTGCGCAGGCGGGCGTGCAGCAGCGGCAGTTCGTGGCGGATGTTGCTGCCCAGAACGACGATGCGGTCGGCGCCTTCGATTTCGGCCAACGGCAGGCCGAACACTTCGGCGGTTGCGGCGTCGGAGAAATCGCGGTTGTTGATGCGGTGATCGATGTTGCTCGAGCCCAGGCCCTTGGCCAGGCGGGCCAGCAGCGCGCCTTCCTCGTTCGAGGTGGACGGGTGCACCAGCACGCCCAGGTTGTCGCCCTGGTTCGCCTTGAGGATCTCGGCGGCCGCGGCCAGGCCTTCGGCCCAGCTCACTTCCTTCCACTCGCCATTGACCTTGCGCAGCGGCTTGACCGCACGGTCTTCGCTGTACAGGCCCTGGTGCGAGTAGCGGTCACGGTCGGACAGCCAGCACTCGTTCACGGCTTCGTTGTCGCGCGGCACGGTGCGCAGCACTTCGCCGCGACGCACGTGCAGGAACAGGTTCGAACCCATCGCGTCGTGGTAACCCAGCGACTCGCGCGCGGTCAGTTCCCACGGGCGGGCGCGGAACTGGAATACCTTGTTGGTCAGCGCGCCGACCGGGCAGACGTCGACGACGTTACCGGACAGCTCGGTGGTCAGCGGCTTGCCGTCGAAGGTACCGATCTGCAGGTTCTCACCGCGGTACATGCCACCCAGCTCGTAGGTACCGGCAACGTCGGCGGTGAAGCGGACGCAGCGGGTGCACTGGATGCAGCGGGTCATCTCGGTGGCGACCAGCGGACCCATGTCCTCGTCCGGCACCACGCGCTTGCGCTCGTTGAAGCGGCTGACCGAACGGCCATAGCCCAGCGACACGTCCTGCAGCTCGCACTCGCCGCCCTGGTCGCAGATCGGGCAGTCCAGCGGGTGGTTGATGAGCAGGAACTCCATCACCGAGCGCTGGAACTTCAGTGCCTTTTCGCTACGGGTGGCGACCTTCATGCCGTCCATCACCGGGGTAGCGCAGGCGGGTGCCGGCTTCGGCGACTTCTCCACGTCCACCAGGCACATGCGGCAGTTGGCGGCGATCGGCAGCTTCTCGTGGTAGCAGAAGCGCGGAATGGAGATGCCGGCCTTGTCGGCGGCCTGGATGATCATCGAGCCCTTGGGCACGACCAGCGACTTGCCATCGATCTCGATGGTGACGTGATCGGGTGGGACGCTCGGATTTACGGGTTGCGCGCTCATGCAGCGGCTGCCTCCACCTTCTTGCCGTCAACCATCGAATGACCGTTGACGATGTAGTACTCGAACTCGTCCCAGAACTGGCGCAGGAAGCCCTGGATGGGCCATGCAGCCGCTTCGCCGAACGCACAGATGGTATGGCCTTCGATCTGGCCGGCCACTGCCTTCAGCTGGTGCAGGTCTTCCATCGTGGCCTTGCCGGCGACGATGCGCTCCAGCACGCGGTGCATCCAGCCGGTACCTTCACGGCACGGGGTGCACTGGCCACAGGATTCCTTGTGGAAGAACTGGCTGATGCGGCAGGCGAACTTGACGCAGCAGACGCTGTCGTCGAGCACCACGATCGCACCCGAACCCAGGCCGGAGCCCAGCGCACGGATGGTGTCGTAGTCCATCGGCAGGTCCTTCAGCTCGGCCGCGGTCAGCACCGGCATCGACACGCCGCCCGGGATCGCGCCCTTCAGGGTGCGGCCCGGACGCAGGCCACCTGCCATTTCCAATAGATCGTGGAATTTGGTACCCAGCGGCACTTCGAAGTTGCCACCGTTCTGCACGCAGCCGGACACCGAGAAGCACTTCGGGCCGCCGTTGGCGGTCAGGCTCAGGCCCTTGAACCACTCCGGACCGTTGCGGATGATCGCCGGCACCGAACCGTAGGTTTCGGTGTTGTTGATCGTCGACGGCTTGCCGTACAGGCCGAAGTTGGCCGGGAACGGCGGCTTGTAGCGCGGCTGGCCCTTCTTGCCTTCCAGCGATTCCATCAGCGCGGTTTCTTCGCCGCAGATGTAGGCGCCGGCGCCCAGCGCACCGTAGATGTCGATGTCCACGCCCGAGCCCATCACGTTCTTGCCCAGCCAGCCGTTCGCATAGGCGTCGGCCAGGGCCTGCTCGAAGTGCTCGAACGGCTCGTGGTGGAACTCACCGCGCAGGTAGTTGTAACCCACGGTCGAACCGGTGGCGTAGCAGGCGATCGCCATGCCTTCCACCACCGAATGCGGGTTGTAGCGCAGGATGTCGCGGTCCTTGCAGGTGCCCGGCTCGGATTCGTCCGAGTTGCAGAGGATGTACTTCTGCATGTTGCCCTTGGGCATGAAGGACCACTTCAGGCCGGTCGGGAAGCCGGCGCCACCGCGGCCGCGCAGGCCCGAGGCCTTGACCATCTCGATGACCTGCTCCGGCGGGATCTTCTCTTCGAGGATCTTGCGCAGGGCGGCGTAGCCACCGGTCTTCAGGTAGCTTTCGTACGACCACGGGGTGTCGTAATGCAGGGTGGTGTAGACCACCTGGTGCGGCAGCGGCGCGGGGCCGACCGGACCCTTGGATTCGTGGTGATGTGCCATGCCCTTACTCCAGCCCGTCCAGCAGCTCGTCGACCTTTTCCAGGGTCAGACGCTCATGGTAGTGACCGTTGATGACCATCATCGGCGCGCCACCGCAGCCGGCCAGGCACTCTTCCTCGCGCTTGAGGTAGACGCGGCCGTCCGGGGTCGATTCACCGTGCTTGATGCCCAGCTTCTTCTCGCAATGGCGCACGATGTCCTCGGCGCCATTGAGCCAGCAGCTGATGTTGGTGCAGATGGCCACGTTGTTGCGGCCCACCTTCTCGGTCTCGAACATCGAGTAGAAGCTGGCGACCTCGTAGGCCCACACCGGCGGCAGGTCCAGGTACTTGGCCACGCCGGCGATCAGTTCGTCGGTCAGCCAGCCCTCGTTCTGCTCCTGGGCCGCATGCAGGCCCTGCAGCACGGCAGAGCGCTTGCGGTCCGGCGGGAACTTGGACAGCCAGTGATCGATGTGAGCGCGGGTCTTGTCGCTCAACACCACCATCGGGTCGACGTCGCGCGCCGCCTCGAAATTACCTGTCGCCTTCATCGGCCGACCTCAGCGAAATGCATAACGTGAAATTCCAGAAACTGCGGCGCCGGCTTGCGCCGGCTGCCTGCAGCGGGCGTTGGCGTGGCGGACGGCATTACCGGTCAACCTCGCCGAACACCAGGTCGTAGGTACCGATCATCGCCACCACGTCGGCCAGCATGTGGCCGCGCACGATCGAATCGATCGAAGACAGGTGGGCGAAGCCCGGCGCACGCAGGTGCACGCGGAACGGCTTGTTGGCGCCATCGGAGACCAGGTAGCAGCCGAACTCGCCCTTCGGGGCTTCCACCGCCGAGTAGGTCTCGCCGGCCGGCACGCAGTAGCCTTCGCTGAACAGCTTGAAGTGGTGGATCAGCGCTTCCATGTCGTCCTTCATGTCCTCGCGCCTGGGCGGAGCGACCTTGAAGTTCTTCACCATCACCGGGCCCGGGTTGGCCTTCAGCCATGCCACGCACTGCTTGATGATGCGGTTGGATTCGCGCATTTCGGCAACGCGGACCAGGTAACGGTCGTAGCAGTCGCCTTCCTTGCCCAGCGGGATGTCGAAATCGACGGCATCGTACTTGGCGTAGGGGCGCTTCTTGCGCAGGTCCCAAGCAATGCCCGAGCCGCGCAGCATCACGCCGGTCATGCCCCACTGGTGGGCCAGTTCCGGAGTGACCACGCCGATGCCGACGGTACGCTGCTTCCAGATGCGGTTATCGGTCAGCAGGGTTTCGTATTCGTCGATGCGCTTGGGGAACTCGACGGTGAAGTTCTCCAGGAAGTCGAGCAGCGAGCCTTCGCGCGAAGCATTGAGCTGCTTCAGCGCCTTGCCCTTGTGCCAGCGCGATTCCTTGTACTTCGGCATGTGATCCGGCAGGTCGCGGTAGACCCCGCCCGGACGGTAGTACGCCGCGTGCATGCGCGCGCCGGAGACCGCTTCGTAGCAGTCCATCAGCTCTTCGCGCTCGCGGAAGGCGTACAGCATCACCGCCATCGCACCCAGGTCGAGCGCGTTGGAGCCCAGCCACATCAGGTGGTTGAGGATGCGGGTGATTTCGTCGTACATGGTGCGGATGTACTGCGCACGCTCCGGCGCCTCGATGCCCATCAGGGTCTCGATCGCGCGCACGTAGGCGTGCTCGTTGCACATCATCGACACGTAGTCCAGGCGATCCATGTAGCCGATCGACTGGTTGAACGGCTTGGACTCGGCCAGCTTCTCGGTACCACGGTGCAGCAGACCCACGTGCGGGTCGGCGCGCATGATGGTTTCGCCGTCCATTTCCAGGATCAGGCGCAGCACACCGTGCGCGGCCGGATGCTGCGGGCCGAAGTTCATGGTGTAGTTGCGGATTTCCTGCCGTGCTTCGGCCGGATTGCTCGCGAACGCTTCGCGGGCCTGGTGGAACTCGCTCACTTCACTGCCTCCTGCGCGCGCTCACCTTCTGCGGTCTGCAGACGGGCGTCGTCACGGATCACGCGCGGCACGCCGACACGCGGCTCCACCGAGGTGACCGGTTCGTAGATCACGCGCTTCTTTTCTTCGTCGTAGCGGACTTCGACATTGCCGATCAGCGGGAAGTCCTTGCGGAACGGATGGCCGACGAAACCGTAGTCGGTCAGGATCCGGCGCAGGTCCGGGTGGCCTTCGAAGATCACGCCGTACAGATCGAACGCTTCGCGCTCGAACCAGTTCAGGCCCGGCCAGATGCCGGTCAGCGAGGACACCACCGGCAGTGCTTCGTCAGGGGCGAAGCAGCGCAGGTGCATCATCAGGTTGTGCTGGTACGAACGCAGCTGGGCGACCACGGCGAAACGCTGGGTCGGCATGTGCTGCGGGCGGGCACCGTCGGCACCGTTTTCCTCGGTGGGGAATTCGCCCCACGCGAAACGGCCCTGGGCCTTGCCTTCGACGCCACGACTGAAGCCCTGCGAGGACACGTCGGCGGTGTCCCATTCGTCGGAGCCATAGCCAAGGTAGTCGACGCCGCAGAGATCCACGGCCTGCTCGAAACCAAACTCGTCACGCAGCGCCAGCGCGGTGGCATGCCACTCGGCGGCAGGCACCTCCAGCGTCACTTCGCCGCGGGGTTCGACCACGATGACCTTCGCACCAGCGAAACGTGCGGAGAGTCGGTCGATGAAGGATGCTTGCTCTGCCATGGGGGCTTGGCGCGCTCTTGTAGTGTGGAAGGGTCAGCGGGCGATGGTCTGTGTACGCCAGATCTTCTTCTGCAGCTGCAGGATCCCGTACACCAGCGCCTCGGCGGTCGGCGGGCAACCCGGGACGTAGACGTCCACCGGCACCACGCGATCACAGCCGCGCACGACAGAATAGGAGTAGTGGTAATAGCCGCCGCCATTGGCGCAGCTACCCATCGAGATGACCCACTTCGGGTCCGGCATCTGGTCGTAGACCTTGCGCAGCGCCGGGGCCATCTTGTTGACCAGGGTACCGGCCACGATCATCACGTCGGACTGGCGCGGCGACGGGCGGAACACCACGCCGTAGCGGTCAAGGTCCAGGCGCGCGGCGCCGGCGTGCATCATCTCGACCGCGCAGCAGGCCAGGCCGAAGGTCATTGGCCACATCGAGCCGGTGCGCGCCCAGTTCAGCAGTGCGTCGACGCTGGTGGTGACGAAGCCCTTCTCCAGCAGCGGGTTGTCGCCTTCCGGCCGCAGGATGTCATCAACCCGGCCTTCCGGCGTGGGGTTGTTCATGAGGCCATCGAGAGTCTGAATCACTCCCATTCCAGCGCTCCCTTCTTCCAGACGTAAATGAAACCGAGGAACAGCATGCCGACGAACAGGCCCATGGTGACGAGCGAACGGGCGCCCAGCTCCATGAAGACCTGGGTCCACGGCACGATGAAGATGATTTCCAGGTCGAAGACGATGAACTGGATCGCGATCAGGTAGTAGCGCACGTCGAACTTCATGCGCGCGTCTTCGAAGGCCTCGAAGCCGCACTCGTACGGCGACAGCTTTTCCAGATCGGGGCGGCGGGGACCGAGGAATCGACCAACCAGCATCAGCGTAATGCCGATACCGGTGGCAACGATCAGAAACAGCAGAGACGGCAAATATTCGGCCAGCACAGCGATTCTCTCTTGCCTCTGCCGCTGCGCCTGCAGGCGCTTTGGCATGGGGGAGTGGACGGGAATCTACCTGGCGCCTTGCGCGCCAGGCGAACCCGCTTTACTTACAAATGGTGCCCAAGAGGGGACTCGAACCCCTACGACCTAAGTCGCTACCACCTCAAGGTAGTGCGTCTACCAATTCCGCCACCTGGGCAAACGATCACATCAGACTATCTTCCCGATGCGCCGCGTATTGTAACCGGCTTCAGTGTTTCTGGGAGCCTTCCGAAGGCTTTTCTTCACCAGAAACCGAAGATTCCGCCTGAGCCGGCACATTCGCGGCCGGAACCGGGGCTACCGGGACCGCATCGGCCTTCGGAACGGCCGGCAATTCGCCTGCCGGAGCCGCCGGAGCGACCGCCGCCGGGGCGGACATCAGGCCCAGATCCTGGTCGGCCGCCGGACGGCTGCCATGACCGGCATACCAGGCCATGAAGAGGCTGATGCCGAAGAACACGACAGCCAGCCACTTGGTCGACTTGGACAGGAAGTTCGAGGCGCCACGCGCACCGAACACCGTACCCGAGGCACCGGCACCAAAGCCCGAACCCGCCGCCGCACCCGAGCCACGCTGCATCAGGATCAGCGCGATCATGGCCACAGCGACCAGCACGTAGACGACATTGAGGATCAACATCAGCATTGGAAACCGCCCTCGGACAATACTTCTAGGATTAGTTCGCGGCCGCCGCCCTTGCGATGGCCAGGAAGTCCGCGGCCACCAGGGAGGCGCCGCCGACCAGCCCACCATCGACATCCGGCTGCGCGAACAGTTCCCCGGCATTGTCGGGCTTCACGCTACCGCCGTAAACAATGGGCAGTGAATCAGCGATTCTAGCATCGATACGCGCGACTTCGCCACGGATGAACGCGTGCACCTGCTGTGCCTGCTCCTTGGTGGCGGTACGGCCAGTACCGATGGCCCAGACCGGCTCATAGGCAACCACCGCCTGAGCGAAACCGGCGGCACCCACCAGCTCCAGCACCGGTGCCAGCTGGCTGGCGATGACCGCCTCGGTCTGCCCCGCTTCGCGCTGCTCCAGGGTCTCACCCACGCACAGCACCGGCACCAGGCCGGCATGCAGGGCCGCGGCGAACTTGCGTGCGACCAGCTCGCTGCTTTCGTGGTGGTACTGGCGGCGCTCGGAGTGGCCGACCAGGCCATAGCGCGCACCGACCTCGTGCAGCATGGCGGCGCAGACCTCGCCGGTGTAGGCGCCCTTCTCGTTGCTGCTGACGTCCTGTGCACCGAACACCAGGCCGGTGTCACCAAAGTCCTCGACCAGTTCACCCAGGTACGGCAGCGGCGGCAGGATCACCACATCCACCCCATCCAGCGGCAGCCCGGTGGCCACCTGCCCCAGCAGTTCATTGGCGAATTGACGGCTGCCATGCAGCTTCCAGTTTCCGGCGACGATCTTGCGGCGCATGAGCGGGTGGCTCCTGTGTGAAGTCAGCCGGTCATGATACCCGTTACGACAAAAATCCGTTTCCGTGTAAGCGGTTACATGGATTTTCAGCCAACGGCGCAGCCCCTCGTGGCGGGGTGGGGTTGGTCGAGGAGAGCCCCGGTTGGATTGGTGGGCCTGGCCGGGCGGGTGGGACTGCGCAGGGGGCGCTGCAAGTACGTCCATGTAAGCTCGATCGCCGCATCCATGCGGCTCACGCCCCTGCGCAGCCCCACCCGCCCGGCCTCTGACACGTTCCGGCGGTTCCGCCCGCCACGGAAAGAAAAAGAAGATCAAAAGCAAAAGCGGCATTGCGGGTGGCTGCCGGGCTGGACCAGCCCCCTACCCCGCTTCGATCTGACAGATCTCATCCACGCATGGCGTGGATCTACCGTGTCGACCAAGGTCGACACCCAATCCATGCGGCTCACGCCCCTGCGCAGCCCCACCCGCCCGGCCTCTGACACATTCCGGCGGTTCCGCCCGCCACGGAAAGAAAAAGAAGATCAAAAGCAAAAGCGGCATTCCGGGAGGTTGCCGGGCTGGACCAGCCCCCTACCCCGCTTCGATCTGACAGATCTCATCCACGCATGGCGTGGATCTACCGTGTCGACCAAGGTCGACACCCACGGGAAATCACGATTTGCCAACCGTCACCGGGAAACTGTCGAAGGCGGGGAGGTGTCGGATGGCGGGGTGTCCGCGGCATGGGCCCGAGGCATGCCTCGGGCGGGTTGGGCCGGACGCCCAACCCCGGTCTTGCCGTGTGCGCAGGAAAGCGCACACGAGCAAGCCGCGGCCAAGCCCCCAAGGATGGGTTTACGGCGTCCCCGCCATCCGACATCTCCCCGCCTCCCCACGGAACACCCCAGAGCCGCTTTGGCTTTGGCTTTGGCTTTGGCCTCTGCGGGTGCAGGGTGCAACCATGCCGAACACCCTCCGCTGCGCTCGCCGGGCATGGCCCGGCGCTACCCGTAATGAAAAGGCCGCCTTCCGGCGGCTTCTTCATTACTTCAGCTTGATCTCGCGCAGGCGTTCCTCGAGGAAGCCGTGGGCGGTGATCGGCTCCGGGTACCGGCTCGGGTTCTCCGGGGTGATGCAGGACGGCAGCACGTCGATCAGGAAATCCGGGTTCGGATGCAGGAAGAACGGCACCGAGTAGCGCGGCTGGCGGGCCAGCTCGCCCGGGGGGTTGACCACGCGATGGATGGTCGACGGGTACACATGGTTGGTCAGGCGCTGCAGCATGTCGCCGATGTTGACCACGATGGTGTCCGCGTCCGAGGTGAACGGCACCCACTCGCCCTCGTGCGACTGCACTTCCAGGCCCGCGGCGCTGGCACCGACCAGCAGGGTGATGAAGTTGATGTCGCCATGCGCACCGGCGCGCACGTTCGGGATGTCGTCGGTGGTGATCGGCGGGTAGTGGATCGGGCGCAGGATCGAGTTGCCGAAATTGGTCTTGTCGGCGAAGAAGTCTTCCGGCAGGCCGATGTGCAGGGCCAGCGCCGACAGCACGCGCGAGCCCAGGTTGTCCAGCGCCTGGTACAGGCCGTAGCCGCGCTCACGGAAGCCCTCGACCTCGGTCGGCCACAGGTTCGGCGCCATCACGTCACGGTACTTGGAGTCATCGGCGATTTCACGGCCGATGTGCCAGAACTCCTTCAGGTCGAAGTGCTTGGAGCCCTTGGCGGTTTCCACACCGAACGGGGTATAGCCGCGGGCGCCGCCGCTGCCGGCCACGTGGTACTTGCGCTTGACCTCGTCCGGCAGGGCGAAGAAGGCCTTGAAGGCATCGTAGGCCGCGTCGATGTCGGCCTGCGGAATGCCGTGGTTGCGGATGCCCGCGAATCCCCATTGGCGGTAGGCCGCGCCCAGCTCGGCCACGAAGGCCTCGCGGTCGCTGTCGAAACGGGTGATGTCGAGGGTGGGGATCTGGCTCACAGCGATTCCTGGCTTGTCATTGGGTCTTGGGGGGCCCGCGCATTCATGGCCCGCCTGAACATTGTGACAGATCGCCCGGCGGACGCTACTCGATCCTCGGAAACAAATCGATACAATGCGCGACCTGCGCACATTTAACGAATCCATCACGTTGGCAGCGCAAGCCCCGACCGCGCCTCCCCGACCCGACGCACCATGCCCGACGCCCCAGCCGCCATCGCCCTCCCCCCCGCAGGCCCTGCCCTTCGCTGGCGCCGGCTTGCGTGGTGGTCACTGTTCGTCCTGGGCAATGCGCTGCTGGCGACGGTGATCACCCTCGGCAACGTGCCGCTGCACGACAACCCGGGCGGCCACCAGGGCCTGGCCTATCTCGCGATTGCCCTGCCCGGGCACCTGCTCGCCTTCGGCGCGCTGGCCGGCGCGCTGCCACTGCTGCTGGGCCTGTGGCCGCGCAGCGCGCGCACGCTGAGCATCAGTGCGGTACTGCTGCAGGGCTTGTGGCTGTGCCTGCTGCTGGTCGACGCCAAGGTGTTCACCTTGTACCGCTTCCACCTCAATGCCATGGTCGTGAACATGGTGTTCGGCGGCGCCCTGCAGGACCAGGTTGCGTTGTCGTGGAAGACCTGGGTGCAGGCCGGCCTGCTGGTGGCGGCCATTTTCACCGCCGAGGGCATCCTGGCCTGGGCGTGCTGGAAGCTGCTGCCGGCCGCGCCCCGCCGCCGCAGGGTGCTGCAGGCCTGGGCGGTGGCCGCCCTGCTGATGGCGAGCGGCCAGGTGGCCACCGCCTACTACGACGCACGCGGCGACCGTGACGTGATTGCCCAGTGGAACTACCTGCCCTGGGCCCAGCCGATCACCGCCAAGAGCTTCATGCGCAGGCTGGGCGTGGTCAGTGAACAGCAGGTCGGCCTGCCCGATCCACGCCATGCGCAGCTGCTGTATCCGCTGCAGCCGCTGCGCTGCCAGAACCCACAGCGACCGAACGTGCTGATGGTCGTGCTGGAATCGCTGCGCCACGATGCGCTTACCCCGCAGATCATGCCGAACACCTCGGCACTGGCGGCCTCCGCTCGCGTCTACGACCGCCATTTCAGCACGGGCAACGCCACCCGTTACGGCCTGTTCGGCCTGCTCTACGGCCTGCCGGGCGGCTACTGGCAAAGCATGCTTGACGAGCAGCGCGGCTCACAGCTGTTCAAGGTGCTGGGGCAGCAGGGGTATGACCTGCATCTGTACGGCAGCGCGCCGATGTACAGCCCGGAATTCGACCGCACTGCATTTGCGGACGTCCGCGACCAGTTGCACCAGGGCCCGTCCGAGCTGGGTTCGGAAGGCCGTGACAGCAGCATCGTGGCCTCGCTTCAGAAGGACATCCGTGCCAGCCAGGCGGCGCACACGCCGTGGTTCGGCTTCGTCTTCCTCGATTCCACCCATGCGCCCTACCACATGCCCGCAGGCTACCCACCGCTGGCGACCCCGATGGCGCAGGAAATCGACTTCCTCAAGTTCGGCCCTGACCACGACCCGGCCCCGGAACTGAACCGCTACCGGACCGCCGTGCATTACGCCGACAGCCTCGTCGGCACCCTGCTGGACGATCTGCGCGCGCAGGGCCTGGACCAGAACACCATCGTGCTGGTCACCGGCGACCACGCCGAGGAGTTCAACGATCTGAAGTTGAACTACTGGGGCCACAACGGCAACTTCTCCGACTACCAGCTGCAGGTGCCGTTCGTGCTGCACTGGCCCGGCCAGGGCAGCGGCCACGAATCACGCATCAGTTCGCATGAGGACTGGGTGCCGACCCTGATGCGCCACGCGCTGGGTTGCGAGAACGCACTGGGCGACTTCAGCACCGGACAGGATCTGCTGGCCGAACCCGCAGGCGAGCGCGCACTGGTGGTCGAAAGCTGGTCACAACGCGCCGTCCGGCACGGCAACGCCATCTACGTGTTCGACAAGTTCGGCAATGCGACGGCGCTTGACCTGCACTACCGCCCGCTGCCGCAACAGGCCCCGGATGCCGGCGCCGTCCGTACCGCATGGGAAGCGCTGACCCGCTTCCGCAACCGCTGACCACAGAGGATGGATTCCATGAAACGCTCGCTGCGGATCCTGCATACCGAAGCTGCCCGGGGAATGGGTGGCCAGGAGATCTACATCTTCCGCCACATGCAGGTGATGCGTGCGCGTGGGCACCAGGTGTCGCTGCTGTGCCAGCCCGATGCCCGCCTGGCCCAACTCGCGCGCGACGATGGCTTCACCGTGCATACCCTGCGCATGGGCGGCCTGGCACGGCTGCTGCGCGGCATCTGGTCGGTGTCACGCCTGGTGCGCCGCGAGCGCTACGACGTGGTCAACACCACCAGCCGCCGCGATGCACTGATCGCCGCTGCCGGTGCACGCCTGGGCGGCACGCCACTGGTGGTGCGCTCGCGCCACCTGATGAGCCCGGTCAATTCGCTGCTGACCTATACCGGACTTCCGCACCGGATCATCACCGTCAGCGATTTCGTAAAGCGGCTGCTGGTCGACCGCGGCATTGCCGCCGGGCACATCGGCATCGTGCCCCCCATGGCGACGCCCCCGCGCTGGGGCATGACTGAGCAGGGCGATCCCTGGAAGAACCTGCAGGACACCCGTGCACAGGTCCGCGCCGAACTCGGTTTCGCCGAGCGCGACATCGTGGTCGGCTGCGTCGCCGTGCTGCGCGAGCCCAAGGGCCATGCCGAACTGCTGCGCGCCATGGCACCACTGTGCAAGGCCAATCCCGACCTGCACCTGGCCGTGGTCGGTGACGGCGAGCCGGTGATGGGCCGCCTGCAGGCCCTGCGCAGCGAACTCGGCCTGGAGCAGCAGGTCCACCTGCTCGGCTTCCGCAGCGATGCCCACCGGCTGATGGCCGGTTTCGACATCTTCGCCCTGGCCACCCACAAGGAAGCCTCGGGCACCGTGTTCCTCGAGGCTGCACAGGCGGCGCTGCCGATCGTCTCGCATCACGTTGGCGGCGTGCCTGAAATGCTGGTGGAAGGCAGCAATGCCATCCTCACCCGGCTGGGTGATGACGCCGCCCTCACTGGCGCGTTGCGGCTGCTGGTGGATGATCAGGAACGTCGGCGGCAGATGGGCCGCGCCGGTTGGGACTGGATCCGCAGCGCCAGGCAGTTCAGCGCGACCGGCCACGGAGAGGCCACCGAAAACTACTACCTCCAATGGTTGAAGGAGCTGGGTCATGGCTAACGCCAGAACCGTACCGGTGCTGATGCACCACCATGTCAGCAACTCGCCGGGCATGATCACCGTATCCCCGGAGAACTTCGAGAGCCAGATCGCCTGGCTCGCACGCACCGGCTGGACCTCGCTGACGCTGGACCAGTACGCCGGCTTCCTGGCCGGCAAGCCGGTGCCGCGCAAGTCGATCGTGATCACGTTCGACGACGGCTATCTGGACAACTGGGTCTATGCCCATCCGATCCTGCAGAAGTACGGCATGCATGCGGTGGTGTTCGTGGTCACCGGCTGGATGCACGAAGGCCCGATCCGCCCGCATGCAGGCATCGAAGGCGCCGAGCTGCCGGCCACGCCGGAACATCGCGCCTGCGAAGACCTGATCTACAAGCAGGGCCGCAGCGACGAAGTAATGATGCGCTGGAGCGAAGCGCGTGCGGCAATCGAAGCCGGCACGTTCGAGGTCCACTGCCATACCCACAGCCACACCCGTTGGCTCAAGCGCGATGACCTGGACCGTGCACAGCGCCGCGAAGGCATCAGCGGCGACCTGGCCATGGCGAAGCAGACGCTGCTGGAGAAGCTCGGCGAAGTCTCCGATACGCTGTGCTGGCCCTATGGTGACTTCGACGATGACTACATCGAAGTGGCACGCGAACAGGGCTTCCGCTACCTGCACACCACCCACCCGTTCGGCCGCAACGTGATCGGTGGCGATCCGGAGCGCATCTATCGCTTCGCGATCCGCAACCGGCCGGCCAGCTGGCTGCGCAAGCGCATCGCATGGAGCTACAACCCGCTGATCGCGCCGATCTTCAACGGCTTCAAGGCACGGCAGAAGAAGATGGTACCTGGCCCTTAAGAGGCCACGTCCATCCTCATCACGGCAGCACCCGGTTTTCGAATGGACTCCAAGGAACAGTGAAGGCAATGAACGTACTGGTGACCGGCGGTGCTGGCTACATCGGCTCGCATGCATGCGTGGAGCTGCAGCAGCGGGGGCACGGCGTGGTCATCGTGGACTCGCTGTGCAACAGCGACGCCAGCGTGGTCGAGCGCATCGGACGGATCACCGGCACGGCACCGGTGTTCGTGCAGGCTGACATCCGGGATCGACCGCGCATGGCCGCCTTGATGCAGGAGCACGCGATCGATGCCGTGCTGCACTTCGCAGCGCTCAAGTCCGTGGGCGAATCCCAGAAGATTCCACTGCAGTACTTCGACAGCAACATCAGCGGTTCGATTGCCCTGTTCGGTGCCATGCAGGATGCAGGCGTGCAGCTGCTGGTCTTCAGCTCTTCGGCAACGGTGTACGGCAACCAGGACCACTGCCCGGTGGCCGAGACCGCTTCAACCTGTGCGATGACGCCCTATGGGCGCACCAAGCTGGTGGTCGAGCAGCTGCTCGCCGACCTGGCGGCAACGGGCCAGGACCTGCATATCGCGACGCTGCGCTACTTCAACCCGGTCGGCGCCCACGCCAGCGCGCTGATCGGCGAGCTGCCGCATGGCACGCCGAGCAACCTGATGCCGTACATCGCACAGGTTGCCGCCGGGCTGCTGCCGGAAGTGCAGGTCTTCGGGGATGACTATCCGACCCATGACGGTACCGGCGTGCGCGACTACATCCATGTGCAGGACGTCGCCAGCGCCCACGTGCTGGCCCTGCAGTTCCTTCGCGACCAGCGGCGCAGCATCACCCTCAACCTTGGCACCGGCCAGGGCCACAGCGTGCTGGAACTGATCCAGGCCTTCGAGCTCACCACCGGCATACGGATTCCGTTCCGCATCGTGCCGCGACGCAATGGCGACATCGCGGTCAGCTTCGCCGATGCCTCGCTGGCGCTGCGCGAGCTGGGCTGGAAGGCGCGCCACGATCTCACCGACATGTGCCGGGACACCTGGAAGTGGCAGCGGGCGATGGCACAGGCCGCGCAGGGTGCAATGCCAGCGCACCTGCCCGCGCGCTGATGCGGGCAGGCGCCAGTGGTCAGAAGAAACGCCCGTACACGACCTGCACGATCTCACCATTGCCGGTGTTGATCAGCAGCGCATCCGGGCCATAGCGCACCCACTCGTAGCCCATCGGCGGCATATCCAGGCCGAACAGCCAGAAGTCGTTGAGGATGTAGTCCCCGACCCAGTACGGGCGCGGCAGGATCTGGCCGTAGTGCCAACGCTGGTAGGCATAGCCGATCGGCGGATGGTAAGGCCCGATGCGGAAGGCATGATCGGCGCGGAAGTTGTGCCGGTACTCATCGCGGAAGGCCGGCCGCGCATTGCCCAGTTCGCGTGGGCGCTCCATCCGGGGGTAACCCCACGGCGCCCGCATCGGCTCTTCGCGCGGTGCGGATATATGTGCCCCTCCTTCGGGGCGGCGCTCGGCACTGGCGATGGAGATACCACCCAGCAACGGCATCACCAGCAGCGCCCCTGCCAGCAGGCAGCGGCTGTAGCGCAGTGAGGTGTTCATGGTCAGGGTCCTTGCAACGAAAGAAGAAGGATGGAACGCGGTCCGCTCCGACCGGCCCCCTGCCTGCGCAAGCCCTGCGTGATTGCAAGGGAGCCTGGTACCGGGAATACGCTGCGCGTCGTTCATGACGCGTCACAAAGAGCCCAGCCGCAGCTGAACATGGTCACCGGTCGCGCATCGTTCAGCCACGGCCGCCGGAAAGCAACATGGCCGCAAACGCGGCCATGTTGATGTTCCAGCTTGTACCGCCACCGCGACTCAGGCAGCGGCTTCACGCACCGCTGCAGACAGCCGATCCAGCGTTTCCTGCATCAGCGTGGCGTCATCGGCCTCCACGGTAACCCGCACCACCGGCTCGGTACCGGACGGGCGCAGGAACGCGCGACCGCGACCGGCAACCGACTGCTGCGCGGCCGCCAGCGCGGCCTGCACGCTGCCGGCCTGCACCGTGGCCTTGGCCGAGACATTGCCCAACCGCACGTTGACCGTCTTCTGCGGTACCCGCTCCAGGCCCTTCAGCGCCTGGCGCAGGGTCTGGCCGCTGTTGCGCAGTGCCACCAGTACCTGCAGGGCGCTGACAATACCGTCGCCGGTGGTCGCCCGGTCCAGGCACAGCAGGTGGCCCGAGGCCTCACCGCCAAGAACGCCCCCGCCTTCGACCAGCGCCTGGTGCACGTAGCGATCACCGACGTTGCTGCGCACGAACGGTATCTGCAGGTCGGCGAACGCCTTTTCCACGCCGTAATTGCTCATCAGCGTACCGACCACCGGGCCGCGCAGGCGGCCTTCGGCCTTCCACGCACGAGCCAGGATGTACAGCAGGTCATCGCCGTCCACCGGGTTGCCCTGGTCGTCAGCCATCAGCACGCGATCGCCATCACCGTCGAACGCGATGCCGAGATCGGCACGCGTCTCGCGGACCTTGGCGGCCAGGTTGTCGATATGGGTGGAACCCACGCCGGCGTTGATGTTCACGCCATTGGGCTCGGCCCCGATGCCGATCACCTCGGCACCCAGTTCGCGGAACAGCAGCGGCGCGATCTGGTAGGTGGCTCCGTGCGCGCAATCCAGCACCAGGCGCAGGCCACGCAGGTCGAATGTGCGCGGCACGCTGGCCTTGCAGAACTCGATGTAGCGGCCGACCGCCTCGCGCGCGCGCGATGCCTTGCCCAGCTTTTCCGATTCGGCCGTGGTGAACGGAACGTCCAGTGCCGCTTCCAGGGCCAGTTCGGTGGCATCGTCGAGCTTCTCGCCCTGGGCGGAGAAGAACTTGATGCCGTTGTCGTAATGCGGATTGTGCGAGGCACTGATGACGATGCCGGCGTCCACGCCCAGCGTGCGGGTCAGGAACGCCACTGCCGGCGTCGGCATCGGCCCCAGCAGCTGCACATCGGCACCGGCCGCGACCAGGCCGGCCTCCAGCGCCGCCTCGAACATGTAGCCGGAAATGCGGGTGTCC
Source organism: Stenotrophomonas sp. 59 (assembly GCF_030291095.1). NCBI lineage: Bacteria > Pseudomonadati > Pseudomonadota > Gammaproteobacteria > Lysobacterales > Lysobacteraceae > Stenotrophomonas > Stenotrophomonas sp. 59. The sequence goes on from NZ_CP127408.1 coordinate 3,154,410, forward strand.
TTGCCGATCACCACGATCGGTCGGCGCCCGTCCTGGCCGCGCTGGGCCACCAGGACACGGCCCAGGGCATTGCCCAGGCGCAGCACGAAGTCAGCCGAGATCACACCCTGGCCGACCCGTCCGCGGATGCCGTCAGTACCGAAGTACTTGCGGCCTCCCATCAAGCCACCTCCGGCGCCGGCTGGCGACCCAGCATGGCCAGCAGATCGGACAGGCGGTCGCGCATCTCGCGGCGGTCGCAGATCTGGTCGATGGCACCGTGCTCCAGCAGGAACTCCGAGCGCTGGAAGCCTTCCGGCAGCTTCTCGCGCACGGTCTGCTCGATCACGCGCGGGCCGGCAAAGCCGATCAGCGCCTGCGGTTCGGCGATGTTGATGTCGCCCAGCATCGCGAACGACGCTGATACACCACCGGTGGTCGGGTGGGTCAGCACCGAGATGTACGGCAGGCCAGCTTCGCGCAGCTTGCCCAGCGCGGCCGAGGTCTTGGCCATCTGCATCAGCGAGAACAGGCCTTCCTGCATGCGCGCGCCGCCGCTCTGCGAGAAGCACACGTAAGGCGCACCGATCTCCACTGCGGTTTCAGCAGCCAGCGCGAAACGCTCACCCACCACCGAGCCCATCGAACCGCCCATGAAGGCGAAATCGAACGACGAGGCGACCAGCGCACGGCCCTTGAGCAGGCCGCGCATGGCGATCAGCGCGTCGTACTCACCCGTGTTCTTCTGCGCGATCTTGATGCGCTCGCTGTACTTCTTCTGGTCCTTGAACTTGAGCAGGTCAGTCGGCCCCAGGCGCGCACCGATCTCGGTGGTGCTGTCGGCGTCGAACAGGGCGGCCAGGCGCGCGCGCGCGCGGATCGCCATGTGATGGCCGCACTTCGGGCAGACCTCCAGGTTTTCTTCCAGTTCCGGACGGTACAACGCGCTGCCGCAGTTGCTGCACTTTTCCCACAGGCCCTCGGGGACACTGCGCTTCTTGCTGGGGGTGTTGTCGGTGCGGATGCCGGACGGCATCAACTTGCTGAGCCAACTCATGCGGGAGGACACTTCCGTTCAGGGCGGCCCGGGGGCCGCAAAGGCGGACAGTCTAGCTCCGCTTTCCCTGCCCGTGCACCCCCTTGCCGGGCATGGGGGTGCTGGAAAAAACCATGCTGGGACGTACGTTTAGGTGCTGGGTAGCGCCGGGCCATGCCCGGCGGATGTCCCGCCTGCCGCACCGCCGGGCATGGCCCGGCGCTACCATTACGCGTCCAGCGCCTGCCGCAGCGGGGCCAGGAAGGTGCGAGCGCGCAGGGCTGCGTCTTCGGCCGAATCCGCTTCGGCCAGCGCCGCCACCAGCGCGCTGCCCACCACCACGCCGTCGGCCTGGCGGGCCATGGCCGCGGCACTGTCGGCATCCCTGATGCCGAAGCCGGCCACCACCGGCACCGAGGCACGCCCGCGCAGCGCCTGCAGACGGGCACTGGCGGCATCACTGTCCAGGCGCTCGGAAGCGCCGGTGACACCGGCAAAGCTGACGTAATAGAGATAGCCACGGGCCAGCGCCAGCAGCTTGTCGGCACGCGCCTCGCTGGTGGTCGGCGAGGCCAGCAGCACCAGCGCCAGGCCAGCTGCATCGAAGGCCTGCTGCGCTTCACCGGCTTCTTCCGGCGGCAGGTCGACCAGCAGCACACCATCCACGCCGGCCTCCACGGCCGCCTTGGCGAAGGCCGCGTAGCCATGGATCTCCACCGGGTTCAGGTAGCCCATCAGTACCACCGGCGTCTGCGCGTCGCGCTCGCGGAACTGCGCCACGGCCTGCAGCACGTAGCGGCTGCCGGCTCCCCGCGCCAGCGCGCGTTCGGAGCTGCGCTGGATGGTCGGGCCATCCGCCATCGGGTCGGAGAACGGCACGCCCAGTTCGATCACGTCGGCACCGGCGTCGACCAGCGCGTGCATGACCGGCACCGTGGCCTCCAACGAGGGATCGCCGGCGGTGACGAAGGGGATAAGTGCCTTGCGCTGCTGCTCGCGCAGGCGCTGGAAACAGGCATCGAGTCGGGATACAGGCATCTCAGGCACATCCTTCAATCAGTTCAATCGCATCACTGGTCCCCCAGTGCATCTGGATGACCTTCCCTTCAAACAGTTCCACTCGGATGCCAAGGGCCGAGCCCGGGTCCTGCCAGGTGAGATACTCGCCCTGCTCGCCATCGTAGGCATGCGGGCTGGACACAGGCGGCTTCGGGAACCGGGCAATCGCCTGGGCGCGGGTCATGCCGACGCGCAGGCCGAATGGACCTGGCTGCTGGGTCGGCGCCCCACTTTCCGGATCCAGGCCGAGGTCGAAACGGACCACCCGATCTTCATCGGTCATCATCGACACGCCGGGTGGCAGCCCCTTGCCGTCGTAGTACTCGCAACTACCGCCGATGGCTTCGACGGCCCCTTGTGCCGTCCACGGCCCGAAGGCCTTCAGATCGGTCATGTGCTGTCCGATCAATACCTCGCCGGCATGGTCCAGCGCCACCGAGGCCACCGCTGGCGCGTCATCGCTGTCCGTATCTTCCACCGATGGCGGATCGACGATCGGCGTACGCGCCATCGGATCCAGGTCATCATTGGCGGCCGGCTGCTGTGCGGGCTGCGTGGTGGCCTTGGCAGCCGGCGCAAGCACTGGTGGTTCCGGCGGCTGGCACGCGGCCAGGCCCAGTGCCAGCAGAAGCACGCCGCTGTTCCGCAGCAGCGCGCTCACAGTACCAGCCCTTCGCGCGCGGCAATCGTATGCACGTCCTTGTCACCACGGCCGGACAGATTGCAGAGGACGATCTGGTCACGCGGACGCTCACGCGCCAGCTTGATCGCCTGCGCCAGCGCGTGGCTGGACTCCAGCGCCGGCAGGATGCCTTCGGTGTGGGCCAGCAGATGGAATGCCTGCAGCGCTTCCTCGTCAGTGATGCCCAGATAGCGTGCGCGACCGGTATCGGCCAGGAACGCGTGCTCCGGGCCGACGCCCGGATAGTCCAGGCCTGCCGACACCGAATGGGTCTCGATGATCTGGCCGTCGTCATCGCACAGCACATAGGTGCGGTTGCCGTGCAGCACGCCCGGGCGACCGGCAGCGATCGAGGCGGCGTGACGGCCGGTGCTGATGCCATCACCTGCCGCTTCAGCGCCGACGATCTCGACCTGGCGGTCGTTGAGGAAGGCATGGAACAGGCCGATCGCATTGCTGCCGCCGCCCACGCAGGCGGTGATCGCATCCGGCAGGCGGCCGTACTCAGCCAGCATCTGCTCGCGCGCCTCACGGCCGACGATGGCATTGAAGTCACGGACCATGCGCGGATACGGATCCGGGCCGGCCACGGTGCCGATGATGTAGAAGGTGTCCTGCACGTTGGTCACCCAGTCGCGCATGGCTTCGTTGAGCGCGTCCTTCAGGGTGGCCGAGCCGGAGGTGACCGGCACCACCGTCGCGCCCAGCAGCTTCATGCGGTAGACGTTGATCTTCTGCCGCTCGATGTCGGTGGCGCCCATGTACACCACGCATTCCAGGCCCAGCCGCGCGGCGACCGTGGCGCTGGCCACGCCATGCTGGCCGGCGCCGGTCTCGGCAATGATGCGCTTCTTGCCCATCCGCGCCGCCAGCAGGGCCTGGCCGATGGTGTTGTTGATCTTGTGCGCGCCAGTGTGGTTCAGGTCCTCGCGCTTGAGCAGGATCTGCGCGCCGCCGACGTGATCGCTCAGGCGCTGGGCATGATAGATCGGGCTAGGCCGGCCCACGTAATGGGCCAGGTCGCGGTCGTAGGCCAGTTGGAATGCGGGATCCTGGCGCGCCTGGTCATAGGCCTGGGCCAGTTCCTGCAGCGGGCCGACCAGGGTTTCGGCAACGAAACTGCCGCCGTAGCGGCCGAAGTGGCCCTGGGCATCCGGGAAAGCGTGATAGTCGGCAATGGGGGAGGCAGACATGGATACGACCGGTGGTTCAGACAGGTGGATACTCTAGCGCACGGGTCGTGACCGGAAAATGGATATTATCTGGCGCATATCGTCAGGAAATCTCACATGAGTCGTTCCCTGCTGCCTCCACTCAATGCACTGCGCGCGTTCGAGGCCACGGCCCGTCTCGGCGGCGTTGGTCGCGCCGCGCAGGACCTGCACGTCACCCACGGTGCGGTCAGTCGGCAGTTGAAGCTGCTGGAGGATCACCTTGGCCTGGCGTTGTTCCAGCGGGCCGGTCGTGGCCTGCGCCTGACCGTCGCCGGTACCCGCCTGCAGGCAGCCTGCGGCGAGGCATTCAGCGGCATCGAAGACTGCGTGCGCGAACTGCGACGGCCGGCAGCCTCTCCAGCGCTGGTACTGGGCTGCAGTGGCAGCGTGCTGGCGCGCTGGATGATTCCACGTCTGCCAGCGCTGCAGGCCGCCCTGCCCGGCGTGCGCCTGCAGTGGTCGGCACTGGATGGCAGTTTCACCGAAGCGCAGGCGGCGCTGGACGCCGTGCTGCTGCTGGCGCAGGGCCCGTGGCCACGGGGCTGGCAGGTACGCGAGTTGGCACCGGAACGGGTTGGCGTGGTGGTGGCGCCATCGCATCCGGCGGCGCAGCGCCTGCGGCATGCACCGCCCTCGGCGCTGCTGCAGGAGACGCTGCTGCACACCAGCTCACGGCCGCAGGCATGGCCGGCATGGGCACAGGTGCACGACCTGGACGTGTCGAAGCTGCATCTGGGCACCGCCTTCGAGCACCTGTACTACCTGCTGGAAGCCGCGGTAGCCGGGCTGGGCCCGGCGATCGCGCCGGAGCCGCTGGTGGCCGAGGACCTGGCGGCAGGCCGCCTGGTCGCGCCCTGGGGATTTGCCGCCACCGGCGGCTTCTGGGTACTGGCATGGCCGGATGGCCCGGCCAACTCGCGCGTGGAAGCACTGGCGGACTGGGCGAGCCAGCAGCTGCGCTGACAATGAAAAAGGGGACGGAGGGATCAAGTCGTTTGTGCCACTTACGACTTGATCCCCTCCGTCCCCTTTTTTCAGCTGGCGGCCGGGGTGGCCAGTCGCTGCTGAAGGTCTTCGCGCAGGCGCGACAGTTCCACTTCCGCCTGCTGCCGCTGCTGCATCCCCTCACGATGGATGCTGCGCACTTCTTCCACCGTGGCGATCAGCTGGTCGTGAACATGGCGCAGCGTGGCCACGTCGATCACGCCGCGCTGGTTGCTGCGTGCGGTATCCACCGAGGCCTGGCGCATCAGGTCCGCGTTGCGGCGCATCAGTTCGTTGGTCGCGTCGTCGATGGCGCTGGCCAGCTCCGCGGCGGTCTTCTGCTCGCCCAGTGACAGCTGGATCGCAAACTGGCGCTTCCACGACGGGATGGTGATCTCGCGGACCGTGTTGAACTTCTCGATCAGCTGCAGTGCATTGGCCTGGATCAGGCGGATCATCGGCAGCGACTGGTCGGCGGCATGCTGCATCAGCTGGAGGTCGGACACCCGCTTGTCGATCAGGCGGATCGCATTTTCGACCTCGCCCAGGCGGATCCGCTGCTGCGGGTCCTCACTGCCCTGCCCGGCCAGCTGCTCGGTCTGCAGTTCGGCCAGCCGCTGCTTGCCCGCAGCGGCGTACAGGCCCAGAGCATGGCGTTCCTCACGGACGATATCGTGCATGCGGTCGAACTCGCCCACACGCTTGCCCATCAGCACCTGCTGCGCGCCGACGTCTCCCAGCAGCTGCTCGATCTGCGCATTGGTGTCGCTGAACTTCTGCACCAGTTCACCCTTGGATGCGCGCAACCGATCGATCAGGCCTCCAATCAACGGCACCCTGGAACGCTGCGCGAATCCGTCGAGCTTGAGGCTGCGTGCGATGCGCACGACTTCACCCAGCTTTTCACCACTGGCATCGAGATCACGATTGCGCACCTGGTCCAGCAGCTGGCTGGAGAACGCGGCCGTGCGGTTGGCGGCGTCGCGGCCGAACACCTGCAGGTTGCCTGGGCGCAGGTCATCCAGCTCACGGCGGATCTCGGCGATGCGCGGCAGATCCTCATGGACCAGGCCAAGTGCCTTCAGCGTGCCTTCGTCGAGCGTGGAAACGGCAGTGTTGGCGGGTACCAGCGTGCCGGGGCTCTGACTGTCCTGGACCATCGGGCGATCTCCTTGAAGTAGGTAAGCGGCTGTAGCCGATTCAGCGCAGTCTAGCCTGAGCGGCCGCAACCTCGTCATCGATCTGGGCGTGCAACGCAGCCGCCTTCCCCGCCAATGCAGCACCTGCGGCGCTCTGGTCGGCCAGTGCGGCCTGTCGCCAGGCGGGCAGCAGGACATCATGGATGCGTGCGAAATGCTGCAGCAGCACCGTGTCCTGGTCCTGCAGCAGCTGCCATTGACCGGCTTCGACGCGATGCAGAGTCGCCAGCCGGCGCAGGTGATCCAGCCGTTGCGACAGCGCGGCATGCCCGGACGCATCACACTGCGCCAGCCGTGATGCGCCCAGCTCGGCCCAGGCGTCCAGTGCTGTGGCCGCCTCTGAACGTTCAACGATGGCCAGGGCTCGCTGCTGCTGGCAATGCTGCAGGTGCTGGGCCTGCTCGCGCGCCTGCAGGGCCAGCACCCCCAGTTGCGACTGCAGCGCGTGCCCTTCCGCTTCGCGGTCTACATCGCGCCCAAGCAGGCGCCCCCACCAGCCTTCCTGTCGCCGGATCTGCGCAGGATTCCCCGCCTGCAGGGCCAGAGCGATACGCGCCAGCGCGGCCACCAGGCCTTCGCCCGCAACCGAGGGCAACGTGACGGCCCGCTGCGCAAGTGCCTGCAGCAGCGGCGTACCGTAATCGGCCAGCACGGCGATATCGGTCGTGTCCGGCAACACCGGTGACGGCAGTGGCGCCTGCGGCATCACGGCAGCGGCGGCGGCTGCGGTGTCGATGCCAGGCCGCCCTCGCTGTCTTCCGGCGGCAGCGATTCGCCGTAGAAGTGGCGCATCAGCGCTTCATCCAGTGCGCGTTCTTCCGGCGTCGTCGCACGCCGTACCCGTGCACGCGGCGGCACCGCGCCGCTGGAGCCGCCGCGCTCGACCTGCTGCCGCGCCCAACCGGCGAACGCCGCCAGGGTCTGCGACACCTGTGCCTGCTGCGCCTGTGATGCCACCAGCAGTTCGAGCAGAGGCGCCAACCCGGCCTGCAGATCTTCGGCCAGCAGCGTGGCCGGCGCGCTGTGGGCAACCGCGACCGGCTCCGGCGCAGCGGGCACAGGGCGTGTTTCGGAGAGGCGCTGCAGAGCCTCCAGCAATGCCGGCCACGGCGCCGGATCGGCAACGGCAACGGGCGCCACCTCCGGCGCCGCCGGCGGCAACTGCAGCGCGCTGGCGATGTCCGCCAACTGCGCGACCACGCGTCCACCGACATCGCTGTCGTCGGCTCCCATGGCCTTGTTGCGCAGGAAATCACGCTTGATCTGAGCCCAGCGCTGCGACTGCACCTCATCCAGCACGCCGCGCAGTTCGGCCAGCTTCAGCAGGTTCTCCTCGGCGCCGGTGGTCAGCAGCTGCGCCTCGCCCAGGTAGTGGTCGGAGATCAGCTGCTGCAGCTCGTCCTCGTTCATCACCGGCGAGATCTTCTCCGCCAGCTTGTTCATGTTGCGGTAGCTGCCCTGCAGCCGGAACGGCGGCTCGGTACGGTAACGGTCGTCCTGCGCGGCGCTGGCGATGTACTGCTGGTTTACCCGGTAGACCACGTCGCGAACGCGCAGCATGCGCTGCAGAGTGGCGGTGATCTCGTTGATCTCAGCGCTGCTGTACGCGTGGCTGAGGCCATTGGTGGACACGTCCTTGCCCATCGCACGATCGACCAGCACGTACAGGTCGGCCATGTCACGCGTGGCCAGCGGCGCCAGGACCGGGTTGGAGGTCAGGCTGTTCTCGATGTAGCTCAGGGTGAACGACGCTTCCATGCCACCCAGCACATCGCCGAGGTTGTAGATGTCGGCGCGGTTGGCCAGCATGTCCGGAATCTTGAACACCTCACCGGACTCGGTGTACGGGTTGCCGGCCATGACCACGCAGAACTTCTTGCCACGCATGTCGTAGGTGCGGGTGCGGCCACGCCACACGCCTTCGATGCGACGGGTGCCATCGCACAGCGAGATGAACTTCTGCAGGAACTCGGGATGGGTGTGCTGGATGTCGTCGACATACAGCATGGTGTTGTTGCCCATCTCCAGCGCCAGGTTGAGCTTTTCCAGTTCCTGCCGCGAGGTGGCATCGGGCGCCTGTGCCGGGTCCAGCGAACGCACCTCGTGACCCAGCGCCGGGCCGTTGATCTTCATGAAGACCAGGCCCAGCCGGTGCGCCACGTATTCCATCAGCGTGGTTTTGCCGTAGCCCGGTGGCGAGATCATCATCAGCAGGCCCATCAGGTCGCTGCGCTTGTTCTCGCCGACCGTGCCCATCTGCTTGGCCAGGTTGTCGCCGATCACGCCCAGGTAGACGTCGTTGATCAGCTTGTTGCGGACGAACGAAGACAGCGGCCGCGCCTTGAATTCGGACAGGCGCAGGGTCTGCCGCTCGCGGTTGATGATGCCCTGGCGCACGGCCTGGTAGGCGTGGAAATCCGGCACGAAGCGCTTGAGATGGTGCTGCAGGCGCGCCAGGAAGTCATCCAGCGACAACGACAGCGAGCCGTTGTGGATGCGCGGGTGTTCGCCAAGCAGGCCTGGCACGTCCACGCGCAGCGGCGCATCGCTGGCCCGCGTGCGCAGCTGGCGCTGCACCAGCAGCAGCGCAGCGGCCTCGTCAGCATAACCGGCATGCGCGGCCTGTGCAGGCAGGCCGGCCAGCGCGCGCAGCCATTGCCCGGCCAATGCCCAGCGCGCGGCCAGCGGGTCCTGCGTACGCTGCAGGGCGCGCTCCAGTACTTCGCGCTGCCCGGCCTGGTCCAGCTGATGGGCCAGGGCCTCCAGCAGGGCCTGGGCATGCTTGCTGGTGCTGAACACGGGTTCGCCGTTGACCAGTTCTTCGCCCAGATAGGCGGCCGCCGCCTCGGCGGCTTCTTCGTCGAAGGGCAATGACTGCGACTGCGCGAACGCACTCAGCGCAGCAGCCATTTCCACGCGCAGGGCGTCACGCCCTTCGTCGGAGCCGAACAGGCGAGCGATGGTTTCCGCTCCGGCCTGGCGGCTGGGCCATTGCAGTACCGCTTCTTCGCGCTGCTGCACCGCCCAGAACAGCAGGGCCAGCGCACGCACCCGCGGGGCGTGACGCAGCGCGCCCGCAGACTGCTGCAAGGGCAGCAGCGCGCGCAGGATCAGCGCGGCGTCGTGGTCATGGATACCGCGCTCGTAGCCTTCGCGATAGCGCGGCGCAGCGAAGGCACGAACGCGCTGGTCCAGTGCTTCGGGTGTGGCGACTTCGTGCTGCAGCTGGGCCAGGTCCAGCCCATCGTGGCCCTGCTGCGCGGCCAGCAGCAGGCTGCCGGCCAGGTATTCGCCGCGATAGATCGCATCGGATTCCGAATCCAGCGTCACCGGCCAGAACGGCTTGAGTGCCTCCAGTTCCGGGTCGTGCAGGGTTTCCAGGAAGTCGGTGCCGGTCAGGTGGATGGCCAGCGTATCGCCGCGCGGCAACAGGGTCAGGTCCAGGGCCTGGGTGTTGACGCTGAAGCGGTGGCGCGGGCCAAGCCGGACCACGTTGCCACCGGCTTCGTACAGGTCGCTGCGATCGCGCAGCTGGCGCACGGCCTGGTCGCGCACGCCCTTCAGGCGCGCCTCGATGTCATCGGCCTTGACGTTGTCGCGCAGCATGCGCAGCCGCTCGGCCAGCTCGCGCAGCTTGAGGATCAACGGGTCGCCGGCGAAGAACGCATTGAGTTCATCGGCGGTGGCGAAACGCTCGGTGCGCTTGGCCAGGCCATCGAGGATGCGGTTGGCCGCATCCAGTACTGAACGTGCCTTGCGCTGGCGGTCGTCCAGCAGCGCCTGCTTGTGCGTTTCGAAGGCCTCGACCAGTTCTTCGCGCTTGCTGAGGATGTCGCCGAGGAACTGCTCATGCTCGCCGAACTGGCTCTCCAGTTCTTCCAGCTGCACCAGCAGGCGTGACAGCTGTTCGTCGGCCCTTTCCGGATCGTTGGCCATCGCCAGCGCGCTGGTGATGGACTGCGAGAACAACGCGAACTGGGCGGCGAACTGCGCCACGGCCTCGGCCGAACCGAGGGTGCGGCGGCGCTGTTCGGCGCGGGTGCGCGCCTGGTTCAGCCGTCCGTACAGCGCGGAAATGGATTCGACCACGCGGGTGCGCGCGGTGGCATCGTCCACCTTCAGCCCGGCCATCAGTTCGGACAGCATGTCCAGGTCGGCGGCCATGGCGCGCATGCCGTCCAGCTGCTCGTCCAGCTGGCGCGCGCTGCTGGCCTGCTGGGCGGCTTCGTCCAGCGCCTGCAGGCGGCTGCCCAGCGGTGCCAGTGCGGCATCGCCAGCCAGGAATTCACCGGTTGCCGCACCGACGCGGTCCTGGGCCTGCACCAGTTCGGCAGCCATGGCCTCGATGCGCGCGGTATCGATATAGCGCAGCTCGCGGATGGTCAGCAGCCGCCCGCGCAGCGCGGTGATTTCGTTCAGCGCCTCGACGAAGGCCTGCACCTCGTTCCAGTTCTGCGGCTGCAGGCGGCCCAGCAGGGCCTTGTGCGTGGCCTCGGCGTCGACCATCGCCTGCGCCGACTGCTGGCGGATCGACTGCACCTTCTCGTATTCGTCCAGCACCGATTCGCCGGTGGCGCTGATCTGCCGCAGCAGCGCCTCGGCACCATCGCAGGCCTCGTCGCCCAGCCAGTGGTGGGTGTCGAACAGGCGGCGGGTATCGGCTACCAGGCGCTGGTAGCGCTGCACCGACACGTCCTGGCCGTCGATCTCGCGCGCCAGGTTGAACAGGTTGGAGATGCCGCGCACCAGTTCGGCATTGCCGATGCGGCCCATGAAGGTGTTGCCGGGCGGTCGGCTGGCAGCGAATTCGTCGCTGCTGAACGGCGTCTGCCACACCTGCATCGGATGGATGCGGGTCGGTTCTGCGCCTTCGGCATGGAACAACACCATGCGCCCATCCTGCAGGAAGGCATAGCCGTGGCCGAACACGGGGTTCTGCAGCACGCGCTGGATGGTGTTGTACACGAACAGCGCCGAGCGACCGCCCTCGCGTTCGTAGAAGATGTACAGCACGTCCTCGCCGTTGGGCGAGCGGATGCTGCGCTTGAACTGCATGCCGGCCATCGAGGCGTCGAACGCCTTGTGCTCGCCGCCCTGCAGGTAATAGCCACCCGGGAAGATCACGCCGTGGTCTTCGGGCAGCTGCACGCAGGCCTGCACGATCGCATCGTTGCGCACGATGTCACCGGTAAGCGTGTTGTAGATCAACCCACGCCACACGGTTTCGCGATAGGGCAGCACCTTCAACAGCAGCAGCGAACCGACGCGGGCGAACTCGAACTGGGCATCGTCCAGCGACTGCGTGCTGTCCTCCACCGGTTCGCTGTAGATGCCCTGCCCGGTCTCGGTGTTGTTCTCCACCTTGATGGTGAGGTCACCGCCGGTGGTTTCCACGAACAGGGTATCGAGGATGTTCAGGTGCGAATGACGGCCGCTGACCGCCAGGTCACGCGTGGCCCGGGTCCATTCGAAATCGAACGGCGGCGGCAGGGCGATATCGCGTTCGCCACGCGCGTCGAGGTAGGTCAGCTCGCCTTCGCGCGACAGCGCCCAACGGAACACGCGCACATCGCTGCTGCGCTCGCCGATCTGGAACGAGGCCAGCAGCTTGTCGCCGACCACGATCAGCTGCAGCAGGCGCGCGTGCTTGTAGTAGGCGTACAGCTCGTTGAAGTCGTGCACGAAGCCGGGCTGGTCGAGGAAGCTGCCCTTCAGCTCCAGCGCAGCGACGTCGTAGCCGTCACTACCCTGCACCAGCCGGTACAGGCCGAACACATCCTCGATGCGGGTCTGGGTCTTCAGACCGATGAAGACGTTGTAGCCGAACAGCAGGCGGTCCGGGCCCACCTGCACGATGTCGCGGCCGACGCAGTTGTTCTCGCTGCGGATGCGGAAACGCCCGACCACTTCCAGCCGGCTGTCGCCGAACTCGGCCAGGCGCTGGCGGTTGAGCGTTTCGGCCAGGCCCTGCAGGCGCTGGCCCTGTTCGGCCAGGCGGCGGCGCAGGACTTCGTAGGCACCGCCCTGGGCAACGGCCTGGTCGACGGTGTTGCCGCCGGCCTCCGCTGCGGTGGGTTCGGCGGTCGGATGGGTTTCAGACATCAGCAGGCTTCCGGCTCACGGGCGGACGGCCGCTGTCGCGGCCGGCGCGGGCGGGCGATGGCGGCGTGGCCATCGCCCGATGCATCAACGGGCGCTGTCGACCACGGTGGCCGGCACGGTGGGCACCGCTTCGGCGTCCTCGGCGATCTGGCGCGGTGCCGGCTCGGCCACGGCCACGCCCAGGTAGCGCTGCATCAGCTCCTGCACGATCGGGCTCTTGCCGGCAAAACCCTCGATCGACTTGCCCAGCGACACCGCCTTGACCAGGTTCTCGAACATGCCGCCGTCGCCGCCGACCAGATCGATGTCGGCGTTGCGCAGCGCGCTGGCGATGACGTTGGCGTTCTCGCGCGAGACTTCCTTGCCGGCTTCGATCGAGGCCAGCGCCTGCTTCAGGCTGTTGTCCAGCATCATGCGGAACTCTTCGTGGCCGCGTGCCTGGTCGCTCAGCGAAGCGATCGCCTCGAACTTGCGCACCAGGCCCTCGGCCTCGGCCAGCAGCTTCTTCTGCACCACGCCGGCTTCGGCGTTGCCCAGCGATTCGGTGGCGGTGGCGCGCGCCAGGCCCATCTTCTCTTCGCCCTGGGCCTGCGCCTGCAGCGTCTCGGCCAGCACACGGGCTTCGTTGCTGCCCTGCTTCAGGCTGGCTTCGGCCTTGGCCTCGATCACGCGCGCTTCGGCGATGCCGATCTTCTCGATGGCCAGTGCCGAGGCTTCACGCACCTGCGCTTCGGCCAGGCCCGGCGCAGCCTGTTCGGCACGGTAGGCGTCGGCCAGCAGGCGCTTGGCTTCGGCCTGCTTGCCGGCCGCTTCGTGCTCGGCCTGGGCCAGCGTGGTCAGTTCAACGGCACGATGCTTGGAGGCGGTTTCGCGCGCCTGCGCTTCCTTCACTTCACGCACCAGCGATTCCTGCGCCTTGGCCTCGGCTTCCAGGATCAGCACCTGCTTCTGGCGGTCCGCCTCGGAGACCTCGCGCACTTCCTTGATGCGCTCTTCTTCCTGGGCCACGGTCTTGTCGATGGAGATGCGTTCGCGGGTGATGTTGGCCACGTCCATCTTGCCCTGCTCGACCACCTTGTCGCGTTCCACGCCCTGCAGCTGCACTTCACGGTCGGTAGTGACCTGCTCCAGCTGGCGTGCGCGCTCGACGCGCTCGGCTTCGATGGCCACCGCACGCTGGCGGTTCTGCTCGGCCACTTCCACTTCGCGCAGGCGGTTCTGGTCGCGGATCTCGATCAGCTGCTGCGCTTCGATGCGGGCGTTCTCGGACAGCTGGCGCTGTTCTTCCTGCACCTTGGCGGTCTCGGCTTCCTCGCGCGCGCGGATGGTCTCGATCTCGCGCTTCTGGCGGGCTTCCGCTTCGGCCTGCTGGCGTTCCAGCGCCAGCAGCGCCTCACGCGCTTCCACGTTCTTCTTGGTGATGGCGAGCTTCTCGTTCTGCTCCAGCTCGTTGGTCACCACGTTCTGCGCAGCGGTCAGCTCGGTGATCTTGCGGATGCCCTGCGCGTCGAGGATGTTGAACTGGTCCAGCAGCGACTTCGGGGTCTGTTCCAGATAGTCGATCGCCACGTCCTCCAGCACATAGCCGTTCAGATCGTTGCCGATGACCGCGATGATCTCGTCGCGGAACTCCTGGCGCTTCTCGAACAGCTCGGTGAAGTCGAACTTCTTGCCCACCGTCTTCAGCGCTTCGGAGAACTTGGCGTTGAACAGCTCGTCGACGGCGTGCTTGTCCGAGGCACGATCGGCGCCGATGGCCTTGGCCACGCGCAGCACGTCGGCCTGGGTTTCATTGACCCGCAGGTAGAAGGCCACGGCGATATCGGCACGCATGTTGTCGCGGCAGATCAGGCCTTCCTTGCCGCGGCGGTCGATCTGCAGGGTGATCAGGCTGATGCGCATCAGCTCGGCGCGGTACAGCACCGGGATGATCAGCGCACCGGTGAAGTGCACCTTGGGCGTGGAGCTCATGTCGTTGACGATCAGGGCCACGCCCTGGTCGACCTTGCGGTAGAAGGCCTTGAACAGGCCGGCCAGGCCGAGCAGCCCGACCAGCAGGACGGCGACGCCGATCAGGAAGGGGGCCATGGTTGCCAACGTCATCAGTGATTCTCCTTGTTGCCCGGAAGCAGGTTGTCCTGGAAATCGAGGGCGACCGCATCGGCGCGGACCACCCGGTAGTAATGCTGTTCGGCCACGTGCTCGACCAGCACGATGCGCTCGCCACGCTGCAGCTCAATGTCGCTGCGCACCTGCAGCACCAGCCCGGCGCCACCGTCATCGAAGGTGGCGTGGCCGCTGCGGGCATCCACTTTCGGCGAGGCGACCACACCGATGCGCCCCAGCAACGAGGCCTGGGCCACCGGCCGCAGGCGCAGCAGGAACCGACGGACGGGGTGCAGCAGAAGCGCGGTGACCGGCACCGCAGGCAGGGGAGCCAGCACGGCCACGACCGCGCCGATCGTCCAGCGCAGCAGGTCCGGCAACGGCAGCAGCACGAAAAGATGGATGAAATAGGTCAGCGCCCAGCCGAAGAAGCCCAGCAGCGTGACCACGACCATGACCGGCACTCCGCCCAGGCCGAAGCGCTGCAGCAGGGCCGACAGGCCGCTGAGATCGTTGCCGCCGTCCAGGGCGCCATCGGCGCCAAGGTCGCCGAAGCCATCGTCGACCAGGCCAAATGCGGCAAGCCCCCAATAGATCAGCGATACCGCCAGCACGATGCTGTACGGCAGGGTCGGGAAACCGAACACAACGCTGAGGAACTCCTGCATCGCTTGCCTTCCTGGGCTGTGGGCGGCGATCGCCCGTTCGGAACGCGCAGAGCGCGCCCCGTGGATCCCCGCGCCGGCCCTCATGGCTGGCGCGCTTGGGTCCATCCTATGTGAAGAATACGTGCAGGCTCAAATCCAGGTCCAGATCACGGCAAATGGTGACGCAAATCACTCCAGGACCGTGCAGTCCGCGCGGCGCACTTCCTCGACGAAGGTACGCATCTTGTAGCCGTCCTTGATGCCCGGCTCCAGTTCGATGCCGCTGGACACGTCCACGCCCCACGGCAGGGTAGCCAGCACGGCATCGTAGACGTTTTCCGGGTTCAGGCCACCGGCCAGCAGGAACGGCCGATGCAGGCCGGTCGGGATACGGCCCCAGTCGAAGGCCACGCCGGTACCGCCACCGCCACCGGGGGCGTGGCTGTCGAACAGGAACCCCGCCGCGCTGGGGTAACGCAGCTGCAACGTGCGCGCATTGACCTCTTCCCGGCCCCCCATGGCAATCGCCTTCAGGTAGGGCATGTTGAAGCTGCGGCAGAAGCTCTCGTCTTCCTCGCCGTGGAACTGCAGCAGGGTCGGCCGCACCGTGCGCAGCACCTCGCGCACCTCTTCCTTGCTGTTGTTGCGGAACAGGGCCACCACATCGACCATCGGCGCGATCGCCTGGCGCATCGCGCGTGCTTCGGCAGGAGCAACCCGGCGGCTGCTCTCGCGGGCAAAGATGAAACCCACTGCGTCCACGCCCAGCTCACCGGCCAGGCGGACATCGCCTGCACGGGTCATGCCACAGAACTTGATGCGCGTGCGGTAGTAGGAGCGGCTCATAGCGTGACCTCGGCGGGCAGATGCCAGTTGTCGGGGTACAGGGGCCCAAGGAACACCAGGCCCTGCGGCGGTGCGGTGGGACCGGCTACGGTGCGATCGCGCCCGGCCAGCAGTTCGGCGATCCAGTCCACCGGTTTTTCGCCGCTACCCACCAGGATCAACGATCCGACGATATTGCGGACCATGTGATGAAGGAATGCATTGCCCTGCACGGCCACTTCAATCACCTCGCCCTGGCGGCTGACCTGCAGCGACTGCAGCTCACGCCGCGCATGCAGCGCCTGGCATTGCACGGAGCGGAACGCGCTGAAGTCGTTCTCGCCGATCAGGGCCTGGCCGGCGGCGTGCATCAGGGTCTCGTCCAGCGCCCGGCGCTCCCAGCTGAGGGTCTGCCGGTCCAGCGCTGGCCGCACCTCGCGGTTGAGCAGGCGGTAGCGGTAGCGGCGTGCGCGTGCCGAGAAGCGGGCGTGGAAGTCATCGGCCACCGGCACGCACCAGCGCACCGCGATCGAGCGCGGCAGGCGGGTGGTGGTGCCCAGCATCCAGGCGCGCGGATCGCGCACCACGTCGGTATCGAAATGCACGACCTGGCACTGGCCATGCACGCCGGCATCGGTGCGGCCGGCGCAGACCACCTGCAGCGGCGCATCGGCCACCGACGACAGGGCCTGCTCAAGGCTGGCCTGCACGCTGGGACCGCCCTCGCCCAGGTTCTGCCAGCCCCTGAAATCGCTGCCGTCGTACTCGACGCCAAGCGCGTAACGCATGTGCTACCTCGATATTGCGTATGGGGCGGCGCTCAGGCCGGATCGCGTTCGGACCAGACCGCCAGTTCGTTGCCACCGGGCTCGACGAACTGGAAGCGGCTGCCGCCGGGGAAGGAAAACACCGGCCGCACGATCTCACCGCCAGCGTTGCGCACCGCTGCTTCGACCGGCACCAGCTGGTCGGCATACAGCACCAGCAGCGGTGCGCCGCTGTCGCTGGCCCGCTGGGGCTGGCCGCGGAAGAAGCCCCCTTGCAGGCGGCCATCGTCGAACGCGGTGTAGTCGCTGCCATAGTCGACGAACGACCAGCCGAACACCTTCTCGAAGAAGGCACGGCTGGCGGCCGGGTCGCTGGAGGCGAATTCAACGTAGTCGATGCGGCGCTCGCGGCTCATGGCAGGGTCCTTGTCGGCGGGTTCGGTCACGGCAGGCGGGCCAGCAGTTCGCGGGCCTGGGCCTGGCTGTGCGGATCGCCGCCTTCGGCGACCTCCAGCAGCAGGGTACGCGCGGTCTGCGCGTCGCCCAGGTCCAGGTATGCGATGGCAAGCTCGAGGCGCTCCTGGCCGGCACGCGGCAGCCAGCCGGCATCGCCGTTGTCCGCAGCCGCGCTGGCCGCAGTCTCCTCGGGATGCGACGTGCCGATACCGTCGATTCCGTCATGATGCCTGGCATCAACCGGGAACTCGTTCTGATGCGCTTCGGCCGGCAGATCGAACACGCCGCGGAACTGCGGCTGCTGTTCGGCATGCAGCGCGTAGTCCGGCACCGCCACTTCAGATGGCGTCCCTGGTGCGGCCGGCTCATCCTGTACCGGCGCCTCAACAACATCTTCGCGTGCGGTCGCGGGCTCGTCCCAGCGCGGCAGATCGGTCACCGCCTCGGGCAGTACGACCACGTCTTCGTCGCGCAGCATGTCAGCCTTCCAGTCGGCCTGCACCGCGTGGTCGGCGATCGGATCGACCGCTGCTTCGGCATGGCCCTCGGGCTCGCTCGCCCAGGCTGGCATCGCCGGTTCCTGGCGGCCGCCATCGGCCACCGCCGACGACCATGAAGACTGCTCGGCCAGCGTGTCCAGTGCCGCACCCGCAGGAACCGCAGCAGCCAGCCCGGCGGCGTCACCCTCTTCGCGCAGCGGGGGCAGCGGCGAAGGCTTGCGACGGCGCAGCAACCAGGCTGCGCCTGCTGCCAGCAGCAGCACCGGCAGGCCCAGCCAGTACCACGGCGTCACTGCATCACGGGAACCCGGCGCCTGTGCCAGGCGCTGCTGCGCGGCAGCCAGGTCGTTGTCCTTCATCGCGATCAACGACTGCTGCTGCTCCTTCAGCTTCTCCAGATCAGCCACGCGCTGCTTCAGTTCACCGATCTCGGCATCGCGGGTGGCGATGTCCTCACGCGCCTGTCGCAGTTGTTCGTTGCCCAGCATGTCACCCTCGCTGCCGGCAGCGGTGCCGGTGGTTGTGCCCGCGTGCGCGGCGTCGGACGCCAGCGCCGGAGCGATCTCAAGTCGTGCCCCGTTGGCGGCAGCCGGGGAAGAAGCGTTCGCGGTTGCCGCCTTGGCGGCCGGCGCGACCGCACCCGCCGGTTGCGGCACGGTACGCGCCTGCCGCCATTGCGCAGCGTGCTCGCGCACCAGCGCGGCGGCCTCGGCGGCATCGACAGCGGCAAGCGCATCGCTGCCCGGCACGCGCAGCACCGCGCCCTGCTTGAGCAGATTGACGTTGCCACGGATGAAGGCTTCGGGATTGGCGCGCAGCAGGGCGATCATCGCGCGGTCGCGGCTGACCTGGTTGCCACGCGCCACCGCGCTGGCGATCTGCGACAGGGTCTGACCGCGCTGCACGGTGATGCTGCCGTCGGCCGGCGCTGCCGCAACCGGTGCAGGTTCCGCACGCGGCCGAGCCGGCGTGGCTGCAGGTGCCGCGGCAGGCGCCCGGGGTGGCACATCGGGCACCGTTGCAGCAGGCGCGGGTGCCGGCTCGCGCGCGATGGTGTTGGACAGGGTGCCGGCCGGCGCCACGATCTCGGGCTCGGTGACGGCCAGCGCGCTGGACGGTGCATCGACCAGTGCCGAGTACTCGCGGACCAGACGGCCCTGGCCCCATTCGGCTTCGATCAGGAAACTCAGCGACGGAGTCTCGACCGGCGCCTGCGAGGTCACCCGCACCACCGCCCTGCCCTGCGCATTGCGGGTCAGCTCGAACTGCAGCTCGCTGACCAGCCCGGTCGGCCGCTGCAGGCCGACGCGTTCGAAGGTAACCGGCGAGGCCAGTGCGACGCGCAGGTTCTCCAGCTCGGACGGGTCAGCCGACACCACCGGGATTTCGGCCAGCAACGGCTGCCCCGGCTTGGACAGGACACGGATGTCCCCCAGGCCCAATGCGAGTGCCGAACTGCTGGCCAGGGCCAGCAGCGCGGTGGAAAGATAGAGGAGCGGGCGCTTTGCGCCCCTGGCCCGTTTATTCATGGGCGACACTATAAAGCGTGCGGACCGGGGTCCGCACCCATGTAGAGCCGAGCACGTGCCCGGCTGCATGGCCTGAGCCAAGCGTGGGCCCGGCCCTGCAGAAAAGGCCGGGCATTGCCCGGCCTCTCCATCAGCGCTGCTCGGCGGCGACCAGCTCGGCCAGCTGCACGGCATTCAACGCCGCGCCCTTGCGCACGTTGTCCGACACGATCCACAGGTTCAGGCCGCGCGGATGCGACAGGTCCTCACGGATACGGCCGACATACACCGCATCGGTGCCCGAGGCATGGGTGACCGGGGTCGGATAACCACCGGCTTCATGGCGGTCCACCACTTCAATGCCCGGCGACTGCTCCAGCAGCGCGCGCGCTTCGGCCACGGTGACCTTGTCGCGGGTCTCGATCGCCACCGACTCGGAGTGGCCGTAGAAAACCGGCACACGCACCGCGGTCGGGTTCACCAGGATGCTGTCGTCGCCGAGGATCTTGCGGGTCTCCCAGATCAGCTTCATCTCTTCCTTGGTGAAACCGTTGTCCTGGAAGTCATCGATGTGCGGGATCAGGTTGAAGGCGATCTGCACCGGGAAGCGCTGCGGATCGATTTCCTGGAAGCTGAGCAGCTGGCCAGTCTGCTTGCCCAGCTCTTCGGTGGCCGAACGACCACCGCCGGACACCGACTGGTAGGTGGAGACGTTGATGCGCTCGATGCCGTACTTGCGGTGCAGCGGCGCCAGCGCCACCAGCATCTGCATGGTCGAGCAGTTCGGGTTGGCGATGATGCCGCGCGGACGGTTGGCCACCTGTTCCGGATTGACCTCGGACACCACCAGCGGCACGTCATCGTCGTAACGGAAGGCCGAGGAGTTGTCGATCACCACCGCACCGGCAGCGGCGAACTTCGGTGCGTATTCCTTGGACACGCTGCCACCGGCCGAGAACAGCGCGATCTCGACACCGCTCGGATCGAAGGTGGCCAGGTCCTGCACCTTGACCTTCTGGCCGTTGAACTCGATCTCGCCACCGGCCGAACGTTCCGAAGCGAGGACGCTCAGGGTGCCGACCGGGAAATCACGCTCGGCCAGGATCGACAACATGGTCTCGCCGACCGCACCGGTGGCACCGACGACGGCAACGTGGAAACTGCGCTGTGCATTGCTCATGGGGGAAAACTCTCACGAAAACGGAAATGGGGAAGAAACACGCACGACAGCTGGGTTCGGGGAACCTCCTCAGGCGGGGCGCGCGGAGGTTCCCTATCGTTTCCCGGTTTTTTTGCTCAGGGTCACGCGCGCAGCCATGGCCGCGTCAGCGTTGATCGCGCTCGGCATGCACGAGGGTGCGCCATCCAGGCCGAGCCCGGCAACCAGATTGTCGACGGCCAGCTGTACCATCGCCGTGCGCGTGGCCAGCGAGGCACTGCCGATATGCGGCGTCAGCACCACATTGCGCAGCGCCAGCAGCTCCGGACGCACCGTCGGCTCGCCCTCGTAGACATCCAGGCCGGCAGCGGCCAGCCGGCCGTGGGCCAGTGCGTCAGCCAGCGCCAGTTCGTCGACGATGCCGCCGCGGGCGATGTTCACCAGGGTGGCTGACGGCTTCATCTTCGCCAGTGCCGCCGCATCGATGATGTGATGCGAGGCCGGGGTGTAGGGCAGTACCGTGACCAGGTGGTCGGACTGCGCCAGCAGCGTGTCCAGGTCCACGTAGGTCGCGCCAAGCGCCGCCTCGGTATCGGCCGGCAACCGCGAACGGTTGTGGTACAGCACCTTCATGCCGAACCCGTGTGCACCGCGGCGTGCGATGCCCTGGCCGATGCGGCCCATGCCGAGGATGCCCAGCGTGCTGCCATGGACATCCGCGCCCAGCATGGTCTGGAACGACCACTGCTGCCACTGGCCTTCGCGCAGCCAGCGCTCGGACTCGGTGATCCGGCGCGCAGTGGCCATCAGCAACGCGAAGCCGAGATCGGCAGTGGTCTCGGTCAGGACGTCCGGCGTGTTGCTGGCGAGGATGCCGGCCGCAGTGAGCGCGTCGACATCCAGATTGTTGTAGCCGACGCCGACATTGGCGATCACCTGCAGCTGCGCGGCGCCGGCCACCTGGGCCGCACCGATGCGCTCGTTGAGGGTGATGATCGCGCCGTCGGCGCGGGCCAGCTGTTCGGCGATCTGCGCGGGCGTCCAGGCGGTGACGGTGTCGGTGCTGCGCAGCTGTACGCGATCGCGCAACGGCGCGATGGCCGCGTCGATCAGCGGCTGGCTCACCCACACGGTCGGCCGCGTGTCAGCCATCGATCTGCCCGGGAATGCGCGGGGTGATCGTGCCGACATCGCCGCACTGCGCACGATGGCGCAGCGCCTGGTCCATCAGCACCAGCGCCACCATCGCCTCGGCGATCGGGGTGGCGCGGATGCCGACACAGGGATCGTGGCGACCAGTGGTGACCACATCGACCACGTTGCCGGCCGTGTCCAGCGACGGACCCGGCAGGCGCAGGCTGGAAGTCGGCTTCAGGGCAATCGACGCAACTACCGGCTGGCCGGTGGAGATGCCACCGAGGATGCCGCCGGCATGGTTGCTGGCGAAGCCCTGCGGCGTCAGCAGGTCGCGGTGCTCGGTGCCCTTCTGCGCGGCACTGAGAAAACCATCGCCGATCTCCACGCCCTTCACCGCGTTGATGCTCATCAGGGCAGCGGCCAGTTCACCATCGAGCTTGCCGTAGATCGGCTCGCCCCAGCCCGGCGGCACGTTGTCGGCCACCACGTCCACGCGCGCACCAACCGAATCACCGGACTTGCGCAGCGCATCCATGTACGCCTCCAGCTCGGGCACCTGTGCGGCATGCGGCCAGAAGAACGGATTGTCTTCCACCGCCGACCAGTCGAAACCGGCCGGGGTGACGTCGCCCAGTTGCGACAGGTAACCACGCACGGTCACGCCGAAGCGCTCGGCCAGCCACTTCTTGGCGACCACGCCGGCGGCAACGCGCATGGTGGTCTCGCGTGCCGAGGAACGGCCGCCACCGCGCGGGTCACGGATGCCGTACTTGTGCCAGTAGCTGTAGTCGGCATGACCCGGCCGGAACTGCTGGCCGATGTTGGCGTAGTCCTTGCTGCGCTGGTCGGTGTTGCGGATCAGCAGCGCAATCGGGGTGCCGGTGGTCAGGCCCTCGTATACGCCGGAGAGGATCTCGACTTCATCGGCCTCGCGACGCGCCGAGGTGTGCCGGCTCTTGCCGGTGGCGCGACGCTGCAGGTCGTGGGCGAATTCGGCCGCGTCCAGCGCCAGCCCCGGAGGGCAGCCATCGATCACGCAGCCGATGGCCGGCCCGTGCGACTCGCCGAACGTGGTGACGGTGAACAGCTTGCCGAACGAATTGGAGCTCACGGGCGCTGCGCCGCCAGTTCGGTGATACGCGCGCTGTGGGCGATCAGCTCGCGGCACTCGACCGCGAAGATGCCCATCTGGCCGACCTTGAACTCGATCCAGGCGAAGTCGACTTCCGGCAGCAGCTTGATCAGGTGCTGCTCGGATTCGCCCACTTCGCAGATCAGCAGGCCGTCCTCGCTCAGGTGCAGCGGGGCGTCGCGCAGGATCTTCAGCACCAGGTCCAGGCCGTCGTCGCCGGCACGCAGGCCCATTTCCGGCTCGTAGGAGTATTCCTGCGGCAGGGCATCGGTCTCGTCGTTGGTGACGTACGGCGGATTGGTGACGATCAGGTCGTAATGGCGGCCGGTCAGGCCGTTGAACAGATCCGACTTGAGCAGGGTGACATTGTGCGCCTGCAGGCGTTCCTTGTTCTCTTCAGCCAGCGACAGTGCGTCGTCACTGAGGTCGACGCCATCCACTTCCCAGTTCGGGTAGTAGTGGCCCATGGCGATGGCGATGCAGCCCGAACCGGTGCACAGGTCCAGCGCACGGCTGACATCGCGGCCGGCCAGCCACGGCTCGAAGCCGCATTCAATCAGTTCGGCGATCGGCGAGCGCGGCACCAGGGCGCGCTTGTCGCTCTTGAAACTCAGGCCGGCGAACCAGGCCTCGCCGGTCAGGTAGGCGGCCGGGATGCGTTCGTCGATGCGGCGCTGGAATAGTTCCAGCACGCGCAGCTTCTCGGCCTGCAGCAGGCGCGCCTGGCCGTACGCCGGGCCGAGGTCGTGCGGCAGGTGCAGGCTGTGCAGCACCAGCTGGGTGGCCTCGTCCAGCGCATTGTCGTAGCTGTGACCGAAGGTCAGCCCGGCTTCGTTGAAACGGCTGGTGCCGTAGCGGATCAGATCGATGATCGTGTGGAGTTCGGCGGCCGTTTCAGCGGTCATGGCGGTACTGCGGGCAAAGTGGCCCCCGATTATAGGGGCTGGCGCCCGCGGCGGCATCCGTTGCGGCGGAAACGATCGGGCCGCAGCCGGTATGATGGAGCCCACTTCGCGCGGGGGCACCCATGTTCAATCGCAACGCCGGCATCATCCTGCTGATCGCCCTGGCGGCGGGCCTGGGCCTGCTGGCCGCCCAGCAGGTGTTTGCGCCGAAGCCGCCGGCCAACGCCCCGGCCACCGAAGCGGTCACGCTGTACCCGCAGCCGCGTGAACTGCCCGACTTCAACCTGGCCCAGTCCGACGGCACCCGCCTGATCCCGGGCGAACTGAAGGGCCACTGGACCCTGGTGTTCCTGGGCTTCACCTTCTGCCCGGACGTGTGCCCGACCACCCTGGCCGAACTGGCCGGCGCGCAGAACCAGTGGGAAGCGCTGCCTGACACGCTGCGCCCGCGGGTGCTGTTCATCTCGGTCGACCCCGACCGCGACAGCGCCACGCGGCTGGGCGAGTACGTGCACGGCTTCCACAAGGACACCCTGGCCGCCACCGCCGATGTGCCCTCGCTGGAACGCTTCGCCACCTCGCTGGGCTTCGTGTTCCAGAAGGTGCCGGGCAAGCACTTCGACGAAAACCCCGAGGACTACACCGTCGAGCATTCGGCCAGCCTGGCCGTGCTCGATCCGCAGGGCCGCCTTGCCGGCCTGGTGCGCCCCCCGTTCAATGCGCCGGCCATTGCCCGCGACCTGCAGAAGCTGACCGAGAAAACCGCCCCATGAGCCTCACCACCGCCCTGACGTACGCCCTGCCCCACCGCCTGCTGTCTTCGATGGCGCGTTCGCTGGCGTACTCGGACGATCCGCGCGTATCGCGCTGGCTGATCGACACGGTCACCCGCAAGTTCAACGTCAACCTGGACGAAGCGGCCAACCCGGACCCGCGCAGCTACGCCACCTTCAACCAGTTCTTCACCCGTGCGCTGAAGCCGGGCGCGCGCGTGGCCGACGCCGATCCGCGCAGCCTGGTGATGCCGGCCGACGGCCGCATCAGCCAGCTGGGGAAGATCGAGGCCGGCCGCATCTTCCAGGCCAAGGGGCAGTCGTTCACCGCCGCCGAGCTGCTGGGCAGCGACGAGGACGCCAAGCCGTACAACGATGGCCTGTACGCCACCGTGTACCTGTCGCCGCGCGACTACCACCGCGTGCACATGCCGTGGACCGGCACCCTGCGCGAGACCGTGCACGTGCCGGGCCGCCTGTTCAGCGTCGGCCCGGCCGCGGTGAACGGCGTGCCGCGCCTGTTTGCCCGCAACGAGCGCCTGGTCTGCCACTTCGACACCAGCTTCGGCCCGATGGTCAGCGTGATGGTCGGCGCACTGCTGGTGTCCGGCGTGGAGACCGTATGGAGCGGTGAGGAGATCCCGGCCTACGGTGACCGCATCACCCGCAAGGATTACCGCGGCCAGGGCATCAAGCTTGAGCGTTTCGCCGAGATGGCGCGCTTCAACTACGGTTCCACCGTGATCGTGCTGCTGCCGCCGGGCGTGGCCGAGTTCGCCCCCCAGCTGGGCGCTGAGAGCCCGGTGCAGCTGGGCCAGGCGCTGGCGAAGCTGCGCTGACCGTCGATCCACGCCATGCGTGGATGGATTCAACGGAATGACGGCCAGCGGCCGGCACTGCCGGGTCTGTAGAGCCGAGCCCATGCTCGGCTGCCGGCAAAAACAGCCGAGCATGGGCTCGGCTCTACAGCCAGAAACGTGTTACTGCAGGGCCGGGGCCGGGCCGACGTCCATGCCGTCGTAGTCTTCCACGCCCTTCTCCGCGGCCAGCGCCGCGAACTCCTGGTTGCGACGGTCCAGCGAGGCTTCGTCGTGAATCTCCACACGCTCCACATGCAGCACGTGGAACGGCGCGTCGCCTTCTTCCGGCTCCTGCTCGAACAGTTCCACGAAGGTGTAGCCCTGCGCCTGCAGGTGGTCAGCCAGCGCCTGCAGTGGCTCTGCGGTGGAATGGACGAAGAAATACCCCCACAGCAACGGGCCGGTGATGTCCCAGTCGGTGTTTTCGCGGAGGTTGGCGAACAGGTTGCGGGTGTCTTCGAGGTCCATGCGGATTCCAGGGGTCGTGGGGGATTACTTGTCGCAGCCCTGCAGCTTCAGCGTCTGGCCGTGGCGCAGGCTGTAGGCCGGGGCTTTCAGGCCGTTGGCGCGGGCCAGGGTCGGCACGTCGCACTGAAACTTCGCCGCAATGGCACCCAGGGTCTCGCCCTTGCCCACCTTGTGGCTGCGCACCGGCTTCGGCCGCGCCGCCGGGCGCGGCGTAGCCACCGGAGCGACCGGCGTGGTCGGCACGCTGGTGGATGCAGCAGCGTCCGCCACCGGCACCACACCACCCACGGCCACGCTGCCGGTGTAACTGGCGGCGGTCGGGCGGACGATGGCTGCGTTCAGATCGGCGGTGATCAGGGTGCGGGCCAGGTCCGCACGCGGGCCGCTGACGCAGTTGCGCTGGTACAGGCCGGCGATGCGGGTGGTGGCGTTGATCAACGTGCCGGCCGGAATCCAGCCGTCGGCTTCATAGCGCGGGTTGAGGTTGCGCAGCGCGCGCATGTAGCCATCGCGGGTGCCGTGGCTGCCCAGGCAGATGGTCAGTTCATAGATGGTGGTGGACTTGGCCAGGCGCAGCGTGGCCGGCTGCGCACTGATCTTCGGGAACTCCACGCCGTACTGCTGCGGGTGCAGGAAGATCCACGCCGCGGCGATCACCATCGGCACGTAGTCCTTGGTCTCGCCGGGGAACTGGTTGTAGACGCTGTCGGTCCAGAAGCTCTGCCCGCCGCTCTGCTTGAACACGCGCGCGGCGCGGCCTTCGCCACCGTTGTAGGCGGCCACCGACATTTCCACGTTGTTGTTCAGTTCGCGCAGGCGTTCGTTGAGATAGCTGGCGCTGGCCTCGGCGGCGCTCCGTGCATCGAAGCGCGTATCGAAGCCGGTGCCGTCCGGGCCGAGGCCGAAGCGGCGGCCGGTGGCCGGCATGAACTGCATCAGGCCGGCGGCGCCCGCGCGCGAGGAGGCATGCACGCGGCCGTTGGATTCCTTGGCCATGATGCCGAACAGCAGCGCCTCGGGCAGGCCGCGCTTTTCCCACTCCGGCCACATCACCGCGCGCAGGTTCTGGTAGTTCTCGTAGCTGGTCAGCAACGCCGGGCGCATGTCGGTCAGCCAGCGGCGGATGCCGGCCTGCACGGCCGGGTTGTACTCGACCATGGTGTCGAAGGCATGCCGCTTGTCGTTGAGCAGCGCGGCGGCGCGGGCGGCCTCGGGCACATCGGCGGTGAGCGGGCCGATATGGTCGGGGTCGGCTTCCAGGCGGTCACCACTCTCGTCGGCCACCTCATCGCTGCCCGCCGCATCGGCGTCGTGCTTGAGCAGGCGCTTGTAGCTGGCCAGCAGGGTGCCCATCTGGCAGCCCTTCTGCTTCACGCAGTCATTGAGTACGTCTTCCATGTCCTCCAGCGCGGCATCGGCCTCGTTGCTGCCCTTCGGGTCGGAATTGGCGACCAGCAACAGGGCGTCGCTGTAGCGCTTCTCGGCGGCGGTCATGCGCTGCTGCAGCGCATCCACCTTCACCTTGTCCCGGGCCGAAACCCGCTGCGCATGGGCGTCGGGCGCCAGGGAAACCAGGCCGGCCAGGGCCAGCAGCGGCCAACCACGGGAAATCAGGACAGGAACGGGCATTGATGGCACTGTGTGCGAAACAGGCAGGCAGAGTAGCGGCGCCGCCAAGGTCCGGGCAAGCCGACCTTCGGCCCGTCACCGCCGGCGGTTAACATTGGGCTATTCACCACAAGGGCTGGACCATGGATCCGATTCTGCTCGGCAAAGGCATTACCGACGATATTGCCGTCACCCTGCTGCCGAAACTCGGCAACCGCCACGGACTGGTAGCCGGCGCCACCGGTACCGGCAAGACGGTGACCCTGATGACCCTGGCCGAGGGCTTCTCGCGGCTGGGCGTTCCGGTGTTCCTGGCCGATGTGAAGGGCGATGTGTCCGGCCTGGCCGTGCCTGGCACCGGCGCCGAGAACCTGCTGCAGCGCGCCGCCGAGATCGGCGTGGCGGACTATGCGCCGGCCGCCAGCCCGACCATTTTCTGGGATCTGTACGGCAAGCTCGGCCACCCGGTGCGCACCACGGTCAGCGAGATGGGCCCGACCCTGCTGTCGCGCATCCTCGAATTGAACGATACCCAGGCCGGCGTGCTCGACATCGTCTTCAAGCTGGCCGACGACCGTGGCCTGCTGCTGCTGGACATGGACGATCTGCGTGCCCTGCTCGGCCTGGTGGCCGAGGAGCGCAAGGACATCTCCACCGAGTACGGCCTGGTCAGCGCGCAGTCGATCGCCGCGATCCAGCGCTCGGTGCTGCGCCTGGCACAGGACGGCGGCGAGAATTTCTTCGGCGAACCGGCACTGGAACTGGCCGACATCATGCGGGTCAATCACGACGGCCGCGGCATGATCGGCATCCTTGCCGCCGACCAGCTGGTGCTCAAGCCCAAGCTGTATTCGACCTTCCTGCTGTGGCTGCTGTCGGAACTGTTCGAGCAGCTGCCGGAAGTGGGCGACCTGGACAAGCCGAAGCTGGTCTTCATCTTCGACGAAGCGCACCTGCTGTTCGACGACGCGCCCGCGTCGCTGTTGCAGCGCATCGAGCAGGTGGTTCGACTGATCCGCTCCAAGGGCGTGGGCGTGTACTTCTGCTCGCAGTTCCCCGATGACGTGCCGGGCAACATCCTCGGCCAGCTGGGCAACCGCGTGCAGCACGCGCTGCGCGCCTTCACCCCGCGCGACCAGAAGGCGGTAAAGACCGCTGCCGAGACCTTCGTGCCGAACCCGAAGCTGGACGTGGCCAAGGTGCTGAGCCAGCTCGGCACCGGCGAGGCGCTGGTGTCCACGCTGCAGGACAAGGGCGTGCCGATGCCGGTGCAGCAGACGATGATCGCGCCGCCGCGCTGCCGGATGGGGCCGATCACCGACGCCGAGCGTGCGCAGGTACGTGCCGGAAGCCCGGTCGGCAGCCGCTACGACACCGCGATCAACCGCGAATCGGCCGCCGAACTGCTGGCCCAGCGCGCGCAGAAGGCGGTCGAGAAGGCCGAGGCACCTGCCGCGCGCAGTCGCGAGCAGGACGAGGCGCAGGAGGGAGGCTTCGGCCAGTCCATCAAGGATGCGATCTTCGGTACCAAGCGCCGCCAGGGCATGATCGAGACCATGGCCAAGCAGACCACGCGTACCGTCGGCACCAAGCTGGGCAACCAGATCGTGCGCGGCATCCTGGGTGGCATTTTCGGCGGCAAGCGCTGATTCACCGCCATTGGGGTCGGAGCCCTTCCTGCGGAAGGGCTCCGACCCCATTCCCCCTATCGTCATCCTGAAAAGAAGTCGTACTGCATGTCCCGTTGGCGTCCACCCGCAGAAAAAAGCACCGCCCTGATCACCGCCTCCGGCCATGCCCGATTGAAAGCCGAACTGGATGAGCTGTGGCGCGTGCGCCGCCCGGAGGTGGTGAAGGCACTGGCCGCCGCTGCCGCGGAAGGCGATCGTTCCGAGAACGCCGAATACACCTATCGCAAAAAGCAGCTGGGCGAGATCGACCGCCGCGTGCGCTACCTGACCAAGCGGCTGGAATCGCTGCGCGTGGTCGACACCACGCCGACCGATCCGCAGGCGGTGTTCTTCGGTGCTTGGGTGGAGCTGGAGAACGTAGACAGCGGCGACACCAGCCGCTACCGCATCGTCGGACCGGATGAGACCGATGCGGGACTGGGCTGGATCAGCATCGATTCGCCACTGGCGCGTGCGCTGCTGAAGAAGCGGCTGGATGACGAGTTTTCAGTGGAGCTGCCCGGCGGCCAGTTCACCTTCGCGGTGATCAGCGTGGAATACGAGCGGATGTAGAGTCGACTGTCAGTCGACTACCGCGCGAAGCGCGGCACAAACCTCCGCCGCCGGACGGCAAACGCGCCGCGATCCCCATCGCGGTTGATGACTCACCGAAGCCATCTGTCAAGCGTTCATGACATCGGAACGAAGAGCAGTCGACTAACAGTCGACTCTACCGTCGGGCAACGGCGGCGGGTACTGACGCCCGGCACGCAATGGGCGGAAGTAATCGGCGTTGGCGTAGAAGGCGGCATCCTGCCGTTCATGCCAGCCCGGAATGCCCGCCAGGGGCAGCGGTCGCAGCTGCAACGGATCGGTCAGCGCCCGGCCCTCGCGGATGGCCGCAGCAACCTCGGCGCTACAGGCGTCGTCATCGTCGCCCTGCACCACCACACACTTGCCGACCAGCAGGCGGCCCGGCAGCAGCGCCTGTTCCATCAGCGCATGACCGAACACCGTCGCGATGGCCACAGCGCCGCTTCGCCAGCGCGTCGGTTCAAACAGCGTCGGCCACGCGTGCTCATCCCAGGCCGCCAGCACCGCCTCATCGCGCACGCGCACGATGACGCCGGTTTCATCAAACTGGGTCAGCGCCGCCTGTGCGCGATTGCGCTGGCCGGGCGGCATGGCATCGATATGCAGGCACTGCTGTGCGTTGAGTGCCTGCTTCAGCTGCGGGTGGCATGCCCACACCAGCGCATTGAACAGGTCATGCCAGTTGCCGGCACGGGTGGCGATATGCCCCTGCGCGATGCGCGCTTCGTAATGCAGGCCGTCGGCCAGCAGCGCGGCATCCTGTTCCACCAGGCGCTTGCCGGGAAACGCCAGCCGCGCATCAAGCGCAGCAATGGACGGCCATGCTGCATCGTCCAGCAGATCACGGAAGTCCTGCAAGCCAGCGAACAGCGGATGTTCAAACACCTGCAGATCGACGGCCGCACGCGGCGGCGGCACGAAGCGCCGGGAACCGCCGCCGTCGCCAGCGGCGGTCGTCGTTGCGGTCACAGCACCTTGAGGTCGAACGCCGGGCGGCCCGCAGCCGCCAGCGCATCGCCGTACAGGTCGTGCTCGTCGCTCTCGGTGATCTCCACGTCGACGAATTCGCCCACGCGCAGCGGCACCTGATCGGCGTTCTGGATGTGCACCAGACCGTCGATCTCAGGCGCATCGGCCTTGGAACGGGCCACCGCGATGTCACCTTCGATGGCATCGACCAGGCACTGCTGCACGGTACCGATCTTGGCTTCCAGGCGCGCGGCGGAAATCTGCGCCTGCTTCTCCATGAAACGGGCCAGGCGTTCCTGCTTCACTTCTTCCGGCACAGCGTCGGGCAGGTCGTTGGCGGTTGCGCCCTCGACCGGCGAGTAGGCGAACGCGCCGACGCGATCCAGCTGTGCCTCATCCAGGAACGACAGCAGTTCTTCGAACTCGGCCTCGGTCTCGCCCGGGAAGCCGACGATGAAGGTCGAACGCACGGTGATGTCCGGCGCGATGCGGCGCCAGTTCTGCACGCGCTCCAGGGTCTTCTCGACCGCGCCGGGGCGCTTCATCAGGCGCAGGATGCGCGGGCTCGCGTGCTGGAAGGGAATGTCCAGGTACGGCAGGATGCGGTTCTCGGCCATCAGCGGCACTACCTCGTCCACGTGCGGATACGGGTAGACGTAGTGCATGCGCACCCACGCATCCAGCTCGGACAGTCCTTCACAGAGCGCCTTCAGGCGGGTCTGGTAGGCCTTGTTGCGCCACATCTTCTCGGCGTACTTCACGTCCACGCCATAGGCCGAGGTGTCCTGCGACACCACCAGCAGCTCGCGCACACCGCCACGCACCAGGCGCTCGGCCTCACGCAGCACCTCATCGACCGGGCGCGAGACCAGCTTGCCGCGCATGGACGGAATGATGCAGAAGCTGCACTTGTGGTTGCAGCCTTCGGAAATCTTCAAGTAGGCGTAGTGGCGCGGGGTCAGCTTGATGCCGTAGTCGGGCACCAGGTCCACGAACGGATCGTGCTTGGGTGGCAGCGCTTCGTGCACCGCCTCCATCACGCTCTGGTAGTCCTGCGGGCCGGACACCGCCAGCACGTTCGGGTACGCCTCGCGGATCTGCTCCGGGCGCTTGCCCAGGCAGCCGGTGACGATGACCTTGCCGTTCTGGTTCATCGCCTCGCCGATCGCGTCCAGCGACTCGGTCACCGCCGAATCGATGAAGCCACAGGTGTTGACCACCACCACGTCGGCCGAGTCGTAGGACGGAACGATGTCGTATCCCTCGGACCGCAACTGGGTGAGGATGCGCTCGGAATCGACGAGGGCCTTCGGGCAGCCAAGGCTGACGAAGCCGACTTTGGGGTTCAGCTGGGACATGGAATCGCGGGACTCTGGGGGCCTGGGCCCCTGCCGGCATGGCAGGGGGTCCTGGGGGCCGGGGCCTGAAAGGGCGCCAGTATACCGGGGTTGGCGGCCTCGCTCTGAATGGCCAGCCGCCCGATCACGCACAGCCGCTGACACCGTGCTAACCCACGCAACACCGACAATACAGTCCTGTCCCCTGCAACTGAGGTAGATGACGATGGCCGAGTGGATCACCCTGGATACGCACCACGGCGCGGTACGGGCCTGGCAGGCACTCCCCGAGGGCACCGCGCGCGGCGGGCTGGTGGTGGTGCAGGAAATCTTCGGCGCCAACCCGCATATCCGCAGCGTGGCCGAGCGCTTCGCCGCCGAAGGCTATGCGGTGCTGGCACCTTCGTTCTTCGACTTGGTCGATGGACCCGAGGCCGATCCGGATGCCCTGCCCTACGACGCCGACGGCGTGAAGCAGGGGCTTGAACGGGTAGCCGCGCTGGGCATGGAACGGGCGCTGGAAGTGGTCCGCGCGGCGGCCACCCGCCTGGCCCCCTACGGCAAGGTCGGCACCGTCGGCTACTGCTGGGGCGGTACGGTGGCGATGCTGTCCGCAGTGCGCCTGGGCCTGCCTTCTGTCAGCTACTACGGTGCGCGCAACGTCCAGTTCCTCGATGAGACGCCGAAGGCGCCGGTGATCTTCCACTTCGGCGCCCAGGACAGGAGCATCCCGCCGGAGGCCGTCCAGGCCCACCGCGAAAAGCTGCCGCAGATGGCAACCTTCGTCTATCCGGCCGACCACGCCTTCAACCGGGAGGTCGGACATGCGTATGATCCAGACAGCGCCGCCCTGGCGCTGCAACGCACCCTGGACTTCTTCTCGGAGCATCTTGGATGAGCGAATTCGAACTCGATTCACGCCTGGCCACCGATAGCGTGCTGGTGGCCGAAGGACCGTTGTCGCAAGTGCGGCTGATGAACGACGAACGATTCCCGTGGCTGGTACTGGTACCGCGCCTGGCCGGGGTCACCGAGTGGATCGAGCTGGACGGCGAGCAGCAGGACAAGCTGCGCACCGAGCTCAACCGCGCCTGCAAGGCCCTGAAGGGCTCCGACGGGGTGGAGAAGATCAACATCGGTGCACTGGGCAACATCGTGCGCCAGCTGCACTTCCACGTGATCGGCCGCCATGACGGTGATCCGGCCTGGCCGGGCCCGGTCTGGGGCAGCGGTCCCGCGCACCGCTACGAAGCGGCCGCACTGGACCAGCATGTCGCCTACTGGAAGGAACGGCTAGGATATCCGGCCCACTCCTGAGCCTTCGCCGACCCGATGCGATTCAACCTCGTTGCCGCCATCCTGCTGATCCTGATCGGCCTGTTCATGCTCGCCAGCAACCTCGGCTGGACGCACCTGAACCTGTCCAAGCTGCTGTTGACCTGGTGGCCGGTGGCACTGGTGGGTGTGGGCATCGCGATGCTGTTCGGTCGCGGCAAATAAGGTAGCGCCGGGCCATGCCCGGCGAACGCACCGCGTGACCCATGCGAAAACGCCGGGCGTGCCCGGCGTTTTCGTCATGCGATGACGCGGGCGATCAGGTCCGCGGCAGGGTCACACCGGTCTGGCCCTGGTACTTGCCGCCACGATCGCGGTACGACGTCTCGCAGATGTCATCGGCCGCGGCCTGGAAGAACAGCATCTGCGCGACGCCCTCATTGGCATAGATGCGCGCCGGCAGCGGCGTGGTGTTGCTGAACTCCAGGGTGACGTGGCCTTCCCATTCCGGTTCCAGCGGGGTCACGTTGACGATGATGCCGCAGCGCGCATAGGTGCTCTTGCCCAGGCACACCACCAGGGTGTCGCGGGGGATGCGGAAGTACTCCACGGTGCGCGCCAGCGCGAAGCTGTTCGGCGGGATGATGCACTCGTCGGCAGTGATGTCGACGAAGCTTCCCGAGTCGAAATGCTTGGGATCGACGATGGTCGAGTTGATGTTGGTGAACACCTTGAACTCACGCGAGCAGCGCACGTCGTAACCGTAGCTGGACGTGCCATAGCTGACGATGCGCTCGCCGTTGGCCTGCTTGACCTGCCCTGCCTCGAACGGCTCGATCATGCCGTGCTGCTCGGACATGCGGCGGATCCAACGGTCACTCTTGATGCTCATGCTCTGTCCTGTTGAACGAGGGGGAAACGGGCTGCGCCCGAGGCGGCGATTCTACAGGTGGCCTCCCTGTGGCGGCCATGCTTGCTCCTCGGCCCAGCGAGCCACTTCATGGCACCGCGCGCAAGATCGATGCCCCACAATCGTGAATAACAAATGAGACTTATCGTCGCAATTAAGATCATTTATCACACATTTGTGTCACTTTCAATCATCTCGTCAGACACGAAACAAACCGAAACAAAAAATAAAATATCTTTTAATTCAACAACCTGAGACCACTATTCGGCGCCCCTCATTTGATGAGCGCCAGATGAACGTTGCGCGAGAAAAACTTCATCGTTACGGTTTCATTCATCCTGAACAATTCGTTCAGGTCAGCTTGAATTGAACCGCTTCCCCTCTGCAACCGCAAAGGAACACGATGAATCTGAACTTCAATGGACGCGTCCTGAAGCGCACCGCTCTCGCGGTCGTGCTGGGCGCCTTGGCCGGCACCAGCTATGCCCAGAGCACTGCCGGTGACATCGTCGGTACGGCCTCCTCCGCCGACAAGGTCCAGGTCAAGAGTCTGGCCTCGGGTGCGACCCGCGAAACCAACGTCAGCAGCGACGGGCGCTTCCGCCTCTCCCAGCTGCCGACCGGCACCTATGAGGTGATCAGCTACAGCGGCGGCACCCAGGTAGGCAGCACCCGCGTCAATGTCGTCGCCGGTCAGACGGCCACGGCCACCTTTGCCGCTGGCAGCGCCACCTCGCTGGATACCGTCAATGTACGCGCGGCCGCCGTTGCTCCGATCGATCTGAGCAGCGTGGAAACCCGCACCACTTTCACTGCCGAGCAGCTCAACTCGCTGCCGGTTGGCCGCGATGTGACCAGCGTTTCGCTGCTGACGCCGGGCACCGTCTCCTCCAGTGGCTACTTCGGCCCGGCATCGTTCGGCGGTGCCTCGGCAGCAGAGAACAGCTACTACGTCAACGGTTTCAATGTCACCAACCTGTATGACAGCCTGTCCTTCTCGGAAATCCCCTACCAGGCGATCGACCAGCTGGACGTGCAGACCGGCGGCTATGGCGCGAAGTACGGCTTCTCCACCGGCGGTGTGACCAGCGTCAACGTCAAGCGCGGCACCAACGAATGGAAGGGCGGTTTTTCCTGGACCGGTGCGCCATCGTGGGGACGTGACCACCTCCCGAACTCGCACCGCAATGACGGCGAGATCTTCCGCGATTACAGCCAGGCCGACAGCTCCTCCAACGTCTACTCGGCCTGGGCCGGTGGTCCACTGATCGAAGACAAGCTGTTCGTGTTCGCCATGGGCCAGTTCAGCAACTCCAAGAGCTCCGTCTATGGCGGGCGCTCTGAGTACACCGACGCCGCCACCGGCGGCACCTCGTACGACTACCAGGTCAAGACGCCCTACTGGCTGCTGAAGGTCGACTGGTACCTCAACGAGAACAACCACCTGGAATACACCGGGTTCGACAATGGCAACCGCTATACCTATGACTACTACAACAATGTCTATGACGTGGAAGCCGAACGTTCCAACCGGACCAGCTACAAGGGTCAGCTGATCGGCAAGCGCGGCGGCCAGACCGACATCTTCAAGTGGACCAGCTACCTCACCGACAACCTGACCGCCTCGCTGCAGTACGGCCAGATGCGCAATACGGCCTCTGAGTTCACCGTCGACCGCAATGGCGTGATGAGCTACTACAACGGCGACGTGCACTCCCCGGACGGCGCCTGCCCGTACGTCGTCTACAACGGCAACCCGATCGGCTGCTCGGTCGCCTCGTCGGTCGACATGATGGGCGGCAAGAACGAGCGCAAGGGCGGCAAGCTGGACTTCGAATGGCAGCTCGGCAACCACCGTCTGGCATTCGGCTACAGCGACGAGAAGTGGGAATCCACCCAAGGCACGGCTTACTCCTCCGGCGCCTACTGGGTCGTTCGCCCGACGCGCGCGCGCCCGGACGCATACCGGATCAACTACCGCACCGGCGGCAGCGTCAGCATCGACCAGAAGTCGTGGTATGTGCAGGACAACTGGCAGATCACGGACAACTTCATGCTCTACCTGGGCATGCGCAATGATTCGTTCAACAACAAGAACACCGACGGCGTGAGCTTCGTCAAGCAGGACGACATCTGGCAGCCGCGCCTGGGCTTCTCGTGGGATGTCACCGGCGACGGCCGCAGCAAGCTGTTCGGTTCGCTTGGCCGCTACTCGCTGCCGGTCGCGGCGAACGTTTCGCTGCGCGCCGCCAGCCCGTCGTACTACACCGTCGATTACTACGACTACCTGGGTTCCTACGACCCGGTATCGGGCAAGCCCAATGTCGCCGCCACGCCTTACAACAGCCTGGTCTACAACGGCGAAAACGGCTCCACTCCGGACCCCAAGGCCGTCGCCAGCCGTGGCCTGAAGCCGTACACGCAGGATGAAGCCATCCTGGGCTACCAGTACCAGCTGTCCAGTGCCAATGATTTCTTCAATGACTGGACGGTCGGCATCAAGGCCACCTACCGCAAGATCCACAACGTCATCGACGATACCTGCGACTCCCGCGCCATCTACAACGCCGCCGTGGCCGCCGGCTACGACGTATCGAGCTGGGACAGCGAATGGAGCGTGCCGGGCAGTCTGCCGGGCTGCTACCTGTTCAATCCGGGCCAGGATCTGAACATCTCCCTGGATGTCAACGGCGATGGCACTCCGGAGGACATCCACGTGCCGGGCAACGTGCTGGGGCCGAAGGCCAAGCGCACGTACAAGGCACTGACACTGAGCGCGGACAAGCGCACCGATCGCTGGTACGCCAGCCTGTCGTATACCTGGTCCAAGCTCGATGGCAACTATGAAGGCCTGGTCAAGAGCGCCAATGGCCAGGACGATACCGGCACCACGTCGGACTTCGACTTCGCCGAGATCATGTACGGGGCGGACGGCTACCTGTTCAATGACCACCGTCATTCGATCAAGCTGTTCGGTTCGTATGATTTCACGCCCGAGTGGCAGCTGGGCCTGAACATCCAGGCACAGTCCGGCTCCCCGATCAGCTGCTTCGGCGGCGGTACCGGCACATTTGACACCGAATACGGCTACGGCGCTGCCTTCCACTACTGCAATGGCCAGTTGTCGCCGCAGGGCACCACCGGTCGCACGCCGTGGACGCTGAATGTCAGCCCGAGCCTGACCTATCGTCCAAACTGGCTGTCGGGCCTGAGCATCCAGGCATCGGTGCTCAATGCCTTCAACAGCATCAAGCCGTTGCAGGTCTATGAGGTGACCCGCGACGAAGACTACGACCGCACCTACAACAACGTGGGCGTGGGCAAGTACTACACCACTCCGCGCTACGTCCGCTTCCAGGTCCAGTACGACTGGTAAGCGGCTTCCTCTCCAGGAACGTCCCAGATTGCCGCCGGCCTCGCGCCGGCGG
Organism: Stenotrophomonas sp. 59; assembly: GCF_030291095.1. Lineage (NCBI taxonomy): Bacteria > Pseudomonadati > Pseudomonadota > Gammaproteobacteria > Lysobacterales > Lysobacteraceae > Stenotrophomonas > Stenotrophomonas sp. 59. The sequence continues at coordinate 3,191,699 of NZ_CP127408.1, forward strand.
CTTTTTCTTTGCGGCCGCGGTCAGAGCAGCGACGAAAGGATCGGGATCGATGCCCGCGGGCGCTTGCCCACTTCCTCGATCAGGCGCTGCGCGGCATGGCGGTACGCCTGGGCCGGTACCGAATCGGGCTGCGCCACGGTGATCGGGGTACCGCTATCGCCCTGCTCGCGGATGCCGATCTGCAGCGGCAACGAACCCAGCAGCGGTACGCCGTACTGGGCCGCCATGCGCTCGCCGCCGCCTTCACCGAACAGGTGCTCGACATGCCCGCAGTTGCTGCAGGTATGCACCGCCATGTTCTCGACGATGCCCAGCACCGGCACCTCGACCTTCTCGAACATCTTCAGCGCCTTCTTCGCATCCAGCGTGGCGATGTCCTGCGGCGTGGTGACGATCACCGCACCGGCCAGCGGGATCTTCTGGGTCAGGGTCAGCTGGATGTCACCGGTGCCTGGCGGCAGATCGATCAGCAGGAAATCCAGATCGTCCCACAGGGTGTCGTTGAACAGCTGGGTCATTGCCGAGGTGGCCATCGGACCGCGCCAGATCATCGGCGTGTCCTCCTCGATCAGGTAGCCGATCGACATGGTGTCCACGCCGAACGCGCGAAGCGGTTCGATGCTCTTGTTGTCGGGACTTTCCGGCCGGCCGGACAAGCCCAGCATGGCGGGCACGCTGGGGCCGTAGATGTCCGCGTCCAGCACGCCAACACGTGCGCCCAGCTGCTGCAGCGCGACGGCCAGATTGACCGCGGTGGTCGACTTGCCCACGCCGCCCTTGCCGGAGCCGACCGCGATGACATTGCGGATGCGGGCATGTGGCGTCAGTCCCTTCTGGACCTGGCTGGCATGGGGGCGGCGGGGGGAACTGTTCACAACGGGCACCAGCTGTATCAGGGGGAATAACCCAACATCATACAAGCTGGACGTAGCCTGACTGAAATTCAGGATTGCTACAGATTCGTGCACAGATTGTTAAGTTCATGTTACGTTCCTGAAGCACTGTTTTGGGCTGCGAAGCTGGTTCCCAGCGCGCACGATGGCGCATGCGCAGTGCCGTTTTTGTTTTTGCTCTCTATTGGAACTACATGAAATACGTAAGCAACACCGCACGTCGCAACACGCTCGCTGTCGCCCTGATTTCCGCCCTGATGGCCGCCGCCCCGGCAATGGCCCAGGACAAGGCGACCAACCTGGACAAGATCACCGTCACCGGTTCGCTGATCCCGCAGACCCAGGTTGAAACCCAGACCCCGGTGATGTCCATCACCGCCGAAGACATCCAGACCCGCGGCTTCAGCAGCGTTGCTGAAGTGCTGCAGCAGTCGTCGCTGACCACCGGCGGCCTGCAGGGCGGCCAGACCTCGGGTTCGTTCACCCAGGGCGCTGAAGCAGCCGGCATGTTCGGCCTGAACCCGGGTTACACCAAGTACCTGATCAACGGCCGCCCGATGCTCTCGTATCCGGCGCTGTACAACGGTAGCGACACCTTCAACAACATCAGCGGCATTCCGATCGACATCGTCGAGCGCATCGAAGTGCTGCCGGGTGGCCAGTCCTCGCTGTACGGCTCGGACGCGATCGCCGGTGTGGTCAACATCATCCTGAAGGAGCGCATGGACGGCGGTACGATGACCGTCCGTGGCGGCAGCTACACCGAAGGCGGCGGCAGCAACATCCGCTTCAGCGCAGCCAAGGGCTTCAACGCGTTCGACGACCGCTTCCACGCGCTGGTCAACGTGCAGATCGAGAACGGCAGCCCGATCTGGGGCTACCAGCGTGACATCACCAAGCAGAACAACCCGGTCGGCTACACCGCGCAGGTGCCGTCGAACGACTTCGCCGTCATCACCAATGCAGACAACAAGCTGCTGATGATGGACCCGAGCCGCTGCGCCAACGTGGCAGGCCTGTACGACGGCACCACCGTCGTCGGCAAGCGCGCGTCGGGCGAGTCCTGCGGTTCGGTGTACAGCGCCGGCTACAAGACCCTGAAGAACGGCAAGAACAGCGGCCAGTTCTACTCGTCGATGACCTTCGACGTGAACGACAACTTCCAGCTGTTCGCCGACGTGCTGTACAGCAAGGAAAAGACCGAGTTCACCTCCGGCTCCAGCGCCCTGTGGTGGGGCACGAAGTCGGTCATGGGCGGCTTCTACGACCAGGGCGCCGGCAAGGTCGTGAACCTGCAGCGCGCCTTCGCGCCGGAGGAGATCGGCGCGGGCGACTACAACAACATCCTGAACTCCGATGAGAGCCGCGCCTACCAGGTCACCCTGGGCGGCAAGGGCATGGTCGGCGACTGGGATTACAGCGCCAGCTTCACCCGTGGCGAGTACCGCCTGGACCAGAACCGCTTCGTGCGCTGGAAGGACAAGATCGAGGACTTCTTCGGCCAGACCGTGCTGGGCCCGCGCCTGGGCACCTACACCGACCCGAAGGACCCGACCGCCACGTTCGGCATCTACAACCCGAACTACGCTGCCTTCTACTCGCCGATCACCCCGGACCAGTTCGCCAGCTTCACCGGCTACGGTACCCACCGCAGCAAGACCTGGCAGAACCTGGGTCGCGTGCAGGTGACCAACGGCTCGCTGTTCAGCCTGCCGGGCGGTGACGCCGGCCTGGCCGTCGTGCTGGAAGGTGGCAGCGAAGGTTGGGACTACTCGCCGGACCAGGCCTTCGTCGACGGCAACGTGTGGGGCACCACCGCCGTCGCCGGTGCCGGCCACCGCAGCAACTACGCGGTCACCAGCGAACTGCGCATGCCGCTGCTGGAGAAGCTGACCGTCAGCGCCTCGGGCCGTTATGACGCGTTCAAGATCGCCGACAAGACCGTCGACAAGGCTACTTACAGCATCGGTCTGGAATTCCGTCCGATCGAGAGCCTGCTGCTGCGCGGCAAGTACGGCACCGCCTTCCGTGCACCGACCCTGTCCGATGCCTTCCAGGGCATGAGCGGCTCGTACTCGTCCGGCCAGAACGACTACTACCGCTGCAGCCAGCTGGGCTACGGCCTGCGTGACGAGGCCTGCTCGTTCTACAAGAACACCTCGGTGTACAGCGAAAAGTCCGGCAATCCGGACCTGAAGCCGATCACCGCCGACGTGTGGAGCGCAGGCGTGGTGTGGGCCCCTGTGAGCAACTTCTCGCTGTCGGCCGACTACTACAACTGGAAGATCAAGAACGAGGTCAAGACCCTGAGCACCGACCAGCTGCTGCTGGCCGAGTACCAGTGCCACAACGGCCTGCCGAACAACACCTCGGCCAGCTGCCAGAACGTCACCGACTGGGTGTCGCGCGATGCCGGCGGCAACCTGACCCGCGTGTACACGCCGAAGCTCAACGTCGCCAGCCAGAACCTGGAAGCGGTGACGGTGGCGGCCAAGTACCAGCAGGATATCGGCCGCTTCGGTTCGCTGATGTTCTCCGGCAACTACACCAACATGCTGAAGCGTGAAGTGCAGCCGATGCCGGGTGCGGCCAAGCTCGACCTGCTGAGCGATCCGTACAACATGTGGTACTACGACAACTTCGCCAAGGTCCGTGGCGATCTGTCGGTGGCCTGGAACATCGCCAAGTTCACCACCACCGTGTACGCCAACTACGTCGGCAGCACCCCGAACTACCTGGCCTACACCGGCCGCAGCTACGGCTACGTCCACTCGTCCGGCGCCAAGGCCGGCAAGTGGGGTTCGTACACCACGTACAACCTGAGCATGAACTACCAGGCACAGGACGATCTGGTCCTGTCGCTGATGGTCAACAACGTGTTCAACAAGCTGCCGGAAGGCCAGCGCTACAACTACCCGGGCAACGAATCGACCCCGTTCAATGACGGCTTCTACAGCGTCTACGGCCGCCAGATCTCGGCCCAGGTCAAGTACAACTTCTGATCCCGTCGTTTTCCGGACTTCGTGTCTGGACCAGGCCCCGCTTCGGCGGGGCCTTTTTTTTGCCTATCGCGGCACCTCGCCCTCCATTCAGCATTCAGACACGATGGAGCGCCTCGCCACAATTCGTTTAAAATCAAAGAGATAAAATAAAAACAACTCATTTTTCGAGGATCGGAGCGCATTTCCACAACAATTTGATGACTGCGCAATGAACGTTTGACAGTCTCGGTTAATGCCGTGTTAATCTCGGGTTACCGGCCCGTGAAGCCGGTGCAGACCGGGGGCAGAACCACTGCCAGCACCGGGTAAGGGGCACACGGAGACGCCCGCGAGGCAATGTCCCCGGTGTACGACGCAATCATTGGATTCAAGGGGATTTCAGATGATCAATCGCAAGTCGCTCGGCAGGCATCCGCTGAGCTTTGCCCTCGCTTCTGCCGTGCTGCTCATCGCAGCCGCTCCGGCATTCGCCCAGGACGCGGGTTCGACGCAGACGGCACAAGACACGCCGAAGGAAGCACCCAAGTCCAAGGCGACCAACCTGGACACGGTGACCGTCACCGGTTCGCGCATCAGCCGCGACGTGTTCAACTCGGTTTCGCCGGTGCAGGTCGTAACCCGTGAGGAAACCACCCTGGCGGGCTTCAACTCGACCGCCGCTGCGCTGCAGAGCAACAGCGTCACGGCGGGCAGCGCACAGATCAACAACTCCTTCGGTGGCTATGTCACCAATGGCGGCCCGGGTGCCAATACCCTGTCGCTGCGTGGCCTGGGCGCCACCCGTACTCTGATCCTGCTCAACGGCCGCCGCGTTGCACCGGCAGGCTCGCGCGGCTCGGTCGGTTCGGCCGACCTGAACGTGCTGCCCAGCGCGATGGTTGACCGCGTGGAAATTCTGAAGGACGGCGCTTCGTCCATCTACGGTTCGGACGCTGTGGCCGGTGTTGTCAACATCATCACCCGCAAGAACGTGGACGGTGTTGAGGCCGAGTTCCAGCACAACGCCACCGAGAGCGGTGGCGGCGACGAAACCCGATACTCGATCGTGTTCGGCAGCACCGGCGAGCGCTCGCACTTCTCCGGCTCATACGAGCACTACCGCCGCAATGAAATGACGGTGGGTGATCGCAGCTGGGCCAGCTGTCCGACCGACAACCTGCGCGACATGAGCGTGGGCAACTACTTCGGTAGCGGCGATTACATCGATCCCACCACCGGCAAGTCGAAGTGTTTCACGCTCGATTCCGGCGGCGTCACCATCAATACGCTGGGCACTGCCACCTTTGGTGGCTTCAATCGCTGGCGTCCGAATCCCGCCGTCACCACCGGCCGCCTGCCGGGTTATGAGTCTGTCGGCTACTACGACCGCGACACCTTCGATCCGGGTCTGCTGAAGGAGTCGCTGGTGTCCCCGGCCACCACCCACACCCTGTTCTTCCAGGGTGGCGTGGATCTGGGCGTGATGGGGGATGCCGAGTTCTACTACGAGTTCCTCGGCAACAAGCGCGACTCCACCCAGACCGGCTACCGCCAGCTGTCCTATGACTACTCGGTCGGCAATCCGCTGCTCGGTGGCCTGGCAAACCTGCCGGCCTTCGCCCTGCCAACGGAAACGTCCAATGGCAAGAACGTTTCGGCCCGCACCTTCATCGGCTTCGGCAACGACCGCAGCAAGCAGTCGGTCGACTTCTTCCGTGCCACCGCCGGCGTGCGCGGCCGGCTCGGTTCGGAGTGGAACTATGACTTCATGGTCAGCCACGCCGACTCCGATGCGGACTACACCTTCAACACGTTCCTGACTGATCGCCTGGCACAGAGCCTGAACGTGGTGTCCGACGGCGCCGGTGGCTTCAAGTGCGTGAACCCGGCCAACGGCTGCGTTGCCGCACCGATGCTCAACGCACAAACGCTGGCCGGTAAGCTGCCGTACGAGTGGAAGAACTTCGTCTACACCCCGGTCACCGGCAACACCAGCTACAAGGAATCGACCGCGAACCTGAACGTCAATGGTCCGCTGTTCGACCTGCCGGGCGGTACCGCCGCCGGCGCCTTCGGTGTTGAATACCGCAGGGCCAAGATCGACGATACCCCGAGCATCCACTCGATCAACCGCAACCTGTACAACCTGACCAGCTCCGACCCGACCCGCGGCAGCGATTCGGTGTGGGAAGCCTACGGCGAAATCGAGCTGCCGCTGCTGTCCGGCGTCACCGCTGCCGAGGAACTGACCTTCAACGCCTCGGCCCGCTACACCGACTACCAGTCGTACGGGTCGGACACCACCTGGAAGCTGGGTGGCCTGTGGACGCCGGTCAAGTGGCTTTCGCTGCGCGCGTCCTACGGCACCTCGTACCGTGCCCCGGCACTGTTCGAACAGTTCCTGGGGGCCACCAGCGGCTTCTTGAACGCCTCCAACGATCCCTGCAACAACTACGGATCGCGCAATCCGACCAGCCCGCGCTACATCAACTGCGCCTCCCAGGGCCTGCCCACCAACTTCACCGCCACCAACTCGGTGCGCGTGGACTCCATCGGTGGTGGCCTGGTCGGCGCCAACCTGAAGGCTGAGACCTCCGACGCGTTCACCGTCGGCCTGGTGTTGCAGCCGGAGTTCGGCAGCGGCTTCGGTGATCTGTCCTTCGCCGTCGATTACTACGACATCGAAGTGGAGAACGGCGTTGCCCAGATGGGTGCCACCTACATCCTGAGCACCTGCTACAACGGCACCACCGGCGACTTCGCCGCCAACAATGGTCTGTGCCGCCTGATCAGCCGCTCGCCCAACAATACCCTGACCGTCCAGAACGGCTATGCCAACCTGGCCACCGACAAGGTGCGCGGCCTGGACTTCACCACCCGCTACGTTCGCGACATCGGTCCGGGCGAGTTCCGCGCCAACGTGCAGGTCTCGCGGTTCCTGGAGCAGTCCGGCAAGGTGTTCGAGGACGATCCGCTGGTTGATGCCAACGGCCGAATCAACAATCCGAAGTTCACCGGCCAGCTGGACCTGACGTACAAGTTCAAGGAATGGCGTGTGCGCTATGGCCTGAACTGGGTGGACAACATGTCCAGCTATGCGTACTACGAGGAAGATCCCGCAACCTCGGCGTACAAGCTGGCCGTGCCAAACTACATCACCCAGGACTTCTCGGTTCAGTACACCGCCGACAAGTGGCAGGCCACCGCCGGCGTGCGCAACTTCGCAGACAAGGAACCGCCGACCATCAGCCCGGGTGCCGGCATCTACAACACCATCGGCAATGCCCCGCTGTACAGTGGCTACGACTACTTCGGCCGTACGTTCTTCGTGAACCTCAGCAAGAAGTTCTAAGCCTGCACCACCAGCCGCCGCCCTTCCGGGCGGCGGCTGCATTTGGGGTGGGTGCAACGCCCACTCTCCCATTGCTCGGATACAGTGAGACGTAGCATGAAGCACTATCTGCTGCTGGCCGCGCTGGCCGTTGCCGCGCCGCTGCACCTCCATGCCAAGCCGACGGTCCCCACGATCGAACAGCTGGCCGCCTTCCCCGACATATCAAGTCTCTCCGTGTCTCCGGACGGCACTCAGATCGCCGGGCTTCAAGCCCGCGGCGAAGATCGCGTGATCCTGGTTTGGAAGACCGACAACCTCAGCGCAGCGCCCACCACGATCGGCGCAGGCCGCATGAAGTTCCAGAGTGTGAGTTTCATCAAGGACGGACTGCTGGCGGTCACCCTGTGGCAGCCATTCGACCTGCGCACCGACCGGGTCAACAAGACATTCATCAGCAAGTTCTTCATCACCGATACCGAAGGCAAGCAGTGGAAGGAGCCAATCAGCGTTCCGCGTGCCACCAGCCGCAATGAAGAACTGGAGCAGGCACTGTCCAATGCCACGGTGCTGGACACGCTGCCCAACGATCCGGACCACATCCTGGTGGTCAACGGTTCGGGCAGCAACTCGGGAGACGTCTACAAGGTCAACCTGCGCAGCTTCACATCCCAGCGCATCCAGAAGACCGAAGAACGCGTCGCCGGTTACCTCACCGATCTGAACAGCGAACTGCGCGCACGCCTGCGCCAGGACGTGGACGGTACCGGGGCCTACGTCGCCACCGAATTCCGCAATCCGGCCACCAACGCGTGGGAAGAACATTTCCGCTCGCATGTGAAGGACCGCGACATCACCCAGGTCGTCGGTTTCGCCGATGACCCGAACATCGCCTTCATCCAGAGCAACGTCGGCCGCGACAAGACCATCATCTACGAGTACGACATCACTGCACGCAAACAGAGGGAAGTGCTGTTCGAGCACAAATTCTTCAATGCGGGTTCAGTTCATGTGAACCGCTACAAGGATGTGGAGGGCGTGCCGTTCGGCGCATTGCTCGGCGTGACCTACAGTGGCCCTCGCGAGAACGAAGTTGAATGGACCCATCCGGTGTTCAAGGGCCTCAACCAAGGCGTGCGCCAGGCCCTGGGCATCCAGTCCAGCGAAGTCACCTTGGTCGATCCCGCGACCGGTCAGCGCGCGACCACCCAGGCCGACACCGGTCGTGCGGTGCGCGTCGTCGACTACAGCAAGGACCTGAAGACCTTCGTGCTGGCCGTCTCTGGACCAGCCAATCCACCTGAATATCACCTGCTGCGAAACGGCAAGCTGACCCTGCTGGCCAAGTCCTATCCGAAGATCGATCCGGCTGCGCTGGGCGATACCAGGCTGGTCTATTACAAGGCCCGCGACGGGCTGGATATTCCGGCATTCCTGACCACGCCCAACACCGAACTGTGTGGCGCCGGTCCCTGGAAGGCGGTCGTGCACCCGCATGGCGGTCCGTGGGCCCGCGATGGCATGGACTTCGATGGCTCGATGTGGGTACCGCTGATGGCATCGCGCTGCATGGCCGTACTGCGGCCGCAGTTCCGCGGCTCGGCCGACTGGAGCCGCAAGCTGTGGATGGCCGGTGACGCCGAATGGGGCCAGAAGATGCAGGACGACAAGGATGACGGCGCCAAGTGGATGATCGACCAGAAGATCGCCCAGCCCGGCCACATCGCCATGTTCGGCTTTTCCTACGGTGGCTACTCCGCGTTTGCCGCCTCGGTTCGCCCGAACGGCCTGTACAAGTGCGCGATTGCCGGTGCCGGCGTCTCGGACATCAAGAAGATCTGGGCACGCTTCTATACCAACCCGTTCTTCCGCCAGGCGCAGTCGAAGACCGTGGACGGCCTGAACCCGCTGGACAAGGCGGGCGAGATGAAGATCCCACTGATGGTCTACCACGGTGACCGCGACCGTACGGTGCCCATCGAGCAGTCGGAGTGGTTCGTGAACAAGGCCAAGGGCTCGGGGCAGCCGGTCGAGTTCCACGCCATCGCCGACTATGCGCATGGGCCGGCCTGGACCCGCGCGATCATGGGCGACCAGCTCAGGTTGATCGACGACTACCTGGGCAAGGGCTGCGGCGGCGGCGGCCTGTAAACGATGCGTTACCCACGCAAGGGCGCCCCAGCGGGCGCCCTTGCTCGTTCTGGCCCTTGCGCCCGGCCATGACCTTCGACACCCTTGCAGGGCAGGCCGGCGGCGTATCGTTCGGCCCACGGCCGTCCCTGCGGCCCTTCCCTGACTCACTCGGCCTGGAGGCCATCAAAGTGACCCGTACTCCCAAGATCGTGCTGCTGACCCTGGCCGTTTCGGCCGCGCTGGTTGGCTGCGGCAAGAACGAAACCCCGGCCAAGGACGCCACCGCCTCCACGCCGGCTGCCGCCGAAGCCACCCATTACACCCTGGACGAGAGCAAGCTGCCGGCCTACAACGCCTTCCAGCCCAGCGACCTCGATACCAGCAAGGACGCCTGTGGCGCCTTCGGCGACTACGTCAACAGCAAGTGGCTGGCCGCCAATGAAATCCCGGGCGACCGCACCAGCTGGGGCGCCTTCACCATCCTCGACGAGCGTTCGGTGGCCGTGCAGCACCAGCTGGCCGAGCAGGTGGCGCAGGTGAAGACCCCGAACCACATCGAAAAGATCGTCGGCGACCTGTGGGCCACCGGCATGGACGAGGCCAAGATCAACGCCCAGGGCATCGAGCCGCTGAAGGCCGACCTGACCGCGATCGATGGGCTGCAGGACAAGGCGGCCATTGCCAACTACCTGCGCACCAGCGCGGCCAAGGGTGACAACGTCCTGTTCGGCTTCGGCGCTGAAGCCGACTTCAAGAACTCGGCCGTGAACCTGGCCTACGCCAGCCAGGGCGGCCTGGGCCTGCCGGACAGCACCTACTACACCGACGCCAAGAATGCCGACAAGCTGAAGGCCTACCAGGCACACGTCGCCAAGGTGCTGGAGCTGTCCGGTGTTGCCGCTGCCGACGCTGCCAAGCAGGCCGAGGAAGTGGTCAAGTTCGAGACCCGCCTGGCCAAGGCCTCCAAGTCGCGCGTCGAACTGTCGCGCAACGTCGAGCTGTACTACAACCCGGTCACCCTGGCCGACGCCGACAAGCTGACCCCGAACTTCAGCTGGACCGAGTTCTTCAAGTCGCAGGGCGTAGCCGCACCGGAGAAGTTCTCGCTGGCCATGCCTGCCTTCCATGAGGAAGTGAGCAAGGCGCTGGGCGACACCGATCCGTCGGTGTGGCGTGCCTACCTGCGCTTCCACACCGTGGACAGCGCCTCGCCGTACCTGGCCGACGCCTTCGTGCAGGAGAACTACGAGTTCTACGGCAAGACCCTCAACGGCCAGAAGGAACAGAAGCCGCGCTGGAAGCGCGTGCTGGGTACCATTGAAAACGACGCCGGTGAAGCCTTCGGCCAGCTGTACGTGAAGGTAGCCTTCTCGCCGGAAGCCAAGGCGAAGATGGAAGAGCTGGTGAAGAACCTGGCCGCCTCGCTGAAGGAACGCATCCAGGGCCTGAGCTGGATGAGCGATGAGACCAAGGCCAAGGCCATCGCCAAGTGGGAAACCTTCACCCCGAAGATCGGCTACCCGGACAAGTGGCGTGACTGGTCGGGCCTGCAGACCCAGCGCGACAGCTTCCTGGGCAACGTGCGCGCGGCCAACGAGTTCAACTACAAGTTCAACCTGTCCAAGATCGGCAAGCCGGTGGACAAGACCGAGTGGGGCATGACCCCGCAGACGGTCAACGCCTACTACAACCCGCTGCAGAACGAGATCGTGTTCCCGGCCGCCATCCTGCAGCCGCCGTTCTTCGATCCGAAGGCCGACGACGCGCTGAACTACGGCGGCATCGGCGCGGTGATCGGCCACGAAATGACCCACGGTTACGACGACCAGGGCGCACGATTCGGGCCGACCGGCAACATGGAAGACTGGTGGACCGCCGCTGACAAGAAGAACTTCGAAGGCCTGACCGGCAAGCTGGTCAAGCAGTTCGACCAGTACAAGGTCGACGGCCAGGCGGTGAACGGCCACCTGACCCTGGGCGAGAACATCGCGGACCTGGGCGGCCTGGCCACTGCTTACGACGCACTGCAGAAGGCCAGCGCAGGCAAGGAAGACGCGAAGGTGGACGGCTTCACCCGCGACCAGCGCTTCTTCTTCAACTGGGCCACCGTGTGGCGTACCAAGTACACCCCGGAGAACGCCAAGGTCCGCCTGGCGACCGACCCGCACGCCCCGGCGCAGTTCCGCGCCATGGGTGCGCCGTCGAACCTGCCGACCTTCGCGGCCGCCTTCCAGTGCAAGGCCGGTTCGCCGATGGCCCGCAGCGGCGACCAGCAGGTGGTGATCTGGTAAGCCACGGCTGACGCTGTTGCAGACCTGCAGAGGCCCGGGAATTCCCGGGCCTTTGTTTTTGCCGGTGAATGTCATCCACGCATGGCGTGGATCTACTGATCCCGGTGCTCCCCGGCAGCTGCTGACCTTGGTCGGCGAAAGCGCCGCAACGCGTGCATCCCGCGTCCATGCCGCCCGCCCTGGTAGCGCCGGGCCATGCCCGGCGAAAGCACCGCGACGCGTGCATCCCGCGTCCATGCCCGGCTTGCTATAGTGCGCGCGCCCTTAATCCATCACGGATTCGTTCCACATGCCCAATTTCCGTCCGCTTGCCATCGCCCTGGGCATCAGCCTGGCGACCCTGGTCCCGACCCACGATGCGTTCGCCGCCGCCAAGAAGAAGGCCGCCCGCGCCCCGGCTGTCAGTGCCCAGTGCAGCGACTTCTATGACGCCACCAACGCAGGCTGGCTGAAGGCCAACCCGGTGCCGCAGACCGGTGCCACCACCGCGCTGGGCCAGCTGGTCGACCGCAGCCGCCAGCAGCAGCGTGAACTGCTCGACGCAGCGATGAAGTCACCGCAGGGCAACGTGCAGAAACTGCTGGGCGATTTCTGGGCCAGCGGCCTGGACGAAGCTGCCGTGGAAGCAGACGGCTCCAATCCGATCGCCCCGCTGCTGACCCGCATCAACGCCATCAAGAAGGCCAAGGATGTGCCGGCCTCGATCGCCGCGCTGCACCAGGTGGGCATCCCGGTCGCCTTCAACTTCGGCCCCGACGTCGATCTGAAGGCGCTGGACCGCCACATCGGCTACTTCATGCAGGGCGGCATGGGCCTGCCGGACCCGGCGTTCTACACCCGCACCGATGCCGATACCGTGGCCCTGATGGGCCGCTACCGCAACTACGTCAAGCAGATCCTGGCACTGACCGGCACCCCGGCCGCCAAGCTGGATGCCGAGTCGCAATCGGTGATCGCGCTGGAAACCGAACTGGCACGCAACGCACAGTCGCTGGCCGGCATCAACAACCCGTTCAACAACTACGCGCCGATCTCCACCAAGGAGCTCAACAGCCGCTACCGCAACCTGCAGCTGGATGCCTTCCTGAAGGCACAGGGCGTGGACGACGACCTGGTCTCGCTGGCCGACCCGGGCCTGTTCAAGCAGCTCGACGGGATGGTCACCAAGCTCAAGCCGGACCAGTGGAAGGCCTACCTGCGCTGGCGCGTGGGCGACTCGATGGCGCCGTACCTGTCCAAGGCCTACCGCGACGCCGAGTTCGAATTCCGCGGCCGTGTGCTGCGTGGCGAAACCCTGCCGCCGCAGCGCTGGGAAGACGTACTGGACGCGATCAACGTGGCCGCCGGCCCGATGGTCGGCCGCGAGTACGCCGCGCGCTACCTGTCCGCCGAAGATCGTCGCCAGGCGGCGTGGATCGTCGACAAGGTCCGCGAAGTGCAGATCGAGGCGGTCAAGAACAGCAGCTGGATGAGCGCCGAAGCCAAGGCCGAAGCACAGGCCAAGCTGGCCGCGCTGAAGATCGAGATCGGCACCCCGCTGCGCGACCTCGACTACAGCGTGCAGCCGATGGGCCGTGGTTCCTTCGGCGGCAACATGCTGATTGCTTCGACCTGGCGCCATCGCGAGGAAATGAAGCGCATCGGCAAGGGCAATGCTGACCGTCGCTGGGACGTGCTGCCGCAGCAGCCGTCGCTGGCCTACGACCTGGCGCAGAACCGCCTGATCGTCACCGCTGCGATCCTGCAGGGCCCGGTGTTCAACGCCAAGGCCGACGCCGCCGACAAGTTCGGCAGCTTCGGTGGCCTGGTCGGCCATGAGCTGACCCGCGCGATCGATGCCAAGGGCGCGCTGGTCGACGCCAAGGGCGAACTGCGCAGCTGGTGGACCCCGGCAGACAAGACCGCCTGGACCCTGCTCGGCAATCGCGTGGCCGCGCAGTACAGCGCCTACGACTTCCCGGGTGTGAAGGGCGCCAAGGTCAACGGCACGCTCACCCAGGAAGAGAACCTGGCCGACATCGCCGGCCTGGAACTGGCCTGGGCCGCGTACACCGCGCAGGAGCCGAAGGCCAAGCAGGCACAGCAGCAGGGCTTCTTCCGCGCGTGGTCGGCGTTGTGGGCGCAGCAGCTGTCGCCGAACGAGGCCGTGCGTCGCCTGACCGCCGACATCCGTGCACCGGGCCTGTGGCGCAGCAACGGCACGCTGGCCAATCTGCCGGCGTTCGGTGCCACCTTCAGCTGCAAGGCCGGCCAGCCGATGCAGCGCAGCGAAGCCGAGCAGATCAAGGTCTGGCGCTGAGCTGTCTGCTGCACTGGCAATGAAGAGGGCGCCTTCGGGCGCCCTTCTTTTTTTGCAGGTGCAGCACGATCCCGGGTTAACACCGGGCATGCTATCGCTGCGGCTTCGTCCAACTTGGAGCCCCGACATGGCACACAAGAACACGATCTGCATCTGGTACGACAATGGCGCGCTCGAGGCCGCCACCTTCTATGCCAGCTTCTTGCCCGACAGCGCGGTGACCGCCGTGCATCACGCGCCGGGCGACTACCCGGACGGCAAGGAAGGCAACGTGCTGACGGTCGAATTCACTGTCTGCGGCATACCCTGCGTCGGCCTCAACGGCGGCAGCGCGTTCAAGCACAGCGAAGCGTTCTCCTTCCAGATCCAGACCGAAGACCAGGCCGAGACCGACCGCCTGTGGAATGCCATCGTCGGCAACGGCGGACAGGAGAGCCAATGTGGCTGGTGCAAGGACCGCTGGGGCATCTCCTGGCAGATCAGCCCGCGCATGTTGATCGACGCGGTGACCAGCAAGGACAAGGCACTGGCCAAGCGCGCATTCAACGCGATGATGCCGATGAAGAAGATCGACATCGCGACCATCGAAGCGGCAATCAAAAAAGGGGACGGAGGGAATTAAGTCGTTTCTCTCCATTGCCGGTGACCCCATGCGAATTGCGACTTAATCCCCTCCGTCCCCTTTTTCCGAGGTGCTGATGTCCCGGGATGCGATCATCGTCGGTGGCGGCCACAACGGCCTGGTCTGCGCGGCCTATCTGGCGAAGGCCGGAAAGAAGGTGCTGGTCCTTGAACGCCGCGGCGTCCTTGGCGGTGCTGCGGTCACCGAGGAGTTCCATCCCGGCTTCCGCAACTCAGTCGCGTCGTACACGGTCTCGCTGCTGCAACCGAAGGTGATCGACGACCTGCAACTGCATGCGCATGGGCTGCGCATCGTCGCGCGCCCGGCCAACAACTTCCTGCCATTGCCCGACGGCCGCTACCTGTTGTCGGCACCTGGCCGCACCCAGGCCGAAGTCGCGAAATTCTCCGAACGCGATGCGCAGGCGCTGCCAGCGTATGAAGCACGCCTGGAGATCTTCGCCGACGTGCTGCGTGCGTGGGCCCTGCGTGCGCCGCCGGACATCGGCGTTGCCGGTGGCTGGCGTGCGCTTCCCGCACTGTGGCAGATGGGGAAACTCGGCCGCGAACTGGCAACGCTGGATGCTTCGCTACGGCAGGAACTGCTGGACCTGTTCACGCTTTCAGCGGCCGAGTACCTGGACCGCTGGTTCGAGAGCGCGCCGATCAAGGCGCTGTTCGGTTTCGATGGCATCGTCGGCAACTACGCCAGTCCGTACACTCCGGGCAGCGCATACGTACTGCTGCACCACGTGTTCGGCCAGTGCAATGGCGTGAAGGGTGCCTGGGGCCATGCGATTGGTGGCATGGGCGCGATCAGCCAGGCCATCGCCAGCGCGGCGCGCGAGGCCGGGGCCGAACTGCGCGTGGATGCCGGCGTGCAACGGGTACTGACCGAACAGGGCCGCGTCGTGGGGGTGGAACTGGCCAACGGCGAAACCCTGCGCGCACGCGCCGTAGTCGCCAACGTCAATCCTAAGCTGCTGTACGAACAGTTGCTGGAGCCGGGGCAGGTACCGGTTGCAACATGCGAGCGCATGACGAACTGGCGCTGCGGTTCCGGCACCTTCCGGATGAACGTGGCGCTGTCGCGGCTGCCGGAGTTCCGTGCCCTGCCCGGCCCCGGCGATCACCTCAGCGCCGGCATCATCATGGCGCCCAGCCTGGACTACATGGACCGCGCCTGGCTGGATGCGCGCCGCGATGGCTGGTCACGCGAGCCGATCGTGGAAATGCTGATTCCCAGCACGCTGGATGATTCGCTGGTACCACCCGGACAGCATGTCGCCAGCCTGTTCTGCCAGCACGTGGCACCGGTTCTGCCTGAGGGCCGCCATTGGGATGATCATCGGGATACGGTGGCTGACCTGATGATCGCCACCGTCGAACGTTATGCGCCTGGCTTCGCTGACAGCATCCTCGGTCGGCAGGCGTTGTCGCCGCTCGACCTGGAGCGCACGTTCGGCCTGGTCGGTGGCGACATCTTCCACGGCGCACTGAGTGCCAACCAGTTGTTCTCGGCACGGCCGATGGTTGGCCAGGCCGGCTATCGCGGTGCCCTGCCCGGGTTGTACCTGTGTGGTTCGGGTACCCACCCCGGTGGTGGCGTCACTGGTGCGCCCGGGCACAATGCCGCGCAGGTGGTGTTACAGGATCTGTAGATCCACGCCGTGCGTGGATGCGCGCGTACCCGCCGCATGCATGACCTGCCGTTGGTGGGTACCGACCGGGGTTGGCAATCATCCCTCTCGTTTCGTGCCAACCAAGGTTGGCACCTACCCGCGTGGGACAAGGCGTGCCAACCAAGGTTGGCACCTACCGCGTCAAATGATCCTTCGGATCATTTGACGCTGCGCAGATGGTTCGGGCGCTTCGGCGGACCCGGCGGTCGGCGCTTGTTGAACGGCGGTTGCCCGCGCCAGTAACGGATCAGCAACCAGCCGAACAGCATGCCACCCAGATGCGCGAAGTGGGCCACGCCCGGCTGCCAGCCGGTCATGCCCAGCACCAGCTCACCCACGCCGAACAGGATCACGAAGGTCCGCGCCTTCATCGGGATCGGCGGGAACAGCAGCATCACCCGCTGGTTCGGGAACAGCATGCCGTAGGCCAGCAACAGGCCGAACACGCCGCCGGAAGCGCCCAGCACCGTTGCCGGATTCTCCAGCAACGTACCCACCAGCAGCTGGCAGACACCGGCACCGGCCACGCACACCAGGTAGTACAGCAGGAAGCGTTTCTCGCCCCAGGTCTGCTCCAGCGGCGCGCCGAACATGAAGACCGCCAGCATGTTGAAGAACAGATGCCCGAAGCTGCCATGCAGGAAGCCATAGGTCAGCAGCTGCCACGGCTGGAAGTTGCCGCCCGGCGAGAACGCATCGAAACCCTGCTGCAGCGGTTGCAGCATGAACGGCTCGAAGGTCTGCATGCCAAGCAGGAACGGCTGCTGCAGCAGGAACAGGATCGCGTTGGCGATCAGCAGGGCCTTGGTGACGGTTGGCAGTCGCGGGAACATGGGAGCACCGGCATGGAACGGCCTCCATCATAGCCGCAGCACCGTGTCTTGTTGGCGACCCGCAGGCGTGGCCTGTTCAGTCGCCAGCGGTGCTCAGCCCGGGCCCCACACGGCCGCATCCAGCGCCGCGGCTGGATCGGTGGCCGGCATCCGCACCCGGCCGTTCTCCACCACCACGCCCTCGGCGCGCAGCCGCTGTGACTGCTCGCACCAGCCGGCCGACCCTTCTTCCATGGCAATTCGCCCATCCGAACGCAGCACGCGATGCCAGGGCAGGTCGGGATCGTCGTTCTGGCCGAGAATGCGTGCGGTCAAGCGTGCACGCCCCGGCAGGCCGGCACGCATCGCCACCTGGCCATAGCCCATCACCTGCCCCGCAGGGATCGCGCGGATCACCGCCAGGATGCGCGCACGCGCCTGCTCCGGCGTCAGCGCCGCAGGCGGGTCACCAGCAGTACGCCGATCAGCACCAGCACGGTGCCGGCGATCTGCGCCGGCTCCATCGGTTCGTCGAGCAGCCATAGGCTCATCACGATCGTGGAAACAGGGCCCAGCATACCGACCTGCGCGGCCAGCGACGAACCCACGCGCTGCACCGCCAGCATGATCGCCAGTACCGGCAGCACCGTGCACACGGTGGCATTGACCAGCGACAGCCACTGCACCGGTGCCGGCGCCTGCCACAGCAGCGGCAGCGGATGGGTCACCGCGAAGTGCAGCAGCACCAGCACGCTGGCCACGCAGCTGGCGTAGGCGGTCAGCCGCACCGCACCGATGCGCGCCACCACCTGCCCACTGCCGAACAGGTACAGCGCGTAGCTGAGCGCGCTGCCCAGCACCAGCAGGCTGCCGACGATGATCTGCCCGCCCTCGCGCTGCAGGTCATGGCCGAAGGCCAGCAGCACGCCCAGATAGCTCAGCACCAGCGCGCCGATCTGCCAGCGGCCGGGGCGCTGGCGCGCCAGCAGCACGTTGATCAGCAGCACCAGGGTCGGGTTCAAGTAGAGGATCAACCGCTCCAGCGTCACGCTGATGTACTGCAGGCCCTGGAAGTCGAGCAGGCTCGACAGGTAGTAGCCGGTGAAGCCCAGCCACAGCACGCGGGCGCGGTCGGCCCAGGACAGCGGCTCGGCCCGGCGTGCGGCCCATAGCGCCATCAACACGAACAACGGCAGCGCCATCAGCATGCGCAGCGCCAGCAGCGTGGTGGCATCGACGCCATGACGCAGGCCCAGCTTGACGATGATGGCTTTGCCGGAGGCGGCGATCGCACCCATCGCGGCCAGGCCGATGCCACCCAGTGCGATGCGTGGGGAAGCGGTAGCGATGCGGGAAACGGGGCTGGACATCAGGACGACGGCGGGCCGCGCGGGGCGGCCCGGAAAGGCGTGGGGGGCGTCATTGTCGCATGGAGGCGCCCGCTGACCTGTAGAGCCGAGCCTGCGCTCGGCTTCGCCAACCCTGGGCGAAAAGCAGCCGAGCATGGCTCGGCTCTACAATGGCCCGGCTCAGCGCATCAGCACCACTTCCTCGGCCGAGGTCGGGTGGATCGCCACGGTATCGTCGAACTGGGCCTTGGTCGCGCCCATCTTCACCGCCACCGCGAAGCCCTGCAGGATCTCGTCGGCCGCTTCACCCAGCAGATGGATGCCTACCACCCGCTCTTCCGGGCCCACGCAGACCATCTTGAACAGGCTGCGCTGGGTACCGTTGGCCAGCGCCTGCAGCATCGGGCGGAAGCGGCTGTGGTACACGCTCACCTGGTCGAAACGGGCGCGTGCTTCTTCCTCGCTCATGCCCACCGCGCCCAGCGGAGGATGCGAGAACACCACGCTGGCCACGTTCTCATAATCCATCTTCGACTGCGGGCGGCCGCCGAACAGGCGGTCCATCAGGCGCCGCGATGCGGCCACCGCCACCGGGGTCAGGCCGACCTTGCCGGCGATGTCGCCGACCGCATGCACGCTCGGCACGCTCGTGGTCTGCCATTCGTCCACCTCCACCTGCTGGTGCTCGCCGATGCCGATGCCCAGCGCTTCCAGGCCCAGGTCACGGCTGTTGCCGCGGCGACCGGTGGCGAAGAACACTGCATCGAACACGGTGTCGAGCGGGCCGTCATGGCCGAACGCACGCACGCGTTCGCCCTCGCGCTGCAGTTCCCGCAGGCGGTAGTCGAAATGGGTGCGAACGCCCTGCTGCTTCAGGTTCTCGGCCAACTGATCGGTCAGCTCGTAGTCGAAGCGTTCCAGCAAGCGCTTTCCGCGCACCAGCAGGCTCACCCTGCTGCCCAGCGCCTGCAGCAGGCCGGCCAGTTCCACTGCAATGTAGCCACCGCCGATGATCGCGACCTCGGCCGGTGCCGCGCGCAGATCGAAGAAGTCATCGGAAACCAGGCCCAGTTCGGCACCGGGAACATCCGGGCGCAGCGGGTGCGCGCCGGTGGCGATCAGGATGTGTTCGGCGCTGTAACGCACGCCATCGCTGCAGGCGACGGTATGCGCATCGAGCAGATGGCCGCGCGCCGGAATGCGCACCACGCCGGTTTCATCCAGGCGCTTGTGGTAGCTGGTGTGGATGTTGCTGATATAGGCCTGGCGATGGATCACCAGTTCCTTCCACGACAGCGACGGGCGTGCCTCGACATCGAAGCCCATCGCATTGGCCAGGCCGATGCGCTCGTGCAGGTCGGCCGCCAGCCACATCGCCTTCTTCGGCACGCAGCCAACATTGACACAGGTACCGCCCAGCTCGCCGGGCTCCAGCATCGCCACGCGCTTGCCATGCTGCGCCGCGCGGATCGCACCGGCCAGGCCGGCGGAGCCGCCGCCAAGGACGATCAGGTCGTAATCATAGGGTGCAGTGCTCATCGGAATCGCTCGGGTCGGTAAGGGGCAGGATCGATCGCTGGTGTGCGGCCGCAGACGAGATCGGCAATCAGCTGGCCGGTGCCGGCGCTCATGCTGATGCCGAGCATGCCATGCCCCGCTGCAAGCCAGACGTGAGGATGCGCGGGTGCGCGGCCGATCAACGGCACGTCGTCCACGCTCATGGGGCGCCACCCGCACCACTGCTCCTGCAGCTGCGCACCGCGTGGCGCGCGCAGGTAGTGGTCGGCGGCCTGCTGCAAAGCCTGCAGGCGGGCCGTGCGGAGCTGCGGATCGGCACCGGCGAATTCCATGGTGCCGCCCAGCCGCAGCGCTTCGCGCCAGGCGATCACGAACACGGAATGGTCTTTCAGCACCACCGGACGCTGTGGCACCTGCGCCGGTCGCGACCAGGTCAGCGAGTAGCCTTTGCCGGGCTGGATCGGCACGCGCAGATCCAGTTGCCGTGCCCAGTCGCGCGACCACGGGCCGGTGGCCAGCACCAGCTCACGTGCCCGCAGGGCCTGCCCACCGACCTGCACGCGTACCCCCTGTGCATCGTCGCTGAAGCCCTGCACGTCCTTCTGCTCGTCGATCACCACGCCCTGCGCGCGCAGTACACGTGCCAGCTCCGCGGTGTAGCGGTCCGGCCGCAGCTGCGCATCACCGGGAAAGTGGATCGCGCCGGCCAGACGGTCGTGGAAAGCCGGATTGGCACGTGCGTAGCCGGCCCCGTCGATACAGGCCGTGGCGATACCCTGCCTGTTCAGTGCTTCGCACTCGGCCGCGTAGTGGTCGAAGTTGCGCGCATCGCCGAACACATAGTCCAGCCCGCGCGTATCGAACTCGCACTCCAGTGCATGCGCCTGCACCCAATCGGCCAGGCGCAGCCGCGAGTCGTTCAGCAGTGCACCCCGTGCCCGCGTGGATTGCAGCCAGTCACGCGCGTTGCAGCGCGCACCGAACTGCAGCAACCAGCGCCACAGCACCGGATCCAGGCGGGTGCGCACATACAGCGGCGCACGCGGATCGAGCATCCAGCGCAATGCGCGCAGTGGCACGCCAGGCGCGGCCAGTGGAGGCGCATGGCTGGGAGTGACGGTGCCGCAGTTGCCGTGCGAGGTTGCCGCACCAATGCGGCCACGATCGATCACACGCACCTGCCGCCCCTGCGCACGCAGTGCGAGCGCGGCGGCCAGACCGATGGCACCGGCGCCCACCACGATCACATCCTCGCGCGCGCCCAGCATCGATCAGCCCTGCCCGGCTCCGCGCCGCATCGGCGGCCACTGCCGGTAGGTCATCGCGCGCCACAGCCATTCCATCGGCCCAAAGCGGAAGTGGCGCAGCCAGGCGTGCGAGATGCCCACCTGCACGGTGAACAGCAGCAGCGCGAACAGCAGCTGCACGCTGCGTGGCATCATTTCGAACGCGCCCAGGCCGTAGTGGTAGAACAACCAGGTGCACAGCAGGGACTGGCCGAGGTAATGGGTCAACGCCATGCGCCCGACCGGCGCCAGCCAGCCCAGCCACGCGCGCCAGTGCACGATCCAGGCCAGATAGCCCAGGCACATCGGCAGGCCGCCGATCGTCACCAGCGCCATCGCCGCCGTCACCGGCAGATCGTAGGCGCCCGGCGCCAGATACGGTTTCCAGGCAACACCCAGCAGCGTGACCAGCAGGCCGAGGGGCAGCGCCACCCAACGCAACACCGCGTACAACCGCGGGAAGCGCTCCGGTGTGGCCAACGCGCCGCTGCCGGCAAACCAGCTCCCGATCAGGAACATGCCAAGCACCTCCGGACCGGTGATCAGCAGCGCCCCCATCGACGCGCCGAACTCATTCACCCGCTGCACGGTGGCCTGCATCCAGCTGCCGTGCCCGTACACCTGGCGCTGAAGATCGATGCTCTGCTGCGCCTCGGTGAGCATTTCCCGCACCTCGTCCGCCGAGGCCATCGACACCATCGCGCCGACCAGCAGCATCATCGCCACGCCGCCGAGGTAGACCGTCGCGCCCATCCACGGCAGCCAGCTGCGCGGCGCCTCCCGGCAGGCCAGCAGCGGCAGCGAGATCAGCGCGTAAAGCACCAGGATGTCGCCCGACCAGACCAGCACTGCATGGCACAGGCCGATCAGCAGCAGACCGGCGCTGCGACGCAGGTAGAACGGGGTGAAATCACGCCCAGCCAGCTCGGCGCGTTGCGCCATCACCGCAAAGCCGGCGCCGAACAACAGCGAGAACAGGGTGAAGAACTTGCCCTGCACGAACACATAGACAAAGGCATCGGCCCAGTAGTCAATGCCATGCCAATGCACGTCGATGGCAGTGAACGCCAGATCCAGCGGCCCGCTGAAGGCCTCGATGTTCATCAGCAGGATGCCCAGCAGCGCGGCACCGCGCAGCACGTCCAGCACGGCGATGCGTTCGCCGGAGGCCATCGGCTGCAGGGAAGGAGAAGCGGCGTTCACGGGGCATCCGTCGGGCAGGTCCGTCATTATGCCGCCGGCCCGCAAGCCGTGGATGGGCGCGCCGTGTTCCAGAAACGCAACGGCCCGCCGAAGCGGGCCGTTGCTGGCATCACGATCGCGCTGCGATCAGTGGTGGTGACCACCGTCGCCGTGGACGTGGCCGTGGTCGATCTCTTCCTGGCCGGCTTCGCGCACATCGACGATTTCCACGTCGAAGTGCAGGTCCTTGCCAGCCATCGGGTGGTTCAGGTCGACGTCGACGACGCTCATGCCGACCTTCTGCACGGTCACCGCACGCGGGCCGAAGTTGGTCTGCAGCACGACCTGCTGGCCCGGGGCCAGCTTGGTGTTGCCGAAGTGCTTCTTCGGCACGCGCTGGGACAGGCCCTCACGGCGCTCGCCGTAGGCGTCGGCAGCATTGACATCGACGCTGAAGGTCGCACCGGCTTCCTTGTCCATCATGGCGTTTTCCAGGCCCGGGATGATGTTGCCGTGGCCGATCAGGATCGCCAGCGGCTCGCCGCGGTCCTTGGACGATTCGATCGGCTCCTGGCCGACTTCGGAAACGGTGTAGTGGAAGCGGACAACGCGGTCTTTTTCGATCTTCATGCGCAACTCTGTCTGGATCTGCCGGAGGCAGGCGGGTTGGGGCGGGTTGTCGCCCGGCGGGGACGCCGCCATCATGACGGCCAATCCAAGGTGGCGCATTATCCGGAGATCATGCACATCACGCCAGTTTCGTCCGGCCTGCGCCGGCTTCTCGCCCCGGCCCTGCTGCTGGCCCTGCCCCTGCTGATGACCGCCTGCGGCGGTGGCAAGGCCACCCGCCCTGCACCTCCCCCGCCAACGGCGAACTGGCCGAAGACCGTGCCGGACAACCCGGAGGCGGCCAACTCGGTGCTGATGCGCGCCATCAGCCTGGTCGGCACCCCCTACCGCTATGGCGGCAACACCCCCGATTCGGGCTTCGACTGCAGCGGCCTGGTCGCCTATGTCTACCGCGAGATGCTGGACCTGAAGCTGCCACGTACTTCGCGCGATCTGGCGGCGGTACAGGGCCCGAAGATCGATCCGCAGCGCCTGGCCACCGGCGATCTGGTGTTCTTCGGCAGCCGCGGCAGCGTCACCCACGTCGGCATTTATGTAGGTGAAGGGCGTTTCGTGCATGCGCCGAGCACCGGTGGCACCGTGCGGCTGGACTCGCTCAGCGGTCCCTACTGGAAGGACCACTACACAGGCGCGAAACGTGTCCTTCGCTAAGATGAACAGGCGATATGTTCAAAACTGTGACGCGCATCACCTTGAAACTAACGGATTACTAACGGAATTTTTAACTTATCCGCGCTTTTACAGGGCATGATGCCCCATCGTTTTTTTCCTGTGACCGACGCGTGACGACTGACGACCTGAAAAGCGAAGGCCAGACTTCCGTATCTTCACGCAGTGCCCGCCCGTTGTTGCTTGGCCTGGCACTGTGTCTGACCAGCCTCCCGGCCTGGTCGCAGACTGCTCCGAACCGTTCCGATGCAACCCCGGCCCCGGTGGCCGAGAGTACCGCCCGACCGGCCGCCAAGGCCGAGGCTGCCGCTCCGCAGCGCAGCCGCGTCGACGCCGCCGCCAGCGCTACCCTGGCCGCCCTGCTGCCGCACCTGGCCGCCAACGACACCATTCCGCTAATGGACCGCTCGGCCGTGGTGGCCGGTGACCTCAGCCGCCTCCTCGCCAACTACGACACCAGCAGCGCTGCCAATGGCAGCGTTGTCGGCACCGCGGCCGACAACGGCAAGGTGCAGTCGCTGCTGCGCCGTGCGATGACACTGCTGGGCACCCCGTACCGTTGGGGCGGCAGCAACCCGGACAGCGGCTTCGACTGCAGTGGCCTGGTCGGTTACGTGTTCCGCTCGGCCCTGGGTATCGAGCTGCCGCGCGTCTCGCGCGAAATGGCGCACGATGACAACGCCGAACTGATCAACGATCGCACCGCGCTGGCGGCGGGTGACCTGGTCTTCTTCGGCCGCAAGGGCCGCGTCGACCATGTCGGTATCTATGTCGGCGATGGCCGCTTCCTGCACGCACCGAGCTCGGGCAAGGACGTCCGCGTGGACACTCTGCTCAGTGGCTACTGGGGCAACAAGTTCATGCAGGCCCGCCGGGTCGATCTCTGACCGGTCGGCGCCAGCGCGCCGCCTGATTCGAAAAGCCGCTGCCCTGCAGCGGCTTTTTTTTGTTTGCGCGCCCCCGGTGGGTGCCGACCTTGGTCGGCACTGCCTCCATCTATGCATGGCGTGGATCTATCGGAGCCTGGCCTGGTGGGTTTGGCCGGCCCGGCCCGGTGCATGCCCTGGTGGGTGCCGACCTTGGTCGGCACCGCCGCCATCCACGCGTGGCGTGGATCTACCGGGGCTCGGCCTGGTGGGTTTGGCTTGCCCGGACGAGGGCCCGCCGTGGTGGGTGCCGACCTTGGTCGGCACTGCCGCCATCCACGCATGGCGTGGATCTACACACAACCTCAGGCGCGTGGCGGCGTCGGGTCGGGATCATCCACGCCCACGTTGCTGGACGGGTTGTCATACACCGCCTGGTCGAGCAGCCCGGTCTCCTTGGCCACGATCACCGGCACCAGCATCTGGCCCGTCACGTTCGTCATCGTGCGCATCATGTCCAGGATGCGGTCGATGGCATACAGGTAGCCGATCGTCTCCAGCGGCAGGTTGGCCGCGCTCAGCACCACCGTAGCCATGATCACCGCGGTACCCGGAACACCGGCCGTACCAAAACTGCCCAGCACCGAGGCGATCAGCACCACCACGTACTGTTCCGGGGTCAGCGGCACACCGCTGTACTGCGCGATGAACACCGCGCACAGCGCCGGATAGATCGCACCACAGCCGTCCATCTTGATGCTGGCGCCCAGCGGCACCGCGAACGAACCGTAGTCCTTGTTAACGCCCAGGTTGTGGGTGATCGAACGCAGCGCCACCGGCATCGCGGCGAAGCTGGACGAGCTGACGAAGGCCACCTGCATGCCAGGCGCCGCGCCGCGGAAGAACTTCAGCGGGTTCAGGCCATGCGCCAGCAGCAGCGCACTGTAGACCACCACGATGTGCAGGGCGCAGGCCACGTACAGGGCCAGCACGAAATGACCCAGCGGCAGCAGCTTCTCGAACCCGTAGCTGCCGACCAGACCGGCGATCAGCCCGAAGGTACCGATCGGGGTGACTTCCAGCACGAAGCGGGTCACCTGGATCATGATGTCGCTCATCTGGCCGACCAGCTTGCGCGCCTCCGTCACCTTCTCGCCCAGCTTGACGATGGCGAAGCCGACCAGGCCAGCGAAGAAGATCACCGGCAGGATCGAACCACGCCCGGCGGCCAGCACGGTTTCACCCGCGGCATTGACCTTGGTGCCGATGCCGGACAGCGCATAGAAGACATTGGCCGGCACCACGTCCAGCAGTACCTGCACCACGCTGGGCACTTCGCGCGGCACATAGTTGCTGGCCATCGACAACTGCAGGCCACCCGCGCCGGGCTGCAGCACCGTGCCTACGGCCAGGCCAACGCATACCGCCAGCGCGGCGGTGATCACGAACCACAGGAAGGTGCGGCCACTGAGCGCGGCGACCGACTTCTGGCCGTGCAGCGACGAGATCGCATTGATGACCGCGAAGAACACCAGCGGCACCGCGATCATCTTGATCAGGGTGACGTACAGCTCGCCGAGCGGGCCGAACCACGTTTCCGCGGCCGGGCCGAGCGCCCAGCCGGCCAGCGCGCCGAGCACGAAGCCACCGACCACGCGCTGCCAGAATGGAATCCGCAGCCAGGCAGAGACCAGCTTCATAGGCAATCCAGAGGGAAGGAAGGGATGCTGGCACGATAGCCCAACAACGGCTGGGGAACGACCGCCCGGCCGGCAAATCAGTGTGTCATCGGCGTGCCTTGCGAGGGCGGGCATAATGAACGTCCCGTTACAGTTTGTGAGATCCCAGCGTCCATGCGCCGTTCCGTCTCCCTGTTGGCCGCCTGCGCCACCACCCTGCTGCTGGGCGCCTGCGCCAGCACCGCCCCCGCGTCCGCTCCGGCCGGCCTGAAGGTCGCCGTCGATCCCGTCGCCCACCCGGCCGGCGAGACACCGCAGTGGTGGTACCGCAGCGGCGCCGCCCAGGCCGCCGCCAACGGCGCGATGTCCGGCAAGGCCAAGAACGTCATCCTGTTCCTCGGCGACGGCATGAGCCTGACCACCGTGGCCGCCTCGCGCATCTACGAAGGCCAGCAGAAGGGCGGCTCCGGCGAAGAGAACCTGCTGTCCTGGGAGCGCTTCCCGGCCACGGCGTTCAGCAAGACCTACAACACCGATTCGCAGACGCCCGATTCGGCCGGCACCATGACCGCCATCACCACCGGCGTGAAGACCCACATGGGTGCGATCGGCGTCAGTGCCGGCAGCCGCACCGACTGTGCCGACAGCCTGTCCAAGGGCCTGCTGACCTGGCTGCAGCTGGCCGACAGCGCCGGCCTGGCTACCGGCGTGGTATCCACCGCGCGCCTGACCCATGCCACCCCGGCCGCCACCTATGCGCACTCGCCCGAGCGCAACTGGGAAAACGACACCGACCTGACCGACGCGGCCAAGGCCGCAGGCTGCAAGGACATCGCCCAGCAGCTGCTGTCGACCTCGCGCTATGGGCGTGGCCCGCTGGTTGCCCTTGGCGGCGGCCGTGGTGAATTCACCACGGTGGAAGAGCGCGACCCGGAGTACGACGACAAGGTCGGCCAGCGCCTGGATGGCCGCAGCCTGGTGCAGGAATGGCAGCAGGCGCACCCGCAGGGTGCCTACGTGTGGAACAGCAAGCAGCTGGCCGCCGCCGCGGATGCGCCGGCCATCCTTGGCCTGTTCGAACCGGACCACAT
The DNA here is from genome assembly GCF_030291095.1 of Stenotrophomonas sp. 59. Classification (NCBI taxonomy): domain Bacteria; kingdom Pseudomonadati; phylum Pseudomonadota; class Gammaproteobacteria; order Lysobacterales; family Lysobacteraceae; genus Stenotrophomonas; species Stenotrophomonas sp. 59. The sequence continues at coordinate 3,219,012 of NZ_CP127408.1, forward strand.
GCGCTACGAGTACGAGCGCCCGCAGGATCCGGGCGGTGAGCCGAGCCTGGCCGAACTGACCGCAGCAGCGATCAAGAATCTGTCGAAGCACCAGGAAGGCTACGTGCTGATGATCGAAGGCGCGCGCATCGACCACGCCAACCACAGCGGCAATGCCTACCGTGCACTGACCGAGACCGTGGCGCTGTCCGACGCGGTCCGCGTGGCCAACGAACTGACCTCGGCCGATGACACGCTGATCATCGTTACCGCCGACCACTCGCACACGCTGAACTTCGTCGGCTACCCGGCACGCGGCAACCCGATCCTGGGCAAGGTGAAGGACAAGGGCGGCGAAGACGGTGCCGGCAAGCTCGACTATGCGCTGGACGGCAGCGGCCAGCCCTACACCACCCTGACCTACGCCAACGGCCCGGGCCATACCGGCGCCAGCAACCAGCAGCCGGCCGGCCCCAAGCGCTACCCGCACAACCCGAGCAGCTTCGAACCGGCCAACGGCCGCCCAAACCTGCGCGAGGTCGACACCGAGCACCCCGACTACATGCAGGAGGCGCTGGTGCCGATGAAGTCCGAATCGCACGGCGGTGAGGATGTCGGCATCTGGGCACGCGGCCCGGGCAGCAAGGCGATCCGCGGCACGCTGGAACAGAACGCGATCTACCACATGATCGTGCAGGCCACCCCGGCCCTGCGCGAGCGCCTGTGCCAGGCCGGCACCTGCGACGACAAGGGCGTGCCGGTGCAGCTGCCGGCACCGACGGCCTTCGAGCGCAAGGCCGAGGCCAAGTGATCGTGAGGCAGGCCCGCCCTGCCCCTGCCAGCGGCCGCTTCGCGCGGCCGCTGGCCCTGCTCGGCGTGCTGGCCAGTTCCAGCGCGCTGGCGCAGGCACCGGCGTGCAAGCTGCTGACCGACGAACACGGGTTATGGCCGCTGCCCAACTGCGAAGTGGTCGACCACCGGCCGAAGATCCAGCCGGACACGCTGAAAGACCTGAACTTTGATGACCACGGCCTGGCCGTGGTGTATGCCGACCAGGGTTTCCACTACGTCGACCGCAAGGGCCGCAGCCTGCCGGTGCTGACCTGGGACAACGGCCCGGAGACACCGGAGGAAGGCCTGCTGCGCGGGCGCGTCGGCAATCGCGTGGGCTACTTCGATCTGACATTCCGCCAGGTGGTGCCGGGCACCTTCGATTTCGCCTGGCCGTTCCGAGATGGCGTGGCCGAGGTCTGCAACGGCTGTCGTCGCGGCACGCCGGATGGCGATGGCCACACGCCGATGGAAGGCGGAGAGCGGTTCCGCATTGACCGTTCGGGTCGTCGGGTGAAGTAGGTTTTCGGCAGGGCTGCGCCCTGCACCTGCAGACGCAACGGCAACGGCCGAAGCAACAGCAACAGCGTGCATTCCGTGGGATGGCGGGGCACTGTGGGTTTGCGGGGACGCCGTAAACCCATCCATGGGGGCTTGGTCGCCGCATCCATGCGGCTCACACCCCGCAAACCCACAGTGCCCCGCCTTCGACAGGTTCCCGGTGACGGTTGGACCATCCACGCTTTGCGTGGATCACATCTGTCAGATATCGAATTGAATCCGGGGTCAGATCCGTTTTCCTGCGGAAAACGGATCTGACCCCAAGAGCAATTCCGACAGTTCGCAGGAAACTGTCGAAGGCGGGGTGGGTCCGGTTGCGGGAGTGTCCGCGGCATGGATGCCGCGGCCAAGCCCCCAAGGATGGGTTTACGGCGTCTCCCGCAACCGGACCCACCCCGCCATCCCTCAGCTGACCAGCTGTTGCTGTTGCTGTTGCTGTTGCTGTTGCTCTGGCTCGTAGCGGGTGCAGGGCGCAGCCCTGCCAAGTAAACCCCACCCTATACTTGCCGCCGTGACTGCCTTCCCCGCCCTCGTTCCGCTGGATGCGCCGCTGCTGGTGGGTTACAGCGGCGGTGTCGACTCCACCGTGCTGCTGCACTGGCTGTGGCGCTGCGCCCAGGCCTCCGGCACTCCGCTGCGTGCGATGCACGTACACCACGGTCTGCAGCCAGCCGCCGACGACTGGGTACGGCATTGCCAGCAGCAGTGCGCGGCCCTCGGTATCGAGCTGGCCGTGCACCACGTACAGGTCGACGACACCACAGGCCTGGGCCTCGAAGGCGCGGCGCGCCAGGCACGACGTGCCGCCTTCGCGGCCGAGCTGCGCGAAGGTGAAACGCTGGCACTGGCGCAGCACCAGGACGACCAGGCCGAGACCTTCCTGCTGCGCGCGCTGCGCGGTTCGGGCGTCGATGGCCTTGCAGCGATGTCCGCACGCAGCCGTCTTGGCGAACATCACCTGTGGCGACCACTGCTGTCGACGCCGCGCACCGCGCTGCTCGACTACGCCCAGCAGCACGCGCTGCAATGGATCGAAGACCCCAGCAACGCCGAAGACCACGCCGATCGCAACTTCCTGCGCCTGCAGGTGTTGCCGTTGCTGCGCCAGCGCTGGCCGCACGCGGCGGCGGCATTGGCCGGCAGCGCGACGCATTGCCGGCAGACCCGCGAACTGCTGGACGAGGAAGACGCCGAGCTGATCGCGCACCTGGAAGTGGCACCGCGCGTGCTGTCGCTGCAGTTGCTGCGTCAGGTATCACCGGGGCGCGCGGCACGCGTGCTGCGCGCCTGGGTGATCGGCAACGGCGCAGCACCGTTGCCGGCCACGGTGTTGCAGCAGGCGCTGGAGGAGCTGTTGCCGGCCGACACCGACCGCCAGGCGCGTGTGCGCTGGCAGGATCACGTGATCCAGCAATGGCGTGACCATGCCTACCTGCTGCCAGCCCGGCTGCCCTCGCTGCCTCTAGACTGGCAGGCGGCCTGGGATGGCCGTGCACCGCTGCCATTGCCCGACGGTGGCCAGCTGAGCCTGCTTGGCGCCAGCGCTTTCGAACAGCCACTGCAGGTCCGTGCACGCGTGGGCGGTGAGCGCATCCTGCTGCCCGGCCGCCAGCATTCGCACGCGCTGAAGGACTGCCTGCAACGTGAGCGCCTTGCTCCATGGCGGCGCGCGCAGCTGCCGTTGATCTTCGATGGCCCGCAGTTGCTGGCCGCCGCCGACGTGGTCATCGCCGCGCCCTTGCAGGCCTGGTTGCAGGCGAACGAGGCACAGCTGCGGTGGCGTCCCGGCGGCTGGTGAATTGACCCCCGCGCGCGGCCCGTCCACACTTGCCGCATGGCCAAGAAGTCCCCCGAAAACGCCTCCCCGGTCGCCCAGTTCGAGCAGTCGCTCGAATCGCTGGAGCAGCTGGTGGAGCAGATGGAAACCGGCGAGCTGAGCCTGGAAGCTTCGCTCAGTGCTTACGAGCGTGGTGTCGGTTTGTACCGCCAGTGCCAGCAGGCGCTGGAGCAGGCCGAACTGCGCGTGCGCCTGCTCAGCGATCCGGCGCAGCCGGAAGCCTCCGAGCCTTTCGATCCGCCCAGCCATGACGGCTGAGGTTCTGTTCGCGCGTTGGCGCGACCGTATCGAAAGCCAGCTCGATGCCGCACTGCCCTCGCCCGCCGAGGCGCCGCAGCGCCTGCATCAGGCCATGCGCTATTCGGTGCTCGGTGGTGGCAAGCGCATGCGGCCGCTGCTGGTGTACGCCAGTGGTCATCTGTTCGGCGCGCAACTGGAACACCTGGACGCCGCCGCGATGGCCGTCGAGCTGATCCACGCCTATTCGCTGGTGCATGACGACCTGCCGGCGATGGACGACGATGCCTTGCGTCGCGGCAAGCCGACCACCCACATCGCCTTCGACGAAGCCACTGCGATCCTGGCCGGTGATGCGCTGCAGACCCGTGCCTTCGGCCTGCTGGCCGATGCACCGCTGCCGGCCACCCTGCGCGTGGCCTGCCTGCAGACCCTGGCCCATGCCTCGGGTGCTTCGGGCATGTGCGGCGGCCAGGCGCTGGACATCGATGCCACCGGCCAGCAGCAGACGCTGGCGGCATTGACCCGCATGCATGCCCTGAAGACCGGTGCGTTGATCCGGGCGGCGGTACGCATGGGCGCGCTGTGCGGCCAGGCCCACGGACCGCAGCTGGCCCAGCTGGACAGCTTCGCCGATGCGCTTGGCCTGGCCTTCCAGGTGCGCGATGACATCCTCGATGTCGAAGCCAGTTCCGAACAGCTGGGCAAGACCGCCGGCAAGGACCAGGCACAGGACAAGAGCACCTTCCCCGCCCTGCTCGGCATGGACGGTGCGAAGGCGCAGCTGCAGGAACTGGCGGCACGCATGCAGGCCCTGCTGGCCGGGTATGGCGACGAGGCCGATGCACTGCGCGCACTGGCGACGCTGGCGGTGGAACGCGATCACTGATCGCTGCACGCGGCCCGGCATTTCCCGCACACGAAAACGCCCGGCAGTACCGGGCGTTTTCAGTTCCGCATGCAGCCGGTATTACTTGATCAGGCGCAGCGCAAACGGGTAGCGGTAGGCTTCGCCGTTGTTGGCCTTGACCGCAGCGATGATGCTGAACACCAGGCTGATGATGCCGACGATCGGCGCCAGGATGCCGCCGATGATCACGATCATCAGGATCATGCTGATGACCATGGCGATGGTCACGGTGATCTGGAAGTTCAGGGCTTCCTTGGCCTGGTCGGTCACGAAGGCCTTGCCCGCGTCATCCTTGTTGATCAGCCAGATGATCAGCGCGCCGATGAAGCCGGTGAAGATGCCCAGCAGGTGCGCGGCCAGGGCCATGGTGCGCTGGTCGGCCGGGACGTCGGTGGTGGCCGGCGGCGGCGGCGGGACGTTATCGAATTCACTCACGACAAAACTCCTTTTCATTGGGTGGTCTTGACCAACCAGCACCCAGCTGATTGCGTCAGGCGGGCATAGCTTACGCCATCGACGGCATCAATCATTACCTGCGATGGTCATCCGCCCCAACAGGATCGAACCGGTCCGGATGTGCGAGCGGGGATCGACGTCGCTGCCGACCGCCTCGATGCTGCTGAACATCTCGCGCAGGTTGCCGGCGATGGTGATGCCGTCCACCGGGTACTGGATCTCGCCGTTCTCGACCCGGAAGCCACCCGCGCCACGCGAATAGTCGCCGGTCACGCCGTTCACGCCCTGCCCCATCAGCTCGGTCACCAGCAGGCCGTCGCCCATCTGCCGCGCGATGTCCTGCAGGGAGCCGGCATTGGCCGCCAACTGCAGGTTGTGCACGCCGCCGGCGTTGGCGGTGGTCTGCAGGCCCAGCTTGCGTGCCGAGTAGCTGCCCAGCACATAGCGCTGCAGCACGCCATCGCGGACCAGCGCCGAGGCCCGGGTGGCGACGCCGTCGCCGTCGAAGGCTGCCGAGCGCAGGCCACGTCGCAGGTGCGGCAGCTCCTCGATCTGCATCCATTCCGGGAACAGGCGCTGGCCAACGCTGTCCAGCAGGAAGCTGGCCTGGCGGTACAGGGCACCGCCGGACACCGCCGACAGCAGGTGCCCGACCAGGCTGCGCGCCACTTCCGGGGCGAACAGCACCGGCATGCTGCCGGTGGCCAGCGATCGCGGCTGCAGGCGGGCAACAGTGCGCTCGGCGGCACGACGACCGACCAGGCCGACGTCCTCCAGGTCCTCGCGAGCCAGCGCACTGGTGTACCAGCCGTCACGCTGCATGCCATCGCCCTGCCCGGCGATCAGCGCACAACCGACCGAATGGTGGGTGCCGCGCTCACGGCCGATGAAGCCATGCGAATTGGCATAGACCGACAGGCTCTGCATGCTCGACACCGAGGCGCCGTCGGAATTGCGGATCTGCGCATCGGCCTCACGGCCTGCGGCTTCGCAGGCCAGGGCCAGGTCCACCGCCTCGTCGGCCTGCAGCGCCCACGGGTGCCAGCCGTCCAGATCCGGGAAGTGGGTGGCCATCAGGTCCGCCTCGGCCAGGCCGGCGGCCGGGTCGTCCTCGGTATGCCGGGCGATGGCGCAGGCCTGCTCGACCGTGGCCGCCAGGCTGGCCTCGTTCAGGTCGCCGGTGCTGGCGCTGCCCTTGCGTTGGCCGAAGTACACGGTGACGGCGATGCCGCGGTCGCGGGTGGACTGCACGGTTTCGACCTCGCCGAGGCGGACATTGACCTCCAGCCCACGGTCTTCGCTGCAGCTGACTTCGGCCTGGCTGGCGCCCAGCGCGCGGGCGCGGTCGAGCAGCTGCTGGGAGAGGTCGGCCAGCCGTTCCAGCCGGGCCGGGCTGTCGTCGCCGACGGCGGCTTCAGGGGCGATCACGTTCAATGCTTTATCCTGTACGGGTTGGGCCCGGCATCACGCCGGGCGACTTTTTTTGAAATCAGGTATGGACGATGCGCGGACGCGACGAAGAAACCGGTGAATTCCACGACAAGAGCCGCAGCCAGAACCGGCGCGACGCGCTCGACGTCCTGGCCCTGGGCGAAAAACTGGTGTCGCTGACACCGGCCCAGCTGGCGCGCCTGCCGATCCCGGAAGACCTGCTGCCGCACATCGCCGAGTGCAAGCGCATCACCGCCCACATCGCCCACAAGCGCCAGCTGGCGTTCCTGGCCAAGCACATGCGCCGCGAAGAAGACGCCACGCTGGATGCGATCCGCGATGCGCTGGATGCCAACAGCGAAACCGGCCGCCGCGAGGTGGCGATGATGCACCGCGTGGAAGACTGGCGCGAGCGCCTGCTGGCCGAAGGTGACAAGGCGCTGGCCGCCCTGCTGGACGACTACCCGCAGGCCGACCGCCAGCAGCTGCGCACGCTGGTGCGCAATGCGCAGGCCGAGAAGGCGAAGAACAAGCCGCCGCGTGCCTACCGCGAGATCTACCAGGTGCTGCGCGCACTGATGCTGCCGGCGGCGCTCGGCCTGAAGGCCAGCGCCGAAGACGCCGGCCACGTCGAGACCGACGAAGCCGACGAGGACTGAGTCCGCGCCGGCGCGGGCGGTGGCGCTGGCCATCGCCCGGCTCAGGCCTGGGTACCGCCGACGGTGATGCCCTCGATCAACAGCGACGGCTGGCCGACACCCACCGGCACACTCTGCCCGTCCTTGCCACAGATACCCACGCCCTCATCCAGGGCCAGGTCGTTGCCGACCATGCGCACCTTCTGCATGGTCTCCGGACCGTTGCCGATCAGGGTCGCGCCCTTCACCGGCGCGGTGATGCGGCCATCCTCGATCAGGTAGGCCTCGGTGGCCGAGAACACGTACTTGCCGCTGGTGATGTCGACCTGGCCGCCGCCGAAGTTGACCGCATACAGGCCCTTCTTCACCGAACGGATCATTTCCTGCGGATCGTGCTGGCCGGCACGCATGTAGGTATTGGTCATGCGCGGCATGGTCAGGTGCGCGAACGATTCGCGGCGCCCGTTGCCGGTCGGTGCCATGCCCATCAGGCGTGCATTGAGGCTGTCCTGCATGTAGCCGACCAGGATGCCGTCCTCGATCAGCGTGGTGCACTGGCTCGGGTGGCCTTCGTCGTCGATGTTGAGCGAACCGCGACGGCCGTCGAGCGTACCGTCGTCAACGATGGTCACCCCCGGGGCGGCAACGCGTTCGCCGATGCGGCCAGCGTAGACACTGGTGCCCTTGCGGTTGAAATCGCCTTCCAGGCCATGGCCGACCGCCTCGTGCAGCAGCACGCCGGGCCAGCCCGGGCCCAGCACCACCGGCATCACCCCGGCCGGCGCCGGCACGGCGTCCAGGTTCACCAGCGCCTGGCGCAGGGCCTCGCGGGCAAATGCCTCGGGGCGGCCATCCGCGAACAGTTCCTCATAGCCATAGCGGCCACCACCACCGGCATAACCGGACTCGCGGCGGCCGTTGTGTTCGACGATCACCTGCACGTTCAGGCGCACCAGCGGGCGCACGTCAGCGCCCAGCACGCCGTCGCTGCGGGCGATCAGCACCGTGTCCACACCACCGGACAGGCTGACCATCACCTGCTTCACGCGCGGGTCGGCGGCACGCAGGTAGCCGTCCAGGCGCTTGAGCACCTCGACCTTGGCCTCGTTGCCGACGCCATCGATGGGATCCAGCGCCGGATACAGCGCGCGTGCATTGCCGCGCAGCAGCGAGCGCCCGGCCTGCGCGCCACCTTCGCGCGAGATCGCACGCGCCGACTGCGCCGCGGCCAGCAGCGCGTCGGCATGGATGTCATCGGAATAGGCGAAACCGGTCTTCTCGCCGGAAATCGCCCGCACGCCCACGCCTTGCTCGATGGAGTGGGCACCGTCCTTGACGATGCCATCCTCCACGCTCCAGCTCTCGCGGCGGGCATGCTGGAAATAAAGGTCTCCGAAGTCGACTCCGGGGCCGAGCAACTGCCCGAAGGTGCGCTCCAGGCCAGCAGTATCCAGGCCACCGGGGCGCAGCAGGCGGTCTTGGGCAAGCGTCAGGGCGATATCAGTCATGGTCTCGATCTGGGGGTGCGGGGGCGCTCAGGCAAGCCCCGTGAACAGGAGGTCCACGCTCAGCGTGAGCGTGGCAGGTCGGTAACGGTCGGCGGAACGGCCGGGGCCGGGCGCGGCACGGGCGCTGGCGGGGTCTTGTCGCGGCTGCGTTCGATCACTTCCACCTTCGGCTCCTTCCAGGGGCCGGTCACCTTGTAGGTGCGGGCGCCGATCTCGCCGAGCGGCTTGGACAATACCGCATTGGTGGCCGCGCCGAGCGCCGCGCCCACCGGGCCACCTGCCACCGCGCCGACCACGGTCAGCAGGTTGCCGGCGCGCGGGTTGACATCGATGGTCTGGTCGAACTGCTGGTTGCGCAGGTCGGCCTGGCCGCGGATGGTGATGTTCGCCGCCGGGCCTTCGATCAGTACTTTGTCGGTGCGGGCCATGCCCTGTCCGAACTGCACGCTGCCGTCGACCTGGTTGAACGCGAAGCCCTTGGAGAAGAAATCGCGGAAATCGAACATCAGGCGCCGCGGCAGCTGGGTCACGCTGAGCAGGCCCAGCACACGTCCGGCGCCCGGCTCCAGCTCCAGCAACTGGCCATTGCGCGCGTGCAGGTCCAGGCGGCCCTGCAGGTTGGCCAGCTGGAAGTCCGACGGCCCCCCGCTCCACGACGCCTGCAGCTGCGCCTGGCCGGAGCCGCCGCGCAGCTGGCCGCCGTAGTCGAGGTTCTGCATCAGGCCGCCAAGGTCTTCGCTGCGCACCTGTGCGGTCAGTTCGGTGCGGGCGCCGCCGGTACGGCCCAGCCAGCGGCCGGTGATGTCGATCTCCTGGTCCGGCGCGCGGAAGCGCAGCTCGTCCACGTTCAATCCGTTGGCCAGTGGCCGCGTCCGCAGCACCGCCTGGCCGAGCACGACCTTGCCGAACTGCAGGTCGGCGATGTCCAGTGCAAACGGCGGCAGCTTGGCCGGGTCCATGTCATTGGCACCGGCCTGCACCCGCGCTGGCGCGGCCGCACCCGGTGCCGGTGGCAGCGACTGCCAGTGCACGCGATCGAGTTGGCCACTGATGGTGCCTCCTTCGGCATTGGGTACGGTCAGGCGACCGGCCAGCGAAGGTCCATCCAGGCGCACATCCAGCGCCTGCGGTCCCGGCTGCAGCTGCAGGCGGGTCTGCTCGAAGACGCCGCCGATCAACATCAGCTTGCCGACCTGCACGTCCACTGCACGCAGCGGCATGCCGTCATCGTCGTTGCCACCGCGGGCCAGGCCGATCCACTCCAGCGCATCCAGGGTCGGGCTGCGGCCATTGACGGACAGTCCGCTCGGCGGCGGCTCGCGATCGGCATGGTCGCTGCCCAGGGTGACCTGCACACCGGTGCGGTTGTTGTGGCTGCGCGCGGCCAGGGCCAGACGCTGGCCAAAGGCTACATCGATGCGGCCAGCGCCCATCGGCAGCTGCGCGGCCACCGTGGTCGCCAGCGGCTCGGTGGCCGGCTTGTCCAGGGGCGCCGGCAGGTCCAGGCGGGTTCCCACCAGATCCGAGCTCAGGCGCAGCTCGCTGGGCGGTGCGGGCGCTCCCGGTGCCACTTTGGGCAGGTTGACCGCAATGGTCCATGGCGAGGTACCGGCGATATAGGGCTTGAGCCACGCCATTTCCGGGGCGCGGTCAATCAGCACGCCGGCGTCGAGGTTGGCCGTCAGCTGCGACTCGAACGCCAGCCTGCTGTCGTGCACGTAGCCGCCGGCGCGCAGGCTCAGGCGGCCGTCCTGACCAAGGTGGCGCACCGCCAGTTCCTCGGCACCGAAGCCGCCATTGCTGTAGCGCGCCTGCCCATGCATGTTGTCGAAGGCCAGCTGGAAGCGCTTGTCCACCAGCTTCACACCATTGAGGTCGACCGTGCCCTGCAGGTGACCGCCGCCTTCATCGTGGTGCAGCGGCTGCAGCAGGTCGAAGGTCACGTGCGCCGGGCCGCTGGCGACCAGGTTGTCCAGGGTATCGCCATAGTCCTTGTGCAGCGGGCTCTGCCGCAGCATCGCCAGCAGCTTGCCCGCATCGCTGGGCGCATCCGCGCGCACATACAGCGGCTGCTGGCCGAAGTCCGGAATGCCCGCTTCGAATGCCTGTACCGCCACGCCGGCCAGATCGCCGCGCCCACGCATGTCGAAGCCGGGGCCGATGAAGGCGATATCGGCATCGACCTGGCGCATCAGCGGCCAATCGTGCTGGAAGCGGATCTCGCCGTTGGTGATGTGTCCGGTGGCCTCGAAGCGGCCATCATGGTTGTCGAACGGCCAGTCATCCAGGTCACCACTGACCAGGCCGACACCGTTGCGCACCTGCCCACCGGCCAGTGCCATGTCCAGCCAGTCGGTAGCACCCTTGCTCATCTTGGAATGGATCCAGAACCGCTTGGCCGCGGTCATCGGCACATCGTCCAGCTTGGCCGCCAGCTGCAGCCACGGCCGCGTGCCGTCACCCTGGAACCAGACGCCGCCACGCACATCGGCCGCGTAATCGGTACCTTCCACCCGCATCGCCGCGGTGCCGATGCGCCAGCCACCGGCCTCGTCGCGCCAGCCCACCACCTGCCCGGCCAGATGCAGGTCGTGGCGCACGCCGAAGCCCGTCGGCCAATCGAACTGCAGCTGACGTTGCGGCTGCAGCTGCAGGCTGAAGCCATCGGCATCGCCCTCGAAGCGTCCCCCCAGGCCACGCAGGCCCGGCGAGTGACCCACGCTGGCGAAGCCCAGCGACTGCAGCTCACCCTGGACCCACAACGGGCCATCACGTTCGCCGGCCAGCTGCAGCTCACGCACATCCAGCTGTGGTTTGGACAGGAACAACCAATGGCGCAGGCCGGGGTCGAGGCGATCACTCAGCGCCAGGGCGCGCAGCGCGGTACCGGCCTGTACCTCGCCGGAACCAACCCGCAACTGCTTGCCGACCTGCAGGTGCAGGCCATCGAGCTGTTGTTCACCGTCCGCCGACTTCAGGCGCAGGCGCGGCACCTGCAACGCCCAGCCATCGGCCTGGCGCTGCCAGCGCAGGCGGGCCTGCACGCGCTGCAGCTGCAGCTGCGGAGCAGCCACGTCGGGCATCGGTGCGCCGTCGATGCGGACGTCACGCAGGTCCGAATCAGTGGTCAGGGCCACCGGCGCGAAATCGCGCAGGGTCAGCCACAGGTTCAGTTCGCCCTTGCCCTCGCGCAGGCGGATGCCCCCGGCCGCCAGCAGCGGCGACCAGGCGTGGAAATCAACGGGGTCTGCGCCAAGCCAGGCCTGGCCGTTGCCGCCTGCGCGGTCCACGTCCAGTACCGCGGTCAAAGGCAGCGCATCGGCCTGTGCCCATGCCCGTACGCCCACCCGCAGGCGCTGGCCGTTGACGCGCAGGCGGAGGTCGATGCGCGGCAGCGTGGTGTCGATGCCCAGGCCCGGCGCATGCACGCCCAGGCGGCCACCGATCACCTGCAGTTCGCCCAGCCGGCGCAACGCGTCCAGCGGGTCGCCGCCGGTATTGGACTGCGGCAGGCCACGCACCGACCAGCGGCCGTCCTCGCCCTGCTGCAGGTCCAGTGCCAGGCCACGCAGGCGCAGTTCGGTCAACGAGCGGCCGGGCAGCAGCCCGCTGTACATCGACACCAGCACCTCGGCCTCGCCGATGGCCAGGCCCTGGCCGGCGCCGATGCGCAGGCCCTTCAGCTGCAGCAGCGGGCCACGCCGGGTCCAGGCCGTCTGCAGCTGGTCGAAATGCACCGGCTGGCCGGCGCGTTCACTCAACCAGGCGGCAATCCTGTCGGGATGGCGCTCGGCCAGCGGCAGCAGCTGGCTGAGGGTGCCCACCAGCAGTGCCAGCCCGACCAGGCCCACCGCGCAGGCGGCAATGAAATGACGGCGGATCCTTCGCAGTCGCAGGCGCGGCGGCGCGCTCATCGGCCACCGCCGGCCTGCGGCCGGCGAGGATCAGAGCAGAACGACATCGAATTGCTCCTGCAGGTACTGCTCGTCCGCCTGGAAGCGGATGCTCTTGCCGAGGAATTCCTCCAGCTCGGCCACCGCCGAGGATTCCTCGTCGGTGATGCGCGCGACCACCTTGGTCGAGGCGATCACCAGCAGGCGCGCGGCATCGAACTGGCGCACGGCACGGGTGATCTCGCGGAAGATCTCGTAGGTCACCGTTTCGGTGGTCTTGATGCTGCCACGGCCGCTGCACTGCGGGCAGGTTTCCGACAGCTGGCGCTCCAGGCTTTCGACCGTGCGCTTGCGGGTCATTTCCACCAGGCCCAGCGGCGAGAAGTCGTACACCGTGGTCTTGGCATGGTCGCGGGCCAGCGCCTTTTCCAGCGTGCGCAGCACCTGGCGGCGATGCTCGGCATCATCCATGTCGATGAAGTCGATGATGATGATGCCGCCCAGGTTGCGCAGCCGCAGCTGCCGTGCCACTGCCTGTGCCGCTTCCAGGTTGGTGCGGAACACCGTCTCTTCCAGGTTGCGCTGGCCGAGGAACGAACCGGTGTTGACGTCGATGGTGGTCATCGCCTCGGTCTGGTCGATCACCAGGTAGCCACCGGATTTCAGCGGCACCTGCTTGTCCAGCGCACGGCCGATCTCGTCCTCCACCCCGAACATGTCGAAAATCGGGCGATCACCGGCGTACAGCTCCAGTTTCTCGGCCAGCACCGGCATGTACTTGGCAACGAAGGCCTGCAGCTGGCCGAAGGTCTCCTTCGAATCCACCTTCACCTTGTCCACGTCCTTGCGGATCAGGTCGCGCACCGAACGCAGCGGCAGGCTCAGGTCCTCATAGATGTTGCTGCACGAGGCTGCCTCGCGGCCCCGTCGCTCGACCACGTTCCAGACCCGCGACAGGTAGGCGATGTCCTCGGCGATGGCTTCGGCCGGCTGGCCTTCGGCGTTGGTACGCACGATGTAGCCGTAGCCACCATGCTGGGCCGACAGCTCGGTCACCAATGCCTTCAGCCGCGCGCGCTCGGTTTCATCCTCGATGCGCGCGGACACGCCCACGACCTTGGATTGCGGCAGCAGCACCATGTAGCGCGACGGAATGCTGATCTGCGTGGTCAGGCGTGCACCCTTGGTGCCGATCGGGTCCTTCACCACCTGCACCACGATGTCCTGGCCGTCACGCAGCAGCTCGACGATGGGCACGCTGGCCGGCGGCGGCAGGGTCGTGTTCTCGGTGTCGGCACTGGCCACCGGCGCCGGGCGCACCACGTCGTTGGCGTGCAGGAACGCGGCGCGCTCCAGACCCACTTCGACGAACGCGGCCTGCATGCCGGGCATGACCCGCTGCACCTTGCCCTTGTAGATGTTGCCGACCACGCCACGGCGCCAGCCGCGCTCGATGTGCAGTTCCTGCAGCATGCCGTTTTCGATCACCGCGACCCGGGTTTCGCGCGGGGTCACATTGACCAGGATTTCCTCAGACATCGGCAGCCTCCCTGGCGGCATCAGCAGTTGGGGCCGGCACGCCGCAGCGCGCCAGCAGACGATCGGTGTGCAGCAGCGGCAATCCCATCACGCCGGAGTAGCTGCCGGAAAGATGTTCGATCCAGCGTTCGGCCCCGCCCTGGATGGCGTACGCGCCGGCCTTGTCCAGCGGCTCACCGGTGGCCACGTAGGCGGCGATGTCAGCGTCGTCGATCGGCGCGAAGGTCACTTCGGAAATGACCAGTTCGCTGTCCAGACCATCCGCACCGACCACCACCACGGCGGTCATTACCTGATGGGTGCGCCCGGCCAGTCGCGCCAGCATCGCGCGCGCGTCGGCGGCGTCGGCCGGCTTGCCGAACACTTCACCGTCCAGCACCACCTCGGTGTCCGAACCGAGCACCTGCGCCTGCGGGTCTTCGGCCAGCACCCGGGCCAGCCCGGCGCGTGCCTTGTCGGCGGCGACCCGGCACACATACTGTTCGGCACTCTCGGTCGCGGCGCGCTGCTCGACGACCTCCAGGTCCAGGGCCTGGAAGGGGCGTCCGAGTCGGGCCAGCAACTGGTTGCGTCGGGGGGAGCGGGAAGCAAGATAGAGCATCGGCACAGCATAACCTGAGCCCGTCACCTGAATCGTCGGCAACCTGTCGAGGAACGCACACAACCCCGAACGGGCTCACAGCGCGTTCATCGCTACGACACCACCCTCATCCGCACAACAAGGAGATCCCATGCGCCTGACCGCCACCCCGCTGCTGCTCGCCCTGTCCCTCGCCCTTGGAACCTCGATGACCGCCCATGCCGCCCCGTCGTCGCCGTCGATCGCCGCCGCGGCCGAAGGCACCCTGCTGAACATCTCGTCCAATGCCGAAGCCACCCGCGTGCCGGACGTGGCCACCCTGTCGGCAGGCGTGGTCACCCAGGCCGCCGATGGCAACAGCGCGATGCGCCAGAACGCCCAGCAGATGGACAAGGTGCTGGCCGCGATCAAGGCCGCCGGCATCGCCGAGCGTGACGTGCAGACCAGCGGCGTCAGCCTCAACCCGCAATACCGCTATGCGGACAACGAAGCGCCGAAAATCACCGGCTACCAGGCCAGCAACACGGTCAGCCTGAAGGTCCGCGACATCGCCAAGCTCGGCAAGGTGCTGGACGCGCTGGCCGCGCAGGGTGCCAACCAGATCAACGGCCCCAGCTTCGAGATCGACCAGCCGGAACCGGTCTATGACGAAGCCCGCCTCGCCGCGCTGAAGAAGGCCCAGGCCCGTGCCCAGACCTATGCCAAGTCGCTGGGCCTGCAGGTGCGCCGCATCGTCAGCATCTCCGAGAACGCCGGCGGCGGCTACCGCCCGATGCCGATGATGCGGACCATGTCGGCCGGCGCGGCGATGGACAAGGCCACCCCGGTCGCACCGGGTGAATCGACCGTCTCGGTCAACCTGGACGTGGTGTTCGAACTGGGTCGCTGATCCCATCCTTTCCGTTAGACAGAGGCGGGTCCCGCGGGGGCCCGCCTTTTTCATGTGGGCCGGGGCGGCTGGCTGAAGGCCAGCCCAACGATCCTGCCCCTGCCTCTAGGCAGTGGCAGGGCCCTGGCGTTAATGATTGACTGCCAGCCGCGTGCGGCAACCCCGCCACGGGCCCTGGTGCGTTGAGGACTTCGTCACTGGCATGGAGGTGGACCATGGTTCGTACGTATCCCGTTGCATCCCCGCACTTCGACCCCGCCCGCGTTGCCGCCTGGAGCGCGGCCATCGCTCTGCATCTGCTCGCGTTCCTGCTGCTGCTGATTCCGGCGACCTACCAGGCCGTGCAGGTCCCGCGTGACAAGACCACGGTCAGGCTGATCGAGAAGATCCCGCCAACGCCGCCCCCTCCGGTGCTGCAGGAACCGAAGGAAGTCGCCCGGGTCGTGCCGAAACCGCACGCACAGCCGGCGACACCGCCACTGCCGGCCCCTACCGCGACCGTGGAGGAAACCCAGGGCATCACGCTGCCGGCCGCTGAACAGGCCCCACCGCAACTTGCGCCGAGCATCGACACCCATACACCGCTGGCCGGCGCCCAGCTGCAGTACCGCAGTGCACCGCCGCCGGCCTATCCGGTCGCCGCGCTGCGCAACCATGAGCAGGGCACGGTGCTGCTGCGGGTGGAGGTCGACAACAGCGGTCAGCCGGTCGCGGTCAGCATCGAGCGCAGCAGTGGCTCGCGCCACCTGGACCAGGCCGCACGCCAGCAGGTGCTCAAGCGCTGGCGCTTTGAACCGGCCCAGCGTGATGGCGTAGCGGTACCGGCCATCGGCCTGGTGCCGGTGCAGTTCTCGTTGCCGGACTGACGATCCGGGGCCGGTCCGACCGCCTGTCGGACCGGCCTTCGAGATCGAAATGCCAAACTCGGCAAAGTTCGACCTCAAACGTTACGGATTAAGCAAAATTTCACGTCTTCGTCACCCGTCGGAAACCTAGATTGGCCCGTCCCGGACACTCCGGAGACAGCCCTCAACGCTACGGTTTTCCAGTTAGGAGAGAAGCTGTGAAACACCTGATCCAACGGCCCGCCAGCCGCCGCCGCTGCACCCTGGCATCGTCCATCACCCACATCCTTACCGGCGGCACCCTGCTGCTGGTTGGCGCCGTGGCTTCCACCTCCGCCTTCGCGCAGGAAAAGGCCACCAACCTGGACCGCATCACGGTCACCGGTTCGAACATTCCGCGCACCAACACCGAAACACCGTCCCCGGTGCAGGTGGTGACCCGCCAGGAAATCGACCGCACCGGCAAGACCACGGTTGCCGAATACCTGCAGACCCTGACTGCTGATGGTTCCGGCTCCATTCCGAAGACCTTCGGCAACGGCTTCGCCGGCGGTGGTGCCGGTATTTCGCTGCGTGGCCTGGGCGCGGGCTCGACCCTGGTCCTGTTGAACGGCCGCCGCATGGCCACCTACGGCCTGGCCGATGACGGCCAGAAGGTCTTCACCGACCTGAGCACCATTCCGCTCGACGCGGTTGAACGCGTGGAAGTGCTGAAGGATGGCGCCTCGGCGATCTATGGCTCCGATGCCATCGCCGGCGTGGTCAACATCATCCTGCGCAGTGACTTCCAGGGCGCGATCCTGCGCGCTTCGTACGGCACCTCCGGCGACGGCGACGGCAACGCAAAGAAGGCCACCCTGACCGCCGGTACCGGCGATCTGGCCACTGACGGCTGGAATGCCTTCTTCAGCCTGGACGTCGGCAAGACCGACGCGATCAAGATCAGCGATCGCAAGAACCGCAAGTGGATCGGCACCGGCGATACCCGCCCGTGGGGCTACGGCAACAACGCTCAGTTCCTGGGCGGCGCCTTCCTCAGCGGCGGTACCCGCGGCGGCGTAGGTCCGAATGGTTCGGTGTACGACAGCACCGGCCATCTGGTCGCCCTGCCGGGCTGTGCCGGCCTGACCACCATTCCCGGCCAGAACGACGCGACCGCCCAGGCACAGGGCTGCCTGTGGGATCCGAACCAGCTGTACCGTGACCTGACCCCGGAAGAGAAGTACGTCAACGTGTTCGGTCGTGCCAGCTTCGCCTTCGGCGAAGGCGGCGAGATCTACACCGAGATCGGCTACTCGAAGAAGGACACCACCTTCAGCAACACGCCGTCCGGTGTTTCCGGTGGCTGGGGCTACCCCGGTGGCCCGATCAACGCCAACAGTGGCGATGGCGCCACCGTGCTGGGCCCGAACCATCCGGACAACCCGATCCCGGGCCAGGCCTCGCGCCTGCGTTACTCGGCCTGGGATGTCGGCCCGCGCGTGACCGACAACTCCAACGAGTTCACCCGCTTCCTGGTCGGCGTCAAGGGCAACTGGGGTGACTGGAGCTACGATACCGCCTACCTGCACTCCGGCACCGACCTGGTCAACAAGCGCACCGGCTTCCTCAACTACGACAACGTGCGTTGCGCCCTGGCCAATCCGAACTGTGCCGGTGGTGTGTGGCGCATCGGCGACAACGCCAACCTCAATTCGCAGGCGCTGTACGACTTCATCTCGCCGCGGATCAGTGCACGTGCCAAGTCGACCCTGGACATGTTCGACTTCACCGTGTCGCGCAGCCTGATGGACCTGAAGGGTGGCCCGCTGGGCCTGGCGATCGGTACCGAGTGGCGCAAGACCAGCAACAGCCTGACCCCGCAGACCTTCACCGACCAGGGCCAGATCATCGGCCTGGGCTATTCGGCCTACGACGGCACCCAGAACGTCTACGCCGGCTATGTGGAACTGTCGGCACCGGTGCTGGAACAGCTGGAACTGTCCGGCGCGCTGCGTTACGACAAGTACGAAAGCGGCGAAGGCAAGGCAACGCCGAAGCTGGGCATCAAGTGGACCCCGGCTGACTGGATCGCCCTGCGTGCCAGCTACGCCGAAGGCTTCCGCGCGCCCAACCCGGCCGAGAACGGCGATGGTGGCCTGGCTGCCTTCTCCAATGCTGCCGACCCGGTGCGCTGCCCGGGCGGCAACCCCGCACCAGGTGCGACCTCCGACGATTGCGGCGCCCTGCCGGTCGCGATCATCACCCGTCCGAACAAGGACCTGAAGCCGGAAGAGTCGAAGAGCTACTCGGTGGGCATCGTGCTGCAGCCGACTTCCACCACCTCGCTGACCGTGGATGCATGGCAGATCAAGCGCACCAACGAAATCGCCCAGGGCGATACGGGTGCGGCGATCGCGGCAGGCAATGTGCTGCGTGACAACAACCTGCTCAACGGCGTCCCGGGCACCGGCAGCATCCTGGCCGTCAACACGGCGTACATCAATGCCGCATCGACCCGCGTCCGCGGTATCGATACCGATATCCGCCAGACCTTCGATATCGGCCCGGGCCAGCTGGAAATGGACCTGCAGTGGAGCCATGTGCTCAAGTTCGAGCGCACCGATGCCGACGTCACCCGCGACTACGCCGGCACCCACGGCAACTGCGACGTGACCAACTGCATCGGTACGCCGAAGGATCGCATCAACTTCGGCACCACCTGGCGCCAGGGTCCGTGGAGTGTGAGCGGCGTCGCCAACTACATCTCCAAGATGGAGAACAAGGATTTCCGTGGTCCGGAGGGCTCGTACCAGTTCTCGTACTTCGACGGTACCGACGTCACCAAGATCTCCTCGTTCACCACTTTCGACCTGTCCGGCCGCTGGAACATCACCGAAGCCTTCGAGCTGAATGCCTCGGTGCAGAACGTGTTCGATCGCATCGCTCCGCTCGACCCGACCACCTACGGTGGCGTGAACTACAACCCGCTGCACTTCAGCGGCGCCATCGGCCGTTACTTCACCGTCGGCGCCAAGTACACCTTCAAGTAATACCGTTCATCGCACCACCTTCGAAGGCCCGGGCATCTGCCCGGGCCTTCGTCGTTGCGGCCCCCTTGCGTGCATGTTCACGGGCACGCCGCTACCGTGGGGTAGCGGCATCACCGCCGCAGGGGACATCATGGCCACGACCTCACAACGCCTCGGGCTGCCCGCGTTGACCGCACTGGTGGTCGGCTCGATGGTCGGCGCCGGCATCTTTTCATTGCCGCAGAACGTGGCGCGCAGCGCCGGGCCGGCAGCGGCGCTGCTCGGCTGGGCGGTCAGTGGCGCGGGCATGCTGATGCTGGCCTTCGTGTTCCAGGCCCTGGCCAACCGCCGGCCGGACCTCGATACCGGCATCTACGCCTACGCACGCGAGGGCTTCGGCAACTACATCGGCTTCTCCGCCGCATGGGGCTACTGGGTTGCCTCGGTGCTCGGCAACGCCAGCTTCTTCGTGCTGATCTTCAGTGGCCTCGGCCACTTCATGCCCATCTTCGGTGAAGGCAATACCCCGGCCGCCGTGGCCGCTTCGTCGCTGCTCCTCTGGACCGTGCACCTGCTGGTGTTGCGCGGCCTGCGCACTGCCGCCATCGTCAACGGCCTGGTGACGGTGGCCAAGCTGCTGCCCATCACGCTGTTCCTGATCCTGGCCGCCGGTGCCTTCCGCATGGATGTGTTCCGCGCCGATTTCCTGGGCACGCCCGCACTCGGCGACCTCGGCCAGCAGCTGCGCGGCATGATGCTGGTCACCGTGTGGGTATTCATCGGCATCGAAGGCGCCAGCATCTACTCGCGCCGCGCGGCCCGCCGTGCCGATGTCGGCCGCGCCACGGTGATCGGCTTCCTCGGTGTCTGGCTGCTGCTGGTGCTGGTCAGCCTGCTGTCGATGGGCGTGCTGTCGCAGGCCGAACTGGCCGGATTGCCCAATCCGTCGATGGCTTACGTGCTGCGCGCCATCGTTGGCGAGTGGGGCGCGACGGTAATCATCATCGGCTCGATCATTTCGGTACTCGGCGCGCTGCTGGCCTGGGTGCTGCTGTGTGCCGAAGTGCTGTACGCCGCTGCGGGCGACGGCACCATGCCGGCCTTCCTGGGCCGCGAGAACGCGCGCGGCGTGCCGGCCAACGCGCTCTGGCTCAGCAACGGGCTGATCCAGCTGTTCCTGCTGCTGGTGCTGGTCAACTCCGGCAGCTACACCGGCCTGGTGCTGCTGGCCGCGTCGATGAGCCTGGTGCCCTACTTCCTGTCGACCGCGTTCGGCGTGCAGCTGGCCTGGCGTGGCCAGGCCTATGCGGGTGAACCGGGTGTGCGCTGGCGCGATTTCGTCGTTGCCCTGCTGGCCAGCGCCTATGCATTGTGGCTGGTGTATGCCGGCGGCCTCGACAACCTGCTGCTGTCGGTCCTGCTGTATGTGCCCGGTGTGGTGGTGTTCGCAATGACCCGGCTCCAACGCGGTGAGCAGGTATTTACGCGCTGGGAATGGGTGCTGTTCGGTGCCATTCTGGTGGTGGCCATCGCTACGCTGGTCGCGTTCTCCAGAGGTGAGCTGGCACTGTAGAGCCGAGCCCACGCTCGGCTTGGCACGGGCAGCCAAGCATGGCTCGGCTCTATAGCTGGCGTTCCGGCAGCATGCCGATATCCTGCATCCAGCGCTCGGCCAGCCGCGGCCACGCAGTGACCGGTGCATCCTTCATGCGCAGCCCGAACGCGTGACCGCCGCGGGCGAACAGATGCATCTCGACGGGTACGCCTGCGTCGATCAGTGCCTGGTAGTAGGCGAGTGATTCGCGCACATCATCGGTGCGATCATCGGTGGCCTGCGCAATGAACGTCGGCGGCACCGCGTTGTCCACGACAATGTCCCTGACCAGCGAGAGCCCCTTGCCATGCCCGGCCCACAGATGGCCGGAGTACATCACCATCGCGAAATCCGGGCGGCTGGACTGTGAGTCGGCCGCGTCGACCGCCGTGTAGCTGCGACGTGCGTGCGTGCTCAATCCCGCCACCACGTGACCACCCGCCGAAAAACCGATCACCCCCACCCGCTTCGGGTCGATGTTCCAGCGCTGTGCGTGCGCGCGCAGCAGGCCCATTGCGCGTTGCGCGTCCTGCAAGGCCATCGGCACCGTCGGGTTGTCGCGACAGTTGCAGTCGGGATCCCAGCTCGGGCCGGACGCCGGCACGCGGTACTTCAGCAGCGCGCAGGTGATGCCCTGCGCGTTCAGCCACTCGCAGATTTCGCTGCCTTCCAGGTCCATCGCCAGCACCCGGTAACCACCACCGGGCACCACCATCACCGCGGTGCCATTGGCCGGTCCCTTCGGCGGAAACACGGTGAGTGTCGGCACGGCCACGTTCTTCAGCATCGTCCAGCGTTCTCCGCTGGCCTTGGAAACTGCTTCGCCAACCTGCTCGGGACCTTTCAGTTTTGGCGGCGCCTTCACCGTGCCCTGCGGCCACAACGGCAGCTCGGTGGTGCCCTGCGGCGGATGCCAGGTTGGTGGTGCTGCGTTCGCTTCAGCGAACGGCAACATCGCAAGCAGCAGAGAACCGAGGGACAGGAGTGCGCGCACGATCAACTTCCGTGGTTGAAGCAGCAGATTGTAGAGCCGAGCCCATGCTCGGCTGCATCCTCGAAGCCGAGCATGGGCTTGTATGTTCCTCCCGGCTCCTACGAGGTATGTAGGAACCAGGGTGGAGGGACCGTCAACATGATATCTGCGGGTACCAGCCGACAGACGAGCCGAGCGATCCCCATCCCGCACCTTAACGTCGATAAAGGATCTAGCGGCCTTTGAGGACCGCCGATGTAGGCAAGCCAACGTGGTGCGGTACCACCCCAGCCCCTCAACAATAGCTGGGAGTTGCGCAGATGTCAGATCGTTTGGCTGTCGGTATCGATGCCGACTCAAAGAGCCTTGTGGTGGCACGCCATGGCACCAAGGGCAGCACTCGAATCGCCAATTCAGCATCGGCCATCGATAAGTGGCTGTCTGGCCTGCCGACCAGGTCTCGCATTGGGGTGGAGGCGACCAATCGCTACCATGAGCTTGTGGCTCAATCTGCCCAGAAGGCCGGCCACGCCGTCTTTGTGCTTAATCCGCGCGACATCAAGCATTACGCCAAAGGGGTGGCTTGCCGCGGCAAGACCGACTCTGGCGACGCACAGGTTATCGCGCGCTACATCGCGAAGGAGGCCGACAATCTGCACGAGCATGTCGCCCGTTCGCCTGCGCAGGAGCGGCTGCATGTACTGCTCCAGCAACGTGACAGCCTGGTCCGGAGCAAGGCGAAGCTCACTCTATCGCTGGGTCCGGATGCACCACGGTCTGCCAGCTTCGCGCATATTTTCAGCGCTCTGAAAGAGGCCATCGCCTCGCTGGACCAGCAGATCCAGCAGCTGTGCCGCACGGGTGAACAGTGCGACCTGTATCGGCGGATCATGACCATCCCGGGGATCGGACCGACGGTGGCCGCCTTCATCACCCATCACATCACACGCTGGCCCTTGGCCAGCGCAGATGCCTGGATTGCCTGCACCGGCCTGGATCCGCGACCCAACGAGTCCGGCGCCCGCATCGGCAGACGGCGTCTGTCCAAGCGTGGCAGCGCCAGCCTGCGCCAGATTCTTTACATGGCAGCCATGGGCCTGACCCGCTCGAAAGGGGGCAAACCTCTTTACACCGCCATCCGCGAGCGCGGCCATAGCAGCACCGCCAGCTTCAACATCCTGGCCAGAAAGCTGGCCAAGATTGCGTGGGGCGTCTTCAAAAGTGGTCGGGATTTCGATCCAGCCATGCTGAAAGTGGGTCAAGCCTGCTTCCAGCGGGCTTGACCGCGAACATAGGATCTCGGCTCTACAACACGGCAAAAAAAAGACCTGCATCTTGCGATGCAGGTCTCTTCAATGTGGCGCCCGAAGTTGGACTCGAACCAACGACCCCCTGATTAACAGTCAAGTGCTCTAACCGGCTGAGCTATTCGGGCAGACGACTAGTATAACCACTCTTCACGCGCGATGGTAGGGGTGATTCGCAATCATTGCGGCGGCCCGGTACAACTGCTCGGCCACCACCAGGCGCACCAGCATGTGGGGCAGCGTCAACGGTCCGATCGACCACTTCTCATCGGCCAGCGCGGAGACTTCCGGCGAATGCCCTTCCGGGCCGCCGATCAGGAAGGCAAGGTCCCTGCCCTGCCCGCGCCAATGCTCCAGGCGCTGTGCCAGCTGCTCGGAACTGAGCTGGCGGCCCGGCACATCCAGCGCGACCACATAGGCATTCTTCGGCAGTGCGGCGATCACGCGCTTGCCTTCGTCTTCAGTGGCGCGGCGCGGATCACGACCCTTGCCACGCAGGCCAGGCTCGATTTCCACCAGCTCGAACGGCAGCCAGTGCGACAGCCGCTTCTGGTACTCGGCGAAACCCTGCGCCACCCAGCTGGGTGCGCGTTCACCGGTAGCAATCAGGCGGGCTTTCATCAACGGTCCTCCAAAACGTCGACGGCGCCATCGGCGCCGTCGAAGGGATGCATCAACGTGCGGCTCAGGCCACTTCGTCGTCGCTGGACGGCGGCTGGTCGCCAACGGTCCACAGGCGCTCAAGTGCGTAGAACTCACGCACGCGCGGCAGCATCACATGCACGATCACGTCGCCCAGGTCGACCAGCACCCACTCGGCTTCGCGCTCGCCTTCAACACCCAGCGGCATCACGTCGAGATTCTTGGCGAAGCGCACGACTTCATCGGCGATCGACTTGACGTGGCGGGTCGAGGTGCCCGAAACGACGATCATGTAGTCGGCAACGCTGGACCGGCCGCGCACATCGATCTCGACCAGGTCCTTGGCCTTCAGGTCTTCGGTGGCTTGGCGGACGCTGGCCAGCAGTTCCGGCACGGACGGCGGCGGGCTGGGCAGATCGACCTTGATGGTCTGGGGCTGGGTCTGGTTGCTCAAAGTGAATCGACTCGATAAACGTGGGGGCGATTATACGGGCAAGCCGGGGCGGCGGCATTCACGGCGTAGGGGAGCGGTACAGGCCATGCGCGGCCACATAGTCGGCCACGGCCGGCGGCAGCAACGCCCGCCAGGGGCCGCCGGCGGCGATCTGCGCACGCACGGCACTGGCCGATTCCTCGCGCAGTGGGTGATGCAGGCGCAGGATGCGCCCGGCCGGACTGGCGAACAGGGCCTGCTCGTTGTCGGCCCAGCGCCCTTCCAGCGCGCGGCCCAGTTCGCCATCCACCGAGGCCTGCAGGGGACTGCCCGGGCGCTCGGCCACCACGAAATGGGCCAGCCCGAACAGCGCCTCCCATTCATGCCAGCGGGTCAGGCCCAGCAGGCTGTCGGCCCCGACCAGCCAGGCCAATGGCCGGCTGGGGCCCAGCTCGCCGCGCAGTTCGCGCAGGGTGTCGACGGTGTAGGACGGGCGGCCGGGAAAGCGTATGGCACGGTCCAGTTCACGATGGTCCAGCAGCAGGCCAGGCTCATCGCCGATGGCCAGCGAGAGCATGGTGAAGCGCTGGTCAGCGGTTGCACCCGGCACCGCGCGATGCGGCGGATCAGCCGCTGGCAGCATGCGTACAGCGACCTGCAGTTCATCACGGGCAGCACGTGCGATGGCGAGGTGCCCGAGGTGCACCGGATCGAAGGTGCCCCCGTAATAGATCCGCAGGCTCATCACTCAGGCCCGCGCCAGCAGGCGCACGGCACGCGGTTCGGCCACGGCTACCAGCAGGCGTTCCAGCGCCAGCCAGGCGTCGCCGTCGGCGCGCCCCTTGGCGATACGGTCGACCAGTCCGGCCTCGGCCACGAAACGTTCCCAGCGCTTGCCCTCGGGGTGCCGCTGCAGCGCACGCTTGTAGGGCGCTTGCCGCGATTCCCAGATGCCGCGCGATTTCATTTCGGCGGCCAGATTGCCGCCGCGCGCCTGTACCCGGGCCAGGCCGGCACCGGCCAACAGCTCGCGGATCACCATCGGCATCAGTGCGGCCACCGCCTCGCCTTCGCCACGCAGGCCCGCCAGCATGCGCAGCACCGCCGGCGGCTGGCCGGAGAAGGTGGCTTCCAGCAGCCGGAAGACGTCATAACGCGCGGCGTCGGCCACCAGCGATTCCATCCGCTCCACATCCAGCGGCTGGCCATCGGCCAGCAACGCCAGCTTGTCGATTTCCTGCGCGGCCGCCAGCAGATTGCCTTCCACCCGCTCTGCCAACCGCTGCACGGCGGCCGGGTCGGCGCGCAGGCCCTTGCCACGCAGGCGGCGCTCGATCCAGTCCGGCAGTTCGTGGGGCTTGATCGCCCAGGCCACCGACAGCACACCGATGCGGCTTACCGCCTCGGCCCACTTGCCCTGGTGGGCCTTGCTCCATTCGTTGGCGGTAATCATCAGCACCACGTCGGGTGCCGGGTTGGCGCAGAACTGGCTGATCACCTCGGCGCCATCCTTGCCCGGCTTGCCACTGGGCAGGCGTACCTCGACCAGGCGGCGGGCACTGAACAGACTGGGCGCATTGAAACTGGCGTCGAGCTGGTTCCAGTCGAAGTCGCGACCATCGGCGTCGAACACCTCGCGCTCGCCGATACCGGCGGCGCGCGCGCGCGCACGGATGGCGTCGGCCGCCTCCAGCACGCGCAGGGTTTCCGGGCCGGCAATCAGGTAGACCGGCGCCAGCGGGGTGTCAGCGCCCTGGCTGGCCAGCTGCTCCGGACGCAGTTCCATCGTCGCGACTCAGTGCTTGGCTGCGGGAACCGGCTCGGCCGGCTCCGCGCCTTCGACCGGCTTGGCCTTCGGCGCCGTCAGGCTGCCGCCCTTCTCGATCTCGGCACGCACCACGCTGTCGATGCGGCGGATGATCGACGCGGACATTTCCCGTCGCAGCTCATCGGCCAGGATTTCGCGTTCGGTGGTGGTACCGGTGGCGTCGGTCGGCGGCGACACGTAGTCGCGCGACAGTTCGATCACCTGCTGCGGCACCAGCTCGCTGCCATCCTCGCGACGGAAGATGAAGATCACCGCATAGCGCAGGCTGTACTCCTGCGC
Organism: Stenotrophomonas sp. 59; assembly: GCF_030291095.1. Lineage (NCBI taxonomy): Bacteria > Pseudomonadati > Pseudomonadota > Gammaproteobacteria > Lysobacterales > Lysobacteraceae > Stenotrophomonas > Stenotrophomonas sp. 59. The sequence continues at coordinate 3,245,213 of NZ_CP127408.1, forward strand.
ACGGCCCTGCGAATCGATGGCGATCGGCAGGTCTCCCCAGCGTTCGGACAGCACCTGAAGCTGGGTGCTGGGCCCCTTGCTGTCCTCGTCTGCCAGCTTGGCACCGGATGCCAGCAGGCTGCGATTGAGCAGCTTGACCAGTTCACTGTAAGGCGCGGTGGAGACCACCTTCACCGGCGCCGTGTCGGTCGGCAGCATCAGCTTGTTGCGCAGATGGAAACCGCAGCCGGCAAGGCCGAGGACAAGAACGAGGGCAAGCAGGATTCGGGTCATGGAGACAGTCTGGCGGAGCCGGGCGATCACGGCAACACACAGCCTGCCCGAAGCCGCGTGAATGCAGGGCCATCAAGTGCATGGCCCCGCACCGGGAAGGTACCGGCCACCACGGAGGTGGCCGGCCCAGGATGCATCAGGCAGCGACGATGTTCACGATCTTGCCCGGCACGATGATGATCTTGCGCACCGTCAGGCCTTCCATGAACTTGGCCGCATTCGGTTCGGCCAGGGCCAGTGCTTCGACCTGCTCGCGTGCAGCATCGGCGGCCACCTCGATGGTGCCACGCAGCTTGCCGTTGACCTGCACGGCCAGGGTCAGCGCGTCGCGCACCAGCGCACCGGCGTCGGCCTGCGGGAACGGCTGGTCTTCCAGCAGCGTTTCGCCATGGCCCAGCACCTGCCACAGGGCGTGGCTGGCATGCGGGGTGATCGGGTTCAGCAGCAGCACGATGGCCTGCAGCGCTTCCTGGCGCACCGCGCGCCCCTGCTCGCTGCTGTCCTCGAACTTGGCCAGCGCGTTCATCAGTTCCATCACCGCCGCGATGGCGGTGTTGAAACTGTGGCGGCGGCCATAGTCGTCACCGACCTTGCCGATGGTCTCGTGGGTCTTGCGGCGCAGCGCCTTCTGGTTGGCATCCAGCGCGGCCACGTCCAGCGCCGGTGCGGCACCGTCAGCGGCGTGCTTCTGCACCTGGGCCCACAGGCGGCGCAGGAAGCGCGCCATGCCGTCCACACCGGCCTCGTTCCACTCCAGCGACTGCTCCGGCGGGGCAGCGAACATCGAGAACAGGCGCACGGTGTCGGCACCGTACTTGTCGACCATCGCCTGCGGGTCCACGCCGTTGTTCTTCGACTTGGACATCTTCTCGGTGCCACCGACCACCACCGGCTGGCCATCGGCGATCAGCGTGGCGCCGGTGATGCGGCCGCGCTCGTCGCGCTGCACTTCCACATCGGCCGGGTTGATCCAGTCCTTCGAGCCGTCCGGGTTCGGGCGGTAGTAGGTCTCGGCGATCACCATGCCCTGGCACAGCAGGTTGCGTGCCGGTTCGTTGCTGTCCACCATCCGCGCGTCGCGCAGCAGCTTGTGGTAGAAGCGGAAATACATCAGGTGCAGGATCGCGTGCTCGATGCCACCGATGTACTGGTCGACCGGCAGCCAGTAGTTGCCACGCTTGTCGACCGCATCACGGGCGCCCGGCGAGGTGTAACGGGCGTAGTACCAGCTCGACTCCATGAAGGTGTCGAAGGTGTCGGTCTCGCGCTCGGCCGCGCCGCCGCATTCCGGGCAGGTGGTCTTGCGCCATTCCGGATCGGTCTTGATCGGCGAACCGGTCCCCGAGAACGCCACGTCCTCCGGCAGCACCACCGGCAGCTGCTCTTCCGGCACCGGCACCGCACCGCACTTGTCGCAGTAGATCACCGGAATCGGGCAGCCCCAGTAGCGCTGGCGGCTCACGCCCCAGTCGCGCAGGCGATAGTTGACGCGGCGCTGGCCCTGGGCCTTGCGCTCGAAGCGTTCGGCCAGGGCTTCGAAGGCGCCCTGGAAATCCAGCCCATCGAATTCGGCCGAGTTGACCAGTTCGGTCTGGCGGCTCTTGTCGCTGTACCAGTCCTGCCAGCGGGCACCGTCCCAGGTGCGCTCGTCGTCGTTGCGCGGGTCCTTCAGGGCGATGACCTGCACGATCGGCAGGCCGTACTTGTTGGCCACTTCGTTGTCGCGCTGGTCATGGCCCGGAACAGCCATCACCGCACCGGTGCCGTAGCCCATCAGCACGAAGTTGGCGACCCACACCGGCACCTTCTCGCCGGTGACCGGATGGATGGCACGCAGGCCGGTGTCCATGCCGCGCTTTTCCTGGGTCTCCAGCTCGGCCTCGGACACGCCGCCCTGCTTCATTTCCGACAGCAGCGCAGCCAGTTCCGGGTTGTTCTTCGCCGCGTGCAGCGCCAGCGGATGTTCGGCGGCGATCGACACGAAGGTCACGCCCATCACGGTATCCGGACGGGTGGTGAACACGCGCAGCGGATCCAGCACGCCGCCGTCGGTGTCACGCACGTCGAACTGGATTTCCAGGCCCTCGGAGCGGCCGATCCAGTTGCGCTGCATGGTCTTGACCGAGTCCGGCCAGCCGTCCAGTTCATCCAGGCCGTCCAGCAGTTCCTGGGCGTAATCGGTGATGCGCAGGAACCACTGCGGGATCTCGCGCTTCTCGACCAGCGCGCCGGAACGCCAGCCACGGCCGTCGATGACCTGCTCGTTGGCCAGCACGGTCTGGTCGACCGGATCCCAGTTCACCACCGCATTGCGGCGGTAGGCCAGGCCCTTGCGCATCAGGCGGGTGAACATGCGCTGCTCGTGGACGTAGTAGTCCGGGCGGCAGGTGGCGAATTCGCGCGACCAGTCCACCGCATAGCCCATGGCCTTGAACTGGCCACGCATGTGCTCGATGTTCTTGTAGGTCCAGGCCGCCGGTGCGGTCTTGTTCTTGATTGCCGCGTTCTCCGCCGGCAGGCCGAACGCGTCCCAGCCCATCGGCTGCAGCACGTTGTGCCCAGTCATGCGCTTGTAGCGGCTGATCACGTCGCCGATCGTGTAGTTGCGCACGTGGCCCATGTGCAGCGCACCGGACGGGTACGGAAGCATCGACAGGCAGTAGTACTTCGGCTTGTCCGAAGTCTCGTCCACTTCGAAGGCACGGGTGGCGTCCCAGTACTGCTGGGCGGCGGATTCAACCTGCTGCGGGTCGTAGGCGTTGGTTTCAGCGCTGGTCATGGAACACGCGGATGCGGCGGCAAAGCGGTACAGCGTACCGCAGTGCGGCATGGGGCTCCAATCCCGGCCGCCGGCCAGTGCCGCCGCCGGCACCCACGATCCGTCTCAGCGCGGTCGCGACAGCGGCAGCGCAACCACCAGCCACAGCGCCCAGCAGGCGAAGGCCACGCGCTGTGCCAGGGGTGCCGGCACCAGGCCCTGCAGGGCGAAGGCGGCCAGTGCCGCAAGCACCCCGCAGGCCAGCAACAGTCCCCCCTGGACACGCCCGTGCACCTGGCGCACGTTGAAAATGCCCAGCAGCAGGGTGCCGGCGACGAAGCCCAGCACCCAGATCATCCAGGCGCTGGCATGCAGCTGGCTGGCCGGCCCGTGCAGGTCGTCCACATCCAGCGGCAGCAGGCCCATCGCAGCGAATGCGAGCCCGGCCAGCAGCAGCATCTGGCTGCCGACCCGCGGCGCCCAGCCGGCCGTGGCAGGCAGCCGCCGGCGCAGGCACTCGGCCACCACCCCCGCCAGCAGGCCGGGCAACACGAAGCCCAGCAGATTGAAGGCCAGCGCGTGCGGCACGCCGTGTGCACCCAGCAGGGCCACCGGGTGGCGGGCCTGTGCATAGCCGTCCAGGCCGGCGCCGAAGCCCAGCACCGCCAGCACGAACAGCAGTGCGGCGGCGAGGCCGGACAGGCGCAACAAGGAAGACGGGGAGGTCATGCAGGCTCCGGGAGCAACGGCGGCGGGAACGACGCATTGTCGGGCATTTGCCGCAGTCCGGGTTGAGACGGGCATCGATCGTCACCATAGAATCGGTCTCCAGATGCCAATCGATGCCTCCCCCATGACCGAGACGACCTACGTATTCGACGCCACCACTGCGACCTTCGAGGCCGAAGTCCTGCAGAAGTCGCTGCAGACGCCGGTGCTGGTCGACTTCTGGGCCACGTGGTGCGGCCCCTGCAAGACCCTGGGCCCGATGCTGGAAAAGCTGGCCGCCGAATACAACGGCGCCTTCGAGCTGGCCAAGGTCGATGTCGACAAGGAACAGCAGATCGCGGCCGCCTTCCAGATCCGCTCGGTGCCGACCGTGTTCCTGGTCAAGGGCGGCCAGCTGGTGGACGGCTTCCCCGGCGCCATTCCTGAAGGCCAGCTGCGTGAATTCCTGGCCCAGCACGGCATCGTGCCGACCGACGTCGGTGACACTGCCACCGAGGACGAAGCACCGCTGGACCCGCAGGCGCAAGTTGACGTGCTGCGCGCGCAGATCGCCGCCGAGCCGGACAAGGACGAGCTGAAGCTCGACCTGGCCCTGGCCCTGCTGCAGATCGGCGGCGTGGACGAAGCCGGCACGCTGATCGACGGCCTGCCCGCCAACCTGGCTACCGACGACCGCGCCGTGCGCGCCCGCGCCCGCCTGTCCTTTGCCGCCGCACTGAAGGACGCCCCGGCCGCCGAGGTGCTGGACGCGCGTATCGCCGCCGACGGCAAGGACCTCAAGGCCCGCCACCTGCGCGGCGTGCAGCTGCTGCTCGGCGGCCATGACGAAGCTGCGCTGGCGCAGTTCCTGGAAATGCTGCGGATCGACCGGAGTTTCGAGGAAGGCCTGCCGCGCAAGGCGCTGATCGACGCCTTCAATGTGATCTCCGACGAGGACCTGGTCGGCCAGTACCGCCGCAGGATGGCATCCCTGCTGTTCTGAACGGGAGCCGGGTTCGTTCAGAATCCCTGCACTGGACGCGGGCAATAATGCGCGCGATGGCGGCCGTACGGCCGCCACGATCCGTTCGGGGGGATGAGGTCGGGGCCATGGGGTCTTGCAGCTGCACCCCCGCATTGCCGGGATTGCAAAACTGTGACCTTCGTCCGCTCGCTGTTGTCTGCCATGCGCTTCCAGGGCGCCCTGTTCTGTGCCCTCCTCCTGCTGCCGGCCATCGCCGCCGCGCAGGACTGGAACTACCGGGTCCGTCCCGGCGACACCCTGTGGGATCTGGGTGGCGTGTATCTGAAACCCTCGGTGCGCTGGCAACAGCTCCAGCAGCACAACCGCATCGACAACCCTTACCGGCTGCCGCCCGGCCAGCTGCTGCGCTTTCCCATCAGCTGGCTGCGCACCGAACCGGCGCCGGCGCGGGTGCTCTCGGTCCGCGGCAAGGTCGAGCTGTCCGGCGGAGACGGCAGCGCCAGCCGCGCCATCCAGGCCGGCGAGCAGCTGCATATCGGTGACACCGTGCAGACCGAGGGCGAATCCAGCGTCACGCTGGAATTTGCCGATGCGTCGCGCCTGCAGCTGCGTGAGTACTCGCGCCTGCGCCTGGACCAGCTCAGCCGCTATGGCCACACCGGCATGGTCGACACCCGCCTGCGCCTGCAGCAGGGCCGCGCCAGCAATCGGGTAACGCCCGCGCGCGGCCCGGCATCGCGCTACATCATCGATGCGCCCACCGCCACCAGCAGCGTGCGTGGCACCGTCTTCCGGGTCAGTGCCGGCGACGGTCGTGATGTCGCGGCCACCGAGGTCCTGCAGGGCAAGGTGCAGGTCGGCAACACCCATGGCCAGCGCATGGTCCAGCCGGGACAGGCCACCCGCAGCGCGAGCGTCGACGCCGCACCGGATGCAGTCTCCGCACTGCTGCCGGCACCGCAGCTGCGCAGCGATGAACTGCGCCTGGCCCCGTTGCCGACGCTGCTGGCATGGACTCCGGTCACCGGCGCGGCCCATTACCGCGTTGAAGTGGTACAGGCCGCCACGCCGGAGATCCTGCTGTTCGCTGCCACCACCACCGATACCCGCCTGGCCATCGGCGATCTGCCGCCGGGCCAGCTGCGCATCCTGCTGCGCGCGGTCGATGCGCAGGGTGTGGAAGGCATCGACGCCAGCGCCGACTTCGAACTCAGCGACCAGCCCCCACCGCCGCTGACCCTGGCCCCGCTGCATGGACAGACAATCAACAGCGACCGCCCGCGTTTCCGCTGGAGCCAGGCCCCCGCTGCGCGCAGCAGCGTGCTGCAGATCGCGGCCGATTCCTCCTTCGTACAGCCACTGCAGGAACAGACCAGCACCGGCACCGATCTGCGCCTGGCACAGCCATTGCCGCCGGGTAACTACTTCTGGCGGGTCGCCTCCCGCGATGCCAACGGCCACCAGGGACGCTATGGCCAGGCGCTGCCACTGCAGCTCAGCAACGAACCGGTCGATCCTGCGCTGCAACCGCCCGAGGCCGCGCATGGTGAACTGACCCTGCGCTGGCAGGCCGGCAGCGAAGGCCAGCGCTATCGCGTGCAGGTCGACCGCCGCGGCGACTTCAAGGCACCGCTGGTCGACGAAACCGTGGCCGAACCGCAGGTCAGCTTCAAGCGTCCGTGGCGCGGCACCCTGCACGTGCGCGTGCAGTACATCGACGATGACGGCCATGCCGGCGAGTTCTCGCCTGCCCAGCAGATCGCCCTGCCGTGTCGCCTCTGCTATGGCACCGGCGGTGGTGCCCTGCTGCTGTGGCTGCTGTTGTGAGGCGCTCGCCGCTGCCGTGGTCGAAGCGGATCCTGCTGGCCATGCTGGCCGGGATACTGACCATCGTCGCCAGCCAGGGCCAATGGCTGTGGCGGCAGGACGAGGCCACCTACGACGCGATGGTCGGCAACTGGGACTATCGACCCGACCCGAGCGTGCTGATCGTGGCCATCGACGAAGGCAGCCTGCAACGCATCGGCCAATGGCCGTGGCCGCGCTCGGTCCACGCCCGGTTGCTGGATCGCCTGACCGATGCCGGTGCCGAACGGGTCGCGCTGGATCTGATGCTGTCCGAGCCGGACCGCCGCGACAGCCGCCAGGACGAGGCGCTGGCCGCAGCCATCCGTCGCAATGGCCGGGTGGTGCTGCCGGTGCTGGCCGCACCGGCAGCCGGTGATCGCATGGCCGAGGAAATGCTGCCGGTTCCGCAGATCGCGGCCAGTGCCGCCGCCATCGGCCACACCGATGTTGAGGTGGACAGTGACGGCGTCGCCCGCGGCATCTACCTGCATGCAGGCATCGGCAAGGCGCATTGGCCGGCGCTCGGGCTGGCCCTGACCGGCCTGCCCGCCGGCGCGGTGCGCGGCCTGCCCGACCCTGATCCCGAGGTGGGCTCGCCCTATCAATGGCGCCGCAACGACTACGTGCGGGTGCGCTACGCCGGCCCCCCCGAGCAGTTGCCGCAGGTTTCCTACGCAGACGTGCTCGATGGCCACGTGGACATGGCGATGCTGCATGGCCGCCGCATCATCGTCGGCATGACCGCCAGCGGCATCGCGCCGCGCCTGCTGACCCCGACCACCCGCGAGTTCTGGATGAGCGGCAGCGAGTACCAGGCCAACATCGCCTCGATGCTGCTGCAGCACAAGCAGATCGAGATGCTGCCCCGCTTCTGGCAGCACACCATCAGTGCTGTGCTGGTGGCGCTGTGCGTGATCCTGCTCGGCCTGCGCCTGCCGTGGCTGGCGGCGTTGTGTTCGCTGCCGCTTGCCCCTCTGCTGAGCTGGCTGCTGTTGCGCACCAGCAACCTCTGGTGGGCGCCGGCCACCGCCCTGCTGGGCGTCCTGCTGGTACTGCTGGCCTGGGCGATCTGGCGGATTTCGGCCTGGCACCGGCAGGCCAACCGCGACGCACTGACCGGCCTTGGCAATCGCCTGCGCTTCGAACAGGCGTTGCAGCAGGAATGCGACGCCGCACGACGCAACGGCAAGCCACTGAGCCTGGCGCTGATCGACGTCGACCACTTCAAGCGCCATAACGACCGCCATGGTCACCAGGTCGGCGACCGCGTGCTGCGGGACGTCGCCCGCTTGATCGGCGCGCATGCGCGGCGCCCGCGCGACATGGCCGCGCGTTACGGTGGCGATGAATTCGCGCTGGTACTGCCCGATACCCCGGCCGAGGGCGCGCGGCTTGTGATCCAGGACCTGATCGACTGCGTACGTGCGTTGCCGGCACATGGTGATGGCAGCGACGACCGGGTGACGCTCACCATCGGCGTGTTCACCCGGGTACCGGACGGCGAGCTGCAACCGCATCATTTCGTCGAAGGGGCCGACACCGCGCTGTACCAGGCCAAAGCGAATGGGCGCGACGGGTATGTGATCGACGGCGGCGCGTGACCGGCGCCACCGGGGTGCAACATACGCATGCGAATGGTTAGACTGGGCGCCTAGCCCAGCGCCCCCGGATCCGCATGAACGCCCGCCTGTTCCGCTTCGGCATCAACCTCTGGCCGCCCTTCCTGTTCACCGGCATCCACGTCACCCGCATCACTCCCGACTACCGGCAGATCGATGTCGAGCTGCGCCTGCGGCCATGGAACCGCAACTACGTTGGTACCCATTTCGGTGGCAGCCTGTTCGCGATGACCGATCCGTTCTGGATGCTCGGCCTGCTGCACATCCTCGGCCGCGATTACTACGTGTGGGACCGCGCAGGCGCCATCGACTTCCTCAAGCCCGGCCGTGGCACCGTACGCACATCATTCCGCATCGACGACACGCTGCTGGACGAACTCCGCGCCGAGGCCGCCAGCGGCGACAAGGTGCTGCGCTGGTTCAGCAACGACGTGGTGGATGAAAGCGGCGAGGTGGTCGCACAGGTCCGCAAGCAGGTGTACCTGCGCCTGAAGCCGCACGCGCGCTGATCCACCGCACAGGCGCTATCCTCTGGCCCCCTGCCATGGAGGCTCCGATGCGTCCCTACACCCTTGCAGCACTGCTGAGCACCCTGCCGTGCGCGGCCCATGCACTCGACCTGCCGCCGGTGCAGTACCCGACGCTGCCGGCCCAGGCTGCCACTGCCGCCGGCTTCGTGCCCGAGGGCTGGACGCTGGAGTCCAGCATCGAAGGCGATCTCGACCGGGATGGCCGCGCGGACCTGGTGCTGGTGCTGCGCCAGCAGGATCCGCGCAATGTCATCGAGCACGATGGCTTCGGCCCATCGCCTTACGACAGCAACCCGCGCATTCTCGCCGTGGCGTGGTCACGCCCGGCCGGCTATGTGCTGGCGGTGCAGGACCACCAGCTGATTCCGCGCCCGGACAACCCGGTGATGAGCGATCCGCTTGAAGATGGCGGTGTCAGCATCCAGCGCGGCACGTTGAGGGTGGCGCTGTTTTCCTTCTCCAGCGCGGGAAGCTGGTCGATGGGTACCACCGCCTTCACCTTCCGCTGGCAGGACGATGCCTTCGCGCTGATCGGCTACGACCAGAACTCGGTGATGCGCAATTCAGGACAGGCCACCTCGGTGAGCGTGAATTTTTCCACGCGCAAGGTGAAGCATACCGAGGGCAGCATCGAGGACGACAAGGAAAGCGTGCGCTGGCAGCCACTGCGCGGCAGCCGCCGCTGGACGCTGCAGACCGTTGGTGATGGCTGGGCGTTCGATCCGCAGGCCGGCGACGACTGACCCGCGGATCAGTCGCGGGCAGCGGACGTTGAGCCGGCGCCGGCCACCAACGGCACCGACAGCCACGGGCTTTCGTCGTTGCTGCGGGACGGCGAGCGGCGTGGCACCTGCAGATGGCGGCCATCCGCCGACACCTGCGGCACCCGCACCGGCGAGGCGAACTGCGCCGGCAACCGCTGCAGGGCATCCACCGGATCCCCCGGCTGCTGCCGCAGCCAGCGCTGTGCGCCCAGCAGGCGCAGCATCGCCGCCGCGTCCTGGGTGCGCGACGAATAGGCCGGATAGACCGGACCCGCAATGTCGGTCAACAGGCAGCCCATGACGTTCGACAGGCAACCAAAATCACGCTGCGGCGGCACCGGTACCGGCAACGGACGGTCCGCCTCCAGCGCAGCGGTCGCCGTCGCGCCACAGGCCCAGCCGAGATTGCCGGCCGCACGGGCCAGGGTGCTGCTGCGGTCCAGCACCAGCACCCCGCCGAATTCCCGCGCCGAGGTCTCGATCGCCACCTGGTTCATCGCATACTCGCCCTGCATCGCACGGCACAGGCTCTGCTCGTCGGCCCGCATCGGCTGCATGGCCTGTTCGCATTCGGCCGGCAGCGGGTAATCGGCAGGCAGTTCAACCAGCATGTCGGCCAGCAGCTGCGCATTGGCCTGCACCAGGCTGGCGCCGATGATGCTGTCGACCAGATAGCTGCCACCGGGCACCAGCCGCCGGCCCAGCTGCACTCCCCGGCAGCTGCCGCGCAGCGCACCGTCGATGTCGCCCTGTACGAACGCCAGCGCGCGTGCGCTGGTGGCATCGACCACCAGCCCGTAGGTCGGCATCGGCACCAGGATGCCCTCCCGCTTCGGCTGGAACGGCGACACGAAGTGGTCCGCGTCGGCCAGCGCATCCAACCGCGCATGCAACTGGTGATGGCCCGCATGGGCGTCGACGAAGCGCTGCGGGTCGGCGCGTACCTGGGCCAGGCAATCGCGGGCCGCCGGCCCGCAACCGGCGGCCGCCCGTGAGCGCAATCCTTCGTGGCCGGCGGCCTGATGAGGGTGGGCGACACTGTTACCGTGCGGGTCGGCGTCCCAGCGCCGCACATCCTCGGCCAACGCCTGCTCGCGCTGGCCGGCATCCAGGTCGTCAAAAGCCAGTGTCCACAACAGCGGATAGCCATTGCGCCGGCCCGCCGGCAGCCGCGCTTCCAGCCGTTGCTGCGCCTGCAACCGCGATTCCGGCACCGGCCACATGCGTGAGGCACACCACACCACGATGGCCAGCACCAGCAGGCCCGCCAGGGTCCATCCCAGTCCGCGCAGAATCTTCAACACAGCTTCCCTTCCATGGCTCGTTGCCGCAGTCGATCCACCAGCGTAATCGACCGGCAGTGACCGCTACAATGCGCACATGTCGCTCGAAGCCCCCGCCCTGGTCCCCCGCCCCTCCCTGCAGCGCCTGTTCCTGACCGGCCTGCTGACCCTGCTGCCGATCTGGCTGACCTGGGTCGTGGTCAAGTTCGTGTTCGTACTGCTGTCGGGCATTTCCAGCCCGCTGGTGGTGCCGCTGTCCGAACAGATCGCAACCAGCTTCCCGCACTATCTGGGCTGGGTCCGCGCCGAGTGGATCCAGGACACCATCGCCCTGCTGGCCACCCTGCTGGTGATCCTGGCGGTGGGCGTGGCCAGCCGCCGCGTGCTGGGCCAGCGCCTGCTGCGCTGGGTCGGCGCGGTGATCAAGCGCATCCCGCTGGCCAGCATCATCTACGACAGCGCCAAGAAACTGCTGGACATGCTGCAGACCGAGCCGGGCAGCACCCAGCGCGTGGTGCTGATCGACTTCCCGCACCGCGACATGAAGTCGGTCGGTCTGGTCACCCGCGTGATCAAGGAACACGGCACCGACCGTGAGCTGGCCGCGGTGTATGTGCCGACCACGCCGAACCCGACCTCGGGCTACCTGGAAATCGTGCCGGTGGAGCTGCTGACGCCCACCGACTGGACCGTTGACCAGGCGATGAGCTTCATCATTTCCGGCGGCGCCGTCGCCCCGTCCAGCGTGCCGTTCACCCGCGCCGGCGAACGCGCCGAATGACCGCAGCGCCGATCGAGCGCCCGCTGCAGGACCGAGCGGTGCTGCTGTTCATCGTGCTGGCTGCGTTCTTCTGCGGCAATGCAGTGCTGGCCGAGCTGATCGGCGTGAAGATCTTCGCGCTGGAAGATACCCTCGGCATCGATCCGCTGAACTGGAACCTGTTCGGCCAGACCGGCTCGCTCAGTTTCACTGCCGGTACGCTGCTGTGGCCGGTGGTGTTCATCATGACCGACACCATCAACGAGTTCTTCGGCAAGCGCGGCGTGCGCTTCATCTCGTGGCTGGCGGTGGTGCTGATCGGCTACGGTTTCCTGTTCGCTTTCGCCGCCATTTCGCTGGCGCCGGCCAGCTGGTGGGTCACCTCGATGGACGGCCACGGCGTGCCCGATTACCAGGCCGCATTCGCGGCCGTGTTCGGCCAGGGCATGTGGACCATTGCCGGTTCGCTGGTGGCATTCCTGCTGGGCCAGCTGATCGACGTGGCGGTGTTCCATCGCATCCGCCAGGCCACCGGCGAACGCCATGTGTGGCTGCGCGCGACCGGTTCCACCGCGGTCTCGCAGGTGGTGGACAGCTTCGTGGTGATCTGGATCGCCTTCGTGCTGGGCCCGCAGCACTGGCCAACCTCGCTGTTCCTTGCGGTCGCCAGCGTCAACTACGTGTACAAGATGGGCTTTGCGATCGCCCTGATTCCGTTGCTGTACCTGATGCGGCGTGCGATCACCCGCTACCTGGGCGCCGATCGCGCGGCGGCATTGCGTGCCGCCGCCGCGGCTGACTGAAGCCCCAGCGCCACCAAGCTGACTGCGCCTTCACGCTGGCCGTACGCGCGCGGATCGTGCAAGCTCCACGGTCTGTGTTCCACGGAAGCTTCTTGATGCCGTATTCCCCCCGCGTCCTGGCCGCTGCCATTGCCGCGTTGTTCCTGTTCAGTGCCGTGCCGCCGGCCGAAGCAGCGAAGAAGAAGGCCAGCCGCCCTGCCGCTGCGCAGACCCGCCAGGCCGCCAAGCCCAAGGCCAGGCCCGCCCGTGCCACCGCACCGGCCCGTGGCAGTTCGGCGCGCCGCGCTGCGCCGCGTCCGGTCGCACCGGCCCGTGCAGTGCCCAAGCAGGTACAGCTGGAGCGCCTGTACGACGAATACTGGGATGCCTCGATGCGGTTGAACCCGCTGCAGGCCACGTTCCAGGGCGAACCGCGCTACAACGACCAGCTGCCCAACATCCTGTCCGCCGCCTGGCGCCAGCAGTCACACGACTTCACCACGCAGTGGCTGGGCAAAGTCGAAAAACTTGGCAGCGACGGCCTGCAGGGCCAGGACCTGCTCAGCTACGAGATCTTCGTACGTGACGCGCGCGCCTCGCTGGCTGCCGAGCGTTACCCAAGCTGGATGATGCCGATCAGCCAGTACTACAACATCGGCAGCATCATGGCGATCCTCGGCTCCGGCGCCGGCGCGCAGCCGTTCAACACCGTGCAGGACTACGACACCTGGTCGCGCCGCTCGCTCGGCATTCCCGAATTGTTCGACCAGGCCATCGACAACATGCGCCAGGGCATGAAGGCCGGCGTGGTGCAGCCGCGCGACCTGATGGAAAAGGTGCTGCCGCAGCTGGATGCGGTGATCAAGCCGACCGCTGAAGAGAGCATCTTCTGGTCGCCGATCCGCACCATGCCGAACACGATTGCAGCCGAAGACAAGGCGCGCATCAGCGCCGAATACAAGCGCATGATCGAGCTGCGCATCATGCCGGCCTACCGCGCGCTGCGCGGCTTCATCGCCACCGAGTACCTGCCGGCCACGCGCGCCAGCAGCGGCATGGGCGCGCTGCCCGACGGCCAGGCCTGGTACGCCAACCTGATCGTGCAGACCACCGCCAGCGACCAGACCGCCGCGCAGCTGCACGCGCTGGGCGAGCAACGCGTGCAGGAACTGCAGGCACAGATCGCCACGGTGATGAAGGACGCCAAGCTGCGCGGCACGCCGACCAAGCTGCTGCGCAGCATGCGCAACGATCGCCAGTTCCAGTACAGCGATGCCAATGCACTGATCAGCCGCTACCGCCAGGTGCAGCAGCAGGTCAGCGTGCGCCTGCCGCAGGTGCTCGATACGCTGCCCAAGTCCGCACTGGAAGTGCGTGCGGTGGAACCGGAACGTGCGCTGACCGCCGCCGCTGCCGCCTACCAGCCGTCGCCGGCCGGGCAGCCGGGCGTGCTGTACATCAACACCCGCGACCTGCCTAGCCGCAAGCGCTGGAGCGTGCCGGTGCAGTACCTGCATGAAGCGATTCCCGGCCATCACGTGCAACTGGGCCTGCAGCAGGAACTGGCCAAGCTGCCACGCTTCCGTCGCCTCGGTGGCGATCTTGCGTTCGTCGAAGGCTGGGGCCTGTACGCCGAAACGCTGGGCGAAGACCTCGGCGTCTACACCGATCCCTACGACCGTATCGGCTACCTGTACTCACGCCTGCTGCGCGCCGCGCGCGTCGTCGCCGACACCGGCGTCAATGCACAGGGCTGGAGCAAGCAGCAGGCCGTGGCCTACCTGCAGAAGACGGTGGACATGAGCAGCGATGACGCCAATGCCGAAGTCGAGCGGATCATGGCCCAGCCCGGCCAGGCACTGTCGAACGTCGCCGGCCTGACCACCATCGTTGCCCTGCGCGACAAGGCCAAGGCACGCCAGGGTGCAGCCTTCGATCTGCGCCGGTTCCATGCAGAACTGCTGAAGGACGGCTCAATGCCGCTGGACGTGCTGGACCGCAAGATGGAGCGCTGGATGGCGCAGCCGGCCAGCGCTGCACCCACGCCTTCACCCTGACGCACCCGGAGCCACCATGCGCCCTGCCGTCGCCCTGTTCGCCGCCGTGCTGGGCCTGCTGCCGCTGGCGACCACCGCCGCACCGGTGCTGACCCCACCGGATGCCGGCATCGACGGCCTGATGCAGGCCTACGATGGGCAGGTTCCTGGCGCTGCGGTGCTGGTACTGCACGACGGGCAACCGGTGTTCCGTCGCGGCTATGGCCTGGCGGTGGTGGAAGACGGTACTGCCGTGACCGCCGCCAGCAATTTCCGGCTGGCCTCGGTCAGCAAGCAGTTCACCGCTGCGGCGGTGCTGCTGCTGGTGGAAGACGGCCGGCTCGGGCTGGACCAGCCGGCGCGGCGCTGGCTTCCGGAACTGCCGCAGGCCGCAGCGGCCATTACCCTGCGCCAGCTGCTGTCGCACACCAGCGGCCTGCTCGACTACGAAGACCTGATGGACCCGGCGGACACACGGCAGGTACACGATGCCGATGTGCTGGCCCTGCTGTCGCGCCAGGACCGGCTGAACTTCGCACCGGGCACGCAGTACCGCTACAGCAACAGCGGCTATGCACTGCTGGCACTGATCGTGGGCCGCGCTTCCGGCCAGGATTTCGCCGCCTTCCTGCAGCAGCGCGTCTTCGCACCGCTGGGCATGGCCCACACCGTGGCCCACCAGGACGGTGTCGATACGGTGCCAGCACGTGCCTATGGCTACAGCTGGATCGACGGCCGCTGGCAACGCACCGACCAGAGCACCACCAGCGCCGTGCTCGGCGATGGTGGCATCTATTCCTCGCTGGACGATCTCGCCCGCTGGGACGCCGCGCTGTATGACAACCGCCTGCTGTCGAAGGCGTCGCGCCGCGCGATGTTCAGCCCGGCCACGACCACATCGGAACCGGACGTGCCGCATTACGGCTTCGGCTGGCGCCTGAACGGCCCGGTGCAATGGCACAGCGGCGAGAGCATCGGCTTCCGCAACGTGATCGTGCGCCACCCGGAAAAGCACCTGACCGTGATCGTGCTGACCAACCGCAACGACCCCGAACCCTATCCGCTGGCACTGAAGATTGCCCAGCGCTGGCTGGACACCCTGCAATGACTGCCGCTTCCGACGCCCTGCTGGGCATCCACCACGCCGCACTGATCTGCAGCGACTACGCGCGTTCGAAGGACTTCTACGTACGGATCCTCGGCCTGCGCGTACTGGCCGAGAACCACCGCGCCGCGCGCGACTCCTGGAAGCTGGACCTGGCGCTGCCCGATGGCAGCCAGCTGGAGTTGTTCTCCTTCCCCGCGCCGCCGCCCCGGCCCAGCCGCCCCGAAGCCCAGGGCCTGCGCCACCTCGCGTTCCGGGTCGCCGCGCTGGAGCCGTTCATCGAACGCCTGGCCAGCCACGGCGTGGACTGCGAACCGATCCGCGTGGATGAATACACCGGCCGCCGTTTCACCTTCTTCGCCGATCCGGATGGTCTGCCGCTGGAGCTGTACGAAGTCGATTGACGCCCCCGGGGGTCAGAACCCTTTTCCGACGGAAAAGGGATCTGACCCCGCCGCCGCCACCGGAAACGCCATCCACGCATGGCGTGGATCTACGTGTCGACCAAGGTCGACACCCACCAAGAGAGGCCGTGCCATTCCGACAGATCTCCGGAAACTGTCGAAGGCGGGGTGGGTCCGGTTGCGGGGGTGTCCGCGGCATGGATGCCGCGGCCAAGCCCCCAGGGACGGGTTCACGGCGTCCCCCGCAACCGGACCCACCCCGCCATCCCGCGGAATGCTGGCTGTTGCTGTTGCCTTCGCCTCTGCGGGTGCCGGGTGCAACCCGGCCAACGCCCCCCTTCCCCATACCCCGCCGAATGGGTATACAGTCGACCCGTACCGGCATCGTGCCGGAATGAACCCTGGGAGGGGACCATGCGCAAGACCTTCAAGACCCTGCTGCTGGCATTGCCGCTGTGCCTGGCCGCGCTCTCGGCGCAGGCCGCCGATGGTGCCGCCGGCCGCTGGAAGACCATCGACGACAAGACCGGCAAGGTGAAGTCGATCGTCGAGATCACCCAGGCCGCCAACGGCACCCTGACCGGCAAGGTGGTCGACATCCTGCACTCGGACAAGGGCCCGAACCCGGTCTGTGACGGCTGTGAAGGCGCCAACAAGAACAAGCCGGTGAAGGGCATGACCATCCTCTGGAACCTGAAGGCCGACGGTGCCAACAAGTGGTCCGGCGGCACCATCCTCGATCCGGCCAATGGCAAGACCTACAAGTCGAAGATGGAACTGCAGCCCGGCGGCACCAGGCTTGACGTGTCCGGCTGCATCGCCTTCATCTGCCGCGCGCAGACCTGGCAGCGCGAATAAGCGTCCTGGCCCCCGCTCCATCCCCGTGACCCGGCCCCGGCCGGGTCACCTCGTTGCGAGGCATGCGATACTCTGCGGTTCCCCTCGGCTTCACCCCGCGACCATGACCCGTACCGCCCTCGTCACCACCGCCCTGCCCTACGCCAACGGCCCGCTGCACCTGGGCCACCTGGTCGGCTACATCCAGGCCGACATCTGGGTGCGTGCACGGCGAATGAGCGGCGGCAAGGCCTGGTTCGTCTGCGCCGACGACACCCATGGCACGCCGATCATGCTGGCCGCGGAAAAGGCCGGGGTCACCCCGGAAACCTTCATCGCCAACATCCAGGCCAGCCACGAACGTGACTTCGCCGCGTTCGGCGTCGCCTTCGACCATTACGACTCGACCAATTCGGCGGCCAACAAGGCGCTGACCGAGCAGTTCTACCTGAAGCTGGAAGCGGCCGGCCACATCAGCCGTCGTTCGGTGGCACAGTTCTACGACCCGGCCAAGGGCATGTTCCTGCCCGACCGCTACGTCAAGGGCATCTGCCCGAACTGCGGCAGCCCCGACCAGTACGGCGACAACTGCGAAGTGTGCGGCGCCACCTATGCGCCGACCGACCTGAAGGAGCCGCGTTCGGTGATCTCCGGTGCGACGCCGGAAATGCGCGATTCGGAGCACTTCTTCTTCGAGGTGGGCCACTTCGACGCGTTCCTGCGCGAATGGCTGGCCGGCGACGTCGCCCTGCCGGGCGTGAAGGCCAAGCTGGGTGAGTGGCTCAATGCCGAAGGTGGCCTGCGCGCATGGGACATCTCGCGCGATGCGCCGTACTTCGGCTTCCAGATTCCCGGCCAGCCGGGCAAGTACTTCTACGTCTGGCTGGATGCGCCGATCGGCTACCTGTCCAGCTTCCAGACCCTGTGCGGGAAGATTGGCGAGGACTTCGAAGCGCACCTGCGTGCCGGCACCAGCACCGAGCTGCACCACTTCATCGGCAAGGACATCGTCAACTTCCACGGCCTGTTCTGGCCGGCGGTGCTGCACGGCACCGGCCACCGCGCGCCGACCCGCCTGCACGTCAACGGCTACCTGACCGTGGACGGCGCCAAGATGAGCAAGTCGCGCGGCACCTTCGTGATGGCGCGCACCTTCCTCGACGCCGGGCTGGAACCGGAAGCGCTGCGTTACTACTACGCGGCCAAGTCCGGCGGTGGCGTCGACGATCTCGACCTGAACCTGGGTGACTTCATCGCCCGTGTCAACGCCGACCTGGTCGGCAAGTTCGTCAACCTGGCCAGCCGCTGCGCCGGCTTCATCAGCAAGCGCTTCGACGGCCAGCTGGCCGCGCAGCTGCCCGATGCGGCGCAGTACCAGCGCTTCGTCGACGGCCTGGCGCCGATCCGTGAAGCCTACGAGCGCAACGACCCGGCCGCGGCGATCCGCCTGACCATGACCCTGGCCGACGAAGCCAACCGCTACATCGACGACGTCAAGCCGTGGGTGATCGCCAAGCAGGAAGGCGCCGATGCGCAGCTGCAGGCCGTGTGCAGCCAGGGCCTGAACCTGTTCCGCGTGCTGGTCACCGCCCTGAAGCCTGTGCTGCCGGCCACCGCCGCGCAGGCCGAGGCCTTCCTGGCCGCGCCGGTGAACGACTGGACCGACCTGGCGCAGCCGCTGCTGGGCCACCGCATCACCGAATACACCCCGCTGTTCACCCGTATCGACCCGAAGAAGATTGACGCCATGATCGACGCCTCCAAGGACACCCTGCAGCCGGCCGCTGCCGCCGCCCCCGCCGCCAAGACCGAAGCGGTCAAGCCGGCCGCACCGGCACCGGCCAAGGAAGAAGCCAAGAGCGCCGACGCCCCGGCCTACATCGGCATCGACGATTTCGCCAAGCTCGACCTGCGCATCGGCAAGGTGCTGGTCTGCGAGTTCGTGGACGGTTCGGACAAGCTGCTGCGCTTCGAACTGGATGCCGGTGAACTGGGCAAGCGCCAGATCTTCTCGGGTATCCGCGCCAGCTACGGCGAGCCGGAGAAGCTGGTCGGCCGCAGCGTGGTGTTCATCGCCAACCTGGCCCCGCGCAAGATGCGCTTCGGCCTGAGCGAAGGCATGATCCTGTCGGCCGGTTTCGACGGTGGCGCGCTGGCGCTGCTGGACGCCGACAGCGGCGCACAGCCGGGCATGCCGGTCCGCTGATGCCTGCAGCGGGCGTGGTTGCGGCCACGCCCGCCGGCAGCACCGACCACGGGGCAACGCGATGGGAGGCAACGGAATGGAACTGGCGCTGTTCGACTTCGACCACACCGTGACCACCTGCGATACCTATGGCCGTTTCCTGCGCCGCGTGGCCACCGCCGAACAACTGGCACAGGCGTGGTGGAAGGTCGGCCCGTGGCTGCTCGCGTACAAGCTGAAGCTGATCTCCGCCGAACGCATCCGCGCGCGCGTCACCCGCCTGACCTTCAGCGACCGCCACAGTGACGACATTGCCACCCTGGCCGCCGGCTTCTCGCGCGAGTTCCTGCCCGACGTGGTGCGCCCGGAAATGCTGGAGCAGATCCGCTGGCACAAGGAACAGCAGCACACCGTGGTGATCGTGTCCGGCTCGCTGGACCTGTACCTGCGGCCGTGGTGCGAGCAGCTGGGCCTGCAGTTGATCTGCAACCGGCTGGAAAGCCAGGACGGACGCCTGACCGGCCGCTACGCCGGTGGCGACTGTGGCCCGCGCAAGGTCGAGCACATCCGTCGCCAGTTCGATCTGTCGCGTTACGTGCGCATCCATGCCTACGGTGACAGTTCCGAAGACAAGCCGATGCTGGCGCTGGCCCACGAGCGCTGGTTCCGCGGCAAACCCCTGAAGTAACCCAACGCGCAGCCTTCGCCACGCATGAGCCTGATCCCGCCCCTGACCGAACGCCTCGACCGCCTGCTGCCACAGACCCAATGCGGGCAATGCGGCTACGACGGTTGCCGCCCGTATGCGCAGGCGATGGCGCGTGGCGAGGCAGGCGTGGACCGCTGCCCACCGGGTGGCGATGCCGGTGCACGTGCGCTGGCACAGGTACTGGGCGTCCCGGCGATTCCGTTCGATCGTTCGCGCGGCCAGCACAAGGCGCCGCAGGTGGCGTTGATCGTGGAAGCCGACTGCATCGGCTGCACCAAGTGCATCCAGGCCTGCCCGGTGGACGCCATCGTCGGCGGCGCCAAGTACATGCACACGGTGATCGCCGATCTGTGCACCGGCTGCGAGCTGTGCATCCCGCCGTGTCCGGTGGACTGCATCGAGATGCTGCCCGTGCAGCTGGGGTCAGATCCCTTTTCCGGAGGAAAAGGGATCTGACCCCGCAAGACGGTTACGGCACCGCTGCCGTCACTACGATCTCGACCTTCCACTCGGCGTGGGCCAGCTTGGCCTCGACCGTGGCGCGAGCCGGGGTCGCACCTTCCACCACCCACTCATCCCATGCCTTGTTCATGCCGTCGAAGTCGGCCATGTCGGCCAGAAACACTTCGGCGCGCAGCACATGCTGGCGATCACTGGCCACCAGCGCCAGCAGCTTGTCGATCTCCGCCAGCACCTGCCGGGTCTGCCCGGTGATGTCCTGGCTGGTGTCTTCCGGAATCTGGCCGGAGAGGTAGGCGACCTTGTTGTACACGGTCATTTCGGACATGCGCGGTCCGACGTCGTAACGCTCCATCATGGGCGTGGCTCCTGCGGGTGATCAGGCCTGCATTGTCCTCCAAACCGGTCAACAATGGGTGCAGGGCAGCCGTCCACGCACGGTCACTACCGGCTTCCGACAGCGACGCTGGTCAAATGCCAGCGACAGGCGCACGATGCGCCACGGCTGCATTGACACCGCCCTCGCCCTCCCTGACGCACGCTTGCGCCGATGACCGAAACCACCGAACCCGCCACCGCTCCCTCCACCCCGGCATGGAAGCGGGTCCTCACCATCGTCGTCCCGCTGCTGATCCTTGCGCTGGCGCTGCACGGCCTGGCCAACGAGTTCGATGAGAACGGCTACCGCGCGATCCGCCATGCCTTCCACCAGCTCAGTGGCACGCAGATCGCGCTTACTGTCGTGCTGGGCCTGGCCAGCTATGCCTGCCTGATCGGTTTTGATGCCATCGGCCTGCGCCGCAGCGGCATCCGCGTGCATCCGGCGCGCATCGGCATTACGGCATTCCTGGCGCACACGCTCGGCCAGACCGTGGGCTTTGCCGCGCTGACCGGCGGTGCGGTGCGCCTGCGCGGCTACCGCACCGCCGGCCTGGACCTGGCGCAGATCGGCCAGGTCGTGCTGATGAGCACGCTCGGCTTCGTATTCGGCGCCTGGCTGCTGATCAGCGTGGCGCTGTGCATGGAACCGGCGGCCGCGGCACTTGCACTGCCACTGGACCCGGATGCGGTGCGCGTGGTCGGCATCGTCGCGCTAGTGGCCTATGCGGCCACCCTGCTGCTGGTCGGCCGCGATGGGCGTCAGTTCAGCGTGTTCGGCCATGCGCTGTGGCTGCCCGACCGCCGCACCATGATCGGCGTCACCGTGCTCAGCGTGATTGAGCTGGTACTGGCCAGCGCCGCGTTCTATGTGTTGCTGCCGGACTCGACGCCGACCGGCCTGCCCGGCTTCGTTGGCCTGTACCTGGTCGCGGTGCTGGCCGGACTGGTTTCGACCGTGCCCGCCGGCCTCGGCGTGTTCGAATGGAGCCTGCTGAAGCTGCTGCCACAGGTCGCACCAGCTGCGGTGCTGGCTGCGGCGTTGATCTACCGCGTCACCTACTACGTGCTTCCGCTGCTGCTGGCCACCCTGCTGGCGCTGGCGCCGGCGCTGCGGCAACCGCTGCAGGCCAGTGCCGGGGCAACCCGTGCCGGCTGGAACGCATTGCGACCGTGGCTTCCGCAGATCATCGCGCTGGCGGTGTTCAGCATCGGTGCTGCACTGGTCATCGATGGCACCTTGCCCACGCCGCGCCGCCACCTGGTCAACGCATCACTGCCGATCCTGGAAACGTCCCATCTGATCGGCAGCCTCAGCGGCGTCGCCCTGTTGCTGATCGGCCAGGGCCTGGCCCGGCGCAGCCATGCCGCGTGGATGCTGGCGATGGCCGTGTGCGTGATCACCCCGTTGCCACTGTGGCTGCGCGGTGGCCAACCGTTGATCGCGGTCTCCGCCCTGCTGGTGGCGATGGCGCTGTGGGCCGCGCGCCGCGAGTTCTATCGCCAGGGTGCGCTGCTGGATGAAGCATGGTCGTGGCCATGGCTGCGCAACCTCGGCCTGGTGCTGGTGGCGGTCACCTGGCTGTTGTTCTTCACCTACAGCCATGTCGAATACCAGAACGAGCTGTGGTGGCAGTTTGCGATATCCGGCAACGCACCGCGTGCACTGCGCGCCCTGCTGGTGGTGGCCATTGCACTGGTGATGTTCGGCCTGGCGCGGCTGCTGCACAGCACCCGCAGCCCGCTACCACCGGCCGACGAAGCCACGTTGCAGTCACTGGCTCCGGTCCTGGCCGGTGCCACCGACACCCAGGCCTGCCTGGTGCTGACCGCCGACAAGGCGGTGCTGCGCGATGACGCGAAGCAGGGCTTCGTGATGATGCAGCGCTACGGCGGATCGCTGATCGCGATGGGCGATCCGGTCGGCCCGCCCGAGGTCGCGCGCGCGCTGATCTGGCGCTTCCGCGAGGAAGCCGACCGGCTCGGCCTGCGCCCCGTGTTCTACCAGATCGGCGAGACGTACTGGCAGACCTATCTCGACCTTGGCTTGGGCCTGGTCAAGCTGGGCGAAGAAGCGATCGTGCCACTGCACGACTTCGGCCTGGAAGGCCGCGAACGCGCCGACCTGCGCCAGGCCTGGAACCGCGGCAAGCGCGGCGGCCTGTCGTTCCGCGTGGCACCGGTGGAAGAGGTTCCCAGCCTGCTTCCGCGCCTGCACGCGATCTCCAACGCGTGGCTGGAAGACAAGGCCGGCGACGAGAAGGGTTTCTCGCTGGGCAGCTACGATCCGGATTACCTGGCGCGCTTCCCGGTGGCACTGGTCGAAGCCGAGGGCCAGATCGTGGCATTCGCCAACCTATGGCAGGCACCGGCCGGTGCCGAGCTGTCGGTGGACCTCATGCGCCACGTCAACGAGGCACCAAAGGGCACGATGGACTTCCTGTTCATCGAGCTGTTCCTGTGGGGACGCGCGCAGGGCTATGCGCGGTTCTCGCTGGGCATGGCGCCGCTGTCCGGGCTGGCCCAGCACCGCCTGGCTGGGCGCTGGAACCGGCTGGCCGGCCTGCTGGCGCGGCATGGCGAACGCTTCTATGGATTCAGTGGCCTGCGCCGGTTCAAGTCGAAGTTCGACCCGCAGTGGCGGCCGCGTTACCTGGCCGCGCCGGGCGGCATGCACCTGCCGGCGGCGCTGCTGGATGCCACGCGGCTGATCTCGCTGGACCCGCGGCGGAACTGACGCGCCGACCCGCCGGGCATGGCCCGGCGCTACCAACTCGCTCTGGTGGGTGCGAACCGTTGGTTCGCACGCCCTCCGCTTTACGCGCCGCCCTTGAGGATCACTTCGGCCAGGCGGTCGTAATCGCCATTGAAGTGATGGTCGCCCGGCAGCTTCACCTTCTGCACGCCGTCGTTGGCCGGCAGGTCCGGGCACAGCGCATCGTCATCCTTGTCGCCATACACGCAGAGGGTCTTCGCCGCCGGCAGCTTCGCCACTTCCGGCGCGATCGGTAGGCCGTCGCCGCCGCCACCCAGCCAGTTGCTGACATGGAATTCGAAGTCAGCCTTCTTGCCCACCGACAGCAGCACGATGCGGTCCAGCGCGTCACGTGTGCCGGCATCAAGCTGGTTGATGGTGGCCGGCAGCACGTCGGCGCCCTGCGAGAAACCGATCAGCATCACCTTGTCGCGATGCCACTGCTGGCGGTAGTGATCGATGATCTTCTGCAGGTCAGTGGCGAAGCCCTTCGGCGTGCGCTCGCTCCAGAAGTAGCGCAGCGAGTCGATGCCGACCACGGCCACGCCATGCTCGTTGAGCGACGATGCCACGTCCTTGTCCAGGCCGGCCCAGCCGCCATCGCCGGAAACGAACACGGCCAGCGTGTCGCCATTACCGGCAGCGGGTACCTCCACCACGGGCAGGCCCTTCAGCGCGGCCGGAGGCGGTGCCAGGCTGACGCCCACCTGCGCGCCCATCACCCGCGCCGCCGCCACCAGGCCCGGTGAAGCATCGCCGCGTGCGGTGCGCTTGAACTCGCGTGCCATCGCCACCTGCTGCACGAAGCGGCTGGCCTCGCCAACCTTGCAGCCATGGTCGCCGGCGGCGCTCAGCCACGGAAAATTCAACTCGGCAGGCTGCAGCTTGTTGTGCTTCACACCGTCGCCGCAGACCATGCGCTCGTGGCTGTGGTCCGGGCAGAAGCCGGTGGTCAGCAGGCCAGCGAACACCTGGGTGTCGGCCTGTGCGGCCAGCGTGTAGGCCATCTCGGCGCCTTCGCCATCACCACCGACCAGCGGCAGGTGGTAGCCGGGCAGATGCAGGGAGGCCTGCAACCAGCGCGAGAAGTTCTCGACGTCGCCGGAACCGAACGAACAGGTCGGATCACCCTCGCGCTTGAGCACGCTGCGCAGGTGCGCGATGTCCACCGCAGCGACCATCGCGCCATCGGCACGCAGGGCCTCGATCGGAAGGCGGCTGGTATCACCACCGGCGGTGGGTTCATGGAACCAGATCACCACCCGCTGCGGCGTACCGGCCGGCATGTGCACCGGAATCTGCTCGAACCGCCCGTGGCTGAACTGCTGCACGTTGGCCGCCGCCATTGCCGGCAGCGCTGCCAGCGCCAGAACCACACCCATTGCCCTGCCCAGCCCTGCACGCTTCATATCGCATCCCCGATGGAATGCGCACACGATACGCCGCCGCCGCGTGCACGGCACGTACCGGCGCAGGCCGTTGGGGATTCAGTGGGCCGCGGTACGGCGGCTGCGCCGGTACAGCGCCAGCGCCAGGTACAACAGCCAGCCCACGATCACGACGATCACGGCCTTCTGGCCCAGCCCGCGCGGCGGGCCGGCGCGCCACAACACATGCAGCCACAGCAGTACGAACGCCAGCCAGGCCCAGCCCCAGAGCAGGCCGGCGGCGGATTGCCAGCCCGGTTCACGGCGCAGGTACCAGGCCTGCAGCAGCATGCCCACGCTGGCACACAGGAACGCGGTGTTGGCCGCCAACCCATGGATGAACGGTGCAAGCAGCGGAGTCGCTTCAGGCAGCCAGCTGTCACCGATGGCGACCGTCGCCAGCCCCAGTGCAGAGACAGTGAACAACAGCGGCGCCGCCGCACTGCGCCGCGGGCCGATGCTGCCGCGATACAGCGCCATGCCAAGAACCGCGATGGCCAACGCCAGCAGGCAGTACGCAGCGCGCAGCGCCAACCCCCACGGCCCGTGCAGGTAGAGGCTGAGCGTGGCCCGCACCCAGTCCAGATCGCTGCGTGCGAACTGGGTCCACAGCGCGGTGGCGACGAACAGCAGCAACGCCACCAGTGCCAGCACTGCCGCCGGGCGTGCACGGTTCATGGCGTTGCCTCCGGATGCCGTGCCTTCCATTCGGCCAGCGCCTTGCGATAGCGCTGCAGCTCATCGGCATACAGATCCAGCACGCACAGCGGACAGCCGCTGCCACAGCACTCGTTGGGACCGGGCTCTTCGGGGGGCAGCGGGCGGGGATCGGGATCAGGGACGGACACAGTCGGAAGCGGCAATCGGTGGAAGCAGGCTCCAGTGTACCGGGCCGGCTCAGCGGGCCAGCTGCCGGCGCAGGTTTTCCCGCGCGGCCGCGTCCAGGCGCTGGTGGAAGAAGTCGCTGAGGAAGATGCGCGGCGCACGCAGCAGCCCCTGCAGGAAACGGCGACGCCCGGCGCGGTACAGGAAGCCCGGCACGACCCCCTTGTACTCTTCGGCCACGCCACGATCGTAAGCGGCGAACACCGGCTCGGGCGCGGCCAGGATCGCCATGTCGCAGTCCAGGAACAGCGCCGCCTCGGCATCAACGTCGCCCGGGCCCAGATCGCCATGGCGGGCGGTCAGCAGGATCAACTGCTCGACCCGTGCGGCGTCGACGCCGGCCAGTTCCGGGGCCCGTGCGATCGCCTGCAGGGCCAGCGCCGCCGAACGCGCTTCGTTGTCCTTGCGCCCCGCCACATAGATCGCGTCGTGGTAGAGCACGGCCAGGTACACCTCGGCGGGCCCCTGCCAGCCCGGGCCGTCAGCCACGTCCTGGCAGTGCTGCAGCACCGCGCGTACGTGTCCGAAGTGGTGGTAGGCGCGGGGCGGCGTTGCGTAGCTGTCCTGCAGCGCCTGCCACTGCGCTGGAGCCAGCGTCAGCGGAGAGAAATCCATACCCGGATCATCCCGCCTGCGCTGCCCTGCGGCAAGCTGGCTGTTTTTTCACCACGCACTCACAACGCTTGCCCGGTGAGGCCTGGACGCGGTTGTCCACAGCTTTGTCGAGCGCTGGTCCACATCGGTTGTGGATGAAACGCCGTGCCGGCCACGCGCCGACCAACGGTCACTGCGGCGCGGCGCCGCCGGGTCTACACTCGCTGCAGGCGGGAGCGCCCGCCGCTGCCGGGAACTGTCATGTACCGCCCTGCCGCCCGCATCTTCGTCCTGGCCCTGGCCGCCTTGATGGCCGCGCCACTCTGCGCACAGGACCACCCGCGCACCGATGCAATCCCGCCCATCGGAAGCATCACCCCGGTGGAGATTCCCTCACCGGAACAGGTCTTCGCGATTCCTCCCGCAATGCGCGCGATGCTGCAGGCGCAGGTGATGGACCGCAGTTCATCGCGCGAGCAGCGGCTGCAGGCGCTGGTGGAAATGATCTTCGGCCGCCAGGGACTGGACCTGCAGTACGACGCGAACGCGACCTACACCGTGGGCGAAGTCTGGCAGCAGCGCCGCGCCAACTGCCTCGCCTTCACCCTGATGTTCGTGGCACTGGCGCGCGAGGCTGGCATCCAGGCCCGCGTGCAGGAAGTCGGCCAGGTCGTGTCCTGGTACCAGGACCAGGACGCCGGTGTGGTCTACAGCGTGGGCCACGTCAACGCGGGCGTGGAGATCGCGGGGCGTTACGCCACGGTCGACCTCGATCGCAACGTGCTCTACGACCGCCATGGCCCGCAGCCGGTCAGCCGCGCGCGCGCACTGGCCCACTTCTACAACAATCGTGGTGCCGAACGCATGGCCGATGGAGACCTCGTCGGCGCCCGCGCGTTCTTCGATGCCGCGGTCGTGCAGGACCGCGCGTTCCCCTCGGTCTGGAACAACCTGGGCGTGCTCGACAACCGTGAGGGCAACACCGATGCGGCGCGGCAGGCACTCGACCGCGCCCTGCGCCTGGACGGCCGCCATGATGCGGCGCTGACCAATGCCAGCGCGTTGTATCGGCGGCTTGGGCTGGATGCGCAGGCCAAGGCCCTGGAGCGACGCTTGAAGTCGGTGCAGCGTGAGGACCCGTTCGCGCAGTACATGCTGGGCACGCAGGCCGAGCAGGCCGGAAGGCTGGCCGAAGCCATCCGCCATTACCGGCAGGCCGTGCGCCTCTATGACACCGCGCACCAGTTCCACTTCGGGCTGGCGCGCGTGTATTTCCTGTCCGGCCAGCTCGAGCGCGCCGACCGTGAACTGACCCGCGCGCAGCTTCTGGGCGGTGCACCGGAGCAGGCACGCTACCAGGCCAAGCTGGACAGCCTGGCCCGCTGGCGCGCGCAGCAGCAGGCCAGGCGCTGAGACCGATCAGGCCTTCTTGAGGAAGCAGGTCTTCAGGACCAGGCCCTTGATCTTGTCCGAGTTGCCTTCGATGTGCTCGGCATCATCTTCGACCAGGCGGATGTTGCGGATCACGGTGCCCTGCTTGAGCGGGATCGAAGACCCCTTCACCTTCAGGTCCTTGATCACGGTGACGGTGTCGCCGGCCTGCAGGGTATTGCCGTTGCTGTCACGCACGACCAGGGTCGAACCGGCGCTTTCCTCGGCGGTCCATTCGAAACCGCAATCGGCGCAGATCCACAGCGCGCCATCGGCATAGGTATTTTCCAGGGTGCACTGCGGGCAGGCGGGAACAGACGACATCGGCAAGTACCTCAAAGTGAATCAACAGCGGCCATTGTAACCGCCCGGCTCCCCGGGCCTTTTTCGGGCAGTACCCGGCTGCTCCTCGAGCCAGTCAGAATTTCCGAACCGGAACCGGAAGCTGCGGGAACTTGCAGTCCGCGGCGAACTGCAGCAGAGTGCGCGGCCCCTGATCGCCCCCGGAACTCCCCATGCGCCTCGGCATCGACTTTGGTACCAGCAACTCCGCCGCCGCCATCGTGCATGAGGGGAAACTGCTGCCGATCCGTTTCGGCGACGCCGAGCAGTTCCGCACCAGCGTGTACTTCCCTGGCGTGGTGCCCGACCCGGACGACTTCCAGCTCGATGACGGCCAGGAACACCAGCTGCAGCAGATGATCGACAGCGCCGCGCGTGCAGCCCGTGCCGCCGGCCAGGAACGCACGCCGCAGGCGCTGCGCCGCGAAGCCCTGCGCGCCCTGCGCCGTGAATGGATGGAGGCCCGCGCCGGCCAGGAACGCAGCGCCAGCGACCTGCTGCAGAACGCGGTCTACGGCGACGAAGCGCTGGAAGCCTATTTCGAGGAACACGAAGGCAACCTGGTGCAGAGCCCGAAGTCGATGCTCGGCTACAACCTGCACCCGCGTGCGAAGCAGACCATCACCGGCATCGCCGCGCACATCCTCGAACACATCCGCCTGACCGCCAGCGCCCAGCTTGGCCAACCCCTGCGCTCGGCCCTGCTCGGGCGCCCGGTGCAGTTCCGCAGCTCGATCGGCGCGGCCGGCAACGACCAGGCGCTGGACATCCTGCGCGAGGCCGCCACCCAGGCCGGCTTCGACCAGATCGATTTCCTCGAAGAACCCGCCGCGGCGGCCATGCACTACCACGCCGAAAGCCGCGAGCGGCACCAGGCGGTGATCGTCGACATCGGCGGCGGCACCACCGATATCGCGCATGCCGAAGTCGGCGGCGACGATGCCCCGCGCATCCACCGTGCCTGGGGTATCGCCCGCGGCGGTACCGACATCGACCTGGCGCTGAGCCTGTCCAGCTACATGCCGCTGTTCGGCCGCGGCATCACCCGCGTGCCGGCCCACCACTATGTGGAAGCGGCCACCGTGCAGGACATGACCCGCCAGCGCGAGTTCCGCCTGCACAAGTACGACCATGTGGACGCACCGTGGGGCGACCGCCTGCAGGCGCTGCAGGACACCGGCAATACCGCCCGCCTGTACCGCGATGTCGAACGCGCCAAGATCGCCCTGAGCGCTGCCAGCGAGCACCGCAGCACGCTGGACTACATCGCCCGCGATCTGCATGCCGACAGCAGCGCCGACGGCCTGGCCGCCGCCGCCCATGGCTACCTTGAGCAGATCCGCGAACTGCTGGCCCAGGTCCGCAGCGACATCGGTGGCGACCCGGATGCGGTGTTCCTGACCGGCGGCATGTCCCGTGCCGGCTACCTGCGCCAGGCCGTGGCCGAAGCCTTCCCGGGCGCCCGCATGGTCCACGGCGAACCCTCGCTGGGCGTGGTCCAGGGCCTGGCGCTGGCGGCAGCCAGCCAGGATTAACAAAACGTTACGCGGTCTAAGTTACTCTTGGTCGGCTAGATCCCAGCTGCACCTTCCACCGGCCACGCCGGTGTGTCCACCGTGCAGCCCGGCCCGCCCTGCGGGCCTAGCGGCCATGCCTTCCTGGCTCGTTCATGGTCCGCGTACTACCGGAGCCGCCATCGAGACCCGCTTTGGGCACCCGCCAGGCCCCTGAGGCCTTACAACCTGACGCAACACCTGCACCCATCGACTGCCGCCGTTGTGACGCGGTCTGTTGCCGGCTGCCCGTTCTGCTGCAGCCCGGCGACCAGGTGCCCGGCCAGTTCCTCTCGCGCGACGCGCACGGCCATGCCGTGATGGCGCGCAACGAGGAAGGCTGGTGCGCGGCGATCGATCCCTATCACCTGCGCTGCACGATCTATTCGCAGCGCCCGGCGATCTGCCGCCAGTTTTCGATGGGCGGCGATGACTGCCGCCGCGAGCGGCAGGACTACCTGCACCAGGCCGATGCCTGGGCGCTTTCCTCCCCTTCCACCTGACAGGAGCAACCATGCCCCGCAAGGCAAAGACCCCCGCGAAGGCCAGCAACAGCATCCGCAGCGAACGCAAGGGCGCGGCCGCCAGCACCGTGGTCAGCAGCGATTCGATCGCTTCGGACCTGGCAGCGTTCCGCAAGGCCGGTGGCAAGATCGAAGTCCTCGGCACCACCTGGGCGCTGAAGAAAGCCAGCTGACCCAGCTCCGACCGCGGCGGCGCTGCCGCCGCGGCCTGCCGGACCGTGCTCAGCGGTCCAGCCGCACCCGCACACTGCCCGAATGCGACTGGATGCGGATGTCTCCATCACCGCCGCCCAGACGCGTATCGAGATGGCTGCCCGGCCCATAGCGCGGCCGCTCCACCTGACCGGCATCGCTGTTGATCGAGCCGCTGAAGCTGTTCACCGACAGCTGTGCCGACACCGTGCGCGGCAGGCTCAGCGTGACCGAGGCACTGACCGATTCGACATTGATGCGGCCGCCGGGCGCCAATCCGGCTGCTGCCAGGTCGATGCTGCCCGAGACGGTCTCCACCGCCAGCCGCTGCACGCGCCCGGCGTCGACCTCGACCCGTCCGGACACCGTCTGCGCACCGATATCGCCGGATACCCCACCGCCGGCCTCGATCCGGCCACTGACGGTGTTCACATCCAGCTTCGGCGTCTGCAGGCGTGCGCTGACGCTGCCACTGACCGTGTTGAGCTTGCTGTCGCCACTGCGGCCAGCCGCGCTCAGGCTGCCGCTGACCGTGTCGGCCTGCAGCCGTCGCACGTCGATGCCGCTGATGTCCTGGCTGGCGCTGACCGTGCTCAACAACAATTCCACCGAGCGCGGCACGTTCAGCACCAGCGTGGCCCCACCGTTGTTGTTGCGGCGCGGGTATTCGATCTCCCAGCGAACGCGGTTGGCGCTTTTCTCCTGGCGCAGCTGCAGGCCGTCGCTGAGCGTTCCGGTCAGCTGCACGTCATTCCGGTCCCAACCACGCACGGTCACCTTGCCGGCGACGTTGCTCAGCTCGATGCGACCGCCCGCGGCCAGGGTATGGCGCTCGTCGATGCGGGTATCGGCCAGCGCCACGGCAGGGGCCAGCAGCAGCGCGACACAGCAGGAAATCAGGGTTCGGGTCATGGGGGTCTCCTCAGGTCGTCAAGCCGGACTCGGCGGCATAGGCCGCCTGCCGGGTCAGTTCCAGCCGCAGCGTGTAGGTACGCTTGAGCTGGCCAAGCAGGTGCGGCGCACGCGGGTCCTGCGCCAGGGCGGCACGGATCTGCGCCGCGCTTTCATCCAGTTCATGCAGGGCCGGCTGCCATTCCGGCGCCCGTCCATCGGGCAGCGCGGCCACGGCCTGCTGGTACTGCTCGGTCATCGCCGCGGCCTGCAGCTGCAGAGCGGACGGCACCGGCGTATCCGGCTGCGCATGCCGCCACGGCGCCACCGCATACAGTGCCAGGCTGGCAGCCAGGGCAGCACCGACCGGCAACCACCAGCGGCGCCGCGAACGCACCGGCAGGGCCACCACGTTGCCGGTGGTCACCGGAGCAGCCTGCGCTTCGCGTGGCGGCAGCCTGGCCGACAGGCGTGCCCAGCCATCGGCGGGTACATCGCGCTCGTTCGGCAGCGCGCGCAGCCGGGCCAGCAGGTCGTGATCGGAATCGTGTTCGTGTGTACTCATGTCATGTCTCCCAGCCGTGCGCGCAACAGGCCGCGCGCACGATGCAACTGTGCCTTGGAACTGCCGACAGCCATCTGCAGCTGCTCGGCGATTTCCTGGTGTTTCCAGCCTTCGATGTCGTGCAGTACCAGTACCGCACGCGCCCGTGGTGGCAGTGTCGACAATGCGCGCTCCAGGTCACGCTCGGTACCCGCGCAACGGTCATGCACCGCCAGTTCCTGCAGGCCACCGTCGATATCATCGAGGCTGTCGTGGTCCTGCCCGGCAGCGCGACCGCGCAGTTCCATCAGTGCGGCGTTGACCCCCAGCCGATGCAGCCAGGTCGACAGGCTGCTCTCGAAACGGAACCCTGGCAGGGCTTTCCAGGCCTGCAGGAAGGCCTCCTGCAGCGCATCCTCGGCACGTGCCTGCTGGCCGCCACACAACCGCCACAGGACAGCGAATACACGCGGCGCGTGACGCCGGTACAGCAGTTCATAGGCAGCGGTGTCGCCCGCGGCCGCCGCCCGCACCAGAGCGGGTTCGTCGACGGCGTCGTTGGCGGCAGGCGGCGCGGGCATGGTGGTGTCGAGCATATCCCTTGGATGCGGCGACCCGGAAAAAGGTTTAGAGCCGATCAACGGCCGATGCCATGCAACCTTTTCGACGGCTGCTGCATCCATGGAAGGTCCTTCGCGAATCTGCCGTCCAGGAGCTCTGTCATGTCCAGCCCATCCTGCGCCGCCTTGCTGGTGATCACCGCCTGCGTACTGCTGCAGGCATTGGGCCTGTCCTTGCAGCTGCGTCCAGACAACGGCCGCGCCTGCCTGCAGCAGCACCGCCAGGAACTGATCTGCCTGGCCTGGACCCCGGCGGTCGAATCCACTGCACGCGCCGGGTAACATCGAAGGCCGTTATTGCCACCTGTCGTCGCCCCCATGATGTTGTCGCTGAAGGATCACCTGCCGGCCTGGACCTACCCTTGGCTCCACGACGCGGGTATCGCCGTGAAGATCCTGCTCACCCTGCTGGCCGCGTGGCTGTTGCGGGTTCTGGCACGGCGCTTGATCCGCCGCTTCGCCGAGCACTACACACTGCCGCCGGAGATGGCGATGGGCGCGCGCCGGATCAGCAGTTTCGTGGTCTATTTCAGCGCAGTGCTGTATATCCTCAGCCTGCTCGGCGCATCGCCTTCGGTACTGTGGACCGCGTTCACCGGCTTCGCAGCCGTGGGCGCAGTGGCCTTTTTCGCGGCCTGGAGCGTGCTCTCCAACATCTTCTGCACGCTGCTGATCTTCACCACGCGTCCGTTCCGCCTGCATGACTACATCGAGGTACTGGAGAACGGCGAGAAGCCGGGCCTGAAGGGGCGGGTGATCGATGTGAACCTGATCTACACCACGCTGCAGGAAACCGGCGACGGCCACGAGGGCACCGTGCTGCAGCTGCCAAACAACCTGTTCTTCCAGCGCACGGTGCGCCGCTGGCGTGATCCGGCGCAGGCACCCGGCGGCATCCAGGGCGACGGCTGAGGGAGTTTTTCTTTGCAGGGCTTGCAGCCCTGCCGAACCCCCTTACCTCAGCTGGCTGTCCTTGCTGCCGCGCCGGTTGTAGCCGGCATGCGCCTGCGCTTCGTCGTCATGCGCCTGCTGGCACGCCACGCACAGCCGTACCCCGGGCACAGCCCGGCGCCGCGCCAACGGGATCGGCGCGTCGCATTCCTCGCAGTGTTCCAGACCCGGGCCCTCGCGCAGCTGGCGCCGCGCGCGGGCGATCGCATCGTCGACGGTGGCGTCGATCTGGTCCTGGACCGCGCCGTCTCCCGCCCAACCGGTGGCCATGGCCATCCTCCGCAGGTGTGTCGCCTGATATGGGGACGATACACCCGCGCCCAAAGGAGCAGACCTGGGTTGAGCCGAGCCATGCTCGGCGAGCCTTCAGCAAGCCGAGCAGGAAGTGGACGGATCCGACCAGGCCGATTGCGACTTAATCCCCTCCGTCCCCTTTTTGATTACCAGACCAGGTCGTCGGGTACCTGGAACTGGGCGTAGTAGGCGTCGTCCTCGGCGTTGCCGGTGGAGATCTCGGCAGTCGAGCCCGGCTGGCCGTGGTCGACGATGATCGCCTCCGGGGCGCGTTCACGTACCTTCTCGGCGGCGGCGCGCGGCAACAGGGCGTAACCGTCGCCGTGGGCAACGATGACCAGCACGCCGACCGACAGCGCCTTGCGCAGCTTGGGGTCGATCAGCAGGGTGCGGATCGCTGCGCCATCGCTGAAGCGGTACTCGTCGTCGCCCTTGTGGGGCACAGCGTGGGCGCTGATGATCTGCCGGGCCTGGGCTTTCTGTTCAGCCTGGCGGGCCTGCGCATTGCGCTCGGCGGCCAGCGCGCGGTCGCGCTCGATCTTTTCGACACGGGCGCGTTCGGCCTCGCGCTGGACCTCGGCCGAGGTCGATTCGGCCTTGCCCTGGCGGGCCTTGGCCTGCGCGCTCGCGGCGGCGCTTGCCTGGGACTTCTTGGCCAGGCCGGCCTTGAGCAATTGTTCCTGCAGCGCGTTGGGCTTTGCCATGGTCGATGCGTACCGCGTGTAATCTTGGATGCCCCATTCTACCGACGCCCCGCCGCCCCTGCATGGCAGTCCTGAAGTACCTCACCGGCTATCCCGAACCCCTGGTCGCCCAGGTCAGCGAACTGCTGGCGCAGGGCAAGCTCGGCCCCTGGCTGCAGCAGCGCTACCCCGACCCGCACGAGGTGCGCAGCGACCGCCAGCTGTACGACTACACCCAGGACCTGAAGGATCGCTACCTGCGCAAATCGGTGCCGCTCAACAAGGTCTGCTACGACAACACGCTGGAGGTGATCAAGCATGCGCTGGGCACCCACACCGCCATTTCCCGCGTGCACGGTGGCCGCCTCAAGGCCAGCCGCGAGATCCGCATCGCCACCGTGTTCCGCCAGGCCCCGGCGGCGTTCCTGCGCATGATCGTGGTGCACGAGCTGGCCCACCTGAAGGAAGCCGACCACAACAAGGCCTTCTACCAGCTGTGCCAGCACATGGAGCCGGATTACCTGCAGCTGGAGTTCGATACCCGCCTGTACCTGACCGAGCTGGCCAACCGCGGCCAGCGCTGACCGGCCGCAGCAGCTACACTGCGCGCCCCCTGCCCGACCTGCCCGCCATGGAACCGATCCGTCTCGACAAACACCTGTCCGCCCTGCTCGGTATCCCGCGCGGCGAAGCGCGGCGCTACATCGAGGGCGGCTGGGTGACGGTCAATGGCGACGTAGTGGAACAGCCGCAGCGCCCGGTCGATGACAGCGCGGTGATCGTAGTGGCGGAGCAGGCCAGCGATGAAAAGGCCGAACGGGCCAGCATGCTGCTGCACAAGCCCGCCGGTGTCGCCGCCGAAACCCTGTGCGCGCTGGTCAGCAGTGACAGCCGCAGCGAACTCGATGCCAGCGACATCCGCCCGCTGCAGCGGCATTTCCACGGCCTGCAGCTGGCCGCTGCACTTCCGGCCAGCGACAGCGGCCTGGTGGTGGTCAGCCAGGACCCCGCCACGCTGGCCCATCTGCAACGCAACCTGGGCCGCACCGAACAGGAATACCTGATCGAAGTGGCCGAGGGCGGCCCAGAGCGCGGGCCCTGGTTGATGGCGCGCTTGCAGCAGGAGGCCGGCGGCGGCAAGGTCAGCTGGCAGAGCGAACAGCGGCTGCGCTTCGCCGGCAAGGGGCTCACCGCCAAGGGCCTGCGTGCAGCGGTGACGGCCGCCGGGCTGCAGGTGACCGCGGTGCGCCGGCTGCGCATCGGCCGCGTGGCGCTGGGGCCGCTGCCGCCGGGCCAGTGGCGCTACCTGGGCAGCGACGAGCGCTTCTGAGGCTCCGGGGTCAGAGCCCTTTCCTGTGGAAAGGGATCCGCCCTCATCCGTGACGCCCGCCGGGGTCGGATCCCTTGCCGCAGGCAAGGGCTCTGACCCCAGATTGATCCTGCAGATCTTCTTCCACGCACGGCGTGGATCTACCATCGGGGCATGAGCCTGTCCAAGCCCTTATGGCGACGCCTGCTGCGCGTCGTTGCGATCGTCCTTGCCGTGCTGTTGTTGCTGGTCCTGTCCGGCCTGCTGCTGGCCGACCATCTCACCCCGCAGGCACGGGGCACGCCCTCGCAGGTGCTGCCGCTGCAGCCGGCACAGACCCGCATCGACCGGGAGATCGAGCCGCTGCAGGACGCCCATCCCGGCAAGTCCGGCGTGGCCTTCCTCAGTGATGGCATGGATGCCTTCGCCGCACGCGCGATGATCACCGCGCGGGCCGGCCGCAGCCTGGACCTGCAGTACTACATCTGGCACGACGACCTGATCGGCCACCTGATGGCCAAGGCGTTGTACGACGCCGCAGAGCGCGGCGTGCGCGTGCGCATCCTGCTCGACGACATGAACGCCAAGGACAAGGATGCGTTGATGATGGCGCTCGATGCGCATCCCAACATCGAGCTGCGCCTGTACAACCCGTTCCGCAACCGCAGTGGCATCGCGCGCACGCTGGAGCTGGTGCAACGCGCCTTCAGCGTGAACCACCGCATGCACAACAAGAGCTGGATCGCCGATGGCCGCATTGCGATCGTCGGTGGCCGCAACATCGGCGAGGAGTACTTCAGCGCGCGCAACGACGTGAACTTCCAGGATCTGGACCTGGTTGTGGCCGGGCCGGCGGTGCAGCAGGCCAGCCGGATCTTCGACGACTACTGGAACAGCAGCGCGGCCGTCCCGATTTCCGCGCTGGCCTCGTATACCGATGCACAGTTGCAGCAACTGGTACGCCAGTCGGACCTGGATGCGATGCATGCCAAGGCACAGCCCTACCTGCAACGCGTGGCCGAATCACGCCGCCTGCAACGCCCCAGCCCGGATCCGCTGCACTGGAGCGCAAACGTGCGCATCGCCTCCGATCCGCCGATGAAGCACCGTGGCGATGATCGCCGCAGCTGGCTGGTCAGCACCCTCAGCGACGAACTGCACAGCACCCGCAGCAGTGCGCTGTTGATCTCCCCCTACTTCGTGCCTGGCCATGATGGCGTGCAGGCGCTGTCGGCGCTGGCCGCGCGCGGTGCACAGGTTGGCGTGGTCACCAACTCGCTGGCCGCCAACGACGTGGCCGCAGTACACGGCGGCTACATGGGCTACCGCGTTCCGCTGCTGAAGGCCGGCGTGCAGCTGTACGAACTGAAGGCACACGGCAGGCCCGATACCAGCCTGTTCGGCAGCAGTGGCGCCAGCCTGCATACCAAGGCGTTCGTGGTCGATGACCGGCGCGGCTTCGTCGGCTCGTTCAACCTCGACCCGCGCTCGGCCTATCTCAATACCGAGATGGGCGTGCTGTTCGACGACCCCGTACTGGGGGCGCAGCTGCGCAACGAATACCTGCGCCTGGCCAGCCCGGAACACAGCTGGTGGCTGACGCTCGGTCACGACGATGACCTGCGCTGGCTGGAACGGCAGCCACCACCGCACTGGGTGGAACCAGAGCCCGGTGCCGGCCTCGGCAAGCGCTGGACCGCGCGGGTGATCAGCTGGCTGCCGGTGGAATCGCAGCTGTAACCCCACCCTCAGCGCACCGGACCGACCTCTTCCTGGCCGGCGTCATCCCGCGTCTCCACGCTGCGCCCATGCAGGCGCCGCCAGATCCAGCGCAGCGCGTGCGGCGGCGCCGACGGCAGTTGTTCGAGCAGGGCCAGCATGCGGCTCTGGCTGGCATGTCCATGCCGGCACAGCAGGCTGGCCGCCGCCGCAGCGCTGGCCAGACGCAGGCTGTCGGCGAGTGGGCCATCGGCCTCCGGCGCCAGTGCCTGGTGCACGGGCTCGGGCAGCTCCCAGGCTGCAGCCACGCGTTGTGCCAGCGGCAACGACCATTGCTGGAGCAGTTGCAGGGCCAGCGCCGGCTCCACGGTTTCGTCGCGCGCCTGCGCTTCCTGCAGCAACTGGCGCATCACCAGCGCTGATCCCAGCCCCTGCACCAGGCCCAGCCACTGCGCAGCGAAGGCATCACCGAAGGTGACCGTGCGCGCGTGATCGGCGGCCGCACGCGAAGCCAGCAGTGCGTGTTCCCAGATGATCGTGCTGAACTGCGGAAACATGCCGCACTGCACCTGCATCACCGGCTGCACCAGCACCGCGCTGATGATCTGGCGCACGCCCTCGGTACCGACCAGGGTCACCGCACGCTGCAGGCTTTCCACCGGCCGCTCATGCACCTTGTAGGCCGGGCTGTTGGCGATGCGCAGCAGATTGCCGGTCAGCACCGGGTCCTGGCCGATGATCGCCGCCATCACCCGTGCCGAGGCGGCATCGTCGTTGACGGTCTGGATCAGCTGCGGCAGCAGTTGCGGGCGCCGCGGCAGGTGCCGGGCGGCCCAGTCACGGTCCTGCAGCGCGCGCGCCACCGCTTCGCCCAGTGCCGGATCCTGGACGGGGGCAGGCTCGCCGGCCAGCCGTGGGTACAGGGCCAGTGCGTGCAGGCCGCGCTGCAGGTGCGCGGCGATCTCACCGGCCTGCAGGGCCTCGCCCTGCAGGCTGGCTGCGGCAGCAGCTACGGCCTGTCGCGATACGGCCGCCAGGCGCAGCGGAGCCGCCCCGGTCGACCGCGCCAGCCAGGCGCGCAGCGATCGCCACCAGGCCGGCCTCATCGCCGCCCGCCCTGTCGTTGTGGTGCCCTTGCCGTCACTGACCGCCCTGCCTCTTCACGCGAATCCGGCCACCCGCCGTCGTCGCAGCATCGGCCGCACTTTCATCTTCTTTAACCGGAAGGCCGCCGATGTCGACGGCAGCGGCCGGGGGAATGGACTAGAATGGCGCCGCGCGACCCGTCCCCCTGCACTGACGACGTCGCTTTTTTTGTTTTGGGACCCTACCGTTCACTGGCCGTTCGCTGCAGTTCGCCGCTGTTCGCGCCATCGGAGACGCCATGCTATTCGAAACCCTCGCCACCACCGGCCACGAACAAGTGGTGTTCTGCCACAACCACGATGCCGGCCTGAAGGCGATCATCGCCATCCACAACACCACCCTGGGCCCGGCCCTGGGCGGCGTGCGCATGCGCCCTTACGCCAGCACCGACGAGGCGCTGGCCGATGCGCTGCGGTTGAGCCGGACGATGACCTACAAGAATGCGCTGGCCGGGCTCAACGTGGGCGGCGGCAAGGCGGTGATCATCGGCGACCCGAAGACGGACAAGACCGAGGTGCTGTTCCGCGCCTTCGGCCGCTACGTCGATTCGCTGGGCGGCCGCTACATCACCGCCGAGGACGTTGGCACCGACGTCAACGACATGGAGAACATCTACCTGGAGAGCCAGTTCGTGACCGGCGTGCACCAGGTCCACGGCGGCTCCGGCGATCCGGCGCCTTTCACCGCCTACGGTGCGCTGCAGGCGCTGATGGCGGCGATGCGCTTCAAGTTCGGCCACGAGGAAGTGGGCAAGACCAGCATCGCGGTGCAGGGCTTGGGCCACATCGGCATGGAGCTGGTGAAGCTGCTGCGTGACCGTGGCGCCAAGCTGTACGTCACCGACCTGGACAGTGCGCTGGTCGATCGCGCGGTCAGCGATTTCGGCGCCGAGGCGGTCAAGCCGGACGAGATCCACGAAGTGAACGCCGACGTGTTCGCGCCGTGCGCGCTGGAAGGCGCGATCAACGCCGACACCCTGCCGCGGATCAAGGCCAGGATCATCTGCGGCACCGCCAACAACCAGCTGTCGAGCCTGGAAATCGGCGACGAACTGCATGCGCGCGGCATCCTGTATGCGCCGGACTATGCGGTCAACGCCGGTGGCGTGATGAACGTGTCGCTGGAGATCGATGGCTACAACCGCGAACGTGCGATGCGCCTGATCCGCAGCATCTACCACAACCTCACCCGCATCTTCGAACTGTCGCAGCGCGAGAACATCGCGCCGCAGCGCGCGGCCGACCGCATCGCCGAAAGCCGCATCCTGTCGATCGGCAAGCTGAAGATGCCGCTGGGCCGCAGCACGCCGCGCCTGGGCAACCTGCGCGGCGGCTGAGCCTGCAGACGTCGCGCCGGGAGTCTTCCCGGCGCGACCGATTGCTCAGAACCCGGTGCTGTAGCGCAACGCAGCCTGCCGCGCGCCCTCGCCACCGATACGCTGGTCGAAGCCCAGGCTCAAGCGGCCATTGCGGCCCCACCACGATTCCAGCGCCAGGCCGATCAGCGCACTGCCACGCGGCGCATTCCAGCCTGCCAGCGGCGCCCATGCATCCACGCCGACAAAACTGGCCTGCCAATCGGCGTCACCGCCGTCCAGCCGCTGCTGCCACTCGGCGTGTCCACGCAGGGTCCAACGCCCCCATCCACGCTCGCCGCGGATGCCGGCCAGCATCTGGCTGCGCTGCACCCGGGTGGCATCACCCCGCAGGCCGAAGCCGAAACCGCCCAGCTCATTGAACGCATCGGTATCGACACGCGTAGTGCTGGCACCAAGGTAGGGCGTCAACGAAGCGCCTGCGCGGCCCAGCCGATATCCGCCTTCCACGCTGGCGCTGCTGAAACGCCCGCCGTAACGCGCCGAGACACCGTAGACGCCCGCACCCAGCAGCAGCTGGCGATCCAGCGCGCGGGTGAACTGGCCACTGCCGAACTGGGCCAGCGCATAGCCTCGGCCCAGGCTCCAGCCAGCGTACAACTGTGCCTGCGCCTGGCGGTCACGCCCACGATCACCGCCGAAACTGCTGCCACCATTGCTGCGGGTCTCGCCGAAGGCAACGCCCATCAGGCCGTTGCCGCCCAGCGGCAGATCCTGTCCGGCCATCCAGCCACGGCTGTCTGCGCTGTTGCCGGCAAAGCTGCCCTGCCCGGCCTCGCCCAACGCGCTCTGCCAGGTGCCCCGCAGGCGCGGGGTGGCCTGCACGCGGTCGAAGCGCTCGGCAATCGCACGTCGCGACATGTCGATGCTGTCGAAGGTGGCGGCCTCGGCGCGCGCATGCGCCTGGCCGGACAGGCTCTGCAGGCTGTCGGCCAGGCCCTGCTGGCCGCCGCCGGTCCACTGCAGCGCACCGGCTGCCGCACCGAAGGGCGATCCCTGCAGGCCGGTGTTGCCGTCGAGCACTGCGAATGCGCCTTCCAGGCGCTGCGCGGCCACCTGTGCGGAAGCGCTCAGCCCGCTGGCTGCGGCGGTGACGCTGACCTGGGTCACGTTCAACCAGGCGTTGTTGCGGTCGTAGCCATAAGTGGGCGCCACCAGGGTCAGTCCCTGCAGGCCGGTGGACGTGGCCTCGGTACTGAAGATGCCGTTCAGCCCCCCCGCGGCGTGAATGAGGTCCTGGCGGGTTCCGTTCTGCGGCACATAGCCGGAGACGAAGCCATGCACGCGCACACTGCCATTGATCGTTGCGCTGCCGGTGACCTGCAGGGCGTTGGCGCCAAGGGCGATCATCAGCTGCGCGCCGGGCTGCTGGGTATAGTTGCCCTCGATGGTGCCGGTGGTGTTGCCGGTGGTGAGGAACACGCTGCCGCCGTTGACCACGTTGCCGATCACCCGCGGCGTGCCACCGTTGAACTGCAGACCGGTGGAATCCGGGTCAGGCTGGGCGAGGATCGTCACGTTGGAACGGATCACGCCTCCGTTCTGCAGCGCCAGGATGCCGCGCTCGACACGGGTGGCACCGGTGTAACCGTTGTTGCCGGTCAGCACCAGCTTGCCGTCCCCCTGCTTGACCAGGCCACCGCTGCCGGTGATGTCGTTGCTCCACGTCGAACCGGTCGAACCCGCATCCACATTGGCGGCCACATCACCCCAGTCGAAGCGGCCGGGACCATTGATCGCGCGACCGATGTCGAGCAGGCCATAGCCGAACACCGGATCCACACCGGGCGCGCCGATGTCCTTGGCGGTCCCCAGCAGGGTCTGCCGCACCAGATCGTTGTTGAAGTAGGGGAAGCGCTGCCAGACCAGCGCAGCCGCACCGGAGACCAGCGGCGCGGCGAACGACGTACCGTAGTTCCAGTAGTAGCTGCCACCATTGGCATCCGGGTACACCGCGCTGCCCGGCGCCGCCAGGCAGTAGCGGGCCGCCTGGCCGCAGGCATTCGAATAGCTGGCCAGCGTGCCCGGCGTATACGGGTCCACCGCCGTGGCCACCAGCCAGCCGCGCTCCAGGTCGGCCGCCGGAAGCGTGCCTGCCACGCCCTTCTGGCTGGGCAGCGCGGCCAGGCTGCTCGGCTCGCTGCGGCCGTCATTGCCGGCGGCAAACACCACCAGGCCGCCGTGGTTGATCACGAACGGCCGGTACTCGGCGGCCACCTGCGCGGTGGTCGGCAGGTCGGTCCAGTACAGGCCGCCCCACGAGTTGTTCATCACCTTCACGTTGTAGCTGATCAGGTCCTGGTGGACCTGGGCCACGCCCAGCGGCCCACTGAAGGCATTGCCCTGGCCACTGCCGTCATCGGTCGGCGGCTTGTCGGAAATGATCCGTGCCGAGACGATCTGCGCACCTGGCGCGATACCGCCCGGCCAGCTTCCCACTGCTGCACCGGCAGCGAGGCTGGCCACGGCAGTGCCATGCCCGACCACGTCATCAACCCCCAGGTTGTTCCTGGCCGGATCGATGTAATTGAAGTTGGCCAGCACGCGACCATTCAAGGCCACCGCATTGCGCTGCACGCCCGAATCGACGATGCCGATGCGCACGCCCTGCCCGGTCAGGCCGGCGGCCTGTGCGGCGCGCGCGTTGGTGACTGAAAGATGCGCATCAAAGGCCGGCTCCTGCGGCTTGGCCGGCGGTGGTGTCGTCGGGGGAGGCGTGGTCGGAGGTGTCGGCGTGGTCGGGGGCGGGTCGACACGCACGTTGCTGCCGCCTCCGCCGCCGCCGCCACAGGCCGTCAGCGCCATCGCCAGCGCGGTTGCCAGCACAGACCTCACCATCATCGTGCGTTCCATCGATTCCTTCCCGTGAACGTTGGCCTGCCTTCATCCCGGCAGGCGTTCGGCGCCGCACAGCGGCAGCCCTCCCCGACCCTCTATACTTGGGCCGACCCCCACGCAGTCTGCCGGGAAACCGGGGCGCATCCAACGGCCTCCGGTCTCCTTTCCGAACATTGCTTACGCATCAACGAGATTGCCATGTCCAACATCGTCATCGCCGCCGCCAAGCGCACCGCCATCGGCTCCTTCCTCGGCCAGTTCAACGGCGTGCCGACCCCGACCCTCGGCGCGGCCGCCATCGCCGCCGCCCTGGAACAATCGGGTGTCCCGGCCAGCGACGTTTCTGAAGTCCTGATGGGCTGCGTGCTGCCGGCCAACCTCGGCCAGGCGCCCGCCCGCCAGGCGGCGATCGCCGCCGGCATCCCGCTGTCGGCCGGTGCCACCACGCTGAACAAGGTGTGCGGCTCGGGCATGAAGACCATCATGCTCGGTCATGACCTGATCAAGGCCGGCTCGGCCAGCATCGTGGTCGCCGGCGGCATGGAATCGATGTCCAACGCCCCGCACATGCTGCCAAACTCGCGTACCGGCAACCGTTTCGGCAACTTCCAGGCGGTCGACCACATGGCCCACGATGGCCTGGTCAACGCCTACGACGGCAAGGCAATGGGTGAATTCGCCGAGTGCGCGGTGGACAAGTACCAGTTCAGCCGCGAAGAGCAGGACGCCTATGCGATCGAGTCGGTCAAGCGGGCGCAGGCTGCCCAGGCCAATGGTGCGTTTGCCGATGAAATCGTCGCGGTGAAGGTCGCCACCCGCAAGGGTGAGGTCGAGGTCGCTACCGACGAGCAGCCGGGGCGCTCCGACATCGCCAAGATCCCGACCCTGCGTCCGGCCTTCAAGAAGGATGGCAGCGTGACCGCCGCCAGTTCCTCCAGCATTTCCGACGGCGCCGCCGCGGTGGTGCTGCTGACCGAAGAGGACGCCGCCGCGCGAGGCATCACGCCGCTGGCCCGCATCGTCGGCCACGCCACCCACTCGCAGGAACCGGAGTGGTTCACCACCGCCCCGATCGGCGCGCTGCACAAGCTGCTGGACAAGACCGGCTGGTCGCTGGACCAGGTCGATCTGTTCGAAATCAACGAAGCCTTCGCTGTGGTGGCGATGGCCCCGATGCGCGAACTGGGCATCCCTCACGACAAGCTCAACGTGAATGGCGGCGCCTGCGCACTGGGTCATCCCATCGGTGCCTCCGGCGCACGTCTCGTGGTGACCTTGGTCAACGCTCTGCGCACGCGTGGTGGCAAGCGCGGCATTGCCACCCTCTGCATCGGCGGCGGCGAAGCAACGGCAATCGCCATCGAATTGATTTAAAAAGATTTAACGATGATTTCGCAAAAATGAATGCGGGATCGCTTGACACCCAATCTTGGCTTGTCATCATGTTGTCGGCGCGCAGCATGCGCGTTGCCTAATTCTAACGACGAGGATTTACACAATGAGCATCAACAAGCTGCTGGTCGCGATGTCCCTGGCTCTGGCCCTGGCCGCCTGCTCGAAGCAGGAAGCTGCCCAGGACGCCGCTGCTTCGGCCAACGAAGCCGCCACCGAAGCCCAGGCTGCTGCCGACCAGGCCGCCGCTGCTGGCGCCCAGACCGCCGACGCTGCCCAGCAGGCCGCTGACACCGCCGCCACCGCTGCTGACGCTTCGGTCGACGCTGCTGCCCAGGCTGGCGCTGCTGCCACCGACGCCGCTGCCGGCGCCGCTGCTGACGCTGCCAAGGCTGCTGAAGGCACCGCTGAGAAGGCCAAGGACGCTGCTGAAGAAGCCAAGAAGTAATAACTTCTTTCTTCACGCTGTTCTGGAAAAGCCGCTGGTTCGCCAGCGGCTTTTTCTTTGCGTGGATGCCGGCGATCAAGCCCCTGCATCGCGACCCGGTCTTCACAACGGCATGAATAGGCTGGCGTCCCCATCCATTGCAGTGCCGGAGACCGCCATGAAGATTCGTCCGATCACCACCACCCTGCTGGCCGCCTCCCTGCTGCTGGCCCTGGCCGCCTGCAAGGGCCCGGAAGCCGAACAGGCCAAGCAGGACGCGCAGCAGGCGGCCGACAGCGCCGGCGCTGCCGCCCGCGACGCCGTCGACAAGGCTGCTGCCGCCACCCGCGAAGCCGCCGACAAGACCGCCGCCGCTTCCGAGCAGGCCGCCGCCGATACCCAGCAGGCGCTGGACAAGGCCGCAGACGCCACTGCCAACGCCGCCGACAAAGCCAAGGACGCCGCAACCGACGCCGCTGCGCATGC
The DNA here is from genome assembly GCF_030291095.1 of Stenotrophomonas sp. 59. Classification (NCBI taxonomy): domain Bacteria; kingdom Pseudomonadati; phylum Pseudomonadota; class Gammaproteobacteria; order Lysobacterales; family Lysobacteraceae; genus Stenotrophomonas; species Stenotrophomonas sp. 59. The sequence goes on from NZ_CP127408.1 coordinate 3,290,014, forward strand.
CAGCGACGCCACCGCCAACGCCGCGCAGAAGGTCGCCGACAAGGCCCGCGATGTCGCCAACGACGCGAAGGCAAATGCCGCCAAGGAAGAAGCCAAGCACTGAGGCCTCCGCGTTCGCCGGGTATGACCCGGCGCTACCGGCCAGCCGGGCATGCGCCCGGCGTTACAGGAAAAGCCGCGGCACTGCCGCGGCTTTTCGCTTTTCGCTTTTCGCTCTCCGCCTTCTCTGTTGATTCCGTGGTGGACGCGCGCGGAAAGTGTCCAAGGCCGCGCGAGTGGGTTGCGCAGGGGTGTCCGCGGCATGGATGCCGCGGCCAAGCCCCCAAGGACGGGTTCACGGCGTCCCCTGCGCAACCCACTCGCGCGGCCTCCGCCGATATCAGCGCCCACCACGAGGGGCTCCGCCGCTGGCCGTCCCCTACGGCATCGCGCGCGCCAGCATCACCGACAGATCCAATCCCGCCGGCAGCGTCCCGAATGCCAGCCCGTGCTCCCCGTCCAACCGGCTGCGCACGAACGCCTCCGCCATTGGACTGCGCGCACGCAGCAGCAGCGCCGCCTGCAGCAGCAGCGCAGTGCGCTCGCAGAACAGCCGCGCCTGCGATTCCCCAGGCGCTGGCGCCGCTGCCCAACGCTGCAATGCAGCTGCATAACGCGCATCGAGATCGGCCACCGCGGCCAGCTCGCTGCGCAATGCCGCCATTGCTTCCGGCTCGCGTGACAGCGCGCGCAGGACGTCCAGGCACTGGATGTTGCCGCTGCCTTCCCATATCGAATTCAACGGCGCCTGGCGGTACAGCCTCGGCAGCATCGACTCCTCAACGTAACCCGCACCGCCCAGGCATTCCTGCGCTTCGTTGACGAAGGACGGCGCGCGCTTGCACAACCAGTACTTGCCCAGTGCAGTCCCCAGCCGCGCCAACGCGGCTTCGCTGGCATCCTCGCCGGCGCGATCCACCGCCCGCGCGATGCGCATCGCCAACACGGTTGCCGCTTCCGACTCCAGCGCCAGGTCGGCCAGCACATTGGCCATCAACGCATGCTCCACCAACAACTTGCCGAAGGTGCGCCGATGGCGTGCATGATGCAGCGCCTGCGCCAGCGCCATGCGCATCTCCGCGGCCGCACCCAGCATGCAGTCCAGGCGGGTCATCATCACCATGCCGATGATGGTCGCCACGCCACGCCCTTCTTCGCCCACACGCCATGCCTGCGCGCCACAGAACTCGACCTCGCTGGACGCATTGGCCCAGTCGCCGAGCTTGTCCTTCAGCCGCATCAGCCGGAACGCATTGCGGTCACCGTCGGCCAAGCGGCGCGGCATCAACAGGCAGGTCAGTCCGCCCGGCGCCTGCGCCAGCACCAGGAAGCCATCGCACATCGGCGCGGAGAAGAACCACTTGTGGCCGACCAGGCGGTAGCGTTCGCCATCGATCGGCTCGGCGCGCGTGCTGTTTGCGCGCACATCCGAACCGCCCTGCTTCTCGGTCATGCCCATGCCCAGAGTGATGCCGGCTTTGTCCGCCACGGGCACATCACGCGGGTCATAGACCGGCGCGGCGGCCTTGCGCGCCCATTCGGCCAGGTGCGGCTGCGACTGAAGCACTGCCACCGCCGCATGGGTCATGGTCAAGGGGCAACTGGTACCGGCTTCGGCCTGGTGGTGCAGATAGCTCAGTGCCGCACGCGCCACATGCGCGCCGGACTGCGGCTCATGCCAGGACAAGCCCGCCACGCCATGCTGCTTCGCTGCGGCCATCAGCTGGTGGTACGCAGGATGGAACTCGACCGTATCAATGCGATGGCCCTGCGCATCGTGCGTGCGCAGGCGCGGGCGATCACGGTTGGCGTCAAAGCCGAGCCGGTACAACTCGTCGCCGGCCAGTGCCCCGTACACGGCCAGGCGTGGCGCGAAGGCACCGCCCCCCTCACGCTGCACCGCCTCCGTCAACGCCACATCGTCGGTCCACAGCTGGCGGCCCGCGAACGGTGGCGGCTGGTTCAGCACCACATGGGTTTCAAACGGCGCGTTGATGCTGAAGCTGGGTCCACTCATCCGGTCCATCCTGGCGGCAAGAGGTATGCGGTCCGATTGTGCCGCATGCACCGCCAAGCCCGTGTTCAGGCCGGTTCTCACCCCGTGCACGAGACGCACGCCACAGTGGCCGCATGGCAGGCAATGATGATCTGGTGGTGCTGCGCCCGGAAGGGCTGTACTGCGCAGCTGGCGAATTCCATATCGACCCGTGGCGCCCGGTCCCGCGCGCGGTCATCACCCATGGCCACGGCGATCACGCGCGCCCGGGCATGGGCGAGTACCACTGCAGCGAAGGCAGCCTGCCCATCCTGCGCTGGCGGCTGGGCGATGTGCCGGTGCAGGTGCATGCCGAAGGCGTGCCGTTCCGCCTGGGCCGGGTGCAGGTATCGCTGCATCCTGCCGGCCATGTGCTCGGCTCGTCGCAGGTGCGCATCGACGATGGCGAACAGGTCTGGGTGGCGTCCGGCGACTACAAGCGCCAACCGGACCCGACCTGCACGCCCTTCAAAGTGGTGCCCTGCGATACGTTCATTACCGAAGCGACGTTCGCGCTGCCGATCTATCGCTGGCCGGACACGCCTGCGGTGGCTGCGGAAATCGTGGCGTGGCGCCGCGAATGCGAACAACGTGGCGAAGCGGCGATCCTGCTGTGCTATGCACTCGGCAAGGCGCAGCGGGTGCTGGCCGAGCTGTTGCCACTGGACGACCGCCCGGCCTGGCTGCATGGCGCGATCGCCAATGGCGTGGCGGTCTATCGGCAGGCCGGCGTGCCGATGCTGGAGACGCTTACCGTGGCCGAACAGGGGCGACATCCCGATGCCGCCGGCCAGCTGATCCTGGCCCCGCCCTCGGCCGCAGGCACGCCATGGATGCGCCGCTTCGGACCGCATCAACTGGGGTTCGCCTCGGGCTGGATGCAGCTGCGCGGCAATCGGCGGCGACGCAACGTCGACCGTGGCTTCGTCATTTCCGATCACGCTGATTGGCCCGCGCTGCTGCAGACCATCGAACAGACCGGCGCACGGCGGGTCATCGCCACCCATGGCAATACCGATGCGTTGATTCCGTTCCTGCGCGAGCGCGGCGTGGCGGCTGAAGCCTTCCGCACCGATTTCGGGAGCGAGGAATGAAGAGCTTCGCCGCGCTCTACCAGCGCCTGGACCGCAGCACCGCCACGCTGGACAAGCGTGCGGCGCTGGTCGACTACTTCCGCCAGGCGCGCGTGCATGACGCGGCGTGGGCGATGTACCTGCTCAGCGGCGGCAAGGTGGGCGGCGCACGCCGGAAGATCGCCGCCAGCGGCGAACTGCGCGCGTGGGTGAGCGAGGAATCAGGCCTGCCGCCATGGTTGGTGGAGGACAGCTATGCGCAGGTGGGCGACCTGGCCGAAACGTTGACCCTGCTGCTGGATGACCCGGCGCAGGTTGCCCCCGACCGCCCGCTGGCCGACTGGATCGAACAGCACCTGCTGGCCGTCGCCAACCGGCCGGAGGAGGAACGCCGGGCCGCCGTGCTCGCGGGGTGGCGACAATTGCCGGCCAGCGAACGACTGGTGTTCAACAAGCTGCTGACAGGCGCCCTGCGGGTGGGTGTTTCGCAACGCCAGGTACAGCAGGCGCTGGCCGAATGGTCCGGCCTGGACATCGCACGCATTGCCCAGCGCATGCTCGGCGAGTGGGTGCCCTCGCCGGGTGTGCTGTCCGAGCTGCTGTCGCCGGACGAGCTGCCATCGGACCGGCAGCAGCCCTATCCGTTCTTCCTCGCCTCGCCGCTCGAAGGCGACCCTGCCGAGCGCCTCGGGCCCATCGACGACTGGCTGCTGGAGTGGAAATGGGACGGCATCCGCCTGCAGCTGCTGCGCCGCCGCGGCGAGGTGGCGCTGTGGTCCCGCGGCGAGGAACGACTGGATGGCCGCTTCCCCGAGATCGAGCACGCAGCGCTGGCGCTGCCGGAGGGCTGCGTGCTGGACGGTGAGCTGCTGGCATGGGACGAAGCCGGCAACCTGCCGCGCGCGTTCACCGCGCTGCAGACCCGCATCCAGCGCCGCAAGCCGGGCGCGGCGACGTTGCGCAATACGCCGGTGCGCGTACTGGCGTACGACCTGCTGGAACGCGAGGGCGAGGATCTGCGCGGGCTGCCGCTGCAGCAACGGCGAGCACAGTTGGCCGAGGTCATCGGTGCCCTGGGCGATACGCGCATCCAGCTGTCGCCCGACGTACCCGCGGAAGACTGGGTGCAGGCCGCCGCATTGCGGGAGGCCTCCCGCGAGCGGGGCGTGGAAGGGTTGATGCTGAAACGTCGCACGTCCACCTACCAGTCGGGGCGACGGCGCGGCGACTGGTGGAAATGGAAGGTCGATCCGCTGACCATCGATGCGGTGCTGCTGTACGCGCAGGCCGGCCATGGACGGCGCAGCACGCTGTACACCGATTACACCTTCGGGGTCTGGGACGGCGACACGCTGGTGCCGGTGGCCAAGGCCTATTCGGGATTGGACGACAAGGAAATCCTGGCCCTCGACCGCTGGATCCGCGCCAACACCCGCGAACGGTTTGGCCCGGTGCGCAGCGTGCGTGCCGAACAGGTATTCGAACTGGGCTTCGAGGAGGTCAACCGCAGCAGCCGGCACAAATCCGGTATCGCCGTGCGCTTTCCGCGCATCCTGCGCTGGCGCCACGACAAGCCTGCTGTCGAAGCCGACCGGCTGGCCACGCTGCAGGCGCTGGCGCGATGACCCGCCGCCAGGCGTTGCGCCGGCTGGAAGACTGGTTCGCCGCGCGCGGTTGGCGCTCGCTGCCGTTCCAGCGCGCGATGTGGCGGCACTATCTGGCGGGCGACTCCGGTCTGCTGCACACGCCCACCGGCAGCGGCAAGACGCTGGCCATGTTCGGCGGCCCGCTGCTGCAGGCGATGCTCGATCCGCCGCCGGCACCGCGTCGGGCCAGTGCGGTGCGGCCGCTGCAGGTGCTGTGGGTGACGCCGCTCCGCGCCTTGGCCAGTGATACCGCACGTGCACTGCAGACGGTGATCGACGGGCTGGGGTTGGGCTGGCGGGTCGGCCTGCGCAGCGGCGATGCCAGCAGCCGCGAGCGCCGGCAGGCGCGCGAGGGCCGGGTCGACGTGCTGGTGACCACGCCCGAATCACTGGCACTGCTGCTGAGCTATCCCGACACGCTGCCGCGCATGCGCCAGCTGCGCTGCGTGGTGGTGGACGAATGGCACGAACTGCTGGGCAACAAGCGTGGCGTGCTGCTGCAGCTGAACCTGGCGGTGCTGCGCGACGCCGCCCCGTCCCTGCAGCTATGGGGACTGTCGGCCACGCTGGGCAACCTGGCGCAGGCCCGCGACGTGCTGTTGCCCGGCCAACCGGACGCGCCGATCGTGCAGGGCGTGCGCCCGCGTGCGATCAGCGTGCGCAGCCTGCTGCCCGCACCCGGCGAACGCTTCCCGTGGGCCGGCCACCTCGGGCTGGCGCAGCTGCCACGCGTGCTGGATGCGCTGATGGCCGCACGCAGCAGCCTGCTGTTCACCAACACCCGCGCACAGGCCGAGCTGTGGCACCAGGCGCTGGCAGCGGTATGGCCGGAAGATGCGGACACGCTGGCGCTGCATCACGGCTCGCTGGACCCGGCCCTGCGCCAGCAGGTGGAGGACGGCCTGCGCGCAGGCACGTTGCGCTGCGTGGTGGCGACCTCCAGCCTCGATCTCGGCGTGGATTTCCCGGAGGTGGAACAGGTACTGCAGCTGGGCAGCCCCAAGGGCGTGGCGCGGCTGCGCCAGCGCGCCGGGCGAGCACGCCATCGTCCCGGCGCCAGCGGTGCCATCGTCTGCATTCCCAGCCACGCACTGGAACTGGCCGAATATGCGGCGGTGCGCCGCGCACTGCACGACGGCGTGGTTGAAGCGCGTCCGCCACCGACGCTGTCACTCGACGTGCTGGCACAGCATGCGGTCAGCCGCGCGCTCGCTGGTGGCTTCGACAGTGATGCGCTGCTGGCGCAGGTGCGTCGCACGCATGCCTTCGCCACGCTGGGCGATGAACAATGGCAGGCCGTGCTGGAGTTCATCGTGCAGGGTGGGCAGGCGCTGGCGCAGTATCCGGATTTCCACAAGGTCGTGCGCGATGCCGATGGCAGCTACCGCATGCATGATCGCCGCCAGGCGCTGCGCCACCGCTTGTCGATCGGCACCATCAGCAGCGATGGCAGCGTGCGCGTGCAGTTCCTGCGCGGTGGTGGGCTCGGTGCGGTGGAGGAACAGTTCGCCAGCCGCCTGCGCCGGGGCGATCGCTTCCAGTTCGCCGGGCGCCTGCTGGAACTGGTGCAGCTGCGTGACATGACCGCCTTCGTGCGCTTGGCGCGCGGACGCGGTGACGGCGTCGTGCCGCGCTGGCAGGGCGGCCAGCTGCCGCTGTCGATGGCGCTCGGCCGTGAACTGGAAGCGGTCCTGTCCGGTTCCGATGACAGCGCCGAGTCACGCTGGCTGGCGCCGCTGCTGGCATTGCAGGCGCAGTTGTCGGCGCGCCCCGGTGCGGATCATCTACTGGTGGAAGACGTGAGGCGCCGCGATGGCCAGTTCCTGTTCGTCTATCCCTTTGCCGGCCGCCACGTGCACGAAGCCCTGGCCGCGTTGCTGGCGCTGCGCTGCACCCGTGGCCAACGCAACAGCATCGGCTATGCGGTGAACGATCACGGCCTGGTGCTTGCACCGGCGCAGGCCATCGAACTCGACCTGCCGCAGTGGCGCGCCTTGTTCAGCCGTGAACAGCTGCTGGAAGACCTGCGTGCGGCGGTGAACCTGGGCGAGCTGGCCCGCCGCCAGTTCCGCGGCATCGCGCGCGTGGCCGGCCTGCTGGTTCCCAGCCTGCCCGGCGGCATGCCGCGTTCGCTGCGCCAGCTGCAGGCCTCGGCGGGATTGCTCTACGATGTGCTGCGCGAGCACGATCCGGATCACCTGCTGCTGGCACTGGCCGAGCGCGAAGTCCTGCACGACAGCCTCGACCTGCCGGGCCTGCAGCAGGTCCTGGACCGGATCGGCACACAGGCGCTGTCGCTGCAGCAGCCGGCATCACTCACACCGTTGGGCTTCCCGCTGTGGGCCGAGCGCCTGCGCGGGCAGTTCAGCAACGAAGACTGGCGCACCCGCGTGCAGCGTGCCGCGCAGCAGCTGGAGCGGCGTCATGGTCGATGAGCAGCTGCTGCCGCTTGCCGGCGAGCCCATGCGGTTGCTCGGCGCCCGCGCACTGTACTGGCCCGCGCGGCAGGCCCTGCTGATCGCCGACCTGCACCTCGGCAAGGCAGATATTTTCCGTCGTGCCGGCATCGCCCTGCCCCGTGGCGGAACCGTTGACGACCTGTGCCGCCTGCAGCGGCTGCTGGATACGCATGCCTGCCGCGAACTGTGGATCCTCGGCGACATCCTGCATGGGCCTGCGCATCGCGCGGCGTGGTACCAGCACTGGCTGGGCTGGCGCGAACGCAATGCCGCGCTGGACGTGCACGTGCTGCGCGGAAACCACGACCTGCATCTGCCGCATGCACAGCTTCAAGTGCAGATCCACGACGCGGTCCGCCTGCCGCCGTTCCTGCTTCGGCATGAGCCGATGCCCGATGCGGCGTTGCACGTGATCGCAGGACATCTGCACCCGCAGATCGCTCTGGCGCCCTTGCGAAGGCGCTTCCCCGCATTCTGGTTGCGTGACCGGATGACGATCCTGCCGGCCTTCTCCGCATTCACTGCCGGCATCGTGCCTGCCCCCGCCCGCGGCGAACAGATGATCGCCTGCGTGGAGAGCGGTCTGGTGGAACTGCCGGTCGCCTGACTCAGGCCGGGCGAATGCCCAGCTGTGGCATCAACTGGAAATCAGGCGTGTCGTCCTCGCGCCGCCGCGGCAAGGCCTGGATTGCCGCCAGCATCTCCTGCGCGCAGGTGCGGATGCGTGCGTGGTGTTCCGGTGACGCATGGCTGATCAGGCTGCCGACATGGAACTCGAATACATCCTCCAGTACGTCGGGCTGGTCCTCGTGCAGCATCTGCAGCAGTCCGCGCAGCTTGCAGATTTCCGATTCCAGCTCCTCGACCGCGAACAACATGGCATCCTCCTCTTCAACATCAGGCGGCACGTCCGGGCCGCAACAGGCCGCAACGGCAGCGTAGCCCGGGCCACGCGCGATGTTGATCACGGAAAGGAAAACGGGCGACGCGCAGTCGCGTGCAACCTACTTCTCGCACATCCGCGGTGAGGCAACCGTTAATTCACGTGATGGCTCGCTTCACGCGCTGGCCGTGACCACGTTGCTGCGAGGCATGTCCATCGTCGTGGCCAGTGCGTCGATGAAGGCCGGATCCAGCGTGAGCGAACCGAACCAGCCCTGCTGCGTTCCACTGAGCACGCGCAGCATGTGGCCACGGCCTCCGGGCAGGCGCCCCATCGGGCCCAGCAGCACGTCGCGCGCCTTCGCCCAGGCATCGCGGTCGGACTGGAACAACGGCGTCAGCCAACGGCTCCAGCGCTGGTAGACCGCAACATGCGCCCTGCGTTGCGCCTGGTACGCCTGCAACGCTTCGGCACCACCGCCATGCGTGCGAACGGCATCGCGCAATGCCAACGCATCGAGCAGCGCCATGTTCACCCCCTGCCCCAGCTGCGGGCTCATCGCGTGCGCGGCATCCCCTGCCAGCACCATGCGGCCCTGGTGCCAGCGCGTCATCACTGCATCGCGATAGACCGCGCGCGCCAGCTGGCCGGCATCGCGCAAGTGGGCGAAGCGCGCACTGGCCTGCGGCCACAGCGCATGCAGCTCGTCCAGCCAGGGCGTCATGCCATCGGCCTGCCAGCGCTCGAAGTCGGCGCGTGGCAGGCTCCAGAAGAAGCTCAGGCGCGGCGTGTCATCGCCGGGGCGCGTACCGACCGGCAGCAGGCCGATCATCTTGCGCGCGGCCACGTAGCGCTGCCGCAGCTCCTGCACGTGCGGCCAGTCTTCGGCCGGCAACAGGCACCACAGCGCCCCCCACGGGTACACGCGGTCCAGCCCGGCACCGCCGGCGATCGTGCCGCGCAGCGCAGAGGCCGCGCCATCGGCGGCCACCACCAGATCGAACGGGCCATGCGTGCGCCCATCGCTGTCGCGCAGGCGTCCGTGCCCGGCATCCACCTCGGTGATGGTGGTACCGGCATGCAGCTGCCCAAGCCCGCCACGGGCATCATCCAGCAGCGAGAACAACGCCCCACGCTGCATGCCCAGTCCGTGCAGGCGCGCATCCAGGCCGTCGTAGCGCATGTCCATCACCGCGCGCTCGCATGGCGTGTCGCCATACAGGCGGTGCACCGGCGCCGCATGCGCGCGCACCGCATCCAGCAGGCCCATCTGCCACAGCACCTGCAGGCCGCTGGGCTGCAGCAGGAAACCTGCACCCACCGGCCCCGGCGTGGGCACGCGTTCGAAGATCTCCACCTCGTGGCCGTCACGGGTGAGCAGGATGGACACTGCCTGTCCAGCGGTGCCGTAGCCGATCACGGCGATACGCAGTCGTTCCGTCATGGCCGCATTGTGCCCGAGGCGGGTGGATCGCGAACGGCCCGCGGGCACGCCGCGCAAAAAAAACCCCGCCGAAGCGGGGTTTTCAACGCACTGTCGAGTGGATCACTCGGCCGGCGTGATGTTCGAAGCCTGGGCACCCTTCGGGCCCTGGGTCACGTCATAGGTGACACGCTGGCCTTCCTGCAGGCTGCGGAAGCCCTTGGAGTTGATGGCGGAGAAGTGCGCGAACACGTCGGCGCTGCCATCCTCCGGCGAGATGAAGCCAAATCCCTTGGCGTCGTTGAACCACTTGACGGTACCGTTCGGCATGGTGATGCGAGACCTTATGCAATGAATGGGTGGTGTACGCTGAACCCGCGCACAAGCTGAGTATGCAAAGCTTGCTCGGGGAAGACAATCACCCCCGCGCCAATTCGCCCACCAGTTCCGGAAGTCCGTTGCTCGCCGCCTGTACGTTGGCCAGCACTTCGGCCATCGTAATCTCCTCGCCATCACCGCAGCCCGCCGCCCAGTTGGCGATGATCGCCAGGCAGGCGTAATCCAGCCCAAGCTCCCGTGCCAGCGCGGCTTCGGGCATGCCGGTCATGCCCACCAGATCACAACCATCGCGGCGCATGCGGGCGATCTCGGCGATGGTTTCCAGGCGTGGGCCCTGCGTCGCGCCGTAGCAGCCACCGTCATGGACCGTGACACCGGTCACTTTGGCCGCCGCCAGGATCTTGCTGCGCAGCATCGGCGTGTACGGGTGGCCGAAATCGACGTGGACCACGTCGGTGCCTTCTTCTTCACAGATGGTGCTGATGCGGCCCCAGGTGTAGTCGATGATCTGGTCCGGGCAGGCCAGCACGCGCGGACCGAAATCCTCGGTGATGCCGCCGACCGTGTTCAACGCCAGCACGCGCTGCGCGCCCAGCTGCTGCAGCGCGGCCAGGTTGGCGCGGTAGTTGATCTTGTGCGGCGGCAGCGAGTGGCCTTCACCATGGCGCGCCAGGAACGCGACGCGATGGCCGAGCAGCGTGCCCACGCGCACCGGACCGGACGGGCGGCCGAAGCGGGTGTCGACCTCGTGGGTCTGCACGTCGTCGAGCTTGGCCAGGTTGTAGACACCGGTACCGCCGATCACGGCCAGGGCGATCTGTTGCATTCGAAGCACTCCATGAAAAGACGAACGCCGGCACCCGAGGATGCCGGCGATGGAAGAAGACGCGCCGCAGGCGGCTGCGCCGTTATTCCTTCATTGCGTAGATGGCCGGCACGCAGCGCAGGGTTTCGTTGACGTCCATGCCGAAGCCGAACACATAGCGGTCCGGCAGTTCGATGCCGGCGTAATCGGCGGTCACGTCCGGCAGCGCGCGGTCGTGCTTCTTCACCGTCATCGCGGCGATGCGCACGTCGGTCGCGCCTTGCTCCAGGCACCAGGTGCGCACGCCCTGCAGGGTGTAGCCCTCGTCCAGGATGTCGTCGACCAGCAGCACGCGGCGGCCGAACAGCGAGGTGGCCGGCTTGTGCTTCCAGACCAGGTCGCCGCCGGTGGTTTCGCCACGGTAGCGGGTGGCGTGCAGGTAATCGAACTGCACGTCCTGCCCGCGCGCACCCAGTTCCAGCGCCAGCTGGCCGGCGAACGGCAGCGCGCCGTGCATGATCGACAGGAACAGCGGCACCTCGCCCTTGTAGTCGCGCGCGATGGCGTCGGCGATACCAGCAATGGCCTTGTCGATGGTGGGGCGGTCGACCAGCAGGTCAGCCTGGGCCAGGGCCTGGGAAATGGTGAGGTTGGGCATCAGACGGTTCTTCCAAGGGTTTCAAGCAGACGGGTTTGGGTATCGCCATGGCGGGCATCGGCCAGCAGGCCATCCCAGCCAAGCGCGCCGCGGCCGATCAGGCCCAGCAGCGCAGCGGTATTGAGGGAGCGTCCCTGCACCGCGTGCAGGGCTTCATCGACCAGCTCCGGGTGGCAGACCAGCACCACGTCGCAGCCGGCGTCCAGATGGGCGTGCACGCGCGCCGGTACGCCGCCGGCACTGTGCGAGGCGGCCATGCCGATATCGTCGGAGAACACCACGCCACGGAAGCCGAGCTCGCCGCGCAGGATGTCCTGGATCCAGCGCGGCGAGTAACCGGCTGGTTCCGGCGCCACCTGCGGGTAGATCACGTGCGCCATCATCACCGCGTCGGCACCGGCGGCGATGCCGGCCTGGAAGGGCACCAGGTCCTGCGCACGCAGCTCGTCCAGCGCGCGCGGGTCGATCGCGGTATCCACGTGGGTATCTTCCAGCACGGTGCCGTGGCCGGGGAAATGCTTGAGCGTGGCGGCCATGCCGACCGAATGCATGCCACGCACGTAGGCGGCGGTGAACGCGGCCACCACCTGCGGGTCTTCACTGAAGGCGCGGTTGCCGATGGCACGGTTGCCACGGCCAAGGTCGACCACCGGCGCGAAGCTCAGGTCCACGCCGCTGGCCCGTACCTCGCTGGCCATCAGCCAGGCGTGCCGTTCGGCCAATGCCAAGGCCTGCTGCGGGTCGGTGGCATACAGCGCACCAATGTCCTGCAGTGGCGGCAGATCGCTGTAACCCTCGCGGAAACGCTGCACGCGTCCGCCTTCCTGGTCCACGCAGATCAGCTGCGGGCGCGGCGCGGCGGCGCGGATGGCCGCGCTCAGATCGGTCACCTGCTGGCGCGAGGCGAAGTTGCGCTTGAACAGCACGACCCCGGCCACGGCATCGTGCTGCAACCAGTCACGTTCCTGGGCAGTCAGTTCGGTGCCGGCAACGCCGATCAGCAGCATGGTCGATCTCCACAACGCGCGCCCGCATGGCGCAGTGCCGCATTGTCGCAGAACCGGCCGACAGGCGCAGTGGTCAAGGCATATAGGACGTGTGGGGTCAGCGCCGCAGTGCGGATCTGACCCCGGAGTCGGATCCCCGCAGGGGCTCTGACCCCGCGCAGTTCAGACCTTGCAGCCGTCCGGGCCGCAGGCCTCGTCGCCATCGGCCGGGGGCTCTGGCGCGCCCTGCTCGGCGGCGATCTGGCGCAATGCGTTGGCGAAGGCCTCGGGCGGCTGCGCCCCGGAAATGGCCCACTTCCCATCGATGACGAAGGTCGGCACCGAAGAAATGCCCAGCGCATGGGCCTGGGCCAGCTTGGCGTCGACTTCGGCCAGGCCGCGATCGGAGGCCAGCATCTGCGCGATCTCACCCGCATCGAGGCCGCCAGCGACGCCGGCCTTGATCAACACCTGCGGGTCGGCCAGGTTCTGGCCCTGCTCGAAGTGGGCGCGGAACAGCGCCTCGCCCACCGCGTCCTGCACGTCGTGCTGCCCGGCCAGCCACAGCACCCGGTGCGCCGGCAGCGTGGTCACCCGCACCTGGCCCTGGCTGAAGTCCATTGGCAGCCCTTCGGCACGCGCGGTGGTCTGGGTCTGGCTGAGGATCTGCTCGGTACGTTCGGCACCGCCGAACTTGCGCACGTAGGCCTCGCGCAGCGGTACCGGTGTGGCGTCCGCGTCCGGATCCAGCTGGAACGGCTGCCAATGGATGTCGAGCTCAGGCGCGTCGGCGCCCAGCAACTGCACGCCCTGCTGGAAACGATGCTTGCCGATCCAGCACCAGGGACAGACCACGTCGGAGTAGATGTCGATTCTCATCCCCCCGACATGGGGCCCACCCTCGCCGAAAAAAGGGGACGGAGGGGATTAAGTCGCTCTCCGCACAGGCGGGGTAAAGACGACTTAATCCCCTCCGTCCCCTGTTCAGGGGTTCACCACTGTGAATAGGGGTGGCTGGCGAGCGCGACGTTGTAGTAGCGGGCGTCGTCGGTCACTTCGGCGCCAACCCAGTCCGGCAGTTCGATGACCTGGTCAGCGCTGTCCAGCTCGACCTCGGCCACCACCAGGCCGGCGTTGTCGCCGAGGAATTCATCCACTTCCCAGGTGAGCCCGGCGTGCTCGACCAGATGGCGGCGCTTGTCGATCAGGCCGCCAACACAGAGCGCCAGCAGCGCGCGCGCATCGTCCACCGGGATCGGGTAGTCGAACTCCTGTCGGGTGTGGCCGATGGTGCGCGACTTCAGGTTGAGCGCGGCGTGGTCGCCTTCGATGCGGACCCGCACCGAGGCATTCTGGGTGCCGCGGTCGAGCGCCCCCATATCGTTGATGTAACCCTGCGCCATCGGGATCACCCGATGCGCGGCGGCACGCCAGCCGTCATTGCTGACGAGGAATTTGCGTTCGATTTCGATGCCCATCGCGCCATTATGCGCGATGGGCATGACAGCCGATCAGCGCTTTTCGAACACCGCGATGCTTTCCACGTGTGCGGTGTGCGGGAACATGTCCATGGCACCGGCGCTGACCAGGGTGAAGCCCTGTTCGTTGACCAGATAGCCGGCATCGCGTGCCAGCGAGCCCGGGTGGCAGCTGACATAGACGATGCGCTTGAACTGCTTCAGCGGCAGCTGCTGCAGCACTTCGATCGCGCCCGAGCGCGGCGGGTCAAGCAGCAGCTTGTCGAAGCCCTGGCGCATCCACGGGGTGCTGCGCTGGTCCTGGGTCAGGTCGGCGCTGAAGAACTGCGCGTTGGCCAGACCATTGCGCTCGGCATTCTCACGGGCGCGCGCGACCAGGCCGGCATCACCTTCCACACCGACCACTTCGCGCACGCGACGCGCCAGCGGCAGGGTGAAGTTGCCCAGGCCACAGAACAGGTCCAGCACACGCTCGTCCTCACCCGGCTCCAGCAGGTCGAGGGCGTGGGCGATCATCTTCTCGTTGAGCTTGGCGTTGACCTGGATGAAGTCCAGCGGGCGGAACGCCAGCTCCACATCCCACGGCGCCAGCCGGAACGACAGCGGCACGCCCTGCCCGTCCAGCGGCTGCACGGTGTCCACGCCGCCGGACTGCAGGTAGATCACGAAACCATGCTGCTGGCCAAAGGCGGCCCAGGCGGCGCGGTCGGCATCGCTGAGCGGCTGCAGGTGGCGCACGGTCAGCACCACGGCCTGGTCACCGGCGATGAACTCGATCTGCGGAATGTCGCGCTTGCCATCGAGCGATTCGATGAAGGTCGACAAGGCCTCGACCTTGGTGCCGATCTCGGGGATCACAGTCAGGCACTGGCTCAGGTCGGCGACGAAGCGGGGATCCTGTTCACGGAATCCGACCAGGGTCTTGTCCTTCTTCTCGACCCGGCGCACCGAGAACCGGCCCTTGCGGCGGTAGCCCCAGCTCTCGCCGACCAGCGGCGCCAGCACTGCGCCCGGCTTCACGTGGCCGATGCGCTCCAGGTTGTCCATCAGCACGCGCTGCTTGGCGACGATCTGCTGCTCTTCGTCCAAGTGCTGCAGCACGCAGCCGGCGCAGGTACCGAAATGCGGGCACTTCGGGGTCACGCGCTGTGGCGAGGCCTGCAGTACTTCCACCGTGCGTGCCTCGTCGAAATGGCGGCTGCGGGCGGTCTGTTCGGCCATCACCACCTCGCCCGGCAGGGCGCCGCTGATGAAGGTGACCTTGCCACCCTCGCCTTCACGGCGGGCGACGCCGCGACCATCATGGCTGAGGTCGAGGATCTCGGTCTGGAACGGAGTACGGTCGATGCGGGAGCGGGATCGGGCCACGTGGCAACAGGCTGCGGGCAAAAATGGGGGCACATTGTCGCAGATCCTGACTGGCAGGGTCCGGACCCGCTTGCGCCCGCCGCCGCCGTGCTTGATGATTGCAGCAGCTGACATGGAGGCAGCCCTGATGCAGATGACCCCGCGGGCCAGCCGGCCCCGCTTCCTGCTTGTCGAGGACGACATCATCAGCCGCGGTTTTTTCAAAGCGGCGTTGGAAACGTTACCGGCGGACGTGGACACCGCAGATTCATTGGCCAGTGCGCTGGCCAGCGCCGAGCCCGGCGCGCATGACCTGTGGCTGATCGACGTCAACCTGCCGGACGGCAACGGCGCGCAGCTGCTGCGTGAACTGCGCCGTTCGCACCCTGATACCCCGGCATTGGCGCATACCGCCGATGGCGACACCTCCATCCATGCCCGCCTGCGTGAAGCTGGCTTCAGCGACACGCTGGTCAAGCCGCTGGGCCGCGACCAGTTGCTGAAAGCCGTGCGCCGCGCGCTGGTGAACAGCCCGGCGGGGATCTTCGTTGCCCCGGCCCCAGCAGCGGTCGAGCTGCAGGTGCAGGACTGGGACGAGACCGCGGCACTGGCCGCGCTCAATGGCCAGCGCAACCACCTGATCGCCCTGCGCGAGCTGTTCCTGGCCGAGTTGCCGGGGGTACGCGACGCGGTCGAGCAGGCCGTGGACCAGCACGACGAGCGCCAGCTGCGCAGCCAGCTGCACCGGTTGCAGGCCAGCTGCGGGTTTGTCGGCGCGGCTCGGTTGGGGCGTGCGGTACGCCAGCTGCATCATGCGCCGGAGTCTGGACAGGCGCAGGCCGGGTTCCGCGCCGCGGTGGCTGCCCTGCTGCATTGAGGGTTGCTCGGCAGGGCTGCGCCCTGCACCCGCAGAGGCTTCAAGCCAAGGCAACGGCAACGGCAACAGCAACAGCAAAAGCAAAAGCTGGCATTCCGCGGGTTGGCGGGGCGGTATCGGAGCGCGGGGACGCCGTAAACCCGTCCATGGGGGCTTGGCAGCCGCATCCATGCGGCTGACACCCCGCCCTCCGATACCGCCCCGCCTCTGACAGTTTTCCGCGATCGGGTAGATCCACGCCATGCGTGGATGAATTTCTGTCAGATATCGAAATCAATCTGGGGTCGGATCCGTTTTCCGAGGGAAAACGGATCTGACCCCGTCGGCATGTCCAACAGCTCGCGGAAAACTGTCGAAGGCGGGGTGGGTCCGGTTGCGGGAGTGTCCGCGGCATGGATGCCGCGGCCAAGCCCCCAAGCATGGGTTTACGGCGTCTCCCGCAACCGGACCCACCCCGCCTACCCACGGACAGCCAGCTTTTGCTTTTGACGTTGACGTTGATTCGGCAGGTGCAGGGCTGCAAGCCCTGCCGAACACCCCTACCGTCGGGGGGCCAGCTGCTCCAGCAGTTCCCAGGACTTCAGGCCGCGCGCACCCAGGTGATGGGCCAGCACCCGCCGCATTGGCAGGCGCAGGCTGGCCAGGTCGGCCGCATCGGGTTCTTCGTCCGCCGCCAGCGCCAGCAGCGCCGATCCTGTGGCCGCCGCCCGGCGTTCCCCGCCGCGCTCGCTGAGCAGACGTTGCGCCCCTTCCTGGGGATCCAGTTCGTAACGTGCCGCCGGGTCGATCGGCTGGCCGTCGCTGGCACTGTCCAGTTCGAAGCCCAGGCCCAGTGCGGTCAGCAGCTCACGCTCGAAACGACGCAGCGTCCAGGCCAGGCCGGCACCGACCGCCAGCCGCGCGCGCGCTTCGCCATAGGCCAGATACAACTCAGGCAACGGGTCCTGGCGAGGTGCCAGGCGCAGGGTCAGTTCACTCAGGTAGAAGCCGGCCAGCATCGCCTGGCCGACCAGCCGCGGTGCGGCGTCCAGCGCTTCGGCGCCGCGCAGCTGGGCCAGTTCACCGCGCTGCTGGGCACTGAAGCGGATCCACTGCAGCGGCTGCAGGGCGGCGCGCAGCACCTGGCCCTTGGCGGTGGACACGCCACGCGCGAGCAGGCCGATGCGGCCATGCTGCGCGCTCAACACCTCGACCAGCAGGCTGGTCTCGCGGTAGGCCCGCGCGTGCAGCACGAAGCCGGTGTCGTCCTCGATCATCATCGAAGCGACCGCAACGGCTTACTCGTAACCGAAGGCCTTCAGCGCGGCCTCGTCATCGGACCAGCCTTCACGCACGCGCACCCAGGTCTCAAGGAACACCTTGGCCCCGAACAGACGTTCCATCTGCAGGCGGGACTTGGCGCCGATCTCCTTGAGGCGGGCGCCGCCCTTGCCGATCACGATGGCCTTCTGGCCTTCGCGCTCGACCCAGATCACCGCACCGATGCGCAGCAGGTTGCCGTCCTCGGTGAAGCGTTCGATCTCAACGGTGGTGGCGTACGGCAGCTCTTCGCCGAGCTGGCGCATCAGCTGCTCACGTACCAGTTCGCCGGCCAGGAAACGCTGGCTGCGGTCGGTGATCTCGTCCTCGCCGAACATCGGCGGCGCTTCCGGCAGCAGCTTCAGCACGTCGCGCACCAGTGCTTCCAGGCCGTTGCGCTTCTGCGCCGAGATCGGATGCACGGCAGCGAAATCACGGCCCTCGGTCACCTGCTGCAGGAACGGCAGCAGCGCGCCCTTTTCCTTCAGGCGGTCGATCTTGTTGACCACCAGCACCACCGGAATGCCAGCGTCGCGCAGCACATTGAAGGCCAGGCTGTCTTCTTCATCCCAGCGACCGGCCTCGATCACCAGCAGGCCGGCATCGACGCCTTCCAGCGAGCCGCGCGCGGCGCGGTTCATCACCCGGTTCATCGCCCGCTTCTGCACCTTGTGCAGGCCGGGGGTGTCGACCAGCACCAGCTGGCCTTCCGGGTAGGTGGCGATGCCCAGCAGGCGATGACGCGTGGTCTGCGGGCGGTTGGAAACGATGCTGACCTTCGCACCGACCAGGGCATTGGTCAGGGTCGACTTGCCCACGTTCGGGCGGCCGATGACGGCCACGCTGCCGCAATGATGAGGGGTTTGTTCGCTCACTTGGAATCCAGTTGTTCTAGGACGGCAGCAGCCGCCTGTTGTTCGGCAAGCCGCCGCGAGGCGCCTTCGCCCTCTGTGCTGGCGGCCGGGTCGGCTACGTTGCAGCGTACCCGGAAGTGCTTGGCATGGTCGTCACCGGATTCTGACACCAGTTCATACTGCGGCAACGCCTTCTGTCGGGCCTGCAGCCATTCCTGCAGGCGGGTCTTGGGGTCCTTCTCGGGCCGGCCGGTGGACGGCAGTGCCTCGATCGAGGCGCCGAACCAGGGCAACACCACCGCCCGGCAGGCCTCGAAGCCGGCATCCAGATAGATCGCGGCCACCACGGCTTCCACCGCGTCGGCCAGGATCGAGTCGCGGCGATGGCCGCCCGACTTCATTTCACCCGGCCCCAGGGTCAGCCGCTCACCCAGTTGCAGGGTACGCGCGATCACCGCCAGCGCGCCTTCACGCACCAGTTCGGCGCGGGCACGGGTCAGCGCACCCTCGTCGGCCTTGGGCCAGCGCTGGTACAGCGCCTCGGCCACCATCATGTTGACGATGCTGTCGCCCAGGAACTCCAGGCGCTCGTTGTGCGGCGCGCCGGCACTGCGATGGGTCAGCGCCTGCTTGAGCAGGGCCGGATCGCCGAAGGGATGACCGATGAGGTCGCCGCGTTGGATGAATTTACTGGGCACCGCTTCGTGTCAGGTCCTGGGAAGAATCGAATTTGCCAACCACATCGAGGTTGCCGATCAGCTGGCGACGCACTTCGTAGTTGACCTTGAGGGTCCAGCCATTGTCGCGACGATCGAACTTCACGTTGGCCGGCTTCACATTGTCCGAGTAGTTGATGTACAGGCGCTTGAAGAACAGGTCCTGGATCCGCGACGGCTCCATGCTGCCCACGCCCGGCTCGTTGGCCAGGCTCTTCATCGCCGAGCGCACGGCGTAGTACTCCTGGTACATCGGGAACAGCTTCATGCCGATGTAGAGGAAGAAGCCGACCACGATCAGAACCGTCAGGAACGAGGTCAGGGTCATGCCGCGCTGCGTGTTCATCGCCTTCATTGCGTTCTCCCCAGATACGCGTTGGATGTGAAAGTACTCAGTTGATGCCCGATCAGTTGATGCTCGAGCCGATCCGCGACGGCTCGAAGCCATCCTTGCAGAACCAGCCCTGGCAGTTCAGCCAGATCAGGAAGGCCTTCCCGCGCAGGTTCTCTTCCGGCAGCAGGCCCCAGAAACGGCCGTCGTCGCTGTTGTCGCGGTTGTCGCCCATCACCAGGTACTTGCCGGCCGGCACGGTCCACTGCCCCTGGCCGCGCGGGTAGTCGGTCTCCAGCACGGTATGGGTGCGGCCCGGCAGGTGCTCGACCAGCAGATTGGCGCCCTCGCCCTGGCCCTTGTGGCCGGCGTAGATGCCCTTGTTGTCGTACTTCAGCGGCTCGCCATTGAGGATCACGCCGTCGCCTTCGAAGACCACGGTGTCACCCGGCACGCCGATCACGCGCTTGATGAAGTTCTCGCCCTTGGCCGGGTCGTTGTCGCTGTGGCCGGGGAAGTGGAACACCACCACGTCGCCACGCGAGGGCTCGCCGAACGGCACGATCTTGGTGTTGCTGATCGGCAGGCGCAGGCCGTAGGAGAACTTGTTGACCAGGATGAAATCGCCGATCAGCAGGTTCGGCATCATCGAGCTGGACGGGATCTTGTACGGTTCGGCAATGAAGCTGCGCACGATCAGCACGATCGCCAGCACCGGGAAGAACGCACGCGAGTAATCCACCAGCACCGGCTCGGAATCGAGCAGGCCGGCGCGCTGGGCGCGACGCTTGGCGAGGTACAGCTTGTCCGCAAGCAGGATCAGGCCCGAGGCCAGGGTCAGCACGACCAGGAGGATCTCAAACAGTTTCATTCAGGGTCCTTTGCAACGTCACCGGACGACCGGCCCCGCAGGGCCGGTGCGGGATTACTTGTTGTCCATCTGCAGCACGGCCAGGAACGCTTCCTGCGGAATCTCCACACGGCCGACCTGCTTCATGCGCTTCTTGCCTTCCTTCTGCTTTTCCAGAAGCTTCTTCTTGCGCGAAACGTCGCCACCATAGCACTTGGCCAGCACGTTCTTGCGCATGGCCTTGACCGTGGTACGGGCGATGATCTGCGAGCCGACCGCAGCCTGGATGGCGACGTCGAACATCTGGCGCGGGATCAGGTCCTTCATCTTCTCGCACAGCTCGCGGCCACGGCGGTCGGCATGGCTGCGGTGCACGATCAGCGACAGCGCGTCGACCTTGTCGCCGTTGATCAGCACATCCACGCGCACGAACGGGCCGGCATCGAAGCGCACGAAGTGGTAGTCCAGCGAGGCGTAGCCACGGCTGACCGACTTCAGCTTGTCGAAGAAGTCCAGCACCACCTCGGCCATCGGCAGCTCATAGCTGATCTGCACCTGGCTGCCCAGGTAGTTGATGCCGATCTGGCTGCCGCGCTTTTCTTCGCACAGCTTGATGATGTTGCCGATGTACTCCTCGGGGGTGAGCACGTTGGCACGGATGATCGGCTCGCGGATCTCCTCGACCTGGTTCACCGGCGGCAGCTTGGCCGGGTTGTCCATGTTGATGATCGAGCCATCGGTCTTCAGGACTTCATACACCACCGTCGGCGCGGTGCTGATCAGGTCCAGGTTGTATTCGCGCTCCAGGCGCTCCTGCACGATCTCCATGTGCAGCATGCCCAGGAAGCCGCAGCGGAAGCCGAAGCCCATCGCCTCGGAGCTTTCCGGCTCGAAGCGCAGCGCGGCATCGTTCAGGCGCAGCTTGTCCAGCGCTTCGCGCAGGTCCGGGTAATCCTCGGCATCGACCGGGAACAGGCCGGCGAACACGCGCGGCTGCATTTCCTGGAAACCGGGAAGCGGCTTCGGTGCCGGGTCGCCGGCCAGGGTCAGGGTGTCGCCGACCGGCGCACCGTGCACGTCCTTGATGCTGGCGGTGACCCAGCCCACTTCACCGGCACGCAGCGCCGGCAGCACTTTCCGCTTCGGCGTGAACACGCCTACGTTGTCGACCTGGTGGTTGCGGCCGGTGGACATCACCTGCAGCTTGTCACCGGCCTTGATCTCGCCCTGCATCACGCGCACCAGCGAGACCACGCCCAGGTAGTTGTCGAACCACGAGTCGATGATCAGCGCCTGCAGCTTCTCGGTATCGCGCGGCGTCGGCGGCGGGATGCGATGCACGATCGCTTCCAGCACATCCTGCACGTTCAGGCCGGTCTTGGCGCTGACCGGCACGGCGTCGGAGGCGTCGATGCCGATCACGGCCTCGATCTCGGCCTTGGCGCGCTCGATGTCAGCGGTCGGCAGGTCGATCTTGTTGATCACCGGCACCACTTCCAGGCCCTGCTCCACCGCGGTGTAGCAGTTGGCCACCGACTGCGCTTCCACGCCCTGGGCAGCATCGACCACCAGCAGCGCGCCTTCGCAGGCGGCCAGCGAGCGGCTGACTTCATAGGAGAAGTCGACGTGGCCGGGGGTGTCGATGAAGTTCAGATGGTAGGTCTGCCCGTCCTTGGCCAGGTACGGCAGCGACACCGACTGCGCCTTGATCGTGATGCCACGCTCGCGCTCGATCGGGTTGGAGTCGAGCACCTGCGCTTCCATCTCGCGGGCCTGCAGGCCACCACAAAGCTGGATGATGCGGTCGGCCAGCGTGGACTTGCCGTGGTCGACATGGGCGATGATGGAGAAGTTGCGGATGTTCCGCATCGAATCAGAAGACATAGGTGGCGGCGGCGCGCGGCGTCGTCAGGGTAACGGTCGATTATCGCATGCCCGGCGCCCCGCCGCGAAAGCGGTCTCATCGGGGGCCGCCCGGAACGGCCGAAGCCCCGCCAGGGCGGGGCTTCGGGGGACGGACAAGGGCCGCGGGGGCGGCCCGGGCAGGCCTTACTGGCCGGCCTTCACCGCCACGAAGGCGCTGTTGCCGTTGCCGGTGCGCACCAGCAGCATCACCACGTCGTCCTTCTTGTAGCTGGACAGCGCCCGGTTCAGGCTCTCCACGCTGCCGACCGGGGTGCGGCCGACCTGCAGGATCACCATGCCAGGAGACAGGCCGGCATCACGCGCCGCCTGGCCCTTGACCCCGGTGATGCGCACGCCTTCGTTGCCATCCAGGCCGAACTGCTTGCGCTGCGGCGCGGTCAGGTCGCTCACGTCCAGGCCCAGCAGGGCGTTGGCGCCGGCCTGCGGTGCCGCATCGGGCTTGGCGGCAGCCGCCGCACGGGCATTGCCCTGACCGTCTTCGCTCAGCGCCGTGAGCGTGGCACTGAGATCGCGCGGCTTGCCATCGCGGATCACACCCAGGGTGACACGGCTGCCCGGCGCCATCGCACCGATCAGCGGCGGCAGGTCGGACCAGCTGTTGACCGGGCTGCCGTTGACCGAACGCACCACGTCGCCGATCTGCACACCGGCCTTCTCCGCGGCACTGCCAGCGACGATCTGATTGACCAGCGCGCCTCGGCTGTCGGGCAGGCCCAGGCCCTGCGCCTTCAGCGCATCGATCGGCTCGACCACCGCACCCAGCTGGCCACGGGTGACCTTGCCGCTCTTCTTGATCTGCTCGACCGCGCTCATCGCCAGGTCGATCGGGATCGCGAAGCTGATGCCCATGTAGCCGCCGGAGGCGGAGAAGATCTGCGAATTGATGCCGACCACTTCGCCACGGGTGTTCAGCAGCGGACCACCGGAATTGCCCTGGTTGATCGCCACGTCGGTCTGGATGAACGGCACGTAGCGCTGGTCGGCGCCACCGGTGCTGCGGCCCAGTGCACTGACGATACCGGCGGTGACCGAGTGGTCGAGACCGAATGGCGAGCCGATCGCGACAACCCACTGGCCCGGCTTCAGCGTGTTGGAATCGCCCACGCGCACGGTCGGCAGGTTCTTGCCATCGATCTTCAGCAGCGCCACGTCGTACTGCTGGTCGCTGCCCACCACCTTGGCGTTGAACTCACGGCTGTCGCCCAGCTTGACCTTCACGTCGCTGGCATCAGCCACCACGTGGTAGTTGGTCAGCACATAGCCGTCGGGCGAGATGATGAAACCCGACCCCATGCCGCGGCCCTTGATGCTGGGGCCACCGTCCTGCCCACCCGGTCCCTGCCCCGGCATCGGGAAGTCCGGGCCGAAGAAGCGGCGGAAGAACTCCGGCATGTCGTCGTCACCGCCCATCGGGCCCCGCGAAGCCTGGCGGTTGTTGCGGACGATGGTGGTGTCGACGTTGACCACACCCGGCCCGACCTGTTCGACAAGGTTGGTGAAATCGGGCAGGCCGCTGACCAGCGGCTGTGCCGGCGCCCTCGGCGCGGCGGCCGAAGCAGCCTGGGTCGGAGCGGCAGGCGCCGGGGCCTGCGCGCAGGCCATCAGCGGCAGGGTCAGGGCCAGCAGGCCAATGGCCTGCGTGCGGAGTCGGGGAGTCATCGGACGGCAACCTCCGGATCGGATGGAAAGAGGAATACGGGCCCCGCCGGCGGCGGGGCGTGAAAGCGCCCGGCTCAGTCGCGCGGGCGCGGCGGCACCGGCAGGTCGTCCTGCAGGCGCGGCTCGAACGGGTAGAACGCGGCGCCACCGGTATGGGCCGGGAAGCTGGCATTGAGCGCGCCGCCAGCGGCAGGCGCCAGGCTGGAACGCGGCCACGGCCGGGCCTGCAGCCCACCAACCTCACCAAACGGCATGTTGCGGCCGGTACTGGCCGGTACGGTCGGGGTCAGCGGCGCCTGCGCAGAAGCCACCGCGCGCTGCGGCACGTCCTCACGCTGGGCGACACGCGCGGCCTGCTGGCTGCGGGTGGCACTGGCGCGGCGGCTGTCCTGGCGGCGACCGGCAGCGGCCATCGCCAGGGCGGGAGCCGCCGCCACGGCCATCGCGGCAGTGTCTGCAGAGGCCTCGGTCACCGGGGCAGGATTGGTCGGCGCGGCCGGCAGCTCTGCCTGGCTGGCGATCACCTGCGGTGCCAACGGCTCGCCCGGGGTGGCTTCCTTCAGCTTCTCACCGCCCATGAACAGCGCGACCGCCGCCACCGAAGCGGCCAGTGCGGCACCACCGCCCCAGGCCCGCCAGCCACTGCGACGCACCTGACGGCGTGGCTCGGCCTGCGGCGCTGGCTCGGCGGCGATGGCGGCAGCCACGGCGGCACTGAACCCGGCAGGCGCCAGTGCCGACGCCTGCCCGCGCATCACGTCGCCCAGCAGCTGCCAGCGCTCCTGGCAGCCGGCCAGTTCGGGGTCATGCTCCATCCGGCGCAGCAGGAAGCGCGCTTCATCGGCGCCCAGCTCGCCATCGACCAGGGCCGACAGCTGCTCGCGATGGCGCTGGTCCAGGCGCTGCCCGGCGGGCGATTGATGGTTCTGCGATTCGTTGAGCGGATTACTGGTCATACGCGGCTCTTCTCACGGGTGGCGCTGCCGATGTCCAACAGCGGCCGGAGTTCGGTGTCGATCGCCTCGCGCGCCCGGAAGATCCGTGAACGCACGGTGCCGATCGGGCACCCCATTTTCTGCGCGATTTCCTCGTAGCTCAGGCCTTCCACCTCGCGCAGGGTGATCGCCGACCGGAGCTCTTCCGGCAGCGCGTTGACGGCCTTCATCACCGTCTGTTCCAGCTCCTGGCGCATCAACTCGCGTTCGGGCGTGTCGGTGTCGCGCAGGCGCGTACCACTGTCGAACTGTTCGGCATCGCCGATGTCGATGTCATCGGTCGGTGGCCGTCGATTGTGTGAAGCCAGGTAGTTTTTGGCGGTATTCACGGCGATTCGATGCAACCAGGTTGAGAACTGGGCATCGCCACGGAAACTTCCGATCGCGCGGTAGGCACGGATGAAAGTGTCCTGGGCGACGTCCTGACATTCGCTCCAGTCGGCGATGTAGCGACCGACAAGGGCCACCACGCGATGCTGGTACTTGCGCACCAGGACATCGAACGCGGCGCTCTCGCCGTGCTGCACGCGCCGGACCAGTTCCAGATCCAGCTCCTGTGGTGTATCAACCTCGGCCATGAGGGGCCGCACTCCTGTCAGCCCAACCGACGTCGGGCAATGAGACTGCCAATCCCGGGAAAAGTTCAGTCGCCGATCACCCGGCGCCGCACCAGCTTTTAACCACCGTTCCGTTAGCGTCCCGGTCCACGGCCATGGATCCGGGGTCGCCACTCCCCTGCTATTGGGATTTGACGCGGGGGAAACAACCTCTGGATCATAGCCGCTTCTCCATACACAACCGGATGGAACGTCCATGCTCTCAGGCTTCGATGGTCTCCGCTTCAGCCACTGGCACCCCGAGATCCGCGACGACGGCGTGGTGGTCCTCTCCCTGGATCGTCAGGACAGCAGCGTCAACGCGATGTCGCAGGACGTGCTGCTGGAACTGGGGGACCTGCTGGAACGCATCGCGCTGGACCCGCCCAAGGGCGTGGTGATCCAGTCGTTGAAGAAGGCGGGGTTCATTGCTGGCGCGGACCTGAAGGAGTTCCAGGAGTTCGACCGCCGCGGCACCGTCAACGACGCCATCCGCCGCGGCCAGGCCACCTACCAGAAGCTGGCCGAGCTGCCCTGCCCGACCGTGGCGGCCATCCATGGCCACTGCCTGGGCGGTGGCACTGAGCTCGCACTGGCCTGCCGCTATCGCGTGGCCTCCAATGACAGCAGCACCCGCATCGGCCTGCCGGAAACCCAGCTCGGCATCTTCCCCGGCTGGGGTGGCAGCGCGCGACTGCCGCAGCTGGTGGGTGCCCCGGCGGCGATGGACATGATGCTGACCGGCCGCACCCTGTCGGCCTCGGCCGCGCGTGGCATCGGCCTGGTCGACAAGGTGGTGGCACCGGCGGTGGTACTCGATACCGCCGTGGCGCTGGCCCTGTCCGGCACCACCCGCCCGTTCAAGCAGCGCGCCACTGCGTGGGCGACCAACACCTGGCTGGCCCGCACCCTGCTGGCCCCGCAGATGGTCAAGCAGGTCGCGCGCAAGGCGAAGAAGGACCAGTACCCGGCGCCCTACGCGCTGATCAGCACCTGGCAGCGCAGCGGCGGCAAGCCGATCCAGGCACGCCTGGATGCCGAACGCCGTGCGGTGGTGAAACTGGCCAGCACCCCGACCGCGCGCAACCTGATCCGCATCTTCTTCCTGACCGAGCGCCTGAAGGGCCTGGGTGGCGGCGACTCTGGCATCCGCCACGTGCACGTGGTCGGCGCCGGCGTGATGGGCGGCGACATCGCCGCGTGGGCCGCGTACAAGGGCTTCGACGTAACCCTGCAGGACCGCGAGCAGCGCTTCATCGACCCGGCCATGGAACGCGCGCAGGCGCTGTTCGCCAAGAAGGTGCGCGACGAGAGCAAGCGCCCGGCGGTGGCCGCACGCCTGCGTGCCGACCTGGAAGGCAACGGCGTGGCCAAGGCCGACCTGGTGATCGAAGCCATCATCGAGAACCCGGAAGCCAAGCGTGCGCTGTACCAGACGCTGGAACCGAAGATGAAGGTGGATGCACTGCTGACCACCAACACCTCGTCGATTCCGCTGGTGGAACTGCGTGACCACATCCAGCGCCCGGCGCAGTTCGCCGGCCTGCACTACTTCAACCCGGTGGCGCAGATGCCGCTGGTGGAAATCATCCACCACGATGGCATGGCGCCGGAAACCGAGCGCCGCCTGGCCGCGTTCTGCAAGGCACTGGGCAAGTTCCCGGTGCCGGTGGCCGGCAGCCCCGGCTTCCTGGTCAACCGCGTGCTGTTCCCGTACATGCTGGAAGCGGCCACCGCGTATGCCGAAGGCATTCCGGGCCCGGTAATCGACAAGGCGGCGGTGAAGTTCGGCATGCCGATGGGCCCGATCGAACTGATCGATACCGTGGGCCTGGACGTGGCCGCCGGCGTCGGCCGCGAGCTGGCGCCGTTCCTGGGCCTGCAGATTCCGGCCGCGCTGCAGACGGTGGAACCGGACAAGCGCGGCAAGAAGGATGGCCAGGGCATCTACACCTGGGAGAACGGCAAGCCGAAGAAGCCGGACGTGGCCAGCGATTACCAGGCCCCGGCGGATCTTGAGGATCGCCTGATCCTGCCGCTGCTGAACGAAGCGGTGGCGTGCCTGCACGAAGGCGTGGTGGCCGATGCGGACCTGCTGGATGCCGGCGTGATCTTCGGCACCGGCTTCGCGCCGTTCCGCGGCGGCCCGATCCAGCACATCCGCGCGGTGGGTGCCGATGCGATCGTCGAGCGGTTGAAGGCGCTGCAGCAGCGCCACGGCGACCGCTTCGCCCCGCGCCCGGGCTGGGACAACCCCGCCCTGCGCGAACCGGTGGTGTAAGAGGTTTTATCGGCCGGGCCTGCGGCCCGGCACCCGCAGAGGCAACCGCCGAAGCAAAAACCAGAGCCAGAGCCAGAGCCAGAGCCGGAGCAACAGCCGGCTCTGGCTTTTCTGTTTGTTGGGCGGGGCGGTGTGGGCAGGCAGGACACGCCGTAAACCCATCCATGGGGGCTCGATGGCGCCATCCATGGCGCCAACGGTCCTGCCCACCCACACCGCCCCACCCCTGACAGATTTCCGGTGACGGTGGGTGAACTTCGATGACTTGTAGGTGTCGACCTTGGTCGACACGTTTGATCCACGCCATGCGTGGATGCGAGCGAAGCGGCCGGCGTTTGATTTTGATTTTCTTTTTTCTTCTCCGTGGCTGGACGCATACGGAAACTGTCAAAGGCCGGGCGGGTGGGTTGCGCAGGACCGTTGGCGCCACGGATGGCGCCATCGAGCCCCCATGGATGGGTTTACGGCGTGTCCTGCGCAACCCACCCGCCCGGCCAAGCACGAGATACGCAATGCGCGTCCAGCCACGAGGGGCTGCGCCGTTGGCTGGAACAACCTGTTACCCATACGGGGCATGTCCCCGTCACAGCTGCATGCGATGCTGATCACCTGATCCCTGCCAGCGAGAACGCCCGCATGACCACCATCATCGCCCCGCGCGTGCACGACATCGGCGGCCTCGAAGTCCGTCGCGCCGTCCCCACCCTGCAGGCCCGCAGCATCGGCTCGTTCGTGTTCGTCGACCAGATGGGCCCGGCACTCATGCACCCCGGCACCGCCATCGACGTGCGCCCGCATCCGCATATCGGCCTGGCCACGGTGACCTACCTGTGGTCGGGTGCGATCGGCCACCGCGATACGCTCGGCTCTGACCAGGTGATCCGTCCCGGTGACGTCAACTGGATGACCGCCGGCCGCGGCATCGCCCATTCAGAGCGCACGCCGCAACCGGACCGCGACCATGACAACCCGATCCACGGCATGCAGACCTGGGTGGCGTTGCCGAAGTCGCACGAGGAAATCGAACCGGCGTTCTACCACCACGCTGCGGCCACCCTGCCCGAGCAGCGCCGCAACGGTGCCTGGCTGCGCGTGATCGCCGGCCGCGCCTATGGCGAGGAATCGCCGGTGAAGGTATTCGCCGACACCCTCAACGTGGCGATCGATCTCGACCCGGATGCGGAAATCGACATCGACGACGGCCATCGCGAACGCGCGCTGTACATCCTCGAGGGCGAGGCGCAGCTGGATGGCGTGGACATCCCCGCGCAGCACCTGGTGATCCCGGAAGCCGGCGCGCGTGGCCGCCTGCGCGCGAAGACGCCGGTGAAGGCGATGCTGTTCGGCGGCGAGCCGCTGGATGGCCCGCGTCATCTGTGGTGGAACTTCGTATCCAGCTCGAAGGAGCGTATCGAGCAGGCCAAGCACGATTGGGAAGCCGGCCGCTTCGGCACCATTCCGGGCGACGACAAGGAATTCATCCCGCTGCCGCAGTACTGAACATCGCGTGTTGCACACATCCGAAGGTGTATCCCTGCACCCGGCGTTGACGCTACAGTCACCCGCTGATCACTGAAATGTGACATAAATCACACTTTCACCGTCAAAGGAGTGCAACACATGAGCATGGGTAAACGCTTGTCCGCCGAATTCCTCGGCACGTTCTGGCTGGTTCTGGGTGGCTGCGGCAGTGCGGTGCTGGCCGCCAAGTTCGGCGGTGACGGCAATCCGCTGGGTATCGGCTTCCTCGGCGTCGCCCTGGCCTTTGGCCTGACCGTGGTGACCGGCGCCTATGCGTTCGGCCATATCTCCGGCGCGCACTTCAATCCGGCGGTCAGCGTCGGCCTGTGGGCCGGCGGCCGCTTCCCGACCAGGGACCTCGTGCCGTACATCATCGCCCAGGTGGCAGGCGGCCTGCTGGCCGGCTTCATCCTGCTGCAGATCGCCTCCGGGGCCAGCGGCTTCGCCATCGACGGCAGCCAGGCCGGTGCGTTCGCCAGCAATGGTTATGGCGCGCTGTCGCCCGGCGGTTACAGCGTGGCGGCGGCCTTCCTGTGCGAAGTGGTGCTGACCGCAGTGTTCCTCATCGTGATCATGGGCTCCACCCATGGCAAGGCACCGGCTGGCTTCGCGCCGCTGGCGATCGGCCTGTCGCTGACCCTGATCCACCTGATCAGCATCCCGGTCACCAACACCTCGGTGAACCCGGCGCGCTCCACCGCCGTGGCCTTCTTCGCCGGCAGCGGTGCGGTCAGCCAGCTGTGGCTGTTCTGGGTCGCCCCGCTGCTGGGCGGCGCGATCGGCGGCATCATCTACAAGTGGATCGGCAACGACCGCTGAGGCCTGTACGAACCATTGCGGCCGACCTTCGGCCGCAATGGTTACGCTTGTAACCGCAATTTGTGCGAGCGCTCACGTTCCGTTAAGGTTGAGTTGACCGTCCGTGCACATGCCGGCCGGGGTGGCATCCGGGGATGGGATGCCAAGGCTGCCGGTCCATCCGGCGGAGCCAACGACACACCACCTTGGGGGATGCATGAAGTTCGCGCCTGTAGTGTTGTCGAGCCTGCTGTTCGCTGCGGCCCAGGCCGCCGCGCAGGCTCCCACCGAATGTCCTTCATTGCCGGCCAGCAGCGGCCTGCAGTGGCAACGGCAGGCACAGGCCGATTTCCTGGTCTGCCGCGCCAGCACCGGCGATGGCCGCGAGGTACTGACCCTGATGCTCAGTGCGCGCGATCCCAACCTTCCATTGAACCGCTCGCTGCGCCAGGAAAAGGGCAGCTTCGGCGGTGAATCGCTGTACTGGTACCAGCCCGATCTGGGAGGCCAGCAGCCGCCCGGTTATGCCGAGCGCCGCATCAGTGTGGTCAAGCTCGACAAAGGGCGTTACGCGCAGATTTCGCTGTATCCGGACAGCGCGCAGGAACTGGGCTCGCTGCAGCAGCTGGCGCAGGGCATGAGCCTGACCCCGTCGGCCGTGGCTGCCGGGAACTGACGATGGCGGGGATGACTGCCTGGCAGCATCCCCGCAGGATCCGACGCGCGGGACGTCCGCCGGGCATGGCCCGGCGGCGTTACCGGTTTCTTTCACCGGGCATGGCCCGGCGCAATCCGTCAGAACTTGCCTTCCTGGAAATCGACGAAGGCCTGCATCAGTTCCTGCCGCGTGTTCATCACGAACGGGCCATGGCGCATCACCGGTTCGCGCAACGGACGACCGGCCACCAGGATCAGCCGCGCACCCTCGCTGCCGGCCGACAGATGCAGCTGCTCGCCACCACCCAGCACCGCCAGTTCCTGGCGGGCGACATCGCGCGCCGCGTCCTGCTCACCCACGGTCACGCCACCTTCGAACACGTATGCAAAGGCGTTGTGCCCTTCCGGCAACGCATGGGTCCAGGCGCGATCCGGGGCCAGCGTGATGTCCAGGTACAGCGGCTCGGTGGCCGGCTGCACGATCGGGCCCTGCGTGCCATCCACGTTGCCGGCAATCACCTTCACGTCCACGCCCGCTTCCGGGTGCATCACCGGAATCCGCTCAGGGGCGAATTCCTGGTACTTCGGATCCGTCATCTTCTCCTTCGCCGGCAGGTTCACCCACAGCTGGAAGCCGCGCATCTGCCCACTTTCCTGCTCGGGCATTTCCGAATGCACCAGGCCACGGCCTGCGGTCATCCACTGCACGCTGCCCGGGGTCAGCAGGCCCTCGTTGCCGTGGTTGTCGCGATGCCGCATGCGCCCGTCAAGCATGTAGGTGACGGTCTCGAAACCACGATGTGGATGCTCCGGGAAGCCGGCGATGTAGTCCTCGGCACGGTCCGTGCCGAATTCATCGAGCAGCAGGAACGGATCCAGGTCCGGCAGCGTGGGGCCGCCGATGACACGGGTCAGGCGCACGCCGGCACCGTCGGAGGTGGGCATGCCACGGATGGTCCGCAGCACGCGGACCGGTTCGGGAAAGCTCATGGCGACTCCTGTTGGATGGATGCCACTGAAGATGGACGCCACACGGCTGCGCGCCAATGGACGGCGCCGCAACCGATTGTTCCATCCCTGATGTTCGCTGCACGTCAGCACAACAAGCGTACGACCAAAGTACTACCGCCGATTCGTCCTGTGCCAATTGACCCTGCCGAGGGCACGCGGGACTCTTTGACTGTCTTTCCGGGAGAGAGCACCTCATGAAAGGGTTTTCCAAAATAGGCTGGGCGGCCCTCGCCCTGCTCGGCGCCTTCTGTCTGGGCACCGTGGCCCTGCGCCGCGGCGAACACATCAATGCGTTGTGGATCGTCGTCGCAGCAGTTTCGCTGTACCTGGTCGCCTACCGCTTCTACAGCCTGTTCATCGCCAACAAGGTGATGCAGCTGGATCCGACCCGGGCCACCCCGGCGGTGATCAACAACGATGGCCTGGACTACGTGCCGACCAACAAGCACGTGCTGTTCGGCCACCATTTCGCCGCCATTGCCGGTGCCGGCCCGCTGGTCGGCCCGGTGCTGGCCGCGCAGATGGGCTACCTGCCCGGCCTGCTGTGGCTGGTGGTGGGCGTGGTGCTGGCCGGCGCGGTGCAGGACTTCATGGTCCTGTTCCTGTCCAGCCGCCGCAACGGTCGTTCGCTGGGTGACCTGGTGCGCGAGGAAATGGGCCAGGTGCCTGGAACGATCGCGTTGTTCGGCGCGTTCCTGATCATGATCATCATCCTGGCAGTGCTGGCGATGGTGGTGGTCAAGGCACTGGCCGAAAGCCCGTGGGGCATGTTCACGGTGATCGCGACGATGCCCATCGCGATCCTGATGGGCGTGTACATGCGCTACATCCGCCCCGGCAAGATCGGCGAGATCTCGGTGGTCGGCCTGATCCTGCTGCTGGCCGCGATCTGGTACGGCGGCAAGGTCGCCGCCGATCCGGTGTGGGGCCCTGCGTTCACCTTCACCGGCACCCAGATCACCTGGATGCTGATCGGCTACGGCTTCGTCGCCTCGGTGCTGCCGGTGTGGCTGCTGCTGGCACCGCGCGACTACCTGTCGACCTTCCTCAAGATCGGCACCATCATCGCGCTGGCCATCGGCATCCTGGTGGTGATGCCGGAACTGAAGATGCCGGCGCTGACCCAGTTCGCCGCCAGCGGTGATGGTCCGGTGTGGAAGGGCGGCATGTTCCCGTTCCTGTTCATCACCATCGCCTGCGGTGCGGTGTCCGGCTTCCACGCGCTGATCTCCTCGGGCACCACGCCGAAGCTGCTGGCCAATGAAGCACACATGCGCTACATCGGCTACGGCGGCATGCTGATGGAATCGTTCGTGGCGGTGATGGCACTGGTCGCGGCCTCGATCATCGATCCGGGCATCTACTTCGCGATGAACAGCCCGGCGGCAGTGATCGGTGCCGATGCCGCATCGGCAGCGCACTACATCACCAACACCTGGGGCTTCACCATCACCCCCGAACAGCTGACCGCGACCGCGGCGGCGATTGGTGAACCGACCATCCTGCATCGCGCAGGCGGCGCGCCGACACTGGCGGTGGGCATCGCGCAGATCCTGCACGAAGCGATTCCCAGTGGCAGCGACGCGATGATGGCGTTCTGGTACCACTTCGCGATCCTGTTCGAAGCACTGTTCATCCTCACTGCAGTCGACGCTGGCACCCGTGCCGGCCGCTTCATGCTGCAGGACCTGCTGGGCAACTTCGTGCCGGCGCTGAAGAAGACCGAATCGTGGACCGCCAACATCATCGGTACCGCCGGCTGCGTGGCGCTGTGGGGCTACCTGCTCTACACCGGCGTGGTCGATCCGTTCGGTGGCATCCAGACGCTGTGGCCGCTGTTCGGCATCTCCAACCAGATGCTGGCCGGTATCGCGCTGATGCTGGGCACGGTGGTGCTGTTCAAGATGAAGCGTGACCGCTATGCGTGGGTGACGGCAGTGCCAGCCATCTGGCTGCTGATCTGCACCACCTACGCCGGCTTCATCAAGATCTTCGACAGCAACCCGGCACAGGGCTTCCTGGCCCAGGCACACAAGTTCCAGGCCGCCCTCGCCAGCGACACCATCACCGCACCGGCCAAGTCGGTGGCGCAGATGAAGCAGATCGTGGTCAACGCCTACGTCAACACCGGCCTGACCGCGCTGTTCCTGCTGGTGGTGGGTGCAGTGCTGGTGTATTCGATCAAGACCATCCTGGCGGCACGCCGCAACCCGCAGCGCAGCGACCGCGAGACCCCTTACGTGGCCCTGAAGCCGCATGAAATGGTGGACCTGTGATGAGCACGCAACTGGTTCCCGCCGGCCAGTACCAGGCGCACCGCCGCATCTGGCGGCGCCTGGTGCAGACCGCACGGCTATGCTGTGGCATTCCTGATTACGACAACTACGTCCGGCACATGCTGGAAAAGCATCCGGACCAGGAGCCGATGGACTACAAGACGTTCTTCCGCGAGCGCCAGGAAGCGCGCTACGGCGGACGCAACGGTGGTCGCTGCTGTTGAGGGTTGGGTGCCGGGCTTGCAGCCCGGCGCCCGCGGAGGCAACGGCACCTGCAGAAGCTGGCTTCCTGAGGGATGGCGGGGCACTGTGGGTTTGCGGGGCCGCCGTGAACCCGTCCATGGGGGCTTGGTCGCGGCATCCATGCCGCTCACACCCCGCAAACCCACAGTGCCCCGCCTCTGACAGATTGCCGGTGACGGCAAGACACAACCGGGGTCAGATCCGTTTTCCTTCGGAAAAAGGATCTGACCCCATCTTGTTTGTCGACATCTGACAGATTTCATCCACGCATGGCGTGGATCTACTGGACGCCGGCCAACCGTCGAAGGCGGGGTGGGTCCGATTGCGGGGGCGTGAGCCGCATGGATGCGGCGACCGAGGCTACATGGACGTACTTGCGCCGTCCCCCGCAACCGGACCCACGCCGCCATCCTGCGGAATGCCGCTCTTGATCTGGCCGTTGCCGCTGCATTGAGCGGGTGCAGGGCTGCAAGCCCTGCTGACCTACTCCACCAGCGTGATCGGCGTCAGCGTGACCCTGGCGTTGTTCGCCGCGCCCATGCGATCGGTGTACGCCTGGCCACGCTGTACCAGGTAGAAGCTGTCCACGTAATCGATGTCGTTGGAGAACCACGACGTTGGCATCGCCTTCAGGATCGCACCGGCGATATCGGCGATCACTGAATACTCCGGCGCAAACGCGCCCAGTGCCGCCTTCACACCGTTGCTCAACGCCACCAGCAGGTCCTGGTAGTTGGTGTCGCCGTCATCCTCGAACAGCTGCACGTTGGCCGCGTTGAAGCGGTAGTTGCCCCACAGGATCAGCGCCTGTTGCGGGGTGTAGTCGGTCTTGTCGTAGTCCAGGTAGGGCATGTCGACCGTGGCCATTTCCGGCTCGGTCTTGCCGACCTGCAGCCCGGACACCACCGCGAACACCTCGGCCGCGCCCAATGCCCACGGCTCCTGGTCATCGGCCAGGCGGATGCGGTCGAGACGGGTGATATCCAGCGACGCGCGCGCGCCATCGGCAGACAGCTGGATGCGCTCGGGTGACTGCAGGCCGCGTGCGCGCAACCCGGCGTTGACCAGCGCCATGCCCTCCTGCACCGAACGGCGGGTATCAACATCGACGATCAGCACCGGAAATGACGGCGCACGCTTCGCATCCAGCACATGCGCGCGGCCCTGCGCGTCATAGGCGGTCAAGGTGGTCCAGTCCCGGTCGTTGCCGCGCGGCAGGCTGGCCACCCACAGCAGTTGCGGAGCGGTGTCCGCCAGCGACTGGCCCTCGGGAACATAGGCGCGCAGCTGCAGCAGGCCCTCACCCTGCTCCGGCAATCCCTTGGCCTGGCGCAACCGTTGATCGTTGCTGGCCAGGGAGACACTGGCCCGGGTACGAACATCCGGGTCAAAGCGCTCCATCACCGCATCCAGTGCCACGGCCTGCTCGGGCGATGCCACCAGCGTGCCGCGCACGATCTCGGCAAAGCCCGGTTGCGTGATCAGCGAAGCCACCTCGCGCGCACTCGCCTCGGTCACGGCCTGAACCTGGGCGCCACGCGCAGTTGCAGCACCTTGTGCAGCTGCCCCCGCACTGGCCAGCAGCAGCGCCAGCGCTGCAACCCCGCGAATCATCTGTCGTTGCGTCATTCCAGCCCCCGGCAACGTCGCTGCGGATGAGCGACAGGTGCTGCCTACGCTACGACGCTGACACCATACGTTCCGGTATGTACTGCACAGTTCCGCCTGCGGCCGGCAAAAAAAGAGCCGAGCATGGGCTCGGCTCTACATGGGACGCGATCCCACGGAGGCCCGGACTCAGCCGTTGGCCATCCACTTCAGGATCAGGCCAGTGACATAGGCCAGCCCGGTGCCGGTGGCATAGCCCACCGTACCCAACAGCACGCCCACGGGAGCGAGTGTCGGATGGAACGCCGCCGCCACCACGGGGGCCGAAGCAGCCGCACCGATGTTGCCTTGCGAACCGATCGCGAAGAAGAACAACGGCGCGCGCAGCAGCTTGGCCACCACCCACAGCACCAGCACGTGGGTGGCCATCCAGATCGCGCCGAGCAGGAACAACCACGGCCGGTCCAGCAGCGACAGCAGGTTCATCTGCATGCCGATGCAGGCGATCAGGAAGTACAGGAACACCGTGCCCAGCCGCGACGCACCGGCCGCTTCCAGCCGCCGCGCGCGGGTGAAGCTCAGGCCCAGGCCCATTGCGGTGGACAGCAGGATCACCCACACGAACTGGCTGTCCAGGCTGAACTGGCTAGCCCAGCTGACGTTGGCCTTGAACCAGCCCGACAGCGGCGCAGCGATGGCATGCGCCAGGCCGACACCGCCCAGTGCCACGCCGACGATCACCATCAGGTCGGTCATGCTCGGAATGCGTGCGTTCTGCGCCTCGTAGGCACTGATGCGCGCCTTCATCTCGTCGATGGCACGGGTATCGGCACCGTTGCGGGTGTCGATCTGCTGTGCGCGGTTGGCCAGGAACAACAAGATGGCCATCCACAGGCTGGCGCAGGCCACGTCGACCACGGCGAACTGGCCGAAGGTGGTGGCATCGGTGCCGAACACTTCGCGCATGGCGACCATGTTGGCGCCGCCACCGATCCAGCTGCCGGCCAGCGCCGCCATGCCGGCCCAGGTATCACCGGCCACGGTTTCCGGGTGGATCAGCTTCATCAGCTGGAACGAGACGATGGCGCCGAGCATGATGCCGGCGGTACCGGCGCAGAACACGATCAGCAGTTTGGGGCCGAGCTTGGCAATGCCTTTGAGGTCGATCGACAGGGTCAGCAGGACCAGCGCGGCCGGCAGCAGCACGTCGCGTGCAACCGGGTTGTACAGCGAGGTGTTGTGGCCATCGATGACACCGGCGGTGTTGTAGATGGCGGGGATGAAGTAGCACAGCAGCAGCGCCGGCACCCAGGCGAAGATCTTCTTCAGCAGAGGGGTCGGGCCACTGGCAGCCCAGAAGATCAGGGCCAGGGTGGCGGCAATCAGGCCCAGGCCAACGATGTCGTTGCTGATCAGGGCAGTAGCGGGTTCGGTCGGCATGGGATCCTCTGTCGATCGAAAGAGCGGGAAAAAAAAGCGCCGCATAAAGCGGCGCATCCGCAGATTAACATTGTCTTCACGCCGGGTCATGCTGCAGTGCCGGCTTCCCTTTCCCGGAGCCTCTCCCATGCAGCTCGGCGCCTTCTCCGTCAGCCTCTCGGTCAGGGACCTGTCGGCCTCCCGCACCTTCTACGAAGCACTGGGCTTCTCGGTGACCGGCGGCGAGCCGGCGCAGAACTGGCTGGTGATGCGCAACAACGGCATTGTCATCGGCCTGTTCCAGGGCATGTTCGAAGGCAACCTGCTCACCTTCAACCCGGGCTGGGACCAGAACAAGCAGGAACTGCCCCACTTCCAGGACGTGCGCGAGCTGCAGGCGGAGCTGGATGCGAAGGGCATCGAACTGGCGGTGCGCACCGATCCTGATGGGCACGGCACCGGCTACCTGCAGCTGGCCGATCCGGATGGCAACGTGATCCTGATCGACCAGCACGTGGCGCGGCCGGACAGGCGGTGATGCGGACGGCATGCCAACCAGGGTTGGCATGCCGCAGGACGGCCGGTTCAGCCCGGACGTGAGGCGCTGAAGTCGAGGGTGGCACGCGTGCCTCGCGGCTCACAGGGATGCAGCTGCAGGGTCCAGCCCAGGTGTTCACACAGTCGTGCGATCAGATCCAGGCCAATGCCGCCGCCACGGTCGGCACGCTCGCCACGGGCCATCCGCGCGTGGATCGCCGCAATCTCCTCCGGGCTCATGCCATGCCCGGGATCCTGCAGCGTCAGTACCGCCGACGAGCTCAGGCGCAACTCAATGTGGCCACGCCCACTGTTCTCGATGGCATTGCGCAGCAGGTTGCCGATCGCGGCCTGCACAACGGCCAGCGGCGCAACGATATCCACCGGGGCAGCCTGGATGCCGATGCTCAGGTCCTTGTCGCCGAGCAGATGACGATGGTCGTCAACGATTTCCGGCAACAGCTGGTCCAGCGCGATGCGCTCGGCGCGCGCGGCCAGGCGCGCCGGGTCACGGGCCAGCACCAGCAACAGTTCGATCAGCTGCTCCACGCTCTGCGCGGTGCGAAGTACGCGCTGCATCTGCTGGCGCGCGCGCTCGGGCAGGCCCGGCTG
The DNA here is from genome assembly GCF_030291095.1 of Stenotrophomonas sp. 59. Classification (NCBI taxonomy): domain Bacteria; kingdom Pseudomonadati; phylum Pseudomonadota; class Gammaproteobacteria; order Lysobacterales; family Lysobacteraceae; genus Stenotrophomonas; species Stenotrophomonas sp. 59. The sequence continues at coordinate 3,328,251 of NZ_CP127408.1, forward strand.
TTCCAGCGCCAGCTCTGCAGCACCGGTCATCACCGCGATCGGCGTACGCAGTTCGTGGCTGGCGGTGCTGATGAAGACCCGTTCGCGTTCGACGAACTGCTCGTTGCGGTCCAGGTAGTCGTTCAATGCATCGGCAATGGTATGCAGCTCGGAGCTGCCGCGCGGGTCGACCTCGATGCGCTGCCCCTGAACCCCCGGCCGCAGCGCGGCGATGTGCTGCGCCAGCAGGCTCAACGGGCGCACCATGCGCTCCATGCCGAACGACGCCATCAGCACGGTGACGAAGATCATGATCACCCCGGCCAGCATCACCCAGCGCGTGGCGAACTGTTCCAGGTCATGGAAGTCGGAGATGTCCAGAACCAGCGCGACCCGGCCCATCGGCTCGGTTTCGCGCACCATCACCGCCGTCTCGCGCCCCTTGACCATCACGCCGTCATGCAGCCCCGGATGCAATGTGCGCAGGCCCTCGGGCAGGTTGACCGCATCGAACCGGTACAGGCTGAGCGTGTCCGAATCCTGCCAGCGGTAATGCGGCTCGTGCTCGACGTGCTCGACGATGCTGTCCAGTTCGGAATTGAGCAGTGCGCGCCAGGCGGCATGCTCGGCATGTTCATGCACATAGTTGCCGACGCTGAACACCGCGATCGACAGCAGCGCCAGATAGCCCAGCAACCACCACACCACGCGCCGGTACAGCGGCCCCGGCTTACGCGCCTTCATCGTCAACCTTGCTCGCATCGCTGGCGGTGGTCACCGCCAGCCGGTAGCCCACCCGCGGCAGGGTATGGATCAGTTTCTCGGCGAACGGACCATCGACGCTGCGGCGCAGTTCGTAGACATGCGAACGCAGCAGATCGCCATCCGGCGGTTCGTCGCCCCACAGGGCGAATTCCAGCTGCTGGCGGGTGACCGCCCCCGGGCTGGCGCGCATCAGCACTTCCAGCAGCTTGCGGCAGGCCGGGTACAGGTGCAGCACCTGGCCCTCACGCTGGGCCTCCAGCGTCGCCAGATCCAGCACCAGGTCGCCCACCTGCAGGCGCTTGCGCGGGTTGCGGCCCTGCGCACGCAGCAGCAGCGCTTCCAGCCGCACCTCCAGCTCGGGCAGCGCGAACGGCTTGGTCAGGTAGTCGTCGGCGCCGGCGCGGAAGCCGGCAATCTTGTCCGGCAGCTCGTCACGCGCGGTCAGCATGATCACCGGCACTTCCGATGCATGCTCGGCGCGCAGCCGGCGCAGCACCTCCGGGCCCTCCATGCGCGGCAGCATCCAGTCCAGGATGACCGCGTCATACGGATGGCTTCCGGCCAGGTGCAGTCCGGTGATGCCATCCGGCGCCACGTCGAGCACATGCCCGCGCGACTCGAAATAGTCGAACAGGTTGGCCACCAGCTGGCGGTTGTCCTCGATCACCAACAGACGCATGCACGAAACATCCACGGAAGTTCGTACCATGGTAGCGCCGCACATGTCGGAATGCGGTCGCCCCGGCGTCGCTCTGACGCTTTTCCCACCCCCGCCACCTCAGAATGGCCGTTTTGCTCCCGGAGCCTGCCGTGCCCGTAGCCCTGCCCCGCCGTTGGCGCCTGCCCCTGTTGTGGCTGCTGATCATTGCTGCGCTGGCAGCGGGGATCGGCCTTCGGCAGCCGCAGCCGCCGGACGAGCCGCGCTTCGTGCTGGCGGCGAGGACCATGGTCGAGAGCGGGCAATGGCTGCTGCCGCACCGCGGCGTGGAGCTGTATGCGGAGAAGCCGCCGGTCTTCATGTGGCTGCAGGCCGCCGCCTACGAGATCGTCGGCAGCTGGCAGTGGTCGTTCCTGCTGCCATCGTTGCTGGGCGCCCTGCTCAGCCTGTGGCTGGTGTCGGACCTGGCACGGCGGCTGTGGTCGCCACGGCATTCCATCTACGCCCTGGCGGCGCTGTTCTGCACCCTGCAGTTCGGGCTGATGGCCAAGCGCGCGCAGATCGACATGGTGCTGGTGGGCATGACCACCGTGGCCCTGTGGGGCCTGATGCGCCACCTGTGCGAACGCCGCAATCTGCCCGCCCTGTGGCTGGCCGGCTTTGCCGCCGGCGTGGGTACCGTGACCAAGGGCGTGGGCTTCCTGCCGCTGCTGATGGTGCTGCCCTGGTTTGGCTGGTGGCTGTACCAGCGTCGCCGGGGGTACGCGGTGGAAGGCCCGCATCCGGCCACCCTGCTGTGGCTGATTCCGGCCTTCCTGCTGGGTGTCGGGGTGTGGCTGGCGCCGCTGGGCTGGGCCCTGCTGCACACGCCCACGGCCGAACTGCAGGCCTACGCGCATGAGCTGTTGTTCAAGCAGACCGGTACCCGTTACGCCAATGCCTGGCACCACCGGCAGCCCGCCTGGTACTACCTGCAGGTGATCCTGACCCTGTGGCTGCCGGGCAGCCTGCTGCTGCCGATGCTGTTCAAGCCCTGGTGGCGCCGTATCCGCCGCGGCGACCGCCGCCAGTGGCTGCTGCTGGGCTGGGCCGTGCTGGTGCTGGTGTTCTTCAGCGCCAGCCCGGGCAAGCGCGAGGTGTACCTGCTGCCGATGCTGCCGGCGATGGCCCTGGCCGTGGCGCCATTGCTGCCCGGCCTGCTGCGCCGCCTGTGCGTGCGCCGCTACCTGTTCGGCTACAGCGTGGTGCTGATGCTGGCCACCGGCACGCTGGGCGTGATGCTGATGACCGAACACCCGTGGGCGGTGGCCCAGCTGGAACGCCGGGCGATGCCCGACACCCTGCTGCCAGTGCTGGGTGATGGCCTGCTGACCTTCGCCATCGCGCTGGCGACGTTGATTGTCTGGTTGCGGGTGCGCCGCGCAGCGACGCTGGTGCTGCTGACCCACGGCATGCTGTGGATGCTCTACGGCCTGGTGCTGATTCCGGCGCTGGACCCCTACGCCTCGGCGTCGGCGCTGATGCGCCGGGTCGGCGCGCGGATCGGACCAGACGCCGAACTGGCGCTGGTGGCCTGGCGCGAACAGAACCTGCTGCAGGCCGACCGCCCGGTACGCGAGTTCGGCTTCAAGCGCCCCTGGGCCGAGCAATGGCACGATGCCGGCCCGTGGCTGGCCGAGGCACCGGACAAGCGCTGGCTGCTGGTGCTGGACGACGCGATGAGCCCCTGCGTGGATCCGGCCAAGGTGATCGACATCGGTGTCGCCAACAGGAATCGTTGGCAACTGCTTCCCGGTACTGCATGGAACCCGGACTGCCACGCCGAGCGGACAGGATCGACCGCCGAAGAAGACTGAACGTTGACATGTGCCGGGCAAGCATTAACCCGGCACGAACGAGCGTCCGACCCTTCTCCGACATCCAGGTGACGAGCATGACCGCGGATTCCCGAACCGCCCTTTCCCAGCATGCCCGTCCGTCCCCTTGATTCGGTAGCGCCGCTTGCGACATCGCCACTGGCGTCACGATTTGCCGTAACTCACCTCTGGCTGCCTGTCGCAATCGGTCTGCCCGTGTTTACGCTGCTGATGGGATTCGGCGGTGATCAATGGGTGGCCGACCACCTGTTCCGTCTTGAGGGCGGCCATTGGGCGTTGCAGGACGCCTGGGGCACCCGCACCCTGGTGCACAAGGCCGGCAAGTGGCTGAGCACGGCAGCGGCGCTGGTCGCGATCCTGCTGTGTTTCCACCACTGGCGTAAGGGTCGCGATCGCACCCTGCAATGGGCGCTGCTTTATGTCGTGATTGCCATGGCGCTGGGCACCGGCGTGATCTCCCTTCTGAAGTCGCTGGTGCCGATGGAATGCCCCTGGGACCTGCTCCGCTATGGTGGCAACCAGCCTTTCATCGGTCTGTTCACCACACGCCCGGCCGGCATGGCCGCGCAGGCCTGCTTCCCGGCAGGGCATGCCAGCGCAGGCTACGCGTGGCTCTGCCTGTATTTCTTCGCGTTGCTGTGGCGCCCGTCCTGGCGCTTGGCAGGGCTGTGGATCGGCCTCGGCACCGGCCTGGTATTCGGCATCAGCCAGCAGCTGCGGGGCGCCCATTTCCTTTCGCATGACGTTGCCACTGCGTTGATATGTTGGCTGCTTTCGCTGGGCCTGTATCTGATCGTCAAACGCGTCCTGACACGCCGTCAGCTGGACCGTCCCAACCGCCAGGAGGCAAACGCATGAGTGCATCGGTCCAACGCCCCGCCCGCCTCCCCGCGCTTGCGGGTCTTCGCAACTGGCGGCCGCAGCTTTCCACCGAAGCACTGATCGCGCTGACCAGCCTGTTCTTTGCGGTGGCCGGCAACGGCCTGTTCTGGCACAGCGCGATGGCCAGCCATCCGGGCAGCCTGCGCTACGGACTTTCGCTGCTGCTGTTGCTGCTGGGTGCACATGGCGTGCTGCTGGGCATCCTGGTCTGGCGCTGGAATGCCAAGGTGGTGATCAGCCTGTTGCTGCTGGTGACAGCGTTTGCTGCGCACTACATGAGCCGCTACCACATCTACCTGGATGCGGACATGCTGCGCAACGTGCTGGCGACCGACCCCAAGGAAAGCCGCGAGCTGATGACCGTGTCGCTGCTGTGGCCGGTGCTGTTGCTGGCCATCCTGCCGATGGTCGTGCTGTGGCGCGTGCAGCTGCGCCGCCGCAGCTGGGGCCGCAGCCTGCTGTGGCGCCTCGGCTTCCTGGTCGTGGCAGCGGTGACCGCCATTGGCGGTGCGCTGATCTCGTTCCAGGATGTCTCCGCACTGATGCGCAACCAGCGTGAAGTGCGTTACCTCGCCACCCCGGCCAACGTGCTGCTGGGCCTGCCGCGTGCACTGCGTGGCGACAACCCCGTGCAGCGCGCGCCGAAGCTGCCGATCGGCACCGACGCCAAGGCCACGCCGCGCGCTGCGGCCAGCAAGCCTCGCCTGCTGGTGATCGTGATGGGCGAGACCGTGCGTGCGCAGAACTGGGGCCTCAACGGTGGCCGCAACACCACCCCGGAACTGGCCCAGGCACCGGTGATCAACTTCCCCGACATGCACTCCTGCGGCACCAGCACCGAAGTGTCGCTGCCGTGCCTGTTCTCGCCGTGGGGACGCCACGAGTACGACGAGAAGAAGATCCGTGCACACCAGTCGCTGCTGCATGTGCTGAACCGCGCCGGCATCGCACCGCTGTGGCGTGACAACCAGTCTGGCTGCAAGGGCGTGTGCGAAGGCCTGGAGTTCCAGTCACTGTCCGATGCGACCACGCCGGGGCTGTGTGCCGATGGCCGCTGCATGGACGAAATCCTGCTGCAGGACCTGGCTACCCAGGTACGCGCAAAGCCCGGCGACCGGGTGGTGGTGCTGCACCAGCTGGGCAACCACGGCCCGGCGTACTTCGAGCGCTACCCGGCCGCCTTCGCCCGCTTCAAGCCAACCTGCGACACCCGTGACATCGGTCGTTGCTCGCGCGAAGAGATCACCAACAGCTACGACAACGCGGTGCTGTACACCGATCACTTCCTGAGCAAGACGATCGGCACGTTGCAAGGCATGCAGGATTACGACACGGCGATGATCTACCTGTCCGACCATGGCGAATCGCTGGGCGAGAAGGGCCTGTTCCTGCATGGCGTGCCGTATGCGATCGCCCCGGCCGAGCAGACCCGTGTGCCGATGACGATGTGGTTCTCGCCCGGCTTCGCCAGCAGCCGTGGGCTGGACCTGCAGTGCGTGCGCAAGCGTTCGGCAGCGTATACCGACCACGACAACCTGTTCCCATCGGTGCTGGGGCTGATGCAGGTGAAGACATTGCTGTATGAGCGCGACCGCGACGTGTTCGCCAACTGCGAAGGTTGAGGGTTGTTCGGCAGGGCTTGCAGCCCTGCACCTGCAGAGGCAACTGCAACGGCAAGTGCCGCAGCAACACCAGAAGCAGGTTTCCTGGGGATTGGCGGGGTGGGTCCGGTGGCGGGGGACGCCGTGAATCCGTCCCTGGAGGCTTGGCAGCCGCATCCATGCGGCTGACACCCCCGCCACCGGACCCACCCCGCCTTCGACAGTTTTCCGCGATCTGTTGGAACGACCTTGGGGTCGGATCCGTTTTCCTGAGGAAAACGGATCCGACCCCATTTTGATTTTCGATACCTGACAGATGTGTCGACCAAGGTCGACACCCACCAACGGCCGCCGCGATCTGTCAGAGGTGGGGCGGTGTGGGATTGCAGGACCGTTGGCGCCATGGATGGCGCCATCGAGCCCCCATGGATGGGTTTACGGCGTGTCCTGCAAGCCCACACCGCCCCGCCATCCCACGGATAGCCCGCTTCTGCTGTTGCTTCGGCCGTTGCCGTTGCTTCTGCGGGTGCAGGGCGCAGCCCTGCCGAACCCTACCGACTTCCGCCACTTGCGGTGGCAGCGGCTGCCCACTAGCCTTCGGCCGTCGTTCACCACCCAAGGACCGCCCGTGAAACACCGTCATCTCCTGCTGGCCTCGGCTGTCGCCGCCGCCACGCTGGCCCTGGCCGCCTGCAAGAAGGAACCCACCCCAGGCACCGATACCGCCAGCAGCAGCGCTCCGGCCGGCGAAACCGCCGACCAGTTCGTGGCCCGCATCAATGCCGAATTCAAGGCCGCCTACCCGGAGATGACCTCGGCGCAGTGGCTGTCCTCCACCTACATCAACAGTGATTCCGAACGCATCGCCGCCAAGGCCAACGAGCGCTCGCTGACCCAGCTCAACAGCTGGATCGAACAGGCTGCCAAATTCGACGGCAAGCCGATGAGCGAGGACAGCAAGCGCGCGATCCATCTGCTGAAGCTGATGTCCTCGATGCCGGCGCCGCGCGATCCGGCCAAGCTGGCCGAGCTGACCCAGATCGCCACCCGTATGGAAGGCAGCTACGGTGCCGGCAAGTACTGCACCGATGCCAATGATCCGAACTCCTGCCGCCAGCTTGGCGAGCTGGAGCAGGTGCTGGCACGCAGCCGCGACTACGACAAGCAGCTCGATGCGTGGCAGGGCTGGCACAGCACCACCAAGAGCATGCGCGGCGACTACCAGAAGTTCGTCGGCCTGGTGAACGAAGGCGCCAAGGGCATGGGCTTCACCGATGCCGGCCAGATGTGGCGCAGTGGCTACGACATGCCGCCGGAGCAGATCGGCCCTGAAACCGATCGCCTGTGGGAGCAGGTCAAGCCGATGTACGAACAGCTACACTGCTACGCGCGCGGCAAGCTGGACAAGACCTACGGCAAGGACAAGGCCGAAGTGGGCAATGGCCTGATCGCTGCGCACCTGCTGGGCAACATGTGGCAGCAGGACTGGTCCAACCTGTGGGACCAGCTGGAACCCTACCCTGGCGCCGGCAGCCTGGACATCACCGCGGCGCTGGAAAAGCAGTACCAGACCAACCTGAGCGCGGCACTGGCGAAGGCCGGCGGCAAGGATGCCAACGTGGCCGCCCAGTACAAGGCGCAGCGCGAGGCCGAACTGCGTACCGCCAAGCAGATGACCGAGCGCGCGCAGGACTTCTACGTGTCGCTGGGCATGCCGTCGCTGCCGCAGTCGTACTGGGAAAAAACCCAGTTCATCAAGCCCGATGACCGCGACGTGGTCTGCCACGCCAGCGCCTGGGACATGAACATGGAAGGCGATGTGCGCACCAAGATGTGCATCAAGCCGAACGAAGAGAACTTCACCACCATCTACCACGAGCTGGGCCACATCTATTACGACCTGGCCTACAACCCGCTGCCGCCGCTGTTCCAGGGCGGTGCCAACGATGGCTTCCACGAAGCGATCGGCGACACCATCGTGCTGGCGATGACGCCCAAGTACCTCAGCTCGATCGGCCTGGTCGATGCGCCGACCGAGAGCCGTGAGGCGGTCATCAACAACCAGATGCGCATGGCGCTGTCGGGCGTGTCGTTCCTGCCGTTCGGGCTGATGATCGATCGCTGGCGCTGGGGCGTGTTCGACGGTTCGATCACCGCCGACAACTACAACAAGGCGTGGTGGGACCTGAAGGCCAAGTACCAGGGCGTGGCCCCGGCCAGCACCCGTGGCGAGGAGTTCTTCGACCCGGGCGCGAAGTACCACGTGCCGGGTAACACCCCCTACACCCGCTACTTCCTGGCGCGCATCCTGCAGTTCCAGTTCTACAAGGGCCTGTGCGACGCGTCGGGCTACAAGGGCCCGCTGCATGAGTGCACCTTCTACGGCAACAAGGAAGCCGGCCAGAAGTACTGGGCGATGCTGAGCAAGGGTGCCAGCCAGCCGTGGCAGGCCACGTTGAAGGAGCTGACCGGTACCGACAAGCTCGATGCCGGCCCGATGATCGAGTACTTCACGCCGGTCAACGAGTGGCTGAAGCAGCAGAACGAAGGCCAGATGTGCGGCTGGCAGGCCAACGCGGCCCCGGCGGCGAAATGAAAGAAGGGGCGGGTCCGCGAGGATCCGCCCCTGATGTTTCCGGTAGCGCCGGGCATGCCCGGCGGCTCTTCATCGCACCGCTGCGCTCGCCGCGCATGGCCCGGCGCTACCCACGGCGGATCAGCTGTTCTTCTTCGCTGCCATCGCTGCGGCCAGCTCCGCCTTGAATTCCTCGAAGGTCTGGCCCTTCTCCTTGGCTTCGGCCTGTGCGGCATCGCGCAGTGCGTCGGAGTACACCAGGCGCACCGGCGTGCCATTGCGTTCGTGCAGCTCACCGGCCTGCATGATCAGCGCCAGCACCTGCGCCGCGCTCTCGCTGTGGCCGGCAATGCGGCCATCCATGCCCAGCACCCATTCGCCGTCACGGCGCACGACTCCGGCCAGCAGGGTGCGCTGTGCATCGCGCAGTTCCGCATGCGGCTCCACCGGCGAGGCCTGGGCAGCGGCCTTGTTGGCGGCCTGCTTTTCCTGGCGACGGCGCTGGTCGCGGCGGGTCTTGGAGCTGGTGGACATGGTGCGGTACCGCTGCGAAAGGGGGGCGCAAGGATAGCGCACCCCACCCGCCACGCCGCTTCACACCCCTCAGTCCAGCACTTTGCCGTGCCGCCAGTAGCCCATGAAGGTGATCGCGCGGCGGTCCAGCCCGCAGTCGCGGACCAGGTGGCGACGGATCGCCATCACCGCCCCCGCCTCGCCTGCCACCCAGGCATACAGCGGCCCGGCCACGCTGGCATCGGCCTGCTCCCAGAGGATCTGCGCGTCGACATCGATCTCCTCCAGTTCGTCACCAGCAGACACCGCCGAGGCCGCTGCCAGCCGCGACTGGACCGCCTGCAGCAGCGGCTGGCCGTGGGCCGCCTGTCCGCGTGGCAGCCAGACCAGCTCGGCCGTGTCCGGCGCCTTCAGCGGCACCGCATCGCCGGCCTGCGCCACTTCCAGCAGCGCCAGCGTGCGTGGCGGATCGGCCAGCGCGGCCAGTTCCTCGAGGATGCCAGCCACTGCCGGCAGCGCGGTTTCATCCGCCACCAGCAGCACCTGGCCGACACCCGCCGGCGGTTTCCATTCCCAGCCTTCGCTGCTGTCGGCACAGTCGGCATCGGGGGCCAGCAGCACTACGCGGTCGCCCGGCCGCGCGTGGATGGCCCAGCGCGAGGCCGGCCCCGTCTCGCCATGCAGCACGAAATCAACGTCGACCTCGCCCTGCTCGGCACGCAGCTGGCGGATGGTGTAGGTGCGCATGGGCGGGCGCTGATCGTCCGGCAGCGCCCGGTAGCGCGGATACCAGTCCTCGCCGCTGGGCACCTGCGGCACGTCCTGGCCGGGCAAGGGGAAGAACACCTTGATGCGCTGGTCCGGGCCTTCGGTCTTCATCCGCGCCACGTCGGCACCGGTGAACACCATGCGGTCCAGGGAAGGGGAAAGAACGCGGCGCTCCTTCAGCGCCACCTCGAACAGGCGGTAGGTCTGCTGCGCAGCCATGGGGGAACCTCATGCAACGACATCGGATCGGCTGGCTGTCGTGCATCCACGCACCGGCTGGCTGGAGTCCCCAGCCTAGTCCGGTCGTTCCTCGCCGCAAGCGTTGCTGGCATGACCGCCCACCCTACCCCTGCGCGCTGCTCAATGGCCCGTGCAGGCTGCCTGCGCCGCGCGTTCACGCTGGTGTTCCCAGTACCAGAACACGAAGCCGGCGCCGAAGAACGCGGCCTGGCCCAGTGCCAGGTGCAGCGGGCTTGCACTGAGCAGCGGCGACACCACGCCGGCCACCACCGTACTGATCATCAGCTGCACGAAGGCCTGCAGCGACGATGCCAGGCCACGCTGGTGCGGGTACATGTCCAGCACCGCCAGGGCCAGGATCGGGAAGATCAGCGACATGCCCATGCCGCCGAGGAAGATCGGCAGCACCGCCCACGGCAGCACGAACTGCGGCGACAGCGCCACGTAGCCGACATTCAGCAGCGCCGACAGCGCGCACAGGCTGAAACCGATGGCGACCTGGCGGGTGGGCGTGGTGTGCCCGGCCATGCGCCCGGACAGGAACGAGCCGGTGGTCATGCCGCCGATGGTGGGAATGAACAGCCAGGCGAAGCCCCCCTCGCCCAGGTGCAGGTGCTGCATCACGAACACCGGCGCCGAGGAGATGTACAGGAAGATGCCGCCGAAACCGATGCTGCCGGCCAGCGCCAGGCGCAGGAAGCGCGGGTTGAAGCCGATGCGCACGTAGTCACGCATCAGCACCCGTGGCGACAACGGTACGCGTGCCTCGACCGGATGGGTTTCCGGCAGGTAGCGCGCGGTAGCCGCCAGCAGCACCAGCGCGAACACCACCAGGAACCAGAAGATCAGCGGCCATCCGGCGCCGCTGAGCAGGATCCAGCCACCGATGATCGGCGCGATCGCCGGGGCGATGCCGAACAGCATCGACACCTGGCTCATCAGCCGCTGTGCGTCATGGCCGTGGTACAGGTCGCGGATCACCGCGCGGCCGACGATCATGCCCACACCCGCCGACAGGCCCTGCAGCGCGCGGAAGGCCAGCAGCGTGCTCAGGTCGGTGGACAGCGCGCAGCCGACCGAGGCGCCGACGAACACCACCAGGCCACCGAGGATCACCCGCTTGCGGCCCCAGGCATCGGACAGCGGGCCGTGCGCCAGGCTCATCAGGCCGTAGAACAGCAGGTACACGCTGATGGTCTGCTGCACCGCCACCTCGTCCACCGCCAGGCGCTGGGCCAGCTGCGGGAACGCCGGGAAGATGGTGTCGATCGAGAACGGGCCGAACATGGCCAGGCCGGCAAGCAGCAGGGCCATGCGGCGGGTGGAGGGAGCAACGGCGGCGGTCATGGAGGAAGCGTCCGGCAGGGCCATGCGGGGCACGCACGGCGGGCGCCGGTCCCGCTGCACGGGGACGGCGCCAGATGAATTCGGGTATCCGCCCATCATAGGCGGGGATTGCGCCCGGCGCCATGCAGCACTGCACAAAACGCACGCCCGGGCCATCGGCCATTCAGGCGCGGCGACCTGGGGCGGAGGCGGCCGCCGCGCCCGCAACGGGCTATAATCGGCGGGCAACACGGTGGGAGAAGCGGAACACCGCTGCCGAAGGCGCAACGCCCGTAATCGCTCAGGCCCGATACCACCCGTAACACAACTCTGGAGAGACCGGTTCGATCCGGCGCCGAAGGGGCACGAAGCTGCGGTTTTCCGCGCTTTTAAACTCTCAGGCAAAAGGACAGAGGGGCGCCCCGCAGACCGCCGACCGGCGGCTTGTGCCCGTGCGTGTGCCCTTTCCTGACGGATCCTTCGCCATGTCCCAGAACACCCCTTCCCTGCGTGAGCTTGAGCACCACAACGCGTTCGTCGAGCGCCACATCGGCCCCAACGACGCCGAGATCGCGCAGATGCTCGATGTCGTCGGCCACGCGTCGCTGGATGCGATGACCGATGCCATCGTGCCGGCCAAGATCAAGTCGCCGGCGCCGCTGGCGCTGCCGGAGTCGATGACCGAAGTGCAGGCACTGGCGAAGATCCGTGCGATCGCCGACAAGAACACCGTGCTGCGCAGCTTCATCGGCCAGGGCTACTACGGCACCCACACGCCGAACGTGATCCTGCGCAACATCCTGGAAAACCCGGCCTGGTACACCGCCTACACCCCGTATCAGGCGGAAATCTCGCAGGGCCGCATGGAAGCGCTGATCAACTTCCAGACCCTGTGCGCCGACCTGACCGGCATGGAAATCGCCAACGCCTCGCTGCTGGACGAAGCCACCGCCGCTGCTGAAGCGATGACCCTGGCCAAGCGTTCGGCCAAGTCCAAGTCGGACACCTTCTTCGTGCACGACGCCGTGCATCCGCAGACGCTGGAACTGCTGCGTACCCGCGCCGAGCCCATGGGCATCGTGCTGCGCGTCGGCACCCCGGCCGAAGCGCTGGAAGCGGAAGCCTTCGGCCTGCTGCTGCAGTATCCGGATACCTTCGGCCAGGTGGGCGACTACAAGGCGCTGGTCGATGCCGTGCACGCACGCGGCGGCCTGGTGGCCGTGGCCACGGACCTGCTGGCCCTGACCCTGCTGGCCGCCCCGGGCGAATGGGGAGCGGACATCGTGGTCGGCAACAGCCAGCGTTTCGGCGTGCCGTTCGGCTTCGGTGGCCCGCACGCCGCCTTCATGGCCTGCCGTGACGCCTACAAGCGCTCGATGCCGGGCCGCCTGATCGGCGTTTCGGTCGATGCCCAGGGCAACCCGGCCTACCGCCTGACCCTGCAGACCCGCGAGCAGCACATCCGCCGCGAGAAGGCGACTTCCAACATCTGTACCGCGCAGGTGCTGCTGGCGGTGATGGCCTCGATGTACGCCGTTTACCACGGCCCGGAAGGCCTGACCCGCATTGCCCGCCGCACCCATCGCCTGGCTTCGATCCTGGCCGCAGCGCTGCGCAATGCCGGCGTGCAGGTTGGTGGCGACTTCTTCGACACCCTGCATGTCACCGGCGTGCACGCCGATGAGATCCATGCCAAGGCCCGCGCCGCCGGCTACAACCTGCGCGCGATCGACAGCGACTCGGTCGGCATCAGCCTGGACGAAACCACCACCCGCGCCGACATTGTTGCCGTGGCTGCCGTGTTCGGTGCCGCGCTGGATGTCGATGCGCTGGATGCCAGCACCGCCGATGCGCTGCCGGCCGGCCTGCTGCGCCAGTCCGCGTTCCTGACCCACCCGGTGTTCAACACCCACCACAGCGAGCACGAACTGCTGCGCTACCTGCGCTCGCTGGCCGACAAGGACCTGGCGATGGACCGCACGATGATCCCGCTGGGCTCGTGCACGATGAAGCTCAACGCCACCGCCGAAATGATCCCGGTGACCTGGCCGGAGTTCTCGCAGATCCATCCGCTGGTGCCGGCCGACCAGGCGCTGGGCTACAAGGAACTGATCGATACGCTGGAAGCGATGCTGGTCGAATGCACCGGCTACGACGCGGTCAGCCTGCAGCCGAATTCCGGCGCGCAGGGCGAGTACGCCGGCCTGCTGGCGATCCGCGCCTACCACCGCTCGCGCGGTGAAGGCCACCGCGACATCTGCCTGATCCCGGATTCGGCGCACGGCACCAACCCGGCTTCGGCACAGATGTGTGGCATGAAGGTCGTGGTCACCAAGACCGATGCCAACGGCAACGTCGACGTCGAGGACATCCGCCTCAACGCCGAGAAGTACAGCGACCGCCTGGCCGCGATCATGATGACCTACCCGTCCACGCACGGCGTGTTCGAGGAAGAAGTTGTCGAGATCTGCGAGATCATCCACCAGCACGGTGGCCAGGTGTACACCGACGGCGCCAACATGAACGCCCTGGTGGGCGTGGCCAAGCCGGGCAAGTGGGGTTCGGACGTTTCGCACCTGAACCTGCACAAGACCTTCTGCATCCCGCACGGCGGCGGCGGCCCGGGCGTCGGCCCGTGCGCGGTCAAGGAGCACCTGGCACCGTTCCTGCCGGGCAAGCTGGGTGACAACGGCCCGGTCGGCATGGTCAGCGCCGCCAGCTTCGGCAGCGCCTCGATCCTGCCGATCAGCTGGATGTACATCGCGATGATGGGCCGCGAAGGCCTGCGCAAGGCCACCCAGGTCGCGCAGCTCAACGCCAACTACATCGCCAAGCGCCTGGCCCCGCACTTCAAGACCCTGTACACCGGTCGCAACGGCCTGGTGGCGCATGAGTGCATCCTGGACGTGCGCCCGCTGGAGAAGACCAGCGGCATCGGCGCCGAGGATGTGGCCAAGCGCCTGATCGACTTCGGCTTCCATGCCCCGACCCTGAGCTTCCCGGTGGCTGGCACGCTGATGGTCGAGCCGACCGAGAGCGAATCGCTGCACGAACTGGATCGCTTCATCAGCGCGATGATCCAGATCCGCGAGGAAATCACCGCAATTGAAGACGGCCGCCTGGACCGCGAGGACAACCCGCTGAAGAACGCGCCGCACACTGCGACCGCGGTGACCGCCAGCGAGTGGACCCACGCCTACCCGCGTGAACTGGCTGCATTCCCGCTGGCCAGCCTGAAGCAGAGCAAGTACTGGCCGCCGGTGGCGCGCGTGGACAACGTGTACGGCGACAAGAACGTGATGTGCGCCTGCATCCCGGTCGATGCCTACAAGGACGATGAAGTCGAGGCATGATCGACAAACGGCCCGCGCAAGCGGGCCGTTTTTTTTAAAGAGTGTGGACCAAGGTCCACACCCACCATGATCCGATCACGGGTCCGGCATCTGCCCCAGGCTCAACTGCCACGACACCCCGAAGCGGTCCTGCACCCAGCCGTAGCGGTTGCTGAAATCGTAATCGCCCACCGGCATCAGCCAGTGCCCACCCTCGCCCAGCACCCGCGCGGCGCGCTCGAACTGCTCGGCACCGGAACACTCGACGAACAGCGAGATCGACGGGCTGAAGGTGAAGTCGTGCACGTCCAGGCTGTCAAAGCACAGGTAGTGGGTGCCACCCAGCAGGAAGATGGCCTGGCGGACCTGCCCGGGCACGCCGGCGCCGGCGCCGGCGCCATCGGGATGGCGTTGCAGGGCCAGCAGGCGGAAATCGGCAAAGGCTTCGGCGTACAGGGCCAGCGCGGCCTCGGCCTGGCCGGTGAACATCAGGAAGGGACGGCTGCGCAGCATGCGGTACTCCCGGTCGACGGGCCGATGACGGCCTATCTGCACACAGTGCCACGCGGAATGTGTGCCCGCTGTAGAGCCGAGCCCATGCTCGGCCGGCGACCACGCAAACAGCAGCCGACCACAGGGTCGGCGCTACAGAAAACTCGGCGACCGCAGCCGACCGTGGGGTCGGCTCTACCCGATCAGGCCTCGCGCATGCGCCGGGCGATGGCGCTGCCGGCGGCGATGGTAGCGGTCAGCGCCACCATCGACAGGAACTGCAGGCGGGTGTGCGACTCGCTCAGCAGAAGGCCGAAGATCAGCGCCAGGATCGCCAGCGCGCACACCGTCAGCCACGGGAAACCGGCCATGCGGAACGGCAGGCGGGTGCCCAGGCGATCCGCGCGGCGGCGCAGCACCAGCTGCGAGACCAGCGACAGCGTCCACACCAGCAGGCAGGTGGAACCGACGATGTTCAGCAGCACCGGCAGCACCCGGTCCGGGAACAGCAGTTCCATCACGGTGGCGGCGAAACCGAACAGCACGCTGGCCAGCACGGCGATGACCGGCACCTGGCGCGGGTCGGTCCAGCCCAGCACGGCAGGGGCTTCACGACGCTGCGCCAGCGAATACATCATGCGCGAGGCGCCGTAGAGGTTGGCATTGAGCGCCGACAGCAGCGCGATCACCGCGATCAGGGTGATGGCGGTGCCCGCGCCCGGGATACGGGCGATATCCAGCACCGCAGCGAACGGCGATTTCAGCGCCTCGCTGGTCCATGGCACCACAGCGATGATCACGCTCAGCGAGCCGATGTAGAACACCAGGATGCGCCAGGCCACCGTGCGGATCGCACGGGCAATGCTGCGTTCCGGGTCTTCGGTCTCGGCAGCAGCGACGGCCACGATCTCGGTGCCGCCAAAGGCGAACACCACCACCAGCAGCGCGGCACCGATGCCGGCCAGGCCCTTCGGTGCGAAGCCACCGTGTTCGGTGAAGTTGCTCAGGCCCGGCGAGGTCACCTGCGGCAGCCAGCCCATCAGCAGCGCCACGCCGATGGCGATGAAGGCCAGGATCGCCGCGACCTTGAGGATGGCGAACCAGAATTCGAACTCGCCGAAGTTCTTCACCCCGAGCAGGTTGATCGCAGTGAAGAACAGCATGAAGGCCAGCGCCGCCATCGGTACAGGTACCGCTGGCCAGACGGTGGCCAGCAGACCGGCCGCCCCCACCGCTTCGGCAGCGATCACGATCACCAGCTGCACCCACCACAGCCAGCCCACGGTGGCACCGGCGGTGGCGCCCATGGCATCGGCGGCATAGACCGAGAACGCGCCACTGGTCGGTTTGGCCGCCGCCATTTCGCCCAGTGCGTTCATCACGATGATCACCAGCGCGCCAGCGACCAGATACGACACCAGCACCGCCGGACCGGCCGCCTGCACGCCCACGCCCGAGCCGAGGAACAGGCCGGCGCCGATGGCGCTGCCCAGGCCCATCATGATCAGCTGGCGGGGCTTGAGCGAATGTCCCAGGCGGGACGGCGAAGCGGTCGGAATCGAGTTGGGCATCGGCGGGGCTGGCGGCGGGCTACAGGGGCGACACCTTACCCTGTCCCATGCCCGCGGGGATAGGCACAGCGCAGCAGGCCGCTCAGGCCAGTGCGGGCTCGCCGACGTTGCCGCCGATACGGGCACGGTAGGCGCGCGGCGAGAAACCGGTTTCAGCCTTGAACTTGCGGGTGAAGGCGCTCTGGTCGCTGAAACCGCAGGCCTGGCCGATGCTGGCGATGCTCTCGTCACCGTGCAGCAGGTGCATGGCCATCTGGATCCGCAGCCGGGTCAGCACCTGCTGCGGGGTCATCTGGAACACCTTGCGGAAGCTGCGCTCCAGCTTGGACAGCGAAAAGCCGGTGATGTCCAGCAGGGTCTGCATGCGCACGTTCTCGGCGTAGTGCGCGTTGAGGTGGGCCAGTGCCAGCCGCAGCTGTTCGTACTGGGTACCCAGGCTGTCCTTCTGGCCAAGGTCGCGGGAAATGCCGATCAACCCCTCGATGGCCCCATCGACCACCAGCGGGCGCTTGCAGGTCAGGCACCAGCCCGGTTCGCGGTTGGCGAACAGGTGCAGCTCCATCAGGTTCTCGATGACCTCACCGGACAGCACGCGGGCGTCCTGATCGACGTAGTCCGCACTGAGGCCGGTCGGGTAGATTTCGGCCGCCGTGCGCCCGATCACGTCCTTGCGCGCGCGCAGGCCCAGCCGCCGCAGCATGGTCTGGTTGACGTGGGTGTAACGCCCCTGAAGATCCTTGATGAAGAACAGCACATCCGGGATGGCGTCGAACAGGGCTTCGATGTCGGCGGGCTCGACTCGCATGCGGCAAGCATAACCGAGGCCCCTTGCCGGTGCGATCACCCTTGCGGGACTTGCGCTTAACGCTGCCAGGCCCACCGTGGGGGCAGTTCCTGCCGGAGACCGGTCATGCCCCGCGGTGACAAGTCCGCCTATACCGAAAAGCAGAAGCGCCAGGCCGAGCACATCGAGGACAGCGAGCGCGAGCGCGGTGCCAGTAAAAGCACCGCCGAACGCATCGCCTGGGCCACCGTGAACAAGCAGGATGGTGGTGGCAAGCGCAGTGGCAGTGGGCGCAAGGTGGTGAAGAAGGCGTCGGCCCGCAAGACAGCCACGAAGAAGGCAACAAAGAAGACGGTGGTCAAGAAGGCCAGCACCCCCGCCTCGCGTAGTGCTGCTGCGAAGAAGGCGGCGAAGACCCGTGCGGCAAAGAAGACCGTGCGCAAGGTGGCGGCAAAAAAAGCGGCACGTACCCGCGCCCGTGGCTGAGAGCATCGTTCAGGTCGGCAGCGCCCGCACCCACGCGGCAACTTCGGCTGCCGCGGCATCAGCGCGCGCCTGCAGCAGCAGATGTGGTCCCTCCAGCGACACATGGCGGGCATCGGGCAACAGAGCCTGCAGCTCGGCCACACTGGGCGGCCACAGCAGGCGGTCCTGCCGGGCATGCAGGCATAGCGTCGGCAACACGAGTTCCGGCAGCAGTGCACGAACGTCCACCTGCAGTGTCGCCGCAGCACGTTGGCGCAGGGTTGCAGCCGGTACCTGCGTGATTGCCAGGCCCAGCTCGCGCAGGTTCGCGCGCGTCCGCCACTGCCCCAGCAGCAGCCGGGCCATCAACGCGAGTGGCGGCAACGGCCACGCCGGAGCCAGTATCCGTGCGCTTGCCGCAGGCAGCGGCACCGGCCGCCGTGCGAAGGTCGTACTCAGTACCAACCCACGCAATCCAGGCAGCCCGGCCGCCGCCAGTTCGATGGCCAGTGGCCCGGCGAACGATTCGGCCAGCAGCACGAAAGGAGATGCGGGAAGCTGCGGGCGCAGGATCGACGCCAACGTGGTGTAGTCCTGTTGCCCCCGCGCGGGCAACGGCAGCACCTGCATCTGGACGCCTCGCGCCTGCATCGCCTCCACGAAGTGTGCCGACAGCAGGCTGGTGCCATCCAGGCCCGGCAGCATCACGACCGGCAGCATCACAGCATTCATCACGTTGATCACCCTTCAGGTTTCTTCGCACGGCTCCCTGCCTGCAGCTTCACTCATTGGCTCGACCCAAGGAAGTGCACGGCGGCGCACGCGGCGCTACGCTGGTGGTCCCGACGGAACGGACAAGGCGGCATGCGCAAGCCACGCTGGCTCAGCTGGACCGGCATTGCCATATGCACACTCTATCTCGCGCTGACCGCCTGGCTGGTGCTCGATGCCCAGGCCAACAGCGATCCCAAGAGTGTCTACATCCTCATGCAGCTGCCGGTGATGCTGCAGACCGCAGCACTCGACGTCATCGGCATGGGTGGGTGGCTTTCCGGAAAGACCTGGACGACCGTCTACCTTCTGGTGATGCCCCCTACCCTGGCCGTGCTGTATGCCGTGGGGGCCATGCTCGGCAGTGTTCTTGAACAATGATGACGGTGTGCCCCTCTGTCTGGGCAGGCAATGGAAATACGGCCGCCCAAGGCGGCCGCATTCCTGTCACCGGGTCAGCAGCCTGCTCAGGCTGCGCGACGCGACACGGCTGAAGCCGCTGCGCCTTCCACCCTGAACACCGACACCGACGTGGTCAGTGCATGCGCCTGCTCCTCCAGCGCGCGGCTGGCCGCGGTCGCTTCTTCCACAAGTGCGGCGTTCTGCTGGGTCACCTGGTCCATCTGCACCACCACCTGATTGACCTGCTCGATACCGGCCGCCTGTTCCTTACTGGCTGCGGCGATGTCGCTCATCAGCTGGGTGGTGCGCGAGCTGGCCTGGGCCACGCGCGCGATCGCGGCTTCGGATTCAACGGTCACCGCCAGGCCACTCTTCACCTTGGCAGCGGCGTCTTCGATCAGTTCCTTGATCTCCTTGGCAGCGACACCGGCACGCTGTGCGAGCGTGCGTACTTCGCTGGCGACCACGGCAAAACCACGCCCCTGTTCGCCTGCACGCGCAGCTTCCACGGCAGCGTTCAGCGCCAGG
The DNA here is from genome assembly GCF_030291095.1 of Stenotrophomonas sp. 59. Classification (NCBI taxonomy): domain Bacteria; kingdom Pseudomonadati; phylum Pseudomonadota; class Gammaproteobacteria; order Lysobacterales; family Lysobacteraceae; genus Stenotrophomonas; species Stenotrophomonas sp. 59. The sequence goes on from NZ_CP127408.1 coordinate 3,347,780, forward strand.
ATGTTGGTCTGGAACGCGATGCCGTCGATCACCGTGGAAATCTCCGAGATGCGCGCCGACGACTGGTCGATCTCACCCATGACCGACGCCATCTGTGCCATCGCCTGCTCGGTCTCGCGTACCGCGGCACCGGCGGCATGCGCCTCACTGTCGGCCTGTCGCGCCAGTTCGGCATTCTGGCGCACGGTGGAGGTCAGTTCCTCCATCGATGCAGCAGCTTCTTCCAGATTGGCGGCCTGCTGCTCGGTGCGGCGCGACAGGTCGTTGTTGCCGGCAGCCAGTTCCTGCGCCGCGTTGTTGATGCTGTCGGCAGCCACCTGGATGCCACGCACAATGCCGGTCAGCTGCGCGGTAGTGGTGTTGGCGTCGTCGCGCATGCGCGCGAACACACCGTCGTACTCGCCGTCCATGCGTGCGGTCAGGTCGCCGTGCGAGATTGCACGCAGAACATCGGAGACATCGGCGATGCTGGCCTGCGAACTGGCCATCATGCCGTTGAGGTGCTCGACCATCGCCTTGAACTGGTACTGGAACGCTGCGGCATCGCCACGCATGCTGAAATCACCGGCGCGTGCGGCGCGGGCCAGTTCATCGATCTGCGCGTTGATCGCCATCAGGCTCTGCTTCACCGCCGCCAGGGTGCGGGTCAGCGTGCCCTTCTCGCCCGGGTAGTCCGGCAGGTCACGGCTGAGGTCACCGATGGCGTAGCGCTGCATCACCTCGGCCATCAGCAGCTCCACCTGCACGTGCGATTCGACCAGGCTGTTGGTGGCCTGCACCATGCGGCCGAAATCACCGGGGAACGCACTGGCGTCCATGCGATAGCGGATCGCACCGGCCTCATGCTGCTCGGCCATCTGCAGCTGCGCGCCGATCGCCGCCTGCACGCTCTGCCGCACGCTGGCCATCGCCTCGCCCAGCTGGGTCAGTTCGTCACGGCCACCAAGGCGGAACTCCTGGTCCAGTTGGCCCTTGGACAGGCGCTCGGCCAGGTTCACCGCGCGGGCCAGCGGGCCGGTCAGGCTGCGGCCGATCATCACCGAGGCACCGATGCCCACCAGCAGCGCGACGCCGCCCAGCACCAGCAGCTGCAGTAGGCTGCGCTCGCCCAGGCGGATCGCCTCGGCGGCGGCGTTGCGGCTTTCCTTCTCTTCGAAGTCCACGCCATCGGACAGCGCCTTGTTCCAGCCATTGGCCGCTTCCTGCACCGGGCCCAGGGTCAGCGCCACGGCGCCGGGGTAGTCACCCTGCTCCATCAATTCGCTGGTCTGCTTGTTGAGCGGGCGCGCGACGGCACGCTTGGCCGCGATGGTTTCCGCGATGGCCTTGCCCTGGGCGTCGCTGGGCAGCGCTTGGTAGGCGGTCCAGCTGGCCTCGTAGCGCTTGACCAGATCGGCGATGCGCTGCTCGTCGTGACCGCGGTCTTCGCCCTGGCGGATCAGCATTTCGCGGCGCACCACCATCATCTGGTTGTTGGCATCGAGCATCTGCGACAACAGGCGCACCTTGGCCACGCTGACGTCGACCACCTGCTGCATCGCACGCTTCTGCACGACACTGGCGGTGGCGCCGGTGGCCACCACGGCGGCAACCAGCAGCAGCAACAGGCCAAAGCCCAGCCCAAGACGCCAGGCAACCCTGACATTCCTCAAGTAGTTCATCGGTACATCCAAAACGGGGGGATGCGCCCCTATCGGCAGCTTTGCGCCATGGCTTGATGGCAGCAATGCCATCCATCCGGGTACGGTTCAGACAGGTGATTGCCGATGTGAACCAACATCCGCGTTGGCGTTGCGTAGAAACACGAGGATGAAGAACACCGAGTGCATGGTCCCAAGAATTGATTCGACGATCACCGCCCACTTCCCAAGATCCGACTTCGGCACCATGTCACCGAATCCCAACGTCGTGAATGTCGCCGCGGAGAAGTACAGCGAGTCGATGAGACTCCCAATCGTCCAGCCTGACTGTGCGGCCGGACCAGCCCACGGGAACCTGGCGTAGTAGAAGGCAAACACACCGATGAGCATCGACGATGTCATCACATAGAGCAGGGGAGCAAAGATCCCATCCTTTTGCCGATAGCGCAGGCGGCTATTGGTGACATAGGCCATCAGCGCATAGCCCGCCAGCAGAAGCCCCAGCCCGATCAGCGCGGCGAGTTCCTGGGAACCGAATTGCATTACTTTCGCAGGTAGCATCGCCAGCATCATCAATGCGCCTGATCCAAGGATCCCTAGCCCTGCCTTGCGATCGATGCGCTTCCAATGATCGCAAACCCGTCTCATGATCCTGTTCAATCACCCCCTCCACTCTTGATGTTCATACATCCAAGATCGGCCGGGCCAGGTAACTCTTGAGATTTCAGTAGTCGCCGCCATTGAAATCGCATAACGAAAAAGCCCCGCTTTCGCGGGGCTTTTCCTGTCACCTACGCCGGGCATGGCCCGGCGCTACCTCAGGCGAACGGATCCTGCAGGACCATGGTGTGGTCGCGGTCCGGGCCGGTGGAGACGATGCTGATCGGGCAACCGGCCAGCTCTTCCAGCGAACGCAGGTAGGCACGGGCGGCCGGCGGCAGCTCGTCCCAGTTGGTGATGCCGTGGGTGTTCTCGCTCCAGCCCGGGAACTCCAGGTACACCGGGGTGCAGTCTTCCCAGCCCTGCGCGTCCAGCGGCGCGTACTCGGTACGCTTGCCGTTGTATTCGTAGGCGATGCAGACCTTCAGCTTTTCCATGCCATCCAGCACGTCCAGCTTGGTGATGCACAGGCCACTGATGCCGTTGATGGCCACGGCGCGCTTCAGCGCGACGATATCCATCCAGCCGCAGCGACGCGGACGGCCGGTCGAAGCGCCGTACTCGGCGCCGCGGTCACGGATGCCCTGGCCGACTTCGTCGTCCAGTTCGGTCGGGAACGGGCCGCCGCCGACGCGGGTGGCGTAGGCCTTGGCGATGCCCAGAACGTAGTCGATCGAATCGGCGCCAACACCGGAACCGGCCAGCGCGCCACCGACGGTGGTGTTGGAGCTGGTGACGTACGGGTAGGTGCCGTGGTCGATGTCCAGCAGCGCCCCCTGCGCGCCTTCGAACAGCACGCGCTTACCCTGCTTGCGCAGGTCGTGCAGGATGCCGGCCACGTCGGACTTCATCGGCTGCACGTACTCGCCGAAGGCCAGCGCTTCGTCGAAGGTCTTCTGGAAATCGACCGCATCGGTGTTCAGGTACTTGGTCAGCACGAAGTTGTGGTAATCCAGCGCAGTGCGCAGGAGTTCTTCCAGCTGCTTCGGGTAGTGCAGGTCGGCGATGCGGATGCCGCGACGCGCCACCTTGTCTTCGTAGGCCGGGCCGATGCCACGGCCGGTGGTGCCGATCGCCTTGCCGCCGGCAGCGCGTTCGCGCGCCTGGTCCAGGGCGATGTGGTACGGCATGATCAGCGGCGCGGCCGGCGAGATCTTCAGGCGCGAACGCACTTCCACGCCGGAGGCTTCCAGCTCGGCGATTTCCTTCTGCAGCGCGGCGGGCGAGATCACCACGCCGTTGCCGATCAGGCACAGCGCATCGTCACGCAGGATGCCCGACGGGATCAGGTGCAGGACGGTCTTCTTGCCGTTGATGACCAGGGTGTGGCCGGCATTGTGGCCGCCCTGGAAGCGCACGACGGCGCCGATTTCCTCAGTGAGCAGATCGACGATCTTGCCCTTGCCTTCATCGCCCCACTGGGCACCAAGCACTACGACAGACTGACCCATGACGGGCTCCTCATATGTTGCGGCCATCGGGGCCGCGGACGGGTAAACCGTGGCGGGGCTGGTCAGCACCTGGATGGCGGCTCCAAACGGGGAGCGCCGGCGATGGAAGGCCCAGACACGGAAAAAGCCGAACGGGGAGGCCCGTCCGGCTTTTGTGCATTATCCGGGTTTCCGGGGTCGGGTGCCACCTTTCCGACGGACGGCTTCACCCACCGGTCAGGGGCCCGAAACGGGGTCAGATCCCTTTCCTGCGGAAAGGGATCTGACCCCTGCTAATGCCTCACCCACCACAGCAGGCTCAGGCCGGCCAGCAGCACCAGCCCACCGAAGCTGCGCAGGGCCGGGCTGGGCAGGTCCAGCAGGCGCTCGGCCATGCGCTTCCAGGCGAACGGCGCGACGAACAGGAACAGGCCTTCCAGCACCGCCACCAGGCAGACGGCGGCGAACAGATCTTTCATGGGGGACTCCGGAAAAAACACGGGGCCCGGCATTCAGCCGGGCCCCGTGGGGTAATGCCCTGCGACCTCAGCGGTCGTTCTTCAGGTACTGCAGGAACGGGTCGTTCTTGTCCAGCACGATCACGCCGTTGCCGTCGGTCATGGAGCCACGGTAGGCCTCCAGGCTGCGGTAGAACGCGTAGAACGACGGGTCGGCCGAGCCGGCCTTGCCGTAGATGCGGGCGGCATCGGCATCGCCTTCACCGCGCAGGCGCTGGGCATCACGCTCGGCTTCGGCGATCAGCACGGTGCTGTCACGGTCGGCCTGGGCGCGGATGGTCAGCGACTGCTCCTCGCCCTCCGCACGCAGCTTGGCGGCTTCCTGCTTGCGCTGGGCGCGCATGCGCTCGTACACGTCGTTGATCACCTGGCTGTCGGTCGGCAGGTCCACCTGCTTGATGCGCAGGTCGATCATCTGCATGCCCAGGCCGGCAACGGCTTCATTGATCCCCTTCAGCTGCTCGGCGATCAGCTCGCTGCGGTCGCCGGACACCAGCTGCTGCAGGGTGCGCGAGTTGATCTGGTTGCGCAGCGAGTCGGTGATGATCGGTGCCAGGCGGGCATTGGCGATACGCGGATCGCCGCCGGTGGCACGGAAGTAGTCACCCACGTTGGAGATGTAACCGATGGCGAAGAAGTCGACGCTGACGTCCTTCTGCTCGGCGGTGAAGTAACGTGCCGGCGCGGTGTCGAGCACCTGGAAGCGGCGGTCGAAGACCTTCACCGTTTCCACCACCGGCACCTTGAAGTGCAGGCCCGGCTTGATGTCCGAACGCACCACCTTACCCAGGTTCAGCACCATGGCAGTCTGGTCCTCACGGACCACGTACACCGAGCCGAGCAGGCCCAGCACCACCGCCACGATCACGGCGATCCAGATTGGACTCTTCATCGGCTGCCCTCCTCACGGCCGCTCGGTCGCCCGGTCGGGCGGCCCACCGGCCGGCCCGGATCACGGGACTGTTCCACCGCCGTACCCGGCAGCGACGGCATCACCACCTCCGGGTTGGTCACCCCGGGCGGGGCAGAGGTGGTGGGACGGGTATCGCCGGTCATCGGCACGTAGATCAGCTGGCGGCCATCGCCGCCGATCACCTTGCGGTTCTCGCTCAGCACCTGCTGCACGGTCTCCAGCCACAGGCGCTTGCGGGTCACTTCCGGGGCGTCCTTGTACTGGGCCTGCAACAGGCTGAAGCGCTGCGCGTCACCTTCGGCCTTGGACACCACGGCCTGCTTGTAGCCTTCGGCGGTGGTACGGGCACGCGAGGCCTGGCCTCGGGCTTCCGGCACGACCTTGGCGGCGTAGGCCTGGGCTTCGTTGATCAGGCGTTCCTTGACCTGCTGGGCGCCGTTGACCTCGTCGAAGGCCGGCTTCACTTCTTCCGGCGGACGGGCGTCCTGCAGGGTCAGGCCGGTCACGGTCAGGCCGGTCTTGAACGCCTTCAGCAGCGCCTGCAGGCGCTCCTCGGCGGCCACGGCCAGTGGGCCACGGTTGTTCAGCACCGAATTGAGGTCGGCACGGCCGACTTCCTCGCGCACCGCGCTCTGCGCGGACTGCTCCAGCACCTGGTCGGCGTTGAAGGTACCGAACAGGTAGGTCTGCGGGTCGTCGATGCGGTACTGGACGTTCAGCGAGACGTTGACGATGTTCTCGTCACGGGTCAGCACCGGCACCTGGATCGAGAAGGTCTTGATCTCGGTGGCGTTGACCTTGGTGACAGACTCAATCGGCCACGGCAGCTTGAAGTTCGGGCCGGGCTGCAGGATGCGCGAGAACTGGCCGAAGCGCAGCACCACGCCACGCTGCTGTTCGCCGATCAGCTGGAAGCTGGAGAACAGCACCAGCAGCACCACGGCCGCCACCACCCAACGCACGATGCCGCCGTCGAACAGGTCCTTCAGTGGCCCGGGCAATCCGCCCCAGCCACCACCATTGCCACCGCCGCGTGACCCGAACGGCCCGCGTCGATTGTCCTCGGGGCCTTGTCCGCCCTTGTTGCCGCCGGGTGTATTCCAGGCCATGCACGCTCCATCAAGATTTGGGCTGCGGCGCGGGCCCTTCCCGCACCGCCAGCCGTGAAACCATCACCGATCATACAAGATGGGGCGGATCGGCAGGATCGAAAGGGGGGCAACGGGGTAAGGTGGCGTTTTCCTCGAAGTCAGGCAACGCCGATGGCCCCCACCACCCCGTTCACCGCCTTCCGCATCGAAAACGACGACGCCGGCTACCGCAGCGGCCTGGCCCAGCTGGGTGTCGACGACCTCAACCCCGGCCAGGTGCTGATCCGCGCCCACTGGTCCTCGGTCAACTACAAGGACGCGCTGGCCGGCACCGGCAAGGGGAAGATCCTGCGTCGCTTCCCGCTGGTCGGCGGCATCGACGTGGCCGGTACCGTGGTCGCCAGCTCCGACCCGGACTGGCGTGAAGGCGATGCGGTGCTGGCCACCGGCTGCGGCCTCAGCGAGACCCGTGATGGCGGTTACAGCCAGTACGTGCGGCTGGAATCGCGCGCGGTGATCGCCCAGCCGGCCGGGCTGACCCCGCGCGAGGCGATGGTGCTGGGCACCGCCGGCTTCACCGCGGCGCTGGCCCTGCTGCGCATGCAGGACAACCGGCAGACCCCGGAACTCGGCCCGCTGGCAGTCACCGGTGCCAGCGGCGGCGTCGGTGCGCTGGCGCTGTCGATCTTCAGCCGTGCCGGCTACAGCGTGCACGCGGTCAGCGGCAAGCCGGACCAGGCCGATTTCCTGCGCAGCATCGGCGCCACCGAGGTACTGCCTCGCGACGCGCTGGCCGATACCGGCCCGCTGCAGTCGGCGCGCTTCGGCGGTGGCCTCGACAATGCCGGAGGCGACATGCTGGCCAGCCTGCTGGCGCAGACCGTGCCCTACGGCAGCGTGGTCAGTGCCGGCCTGGCCGCCAGCCCGGCGCTGGACATGACCGTGATGCCGTTCATCCTGCGGGGTGTCTCGCTGCTGGGGGTGTCCTCCGCCAATGCGCCGCGCGGGCTGCGCGAAGAGGTGTGGTCGCGACTGGGCAGTGACTGGAAGCCGCAGCACCTGGAGCGCATCTGCACTGCCGAAGTCGGCCTGGATGGCCTGCCCGCCGTGTTCGAGCGGATGCTGGCCGGCGGCTCGCTGGGCCGCACCGTGGTGCGGATCGACTGAACGTCGCAGGCAGGCGACGGACGGCAGGCGCTCCCCTCCCGCCGGTAATGTGCCCGCACTACACTGCGGGCATTACATGGGGAACAACATGGCACGCATTCTGATCGTCGACGACTCACCGTCGCAGCTGTTGGGGATACAGCGCATCGTCGAGAAGCTCGGGCACCAGATCCTGACCGCCACCGATGGCGCCGCCGGGGTCGAAACCGCCAAGGCCGAGCTGCCCGACCTCGTCCTGATGGACGTGGTGATGCCCAACCTCAACGGCTTCCAGGCCACCCGCACCCTCGCCCGCGACGAGGCAACCCGCCACATCCCGGTGATCCTGGTGACCACCAAGGACCAGGACACCGACCGCATGTGGGGCATGCGCCAGGGCGCCAAGGCCTACATCACCAAGCCGTTCTCGGAAGACGAACTGTCCGAGGTGCTGGAACGGGTGTTCGCCGGGCAGGGCTGAAACATTCCGGTGGGTGCCAACCTTGGTTGGCACGCCTTGAACGGCCAAAAGGCGTGCGGACCAAGGTCCGCACCCACCAGAATCCACCTCAGATCGTTTCGCCGAACGCCTTGGCCAGGTTCCGGTACGCCTTCTTCTGCGCCTCATCGGTCGCGGCCGGGGCCACGATCTCGATCTCGACGATCTGGTCGCCTTCCGGATTGCCCGGCAGGCCACGGCCACGCAGGCGCAGCTTGCGCCCGGCATCGGAATCGGCCGGAATCTTCAGCTCCACCGCACCGCCCAGGGTCGGCACGCTGATGCTGGTGCCCAATGCGGCCTGCCACGGGGTGACCGGCAGCGTATAGAGGATGTTGCGGCCATCGACCTCGAACTGCGGGTGCGCGGCGTACTCCACTTCCAGCAGCAGGTTGCCGCCATGATTGCCCTGCCCGGCCAGCCGTATCACCTGGCCCGGACGGATGCCCTTGGGCACGCGCACGTCCAGCTGCTTGCCGTTGACGGTGATGCGCAGGCTGTCACCGTTGTAGGCCGCCTCCAGCGGTACCGACAGCTTGGCGCGGGTATCGCGATTGGGCGCATGGCCCTGGCTGCTGAAGCCCGGCCCGGGACCAGCGCCGCCACCGCCACGCTGGCGCGCGAACAGGCTTTCGAAGAAGTCGCTGAAGCCGCCGTTGGGGCCGCCGCCGCCGAACACTTCCTCGAAATTGAAGCCCCCGGCGCCGCCGTAGTTCGGCGGCACGTTGAACTCCTCGCCCGGGCGATAGCCCTGCGCGCGCAGCTGGTCGTAGGCCGCGCGCTTCTCCGGGTCACGCAGCGCCTCGTAGGCCTCGTTGACCGCCTTGAACTTGTCTTCAGCCCCGGCCTCCTTGCTGACGTCCGGGTGGTACTTGCGTGCCAGCCGGCGGTAGGCGGTCTTGATCTCCGCCTCGCCCGCGCTCGGTTCCACCCCCAGGGTGGCGTAGTAATCCTTGAATTCCATCCAGCTACCTCGATTCGCTTCGGCCGCGCCGGTGGCGCCGCCCCGGGTTCATTCTACGCGCCGGCGATGCTACGCCGCCCCTCGTGCGGCCCCGGTGAGGCCGACTGATCCTGCGCAATGCGGCTGCCATCCCCGTGCGCCACGCTGTGGCTGGAAGCCCCTGCCACAAAGCCTGAAGATGGGGCCTGCACACCGGGTTTCCAATGTCTTGACGCCCCTGTCCCATCCGGCCCACTAGCCTGCCCCAGCAAGGAGTTCCCCATGACCATCCACGTTGGCGACCGTATTCCCGAAGTGACCCTCAAGCGCATCCGCGAGGGCATCGAAACGCTCGATACGCATTCGCTGTTCGACGCGCGCAAGGTGGTCCTGTTCGCCGTGCCCGGTGCGTTCACCCCGACCTGTTCGGCCCGTCACCTGCCCGGCTACGTCGAAAAGTTCGAGGCCTTCCGCCAGCGCGGTATCGACGTCTACTGCGTGGCGGTCAACGATCCGTTCGTGATGAAAGCCTGGGCCGCCGACCAGCATGTGCCCGACGGCCTGCTGATGCTGTCCGACGGCAATGCAGAACTGACCCGCGCGCTCGGCCTGGAGCTCGACGCCAGCGCCTCGGGCATGGGCGTCCGCTCGCGCCGCTTCGCACTGTACGTGGTCGATGGCGTGGTGCGCGCGGCGTGGGTCGAACAGCCCGGCCAGTTCGAAGTGTCTTCGGCCGAGTACGTGCTGGAGCACCTGCCCACCTGATTCTCCACCGCAAGAGGAAACGGCCAGCCATGTCCAGCAAGCCAGCCAAAGCCAGCAAGCCCGCCGCGAGGATTCCCGGCATCAGCGACCGCAAGACCCTGCGTGATCGCGCCCGGCGCAACATCGAGGACGGCGCGATCACCGACAGCTACAGCGCCGACCGCAAGGTGGTGATCAAGCTGCTCAACGACGCGCTGGCCACCGAGTACGTCTGCGTGCTGCGCTACTACCGGCACTATTTCATGGCCAAGGGCATGCTGGCCGATGCGGTGAAAGCCGAGTTTCTCGAGCATGCACAGCAGGAACAGGCGCACGCCGGCAAGCTGGCCGAGCGCATCGTCCAGCTCGGCGGAGAGCCGGACTTCAACCCGGACACGCTGACCGCGCGCTCGCACGCCGAGTACAAGGAAGGCAGCGACCTGCGCGACATGGTGCGCGAAAACCTGGTGGCCGAGCGCATCGCCATCGACAGCTACCGCGAGATGATCAACGTCATCGGCGACCGCGACACCACTACCAAGCGCATCCTTGAGGAAATCCTGGCGCAGGAAGAGGAACACGCCGACGAGTTCGCCGATCTTCTGGATGGGTGGATCGGGGAATAGCTTCACCGGTAGCGCCGGGCCATGCCCGGCGTATGCAATGTGATCCGAACGGTTCCGCCGGGCATGGCCCGGCGCTACCGCAGCACGTTGAACCGCACCTGCGTCCATGCGCCATCAGCGGCCAGTGCGGTCAGGGTATGTGCGCCCGGATCGGCAAACTCGCGCTGCATCAGCTGCGCCCCACGGGTCTGCGCGATCCAACGGCCGTCCAGCAACCAGTCCACCGTCTGCTCGCTGCCCAGCGCGCGCAGCTGCAGGCGCACGCCATGCTCCGCATTGGGCGCGCGCGCCAGTGCGGCGCCGTCGTTGAGCCCGTCGATGTGCAGCGCGACGCTGGCCTCACGGCCATCATCACGGCAGTCCGGCGACAGCGCCGGCAGCTGCGAGGCCTCGCGCGTGGCCTTGGACAGCCACGGCGACAGCAACGCTGGCCAGCGCGCGATCTCGCGCGCGACTTCTTCGTGTGGCAAGCGGCAATCAGCCGACACGCGCAGCCCGGTACGCGCGTCGGCAAGGTAGCGCTGCCGACCCGGCTGCCAGCGCCGCGCCTCGCGCTCGGGGAAGGTCGGTGGTGCAGCCCCCTCCAGCAGATAGGCCGGCATCCGCCGCTGGCACAACGCAGCAGTCAGGCCTTCGGCACGCTCGCCGGTCGGCCAGCAGACGTCTTCCTGGCTGACGCTGGCCGGCATTGGCGCAGCGGCCGAGTCACCGCGCTGGCGTGGCAGGCTGTCCACCACTTCGAACATCAACGGCAACGCGGTGACCGCACCGTACTGCCCCGGCAGCGGTGTGCCGTCGGGCCGGCCCACCCACACGCCCACGGTGTAATGGCGGGTACTACCGATCGCCCACGCATCGCGGTAGCCATAGCTGGTGCCGGTCTTCCACGCAACACGCGGGCGGCCACCGACATCGAAGGTGCCGATGCTGTATCCCGGTCGCGGATTCGACTCCAGCATCTCGCGCACGATCCAGCTGGCACCCGGCGACGCGAGGCGCCGCTCGATCATCGGCTCGTCATCGGTGTAGCGCACGCGTCCGGCAATGCCGTTGCGGTTGAGTGCGGCGAATGCGCCGACCAGGTCTTCCAGGCGCGCACCGGTGCCCCCCAGGATCAGCGACAGGTTGGGCGTACTGCCCGGCGGGAACCGCAGCTGGATGCCGGCGTGCGACAGCCGCGCGGCGAAGCGCGCCGCACCGACCCGCTGCAGCAGGTCCACCGAGGGCACGTTGAGTGACAGCCGCAATGCGCTGGAGGCGCCAACAGGTCCATTGAAGGCCATATCGAAATTGCCCGGGCGATAGCTGCCGAAACTCTGCGGCGCATCGACCAGCAGGCTTTCCGAATGGATCAGGCCATCATCCAGCGCCATTGCGTAGAGGAACGGCTTGAGCGTGGAGCCCGGCGAACGCCAGGCCTGCACCATGTCCACGTGGCCAAGCCGCTGGCGGTCGCCAAAGGACAACGTACCTACGTAGGCACGCGCCTGCAGGGTCTGGTTGTCGACCACCAGCAGCGCGGCCGAGGTGCGTTCAGGCAGCGTCGAGAAATAGCTGGCCACGCGCTCTTCCAGGGTGCGCTGCAGGCCGATGTCGATGCTGCTCTGGATGCGTGCCTGGCCCGGATGCGCCGAGTGCAGGCGCTGCGCCAGCAACGCAGCATGCAGCGGCGGCCGCAGCGAGCGCGCCACCACGTTCTCGATGCGCGCGTCTTCCACCTCTTCCGGTGTCCATGCACCCAGTTCGGCCATGCGTGACAGCACCTTGTCGCGCGCCTTCTGTGCCGCTTCCGGATGGCGGTCCGGGCGCAGCCGGCTCGGCGCCTGCGGCAGCACCGCCAGCAGCGCGGCCTCGGCATGCGACAGCTGTGCCGCCGGCTTGCCCAGATAGGCCCAGCTGGCGGCTTCCACGCCTTCAATGGTGCCGCCGTACGGCGCGCGCTCCAGGTACAGGGCCAGGATCTGCCGCTTGCTCAGGTGCACTTCCAGCTGCACCGCACGCAGCATCTGCTTGAGCTTGCCCCAGGGGGTGCGCGTGTGCGGATCAAGGATGCGGGCGACCTGCATGGTCAGGGTCGAGCCACCGGAAACAATACGGCCGCCGCGCAGCAGTTGGCCGCTGGCACGCAGGATCGCCAGCGGATTGATGCCCGGGTGCCTCCAGAACCAGCGGTCCTCGTAGGTCAGCAGCGCCTGCAGGTACAGCGGTGAGACGCTGTCGATCGAGGCCGGATAGCGCCACACGCCCTCGGCATCGGCGAACGCACGCAGCGGTGTGCCGTCCGCCGATACCACCAGGGTGCTGGTATCGCGCTGCTTCGGCAGTGGCGGCGGGAAGGCGGCGTCCAGCACCAGCAGCAGCGTCAGCGTCGCTGCGGTGCCCCAGCGCAGCCACGGCCACAGCGGCCGCAGCCGGCGGCGCAGGGCCGCCAGCCGGGCCTTCATTGCGTCCTTCATTGCGTAGTGCCCGCAGGACGGGCCGCGCCGTCGCGGCCCATCCGTGGGATCACGGCTGCACCACCGTGATCGTGGTCGGGTTGCTGCGGCCAACGCCACGCAGCTGCGGCCGGTACATGTCCTCCACCAGCGGCGGCGGCACCGAGTAGGTACCCGGAGTCACCGCACGCACCAGGTAGAACACGTTGGCCTTGCTGCCACGCGAGAGCTTCAGCGCGGCCACGTAGCGGTCGTCGCGGAACTCTTCGTGCTTGGTATCGGCCGCTTCACCGCGATCACTGATGGTGATGCCATCGACCACCACGTCGGCCCACTGCTTGGCGTCGCCCAGGTTGAAGTTCTCGATCTCCAGGCCGGCCGGCAACAGGTCGGTCAGCAGTGCATCCGGCATGGTGGTATCGGCGGTGACAGTGACGCGCACGATCAGGGCTTCACCTTCCTTCAGCGGGCGCGGCGACCACGGCTTGCCATCGGTACCGTAGTAGCTGCGCTCGACGCCCAGCACGCTGTTGTCCGGCGCCGGTGCGCTGCGCGGGATGCCGGCCACGTCGATGCTGGCGAACATCGGCGGCTGGCCCTGCGGGGTGAAGCGCACGCCGCTGGCAAGTTCGCTGGCACTGAAGTTGCGGCCGAACAGCTTGCGTTCGCCGATCGCTTCGGTCGTGCCACCGATCACCAGTTCGCCCGCCACCAGTGCCTTCTGGTTGGCGGCGAGTGCCTTGCCGAGGCGGGCAATGGCTACCTGTTCCTGCGTGCTCAACCACATCCAGCCGGCACTGCGGCGCGCATCGAGGCCACGGCCCAGATCGACGGCACGTGCGTCCCAGGCCGGCTTGGCCAGCTTGTTCTCGTGCGTCAGCGCGATCATCAGTGCGTCGTCGCGGATCGCGCTGCCGTAGTCGCCGAAGTACGACGGACGTTCGCTGCTTGACTTGGCGAAGGCCGCCGCCAGCGCCGCCTGGCCACGCTTGGCATCGCCCTGCAGCGACAGCGCCACGCCCAGGTGGACCAGCGACAGGCCGCCGACTGCCTTGCTGCGCTCGTTGTCGTACAGCGCGCGCAGGGTACCCAGCGGTGCGCGGTTGACCCGGGCCAGCACATAGCCCGAATACGCCTTGTTGGAGAACGTCAGCTTCTCGCGGTCATCCTGGCCGTAGAACTGGTTGCCACCGGACAGCAGGTCCTCGCTGAGGCGGTTGAGTGCCTTCTGCAGCACGTTGTCGGGCACCGCGAAGCCGGCGTCCTTGGCATCGAGCAGGAACTCGGTGACATACGGCGTCAGCCACGGGTTCACGTAGCCATCGTCACCCCACATCGAGAAGTTGCCATTGGCCACCTGCATGGATGCCAGGCGACCGAACGCACCTTCCATGCGTTCACGGCGGGCCTTGGCGTCCAGGCCATCGGCGCCGAGCATCGACGACGTCGCCTGGTCCAGGATCAGCGCGGCGTAGCCCTTGCTGGTGGTCTGCTCGGCACAACCGTAGGGGTAGTTCAGCGCGCCCTGCAGTGCGCTGGCGAACGGAATCGGCGGCAGCGGGCTGACCAGCAACCGTGCGTTCACCGACTCGGACATCAGGCCCTCGGTCAGGCTGTTGTCGAGGCTGACCGCAGCCAGCGGATCCAGCGTGCGCACCTGCGAACGCAGCACCTGCGGCCATGCCGCACGCACCGGCAGGTCGTAGCGGCGGTCGGCCTTGAAGCCGTTGCCGTCCACGCGCACCCGCACCTTGGCCACGCTGTGGCCTTCGCGCGCGGACAACGGGAAGCTCAGCGTGGTCTTGGCATCGGCATTCAACTGCACGCTGCGGCTACCCTCGCCCAGGTTCAGCGGGCCCTCGGTTTCCACCCGCACATTGAACGCACCCGGCTTGCCGGTGAAGTTCTGCACGTCCAGGGTGACGGTGCTGCGGTCGCCCGGGGCGAGCACGCGCGGCATGCTGGCTTCGGCCAGGATCGGCGCGCGCACCACGGTTTCCACGTCACGCTTGCCGTACTGGTCATCGCTGTAGACCAGCGCCGATACCCGCAGCGTGCCGTTGAAGTCCGGCACCTTCAGGCGGATGCGGGCGATGCCCTTGGCGTCGAGCTGCACCGGTCCGGAGAACAGGTCCACGGTCTGCACGCGTGCGGTCGGGCGCTTGGCCTGCGGAAGTGCCTGCAGCGCCATGTCGCCACCGAACTTGAGCTTGCCGGCACCGCCGTCGAAGCTCTCGATCACCCGGCTGTAGATGTCGTAGGCATCGATGCCGAGGCGACGCTGGGCGAAGAAGTGCGCGCCGGCATCGGGCACCGGGAAGCGGGTGATGTTGAGGATGCCCACGTCCACCGCCGAGACGGTGACGTGCGCGGTCTTGCCGGCCAGCTGCGGTGCGCTGACCGTCACCGGCAGGTCCTGCTCCGGCCGCATCTGCTTGGGCGCGGCCAGGCCGACCGCCACGGTGCGGCCCTTGCGGTCCATCGGCACATGCACCACGCCCACGGCACGGGCCGGGGTGATCTTGCTCGGCGCACTGCCACCACGGAACACCAGCGCAGTGATATAGACGTCGTGGCGTTCCCAGTCGGCGGTGACCGGAATCTTGAAGGTCGAACCCGGCTTGGCGTCGATGTCCTGCACGTACAGCATGCGGTCGGTCTCGACCATCAGGATGCCCTTGCCGGCGTGCGGCGGGGTCACCGTCACCTCGAGCGTGTCGCCTGCCTTGTAGCCGGTCTTGTCCAGGCCCAGCTTGATCTTGTCAGGGCGCGCGTCCAGGCCACGATTGTCATCACCCCAGCTCCAACCGGCACGGAACGGGTAACGGCTGGTCAGGCCGGTGGACGGATCGAACACGTCCACCCGGTACTCGCCCCACTCCACCGGGAAATCAAAGGCGACCGCGCTGCTGCCGGCATCGACGGTGCGCGTTTCCTTGTTCTCGAAGCGGCGGGTGAAATCGTAGTCCCAGCGGTTGTCGTTGAAGGTCCAGTGGTAATCGCGCAGTTCGCGCACCAGGGTGATCTTCAGGCCCTTGGCCGGCTGCGGCGTACCGGCAGCATCCACGCGCATCAATTCGAAGCGCGCGTTGCCGTTGGAATCGGCGCCGTCCTCAGGGTTGAACAGCGGACGCACGCCCACCAGCGCATTGGCCGGCCACATCACCCGCTTCAGGGTGCGGGTGACCGTGCGGCCACCGGTCTCGTACAGGCTGCCGGACAGCACCACGGCGATCGGCGCCTTGGCCTTGGCCGCCTCTTCCGGCAGGGCCACGTCCTCGCGCAGCTGGCCGTTGGCCGGCAGCGTGGTATCGATCACGTCCTTGGCTTCGCGCGGCAGCTGCAGGGTCGGGTCGCCGAAGAAGTAGCCCGGCAGGCCTTCCACCGGCCGCTGCTCGGCGGCCACCGCCATCCGCGCGGTGAAGCGGTTGCCATTGGCCGGCGCACCGTACAGATAGGCGCCATTGGCCTGCAGGCGCAGTTCCTCGCCCGGCTTCAGCGTCTTCTGCGCACTGTCCAGGTCCAGCTTCATGCGCTCGGGCAGGAACTCCTCGATACGCAGGGTCATGCCCTGGATCGCTTCCTTGCTGGCCGGGTCGGTACGGAACTCGACCTGCCAGCGCCCGGTCGGCGCCTCGGCGGGGATGACCTGCTCGAAATTGATGTAGCCCTGCTCGCCCGGCTGCAGGCGGGTCTCGCGGAAGGTCTTGCCGTCGGGCTGTTTCAGGCGCAGGAACACCGGCTGTGCCTTGACCGGCTTGCCATCGTTGTCGCGCAGCAGCGCGGACAGGCGCACGGTCTCGCCCGGCCGGTACAGGTCGCGCCCGGACCAGGCGTAGACGTCGAACCAGGCATTGTCACGGCCGGCCACGGCGAATTCGCTCAGGTCCAGCGCCGGCTGGTTGAACGGCAGGAAGCTGGTGTCCTTGCCACTGCTGGCGACCAGCACGTGGGTGGCATCCAGCGTGTAGTTCAGCAGCGCATTGCCGTTGCCGTCGGTGCTGCCCTTCAGCACCACCTCGCCCTTGGCATCGAGCACGCGCAGGTCGATGCCCTTCAGCGGCGCACCGTCCTTCAGGCCGGCGGTGTGCACGAACAGCTTGTCCTTGTAGGCACGGGTATGCAGGCCGATGTCACTGACCGAGAAGAACGCGGTATCGAACTCGCCCTCGTAGTCACCGGTGCGCTTGAGCAGGGCGAAGTACAGGCCCGGCTCCTGCAGCTCCTTGATGTCCTGGGTCGGCAGGTAGGTCAGCACCCGCTCGTTCTTCTTGCCGCCAAGGATGAAGCGGTTGACGTAGACCGGCTCGGCCAGCTTGTTGATCGGGCTGCGCTCGTAGTCGCTGCTCAGTTCCCAGCTGCCGCGGCGGCCGCCGCGCTGATACTGGCTGAAGAAGGTTGGCAGGTCCTTCTCGCGCACGCGCAGGAACTCGACGTCGACCTCGGGCACGTTCACCGACACCACCGGCAGGCCACGGCTGTCCTTGGCCGGCAGCACGCTGCCCTGCGAAGCGAAACCGACCACCGGCTTCAGCTCGCCGCTGAACACCTTCTGCTTCAGTTCCTTGCCCAGCCTGCTGCCATCAGCGGCCAGCAGGTCTGGCGAGACCACCAGGCTGAATTCCTTGCCCGCCTCGACGAACGGGTAGCGCAGGGTCAGGCCGTCATCGGACAGCGTCCAGCTGCTGTCGTCGGTGCCGACCTTCTCCTCGAAGCGCACCAGCTTGTCGAAGTCCTGGGTGCCGACCAGCGGGCGCGAGAACTCCAGTGCCAGCGACAGGCCGTCATTCTTCTGGTCCGGGTAGGCACGCAGCAGGGTGAACTCCTTCACCTGCTCGGCCTTGGTGGTGATGGCTTCACCGCTGGCCTTGGGCAGCTGCCCGCTGTCGTTGCGGCAGCCGGCCAGGCCCAGCAACAGGCCTCCTGCCAGTACCGCCGCCGCCCATCCCCACCGCTTCCGCCGTGCCGGACCGCTCATGTCGTCACTCCTTGATCGAGGTGGCCATTATAGGCAGGCCGCGTCAAGGTGTTGACGCGGATTCGGCAGGAATGCATCGGAACGGTAGCGCCGGGCCACGCCCGGCGGTCCCCGGTAGCCGCCAACCTTGGTTGGCGTTGGGCCCGTGCCAACCAAGGTTGGCACCTACCAAAGCCGATCGAGCCACGTGCCCGGCAAGCAGGTGCGGTGTCAGACCCACCAAGGGGCGCCCTACCCCGGCAGGTACAGGTCCACGTAGTCGGTCACCGGCATCGCTGCCAGCGCCACCGGGTCCAGCGATGCGGCCAGGATGCGCTGCTGCTGGGCGGTCGGGAAGCGGTGGGCCAGGTGCCGGCGGAACTTGTCCATCAGCAGGGGGATACCTTCCTCGCGGCGTCGGGCGTGGCCGAGCGGATACTCCACCAGCACCTCCGGCAGTTCCATGCCATCGCTGAAGCGCACGCTCAGGCCGTTGGCGATGCTGCGCTTGTCCGGGTCCAGGTAATCGGCGCTGAGCTGCGGATCCTCATGGCAGGCCATCTTCGCCCTCAGGGCATCGATGCGCGGATCGGCGGCGACGTCGTCCTCGTAGTCCTCGGCCACCAGCCGCCCATGCAGCAGCGCGATGGCGACCATGTACTGCACGCAGTGGTCACGGTCGGCCGGATTATGCAGCGGCCCCTGCTTGTCGATGATGCGGATGCAGGCTTCCTGGGTACGGATGGCGATGTGCGCGATGTCCTCGACCCGCCGCCCCATCGCGCGCAGTTGCTGGTGCAGTGCAATCGCCGCCTCCACGGCAGTCTGGCCATGGAATTCGGCCGGGTAACTGATCTTGAACAGCACGTTCTCCATCACATAGCTGCCCAGCGGCCGCCCCAGCGTCAACGCCTGGCCGTGCATGGATACAGCCTCGAAACCCCATGTCGGTGCACTCAATACGCTGGGATAGCCCATCTCGCCGCTGGCCGCCATCAGCGCCAGGCGCACGCCGCGGCTGGTCGCATCACCGGCCGCCCAACTCTTGCGCGAGCCGGTGTTGGGCGCGTGCCGGTAGGTGCGCAGTGCCTGGCCGTCGACCCAGGCCAGTGACAGCGCATTGAGCATGCGCTCGCGGTCCAGGCCAAGCAGCTGCGCGACCACCGCGGTGGTGGCGACCTTGACCAGCACTACATGGTCCAGCCCGACCCGATTGAAGGAATTCTGCAGGGCCAGCACGCCCTGGATCTCGTGCGCTTTGATCATCGCCAGCAACACATCGTGCACGGTCGGCGGCGGCCGGCGCAGGGCCTGCGCGTTGCGCCCCAGCCAATCGCAGACGGCCAGGATTCCGCCCAGGTTGTCCGACGGATGCCCCCACTCGGCGGCCAGCCAGGTGTCGTTGAAATCCAGCCAGCGCACCATTGCGCCGAGGTTGAAGGCGGCCTGCACCGGGTCCAGCACGTAGTGCGTGCCCGGCACGCGCGCGCCGTTGACCACGCTGATGCCCGGCACCAGCGGACCAAGCAGCTTGCTGCAGGCCGGGAAGGACAGCGCCTCCAGCCCGCAACCGAGCGTGTCGAGCAGGCAATGGTGTGCGGTCTGGAACGCCAGCGGTGAGTCGATGCGGGCGTCGCGTACGTAATCGACGATGTCCACCAGCAGCGCATCCCACACTGCACGCTCGTTGGATGGGGTGTGGCTGCTGGACATCATGTGTTCTCCGGTAGCGCCGGGCCACGCCCGGCGGTTCATCGGCAGGGCCCGCTGCGCTCGCCGGGCGTGGCCCGGCGCTACCGCAATGAACCTGCCTTACAACGTATCGGCCGGCACCCGCACCTTGCCTTCCATCAGCACGCGGGCGCTGCGGCTCATGATGGCCTTGGTCACCGTCCACTGGCCGTCAACGAGGCCGGCCTGCGCGCCCACGCGCAGCGTGCCGGAGGGATGGCCGAAGGTCACCGCTTCACGTTCGCCACCACCGGCCGCACGATTGACCAGCGTGCCCGGAATCGCCGCTGCGGTACCGATCGCCACGGCGGCGGTCCCCATCATCGCGTGGTGCAGCTTGCCCATCGACAGCGCACGCGCATGCAGGTCGATCGCCGAGGCCGGAATGGCCTTGCCGCTGGACGACACGTAGTCCTGTGCCGGTGCCACGAAGGCGACCTTCGGTGTGTGCTGGCGGGTTACCGCGTCTTCCAGCGTGTTGATCAGGCCCATGCGCAGCGCGCCGTAGGCACGAATGGTCTCGAACTTCTGCAGTGCCGCCTTGTCTTCGTTGATCGCCGGCTGCAGCTCGGTGCCGGTGTAGCCGAGGTCGGCGGCGTTGAGGAAGATGGTCGGAATGCCGGCGGTGATCATCGTCACCTCGAAGCTGCCCACGCCCGGAACGTCCAGCGTGTCCACCAGATTGCCGGTCGGGAACATCGCGCCCGCATCGCCGTCATCGGATGGGTCGATGAATTCCAGTGGGATCTCGGCCGCCGGGAAGGTCACGCCGTCCAGCTCGAAATCGCCGATCTCCTGCACTTCGCCATCGCGCATCGGCACGTGGGCGATGATGGTCTTGCCGATGTTGGCCTGCCAGATGCGCACGGTGCACAGGCCATCGCGCGGCACGCGGGCGGGATCGATCAGGCCGTTGGCAATCGCGAACGGGCCGACCGCGGTGCTGAGATTGCCGCAGTTGCCGCTCCAGTCGACGAAGGCGGTATCGATCGAGACCTGGCCGTACAGGTAGTCCACATCGTGGTCCGGCACCGAAGAAGTGGAGATGATCACGCACTTGCTGGTGCTGGAGGTGGCACCGCCCATGCCATCGGTCTGCTTGCCGTACGGATCGGGCGAACCGATCACGCGCATCAACAGCGCATCGCGTGCGGTACCTGGCACCTGCGCGGCTTCGGGCAGGTCCTGCAGGCGGAAGAACACGCCCTTGCTGGTGCCGCCGCGCATGTAGGTGGCGGGAATACGGAGTTGCGGGAGGAAGGTCATGGATCAGTATCCTGGATGCGACGAACCAATATCGGGGTTGAGCTCCTCGTCTTCGAACAATGCTTCCATGCCCCGCGAAGCATTCCAGAGGCGCACGATGGAAACGTGCACAGGTAGCTCCACGTAGTAGACCAGGTAGCCGTCGAAGCGACGAACCGGATGAAAACGCAACGGCGCTGGCAGCGAGGGCAACAGACCCGCATGCAGTGTGGAACCAGCACCCGGGTGGGCCTCGATCAGCTTGACGACGGATTCCACCGCATCGATGAAGCCGATTTCCAGCACTTCTCCGCCCTGATCTGCATACCAGGCTGCTGCCTGGTCAAGATCTCGAACCGCTGCAGGAGACCAGTGCGAAGGTTTCACTTACGGTTCCGAGCACGCTCACGGAGCTTGTCGAAGTGATCCTGCGCCAGAGGCGCCGAAGGACCAGAAGACAGCCCCTCGGCAATCAGCTGCTTGAGCAGTGCTTCGGCCTTGCTGCGCTGGCGCTGGCGGATCAGGTCGCGCACATAGTCCGACGTGCTGGAGTAGCCGCCCTCGCGCACTTCTTCGTCCACGAACTGCTTGAGCGGATCAGTCAGCGAAATGTTCATGGTGGCCATGAAACTCTCCTTTGGCAGTTTTTGCCAAGCCAGTGTGCGCCGCGCCCGGGTGTCGGACAAGCCCGCCCCCGACCGTCGGGGGCGGGCATTCAGCCCACCATCACGCCACCTTGGCGCCTTCCAGGAAGTCCTGGGCGAAGCGCTGCAGCACGCCACCGGCTTCGTAGATCGCCACTTCCTCGTCGCTGTCCAGGCGGCAGGTGACCGGCACGATCACGTCCTGGCCGTCGCGGCGATGGATGACCAGGGTCAGGTCGGCGCGCGGAGTGCGCTCGCCGATCACGTCGAAGGTCTCGGTACCGTCGATGCCCAGGGTCAGGCGGGTGGTGCCCGGCTTGAACTCCAGCGGCAGCACACCCATGCCGATCAGGTTGGTGCGGTGGATGCGTTCGAAGCCTTCGGCCACGATCGCTTCCACGCCGGCCAGGCGCACGCCCTTGGCGGCCCAGTCACGCGAGCTGCCCTGGCCGTAGTCGGCGCCAGCGATGATGATCAGCGGCTGCTTGCGGTCCATGTAGGTCTCGATCGCTTCCCACATGCGCATCACCTTGCCTTCCGGCTCCACGCGCGCCAGCGAACCCTGCTTCACGCTGCCGTCGTCGTTGCGCACCATCTCGTTGAACAGCTTCGGGTTGGCAAAGGTGGCGCGCTGCGCGGTCAGGTGGTCGCCGCGGTGGGTGGCGTAGGAATTGAAGTCTTCCTCCGGCAGGCCCATCTTCGCAAGGTATTCGCCGGCGGCGCTCGAGGCCAGGATCGCGTTGGACGGCGACAGGTGGTCGGTGGTGATGTTGTCCGGCAGCACCGCCAGCGCGCGCATGCCTGCGAGCGCGCGCTCACCGGCCAGTGCACCCTCCCAGTACGGCGGACGGCGGATGTAGGTGCTCTGCGGGCGCCAGTCGTACAGCGGGCTGACCGCCGCGCCGTGCTCCACGCGCACGTTGAACATCGGGTTGTAGACCTTGCGGAACTGCTCCGGCTTCACCGCCGCCTTGACCACGGCATCGATCTCGGCGTCGCTCGGCCAGATGTCCTTCAGGCGCACCTCGTTGCCATCGGCGTCAACGCCCAGCACGTCCTTTTCGATATCGAAGCGGACGGTACCGGCGATGGCGTAGGCGATCACCAGCGGCGGCGAGGCCAGGAAGGCTTGCTTCGCATACGGATGGATGCGGCCGTCGAAGTTGCGGTTACCCGACAGCACGGCGGTCGAATACAGATCACGGTCGATGATTTCCTGCTGGATCGCCGGATCCAGCGCGCCGCTCATGCCATTGCAGGTGGTGCAGGCGAAGGCGACGATGCCGAAGCCCAGCTTTTCCAGGTCTGGCAGCAGGCCGGCCTCTTCCAGGTACAGCTGCACCGCCTTCGAACCTGGCGCCAGCGACGACTTCACCCATGGCTTGCGCACCAGGCCACGTTCATTGGCCTTGCGCGCCAGCAGTGCGGCGGCGATCACGTTGCGCGGGTTGGAGGTGTTGGTGCAGCTGGTGATGGCGGCGATGATCACCGCGCCATCGGGCATCAGGCCCTGCGCCTGCTCGGCCTTGCCCGCTTCCAGCTTGGCTTCGTCGGCAATGCCACGCTCGGCCAGCTCGGACACCGGCAGGCGGCGGTGCGGATTGCTCGGCCCAGCCATGTTGCGCACCACGCTGGACAGGTCGAAGCGCAGCACGCGTTCGTACTGCGCGGTGGCCAGATCGTCAGCCCAAAGCCCGGTGGTGCGCGCGTAGTTCTCCACCAGCGCCACCTGCGATTCCTCGCGGCCGGTCAGGCGCAGGTAGTCGATGGTCTGCTGATCGATGTAGAACATGGCGGCGGTGGCGCCATATTCCGGGCACATGTTGGAGATGGTGGCGCGGTCACCGATGGTCAGTGCCGCGGCACCCTCGCCGAAGAATTCGAGCCAGGCACCGACCACACGCTCCTTGCGCAGGAACTCGGTCAAGGCCAGCACCACGTCGGTGGCGGTAATGCCCGGCTGCGGGCGGCCGCTCAGTTCGACGCCGACAGTGTCGGGCAGGCGCATCCACGACGCGCGACCGAGCATCACGTTCTCGGCTTCCAGGCCGCCAACACCAATCGCGATCACGCCCAGTGCATCCACGTGCGGGGTGTGGCTGTCGGTGCCGACGCAGGTATCCGGGAACGCCACGCCGTCCTGCACGTAGACCACCGGCGACATCTTCTCCAGATTGATCTGGTGCATGATGCCGTTGCCCGGCGGAATCACGTCCACGTTCTCGAACGCCAGCTTGGTCCAGTCGATGAAGTGGAAACGGTCTTCGTTGCGGCGGTCCTCGATGGCGCGGTTCTTCTCGAACGCCTGCGGATCGAATCCACCGCACTCCACCGCCAGCGAATGATCGACGATCAGCTGTACCGGCACCACCGGATTCACCTTGGCCGGGTCGCCGCCCTTGTCGGCGATCGCATCACGCAGGCCGGCCAGGTCCACCAGCGCGGTCTGGCCGAGGATATCGTGGCAGACCACGCGCGCCGGGAACCACGGGAAATCGAGGTCGCGACGGCGCTCGATCAGCTGCTTCAGCGAGTCGCTGAGCGTGGCCGGATCGCAGCGGCGCACCAGGTTCTCGGCCAGCACGCGCGAGGTGTACGGCAGGGTGGCATAGGCGCCGGGCTGGATGGCATCGACGGCGGCGCGCGCGTCGAAATAGTCCAGCGCGCTGCCGGGGAGGTTCTTGCGGTAATCGGTATTCATGGGCTGGCGGAGTACTTGGGGCGGGCCGGGTGCCGGCGGTGCGGCGGCGAAAGCATCCGGCCGGCACAGGGCCGGCCGGATGGGAACAGCAGGTGGATCAGACGCGCTTGTCGATGGCGACGAAGTCGCGGTCTTCCGGACCGATGTAGTTGGCGCTCGGGCGGATGATCTTGCCGTCGATGCGCTGCTCGACGATGTGCGCGCTCCAGCCGGCGGTGCGCGCGATCACGAACAGCGGGGTGAACATCGCGGTCGGCACGCCCATCATGTGGTAGCTGACGGCGCTGAACCAGTCCAGGTTCGGGAACATTTTCTTGATGTCCCACATCACCGACTCCAGGCGCTCGGCGATGTCGTACATCTTCATGCTGGACTGTTCTTCGGACAGCTCGCGGGCCACGTCCTTGATCACCTTGTTGCGCGGATCGGAGACGGTGTAGACCGGGTGACCGAAACCGATCACCACTTCCTTGCGCTCGACGCGGGCCTTGATGTCTTCCTCGGCCTCATCGGGGTTGTCGTAGCGCTTCTGCACTTCGAACGCCACTTCGTTGGCGCCGCCGTGCTTCGGGCCACGCAGCGCGCCGATGCCACCGCAGATCGCGCTGTACATGTCGCTGCCGGTACCGGCGATGACGCGGCAGGTGAAGGTCGAGGCGTTGAACTCGTGTTCGGCGTACAGGATCAGCGAGGTGTGCATCGCCTTCACCCACGACTCCTGCGGCTTCTCGCCATGCAGCAGGTGCAGGAAGTGGCCGCCGATCGAGTCATCATCGGTTTCCACGTCGATGGCGCGGCCGTTGTGGCTCCAGTGGTACCAGTACAGCAGCATGGAACCGAGGCAGGCCATCAGCTTGTCGGCGATGTCACGCGCGCCCGGATGGTTGTGGTCGTCCTTCTCCGGCGCCACGCAACCGAGCACGGACACGCCGGTGCGCATCACGTCCATCGGGTGTGCCGACGGCGGCAGTTCTTCCAGCGCGGCCTTCACCGCGGCCGGAATGCCACGCAGCGACTTCAGCTTGGCCTTGTACGAGACCAGCTCGGCGCGGGTCGGCAGCTTGCCGTGCACCAGCAGGTAGGCGATTTCCTCGAATTCGCTGGTGTTGGCCAGGTCCAGGATGTCGTAGCCACGGTAGTGCAGGTCGTTGCCACTGCGGCCCACGCTGCACAGCGCGGTGTTGCCGGCAGCGGTGCCGGACAGGGCGACGGACTTCTTCGGCTTGAAGGTCGGGGTTGCGGTCGTATCGTTCATGTTTCCCTCCGAAAACTTGATGGTGCAGGGTACTGCTTATTTCTTGGCGGCGAACAGTGCGTCGAGCTGCTGCTCGAAGGCGTGGTAGCCGATGCGGTCGTAGAGTTCTTCGCGGGTCTGCATGGTCTCCACCACGTTGCGCTGGTGGCCATCGCGGCGCACCGCCTGGTAGACGTTCTCGGCCGCCTTGTTGGCCGCTCGGAACGCCGACAGCGGGAACAGCTGGATGGCGACGCCGGCCGAAGCCAGTTCATCGCGGCTGAACAGCGGGGTGGCACCGAACTCGGTGATGTTGGCCAGCACCGGCACCTTCACCGCGTCGACGAAGCGGCGGTAGGTGTCCAGGTCGTAGGCGGCCTCGGCGAAGATGCCGTCGGCACCGGCCTCGACGCAGGCGATGGCGCGCTCGATGGCCTTGTCCACGCCGTCCACCTGGATGGCGTCGGTGCGGGCGATCAGGAAGAAGTCCGGGTCGGTCTTGGCATCGGCGGCGGCCTTCACGCGGTCGACCATTTCACCCTGCGAGACGATCTCCTTGCCCGGGCGATGACCGCAGCGCTTGGCGCCGACCTGGTCTTCGATGTGGCAGGCGGCCGCGCCGGCCTTGATCAGCGACTTCACGGTGCGCGCGATGTTGAACGCGCTCGGGCCGAAGCCGGTGTCGATGTCGACCATCAGCGGCAGGTCGCAGACATCGGTGATGCGGCGCACGTCCACCAGCACGTCTTCCAGGGTGTTGATGCCCAGGTCCGGCAGGCCCAGCGAGCCGGCGGCCACACCGCCACCGGACAGGTAGATGGCGCGGAAACCGGCGCGCTTGGCCAGCAGGGCGTGGTTGGCGTTGATCGCGCCGATCACCTGCAGCGGCGATTCGGCAGCCAGCGCCTCACGGAAGCGGGCACCGGCAGAGAAAGGAGTGGAAGCGGTCATGCGGCAATCCAGGTTGGAGAACGTGTGTGTAGGCGCAAACACCATGCCAACCTGCAAGCGCTTGATTTCACGGGGATGACTGACCCGCATCAGTGAAACATATGAAACACTGAAACAGATGTATCATGAAACACCCCTCCCGGTCCGAGCCACCATGTATCTGCCCCGCTCGCCCCTGCGCCACACCGATGCCGACCCCGGCCGCCCGGTGATCTGGACGGTCAGTGTCTCGCGACTGACCGGCCTGCTGGGCGACGTCATTCCCGAGTTCGACCGCCGCGCTCGCATCGAGCAGATCAATCTCGGCTTCGAGGAAGCCGTCGAGGTGATCGGCCAGCGCCTGCGCCGTGAGCATTGCGACGTGGTGATCGCCGGTGGCTCCAATGCCGCCTGGCTGCGCAGCCGGCTGGAGCTGCCGCTGGTGCCGATCCAGGCCAACGGCTTCGACCTGATGGAGGCGCTGGCGCGTGCACGCCGCATCGCCAGCCGCATCGGCCTGGTCACCCACGCCAGCGACGTTCCGGTGTTCAGCAACTTCCAGCAGAGCTTCGACCTGGACATCGAACACCGCCGATTCGTCACCCGCGAAGACGCGCGCGATTGCATTGCAGACCTGCGCGCCAATGGCATCGAGGTGATCGTCGGCACCGGCATGGCCATCGACCACGCCGAACAGGCCGGCCTGCCCGGCGTTCTGTTGTACTCGGCCGACTCGGTGCGCCAGGCCTTCGAACATGCGCTGGAGCTGACCCAGACCCTTGCCCGCTCCGCTGGCAACCGCGCCGCGCCGCGCCGGCGCCCTGCAGCGCGCACAGACGCGCATGAACTGCTCGGCGACAGCGAGGCCATGGCGCAGGTGCGTGCACAGATCGCGCTGTACGCCCCGCATGACAGCACCGTACTGGTCACTGGCGAGACCGGCACTGGCAAGGAACTGGTCGCGCGCCAGCTGCACGCGGCCAGCGGCCGCCGTGGCCGCTTCGTGGCACTGAATTGCGGCGCGATCAGCGAATCGCTGCTGGAAGCCGAGCTGTTCGGCTACAGCGATGGCGCTTTCACCGGCGCGCGTCGTGGCGGCCGCGTCGGCCTGGTTGAAGCCGCAGACGGTGGCACCTTGTTCCTGGATGAAATCGGCGAGCTGCCGCTGCCGTTGCAGACCCGCCTGCTGCGGGTACTGGAAGAACGCGAAGTGCTGCGCGTGGGCGCCACCGAACCGACCCCGGTCGACCTGCGCGTGGTCGCCGCTACCCTGCAATCGCTGGAGCAGCGCGCAGCGACCGGCAGCTTCCGGCGCGACCTGTATTACCGGCTGGCGGCACTGCGCATCGCCCTGCCCTCGTTGCGCGCGCGACGCGGTGACGTTCCGCTGTTGGCACAGCATTTCTTCCGCCAGCTGCGTGGCGTCGATGCGCCGCTGGATGAAGAAGCACTGGCCGTGCTGACTGCCGCCGAATGGCCGGGCAACGTGCGCGAGCTGCGCAATCTGGTGGATCGCCTGCGCATCCACTGGCAGCCCAGTGAAGGCCCGATCGATGCTGCGCGACTGCTGCAGCTGGCGCCCGAGCTGGCAAGCGAAGGGGCGACGGCACTGCCGCTGGAAAGCAACGGCAAGCGCCCGCCGCGTGCGCAGCTGGAAGCATTGCTGCAGGAACACCGCAATGACCGCGAGGGCATGGCGCAGGCGCTGGGCGTATCACGCACCACACTGTGGCGCTGGCTGCGCGCGGAGGGCCTGTAGAGCCGAGCCCATGCTCGGCTGCTTCTACGGGGACAGCAGCCGAGCATGGGCTCGGCTCTACAGGATGCGTGCCGTCAGCGCGCCCAGCGCGCCTCTATCGCAAACCGGCCACTGCCCACCGCCGCCACCCACAGCAACAGCACACCCAACGGCACTTCGCTCAGATAGAAGAACCAGCTGAGCCAATCCGGCACGCTCAGTCCAGCGGGAATGCGCGCGATACCATCGGTCAGCGCCGCCACCGCGCAGATCGCCGCCAACAGCAGGGCCGAAGGGCGGCTCAACAGCCCCAGCACCAGCAGGCCACCCGCAATCCATTCAATCGCACCGAGCACCGGCGCACTGAACACCGGGAACGGGATGCCGGCATCGACCAGCGTATGCACCATGCGCTCGCGCCCGGCATCGGTGAACACCTTGTTCCAGCCGGAGACACAGAACATCACACCGGCGACGATGCGGGCGAGCAGCAACAACAACGCTTCCACGCCGCGGCGTGGTGGCGGCACGGCAAACAGGCAACGCCAGGAAGGCATGGCAACTCCGCAGATCGAGGGCATCGCAGCGAGTGTGCCCGTCGCCGACCTGCTCGCGCATGAAGCGGACCAGTCCGTTCGCGACAAACGCAGGCTTCTGTAGAGCCGAGCCCATGCTCGGTTGATGTTCTCGCAGGAGCAGCCGAGCGTGGGCTCGGCTCTACGGCAGCCCCAGCACCACCCCGACTTACGGGTACAGCAGGCGCTTGCTCCAGCGCCCTTCGGCACCGGCCTCATAGCACCAGCGCTCGTGCAGGCGGAACTGCGCGCCGTACCAGAATTCGATGCGGTCGGGCACCACGCGCAGGCCACTCCAGCCTTCCGGGCGCGGTACGTCCTTGCCCTCGAAGCGGGCCTCGATCCCGGCCACGCGCGCGTCGAATTCCTCGCGGGTCGCCAGCGTCTTCGACTGCTGCGAGGCCCACGCGCCGATCTGGCTCATGCGCGGACGGCTGGCGAAATAAGCATCGGCCTCGGCATCGGCAACCTGCTCGACACGGCCTTCAATGCGCACCTGGATGCCGGCTTCGCGCAGGCTGCGCCACAGGAACAGCAGCGCCGCCTGCGGATTGGCCTGCAGTTCCTGGCCCTTGTGACTGTCCAGATGGGTGTAGAAGACGAAGCCACGCTCATCGAACGCCTTCAGCAGCACGGTGCGTGCCGAGGGACGGCCCTGCGTATCGGCGGTGGCCACGGTCATCGCATTCGGCTCGACCTCGCGGCTCTGCTTGGCCTCTTCGAACAGGCCGGCAAACGTGGACAGGGCTTCGGCGTACAGGTCGCTCATGATTGCGTTCTTCTCACACGGATTGGGCTATTGTGGCTGCATGGCCGCTGCTGCGTATATGCCCCAGGTGAAAGGATTCCCCGAAACATTGGCCGAACAGGCGCTGGACGATGCGCTGGGCAGCGGCGCAGCGGTTCCAGTATTGGCGATCAGCGGCCTGCAGGGGAGCGGCAAATCGACGCTGGCCGCGCAGGTGGTGGCGCGTGCACAGGCGCGCGGCCTGAACGCGGCGACGCTGTCCATCGATGACGTCTACCTGACCCGCGCACAGCGCCAGCGGCTGGCCCGACAGGTGCATCCACTGCTGATCACCCGCGGTCCGCCCGGCACTCATGACCTGCCGCTGGCCCACGGAGTATTGGACGCCGTGGCCGCACGCCAGCCCTTCGCGATGCCGCGCTTCGACAAGCTGGCCGACGAACGCCTGCCCGAAGCGCAGTGGCCACGTATCGAGCAGCCCCTCGACCTGCTGGTATTCGAGGGCTGGTTCCTGGGCACCCCCGCACAGAACGATGACGCGCTGGACAGCCCGCTGAACGCGCTGGAACGTGAAGCCGATGCCGATGGCCGCTGGCGGCGCTGGTGCAACCAGGCCCTGGCCCGCGACTACCCGGCGCTGTGGCAGTGCTGTGATCGCCTGTGGTTCCTGCAGCCACCGGACTTTTCGGTGGTACCGCGCTGGCGCTGGCAGCAGGAGCAGAACCTTCAGGCCGCGCAACCAGGCCGGCACGGCATGAGCCGGCCGCAGCTTGAGCGCTTCGTGCAGTACTACGAGCGGGTCAGCCGGCAGGCGCTGCGTGCCCTGCCCTCGCTCGCCGACCACGTGGTGGTGCTGGACGGCCAGCGCCAGGTGCAGGACGTGCGCTGAGCGCGCCTACTCCACCAGGAAGGTCACCCGCAGGTTGACCCGCCATTCGGTGATCTCGCCGCTGCCATTGGTCACCACCTTGGTCTCGTTCACCCAGGCGCCCTGGATGCCCTTGACCGTCTCGGAGACCTTCTTCAACCCATTGCGCACAGCATCCTCCACGCTCTTCGGCGAGGAGGCGGTGATTTCGATGACCTTGGCGACCGTCATGACCTGTACTCTGGCTGATGCGGGAGGCCCGCAGGAATGTCCAGCCTGACGTGAAGAACGTAAAGGTCGGGACACGGAGGTGTTAGCATCACGGGGCATGAATCCTGCTCCGAACCTGATCCTAATCGGCCCGATGGGCGCCGGCAAAACCTGCATCGGCCGCCGCCTGGCCGAGCGCTTCACGCTGGACTTCGTCGATGTCGACCAGGTCATCGTCGATGCCGCCGGCGCAGGCATTCCGACCATCTTCGAGCACTCCGGCGAAGCCGGCTTCCGCAGCCATGAACGCGAGGCCCTGGCCCGCGTACTGGAGGGCCGCGGCCAGCTGGTCTCTACCGGCGGTGGCGCCGTACTCGATCCGGACAACCGTGCGCTGATCGCACGACGCGGCTTCGTGGTCTACCTGCGGGTCAGCGTGGCCGCGCAGCTGGAACGCCTGGCCCGCGACAAGGGCCGGCCGTTGCTGCAGCGCCCGGACCGCGAGCAGGTGCTGCATGATCTGGCCGCGCACCGCGACCCGCTGTACCGCGAACTGGCCGACCTCACCCTTGATACCGACCCGTACACCGCTGCTGACGCAACCGCCCACCTGGTGGTGAAGCTGGCCACGCAATGGCAGCGCCAGGACCTGACTGCATGACTTCCCCCGCCCTGCTGCAGGTCGCCGTTGGCGGCGACCGCCCCTACACCATCACCATCGGCGCCGGTGCCCAGGCTGACGGCGCCGCGCTGGCCTCGCATGTGCGCGGCCGCCATGTGCTGCTGCTCAGCGACAGCGAAGTGGCCCCGCGCTATCTGGATGCCGTGAAACAGACCCTGCTGGCTGCACGCCCCGACCTGATCGTCGGCGAGCACGTGCTGGCCGCCGGTGAGGCGTCCAAAACCCTGGCCGAATTCGGCCGCGCGATCGAAGCGCTGGCCGCGCTCGGCGCCACCCGCGACGCCTGCGTGTTCGCCCTCGGCGGCGGCGTGGTTGGTGATCTGGCGGGCTTCGCCGCGGCGTGCTGGATGCGCGGCGTTGA
This sequence comes from Stenotrophomonas sp. 59, assembly GCF_030291095.1. NCBI lineage: Bacteria > Pseudomonadati > Pseudomonadota > Gammaproteobacteria > Lysobacterales > Lysobacteraceae > Stenotrophomonas > Stenotrophomonas sp. 59. The sequence goes on from NZ_CP127408.1 coordinate 3,379,049, forward strand.
CTGCGTGCAGCTGCCGACCACCCTGTTGGCAATGGTCGATTCGTCGGTGGGCGGCAAGACGGCGGTCGACATTCCTGCCGGCAAGAACCTGGTCGGTGCGTTCCATCCGCCGCGTGCGGTCATTGCCGATACCCGCGTGCTGGGTACCCTGCCGCCGCGCGAGCTGCGTGCCGGCCTGGCCGAAGTGGTGAAGTACGGCGCACTGGGTGATGCCATGTTCTTCGAATGGCTGCAGCAGCATGCCGATGCGCTGGCCGCCGGCGAAGACAACGTGCTTTCCGAAGCCATCGCACGCAGCTGCCGGCACAAGGCCGCGATCGTCGAACGCGATCCGTTCGAGAAGGGCGAGCGTGCCCTGCTCAACCTGGGCCACACCTTCGGCCATGCCATCGAAACCGAACAGGGCTACTCGGCCCCAGGCCGCGATGCGCTGAACCATGGCGAGGCGGTGGCGGTGGGCATGGTACTGGCTGCGAAGCTGTCCACCGACCTGGGCCTGGCCGACGATGCCGACCGCGCGCGCCTGCAGTCGCTTCTGGAACGCCTTGGCCTGCCGGTGGCGATCCCGGCCGGGCTGGACCCGCAGGCCCTGCTCGGCCGCATGCGGCTGGACAAGAAGAACGTGGCCGGCCGCCTGCGCCTGGTGCTGTGGCGGGGCATGGGCCGCGCCGAAGTGGTGCCGGACGTGGATGAGGCAGCGGTGCTGAAGGTGCTGGGCGCGGGCTGACCCTTCCGTGTTCGCCGGGCATGGCCCGGCGCTACCAGATTGTGTCGCGGCATGAAGCGCAGCCGAGCGTGGGCTCGGCGCTACAGGTCCGTGCCGCCCCGGGGCGATACAATCGGCCCATGCACGTCTACCTGCAACATCCCGACGCCGGTGCGCAGGCACCGCGCTTCCTGCGCCTGAGCCTGCAGCCGGACCTGTTCGGCGGCTGGGAGCTGCTGCGCGAGAGCGGCCGCGTCGGCAGCCGGTCGCAGCTGCGGCGCGAGCTGTTCCTGCAGGCCGACGAAGCCCGCCATGCCTTCGAGAAAGCCCGCGATGCCGAACTGCATCGCGGCTTCCAGATCCTTTCGCACGGCGACTGACGCCGCTGCCAACTTTCGTCCAAGGAATGCCCATCGTGACCAGCCCTCTCCGCAACGATCGCCTGCTGCGCGCCCTGCGCCGCGAACCGGTGGACTGCACCCCCGTCTGGCTGATGCGCCAGGCCGGCCGCTACCTGCCGGAGTACCGCGCAACCCGGGCCAAGGCCGGCAGCTTCCTGGCCATGGCCAAGAACCCGGAGATCGCCTGCGAAGTCACGCTGCAGCCGCTGCGCCGCTTCCCGTTGGACGCCGCCATCCTGTTCTCGGACATCCTCACCATTCCCGACGCGATGGGCCTGGAGCTCTACTTCGTCGAAGGCGAAGGCCCGAAGTTCCGCCATCCGGTGCGTGACGAGGCGGCCATCGCCCGGCTGGCGGTACCGGACATGGAACAGGACCTGGGCTATGTGATGGACGCAGTGCGCCTGATCCGTCGCGAGCTGGACGGCCAGGTACCGTTGATCGGTTTCTCCGGCAGCCCCTGGACGCTGGCCTGCTACATGGTGGAAGGCGGCGGCAGCAAGGATTTCGCCCGTATCAAGGCGATGGCGCTGAACCACCCGCAGGCCCTGCACCGCCTGCTGGAGGTCACCACCGACGCGGTGATCGCCTATCTGGGCGCGCAACGTGCGGCCGGCGCGCAGGCACTGCAGGTATTCGATACCTGGGGCGGCGTGCTGTCGCCGGCCATGTACCGCGAGTTCTCGCTGCGCTACCTGCAGCGCATCGCCGAAGGCCTGGAGCGTGGCGAAGGCAGCGAGCGCACGCCGCTGATCCTGTTCGGCAAGGGTACCGGCCTTCACCTGGAAGCACTGTCGCAGACCGGCGCCGATGCGCTGGGCCTGGACTGGACACTGGACCTGGACGAAGCCATGCGCCGCACCGGTGGCCGCGTTGCCCTGCAGGGCAACCTCGACCCGACCACGCTGTACGCCTCGCCGGATGCGATCGCTGCCGCTGCCGCGCGCGTGCTCGACACCTATGCCGCAGGCAATGGTGGTTCGCGCGAAGGCCATGTATTCAACCTCGGCCACGGCATGTCGCCGGACATGGACCCGGCCCACGTGCAGGTGCTGGTCGACGCGGTGCACGCGCACAGCCAGCGCTGAGCATTCGGCATACGGTTGCGGCGCGATGTTGATCGCGCCGTGACCCGCAGTGCGCGATCATGGTAGCCCCCACGCTGCACCGGCCGCACCCCATGTCCACATCGCCATCGACCTACAACCGCCAGCGCCCCCTGCTGTGGCTGGTGTCCTTGGCGATCTTCATGCAGATGCTGGACTCGACCATCGTCAACACGGCGTTGCCGGCGATGGCGGCCAGCCTGGGCGAAAGCCCGCTGCAGATGCAGTCGGTGGTGTTCAGCTACGCGCTGGCAGTGGCCACCTTCATTCCTGCCTCCGGCTGGATCGCCGACCGCTACGGCACCCGCCGCACCTTCCTGGTGGCGATCATCCTGTTCACCCTCGGCTCGCTGGCCTGCGCACTGGCCCAGCACCTGCACCAGCTGGTCGGCGCACGCGTGCTGCAGGGCATTGGCGGCGCGATGCTGCTGCCGGTCGGGCGGCTGGCGGTGATGCGGTCGGTCCCGCGCGAGGATTTCCTGCGCGCGATGAGCTTCATCGCCATCCCGGCCCTGGTCGGCCCGCTGATCGGTCCCACGCTGGGCGGCTGGCTGGTCGAGATCGCCTCGTGGCACTGGGTGTTCCTGATCAACCTGCCGATCGGCGTGATCGGATTCATCGCCGCGATGAAGATCATGCCCGACCACTACGCCAGCCATCGCACCCGTTTCGACCTGCGCGGCTACATCATGCTGGCCTTCGCGATGGTGGTGCTGTCACTGGCGCTGGACGGCATCTCCGGGCTGGGCACGCCACACGCGCTGGTGATGCTGATGACCGTTGCAGGCCTGGCGGCACTGGTGGGCTACTGGCTGCATGCGGCCAATTCGACGGCGCCGTTGTTCTCGCTGGCGCTGTTCCGCGTGCCCAGCTACCGCATCGGCATTCTCGGCAATCTGTTCTCGCGCATCGGCAGCAGCGCCATGCCGATGCTGATCCCGTTGCTGCTGCAGGTCGGCCTGGGCCTGGGCCCGATGAACGCCGGCCTGATGATGGTGCCGGTGGCCGCCGCTGGCATGGTCTCCAAGAAACTGGCAGTGAAGCTGGTGGAGCGCTACGGCTACCGTCGCGTGCTGATGGTCAACACCGTACTGGTAGGCCTGGCCATGGCCAGCTTCATCCTGATGACACCCGGCCAGCACCTGGCCTGGCGCCTGCTGCAGCTGGCGTTCTTCGGCGCGGTCAATTCGCTGCAGTTCACCGTGATGAACACCGTGACCCTGCGCGACCTGGACCGCGAATTCGCCAGTTCCGGCAACAGCCTGCTGTCGATGGTGATGATGCTCGCCGCCGGCTTCGGTGCTGCTGCGGCCGGCAGCCTGCTGGCCGCGTTCGGCAACCACCTGGACAGCAACAGCGCGACCGCGGCGCTGCATGCGACGTTCCTGTGCGTGGGCGCGATCACGCTGACCTCGACGATGATCTTCTGGCAGCTGCCCGATACCAAGCCGGAGCCACGGCAGGTCGAGCACGTCGCGGAGTGAGGGTGGTTCGGCAGGGCTGCGCCCTGCACCCGCCGAAGCCGAAGCCGAAGCCGAAGCAACAGCAACAGCGAGCATTCCGTGGGTTGGCGGGGCGGTGTGGGCTTGCAGGACACGCCGTAAACCCATCCATGGGGGCTCGATGGCGCCATCCATGGCGCCAACGGTCCTGCAAGCCCACACCGCCCCACCTCTGACAGATTTTCGCGATCGGGTAGATCCACGCCATGCGTGGATGAATCTCCATCGAAATCGAATATTTCGAATTGAAATCGAAACGCATCCACGCATGGCGTGGATCTACTGCACCTCGCAGAAGACTGTCGAAGGCGGGGTGGTGTCGGAGTGCGGGGTGTCAGCCGCATGGATGCGGCTGCCAAGCCTACAAGGACGTACTTGCGGCGTCCCCGCACTCCGGCACCGCCCCGCCATCCCACAGGAAGCCAGCTTTTGCTTCGGCTGTTGCTGTTGCTCCGGCTTGCAGCAGGTGCAGGGCCGCAGGCCCTGCCGAACCTACCTACCCATCACCCTGGCGATCGCTTCCACCAGCAGCTCACCGGTCACCGGCTTGCGCAGGAAGCCGCCGATGCCGGCCGCTTCCACCTGCTGCTGCAGGTCCGGATCGGTCCGCGCCGTCACCGCCAGCAGCGGCAGCATGTAGCCCTGGTTGCGCAGGTGCTGGGCCAGCTCGAAGCCGCTCAGGCCCGGCAGGTCCAGATCCAGCAGACCGACATCGAAATCACCGGCACTGATCTCGCGCAGTGCCGCCAGCGCATGGCCCGCGTGCACCACTTCATGGCCGCGTGCACTCAACAGCCCGCGCACCACATCAGCCACGGTTGCATCATCCTCGACCAGCAGCACGCGCAGCGGCGGCATGTTGGCCGCATCCTCGCGGTGCGCTTCGCCCTCGGCCTCTGCGCTGGCATCGACCACCAGCGGCAACGGCAGGGTCACGCCAAAACACGTGCCGCGGCCAAGCTGGCTCTCCACCTGGATACGCCCCTGCATCGCCTGCGCCAGTTCGCGGCAGATGGCCAGGCCCAGGCCACTGCCACCGTACTGCGCAGCGGTGCGGGCACCGTCGGCCTGCTCGAAACGGCGGAACAGGCGCTGCTGCTGTTCCTGGCTGATGCCCGGCCCGGTGTCGCGCACTTCGAAATGCAGTGCGCGCAGCTCGCCATCGCTGCGCGCATGCAGGGTGATGGTGCCGCGGCTGGTGAACTTGACCGCGTTGGAGAGCAGGTTGAGCAGGATCTGCCTTACCCGCATCGCATCGCCGGTCGCCTGCAGGCCCGGCGGCAGCTGGTTGTCGAGAGTGAAACGCAGGCCCTTCTGTGCTGCCAGCGGTCCCATCAACGCGGCCAGGTCCTGCAACAGGCAGCTCAGCGCGAACGGCTTGGACTGCAGTTCCAGCCGTCCGGACTCGATCCGTGCCAGGTCCAATGCATCGTTGACCAGGTGAAGCAGGTGTTCGCCGGCGTGCCGGATCGACTGCGTGTAGCCGCGCTGCTGCGGGTCCAGCGGTGAAGCCAGCAGCAGTTCGCTCATGCCGAGCACGCCGGTCATCGGCGTGCGGATTTCGTGGCCGAGATTGGCCAGGAAGCGGGTCTTGGCCGCCGAGGCCTGCTCGGCCAGTTCCTGTTTGTGCAGTGCCAGCTGATAGGCATGGCGCCGCTGCAGGCGGCGGCGATACAGCCAGGCAAACCAACTGGTCAGCAGAAGCGCGATCGAGGCCAGCACCAGCAGCCCGGACAGGCTGCGCCACCACGGTGGCTGTACGCGGAATTCCAGACTCTGCACCCGCGACCAGACATGGTCTGCCGAGCGCGCCTGTACTTCCAGGCGGTAGCTGCCCGGCGGCAGGCGCGAGAACAGGCGCTCACCGGCCGGTCCCACTTCCACCCAATCGGGGTCGTAGCCGGCGAGGCGGTAGCGGTAGCTGTTGGAAGCCGAATCGGCGAACGACAACAGTCGCGCGACGATGCGCAGGTCACGGTCACCATCGGCAATCTGCAACGGCGTGTCGTGGGTCAGGTCGAGTACCTGCTCGTTGCGGCGGACTTCAACGCGTTCGATCACCAACGGCGCGCGCCGCACCGACGGCCGCACCTGTTCGGGGTCGAACACCACCACGCCGGCCGGGGTACCGGCGACCAGATGGCCATCGCCGGACATCGTCAACGTGTGCTCGCGGAACTCCTGGCTGGGCAGGCCGTCGTGCACGCCATACAGGCGCACGCTCTGCCCGTCGGCGCCAACCCGCACCAGGCCGCGCGCACTGGTGGCCCAGGCCACGCCCTGTGCGTCGACCACCAGCCCGGAAGCGGAAATCGCCGGGTAACCCTGCTCCGCGCCGACCACCGCCTGCCGTTCAAGCCGCCCCTGGCTCCAGCGGTAGCGCGACAGGCGGCCATCCTCCGACAACCAGACCTGGCCATCGCGGCCCACGTGCAGCGCATGGATCGCCGTCGCCGGCGCACCCGGCACCGGCTGGAAGCGCTCGCTCTCCGGCAGCCACTGCAGCAGGCCACGGCTGCTGGCCAGCCAGATGTGGTCCTGTGGTCCGCATTCCACGTCGAGGTTGAGCTGGCCCTGCTGCAGGCCGCGCTGGCCGTTGTCCAGCTGGCGGCGCAGGCGACCGTCGAGGTCACGCTGCTGCAGGCCTGCAGGCAACATCAACCACAGACTGTCGCCGTCGCAGGTCATCATCGACTCGATGACCCCTTCCATGGTTGCGTCGGCCCCGGCATCACGGCCCCAGCGACGCAGGTCACGCCGCTTCGGGTCGTAGCGCAGCAACGCATCGGTCGAGCCGATCCAGACCTGGCCACGGCGATCCTCGCGAACCGAGGACAGCCAGTACATGCCGTTGACCCAGGTGCGGTGCTGCTCAATCTTTCCGGTCTTGGGATCGAACCGGTCCAGCGCGCCGTGGCTGCCGACCGTCCAGATGCCGCCATTGCTGGAAGGGCTGGTGCCCAGCACGAAGGCATTGCGCAACGAGCCGGCGTCATCCTCCAATCGCGACAGCACCGAGAACTGCCACCAGCGCGGCAGCAGGTGCCACAGGCCGGCATTGGTACTGGCCAGCCAGATGCCGCCTTCGCGGTCCTCGTAGGCGCCAGTCCAGTTCGGCCGCACCGGCCCGCGCGCAACGGCGCTGTACAGCGGAACGGTCTGGTACTGCCCATCTACGGCCCGGCCCAGCCCGGTACGGGTATCCAGCCAATGCCCGCCCTGTTCATCGCGCAGCATCATGCCGAGCACCTGCTCGCCCGGCGGTAGTTTCCATGGCGGCGATTCAAAACGCCCGTCGGGGCGACGCACCGTAGCGCCGGCCATCGTACTGATCCACAGGCTGCCATCGGGTTCGCTGGTCAACCCATTGATCAGCAGGCTGGGAATGACATCCGTGCCGACCCGCTCGAAGTCGGTGCCGGTCCAGCGCGCCACGCCATGCTTGGTGCCGACCCACAGGCTGCCATCGGCCAGCGTCGCCAGATACGGCACAGAGGCCGCGGGCAGGCTGCGTGGATTGTTGGCCTCGGGCAGGAAACGCTGCAGGCGGTCCTGGCTGTCCAGCCGGTACAGCCCACCTTCGTGGGTCCCGAACCAGATCGCACCGTCGGGGGTGGTCGCCAGGCTCCAGACCGTGTTGGTCCCCATCAACGGCTGGCTGCTGCGGTCGTAGAAATGCAGCTGGCGGCGGTCGGCCGACATCCGTACCAGGCCCGCGTTCTCGGTCCCGATCCAGAGCTGGTTGCGCGCATCGACCAGGACCGTCCAGATACGGTTGTCGCGCAGGCCATCCTCCGAACGCCAGATCCGGTAGTTGCGCCCGTCGTAACGGGCCAGGCCGTCGTTGGTGGCGATCCACAGGTAGCCGTAGCGGTCTTCGGCCATGCGGTTGACGGTATTGGACGGCAGGCCGTCGAACACCGTCACCTGGCGCGGGCTCGGTGGCACCGGCTGCGCGGCAGCGGGTGACAGGCCGCACAGGAGGATCAGCAGCAGCATCGCCGCCCGCAGATAAACCACCGATTGCCTCCTCACGCTGCCCTGATGATTCCCGCGCCGCGGGCGTCGGCATGGTAAACCGAAAGTCGCGCCGTTCACGCCCGGCGCCGACGTTTTCAAGTTGTGGTCTGTCGTTTGGCGCGAGCCTGGATGATCGCTGCCACCAGCATGTCGCCGGTGACCGGCTTGCGCAGGAAACCATCGAAACCGGCGGCGAGTACCTGCGATTCTGCATAGGCATCGGAGCGGGCGGTCACCGCCACCAGTGGCAGCTCGTAGCCCAGGGTGCGCAGCTGGCGGGCGATCGCAGTGCCGTCCAGTGCTGGAAGGTCGAGATCGAGCAGGCCAACATCGAAGCCGTCGGTGGCGATCTCCGACAAAGCCCCCAGGCCGTGCAGCACATGCACCACGTCATGGCCGCGGCTGCGCAGCAGGCCGGCGATGACCTCGGCCACGGTGGCATCGTCCTCCACCAGCAGGATGCGCAGTGGCGGCAGCACCGGCTGCGCAGGCGCTTCGCCCGCGGCGGCGGCGGCCTGCCGGGTCCAGGGCAGCGGCAACCGCACCCGGAAGCGCGCGCCCTTGCCTGGCTGGCTGTCCACTTCGATGCGCCCGCCCATCGCCACGGCCAGCTCCTGGCAGATCGCCAGGCCCAGCCCGCTGCCGCCATAGCGCGAGGCCGTGCGCGGACCCTCCGCCTGCTCGAATCGGTGGAACAGCCGCTCCTGCTGCTCGGCATTGATGCCCGGGCCACTGTCGTGCACTTCGAAACAGAGACCGCCGCCGTTCTCTTCCAGGTGCACGGCCAGGCCGACATGGCCGCGCTCGGTGAACTTGATCGCATTGCCCAGCAGATTGAGCAGGATCTGCCGCACGCGCATCTCGTCGCCACTGACGCTGATCGGGCCGGGCGGATCGTCGCCACGCTGGAAATCCAGCTTGCGCTGTTTCGCCATGGGCTGCATCAGCGCCTGCACCTGGTCGAGCAGGCCGGCCAGGTCGAACGGGTGCAGATCCAGCTCCAGCCGGCCCGCCTCGATGCGCGCGAGGTCCAACGCATCGTTGACCAACCGCAGCAGATGGCTACCGGCCTGCTGGATGGAGCCGGCATAGCTGCGCTGCACCGGGTCCAGCGGTGTGGCCAGCAGCAGCTCGCTCATGCCCAGCACGCCGGTCATCGGCGTGCGCACTTCATGCCCCAGCGTCGCCAAGAACCGGCTCTTGGCCTGCGAGGCCTGTTCGGCCAGCTCCTGCTTGTGCACGGTCAGCTGCCATTGCTGGCGACGGCGCAGGCGCGCACGGATCGACCAGACCAGGATGAGCAGCAGCAGCGAACCGATCAGGATGTAGCCGAAGATCGCCATGCCGCTGCGCCACCACGGTGGCAGCACCTTCACCTGCAGCTGCTGCGAAGGCGTCCATGCACCATTGGCGGTGGCCGCCTGCACTTCGATAACGTAACTGCCGGTGGGCAGTCGCGACAGCGTGCGCTGGCCGTCGCCGCCCTGCTCCACCCAGTTCTGGTCATACCCGCGTACCCGGAAGCGGTAGCGGTTGCCCTGTGGATTGGCATACGACAGCAGCCGCGCATCGATCTGCAGATCGCGATCATCCGGTCCCAGCAGCAGGGTGCCGGTGTTCGGCAGCGGCTGCCAGCCGCGTGCATCGTCGCGGCGCACGCGCACCTCGGCAATCACCAGCGACGACCCGGGCAGCGCCACGTCGTCGGCATTCACGTCGAAAGCGACCAGGCCGGTCTGGGCCACGGCCAGCACGCGGCCATCGGCATTCACCGCCGGCGGCCGGCTGGTGAACTCGGCATCGGACAGGCCATCGCGTTCATTGAACAACTGCAGGCGTCGTGTTTTCGGGTCCCAGCGCAGCAGGCCGCGCGGCGTGGTCGCCCACACCCGGCCATTGTCGGCCAATGCCAGGCCCCCCATGCTGACCGGCGGCACACCGGCGCTTCCATCAATGCGCTGGATCAGGCGCAGGCTCATGCCATCCCACTGGTAGCGCTCCAGCGCGCCCTGGCGGGCCAGCCACAGCTGCTGCGGATCCACCCACACCAGGTCGTAGATCAGCCCGCGCGAGACCCCCGGCACCGCTTCGAAGCGACCGGCCTGCTCACGCCAGATGCCCATGTCGCCCATCACCCATGCCTTGCCATGGGCATCGAAGCGGATCTGCTCGATGGGTGAATCAGCCGCCTTGCGGAAATCGTCGAGTGGATAGCTGCGCAGCACCCGGCCATCCGCGCTGCGCTGCTGCAGGCCCAGGTTCATCACCGAAAGCCAGACCGTGCCATCGGGCGCCTGCCGCATCAGGTCGATGCGCTGGCGCAGGTCGGCACCTCCATCGATATGCCAATCGTGCAGCGCGCGGGTGGCCGGGTCATACACGCTGATGCGGCCGGCACGCCCCAGCCACAGGCGCCCGTCCGGCCGCGGGAGTACCGACCACACCGCACCGCTGCCGATCTCGCGGTCGCTGGCCAGCAGGCGCAGCGTGCCGTGCGCATCCAGCTGATACACGCCGTGCGCCGAACCCACGTAGTAGTTCTGGCCGTCACTGGCCGCGCCCAGCAGGTACTGGCTGTCCAGCGGCTTGCCATCGAGCTGGTTCCAGATCGAGAAGCGGCGCCAGTCCGGCGGCAGATAGGCCAGCCCCTGGGTCAGCAGGGCCACCCACAGTCCGCCCTCATGGTCCTGCAGCAGATCGAGCACACCGCTCTGTGCAGTGAGGAAACCACTGCCGCGGTCGCCATCGAGCCGCCACAGCGCACTTGCGTCGCCTCGCAGCAGGCCGTCGGACGTGCCCGCCCAGTAGCCGCCCTGGCGATCGGCCAGCACCAGCGCCGAGCGCAGGCGGGCGCTGTCGCTCCAGCGCGGACGACTGACCCGGTCCTGCGCGTCGATGCGGTACAGGCCATCGTTCTGGCTGCCGACCCAGATCGAGCCATCCGGATCGCGGCTCATCCGCAGCACGCTCAATGCGCCCAGCTCGTGCGGCGCCACAGGCTCGAAGTCACGGCCATTCCAGCGTGCGACGCCGGCCTCGGTACCGATCCACAGGCGCCCCCGCGCATCCACCAGGCTGCTGTAGATGGTGTTGCTGGGCAGGCCGTCGGCACGGGCCGGGTCGTGCTTGAAGAAACGCAGGCTGCCGTCCTCCCCGAACCGGCAGATACCCTGGCTGCTGGTGCCGATCCACAACGCATCCCCGGCGTAGGCCAGCGTCCAGAACTGGCCCAGGCACGGACCATTGACTGCATCGAAGGTCTTGAACCGTTCGCGGTCGGCATCCAGGCGGGCCACGCCCTTGCCATTGATGCCCACCCACACGCGGTCCAGCGGATCGACCAGCAGGGTCTCGATCTCGTTGCCGGGCAACGAGCCGGGCTGTTCCGGATCATGTTCCCAGACCCGCAGCGAGCTGCCGTCGTAACGCACCAGGCCGCCATCGGTTGCGGCCCAGACATGGCCCTGGCGGTCTTCGGCCAGCGCCAGCACCATGCGCGAAGGCATGCCTTCGGCGGCACCGAAGCGCCGCAGGCGTGGTGTTTCTGCCATGTCCAGGGCTGCAGCCGCCGTGGCAGACGCCAACAGCAGCAGCCCCGTTGCCGCGATGCCCAGGCACCACAGGCGCCAGCTGCTCGTCATCCTGAACCCCCTGTCCTGTCCCGATTGTCACACAGGGCCGGGGTCATGGCTGCAACAGCCTGTTGCCGGGGCAGGACCACCACGAACTGTTGCAGCCATGCACGCATCGTTGGCAGGGGCCTGTGCGTATGATCACAGCGTCCCCCTTCCGGAGCCCGCCATCGATGCGTCCCTGCCTGGCCCTGCTGCCGATGCTGCTCGCCACCGCCCCCGCCTGGGCGGATGCGGACACCTACCGCCTCGATCCGGTGCACACGCGGGTGCTGTTCAGCATCGACCACGCCGGCTATTCGCAGGCCATGGGTACGGTGTCCGGCAGCGAGGGCCGGCTACAGTTCGATCCCGACAACTGGCGCGAGGCCACGCTGGACGTCGAGGTCCCCGTGTCGCGATTGGACCTTGGTGATGCCAAATGGAACCAGGCCACGCTGGCCCGCAGCCTTCTGGATGGCGAGCGTTTCCCGAAGGCACACTTCGTCTCCACTCGGGTCGAACCGATCGATGCCAAGCGCGCCCACGTGATCGGCACGCTGACCCTGCGCGGGGTCAGCCAGGAAATCACGCTGGATGTGACCCTCAACGCTATCAAGCGCTACCCGCTCCCCCCGTTCCGACGCACCGCCGGCTTCTCCGCCAGCACCACACTGAGCCGGCGTGCGTTCGGCATCACCGCCTGGCCGGGCGTCATCGGTGATGCAGTACAGCTGAGGATCGAGGCTGAAGCCACCCTCGACCGCAGCGACGCCCCGGGAACTCCCGCTCCCGTTCCGCACTCCGACCCCAAGACGGCCCCCTAGAGGACCCTTCATGACCGCCAAGAACACCCCCGCCGCCTGGGGGAGTGTCAGCCAGATCCTGCATTGGTTGATCGCACTGCTGATCCTCGCCCTCGGCGTGGTCGGCCTGACCATGGGTGAACTGCCCAGGACCCCCAAGTATTTCTGGGTCTACACCGCGCACAAGTCGATCGGCATCACCGTGCTGGCGCTGGTGCTGTTCCGCCTCGGCTGGCGCCTGTACGCCGGCGCGCCCAAGCCGGTGCCGGGCGTGCCCAGCTGGCAGGAACGCATTGCCAGCGCCACCCACGTGCTGCTGTATGTGCTGATGTTCGCCATCCCGCTGTCGGGCTGGCTGTACGACTCGGCCAGCGGCCTGCGCCCGTTCCGCTGGTTCGGCCTGGTCGACGTGCCCAAGCTGAGCGGCCCCGACCCGCAGGTGGTCGCGGTATCGCATGCCATCCACGAATACGGCTTCTGGCTGTTGATCGCGGTGGTGCTGGCCCATGCCGGCGCTGCCTTCTACCACCACCTGTTCCAGCGCGATGCGACCTTGTCCCGCATGTTGCCGCGCGGCTGGCTTGCCTCCCCTCAGAAGGACTGACCGATGAACCTGAAACTGACCACTCCGGCCGCCGTGGCCGCCGCCCTGGCCGGCATGCTGGCCACCGCCCCGGTGCTCGCCGCCGACTACGCACAGGCCCCCGGCGCCGGCTCGATCCTGGTGTTCGCCACCAAGTACGACGGCGAAGTGTTCACCGGCAGCTTCCCGGGCTTCGCCACCAAGCTCAGCTTCGACCCGGCCAATCCGGCCGCCGGTTCGCTGGACGTGGTGATCCCGCTGGCCGGCGCCAAGAGCGGCAACAGCGACCGTGACTCGACCCTGCAGACCGCCGACTTCTTCAATGTCGGCAAGTTCGCCACCGCACGCTATACCGCCAAGGGCTTCCGCGCGGTGGGCAATGATCAGTTCGCCGCCGATGGCACCCTCGAACTGCGCGGCGTCAGCAAGCCGGTCACCCTCACCTTCACCTGGAAGCCGGGCACCCAGCCGGTGCTGACCGGCAAGGCCACGGTCAAGCGCCTGGACTTCGGCGTCGGCGGCGGCGACTGGGCCGACACCAAGACCATTCCGGACGAAACCGCGATCAGCACGATCGTGAAGTTCGACGCGAAATAAGACGGGTATGCCGCCGGGCATGGCCCGGCGCTACCGTAGAACGGTGGCACAGGGTAGCGCCGGGCCATGCCCGGCGGATTCAACCCGTGGCCAGCCAGGCCTGCACACGTGCCGCGTCGAACGGCCAGTCCAGCTCACGACCGCCAGTCTCGTCACGCAGCACCGGCACCCGTGCGCCGTAGCGCGCTTCCAGCGCCGGCTGGTCGTCCAGGAACACCGATTCGAACTCGGGTGCCCGCGCCTTGGCCAGCTCGGCCAGGGCCATGTCACACAGATGGCAGTCGTCGCGCTGGAACAGGGTCAACACCGGTTTTGCTCCCTCTGCCGAAATGCTGCGCCGCAGCCATGGAAGTGCGGCATGAACCGCTAGAATAGCGGTCTCCTCCGGTACCCGCAGTACGGCAACCATGGCTGTCAGCACGTTCGACGTTTTCAAGATCGGCATTGGCCCGAGCTCCTCGCACACCGTCGGGCCGATGAAGGCTGCCGAGCGATTCATCCATCGCTGGCTGCTCGACCCGGGTCGCCTGCACGAAGTCGCGCGCATCCGCGCCGATGTCTATGGCTCGCTGGCGCTGACCGGCCGCGGCCATGGCACCGACAAGGCGATCCTGCTGGGCCTGGAAGGCCAGCGACCGAACCTGATCGACCCGGACATCATCCCGGCCACGCTGGAGCGCATCCGCAGCAGCAAGCGCATCCAGCTGATGGGCCAGCACGAGATCGCATTCGACGAGAAGCGCGACCTCGGCATGAACAAGCGCCAGAAGCTGCCGTACCACACCAACGGCATGCGTTTCACCGCGTACAACGCCGAGGATGAAGTGATCGCCACCCGCGATTACTACTCTGTCGGTGGCGGCTTCGTGGTCAACCAGGACGACGCGGCCGATGACCGCATCGTGCCCGATGAAACCCCGCTGCCCTACCCGTTCAAGAGCGGCGACGAGCTGCTGGCACAGACCGCACGCAGCGGCCTGAGCATCGCCCAGCTGATGTTCGAGAACGAGAAGTGCTGGCGCAGCGAAGACGAGATCCGCGCCAACCTGCGCGAGATCTGGAGCGCGATGCAGTCGTGCGTGGCGCGCGGCATCCGCGAGGAAGGCGTGCTGCCGGGTGGCCTGAAGGTGGGCCGTCGTGCGCCGGCGCTGTACCGCGAGCTGTCGTCGAAGCCGGAAGCAGCGATGCGTGATCCGCTGACCACGCTGGACTGGGTCAACCTCTATGCGCTGGCGGTGAACGAAGAGAACGCGGCCGGTGGCCGTGTGGTCACGGCGCCGACCAACGGCGCAGCCGGCGTGCTGCCGGCGGTGCTGCACTACTTCGATCGCTTCTGCCCGGGTGCGAACGAGCAGCGCGTGTTCGACTTCCTGCTGACCTCCGCGGCGATCGGCATCCTGTACAAGGAGAACGCCTCGATTTCCGGCGCTGAAGTAGGCTGCCAGGGCGAAGTGGGCGTGGCCTGCTCGATGGCGGCCGGCGGCCTGGTCGCCGCCCTGGGCGGCAACCCCAGCCAGATCGAGAATGCCGCGGAAATCGGCATGGAACACAACCTCGGCCTGACCTGCGACCCGATCGGTGGCCTGGTGCAGATTCCGTGCATCGAACGCAATGCGATGGGCGCGGTGAAGGCGATCAACGCCTCGCGCATGGCCATGCGTGGCGACGGCAAGCACAAGGTGTCGCTGGACAAGGTGATCAAGACCATGCGCGATACCGGTCGTGACATGCAGGACAAGTACAAGGAAACCAGCCGTGGTGGGCTGGCGGTGAACGTCATCGAGTGCTGAGGTCGACCGGGCCCGACGCGATGGCGCCGGGCCGCAGGTAGCGTCGACTGTTGGTCGACTATCGCGCGCAGCGCGGGATTTTCGCGGTCGGAACGAAGAGCAGTCGACGAACAGTCGACTCTACCCAGTCGACTCTACCCGGTCGACTCTACCCGGTCGACTCTACCCGGTCGGACGACACCGTCACTGCGTTCCGGTTAGGCTCGGGGCTCCCGTACCCAGGACCGCCCCATGCGCGTGATTGCTGCCGCCCTGCTTGCCTGCCTTCCGCTGTCCGCCCTCGCCGCGCCCACCTATGGGCCACGCCTGGAGGGCTTCGACTACGGCTATCCGGTGAAGACCTTCGCACTGGAATCGCAGCGGCAGTCGCTGGAAATGGCCTACCTGGACATCGCGCCGAAGAAGGCACCGGTCGGTGTCGTGGTGCTTCTGCATGGCAAGAATTTCTGTGCGGCCACCTGGAAGGAATCGATCAAGCCACTGATCGCCGCCGGCTACCGGGTGATCGCCCCGGACCAGGTGGGCTTCTGCAAGTCCAGCAAGCCCGAGCGCTACCAGTACTCGTTCGCGCAGCTGGCCGCCAACACCCATGCGTTGCTGCAGCAACTGCAGCTGGGTGATGTTCCGGTACACCTGGTCGGCCACTCCATGGGCGGCATGCTGGCGGTGCGCTACGCGCTGATGTTCCCGCAGGACCTGCGCAGCCTGTCGCTGGTCAACCCGATCGGCCTGGAAGACTGGAAGGCGCTGGGCGTGCCCTGGCGCAGCGTGGATGCGTGGTACGCCGGCGAAATGAACATCAGCTATGACAGCATCCGCCGCTACCAGCTGGAGGTGTACTACGACGGCAGATGGAAGCCGGCCTACGAGCCGTGGGCGCGGATGCAGTCGGGCATGTACGAAGGCCCGGGCAAGCAGGCCGTTGCCTGGAGCCAGGCGCTGGCCTCGGACATGGTGTTCAACCAGCCGGTGGTCTACGAACTCAAGAACGTGCAGGTGCCGACCACGCTGTTCATCGGCCAGAAGGACCGCACCGCGATCGGCCGCGACCTGGCGCCGCCGCAGGTGAAGGCGACGCTGGGTAACTACCCGCTGCTGGGCAAGGCTGCGGCCGCAGCGATTCCCGGCGCAACGCTGGTCGAGTTCGCCGAACTGGGGCATTCGCCGCAGGTGCAGGACCCGAAGCAGTTCAACAGCGCGTTGTTGAAGGCGCTGAAGGCGCGCTGAGGTTTTCCGTCCGCCGGGCATGGCCCGGCGCTACCAGGATCGGCACGGGTAGCGCCGGGCCATGCCCGGCGATCCCTCAACCCACGATCCGCAACACGTCATCCAGCAGCGCGGCGGCGGTGACTTCCGCCCCCGCACCCGGTCCCTGGATCAACAGCGGCTGGCGTTGGTAGCGATCACTGTGGATGGCCACGCGGTTGTCGGTGCCTGCCCCCTGCGCCAGCGGGTGATCCGCAGGCAGCTCACGCAGGCCCACCTGCGCGCCCTCGCCATCAACACGGCCAACGAAACGCAGCACGCGGCCGTTGTCGCGCGCCTGCTGCCAGCGCGCCTGCAACGGCGCGTCCAGCTGTTCCAGCGCGCCCACCGCTTCCTCCAGCGGCAACGCCGCCAGCGCCGCTGGCACCAGCGAATCCACCTGCACCTGCGCGGCATCCAGCGCCAGGCCACTGCTGCGGGCGAGGATCAGCAGCTTGCGCCGCACGTCTTCGCCGGACAGGTCCAGGCGCGGATCGGGCTCGGTGTAGCCGGCCGCCAACGCCTCGCGCACCGCCGCCGAGAACGGCGACTGGCCGTCGTAACGATGGAACAGCCAGGCCAGCGAACCGGACAGCACGCCCTCGATGGCATGGATGTGATCGCCACCGGCCACCAGCGCACGCAGGCTGCTCAGCAGCGGCAGGCCCGCGCCCACCGTCGCGCTGTCGCCATAGCGCGCGCCACTGTCGGCGCAGCTTTCGGCAATCGCCTGCGCGCGTGCCAGCTGCGCACCACGGCCCAGCTTGTTGGCGGTCACCACGTGCACGCCGCGCGCCAGCCACTGCACGTGGCGCGCGGCCACGTCTTCGCTGGCGGTGGCGTCGACCACAACATCGCCACGCTCCAGCCCCTCGGCGCTCGCCCACGGCGGCGAACTCTGTCCATCGCGCGGTGCACGTCGTGCCAGCTCCAGCGGCAACGCCAGGTCACGATCGATTTCCAGCGCAGTGCGTGAATTGGCCAGCCACTGCACGCTGGGCAGTTCCAGACCACGCGCCCGCAATGCCTGGTAACGCTGCACGAAGGCCGAGCCGACCGTGCCGGTGCCGAGCAGCGCCAGGCGTCCCACGCCCAGCGCAGGAATTTCAGCGGCGAGCGCGCTCATGCATCCACCACCTGTTTGCGGCGTGCAGCCGCATCGATCACTGCTTCGGCGCGCTGCAGCGCGGCGCCCAGGTCGGCCAGCAGGTCACGCTCGGCCTCGATGCCCACCGACAGGCGCAGCAGGCCTTCGCTGATGCCGGCGGCGGAACGCGCTTCGGCGGTCATCGCCGCATGGGTCATGGTGGCCGGATGCGCGACCAGGCTTTCAACACCGCCCAGCGATTCGGCCAGGGTGAAACAGCGCAGGCCATCGACAAAGGCACGCACTGCGGCATGCGGATCATCACCTTCGCAGTCAGCCAGTTCGAACGACAGCATCGCGCCGAAACCACTCTGCTGGCGGGCGGCGATGGAGTGGCCCGGGTGATCGGACAGGCCTGGATAATAGACGCGGCCGACCGCCGGATGCTGGTCCAGCAACGCCACGATCGAAGTGGTGTTCTCCTGGTGCACGCGCAGGCGCGCATCCAGCGTGCGCAGGCCGCGCAGAGTCAGGAAGGCATCGAACGGCGAACCGGTCAGGCCCAGCGCATTGCCCCACCACACCAGCTGCTCGTGCAGCGCCGGATCGCGCGCGACCACCGCACCACCGACCACATCGCTGTGGCCATTGATGTACTTGGTGGTGGAATGCAGCACCAGATCCGCACCAAACGACAGCGGCTGCTGCAGCGCCGGCGACAGGAAGGTGTTGTCGACCACCACCAGAGCGCCGGCCTTGTGCGCGGCATCGATGACGAAGCGCAGGTCGGTGATGCGCAGCAGCGGGTTGGACGGGGTTTCCACCAGCACCAGCTTCGGCTGGGTGGCCAGCGCCTGCGCCAGCGCGCGCGGATCGGTCAGGTCGGCGGTGACCAGTTCGAAATGGCCCTTCTTCGCCAGCGCATTGAACAGGCGCCAGCTGCCGCCGTAGGCATCGTGCGGCACCACCAGGGTGTCACCTGGCTGCAGCAGTGCGTTCAGCACCAGGTTGATCGCGCCCATGCCGGTGGCGGTGATCACGCCGCCGGCGCCGCCTTCCAGCTCGGCCAGCGCTTCCCCCAGCAGGTCGCGGGTCGGGTTGCCACTGCGCGTGTAGTCGTACTGGCGCTTGTTGCCGAAGCCTTCAAAGCTGAAGTTCGACGACAGCACGATCGGCGGCGTGACCGCGCCATGCGCGGTGTCGCGATCGATGCCGGCACGGACGGCGGCAGTGGTGCGGCTACAGGACGGCTCGTTGGCGTGCAGGCTCATGCGGACTCTCCAGAGGTGCGGAAGGCGGTGGCGAGGATCGCGTCGATGCGATCGGTTTCTTTGAGGAAGGCGTCGTGGCCGTAGGGCGAGCGCAGCACGCGCAGGCTGCCGCGCGGCCCCAGCCCCTCGACCAGGCCGACCAGGTCGGCCAGCGGTACCAGGCGGTCACCTTCCACGGCCACCACCACGGTCGGCGGCAGGATGGCGGCGGGGTCGACGCGGTGCAGGTCGATCGATTCGGACAGGCGCAGGTAGGCGGTCACCGGTGTGCGTGCGACGTACTGCGCACCGGCTGCATCGAGATAGTCTTCGGCGGCGACGCGCACGCGGCCGTTGATCACTTCCGGCGCGGCGTCGAAGCGCTCGCCGAACTCTTCCGGGGTGCGGTAGCTGAGCATGGCGAACTGCCGGGCCAGCGCCAGGCCGTGATCTTCACCGCATTGCAGCTGGCCCAGTGCGACGGCGCGGCGCTGCAAGGCACGCCAGGCGGCGGCATACGGGTGCGGGCGATGCGCACCGCTGGCCAGCACCAGCTGGCGCACGCGGGCACGATGGCGGATCGCGAACTGCTGGCCGACCAGCGCGCCATACGAATAGCCGACGAAGGCCTTCAGCGTGCGGATACCCAGATGATCCAGCAGCAGTGCCAACGCATCGGCCTGGTCGGCGGTATCGATCGGCACGTCCAGCGCACCATCAGCCCCGATGAAGTCGAACGCCAGCACGCGCAGCTGCTGTGGATCCAGCGTGCGGCCACTGCCTACCAGCTCTTCGGCCCAGCCCTTCTCGCTGAACTGCGGGTTGGAGGCCACATGGCGATGCGCGGAAATGCCGCCGGCCAGCACCACCACCGGCGCGTTGGCCGGGCCGACCCACTCGTAGCGCAGGCGCACCGGGCTGGGGCCGGCATGACGCATCGACAGCACCGCGGCGAACTCGCCGCGCTCGGCATGCACGCGGTCTTCGACCGGCACGCTGACGGGGACAAAGGGTTCGGGGCGAACGGCGGTACTGGCAGCGAAGCTCATGGCGGGATCCGGTTGGGGAATCGGCCATCGAGCCTTCGCGGGGCTCGCGTTCGAGATGCACGTGCGGTGCATGGTTCGAACCATCTTTCGGTGGACGCCACGGTCCCCGCAGGATTTGGCACCTACGCGGACGCTTTCGCATCCGCGGGCTGCCCCGGCTTCAAAGGGCCTGTCCCTCTGCCGGTCTCGATGGTGGGGCCACGATGCCAGCCCTGCCGGGCACTGTCAATCCCTTCATGCGGATAAAGCGATGAATATTTTCATCCTCAGTATGCGAGGGGCGTCGCGGTCCCTCCGTTCAGGATCGGGTACAGTCCCGGCGGTCCATTTTTCTGAATCCGCTGATGCCACGCCTGCCCTTGACCTGCCTGCTCCTGCCGCTGCTGGCCAGTGCCTCCGCCGGCGCCAGTGACTGGCGCCAGGGCTGGGGGATGCTGCCGAAGGCGCCCACCACCGCCCGCGCCGACGCGAGGACAGGGGTCGCGAAGGAGGCCCTTCCGATGGCCCAGCTGCGCCTGCAGCCGATCGGCGAGCAATGGCAGGCCCGCATCGACAACACCCTGGCCGGCCCGTTGCAGATCGAACTGCGCGCGGCCCCCGGGCACCCGGTCGACGGCCTGCCGGTGCAGTCACTGATACAGGGCGACAGCAGCCTGGTGGTCGGCCACCTCCCCGCGCCGGTCAACGGCCGGATGCTGGACCTGCGCCTGCAGTCGGTACCGGGCAACCCCGCCGCACAGGCCGAAGATGTGGCCTACCGCCTGCCCTTCGATGATGCGCGCCTGCGCGTGGATCAGGCGCCGCAGGGCCGGTTCAGCCACGATGACGAGGAAAACCGCGATGCGGTCGACTTCGCGCTGCCTGAAGGCACGTTGGTGCTGGCCGCACGCGAGGGCACGGTGATGCAGATCCAGGATGGCTTCCGTGGCAACGGCCAGGACCGCGAACGCGATGGCGGCCGCGCCAACTTCATCCGCGTGCTGCACAGCGACGGCAGCATGGCCCTGTACGGCCACCTGCAGGCGGGCGGCATGCGCGTGCGCCGTGGCCAGGCGGTGGGAGCCGGGCAACCCCTCGGCCTGTCCGGCAACAGTGGCTACAGCAGCGCCCCACATCTGCACTTCGTGGTACAGGTCAACCGCGGCATGGGCCTGCGCTCGGTGCCGGCGCGCATCTTCACCGAGCAGGGCCAGCTGCAGTTCGCCCGCCAGGGCGAGGCCGACGGTGGCACCGGGCGCTGACCGGCCCCGGCCGGTATAATCGGGCGCTTATCTCTTTGAAAAGCGCCCCGGGCGGGCGCCACTGCCATGTCCGAAGTCGCCAACGAAGCGTCGCGTCGCCGCACCTTCGCCATCATCTCCCACCCTGACGCCGGCAAGACCACGCTGACCGAAAAGCTGCTGCTGTTCGGAGGCGCGATCCAGATGGCCGGTTCGGTCAAGGGCCGCAAGGCCGCCCGCCACGCCACGTCCGACTGGATGGCGCTGGAAAAGGAGCGCGGCATCTCCGTCACCTCCTCGGTGATGCAGTTCCCATACGAAGGCAAGATCGTCAACCTGCTCGACACCCCCGGCCACGCCGACTTCGGCGAGGACACCTACCGCGTGCTGACCGCGGTGGACTCGGCGCTGATGGTGATCGACGTGGCCAAGGGCGTGGAAGAGCGCACCATCAAGCTGATGGAAGTCTGCCGCCTGCGCGACACCCCGATCATGACCTTCATCAACAAGCTCGACCGCGAGGGCAAGGACCCGATCGAGCTGCTGGATGAAGTGGAAACCGTGCTGGGCATCCAGTGCGCCCCGGTCACCTGGCCGATCGGCATGGGCCAGCGCCTGAAGGGCGTGGTGCACCTGCTCACCGGCGAAGTGCACCTGTACGAACCGGGCCGCAACTTCACCCGCCAGGACTCGACCATCTTCCCGTCCATCGATGCACCCGGCCTGGCCGAGAAGATCGGTGCACAGATGCTGGCCGACCTGCGCGACGAGCTGGAACTGGTGCAGGGCGCCAGCCACCCGTTCGACCTGGAGGCCTACCGCGCCGGCAAGCAGACCCCGGTGTTCTTCGGTTCGGGCGTGAACAACTTCGGCGTGCAGCCGCTGCTGGACTTCTTCGTCGAGCATGCGCCGTCGCCGCAGGCACGCTCCACCACCGGCCGCGAGATCGCCCCGGAAGAGAACAAGCTCACCGGCTTCGTGTTCAAGATCCAGGCCAACATGGACCCGCAGCACCGTGACCGCGTGGCGTTCATGCGCGTCTGCTCGGGCCGTTTCAGCGCCGGCATGAAGACCTTCCACGTGCGTACCGGCAAGGAAATGAAGCTGGCCAACGCCCTGACCTTCATGGCCAGCGATCGTGAAATCGCCGCCGAAGCGTGGCCGGGCGATGTGATCGGCATCCACAACCACGGCACCATTTCCATCGGCGATACCTTCACCGAAGGCGAAGCGGTCACCTTCACCGGTATTCCGAACTTCGCCCCGGAACTGTTCCGCCGCGCGCGCCTGCGCGATCCGCTCAAGCTCAAGCAGCTGCAGAAGGGCCTGGCCCAGCTGTCCGAAGAGGGCGCGACCCAGTTCTTCCGCCCGCTGACCAGCAACGACCTGATCCTCGGTGCCGTCGGCGTGCTGCAGTTCGACGTGGCGGCCTATCGCCTGAAGGACGAGTACGGCGTGGAAGCCACCTTCGAGCCGGTCAGCGTGACCACCGCGCGTTGGGTCCACTGCAGCAACGAGAAGAAGCTGGAAGAGTTCCGCGAGAAGAATGCGCTGAACCTGGCACTGGATGCGGCCGGCCACCTGGTCTACCTGGCACCGACCCGGGTCAACCTGCAGCTGGCGCAGGAACGCTCGCCGGACGTGCGTTTCTCGGCCACCCGCGAAGCGGCGCATACCGTTTCGGCAGGCTGATGCGACGGGGTCGGATCCCTTTCCACGGGAAAGGGCTCTGACCCCAGTGCTACCGGCATTTATCCACGTATGGCGTGGATCTACTGATCGCCCGTTCGGAGCCGTGGGGTCGGATCCCTTTCCGCAGGAAAGGGCTCTGACCCCAGCACCAATCGCCGGTTCATCCATGCAACCCAGGGATTCATCGACCATACGGTGACCGGCGTGCATGCGCCGCCCATCGCGGCGATGATAGGGGGGTGCGGGTCCCCCTCCCCGCGAACGATGCCTACGCCATGTCCACGACTTCCGTTGCTTCGATCCGCGAAGAAATCGCCAGCGCCCTGACCCACGGCCTCGGTGCCGTGCTCGCCCTGGGCGCCGGTGCAGTACTGATCACCCTGGCGGCCATCTACAGCGATGGCTGGCAGCTGGCCGGCGCGATCGTATTCGGCATTGCGCTTCTGCTGCTGTACACCGCCTCCACGCTGTACCACGCCATCCAGCACCCGGTCGCCAAGGGCCGCCTGAAGGTGTTCGACCACTGCGCGATCTACGTATTGATCGCCGGCACCTATACCCCGTTCACCCTGATCGGCCTGCGTGGCCCCTGGGGCTGGGGCCTGTTCGCCGCGATCTGGACCCTGGCCCTGGCCGGGGTGGTGTTCAAGCTGTTCTACACCGGCCGCTTCAAGGCGCTTTCCACCGGCATCTACATCGCCATGGGCTGGCTGGTGATCGTGGCGATCAAGCCGATGCTGGCCTCGATCGACGGCTGGACCCTGGGCTGGCTGCTGGCCGGCGGCCTGTCGTACACGCTGGGCACCTACTTCTATCACCGCGAATCGATCCCCTATTCGCACGCGATCTGGCATCTGTTCGTGATCGGCGGCAGCGTCTGCCACTTCGTCGCGGTGACCATGCAGGTGCTGTAACACGGACCTGCGCGCCGCATGTGCACATGATGCACATGGACGCTTCGCGCCCCGTCCACGATGAGGGGGCAACCATGGCGGCGTGAATGCTGCCATGTCCCCTGCCGCGCCCCGTACGTCGCGCTGGCTGCGCCCGCCGGGCCCGCGCGGTCGGCGCTGGCTGGCCGTACTGATCTTCCTGCTGGCCGCGCTGCTGGTGCTGATCGCGCTGTGGGACTGGAACTGGTTCAAGGGGCCGGTCGAGCGCACGGTGCAGGCACGCACCGGCCGTGCGCTGCACATCGGCCATCTGGATGTCGACCTCGGCCGCACCAGCACGATCCGTGCCGATGCGATCACCTTCGCCAACGCCGGCTGGGCAAAGCAGCCGAACATGGCCACGGCCGACCGCGTCGAAATCGACGTGCGTGTGTGGCCCCTGCTGCGCGGCAGCGTGCAGCTGCCGGAAGTGCGCCTGACCCGGCCCGACGTGCTGCTGGAAACCGCCCCGCGCAAGGGCGAGCCGGGCAATTGGGATTTCCTGGGGGACAGCAGCGGCGGGACAAGCCCGCAGCTCAAGCGCCTGCGCATCGACGACGGCCGGCTGCAGTTCCTCGACGCACTGGGCCGCACCGACATCCGCGTGGGCGTGCGCAGTGGCCAACCGAAACAGGCCGATGCCTCGCCGCCGCTGCTGGTGCAGGGCAAGGGCCACTGGCAGGGCAATCCGTTCACCCTGCAGGGCGGAACCGAATCACCGCTGGAGCTGACCAACAGCGACCATCCGTTCCGCATCCACCTCGACGGTCGTGCCGGCGCTACGCACGCGGTGGCCAGTGGCACGCTGACCAATCCGTTCCAGCTGCGGATGTTCGACCTGCAGTTCGCGCTCAGCGGACAGGACCTATCGGATCTGTACCCGCTGCTCGGCATTGCCATCCCCCCCTCACCGCCCTACGCCCTGGACGGACGACTGAAGCGCGACCACAACGTCTGGCGCTACGACAGCTTCACCGGCAAGGTCGGCGACAGCGACCTCGGTGGCAACCTGCAGTTCGAGGTGGGACGCGACCGTCCACGGCTGACCGCAACACTGGAATCCAAGCGCCTGGACTTCGATG
This sequence comes from Stenotrophomonas sp. 59, assembly GCF_030291095.1. Lineage (NCBI taxonomy): Bacteria > Pseudomonadati > Pseudomonadota > Gammaproteobacteria > Lysobacterales > Lysobacteraceae > Stenotrophomonas > Stenotrophomonas sp. 59. The sequence goes on from NZ_CP127408.1 coordinate 3,403,728, forward strand.
ACCTGGCCGGCTTCGTCGGAGCGCCACCGAAGACCGGCGGCGGCGAAACCGCGAATGCGGAACAGAAGGCACAGGCCGCCCGTGTCGCCGCCAGCAGCCGGGTATTGCCCGACACGCCCTACAACCTGGGCAAGCTGCGCGCGATGGATGCCGACGTGCGCTGGAAGGCCCACCGCATCAATGCGCCCTCGTTGCCGCTGGACGACATGGACGCGCACCTACTGCTGGATGACGGCGTGCTGCGGCTGGACCCGCTGAACTTCGGCGTGGCCGGCGGCGATATCCGCAGCACGATCCACATGGATGCACGCCAGCCGCAGATCCGCACCGTGTTGAAGGCCAGCGTGCGCGGCGTGCAGCTGGGCCAGCTGTTCCCGGACGCGAAGTTGGCCGAGCAGGCCAAGGGCGGCATCGGCGGCGAAGTGGACCTGAGCGGGCGCGGCAACTCGATCGCCGCGATGCTGGGCAGCAGCAGCGGCAAGGTCGGCCTGGCGATGGGGCGCGGCCACGTCGGCAACCTGGTGATGGAACTGGCTGGGCTGGACATCACCGAATCACTGAAATTCCTGGTGACCGGCGACAAGCAGATTCCCCTGCGCTGCGCCTTCGCCGACTTCGGCGTGCGCGATGGCCTGATGACCAGCCAGGCACTGGCGGTGGATACCACCGATACGATCCTCATCGGCGAAGGCACGGTCAGCCTGCGCGACGAAACCCTTGACCTGCTGCTGAAGCCACGCCCGAAGGACAAGAGCATCCTGGTGCTGCGCTCGCCATTGCACATCGCCGGCACCTTCAAAGCCCCGTCGTTCCGCCCGGACTTCAAGGCGCTGGGCATTCGAGGCGCCGTGGCGTTGGCGCTGGGCAGCATTGCCCCGCCGGCGGCGCTGCTGGCAACGATCGAACTGGGGCCGGGGAAGGATGCCGACTGCGGTGGGCAGTATGCGAAGTAGGTTTACGGCGTTGTTCGCGGCGCCTCTTTTCCCGCGCGTAGAGCCGGAGCAAGGCGACAGGCAGGACACGCCGTAAATACGTCCCTGTAAGCTCGGTCGGCGCATCCATGCGCCTCACGGTCCTGCCTGCCGCCTTGCTCCGGCTCCGGACAGTTTCCTGCGTGCGCGGAACGAGAGCGGAAATTCAAAGTCAAAAGAAAAAAGCAGAGTCAAAAGCTGTTGCCAACCAAGGTTGGCAGCTACCAAAGGCTAGGCACCGCGCATGTACGCACCGCGCTCGCAGAAATGTGTCCGGAGGCGGAGGGCATGGGCGTGCAGGACCGTTGGCGCCATGGATGGCGCCATCGAGCCTACAGGGACGTACTTGCGGCGTGTCCTGCACGCCCATGCCCTCCGCCTCTCCGACGTATCAGGAAGGCGCTGCTTTGGCTTTGGCTGTGGCTTTGAGCTTCGAAAAGCGGGCCGGCGGGCCGCAGGCCCGCCAGCGAAAAACTCACCCCGCAACGATGTACTGCTGCAGCTGATCCAGCTCGCGCCGCTGCGCATCGATCACCGACTTCACCAGGTCACCGATCGAGATCACCCCCAGCACCTGCGCGCCCTCCACCACCGGCAGGTGGCGGATGCGGTAGTCGGTCACCAGCTGCAGGCAATGCTCCACCTGCTCACCCGGCGACACCGTCACCACCTGCGCCGTCATGATCTCCGCTACCGCCGTATCGCGCGAAGAACGATCACGCAGCACGATCTTGCGCGCGTAATCGCGCTCGGACAAGATGCCGACCAGCCTCGGGCCGTCCATCACCAGCACCGCACCAATGCCCTTTTCCGCCATCAACCGGATCGCATCGATCACCGCCGCATCCGGCGCGACCGCATGTACTTCAGGAGACTTGCCGTCCAACAGTTGCCGTACCGTGGTCATCCGCCTGCCCTCCGAGGGTGGGTTGCAGGGCCGAGTCTGCCACGGACGATGCTAGCCACGCGTCAACCAGGTACAACGGCCGCTGCTTGGACTCTTCGTACAGCCGCCCCAGGTACTCGCCGATCAGGCCCAGCGCGATCAGCTGCACCCCGCCCAGGAACAGGATCACCGCCATCATCGTCGGCCAGCCCGCCACCCGGTCGCCGTACAGCGCAGCCTTGACGATCACCCACAGGCCGAACACGAAGGCCACCGCCGCGGTTGCCAGCCCCAGGTAGGTCGCCGCACGCAGCGGCACGGTCGAGAACCCGGTAATGCCTTCCAGGGCGAAGTTCCACAGCCGCCACAGGCTGAACTTGCTGGTGCCGGCCACGCGTGCGTGGCGGTGATAGGGCACCGCCACGCGCTTGAAGCCCACCCAGCTGAAAAGCCCCTTCATGAAACGATGGCGCTCACGCATCTCGCGCAGCGCACTCAGCGCGCGCGGAGACAGCAGGCGGAAATCCCCGGTGTCGGCCGGGATCGGCGTACGCGAAAGGCGCCCCATCACGCGGTAGAAGATCGCCGCCGTGGCACGCTTGATCCAGGCCTCGCCATCGCGCGCCAGGCGCGTGCCATAGACGTTGTCATGGCCCTCGCGCCAGCGCGCGATGAACTGCGGCACCAGTTCAGGCGGATCCTGGCCATCGGCGTCGAGGATCATCGCCGCACCTTCGCGCACCAGGTCCAGGCCAGCGGTCAATGCCGCTTCCTTGCCGAAATTGCGCGACAGCTTCAGTGCGGAGACCCGCGCGTCGGCCTGCGCCAGGCGGGCGATCACCTCCCAGGTCCCGTCATGGCTGCCATCGTCCACGTACAGGATGTGGCCGTCGATGTCGGGCAGCGCATCGAGCACCGCGCACAACCGCGGATGCAGCAACGGCAGTGCCAGGGCCTCGTTGTAGGCGGCGATGACGAAAGTGAGCCGTTCGCGGGTCATGCCCGGATTGTACGTTGCCGCCGCCCACAGATCAGGCGGCGCGCGCTCACTCGTCCGACAGGTACGCGGCCCCACCCAGCTGCCGTGCCTGGCGCTGGATCCAGGCAGCGCGCCGCTGCACGTACGGCCCGGGCTTTGCGGCGTTGTAGCGCCGTGGCGCCGGCAGCACCGCGGCCAGCCGCGCGCTCTCGGCCGGACTCAGCCGCGCCGCATCCTTGCCCCAGAACGTCTGCGCTGCCGCCTGCGCGCCATAGACACCGTCGCCGAACTCGGCGATGTTGGCGTACATCTCCAGGATGCGTTCCTTCGGCCACAGCGCTTCGATCAGCACTGTGTACCAGACCTCCAGGCCCTTGCGCACCCAGCTGCGCCCCTGCCACAGGAACAGGTTCTTGGCCACCTGCTGGCTGATCGTGCTGGCACCGCGCAGGCGCCCGCCCTTGGCATTGTGGTCGCGCGCCTTCTCGATCGCCTGCAGGTCGAAGCCGTTGTGGTCGGGGAAGCGCTGGTCCTCCGCCGCCACCAGCGAGATGGGCAGGCTCGGCGCCATCTGGTCAAGGTCGCGCCACTGGTAATGCAGGCGATAGGACCAGTCCGCCTCGCCCAGCGCCTCTGCGTAGCGCCACAGCATCACGGTGGATACGGGCGGGTCGATGAACCGCAGCACCAGGACCTGCAGGCAGCTGAAAGCAGCCAGCAGCACCGGCAGCCACAGCAGCCGTTTCCAGCGCCAGCGCCTGCGGCGCGGGCCTTCTGCGACGGCTTCCACCTTGTGCTGCTCTCCCCCTGCCCCCATTACTGGTGCATCCTTCTTCTATCTGGTTGTCGGCGCATTATCCGGCAACCGCCCCCGTTTACGCGCGATGTGAGCCGATGACCGCCAACCCCGATTCCCTGATCCGCTTCCTGCTCCCCGACGCTGGCGTCCGTGGCGTCCACGTGCGCCTGCAGGCCACCTGGCAGGAAATCCTGTCCCACGCCGAGTACCCGGATACCGCTGCCGAGCTGCTGGGCGAGGCCTGCGTGGCTTCGGCGCTGTTCACCGGCCACACCAAGATCGACGGACGCCTGTCGATCCAGCTGCGCAGCAGCACCGCCCTGCGCACCCTGTTCGCCGAGTGCACCGCCGCCGGTACCCTGCGCGGCATCGCCCAGCTCAGCGAAGGCGCCGATGCGCCGCGCGACCTGTCCAGCCTTGGCGATGACGCCCTGCTCGCGATCACCATCGAGAACCCGGGCCTGGACCCGCGTGAACCACAGCGCTACCAGAGCCTGGTCGGACTGACCGCACCGGAGCTGGACGAAGCCTTCGAGGACTACTTCCGCCAGTCCGAGCAGCTGCCGACCCGCCTGCTGCTGGCCGCCGACCGCAATGGCGCCGCCGGCCTGCTGCTGCAGAAGCTGCCGGGCGACGAAGGCGACGAGGACGGCTGGGCGCGCGCCAGTGCCCTGTTCGAGACCCTGGGCAAGGCCGAACTGCTGGCCACCCCGGCCGAGCAGCTGCTGCACCGCCTGTTCCACGAGGAGAAGCCGGCGCTGATGGGCGAAAAGCCGCTGTCCTTCGCCTGTTCGTGCTCGCGTGAGCGGGTCGCGTCGATGCTGCAGTCGCTGGGTGAGGACGAGGCCCGTGCCGCCGCTGCAGACACCGGCGCCGTCGAGGTCCGTTGCGAATTCTGCGGGCGGGAGTATCACTTTCCGTTGACGGAGTTCGGCATACTGTTCCACGGTGCCGAGGGGACCGTGCCGGCACCTGAACGGCTTCAGTAAAACAGCTTGTCTTGCATCTGGGGGGATCAAGGCTTGTTAAGAATTCATAAACACCCTACGATCAAGTTCCCGTATCTGCGGGAACTTCCGTTGTCCTTTCCTGTCTGAACTGGTTCGATGCGTACCTTCCTGCGTCTACCGCTGGCCATGATGATCGCCCTTGGCGCGATCACGGGCGTGCATGCGCAGAGCAAGGACACCCGCACCGTGCTGCCGGTATGGAACAAGGGCAGCGGCAAGGTCGAGGCCCTGCTGTACCTTGAGCCGACCGGTGAACAGGCGGCCGGGGCGCGCTGGCATTTCGGCCGCAACTCGCTGGATGCGGCCTTTGGCCTGTCCTCCGGCGATTCGCTGGGCCTGCTCTGCAGCAGCAGCGGGACCAGCATGAGCGGTCTGGCCAGTCACTGCATGCTGGCCAGCCTCGGCGACGAGGACGACCTCAACAGCCGGCGCTTCACCGGCACCGCCGCGTTGAACCGTGGCAGCAGCCGCCTCGGCATCACCGCCGGAACCGGCCGTGAAACCCTGCCGGCATGGCTGGCGGGCCCGAACAAGACCCCTTCGCTGCGCGCCGAGCAGAATGACCTGACCGTGTTCGCGCAGAAGAACATCGGCCGCGAAGGCTTCGTTTCCATCGCCGGCACCTACGCCAAGGCCCGCCTGGTACCGCTGGCCGACGCTTCGCCGGCCATCGCCGACCGCTGGGACAGCAAGAGCCTGAGCATCGGCGCCGGCTACGGCAATTTCACCGGCAGCATCATCGGCCGCGTCATCGACGTGCCGGGCAAGCCCGGCAAGTGGGAAGGCCTTGGCATCGGCCTGACCTGGCGCACGCCGTGGTCCGGCCAGCTCACCGTGGGCGCCGAGAACGTGATCAGCCGCGGCAAGAATCCGTTCTCGCCACGCAACGAAAGCAACGACGACGGCACCGTGCCGTACGTACGCTACGAGCAGGACCTCTAAAGGCCCTGGTCTCGTCGCAGCGGCAACGCTGCCGAACCCCCTCCTTTTCCATGGCGCCACCGCTACCAGCATAGCGCTGCGCGCAGCTTCCGCTCGTGCGCCAGGCATGCATCGCCTTCGCGCCCATGAAAAAAGCCACGCCCCTTTCGGGGCGTGGCCATGTCACACGTACGGACTACGCCGCGATCAGAAGCGCTGGGTGTACTTCATGTACAGGAAGCGACCGATGTCGAAGCCACCATAGTAGGAGACGTTCGCGCTCGGCTGGCTGTACATGGTCGGACCCACGCGGCCGAACACGTTGTTGGCACCCACGGCCACGGTCGCATTCCACGGTGCGTTCCAGCGCAGCTGGACATCGTTGAACACGGTCGCGCCACGCTGGTTGGTCGCGCTGCCCACCGCCACGCCCTGGTTGTTCGGCGAGGCGTAGTTCGGCAGGTTGCACTCTTCCGGGAACGTGGTGGCGCTCAGGCACGATTCCTTCATGCCCGAGAAGTAACGGACGGTCCAGCTGGCGCCGAAGTCACCCATTTCCCAACCCAGGTTCAGGTTCGAACGCACGCGGAAGGCGCCGCCCGCCCAGCCCACGCCGGTGCGGGGATTCGGGTGGGTGACCGGGTTCTTGGTGGTGACCAGGTCATCACGCGAGGTGTAGGTGCTGGTCCACTGCGCGCTGAAGTTGCCGAAACGATCGGTCGGCAGGCGGTAGCTGACATCCAGGTCGAAGCCTTCCACCTCGCGGTAGCCGGCGTTGATGCCGGTGCGCTTGAGGTTGTTGACGATGCCGGTCACCGGATCACGCGTGAACGCCGAGCAGCGTGCCGCGATGTCGTTGACGTAGCAGTCGTTGAGGATCAGGTTGGCCGTGTCCGAGATGATGGTGTTCTCGACGCGGATTTCCCACCAGTCCAGCGACATGTTGAAGTTCTGGATGAAACCCGGGCTCCAGACGAAGCCCAGGGTCTTGGACGTCGAGGTTTCCGGGGTCAGCTGGTCGTTGGAGCCGGAGACGAAGGCCAGCGGGGTCTGCGACGATGCAGCGGTGGTCGGGGTGAAGCCCTGCTGCTGCTGGCGGAAGGTGGCCGCACTTACGCCGGCCGGCAGTGCAGCGGCGCAACGGGCACGCACCGCAGCGTTGGTGCGCGCTGCACCGTAAACCGAATCGCACGGATCGGTGAAGAAGTCGAACGACTGCGAACCGCCGCTGTACAGGTCGGCGATGGTCGGGGCACGGAAGCCCTCCGCCCAGGTACCGCGGATGAGCAGCGAGTCGATCGGCTTCCACTTGAAGCCGAACTTGCTGTTCAGCGTGGTGCCGAAGGTGTCGTAGTCCGAATGACGGGTGGCCGCGTTGAGGCTCAGCTCGCGGGCGCCCGGCAGGTCGGCCAGGATCGGCACGTTGAACTCGGCATAGACTTCGTCAACCTTGTAGCCACCACCGGTCGGGAAGTTGGCCAGGCCGGAGGTGTTGCCCGACTGCACCAGCGCGTCCGGGCTGAAGCTGCCCGTTTCCTTGCGGTGTTCGATACCCACGGCGAAGCCCAGGTCACCGGCAGGCAGGGTGAACAGGCTGCCGGCCAGGTTGGCGGTGACGACCTTGGTGGTGGTCTCGGCGGTGGAGTGCGCGGACGGGAACAGCAGGTTCTGCAGGGCGGTATTGCCGGTCAATGCGCCGTTGGCACCATTGCTCTGGATGCCGGCATGCAGGAACGGGTTGTACGGCACGCACTGGTTCAGCCCGATCGGGTTGGCCACGGTACCGCACTGCGCCACGCCGCTGCTGTTGATGAACGACGGACCCACGGCCGCACGCAGCGCGGTCAGGTTGAGGTCGCCGGTGCTGGTCTGGACCAGCTTGTTGTTGTTGTACAGGTAGCCGACATCCCAGTCGAACAGGCGGTCGGAGAACTCGAAGCTGCCTTCCAGGCCGCCGCTGAAGCGGAAGGTGGTCAGCTCGGCGCGGGTGTTGCGCGGCACTTCCGAAGTACGACGCCACCAGTTGGCGATGTCAGCACCCAGCGGATTGAACACACTGCTGGCCGAAATCGGCGAACCGAAGGCCAGTGCGCCGTACGGATAGCCGGCGATCTGGCGGTTCGAATCGCGGAAGCTGTACAGCATGTTGGTGCGCAGGCGCACGTTGTCGGTCAGGTCGTAGATGCCATCGACGAACACCGCACGGCGTTCCTGCGGGGTACGCAGGTCGGTCTGCAGGTTGGTGTTGGTCTTGTCCTTGGTGGAGAAGCTGTTGACGTTCTGCGCGACGTAGTCGGCCTTGTTGCTCGCGTTGCCACCCTCACGCAGGATCACGCGCACTTCGCGGTTCGGGTTGCTCGCGCTGGCCGCCGGATAGGTGACGCCCGGCAGGCCATCGGCCGGACGGCTGACGAAACCGCCGAACTCACCGACGGTGGTCCAGCCGAAGTCCGGATGGTTGGCGCTGCGCGGGAAGGCGCCGTACGGACGATCCGCCGCGGCCACCTTGTCTTCCTTGGCGTACTCGGCACCGATGGTCAGCGAACCGCGCTCACCCTTCACGCCCATGGTGAAGTCCATGGTGCGGGTGGCACCGTCGCCTTCACTGTACTGGCCGTAGTAGACGCTGCCGGTAGCGCCTTCGAAGTTGGTACGGGTGATGATGTTGATGACGCCGGCGATGGCATCGGAACCGTAGATCGACGAAGCGCCGTCCTTCAGCACTTCGATGCGCTCGATGGCCGAGACCGGCACGGTCGAGATGTCCTGCAGGCCACCGGTGGTGATGCCCAGGCGCTTGCCGTTGAGCAGCACCAGGGTGCGGGTGGCGCCCAGGTCACGCAGGCTGATGTAGGTGCCGCCGACGGCTTCGCCCGAGGACAGCGGCTGGGCACGGCTGATCGGCGGCGTACCCACGGCGCTGATGTTCTGCAGGATGTCAGCGACCGACGAGAAGCCCTGCTTGTCGATGTCGGCGCGGCTGAGGGTCAGGACAGGCTGGGCGGTTTCGACGTCGACGGTACGGATGCGCGAACCGGTGACTTCGATGCGGTCCAGGTTGGTGGCGGTCTGGGCAGACGCCACACCGGTGCCGGCAACGGATGCGGCGCTGGCGGCCAGCGCAACGCACACAGCATCGCGCAGCTTGTTGCTGTTCAACTTCATGGGCTCTCTCTCCATGGATCTTGGGTTGTGTGCTGAGTCCAACCGACGTACCCCAAAAGGGAGGCACAAAAAACGGCTGGTGACCCGATAGTAGCCACACTTGATCTGGAATTAAAGAGTCGTTAAGAAAACGCCCAAATCGCGTGAAACCAGTCTCACTACGACATACGTTGGCGCATTGAGGTCGCCCTGCAAGGCGCATTCGGCACTTGCAGGGCGCCGTTTTCCCATTCAGCTGGGAATGAGCGTCTCGATCAGATGCTCGACATAGGCCTCGAAATCCTCGCGGGCCTGCTTGGGTTGCTGCAGCTGCAGCGAAAGCTGCAGGAAGCCAACGTAGGCTGCATAGGCCAGGCGTGCGCGATGCCGTGCATCGGTGGAGCTGAGCCCGGCCTGGCGGAACGAAGCAACCAGGTAGTCGAGCCGGCGCTGCGACACGCGGTCGATCACCGGGCGCACCATCGGGTGGTCCAGCGCCTTCAGCAGTTCGCTGTAGATGATGTGCGGCTGCACTTCGTGCGCCACCATCTGGAACAACTGGCGCAGGCGCACGCGCGGATCCGGCACATCCTCCAGGCTGCCGAACACCTGTTCCTGTTCGAACAGTTCCCAGCGTTCCAGCGCCGCCTGCAGCAGCGCATCACGCGACGGGAAGTGCCAGTAGAAACTGCCCTTGGTCACACCCAGGCGCCGCGCCAACGGTTCCACCGCGACGGCACCCACACCTTGTTCAGCAATCAGATCGAGAGCTGCCTGGGCCCAGTCTTCGGCACTCAGGCGGCTGTTGCGGCCGGCGCGCGGTTCGCCGGCGGAAGCGTCAGGTTGATTCATGGGCTGATTTAACCATACGCCGGGGTTCGTTGCAGTACGCGGTTGCGGCCGAAACCGTCGCGGCGCCCGCCCGGGCACCTGCCGCAGCGCACCATACCGTGCAGTATTGACTTCCCTCACAAGCGATCCATACTAGCAAGTATGGTTACGTCCCCTACTCCCGCTGCGTTCCATGATCTTCGCCTGGAGGCCGCCCATGGCGCGCGCCTGGCTGCGACTGCCAGCGACCATGGCCGCCGTGGCCGGGTGTTGTTCGCGCATGGCTTCGGCCAGACCCGGCATGCCTGGAACGCCACCGCGCGGGCCCTGTCTGCGGCGGGACTGCAGACATTGGCCTACGACGCTCGTGGCCACGGCGATTCGGACTGGAATGCCGCCGAACTGCCCTATCACGGCGAACAGTTCGCTGATGACCTCATCGTGCTGGCCGGGGAACAGCCGCGCCCGCCGGTGCTGGTTGCAGCCTCGATGGGCGGCCTGTTTGGCCTGCTGGCCGAATCGCGCTGGCCGGGCCTGTTCTCGGCGATGGTGCTGGTGGACATCACCCCGCGCTGGGATACCGCCGGCGTTGAACGCATCCTGGCCTTCATGACCGCCCATCCCGACGGCTTCGCCTCGCTCACCCAGGCCGCCGATGTGATCTCGGCCTACATGCCGCACCGTCCTCGCAAATCCGAGCAGTCGCTGCGCGCATTGCTGCGCGAGGACGGCCAGGGCCGCTGGCGCTGGCACTGGGACCCGCGCCTGGTGGCCGAACTGGCGCGCGACAGCGAGCAGCACCAGGATGCGCTGGCCGAGGCCGCACGCCAGGTGAAGTGCCCGCTGCTGCTGGTCAGCGGCGGCCGCAGCGACCTGGTCACGCCACAGACCGTGGCCGAATTCCTGGCGTTGGCGCCGCACGCGCGTCACGTACAGCTGCCGCAGGCCACGCACATGGTCGCCGGCGATGACAACGACGCCTTTACCGCTACTGTGTTGGACTATCTGGACGTGTTGCCCGCAGCGGATGCTGCGGCTTCGTCCGCCACAAACGAGCACGTCACCGGAGCACGCTCATGAGCATCGTTCTTCCCTTCCTCGCCCTGCTGCTGGCAGGCGCGTTCGTCGCCTACCACCGCATGCGGCTGGTTACCTGGACGCTGATCAGCGTGGCCCTGCTGGTCGCCTGCTGGTTCATCCCCTACGTCAACCAGACCGCCACGATCGTGGCTGCCGCCGTGTTGGCCGTCATCGCTGTGCCGCTGCTGCTGCCGTTCATCCGCAAGCCGCTGCTGACCGGCCCGATGATGAAGGTGTTCCGCAAGGTGCTGCCGCCGCTGTCGCAGACCGAACGCATCGCGCTGGAGACCGGCTCGGTCGGCTTCGAGGGCGAACTGTTCACCGGTGATCCGGACTGGAACATCCTGCTCAACTACCCGAAGCCGCAGCTGACCACCGAAGAACAGGCCTTCCTCGATGGCCCGGTCGAAGAGCTGTGCACGATGGTCAACGACTGGGAAATCACCCACGTCCACGCCGACCTGCCGCCGGAGCTGTGGGCCTTCATCAAGAAGAACAAGTTCTTCGGCATGATCATCCCGAAGGAATATGGCGGCCTGGGCTTCTCCGCGCTGGCCCACCACAAGGTGATCCAGAAGCTGGCCTCGGTGTCCTCGGTGGTCAGCTCCACCGTCGGCGTGCCGAACTCGCTGGGCCCGGGTGAACTGCTGGTGCACTACGGCACCCAGGAACAGAAGGACCAGTACCTGCCGCGCCTGGCCGATGGCCGCGAAGTGCCCTGCTTCGGCCTGACCGGCCCGTTCGCCGGCTCCGACGCCACCTCGATTCCCGACTACGGCATCGTCTGCAAGGGCGAGTGGAACGGCGAGCAGGTGCTCGGCGTCAAGCTGACCTTCGACAAGCGCTACATCACCCTGGCCCCGGTCGCTTCGCTGATCGGCCTGGCGTTCCGCATGTACGACCCGGACGGCCTGATCGGCGATACCCGCGACATCGGCATCACCCTGGGCCTGCTGCCGCGCGACACCGCCGGCGTTGAAATCGGCCGTCGCCACTTCCCGCTGAACTCGACGTTCCAGAACGGCCCGATCCGCGGCAAGGACGTGTTCATTCCGCTGACCCAGCTGATCGGTGGCGCTGCCATGGCCGGCAAGGGCTGGAACATGCTCAACGAGTGCCTGGCCGTGGGCCGCTCGATCACCCTGCCCTCCACCGCCAGCGGCGGTGCCAAGGCAGGTGCCGCCGTGACCGGCGCCTATGCACGCATCCGCAAGCAGTTCGGCCTGTCGGTCGGCCGCTTCGAGGGTGTGGAAGAAGCGCTGGCCCGCATCGGCGGCAAGGCGTACAAGATCAGCGCGCTGTCGCAGGCCACCGCGGCTGCGGTCGACCGTGGCGACGTGCCGTCGGTGCCGTCGGCGATCGCCAAGTACCACTGCACCAACATGAGCCGTGAAGTGATCTCGGACATGATGGACGTGATCGGCGGCAAGGGCATCATCCTGGGGCCGCGCAACTTCGCCGGCCGCAGCTGGCAGGCGGCACCGATCGCGATCACCGTGGAAGGCGCCAACATCATGACCCGCAGCCTGCTGATCTTCGGCCAGGGTGCGATCCTCTGCCACCCGTGGGTGCTGAAGGAAATGAAGGCGGCGCAGGATCCGGACACCCGTGCCGGCCTGCAGGAGTTCGACCGCAGCCTGTTCGGCCACATCCGCTTCGGCCTCTCCAATGCCGTGCGTTCGTTCTGGTTCGGCCTGACCGGCGCGCGCTTCGGTGCCGCCCCGGGCGATGCCTACACCCGCCGTTACTTCCGCAAGCTGGACCGTTACTCGGCCAACCTGGCGCTGATGGCCGACATCTCGATGATGACCCTCGGCGGCAAGCTGAAGTTCAAGGAATCGCTGTCCGGCCGCCTGGGCGACGTGCTGAGCCATGTCTACATGACCAGCGCCATGCTCAAGCGCTACCACGACGAGGGCGCACCGCAGGCCGACCAGCCGCTGCTGGCCTGGGCCTTCCATGACAGCGTGCACAAGATCGAGGAATCGCTGTCGGCCGCCCTGCGCAACTTCCCGATCCGTCCGATCGGCTGGCTGATGTGGGCGCTGATCTTCCCGCTCGGCCGTCGTGCCGAGGCCCCGGGTGATCGCCTGAGCCGCCGTGTTGCCGCCCTGCTGATGGCACCGAACGAAGCGCGCGATCGCCTCGCCAGTGGCGTGTTCCTGACCCCGTGCGAGAACAACCCGGGTGGCCGCATCAACAGCTACCTGAGCAAGGCGATCATGGCCGAGCCGGTGGAGCGCAAGTTCCTGAAGGCACTGAAGAGCAAGGGCATCGAGGCGCTGGACTTCAAGGCGCAGCTGGACGAGGCCGTGGCCGAAGGCGTGATCACCCAGGACGAGCGCAGCCTGCTGGAAGAGCTGCGCACGCTGACCCTGGACACGATCACCGTGGACGACTTCGACACCCACGAACTGCGCGCGGCCAGCTACTACGACCGCCAGCACAAGGACCCGCATTCGCAGGCGGCCTGATCGCCCGCGACACGCGTTGCCTTCGACGGCGGGCCTCGGCCCGCCGTCGCTCTATCCGACGACCGGAACACCGACCATGTCCACGCCCCTGCTCTCGCTCTACCACCGGCTGCAACGCTGGCCTGCCGGCACCTGGCTGTTCTCGCGCGCGGTCTGCTTCAAGGCGCCCTACTTCGCCAGCATCGCCCCGCGCATCACCCGCCTGGAGCACGGCCGCTGCGAAGGCACGCTGGCCGACCGCCGCAGGGTGCGCAACCACATCGGCACGGTGCACGCGATCGCGATGTGCAACCTGGCCGAACTGACCGCCGGGCTGATGGTCGACGCGTCACTGCCGAAGGGGATGCGCTGGATCCCGAAGGGCATGCAGGTGCAGTACCTGGCCAAGGCGCGCGGCACGCTGCAGGCGGTGGCGCTACCGGCGCAGCCGATCGTGGCGGCGGCACAGGGTTACGCGTTGCCGGTGACGGTGAGTGTGCGGGATCGTGCGGGGACGGAGGTGTTCAGCGCGGTCATCGACATGTGGATGTCGCCGGCGAAGTAGTGTGTTCCCGCGAACGGCGGAGCCCCTCGTGGGTGGGTCGCGAAATGCGGTTTATCGGCTGGGCCGGAGGGGTGGGGCCGGGCGGGGACGCCGCAAGTACGTCCGTGTAGGCTTAGCCGCGCCATCCATGGCGCGGATACCCCGCCCGGCCCCACCCCTCCGACCTCTGACAGATCTCTGTGGCGTCCACCCACGCAAGAGAAAAAAGAAGAGCAAGAGCAAAAGCAAAAGCAAAAGCGGCCCTTCGGCCGCTTTTTTCATGCGCGCAGAACCCACGAGCGCAGCGACCCGCTGTTGCCCTTGATCTTCCTTTTCCTTCTCCGTGGCCTGGCCGCACACGGAACCTGTCAGGGGCCGGGCGGGTTGGGTTCGCGGGGGTGTCCGCGGCATGGATGCCGCGGCCAAGCCCCCAAGGATGGGTTTACGGCGTCCCCTGCCCAGCCCATCCGCCCGGCCAAACCCACGACCCGCATTCCGCGACCAACCCACGAGGGGCTGCGCCGTTGGCTGGAAACTACGCCACCGCGCGAAGAACCAGCGCCAGGATCGCCGGCACCGCCTGGATCATGAAAATGCGTCGGCTCACGCTGTACGCGCCATAACACCCCGCCACCACCACGCACGCCAGCGAGAACGTCACCAGCGCCGGCTGGTCGATCACCAGCCCCACCACGATGCCCGCCGCCAGGAAGCCGTTGTACAGGCCCTGGTTGGCCGCCAGCACGCGCGTGGTCTCCGCCTTCTCCGGCGTGTTGCGGAACGTCTTCAGGCCCAGCGGACGGGTCCACAGGAACATCTCAAGCACCAGGAAATAGACGTGCAGCAGGGCGACCAGCAACGTCAGGGCGAGTGCGATCCAGTACATGGGCGGTTCCTTGGACAGGGATGGGGAATGGGGTCAGATCCCTTTCTCTGAGGGAAAGGGATCTGACCCCGGAAAATCAGCGGTCGCGCGGCAGTTTCTTTTCTTCGCGCAGCACGCCGAACGCGGCGGCGGTCATGCACGCGGCCACCAGCATGCCGCCGATGAACACCACATGCGAGCCGAACAGGGACAGGCCCTTGTGCACCCAGGCAAAGCTCAGGTCCGCACCGCGGTAGACCACGGTGTCGATGGCTGCGCCGGCCTTGTAGCGCCACTGCCGGTCCACGCGGGTGTAGATGGTTTCGCGGGCCGGCTTGGCCAGTGCGAACTCGCTGGCGCGGGTCATCACCTGCACCACCGCCACCAGCAGGGGCATCGGCGAAGCGGCCAGCACCGAGAAGCCGATCAGGATCGCGAAGCCGGGAATCAGCAGCGCCGGTGCGATCCCGTGGCGGGACAACAGCCAGCGGGTCAGGCCCAGCTGCATCAACAGCGCCAGCGCATTCACCGCCAGGTCGATTCGCGAGAAGAACGCGGTGCTCGCTGCCGGGTCGGTGAACGCCGCACGCACGATGGCAGCCTGCTGGTTGTAGAGCAACGTTCCCAAGCCCACGCCGAACACCACCATGATCGCCAGCCAGCGCAGCAGGGGCTCGCAAACGATCAGCTTGAGACCATCGAGCACACTGCCGCCCATCGGTTTTTCGCCCGACACCAGCTGCTGTTCCTGCTCACGAAGCACCGCCCAGTGCCTCAGCCTCCAGATGCTCAACAGGCAGATGGCAAGGAAACCGGCCGACACCAGCATCAGGTTGGCGATGCCCACACGCTGTACCAGCGCACTGGTGATGATCGGGCCGAGGAAGGCACCGATGGTGCCCGCCGCGCCGATGTATCCGTAGAAGGCCCGGGCCTGCACATTGGAGAACACGTCGGCCATGAAGCTCCAGAACACCGCCACCGCGAACAGATTGAAGACGGTGATCCAGAAGAAGAACGCCATGCCGCGGCCCGGCACGCCGCTGTCGAACATCACGTAGAAACCCAGCAGGGTGACGATGAAGAAGCCGTACACCGCCGGCAGGAACACCCGCCTCGGGAAGCGGCTGACCAGCCAGCCATAGACCGGCTGCAGCACCAGCATGATCACGAACACGCAGGAGAACAGGAACTGCAGCACGAAGTCTTTCAGCGCGATGCCGTGGCTCTCGAACCAGGCGATCAGCACGGGCGGGAACACTGTTTCCAGGTCGGCCGATGCCGCCATCGCCTCGCGCACCGGGCGCAGCACGTAGTAGCCGCTGAGCAGGCAGAAGAAGTACAGGAACGACCACCACAGCGCCGGTGACTCGCGCAGCGCCGCCGCCAGGCCCTGCAGCGGCCCTTTCCCCCGTACCGCACTCACGCGGTGTCCCTCGCCTGAAGACGGCGGTTGGACAGCGGCATGGCAGGCTCCGGGGGCGGGGAAGCGCGTACGTTATCCAATGCACTGCAACATCGCCAGCAGGTGACCGTTTGAAGGCTGCAACGCAGTGTCATGACCGGGCCCGGATGACACGTTCCGATACACGCTTCGGGGGCGTCAAAATTCCAACTTTTTCAACGAGATGCGCATTCATCTTCGCTTTGTTTGTGCACAGAGGAAAAGCGGCGCTAGAATCGCCATCAGCAGTCGCGCACGGGTCCAACCGATGAAAAAGAACAGCCTGCGTCGTCCGATCCGTTCGGCGGCCACCGGTTTGCTGGGCATGTTGATGCCCGTTGCCTTGTCCACCACCGCGCAGACCCCGCCACCGTTGCCGCCGATGCCGGCCAACATCGAGTCCGCTGCGGCCTCCGCCGTCGCCCACACCCAACCGGCGGCCTACCGCACCGGCCTGGTGCCGCAGGTGCAGGCGCCCGCCGCAGGCTTCAACGTCGCCAACATCGAATCGATGGCGCAGCAGCTCACCTATGGCGAGCGCGTGCCAGGCATGGCCGTGGCCATCGTGCAGGGCGGCCGCATCCTCAGCGCGCGCGGCTATGGCGTTACTGACGTCAACAATCCGCTGCCGGTCGATGCGCACACCGTGTTCCGCCTGGCATCGTTGTCCAAGGCCTTCGCCGGCACCATGGCCGGCCTGCTGGTCAACGACGGCACGCTGCGCTGGGACAGCAAGGTCACCGATTACGTGCCGGGCTTCCGCCTCAACTCGCCCGAAGCCACCGACCGCCTGACGGTGGCCGATGTGCTCAGCCACCGCGTCGGCCTGCCGTACAACGCCTACGACCGCGATATCGAAGGCAATGCCGAGTACTACTCGCTGACCCAGAAGCTGGCCAACACCAGCCTGAAGTGCCTGCCGGGCGACTGCTACGCCTACCAGAACGTGGCCTTCAGCCTGATCGGCGACGTTGTCTACGCCGCTTCCGGCAGCTTCTACGAGCAGTCGGTCGAGCGCCGCATCTTCAAGCCGCTGGGCATGAACGATGCCAGCCTCGGCCTGGCCGGCATCCAGGCCAGCTCGCGCTGGGCGCGTCCGCACGTGCGCAGCCGCAATGGCTGGGTGTCGCTGACGCCGAAACCGACCTACTACCGCGTCGCCCCGGCTGCCGGCGTCAATGCCAGCGCCAGCGACATGGCGCAGTGGCTGCTCGCCCACACCGGGCACCGCCCTGACGTGCTGCCGGCGCCGCTGCTGGCCACCCTGCACTCCAGCCTGATCAACACCCCCGGTGAGATGCGTTCGGGCTGGCGCCGCGAGCGCCTGCATTCGGCCGGCTACGCACTGGGCTGGCGCACCTTCGACTATGCCGGCCACGACGTGGTGTTCCATGCCGGCGCCGTGCAGGGCTACCGCGGCCTGGTGGCATTGGTGCCAGAACGCGATCTCGGCATCGCCATCATGTGGAATGGCGAAAGCGGCCTGCCCAGCGGCCTGCTGCCGACCGTGCTCGATTCCGCACTCGGCCTGCCGGCACAGCGCTGGCTGGATGTGGACACCGACTTCGGCAGCGACAACCTGATGGCCGAAGGCGCAAGCCCGGCGCAGCAGGACAAGCGCAAGGGCAAGGGTGCCTCGAGCAACCGCGCGGTGGCGTCGCCGCGCTGATCTGGCGGGCTCGACGGTAAGCATGAAGGGCGGCCCATGGGTCGCCCTTTTCGTTGTTTCTGTAGAGCCGAGCATGGGCTCGGCTCTACAGCTCCGCAGCGCTAGTGCGCGAAGTAGTGCATGCCACCGTCCACTGGAATCACCGCGCCGGTGATGTAGCCGGCCAGCGGCGAAGCCAGGAAGGCCACCAGCGGCGCCACCTCCTCCGGCTCGCCGAAGCGCCCGATCGGAATGTTGCGCGCAATGAATTCGTGTCGGCTTTCTTCGGTGGGATGCAGGCGGTCGAGGATCTGCGGGCTGTTGATCCGCCCCGGCGCGATTGCATTCACCGTGATGCCCTGCCCGGCCACTTCGGACGACAGGCCCTTGCTCCACAGATGCAGCGCCGCCTTCGCCGCCGTGGCCGCGTTCACCGCGCGCGGCTCCATCGAACCGCTGAAGTTGATCACCCGCCCCCATCCCTGCGCCTGCATCGCCGGCAGCAGTGCCTGGGTCAGCCGGCGTGCGGCAGAGAAGTTCAGGGCCAATGCCTCCTCCCAGATCGTATCGGCTCCATCAACGGTCGTTGGCCGCGAGCCGCCAGCTGCATTGACCAGGATGTCCACCCGCTGCAACGCCGCCAGTGCGGCGTCGGCGATGCGGCGCACGTCCCCAGCGTCGGTGACATCGCCCAGCAGGATGATCGGCGCGGGTGCGCCCGCCGCTTCGATCTCCGCCGCCAGCACCTGCAGCGGTGCCTGCCGCCGTGACGAGATGGCGACACGCACGCCCTGCGCGGCCAGTTGCCTGGCGACAGCGGCACCGATGCCACTGCCCGCCCCGGTGACCAGCGCGGTGCGTCCCTCAAGGTTCAAATCCATGGTGTTCTCCTGTCAGCGCGGCCGGTGGATCCGGCCCGTGCGGTGCATGCTGTTTGATCACCCCTGATTGATAAACTCCGCACAGGTTTCAGCATTCAACACCCGGAGTGTCAGATGAACCTGCTGGAAAGCATGCAGGTCTACGTGCTGATCGTGGACAAGGGCAGCCTCAGCGCTGCGGCGGCAGCACTGGACATCTCCGCGACGATGGCCGGCAAGCACCTGCGTGCATTGGAGGCGCGGCTCGGCATGCAGTTGCTCAGTCGTACCACCCGGCGCCAGCACATGACGCCGTTCGGCGAGGACTACTACGCCCGCTGCCGGGAGATCCTGCGGCTGGTGGAGGAAACCGATGCGCAGGCCCAGCACCAGCACCTGGCACCGGCAGGCACGCTGCGCATCAGCGCGCCGGTGATCTTCGGCACGCATGCACTGCTGCCGGCGTTGGCCGATTACATGGCGCACTACCCCGACGTGCGTGTCGACGCGGTGCTGACCGACCGCGTCGTCAATCTCGCCGAGGAGGGTTTCGAAGCGGCGCTGCGCATCGGTACGCTGGCTGACAGCAGCGCGCTGGTCGCGCGTGCGCTGACACCCTATCGATTGATGATGTGCGCCTCGCCCGGATACCTCGCCCGGCACGGTACGCCTTCCGACCTGCAGGCACTTTCCCGGCACCAATGCCTGTCCTTCGAACCCAGCGCACTGGCGCAGTGGCTGCAGGCCGATGCTGGCGGGCTCGACCATGTGCCCACAGGTCGCCTGCAGATCAACAACGGCGAAGCGCTGCGTACGGCGGCGCTGCATGGGCTGGGCATCGTGCTGCAATCGGCACTGCTGCTGGCTGCCGACGTCGACGCCGGGCGCCTGGTGCAGCTGTTCCCGGAGCATGGCCAGACCGGCCGGCCGATGCACGTGGTCTATGCCCACGACCGCTACCACTCGACCCGGCTGCGCAGCTTCATCGATTTCCTGGTGGAGCGCTTTCCACCGGCGCCGCACCGCTAGCGTCAACCATCAGAAAGGCAGTCGAGCATGGCTCGACGCTGCAAATGGCCCCATAAAAAAACCCCCTCCCCGCTGGGCAGCCAGGGAAGGGGGTTTCAGGATGCGGCTATCGGGAAGTACTTAGATCAGCGGCGCCGGGGTTGCCGGCAGAGCGACCGGAGCGGCCTTCTTCTTGCGGGCGGCCGGCTTGCGCTTGGCAACCTTCTTCGCTGCCTTCTTCGGGGCAGCCTTCTTGGTGGCCTTCTTCGCGGTCTTCTTTACTGCCTTCTTGGCAGTCTTCTTGACGGCCTTCTTGGCAGTCGCCTTCTTCGCGACCTTCTTGGCAGGCTTGCGGGCCGTTGCCTTCTTGGCAGTCTTCTTGGTGGCCTTCTTGGCTACCTTCTTGACGGCCTTCTTCGCGGTCTTCTTGACGGCCTTCTTGGCAGTGGACTTCTTGGCTACCTTCTTTGCCGCCTTCTTCACTGCCTTCTTCGCAGTGGTCTTCTTGGCGACCTTCTTCGCAGCCTTCTTCACTGCCTTCTTGGCGGTCGCCTTCTTCGCGACCTTCTTCACTGCCTTCTTGGCAGCGGCCTTCTTCGCGACCTTCTTCACCGCTTTCTTGGCGGCGGGCTTCTTCTTCGCAGCTTTCTTGGTTGCCATGGGATGGCTCCTCGTCAGTGATAGGGAGTTGAAACGCCCAGGTGGATCAAACCCGCGGATGCTGCGTGCGGGGACCGCCGGCGCGTCAGGCGCGCCGTTACGGATACGGCAATGCCCGCCTCGATCGGCGGAGCGGGCATCGGAACAGGAGGTGCCTTGCATTTCTCCGGGGGAAGCGGGGCCATGTCCACCGTCATCTGGGTCGCGGTGGTCTTGAAGGGGCTGCTTCGCATCGGACGATTGATTCTGCGCACTCGGTTGGGCAGGCAAGGTCTGCTGAGGCGAAACCTAATCACGGTTTTTTTTACTGTCAACAACCCCCGCGAAAAATTTTCACATCCGCGCCATCCGCGGTGTTGCCTGCACGGTCGCCACGCTCCGCCTTCGACGACCACCAAAGCGCCACGCACGCACGTTGCCTGCAACGACAACAACGCAAGCGTTGAACAAAAAGCACTTGAAATAAGCACTCCGCGCAGATGCATGCATGTTGGCGGCCACTGCATGCACGCATCGCCAGCAGCGGTCGCCGCCCCCACCAACGCCAGCACAACGGCACCGCAACGGGGGGCGAAAAGTTTTCACATCCGGACGCGCCGGCGCGGGGTGGAAACGCGGATTTGCGCAAAACTGCGCACGCCCATCGGTACCGTTCGCGGGTCTGCTGATGCCGCGCCGAGGGCGCGCAGCAAACCCTGCGTCATGAGCCGACGTACTCGCCAAAACAAAAACGGCCACCCGAAGGTGGCCGTTGCAGAACCCGGAAACGACGACTCAGTGGTCGTCGTTCTCCAGGGCTTCGGCGTACGCGTCCGGGTCCAGCAGCTCGTTGACCTCTTCAGCGTTGGTCAGTTCGACCACGAACATCCAGCCTTCGCCGTAGGCATCTTCGTTGATGGTTTCCGGCTTGTCGGACAGGGCCGAGTTGACCTCGACAACCTTGCCGCTGATCGGGCTGTAGACGTCCGAGGCGGCCTTCACCGACTCGACGACGGCGATCTGTTCGCCAGCCTTGGCGTCGGCGCCGACTTCCGGCAGTTCGACGTAGACCAGGTCACCCAGCAGGCCCTGGGCGTGGTCGGAAATACCGACGGTGACGCGGCCATTGCCTTCGACACGGGCCCACTCATGGGACTTGAGGAACTTGAGGTCGCCGGGGATCTCGCTCATGGGACTGCTCCAGAGATATGCAGGGGTGGAAAAAACGGGGCTAGTGTAACCAACCGGCCGCCACTGCTGTCAGTGACGACCGGCATGTTCGGATCAGGCGTCGGCGAGCACGCCGGGCTGGGCCTGGCCTTCGCGCACGAACGGGAACTTGACCACGCGCACCGGCACCTGCCGGCCGCGGATGTCGACGGTGACTTCGCCGAGTTCACCGGCCGGTACACGGGCGAAGGCGATGCCCTTGGCCAGGGTCGGCGAGAAGGTGCCGGACAGGATCTCGCCCTGGCCACCCGCGGTGGTCACCGCCTGGCCGTGGCGCAGCACGCCCTTCTCGTCCATCACCAGGCCGATCATCTGGCGTGCGGTGCCGGCAGCCTTCTGCGCTTCCAGCACGTCGCGGCCGATGAAGTCGCGGCCTTCGTCCAGCGACACCGTCCAGGCCAGCGCCGCTTCATACGGGCTGATCTCTTCGTCCATGTCCTGGCCGTACAGGTTCATGCCGGCTTCCAGGCGCAGCGTGTCGCGCGCGCCGAGGCCGGCCGGCTTCACGCCCGCTGCCAGCAGGCGGTTCCAGAACGCGACCACGGCATCCTGCGGCAGCAGGATTTCGAAGCCGTCTTCGCCGGTGTAACCGGTGCGGGCGACGAACAGCTCGACGCCGTCGTCGGACTGCACCTGCAGGGCGGCGAAGCGGCCCAGCTTGGTCAGCGCCTCGCGCTCGGATTCGCGGGCCAGGCCGATCACGATCCCGCGCGCCTGCGGGCCCTGCACGGCCAGGATGGCCAGGTCCGGGCGCTGCTCGACGCTGACGCCGAACGGCGCGGCCTGCTCGCGCAGCCAGGCCAGGTCCTTTTCGCGGGTGGAGGCGTTGACCACCATGCGGAAGAAGTCGTCGCCCAGGTAGTAGACGATCAGGTCGTCGATGACGCCGCCGCGCGGATTCAGCATGCACGAGTACAGCGCCTTGCCCGGCACCTTCAGCTTGTCGACCGAGTTGGCCAGCAGGCGGCGCAGGAACGGCTTGATCTGGTCACCGCGCAGGTCGACCACGGTCATGTGGCTGACGTCGAACACACCCGACTCGCGACGCACCAGGTGGTGCTCGTCCAGCTGCGAGCCGTAGTGGATGGGCATGTCCCAACCCCCGAAATCGACCATCTTGGCGCCAAGGGCGCGGTGGGTATCGTTGAGCAGCGTCTTCTGGGTCATGACCGGGTCCGGCAGCAGAGGAAACAAGAATCCCCATTATCCCAGATCGGTCGCCCGCAGGTCGCGCCGCAGCGCAGCGGGGATGTTTGGCCGGCCTGCGGCCGGCGGGCGCCTTCCACAAGCCAGGCAACGGCAACAGCCAAAGCGTATCGGCTCGGCGAAGTCGACGGCTTGGCCGGATCGGTATGGGCGATCGGGACACGCCGTGAACCCATCCCTGGGGGCTCGGTCGCGCCATCCATGGCGCGAACGGTCCCGCTCGCCCATACCGCTCCAGCCTTTCAACGTTCCCAGTGACGGAACGGAAGTCAAATGCAGGAGCAAGAGCAGATTTGGGTGTCGATACAAATATAGAGAGATGTCGGATCCCATTCCTGCGGAATGGGATCCGACCCCGAGTTCACAGAGAGCAGCGACCGGCTTCTGCTTCTCGCTTTTGATTTCTTCTCCGTGGGCTGTACGCGCACGGAAACTGTCGGGGGTCGGGCGGGTTGGGTTCGCGGGACCGTTGGCGCCATGGATGGCGCCATCGAGCCCCCAGGGATGGGTTTACGGCGTGTCCCGCGAACCCAACCTGTCCGACCCACCACACAATGCCAGTCGACTAACAGTCGACTCTACCCGCGGCAGACTCGACTACCAGCGTGCTGCCCTGCACCGCCACCACCCGCACCAGGCTGCCGGCCTGCAGTTCCGGCCCACTGACCTGCCAATACGCATCATCGATGCTGACCCGGCCCTGCCCGCCGACGATGCCCTGCTGCAATGGCACCACCCGTCCGACCAGCTGCTCGGCGCGGCGGTTGAGCAACGGTGCATCGCTGGGTCGCGCCCTTGCCTTGCCCCAGCGCCGGTAGCACTGGATCGAGACCACGCTCAGCACGACGAAGGCAACGACCTGCCACAGCAATGGAATGCCGCTGAACACGGCCACCAGCACGAACACGGCGGCCGCGCCGATGCCGATCCACAGCATGAACGCGCCCGGCGCCAGTGCCTCTGCGGCAAACAGCAGCAGTGCCAGCGCGCCCCAGCCCACGACTTCCCAGCGCATGTCAGCCTCCGATCGGCGGCGGCCGCTTGCCCGCGGCCTTGGTGTTCTGGTCGCCCAGTGCCTGCTTGGCCAGTTCGGCCACGCCGGCGATCGAACCGATCACACCGCTGGCCTCCATCGGCATCAGCACCAGCTTCTGGTTCGGCGAGCTGGCCAGCTCCTTGAACGCTTCCACGTATTTCTGGGCAACGAAGTAGTTGATCGCCTGCACGTCGCCTTCGGCAATCGCCGCCGACACCACCTTGGTTGCCATCGCTTCGGCTTCGGCCAGGCGCTCGCGCGCCTCGGCGTCGCGGAACGCAGCCTCGCGCCGGCCTTCGGCCTCGAGCACGGTGGCCTGCTTCTCGCCATCGGCACGCAGGATCTCCGACTGCCGCGAGCCTTCGGCTTCGAGGATCTGCGCGCGCTTCTCGCGCTCGGCCTTCATCTGCCGCGCCATCGCATCCAGCAGGTCGCGCGGCGGCTGGATATCACGGATCTCGATGCGGTTGACCTTCACGCCCCACGGGTTGGTGGCATGGTCGACCACGCTCAGCAGCTGGGCGTTGATCACCTCGCGCTGGCTGAGCGATTCATCCAGGTCCATCGAACCGATCACGGTACGGATGTTGGTCTGCACCAGGGCGATCATCGCCACTTCCAGATTGGCTACCTCATAGGCCGCCTTGGCCGCATCCAGCACCTGGAAGAACACCACGCCATCCACGCGCACGGCGGCATTGTCCTTGGTGATCACTTCCTGGCTGGGCACGTCCAGCACCTGTTCCATCATGTTCACCTTGCGCCCGACCCCGTACACGATCGGGATCAGGAAGTGCAGGCCGGGGGTCATGGTGTGCGTGTAGCGCCCGAAGCGCTCGACGGTCCATTCGTATCCCTGCGGCACCATCCGCACCGCCTTGAACAGGATCACCACGGCCACGAAGGCCAGTACCACGGTAAAGAACATGGTCGGGAACATCGCGCTTTCCTTATCTATGGCGTCCAGGCCCCAGCATAGCGCGTGAGGGCGGCCTCCACAGCGGCCGCTACCAGGGCACGCGCCGGCGCAGGATGTCAGCGAACATCACCCAGTCGCCCATGAACGAGTACAGCGGATGCTGGAATGTCGCCGGACGGTTCTTCTCGAAAAAGAAATGACCGACCCAGGCGAAGCCGTAACCGCAGAAGAGCGCGGCAAGCACCAGGATCGCTTGCCCGCGCAGGATCGCCGCCGCAACCAGCAGCAGCACTCCGCAGCTGCCGATGAAGTGCAGGCGGCGCGACACCGGGTGGCGGTGCTCGCTGAGATAGAACGGATAGAACTCGCGGAAGCTGGCGAAGCGGGACATGCGCGTGCTCCGGGGACCAGGGGCGCCCCCATCATGCACCTTCCGGGAAGGGATCGCTGCCCTTGTAGAGGCTTGCGCGTGCCAGCGCGGCCGGAAGGAAGAGCAGCCGAGCATGGCTCGGCTCTACATTGATGAGGTGCGCGGCCCAAACATGATCACCGCCATGCCGGCCAGGCACAGGGCGGCGCCGAACAGGTCCCAGCGGCTGGGACGGATGCCATCGACCAGCCACAGCCAGAACAGCGCGGTGCCGATGTAGACGCCACCGTAGGCCGCATAGACCCGGCCGCTGGCGGTCGGGTGCAGGGTCAGCAGCCAGGCGAACAGCGCCAGGCTGGCGGCCGCCGGCAGCAGCAGCCAGATGCTGCCGCCCTTGCGCAGCCACAGCCACGGCAGGTAGCAGCCGACGATCTCGGCCACTGCGGTCAGCAGGAACAGGCCGAGTGTCTTCACGCTTTCTCCGCTGCCTTGGCGTGCTGCCACAGCGCTTCCTGCGCATCCAGGTCCATCGCGGCCAGCGCTTCCCCCTGCGCGTCGGCCTGCGTTTCCATCGCACGGAAGCGACGTTCGAACTTGTGGTTGGCCCCGCGCAGCGCGGCACCCAAGTCGATATCGGCGTGACGGGCCAGGTTGGCGCAGACGAACAGCAGATCACCCAGCTCTTCCTGCAGGCGCGCCTTGTTGCCGGCGATGTCGCCGCGCTCGAACTCTTCGCGCAGTTCCTGCAGTTCCTCGGCCGCCTTGTCCAGCACCGGCAGCGGGCCTGGCCAGTCGAAGCCGACCTTGGCCGCGCGCGACTGCAGCTTCACTGCCCGCTGCCATTCCGGCAGGCCGCGCGAGATGCCGGCCAGTGCGGAGGTGTCCTGCTCGCCCTTGGCGGCGCGCTCGGCGCGCTTGATCGCCTCCCAGTTACGCATCACCCCGTCGGCATCATCGACGCTGACCTCGGCGAACACGTGCGGGTGGCGGCGCTGCATCTTGTCGCTGATCGCGCGGGCCACGTCTGCGAAGGCGAAGCTGCCCTGCTCTTCGGCCATGCGCGCATGGAACACCACCTGCAGCAGCAGATCGCCCAGTTCATCGCAGAGATCATCGAGATCGCCGCGATCGATCGCATCGGCCACCTCGTAGGCTTCCTCGATGGTGTACGGCGCGATGGTCGCGAAGTTCTGCTCCAGGTCCCACGGGCAGCCGCCCTGCGGGTCGCGCAGGCGCGCCATGATCGCCAGCAGGCGCTCCAGCTCATGGGTGGCGGCGCTGCCGGTGGTGGGGTTGTCGTGCGCGCTCATGCGGCCTCCAGGGTCAGTCGGACAACCAGTCGCGCCACGGCAGGCTGGTATCACCAAGGGCAATGAAATCGCCGTTCAACAGGGTTTCGCGGCGGTTGTAACGGAACGGCTTGCCGGTCGCGGCCGACAGCACCGCACCGCCGGCGGCATGCAGCACGCACTGGCCGGCAGCGGTATCCCATTCGGAGGTCGGGCCCAGCCGCGGGTAGACATCCAGGCCGCCTTCGGCGATCCGGCAGAATTTCAGCGACGAGCCCTGCGCGATGGTCTCGATGCGGCCCATGCGCGCCAGCAGCGCCTCGGTTTCCGGCGAACGGTGCGAGCGGCTGGCGGCGACGCGCAGCGGTGCGGTGGCCGGCGTGCGGGTGCGCAGCACGGTGTCGTGCAGGCCCTGCCGGCGATAGGCCAGCTCGCCACGCATGGCATGCCAGACGATGCCGGTGACCGGGGCCAGCACCACGCCGAAGGCAGGTGCGCCCTGGTAGATCAGGGCAATGTTGACGCTGAACTCGCCATTGCGCTTGACGAACTCGCGGGTGCCGTCGAGCGGATCGACCAGCCAGTACGCGCCCCAGTGGCGCCGCTGCTCCCACCCCACCTGCGCCGATTCCTCGGACAGGATCGGCAGGTCCGGAGTCAGCTGCTGCAGGCCCTGCTCGATCACGAGGTTGGCGGCCAGGTCGGCGGCGGTAACCGGGCTGTTGTCATCCTTGATCTGCACCTCGAAGCCATCGGCATACACCTGCATGATGGCTTGTCCGGCTTCCTGGGCGATGGCGATGGCGGTCTCGCGCAGGTCCGTGGTCAGTTTGATCATCGCGTTCCCTGCAGCCACTGGCGCGCGATGAACAGCGCCGCCAGCGAGCGTCCCTCGGAGAAGTCCTCGCGCAGCATCAGCTGGTCCAGTTCGGCCAGCTTCCACGGCACCACTTCCAGTTCTTCCGGCTCGTCACCGGCCAGCTTTTCCGGATACAGGTCACGTGCCACCACCAGCCACGACTGATGGCTCATATAGGTCGGGGCCAGGGTCATTGCGCGCAGCACGTCGACCCGGCGCGCACCGTAACCGGCTTCTTCCTTCAGCTCGCGGTCGGCGGCCTGCTCGGGGGTTTCGCCGGCGTCGATCCGGCCCTTGACCAGGCCCAGCTCGTAGCGGTGCATGCCGGCGGCGTATTCACGTACCAGCAGCACGGTCTCGTCATCCAGCATCGGCACCACCACCACCGCGCCGTGGCCACGGCTGACCAGGCGCTCGAAGCGGCGGCGTTCGCCGTTGGAGAACTCCAGGTCCAGGTGCTGGCGCTGGAAGGGGCCGTTCTCCTCATCGGTGATCCGATGGATGATCGGCAAGCGACGGCCGGCACGGTCATCGTTCATGCGGAATCTCCGCGGCGGCCGGCGCCAGCGCCGGGGCCGATAGAATGTGCAGGCAGCAACATGTTCATGAGCCCGAAATGCTAGCAGACCCAACCCCCTTCCCGCTGGCCCAGCACTGGCGGCAACGCGACCTGCAGGTGCTGTGGCACCCGTGCACGCAGATGCGTGAGCACCCGCATACCCTGCCGCTGGTGCCGATCGCCCGTGGTGAAGGCGCATGGCTGATCGACCACGACGGCAACCGCTACCTGGACGCCGTCAGCAGCTGGTGGACCAATCTGTTCGGCCATGCCGAGCCGCGCATCGGCAGCGCCATCGCGGCGCAGGCCGGGCGGCTGGAACAGGTGATGCTGGCGGGCTTCGGCCACGAGCCGGCGATCACCCTGGCCGAGCGCCTGCTGGCGCTGGCGCCACGCCAGCCAGGCCGCGAGCCGTTGGCCAAGGTGTTCTACGCCGACAACGGCTCGGCCGGCGTGGAAGTCGCGCTGAAGATGGCGTTCCAGTATTTCCAGAACCGCGGCGAGCCACGGCGCACGCGTTTCATCGCGCTGGAGAACGGCTACCACGGCGAGACCCTTGGCGCGCTGGCGATGGCGGACATTCCGCTGTACCGCCGTGTCTACGCACCGCTGCTGGCCGAAGGCCTGTTCGCGCCCTCGCCCGATGCCTACCTGGCCGAGCCGGGCCAGAGTGCGGCTGATCGTGCGCGCCAGGCCGCCGATGGCCTGGCCACCCTGTTCGACCAGCATCCCGGCGAGATCTGCGCGGTGATCCTGGAGCCACGCCTGCAGTGCGCCGGCGGCATGCGCATGCACGACCCGGTCTACCTGCAGCGTGTGCGCGAACTGTGTGATGCGCACGGCGCATTCATGATCGCCGACGAGATCGCCACCGGCTTCGGCCGCACCGGCACGCTGTTCGCCTGCGAGCAGGCCGGCGTGATGCCGGACCTGATGTGCCTGTCCAAGGGCCTGACCGGCGGCTTCCTGCCGCTGGCCGCGGTACTGGCCACGCAGGCACTGTACGACGCCTTCCTTGATGACTCGCGCGAGCGCGCCTTCCTGCATTCGCACAGCTACACCGGCAACCCGCTGGCCTGTGCGGCCGCGCTGGCGACGCTGGACATCTTCCGCGACGACGATGTCATCGCCCGCAACCGTGGCATCGCCTCGGTGATGGGCACGCTGGCTGCGCCATTCAGCGACCATCCGCACGTGGCCGACGTCCGCCAGGCCGGCATGGTGGTGGCCTTCGAGCTGTCGCGTGATGGCAACAAGCGCACCCCGTTCGACCCGGCGCTGCGACTGGGACTGCACGCCTACAAGGCCGCGCTGAAACGTGGCGTGGTGCTGCGTCCGTTGGGCGACGTGCTGTACTGGATGCCACCCTACTGCGTGGATGACGAACAACTGGAGCTGCTGGCACATACCACGCTGGCGGCGATTGACGAGGCGATTGCATGCGCGTGACCCGCTGCCCCATCGACCTGGCGCTGCACAGCGGCCAGACCGTGACCCTGCCGGAAGAGACGGCCAACCATCTAGTGCGGGTGATGCGCCTGCGCGAGGGTGATACCTGCGTGCTGTTCAACGGCGATGGCCACGACTACAGCGCCACGCTGACCGCGGCCGGCAAGCGCGAGGTGCAGGTGCGCATCGATGCGGTGCAGGCGGTGGACAACGAATCCCCGCTGGCGATCACTCTGCTGCAGGGCATTGCCCGAGGCGAGAAGATGGACCTGATCCTGCAGAAGGCCACCGAGTTGGGCGTGAGCGCCATCGTTCCGGTAAATGCCGAGCGCACCGAGGTGAAGCTGGATGCCGCGCGCGCGGAGAAGCGCGTGGCGCACTGGAACAACGTGGTGACCTCGGCCTGCGGCCAGTCCGGGCGCGCGCGCATTCCGCAGGTGGGTTCGCCGCTGTCACTGGCGCAGGCTGCGGCAACGCTGCCGGCCGATACGCTGCGGCTGACGCTGGACCCGCTGGGTGCCCATCGCCTGTCGACGCTGGACGCGGCGCCGGCGGGCGGCATCGTGATCGCGATCGGCCCGGAAGGCGGCTGGTCGCCGCGCGACCGCGATCAACTGGCGGCGGCCGGCTTCCAGGGGCTGCAGCTGGGCCCGCGCATCCTGCGCACGGAAACGGCCGGTCTGGCCGCGATCGCGGCATTGCAGGCGCGGTTGGGGGATCTGGGATAAGGCGCAGGTCCGGTGACCGCGGCGCTCGCCGGGCATGGCCCGGCGCTACCCCGGGAATCCGGGTCACCTGTGGTAGCGCCGGGCCATGCCCGGCGGATTCCCCATCAGGCCGCCAGCGAATCCAGGGCGGCTTCCAGCGCGTCCAGGTTCGGCAGCAACGCGCTCTGCTCACCCAGCAACACGCGCATGTGCACGATCTGCGGCAGGGTTTCCTCGGAAGCATCGGCCAGCAGGCCATCGCGCGGCACCGAGATCAACTGCGGGAAATTCTGCGTCAGCAGCGCGTAGTACGGGCGCTGCGCGTTGCCGCTCAGGGCCTTCAGCACCACCACCTTGTTGTGGCCACCCACCGCTTCCTCGCCCAGCCCGGAAAGCCGCGCGAACGACACCAGCGGCACCTGCCAGCCGTGCCAGCCGATCTCGCCGACCAGCCAGCGCGGTGCATCGGAGACCGGCTGTACCGGCACCCGCGACATCATTTCGGCCACGGTGGCATTGGGCAGCAGCACGCGCTCGTTGCCGGCCTGGATCAGGACGCCGCGGATTTCGTCATTGCTGGCATAGCTCATGGTGCGTCTCCGTTGTCGTCCTGCTCGCCCCAGCGCGCGGCAATCGCCTGCGCCAGCTCCTGCGGTTCGCCGGCCACCATGCCGGCAGCCACCACGGCCGTCGCCGCGGCGGGGTCGTAGCAGCCCTCGCCCACCTGGCCGGCCACCCAGGCACCGGCTGCGGCAAGGTCCAGTGCCGGCCCGACATGGGCCAGGTCGGCGCCACTGAGCAGCACCAGCGCAGTGTGCTCCGCCGGCAGCGCGGCCAGCGAGATACCCTGTGCATCGCTGAGGAAATGCAGGCCGTCGGCGGTCACGCTTACGCCGATGTCATCGGCCAGCACGTGCACCTCACCGGGGACGGCCCGCTGGCCGGCTTCGGCCAGCTGCACCGGCAACGGCGACACGCGTGCCATCTGCTTGACCAGGTTGCCGTAGCGGCCGCCATCCAGGCGCATGTGCACCAGCACCGGTACGCTCAGCGACGACGGCAGCGCGCCGAGCAGGCGGCGCAGCGCATCCGGGCCACCAATGCCGGCCAGCACCAGCAGCGAGCCGGCACGTGCGCCCGCAGGCGCCGCAGCGTCCAGGTCCACCAGGCTGAGGTGATCGGTATCGAAGGATGGCAGCGGCGCTTCCACCGCGGCGCTGTGGCCGGTGGCCGCGGGTACGTCTGCCACGTCATCGACCAGCGACCACGCGGTGTGGTCGAAGGATACCGGCGGCGTAACCGGTGCGGCGGGCGTGGCGACCGGCTGCATCGGCACTGCCTCCAGCGGCTCCGGCACGACCGGCTGCAGCGCGGCCAGTGCCTGCTCCAGCGCGATCGGTTCGTGCAGGTGCGCCGGTGGCGCATACAGGCTGTCCGCCGGCACTTCGTCCGCCCAGCTCAATGCCTGGTCCAGATGCGGCTGAAGCGCTTCCTCCCGTGGTGCCGGCGGCGGTGCCGGGTGACCCGGTTCCAGCTGCAGGGCGGGTTCGTCTTCCGCACCCGGCGGCAGCACCTGCTGGTGACCGTGCAGCTTGGCGGCCAGGTGGCGGCCCCAGCGCTGTGCCTCCCAACCATCACGGCGCGCCGCGAGTTCGGCCTCGTCGAAGACCAGGGTCAGGCCCGGTGCGGACAGCACCGCTTCAAGCCGTTCCAGAGCATCCTCGATGGCCGCCTCCAGCGCGATCACCACGAACTGTGGACGCGCGTCCTGCAGGAGCTGCGGCTCCAGGCCGTTCGGGTCGTCTTCCAGCACCAGCTGCACATCGGCATGCGACAACGCCTCGCGCAAGCGCTCGCGCGCCGCGCCAGGGCGGGCCAGCAGGGCGACGGCCGGAACCGCCTGGGCTTCACTCACGGACACGGGCGATCCCCAGCAGGTCGTACACGTTACGCATCAGGTCCAGCTCCTGGTACGGCTTGCCCAGGTAGCGCTGCACGCCGATTTCGAAGGCGCGCTGGCGGTGCTTGTCGCCGCTGCGCGAGGTGATCATCACGATCGGCACGTCCTTGTAGCGTGGGTCGGCGCGCATCGCAGTGGCGAGCTCGTAGCCATCCATGCGCGGCATCTCGATGTCCAGCAGCATCAGGTCGGGCACGCGTTCTTCCAGGCGCTCCAGTGCTTCCACGCCGTCGCGGGCGACACTGACCTCGAAGTTGTGGCGTTCGAGAATGCGCCCGGTGACCTTGCGCATGGTCAGCGAGTCGTCCACCACCATCACCAGCGGCACCTGGCGCTCCTGGCGCGGGGCGTTGGCCAGCACCGGCAGCGTCGGGTTGGCGAGGAAGCGACGCACCAGCGGCGCCACGTCCAGGATCACCACCACGCGGCCATCGCCGGTGATGGTGGCGCCGTAGATGCCCGGCACCGAAGCGATCTGCAGGCCGACCGGCTTGACCACGATTTCGCGGTTGCCCAGCACCTGGTCGATCGCCACGGCGGCACGCAGGTCACCGGCACGGACCAGCAGCAGCGGCACCTGGTCCTGGCCATCGGCACGCGCCGGAGCCTGCCCGACCAGGCTGCCGAGGTCGTACAGCGGATAGTCCTCGCCGCTGTAGCGATAGCTGCTGTCGGCCGCTTCGAAACGCTCGCGCGACAGGCGGCCGATGCCACTGACCGAGGCGACCGGCACCGCAAAGGTGGTTTCGCCGATCTGCACGAACACCGCCTGGGTGACGGCCAGCGTCTGCGGCAGGCGCAGGGTGAAGCGCACGCCCTGGCCACGCACCGACTGGATGTCGACCGAACCACCCAGCTGGCGCACTTCGTTGCGCACCACGTCCATGCCCACGCCTCGGCCTGCCAGCTGGCTGACCTGGTCGGCGGTGGTGAAACCAGAGGCGAAGATCAGGTTGTCCAGTTCCTGCTCGTTAGGCTGCGCATCGGCAGCCAGCAGGCCACGGTCGATGGCGCGGCGGCGGATCGCTTCGCGGTCCAGGCCGGCGCCGTCGTCGGCCACTTCCAGCACGATTTCCGAGCCTTCGCGATGCAGGCGGATGGCGATCTCGCCCTCCTCCGGCTTGCCAGCGGCGCGACGCTGTTCCGGCGCTTCCAGGCCATGGGCCACGGAGTTGCGCAGCATGTGCTCCAGCGGCGCGACCATGCGATCGAGGACGTTGCGGTCCAGTTCGCCGTGAGTGCCTTCCAGGGTCAGGTGGACCTGCTTGCCGGTATCCATGCCGGACTGGCGGACCACGCGGCGCAGGCGCGGCACCAGGCCATCGAACGGCACCATGCGCGCGCGCATCAGGCCGTCCTGCAGTTCCGAGCTTACGCGCGACTGCTGCTGCAGCAGGGAGTCGTACTGGCGCGACAGATCGTCCAGCACGCCCTGCAGGCCGCCAAGGTCGGCGGCGGACTCGTTCAGCGCACGGCTGAGCTGCTGCAGGGTCGAGAAACGGTCCAGTTCCAGCGGATCGAACTTCTGGTCAGCCTGGTCCTGCTCGCGCTGGTAGCGGGCGACGATCTGCGCCTCTGTTTCCAGGTCGAGGCGGCGCAGCTGGTCGCGAAGACGCGCATTGGTGCGCTCCAGTTCGCCCATGGCGCCACGGAAGGCGCCGAGCTGCTGTTCCAGGCGCGAACGGTAGATCGCCACTTCACCGGCGTGGTTGACCAGGCGGTCGAGCAGGTCGGCGCGCACGCGCACCTGTTCCTGCTGCGGACGGGCCGACGGGTCTTCGTCGGCCACGCCTTCGGCCGGCAGCGGTGCCGACAGCGGGGCATCGGCCGGCGTCGCCAGCGGGCCCGCAGCCTGTGCCGGCACAGTTTCGGCCTCGCTGGCCGCACGCGCGGCCGCAGCGGCCGCCGCGATATCGGTGGTGGTGCGGACCTCGAAGGCCTCCACCAGATCCTGTGCAGGCTCCACCACGCGGTGGGCACCGGTCCGCGTGAGCAGCTGGTGCAGGCGGTCGAAGCCACGCTCCAGCAGCTGCACGTCGCGGCGTTCGATCTCGGTGCGGCCGGCCGCCACGGCTTCCAGCAGGGATTCGATGCTGTGGCCAAGGTCGCCGATGGCATTGATGCCGGCCATGCGTGCGCCACCCTTCAGGGTGTGCAGGTCACGCTGCAGGCCGGCCAGGACCTCTCGATCCTGCGGCGCATCGCGCAGTTCGCTGATCAGGCCATCGCAGTGGTCAAGCAGATCCTTGCCTTCCTCGACGAAGATGTCGACCAGCTCGCGGTCGTACACACTGAAGTCGAGCGCATCGGCGCCGTCCGCGGAGTCTTCCGGAGTGGAAGCTTCATCGTGGAGCGGGGCACGCTCCACAGCGTCGGCTTCGGCGGCATCGACATCGGCCGTGCCCTGCCCCGGTGCATCTTCCAGTTCGAAGAACCGCACCGGCTCGGCGGTGGCCTGCAGTGCTTCGGCAGCGCTCACCTCGTTCACCGTCGCCGGGGACGGCTGATCGGCGCTCTCTCCTTCGCCGACCGCCGCCTCCCCGCCGACGTCCGCATCCTCGGCAAAGGCTTCCGCCTCGCCCGGCGCGAGTTCGCTGGCCTGGAGGCCGAGCACGGGCCATTGCCCGTCGTCGTCCAGGGTCTGCTCTTCGTCGATCACGTGCAGGCCGGCCTCGAGCGCGGCTGCCAGCGTGACCGGTTCTGCAAAACCCGGCGCAGCCATTTCATCCTGCAGGCTCGACAGCTCGCTGTCGAGTGGCAGTGCAGCAGCGTCGTCGTCGAGGCTGGCGTCGGCATCGCCCAGGCCAGCGGACATCGACGTATTCAGGTCGATTGCGTCAACTTCCACGGACACCGGCATCTCATCGGCGTCGCGGTCATCCACCGGCAGCGCGCGGGCGTCGAGGTAGGGCGACAGGTCGTCCGCGGCGGTCAGATCGGCCTCGGCGACAGGCGTCGTCGCGGCGTCCACGTCGGTCGTCGCAACAACCGGCTCGCTCTCGACGGGCTGGATCGATTCAATCGATCCGATGCCCTCGGCGATGGCTTCGCCTTCACCCGGTACCGATGGCCATCCGGCATCGAAGTATCGCGACAGATCATCGCTGCCGGTCAATTCGCCGACATCGAGGCCTGTGTCGATCGCGCCCGCGGTCCCGGCGGCCTGCACATCGGCGGCAAGCGGTTCCAGCTCGGGCCCGGCAGGTTCGATCCCGGGCGCAGCAGCTTCGAACGCAGGACCGGTCTCGCCGGTCTCCAGCGCAAGATCCTCGTCGTCGTCCTCCAGCCCGACCATCGGCCAGCGCGCTTCCGGCAGTTCACCGGCCAGCGCCTGCAGGCGCTGCACCAGCGCTTCCTGCGGAGTGATGCGCGGCTGTTCGGCCTGCAGCGCTTCCATGGTCGCGGTGATCGCCTGCGCGGTCGCATCCAGTGCAGCCACGCCCTCGTCGCCCGGCACCACGTCCGCGGCCAGCGCGCGCTTGATGTAGGACTCGGCACCGCCGGTAACGGCAGTGATTTCCGGCACTTCGGTCATCGCGAAGGCGCCGTTCATGGTGTGCACCGCGCGCAGCAGCGCGTCGCTGACCGGCTGCGGCGCCTGCTGCGCCGAGCGCAGCCAGTCCTGCAGGGTCGCCTGGTGGACTTCCACTTCGGCTTCCAGTATCTCGCGCAGCACGCTGTCGATGTTGGCCGGCGTGCCCAGTGCTTCGGGCGCCGGGTCCGCATCGGCTTCAGCCTGCACCGACGCCATTGCTTCGGCTTCGAGGATGCGGCTGATCTCGTCCTCGCCATCGGCTTCGACCACCGGTGCGGCGGGAGCAGCCGCAACCGGCAGCGGTACGTAATAGGTTTCCTCACCCGCGCCGACGCGATCGGCAATGGCCTGCATCGCCTGCAGGTCCACGCTGATCCGCTGGCCATGGCGCAGTGCGGCGTTCAGCTGCGGCAGCGCGGCATGCGCGTTGTCGACCATGGCCAGCACGGCTGGCGTCGCCGGGCGGCTGCCGTCGAGCACGCGGTTGAGCATGCCCTCGATCTTCCACGCGAATTCACCCAGGGTGCGTGCACCGACCAGTCGGCCACTGCCCTTGAGCGTGTGGAAGATGCGGCGGATAGGACGCAGACGGTCCATGTTGTCCGGCTGCATGCGCCATGCCGGCAGCAACGTACCGAGGTTGGCCAGTTCGTCGTCGAACTCTTCCAGGAACACCTCGCGGATGTCCTCGTCGATGTTCTCGGCATCGTCGTCGAAACCCGCCTCGAAGCCGGCTTCTGCACCTTCCGCGTCGCCCACGGCGACCGGCGCTTCCGCATCGGCCGGCGTCGGGGTCGCCTGCGGATTGAAGTCCGCGGCGGCAGCGCTCAGCTCGGCAAAGAACTGCGCGTCGGCTTCGCTGAAATCAATCGGCGCGATGGTGTCGATGTCGATCATCGACACCGCCGCTGCCGGCGCATCGGCAAGCGGCGCGGGCGTTTCCACCGGCACATCCACAGGGGTGATGTCCGGTTCTGCGGCAACAGGGTTCTCTTCCACCACCCCAGGGGCAGTGGCATCGACGCTCTCCAGCGACGGATGCAGCGCGGCATCGTCGTCCAGCGACAACGTTTCCATCGCGTGCAGCGACAGCACATCGTCGGCGTTATCCAGCGAGTCGGCATCGAAACGGAACACGACGTCGTCGCTTGCAGAAACCGCATCATGCTCGGCGGCCACCGGGTCGAACACCGGTGCGGCATGCGTGCCGGTCTCGATGGACAGCGTCGCGTCGGCGGTGTCTTCGACGTCCAGGCCAGCCGTCGCACCGGACTGTACCGGCAGCGTCCACTGCGTGGCGGCCCCCTGCCCTGCATCGACCTGTTCGAAACTGACCGGATCGAAGCTGGCAAACGTCGGGCTGCGCTCATCGTCCGCTGGTGCGAGCGGATCGGCCTCCGGATGGAACGGTGCCAGATCCCATTGCGGGACCTCGGGCGCCGGTGCACTGGAAGCGGCAAAGACCAGCGGTGCATCCGCCTCGTCATGCAGCGACAGCGGCGCGGAGGCGACGGATCCCAGCCCACCGAACATCAGGCTGTTGTCCACCGCCACCGGCGAAGGCGTGGCCGGCGGCGGATCGAAAGTGAAGTCCGGCAGCGGTACCGGCACCTCACCGGGTGCCGGCGCGGCCGACTGTACCGCGATCTCGATGTGCTCGGGCTGCAGTGCCGTGGCCAGCAGCGAAACCGGCTCGCGCTCGATGGGCTGCGGCGCAAACAGTGCCGGCTCGGCCGCATCGCGGTCCGGCAGCGGCCAGTAGCGCAGCGCCTCAAGGCTGCTGCGGGTAATGTCGAGGATGTCCTCGCGGCCCGGACGACGGTCGCGCAGGGCTTCCAGGTAGTACTCCAGGCTGGCCATGGCGTCGGCCAGGGTGTCCAGCTGGCGGCCGCTCGGCACGCGCTGGCGACCAATCAGCTCCGCCTCGATGTACTGCTGTACACCGCGCAGGTAGTCGGCAGCGGTACCCAGGTCGAGCATGCGCAGCGCACCGGAGACATCGCCCAGCAGGCGCGGCACGTCCTGCAGCTCCGCATGGTGCCAGCCGGTTTCGATGAAAGCGACGAAATGCTCGCGGGCGGCGGCGAAGTTGGCGATGGCCTCATGGGCCAGCACCTCTACCGTGCGCCGGTTCTCCACTGCGCTCGGATCGTCCTCGCCACTGCCGCCGGCGCCCAGATGGGCCACCTGGTCATCCAGCGAGGCATCCACGTAGAGCAGCGCGCCGGCGATATCCAGCAGCAGGTTTTCGTCGATCTGCTGGCGGCCTTCGACCACGCCACGCAGTGCATCACGCTGCTGCACGACCACACCGCGGGCCACGCCCAGGCCCATCATGCCCAGCGTATCGGCCACCGCACCCAGCTCATTGGCCTGGGTCTGCAGCTGTTCCGGTGCACCACCGGTACGCAGGTGCAGGTCCAGTGCGTCCTTGATGCGCAGCAGTTCTTCCTTCACCGCGCTGCCAACCGTGTCGAGCAGCTCGCGGTTGCGCCCGCTCAGGCTGCCACGGGCATGGTCCAGCTCGGCTTCGGTGGCGGTGACGCTGTCCGGCGCGAACGCCAGCAGCACGCTGTCATGCACGCCGTCCTCGCCACGCGCGGCGCGGATCTCGTTGAGCAACGGCATCAGCACGATCGGAATGTCGCGATGACCGTTCTGCAGGCGCTCCAGGTAGTCGGGCAGCAACACGCTGCCGCGCATCAAGGTTGCGCAGGCTTCATCGCGATCGGCCACGCCACCGGCGCCGATGGCATGGGCCAGCTGTTCCAGCTCCTCGGCCACCATCGCCGGCGCATACAGCTCGACCATGCGCAGGGTGCCCTGCACCTGGTGCAGGTAGCCGGCGCAGATGCGCATGCGGCTGGCATCGGTCGGGTCTTCCGCGTAGTACTCGACCTCGTTGCGCACCTGGCGCAGGGTCTCGTCCAGCTCGGGCTTGACCCAGCCCAGCGCTGCGTGGCTCATCGCATCGCGCAGACTGCTCATGGACGCGCTCCGTTCGCCGCCGCGCGGAGGCCGCGCGAGTTCTGGCGTGGGGAATGGAAATGCTTCATCGACTGGTTCCTTGCTCGCCGCCCTGCCCGCGTCACGCCGGCAGCTTGAAGTCGGCGACCGAACGACGCAGGTCCGCCGCCAGCTGCGCGAGGTGGCCGATCGATTCGGCGGTCTGCCCGGCACCCTGCGAGGTCTGGCCGGTGATCTGCCGGATCACGCCCATGGTGCGGGTGATGTCCGAGGCCGCGGCCGACTGCTGCTGGGCGGCGATGGAGATGTTCTTGATGAGGGTGTTCAGTGCATTGGACACGCGCTCGATTTCGGTCAGCGCGGTGCCGGCGTCCTCGGCCAGGCGTGCGCCGGACACCACTTCGGCGGTGGTCTGTTCCATCGAGGTGACCGCTTCGTTGGTATCGGCCTGAATGGCCTGCACCAGGTTTTCGATGCGTCGGGTCGCGCCCGAGGTGCGTTCTGCCAGGCGCTGCACTTCGTCGGCCACGACCGCGAAACCGCGGCCGGCTTCACCGGCCGAAGCCGCCTGCACCGCCGCGTTCAACGCCAGGATGTTGGTCTGCTCGGAAATGTCGTTGATCAGTTCCACGATCGAGCCGATTTCCTGCGACGACTCGCCCAGGCGCTTGATGCGCTTGGAGGTTTCCTGGATCTGGTCGCGGATCTGGTCCATGCCCTGGATGGTCTCGCGCACCACGCCGGCACCCTCGGCGGCGATCACCACCGAGCGCTGTGCCACGTCGGCCGATTCGGCCGAGTTGCGCGACACCTGCTCGATGCTCGCCGCGATTTCGCCGATGCGGTCCGACGCCGAGGTGATCTGGTTGGCCTGGTGGCCCGCTGCCTCTGCCAGCTGCATGGCGGTGGCCTGGGTTTCCTGGGTGGACAGCGCGACCTTGGCCGAGGTGTCGTTGATGGTGGTCACCAGGTGGCGCAGCTCGTCGACCGCGTAATTGATTGCGTCCGCAATCGCGCCCGTCATGTCCTCGGTCACCGAGGCCTTCACCGTCAGGTCACCCTCACCGAGCGAGGAAATTTCGTCCAGCAGCCGCATGATGGCCTGCTGGTTGCGGCTGTTGAACTCCACCTGGGTCTGGTAACGCAGTTCCTGCTCGCGCGAGCGGCTGCGCACGTTGGTGGAGACGAAACCGATGATCGCGATCAGCGACAGCGCACCGGACACCACGCCGATCCAGAAGTTCGGGAACAGGCGGGTATCGGACACCGAACCGAACGAGGAGAAGGCCTCGAACAGCTTGCGGCTGTCGTCCAGCATGTGCGCCGAACCCTGGCCCAGCGCGGTGGCCGCCGACTGCGCGGCGAACAGCTGGCGCGAGCTGGCCAGGATCGCGTCGGCGTCCTGCTTCATCGCTTCCCACTTCTGCTGCGACTGCTCCAGCGCGGCGACGGCGGCGGCACCGCGCACGGCGGTGATGCCCAGTTCTTCGTTGCCGTTGCGCAGGCCGTCGAGCACCTGCGAGAACACGGTGATGTCGCGTGCCAGGGCGTCGCCGGAGGTCGCCGCGGCGCTGCCACCGGCACGCATTTCGGTCACGCGGCGAGCCATCGAGCCGGCCACCACGACCTGCTGCAGTGCGCTGTACACCTGCGACGACGGCGCACCCGAGGCCGACATCGCGCGCACCAGTTCGTTCAGCTGGGCCTGCAGGCCCGGCACCGCGCCGGTGAAGTTGTTGGCGTTGCCGGCCAGGGCCAGCACCGCCGGCTCGCTGGCCACCAGCTGCCCGGCCTGCTTGCCCAGCGGCGCCCAGGTTTCACCCAGCGTGGTGATCGGGCCGGACACGCCCGGCTCCTTGCCGTAGCGTCCCTGCAGGGTCGAC
This sequence comes from Stenotrophomonas sp. 59, assembly GCF_030291095.1. Taxonomy (NCBI): domain Bacteria; kingdom Pseudomonadati; phylum Pseudomonadota; class Gammaproteobacteria; order Lysobacterales; family Lysobacteraceae; genus Stenotrophomonas; species Stenotrophomonas sp. 59. The sequence goes on from NZ_CP127408.1 coordinate 3,443,779, forward strand.
ACGTTCTGTTCGATCGCATTGCGGGTCGCCTTGAAGGCGGTGAACGCCTGCGCGTTGCCGCCGACGGCATCACGGCCCTGGTTGGCCAGCTGCTGCGACAGCACCTGCAGGTCGGCGGCCTTGGAGCCGGCGTCGGCCAGGCGGCTGCCCTGCCAGGTGGCGACGCCGGTGTTGACGCCGAACAGGATCATCGATGCCAGCAGCAGGAACAGCCAGAGGTTGCTGCCGCCCAGCCGCAGCTTGCCGGATTTGGTGGCGTCCGAAGCAGTACTCATCGTTCAACCTCGATCTTCAATGCAGGGGGCGATGCCCGGCCTCAGGCCGCGGCTTGCCGGAATTCAGGGGTGCGCGACAGCAGCGAGAGCGAGAACACGCCCCAGTCATGGCCGTCGGCGTGGAAGGCGCGATCGACGAAATGGCCGTAGCGCCCTTCGGCCAGCGTGCCGGCCGCGATCTGCTGGTCCAGTTCAAAGCTGCGCTGGCCGAACAGTTCATCGATGGTCAGCGCGACGTCGCCACCGGCCTGGCGCATGATCAGCACGCGCTGGCCTTCCTGCTGCACGGTACGCGTGCCTTCCAGGAAGTACTTCAGGTCGACCACCGGGAACAGGTTGCCGCGCAGGTTGCCCACGCCCAGCAGCCACGGCTGGGCGCACGGCACCGGGGTGACCGGCGGCATCGGCACGATCTCCACCACTTCGCGGAAATCGGACACCAGCCGGCGCTGGCCGACGCGGTACCCCACGCCACGCCAGAGATCCTGCGCGAACTGCCGTTCGGGCAGCTGCACCGCGTGGGCCAGGCTGCGCCGTTCATAGGCTTCGAGGATGTCGAAGGGCGAGCGCATCAGGCCACCAGTTCGTTGATCCGCGCGATCAGTTCATCCTCGCGCGGCGGCTTGACGATGTAATCGGCCGCGCCCTGGCGCAGGCCCCAGGCCTTGTCGGTTTCCATCGCCTTGGTGCTGACGATGATCACCGGGATGTGCTTGATCGCCGCGTCACGGGCCATCGCCCGGGTCGCCTGGAAGCCGCTCATGCCGGGCAGGACCACGTCCATCAGCACCAGCTGCGGCACCTGGTCGCGCACCAGCTGCAGTCCATCCTCGGCGTTGTCCGCTTCCAGCACCTCGTGGCCGGCACGGCGCAGCCACTGGGTGAACACCGCGCGGTCGGTCGGTGAATCCTCGATCAGAACGATACGAGCCATTGTGCCTTTCCCCCCTGGTCAGGCGTTGACGTATGTGCGGATGGCACCCAGCAGTTCTTCACGCGTGAAAGGCTTCGTCAGGTATTGCTCCGAGCCGACGATGCGTCCCCGCGCCTTGTCGAACAGGCCATCCTTGGACGAGAGCATGATGACCGGGGTCGCCTTGAACAGCTGGTTGCCCTTGATCAGCGCACAGGTCTGGTACCCGTCCAGGCGCGGCATCATGATGTCGACGAAGATGATCTGCGGTTGCTGGTCTGCGATCTTCGCAAGCGCTTCGAAGCCGTCGGTGGCGGTGACCACCTCGCAGCCTTCGCGCTTGAGCAGCGTTTCCGCAGTCCTGCGGATGGTCTTCGAATCATCGATGACCATCACCCGGAGTCCTGCGAGTTCCCCGCCCGCAGTCGTGTTTTCAGTCATTGCCTATCCCCAAGCGCACGGCCCGATCTCTGGCGGGGGCCGCTACGAAAGCGTATCTATATCGCACTTTCCGCGCCCGCTTCAAGGCCGCCCCACGGCGTGGGGCATGGCAGCCTCCTGAACGTGACGGGTTTCGCAATGACTGCGCGAGCGCCGGGCGGACGCAGCGTTGCAGGACGGCGGGGAGGCGCGCGACCGGCGTTGCCGCTACCATCAACGCCTTGCCTGACAGGTGCGCCCATGCCGTTGAACGTCATCGTGGTGATGGATCCCATCGCCCACATCAAGATCGCCAAGGACACCACCTTCGCCATGCTGCTGGAAGCCCAGCGCCGCGGCCATGCCCTGCACTACGTGCGTCCGGGCGGCCTGGCCCTGGAGGGCGGCGTGGCGGTGGCCCAGACCGCGCCATTGCAGGTGCGCGACGACCCGGCCGGCTGGTATGAGCTGGGCGCATTCAGCCGCACCGAATTCGGCCCCGGCCAGATCGTGCTGATGCGCAAGGACCCACCGGTCGACGCCGAGTACATCTATGACACCCAGGTGCTGGACGTGGCTGCAGCTGCCGGCGCCTGCGTGGTCAACAACCCGCAGGGCCTGCGCGACTACAACGGGAAGCTGGCCGCCCTGCTGTTCCCGCAGTGCTGCCCGCCCACCCTGGTCAGCCGCGATGCCAAGGCATTGAAGGCCTTCGCGCTGGAGCATGGCCAGGCCGTGCTGAAGCCGCTGGACGGCATGGGCGGCCGCTCGATCTTCCGCAGCGGCCAGGGCGATCCGAACCTGAACGTGATCCTGGAAACGCTGACCGACGGTGGCCGCAGGATGGCGCTGGCGCAGAAATTCATCCCGGACATCACCGCCGGCGACAAACGCATCCTGCTGGTCGATGGCGAGCCTGTCGACTACTGCCTGGCGCGCATCCCGCAGGGTGATGAATTCCGCGGCAACCTGGCCGCCGGTGGCCGTGGCGAAGGCCGGCCGCTGAGCGAACGCGACCGCTGGATCGCCGCCCAGGTCGGCCCGGAGATGAAGCGCCGCGGCATGCGCTTCGTCGGCCTGGACGTGATCGGCGATTACCTGACCGAGGTCAACGTGACCAGCCCGACCTGCGTGCGCGAACTGGACGCACAGTACGGCCTGAACATCGCCGGCACCCTGTTCGACGCACTCGAGGCCGGCCTGCGCTGATGCCTGCCGCACCTGCCGTACTGCCCCCGCCGCCGCGCGAAGCGCAACGGCTGGGGGCGACCATCGCGCTGTCGGTGCTGGTCCACGCCCTGCTGATCCTGGGCGTGGGCTTCGCCGTGAAGGGCGATGCGCCGCTGGTGCCGACGCTGGAAGTGATCTTCAGCCAGACCCGCACCGCGCTGACCCCGAAACAGGCCGACTTCCTGGCTGCCGCCAACCAGGAAGGTGGTGGCGAGCATGACCGCGCGCAGCGTCCGCGCGACAACCAGGCCGGCATCGTGCCGCAGGCCCAGTCCGGAATCAGCCCGGTTCCACAGCAGCAGCAATCGGCCGCGCCGGTTCCGCCGCCACAGGCACGGGTGGTCAGCAGCCGCAATGGCGAAGAAGTGGTGGCGCAGGCACAGTCCCGCCCCACACCGGATCAGCCCGAACCGGATGCGCCCTTGAGCGCACGCGAACAGCGCGACGTGGAGATGGCGCGGCTGGCTGCCGAAGTGCACCTGCGCTCGGCGCAGTACGCCAAGCGCCCGAACCGCAAGTTCGTGTCGGCCAGCACGCGCGAATATGCCTATGCCAATTACCTGCGCGCCTGGGTCGACCGTGCGGAGAAGGTAGGCAACCTGAATTACCCGGATGAGGCCAGGCAGCGCCGCCTCGGCGGCCAGGTGGTGATCAGCGTGGGCGTGCGCCGCGATGGCAGCGTGGAGAGCAGCCGGATCCTGCGTTCGAGCGGTACGCCGTTGCTGGATGAGGCCGCCCTGCGGGTGGTGCAGCTGGCGCAGCCGTTCCCGCCGTTGCCGAAGACCGAGGACGAGATCGACATCCTGCAGGTCACCCGTACATGGGTGTTCCTGCCGGGCGGCACCCTGCACGACGACCGGTAGAGGTTTGTTGCCCGGGCCTGCGGCCCGGGACCCGCTGCAAGGCTGGAGCAACGGCAACAGCAACGGCAACAGCGGCGGTCGGTGTACTGAGGCTTGGCGGGGCGGTGTCGGGCGGCGGGGACGCCGCAAGTACGTCCCTGTAGGCTTAGCCGCGGCATCCATGCCGCGGATACCCCGCCACCCGACACCGCCCCACCTCCGACAGATCGCGGCGCATCATCGCTTTTGGTAGGTGTCGACCTTGGTCGACACACATCCACGCCATGCGTGGATGCGAGCGAAGCGATCCGCTTTTGACTTTGATTTTCTTTTTGATTTTCCGTGGCGGACGCGCACGGAAACTGTCCGAGGCCGGGCGGGGTGGGTTCGCGGGGGTGTCCGCGGCATGGATGCGGCGACCGAGCTTACAGGGAAGTACTTGCAGCGCCCCCTGCGCAGCCCACCCGCCCGGCCAAGCGCGGCTTTTGATTTACACGACCAACCAACCCCGCCACGAGGGGCTCAGCCGTTGGCCTTCGCCTTCGCCTCGCGCGCGGCCTGCTGCTCCACCAGGGTCAGTGCCACGTTGTCACGCAGGTACGCGGGCTCGACCTTTTCCGGCGCAATCGCCTCGCCACGCGCGAAGGCCGGCATCGCCAGTGCCAGCACGTCCGACGCCCGCGGCAATGCCGTGGCATCGAATCCGCGAAGGCCACTGCCCAACTGCGCCACCAGCGCGCCGTCGGCCGCGCCGAAGCCGGTGCCGACGCCGTAGGCCGACAGCCCGTCCGGCAGCGCCACTGCTGCCGGTGCACATACACGCTCGCCATCGCGCGCGAGCGGCAGGCCGTCCACACGCTCGAAGCGGGCGACATACAGTTCACCCATCCGTGCATCGATCGCCGACAGGATCTGCGTTTCTTCAACGGGAGCACGCAGCGCCAGCACCTGCAACGTGGACACCGGCAGCAACGGACGATCCAGCGCCAGTGCGATGCCCTGCGCGATGGCGATCGCCAGGCGCACGCCGGTGAAAGCACCAGGACCACGGCTGAGGGCGATGCCGTCCAGCTGGCGACGGCTGATGCCGGCCTCGGCCAGCAGCGCCTCGGCCCACGGCAGGCTCAGTTCGGCATGCCGGCGCGGGGCGATCTCGAAGCGTTCCAGCACCTGCCCATCGACATGCAGGGCAACGGAACAGGCTTCGGTGGCGGTTTCAAAGGCGAGCAGTTTCATCGGATCAGGTCAGAACAGGGGGAACGTGGCACCGGGCGCCGGCTCCGGGCCCGCCGCGGCGGCGGCGGTCGGAACGGCATCATCGGCCACGGGCGCCCATTGTGGCGTAAAGAAGGCCTGCACATCGGCCAGGCTGCGGGTACGGCGGAACGGTGGCAGTGAATCGAGGAACACCCGGCCGTAACCCCGGTTGAGCAGGCGCGGGTCGCACAGCACCAGCACGCCACGGTCGCTCTCGCTGCGGATCAGGCGGCCGACGCCCTGCTTCAATGCGATCACCGCCTGCGGCAGCTGTTCATCGCGGAACGGGTTGCCGCCCTGGCTGCGGATCGCCTCCAGCCGCGCCTCGTACACCGGGTCATCCGGTGCCGCGAACGGCAGCTTGTCGATCATCACCACGCTCAGCGCCTCACCGACCACGTCCACGCCTTCACGGAAACTGGCCGAGCCCAGCAGCACGCCATTGCCCGATTCGCGGAAGCGCTGCAGCAGGGTCGCGCGCGGCGCCTCGCCCTGCACGAACAGCGGCCACGGCCCGTCGCGCAGCGCCTCGGCTGCCTCGCGCAGCGCACGGTGCGAGGCGAACAGCAGGAACGCCCTGCCCTGCGAAGCCTGCAGCACCGGCCGAAGGGTCTGGATCAGCGCGGTTCCGAAACCACGTGCGGCCGGATCGGGCAGGCCTTCGGGCAGGTAGCACAACGCCTGCTTGGGCCAATTGAAGGGGCTTGGCTGGACCAGCGTGTGCGGATCGTCCAGGCCCAGGCGCGTGGCGATGTGATCGAATCCGCCGCCGACGGTCAGCGTCGCCGAGGTGAAGATCCATGCGGCGCGACTGCGTTCGCGATGCTCGCGCAACGGGCCGGACACATCCATCGGCGTGCGCTGGCAGCGGAAACCACGCGGCGTTAGCTCGTACCAGAGCACGTCGGCGGCGCTGGCGGTCTCCGCCGGATCGGTATCGAAATCGAGGCTGGGTTCGTCATCGCCCAGCCAGCGGCCGAGCCGCGAAACCGCTTCGCGCGCACGCGCATGGCAGGCATCGAGGCCGGCAGCCGCTTCGCGCAGCGGCTGCAGCGCCTGTTCCAGCGTCACCAGGCCGGCCATCACCGTGTCGAAGCCATCACGCACCTGCGGCATCGCCAGTGCACGCCATTGCGTGCCACGCGCTGGCAGCCCTTCCATCGCCGAGCGCAGCGCCAACAGCGCCTGCTGCAACTGGTCGACCGGTTCCTGCAGCGCCGACTGCGCGCCTCCCACGCCACGCGCTTCGGCCAGGCAGTCGCGGCCCAGTTCCTGCCACGGGCGCATGCCGAAACCTTCGCCGAAGAACTGCGCGGCCAACTCGGGCAGCTGATGCGCTTCGTCGATGACGAAGGCCTGCGCCCCCGGCAACAACTCGCCAAAGCCATCCTGCTTCAATGCCAGGTCGGCCAGCAGCAGGTGATGGTTGACCACCACCACGTCCGCGGCCTGCGCGCGTTGCCTCGCACGCACCACGAAGCAGTCGTCCCAGAACGGGCAATCGGTGCCCAGGCAGTTGTCGACGGTGGAGGTGACCATCGGCAGCAGCGGTGAATCGTCGGCCAGTCCGTCGAGTTCGGCGACATCGCCGAACTCCGAACGACCGGACCAGGCCAGGATGCGCTGGAACTGCGCGGCCTGTTCGGGACTGGAAAAACGCGGTTCGCCGCGCGCCTGTTGCAGGCGATAGCGGCACAGGTAATTCGCGCGCCCCTTCAGCAGCGCGCTGCGCAGGCCGACACCGAGCGCCTGCCGCACACGCGGCAGGTCACGGTGGTAGAGCTGGTCCTGCAGCGCGCGGGTTCCGGTGGAGATGATGGTGCGCAGCCCGGACAGCAGCACCGGCACCAGATAGGCGAAGGTCTTGCCGGTACCGGTACCGGCCTCGGCCAGCAACAGATCGCGCTGCTGCATCGCGTCGGCGATGGCTTCGGTCAGGCGCAGCTGGGCCGGGCGCGGGACGAAGGCGTCCAGATGCGAGGCGAGCGCGCCGCCGTCGCTGAGGGCTTCGCGGCTGGCATGGACAAGATCGGACATCAGAGGGAAAGGATACCCGGCCGGGCGCTGCCCGGCACCCGTTTCAAGCCAGGGCACCAGCGAAAGCAACGGCAACAGCCTGGTTCATGGCTCTGGGTTTCTACGTGCTGGGCGGGTCGGGAGGGGCAGGCAGGACACGCCGTAAACCCATCCCTGGGGGCTCGATGGCGCCATCCATGGCGCCAACGGTCCTGCCTGCCCTCCCGACCCGCCTTCGACAGTTTCCGGGTGACGGACGGACGCGCTCCGTAGCGTCGAGCCTGCTCGAATGGCAGCTCAGAAGCTGTGGCAGGAACGGGAAAAGAAGATGGACTACTGCGAGAGCGCGCAGCGCGCGACCCGCTTTTGATTTTCTTTTTCTTTTCCGTGGCTGGCCGCACACGGAAATTGTCAGAGGTCGGGCGGGGTGGGTTCGCGGGGGTGTCCGCGGCATGGATGCCGCGGCCAAGCCCCCATGGATGGGTTCACGGCGTCCCCCGCGAACCCATCCCGCCCGGCCAGGCGCGGCTTTTGCTTCACGCGGCCAAACAGCCAGCCACGAGGGGCTGCGCCGTTGGCAGGAAACCTAGTACCGCTTGATCCCCGGCACGGTGCAGCCTTCCAGCTGCGCATGCGCCGACACCGCATTCTCCTTCTCGCCCCGCGCCAGGCGCGACTGCTCGATCGTCGCCCAGTGCCGGCGGCACAGCGGCCCCGTCTTCGAGCCCAGGTCGACCGCCTTGCGTGCAAACGTCTCCGCCTGCGCCCACTGCCCCTGCAGCAGCGCCAGCTCGGCACGCTCCTGCAGCACCGCCGGATCACCAGCGACGATCTCCAGCGCATGGTCCAGGCTGCTGGCGGCACCGGCCAGATCATTGGCCTGGCGTTGCGCCTGCGCGGTCACCCGCAGGTCTTCCACCTGCGAATCACGCAGCGGCTGCACCGAAAGCTCCTTGTCGTCCGGGCCAGCGGCTGCGTCCACCGCGGCCAGGCGCTGCGCCGGCGTCGTGGTATCGACCGGCTTGACCACCGGCGGCGCACTGGTCACGCAGGCGGCCAGGGCCAGGCTGAGGCCGGTCAAGGCCAGGGGCTGCAGCAGGGATCGCATGTTCATCGGCATCATCGGCTCGGAGGAGGAGTGGCAGCGGCAGGCGCCGCGGCAGGTTCGGCAGGGGTGTCCGGCTTGCGGTCCAGGCCGAACCAGCTGCGCCAACCACCACCCTCGCCTTCGGCCTCGCCCTGCCCGTCCGGCGACACCGCCGGTGCGCAGGGCGCATAGGCCGGCGCATAGCCGACCACGAACGGGAAGCGGCGCGCTCCCGGGCAGCCCTCATCGGTCGTGTTGAGGCCGGTGGCGGCCACCGACTGCCAATCCAGGCCCTTGTTGCTGACCCGCAGCGGCGCACTGGGAAGGCGCTGGAAGATGCCCGACCAGACCCGCATCGCGCCAGTGGCGCCGTACAGGCCGGCCTGCTCGTTCTGGTCGTTGCCGATCCAGATCACCGCCAGGTGATCGCCGGTGTAACCGGCATACCAGCTGTCGCGGCCATCGTTGGTGGTACCGGTCTTGCCGGCGGGCTGCAGGCGGCCCAGGCCATCGGCGTTCAAGCGCTGCGCGGTGCCGCTGGCAACCACCTGCTGCAGGCCGACACTGATCAGGTTGGCGGCAATCGAGTCGCCCTCCTGCGCCGGTGCCGGGGTCTTGTCGTAACGCTTGAGCAGCTTGCCCTGCGGATCGAGCACGCCACGCACCGCGTGCAGCGGCTGGATCTCGCCACCGGACGCCAGGAACTGGTACAGCTGCGCCATCGCATACGGGCTCTGGTCGGTCGAGCCGAGGATCACTGCAGGATTGGCCTCAGCCTTGATGCCCGCCAGCACATGGATCAGCTGGGTCACGCGCTCGGGACCAACCTGCATGCCCACGCGCACCGTGGCCTGGTTGTAGGAATGCGCCAATGCATCGATCAGGCGCACCGTACCGTGGCTGCGGTTGTCCGCGTTGCCGGGGTTCCAGTTGCGGCCGCGGCCGAGCTGCACGGTCACCGGTGAATCATCGACCCAGCTGGCCAGCGAGTAACGATCCGGCTGCGCCAGCGCCAGCAGGTAGACGAACGGCTTCAGCAGCGAGCCGACCGGGCGCTGTGCTTCGATCGCGCGGTTGAAGCCCACCTCGGACACTTCACGGCTGCCGATCACCGCCAGCACGTCACCGTTGTGCACGTCGGTCAGCACCATGCCGGCCTGCAGTTCGGGACGGCGCTTGCTTTCCAGCGACTTGATGGTGCGGGTCACCGCGCCTTCGGCATAGGCCTGCGCGGACGGCGACATGCCGGTCATCACGCTCAGGCCGGCGCCCTGCAGCGCCGATTCCGGATAGTCATGGCCGAGCTGGCGGCGAACCAGGTCCACATAGGCCGGGAAGCGGTTGGCCGCCACCAGGCCCGGCGTCTTGGGCACGCCCAGCGGCGATTTCAGCGCACGCTGGTACTCGGCATCGTCGATCAGCGTCGCCTCGTGCAGCTTGCCCAGCACGAAATTGCGGCGATCCAGCGCGCGTTCCGGATTGCGCCGCGGGTCGTAGAAGGACGGCCCCTTGACCAGGCCGATCAGCAGCGCGATCTGCTCGGTTTCCAGCGACTGCAGGTCACGGCCGAACCAGAACTCGGCGCCGGAAGACATGCCGTGGATGGCCTGGCTGCCACGCTGGCCCAGGTACACCTGGTTGAGATAGGCCTCGAAGATGGTGCGCTTGTCGTAGCGCGCTTCCATGATCAGCGCGTACAGCACTTCGTTGAATTTGCGGGTGACCGTCTGTTCCTTGCCGATCCCGAGCAGACCGCTGCGAGCCAGCTGCTGGGTCAGCGTGGAAGCACCCTGGCGGCTCTGGCCACCGGAGCGGATCGTCACCCACACCGCGCGCGCAATGCCGGACAGATCGATGCCGTGGTGGCGGTTGAAGTCCTTGTCCTCCACCGCCTGCAGGCCGGTCACCAGCAGGTCCGGCGCCTCGTCCATGCGGATCAGGCGACGTTCTTCCTGCTTCTGCCCGTACAGGGTGGCAATACGTGCCGGGTCCAGGCGCGCAGCCTTCAGCGCCTTGCGGTTGTCGGCGTCACGCAGCGAGGCGACCGCACCGTCGGCCAGCGACAGTTCCAGCCGGCGCGCTGCGACGCGGCCATCCACATCGTTGTAGCCACGGCTGGAAATGACGAAGCGCCCGCCGTTCACCGCATAGGTGGCCGGCTCCTTGCCCTGCCCGTCATCGCGGTAGGCGGATGCGGCGAGCTCGGTCTTCAGGGTCGCCGCGTCCATCGCCTTGCCCGGCGTGAGCACCAGCGGGCGTGCGTACACGCGGGTCGGAATCTGCCAGCGAAGTTCGCCGAAGCGCTGGGTCACCTGTTGGTTCAGGTACAGCGTATAAGGGATCAGGAAGCCCAATCCCAACGCGACCGCAGCCATGCTCCAGGTGATCAGGCGACGCCGCCACAGCGGGCTGTCGTCCTGCTGGTCGTCGTCGTCGAAATCGTCGATGTCGTCGGAATCGTAGCGTCGGGGCACGGGGATGCAGGCAGGTAGGGTCTGGCGAGTCTAACGCAGGCGCCGCGGTGGCTGGCAGGCGATGGCCCGCGGTTTCACTGCAGTTCAAGCAGCGCGCGGCGCCCGCCACCCGGCCCAGGCGCCCGCAAGCGCCGCCCAGCCCCCTTTCCAGCCGCCCCCAGCCAGGCAGACGTTGGCCAGGCGTGCGACCAACCGCGGCCCATCATGGGCGATCCAGCCTGCCGGCACGTCCGCGCGGCGATACAGCTGCAGTCGCGACCAGGCCATGCGCCAGGCGAGCGCGTGAAGTCCCTGGAAGCGCTCCGGCGCCACCACCACGCCGCGCTGCCCCAGCAGATCGGCCAGGGCAAGCAGGCGCCCGGCCGTGCGCTGGCGCGCCTGCGAATCGAACAGATCGAGATGGCGCAGGCGTTGCAGGAAACCGCGGCGACTGGCACCGATCTGGTTGTTGCCATGCTGCCGGTAGTCGATGGTCGGTTCGGCCAGCATGTCCAATCCTCCACGCAGCGATGCGTGGACTGCCAGCCATTCGTCGTGGCTCCAGCCCGGCGGTACCGGCAGCGATTCGGCCAGCAGCCCACGGCGCAGCGCACAGGTGGCACCGGTGATGAAGTTGCGCAGCAGGATCGCATCGATCGCAAGCCCCGAGCGTTCCAGCTCGACCTCGGCCGGATGGACCACCAGTACCTCCAGCAGCCGCTGGCCCAGCGGCGCGCCCTGCGCGTCCACCAGCCGTGCATCGCTGTGCAGCAGCAACAGGCCCTGATCGGCGTGGAAGCGCTCCACGTAGCTGCGGACACGCCCCGGATGCCAGACATCATCCTGGTCGCACAGGAACAGGATGTCGGACTGGCAACGCATCAGTGCGTCGGCGAAATTGCGCACATAGCCGAGATTGCGCGCATGCTGGACGATCTCGACACGGATGCCCAGCGCCTGTGCGCGCGGCACGAAGGCCTGCAGCAGCGGCAGCGTCTGGTCGCTGGAACCGTCATCGCCGATCATGACTTCGTTCACCGGAAGATCCTGGTCGAGGATGCTGTCCAGCTGCGCCTGCAGGTAGCGCGCACCGTTGTAGGTGCACAGCGCGACGCCAATGCGCTCGGCAGGGGCCGATCGGGATGGCGCGTCAGGCATCGAACGTACTCGCGGAAACAAGGGCCGGGGGATGGTAGCAGAGCCTCCCTGGCGGATGGATGCGGTGGCTGGCTAGCCGTTGCCGGGATACGCAGCGATCCGCTGCAGCGCCTGGGCCGCGCTCATCGGTCGCCACGTATCCGCGTCAGGCTGGAACGGCCGCGGATGTACGCCCAGCAGCGCCTGCAGCGGACCGTTGTCCGCAATCAGATCCTGCTGCAGGCGTGACACCGGACCACGCGCTCGCGGCAGCACCGCAGCCAGGCCTCGCAGTGCACCGCCGGGCAGCGGCAGTGCCAATGTTGGTTGTGCCAGGCTGGCGTGCACGCGGCGGAACATCGCGTGGTACGGCAGGCGCTCGCCGCCACCGATTTCCAGCACCCGCGCCGACGCTGCACCGGTGGCGATGCAGGCCACCACGGCACGGGCGATATCGTCGGCATGCACCGGTTGGCGCAGGCCTCCCACCAGCGGTATCGGGAACAGGCGCAGGCGCAGCGCGCGCTGCACGATCGGGGTGATGCTGCGGTCGATGCCGGCCCCATAGATCAGGGTTGGGCGCAGGATCGTCCACGCCATGCCAAGACGCTCGGCCTGCGCGATCAGGCCCGCTTCGCCCCGCTGCAGCATCGCCACAACGTCCTGCTCGTCGGCCTGCTCGGAATCCTGCTTGCTCAGCACGCTCATCGAACTGGTGGCGATGACCTGCCGCGCCGGGGCCGCCGTCTGCCGCGACAACCACTGCGCCAATGCTTCAAGGGGGCCGAAGCTGGCAATGGCCTGCCAGTCCGGAGACGGCACGCTGTCCAGCGCAGCCGCCAGGTCCCCGCACAGCCACTGCACGCCGTCCTGTGCCGGTTGCGGTCGCCGGCTCACTGCCTGTACCCGCCCATGCACCTGCAGCAGGCGCGGCAGCAGGAACCGGCCGATCTGGCTGGTGGCTCCGGAAACAAGGACGGTCATCTGCACTCCGTGGGGATGTTGCGGGGGTGGCTACTATAGCGGCCCCTCCGGCAGCGGCGGGCTCAGGGCGACGACACCCCGATGTCACGCAGGCGCTGCCGCAACTGCTGGTACTCGCTGCTGGAAGTGCCAACGCCAAGCTCGCCCGCCTGCTGGAGCGCACGTTCGGCAAAGGCGACATCACCGTTGCCCAATCGTTCGCTGCCAATCGCAAGCCAACGCTGCGCAAGGCGCTGGCGGGCCGCAGGCAGGCCGCCAGCGGTGGGAGCCAGCGTCTGCCAGGCCTGCAGGCAGGCACCTGCAGCCTGCACCCGGTTCTGCCGCAGGTTGTCGTCGAAGCAACTGCGGCTGGCAGGCAGCAGGCGCGCGGCAGCGGCCTTCACCCGTGCATCGCGCGGTGCCAGCGCCTGTGCTTCGCGCAGGGCATCGAACGCGCTGTGCCCCGGCGGGCTGATCCATTGCCCTGCGCGCTCGGCGCGTTCGATCCGGCGCAGGTGATCGCGCAGCTCGCGTTCACGCTGCGCGTTGCTCACCGCGGGCTGCTGCAGTGCCTCCCGGGCCTGCCGTGCACGCTGCAGGCGCTGCGCCAGTTGCTGTTGTGCCGCCTGCGAAGCGCCCAGTGCTTCCGCCAGCACGGCATCACGCTGCGCGGCTTCGAACTGGAAATCGTCGGCCTGGACCTGGCTTCGCGCCAGCACCGCCTGCAGCACCTGCTCACGGCCGCGCTGGGCAGTAGGATCATCCGGCGCCACCGCCAGCACGGCCAGGAACCCCTTTGCGGCACTTTCCAGCTGCTGTCGCTTCAGTGCGCGCTGTGCCTGCAGCAAGTGCTCGTCGACCGCCCGTGCCAGTGCCTCCTGGCTGGCGGGCAGATCGGCGTGGCCTGCGTCGAACAGGCGCGCGCGCTGCAACGTCGCAGCAGCTTCAGCCAGTTCCCCGCGTCCGGCCAGCGTGCGCGCGTGCTGCAGCAGATCGCTCAGTGCGTCCTCGCGCCCCTCCAGTGCAGGCAGGTTGTCCGGCTGCAGTGCCAGGATGCGCTGGAACAGCGGCAACGCACTGCTGTCGCCATCGTCCAGCCGGCCGGCTGCGAACGCGTTGCGGGCCTGGGCCAGCAACGCGCCGATACCGGCGCCGGCACTACGCCGCGCCTGCAGTTGCCGGGCCACGGCGTCGGCGTCGCCCTGCGGCACCTGCAGCTCGCGGGCCAGCGCCAGTGACTGCGCGCTGCCCTCAAGATCGTCGCTCTGCAGCTTGTCGCGGGCCTGCTGCAGGGCCGCCGCTGCGGTTCGTGCAAGGCCCTGGCGGGCCTGCGGCCGATCACCATCCAGTGCCAGCACCGCCTGGTAGCGCTCGCGCGCACCACTGCCGTCAGCCGCACTCAGCCGGCCGGCGGCGAGCGCACGATCACCTTCGACCAGCAGCTGTTCGATCTGCGGCTCGTCCCAGAACCAGTCGGCCAGCGGCTTGCGCAGCAGCACCAGCAGCACGAACACCGCCAGCGCCGCGACCAGCGCCCAGCGCCAGACCCGCCGCGCATGGCGTGCCTGCAGCCACCACCAGCGACCCTCGCGGCGGACGCGATCCAGCGCAGGATGTTCAGCGCCATGCGGGCGATGCGGGGGCTCGCGTTCCATGCGTGCAGGGTAGCCGGGGCAGCGTGAAGCTCAGCCGAGGCGACGCGCCTCGCTCACGCCCGGCAGCGCGTCCAGCTTGCCCAGCAGGTTCGACAACTGGCCGTAGTCGCTGACCTTCAGCCGCAGGCGCAGATGGGCACGGCCACTGTTGCGCACGTTGTCACTGTGGATGTCCAGCACGTAGGCGTCTTCCTGGGCGATCAGGTTGGTGATGTCCTTCAGCAGCCAGCGGCGGTCGACCGCATCGACCACCACGTCCACCTCGTAGCCGCCCCCGGCCTGGCCCCATTCCACCGGCAGGATGCGCTGCGGGCTGGTGGCCGCCAGCCGGGCCAGCGCGGCACAGTCTGCCCGGTGCACGGTGACACCGCGGCTACGGGTGAGGTAGCCGACGATCGGTTCGCCGGCCACCGGCTGGCAGCAGCGCGCCAGCTGCACCAGCAGGTTGCCCACGCCCTGCACCGTGAACTTGGACTTGCCCAGGTTCTCGCGGCGGGCGGTCGGGCGCGGAAGCGCCGGCGCAGGGGCCGGCTGGCTGGCCGCGCGCTCTGCTTCCAGCAGGGTTCGGCTGACCTGGTTCGGGCCGGTATCGCCCAGCGCCACCTGGATGTAGAGGTCATCAACGCTGTCGGCGTGGAACTTCTTCGCCGCCACCGCCAGATCCGAATGCTGCAGCCCCAGGCGCTTCAGCTCGCGCTCGAGCAGTTCGCGCCCGGCCTGCACGTTGCGCGCGCGGTCCAGCTTGTGGAACCAGCTGCGCACCTTTTCGCGCGAGCGGTTGCTGGCCAGGAAGCCCAGCGCCGGCATCAGCCAGTCGCGACGTGGATCGGCCTCCTTGCCGGTGAGGATCTCGACGCGATCGCCGCTGCGCAGGCGGTAGGTCAGCGGCACGATGCGGCCATTGACCTTGGCGCCACGGCAGCGGTGGCCCACCATCGTGTGCACCTGGTAGGCGAAATCGAGCGGCGTGGCCCCCTGTGGCAGGTCCAGCACCTCGTCCTTTGGGCTGAGCGCATAGACCCGGTCCTCGGTCAGCTCGGCGTCGAGTGCCCCGGCCAGCTCATTGCCCTGCCCGTCCTGTGCCTGCTCCAGCAGCTGGCGCATCCAGGTGATCTTGCGATCGAACGACTTTTCCGCGCCCTTGCCGCCTTCCTTGTACTTCCAGTGCGCGGCCACGCCCAGCTCGGCCTGCGAATGCATCTCGTGGGTGCGGATCTGCACTTCGATCGTGCGCCCTTCCGGGCCGACCACGGCGGTGTGCAGCGAACGGTAGTCGTTGGCCTTCGGGCGTGCGATGTAATCGTCGAACTCGCTCGGCACCGGCGCCCACAGCGCATGCACCACGCCCAGCGCGGCATAGCAGGCGGCGACGTCGTCGACCATCACCCGCACCGCGCGGATGTCGTACAGCTGGTCGAACGCCAGCCGCTTCTTCTGCATCTTCCGCCAGATGCTGTAGATGTGCTTCGGGCGGCCACTCACTTCGGCATGGATGCCCTGTGCGGCCAGCTCGCGCGACAGCTGCTTCTTCACGTTCTGCACGTAACGCTCGCGCGCCACGCGGGTTTCGTCCACCTCACGCGCGATGCGGCGGTAGGTTTCCGGCTCCAGGTGGCGGAACGCCAGATCCTCCAGCTCCCACTTCAGCTGCCAGATGCCCAACCGGTTGGCCAGCGGCGCGTGGATGTCGCGGGTCAGCTGGGCCAGCGCACGGCGCTGTTCGTCGTCCAGCTTGTCGGCCGCGCGCATCCGCGCCAGCTGCCGGGCCAGCAAGATCGGCACCACGCGCAGGTCGCGGATGATCGCCAGCAGCAGGCGGCGCAGGCCCTCGCTGTTGCGCCCGGCCTCCCGGCCAGCATGCAGCGCCCAGACCGGATCAGCGGCGTCCTGGCCGTCGAGCAGGCCGATCACCGCCGCCTTGTGGTTGCCCAGCGGCAGCTGGTCCAGGCTGGCACGCAGGCCAGGCAGGTCGAACAACAGCGCGGCGACCACCGCGCCTTCGTCGGCCGAGAGCATCGACAGCGCGTCGAGGGTATCGCCCAGCACCGACCAGCTGGCGCGCATCTGGTGGTCGCAGTCCGGTGCTTCCCAGTGCTCGCGCAGGGCCTGGCGCAGCGGAGCGGGCAGCACCGCTGCGGAGGGACGGTTCAACAAGGCATCCAGGCCGGGGACAGAAGCGCGGTTCACAGCATCGAGCAGGCAAGACAGAGGTTCCTACACTAGCGCCGGCGCCGTTCAGGGACAATCACCGCGGCCACCATCACCCGGCATGAAGACATGCCGCTACACTCGCGGGCAAACCCAGGAGAGTTCCGCCATGCCCTCGATCACCCCGCGCTTCCGCCCACGGCTGCTGGCCTGCGCCGCACTGCTGCTGTCCCTGTCGGCGCCTGCGCTGGCCCAGCGTGTGGTGGACGGTGACCTGCAGCAGCAGATGTCGCCGACCGAGTTCAAGGCGGCAGGCCTGGACAAGCTGAGCGCGCAGGAACTGGCCACGCTCAACCGCTGGCTGCAGGGCAAGGTCGAAGCGGCCACCACCCAGGCCGTGGCCGCGGTGCGCGAAGAAGCCCGCGAACAGGGCCGCCAGGAAGTGATCGTGAAGAACCGCGGGTTCTTCGATTTCGGCAGCAGCGAGCCGATCACCGGCGTACTGCAGGGCGAGTTCCGCGGCTTCGGCAAGGGCCGTGTCTACGTGCTGGACAACGGCCAGGAATGGGAGCAGACCGACAGCACCAGCGTGGTCGGTGTGCGCAAGCAATCGCCCAAGGTCAGCATCAAGCCTGGCGTGATGGGCGTGTGGTACATGAAGGTGGAAGGCGTGAACAGCCAGCCCAAGGTGCGCCGCTCCAAGTAACGCCGCCGCTTTCCTGCAGAGCCGAGCCCATGCTCGGCTGCTTCCTGCGATGGATGATGACAGCGCATGGAAAAGCAGCCGAGCATGGGCTCGGCTCCACAGGAAGAGAGTTACGCCTGGCGCAATGCGGTCACCCGCTGCGCCAGCTTCTTCGCCGAGATGCCAGTGCGCGCGCCCAACTCCTGCGCAAACAGCGACACCCGCAGCTCTTCCAGATCCCAGCGCAGCGCCTGCCATTGCGGGCGATCGCGCAGGCCCTGCTGCTCGCCCACCTCCAGCGCTTCCAGGAATGGG
The DNA here is from genome assembly GCF_030291095.1 of Stenotrophomonas sp. 59. Lineage (NCBI taxonomy): Bacteria > Pseudomonadati > Pseudomonadota > Gammaproteobacteria > Lysobacterales > Lysobacteraceae > Stenotrophomonas > Stenotrophomonas sp. 59. The sequence goes on from NZ_CP127408.1 coordinate 3,461,175, forward strand.
TGCAGCTCCAGCATGCGCGCCTGGTCACGCGGCGGATCACGCTTGGCACGCTCGGTGCGCAGGATCATCGCCTTCAGGTAACGCGGATACTGCGCCAGCGCGTCGGCCGGCGTATCGCGCAGGAAGCCGGGGTGGATCAGCCCGGCCAGCTGCGCTTCCATGTCATCCAGGTTGCCGCGCGCCCAACCCATCAACGGCGCCTCCAGCATCGGCTTCAGTTCCGCCACCAGCGCCAGGATGGACTCGGCCAGCTTCAGCCGCGACATCGCCTCGCCGAACAGGGCCTTGGCCGCATGCTCGCGGCGTTGCTCGAAGGCGGCCGCATCGCGGATGTCTTCCAGGCCTTCGGCCAGCACCGCGTTCATCGCCGCATCCACCAGGTCTCCGCGCAGGCGTTCCTGTGATTCGATCGCGGCATACAGCAGGCCGGTCTTGGCACCCACGGGCAGCTGCTTGCGCGCCTGCTTGACCTTCTCGGCCAGGGCGATCTCCAGCAGCCGGCGCACGCCCAGCGGGTGGGCCTCCTGTGCCTGCTGCCGATCGGCGAAGATGCGCAGCGCCACGCTGTCACCCTCGTCCAGCAGCGCCGGATAGGCCGGAACGCCGGCTTCACCGGGCACCTGCAGCGGGATCGGCGTGGCCGGGAACGTGCGCAGGCCGTCAGCCGCCATCTCGCGCCCGGCACGCGCCGCGAAGGCATCACCGGCACGGCCGCCAAACTTCGCGCGCAGCGCGTCCAGATCACGCGAGGTGGCCAGCACCTTGCCCTGTTCGTCGCGCAGGCGCAGGTTCATGTGCAGGTGCGGTTCGATCGAACCCGGCTCGAAATCGAGCGCGGTCACCGTGGCGCCGGTCGCGCGTGACAGGAAACGCGCCAGCTCGCCGGTGATGGCATCGGCGCCGGGCTGCGGGAACGCCTCGAAGAACGCGCGTCCGAAATCCGGGGCCGGCACATAGTTGCGGCGCATTGCCTTGGGCAGGCTGCGGATCAACGCCGAGGCCTTGTCGGCCACGAAGCCCGGCGCCAGCCAGCCCAGCTGCACCGGGTCCAGTGCATTGAGCAGGTGCAGCGGCACGTCCAGGGTCACGCCGTCATCGTCGGCACCCGGCTCGAAGCGGTAGTGCAGCGGCAACCGCGCCTGGCCCAGCGCCAGGTACTTCGGGTAGCGCTCCTGCTCGCTGCCCTCGCCGGGCAGCAGGTCCGCCAGCGACCAGTGCAGGGTCTTGCGCTGTTCCGGCGCCAGTCCCTTCCACCAGGTATCCAGGCCCGCGGCCGAATGGATCTGCGGCGGCACCCGGTCCAGGTACCAGCGTGCCTGCCAGTGCTCGTCGGCAACAATGCCGGCGCGACGCAGCTTGGCTTCTTCCTCGCGCGCGACCTCCAGCACCTTCTGGTTGTCGGCCACGAAGCTGGCGCGGGTGTTGATCTCGCCGGTCACCAGCGCCTGGCGCACGAAGATGTCGTGCGCTTCAACGGGCTCAATGCGGCCGTAGTGCACCGGTTTCTTCGGCGCCAGCACCAGGCCGAACAGGCTGATCTGCTCGGACGCCAGCACCTGGCCCTGCGCGCGCGACCAGTGCGGGTCGAAATGTTTGCGCAGCAGCAGGTGCGGCAGCTCGGCGATCACCCAGTCCGGTTCGATCGCGGCCAGGGTCATGCCCCACACCTTCTGCGTATCCAGCAGATTGGCCACCAGCAACCACGGCGGCGGACGCTTGGACAGCGCCGATCCCGGGAATGGCAGGAAGCGACGCTGGCGTGGTGCCTGGAAATCGCCCTTCTCGGTGCGGTGCCCGATCTGCGTCGGCAGGCCCGCCACCAACGCCCGGTGCAGGGTCTGGTAGGCGGCAGCGCGTACACGTTCGCTGAAGCCGCCGCCGGCAGGCGCCTGTTCCTTCTGTGCGCGCACCGGTACCGGCGCGGGTGCAGCCTCCGCTTTGCCTTCGCGGGCCAGGCGTGCAGCGCGGTGCAACTGGCCGCGGGTGGCCTTTACTGCGGCTGCGTCATCACGCGCCGGGGCCGGCGCACTGCTGCCGGCCAGCAATGGTGCCATCGACGCATCGACAGCCTCTTCCTTCCAGCCCAGTTCCTCGCACAACAGGCGCAGCTGGCGATGCAGCTCGCGCCATTCGCGCATGCGCAGGAAGCCGAGGAAGTGGCGACCACACCAGTCGCGCAACTTGGACTGGGTCAGGTCTTCGTGGGCCTGCCGGTAGGCATCCCACAGGCGCAGCACGCCGACGAACTCCGAGCGGCCATCGGCGAACTGCGCGTGCGCGCTGTCGGCCGCGCCCCGCGCCTCCGGCGGGCGTTCGCGCGGGTCCTGGATCCCGAGGAACGAGGCGATCACCAGCATCGGCCGCAGGCAACCGGCGGCCTGCGCGGCCACCAGCATGCGCGCCAGCTTCACGTCCACCGGCAGGCGGGCCATCTGCTTGCCGATGGCGGTCATGCGCCGCTCGGCATCGATCGCGCCCAGCTCGGTCAGCTGCTGCCAGCCATCGGCCACGGCACGTTCGTCCGGCGCCTCCAGGAACGGGAAGTCCTCGATGCGGCCCAGGCCCAGCTGCAGCATGCGCAGGATCACCCCGGCCAGGCTGGAACGGCGGATTTCCGGATCGGTGAACTCCGGCCGCGCCTGGAAATCGGCCTCGGCGTACAGGCGGTAACAGATGCCCTCGGCGATACGGCCGCAGCGACCCTTGCGCTGGTTGGCGCTGGCCTGCGAGATCGGCTCGATGTGCAGACGGTCCAGCTTGTTGCGCGGGCTGTAGCGCTTGACGCGGGCGAAGCCCGGATCGACCACGTAGCGGATGCGCGGCACCGTCAGCGAGGTTTCGGCCACGTTGGTGGCCAGCACGATGCGCCGGTTCGGACCCGGGTTGAACACCCGGTCCTGGTCCTGGTTGGACAGGCGCGCGTATAGCGGCAGTACTTCGGTATTGCGGTACTTGCGCCGTTCCAGCGACTGGTGCGCATCGCGGATCTCGCGTTCGCCCGGCAGGAAGATCAGCACGTCACCACGTGAATCCAGGCGGGTGATCTCGTCGATGGCCGACACGATGGCATCGTTGACCGTGCGCTCGCCCTGGTCTTCGCCTTCGCCTTCCAGCGCGCGGTAGCGCACTTCCACCGGATAGGTACGGCCTTCGACGCTGATCACCGGCGCATTGTCGAAATGCTGGGCGAAGCGCTCGGTGTCGATGGTGGCCGAGGTCACGATCAGCTTCAGGTCCGGGCGCTTGCGCAGCAGCTGCTTCAGGTAGCCCAGCAGGAAGTCGATGTTGAGGCTGCGTTCGTGCGCCTCGTCGACGATGATCGTGTCGTAGTTCGACAGCCAGCGGTCGCTGGCGATCTCCGCCAGCAGGATGCCGTCGGTCATGAACTTGATGCGGCTGTCCTCGCTGACCTTGTCATTGAAGCGCACCTGGTAGCCGACCAGCTGGCCCAGTTCGCTCTGCAGTTCCTGCGCCACGCGGCTGGCCACCGCGCGTGCGGCAATCCGTCGCGGCTGGGTGCAGCCGATCATGCCGGCCTGGCCGCGACCGGCGGCCAGGCACAGTTTCGGCAGCTGGGTGGTCTTGCCCGAGCCGGTTTCACCGGCGATCACCACCACCTGATGACCGCGGATCAGCTCGATGATCGCGTCGGCTTCACGCGCAATCGGCAGCTGCGGGTCCAGAGTAATGGACGGCTGCTGTTGCGCCCGCACCTGCCGGCGCTGCACCGACGCCTGCAAGGCCTGCTCGAAGGTGGCGGCCAGCGCCGCATCCTGTGGCTTGGCCTGGCACCGCGAGAGCATCCCCAGCAAACGGCCCCGGTCGCGGCTCATGGCGCCGTCGATGGCGGCGCGCTGTTGGCGCAGGCGGGGCGATGGATTTTTATCGATAGAGTTCATCAATCGGTTCGTTCAAAACTTTGAAAGCGACCAGTCATCACGACCGGTTTATTGTGAAGGCCAACGATTCCAGAAGGAGGAACCCCATGGCGAAGACCAAGAGCACGACCAAGGCCAAGACCGGCAAGCAGAAGCTTGCAGCGGCGGCACCGTCGGCACCGAACATCGATATCGGGATCACCCAGGGCGACCGCAAGAAGATCGCCGACGGTCTGTCGCGCTTCCAGGCTGATGCGTTCACGCTCTACCTGAAGACGCACAACTTCCACTGGAACGTGACCGGGTCGATGTTCAACTCGCTGCACACCATGTTCGAGACGCAGTACACCGAGCAGTGGGCGGCACTGGACGACGTGGCCGAGCGCATCCGCGCGCTGGGCTTCAATGCCCCGGGCTCCTACCGGGAATTCGCTGCGCTGACCTCGATCGCCGAGGAACCGGGCCTGACCGACAGTGCGGACTGGCGTGAAATGGTACGCCAGTTGGTGGTCGCCAACGAAGCGGTCTGCCGTACGGCACGTGAAGTGCTGGATGTGGCGGCCAAGGGTGACGACGCCCCGACCGAGGATCTGATGACCCAGCGCCTGCAGACGCACGAGAAGTACGCCTGGATGCTGCGTTCCCTGCTCCAGTAAGAGTTTGGGGGCCTCGGCAGGGCTGCGCCCTGCACCCGCAGAAGCAACTGCAACGGCAACAGCCGGAGCAAAAGCTGGTTTCCTGTGGGTTGGCGGGGTGGGTCCGGTGGCAGGGGACGCCGTAAACCCGTCCTTGGGGGCTTGGCCGCGGCATCCATGCCGCGGACACCCCTGCCACCGGCCCCCCGCCTTCGACAGATTTCCGCGATCTGCCAGGGCATTACTTGGGGTCAGATCCGTTTTCCGCAGGAAAACGGATCTGACCCCATTTCGTTTGTCGATATCTGACAGATTTCATCCACGCATGGCGTGGATCTACGAGCCGCCGGCCAACTGTCGAAGGCGGGGCGGTGTCGGAGTCCGGGGTGTCAGCCGCATGGATGCGGCTGCCAAGCCCCCAAGGGTGAGGGCGCTTTGCTTGCGAAGCACTGCTTCGCAAGCGCCCGAACGCATAGCCGCCAGCGGCTGGGCCGGACCGCGGAGCGGGGTTCACGGCGTCCCCGCACTCCGACACCGCCCCGCCAACCCACGGATAGCCCGCTTTTGACGTTGACGTTGCCGTTGATTCGGCGGGTGCAGGGCGCAGCCCTGCCGACTCCCCCGCCGGGGTAAACTAGCCGGATGGCTTCCCGTCCCGCGCACGACCTGCTCCAACGCGTCTTTGGTTACGACGATTTCCGTGGTCCCCAGCAGGACATCGTGGAGCATGTGGCTGCCGGTCACGATGCCCTGGTGCTGATGCCCACCGGCGGCGGCAAGTCGCTGTGCTACCAGGTGCCAGCCCTGCTGCGTGACGGTTGTGGCATCGTCATCTCGCCATTGATCGCCCTGATGCAGGACCAGGTCGAAGCCCTGCGCCAGCTCGGCGTGCGTGCCGAGTACCTGAACTCCACCCTGGATGCCGAGACCGCCGGCCGCGTCGAGCGCGAGCTGCTGGCCGGCGAGCTGGACATGCTCTATGTCGCCCCCGAGCGACTGCTGACCGGCCGCTTCCTGTCACTGCTGTCGCGCAGCCACATCGCGCTGTTCGCCATCGACGAAGCGCATTGCGTATCGCAGTGGGGCCACGACTTCCGCCCTGAATACCGGCAGCTGACCGTGCTGCACGAGCGCTGGCCGCAGATCCCGCGGATCGCGCTGACTGCCACCGCCGACCCGCCAACCCAGCGCGAGATCGCCGAGCGCCTCGATCTGCAGGAAGCCCGCCACTTCGTTAGCTCCTTCGACCGCCCCAACATCCGCTACACCGTGGTGCAGAAGGACAACGCCCGTAAGCAGCTGACCGACTTCCTGCGCGGCCACCGTGGCGAGGCCGGCATCGTCTACTGCATGTCGCGGCGCAAGGTCGAGGAAACGGCCGAGTTCCTGTGCGGCCAGGGTTTCAATGCCCTGCCCTACCACGCCGGCCTGCCGCCGGAAGTGCGCGCGAACAACCAGCGCCGCTTCCTGCGCGAGGACGGCATCGTGATGTGCGCCACCATCGCCTTCGGCATGGGCATCGACAAGCCGGACGTGCGCTTTGTCGCACATACCGACCTGCCCAAGTCGATGGAAGGCTACTACCAGGAAACCGGCCGCGCTGGCCGTGATGGCGAAGCCGCTGAAGCATGGCTGTGCTACGGCCTGGGCGACGTGGTCCTGCTCAAGCAGATGATCGAGCAGTCCGAGGCCGGCGAAGAACGCAAGCAGCTGGAGCGGGGCAAGCTCGACCACCTGCTGGGCTACTGCGAATCCATGCAGTGCCGCCGCCAGGTGTTGCTGGCCGGTTTCGGCGAGACCTATCCCCAGCCCTGCGGCAACTGCGACAACTGCCTGACGCCGCCAGCCTCGTGGGATGCGACCATTCCAGCGCAGAAGGCGCTGAGCTGTGTCTACCGCAGCGGCCAGCGCTTCGGCGTCGGCCACCTGATCGACGTCCTGCGTGGCAGCGAGAACGAGAAGGTGAAGCAGCAGGGCCACGACAAGCTCAGTACCTATGCGATCGGCCGCGACCTGGATGCACGCACCTGGCGCAGCGTGTTCCGGCAACTGGTCGCCGCCAGCCTGCTGGAAGTGGACAGCGAGGGCCACGGTGGCCTGCGCCTGACCGATGCCAGCCGCGACGTGCTGACCGGCCGCCGCCAGATCAGCATGCGCCGCGATCCGGCCAGCAGCACAGGTGGCCGCGAGCGCAGTGCGCAGCGCACCGGGTTGTCGGTGCTGCCGCAGGATCTGGCCCTGTTCAACGCCCTGCGCGGCCTGCGTGCCGAACTGGCGCGCGAACAGAACGTGCCGGCCTTCGTGATCTTCCACGACAGCACCCTGCGCAACATCGCCGAGCAACGCCCGACCAGCCTGGACGAACTGGCACGGGTCGGCGGCATCGGCGGCACCAAGCTGAGCCGCTACGGCCCGCGCCTGGTCGAAATCGTGCGCGAAGAGGGGTAGCGCCGGGCCGTGCCCGGCGACCCGCTGATTGGCCGCGCTTCGCGCTCGTCGGGCATGGCCCGGCGCTACCCTTGTCTTGCTCCAACCTTGAACCGGCCATTCAGCCGGAAGTGCATCCACGGCCGCTTGCGGCTAGATTAGCGCCATGTCCCTCGCCTCGACCCTTCTCCGTGTCGTGCTCATGCTCAGCCTGTTGCTCAACGGGCTGAACGCGGCCATGGCCAGCGGTCATGAGGAAATGGGGCGGATGGCCCATGCCATGGCCGCCACGGTTGGAGGCGGCGATGCCGACTGCCACCACCACGCCGCCATGCAGGCCGACGAGACCCCGCAGGCCAAGGCCCCCGCCCACGACGCCCACTGCCAGATCAAGGACTGCGTGCGCAGCTGCGCCCAGCACCCGTTGCTGGTGGTGCAGCCGCTGCCGTACCTAGCCGCTCCCGGCCTGTCGCTGGCACCGCAGCCGATGCCGGCCAATGGCCGCCCGGCGCCGCCGCTGCCGCCGATCTCACGCCCTCCCATCGGCTGATTCCCCACGAACCGTGCGCCCTGCGCACCGGAGCCGGCGGCCTGCCGGCGTCTTTCCGTGTCTGGAGTCTCCACCATGAATACCCGCAATCCCCCCGGTCCGGGCGCTGTGCCCATGCCGTCGCGACGCCTGTTCGTACAGGGTCTTGCCGCCGGTGGCGTGGTCGCCGGCATCGCTGCCGTCGGCGTGCCGCAGCGCGCGCTTGCCGCGGCCACTGCCACCCCACGCCTGGCCGGTGCCCCGGCCGTGCTCAGCGATACCCGCATCGAACTGGCCATCGGCGAATCGCTGGCCAATTTCACCGGCCGTACCCGCCCGGCGATCACCGTCAACGGCTCGCTGCCCGCGCCGATCCTGCGCTGGCGCGAAGGCCAGACGGTGGATCTGTTCGTACGCAATACGCTGAAACGCCACCCGACCTCGATCCACTGGCACGGCATCCTGCTGCCAGCCAACATGGACGGCGTGCCCGGGCTGAGCTTCAACGGCATCGGCCCCGGCGAGACCTACCACTACCACTTCGACCTCAAGCAGTCGGGCACCTACTGGTACCACAGCCACTCGATGTTCCAGGAGCAGGCCGGCCTCTACGGTGCACTGATCATCGACCCGGCCGAACCGGCGCCGTACCACCACGACCGCGAGCACGTGATCATGCTGTCGGACTGGACCGACATGGACCCGGGCGCGTTGTTCCGTCGCATGAAGAAGCTCGCCGAGCATGACAACTACTACAAGCGCACCCTGCCCGACTTCCTGCGTGACGTGAAGCGCGAGGGCTGGTCGGCCGCGCTGTCGGACCGTGGCATGTGGGGCCGGATGCGGATGACGCCGACCGACATCTCCGACATCAACGCGCACACCTACACCTACCTGATGAACGGCACCGCCCCGGCCGGCAACTGGACCGGGTTGTTCCGCAGCGGCGAGAAGGTGCTGCTGCGCTTCATCAACGGCGCCTCGATGACCTACTTCGATGTGCGCATCCCCGGCCTGAAGATGACCGTGGTGGCCGCCGACGGCCAGTACATCCATCCGGTCAGCATCGACGAGTTCCGCATCGCCCCAGCCGAGACCTACGACGTGCTGGTGGAACCGAGTGGGCAGGATGCCTTCACCATCTTCTGCCAGGACATGGGCCGCACCGGCTACGCCGCCGGCACGCTGGCGGTGCGCCATGGCCTGCAGGCACCGATCCCTGCGCGCGACCCGCGCCCGTTGCTGACCATGAGCGACATGGGGCATGACATGGGGGGTGACCACGCGGGGCACGACATGTCCGCGATGATGGGCATGGGCCAGGGTGGCATGGACCACAGTGCACATGGCGGCGGCAGTACCGCCAGCAAGGCACCGAAGCATCCGGCCAGCGAACGCAACAACCCGCTGGTGGACATGCAGAGTTCGGCCTCCGAACCGAAGCTGGACGACCCCGGCATCGGCCTGCGCGACAACGGCCGCCAGGTGCTGACCTACGGCGCGATGCGCAGCCTGTTCGAAGATCCGGATGGCCGCGAGCCCAGTCGTGAAGTCGAGCTGCACCTGACCGGCCACATGGAGAAATTCTCCTGGTCGTTCGACGGCATCCCGTTCGCCAGCGCCGAGCCGCTGCGGCTGAACTACGGCGAGCGCATGCGCATCGTGCTGGTCAACGACACCATGATGCAGCACCCGATCCACCTGCACGGCGTGTGGAGCGATCTGGAAAACGCGCAAGGTGAGTTCCAGGTCCGCAAGCACACCATCGACATGCCGCCTGGCACCCGCCGCAGCTATCGCGTGCGCGCCGATGCACTCGGCCGCTGGGCCTACCACTGCCATCTGCTGTACCACATGGAAGCGGGCATGATGCGCGAAGTGAGGATCGAAGAATGAGCCGCTCACTCCTTTCCCCCAGCCTGCTGGCCCTGGGCCTGGCCGCCGCATTGCCGGTGTTCGCGCAGTCGCACGCGGGCCATGACATGGGCGCGATGAACGCACCTGCGAAGGCCACGAAGTCCGCGAACACCCCTGCCGAACCGGTCGATCATTCAACGATGGATCATTCGAAGATGGACATGGACGCGGCAGACCACGCCGGCATGGACCACTCAACGATGGACCACTCGAAGATGGACCATGGCGCGATGCAGCCGGCGACGATGGACCATTCCAAGATGGATCACTCCAGCATGGATCACGCGGCGATGGGTCACGGCACGCCCGCACCGACCGAACCGCGCGAACCGATCCCGGTGCCGACCGACGCCGACCGCGCTGCCGCCTTCCCGCCGATCGCGCATGGCGCGATGGAACACGCGCCGGAGATCAACAGCCTGCTGCTGATCGACCGGCTCGAGCACTGGGACGGCAAGAGCAGCAACGGCCAGGCCTGGGAGGCCACCGGCTGGATCGGCGGCAACATCAACCGCCTCTGGCTGCGCACAGACGGTGAACGCAGCCGTGGCCGCACCGAGTCGTCATCGTTGGAGGCCCTGTACGGCCGTAGCGTGTCGCCGTGGTGGGACGTGCTGGTCGGCGTACGCCAGGACTTCCGGCCAGCCGACTCGCGCACGTGGGCGGCCATTGGCATCCAGGGACTGGCGCCGTACAAGTTCGAAAGTTCGGCCACGCTGTACATGGGTTCCGGTGGCCAGGTACTGGCCACGGCCGAAGTCGAGTACGACGTGCTGCTGACCAACCGCTTGATCCTGCAGCCGCTGCTGGAAGCCACGGTGGCGGCCAAGGATGAACCCGAGTACGGCATTGGCCGCGGCCTGAACAAGGTCGAAGCCGGACTGCGCCTGCGCTACGAGTTCAGCCGCCGCTTCGCGCCGTACATCGGTATCAGCCACGAACGCAGTTTCGGCGACACCGCCGACTATGCCGGTGACCACGCACGCGATACGCGTTGGGTGGCCGGCGTCCGCATGTGGTTCTGATCAGCGGATTGTGAGCAACCGCCAGCCCCGGCAGCCGCCGGGGCCGGCTACACTGCGCCTCGTTCCGTTACTGGCCCCGCCAATGTCGCTGCAGATCCGCCGCGCCACCCTCGCCGACGTCGACGCAGTGTCGGCCATTGCCATCACCACCTACAACGAAACCTGGGGCGACTCGTACCCGGCGCAGGAGCTGCAGGATTTCCTGCAGGCGCACTACAGCAGCGAACCGCAGCGCGCCGAGTTGTCCGATCCGCGCAGTGCGATCTGGCTGCTGATGGACGTCGACGCCGTGGTCGGCTACCTGGCCGCCGGTGCCAACACCCTGCCGCATGCCGAGGCCCGCGAAGGCGACATCGAACTGAAGCGCTTCTACATCCTGGCCGACTACCAGAACGGCGGCCACGGCGCGCGCCTGATGGATGCGTTCATGGAGTGGCTGGACCAGCCGCAGCGCCGCACCCTGTGGGTGGGCGTGTGGGAAGAGAACTTCGGCGCACAGCGCTTCTACGCGCGCTACGGCTGCAGCAAGGTTGGCGAGTACGAGTTCATCGTCGGCGACACCCACGACCGCGAGTTCATCCTGCGCCGGCCGTGAGCATGCGGCCCTTGTAGAGTCGAGCATGGCTCGACTCTACAAAAGCGAAGCGCCTAGAAATCGAACAGTTCCGACAGGAAGCTGTCCTTCTTCTTTTTCTTGTAGCCGTGGCTGTACTGCTGGCCACGGTTGTCCTCGTAGCGCTGGCCAAGGTGGCGGGTATCGCGGTGCATCACCGGCGGCGGCGCAGCGGCCGGCTGCGACTGCACCGGGGCGGGCGGCGGTACTGCAGCACCGGCGCCTGCACGCTCGATGATCTTGTCCAGCTCGCCACGATCCAGCCACACGCCGCGGCAGCTTGGGCAATAGTCGATCTCGATGCCATGGCGCTCGGCCATCTGCAGGGTCTGGGTCTTGCACACGGGGCACAGCATCGGCATGGCTCCTCTCGGTCTGGCTTCGACTGTACCTGCACCGCGATGACTGTGCGGCAACGCATGACCGATGGCACAGGGACTTCCGGCGCGCGCCTCGGCCGCCGCTGCGCCCGCACACTGCGCCCAGACCCGCAAGGAGTGCGTGCATGACCGTCCTGTCCCGCCTGCCCAACGCCGCGCGCCTGCTGCTGGTACTGCTCGGCGTCGGCGTTGGCCTGAATCTGCGCGATATCGCGGCCGCCGCAGGCACGCCGATTCCCGCCTTGCCCATTGCCTACGGCGGCAGCCTGCTCGACAACGCACTGGCCGTGCTGCTGGCCCTGCTGCTGGCCGCGCTGCTGCGCCCGCGTGGGGTAGGCCTGATGGCCAGCCTCGGGCTGCGCGGCAACGGCTGGAGCGGCCCGATATGGGTGCTGCTGGCCAGCCTGCCGTGCTGGCTAGGCCTGGCGCTGCTGGGCACGCCCAACACCGCACTGACCGCCCTGGATGCGACGATGCTCGCTGCGCTGTTCCCACTGGCCGAAGAAGTGCTGTTCCGCGGCCTCGGCTTCGTGCTACTGGTGAAGATTGTGCGTGGTCCGTGGGCCCTGCTTGCGCTGCCGCAGGCGCTGCTGTTCGGTTGGGTGCACTGGCTGGGCTTCGGCGGCTTCGACGGCGGCGGCACTGCCCTGTTCGTCGGCGCGGTGATCGCACTGGGCGGGTTCATCTTCGCCTGGCTGGATCATCTGGACGGCGACACCCTGTGGTGTGGCCTGGTGCTGCACGTATCGATGAACCTGGCCTGGAATGTGTTCAGCCTGGATGACGCCGTCGCGCTCGGCTGGCAGGCCACCAGCCTGCGCATCGGCACCGCGCTTCTGGCAGTGGCGGTGCTGGCCTGGCAGGTACGCCGGCGACGCTCGCGCCCGCTGTAACGCCCACTTAGCCTGGCGTGCACGCCGGGATCACCCCCGGCTTGCGCATACTTGCGCGCCTTTTCATTGCTGCTTTCCGGAGCTGTAGCGTCATGTTGCTGTCCAAGCGCCACGTTGAACCCCGCGTCCTGCTGATCGAGGACGCCGAGGAAACCCGCGAGCTGAGCCGTCTTGCGCTGGAAAGCCAGGCCTGCCACGTGGTGGGCGTGAGCTCTGCCGAAGCGGCATTGGGCCTGCTGGCGGCCGGTGAGCGTTTCGACCTGCTGTTCACCGACGTCAATCTGGGCCTGATCAGCGGCATTGAAGCCGCCAACCGGGTCCGCAGCCTGTATCCCCAGCTGCCGATCCTGGTGACCTCGGGCATGGACCAGCACCAGGTGCTGCCGCAGCTGCGCAATGGCATCCATTTCCTGCCCAAGCCCTACAACATGAGCGAGCTGCTGGACGCCATCCGGCTGTGCTTCCGGCACGCCGATGCAGGCGTGTTGACCGGACCGGATGCACAGGCGGCGTGAGGCGTTCATCCACGCATGGCGTGGATCTACCGATTCCGCCTCTCGTCGGCGTGGATCCAGCCGACGATGACCCGCCTGCATCACGCCATACGTGGATTGAAGCAGTAGATCCACGCCATGCGTGGATGCAGCCAACCATCACCCGCCGCCATCACGCCATACGTGGATGGCGCCCACCATCAACCGCTGCTGTACGGTCCGGTGCCCGGAAACACTTTCAGCAGCGCGCGGGTGATCATGTCCGGGTAGACGGTGAAGTGGTCCTCGTCATCGATCACCATGTTCTCCACCTTCAACGATCGCCCGCTGCTGCGCAGCTGCTCGGCGAAGTCGGCGTTGTGGCGCAGCATGTCGTTGCGGGTGAAATAGCGCGGTTCGGGCTTGACCGTTTCAAAGCTGCCCACCGACAGCACCACCGTGGTCGGCTGCGCCGGCGCCTTGGCTTCGGCCTGCATGCGCGGCACCCGATGGTCATCGAACCACAGCGACGGACTGGACAGGATGTAGGTGCGGAACATGTCCGGGCGCGTGGTCAGCACATAGGCGCCGAACAGGCCACCATAGGAATGACCCGCATAGGCGCGCCGCGCCGGATCAGTGCGGTAGCGCGCATCGATCATCGGCAGCACCTGCTCAGCGAGGAAATCGCGGTAGTGCGCCGCGCCGCCGTAGCTGACGTCATCGCTGTAGTCACGCGGATCGGTACGCGCCGGGTCGCTGGGCGTGTAATCGCGCGAGCGACTCTGCTTGGAAGTCAGGCCTTCCTGCGGCGGCAGCCCGACCAGGATGAAATCCTCCAGGTTGACGCCCTTCTGCCCCACCAGGTTGCGCACGCTGCGTACCAGCGGGAAGCTGTACAGCGCATCCGTCACGTACAGCACCGGGTAGTGCTTTTCCGGATGTGCGGCGTAGTCGGACGGCAACGCCACCCAGACCGGATAATCGCGGCCGACCGGGTCGTGCACGCGCAGCGCTTCGGTATCCGGCAGTACCACGCCCGGCGCAGCGGCGGCCGGGCTCTCCTTCGCTTCACTCTGCGCTGCCGGCGGCGCCACCGACATCGCACAGCCACTCACGGCCAGGCAGGCCGCCACACTCCATCCACGCACACGCTGCATCCACACTCTCCCGTTGCGGGCGGCGCACCGGATGGCGCCGCTGCCGCATCCTTGCATGGTGCGCAACCCGCTGCCAGTGCGGGTCAGGGCGAGGCCGGCGGCGGCGCCGGGAACAGCGTGCGCAGCGCCTGCAACGCGGCCGGATGATAGATCGTGGCGTGGGTTTCTTCCGGCAGAGGAAGGTACTTCACCAGCGGGGATGGCGACGCCTGTTGCAGCAGCGTTGCCAGTTGCGCGGCAGAGGCTGCAAGCTCCGGCTGCCCACTGCTGGCCAGGAACACGCGCGGCTGCGCACGCGTCACTGACGGCAGCTGCTTGGCCGCAGCACCCAGCATCGTGCCCCGGTTCCACCACAGGCTGGGGTCCAGCGCGATGTAGCTGTTGAACAGCGACGGTTCCTGCAGCAACGTCTCGACCACGAACAGGCCGGCCAGCGACTCGCCGATCAGCGCGCGCTCGTCGGTGGTCGGGTAGCGCTGGCGCACCTGCGGCATCAGTTCATCGCGCAGGAAGGTGCGGTAGGCCGCCGAGCCACCAATGCGTGGCGCGATCTTCTGGTCCTGCGGATCGCTGCTGGGGCCGGTCATGTCGCGGCGGCGCTCGGTGTTCTCGATGCCGACCAGCAGGAACGGACGCATGCTGCCGTTGCCGCTCAGCACCTGCACCAGCCCGGCCACATGCAGGAAGTCCTCGCCGATGCCGCCATCGGGCATGTAGAGCACCGGCAGCGGCGTTTTCGGGTCCAGGCCCCACGGCTGCGGGCGGTAGACGTTGATGCGGCGAGTCTCGCCCAGCGCCTTCGATTCGATGGTGAAGGTCTCGCCGATCACCAGCGGGGTCGCGGCAGCGGCCAGTGCAGTCGGTGCAGGTTCGACCGCCATCAAGGGTGCGGCGGAGATGGCGGACAACAACAGCGACAGCACGATGAGGCGCATGGGGAAAACCCATCCTGGGAAAGCGCTGAGCATAGCCCGTCGCATGCAGTGTCGTTCGCGGCACTTTGCCGATCCACCGGAACTGGAGCACCATGGAGGGCGTGTTGGTCATGGAGCGGGCAACCCGTCTCACGAATCGACCATCACCCCGTCGGCATCCACAAGGAGGTTTCCATGTTGAGCGTATTGATCGCCACCACCCTTGCTGCAAGTTCCCCCCAGGTGAACGGCACCGCCCCGGCGTCCGCGGCGTATGCGGACTGCGTGCTCGCCCACCTTCAACCGGGGTTGTCCGACCGCGCGATCCCGCTGCTGCAGCAGGCCTGCGCCTCGAAGCATCCGGAAAGCTACGTCGCATCGGCAGAACTGGAACGCACCTACAGCGCCCAGCGGCAGGCGCGGTTCGATGCGGATCGTGCCGCGGCGGAGCGGGCCGCCAATGCAGCAGCCTCTGCCGCACAGGCAGCGGCCGAACGCGAGGCGGCCCGAGCGCAGGGTGCCAAGGCCAAATAGAGGTTTGGCGGCAAGCAACAAAAAAGGCACCGCTTGACGGTGCCTTTCTGGATGACCTGGGTCATTGATGCAATGGTGGGCCGTGAAGGATTCGAACCTTCGACCAAAAGATTAAAAGTCTTCTGCTCTACCGACTGAGCTAACGGCCCATTGCACTGCCCCAGCCTTTCGGCGGGGTGGGCATTCTACCCTACTTTGGCCGATCGCGTGAAACCCCGGTGTGTCGAAGTTGCCGGCCAGCGGCCGGCACTACCTCGATCTGGGCCGCGGGCTTAAACCTTCCGGGCCAACGTCGCATCTCAGCTGTGATCCCATCGCGGAACTCCGGATGCGCCTGCCCTTCAGCCTGATTGCCGCCCTGCTGCTGCCCTGCGCAGCCCTGGCCGCCCCGTCCCAGGTCGTCACCGACGACATCGCCCGCTTCTGGGCCACCTACGACGCGGTGCGCGCCGAACCAGACGCCGAGCGCCAGGTGGCGCTGGTCCAGCAGCGCTACATCGATCCGGGCAGCCCTGGACTGCATGCGCTGATGCAGGTGCGCAACTACACCGCCCGCGAATACGCCGAGGCCATGAACGCGTGGCCGCGCTTCTGGACCTCGGTACGACCGCTCACCGCCAACGCACAGCAGGCCAGTGCCTCGTTGGAGCGCGATCTGGTCGCGTTCCGTGCGCTCTACCCTGCCCTGCGCCCGGCCACCATCACCTATGCGGTGGGCGTGCTGCGTACCGGCGGCACCACGCTGGGCGACAAGGTGCTAATCGGTGCAGAGATGGCGCTGGGCGATGAGCGCGTGGACGTGAGTGAGCTGCCGGCGAAGATGCGCGATCGCCTGCGGATCTTCTACGACAGCCGCCCGGGCGCGAACAACGCGCAGAACAACCTGCACGAGTACGTGCATACCCAGCAGCGCGAGACCACTGGCAGTCTGGCTCAGTACGCGGTGCGCGAGGGTGTGGCCGAGTATGTGGCAGAGCGGTTAAGTGGGCGTCGGCCGGCACTGCCCTTCTATCACTACGGCACGAGCCACGAGGCGGAGATCCGCACTCGCTTCATCGCTGAGATGGACGGCGATGACCTGGACAACTGGCTGTACAACAACGGCCGAAATCCGTTCGGGGTGAGTGATGTGGGTTACTACGCCGGGTATCGCATCGCGCAGGAGTACATGCGCCAGCAGGCCGATGAGAAGGCGGGGATCGCGCGGATGATCGAGCTGGATTACACCGATGCGGCCGCGGTGCGGGCGTTTATCGAGGCGTCGGGGTGGTTGCAGCAGCGGTAGCGCCGGGCAGCGCCTGGCGCTCAGTACCAACCAAGGTTGGCACCCACCAGAGTCAGACCTGCCCGGTAGCGCCGGGCCATGCCCGGCGCACAGTGCCAATCAAGGTTGGCACCCACCAGAGTCAGACCTGCCCGGTAGCGCCGGGCCGTGCCCGGCGCTCAATGCCAACCAGGGTTGGCACCCACCATTGGGGGCATCAGCCCCCATTACCTCAGGCGTACAGCGTGGGGTCCGGCACGCCGGCTTCGGTGAAGCCCTGCGCGCGCAGGCGGCAGGCATCGCAGTGGCCACAGGCGGCGCCGTTGGCGTCGGCGTTGTAGCAGGACACGGTCAGGCCGAAGTCCACGCCGAGGCGCACGCCTTCACTGACGATCTGGCCCTTGCTGAGGAACTGCAACGGGGCATGCACCTTGATGCCCGCGCCTTCCACGCCCGACTTGGTGGCCAGGTTGGCCAGCGCCTGGAACGCGGCCACGAACTCGGGGCGGCAGTCCGGGTAGCCGGAGTAGTCCACGGCGTTGACGCCGCAGAAGATGTCATTGGCACCGAGCACTTCGGCCCAGCCCAGCGCCAGCGACAGCATGATGGTGTTGCGCGCCGGCACGTAGGTGACCGGGATGCCTGCACCACCGGCCTCGGGCACGTCGATGTCGTCGGTCAGTGCCGAGCCGCCGATGCTGCGCAGGTCCACGTCCACGGTCTTGTGCGCGACCACGCCCTGGGCCTTGGCCACGCGGGCTGCGGCGTCCAGTTCGGAGGTGTGGCGCTGGCCATAGCGCACGCTCAGGGCATGCACGGCGAAGCCCTGTTCCTGGGCCATGGCGATGACGGCGGCTGAATCCATGCCGCCGGAGAGAAGCACGACTGCCTTCTTCATGGGTAAAACATCCGGTTGGGAGGGGAAAGCCAGCACGCTGTCCCGCGCCGGAGTTACATCAGGGAACGTTGCCTGGGCTCATCGGCCCGGCTCGTCGTTCCACAGGATTTTATGCAACTGCATCTGGAAGCGCACCGGCAGCCGGTCTTCGACGATCCAGTCGGCCAGCTGGCGCGCGGTGATCTCGCCCTTGCTGGGTGAGAAGAACACGGTGCAGCGCTTGACCAGATCGTGCTCGGCCAGCAGGGCCTTGGCCCAGTCGTAATCTTCGCGGCTGCAGATGACGAACTTGATCTGGTCGCGGGCGGTCAGCAGCGGCAGGTTTTCCCAGCGGTTGCGCGCCACTTCGGCCGAACCCGGGGTCTTGATGTCGACCACGCGCGATACGCGCGGGTCCACCGCGCTGACATCCAGTGCGCCGGAGGTTTCCAGCGAGACGTCCATGCCTGCGTCGCACAGCTTCTGCAGCAGCACCAGGCAGCGCTTCTGCGCCAGCGGCTCGCCACCGGTCACGCAGACGTGGCGCACGCCCTGGGCCAGCACCTCGGCCACGATGTCGTCGATATCCCACCAAGTGCCGCCGTGGAAGGCGTAGGCGGTGTCGCAGTACTGGCAGCGCAGCGGGCAGCCGGTCAGGCGCACGAACACAGTCGGCCAGCCGGCGGTATCGGCTTCGCCCTGCAGCGAGGTGAAGATCTCGGTGATCTTCAGGCGCGGCAGCGGCGACTGCACGATGTCGCTGGGGGTGGCGACGGCGTTGGACGGGGTAACGGCGGTCATGGCGGGCACTTCTTGGTGGGACACGTGGCGGGTGGGCTACCGTGGCCGGTAACGAAAGCAGCCGAGCATGGCTCGGCTCTACAACAGCAACCGGACGGGTATGTCCCAGCCGGCGACGCGAGCAGCCGAGCATGGCCCGGCGCTACCGGATCCGGGCGGGTTTGCCGATCCGGAAACGAAAGCAGCCGAGCGTGGGCTCGGCTCGACAGGGCATCTATTGTACGCCCGGTCAGCGGATCAGCGGATCTGCTTGCCGAGGCGGATGGACTGCAGCCGGTCCTGGGCGGTGCGCGCGGCGTCCGAGCCCGGGTACTGCGCCACGACGGTCTCCAGCGTCTGCTGGGCCTGGTCGACCTTGCCCTCGCCATACTGCGAGAGGCCAACCTTGAGCAGGCCGCCAGCGGCCTTGTCGTGGGTCGGATAGCGCGCGAGCAGTTCACGGAACTGGGTCTCGGCCATCGGGAAATTGCGGGTGGCGTAGTAGCTCTCGCCCAGCCAGTACAGCGCGTTCGGCGCGTAGACGCCGTTCGGGTACAGCTGCAGGAAGCTCAGGAACAGCTGCGCCGAATCATCGTACTTGCCGGCCTTCAGCGAATCGAAGGCGACGTTGTAGGAGGTGCGCTCGTCGCCGGTGGCGGCAAGGCTGCCGGCATCACCATGGACGGAAGGCGGCCGCTCGGAAGTGGCCGCCGCTGCGGGTTTTGCCGGGGCCGGTGCGGCCTTCGGCGCGCTCGCCGGAACGGGCGGCAGGGCCGGGGCGGCATTGCCCCCTTCCAACCGGTTCAGGCGGCTGTCCAGATCCAGGTACTGGTCCTGGGCGGACTGCTTGAGCTGGGCGTTGTCGTGCTGCAACTGCTCGATCGAGGCCTGCAGGCTGGTGACCTGCTGCCGCAGCTGGTTGATCTGGTTCAACAGGTCCTGGTTGGCACTGTTGTTATACATCTGCTGCTCGAGCGCGCCGACACGGTCAGCCAGGCTCTGTCGCTGTGCATGCGCCGGTGCGGCAGCCACGAGGGCTGCCGCAACGACCAGCATCAGTTTGATGCCAATGCGCATGGATTACTGCGCGGTGTAGACGATTTCGACGCGACGGTTCTGCGACCAGCAGGACTCGTTCGACTCGGTGCAGACCGGACGCTCTTCACCGTAGGACACGACGGTCAGCTGCGAAGCCGAGCCACCGTTGGCCTGCAGGGCCGAGTTGACGCCGTTGCCACGACGCTCACCCAGGGCCTGGTTGTACGCGCGCGAACCGCGCTCGTCGGTGTGACCCTGCAGGGTGATGCGCGAGGACGGACGGTCACGCAGGTACTTGGCGTGGCAAGCCATGATGGCCTGGAATTCCGGCTTCACGTCTTCCTTGTCCAGGTCGAAGTAGACAACGCGCTGGCGCAGGCAAGCGTCGGTGTCCAGGTCGCCCGGGCCGTACAGGCCCGAGGTCGACGGACCGGTCGGGGTGGTGGTCGAGGTGCCGGTGTCGACCGGGGCTGCCGGCTCTTCCTTCACCTTCTTCGAGCAACCGGCCAGGACGGCCACAGACAGCAGGGAAACAAGCAGAACGCGGGTGGACTTGTTCATGGCGATACCTTTGTGGCTCCTAGGCCGATGAGGGGTTCAAGACAACGAAAATATTAACACTCTTTTAGCGCTGGGTACGGTATGGGGACCATGCCGGTTCGCGCACATCACCATCGGCCAGGACCAGGCGCTGGCGGACCCGCGCATCGGCCGAGACGGCATACAACACACCACGGCCACCTTCGCGGGCGGCGTACAACACCATGCTTGCGTTGGGCGCAAAGCTCGGCGATTCATCCAGCGAACCCGGGGACAGCGTGCTCCAGCGCGGCGAACCCAGCGAGCTGTCCATCATCGCGATCTTGTAGCTGTTGCCCGAGCCCTGGGCGACGGCGATCTTCTTGCCGTCGTAGGACACCGAGGGCTTGGCATTGTAGTTGCCCTGGAAGGTCACGCGCTCGGCGCTGCCGCCGCCGGCACCGACCTTGTAGACCTGCGGACGGCCGCCGCGGTCGGAGGTGAAGTACACCGCGCTGCCGTCCGGCGCCCAGGTCGGCTCGGTATCGATGGCGAAGTGGTTGGTCAGCTGGGTCAGCTGCTTGCTGCCCAGGTCCATCACGTAGATTTCTGGATTGCCCGAACGCGACAGGGTCAGGGCCAGCTTGCGGCCGTCCGGCGAGAATGCCGGGGCGCTGTTGATGCCGCGGAAGCTGGTGACCAGCTCGCGCGCGCCGGTGCCGATGTTCTGGATGTAGATGGCCGAATTGCCACGCTCGAAGCTGACGTAGGCCAGCTTGCTGCCATCCGGGCTCCAGGACGGCGACAGCAGCGGCTCGGCCGAACGCACGATGGTCTGCGGGTTGTAGCCATCGGAGTCGGCCACCATCAGCGCATAGCGCATGGCGTCGCCCTTGCCGCTGGCGGTCACGTAGGCGATGCGGGTCCAGAAGGCACCGCGCACGCCGGTGATCTTTTCGTAGATGGCGTCGGCCATCTGGTGGGCGACGTCGCGCATGGCGTTGCCACGGGCGGTCATCGCCAGGCCCAGCAGGCGCTCGCCCTTGGGCACGTCGAACAGTTCGTACTCGACGCGATAGGCGCCAGCCCCGGCGTCGAGCACGCGACCGACCACGATGTAGTTCTGCTTCAGCGCACGCCAGGTGGCGAACTGGATGTCGCCGCCGCGCACCGGCTTCTCGACGATCTGCGCTTCGGGCAGCGTACGGAACTGGCCCGAACGCTCCAGGTCGGCACGGACCACGCCAGCGACGTCGGTCTGCGGTGCAGCCGCCGAACCCTGGTAGGGCATCGGCACGATGGTGATCGGCAGCGCGGAGGCATTGCCGCCGATGATGTCGATATCCAGCCCCTTCTGCTGCGCGACGGCAGCAAAGGGCAGCAACAGGGCCGCAAACACGGCAAGCCAGCGAGGCATCTTTTTCATGGAGCGCTCAATAGGGGGAAACCGGAACGAGGGATAACAAAGCGGAAGTGAACCGCTTCGCAATCATGAACCAAGGGTACGTGAATTCCGGGTCAGTTCCAGCCCGTCCTCTCACGCACCGTTAACGTCGTGGCTAACATCGCGCCCGCCCGCCCCGTCACGCCGCCCTGCGGGGCGGTGTTCGACAGCAGTCCACAGACTGCCCGGCCGGGACCGGGCCCACCAGAGGCAGGCACGACAACCGTGGGTACGAGCGGCCACGCTGGCCGCCCTGCCCGGCCGCTTCAGCGATCCTGGGCGGTGAAGGTGAAGTTGAGCGTGCGCGCGAACACCGATTCAAAGCCGCGATACGGCAGCGGCTGCGCATTGAGCACGGCGGCTTCGATCGAACGCTTGCCGGCCTCGTCGTACGGGCAGTTCGGGCTGACCTTGGCCTGCATCACCGTGCCACCCGGAATCTGGGTGATGGTGATCTGGCAGCGCTGGCCCAGCGGCACCGTATCCGGGCGCACCCACTGCGACAGTACCTTGGCCTGGATGGCGGCTGCGTACTTGGCCGAAAGATCGTCGCTGTTGCCACCGCCACCGGCGGCCGGCTGGGATGCACCGCTGGCACCGGCGGCGGCACTGCCGGCAGCGTTGCGCGCGGCGGCCACCTGGCGCAGCTTCTGTTCGGCCAGCTTGGCTTCCTTCTCGGCCTGCTCGCGGCGGGCACGGATCTCGGCGATCTTCTTCTGCTTCTCGGCCTCGGCCTTGTCAGCCGCCACGCGCTCCTGCTCGGCCTGCTTCTTCTTCTCGTCCGCTTCCTGCTGCTTGGCCAGGCGCAGCTTCTGCTCCGCTTCTTCCTGGCGCTTGCGTTCGGTCAGGTCGATCTGCTCCTGGCGGCGCTTGGCTTCCTGCTCCTGCTTGGCCTTCTCCTGCGAGATGGCCAGCGCGCTCACTGCTTCCTGGTCCTTGGTGTCCGGCTGCGCGACACGCTCCTGCGCCTGTTGCTGCTGCGGCGTGGGGGCGTCCTGCGGGCGCGGCTCGAGGATCGGCTGCGGCGGCGGAATGGTGTCTTCCGGCACCGGGACCGGCTCGGCCACCGGCGGCGGCAGGTCTTCCAGCTTTTCCGACTGGCGCAGGGCCTGGCGCGCAGCGGAGGCCTCGGACGCAGACAGCGCCAGGCTGGCCTCGACCGACGGATCACCGGCGGCGGCGTCGGTGTTGCGCTCCGGCGACCAGAACCAGGCCACGATGAAGACCAGCGCGACCAGCAGGTGCACCAGCAACGCCAGCGCCAGGGGCAGGCCCCAGCCGGGTTCGCGCTGCTGCGGGGGTGGCAGGGCGTCAGCGTGCATCGGTGGCCAGGCCTACCTTGTCTACCTTGGCGCGCTTGATCACATCCATCGCGGCGATGACCTTTTCATAGGCCACGGCACGGTCGGCGGCGACGATCACGCGCACGCCCTTGTCCTGGGCGGCGATGCCGGCCAGGCGGCCTTCCAGTTCCTCGGCCGACACGGCGGTCGGTTCCTTGGCATCGGGCAGCTTCAGGCTGAGCTGGCCGTCCTGGCGCACCGAGACGATCACCGGGTCCTGCTTGCTTTCCAGCGCCTTGGCATTGGACTGCGGCAGATCGACGTCGAAACTCAGGGTGAGCAGCGGCGCGGTGACCATGAAGATGATCAGCAGCACCAGCATGACGTCGATGTAGGGAACGACGTTGATTTCCGATTTCAGCTTGCGGCGCTTGCGGCGACCGATGGCAGCGGACATGGCTTGGACTCCCGGGTCAGGCGCTTACTCGTCGCCAGCGCTCTGGCGCTGCAGGATGGAGCTGAACTCTTCGGCGAAGGTCTCGAACCGCACCGACATGCGCTCTACGCGGGTGGTGAAGCGGTTGTAGGCCCACACTGCCGGGATGGCCACGAACAGGCCGATGGCGGTGGCGAACAGCGCTTCGGAGATGCCCGGGGCGACGGCGGCGATGCCGGCCTGCGCACCGCTGCTGATCATGTCGTGCATGGTCACCATGATGCCGAACACGGTGCCGACCAGGCCTACGTACGGCGCGGTCGAGCCGATGTTGGCCAGCAGCTCCAGGTTGCGCTCGAGCTGGTCCACTTCGCGGGTGTAGGTGGTGCGCATGGCACGCTGTGCGCCTTCCAGCTGCGCGCGGCCATCCAGCCGGCGCTTGTCGCGCAGGCGGGTGTATTCGCGGAAACCGGCTTCGAAGATGGCTTCCAGGCCGCCGACATTGCGGCTGCGGTCGGTGGCCGAGCTGTACAGCTTGCCCAGGTCGGCGCCGGACCAGAAACGGTTCTCGAACTCGTCGGCTTCACGGGTGGCCTGCTTGAACACGCGGGCCTTGCGGAAAATGATCACCCAGCTGACGAACGAGCCGACCAGCAGCAGCAGCACGATGATCTTCACCGGCAGGCTGGCCTTGGCCATCAGCTCGAGGTAGTTGATGCCGCCGCCGGTGGTGGCCTGGGCAAGGGTCTGGGTCGCGGCGTTGCTGACATCGGCCGGCAGTGCCTCGGTGACCGTGGCCTGCAGGGCCAGGAGCGTTGCGATCATCCGTTGTTCCTCAAAGTTCGGATTCGGGGTGGAGGTGGGGTTGCAGCATGGCAAGGACGGCGTCGTCCATGCCACGCGGGCGGAAACTGGCCGCTTCCAGTGCGGCGATGCGGACCTGGGCCGACAGCAGCAGTTCGCCATCGCGCAGGATCTGCTGCTCGAAGACCATGCTGGCCTTCTTCAGCTGGACCAGGCGGGCGCTCACCTGCAGGGTGTCATCCAGCCGTGCCGGCCTGATGAAATCCATCTGCATCGAACGCACCGCGAAGATCATGCCGTGCTCGATGCGCATGCGCTCCTGGCCGTAGCCCAGCGCGCGCATCCATTCGGTCCGGGCCCGTTCCATGAAGGCCACGTACCGGGCGTGGTAGACCACGCCACCGGCATCGGTATCTTCCCAGTAAATGCGTGTCGGCCAACTGAATCGCGGCTCAACCGACATCGGGAACCTCGGCGAACAGGTCCTGCGGCGGGTTCTTGGGCTTCAGGCCCATGTGCCGGTAGGCCTTGTGGGTGGCCATGCGGCCACGCGCAGTGCGCACCAGGAAGCCCTGCTGGATCAGGTAGGGCTCGACCACGTCTTCCAGCGTGCCGCGCTCTTCGGACAACGCCGCGGCCAGCGATTCGATGCCGACCGGGCCACCGTCGAAGTAGTCCACCATCGTTTTCAGCAGGCGCCGGTCAAGCTCGTCGAAGCCTTCCGGGTCGACCTTGAGCATCTTCATCGCGGCCTGGGCCACCGGCTCGTCGATGTGGCCACCGGCCTTGACCTGGGCGTAGTCGCGCACGCGGCGCAGCAGGCGGTTGGCGATACGCGGGGTACCCCGCGCGCGGCGCGCGATCTCCCCTGCCCCATCGGCGGTGCAGTCGATGCCGAGGATGCTGGCGGAGCGGCGCACGATACGGGTCAGTTCCTCGACGCTGTAGAACTCCAGGCGCTGGACGATGCCGAAGCGGTCGCGCAGCGGCGCGGTCAGCAGGCCGGCACGGGTAGTGGCGCCGATCAGGGTGAACGGCGGCAGGTCGATCTTGATCGAGCGCGCCGCGGGGCCCTCGCCGATCATGATGTCGATCTGGAAGTCTTCCATCGCCGGGTACAGCACTTCTTCCACCACCGGCGACAGGCGATGGATCTCGTCGATGAACAGCACGTCGTGCGGCTGCAGGTTCGTCAGCAGCGCGGCCAGGTCGCCGGCCTTCTCGATCACCGGGCCGGAGGTCACGCGCAGGGCCACGCCCAGTTCGTTGGCGATGACGTGGCTGAGGGTGGTCTTGCCCAGGCCCGGCGGCCCGAAGATCAGTACGTGGTCGAGCGCGTCGCCACGCCCCTTGGCCGCCTGGATGTAGATTTCCATCTGCTCGCGCACCGGCACCTGGCCGAGGTAGTCGGCAAGGCGCTTGGGGCGGATGCTGGCGTCGGCGGCGTCATCCTCGCGGGTGGCGCCGGCGCCGATGATGCGGTCGTCGGTCATGTGCTGATTATGCGGCAAAAGTACGGGTTTCGGCCGGGCTGCGCCCGGCACCCGCAGAGGCAACGGCAACGGCAACGGCAACGTCAAATGCGAATCCACTGGGGATGGCGGGGTGGGTCCGGTCGCGGGGGACGCCGTGAACCCGTCCTTGGGGGCTTGGCCGCGGCATCCATGCCGCGGACACCCCCGCAACCGGACCCACCCCGCCTTCGACAGATCTGCGCAATCTGCCGGAATGGCATGGCCTGCTCTTGGTGGGTGTCGACCTTGGTCGACACGGTAGATCCACGCCATGCGTGGATGGAACAGAGGGGGAGAGTTGGCTCAGCTTCTGGCGCGCGGTGCCTCCGCAAGCGGAGCCCCCTTGTTGTTCAAGGGGGCGCGCCGACAGGCGGAGGGATAAGGTGGAATGCGTGCGGGGCCCACGGTTTGCGCAGCAAATCGTGGGACGTAGCGCAGGTGGAGATTAAATCTCCACCTGCGCGCCCAGCTCGACCAGACGGTTGCCTGGAATGCGGAAGAAGCCGGTCGCGGGCGCGGCATTCCGGTGCATCAGCGCGAACAGCTTGTCGCGCCAGATCGGCATGCCGCGGTTGGCGGTGGCCACGATGGTCTCGCGGCTGGCGAAGAAGGTGGTGTCCATCGGGTCGAAATAGATGCCGCCGTGGTCACACGAGCGCATCAGCGCCAGCGGCACGTCCGGGGTCTCCATGAAGCCGAAGCGCACGTAGACCCGGTAGAACTCGTCGCCCACCGATTCGATCTTCAGCCGCTGTCCCTCCGGCGCGTATGGCACCGGCAGAGTGACCACGTGCAGGAACACGTTGCGCTCGTGCAGCACCTTGTTGTGCTTCAGGTTGTGCATCAGCGCATGCGGGGCCACGGTCGGGTCGGCGGTGAGGAACACGGCGGTGCCCGGCACGCGCACCGGCGGTGCCAGCATCAGGCCCGGCAGGAAGGTATCCAAGCGGATGCCGTCCTTGCGGATCTCATCGCGCAGCAGTTCGCGGCCACGGCGCCAGGTGCGCATCATGGTGAACAGGAAGATGCCCAGCACCACCGGGAACCAGGCACCCTGCAGCAGCTTGGCGCCGTTGGCGATGACGAAGCCGAGGTCGATGATGAAGAACACCACGCACAGCGGCAGCAGCCAGGCGCGCGCCTTCGGCCACAGCGAGCGCGCGACCAGGGCCAGCAGCAGGGTATCGATCAGCATGGTGGCCGACACCGAGATGCCGTAGGCCACGGCCAGGTTGGACGAGCTGCGGAAGGCCAGCACCAGGCCGATCACCATCACCGCGATGCCCCAGTTGATGCCCGGGATGTAGATCTGGCCGATGGTGTCGTGCGAGGTGTGCTTGATGCGCATGCGGGGGATGTAGCCCAGCTGCATGGCCTGGCGCGAGACCGAGAACGCGCCGGTGATGACCGACTGCGAGGCGATCACCGCCGCCATCGTGGCCAGGATGATCATCGGGTACAGCGCCCACGACGGCACGGCCTCGAAGAACGGGTTCTTCAGCGCCTCGGGATGGTTGAGCACCAGCGCGCCCTGCCCCAGGTAGTTCAGCACCAGGCACGGCAGCACGAAGAAGTACCAGGCGTGGCGGATCGGCTTGGCGCCGAAATGGCCCATGTCGGCATACAGCGCTTCGCCGCCGGTCACCGCCAGTACCACCGCACCGAGGATGAAGATGCCGTGCCAGCTGTGCTCCATGAAGAAGCGGATCGCCCACCACGGGTTGAAGGCTTTCAGCACTTCCGGAGCGTCGACGATGTTGTAGATGCCGATCGCCGCCAGCGAAATGAACCAGACCGAGGTGATCGGGCCGAACGCCTTGCCGATCTTCTCCGTACCGAAGCGCTGCGCGGCGAACACCATCAACAGGACCACCACCGTGATCGGCACGATGAAGGCATGCAGGCCGGGGGCCGCCACCTCCAGGCCTTCGACCGCGCCCAGTACCGAGATCGCTGGGGTGATCACGCCGTCGCCGAAGAACAGCGAGGCGCCGAAGATGCCCAGGATGCCCACCACATAGGCCGAGCGCGACCCGTTGCGCAGGGTGCGCTGGGTCAGCGCCATCAGCGCCATGATGCCGCCCTCGCCGTCATTGTCGGCGCGCATGATGATGGTCACGTACTTCAGCGTGACCACGATGTTCAGCGCCCAGAACGCCAGCGACAGCACGCCCAGCACGGTGTCGTGGTCGCTGTTGAGCCCGTAGTGCGGCGAGAACGCCTCCTTCAGGGTGTACAGCGGGCTGGTACCGATATCGCCGAAGACCACGCCGATCGCACCGATGATCAGCGCCATGCCTCCGGCTGGAGGAGCGTGACCGTGGCCGCCGGGGGCAGCTGCGTGCGGGGTTTGACTGCTGGACATGGGACTCCTGGCGAAGCTCAGGCGGTTCGTTGAAGGAAAGGAAGGCGGATCAGCGCAGCGCCGACTGCAGCGCCTTGCGGATCACGGTGGCTACTTCGTCGCCTTCATTGAAGGCATCCCGGGCCATGCGGGCGGCTTCAGCCGGCTTGTAGCCCAGCTGCTGCAGCGCCACGGTGGCATCGGACAGCGGGTCGGCCGGGGCCGGGCCACTGCCGGTGGGCAGCGCGCCGCCGGCACCGAACTGGGCAGCGCGGTCACGCAGCTCCAGCACCATGCGCTCGGCGGTCTTCTTGCCGATGCCCGGAATGCGGGTCAGCGCGGTGATGTCACCGGCCTGGACCATGCGCGCGAACTCCTCGACGGTGACGCCGGACAGCACGGCCAGCGCGATCTTCGCGCCGATGCCACTGACCTTCTGCACGTCGCGGAACAGGCGCCGCTCGCCCTCGCGCAGGAAGCCGTACAGCGAGACGCTGTCTTCCTTCTGCGAGTAATGGGTGTACAGGGTGACCTCGCGGCCGAGCTCGGGCAGGTCATAGAAGGTGCTCATCGGCGCCTCCAGCTCGTAGCCCACTCCGTTCACGTCCACCACCAGCCACGGCGGCGCCTTGTAGGCGACGATGCCGCGCAGTCGACCGATCATTGCGTGCAGCTCCTCATTTGCGGCCCCACGCCTGGCGGGCACTGAGCCCCAGGCGGTTGGCCGTCGCCCTTACGTGGGCATGGGTGATCGCCACCGCCAACGCGTCGGCCGCGTCGGCCTGCAGCTTGGTTTTCAGGTTGAGCATGAGCCCGACCATGTGTTGAACCTGTTGCTTTTCGGCGCCACCACGACCAACCACGGCCAGCTTGATCTCGCTGGCAGCATATTCGTGCACCGGCAGGTCGCGCAGCACCACGGCCGAGATCGCCGCGCCACGGGCCTGGCCCAGCTTCAGCGCCGAATCGGGGTTGCGCGCCATGAACACGCGTTCGATGGCCACTTCCTGTGGCTCGTATTCGCGGCACAGGTCGGCCAGGCCCAGCACCAGCAGCTTCATGCGCTGCGGGAAGTCGTCGGCGCCCAGCAGCACCAGCGGCTGGTGATGCACGTGGCTGACGCGGCCGGTGGCGTCGACATCGATGATGCCGACCCCGGTCCGCTGCGAACCGGGGTCGATGCCGAGGATGCGGGTCATGCTGCGCTCCTGGCGGGGCGGAACGGAATGCGCTGGCAGGCGTATGGGCTCATGACTGTCCGCGGTGACCGTTCAACGGCCCGCGCCCAGGCCGTCGAAGACGGCTCAGGCGTAGGCGTCGGCGCCGAGTTCGGCGTTGGAGTACACGTCCTGCACGTCGTCCAGGTCTTCCAGCATGTCCAGCAGCTTCTTGACCTGCAGGGCGACGTCGCCTTCGACCTTGATGTCGTTGTCGGCGCGGAAGGTGATCTCGGCGTGGTCGGCGACATGGCCCGCAGCGGTCATTGCATCCTTGACCGCGTTGAACGCGTCAGGGCTGGTGACCACATCGATCGAGCCGTCGTCCGGATAGACCACGATGTCATCGGCGCCGGCCTCGATGGCCGCCTCGGTGATGGCTTCCTCGTCGGCGCCCGGGGCGAAGCTGAGCACGCCCAGGCGCTTGAACATGAAGGCCACCGAGCCTTCGGTGCCCATGTTGCCGCCGCACTTGCTGAACGCATGGCGGACATCGGCCACGGTGCGCACGCGGTTGTCGGTCAGGCAGTCGACGATCACGGCCACGCCACCCGGGGCGTAGCCCTCGTAGCGGATTTCCTCGTAATCGACGCCTTCCAGTTCACCGGTGGCTTTCTTGATGGCGCGTTCGATCACGTCCTTGGACATGTTCACGGCCAGGCCCTTGTCCATCGCCACGCGCAGGCGCGGGTTGTTGTTGGGGTCGCCTCCACCGCCGCGCGCGGCAACGCCGATCTCACGGATGATCTTGGTGAAAATCTTGCCGCGCTTCGCGTCGGACGCGTTCTTGCGGGCTTCGATGGAGGGGCCTCTACCCATGGGTGCTACCGTCTGGCTGCTTCAGGATCAAGGCGCGGATTCTACCTGATCGGGGGCGGCAACCGTGTCTAGGGCGAAGTGATGCCGGGAAGGCGCCATCCACGCATGGCGTGGATCTACCGCCGCCGGGCATTGCCGGGCGAAGAGCGTGCGAACCAAGGTTCGCACCCACCAGGGCAGGACGGTACGCCCCCACCCAGGCAGGCCGGTAGCGCCGGGCCATGCCCGGCGAAAAGCGTGCGAACCAAGGTTCGCACCCACCACCTCATGCGGCGGCGGCGTCGCGGCTGTGGTCGAACTGGCCGTGGCGCAGGAAATGCGCGGTCTGCCGGGCAGCGTCGGGCGAGACCACCAGGCCACTGTGGCTGGTACGCACCACGCAATGGTCGGCCAGGCCCGGCAGCCGGGTCTCGGCCAGGGCCACGGTGCCATCGGAGGCGTCGTCCATCGCGCCCAGCAGGCTGCCCAGACCGTGCGGTACCGAACCGGCGATCAGGCCGACCTCGGCCTTGCCCTGCCAGTCCGGCAGGCCATCCAGCAGCAGCTCGCTGCTGCGGCCCAGCGCCAGGCCCCAGCCATGATCGGACAACGAGCGCGCGGTGCCACTGCCGCGCAGCGGCGAGCCCAGGCAGACCACGCGCTGCACCGGCAGCTGCGGATTGCGCCGCAGCGCTTCCAGCGCCAGCAGCCCGCCCAGGCTGTGGCCGACCAGCGACAACGGGCCGGCATCTGCCAGCCGCTCCAGCAGCTGCGGCACGGCCACGTCGGGGCCACCGAACACCGAGGAATAACCAAACGCGTGCACCTGGAAGCCACGCGCGCGCAGGCGCCAGGCCAGCGGCCCGACCCAGGCGCGGGCATTCCAGATGCCATGCAGCAGCAATACGGGGGGAGTCATGCAAACAGCCTGGCAGTCAGCGGGGCAGGAACGTACGGTGATTGAACACGCGCGCGCAGCAAGCGGCGGTGAACATCAGGCCGCGCGCGGTGCGCGGCGCAGGATGAATTCGAGATCGTTCGTGTCGCCCACCGGGAACAGGTATTCGCCGGCCTTCTCGAAACCGTAGCGGGCGTAGAAGCGCTGTGCGCCGAAGTTTTCCGACCACACGCCCAACCACAGGGTGCGCGGGCCTTCGTGTTCCAGCCAGGCCAGTGCGGTTTCCAGCAGGCGGCTGCCCCAGCCACAGCTCTGCTGGGTCTTGATCAGGTACAGGCGCTTGAGTTCGCCGTCACCGGGCTTCACGTCCGGGTGCGGCAGGCCACAGGGGCCGGCGGCGGCATGGCCGACCGCCTCCCCGTCCAGTTCCAGCAGCCACACCGCGTAATCCGGGTGGGCCAGGATCACGCGCTGGCGCTCGACCGTATAGGCCTCCTCAAGGAAGGCCTGGAGATCCTGCGGCGGATACAGATGGCCGAAGGTTTCGGTGAACGTGCGGGCGGCCAGCGCCGACAGGGTCGGCGCGTCGTCCACAGTGGCGCGGCGGATCGAATACATGCAGGAAGTTGACGTCAGCGCGGAGGGGCGGTCAAGCCTTTTCCGACGATTCCGCTTCTTCGTCTTCCTCGTCCTCTTCCTCGTATTCCTCTTCGTCCTCTTCTTCCTCGCCTTCCTCGTCCTCGTCGTACTCTTCCTCTTCGTCGTCTTCGTAATCCTCGACGCCGAAGTCTTCACCGTCCCAGCGGCCTTCGCCGTCGGCGACGAAGGTCAGGGCCATCGCCGCCGGGTTGGTACCGACGCGGACCAGCCAACCACCGAACACGCGTGCACGCTCGGTGACCAGATTGGCCTCGGCGCCTTCATTGCCCAGCTTTTCCCACTCCAGCGAAAACGCGAACTCGGTCATTGCCTGGATCTCCTGATCAGTTGGTCTTGGGGCGAACCTGGATGTGCACTTCGGCCAGCTGCGCGTCGACGATCGGCGACGGCGCGTCGGTCATCAGATCCTGTGCACCGGTGGTCTTCGGGAACGGGATGACGTCGCGGATCGACTCGGTGCCGGCCATCAGCGCGGCGATGCGGTCGATGCCGAAGGCGATGCCACCGTGCGGCGGCGCGCCATAGTTCAGCGCGTCGAGCAGGAAGCCGAACTTGGCACGGGCCTCTTCGGCACCGATGCCGAGCAGCTCGAACACCGCGCTCTGCATGTCCGGACGGTGGATACGGATCGAACCGCCGCCGATTTCATTGCCGTTGAGCACCATGTCATAGCCGCGCGAGACGGCGGTACGGGCATTGGCGCGCAGGTCGGCGATATCGTCCACGGCCGGTGCGGTGAAGGGGTGATGCAGGGCGACGTAACGCTGTTCTTCCTCGTCCCACTCGAACATCGGGAAGTCGGTGACCCACAGCGGCGCCCAGCCCTCGGCGACCAGGCCGAAGTCCTTGCCGGCCTTCAGGCGCAGCGCGCCCATGAAGTCGGAGACCTTGTTGTAGCCACCGGCGCCGAAGAACACGATGTCACCGTTGCCGGCACCGACGTGGGCGACCAGCGCGGCGAAGGACGCTTCGCTGAAGAACTTCTGGATCGGCGAGCTGACTTCGCCGTTGTCGGCGATCTTGATGTAGGCCAGGCCCTTGGCGCCGTACTTGGCGGCATGCGCGGCGTATTCGTCGATCTGCTTGCGCGACAGCGACGCACCGCCCGGGATGCGCAGCGCAGCCACGCGGCCCTCGGCATCATTGGCCGGGCCGGTGAACACCGGGAACTCGCTGTCCTTGACCAGTTCAGCCACGTCCACAAGTTCCAGCGCGATGCGCAGGTCCGGCTTGTCCGAGCCGTAGCGGCGCATGGCTTCAGCCCAGGTCATGCGCGGGAAGCTGGCATCCAGCTGCACGTCCACCACTTCCTTGAAGATGGCGCGGATCATGTCCTCGACGAAATCCTGCACGTCGCGCTCGCGCACGAAGGCGAATTCCATGTCCAGCTGGGTGAACTCCAGCTGGCGGTCGGCACGCAGGGCCTCGTCGCGGAAGCAGCGCGCGATCTGGTAGTAGCGGTCGAAGCCGGCCACCATCAGGATCTGCTTGAACAGCTGCGGGCTCTGCGGCAGGGCGTAGAACTCGCCCGGGTGCATGCGCGCCGGCACCAGGAAGTCGCGCGCGCCTTCCGGGGTCGCCTTGGTCAGGATCGGGGTCTCGATGTCCTGGAAGCCCTTCTCGTCCAGGTGGCGGCGCAGGGCCTGCACCAGCTTGATGCGGGTGCGCTGCATGCGCTGCATTTCCGGGCGGCGCAGGTCCAGGTAGCGGTACTTCAGGCGGGTTTCCTCGCCCGGGTTCTCGTGGGCGTGGAACGGCAGCGGCGCGGCCTTGTTCAGCACGGTGATGGCGGTGGCGATCACTTCCACCTTGCCGGTGCGCATCTTGTCGTTCACCGCGTGGCGGGCGCGCACGACGCCTTCCACCTGCAGCACGTCCTCGTAGCCCAGCGACGCGGCCACGGCGAACACTTCGGCATTGTCGACCTCCACCGTCACCTGCACGATGCCTTCATGATCGCGGAGATCGATGAAGCAGACGCCGCCCTGATTACGGGCCACGTCGGTCCAGCCGGCGAGGGTGACAGTCTGGCCAATCAGGGTCTCGTCGACCAGGCCGCAGAAGTGGGTACGCATGGGGGAAGCTCCGCTGGAGAA
The DNA here is from genome assembly GCF_030291095.1 of Stenotrophomonas sp. 59. NCBI lineage: Bacteria > Pseudomonadati > Pseudomonadota > Gammaproteobacteria > Lysobacterales > Lysobacteraceae > Stenotrophomonas > Stenotrophomonas sp. 59. The sequence continues at coordinate 3,494,525 of NZ_CP127408.1, forward strand.
CGCCGGCACCGGATGGGGGCCGGAAAGCCTCGTATTCTGCGGCCGAGGCCCCGGCTGGGGCAAATCCGGCCAGTCACACCGGCTTGATCGTCCCCCTCCCTATAGTCGGGCACCTGCCACCGTATGGGATGCCGCCATGAAACCGCTGTCCCTGGCCAGCCTGGCCGTGACCCTCAGCCTTGGTGCCCTGGGCACCCTTACCTTGCCCGCCCCGTCCGCCTCTGCGCAGAACGGGGTGATCCGCTGCGAAAGCCAGAGCAACCGCGAACGGGTCTGCAACACCGGCTGGCGCGGCGCGCAGCTGGTCCGCCAGTTGTCTGGCAGCCCCTGCGAGGAAGGCCGCACCTGGGGCAGCCGCAATGGCAGCATCTGGGTCACCAACGGCTGCCGCGCCGAGTTCGTCGAGGCCCGTGGTGGCTGGGGCGGCGGCAATGGCGGTGGCTGGGGCGGCAACAACGGTCGACCCGGCGAGACCATCCGCTGCGAAAGCCAGAACAATCGCGAGCGCAGCTGCCCGGTCGGCTGGCGCAATGCCCGCCTGGTCCGCCAGTTGTCCGGCAGCCCTTGCGACGAGGGCCGTACCTGGGGCGTGCGCAACGGCGCGGTGTGGGTCAGCAATGGCTGCCGCGCCGAATTCGCCGAGGCCCGCGGCTGGGGTGGTGGTGGTGGCGGCTGGGGCGGTGGCAACAGCAACTATTCCGTCACCTGCAGCAGCAACAACAATCGTTCGCAGACCTGCGACTGGGATGATCGCCAGGGCCGGCCGGTGCTGCAGCAGCAGCTGTCCGGCAGCGCCTGCCAGGAAGGCCGCAGCTGGGGTTACTCGCGCGGCCAGGTGTGGGTGAGCAACGGCTGCCGCGCGCGCTTCGGTACGCGTTGAGGGGTAGCGCCGGGCCATGCCCGGCGAGCGCAGTGGCGGCGAGCGCAGTGGCGCGGTCAACCGCAGAAAACCCGCCGGGCACGGCCCGGCGCTACCGGACTGGCTGCGCGGCCTCATCACCCCAGGGCGGTGGCGGCAGATCGACCGGCTTGCTCAGGTCGAACTGCACGCGGAACCGGCGGCCCTCCGGGCGCGTCAGCTCGTAGACGAACGTCTGGTCCGGATCGATCTCCATCGCCCAGGTGTTGTGCGTGGAAGCCAGCATGTCGGCACGGCGGAACATCGCCACCGAATCGGCATCGGCCGGGAACTGCTGACGTTCGGCAGTTCCCGGCGGCGTGCTGTCGCCACCGTACAGGGTGATTGCGTCGGGGCTGCCGTCTTCGTGGCGATGGTCGTGTTTCAGGCGCAGCCCGTTCGGCGTGCGGGTCAGCACCCAGGTCCGCGAGTGGTCATCACCGACATGGAACGGGATGCGCAGCTCATGCGCCGGATCGGCGCAGCCGCGCACATGCATCACCAGGCGCTGCCCGGCGAACGGATCCTTGCCGGTCGGTGCCGGCGTGTCCTCCACCACCTTGCCTGCGTAGGCCTGGCCGCAATGTGCGGCGATGGCGGCCATGAACGCATCGGCCGGTGCGGTCGCCAGGTCATGGGCGACCGTATCGGAGCGCTGCGTGCACGCAGCGAGGCTGAGCAGGAGGGCGGCGGTAGTGGCAACGGCAATCGGTCTCATGCCCCAACCCTAACGGCCATGGCCGATGGGCGCAAACCGCGCGCCAGGTCCGCTCAGCGCTCGGCAGACGGTGCTGCCGGCAGTGCTTCGGTCGCCGCCACCGGTGCGGCCTCGCCCTCGCCGGCCGGCTCCTGCTCCACCGGATCAACGTCAAACGGTGTACGGAACACCAGCGACGGCAGCAGCGTGGTCAACGCGGCATACAGCAGCAACGCACCGAACAGCACCGCCGGAATCTGGAAGCGCTCGCGCATGATCGCCGCCAGTACCAGGGTGAAGATCAGCGTCGGTGCCAGCGCCAACGAGACCCGCAGGCTGCTGCGGAAGCTCTCGCCAAACATCACCCGGCGCTGCAGCCAGACCACGCCGATGCGCAGCGGCAGCACCACCAGGGTGATCACGATGCCCAGCCCCAGCGCCTCGAAGCTGAGTGCTTCACTGGGCACCTTGGTGCCAGCATTGAAGAAGTAGAACGGCACGAAGAACGACGCGAACAGGCGCAACGCGTGCAGGTTCTCGTGCGAGGCCAGCAGCGGCATGCGCTGGTGCAGCAGGCGCGCGACCAGCCCGGCGATGAACGCGCCAACCAGGTAATACACGCCCAGCAGGTAGGTGATGTAGGCCGCCACCATGCCGACCATCACCAGCAGCGAGAATTCCGAGCCGGGGGCATGCGGCGCCACCCAGCGTCCCAGCGCGATGAACAGCAGCGGCAGGCCGACCATCATCGCCAGCAGGGCCAGGCTGGACAGCGCCATGTGGCCCGGGTCACCGGCCTGCAGCACGATGAACAACGCCGCCAGCGCCAGCAGTTCGCCGGCAATGGCCTTGCTGGTCACCCAGAACCGCTCGTCTTCGCTCAGGCCCAGCCGCGACAGCGAATCCATGATGAAACCGGTGGAGGGCGTCAGCAGCGCCAGCGCCAGCAGGCCCGCGGCCTGCCACGGCAGCCCTGCGTAACGCCAGGCCAGCCAGCCAACGCCGAACAACGTCGCACTGCGGATCACCAGGTGCGCCAACAGCGGCCACATGCCACGACGCAGCGCCTGCAGGTCCACTTCCAGGCCGGCGAACAGGAACAGCGAGGAAATACCCAGCGTGGCCAGCAGGCCGATCACCGCATCGTGGGCCTGGTCGCCCAGCCAGAGCATGCCGATGATGCCGAACAGCAGGCAGGTCAGTGGTGCGGGCAGGCTGAAACGCTGCAGCGCGCGCGGGATCACCAGCAGCGCGAAGATCAGCAGCAGGTAGATCAACTCATGGCTCATCGGGGTCTTCCGTGGGGTTCGAACGCGCGCAGGATGCGCGCGCCGAACCGATCCGGCAAGCCACGTTTGAATGACCCCGGTTACCTCATCCAATCAGTCGATCGGCGATCCGGCCCACCTGGGCCAGCACCAGGGCGCGCTGCTCGTTGCTGATCGCGCCGGCCTGCAGATAGGCGGTCAGCACCCACGGTGCGCCGCCCGCGCGCGGCCACAACACGGCAATGTCGTTGCGCGCGTCCTCGCCATTGCTGCCGGTCTTGTCGCCCACCCGCCAGCGCTTGCCCAGTCCCGCCCGCAGGCAGGCATCGCCGGTTTCATTGTCGATCAACCAGTCGGCCAACTGCTGGCGCGATGCCGGCTGCAGCACTTTCCCCAGCACCACACGCTGCAGCGAACCCGCCATCGCCGCCGGCGTGGTGGTGTCGCGCGGGTCGCCTTCGGCGAAGCTGTTCATTTCCGGCTCCAGCCGGTCGCTGCGGCTGACCGTATCGCCGCTGGCACGCAGGAACGCGGTGACCGCTGGCGGCCCGCCGACCACGCCGAACAACAGGTTGGCGGCCGTGTTGTCGCTGGTGATGATGGTGGCCCGGCACAGATCGCGCACGGTCATGTCCTTGCCGGCATGGCGGCGGGTCACCGGTGCGTGCGAGAGCAGGTCGGCCTCGCGCACCGGCACGCGCCGGTCGAGCAGCGAAGGAGTGCGCTCGGCCTGGCTGAGCACGGTCGCGGCCAGCATGCTCTTGAAGGTGCTGCACATCGGGAAACGCTCGTCCTGGCGATGGCCGACGCGGCGACCGCTGGCGGTATCGAGCAGGGTCACGCCCAAGCGTCCTGCGCAGGCCTTCTCCAGCGCGGCGAAATCGCTGGCGGCGGTGATGGCGGTATCGGTCGGGGCGGCGGCGTGCGGCGCGCCCGCCGCACGTGCCAGCAACGGCAGGGCGAGCGAGGAAGCAACGGCGGCACCACTGAACTGCAGGAATCGGCGACGGGCGAGCATGCGGGGTTCTCCTGGGGACCGTTCGATTATTGGCGCCCCCCTCCGGGCACGACCAGCGCAAAAAATCATCGCCAGGCATTAGATTAACTCATGCTTGTCGCATTCAACACCGTAATTGACGGCACTTACAGATAACGGGTTACGATCAGCCATCACTCCAGCTCACGACTGCGCAATGCTGCACCCCACCCTGCCGCTGAACGCGCTGCGTGCCTTCGAAGCCGCCGCCCGCCACCAGAACTTCACACGGGCCGCACTGGAGCTGTGTGTCAGCCAGGCGGCGCTGAGCCATCAGATCCGCGGGCTGGAGGATCGGCTCGGCATCCGCCTGTTCCATCGGCTGCCACGTGGCGTTGCCCTCACCGATGAAGGTGCGGCGCTGTATCCCGTGCTCAACGAATCGTTCGAGCGCCTCTCGGCCAGCATCGCGCGTTACACCGGCGGACCTGCGCGTGAGGTGCTGACCCTGGGCGTGGTCGGCACCTTCGCCACTGGTTGGCTGCTGCCACGACTGGCTGCGTTCGAGAGCGCGCATCCGGACATCGAGCTGCGCCTGCAGACCCACAACAACCGCATCGACCTGGCCGGTGAAGGGCTGGACCTGGCGATCCGCTTTGGTGATGGCGACTGGCAGGGCCAGGCCTGCACGGCGATCCTCGATGCGCCGTTTGCGCCGCTGTGCGCACCGGCGCTGGCACGGCGCCTGAAGCAGCCGCGTGACCTGGGCACGCTGCCGCTGCTGCGCTCCTACCGCAGCGACGAGTGGCCGCGCTGGTTGCAGGCGGCCGGGGTCAGCGGCGTGGAAGCGCGCGGGCCGGTATTCGATTCCTCGTTGACGGTCGCGATGGCGGCCGCCGGTGGCGCCGGCGTGGCGCTGCTGCCGCTGCGCATGTTCGAGCAGGAGCTGGCCGAGGGCCGCCTGCTGCAGCCGTTCGGCACCACGCTTGACCTGGGGCGTTACTGGCTGACGCGATTGCGCTCGCGCGCCGAACGTGAGCCGGCCAAGCGCTTCCGCGAGTGGCTGCAGGCGCAGGGATGAAACACAGGCGACGTGGGTAGCGCCGGGCCATGCCCGGCGAGCGCAACGGATCGGAAAAGCCGCCGGGCATGGCCCGGCGCTACCGGTGGAATCAGGACTCCAGCAGTTCCATCCAGGCCGCTTCGGCCTTTTCAAGCTGGGCGGCAGCGGTTTCGCGGTCACGGCCAATCACGGCCATGCGCGTGGCATCGGCATAGTTGGCCGGGTCGGCCAACTGCCGGTCCAGTTCGGCCAGGGCGCCTTCCAGCTCGGCCACCTTGGCTTCGGCGGCAGCCAGCTTGTGCGGGTTCACCGGCTTTTTCTGCACCACCTGCGCCACCGGCGCGGTCTTGACCACCACCGGCTCTTCCACCTGCTCCATGCGCGCCTTGGTGCCCTGTGCCTGCGGGCGGGTACGCAGCCAGGCGGCGTAGGCGTCGAGGTCGCCGTCGAACGGCTCGACCACGCCATCGGCCACGCGCCAGTAGGTATCGCAGACCAGGCCGATCAGGTGGCGGTCATGCGAGACCATCACGATCGCGCCCTCGAAAGTGGCCAGTGCTTCGGCCAGCGCTTCGCGCATTTCCAGGTCAAGGTGGTTGGTCGGTTCGTCCAGCAGCAGCACGTTCGGCTGCTGCCAGGCGATCAGCGCCAGCGCCAGTCGTGCGCGCTCGCCACCGGAGAAGCCATCGACCGGCTCGAATGCGCGGTCGCCGGGGAAGTTCCACTTGCCGAGGAAATCGCGGAACGACTGGTTCGGCGCATCCGGGGCGATCTCGCGGAAGTGCTCCATCGGCGACTGGCCTTCGTGCAGCGACTCCACCGTGTGCTGGGCGAAGTAGCCGATCTTCAGGTCCGGGTGCGCCATGCGCTCGCCGACGATCGGTGCCAGTTCGCCCACCAGGGTCTTCACCAGCGTGGTCTTGCCGGCGCCGTTCGGGCCAAGCAGGCCGATGCGCTGGCCCGCTTCCAGGCCGAAGCCGACGTTGTGCAGGATCACCGCGTCCTTGCCGTAGCCGGCCTCGACGTGGTTCAGGCGGATCAGCGAGAACGGCAGCTTGGCCGGCGGCGCGAACTCGATGCGGAACTCACGCTCGGCACGCACCGCTTCGGTGCCGGCCAGCTTGGCCAGGCGCTTCATGCGGCTCTGCGCCTGCGCGGCCTTGCTGGCCTGCGCCTTGAAGCGGTCGATGAAGCTCTGCAGGTGGGCGCGCTCGGCCTGTTCCTTCTCGTGCGCGATCTGCTGCTGGCGCAGCTGTTCGGCGCGCTGGCGCTCGAAATCGGTGTAGCCACCCGGGTAGAGCTTGGCGCCGCCACCGTGCAGGTGCAGGGTGTGGGTGGCCACGTTGTCGAGGAACTCGCGGTCATGCGAGATCAGCAGCAGGGTGCCCGGGTACTTCAGCAGCCACTGTTCCAGCCAGTACACCGCGTCCAGATCCAGGTGGTTGGTCGGTTCGTCCAGCAGCAGCAGGTCGCTGGGCATCATCAGCGCGCGCGCCAGGTTCAGGCGCACGCGCCAGCCGCCGGAGAACGAGGACACCGCGCGGTGATGGGTCTCGGCCGGGAAACCGAGGCCGTGCAGCAGCTTGCCGGCGCGCGCTTCGGCATCGTAGGCATTGAGCTCGGCCATCTTCGTGTGCGCCTCAGCCACCGCTTCCCAGTCTTCACGGGCGGTCGCCTCGGCCTCGGCGGCCAGAACCGCGGCCACTTCGATGTCACCGCCCAGCACGAAGCTCAGCGCCGGGTCCGGCAGCGACGGGGTTTCCTGCGCCACGCTGGCGATACGGACCTTGCCGGGCAGGTCGACGTCACCCTTGTCGGCCTCCAGCTCGCCCTTCACCGCCGCGAACAGGCTGGACTTGCCAGCACCGTTGCGGCCGACCACGCCCACCCGGTAACCGGCGTGAAGGGTCAGGTCGACATTGGACAACAGCAGCCGCTCGCCGCGGCGCAAGGCGAAATTACGAAGGGAGATCATCGGGGGAGGGGTCCATATAACCGAATGGAATGTGCTGGTGAGCACTGTTCCTGCGACGCAATTCTAGCGTTAACGAATACTTGACGCGCCCCGGGATGCGCGGCGGCAGGCCAACTCTCTCCCTCGTCGGCCCCGCGCAGCCCCCGGGCCCCACCTCCCGCCGCTGCCCTCTGCCGCTAAATGGTTGCTGCTGCAACGTTTTTTCCTGTTGCAACCATTTGACAGGCACTGAATATCCCGTTAATTCCTGCCTTGCGCACCGCAACAACCGCCGTCCGCCTCACGTCCGTGATGTCGATTCCGGTGCCGCCCCCGCCAACCGGAGCCCCATCCCGATGACCCGCAAGACCAGCCTGATCGCCGCCGCCGTCGCTGTCGCACTCGGTGGCTCTCCGTTCGTTGCCGCCGCCCAGCAGGCCGGCACCGCCGCCAACACCTTGGACACGGTGATCGTCACCGGCACCCGCGTGGCCGACCGCACGGTCGCCGAGTCGCAGTCGCCGATCGACATCATCACCCCCGAAGCCCTGCAGTCCACCGGCACCAGCGAACTGGCCACGGCGCTGTCGCGCGCCCTGCCCTCGCTGAACTTCCCGCGCCCGGCCCTGACCGACGGCACCAGCGGCGTGCGCCCGGCACAGCTGCGCGGCCTGTCGCCGGACCAGGTGCTGGTGCTGGTCAACGGCAAGCGCCGTCATACCTCGGCAATGATCAACGTCAACGGCAGCATCGGCCGTGGCTCGTCGGCAGTGGACATCAACGCCATCCCGATCGCCGCCATCGAGCGCGTGGAAGTGCTGCGCGACGGTGCCTCGGCGCAGTACGGCTCGGACGCCATCGCCGGCGTCATCAACATCGTGCTCAAGGGAAGCGGCAGTGGCGGCAGCCTGGCGGTGGACTACGGCCAGTACTCGGCCGGCGACGGCAACAAGTACCAGCTGTCCGGCGATACCGGCGTCGAGTTCGGCAATGGCCGTGGCCGCGTGCACGTGGCCGGCCAGATCAGCCAGCAGGACGAGAGCAACCGCGCCGGCCCGTACCGTGGCACCACGCCGAACACCGGCAACTTCCCAAGCATCGGCCAGACCACCTTCATCGTCGGCGACCCGCGCGTGGATGCCACTGCGGCCTCGGCCAACGCCAGCTTCGACTTCAGCGACCACGTGACCGGCTACGCCAGCGCCCTGCTCAGCAACCGCGACATCACCTCGTTCGCGTTCTACCGCTCGCGCAACCACAACGGTCAGACCGCGCTGCTGGCGCAGACCTACCCGGACGGCTTCGTGCCGGAGATCAACCAGTACTCGAAGGACCGCTCGCTGGTGGCCGGGGTCAAGGGCAACACCGACAACGGCTGGACCTGGGACCTGAGCCTGAACCACGGCGAGAACACCCTCGACTTCCACACCCGCAACAGCATCAACTACAGCCTGGGTGCGACCAGTCCGCGCTCGTTCTACGACGGCACGCTGAAGTACCAGCAGGACATCTTCAACGCCGACCTGACCAAGTCGCTGGACTGGGGCCTGGCCTACCCGGTCACGCTCTCCTTTGGTGGTGAGTACCGCAAGGAGAAGTGGGACCAGAAGCCCGGCGAGCTGAACTCGTACACCGGCAGCGGCGCGCAGGGCTTCGGTGGCTTCACCCCGACCAATGAAGTGCACGCCGACCGCCACAACTACGCCGTCTACGCCGGCCTGGAAGCGGACCTGACCGAGAAATTCTCGGCCGGCATCACCGGCCGCTACGAGGACTACTCGGACTTCGGCGACCGCTTCTCCGGCAAGCTGTCGGCGCGCTATGCGTTCACCGACAAGGTCGCACTGCGGGCAACCGCGTCCAGCGGCTTCCGCGCGCCGTCGCTGGCGCAGCAGGGCTACCAGGCCGTCACCAGCCAGTTCACCAACGGCGTGTTCGTCGAACGCGGCACCTTCCCGACCACCAGCGCGGCCGCACAGGCGCTGGGCGCTTCGCCGCTGAAGGCCGAGACATCCACCTCCTACAGCCTGGGCCTGGTGCTGCAGCCGGTCGACCGCCTGTACATCACGGTCGATGCGTACCAGATCGACATCGACAACCGCATCGCACTGTCGTCCAGCATCACCACCAATGCCGCCAGCAGCGCGCTGCTCTCCAGCCTCGGCCTGCCGCAGGTGACCGCGTTCTCGTACTTCACCAACGGCCTGGATACGCGCACCCGCGGCGTTGACTTCGTGTCCAGCTACACCGTGCCGTTCACGGCCAGCAGCCTCGAGCTGACCGCGGCCTACAGCTACAACGACACCGAAGTGCGCCGCGTCGGTGGCACCCCGGCGGTGTTCGGCACGCTGGGCCTGAACCAGTCGCTGATCGGCCGCGACGAGATCGGCCGCATCGAGGACAGCTACCCGCGCGACAAGGCGATCCTGAGCGGTACCTGGCGTTCGGACCACTGGGAACTGGGCCTGGCCGCCACCCGCTACGGCAAGTTCACCGTGCGCAACTCGGCCACCGCGCTGCGTGACCAGACCTACGGCGATGCCTGGGTGGTGGATGCCTCGGCCAGCTACAAGCCGAGCAGCAACTGGACCCTGACCGTAGGCGCCGACAACCTGCTGGACAAGTACCCGGACCGTACCGAAGACCTGCAGAACTCCACCTTCGGCATGCTGCCGTACAGCAACTACTCGCCGTTCGGCTTCAACGGCGCGTATGTGTACGGGCGGATCAAATACACCTGGTAAGCGGTATCGGTAGCGCCGGGCCCTGCCCGGCGCCGCTCTGGTAGTGCCGGTCGCTGGCCGGCATCCCCTCGCCGCGTCTGGAGGAGAGCCCCTTCCTGTTGACGGGGCGCGCCGAAGGCGGGGGTAGAGGAGAAATGCGTGGGCAAACCCGCCGACCACGGCACGTGGCCGGCGGGTTTGCCGTATCTGGCCTCATCGGTGAAAATCGGGGCATCCCCCCGATTTCTGCGAGTGCCGATGCACCATGACACCGACCTGATCAACATCGTGGCCGTTGGCCTGGGGCTCGCCTTCATCTTCGGCGCGTTGGCCAACAAGCTGCGTTTGTCTCCGCTGGTCGGTTACCTGGTTGCTGGCATCTGCGTAGGACCGTTCACCCCCGGCTTCGTCGCCGACCAGGCGCTGGCCAACCAGCTGGCCGAGCTGGGCGTGATGCTGCTGATGTTCGGCGTCGGCCTGCACTTCTCGCTGAAGGACCTGATGGCGGTCAAGGCCATCGCCATTCCCGGTGCCATCGGCCAGATCGCGGTCGCTACCCTGCTCGGCTGGGGCGTGGCCTCGCTGATGGGCTGGCCGGCCATCCATGGCGTCATCTTCGGTTTCTCGCTGGCCACCGCCAGTACCGTGGTGCTGCTGCGGGCGATGGAGGAACGCCGCCTGCTGGAGACCATGCGCGGCAAGATCGCGGTCGGCTGGCTGATCGTCGAAGACCTGGCCTGTGTGCTGGCGCTGGTGATGATGCCGGTGATGGCCGGTGTGTTCGGCCCGGACGCGGCCAAGGAATCGCATTCGCTGGGCAGCGTGCTGGCCGACATCGGCTGGACCTTCGTGCAGCTGGGCCTGTTCGTAGCGGTGATGCTGGTGGTCGGGCGCCGGGTCATTCCGTGGATCCTGGAACGCATCGCCGGTACCGGTTCGCGCGAACTGTTCACTCTGTCGGTGCTGGCGATCGCGCTGGGCGTGGCGTTCGGTTCGGCCATGTTGTTCGGTGTCTCGTTCGCGCTGGGCGCGTTCTTCGCCGGCATGCTGCTCAACGAATCGGAGCTGAGCCACAAGGCCGCGCACGATTCGCTGCCGCTGCGCGACGCATTCGCGGTGCTGTTCTTCGTCTCGGTGGGCATGTTGTTCGACCCCAACATCCTCGTCCAGCATCCGTGGCAGGTGCTGGCCACGGTGCTGATCATCATGTTCGGCAAGTCGGCCGCCGCGTTCTTCATCGTGCGCGCATTCGGCCATCCCACCAGCACCGCGCTGACGATCTCGGCCAGCCTGGCGCAGATCGGTGAGTTCGCTTTCATCATCGCCGGCCTGGGCGTGGCGCTGCAGATCCTGCCGAAGGAAGGCCAGTCGCTGGTACTGGCCGGTGCGCTGGTGTCGATCATGCTCAACCCGCTGGTGTTCGGCCTGCTCGACCGTTGGCAGGCCAAGCAGGAACAGCAGCCGCAGCCGGCGGAGCCGGAAGAGGCCATCGGTCCCTCGCGCGACCTGCGTGACCACGCCATCGTGATCGGCTATGGCCGGGTCGGCAGTGAGCTGGCGCAGGTGCTGCGTGATCGCGGCGTGCCGGTGCTGGTGATCGATGACAACAAGGAACACGTCGAACAGGCGCATGCCAAGGGCCTGGCGGCGATCCGCGGCAGCGCCGCCGCCGACCGGGTGCTGGCCGAGGCCCACCCGGAGCGCGCCAAGATCGCGGTGCTGGCGATTCCGCAGCCGCTGGAAGCCGGTGAGGCGCTGGCAAAGCTGCGCGCGATCAACCCGGACCTGACCCTGCTGGCACGTGCGCACAGCGATGCCGAGGTGAAGCATCTGCTGGAGCACGGCGCCGACGGCACGGTGATGGCCGAGCGCGAGCTGGCCTATTCGCTGGCGGAGATGATCATGTCGACGCCGCCGTACCGGAATCTGGGGCAGCACAGCATTCCGGTGGTGTGAGGGGTGTGGGTGCGGCAGGGCTTGCAGCCCTGCACCTGCCAAGGCAACGGCAAAAGCAAAAGCAGAAGCTGACTATCCGTGGGATGGCGGAGTGGGTCCGGTTGCGGGAGACGCCGTAAACCCTTCCATGGGGGCTTGGCCGCGGCATCCATGCCGCGGACACTCCCGCAACCGGACCCACCCCGCCTTCGACAGTTTCCCGCGATCTGCAGTAGATCCACGCCATGCGTGGATGCTGTTTGATGAACTGTCGGGATGTTCGATTCCGATGGTGATCCATCCACGCATGACGTGGATCTACCAGGATTGATGCCGACCGTCGGCACATGGGGTCAGATCCGTTTTCCTGCGGGAAAACGGATCTGACCCCGAAAACGTAAAAATCCCCGGTCGACCCGCATCGACCGGGGATCTGGATCGCCACGTTGCCACGCCTTGGAGAGGCAGTTCCACCGTAGCGCATCGCGCGGCCGGTGGTGATCGCCTGTGGCGATATGCACCAAGCGCGCGGCTATCAGGCGCCGGCCAGGGCCTGCTCCAGGTCCGCGCGCAGGTCGCCGATGTGCTCGATGCCGATCGACAGCCGCACGGTGTCTTCGCTGACGCCGGCCTTGGCCAGTTCAGCTGCGTCCAACTGGCGATGGGTCGTGGACGCCGGATGGGTGGCCAGCGACTTGGCGTCACCCAGGTTCACCAGCCGGGTGAACAGCTTCAGCGCATCCAGGAAACGCGCGCCGGCTTCGCGCCCACCGGGCAGGCCAAAGGTCAGCACGCCCGAGCCGTGGCCACCGAGGTAGCGCTGCGCGGCAGCATGCTCGGGGTCGTCGGCCAAACCGGCGTAACGCACCCACGCCACCTTGGCGTGCGCCTTCAGGAACTGCGCGACGGCCAGTGCGTTGGCGTTGATGCGCTCCATGCGCAGTGCCAGCGTCTCGATGCCCTGCAGGATCAGGAACGCATTGAACGGCGACAGCGCCGCACCGGTATTGCGCAGTGGCACCACCCGCGCGCGGGCGATGTAGGCGGCAGGGCCCAGGGCCTCGGTGTAGACCACGCCGTGGTAGCTGGGGTCGGGCTGGTTGAGGCGGGCGAAGCGCTTTGGCTGCGCAGCCCAGTCGAAACGGCCCGAGTCGATGATCGCACCGCCCAGGCTGTTGCCGTGGCCGCCCAGGTACTTGGTCAGCGAATGCACCACGATGTCGGCACCGTGCTCGAACGGGCGCAGCAGGAAGGGCGTGGCCACGGTGTTGTCGACGATCAGCGGCACGCCGGCCGCATGAGCGACTACGGCGATGGAGGCGATGTCGGTGACATTGCCGCGCGGGTTGCCGATCGATTCGACGAACACCGCCTTGGTGCGCTCGTCGATCAACGCGGCGAACGCGGCCGGATCGGCGGGGTCGGCGAAGCGCGCCTGGATGCCGTACTGCGGCAGCGTGTGCGCCAGCAGGTTGAGGCTGCCGCCATACAGCGCACTGGAGGCGACGATGTTGTCGCCGGCCTCGGCAATGGTCTGGATGGCATAGGTGATCGCGGCCTGCCCCGAGGCCAGCGCCAGTGCGCCGATGCCACCTTCCAGGGCGGCCAGGCGCTGCTCCAGCACGTCGGTGGTGGGGTTCATGATGCGCGTGTAGATGTTGCCCGGCACCTTCAGGTCGAACAGGTCGGCGCCATGCTGGGTGTCATCGAAGGCGTACGCCACCGTCTGGTAGATCGGCACTGCCACCGCGCGGGTGGTCGGGTCGGGACGGTAGCCGCCGTGCACGGCCAGGGTTTCCAGTTGCCACTGCGGGTCGCTCATTGCACCAGGCTCCATCCGGGGAAACCGCCACCATAGGCCAGCCGCGGCGTGGCGCTGAGAGCCGCTGGCGATGACGTGCGTACCGCCGGTTATCAGGTTGGCCGCGATTCAGGCAGCCGTCATGGGCCGTTGCTAGGCTTCGCCGCCGGGCGCTCCTGCCCGGGCACGGAGGCCCCACGCGCATGCAGCCAACCCCTTGGACACCCACCGCCAACGGTACGCCGACACCGGTCCTGCTGGTGGAGGACGATCGCCGCCTGGCCGAACTGGTCAGCGACTACCTGCACGAGCATGGCTTTGCCGTGCAGCACGTCGCCCGTGGCGACCAGGCCGGCGCCGCCTGCCGCCAGCATGCGCCGGAACTGGTGGTACTGGACCTGATGCTGCCCGGCCTCGGTGGCATCGACGTGTGCCGGCAGATCCGCAGCTTCTCCGACGTACCGATCCTGATGCTGACCGCCTGCGAGGACGACATCGAACAGGTGCTGGGCCTGGAATCGGGCGCCGATGACTATGTGCACAAACCGATCGAGCCGCGCTTGCTGCTGGCCCGCCTGCGCGCGCTGCTGCGCCGCCGCCACGGCAGCAGCAACACCGGCACGCCCTGCCGGCTGATGCATGGTGAACTGCTGATCGACCGAATGCAGCGCGAAGTACACCTGCACGGCCAGCCGGTCGAGTTGGGCACCACCGAATTCGAGATCCTGTGGTTGCTGGCCAGCCAGCCCGGGCAGATCCTCTCCCGCGACCAGATCCTGCAGGCGGTGCGCGGCATCGGTTTCGATGGCCTGGACCGCAGCGTCGATGTCAGCATCGGCAAGCTGCGCCGCAAACTCGGCGACGATGCGCGCGAACCGCGGCGCATCAAGACCGTGTGGGGCCGTGGCTACCAGTTCAATCCATCGGCCTGGTCGGCGTGAAGCGGCTGTTCCTGCGCCTGTGGCTGCTGGTCGGCGCCAGCTTCCTGATCACCCTGCTGCTGATCAACCTGATCTTCGACCGCATCTATCTGCCCACCCAGCAACGGATCTTCGCCGAACAGGTGCGTGGCCAGCTGTACGCGCTGCGCCAGGGGCTGCAGGGCAAGGATGACGCCGCACAACAGCAGCAGTTGGCGCAGTGGCAACCGCATTACGGTATCGCGTTGGCGTTGATGCCCGCACCGCCACCGATCACGGCGGAAGAACGGCAACAGCTGCAACGCAACGGGATGATCGCCCGGCAGAAGTTCGAGATCGTCTGGGCGCCGTTGGATCCTGCACGCCCCGACGGTCGCTGGCTGCAGCTGCATCTGCCTGGTGAACCGCCCACTTCGCTGTACCTGACGCTGGTCGCGTACTCGGTGATGCTGGCGCTGTTCGGGCTGTGCCTGTATGCGTGGTCGCGCCTGCTCTGGCGCGACCTGGACGCGCTGCGCCTGCATGCCGACCGCATCGGCGCCGGCGACCTGCAGGCACGCGCGCAGGTCTCGCCGCGCTCGCAGATCCGGGTCATCGTCGAACACTCCAACCGCATGGCCGCGCGCGTGGCCGAACTGGTGCAGCGCCAGCGCGACCTGACCCATGCGATCTCGCACGAACTGCGCACCCCGATCGCGCGCGTGGCCTTCGGCCTGGACCTGATGCAGGACAGCGATGATCGCGAACGTCGCGAGCGACTTGCGCAGGGACTCCACGGCGACCTGGCCGAACTCAACCGGCTGGTCAGCGAACTGCTGGCCTATGAGCGGCTGGAACACCCCAGCGAAGGCGAGCCGCTCCAGCGCATCGAAGCCAACGACTGGCTGCAGGCCTGCCTGGCCGATGTGCGTCGTGACGCCGAACGCGCCAGCCTGGTGCTGCGCGTGCTGCCCAGCGCGCTGCCGCGCGTGGACGCCGAGCCGCGCCTGCTGCAGCTGGCGTTGAGCAATCTGGTCGGCAACGCGCTGCGCCATGCGCGTTCACAGGTCGAGGTCTCGCTGGTCGGCGTCGACGGCCGCGCCTGCCTGCGCGTGGATGACGACGGTCCCGGCATCGCCGAGGCCGACCGCGAGAAGGTGATCCGTCCGTTCACCCGCCTTGACGACAGCCGCAGCCGCGATACCGGCGGCTTCGGCCTGGGCCTGGCCATCGTCAGCCGCATCGCGACCCGCCACGGTGGTGAGCTGCACGTCAGCCGCGCCACGCTGGGTGGTGCACGCCTGGAAATGCACTGGCCGCTGGCTGCCAGCTGAACGCCCGAGGGCGCGATTACAGTTGATTACAACTCCCGCACAACTGCGGAGGGATCGGTCGCCGGCATATCGCCACGCTGGCGACCCTGCAGCGCACGCCGGATGCGCGTGCTGCCTTCCTCCCATTGCCGAGAGTTTCCATGTCCCAGCTTCGCCGTTCCCCCACCCTGCTCTGCCTGGCCCTGCTGCCGCTGTTCGCGGCGCCGATCGCCCATGCCAAGGATGACCACTGGACCTTCGAAGTCGCCGCTGGCGGCGGCGTGACGCCGCGCTACAGCGGCAGCGAAGAGTACCGTGCAGCGCCGTCGCTGTCCTTCGATGTCACCTCGCCGGGCGGCTGGTTTCTGGGCACCAGCGGCATCGGCTGGGGCACGTCCATCGGCCAACACACGCGCGTGCGTGCCTATGTCGGCGCCAGTGGCATCCGCAAGGACAAGGACTCGCTGCTTGGCGGTTCGGACTACCTGCGCGGCATGGGCGATATCGATACCCGTCCCTTGGTCGGCGTCTCGGCTGGTTATACGCTGGGCGAAGCCGTGCTGAGCGGTTCCTGGCAGTTCACCCGCAAGGATGAGGACAAGGCCGAGAACGGCCTGGCCACCCAGCAGGTGCACTTGAACCTGACCATGCCGCTGTTCGACCTGGCCGGCGGCGTGGTCAGCGGCAGCATCTCCACCGACTACGGCAACCGCGGCTACATGCAGACCTGGTACGGCGTCAGCCCGGAACAGGCGGCGCGTACCGGCTTTGCCGAACACAAGCCGAAGGCCGGCCTTGTCAGCGCCGGTGTCGGCCTGAAGTGGAGCCACCGCGTGGGCCGCAACGGCAACTGGTACATCTCGGCCGAAGGCACGCGCCTGCTTGGCGATGCCGCCGACAGCCCGATCGTGCAGAAGCCGAACCAGTTCGGGTTGATGAGCGGGTACACGCACCGCTTCTGAGAAGTCGCCGGGCATGGCCCGGCGCTACCGGAGAAAACGGGGCGCTGCGATCAGGCAGCGCCCCGCATGATTCACGCCTTGGCGAACACCAGGTGACCGCCGTCGTTGCCGACTTCGATGGTGTCGCCGTTGACGAAGGCCCCGGACAGGATCTTCTGCGCCAACGGGTTCTCCAGCTGCGCCTGGATCGCACGCTTCAACGGGCGCGCACCATACACCGGATCGAAACCGACGTTGCCGAGCAGGTCGAACGCTGCATCGGACACCACCAGCTTCAATCCGCGCTCGGCCAGGCGCTTTTCCAGCCCACGCATCTGGATGCGCGCGATCTGCTTGATCTGCTGCTTGTCCAGCGGATGGAACACCACGATGTCGTCCAGGCGGTTGATGAATTCCGGACGGAAGTGCGCCTGCACCACGCCCATCACCGCCGCCTTCATCTGCGTGTAGGCCTCCGGGCTGTCGTCGGCGCTCATGTCCTGGATCTGGTGCGAGCCCAGGTTCGAGGTCATCACGATGACGGTGTTGCGGAAGTCCACGGTGCGGCCCTGGCCATCGGTCAGGCGACCATCGTCCAGCACCTGCAGCAGGATGTTGAACACATCCGGATGCGCCTTCTCCACCTCGTCGAGCAGGATCAGCGAATACGGGCGGCGGCGTACCGCCTCGGTCAGGTAGCCACCTTCCTCGTAGCCGACGTAGCCCGGGGGCGCACCGATCAGGCGGGCGACGCTGTGCTTCTCCATGAACTCGCTCATGTCGATGCGGATCATCGCGTCGGCACTGTCGAACAGGAACTCGGCCAGCGACTTGCACAGCTCGGTCTTGCCGACACCGGTCGGGCCGAGGAACAGGAACGAGCCGGCCGGACGGTTCGGATCGGACAGGCCCGCACGCGAGCGGCGCACCGCATCGGAGACGACCTTGATCGCTTCCTCCTGGCCGACCACGCGGTTGTGCAGCACTTCTTCCATGCGCAGCAGCTTGTCGCGCTCGCCTTCGAGCATCTTGTTGACAGGGATGCCGGTCCAGCGCGAGACGACTTCGGCAATCTCCTCGTCGGTCACGCGGTCCTGCACCAGCTTGAAGTCCTTGTGCTCGGCTTCCTGCGCGGCGGCCAGCTGCTTTTCCAGCTGCGGCAACAGACCGTACTGGATCTCGCTCATCCTGGCGAAATCCTGGCGGCGCTGCGCGGCCTCCAGTTCCAGCCTGGCCTGCTCGACCTGTTCCTTGATCTTCGTCGCACCCTGCAGCGCAGCCTTCTCCGACTTCCAGATTTCATTGAGATCGGAGAACTCGCGCTCCAGCGCCTCGATGTCGTTCTCCAGGTCGGCCAGGCGTTGCCGCGAGGCTTCGTCCTTTTCCTTCTTCAGCATCTCGCGCTGGATCTTCAGCTGGATCACCCGGCGCTCCAGGCGGTCCAGCTCTTCCGGCTTGGAGTCGATCTCCATGCGCAGGCGCGAAGCGGCTTCGTCCATCAGGTCGATGGCCTTGTCCGGCAGCTGGCGGTCGGTGATGTAGCGGTTGGACAGCGTCGCGGCGGCGACGATGGCCGGGTCGGTGATCTCCACGCCGTGGTGCAGCGCGTACTTCTCCTTCAGCCCGCGCAGGATCGCGATGGTGTCCTCCACCGACGGCTCGCCGACGAACACCTTCTGGAAGCGGCGCTCCAGTGCGGCATCCTTCTCGATGTACTTGCGGTACTCGTCCAGCGTGGTGGCACCGATGCAGTGCAGCTCGCCGCGCGCCAGCGCCGGCTTCAGCATGTTGCCGGCATCCATCGCGCCATCGGCCTTGCCGGCGCCGACCATGGTGTGCAGTTCGTCGATGAACAGGATGATCTGGCCTTCGTTCTTGGCCAGATCGTTGAGCACGCCCTTCAAGCGCTCTTCGAACTCACCACGGAACTTGGCACCGGCGATCAGCGCGCCCATGTCCAGCGACAGCACGCGCTTGCCGCGCAGGCCTTCGGGCACTTCGTCGTTGATGATGCGCTGGGCCAGCCCTTCGACGATCGCGGTCTTGCCCACGCCGGGTTCGCCGATCAGCACCGGGTTGTTCTTGGTCCGGCGCTGCAGCACCTGGATGGTGCGGCGGATTTCCTCGTCACGTCCGATCACCGGATCGAGCTTGCCGCTCTCCGCACGCGCGGTCAGGTCGATGGTGTATTTCTCCAGCGCCTGCCGCTGTTCCTCGGCATTCTCCGACTGCACGTTCTCGCCGCCACGCAGCTTGTCGATGGCTGCCTGCAGGCGGGTCTTGTCGGCACCGGCGGCGCGCAGCGCCATGCCCAGCGTGCCGCCATCGTCCAGCGCCGCCAGCACGAACCACTCGCTGGCAATGAAGGCATCACCGTGCTGCTGGGCCAGCTTGTCTGTCTGGTTCAACAGGCGCCCCAGGTCGTTGCCCATCGAGACGTTGCCGGCCTGGCCGGACACCTTGGGCAGCGCATCCAGCGCCTCGGTCAGGCGCTCGCGCAGGACCGGCACGTTCACCCCCGCCTGGGCCAGCAGCGGGCGCGTGCTGCCGCCCTGCTGGTCCAGCAGCGCGCTGAACAGGTGAACCGGTTCGATGATGCTGTTGTCGCGGCCCACGGCCAGCGACTGTGCGTCTGCCAGCGCCTGCTGGAAACGCGAGGTGAGCTTGTCCATCCGCATTGCGAATCCTCATCGGTCATCAGGGCCGGCCCGCGCCGGCGATGCTGGAAAGATGCGGTTGCCCCACCCCGTTTCAAGGGTGGCTGCGACTGCACCCCGAGGCCAGTCAGCCTGCGGCCAGCATGCCGGAACCGGTGTGGTCGGCGCGTTGATCCCGATCAGTTCCGCGATGGACGGGCTCAGCGGGTGATCACGCTGCGGATCGCGCGCAGCTGCTGCCTGACCGCCCGCGCCTGCGCCACGTCCATGCGCAGCAGCGCCTTCTGCCCGATAGAGCGCGACTGCAGGGTGGGATCAACGAAGCGATAGCGGCCACGCTCATCGCGCTGCACCAGCGGTGCCTGGGCCAGGTCCGGGGTATCCAGCAGATGGTCGATCACCGCGACCAGGCGGTCGTTGAAGTAGCCTTCGGGCCGGCCCAGGTCGACGTAGGCCTGCTGGATCAGCGGATAGAAGCGTTTGTACGCGGTGGCCGTTGCCGCCGGGTCCAGCGCGGTGAAGGCCTGCACATAGGGCGCATAGCGCGCGGCGTTGCCGGCGGCGATGCGCTCACCGCCCTCGCCGGGCTCGACCTGCAGGTTGCCAGGCAACGGCCTCGCAGCCAGCGCGGTAGGGGGCACGCTGGGCTTGTCCAGGTTGTCGACCTGGGTGACCAGGCGCTGGATCAGGTGATCGCGCAGCAGCAGGGTCAACGGGCCCTCGCCCTGGAACAGCTGGCTCAATGCGCCCCAGGCCGCGGTATCGCTGTCGGCCAGTTTCGGCAGCGCGGGATCGGCGGCGGCTTCGATGTCCAGCGGATGCTTGATGGCGGGTGGCGCCGGTGCGGTCTCTACGGCCGCCTTCGGTTGTGGCGGCGCGCCAGCACTGGCGGGGGGTGATTGCACCGGCACCGGGACACCGTCGGCCAGGCTCTTCAGCTGATCGCGGAACAGCCAACCGCCCGCGCCACCGATCACCACCACGCCCAGCACCCAGGGCCAAACCGCTTTTCCACTCTGCATGATGCAGTCCCTCTTTTCACCTGCATGGAAAGGGTGTGACCCGCTTGGTTCCAGCGGGTTCCCCGCGCGTTCCGCTGGCGTTGGGGTTGGGCGGTGCGCTCACGTCTGCTTTGCACCTCCTGCGCGAGGCTGTGCATCCCATCGTGTGGAGACGTGGCCATGCAGTACGCGCTGTACTACTGGACCGGCATCCAGGGCCGTGGCGAGTTCGTGCGGCTGGCGCTGGAAGATGCAGGTGCCGACTACATCGACATGGCACGGGTGCACGGCGACGCGGTGATGCAGCCGTTTCTGGACGGTGGCAGCGAAGGCGCACAACCGTTCGCGCCACCGTTCCTGAAGGCGGGACGACAGGTGATCGCACAGGTCGCCGCCATCCTCGATTTCCTCGGCCCGACGCTGGACCTGGTGCCACAGGCGACGTCGCGGCGAATGCAGGCGCTGCAGCTGCAGCTGACCATCGCCGACCTGGTGGCCGAGGTGCATGACACCCACCACCCCATTGCCGCATCGAAGTACTACGAAGAGCAGAAGACCGAGGCCAAGGCGCGTGCAGTCTCGCTGCGCAGCGAACGGCTGCCGAAGTACCTCGGCTACTTCGAGCAGGTGCTGGCGGCCAATGGCGGCCGCCATGCACTGCGCGAGCATTCGTATGTGGATCTGTCGCTGTTCCAGCTGCTGAGCGGGCTGGACCACATGTTCCCGCGCCGCATGCAGGCACTCGGCCCCACCCTGCCGCTGCTGCGTGCACTGCAGGAGCGGGTGTCGAAGCGACCGAACATCGCCGCCTACCTGGCCTCGGAGCGACGGCTGCCGTTCAACACCCAAGGCATCTTCCGCCACTACCCCGAGCTGGATGGAGCGCGCTGATACCGCCGCCTGCAACTCCTGTTGTAGAGCCGAGCCATGCTCGGCTCTACAACATCCCGAGGCGGAAAGAGAGCGGTAGCGCCGGGCCATGCCCGGCGCCCCCGGTCAATGATCGATGCGATCGCCCAACGGCTTCACCGGCTGCTTCTGCAGCGACAGCAGCCCCAGCAGCATCGCCAGCGCCACATACGCGCCCGCGAACTGCCAGCTGATGACGCGCGCCAGCCCTTCCAGATCCCACGGCAGGTAGATGCCACCGCGCGGGTCCACCGAGTGGATCAGCCCGAACAGGGTCAGCAGCGCCGCTACCAGCAGGAAGCCACAGGCGCGGCGCAGGCGGCCGTCCACCATCGCTGCCACCGCCGAGATCCACAGCATCGAGGTGATGATGAAGCCATTGCCGAGGGTGAAGATCACCGCCAGCTCCGGCAGGCCATGCCCGTCGAGCTTGGTCAGCAGCTGCGGCAGCTGGTCCGGGGCGATCCAGCCCGGCGCCTTGATCGCCAGCAGGTAGGCCACCGATGGCAGGAAACCGAACACCATCGCGCCGGTGTGATGACGCGGCGTGGCCTGGAACGCCTGCGTGGTGATGTCGATCGCCACGTACACGATGATCGGTGCCAGCACCGCCAGCGGCAGCCACTGCACCAGTCCGGAAATGATGCCGAGCATGCCGCCGATGCCGACGAACAGGCCGGTCAGCAACGTGTAGCCGCTGCGTGCGCCCATGTGCTTGTAGGCCGGCTGGCCGATGTACGGCGTGGTCTGCGCCACGCCGCCGCAGACACCGGCCACCAGCGTCGCCACCGCTTCCACCAGCAGGATGTCGCGGGTGCGGTAGTCATCGCCGGCCGCACGTGCGCTCTCTGACACGTTGATGCCACCGACCACCATCAGCAGGCCGAACGGCAGCAGCAGCGGCAGGTAGGTCATCGCCGTGGGCAGGCCCTCAAGGAAGCCCAGCGTCGGCAGCGGCAGCACCACCTGCGGCGGCACCCACTCCGGCACGTGGAAGCCGGGCGCGCCCAACCCCGCCAGGCCCAGCCCGTAATACAGCACGGTGCCGAACACGAAGGCCAGCAGCACGCCCGGGCCTCGCACCGGCAGCTTGCCCTTGGCGATCAGCACGTACAGCAGCAGGCCCAGCGTGGTGAAACCGACCAGCGGCGAGCGCAGCGTTTCCAGCAGCGGCAGCAAGCCCATCAGCACCAGCGCGATGCCGGCAATGGAACCCAGCAGCGCCGCACGTGGCAGCGCGCGGGTGACCGCTTCGCCGAAGAACGACAGCACGAACTTGAGCACGCCCATGATGACCAGCGCGGCCATGCCCAGCTGCCAGGTGGCGATTCCCGCCGCGTGCGGGTCCATGCCCTGCTGCTTGAAGGCGATGAAGGCCGGGCCGAGCACCAGCAGCGCCATGCCGATGCTGGTCGGCGCATCCAGGCCGAGCGGCATGGCGGTGACATCATCGCGGCCGGTACGCGCGGCCAGCCGGCGTGCCATCAGGGTGTACAGCAGGTTGCCGACCAGCACGCCGAAGGCGGTGCCGGGGAACATGCGGCCGAACACTACATCGGCCGGGAACTGGAAGATCCCGACCAGCGCCATGGCGATGAAGCCAAGGATGGAGAGGTTGTCGACGACCAGGCCGAAGAAGCCATTGAAGTCGCCGGCGACGAACCAGCGACGCGGTGCGGCGGAAGCGGGAGCGGACATGGAAGGGGTGGTGGGGGTGGGGACCGCCGATGGTAGGCCCAGCGGGGCCCGGGCGCCAATTCCGCGGTGGAATGATGGGCTCCAGCCAACGGCGGGGCCCCTCGTGGCTGGGCGCAAATCGCAAATTCCTGGGCTGGCCCGGGCGGGTGGGCGTCGCGGGGGACGCCGTGAACCCATCCTTGGGGGCTTGGCCGCGGCATCCATGCCGCGGACACCCCCGCGACGCCCACCCGCCCGGCCCCTGACAGTTTCCTGCGTGTGCCAGCCACGGAAGAGAATCAAAAGATCAAAAGCAAAGGCAGGCTCTCGTTGTAGCGCCGAGCGCATGCTCGGCTGCTGTACGCGAGGCCTCTGAGCCGAGCATGGCTCGGCTCTACAGAAGATCTTTCCGATCATTCTTTCGTTCATCCACGCATGGCGTGGATCTACCGTGTCGACCAAGGTCGACACCCATCAGGCACCAGCCATGCCATTCCGACAGATCACAGGAATCTGTCGAAGGCGGGGTGGGTCCGGTTGCGGGGGTGTCCGCGGCATGGATGCCGCGGCCAAGCCCCCAGGGACGGGTTTACGGCGTCCCCCGCAACCTGACCCACCCCGCCATCCCACGGAATGCCCGCTGTTGCTGTTGCTTCGGCTGTTGCATTGGCTGTTGCTTTGGCCTCTGCGGGTTCAGGGCGCAGCCCTGCATCAAACCCCAACCCTCACTTCTTCAGGAAGTTGTCCACCAGCAGATGCTTCACGTCGTCGAAGCGGCCGTTCAATACCGCCTTGGCGGCATACAGCGCCGTACCGGCCACCTGCTTGGCTTCGATCTGCGGCGGCATCACCAGCTCGGCACGACTGGTATGCACGTCCAGCAACGCCGGGCCGCGCTGCGACAGGAAGTCCTGCACCGCTTCCTCCAGATCCTCGCTGCGGGTCACGGTGCGGCCGTGGAAACCGATCACCTCGGCCAGGCGACCGAAATCCGGGTTCTTCAGATCGGTGTAGTTGTCCAGCAGGCCTTCCACCTTCTGCTCCAGCTCGACGAAGTTCAACGAGCCGTTGTTGAACACCACCACCTTGATCGGCAGGTTTTCCTGCACTGCGGTCAGCAGATCGCCCAGCAGCATCGCCAGGCCACCATCGCCGGACAGCGAGATCACCTGCCGGCCCGGGAACGCTTTCTGCAGGCCCAGTGCCTGCGGCATCGCGTTGGCCATCGTGCCGTGCAGCAGGCTGGTCAGCGTGCGGCGGCGGCCGTTGACGCGGATATGCCGCAACACCCACACCATTGGCGAGCCGCCGTCGGCGGTGAACAGCGCATCGTCGGTCGCATACTTCGACAGCAATGCGGTCAGGTGCTGCGGGTGGATCAGCTCACCTTCGCCCGGCTGTTCTTCCTGTTCGCGCTTCTTCAGCGCCTTGTCGCGGCGCTCGATGCACTCGTCCAGGAAACTGCTGTCCTCGCGTGGCGGCAGCATCGGCAGCAGCGCATCCAGCGTGGGCGCGATATCGCCGACCACGCCGAGGTTCACGGGGTGGCGGCGGCCGAGGTGGCTGCCATCGCGGTCGACCTGGATGATCGTCGCCTTGTCCGGGTAGAACTGACCCCAGGCGAAGTCGGCGCCGAGCAGCAGCAGCGTGTCGCATTCCATCAGCGTGTGGAAGCCGGACTCGATGCCGAAGATACCGGTCATGCCCATGTTGTACGGGTTGTCCGGCTCGACGAAATCCTTGGCGCGCGAGGTGTGCGCGATCGGTGCCTGCAGACGCCGGGCCAGTTCCAGCAGCTGCGCGTGCGCACCCTGGCAGCCGGCGCCGGCATAGATGCCGATGCGCTTACCCTGCCCCAGCAGCTCCGCGATGCGCTGTAGTTCGGCGTCGGAAGGACGCAGCACCGGCTGGGTGTAGTGCACCGAGAACGGCACATCGTGCTTCACCTCGGCCTGGCTGATGTCGGCCGGCAGGATCACCACCGCCACGCCGCGGCGGCTGATCGCCGCCTGGCAGGCCAGGGTGACCACGCGCCGCGCCTGCTCGGCACTGTGCACCTGCTCGCAGAACACCGAACAGCTGGCGTACACCGCCTTGAAGTCCACTTCCTGCGGGAATTCCATGCCCAGCTCGCTGGTCACCACCTGGCTGGCGATCAGCACCATCGGCGCCCGATTGCGGTTGCTCTCGAACACGCCATTGATGAAGTGCAGGCTGCCCGGCCCGCAGGAACCGGCACAGGCAGTCAGTTCGCCGCTCACCAGCGAATCGGCGCCGGCAGCGAAGGCAGCCACTTCTTCGTGGCGTACGTGCACCCAGGCGATATCGCTGCCATGCATTGCATCGGTCACGTGGTTGAGCGTGTCGCCGACGATGCCGTAACAACGTCGAACGCCAGCCTGCTGCAGGGCGTCCACCACGATTTCGGCCACGCGCTTGCTCATCGGATACATCCTCGAACGGGGGAACGTCCGAGGCTAGACCCGGTGAAGTGATGCCCCCGTGGGCAAGTTGCGCATCGCCTCGATGTGCAAACTGCGGGTAGACATCTCGTCAATCATTGACGTTGATCCAACCCTCCACCACGCCCTGCTTCGGGTTGCGGTAGCGCAGCTTCATCCAACCGTCCTGTTCATCAAGCATTTCAACGCGATCGCCCTGCACCAGGTAGCGCTTGGTGCTCGATGCACCGGGGCGATCGAACAGGAACAGGCGGGCTGGCACCACGGTAGCCTGCTGGCCACGCAGCGGCCCGTCGGGCCGTGCGCCCAGGCCATCGGCGATGGCCGCCTCCAACACGCGGCCATCGGCATCGTAGGTGCGCCAGACCGCCAGCGGGCCCTGCTCGTCGGTCTGTTCCCACTGCAGCGCTGCGTTCACCGTATCGCCCAGCATCAGCACATTCTCGCTGCGGTAAAGGTAGAGCTTCGCGCCTGCGAACCGGTACTGGTCGGCGTACCACATCGGGCCGCTGCGGCAACTGCTGGTGAGGGTGCGGGTGGCAACGTCCACGCTCAGCCCCATCAGGTCACCGCAGCTGTCCTTGCCGTGGGTTTCGGCCTGCAGAACGCGATACGAAGCGCTGGCCGGATCGAACCGGTACACCGCTACCGCTTCGTTGACCATGCCCACCGATGCACGCGCAACCAGTTCCGGGTAGCCATCGAAATCGACGTCTTCGAGCGACCACCGCGAATTGCCGTCGGCATCCGCCGCGCCGGCCAGCACCTGGCGCTTGCCCGACGGCGACAGCTGCACGGCGATGCTGCCATCCTGCTGGGGATCGGCGTGCGCCTGCACGTGAGCGGCCACCTGGAACCGCAGCGTTTCGCCGTCGCCGCCACTTGCCTGCGCCGACGGTGCCAGCAATCCCGCCAGCACCAGGCCCAGCGCGCATTCCCTGTGTTTCATCATCGCTCCCTGCGGCACCGCAGCGGCACCTTCAACTCAGAACGATACCTCGACCGGCTGCCGCGACCACAGCACCGATTGATGCTTGGTCTGCTGCTTCCACGCCAGGCGGATCGCTTCGATATCGGTGCGACGCTGCGGAGTGTCCTCATGCAGCACCACCAGCACCTTGGTGCGCAGGCGGTTGGGCGCGGCATCGCCGCGGAACAGCCACTGGCCATAGGCATCGAACACGGTCAGCCCATCCGGGAAACGCGGGGTCACTTCCTTGTCCAGGAACGCGCGCCACTGCGCCTCGCTGATGGTGTCGGCCTGCGGACGGTTGCCCGCGCCCTGCTCCTCGCCCACGCCGAAGTACAGCTCGCTGCGCACCCAGCCGTGGCCGTCGGACGGGCGTGCGGCATCGCCCTTCAGTTCGGCGGTGGTGGCCGTGGCATAGGCGCTGGGCGCCTGCGAGGACAGGCTGGCACAGCCGCTGGTGGCCAGCAGCACGGCAAAGACGAGGCCAAGGTGTTTCATCGGTACAGCTCCGGGGAAGGGGGACAGGGCGAGCCGGCAGCGTACAGCGCCACCGGCCCGGCGTGCTGATGCCAGCAGGGCATCAGCTCATGCCGGACCGGCAGGGGCTTGCATCTGCACCGGCCATCACGCGAAGATAATATATCGCTTCATCCGGATGGATGTAAGTGAAACTATCTCCCCCTTCCCCGTCGTCGTTGTTGCTGGAGCCCCCATGTCCGCCCGCCTGCCCGCGTCGCCGCTCGGCCTCGCCATCGCCCTCGCGCTTTCCTCCGCCGCCGTCCCGGCCCTGGCCCAGGACGCCACCAACCTGGACACGGTGATCGTCACCGGCACCCGCGCCGCTGACCGCACCGTGCTCGAATCCACCTCGCCGGTGGACGTGCTCACCGCCGAGGACATCCGCAAGGCCGGCGTGGTCAACGGTGAGCTGGGCAGCGCACTGCAGGCGCTGCTGCCGTCGTTCAACTTCCCGCGCCAGTCCAACTCCGGCGGTGCCGACCATGTGCGCGCCGCGCAGCTGCGTGGCCTGTCCCCGGACCAGGTGCTGGTGCTGGTCAACGGCAAGCGCCGCCATCACACCGCGCTGGTCAACACCGACAGCAAGATCGGCAAGGGCACCACCCCGGTCGACTTCAATTCGATTCCGGTCAGCGCGATCAAGCGCATCGAAGTGCTGCGCGATGGTGCCGGTGCGCTGTACGGCTCCGATGCGGTGGCCGGCGTCATCAACGTGATCCTCGACAACGGCGGCGACGGTGGCGAGATCGAAGCCAGCTACGGCACCAACCACACTGACCTCAAGCCGATCGGGCGCACCCTCACCGACGGCCAGACCGGCAACATCAGCGCCAAGGTCGGCACCTCGCTGGGCGAAGACGGTGGCTTCCTGCGCGTCGGCCTGGAATACAAGCACCGCAACGGCACCAACCGCGCCGGCTTCGACCAGATTCCGCCGTGGGACCAGACTCCAGGCAACCTGGCGCTGCAGGGCAAGCGCAACTACGTGCTGGGCGATGGCAAGAGCAAGGACATCAACCTGTGGCTGAACACCGAGATCCCGGTCGGCCAGACCTCGACGTTCTACGCGTTCGGCACCTTCAACCAGCGTGACACCGAGGGCGCGAACTACTTCCGCTACCCCGACGGCGATGCCAACTGGAAGCAGGTCTATCCGAACGGTTACCGGCCGGTGTCCGAAGGCGAGAACCGCGACGTGCAGGCCGTGGCCGGCGTGCGCGGCCAGTGGGGCGAGTGGAGCTACGACGGCAGCATGGATTACGGCCAGAACGACTTCACCTACCGCCTGCGCGATTCGCTCAATGCCTCGCTGGGCCCGACCAGCCCGACCCGCTTCAAGACTGCCGATTACGAGTACGCACAGACCGTGGGCAACCTCGACCTGAGCCGCGTGTTCACCCAGAGCGAGAGCATCAGCCACACCCTGGGCCTGGGCGTGGAAGCGCGCCACGAGCGCTACCAGACCCGCCCCGGTGACCCGGCCAGCTATGCGGCCGGCCCGTTCACCGACCGCCCGACCGGTTCGCAGGCCGGTGGCGGCCTGACCCCGCAGGATGCAGCCACCCTGTCGCGCGATGTGGCCAGCGCCTATGCCAGCCTGTCCAGCCAGTTCGGCGAAAAGTTCTCCACCGATCTGGCCGCGCGCTACGAGCACAACGATGACTTCGGCGGCGAACTGACCGGCAAGCTCGGCCTGCGCTACGAGTTCACCCCGGCGTTCGCGCTGCGCGGCGCGATCTCCAACAACTTCCGCGCGCCGTCGCTGGCGCAGATCGGTTACGAATCCACCTCCACCGGCTACAACGCCGGCGGCCAGCTGGTGCAGGGCCGCCTGCTCTCGGTCAACAATCCGATCGCGCGCGGCCTCGGCGCACGTGACCTGAAGCCGGAGAAGTCGCTCAACACCTCGTTGGGCTTCACCAGCCGCATCGGCGAGCACTTCGACCTGTCGCTGGACTTCTTCCAGATCGACATCGACGATCGCATCGCACTGTCCGAGAGCATCACCGGTGATGCGCTGACCGACTACGTGGCCGCCAACTACGCCGTCACCGGCCTGCAGAGCGCCAGCTTCTTCGTCAACGCCGCCGACACCCGCACCCGCGGCGCCGAGTTGGTGAGCAACTGGCGCCAGTCGCTGGGCGATGGCCAGCTGCTGCTGACCGGCACCTACGCCTACACCAAGACCACGCTGAAGAACGTGCTGGCCACGCCGGCTCAGCTGCAGGCACTGAACCCGGACTACGTACTGTTCGGCATCGAAGAGACCAACACGCTCACCGATGCCACGCCGCGCACCCGTGGCAGTTTCTCGGCGGCCTGGAGCAACGACCATTGGTCGCTGAGCACCCGTGTGAACCGCTATGGCAGTGCCACCCGCGTGTTCAACTTCGGTGACGGCTACATTCCGCGCCAGACCTACCAGGCCGAATGGCAGCTGGATGCGGAAATTGAATACCGCATCACACCACAGTGGAGCGTCGCCATCGGCGGCCAGAACCTGACCGACAACTACCCGGATCGATCCAACAGCGACATCCACTACTTCGGCAACCTGCCATATGACGTGCTGTCGCCGATCGGCAGCAACGGCGCGTACTACTACGGCCGCGTCCGCTATACGTTCTGATTCGCAGAATCGACCCGGTAGAGCCGGCGGGGTAGATTCGACGGGGTAGAGTCGACTCTACCCCGTCGCCGGGTCCAGGGCCGGCAGGTCAGTGAACTGTCGCCCTGCCTCGACCTGCCCTACACGCCCACGCTGGCAAGGTGTGGGCATGGCTGAACCGCTCCCCCTGCGTCCGCCACCGCCCTTGCTGGACGACGCCTGCGCGTTGTTCCTCGATGTCGATGGCACCCTGATCGAATTTGCTGCGCGCCCGGATGCCGTGCAGCTGCTGCCGGATGTGCGTGAAGCCATCGGCCGCATCAGCGACCGCCTGGAAGGTGCCGTGGCACTGGTCAGTGGTCGCCCGCTTGAGCAGCTGGACAAGCTGTTCGCCCCGTTGCAACTGCCTGCCGCCGGCCTTCACGGCCACGAACTGCGTGGCCAGGATGGTCGCGTACTGCGCGACGAGCACGACGACGACACCGCCGAATGGCTGCATGCGCTGCACCAGCAGGCCATGCGCTTCGCCCACGGCCATCCAGGCGTGCTGGTGGAGGACAAGGGCGTCGGCCTGGCCCTGCATTGGCGCGGCGCGCCGCACGCCGCCAGCGATGTCCGCGCGTTCGCCGACCGCCACGTGCGCGGGCGTACCAGCTATCGCCTGCAACCCGGCGACCATGTCGTCGAGTTCGTGCCCGTCGGCACCGACAAGGGCCGCGCAGTGCGGAGGATGATGCAGTACCTGCCGTTCCGCGGTCGCCTGCCCGTGTTCATGGGCGATGACCTCACCGATGAATTCGGCTTCGATGCCGCCAACGGCCAGCATGGCTGGAGCGTGCTGGTGGGCGAGCGTGAACCCAGCGCGGCGGTGTTCGCGCTGCCCGACATACGCAGCGTGCACGCCTGGCTGCGTGAGAATGCCTATTGACCCGGCCACCCCCACGGCCGCAACCGAGATGTACCGCGTGATGACCCAACCCGATCTTGATCTGGGCGTGGTCGGCAACGGCAGCTTCGGCGCCCTGGTCGACAAACATGCCCGCGTTGTCTGGAGCTGCCTGCCCACCTTCGACGGCGACCCCACCTTCTGCGCCCTGCTCGGCCCCAACCAGCAGACCGGCGGCGACTTCGCCATCGAGCTGGAGGACTTCGCCGACAGCGAGCAGGAATACCTCACCAACACCGCGATCCTGCGCACCGTGCTGCGTGACACGCATGGCGGCGCACTGGAAATCCTCGATTTCGCCCCGCGCTGGCGCCAGAACGACCGCTTCTACCGCCCGGTCAGCCTGATCCGCCAGGTCCGCCCACTGGCCGGCAGCCCACGCATCACCGTGCGTGCGCGCCCGCTGGCCGACTGGGGCGCGCGCGTGCCCGAGTCCACCTGGGGCAGCAACCACGTGCGCTGGATCCTGCCCGAGCACGTGCTGCGGCTGACCACCGACGTGCCGGTAAGGTTCGTGCGTGATGGCCTGCCGTTCGTGCTCAACCATCCGATCCACCTGATCCTCGGCGTGGACGAATCGCTCAACCGCTCCATCAGCGGCTATGTGCAGGAAGCCTTCCAGCGCACCCGCGATTACTGGCGCGAGTGGGTGCGCTACCTGTCCATTCCGCTGGAATGGCAGGACGCGGTCATCCGCAGTGCAATCACGTTGAAGCTGTGCCAGTACGAGGACAGCGGCGCGATCATCGCGGCGATGACCACCTCCATTCCGGAAGCGCCCGGCAGCGTGCGCAACTGGGACTACCGCTACTGCTGGCTGCGCGATGCCGCCTTCGTCGTGCGTGCGCTGAACCGTCTTGGCGCCACGCGCACGATGGAACAGTTCCTCGGCTACATCTTCAACCTGGCCACCACCGATGGCACGCTGCAGCCGCTGTATGGCATCGGCTTCGAGGCCAAGCTGGACGAGAACGAAGTCCCCAGCCTGTCCGGCTATCGCGGGATGGGCCCGGTGCGTCGCGGCAACCTGGCCTGGGTGCAGCGCCAGCACGATGTCTACGGCAGCGTGGTGCTGGCCTCCACGCAGCTGTTCTTCGACCGTCGCCTGCAGGACCCGGGTGATGCGCACACCTTTGCCCGCCTGGAACCATTGGGCGAACAGGCATTCGCCCTGCACGACGTGCCCGATGCCGGTCTGTGGGAGTTCCGCGGCCGTACCGAGGTGCACACCTACACCAGCGCGATGTGCTGGGCGGCCTGCGACCGCCTGTGCAAGATCGCCGTACGCCTGAAGCGCGACGACCGGGCGCACTATTGGCGCGAGCGCGCCGACACCATCCACGCACGCATCATGGCCGAGTCCTGGAGCGAGGAGCTCGGCCACTTCACCGACACCTTCGGCGGCCACCGCCTGGATGCCTCGTTGCTGCTGCTGGCCGACATCGGCTTCATCGATGCGCTGGACGCCCGCTTCATTGCCACCGTCGAGGCCATCGGCCGCGACCTCAAGCATGGCAATTCGCTGTACCGCTACGTTGCACCGGATGACTTCGGCGAGCCGGAAACCAGCTTCACCATCTGCACCTTCTGGTACATCGATGCACTGGCGGCGATCGGGCGCATGGACGAAGCACGCGGGATGTTCGAGCTGCTCCTGAAACAGCGCAACCACCTGGGCCTGCTGTCGGAGGATCTGGCCTTCGACAGCGGCGAGGCCTGGGGCAACTTCCCGCAGACCTATTCGCACGTCGGCCTGATCACTGCCGCGATGCGCCTGTCGCGGTCCTGGCAGGAGGCCTCGTGAGTCGTCTGGTGGTGGTTTCAAACCGGGTGGCCGTGCCGGGCGAGAACCGTGCCGGCGGCCTGGCGGTCGGCCTGCTGGCCGCGCTGAAGGAACGCGGCGGGATGTGGTTCGGCTGGAGCGGCAAGAGCGTGCGCGATGGCAGCGGCACGCTGCACACGCAGAAAGACGGCGACATCGAATTCGTCACCCTGGACCTGAGCAAGCGCGAGGTGGATGGCTACTACAACGGCTTCGCCAACCGCACCCTGTGGCCGCTGCTGCACTTTCGCCTGGACCTGGTCGACTACGACCGCGGTACCCGCGAGACCTACCACAAGGTCAATGCGCTGTTCGCCGACAAGCTCGCACCGTTGCTGCGCGAAGACGACATCGTCTGGATCCACGACTACCACCTGATCCCGCTCGGCGCGCTGCTGCGCGAGCGTGGCATCGGCTGCCGCATCGGCTTCTTCCTGCACATCCCGATGCCCTCGGCCGACCTGCTGCAGGCCATGCCCGACCACCTGCGCCTGTTCTCCGCGCTGTACGCCTACGATCTGGTCGGCTTCCAGACCCAGCGCGATGCCGATCGCTTCCAGACCTACCTGCGCCTGTTCGGTGGCGGCCGCGTACTCGACAATGGCGAACTGGAAGCGCCTGGTGGACGCCGCTTCCGCGCGGCCGCCTTCCCGATCGGCATCGACACCGAGCTGATCGCGCGGCAGGCCGGTACCGCCGCGGCCAAGGCGGCTGTGAAGAACCTGCGCGCCAGCCTGCGCGACCGCCAACTGGCCATCGGCGTGGATCGCCTGGACTATTCCAAGGGCCTGCCCGAGCGCTTCCTTGGCTTCGAGCGCTACCTGGAGCGCCATCCCGACCAGCGCGGTTCGCTGACCTACCTGCAGATCGCTCCGGTCTCGCGCGGTGATGTCACCGAGTACCGGCAACTGCGCAGCCAGCTGGAACAGATCGCCGGCCACATCAACGGCGGCCACGCCGAGCCGGACTGGACGCCGCTGCGCTACGTCAACCAGAACTTCACCCACGCCACGCTTACCGGCTTCTACCGGGCGGCGGCAGTGGGACTGGTGACCCCGCTGCGTGATGGCATGAACCTGGTGGCCAAGGAGTACGTGGCCTCGCAGGACCCGGACGATCCCGGCGTACTGGTGTTGTCGCTGCTGGCCGGGGCCGCCGACGAACTGAAGCAGGCGCTGCTGGTGAACCCGCACGATCTGGACGGCGTGGCCGACGCCATCGCCACGGCCGCGACGATGTCGCTGCGCAGGCGCAAGGAACGCTGGCACGCAATGATGGAGCACCTGCGCACCTACGACATCAACCACTGGCGGCGCAGCTATCTGGACGCCTTGGAAGGCTGAGCGACCACCGTCGCTGCGGGCCGGTTCGACACGTCATCGGCGTGTCGGCACGGCCCGCAAATTGTCGCTTTCAGCACGAAAGTAGATGCGAATGAAACCATATCGTCGCACTCGCAATGCGACCTTCCGGCAGCCGCGTGCAACACCGAACCTTGTGTGAAGCCCACTTCGCACAGGGGTTTTCCCGGTTTCTTCGCGCCTGCCGCTCATGCGTCCGCAAGAACGAAAGCTGCAGCGCGCACCGGTTTTCATTCCGCATTGACACCCGCTCCCCAAAGTGACGCCCCCGGAACGACCGCACGCCATCGCCACCGCGTTTGCGAGGCGTCGCGCACATCACACCTGGGGAGTCACCGCATGTCCGCTTACGACCGTTTCATCGAAGATGCAGCAACGCGCCTTGAACTGGGCCATCGCACCCGTTGGGTGATCGAGGTGATCACCGCCTGGGTGGCCTCGCATCCCCACGGTCTGGACGGCGTACAGCAGCGCTTCGAACAGGCCAGCCTGGCGGCCCGCTTCCACTCCTGGCGGCACCCGGCCACCCTGCGCCTGCCCATCGTTGCCAGCGAAATGGAGCGCGCCCTGGGGGCGCACACGCTGGCCATGATCGCCCACCGCAGCGGCATGTCGCCCGGGCCGTTCCGTGTGGTGATCTGCCACCTGCTGCCCGGCGTCGTCACCCTGATGTCCGCACCACACGCCGCCGACGAAGTGGCCACTGCCGCCGTTCCAGCACGCAGGAACGCCGCGCCCAGGCGCATGCGCAGTCTGGTGCCCTCGCGTGCGATGTACGGCATGGCCCTGCGCAGCCTGCTTTGGACAGTGGCGATCGCCGTGGTGCTGGGCCTCACCACATGGTTGTTGCTGAAAGCGCGCACACCGCTGTGGACGGTGCAGGACACGCCCGCGCAGCATGAAGCACACCTGTCCCTCCTTCAGCACGGCACGCAGGTACAGGTGCACGGGCGCCTGCCCAGCGAGAGCGACCGCCGCCGCGTCTGGAACGCGCTTTCCGCAGTGCATGGCGCGCGCAACCTCGGCGGTGGCATTGCACTGGACCCGCACACGCAGGCACCGCGCTGGCTGGACCGCCTGATCGTGGATCTTCCCCATCTGCGGGGCGACGGCCTGCACCTTGTGTTTGACGGCACCCGGTTGCGGATCGATACCCGTTCCATGCAGGAGCCCGAGCGGCTGGCCATCTCGCGGCGGTTGCGCCAGGACTTCCCGGCGCTGGAGATGAGCGGGCTGTGGGGCCCGGGCCTGGCCGCGCTGGCGCAGCTGCCGCCGGACGCTGCCCCCGCACAGCGGATGGCCGCGTTGAACCAGACCACGCTGAAATTCCACGCAGGCTCCTCCGAACTGACCGGCGACTCGCGGCAGACGCTGGAAGCCGTCGCCAACGCACTACGTGATACGCCAGCAGGCACGCGCGTGGAAATCGGTGCGCACACCGATAGCCGCGGCCAGGCCGAAGCCAATCTGCATCTCAGCCAGCAACGTGCCGAAGCGGTGTCGCAGGGGCTGCAGGAGCTGGGAGTGGAGCCTGACACGCTGGTCGCCGTGGGCTACGGCCAGGAACATCCCGTGGCCGACAACCGCAGCGACAGCGGCCGCGCGCAGAACCGCCGTATCGATTACCGGCTGCTCGACTGAGCCTGCCGACGCTGCAGGGTTGAAGCACCTGCTTCTGTAGAGCCGAGCCATGCTCGGCTGCCTTTTTCGTAGCCTCGACGGGAACAGCCGAGCATGGCTCGGCTCTACAGACGTCCGGTGATCAATCCAGGAACCGCGCGAGGTGTTCCGGCGCCGGCAGATGGCACGCATCGTGGCGTCCGAACCAGCGGTAGCGGTTACGCGCCAGCAGGCGATACGCCGCGTCCCGCCAGCTGCGCGGCAGCAGGCGCAGCACGCCGCTCAGGCGCCAGGCACCGCCCAGTCCCGCCAGTACGCGCAGGATCGCATCGGTATCGGTCCACGCGCCCTGTGCGTCCAGCAGCAGGAACGACGCCGGGTCCTGCGGATCCAGCCCGTGCGCATGCAGCAGCGCGCTGCCCTGCATGCCCTGCATCGCGGCGAAGCGGTAGCGCCCCGCGCGATCGAAGCGCAGCAGGAAGCGCACCCATTGGTTGCACAGCGCGCAGACACCATCGAACACGATCACCGCGCGGCCAGTCTCGGTGGCAACCTCACTGCGGTTCGAGCCAGCCTTCATAGCGGATCAGGGCTCCGGCCCAGGGCAAGGTCACATCGACCAGGAAAGTGTAGCGCTGGCCGTGCCACGCTTCACGGCAGCGCACACCACCGAACCAGCGTGTTGGCAGCGGCAGCAGGCCCAACGCCCAGACCCGCCGCACCGTCCAGTCGATGCCGCCATCGCGGGCCTGCAGGTCGAACGCGAAACGCACTGCACCCAGCTGCTCGTGCAGATGCCCTTCGTGCTCCCACAACCGCGACACCATCGGCCAGCGTCCGAAGCGTCGCGCCCATTGCTCGCCCTGCCCGTGGGCGCTGAACGCTACCTCGGTCGGCAGCGCATCGCCGTTGTCCGGCAACCGTGCCACTGCGGCCAGCAACGGCACCAGCCAGTGCCGTCCCCGCACGATCCGCGCCTGCCCTGCATAGCGGCAGGGCAACGGCGCGGCATGCAGCGCCTGCACCGGGGCGGCCAGGGTGGCGAAGGCCGGCCCCAGCACCCGTGCGAACAGGGGCGTACTCAGGGTGCGATCCAGGCCAGCGTCGCCATGCGTCCGGTACGACGATCGCGCCGGTGCGAGTACAGGTCCGGATCGGCCATGGTCGACACCGTGCCGCCGTATACCTGCGCCGGGTCCATGCCCGCGGCCTGCAGGCGCTGCCGCGCCAGCGCGAACAGGTCCACCTTCCAGTGCCCGGCACGGGTCGCCACGAAGGCCACCTCGGCGGCCGGATCATGGCCGACGAAAGCGTGGTAGACCTCTTCACCGATCTCGTAATCGGCCGGCCCGGCAGCCGGTCCCAGCCATGCGCGCAACTGCCCGGGCGGCGTCTGCATGGCGGCCACGGTGGCCTCCAGCATGCCGTCGGCCAGGCCACGCCAGCCGGCATGCGCCGCGCCCACTTCGCTGCCGTCGGCGGCGGCGAACACCACCGGCAGGCAGTCGGCGGTCAGGATCGCCAGCACCACGCCCGGCACCGAGGTTACTGCGGCATCGGCCACCGGCTCGCTGGCGCCGGGCACCGGTGGCGTGCTGAAGCGCAGCACGGTGCTGCTGTGCACCTGGCGCAGCCAGTGCGGCGCGGAGGGCAACGCCAGCCCCTGCTGCAGCAGCTGGCGGTTGTGCTCGACGTTGGCCGGGGTATCACCATCGGCCGCGTGCCGGTTGCCCAGGTTGAACTGTGCGAACGGCGCCGGCGAGATGCCCGCGCCATGCCGGCGCGTAGTCAGCGCATGGACGCCCGCAGGCGCCGGCCAATCGGCCCACAGCAACGGCAGCGCGGCGTCCATTACCAGCGGTCCCGCTCGCGCGCGGCGAAGGCTTCGCTGTCTTCGCGCAGCACCTTCATCAGGTGCAGCATGTCCTCCGGCACCGGCGCGGTGTTGCGCACCGGCTCACCGGTGATCGGGTGCGTGAACTCCAGGGTCTCGGCATGCAGGGCCTGGCGCTTGAAGCCACGCAGCGCGGCCACCAGTTCATCGCTGGCACCCTTCGGCAGCTTCAGCGCACCGCCGTACAGCGGATCACCGATGATCGGATGGCGAACGTGCGCCATGTGCACGCGGATCTGGTGGGTACGCCCGGTTTCCAGGCGGCACTCCAGCGCGGTGTGCGCACGGAAGCGCTCACGCAGCCGGTAATGGGTGATCGCCTCCTTGCCGTCCTCGCGCACCGCCATCTTCAGGCGATCGCGCGGGTGGCGGTCGATCGGGGCATCGGCGGTACCGCCGGCCACCAGCGCGCCCATCACGATGGCCAGGTACTGGCGGTGCACGTCGCGTGCGGCCAGCTGCTCGACCAGCGCGGTCTGCGCTTCCAGGGTCTTGGCCACCACCATCACGCCACTGGTGTCCTTGTCCAGGCGGTGCACGATGCCCGCGCGCGGCAGCACCGCCACCGACGGGTCGCGGAACAGCAGGGCATTGACCAGGGTGCCGCTGTGGTTGCCTGCGCCCGGGTGAACTACCAGGCCGACCGGCTTGTTGATCACCAGCAGGTGCTCGTCCTCGAACAGCACGTCCAGCGGGATGTCCTCCGGCTGGGCATCGGTCTGGGTTTCCAGCACCACGTTGAGGGTCACCACCTCGCCGCCGCGCAGCGGATCGCGCGGGCGCACCTGGGCGCCGTCCAGCAGGACCTCACCGGCCTTGATCCACTCGGTCAGGCGCGACCGCGAGTATTCGGGGAACAGTTCGGCCACCACGGCGTCGAAACGGCGGCCGGCAGCGGTGTCGGGGACGATGGCCTGGCGGGCCGATTCAGAGGGTTGTTCAGACATGGCAGGGGGCATTCTTTGAAATTTTGGGGTCCCGGCGGCCGGTTTCAGTCGCTGGACAGGACACTAGGCTATCATCGACCCTTCGTATTCCAGCCGCGTCCCGCCTCGACCTCATGATCCGACGCTCCTCCATGCTCTCCGCGCCCGTCCGCCTCACCGCCCTGCTGCTGGTGCTGGTCATCGCCGCCACCGGCTGCCACCGTGGCGCCAAGAAGGGCGATCGCCCCGATGAAGGGACGCCGGTCGAACAGTTGTACGAGAAGAGCCACAAGCTGATGCAGGGTGGCAACTGGAGCGGGGCTGAAACCAGCTTCCGCCGCCTCGTGGCCCAGTATCCGTACGGCCCGTATACCGAACAGGCGATGATCGAAACCGCCTACGCGCAGTACAAGGCCGGCAAGCACGACGATGCGGTGTCCAGCATCGACCGCTTCATCCGTACCTACCCGACCCACCGCAACATCGCGTACCTGTACTACCTGCGCGGCCTGGCCAACTCCAACCGCAGTACGGTTTTCCTGCGCCGCGTATGGTCGCTGGACGCCAGCCGCCGCGACCTGTCAACGCCGCACCAGGCGTATTCGGACTTCAACATCGTGGTCGACCGCTATCCGAACAGCCGCTACGCCGCCGATGCGCGCCAGCGCATGCTGGAGCTGCGTGACGTGTTCGCCCAGCACGAGCTGGACAACGCCCTGTACTACATGCGCCGCGGCGCCTGGGTCTCGGCCGCCGGCCGCGCCAACTACCTGCTGGAAACCTATCCGCAGAGCGCGTTCCAGTACGACGCCGTCGCCGTCCTGGCCGATTCCTACACCCACCTGGGCAACAAGACCCTGGCCGACGACGCCCGCCGCGTCCTGCAGCTGAACCAGCCGGACCACCCGTGGCTGGAAGGCAAGTGGCCGAAGTACCCGTGGATGATCCGCAAGCTGAACCCGTTCGCCGGCGAGAAGTCCGCCAGCACCGGCCAGCGCAACGCGCGACTGGAAAAGAAATAAGAAGACGAAGGGCCCCGCAAGGGGCCCTTTTTCCATCCGGTGGATCCATGCCATGCGAGGATGGATGGCAGGCGCGCCTCTGGCCCCGCGCACTAGGAATTCTACGAATCCCCGGCCAGTGCGACTTCGGTCCCAACCGGCGCGGACATCGCCCGCCAGACTGCCCTGCAGTGGCCATTCCGGCCTGCAAGGAGCGCTTCGATGTCCCGACCCCACCGCCGTTTCCGGCCCCTGCCCGTGTTGATCATGGCGGCCCTTCTGATGCCGACTGCCGGCCCGCTGGGTGCCGCCCCGCAGGCACCGGGTGATCTGCTCTCTGCCGCCCCCTACCGCGCCTCGTGGGTGCCCTCCAGGGCCACCCAGGCCTACAAGCTGCACTACCGCACCCCCGACCATCGCGGGCAGCTGGCCGAAGGCACCGGCCTGCTGTATCTGCCCGCCGGTGCGCCCCCCGCCGGGGGCTGGCCGCTGGTGTCATGGGCACACGGCACCCAGGGCATCGCCGACCGGTGCGCTCCCTCAGTTTCCGGGCCTTACCAGCCCGAACGCGACGGCCGCTTCCTCGATCAGTTCCTGGCACAGGGGTATGCGGTGGTCGCTGCGGACTACCAGGGCCTCGGCAGCCCCGGCAACCATGCCTACCTGCATGTCCGCACGGCGGCACGCAACACCATTGATCTGATCAGGGCCAGCCGCCAGTACCTGGGCAACGCAACGCTGTCGCCGCGCTGGGTCTCGGTCGGCCACTCGCAGGGCGGCGCTGCAGCGCTCACGGCAGGCCACATTGCCGCCTCCTACGGTGGGCCGTCGTTGCAGTACCGTGGCAGCTTCACCACCGGCACGCCCACCGCGGTCGAGCTGACTGCCCTGGTGATGAAGCCGGACAACCGAACGCCCAATCCCGGCGCACTCAATGCCTACCACGCGTACCTGCTCGACGGCCTGCTGCAGGTCGCGCCGCAGATCGACCGCGTGCTGAGCGACACCGGCCGCGCCCGCGTAGCGCTGGCCCGCGGGCAGTGCCTGGGCGAACTGGCCGCAAACCTGGAAGGCGCCGATACCGGCTCGATGTTCACCGCACCACTCACCGCCGTACCGGGCATCTGGTCCGTGCTGCATGACTATCTGGGCGTGCCGCGCAAGGGCTTCAGCCAGCCGCTGATGCTGGGCCATGGCAGCCAGGATCAGGACGTGCCCTATCTGACCACCCTGCTGTATGCCGCAGGCCTCGCGCTGCGCGGCGAGCCGGTGGCGTTCCGGCGCTACCCGGTCGACCACCGCGGCACGCTGGATGCAGCGGCGGCGGATGGCCTGGCGTTTGTGCGTGCACGGCTTGAGGGCGGCCACTTCAGCGACGCTGCGGAAACCGCCGGCCTCGAACAGTTGCTCGACGAAGCCCGGTAGATCCACGCCATGCGTGGATGATCTTCGACCATCGTGCGGACCAAGGTCCGCACCCACCGGAGAGGGGCCAACGGGTTGCCGGCCATCGGCCGGCACTCCCTGTCGTCTGCTGGACCTGACCTCAGCCCTTGTAACCGTTGCTGATCGGGTAACGACGCTCGCGGCCGAACGCGCGACGCGAGACCTTGGGCCCTGGCGCGGCCTGGTGCCGCTTCCACTCGCTGATGCGCACCAGACGCAGCACGCGGTCGACCACGGCCGCGTCGTAACCGGCGGCAACGATCTCCGTGCGCGACTGCTCCTGGTCGATGTAGCGGTACAGGATGCCGTCCAGCACGTCATAGGCCGGCAGCGAGTCCTGGTCCAGCTGGTTCTCGCGCAGTTCGGCCGACGGCGGGCGACTGATCACCGCCGGCGGGATCACCGGTGCACCGCCCACGGTATTGCGCCACTTCGACAGGCCGAACACTTCGGTCTTGTACAGGTCCTTCAACGGCGCATAGCCACCGCACATGTCGCCGTAGATGGTGGCGTAGCCCACCGCGTACTCGCTCTTGTTGCCGGTGGTCAGCAGCAGCCCGCCGAATTTGTTGGCCAGCGCCATCAGGATCACGCCACGGCTACGCGACTGCAGGTTTTCCTCGGTCACGTCCGGCGTGGTGCCCTCGAACATCGGCGCCAGCGATTCCATCAGGCCCTTGAACGCCGGCTCGATCGAGACCGCTTCCAGCTTCACACCCAATGCCAGGCACTGCTCGGCGGCCAGGTCGTTGGACAGGCCGGCGGTGTAGCGCGACGGCAGGCGCACGGCGGTTACGTTCTCCGCGCCCATCGCGTCCACCGCCATGGCCAGCACCAGCGCCGAGTCGATGCCACCGGACAGGCCCAGCCACACCTTCCTGAAGCCGTTCTTGCGGCAGTAGTCCTGGATGCCACGGGTCACCGCGCGCCAGGCCAGCGCGTCCATGCTCTCGTCACCATCGTCCATCCACACGTGCGGCATGAAGCGACGGGTTTCGCCGTCGTACTCCACGACCAGCCACTGGTCGACGAAGGCCGCCGCCGCCGGGTGCACGGTACCGTCACCATCGGCCACCACCGAGGCGCCATCGAACACCAGCGCATCCTGGCCACCGACCACATTGAGATAGGCGATTGCCGCGCCACTCTCGCGGGTACGTGCGGCCAGCACCGCATCGCGCTGGGCGTGCTTGCCGCGCTCGTACGGCGAGGCATTGGGTACCACCACCAGCTGCGCGCCGGCGCGCACGGTATCGGCCAGCGGCTCGGCGAACCACAGGTCCTCGCAGATCAGCAAACCCACCGGAATGCCGTTGACCTCGAACACGCAGCTGCCGCCGTCCGGATCGACATCGAAGTAGCGGCGTTCGTCGAACACGGCGTAATTGGGCAGCTCACGCTTGCGGTAGGTCTGCTCGACCAGCCCATCACGCAGCACGCTGGCGGCGTTGTAGACCACCGCGCCAACCGCCTGCGGCCAGCCGACCACTGCGGTGATGCCGCGGCAGGCCGCGGCGATGCGCGTCATTGCCTGCTCGCACTCGTACAGGAAGCCCGGGCGCAGCAGCAGGTCTTCCGGCGGATAGCCGCTCACCGCCAGCTCGGGGAACATCACCAGCTCGGCGCCGTACTCGTCGCGCGCCTGGCCGATCATCTCGATGATGCGCTCGGTGTTGCCGGCGACATCGCCGACCGGGAAGTCGAACTGCGCCATCGCGATGCGGATCGAAGCCATGGGAATCCAGCCTGTGGTTGCAATGCCGCCATTGTAACGCCGGGGTCAGATCCCTTTTGCGCCGCAAAAGGGATCTGACCCCACCCCAGACGCACAAAGGCCGCCCGGAGGCGGCCTTTGTGTTTTGCAGCAGTCGGCGGGAAGAGCAGTCGACTAACAGTCGACTCTACAGTTCCCCCGCCCAGCGGCCTTACTTGACCAGCTTGGCGATGGCAGCGCCCAGGTCGCCCGGCGAGCGGACGGTGACAACACCGGCAGCTTCCATGGCAGCGAACTTGCCTTCTGCAGTGCCCTTGCCGCCCGAGGCGATCGCACCGGCGTGGCCCATGCGCTTGCCGGCCGGAGCCGACGCACCGGCGATGAAACCGACGACCGGCTTCTTCACGTGGTTCTTGATGTACTCGGCGCCGGCTTCCTCGGCGTCGCCGCCGATTTCGCCAACCATGATGATGCCTTCGGTCTGCGGGTCTTCGTTGAACAGCTTCAGGCAATCGACGAAGTTCAGGCCGTTGATCGGGTCACCACCGATGCCGATGCAGGTGGACTGGCCCAGGCCGACTTCAGTGGTCTGCTTGACCGCTTCATAGGTCAGGGTGCCCGAACGCGACACGATGCCGATCTTGCCCGGCTGGTGGATGTGGCCCGGCATGAT
Source organism: Stenotrophomonas sp. 59 (assembly GCF_030291095.1). Taxonomy (NCBI): domain Bacteria; kingdom Pseudomonadati; phylum Pseudomonadota; class Gammaproteobacteria; order Lysobacterales; family Lysobacteraceae; genus Stenotrophomonas; species Stenotrophomonas sp. 59. The sequence continues at coordinate 3,537,199 of NZ_CP127408.1, forward strand.
GCCGATCTTGCACTCACCCGGGGTGATGACGCCCGGGCAGTTCGGCCCGATCAGCACGGTGTCCGGATGCGAACGGGTCAGCACGTTCTTGACGCGCAGCATGTCCAGCACCGGGATGCCTTCGGTGATGCAGACGATGACCTTGATGCCGGCAGCAGCGGCTTCCAGGATCGCGTCAGCCGCGTACGGCGGCGGCACGTAGATGACCGAGGCATTGGCGCCGGTGCTCTGCACGGCGTCGGCAACGGTGTTGAAGACCGGCAGGTCGATATGGGTGGTGCCACCCTTGCCCGGGGTCACGCCGCCGACAACCTGGGTGCCGTACTCGATCATCTGAGTGGCGTGGAAGGTGCCCTGCTGGCCGGTGAAGCCCTGCACGATCACCTTGGTGTTCTTGTTGATCAAAACAGACATTGGAATTCCTTGGTGTCGGTATCAGGCGGCGTTCTTGACAGCTTCAACGATCTTCTTGGCGCCATCGTTGATGTTGTCAGCCGGGATGATGGCCATGCCGCTGTCACGCAGCAGCTGCTTGCCTTCTTCCACGTTGGTGCCTTCCAGGCGCACCACGACCGGAACCTTGACGCCCACTTCCTTCACGGCGGCGATGATGCCTTCGGCAATCATGTCGCAGCGGACGATGCCGCCGAAGATGTTGACGAAGATGCCTTCGACCTTGTCCGAGGACAGGATCAGCTTGAAGGCTTCGATGACGCGCTGCTTGTTCGCACCGCCACCCACGTCCAGGAAGTTCGCCGGCTCGCCGCCGTTGAGCTTGATGACGTCCATGGTGGCCATGGCCAGGCCGGCGCCGTTCACCATGCAGCCGATGTTGCCGTCCATGGTGACGTAGTTGATGTCCAGCTCCGAAGCGATCACTTCGGTCGGATCTTCCTGGGTCTTGTCGCGCATGGCGACCAGGGCCTTCTGGCGGAACGCGGCGTTGTCGTCGCTGTCGAACTTGCCGTCCAGCGCGTACAGGTTGCCGTCGTCCAGGATGGCCAGCGGGTTGATTTCAACCAGGGCCAGGTCCTTTTCGTTGAACAGGCGGTACAGGTTCACCATGATGCTGGCGAACTGGCCGGCCTGCTTGGCGGTCAGGCCCAGCTTGAAGCCGAAATCACGGCCGTGGTAACCCTGCACGCCTTCGACGAAGTCGACGTTCAGCGAGTGGATCAGCTCCGGGGTTTCAGCAGCGACCTGCTCGATCTCCACGCCGCCTTCCGAAGAGGCGATGTAGGTGATGGTCTTGGTGCCACGGTCGACCAGCACCGACAGGTACAGTTCCTTGACGATCTCGCCGGCGGTGGTCACCAGCACCAGGTTGACCGGCAGTTCAACGCCTGCGGTCTGGTAGGTGGCCATCTTGGTGCCGAGCATCTTGGCCGCAGCGGCCTTCACGTCGTCGGTGGTCTTGCAGAACTTGACGCCGCCAGCCTTGCCGCGGCCGCCAGCGTGGATCTGCGCCTTGACCATCCAGGGGCCCTGGCCCAGGGAGTTGGCAGCGGCAACCGCTTCGTCCGGGGTCGCAGCGACCTTGCCGGCCGGGACCGGGATGCCGTACTCGGCAAGCAGTTGTTTTGACTGGTATTCGTGGAAATTCATGCGTCACCGTGGGAATAGGAACGACCGCACGCAATTCCTCAGGGCCCCGGCGGGGCGCCGGCATGGACCGCGGCGGGCCCACTATTGTGGCCGAGCCAGCGCCGGGGCGCAAAGAAGTCTGTACAAAACGCCGGACGCGGGCAGATTTCCACCGTCATTCAGGCAGTTGCGCCCGGGCCGGGGCTGGCCACCGGTGTCCGCACCGGGCCAAATGCGCGATCCGGGTCACTTCGGCGGCGCCCGGCCGGGGGCCCTATACTGCCCTTCGCAAACGCGACGTGCCGGCCCGGCTTCAGGGGGCGCTGGCCAGGCCCGCCGCAGAATCCAGACCCAGGCAGCCAGAAGGGGAGTTCCGGCGTGTCACCCAGTGCTTCATTGATCGACCGCATCGAATCGATTCCGCGGCGTGAACTGTATTTCTTCGCGCTGTACCGGGTGCTGATCGCTACGGTCATCGCCGCCCTGCTCTACAGCCCGTTGTCGGCCATGGTCGGCGAAGCCCATCACCCGCGGCTGGCCGACGTCGTTGCGGTCATCTATCTGGCCCTGTCGCTGCTGGCCCTGGCACTCGGCCGCAACGAACGCTGGCTGCGCCCGATCGTGGTCAGCGGCGTGCTGGTGGATATCGTGGCCGCCACCCTGCTGTCGCACGCCCTGCCCGGCGCCAGTGCCGGCATCTCGATGTCGCTGCTGTTCAACATCGCCGCCGCCGCCACCCTGCTGCCGCTCAGCCTTGGACTGGGCCTGGCGCTGGCCGCCAGCCTGGCCACCGGCGTCGAGTACACCTGGAAGCTGCTGGAAGGCGGCGACCCCACCCGCACCCTGGCCGAACTGGCGATGTTCGCCACCAGCTACCTGGCACTGGCCTTCATCAGCTACCAGGTGGGCAACCGCGCTCGCCGCAACCAGCAACTGGCCAACCAGCGCGGCGACGAAGTGGCCAACCTGTTCCAGATCAACGAACTGATCATCCGCCGCATGCGCACCGGCGTGCTGGTGGTGGACGCTGACAACCGCATCACCCTGGCCAACGAAGCCGCCTCGATGCTGCTGGGCGACAACGACGGCAACGGCGAAAGCGGGCGCCTGGACCTGGCCAGCGCCGCACCGGAACTGGCGCGCAGGCTGCAGCGCTGGCGCAATGGCTGGGCACAGGACGAACTGCCGCTGCAGCTCAACCCCGACCAGCCGGAAGTGCAGCCGCGCTTCGCCCGCCTGCTGGCCGGCAGCGACCTTGCGCTGGTGTTCCTGGATGATTCCAGCGTGGTCTCGCGCCGCGCCGAATCGCTCACCCTTTCCGCCATGGGCCGCTTCTCGGCCAGCCTCGCCCACGAGATCCGCAACCCGCTGGCGGCGATCAACTATGCCGTGCAGCTGCTCGAGGAAGGTACCGGCTTCAACGAGAGCGACCGCCGCCTGCTGCAGATCATCCGCCAGCAATGCCAGCGCACCAACGGCATCGTCGAAAGCGTGCTGGGCCTGGCACGGCGCGAGCGTGCCACGCCCGAGAACGTGGACCTGGTCGCCTTCGTGCGCCGCTTCGTGCTGGAGTACAAGCAGGGCCAGACCCTGGAGACCGACAGCATCGAACCGATCATCAGCGATACCTCGGTGATGGCCCAGGTCGACACCAAGCATCTCTACCAGGTGCTGACCGTGCTGGTGCACAACGCACTGAAGTACGGCCGCATCGGCCAGCAACCGGCACGGGTGCGGCTGCGCGTGGCCCAGCACGAACGCAGCGCGGTGATCGACGTGATGGACCGTGGCCCGGGCATCCCCGAGAGCGTGGCCGCGCAGCTGTTCCGTCCCTTCTTCACCACGTCCGAGCATGGCACCGGACTGGGCCTGTATATCGCGCGCGAGCTGTGCAGGGCCAACCAGGCCCGCCTGGACTACATCGCGGTGCCGGCCGGTGGCTCCTGCTTCCGCCTGGTGCTGCCCGGTCCACATACGCTGCTGCCGAGCTGATTCCCATTCTGTGCGTCAAACATTTGTCGCTTCCTGCCCCCTCGTTTATCTTTCACGCCCATGAATGAAACCCGCAGCGCCCTCGTCGTCGACGACGAACGCGACATCCGCGAACTGCTGGTGCTGACCCTTGGCCGCATGGGGCTGCGCATCAGTACCGCCGCCAACCTGGCCGAGGCACGTGAGCTGCTGGCCAGCAATCCGTACGACCTGTGCATCACCGACATGCGCCTGCCGGATGGCAACGGCATCGAGCTGGTCAGCGAGATCGCCCAGCACTACCCGCGCACGCCGGTCGCGATGATCACCGCGTTCGGCAGCATGGATCTGGCCGTGGAGGCGCTGAAGGCCGGCGCGTTCGATTTCGTCAGCAAGCCGGTGGATATCTCGGTGCTGCGCGGACTGGTCAAGCACGCGCTGGAACTCAACAACGCCGAGCGCCCGGCACCAGGCCCCAACGCCGAACAGGGCGGGCGCCTGCTTGGCCACTCACAGGCCATGGATGTGCTGCGCACCACCATCAGCAAGGTCGCGCGCAGCCAGGCACCGGTCTACATCCTCGGCGAGTCGGGCGTCGGCAAGGAGCTGGTCGCACGCACCATCCATGCGCAGGGCGCGCGCGCGGCCGGCCCGTTCGTGCCGGTCAACTGCGGCGCCATTCCCGGCGAGCTGATGGAGAGCGAATTCTTCGGCCACCGCAAGGGCAGCTTCAGCGGCGCGCACGCCGACAAGCCCGGCCTGTTCCAGGCGGCGCACGGCGGCACCCTGTTCCTGGACGAAGTGGCTGAACTGCCACTGCAGATGCAGGTGAAGCTGCTGCGCGCGATCCAGGAAAAGTCGGTGCGCGCGGTGGGGGCGGCCAACGAGGAGCCGGTGGATGTCCGCATCCTCTCGGCCACCCACAAGGATCTGGCCGAGCTGGTCGAGGACGGGCGCTTCCGCCACGACCTGTACTACCGCATCAACGTGATCGAACTGAAGGTGCCGCCGCTGCGCGAGCGCCGCCAGGACCTGCCCGAACTGGCCGCGGCCGTGCTGGCCCGATTGGCCCGCAGCCACGGCCGTGCCACCCCGCTGCTGGCGCCGTCGGCGCTGGAAGCGCTGGCGCAGTACGCGTTCCCGGGCAATGTGCGCGAGCTGGAGAACATCCTGGAACGTGCGCTGGCCCTGGCCGAGGAAGACTGCATCGGCGCCGATGACCTGCGCCTGCCGCAGCACGCGCCGCGTACGCCGGGCAGTGCCGCGCCCGCCGAAGCGGTGGCCGACCTGCAGCCGGGCAGCGCCGCCCTGCCCTCCTACATCGAGCAGCTCGAGCGCAGCGCCATCCAGCGTGCGCTGGAAGAGAACCGCTGGAACAAGACCCGTACCGCCGCGCAGCTGGGCATCACCTTCCGTGCGCTGCGCTACAAGCTGAAGAAGCTGGGGATGGAGTAGAGCCGAGCCCACGCTCGGCTGCGCGGTGGTCGGGGCCGCGTAATCCACGCATGGCGTGGATCTACTGCAGGACCATGCCCGGGTGGGTGCGGATCTTGGTCCGCACCGCTGCCAGCCATCCACGCACGGCGTGGATCTACCGCATCAATCCTTGGTGACGCGGTTGATCTCGGCCAGGCTGGTGATGCCCGCCGCGGCCTTCTTCAACGCCGACTGGCGCAGGTCATTCACGCCGATCTGCTGCGCCGCCTCGGCAATCTGCAGCGCATTGCCACCGGCCAGCACGATGGTGGCGATCTCATCGGTCATCGGCATGACCTGGTAGACGCCGGTCCGGCCCTTGTAGCCTTCGGTGCATTCATCGCAGCCCACGGCCTCGTACAGCTCGATGCCCGCATCCAGCTGCGCCTGGGTGAAGCCTTCGGCCAGCAGTGCATGTTCGGGCAGGCTGGACCGGCGCTTGCAGTTGCCGCACAGGCGGCGCGCCAGGCGCTGGGCGATCACCAGCGTCACCGAGCTGGTGATGTTGTACGGCGCGATGCCCATGTTCATCAGGCGCGCGATGGTCTGCGGCGCATCGTTGGTGTGCAGCGTGGACAGCACCATGTGGCCGGTCTGCGCGGCCTTGATCGCGATCTCCGCCGTTTCCAGGTCGCGGATTTCGCCGACCATGATGATGTCCGGGTCCTGTCGCAGGAACGAGCGCAGCGCTGCGGCGAAGGTCATGCCGCGCTTGTTGTTCTGCTGCACCTGGTTGACGCCGGGCAGGCGGATTTCCACCGGGTCTTCGGCGGTGGAGATGTTGCGCGTCTCGTCGTTGAGGATGCCCAGCGCGGTATACAGCGACACGGTCTTGCCCGAACCGGTCGGGCCGGTCACCAGCACCATGCCGTAGGGCTTGTGGATGGCATCCAGGAACAGCTTCTGCTGGTCCGGCTCGTAACCCAGCTTGTCGATGCCCAGCTTGGCCGCGCTGCCATCAAGGATACGCAGCACCACCTTCTCGCCGAACAGGGTCGGCAGCGTGCTGACGCGGAAGTCGATCTGCTTGGTCTTGGACAGGTTGAGCTTGATGCGGCCGTCCTGCGGGACGCGCTTCTCGGCGATGTCCAGCTGTGCCATCACCTTCAGGCGGGCGGCGATGCGCTGGTTCAACTTCACCGGTGCGCGCGCGACCATCTTCAGCAGGCCATCGATGCGCAGGCGCACGCGGTAATCATCTTCGTAGGGCTCGAAGTGGATGTCCGAGGCGCCCTTGCGGATCGCATCGACCAGCACCTTGTTGACGAACTTCACCACCGGGGTGTCGTCGCCCTTGGCGTCGATGCCGGAATCGCCGCCGGTAGCGCCGAGATCCTCGTCGCCGGCCGCCACGTCCAGGTTGCCCATGCCATCGTCATCGCCACCCAGGGCGTCGCCGAGGGTGTCATGGCTGGCGTGCCACTGTTCCAGCGTGCGGCGGATCTGGTCCTCGTCGACCAGGATCGGCTCGACCACCAGGTTGGTGTGGAACTTGATCTCGTCCAGCGAGTGGGTCGGGTTGCTGGTGCCGACGAACAGCCTGCCACCGCGCTTGAACAGCGGCAGCACGTTGTGCTTGCGCAGCAGCTCCTCGCTGACCAGGCTCATCGCGTTCTGGCTGGCGTCGAAGGTGGACACGTCGAACAGCGGCATGCCGAACTCGACCGCGTTGGCGGCGGCCAGCTGCGAGGCATTGACCAGCTTGTTCTGCGCGAACCACGTTGGCAGTGGCTGGCGGGCGGCCGCGGCCTTGGCCATGGCGTCGCGGGCGGTGGCCTCGTCCAGGGCCCCGTCCTGCACCAGGCGACGGGCCAGGCCGGTGATGCCGACAAGATTGGCGGTGGTGACAGCGTTCATATGAATCCTTGGCTCATGGGGTCATGCCATGCCGTGCGCCTTGCACGGACACCGCACGGGGCAGCAGAACCCGCCGCGACCCAACGGCCACCGGCATCGCCAATCCATGAGCAACACTGCCTTGCCCGGCACTCCCGGCCTGGCAGGCACGATCCTGACTCCCCCGGGGATGATAGCCCCGTCAAGGGGCGGCCAGCATCCCATTGAAGCGCTGAAGTGTGATCAGCAGCCGGTCGGCCTATAGCGCGCTTCGAACGCGCTGCCATCGCAGCTCCAGATGCCCTCGGCCGAGCGGCGCAGGATCAGGTCCTTACCGTCCAGCGCGCTGTGGCCCTTCAAGGTGCAGCTGATGTGACCGACGCCGGATTCACTGAGTTCGGCCTCGACGTTGGAGCAGTGGGCGTTCTGGGCGACACCGATATAGTTCGGTGTGACCAGGCTGGCCGAACGGCCCTCATTGACGAGGATTTCCACCTTGGTCTTGCCTGGTGTGATATCGGCCAGCGCAGCGGTCAACTGAGTGCGGACGATGTATGGCTGGAACGCCACCGTCGCGATCGCCGCCAGGATGGCGATGATGGCCACCACGATCATCAGCTCGATGAGCGTAAAGCCCTTTTGCATCTGCATGACTCCCCCTGTGTTTTTGCAGCAATCCCCATTGCTGTGTGCTGATCGGATTTTGCAAGCCCGGTCAGCACAAGGCCCGCCGAAGCGGGCCTTGTGTCTTCTTACCAGCGCGCGGTTCGAGCTAAAGCTCTCAACGCGCAGAAGGCTTACTCAATTACTTGCCCTTGGTGCAACCCTTCGGGATGAACTTGTCGTCCATGCCCTTAACAACGCAAGCGAAGCCACCCGGGGTGGTGATGGCACCGGTGCCGTCGGTCACGGTATCGGTGTACTGCAGTGCCAGCTGGGCACTGGCACCGATACGGCTGCCCGGCTCACGAATGGTGCAGGTCATGCCGGTATCGGCGACAGCGATGACCGAGCAGGAACCGGTTTCTTCAGCCTGGAAGCCCGCGGTCGCCGGCGTCGGCACACGACCAGCGCTCTTTTCCATTTCGAACTGGGTCTTGTGCGAGGCCAGGTCGGCCAGCGCAGCGGTGACCTTCGACTTGGCGGTGTAGTCCTGGTAAGCCGGCAGCGCGATGGCGGCCAGGATGGCGATGATCGCGACAACGATCATCAGTTCGATAAGGGTGAAGCCCTTCTGGTTCTTCATTTGGTACATCCCCAAGATAGTGGTGGTTGAGTTCAGTGCACGGGATCGGACCGGGCTGTGCCGGTTGAGCGGGCCCCGTGCCCTGCGGGTGGATCAACGCAGGTTGCGTGCCAACCCCGGCACGCCTCCCCCTGGATTTCCCCGCGCCCATGATGGCAGCAATTTCGCGGATGGGAACCCCCCGCTTCCGAATCTGCGATGGACGCGGCAATGTGACGCAGTACGTCACCTTTGGTCGGCACCCGGCACGAAATCGCACGCTGGGGCCCCTGCCAACTGCCCATCCGGCCTTGAACCCGCTACCATCGATGGCTAGTTACCCGCCTGGGGATGGCGGGTCTTGGGGAGCCAACATGTCTGTCAGTCGCAGTGCGATCAAGAAAGAGCCGGTGGCGCGCGCCACCATTGAGCTGCAGCCGTTTGTCTGGGTGGGGACCGACAAGCGGGGCGTGAAGATGAAGGGCGAGCAGCTGGCCAAGAACGCCAACCTGCTGCGCGCCGAGCTGCGCCGCCAGGGCATCAACCCGGGCCAGGTCAAGCCCAAGCCGAAGCCGCTGTTCGGCGCCTCCGGCAGCCCGGTCAAGCCGAAGGACATCGCCTTCTTCAGTCGGCAGATGGCCACGATGATGAAATCCGGCGTGCCGATCGTGTCGGCGCTGGACATCATCGCCAGCGGGCACAAGAACCCGCGGATGAAGAAGCTGGTGGACACCATCCGCACCGACATCGAGGGCGGCTCCTCGATGTACGAGGCGGTCAGCAAGCACCCGGTGCAGTTCGACGAGCTGTACCGCAACCTGGTGCGGGCCGGCGAAGGCGCCGGCGTGCTGGAAACCGTGCTGGACACGGTGGCCACCTACAAGGAAAACATCGAAGCGCTGAAGGGCAAGATCAAGAAGGCGCTGTTCTACCCGATCATGGTGGTGGTGGTGGCGATGCTGGTCAGCGGCATCATGCTGGTGTTCGTGGTGCCGCAGTTCGAGGACGTGTTCAAGAGCTTCGGCGCCGAGCTGCCCGCCTTCACCCAGATGGTGGTGAACCTGTCGCGGTTCATGGTGTCGTGGTGGTGGCTGATATTCCTGATAGTGGTGGGCTCCGCTGTCGGTGCCATCATGGCCTACAAGCGCTCGCCGAAGATGCAGCATGCGATGGACCGGTTCGTGCTGAAGGTGCCGGTGATCGGGCAGATCATGCACAACAGCGCCATCGCCCGCTTCTCGCGCACCACCGCGGTGACCTTCAAGGCCGGCGTGCCGCTGGTGGAGGCGCTGGGCATCGTGGCCGGCGCCACCGGCAATACCGTGTACGAAGAGGCGGTGCTGCGCATGCGCGACGACGTCTCGGTGGGTTACCCGGTGAACATGTCGATGAAGCAGACCAACCTGTTCCCGCACATGGTCATCCAGATGACCGGCATCGGCGAAGAGGCCGGCGCGCTGGACGCCATGCTGTTCAAGGTGGCCGAGTACTATGAGCAGGAGGTCAACAATTCGGTGGATGCCCTGAGCAGCCTGCTGGAACCGATGATCATGGTGTTCATTGGTACCATTGTGGGCGGCATGGTGATTGCCATGTACCTTCCCATCTTCAAACTCGGCGCCGTCGTCGGATAACACATACATGGCTTTTCTCGACCAGCATCCTGGCCTCGGCTACCCCGCCGCGGCCGCCTTCGGACTGCTGCTGGGCAGTTTCCTGAACGTCGTCATCCTGCGCCTGCCCAAGCGGCTGGAATGGCAGTGGAAGCGCGATGCGCGCGAAGTCCTGGAGGAACCGGACTTCTATGAACCGCCCCCCCCGGGGATCGTGGTCGAGCCGTCGCACTGCCCGCACTGCAAGCACAAGCTGAGCTGGTACGAGAACATCCCGCTGTTCAGCTGGATCATCCAGGGCGGCAAGTGCCGCCACTGCAAGGCGCCGATCTCGCTGCAGTACCCGCTTGTGGAGGCGATGACTTCGCTGCTGGTGGTGGCCTGCGTCTGGCAGTTCGGCTTCGGCTGGCAGGGTTTCGGCGCCATCGTGCTGACCTGCTTCCTGATCGCGCTGTCCGGCATCGACCTGCGGACCCAGCTGCTGCCCGACCAGCTCACCCTGCCGCTGATGTGGCTGGGGCTGATAGGCAGCATCGACAACCTCTACATGCCGGCCAAGCCCGCCCTGGTGGGCGCGGCGGTGGGCTACCTGTCGCTGTGGACGGTCTGGTGGCTGTTCAAGCAGCTGACCGGCAAGGAAGGCATGGGCCACGGCGATTTCAAGCTGCTGGCCGCCCTCGGCGCCTGGTGTGGCCTGAAGGGCATCCTGCCGATCATCCTGCTGTCCTCGGTGCTGGGCGCCATCATCGGCTCGATCTGGCTGTACAGCCGGGGCCGTGACCGCGCCACGCCGATTCCGTTCGGGCCCTACCTGGCCATCGCCGGCTGGCTGTACTTCATGTGGGGTGCGCCGCTGGTGGAGCAGTACATGGTGATGAGCGGGCTGCGCTGAGGGGAGTCCCCATGAGCCGCTACGTGGTTGGCCTGACCGGCGGCATCGCCGCCGGCAAGAGTGAGGTGACCCGGCGCTTCGAGGCGCTGGGCATCGTGGTGGCCGACGCCGACCTGGCCGCCCGGGCCGTGGTCGCCGCCGGCAGCCCGGCCCTGGCCCGCATCGCCGAGCGCTTCGGCGCCGGCATGCTGCTGGCCGATGGCGCCCTGGACCGGGGCCGCCTGCGCGCCCACGTCTTCGCCGATCCGGCCGAGCGGACCGCGCTGGAAGCCATCACCCACCCGGCCATCCGCCTGCTGATGCAACAGCAGTGCGAGCAGGCTGAAAGCCCTTATGCGATTGCCGCCATTCCGCTGCTGACCGAGGTCGGTGGGCGGAAGGCATACCCCTGGCTGGACCGGGTACTGCTGGTGGATGCACCGGAAGCCGTGCAGCACGCCCGCCTGATGCAGCGCGATGGCATCGACGCCGCGCTGGCTGACCGGATGATCGCCGCCCAGGCCAGCCGCGCGCAGCGATTGGCACTGGCCGATGACGTGGTGGTCAATGATGGACGGTCGGAGGACCTGCAGGCGCAGGTGGAACAGCTGCATGCGCGGTATCTGGGGTTGGCCGGGGGGTGAGCCCTGGTTGCCGGCCAGCGGCCGGCACTACCGGAACGCATCCACGCATGGCGTGGATCTACCGGAGCGCATCCACGCGTGGCGTGGATCTACTGTAGAGCCGAGCCCATGCTCGGCTCCGGAAAGCCAGGGCAGCCGAGCGCAGGCTCGGCTCTACACGAGGCAGGCGCTTACAAGGGTTTCGGCGAGAACGTCAGGGTGGCGATCACGCCGCGCTCGCCACCGGGGCGCACGCTCACCTGCCAGCCGTACAGGTCGCACAGACGGCTGACGATCGACAGGCCGATGCCGCCGCCCTGCGAATGGCCGGCGTGCGTGCCGCGGTAGCCGCGCTGGAACAGCTTGGCCGCATCTTCCTCGCTCAGGCCCGGGCCGCTGTCGGTCACCGATACCGAATTGGTACCCACGAAGACGCGCACTTCGCCATCCTGCGAGTACTTCACCGCGTTGCCGATCAGGTTGCCCAGCGCCACCGACAGCGCCGCCTCGGGTGCATCGATCACCAGGTTGCGCTCGCCTTCCAGCAGCAGCTCCAGCGGCTTGCCGCCCAGCTGCGCGCGGTGCGCATCCAGCAGCTGCTCGGCCACGCGCGCCACGTTGCTGGTGCCCTGCCCGCGCTCGTTGCGCGACAGCAGCAGCAGCGCACCGATCAGGTCGCTGCACTGCTGTTCGGCACGCTGGATGCGCTGCAGGCGCTGCAGCACCTTCTCGTCCAGGCCGGGCCGGGTCAGCAGCAGCTCGGTGGCCCCGCGGATCACCGCCAGCGGCGTGCGCAGTTCATGGCTGACGTCTGCATTGAACTCGCGGTCGCGCTGCACCACTTCGGTCAGCCGCGAGGAATAATCGTCCAGCGCCTGTGCCAGCTGCCCCACCTCGTCATCGGGAAAGCGCGGCGCCAACGGCTCGGGATCACTGGTACCGCCACGGTACGCACGCAGCCGCGCGGCCAGGTCCGACACCGGCTTCATCACCTTCGATGCCGACCACCAGCCCAGCACCAGCGACAGCACGCTGAACACCAGCACCGACAAAACCAGCGCGCGGTTGAGCTGCTTGCCACCGCGCACGCTGTCGGTCATGTCATAGGCGAGGAAGAACCAGGCGTCGGGCGTCTTCCGCACGGCCAGCTTGTAGGAATAGGGTTCGCCGTGTTCGTCGCCGCTGACGCTGTGGATGCCATCGGAGAAGCCCGCCCACTGCGCGCGCTCTTCGCGCACCCGGTCGAACTTGTCCTTGGAATAGGCATATGCACGGATCTGCAGCACCGGCGCGTCCGGGTTGTGGCCCGGGTGTTCGTAGTAGCGCCGCGCGTACTCGTCGATGTTGCGGTTCATCAGCTCTTCCACCAGCTGGTTTTCCACGCGCAGGCGGGCCCAGTTGGTGGCGAACGCGAACAGTGTTGTCAGGCAGAAGCCCAACAACACGAACGAGACGATGATGCGGCTGCGCAGGCGCCGCCTGTATGGCGTGCGCCGGCGCTCCCCCTTGGCTGCCACGGAATCAGGCTTCCGGGGTGGCGATGCGGTATCCGATGCCATGGCGGGTCTGGATCAGCGGCACTTCAAACGGCTTGTCGACCACCGCACGCAGGCCATGGATATGCACGCGCAGCGAATCCGAGTCGGGCAGTTCCTCGCCCCACACGCGGGTTTCCAGCTCCTGGCGGGTCACCACCGCCGGCGCCGCTTCCATCAGCGCCTGCAGGATCTTCAGCGCGGTCGGGTTGAGCTGCAGCAGCTTGCCCTGGCGGCGCACTTCCAGCGTGTCCAGGTTGTACTCCAGATCGCCGGTTTCCAGCACGCGGGTCTGCACGCCCTTGCCGCGGCGCGACAGGGCGTTCAGACGCACTTCCACTTCCTGCAGCGCGAACGGCTTGATCAGGTAGTCATCGGCACCGGAATCGAAGCCGGCCAGCTTGTTGTCCAGCGAATCGCGGGCCGTCAGCATCAGCACCGGGGTCTGCTTGCGCGCTTCGTTGCGCAGCTTGCGGCAGACTTCGATGCCGTCCATGCCTGGCAGGTTGAGATCCAGCACGATCGCGTCGAACTCGTGCACCACGGCCAGATGCAGGCCGGTGACCCCGTCAGCCGCGAAGTCCACCGTATGCCCCCGGTCCTCCAGATAGTCGCCCAGGTTGGCCGCAATGTCGCTGTTGTCTTCGATTACCAGGATTCTCACTGTCACCTCTAATTGACTGTACTGCCGGCGCGCATGACCTGCCTCATGTCCTGCTGAGCCCGTTCCTTCTGCCGAGCACGCTCGGCAACGGTCATGCACTGCGTCGTGGTCCGATTGGAACCGATGGGCTTTTCACGTTGGCATATTAGACGACTATCTTCACGCGCCTGTGTCAAAACCGTGTTCACGACCTGCTGATCGTTGAAGACCTGGGTTTGCACCGGTTCAGGCATGGAATCGCGTGCCGGGTACTGCTCCACCGCCGCCCGCATGCGTGCCAGGGCGTCGTTGACGCGGGTGCGCTCGTCCTGCTTGAGTTCCGAATAGGTTTCGCCGTCCTTGAGCTCCACCTCGATACGCGCGATCTGCTGCTGCAGCGGCTGACCGGGCACGAACACATCCTTGCCCCTGGATGCCGATGCGGTACTGACCAGGGCCAGTCCTGACAACAGGACGGCCGACATCAAAGCCTGTTTCATGGCAAACAAATCCTTGTCTGTGGCGAATCCCGACTCTATTCGCACCGCCTTCACGCCAGCAAGTGCCAATGGTCGAGCCGCAGGGGGCCCTAGCGCGAGGTTTCCGGATTCAAGTTGTTGAAGGTGCGCTGGTCATTCAACAGCGCCTTGCCCTTCTCCGCGATCCGGCGCCGTTCGGCCACCGTCAGGCAGCGGCTTTTGGGCATGTTGCTGCCGGTGGTGCGCGTGTACTGGCAGACCTGCCGGCTGTCATCGTGGGCGCGGGTCAGCAGCGTATTGATGCGCTCCTGGTCGTTGAAGACCTCGCCCTGCACCTGCGGCGGCAGGTCCTGCAGGCTCTGGTGGTCACCCATCCGCGTGGTGATCCGGGCCAGTGCCTGGCGCACCTCGCTGCGGTCATCAGCGGAAATCTCGCTGTAATCGCCATCATCCAGGGCCTTTTCGACCTGTCGCACCTGCTCGGCCACCGGCGACTGCCGGTCCATCTGCACAACGGATTTCTCCGGCTTGGCCGCAGCAGATCCGGCCAGGCCCAGCAACAACGCGATCATCGTGATGCGGTACATCGCCAGCCTCCGATCCATCCAGGAACGATGGGGGCCACTCTACGGCCGTCACGCTGCCTCCACAAGGGACACCGGGCAGGCATAAAAAAGACCCAGGCGGTGCCCCCGCCTGGGTCTGAAGTTGTATCCCGATACCGATCCTGCTGAGAGGCAGAGCTGCGGTTCGCTGAAGCCTACGCGCGGGCCGATTAAAGGCTTGTTAAAGCCGGCCTCATCCACCCATGAGAATTTCAAGCAACTGAAATTTCAAGGTTTTTTCAGCTTCTCGACGTGCTCGATGATGCGCGTGGCCACGTCCACCCCGCAGGCAGCCTCGATCCCTTCCAGCCCCGGCGTGGAGTTGACCTCCAGCACCAGCGGGCCCCGTGCGGAGCGGATCAGGTCCACCCCGCACACCGACAGGCCCAGTGCCTTGGCCGACCGCACCGCCACCTGCTGCTCGGCACGGCTGGCCTTGGCCGCCACTGCGGTACCCCCGGCATGCAGGTTGGAGCGGAAATCACCTTCCGGCGCCTGACGCTGCATCGAGGCCACCACCTGGTCGCCGACCACGAAGCAGCGCAGGTCGGCCCCCTTGGCTTCGCCGATGAACTCCTGCATCAGGAAATTGGCATACAACCCGCGCAGGGCCTCGACAATGCCGCGCGAGGCGCTGGCCTTCTCGGTCAGGATCACGCCCCGCCCCTGGGTACCCTCGTTGAGCTTCACCACATGCGGCGGCGGGCCCAGCATGGACAACAGGTCGACGGTGTCGTCGGGGTTGTCGCCGAACACGGTGACCGGCATGTCGATGCCCTTGGCCGCCAGCAGCTGGTGCGCACGCAGCTTGTCGCGCGAACGCAGGATCGCGTCGGACGGATTCGGGGTGCGTGCGCCCATCAGTTCGAACTGGCGCAGTACTGCGGTGCCGTAGCGGGTGATCGAGGCACCGATGCGCGGGATGACCATGTCCACGCCGGTCATCGGCCGGCCCTTGTAGTGCATCGAGAAGCCATCGGCGGCGATGCGCATGTAGCAGCGCAGCGGGTCCAGAATGCGAACGGTGTGGCCGCGCGCGCGCGCCGCCTCGACCAGCCGGCGGGTGGAGTACAGGGAGCTGTTGCGGGACAGGATGGCGAGCTTCATCGCGGCAGGATCGGGCGGCAGGCGCGCAGCATAGCGCGGGTGTGTGGCGGGTGGATGATGCCGCGCGGACGGGCGCTTCTGCATGGCTGGCAGGGCTGTGCGAAGATGCCCTGCCGGCTACAGGACAGGACACGGCCGGCCCATGCAAACCAAGGAGAACCACAGATGCGAATGGGAATTCCGCTGTTGTTGCTGTTTGGCCTGGTGGGAGGCGCCGCAGATGTGCAGGCTGCGCCGACCCATGCAGTCTCCCGGCTCTACTTCGATGCCAACAACACCCTGATCGGCCAGGGCCTGCGCTACTGCACCGGCAGGACCCAGCACCAGGGCGTTGCGTCTCATGCCAATACCCGCTGGATCGATGTTTCCTACGCCTGCCAGGGCGACTCGACCGACGTTTCCTACGGCAGCTGGGTGCCTGCTCAACTGCGGCAGGATTTCTGCACGCTGTATGACGCCTGCACATCGCTGATGCCATGGCCGGAACCCAGCCTGCCCGGCACCCTCGGCAACGGTTTCTACTCTGACTGACAGCCGCCGTACCGTCTCCGGCGATGGCAGCGCCGTCGCCGGAGACTCCACCCGCCATGCCCCGGAGACGCCATGCCGCTGACGATCCTTCCGCGCTTCTCCGAAGTGGATGTACTCGGCCATGTCACCAACACCGCCCTGCCCGTCTGGTTCGAGGAAGGCCGCCAGGAGATCTTCCGGCATTTCAGCCGCGAGGCCAGCATGCGCGACCTGGCGCTGATCCTGCGCCGCTACGAGATCGACTTCCTGCGGCAGATACAGGCGGGACACGAAGTGCGCATCGAGACCCGGATCGAGAGCATCGGCCGCTCCTCGCTGTCGATCGTGCAGCAGGCGTTCCAGTTCGAGGCTCTGGTGGCCAGCGGGCGCTGCGTGATGGTGCACTTCGACTACACGACCAACGCCTCGCGCGAGATCGATGCGGAACAGCGCCAGGCGTTGTCGGGGCTGTTCACCGAGGAATATGCGCAGTCGCTGCGGGAAACGAGCGCGCGCGCCGCCGAGGCCTGATCAGCGCGAGGGAAGGCGCAGCCTGAAGCGCCCATCACGGGCGCGCAGCGCCAACCCGGTTTCGCGCCATTCCACAGGCAGCTCCAGGGCTGTGTGGGGCGTGGGGTACCGATGGACGGCATCGGACTCCCAACGTTCCTCATAGGCTTCGCACTGGAGTGTGCCGTCGTCGTCAACGTCGATCACATTGATCCAGGCCACGCTCCGGTCCTTGCCGAAGCCCCCCATCGCATGACGGGCAAAGGCCTGCCAACGCCCCTGCCAGCAGGCAAGCCATACGCCCTCGATGGGCCGCAGGTTCTCATCAAGCACACTGCCGGCCACCACCAGGCAGCGTCCCGATGGGCTCGCGATCACCGTCTCCAGATCACAGACGTGGCGACCACTGGATGCCCCGTCAAGGTAGAGGGAATACGGGCAGATGCACGCGAACAGGGCCGGATGCGCGGTCACGCGCAGATCATCGGGAAGCAGCGGGACCGCGCGCAGCACCCGGGCATCAGGCAGGACGTGCCTCAGCTCCCGCGGCACCCCGGCGGCCAGCGCTGGATGTCCCTGCTCCAGCCATAGGCCCCGGCAGGGATGCAGCTGGGTCACGCCGCCGGACTGGCTGCGCAGCCACGCCTCCGCCCCGGCATCCCCATCGGACTGCTGGCGCTCGCTCAGCTGCTGCCGGAACAGGCCGGGAGCAGCCGCATGCACGTGCATCGCCTTGCGGCGCTCGTCGTAGACGAACACCGCTTCGCATCGATCAACATACCCGCTGGCCAGGCGCAGCGCGCTTCCCGGCAGGTCCAGCCATTCACTGCTGGCATCACGACTGCCTCCAGTGGATACGCCTTCGACGATGGCGCCATCGCGCAGCATCTGCGTGCTGTACGCCGGGCCGCCCATGCCCAGCTCGCCCCAATCCAACAGCACATCATGTGCGGGCGGCCGCTCGGCAAAGGGCTTCATCGATCGCGAGCGCAGGCGTGAACCGCCCACGGCATCGCCGACCAGATCGATTCGCTGCAGCGCGCCCCCCAGCGCAAGGCACACGACAAGGCCGACAAACACGCCCCAAGGTGACCACCAGGCTACGCAGACGGCGACCCAGGCCAGGAACGGCAACCACTGGGTGTAGCGCCTGACGGCGCTTCGATCAACCGACATGCGGTTGAGAGGGGCACAGTTGAGAACCATCCACGTCTTCAATGCCGATCTGATCGATTGCGCCCGATGCGGGTTCAAGCATCCTGCACTCCAGGAACTGCACCGAATCGATTCTCTTCCTCGCTTCCGGGAAGCAGCATGACCGGAAAGAGCACGAACACCCCCAACGGAATGAACGCGATCACGGTGTACCAGCCTGACTCGTCGATATCGTGCAATCTCCGCACGGTCAGGGCCAGCATCGGAGGCAGGAAGACGATGACAGCGCAGACGGTCATGACCCATCCCAGCTTCCACAGGATCTCTGATGTTTCCCAATCGAAGGACAGGTAGCCGACCAGCCAGTAACCGCGATCCATCACGCTGTAGCTCACCGCTATCACGAACCCGGCAAGCAGCGAATACGACCAGAACTCCCTCCGGTCGGATCGCCCGGAAAAATCAAAGCATCGCCTGATGGGCACAAGTGCAGCGATCATTCACGCTCCGGGCAACGGATGATGGGCGTCAACAGCTAACGATCTTTTAGCATTCCGAAGCCAAGCATCAACTGAATCCTGCAGCTCGACCAAGCCCGGAAGGCCACAGCAGCTGCGGCTGCAGCAGGGGAATTCCTGTCCTGCAGGCTCCGTGCCAGGGCGGTCGACAAATGAGTCTGATCTTCGGAACGGCATCGCCAGCAACTGCTACTAGCCTCCCAGCTTTCCGGTCACCGAATAGAGAGGCTCCAACAGCCATTCGTAGAGCTTGCGGCGCTCCCCCATGATATCGGCCTCGAGCTGCATGCCTGGACGAAGCGGCTCCATCGTTCCATATGCCAGCACTCCTTGCCGATCCAGGGAAACAAGGACTCGATACAGGGACTGCTTTGCATCACCGTCCTTCTGGGATTCCGTCAGCGCGCTGCGGGAGATGCGGATGACCGTTCCCTCGTGGGCACCAAACTTCTGGTAAGGATAGGCCTGGTAGCGCAGGAGAACCCGGTCCCCCGGCTTGACGAAACCAACGGCCGAACTGGGCACCAGCAGCTGTGCTCGAAGCTCGGAGCCTTCGGGAAGCAGGCTGAGAATGGGCTGTCCCGCCTGCACTGCCTGGCCAGCCTCAACGAGTCGATTTGCCACCAATCCGGTTACCGGCGCGCGAAGGAGCAACTCTCCATCGGCCTCCATCCGGACGGTCTCCTGACTCAGCTCAGCCAGATCACGCTCGGACGCCGCCTTGGCGGAGTGCCGTTGATGGGGAATTTCTGCCAGCCTCTGCTCCAGTTCGGCCAGGTTCCGCCGGATCGAGGTCGCTTGGCGTTGCAGGGCTTGTTGTGCGTTGACCGCCTCGAGCATCGACTGCTCCTGCTGATTGATCTGAACCACGCTGACGTAGTGCTCATCCTCAACGCTCCGGTATCGGTCAAGCGTCTCTCGACCAATTCTCACCTGCTCGCCGCGGGTTCTGATCTCCGCCTCGATCTGCGAAAGCTCGCGCAGCATCGCAGCGCGCTGGGCTTTCGCACCCTCCTGCTGTGCTGCGAGCTGCCTGTCCTGGAATTCGCTCATCGCCTCCACGCTGGTCATGCGGGAGCGTTGCTCCTCAAGCAACGTTGATACGGCATCCTGTCCGGAGGAGGTGACCCGCGGCACGTTGATCGTTAGCAGCCCATCCTGGCGCTGGACGTGATCCCCTTCCTCAACATCCAGTCTCGCAACCACGCCTGCCGACGGAGCGACCACGGTGGAAAGCCCGAGATCGGGCACAAGCTCACCCGAAACCCTTGATCTGCGTGAGTACTCGCCCAGGCAAAGAAAGCCGACGATGGCCGAGGCCGCGATCACGGCGAATACCGCAAGAAACCAGAAACGGAGCGGTTGTGCCAGGGACACGCCACCGAGCCAGCTCCGGCGCTGGGCGTCGATGGCTTCCTTGCGGAAGAGGCCACTCATGCAGGGACCTCCTCGACGCCATCCCGATCCGCTTTGACGGAGCCTGGCGCATCCTGCGTCAACACCTGTGCCACTGCTCCCGCATGCATGACCAGCACCCGGTCAGCGCTGGCGATGGTTTCTGGACGATGGGCGATGATCACCCGGGTCAGCTCAAGCTGTCGGACGGCTTCATTCACCAGCCTCTCCCGCTCAACATCCAGATGGCTGGTTGCCTCGTCCAGGAAGAGCAACTGTGGCTTGCGATACAGTGCGCGAGCGAGGATCACCCGCTGTTTCTGTCCTCCGGAAAGCGTCGTACCCATGTCGCCGATCAAGCTGTTGTAGCCCATCGGCATCGCTGCGATGTCGTCATGCACAGCCGCCATCTGTGCGGCCTCGCGCACTCTGGCTTCATCATGATGATCGTCCTCGAAGGCAATGTTGTCGCTGACACTTCCGGCGAAGAGCTGGTCATCCTGCATCACCGCTCCGATCATGCGACGGTAGTCACTCACGCTTATCCTTGGCAACGGTACGCCACCAATGCGGATCTGGCCCTCGGTCGGCTGCAGCAGCCCCAGGAGTATCTTGATCAGCGTGGACTTCCCACAGCCCGAAGGGCCAATGATGGCGACCGACTCCCCGGCATCCACCACGAAACTGCAGTTCTTCAGCACCCAGGGCTCACCGGGGGCGTAGCGGAAACCAAGCCCCTCAACCTCAATGCGGAGTCCATCCGGAAGCATGTTGCCCGCGCTGGAAGAGTGGTCCTCCGGCTCGGTGAGAACAATGTCGGAGAGCCGCTCGCCGTGCAGGCGCAGCATGCGGAACTCCACCCACTTGTCGATCAACGCCCCCACCCGCTGTGAGAACTGATCCTTGTAGGCGAGGTAGGCAATCAGCATGCCCACGGAGAACACGTTGCTCATGGCCAGCAGCGCACCGAGCCAGACCACCGCGATACGTTCCATGCCAAACAGCAACTGATTGGCACCACCGAAATTCAGCCCGAACTTTGCCAGCCAGATGTCATGGTTGACCGTCTCGTTCATGAGATTGAAGTAGCCGGCTTGTCGAGCCGATTCCCGTCCCGCCACCTTCACCGACTGGACTCCGCGAATGGACTCGAGGAGATGGCTCTCCTGCCGAGCCGCGGCGATCAACTGCTTCTCCGTGCCTCGCCGGAGGGACGCAAAGGCACAGGCACGCGTGATTGCATACAGAACAACCGCAAGCAGCGTGACCAGCGCAAGCTTCCAGCTGTAGAGCAGCATCATTCCCAGCGTCACCGCCGCCATGAGCCCATCAATGAGCGCCTCTACGAAGCTGGTCGTCAACGTTTTCTGGATGGCTTGAACGCTTCCCATCCGTGAGGTGACATCGCCCAGATGGCGCTTTTCGAAGAAGTCCAAGGGCAAACGCAGCAGGTGTTGAAAGACGTTTCCGGTCCATTGCAGGTTGAGCCTGTTTGACAGATAGATGACCGCTCGGCCTCGGATCTGCCCGATACAGACCTGCAGCAGCAGTGCCAGCGCGAATCCAATGCCCAGCACGGTCAGCAGGTCTCTGTCGTAGGCGACGAGCACTTGATCCACGGTCCATTGCATGAAGAACGGCGCTATCAGGACGAACAACTGAAGAGCAATGGACAGAAGCAGCAGCAGCCCCAAAGCCTGCCACAAGCCCTGGATCTTCCCGGTCAGCTGTGCAAGCGAGATGGCTGGCGGGCGAGGGCTGACCCGGAAATTGGTGGTTGGATGCAACTCCAGTGCAATTCCGGTGAAATGGCGCGAGACCTCCTCCAGAGAGAGCTTGCGCTTGCCAAAGGTTGGATCCAGAACAGTGACGCCACTGCGCCCCACTTTGCTGATTACGACGAAATGGTTGAGATCCCAATGCGCGATGCACGGCAACTGAAGTTGGTTCAGATGCTCCAGGTCCAAGCGCAGGGGGCGGCAACGAAAACCGAGTGCCCCACCAATTTCGATGATCTGAGCAAGCGTTGCCCCTTTGAGTGAAAGGGCGTATCGGCGACGGAGTTCCCGGAGTCCGACGCCGTTCCCATGATATGACGCAACCATGGCCACGCAGGCAAGCCCGCATTCGGCTGCCTCCGACTGGATTATCGTATCAATAGCCTGACCCCTCCATGCGGCAGTACCTTTGCGTTTGAAGCGAAAATCCCGGAAGAACGGAAGAACGGGTGGGTTCCGCCATCTTCAGCCACCACCGCTGCCCGATCAACAGTCGAAATCGCTCACGGGAGAAACCGCCCTGCATGCCAGGCGCCTCGGGAGCAGGCCCACCAGGCCTCCGCTCACGACTGGATTCCGTAGTCCCTGAGCGTTGGATAGAATATGACCCACTGCGTTATCGTAAGATTGATGGTGCCGTGCACAGTTGCCAGCTGGGTCGTGCTCAGCCTGAATTGACAAGCCAATACGCAGAGAAGTATCGAAAACAGGAAAGTTGAAACAAATGCGCCCACGTGGACTGCAGCAAAAGCGATGCTGACCAGGATGGCGCCCAACACGCGCCCGAAATAGTGGGATACGCCATCAAAGAGCAGGTGCCTCACAACTTTCTCCTCGAAGAGAGGCCCTATGATGCAGCTCGACACCAATCCCAGAATATAGAACCTGATTGGGATTTCGCCAAATGGGATGAACTTTGTATAGGGTATTGCGGGAACCCCGATGACGAGAACCCAGATCATCCCTCCGGCGATTCCAACAGCCACCAAGGCAGCTCCGAGCCGGAACGTCCAATCTCTCCGGGGTTCACTGGGAAGTAGCCAGACGCAGACAATGAAGGCGATCAGTTCAACCATCGCCCTTGATCCGAAAACGTCAAAATGGCTCAGAACCCCCTGCGCTGCACCGACGCCCACAATTGCAATTGCAGCCACGAATATTTTGTTTTCTGCTATGGGACGAGGCTTCCAGCGCGCGACCTTTGTAATCAAAATATTCTCCAAAGGACCCAGGCCCGAACCCGGGCCTGGGTCGATGCTTCCGCCTCTACATCATCATGAACCGTGCATCGAAGGCTTGGCCTTGAGCTGACGCCGCGAAGACGGGCGATCAGACTGCCCGGATCATCGAGCCATGAGGTAATGGTAGATCAAGCCAGCAGCGCCGATCCCACTGAATGGCGCAACCCTTCCATACATATAGGCAGCCTCTCCAAGGTCGTGGAGGGTCCCGCTGATATGGGTGCCTTCGCTGGAACCAACCTGGAAGTTGATACCACGCGTACCACCTGAAACTTCTGCAAGTTCAAAATGCCTGAGATCACGCATAGAGCCTCCATTTCATGGTTGTCGGGACTTCCATCTTTCCGAGCCCACGCTGGGCGTCGGGCTGGAGCCATGCCACAGCGACAGTCACTCGTCTCGTTGCGACGGTCGGACTGAAGCAGGGCTCCCATGGCAAAACGAGGGAAGGCAGTATCTCCCCCAGCCGTTCCACTGGTGACGTTCACAGTACATTCACATCGCGCCATAAGTGGCAGGGCTGGCCTGTCTGCGCTCTGGGGGCACGCTCCTTCGGCCGGGTCGACAGCATTCTTTCTTTCGGGCTCGCCCCGGGATGCGATGAGATGCGGTTGCCTCAATGCCCAACGTGCGTTCCGTTGCGCAGCTTCATGCCTCTGATGATCAGATCCCTGCGCCTACCAGTACATGCCCGCCCGCCGGCAGACTCATGGAGAAGACGAACGAGGAAGCGCGAGCCGATGACGGCATCGCAAATCGATGGGCACAAGAACGCGACCCTATAGTCCGCTGGGACGAGAAAGACGCGGTGGTATGGGAAAAAACGACACCTCGAACGACACCTGACCAGCTCGTTTGAGTGCTCGTTTGAGTGCTCGTTTCTCTGCCGGTTCACCCGTGCGCCATCAACAACTCAGGCGCAGATCCGGTGACGACATGGAGCGGGCGATGGGAATCGAACCCACGTCAGTAGCTTGGGAAGCTACAGCTCTACCATTGAGCTACGCCCGCGTTGCGGTGGAAAGTCTATGCGCTGGGCCCCGTGTTGCGCAATGGTGTCCATCGCATCAGCCCGGGGTCAAAGCCCTCTCGTTGCCGAGAGGGCCGACCCCGCCTGGTTTCTGCTTAGAAGCTGCCGCTGAAGTTGGCGAACAGCGTTGCGTCCTGGGCACGCTTCTGCCCGGCCGAAGCGCTCAGGCCGAAGTTGCTCTGCAGCCCGAACAGTTCGGTGCGGGCACCCAGCACGACGGTCGCGTAGTCCTTGTCGAACTTCAGGCCCGGCACACGGTAGCTGCCCAGTTCCGGCAGGGTCTGCAGCCACGCGCTGCCCTGCTTGGTGTCTTCGAACTCATGGTCGTAGGTCAGCTGCGCGTACGGCTTGAGGGTGCCGCCATCGAAGCGGGCCTGCCAGCCGATGCGGCCAACGGTCGAATCAACGTTCTGGCGGTCGTAACCCAGCGCGGTAGCCAGGGTGCCGGCCGCAGCGCTTTCGGTGTAACCATCGATCTTCACCTTCTGCCAGATCACCGAAGCGATCGGACCGTGGCGGAAGCCGCCTTCGGTGCCGAACTCGTAACCGGCGTTCAGGGCGGCGGTCAGGTTGCTGCCGTCCGGCGAACCACCGTGCTCGCGGGTGGCCGGGCCCAGCTGGACCTTGCGGTTCACGTCGTACGACAGCCAAGTGTAGCTGACCTGGCCGTTCACCCAGATGCGATCGCCGTACCAGCCGGCGAACAGACCGGCGGTGGTGTCCTTCTGGGTGAAGTCGCCACGGCTGTTGCCGAAGTCGGCGTTGAGGCGGCCGAAGCCGGCGAAGCCGCCGACCACCATGCCGTCGCGCGCCCAGTCGATGCCGAACAGGCCGGCCGGCGCCAGGCCGTCGTACAGATCCGCATGGTCGTAGCGCTGCAGGTCACCGCGCACGCCACCCCACCAGGACAGGCCGTCGGCCGGACGACCGCCCAGGTGCATGCTGACCTGATCGGCACGCGAACGACCGATGGTCTGCGCCGAGTGGCTCAGCACCTGCTGCAGGCGCGGGGCTTCCAGCACCGAGACCGCGTACTGGCCCAGCAGCTGGTGGCCCGCCGTGGTCGGATGCACGCCATCGGCGAACAGATAGGTGTTGGCCGCATCCGGGCTGACGTAGCTGGTCGGATTGCAGCCGATGATGCTTGCAGTGGAGTTGTTCGGATCGATCTTGCAGGCGGTGCTGGTGACGTTGGTGAAGCCGTACATCGCCGGGTTGGCTGCCACTTCGCCCAGCACGGTGAAGGTATCAAGCGGGATGAACTCGATGCCGGCCTGCTTCAGGCCACCATACAGGGCCTTGTTGTAACCGGCCGACAGCGCGGTGGCGGTGGCGGCATTCGGGCCACGGAAGGCCGGCGTCAGGCCGACGTTCGGCAGGTTCGGCACCAGCACGTACTGCGCACCGGCCTGCTTCAGCGCGCCGACCAGAGCGATCTGGTCGGTGACGGCCGCGCCGATGATGGCCTGCGCCTGCGCCGGATTACCCGCGGCGGCGAACAGGTCGTTGGCACCGCCCCAGACGGTATACAGGGCGTTTGCGTCAGCCTTGCCGCCATTTGCGGCAAGGTAACGGGCGGCCTGCGACTTCAGCGACGGAATGGCACCCAGGCCACCCGCCTCGTCGACCGAAACGCGGGCGCCACCGACAGCATAGTTGTCACCCTTCTGGCCGTTGCCGTTGGCACCGCCGTTGAGGCCGTAGTAATTGGCGACCTGCTGCGACCACACCCAACCCGGGTTGGTGGTGAACTGGCCGGTAACCGGCTGCACGCCCGGATCGAGCAACGGGCGGAAATAGCCGGCATCGGTGAGGCTGTCACCGAAGAACACGGCCTTGGAATACGGGGATTCGCCTGCCATGGCCGGAAGCGCGGCCAGCGCGATCGCGGCCGCCATCAGGGAGCGGATCGGGTGTTTGCTGAGCTGCATGTAGGAAACTCCTGTGGGGAAATCGTTGGGGACCCGGCGGACGTACGCCGGCGCACGGTGAATGGTTTCACTGCGCCGCATTTTGCTCACGCTGCGCCGCCGCATGGATTGTCGCCCGATCGCCGGGAAACCTGCTGTGCCGGAGCTGGCGCCCCGTTCAATTTGCAAGCGTTCCGATCCCGGCGGGCTATCGGCGACAATGCGCGGATGAACATCCAGCTCAATGGCGAACCCCGCACCCTGCCCGCTTCGGCGACCCTCCACGACCTGCTCGAGGCCGAGCAGTTGCTGCAGCGCCGGGTGGCCGTGGAGGTCAACGGCGAGATCGTCAGCCGCAGCCGCCATGGCGAGCACGTGCTGGCCGACGGTGATGTGGTGGAGATCGTGCACGCGCTGGGCGGGGGCTGAGGTAAAGCCTCCGCGCTCGCCGGGCATGGCCCGGCGCTACCCTGCACCGGCCTCCCGGTAGCGCCGGGCCATGCCCGGCGGCGTCGAAGCAACGACCCCATCTTCAGGCGGATAAGCGATAATCGCGCCATGAACGTTCATGTCTCCCCCGATTCGCTGGTGATCGCCGGCAAGACCTATGGCTCGCGGCTGCTGACCGGCACCGGCAAGTTCAAGGATCTGGAAGAAACCCGCCTGGCCACCGAGGCTGCAGGCGCCCAGATCGTTACCGTGGCGATCCGCCGCACCAACATCGGGCAGAACCCGGGCGAGCCCAACCTGCTCGACGTGCTGCCGCCGGAGCGTTACACCATCCTGCCCAACACCGCCGGCTGCTACACCGCCGAAGACGCGGTGCGCACCTGCCGCCTGGCCCGTGAGCTGCTGGACGGCCACAACCTGACCAAGCTGGAAGTGCTGGGCGACCAGAAGTCGCTGTACCCGGACGTGGTGCAGACCCTCAAGGCCGCCGAACAGCTGGTCAAGGACGGTTTCGAGGTGATGGTCTACACCTCCGATGACCCGATCCTGGCCAAGCGCCTGGAAGAGATCGGCTGCGCCGCGGTGATGCCGCTGGCCGCGCCGATCGGTTCGGGCCTGGGCATCCAGAACAAGTACAACCTGCTGCAGATCATCGAAGACGCCAAGGTGCCGATCATCGTCGACGCCGGCGTGGGCACCGCCTCCGACGCGGCGATTGCGATGGAGCTGGGCTGCGATGGCGTGCTGATGAACACCGCCATTGCTGGTGCACGCCACCCGGTGCTGATGGCCAGTGCCATGCGCAAGGCCGTCGAGGCCGGCCGCGAGGCCTTCCTGGCCGGGCGCATTCCGCGCAAGCGCTATGCCAGCGCGTCCTCGCCGGTGGATGGGTTGATCGGCTGATGACCAATCCTTTCGACAGCGCCGGTTCCAAGGCCCCGCCCAAGCCCTTCACCGTCAGCGAGGGCCGCCGCGAGGTGCGCAGCTTCGTGTTGCGCCAGGGCCGTTTCACTCCCGCCCAGCAGCGCGCGTTCGACGAACGCTGGCCGCGCTTCGGCATCGACTACAACGGCCAGCCGCGTGACCTGGACGCCACCTTCGGCCGCCCGGCGCACAAGGTGCTGGAAATCGGCTTCGGCAACGGTGCCGCGCTGCGCTTCGCCGCCCAGCACGACCCGTCGCGCGATTACATCGGCATCGAGGTGCACGCCCCGGGCGTGGGCCGCCTGCTGAACGCACTGGCCGAGGACAACGCCGACCACGTGCGCCTGTACCATCACGATGCCGTGGAGGTGCTGCAGAACGAGATCGCAGACGGTGCGCTGGATGAAGTGCGCATCTACTTCCCGGACCCGTGGCACAAGAAGCGCCACAACAAGCGCCGCCTGCTGCAGCCGGCGTTCGCCGACCTGCTGGTGCGCAAGCTGCGCCCGGGTGGCCGCCTGCACTGCGCGACCGACTGGGAAGACTACGCCGAGCAGATGTGGGACGTGCTCGATGCCACCGCCGGCCTGGTCAACCGCGCCGGCCCGCGTGGCAGCGTGCCGCGCCCGGACTGGCGCCCGCAGACCCACTTCGAGACCCGCGGCCAGAAGCTCGGCCACGGCGTCTGGGACCTGCTGTACGACCGCACCTGACGATCACCTGAGGACACCGCGCCCCACATGGATACCGCGCTGACGCTGACCAACGACATGAAGCTCGTGCTCGGGCTGGTCGGCTTCACGATGGCGATGTTCCTGTTCGAGCGCATCCGCGCCGACGTGGTAGCGCTGGTGGTGCTGGTGGTGCTCGGCGTCACCGGCCTGATCGCGCCGGAGGAGATCTTCGGCGGTTTCTCCGGTAACGCGGTGATGAGCATCATCGCCACCACCATCCTCGGTGCGGGCCTGGACCGCACCGGGGCACTGAACCGGCTGGCCGCGTGGCTGCTGCGGCGCGGCCATGGCGTGGAGCAGCGGCTGCTGATGATGACCACGGCCATTGCCGGCCTGAACTCCTCTTTCATGCAGAACCCGTCGGTGATGGCGCTGTACCTGCCGGTCGCCTCGCGACTGGCGGCGCGCACGGGCCTGACCCTGCAGCGCCTGCTGCTGCCGATCTCGGCGGCGATCGTGATGGGCGGCGCGCTGACCATGGTCGGCAACTCGCCGCTGATCCTGCTGAACGACCTGCTGGCCTCGGCCAACAACAACCTGCCCTCGGGCCTGGCCACCATCGAGCCGCTGCGCATGTTCGCGCCGCTGCCGATCGGCGTGGCCCTGCTGATCGCCTCGCTGCTGTACTTCCGCTACTACGGCGACCGCAAGCTGGTTGAAGAAGAAAGCCTGGTCAACGACGGCGTCACGCCGGCACGCACCGAGAGCTACTTCGCCAAGACCTACGGCATTGAAGGTGATGTGTTCGAGCTGGTGGTCAGTGCCGAAAGCCCGCTGGTCGGCATGACCCTGGGCGAGGCCGAGAACCTGCACGATGCGCCGCTGCTGCTCGCCCTGAAGACCGGCAACGACACTCGCCTGGCGCCGCCGGCGGAGATGCGCATCTGGGTTGGCAGCGTGCTCGGTGCGATGGGGCCGCGTGACCAGATCAACGACTTCGCGCAGAACCAGTTCCTGCGCATGTCCTCGCGCCTGAAGCACCTGGGCGACCTGTTCAACCCCAGCCGCGCCGGTATTTCCGAGGCGGTGGTGCCGCCGACCTCGAACGTGATCGGCAAGAGCGCGGCCGATCTGCGCCTGCGCAAGGAGCGCGGCATCAGCCTGCTGGCGATCAACCGCGACAAGCAGGTGATCCGCGAGGACGTGCGCGATGTGCAGCTGCGCGCCGGCGACATGCTGGTCTTCCACAGCATCTGGACCGACCTGGCGCAGGCCGCGCGCAGCCGCGACTTCGTGGTGGTGACCGACTATCCCACCGGTGAGCAGCGCCCGCACAAGTTCAAGATCGCGATGGCGATCTTCGCGCTGACCATCCTGATCGCGCTGACCAGCAAGCTGCCGGTGGCGCTGACGCTGATGACCGGCGTGGCCGGCATGCTGCTGACCGGCGTGCTGCGCATGGACGAGGCGTATGCCTCGATCAACTGGAAGACGGTGTTCATGATGGCCGGGCTGATTCCGCTCGGCTGGGCGATGGATTCCAGCGGCGCGGCGGCGTGGGTAGCCGGGCACACGATCGACAAGCTGCCTACCGGCATTCCAGTGTGGGTGCTGGAGGTGGCGCTGGCGCTGTTGACCACGGCGTTTTCGCTGGTGATCAGCCATGTGGGCGCGACCATCGTGATGGTGCCCATTGCGGTGAACCTGGCGCTGGCGGCGGGTGGCAACCCGACCGCGTTCGCGCTGATCGTGGCGCTGTCGGCGTCCAACAACCTGATGACGGCCTCCAATCCGGTGATCTCGATGATCACCGGCCCGGCCAACTACACCCCGCGCGAGATGTGGCGGGTCGGCGGACCGCTGTCGCTGATCTACACCTGCGTGGTGGTGTTGATGATCAACCTGATGTTCTGAGGGTTGGGGTTTGTTGGCAGGGCTGCGCCCTGCACCCGCAGAAGCCGAAGCAACAGCAACAGCAACAGCAACAGCGTGCATTCCGTGGGATGGCGGGGTGGGTCCGGTTGCGGGGGACGCTGCAAGTACGTCCCTGTAAGCTCGGTCGCCGCATCCATGCGGCTCACGCCCCCGCAACCGGACCCACCCCGCCTTCGACAGTTTTCCGCGAGCTGTCGGAACGACGTTCTGCTCTGGTGGGTGTCGACCTTGGTCGACACGGTGGATCCACGCGATGCGTGGATGCATCTCGGGATACCCATTGATCCTGTGGGTGCGAACCTTGGTTCGCACACCGGTTACATCAGGCCAGGTAAACCTGCCCGTCACGCACGTCCACCGGCACCGCGCGCAGGCGGTCGCCCTTGCACGGGCCGGCAATGCAGTCGCCGCTGTCCAGTGCGAACGAGGCGCCATGCGCGGCGCATACCAGGTGGCCCTCGCGGCTCTTCAGGAACTGGCCAGGGGCCCAGTCCAGGCGGCGGCCGGCGTGCGGACAGATGTTCAGGAAGGCACGGACCTGCCCGCCGTCGCGGTACAGCACCAGCGACTCGGCATCGCCATCGACCACCGCTTCGACCTCGGCAAACGCGCCATCGGCAATGGCTTCAAGGGCGATCAGGGCAGCGGCGGTAGTCATGGCGAAGGCTCGGACGGTAAACCGGAATTGTCGCATGCCTGCTCAGGTGACTGGCTGCGACATGAACACAAGTCATTGATCCGTAATAAGCACAGGCTATATTTAACGAGTTTTTCACTCAATGACAGTGGCGCGTCCCGATACTCTGGTTTCGCTGATCCCAGCCTATCGAGCCGCCATGTTCAATCGCGCATCCGCCTTCAACCAGTTCCGCACCCTGTTCGCGCCGCGCAAGCCGCGCCATCCGTTGGTGCGCGTTGCCGTGGGCCTGCTTGGCCTGGCGATCCTGGCCGCGATGGTGTTCATCGGCGTGTTCGTCGGTGCAGCGATGATCCTGGTCGGCCTGGCGTGGAAGCTGCTGGCCTCGCGCAAGCCGGGCACTGCGCGTCCGGTCGACCCGACCGTGGTCGAAGGCGAGTACCGCGTAGTGCGCAAGCCGGTGCTGCCGGCCTCGCGCTGATCTGCATCTTCCGCGCCCGCTGACGGCGGGCGCCATGCGTTCTAGACTGCGGGCACGCCCTTCCTGGATGCCCGCATGTCCGATGTCTCCGATGTGATCCCTGCCGTAGCCCTGCCACGTGTACCGGTGGCGGGCGGCGGCAGTTTCCCCGTGCACCGCATCTACTGCGTCGGCCGCAACTTCGCCGACCATGCCCGCGAAATGGGCGCAGCGGTGCCAGCGGCCGATGACCGTGGCCGCCCGATGTTCTTCAGCAAGCCGGCCGATGCGATCGTGATCGGCCACGACGATGCCATCCCCTATCCGCCGGCAACCGCCAACCTGCACCACGAAGTGGAGCTGGTGGTGGCGATCGGCCGCGATGCACCTGCCGGTGAGCTGGCCGTGGCCGATGCCGAAGCACTGGTCTACGGCTACGCCGTCGGCCTGGACCTGACCCGCCGCGACCTGCAGGCTGCGGCCAAGGACAAGGGCCACCCGTGGGATGCCGCCAAGGGCTTCGATGCCTCCGCGCCGATCAGCGAAATCGTCCACGCCGAGGAAGTCGGCGACCTGGCCGCGCTGAACCTGTCGCTGGAGGTCAACGGTGAAGTGCGCCAGCAGGCGCTGCTCGACCAGATGATCTGGAACGTGCCGGAGATCCTGCATGAGCTGTCCAAGCTGTGGCAGCTGCGCGCCGGCGACCTGGTGTTCATGGGTACCCCGTCCGGCGTGGCAGCACTGAAGCCGGGCGACCGCTTCAGCGCGCGCCTGGAAAACGTGGCCGAGCGCCACGGCGTGATCGCCGGCTGACATCACCTGCGCTACCCTGCGCGCTGTCCACTTCCCCACCGGAGAAAAACAACAATGGGAATGCTCACCGAGTTCAAGGAATTCGCGATGCGCGGCAACGTCATCGACCTCGCCGTCGGCGTGGTGATCGGCGCGGCCTTCGGCAAGATCGTGACGGCGCTGGTGGAGAAGATCATCATGCCGCCGCTGGGCTACCTGATCGGCCGCGTGGACTTCTCCAGCCTGGCCTGGACGTTGTCGCCGGCTCACCTGGGCCCGGATGGCAAGGAGATTCCGGCCGTGGTCGTTGGCTATGGCGACTTCATCAACACCATCATCCAGTTCGTGATCGTGGCCTTCGCCATCTTCATCGTGGTCAAGGCGATCAACCGCCTGTCGCGCAAGCAGGAAGCCGCACCGGCCGCCCCGGCCGAGGAAGTGGTGCTGCTGCGCGAGATCCGCGACAGCCTGAAGAAATAAGGTGGTAGCGCCGGGCCATGCCCGGCGGGACGCCATCTTGCCGCTGCGCTCGCCGGGCATGGCTCGGCGCTACCGCAGAAGCAGGCGAAAGCCCCGCTCCGGCGGGGCTTTCGCTTTGCCGGACATGGCGGAAAACAGCGTTCGCGCCAGCCATGACCTCCCGCCCATGCGCGGGCCTGAACGACTGTTAAGCTCCAAGGCTTGGTCCCTTCCGGAGTTGCCCATGCGTCGCCGCGTCCTTGCCATCGCATCCTCCCTCGCCCTGCTGGCCGCTCCGGCCTTTGCGGCGCCGCACACCACTACCCTGCCGCCGGCATCGCTGGCCACCGCAGCGCAGCTGCGCGACCAGGCACTGGCCGACGACACCGGCTGGAAGGTGGTCGAATCGCTGACCACCGAGATCGGTCCGCGCATTGCCGGCGGCGAAGCCGACGCCCGTGCTGTGGCCTGGGCCGAAGCCAAGTTCAAGGCCCTGGGCTTCGACAACGTGTGGAAGGAACCGGTGACCTTCCCGAAGTGGGAGCGCCGCAGTGAGCACGCCGCCGTGACCGGCAGGAACCCGCAGCCGCTGCAGATCACCGCACTGGGCGGCAGCCCGGGCGGCACCGTGGAAGCAGAGGTGGTGCGCTTCGCCGACCTGGCCGCCCTGCAGGCGGCACCGGCCGGTTCGCTGAAGGGCAAGATCGCCTTCGTCGATTACCAGATGCTGCCGTTCCGCGATGGCCGCGACTACGGCCGTGGCGGCGCGATCCGCAGCAAGGGCCCGTCCGAGGCGATCCGCAAGGGCGCGGTCGGCTTCCTGATGCGCTCGGCCGGTACCGATTCGCACCGCGTGCCACACACCGGCATCACCCGTTTTGACGATGGCCTGACCCCGGTGCCGTCGGCCGCACTGTCGGTGCCCGATGCCGACCAGCTGGCCCGCCTGCTGGCCCGTGGCAGCACCACGGTGAAGGTGGCGCTGGACTGCGGCTGGGATGGCACGGCCACCTCGTACAACGTGATCGGCGAGATCACCGGCCGCAGCCTGCCGAAGGAAGTGGTGGTGATCGGCGGTCACCTGGATTCGTGGGACCTGGGCACCGGCGCTGTCGATGACGGCGCGGGCGTGGGCATCACCATGGCCGCTGGTCACCTGATCGGCCTGCTGAAGCAGGCACCGAAGCGCACCATCCGCGTGATCGCCTTCGCCAACGAAGAACAGGGCCTGTACGGCGGCAAGGCCTACGCCGAAGCACACGCCAAGGACGTGGCCCTGCACCAGCTGGCCGCCGAGAGCGACTTCGGTGCGGGCCGCATCTATGCCTTCAATACCGGTTCGCCGAACCCGGAAGGCTCGCGCGAGGCGACCCGGCAGATTGCCGAGGTGATGAAGCCGCTGGGCATCGAGTACCAGGCCGACAAGGGTGGCCCGGGCCCGGACGTCGGCCCGCTGGCCGCCAAGGGCGGTGCGTGGGCGTGGCTGGCGCAGGATGGCTCGGACTACTTCCACCTGCACCACACCGCCGACGACACGCTGGACAAGATCGACCCGAAGGCGCTGGCGCAGAACGTGGCCGCCTATGCGGTGTTTGCGTATCTGGCCGCGGAAGCCGATGGCAGTTTCGGCAGCGAAGCCAAGGCGACCACGCCGCCGAACGAGTGATGCGGTAGCGCCGGGCCATGCCCGGCGAGCGCAGCGGCAGGAGCGGTGCGAACCAAGGTTCGCACCTACCACGGCGGGTCCTGAATCAGGAACCCGGCAGGGTCAGAGCCCTCGCCTGCGGCGAGGGATCCGACCCCGATCATGCGACCCCGGATATGGGATCAGCCGCGGCGACTGGCCCACTGCGCCAGCAACACGGCCGTGGCCGAGGCCACGTTCAGGCTCTCCACCGCGCCACTGCCGGGGATCGAGACCTGCAGATCGCACTGCCCTGCCAGGTTGCGGTCCATGCCTTCGCCTTCGGCGCCCATCACGTACACCAGCCGCTCCGGCAGGGACGCGCGGAACACGTCATCACCGCCCTCGACCAGGGTTGCGGCCAGGCCGAAACCGGCACTGCGCAGCTGCGCCATCGCCTCTGCGGTCTCCGGCAGCTGCACCAGCGGCACCGACTCTGCGCCGCCTTCGGCCACGCGTGCAGCAGCACCGGACAGCGCCAGCGTGCTGCCGGCCGGCAACAGTAGCGCCTCGACGCCGAAGTGCGCGGCCGAGCGCAGGATCGCGCCGAAGTTGTGCGGATTGCCGACACCATCCAGCCACAACGCCAGCGCCGGGCCCTCGCCCAGCTCCGCCAGCCACTGCGCCAGCGGCACCACCGGCGCGCGCAGCACGTCGGCCACCAGGCCTTCGTGATGGGTGGTGGCGGCCAGCTTGTTGAGGTCGCCCTCTTCCACCACGCGATAGCCCACGCGGTTGGCCACGCACCACTTCAGCACCGGCTGCATGCGCGGAATCAGCGCGTCCACCAGGTACAGCTTGCGCAGCGCCTGCGGGCGCTTGGCGAACAGTGCCTGCACGGCGTTCCAGCCATACAGGCGCAGCTCGTCGTTGCCGCGCCCCGGCGGCGGCGGGGTGCCGCCCTCGCGCGGAGGCAGCGGGGTGGCCCGCGGCGGTCGCGACGACGGGCGGCGGGCATTCTTCCAGGGATCATTCACTACGGGACAACTCCAGCTTGCGTTGACGCCAGAAATCGGCGTTCTTGATGCCCAGGGCATCGGGGTCGAAGGTCGGATCGAGGCCGAGCTTCTTCTGTCGTTCGTAATCACGCAGGGCCAGCATCGCCGGCTTCTGGATGATGAGGATGGCAATGATGTTCAGCCAGGCCATCAGGCCCACGCCGATGTCACCCAGCGCCCAGGCCAGGGTCGCGTTGTGGAACGCACCGAACACCACCATGCCGATGATGCCCAGGCGCAGCAGCAGCACGGTCAGCGGGCGCTTCTTGTTGTGGTTCACATAGCTGAGGTTGGTCTCGGCCATGTAGTAGTACGCCATGATGGTGGTGAAGGCGAAGAAGAAGATGGCGATCGAGACGAACGCCGAGCCCCAGCCCGGCAACACCGCTTCCACGCCGGCCTGCGCGTAGCCCGCACCTTCCGGAATGCCGGCCAGGCCCTGGAAGATCGGCGCGGCGCCGGGCACTGGCGAGTACACGTTGTAGGTGCCGCTGGCCAGGATCAGGAACGCGGTGGCGGTGCACACCATCATGGTGTCGAAGTAGATGGCGAAGGCCTGCACGTAGCCCTGCTTGGCCGGGTGCGAGACCTCCGAGGCGGCCGCCGCGTGCGGGCCCGAACCCTGGCCGGCTTCGTTGGCGTAGATGCCGCGCTTGATGCCCCACTCCACCGCCAGGCCCATCATCGCGCCGAATGCGGCGTGGGTGCCGAAGGCGCTCTTGAAGATGATGCCGAACATTTCCGGCACGCGGTCGTAGTTGATGATCATGATGACGATGGCCATCAGGATGAAACCGGCGGCCATGAACGGCACCACCACTTCAGCGAAGTTGGCGATGCGCTTGACGCCGCCGAAGATCACCACGCCCAGCAGCAGGGCCACGACGATGCCGATGCCCAGCTTCAGCGCCTGCACCGATTCCATGCCGAAGGCCTGGCCATCGAGCGGACCGCACAGGGCAGTGCCGCGGCAGGCGTTGATGATGCTGTCGGCGATGGCATTGGCCTGCACGCCCGGCATCAGGAAGCCGGCAGCGATGATCGTGGCGATGGCGAAGGCCAGTGCGTACCACTTCAGGCCCATCGCCTTTTCGATGTAATAGGCCGGGCCACCACGGTAGCGGCCTTCGGCGTCCTTGGTCTTGTAGATCTGCGCCAGGGTGCATTCCACGTACGAGGTGGACGCGCCGAGGAAGCCCATCACCCACATCCAGAAGATCGCACCGGGGCCGCCGAAGGCGATGGCGGTGGCCACGCCGGCGATGTTGCCGATGCCCATGCGGCCGGCCATCGACATGGCCAGGGCCTGGAACGAGGACACGCCGGCGTCGGACTTCTCACCCTTGACGGTGAGGCGGCACATCTCGACGAAACCCCGGATCTGCATGAAGCGGGTGCGCAGGCTGAAGAACAGGCCGGCGGCCAGGCACATGAAGATCAGTGCCTTGCTCCAGATGATGCTGTTGATGAAATGTACGGTAGCTTCCACGCGCGCTCTCTCCAGTCGGCGGGTTGTAAGGACGTCCCGTCGGCTGGAGGGGACCGGTCGATTCTCCCTGATCGAAGGCCGCTGCGGTAGCGGCAGAAGGAACGGGGGAGGCAGGCGGCCTCGGGAGGGCCGGAACAGCGGCGGTAGAGTCGACTGTCAGTCGACTGCTCTCCGTCAAGCTGCGGAAGAGCCCGCGCTGCGCGCGATAGTCGACTGACAGTCGACTCTACCCCTCCCCCTCCCCGGCTGCTCAGGGCGGCTGGGTGCGCACCCGGGCGAAGCGGCGCAGGTCGTGCAGCACCCCGCGCTTGTAGATCGCGCAGCGGTCCACGCCCTCTTCCTGGAAACCGTTCTTTTCCAGCACCCGTGCCGAGCCGAGGTTGAAGTCGACCACCCCGGCCTGCAGCCTGAACAGGCGCAGCTCGTCCATCACCCAAGGGGCGAACAGGCCGACCACGCGGGTCATCAGGCCCTGGCCCCAGTGGGCCTGGCCCAGCCAGTACCCGAGTTCAGCCATATGACCGCGCTCGGCACTGCCCTGCTGGGCGCCGACGCTGCCGCAGGCGTGGCCATCAATCTCGATGGCCAGATTCAGGGTACCCGGCGTGAGCACGCGGCCGGCGAGGAAGGCTTCGCCATCGGCCCGCGTGTACGGGTACGGGAAGCGGTCGCGCAGGCCGCGCGACACGTCGGGGTCGTTGGCGTGGCGCAGCAGGGATACCAGATCGTCGGGGTGCCAGGGGCGCAGTCGGAAGCCATGGCCGTCGAGGACTGGGGTCAGAGCCCTTTCCCGTTGGGAAAGGGATCCGCCCCCCGGTCCGACCCCGTCGGCGCGGTGGTCAGGCATGCCCGCCCACCGAGGGCGACTCGGCTTCCTGCTTCTCCAGTTCGCGCTTCACTGCTTCCGGCGAACGGGTGTACGGGGCCAGCCGCGCGTAGAACGCCGGCACCACGAACAGCGACAGGAACGTCGAGAGGGTCACGCCGAAGATGATCACGATGCCGATGGTGCCACGGCTGGCCGAGCCGGGGCCACCGGCCACCACCAGCGGGATCGCACCGACCACGGTGGCGATCGAGGTCATCAGGATCGGGCGCAGGCGCACCATCGCCGATTCGATGATCGCCTCGCGCACCGTGCGACCATCGTCGCGCAGCTGGTTGGCGAATTCGACGATGAGGATGCCGTTCTTTGCCGCCAGGCCGACCAGCATGACGATGCCGATCTGGCTGAAAAGATTCACCGTGCCCCCGCTCACCCACAGGCCGACCAGCGCGCCGAGCACGCCCAGCGGCACGGTCAGCATGATGGTGAGCGGGTGGATGAAGCTTTCGAACTGCGCGGCCAGTACCAGGTACACCACCAGCAGGGCCATGGCGAAGGTCAGCAGCACTGCGCCACCGGCACTCTGGTACTCGCGCGATTCGCCCTTCCAGTTCACCTGCGCGTACTGCGGCAGCTCCTCACGGGCCACGTTCTGCGCCCAGGCGATGGCTTCACCCAGCGGATAGCCCGGCGCCAGGCCGGCGGTGATGGTGATCGAGCGCAGGCGGTTGAAGCGGTTCAGGGTGCCTGCCTCGGCCACTTCACTGAGCGTGACCAGGTTGGACAGCGGCACCAGTTCGCCGGAGGTGGCGCGCACGCGGATCGCGGCCAGGTCGGCCGGGCTGGCACGACCATCGCGACCGGCCTGGACCAGCACGTCGTACTCCTCGCCGTTGTCGACGAAGGTGGTGACGCGACGCGAACCCATCATGGTTTCCAGCGCCGAGCCGATCGCGGTGACCGGCACGCCGAGATCCGCCGCACGCTGGCGGTCGATGTTCACCCGCATCTGCGGCCGGGTTTCCTTGTAGTCCGAATCCGGGCCGACCAGGCCGGGATTGTCGGCCATGCGCAGCAGGATGCGGTCGCGCCACTGGGCGATTTCCGCGTACTCCGGCCCGCCCAGCACGATCTGGAAGGGCTGGCCGCCACTGCGCACCAGGCCGCCACCGACCTGGGTACGCACGCGCACGCCGCGCATGGTATCGAGTTCCTTCTGCAGTGCGTTGGCCACATCCGGGGTGGCCTCGCTGCGCTGGCGCCACGGCTGCAGGAAGATGCTGACGCGGCCGGTGTGCATTTCCTCGCTGGCGCCCCAACCGCCGGGCACGCGCGGGTTGGCACGCACGATCGGCTTGTCCGGGCCGACGTGCGGGGCCAGCAGCGCTTCCACCTGCTGTACCTGCTGCACGGTGTAGTCGTAGCCGGCGCCTTCCGGGCCGTCGATCATGATCTGGAACGAACCGCGGTCTTCGGCCGGCGCCAGCTCCGACGGCAGCAGTTTCAGCAGGCCCCAGCTGGCGGCCAGCGCGGCCACCATCACCAGCAGGTAGATCCAGGTGCGGTCGACATGGTGGTCGAGCACACGGCCATAGCCCGAGGCCAGGCGTTCCAGGTTGCGGTTGATGAAGCCATGCAGGCCGCGCGGCGCCTGTCCGGTATGCGGCTTGAGCAGCTTGGAGGCCATCATCGGCGTCAGCGTCAGCGCCACGAACGCGGACAACGCCACCGCTGCCGCCAGCGCCACCGCCAGTTCGCGGAACAGGCGGCCGGTATTGCCTTCCAGGAAACCGACCGGCAGGAACACCGCCACCAGCACGGCGGTGGTGGCGATCACCGCGAAGGCAACCTGCGTGGTACCGCGCTTGGAGGCCACCAGTGGGGGCTCGCCCAGATCGATGCGGCGCTGCACGTTCTCCACCACCACGATCGCATCGTCCACCACCAGGCCGATGCACAGCACCAGCGCAAGCAGGGTCAGCAGGTTGATCGAGAAGTCGAACGCATACAGTGCGATGAACGCAGCCACCAGGCAGACCGGCACGGTCACCGCTGGAATCAGTGCGGCACGGAAGCTGCCCAGGAACAGCCAGATCACCGCCAGCACCAGGATCATCGCCTCCACCAACGTGGCATAGACGCGGTCCACAGCGGCTTCGATGAAGGTGGTGTTGTCGAACGCCACGAAGATCTGCGTGCCCTTGGGCAGCGACAGCGCAACGCGTTCGGCTTCGGCACGCGCGGTGCGCGCCACGTCCAGCGAGTTGGCGGTGGAGGTCTTGACGATGCCCAGGCCGATGCCGGGCTCGCCGTTGCTGCGGTAGTACGCGCGACGCTCGGCCGAGGCCAGTTCGATCTTCGCCACATCGCCCATGCGCACCACATAGCCATCGCGGCCCTTGCCCAGCGGGATGGTCGCGAAGTCTTCCGGCTTGATGTAGTTGCGCTCCACGCGCAGGGTGAAATCGCGGTCGGTCGACTCGATGCGGCCGGCCGGCAGTTCCACGTTCTCGTTGCGCAGTGCGGTTTCCACATCGCCGGTGGTCAGCCCACGCGCGGCCAGCTGGTCACGGTCCAGCCAGATGCGCATCGCATAGCGCTGGCGACCGCCGATGCGGACCTGGGCCACGCCATCGAGGCTGGAGAAACGGTCGACCACATAACGGTCGGCGTAATCGCTCAGCTCCAGCGTGTCCATGGTCGAGGAGACCATGTTGAACCAGATGATCGGGTCGGCATCGCTTTCGACCTTGGCGATTTCCGGCGGCCGCGCTTCTTCCGGCATACGGTCGGCGACGCGGCTGACCGCATCGCGCACGTCGTTGGCCGCCGCTTCGATATCGCGGTTGGAGGTGAACTCGATGCTGACCTGCGAGCGGCCGTTGGTGCTGCGCGCGTTGATCGTATCGATGCCTTCGATGCCGGCCAATGCATCTTCCAGCACCTGGGTGATGCGGCTTTCGATGACCGCCGCCGATGCGCCGGTGTAGTCCACCGACACCGAGACGATCGGCGGATCGATGGCCGGCAGCTCGCGCAGGGTCAGGCGGGTGAAGGACATCACGCCCAGCACCAGCAGCAGCAGGCTCATCACCACGGCGAACACCGGCCGCTGGATGGAGATGTCGGACAGCTTCATCCGCCGTGGCCCTCGGCCGCGACCGGTGCCGGCGCATCAGCCGGCTTCGCACCGCTGGCCGGTGCCGCATCCTTGGCCGCGACTTTCAGGCCCGGGCGCAGCTTGCCGGTGCCATCGACCACGATGCGCTGGCCGGCGTCCAGGCCCTGCTTGATCTCGACCACGCCGGCACGGCGCGCACCGGTCACCACGTCCACGCGCTCGACGCTGTCGTCGTTCCTGATGCGGTACACGAAGGTATCGCGGCCCACCTGCACCACGGCGATTTCCGGCACCACCAGCGCCGGGCGCTCGGGACGGAACAGGCGCACGTCCAGCAGCATGCCCGGGCGCAGCGCGTGGTCGCCGTTGGCGAAGTCGGCACGCACGGTCACCGCGCGGGTGGCCGGATCGATGCGCGCATCGATGGTGCTGACCACGCCTTCGAAGCTGCGGCCCGGCCACGCCACGCTGGTGGCGCTTACCTTGTCACCGACGCCCAGTGCGGCCAGTTCCACTTCCGGCACCTGGAAATCGATGTGCATGTGCTCGATGTCGTCGAGCGTGGCGATCACCGTGGTCGGCGTCAGCAGCGTGCCCGGGCTGACCTGGCGGATGCCAAGCACGCCGGCGAACGGCGCGCGCACGCGACGGTCACCGATGTCCGACTGCATCTGCGTCACGCGCGCTTCGGCGGCATCGCGGATCGACTTCTGCGTATCCAGCGTGGCGCTGGAGACCAGGCGCTGCGTGGCCAGCTCGCGCTGGCGCTTGTACAGCTGGTCGGCCTCGTGGAAAGTGGCCTGTGCCTGCACCAGCGCCGCTTCCTGGGCCTGCCCGCGCAGGGTCACGATCGGAGCACCGGCGGCGATGTGCTGGCCGCTTTCGAAATGCACCTTCTCGACGATCTCGCTGACCTTGGCAGTCACGCTGATCGACTCGCGCGCCTTGGCGGTGCCCAGCGCCTGCAGGGTGTCATTCCACTGCGTGGGCTGTACGACCTGTGCGGTGACCGGCACTGCTTCGCCCTGCCGACGTGCGGCGGCCTCCTGTTTGCCTGCGCACCCGGCCAGCACGGCCAGGCTGAGGCCAAGGGCCAGGGTCGAAGCGATACGAGCCAACATGAACGGTCCTGATTGATCCACGGCCGCCGAGTGTAGGCAAGGGCCCGCAAAAGCGGTATGTGCCAAGCGTTTACCGGCGTGGAACCGAAGCCGTGATAGCGCCTTGAACCCGTTCCGTGCAAGGCTGCCCATGGCGGTGTCGGCGTGTGTCGGGGTGTATCCAGCGACCCATTGCCGGTGCCGTCATCGTAGAGTCGAAGCTGCCCGACGGAGGGCGTTGGGCAGGGGGCGGATCCTGGCGGGGATCCGGCCCCGTTTTTTTTGTCCGGCAGCAACGCCGGGCATGGCCCGGCGCTACCGTTCCGCACGTTGGTCAATACCGGTAGTTCACCTTCATCCACAGGCTGCGGCCGGGCTCGTTGATGCGCACCGGATCGGCCGGGAAGCCGAAGTCGGCGCTGCCGGCCAGGTTCAGGTGCTCGCTGTAGGCGCGGTCGAACAGGTTGTCGACGCCCGCGCTGAGCTGCAGCTGCGAACTGAAACGGTACGCCGCATTGAGCGCGAACGTGGCGAAACCGGCACTCGGCCCGAGGTCCTGGGCGACCACGTTGCCCTGCCCGTCGGCCACGCGGTGCTGGTGGGTCACCGCACGCAGCAGTGCCCCGGCACTCCAGCGCTGGCCTTCCCAGTTCGCACTCAGGCGCGCTTCCAGCGGCGGCATCTGCGGCAGCGGACGCTGCTGGTCGCGGTTCTCGCCCCAGGCGTAGGCCAGCGTGCCCCCCAGTTTCCATTGCTCGGCCACATTCACTTCCAGCCCCGCCTCGGCACCGGCGATGCGCGCATCGATGTTGCTGGCCTGGCTCATGCCCATCATGCCGCTGCCGTGGTAGGTGAACAGGATGTAGTCCTGGATCTGCCCGGCGTAGGCCGAGACCCAGGCCTGCACGCGTGGGCCCTTGTACTGCAGGCCAACGTCGAGCTGGGTGGTGCGCTCCGGCTGGATGCCGGCAAACGCGTTCGGTGCACCGGCCGGGCCGTGATCGGGTGAGAACAGCTCCCAGTAATCGGGCATGCGCTGGCTGTGGCCGAGACCGGCATACCAGGTCAGGCCGTTGGCCAGGTCCTGTTCGTAGCGCAGGAAACCACTGCCCAGCCATTCCTTGCGACGCTGGCCTGCGGTCGGATTGGGCATGTTCCCCATCATGCCGCGGATCGACTGCCGCTCATCGCGCACGCTGGCGCGATCGATGCGCAGGCCACTGATCCAGCGCTGGCCGGTGCCGGCGCCCAGGGTCAGTTCGCTGAACACGCCATAGCGACGGAAGTTGGCATCAGTCTCCCACGCCGCCTGCCGGTAGGTATCGCGGCCCATGCCCATGCGGCCGCGGTGGCGGCTGTCTTCGCCATCCACACCCGCCACCAGCTGCACGTCCTGCCAACGCCACTCGGAACTGACCCGGCCGCCCTGGGTACGGCGGTCCACGTTCGAGGCCATCGGCCTCGGCATCATGCTGTTGGGATTCGGCGTGCGCAGCGTGTAGTTGTCCATCACGTGGTCGGCTTCGTTGTAGTACACGTTGGCCTGCACCGTGTCCCACGCGCCCGGCAGGTTGCGCTTCTCGAAGCGTGCCGCGTAACTGGTGCGCTCGAACGCGGCGCCGTCCATGCCGCGCCCGGCATAACGCGCGATCGCATCGCCGGCACCGGCGGAAATTTCCAGCAGCGTATCGGCGTCCGGCGTCCAGCCGATCGCCACATCACCGTTCCACTTGCGCCACTTCGACGGCACCACGTCACCGTGTCCGCCCTTGTAGTCATCGGCTTCGGAGCGGTTGCCGCTGGCACGCACGTAGCCGGTCGGGTTGCCCAGGGTCAGGTCCAGTACCTGGTCGTTGCGGTTGCGCGAACCGACCAGCGCACTGGCATCGGCACGCACGCCCGGCTCCTCGAAGCGCGGCGTGTCGC
The DNA here is from genome assembly GCF_030291095.1 of Stenotrophomonas sp. 59. NCBI lineage: Bacteria > Pseudomonadati > Pseudomonadota > Gammaproteobacteria > Lysobacterales > Lysobacteraceae > Stenotrophomonas > Stenotrophomonas sp. 59. Next base: position 3,580,289 of record NZ_CP127408.1, read on the forward strand.
GCTCGAAGCGCACGGTACCGGCCGACGCACCTGCGCCCCAGCGCACGCTCTGCGGGCCCTTGATGATGGTCAGGCGGTCGAAACTCTCCGGGGCGATGTAGGACAGCGGATTGTCCATGCGCGACGGGCAGGCACCGATCAGGTTGCCGTCGTTGCTGAGGATGTTCAGGCGCGACCCGAACATGCCGCGCAGCACCGGGTCGCCGTTGGTGCCGCCGTTGCGGATGGCGGAGAAACCGGGAACGGTTTTCAGGTAATCGGCTCCATCACTGGCCGGCACCGGCTGCCGCGGCAGGCGCGGATCGGTCACCCAGTGCAGCGGCGAGGACGGTGCGGCGGCGGTGACCACCATCGTGTCGAGGGTGCGCGCTTCTTCGGCAGGCGCAGCGTGGGCCAGTGACGCGGCCACGGCCAGGCCAAGGGCAACCGGCAGGCGCGCGCAGGCGCCCGCGGGGCGGGAAGTCATTTTCATCGGAACAGCTCCAGGGTACGCACACGCGCACGGCGCCCGGTCAGGCGTCGTGCGGCAGATTCATGGGGATATCAGCGGACGATGGAGACGCGTGGTGGCCCACGTGCGGCATGTGCTGGCCAGTGCAGCGCGGGCAGCGCCTGCTGCGACCACGGGAAGACCAGGCGCGGCCGCCACAGCAACGGCAACAGCAGCACCAGCACCGCCAGCCACGGCAGCAGGCGCATGGCCAGCACGCAGTACTCGCAGGCTTCGCCGTGCATGGCGTGGGGATCGGCGGGGCGGTTGGGCGCTTCCGGCGCAGCGCCATGCTGATCGTGCCCGGCCATGGCCATGTCGTGCATGTCATGGCCCATGGCGGCGTGGTCCATGCCCGCCATTGCGGCGTGCTCCATCGGCTGCGCCTGCAGCGCGCGGCTGACCAGTGGCGCAAGCAGCATCAGCAGCGTCGCCAGGATGGCGAGCTGGAGCAGAAGGTGTTGCGGGCGGGACAAGCGGGTCACCCCGCTAGTGTAGAGCCGGGTCCAGGGTTACCCGTGCGACGAACGGTCGCAGGAGGGGGTTTGTCGGCAGGGCTGCGCCCTGCACCTGCCGAATCAACGTCAACGTCAAAAGCGGGCTATCCGTGGGATGGCGGGGTGGGTCCGGTTGCGGGAGACGCCGTAAACCCGTCCTTGGGGGCTTGGCCGCGGCATCCATGCCGCGGACACTCCCGCAACCGGACCCACCCCGCCTTCGACAGATCTCTGCGGTCTGTCGGAACGACTCTCGGGGTCAGATCCGTTTTCCTTCGGAAAACGGATCTGACCCCAGATGTATTTCGATATCTGAAAGATTTCATCCACTCATGGCGTGGATCTACCGTGTCGACCAAGGTCGACACCTACCAACAGTCGCCGGAATCTGTCAGAGGTGGGGCGGTGTCGGAGTGCGGGGTGTCAGCCGCATGGATGCGGCTGCCAAGCCCCCAGGGACGGGTTTACGGCGTCCCCGCACTCCGACACCGCCCCGCCAACCCACGGAATGCCGCTTCTGCTGTTGCTGTTGCCTTTGTCCGCAGCAGGTGCAGGGCTGCAAGCCCTGCTCGACCAACCTCACACCGTGATGGTCTGGGTCAGGGATTCCCAGGTCGGTGGCACCGGCCAGGCAGCGGCCTGGTTGCCATCCAGAACTCTTCGCAGGTCGCGCGGATCAATCTGTGGGGCCAGCACGTGTACCAGCTCCAGCGCGTAATCACGCAGCACCCGGTCGCGCGGCAGCACCGCCCAGGCAATGCACTCGCTGATCGGATCCGGCGCCGGCCACGATCTCAGGTCTTCGTCGTTGGAACTGACCGCCATCTCGGCCAGCAGGCCTACGCCCAGCCCCGTACGCACGTAGGTCTTGATCAGGTCGGCATCGAGCGCGGTCAGCGCCAGGTCCGGCACCAGCCCGTTCGCGGCGAAGGCGCGCTGCAACGACGAGTTCGGCCGGGTCGAGGATTCATAGCTGATCAGCGGCTGGCGGGCCAGCGCGGCCAGGTCCGGTGCACGACCGGCGCGATCCAGTGGATGGCCCTTGGGCACCACCACCAGCCGTCGCCAGCGGAACAGCGGCACCGCGATGCCATCGGTCGGTTCGCCACCGGCGGTACTGATGATCGCGATATCGGCATCGCCCTGGTTCAGGCGGTCCAGCGCGTCGGCCTCACCGGCCTGCTGCAGGTGCACGCTCACCTGCGGGTAGGCCTGCTTGATGGCTGCCACCGCCGGCGGCAGCACGAAGCGCGCCTGGGTGTGGGTGGTGGTCAGGATCAGCTGGCCCTGGCTCTCGCGGCGCTGGTTGGCAGCGTAGGTGCGGATGTTGTTGGCCTCGGACAGCACCGCGCGGGCGCGGGCGATCACCTCGGTGCCGGCCGGGGTGACCGATTCCAGGCTGCGGCCCTTGCGCACGAACAACAGGAAGCCGAGCTCGTCCTCCAGCTGCTTGAGCTGCTTGGACAGGCCGGGCTGGGTGGCGTGCACGCGCGAGGCGGCCAGCGTGATGTTCAGCTCGGCGTCGGCGATGGCAACCAGGTAGCGCAGCTGGGTCAGCGTCATGGGAGGCGGGCGGCGTGGGGCGGAGGTCCACTCTAGGGTCAATTGCCGTCACCAGCTTATAACCAAAGGTTGTTTAAGAAAGGTATCTGGTCATTTCCGGGCGTCATATGCCGGCGCTACGGTCAGCCGGCAGCCGCTGGCCTGAACAGCCAGCCCTCCCCCTCCGCCCGCCGAAGCCCGGCGCGGCCCCGTTTCCGGAGCGCTTCCATGGCCCTGTACGACTCCATCCTCGATACCGTCGGCAACACCCCCATCGTCAAGCTGCAGCGCCTGGCGCCGCCGCAGGTCAGCCTCTACGCCAAGGTCGAGTCGTTCAACCCGGGCGGCTCGGTGAAAGACCGCCTGGCGCTGGCGATCATCCTCGATGCCGAAGCGCGCGGCGTGCTGAAGCCGGGCGACACGATCGTCGAGGCCACCTCGGGCAACACCGGCGTGGCGCTGGCGATGGTGGCCGCCGCGCGCGGCTACAAGTTCGTGGCGACGATGGTCGAGACCTTCTCGGTGGAACGCCGCAAGCTGATGCGCGCGTATGGCGCGAAGGTGATCCTGACCCCGGCCGCCGAACGCGGCAGCGGCATGGTGCGCAAGGCGCGCGAACTGGCCGAGCAGCACGGCTGGTTCCTGGCCAGCCAGTTCGCCAACCCGGCCAACCCGGCGTATCACCGCAACACCACCGCCGCCGAAATCCTGCGCGATTTCGCCGGCAAGCGGCTGGACTACTTCGTCAGCGGCTGGGGCACCGGCGGCACGCTCACCGGCGTGGGTGAAGTACTGAAAGTCGCGCGCCCGCAGACCCGCATCATCGCCACCGAGCCGGCCGGCGCCGCACTGCTGAAGGGCGATGACTGGAAGCCGCACAAGATCCAGGGCTGGACCCCGGACTTCGTGCCGGACGTGCTCAACCGCGATGTGGTGGATGAACTGGTCTCGGTGGACGACGACCGCGCCATCGCCACCGCGCGCCGGCTGGCGGCGGAGGAAGGCATCTTCGTCGGCATCTCCGCCGGCGCCACCGTGGCCAGCGCACTGGACGTGGCCGCACGTGCCGAACCGGGTTCAGTGATCCTGGCCATGCTGCCGGACACCGGTGAACGCTACTTCTCCACGCCGCTGTTTGCCGATGTGAACGAAGGCTCCGACGACGAGTGGCTGGCCGGCCTGCCGTGATGCGATCCGCCGGGCCATGCCCGGCGTGCGCCCTGCTTCAGCCTGCGTGAAGGCGTCGCCCGCCATCGTGCGTGAAGGCCGTCGGATCGCAGCGCGTGAGACGGTCATGACGCAGTATCGATGCCCTGTCCCCTACCGTGGGAACAGCCGGCGCAGATGCTGCGCGGATCACCTCACAGGCAGGAGACGGACGCATGAAGATCGAAGTTTGGCAGGGCGACATCACGACCCTGGCGGTGGATGCGATCGTCAACGCGGCCAACGAAACGCTGCTCGGTGGCGGCGGTGTCGACGGCGCGATCCATCGCGCAGCCGGCCCCGCATTGCTGGCCGAATGCGAGCGGCTGCCGGAGCTGCGCCCGGGCGTGCGTTGCCCGACCGGCGAAGTGCGCGCCACCGGTGCCCATGCGCTGCCGGCACGCCACGTACTGCACACGGTCGGCCCGGTCTGGCACGACGGCCAGCGCGATGAACCGGCACTGCTTGCCAACTGCTACTGGAAATCGCTGCAGCTTGCCGAGTCGCTGGGCGTACAGTCGATCGCGTTCCCGGCCATCAGTTGCGGCGTGTATGGCTATCCGCTGTACCAGGCTGCACAGATCGCGGTGACGGAAACGCTGGCATGGCAGCGCAGCCATGCGCAACCGATGCGCATCGTGCTGGTCGCGTTCAACACGGCCACCGCCAAGGCCTACCAGCAGGCGCTGGCCGCCGCCGGCCAGACCACGGAAAGCGAGCCACGCGGCGCGATGCTGCCGCCGCTCGGCGATGCAGGCCTTGCCGCCGTGCATTGAAACGCGACGCAGCATGGAAAAGAAAAGGCCGGGCATCGCCCGGCCTTTTCCGTTGCACCGTTGATGTCATCCACGCATGGCGTGGATCACGCTCAACGGCTGGCAGCTTCCACCGCAGCAGCGTCATCGGCCACGGCGGCTGCAGCGTCGGCAGCAGCGCGGGCCGCGGAGGCGGCGGCACCGTCAGCGCTGGCACCATCCACCTGCACGCGCACTTCCACCATGCCTGCGCCATTGTTCAGGCTGGACACGTCGACGGTGTAATGGCCGGCCGGCAGGGTCTCCTCCAGGCGCGAGTTGGTACCGTTGCCACCGTCGTCGTCGGTCAGCTCGACATCGCCACCGACCACGCGCAGCACGGTATCGACCTGGCTGGAGATCGCATCCAGGCGCACGTCGGCGGGACGATCCAGCGTCAGCAGGAAGCGGCGACGGCCTTCGTTGTCCAGCATGGTGTACACGCTGCCCGACTTCGGCAGGGCGGTACCATCGCGCTCGACCAGATTCCCCGGCAGTTCGATGCGGGTGGCAGACAGGGTGAACATGCCATTGACACCGCTGCCGAGGCCGCGCGCGGTCAGGGTGTACTTGCCCGGCTTCAGCGACAGGGTCAGCCGCGAGTTGGTGCTGTCGTTGCCATCGTCGTTTTCGGCTTCAACGCCCTGGCCCGACAGCTTCAGCACCGGATCGAAGACGTCCGACACCAGGCGGATTTCGTACAGGCCGGCCTTGTCCACCTGCAGGGTGTAGTCCTGCGAGTCACTGGCCAGCATGTCCACGATTTCGCCACTGCCCGCCAACGGCTTGCCGTCGTAGGGTTTCAGCTTCTCGGCGCGCAGGCGATACGGACCAAAGGCGGTCGGGCCATCGGCATTGACCGCCACCTGGTACGTTCCGCCGCCATTGGCACGGAACGCCAGCGAGACGTCGCCTTCGCGTTCGTAACCGGTGTTGCTGGTGGAAACAAGGCTGCCGTTGTTGAACACGGCGATCGAGCCGCTGAGGGCACCGGTGAGCTTCAGGCCGACCAGGTCCTTGTCTTCCAGCTTGATCTGGTAGAGCTGGTGATGGCTGCCGTCGTTGAAGTTGATGCCGCTGCGCGAGGTGATCTCGCCGGACACCGGCTTGTCGAAATCGAGCGACGCGGCCTTGCCTGCGTCACCACTGCTGCCGATGCGGTTGCAACCGCCGGCGACCAGGACCGCGGCAACGGTCAGTGTGAGTACTGCCAAACGCATGTTGTTTCTCCTTGGCCTTCCATGTAGTTCCCGCGTGCCGGCCGGGCGCGCGGGGCCGGAAACGATACCCGCAAAAGCAAACGCCGGCGTGATGCCGGCGTTGCCCTGTTCATCCAGCGATGGGACGGATCAACCGTTCCACTTGCCCAGCGCGGCCAGGCCGTTGTCCTTGGCGCGCTCGTACACGGTCTTCTGGGCAGCGGCGTAGTTGCCCTTCATGTCCTTGGCCCACAGCTTCAGCGCGGCCTGCTGCATGGCGCGGCCGTAGGAGAAGCTCAGCGGCCACGGCAGGTTGCCCAGCTGGTTCATCGCGTTCAGGTGCTCGGTCGACTGTTCGTCGCTCTGGCCACCGGACAGGAACACCACGCCCGGCAGGATCGCCGGCACGGTGCTCTTCAGGCACATCACGGTCGACTCGGCCACTTCCTCGACGTCGGCCTGCTCATCGCAGTTCTTGCCGGAGATGACCATCGACGCCTTCAGGATGGTGCCTTCCAGCAGCACGTTCTGCTGGTACAGCGCGTCGAACAGCGAACGCAGGGTGGCTTCGGTGACTTCGTAGCAGGTCTCGATGTCGTGGTCGCCGTCCATGATCACTTCCGGCTCGACCATCGGCACCAGGCCGCATTCCTGGCACAGGGCGGCGTAACGGGCCAGCGCGTGAGCGTTGGACTCGATGCAGGTGCCCGACGGAATGCTCTCGCCGATGTTGATGACCGCACGCCACTTGGCGAAGCGCGCGCCCAGCTTGTAGTACTCCTGCAGGCGCTCGCGCAGGCCGTCCAGGCCTTCGGTGACCAGCTCGCCCGGGCAGCCGGCCAGCGGGTGCGCACCCTTGTCCACCTTGATGCCCGGAATCATGCCGTGGTCGGCCATGTACTTGGCGAACGGCACGCCGTCCTTGGTCGACTGGCGGATGGTTTCGTCGTACAGGATGGCGCCGGAAATGTGCTCGTTGAGCTTCGGCGTGGTCAGCAGCAGCTCGCGGTAGGCACGACGGTTCTCCTCGGTGTTCTCGATACCGACGCCGGCGAAACGCTTGGCGATGGTAGCGGTGGATTCGTCGATCGCGATGATGCCCTTGCCCGGGGCGACCATGGCCTGGGCGGTTTCGGCCAGCTGTTCGATGCTCATGTATTTCCTGTGGCGGGTGCGGGAAAAACGTAAGTATAGCCCCGCTGCCCGTTGCCCCGGTGTCGAGGTCAGGATGGAAACGATTCCAAGTCTGCACAGGACAAAGAATGTCCTGCCGTTGGGGGTCAGAGCCCCTGCGGGGATCTGACCCAGGGCCGGATCCGCATGGCGGCTCCGGCCCGATACGGCCCTTTCTTACAGGTCGCCCAGGCCGATGGCGCGGCCGTCGTCGCCCACTTCCAGCAGGCGCAGGGTGTTGGTCGCGCCCAGGGTTTCCATATGCTCACCGCTGGTGAACACGACGCGGTCGCCGGCCTGCAGCAGTTCGGCTTCGACCAGCAGGCGGATGCTGCCCCGCGCCGCTTCGCGCGGGGTCAGGCCACGGCTGTCGAAGTTGATCGGGTAGACATCGCGCATCAGCGCCATCTGCCGGCGTGCGCCGTCATGGCGGGTGACCGCGAACACCGGCGCCTTGGCACGGAAACGCGACAGGTAGCGCGCAGTGCCACCGGACTCGGTCATCGCTACGATCGCGCGCACGCCCACGTGCTGGGACAGGAACATGGTGGCCATGGCAATGGCCTGGTCGGCGCGTTCCAGGTTGCGCGGCGAAGCGTTGAAGTCGGTCTCGGTCTGGAACTGGCGCTCGGCCCCCAGGCAGATGCGCGCCATCGCTTCGACGGCCTTGACCGGCCAGGCACCGGCAGCGGTCTCGGCCGACAGCATCACCGCATCGGTGCCGTCGATGACCGAGTTGGCCACGTCCAGCACTTCGGCACGGGTCGGGATCGGGCTTTCCACCATCGACTGCAGCATCTGCGTGGCGGTGATCACCACCTTGTTCTGCGCCAGCGAGGCCTTGATGATCTTCTTCTGCAGGCCCGGCAGTTCGGCATCGCCGATTTCCACGCCAAGGTCGCCACGGGCCACCATCACCACGTCGCTCGCCTCGACGATTTCTTCCAGGTTCTCGATGGCCTCGGTGCGCTCGATCTTCGACACCAGCGCGGCGTCGCAACCGTGCGAGCGGGCGATGTCGCGCGCGTCGTTCATGTCCTGCGCGTTGCGGCAGAACGACACGGCGATGAAGTCGACGCCGATCTTGGCGACGATGCCGATCAGCTCCTTGTCACGCTCGGTCAGCGCGCCCAGCGACAGGCCGCCACCCTGCTTGTTCAGGCCCTTGCGGTCGGACAGCACGCCGTCGTTGAGCACGGTGTTGATGATGCGTTCGCCCTGCACCTCGACCACCTGCAGCTGCATCAGGCCGTCGTCGAGCAGCAGCACATCACCCGGGCCGACGTCCTGCGGCAGGCCGAGGTAGCTGACACCCACCTGGGTGGCATCACCCGGGCCGGCGTTGGTGCTGGCGATCAGGTCGAAGCGGTTGCCCGCCTTCAGTTGCACCTTGCCTTCGGCGAAGCGCTCGATGCGGATCTTCGGGCCCGGCAGGTCGGCCAGGATGCCCACTTCCACGCCCACGCGGGCGGCGGCGGCACGCACTTCGGCGGCACGCTTGGCCTGGCCGGAAGGATCACCATGGCTGAAGTTGAGGCGCACCACGTTGACGCCGGCGCGGAACAGATCCTCCAGCACGCCCGGCGGATCGGTGGCCGGACCGAGGGTGGCAAGGATCTTGGTGCGACGCTGACGCTCGAACATGGTGAATGGGCCTCTCCCGATAAAGAACGGAAATTAGCACATCCTTCACGCCGCATGTATACGGTTACAGCCTTGTGCTGCCTGACTCCGCGGGTCATGCAACGGACATGGTCCGGACATACGCTGGCGCAGGGGCCGGTAGCGCCGGGCCATGCCCGGCGGGCGCTGGGCAAAGCCGCCGGGCATGGCCCGGCGCTACCGATCAAAGGTGCATCAGGCCAGCAGCGTCGTCAGCTGTGCCGGCTCGTGGGCCAGCTGGCCCGCACCGGCTTCAGTGAGTTCCGCTTCACCACCAAAGCCCCACAGCACGCCCACGCTTCGCAGACCGTGGTGGCGCGCGCCCTCGATGTCCATGCGGCGGTCGCCGATCATCCAGCACTGCACGGGCTGCACCTGCAGGCGGCGCAGCGCCTCGCCAACCAGTTCCGGCTTGTGGCTGCGCGAACCATCCAGGGTCGAACCGACGATCTCCTCGAACAATCCACCAAATGGCAGATGGGCGAGGATGCGCCGCGCGTGCGGCTCGTTCTTGGCAGTGACCACCGCCAGGCGGTGGCCACGACCATGCAGCGTGCGCAGCGTGTCTTCAATCTGCGGGTACACCGTGTGCTCGCGCCAACCTTCGGCGTCGAAGCGCTCGCGGTAATAGCCCACCGCCTGCTCCACCCGCGCGGGTTCACCGAACAGCGGCGCGAAGGTGGTGCGCAGCGACGGACCGATCCAGCCCAGCAGCGTTTCCTGCGCCGGCACCGGATGGTCCATCTTCTGCAGCGCGTAGGCGATGCAGGCGGTGATGCCCACCTGCGAATCGATCAGCGTGCCGTCCAGGTCGAAGAACAGGACATCCTTGCCGTGGCCGGCACTCATGCGCCGCGCGCGTCGAGTGCCGCTACTGCGGGCAGGGTCTTGCCTTCCAGGAACTCCAGGAACGCGCCGCCACCGGTGGAGATGTAGCTGACGTCCTTGGCGATATCGAACTTGTCGACCGCCGCCAGGGTGTCGCCGCCGCCCGCGATGGAGAAGGCCGGCGAGCTGGCGATGGCACGGGCCAGTGCTTCGGTACCCTTGCTGAAGGCCTCGAACTCGAACACACCGACCGGGCCGTTCCAGACCACGGTACCGGCCTTTTCGATCAGCTGCGCGTACTGCGCAGCGGTCTGCGGGCCGATGTCCAGGATCAGGTCGTCCTCGGCAACAGCGTCGACCGCCTTCACTTCCGCGACGGCGTCGGGCAGGAACTGCTTGGCGGTGACCACGTCGACCGGCAGCGGAATGTCGGCGCCACGCGCCTTGGCGTCGGCGACGATCTTCTTCGCGGTATCCAGCAGGTCCGGTTCGTACAGCGACTTGCCGACGTTGTAGCCGGCGGCGGCGATGAAGGTGTTGGCGATACCGCCACCGACGATCAGCTGATCGACCTTGCCGACCAGGTTGGCCAGCAGTTCCAGCTTGGTGCTGACCTTGCTGCCGGCGACGATGGCCAGCAGCGGCTTGGCCGGTGCATCCAGCGCCTGTGCCAGTGCATCCAGCTCGGCCATCAGCAGCGGGCCACCGGCAGCCACCGGCGCGAAGCGGATGACGCCGTGGGTGGAGGCCTGGGCGCGATGCGCGGTACCAAACGCATCCATCACGAACACATCGCACAGCGCGGCGTACTTCTTCGACAGGGCTTCATCGTCCTTGCCCTCGCCAACGTTCATGCGGCAGTTCTCCAGCAGCACCAGCTGGCCTGGCTGCACGTCGACGCCGTCGATCCAATCGCGCACCAGCGGAACCTCACGGCCGAGCAGCTCGGACAGGCGCGCCGCCACCGGTGCCAGCGAGTCGGCTTCGGTCCACACGCCTTCCTTCGGGCGACCCAGGTGCGAGGTGACCATCACCGCCGCGCCCTGCTCCAGCGCGCGCTTGAGCGTCGGCAGCGAAGCGGTGATGCGCTGTTCGGAAGTGATGCGGCCATTCTCGATCGGCACGTTCAGATCCTGGCGGATCAGCACGCGCTTGCCGGAGAGGTCGAGGTCGGTCATGCGGACGATGGACATGGGCAACTCTTTGGCTCAGGGACGGGATGCCGGGATGCGGCAGACGGCCATTGTATCGGGTGCGGGTGGTGGGAGGGCCGATGCCTGCGGCAGGCAGAGGCGCAGGGCAACAGCAACAGCAACGGCAACAGCCAAAGCCAAAGCGCTGGCGCTTCATGATGCCGGGGGTGGGCCGGGGCGGTGTGGGCTGGCAGGGGGCGCCGTGAATCCGTCCATGGAGGCTTGGCAGCGGCTTGCTCGTGTGCGCTGTCCTGCGCACACGGCAAGACCGGGGTTGGGCGTCCTGCCCAACCCGCCCGAGGCATGCCTCGGGCCCATGCGGCTGACACCCCTGCCAACCCACACCGCCCCGGCCTCGACAGGTTCATGAGGTGATGCGGATGGCAAAGGCAAGAGCGGTTTCTGATGTCGGATGGAGAAAGAAGGGGTCAGATCCGTTTTCCTGCGGAAAACGGATCTGACCCCGATGGCCGTCGAGCGAAGCGACCCGCTTCCGCTCTTGCTCTTCTTCTTTCTCTTCCGTGGGTGGAAGCAACCGGAAACTGTCAGAGGCCGGGCGGGGTGGGTTCGCGGGAGTGTCCGCGGCATGGATGCCGCGGCCAAGCCCCCAAGGATGGGTTCACGGCGTCTCCCGCGAACCCACCCCGCCCGGCCAAGCACGGCTTTTGCTTTACACGAACAACCCCACCCACGAGGGGCTTCGCCGTTCGCCGGAAACTACGCCGAAGGCGCAGGCTTCTGCCGAAGCAGGCTGACCGCGAGGCCACCCACCACCAGCACACCCAGTCCCAGCAGCGCCCACAGCAACCACGACTTCCAGTCGCGCTGCGGCTTCAGCGCCGCGTCTCCCGCCAGCGGCTCCGGACTGCCTTCCAGGCGCGCCAGCGTCGGTTGCCATGACGGGTCATTGCGCTGGCGCAGCTCCTCGATCAGCACACCGATCGGCGCCTCCATCCTGCGCGCGGTGGTGCTGCCCACCGCCAGTGCATAGGGCGCCGCGCCCTGGCTGAGGAACACCAGTACTTCCGGCTGGTAGCCCAGGCGCAGGGACGGCGCAGTCGCGGTTTCTGCAGGGTTCGCGACCAGCTTCCAGTAGCGGTCGCGATGCACGCCCCCCAGCGGCTGTGCCGCCGACTGCTGGCGCGGGCCCTCGGCACTCTGCTGCAGCTGGTAGGCAATCCACGGTGCACTGCGGCGCTGCCACTCTGCACTTTCGTCGTCGCGGCTGAACAACGTCCACTGCACCAGGCTGTTGTCGGTGCTGGCCACGTCCGCACGGGCGACCGGGAAACGGCCATCCATCTCGAAGGTGTATTCACCCTTGCCCGTCGAAGTCGGCTCCAGCGACAGCCACTCCCATGGCAGTGTGGCCGGCGCCGGCGGCAGCTCGGCCAGTACGCTGCGCAGCGCCGGCAGGCGTGCATCGCCCTGCGCCAGCACGCGCAGGTAGCGCGCCTCGCCGTCCACCTGCAGGCGGCGCTGCAGCAGGCGCTTGCCAGCACGCTGCAGGTCGACCAGCGGGATATCACGCCCGATCGGACGCCAGTGCTGCAGGTCGTCGCTGGCGTCCAGCTGCACCTGTGCCTGCAGCGGCTGTCCGCTGTCGGCCCAATCCAGTACCAGCGCCGCCACCGGCTGCTGGCCGAGCACGCTGGCGTCGATCAGCCAGCCACCCTGCCCGCTCGCCGCCGCACCGCCACTCACGCGTGCCTCGACGCGACGCACGCGGCCATCGGTATCGCGCTCGGTCAGCAACTGCAGATCGTTGCGCTGCGCTTCGGCCAGCGGCGGCAGTGCGAACCAGGGCAGTTCACGCTGCACCGGTGGCTGCGCCAGCGGCTGATCGGGCGCCAGCAAGGCGGACGGCAACGATTGGCCTGCGGCATTGAACACCTGCAGATCGCTCAGGTCCGCGGTACCGGCGCGACGGTAGATCGCCGGCTCCAGCACGACGCGATAGGCACCGGACTGCGCGCTGGACAACGTCAGCGGCCACTGTTCGGCGTACTGCGTACGGTAATCGGCGGCCTGTGCCACGACGGCGGCCAGCAGGCCGAACATCGCCGGCAGCAGCACCCTGCTCCACGTCTTCATTGCTTTTCCTCCACGGTCGGCGCCGCGCTGGGCGGTGCCGGTGCCAGATAACCCACGACCGTGCACAGCAGGCCGTAGGCGATGAACGATGCGATGCCCAGCAGGTTGCCAAGGTGCTGGCGATCGACAATGACCAGCTTGGCCAGCACCACGCCCATCAGCACGGCACCGACCATCCACAGCACGCGCTGGCCGCGGCGCGAACCCCATACCCAGGCGATCACGCCGAGCACGCTCCACAGCACGGTCAGGCTGGTCTGCGCCAGGCTGAAGCGCATCATCGACGCGTTCCACGACAGGCCGCCCCACTGGTGCACGCCATGCAGCACCACGCTGGTCAGCGCAACGAACGTTGCCAGTGACAGCAGCGGCATGCGGATACCCAGCAGGGCCTTCGGCGCCTGATCGCTGTACAGCCAGCGCGCGAGCAGCAACAGGCTCAGCCACTGTCCGATCTCGGCCGGGTTCAGCACCGGCAGCCACAGCAGCGGGGAAGCATCGCCCGGCAACAGCTGGCCCAGCAGCCAGCCGATCGACAGCAGGCCGAACAGCACGCACTGCAGCGGCGTGCGCACGCGGTCGAACGCTTCACCCAGCGGCCAGCGCAGCGTATTCCAGCGCCACAGCGACAGCGCCGCCATCAGCAGCCACGGCAGCGTGACCAGCAGCGTCGTCCAACCCTGCGCCAGACCTGCCTCGCCACCGCCCCACAGGGCCAGCAGCGAAAGCAGCGAGGGCCACAGCAGCCACCACAGGAACTGCGCGATGCGCGCCACGCTGTCACCGCCCTGGCGCAGGCACAGCAGTGTGCGCACACCGAGCACGGCGAATACCGCCCAGGCCAGCGCGCCGTAGCCGGCGAACGGCTGGTGGTGCGCGTCGCTCTGCATCAGCGCCAGCGGGAAGCCCAGCGCCAGCATCGCCAGCGAGGTCACGCCCAGTGCGCGTGCTGGCTGGTGGCGCTGCGTTTCGGCCGCCAGCCATGCGGTGACCGCAGCCAGCACCAGCAGCGCATCCACTTCGATGCGGTACGGGAAGAAGCGGGTGATCTCGTGCACCAGGCCGCCCAGCCACCACAGCAGGCCCCACAGGTAGTAGACCAGTGCGACCTCATGGCGCGGCCGGCGCTGGTAGCTCCAGGCGGAGGCGAAACCTGCCAGCGCCAGCAGCAGCGCGCCGATGGCGGTCGGGTTGAGCAGGAAGCGGGCATCTTCAAGCCAATGATCGGCGCCGGCCACGAAGGCGAACGCGGCGCCCATCTGCAGCAACGCGCCAGACACCTGCGGCAGCCAGCGCTTCTGGCGCAGGCCCAACCAGGCCAGGCCAGCGCCTTCCAGCGCGAACACGGCACCCGTGGCGCGTGCCGACAGCGCCAGTGGCACTGCCAGCGTGGCAAAGCCCACCGCCAGCACCGCGTGCGACTGCGCCAGCACGGTGTACGACGCACGCCGGATCAACGCCCACGCCAGCACCGCGTAGATCGCGGCCAGGCCCAGCGCACACAGGGCCAGGGTCATCGGCTGCTCGTGCAGCATGCCGGCCTGCAGCGAGAACGCGACCAGCGGCGTACCGAACACCAGGCTGCCATCGACCAGGTCGCGGCGGCCGGCCGGCTGCCGGCGTGCGTACAGCAGCGGGATCAGCAGGTAGAAGGCAAAGAACAGCAGCAGGAACGGCTCGGTGCTGCTGAACTTGTCCGGGGCGTACTGCAGCACGCCCCAGAACGTGCCGATGCCGAACGTGAAGGCGAAACCCAGCAGATTCAGCGCGCGCCACGGGCGGAACCAGGCGATGGCGAAGATGCCGGCGTTGAGGACCGCGTAGTAGCTGAACAACCCCACGTGGTTGCCGCTGCCGGTGGACAGCCACAACGGCGCCATGAAGCCGGCCAGGATGCCCAGCACCGCCAGCGTTCGCGAGTTCTGTACCACCGCCAGCACGCACAGGCCTGCCACCAGCGCGATCGAGCTGACGAAGGCGAAGCCTGGCGGAATCAGGTCGAAGCGCTTGAACGCCGCGAAGATGGTCAGCAGCAGCACGCCGATGGCACCGCCCTGCAGCGCAAGCGCGAACATGCGCCTGCGTTCGCGCTGGTGCCAGCCGAAGGCCAGCAGGCCCAGCGCGCCCACGGTGACGCCGGCCAGGCGCAGTTCGATCGGCAGCACCAGCCAGCCCTGGTCACTGACGTACTTCAGCAGCGCGGCGACACCGGCCAGCAGCACCAGCATGCCGATCTTGACCGGCACGTTGCCCTCGGTGAACCAGCGCTTGATCGCACCGATGCCGCGTTCGATGAAATTCGGCAACACCGGTTCTGGCGGCAACGGCGGCAGCACCGGCACCGGCGGTGGTGCAGCAGGACGAGGGGCAGGCGCCTCATCAGTGGACGCAGCCTCTCGCACTGGCGGCTGCGGAGGCTCAGGTGAGGGCGGCACAGCCGCAGCGACCGGCCGCAGGAACGGCGGATCGGCGCCGGCCAAGGGCGTGACCACAGGCCGTTCAGGCGCAGGCGCGGTGGCGGCAGGCCTGCCGGTGGCAGGCGCGGCAGCCATTGCGCTTTCCAGCGCGGTCACGCGGCGGCGCAGGCCGGCGATCATCACCAGTGCCACCACCAGCAGCAGCGGGATGGCCAGCAGGACCAGTACGACCAGGGCGATCAGAGCTTCCATTGCGTGCTTCCATTGCGTTCCCGCGCCCCAGCGGCAGCGGTCGACCGGCCCATGCTACGACAGGGCTGGCCCCATAAACGACGAACCCCGGCCAGGCCGGGGTCCGTATGCGATCTTCGCCGGCCTTACTTGGCGGCGATGACCTTGGCCATTTCCAGGCACTTGTTCGAGTAGCCCCACTCGTTGTCGTACCAGGTGACCAGCTTGACGAAGGTGCCGTCCAGGGCGATGCCGGCGTCGGCGTCGAACACCGAGGTGCAGGTCTCGCCGCGGAAATCGGTGGCCACCACTTTGTCTTCGGTGTAGCCCAGGATGCCCTTCAGCGGGCCTTCGCTCTGTGCCTTCACTTCGGCGCAGATCTCGGCGTAGGTGGCTTCCTTTTCCAGCTCGACGGTCAGGTCGACCACCGACACGTCCGAGGTCGGGACGCGGAAGCTCATGCCGGTCAGCTTCTTGTTCAGTTCCGGAATGACCACGCCGACGGCCTTGGCCGCACCGGTGGACGACGGAATGATGTTTTCCAGGATGCCACGGCCACCGCGCCAGTCCTTGTTGGACGGGCCATCGACGGTCTTCTGGGTGGCGGTGGCCGCATGCACGGTGGTCATCAGGCCGCGCTTGATGCCCCACTTGTCATTGATGACCTTGGCCAGCGGGGCCAGGCAGTTGGTGGTGCACGAGGCGTTGGAGATGATCGCCTGGCCGGCGTAGGTCTTGTCGTTCACGCCGTAGACGAACATCGGCGTGTCGTCCTTCGACGGGGCCGACATGATGACCTTCTTGGCGCCCGCATCGATGTGCTTCTGCGCGGTTTCCTTGGTCAGGAACAGGCCGGTGGCTTCCAGCACCACGTCGGCGCCGACTTCATCCCACTTCAGGTTGGCCGGGTCGCGTTCCTGGGTCAGGCGGATCTTCTTGCCGTTGACCAGCAGGTCGTTGCCCTGCACCGCCACGTCGGCCTTGAAGCGGCCGTGCACGGAGTCGTACTTGAGCATGTACGCCAGGTAGTCCGGCTCCAGCAGATCGTTGATGGCCACGATTTCGATGTCGTCGCCGAAGTTCAGCACCGCCGAGCGCAGGACGTTACGCCCGATGCGACCGAAACCGTTGATACCAACCTTGATTGCCATGTTCTCAAGCTCCTGCGGCCGCGACGGGTGCGGCGGGATGGATAGGGCCCACAAGTCTAGCAAACCGGGGCTGGCCACCGTGGGCCAGCCCCCGGGCCAGAGGGCCGGCGGACAGGATTTGATCCGGATCAAAGCGTTAGCGCGGCGTGAGGCCGAGACTGTCGCCATCCACCCAGCAACGAGATCACCCCCATGCGCAAGACCTCCCCCCTGATCGTGGCCGGCCTGGCCGCCGCCCTGTCCCTCGCCGCCGCCCCGGCCATGGCCCAGTCCAAGGGTGACTGGACTGTCTCGGCCGGCATCCACCAGGTGGCGCCGAAGTCGAACAACGGCTGGCTGGCCGGCCACACCCTGAAGGTCGACGTCGACAACGACGTCAAGCCGACCATCACCGGCGAGTACTTCATCGCCGACAACCTGGGCATCGAAGTGCTGGCCGCGCTGCCGTTCAAGCACGACATCAACATCAACGGCCTGGGCCGCGTGGGCAGCACCAAGCAGCTGCCGCCGGTGGTGACCCTGCAGTACCACTTCAACAGCAAGGGCAAGGTCTCGCCGTTCGTCGGCGCGGGCGTGAACTACACGACCTTCTTCAGCGAAGACACCACCGGTGCGCTGGCCGGCAGCAAGCTGAAGCTGCAGGATTCGTGGGGCCTGGCCGCGCATGCGGGCATCGACTTCGCGATCGGCGAGAAGGGTGCCCTGCGCGTGGACATGCGCTGGATCGACATCGACAGCAAGGTGAAGTTGAACGGCGAGAAGATCGGCACGGTCAACATCGATCCGCTGGTCTACGGCGCGTCGTACGTCTTCAAGTTCTAAGCATGTGCTGGGCGCGGGGGCTTCGCCCCCGCTCCCCCGCTACACGCAACACCCTCGCAGCATGTTGCCCCGGTCTTTGCCGGGGCTTTTTTTCGGGAAGCATGCATAGGCGCGCTCTTCTGTAGAGCCGAGCCACGCTCGGCTATCGCGCGGAGCGCGCAGATACCCGAAGAAGAGCAGCCGAGCATGGCTCGGCTCTACAGAAGCATGAACGGGCCGCCTTTCAGTCGATCATTGATCCGGCGCCACTTCCACCCGGTTGCGGCCGCTTTCCTTGGCGCGATACAGCGCTGCATCGGCGCGTGCCAATGCCTGATCCAGCGTATCGCCACCATCGTCATGCCAGCGCGCGACGCCGATGCTCACACTTATCACCGGGGCGGCATCCGAATCGGCATGCGCGATCGCCAGCGCCTGCACCTGTTGCCGAAGCTGCTCGAACGGCGCTGATTCCGGTTGCCCCGGCGCCCAGTGCCCCAGCGCCACGAACTCTTCGCCGCCGTAGCGCGCCACCACCGAGTCGCTACCGCGCAGCTGCGCGGCCAGGGTGGTTGCCACCGCATGCAGGACGGTGTCGCCTGCGGGATGGCCGTGGTGGTCGTTGTAGCGCTTGAAGTAGTCGATATCGATCATGGCGATGCGCAGTGCGCCGCGCGCATGCGACGTGCGCAGGTAGCGCTGGAAGATCTGGTTGGCCTGGCGATCGAAGGCACGCCGGTTCAGCAGGCCGGTCAGCCCATCGTGGTTGGCCAACGCATCCAGGCGTTGCTCGGCCCGCCAGGTTGCACGCGCCTGCCGTTCGGAAATGTAGCTGCCGACAATGCCGGCCAGGTTGCTGGCCAGCACGAACATCACGCTCTGCAGCATCTGCGCCCAGTGCCGGCCCACCTGCAGCTCGGCCAGCACGAACGCCAGCGCGATCAGGGTTCCGGTCAGCGTCGCCACCCCGAAACGCAGCCCGCACAGGAAGTAGTTCAGCAACAGGAACAGGCTGATGCCTTCGTAGGGGTAGTTCACGCCGGCACGATGCGCGGTCCAGATCATGGTCACCAGCGCCAGCCCGCTGACCAGCACGACGCTGCCGCCCAGCCACTGCAGGTGGCGCCGCAGCACCGGCACGAAGGTCAGCGCGACGCCCAGCAGCAGTGCCGGCAGCAGAACGCCCAGCCGCCAGCGCAGCACCGGCGCGTGTACGTCCGGCGGCAACCAGTAGGTATCGAGCACGGCAAAGCCCAGCGAGAACGCGCCTGCCACGGCGCAGGCCCAGCGCATGCGCCAGACCACCTGGGCATCGAACGCGGCGGCGAACCCGTCGTCATCGGGATGCCCGACCATGATGCGCCTGTCCGTGATCGCCATCGGCCCCTCCCCCGCATGTGCACGGGCCACCCTAGCGGCCGCCGCATCAAGGCCGCGTGGCGAACGCCAGGCGTGATCAAGCCCGGGCCTGCCGAGGCCCGCTAGAATGTGCGCATGAAAGCCCTGCACTCCCTGTTCCTCGCCGCCGCCCTGGCGCCGGCCCTGCTGTCCGCTTCCGCCCCGGCCCATGCCTGGGGCGCACAAGGCCACCGCCTGGTTGCCGAAGTCGCCGACGCCCGCCTCAACCCCACCGCCCGCGCCGAAGTGGACCGCCTGCTGGCCACCGAGCCAGACGCCACCCTGGCCAGTATCGCGCCCTGGGCCGATCAGCTGCGCGCCAAGGACCCCGGCCTGGGCCGTCGTTCGGCCGGTTGGCACTACGTCAACATCGCCGAAGACAACTGCCATTACGAAGCACCGAAGCACTGCAAGAGCGGCAACTGCATTGTCGAGGCGCTGAAAGCACAGAGCGCCATCCTCGGCGACCGCAGCCTGACCGACGGCGAGCGCCTGCAGGCGCTGAAGTTCGTCGTGCACCTGGTGGGTGACATCCACCAGCCGATGCACGCCGGCTACGCCCACGACAAGGGCGGCAACGATTTCCAGCTGCAGTTCGGCAACCGCGGTACCAACCTGCACTCGCTGTGGGACAGCGGCATGCTCAACACCCGCAAGCTGGACGATGCCGGCTACCTGCCGCTGCTGCAGAGCCAGCGCGCGCCGAAGCTGGCGCGCCAGTCCAACCCGCAACGCGACCCGCAGACCTGGGCCGAGGCCAGCTGCCGCATTTCCATGCAAGCTGGCGTTTATCCGGCCACGCGTAAGATCGGTGATGAATACACCGAGCGCTACCGGCCGCTGGCCGAAGCGCAGCTGCGACTGGCCGGCGAGAACCTGGCGCAGTTGCTGAACCGCGTGCTCGCCACACGCTGAGGAGTGTCCGATGTCGGTCCAGGTGCAATCGTTCTTCCACCGTGACAGCAATACCTTCAGCTACCTGGTCAGCGACCCGGCCAGCAGGGAGGCGGCGCTGATCGACCCGGTACTGGATTACGACCCGGATACCGACGCCAGCAGCGAATCGCCGGTACGCGCGATGCTCGATGCCATCGCGCAGCAGCAGCTGCACGTGCGCTGGCTGCTGGAAACCCACGCCCATGCCGACCACGTGTCGGCCGGGCGGCGGCTCAAGCAGCGGTTCCCGCAGGCTACGCTCGCCATCGGCGAAGGCATCCGTGCGGTGCAGGCGACGTTTGCACCACGCTATGGCCTGCAGCTTCCTGCTGCGGATGACATCTTCGACCACCTGTTCAGCGATGGCGAAACCTTCGCCCTAGGCGGACTGGATGGACGCGTGATCGCCGTGCCCGGGCATACCAGCGACAGCGTCGCCTACCTGATCGGCGATGCACTGTTCACCGGCGACTCGCTGTTCATGCCAGACGGCGGCACCGCACGCTGCGACTTCCCGGGCGGCGATGCCGCACAGCTGTACCGTTCAATCCAGCGCCTGCTGGCCCTGCCCGATGCGACCCGCGTATTCGTCTGCCACGACTACGGTCCGGGCGGTCGTGATTTCGCCAACGAAACCACCATCGGCGAACAGCGCGCGCACAACATCCACGTGCATGACGGTGTGGCCGAAGCGGAGTTCGTCAGCGTGCGCCAGGCCCGCGATGCCACGCTGGCCGAGCCGGCGCTGATGCAGCCGGCGGTGAAGGCCAACATCCAGGGCGGGGCGTAAGCCTTCGCCCCGGAGCCGGACATCACCCGCACACTGCAGGGCTGTTCCGTGCTGCAGTGGGCGCAATGCCACTGCGAATGCGCGCAATGACGACGCTGCGGCGGGTTGCAGGCGTGTTCTTCAGCAAGGTGCACACTGCAGGCCCCTGCCTGCGGTAAAGCGTCGCAGCCATCTCGCTGATTTCTTCACTGGCCATGCCATCGGCCACAATCATGAAATCGATCAGTGCCTGCAGCTGCGCCCGCGTCAGTCGACCAGCATCGCGTTCCACCATCGCGTGTACAGCAGGGATCACACGGTCTTCGATGAAGGGTTCGTCTGCATTGCGCGCTGTGTCGGCACGCGCGTCGTGGACGGCGATGAACCGGGTTGCGATGACCACCATATCGGCGCCCTGGTCCCGCTCCGTGGCCAGGCAAGGCGTCATATGCAGCCCCAGGTACACCAGGACGATGGTACGGAGCGCTCTGATCATTCGTAGATCACCTCGTGATAGACGGTTTCCTGCAGCAGGTCATCCTGCGCCGTGCCCACATACATCTGCCGTGACAGCACGCGCTGCGCATCGAAGCGGATGCGCACGTTGTAACTCTCCGATGCGTCGCCGCCCTGCAGGTCCAGCACACCGCCGCCAGCATCTGCCTTCAGGGTTCCGCGATGCAGATCGAAGAGATCTCGGTACACCGAGTACGCCACGGGAACCGGCTGGCCGTCCACGCGCAGTTCCAGATGCGTGACCTCGCGGCATGGCGAGGTGGTCCCGCCGCACGCAACACCGCTTGCGGCCGGTGCATCGGCCGTGCGCATGGCAAGCGTGGCTTCCACCCGCCTGGTGGCAGACGCATCTGACAGGCGTACCTTCGACTTCTGCGTCAATACACGCGAGGAAGGGTCGTCCAGTTCCTGCAAGGCCTGCCGCAGGCGCTGCAGCTGTTCCGCGCATTGCGCCGGTGCCCCTGGGGAATCGGTACAGGCCGCCTGCAGCTGCAGCGCATCCACCTGTGCAGCGGTGATTTCGCCGCGATCAACCTTCATTGCCACCGCGCCGGCCAGAAGCGAAAGATCACTGCGCTCTCCCCCATCGAGGATCGCCTGCCGCGCAACCGGCAGGAAGGCCGGCGGCTGGCCGGCGAGCAGTTCGGCGATGCAGGGCGATCGCGGGCGGACCTGCAGCGCTCCCCGCAGATACGCCACGCGCGCGGGCTCGTCCAGCGCTGCCAGGTAGCCGCCGGCCGAGCAGGCCGGCGGACCATTTCGATACGCATCCAGGTCGTGCTTGTCCTGCCCATGCGGCGTGCAACCGGCCAGTACACAGGAAAGCCCGGCCAGCATGATTGTCCAGATGCTCATCCCCAGCTTCCGTTGCCGTGTTGCCCGCACTGTACGCCTGTGCGGGCGACGGCGCCTGCCTGGTCGCGCATGGCCCGGCACTACCGGCCCTGTGTACGCACCACATGCTGGCCCTTCACGACCTCGAAGGTGAAGGCGTACTGCAGGGTAACGGCCACCGGCTCGACCCGCTCGGCACCGCGGCAGTCGCCGCGATCCGCAGGTACCTTGCCCGCTGCGAAGTGGCAGACCGCGGCGGACGAATACTTCCACATCGCAACCGCCTCCTGCGCGGCCTGCAGCAAGGGCGCATTCTCCGGCGCGCCACCCGCACTGCATTCGCTGCGGTCGGTCAGCGGCATGCTGCGCTCAACGCTGCCCTGCGCGTCCACCACCACCTGCAGGCAGACCGTGGTCGGCGGCAGCGAGGTACGTGGATCGCGCCCGCCCACTACCGGGTCCGGTGCCGTATGCAGCTGCGGCATGCGGTAGCCTTCGCTGGCGGCCAGCGTGTAAGGCTGGATCTGGCCTGCGCCTCCTCCTGCATCGGGCCGCAGGCGCTGGTGACCGACATTCTCGCTGCGGGTATCGACGGTGGTCAGGCGATCCTGGGTTGCACACCCCACCAGCAGCGCCGCCATCATCAGCAGCGGCGCACGCTTCACTTCGCATCCTCGGTCTCATCCATGGCGTAGGTGATCGGGACGCGTACGGCACCGGCCACCGGCTTGCCGTTCTTCACCGCCGGGCGATAGCTCCAGCTGCGCGCGGCAGCGATGGAGACGGCGTCGAACACCCCCGGATTGGTCGCACTGAGCACCTGCACATCGGTCGGATGGCCCTGTGCATCCACTTCGATGCGCAGATTGACCACGCCTACCTGCCGCTGCTCGACAGCCGACTTCGGATAGGACGGCGGCGGCATCTTGTCCACCTGGATGGGACGGTCCAACCCCGCCCTGGCCGCATCTTCCTGCGCATGTTCGAACGGCTCGACACCGATGCGGGTGCCACCGGCCGCACCGCCCTGGCTGGCCCACGCCACCGCGCCCATTCCCACGCACAACCCGACCACCAGCACCTGGCCCGACACCCACGGCAATGCCTTCCGCTTGGACTGCTTCAACATGGCGATACGCTCCTTCAACACGGGTTGGCTGCGCCAATGGCAGACCGCTGGCGCAACCGGGTGGACCAGCTGCGCCTTCAGCAGCGTGCTGGCATAGAGGCCGCGCAGCGCAGGCTGCGGGCCGATGGTGCGGGCATCGCAGGCCAGTTCCTGGTCGCGCAGGAAGCGGCGCGCGGCCCACGGCAGCAGCGGGTGGAACCAGAACACCGCGCGCACCAGCAGCAACGCGCCGTTGGCCCAGTGGTCGCCATGGCGGCGATGGCTGCACTCGTGCTGCAGGATCAGGTTCTGCTCCTGTGCGGTGAACTGCTGGTCGAATGCCGGGCCGACCACGATGCGCGGCCGCCACAGGCCGACCAGCGCCGGCAGCCCGGGATCGCCGCTGGCCTGCCAGCTGCCATCGGCACGCGCACGCAGTGGGCCCATGCTGCGTTCGAAACGACGCTGCGCACGCAGGTCGCGCAGCAGGCAGATGCCCGTGCCCAGCGCCCATGCCAGCAGCAACAGCAGGGCCCACGGCAGCGACTGCCCGGTCAGTCCATCCACGGCCCCCGGCACCACTTTCAGCGGCACCGTCGGCACGTGCTGCAACACCGCAGCCTGTGGCAATGGCAGCAGCAAGGTCACCAGCAGCAACGGCAGCAGCCACCAGCTGCGATAGGCCAGCCCGGCGCCGCCCAGGCTCACCAGCAGCGGTCGCAGCGCCGCCAGCAGCAGCACGCCCATCGCCAGCCACAGGCTGGCCCGCCACAGTCCGTCGAGCAGCTCAGTCATGGTCCAGCTCCTGGATCAGCTTCTTCAGTTCGGCAATGTCCTGCGCGCTCAGCTGCCCACGTTCGCTGAAGTGCGCCACCAGTGGCGCCACGCGGCCCTCGAAGACGCGTCCGATGAAGTCCTGGCTCTGCGCCTCCACCCAGGCCTGGCGCTGCAGCAGCGGGCGGTACAGGTAGCGCCGCCCATCGCGCTCGGCGGCAATCGCACCCTTGGTCAGCAGGCGGTTGAGCAGGGTCTTGATGGTCGGCTCGGCCCAGTCGCGATGGGCCAGCGCGGCCACCACGTCATCGGCACTACGTGGCGCCTGCTGCCACAGCACCTCCATCACAACGGCTTCGGCTTCGCTGATCGGGGTCATGGTTTACATCCGTAATCGACGATCTGATTACGCGCGTAATCGATCTGGCTGTCAAGCCCCTCGACTCCGGGTTCATCCCGGCTGCGCCAGCATCGGTTCCTCCCACCCCTGGCATCGGATGAAAGCGCTGCCCAAGAAGGACTTCCCGGTCGAGCAGGCACGCCGCTTCCTCGAACCCGGCCCGATCGTGCTGGTCAGTACCGCGTGGCAGGGCCAGCGCAACCTGATGACGATGGGCTGGCACATGGTGATGGGCTTCTCGCCGTCACTGGTCGCCACCTACCTGTGGAATGAAAACCACAGCCACGGCCTGGCCGTCGGCAGTGGCGAGTGCGTGATCAACGTACCCGGCGTGGAGCTGCTCGATACCGTGGTGGACATTGGCAACTGCAGCGGCCGCGAGGTCGACAAGTTCGCTCGGTTCGGGCTCGACGCGCTGCCCGCACGCGAGGTCGGCGCGCCGCTGGTCGGGCAATGCCACTCGAACTTCGAATGCCGCTTGTACGACGACAGCCAGGTGGCATCGAACAACCTGTTCATCTGGGAAATCGTGCGCGCACACGTGGCACCACGGCCGAAGCTGCCGCGCACGGTGCACTACCGCGGCGATGGGCAGTTCATGGTGGCCGGCGCCGAAGTCTCGCGTCGACGGCGGTTCAAGCCCGACATGCTGTAATGCCAGCACTCCCCCCCACACGCAGGACCGCCCCGCATGACCGAACACCTCACCGACCTGGACGCCGCTGTCGACTGGTTGTTTGCGCGCGTGGATGGGCCGTTGCGGATCGGGGCACCGCTGGCGCTGGGCAAGCCGCACCGGCTGCTCAATGCCCTGTATGCGCGCGTCGAGCACGACCCGTCGCGGCCGCTGCAGTTGTATACCGCGCTGTCGTTGAACCCGCCGAAAGCGCGCGGCACCGGCCTGGAGGCGCGCTTCATGGCACCGTTCGCGCAGCGTCACTTCGGCGACGATTTCCCGCGCCTGGCCTATGCCGATGCGATTGCGCGCGACGCGCTGCCGGCACATGTGCAGGTGGAGGAGTTCTACATGCAGTCCGGTGCGCTGCTCGGTTCGCGCCAGGCGCAGTCCAGCTATACCAGCCTGAACTACACCCACGCCGCCGACGCGGTCGCCCAGCGCGCGCCGCAGGTGATCGTGCAGAAGGTGGCGATGCGGCCGGATGATCGCCGGCTGTCGCTGTCGTGCAACAACGACATCACCCAGGACACACTCGATGCCATCGCAGCGCGTGGCCTGCCGCGGCCCCTGCTGATCGCCGAGATCGACCCGCAGCTGCCCTACCTGGGCGGCTCGGCCACGGTCGATGTGTCGTTCTTCGATCTGGTGATCACCCCGCCGCCGCCGTACCCGGCGCTGTTCGGCCTGCCGCGGCAGCCGGTCGGCGATGCCGACTACGCCATCGGCCTGTATGCCAGCACGCTGGTACGCGACGGCGGCACCCTGCAGATCGGCATCGGCACGCTGGCCGATGCGCTCAGCCATGCGCTGGTGCTGCGCCATACCGACAACGCACGCTACCGCCGCGTGCTGCATGCGCTGGATCCGCAGCTGGCCAGCCACCCGCTGGTGCAGGAGATCGGCGGACTGGATCCGTTCGAGGTGGGCCTGTATGGCTGCAGCGAAATGCTCAACGAGGGCTTCCGCCGGCTGGTGCAGACCGGGGTGATCAAGCGCAAGGTGCATGACGACCTGGCGCTGATGCAGCGCATCGAGAACGGCAGCACATTGTCGATCGACCACGCCACCCTGGCCGCCGAGGGCGAGTACCTGCACGGCGCGTTCTACCTGGGCTCGCCGGAGTTCTACGAGTGGCTGCGCACGCTGCCGGAAGACGAATGCCGTGCAATCGGCATGCGCCGCATCAGCGAGATCAACCAGCTGTACGGCGGCAACGAGACGCTGGAGCGCCTGCAGCGCCGCCATGCACGCTTCTTCAACTCCTGCATGATGGCCACCGCGCTGGGCGCGGCGGTGTCGGATGCGCTGGACGATGGCCGCGTGGTGTCCGGCGTGGGCGGCCAGTACAACTTCGTGGCGATGGCCCATGCCCTGCCGGAAGCGCGCAGCATGCTGATGTTCCGCGCGGCGCGCGACGACAAGGGCCGGCGCGAATCCAACGTGCGCTGGAACTACGGGCACACTACCATCCCACGCCACCTGCGCGACATCTACCTCAACGAATACGGCATCGCCGATCTGCGCGGCTTGACCGACGAGGATTGCGTGCAGGCGATGACCGCAATCACCGAGGCGCCGTTCCAGGGCGACCTGCTGCAACAGGCGCAGGCTGCACGCAAGCTGTTGAAGAGCACCCAGCCGGATCCCGAACGCCTGCAGCGAAACACGCCGCAGGCATTGGCCGCCGCACTGGCGCCGTTCCGTGCCGATGGCAGCCTGCCGGACTATCCGCTCGGCAGCGATTTCAACGAGATTGAACAGGTGCTGGTGAAGGCGCTGGGTTGGCTGAAGGCCAACACGCAGACCCGTAGCGACAAGCTGCGTACGGTCTGGGCGGCGCTGCGGCAACCGGCCGGCGACGGCGACGCGGTGTACCTGCAGCGCATGGGCCTGCAGGCGCCGAAGGATTTCGCCGAGCGCCTGGACGCGCGCCTGCTGCGCCTGGCGCTGGCGCGTACTGCGTAATCACGCGTACGGTAGCGCCGGGCCATCCCCGGCGAAAAAGCATCAGTGCCAACCAAGGTTGGCACCTACCAGGGCACGGCGGCACGCTATGCTGTGGCGATGAACGATGATTCCCGTTTCCTGCATGATCTGCAGCAGCGCGAGGCTTCAGGCGAAGACCTGCGTTACCTCTGCTTCTGGGGCCACCAGCCGCCGCGCAGCGGAGTTTCTGCGTCCTGTTTCAGCCAGTGGTATGACGCCGGCTTCGAGATCGATGGCGTGCACTACCGCACCGCCGAGCACTACATGATGGCCGGAAAGGCGCGTCTGTTCGGCGCCACCAAGCTGCTTGAGAAGATCGTCGCCAGCACCACGCCGGACAAGGCCAAGGCTTTCGGCCGCCAGATCGAAGGCTTCGATGAAGCGCGCTGGACGCAGGCCCGCTACGACCTGGTGGTGGAAGGCAACAGGGCCAAGTTCGCGCAGAACCCGGAACTTGGGGCGTTCCTGCGTGCGACCGCAGGCTGGGTGCTGGTCGAAGCCAGCCCGGTGGATTTCATCTGGGGCATCGGCCTGGCCAAGGACCACGCCGACGCGCACAACCCGGCGCGGTGGCGCGGATTGAACCTGCTGGGGTTTGCGCTGATGGACGTGCGCGACGCGATGTAACGCTCATCCACGCATGGCGTGGATCTACTGGCACGGCGGTCGATTCGTTTCGCCCCACAGAAAAAGAGAAAGGCCGGCTTGCGCCGGCCTTTCCTTCATCACGCTGCGATGCTGCTTACAGCGCCTTGGCAGCTTCCACCACATGGGCGGTGGTGATGCCGAAGTGCTTGTACAGCTGGTCGGCCGGGGCCGAGGCACCGAAGGTGTCGATACCGATCACGGCACCGTCCAGGCCGACGAACTGGCGCCAGAAACCGGTGACGCCGGCTTCCACGGCCACGCGCTTGCGCACGGCGTTCGGCAGCACCGATTCACGGTAGGGCGCATCCTGGCGCAGGAACACGTCGGTGGACGGCATCGAGACCACGCGGGTCTTGAGGCCGGCCGCGTCCAGCTGGGCCTTGGCTTCGGTGGCCAGCGAGACTTCCGAACCGGTGGCGATCAGGATCACGTCCGGGGTACCGGCAGCGTCGGCCAGCACGTAACCACCGCGCTCGATCTGGGCGATCTGCTCGGCGTTGCGCGGCTGGTGCGGCAGGTTCTGGCGGCTGAACACCAGGCAGCTCGGGCCGTCCTGGCGGGTGATCGCGGCCTTCCAGCTCACTGCCGACTCGACCGCATCGCACGGGCGCCACACGTCGTTGTTCGGGATGTAGCGCAGCGAGGCCAGGTGCTCCACCGGCTGGTGGGTCGGGCCGTCTTCGCCAAGGCCGATCGAGTCGTGGGTGTAGACGTGGATGGCGTGGGCCGGGATCAGCGCGCTCATGCGCACGCCGTTGCGGGCGTAATCGCTGAACACCAGGAAGGTGGCATCGAACGGAATGAAGCCACCGTGCAGGGCCAGGCCATTGGCGATAGCCGTCATGCCGAACTCGCGCACGCCGTAGTACACGTAGTTGGCGTTGGCGTCGTCGCTGGCGACCGACTTGCTGCCCTTCCACAGGGTCAGGTTCGAGTGCGCCAGGTCAGCCGAGCCACCGACGATTTCCGGCAGCAGCGGTGCGTAGGCTTCGATGGCCAGCTGCGAGGCCTTGCGCGAGGCGATCGTCGGGCCTTCAGCGGCGACCTGGGCGATGTAGGCATCGGCCTTGGCAACGAAGTCGGCCGGCAGTTCGCCGTGCGAGCGACGGGTCAGTTCGGCGGCTTCGCCCGGGTACTGGCTGGCGTACTTGTCGAACAGCTGTTCCCACTCGGCCTGGCGCAGGGTGCCGGCGCCATTGGCGCGCCAGCCGTCGTAGATCGCCTGCGGGATCTCGAACGGACCGTATTCCCAGCCCAGCTGCTTGCGGGTGGCTTCCAGTTCGTCCTTGCCCAGCGGGGCACCGTGGCTGGATTCCTTGCCCGCCTTGTTCGGCGAACCAAAACCAATGGTGGTGCGGCAGCAGATCAGGGTCGGCTTGTCGTTCTGCGACAGCGCGGCCTCGATGCCGGCCTTGATGCTTTCCGGGTCATGGCCATCGACGTCGCGGACCACGTTCCAGCCATAGGCCTCGAAACGCTCCGGGGTGTTGTCGGTGAACCAGCCCTCGACGTTGCCGTCGATGGAGATGTGGTTGTTGTCCCAGAAGCAGACCAGCTTGTGCAGGCCCCAGGTACCGGCCAGCGACGCCGCTTCATGCGACACGCCTTCCATCAGGCAGCCATCGCCCATGAACACCCAGGTGCGGTGGTCGACCACTTCCAGCTCCGGGCGGTTGAAGCGCTGTGCCAGCAGCTTCTCGGCCAGGGCGAAGCCCACGGCATTGGCGAAACCCTGGCCCAGCGGGCCGGTGGTGGTTTCCACGCCCGGGGTCTCGTGGCGTTCCGGGTGACCGGCGGTGTGGCTGCCCAGCTGGCGGAACAGCTTCAGCTGTTCGATCGGCAGGTCGTAACCGCTCAGGTGCAGCAGCGCGTACTGCAGCATCGAACCGTGGCCGTTGGACAGCACGAAACGGTCGCGGTTGAACCAGTGCGGATTGCTCGGGTTATGGCGGAGGTAGTCGTTCCAGAGGACTTCGGCGATGTCGGCCATGCCCATGGGCATGCCGGGGTGGCCGGACTTTGCGGTTTCAACCGCATCGGCGGCAAGGAAGCGGATGGCGTTGGCCAACTGGCGACGGGTAGGCTGCGTCATGGTTCTGTCGGAATCGGGAGGCGGCCGCGGACGTGCGGGCGGCCTATTGTCCCATAGTCGCCGGGCCGGGTCAGGTCGGACCGGAAAACGAAAGGGGTCGGATCCCATTCCATGCGGAATGGGATCCGACCCCGATCAGGTCGCCAGCAGGGGGCCCCGACTCAGTCCTGCTGCGGGCCCAGTGCCGGGCCGTCGTGGGACTCGCCCTTGGCCACCAGGGTGGTCAGGGCCAGGTCGCCGGTCACGTTCAGCGCGGTACGGCACATGTCCAGGAAGTGGTTCACGCCCAGGATCAGGCCGATGCCCAGCGGATTGACGCCGACCATCGCACAGATCATCGCCACCACCGGCAGCGAGCCCGACGGCACGCCGGCGGTACCGATGCCGCCGAGGATGCAGACCGCCATCACCATGATCTGCTGGCCGATGCTCAGGTCCACGCCGAAGAACTGGGCCAGGAAGATCACCGTCACGCCCTCGAACAGCGCGGTGCCGTTCTGGTTGGCGGTGGCGCCCACGGTCAGCACGAAGCGCGACACGCGCTGCGGCAGGCCCATCTGGTCGGCCACGCGCAGCGCGGTCGGCAGGGTGGCGTTGCTGGAGGCGGTGGAGAACGCCATCACCGTCGCTTCCTGGGTATCGCGGAAGAACGACAGCGGCGAACGGCCGGACAGCCACACAGCGGTGCCGTAGGTCACGACCATGTGCAGGCCCAGTGCCAGCACCACCACGCCCACGTAGGCACCGAGGCGGATGATCAGCTCGAAGCCGAACAGCGCGGCCAGGTTGAACATGAAGCAGGCCACCGCGTACGGCGCCAAGCGGATGACCAGGTTGATCAGGGTCATCGAGATTTCGAACACGCCTTCGATGGCGCGGCGCAGCGGGGCGACCTTCTCGTTGTCGGTCAGCACCATGCCGATGCCGAACATCAGCGCGAAGAACATCAGCGACAGGATCGCACCGTTGTCCGATGCCGCCTGCAGCACGTTGCTCGGCACGATCGACAGCAGCATGTCCATGCCCTTCGGCGTGCCATGGATGCCGGCAACGATTTCCTTGCTGCGCTCGGCGTTCTCCGAGAGCATCATGGCGGCGACCTGCGGATCGACGCCGGCGCCCGGCTTGAGCAGGTTGACCAGCACCAGGCCGATGCCCACGGCGATGCCGGACAGCAGCACGGTGTAGGCCAGGGTCTTCCAGCCGATGCGGCCGAGGGCGCGGATGTCGCCCATCTCCGACACGCCCATGATCAGCGCCGAGAAGATCAGCGGCACGATCAGCATGAAGATCAGGTTGAGGAACAGGCCCGACGCCGGGGTGGTGACGTAGTCCATTACCCACTTGGCACCGGCCTGCAGACCATCGACGCTGCCACCCAGGGCGTGCACGATCAGTCCCAGGACCAGGCCGATCGCAAAGCCGATGCCCATCTTCCAATGCAGGGGCAACTTCTTCTTGTCGGCAGCAGCTGCTGTCATACGCGGGTTTCCTCGAAAAATGAATGCACTCTAACAAAGCCCGCAAGCGGCGCCGGTTCAGGTTCGCCGCGGTGGATACAGCGGCGCCAGGCCAGTGTCAGCGGCCCCCGCAGCCGTCGACCAGTGCGGTCCGTCACGGAAGACCTCGCGCAGACGCGCGCGCAGCGATGCCAGATCGCCCTGCCCGCCCCAGCGTGCCTGCTGCAGGTCCTGCAGCACCTGGCGCTGGGCCGGGTCATCCAACCGTGCGATGACCTGCTCGATGCGTTCGACGCCGGCCATCGCGCACAGCTGCGCCTCGACCTGCTCGAACCCTTCGCCATCCAGTGTGCGGCGCAGTTCGGCCAAGCCGGCACGTCCGCTCGCCACAGTCGGCACAGAGGGCGTGCCGGCTGCCGGCGCCGCTGCACGCGGGCGGCGGCCACGCTGCCAGCCCCACAACAGGGTCAACAGCCACAGCAGCGCCAGGCCGATGGCCGCCGCCATCCACGGCCACGGACGCTCGGCCAGGCCACCGGCGCGCGGATCGGTCGCGGCGATGCGGCTGTCTTGGCCATCGCTGCCGGGCAGCGCGGCATCGGTGTCGATTGGCGGCAGCGGTGCCGGCGAGGTGTTGCCAGCGCCATTGCCCGCCGCAACCGTCAGCGTCAGATCCGGCAGCTTCGCTTCCTGCGCCTTGCCTGCGCGCACATCCCACCACGGCAGGCGCGGCCCCGGCACCACCAGCGAGCCGGGCTGGCGCGGCACGATCGAATAGCGGCGGGTGATCTTCAGCCGCGGCGTGCTGCCATTGAACGATTCTTCGTACTGCGCAGGTTCGGCGAACACCTGCGCATGGGTGCCCAGATCCGGCACCGGCAGGTCGGTGAACTGTGCGCGGGTTGCCCCTTCGGCCGTCGCCTCGACCACTACATTGGCGGCCTCGCCCGTGCGGGCGCTGGTCGGCGCACTGGTGTAGCGCAATTGAAGGCTCTGCAGCGGCAACCATGGCTGCGGCGCCTGTGCCGGTTGCGCCTGCACCTGCAGGGTGCGGTCGGCGCCGGTGGCATTCATGCGGCCATCCCCACCACCGAAGAAATCATCGAAGAAACCACCGGCGCTGCGGCCGTTGAAGCGCGCACCTGCAAGGCGCAGCGTGCCGCTGCGCTCCGGGATCAGCAGGAAGCGGCGCTCGACCATGTTGTAACGGCGGCCGTTGACCTGGCGCACATCGGTACGGTCATCGCCCACACGCTGCAGTGACGCACCGGCCGGTGTATCCAGCACCAGCTCGCCCGACGCCAGCTGAGATGCGAAGTACAGGCGCACCACCACGCCCACGCTCTGCTGCACATAGGGCGTCTCATCATCGACAACCGTCTCGATGAAGGCCATTGCATTGCTGTCGGGACCGGCCACGGCAGCCGCGTCCACCTGCAGGGTCAGCGGCGCGGTACGTGCACTGCCCACCTGCAGGCCCGGAATCACAAGCGCGCCGCTGCGCCGTGGCGTCAGTGCCACGCCGTACAGATTGCGCTGCTGCATGCTGCCGTTGCTCCACTCCACCTGGCGGCTGCTGGTCTGCCCGCTCAGGTCGAAGTCGTTGCGCAGCAGGGTGAAGTCCGGCGCGCCCTGGTCGCTCTCGACGTTGAGGGTGACCGTATCGCCCATCGCGATGCGGTCACGGTCAAGCCACGCCCGCGGTTGCGCCCAGGCCAGCAGCGGCAGCCACAACAGCAGCGCCGCCAGTACCTGCCGTGGCCAGCGCCCATGCATGTTGATCGCCCGCGTCATCGCCCTTCCCTCTTCCTGCGTTCGTTTTCCAGCTGGAACTTGGCCCGCAGCAGTGCGCCCGGATCGTCCGGAACACGCCGCATCCACGCTTCCACTGCCTGCTGCTCTTCGCGCTGGCGCGGGGTGCGGCCGTCACTGCCCTGCACCGGCTTGCCGTCCTTGTCCGCCTCGCGCGCCTGCTGCATCGCCTGCTGCATGCGCTGGCGCTGCTGCTCGTCGGCCTGCGCCTGGGCCTTGGCATCCTCAACCTGCGGCGGCGCCTGCTGGCCATCGCGGCTGCGCTCGCCGGACTGCGGCTTCGATTGCGCGCTGTCGTCGCCCGGCCTGGGCTGGCCCTGCTGGCCCTGCTGCGACTGTGGCTGCCCCTGTCCCGGATCCTTCTGGCCCTGCTGCGGCTGCTGGCCTTGCGGGCTCTGCTGGCCCTGCGATGGGTTCTGCTGCTTCTGCTGCCCGTTCTGCTGCGGCTTCTGCTGGTCCTGGCCCTGCCCTCCCGACTGCTTGCGCTTGCGCGCGGCATCGACCACCGCGCGGTTGGCCACTGCATCGGGCATGCCGGGATGCAACGCCAGTGCGCGGTCGTAGGCGGCGATGGCTTCATCGTAGCTGCCCTGGCGCGCCAGCGTGTTGGCCAGGTTGTACCAACCGGCATCGTTGTCGATGCCTTCGAACTGCTTGCGCGCGCTGGCGAAGTCGCCGTTGCGATAGGCCTGCACTCCTTCCGCCAGGCGCTGGTGCTGCAGCTGGTCAGCCCGCTTCCACAGGGTGCCTTGCGGCGGCTGCGAAGCGGGCGCGGCAGGCGCCTGCGCCTGCGCATCACTCATCCACGGCAACAGGCCCACCGCCAGCACCGCCGCCAGCACCGCGCGGCGGCGGAACGCCAGCAGCGCCAGCAGCATCAGCGGCGGCAACAGCCAGAAGCCCTCGTCACGCCATTGCTTGCCTTCGCTTGGCCGTTGCGCGGCGCTGCCTTCGCGTGCATCGAGCACGCCCAGCGCACGCAGGTCACTGTCATCGGCGGCAATGCGCGCATAGCGACCGCCACCTGCCGTGGCAACGGCACGCAGGCTGCCCTCATCCAGTGCGGCCTGGCGGATCTGCCCGCTACCGTCACGGTACGCCGCACCCGCCGGTGTACCCAGCCCCAGCACCGACACCTGCAGGCCGAGACCACGTGCCTGCGCGGCCGCCAACGCAGCTTCGCCATCGGCTTGGTCGGTGACCAGCAGGATCTGTCCCTGTGCTGCAGCGATCTGCCGCATCAGCCGCGTGGCCCAGTCGATGCCACGGTCGGCACGCTGGCCATCACGCGGCATCACATCCGGCGACAAGGCATCCAGATACAGCGCAACATTGCTGCCGTCATCGGTCAGCGGCGCCACGGTGTAGGCATCTTCGGCGTACACCACCAGACCGACCTGCCCGCCCTTGCGCGCGCGCAGGAGCTCGCTGACCTTGGCCCGTGCCTGCAGCAGGCGCGACGGTGGCAGGTCGGTGGCAGTGATGCGGCTGGACAGATCCAGCACGACCAGCAGCGGTGCGCTGGGCTGGAACATCGGTTGCGCCTGCTGCCGCCAGCTCGGTCCCGCCATCGCCAGTGATGCCAACGTCCAGCCCAGCAGCACCGCCAATGGCAGCCGCATGCGACGGCGCGTACCAGCCGCCAGCAGATGCGGCAACAGGTGTGCATCCACCGCCTGCCGCCACGCATCACTGCGCCGCTGCCGGTACAGCGCCACGGCGAGAATCACCGGCAGCACCAGCAATGCCCACAGCCATTCCGGGCGCAGGAAGTGCAGCGCGTTCCAGTCCGGAAGATGGGAAGCGAAAGCGATCATCGACGACGCTCCGGCCATGCCCAGGCCAACGCGCCCAGCAGCAACGCCAGGCCCAGCGGCCATGCGTAGCGCTCCTCACGCGGGCGCAGGCTCGGTCCCTTCGCCGCGATCGGCTCCAGACGGTCCAGTTCGGCATAGATGCCGGCCAGCTGCGCGGTATCGCGTGCGCGGAAGAACTGGCCGCCGGTCAGGCTGGCAATCTTCTTCAACGTCGCCTCGTCGACCGGATCCTGGTCAGCGGAAATCGGAATGCCGAGGAAGCGCATGCTGCCATCGCCACCAAACGCAACGGTGTGGATGCGTACGCCTTCGGCCTGCGCGACTTCGGCCGCACGCAGCGGTTCGAGCACGCCGGCATTGCTGACGCCGTCGGTCAACAGGATCAGTACACGCTGCCCTTCGGGCTGGCTGCGCAGGCGCTTCACCGCCAGGCCGATGGCATCACCGATGGCCGTCTCGCGGCCAGCCAGGCCGACCACGCTGTCGCGCAGCTGGTCGCGCACGCTGGCCAGGTCGGCAGTGAGCGGCGTGAGCGTATAAGCGCGGTCGCCGAAGATCAGCAGGCCGATGCGATCACCGGCGCGACGATCCAGGAAGTCGGCCAGCACGGCCTTGGCCGCGGTGAGGCGATCCACCGCCTGCCCACCCAGTACCATGTCGCCCTCGCCCATGCTGCCGGATACGTCCATCGCCAGCATCATCTGCCGCCCCTGCTGCGGTGGCGTGATGGCCTCACCCAGCTGCTGCGGGCGCGCGAGCGCGATGCACAGCGCGCACCAGCCCAGCCACAGCAGCAGCGTGCGCAGCCACGACACATCGACGCGGCCACCACCGGACAGCGCTTCCAGTTCACTCGCCGCGTACGGCACGCGCAGTGCCGCACCCGGGTCGGCGCGGCGCTTCCACCACTGCATAAGCAGTGGCAGCGGCAACGCCAGCAGGGCCAGCGGCCACGCCAGCTGCAGGTCCGGCCACGGCCAGTAACTCGCCAGCAGGTTCATCGGCGGCGCTCCAGCAGCATCGCCAGGTAGCGCTCGCGGGCCCAACTGCGCACGGCCGCCACTTCGCTGGCGTCCACGCGGGGGCGATAGGCACCTTCGGCCAACAGGCTGCGACGCGCGTCGGGCAACGTGCCCTTCGGATCCACGCGCTGCCACCAGGCATCGTCGCGCAGGGATTCACTGCCCGGCTGTGCCTGCCGCGCAGCACGGCGCAGCAGGCCGGCGATCACCGCCAGTTCCGCGGTGGCATCAGTGGTGGTGGCCAGCTCCTGGTCGAACGCCTGCAACCAGCGTTGGCGACGGCGGCGGCGTTTCCACCACAGCAGGGCCAGCGCCAGGATCACCAGCAACACCGCGCCGCCGATCATCAGATAGCCGGGGGCCGGCGGCCACCACGACGGTGCCGGCGGCAGCTGCACATCGCGCAGCGGAAGGTTGGCGCTCATGCCGGTACCTCGGTCACCGACGGCGCCAACCAGGCATCGCTGGGCGCATCGGTGGACAACACCTGCACGTCAACGCGGCGTGCGCCGAGCTGGCGGCGCAGCGCCTGCAGCGGTTCGACGAAGTGCGCCTGCCAGTGCGACTGCACTTCGCTGCGCCGCAGATCAAGGCCAATGCGCTGCTGCGCGGTCTGGAACTGCAGGGCCGCCGAGGGTGGTTGCAGTTCGAGGGGATCGACCAGCAGCACCAGGCTGAGGTCATGGTGCTGGGCCAGCGCGCTCCAGCGCACGACGGGAATCTTCGCGGCCTGCTGCGGATCGGCCAGCACCAGCATGCGCGCCCCGGGGCGCAGCACGCGGGCGGCATGGTCCAGCGCGCGCTCCAGGCCGAGATCGTCGGCGGGCGGCTGCGCGTACCAGCGGGTGAGTGCGTCGAGCACGCGCAGTACGCCACGCGGCCCACCCGCAGGTGCAATCGGCGCTTCGCGATCGCTGCCGCGCAGGGCACCCACGCGATCACCGCGACGCTGTGCCGACCACGCGGCGACGGCGCCCGCGCGGGCCGCCTGCACCGACTTGAATCGCACGCGGGTGCCAAAATACAACGCCGGTGAAGTATCGGCCACGATCAGGCTGACCCGCTCGCGTTCGGCCTGGAAAAGCTTGGTATGGGCACGCCCGGTCCGCGCGGTCACGCGCCAGTCGATATGCCGGGCATCATCACCGGCCACGTATTCGCGTGACTCGGCGTATTCCATGCCACGCCCACGCAGCGGCGACGGCGCCTGCCCGGCATTGCCGGCGCGACCACGGCGCGACGGCGGCGGCCGCTGTGCCAGCCGGCGCAGGGCCACCAGTTCGGACAGGTGCGGGCGCAATCCGTCGCCATCACTGACGGTGGATGCGGCTTGCAGGGATGGATCGGTCATGCGCAGGCTCAGGGTGCCGGCACCCGGGCCAGCAGCTCCTGCACCAGGCGCTCGCCATCCCAGCCTTCGGCGGTGGCTTCGTAGCTGGGCAGCACGCGATGGCGCAGCACGTCGGCGGCGACCGCACGCACATCGTCGGGGGTGACGAAGTCGCGGCCGGCCAACCAGGCACGTGCACGTGCGCAGCGTTCCAACGCGATCGAGCCACGGGGGCTTGCGCCCCAGGCGATGCGGCGCCCGAGGCCGGCGTCATAACGCGACGGATCACGCGAGGCCAGCACA
Source organism: Stenotrophomonas sp. 59 (assembly GCF_030291095.1). Taxonomy (NCBI): domain Bacteria; kingdom Pseudomonadati; phylum Pseudomonadota; class Gammaproteobacteria; order Lysobacterales; family Lysobacteraceae; genus Stenotrophomonas; species Stenotrophomonas sp. 59. The sequence continues at coordinate 3,617,451 of NZ_CP127408.1, forward strand.
AGTTCGACCAGATAGCGTTCCAATGCCGGTGCCATATGCAGGTCCAGCACTTCGCGGCGGGCGTCGAACACATCCTGCATCGGCAGCTTCTCCGGTGCGGGTGCCGCTTCGCCCAGTGCGCCACGGGCACGCTCGCGGGCGAGCCGCAGGATCTCCGATTCGGCCGCCTGGTCCGGGTAGCCGATGCGTACGTGCATCAGGAAACGGTCCAGCTGTGCTTCCGGCAGCGGGAAGGTACCTTCCTGCTCGATCGGGTTCTGCGTGGCCATCACCAGGAACAGCGGCGGCAGTGCATAGGTGTGGCGGCCAACGGTGACCTGGCGCTCGCCCATCGCTTCCAGCAAGGCCGACTGCACCTTGGCCGGCGCACGGTTGATTTCATCGGCCAGCAGGATCGGATGGAAGATCGGGCCGGGTACGAATTCGAAGCGCCCTTCCTGCGGGCGCCAGATCTCGGTGCCGGTCAGGTCGGCCGGCAGCAGGTCGGGGGTGAACTGCACGCGGGCGAAATCCGCCTCCAGGCGCGAAGCCAGCGCGCGGATGGCCGTGGTCTTGGCCAGGCCCGGCGCGCCCTCCACCAGCAGGTGCCCGTCGGCCAGCAATGCGATCAACAGGCGTTCGACCAGGGCCGCCTGGCCGACGATTTCGGCCGACAGCGCGTCGCGCAGCTGGTTGAAGGCGCCATGCAGGCGGGAGGCGGCCGGCGCGGGCGGCGGCGAGACGGTTTCGGGCATCGGCGGTGGCAGGTTCATGGGGGCCTTTGACCGGCGCGGGACGGCACGGGTTCCCGACATCATCGCAGGGTGCCTTGCGATTGGCATCAAGAACGGCTGAACGGGCGTCTCATCCACGCATGGCGTGGATCTACCGGGTCGTCCGCGGATTACGTCCGGCATGAACGAAGAAGGGCCGCACATGGCGGCCCTTCTTCGTGTCGCGGGTGCGCTGGCTCAGTTCTGCTTGGCCACGCGCAGCACCTTCGGGGTGACGAACACCAGCAGCTCGGCCTTGTCCTTGCTGCGGCCACGCTTCTTGAACAGGTTGCCCAGGAACGGCACATCGCCCAGGAACGGAACCTTGCTGATGCTGTTGCGGTCGGTGAACTCGTACACACCACCGATGACCACGGTCTGCCCGTCCTCGACCAGCACCGCGGTGTTCACTTCGCGGCGGTTGATCGACGGCACGGTGCCATAGCCTTCCAGCTGGATCAGCCGATCCACTTCGTCCTTCTTCACCTGCATGTTGAGGAACACGCGGTTGTCGTTGGTGATGGTCGGGGTGACCTTCAGTTCCAGCACCACTTCCTTGAACTGCACGTTCGGCGTAGCGACACCGCCGGCACCGGCACTGATGGTCACATAGCCGATTTCCTTACCCTGCTTGATCAGGGCCTCGCGCTGGTTGGTGGTGACCACGCGCGGGTTGGAGATCACTTCACCACGCGACTCCTCCTGCATGGCCGACAGCTCCACGTCCAGCAGGTAGCCGGCATTGAGGATCGACAGCGCCAGCGAGCCCGCCGGGTTGGTGGACGCCGCCGGCATGGCCCAGTTCAGGCCACGGGTGATCGTCGAACCGACCGGAATCGGCGCCGGGCCGGTGCTGCCGCCCGCCACCCAGTCACGGTACGCCTTGGCGTTGGTCGCATTGGCTTCGACCTGCGAGTCGCGGTTCTTGCCGTTGGCTTCCAGATTGCCGCTGAAGTAGGCATTGTCGCGGCTGCCGCTGATGCCGAACCGCGCACCCAGCTCACGTGCGAACGTATCGGTAGCGATGACGATGCGGCTCTCGATCAGCACCTGGTCGACCGGGCGGTCGATCACGCTGATCAGTTCACGCATGCGCGCGATCTTCTTCGGAATGTCGCTGATCATCAGCGTGTTGGTGCGCTCGTCGGCGACGATGCGGCCACGGCCGGACAGGAAGCCGCTTTCCTCCTGCGACGACCCACCGCCACCGCCACCTGAGCCACCACCGCCACCACCGCCGATGCCCTTGGCTTCGGTCAGGGCTTTGAAGATCTGGGTGGCGCTGTGGTAGTTGATCTGGACGTAATCGGTCACCAGGTCTTCGCGGTTCTCGATGGCGATGCGCGCGTCTTCCTTCTCCTGCTCGAACTTGGCCAGTTCGGCTTGCGGGCCGACCCAGATCACGCTGCCGTCGCGTCGCTTGTCCAGGCCCTTGGCACGCAGCACGATGTCCAGTGCCTGGTCCCACGGCACATTGACCAGACGCAATGTCACATTGCCCTGCACCGAGTCGGAGGCCACCACGTTGAGGTTGGACTCTTCGGCGATCAACTGCAGCACGGTGCGCACCGGCACGTCCTGGAAGTTGAAGGTCACCGGCTTGCCGGTGAAGCCACGCTGGCCGACGGCCTTTGCGGCCTGGGTGACGCTGCCGGCGGTCACTGCACCGACGGCGGCCGGAGCCTGCCGCGCGCTGATCTCGACCACGTATTCGTTGCCGCTCTGGTAGGCCAGCGACTCCACTGCACCGCCGGTGCTCAGCACCAGCTGGGTGCCGGCACCGGACGGCTTGGCGTCGATGCGCTGCACCGGGGTGGCGAAGTCGACGACGTTCAACGGCTTCTGCAGGTTGGCCGGCAGACGGGCATTGCCGACGTCGACCACCACGCTGTTGCCCTGCGTGCGCAGGTCCGGGATCGCGCCCTGGCCGTCAAACTGCACGATCAGGCGGCCCGCGCCATCATCGCCGCGCTTGAAATCGATCTTGGCCACCGACAGGCCGGCGGGTGCTGCGGCCGGTGCGACGGTGGTGCCCACCGGCTTCTCCGCCGGTGCGGCGGCCAGCGCCGGAGCGCAGGCCAGCATCAGCGCGACTCCCAACGCGCTGACACGGTTCAAGGTAGAGCGCCGGATGGGACGCAGCCCCTTGGCTTGGTGAAAGGTCATCGTGCTATCCCCAGTAAACGATCATTGATCTTCAAGCGAGAGCGTTGCCGGCCGTTCCAGCCAGCCACCCGCGCCATCCGGCACCAGTTCGATCAGCTCCACGCGATCTTCGAAGACCGCAGTGACCCGCCCGTCGCTCTGCCCCAGGTAGCCGCCCGGGCGCACCCGGTAGGTCACCTTGTCCGGCCCCATCACCAGCGCGACGGTGCCGCCGCCGGTGCCGATGGTACCGACCATGTCCAGTGCGTCCAGCGGGAAGCCCTCCAGGGGCTCCTTGCGCCGGTTCGGATCCGGCCTCAATCCGCCATTCCCCTGCGGATTGGTCCAGGCGTCGGTGAACGGATCACGCAGGCCCTGCGCGGAGTACTCGAAGGTCTCGAACTGCTGCATCACAGGCAACGGCTCCAGCGGCTGCGCCGGCCGGGCACGTTCGCCTTCCACCCACTTCTCGAGATTCGGCGCATCGCCCGGCGTGCTGGTCACGCCACGGCCGCAGGCAGCCAGCAGCAACACGGCGGCGGCCATCCCGCAACGTGCAAAGAAGGAACGGATCACTTGCTGCCCTCCTTGCCGGCTTCAGCCTTCTGCTGTTCCTGCACCTCGGTCTCGTCGAGATACCGGTAGGTCTTGACCGTGCCGGACAACTCCAGCGCACCGGCACGCGAACCACCGCCAGCCTTGTCCGCCGGCTTCAGGTTGATGTCGTGCATGGTCAGGATCACCACGCGCGGCAGCGAGGCCACGCCACTGACGAACGCGCCGAACTGGTGATAACTGCCCACCATCTTCAGCTTGATCGGCTTCTCGGCGTAGAACTCCTTGACCTGCTCCTGTTCCGGTTCGAACAGCTGGCTGGTCAGGCCGCTGGACAGCGCGGTCTGCGAAATGTCGATGATCAGGTCCGGCATTTCGGTCTTGCTGGGCAGCTGCCGCAGCATCTGCTGCAGGACCTGCTCCATCTGCGCCAGCTGCTGCTTCAGCGGCCCCAGGTTCACCGCGCGTTCCTGCTGCTTGGAGAACTCGGTACGCAGATCGCTTTCCTTCGACTCCAGGCTGGCCAGTTCATCGCGCTTGCCGCTGATCAGCAGCATCCACGCAACGAACATGATGACCAGGGCCAGCAACGAACAGAAGACGATCTTGGCCTTCTGCGGCCAGTTGCCGATGTCGTTGAAATCCAGGTTCTTCAGATCGATTTTCTGGCTCATGCGCGATCCCCCTGCAGCGGGGCGTAAGAGGCCTGCGGCGGCTGCGCCAGGCGGCTGCCCTCAGGCCTGGCGGCCGGTGCCGGTGCGGCGGGCTGGTTCGGCTTGGCCGGTGCAGGCGCCGGCGCAGTGGCCGGTGCGGTGGCCGGCGCCGCTGCCGGGGCCGCCGCCGGTTGGGCCGGGGCCGGCGCTGCTGCAGCGGCCGGGGCCGCCGCATCGGGGCCGGCGGCAAGCGGCGCCACGGCGGGCGTCGCAGCCGGCGCGGCCGCCACGCTGCCATCAGCGTTCAAACCGGGGGTGCCGGTCTCTTCACTCTGCGCAGGCAGCTTCACCGTGACCTTGAACATGTACGGCAGTGCCTTGATGTCCGATACCGGGCCGGCAGCACTCTTGTCTGCGGCACTGGCCTGGATGATCGACAGCTCCGGGTTGGTCATCCAGCCGGAAGTTTCCAGGTTGCGCATGTAAGCCGACACGCGTGCATTGGACTGGGTGCGCCCCTCGAGGGTGAGCATGTCCCCCTCCTGCTGCAGCGCGGTCAGCACCACGCCGTCAGGAATCGTGCGCACCAATGCGTCGAACAGGTGGACCATCTGCGAGCGCTTGGCCTGCAGTTCCTCGATCACCTTCTTGCGGGCCAGCAGGCGGTCCTTCTGCGCGTCGAGGCGGTCGATCTCCTTGTTCTGTTCCTTGACCTTCTCGATCTCGGCTTCCAGATAGGCGTTGCGGTCCATCTGGCCGCTCACCTGCCGGTCGTAGTAGAACCAGATCAGCAGCGACAGCAGCAGGCCACCGATGGCGGCCATGCCCAGCATTGCGTAGAACTCGCGCTGGCGTTGCTTGCGCCGCTCGGCGCGCCAGGGCAATAGATTGATGCGTGCCATCAGTCGAAGCTCCTCAGCGCCAGACCGGTGGCGATCATCAGCGCGGGGGCATCCTGGGCCAGCGCATGCGCGTTCACCTTCGGGCCCAGGGTCATCTGTGCCAGCGGATTGGCGACCACGGTCGGCACGCCCAGCTGTTCTTCGACCATCTCCGGCAGGCCACCCAGCACGGCGCAGCCGCCGGCCAGCACGATGTGGTCGACACGGTTGAACTCGCTGCCGGCATAGAAGAACTGCAGCAGGCGGCTGATCTGCTGGACCGTGGCTTCCTTGAACGGCTCCAGCACTTCCATCTCGTAGCTTTCCGGCAACCCGCCCTGGCGCTTGGCCAGGCCGGCTTCCTCGTAGCTCAGGCCGTAGCGGCGCATGATCTCGTCGGTCAGCTGCTTGCCACCGAACACCTGTTCGCGGCTGTACAGGCTACGGCCACCGCGCAGGACATTGAGGGTGGTCATGGTGGCGCCGATGTCGACCAGCGCGACCACGCCGTCGCTGGACACCGGCAGCTCACTGGCGACCAGGGCGTAGGCGTTCTCGACCGCGAAGGCCTCCACGTCCATCACCTTGGCCTGCAGGCCACCCAGTTCCAGCGCGGACTGGCGCAGTTCCACGTTCTCCGAACGCGACGCGGCCAGCAGCACCTGGACCATCTCCGGGTTGTTCGGGATCGCCCCGATCACCTCGAAGTCCAGGTTCACTTCCTCGATCGGGTACGGAATGTAGTTGACCGCTTCCAGCTCGATCTGGGCTTCCATGTCGTTCTCGTCGAGCTCGGCCGGCATCGGGATCACCTTGGTGATCACCGCCGAACCGGCGACGGCGGCAGCGGCCAGCTTGGCCTTGCTCCCCGAGCGGTTCATCGCACGGCGGATGGCCTCACCCACGGCCTCCACTTCCACGATGTTCTTCTCTACCACCGCATTCGGCGGAAGAGGTTCCACAGCGTAATGTTCCACACGGAAACGATTGCCGCTGCGGGACAGCTGCAAAAGCTTTACCGCAGTCGAACTGATGTCGACGCCTACAAGCGGCGACTGACTTTTTGGGATGAGCCCCACGGTTTCTCCCCTGCCGACGGGCACTTGGACGCAAGACCTGCGCCCGAGCATTAATAACGTATTCTTAGCAAATGGCAACGGCCCTGCTGTGAAGTTCCTCACGGATTCACGATGCAGCCCCTGACTGTTCCCCTTGCGCTCCCCGGTGCCGACCCCAGCCGCCACCTTGCGTAATCTATACTCTGCGACCACGAAATTCGCAATCGGAATCTGAACCCGATGACTCGACTCCGCCGCTGGCTGCGCTGGATCTTCCTGATTGTCCTGGTCCTGGCGCTGATCGGCGCGGCCGCCGTGGGCGGTCTGTACTACGCTGTGTCCTCCAAGCTTCCCGACGTGCAGACCCTGCGCGACGTGGAAATGCAGGAGCCGATGTACGTCTATGCTGCCGACGGCAAGCTGATGGCGGTGTTCGGCGAGACCCGGCGCACCCCGATCACCATGAAGGACGTGCCGGAAAAGCTGAAGCAGGCGTTCCTGGCCACCGAGGATGCCCGCTTCTACGAGCATGGCGGCGTGGACTACATGGGCATCGGCCGTGCGGTGTGGCTGCTGGCCACCACCAACGACAAGCGCGTGCCGGGTGGCTCCACCATCACCCAGCAGGTGGCCCGCCAGTTCTTCCTCAGCTCCGAGTACAGCTACACCCGCAAGCTGGCCGAGATCCTGCTGGCGCGGAAGATCGAGTCCGAGCTGAGCAAGGACGAGATCTTCGAGCTGTACCTGAACAAGAGCTTCTTCGGCAACCGTGCCTACGGCGTGGCCGCCGCGGCCGAGTTCTACTACGGCAAGAAGCTGAACGAGCTGGACCTGGACGAGATGGCTTCGCTGGCCGGCATCCCCAAGTTCCCCTCCTCGGGCAATCCGATCTCCAACCCGGAACGTGCCCGCCAGCGCCGCGACAACTATGTGCTGCAGCGCATGGCCGACCTGAAGTTCGTCAGCCAGGCCGAGGCCGACGCGGCCAAGGCCGTGCCGATGCACGCCACCGCGCATGAGCCGCCGGTGCAGGTCGACGCCCCGTACGTGGCCGAGCTGGTGCGCCAGGAAATGATCGCCCGCTTCGGCGGTGATGTGGTCAACAAGGGTTACCACGTCACCACCACCATCGACTCCACCCTGCAGACCGCCGCCAACCAGTCGGTGCGCGACGGCCTGCTGCTGTACGACCACCGTCATGGCTGGCACGGCGTGGAGAAGCAGGTCCAGGTCGGTGCCGGTGAAGACGCCGCCGCCCTGGCCGAGCACCTGCGCGGCATGTTCGGCCAGGCCGGCCTGCTGCCGGCGATCGTCGCCAGCACCGGCGCCGATGGCAGCGCCACCGTGGTGCTGGCCAACCGCAGCGAGATCGTGCTGCCGGCCGGTGCCGCCAAGTGGACCAACAAGACCCCGGGCAAGCTGGTGCAGCGCGGTGACATCGTGCGCGTGCGTGCCGGTGCAAAGGAGGGCGAGTGGCTGCTGGACCAGATTCCGCGCGGCCAGTCCGCGCTGGTCTCGCTGGATGCCCATAACGGCGCGCTGAAGGCGCTGGTCGGTGGCTTCAGCTTCTCCGGCAACAAGTTCAACCGCGCCACCCAGGCCCGTCGCCAGCCGGGTTCGAGCTTCAAGCCGTTTGTCTACGCGGCCGCCTTCGACAAGGGCTACAACCCGGCCTCGATCGTGCTCGACGCCCCGGTCGTGTTCCGCGACCGCCGCGGCAAGACCTGGGCCCCGCAGAACGATGGCGGCGGCTTCCGCGGCCCGATGCGCCTGCGTGAAGCGCTGGTGCAGTCGCGCAACCTGGTCTCGGTTCGCCTGCTCGACGGCATGGGCGTGGACTACGCACGCAAGTACATCAGCGAGTTTGGTTTTGCCGAATCCGAGCTGCCGCCGAACCTGTCGATGTCGCTGGGTACCGCCTCGCTCACCCCGCTGTCGGTGGCCCGTGGCTACGCCGTGTTCGCCAACGGCGGCTCGCGCGTGGACACCTGGCTGATCGACCAGGTGAACGACCGCGACGGCAACCTGGTATTCAAGGAAAACCCGGCGCTGGCCTGCCGCGACTGTGCCGGCAGCAGCGACCAGCCGGTCAACCAGGTGGTGGACGGCTTCAACTTCGGCGCCCCGGCCCCGAAGGTGGACCCTGCCGCCGCGGCCAAGGCCGAAGCCAAGACCGAGACCCCGGCGGCCCCGGTCAACCCGGATGCCCGCACCGCCCCGCGCGCGATCGACGCCCGCACCGCCTACCAGCTGGTGTCGATGATGCGCGACGTGGTCCAGCGCGGTACCGGCGTGCAGGCCAAGGTACTTGGCCGCGAGGACGTGGGTGGCAAGACCGGTTCCACCAACGACCACCGCGACGCCTGGTTCTCCGGCTTCGGCGGCCCGTACGTGACCACCGTGTGGGTGGGCCGCGACGACTTCCGCTCGCTGGGTTACCGCGAATACGGTGGCAAGGCCGCCCTGCCGATCTGGATCGACTACATGCGCACCGCGCTGAAGGACACCCCGATCGCGCAGAACGACCCGCCGAGCGGCATGGTCCAGGCCACCCTCAACGGCGCGACCGAGTGGGTGAAGGTGGAAGACATGGACCGCCTGACCGACTACGACCTGAACCTCAATACGCCGCAGGCCGACGCCGCCGCGTTCGATATCTTCTGAGGAAGGGTCAGGTAGGTGCCGACCTTGGTTGGCACCGCCTCTGTAGAGCCGAGCCCATGCTCGGCTCCGGGGGCCCGCGATAGAGCAGCCGAGCATGGGCTCGGCTCTACAGGATCAACGGCACCCTTTTGCCGTGGTAGCGGCCAACCTTGGTTGGCGCCCCGTGCCGACCAAGGTCGGCACCCACCAGAGCAGCAACATCGCCATACCCACGCAGATGTCACATCCGTGCGCTAGTCTGTAGCCAGGTCGCAACAGGGAGTCATCGCATGCATCGCGCCCGTCAGCATGCTGCCAGCCAGACCCGCGAGCGGCGCCACCGCCTCGCCCACGAAGCCGCCCGCCTGATGGCCGAAGGCGGCATCCGCGACTACCACCAGGCCAAGTTGAAGGCCGCCAGCAGGCTCGGCATCCACGACGATGCCTCCCTGCCCCGCAATACCGAGATCGAAGACGCCCTGCGCGAGTACCAGCGGCTGTTCTCCGGGCCCCAGCACGGCAACGAACTGCAGCGTCGTCGCGAAGCCGCAATGCGTGCGCTGGAGTTCCTGCATGGCTTCGCGCCACGGCTGGCCGGCCCGGTGCTGGATGGCACCGCCGATGCCAACAGCCCCGTGCAGCTGCACCTGCACAGCGACGACCCGGAGGCTGTGCATCGCTTCCTGGACGAGCACGGCATCCCCGCCGAATCACGGACGCGCCGCCTGCGCATGGACCGCGAACGCTGCCTGGACGTGCCGGTGTGGGTGTTCAGTGCCGAGGAACTGACCTTCGACCTGGCCGTGCTGCCGTACGACGCCCTGCGTCAGGCACCGTTGTCGCCGGTGGATGAGAAGCCGATGCGGCGCGCGTCTGTTGCGCAGTTGCGGCAGGTGCTGGCGGAAGCGGAGATCACCGCGTACATCGGCGGATGACGACGGTAGCGCCGGCCCATGGCCGGCGAGCGCAGCGGCACCTGCCCTGGGTGGGTGCGGACCGTGGGTCCGCACTCTGCTTCAGGTTTTGCAGATGCCTGGCCGAAGATCAGCCGAGCATGGCTACAGTGGCAATCCGGTGCCACGCGACGGCTCGGGGTCACTCATCCACTCGGCCAGCCATGGTGCGGCGGCACGCTTCGGATACTCCTCCATCATCCGCGCATGCATGGTCTGCAGGTCATTCAACAACCAGGCCTGATGGTAGATGTCGCTGAACGAATCAGACCAGCCGCTCTTCACCCGCTGGCGATCGCTGCTTTCCAGGCTCGGCACCAGATCGTGGGGCCCATCCAGAATGGTCTGCAGCGCGCGGTTGATGCCGGCGTTTTCCTCGGCCGCCTCACGCAGCGAGGCAATGCGGTCCACCACACGCGTGCAGCGATAGGGCGCACAGCCGCCCGTGGCCTCGATGTAATCGGCAATATCCGCCAGCAGGTTGGCCTTCAACCGCCACGCCACTTCGCTTTCCATCGCCTGCCGTACCCGCATGGTTCGCCGCGTGCTGGCACGGATGTCCTCCGCGGTGACGTACGGTTGCCCGGGCGTGTTGTTGCCATGACGCACCAGCACGATGCGGTGAATCGCCTCCTTGCCGATGCCCTCCACCCGCAGCGCGGCCGCCTGCGGGTGTATGCGCGGCGGAGGCACATTGGTGAACCGCCAGTAGTACCAGAGCAGCATGACCACACCGGACAGGCACAGCAGGCTGGCCAGCATCCAGCCATCCAGGTGCCGGGTGTAGTAGTAGTACCGCGCACGCCACAAATAGAAGCTGCGGTAGCTCATGAATCGACGGACCCAACCGTACATTGCCATCTCCTCGGCCAGTGCCCCGGCGCGGCGGGGCTCGTTACGCGCACCACGCCGGGGCGTCATGCGTTACCAGCCGATGCCCACGCCCACGCCCACGGTACGTTCGCCACTGTTGGTGAACGCGCCGTTGAGGCTGAAGGTGGCTGAGCCCTTTTCGTTGAGCACGCGCTGGTAGCCCACCGCCATGGCCGACTCGCCATCGCTGTAGCCCACGCCCGCACCCAGGCGGTTGTAGGTGTTCAGGCCGGCGGTGTTCATGGCCATCGCACTCTGCGCGCTGCTCATCGCCGCCATGCGGTTGAAGCGCTTGTCCATCTTGTCCAGGCGACGATCCACCTCGCGCGAGATGCCATCGCTGTACTCGTTGGCGCGGGCCAGCATCTTTTCCAGATCGGCGGTATCAACCTGCGGGGTCGGCTCCTTCGGGGTTTCCGGCGTGGCGTTGGGGGCCTTGCCGGTATCAGCCACGGTCGGCGTTTCGGCCGGCGGCGTGGGGGCCTCGGGGGCTCCGGTGGCGTTGGCGGCAACACGCGCCTGCGACTGGCCGTCGATGCGCTGTTCCAGCCCGTCCATGCGGCCGTTGAGCTGCTGCTGCACGTCGTGCAGCTGGCCGCCGTTGACCGCATCGCGGCTGCCGGCAGCGACCAGGCCGTTGGCCACGTTGGAGATGACCATGCCCTGCGCACCGGCCAAGGTGAGCTGGTTCAGGCCGTCGCTGCGGGTGGTGGTGTCCTGGAAGACGGAGCGGAGCTGGGTTTCCACCTTGTCCACGCGCGAGCCCTGGGTGGTGACAGCACCATCGAGCGACTGCAGGGCATCGTTGAGGGTGGACTGCTGCTGGCCCTGGACAGTGAAGTGCGGGCCGATGATGTTGCCATTGCTGTCGATGTGAGCACCGCCGCCGAGGGTGGCGAGGGTGGCGTTGAGCTGGGCGACATTTACAGCATCGTTGCTGCCCCTGCCGCGCGCAAGATTGACGATGCGCCGCTCGTAGCCCGAACGGCCGATGGAGATCGTATCCGCGGCATCTGCATATGAGTTGTAGCCGAGCGCAACGCTGTTGGTTGCGTTTGCGTGCACGACGGATCGGGCGCCGAGTCCGATGCCCCCGGCGGCCTGAACATGCGAGCTTGAACCCAACGCAAAACCCTCCGTGGCGCCCTCCACCACCCACGAAGCACGTCCAAGCGCCACAGAGTTCGTTCCCAGAGCTTTCGAGAAGCTCCCCACGGCAGTGCCACCTTCGCCAGTCGGAGAAGATTCGGCGGAATCGCCGATCGCCACACCCAGCCAGCCCGCCGATGCATCAATGCTCAGGTCGTCGTAGCCGACCTTCATGAAGCGGCTTCCCTGCTCAAGGCCATCCATGCGCTGGTTTGTGGCGTACAGCTGCCGGCCATTCACAACATCCTTGCTCCCTGCGGACAGCTCGCCATCCGCCACACCAGTCAGTGTCGCGCCGCCGAAGTCAATTACGCTCCCCGTCTCAGCCACAGACAAGCGCGCAAGATCGCTACCCGTCACCTGAGAGTCGCGCAGCGCATCCAGATCGCTGCGATTGCGGGCGATCTCCTGCTTGGCATCGTGCAACTGGCTACCCGTCACCGCATCGCGACTGCCGGCCGAGATTCGACCATCAGCCAGATTGGTCAGCACCGCCCCCTGTGCGCCGGACAGCGTGAGTTGGTTCAAACCATCAGCGCGGATCCCGGTGTCCTGGAATACCGAGCGCAGCTTGCCTTCCAGCGAGCCGACCCGTGCATCGGTCACGACCACCGCGCCATCCAGCGCGGTCAGCGCATCGCCGACGGTGTTGTGGTTGCCTCCCTGAATCGCATAGGTGGGCGCGATGATGTTGCCGCTGGCGTCGAGGCTGGCACCGCCGCCGAGGGTGGCGAGCGATTCCCTCAACTGACTAACTGTCAAAACATCGTTGTCGGCATAGCCACGACCAACATTCACGATTCGGCGAACATAATCTTCGCTACCAACAGAAACTGTATCCGCCTCGTCTGCTACTGAAGCATAGCCCAGTGCAACGCTGTTCCGTGCTCCGTCTGTGACAACAGAACGGGCACCCAGCGCCACCCCTCCACTTTCGGTCACCCTTGAGCTTGCGCCCAGCGCGAATCCTTCAATCGCAAATTCTCCAACGAGAGCCCCACGACCCAACGCAACAGAGTTTCTTCCAAGCGCCTTCGAGAAACTGCCCACAGCTGTGCCACCTTCACCTGTCGGTGACGACTCTGCGGAATCACCAATGGCGACACCCAACCACCCGGCAGACGCATCCTCGCTGAACTCGTCGTAGCCAACCTGCAGGAAGCGACTGCCCTGCTCCATCTGCTCAATCCGGGCATTGGTGGCAAACAACTGCCCACCATTCACCGCATCCGTACTGGCAGCCGAGCTGATATCCCCCGAACCAACACCCTTCACCACGGCACCTTCGAGGTCAACCAGGGTCCGGTCAGCATTGAACTTCACCACGCCTTCCAGATCCGGTTCGAAGCCATCGAAGTCGGCGCGCAGGCGGTCCAGATCCACGCGATGGTCAGCCAGACGATCAGCATGATCCACCAACTGCAGATCCTGGGCCTCGTTCCGCGCCTCGGCTGCGCCCACGCGCTCGTTGGTGGCAAACAGCTGCTGACCGGTTACTGCATCGGTGCTCGATGCGCCCAGGATCCCGTTGGCGATGTTCTGGATGCGGCGGCGCGCGCCGTTCTTGTTGGACACGTCCAGTACGGTGCCGGTGTTCTCGGCCCCCAGGCGAACCTGGCCGCTGGCCGACACCTGCCCGATCAGACCGGCCACGGTACCCACCTGGCTGATGGCGCTGTCGGCCGCCGTCTTCGCGGCAGTTGCCGTGGACTGTGCGGTGGTCACCGCCGTGTTGGTGGCATGCAGCTGCTGGCCAGTCACGGCATCGGTGCTGGATGCACTGAGCGTGGCATTGGCCACGTTGCTGATGCGGCGGGCAGCACCATTCTTGTTGGCTACATCCAGCACGGTGCCGGTGTTCTGCGCACCCAGGCGCACATTGCCGCTGGCCGATACCTGCCCGACCAGACCGGCCACGGTGGTCACCTGACCAAGGGCATTGTCGGCGGCCGCCTTGGCCGCGGTAGCGGTGCTACTCACGCTGGTCAGTGTGGTGTTTGTCGCGTGCAGCTGCTTGCCGGTAACGGCATCGCTGCTGGTTGCGCTGAGCGTGCCATCGTTGACATTGACGATCTTCCGCTTGAGCGTTTCATTTCCCACGGAAATCTGATTCATGCCAGTGGTCTGCGAGCGGAAGCCCAACGCAACGCTGCCACTATGTGTAGATGACGCCTCGTTGCCCAATGCTACGCCGTAGGAATCAGATGCCATTGCATCCAACCCAATCGCCACGGAACGACCGCCTACCGCCTTGGCACGATAGCCGATTGCGGTTGCTGCGTTGGCGCTCCAGGCTCCTGATCCAACGGATGTGGCACCTACCCCTCCACTATTCTCCCCGTCGGCACCCACACCGGCACGCGCTTTCGGGCCCAATGCCACGCTGTCGCGATCATGCGCAATCGATGTGTTGCCCAACGCGACGCTCGCGGAGGTGCCGCTGCCACCGGCCACAGCCGAACGGCCGAGCGCCAGCGCCTGCGCATCCACGCGCGCCGCAACAGTGTCCGCCGCGCTCTTCGCTGCCGTTGCCGTGGTCTGCGCCGTGGTCACTGCAGTGTTGGTGGCATGCAGCTGCTTGCCGGTTACCGCTTCGGTGCTGGCGGTGCTGAGGGTGGCGTCGGCTACCCCGGTCAGCTTGCGGTTGGCGCTGGACTTGTTGCGGATGTCCAGTTGGGTGCCGGTGTTGTCACCGCCCACGCGTACGGCACTGCTGGCCGAGGTCTGGGTGACCAGTCGCGTATTGACCAGTGCCTGGTCGGCAGCGGTCTTCGCGGCATTGGCCGTATTGGTCGCGGTGGTGACGTTCTGGTTGGTCGCGTAGAGCTGCTGGCCAGTTACCGCATCGGTACTGGTGGTGGACAGACGAGCGTCTGCCACATTAATGATCCGGCGCTTCAGACTTGAATTGCCAACTGAAACCGAATTGTTCTCGTTGGCATCTGAATGCGCCCCGAGCGCAACACTCCCGGTACGACGCGCTTTGGCTTCGTAGCCAAGTGCGATGCCGTCGTACTCTGCACGAGCAGCGCCACCCAACGCTACTGCCCCAGTGTACCCCGCGGTTCCGGCAAACGCATTGCCACCAATGGCGATACGCGAGTTTCCGCCGGAGCTGTTCACTGTTCTGGAACCACTACCTACTGCAATGGAGTTCTCCGAGTAGGCGCGCGCGTCGTTACCAAGAACGGTGGTGCCCACGCCATCGCCGATCGCGGTTGCTCCTATGACAGTGCTGTAGCCCTGCCATGATTGGGCACCATAACCAAAGACCGTACTGAAATCTCCATAAATGTTGATCGAATGCCCGAACGCAGTGGAGAACTTTCCACTTGCATTCATGCCGACACCCGTAAACAGCACATTTCTCGAACTGGGAGCGACAACGGAGTGCACATAATCGTCAACGCTCCCGAATGACGGTGTGCACCGGTAATAGGTCCCGCCCAGTTCCCCGCTACAGGATTCGTTGAACATGGCATAGCCGCTGCCGAGCGTGGATCCATTGGCCCTCGGCATCTGGCCCATTACACCTTCCCTGGATTCATACCCCGCATGTGCCGCCGAGCGCATCGCTTCCTGCATGGCAAGCTGGGTGGCGGGTGCCCCCAGGTCATTGCCTACGATTTCCAGTGGCGCCTCGCCATCTTCATTCTCGCTGCCACGCTCCGATGCAACAGACAGCAGGGGTGTACCAAGCAGCATCAGCAGCACGCTGGCCAGTGCGCGCGAACCCGCAGCGCGCTTGCCACGCGCCGCGGCCAACTCACTGGCCACGACCCAGCACTGCCGCGCAGTGCACCAGATACGACGATAGATCCTGTTCATGGTGTCTCCTTAACAACCAAGGGAAAAGAAGCCCGTCGCAGCGCGCTGCCACGACGGAACGTGCGCTTCAGAGCGCGAGGGCCTGCACGTGTTCGCGATAGCCATCGCGGGTCAACCGATAGCGCAGCTGCAGGCGATGGCCGGGCTTCGGGGTAAAGGGCAATTGCAGGGACGCACCGGGGTAGAGGCTGCGTGAGACGTCATGGGCGGTGCAGGCGCCGGCCGCATCGCAGTCGGCCACGCTGGTCAGGCCCACGCGCAGGGTTCCGGTATTGACCAGGCTGTTGCCCTGCACGCGCACGTCCACATGCCCGTTGGCCGGCACCACGTTCACCAGCGCCCCCCAGATCAGGCTCATGCCCACGGCAGCGCGGGTGGCCGGATCGTCCGGCTCGGCATCATCAGGACCGCGCACACCTTCGAAGTACACGCGGTAGGCGGTCTCCTTCTCCACCGGCTGCAGCGGGATGACCCGGATCAGGCGATTGCCGCCACCGGCCAGGGCGAACTTGCCCGGGGTGATGGCAATGGCAGCGTCGGCTGGCTCGATCTCGATTTCCTGCTCGTCGGTGCTGGCCGGACCGTCGATGCGGCGAACAGTGGCCTGCACGTACTGCGCCGTGGTGGATTGCGAGTACACGCGGATCTGCGCGCCCTTCCGGGCCTCGACCGACGTACGCATCGGATGCACGGTGAGGTTGGCGTGGGCGGGTGCGGCTGCAAGCAGCAGCGCGCAGGTGAACAGGCAGGACAAGGCGGGATGCATAGTGGGCTCCATCGACTTCACGGGCGGGAGGTAGGCAGGCGCAGTTCGACCTTCAGATCGCCCTGGTAGGCACCAGAACGTTTCTCGTCGATGGGTACGCGTGGGGTATCGAGGGTGAGTGGCGTGGGTACGCAGAACACCGGCTGCGACATCCCTGGCAACATCACCAGGCGCAGCCGCGCCGTATCGATGTTGCGCAGTTGTTCTTCCACCCCGTTGCGCAATGGAATGCGCGCGCCGTTGTGGTCG
Source organism: Stenotrophomonas sp. 59 (assembly GCF_030291095.1). Classification (NCBI taxonomy): domain Bacteria; kingdom Pseudomonadati; phylum Pseudomonadota; class Gammaproteobacteria; order Lysobacterales; family Lysobacteraceae; genus Stenotrophomonas; species Stenotrophomonas sp. 59. The sequence continues at coordinate 3,633,956 of NZ_CP127408.1, forward strand.
AGGGTGACGGTGTAGTCCATGCGTTGGCTGTCACCGCCGGCACCGTCGGTATGCCAGACCGAATAGCCGGTGGGGCCGGGAGGGCGCGTGCCGCTGTCGCGCACGGTGACCCCCAGGTATTCACTCTGCGAACCGAGGCCGTCGTACAGACACATATCCAGGTGCGCACGGCCACCCACGGTTCGGGCAATGGGGTCGTAGCTGAGATTGAGGCCTACGGTGGGGGCGGCTTCCTGGAATTCAGGCAGATAGATGGAGACCGCGTTGTAGTCGGTGATGGTGAGCGTGAAACGGTAGGTGTACGTGGCGAGGTTGCGGGCGTCGGGGGTGTTCGCGCGGAGTTCGAGCGTTGCGGTCCAGATGCCTGCAACGAGCTTTTTCAGTTCATGAGAGCGAAGATGGAGTTGACCTGCCGAACCTGTTGGAGTGTCGAATACACACGAGATTGCGTAGGCCGACCATGGCCGAACGATTCCGTCCTGCCAGAAGTCTCCATTGCAGGATCTGCCATTGAGTGCTCGCTGCAGGCCTCCATAGACACTCAACTCCGTTTGCATATTGGATCTCTGCTCTACGAAAGTGACGGCGACTTCTCCCTCGCCAGGCGTCATTTCAAGATTGCCCTCCACCGGGCACCGCCCCCTCTCCGCGCTGCTATCCGAAACACACGTCAGATGCAGCTCGCCGTAGCGCTTGCCCAGATCCACATGGTCGTACGCCAACAGCGTGCGCGGTGGCATCAACACGATGTCCCCCGGCATCGCAGACCGATCCCACGTCATCACAATGTCGCGATGCTCATCGGTCGGATGCGTTTCCGGCGGCCGCTGTGCCATCGCCTGCGGCACCACCAGCACCAGCGCACTGAACAGCACCAGCCACCACCACAGCCACCGGCTCATCGCGCACCTCCCGCGGCAGCCTGCTGGCTGCTGGCAATCAGCGCCTTTTCCTGCAGCAACCGCGTCACCCGCGCCTGCTGGCGGATGTCCGCTGGCAGCTGCGCCACGTTCAGCGATTCGCACTGCACGGCGCCGACCAGCAGCACCACCTGGCGGCGCTCGCGCACCTGCAGCGGGCATTGCAGCAGGCGGTCGTCCTGCAGCAGGTACAGCACCGCTTCGCGGCGCGGGAAGTCGGCCACGAAGCCGCCGTTGCTGCCGGTGCCCGGCACCGGTGCGTTGAGGATGCGGGCACCGCGCAGCGGCGTGCCGGCCAGGTCGTGCGCATTGCCGATGAAGGTGTAGGTCACTTCAATCGGTACCGGCATGCGCAGCAGCTTGCCGGGCGGCAGGAACAGCGGGCGCGCGCCGCCCACGCCGGTCACGCGGATGGAGGCGATGCTGTCCAGTGCGCTGGCATCCTGCACTTCGGCACGATGCGACTGATACGCCGACACCGGCAGCAGCCGGCGGTCGCCCAGCTTCAGGCGCTGGCGGCGCAGGCCGCCCACCTGCAGTTCGGCGGCCACGCCGGTCAGTTCCAGGTCGTCGGTGCCATCCACCTGCACGGCCAGGCCTGCATCGGCGCCCAGGCCACCGCCCCAGTACAGGCCGCGCGAACCAAGCGCCACGCCGGAACTGTGGGTGGCGCTGTAGGCCAGCTCATCGCGCCCGCGCTGCTGGTAGTGCGACACGGTGGCGCCGGTGTGGCCGATGCGGTTCTGCAGCTGCCCGCTGAGCGTGGCGCTGTAGCGGTCGCTGTTGTTGCCGCGCAGTTCGGCGGACAATTCGCGGAACTGGTCGTCGTGGTCCTGGCGCAGGCTCTGCGCCACGCTGTAGGTCACATCCGGGCGCTGGTGCTGCGGCTGGCGCAGGTCCAGCCCGTAGCGGCGCTGCGCGGTGCCGCGCTCGCCCTGCTGCAGGCGGGTGAGGGTAAGGGTGAGAAACACGCCACGGTCGCGGCTGCTGCGTAGGCTGCCGTCGTTGTGCTGCTGCCACACGCCCACGCGCGTGGAGGCGCTGAAGTCGCCCCAGCGTTCACTGCGGTTGTAGCTGGCCTGCCAGGTACGGCTGAGCTGCGGTTCGCGGCTGGGACGCGGCGCCCACGGCGGCAGCAACGGGTCCAGGCCGTACAGCGGATCGTCGATATCGCCGGGGATGCCCACGCCCTGCCGCCAGGTCTGGCGCCGGGTATAGGCCAGGTAGGCATGGCCACCGGCCACCGGCAGCGCCACCGAGGCGCTGAGCGAATCGGCGCAGCCGAGCTGGTCGCGGGCATCGTCGCGGAACTCGCAGGCCTTGCCGCGCATGCGCTGCTGGTACAGGTTCCAGGACGCGTGACGGCGGTAGGACAGCTGGTGCTGCTGCCCGCGGCTGCCATCACTGCCCTGCATGCCGCTGAAGCTGGCGCGGATCTCCTGCGTGGCGAACACCCGGCGCAGGTCCACGCGCAGTTCGCCATAGCTGAAGCCCGCCAGGTCGGCCACGCCAGCGGTGACGGTGGCGCTGCGGCCCAGCGGCACGCGTACACCGGCCATGGCAGCCATCTCGCCATCGAACTGGTCGCTGCGGCGCTCGCTGCGGCGGCCGCCCTGCATGAACCACTGCACGCTGCTGTCGGCCCAGTCGCCGCCCTTGTCGAAGGGCGCTTCTTCGCTGCGTACCAGCACACCGTCTTCGTAGATGCGCAGGGTGACGGTGTAGTTGCCGAACGGGAAGCGCCGCGTATCGATCTGGTTGATGCCGGCCTGCAGGTAATAGGTCTGCAGCAGGCGCTGGCCATCGAAGGCATCGACGCGGGCATCGCGCGCCAGCAGCACGGTCAGCGGCGTCGCCTGCACGGCCGCTTCGCTGTCCACGTAGGCCTGGGTGGTGCCGATGCGCAGGCCCTGGAAGCGGTCCAGCGGCAGCATGCTGAAACTGAAGGTGCCGCCCTGCGGGCTGGACAGGTTGCGGCGGTCCATGCGCCCGGCCTGCAGGTAGTGCTCCGGGCCGATGTCGTGCCGGTAATAGGCGTTGTCCAGCTGGAAGTCGTGCCGCGTGCGCTGGTTGCGGTAGCGCTGGTGGCTGAAGGTCCAGTTGGCCGAGACATGGCCACGCTCGAACACCCCAAGTACGCCCGCACCCTGCGCGGCCAACGCCTGGTAATCGCGGCCGCCACTGAGGTTGACCGTCTGCTGGTGCAGGAAGGCGTTCTCGGCGTTGGTGCTGACCTGGTGGTGGCGCTGCGCGGCCGGCTCGCCGGGAATCCATTGGCGGGCGACGAACAGGCGCACCGCGCCCTCGCCCTCGTCATACAGTGCGCGCACGGCGGTGGGGTCCTCCGGGGGATCGAGATAGCCGCAGCCGGCGGCGGCACCGCCGTAGCGGCAGGCCAGGTGGCTGTTGCGCGGCAGCGGTTGCGACAACGCCGGCAGCAGCGCCGCCTGTGCCTCGGCCGGCAGCTGCAGCGCCTGCAGCGCCTCCGCAGGCGCTTCCAGCTGCACGTGGTCGAGGGTGACGCGCACGGGCATCAGCCCGGTCGAGCGCCCGAACAGACGCACGTCCAGCTGCTCGGTCTGGCCTTCGACCAGATCCTCGAAACCGGCGGGAACGCCGCGCGCCGCGACCAGAGGTGCGGACAACGACAGGGCGAGCGCGAGCGCCAGCCGGGTGACGGCGGGGGCAGAAGCTTTCATGGGGGCGACCAGAAGCGGCCGGCCCGACACACGGGCCGGCGCGGGGGGGGACTTACGGGCTGGTGGTCTTCTGCTTCATGGCGATGCTGACCATGCCCTGGAAGCTGTCAGCCACGGTGATGGCACCCGGGGTCTTCTGCGCGATCTCCAGCGGCATGGCCACCGACGCACCCGGCAGCGCACCGTCGAACAGATCGGCAGCCAGGTAATCGGTGGCGGCTAGGCCCAGCTCGCGGGTGTTCAGGCTGACCTTCAGCGGTACCGACGGCGTACCCGGCGCATTGCCGATCAGCACCGGTTCGTTGATCAGGCGGACTTCGATGTCCTTGTCGATGTCGTTGGAATAGATGCGCACCTGCTGCGACCAGGAATCAAGACCCGCTCCCGGCTTGTGGACCAACTTGATCGCATCCGGCAGCGGGCTGCCATCGGCCTGCAGCAGGGCCAGCGTCGGGTCGACGTCGGCCAGGACGGTGATGTGGGTTTCGGCGGCATTCGCGGACAGCGAAGCAGTGACCAGCGCTGCAGCCAGCGCGGCCTTCTTGAGCATGTGCATGGTTGTCTCTCTCGGACAGGGGGAATAATCGAAAGCCTCCCTTCCGGCATGACCGGAAGGGAGGCGCCGCCTGCAGAGGTGGTTGCCGGCGACGGAGAGAATGTTAGAAACCCCGTGCGATACAGACCATGCAAGCATTCCTAAAACGTTGAACGTTAAGAAGGATCCTAGAGGCCGTTCAATGTTTGAGGGTTATGCAATTTTCCTCATCCGCTGATTGCAAGAAACTTCATTGCAGGATGAAAGGACTTCTGGTCATGTGCTTCGGATCTGCTCAAAAAGCGTCAGGCCGCGTCGCCGCGGCCTGACGGGTTCCACTCAACGATGCACTCTCAGAAGAAGATTGCGTACAGGATCAGCAGCGGAATCGGCACGCCCAACAGCCAGAGCAGAATCATTTTCATGGCAGGTCTCCTTGCATGGAATGCGGGTTACAGGTCGCGGCGGCGGCCGCCCCAGGTGGCGCTGAGGCTGGCGAAGAACGCGCCGATCAGCAGGGTGATGAACAGCCAGAGCGCGGCATACGCTGCGGCCTTGCGGGCATCGTCGGCCGCCTGCTTGGCGGTGGTCTTTGCCTTCTCCAGCGCGGCACGCATGCGCGTCTGTACATCGGTCACACGGGCCTGCGCTTCGGCCTGGCTCATGCCGGTTTCGCGCGCGATGAGCTGCGACAGGTACTGGGTGTCGGCCGGGTCGAGGCCATCGCCCTGCAGGCTGTTGACGATGATGCGGTTCACTTCGGCGCGCAGTTCACGACGGTCGCCGGCCGGTGCACGGCCCGGCATCGGGCGTGGCGGCGCGATGCCGGCCTCGCGCGGGCCCGCATTCGGTGCCGGCGGCGGGGCCGCGTTCGGATCCATCGGCGCGCCCGGCGGTGGCGGCGCCGCGGGATCGGCAGCACCGGCGTTGGTGGCGCTGCGGAACAGGGAATCCACCCAATAGTTGAGGTCGCCTTCCGGTGCGGCCGCGGCGGCGCTACCGGCACCTGCGGCGGCGACGCCGGCCGTGGATGCAGCGGCGCCTGCAGTGGCGCCGGCCACCTTCGCGCCCGTGCCGAGCACGCCGCCGATGGCCGAGGTCAGCAGGCCCGCAGTCAGCAGCGTGGCCACCGCCCACGACACGAAGCCGTGCGCGGTATCGCGGAAGTAGGTTTCATCGCCGTGGATCTGCGTCCACTTGGTGCGCAGGCGGCCAGCCAGGTAGCCGCCCAGGCCGGAAGCGGCCAGTGCAGTGAAGGTGAGCCAGGCGATGCTGGACCAGCCGAAGGTTTCCTTGCTGACGCCTTCAAACGACCACGGCGACACCGAGGAGAGGCCAAGGCCGACACCGAGGATGAGCAGGATGAGGGAAAGTGCGGCGGCAGCAACGGCGCCGGCCAGGATTGCGCCCCAGGACACGGCGCTTTCGCTGGCGGGTGGCACGATGGGGGCGGTGACGACAGTGGCGACGTCGGGGCCGAGCGCGCCGCGCTCGGGTGGATCGAATCGGGTACTCATTGCGTGGATGCTCCGTCTCGGACGCTGCGGGTGCAGCTGGCGTCCTGAGGCTGCGCGAGCGGTCGTGAAGCTGGCGAGACCCTTGAATCACGCGGTCTTTGCGCGGTGAAGCGTGTGCCAACCAAGGTTGGCACCTACCGAAGGCGGATGCGGTGGTAGATCCACGCCATGCGTGGATGCTTTTCTGCGAACACCACAGAACGTGCCAACCAAGGTTGGCACCCACCACAAGCGCAAAAAAAAACGCCCCGCGGATGCGGGGCGTTTCATCACGCACTACGGCAGGCGATCAGCCCTGGTAGTCGCGCACGTCGCTGCCGGTGTAGACCTGGCGCGGACGGCCGATCTTCATTTCCGGGTCGACCTGCTGTTCCAGCCAATGCGAGACCCAGCCGGAGGTACGGCCCAGGGCGAACATGACGGTGAACATCTCGGTCGGGATCTGCAGCGCCTTGTAGATGATGCCGCTGTAGAAATCGACGTTCGGGTACAGCTTGCGGGCGACGAAGTACTCGTCCTGCAGCGCGGCCTGTTCCAGCTTCACGGCCACGTCCAGCAGCGGATCCTGCACGCCCAGCTGCTTGAGCACCTTGCTGGTCATCTCGCCGATGACCTTGGCGCGCGGGTCGAAGTTCTTGTAGACGCGGTGACCGAAGCCCATCAGGCGGAAGCCGGAGGTCTTGTCCTTGGCCTTGACCACGGCGGACTCGACGTTGTCGGCAGTGCCGATCTCTTCCAGCATCTTCAGCACGGCTTCGTTGGCACCGCCGTGGGCCGGACCCCACAGCGCGGTGACGCCCGCGGCGACCGACGCGTACGGGTTGGCACCGGTCGAGCCGACCAGGCGCACGGTCGAGGTCGAGGCGTTCTGCTCGTGGTCGGCGTGCAGGATGAACAGCAGGTCCAGCGCCTTCACCACGTCCGGGTTCAGATCGTACTGGCCGTCAGCCGACTCGAAGGTCTGCTTCAGGAAGCGGCTGACGTAGTCCAGCGAGGTGTCCGGCTTGTTGGCCGGCAGGCCCTTGCCGTGGCGGTAGATCAGCGCCGACAGGGTCGGCACCTTGGCGATCAGGCGCACGGCGGCCTGGCGGCGCTGTTCGGCGTCGGACAGGTCCAGCGAGTCGTGGTAGATGGCCGACAGCTGCGCGATCGCAGCGGCCAGGATCGCCATCGGATGGGCATCCTTGGCGAAGCTGCCGATCAGGGTGTTGATCGAATCGTCGACGTTGGCTTCGGCAGCCAGCTCATCGGTGAAGGCCTTCAGCTGCTCGGCGCTCGGGCGCTCGCCGTTGATCAGCAGGTAGGCCACTTCGACGTAGCTCGACTTTTCCGACAGCTGTTCGATCGGGTAGCCGCGGTACAGCAGCACGCCCTTGTCGCCGTCGATGTAGGTGATGGCGGACTTGCAGCTGGCCGTCGCGGTGAAACCGGAATCGTAGGTGAAATACCCCGTTTCCTTGGTCAGCTTCGCGATGTCGACGCAGTCGTTGCCAAGGGTGGGTTTGATGACCGGCAGAACGACCGACTTATCGCCGGCGTTGAGCGTGACCTGATCAAGATCGGACACTGTGTGCGCTCCTTCATGGGAAGGCGCCTGCCCAAGCGCATTGGTCAGGCACGTGAATGACGTCCTCGGCCTGTGCCGGGGATCAGGTCATTATCGCACAGCAGCATTTGCCCGGCGCTAGACAGAAGTCGTATACGACAGGCGGCCAGACGCCGGCCGTTGAGCGGCCCGGATCGGCAAACGCGTTGTCACACGAACGCAGTGTTCCGTCCATCCAAACGCCCGTTGGGTTGGCGTTGGGGAAAAACAAACGGCCGCGCAGAGCGCGGCCGTCGGTTCGAAGCTGGATCGACAGATCAGCGCGCGTAGCGCTTCTGGAACTTGTCGATACGGCCCGAGGTGTCGATGACCTTGTGCTTGCCCGTGTAGAACGGGTGCGAAGCCGAGGAAATTTCAACCTTCACCAGCGGGTAGTCGTTGCCGTCTTCCCACTTGATGGTTTCCTTCGTCGCCATGGTCGAGCGGGTCAGGATCTTGAAATCGGAGGTGACGTCATGGAAGACGACGTCGCGGTAGTTCGGATGGATATCGGCCTTCATGGGCTCACACCGTAAATGGGCTGGTGGTCAAGAGCGGCATTATAAGCACCGGTTGCCGCCCGGGGCAACCGGTGCCGGGCAATTGACTTCAGTCCGCGCCCAGGGCCTGGCGCACCAGGGCCTCGAAACGCTGCTGGTCGTAGGCCATCAGCAGATCGCAGTTGTCCGGCTGGCCGGTCTGGCGGTTCCAGTCGACGATGGTGGCACCGCGGCTGAACGTGCCGTTCAGTTCCACATTCAGCGGCCGCGATTCGACCTGCAGCTGCCCTTCCGGGTTCAGCGCCCAGGCCATGGCCACCGCATCGGCGGTGTACCAGCGGCCGCCCTTGGCGTCTTCCGACAGCGCGCGGGTCTTGCGCGAGATCAGCTCGTAGAAGCGGGCGCGATCGGAATCGGCCTGCAGCCACTGCTCGGCATCTTCCAGCGGCAGGCCGTGGGCGACGGTGGCTTCCCAGTCCGACACCAGCAGGTGCTTGAACGAGGTGAACACCACGTGCGCCGCTTCCGGGTCGAAGGCGATGTTGAATTCGGCCGCCGGAGTGATGTTGCCGTGGCAGGTGACCGCGCCGCCCATCACCACGATGCGCTTGATGCGCTGTGGCAGGGTCGGGTCCAGCTTCAGCGCCAGTGCCAGGTTGGTCAGCGGGCCGAGCATCACCAGCATCAGTTCGCCGGCGTGCTCGTGCGACAGGCGCAGGATGGCCAGCGCGGCGTGCTCGGCTTCGGCCTGGCGGCTGGGCGGCGGCAGGTCCACGTCGCCGTAGCCATCACGGCCATGCACGTGGGCAGCGTCGACGGAGGGATGCAGCAGCGGATCCGGGCTGCCGGCAAACACCGGCACGTCGGTGCGGCCGACGATGTCGCAGAGCTTGAGGGCGTTGCGGACGGTGTATTCGAGGCCGACATTGCCGGCGGCGATGGTCAGGGCGACCACGTCGTGCCGTTCATCGGCGAAGGCCATCAGCAGGGCCAGGGCGTCGTCCACACCGGGGTCGGTGTCGATCAACAGCGGGATCTTGTGGGTCATCGTTGCCGTCTTCAGATCGGCAACGAAGTGTGGACCGGGTTGATGACCGTTGCAAGTACGGGGTGTTGGGGGTTCGGCAGGGCTGCGCCCTGCACCCGCCGAATCAACGGCAAACGCCAGAGCAACGGCAAAAGCTGGTTTCCTGGGGTATGGCGGGGTGGGTCCGGTGGCGGGGGACGCCGTGAACCCGTCCATGGGGGCTTGGCCGCGGCATCCATGCCGCAGACACCCCCGCAACCGGACCCACCCCGCCTTCGACAGATCGCTACTGTTGTCCGTAGGTGTCGACCTTGGTCGACATATCCACGAGATGATCGAAAAGGCTGTCTGTAGAGTCGAGCCATGCTCGACTCCCGCGCGCAGCGCGAACGGCAGCCGAGCACGGCTGTACAGTAGATCCACGCCATGCGTGGATGAGCGTGCCGGAAATGGGGTCAGAGCCCTTTGCTGTGCAAAGGGCTCTGACCCCACCACTCACGCCGAGGCGTAACGCACGGCGGTGCCGATCCAGCGCTGTACCACGCGGTCGGCCAGCGCGGGTTGCTGGGCCAGCAGGCGCTCGGCCAGGTCGTGCACGCCGGGCAGCAGGCCGGCGTCGCGGGCCAGGTCGGCAATGCGGAAACCGGCCAGGCCGGTCTGCCGCGTACCCAGCAGTTCGCCGGGGCCGCGCAGCTCCAGATCCTTTTCGGCAATGACGAAACCATCGTTGGTTTCGCGCATGGTCTGCAGGCGCTCACGCGCCATCTGCGAAAGCGGTGCCTGGTACAGCAGCACGCAGCGCGATACCGCTGAACCTCGACCGACGCGGCCGCGCAGCTGGTGCAGCTGCGCCAGGCCGAGGCGCTCGGCATTCTCGATCACCATCAGCGAGGCATTCGGTACGTCCACGCCCACTTCGATGACGGTGGTCGCCACCAGCAGATCGATCTCGCCGGCCTTGAACGCCACCATCGTGGCCAGCTTTTCCGCAGCCTTCAAGCGGCCATGCACCAGGCCCACACGCACTCCCGGCAGCAGCGCCTGCAGCGATTCGTAGGTGGCCTGCGCGGGGGTGGCATCCAGCTCTTCGCTTTCCTCGATGAGCGTGCACACCCAGTACACCTGCCGCCCTTCCTGGCAGGCCAGCGCAATGCGCTCGATCAGCTCCGGGCGACGGTCATTGTTCAGTGCGACGGTCTGCACCGGCGTGCGGCCCGGTGGCAGTTCGTCGATGGCCGATACATCCAGGTCTGCGTATTCGGACATCGCCAGCGTGCGCGGAATCGGCGTGGCAGTCATCACCAGCTGGTGCGGCACGCTGTTGCCGCCCGCCCCCTTGTCGCGCAGCGCCAACCGCTGGTGCACGCCGAAGCGGTGCTGCTCGTCAACGATGGCCAGGGCCAGGTCCTGGAACACCACCGCTTCCTGCATCAGCGCGTGGGTGCCGACCACCACCTGCGCTTCGCCAGTGGCGACCTGTTCCATCACCTTGGCGCGCGCCTTGCCGGTGACCTTGCCGGCCAGCCACGCGATGCGCACACCGAGCGGTTCCAGCCAGCCACGCAGGTTGTTGAGGTGCTGCTCGGCCAGCAGTTCGGTGGGTGCGGCCAATGCGACCTGCTTGCCCTGCTCCACCGCCAGCATCGCCGCCAGCGCGGCGACCACGGTCTTGCCTGAGCCGACATCGCCCTGCACCAGCCGCAGCATCGGGCTGGGCCGTGCAAGGTCCTCGCGGATCTGCTTGAACACGCGCGCCTGTGCGCCGGTCAGTGCGAACGGCAACTGCTTGAGCAGCGCCTTGGCCAGCTTGCCCGGACCTGCCAACGGCGGCGCATGGTGCGCCTGCAACGCGATGCGCTGGCGACGCAGGCTGAGGTGGTGGGCCAGCAGTTCTTCCATCGCCAGGCGGCGCTGGGCCGGATGAGTGCCGGCCGCCAGCGCGGCCAGATCGGCATCCGGCGGCGGCCGGTGCACGGTCAGCAGCGCGCTGCGCAGCGACGGCAGGCCGAGGCCATCGAGCCAACCATTGGGCAGCAGTTCCAGCGTGCTTTCCTCGGGCAGGCGGTCCAGCGCCTGCCCGATCAGCTTGCGCATGGTCATCGGGCCGACGCCTTCGACGGTGGGATACACCGGGTCGAGGCGGTCGCCGAGTTCGGGATCGTCGTTGCGGCCCAGCACCTGATAGCTGGGGTGGACGATTTCCAGGCCGAGGTGGCCGGGCTTGGGCGTGCCGAAGCAGCGCAGCCGGTTGCCGACCGCGAACTGGCCGACCTGCTGCTGGCGGAAGTGGAAGAAGCGCAGCACCAGGGTGCCCTGCCCTTCGTCTTCCACCGCCACCTTCAGCATCGGCCGGTAGCGCATGCCGCGCTCGACCGCGACCACCCGCCCTTCCACCTGCGCCGGCACGCCGTTGCGCAGGTCTTCGATGCGGGTCAGCCGGGTGCGGTCTTCATAGCGCAGCGGCAGGTGAAGCCAGAGATCCTGCAGGGTGGCCAGGCCACGCGCCTGCAGTTTGGCGGCCACGGCCGGACCGACGCCAGCGAGCATCGCCAGGGATGCTTCGCCGGACGGTGACAGGACCGGGGTGACCGCCGCCTTGCGTGCCACGTGGCGGTCAGTCGATGACCATCACCGCGTCGACCTCGAAGTTGGCGCCCTTCGGCAGGCCGGAGACTTCGATGGTGGAACGGGCCGGGTACGGGGCCTGGAAGTAGTCCTGCATGACCGCGTTGACCTTGGCGAACTCGCCCAGGTCGGTCAGGTACAGGCCCAGGCGCACGACCTTGTCCAGCGAGCCGCCGGCGGCTTCGGCCACGGCCTTGAGGTTGTCGAAGGCGCGGCGGGCCTGTGCCTCGACGTCACCGGCGCCGACGATGTCGCCGGTAGCCGGGTCGAGCGGGATCTGGCCGGAGAAATACACGGTGTTGCCGGCGCGCACGGCCTGCGAGTACGGGCCGATGGCGGCGGGAGCCTTTTCGGTGTTGATGATCTGGCGGGACATGGGTCGCTCCGGTGCTTGGGGGAAAACAGAGCGGTGATTGTACCGGGTGGGCGCGATGTCGGCTGGGGTCGGATCCGTTTCCCGGCGGGAAACGGATCCGACCCCGTGCGTTCCGCCAAGGGGTCAGAGCCCTCTCCGTTGGAGAGGGATCCGACCCCAGGTTCGCGTTACTGGCGGCGCACCGACTGCACGACCGACAGGCGCCGCAGGCGGCGCATCACTTCGGCCAGGTGGTTGCGGTCGCGAACCTGGATGTTGAACGCCAGCACGGCGGCGTTGAAGTCGCGGTCCAGGTAGTCCACGCGCTCGATGTTGGAGTGGCTCTGGGCGATGGCGGCGGCCAGCTGCGCCAGCACGCCGGTGCCGTTCTCCACTTCCACCACCAGCGAGGTGTCGTAGTCGCCGGACACGGTGGTGTCCCAGCCGATCGGCACCCAGCGCTCGGGCGACTTGCGCAGCTCGGCCAGGTTCGGGCAGTCCATGCGGTGCACCACGATGCCCTTGCCGGCGGTGTGGTAGCCCATGATCTCGTCGCCGGGAATCGGCTGGCAGCAGCCGGCGAAGGTGACCACGCCACGCTCGCTGCCGTTGATCAGGATCTTTTCCTGCGAATGGTGGCGCGAATGCGGACCGCCACGCAGTTCGGCGTAGGCCATCAGTGCCTGCGCGGCCTGGGTCGGCATCCAGTTGCCCAGCGCGACCTCGGCCAGCAGGGCTTCCAGGCGCGGGAAGCGGTGTTCGGTGAGGAATGCATCCAGGCGCCCCTTCGGCAGCCGTTCCAGCGACGAGTCCATCGCTTCCAGCGCGCGGTCGAGCATGCGGTGGCCCAGCTGCACGGCGTCCTCGTGCTCCAGCTGCTTGAGCTGGTGGCGGATGGCGGTGCGCGCCTTGCTGGTGACCACGAATTCCAGCCACTGCGGTTTCGGCGTGGCCGAGCGTGCGGTGATGATCTCCACCGACTGGCCCGACACCAGCTTGGTGCGCAGCGGCACCAGTTTCTTGTCCACGCGCGAGGCCACGGCCATGTTGCCGACGTCGGTATGCACGGCGTAGGCGAAATCGAGCGCGGTGGAGTTGCGCGGCAGGGCCAGGATCTTGCCCTTCGGGGTGAACAGGTAGACCTCGTCCGGGAACAGGTCGACCTTGACGTTGTCGAGGAACTCCAGCGAAGAACCGGCGGCGCGCTGCGAGTCGATCAGTTCGACGATCCAGGCATGCGCGCGGCTCTGCGCACTGTTGGGCGAATCGCCGCCGAACTTGTAGGTCCAGTGCGCGGCCACGCCGCGTTCGGCGATCAGGTCCATTTCCTCGGTACGGATCTGCACTTCGATCGGCGAGCCATACGGCCCGAACAGCACGGTGTGCAGCGACTGGTAACCGTTGGCCTTGGGGATGGCGATGAAGTCGCGGAAACGGCCATCCAGCGGCTTGAAGGTGGCGTGCACCGAACCCAGCGCGTGGTAGCAGCTGGGCACGCTGCGCACGACCAGGCGGAAGCCGAACACGTCCATCACCTGGTCGAAGGATTTGTTCTCGTCGCGCATCTTGTTGTAGATGCTCCACGGGGTCTTGATGCGGCTGATCAGCCGATGCTCGATCCCCTCCTTGGCCAGGCGCTGCGACAGCTGCACTTCCACCTGCGCCATCGCCTCGCGGCGCACCACCGGCTGGCTGCGGATGTGCTTTTCAATGATGGCGTGGCGCCACGGGTACAGCGCCTTGAAACCGAGGTTCTGCAGCTCGCTCTTGACCAGGCTCATGCCCAGGCGCTGGGCGATGGGCGCGTAGATCTCCAGCGTCTCGCGGGCGATGCGGCCACGCGCTTCGCGGCTCTGTGCACCCAGCGTGCGCATGTTGTGCAGGCGGTCGGCCAGCTTGATCATGATCACGCGCAGGTCGCGCGACATCGCCAGCAGCATCTTGCGGAAGCTCTCGGCGGCCGCTTCCTGGCGGTCGCGGAACTTCAGCTTGTCCAGCTTGGTCACGCCGTCGACCAGTTCGGCCACGGCTTCGCCGAACTCGGCAGCCAGCGCCTCACGGGTCAGCGGGGTGTCTTCGATGGTGTCGTGCAGGATCGCGGCGATCAGCGCTTCCACGTCCAGGCCGAGCTCGGCCAGCACCTGCGCCACGGCCACCGGATGGGTGATATAGGGCTCGCCCGACTTGCGCGTCTGCCCGGCGTGCGCGGCAGCTCCGACTTCCCAAGCGCGGCGCAACAGTGGCAGCTGTTCCGGCGGCAGGTAATGGGCGGCGCGTTCAAGCTGGAGGACGTAGTCGGGTACGGCGGCAGCGGGGGCTGCGGCGACCTTGGCAGTGGGGCCTGGGTTCATGCCCGAAGCCTATTCCAGCGCGACGTTTACGGCAAATCCTGAATGCGAAACAGCCCGCACGGGGCGGGCTGTTCGGCGATCCAGCAATGACGTTGATCGATGCGATCAATCGTCGTTCTTGGACATGTCTTCGTCGGCGACCACTTCGGCGGCGGCCCACTCCAGCGCTTCGCGCTCGGCGCGCTCACGCTCGGCCTTCTCGACTTCGTCGATCAGCGCGTTGTCGATCTTGCGGGCGGCGATTTCGCGCAGCGCCAGCACGGTCGGCTTGTCCTCGGTCTCGCTGTTGTCCAGCGTGGCCTGCACGCCGTTGGCGAGCTGGCGGGCACGCTTGGAAGCCATCATGACCAGTTCGAAACGGTTGTTAACGACTTCCAGGCAATCTTCTACGGTGATGCGGGCCATACGGGCTCCCGGCGACCGGTCGGCCGCTCAGTCGAATGAGGGAAAGGGGACGGAGTGTACTGGCAGGGGCTGGACAAAATCAAGCCAACCCCCACCCGATTCTTTTGGAATCAGTCAGTTGCACCCGGATCGGGGGTCAACAGGGCCTGGATCAGGCCGGCATGGCGGACCTTCTGGGCCTCCCGGCGCAGACGGCTGGCGGTGAAGATGGCGCACAGCTCGTCCACCGCGGTGTCGAACACCTCGTTGACGATGACGTAGTCGAACTCGTTGAAGTGCAGCATTTCATCGCGGGCCGCGCCCAGGCGCTGGGCGATGACCGCCTCGCTGTCCTGGCCGCGCTTGCGCATGCGGTCCTGCAGGGCCTGCTTGGACGGCGGCAGGATGAACACGGTGACCGTGCCCGGCACCAGCTGGCGCACCTGCTGGGCACCCTGCCAGTCGATTTCCAGCAGCACGTCCTGGCCGGCGGCCAGCTGCGGCTCCACCGACTGGCGGGCGGTGCCCTTCCAGTCGCCGTGCACCCAGGCATGCTCGAAGAAGTCGCCGTCGGCGATCATTTCCTCGAACTTCTCCGCAGAGACGAAATGGTAGTGCTGGCCGTTCACTTCGCCCGGGCGCATCGCGCGCGAGGTGAAGGAGATCGACAAGGCGATCTGCGGGTCGCGCGCCAGGGTGGCATTGACGATGCTGCTCTTGCCGGCACCGGACGGGGCGGCAACGATGTACAGCGTGCCGCGCGCAACGGCGTCCGACGGCTTCGACGGGGCGCTCATGCGCGGAACCCAACTGGTTGATTTCGCAAAATTTTTCCTCGGTGTTCCAGATCCGGCGCGGAGGATCGCGCCAGGACGGCGGGGGCTGCGCGGAACATCCTGGAACCAGGCCCGGCAGACGCTTCCCCGGGGTGCGGGCACGCAACTTTACCAGAGCGGCCCCTTTCCGCGCCCGTCCTGCGGGCGCCGGCCCTTGTGCCACATGGGCATCCGGGGGCCTGTGCTATAACCGGGCCGTACCTACCGACAGCCGGGTGGTCTGCCTGCCGCCCCGCCATCCAAGGAGAACGGCATGCCCTCGATGAGTCGCCGCCAGTTCCTGAAGGTCACCGGGACAACCCTGGTGGGCTCCAGCCTGGCCCTGATGGGCTTCGCGCCCGGCATCGCGCTCGCGGAGGTCCGGCAATACAAGCTGACCCGCGCGACCGAGACCCGCAACACCTGCACATACTGCTCGGTGGCCTGCGGCATCCTGATGTACAGCCTCGGCGATGGCGCCAAGAACGCCGAGCCGAGCATCTTCCATATCGAGGGCGACCCGGACCATCCGGTGAACCGCGGCACGCTGTGCCCGAAGGGTGCCGGCCTGGCCGACATCATCCACAGCAAATCGCGCCTGCTCTACCCCGAGTACCGCGCACCGGGCTCGAACGAGTGGAAGCGGCTGAGCTGGGACGATGCACTGGACCGCATCGCACGGCTGATGAAGGAAGACCGCGACGCCAACTTCGTGCAGAAGAACGAAGCCGGGCAGACGGTCAACCGCTGGCTGACCACCGGCATGCTGGCGGCCTCGGCCACCAGCAATGAAACCGCGGTACTGACCCACAAGGTCGTGCGCTCCCTGGGCATGCTGGCATTCGACAACCAGGCACGTGTCTGACACGGCCCGACGGTGGCAGGTCTTGCCCCGACGCTAGGCCGTGGTGCGATGACGAATCACTGGGTCGACATCAAGAATGCCGACCTGATCCTGATCATGGGTGGCAATGCCGCCGAGGCGCACCCGTGCGGGTTCAAATGGGTGACCGAGGCCAAGGCACACAACAAGGCACGCCTGATCGTGGTCGATCCGCGCTTCAACCGCTCGGCTGCGGTGGCCGACGTGTACGCGCCGATCCGCACGGGCACCGACATCGTGTTCCTGGGCGGCCTGATCAACTACCTGCTGACCGAGGACCGCATCCAGCACGAGTACGTGCTGAACTACACCGACATGTCGTTCCTGGTGAAGGACGAATTCGCCTTCAAGGACGGCCTGTATTCGGGATACGACGCGCAGAAGCGCAGCTATGACCGCTCCAGCTGGGACTACGTGTACGGCGATGATGGCTTCGTGCGCAGTGACCCGACGCTGAAGGACCCGCGCTGCGTCTACACCCTGCTCAAGCAGCACTATGCGCGCTACACCGTGGAGATGGTCGAGCGCATCTGCGGCACGCCGGCCGACAGCATCCGCCAGATCTGGGACATGATCGCGTCCACCGCCGGCAAGGACAAGGCGATGGCCATCCTGTACGCGCTGGGCTGGACGCAGCACTCCATCGGTGCGCAGAACGTGCGTGCCGGCACCATGGTGCAGCTGCTGCTGGGCAACATCGGCGTGGCCGGTGGCGGCATGAACGCACTGCGCGGGCATTCCAACATCCAGGGCCTGACCGACATCGGCCTGATGTCCGACCTGCTGCCCGGCTACCTGACGTTGCCGAGACAGGACGAGCAGGACTACGACGCTTACATCGCAAAGCGCACGCAGAAGCCGCTGCGCGCCAACCAGATGTCGTTCTGGCAGAACTACCCCAAGTTCCACGTCAGCCTGATGAAGTCGTGGTGGGGTGATGCCGCCACCGCCGACAACAACTGGTGCTTCGACCATCTGCCCAAGCTCGACAAGCCGTACGACATGCTGCAGGCGTACGAGCTGATGAACGAAGGCAAGATCCACGGCTACATCTGCCAGGGCTTCAACCCGCTGGCCTCGGCGCCGAACAAGGGCAAGCTGATCAGCGCGTTCTCCAAGCTGAAGTTCATGGTCAGCATGGACCCGCTGGAAACCGAGACCATCGCGTTCTGGCAGAACCACGGCGCGTTGAACGACGTCGATCCCAGCGCGATCCAGACCGAGGTGTTCCGACTGCCGACCACATCGTTCGCCGAGGAGAACGGCGCGGTAGTGAATTCCTCGCGCTGGCTGCAGTGGCACTGGAAGGGCGCCAATCCGCCGGGTGAAGCGCGCAGCGACATCGAGATCATGTCCGAGCTGTTCCATCGCATCAAGGCGATGTACGAGAAGGACGGCGGCGCCTGGTGGGATCCCGTGCGCGACCTGGCCTGGAAGTATTCCAACCCCGAGGCACCGACGCCGGAAGAGCTGGCGATGGAATACAACGGCAAGGCGCTGGTGGACGTGTTCGATCCGAAGGACCCGACCAAGCTGGTGCGCAAGGCCGGCGAGCAGCTGGCCGCGTTCGGCGACCTGCGCGACGACGGCAGCACCTCCTCCGGCTGCTGGATCTACATCGGCGCATGGGGCCCGACTGGCAACATGATGGCGCGGCGTGACAACAGCGACCCGACCGGCATCGGCAATACCCTGGGCTGGGCTTGGGCGTGGCCGGCCAACCGCCGCGTGATGTACAACCGCGCCTCCTGTGACGTGGCCGGGCAACCGTTCGACCCGCGGCGCACGCTGCTGGCCTGGAACGGCAAGAACTGGGGCAGCGTGGACGTGCCGGACTTCAAGGCCGACGAAGATCCGGCCGGTGGCATGGGCCCGTTCATCATGAACCCGGAAGGCATTGCCCGTTTCTTCGCCAAGGCCGGCATGGCCGAAGGCCCGTTCCCGGAGCACTACGAACCGTTCGACACCCCGCTGCGCAGCAACCCGCTCAGCCCCGGCCAGGCGCAGACGCTGAACAACCCGGCCGCCCGCGTGTTCGCCAGCGACCGGGCGCAGATCGGCTCGCCGGACGAATACCCGCACGTGGCCACCACCTACCGCCTGACCGAGCATTTCCACTTCTGGACCAAGCACGGCAAGCTCAATGCCATCATCCAGCCCGAGCAGTTCGTCGAGATCGGCGCCGCACTGGCCGACGAGCTGGGCATCAACAACGGCAGCCGCGTGCGCGTGAGTTCCAAGCGCGGCCATATCGAAGCCGTGGCGATGGTGACCAAGCGCATCAAGGCCCTGCAGATCGATGGCAAGACCGTGCACCAGGTGGGCATACCGATCCACTGGGGTTTCCTCGGTGCAGCCAAGCCCGGCTACATCGCCAATACGCTGACCAACGCCATCGGTGACGGCAACTCGCAGACGCCCGAATCGAAGTGCATCCTGGTCAAGGTCGAGAAGGTGTAGGAGACACGCCATGTCACTGCAATCGCTGGACATCATTCGCCGCTCGGCCACCACCACGCCCTCGCCACAGGCGCGCAGCGCACACACCGGCCAGGTCGCCAAGCTCATCGACGTGAGCAAGTGCATCGGCTGCAAGGCCTGCCAGGTCGCGTGCATGGAGTGGAACGACCTGCGCGACGAAGTCGGCAGCTGCGTCGGCAGCTACGACAATCCGCCGGACCTCAGCGACCAGTCGTGGACGGTGATGAAGTTCCGCGAATACGAGGATGAGAAGGGCAAGCTGGAGTGGCTGATCCGCAAGGAAGGCTGCATGCACTGCAGCGACCCGGGCTGCCTGAAGGCCTGCCCCTCGCCCGGCGCGATCATCCAGTACGCCAACGGCATCGTCGACTTCCAGGAAGAGAACTGCATCGGCTGCGGCTACTGCGTGACCGGCTGCCCGTTCGATGTGCCGCGCATCTCCAAGAAGGACCACAAGGCCTACAAGTGCACGCTGTGCTCGGACCGGGTGGCGGTGGGCCAGGAGCCGGCCTGCGTGAAGACCTGCCCGACCGGCGCGATCACCTTCGGCAGCAAGCAAGCGATGACCGAACATGCCGCCGGCCGCGTCGAAGACCTGAAATCGCGCGGCTACGAGAACGCCGGCCTGTACGACCCGCAGGGCGTGGGCGGCACCCACGTGATGTACGTGCTGCAGCACGTGGACAAGCCGGAGCTGTATGCCGACCTGCCCAAGGACCCGCGGATCAGCCCGATGGTGGAGATCTGGAAGGGCGTGGCCAAGCCCTTGGGCGTGCTGGCGATCGCCGCCACCGCCTTCGCCGGGTTCCTGCATTACATCGGCATCGGCCGCAATACGGTCAATGACGAGGAGGAAGAAGAAGCCGAGCACGAGGCGAAGAAGATCGAAGAGGAGCAGCGGCCATGAAGTACGCACCGCACCCGCGACAGATCATCCGCTACCGCGCGCCGACCCGCATCAACCACTGGATCGTGGCGATCTGCTTCGTACTGACAGCCTTGTCCGGGCTGGCATTGTTCCAACCTGCCCTGTTTCCGCTGACGCAGCTGTTCGGCGGCGGACCGTGGACGCGCATCCTGCACCCGTTCATCGGCCTGGCGATGGTGGTGGGCTTCGCGTTGCTGGCGTTGCGGATGTGGCGTGACAACTTCCTCAGTGCCGATGACCGCGCGTGGATGCGCGGCATGCGCGATGTGCTGCGCAACGAGGACGAGAAGCTGCCGCCGGTGGGCCGTTTCAATGCCGGGCAGAAACTGCTGTTCTGGGCCATCATCGGTTGCCTGTCGGCGCTGCTGCTGACCGGCTTCGTGATCTGGCGGCAGTATTTCAGTCATTTCTTCCCGATCGGGGTGATCCGCTTCTCGGTGCTTGCCCATGCGCTGTTCGGCTGGGTGCTGATCTGCGCGATCGTGGTGCACATCTATGCGGCGATCTGGATCAAGGGATCGGTGCGGGCGATGACCCAGGGCAAGGTGACGTATGGGTGGGCGTACAAGCACCACCGGCAGTGGTTCCGCGACATCCTACGCGGGCGGCGGGAAGAGGGTTAGCGGCAGGGCCTGCGGCCCTGCAGCCGCTTCAAGCCAAGGCAACAGCAACAGCAGCTATCGGTGGGATGGCGGGGCACCGTGGATTTGCGGGGACGCCGTGAACCCGTCCTTGGGGGCTTGGCCGCGGCATCCATGCCGCGGACACCCCGCAAATCCACGGCGCCCCGCCTTCGACAGTTTCCCGCTGCTGTTGGTGGGTGTCGACCTTGGTCGACACGATGAACACGGCAACAACCGATGGGGTCAGATCCGTTTTCCTGTGGAAAACGGATCTGACCCCAACCACTTCAAATGGCCGGCAGCACGCTGGACGCCAGCGCCGACAACGGCGAGGATGGAGCCTGGTTCTTCCGGCTGGCCCTGCATGGCGCAACGCATCCTTGAACCCGGTGAGATCGAGACGCTCGCCTCGCGCGATGTTCCGCGCATCATCCTGCCCGATGTCACTTCCCTGTTCGCCGAGCGCGCGGCGCGACTACGCAGCCTGGCCGCGCACAGCGCCATCGATGGCTACCTGCAACTGCTCGCGGCGTTGGCCGATGCACAGCAGGCAGTGCTGGACGAGCTGACACCGCAGCAGTGCGAGGCGCTGCAAGCGCAGGCGCGCGCGCAGCAATCGAGTGCGGCGGCCAGTGCAGGCATGCCCTTGCGACCGGCCAATACCCTGCAACTCGATGGCTGCTGGCGCAACTGGCTGCGCACGCTGTGCCAGCACTGTGCCGACGAAGCCGGGCTTCCGGTGGAAACCCGGCAGGAGCTGCAGCGCGTCGCCGCTGCCGACGATGCCTGGTTGGATGCGCAGGCCCATGCCGTGCTGGAGCGTGATGACGCGCCATCGGTAGACGCGGTTGCGGCGCTGCTGGTGATGAACGCACTGCAGGTCTACTGGGCAGTGCTCGCGGCCAGCTTCCGCCCCACCGACCTCAAGCCACTGGCGGATGCGCCGGGGCTGTGCCCGCTGTGTGGCACGCTGCCGGTGGCCAGCGTGGTACAGGCGCGTCCGCCCTACGCCTCCTATCGCTACCTGTCGTGCTCGCTGTGCGCCTGCCAGTGGCACTACGTGCGCGTGCAGTGCAGCCAGTGTGGTGCCGCCGGCAAGGACATTGCCTATCGCGCCCTGGCCGAGGTGGACGGCGACAGCGGCGAGGCGGTGCGCGAGAGTGCGGTACGCGCCGAGACCTGCGACCACTGCCACAGCTATCGCAAGATCCTGTATCTGGAGAAAGACCCCTCACTGGAGCCGGTGGCTGATGACCTCGGCACACTGGCGCTGGATCTGCTGCTGGCCGAGGAAGGCTATGCGCGTGCCAGCCAGAATCCGCTGCTGTGGCAATCCGACAGCGACTGACCGATGGCTGCCATGTTCCCCACCCCGGCATCGGTCACCGCCCTGCCCTCGCTGGACCGGTTGCTGCGCCTGCCTGCGCTGGCGGCACTGATCGAACGCCACGGCCGCAGCCGCATAACCCAGCTGCTGCGTTCGCACCTGCAGGGGCTGCGCGACCGTGTCGGCGCCGGCCAGCTGTCGACCGCGCAGCTGCAGGAAACCATCGAAGGCCCTGCGCTGGCCGCGGCACTCGATGCCGAACTGGCCAGCGATGCACGGCTGGACCTGCAGCCGATGTTCAACCTGACCGGCACCGTGCTGCACACCAATCTCGGGCGAGCCCTGTTGCCCGAGGCCGCGGTGAAGGCGGTGACCCGTGCGATGACCGCGCCGGTCGATCTGGAATTCGACATCTCCCGTGGCCGTCGCGGCGACCGCGATACGCGGGTGCAGGCACTGGTCTGCGAGCTGACCGGCGCCGAAGCCGCCACCGTGGTCAACAACAATGCAGCTGCGGTCCTGCTGCTGCTCAACAGCCTGGCCAATCGCCGTGAGGTGGTGGTTTCGCGCGGCGAGCTGGTGGAGATCGGTGGCGCCTTCCGCATTCCCGATGTGATGCGCAGCGCCGGTGCGCGGCTGCTGGAAGTGGGCACCACCAACCGTACCCATCCCACCGACTTCACCAATGCCATCGGTGCGCGTACGGCGCTGCTGATGGAGGTGCATGCCAGCAACTACGCGATCACCGGCTTCACTGCCAAGGTCGACACTGCGGCGATGGCGGGCATCGCGCACGAACATGGCCTGCCGTTGGTCGTGGACCTGGGCAGTGGCAGCCTGTGCGATCTGGCGGCCTTCGGGCTGCCGCACGAGCCCACCGTGCAGGAAGCGCTGGCGGCTGGTGCCGATCTGGTTTCGTTCAGTGGCGACAAGCTGCTGGGTGGTCCCCAGGCCGGCATCATCGCCGGCCGCGCCGACCTGATTGCGCGGATCAACCGCAACCCGCTCAAGCGGGCACTGCGCATGGACAAGATGGGACTGGCCGCGCTGGAAGCGGTGCTGGCCCTGTACCGCGAACCGGAGCTGCTGGCACAACGGCTGCCGACGCTGCGTATCCTGTCGCGTACGCACGACGATGTTTCTGCGCAGGCGCAGCGTCTGCTGCAGCCGGTGCGCGCCGGGCTGGCAGCAGACTACAGCGTCGAATGTGCAGCGATGCACAGCCAGATCGGCAGCGGTGCGCAGCCACAGGCCCAGCTGGCCAGTGCCGGGCTGCGTATCACCTGCACGCGCCGCGGCGGGCTGGATCGCTTGGCCAAGCATCTGCGCCAGCTGCCCCAGCCAGTGCTGGGCCGCATCGCCGATGATGCGTTGTGGCTGGACCTGCGCGGCCTGGAACCCGCCGACGAAGCGCGCTTCGCCGACCAGTGGAGCATGCTGCAGGCATGATCGTCGGCACCGCCGGGCATATCGACCATGGCAAGACCAGCCTGGTGCGGGCACTGACCGGCATCGAAACCGATCGCCTGCAGGAAGAGCGTACGCGCGGCATTTCCATCGAACTGGGCTACGCCTATGTTCCGGTGGAAGCCGCGGACGGCGAAGCCCCCGCAACCACGCTGGGCTTCGTTGATGTGCCCGGCCATGAGCGCTTCGTGCACACGATGGTGGCCGGTGCGACGGGCATCGATGTTGCCCTGCTGGTGATCGCCGCCGACGACGGCGTGATGCCGCAGACCCGTGAGCACCTGGCGATCCTGCAGCTGCTGGGCGTGGACCGCAGTGCGGTGGCCCTGACCAAGATCGACCGCGTGGATGCCGCGCGCCAGGCCCGGGTCGAGATCGAGATCGCTGCCCTGCTGGCCGGCACGCCGCTGCAGGATTCCCCTGTATTCACCTGCAACAGCACCGCACCCAACGATGCTGGCATCAACGCACTGCGTGCCCAGCTGCATGCCTGGGCCGCAGCCGATGCCAGCGCGCGGCAAGCCAGGCTGCGCGGCGAACTGTTCCGCATGCCGGTGGACCGCGTGTTCTCGCTGGCCGGCCACGGCACGCTGGTGACCGGCGCTGTGCACGGCGGCATCGCCACTGTTGGCGAGCACCTGCAGCTGATGCCAGCCGCGACCGACGTACGCGTGCGAAGCATCCACGCGCAGAACCAGGCCAGCGACCACGCGATGGCCGGGCAACGCTGCGCGTTGAACCTGGCCGCAATCGCCCGCGACGACATCCACCGCGGCGACTGGATCGCCGACCCGCGCGCACTGCTGGCCACCACCCGCGTTGATGTGCGCCTGCGGCTTTCCGCGCTGGCACCACCGCTGCGCGACTGGGCGCCGCTGCATATCCACTGGGGCACGATGCACCGGCAGGCCCATGCAGTGCTGCTGGAAGATCGTGACCACGGCAATGGACAGCTCGTGCAGCTGGTGTTCGACGCGCCGGTCTGCGCGATGTGCGGCGATCGCTTCATTGCCCGCGATTCAGCGGCAACCCGTACGCTGGGCGGCGGTGTGGTACTCGATCCGGAGCCGCCACAACGGCGGCGGCGCAGCCCTGCACGCCTGGCGTGGCTGGTGGCGCTGGAACAGCTGGCCACCAGCGCAGATGTTGGCCCGCTGCTTCAGCAGGCGCCCTCCGGAATTCCATTGGCCGCGCTGCAGCGCTACTGCCGGCGCGCCGCCGAACAGATCGATCTTCCTGCAGGCGCGCAGCGCATCGCCACCCGCGACGCCACTGTGGTCATCCTCGCTGCGCACTGGCAGGTGCTGCGCGAACAGATAATCGCCTCACTGCGCGGCTGGCATGAACGACGCCCTGACGAACCCGGTGTCGACAGCGGGCGCCTGCAGCGCAGCACCCTGCCTGCGCTGGCAACGAGCCTGTGGAACGCGCTGCTCCAGGACCTGCTGGACGACGGCAGCGTGCAGCGCGTGGGCGCCTGGTGGCGCCTGCCCGGCCATGACCACGCGCCACCGGAACGCGAGCGCCTGCTGCTCGAACGCGTACTGCCGCAGCTGCATGACGGCGGTTTCGATCCGCCATGGGTGCGCACCCTGGCCGCCGGCTTCGGCCTGGTCGAAGACGAGGTCCGCGCCGCCCTGCGCCGCGCCGCAGCGCGCGGTGAACTGTTCCAGGTAGTACCGGACCTGTTCTATGCGCCGGCCCGCATTGCCGAGCTGGCCGCGATCGTCGCGCAGCTGTCGCAGGCCACCGGCACGGTGGATGCGGCCGCTTTCCGCGATGCCATCGGCCTGGGCCGCAAGCGCAGCATCCAGATCTTGGAGTTCTTCAATCGCGTTGGCTACACTCGACGCGTCGGTGACCAGCATCGGCCACGCGGCGATCTGCAATGGAACGCAGCCCGCGACTGAGTCGACCGGTACCGCGGTACTTTCGGAAGGCATGCGCATCCGGGCATGCGGCTGGGCTTCAAACCCAGTAGGGGGCGTCGATCGTTCCCTGGTAGGTTCGACTCCTGCTGCCTTCCGCCATTCGTGTTTCCGCAGGAGATGTCGGCATGGCCACGCACGCGCAGTCCCCCGCTCCTTCAACGGCCGATGCCCCGCAACGCCTGACCTCGCTGGCGCACGGCGGCGGCTGCGGCTGCAAGATCGCGCCGGGCGTACTGACGGAACTGCTGCGCGGCGCTCCAGCGCTTCCGGCACCAGCTGAACTGCTGGTCGGCCGCGAGACCAGCGACGATGCGGCGGTATACCGCCTTGATGACCACCAGGCGATCGTCGCCACCACCGATTTCTTCATGCCGATTGTCGACGACCCGTTCGACTTCGGCCGCATCGCCGCCACCAATGCGTTGTCGGACCTGTACGCGATGGGCGCACGGCCATTGTTCGCACTGGCCATCGTCGGCATGCCGATCAACACCCTGCCGCAGGACACCATCCGCGGCATCCTGCAGGGCGGCGAACGCGCCTGCGCCGATGCCGGCATCGTGGTGGCGGGTGGCCACAGCATCGATTCGGTGGAACCCATCTATGGCCTGGCCGCGATCGGCGTGCTCGATCCACAGCGGCTCAAGCGCAATGCCGATGCCCGCGCCGGCGACGTGCTGGTGCTGGGCAAGCCGTTGGGCGTGGGCGTGTATTCGTCAGCACTGAAAAAAGAAGTGCTGGATGCCGACGGCTACCAGCAGATGCTCGAGTCGACCACGCAGCTGAATACCGTGGGCGTGCCGCTGGCCGCGCTGGACGGCGTGCACGCGATGACCGATGTCACCGGCTTCGGCCTGCTCGGCCACCTGCTGGAGGTGTGCCGCGCCAGTGGGGTTTCCGCCGAAGTGGAGAGTGCACAGGTGCCGCTGCTGCCACAGGCGCTGGAACTGCTGCATCGCGGCTGCGTGACCGGTGCCTCCCACCGCAACTGGGCCTCGTATGGCGCCGAGGTGCGCTTCGCCGAGGGCTTGCCGGCGCACTGGCAGCCACTGTTGACCGACCCGCAGACCAGCGGCGGTCTGCTGGTGTCCTGTGCCCCGGAAGCGGTGGATGCGGTGCTGGCCTGTTTTCACGACGCGGGGTTTGCCCAGGCAGCCGTGATCGGCCGCTTGAGTGCGGGAACGCCGGGCGTCAGCGTGCACTGATGCGCGGGAACGACAAGGGCGATGGCCACCGCACCCGATGCGGAGCGCTCGGATCGACTCTTGAGCCGGCACCGGATGCCGTCTCCTAGCCCCGCCATACCCTGAGCACGCGCAACTGCGCCGTGCGCGATGTTGCCCTTACGGCACGCGTGCATGACCGCTCAAACGCTCGACACCGCCCTAATTGATCAGGGATGCCCCTCTTGCGAGCGATGGCGCTACACATCCCGACCGAGCCACCTCTCACGTCAGGCACAACCTGCCATGGATTCCGATGCCGCCCGCGAGGCCCATCGGCATCACGACACCTGCCCCGTGAGGAAACTCGCCCGCAGGTCGAATCACCCGTTCCATTTTTAAGACGACCGAGCCAGCAACCGGCGCACGTAGCGCGCTCGAGCGAGGGCACCTCTGGGGATCTGGTCTGCTGGGGTGGTCGTGCAGGCCATCCAATGGATTGACGACCACCGCTGTGCGGACCTCGCTCAACCGCACAGCCCCTGACGAACGAATCCCTAGCGCCCCTGCGTGGCCCGTCGGACGGCCCGCAGCATACGCGGACCTGTGTCCTGACCCGCCAGCAAGCTCCCACGCGTCACTCGCGCCCGACGACGGTATCGCTTCGATGACCACCGTAGCCATCACCTGCGAGATCGAATAGGGCGTGAAGAACTGACCGCGCCGTCTGTCCCCTAGCCCAAGCCCCATGCAGAGCCCACCCAAGATATCTTCAAAGCCCGGCGCTTCCATCGCTAATGTCAGCAAACCGAGCATCGTCGAAAACTGCTCGAACCCGTTTGCAGGATGGTCTTTTCGAATCTGGCAATACCGGGCTTCAGGCGATGCGAACCGCGTTCGGTCAACGGCGTTGCCGAGGGCGATACTGGACAGTTCGACGAAGTCGGCAAAGATCTGAGGGGCGCCGATCCGGCGCGACAGTCGTTCGATGAGACGATGCACCTCCGCATACGCGGCGTTAGACGCGCACGGGGGGAAGGCGCGCCACGCATGAGCGTGTCCCAGACGCCCCCGAACGGGGGCGGGAGAGACACCTTCAGTCGAAGGTTGTTCGGATCAACAGCTAGGCACAAGCTCCCCCCACGTCGACCTCCCTTTGCCCTGGATGCGGTAACGAGCCCGGGGGCGCGCAAGCCCAAGTCCGTTCGCGCGTTGCCGCAGATCCATTCCAAGAGAGTGCGTGAACCGCGCTCGAGGACGGTATGCTCGTGGGTCCTCCCATGGACGGTTCACGCCGACGACGTCATGACCCAAAGGAAGCTGTTTTCGGTACGCGGGCCGAACAACGTAACCTATTCATCACAATTCCAGACCGAGAAGAATTTCGCACAGCGCTGGGCAGATAAGCTCGAAAGCTGGCGCAATGCGGACCTCATCGTCCATTGCCTGTGTCGGCCTCTGCAACCGGTGCAGCTGGTGCTGCGCAAGTATGAGAGCGGCAAGATCGTACTGGCCCGTCATCCGGATACCGGCCCGAAGCACGACGGTGCCTGCCAGTATTTTGGTCCTTCCGTCAAAGGCGCCATCGCGCGTGCCTATGAGAGCGGCGTCGTCATCGAAAACGACGGCGTGTATAAGGTCCGACTGGCCGCCGGCCGAAGGATGGCCGATCCGCTACCAGCGGATGAGACCGTCGAGCCACGACCTAAGCACGGCCCCGGCGTACCCCGACAACGGGCGATGACGACCTTGGGCCTGCTGAAACTGCTCTGGGAGATTGCCGCTCTGCACGAGTACCGGCCGGTCTGGAAAGAGGCGCGGGCCAAGCCCGGCGCCGTGTCCTGGCGGCTGCACGTCGCGGCGAGCCAAGTCCAATGGGGATCGGCCAAGCTGAGCAACAGCCTTCAGGTCGGTCCGGTTCCCGCCGACGATCGTCTTGCCAAACGCAATCTTGCCGTCGCCAAGGCCGCCACCGATCGGCGCACCCGCGTGGTGGTCATCAGTCGTCTGCAGTCCTACGACTGCGCGCAAACGCCGGCCATCGACCTGGCCCCAGACCTCCTAGTTCCGCTGGCGGGATCGGCCTGCATCCGCCCGTACTTGAGTAAAGAGCACGCCCAAGGGCTGCAGCGCTCATTCGCGCGTGAACTAGCCGCATGGCGGGCAGGTGAACCCACGTATGCTGTTCTGATCGTCCAGCCAAAGAGCGAGGGTAAGTACTTCGAGCTGGTCCGCATCGCACTCATGCGCGTCAGCCCCCAGGCGATCCCGCTGGATTCGGGCTACGAGGCCACCGTCGAAGACGCCCTCGTCAAGCAACGCCGGGCGTTCGACAAGCCGATGCGCCATATCGACGGCGACGACACCCTGCCCGACTTCCGCCTTCTGGATATGGGCCACTGGCCGATGCCGATGGAGGTCTTCGGGCTCACCGATCCGGCGTACCAGGCGCGCATAAGGGAGAAGGAAACCATCTACGCACAAGGACCCAACCCACCGGGCTGGTGGCGCTGGGATGCGTTCGCAAATGTTCCGATGCCGGATCTTCCCGAGCGCCCCATCCCAAACGGGCTAACCGAGTCCTAAACCTACCGAGCGTGGTCTGGGTTGGTTGGCCCCACCTCGCCCTCTCCCGGGTGCGCGCCAACGCGCCACCCGGTGACAAGGCGTCGACGAATCAGGGCCGGTCAATGACCCCTGCAGGAATGTACCGGTGAGAAGAGCGATGCGCGTCGTAGGTTGTCCTGGTCCTGAGCAACCTGCTTGATGGGGGAAATGTCAGCGCCGTCGCGGCGTCGAGTGTCAGTGCGACGGCCAGGCTGCGAACTCCGATCGGCGGAGGAACCGATGCCGCTGGCCCCCGCCTGCAGGATCCCGGTCGAACATGCCGTTGGCATCCGTATTGGCCTGCGAGGTGTCGCCGATGGTGGTCAGGCTGTCCCCCAGCTGGGTGACGTTCTGGTTGGTCTGGTACAGCTGCGAGCCGTTGATGGCCTCGGTGCTGCCGGCAGAGACATCGCCCGCAGCCACGTTGCCCAGGCGGGTCGCATTGCCGCCGGGGTTCAGCGTCACGCGCTCGTAGTTCGTGCTGCCGTCCGAGTTCTTGTCGTACTTCACCGCCGCGCTGTCCACCTCGGACACTGTCTGCGCTACCGACTTGAGCTGGCTCACGTTGACCGCGTCGGCATCCTCGGCACCGGCGGCCAAATGGGTGATACGGCGTTCGTTGCCGGCAGATCCGATTCCGACCTCGCCCACCGGCATCAGGCCAGCGAGCGCACCAGTACCCGGATTGTAGGCGGCCGTTCCCAGGGTGCTGCCATCGGCCACGACGTTGGCGCCCAAGGCCACGCTCCCAGCATGCGTTGCGCGGGCCTCGCGGCCGAGCGCCAACGCGCTCTCTGCGGTGGCCGTCGCGTTGTAGCCCACCGCCGCGCTCCCCTGGCCCGGCGCAGAGGCATCGGCCTGGGTCAGGCCGGCCTCGTTGGTGCGCACGTAGCGGATGCCCATGCCGTTGGCATCGGTGTTCGCCTGCGAGGTGTCGCCCGGAATGGTGGTCAGGCTGTCACCGAGTCGGGTGACGTTCTGGTTGGTCTGGTACAGCTGCGAGCCGTTGACCGCCTCGGTGCTGCCGGCAGCCACATTGCCGGCGGCGACGTTGCCTAGGCGCGTCGCATTGCCGCCCGGGTTCAGCGCCACGCTCTCGTAGTTCGTGCTGCCGTCCGGGTTCTTGTCGTACTTCACCGCGCGGTTATCGACCTCAGACAGGGCTGCCGCGTCCACTCCAGTGCTCGTCCTATTCCTATCCAGGAGTCGTGCGTCATGAGGAAGACTGGCAACCTGCTCCTCGCCTCCGTCCTGATAGCGTGCGGTCAGCCCGGGGGCACTTCGGTCAACAGGGCTGAAGCGCAGAGCATTTCCACCGTGGACGAACTGGTTGCGGACCCTGTCCGATTGAAGAAGGTGGACGACACCTGCAGATCGAAGAGTCCTCGCGTGGCCGACGTTCTCTGCCTTCGAGTCGGCGCCGCGAGCACCCAGATCCTCCTGCGAGAAGGCAAGATGCCGCCACCGAAAGGTCCGCCGACGCTCTGAAGGGGGACGGTCCGGCCCTCGCCTTCGAGCGGCGAAAGCCGGGACGAGCCGCGCCCTGTCTCGTGCTAACGGTGTCCGCCCCCCCCCCCCGTCCCGGACCCAAGCCTGCAGTCGATCTGGCAGCGCCAGGCCCCGCTCTACCGGCTCCGCTCAGTGCCGCGGCGGCCAGCTCGGCGCCCCGCCCCGCTGGCCGAGCGCTTGTCCTGCGCAGACTGTCAGCTCTCACTCACAGGCCCCTGCGGCGCTGTCCTGCCTGTAGAGGGTCGCCTTGCCCGTCCCCGCCCTCTGGTCAGGGGCACGAAAAGCCAGGGCCGACCTCTTGGCCAGGGTGTCATAGGCCCTTCTTCGCTCAGCGACCGCCCGCTGCGCCCCCCCCTCCTGACAACCATCCCCCAGACGGGAGCACGGAGCACGGGGAGGAACTCGAGAACGCGAGGACATGGAGAACCGCAAACCACAAAGCAACCCTTTGAAAAACAAATATTTTCCGCAAATAGATCTGCGGAAATGTGCAAACTGATAGGTATTTTCCGCGCAATTTTGCGAGGTCTGATTACTTTCAGTTCGCAAGAATTTTGCTCTACTACCCGCTCAGTTGCGTCAACTCACGCCTGGCAATCCGGCCGTCGATGGCTTGTAATGGTCTCCACGCCTCTACCCCAACGCAGCCATGTCGACGAAGACCAAAAACCCGTTCGCACGCCCCAACATGGCCGAGCGCGCGGCAGAGCAAATGGCCAAGCACTTCCCGAATTACATCCGTGAGCCACTGTGGGACCGCAATAAGAACCGCGGCTTCTCGACCATTCCGCGCACGCTGCCCATCGCCATGCAGGCGATCGACGCGCAGTCGAAGGGCAATTCCGCCGGGCACACCCTGTTCTGCCTCTGGGCGCGCGCACCGGATCACCCTCTCATCGTCATTGAGTCGCCGGCCATGTTTGCCGCGGAAGCCGGCTTCACCGGTGAGCGCGCCAGCGACACCTGGCGCCGGCGCATGAAGCTCTTGCGCGACCTGGGTTTCATCCGGAACAAGAGGGGAACCAGCGGTGAGTTCCACTATGTGCTGCTGCTCAACCCCAACGTGGTCCTTGCCCAGCTGGACGAGCAGAACAAGCTTCAGGGGAATCTGGCAGATCGCTTCGAAGACCGGCTGACCGAGATTGGCGCTAAGCGCGACATTCATGAGTACAAGCAGCTTCTGGCGGAACTGGACGAGCAAGAGGGCAAGTCGCCTGACACGCCGGTCGCTCAGGACAAGCAGGGAAAGCGCGCCAAGGGCAAGACCCCAACCAAGGGCAAGTCAGCGGAGAAGGACGATGTCCAACCCGAATGAACCTCCGCCGCCACGCAAAAGCCAGGGACGCTCGTCGCGTTCCAGCGACGCGCCCTACTGTGCCTTCAAGGACGACCGGGCACGCCTGCACGCCTTGATCTCGCGCGACATTCGCTTCGTCCTGATCGCGGCGGTATTCGCCATATCCAGCTATCTCGGCGCAACCCGCCTACCCGTAGGCGCCTGGTTGGCGGAGCTATTGGCCTGACGAAGCCGCTCGCCGTCGGCCGCCGATCCCGGGGCGGCTGGAGGAGCCAAGCCGTCCGCACGAAACCGGATGGCTGCCGACGTGCCCGCGGCCCCAGCTCGACTCATGCAGCCGGCTGGGAGACACGTCGCAATGGCCGTGCCCCACCTTGCCCTGCTTGGGAAGGTGCCGATGTAGCGATGACAAACCCGCCCTACGATGCGTGAAAGGAATGGAGCTAAGTCCTCCGCCCTTCCACTTCCTGCAAACGTCCAGGCTGCTCTTGCAGCAAGGCATCCACGGCCACGCGTGTCTTCAACGGCATGTGCGGCATTTTCGGCCAGACTGCATGAATCGGATAAACCGGGCTCGACGCGGCCGGAAACACTTCCTGCAGCCGTCCTTCCATCAGCGCATCGCGCACCAGCCAGTAGGGCAACCACGCCACGCCCATCCCCGCGGCAGCGGCGACCAGCACGCCCTGCATGTCGTCCAGTAGTACGCGCGCCCTGGGCTTGAGCAAATGCTCCTGGCCGTCGACCACAAGCCTCCACTCCATCGCCTTCCCATGCCGGCTGTAGGCGACAGCATCCAACGCCATTAATGCCTCGAGGCTTTCCGGCAGACGTTGTCGCCCCAGATACGCCGGTGAGGCGCACAAGGCCATGCGATGCTCGCCCAGAGGACGCGCGATCAGATCGCGACTGTCGGGCAGTGTCCCGACGCGGATGGCGAGATCCACGTTCTCCTCACGCAGATCCACGGGGTGATCGCTGAACTGCAGGTCCAGCGACAATGAGGCGTGCTGCCGCACCAGCTCGACTAGGATCGGCGTGACGCACAGGTGCCCGAACAGCACGGGCATCGACACCCGCAGGAGCCCGGCAACCTAGGTCCGGCCACCTTTGAGCGTGGCTTCGCCCGACCGGATCTCCTCCATCGCGCGCAGGCAATGCTCGAAGTAAATCGCCTCCGCCTCGGTCAACCGCTGGCTACGGGTGGTTCGTTGGAACAACGGAGTGCCCAGGCGCGCCTCCAAGCGGGCGATGCTCTTGGCCACCGCCGACCGGGTGACTTGGCGCGTTTCGGCCGCCTGCGAGAAGTTGCCAGCCTGCACCGTAGCGACGAACACGTCGATGCCGTTCAGATCCGATAGCGCCATGTTTGTATCCCAATCGGAATCAATACACGGAAATAATAGAGCCACTGGCGCAATTTTGGGCGATTACAGTGGGGCGCCTGATTTCCACTTCCCCATCGAGCCCCCCCATGAGCAAGGTTCTTGTCCTGAAGTCCAGCCTCAACGGCGCCGTCTCGCGCAGCGCGAGCCTGATCAAGCGGTTCCTCGCCGAACGCGGCGAACACGGCTTCACCGACCAGGTCATCGAGCGTGATCTGGCCCTGCTCGACCTGCCAGTCCTGGACAGCGAGATCTTCCACGCCCTGCGCGGCGCAGAGAACCCGCCGGCACACGCCGAGACCGCTATCCACCAATCCGATGCCCTGATCGCCGAGCTGATGGAGAGCGATCTGGTGCTGATCGCCGCACCGATGTACAACCTCAACGTGCCCACTCCGCTGAAGAACTGGTTCGACCTAGTTGCACGCGCCAAGGTGACCTTCCGCTACACCGAGGCCTACCCGCAAGGCTTGGTCGAAGGCGTCAAGGCGGTGGTGTTCAGCCCGCGGGGCGGCGTGCACCTCGGCCAAGACACCGACGCCGTGACGCCCTACCTGAAATCGGTCCTGGGCTTGATCGGCATCACCGAGGTGGACTTCGTGTACGCCGAAGGCCTGGACATTCTCCCGCATGGCGCCAAGGAAGGGATGGCCCACGCTCGCGATCAAGTGTCCGCCCTTGTGCAACGGGACGCGAAGTCGACGGCCGCCTGAGCGAGCCCAATGGAGGTCCCGGTGTTTCGGGGGCCTCCACGCGCGCTGTTCTTGCCAGGCATTTCCACCGCCGTGCTGCGGAACCATCCAGGGAAGACGGCCGATCCCCACTGATGGGGTTTTGCACTTAGTATGGGAATCCACATCGCCCCACTATTCGTCCAGGCGAACTGCTGCGGAGTGGGGACGCTAACATGCTGCGATTGCGACAACGGCCGCTTAACTCAAGCGATAGGGATCATCCATGAATACATCGGCGTCAACCTGGCAGCAATTTGAAGATCTTGTTCAGCGCATTTTGGAGGCGAACAATTTTGAGGTTCACGTTCATAGCCCACGAGGTGACAAGGGCTTTGATTTTGTGGCCCAGCTTGCCGGCGAAAGATGGGCCGTTGAAGTGAAGTACTACCGAACGATGCGCGCGCAGCCCGCCCTCATCGAATCAGCTGCCAAGCGGGTGGTCAGCAATGGCACAAGCTCGGGCGCTACGAGAGGCATGCTAGTAGTCTCGTGCTTTCTTACTAACGAACTACGGTATGTACTCGAACAGAAGTTCAGCATTGCATTTGTAGATCAAGTTGATCTAAGGAACTGGTGCGCGGCACATCCAGCCTTGTCCGAGGAGCTTGATGCCCTACTTGAGGCAAACCCCAGTGAGCCGCAGGCCACAGACCCGACCCGGCAGGACCCTGCTCTACGGAGCCAGTCGATCAACAATCTGCCTCCACCTAGCCTCGACACGCGAGGCACTGATCTCTGTCGCGAGTTAAAAAGCATCAAGAAAGGCAAGAAATCGTGGGCGCAATACGAAAGGACGTGTGAGAAGATTCTCAGATATCTGTTCCCAAATGACCTACTCGGTTGGCACTCACAAATGCGCACCGATGATGGGCTAAATCGCTATGACCTTGTCTGTCGAGTTAGATCCACCACAGAGTTCTGGAAATTTGTGATCGACCACCTGGACAGTCGCTACATTCTTTTCGAGTTCAAGAACTACTCAGCAAAGATCAAGCAGGGACAGATCCTGACGACGGAGAAGTACCTACTCAAGCGAGGACTTCGTCGCACGGCGATCATCATGACCCGTTCAGGCGCTGATCCACACGCAGTTGCCATGACCCAGGGAGCCATGCGAGAGCAGGGCAAGCTAATGCTTGTCGTAGATGACGAGAAAGTGTGCCAAATGCTTCATATGAAGGAGCGAGGAGAGGATCCCACGGACTACCTCTTCGAGATCGCGGACAATTTCTTGCTGAAACTTCCGAGATGAGTTCCAACCATTCACTCAAGCCGATTCCGCTTCACGCTGCGAATGATGGCTATCGGGCGGCCAGTTGCTTGACTGCGAAGTCTTTCCTGGCCGGAGGCAGCCACTCCTCGCCAACAACGAGCATCGGCTAGCGGGTCACAGCAGATCGGTCTTGGTGGTCAATCCTATCGGTGTGCGCAGGATCTAGGTTTTCGATTTCTATCATCTTCGAATCCGATCGCTTGAGCATTGTGCCAATAAGGAGAGACCCTCTATCTTTCTCTCAGCGCTTGACTCTCCTGTCGTGCCGAGCGCTTCCGCCAGGCGGTACCGATGAGGGGGGCCGCCTGGCGGACCTTCGACGATGCTCGAGCCTAACGAGCGGGTGCGCCTAACCGCGCTTTCTGCCGACGACGTTCGTCGGCGGCCGTCCTTTACGATGAAGCAGGCTCTTCTTTCGGCAAGTACTCCGCCGCGGGCCAGGCACAGTAGCGGTCGATCTGACTGGACAGCGACCCGGCGGCGCTGATCAATCAAGGCGTCAAGCTTGACGCCTTGAACTCCCCTCTCTAGGCGAGCGCAGTTTCGCTGGTTCCACTGGCTCCTCGAAGTCGCTCTATCGTATCGCCAGCATACCTCTGGGCGCTGATCAGAAAAATATTGATCCATTCCAACCCAGGCCCTTTCCTAGCCCAATTGTTTATCAACAGCGAACTGGGGTGGACGTACTTCGAGAACAGCTTATACATCGCGACGTACTCCGCCTCCTCGCCGACCGCCTTCGCAATCTCCTTGACTTGAAATGGTCGAGAGAACTCAAGGCCATAGCGCTTGGCCATGCCACCCAAATGCTCGTGCCGTGAAAGGAGAATGGACTTCTGCTCGGCATGATTGGCCTCAGCCAACGTCAGGACTCCATCAATGAAGTCACGCTCGTCGCGAAGGGCCTGACCAAGCCACTCGGTGAAGTTCTTCTCCGACAAGAGCACGTAGCGCACCGTCAAGTTTACCTCGAACAGATTCCGGCATGACCAGGCAAGACCGGGCGTATTTCCCGGGAAGTGGCCAGCGACCTGCTTGAGCTCCCCGGAGACATAGCTGCAGAAATTCGAGAAAGCGACCGATCGTTCAGACCTTGGTATAACGCCAGCGATGCTGGCGCCTACCCTTTCGGCATCAGCCGAAAGGCTGTAAAGATGCTCGCAAACTGCGCCGGGATCGAGATGCGACACACTGGGACTCATGCTCAAATCACTATGAAATGAAGGTCTCATAAGAGATTACGGTATGACAGAAGGAAGTGCATTGCCCCACCCGCTTCAGTGCCGCGTCGTCGAGCAACCTCAAGTATTGACTCCACTGTTATCCTCTAAGCCACTTTACTGGGATCACGCTGCACGGTCACCACCCGGACCCTTGGCCCCCTGCATTTCGAAGACTTGGACCCGAAGAGATTCGAAGACCTCGTGCGACAGCTGGCATATGAATTCAAGCCCTGGCGACAACTCGAAGCGACCGGGCGCTCGGGAAGCGATGATGGATTCGATGCGCGAGGTTATGAAATCACCGTCAAAGAGGGTCCGTCGACGGCTTCAACGGACGATGAAGGAGACCCAATCGAGGAGCGATCGGCTCTCGAAGATGCGCTTGGTGATCGACTGTGGCTCATCCAGTGCAAGCGTGAGCGCGCCATCGGGCCAAAGGCATTGGTCAAGTATCTTGACGATACCGTGCTCGGCCCGGATGAGAAGCTGCATGGATTGGTCTTCACGGCAGCCTGCGATTTTTCGAAGAAAGCCCGCGATGACTTCGCCAAGAAGTGCCGCGAGTTGGGGCTAGAAGAGTGGCACCTGTGGGGAAAGGCTGAGCTTGAAGACAGGCTTATCCGCCCCGAGAACGACCATCTCCTGTTTGCATACTTTGGGGTCTCCCTGACCATCCGCCGGCGCTCACAGCGAGCCGATCTACGGTCGAGGCTGGTGATGAAGAGAAAGGCAAGCAGGATGCTGAAAGACCATATCAACACACCATTGCTGCTGCGATCGCCTGACGCTACGGAGTATCCGTATCTGGAGGATCCTGATGCGTTCAAGAAGAAGCCACTGTGGGTCGTGTGGCCCTATCAGGGCCTATCTCATGGAGGGCTCAAGTTCTGCATTGAACGCTACTTCGCCTACCTTTC
This sequence comes from Stenotrophomonas sp. 59, assembly GCF_030291095.1. Taxonomy (NCBI): domain Bacteria; kingdom Pseudomonadati; phylum Pseudomonadota; class Gammaproteobacteria; order Lysobacterales; family Lysobacteraceae; genus Stenotrophomonas; species Stenotrophomonas sp. 59. The sequence continues at coordinate 3,671,017 of NZ_CP127408.1, forward strand.
CGACGACGGCAAGTCATGGGACGCGGCGATGGTCCGGAACCAAGCCAGGAGCAGCGCCCACCACGACCCGTGGCTGGGTGAGGACAGTGGTGACCCACAGCGACACGACATCTGGGAGTTCTGGAACAAAATCCCGGATGAGAACCGGGCATGGCTGGAAGTCGTGGGACTGGTGCCCTTCGACGACATAGTGGAGATTGACGATCTCGGCGATGAGTTTGTACAAGCCCCTCATGTCTATGTTCCTTTCACATCCGGAAGGCATGCCCCCTTCAGAGGATTCGTCGTCGAGATTGAGACAATCGGCCAGTGGAGCCAACGAACCTTCTATCCCGAAAATAGAACAGAAGGGCGGATCAAGTACTTCCCTACAGAGATGCGCGAACGCGATGACGGCGGAGATTGAACAAGTCTCCGAAACGGGTGCCTGTTCGTGATTGCGTGCGCTGCTTAGCCGGTGGACAGCCCGCCAGGTGCCGAGGGGCACATCATCGCTGCAGTACCAGCCGTGGGTGGCGTCGCTGCGGGTTGCGTAGCGGACTTCGCGCTCCAAGTTGATCAGGACGAGCGTGCTGCGCCCCGAATAGCCTGGATGGAAGATGTACGCCTTACCCTGGATGGCGTAGCAACGGATGCACCGCTGCGATTCTGGCTTCGCCTGACCTTGGGAGGTGGGACTTTCCAACGCGGGGAGCGACGGCTGACCATCTACCCAGCTTAGTCCTGCCCGTCTCATGGGATGCGAATGGCGGGGCCTGCGCCCGCCGGCAGACCGGTCACGCCGTTGTTCGAGGCGCGAACCGCACGAGGCGTCGGTCACCCCTAATCTGAGACCTGCGGCTCGGTCGAGTCCCCGCCCCCGAGCGAAATCACCCTCCCTTCGCAGCCCTCAATCCCCACCTTGTCCGCCCAAAAGGCACGCAATGGATGCAATGACGACCGCGACTGCAGCGCTGGCTGCAACCCAGGCAACACTCACCGCGCCGGACTGCCAAATCCTGAACATGGTTGAGCCGAGGCCGACAACCGTCAAGACAATCTTAAAGCGTGTGGCCATCTTGACGACGCGCTGGTAAGCCAAGGGAACCGCGATCCACGTCCATTGAATGAACTTGGGCTGCAGTCGAAACTTCTTTCCACGCTTCGTCGCCACATAGCGACTGACGACGCCACGTGCTCCCTCTATCTCCGTCACGTACTGCTCGGACTTGATGAATCCCATCCTGACGGCCAGATTGACTGACTCATTTCGGCGATACCTCCAGGCCTTGACGATCTGTTGATCCCGAAGCGAGCCCGTCATGTTCATGATTGAATCGGCGTCCAGCTTGACGTCGCATCCCATCGTGAAAGAGGCCTCGGTATCCAGTACGAAGTGCTTGTGCTGGGTCATCCCTCCGCCGAACTCAATCCGCGCAATGCTCTTGCTTATGAGATCCCGCCTCATCTCGACCGTGAATTTTTTCCTGAACTCCGCCATGAAAAATTCCGCTCCCTTCTTTTCAAGTGACCTCGAGCCAGAATCGGCCTAGGTTTCATAGTCAGGCAAAAACACTAATCTAGGAAGACGCACTGTGCATGGCGCTCCTCCGCGTTCGGAAGCTGAAGCGCTTTCTTGCGCTGGGACCATAGCGCTTGCCACGCCGCGGCAAGCCGTTGACTGAAGCTCAACGCCTTCGGCTCAGGGAGAAACCCCGCCCGTACGACGTGCCAGGTTTCCCACTTCATTCGTATGCCAACCAGCATGGACGGCGATCCAACGAACAGCGGATGAAGATAGGGGTGCACAAACCCAACTATCGAGGGGTAGTCACGTGCGCCTGCGTGCAGATAAAAGTTGCTCCAGCGGTAGATCTTCTGGACATCATGAACATCCACCGCAAATTCGATCTCACTCTGCTGGGTCTTGATCGCCTCGAACAGTCGGCTCATGTCGATGGGGATGAGCCGGTCCGGCTTGTCCAGATCCTCGTAGCTCGAAACGCAGAAGACACTTCGCATGCACAGCTCGATCGCTGTATGCATGACGGCCACCGGCGTATACGGGACGCGATCGGCAAACGCCAGCCCCGAGACCGATCATTTCATGCAGGGGCAGCTAGCTGTGATCTCTCGGTAGGTTGTTCATCCGGGGCATCTTTGGAAAATGGTGGTTACCACACCGTTCCAGCCCCCAAAGAGCCCGGATGAACCACCATAAAAATGCCCGTTTGACGCCGTTTAGTCGAGAACTTCTTGTCCGCCGCATCACTGAGCAAGGCCTTCGGCCAGAAGAGGCCGCCCAGGCTTGCGGGGTGAGTGTGCGCACGGCTTACAAGTGGCTGGCCCGGTATCGAGCCGAGGGCTTGAGTGGGCTGCAGAACCGCAGCTCCCGGCCCAGCCGCAGCCCCCATGGCACCCCCGAGGCGCTCGTTGAGCAGATCGTCCAGCGTCGACGTCAACGGCAAACCTACCTGACCATTTCCAAGGCACTGGGCGTGGCTCACAGCACCATTTCACGACTGATGCGTCGAAGAGGACTCAATCGCCTGTGCCTTCTGGACCCACCGAAGAAGGCGGTCCGGTATGAGTACGACAGCCCGGGCGGCTTGCTGCACTTGGATATCAAGAAACTCGGCAACTTCCGCCGGCCCGGACACCGGGTCGATCCGAATCGGCGTGGCAATGCTGGCGGCGGTGGCTGGGGCTATGTCCATGTGGCCATTGATGACCACTCCCGAGTCGCCTTCAGTAGCGTTCACACCGATGAGAAGGGCTCAACGGCCTGCCAAGCGCTGCTGGCCGCCGTGGCGTACTACAGGACGCTGGGAGTCACCTTCCAGCGTGTCCTGACTGACAACGGCGCCTGCTATCGCTCCGGCGTCTTCGCTCGACTCGTCGCCTCGTTGGGCATGAAGCACTATCGGACCAAGCCCTACACCCCGCGAACCAACGGTAAAGCCGAGCGCTTCATCCAGACCAGCTTGCGCGAATGGGCCTACGCCTGCGAGTACGCTTCGTCAGAGCAGCGCGACGCCGTGCTGCCTGAATGGCTGCATCACTACAACTGGCACCGACCCCACATGGGGATCGGCAGCCAACCGCCTATTTCCAGAATCCCGCTGAACAACGTGGTGGGTTTACACAGCTAGCGGGTGCGGGCTCGCTCCCGGCCGCCGGCATCGCGCAAGCCAAAGTTGGCGGCCGAATTGCTGGTGGCCCAGCCCAGGACCAACGCGTACTTGAACAGGCGTACCAGATAGCGCAGCAGGTCGTTAGCCACTGTGGGCGCCCCGCGCGCCACAGTGGCCACCAGCAGGCGATCCACGTCCAAGGGCACGACGTCCCGGGCACGGCTGGTGCCCAGCATCGGGTAAAGGTGCAGTTCCAGCACCGCGCGGATGCGATCGGGATGCTTGTAACGCGGGTGATGTAGCGATCCAACCAGGCCTGCCCCAGCTGGCAGACGGTGGCCCGCTGCAGATCGAGGGCCCGCACGTTCAGCGGCGTGTTCGGTGCGGCCGGCTTCGGTCGGGGCGCGGTCTTGGCACTGTGCGCACGCCGCGCGTCCAGTGGGGCCAGCCGCTTGGCGGCGGCCACATCGATGCCTTGCTGTATCAGGGCCAGATCGCTGCGCGCCTTTTCCCGGGTCTGGGCCAAGGACATATCCGGATAGCGACCCAAGACCTTTTCCTTGGCGGCGCCGCCAAAGCGGAAGCGCAGTACCCAGGAGGTCTTGCCGGCGGCGGCGCCGCGGGCGCTGGCCACGAAGGTCAGGCCATCGCCGATGGCACGATCAACAGGGCCGGCACGCAGCCAAGCGCGCAGGGTTTTATCGGTAATCAGTTCCGGGCGTTTTGAGGATTCCATTGCGATCTCCACGGGGTGTGCGGGGATCTGTGGGAGATGAAATCGGGGAACTCCCCGAATGGGAAAAACCCCCACACATTCCCCCACAGACAGCCTGCGCCACCGTGGGATCACCTGAGACGCGGTGACCGCAATTCCCTGCCCAACTGCCGGATCTTCCCACACTGAAAGTGACGGTACGGCGCGGCGTGCAGCATCACTCGATGTTCTGCACCTGCTCGCGGATCTGGTCGATCAGCACCTTCAGCTCGACCGCGGCATTGGACGTTCGGCTGTCCACCGACTTCGAACCCAGCGTATTGGCTTCGCGGTTGAACTCCTGCAGCAGGAAGTCCAGGCGGCGGCCGACCGGCTCGCGCTGCTTGAGCACGCGGCGGATCTCGACGATGTGGCTGCCGAGGCGGTCCAGTTCTTCATCCACGTCCAGCTTCTGCAGCCACAGCACCAGCTCCTGCTCGGCACGGCCCGGGTCGACCGGGTGCGGCAGGTCGGCCAGGCGTGCGGCCAGCTTGGCGCGCTGGCCGTCGCGAATGGCCGGAATCAGGGTGCGCACTTCGGTGGCGATGCGTTCGATGCCGTCCACCCGCTCGCTGATGGCGGCCGACAGCTTTCCGCCTTCACGCTCGCGGGCCTCGACGAAGCCGTCCAGCACCTGGTCCAGCAGGGCCAGTGCCTCGGCCTGCAGGGCAGCAGCATCGGTGGCCTCGCCACGGGTCACGCCCGGCAGCTGCAGCAGTTCGGTGAAGCTGACCTGCAGGTTGGGGAAATCCGAGGTCAGCCGGTGCGCCAGGCGCCCCAGCTGGCCCAGCAGGGCCTCGTCGACCTGCAGGTTGGCGGCTGATTCCGGCGCACGCAGGCGCATCACCAGATCCAGCTTGCCGCGGCTCAGGCGCGCGGCGATGCGCTCGCGAAGCTGCGGTTCGAGCGCCCGCAGTTCCTCGGGCAGGCGGGTGCCGACCTCCAGGAAGCGGTGGTTGACCGAGCGCAGCTCGCAGCCCAGCGTGCCCCACGGGGTGACCCGCTCGCCGCCGGCATAGGCGGTCATGCTTCGAATCATGGAATGTGTCCGGTGCGTGCAAAGGGGGAATGGTACCCTAGCGCCCTCACCAGAGCCCCCTTGCCCGCCCCGTGAAGGCCGCGGGCGTGGCGGCGTACTCCCTCGCCATTACGGAACCCGCACCATGTCCGATTCCCGCCCCAGCGGCCGCCAGCCCGACCAGCTCCGCCCGGTCGTCATCCAACGCGGCTTCACCCGCCACGCCGAAGGTTCGGTGCTGGTGTGCTTCGGTGAAACCCGTGTGCTGTGCACCGCCAGCGTCGAGAACCGCGTGCCGGGCTTCCTGCGCGGCAAGGGTGAGGGTTGGGTCACCGCCGAGTACGGCATGCTGCCGCGCGCCACCCACACCCGCAGCGACCGTGAAGCGGCCCGTGGCAAGCAGGGTGGCCGTACGCTGGAGATCCAGCGCCTGATCGGCCGCAGCCTGCGCGCCTGCGTGGACCGCAACGCGCTGGGCGAACGCACCATCACCCTCGACTGCGATGTGCTGCAGGCCGACGGAGGCACCCGCACCGCCGCCATCACCGGCGCCTACGTGGCCCTGGTCGATGCGGTGAACGTGCTGATGAAGCGCGGCGACATCAAGCGCAACCCGATCCTGGGCGCGGTGGCCGCCGTGTCGGTGGGCGTGTACCGCGGCACCCCGGTGCTGGACCTGGACTACGCCGAAGACAGCGACTGCGACACCGACATGAACGTGGTGATGAACGACGGTGGCGGCTTCATCGAGCTGCAGGGCACCGCTGAAGGCCACGCCTTCCGTCGCGACGAGCTGGACGCGCTGCTGGGCCTGGCCGAAAAGGGCGTGACCGAACTGCTGGCCGCACAGCAGGCGGCGCTGTCGGCATGAACCGGCGCCTTGCACTGACCACACTGGTGGTGGCCGATTACGACGAAGCCATCGCCTGGTACACCGGCAAGCTCGGCTTCACGCTGCTGGAAGACATCGACCAGGGCCACAAGCGCTGGGTGGTGGTCGGCCCGACCGACGGCAGCGCCGCCGCCCTGTTGCTGGCGCGCGCCAGCGACGAGGAACAGCGCAGCCGCATCGGCAACCAGACCGGTGGCCGGGTGGCCTTCTTCCTCAACACCGACGACTTCCACCGCGACCACGCGGCGATGCTGGCCGCCGGCGTCGAGTTCCTGGAAGCGCCGCGCGAAGAACACTATGCAACGGTTGCGGTGTTCCGCGATCTGTATGGCAACACCTGGGACCTGCTGGAGCCCCGTCAATGAAGAAACTGGTACTGGCCAGCCACAACGCCGGCAAGCTGGTGGAGATGCAGGAGATCCTTGCCGACCTGCCGCTGCAGATCACCTCGGCCGCCGAACTCGGCCTGGGTGACGTGGAAGAAACCGGCCTGACCTTCGTCGAGAACGCGCTGCTGAAGGCGCGCGCGGCCTGCGAAGCAACCGGCCTGCCGGCGCTGGCCGATGATTCGGGCCTGATCGTCGATGCCCTCGGCGGTGCGCCGGGCCTGTACAGCGCGCGCTATGCCGGCCACCCGACCAACGCGGCGGCCAACAATGCCAAGCTGCTGGACGCGATGGCCGATATTCCCGATGGCCAGCGCAGCGCCCGCTTCTATGCGGTGATCGTGCTGCTGCGCCACGCCACCGACCCGCAGCCGCTGATCTGCGAAGGCCGCTGGGAGGGCCAGATCATCCGCGAGCTGCGCGGCACGAATGGTTTCGGCTACAACCCGGTGTTCCTGGACACCACCCACGGCCTGACCGCCGCGGAAATGGAGCCGGCGCTGAAGAACGCCATCAGCCACCGCGCCCTCGCCCTGCAGCAGCTCAAACAGCAGCTGGCGACGCTGTACTGACGCCCCACCTGATCGAACCAGGGAAGCCGGCCAGCGGCCGGCACTACCGAAGAAGCCCATGCCGCACGCCCACGACCACTGCAACCACCTGCCCGGCGAAGCCTGCTCCGCTGACCACGACAGCCCACTGCGGCTGGTGCCGCCGCCGCTCTCGCTGTACGTGCACCTGCCGTGGTGCGTGCGCAAATGCCCGTACTGCGATTTCAATTCGCACCAGGCCAAGGGCGAGCTGCCGTTCGATGCCTACATCGACGCGCTGCTGCGTGACCTGGACCAGGACCTGCCGCTGGTCTGGGGCCGGGTGGTGCACAGCGTGTTCTTTGGCGGCGGTACACCCAGCCTGTTCCCACCGGAAGCGATCGACCGCTTCCTGCAGCAGGCCAGCGCGCGCCTGCGTTTCGCGCCCAATGCCGAGATCACCCTGGAGACCAACCCGGGCACCGCCGAGCACGGCCGTTTCGACCGCTATCGCGCGGCCGGCGTGAACCGCCTCAGCTTCGGCATCCAGAGTTTCGACGACGCGATGCTCAAGCGCCTGGGCCGCATCCACGACAGTGGCGAAGCCGAGCGCGCGGTGAAGATGGCGCAGGACGCGGGCTACGACAACTTCAACATCGACCTGATGTACGCGCTGCCGGAACAGACCCTGGCCGGTGCAGAAGCCGATCTGGAGCGCGCCTTCGCGCTGCAGCCGGCGCACATCTCGCATTACCAGCTGACCCTGGAACCGAACACGGTGTTCTTCGCACGGCCGCCGCAGGGCATTCCCGATGAAGACAACGCCTGGGACATGCAGGAGCACTGCCAGGCACTGCTCGCGCAGGCCGGTTTCGGCCAGTACGAAGTCAGCGCCTATGCGCGACCCGGCCGGCAGAGCGCGCACAACCTGAACTACTGGCGCTTCGGCGATTACCTGGGCATCGGTGCCGGTGCGCACGGCAAGATCAGTTCAGGCGCCGAAGAACACGTGCTGCGCCGCTGGAAGCTGAAGCACCCGCAGGCCTACCTGGACAGCGCGGGTACCCCGGCCTCGTTCGGTGGCGACGACGTGATCGCGCCGGAGCGCCTACCGTTCGAGTACATGCTGAACCTGCTGCGCCTGCACGAAGGTTTCAGCCTGCGCGATTTCGAGTCGCGCACCGGTCTGCCGTGCAGCGTGCTGGACGCACCACTGGCCGAGGCCGTCCAGCGCGGCTGGCTGCAGCTGGCGGATGGCCATGTGCAGCCGACCGAACTGGGTCGCCGCTTCACCAACGATGTGGTGAGCCTGTTCCTGGAGGATTGATCCTGCCGCCGGGCATGGTCCGGCGGATGCGGTTCACGTTCAGCCTAAAGTAGCGCCGACATCGGCCGACACGGTAGATTCACCAGATCGATCCGCGGGAATCCGGGTACCGCTCGCAGATGTCAGCTGTCTTTTCCCCAACCCCTGCCGACAAAGCCCGCCTGGCTGCAGCCGACCTGCCGCCGCGGGTGCGTGAACTGCTGGGCGCGTTGATCGGCCTCTGCCGGCAGACCCTGGCCGCGCCTCTGATCCTGACCGTTGAAGCGCTGGAACAAGCGCTGCTGCACGACGCGGATCGCGCGCGCAATCCCATGCAGCAGGCGGACCTGATGGCCCAGCGCGGCCAGTTGCACGCCTTCGCCGGCCATTTCCCTGATCGCATGCTCGACGCGGTCGCCGAATCCCTGGCACGCCTGCGTGACCCTGCGGCGGCGGCGCCGGCGCTTTCCACGCCACCACCGCTGCCCGGCATGCTGGGCCTGTCCCTGGTTGCCGAACACGATGTCGACCGCGATCTGCTGCTGACCGAGATGGTGCGGCGCGAAACCCTGCGTTCAACCAACTCGCTGAACCTGCTGGGCCAGCGGTTGGGCGTACTCGCCGCTGCGCCGGCATTCGAGACCGACGCCCTGCCCCTTGCACCGCAGGCCTTGTGTGCGATGGTGCGCAGGCTGGCCGAACAGGACGGTCTCAGCACCGAAGTGCAGCTGGCGCTGTACCGCAGCTTCGAACGCCAGGTACTGGAGCGCCTGGGCGATGTACTCGACCGCGCCAATGCCCTGCTGTCCCAGCAGGGCGTCCTGCCCGGGCTGGTCTACACCCCTTACCTGGCACGTTCGGCGAGCACGCGGCGCATCATCACCCAGTCGGTGGGAGGGGGCCGCGCGACGCAGCCCGCCAAACGTACCGCAGCGCCGCTGACCGGCTGGAACGGGCCGGCTCCCTCCGGCTCGTGGTCGAACCTGCTGCAGGATGCGGTCAGCGACAGTGGTAGCGTCGGCTCGGCCATCCCCGGGCTGACCACCTCCGCCGGCAGCGCCTTGCACGAACTGCTGCAGCAGGCCCGGCAGGCCAGCGCAGCGCCCGCGCAGAGCGTCGCCGTGCCCAGCGCCGCCGTGGATGCCGTACTCGCGCGACTGCAGGCCCAGTCCAGCGCCGCCACCGGCGTTGCCGATCTGCAGGCGGCCGTTGTCGCCCAGCTCCGCAGCGAACATGGCGCACAGGCGCAGCTCGGCAGCCATGACCGTGACAACCTCGACCTGCTGCGCCTGCTGATGCAGCAGGTGCAGCAGCAGCAACGCCCAGACCCGGTGCCGGCGGCCCTGCTGGCACGCCTGCAGGTGCCACTGGCGCGCGCCGCCATGGCTGATCCCGGCTTCTTCGTGCGTGACGAGCACCCCGCCCGCGAACTGCTCAACCAGGTCGCCGAAGCCGGCGCCAGCTGGCTGGGCGATGATGATGTCGATCCGCAGCTGCTGCAGCGCATGGCGCAGAGCGTGCAGGGCCTGCTGGGCCAGGACGTCCGTACCCCGGAAGCCTTCGCCACCGCCAACGAGGACGTGCAGCAGCACCAGCGTGCGGCGGTTCACCGCGCCGAGCTGGCCGAGCGCCGCCACGTGGAAGCCGCGCGCGGCAAGGAACGCCTGGAACTGGCCCGGCGCCAGGCCAATGCACAGATCGACCAGTGCTGTGATGCGCAGGCACCGCCGCGCTTCGTGCAGACGCTGCTGCGCCAGGCCTGGGCCGATGCCCTCACCCTGACCCGCCTGCGCCACGGCGATGATTCACCGCAATGGCAGGAGCGCCTGCAACAGACCCAGCGCATTGCAGCGGTGACCGCGCAGGCCGTGGATGCCCCCGGTGGCACCGATGCCGCGCTGGCCGCCGATGTGGAAGCCGCGCTGGTGCAGGTGGGCTACCACGCCGAGGAAGCCGCTGCGGTCGCGCGCAGGCTGGCCACGCCCGGCGGCGAGGATGACAGCACCTCGCGTACCGAGCTCAGTGCGCGCCTGAAGGCGCGCGCGCGGCTGGGAGAACAGGCCGGGCCCACCACCACGGCACCATCCAGCCCGCGCAACGCCGCCGAGGAAGCCGCTTACCAGCAGCTGTCCGCGCTGCCGTTCGGCAGCTGGTTCGACATCGACAATGGCGATGGCACGCTGCGCCGCCAGCGCCTGTCCTGGTACAGCCTGCTGACCGGCCATGCCCTGTTCGTCAATCCGCGCGGACAGAAGATCGCCGATACCGACCTGGATACGTTGGCCCGGCAGATCAGCGCGGGCCGCGCGCAGCTGGTTACCGAAGACAAGGGGCGGCTGGTTGATCGCGCGTGGCAGGCCAGCCTCGACGCACTGCGTGCACTGGCCGACGGCCACGCCGGGGAGACATCCGCATGAACACCCAACCGCCCCAGGACACCCGTCGCGCGCCACGCCGCCAGGTCTCGGACCTGGTACCGGTCACCGACCAGATGCGCGACTGCGTGGTCGGTCGCCTTGGCAACGTGTCCGAAACCGGCATGCTGATGCTGGCCAGTACGCCATTGCGCGAGGACGCGCTGTACCAGCTGCGTTTCCCGTTGCCGATGGGCGACGGCCGCCAGGAGGCCATCGACGTGGGCGTGCACCTGCTGTGGAGCGAGCCTGCGCACGCCCCTGGGCAGAGCTGGACCGGCTTCCGCTTCCTTACCCTGTCGCGCGAACATCGGCAGCTGCTGCGGCAGTGGGTAGGCGAGGACAGCGACGAGGGACCGGTTTCGACGGTCTGAGTGCCGGTTCCGGCACAGCGGTTTTTTGCGGTATGCGGCAGAATCTAGGGCCGTTTTCCGTGTCGAGCCACCGCAATGATCCAGCAAGACCCCGGCGCCCTGTATTCCGACCACCTGGCCGTGCTGTGCCGACGCGCCGAACAGGCGCTGGCCCGCGGCGGCTTCGACCACTTGGTGGTGCCCAGCGGCACCCTGCATTACCAGGTGTTCGACGATCGCGACTACCCCTACGCGGTAAATCCTCAGTTCAAGGCGTGGCTGCCGCTCACCCGCGTGCCCAACAGCTGGATCGTGTTCACCCCGGGCAAGTGCCCGGCGGTGATCTTCCACCAGCCCTTCGACTACTGGCACGTGGTGCCGGACGCGCCCAGCGGCTGGTGGGTGGAGCACTTCGATATCCACATCATCCGCACGCCCGAAGAGGCGCTGGCCCTGCTGCCGGCCGATCCGGCGCGCTGCGCGATCCTGGGCGAGCCGCAGAGCGCGCTGGGTGCCTTCGTGCCGAACAACCCGGCGCCGGTGGTGAACTACCTGGAATGGCACCGCGGCAGCAAGACGCCGTATGAGATCGCGCTGATGCGCCAGGCGCAGGTGCTGGGCGTGCGCGGCCACCGTGCCGCCGAAGCCGCTTTCCGCAATGGCGCCGACGAATTCAGCATCCACATGGCCTATTGCCAGGCCGTCGGCCAGGATGCCAATGAACTGCCCTACGGCAACATCGTGGCCCTGAACGAGCACGCTGCGGTGCTGCACTACACCGAGCTGGGCCGCAAGGCACCGCAGCCGCTGCGCAGCTTCCTGATCGACGCCGGCGCCAGCGCGCACGGCTATGCCAGTGACATCACCCGCACGTACGCTGCGCACGGCCACGACGAATTCGCCGCGATGATCGCCGCCGTCGACGCCGCCCAGCAGCAGATGTGCGCAGCAGTGCGCCCGGGCTTCGACTACAAGCAGCTGCATGTGGATGCACATCTTTCGCTGATGGGCGTGCTGAAGGACTTCGGCGTGATCAAGGTCTCGCCGCAGACTGCGCTGGAAACCGGCGTCAGTGCCGCGTTCTTCCCGCACGGCATCGGTCACCTGATCGGCCTGCAGGTGCATGACGTGGCCGGCTTCGCCGCCAGCGACGAAGGTGGCCGCATCGAGCGCCCGGCCGGTCATCCCTACCTGCGCCTGACCCGCGTGCTGGAGCCGGGCATGGTGGTGACCATCGAACCGGGCCTGTACTTCATCGACATGCTGTTGAACGAGGTGAAGGACGCCGGCCATGGCGACGCGATCAACTGGGAGCGCGTGGACTTCTTCCGCCCGTACGGCGGCATCCGCATCGAAGACGAAGTGCTGTGCACTGAGGGCGAGGCTGACAACCTGACGCGGCCGGAGTTTGCGGCGGCGAACGGCTGAGCCCCTCGTGGTTGGGCGCTTGGAGCAAAAGCCGCGCTTGGCGGGGCGGGTAGGCCATGCAGGGGACGCTACAAGTACGTCCCTGTAAGCTCGATGGCGCCATCCATGGCGCCAACGCCCCTGCATGGCCTACCCGCCCCACCTTTGACAGTTTCCGTGCGCGTCCAACCACGGCAAAGAAAAATAAGAGCAAAAGCGGGTCGCTCGCTGCGCTCGCTCTGTGTCGACCAAGGTCGACACCCACCAACAGCCGCGCGTGCCAACAGCCGCAATTGCCAGTAGATCCACGCCATGCGTGGATGATTCATTCTATGTCTGACAGATGTGCCGACCAACGGTCGGCACCCACCAACAGCCGCAGGAATCTGTCAGAGGTGGGGCGGTGTGGGTGGGCAGGACCGTTGGCGCCATGGATGGCGCCATCGAGCCCCCATGGATGGGTTTACGGCGTGTCCTGACCACCCACACCGCCCCGCCATCCCATGGAATGCCGCTCCGGCTTTGGCTTTTGCCGTTGCCGTTGCATTGAGCAGGTGCAGGGCTGCAAGCCCTGCCGCCCCCCCCTACCCCGCCATCACCGCTTCAATCTCGTCGGCACTGCGCGCCAGGCCTTCGGTCAGCACGCGATGGCCGTCATCGGTGATCAGCACATCATCCTCGGTCCGGATACCGATGCCGCGCCAGCGCGGTTCCACCGTCGTGTCATCCACGCCGACATACAGCCCCGGCTCGATGGTGAACGCCATGCCCGGCTCCAGCAGGCGCGAGTCGCCCGCCAGGCGGTAATCGCCCACGTCGTGCACGTCCATGCCGATCCAGTGCCCGGTCTTGTGCCGGTAGAAGCGCTGGTACAGGCCTTCGGACAGGTTCTTTTCCAACGTGCCCTTCAGCAGGCCCAGCCGCAGCAGGCCCTCGGTCAGGGTCTGCACTGCGGCGAGGTGGCCGGCCTCGTACGGCACGCCCGGCTTGGCCTGCGCCAGCGCCGCGGCCTGCGCCTCGCCCACCAGATCGTGCAGCGCGCGCTGCTCGGCACTGAAGCGGCCATTCACCGGGAAGGTGCGGGTGATGTCGCTGGCATAGCCGCGGTACTCGGCACCGGCATCGATCAGCACCAGCTCACCATCGCGCGAACGCGCGTTGTTGTCGCGGTAATGCAGGATGCAGCCGTTGCGGCCGGCGCCGACGATGCTGCAGTACGCCGGCACGGCATCGTTGGCGCGGAACACGCGCTCCAGCTCGGCCTGCAGTTCGTATTCGTGGATACCCGCCTTGGCCGCCTGCATCGCAGCCAGATGCGCACGCACGCTGATCTGCGCGGCGTGGTGCATCAACGCGACTTCCGCGCCCGACTTGAACAGGCGCTGCTCATGCAGCAGGTGGCCCAGTTCGAGGAACTCATGCGGTGGCTGGGCACCATGGCGCACCTGCGAACGCACGCGGTTGACCCAGCCGATCAGCTTCAGGTCGAAGTCGGCATCGCGGCCGAAGTGGTAGTAGACGCGCGAGCGCCCCTCCAGCAGGCCGGGCAGGATGTCGTCCAGGTCGTCGATCGGGTAGGCGTCATCCATGCCGTACTGCGATACCGCGCCTTCCTGGCCGGCTCGACTGCCGTCCCAGGCCTCGCGCTCGGCATCACGCTCGCGGCAGAACAGGATGGCCTCGCCGTGGCGGCGGCCCGGGATCAATACCAGCACCGCTTCCGGCTCCGGGAAGCCGCTCAGGTACTGGAAGTCCGAATCCTGGCGGAACGGATAATGGGTATCGAGGCTGCGCACCTTCTCGGCCGCGGCCGGCAGCACCAGGATCGCGTCCTCGCCGGCCATGTCCATCAGCTGGCGGCGGCGACGCTTGTATTCGCCGGCCGCGATGCCGGTGCGCTGCTTGATATCCATCAGTTCAGGCGCTGCCGATGGCGTGAGGCCAGCACCACGTCGCCGTGCAGCAGCAGCACCGCCACGCGGATGAATTCCTCGATCTCCGACAGGGCTTCGTCATCATCATCGCCACCGGCCTCGAAATCCTCACTGGAGGCGCGGGCCAGGCTGGCCATGTCGGTCAGCGCTTCTTCGCCTTCCTCGGACAGGGTCGGGCGGCGGCCGCCGCTGCCCAGGCCGAAGCCGCCCAGGAACGAGCGGGTCCAGCTGAACATGGCATCGGCCTGCGCGGACACGTCGTCGGTGTCGGTCAGCAGCAGTTCGAAGGCGAAGTCGCGGTCTTCCAGCTGCTTGATGGTGACCTGCAGCAGCTGCTCCAGCACGCTGCCAGCGGCCACAGGCGGCAGGTTGTCGTCGGCCAGCACGCGCGCCGGCCAGTCGTTGCCGGCGGCGCCGCCAGCGGCCAGCCAGCCGCACAGTGCGCCATGCAGCTCGGCAGCGGTGGCGCCCAGGCCCAGTTCGTGGCTGGCGCGGGTAACGTCGTCGACGGAGGGAAGTTCGGTCATCGTGCGGCTCGTTCGGATAAGGAAACCCGGGACGCGCACGCGCGCGCCCGTGAGACCCGGTAGTGTAGCAACCCGACGGCATCCTCTCCGCAGCTGTCCAGCCTTGCTGCGACAACGCTTGACCGCCCTTACCCGGCTTGCCTATCGTGCCCGCATGGAACCCGCCGATCCCCTTGCCCAGCTGCAGGACTTCGCCGCCCGCGTGGAAGCGTTGCTTGAACGCAACCAGCGCCTGGCCGAGGAGAACCGCAGCCTGCGCCACCAGCAGGAACAGCTGGTGGCCGAGCGCTCGACGCTGCTGGCCAAGAACGAACAGGCGCGTTCGCGGGTGGAAGCGATGATCAGCCGCCTCAAATCCCTGGAGCAGCACACATGAGCGCCGAACCGGTCAGTGTCCGCATCCTCGATCGTGAATACACCGTGGGCGTCGGTGGTGACGAACGCGACAGCCTGATGGCCGCCGCGCGCCTGCTGGATGCGCGCATGCGCGAGATCCGCGGCAGCAACCGCATGGCCGCGGTTGATCGCGTTGCCGTACTGGCCGCGCTGAACCTGGCCCACGAACTGCAGCTGCTGCGCGACGAAAACGCCCGCCAGGCCGTGGCCCTGCAGCAGACGCTGGCCGACCTGAACCGGCGCCTGGACCGCGTGATCGACGGCACCCCGTAAAAGGGGACGGAGGGGATCAAGGCGCATTCGCCCCTTCCGTGCTGGAAACGTCCTAATCCCCTCCGTCCCCTTTTCTGAATTGGCACGGACTGTTGCCGACGAACGGCCTATCCAGAATCTGCGCGCTGGCTATAATGGCCACGCGTTCTCTGCGGTACTCGACGGCATGTGCAAACATTCGCCTTGTCCCTTAAGAACGACACCGGGAGCGCGACAGCGCCGGGAGTGCAGGTCCGCCTTGTAGCGGGAAGCCCGATGGTTCTCCAGCGTTCCCACTTGAGCCCCCGGGTTCAAGGTCGTTTCGCATGCATCGACATTGCGGAGAATGCAATATTCCAGCAAGGGCGGCGTCTTCGGGCGTCGCCCTTGTTCTTTGCGGCACAATGACGGCTGTTCCTTGCCGCACGCTGCCATGACCGACCCGCGCCAGGCCCTGCGCCACGACCTGCGGCAACGCCGCCGCGACCTTTCCGCCGCTACGCGCATCGCCGCCGCCGAATCCCTTGCCGATGCCCTGCTGGCGCTGCCGTTCGCCCCGCGCGAAGGCGCCGTGGCCGGCTACTGGGCGCTGGATGGCGAAATCGCCCTGCACCGCTGGCAGCTGCAGTTGCCCGAAAGTGTTACCTACTGCCTGCCGGTGCTGGCCGGTGAGGTGCTGCGCTTCGCGCCGTGGCGGCCGGGGCAGCCGCTGACCAGCAACCGCTATGGCATTCCCGAACCGGACGTGGCACTGGAAGACACCCTGGAACCGGCACAGATGGCGCTGGTGGTGACCCCGCTGGTGGGCTTCGACCCGCAGTGCCGGCGGCTGGGCATGGGGGGCGGCTGGTATGATCGCAGCTTCGCCTTCCGCCATGATCGGCCGGCGCCGCCCTGGTTGGTCGGTGCGGCGTTCGCGGTGCAGCAGGTCGAGTCCTTGCCGGTGGCGTCGTGGGACGTGCCGGTGGATGCGATCTGCACCGAAGACGGCACCCTGTTCCCCTCCGCTGCCCCCGTGAACGCATGACCGCCCGCAAGCGCTACTGGCTGATGAAGTCCGAACCGGACGCCTTCTCCATCGATGACCTGGCCAAGGTCAAGGTCGAACCCTGGAACGGGGTGCGCAACTACCAGGCGCGCAACTTCATGCGCGATGGCATGCAGGTGGGTGACGGCATCCTGTTCTACCACTCCAATACCAAGGTGCCGGGCATCGTTGGCCTGGCCACCGTGGCCAGCCCGGCCTACCCCGACGACACCCAGTTCGACCCGGCGTCCGACTACCACGATCCCAAGAGCACGCGCGAGAACCCGCGCTGGATGCTGGTGGACGTGGGCTTCGACCGCAAGCTCAAGCAGGTGATCGCGCTGGACGAGATCAAGCTGCACGCTGATGAGCTCGGCGAAGGCTTCCCGCTGGTTGCCAAGGGCAACCGCCTGTCGGTGTTCCCGGTGACCGCTGCGCAGTGGAAGCTGCTGCTGTCGCTGGAAAAGAAATCCTGATTCCCTGCCTGAGAGTTCTTCCCATGTCCGAAGCCAAGCGCCTGGCCGCCGAGAAAGCCATCGAGTACGTTGAAGACGGCATGATCGTCGGTGTCGGCACCGGTTCCACCGTGGCCTATTTCATCGATGCGCTGGCCCGCATCCAGCACCGCATCAAGGGGGCCGTGTCCAGCTCCGAGCAGAGCACCGCGCGACTGAAGCAGCACGGCATCGAGGTGATCGAGCTGAACCACAGCGGCAACCTGTCGCTGTACGTGGATGGCGCCGATGAGTGCGACGCCAACAAGTGCCTGATCAAGGGCGGCGGCGCCGCGCTGACCCGCGAGAAGATCATCGCCGAGGCCAGCGAGCGCTTCATCTGCATCGTCGACCCGAGCAAGCAGGTGCCGGTGCTGGGCAAGTTCCCGCTGCCGGTGGAAGTGATCCCGATGGCGCGCAGCCTGGTCGCCCGCCAGATCCGCGACATGACCGGCGGCCAGCCGACCTGGCGCGAAGGCGTGGTCACCGACAACGGCAACCAGATCCTGGACATCCACAACCTGCAGATCACCGATCCGGAAAAGCTGGAGCGCGAACTCAACCAGCTGCCGGGCGTGGTCTGCGTCGGCCTGTTCGCACGCCGCCGCGCCGATGTGGTGATCGTCGGTGGCGAGCCGCCGGTCGTTCTCTGACCCTTTCGAAGGATCCTGACGATGTCGCTGTTGCGTTCGCTGCTGATGCTTCCGCTGCTGGCCCTGGCCGGCTGTGCCACCGACGCGGCCCGCCATTGGGTCGAGCTGGATGGCGCCCGCTACCAGGTCGAGCTGGCCACCAACGATGAAACCCGCGCGCGCGGGCTGATGTTCCGCGACCAGATGGCGGCCGACCACGGCATGCTGTTCATCCACGACCGCGAGGAAATGCAGGCGTATTGGATGAAGAACACCAGGATCGCGCTGGACATCCTGTACTTCGACAGCGAGCGCAGGCTGGTCAGCCAGCAGCGCGACGTTCCGCCGTGCTCGGCCGGCGACATGTGCCCGCCGTATCCCAGCGGTGGTCCGGCCCGGTACGTGCTGGAGCTCAATGCGGGCCAGGCCGAGAAGCTCAAGCTGAAGGACGGCACCGCGCTGACCTTTGGCCCGGGCATCGAGTAACGGGGTTCTGCCGGGCTGCGCCCGGCACCCGCCGAATCAACATCAAAGGCAAAAGCTGGGCGACCGAGGATGGCGGGGCGGTGTGGGCTTGCAGGACACGCCGTAAACCCATCCCTGGGGGCTCGTAGGCGCCATCCATGGCGCCTGCGGTCCTGCAAGCCCACACCACCCCCCTGTCAGTTTCCGCGGTAGATCCACGCCATGCGTGGATGGGGCAACGATGACATGAGGAATTCACGCGACACCGCTTGAAACCGCCTGCAATTGCCGCCAGTCTGTGGTCATGCAGGACCGGATCACACTCCCCGACTGGGATGCACTGGCCGACCTCGAAGACGAGGCGCTGCCCTTGTTGCCGACCGCGCTGCTGATCGCGCGCGATGAATACCCCGATCTGCAGCCGTCCACCTACGACGCGCTGATCCAGAGCCATGTCGACCACCTGCGCTCGGAAGTGGAGAGCATCGACAACAGCCCCTTGAAGATGGCGGCGATCAACCGCCACCTGTTCGACGAGCTGGGCTACAGCGGGGACCACGACGAGTATTACGACCCGCGCAACAGCTACCTCAACCAGGTGTTCGAGCGGCGCCTGGGCAACCCGATCTCGTTGGCGCTTGTGCAGATGGAAGTCGCGCGCCGGCTGGGCATCCCGCTGGATGGCGTGTCCTTCCCCGGCCACTTCCTGGTGCGCCTGCCGGTGGACGACGGCGTGCTGGTGATGGACCCGTTCAACGGCGGCCGGCCACTGGACGTGGACGAGCTGCGCGAGCGGGCCAAATCACACCTGGGCGGGCAGATGCCCGACGACCAGGTGCTGGCGCAGATCCTCGACCCGGCGCCGGCGCGCGCCATCCTCATGCGCATGCTGCGCAACCTGCATGGTGTCTACGCCGAAGCCGGCGAATGGGACCGTGCCGCGCGCAGTGCCGACCGCCTGCTGAAGCTGGCCCCGGAGCAGGACGACGCGCTGCGCGACCGCGGCCTGGCCTACCTGCAGCTGGAGTACCTGGCCGGTGCCCGCCATGACCTGGGGCAGTACCTGAAGCGCAATCCCGAGGCCAGCGATGCGCAGTGGCTGCGCGAAAAGCTGATCGACCTGGGTGGACCGGTGCCGCGGCTGCATTGAAGGAGCCGGTGTGTGGACCAACGGTCCGCACCCACCGGTAGCGCCGGGCCATGCCCGGCGACCCTTGCGATCAATCGACCTCGACCATCTCGAAATCGGCCTTGGTCACCCCGCAGTCCGGGCAGGTCCAGGTCTCGGGAATGTCCTCCCAACGCGTCCCGGGCGCGATGCCCTCTTCCGGCAAGCCTTCCGTTTCGCTGTAAAGAAAGCCGCAGACCACGCACATCCAGGTTCGCAGGGTGGTGGGGGTGGCGTCGCTCATCGGATAATCGGGGCTGGATTCACGGGCCGCCATTGTCCCATCGCGGCCCACGCACCGGTAGCCATCGATGACTTCTGCTTCCCCGGCGCCCCGCGGCGTCTACCTGATCACCCCGGACGAGCCCGATACCGCACGCCTGCTGGCCCGTACCGCACCGCTGCTGGCTGCCGGCGCCACCTGGCTGCAGCACCGCAACAAGACCGCCAGCGACGCGCTGCGGCAGGAGCAGGCGATCGCGCTGCAGGCGCTGTGCGCACACTACGGTGTACCGCTGATCATCAACGACGACCCGGTGCTGGCCCAGGCCGTGGGCGCGGCCGGCGTGCACCTGGGCGGCACCGACGGCGACATTCCCAGCGCGCGCGCTCTGCTCGGCCCTGACGCCATCATCGGCGCCTCCTGCTACGACCAGCTGGCCAATGCCGAGAAGGCCGTGGCGGCCGGCGCCAGCTACGTGGCCTTCGGCGCCTTCTTCCCGACCACCACCAAGGTCACCAGCAGCCGCGCCCACACCGACCTGCTGCGGCAAAGCGCCGCACTGGGCGTGCCGCGGGTGGCGATCGGCGGCCTGACGCCGGACAATGTCGGTCCCATCATCGACGCCGGCGCCGATCTGGTGGCCGTGGTCAGCGGTATCTATGCCGCACCGGACCCGGTCGCGACCCAGCGCGCCTACCTCGCCCAGTTCGCGTAATGCCCAGGAAAGCCCCATGAACCACGACCAGTCCCACGCCCTGTTCTCCCGTGCCCAGCAGCTGCTGCCGGGCGGCGTCAATTCGCCGGTACGTGCGTTCAAGTCGGTCGGCGGCGAGCCGTTCTTCGTCGAGCGCGCCGACGGCGCCTACCTGTACGACGTCGACGGCAACCGCTACATCGATTACGTCGGTTCCTGGGGCCCGATGATCGTCGGCCACAACCACCCGGCCGTGCGCCAGGCGGTGAAGAAGGCGATCGACAACGGCCTGTCGTTCGGCGCGCCGTGCTCGGCCGAAGTGACCATGGCCGAAACCATCACCCGCCTGGTGCCGTCGTGCGAGATGGTACGCATGGTCAACTCCGGCACCGAAGCCACGCTGTCCGCGATCCGCCTGGCGCGCGGTGCCACCGGGCGCAACCGCATCGTCAAGTTCGAAGGCTGCTACCACGGCCATGGCGATTCGTTCCTGGTCAAGGCCGGCAGCGGCATGCTGACCCTGGGCGTACCGACCTCGCCAGGCGTGCCGGCCGGGCTGAGCGAGCTGACCCTGACCCTGCCCTACAACGACTTCGAGGCTGCCACCGCGCTGTTCGAACAGCAGGGTGACGACATCGCCGGCCTGATCATCGAACCGGTGGTCGGCAACGCCAACTGCATCCCGCCGCGCGACGGCTACCTGCAGCACCTGCGCGAACTGTGCACGAAGCATGGCGCGCTGCTGATCTTCGACGAAGTGATGACCGGATTCCGCGTCGCCCTCGGCGGTGCGCAGGCGCACTACGGCATCACCCCCGACCTGACCACCTTCGGCAAGATCATCGGCGGCGGCATGCCGGTGGGCGCCTATGGCGGTCGCCGCGAGCTGATGCAGCAGATCGCCCCGGCCGGCCCGATCTACCAGGCCGGCACGCTGAGCGGCAATCCGGTGGCGATGGCCGCCGGCCTGGCGATGCTGGAGCTGATCCAGCAGCCGGGCTTCCACGTCGACCTGGCCGAACGCACCGCGCGCCTGTGCGCCGGCCTGGAAGCGGCCGCCACCGAGGCAGGCGTGGCGGTGACCACCACCCGCGTGGGCGCGATGTTCGGCCTGTTCTTCACCCGTGAGAAGGTGGAAACCTATGCGCAGGCTACCGCCTGCGACATCCCGGCATTCAACCGCTTCTTCCACGCCATGCTGGACCAGGGCGTGTTCCTGGCACCGTCGGCGTACGAGGCGGGCTTCCTGTCCAGCGCGCACGACGATGCGGTGATCGAGGCGACCCTCGCCGCTGCACGCGTGGCGTTCAAGGCCGCCAAGGGCTGAGACACCCCTGGTAGGTGCCAACCTTGGTTGGCACAAAAAGGGGACGGAGGGGATCAAGTCGTTTGTGCACAAACGACTTGATCCCCTCCGTCCCCTTTTCTCATCCACGCATGGCGTGGATCTACCGGTAGAGCCACGCCATGCGTGGCTGCATCAACCGAAGACGAACTTGCCCTTCATCATCGCGAAGTGGCCGGGGAACGAGCAGAAGAAGGTGTAGTCACCGCCCTTCTGCAGGCCCTGGGTGGAGAAACGCACGCGCGTGGTCTCACCGCCACCGATCACCTTGGTGTGCGCCAGCACGCGCTTGTCGGCCTTCGGCAGGTAGCTGTCGGCCAGGGTCATGCGCATGCCGGCCATCGCCACCGGCTGGTAATCGGCGGTGCGGGTCAGTACCCAGTTGTGGCCCATGGCAGTGGCGGCCAGCTTGCCGGTGTGGCGCAGGGTCAGGTCCACGGCGGTGCAGTCGGCGGCGACCTTGATCTCGCGGCTGCTGAAGCTCATCTGGTCGGTGCTGTCGATGCTCACCGCACACACCCGCGCCATCGCCGACGGCGCCAGCATCAGCGCCCCCAGTCCTACTGCCACCATCCAAGCCTTCATCGTTGCGTCTCCTGCAGGTTCAAGCGCCATTCTAGGCAGGCGCCTGCAGCCGTGTCTGCGACCGTCTGTCGCACGCGCACTCCAGGGTTTCCGCACATCGGCCACGATGGCATGCTCGGCCAATGCGGATCGATCTGTTGCTGCTGGATGTGGATGGCGTGCTGGTGCAGTACCAGCGCACGCAGCGTGTACTGCACCTGGCGCAGGCGCTGGGGGTTCCGACGCAGGCCGTGCAGGCTGCGCTGTACGACAGCGGCCTGGAAGCCGCGCATGACAATGGCGCGCTGGATGCCCCGGCCTATCTGGCGCGATTGGGAGAGCTTCTGCACAGGACCGTCGACGTGGACACCTGGACAGCAGCGCGGCAAGCCGCCAGCCATCCGCAGCCAGCAGTATTGCAACGGCTGCAGGCCCTGCAGCTGCCGATGGCGGTGCTGACCAACAATGGCGCGTTGATGAAGCAGGCGTTGCCTTCCCTGCTGCCGGAGCTGTTCCCTGCCCTGCTGGGGCGCGTGTTCTGCAGCGCCGATTTCGGCCTGCGCAAACCGGCGCCGGAGGTGTTCCTGCGCACGCTGCAGATGCTCGATGCAGCGCCTGCGCACACGCTGTTCGTTGATGACCTGTTCGCCAACGTACGCGGTGCACGCGCCGCCGGCCTGCATGCGGAAACCGTGCGCGATGGCCGTGGATTGGGCAAGGTGCTGAAGCGCTATCGGATTGCGTGAAGCACCGTAGAGCCGAGCCCATGCTCGGCTCGGCAACGGGGTCAGAGCCCTCTCCGCAGGAGAGGGATCCGACCCCAGCGCCAGGGTTTCAGCGCGCCGCGACGAACGCAGCAATCGCCGCGCGCAGGCGCTTGAGGCCTTCGGCCACTTCTTCGTCGGTGATGTTCAGCGACGGCACGAAGCGCAGCACGTCCGGGCCGGCCTGCAGGGTCAGCAGGCCCTGCTCGGCGGCGTGGTCGAGGATCGCGCCAGCCTGGCCGGCAAAGTCCTTGCTCAGCACTGCGCCCAGCATCAGGCCACGGCCACGCACGTCGCTGAACACGCCGAATTCTTCATTGATGCGCGCAAAGCCGTCGCGCAGCGCCTTCGACTGGCGGCTGACATTGGCGGCGATCTCCGCCGAGGCCAGCTTGCGCAGTGCCACGCGGGCGACCGCAGCAGCCAGCGGGTTGCCACCGAAGGTGGTGCCGTGCGCGCCGAACTGCATGGTCTCGGCTACCTTCGGGCCGGCCAGCATCGCGCCGATCGGGAAGCCACCGCCGAGTGCCTTGGCCAGGGTGACCATGTCCGGCACCACGTCGTCCTGCCAGTGCGCAAACAGAGTGCCGGTGCGGCCCATGCCGGCCTGGATCTCATCCAGCACCAGCAGCGCGTTGTGCTGGTCGCACAGCTCGCGCACGCGCTTGAGGAAACCGGACTTGGCCGGCATCACGCCGCCCTCGCCCTGGATCGGCTCCAGCATCACTGCAGCCACATCGCCGGCGGCCATCGCGGTTTCCAGCTGCACTTCATCGTTGAAATCGATGTAGCGGAAGCCACCGGGCAGCGGCTCGTAGCCTTCCTGGTACTTCGGCTGGGCGGTGGCGGTCACCGCGCCCATGGTGCGGCCGTGGAAGCTGCCGCGGAAGGTGATGATCACCCGCTTGTCGGCCGGGCGGCCCTGGCTGGAGGCCCACTTGCGGACCATCTTGATCGCCACTTCGTTGGCTTCGGCGCCGGAGTTGCACAGGAACACGCGCTCGGCGAAGCGGCTGGCCTTCACCAGCTCCTCGGCCAGGTGCAGCGGCGGCGCGCTGTAGAACACGTTGCTGGTGTGCCACAGCTTGCCGGCCTGCTCGACCAGCGCGGCCACCAGGTCCGGATCGTTGTGGCCCAGGCCGCACACGGCGATGCCAGCGGCCAGGTCGATGAACTCACGGCCCTGGCTGTCCCACACGCGGGCGCCCTGGCCTCGCTCCAGTACCACCTGGCGGGGCTTGTAGACCGGCAGGTAATAGTGCGAAAGGGAGATCAGCGGATCGGTAGCGGCGGTCATGGCAGTCGGCAGGGTTCAGGAATCCCCATTCTCGCGCCGGAACCCCTGCGGCACAATGCGCCCATGCGACCGTTTTCCGCCCCCCAGCTGAACCCCGCCACCGAAACCGGCTGGCGCCGTCGGTGGTTCGACATCATCTACCGCCATGACTCGCGGCCCTCGCGCAATTTCGACCTGATCCTGGTGGTGGCGATCGTCGCCAGCATCCTGGTGGTGATGATCGACAGCGTGCAGCACCTGCATGCCGAATGGTCCACCGGCCTGTACATCCTGGAATGGGCCTTCACCATCATCTTCACCGCCGAATACCTGCTGCGGCTGGCGGTGGTAAAGCGCCCGCTGCGTTACGCGGTGAGCATCTGGGGCATCATCGACCTGCTGTCGATCCTGCCCGCCTACCTGTCGATGTTCATCCCCGGCGCGCAGAGCCTGCTGGTGGTGCGCGCGCTGCGCATCCTGCGCGTGTTCCGCATCCTCAAGCTGACCCGCTACATCGAGGAAAGCGGCGTATTGATGACGTCGCTGTGGCGCAGCCGGCGCAAGGTGCTGGTGTTCCTGTTCACGGTGATCACCATCACCATCATCGCCGGCGCACTGATGTACGTGATCGAAGGCCCTGAACATGGTTTCAGCAACATCCCGGCCAGCATGTACTGGGCGGTGGTGACCATGGCCACGGTCGGCTTCGGCGACATCGTGCCGCAGACCGTGCTTGGCCGCTTCGTCACCTCGGTGCTGATCCTGATCGGCTACAGCATCATCGCCGTGCCCACCGGCATCTACACCGCCGAACTGGCCAGCACCATGCGCGAAGCCGAGCTGGCCGCGCGCCGTGATGCGCGTGGCTGCCCGCACTGCGGGCTGGAAGGCCACGAGCCGGATGCACGGCACTGCCGCAAGTGCGGCGGTGAACTGCCGGATGCGTTCAACCATTGAGGGGTTCGCCGGGCATGGCCCGGCGCTACCCGTGGGCGGTCACGCGTGGATGCATGCGGCAGATCCACACCATGCGTGGATGCCCGCGCCTCAATCCAGGAACAGATCCGGCAGCAACGGCCGCGACGGGTCCACCGCGTAGCCCGAAAGATCGGTGACGCCGGCCTGCGCCAGCACTTCATCATCGATCAGGAACTGGCCATGGAAACCGGCCGCTTCGCGCACCAGCACCGCATGCGCGGCGTCGGCCATGATCTGTGGCGTACGGCAACCGGCCGCATCCACGCCCGGAATCATGTTGATCGCATCGGTGGCGATCACCGTGCGCGGCCACAGCGCGTTCACCGCCACGCCCTGCAGACCGAACTCCGCAGCCAGGCCCAGGGTGACGAAGCTCATGCCCATCTTTGCCAGCGTGTAGCCGGTGTGCGGTGCCCACCATTTCGGCTCCAGGCTCGGCGGTGGCGCCAACGTGAGGATGTGCGGATTCGGCGCCTGCAGCAGGTACGGCAGGCAGGCCTGCGCGCACAGGAAACTGCCGCGCGCATTGACCTGCTGCATCAGGTCGAAGCGCTTCATCGGCGTATCCAGCGTGCCGCGCAGCCAGATCGCGCTGGCGTTGTTGATCAGGATGTCGATGCCACCGAAGGTATCGACCGTGGCCGCGACGGCCGCCTGCACCTGCTCTTCCTCGCGGATGTCGCACTTCAGCGCCAGGCCCTGCCCGCCTGCCGCCGTCACCGCTTCGGCGGCGGTGTGGATGGTGCCCGGCAGCTTCGGATTCGGCACCGACGACTTGGCCGCGATGGCCACATTGGCACCGTCGCGCGCAGCGCGCAGTGCGATGGCCAGGCCGATGCCACGCGAGGCACCGGTGATGAAAAGCGTTTTGCCCTGCAGACTGCCCACGTTCCACACTCCAGCGTATGCAATGAGCCGCTAGTATGCCGCGCCGACGCGGAGTTCACCCGGTCTTGACGATACTCGGGCCTCCAGCCAACGCACGAGGTTCACGCCATGCGCCGTTCCCGCCTGTTGCTGCCTGCCTTGGGGCTTGCCCTGCTGACTGCCTGCCAGGGCCGTTCGCCGGAACCCGGCAAGGAGCCGCCCGCCGGTGACGCGCCCAGCGCGGAGAAGGCCGCCGCCGACGGAAAGATGCGCTGGAGCGAGGCCGTGGTCTGGGACGGCGATCTGAACGCATGCCGCCAGGGCGAGAATGCGGCCACCCGGGATTGCCTGCGCGATGCGATGCGAGCGGGGGGAGCGAGCGCCGAGGCGATCACCGCCGCCGAGCAACTGTCCAGCGCCGGGGAACTGGCGTATGTCACCGCGTGGCATGAGAACGAGGGGCTGGGCATTGCCACGGTCGAGTATCCCTTCCGGGCCAACACCAACGAAGGTACCCGCCTGGTCGACGCCAGCGGCAAGCGCATCGATGTGGATGCCGTGCAGCTGGACGACACGCTGCGTGCCGACCCGGCCGTGCAGGAACTGCTGAAGGCCAACCCGCAGGCCACGCCGTTCGCGCCTGCGCAGTCGGCCGGAGCGACACCGCTGGAGGGCGGCGGCATCCGCCTGCTGTACCGCACACCGCTGCGCGACTGCCACGCCTGCCCGGACGTGGGCCAGCTGCAGATCGCCTATGACTTCGATGCCAAGCGCAACTTCATCGGCCAGCAGGTGGTGCCGGCGACGCCGTAACCCGGAAACGCCGCGTGTCGCCGGGCATGGCCCGGCGCTACCGATGCGAAACGTGCCGTCCAGGTAGCGCCGGGCCATGCCCGGCGGACGCAGTGGCGCGTCACCGGTAGGCCTGCACCTGTTTCTGCAGCAGATGCGGCACGATCAACCTGTGCACGGGCGCGACCGGCAGCATGTAGAGGCGCCCAAACGCGTTGTGCGTATGCACCACCGTCGCCACTTCCAGCACGTCACCCTGCCATTGCAGGGCCAGCTGTACGCGCAGGTGGCGATCATCGTCTTCCAGCACGATGGCATCGTCATCCAGCGACTGCAGGGTGAAGATGCCCAGCCGCTGGCCGGGCGCCGGATCGACAGTGCCCTGCACCGCCCGCAACGACCCCAGATGCTTCATGCCCAGCAGGCGCATGCCGTGGTTGCGCAGTGCCATCAAGCCATCGAACCAGCCGGGTATCGTCGCCGCCATGTCGCGGTAGGCCTGCAGTGCAGTACGCCCGTCGCGCCGGGTGGTGGCCTGGCAGGCGTGCACGAAATCCGCACCGGGCAGCTGAGTGCGCAGCACGCTGCCCGCGCTCGGCGGGGCGCTCATCACCTGCGATGCACTCACGGCTTCGGTCCCTGCCCCTCGTTGTCTTCCCAGTGCAGGATGCGGCGGGTGATGAAGCGGTAGACCGGCTTGCCGGTGGCGAACCACAGCTCGCGCACCCACGAGGTACGCTTGAGCACGCGCTTTTCCACCGGAGTGAGCGATTCACGGCAGTACATGCGCTTGTGCTTGAGCAGGTGGCGCAGGTCCTCACGGGCCAGCAGACGCATCCAGCGCGAGCGCGGGTTGCCGATCACTGCCAGCTGGAAGTCGATCAGCGCCGGGCGGCCATCCTCGGTGACCAGCCAGTTGGCCTCCTTGGCCAGATCGTTGTGGGCCACGCCACGGCGGTGCAGCTGCTGCAGCAGGCGCCGTGCGGAACGGAACCAGGCCAGGTCGCCGCGCGGCGGACGCTGGTACATGGCATCGCCGGCCATGAAGCTGCGGTCGAGGTGGCGGCCATCCCAGGCCAGCAGCTGCGGCACATCGGCCATGCCATGGATATGGCGCAGCGCGCGTGCCTCGCGACGTGCAAGCCACCACGCAGGCAACCGCAGCCACAGCGGCGTGGCGCCCAGATCGCGGCGTACGAACCGGCCTTCGGGCCCTTTCACGAGAAGGATCCGGCCGAAGCTGTCGGCCTTCAAAGCATGGTGGGGAGCGTCTGGCGTATGCGGCATGACCCCATTCTAGGCGATGGCGCCGGTTGCAAACGGTCACGAAGCGGCTGGGAACCAGTCACCTTCACGCCCCTATAATCGGGCAATGGACTCTTCATGGATCGACGCCACGCTCGCGTGGATTGCCGCTCACCCCGTGCTGGCGGGCGCCGTTATCTTCCTCATCGCCTTCTGCGATGCGGTGATCATTCTCGGCGCCATTGTGCCGGCCCTGCCATTGCTGTTCGCGGTGGGCGTGTTCATTGGCCTGGGCCAGATCTCCGGGCCGTACGCGGTGGCGGCTGCGGCATTGGGCGCGTTTGCCGGCGACGGCATCAGCTACTGGATCGGCCGCCGCTGGGGCGACCGGCTGCGTGGCGTGTGGCCGTTCAGCCGCTATCCGCAGCTGCTCGACCGTGGCGAGAACCTGTTCCGCCGCAATGCATTCAAGAGCATCCTGGTGGCGCGCTACGTTGGCGCGATCCGCCCGTTCGTGCCGGCCATCGCCGGCATGATGAAGATGCCCGCCAGCCGCTACGTGCAGGCCAGCGGCATCGCCAGCATTTCCTGGGCAGTGCTGTTCCTGGCCCCGGGCTGGATTCTCGGCGAAGCGTATGACGCGGTGGCTGCCGTGGCCGGGCGGCTGGTGGTGGTGGTCGGCCTGCTGGCGGTGATCCTCGGCCTGGTCTGGGCCATCGTGCTGTACGGCTACCGCTGGTCGGCCGCACGCATGGACAACTGGCTGGCACGCTTGCTGGACTGGTCCAACCGCCACCCGACGCTGGGCCGCTACACCGTGGGCGTGCTGGACCCGAAGCGCCGCGAATCGGTGCCGCTGGCGATGCTGGCGTTGATGCTGCTCCTGCTGGGCTGGGGCTGGTTCGCGCTGCTGACCGTGGTGGTCGCACACGGCGAGCCGCTGGCCATCGACCTGCTGGTGCACCAGGCCATGCTGGCGCTGCGTAATCCACTGGCCGACTACCCGATGGCTGCGCTGGCGTCGCTGGGGGCGTGGCAGGTACTGCTGCCCGCCACCGCTGCGGCGATGGGCTATTTGATCTGGCGCCGGCGCTGGATGGCGGCCGCGCACTGGCTGGCCGCCCTCGCCTTCGGCCTGGCACTGACCATGCTGCTGGGCGCCACCGTGGATGTGGTGCGCCCGGTCGATGCCAGCAGTGGCTTCGGCTTCCCGTCGGTGTCGGTGACCATGGCCACCATCACCTTCGGCTTCTTCGCGGTGCTGATCGCACGCGAGATGCCCGGCCGCACCCGCGTCTGGCCGTACCTGGTCTCGGGCATCGTGGTCAGCCTGATCGGCTTCTCGCGCCTGTACCTGGGCGCGCATTGGCTGAGCGACGTGATCGGCGGCATGCTGTTCGGCACGTTCTGGCTGCTGGTGCTGGGCATCGCCTATCGCCGCCGCTTCAACCGCTCGTTCTGGGTAAAGCCGGTCGCCTGGCTGTTCTACGGCGTCTTCGCCGTGGCAGCGATGTGGTACGCGCCGCGCCACATTCCGGTGAAGCTGGAACGCTTCGAACCGACCCTGCCGGCACCGCAGGCGATGGACATGCAGGCCTGGTGGCAGCACGACTGGGCGCAGTTGCCCGCACGCCGCAACGAATTCGACGACGATCAGCGCTGGCCGCTGGACGTGCAGGTGGCCGGCCCATTGGCACCCCTGCAGGCGCAGCTGGAAGCACGTGGCTGGAAGCGGCAGGAACAGGCCGGCTGGCAGCAGGCGCTGCTGATGCTGGACAAGAACACCGGCGCCGATGAACTGCCGGTGCTGCCGGCGACGCTGGAAACCCGCGTGGAAGCCCTGCTGATGGTGCGCCAGGGCGCGAAGCCGGATGAGCGCTATGTACTGCGGCTGTGGCCAGCACCGGCCCAGCTGCAGCCGGGCAACACGCCGCTGTGGCTGGGCAGCGCGCAGACCCTGCGTTACGAACGCCACTTCGAGTGGATCGGCATGTGGCACCCGCTGCGTGGCGTCGACCCGGCATTGAATGCTGTGAAGGACGCCGTGCAGGACCTGCCGCAGCGCGAGGACGTGCACAGCGAAACCGGCTTGCCGGTGCTGCGGTTGAAGACCACGCCGTGATGGAGCCGCCGGGCATGGCCCGGCGCTACCGGAACACGGACGGGTAGCCCCGGGCCATGCCCGGCGGAAATGAAATCCCGGGTGGTAGCCCCGGGCCATGCCCGGCGGAGGTAGATCCACGCCATGCGTGGATGGCATTCACCGCATGCCCCAGCGTGTGCACCAAGGTGCACACCCACCCGAGGCAGGCTTCTACGGCATCCACCCCAGCAACTGCTGCAACCGCTGGTGCGGGTCATCCAGCTGCAGCAGCTGCAACCGCTGCTGCTCGCTCAGCGGCAGCAGCTCGGCCAGCCGCCAGCCGACCCAGCTGGCCTGGTCCAGCAACGCGGGATTGGCCGGCGCATAGGCCTCACCGGCCTGCTCGATGATGTGCCCCAGCACCGTGGCCAGCAGTGCATGCTGCGGCCGCAGTTCGTCATCGGGGTCTTCCTCGCACCAGCGCACATCGGCCACCACCAGCCCGTTGTCGCGCACGCGGGTGCGCTCGACATGGAAACGGCGGGTGCCGCGCAGGCGCAACTGCAGCACGCCGTCGGCGCCGACATCGAAGTCTTCGATGCGCACCTGCACGCCATAGGCCGCCGGTGTTGCCGGGGCTCCCACTTCCTGGCCGTCGAGGATCAGGCAGACACCGAAGCCTTCGCCACTACGGCCGCTGTCGCGCACCAGATCAAGGTAGCGCCGCTCGAACACGCGCAGGCCCACCGCTGCACCCGGTACCAGCGTGGTGTGCAGCGGAAACAGCGGCAGTGACGTGTCGCTGCTCATCGGGCCTGCAGCGCGGCAAGGAAGCGGCGCGGTGCGCCGTCGAAGCCACCATTGGACATGAACACCACGTGGTCGCCGCTGCGCGCGCTGTCCTGCAGCTGCGCCAGCAGCGCGTCGGTATCCGGCACCGCGTGCGCTTCACCACGCACCGCGGCGATCACAGCGGCGGCATCCCAGGCCAGTTCCGGGCGGTGCAGGAACACCACTTCATCGGCCAGTGCCAGCGAGGGCGCCAGCGCCTGCGCATGTGCGCCCAGCCGCATCGAATTGCTGCGCGGCTCCATCGCAACCACGATGCGCGCATCGCCGACCTTGGCACGCAGGCCTTCCAGCGTGGTGGCGATCGCGGTCGGGTGATGGGCGAAATCGTCGTACACGGTGATGCCGTCATGGCTGCCGATCACTTCCATGCGGCGCTTGACGCTGCGGAAGCGCGCCAGCGCCGGAATCACCTCGGCTGGTGCCACGCCCACGGCATGCGCGGCGGCCAGCGCGGCCAGGCCGTTGAGCACGTTGTGCCGGCCCAGCAGCGACCACTGCACATCACCCAGCGCCTGCCCGCGATGGTGCACGCGGAACGCGCTGCCATCGGCAGCCAGCAGCTCGGCATGCCATTCCAGCGACGGGTCGAAGCCGAAGCGCTCGACCGGGGTCCAGCAGCCCATCGCCAGCACCTCGGCCAGGTGCTGGTCCTCACCGTTGACGATCAGGCGGCCACGCGCCGGCACGGTGCGCACCAGATGGTGGAACTGGCGCTGGATCGCCGCCACATCGGGAAAGATGTCGGCGTGGTCGTATTCAAGGTTGTTGAGGATCGCCACCAGCGGCCGGTAGTGCACGAACTTGCTGCGCTTGTCGAAGAAGGCGGTGTCGTACTCATCGGCTTCGACCACGAATTCGCGGCCCTGGCCCACGCGCGCGGAAACGCCGAAATCCTCGGCCACGCCGCCGATCAGGAAGCCCGGCGAACGTCCGGCGCTTTCCAGCAGCCAGGTGAGGATGGTGGTGGTGGTGGTCTTGCCATGGGTACCGGCCACGGCCAGGGTGTCGCGGCCCGGCAGTACCTGTTCGGACAGCCACTGCGCACCCGAAATGTAGCGCTGGCCGGCGTCGAGCACAGCCTCCACCGCCGCATTGCCGCGCGAGAGTGCGTTGCCGATCACCACGTCATCGGTTCCGGCCGGCACGCTGTCGGCGCGATAGCCCTGGTCCAGGGTGATGCCCAGCTGTTCCAGCTGGGTCGACATCGGCGGATAGATGGCCTGGTCGCTGCCACTGACCGTATGGCCGAGTTCCCGCGCCAGGGCGGCCACGCCGCCCATGAAGGTGCCGGCGATTGCAAGGATATGTACGCTGCTCATGACCGGGGATTGTGACCGATGACGGCTGTATAGGGCCAATGTCCGCCCCCGGGTAAGACAAGTCCTACACGGGATGTGAGAAAACTCCAATCTTCTGTCAGGGAATTCCCGATAGCGATGTTCTGTGAACCCGGACACAATTCGAACTGCCAGCCGCAGTACCCGAACCGGTCCTACTCCCCAAGAGGCCATCCCCAAGGGAGCTCATGCTGCGGGGCCCTGAGCAAGCCCTCTGCTGGCGCCTATGAAACGACACAGGCCTGATCCTCGCGGACCAGGCCTGTGTTTTTTTCGCCCGAAGGGCCGGCAGCAGCCCAGCCCCGCCGGATCAGGCCTTGATCGCCGCCAGGATGCGGGCTTCGATCTCGTCCAGTTCGCCGACGCCGTCGACGCGGGCCAGGGTGCCACGGCCGGCATAGAAGTCGACCACCGGGGCGGTCTGGTCGTTGTAGACCTGCAGGCGCTGGCGCACCGCTTCCGGATTGTCGTCGGCACGACCCTGTTCCTTGGCGCGACCGGCAATACGGTCGACCAGCAGCTCGGTGGCCACGTCCAGCTGCACCACGGCATCCAGCGGCTGGCCGATCTTGGCCAGCAGGCCGTCCATCGCATTGGCCTGGGCCACATTGCGCGGATAGCCATCGAGGATGAAGCCCTTGGCGACATCGGCCTGGGTCAGGCGCGACTCCAGCATGCCCAGCAGGATGTCATCCGACACCAGGTTGCCGGCATCCATCACTGTCTTGGCCTGCTTGCCCAGCTCCGTGCCCGCGGCGATTTCCGCGCGCAGCATGTCACCGGTCGAAATGTGGGCGATCCCCAGCTTTTCCTTCAGGCGCGTCGCCTGTGTCCCCTTGCCCGAACCGGGCGGTCCCAACAGAACCAATCGCATTGACCTGACTCCAACGTGTTGAAAACAAAGAAGGTTCGCGTCCCGGACGGACCGGTATCGCTGCACCGCAATAGCGCCACTTTACCGCATCCGGGTAATGTCCCTGCAATGTCCTTTCCCCGAGCAGGTAGACGCATGCGCAACGGTACTCTCCTCTACGCCCAATCCGGTGGTGTCACCGCCGTCATCAACGCCACGGCGGCGGCGGTGATCGAGCAGGCCCGGGCCAAGGGCATCAAGGTCCTGGCAGCGCGCAACGGCATCCTCGGCGCGCTGCGCGAGGAGCTGATCGACACCAGCAAGGAGAGCGCCGCCGCCATCCGCGCCCTCGCCCATACCCCGGGCGGCGCGTTCGGCTCGTGCCGGGTCAAGCTGAAATCGCTGGACGCCGACCGCGCCCGCTACGACCGCCTGCTGGAGGTGCTGCGCGCCCATGACGTGCGCTGGTTCCTCTACAACGGCGGCAACGACTCGGCCGATACCGCGCTGAAGGTCTCGCAGCTGGCCAAGGCCTCCGGCTACGACCTGACCTGCATCGGCGTGCCCAAGACCATCGACAACGACCTGGCGGTGACCGACACCTGCCCCGGCTTCGGCTCGGCGGCCAAATACACCGCCGTGTCGGTACGCGAGGCGGCGCTGGACGTGGCGGCGATGGCCGAGACCTCCACCCGCGTCTTCATCTACGAGGCGATGGGCCGCCACGCCGGCTGGCTGGCCGCGGCTGCCGGCCTGGCCGGCAACGGCGATGACGAGGCCCCGCACATCATCCTGCTGCCCGAGCGTGCCTACGACGAGGCGGCGTTCCTGGCCAAGGTAAAGGCGGTGGTCGAGCGCGTCGGCTACTGCGTGGTGGTGGCATCGGAAGGCATCGCCACCGCCGACGGCCGCTTCGTCGCCGACGCTGGCGGCGGCAAGGACTCGTTCGGCCACTCGCAGCTGGGTGGCGTGGCCGCGCACCTGGCCGGCCGGGTCAAGGACCAGCTGGGCCTGAAGGTCCATTGGGCGCTGCCCGATTACCTGCAGCGCTCGGCCCGGCACCTGGCCAGCAAGACCGACTGGGAGCAGGCGCAGGCGGTCGGCAAGGCCGCGGTGCAGCTGGCGCTGAAGGGCCAGAACGGCGTGATGCCGGTGATCGTGCGCAGCAGCGACGCTCCCTACCGCTGGAAGATCGAAGCAGCACCGCTGTCGAAGATCGCCAACCATGAAAAGAAGATGCCCGCCGGCTTCATACGCCGCGATGGCTTCGGCATCACCGCCAAGGCGCGCGCCTACCTGTCGCCGCTGATCAAGGGCGAAGCGCCGCTGCCCTACGGGGCCGATGGACTGCCGAAGTACGTCACCCTGAAGAACGCGGCGGTGAAGCAGAAGCTGCCGGCCTTCGAGGGCTGAGCCGATAAAGGGGACGGAGGAGATTAAGTCGCATACTCCCCTCTGTCATCTCCAACAGGGTCAGTAGTGGGTCGGATACGACTTAATCCCCTCCGTCCCCTTTTAATGGAGGAACACCATGGCACTGCGTGTTGTTCGACTGGGTACGCCGCGCGCCGCTGGCGAGGGGCTGCGTATCGGTACCGTGCGCCGCCCGCCGCGCGGCGTGCCACGCAGCGAGTTCGCCCGGCAGGACTGGTATGACGTCTGGTTCCCGACACTGTCACCCAGCGCGGCACTGGTGAAGCAGGCGCATGAGGCGAAGACGGCCGCCGACTGGAATGCGTTCTTCCGCCACTACAAGGCCGAGATGAGGGCGCCGGATGCGTCCCATGCGCTGGACCTGCTGGCTGCGATGTCGCAGCACAGCGACCTCAGCGTAGGGTGCTACTGCGAGGATGAGGCGCACTGCCACCGCAAGGCGCTGCGCGAGCTGCTGGTGGCGCACGGGGCGAAGCTGGCGGATTGATTGCAGGGTCGCCGGCCAGCGGCCGGCACTACCCGGTGCCGTGTGCCCGATAGCCTCGGTAGATCCACGCCATGCGTGGATGCACCCGCTCAATTGCAGGCCTTGCCTTCCATCTGCAACTGCGCCGCAAACATCGTCACCTGCGGAATCTGGCCGGCAGCCGCCTGCTTCTTCGCCTCTTCCAGGTAGATGCGCGACTGGCCCTGCCCGTCCAGCTCGACCTTGTTGCTCGACGGCAGCCGCCATACGCGCACCACCGCCTGCTGCGCCGGGCACGCAGCGCTGGGCACGCGGATCACATCATTGAGCTTCCAGCCCTTGTCGGCACTCGGCTGGGCCTTGGTGTAGTCGACGAAGCGCGCGCGTGGCTGGCATTGTTCGCTGGTGCGCACCGCGGAGAAGCGATACGGCTCGGCAGCCTGGCCGGTGAATGCACCTTCCAGGCGCGCACAGGCCTCGGGGATCTGCCGCAGCGTATGCACCGCGCCTACCGCCTGTGGTGCACCCACGGCGCGCTGCAGTTCCGGGGTTTCCGCCGCGAAGGCCGGCAGCGCCGGGACCAGGGCGGCGAGCATCAACAGGGACAGGCGCATGGGGAATCTCCTTCAGGACTGTGCGCAGGCTTGCAGAGATTGGCTTAACGGGGTGCAAAGGCGCGTGGGTCGAGCAGCCGCTGCGCTCGCCGGGCACGGCCCGGCGCTACCATCCAGGCGCGGGTGCACGCATACTGCGGGCACCAGGGAATGCTGAACACCGCCATACGTCGGACGACCGCCAAGGTCGGTACGGGTTGGTTCCAGGCTGCAGCCCGTCGTCCCCCTCGTGGTGCCGTTCATCGCCACTGGATGCCTACATCCATTCTGCGGAGGGGTCTAATGCTGGAACGTCACGGGCTGTCATTGGCGCTGGGCTGCGCCATCCTCGCAATCCTGTTCGGAATCGTCTCGGCGCGCTGGATCCTGCGCCAACCCACCGGCAATGAACGCATGGTCGCGATCGCCACCGCGATCCAGGAAGGTGCGCGTGCCTATCTCAACCGCCAGTACCTGACCATCGGCGTGGCCGGCGTGGTGCTGTTCGTGCTGGTCGGGGTGTTCCTCAGCTGGTACACCGCGATTGGTTTCGCGGTCGGCGCGGTGCTGTCCGGTGCGGCCGGCTACATCGGCATGAACGTGTCGGTACGCGCCAACGTGCGCACTGCCGAGGCTGCACGCCATGGCATCAGTGCGGCGATGGACGTGGCGTTCCGTGGCGGTGCGATCACCGGCATGCTGGTGGTCGGGCTGGGCCTGCTGGGCGTAGCCGGCTACTACGCGCTGCTGCTGCGCATGGGCCTGCCGATGGAACAGGCACTGCATGCGCTGGTCGGCCTGGCCTTCGGTTCGTCGCTGATCTCGATCTTCGCGCGGTTGGGCGGTGGCATCTTCACCAAGGGCGCCGACGTCGGCGCCGATCTGGTCGGCAAGGTCGAAGCCGGCATTCCCGAGGATGACCCACGCAACCCGGCAGTGATCGCCGACAACGTCGGTGACAATGTGGGCGACTGCGCCGGCATGGCCGCCGACCTGTTCGAGACCTATGCGGTCACCGTCATCGCCACCATGCTGTTGGGCAGCCTGATGCTGGCCGAGGCAGGCGCCAACGCCGTGCTGTATCCGCTGGTGCTGGGCGGCGTTTCGATCATCGCCTCCATCATCGGTGCGCTGTTCGTCAAGGTGAAGCCAGGCGGCTCGATCATGGGCGCGCTGTACAAGGGTGTGATCGTCTCCGGCGTGCTGGCCGCCATCGCCTTCTACCCGATCACCACCGGGTTGATGTCCGACAACGTGCACGGGCCGATGGCGCTGTATGGCTGCGCGTTGATCGGTCTGGTCCTGACCGGCCTGATCGTGTGGATCACCGAGTACTACACCGGCACCCAGTACAAGCCGGTGCAACATGTGGCGCAGGCCTCGACCACCGGCCACGGCACCAACATCATCGCCGGCCTCGGCATCTCGATGAAGTCCACCGCGCTGCCGGTGGTGGCGGTGTGTGCGGCGATCTGGGGGGCGTTCGCGCTGGGTGGGCTGTACGGCATCGCCATCGCCGCCACCGCGATGCTGTCGATGGCCGGCATGATCGTCGCCCTGGATGCCTATGGGCCGATCACCGACAACGCCGGCGGCATCGCCGAAATGGCCGAACTACCCTCGGAGATCCGCGACATCACCGATCCACTGGATGCGGTGGGCAACACCACCAAGGCGGTGACCAAGGGCTATGCGATCGGCTCAGCGGCGCTGGCGGCACTGGTGCTGTTCGCCGACTACACCCACAACCTGCAGGCCGCACATCCCGGACAGGAATTCCGCTTCGATCTCAGCGACCACACGGTGATCATCGGCCTGCTGATCGGCGGCCTGATTCCGTATCTGTTCGGTGCGATGGCGATGGAAGCAGTCGGCCGCGCCGCCGGTGCGGTGGTGGAAGAAGTGCGTCGCCAGTTCCGCGAGATCCCCGGCATCATGCAGGGCACCGGCAAGCCGCAGTACGACAAGGCGGTGGACATGCTGACCCGCTCGGCGATCCGCGAAATGATCGTGCCCTCGCTGCTGCCGGTGGCGGTGCCGGTGGTGGTCGGCCTGCTGCTGGGGCCGCGCGCGCTGGGCGGCCTGCTGATCGGCACCATCGTGACCGGCCTGTTCGTGGCCATTTCGATGACCACCGGCGGCGGCGCCTGGGACAACGCCAAGAAGTACATCGAGGATGGCCATTTCGGCGGCAAGGGCAGCGAAGCGCACAAGGCCGCGGTGACCGGCGATACCGTCGGTGACCCGTACAAGGACACCGCCGGTCCGGCGATCAACCCGCTGATCAAGATCATCAACATCGTCGCGCTGCTGCTGGTACCGCTGCTGTAATCCACGCCACGCGTGGATGGCGGCGCCGAATGGGGTCGGATCCCTTTCCTGCGGAAAGGGATCCGACCCCATCGTCAATCACCGCCCGCGCAGGAAGAACGACACCGGCACCATCACTTCCACCGGGTCGCCGGCCACTTCGGCCGGCGGCGCCGGTACCGGGCTGGCACGCCGCACGGTATCCAGCGTCTCCTGGTCGAGCAACGCGAAGCCACTGCTGCGGCCCAGTGCCAGGCCCGAGACAGCGCCATCGCGAGCCACAGCGAAGCGCACGTACACCACACCCTGCTGGCGCAGCCGCTCGGCCTGGCGTGGATAGCGGCGATGCTTCTGCAGGTGCCCCAGCAGGCGACCTTCCCAGGTGGCTTCAGCGCGACTGCGCTCGCCGGCGGTGGTCTGCGGTGCGGCATAGCGCGCAGCCGCGTCGGCAGCGACCTGCGGCGGCGCGCTGGTCTGCGCGACATTGGCGTCGGCAGTATCCGGCGAGGGCGTCGGCTCAGGTGTGCGCGGCGGCGGCAGGTCACCCTGCGGCTGCACCGGCGCCTTCGGCTGCTCGCGTAGCGCCGGCTTCGGCGCCTGCCGCTGCTGTTGCTGCTGCAGGGGTCCGGTTGCCACCTCGCGCGGCGGCACGGGCGGCGCCTGTGCCATCGGCGCCAACTCCAGCATCAACGCTGCGGGCGGCGCTACGGCAGCCACCGCCGGAGCGCGCGCTGCCCACCAGCAGGCCACGCCAATCAGCAGCGCATGCACCAGCAGCACGATCGCCAGGCTGGTCGCCCAGCGCCGCAGTCCGCTCATCGCGCGCCCTGCTCCAGTCCAACCAGTGCCACCTTCAGGTAGCCCGCAGCACGCAGCGCATCCAGCGTCGCCATCAGTTCACCGTAAGGCACGCGGGTATCGGCACGCAGGAACAGGCGCTGCGAGGTGTCCCCCTGGGTGGCTACCTGCAGCGCAGCGGCCAGCCCGTCGCGTGCCACCGCCTGCTCACCGACGCGCAGTGACAGATCGGCCTGCACGGTCACATACACCGGCGCCTGGTCCGGCGGCGTGGCGCTGGCACTGCTGGCCGGCAGCTGCACCGGCACCGATACGGTGGCCAGCGGGGCCGCCACCATGAAGATGATCAGCAGCACCAGCATCACGTCGATGAACGGCGTGACGTTGATCTCGTGGGCTTCTTCCGGCGTGTCGTCGCGGTCGGACGCGGTCCTGATCGCCATCGTCGCGCCTCAGTGCACCGCGCGCAGCGGCGTCGCTGCGCTGCGCGGAACGGCACGATCAAGATCGCGCGAAACCAGCTGCTGCACCGCCGCCGACAGATCGCCGAGCAGGCCACGCAGGCCGGCCAGCACGCGGCTGAAGTGGTTATAGACCAGGACCGCGGGAATCGCAGCGACCAGGCCGAGCGCGGTGGCCAGCAAGGCCTCGGCAATGCCCGGCGCGACCACCGCCAGATTGGTGGTGTTGCTGTGGGCAATACCAATGAAGCTGTTCATGATGCCCCACACCGTGCCGAACAGGCCCACGAACGGCGCCACCGCACCGATGCTGGCGAGCACGCCGATACCACGCCGCTGCACGCGCGCCGTTTCCAGCTCGATGCGATCCAACCGCGACGCCACGCGTTCCTTGATGCCGTCGCGGCTGTCCAGCTCCTGCGACAGGCGCAGTTCGGTGCGTGCGGCGTCCAGCATCGCCAGCGCGGTGCCCTGCTGCAGGCTTGCCGCTTCGCTCTGCGCCGGCAACTGTGCGGACTGCAGCAACAGCGCGCGCGCCGCGCGCAGCTGCCGCGCCTGCCGGGCCAGCTCCCAGCCCTTGGCCAACAGCACGGTCCAGGTCGCGAGCGACGCCAGTGCCAGCGCGATCATCACCGTCTTCACCACCACGTCGGCGGCCAGGTACATGCCCCACGGGGTCAGTGCAGGGGCGGCCACGGGGGCCAGGTCAGCAGGCAGCATCGTCACGGGTTCCATCGCTATCGGGGGCTGCGCCACGGCGGCGGGCCGCGCGCGGATCGTTGGCATCGTCCAGTTCAACCATCGGAGTGGGTTCAATGCGTGGTGCTGGTCGACTGAGCACATAGCCGGCGCTGACCGCAAAGAACAGGCCCACGCCCAGCAGCAGGCGCCACGACGGATGCGCGCCCCAGCAGAACAGGGCAAAGCCCACCGCCATGCCGGCGCTGGCGAACGCCTTGCCCTTGCGCGACACCGCGCCCTGCTCGCGCCACAGCCGCAGCGACGGGCCGTAGCGTGGATGCGCCAGCAGGCGCTGCTCGAACTTCGGCGAGCTGCGCGCGAAGCAGCCCACTGCAAGGATCAGGAAAATGGTGGTCGGCATTACCGGCAGCAACGCACCGATCACGCCGAGGCCGACCATTACCCAGCCCAGCGCGAACCAGAGCCAGCGCATCAGCGCTGCACTCGCGGATGGCGGGCGTTCATCAGGCGAATTCCACTTCAACGTGGCCGTGCACGCTGCGGAAGGCCGCATCGGCGGCGTCGATCACCTGCTGCTCCTGCTCGGCGCTCAACGGCACCGCGTCCAGCGCAGCGGTGAACTCGCGCCAGTGGCGGGCGGCGCCATCCGGATGGGCGGCCAGGTGGCGGGCGCCGAAGTCACGGTCCAGGCCGAGCTTGGCCGCCATCTTGTACAGCACGGTACCGCCCAGGTTGGAGCCTTCGGCCACGTACAGCCAGCCCAGCGCGGCGGGCAACGCCAGGTCCGACGGCAGCGCGGCGATGTCCGTACCCGGCAGCGTCTGCTCCAGGTCCTGCAGGTCACGTGCCACCTGGGTCAGGCGGCGGCGCTCGCCAAGATCGGGCAGCAATGCGTCCAGTGCAGGGTTGGCGTACAGCGCGTCGATGCTGCGGTGGAAGCGGTACTGCACGCGCAGGAAACGAGCGAAATTGCTGCGGTCGGCGAAGATGTCGCCGGCCATGATGCGCTTGTCCAGGGCGCCGTGGCTGTCGCGGGTGGCGGCCTTGAGCCGCAGGCTGCGGCTGTCTTCAGGAGCAATGTGTGCGTTCATGGGGGGAATGCCAGGAGGGTCGTCGTGCTGTAGACGTTCGCCGCGGGGCTTTCCCCAAGCCCGTGTGCGCCGATAATGGGGCATTCCCTACTTCCACCAGGAACCGATGATGATCACCACCGAACCACGCATGACCAACCTGTTCCTGCAGCTGGGCCTGGATGCCAGTGCCGAGGGCATCGCCCGCTTCATCCGCGAGCACCAGCTGGCCACCGATGTGGAAGTGGTCGAGGCCCCCTACTGGAACGATGCCCAGCGCCAGTTCCTGTCTGAATCGCTGCAGGCCGATGCGGCGTGGAGCACCGTTGTGGATGAGCTGAACGAGTCGCTGCACGAAGATGCAGTGAAGGCCGCGACCGGGCTGTAAGCGTTCGCCGGGCATGGCCCGGCGCTACCGATTACGCGGCACGGTAGATCCACGCCATGCGTGGATGGCCGGACCCGATGGGGTCAGAGCCCTTTCCGCAGGAAAGGGATCCGACCCCCGCAGGCAGGTCGCCCGCCGATCAGTACTTCCAGGTCAGCGCCAGGCGCGCGGTGCGGCCCGGGGCCGGCATCACGCCCAGGGCGAGCGGATCCAGGTAGTAGCGGTCGGTCAGGTTGTCCACGCCCGCTTCCACCGACCACTGGTCGTTGAAGTTCCAGCTGGCAAACAGATCCAC
Organism: Stenotrophomonas sp. 59; assembly: GCF_030291095.1. Taxonomy (NCBI): domain Bacteria; kingdom Pseudomonadati; phylum Pseudomonadota; class Gammaproteobacteria; order Lysobacterales; family Lysobacteraceae; genus Stenotrophomonas; species Stenotrophomonas sp. 59. The sequence continues at coordinate 3,712,475 of NZ_CP127408.1, forward strand.
CAGCGTGTTCGGCCGGTACAGCTGCTGGATCGCCGACAGGCCAACGTTCCATTCCTTGTCCAGCTTGCTGATCGGGCCGGCGTTGTGGATCACACGGGTACCGAAGGTCAGGCGTTCGTCGAACAGGCGCGAGCCCAGGGTCAGGTTGACCATGTAGCGCGGCGGGTTCTGCGTGTTGGTGTACGAACCCTCGAAGCCGCCATCCACGCAGTCCGGCGTGCCGGCCAGCTCCGCGTTCCTGCGCTGCACGCCATAGGCGCGGCGCTCGGCGGCGATGTCCGGCGCGCAGGTCTTGGCCTTGAAGTAGTAGTGCGCGGACAGATCGGCGAACACCTTGCCGCTGTCATAGCTCGACTGGAACTCCATGCCCGACACCTTGAACTGGTCGACATTGCGGATCAGGCCCGCCGACAGCGTGCGGTAGTCGCGGGTGATCAGATCGTCGATGCGGGTATCGAAGTAGGCCAGCTTCAGCGCCAGGCGATCACCGGCAGTGAACAGGTCGTAGCGGATGGTGCTGGCGCCGATTTCCCAGCTGCGCGCGCGCTCCGGCTTCAGCTCGCCCACCGGCTTGGCGGCAGTGAACAGGCCCAGCGTGGTCTCGAACAGGCTCGGCAGCTTGGTGCCCTCGGCGTACTTCACGTAGACCATGGTGTCTTCGCTGAAGCGGTAGGCGACGCTGGCGGTCGGCGAGAACGCGTTGTCGCGACGGCGGATCGGCTGCGACCAGGTCCAGCTGACCGGCACTTCCAGATCCTGCGGCTTGCCGGCGTCATAGAAGTTCCAGCCCGCGATGTCGGCCACGGTGCCCTTCTTGTACGGCGACGCCAGCAGCGAGGCCTGGGTGAAATTGCCGTTGGCGTCCGGATACCAGTTCAGCAGCGCGATGCGCTTGGCACGCCACGACGGCAGCGCCGGGTTGCCATTGAGCAGTTCGGTATAGCGGTACTGGCCCTGCACCTCGTAGGCATCCGGCGTTGCCAGGCGGTTGCGGTCGTGCACATCCACCCGGTTCCAGCGGCCGCCGGCCAGCAGCTCCCAGTGTTCGTCGGGCTGCCACTTCAGCGACGCCACGGCACTGTATTCCTTGCGCTCGGCATTGCGCAGGAAGCGGTTGTTGACCAGGTCATCGTGCATGGCCGGGCCGGAGCTGCCCGGTGCAATGTCCTCATCGCTGTAGGACAGGCCGTAGTCCAGCGTGAACGCGCCGGCACGGGTGTCGAACTTCGACGTGTTGCTGGCATCCAGGTTCAGGCGCTTCTGCCGCAGCGGGTTGCGATACGCATCCTTGTAGCCAGGGTCACCGCTGAAGCTCGGGGCGTCATACCACTCGGTACGGCGGTCGAAGTACCACGGGGTGATGCCGGTCAGGCTGTTGTACATCACGCTGTCGGTATCGGTGTACGCAGCATTGACACGCAGGTCGACCAGATCGCTGTCCGGGTTGAAGCGGTAGCGCAGGTTGTAGCTGTCCATGTCGACATGGCCCGGGTCCCACTGCGGAATGCGATCGCGGTCGACGCGGATGATCTGCGAGGCCATGATCTCGCCGGCGGTGCCTTCGTAGCGACGGTAACCGGCTTCCAGCGTCTGCGCGTCGTCGATGCGCCAGGTGCCTTTGAGCAGCGCCGACTTAGAGCGCGACGAGGTGTTGAACACTTCGGTACGCGGCGGATTCAGCGGCGCCAGCGTGCGACGGGTCTGCGGGAAATCATCGTAGCCGTGCTTGCCGGAGAAGTAGTTGCCGTTGTCACGGTAGGCATAGGCGGCGACCAGGTCGAAGCGGTCCCAGTGGCCGGCGCCGGCCACGTTGAAGAACTGGCTGCCGGTAGCGCTGCGATCGGTGCGCGGCGCGGCGCTGTAGGCCGGCAGGTTGTTGGCGCTGCCATTGGCCAGGCCGCCACGCACGCGCACGCCGAAGTCGCGCCCCTCGCGCAGCACGTCACCGGTCTTCAGCGTCTCCATCTCGACCACGCCACCGATGCCACCGGAGGCGTTGGCCTGCAGGCTCGGGCCCTTGGTGATGGTCAGGCTGGAGATCAGGTCCGGGTCGAGATAGGTGCGCTGCGACTGGCCGGCATAGCCACGGTAGGTGTCCATGCTGGACTGGCCACCGTCGATGATCACCGGCACGCGGCCCTGGCCCTGGATACCACGGATGTTGACGTCGAACCCGTTGCCCACGCGCGGGTCACCGGCGGTGACACCGGCCACGCCCTTGACGATGTCGCCGTTGGAGGTCCCGCGGAAACGCTCCAGCTGCGTGCGGTTGAGCGTCGTGGTGGAACCCACGCTGCGATAGCTGTCGAGCAGCCGCGCTTCGTCACTGCCTGCGCCGCCGTCGACACGGTCGCCGGCCACGCTGAGCGTATCGGTGACGATCACACCGCTGCCGGCCTGGACCGGCGTTGCCGCTTCCAGGGTCACCGCATCGGCACTGACCCGGCGCATCGCCAGCCCGCTGCCCTGCAGCAGCTGCTGCAGCGCCTCGTTGGCCGACAGGCTGCCGTTGACTGCGCGCGAGGTCACTCCCTGGGCGAGGGTGGCCGGATACACGACCTGCACGCCGGACTGGCGCATGAAGCTGCGCAGTGCTTCGTCCAGCGGCTGCGCGGGGATGTCGAAGCGCTGCACGGCAGCGTGATTTCCGGTGGCGCTCTGTGCCAGCACGGACGGTGCGGCGCTGGCCAGGCCGGCGGCCAGCAGGGCGATGCACAGGCGGGACGGGCGCAGCACGCGGCCCGGGCGGTGGGAGTCGAACATGGGGAACCTGTCAGGTAATCGGTGCCGCAGGCGCGGCGTCATCCGCAACACAGGCGGACACGGCGACGTACGTGGCGGCGGCGGGTACGTTCGCGGGGTAAGACGGGTGGCGCGGTAGGAACCCCAAGAGGGATTTGCGATCGCGGTGGGTGCCGACCGTTGGTCGGCACAATGGGATCATCGCGACGATCACCCACGCATGGCGTGGATCTACTGGACGATGGCGACGCCGAATGGAAGGCGGGTAACCTGCAATCCCGCCGTTGCCGCCAACGCGTCCAGCGCCTGTTCCGGGCGATCGATGCGCAGCGCCGCACTGACCGCCGGCAGCCGCGACAGATCGCCGCGCACGAAGGTCGGGCCGGCGCGGTAACGCCCCACCCATTGCACGGCGTCGGCGACGCTGGCCTGCTCCAGCAGCAGTTCGCCCTGCCGCCACGCGCCGACACTGTCGGCAGCCACGTCCTGCAGGCGCGTCACGCCACTGTGTTCGCCATAGATGGCACGCTGGCCCACCTGCAGATACGTCCAGCCACCGTCAACCGGGCTCGCCACGCGCACCCTGCCCTGTCCGACCTGGGTTTCCACCTGGTCGCTGTCGCGTGCGACGGAAAACGCGGTCGAGATGTCCTCGACCACGCCATTGCCCGCACGCACGCTGAAACGCCGCTGCGCATCCGGGCTGACCTCGAACCAGGCGCGCCCGCGCAGCAGCTCGATCTGGCGTGCATCCGCATCGAACCGCACGGCGATCGCGCTGTCCGCATCCAGCACCGCGCGGCTGCCATCGGGCAGCCGTACGTCCTGCACGGCATGCGTACTACGGTGATCGGCCTGCAGGCGCAGCCAGGCTTCCGGCCATGCCACCAGCATCGCCAGTGCCGCCGCAGTGGCCATTGCCCATCGCAACCGCTTCGGGCGCCGGCGCTCGGTGCGGGCAGACTGCGGACGCGGCCCCACACTGCGCCACAACGCACGCTCGTGCTCGAAGGCGCGACGGTGCCCCGGCTGTTGCAGCCAGTGTTCGAACTCATCCATGCGCACATCGCTGATATCGCCTGCGGCCAGCCACGCGATCCAGCCCCGGGCCTGTTCGGCCAGGGCATCGTCATTGGCGGCGGGCAGCATGTTCGGCGGGCTCATCGGCTGGCAGACAGGCGCATTCAAGCGCGGGCGGGGGAACTAGACCGCATCCTCGGTCCAGTTATCAAGACGTTTCAGCGCGGGCCAGCCCCAAGCCGGGGCAATCATCGGCCGCTGCGCGCCCAGGCCAGGCGTTGCAACGCGGTGCGCACATGGTTCTCGACCGTGGTCACCGACACGCCCAGGCGGCGTGCGATCTCGGCCTGGGTCAGGCCCTGCAGGCGGTTGAGCCGGAAGATGGTGCGGGTCGGCTCCGGCAGGTGTCCCGCCGCATCGAGCACCCGCTGCAGCTCGTCCTGGGCCATCGCCTGTTCCTCGGTCGAGATCACCTCGTCCGGTCCCCACAGGTAATGGTCGGCCAGCAGGCGGTTGCGCCGGGTCGATTCGCGGCCATGGTCGGTCGCCAGGTTGGCGGCCAGCCGGTACAGATAGGCGCGCGGATTGTCGATGGCCTGGCTGTCGTCAACACCGCGGGCCTTGAACCACACGGCCTGGATCACGTCCTCGGCGCCATTGTCGCCCCCAAGGATGCGCTGCACCCGGCGCAGCAGCGCAGGGCGCTCGCGGATCAGCAGTTCAGTGAGGGAGGCGGCATTGGAGGACATGCGCGGAACCGGGACGACAGACGGATAGCGCCGCGCATGCTACTCCGTTAATGAGAATCAGTCACGTTCGCATCAGTGAATGCAGCCGGTCAGCCCGTCATAGACGCTCTCCGACGTGCCGGGCAAGGGATCGTGCAGCGGATTGCGGGCCGCCAGCGCCGCATGGAAGTCCTCCACCGGAGTGCCAGGCACCAGCGGCAGCCGGCACAGCCAGGTCGGCTGCCGGGCCACGATCGCCCCGTCATGCCGCGACACGGCCAGGTCACTGGCGGCAAATGCCCAGAGGCACTCATGCACCGTGCCGCGCACCGCGTCCACCGAACACCGCAGGCGCAGCGCACGGATGTCGCTGTACTCACCCTCGCAGAAGGTGTCTCCGCAGATCCTGTCGAAGCCGTGCTGCAGGCGGCCCTCCAGGGCAAAGAAGCGATCCCAGTTGGCTTCCTGCCGCGGGTAATCGATCAGGTCGACGTAGGGGAAAGCTTGTACTGCGGGGGCGATCAGCAGCGCGCAGAACAGGCCAGAAGACAGGGCAGAAAGTCTCATGCGGCAACGCCTCGGGAAGGTGCATCCAGCCTGCGCCCGCATGCCCGCCGGTCCCATCGGTCTACCCCGGCCTGCAGCGTCGGCCCTTGCCTCGACCTGCCGTCAGCCGCCTCCCCTGCACAGCGCCCGGCAAAGGCATAAAATGGGGGGCTATCCGTCTATATCCCCCACCTGGAGCACGACCATGGGTCTGGAACTCGTCTCGCCCGGCAAGAACCCGCCGGAAGAAATCAACGTCATCATCGAGATCCCGAAGGACTCGGAGCCGGTGAAGTACGAAGTGGACAAGGAAACCGGCGCGATCTTCGTCGACCGCATCCTGTCCACCCCGATGCGCTACCCCTGCAACTACGGCTACGTGCCGAGCACCCTGTGCGGCGACGGCGATCCGGCCGACGTGCTGGTGGTGCTGCCGCTGCCGCTGGTGCCGGGCTCGGTCGTGCGTTGCCGTCCGGTCGGCGTGCTGAAGATGAGCGATGAGGCAGGCAGCGACGAGAAGATCCTGGCCGTGCCGGTGTCGAAGATCTTCAGTGGCTACGCCCACGTTGAAGACATCGCCCAGGTCTCGAGCCACTGGCTGGAGCGCATCGGCCACTTCTTCGAGCACTACAAGGACCTGGAGAAGGGCAAGTGGGTCAAGCTCGATGGCTGGGGCGGCGCCGCTGAGGCCAAGCAGATCCTGATCGAGGCGCACCAGCGCCATCTCGACAGCAAGGCCTGAGCCTGAACCGGATCGCTCCGGCATGCCCTGCCGGAGCGATGCGGGTCACGTTTCATGATGACGGCACATCACTCTTGCCGTCGTATTAGGTAAATTGCGTCACTTCACACGTCATCGACATCCACCGTCGAGACAGCCAGGGGAATGTGTCGTGCGTATTCTGCTTGTAGGGGATGCAGCCAGCCTGCCGGCTGAGCTGACCGAATTCATTGCCGATCTTGGGGAAGACTGGCAGCCGCTGACCGCCACCGATGGCCAGGCCGCGATGACCGCGGTTGCCACCCAGGGCGTGGACGCGGTGATTGTCTGCCCGCAGCTGCCGGACCTCAATGCCACCACGCTGCTCGGCCAGATCCGGACCCTGCGTCCGGAAACCATCCGCATCGCGCTGGTGGACGCACAGCATGGCAACCGGCCGCCGCCGGCGCGCCTGATCGGCGTTGCCCATCGCTTCCTGCCGTTGCCACTGGCGCCGGAAGTGCTTCTGGAAGCGCTGACCAGCCTGGAAGAGCTGCGCGAAGTGCTGGACAGCCCGCGCCTGCGCGATGCCATCGGCCGCATCGAGAAACTGCCGTCGCCGCCGCACCTGTACCTGAGCCTGACCCAGGCGCTGGAGCATGACGACGATGCCGACAGCGCCGACGTCGCCAAGCTGGTGGCCGCTGATCCAGCCATCGCCGCCAAGGTGCTGCAGCTGTCGAATTCGGCGTTCTTCAGCCAGGGCCGCACCATCGCCGACCTGCGTACCGCTGTGACCCGGCTGGGCCTGGCAACACTGCGCGACCTGGTACTGGCCAGCGAAGTGTTCTCGGCGCCGACGCTGTCGACCGCCGAACGCAACTCGCTGCAGCAGCGCGCCCTGCTCGCCTCGCGGCTGGCCGCACGCCTGCTGCCCGAATCCAGCGCCGAACTGGGCGCAACCGCAGCACTGCTGGCCGACATCGGCCTGCTGCTGCCCGGCGTACGCAACGAGCGCACCGAGCCGTCGCTGGCTGGTGATACCCGCCCGGGCCATGCCGAAGCCGGTGCCTACCTGTTGGGGCTGTGGGGCCTGCCGATGCCGATCATCGAGGCGGTGGCGTTCCACCTGCAGCCACAGCGCGCCAACACGCGCAGCTTCTGGGTGACCGGTGCGGTGCACGTGGCGCTTGCGCTGGTCAACGGCGATCCGGTGGATGAGGACTACCTGCAGCGCGCGGGCGTGCTCAGCAAACTGCCGCAGTGGCGCGAACATGCCAACAGCCTGATGGGGCTTACGCCCAGCGAAGCCTGAGCAAACGCTTCGCCACAGGCGCTTGATCAAAAGGCGCGCCCGGTGGGCGCGCCTTTTCTTCATCAACGGGCGCCGCAGGCGTCCTGCACGCAGTGACGGTACTGCAGGTCGCACAGGACCTTCGACTTGCCGGCAGCCAGGCACTCCTGGCGCAGTTCCTCGCAATAGACGCCACCGGGACAGACACCCAGGTTCTGCGCAAAGACCGACCCGACCAGCGTTGCATAGATCAAGACGGCAGCTGATGCCTGGCGCAGCAACGTGTTCTTCATTTCCCTCTCCACTTGCAAGCGTCCGGTATTGGACCTTCCAACTATGTTGATTGCGACAAGCCAACACAGTGACCGAGCGCACCGTCCACGCTGTTTCGGAATTCCCCTACAAATAAACGCTTCGCCAAAAAAAGAGGGCGGGCCTTGCGGCCCGCCCTCCTCGTGTTGCTTTCAGGCTTCGATGGATCAGAAGCGCTGGTTGTACTGGACGAACAGGAAGCGATCGTAATCCAGCATCGGGTCAAGCTGCACGGCGCTGCCGTTGGTGACGGCCTGGGTGATCGGCGGGGTCTTGCCGAACACATTGCGGGCACCGACGGTCACGCTGCCGTTCCACGGAGCCTGCCAGGTGGCGGAGATGTCGTGATAGACAATCGCGCCCTTCTTGTTGGCACCTTCGCCACCGCTCCAGCCACCATTCTCGGTCAGGTAGCCCGGCTCGTTGCACTCGTCTTCGGTGCAGTAGTCGCGGAAGCCACCGTAGTAGCGCATGGTCCAGGTGGCCGACAGGTCGCCCTTGGTCCAGGTGCTGGCCAGGGTGCCGCGGACGCGCGGGAAGTTCCAGTAGCCTGCGTAGTCATCCCACGCAGCACCCTTGGTGGCCTGCTGGCGGAAGCTGGACAGGTAGTTGGTGTCCAGGTTGAACGACAGGGTACCGAAGCTGTACTCCGGCAGGCGGTAACGGACGCCGAAGTTGTAGCCTTCGGTTTCCATCGAGCCCAGGTTCGCGTTGCCGCGGCTCAGGCTGTTGACCTGGCCGGTGACCGGGTCACGACCGTACTGGCCGCAGAACTGCGCCGAAGCATTCTGGTAGCACTGGTTCAGCACGTAGTTGGCCGAGACAGCGGTGATCACGTTGTCGACGGTGATCTTGTACCAGTCCAGCGACACGTTCAGGCCGCTGACGAAGCTCGGGCTCCACACCAGGCCCGCGGTGCGGGTCTTGCTGGTTTCCGGCTGCAGGCTGTCGTTGCCGACGCCCGACTGGAACGGGGCGTTGCCCTGGGTGTCACGCGCGGAAACCGGACGGCCAGCGGCGTCGGTCTGGCGGAAGCCCGGAGCCAGGCCTTCGGCGGCACAGCGTGCGGCAACGGCGCCGTTGCTGCGCTGGCCGAACACGGCATCACACGGATCGGTGAAGTCGTCGAAGGTCTGCGAACCGCCACCGAAGGTGTCGTCCAGGGTCGGGGCACGGAAGCCCTCGCCGTAGGTCGCACGCACCAGCAGGTCGTCGATCGGCTTCCAGGTCACGCTGAACTTGCTGTTGATCGTGTTGCCGAACTTGTCGTAATCCGAGTAACGGCTGGCGACGTCCAGCGACAGTTCCTTGGCACCCGGCAGGTCGCGCAGCAGCGGAACCATCAGCTCCAGGTAGAACTCGTTGGTCTTGTACTTGCCATCGGTCGGGTTGGCCGCCAGTTCGGTGGTGTAACCCGCCGACGACAGGGCATCCGGGTGGTTGTAGCCCGACACTTCGCGGTGCTCGTAACCGGCAGCGAAGGCGAACTCGCCTGCATTGCCCGGCATGTCGAACAGCGAACCGGTGATGTTGGCGAAGTACTGCTTGCTCTTGCTCTGGCCGGTCGAGTTCAGCAGGGTGTTGATGTACTGCAGCGCATTCGGCGTGGCACCGGTGGCGCCGCCCAGCAGGTCGAACGGGGTGCAACGGCCCGGACCGACGCCGAGGTCGATCGGGTTGGCGGCGGTACCGCACTGCGCGACGCCGCTGCCGTTGATGAACGACGGGCCCAGCGCATTCTTCAGTGCCAGCAGGTTGATGTTGCCGGTGCTGGTCTGGGTCACGTCGTACTGGTTGTAGTTGATGCCCACATCCCAGTCGAACGGACGGTTGTTGAAGTCGAAGTTGCCTTCCAGGGCTGCGTCGAAGTGCAGCGACTTCACGTTGTTCTGGGTAACGCGCGGCAGCTCGAAGATGCGGCGACCCCAGCTGGTGATGTCAACGCCGGCGCCCGGGTTGGCCCAGTTGCCCAGCGGGTTGTAGACGCTGTCCTTGCTGATGACGATCGGGTAGGTCGGCTGCGAGGTACCGGTCAGCGGATAGCCGGCGATCTGGCGCTTGGAATCACGCTCGGAGTACATCGCCGTCGACTTCAGACGCAGGTTGTCGTTGATGTCGTAGGTGGCCGAGGTGAACATCGTCTTCGACTCAGCGCCCTGGTTCAGCATCATCTGCTGCGAGGCGTTGTAGTAGTCGTCCAGACCGATGGTGTGATAGTTGTTCAGGTTGTTGGACGGCTGGCCGACGCCCACCGGGGTGTTCCACGAACCGGTGTGGTTGATCACCCAGGTGTTGGCTTCCCAATCACCGTCTTCGTTGTACGAACCCGCACCCGGCGTGCCGGCGGCACGCGGATCGGTGAAACGGCCCCACGGGCCGGCCGGGCTCAGGCCGGCAGTCGGGCTGCCCTGGCCGTAGGTGTACTGGGTCAGGCCACGATCCTTGGCCCACACCGGATCTTCCTTGATGTAGTTCGCGCCGAACACGATCGAGGAGCGCTCGCCGGTGGCACCCAGGGTCAGGCTGTACTGGGTCTTGGAACCGTCGCCGCGGCTGTTCTGGCCGTAGTAGGCACTGGCTTCGGCGCCGTCGAAGTTCTTGCGCAGGATGATGTTGACCACGCCGGCGATGGCGTCGGAACCGTAGATCGCCGAGGCGCCGTCCTTCAGGACTTCAACGCGCTCGATCAGCGAGGTCGGGATGGTCGACATGTCGGTGAAGCCGGCCAGGCTGGTGCTCCAGCGCTTGCCGTTGACCAGCACCAGCGTGCGCTGCTCACCCAGGTTGTACAGGCTGACGTACTGGCCGCCCTGCTCCGGGTTGGACGCCAGCACGGCCGCCTTGCTGTAGGTCTGGGTGCCTGCCACGGACAGGTTCTGCAGCAGGTCGCCGACGCTGACCAGGCCCGAACGCTGGATGTCCTCATGGCTTACGGTGAGGACCGGCTGGGAGGTTTCCACATCCACCGAGCGGATGCGGGAGCCGGTGACTTCCAGGCGATCAAGGGTGGTCGGGGCACTGGCTTCCTGTGCGGAAGCAAATGCCGGTGCCAGCGCCAGCGCAATGCCGGCGGGCAGCAGGCCCAGCCGCACGGCAGGGGTGCGAACGTTCATCAATCTCTCCAAGGTACGTGTTAGTAGCGTGTTAAAACGCTCCAGCACGTTACGATTGCGTTGCGATGCTGTATTTGCGCGACCCAACCGGAGACTTTGCAGAGTGTGGCGGGAGCAAGCCGCCGTTTTCCCTGAACCGGGAAGCAGACTGCCCGTAACGGGCGCGGAAGGCCCGGGCGAAGCTGCAGCAGTTGTCGAATCCGCTGGCTGCGGCGACCTCGCCCACCATCATGTCGGTGTCGCGCAGCAGATCGGCGGCCCGTTCCAGGCGCAACCGTGCCGAAAGCGACTGGGGGCTCTCTTCATACAGGCTCTGGAAGGTCTTGGAGAGGTACCAGCTGGAGAAGTTGGTCAGCTCGGCGAGTTCGCCGATCCGCACCACGCGGTGGCTGTTGCCCTCCAGATAGAGACGGGCACGCTGCATGCGGCCGAACACCTGGCGCTTGCGGCTGCGTGAGCGACCGGGGCAGCGCTGCACGTTGTCGGCCAGGTCACGTTGCAGGCCGGCCAGATGCAACAGCAGCGGGCGCAGCGCCTGCGCAGGCAGGCCGCTGTCGAGCGCATCGCGCCACAGGCGCAGGGCAACGCGGGCGTCGCCGCGGCTCATGCGACCACGACCGGCATACAGGCCGCAATCGGCCATCTCGGACAGCACCCGCATCGCCTCCGCATTCAGGCTGAGGCCCACGCACAGTCCGTTACGGCCGGCCTGCACCAGCGGGCGCGACTCCTTCTCGAAGGCGATCCACTCGCCATGGCGCAGGCGGAAACGCCCTTCCTTGGCTTCCACCCAGGAACTGCCCCGGACCTGCAGCCAGACCGTGAAGCTTGATCCTGCCGTCTGCAGGCTGCCGAGCCGGGCCACGCCCATGCAGGTCGGCGCGAGATCGTCGAGCGCCTTGTCGAGGGAGACGGTTTGGCCACGATCGGCCAGCGAGAGTTGACGCATGGGGCACCACGGGTTTGCCTGATACAGGCTTCCGTTTTGCCTAATCAGGCGTCAGCCCGTCAGGAAAATCCGCCGAGATCGCCACGAATTCGCGGCGAGAACTCCACGAAGAAATCACGAAGAGATATTTTTCTTAAGTATCAATGACTTGAGAAACGCGGGAAACAGGGCTGGCGTCGACCGGGGCAGCTGCATGACGCCGATGTCGGCACCATCGCTGACGGCCAGGGCGACGTACAGATCCCGGCCATCGGCGCTGGCACTGATGCCGTTGCCCGCGCTGAGCCGCTGCCGGTCCAGGCAGCGCTCGGGGGCTTCGGTCCCGGCCTGGATATGGATCAGGGTCGTACCGCACTCGGTCGAGTTGCCGAGATACCCGATGCCACCGGTGCCTGCCACCGTCCAGGTGCGATAGCGCCATCGGCTGGGCCGGTCTTCACTGACCTGCTGCACGCTGGCCGGCGACAGTGCCGCATCCACCGACCACAAGCCGCCGGACGCCAGGCGGGTGAACAGCACGCGGCCATCGCCCCGATCGAAACGTGCCTGGGAGACGCCGTCGATGCTGGCCAGGCGACGCCAGGGGGTCACGCTGCGATCGAACAGGCTCAACCGGGTGCGCTGCTCTGCATCGCGCTCGACCACCAGCAGCTGTTCCGGGGTTGCCCCGTACAGGGCCTGCAGGGGCTGATCCACCGGAACCGGCAACGGTTGCAGGTGTTCGTCGCGCGGTGCGATCTCGTAGACCACGGTACGCCCATGCTCATCGCGCCCGACCACCAGCAGCTGGCGGCTGTCGGCCGACCAGTCCGGCGCCTGCCGTCCCTCCGGGCGCAGGCCCTCGATCGGCCGCAGTGAATCGGGCCGCTGCATGTCCGCCCACCACAACGCGAAACTGCCGGAACGATCGGAGGTGAAGACCAGCTGGCGACCGTCGGGCGCCGCCATCGGTTGCCCGTCACGGCCGCTGGACGCGAACAGCCGCTCGGCGCTGCCGCCGGCCATCGGCACCTTGAACACGCCGAACTGGGCACGGCGGTGAACGAAGGCCAGCACGTCGCCGTGGCGTGACACCGCAGGCCATTGTGCGTCGTCGAGGCCGGCATCACGCAAGGTGCGGCGCTCAACGTCCAGGTAGTACAACCGCACCTCGCTGTCCACGCGCCGGCCGAACACGATGCTGCGCCCATCGCCCAGCCAGGCCCAGCCACGCTGTTCGGCCGATTCGTTGGTCAACTGCTCCAGCTCACCGCCCCCGGCCGGCATCCGCCACAGGTCACCCATCTGCGGATTGCGCACGAACACCAGCCACTTGCCGTCGGGCGAGTAGCGTGGCGCGTAGTCAAAATCATCCTGGTCGACCGCATAGTCCAACGCCCGCCACTGGCCGCTGGCCAGGTCGAGCACACGGATGCCGCGATGGGCATAGCGGCCCACCATGCTGCCAAAGACCAGGCCGCGGCCATCCGGTGTCCAGTCGAAGCTGAGCAGCTCGGTTCCGTCGCAGCGGGTCGCCTGGCGCACACCGCCGCCGGTAGCGCTGGCGATCAGCACCTGGCATCCGCCGTCGGCTCCAAAGCGGGCAAACGCGATCTCGCGCCCGTCCGGTGACCAGCTCGGGAAGCGGTCACTGGCCCCCTTCGGCGGCAGCGCCAGCTGCCGGGCCGGCGCATTGCCCGAGGTCTGCACCTTGATCGCACCACCACCGGCGCCGTCCTCGTTGGCGCCTTCATAGGCAACCTGGGAGCCATCCGGCGAAAGCGTGGGATAGGTTTCAAAACCACTGGTGGCAGTGATCAGGCGATAGGGACGCTGCGGGCTGCCGATCACCCGCACGCCGTTCTCGACCGCTGCATCCACCGGTGAGCTCGGCTCCGGCCCGCGCCGGAGCAGCAATGTGGCCATGACCAGCAGCGCGGCCAGCATCATCACACCCAGCACCCACAACAGCTGGCGGCGCAGCTGGCGCCAGCCACGCCGGCGTGAAGGCGCTGCCGGCACGGCTGCGAGCGGATGCCCGCTGCCGCCGGCCACCGCCGGCATGACCTCTGCGACCACATCGGCGTCCAGCACCGGCTCAAGATCCTCCAGCGCCTGCACTGGTACCAGCAGCCGATAACCGCTCTTGGCGATGGTCTCGATATAGGCCTGGCCGTTGTCGTCGTCGTTGGCGAACGCCTTGCGCAGCTGGGTGACGGCCTGGGTCAGCACGTCATTGGTCGGCAACGTATCGGGCCAGACCTCGGCAAACAGCTCTTCACGGGTGACCACGCGCCCAGGCTGACGCATCAACACGCGCAGCACGCCCAGCGCTTTCGGCGTCAGCCGCCGCGGACGGCGCGCGCCTTCAACCTCGACCTCACGCGAGGACAAGGTAATGACGCAGTCGCCGACCCGCACGCGGTCGGCCTCAATGGGCGTGAGTTCGCTGCTGTTCATTTTCCGCTATACAGTAGGGACGGGACCTGGGCAGGGCTCACCAGCAATACCGTCCCCACCGTCCCTGGACAGGGTCATCGAAAAGCCAGATTCCGCACAAAGCATCGGCGCATACCGCAAAAACAATAACGCCCCCGGATATTAGCCTAAGCCGGTTACCCCGCCTATGACGGGGTCGACACTCAGGCTCTCTCTCGCCGACGCATTCACATAATTTGCATCACTATTCGCGCCCTTTTGGGCGCGAAATTTTTATCTGGCGTTCATTTTCACATGCGCCGAAGCATGGTCAATCCGACCAGACGCGACACCACCAGGCCGATATACATGACGCCTGCGAACTGTTCGAGCATCACCAGAGCCCGTGCCTGCGGGTGCAGCGGCACGACGTCGCTCAATCCAACACCGGACAACAAGCTGAAGCTCAGATAAAGCAGCTCCATCCAGCTGCGCTCGGGGCCAGCGGTCGTACCCTGGAAACTGCCTGGATACCACTGCTGGCACACCGCGAACGCAAAGGCGAACGCCCAGGCCAGCAGCGTGAAGGTTGCCCCGGCCGCGAACAGCTCGTCGCGGGTCACTCTATGGTCCTGCAGCATGTAGGCGATCAACGCCCCCGCCGTATAGAAGTACAGCAGGCTTTCCAGCAGCTGCGCCGTGGTCAGCAGCGCGCTGCGGTCCAGCAGAGCGCCAGCCAGCGAGAACACCACCGAAGGAATGGCCAGCAGCAATGCCAGCCAGGTTCCCAACGGACTGCGCTGGACCACCCACAGCGCAAGGCCGAGCACCGCCATGCCGAACATGCCCAGCGCCGCCCGGCCAGCGGCGGTGTCATCGAGCGCCGGGTACAACAGCACCGCCAGCAGTTGGGCCCCCAGCAGCCATGCCGAGGGGTGGCGGCGGGCGATTGCCAGCCAGCGGGTGGTCAAGGCAACAGGCATGGCGTCCTTTCCGCTGGGCAATGGCCGGAGCATAACGGGTAGCGCCGGGCCACGCCCGGCGCTTTTCCTGGACCGCTGCGCCCGCCGGGCATGGCCCGGCGCTACCGGTGCGGCATCATCCCTGGTGGTAGACCTCGGCACCGGCAGCACGGAACTCCTGCGACTTCTCCTTCATGCCGGCCTCTGCGTAGTCGCGCACGTCCTGGGTGATCTTCATCGAACAGAAGTGCGGGCCGCACATCGAGCAGAAGTGGGCCAGCTTGTGCGCGTCCTTCGGCAGCGTCTCGTCGTGGAATTCCTTGGCCTTCTCCGGATCCAGCCCGAGATGGAACTGGTCCTCCCAGCGGAACTCGAAGCGCGCCTTGCTCAGCGCGTTGTCGCGCACCTGCGCGCCCGGGTGCCCCTTTGCAAGGTCGGCCGCGTGTGCGGCAATGCGGTAAGCCATGATGCCGTCGCGCACGTCCTGGCGGTTGGGCAGGCCGAGGTGCTCCTTCGGCGTCACGTAGCAGAGCATGGCGGTGCCGAACCAGCCGATCATCGCCGCACCGATCGCGCTTGTGATGTGGTCGTAGCCCGGCGCGATGTCGGTGGTCAGCGGGCCCAGCGTGTAGAACGGTGCTTCGCCGCACTCACGCAGCTGCTTGTCCATGTTCTCCTTGATCAGCTGCATCGGCACGTGGCCGGGCCCTTCGATCATGGTCTGCACGTCGTGCTTCCAGGCAATCTTCGTCAGCTCACCCAGCGTCTCCAGTTCACCGAACTGCGCTGCATCGTTGGCATCGGCGATGCAACCCGGGCGCAGGCCATCGCCCAGCGAGAAGGTCACGTCGTAGGCCTTCATGATTTCGCAGATCTCTTCGAAATGCGTGTAGAGGAAATTCTCCTTGTGGTGCGCCAGGCACCACTTGGCCATGATCGAACCGCCGCGGCTGACGATGCCGGTGACCCGCTTGGCGGTGAGCGGCACGTAGCGCAGCAGTACGCCGGCGTGGATGGTGAAGTAGTCCACGCCCTGCTCAGCCTGCTCGATCAGGGTGTCGCGGAAGATTTCCCAGGTGAGCGCCTCGGCACGGCCATCGACCTTTTCCAGCGCCTGGTAGATCGGCACGGTACCAATCGCCACCGGCGAGTTGCGGATGATCCATTCACGGGTTTCGTGGATGTGCTTGCCGGTGGACAGATCCATCACCGTGTCGCCGCCCCAGCGGATCGCCCACACCAGCTTCTCCACCTCTTCGGCAATGCCGGAAGACACGGCGCTGTTGCCGATGTTGGCGTTGATCTTGGTGAGGAAGTTGCGGCCGATGATCATCGGCTCGCTTTCCGGATGGTTGATGTTGTTGGGCAGCACCGCACGACCACGGGCGATCTCGTCGCGCACGAACTCAGGCGTGATGATCTTCTGGATCGACGCACCGAACGCTTCGCCCGGGTGCTGCTGCAGCAGGCCGGCATCGCGGATCGCGTCCAGCCGCTGGTTCTCGCGGATGGCGACGAATTCCATTTCCGGGGTGATGATGCCGCGCCGCGCGTAGTGCATCTGGGTGACGTTGGCACCGGCGCGTGCGCGGCGCGGCAGCGTGCGCGCCGGGAAGCGCACCGCGTCGAGCTTCGGGTCATGTTCGCGGTCGCGGCCGAACGAAGAGCTGAGGCCGTCGAGCAGTTCGGTATCCCCCCGTTCTTCCACCCAGCCACGGCGCAGTGCCGGCAGGCCTGCGGACAGGTCGATATGCACGTCAGGATCGGTGTAGGGACCCGACGTGTCATAGACCGTCACCGGCGCATTCTCTTCGCCGCCGAACAGCGTCGGCGTGCGGGTCAGTGCGATCTCGCGCATCGGTACCAGGAGGTCCGCGCGTGAACCGGGCACATGGATCTTGCGCGAACCGGGAATCGGCCGGGTCACGGATTCGGAGAGTTGCTGGGCCTGTTGCTGCAGGGCGGAGAGCTGTGCGTTCATCGGGCATCGTCCAGGAAGGTCAGGGACGAAGCGGCGGCGCACGGCACCCGCGCACGGACGGTCCTTGGGCGGAGTCCGGGCACGGCTGCATTGCAAAGCTTCCCTACGCCGGTATGAGCCGGATCAGGTTCCAAGGGACTGTCTCAACCGCGGCCACATGGCCCGGTACCCCCGCTTCTTGCTGCGCATTAGAGCATAGACCGCCCACCTCCGGTGGTCGGATCCGCATTCCTGCGGAAAGCAGATCCGACCCTGATCGTCATTCGTTAACAGAACCGTGACGTCGCGTTCAGTAACGTGCACGCCCATCGCGTCGCTGAGATCGATGCGTCCCTCGCCGCCTTCGCGGCCCCTGCCCGGTTCGCGCTGCATGCCGCCGGCCCTTCGCTGCAAGCTCTGCTCGCTCCCCTCAATCCCCTTGATCGGAGAAGCTCCTTCATGGTGTTTCGCGTTTCCATCGCACTGGTTCTGCTGCTGGTGCTGCTGGCCGGCATCGCGCCCGGCCCCTTCAATACCGTTGTGCAGTCCATGCTGGCCGAGGTCATCCGCAGTGTCGGCTGGCTGTACCTGCTGGTGGTGTTCCTGGCACTGGTGTTCCTGATGTACCTGGCCTTCGGCCGCTTCGGCAACCTGCGCATCGGCGGCGAGGACGCCGAACCCGAATTCTCCCGCGCCAGCTGGATGTCGATGCTGTTCGCTGCCGGCATGGGCATCGGCCTGGTGTTCTGGGGTGCGGCCGAGCCGATCTCGCATTTCAGCAAGCCGCCTGAGGGGCTCGCGCCGCAAAGCATGGACGCCGCGCGCGCATCGATGCGCTATGCGTTCTTCCACTGGGGCCTGCACCCGTGGGCGATCTATGCGCTGATCGGCCTGGCGATGGCGTGGTTCCAGTTCAACCGCAATGGCCGCGGCCTGGTCAGTGACATGCTGCAGCCGATCATCGGCCGCCACCATCGCGGCTGGATCGGGCGCGTGGTCAACATTGCCGCGGTGGTTGCCACCGCGATCGGTGTCGCCACCACGCTCGGCTTCGGCACCATCCAGATTGCTGCCGGCATGGAGCGCGTGTTCGGCCTGCATGCAGGGCCGCCGCTGCAGCTGGTGATCATCGCGGTGGCGTTCGTGCTGTACATGGCATCCACCGCCAGCGGCGTGGAGCGCGGGGTGAAATGGCTGTCCAACTTCAACCTGGCGTTGGCTGCGCTGCTGGCGGCCATTCTGCTGGTGCTGGGGCCGACCGGTTTCATCTTCGATACGTTCACCACCACGCTGGGCTCCTACCTCAACCAGCTGGTGACGATGAGCCTGCGCATGTCACCGTTCTCCGGCAGCACCTGGGTGGCGGACTGGACGATCTTCTACTGGGCCTGGTGGATCTCGTGGGCACCGTTCGTGGGATCGTTCATCGCACGCATCTCGCGTGGCCGCAGCGTGCGCGAGTTCGTGATCGGCGTGGTGCTGGCACCGACGCTGCTGGGCTTCTTCTGGTTCGCGGTGTTCGGCGGCACCGCGCTGTGGGCACAGATCTTCGGCCACGCCGATCTGGTGCAGGCGCTGGGCAATGGCTACGAGACGGTGCTGTTCACACTGTTCGACAGCATGCCGCTACCGCTGTTGCTGTCGTGCATCGCGCTGGTACTGCTGATGATCTTCTTCGTGACCTCGGCCGATTCAGCAGTACTGGTGCTGGCCAGCATGTCCACCGACGAGGCCGGCGACCCACCGTTGAAGCGCAAGCTGGCCTGGGGCATTGCGGTGGCGCTGATTGCAGCGGCGTTGCTGCTGGCCGGTGGACTGGACGCGCTGCAGGGCATGATCACGATCGCGGCATTGCCGTTCGCGTTGCTGATGGTGCTGGTGATGGTGTCGCTGTACCGGGTGCTGGACCAGGAATATACGCGCGAGCGGCGGCAGGCGCAGCGCCAGCGGCACATGATCGATGCGTGGATCGCGCGCGAGATGGCGGCGCAGGAAGAGACCCAGGCGGAGGCGGCACGCGCGCACGATCAGGATTGAGGGTTGTTTTGCAGCCTGCGGCTGCACCGCTTTTTTCAAGCAACGGCAACAGCAGAAGCGGCTCTGGGTTTCTGCTGGCTGGGCGGGGCGGTGTGGGCGGCCAGGACACGCCGTAAACCCGTCCATGGGGGCTCGATGGCGCCATCCATGGCGCCAACGGTCCTGCCCACCCACACCGCCCCACCCCCGACAGCTTCCGTGTGACGGTTGGTTTTCCACGCTTTGCGTGGAAGAGGTGTATCGGAAAACAAGAAGGGGTCGGATCCGTTTTCCTGTGGAAAACGGATCCGACCCCAACCCACAGCGCGCGGCTGTTGCTGTTGCCTTTGCTTTTGATCTTTTTCTTCTTCCTGCGGTGGCGGCCACGGAAACTGTCAGGGGCCGGGCGGGTGGGCTGGGTGGGGGTGTCAGCCGCATGGGCCCGAGGCATGCCTCGGGCGGGTTGGGCAGGACGCCCAACCCCGGTCTTGCCGTGTGCGCAGGACAGCGCACACGAGCAAGCGGCTGCCAAGCCTTATCTGATCGGAATCTGGCAGCGTAGGTGCCGAGAGCCGGCGTGGGCCGCCGTACAAGCCTGGATCTCGACGATCGCCATGTAGCTTGGCGCCCACGCCGGAATCTCCCTTGATCCGCCCGAACAGTTGCTGGAGCTGACACTCGCAGTGATAAGACTGGGCAAGCGGGGGAGCTCTCGACCCTTCCAGACTATACGGAGTCCGGTAATGAACGGGATCGGGATTGATGTCAGCAAGCGCCAACTGGATGTCGGCACGACGGACGGAGAGACCCTGCAGGTCTGGAATAGCCGCTCCGGCTTTTCTGAGTTGGATGATTGGCTGAAGAAGCGTCCGGTCAGCCAGATCGTGCTGGAGGCCACCGGCGGCTACGAGCGGCCGGTGCTGGATTTTCTGCACGCAGCGGGCCATCCGGTGGTCCGCGCCAATGCCCTGCGGGCCCGCAGGCTGGCCCAGGGGATGGGCCAGATGGCCAAGACCGACCGGTTGGATGCCTATGCATTGGCGCAGATGGCAGCCTTGGTGAAACTGCCCGCCTACCAACCGCTGGAGCCTTGGCAGCAGAAAATGCGGGAATTCGTGCGGGCACGTCGACAGGCGATGCACGCGCTGACCATCGCGCGGCAGCAGCAGGAAATGGTCGGTGATCGTGAATTGCGCCGGCTACTGCAGGCCAACATCACCCGCTTGCAGACGCTGGTTGAACGTCTGGGAAAGCAAATTGCCGAGCAGGTTGCCCATCAGCCTCAACTGGCTGTCCTGAAGTCGATGAAAGGCGTTGGCTCTGGCCTGCAGGCGGTATTGGCAAGCTATCCTCCCGAGTTGGGGAAGATCAGCGGCAAGGCCATCGCCAGCCTGGTCGGTGTAGCACCCATGTCCCACGACAGCGGGACCATGCGCGGCAAACGAAGCATCCACGGTGGCAGGGCCGAGATCCGCCAAGTGCTTTACATGGCCGCCATGTCGGCCATGCGGCATGAGCCTCGACTGCGAGACTTCTACCAGTCGCTGCGGGCCCGCGGCAAGGAAGGAAAAGTGGCCATCGTGGCGGTGATGCGGAAGATGCTGGTGATTCTCAACGCCCGCGTACGCGACGCCCGAAGCAGACCGATCCCCGCCTAAGGACAGTCGCAGCGTCCCTCCGGAGGCTGCCGGCCAGCGGCCGGCACTACCGTGCCTGTCTGCCGGAGAGGGCCAGGCCTCCCCGGCAACACAGTTGCTACACGGACGTACTTGCGGCGCCCCCCGACCAGCCCACCCGCCCGGCCCAATCACGCAAGCCGGCTTCTGAACCCCCACCGCAGGGGGGGGCTCAGCCCGTTGGCCGGGAAACCTCAATACCCCGCCGCCTGCCCATCCTTGCGGCTCTCCGAAGCACCGTAATAAACCCCGGTGTCAGGATCACGCATGATCGCCTGGTACCCACCATACGGGCCGTCGGCGAACACAATGCGATGCCCCTTGCGCATCAGCGCGCGCACCGTCTCGTACGGGAAGCCGGTTTCCAGATTCACTTCGCCACCGTCGGTCATCGCCGTCGCCTGCCCGGTCGGTTCGGTGGAACCTTCGTGCTGGATGCGCGGTGCGTCACCGGCTTCCTGCAGGTTCATGCCGAAATCCACCAGGTTCATCACGATCTGCGCATGACCCTGCGGCTGCATCGCACCGCCCATCACGCCGAAGCTGGCGTACGGCTTGCCGCCCTTGGTGATGAACGCCGGAATGATGGTCTGGAACGGGCGCTTGCCCGGCGCGTATCCGTTTGGATGGTTCTTCTGCAGCACGAACATCTCGCCGCGGTCCTGCAGGATGAAACCCAGTCCTGGAGGTGCCATGCCACTGCCCATGCCACGGTAGTTGGACTGGATCAGCGACACCATCATGCCGTCGGCGTCGGCCACGGTCATGTAGATGGTGTCGCCCACTTCCAGCTGTTTCGGCGTACCCGGCTGCACTTCCTTCAAGGCCTTGTCCATCGAGATCAGCGCGCGGCGCTGCGCCGCGTACTCCTTGGAGATCAGCTTCTGCACCGGCGCCGGCTGGAACGCCATGTCGGCGTAGAAGCGCGCGCGGTCGGCGAACGCCAGCTTCTTCGCTTCCACGAACAGGTGCACATGCTCCGGTGAACCAAACGGAATCTTCGAGAAATCGTAGCCTTCCAGCACGTTGAGGATCTGCAGCGCGGCGATGCCCTGGCTGTTCGGCGGCAGCTCCCACACGTCGTAGCCGCGGTAGTTGCTGCTGACCGGCTCGACCCACTCGCCATGGTGGTCAGCCATGTCCTGGTAGCTCAGGTAGCCGCCGTTGGCCTTGAAGTAATCGCCGATGGTGTGGGCGATCTCGCCCTTGTAGAACGCATCACGGCCGCCGTCGGCAATCTTCTGCAGGGTGCTGGCCAGGTTCGGGTTCTTCCACATCTCGCCCTTGCGCGGAGCGTGGCCGTTGATCGTGAACTGCTCCTTGAAGCCCGGGTACTGCGACAGCTTCGGCACCGAGCGGTCCCAGTAGTAGGCGATCACTTCGGCCACCGGGTGCCCTTCGCGGGCGTAACGGATGGCGGGGGCCAGGTTGTCGGCCATCGGCTTGCGGCCGAAGCGGTCGTGCAGGGCGAACCAGCCATCGACCGCGCCGGGGACCGACACCGGCAGCGGGCCGGTGGCCGGGATGTCCTTCAGGCCGCGGCGCTGGAATTCGGCCAGGGTCAGCGATTTCGGCGAGCGGCCCGAGCCGTTGTAGCCATAGAGCTTCTGCGTCTTCGGGTCCCAGACGATGGCGAACAGGTCGCCGCCGATGCCATTGCCGGTGGGTTCCATCAGGCCGAGCGCGGCGTTGGCGGCAATCGCCGCGTCCACTGCCGAACCGCCGCCCTTCATCACGTCCAGCGCGATCTGGGTGGCCAACGGCTGCGAGGTCGCGGCCATCGCGTGCGGGGCGATCACCTCCGAGCGGGTGGCGAAGGTCTGGCCGGTGATGCGGTCGGCGGCGAAAGACAGTGCAGGCACGGCGGCGAGCACGGCGGCGGCGAGCAGGGAACGGGCAAGGCGTCGGGACACGGTCGGGTTCCGATGGAAGGGTGGTTCCCCGATCTTCGCCGCTGCGGCCTTCACGCGGTATCGGGCAGAGGTCATGGGCCAGGCGGGCAATCCGCCGGGCATGGCCCGGCGCTACCCGCACGGGCCCTGGTAGCGCCGGGCCATGCCCGGCGACCGAACCGGTAGAGACGCCCTCATTCCCGCGCAGAAAACCCGCTGAAAAGACTGAATTCCGGTTCACCAAAACACTTTCAGCAGCAACCATCCTTGTGCCGCAAGCGATTGCGCTGGATGCAGCGGAAACCAATAAAAAATCCGTCGCCAGGGTTGACACCGCCGAAACGGCTGTGTTTCTCTCGATCACATGTTGCATCACAACACGCCACCGCGAACCCACATCGAAGCCGCCGACACCGGCGCCGCCTCGCTGCGTTCGATTCTTGTGCTCGTACTTATTACCCAACCAACAGGTGCGGGACGAGCCAGCGTGTAAGCAACAAACACACCGGAACTCTTCAAAACCCGCACCCGCCCCGGTGCGGGTTTTTTCATTTCAGGACCTGGTTTCAGACGCAACCACCATGCATACCGCCAACTTCAAAACCCGGACCCACACCACCACGACGCCTCGTGGCGGGTGTTCGCGTGCGATGCATGGCGCCTCCCCCACCGCTTTCCCCTGACCGGCCGGCACGTCACCTCGACGACCGGCCGTTCTTTTTTCTTCCCACCGCAAGGAACCTCCCCCATGAGCACCAACGACCTGCCCCAGACCAAGATCGCCGTCATCGGCTACGGCAGCCAGGGCCGCGCCCACGCACTGAACCTGCGCGAATCCGGCTTCGACGTGGTGGTAGGCCTGCGCCCGGGCGGCCCGACCGAGGTCAAGGCGCAGGCCGATGGCTTCACCGTCAAGGCCCCGGCCGATGCAGTGAAGGATGCCGACCTGGTTGCCGTGCTGACCCCGGACATGGTGCAGAAGAAACTGTACGACGACGTGCTGGCGCCGAACATGAAGCAGGGTGCGGTGCTGTTGTTCGCGCACGGCCTGAACGTGCACTTCGACATGATCAAGCCGCGTGACGACCTCGACGTGGTGCTGGTCGCACCGAAGGGCCCGGGCGCGCTGGTGCGCCGCGAGTATGAAATCGGCCGCGGCGTGCCGTGCATCTGGGCGGTCTACCAGGACAAGAGCGGCAAGGCCGCCGACTACGCGCTGGCCTATGCCGGTGGCCTCGGCGGCGCCCGCGCCAACCTGATCCAGACCACCTTCAAGGAAGAAACCGAGACCGATCTGTTCGGTGAGCAGGCGGTGCTGTGCGGCGGTGCCTCGGCGCTGGTGCAGGCCGGTTTCGAGACCCTGGTCGAAGCCGGTTATCAGCCGGAAATCGCCTACTACGAAGTGCTGCACGAGCTGAAGCTGATCGTGGACCTGTTCTACGAAGGCGGCATCTCGCGCATGCTGGAATTCATCTCCGAGACCGCGCAGTACGGCGACTACGTCAGCGGCCCGCGCGTGATCGATGCCGGCACCAAGGCACGCATGAAGGAAGTACTGAAGGACATCCAGGACGGCACCTTCACCAAGAACTGGGTGGCCGAGTACGAAGCGGGCCTGCCGAACTACAACAAGTTCAAGCAGGCCGACCTGGAACACCCGATCGAGAAGGTAGGCAAGGAACTGCGCGCCAAGATGGTCTGGTTGCAAGGTCAAGCCGCGTAACAACGCGGCACCCCCACCCGCTCTGCAAGGTTCCCCCATGAACTCTCCCACACACCGCAGCACGCCGCCCAACGGCGCGCGCTGGCTGACCCAGGCGCTGGAGGCCGAGGGCGTCCGCACCCTGTTCGGCTATCCCGGCGGCACCATCATGCCGTTCTACGACGCGCTGGTGGATTCGTCGCTGAAGCACATCCTGGTACGCCATGAGCAGGGTGCGGCGTTGGCGGCCAATGGCTTCGCCCGCGCCAGCGGCCAGGTCGGCGTCTGCGTGGCCACCTCCGGCCCGGGCGCGTCGAACCTGGTCACCGGCATCGCCGACGCGATGCTGGATTCGGTGCCGATGGTCTGCATCACCGGCCAGGTCGGCACGCCGCTGCTGGGCACCGATGCCTTCCAGGAACTGGATGTGTTCGGCCTGACGATGCCGATCGTCAAGCACAGCTGGCTGGTGCGCAGCGTCGATGACCTGCCGCGCGTGGTGGCCGACGCCTTCCGCATCGCCCGCGAGGGCCGCCCCGGCCCGGTGCTGATCGACCTGCCCAAGGACGTGCAGCTGGCCGATGCCAGCCATCTGCCGGTGCACGTGCCGAGCAGCGTCGAACCA
This sequence comes from Stenotrophomonas sp. 59, assembly GCF_030291095.1. Classification (NCBI taxonomy): domain Bacteria; kingdom Pseudomonadati; phylum Pseudomonadota; class Gammaproteobacteria; order Lysobacterales; family Lysobacteraceae; genus Stenotrophomonas; species Stenotrophomonas sp. 59. The sequence goes on from NZ_CP127408.1 coordinate 3,737,109, forward strand.
CCACCGGCACCGGCCGACGCAGCCATCGCCGAGGCCATTGCCGCGCTGGCGGCAGCCGAGAAGCCGGTGGTCTACGCCGGTGGTGGCATCGCGCTGGGTGATGCCGTGCAGGACCTGCGCGACTTCGTTGAAGCCAGCGCGATTCCCACCGTGATGACCCTGCGCGGACTGGGTGCACTGCCGGCCAACCACCCGCAGTCGCTGGGCATGCTGGGCATGCATGGCACCCGCGCGGCCAACATGGCGGTGCAGGAAAGCGACCTGCTGCTGGTGCTGGGTGCCCGCTTCGATGACCGCGCCACCGGCAAGCTGGCCGAGTTCGCGCCGTTCGCCCGCGTGGTCCATATCGACGCTGACGCCTACGAGATCTCCAAGCTGCGCAGTGCCGATGTTGCCGTGCCCGGCAATGTCGGCCATGCGATCCGCGCCCTGCGTGCGGCCTTCCCCTCCCCCAAGGCCCACCAGGACGCATGGCGCAGGCGCTGTGCACAGCATCGCGATCGTTTCGCTGCGCGCTACGATGCTCCAGGCCAGCACATCTACGCGCCGGCCATGCTGAAGCGCCTGAGCGAACTGGCCCCGGCCGATGCGGTGATCGCCTGCGACGTTGGCCAGCACCAGATGTGGGTGGCGCAGCACTGCCGCTTCAACCACCCGCGCAACCACCTGACCAGTGGCGCGCTGGGCACCATGGGCTTCGGCCTGCCGGCCGCGATGGGCGCGCAGTTCGCCTGCCCGGACCGCACCGTGGTGCTGGTCTCCGGTGATGGCAGCTTCATGATGAACGTGCAGGAACTGGCCACCATCGCCCGCTGCCGCCTGCCGGTGAAGATCGTGCTGCTGGACAACAGTTCGCTGGGCATGGTGCGGCAGTGGCAGGAGCTGTTCTTCGCCGAGCGTTACAGCGAGATCGATCTGTCCGACAACCCGGACTTCGTGGCATTGGCGCAGGTGTTCGGCATTGCCGCCACCCGCATCGACGCGCGCGACGACGTCGAGGGCGGCCTGGCCGCGCTGCTGGCCGAGCCGGGCCCGGCGCTGCTGCACGTGGCCATCGATGCACGCGCCAACGTGTGGCCGCTGGTGCCGCCGAACACCGCCAACAGCACCATGCTGGAAAGCAACCCTGCCCACGCCCGCCAGGAGACCCCCAATGCAATACCGGCTTGACCTGGTGCTGCACCCGGCCGAAGGCGCGCTGCTGCGCGTGATCGGCATGGCCGAGCGTCGCGGCTTCGCGCCGCGCGCGATCAGCGGTGCGCCGGTGGCCGCCGATGACGGCCGCTGGCACCTGCAGCTGGTCGTCGATGGCCAGCGCCCGGCGGAAACGCTGTGCCGGCAGATCGAGAAGATCTACGACTGCGTGTCCGTGCAGGTCACCGCCGTGGAAGGAGTATCGCCATGAACACCCGTACCGTAGCGACCACGGTGCCGGTACGGAGGCGTCTTCTTCGCTGCCCGTGCCCGCATGCGGCGGTCGACCGCACCCCGCTGGTGGCCCATGCCGGCCGCTGATGCCAGCCAGGAAAGCGATGTCGGCGACGTAAGCGTCGCCGACGTCCTGGCCGCGCAGGCCCGCCTGCGCCGCTTCCTGCCGCCCACCCCGCTGCACCATGCCGAGCGCTTCGGCACCTGGCTGAAGCTGGAGAACCTGCAGCGCACCGGTTCCTACAAGGTGCGCGGCGCATTGAATGCACTGCTGGCCGGCCGCGAACGCGGCGACACCCGGCCAGTGATCTGCGCCTCGGCCGGCAACCACGCCCAGGGCGTGGCCTGGGCCGCCTACCGTCTGGACGTACCGGCCATCACGGTGATGCCGCATGGCGCGCCCGCCACCAAGATCGCCGGCGTCGCCCACTGGGGCGCGACCGTGCGCCAGCACGGCAACAGCTACGACGAGGCCTACGCCTTCGCGGTCGAGCTGGCGCAGCGCCACGGCTACCGCTTCCTGTCCGCGTTCGATGATGCCGACGTGATCGCCGGCCAGGGTACGGTTGGCATCGAGCTGGCCGCACACGCACCGGACGTGGTGATCGTACCGATCGGTGGTGGTGGACTGGCCTCCGGTGTGGCCCTGGCGCTGAAATCACAGGGCGTGCGCGTGGTGGGTGCACAGGTGGAAGGCGTTGACTCGATGGCGCGCGCGATCCGCGGCGATGTCCGCGAGATCGCACCTGCCGCCTCGCTGGCCGACGGCGTGCGGGTGAAGATCCCAGGCTTCCTGACCCGCCGCCTGTGCACCTCGCTGCTGGACGATGTGGTGATCGTGCGCGAAGCCGAACTGCGCGAAACCCTGGTACGGCTGGCACTGGAAGAACACATCATCGCCGAGGGCGCCGGTGCGCTCGCGCTGGCTGCCGGCCGCCGCGTCGCGGGCCGCCGCAAGTGCGCGGTGGTCTCCGGCGGAAACATCGATGCCGGCGTGCTGGCCGGCCTGCTTACCGACATCCGACCGCGCCCGCCGCGCAAGCCGCGGCGACGGCGCAGCGAAACACCCCGCTCGCCCGCCAAGGCCAGCGCGCCGCCCTCCCCCACCTCTTCCCCTTCCCACCTGCAAGCCGCAACGCCCGCTGTCGAGGAGATTTCCCTGTGACCACCATCGAACGAATTACCACCCCGCGCATCCGCATCTTCGACACCACCCTGCGTGACGGCGAGCAGTCCCCCGGCTGCAGCATGAGCCCGCCGCAGAAGCTGGTGATGGCGCGTGCGCTGGACGAACTGGGCGTGGACATCATCGAGACCGGCTTCCCGGCCAGCTCGCAGTCCGACCGCGAGGCGATGGCACTGATCGGCCGCGAACTGCGCCGCCCGAGCCTGAGCCTGGCGGTGCTGTCACGCTGCCTGCAGGCCGACATCGAAACTTCCGCACGTGCGCTGGAAGCGGCTGCCAATCCACGCCTGCACGTGTTCCTGTCGACCAGCCCGCTGCACCGCGAGCACAAGCTGCGCATGACCCGCGAGCAGGTACTGGAGTCGGTACGCAAGCACGTAGCGCTGGCGCGCTCCTACATCGACGATGTCGAATTCTCGGCCGAGGATGCCACCCGTACCGAGCTGGATTACCTGATCGAGGTCTCGCGCGTGGCGATCGCCGCTGGCGCCACCACCATCAACCTGCCCGACACCGTCGGCTTCACCACGCCGGAGGAGATCCGCGCGATGTTCCAGAAGGTCATCGCCGGCGTCGCCGACGTGCCCAATGCCGCCAACGTGATCTTCAGCGCGCACTGCCACAACGACCTGGGCCTGGCCGTGGCCAACTCGCTGGCCGCCATCGAAGGGGGCGCGCGACAGGTCGAATGCACCATCAACGGCATCGGTGAACGCGCCGGCAACTGCTCGCTGGAAGAAATCGCCATGGTGCTGAAGGTGCGCCAGGCCTTCTACGAGCAGGACATTGCGATCAACACCCCGCGCATCGTCGGCACCTCGCAGCTGCTGCAGCGCCTGGTCGGCATGCCGGTACAGCGCAACAAGGCGATCGTCGGCGCCAATGCCTTCGCCCACGAATCGGGCATCCACCAGCACGGCATGCTGCGCCATCGCGGCACCTACGAAATCATGCGTCCGGAAGACGTGGGCTGGGAGGACTCGCAGATGGTGCTGGGCCGCCACAGTGGCCGCGCCGCTGTTGAAGCACGCCTGCGTGCGCTGGGCTTCTGGCTGGACGAAGACGAACTGAAGCTGGTGTTCGAGCAGTTCAAGGGCCTGTGCGAACAGCAGCGCGTGGTCACCGATGCCGACCTGCAGACGCTGATGCAGGGCGGTTCCAACGCACAGGGCTACCGCCTGGCGTCGATGACCATCAGCGATGTCGGCAGCCGTGCCAACGCGCTGGTTGAACTGTCCGACCCGGATGGCAACCGCGTGGCCGAGACCGCGCAGGGCGACGGCCCGGTCGATGCGCTGTTCGGCGCACTGTCGGCCGCCACCGGCGTGCAGCTGATGCTGGACAGCTACCACGTGCACAGCGTCGGCATCGGCGCCGATGCGCGTGGCGAAGCCAACCTGAGCGTGCGCCACGAGGGCGTGGAGTACGACGGCACCGGCACCAGCAAGGACATCATCGAAGCCTCCGCGCTGGCCTGGCTGGATGTTGCCAACCGCCTGCTGCGCCAGCGCCAGGCCGCCGCCCACAGCAGCACCGACGTTGCCACCCCCGCCACCGCCTGAGGAAGCCGAGATGAGCGCCTTCGACACCCCCACCCCGACCAGCGCCGCTGGCCAGCAGTGGAACGCCCAGGACTATGCGATCGATGCCGGCTTCGTGCCGCTGCTCGGCGGCGCCGTGGCGCGCCTGCTCGATCCGCGCGCCGGTGAGCGCATCCTCGACCTGGGCTGTGGCGATGGCGTACTCAGCACCGAGCTGGCGCTGAGCGGCGCACGCATCCACGGTGTGGATGCCTCCCCGGAACTGGTGATCGCCGCCCGTGCGCGTGGTGTCGACGCGCAGGTGATGGACGGCCACGCGCTGTCGTTCGACAGCGAGTTCGATGCGGTGTTCAGCAATGCCGCACTGCATTGGATGGGCAACCCCGACCAGGTGCTGGAAGGCGTGCGCCGCGCCCTGCGCCCCGGCGGCCGCTTCGTCGCCGAGTTCGGCGGCCATGGCAACGTGGCCACGATCATCGCCGCGGTGCAGGCCGCACGTGTGGCCCACGGTCATGGCGCCAGCGCCTTCTCGTGGTACTTCCCGACCGCCGATGCCTACGCCGACCGCCTGCGCCAGCATGGCTTCCACGTGCAGCTGATCGAATGCACGCCGCGCCCGACCGCGCTGCCGACCGGCGTGGCCGGCTGGTTGCGCGTGTTCGCCGCGCCGCTGCTGGATGACCTGCCCAGCGAGGCCCGCGCCACCGTGCGCGAAGCCGCCGCCGCGCTGCTGGCCGATCTGCCGCGCAATGCCGCCGGCCAGCCACTGGCCGACTATGTGCGGCTTCGGGTGCTCGCCCGCCGCCGCTGACATGACCTTTTCGCTATCTTTCCTGATGTCCGCACCTTCGTACTTCTGCCAGGCACACGCATGACTTCCGCACCCCGCACCCTGTACGACAAACTGTGGGACGCCCACGTGGTGGTTCCCGAATCCGACAGTGCGCCCGCCGTGCTGTACATCGACCTGCACCTGATCCACGAGGTCACCTCACCGCAGGCCTTCACCGAACTGCGCGAGCGCGGCCTGAAGCCGCGCCGGCCGGATCGGACCAAGGCAACGATGGACCATTCCACCCCGACTCTGCCGGCCGGTGCCGACGGCAGGCTGCCCTATGCCAGCGCCGCCTCCGAAGCGCAGGTTGCCACCCTGGCACGCAACTGCGCCGAGCACGGCATCGAGCTGTTCGACATGGCTTCGGACAACCGCGGCATCGTCCACGTGATCGCGCCGGAACAGGGCTTCACCCAGCCGGGCATGACCATCGTCTGCGGCGACAGTCACACCTCCACCCATGGTGCCTTCGGTTCGCTGGCGTTCGGCATCGGCACCAGCGAAGTCGGCCACGTGCTGGCCACGCAGTGCCTGCTGCAGCGCAAGGCGAAGACCTTTGCCATCACCGTCGATGGCCCGCTGGCGCCGGGCGTCGGCGCCAAGGACGTGGTCCTGCACATCATCGGCGTGATCGGCGTCAACGGTGGCACCGGCCACGTCATCGAGTTCCGTGGCAGCACCATCGAAGCGATGGACATGGAACAGCGCATGACCCTGTGCAACATGTCGATCGAGGCCGGCGCGCGTGCCGGCATGGTCGCTCCGGACCAGGTCACCTTCGACTTCGTGGCCAATACCCCGCGTGGCCCCAAGGGTGCCGCGTTCGACGCCGCCGTCGCACGCTGGCAGCAGCTGCGCAGCGATGACGGCGCACGCTTCGACAGCGAAGTACGCATCGACGCCGCCGACATCCGCCCGACCCTGACCTGGGGCACGCATCCGGGCACCGCCATCGCGGTGGATGCGCCGATTCCCGCCGCCAACGATGCGGCCGCACAGAAGGGCCTGGACTACATGCACTTCCAGGCCGGCAAGGCACTGGCCGGTACGCCGGTGGACGTGGTGTTCGTCGGTTCGTGCACCAATGGCCGCCTGAGCGACATGCGCGAAGTGGCGCAGGTGCTGCGCGGCCGCCGCGTCGCCGAGCGGGTACGCATGCTGGTGGTACCGGGCTCGGAGATCGTCAAGCGCGAGGCCGAGGCCGAAGGCATCCACGAGATCGTGCGCGCCGCGGGTGCCGAATGGCGCGAGCCGGGCTGCTCGATGTGCATCGCCATGAACGGCGATCTGGTCGCGCCCGGCCAGCTGGCCGTGAGCACCAGCAACCGCAATTTCGAGGGCCGCCAGGGCCCCGGTTCACGTACGCTGCTGGCCTCGCCGATGAGCGCCGCGTGGGCCGCGGTGAACGGGCACGTTGCCGATACCCGCGAACTGTTCGCACAGGAGGTGGCGTAATGGCCGGTTTCCGTACCCTGATCTCGTCCAGCGTGGTGCTGGCACAGACCAACATCGACACCGACCAGATCATTCCGGCGCGGTTCCTGTCCACCACCGAACGTGCCGGCCTGGGCCGCAACGCCTTCAATGACTGGCGCTGGCAGGCCGACGGTTCACCAGTGGCCGACTTCGCCTTCAACCAGCCGCACAACGCCGGCCGCAGCATCCTGCTGGCCGGCCGCAACTTCGGCTGCGGCTCCTCGCGCGAGCATGCGCCGTGGGCCCTGACCGACCTCGGCCTGCGCGCCATCGTCAGCAGCGAGATCGCCGACATCTTCCGCGGCAACTCGCTGAAGAACGGCCTGCTGCCGATCGTGCTGGACGAGGCCGACGTGCAGGCGCTGATGCAGCGGCCAGACGATGAACTGACCATCGACGTGGCCGCGCGCGAGCTGCGCACCCCCGATGGCCGCGTGTATTCCTTCCCGCTGGATGGCTTCTCGCAGACCTGCCTGCTGGAAGGTGTCGACCAGTTGGGGTATCTGTTGGGCCGTGTCCCTGAAATCGAACGTTACGAGAGTGAGCATGCACGCTGAAATTGTTGTCCTGCCCGGTGATGGCATCGGCCCGGAAGTGGCCGCCGCCGCAGTTGCCGTCCTGAAGTCCGTCGCCGAACGCTTCAACCACAGCTTCACCTTCAGCGAGCACGATATCGGTGGCATCGCCATCGACCGCCACGGCGAACCGCTGCCAGCGTCGACGCTGGCTGCTTGCCAGGCCGCCAATGCGGTGCTGCTGGGCGCGGTCGGTGGCCCGAAGTGGTCCGACCCGAATGCCAAGGTGCGTCCGGAACAGGGCCTGCTGGCAATCCGCAAGGCGCTGGGCCTGTATGCCAACCTGCGCCCGGTGCGCACCCATGAAGCCGCGTTGCATGCCTCGCCGATCAAGGCCGAGCTGCTGCAGGGCGTCGACTTCGTGGTGGTGCGCGAACTGACCGGCGGCATCTACTTCGGCGACAAGACCCGCGATGCCGACAGCGCCAGCGATCTGTGCCGCTACACCGTGGCCGAGATCGAGCGTGTGCTGCGCAGCGCCTTCCGCCTGGCCCAGCAGCGTCGCGGCAAGGTCACCTCGGTGGACAAGGCCAACGTGCTGGAGACCTCGCGCCTGTGGCGTGACGTGGCCGCGCGCATCGGCCGCGAGGAATTCCCGGACGTTGCGCTGGAGCACCAGCTTGTCGATTCGATGGCCATGCACCTGCTGGCCAAGCCGCGCGAGTACGACGTGATCGTGACCGAGAACATGTTCGGCGACATCCTCACCGACGAAGCCTCGATGCTGGCCGGTTCGCTGGGCCTGCTGCCGTCGGCTTCGCTGGGCGAGCCGGGTGCGGTCGGTATCTACGAACCGATCCATGGTTCGGCACCGGACATCGCCGGCAAGGGCATCGCCAACCCGTACGCAACGATCTTCAGCGCGGCGATGCTGCTGCGCCATTCGCTGGGGTTGGAAGCCGAAGCGGCCACGGTGGAAGCCGCCGTGCATGCAGTGCTGGATGATGGCGTGTTCACCGCCGACCTGGCCGCGAAGGGGCAGGCGGTGAGCACCGCAGCGGCAACCGATGCGGTGCTGGCAAAGCTGCGCTGACCCATCGGGCAACACCTGTAGAGCCGAGCCATGCTCGGCTCATTCAACAGCAGTCGAGCATGGCTCGACTCTACAGGTAGCCGGCAGCCACGCCATGCGTGGCTGCCTTACTTGGTGGTGTACCCACCATTGACCAGAATCGTCTGCCCGGTCATCCACCAGCCATCGGTCACCAGGAAGCGGATCCACGGCACGATGTCGGCGATGTCGGTCAGGCCGGTGCGGGTGAATGCCGACAGCGCCGCCGCGGTCTTGTGATACGCCTGCGCATCGGCGCTCTCGGCCGGGTAGAAGAACGGCGTGTCCATCGGACCGGGGCCGATCGCGGTCACCGAGATGCCGCGCTCACCGAACTCCTTCGACGCCGCGCGGGTGAAGTGCTCGACCGGCGCCTTGGTTCCGGCGTAGCTGGAATAGAACGGCGTGTAGGCACCCAGCAGCGAGGTCACCAGGGTGCAGATGCGAGCACCGTCGTTGACGTGGCGACCAGCTTCCTTGAGGAAGAAGAACGCCGCCTTGGCGTTGACCGCGCTCATCTCGTCGTACTCTGCCTCGCTGATTTCCAGCAGCGGCTTCTTCAGTACCTTGCCGACCGTGTTGATGGCGATGTCAGGGCGACCGACCGCTGCCACGGCGTCTGCGAACAAGCGCTCCATCGCTGCCGCCGACGTCAGGTCGCCCTGCAGGGCAACGGCTTTGCTGCCGGCGGCCTGCACCGCAGCGACGGTGGCTTCGGCGTCGGCGTGGGTGGCGGCACTGTTGTAGTGAACCACGATGGCCCTGGCACCCTGCGCGGCGAAGTCGCGGGCGATCAGCCCACCCAGGTTCTTGGCGCCACCGGCGATCAGCACGGTCTTGCCCTTGAGGGAATGGTCGGTCATGGCTTCGATCTCGGGAGGGGGCTGCCCGGGGTGGCAACCCTGCCCTGACGACGATATCGTGCAGAAAATGCGGATAAAGCCCGCCACATTGACTTAACTTTCCAGAGCCAGCGAACAATGGACCGGATCGATCGCTTCCGCATCTTCACCCGGGTGGTGGAGTGCGCCAGCTTCACCCGCGCCGCCGACCAGCTCGGCCTGCCCCGCTCCACCGTCTCGGCAGCCATTGCTGAGCTGGAGCAGCGGCTCGGCACCCGCCTGCTTCAGCGCTCCACCCGTCGCGTCTCCACCACCCACGATGGCGACGTGTTCCATGCGCGCTGCCTGCGCCTGATCGCCGAAGTCGAAGACGCCGAAACCCTGTTCCGCCAGGACGACGCGCAGCCGACGGGCCTGCTGAAGATCGACGTGCCCAGCCGCATCGGCCGCCGCATCATCGCCCCTTCCCTTCCGGATTTCTTCGCGCGCCATCCGCAGGTGGAAGTGGATCTGGGAATGACCGACCGCGCGGTGAACCTGATCGAAGACGGTTGCGATGCGGTGCTGCGGGTCGGCCAGCTGGGCGATTCCAGCCTGGTGGCGCGCACGCTGGGCCAGCTCGACTTCGTCAACGTCGCCGCGCCGGCGTACCTGCGTGAACACGGCATGCCGCAGCAGCCTGCCGACCTGCAGCAGCACCGTGCAGTGAACTACGCCTCGCCGACCACTGCCCGGGTGGAACCGTGGGAGTGGCAGGAGGGCGCGCAGCTGCGCACATTGCCGATGTCCGGCTGGGTGCGGGTGAACAGTGCAGAAGCGTCGATCGCGTGCTGCGTGGCCGGGCTGGGGTTGTTGCAGATTCCGCGTTACGACGTGCAGGCGGAACTGCAATCCGGCGAACTGGTGGAAGTGATGCCGCAGTACGTGGCGCAGCCGTTACCGGTGACCCTGCTGCAGCCGCATCGGCAGCACCGCGCGCAACGCGTGCAGGTGTTCATCGAGTGGTTGTTGCCGGTGCTGCGGGCGGGGCTGCAATTGCAGTAGATCCACGCCATGCGTGGATGGATGCATCCGTGCCAACCAAGGTTGGCACCCACCACATCATGGATGGGGTCAGATCCCTTTCCCTCCGGGAAAGGGATCTGACCCCGGTCGTGACCCCGGTCGGGCGTTACGCCCCGGATTCGTCCGGCTTGACCCGGAACCACGCCGCGTAGAGCGCCGGCAGGAACACCAGGGTCAGCACGGTGCCCACGATCAGGCCGCCCATGATCGAGATCGCCATCGAGCCGTAGAACGCGCTGCGCGACAGCGGAATCATCGCCAGCACGGCGGCAAGCGCGGTCAGCACGATCGGGCGGAAGCGGCGCACGGTAGCATCGATGATCGAATGCCAGCGGTCATGCCCGGCATCGATGTCCTGCTGGATCTGGTCGATCAGGATCACCGAGTTGCGCATGATCATGCCGGCCAGTGCGATCGTGCCCAGCAGTGCAACGAAGCCGAACGGCGCACGGAACAGCAGCAGGAACAGGGTCGCACCGATGATGCCCAGCGGCGCGGTCACCAGCACCATCGCCGCGCGCGAGAAGCTGCGCAGCTGCAGCATCAGCAGCGTCGCCACCACCACCAGGAACAGCGGCATGCCGGCCTTGATCGAGTTCTGGCCGCGGGCCGAGTCCTCCACCGTACCGCCGGTTTCCAGCAGGTAGCCGCTGGGCAGTTCGGCGCGGATGCCATCCAGCGTCGGCAGGATCTGGTGCACCACGTCCAGTGGCTGCATGCCATCGCTGATGTCGGCGCGCACGGTCACCGTCGGCAGGCGGTTGCGATGCCAGATGATGCCGTCCTCGAAGCCGTACTCCATCGTCGCCACCTGCGACAGCGTGATGCTGCCGCCGTTTGCAGTCGGCATCGACAGGCTCGACAGCAGCTCCAGCCGGTTGCGCTCATCGGCCGGGCCACGCAGCAGCATCTCGATCTGGCGGTTGCCTTCGCGGTACACGCTCACCGACTGCCCGGCCAGCGAACTGGACAGGAACTGGCTGACCTGGGCACTGCTCACGCCCAGTGCGCGGGCACGCTCCTGGTCGATCACCAGGCGCACCACCTTGCTCGGCTCACTCCAGTCCAGGTTGACGTTCATCACGTGCGGGTTCTCACGCACCTTGGCCTCGACCTGGCGTGCGATCGCCTGCACCTTCTCGATGTGCTCGCCGGAAATGCGCATCTGCACCGGATAACCGACCGGCGGGCCGTTCTCCAGGCGGGTCACGCGCATCTGCACATCCGGGAACTTCGGGATCACCTCGTGCAGCAGCCAGTCGCGGGTGCTTTCGCGCGACTTGATGTCCTTGGCCAGCACCACGAACTGGGCGAAGTTGGTGGCCGGCAGCTGCTGGTCCAGTGGCAGGTAGAAGCGCGGCGAACCGGTGCCAACGTAGGACACATAGTTGGCGATGCCCTCGCGGCTGGACAGCAGCTTCTCCAGCTTCTCGGCCTGGGCCTGGGTCGAGCGCAGCGAGGCGCCCTCGGCCAGCTCGATGTCCACCATCAGCTCCGGCCGGGTCGAATCCGGGAAGAACTGCTGCGGCACGAAGCGGAACAGCATCAGCGAACCGATGAACAACGCGATGGTCGCGGCGATCACCCACCAGCGCCGGCGCAGGCAGGTATCCAGGAAGCGACGGAAGCTTCGATAGAACGGGCGCTGGTACGGATCATGGTCATGCCCGTGCTGCGGCGGCGCGATCAGGTTGGCCAGCGCCGGGTAGCGGTCGGCCCACTGCTGGCGCTTGGCATGCCAGCGCGCGGACAGGCTGCCCGGCTTCGGCGGCTGCGGGTTGAACAGGTCCGGCAGCATCTTGTCGCCCAGGTACGGGATGAACAGCACCGCCGCGATCCACGACACTACCAGCGCGATGGTCACCACCTGGAACAGCGAGCGGGTGTACTCACCGGTGCTCGAGGCGGCCGTAGCGATCGGCAGGAAGCCGGCCGCGGTGATCAGGGTACCGGTCAGCATCGGGAACGCGGTCGACTCCCAGGCGAAGCTGGCCGCGCGCAGGCGGTCGTAGCCCTGCTCCATCTTGGTGGCCATCATCTCCACCGCGATGATCGCGTCGTCCACCAGCAGGCCCAGCGCCAGCACCAGCGCGCCCAACGAGATCTTGTGCAGGCCGATGTCGAAGTAGTGCATGACGAAGAAGGTCATCGCCAGCACCAGCGGGATGGTCACGCCCACCACCAGGCCGGTGCGCAGGCCCAGCGAGAAGAAGCTGACCAGCAGCACGATCACCACTGCCTCGGTCAGCACCTGCACGAACTCGCCGACCGACTCCTCCACCGACTGCGGCTGATCGGACACCTTGCGCAGCTGCATGCCCGCCGGCAGGGTCTTCTGCAGGCGCTCGAACTCGGCATCCAGGTTGGCGCCGAGCTTGAGGATGTCACCGCCATCCTTCATCGCCACCGCCAGGCCGATTGCCTCTTCGCCCATGAAGCGCATCTTCGGCGACGCCGGATCGGCGAAGCCGCGCTTGACCTCGGCGATGTCACCCAGGTGCACGGTGCGCTCTCCGGCGCGGATCGGGAACTGGCGGATCGCTTCGATATCATTGAACTGGCCGGTCACGCGCAGCTGCACGCGATCGGTGGCGGTCTCGAAGAAGCTCGTGCCGGTCACCGCATTCTGGTCGGCCAGTGCCTGCTGCACCTGCTGCATCGACACGCCCAGCGTCGCCAGGCGGGTGTTGGACAGCTCGATCCACACCTTCTCGTCCTGCAGGCCGACCAGATCGATCTTGCCGACATCGGGCACGCGTTGCAGTTCCAGCTGGATGCGGTCGGCGTAGTCACGCATCACCGCATAGTCGAAGCCTTTGCCGGTCAGCGCGTAGATGTTGCCGTAGGTGTCGCCGAACTCGTCGTTGAAGAACGGGCCGACGATCTCGCGCGGCAGGGTCGCCCGGATGTCGCCCACGCGCTTGCGCACCTGGTACCACAGATCCGGAATCTGCTTGGAACGCAGGCTGTCACGGGCCATGAAGATCACCTGCGATTCGCCCGGGCGCGAGTACGAGCGGATGAACTCGTACTCGCCGGTGTTCATCAGCGCCTTCTCGATCGGCTCGGTCACCTGCCGCGAGACCTGCTCGGCGGTTGCGCCCGGCCACAGCGTGCGCACCACCATCGCCTTGAAGGTGAACGGCGGGTCTTCGGACTGGCCCAGATGCTTGTACGACCATGCGCCGATCAGGGCGAAGGCGAGCATCGCAAACAGCACCAGCGGGCGATTGGCCAGCGCCCACTCGGAAAGATTGAAGCGGCGCACCGGCTTACTCCTTGGCCTTGGCGGCAGCGGGCGGCGTGGCCGGCTTCAGCACCGGGCGGTTCTGCCGGTCCACCGCGATCACCGGCTGGCCGGCGCGCAGCAGATGGCCACCTGCGGCAACCACCCAGTCCCCGGCACCGACCCCGGACAGCACCGGCACCGATTCGCTGCCATAGGCTCCGGTGGTGACCGACGCGGCCTTCAGCGTGCTGTTGGCCGGATCGACCACCCACACGCTGGCGGCACCGTTGGCACCGCGCTGCAGCGCGCCCAGCGGCAGCTGCAGGGTGCCGTGGCGGCCGGCACTGCTGTAGACGCGTGCGCTCTGGCCCAGTTCGACATCGGCCAGCGCATCGGCGGCCAGGCTGACGCGGGTGGCATAGGTGCGTGCCTGCGGATCGGCGGCGGCAGCGATCTCGCGGATCGTGCCCGGCAGGCGCTGGCCCGGGCGGTTCCACAGTTCCACCTCGACCGGCTGGCCGACCGCGTAGTCGCGGATGGTGGCTTCGGGCAGATCGATCAGCACTTCGCGGCCACCATCGGCGGCCAGATTGAAGATGGTCTGCCCGGCGGACACCACCTGCCCGGCTTCGGCTTCGCGGCTGGCGATCACGCCATCGGCCGGTGCGCGCAGCTGTGCGTAGTCGGCCTGGTTGCGCAGCACATCGAGGTTGGCGCGGGCGGCATTGGCCTGGCCCTGAGCAGCCTTGAACGCCGCGGACTGCTGGTCCAGCTGCGAGCGGCTGACCAGTTGCTGGTCGGCCAGCACCTGGTAGCGCTTGAGATCGTCACGGGCACGCACCAGATCGGCTTCCGCCGCCGCCAGCTGGGCCTGCGAGGCACGCGCCTGCAGCGCGAAGTCGGCCACGTCCAGTTCGGCCAGCACGTCGCCCTTCTTCACCCGCTGGCCGGCATCGACATGGCGCTTGACCAGGTTGCCGCCGACGCGGAACGACAGCGGGCTTTCCTGGCGGGCACGCACCGTGCCCGGGAACGCCGCCGGCGCCTGTCCGGCCTGTTCGCCGGGGTGAACCACCAGTACCGGCACGGCCGCCTGCGGCGCCTGTTCCTGTCCCGAACAGGCTGCCAGCGCAGCCACCCACACCATACCGCCCATCCAGCGCACGATCTTCATCGGTCAACGTCCTGAAAACGCAGGGTTGCAACAAGGGGGAGCCGCGACTGCCGGCCCAATTTAATAAACCGGCCGGTATAGTATAAATATCGAACCGCTTGGTCTAGTATTGTTGCGATGAGTTCTTCCACTTCCCGCAAGCCGTCGGCCAAGCCTGCTGCCAAGGCCGCCGGACCCGGGCGCCCCAAGGATCTGGGCAAGCGCGCGGCGATCCTTGAAGCAGCCAAGGTACTGTTCATCGAACAGGGCTATACCGGCGTGAGCATGGACGCCATTGCCGCCCAGGCCGGCGTCTCGAAGCTGACCGTGTACAGCCACTTCGGCGACAAGGAAACCCTGTTTTCCGAGGCCGTGCAGTCAAAGTGCATTGAAATGCTGCCCGATGCCCTGTTCGTGGCCGACGCGGACGGCCCGCTGCGCGACCAGCTGATCGGCATCGGCCTGGCCTTCTTCGAGCTGATCACCTCCGATGCGGCGATCTCGATCCAGCGCATGATGATGGCGCCGGAGACCGATGAACGCCTGCGCGAGCTGTTCTGGCAGGCCGGCCCGGAACGCACCTGCGAGGCCCTGGCCGACTTCCTGCGCGCCCGCGGCGAACGCGGTGAGCTGGCGATCCCCGACTACTACCTGGCCGGCCAGCAGTTCCTGACCCTGGTGAAGGGCGAAGTGCACATGCATATGATGTGCGGCATGCCACTGTCACCGGTGGAGTGCGACCCTCTTGCCCATGTGACCGCCAGCATCGACTTCTTCCTGCGCGCCTATGCGCCGCGAGGGGCCGGGACGGCTGAATAACCAAAACTGAACGAACCGGAGGTCGCGATGACTTCCGGCACTGCGACCCCGGCCACCCGGCAGCTGATGCTCTGGGCGCGCCGCCGGCCTCCGGCACCGGTAAAATGGCCGGCCCACTGCGCTGGATTTGAACCTCATGACGATTGATTACGCCCACGCCCGCGAACTGATGGTGGAACAGCAGATCCGTCCCTGGGACGTGCTGGACATCAAGGTGCTCGACGTCCTGGCCCGCCTGCCGCGCGAGGCCTTTGTCGCCGATGCACACCGGGCTCTGGCCTACGCCGATGTCGAACTGCCGATCGGCCATGGCCAGAAGATGATGAAGCCGGTCATCGAGGGCCGTACCCTGCAGGCACTGGATCTGCAGCCGGGTGACGAAGTGCTGGAAATCGGCACCGGCAGCGGCTTCCTGTCGGCCTGCATCGGTGCGCTTGCGCGCGATGTGCTGAGCCTGGAGATCGACCCGGAACTGGCCGCCGCCGCGCGTGCCCGCCTGGACGCTTCCGGCCTGGGCACCAACGTCCGCGTGGAAGTGGCCGATGCCCTGTCCTGGCAGACCGAACGCCGCTTTGACGTGATCTGTGTCACTGGTGCGGTCGACGTGGTGCCGTCACAGTTCGCCTCGTGGCTGCGTCCGGGTGGTCGCCTGTTCGTGATCCACGGCCGCTCGCCGGCGATGGAGGCCCTGCTGGTCAAGGCCGACGGCAGCACCGAGTCCCTGTTCGAGACCGATATCGATTACCTGCGTGGTGCCGCCCCGGCCCCCCAGTTCCACCTCTGAGTCCAAGGAAGCCGCAATGATCCGCCGATCCCTCGCTGTTGCGCTGGCCACTGCCCTGCTGCCGTTGTCCGCCCATGCCGCCGACCTGCTGCAGGTCTACGAGATGGCGCGCAACGGCGATCCGCAGCTGTCCGCTGCCGAATCGACCCGGCTGGTCGACAAGGAAGGCGCCGTGCAGGCGCGCGCCGCTCTGCTGCCGCAGATCGACGGTACTGCCACGCTGAACCGCTCGCGCAGCGAAGCTGACCATGATGCCAACTCCGGCACGATCACCAGCAAGCGCCGCAACTACACGATCAATGGCAGCCAGACGCTGTTCAACTGGACCCAGATCAACAACCTGCGTTCGCAGCGTGAACTGAGCAAGGCGGCGGACTTCACCCTTGATTCGGCCAACGATAGCCTGATCGTGCGTACCTCGGCGGCCTACTTCAACGTGCTGGTGGCGATCGAATCGCTGAACGCCGCACAGACCAATGAAGCGGCCGCGAAGAAGCAGTTCGACTTCGCCGACAAGCGCCTGGAAGTGGGCCTGGCGCCGATCACCGACGTGCACGAAGCGCGCGCCCAGTACGACCAGGCGCGTGCCAACACCATCGTTGCGCAGAACACCCTGGCCGATAACTACCAGGCCCTGACCGAACTGACCGGCCAGCCGGTGGTCAACCTGCGTGGCCTGCCGGCGGACTTCCGCCCGGAAGTGCCGGCCAACCGCGGCAACATCGACGAGCTGGTGCACCAGGCCACCACCCAGAATCCGGCGCTGAAGGCGCAGGAGCTGAAGGTCAGTGCCGCCGAAGCCGGTGTGCAGGCGGCCCGTGGCGGCCACTACCCGACCCTGTCACTGGGCGGCAGCTGGGGCAAGAGCGCGACCTGGGGTGACAGCACCGGTGCCGGCTCGCTGTCGCCGGATGCACGCACCAACAGCATCGGCCTGACCCTGAGCGTGCCGATCTTCTCCGGCGGCGCCACCCAGTCCGGCGTGCGCCAGGCACTGGCCCAGCGTGACATCGCCCAGGACGGCTACGAGCAGCAGAAGCGTGCCTTGGACCGCAACACCCGCAATGCCTACCAGACCCTGGTGCAGGGCATCAGCGAAGTGGAAGCCCGCCGCCTGGCGGTGGTCTCGGCGCAGAGCGCGTACGACGCGTCGCAGGTCGGCCTGGAAGTCGGTACCCGTACCGTGCTGGACGTGATCCAGAACCAGCGCATCCTGTTCTCGGCGCAGCTGGATTACGCCAATGCGCGCTATACGTTCCTGCAGAACCGCCTGCTGCTGAGCCAGTCGCTGGGCGCACTGGACGTAGCCGAGCTGCAGGACGTCAACCGCCTGCTGACCCAGGACGCAGGCAACCCGGCAACGACCACGCACTGAGTCGTCAGCCTGCCGGTCACGAAGAAGCCACCCGCGAGGGTGGCTTTTTTGTTGGTCGCGCGTACGGAAGCATGCATCCAGCGACCGTCAGCCGGGCCAGACCCGCATCCGTTCGACTGCGGCCAGCAGACACAGTGCGATGGCGACGGGCGCCAGCACCGGCAGGGCACGTGACCGCGGTGCCCGTCCACGCAGCACAGCCAGGCACACGGCCCCCATCACCAACAGGGTTGCCGGGCCAGGCAATACCGGCAGGCTGCCCATTGGCGCCCACAACGCCAGCAATGCCGCCGACAGGACGACGGCGACCGGCACCAGCCTCTCCCGGAATTCCAGGGATTCGCCACCTGCCGTCGGCCACAGCTGTATCGCCAGCCGCGCAGCCAACATCAGCAGCACCAGAACGAGCGCCCCCAACCCGGCCACTCCTGCCAACGGCAGCAAGGGCATCATCCAGTACAGCTGCGGGTGATGCTGCAGGGCCACCGACAAAGGCCGCGTGCTGGCCAAGGACGGAAATTCGACCAGGCCAGCCTGCAACGCGGCCAGTACGATCAGCAGCACCATGGCCAGCAGCACGCACGCCAGCAGCAGCCGCGGCCGTGCCCTCGCCTGCCTGCCAATGCCAGGGAATCCCAGCGCCAGGCCAACGGTGGCGAACACACCGGACAGCGGCACGCTCGCCGCCAGTACACCGCCGATCCCGAAGCGATAGGGTGCCGTTGCCGGCGGCAGCCATGGAATCCAGTACGCGTAGTGCACATGGCGGGCTGCCAGCACCAGCAACAGCAGGCCGACGCCGATCTTCACCGTCAGCAGCACGCAGGCAACCAGCACCACACGGTGTGGCCGCAGCAATCCGACCACTGCAAGCAGCAGCAGGCTGGCAGCAGCCATCAGTTGATCCGGCATCCCGTTGCTTGTCTCGATTCCACAACCAGCCAGCAGCGCATGCAGATGGCTGGCGATGGATTGCGCCACGCCAGCGGCAGTCACCACCAGTTCCAGCAGCAGCGCGCCACCGAGCAGAACGGCCGGCACGCTTCCCAAGCGGTCCCGCAACACGCCGTTCAGGCCGTCGGCAGCGGGCCATTGCTGGTTCAGGACGTGCAGGCAGTACAGCAGCGGACCCGTGCCCAGCGCGGCCAGCAGCAGGCTCAGGACGATGGCCGGGCCGGCCTGGGCTGCGGTGTGCTGGCCGACCAGCGCGACCACGCTGCCTCCCAGCAGCAAGGTCAGTGCCACCACTACAAGGCGATCGCCGTACCCGGGCTCATCAATGCCGTCGGGGCTGCTGTCGCTGTCCATCGCAAGTTCCCTTGATATCCGCCCAAGCGCGGTCGACAGCAGACTGACAGCCTGTGCCGGGAGGCGGTATCGGAATACGCGCCCTGCGCACCGCGATGTGACGGCAGGCACGTTGGCAAGGAAGCTCCCGGTCCCGCTACGACAGGTTCGCGGTCGCTAAGCAGAATTGACGCGGTCTTTCACGACAGTCGCGTCGCGCGCGCCGGCCCTTAGAACTCAGCGGCAAGGTGGCGGCAGGTGCGGTCCGACCAGCGCCAGCGTACGCTGCAGGGCACCGCGTCCATTGCTGATCAGCGTGCAGCCTGCCCGCGCCATGTCCTCGCGTGCCTGCGGGTCTTCAAGCAGGTGCTGCAGCAGTTCGCCGACCGCCTGCACGTCTTCGCCGATCAACAGCGCGCCGGCCTCGCGCATGCGCCGGGAAATTTCCGAGAAGTTGTGCAGGTGCGGGCCTGTCACCGCAGCGGTGCCCATCGCCGCCGGCTCCAGCAGGTTGTGGCCACCGATCGGCTGCAGGCTTCCCCCGACAAACGCCACCTGCGCGCAGGCATAGAACGGCATCAGCTCGCCCAGGGTATCGATGACGAACACATCGGTTTCAACCTCCGGCCACTGCTTCGCGCGCCGGGTTGCCACGTTCCAGCCCTGCTCCCGCGCCAGTGCCTCCACCTTCGGGAAGCGCTCGGGATGCCGCGGCGCCCACAGCAGCAACAGGTCGGGGTGCTGCTGGCGCAGGCGCCGGTGCAGATCGATCACTGCCTGTTCTTCACCATCGTGGGTACTGGCGGCGATCCACACCGGCCGCCGGGCCGGCACGCAGGCATGGAACTGCTCGACGAAGCGCTGCACGTCCGGCGTGGTGATGTCGAACTTCAGGTTGCCCAGCGCCTGCACCTGCTCCGGCGCAGCGCCCAGCTGCACGAAACGCTCGGCATCGTCCTGCGACTGCGCGGCCACGCAGGTGACCGTGCGCAGCGCGCGGCGTATCAACGCCGCCAGCAGCCGGTAGCCCCGCAGCGAACGTGCCGACAGGCGCGCGTTGAGGATGTAGACCGGAATGCTACGGTCACGGCAACCGAACAGCATGTTCGGCCACAGTTCGGTTTCCAGGATCAGCGCCAGGCTGGGCTGGAAGTGGCCGAGGAAGCGGTTGACGCTGCCGGGCACGTCATACGGCAGGTAGACGTGGTCCAGGGCATCGCCCCACAGCGCACGCACGCGCTCGGAGCCGGTCGGGGTGATGGTGGTGATGACCCAGCGGATGTCCGGGCGCTCCTTGCGCAGCGCGTTTACCAGCGGCGCAGCGGCATTGACTTCGCCCACCGAGACCGCGTGCAGCCAGACCCGCGGTTGGCCGGTGGGTTGCGGATAGGAGGCATAGCGCTCGTCCCAGCGCCGGAAGTATTCACGGACCCGGAAGCCGCGCCAGACCAGGTGGTACACGGTGATCGGCAGCAGGATGTAGAGCACGACCGAGTACAGGCCGCGCAGGATCCATTCGACAGGGTCTTTACGCATGCGGCAAGGATACGGGAGCCCCCCGGGAAAGACACGCGGCCGCCTTGGTAGAATGGGCCAATGTCCGATGCCACCACCGCCGTCCGCCCGTCGCTGCGCGATCCCCGCAACTGGCCGATGTTCGCCGCCATGCTGGGCGCCTTCGCCATCGCCCGCCTGCCGTGGATGCTGCAGCGTGCGCTGGGCCGGGGCGTCGGCTGGATCACCTGGCGCCTGCTCGGCAGCCGTCGCCGCGCCGCCGAGGTCAACCTGCAGCTGTGCTTCCCCGAGAAGGACGAGGCCTGGCGCCAGCGCCTGGTGCGCGACAGCTTCGATGCCCTGGGCGTGGGCGTGTTCGAGTGCATCCGCGCCTGGTGGGGCAGCATCGACAGCATCCGCCCGCAGGTGCAGATCGAAGGACTGGAACATCTGCGGCAGATGCAGGCGGAAGGTCGTGGCGTGCTGCTGGTGTCCGGCCACTTCATGACACTGGAAATGTGCGGGCGCCTGCTGTGCGACTACGTTGATCTTTCGGGCATGTACCGCAAGCACAAGAACCCGGTGTATGAGTGGGCGGTGAAGTTCGGCCGCCTGCGCTATGCCAAGGCAATGTTCGCCAATGAGGACATCCGCGCTACCGTGCGCCACCTGAAGAAGGGGGGCTTCCTCTGGTATGCGCCGGACCAGGACATGCGCGGCAAGGACACCGTGTTCGTACCGTTCTTCGGCCATACCGCCTCGACCATCACCGCTACCCACCAGCTGGCGCGGATGACCGGCTGCGCGGTGATCCCGTATTTCCATCGCCGCGAAGGCGGGAAGTACTTCCTGAAGATCGGCGCGCCGCTGGAGAATTTCCCCAGCGAGGACGTGGAAGCCGATACCACGCGGGTCAACCAGGCCATCGAAGAGATGGTGCGCGAGGCGCCCGACCAGTACCTCTGGATCCATCGCCGATTCAAGCGGCAGCCGGGTGGCCGGAGCGATTTCTACAAGTAACGCGGGGGCGGGTTGGCTCTATCCACGCATGGCGTGGATCTACCGGCGCGGATGGATTCATCCACGCATGGCGTGGATCTACCGGGCGTTCTGAAGTAGATCCACGCCATGCGTGGATGCGCTTCGATCCCGAGCCAGAATTCACAACGGCCAACGGCACCATGCATGCGGGTACTCACCCAACGTGCTGGCCAGGCCGCTCCGGACCGGGTTGGCCATGATGTACATCGCCTTCTCGTGAAGTGATTCGTCGGTCCGCACTGCATGGTCGTGATAGCCGTGCTGCCACAGCGCGCCGCGTCGGCCCAGATACTGGTTCAACACGCGGCCGCTGCGGGATTTGAGCAGGGACATGCACTCGGCCAAGGTTCCACTGCGCAGTTCCATCAACCAGTGCAGGTGGTCGGGCATCACCACCCATGCCAGGCTGTGGCTGGAACCGCTGCGTTCGACGAAGCGCAGCGCATCTACCAGGATCGCCACACGGGCGGCATCGGCGAAGAACGGTTCCCGGCCAAGGGTTGCCGTGGTCAGGAGGTACACGCTCCCCGGGTTGGAGTAGCGACCGTAGCGGAGTCTGGGGCTGGCCATGGCCCCAGCGTGCGATACGCAGGGAAGCACCGGTAGCGGAGGTTGGCGCGTGCTTGCGTCGGGAAAGCCCCATCCACGCATGGCGTGGATCTACCAGGGTTGCGTTTGTCCGGTGACCGCCCATCAGTGTTCGTCCGGCGATTGCAGTAGATCCACGCCATGCGTGGATGCGCCGTTATTTCGGCGCCAGTGATTCATCCGCGTCCCGCGCCAGCAGGCTGCCGGCGAACAGCGCGGCCAGCAATACGGTCAGGCCACCCCAGAAGGCCGAATAGAACGCCAGATGGGTGTTCAGCGGGAACACGGTCACCGCCAGCGCCAGCATCGCCGGACGCGCGCGTTCGCGGGCAATTGCCGGCGCGTAGCGCCATGCACGCCAGGCCTGGGCCACGGCCGCCAGCCACAGCAACAGGCCAATCACTCCGGTCTCTGCGAGGATTTCCAGCACGATCTGGTGGGCGTGCAGCGCCGGGGCATTGCCCCACACCGCCGGCCCTTCCTCCGCCACGCAGGCGGGATAGGCATCGCGGAAACCACGTGCACCCACGCCATTGATCGGGTGCGCTTCAATCATGCAGGCGGCAGCTTCCCAGATCCGCGCGCGCCCTGACAGGGCCTCGTCGACACCACGCTCGCCCCCATCCAGCGCCATGGCCGTACGCGCGAAGCGCTCGCGCAGCTGCGGCACGCTGGCGGTCAGAGCGCCCGCGCCGAGCACCGCCACCAGCGCCAGCGCGGCCAGCCGTTTCCAGCCGAACTGGCGCACGCCGCTGTAGGCCAGCACCAGCGCGAAGGTGATCCACGAGGCGCGCGAACCGGCCAGCAGCAGCACGCTGCCCAGCGCTGCCGCAGCCAGCAGCCAGCCCGCATTGCCAAAGCGCCGCGCGACAGGCAGCAGCAGGAACGGCGACAGGCTGGCCAGCACCTGGCCGAACTTCAGGTTGCAGGGTCCCAGTGCGCCGCTGAGGCGGTCGGCCAGGGCGGCCTCATCGGCCGGGCACAGCGCGTGGCCACTGACCGCCAGCTTCAGCTGTTCCAGTGACCAGAACCATGGGCTGGTACCGGCCACGGCCTGCACCAGCGCATCCAGCGTCCATGCGCCGGTGATCAGCGCCAGACCTGCGAAGGTCAGCCGCCGCCGCTCCGGCGTGGCCACCGCGATCGCCACCAGCCACATGAAGGGCAGATAGCGCAGGCCCGCTGCAGCTTTGGTCCACGAGGCCGCAGGGTCGATCGCATCGAATGCGGAAAATGCCTGCGGCAGCCAATAGCCGAGGAACAGGATCGAAGTCAGTGCCCAGGCCGCCGTGCTCAACAGATGCGGGCGGCGCTGCAGGCGGCGCATCACCATGCGCGCCGCAGCGTACAGCGCACCCAGGCCCAACACGGTTTCGGCGATGCCCGGCAACGGCCACATCGCCACGTACGCCAGCACCCACCAGGGCGCCCAGCGCCCGGCGCGGTCGTCGCGCACGATGACGGCAGGGTCAGCCGGCGAGGTCGGCATAGAGGCGGAGGGTATCGCGCTGCATGGCCTGCAGGGTAAACGGGATGCGGGTCGGCAAGGACGGGGGCTGGGCCAGCAGGGCCAGCGCACGTTCACCCAATGCGCGCGCATCGCCGAGCGGCACGGCACCTGCGGGTTGCAGCTGCCGAAGCAGTTCACCGACGCCACCATGGTCCCAGCCCAGCACCGGTCGGCCCACCGACAGCGCCTCGACCACGGTGCGGCCGAACGCTTCGGGCTTGTCCGACAGCTGCAGCACCAGGTCGCTGGCCGCGTAGGCCTGAGCGATGCGCGCGGTCGGTGTGCTGATGTGCACGGCCTCGGCCACGCCGAGCGCGGCCGCCTGCCGGCGCAGATCGGCCACGTAGGCTTCACGGCCGGGTTCATCGGTGCCCAGCATCCACAGCTGCGCCAGCACACCGGCGGCGCGCACATCGGCAAGCAACTGCAGCGCATGTGCGTGGCCCTTCAGACGGGTGCCCCGCCCCGGCAACAGCAGCAATGGGCCTTCAACCTGCGCCAGCCACGGGTAATCGGCTGCTAGCGCCATCCGCGGACGGCGATCGGCACGCGCCACGCGCGGGAACTGGGCCACATCAACGCCGCGCGGAATCACCTGCAGCGCCTGTTCGGGCACGGTCGGGTAGTGCCGCTGCACGTAATCGCGCACGGTGTTGGATACGCAGATCACGCGCTCGCCGCTGGTCATCACTGCGCTGTAGCGGCTGGGCGAATTCAGCCCGTGCACGGTGGTCACCCAGTGCGGGCGCTGCGCGGCAGGCAGGGCGCGGATCGCGTACAGGCCCAGCCATGCCGGCAGGCGCGAGCGCGCATGCACGATGTCCGCGCCAACCTCGGCGAACAAGCGGCGCAGGGTCGGCAGATGGCGCAGGGTCAGCAGCGACTTGCGGCCGATGTCCAGGGTGAGGTGCTCGGCACCGCTATCGAGCAGCGGCTGCACCAGGCGGCCACCGGCGGAAACCACCAGCGCCCGATGGCCGGCGGCGACCAGGGCCGCAGCGATTTCCAGGGTCGAGCGCTCGACACCACCGGAGTGCAGCGCCGGCAGCAACTGCACCACGGTCAATCGGCGCATCGAGGGGGCAGCCGCTTAGTCGGCCAGCACGAACACGGAACCGCAGTACGGGCACTGCGCTTCACCGTTGGGCTCGTCTTCGATCGGCAGGTACACGCGCGGATGCGAGTTCCACAGCGCCATTTCCGGGGTCGGGCAGCTCAGCGGAAGATCGCTGCGGTGCACGGTGTAGCGCTTCTCGGCGTTGGCGGGCGCAGTGGCGGTATGGCTCATGGCGGATGTCGATGAACGGGTTGCGAGGCCTGTGATTCTAGCATCCGGGCCGCCCCGACATGGCGCCGCAACAGGTCTTTGGGCGCCGCGGGCCGATTCCGCGTGGCGTTGCACAGCACCTGGGCCGGTCTGTCAGCGTGGAATCCCCGGTCGCCCGTGCGGGTTGGTGCTGGAATCCTGCCGACCGCGATATTTCCCGCATTTGGATCGAACTAAATGGCACTTGTCAGGCCGCGGCGGCTGTTGCAGGATCGGGCCCGGGTCGTGAATCGACCCGTCCAATCGACCCGATCGCATGGCCCGCCCCCACCGGACCGGCATCGCCTCTTCCACTGCCATCCCGGCGGGCGGAGCGATGCTGCCCGTGGTGTCCGCCGATGCGGGTTCTGCCCGCCGCCTGCCCTTCCGGGAGACTCCTGCATGACCCTGTCCGATCCACGCCGCGCCCTGCTTCCGCTTGCCCTGGCCCTGGCCTGTGCGACCACTGCGATGCCGGTGCTGGCACAGGGACTGCAGACCTCGTTCGAACCCGGCGAACCTGCGCCGGCGCAGGCCGCTGGCGCCCTGCAGGCAACAATCGGCAACGGCCCTGCCGCGCCTTACACGGCCAAGCGCAACGCCGGCTACAGCGGGCTGCATGCCCTTCGCTACAGCAGCGCAGGAGGCAACGCGCGGCGCGAACTGTTCAAGACCGACCTGCCGATCGAGGCCGACACCACGCTGTCGTGGCTGGTGCTGCCGGAAATCGTTGGCCGGGACACCGTGGCCTCGACCTATGTGTCGCTGGACCTGCGGCTGGACGATGGCAGCCTCGTGTCGGCCAGCCCGGCACGCGACCAGCACGGCGTAGCCCTTGGCGCACGCGCGCAGGGCGAGTCGAAGACGCTGTACCCGCAACAGTGGGCACGCAAGGCGGTGCGACTGGGCGACGTGCCCGCGCTGAAGGGTCGCCGCGTGGTAGCGATCGAACTGGAGGTGGCCAGCGCCGACGGTGCGCCGGTGTCCGGCTGGATCGACGACGTGCGCCTGGATGCTCAGCCGCGGCAACAGCCGCAGCGCGTCTCCGACTGGGTGCTGACCACCCGTGGCACCCAGGCCAACGGCACCTTCTCGCGCGGCAACAATTTCCCGGCCACGGCGGTGCCGCACGGCTTCAATTTCTGGACCCCGGTGACCGATGCCGGCGCGCTGAACTGGCTGTACCGCTGGAACGAGCAGAACGACGCACAGAACCGCCCGCAGCTGCAGGCGCTCGCGTTGAGCCACCAGCCCAGCCCGTGGATGGGCGACCGCCAGACCTTCCAGGTAATGCCCTCGGCCAGCCGTGGCGTGCCGGAGGCTGATCGCCGCAAACGTGCCTTGTCGTTCGACCGCAGCCACGAAAGCGCCCGCCCCTACCGCTACGACGTGCGCTTCGACAACGGCGTCGCGGCATCGATCGCGCCGACCGACCATGCCGCGCTGTTCCGCTTCGACTTCCCGGAGGGCGGCGACGCCAACCTGCTGTTCGACAACGTCGATGCACGTGGCGGCCTGAGCCTGGATGCCGCCACGCAGACGCTGTCCGGCTATACCGATACGCGCAGCGGCCTGTCCAACGGTGCCAGCCGCATGTACGTGGTCGCCAGCTTCGACAAACCCTGGCGCAGCAGCGGTCGCCTCGACACCGGCCGCCCGACCGGCTACATCAAGTTCGATGCCGGCAGCGAGCGACGGGTGACCATGCGCATCGCCACTTCGCTGATCTCGGTGGAGCAGGCACGGCACAACCTGGCGCTGGAAATCGCCGCCACCGATACGCTGGAGAGCGTGGCCGGGCGCGCGCAGGATGCGTGGGATGCGCGCCTGGCCCGCTTCGACATCGGCACGGCCAGCGACGACCAGAAGACCACGCTGTACTCCAGCCTGTACCGGCTGTACCTGTACCCCAACTCAGGCCACGAGAACGTGGGCAGCGCGGCCGCACCCGACTGGCGCTATGCCAACCAGGCCAGCGCCAGCGATGACAACACCGAGGGCAGCGCGAAGCGCAGCTTCACCGGCGTGCGCGATGGCAAGGTGTTCGTCAACAACGGCTTCTGGGACACCTTCCGCACCACCTGGCCGGCCTATGCGCTGTTCACGCCCGACGATGCCGGGCAGATGGTGCAGGGCTTCATCGAGCAGTACCGCGCTGGCGGCTGGATCGCGCGCTGGTCGTCGCCGGGCTACGCGGACCTGATGGTCGGCACCAGTTCGGATGTGGCGTTTGCCGATGCTTGGCTGAAAGGCATCGGCGGCTTTGATCCGGCCGAGGCCTACGCCGCCGCAGTGAAGAACGCGACCGTGGTACCGCCGGACCGCCACGTCGGCCGCAAGGGCATGGACCGCTCGACCTTCCGTGGCTATGCCAGCGCCGACGTGCATGAGGGCATGTCATGGACGATGGAAGGCGCGCTCAATGACTTCGGCATCGCCAACATGGCCGACGCTCTGGCCAAGCGTGCGACCACGCCGGCCGCACGCGAACGCTACAGCACCGAGGCCGACTACTTCCGCCACCGCGCCGCCAGCTACGCGACGATGTTCGATCCGGCGGCAGGCTTCTTCCAGGGCCGCAAGGCCGATGGCCGCTGGCGCGTGGACGCCAAGGACTACGACCCGCGCGTATGGGGCCACGACTACACCGAATCCAATGGCTGGACCTTCGCCTTCACCGCGGCCCACGACGGTGAAGGCCTGGCCGCACTGTACGGCGGCCGCGACAAGCTGGCCGCCAAGCTGGACACCTTCTTCGCCACGCCGGAAACCGCCGATGCGGCGTTCGCCGGCTCCTACGGCGGCACCATCCATGAGATGACCGAAGCGCGCGATGTGCGCATGGGCATGTACGCGCACAGCAACCAGCCGGCGCACCACATCCCGTGGATGTACCTGTACGCCGGGCAGCCGTGGAAGACCCAGCAGCACGTGCGCGAGATCCTGTCGCGGCTGTATGTGGGCAGCGAGATCGGCCAGGGCTATCCGGGCGATGAGGACAACGGCGAGACCTCGGCCTGGTACGTGCTGGCATCGCTGGGCCTGTACCCCCTGCGCATGGGCGCGCCGGAGTACGTGATCGGTTCACCGGCCTTCGAACATGCGCGCGTGGAACTGCAGGGCGGTGCCGTGCTGACCGTGAACGCGGCCAACAACTCGCGTGAGAACGTCTACGTGCAGTCGCTGAAGATCAACGGCAAGCCCTGGACCAGGACCTGGGTGCCGCACGGGCTGATCGCCAAGGGCGCGACCCTGGACTTCGTGATGGGCCCGCAACCGTCGCGCTGGGGCAGTGGTGTGGACGACGTGCCGCGCTCGCTGACCGCGCGTGGCCAGCGTCCGCAACTGCTGCACGACCTGCTGGGCAGCGGCGCGAAGGCAGTGCTGGCCGATGGCCGTGCCCTGCCCGCGCTGGTCGATGACGATGCCGGCACGACAGTGGGCCTGGGCGGCGGCGCAACCATCGCGCTGACCGGCCTGGCTGACGGCACCGCGACGATGTACACGCTGACCAGTGGCGACGGCCGCATCCATGGCGGTGAATGGACGCTGGAGGCGCGCAATGGCAGCGGCAGCTGGACCGTGCTCGACCAGCGCAGTGGCGAAGACTTCGAATCTGCCCGCCAGACCCGTCCGTTCCGCATCGCAAAACCCGGCCGCTACAGCGAGTACCGCCTGCGCCTGGCGGCACCAGGGCGACTGCCGCTGGCCGAGATCGAACTGCTGGCAGCCGGCACCGTACAATGATCCGCATGCGCTACCGTCTTCTGCCCCTGGCCCTTGTTGCCCTGTCCTTCTCCAGCTTCGGCCAGACCCAGGCGTTCGATACGCAGCTGACCCGCGACGGCGTGACACTGAACTACCAGGACGCCCGTGGCGTCCTGGCTGCACCGCAGCGCAAGCGGGTGATCGATACGTTCTTCTTCGCCTATCTGCGCGAGCGGGCTGACTTCCACCCCGCCGCGCCGTCGTTGGTGCGCATCGTGATCGATCCGGCCTACACCGGCATCGCCTTCGTCGGCGACAAGGACCAGGCGGCGACGATCACCATCAATCCCGGCTGGTTGGCGCAGCACCCGAACGACATCGACCTGGTCACCCACGAGGCGATGCACATCGTGCAGGGCTATCCCGGTTACGGCGATGCACGGGTACCGGGCTGGCTGGTGGAAGGCATCGCCGACTACGCGCGCGACCGCTACGGCATGGACAACGCCGCCGCGGGCTGGGCGTTGCCGGTCAAGGTCGAGAAGGGGCAGAACGTCGACAGCGGCTACCGGGTCACCGGTGCGTTCCTGAAGTGGGCCGAGGCTGAGCATCCCGGCCTGGTGCTGGCGCTGGACAAGGCCCTGCGCGAGGGCCGCTATACGCCAGCGCTGTGGCAGAAGCACACCGGCAAGGCATTGCCGGCGCTGTGGACGCAATACGCCAAGCCGCGTTCGGATGCACCGCCGCCGGCCCCTGCGCGGCGCGGCAAGCGGCACTGACTGGGTGGTCGACTGGGTATCGGGGCGACTGGGTATTGGGGCGCCTGGGTAGAGTCGACTGTTAGTCGACTGCTCTTCGTACAACCATCCAAAACCCCGCGCTATCGCGCGATAGTCGACCAACGGTCGACTCTACCTCGCTGCCTTCTACGCCTCAGCGCGACCGCACGAAACCGGCGTACAGCGCGAACAGTTGCTGGAAGTAACGCCGCGTCACTCGATTGCGCATGACACCCTCGCCGATGGAAAGTTGGTCGGGCCCAGGGTGGGAAGGCCGGTCCGGTCCCTTCCCACGGCCGGGCCGCGTGGGCGTATTGGGCCGTAGCGGCGTTGCAGGGGGATGACCAGGTCGCGTCGCGCGTGTGGCAGCGATGGGACGGGCATCGGGACCGGGACCGAGACCGGGACCGGTAGAGTCGACCGTTGGTCGACTATCGCGCGATAGCGCGGGATTTTCGGCGTCCGAATCAAGAGCAGTCGACTGACAGTCGACTCTACCCGTTTCCGCTGCGCGGAAACAGAAACGCGCCCCGTGGGGCGCGTTTCTGCAGCTGTCGCTGGAAAGAAGGCTTACGCCTTCTTTTCCGCTTCCAGCTGCTTCCTGATCTGCGCATCAACTGCGGCAATCGCGGTCATGTTCAGGATCCGGCGCGAGGTCGCGCTGGTGGTCAGGATGTGCACCGGCTTGTTCACGCCCATCAGGATCGGGCCGATCGCCACGCCGTCGGTGAACACACGCACCAGGTTGTAGGCGATGTTGGCCGCTTCCAGGTTCGGCAGCACGAACAGGTTGGCGCGGCCCTGCAGGGTCGAGCCCGGCAGCAGCTTCTGGCGCAGCGCTTCATCCCACGCGGTGTCGCCCTGCATTTCGCCGTCCACGTTCAGACGCGGGTTGCGCTTGAGCAGCAGCTCGCGCACCTGGCGCATCTTCAGCGCGTCCTTGGAGTCGTGGCTGCCGAAGTTGGAGTGCGACAGCAGCGCCACCTTCGGCTCGATGCCGAACAGCTTCATGCGGTAGGCCGCCTGCAGGGTCGCTTCGCACAGCTGCTCGGCGGTCGGGTCTTCCTGCACGTGGGTATCGACGAAGAAGAACACGCCCTGCTGGTTGATCACGCCGGTCATGGCCGAGGTCGAGGTGACCTTCGGCTCCAGCGGCAGCACGCTGCGCACGTAACCCAGCTTCTTGTGGAAGCGGCCGACGATGCCGGTCAGCATCGCGTCGGCTTCGCCACGGGCCACCATCACCGCGGCGATCAGGGTCGGGCGCGAACGCATCAGGTTCTTCGCCGCGGCCACGGTCACGCCACGACGGCCGGTCAGGCCGTGGTAGTACTGCCAGTACTCGTTGAAGCGCGGGTCGTCGTTGATGTTGGTGACTTCAACGTTCTCGCCGATCTTCAGGCGCAGGCCCAGACGCTCGATGCGCGATTCGATCACTTCCGGGCGGCCGATCAGGATCGGGTGTGCCAGGCCGTCATCAACCACGTTCTGCACAGCCTGCAGCACCACTTCCTCTTCGCCTTCGGCGTACACCACGCGCTGCTTGTCGCTGCGCGCGCGGTCGTAGACCGGCTTCATCATCAGGCTGGTGCGGTAGACGAACTGGGCCAGCTTGTCGCGGTAGGCGCCCATGTCGTCGATCGGGCGCGAGGCCACGCCCGAGTCCATCGCGGCCTGGGCCACGGCGGCCGACAGCTCCACCAGCAGGCGGCGGTCGAACGGGCGCGGGATCAGGTATTCACGGCCGAAGCTCGGGGTTTCACCGCCGTAGGCCGAGCCCATGTCGGTGGCGGCACGGCGTGCCAGCGCGGCGATGGCGCGCACGCAGGCGATCTTCATTTCTTCGTTGATCGCGGTCGCGCCCACGTCCAGCGCACCGCGGAACAGGTACGGGAAGCACAGCACGTTGTTGACCTGGTTCGGGTAGTCCGAACGGCCGGTGCCGATGATCGCGTCCGGACGCGCAGCGCGCGCCACTTCCGGCATGATTTCCGGGGTCGGGTTGGCCAGCGCGAAGATCACCGGATCCGGCGCCATGGTCTTGACCATCTCGGCGGTCAGGATGCCCGGTGCCGACAGGCCCAGGAAGATGTCCGCGCCGTCGACGATCTCGGCCAGGGTGCGCTTGTCGGTGTCGCGCGCATAGCGCTGCTTTTCCGGATCCAGGTCGGTACGACCGGTATGGATCACGCCCTCGCGGTCGAAGGCCAGGATGTTTTCCGGCTTCAGGCCCAGCTGCACCAGCATGTTCACGCAGGAAATACCGGCCGCGCCCATGCCCGTGGTCGCCAGCTTCACTTCCTCGATCTTCTTGCCGGTGATCGCCATGGCGTTGAGCACCGCTGCGCCGACGATGATCGCCGTGCCGTGCTGGTCGTCATGGAACACCGGGATCTTCATGCGCTCGCGCAGCTTGCGCTCGACCACGAAGCATTCCGGGGCCTTGATGTCTTCCAGGTTGATGCCGCCGAAGGTCGGCTCCAGCGAGGCGATGATGTCGACCAGCTTGTCCGGGTCGGTCTCGTCCACTTCGATGTCGAACACATCGATGCCGGCGAACTTCTGGAACAGAACGCCCTTGCCTTCCATCACCGGCTTGCCGGCCAGTGCGCCGATGTTGCCCAGGCCCAGCACTGCGGTGCCGTTGGAGATCACCGCCACCAGGTTGCCGCGCGCGGTCAGCTCGCTGGCCTGCTGCGGGTCGGCCTTGATCGCTTCACAGGCGTACGCCACGCCCGGCGAATACGCCAGCGACAGGTCGCGCTGGGTCAGCATGGGCTTGGTAGCGGAAACCTTGATCTTGCCGGGCGGAGACATCCGGTGGTAATCGAGGGCGGCCTGTTTGAAATCTTCGTTGGACATCGATGTGGGTTACATGAATGGGCAGAAGGGACAGGGGATGATACCCCCGTTGGAGCGTCCGGACCTGTCGCTATCCTGTCGCAGGCATGCTGCGACCGCACAATTCCGTGCCGTATGCGACGGTACCGGGATACCAGCTTCGGCGTCTGCCATGACAGCCATGGGACGCCCTGAAACGCCGCGGGGCCGTACCACTGTCGTGATCGGCCCCGCGGTACCACACACCTGGATCAGCCCTTGGCCGGCAGCGCCTCGGGCAGCGCGTCCACCGGCGGCGGCAGCTCGCTCTCGCGGCCATCCAGCGCCAGCTGCAGGCGGTTGCGGTCCAGCGCGCCTTCCCAGCGCGAGACCACCACGGTGGCCACCGCATTGCCGATGAAGTTGGTCAGCGAGCGGCATTCGCTCATGAAGCGGTCCACGCCCAGGATCAGCGCCATGCCGGCCACCGGCACTTCCGGCACCACGGCCAGGGTCGCGGCCAGGGTGATGAAGCCGGCACCGGTGACACCGGCCGCACCCTTGGAGCTGAGCATGGCGACCAGCAGCAGGGCGATCTGGTGGCCCAGGGTCAGTTCGGTATTGGTGGCCTGGGCAATGAACAGCGCGGCCAGGGTCATGTAGATGTTGG
This sequence comes from Stenotrophomonas sp. 59, assembly GCF_030291095.1. Taxonomy (NCBI): domain Bacteria; kingdom Pseudomonadati; phylum Pseudomonadota; class Gammaproteobacteria; order Lysobacterales; family Lysobacteraceae; genus Stenotrophomonas; species Stenotrophomonas sp. 59. Next base: position 3,769,671 of record NZ_CP127408.1, read on the forward strand.
TGCCGTCCAGGTTGAACGAGTAGCCGGTCGGGACCACCAGGCCCACCACCGACTTGCTGCAGCCGGCGCGTTCCATCTTCTCCATCAGCGACGGCAGCGCCGACTCCGACGAGGAAGTGCCCAGCACCAGCAGCAGTTCGGCCTTCAGGTAGCGCGCCAGCTTGAACACCGAGAAGCCACACAGTCGGCAGACCAGGCCCAGGATCACCGCCACGAACAGGAAGGCGGTGAGGTAGAACGAGCCCACCAGCCATGCCAGGTTGACCAGCGAACCAACGCCGTACTTGCCGATGGTGAAGGCGATCGCGCCGAAGGCACCAATCGGGGCGGCCTTCATCAGGATGTGCACCAGCTTGAACACCGGGGCGACCAGCGCCTCCAGGAAGCTCAGGATCGGCTTGCCCTTCTCGCCCACCGATGCCAGCGCGATGCCGAACAGCACCGCGATGAACAGCACCTGCAGGATGTTGCCGTCGACGAAGGCGCTCACCAGCGTCTTCGGAATGATGTCCATCAGGAAGCCGACCAGGGTCAGGTCGTGCGACTTCTCGACGTAGCTGTGCACCGCGGTCTGGTCCAGCTCGGCCGGGTTGATGTTCATGCCGGCGCCGGGCTGCACCACGTGCGCCACGATCATGCCGACGATCAGCGCCAGCGTGGAGAAGAACAGGAAGTACGCCATTGCCTTGGCAAACACGCGGCCCACCGTGCGCAGATGGGTCATGCTGGCGATGCCGGTGACGATGGTCAGGAAGATCACCGGCGCGATGATCATCTTCACCAGGTTGATGAAGGCATCGCCGAGCGGCTTCATCTTCTCGCCGACCAGCGGTTCGTAGTGGCCGAGGATGGCGCCCAGGACGATCGCCACGATCACCTGGAAGTACAACTGGCGATAGATCGGCAACGGCTTTGTAGGCGCCGGGGCTGCGGTCGGGATGTGCATGGCGGACTCCGGAAGGGGCGTTTTCAGGCACGTACGGCCCCGGGACAGCGCGGGAACCGTTACCGTGGAAACTGCTCGCAGGCCCTGTGCTGCACGCGCAGGGGGTGCGACCAATGGACGCCTTTGTACGCGCCGGGCACGCCGGCGCAGATAACCTATTGGTACTAGCCCCCCGGTTCAGGTGGCCGTGGTGCCTACACTGGCGCCGCACCGCCCGATCACGGGGAGGCCGGTGGCCCGGGCTGAACAGCTGGGCGCGTCATTGCGAAAGTTTCGGCCCCCGCGGCCGTTGTTGTCCTGTCCACACGCAATCTGAGAGAGCCGCACCCTACATGCGCCCGATTCCCACCTTGCTGGCCCTGTCCCTGGCCGCCCTTCCCGCCTTCGCCTCGGCTGCCGATTTCGACAACTGGCCGACCAAGTACGCCTTCGGCGACGGTACCGAGTTGGCCGCGACCGCCAACATCGCCTACGACTACAACGATTTTTCCTCCGGCAGCGGCCTTGAGGACGATGACGCCGTGCGCCGCAAGGAGTTCGGCGCGACGCTGAAGAAGAAGGGCGTCTACGACGCGATGGTCTACTACGACTTCCAGTCCGACACCTGGCTGGACGTATTCGTGCGCTTCGAGAGCAAGGCTTTCTTCGGCCGTGACATCGGCCGTTTCCGCTTCGGCTACATGAAGACCCCGGTCGGCCTGGACGCCAACACCTCGTCGCGTGCGGGCAGCTTCCTGGAGACCGCGCTGCCCGTGCAGGCCTTCTACGCAGGCCGCCGCACGGGCGTGGAATGGGTGCTGGAGCGCCCGCAGTACCTGCTGCAGGCCGGCGCCTATGGCGGCAAGGACCTGCAGGGTGACAACCCCGGTACCACCCAGGCAGTACGTGCAGTCTGGACGCCGGTGAAGGCGCCGGGTGACGTGATCCACCTGGGCCTGGCCTACTCGCAGGAAAATCCGCGCGGCTACAGCGATGGCCGCGACGTGCACCACGAGGCCAGCGCGCGCCTGCGCGCGCGCCCGGAAGCCGGCCTGACCGACATCCGCTACGTCGATTCCGGCGCCCTGGTCACCGCCGACCAGATCCGCCGCACCGGCCTGGAAGGCATCTGGATCCGCGGCCCGTTCTCGCTGCAGGCCGAAGCCCTGCAGGCCACCGTCACCCGCAAGGGCCTGCCGGATTACACCGGCAGCGGCCAGTACGCGATGGCCAGCTGGGTGCTGACCGGCGAATCGCGCCCGTACAACGCCGGTGCGGTGGCCAACATCAAGCCCGCGCACGACTACGGCGCGGTGGAACTGGTGGCCCGTTACAGCCGCATGGACCTCGACGATGGCAGCATCCTTGGTGGCCGCCAGCACGACCTGACCCTGGGCGCGAACTGGTACCTGACCAGCCACTTCAAGTTCCAGGCCAACTACGTGAAGGTCGACGCCAGCCGTCGTGGCGTGCACAGCACGCCGGAGATCTTCGAACTGCGCGCGCAGATGCACTTCTGACCCCTTCCACGTCAGATCCCGGCGGGCGTGCATGCCACGCCCGCCGGCCCTGCGTAGACTGCCGCCATGTACTGGCTCAGCCGCCACCGGATGCTGTTGCTGACCATCGCGGTGATGGTCGGTGGCACCGTGCTGTGCGCGGTCACCGCCGGCCACTATGCCTGGCGGCGTGCCCTCGGCGAGGAAAGCAGCCAGGTGCAGCGCCAGCTGCAGTTGTATGGCCAGGGCCTGCAGCAGCGCATCGACCGCTTCGGCACGTTGCCGCAGGTGCTGGCACTGGATCCGGACCTGCTGCACGCGCTGCGCGTGCCGCCCTCGCCCACCGAACGGCAGCGGCTGAACCTCAAGCTGCAACGCGCCAATGAGGTCACCCGCGCCTCGACCCTGACCCTGGTCGGCCACGACGGCGTGGCGGTGGCGGCCAGCAACTGGGACCAGCCGACCACCAATGTCGGCGAGAACTACAGCTACCGCCCGTACTACCGGCAGGCACTGGCCAAGGGCCGGGGTCGCTTCTACGGCATCGGCATGACCACCGGCGTACCCGGCTATTACCTGTCGCAGGCCATCGAGGAAGGTGGCCAGCGGCTGGGCGTGGTGGTGATCAAGGTCGAGCTGTCGGCGCTGGAACAGGAATGGCTGAGCAGCCCGGACGTGGTGCTGGCCAGTGACGACCACGATGTGGTCTTCCTGGCCAATCGGGACAGCTGGCGCTACCGCCTGCTGCGCCCGTTGGGCGCCGACGAGCGCCGCGAGATGCTCGATGCCCGCCAGTACGCCGACCGCGCGCTGCAGCCACTGCGTGCGCGTACCGAGGACGTGCTGGCCGACGGCGGCCGCATGGTGCGCCTGCTGGACCCGGCATTGCCGCAGCCGATGCTGTGGCAGAGCCTGGCGCTGCCTGCCGAAGACTGGAACCTGCATCTACTGCACGATGCCAGTGCGGCCACTTCTGCCGGTCGCGCGGCCGCACTCACCGGCGGTGCTGCGTGGCTTGCACTGGGCTTCCTGGTGCTGTTCGTGCAGCAGCGCCGGCGCCTGGCCAAGCACCGCCTGCGCAGTCGCCGCGAGCTGGAAACCCTGCTCAAGCAGCATGCGCAGGAACTGCGCACCGCACAGGATGGCCTGCTGCAGGCCGCAACCGACGCTGACAGCGGCCTCAGCCGCAGCCTCGAACACCTGCCGCAGGGCGTGGTGGTCATCGACCGCGAACTGCGCCTGGTCGCGTGGAATTCGCGCTACCTGGAACTGTTCCGTTTCCCGCTGGACCTGGTGCGCGTGGGCCGGCCGATCGAGGAACTGTTCCGCTTCAACGCACGCCGCGGCCTGCTCGGTCCCGGCCCGGTGGACGAGGCCATCGAGCGTCGCCTGAACCACCTGCGCAGCGGCCGCCCGCACATGCGCGAGAGCGAGAAGGACGACGGCACGGTGCTGGAGATCCGTGGCAATCCCTTGCCCGACGGTGGCTTCGTCACCAGCTATGCCGACATCACCAGCTACAAGAATGCCGCGCGCGAACTGCGCTCGCTGGCCGATGCGCTGGAGCACCGCATCGCCGAGCGCACCCATGATCTGGATGAGGCGCGCCGCGAAGCCGAGCAGGCCAACCGCTACAAGACCCGCTTTGTCGCCTCGGCCGTGCACGACCTGCTGCAGCCCCTCAACGCAGCGCGCATGTTCGTCTCGGTGCTGCGCGGCAAGCTGAGCGACCCGGCACAGCAGCAGACCAGCGACCACATCGACGCTGCACTGGCCGCGCAGGACGCGATCCTCAACAGCCTGCTGGATATCGCGCGCCTGGAATCGGGCAGCCTGCCAACCCGTGTGCAGGCGTTCCGGCTGGGCCCGCTGCTGCAGACGCTGGCGCGCGAGTTCGGCATCGCCGCGCAGTCACGCGGGCTGGTGGTCGACTGGGTCGATACCGCTGCGGTGGTGGTCAGCGATGAAGCGCTGCTGCGGCGCATCCTGCAGAACTTCCTGTCCAATGCACTGCGCTACAGCGAACGCGGCCGCGTGCTGCTCGGCTGTCGCCGCCGCGACGGTCTGCTGTGGATCGAAGTGCACGACCAGGGCCCGGGCATTCCCGATGCGCTGCAGGGCGAGATCTTCGAGGAATTCCGCCGCCTGCACGACGGCCAGCAGCGCGGCGCCGGTCTTGGCCTGGCGATCGTCGACCGCATCGGCCGCCTGCTTGGCCATCCGATCCGGCTGCGCTCGCAGCTGGGCCAGGGCAGCGTGTTCGCGGTGGGCGTGCCGTTCGGCGAAGCCAGCGCGATTCCCGCTACTGCTCCTGCGCCGGTGCTGGTGCAGGAACCGGCGGCGGACAATCCGCTGCGCGGGCGCCGTGTGTGGGTGATCGATGACGATCCGCACGTCTGCGCGGCCAGCCGCGCGCTGCTGGAACGCTGGGGCTGCGAGGTGATGCTGGCCGATGGCCCACAGGCCGCGTTGCTGCTGGCCAGTGTCGAAACGGTGCCGGAGCTGGTGCTGCTGGATGTACGCATGGGCGATCACCATGGCCCGGTGCTGTACGAGACGCTGGCCGAGCTGTGGCAGGCGCGCCCACCGGTGGTGCTGGTGACCGCCGAGCGTGATGCGGGGCTGCGCGAGATGGCCGCGGAGCGCGGCTGGGGGATGATGGCCAAGCCGGTGAAGCCGCCGGCGCTGCGGGCGTTGATGAGCCAGTTGCTGATCCGCCATCGTGGGTAGTTTCCAGCCAACGGCGCAGCCCCTCGTGGGTGGCCGCGCAAAGCAGTTCATGGCTGGGGCCGGGTAGATGGGCTGCGCAGGGGCCGCTGCAAGTACGTCCATGTAAGCTCGGTCGCCGCATCCATGCGGCTCACGCCCCTGCGCAGCCCATCTACCCGGCCACGGACAAGTTCCGTGCGCGTCCACCCACGGAGAAGAAAAAGAAAATCAAAAGCGGGCCGCTGCGCTGCGCTTGCTCGTGTAGAGCCGAGCCCATGCTCGGCTTCGCGGGCCGGCCGGAAAGCAGCCGAGCGTGGGCTCGGCTCTACAAAAGGCGGCCTGGCAGGCTGCTTTTGATTTTGATCTTCTTTTTCTTATCCGTGGGTGACAGGCCACCGAAATCTGTCAGCGGCCGGTCGGGTTGGGTGCGCGGGGGTGTCAGCCGCATGGATGCGGCTGCCAAGCCTCCAGGGACGGATTCACGGCGTCCCCCGCGCACCCAACCCGACCGGCCCACTCGCAGCTTTTGCTTTCAACGCCCCCCAAACCACCCACGAGGGGCTGCGCCGTTGGCTGGAGCTACCGCCCGGCGCCGGCGTCGCCCTCAGGCTCCAGCGCCTTCACCAGCACCGCCGCCTGCGTGCGACTGTGGCATTCAAGCTTCTTCAGGATCGCGGTGACATGCACCTTCACCGTGTTCTCGGCCAACCCCAGCGTGTAGGCAATCTGCTTGTTGAGCAGGCCGTCTGCCAGGCACAGCAGCACCCGGAACTGCTGCGGCGTCAGCTGCGCCAGGCGGCTGGCCAGCAGCGCATCCGCCTCCGAGCGTTCGGCGGCCATCGCCGGGAACCACAGCCCACCGTCGAGTACGGCCTGCACCGCCTCGCCGATGGTCTCGGCTGGGGCCGACTTCGGGATGAAACCGGCGGCGCCGAACTGCTGGGCGCGGCGGATCACCCGTGGATGGTCGTTGGACGAGAGGATCACCACCGGAATGTCCGGATGCGAGCCTCGCACGTGCAGCAACGCGGAGAAACCGTGCGCGCCTGGCATGGTCAGGTCGAGCAGCACCAGGTCCACATCCGGATGCGCGTCGAGGGCGGCGGCAAGCGCATCGGCGCTGGCGACCTCGCGCACCTGCGCCAGCGGCAGGCTCTGCCGCAAGGACTGCACCACCGCCGAACGCAGCAGCGGATGGTCATCGGCGATCAGGATGGTGTATTCGCTCATGCCCACATTGTACGGGCAGCACACCGCATCCGCCGGGCATGGCCCGGCGCTACCAGCACATCAGCGCCCCGCCGGCTCCACGCTGCTGCGCCAGGCATCGAGGAACTGGCGGCGCTTGAGCGCATCGAGGTAGACCAGCAGGCCCGGGCCCAGCTGGATCGGACGACGGCTACGACCCGGTGCGTCTTCGCCCCGTGCGTTGCCTGTCACGATCGGCATCAGCCGCGCCTCGCGCGACAGCACCTGCTGGCCGCGTGGTGACAGCAGGTAGTCGAGGAAACGCCGGGCTTCTTCCGGGTGCGGGCCGGTGCGCGGAATTACCGCGGTGCGCAGCACCACCAGCGTGTAATCCTCGGGCTCGACGATGGCCAGCGGCGCGCCGGCATCAATGCGCGCCTGCGCGTAGGAGCCGAGCACGTTGTAGACCAGTGACAGCTGGCCGCCGGCCACCTGGTCCAGCAACACGCCGGTGCGTTCCTCGCGCACCACGTCGTTGTCACCGAGCGCACCCAGCAACGCACCGGCGATACTGCCGCGCTGCGCGTCCTGGGTGGCCAGCAGGTAGCCGACGCTGCTGCGTTCGATGTCATAGGTGCCCACCCTGCCGCGCAGCGGCGCGCCTTCGGCGCGCAAGCGATCGAGCAGCTGGCGGCGCGTGTGCGGTACCTTCGCCGCGGCCATCGCGCGGGTGTTGTAGACCATCACCACCGGCTCGTAGCTGATGCCGAAGGCCTCGTTGCGCCACTGCGCCCAGGCCGGCAGCGCGGCAGTCTGCGCCGAGCGATGCGGCAGCGCGTGGCCATCGTTGACCAGCTTGGTCTGCAGGTCCATGCCACTGGAGATCAGCAGGTCCGGCGACGCCGGCCCGGCGCGGTCATGCAGGTAACGCGCATACAGATCCTGGGTGATGATGTCCTCGTACACCACCTCGGTGCCCGGGTGCAGGCGCTGGTAGTCGGCGATCACCACCGCGAATACTTCGATATCGGTGGTGCCATGGATGCGCAGCTGCGCCGTGGGCTTTCCCTGTGCCGGGAAGCGGCGGACCTCGCCGGGTGCAGCCAGCACCGGCAGCGCCAACATCAGGGCAAGGGCAACAGCAAACAGGCGGATCATGTACTGCTCCGGGGCAGGCGGATGGTGGCGATCAGGCCGCCCTGCGGACGGTTGCTGAGATCGATGTGACCGCCATGGCTGTCGACCACCCGCTTGACGATGGCCAGGCCCAGGCCGGCGCCTCCAGACGGTGCGCCATCGCCACGTGCGAAGCGTTCGAATACGCGCTCGGCGTCGGCTGCGGCGATCCCCGCACCATGGTCGGCGATGGTCAGCACCGCCTGCCCACCGTCGACCGTCAACGCGATCTGCAACGGACCGTCGCCGCCGTACTTCAGTGCGTTGTCGACCAGGTTCTTGATCGCCTCGCGCAGCAGCAACGCGTCGCCGTGCACCTGCACCGGCTCGGCGGTCATCGCAAGTTGCACGCGCGGTGCCGGACCGGCCTGCGGCAGGGCTTCATGCAGGGCCTGGTGCACGGTTTCGGCCAGATCCACCGCCGCAAAGCGCTGCAGGTGCGAACGATGGATCACGCTGGCATCGCTGAGCAGCTGGTTGAGCAGGCGACTCATATGGGTGGCATTGCGCTCGATCGCCTGCAGGCTGCGCCGCATGTCTTCCGGATCGTCATCATCCAGCGCCAGCTGTGCCTGCGCGCGCAGCGCCGCCAGCGGCGTTCGCATCTGGTGCGCGGCCTCGGCCATGAACGCACGCAGCGTTTCGTTGCTGCTGGACAGGCGTTCCATGAAGCGGTTCAGTGCCGCCACCATCTGGTCCATCTCGCGCGGCACGCGCGCGTCCAGCGGCTTCAGGTCGGACGGTTCGCGCCGCGACAGCTCGCGCTCCACCCGCACCAGCGGACGAAACGCACGGTGCACGCCGAAGGCCACCAGCGCCAGCAGCAGGCCGGACAGCACACCGATCGCCAACAGCGCACGGTTGACCATGTCCTGCGCCACGGCTTCGCGCGCACGCCGGGTCTGGCCCACCTGCACCTGCACCTCGCCCTGCGCCGAGGCCGCGGCGAAACTGCGGCTGACCACCACGAAGCGCACCGTCTCACCGCTGTAGGCAGCATCGAACAACTGCGGCTGTGTACCGGGCCGACGCGGCGGCGCCGGCAGATCGCCATAGCCGGTGATCAGTTTGCCGCGACTGTCGGCGACGCGATAGAACACGCGATCTTCTGGCGCCATCGCCAGCAGATCCAGCGCCGCATACGGTAGATCCACCTGCCACTGCCCATCGACCAGGGCGACCGAATCGGCGATGGACAACGCCGAAGACACCAGCAGGTGATCGTAGGAACGGTTTGCCGCACGCTGGCCATAGTCGCGCGCGGCGAACAGCAGCGCCACCGCGAACACCGCCAGCAACGCACCGAGGTAGAGCAGCAGCGTGCGCCGCAGCGAGCCCGGCGCCGCGTTCGCAGCGCGTACGTCAGCCATCGGCGTCGGCGCTGCCATCACTGGCTTCCAGCAGGTAGCCGACACCGCGCACGGTGGTGATGCGCAGCGGTGCGCCCGCCAGTTTCTTCCGCAGGCGACCGACGTACAGTTCGATGGCATTCGGACCGGCTTCGTCGTCGAAGCCGAACAGGCCGTTGCCGATCTCGTCCTTGCCCACTACCTGGCCCATACGGCCGACCAGGATCTCCAGCAGGCGGTATTCACGGTTGGGCAGCTCGATCGGTTCGCCGTCGAGCGTGACCCGGTGCGCCGCGTTGTCGAACTGGAAGCCACCGACCTGCACCACCTCGCTCGCCTGGCCACGCGCGCGCCGCAGCAGCACGCGGCAGCGCGCCTCGAACTCGCGGAAATCGAACGGCTTGCCGAGGTAGTCGTCGGCGCCGACATCCAGCGCCTGCACGCGGTCCTCGATGCCGTCGCGTGCGGTCAGCATCAGCACCGGCGTGCTGTCGCCGCGCTCGCGCATGCCGGCCAGCACGCGCAGGCCGTCGAGCTTGGGCAGGCCGATATCCAGCACCACCAGGTCGAAGCTCTGGTAGCGCAGCACGCTGGCGGCGGCCAGGCCATCGGCCTGCCAGTCCACGGCATGGCCACTGCGACGCATGCGACGGATGATCGCATCGGCCAGATCCGGGTTGTCTTCGACCAGCAGCAGGCGCATGGGCACGACGGTGGGAGGGGAAGCGAATGCTACCGCATGACGCCGGGGCCGCCCGCCGGTCATGGACCGGCGCTACCGGGATACACCGCATGGGTAGCGCCGGGCCGTGCCCGGCGGTCTTTTACGCTGCACCGCACAATCCGTTGACAGGACGATGACAGCTACGGCGACCCAGACTGCGGCCGCGCACCGTCCGGTGCCCACGATTGCCGCGCGCCTGGCGCGCACCTGGGAGGGTTTGTGGAATTCACGTTTGCCTGGCGGCGTCCTGCCGCCATGATGGCGCTGGCTGCCTTGTCGGCGCCGGCCTTCGCTGCCGAAGACGACCGTCCGGTCACCGCCACCCTCGGTGGCCGCCTGCACCTGGACTTCGCCACCTTCGACAACGACAACCGCGGCACCCCGAACAAGGACGACACCGAAATCCGCCGTGCGTGGGTTGACGTGTCCGGCAAGTTCTTCGTGGTCGACTACAAGCTGGAGGCCGATTTCTCCGGCGACCGCGTCGAGGCCAAGGACGTGTACCTGGCGCGCAGCTTCGGCAAGGCCGGCAAGCTCACCGTCGGCCAGTTCAAGCAGTACTTCTCGCTGGATGACCGCACCAGTTCCAACTACGGCAGCTTCCTGGAGCGCGGCAATGCCGGCACCACGCTGGCGCCGCTGTACCGCCTGGGCGCGTCGTGGCAGGCCAATCCGGGTGACTTCACCTGGGCCGCCAGCATCTACAGCCTGGAAAGCATCGACGCCTGGCAAGTGAAGGGGCGTGCTGCCGGTGGCCGTGTCACCTGGGCGCCCTCGCCCGCCGATGGCGACGTGCTGCACCTGGGCCTGTCGCTGGCCCGCGAGGCCTATGACAACCCGGGCGCGAACGGCGTTCCGGGCCTGAAGATCCGTCCGCGCCCGGCCGGCCATCTGTCCGATGAAAGCCGCCTGACCCTGGTCGACTTCTCCGCCGGCCGCGATACCGACGTCAACAAGTGGTCGCTGGAGTACGCCCAGGTGCGCGGCCCGTTGTCGTGGCAGGGCGAGTTCAGTGGCGCCACCTTCGATGACGGTTCACAGCGCGGCGACGTGATGGCCGCCTACGGCATGGTCAGCTGGTTCGTCACCGGCGAAAGCCGCGCCTACGACCGCAAGACCGGCCGCTTCGCGCGGGTGAAGGATATCCGCCACAAGGCCGGCGCGTTCGAAGTGGCGCTGCGCTACGACCAGATGTGGGGCGCGCAGCATCTCGATGGTGCGCCGGACCTGCGCCGCGGCAGCACCGAGGCCTGGACGCTGGGTGGCAACTGGTACCTGCGCGACAACCTGCGCTTCATGCTCAACGTGATCGAAAGCCGCAACCGCGACCGCCTTGCCGGGATGACGGTGGACCGCACGCGCGCGGTCACCGGCCGCCTGCAGTACGACTTCTAAGCCCGGATTCCCGGGCATGCCGCCCGGGCCCCTTCCACTCCCCCACGTCCTGTATTCGCAAGGAGTCCGCAGATGATGCTGAGCATCCTCGGCTTTGGCATGGTCATTACGTTCATGTACTTGATCATGAGCAAGCGGCTGTCGCCGCTGGTGGCCCTGATCACCATTCCCATCCTGTTCGCGCTGATCGGCGGCTTCGGCGCCGGCATCGACGAGATGATGCTGGAAGGCATCAAGAAGATCGCGCCGACCGGCGTGATGCTGATGTTCGCCATCCTCTACTTCGGCGTGATGATCGATGCCGGCCTGTTCGATCCGCTGGTGCGGGTGATCCTGCGCTTCGTCAAGGGCGATCCGATGAAGATCGTGCTCGGCACCGCAGTGCTGGCGATGCTGATCTCGCTGGACGGCGACGGCTCGACCACCTACATGATCACCGTCTCGGCGATGCTGCCGCTGTACCAGCGCCTCGGCATGAACGCGCTGAACATGACCTGCGTGACCATCCTGGCCGGCGGCGTGATGAACCTGACCCCGTGGGGCGGCCCGACCGCACGTGCGGCCACCGCGCTGCACGTGGATCCGGCCGATGTGTTCGTGCCGCTGATCCCGTCGATGGTGATCGCCTGTGCCGGCGTGCTGCTGCTGGCCTGGTACCTGGGCCTGAAGGAGCGCCGCCGCCTCGGCGTGGTGACCCTGCCCAAGGGCGGCAGCTGGATGGACAACAGCGTGTCCGACGACAGCAATGCACTGCCGACCGTGGAAGACGCCGAAGACATCAAGCGCCCGAAGCTGCTGTGGGTGAACCTGGCGCTGACCGTGGCGCTGATGACCGCGCTGATCATCGGCGTGCTGCCGATGCCGGTGCTGTTCATGGTCGGCTTCGCCATCGCCCTGGTGATCAACTACCCGAACCTGGCCGAGCAGCGCCGCCGCGTGGTCAACCACGCCGGCAACGTGCTGTCGGTGGTGTCGCTGATCTTCGCCGCAGGCATCTTCACCGGCATCCTCAACAACACCGGCATGGTGGAGGCGATGTCGCACAGCTTCCTGGCCGTGATTCCGGAATCGTGGGGCCCGTACCTGGCGGTGATCACCGCCGTGGCATCGATGCCGTTCACCTTCTTCATGTCCAACGACGCCTTCTACTTCGGCGTGCTGCCGATCCTGTCCGAGGCCGCCAGCAACTACGGCATCACCCCGGTGGAAATGGCGCGCGCCTCGCTGGCCGGGCAGCCGGTGCACCTGCTCAGCCCGCTGGTGCCGTCCACCTACCTGCTGGTGGGCCTGGCCAAGGTCGAATTCGCCGACCACCAGAAGTTCACCCTGAAGTGGGCCATCGCCATCTCGATGCTGCTGATGATCGGCAGCCTGCTGTTCGGCCTGTATCCCCTCGCCGCCTGACCCTTTGCCAAGGAGCCTTCTGCAATGACGCTTCGAATCGCTTACGTCACCAGTGGAATGGGCAGTGTCGGCACTGCCATCTGCCAGAGCCTGGCCCGCAGCGGCCACACCGTGGTTGCCGGCTGCGCGCCGAACTCGCCGCGCAAGGCCAACTGGCTGCGCGAGCAGCGCGAACAGGGCTTCGACTTCATCGCCTCCGAAGGCAACGCCACCGACTGGGCTTCGACCAGCGCCGCGTTCGCCAAGGTCCGCGCCGAAGTCGGTGAGGTGGACGTGCTGGTCAACAACTCCGGCGGCAGCCGCGACCTGCTGTTCCGGCAGATGACGGTGGAAGACTGGAACGCGGTGATCGCCTCCAACCTCAATGCGCTGTTCAACCTGACCAAGCAGGTGGTCGATGGAATGGCCACGCGCGGCTGGGGCCGCATCATCAACATCGGTTCGGTCAGCGCCCACAAGGGCCAGATCGGCCAGGTGAACTACGCCACCGCCAAGGCCGCGATGCATGGTTTCAGCCGTGCACTGGCTGCCGAGGTTGCGTCGCGCGGCGTCACCGTCAACACGCTGTCGCCGGGCTACATCGCCAGCCAGGCGATCAGCAGCTTCCCGCCGGATGTGCTGGACCGGCTGGCGGCCTCGGTACCGGTGCGCCGCCTGGGCCGCCCCGAGGAAGTGGCCGGCCTGTGTGCATGGCTGGCGTCGGATGAGGCCTCGTATGTGACCGGTGCCGACTACGCCGTCAATGGTGGCCTGTACATGGGTTGAGCCCGTCTCCACGCAAGGCGTGGACCGCCTCCCCCACGGAGTGCGCGGGGCCGGTGAACCTTCGCTTGCGAGGGGGATCCGGCCCCTTTTTTGCTTCTGCATATTCGGGACGCATTGCCCGATACATCGGCAGAACCGGTGCTATACCTGCCAACGCTCGCTGAGCCCGATGGACGAACGGCCGGAATCGCGGATCAAGGAGGTAGGCATGCGTGCATTGCTGATTGCGCTTCTTGTGGTCGCCAGCCCGCCACTGGCGGCCACGCCACCCACTGCCACTGCGGAAGAGGCGGGTGCAACATGGCGGCTCGTGGAACGCTGGTCCTTGCAGCTGGCGCGCTCTGACCTTGTCGCGCAGCTGTCGCCGCTGGCTCCACCCGGCTCGCGTTCGGAAGCAAGAAGGGGCCGGGGCGACAGCGCCACCATCGATCTGGCACCCTTCGTGATCGCCGGGCGGATCAAAGGGCCTTCTGGCCAGATCTACACCGATGCGTCCGGGCGAATCATCAAGGGCGTCACGCTCTCGCTGGGCGGTGCCTGCATCTCGCGAGAACAGATGGGTCGTCGCTACCCCGCCTTCAATGTCCTTTCCGTTCCATCAGGGCATAGCCTCGACGAGTCCACGGTGTTCGGCACGGTGGTGAACGGTATCCAGATCGGATTCTCGTTCTCCGAACATGACCGCGACTGCATGAACCAGCTCACGTTGAGCTGGCCAGGGAAGCGCTTCTGATTCCCCCGACACACCACCATGACGAACATGTTGCAGGACACGAATCAGTGCCCTGCATCGTTCGTTGGTTTTTCGTAAAGAAGGTTTCATGTTCCGTTCGCATAGTGGCCATGCACCGCGCACGCGTGCCGGTGACCACCCCCAATGCAACGGACCACCATGCAGACCCGACACCTGACGATCGCCGTGGCGATCGCGCTCTCCGCCGCCGCCAGCGCACATGCCGCCACCGCCGCCGATACCGGCGCCAACGCCAGCACCGATGCCGCGCTGAGCGCGCAGACGCTGGATACCGTCTCCGTGATCGGCCAGGGCGAGACCCGCCAGGTGCAGCGCATCACCGCCGTCGACAAGCAGGTGCTGCCGCCGGGCACCAGCGGCCAGAAGATCCTCGACCGCCTGCCGGGCGTGTCGGTGCAGTCCAACGACGCCTTCGGTGCCAACGAGGAATCGCAGACCATCAGCCTGCGCGGCTTCGACAAGAGCCGCCTCGGCTATACGCTGGACGGCATCCCGCTGGGTGACAACAGCTACGGCAACTACAACGGCCTGAGCATCGCCCGCGCGATCATCGCCGAGAACCTGGCCGGCGCAGAGCTGTCGCAGGGCATCGGTTCGCTGGGCGTGGCCTCGACCAGCAACCTGGGTGGCACCATCCAGTACTTCTCGATGGACCCGTCCACCGAATTCGGCGGCCGCGCCAGCGTCACCGTTGGCGACGACAGCCAGCGCCGTGGCTACCTGCGCGTGGATACCGGCGACATCAACGGTTTCTCGGCCTACGTGTCCGGCGTGCACCAGGACCAGGACATGTGGGCCGCGCCGTACCAGAACCAGACCACGCGCCAGTTCAACGCCAAGGCGGTGTGGAATGTCGGCGACCACCGCTTCGGCGCGTTCGTGGCGACCTCGCGCGCCAGCCAGGCCAACTACGCCTACCTGTCCAAGGACATGCTGGCACGTGGCCTGGGCTACGACTGGAACATCTATGCGCCGGACTGGGATCGCGCCGTCGCTGCCGCGTACTGCGCACCGGGCACCTACAACAAGGCACGCTGCAAGTTCAGCGGCGGCGTCAACAGCATCGACGATGCCTACTACCAGAGCCGCGCGCTGCGTGACGACAACCTGTACTCGGTCGACGCCGACCTGCGCCTGGGTGAACAGGGCCGCCTGAAGCTGCTGGCCTATCACCATGACAACCGTGGCCAGGGCCACTGGTGGGCACCGGGCCAGCCGTCCTACCCGGGCACCGACAAGATGCTGCCGATCTCCATCCGCAGCACCAACTACACGATCAACCGCGATGGCCTGACCGCCGCGCTGTCGTGGACGGTGGGCATCCACGAACTGGAAGCCGGCCTGTGGTACGAGCAGAACGACCATAACGTGTCGCGCAACTTCTACTACATCAGCGGCCCGTTCCTGGACGACCTGTACCTGAAGAACCCGGACCGCCTGCTGTTCAACCAGGACTTCGACATCCGCACGCGCCAGTTCTACGTGCAGGACCGCATGCGCTTCCTCGATCAGCGCCTGACCGTGGATGTCGGTATCAAGAGCCCGAACACCCGCATGCGCGCCACCGCCCAGCCGGGCGTGGAAACCAGCATCGCCTCGGGCACGCTGACCGCCAAGAAGTCGGTGCTGCCGCAGGTGGGCCTGGGCTTCAAGCTCAACGCCAACAACGAGCTGTTCGCTTCGTACGCAGAGAACATCGCCGCCTTCGTCGGCGGCGGCAGCGGTGGCCCGTTGCAGGTGTCGCCGGAATCGTTCGCGGCCAGCGCCGGCCTGGAGCCGGAGAAGTCCAAGAGCCTTGAAGCCGGCTTCCGTACCTTTGGCGAGAAGTACCAGGCCTCGATCGCCGCCTACAACGTGAAGTTCGACAACCGCCTGCTGTCGCTGAACCCGTGCTCGAGCATCGAAGTCGGCACGCGTCCGGAGTGCGTGACGCGCTTCATCAACGTCGGTTCGGTGAAGAGCCACGGTGCGGAGCTGACCTTCATCCTCAAGCCGATCGACGGCCTGCAGTGGTACAACGCGCTGTCCTGGAACAAGACCACCTACGAGGATGACTACACCTCGGGCGGCGCGATCGTGCCGGTGGCCGGCAAGATCACGGTGGATACGCCGCAGCGCATGGCCTCCAGCGAGATCAGCTGGAACCGCGACGGCTTCTTCGCCAGCCTGCGTGCCAAGTACACCGGCAAGCGCTACTACACCTACACCAACGACCAGTCGGTGCCGGGCGTGACCACCTTCGACGCCGGTGCAGGCTACGACTTCGGCCCGGGCCTGGGTCTGCGCAACGTGCGGGTGTCGTTGAATGCGACCAACCTGACCAACAAGCGCTATGCGGGCCAGCTGAGTTCGTTCGCACCGACCGATCCGAAGGGCACGCGGTATGCGATCCATGCGAGCGCGCCGCGGCAGGTGTTCATGACGGTGGCGGCGGAGTTCTAAGTCGAAAGCGTTGCCCCGCGGCGTCTTGATTACCGCTGCGGGGCAGGGCCGGATGGGCCGGCGCAGGACACGCCGTAAACCCCGCTTCGCGGTCCGGCCCAGCCGCTGGCGGCTGTGCGTTCGGGCGCTTGCGAAGCAGTGCTTCGCAAGCAAAGCGCCCTCACCCTTGGGGGCTCGATGGCGCCATCCATGGCGCCAACGGTCCTGCGCCGACCCATCCGACCCTGCTCAACGGTTTCCCGCGTCACGGTGCGGAAGGCAAAGAAGAGCAAAAGCAAAGAGCCGGGCAATGCCCGGCTCTTTGCTTTTCAAGCTTTTCAAACGCAATCCCTCTGGTGGACCTGCTACCGCGCCCGCAGAAAACTGTCTGGAGGAGGCGGGGCACCCTGGCCAGGACCGTTGGCGCCATGGATGGCGCCATCGAGCACCATGGAGGGGCTTTTGCGTGTCCTGGCCAGGGTGCCCCGCCTCCTCCCCACCGATAGCAGGCAGGCGCTGGAGCGTCCGCCAACGCCTTTCATTCCGGCGCCAGCTGGTCCATCCGTATCCGGTTGGCGAACAGCGAAAACGCCAGCATCCCGGCCAGCCCATTCGCCCGGCTCACCCAGTGTGGCAGCCAGCGCGGCGGCTTCAACACGCCGGCCTCGAACAACGGCGCGAACGCGATCGCATCGGTCAGGCTCATCTTTCCGGCAAACAACCAGCGGCAGACCTGCAGGCGGTCCTCGGCCAGCATGTGGCGGAAGAACGTGTGCACCGACACCAGCCCGCGCAGGTACACCGTGTCCTTGGTGAAGGCCAGGCCGCCACTTGGCGGCACCCCACGGAACACGCGCTGTGCCGACGCAAAGCTCTCTTCGGCGTTCTGCCCGGCAGCGCAGAAGTAGCGGAACACCTCGATGAAATCGGCGCCTTCGCGGGCCATCGCGATCGCTTCGGTGCGCAGGCTGATGCGCTTCAGGCGCTCGATGTCGATGCTGCCAGTGATCTGCTCAGCAAACGTCGCCAACCCTTCCTGGGTCGCGGTCACCCGCGGCGACGACAATGCCAGGCTGGGCAGCACCGGCTGTTCGCGGCCATTCAATGCGGTCAGCGAATGCACCAACGCTTCATGGTGGAACAGCTGAGCACGGTCGTAGGCACTGAAGCGCGCGCTGGTGCGCAGGCGGATGCGGGTCGGGCCGGCAGCGGCCTTGGACACCAGCTCCGGATCGAGCTGCACCTGGATGATGCGCGATTCGAAGAACGCATCGAGGTCATTCTGCAGCTGCAGCTGCAGGGCAATGGCCGAGACCGGCACCTGCTCTTCCGGCGCCAGCAGTTCATGATCGAGTTCGGCAGCAATCTGGATGAAGTGACGCGCCGCTTCGCGCGTGCTTGGGCCATTGCCAGGCAGCGGCTGCTCGGGGGCGCCGAACAGCTGCACCGAACAGGTATCGACCGCAGCCGTGCCCAACCCTTCCAGCAGCTGCGCGGCCAGGTCCCAGCTCTGCGCCGACTGCCGCACGTAGTGGCCCAGCGGATGAGTGTCATCGCAGTCGGCGGCGATCGCGGCCAGCGCGCGGCGCTCCTCGCTGAAATCCAGCCTCGGGTAGTCCACCTTCGGCAGCACCGGTTGCCCACGTGCCACGCTTTCCAGGAACGGCGCCTGCAGCGTTGCCGGCCAGCTGGTCAGGCCCAGCAGGCGGATGCCTCCCACGGCCTCGACCAGGCGCGCGTCGAGCGCTGCATGGTGGGCCACGTCACGGTCCAGCGTCGCGGTCGGTTCCATGGGCGGACTATAGCGCCCTGCCGTGTCCGGCGCCGTGCGCCGCCGCCCGAGCATCGGCTCGGGCGCTACAGGGAATGACTCCACCGCGAACCAAGTGTAGAGCCGAGCCCATGCTCGGCTGCCTTGTTACCGCCTACGCGGCTTTCCGGCCGGGCGGAACTGCTGGCCCTTGCCCTTCCTGCCACCACGCTCCTGCGCGGTCTCGGCCTGGCGAACGGCCAGCTTGGCAGCGGCGGCGGCCACTTCTTCCTTCAGCTTGAAGTAGTTCAGCAGCCGGCTCTCCTCGATCTCGCCGGCTTCGATCGCTGCACGCACGGCACAGCCCGGTTCCTGCTGGTGCTTGCAGTCGTTGAAGCGGCACTGTGCGGCCAGCGCTTCGATATCGGCGAAGCCACCTTCGGACAGCGTCTCTTCACCGGTCGGCTTCAGCTCGCGCATGCCGGGGGTGTCGATCAGGCAGGCGCCCGTCGGCAGCGGCATCAGCGCGCGATGGGTGGTGGTGTGTCGTCCGCGCGAATCGTTGGCACGCACCGCGTTGGTCTTCATCCGCTGCTCGCCGAGCAGCGTGTTGGTCAACGTGGACTTGCCGGCACCCGAGGAGCCGACCAGCACCACGGTGCGGCCCGGGCCCAGCCACGGTTGCAGCACGGCAACGCTGTCGGCATCCAGGCCGTTGATCGCATGCAGGGCGATACCCTGCATCTCCAGCTCTTCCAGCACCGCCAGTGCGTCTTCGCTGTACTCGGTCTGGTCGGCCTTGGTCAGCACCACGACCGGCTCGGCACCGCCACCGCCGACCAGCAGCAGGTAGCGCTCGATGCGGCGCGGGTTGAAGTCGGCATCCAGCCCACAGACGATGAACACCGTATCGATGTTGGCCGCGATCACCTGCTGGTGGTAATGCTCGCCTGCCGCACCGCGCTTGATCGCGGTACGTCGCGGCAGCAGGGCGACGATGCGGATGCCGTCGAGCAGCACCCAGTCGCCCACCGCCGGCCGTTCATGGCTGGGGAAGCGCGGGCGCTGCCATTCGGGCAGCGACTCGGCCTTGATCGAGGCGTCCGGGCCATCGGCCACCACGTAGTGGGTGCGGTGCTGTTCGATCACCCGTGCCGGGCGGGCCTGCGGGTGCGCGGCCATCGCGGCCTGCCAGTCGGCCTGCTGCGGCGGGCCCGGCCAGGGCCAGCCGATGGTCTGCAGGGCGATGAAATCGGGGGTCTGGGTCATCGCCGCCATTCTACCTGTGCCAGCGCCCTGCCAGCCCAGCAGTGACGGGCCCGGAGCCCTTGCCATGCATTGCAGCAATTCCGGTAGGATGGAAGCCCCATGCCTTTTGACGGCCCAGCTCCCATGTCCACCAACTCGCCCAAGCCCCTGGCCATCCGCGAGCGCCTTTCCGAAGTGCGCTACGAAATCCGCGGAGAACTGGCGCGGCGAGCCCGGGAGCTGGAGGCGCAGGGCCGCAAGCTGATCAAGCTCAACATCGGCAATCCGGGTGCTTTCGGTTTCCGCGCGCCCGAGCACCTGCAGCGCGCGATCGCCGACGACATGGGCCGCACCGACCCGTACACCCACCAGCAGGGCCTGCCGGTGGCGCGCGAAGCCATCGCCAGCTACTACGCCCGTCGTGGCGCGCCCGATGCACATCCGGACCGCGTCTTCCTCGGCAACGGCGTCAGCGAGCTGATCGACCTGTCGCTGCGTGCGCTGCTCAACCCGGGCGATGAAGTGCTGGTGCCCTCGCCAGACTACCCCCTGTGGTCGGCTTCGACCATCCTCAACGATGGCCGCCCGGTGTACTACCGCTGCGCGCCGGAGAACGGCTTCCAGCCGGACCCGAGCGAGATCGAGACGCTGGTCTCTTCGCGCACCCGCGCCATCGTGCTGATCAATCCGAACAATCCCAGCGGCGCCAGCTACCCGCGCGAACTGCTGGAGCGCGTGGTCGAGATCGCGCGCCGCCACAACCTGCTGCTGCTGGTCGATGAGATCTACGACCAGATCCTGTACGACGACGCGGTGTTCCAGCCGGTCGCGCCGCTGGCCGGCGACCATCCGTGCCTGACCTTCAGCGGCCTGAGCAAGGTGCACCGCGCCTGCGGCTGGCGCGTGGGCTGGGCCCACCTCAGCGGCGACGATGCCCGCCTCGGTGACTTCCGCGCCGCGCTGGACCTGTTGGGCGCGCTGCGCCTGTGCGCCAACGTGCCGGGCCAGTACGCCATCGAGGCGGCGGTGAACGGCCCGGACACCATCTCCGAGCTGTGCACGCCGGGCGGCCGCCTGTATGAAACCCGCCGCGCGGTGATCGAGGCCTGCGAAGCCAGCGAGCACCTGTCGCTGGTCGCGCCGGCCGGCGCGCTGTACGCGTTCCCGGCCGTGGTCGGCGCCGCTGCCAAGGGCTTCGACGACCACAATTTCGCGCTGGACCTGATGAACAACGAAGGTGTGCTGGTGGTGCCGGGCTCAAGCTTCAACGTGCCCTACCGCCATCATTTCCGCGTGACCCTGATGCCGGAAGCCTCGGTGATGCGCGATGTGTTCGCCCGCATCGACCGTGTGCTGGCGCGCCGTGCCGAGGATGCGACCAAAGTCGTGCCGCTGAAGCCGCGCCGTTCGGTGGCCTGAGCCGTGGCGTTGTCCTACCTGGCGCTGGGCGATTCGTACACCATCGGTGAAGCGGTTGCAGTCGAAGGCCGTTGGCCGCACCAGCTGGCCGCCGCGCTGCGCGCGCAGGACGTGGCGCTGGCCGACCCGCAGACCATTGCGACCACCGGCTGGACGACCGACGAGCTCGATGCGGGTATCGACGCGGCTGCACCGCAGGGCCCGTTCGATTTCGTCAGTCTGCTGATCGGCGTCAACAACCAGTACCGCGGGCGTCCGCTGGACGAGTACCGCAGCCAGTTCCAGGCCCTGCTGCAGCGGGCGATCGGCTTTGCCGGCGGTGATGCCGGCCGGGTGCTGGTGCTGTCCTTCCCCGATTGGGGCGCCACCCCGTTCGGTGCCGGCAGTGGCCGCGACCTGGCCGCGATCGAGATCGAGACCGACGAGTTCAATGCCGCCGCCGAGGTGATCAGTACCCGGCACGGCGTGGCCTTCGTCGACATCACCGACATCAGCCGCGCGCAGGGCGAAGACCCGACGATGATCGCCGAGGACGGCCTGCATCCTTCAGCACGGATGTACGCGCTGTGGAGCGCGTGCGCGCTGCCGGTTGCCGCGCATCTGCTTGGCGGCACGGACTGAGGCGATGGACGGCACGCCACGGAACGGCCCGCCCCTGCCCTGTGCTCCCCTGACGGCCGCGCAGGCCCGCTTGATCGCCGAAGCGTTCCGCCCGGCGCAGGCCTGGGGCAGCCGCCGCGACTACTACTACACCCGCGGCAAGCTCGGCAGCGATCCGCTGTACGACGGCGTGCTGCAGCATCTGCCTGACGACGGGCAGCCGGTGCTGGACCTCGGCTGCGGGCTGGGCCTGTTCGCCCATGTACTGCGCCAGCGCGGCGGCACCCAGCGCTACCTGGGCGTGGACGTGGACGCCGGCAAGATCGCCCGCGCGCAACGTGCCGCCGTCGAGCTGCGTGACGTGCGCTTCGACTGCGTGGACGTGCAGGCGCCACTGCCGGCGCAGGCCGGGCACGTCCTGCTGCTGGACGTGCTGCAGTACCTGGACGCGGGCCCACAACAGGCACTGCTGCGCGCGGCCAGTGCACGGGTGCCCCCCGGCGGCCGCATGCTGCTGCGCACGCCGCTGGCCACCGGCGATGGCCGCGACCGCACCACGCGGGTGGCGGACCGGCTGGCCTGGCTGGTCGGCTGGATGGGCACGCGGCCGCGCCACTACCCCGATCCACTGGTATTGCAGGCGACGCTTGCCGAAGCAGGATTACAGGTGACCGCCCCCCGGCCACTGCACGGGCGTACGCCGTTCAACAGCTGGCTGCTGGTGGCCGAACGCCCCTGACGTGCCTCCCACCCGGGCATCGGCTCGGGCGCTACACGATGATCGCCAGCCGCTGTAGAGCCGAGCCCACGCTCGGCTGCTCTCCGACGTTTTCCGGCGCTGCGCACCGCCGCCCGAGCATCGGCTCGGGCGCTACAGGATGATCACCAGCCCTTGTAGAGCCGAGCCCACGCTCGGCTGCTCCACGCGGCCAGAACCCGGTGCTACGAGTCAGGCAGCTGCGCCTTCAAGCCGCGCTCTTCCAACGCCTGCAGCACGCGCTCGATGATCACCAGATTGTGGCCGTGGGCGGCGCCCTCATGCAGCAGCACGATGGCCCCTGGGCGCAGGTCCGGCAGCAACCGCGCCAGCACGCCCTCCGGGGTGCAGCCGACGCCGTCGTATCCGCGCGCGCTCCAGCCCACGCGCACCAGGCCCAGCGCCTTCAGCACCGGCGCCACGAACGGGTTGGTCATGCCCACCACCGAGCGATACCAGCGCACCGGATGCCCGCTCAGGGCCTGCAGTGCATGCTGGCAGCCTTCGATCTCGGCCCGCATCGCCGCTGGGCCCAGGCGCCAGAAGCGGGCCTGCGGGTGGCTGAGACTGTGATTGCCCAGATCGTGGCCACGGCGCAGGATCTCGGCCACCAGTTCCGGCTGCGCCTGCGCACGGTCCCCCACCAGGAAGAAGGTCGCACGCGCCTGGTGGCGGTCCAGCAGATCGAGCACGGCACGGGTTTCCGGGCCGGGGCCGTCATCGATCGTCAGCCAGACACTGTTGCCGGCGTCCGGCACCCGGCTCAGTACCGGCGCGTAGAAACGGCTGTTGGGCAGGAACACCGGCACCATGAACAGCGCATGGCTGGCCACCATCAGCGGCAGCCCCCAGTGCCACCCAGCCTGTACCCAGACCAGGATCACGGCCAGCTGCGACGCCACCAGCCAGGGCAGCCAGCGCCAGGGGCGGGCCGGGATGCGATGCAATGTTCCTGCGTTGCTCATCCCCCATGATGCCATGGGGGTTAGAATTGATGATTCGAATTCCCGGAACCCCGACGTCCATGTCCCTCGATCCCGCCCTGCGTTCGCGCATCGAATCCATCCTCAACGCCAACCGCGTCGTGCTGTTCATGAAGGGCCAGCCGTCGATGCCGCAGTGTGGTTTCTCGGCCAAGGCCGTGGGCGCGCTGCAGGACCTCGGTGTCGAGTTCGCCCACGTCAACGTGCTGGCCGACCAGGAAATCCGTGAAGGCATCAAGGCCTACGGCGACTGGCCGACCATCCCGCAGCTGTACATCGACGGCGAACTGGTCGGCGGCAGCGACATCGTGCTGCAGATGGCCGCCAGCGGCGAGCTGAGCAGCGTGCTGGGCCTGGCCGCACCGGACCGCACCCCGCCGAGCATCACCGTCACCCCGGCCGCCGTGGAAATGCTCAAGGGCGCGCTGGCCGACGCCCCGGGCGCTGCCCTGCAGCTGACCATCGACGCCGGCTTCCAGCCGAACTTCCAGCTGGCCCCGCATGACGAAGGCGCGATCGCTGCCGAGTCCAATGGCCTGCGCGTGCAGTTCGACCTGTCCAGCGCCCGTCGCGCCAACGGCATCACCATCGACTGGGTGGACGACATCCGCGGCAAGGGCCTGGCGATCGACAACCCGAACGCACCGAAGCCGGTACAGGAAATCAGCGTGCGTGATGCCGACGACCTGGTGCGCGCCGGCAACATCACCCTGGTGGACGTGCGCCCGGCCGACGAGCGCGCCATCGCAGCCGTCGGCGTGCCGTTCAGGAGCTTCGACGGCAACGGCCGTGCGGAGCTGGAAGCCCTGCCGAAGGACACCGCGCTGGCCTTCATGTGCCACCACGGCGGCCGCAGCGCACAGGCTGCCGAGCAGTTCCGTGCACTGGGCTTCACCAAGGTGTTCAACGTCACCGGCGGCATCAATGCCTGGTCCGAAGACGTCGACAACGGCGTGCCGAAGTACTGATCGGCTGCGATCAATGAGCACGAAAAACGCCGGCGCAAGCCGGCGTTTCCGTGTGCAGCATCGGGCGTTTCCAGTAGATCCACGCCATGCGTGGATGGCGCAGTCTCCGGTTAGCCGGCAAACCCGCCTTCGGCCAGGTAATCCAGCTCTTCCGCCGTGGGCAAGCGACCGAGCACGGCATTGCGATGCGGGAAGCGCCCGAAGCGGCGGATGATGTCGCGATGCAGTTCGGCGTACTGCAGGTACTCCTTGTCACCCAGCACGTCGAACATCGCCACCGAACGGTCCTGGTCCATCGGATCCTCGGAGTGCTCGAACGGCAGGTAGATGAAGGCGCGCAGCTTCGGTACCAGCTGCAGGTCCAGGCCTTCCTCGATGGCGCGCATGGCGTAGTGCCGGGCCAGGCCATCGGTGGCGTAGGAATGGGCGGTCCCACGGAAGCAGTTGCGCGGGAACTGGTCCAGCAGCAGCATCAGCGCCAATGCCCCTTCGGCACTGCCCAGCCAATGCTCGCGCGCGCGCGAAGCGGCGGCGAAATGCTCATCCAGGAACAACTGGTGGAACTGCGCGTCGAACGCATCGTCGCGGGCGAACCACTTCGCAGGGCCCGCTTCTTTCCAGAATTCCACCACTTGCGCGGCAACGTCCATCACCTACTCCCCAGGGCCGGCGCGCCGCGCCAGGCCATCATCATCATTCGTCGAAGCGCAGGTGGCGGACCGACTTGCCGTTGCGCCGGATAAGCTTAAGCGCCTCGATACCGATCTGGATATGGTTTTCCACGAACTGGGAGCTGACCTTGGCATCGGAGGCCTCGGTCTTGACCCCATCGGGGATCATCGGCTGGTCCGAGACCAGCAGCAGCGCGCCACTGGGAATGTGGTTGGCGAAGCCGGCGGCGAACACCGTGGCCGTTTCCATGTCGATGGCCATGCAGCGCATCGCCCGCAGCCGCTCCTTGAAGGCCTCGTCGTGCTCCCAGACCCGGCGGTTGGTGGTATAGACCGTACCCGTCCAGTAGTCGTGGCCGAGGTCGCGGATCATGGTCGAGACCGCACGCTGCAGCGCGAACGCAGGCAGCGCCGGTACTTCCGGCGGCAGGTAATCGCCCGAGGTGCCCTCGCCACGGATCGCGGCGATCGGCAGCACCAGGTCACCCAGCTGGTTCTTGCGCTTGAGGCCACCGCACTTGCCCAGGAACAGCACCGCCTTGGGCATCACTGCCGACAGCAGGTCCATGATGATCGCGGCATTGGGGCTGCCCATGCCGAAATTGATCATGGTGATGCCGTCGATCGTGGCGCTGGCCATCGGCCGGTCCAGGCCGATGACGGGCGCACCGGTCAGCTCGGAAAAGGTGTGCAGGTAGCCACCGAAGTTGGTCAGCAGGATGTGCTGGCCGAACTGGTCCAGGGGCACGCCGGTATACCGGGGCAGCCAGTTGTCGACGATTTCCTGCTTGCTCTTCATGGGCGGTCCGGTACGGCGGGGGGACCGGGTATTTTCAGCCACCCGGCCGGTGCAGTCGAGCCGCCGTCGACCGCCCTGTGAAGAAGGTCACTTGGCAAGCCCGCCACCACCGGGCTAGCGTCGGCGGTTGGACCAGGCTGCAAGGGGAACTGCATGGCATCGACGTTGTTGCGCGCCGGGGTGGCCCTGGCACTGCTTTCATTGAGTACGGCTCCGGCGGTGGGCGCCTCGCGCTTCGTCGCCGATCCCTACCCCAGCACCTACCAGGCCCATCCTGATGCGCCGGTGCTGATCCAGAACGCCACGGTGCTGACCGGTACCGGCCAGCGCCTGGACAACGCCGACGTGCTGCTGCGTGACGGCCGCATCGTCGCCGTTGGCCGCCAGCTGCAGGCCGATGCGGGCGTCACCCGCATCGATGCACAGGGCAAGTGGGTCACTCCGGGCCTGATCGACGTGCACTCGCACCTGGGTGTCTACCCCAGCCCGGGCGTTGGCGCGCACAGCGACGGCAACGAAGTCACCGCACCGGTCACCGCCAATGTCTGGGCCGAGCACTCGGTGTGGCCGCAGGACCCGGGCTTCGCCACGGCGCTGGCCGGCGGCGTGACCAGCATGCAGGTGCTGCCCGGCTCGGCCAACCTGGTCGGCGGCCGCGGCGTGACCCTGAAGAACGTACCGGCCATCACCTACCAGGCGATGAAGTTCCCCGGCGCACCGTGGGGCCTGAAGATGGCCTGCGGCGAGAACCCCAAGCGGGTCTACGGCGAAGGCAAGGGCGTGGCCCCGGCCACGCGCATGGGCAACGTGGCCGGCTACCGTGCTGCCTTCATCGATGCCGCCGACTACATCGCCAAGACCAAGCCCAAGCCCGCCAAGCGCAAGGGTTGGTTCGGCAGCGACAAGGGCGACAGCGCCGGTGATGCCGGCGGCAAGCGCGATCTCAAGCTGGACACGCTGGCCGGCGCCATCGAAGGCGACATCCGCGTGCACATCCACTGCTACCGCGCCGACGAAATGGCCACCATGCTCGACCTGGCCAAGGAATTCGGCTTCAAGGTGGCCGCCTTCCACCACGGCGTGGAGGCCTACAAGCTGGCCGACCGGCTGGCCGCCGACGGCGTCTGCGGTGCGTTGTGGGCCGACTGGTGGGGCTTCAAGATGGAAGCCTTCGACGGCATCCAGGAGAACATCGCGCTGGTCGACCGCCCGAAGAACAGCTGCGCCATCGTCCATTCCGATTCACCCGAGGGCATCCAGCGCCTGAACCAGGAAGCGGCCAAGGTGATGGCCTCGGCGCGACGTGCACGCATGCCGGAGATCACGCCCGAACATGCCATTGCCTGGATGACCGCCAACGCCGCCAAGGCGCTGGGCATCGAAGGCCAGACCGGCACCCTGGAGGCCGGAAAGATGGCCGACGTGGTGGTGTGGAACGGCAACCCCTTCAGTTCCTACGCGCTGGCCGAACAGGTCTTCATTGATGGCCGCCGGCTGTACGACCGAAGCGCGCCGGCAAGCATGCCGCGTTCCGATTTCCAGCTTGGCCAGGAGGTGCGCTGATGGGCGCGTTGAACAAGCGTCGCCGGGCATGGCCCGGCGCTACCGTGGTGGCATTGGTGTTGCTGGCAACCACGGCATCGGCGCAGGACCTGCTGGTGCGCAACGCGACGGTGCACACCGCCAGCGCACGCGGCAGCCTGCAGAACGCCGATGTGCTGGTCCAGGGCGGCGTCATCCGCGCAGTCGGCACCGGCCTGTCCGCACCGGCGGGAGCGACCGTGGTCGAAGCCAATGGGCGGCCGCTGACCCCGGCCCTGTTCGGGGGCATCACCGAGACCGGCATCGAAGAGGTCTCGGGTGAATCGAGCACGGTGGACAGTTCGCTGAAGCTCGGCGAGCAGCCGTTGCGCCCGGAATTCGACGTCACCCTGGCCTACAACCCGGCCTCGGTGCTGATCCCGGTGACGCGGCTGGAGGGTTTTGGCTTCACCGCACTCGGCGCCGCCACCGGTGGCGGCTTCGTGGCCGGCCAGGGCGGCGTGATGCGGCTGGATGGCAGCGTCGACCCGATCGGCCCGCGCGCGCTGTTCCTGCGCCTGGGCTCGGCGGCATCGGAGCTGACCGGGCATTCGCGCGCCGCGCAATGGATGCTGCTGCAGCAGATGGTCGACGAAGCACGCGGTCAGGTCGCTGCGGATTCGCCGCACGCGCTGTTGACCCCGGCCGGGCGCCGCACGCTCAGCCGTTACCTGGCCGGCCAGGGCCGCATCGTGGTGGAGGTCGATCGTGCCTCGGACATCCGCCAGCTGCTGCGCTGGGCCGCGCGCGAGAAGGTGAAGATCGCGATCGCCGGTGCCGGCGAAGCCTGGCAGGTCGCGCCGGAGCTGGCCGCCGCACGGGTGCCGGTGTTCGTTGACGTGCTGGCCAACCTGCCGGCCAGCTTCGACCAGATCGGCGCCACCCTGGAAAACGCCGCACGCCTGCAGCGCGCCGGCGTGCCGGTGTCGTTCGTGCAGCGCGGCGACGCCACCCACAACGCGCGCAAGATGCGCCAGCTGGCTGGCAATGCAGTGGCCAACGGCCTGCCCTGGGCCGACGGCCTGGCCGGGCTGACCCGGGTGCCGGCACAGGCGTTCGGCGTGGCCGACCAGATCGGCAGCATCGAGCCGGGCAAGCGCGCCGACCTGGTGCTGTGGGAGGGCGATCCGCTGGACGTGGCGCACTATGCCGAACAGGTCTGGCTGGGCGGCCGCGCGATGCCGATGCGCTCGCGCCAGACCGAACTGCGCGACCGCTACCTGCAGCGCAACGCGCAGCCCTGACCGCACACGAGGACATACGGATGGCAACGCTGCGCTGGTACTTCGATTTTGTCTCGCCCTACTCCTACCTGCACTGGCAGAAGCTGAAACAGCTGCCGCAGTTCGCGCAGATCCAGACCGTGCCGATCGCCTTCGGCGCGGTGCTGCATCACCTCGGCAACCTGGGCCCGGCGGAAATCCCCGCCAAGCGCCGCTTCGCCTACCGCCACCTGCAATGGACCGCGCAGGCCGAGGGCACCCCGATGCGCTTCCCGCCCGGCCATCCGTTCAATCCGTTGACAGCACTGCGCCTATGCCTGGCTGCCGGGGCCAGCGCTCAGGCGGTGGACGTGCTGTTCGACTGGATCTGGCGCGAGGGCCACGCCGGTGACAGCGCCGAGGCCCTGCGCGAACCGGGTGCGCAGCTGGGTATCGAGGATGTCGCGACCGCCATTGCCGATCCGGCGGTGAAGGAGCAACTGCGGCGCAACACGGAGGCCGCAATCGGCGCGGGCGTGTTCGGGGTCCCGACCCTGGCCATCGACCAGGAACTGTTCTGGGGCAACGACGCCCACCCGCTGATGGCCGCCGTGCTGGCCGATCCCGCCCTGCTGCAGCAGCCCGAATGGCAGCGCCTGGACAGCCTGCCGGTGGCGGTGCAGCGCAATCGCTGAACAGGGCGTGGCGCGTTTCCCTCGCGCGCCCGGCCAGGTTTTGAGATAGTTTTCACATTTCCGAACCTACAACCGCCCTGGAGGGGGAGCCGCGGATGCGCATCGGAATCGTCGTCGACTCGGCCTGCGACCTGCCGCAGGACTTCATTGCCGAGCACAACATCGTGCTGCTGCCGATCACCGTCCGCATCGGCGAAGCCCTGCTGGCCGATCACCGCGATGAGCAGGCCACGCTGAGCTTCCTGCACGCGCACGTGGCCGAGCATGGCGCTGAAGCGGAAACCATCCCCTTCAGCGTCAACCAGATCCGCGACCTGTTCCTGCAGCAGCTGGTGATCGATTACGACCACGTGTTCTGCATGACCATCACCAAGACCCGCAGCCCGATCCATGACAACGCGCTGCAGGCCAGCTTCGCCATCCTCAACGACTACAAGCCGGTGCGGCAGTCGGCCGGCTACAACTCACCGTTCGCGCTGCGCGTGCTCGATACCCAGAACCTGTTCGCTGCCCAGGCGGTGACCGCGGTGGAAGCCGTGCGCCTGCGCGAGAGCAACGCCAGCGTGCAGCAGATCCGCGAACGGCTGGAGGAACTGGCCGGCAACGTGCACGGCTACATGGTGACCCGTGACCTGTACTACATGCGTGCGCGCGCACGGCACAAGGGCGACCGCAGCGTTGGCCTGCTCAGCGCGGCGCTGGGCAGCGCACTGGACATCAAGCCGGTGCTGCACGGCTACCGCGGCGAGACCGGGCCGGTGGCCAAGATCAAGGGCTTCGACAATGCCGTGCAGAAGCTGTTCGCGGTGGTCGGCCAGCGCGTACGTGCCGGGCTGATGACGCCGACGGTGTGCGTCAGCTACGGCGGAGAACTGGACGAGCTGCGCACCCTGCCCGGCTACGCCCAGCTGAAGGAGGTCTGCGCCACCCACGGCGTGGCCGTGTACGAATCGGTGATGAGCCTGACCGGCATGGTCAATGTCGGCAAGGGCGCGGTCACCGTGGGCTTTGCCGATGGGCCGCATCGGTTTGAATGAAGGCCGACCGTGGCTGGAATCTGCACATCGATTCCACCGCCACTGTGCCAGCCTTGCCGCACTTCAAGGAGAACTCCATGCCTGCGCAGTACCACATCAGCCTGCCCGATCCCTCCAAGGCCCGCGGCAACGACCCTGACCTGTCCTTCCATTCGCAGGGCGCCGCCGGCTTCGCCGAGGAACTGCAGGACGCCCTGCGCAGCGGCACGCTGTTCGAGCGCTGGAAGGCCAAGCAGCCCGATCCCGATGCAGTGGAAGTGCAGTGGGGCGCAACCGATCCGGATGCCACCGTGACCGGCGAGCAGAAGGATCTGCGCATCAACCTGGTGGCCACCACCCGCATCGACAGCGACGTGTTCAAGCAGCGCCTGCGCCTGCTGGCCGGCCACCACTGGGAACTGCGCGACGTGCGTTGAGGTGCCCGCCGGGCATGGCCCGGCGCTACCGCCGCGATGGGTAGCGCCGGGCCATGCCCGGCGTTTCCATCTCCCTACCAGCCACCGCCCAGCGCGCGGTACAGCTCCACCCGTGCGATCGCGGCCGTGGCCTGGCTGTTGGCCAGCGCTGCCTGGTTGTCCAGCGCGATGCGCTGGGTAGTCAGCACGTCCAGCATGTCGACCACGCCGGCCTGGTACTGCCGGCGCGCCGCACCCAGCGCGGTCTCGCTTTCGTCCACCGCCACGTGCAGCTGCACGGTGCGCTGCTGTTCGGCGGCGTAGCCATCGATGGCGTCGTCCACTTCATGCCAGGCCTGCAGCACCGTGCGCTGGAACTGCAGCGACGACTGCTGCTGCTGCAGCTTGCTCAACGCGAGGTTGGCCTTCAGCCTGCCGCCCTGGAAGATCGGCAGGCTGATCGACGGCCCGATGCTGAAGCGGTGTGCGTTCCAGCCATCCAGATCATCCAGCTGCTTGGCCTGGAAGCCAGCGTCGCCATTCAAGGTGATGCGCGGCAGGAAACTGGCCTTGGCCACGCCGATGCCGGCCGTTGCGGCATGCAACGCCGCTTCGGCACGACGGATGTCCGGGCGACGCTCGGCCAGTTCGCTGGGCAGCCCCACCGCCACGGCCGGCAGTGCGGGCCAGTCACGGCGTGCATTCTGCAGCTGCGTATCCAATGCCTGCGGAGGCTGCGCCAGCAGGAACGCCAGTGCATTGCGCAGCTGCGATTCACGGTGCCGCAGCGGCGCGATGCGTGCCTGCAGCGATGCCACCTGCGCTGATGCGCTGGACACCTGCAGCGTACTGGCAACGCCCTGCTGCTGGCGTGCCTCGGTCAGGCGCTTGATGTCGAGGGCGATGCTGAGGTTGTCCTCGGTGATCGCCAGCAACTGCCGCGTTGCACGCAGCTGCAGGTAATCACGCGCGGTTTCCGCCAGCAGCGCGATGCGCACTGCATGTGCGTCCTCCTCGGCCATCTGCACACGCGCATCGGCGGCTTCCACCTGGCGGCGCACGCGGCCCCACAGGTCCAGCTCCCAGCTCAGGCCGATGCCGGCCTGGAACAGCCCGTAGTCATCACGACCGCCGTTGCCGGATGGATCGTTCAAGCCCACCTCGCTGTTGCGTGCGCGTGCGCCGCTGGCGGTTGCGCTGACGCTGGGCAGACGGTCGGCGGCGCTGATGCCACGCGCGGCGCGGCTCTGCTGCACGCGGTTGGCCGCCAGCTGCAGGTCCAGGTTGGCCTCCAGCACCTGGCTGGCAAGCTGTCCCAGCAGCGGGTCGTCGAAGCCGGCCCACCAGGCGGCATCCTGATCGATCGCATTGCCCGCGACGGCCTCACCCTGCCAGTGGCTGGGCAGTTCCGCCTGTGGGCGTACGAAGTCCGGGCCCATCGTGCAGGCAGCCAGGGCCGTGCACAGGCTGGCCGCAACAAGGGTGCTGCGGAACACGGTGAGCGCGCTCATGCTCCCTCCCCGGCCGCATGGCCCGGACTGTGCTGCACGCTCTGCGCGCGTGCGCGGCTGCCCAGGTCCACGCTGGCTTCCACCGACATGCCGGCACGCAGCTGGTCCAGCAGCGACTGGCCCGGCTCCAGCACGATCTTCACCGGAATGCGCTGCACCACCTTGGTGAAGTTGCCGGTGGCGTTCTCCGGTGCGACGGCGGCGAAGGTGACGCCGGTGGCCGGCGCGATGCTGTCGATGTGCCCGCGCAGTGGCTTGCCCGGGAACACGTCCACCTTCAGTTCGACCTGCTGGCCGGCCTGCATGCGGGTCATCTGTGTTTCCTGGAAGTTGGCGACCACGAACGCCCGCTTCAGCGGCACCACCGCGGCCACCGGCGTGCCCGGGGTCAGGTAGGCACCTACGCGCACTGCACGACGACCAACCATGCCGTCGATCGGTGCACGCAGCACGGTGTGCGACAGATCCAGCTCAGCGCGCGCCTGCGCCGCTTCCGCGCGTTGCACGGCAGCCTGCGCGGCCTGCACGCCGGCCGTCAGGATGTCGGTGCGCTGGCGCGCGGTCGACAGCGCCGCCTGCCCCTGCTGCAGATGGGCACTGGCTACGGCCTGCTTCGACTGCGCCTGCTGCGCGTTCTGCACGGTTCCGGCGCCGTCACGGGCCAGTTCGCGGTAGCGCTGCTGGTCGGCACTGGCCAGGGTCAGTTCGGAACGGCTGACATCGACACTGGCCCTGGCCTGCTCGATCAGCGAATCCTGCTGGGCCAGTGCGGCCTGCGCGTTGGCCAGCTGTGCGCGGGCATTGGCAAGGTCGGCACGCGCTGCCTGCAGTGCCACCTGGTAGTCACGGTCGTCGATGCGGGCGAGCACGTCGCCGGCCTTCACCGACTGGTTGTCCTCCACCTCCACGGCGCTGACGAAGCCGGGAATTTTCGGGGCCACCAGGGTGTAGTCAGCCACGACGTACGCATTGTTGGTGGTCTGGTGGCCGCCATCGCGCAGCAGCAGCCAGGCGCCGATGGCCAGGGCCAGTACGCCCAGGCCCAGGCCGGTGTGGAGAGTGGTTCGATTGATCGTCATGAGGGATTCCTGCGAGAGGTTCAGGCCACGGCACGTGGCGGATGGATGCGGGTGGGCATCCAGGCAATGAGGGGAATGAAGGCCAGCGCCACCAGCGCGACCACCCAGTACAGGTCAGCCGAGGTCAGCGCCTGCACCTGTGCATGCAGGCGCGCGCCGAGCTGCGGGCCATCGGCCAGCCACGGTTGCTCGCCCAGGCGGTCGACCAGCACGGTGGAATGGAAATGACGGCGGCCCTGGGCGACGGCATCCAGTACGCCGCTGGCGAGCACCGCAGCGAAACCCTTGACCGTGTTGAACCACGCCGAGGCGAACGGGCCGTCCTGCGGCGCCAGGCCGCCGGTGGCCAGCATCAGCAGCGGCAGCACCGCCATCGGTTGTGCGAACACCTGCAGCAGCTGCACCCACAGGAAGTTGTCACGGATCCAGGCCACGTCCAGGTGCGAGCCCAGCCAGCAGGCCAGCGCCAGCATCGCCAGGCCGGTGGCCTGCACCCAGCGGCAATCCACCGCGCGGATGTTCAACAGGGCCGCCACCAGCGGCAGCGCGATCACCTGTGGCAGTGCCACCCACAGCAGCATCGGTGCCGTCTGCAGCGGCCGGTAGCCCTGCACGCTGGCCAGGAAGCCGGACGGGATCGAGATCACCGCCAGCAGCACGAACAGCACGCCGCCCAGCGTCACCAGCGAGTAGCTGAGATTGCGGTTGGCCAGCAGTTGCAGCTTGAAGAACGGCAAGGGGTGGAACCATTCATTGATCATGAACAGCACCATCAGGCCGGCACCGCCACCGATCATCAACGTGATCATCGGCGAGTCGAACCAGTTCAGGCGCGGGCCCTGCACCAGGCCCAGCACCAGCAGCACCAGCGCTGGCAGGCCGAGCAGCAGGCCGACCGTATCGAACTGGGCGAAGCGTTCGAGCCGCAGCGGGTCCTGCGGCAGGCCCCAGCCGACCATCGCCATTGCAGCCAGGCAATACGGCACGATCTGCCAGAACGCCCAGTGCCAGCCCACCTGCTCGACCCAGAATGCAGCCAGCGGCGTGCCCATGCTCGGGCCGAACGTTGCCGTCAGCGCATAGCCGGCCAGGCCGTACAGCTTGATGCCCGGCGGCAGGAAGCGCAGGGCCACGCTCATCAGCAGCGGCGGCAGTGCACCACCGCAAAGGCCCTGCAATGCACGCAGCAGCAGGAAGACCTGCAGGTTCGGGGCCAGCGGGCACAGCACGCCCAGCACCATGAAGCCACCGATCATCGCCAGCGCGAAGCGGCGCAGCGAAAAGGTGGCGGCACACCAGGGCGCGAAGGCCATCGCGCTGACCGACATCGCGCTGTAGAGGGCGACGATCCAGCTGCCGTCATCGGCGCTGAAACCCATCGCGCCACGGATGTCGGCCAATGCGACCTTGGTGATGTTCTCGTTGAAGCCCGACACCAGCACCGCCAGCAGCACGCCACACAGGCCGACCAGGACGCGGCGGTCGAGCCCGGGGGCGGCGGCAGGACGGGGGGCTGCAGCGACCGGGACAGCGGCGGCCGGCGTACTCATCGCCGGGCACCGATCCGTGCAGTGCACGGCATGTTGAGGGTCATTGGAATGCGCTCAGTGAAACTCCGGGGAGCGCAGTCTAGGGAGCCGGTACCCTGTGAAAAATGGCGTCGCCGGCATCCCAGGCGTGCGTCCGGCGCACGCCTGCGGGCATCAGCGGTGGGCGTCCTCGACGCGCTCGCACATGGTCTTGATCGAGCGGCGCAGCCACTGGTGCGCGGCATCGTTGTCCAGCCGCGGATGCCAGGCCTGCACGATGGCCGCGGTACGCACCGGGATCGGCAGCGGGAACAGGCGCAACGGCAGGCGCATGCTGACGATCCGCTCCAGCATCACGCTCGGCATCTGCGGCAGGATCAGGTCCGATTCGGCCGCCGCGAAGATCGCACCATGGAAGGTCGGGCTGATCAGCGCCACGCGGCGCTGCAGGCCGAGCGAGGCCAGGTCATCATCGATCGGCCCACGTGGCAGGCCACGGCGCGACACCGCGATGTGGTCGCACGCGGCAAAGCGCTCGGCGCTGATCTCCTCATCGAACAGTGGATGGTCCTCGCGCGCGGCGCCCATGAACGAGGTACTGAACAGGTTCTGCACCTTGGTATCGGGCGCGTGCTTGCCGGCGGTGCTGATGTACAGGTCGATCCGGCCCTGCGCCATCGCATCGTCGTCGGTATCGCCCTCGGGCACGAAGCGCAGCACCGCGCGCGGCGCCTGCTGGCGGAACAGTTCACGCAGGCGTCCGCCGAATCCGCCGATGAAGACATCATTGGCGCGGACATTGAAGGTGCGCTCCAGGGTGCGCAGGTCGATCTCGCGACCGGCATTGAAGACGCGGTGGGCCTGCTCGATCACGTCGCGGACCTGCTCACGCAGCTGCAGGGCACGCGGCGTGGGCGCCAGCCCGCGGCCGGCACGCACCAGCACCGGGTCGCCCAGGGCGGTGCGGATCCGGCCCAGGGTACGGCTCATCGCCGGCGCGCTCAGGTTCATCCGCCGCGCGGCGGCGGCCACGCTGCATTCGTCGATCAGCACGTCCAGTGCCAGCAACAGGTTCAGGTCCGGCAGGGGCATGACAGTCTCCAGTAAATCAGATGACTCTACGGCACTCCTGGCCTCAATGGATTGCGTCTGACGCATTCATTGACTGCCGCGCACGGCATGGGTGCGCGCGATGACATCGGCGACCATCCCCGGCCTGCAAAGGAGACATCCATGTTCAATACCCTGCTGGTCGCCCTGGACGGTGGCCCCCAGCACGCGCGCGTGCTGGACCTTGCCGCGGCCATGGCCGGACCCCGCAGCCGCCTGCACCTGCTGTGCGTGCTCGACCCCGAATTCGCGCTGGCCGCCGATGCCAGCGAAGCCGACCGCATCGAGTATCCGGAAGCCGCCCGCCAGCGCTCCCGCGCCGAGGCGGTGCTGGCCGAAGCCCTGGCCGAACTGCGCGAGCGCGGCGTCGATGCCATCGCGCAGATCCCCTCCGGCGACCCCGGCGAAGTCATCAGCGACCAGGCCAGGCGCCTGAAGTGCGACCTGATCGTGATCGGCCACCGCCACCTGTCCCGGCTGGAACGCCTGTTCGAACCCTCGATCGGGCAATGGACCATCGATCACGCCCCCTGCCCCGTGCTGGTGGAAACCCGCGACCCACAACCCTAGCTGCCATGGCCTCCCGTTCCCCCTTGTTTCCCACGCGGGTCAGCTACCGTGCCTTCGGCCGCCAGTTCGGTCGTGGCGAGCAGGCGCTGCTGGCGGCGATACGCCAGCTGCGTGACCCCGATCTCATGGCCGATGGACTCGCACAGCTGAGCGGCCTCGGCCTTGATCCTGAAGGCTGCGACGCGTTCATCAACCTGCTGCCACTGCTGGCCGCGCCCGCGGCGCCGATCGACCTGCTGCCCGCCGGCTCTCCCTTCATTGCCGCCAGCGAACTGGACCTGCTGGTCTGCCTGCTGCGCATCGCCCAGTGGCGGCATGCACGGCCCCGCGAAGACGACACGCTGGCACCGCTGCGGCAGCAGCTGGCACGCTGTGCTGTCGCCGTGCAGGCAGCGATCATTGTCACCTGTCGGGCTGAGGCTGCTCGATCCCACCGGCTGGCTGCGGCAACGATGACCGCTCGGCACCACAGGCGCGCGATGCTGCATCAGGGCTGATCACGCGTCGCCCTCAGCAGTCCATCGTGCCATGTGCACTGCCTTCGTCGTCGAGCACATGCGCATGCAGGATCACCTGGTTGCGGCCGGCACGCTTGGCCGCATACAGGCCCGCGTCGGCGTCTGCCAGCAGCTGGTCGGCGCTGGCCAGGGCCGGCGGATGCAGGTAGCCCACACCGACGCTGATGCTGACCGAACCTTCGGGCAACGGCAGCGCTTCCACTGCCTCGCGCAGGCGTTCGGCCAGCGCCAGTACGCCCGACAGCGGGCTTCCCGGCACGATCACTGCGAATTCCTCGCCGCCATAGCGCGCAACGCTGTCGCCTGCACGGCCGGCGCTGACCTTCAGGACCGCCGCTACGGCCTGCAGGCAGCGGTCCCCGGCAGGATGACCGTGCCGGTCGTTGAAGACCTTGAAATGGTCGATGTCCAGCAGCAACAGGCCCAGTTCGCTGCCGCTGCGCCGCGCACGGTTCCATTCGGCCAACAGCAATGCATCGAACTCGCGCCGGTTGGCTACGCCAGTGAGGCCATCCTGCCGTGCCAGCTGGTCCAGCGATGCCTGCCGCTCCATCAGGTCCACCTGCAGCAGGATGCTGCGCAGGCCGAAGCCCAGCGTCGCGACCACGAACCCGGTGACCGCCAGTGGTCGCGCGTGGTCGACCACCAGCGTCCCGACCACCAGCAGCAGCAACGGCAGGATCATCGGGCCGGCCGCCTGCACCGTGCGTGCCAACCGTGGATGCAGCACGAAGCTCGGCGCCGGCGCCCGGCTCAGCGCCAGCAGTGCCAGCAGCAGGAACGGCAGGTCGATCAGCAGGTCGTTGTAGGCACCGAACGACTGCTCCTCGGTGTAGTGGTTGATGTAGTACGCCACCAGCAGGTAGACGACGGCGTACATTGCCAGCGCACGGAAGAAGTTGCGCCGCTCCGGAACGTCGCCGACCAGCCAGCGCACCACAGCGAACGCCGCAATGCACAGGTTCTGGATGTCGAACATGCGCTGCATGTTGGCCATCGCGTGGTCATCAACATCGATGCGGGCGGCAAACGATTGCGCGTGCACGAAGAACAGCACACCCAGCAGCGCGGCCATGGCCGCGTCGATCAGGCTGATGCTGAGCCGTTCGCGGCGTGCACGGGCCAGGATGAACACCAGCGGCACGCCGTAAAGCACATACAGGAACAGACTGACCTGCGGCGTGACATCGGCACGGCCGGCGCCCAGCGCATCGACCATGTTGAAGGCCATGCCTCCGCCCCACAGCAGCAGGGCCAGCGCGGTGGCACGCCAACCCAGCGCGGCGCCATCGCGGCGGGCCCGCCACAGGCAGGCGGCGGCGGCCAGCAGCGGAGCGCCGGTCAGGAACACGAAGGAACCCGCACCGACGGGCCCCGGCCACATGGCCAGGACCAGACCGTGGCACAGCACATACAGCAGCGCCAGCACTACCGGCATGCATCCCCCGATCGGCAAGGCCGTATGGGCGCACGATAGCCCGGGGCGGCGCCACGATGGTGTGATCCACCACCGGAAAAGCAGCGTGCAACCGTAATCCGAGCCCATGCTCGGCTGCCGTCCGGTCGGAGGCCAAGGGAGAGCCGAGCGTGGGCTCGGCTCTACAGGGGGTCAGTCCTGCAGCGCGCGGGCGTGGTGGGCGATGTGCTCGCCGATGAAACTGGCGATGAAGTAGTAGCTGTGGTCGTACCCCGGCTGCAGGCGCAGGGTCAGCGGGTGGCCGGCGGCATCACAGGCCTGCTGCAGGCGCTCGGGTTGCAGCTGGGTCTGCAGGAATTCATCGGCCCCGCCCTGGTCGACCAGCAGCGGCAGGCGCTCTTCGGCGGTGGCCAGCAGCGC
This sequence comes from Stenotrophomonas sp. 59, assembly GCF_030291095.1. Classification (NCBI taxonomy): domain Bacteria; kingdom Pseudomonadati; phylum Pseudomonadota; class Gammaproteobacteria; order Lysobacterales; family Lysobacteraceae; genus Stenotrophomonas; species Stenotrophomonas sp. 59. Next base: position 3,808,239 of record NZ_CP127408.1, read on the forward strand.
GCAGGCATCCCACGCAGCCCAGTCGGCGGGGTTGTCGCCCAGGTAAGCGTGGAAGGCCTTTTGACCCCACGGCACGTGGCTGGGCGCAACGATGGGCGAGAACGCCGACACGCTGCGGTAGCGCCCCGGGTTGCGCAGTGCGATCACCAGCGCACCATGGCCGCCCATCGAATGGCCACTGATGCTGCGCGCTGCGGTGGCCGGGAAGTTCGCTTCGATCAGTTCGGGCAGCTCCCGCGCAACATAGTCATGCATGCGGTAGTGCTTTGCCCACGGCGTGCGGGTGGCATTGAGGTAGAACCCTGCCCCCTTGCCCAGATCGTAGCCCTCGGCATCGGCCACATCCTCGCCGCGAGGACTGGTATCGGGCGCTACCAGGATCACCCCATGCTCGGCCGCATAGCGCTGTGCGCCGGCCTTGGTGATGAAATTCTGCTCGGTGCAGGTCAGGCCGCTCAGCCAGTACAGCACCGGCAACTTCTGCGCTTCCGCCTGCGGCGGCAGGTACACGGCGAACTGCATGTCGCAGGCCAGCGTGGTCGAATGATGGCGGTAGACGTCCTGCCAGCCACCGAAACAGGCGCGGTGTTCAATGCGTTCCATGGAACTCTCCTGCGTGCCGGCGTCAGCCGTCACGTGTGTTGATCAACTCATCCAGCTGCGACAGCAGGCGCAGCAGCGGCTCGACGCCGGGCTGGCCATCCAGGTTGCGGTACGCGGCCACCGCCACATCGCTGCGCGGTGGCCATCGGCCGTCGGCGCGGGCCTCGTGCAGCCGCGGCAGGAAGACCTGCGCCAGCCAGTGCTCGAACGGCATCTCATCGATGCCGAACGGTGAATCCACCGGCCGCGGTGCACCGACTTCGCCTTCGACCCAGCCCAGCGCGCGCAGCGCCTGCTCGATCGGGGCGACCAGGGCCGCGCGCGGGTCTTCCGCACGCGGCCGGCGCAGGGCATCCAGCCAGCCCATGCCGTGGCTCAGTAATGCACGACCGAACGGATCGACTTGCCTTCATGCATCAGGTCGAAGGCTTCGTTGATCTTGTTCAGGTCCATGGTGTGGGTGACGAACGGGGCCAGTTCGATGTCGCCCTTCATCGCATCCTCGACCATGCCCGGCAGCTGGCTGCGGCCCTTCACGCCACCGAAGGCGGTGCCCATCCACTTGCGGCCGGTCACCAGCTGGAACGGACGGGTGGAGATCTCCTGGCCCGAACCGGCCACGCCGATCACCACGCTCTGGCCCCAGCCACGGTGCGCGCATTCCAGCGCCGCGCGCATCACGTTGACGTTGCCGATGCACTCGAAGCTGTGGTCCACGCCCCAGGTGGTCATTTCCACGATGACCTGCTGGATCGGCTTGTCGTAGTCCTTCGGGTTGATGCAGTCGGTGGCACCGAATTCGCGGGCCAGTTCGAACTTGGACGGGTTGGTGTCCACCGCGATGATGCGGCCGGCCTTGGCCTGGCGCGCGCCCTGGATTACGGCCAGGCCGATGCCACCGAGGCCGAACACGGCCACGCTGTCGCCTTCCTGCACCTTGGCGGTGTTATGCACCGCGCCGATGCCGGTGGTGACACCGCAGCCAAGCAGGCAGACGTGTTCCGGGTTGGCATCCGGGTTGATCTTGGCCAGCGAGACTTCAGCCACCACGGTGTACTCGCTGAAGGTCGAGCAGCCCATGTAGTGGTACAGCGGCTCGCCGTTGTAGCTGAAGCGGCTGGTGCCGTCGGGCATCACGCCCTTGCCCTGGGTCGCGCGCACGGCCACGCACAGGTTGGTCTTGCCGCTCTTGCAGAACAGGCACTCGCCGCACTCGGCGGTGTACAGCGGAATCACGTGGTCGCCGGGCTTGACGCTGGTCACGCCCTCGCCCACTTCCACCACGATGCCGGCGCCTTCATGGCCCAGCACCACCGGGAACAGGCCTTCCGGATCATCGCCGGACAGGGTGAACGCATCGGTGTGGCAGACACCGGTGTGGGTGATCTTGACCAGCACTTCGCCCTTCTTCGGCGGGGCGACATCGATCTCGACGATCTGCAGCGGCTGGCCGGGACCAAAGGCGACGGCGGCACGGGACTTCATGGTGGATTCTCCAGGAAAACAAGGGAAACAGGATGCGCGGCGCTACGTTGCGCCAACGTTTACTTCAGGTACGAGCGGATCAACGCGCTCATGTCGCGCACGCGCTCGGCGCGTTGTTCATCAGAGGCCGCGGGCTGGCCGAACTCCTCGCGCAGATGGGCCTCCATCACCTCGGACATCAGGCCGTTGACCGCGCCACGGATGGCCGCGATCTGCTGCAGCACCGGCCCACAGTCGGCACCGGCTTCCAGCGCGCGGTCCAGCGCATCGCACTGGCCGCGGATGCGGCGCACGCGGGCCAGGACCTTCTTTTTCTCTTCGGGGGAGTGCGGCATGGCGGAGCCACCTCGGAACTATACTGGGGGATAGTATACACATCCGATTTCCGGGCTCAATCCCTGGGCCTCAGTCGAACGCTCCCTGACCCGCCAGCCGCGCCAGTTCATCCACCACATAACGCACCTTCGGCCGCAGGTGGCGCGTCGGTGGCCACAGCGCGTGGATGTCGATATGCCGCTGCATGTGCGCGTCGAGCACCGAGTGCAGCGCGCCGGATTCCAGATGACGGCGCACCAGTGAAATAGGCATCTGGCAGATACCCAGCCCGGCGATGGCCGCGTCGATCACCGCGTCACCGTCGTTGAGCTGGTAGGCCGCATTTGGAATGAAGGTTCCTTCCGCATCATCACTGCCGATCCGCCACGCCACCGGCTGGCCGTGGCGGAAGCCGACGATGCTGCGGTGCTGTGCCAGTTCCTCAACGGTGTGCGGGGTGCCATGTGCCTGCAGGTACGCTGGCGATGCACAGGTGACCAGCCGCTGGCGCCCCAGCCGGCGTGCCACCAGATGCTCGGCCTGGTGCAGCCCACCGAAGCGGATCAGCAGGTCGATGCCTTCCTCGACCGGATCGATGAAGTGATCGGTGAAGGTCATCGTCAACTGCAGGTCCGGGTACTCCCGGCACAGCCGCAGCAGCGCCGGCAGCACCACCAGCCGCCCGAACGAGGACGGCATGTCGATGCGCAGCCGCCCGCTGGGCAGCCCGGCCGACCCCAGGCAGGCCTCGGCCGCGGAAATCTCTTCCAGCGCCGCCGCGCAGGAGGCGTAGTACGCCTCGCCGTCGCTGGTCAGCGCGATGCGCCGCGTGGTGCGATGGAACAGGCGCACGCCCAGTCGCGCTTCGAGCCGCGCGATGGCCTTGCCCACCGCCGAGCGCGAAATGCCCAGCGCATCGGCGGCTTCGGTGAAGCTGCCCGAGCGTGCCGTGGTGACGAAGGTCACCAGGCCATTCAAGGATTCCAGTGGCAACATCTTTACACGCTCCATTGGGGACAAATAGTCCCGCTCAATGGGAAATCGAAGCGCTTTATGCACCCGCATGTCAACGCCATCCTGTGTCCATCGCGCCGCTGGCGCCTCCCCGCACCGAGATGACCGACATGACCGCCGCCCTCTTCCACCCCTTCGACCTGTCAGGCACCGCCCTGCGCAACCGCATCGCGATGGCCCCGATGACCCGTGCCCGCAACCCCGGTTCGGTCGCCAATGAGCTCACCGCGCAGTACTACCGGCAACGTGCCAGCGCCGGCCTGATCATCAGCGAAGGCACGCCGGTCTCGCCGCAGGGCCAGGGTTACATCGACGTGCCGGGTATCTGGTCGGCCGAGCAGGTGGCCGGTTGGACGCTGGTCACCGAGGCGGTGCATGCCGCCCAGGGCACGATCTTTGCCCAGCTCTGGCACGTGGGCCGCATGTCGCATTCCTCGCTGCAGCCCGATGGTGGGCAACCGGTCAGCGCCGGCACGCGCCCGGTGGCCAGCGCACCGAAGAACACCTCGTTCGTCTATCTGGAAGACGGCAGCCGCGGCCACGCAGATCCCACCCCGGCACGTACGCTGGCCACCGACGAAATCCCCGGCATCATTGCCGACTTCGCACGGGGCGCCGACAACGCGATCGCCGCCGGCTTCGACGGCACCGAGCTGCATGCCGCCAATGGCTACCTGTTCGAACAGTTCCTCAACCCGCTCATCAACCAGCGCGACGACCGCTACGGCGGCTCACTGCCCAACCGTGCGCGGCTGATCCTGGAGACGGTCGATGCGATGGCCGAACGCATCGGTGCACACCGCATCGGCGTGCGCCTGGCGCCGAACAACCTCACCTTCGACATGCCGTTCTACCCCGACAACGAAGCCACCTATCTGTACCTGGCCGAAGAACTGGGCAAGCGCGGGCTGGCCTACCTGCACCTCAACGACAACCTGCAGCAGGGTGAATCGGTGCTGGGCAGCGCGTTCCTGAAGCAGTTCAAGCAGGCCTACGGTGGCACCGTGATCCTGGCCGGTGGCATGACCCGCGAACGCGCGCTTGAACTGGTCGAAGCGGGCACCATCGACCTGGCCGCGTTCGGCCAGCCCTTCATCGCCAACCCGGATCTGGTCGAACGCCTTCGGCACGACGTCGCGCTGGCCACGCCTGACCGCAGCACCTATTACGGTGGCGGTGAGGCGGGCTACCTCGATTACCCACGCGCACAGTAGATCCACGCCATGCGTGGATGGGGGCATACACTGCCCACCCGCATCCACCGGATCTGATCATGGACACGCCCACCGCAGCGTTCATCGTCAACCTCGACGTCCCCGACCTCGCCGCTGCCGAAGACTTCTACATGCGAGCCTTCGGCCTGCGCATCGGCCGCCGCCTCGGCCCGGGCGCCGTGGAACTGCTCGGTGGACCCACGCCGCTGTATCTGCTGCAGAACGAGGCCGGCAGCGCCGCCACCGAGGACGGTGACGTGCGCGACTACGAGCGCCACTGGACGCCGCTGCACCTGGACTGGGTCGTGGATGACATCCAGGCCGCACTGGCCCGTGCGGTTGCAGCCGGGGCGACGCTCGAACAATCCGTGCGCGAACGTCGCTGGGGCAGCATTGCCGTGCTGGCCGATCCATTCGGCCACGGCTTCTGCCTGATCCAGTTCAGCGCTGAAGGCTACGACGCGCTGGTCGAATGACCGGCGCGTCGTTCACCATGGCAGTGGCACCGCCTCGCCATTGGCGCGTTCGCCGTAGTACAGCGATGGCAGCAGACGCGAAAGGAAGCTGAACTCCGTATAGCAGTGCTTGAGCAGGCCAAGGCCGACCGCATCGCTGGCATCGCGGTGCGGATCGGCGCTGTCCAGGCCGAGCACGAAGCGGCTGCGCAGCACGCAGCCAAACGGCGTATCGCGCGCCACGTGCAGCATCTGCCCATCGCAGGGATCACCGTTTGCATCCAGGCGCACGTGGTCACCGAAGCCGATGCGCGCGGCGATCACCGCCGACAGGTCACCTGCATCCTGCGCCGCCTGCAGGCGCTCGGGCACCAGCAACGTGCGCGGGTCATGGAACTTCAGGCGCGCCGCCACCGGCGGAATGTCAGCCAGCGATTCCACCGCATGGATGCTGGCGCCGTGGTAGCTGCGTCCACGCTGCCAGGCCGCGTCCCAGCCGCGATGCTCGACATGATCGACCGGATGCCACCAGCGGATGTGCTGGGTGGTTTCGAAGAAGGTGAACCACCAGTCCAGCATGCGGCCCTTGCAGCCGTGCAGATCGGTTCGCACCGCCACCAGCAGGGTGCCGTCTTCGCGACGCTGGATACCCGTCTCCAGGTGCATCGGTGCCGGGTCCAGCAGATCGTGGTGGTCCAGCCAGGCACGGGCGTTCACAGCGGTATCCATGGGGGTCTCCTGCGGTTGGGAGACTCGACAATACGGAAACGCCAAACGTTTCGCAATTGATCGGGTGCGGTAAGATGGGTGCAATGAACAGCACCGCCCTGCCCGATCCCGTCGCCCCCGCCCGCCGCCGTGGACGCCCCGCGCGACCGGAAGCCGAAGTCCGCCACGCCGTGCTGCAGGCCACGCTGGAGCTGCTGCTGGCACAGGGTTACGAGGCCACCACCATCGAAGCGGTGGCGGCGCATGCCGGGGTGGCGAAGAAGACCGTGTACCGCCACGCCAGCAACCGCGAGGAACTGGTCGGGTTGGCAGTACGCGAGTGGACCGACGGCTTCGCGCCGCAGCTGCAGCGCGATGCGCACGACACCGACGAGGTGCTGCCGTTGCTGCAGGACATCCTGCAGGCGGTGTGTGCGCAGGCGCTGTCGGCGCAGGCGGTGCAGGTGTTCCGGCTGCTGGCCACCGACTTTCCCGGCAAGCAGGCGCTGCTGCAGGCCTACCTGGACAACGGCATCGAGCGCGGCCGTACGCTGCTGGCCGACTGGCTGGAACGGCAGCAGCAGCGTGGGCTGCTGCGTGAGGGGGATTCCCCGCGCATGGCACGACTGATCCTGGCAATGGCCGTGGCCGAGCCGCTGCGCGAGCGCGTGATCGGTGTGGTGGCCGAGGATGCGCCGGTGGATGTGCACCTGCGTGAGTGCCTGGCGATGTTGGCGCCGTTGCTGCGGGTGCCATAGCGTTGTCCCATCCATGCATGGCGTGGATCTACCACGGCATCCCTGCATCGCGGGGTCAACATGTCCTTGCGGCGATGGTCAGTAGATCCACGCCATGCGTGGATGCGATCCACCACGATTCACTCGCGCAGCATGTCCACGAACGCGCGCAGCGCGCCGGGCATCTGCCGCTGCTTCGGGTAGTACAACGCGAATCCGGCGAACGGTTCGCTCCAGTCTTCCAGCACCGCCACCATCTGCCCCGATTCGATGTAGGGCCGTGCGGTGTCTTCCAACACATAGGCCAGGCCGATGCCATCGAGCACCGCGCCGACCACGGTGCCCTGCTCGCCCAGCGTCAGCCGCCCCGGCACGTCGATTTCCAGCGCCTGCCCAGCGCGCTCGAACTGCCACTTGTACAGATGGCCGCTGGCGAAGCGGAAACGGATGCACTCGTGTGCAGCCAGGTCACGCGGATGCTGCGGTGCCGGGTGCCGGCGCAGGTAGTCCGGCGCGCCGACAATCAGCCCGCGCAGCGGCGGCCCCATCGGCACCGCCACCATGTCCTCGGGCACGAACTCGTGCAGGCGCACGCCAGCGTCGTAGCCCTCGGCGACGATGTCGACCAGGCCATCGTTCTCGGTCAGTTCCACCCGCACGTCCGGATGGGCGTGCAGGAAGCGCGCCAGCCTCGGACCCAACTGGGTCGCCACCGCCGCCCGCGTCGCGTTGATCCGCAGCAGGCCGGCCGGGGCGGCGCGGAACTGATTCATCTCTTCCAGCGCATCGTGCACCTGCCCCAGCGCCGGCTGCAGGCGTTCCAGTAGGCGCTGCCCTGCCTCGGTCAGGGCCACGCTGCGGGTGGTGCGATGGAACAGGCCGACCCCCAGCCGTTCCTCCAGCGCGCGGATCGCATAGCTCACCGCCGAGGTCGACAGCGCCAGTTCGGCGCCGGCGCGGCGGAAGCTGCGATGGCGGGCGACCGCGGCGAAGGCGGCCAGGTGCGTCAGGTTGTCAGTGGCCATGATTGTGCAGTTCCACTTGATGAATCATGCCGATATCCGCGCTTCTTGCCGCTGGGAACGGGGCGTATTGTAAAACGCCTTTCGACAAACCCTGCCAAGGATTCCCCATGTCCCTCGCCCGTGGTTACGCCGCCCATTCACATACCGACCCGCTGATTCCGTACGAGTTCGAACGCCGCGCGGTCGGCCCGGACGATGTGCGCATCGAGATCCTCTACAGCGGCATCTGCCACTCCGACCTGCACCAGGCCCGCGACGACTGGGGTGGCTCGATCTACCCGATGGTGCCGGGCCACGAGATCATCGGCCGCGTGACCGAGGTCGGCAGCAACGTCACCCGCTTCAAGGTCGGCGACCACGCCGGCGTCGGCTGCATGGTCGATTCCTGCCGTCACTGCGATGCCTGCGAGCACGACCTGGAGCAGTACTGCGCCGAAGGCGCGACCTGGACCTACAACGGCCGTGAACGCGAAAGCGGCGCTCCGACCTACGGTGGCTATTCGGACCACGTGGTGGTCGAGCAGCGCTTCGTGGTGAAGGTGTCCGACACCCTCGACCTGAAGGCGGCCGCGCCGTTGCTGTGCGCCGGCATCACCACCTGGTCGCCGCTGCGCCACTGGAAGGTCGGCCCGGGCCAGAAGGTCGGCGTGATCGGCCTCGGTGGCCTCGGCCACATGGGCGTGAAGTTCGCCAAGGCGCTCGGCGCGCACGTGGTGATGATCACCACTACCCCGGAAAAGGGCGCCGATGCCAAGCGCCTGGGCGCCGACGAAGTGCTGGTGTCGCGCGACGCCGCGCAGATGAAGGCGCATGCCGGCAGCTTCGACTTCCTGCTCAACACCATCCCGGTCGGCCATGACACCAACCCCTACATGGGCCTGCTCAAGCGCGAGGCCACCATGTGCCTGGTCGGCGTGCTGACCGAGCTGGACCCGCCGCTGACCGGTGGCAGCGTGATCTTCGGCCGCAAGCACCTGACCGGCTCGGCGATCGGCGGCATGGCCGAAACCCAGGAAATGATGGACTTCTGTGCCGAGCACGGCATCGTCAGCGATGTGGAGATGATCGACATCAAGAACGTCAACGAAGCCTGGGAACGCATGGCGAAGAACGATGTGCGCTACCGCTTCGTGATCGACATGGCAACGATGAAGAACGCAGCCTGATCCAAGGCAGGTGTGAAAATGAAAAACCCCGGCAATGCCGGGGTTTTTTTCATCGCGTGCCGACCAAGGTCGGCACCCACCCAACATCATCAATACGCGAACTCGCGGAACACCGGATCGACATCGCCGTGCCAGCGGCCATGGAACAGCGCCAGCTTGCGCTCGGCCGGGGTCAGCCCGGACTCGACGATCTCCTGAAGCACGTCCAGGAACTTGCTCTCGTCCTGGCCATCGGCATTGCGCGCAGCACGGCGCTTGAGGCCTTCCACCGAAATCTTCACCGCCTCGCGGGCCAGGTCGCGCACCGTGCCGTTGCGGAACGGCAGATTCATCGCATGCTTCGGTACACCATCGCGCAGCGCATGGCGCTCGGCCAGGGTGAAGTCGCGCACCAGGTCCCAGGCGGCATCCAGTGCGGTGTCGTCGTACAGCAGGCCCACCCAGAACGCCGGCAGCGCACACAGGCGGCTCCACGGGCCACCGTCGGCACCACGCATTTCCAGGTACTTCTTCAGGCGCACTTCCGGGAACGCAGTGGTCATGTGGTCCGACCAGTCGCGCAGCGTCGGCAGCGCGCCCGGCAGCACCGGCAGCCTGGCCTGCATGAAATCACGGAAGCTCTGCCCGCTGGCATCGTGGTAGATGCCATCGCGGTAGGAGAAATACATCGGCACGTCGAGCAGGTAATCGACATAGCGCTCGTAACCGAAGCCGTCCTCGAACACGAAGTCGAGCATGCCGGTGCGATCGGCGTCGGTGTCGGTCCAGATGTGCGAGCGATAGCTCAGGTAGCCGTTCGGCTTGCCTTCGGTGAACGGCGAATCGGCAAACAGCGCAGTGGCAATCGGCTGCAGCGCCAGCGACACGCGGAACTTCTTCACCATGTCCGCTTCGGTCGCGTAGTCCAGGTTCACCTGCACCGTGCAGGTGCGGGTCATCATGTCCAGGCCCAGCGAACCGACCTTGGGCATGTACGAACGCATGATCTTGTAGCGGCCCTTGGGCATCCACGGCATCTCGTCGCGCTTCCACTTGGGCTGGAAGCCCATGCCGAGGAAGCCCAGCTGCAGTTCGCCAGCCACCTGCGCCACTTCGTTGAGGTGGGTGCCGGTCTCCACGCAGGTCTGGTGGATGGTCTCCAGCGCCGCGCCGGACAGTTCCAGCTGACCGGCCGGCTCCAGCGTCACCGAGGCCCCATCGCGCAGCAGGGCGATGGTGTTGCCGTTCTCCTGCACCGGCTCCCAGCCGAAGCGGACCAGGCCGTTGAGCAGCGCTTCGATGCCACGCTCGCCCTCGAAGGTCGGCGGCCGCAGGTCATCCAGGCGGAATCCGAACTTCTCGTGCTCGGTACCAATGCGCCACTGCTCGCGGGGCTTCTCGCCGGAGGCGATCACCTCCACCAGCTGCGAGCGGTCGGTAATGGGGGTATCGGCGACGTGGCTGGGGCTCGACAAGGGGAAGGCTCGCTGGACAGTGGCAGGGGATGTGGGGCCCGGGGCCTTCCATCGCAAGGGCGCACTATAGCGTGGCACCCCGTTGCGTCATGCGACGGTGACGGGTTTCAGCATCCTACCGACGCCCTCTTGACCCTCGTACACTCAAGGTCATGAGCCGCCATTCACGACACCCCGAACTGCACCGCTCCGAGCGCGTCGGCTGGCTGCGCGCCGCCGTGCTGGGCGCCAACGACGGCATCGTCTCGGTGGCCGGCCTGGTGGTCGGCGTGGCTGCCAGCGGGGCATCGCCCAGCACCATCCTGGCCACCGGCGTGGCCGGCACCGTGGCCGGCGCGATGTCGATGGCCGCCGGCGAGTACGTCTCGGTACAGACCCAGGCCGACACTGAAGACGCCGACCTGGCGATGGAAAAACGCGAGCTGCACGAAGACCCGCACAGCGAGCTGGAAGAGTTGACCGCAATCTACCGCCACCGCGGCCTGGACCCGGCGCTGGCACGGCAGGTGGCTGAGCAGCTCACCGCACACGATGCACTGGGGGCACACGCCCGCGACGAACTGGGCATCACCGATACCCTGCGCGCGCGCCCGTTGCAGGCGGCGTTGGCTTCGGCTGGAGCCTTCACCTGCGGCGCCGCATTGCCGGTGCTGACCTCCCTGCTCGCCCCGGTGGACAAGGTTGCGATGATCACCACCGGCAGCACCCTGCTGGGCCTGTGCCTGACCGGTGCGATGGCGGCCCGCGCCGGCGGCGCACCACCTGTCCGCGGGGCGATCCGGGTGATGTTCTGGGGTGCACTGGCAATGGCCGCCGCTGCAGGCGTCGGACGCCTGTTCGGCGCCCACGTGGCATGACCGGCATGCTGCCGCCAGTTACCGCGCTGCTGGCTGAGATGGCCAGCCTGGCCGGCTGCGAACGCGCCGAAGGCTATGCCTGCATCGCCGCACGTCGCGAGCACGGCGCCAGTTCGGTGGAGATTCCGCAACCCCAGTTCGCGATCCTGCTGGAAGGCCGCAAGCAGGTACGCACCGCGCACCAGTCACTGGAGTTCCTGCCTGGCGACATCCTGCTGCTGACCCAGCGTTGCCGCATCGATGTGGTCAACACCCCCGACCCGCGTAGCGGCCGCTACCTCAGTGCGATCGTGCCGCTGTGCGCCGAAGTACTCGCGGCAGCGCGCACGCTGTGGAGCGATGCACTGCCCAGCGCCGGCCCGTCGATGGCGCGCCTGCCGCTGATCGAACATGGCGCGGTGTTGCGCCAGTGGCGGCAATCACTGCAGGACGGCCACTACAGCGAAGCGCGGCTGGCGCTGGCGTCCTTGGTACTGACGCTGTGCCGGCAGGGGCATGGCAACCTGCTGCTGCCACAGGCCCCGAGCCTGGGCGAACAGATCCGCGATCGCATCGCTGCCGAACCCGCACGCGACTGGCAATCGCGCGATGTCGAGGAACAGTTCGCGCTGAGCGGTGCAACCCTGCGCCGCCGTCTTGCCGCCGAGGACACCAGCCTGCGCCAGCTGCTCACCGAGGCGCGGCTGGCGCATGGCATGCAGCTGCTCTACACCACCGACCTGCCGCTGAAGACCGTTGCAGCGCGCGCGGGCTACCGGTCCGCAGCGAGTTTCAGCAGGCGCTTTGCTGAGCAGTACGGGCTGGCTCCGACAGACATTTGAGGGTGTTCGGCAGGGCTGCGCCCTGCACCCGCAGAGGCAACGGCAACGGCAGCGGCAACAGCCGAAGCAACAGCAACAGCAACAGCGTGCATTCCGTGGGATGGCGGGGCGGTGTGGGTGGGCAGGACACGCCGTAAACCCGTCCTTGGGGGCTCGATGGCGCCATCCATGGCGCCAACGGTCCTGCCAACCCACACCGCCCCGCCTTCGACAGATTCAGGCAGCTGTTGGTAGGTGTCGACCTTGGTCGACACATCTGTCAGATATCGAATGAAATTCCGGGGTCAGATCCGTTTTCCTACGGAAAACGGATCTGACCCCAAGAGTATTTCCGACAGATCGCGGCCACCCGTCGAAGGCGGGGTGGGTCCGGTTGCGGGGGCGTGAGCCGCATGGATGCGGCGACCGAGCTTACATGGACGTACTTGCAGCGTCCCCCGCAACCGGACCCACCCCGCCATCCCACAGGAAACCAGCTTTTGAGGTTGCTTTGGCTGCGGCCGTTGCCTCTGCGGGTGCAGGGCGCAGCCCTGCAGACAACACCCCCTCTCTGATCATTCCACGCAGTGGTTTGAGCGACGTGCGCACGCCGGCCACGGCACGCTAGGCCAACGGAACCACCCGTCATCCACCGAGAACCGCCATGACCCTGCGCCACCTGCCGCTGCGCACCGCCCTGCTGCTGGCACTGTCCTCCCTGCCGCTGGCCGCGCTGGCCGAAGCCACGTCGCCCGCCCCCACCCAGCAGGTGCCCGGCGTCTACCACCAGCGCGTCGGCGCGCTGCAGGTCACCGCCCTGTTCGATGGCGTGGTCGCGTTGGGCCGGCAGGAAGTGGTGGACGTGCCGCCCACCCTGGTCAGCCGCCTGCTGGAAGGCCGCTACGTACCGGAAGACAAGAAGGGCCTGCAGACCGCGATCAACGCCTTCCTGGTGCGCCAGGGCAACCATCTGACCCTGGTCGATACCGGCACCGCGCAGTGCTTCGGCCCCGGCCTGGGCCAGGTGCTGGACAACCTGCGTGCCTCTGGCGTCGATCCGGCCGAGGTGGACGACGTGCTGCTCACCCATGCCCATCCGGACCACCTGTGCGGCGTGCTCGACGGGCAAGGCAGGCCGGCCTACCCGAATGCCACGGTATGGCTGTCCAAGGCCGATGCCGATTACTGGCTCGACCCGGCCAGCGAGGCCGGCGCGCCGAAGGGCGTGCGCTTCGCCTTCCCGCTGGCACGCAACGCGGTGGCGCCGTACCAGGCCAGTGGCCATCTGCGCACCTTCAAACCCGGCGATGCCCTGCCCGGTGGCGCGGTGGCGATGGATACCCACGGCCACACCCCGGGCCACGTCTCCTACCGGTTCGACAGCCAGGGCCAGTCACTACTCGTCTGGGGTGATGTGCTGCACTTCCACGCGGTGCAGTTCGCGCATCCGGAAGCGGCGTTCGAGGCGGATTCGGACCGCAGGGCTGCCGTCGCCAGCCGTCGCGGCCTGCTGCAGCAGGCCACTGCCAACGGTTGGTGGGTGGCCGGCGCGCACCTGCCGTTCCCCGGCCTGGGCCACGTGCGCAGCGAAGGCCAGGCCTATGCCTGGGTGCCGGCGGAGTATTCGCCGTTGTGAGGGTGTGCCGACCAAGGTCGGCACCCACCCGATCGGACCGGGTAGCGCCGGGCCATGCCCGGCGAGCGCAGCAGAGCGCCTTACGCCAGGCCCAGCCAGCCGCCGATCACGCCGCGGGCTTCGTCCACGCCGGTGCGGTCCTCGCCGGAGAACACCTGCACGCTGACGCTGTCGCCGTAGGCCGAGTGCAGTTCCTTGCGCACCTTCTGCAGGGTCTGCATCTGCTGGCTGCGGCTGAGCTTGTCGGCCTTGGTCAGCAGGGCGTGCGCCGGCATGCCGCGCTGTACGGCATAGGACAGCATCTGCCGGTCGTAGTCCTTCAGCGGGTGGCGGATGTCCATCACCACCACCAGCCCCTTCAGGGCCTCGCGGGTGCGGAAATACCGGTCGATGAAGGCCTGCCAGTGCGCCTGCAGGTCCAGCGGCACCTTGGCGTAGCCGTAACCGGGCAGGTCGACCAGATGGGCTTCCGGGGTGATCTGGAAGAACACCAGCTGCTGGGTACGGCCGGGCGTCTTGGAGACACGGGCCAGCGCGTTCTGGCGGGTCAGCGCGTTGAGCGCACTGGACTTGCCGGCGTTGGAGCGGCCGGCAAAGGCCACTTCGGCCCCTTCATCGGGCGGCAGCTGCCGCACGTTGTGGGCCGAAAGGTGGTAACGAGCGCGTTCGATGAGCAATGACATGTGCCTAGGATCGCATGTTGCGGCGCCGCGCGCCCGTGCCGGCGGCCGTTGCGGGCATTTTGCTGCACTGCTGCGTTGACCGTGCGCGGAAACGCCGTTGATAATCCGGGCGATGCCGGCGGCCACCGCCCGGCCCGGTCCATACGGAGCTTTAGCATGCGCCACGCTCGCGTTCTTGCCGTATCCGCCCTTGCCACTGCCGTAGTCGTTGCCGCTGCTGCGTTCGCGCAGACCACGTTGACCCCGCTGCCCGACAACGGGCCGATCAACACCGCCTCGCTGGAGGTGGACTTCAGCAAGACCCATTGGGGCGATGCCAAGGCTGGCCAGACCAAGGCTTCGGCCTGTGCGGCCTGCCATGGCGCCGACGGCAATTCCACGGTCGAGATGTATCCGTCCATCGCCGGCCAGAGCGAACGCTACGTGGCCCAGCAGATGGCCCTGATCGCCAACGGCCAGCGCAGTTCCGGCGCGGCGGTGGCGATGGTGCCGTTCGTGCAGAACCTCACGCCGCAGGACATGCGAGATATCGGCGCGTTCTTCGCCACGCAGAAGGCCACCGCCGGTATCGCCGATGACACGGCGGTCACTGACGGCCCGTACAAGGGCATGAAGTTCTACGAGATCGGCCAGCAGCTGTACCGCGGCGGCGACGCCAAGCGTGGCCTGCCGGCCTGCATGGCCTGCCACGGCCCCAGCGGCGCCGGCAATCCGGGACCGGCCTATCCGCACATCGGTGGCCAGCACGCGAGCTATGTCGCGCGCCGCCTGCAGGAATACCAGGCCGGCCAGACCAACGAGACCGACAAGGCCCACTTCCAGATCATGGCGACGGTCGCGCAGAAGCTGAGCGAGCAGGAGGTGCAGGCGCTGTCGAGCTACCTGCAGGGCCTGCACAACAAGGCCGACGATCTGGCCACTGCCACCCCGTCGGCGCAACCGGCTGCCGCCCCCTGACCGCCACTGGTCGGCCCGGGCCGCCACCACGGCCCGCGCCTGCGGTATGTTTCCTTCACGCCGGCGACCGCGCCGGCGTTGCTTTTTTCAACGGAGATGCGTGTCGATGAGGTTGATTTCCCGCCTGCTGTTGTCCGTGCTGGTGCTGCTGCCGCTGGCAGCCTGCGCCGCTACCCCCGCCAATGCCCCGCTGGTCGAGGGCAAAGACTACGAGCGCATCGCCCAGCCGGGCCCGTTCCAGCCGCTGGCCGGCAAGATCGAGGTGGTCGAGGTCTTCGGCTACACCTGCCCGCACTGCGCCCACTTCGAGCCACAGCTGGCGGCGTGGGCGGCCAAGCTGCCGGCCGACGTGCGCTTCACCCCGGTCCCGGCCGCCTTCGGTGGTGCATGGGATGCCTGGGCACTGGCGTACTACGCCGCCGACGAGGTCGGCGTGGCCAAGCGCAGCCACGCGGCGGTCTTCAAGGCACTGCACCAGGATGGTTCGCTGCCCATGCAGAACGTCTCGGCCGATGAGCTCGCCACGTTCTACAAAGCCTACGGCGTGACCCCGGACCGTTACCTGCAGGCCCTGCGCGGCGATGCCGTGCAGAAGAAGGTCGACGCCGCCCGCGCCTTCGCCCAGCGCACCAAGGTGCCGGGTACCCCGGCCATCATCATCAATGGCCAGTACCTGGTGCGCGGCAACAGCTTCGACGACCAGCTGCGCATCGCCTCGGCGCTGATCGCCCAGGCCCGCGCAGCGCGCGGCCGCTGAACCAACACCCACCACCCACACGGCGCTGTCGCCGCCGCGTGTCATCATTTCCCCTTGGCCGGCGCCTGACGCCGGCCCCACCTTTCCAGATGCTGGAGACGTTTCCATGAAGATCCGTTACGCCCTCGCCCTCGCAGCGCTGCTGCCGATCCTGGCTGCCTGCAAGGCCGACGACGGCAGCACCAACACCACCGCGGCCCCGGCTGAACCGGCGGCAGCTCCGGCGACCACCGAGCCGGCCGCTCCGGCCGCGGGTACCGAAGGCACCGCTCCGGCGGCTGCCGAAGGCGAAAAGGCCCCGGCCGAAGCTGCACCGGCTGCCGCCGCACCGGCTCCGACCACCGCCGCGCTGACCGGCCCGGCCCCAGTGGAAGGTGCCGACTACCAGGTGATTCCGAACGGCCAGCCGTTCCAGCCGGCCGCCGGCAAGATCGAAGTGACCGAGATCTTCGGCTACGTCTGCCCGGCCTGCGCCGCGTTCCAGCCGCTGGTTGGCCCGTGGAAGGCCGGCCTGCCGAGCGATGTGAACTTCGTCTACGTGCCGGCCATGTTCGGCGGCACCTGGGATGACTACGCCCGTGCCTTCTACGCCGCACAGACGCTCGGCGTGCAGGAGAAGACCCACGAAGCGCTGTACGCCGCCATCCACTCGCAGAAGACCCTGAAGGGCGAGCGTGGCCGTGACTCGGTGGACGACATCGCCAAGTTCTACGGTGCCTACGGCGTGGATCCGAAGCAGTTCGCCGCCACCATGGGCAGCTTCGCGGTGAATGCCAAGACCAACTCGGCCAAGCAGTTCGCGCAGCGCAGCCAGATCAGCGGCACCCCGTCGATCATCGTCAACGGCAAGTACCTGGTGAAGGGCAAGAGCTTCCCGGATATGCTGCGCATCGCCGACCACCTGATCGCCCGCGAACGCGGTGCGGCCCAGGCTCACTGATCCAAGAGAAGCGTTTCCCGGCCGTGAATTCCCCCCGTACACGGACCCTGCGCTTGCTGACGGCCAACATCCAGGCCGGCTCAAGTACCCGCCGCTACAGCGACTATGTGACCCGCAGCTGGTCACATGCGCTGCCGGCGGGTCGCAAGCGCAGCAGCCTTGACGCGATCGCCACCTTGGCGCGCGAACATGACATCGTCGGCCTGCAGGAGGCCGATCCGGGCAGCCTGCGTTCGGGCTTCACCAACCAGACCCACTACCTGGCCCAGCGCGCCGGCTTCAATTACTGGAGCCACCAGCCGAACCGGCGCATGGGCGGGGTCGCCTCCAGCGCCAACGGCCTGTTGAGCAAGCTGGAACCGGTTGAAGTGCAGGATCACGCCCTGCCCGGCCGCATCGGCGGGCGCGGCGTGCTGCTGGCCAAGTTCGGCGACGGCGCCGACGGCCTGGCGGTCGCGGTGGCGCATCTGTCGCTGGGCGCGGGCTCGCGGATGTCGCAGCTGGGCTTCATCGCCGAGCTGTTGTCCGACCACCCCAACGCGGTGCTGATGGGCGACTTCAACTGCCTGGCCGAGCGCCCGGAAATGCAGGTGCTGTACCAGAAGACCCGGCTGCAGCCGCCCGGTTGCATCGTGCCGACCTTCCCCAGCTGGCGCCCGGACCGCGCCATCGACCACATCCTGGTCAGCAGCGGGCTGCAGACCCGCACCGTGGAAGCCGTACCAGCCGCGTTCTCCGATCACCTCGCGCTGGCGATGGCGATCGACGTCCCGGCCGACGCACTGCGCTGACCGCACCTAATAGGTGCCAACCTTGGTTGGCATGTTGCCCAAGGGCTGCGGACAGCTGCTCTTGTGGGTGCGGACCGTTGGTCCGCACGCTCTCCGCCGGGCATGGCTCGGCGCTACCCGGCCTGCGCGATCGGCCCCTTCAACCGCCGTGCGGTCATCGTGCTGCCCACCGAGGCCAGCACCGTGCAGCCGATCGCCAGCCACTGCAGCCCGTGCAGGTGCTCGTGCAGCAGCAGCATCGCCCACAGCGCGGCCACCGCCGGCTCCATGCTGATCAGGATGCCGAAGGTCTCCTTCGGCAGGCGCTTGAGCGCCATCATCTCCAGCGACATCGGGATCGCACTGGACACCAGCGCCACCAGCAGGCCGGCCGCCAGGATCTTCGGATCGAGCAGCGCGGCACCGGCATGCACCACGCCCACCGGCACCACCACCAGTGACGCCGCCAGCAGCCCCAGCGAGACCGAGTGCCCGGCATGCAGATGACCGGCACGCTTGCCGAACACGATGTACAGGCCCCAGCAGGCCGCCGCGCCCATCGCGTAGAGCACACCGGCCGGGTCCAGTGCCGGGCCACCACCGATCGGCAGCAGCAACAGCAGCCCCACCGCCGCGCAGCCCACCCAGAGGAAATCGATCGGTCGTCGTGATGACAGCATTGCCACCGTCAGCGGCCCGGTGAACTCGATGGCCACCGCGATGCCGAACGGAATCGTGCGCAGCGCCATGTAGAACAGCAGGTTCATCAGGCCCAGGGTGAGGCCGTAGCGCAGGATGGTGATCGCATCAACGCGACTGGTCTTCCAGCGCCACGGCCGCCAGAACAGCAGCAGCAACAACGCGGAAAAGCCCACGCGCAGCGCGCTGGTGCCCTGCGCACCGATCAGCGGGAACAGGTGTTTTGCGTAGGAGGTGCCGATGGCCAGCGAGGTGACCGAGCCGAGCACCGCCAGCGCCGGCAACATCGGCGCGAGTCGTGAGGTCTGCATGCGCAAAGTCTATTGCGCCGGCGTCGAGCACTTGGCTCAATTGACAGCCTGTTCGTGCAACTTCTGCTCGCCATGGCCACTGCCCCCGTGCTCGACAGTTTCGACCGCGCCATCCTCGACCTGCTGCAGCGGAACAACGCCCTGCCACAGCGCGAAATCGCCGAGGCCGTGCACCTGTCCACCCCGGCCGTGCAGCGCCGGATCAAGCGCCTGCAGGACAGCGGCGTGATCGCCGCCAACGTGGCGGTGGTCGCCGCGGCCAAGGTCGGGCGCCCACTGACCATCATCGTCGAGGTGCGCGTGGTCAGCGAGCAACGTGAACGCGTGGCGCCGTTCAAGCGACGCGTGCAGGACGACCCTGCGGTACAGCAGTGCTACTCGATCACCGGCGATGGCGATTTCCTGCTGCTGCTTTCGGCCGCGTCGATGGAAGAATACGAGGCCATCACCGAGCGATTGTTCGGCGGCGATGACAACATCGAGCGCTTCCGCACATCGGTGGCACTGGGCACGCTGAAGCGGAGTTTCGAGGTGCCGCTGCTGCCGGTGCCGTAGCGTCGAGCCATGCTCGATGGCTTTGGGACCGCAGGGCAACAGCAGTCGAGCATGGCTCGACTCTACAATCGAGAACCATGAGCACAACGCCGTCCCCCGCCCGTCGCCTGCGCCGCTGGTTGCTGCGCGGCCTGTGGCTGGCCATTGCCCTCGTTGCCGCGTTGATGCTGTGGAACAGCCCATGGGCGGCCGCGCCGAAGATGCTGTGGGCACTCTCGCGGATGCCGCCGGCCACCGAACTTCCGGTGCCGGTGGAGGGCGTCCGTCCCCGGCAGATCGCCGATACGTTCGGCGCTCCGCGCGGCCGTGACCGCTCCCACGCCGGCATCGACATCTTCGCCAGGCGTGGCACACCGGTGCGCAGCGCCACGGCCGGTGTCGTCGCGGATGTCAGCGAACGCGGGCTCGGCGGGCGCCAGGTCTGGGTGATCGGGCCGGCGCGCGAACGCTACTACTACGCCCACCTGGACGACTGGGCCGAAGGCCTGGCACGCGGCCAGGTGGTGCAGCCCGGCGATCTGCTCGGGCATGTCGGCGACAGCGGCAACGCCAAGGGCACTCCGCCGCACCTGCACTGGGGCATCTACGGCACCGACGGCGCGCGCGATCCACTCCCGCTGCTGCGCTGACCCAGCCCGCATCCGGATCACCGGATCGATTCGTTCATGATTTGTAAATAGGAATAGTTCGTATTACCATTTCTTTCGTTTCCGGTAGCGCCAGGACGGCCTGCCCGCCCTCTCCCTACCCGTAGCGCCTCGCCTCCTGGATGCCGGCCGATCGCGCGTGCTCGCCCAGGACCCCCATGAACCGTTCCGCCTTCCGTACCCCGCAGCCGCAACGGCTGTCCGTTGCCGTGCTCGCCGTTCTCTGCGCCGTGGCCCCGGCCGCCTTCGCCGAAACCGCCGCCGATCCGACCACCCTCGACAAGGTGGTGGTGAAGGGTGAACGCGCCGAAGGCTATTCGGTGCGCCGCACCTCGGCCGGTACCCGCTTCGACCTGGCCCCGCGCGAGATCCCGCAGTCGATCAGCATCATCAGCCACCAGCGCATCGAAGATCAGAACCTGGACGACATCATCGACGTGCTGGCCAATACCACCGGCGTGACCAGCACCCAGTCCGACAGCGAGCGCACCGAGTTCTACGCGCGCGGTTTCTACATCGATGCCTACCAGTTCGATGGCCTGCCCACGCAAATGGTGCAGAACTGGAGCTACGGTGATTCCGGCCTGGACCTGGCGCTGTACGACCGCGTTGAAGTGGTGCGTGGTGCCACCGGCCTGCTCAGTGGTGCCGGCAATCCGTCCGCATCGGTGAACCTGATCCGCAAGCACGCCGACAGTGCCGAACTGGCTGGCAGCGTGTCGGTGAACGTCGGCAGCTGGGGCCGTACCCGCACCACCGTTGACGTGGGCAGCGCGCTGAACGCCAGCGGCACCGTGCGCGGCCGCGTGATCGGCAGCTATCTGGACACCGACGGCCAGATGGACCGCTACAACCAGCGCAAGACGCTGGGCTATGCGGTCATCGACGCCGACCTGACCCCCGACACGCAGCTGAGCGTGGGCTACGACTACCAGCAGAAGCGCGCCAATGGCGCCACCTGGGGTGGCTTCCCGATGCTGTACTCCGATGGCTCGCGCACCGGCTACGACGAATCGTTCAATGCCAGCCCGAACTGGACCTACTGGGACACCACCAGCAAGCGCGCCTTCGCCACCCTGCAGCACGCCTTCAGCAATGGCTGGAAGTTCAAGGTCGGTGCCACGCACGATGAGACCAAGGCTGACGACAAGCTGTTCTACCCGGCCTACAACGACTGGACCACGGGCGCATCGAACTTCGACAAGACCACCGGCGCGGGCATCTCGCCGTCCGCGGGCTTCTACAACACCGAGCGCAAGGTCACCGGCGTCGATGGCTACGTTGATGGTCCGTTCCAGCTGTTCGGCCGCGAGCACCAGTTCATGGCAGGCCTGAGCTACAACAAGCGCGAGTACGCCAACTACGGCGACTACCAGGTCGGCGGTGCCGGCCAGACCTGGGATCCGTTCGCAAGCTATCTGAACTGGACCGGCAACATCAGCGAGCCGAACTGGAACCCGCTGGCACTGGCCAGCGAGGGCACCATCACCCAGAAGGCCGGCTACGCGGCCGCGCGCCTGTCGCTGGCCGATCCGCTGAAGCTGATCATCGGCGCCCGCTACACCGACTGGAAGAGCGAGGGCGAAGGCGCCGACCGCGCGCACAAGGTCACCACGCCGTACGCCGGGCTGGTGTTCGACATCAACGGCACGTACTCGACCTACGCCAGCTACACCGAAATCTTCCAGCCGCAGACGCTGAAGGACCGCAACGGCAGCTACCTCGATCCGGTCGATGGCAAGAGCTACGAAGTGGGCGTCAAGGGCGCATGGTTCGACAACCGCCTGAACGCCTCGCTGGCGGTGTTCCGCATCGAACAGGACAACGTCGGCCAGGCCACCGGCGAGCCGGTGCAGGGCAGCCAGAACGAGTTCGCCTATCGCGCCGCGCGTGGCACAGTCAGCCGTGGCTTCGAGTTCGAGGTGAACGGCGAACTGGCACCGGGCTGGAATGCCACCTTCGGCGCATCGCGCTACGTGGCCAAGGACATCAACGGCGCCGACATCAACACCAACCTGCCTCAGACCGCACTGAAGCTGTTCACCAGCTACACCCCGCAGTCGCTGCAGGAGCTGACCGTCGGTGGCGGTGCCAACTGGCAGAACCGCATCTACTACCCGGTGCCGGCCTACGGCCGCATCGAGCAGAGTGGCTATGCACTGGTCAGTGCCTTCGTGCGCTACCGCATCTCGCCGGAGTTCAGCGTGCAGGCCAACCTCAACAACCTGCTGGACAAGAAGTACCTGTCGCAGATCAACGGCTACGGCGCGTTCGGTGATGGCCGCAACGGCTCGCTGACGTTCACCTGGTCGTTCTGATGCAAACAGCGCCGGGTTGATCCCGGCGCTCACAGCACGTGGAAAGCTAGGCCCGGACCAATGCCTCAGTCAAATATCATTTCACTGAAGAATAGGTCACCGTAATCAAGGCGCGAATGATTGCCTTCAGTGACGATGGAAATTGCCTGCTCACCTGGAGCCACTTGTTCCAGCACACTTCGGACATCCCTTTTGTCCTGAGAAAACTCAAGAACTGCAGGAGCGCTGATACCTCTGCGTATTGTTAGGCGACGGGCAATTTCCCCTGAGTCCAACTTAATCGCAGGGATCTCAACCTGCACGGTCTTCACTGAGAACGCCCCCTGATCTTCCTGCCTGAGCCCCTCCAACTCCAGATCCAATTCTGCCTGAACCGCCCGCCAACGATCATCTGGATCAGACATGGCACTACGCCGCTCCATTGGCGTAAGTAATTTCATCTCAGTGTCACCCATACCTTGCGAATCCGGCCAAGCTACTTCGAACGCAAGACGCGAGAATCCGGACAAATTAATCGCCTTAGCAAAGCTAAGTCGCTTCATGACCTCCTGAGCCCTGCCCTTATTTCTTGCGTTAACAACAGTGAGTGCCGGCGGCTCTGGATCAACCACAACTATCCTCGAGGAGGATCGACTTCTTTCATCACTGAGCAGTACACCGATGACAAGGCTTTCCCCACGCAGCCCTCCCTCAATGCGGATCCCCTTCTTCTGCTCCTTACCCGTAGCCATAGCCCGATCAAGATAGGCTCTTCCGCTCTGCGTACCTTTGCACTCGAGTACATGCATGAGCCCGTTCTTATCTTCAATGACAAAATCCGGACACTTCCCAGGACCAACCTTAGGGATTTTCTTCTTACTCTTCCTCACCCCCATGTTGCCTATGAACTGACGGCCATCAACAATATTCTTCGCCCCACCGAGTTGTTCGACCAGCCAATTTACAGACAGGGCAACTCCAAAGTCATCGCTGAGAATCCCTCGCTGGTGCGGATCCAAATTTGTGAACGGAAGACTTATTCGAAGATCGTCGGTAGCAGCGCACGCAGAAAAATATCTGACGCATGCCCAGTACATCTCTGGCGACCCTGCAGACAGCCCATTTGGCGAAGTTAGCGCACCAAGGAGAAGCAGGGACTGACCAATGTCGACTATTTGCTTTGGCTGCGCCTTCACCCCCCATGGCGGCACAGGCTTCTTCTTCCAACTCTTCTCGTTGACCTCGACCAAGATCTCTTTGGAGAACATGTCGTTCCTTGACTGGAAGGTTCGACGACAATTTAGCGCTATCGAGATGACCCTGCCAACTTCATGATTCTCATCATCGTCAAAAAATACCGGCACCGGAATTACCCCGGCACCGGCACTTCATACTAGAACCGCAGATCCGCGCGCAGGTACCAGTAACGACCACGCGGGATGTCGTAGGTCGAGGCGTCATAGCCGTTCAACGAGCACGACAGGCAGATCGGCGGATCCTTGTCGAACACGTTGTTCAGGCCGGCGGTCAGCTGCAGCCCCTTCATCCAGTCGATCTTGTAGCCCACCTGCATGTCATGGAAGGTGGTGGCCGACAGCGTGTTGGTGCCCGCAGCCTGGTTGCTGCACACCGGGAAGGCCGCGGCATCGCCGCAGTTCTCGGTCAGCTCGGAGATGTGCCGCACCGTCCAGTTGGCGCTCCAGCGGTCCATCGTCCAGCCGATGCTGGCGTTGCTGGTCCACTCCGGAATCGAGCTGTCGGCCACTTCCACGCCCGGCTTCTGCGGCTGCTTCTGCCCGGCCGCACCGGTGGCCTCGTAACGGCCGACGAAGGTGTTCTTCCACGCCAGCTTGAACTGGCCGATGGAGGTCTGCGGCAGCGTCCAGAACAGATCCACGTCCCAGCCGTCGGTCTTGATCGACCCCAGGTTGGTCAGGCGGTTGTTGAAACTGCTGACCGCACCGGTGCTGGCACGGGTGATGCCGTTGCAGTAGACCGGGTCCAGCGTATCCACGCACAGGTCCAGCTGGGTCTGCGCGTTGATCGCCTGGATCGCACCGTCGATGGCGTGGCGGTAGAAGGTCACTTCAACGTCGAAGCGTTCCGACCACGAGGCATTGTTGCCGAACCACGGGCTCCACACGAAACCAGCACTGAAGCTGCGCGAGCGTTCCGGGTCCAGCTCGCGGTTGCCGCCGGTGGTCACCGAGATCTGCGAGTTGGCCTGCTGGAAGCCGGCCGGCACGCCCAGCGCGGCACAGTTGGCCGCGCTGCCACGCGGCGGCGTACCGCCCAGGCCCACCGAGCACGGATCGAACAGCTGCAGGTCGGCACGTGCGGCCGAGCCGTACAGTTCACCGATCGACGGTGCACGGAAGCCCTCGGCGTAGGTGGTGCGCAGCACGAAGTCATCGGTCACCTGCCAGCGCAGGCCGTACTTGGGCGTGAACTCGCCACCGAAGGTGGAGTAATCCGAATAACGACCGGCCAGGCTCAGGTCCAGTTTCTTGCCGAACGAGGAGTCGGCGAAGATCGGCACGCTCAACTCCAGGTAGGCCTCGTTTACGTCGTAGGAACCGGAGGTCGGCTGTGACGGCACGCCGTTGTAGTGGCCGATCACCGTCAACGGATCGGGCTGGTAGGAGCCCTTGTACTTGCGGTACTCGAAGCCGGTGGCGAAGGACACCGGACCGGCCGGCAGCGAGAACAGCTCGCTGGACAGGTTGGCGGTGAACAGGCTCAGCTCGTTCTGGCTGCGGTCGCGCACCACCGGCTGGATCCACTTCAGCATGTCCGGGGTGATCGAACCGACGCCACCGAAGATGTTCAACGGTACGCAGCCGGCAGTGGCGGCGCACACCGCCGGATCGCCCAGCGCCATGTTCACCTTGTAGATGTCATAGCTGCCGTAGTTGGTCTGTTCGGCCTTGTTCTTGCTGTACATGCCGTTGACGTCCCAGTACCAGCTGCGGTCGGCGGCATGGAAGTCACCGACCAGGCCGGTGGCGAAGTAGGTGGTGTCCACCTTCTGCTTGAACACGCGCGCACCGCCTTCCACCGGGCGACGACCGATCAGGCTCATGTTGTCGCCGGAGACCAGATCGAAGCCGAACGGGTTGTACGGGTTGAGTGCGGAGACGGTGATGTTGTCGGCCAACGGATTGCCGGTGGCGCCATCGGGGCCGAAGAACAGCGGCTCGGGACCGGCCTGGTTGGTCGACTCGCGGCGGTTGCCCAGCGCCTTGATGTACCACTGCACATTGTCGGTGATGTCGAAGCGGAACTGGCCGAACAGGCCTTTGCGCTCCGACGGCGTCAGCACCATGTTGTATTCGGCGAAGTTGAAGCGGTCGGCAGTGGTGAAGCAGTGGTAGTCATCGCTGCGGTTACAGCCGGCACTGCCGTCGTACCGCGGGTTGCTCACGCCGGTGTTGGGCACGATGTTCTGCGACGCGCCGGTATTCGGATCGACGAAGGCGAAGCGGCCCTGCGGGATGCCACCGCTGCCGAACGCCAGGCCGGTACCGGGAATCGGGAAGCGCGACTGCTCGCGGTCCTTGGCGAACACCGGGTCCTGCTTGGTCCAGCTGGCGCCCAGGAACAGGCTGAAGCGATCGCCACTCTTGCCCCAGGCCAGGTCCACGCCCTTCTGCGTGCCGTCGCCCTTGCTGTACTCGCCGTAGTTCAGCGTCACCTGGCCGCCATCGAAATCGCGGCGGGTGATGATGTTGACCACGCCGGCGATGGCATCGGAGCCGTACAGCGACGACGCACCGTCCTCCAGTACCTCGATGCGCTCGACGATCGCCAGCGGAATGGTGTTGAGGTCGGTGGCCGAGCCCACACCGGACGCCGACGATTCATTGACCCAGCGGATGCCATCGACCAGCACCAGCACGCGCTTGGCACCCAGGTGGCGCAGATCGACCTGCGCTGAGCCGGCACCCACGCCGCTGCCATCGGGCGGGAAACCAAAGTTGCCGGACGAGTTGAACTTGGCGTTGAGCGCGGAGCCGGAACCGGTGAGCTGCTGCAGCACCTCGCCGATCGAAGTCAGGCCGGTGCGTTCGATGTCGCCACGGGTCAGTGTCTGGATCGGCACCTGGCCTTCGACTTCAGCGCGCTTGATGCGGGTACCGGTGACCTCCACCGCATCGAGGTTGGTGGTGGATTGCCCAGCGGCACCCAACGGTGCCAGGGCCGTCACGCACAGCGCGACGGCAACCGCCAACGGGCGGTGATGCAGGTGAATCATTCGCTCTCTCTCCAAAGGAATGTCGGGACATGGACTGCCGCGCTCCCCCCTGCATGGCGGCAGCGTCTCCTTTGTAAACAAACAGTAAAAACCACGGCGTGATGATCGACACTCTTTCACGCGGATTTGACGCAGTTGACGGCTGATTGCGTCAAATGACGGAATATCCAGACCGGACGGTACTGTTCGTCACCGCGCGCACCACGGTGGCTACGACAGCGCGAGCCGAATGCCAGGGAGTCCTGTTACCGCGACGGGTCGTTCAGCGCGACCACACGCAGGCCGTGCTGATTGACAACCCGCAGCACCCGGATCAGGTCGCCGTAATCGGTGCCATCGGCGGTGACCAGGCGCACTGATGGTTGCCGCGCCTCGGGCAGCTTCCGGGCCTGGGCAAGCACCTGCAGCAGCGCTGCATCATCCAGTGGCCGATCGTTCCAGAACAGGCCACCGACGGCGTCGATACGCAGATCAATCGGGACGGGCGTCGACTGCCCCAGGCCGGGTGGGCAGGCGGTACGTTGCTGGAACGGCTGGATGACAGCCGTGCTGGCCATCGGCAGCGTGGTGATCACCAGCGCCAGCAGCACCAGCAGTACATCCACCAGCGGTGCCAGGTTGATGTTGGCGATCAGCACATTCGCCGGACTGGCTTCGTATCGCATACCGCGCTCCATCGCAGGAAGAGCGGCCCGTCAGTGGCAGACCGCACATTGCGGGGATCATCGCACGAACGCCGTGCGGGCCCGGTATCGCCACCCCGCCCGGACCGCGACGATCAGGCACGCCAACGCCACCCCGGGGCGTGCACACAATGCGAAACTGAATTCAGCCAGCCCCCGCTATGCTGATCGCCATGACCCGACGCACTCCCACTGCCCTGTCCTTGCTGCCCTTGGCCACCACGCTGCTGATCGGCTGCGCCAACGCCCAGTCCCTCGACGCCCAGAACGCGCAGCTGAAAGCCGCGATCGCTGCTGCCGAACGCGGCCAGTTCGATCCCGGCCAGGCCGGTGCGCTCAGTCGCCACCCGGCCTATGGCTGGTTGGAGTACGCCAACCTGCGCCGCAACATCGACACGGTCGATACCGCGCAGGCCCAGGCCTTCCTCAAGCGCTACGACAGCCAGGCCGTGGCCACCACCTTCCGCAGCGTGTGGCTGCCTTCGGTTGCGCGCCGCCAGGACTGGCCGACCCTGCTGGCCAACTGGGCCCCCACCGACAACGTCGGGCTGCGCTGTGCGCAGCTGACCGCACGCCAGGTCACCGGCAAGGTCGATCCGCAGTGGATCAACGAAGCACAGGACCTGTGGCGCAAGAACGGCAAGTCGCTGCCGGACGGCTGCGACGCGGTATTCGCCGTGCTGCAGGCACAGGGCGGCCTGAGCGACGCCCTGCGCTGGGAGCGCATCGATGCCGCCGCCGACGCACAGCAGCCGGCGGTGATGCGCAGCGCCGCACGCGGCCTGCCCGCGGCGGACCTGGCGCAGGCCAACAGCTACGCCGCCTTCGTCGACAAGCCCAACGCCAGCGCATTGAACTGGCCGCGCAACGAGCGCAGCCGGCGCATCGCCACCGATGGCCTGGAAAAGCTGGCCAAGGCCGACCCGGGTGCCACCGAACAACAGCTGCCGCAGTACGCGCAGGCCCTCGGCCTGAGCGCCGCCCAGCAGGGCCAGGTGCTGTACCAGATTGCCCTGTGGACCGTGGCCTCCTACCTGCCGGATTCGGCGCGCCGTCTCAATGCGGTGCCCGAATCGGCCTATGACGAACGCCTGCACGAATGGCGTGTTCGCGAAGCAATGTCGCGCGGTGACTGGCCGGCGGCACTGGCCGCGATCCGCAAGATGGGCAGCAAGCAGCGCAGCGATTCGCGCTGGGCCTATTTCGAAGGCCGCATGCTGGAGAAAACCGGCCAGGCATCGCAGGCACAGCCGTTGTTCCGCGACGCCGCGCGTGCGCCCACCTTCCACGGCTTCCTGGCTGCCGACAAACTGCAGCAGGGCTACACGCTGTGTCCGTGGAAGCCGAACGACAGTGCGCAGGCACAGGCGGTGATCGCGCGTGACCCAGCCATCCAGCGCGCGATGGCGCTTTACCAGATCGACCGCACCGGCTGGGCCGTGGCTGAGTGGAACAGCGCGCTGTCGCGCTTCGATGACACCCAGCGCCGCCTCGCCGTGCGCGTGGCGCAGGACAACGGCTGGTTTGATCGCGCCGTGTTCGCACTGGGCAAGCAACCACAGGAGCAGCGCCTGTACGACCTGCGCTTCCCGCTGCACCACGACGCCACCATCCGCCGTGAATCAGCACGCAATGCGATCGACCCGGCCTGGGTGGCCGCGGAGATCCGCGCTGAAAGTACCTTTACCCCGCGCGCGCGCTCGCCCGCCAATGCCATGGGCCTGATGCAGGTGCTGCCGGCCACCGGTGCCGGCGTGGCCAAGTCGATCGGCCTGACCGGCTACGGCGGCGCCGACAGCCTGTACGACCCGGACACCAACATCGCCATCGGCACCGCCTACCTGCGCCAGCTGATGAACAAGTACGACGGCCTGCCGTACGTGACCATCGCCGCGTACAACGCCGGCCCGACCCCGACCGCGCGTTGGCAGGGCCAGCGTCCTGGCTTTGATCCGGACCTGTGGATCGAGACCATCAGCTACAAGGAAACCCGCGAGTACGTGGCCCGCGTGCTGGCCTTCAGCGTGATCTACGACTGGCGCCTCAATGGTGATGCCCTGCCGCTGAGCGACCGCCTGATGGGCCGCCTGGTGGACAAGCGCAAGAGCTTCAGCTGCGCCGCCAACGCCGACCAGGGCGGGGATTGATCGCCCGATGACGGTAGCGCCGGGCCATCATCCCCCCATGAAGATCTATCTTGTCGGCGGCGCCGTGCGCGACCGCCTGCTGCAGCGCCCCGCCGGTGACCGCGACTGGGTCGTGGTCGGCGCCACGCCCGCGCAGATGGAAGCGCTGGGCTACACCGCCGTGGGTCGTGATTTCCCGGTGTTCCTGCACCCGGAAACCGGTGAGGAATACGCGCTGGCGCGCACCGAGCGCAAGTCCGGCCGTGGCTATCGCGGCTTCGTGGTCGATGCCGATCCGGCAGTAACGCTGGAAGACGACCTGCAGCGCCGCGACTTCACCATCAACGCCATTGCCTGCGACGAAGACACCGGCCATCTGGTGGACCCCTACGGCGGCGTGCGTGATCTTGAACAGCGTGTGCTGCGCCACGTCGGCCCCGCCTTCGTCGAAGACCCGCTGCGCGTGCTGCGCGCGGCCCGCTTCATGGCGCGCTTTGCGCCGCTGGGCTTCACCGTCGCGCCGGAAACCATGGACCTGATGCGCGAGATCGCCGCCAGTGGCGAACTGGATGCACTGGTGCCGGAGCGGGTGTGGCAGGAACTGCGCAAGGTGCTGGTCAGTGCGCAGCCTTCGGCGTTCCTGCGCACACTGCACGATGCGCAGGCGCTGGGTCCGATCCTGCCCGAGCTGGAAGCGCTGTACGGCGTGCCGCAGCGTGCCGAATTCCACCCGGAAGTCGACACCGGCATCCACCAGGAAATGGTCAGCGACATGGCTGCCAGGCTGGCGCCGGGCGATGACCTGGTCGGCTTCGCTGCCCTCACCCACGACCTCGGCAAGGGCCTGACACCGCCGCAGGAATGGCCGCGCCACATCATGCACGAGCAGCGCGGCATCAAACCGCTGAAGGCATTGTGCGCGCGGTTGAAGATTCCCACCGAGCACCAGCAGCTGGCCGAAGCGGTGTGCCGCGAGCACTTGAACGTGCACCGCATCGACGAACTGCGCGATGCCACCGTGCTGGAACTGCTGGGCCGCTGTGATGCGCTGCGCCGCCCCGAGCGCGTGGCCCGCATCGCGCTCTGCTGCGAGGCCGACAAGCGTGGCCGCCTCGGTTTCGAGAACGCCGACTACCCGCAGGGCGAGACGCTCAAGCGCCTGCACCAGGCGGCACTGTCAGTACAGGCGCGGGATCTGGATACCACCCATCTGAAGGGCCCGGCCATCGGCGAAGCGCTGGCCAAGGCGCGGGTGAAGGCGATCGCCGCCGCCCGCTGATTCTCAACGGCCGTACCGGCCGTGCGTGGAGCGATACAGGTAGTGCCGGCCGCTGGCCGGCAACCACCGGCATCCACCCCGGTTGCCGCCACAGGAGTCAGTTCCCACCCAGCTCCTGGACTTCAATTGCCACGACATTGCATCCACCCAGCAGCACGGTCCCTCGGGATCGCAGGTCCCCGATCAGTTTCCCCCTGATGGTCGCGTAGGCACCAGAGCGTCGTTCAATCTGGTCAATCATGCGCTTGGGGATCAAAAGCGACACACAGCTTGCTTCACTGTTGTACCGGCGGTACTCCGCTTTGCTGTCCCAGATGCCACGATCCTCGAACTGTGCCACCAGGTAGCCGCGAAGCTCCACCTGGGACCCATCCAGCTCCGCGCTTCCCTTGATGGCCTTGCTTGGCAGCAGCGCCGCCGGGTTGGAGGAAGGTGCTTGCCCGGAAGTGGCACACCCGGCCACGGTTGCGAACAACAGGAAAACGCCAGGCAGGAACCACTTCATCGCCCACTTCCTGGCAGGTAGAACAGCTCCTGCTGCTTGGTGATGTTCTGCTGGATGAGCCGCTGCTCGGTCGGCGTCATGCGGCCCTGAATCATCCGGAATTGCACCTTGCCGTCGACCAGCTCACGCACGCCGACCCGCGAACCCGTGCTGTCCACCGTGATGTTGGGAACCCCCGGGCTCACGAGGGGACCGGAATCACCTGGCGTCAGCCGATCCACCAGGCCACTCTCCTCGAGATGGCCGTGCATCACAGCCACGGTATCGGCGGTCGGCGTCAGTTCCGCATAGAACCCGGAAGCGTCCGACGAGGTCGCCATTGATGGATCCACCCGGATCGACTCGGTTCCGTTACTGCTTGCCTCGATGGTGACGGCCTTCTCCCGGTTGCCACTACCGACTCTCACCGAGTCGGTGTTGGCCAGAGCGGTCTTCTCCGTCTGCGCGGAAAGCTGGATGTCCAGGCCACTTGATCGGCTCTGGTCGAAACGCCTGGCATCGATGCACGTGGACCGGCCGGCCCCTTCCGGGCATCGCCCATCCGGATCCGTGAACCGGTAGGGATTTCCGTTGGCGTAGCGGTAGCGGTTGAACTGCCCGACCGGCTGTCCATATGCCGTCACCGGGTCCACCGACAGGAATACTCCCAGCTGTGGGTCCATGTACCGCTGCTGCATGTAGCTCAACCCTGTGGCCGCGTCGCTTACATGCCCTGTATAGCCGGGGCCATCGGCCGCCCTTTCACCGATCGCGGCTCCGTAGGGCTCGTAGTCATAGCGCGTGATGATGACGCCCGCCCCGTTGGTTTCAGCGACAACCGACCCGAGGGCGTCGGTATGGACGTAGGTGACGACCTGTGCGCCGGCAGTGGCGCTGTACATCAGTGAAGTCGATGCGAACAACGCCAGCCGCAGCTTAGAAGCCACCATTCCGTTCTCCAGCAAGTCCATCCTGAACTGCCTCCCCCATGAGCGGGGGATGCCCCCCTGGGTCCGCACGTGCCCACTTTCCCTGTCGCTCGCCTGCCCCGCCCGTTTCGTGCAGAGCATCGCAGTGGCATGCACCCCTTGCCGAACGTGGTTCCTGGCTCAGTGCGCCATGCCGCGGGTGATCGCCGCCGCACGCTGCTTCAGCTGGGCCACGGCATCGGGAATCATCTCCATGCCCACGTCCAGGCCCGGGTTCAGCACCAGGCCGACGCCGTCGCCGATCCCGGCCAGCAGCGCGTGCACCGCGATCGGCATGGCGTGGGCGAACTGCGGCAGCTGCTCATGCCACAGGCCGGCGCGCTCGGGCGCGGTGAACACCGCGAACATCGGCTCTCCGCTTTCGCTGGTCAGCACCAGCGGCGAGATGCTCTCGTCCCAGGCACCGTCTTCGCCGATGGCCTTGTCCAGCAATACGAACGCCGTCGAGGTCAGCAGGCCGTCGAGGAACTGCGACGCGGTCAGCGTACCGTCCTGTGCCTGCAGCAGGCGCACCTCGAGGTCGTTGAGGGGGTCGAACGGGGTGTCGTGGTCCATGGTCGGTTCCGGTACGTGATTGCAGGGCAGACTTTAACAGGCCCAGTCCTCAACCGATGTATCCGTGCCGCCACATCCACCCGGCGGACGCCAGCCCGGCCATCCCCACCAGCATCAGCGGCAGGCCGAAGCGGTGCCGCCATGGAATCGGCACCCCACCCAGCTGCTGGTCCATGGACTCGGTGTCCAGCACCCAGCCGTGTTCGCAGCGGGTGCAGGCCAGCTCGTAGCGGCGCTGATAGGTGAAGCCGAACAGCAGGTCGATGCGCGCCATCCTGTAGCGCAGCTGGGGGGCGAACTCGGTTTCCGTCCCACAGCGCAGGCAGTGGTGGGCTTCGGTGGGGCCGACGATCAGCACCCGTTCCTGTTGGCCGATCAGGATCATGGATCAGCGGCCCTGGCAGGCGGGCTGGGCCAGCAGCCATTGCTGGGCGGCGGCAAGGGTGGCCGGCCCGCTGGCCGTAGCTTGATCCGGCTGCATTCTGCCACCGTCGCCCTGCCCGTTACGATCGGTCATCACGTTGTGGGTCAACAACAAGGTGGTACCGTCCACCAGCGTCGTCGGTCGATTGCCGGTAGAAAAGCCCGCGCTCGGCTGACCGAAACTACGACTCCCCGGTTGCCCTCGAAACGCGAGTGCCACTGCTTCGCCCGAGCTTGCAGTGCCTGCCCCCATCACCACCGCCACCGGTGCCGTGCCCGCACGCAACCGATACGCGCCCTGTCGTGAACGCAGCATCGAGGCATTGCCTTGCACGACTTCACCTTCCGCCTGCCGCCACCACAGCAATCCATCGGCACTACGGAAGGCGCCGATCAACGCCCCCTGTGTATCCTGCGTTCCATGCAGCAATGGCAACAAACCAAATAACATCGGCCACATGTTGCCACCACCATTGCTGCTTACATCCACTACCCAGCCGCACCGCGTGCCGTCATCCAGGCCAGCGATACGCCCCTGCAACGCCAGCGCGTAGACCTTGCGTGCTTCATAACGTTCCGATTCGCTGCGTTGCAGGTCTTCCACGAAGGGGCTCACCCGAAGCACGCCGATGCGGGGATTGGCATGACTGGGGGCAGCGAGGTCCGTCGCCTGACCGGCATTCAAGCGCTGAGCACGTTCGGAGCGCTGACGCTGCTCGCTTGGTGAAAACCAACGGCCATGGCCTCCGCTGCTGCGTGCGGCGGCCTCGTCCAGAACACGTCGCTGTTGGGCGCGGTCATCGCCTGCCGCGTTCAGGCGCGCGCGCACGTCGTTCCAATCGACGCGACCACGGTACAAGGACTGGGTTTCCAACAATTGCAGCATCTGCTCACGCGCTTCGGGCGACGGCAGCTCCACTGTCTCCTCTCCAACTGCGGCCGAAGATGAAAGCAGCAGCATGGTGAGCATGGTGGCACGAACATTCCTTAGGTCCAGCATCGACGACTCCTTGTCATGTATCGAAGCCGTAGGATAGCCGTGCTGGGATCGAACTCGCCACGCGCCAGTGTTCTGTAGAGCCGAGCCTATGCTCGGCTTGGGGAAACTGCGACTGAAGCAGCCGAGCATGGCTCGGCTCTACAGAGTCATGACGGCGGTAGGGTTCGTGTCGACCAAGGTAGACGCCTACAAGAGCGGGTCAATGGCGTCGGTTGGGGATGTGTGCCGACCAAGGTCGGCACCTACCAGAGCAAGGTCATGGCGCCGGTGGAATCTGTGTCGACCAAGGTCGACACCCACCAGAGCGGGTCATGCCGCCGGGCATGGCCCGGCGCTACCAGTCCGCGCGCAGGCCGATGTTGCCTTCGATGGTGCGGCGCTTGTCGTTGCGGTCGCCGCCCAGTTCGCGGGTGTAGTCGGCCACCGCATAGGCGCTTATCGTGCGGTTGAAACGCCCGACCACACCTACACCGGCCTCCAGCGCGCGCGAACGCTGCGAATTGATGATCACGTCGCCGTCGAAGCGGATGCGGTCTTCGCCGGAACGGCCATGCCAGTAGTTGAGCTTGAAGTAAGGCTGCCAGCCGTTGTCGGCCAGCCGATAATCGCCGGCAAGGCGCAGGCCGATGCGACCGGTCCAGGCGTTGTCGTTGTCGAAGCGCACGGTCGAGACCACATCGCGGCGGTCGTCCAGCGACGTGCGTTGCCAGATCACCTGCGCCTGCGGTTCCAGCCACCATGCAGACTGACCGAACTGCAGCAGCGGCTTGCCGGCCTCCACCGACACGCTGGTACCGTCGCCGCTCACGCCGAAGCCCAGCCCGCGCGAGGAACGCACGCGGCCGTCATAGCGGCTCTGCATCGCCACCGCGTCGATGTAGCCTCCGCGGCTGTCGGTGAGCGTCCAGTACAGGCCCACATGCTTGTCGTCCAGCCGGTTCTGGCCCACCTGCACGTTCTCCCAGCCCAGCGCCAGGCCGGTGGTCCTGCCCTGCGCGCGGGTACGGCCGACGAACACGCCGATCTGGTTGCGATGGTTGTCGGAAGCAGCGGCCCACACATCCAGACCGGCCTGCACGCCCATCACATCGCCATCGAAGCCGGGCTGTGCATCGCCCTTCCAGTGGATCTCGCTGCTCTGCCCCACCAACCGGCCCCAAGCGGTGCGGAAGGCGCCCTGGTTGTACAGCAGGCGCTGCTCACCCTGGCGTTCGTGGAACGTGCCGAGGCTGGCCAGCGAGGTCTCGCGCAGCAACGGAGGCACCACGGCATAGGTAGCGGTTTCCACGCGGTACAGCGGCACCACTGCGCCTTCGGCCGGACGCGCACCGGGTGTCGGCGGCGTGCCGGTGCCGGGCAGCGCCCCACCGGCCACCGGCACATCGGGCACCACCGGGTCACTGGGCGGTGCCACCGGTGCGGGTTCCGGCGGCGGCGGCGGCGGTGCGGTCTCGCCGGCGGTCAGGTCCGGGTCGATGGCACCCTCCGGCGGCGGTGGCGGCGCAGGGGTGATCGGTGGCGGCGGTGCCACCGGCGGCGTCAGCGGTGGCGGCGTGGCGGTGCCATTTCCATTCGGTGCGGGGGTGGGTCCAGTGACCAGGGTCGAGCGCAGGTACCAGTTCTCGCTGGTACCGGCACTCACTCCGCCCTTGAACAGGAAGTACTCGTAGGCACCGGCCGCCACCGGTGCGAACAACGAGAACGCGCCAGGCGCGGTACTCGCGCCGTTCAGCGCCTGCACCACCAGGATGCCATCAGCCAGCGTGGCCGCACCGCCGCCGCCTGCATTGAGGATGCCGATGCCGGTGCTGCCTGTGGCCATGCCGCCATCGATCACCAGCCGGTCGCTGGTCGAGCTGTCCGCGCCCAGCACCGTGCGCAGGTACAGGCCGCCGCCGTCACCACGATAGTTGCCACGCACGGTGAACACATCGCCCGCGCCGGTGCCGGTCAGATCGATGCGCCCGGCGTTGACCATCTCCACCAGTGCGGCGCTGTTGAACGGACGGATGGCATGCCCACCGCTGCCTGCATAGACGGTACTGGTGTCATCCACGGTAAGCATGCCGGTGCCGGATGCGCTGTCGCCCAGCACCAGATCGCCATCGAAGGTCAGTTCGGTGCTGTTGGCCAGGCTGATCGTTTCCCAGTTCTGGAAGCGGCCGACGCCAGCGGTTTTGACGTTGTTGAGATTGAGCTGGTCCACGCCGCTGCCACCATCGAACAGCGGTACCGCGCCGAGGTTGCCCTGGTTGAGGTTGCCGAGATTGGCGACGTCATTGTCCGGGCCCATGTCGATCGCGCCGTAGACAATGCCACCGCCATTCCAGTTGAAGGTGTCGTTGCCGGTGCTGAGCAGCACCTGCCCGCGCACGGTGCCGTCGGTGATGGTCACACTGTCACTACCACCGCTGACGCTGATGTTGCCGCCGATGTAGGCCGTGCCCGAGATGATGATGGTGTCGGTATCGAAAGCCGTTACCACGTTGCCCTCAACCGTACCGCCTGACTGGTCCCACAGGTTCTTGTCCAGCTTCATGTTGACGCGGCCGATGCGGCCACCGGTCATCCAGGCCTGGTCGCCATCCTCGAACGCGCCGATGATGCGACCTCCGCTCATGCGGAAGGTATCGATGTTGTCGCCCTGCTGCAGCGCGCCGAGGGTACCGCCGGTCATGATGAAATCATCGCGGCCGCTACCCTGCGCCACCACGCCGGTGACGGTGCCGCCGCTGACCGTCATCTGGTCATCGCCCGTGCCCTGGTCGACGCTGTCGATCGTGCCATCGACCAGCAGCAGCACATCGTTGCCATCGCCCTGCAGCACACCGCCGGTGATGCTGCCGGCCTGCATCTCGAGGCGATCGTTGCCGGCACCGAACTGCACACCGGTGCGCCCGCTGATCGTGCCGCGGTTGACCAGCACGCTGTCACCGGCACCGACGAACTGCAGGGCCGTGTTGTTGCCGGTACTGATGCTACCGGTGTTGTCGACACGGCTGCCGCCACCGAGCTGCACGGCCACGCCGCCAGCCGAACTGATCGCTCCCAGGTTGGACAGCAGGTGCCCGCCGGCACCGACCAGGGCGATGGCACTGGCGCCGCCGCTCTGCTGCAGCTGCGCACCGCTGGCGACATTGATGGTGATGCCGGCCGCGCCCGTGGCGGTGATCGGCACCATCTGTGGGTTCGGCGCGTTGGCATCACAGGTGACGGTCTGGCCCGCAACGGGAGCGACAGTGTCACAACCAGCCCAGGCCGCGCCGGCGGTCAGCAGCATGATGGACGGGACGGTCAGGGCCTGCAGCACGGAAACGGCAAGGCGGCGCGGGTGGAACGCGCGGGGGACGGTACGGGACATACAACACTCCTGGGCCGGGCAGCAGGAATCGAGGATGTTTCGACCGGTGGATTTATGCGCCCGTCGTGGAGTTCTGGATGTGAAACCAGGCAATCATCACGTGGGTGCTACCTGGCTGAAATTGTTCAGGATTGCCGCGGAGAGCATCCACGCATGGCGTGGATCTACGGGGTGCCGTGCGCGAATCGATCGGTGGTGCAGGATCAGTAGATCCACGCCATGCGTGGATGCCGTTCCCGGAAGGGCTCAGATCTTCAGATAGATCTTCCGCTTGTCCAGCCACCACGCAACGCCCCACCACAATGCAACGAACGCCAGCGCCTGCAACATCGACGCCAGCTCCAATGCCTGCGGCATCGCGATCGCCAACTGCTGCCAGATCCAGCCCCAGGCACCGCTGGCCATCAACACCACCGACATCACCGACGCCCCCAGGTAAGCGGTGATTGCATTGACACCGAAGCGCCGGCCCAGCGCCGGCCAGCCCTTCTGGTCGATCAGCACGTGGCCCAGCCACAGCGCCAGCGCCGCCAGACCGCCCGTCCACAGCACGTAGCTGGGCGTCCACAGCTGCTTGTTCAGCGGCAGCACGATGGCCAGCAGCAGGCCGAGCACGGCGGTCGCCACGCCCAGCCCGGCCAGCGTGGCAGCACGCCCGTTGCGCAACAGGCCACCGGCCAGCAGGCCAAGCACGGTGCTGGCCAGCGCGCCCAGTGTACTCAGCAATCCTTCCGGGTCATGGCCGAGTCCGGTATCGGCATGCCATTGATAGATCCACGGGGCGAACAGCGTGGTATCCAGACGGCTGGCCGGGTTGGTCCACGGCGCCAGGTCACCGATGCCGAGCAGCAACACGGTGTACCCCACCAGCAGCGCGATCAGAGCGCCCACCTGCGCGCGCGGTCGTGCATGCACCGCCAGCACACCGACCAGCGCCGCACACACCGCGATGCGTTGCAGCACGCCCCAGATGCGGAAGTGGTGCGTATGCAGCGCCCACCAGATCAGCAGATGCAGCAACGCACCGGCCACCAGGATGCGCAGCGCGCGCTCCAGCACGCCGCGCGCCAGCGCCGGCCGTGCAGCGGCATCCAGCGCGCGCGGTGCCACGCTGAAGGCCATCGACACGCCCACCAGGAACAGGAAGAACGGGAACACCAGATCGGTGGGCGTGCAGCCGTGCCAGTCCGAATGACGCAGCGGTGCGAACACCGCGCTCCAGTCACCCGGGTTGTTGACCAGCAGCATCGCCGCCACGGTGATGCCGCGCAGGGCATCGATCGAGCCCAGCCGGCGTGGCGGCGAACTGTTCATCAGGCGGCCTCGTACTGTCCGGCAATCCAGGTGCCGCGCACCTGCAGGGCGTCATCCAGCAGCACCAGGTCGGCCTGGTAGCCCTCGGCGATGTGGCCCATGCGGTCATCGACGTTGAGGAACTGCGCAGGATAGGTCGAGGCCATGCGCGCGGCTTCGGCCAGCGGCTGGCCCAGCAGCTGCACGGTGTTGCGCACCGCGGTGGCCATGTCCAGCGCCGAACCCGCCAGCGAACCGGCGGCATTGCGCACCACGCCGTCGATGGCGGTGATGGTTTCGCCGTACAGCACGTAGCTGGGATCATCGGCACCGACCGGCGGCATTGCATCGGTCACCAGCAGCAGGCGGCCGCGCGGCTTGGCCGCCAGTGCCACGCGCAGGCTGGCCGGATGCACGTGCACGCCATCGACGATGATGCCGATCCAGCTGTCGCGGTCTTCCAGCGCAGCGCCCACCGCACCGGGCTCGCGGCCCTGCAGCGGCGACATCGCGTTGTACAGGTGGGTGAAGCCACGCACACCGGCATCCAGACCGGCACGGATCTCTTCGTAGGTACCTGCGGTATGCCCGGCAGCGACGATCACGCCACGCTCGACCAGCGCACGGATGGTCTCCAGCGGCACGCGTTCCGGCGCCAGCGTCAGCACGGTCACACCGTTGTCCAGCGATGCCGCCAGCGCGATTTCTTCTTCGTCCGGCACGCGGAACTTGCTGGCATCGTGCGTGCCCTTGCGCGCCGGCGCGATGTACGGGCCTTCCAGGTGGATGCCGATCACGCCCGGCACACTCTGCGTGATCGCCTCGCGCATCGCCGCGATCGCTTCGCGCATCACTGCCACGTCATCACTGATCAGGGTCGGCAGCATCGCGGTGGTGCCGAAACGGCGGTGCGCCTGCGCGATGGTGCGCAGTGCCGCTACGTCCGGCGTGTTGTTGAACAGCGCGCCGCCGCCACCATTGACCTGCACGTCGATGAAACCGGGCAGCAGCCAGCCGCCACCCAGATCCACCTGCTCATCGGCCTGGCCAAGCTGCGGCGCGGCGTCGGGCAACAGGGCGCTGATCTGCCCGTTCTCGATCACCAGCGCCAGATCATCGCGGAAGTCGTCGCCCACCAGGATGCGGGCATTGCGCAGCACGGTCGCCATTACACGGTCTCCGTCACCTTGTTCAGGTGCGGCGGCAGATCCGGGTTGAAACCACGACGCAGCGCCAGCGCGTTGATCGCGCGATAGAAACTCTGCACGGTCAGCAGCGGTGCGCACAACGGGTGCGGCGCAGCAGCCACCGGCAGGTTGCCACCGGCACCGGCCAGCCACACCTGCGCGCCACGCGAGGTGAATTCCTCCACTACCGCACGGGTGCCGGCGCCGGTCTCATCGGGCTGGGCAAAGGCCAGCACCGGGAACCCACGGTCAACCAGCGCCATCGGGCCGTGCTTCACTTCGGCCGAACTGTAGGCCTCTGCATGCAGGCTGCAGGTTTCCTTGAACTTCAGCGCCGCTTCCTGCGCCGCACCCAGGCCCAGGCCACGGCCGAGCACGAACAGGTTGGTAGCCTCGACCAGGCCCTCGGTCACCGCGCTCCAGTCGCACTGCCACGCTTCGCGCATGGCATCGGGCAGCAGGTCCAGCGCGCTGCGCAGGCTGCTGTCCTGCTTCCAGTACGCGGCCAGCTGCAGCAGCGCAGCCAGCGAGGCCAGGTAGCTCTTGGTCGCTGCAACGCTCTTCTCGGCACCGGCATGCAGCGGGATGACCGTGTCGGCCAGCTGCGCCAGCGGCGAATCCTCGACGTTCACCAGTGCGATCACGCGCGCACCGGCGGCCTTGGCCGCTTCGGCGTTGCGCAGCAGGTCCGGGCTCTTGCCCGACTGCGAGATGACGATGAACAGTGCGCCACGCAGCTGCAGTGGTGCGGCATAGACCGACCCTACCGACGGCGAGGCCGACGCGACCACCAGGCCCAGCTGGGTTTCCAGCAGGTACTTGCCGTAGGTGGCGGCATGATCCGAGCTGCCGCGTGCGCAGGTGACCACGAACGGCGGCGGCGCCGCGCGCAGGCTGGCGGCCAGGGTTTCCATGGTGGCGTGGTTGCGCGAGAACTGGCGGGCAACCACGTCGGCCGCTTCAGCGGCCTCGGCGAACATCAGGGTGGCGGTGGGGTCTGACAGCGACATGGCAGGCTCAGGCAGGATCGGAAGGAAGGGGGCGTGCGCCGGCCGGGCGCATCGGCGCGGTCGAACCGCGCACCACCAGCTGCGGCACGAAGCCCTGGTTGTGCAGCGGCGCCGGCGCGTCGTCGTAGGCGTCGCTGCGCAGCTGCGCGATCAGCAGGCGCGCGGCGTGGCGGGCGATGTCTTCGGTGGCCTGCTTGGCAGTGGTCAGCGGCGGCCACGACTGGCGCGAGAACGGGCTGTCCTCGAAACCAGCGATGGACAGGTCGTAAGGCACGTTCATGCCTGCCGACTTGGCGGCTGCCAGTACGCCGGCAGCGATTTCGTCGTTGGAACCGAAGATGGCGGTGGGCGGTTCGCGCAGCGCCAGCAGTCGGCGCGCGCCGCGGAAACCATCGTCGAAGGTGTAATCGCCCTGCACCACCAAGTGCTTGTCCACGGTCATGCCGTAGTCCTTCAGCGCGGCCTCGTAACCGGCGTAGCGTTCGCCCGAGGAGCGGTGCGAGATGCCGCCCCAGAGGAAGCCGATGCGCTGGTGGCCCAGCTGGATCAGGTGCTCGGTGATCTCGTAGGCGGCCTCGCGGTCGTCGACGAACACGCAGGCGCCGTCGGCCGGGTCTTCGGTGGCGGCAATGATGCGCACCAGCTTGATGCCGCGCGCGGTCAGCGCCTGGATCAGGTCGCGGCGCTCGGACATCGGCGCGGTCAGCACCAACCCGGCCAGGCGCGAACGCTGCACCCAGTCGGCCAGTTCATCGGCCAGCAGCGGCGAGCTGGAATCGCAGGGATGGATCTGCAGCCCGAACCCGGTCTCGCGGCAGGCGGCGAGCACGCCGTTCTGCACGCCGATGATGTGGTACGGGTTCGGGTTGTCGTAGACCAGCCCGATCACGAAGGTGGTACCGCTGCGCAGGTTGCGCGCGGACGGATCGGGTTCGTAGTCGAGCTCGGCGATGGCACGCAGCACCCGCGCACGGGTGGCCTGCATCACCGAAGGCTCGTTGTTGATCACCCGCGAGACCGTTTTCAGCGAGACCTTGGCCTTCTCCGCAACGTCCTTGATGGTCGCTCTGCGCATGGGTTTTCCCTGGGGTTGGCTGCCGTCCATCATCGCCGATCAGGCCTTGTCCTGCGGCAGGCCGGCGCGATGGCCGATCACCGAGTAGAACAGGATGTACAGGTAGCACGGCACCATCAGCAGCACGAACACCAGCTGGAAGTCGATGTGCTGCTTGAGCACGGCGAACAGCTGCGGAATGATCGCGCCGCCGGCGATGCCCATGACCAACAGGGCCGAGCCGGTTTCGGTGAAGCGGCCCAGGCCACGGATCGCCAGCGGGAAGATCGCCGGCCACATCATCGCGTTGGCAAAGCCCAGCAGGGCCACGAAGGCCACCGAGACGTAGCCGTGGGTGGCCCAGGCGCCGAGGCAGAACACCACGCCCAGCACCGCCGAAATGGTCAGGTAGCGCGACTGCGAGACCACCTTGGGAATCAGCAGCAGGCCGACCACGTAACCGACCAGCATCGCGCCCAGGGTGAG
Source organism: Stenotrophomonas sp. 59 (assembly GCF_030291095.1). Lineage (NCBI taxonomy): Bacteria > Pseudomonadati > Pseudomonadota > Gammaproteobacteria > Lysobacterales > Lysobacteraceae > Stenotrophomonas > Stenotrophomonas sp. 59. The sequence goes on from NZ_CP127408.1 coordinate 3,850,509, forward strand.
CGAGGTGAACATCTTGGTCTGGTCCAGCGGCAGGTCGAAACCGTGGCCGTAGGTACCGATGGCATCACCGGCCATCACCTCCACGCCGACGTAGACGAACAGGCACAGCACGCCCAGCCACAGGTGGGGGAACTGGAAGATGCTGCGGCGCTCGGCGGCACCGGCCGCAGCCGGGGTGGCGTTGGCTTCGGACGACTTGATTTCCGGCAGCGGCGAGAACAGCACGGCCACCGCCAGCAACACCAGCAGGCCGGCCATGGCCAGGTAGGGGGCGTGGATCTTGGCGGCGAATTCGTTCAGCAGCTGCGCCTTGGTCGCTTCATCGGCCGCGGCCACGCTGGCCGACAGGTCACCGATGCCGTGCAGCACCACGGTACCGATCAGCACCGGTGCCAGCATGCCGGCGATCTTGTTGCAGATGCCCATCAGCGCGATGCGGCGCGCCGCCGTCTCGATCGGGCCGAGGATGGAGATGTAGGGATTGATCGCGGTCTGCAGCAGGGCCAGGCCGCTGCCGATCACGAACAGGCCGCCGAGCGCGCCGGGGTACCAGCGCTGGGTGGCGAATTCGCCGAACAGCGCAGCACCACCGGCCATCACCAGCAGGCTCAGGCTCAGGCCCTTCTTCATGCCGGTGCGGCGCAGGATCCACGACGACGGCAGCGCCAGGAAGAAGTAGGACAGGTAGAACACCATCAGCACCAGGAAGGCGCCGACCTCGCTGAGTTCAAAGGCGAGCTTGACGAAGGTGATCAGCGGGCCGTTGAGCCAGGTGAAGAAGCCGATCAGGAAGAACAGCACGCCGACGATGGCGATGGAGGTGGCCACGTTCGGGCGCACGCTTGCAGCGGAGACGGCGGACATCGGGAAGGGCTCCTGCGGCGACGGCCGCAGAACGCGGCGTCGGAGAGTGGCTGGGAACAACGTTGTCACATTCTTTCGATGGACAGCCGCGGTTTGTCAACTTCCCTGCGCGGCCACGTGAACCTCGTGCTGCACTGCGCAACCCGATCGCAACGGATCGTGCTGAATGCGCCGCAGCCCTTGAGCCCCGTGCAGCAACGGTTCCCGCGTGAAACCCATGCTCACGCCATGTAAACGTTTACTGCACGCCGCATTCGTTGCGACGCAGCAACGAAAGTGTCACGAACTCGTTGACATCGTTGTCAGCGGGGTTACAGACTCCGCCCCAATCGCCGGTCCCGAACATGGGGTCGGCCCCACCTGCAGCAGGAGCCCGCGTGACCGCCAGCCACCCCGCCCCGGCCCATGTCCTGTCCCGAGTCGCGCCCTCGTTCCTGGCCGCCGACGTCGGTGGCACCCATGTGCGCGTGGCCCGGGTCCAGGCCAGCGGTGATGCCACCCATCCGGTGCAGGTGCTGGAATACCGCAAGTACCGCAACGCCGACCACGGCGGCCTCAGCGCGATCCTGTCCGACTTCCTGGGTGAAGGCCCGCGGCCCACGCATTGCGTGGTCGCAAGCGCCGGCTACGCCCGCGAGGACGGAACGGTGATCACCGCCAACCTGCCGTGGCCGCTGTCTGCGCGCCAGGTGGAAGCCGATGTCGGCCTGCAGCGGGTGTACATCGTCAACGATTTCGAGGCAGTGGCCTACGCCGCCGCACAGGTGGACGCCAGTGGCGTGCTGCACCTGTGCGGGCCGGAGACCGCTGCGCGCGGACCGACCCTGGTGGTCGGCCCCGGCACCGGCCTCGGCGCCGCACTGTGGATCCCCACCGCACACGGCCCGGTGGTGCTGCCCACGGAAGCGGGCCAGCCGACCCTGGCAGCGAGCACCGAACTGGAAATGGCCATCGTCCGCCACATGCAGCGCGACCGCGCCCATGTGTCGATCGAGCATGCGATCTCCGGCCCTGGCCTGATGAACCTGTACCGCGCGGTGTGTGCGCTGCAGGGACAGGTGCCGACGCTGGCCAGCCCCGATGCGGTTACCGCCGCGGCCATGGCCGATACCGATGCGCATGCGCGCCAGGCGCTGGATGTGTTCTGCGGCCTGCTCGGCAGCACCATCGGCGACATGGCCCTGTTCTATGGCGCCCATGGTGGCGTCTACCTGGCCGGCGGCATCCTGCCGCAGATCCGCGAATACCTGCACGCCAGCACCTTCGTCGAACGCTACCTGCAGAAGGGGCCGATGGGCGAAGCACTGGCACGCATCCCGGTGAAGGTCGTCGAACACGGCCAGCTAGGCGTGGTCGGCGCTGCCAGCTGGTACCTGCAGCAGCAGTCGGCCGCCTGACACCGCAACAGGCTTCAACGCAATCGCAGCACGCAGTACGTGGCACGCCAACGCACGGGACTTCGCCGCCGCCCCGCGCATGTCTTCGCAACCGTAACCGAACACCGCCGCCGGCATCCAATCGAGTGATGAGGAGAGACATCATGAACACCCGCAAGACCCTGCTTTCGGCCGCCATCGTCAGCTGCATCGCCTTCAGTGCGCATGCGCAGCAGGCCGCCCAGACCGCCACCGACCTGGATACCGTGCAGGTCACCGGCATCCGTGGGTCGATGGAAAAATCGCTGGACACCAAGCGTGAAGCCAATGCGCGCGTGGAAGTGGTCACCGCCGAAGACGTGGGCAAGCTGCCCGCGCACAACGTCGCCGACACCCTGCAGCGCCTGCCGGGCGTGAACATCAGCTCGTCCAGCGCCGACGAAGGCGGCTTCGACGAAGCCGACCGTGTCAGCCTGCGCGGTACCAGCCCGAGCCTGACCCAGACCCTGATCAACGGCCACACCGTCGGCACCGCCGACTGGTTCGTGCTCAGCCAGGGCAACAACGTCGGCCGCAGCGTCAGCTACTCGTTGCTGCCGTCGGAACTGGTGCGCTCGGTGGAAGTGAACAAGTCCTCGCAGGCCAAGCTGCAGGACGGCGGCACCACCGGTACCGTCAACATCCTCACCCGCAAGCCGCTGGAATTCTCCAAGCAGCTCACGGCGGAAGGCTCCATCGGCATGGTGCGTTCGGACCAGGCCAAGTCCAACGACCCGCAGCTGTCGGCACTGTTCAACTACAAGAACGACGAAGGCAACTTCGGCGTGATGGTGCAGGCCTTCAGCCAGAAGCGCGAGCTGCGCCGCGAAGCGCAGGAAATCCCGGGCGGCTTCTTCCAGATCGATCCGAATGGCACCGTGGCCAAGTCCAACCCGGACCTGGCCGGCGTGTACGCACCGGGCCTGCTCGGCTCGACCCTGTTCGAACAGACCCGCGAGCGCAAGGGCGGCCTGGTGTCGCTGCAGTTCAAGCCGATGGACAACCTGACCCTGGGCCTGGAAGGCTTCAGCTCGGAACTGAAGGCGAACAACTACAACCGCAACTTCATGCTGTGGGGCGGCCGCATCCTCAACGACCGTACCGTTGAAGATGCCAATGGCAACAAGATCCTGATTCCGGGCCAGGCCCCGAATCCGGGTTACGTCGTCAAGGATGGCGTGCTGTCCAACGCCACCTTCGCCGGCCAGGCCGACCGTGACTACGCGGTGTACGACATGATCTACCGCGAGTCGAAGGCCAAGACCAACTACATCACCTTCGATGCCGACTGGCAGATCAGCGACAACCTGGGCATGAAGTTCCAGGCTGGCAGCACCAAGGGCACCGGCGAAACGCCGCGCCAGTACATCGCCGAAGTCAACCTGGCCCGTGGTGGCGGCGCCACCTGGGCAACCCACGGCAACGGCTCGCCGATCGACTGGAACGTCGGTGGCAACATCGGCCCGAGCGGCGTGACCGACTTCGGCACCTGGGGCAACCAGCAGGTCACCGCGATCGACAAGGAAAAGTGGGCCACGCTCGATTTCAACCAGTACTTCGCCGACGCTGGCGTACTGAACTCGATCGATTTCGGCGCCCGCTTCGGCGACCACAAGCGCGAGGCCAAGTCGCCGGAAGGCGCAACCCCGGGCGCGATCTGGAATGCGCTGAAGAACGGCGCTACCGCCAACTTCCCCGGCGGCTTTGCCAACGGCATCGGTGGCAGCTTCCCGCGTGACCTGTGGTACTTCACCCCGGGTGCGCTGAAGGAAGCGGTGACCAACAACTCCACCTGGCTGTCCGGCAATGACGGCCCGACCGGCCGCCACAACTACGGCGCCGAGTGGAAGGTGTCCGAGAAGAACTTCGCCGCGTACGTACAGGGCAACTTCAGCGGCGACCGCTGGAGCGGCAACGTCGGCCTGCGCTACGTCAACATCAAGCAGGATATCGATACCTACGCCGCCGCCACCGGCTCGACCGTGCCGGACGTGAGCAGCCTGTTCGGCGCGTGGACCCGCGAAGCTTTCGAGAACAAGCACAACCGCGTGCTGCCGAGCGCCAACTTCAAGTACGACCTGCGCGACGACCTGGTGCTGCGCGTGGCCGCCTCGCAGACCCAGACCCTGCCGGACTTCTCGGCACTGGGTGCCTCGTCCTACGGTTCGGACCTGAACCGGACCGGCGGTGGCGGCAATCCGAAGCTGAAGCCGGTGGTGTCGACCAACTTCGATGCCAACCTGGAGTGGTACTTCATGCCGCGCGGCATGTTGTCGATCGGTGCCTACTCGATGCGCCTGAAGGACTACGTGGCCTTCAGCACCGAGAAGGAGATGCTGTTCAGCGAGCTGACCAACCGTCTCGAGGAATACAACATCTCCCGCCCGCGCAATGCCGACGGCAAGGTCCGCGGTATCGAAGTGGCCTATGAGCAGCCGATCGGCGAGTACTTCGGTGTCAATGCCAACTACACCTACGCCGATGGCAGCACCGACCACACCTGGGCCGACGGCAGCGACAACCTGCTGGGCACTTCGAAGAACACCTACAACGTCGGTGCCTACTTCGAGAACGATACCTTCGGTGCACGCGTCAGCTACACCCGCCGTTCGTCGTTCCTGATCGGCCTGTCCGGCGCCAACCCGTACTACCAGGATGACTTCGGCACCCTGTCGGCGTCGCTGAGCTACAAGGCCACCGACTGGCTGAGCATCAGCTTCGATGCGCTCAACCTCAACAACCCGACCTACAAGTACTACCAGACCGCGGCCATCCCGACCTCGTTCTACAGCAACGGTCGCCAGTACTACCTCAACTTCCGCTTCAAGTACTGATCCAGCGGCGGCAACATCGCCGAGTCGTGCACGCACGCCGGGCCTGGGTCATTCCGGGCCCGGCGTTTTTCATGTATAGCGTTCATCGCACCGTTCCAAGGAGTCGTACCGATGGTCAAGCCTTCCCGCGCCCGGATGCGCAGCGCAGCGCTGCTGGGCAGCCTGCTCGTCCTGTTGCCAGCACTGCCGGCACTCGCCGCCAATCCCACGCCTGCCGCTGAAGCACCCGGCCCGCTGCTGCGCGCCGGCAGCCTGATGCTGATTCCGGCCCCGGCCACCGTGCAGCGCGGCCAGGGCAGCGGCATCACCGTCCGCGCCGACACCGTGCTGCTGGCCGAAGGCGAAGCCGCGCAGCGCGTCGCCAACCAGTTCGCCGACCTGCTGGCCCGCAGCGGCGGCCCGCGCCTTGCACCAGCCAAGGGCAAGGCGGCAGGCACGTCGGGCAGCATCCGCTTCCAGATCGTGCCCACCTTCCGCGACAGCGGCGAAAGCTACACGCTGGAAAGCAGCGCGCAGGGCGTGCTGATCCAGGCCGGCAACGAAACCGGCCTGTTCTACGGCGCGACCACCCTCGCCCAGCTCGCCACCGGCGGCAGCAACGGCGTGCTGCCGGCAGTGCAGATCCAGGACGCGCCGCGCTTCAGCTGGCGCGGTTTCATGCTCGATTCCGCCCGTCACTTCCAGAGCCTTGACGAGATCAAGCGCGTGCTCGACGCGATGGCCGCGCACAAGCTCAACACCTTCCACTGGCACCTGACCGACGACCAGGGCTGGCGCATGGAGATCAAGCGCTACCCGAAGCTGACCGAAGTGGGCAGCTGCCGCCTGCCGGCCGGTGACGGCGGCATCGACCCGGTCAGCGGCCAGGAGCATCCGTACTGCGGCTTCTACACCCAGGACCAGATCCGCGAAGTGATCGCCTATGCCGCGAAGCTGCACATCCAGGTGATTCCGGAAATCGATGTGCCGGGCCACGCGACTGCTGCGATCGCTGCGTATCCGGAGCTGGGCACCATCGATACGCCGTTGAAGCCGATCAGCGAATGGGGCGTGTTCCCCAACCTGTTCAACACCGAAGACAGCACCGTCACCTTCCTGGAGAACGTGCTGGAAGAAGTGATCGACCTGTTCCCGGCCAAGTACGTGCACGTCGGTGGCGACGAGGCGGTGAAGGACCAGTGGGAAGCGTCGAAGCAGGTGCAGCAGCGCATGCGTGCGCTCGGCATCAAGAACGAGATGGCCATGCAGAGCCACATCATCAAGCGCCTGGAAACGTTCCTGGAGGAGCACGACCGGCGCCTGATCGGCTGGGATGAAATCCTCGAAGGCGGCCTGCCGCCGCAGGCCACGGTGATGTCGTGGCAGGGCACCGAAGGCGGCCTGGCTGCGGCCAGCGCCGGCCATGACGTGATCATGTCGCCGGTCGGCTACCTGTACCTGGATTACCTGCAGACCGCCTCGCCGAACGAGCCGCCGGGCCGCCCGACCCAGGTCAACCTCGGCAAGCTGTACAACTTCGAACCTGTGCCGGCCGAACTGGCCGCCGACAAGCGTGCGCACATCCTCGGCCTGCAGGCCAACATGTTCACCGAGCACACGCGCAGCTACGCACGCCTGCAGCACAACCTGTTCCCACGCCTGGCCGCCGTGGCCGAGACCGGCTGGAGCACGCCGGAACATCGCGACTTCCGCGATTTCCTCGCGCGCCTGCCCTCCCAGCTGCAGCGCTACCGTGCCTGGGGCTTGGCCTATGCACAGACGCCGTTTGAAGTGGGCGTGGACTACACAGACAACCGCGCGGCCGACACGGTGACGGTGTCGCTGGCCAATCCGCTGGGTTACGAAGTGCGCTACAGCACCGACGGCCACCCGGTGAGCGCGCAGTCGCCGCTGTACCAGCAGCCGCTGACCGCGACGCTGCCCGCCAACGTGCAGGCGGCGGCGTTCTACCAGGGGCAGATGCTGGCAGCGAAGCCGACGGTAGCGGCATTCACCGCGCAGTCGCTGCTCAGCCGCCGCAGCGATGAGCTGCTCAGCTGCGTGGGCACGAAGGGGCTTGTACTGCGCCTGGAAGACGATGGCCCTCGCGAAGGCAACCGTGCGGTGTTCAACGTGGACATCTTCCAGCCATGCTGGCGCTGGCCGCAGGCGCAGCTGGACGGCATCGGCAGCGTGGAAGTACGTGCGGGGCGTATTCCGTACTACTTCCAGCTGGCCCACGACGAGCCCAAGCGTCGCTTCGAGAAAGCAAAGCGCGCGCATGGCGAGATGCTGGTGCGTCGTGGCGACTGCAGCGGCAAGGTGCTGGCGGAAGTGCCGTTGCCGGCCAAGCCGGATGCCGATGGTTTCGTAACGCTGAAGGCCACGCTGCCGAAGGGCACGCAAGGCACCGGTGACCTGTGCATCAACTTCACCGGCGACACGCGTCCGGCGATGTGGGTGCTGGATGAGGTGACGCTGGGGAAGTGACGGCAGGTCTGTCCTGGTGGGTGCCGACCTTGGTCGGCACCTCGGGCAGTTCATCCACGCATGGCGTGGATCTACTGATTCCATCCACGCATGGCGTGGATCTACCGGTGGGTGCCAACCTTGGTTGGCACGCCGTTACCCGCGCCAGCGCAGCAGCAGGTCGCGCAGCGGGGTCAGGGCCGTGGCCATGCCGGCCAGCACGCCGATTGTGTTGGCCATCGCATCCATCGGGTCGGCGGTGCGGTTGCTGGTCAGCGCGCCCTGCGCGAATTCGATGCCAATGCCCATCAACACCAGTCCCACGCCCACCCACAGCAGCGGACGCCCGCGGCGGAACAACTGCACCGCGCTGCCGGCCAGGATGAAGTAGGCGAGGAAGTGCTCGCCCTTGTCGCTGTTCTCCGGCAACGCAATCGGCGGCGGCGGGATCAGGCAGACCACGACCACCAGCAGCACCGCCAGCACCCACAGCACGGTCCACAGCCGCGGCCGCCTCAGCGGCTTGATCACGGGCAACGCACCACTCACAGGCGCCAGCTCAGGTCACCCAGCTCGAAGGCCGGCTCGAAGTCGACCCCACGCTGCAGCCCGATGGCCTGGAAGCGCTCGCCCATTTCAGTCGGCAGGGTCAGCTTCTTCACCTGGTCGCGCAGCTGGATACGCCCCACTTCATCGGTGCGTTCCTCGGCCAGCAGCAGCACCTGGTCCAGGCCATTGCCGAGCAGGAAACTGGCCTGGCTGCAGTAACCGGCCAGCTCGAAACCACCGTGCATGCCCGCCTCGGCCATCGCGGTGAAATCCACCGATGCGGTGATGTCCTGCAGGCCCGGCCAGCGATGCACGTCGTTGTGCATGTGGTGGCGGTAGAAGGCACGCACGGTGCCGTCGTCACGATCGTGCTGGTAGAACTCGCCGCGGTTGTAGCCGTAGTCGACGAACAGCATCGCACCACGCTGCAGGCCACCGGCCACCGCCTGCAGCCAGTACGGCAGCTGCGGCAGCACTTCGGAACGGTAGCCCTCGGCGAAAGGCTTCTCCAGATAGCGCTCGATGTGGCGCACCGCGCCATTGAGCAGGATGTCGGCCGGCTGCGCGCCGCGGATGAAATTGCCTTCGCCATCAAGCTCGACGGTTTCCTCGTAGACCTCGCCATCGCGGATCAGGAAGCGTGGAGTCGGCAGCGCGTCGATCACCTCGTTGGCGAACACCACGCCTTCCCAGTCCTCTTCGAACGGGCGGTCGACCCAGTCCACGCGCGCGGCCAGCTCGGCCGGCAGGTTCTGCTGCAGGCGCTGCTGCTGGCGCTCGCGCAGGTCGGCGCTGGGTTCGAGGATGGCATAGCGCGACGGCAGCGCGTCCAGTTCGGCCAGGCGCAGCAGCACGGCCTCGGCGAAGGCACCGGTGCCGCCGCCCAGTTCCAGCATCCGCGCCTGCGCACCCAGCTGGGCGAACACCGGTGCCAGCGCATTGGCCACGCTGCCGGCGAACAGGCTGCCGAGCTCGGGCGCGGTGGTGAAGTCGCCACTGCCACCGAACTTGCTGGCGCCGGCGCTGTAATAACCCCAGCCAGGGGTATACAGGCACAGCTCCATGAAGCGCGAGAAGGGCATCGCCCCGCCCTGCGCAAGGATCTCGGCGCGCAGGGCGGCGGCCAGCTGGTCGCTGTGGGCCAGGGCATCGGCTTCGGGCAGGGGGAAGGTGGGCTGCATGGCGTCTTCGAATGCGGTGACAATGGTGCACAGGATAGCCGAGCCTTGGAGGACCCTCGATGAGCGATACCCACCCCGTGGTCCTGATCACCGGCAGCGCGCGCCGGATCGGTGCGGCCATTGCCCGCCAGTTCCACGCCTGTGGCTGGTCGGTGGTGCTGCATGCCAACACCTCCAGCGCCGAGCTGCAGCAGGCCGCGTTCGATTTCGACAACGTGCGCCCGGGCAGCGTGCTGGCGCTGCAGGCCGACCTGCGTGACGCCGACGCCCTGCCCGACCTGGTGGAACAGGCCGTCACCCACTTCGGCCGCCTGGACGCGCTGGTCAACAACGCGTCCAACTTCTTCCCCACCCCGCTCGGCCAGGTCACCGCCGAGGCGATGGACGAGCTGTATGCCGTCAATGCGCGCGCGCCATTGCTGCTGTCACAGGCGGCGGCGCCCTACCTGCGCCGCCAGCAGGGCTGCATCGTCAACCTGACAGACCTGCACGGCACCGACCCGATGCGCGACCATATCGCCTACACCATGGCCAAGGCCGCGCTGGAAATGGCCACCCGTTCGCTGGCGCTGGAACTGGCGCCGAAGGTGCGGGTCAATGCGGTGGCGCCCGGCGCGATCCTGTGGCCGGAACAGGGCAAGGACGATTTCGCCCGCGAGGCGCTGCTGGCGCGCACGCCTTTGGCGCGGATCGGTACGGTCGAGGAGATTGCCGAAGCGGTTTACTGGCTGGTGGCCGAAGCCAGCTTCGTCACCGGCCACACATTGCGCGTGGATGGCGGGCGCACGGTCAGCTGAAATGCTGCCGGCCAGCGGCCGGCACTACCGGTAGTGCCGGCCGCTGGCCGGCAACCTCCATCATTCCAGGTCCACGACCTCGAACGCCTCGCCAAACTGCGTGTGCGCGCGCCACAGCGTGGCCAGGTCCTGCCCGCTAACCGGGTCGATGAAGCCCGGTGCGATGTCCGCCAGCGGCTTCAGCACGAAGGCATGCTTCAGTTCCGGGCGCGGGATGCGCAGGTGGCCGGGGCCTTCCACCACAAGGTCACCGTAGAACACCACGTCGATGTCCAGGGTCCGGTCGGAAAAGCGCGGCCCGCTGCGGTCGCGGCCGTGCGCGTCTTCCAGCGCATGCAGCCAGTCGTCCAGTTCCTGCAGCGGCAGGTCGGTGTCGATCGCCACGGCGTTGTTGAGGAAGGCCGGGCCGTCGAAGCCGACCGCGGCGGTACGATAGGCGGGCGACACCTGCAGTGCGCCAAAGCGCTCGCGCAGGGCCGTCACCGCGGCGTGGAGGTAGCGGCGGGGCTGGACGTTGCTGCCCAGGCTCAGGAGCACGGTGGTCATGCGGTTCAGGTGACGGCACTTGGGGGGCGTGGACATGCCGTCGTCACGGCGGCCTGCCTACAATCCGGGACGCACATGATAGGGCACCGACATGACCTATTGCGTTGGAATCGAGGTGGACCAGGGCCTGGTCTTCGCTGCCGACACCCGGACCAATGCCTCGCTGGACGATGTGCGCGTGCACCGCAAGCTGCACGTGTTCGAGTACCCCGGCCAGGCAGCCTACGTGCTGATGGCGGCTGGCAACCTGGCCACCACCCAGCTGCTGGTGTCGCGCCTGGGGCGCGACGCCGACGAGCGACGCACGCCCAACCTGCGCGACATGACCCACCTGTTCGAGGCTGCCGAGTATGTCGGCCAGCTGCTGGTGGACAGCCAGGTGCACAGCAGCCACAGCGAGCACGGCCATGACGGGGTCAACACCCAGGCCACGCTGATCTTCGGTGGCCAGATCGCCGGCGAGCGGCCGGGCCTGTACATGGTCTATCCGCTCGGCAATGCCATCGCTGCTTCGCCGGAGACGCCCTATCTGCAGATCGGTGAGTCCAAGTACGGCAAGCCCATCCTCGACCGCATCCTCAGCCCGGCCACACGCCTGGAGGACGCGGCGCGCACGGCAATCGTGTCGCTGGATTCGACCATTCGCTCCAATCTGTCGGTAGGCCTGCCGATCGACCTGGCGCTGCTGCGCGATGGTGAACTGCGCATCGGCCAGCAGCTGCGGCTGGGGGCGGATTCGGCGCTGTATGCCGATATCCACCAGAACTGGTCGCGGCGGCTGGAACAGGCGGTGGACAGCCTGCCGCGGTTCCCGTGGGAAACCGTGGATCGACCGACCTGACCTGCCGCCGGGCACGGCCCGGCGCTACCGAAGGCGGTGGGTAGTGCCGGGCCATGCCCGGCGACGCGGACTCAGCCCAGCGCTTCGGCCACCGCGCGGAACACCTGCTGCATCTGCAGCGGCTTGTGCAGCACATGCACCTCCACGCCATCCGGGAATGCATCGGCCGCGACCGGCACTGCAGGATCCTCCAGTACCAGAGCCGGGCCGCGATAGCCCAGCGTGGCCATCTCGCCCAGCAGCTGGCTGGCCGGCAGCAGCTTGGAGCCGGCATCGGCGATCACCAGCGCAGGCATCGCCTCCTGCTGCATCCAGCGCAGCGCGGCCGGGCCGTCGGACGCCAGCTGCAGCTGGTAGCCCTGGCTGGACAGCGCATTGCCCAACAGCGAAAGACGGGTGGCCTCGCCATCGACCACCAGGATCGACTGGCCACTGCCCAGTGCCACCAGCTGCTCGATGGGCTCGCTGCCGTCGACGGCTTCGTGCATCGGCAGGCGCAGTTCGAAGCAGGTGCCCTGCCCCGGCTGGCTGCTGACATGAATGCTGCCGCCGGCACCTTCGACGATGCGCTTGCAGGAAATCAGCCCCAGCCCGGTGCCGTCGGCCTTGGTGGTGAAGAACGGATTGAACAGGTGCGACAGCGTGTCCGCATCCATGCCGATGCCTTCGTCGGCCACGCGGATATGCATCCAGTCCACGCCATCGCGCTGGCCTGCATGGCTGGCGGTCAGGCTCAGGCGGCCGCCATTGGGCATCGCCTGGATCGCATTGAGCGCCAGGTTCAGCATCACCTGCTGGAGTTCGGTGTAATTGGCATCGACCACCAGGCCTTCGTCCTGCACCTGCAGTTCCAGGCGCACGGCGTCGGGCACGTTGCTGCGCAACAGCAGTGCCACCGCATCGAACAGGCCATCGATCTCGATGCGCTCGCTCGGCTTGCGCGAGCCGCGCACGAACGACAGCATCGATTCGGCCATCTCATGACCACGGCGACCGCACTCGGCGATGACATCGGCCAGGTGGTGCAGCTGCGGATCGTCGGTACGCGCCTTCAGCAGGTCCGGCATGATCAGCAACGGCTGCAGAATGTTGCGCAGGTCGTGGCTGAGGCCAGCCGCGAGCAGCGACAGGCTTTCCAGGCGCTGTGCACGCATCAGCTCGGTTTCCACCCGTGCACGCTCGATCGCGCTGCGTGCATCGCGGATCGCACGCGCCACTGCCGACGGCAGGCGCGCCGGCAGATGCTTGATGATGTAGTCATTGGCCCCCTTCTGCAGCGCCGCCACCGCGTTCTCCTCACCCATGGTGCCGGAGACGAAGATGAAGGGCACTTCCGGCGAGGTCTCACGCACGATGCGCAGCGCATCGTCACCGGAGAACCCCGGCATGCTCAGGTCGGACAGCACGATATCCGGCTGGAACGCGGCCAGTGCCTGGCGCAGTTCCGCCTCGCTCTCGACACGCTCGAAGCGGGCCTCCAGGCCCGCATCGAGCATCTGTTCGGACATCAGCTCGGCATCTTCCGGTGAGTCCTCCACCAGCAGGATGCGCAGCGCCCCCAGGGCGGGACCGGTCAGGGGCATGGGCTCACTCGAGTTCCGGTGCCTGGTTGATCAACGCCCAGAACTTGCCCAGGGTCTGCACCGCGCCGAAGAACTGGTCCACGTCCACCGGCTTGACCACGTAGGCGTTCACGCCCATGTCCCAGCTCCGGGCCAGATCGCTTTCCTCGCGTGAGGACGACAGGATCACCACCGGCAGGCGCTTGAGCTCTTCGTGCTCGCGGATCTGCCGCAGCACTTCCAGGCCATCCATGCGCGGCATCTTGATGTCCAGCAGCAGCACCGCCGGCAGGCCTTCCTCACGGTTGGCGAAGGCGCCGCGGCGCAGCAGGTAGTCCATCACTTCCACGCCATCCTCGACGTGCACGATGGGGTTGGCCAGACGCGCCTCTTCCAGGGCATCGATCGCCATCTCGGCATCGGCCGGGCTGTCTTCGGCAAGAAGAATGGTGCGCAGAGTCGTCATGCAGAGGGACCTTGTTTGTCCGCGTCGATCGCGGGAGGCAGGTAGAAGTGGAAGGTGGCGCCGACGTCCGGTTCGGCCTCGGCCCAGATACGGCCGCCATGGCGGGTCAGCACGCGGCGCACGCTGGCCAGGCCGATACCGGTGCCCGGGTAGTCGCTGGCCTTGTGCAGGCGCTGGAACACGCCGAACAGTTTCCCGGCGTAGGCCATGTCAAAGCCTGCGCCATTGTCGCTGACCGTGAACTGATGACCGCCATCGGGCTGCGCCTGGTAGTCCACGCGGATCTTCGCCGGCTCGCGGTTGCCCGAGTACTTCACGGCGTTGCCGAGCAGGTTCAGCCAGAGTTGGCGGATCATGTTCTCGTCGGCCACCACGATCGGCAACGGCGCGATGCTCCACTCCACCTGGTGCGCATGGCCGCTGCTCTCGGCTTCGGCCTGCAGGTTGGAATCGAGCATGGCGCGGGTATCGGCCACCAGCGACTGCATGTCCACTGCCTGCTGGCGCATCGCCACGCGGCCCAGCCGCGAGTAGACCAGCAGGTCGTCGATCAGGGCCGCCATGCGCCGCGCTGAACTGGAGATCACCTCCAGGTAATGACGGCTCTTGTCGTCGGCGCCGTCACCGAGGTGACGCGACAGCTTGTCGGAGAAACCAGCAACGTGGCGCAACGGTGCGCGCAGATCGTGCGAAACCGAGTAGCTGAAGGCTTCCAGCTCGCGGTTGACTTCGGATACCTGGGCAACCTTGCCCTCCAACTGGCGGTTCAGCTCTTCCACGCGCATCTGCACGGCGCGCTGCACCGTGACATCGCTGATGGTAAGAAGCACGACTTCGTCATCGGTATCCGGCAACGGCATGCGCCGCGCATTGAGCAGCATGTAACGCGCCATGCCATCGGCGGTGCGCTGTTCGTGCTCGAAATCCCACAGCTCGCGGCCGCGCAGCAGCACGTCGGACAGGCGCTGGCGCACCACGTTGTCCTTCCAGGCGCCGTCGCCGACCGTTTCCAGCAGCAGGCCATCGGCACGTTCGTCCTGCAGCCCGTACAGCTCGGCGAAGGCCGGATTGTGCAACTGCACGCGCAGATCGCGGTCGAGCAGCACGATGGGCTCGCGCACGGTCTGCAGCACCGAGGCCGCACGTGCGGCGGAGCGCAGCGATTGCCGCTCGGCATGCAGGCGGCGGCCGATCTGTCGCTGCAGCAGCCACAGCACGAGGCCAAGCAGTGCCAGCTGCACCACCAGCGAACTCCACGACACCAGCTCGGTCTGCCTGCGCTGGCGCGCGGCCTGCTCGGCACGCAATGTCAGCAGTTTCTGCTCGCTGGCCTGCAGTTCTTCAACCAGTCCACGGATCGGGTAGCGCGTGCTGAGGTCCTGGACCAGCTCGCGCTGATCGCTGTTGGGCTCGGATTTCGCGAGCTCACGGGCAAGTGCCATGCGCCCTTCCAGCATCGATTCGATGCGGCCGATCCGGATCAGCTGGTCGGGATTGTCGCGGGTCATCCGGCCCAGCTCGGCCAGGCGCCCGGGGATGTCGTTGGCCTTGGCCATGCGCTCGCGCAGGCCCGGTGCGTCCACTCCCTTTGACAGGGTCAGCGCCGCCGATTCGACATCACGCACATCGGCCTGCAGCTGTTGCAGGGCCACACCGACGGCCTGGGTATGGTTGACCCAGGCCATCGCCTGTTCGTTGTCCTGCTGCAGTTTGCGCAGGGTCAACCACGGCACCACGATGATCGCGGCGGCCGCCAGCGCCAGGGCCGGCAACCGCCAGCGGTCCCAGATGTCGTCACTGAAAACCAGCGCCATAGTTCCTCTTCAGCACGGCCGCGGAGCATTGGCCGGGAGCTGCCCGGCTGCGGCGGAACCGGCAATATAGCGCAGGCGGTCACACTGGCGGGCGTTCCGGCCCGGTTGGCTGAACGGGTTGGCAATCACACCTGTAGAGCCGAGCCCACGCTCAGCTGGAACCCAAAGGCAGCCGAGCATGGGCTTCGGCTCTACATAGCAGCGGACGCCCCGCTTGGGGCGCCCACCGGGGTCAGCGCTTGGCAGCAGCGCTGACCTTCAATGCGGCGGCATCGACGCGGGTCACGCCCTTGATGCCCTTGGCGGTGGTGACCGCCTTGTCCTTCTCGGCCTGGGTGGCCACGGCACCGCTCAGGCTGACCACGCCGTTCACGGTTTCCACCTTGATCTCGGTACCCGGAACGTTGCTGCTGGCGAGCAGGTCGGCCTTCACCTTGGTGGTGATCCAGGTATCGGTCACCGGCTCGTTGGAATCGTGGCGATCAGCATGGGTCGCCGGATGCGCGCTGGTCGGCGGGCTCTTTGCGGCCGGATCCTTGGCGAATGCGGCCGAGGAGGACAGCGCCAGGCCCAGCGTCAGGGCGGAGGCAATCAGCGTGCGGGTCGTATTGCTCATCGTGTCGTACTCCTTCGGAATGTGCTGCCAGTCTGGACAAACCGACGTAGAGCAGGCGTGGCGTTGCGGTCATGCCGCCGTGAATCGGGGCATCTGCAACGACAACCGTTCAGCTTTGGCGCGTGACCCCGCGTCGTTTACCCTGCCCTTCCCACTGCCGGAGCTCTGTCATGCGCCCCGACCTGCAACTGGCCCTGATCGGCTACGGCCTCGCCGGCCGTGTCTTCCACGCACCACTGATCCAGCACACACCCGGCCTGGCGCTGCACAGCATCGTCAGTTCGCAGCGCGACACGTTGCTGCGCGCGTTCAGCGAC
Organism: Stenotrophomonas sp. 59; assembly: GCF_030291095.1. Lineage (NCBI taxonomy): Bacteria > Pseudomonadati > Pseudomonadota > Gammaproteobacteria > Lysobacterales > Lysobacteraceae > Stenotrophomonas > Stenotrophomonas sp. 59. The sequence goes on from NZ_CP127408.1 coordinate 3,866,759, forward strand.
GTGCACGTGCGTGCCACGCCGCAGGAGGTGTTCGACGATCCGGCCGTGGATGCCGTAGTGATCGCCACGCCGAATGAACAGCATGCGCCGCTGGCGATCGCAGCACTGGCTGCGGGCAAGCATGTGCTGGTCGACAAGCCGTTCGCGCTGGACGTGGCCGAAGCGGAAACGGTACTGGCTGCGGCACGCGATGCCGGACGCACCGCCACCGTGTTCCAGAACCGGCGCTTCGATGCCGACTTCCTCACGCTGCAGGCGCTGCTTGCGGACGGGACGCTCGGCGACATTGCCGAGTGCCATGCGCACTTCGATCGCTACCGTCCACAGGTGCGCGACCGCTGGCGCGAACAGGACGGTCCCGGCAGTGGCCTGTGGTACGACCTGGGTCCGCACCTGCTGGACCAGATGCTGCTGCTGTTCGGCTGGCCCGAAGCGATCGATGCGGATCTGGCCGTGCAGCGCGATGGCGGCAGCGGCATCGATTACTTCCACGCCGTGCTGCACTACCCACGGCATCGCGCGATCGTGCATTCCGGTTCTCTGGTGGCAGCGCCCACACCACGCTTCAGCGTGCATGGCAGCAAGGCCAGTTGGATCAAGCATGGCGTGGATGTGCAGGAAGCGCAGCTGCGCCGTGGTGTTGCACCCGGTGCGCCCGGCTGGGGCATCGACCCGCGGCATGGCGAGCTGGTGCGCTGTGATGCCGAGGACAACGTGCAGCGCAGCACCGTCGACAATCTGCCCGGTGACTACCGGCGGTTGTATGCGCAGTTCGCTGCGGCGATGCATGGCGATGGCGAGGCCACGGTCAGTCCGGTGCAGGCATTGCAGCTGATGCGGTTGCTGCAGGCGGGGATTGAGAGTTCGCGCGAGGGGCGGCGGGTGCGGTTGGGGTGATCGGCAGGGCTGCGCCCTGCACCTGCCGAGGCAACGACAACGTCAACATCAAAAGCGGGCATTCCGCGGATGGCGGGGGGGGGGGCCGCCTTCGACAGATTCCTGCGATCTGTCGAAATGACATGACCTGCTCCTGGTGGGTGTCGACCTTGGTCGACACGTAGATCCACGCCATGCGTGGATCTACGCCAATCGGTGATTACGACTTCTTGATGGCGTGCCCGCCGAACTCGTTGCGCATCGCCGACAACAGGCGGTCGGTGAACGAATTGGATTCACGCGAGCGCAGGCGTTCCAGCAGCGACAGGGTGATCACCGGCGCCGGTACATCCAGTGCGATCGCTTCGGCCACGGTCCAGCGGCCTTCGCCGGAATCCTCGACATACGGTGCGATGCCATCCAGCGAAGGATTCCGCTTGAGTGCTTCGGTGCTCAGGTCCAGCAGCCAGGAACGCACCACGCTGCCGTGGCGCCACACCTCGGCCACCTGGGCCAGGTCCAGCTCCATCTCCTGCTTGCGCTCCATCAGCGCGAAACCTTCGGCGTAGGCCTGCATCATTCCGTACTCGATGCCGTTGTGGACCATCTTGGTGAAGTGGCCGGCGCCAGACGGACCGACACGTGCCCAGCCGCGATCTTCGGCCGGTGCCAGCGTGCGCAGCAGCGGTGCGATCTGCTCCACCACCGACGCTTCGCCACCGACCATCAGGCTGTAGCCTTCCTGCAGGCCCCACACGCCACCACTGGTGCCGCAGTCCACGTAGCCCAGGTCATCCTCGGCCAGCGCCTTGGCGCGGCGGATCGAGTCCTGGTAGTTGGAGTTGCCGCCGTCGATGACGATGTCACCTTCGGCCAGGTGCGGGGTCAGCTGGCCCAGGGTCTGGTCGACGGTTTCGCCGGCCGGCACCATCAGCCACACCACGCGCGGCACCGGCAGCGCGGCAACCGCGGCGGCCAGCGAATCAACCACCTCCAGGCCGGCCTCGGCGGCGCGCTGGCGGGCGCCTTCGCCCGGGTCGTAGCCGACCACGCGGTGGCCGCCGCGATGCAGGCGCTGGGCCATGTTGGCGCCCATGCGGCCGAGGCCGATCATTGCAATATCCATTGTTTCACCTTCAGTTGGGGTCTAGGGTCAGGCTGCCTGGCCTGCCGGTAGCCGCGCAGTGGCGCAGCTGCGCCTCGCGCCAACGCCGGTAGAGCGTGGTATGCAGATTGTGCACTGCCAGGTCGATCGAAAACGGGGTTCGCGGGTTGCGGTCGAGCAGGCGGGCGATGTGGTAGCCGATGGGACGTATACCGCGCGGGTGCACATAGATCACGAACTGCTGGTAGAACGGATCGTCCAGCAGCTGGTCCATGCGTGCCAGCGTGTCGCGGTAACGCGGTGCCAGTGCCGCGCGCAGCTGCGCATCGCGCTCGAACAGCAAGCGCTCGAAATAGCGCAGGCCAACACGCGGAATGCCCTGCGCCAGCCGCCACAGCTCGGCATTGCGCTGGTCGTACCAGGCCAGGCCGCCGTGCGCGGCCAACGCCTGCGCGGCCTCCTCGCCCACCGACACCACCACGAAGTTCTCGGCCTGATTGCTCAGGTCATCCAGCGTGCCCGCGTCGTACACATGCTCGATGAAACCGGGCACGCCAACGAACGCCTGTCGCCCCATCGCCGACGTGCGCACCGCCTTGCCATCGGCGAAGAAGTCTCCTGCACCCGCACCCAGCAGGATGCTGTCGGTGTCATGCAGCGCCAGGAACGTGCCGATCGACAGTTCGGCGGGATTGAATTCCGCATCGAACGCAGCATCGCCATACAGTTCGCGCTGGGTCGCCAGCTGCGCGACCTGGCGGCCTACTCCGCATTCGGCGCGCACGCGGCCGCTGTAGAACGCCTGCAACGCGCGACTGTTGCCTGCGCTGGGCACATAGCCGCGGCCGAAACTGCGTGTGCGCTGCCAGCCTTGCGCCTGTGCGCCGTGCAGGCCGAAGCCGATCCAGCCCAGCTGCAGGCCAGAGAAACGGAATCCTGGATTGCCCTGCAGTGCAGTCGCGGCACGTTGCGTGGCCGCACCCAGCTCAAAGGCGTAGGCGCAGACCGTGGCCGGATCGTCCAGCAGTTGTTGCAGCAGGGCCTGGCGCGAGGCAGCCGACAGATCCACGGGCCAGCGCACGTGCAGGTCACCAGCTGCCTGCGCCGCCGCCAGCGAGGCACGCGTGCACACCGGGCCGCCCTGCACCTCGGGCAAGGCAACCGCCGCGTCTTCGAAGCGCCAGCCCAATCGCTGCAACAGGCCCTGCACGCAGTCGACAGGCGTGGACGCGGCGCCCAGCGCGGGCACCAGCAGCAGCGCCGCGCCCATCAGCCTGCCACGCCGCACACTCACCCCTGGTCCGTGGGGGCTGCTGCTGCGGGTTCGGGCGTTGTCGCCGCCGGGGGCGCGGCAGCGTCCGCAGGCAGGTACTGCTGCAGGCGCTGGAAGAAGCGACGATAGAAGTCGGCATCGGTGACCGTGCTGCTGGCCACCTTCACCAGCGAGTCGTCATTGCTGCCGAACGGCAGCGACACCGAACCCAACGCGCCGACACCGACGCTGGCCGAAGTCGGGCTCTTCTTCAACGCATAGCGATCCTGCACCGCACTGACGAATACCAGCGTCTGGTTCCCCCGCGGTGCGCAGGAAATACGCAGCACCAGCTGCTCGTGATCGTCCTCGCGCGGCTGGAAATTCTTGTTGCCTTCCACCTGCGCCGCGTCGGAACGGGCGATGGCATAGCCCTGGCTGAGCAGGGTGCGCCGCGCAGCCTCGCACGCATCTCCCGGGCGACCATCGACGGTGCGCGAGAAGGTATCGCCGGAATCGAAGGATTCGCGCAGCAGGGTGCTGTCGGCGGCACGGCCACCACAGGCCGACAGGATCAGGGCGCCGGAGAGCGCCACGGCAACGCTGGAAAGACGGCAGGCCCGCATGGGTACTCCTGCGAGGACGGTACCGCCAAGGGTAGTCCCGCCACCGTGTGCGGCAGGTCGACAACGCCGCCCACGTTGGTCCCGGTTCATGCGCCGGTAGCGCCGGGCCATGCCCGGCGGAAGCGCGCCATGCACACAGCTCGCCGGGCATCGCCCGGCGCTAGCGGAATGAGGTCCCCAGACGAAGAGGGGCCGGCAATGCCGGCCCCTCGGGTATCACGTGCCGTCGCCGGCTCAGTCGGCCCAGCGGCCGGCACCGGTGGACTGCGGCAGCACCTGCGCCGACAGCGGGCGGTCATTGGCCAGCAGGTTCACCGCATCGGCCAGGATCGAGGCCGACTCACGCAGCAGCGGGTCCGGGCGCTTCTCGGCAGCCTTCTCGCGCGCGGCATCCTTGACGATGTCGCGCTCATTGCCGGTCAGGCCGTCATCGCTGCTGTCATCGGCCAGCGGGTCCAGGGCCAGGCCCAGCTCCTTGCGCTGTACCTGGCGCTCCTTGCGCTGGGCATCCTGGCGCTCGCGTTCAGCGCGACGGGTCGCCTCGTTGAGCGAGATGTACTTCTTCGCCGCTTCGGTGCGGAACTGCTGCACGTCCTCGTTCCACCACTGGAACTCCTTGTCGGTGGCGATACGGGTGTCGTGGCGGATTTCCAGCTTCGGCAGCAGCGGCGCGAAGTTGCCGTACTGGGTATGCGGCACGGCGGCGATGCGGGTCCACGGCAGTGCGTTGTCGTAGGTGCTTTCGCCGAACTCGGTGGCATCGACGCTGGCCGGGAAGGCCAGGTCCGGCACCACACCCTTGTGCTGGGTGCTGCTGCCGCTGATGCGGAAGAACTGGGCGATGGTCAGCTTGACCTGGCCGAAGCGCTGGGTCTCGCCGCTCGGCCAGCGGTCGAGGTCGACGATGTTCTGCACGGTGCCCTTGCCGAAGCTGGTTTCACCGATCACCAGGCCACGACCGTAGTCCTGGATGGCGCCGGCGAAGATTTCCGAGGCCGAGGCCGAACCACGATTGATCAGCACCGCCAGCGGGCCATCCCACGCCACGCCCTGGTTGCGGTCGCTGTTGACGGTGACGCGGCCACCGGACTCGCGTACCTGCACCACCGGGCCCTGTTCGATGAACAGGCCGGTCAGTTCGATCGCTTCATCCAGCGAACCACCACCGTTGTTGCGCAGGTCCAGCACCACGCCGTCCAGCTTGTCGTTCTTGAAGCCGGCCAGCAGCTTGGCCACGTCGCGGGTGGCCGACGCGTAGTCGGCGGCATTGCGGCGACGGCCTTCGAAGTCCTGGTAGAAGGTCGGCAGCTTGATCACGCCGATCTTGCGCGCCGGCTCACCATTGGCGGCCGGAATGGTCATGGTCTCGCCCTTGGCGGCCTGTTCGGCCAGGCGCACCTTCTGCCGGGTCAGCACCAGGGTGTGGTGCTTGCCGTCGGCGCCCTCGGCGGCCGGAATGAATTCCAGCTTCACCTGGGTGTCCTTGGCGCCGCGGATCTTGGCCACTACATCGTCGATGCGCCAGCCGATCACGTCCTCGACCAGGCCGGACTTGCCCTGGCCAACGCCGACGATGCGGTCACCCGGCTTCAGCGTGCCGTCCACCGCCGCCGGGCCACCGGCGATGATCTCGCGGATCACCACCACGTCGTCCTGGCGCTGCAGCTGCGCGCCGATGCCTTCCAGCGACAGCGACATCGCCTGGTTGAAGTTCTCGGCGGTGCGCGGGGTGAAGTAATCGGTGTGCGGATCGACCGCGCTGGTGTACGAATTCATGAAGAACTGGAAGACGTCCTCGCCCTTCAGTTCATTGACCGACTTTTCCAGCGTGGCGTATCGCTTGTCCAGCGTCTTGCGGATGTCATCCGGCTTCTTGCCGGCCAGCTTCAGGCGCAGCCAATCGTTCTTCACCGACTTGCGCCACAGCTCGTCCAGTTCGGCGCTGCTGGCCGCCCACGGCACCTTCTTGCGGTCGTACTCGAAGCGCTCGTCGGTGGTGAAGTCCGGCTCCTGCTTGAGCAGCTTGCGCGCATAGGCCACGCGTTCGCCGACGCGCTGCTTGTAGACGGCGAACACCTGGAACGCCGGCTCCAGCTCGCCGCCACGGATGGCCGAGGAGATGTTGGCCTCGAACGGCGCGAAGCGCGCCACGTCGGACTGGGTGAAGTACTGCTTGCCGCCGTCCAGCGTTTCCAGATAGCGCTTGAACACGTCCTTGGAGGTGGCCTCGTCCAGCGCGCGCGGGCGGTAGGCGTAGCGGCTGTCGGACAGCAGGCCGTAGACCAGCTTGGAGGTGGTCACCTGGTCGGCGGTGGCCGCCGCGGGCAATGCGGGCGAGTCGGCCTTGGCCGCCAACGCCAGCGGCGCGACCAGCGCCAGGGCCATCAGGAATGCGGGGGCTTTGAATTTCATTGACGTGCTCGAAGGCGCCTTGCCAAGGGGGAGACTGCGTGGTGTTCAGACACCACGACAGTGCCGAAAGTTGCCGGGTTTGTCACCCGCCCACATCCGGTGGAAAACCAGCCTAGCGGGGCCGGTGTAGCAAATTGTGAATGCATGTAGAGCCGAGCCCATGCCCGGCTGGCCGGCGGCAAGCAGCGAGGTGTGCGGACCAACGGTCCGCACCTACCTTCAAGAAACGCCGGCGCCCTTGGCCTGTACGTCGGCGTGGTACGACGAGCGCACCATCGGGCCGGAGGCCACGTGGCTGAAGCCCAGCTCGTAGCCGTAGTCTTCCAGCGCCTTGTAGTCTTCCGGGGTCCAGTACTTCAGCACCGGGTGGTGGTGCGCGGTCGGCTGCAGGTACTGGCCGATGGTGATCATGTCCACGTCATGCGCTCGCAGGTCGCGCATGGTGGCCTTGATCTGTTCGAAGTCTTCGCCCAGGCCCAGCATGATGCCGCTCTTGGTCGGCACCTCCGGGTGCTGCGCCTTGAAGTTCTTCAGCAGGTTCAGCGACCACTGGTAGTCCGCACCCGGGCGCACGTTGCGGTACAGGTCCGGCACGGTTTCGATGTTGTGGTTGAACACGTCCGGCGGGTTCTGCGCCAGGATCTCCAGCGCGCGCTCCATGCGGCCCTTGCCACGGAAGTCCGGGGTCAGCACCTCGATGCGGGTGCCCGGCGACTTCTCGCGGATGGCGGTGATGCAGTCGACGAAGTGCTGGGCACCACCATCGCGCAGGTCATCGCGGTCGACGCTGGTCACCACCACGTACTTCAGGCCCATGTCGGCCACGGTCTGGCCGAGGCTGGCCGGTTCGTTGGCATCCGGCGGCTTCGGGCGGCCGTGGGCCACGTCGCAGAACGAGCAGCGGCGGGTGCAGACCTCGCCCAGGATCATGAAGGTGGCGGTGCCGTGGCCGAAGCACTCGTGGATGTTCGGGCAGCTGGCTTCCTCGCACACGGTCACCAGGCGGTTCTCGCGCAGCTTGGCCTTCAGGTTCTGCACGGCATTGCCCGAAGGAATGCGCACGCGGATCCAGGACGGCTTGCGCAGCACCGGCGCGTCGGCGAACTGCACCGGCGAGCGGTTGATCTTGTCACCGCCCAGCTGCTTGACCCCGGCCTGCAACGGCGCGGCGGACGGGGAGTCGCCCTGCACGATCTGCAGGGGAATGGAACGGGCGGTGGTTTCAGTCATGGCAGTTCCGGGGGAGCGGTCAGGCGGCCGCAGAAAGATCGGGCAGTTCGGGGGTGTGCTGCAGCAGCAGGCCGAACTGGCGGGCCAGGTGGTCCAGCAGCACCGGCTTGACGGCCTCCATCCCGGAGGGGCCACCCAAGTCTACCACCGAGGTCACCTGCAACCCCTGGTAGCCACAGGGATTGATACGGTGGAAGGGTTCCAGGTCCATGGCCACATTGAAGGCCAGGCCATGGAAGGTGCAGCCGCGACGCACGCGGATGCCGAGTGCAGCGATCTTGGCGCCACCGACATAGACGCCCGGGGCGCCCTCGCGGCGTTCGGCGCCGAAGTTCCACTCGCCCAGCGTATCGATGATGGCCTGTTCGATGCGGCACACGTAGTCGCGCACGCCGATGCCCAGCCGCGGCAGGCGCAGCAACGGGTAGACCACGATCTGGCCGGGGCCGTGATAGGTCACCTGGCCGCCCCGGTCCACATGCAGCACCGGGATATCGCCCGGCGCCAGCACATGCTCGTCCTTGCCGGCCTGGCCCAGGGTGAACACCGGGTCGTGCTCGACCACCCAAAGTTCGTCGGCATCGGTGTCGCTGCGCTGGTCGGTGAAGCGCTGCATGGCGCGCCACACCGGCTCGTACGCCTGGCGGCCGAGGTCACGGACCACCGCCGGACGCGGCGCACGGTCTTCCGGGGCGGCGTCGGCCGGGCAGCTGTCGGCTACAGCGTCCACTTCACTTCCGGGTGGTCGCGCAGCGCCTGGTGCGCCAGGTCGTACTGTTCGCGGCTCTCGGCCTTGAACACGATGCGGACGGACACGTACTTGCCGTTGGAGGAATGCTTCCAGCTGATGCGTTCATTGACGACATCGATGCCGGCAGCCAGCAGCAGGCGGGGGAGCTCATGTTCCAGGCCGCGGTTGGCCGGGCCCATGGCGCTGAGCTCGAACTGGCCGGGGAACTGGAAGCCGTGGTCGGGGTTGTCGGACTTGATTTCCATGGACCCATTATCGGGCCGCAGGGCAACAAACCCAAGAGTATTCATCAAAGTCAAAGGCGGCACGGGCGAGCCGCTGCGTTGCAGGGAGCCGCGGCGCCCTCTGGTGGCCAAACGCCAGCTGACTGGAACCGGCACGCTGCGGGCCGGATCCGGCCATGGCACCGATCGCACGCATGTAACGAATTGTGTCCGCCGGACAATGTTGTTTTCGGAACAGACAAGTGATCGGAAAGCGCTCGTTCCGTCACGTACTCACGCGTACCGTGTCGTTGCATAAAACGACAGACAACCGCCCCCTTCCCCATGAGCATTCCATCCATGCGTAGCGTCGCAGTCCTCGGGCTGTCCGGCCTGCTGGCCGCCACCCTCCCCCTTGCCGCCCAGGCGGCCGAACAATGTGGCCCGGACGCGATGCGCGACCACCCGCCGCAGATCAATTTCCGCGTCGACAACGACCTGTTTGGTGGCCGCCACCAGGACCAGGGCTACACCAACGGCGCGCAGCTGACCCTGGTCTCGCCCAACCTGGTCGACTACACCGACGACCCCTGCCTACCGCGCATGGCGCGCTGGGTGAACCAGTACCTGGAAGGCCTGCACCCCGGCAAGTTCGAGCAGCAGAACATGATCTTCAGCATCGGCCAGGGCATCTTCACCCCGACCGACCCGACCCGCCGCGACCTGATCGAGGACGACCGCCCGTATGCCGGCGTGCTGCTGGCCAGCTTCGGTTTCAACGCACGCAGCGGCGACCGCCTGCAGACCACCCAGCTGGCCGTGGGCGTGGTCGGGCCCTGGGCACAGGGCAAGCAGGTGCAGGATGCGGTGCACAACATCCTCAACGACAAGAAGTTCGAAGGTTGGGACAACCAGCTGCACAACGAGCCGGTGTTCATGCTGACCCACGAGCGCATGCGCCGCTGGCCGGCCGATGCCAGCGTCAATGCCGGCGGCTGGGGCTGGGATGCGATCAGCCACTATGGTGGTGCGATCGGCAACCTGGAAACCAAGGCCAACGCCGGTGGCGAAGTGCGCTTCGGCTGGAAGCTGCCCGACGACTTCGGCAGCACGCCGCTGCGCCCGGCCGGCGAGAACACCGCGCCGACCCGTGGCGGCCGCCCCAGCGGCTGGTCCTGGCACCTGTTTGCGACCACCGACGCGGCATGGGTGATCCGCGACATCACCCTGGACGGCAACACCTTCCGCAACAGCCACAGCGTGGACAAGCGCCACGTGGTCGCCCAGGGCGGCTACGGCATCGCGGTGATGCGCGGGCGCTGGAAGTTCGCAGTGGCGCGCTACCACAGCACCCGCGAGTTCAATGGCCAAAGCCAGTCGCCGGTGTTCGGCAGCTTCACCATCAGCCGCTCGCTGTAGTGCCGGCCGCTGGCCGGCACACCGGTTTGAATCGCTCGCTGTAGTCGAATGGATGATGGGTAGTGCCGGCCGCTGGCCGGCTGTGGCACATCCGGATGGGTTCATGAGGAGCCGGCCAGCGGCCGGCACTACCCGCATCCGCAGCCGCCATCCCGAAATGAAAAAGGCCGGCATTCGCCGGCCTTTTTCTTCACCACGCAGAGGCGTGGATCATTCCGATTCCCACCACATCCAGAAGCTGTCCCACAGGCGTTTGAAGAAGCCGGCCTGCTCGACGGCAGCCACGGCCACCAGCGGTGCCTCGGCGATGACCTTGCCATCCAGGGTGACCTTCACGGTGCCGATCTGCTGGCCAGCGGTGAACGGGGCTTCCAGGGTCTTGGGCACATCGATGCTCGGCTTCAGGTCGTTGTAGCGGCCGCGCGGCACGCTGACCAGCATCGGCTGCGCCACGCCCAGCTGCACCTTGTCGGTGGTGCCCTTCCAGACCTTGTGCTCGGCCACGGCCTTGCCCGGCTCGTACAGGCGATGGGTCTCGAAGAAGCGGAAGCCCCAGTTCAGCAGGGCCAGGCTGTCGTCGGCACGCTGCTTCTCCGACGCACCGCCCAGCACCACCGCGATCAGGCGCTGGTCGCCACGCTGGGCCGAGCTCATCAGGCAGTAGCCGGCCTCCGAGGTGTGGCCGGTCTTGATGCCGTCCACGCTGCCGTCGCGCCACAGCAGCAGGTTGCGGTTCGGCTGCTTGATGTTGCCGACCTGGAATTCCTTGATCTTGTTGTACGCGTAGGTTTCCGGGTAATCGCGCACCATCGCGCGGCCCAGCAGCGCCAGATCGTAGGCGGTGCTGTGGTGGCCCTGCGCGGTCAGGCCATGGGCGTTGACGAAGTGCGAGTCCTTCATGCCGATCTTGGCGGCGTAGCTGTTCATCAGCGAGGCAAAGGCCTCTTCACTGCCGGCCACGTGTTCGGCCAGGGCAATCGCGGCGTCATTGCCGGACTGGATCGCCATGCCCTTTTCCATGTCTTCCAGGCGTGCAGTCTGGTTGACCGGGAAGCCACTGTAGCTGCCGTCGGTACCGGCGCCACCTTCGCGCCAGGCGCGCTCGCTCATCATCACCTGGTCATCCGCACGGACCTTGCCGTTCTTGACCTCGGCGGCGATCACGTAGGACGTCATCACCTTGGTGATGCTGGCCGGGGCCAGCTGCTCATGGGCGTTTTCGCCAGCCAGCACCTGGCCGGTGGCGTAATCCATCAGCACCCAGGCCTTGGACACGCTCGGCGCCGGGGCCGGCGGAGTGGCGACGGTGGCCGGGGCGGCAGCAGCGGCGGCGGGCGCCGGCGTGGCCGGAGTCGGCAGCGGCGTCTGGGCGGAAGCCAGGCCCACCACCAGGGTGGCGGCCAGGGCGGTGGCGGCGGAACGGAAATTCATTGGACAGCAGGCTCCAGGGGACGGCCGGGAATGGAGGGTGGAACGTAACGGCCATTGTAAGGCCGGGGGAGCATGGGCCGGCAGCACCGGCCCGGGCGGATCAATCCTTGACGATCTGCGGCGAACCCAGGCCAAGACCGGCGATGCGACCGACAAGTTCCGCAGCACTGGCATGGTCGCTGGCAGGAACGCGCAGGCGGAACAGGGTACGGCCACCGGCGGCGATGTCGCTGATGGTCGCGCCAACGATGCCGGCGGCACTGAGCTGGCCCATCGCGCGGTTGGCGTTGTCGCGGTTGGAGAAGCTGGCGACCTGCACCATCACCGCGCCGACCATCTGCTGCGACAGGCTGGGTGCTGCCGGGGCGGCACGCACCGGTGCCGGTGCCACTGTGCGCGGGGCCGTGCTGGCGACAACGGCCGCGGCCGGCGCGGGGTTGCGCACCACGGGCGCACTCGGCGGCAGGCTGCTGACCGCCACGTCCGGCGCGGTGCTGGCCACGCCCTGGGTGGTGGCCGGCTGGCCACGCGCCGGGGCGCCATCGGTGGGCAGGCGGTTGACCAGGCGATCGATGTCGCTGTCGGTGGAAGCACGCGGAGCCGGCACCGGGCGCGCACTGGCCACGGCGGCGGCAGCTTCAGCAGCGCGACGCTCGCGACGCGACGGCTTCTGCGCCATCAGGTTGCTCTCACCCGGCTGCAGCGCGCGCACCTCGACGTTGCCGGTACCGCGCTGGGTGATGCCCAGCCGCACGGCGGCGGCGTAGCTGAGATCGACCACGCGGCCATCATGGAACGGGCCACGATCATTGACGCGCACGATCACCGACTCGCCGTTGTCCAGATTGGTCACGCGGGCGAAGCTGGGCAGCGGCAGCGTCTTGTGCGCGGCGGTGAACTGGTACATGTCGTAGACCTCGCGGTTGGAGGTCAGGCGGCCATGGAACTTGGCGCCGTAGTACGACGCGGTGCCACGCTCGACGTAGTTGCGGGTGTCGTCAAGCACGTTGTACGACTTGCCCAGCACCACGTACGGCGTCTTGTTGCCGATCGCCGAGCGCTCCTCGGCGGTCACTTCCGGCTCGGGAATGCAGGCCACGTTGGGAATGTAGGTGGGCGTGCTGTCCTTCACCCCGGGCTTGTACAGGCCACCGGCGGTGTAATTGCCGCGGGTGCTCAGGTCTTCCTTGGCCGCCGCATACGGCGAACCTTCAGGGCAGTGCGCCGGTCGCGAACCACGCCCCTGCACCAGCGTGCCGCCGGGCTTGCCACCATGGCCGGCCGTGGCCGGCTTCTTCGGCGCGCTGCTGCAGGCCGCCAGCGCGAGGACGATCAAGCTCGGGACCAGCCATCTGATGTTCATGCCGGGGGCAGCTCCTGTCCGGCGATGGCCTGGGACAGCTGGAACACGGCCATCGCGTACATCTTCGAGAGGTTGTAGCGGGTGATCGCGTAGTAGTTCTGGAAGCCCAGCCAGTACTGCTTGCCGGTGCTGCCTTCAAGCGTGATTGGCGTGGCGGTGGCGCCCGGCTGCACCGGCGCGCTGGGCTGGTAGCCGCGCTGTGCCAGGTCGGCCAGCGACCAGGTGGGCATCCATTCGGTGGGGTTGAACTCTTCGCGGCCCGGCGCCAGCGTGGCCGGTACGGCAACCTGGCCACCACGCACCCAGCCGCCCTTCTTCACGAAGTAGTTGGCGATGGACGAGAACACGTCGTCGTAGCTGTTGAACAGGTCGCGACGACCATCGCCGTTGCCGTCCACGGCGTAATCGAGGTAACTGGACGGCATGAACTGGCCCATGCCCATCGCGCCGGCATAACTGCCCTTGAGCGTGGTGATGTCCAGCTTTTCTTCGCGGCCCAGCTCGAACAGCTTGGCCAGCTCGTCGCGGAAGAACAGCTCGCGGCGCACTTCGCGTTCCAGCTTGGCCGGATCGCCGCTGCGCGGGTAGTAGAACGCCAGCGTGTACAGCGCATCGAGCACGCGATGGCTGCCGGCATTCTTTCCGTAGCTGGTTTCCACGCCGATGATCGCCACGATCACTTCGGCCGGCACGCCGGTGCGCTGCTGCACGCGATCCAGTTCGGCGCGATGCTCGGCCAGGAACGCGCGGCCGCCATCGATACGTGCCTTGCTGATGAACATCGGCCGGTATTCGTTCCACGGCTTGACCCGCTCGGCCGGGCGCGACATCGCCGCGATGATCGGCTGGCGGACCTGCGCCTGGTCGAGCACGCTGCTGATCTGCTCCGGCTTCAGGCCATAGCGCTTGGCGGTATCGGCAATGAAGCGGGCCCGCGCAACCTCGAACGGCACCGGGGTGAGATCGACCGGCGGCGCGGTAGCCGCAGTGGCTTCGGGTGCAGCTTCGGCCGGCCCATGGGCCTTGGTGGCGGGCTGGCGCGGCGTACTGCTGGCCTGGGGCGAAGACGGTGGGGACTTCGGCTGGGTCGCGCAGGCGACCAGGCCGAGGGTGAGCATGCAGGCCAGAGTGCGTCGAATCATCGTCGCAGGTTAGCAGGTCATGGATGAATTAAAACCCCTAACACCATGAATCACAACGATTTGCCCGCGTTCAGCGGGAAATGTGAAGACGTCGTGATCGTGCTTCCCCATTCAGAGAGAGGTGGCCGGTTGCGTCCCCATCCCCGCAGACGCAACCGGCGACCGGATCCGGTCGATACCTGCGCGGCTGCCGCTCCCCAGTGGCAGTGCCCCGCGCTCCTTGTATCCGTTGGATCAGTACTGCTCCCGCCCGACGCCCCCTCGCGCTGCAACGATTGACGGCGCGCCGTGCCGAACGGGCCGCCATTGTGCAGGCCGATTACGACAAGTCCATTGATCAGGATCAACGCGGCGTAAAAATGTGAACCCATTAACAATTTTTCCGGACTTTGGTCAGTGGGCGGACGTCCTCGCGTTGTTGTGGGAACGCTTCCACAACAGGCGTTGCGCAGAGTCAGGAAGGTTCCAGCCAACGGCGCAGCCCCTCGTGGGTGGGTGGGTGGGTCGCTGAAAGCCGGATTGCTGAGGGCTGGCCGGGTGGGTGGGTAGCGCGGGGACGCCGTGAACCCATCCCTGGGGGCTTGGCCGCGGCATCCATGCCGCGGACACCCCGCACTACCCACCCACCCGGCCGCTGACAGGTTCCGAGTGTTCCCCACCCACGGAGAAGAAAAAGAAGATCAAATGCAAAAGCGGCCTGGCGGGTCGCTATTTGTAGAGCCGAGCCCATGCTCGGCTTCGCGGACCCGGCGGAAAGGAGCCGAGCGTGGGCTCGGCTCTACACGAGCAAGCGCAGCGTCGCGACCCGCTGTTGATTTTCTCTTTCTTCTCCGTGGGTGGCAGACCGCCAAAATCTGTCAGAGGCCGGTCGGGTTGGGTACGCGGGGGTGTCAGCCGCATGGATGCGGCTGCCAAGCCTCCAGGGACGGATTCACGGCGTCCCCCGCGTACCCAGCCCGACTGGCCAAGCGCAAGTCGACTAACAGTCGACTCTACTGATCCCCCACCCACGAGGGGCTGCGCCGTTGGCTGGAAACCTATCCACCGTGCACGGGCCGGTGCCCCCGCACCGCCATCACCAGCCCGATACCCGCCAGCAGCGACACCGCTGAGGTGCCGCCATAGCTGATCAACGGCATCGGAATGCCCACCACCGGCAGCAGCCCGGAAATCATCCCGCCATTCACCAGTACATAGACGAAGAATGCCAACCCCAGGCTGCCGGCCAGCAACCGCGCGTGCGTGTCGCGCGCATGCACCGCGATCCACAGGCAGCGCCCGACCACGAACAGGTACAGCGCGAACACGGTGGCCACGCCGATCCAGCCGAACTCTTCGGCCAGCACCGAGAACGCAAAGTCCGTGGTGTACTCGGGCAGGAAATCCAGCGTGGCCTGCGTGCCCTGCCCCCAGCCACGCCCGTCCCAGCCACCGGATCCGATCGCGATGCGCGACTGCAGGATGTTCCAGCCGGTGCCGAGTGGATCGGCCGCCGGGTCGAGGAAGGTCAGCACGCGATCCTTCTGGTACTGCCGCAACAGGCCGAACCAGGCCAGCGGCGCGGCCACGGCCAGGCCCGTCGCGCCGGTCGCTACCCAGCCCCAGTGCAGCCCGGCCAACAGCAGCGCGAACACGCCGCTGGCGGTGACCAGCGTGGCGGTGCCGAGGTTGGGCTGCATCAGGATCAACACCGCGGGTACGCCGATCAGCACGGCGGCGGTCAGTACGGTGCGCGGCGACGGTGGCAGCGCTTGCCGGTGCAGGTACCAGGCCATCATCAGCGGCAGGCTGAGCTTGAGCAGCTCGGACGGCTGCAGGTAGAACACGCCGAGATTGAGCCAGCGCTGCCCATACTTGCCGGTGCCGATCACGTACACCGCCATCAGCGGCAGCATCGACAGCGCGTAGATCGCAGGGGTCCACGCGCGCAGTCGCAGCAGCGAAACGCGCGACAGCAGCCACATCGCGGCCAGGCCACCGGCAAAACGCGCCGCCTGCCCGGCCACCGGGCCGGACACGCTGTGCAGCACCGCCAGGCCCGCCGCCATCAGGATCAACAGCGCGGCCAGCAACGGCAGATCGATCGTGCGCACTGCCTCACGGCAGCCGCCAAGCAGTCGTTTCCATTCCACGCGGGCACGGTAGCAACGCGCGCTTGCGTGAAGCTGTCATGGCGCATGTGCATGTGTAGCGCGGGGCCATGCCCGGCGCGGGACCTGCGTGCACGGTACGAAGGGCGGCCGAGCATGGCTCGGCTCTACAGGAATCAGGAGCAGGAAGCGCGGCAGCTAGCCGTAGCCGCCGTGCACCGGGTTGTGGCTGCGCACCGCCATCACCAGGCCGAAGCCGGCCAGCAGCGATACGGCCGAAGTGCCGCCGTAGCTGATCAGCGGCATCGGCACGCCCACCACCGGCAGCAGGCCGGAAATCATCCCGCCGTTCACCAGCACGTAGACGAAGAACGCCAGGCCGGTGGCGCCGGCCAGCAGGCGCGAGTACGAATCGCGCGACTGGCTGGCGATCCACAGGCAACGCCCGATCACCACCAGGTACAGGGTCAGCACCAGGGCTACACCCATCCAGCCGAACTCCTCGCTCAGCACCGAGAACGCGAAGTCGGTGGTCTGCTCGGGAATGAAGTTAAGGTGGGACTGCGAGCCCTCACCCCAGCCCTTGCCATCGAAGCCGCCGGAACCGATCGCGATCTTCGACTGGATGATGTTCCAGCCGGCCCCCAGCGCATCCATCTCCGGGTCCAGGAACATCATGATGCGGTCCTTCTGGTACGGCCGCAGCAGCCAGAACCAGGCCACCGGCGCAACCGCGGCCACGCCGCCCACGCCCAGGCCGACCCACCACCACGGCAGGCCCGCCAGCAGCAGCACGAACACGCCGCTGGCGGCGATCAGCACGCCGGTACCGAAGTCCGGCTGCAGCATCACCAGGCCGGTCGGCACGCCGATGATGATCAAGGCCACCAGCACGGTGTTGAAGCGCGGCGGCAGCGGCATCTTGTGCAGGTACCAGGCCACCATCATCGGCAGGCTGACCTTCAGCAGCTCGGCCGGCTGCAGGTAGAAGAACTTCAGGTCCAGCCACTGCCGGCCGTACTTGCCGGTACCGAGCACGAACACCGCCAGCAGCGGGATCATCGAGATCGCATAGATCATCGGCGTGGCCGAGCGGATGCGCAGGATCGGCACCCGCGAGATACCCCACAGCGCGGCCATGCCCACCGCGAAACGCGCGCCCTGGGCCATCACCAGGCCGTCGCCACCGGCACTCTTCAACGTGGCCAGGCCGATCACCATCAACGCGCCCAGGGCCAGGCACAACACCCAGTCCAGCGTGCTGAAGAAGCGGCGCAGCATGTCGCCGGCCCAGCGCAGGAACACTTTCATCGTGCGGGCTCCGCAACCGTCGGGCGTGGCGTGGCCGGCAGTGCGGCAGCGGCCGGCGTGCCCGGCTGCGGCGCAGGGGCCGGTTCGGGCGTGGGTGCACCCACCTGCACCGGGTGCTCGCCCAGCTGCGCGGCCGCCAGGTCACCGGCCTGGCGCGCGCCGGCGTCTTCGTTGTCGAACGCGGTGGCGCCGATGGCGGTGGTGCCACGCTCGCTGTCCAGCGGCTGCATGCCTTCGGGCATCTTGCCCAGCAGGTAGGCGTCGAACACCTTGCGTGCGATCGGCGCAGCAGCCGAACCACCGTAGCCACCACCTTCCACCGCCACCGCGATGGCGATCACCGGGTTTTCGACCGGCGCGAAGCCGACGAACAGCGCGCGGTGGCGCAGGTGCATCGGCAGGCTCTTCGGGTTCACCGCTGCGGTGCCCTTGCGGCTGATGACCTGCGCGGTACCGGTCTTGCCGGCCATCACGTACGGCGCACCGACCGCCACGCGCCAGCCGCTGCCACCGGGCCGCATGGTCGCCATCATGCCCTCGCGCACCGCCTGCACGTTGTTGGGGTTGGGGCTGACCGGCTTGCTCTCGCCGGGCGGCGTCGCCGTCCAGTCACTGTCAAAGCCGTCGCGCTGCTGGATCACCAGGTGCGGGGTGCGCAGCTGGCCGTCGGCCAGGCCGCTGACGCCGCGCGCCAGCTGCAGCGGGGTGACCTTCCAGTCGCCCTGGCCGATGCTGATGTTGACCGTATCGCCGGGGTACCAGGCTTCCTTGCGGCTCTTCCGCTTGTAGGCCGGCGACGGCAGGATGCCGCCGATCTCGCCGGTGAGGTCGATGCCGGTCGGCTGGCCGAAGCCGTAGTACTCCATGTAATGGTCGAAGCGCTCGATGCCCAGGTCCAGCGCCAGCTTGTAGTAATAGGTGTTGACCGACTCGGCGATGGACTTGCGCAGGTCGGTCCAGCCGTGGCCGCCACGATGCGCATCACCCCAGCCACGGCTGGTGCCGGGCAGGTAGAACATGCCGGTGGACAACACCTTGTCTTCCGGGCGGCGCACGCCCGAATCCAGGCCGGCCAGGCCGATCAGCGGCTTCAGCGTGGAACCGGGGGCAACGCCACCGAGCACCAGGCGGTTGAACTGTGGCCGCGACGGGTTCTCGTTCAGCGCCTTGAAGTCGGCATGGGAAATGCCGTTGACGAACAGGTTGGGGTCGTAGGACGGCAGGCTGACCATCGCCAGCACCTCGCCGGTACGCGGGTCCATCGCCACTGCCGAGCCTTCCTGGTCACCGAACGCGGCCACCATCGCACGCTGCAGGTCGGCATCGATCGATAGTCGCAGGTCGGCGCCGGACTGCGCGGCAACGCGGCCGATGGTGCGGATCGCGCGGCCCTGCACATTGGTCTCGACCTGCTCGTAGCCGACCTTGCCGCGCAGCTGCTGCTCGTAATAGCGCTCCAGGCCGGACTTGCCGATGTGGGTCAGCGCGGCATTACCTTCGCCGAGGATCTCCAGATCCTTGTCGTCGACACGGCCGACGTAGCCAATGATGTGCGCGAACAGGTCGCCGTACGGATAACGCCGGGTCAGGTAAGGCTCCAGCTCGACGCCGGGGAAGCGCCAACGGTCGACGGCGAAGCGCGCCATCTCCTCGTCGCTCATGCGCAGCTTCAGCGTGACCGGCAGGAACTTGCGGCGCGCCTTGCGCGACTTGTTGAACGCTTCCAGCTCTTCCGGGCTGATGCTGATGATCTTCGCCAGCCCTTCCAGGGTGGCGTCCATGTCCTTGACCTTGTCCGGCGTCACGTCCAGGCGGAACGCCGGCACGTTCTCGGCCAGCAGGCGACCGTTGCGGTCGTAGATCATGCCGCGCCCGGGCACCACCGGCCGCGGCTTGATGCGGTTGGCTTCCGAACGCGTGGCGTAGACGTCGTGGTCCAGCACCTGCAGCTTGAAGTACCAGCCGCCCAGGCCCAGCAGGCAGACCAGCACGCCGAGGAAACCCAGCGCCGCACGGCGGCGGAACTGTTCGGCTTCGGCGTGCGGGTTCTTGACCTGGCGGCGCGGGATCATGGCTCAGCGCCCGCGCTTGCCGAAGCGCACCGCATCCAGCAGCACGAACACCAGCGGCCACAGGCCCATGCCCAGCAGCGGCGCCCACCAGTACGACCACGGCAGGGTCGGCTCGCCCACCAGGATATGCACCAGTGCGCTGACGATGCGATCGTTGAACAGCAGGCCGCCAATGGCCAGCATCTGCTGCGACATCGGGAAGAAGCGGATGCGGGCGCGGAAACGCTGCAGGATGAAGGCCAGCATCACCAGCCGCAGCGCCTGTTCGCCGAGCACGCCGCCGTACAGCAGGTCGGCGACCACGCCGCTGGCGAAAGCGATGCCCAGGCCGACGCGCTCGGGCGTCTCGATCACCCAGTACGCCAGCACCAGCGCCAGCCAGTACGGGCGCAGTGGCTGCAGCAGCGCCGGCAGCGGCAGCAGGCCCAGCAGCAGGGCCACTACCAGGCTGGCCGGCAATACCCACGGGTTGTCGCGAAGGCGGCTCATCGCTGGGCCTCCGCAGCGGGCGGGGGCGGTTCAGTCGTTTGCGGCACGGTCGACGCGGCTTCAGCTGGCGATGGGGCCGGCGGCGCGGCCTGGCGGCGCGCGTTGGTCGCAGCCGGCGTTGCCGTCGCAGGCGCAGGCGTTGCCGCCACCGGAGCCGGGCCCGCGGCAGGCGAAGTGGCAGGCGGCGCTGTCGGCGCCGGTACAGCGGCCCCGGTGGCCGGGCCACCCGGAGCGGTCTCTTCCAGCTGCAGGCGCAGTTCCGGCGGAATGCGGATCGCTGCACCCGGGCGCAGCAGCAGCACATCGCGACCGCGGTCCAGCTGGGCGGCCGGCTTCAGTTCGCCAACCAGGAAGGCATGGGTGTCGTCCGGGCGCAGGCCGGTGATGGTGCCGACCGGGAAGCCGGCCGGGAAGCGGCCACCGAGGCCGGAGGTGACGATCTCATCGCCCACTTCCACGCCGGCGCTGAGCGGGATGTCGCGCAGCTCAAGCGTGTCGCCGCGGCCGTAGACGATCAGGCGCACGCCGTTGCGGGCCACGGTGACCGGCACCGCGTGGTCGGGGTCGGTCAGCAGCAGCACGGTGGAGGTACCGCCGGTGACGCTGATCACCTGCCCCATCAGGCCACCGGCGTCGATCACCGCCTGGCCGACATGCACGCCTTCGCGGCTGCCAGCGTCGAGCACCAACCGCTGCTTCACCGGATCCAGGTCGATATCCAGGATCGGCGCCAGCTGCACGTCCAGGCCACTGCGCTCGGCCACGTTCAGCAGTTCGCGCAGCTGGGCGTTGTCCAGCGCGGCGGTCTGCAGGCGGGTCAGGCGCGCGTTGGCCAGCAGCAGCTGGTTGCGCAGTTCGCGGTTCTCGGTGACCAGCTGGGTGTGGCTGGCTGCGGAATCCTTGACCTGGTTGCCGAGCTTGCCGGGCAGGCCGGCCAGTGCCCATACCGGCTGCACCAGGCTGTTGGCCTGCTCGCGCAGGCGCGCCAGCCAACCGGCCTGGTCGTCAAGGACGATCAGGGTGATGGCCAATGCAAGGTAGGCCAGCAACCGCAGGGGGCTGGCGGCATCACCGGATCGGGAGGCAACGGGAGGACCGGCGTAGGGCGGCACGGCAACGATTCAACTGGCAGAAGGCGGAAGGGAAACACGCGGACGCCCCGCCGGTGCCGGCCCGCCATCGCGGCGGGCCGCACCCCGGAAGGGCGCGGCGGGCAGGAACGGCCGGGACGGCTTATTCCGGCGCAAAGAACTCGTTGCCGTGCATGTCCACCAGCTCCAGCGCACGACCACCACCACGGGCCACGCAGGTCAGCGGATCGTCGGCCACCTGCACGTGCAGGCCGGTTTCCTCGGAGATCAGGCGGTCCAGGTCGCGCAGCAGGGCGCCGCCGCCGGTCAGCACGATGCCACGCTCGGCAACGTCGGCACACAGTTCCGGCGGGGTCTGCTCCAGCGCCAGCTTGACCGCGCTGACGATGCCCGACAGCGGTTCGTGCAGGGCTTCAAGCACCTCGTTGGAGCTGATCTTGATCATCTTCGGCACGCCCTCGGCGAGGTTGCGGCCGGAGATCTCCAGCTCCTGCACCTCGGCCTGCGGGTAGGCGCAGCCCAGCTCGACCTTGATGCGCTCGGCAGTGGCTTCACCGATCAGCATGCCGTGGTTGCGGCGCACGTAGTTGGTGATCGACTCGTCGAAGCGGTCGCCGCCGATGCGGACCGAGGCCGAATAGACGATACCGTTGAGCGAGATGACCGCCACTTCGGTGGTGCCGCCGCCGATGTCGATGACCATCGAGCCACGGGCTTCGGTGACCGGCATGCCGGCGCCGATCGCGGCAGCCATCGGCTCTTCGATCAGGTACACGTCACGGGCACCGGCTTCCTCGGCCGATTCCTTGATCGCGCGGCGCTCGACCTGGGTCGAACCGGCCGGCACGCACACCAGCACGCGCGGGCTCGGGCGCAGCACGCGCGACTTGTGCACCTTCTTGATGAAGTGCTTGAGCATCGCCTCGGTGTAGGTGAAGTCGGCGATGACGCCGTCCTTCATCGGGCGGATGGTGGTGATGTGGCCCGGGGTACGGCCGAGCATCTGCTTGGCCTCGGCGCCAACGGCTGCCACCGAGCGGGTGCCACCGATGGCACGGTCCTGGCGCACGGCCACGACCGACGGCTCGTTCAGCACGATCCCCTGCCCGCGCACGTAGATGAGGGTGTTGGCCGTGCCCAGGTCGATGGACAGGTCGTTGGAGAACATGCCACGGAGTTTCTTGAACATCTGAGGAAGGAGTCCTGAGGGGTGTCGTGCCCGCCGCGGGATGGCGAAAAAATGGGCAGAAATCGAGGCCGACAAGCCTAGCAACCCGCCTGCCGCCGAGCAAGGAAAAAACTAGCTGAACCCGCGTCTTCACAGGCTTTCGGCCTGATCGGGCATCACCCGGTTCTGGCCCTGAGCGGCACCAGCGGGTAACCTTTGCGCCGTCGGGCGCCCAAGGGCGCCGTTTGCTTGCCCGCTGAACCGGGCCGGCCCATCCCAAAATTCACCGCATAGGCTTACATCGATGTCCGCTCTGATCTGTGGTTCTCTTGCCTTCGACACCATCATGGTGTTCCCGGACCAGTTCAAGAATCACATCCTGCCGGACAAGGTGCACATCCTGAACGTGTCGTTCCTGGTCCCCCGCATGCGCCGCGAGTTCGGCGGCTGCGCCGGCAACATCGCCTACAACCTGCACCTGCTGGGTGGCCAGCCGATCCCGATGGGCACCGTGGGTTCGGACTTCGGCCCGTACCGCGAATACTTTGAAGGCCTGGGCATCGACCTGTCGCGCGTGCGCGTGATCGATGAGCTTTTCACCCCGCAGGCGTTCATCACCACCGACCACGACAACAACCAGATCACCGCCTTCCACCCGGGCGCGATGATGCGCTCCTACGAGAACCACGTGCGTGGCGTGCCGGGCGTGACCCTGGGCCTGGTCGGCCCGGACGGCCGCGAGGGCATGATCCAGAACGCGCAGGAATTCCACGAAGACGGTATTCCGTTCATCTTCGACCCGGGCCAGGCCATGCCGCTGTTCAATGGTCCGGAGCTGCGCGCCTTCATCGATCAGGCCGACTACGTGGTGGTCAACGACTACGAGTCGAACCTGCTGCAGGAGCGCACCGGCTGGGACGAGAAGGAGATCGTCAGCCGGGTCAAGGCCTACATCACCACCCGTGGCCCGAAGGGTGCGGTCATCCACACCCCGGAAAAGAGCTACGACATCCCGCCGGCGCACGAGCGCCGCGTGGTCGACCCGACCGGCTGTGGCGACGCCTTCCGCGCCGGCCTGATCTACGGCATCCAGAAGGGCTACGACTGGCTGACCATCGGCCGCATGGGCAACCTGATGGGC
The DNA here is from genome assembly GCF_030291095.1 of Stenotrophomonas sp. 59. Taxonomy (NCBI): domain Bacteria; kingdom Pseudomonadati; phylum Pseudomonadota; class Gammaproteobacteria; order Lysobacterales; family Lysobacteraceae; genus Stenotrophomonas; species Stenotrophomonas sp. 59. Next base: position 3,889,931 of record NZ_CP127408.1, read on the forward strand.
GCACTGAAGGTCGAGCACCCGGGCACCCAGAACCAGCGCTTCACCTTTGATGAGTTCAACGAGCAGTTCAAGCAGCAGTTCGGTTACGCGCTGAGCGCGTAAACGAACTGCCCGCGCATTCCACCTTATTCCCGCGCCTTCGGCGCGCCCCCTTGAACAACAAGGGGGCTTTCCACCCGATGCGCTATCGGGAATGCTGTTGGTAGGTGTCGACCTTGGTCGACACTGCCGGCCAGCGGCCGGCACTACCGGAACCTTCGGCCGGCACGCTGCCTGCTCTCTGTAGAGCCGAGCCATGCTCGGCTTGCGCGCGCCACCGCGATCTGGCCGCAGAACAGCCGAGCGTGGGCTCGGCTCTACATCATCAGGCGCCCTGCCAGGCAGCCAACAGCGCGCGGCAATCGGCGAAATGCCAGTCGGCGCGGCCCGGCCACGGGTTCTCCGGCAGGTTGACCAGCACGGTGCGGGTGCCCGCGGCACGGCCGCACTCCAGGTCGTAAGCGTGGTCACCGACCATCACCGCCTCGGCAGGCCCGATGCCCCAACGCCGCAGATGCTGCTGCAGGCCATCCGGTGAGGGCTTGGGCACCGCTTCATCGCGGCCAATGATGTCGGCATCGTCGAACAACGCCCCAACCCCGATCGCCTCCAGCGTCAGCTTCGCCAGCGCGTGGTCGTTGCGGGTCAGGATGCCCAGCCGGCAGCCCGCGGCCGCCAGCGCGCGCAGCAGCTTCACCGCGCCCGGCGCCGGCAGCGCGTCCTCGGCCAGCGCGCGCTCGTGATCCAGCAGCCACGCACGCTTGGCCTGCGCCGGCGCATCCGGCAGCGCCGCGATATGGTCGAGGATGTCTTCCTCGGCGGCGATCTGCAGCGCATGTCGGATCGCCGCGAAGTCATGCACGGCCACGGTCAGCGTGCCGTCCATGTCGAAGACCCAGTGGCGCACCTGCGCCAATGCCATGCTCATTCGCCCCCGGACGCGCAGGCGGGCTGCGATGCGCCCCCGCACAGCGTGCTGGCGGTGATCGCCTGCATGTAGCCGGCCACCTTCGCCGGCGCGATCCGGTACGGCAGATCGCGGCGCTGCTGGGCCGCATCCGCCGGCCGCCAGCCGTACTGGATCTGGTGGATGAAGCCGTTGCCCTGCAGGTAGGCCACCACCGCACCTTCCCCGAACGGCGCAGCCGGGCCGACCTTGTCGCAGAAGCCGCCAGCGACCGCGAATTCGACGCCGTTGAAGCGGTTGCTGCGCGCACTGGTGGGCGTGAACGTGCCCGCACAGAAACCGCGCGCCTTGTCCTGCTGCTGGGAAACCGCCACCTGCACCAGGGTGGCGCCGCTGGCCGCGACCTGCTTCATCACCTCGGCACCGGGCATCGGCAGGCGGTGGATCAGCAGATAGCCGCCACGCCAGCGTTGCAGGTCCTCGCCCGGTGGCAGGTACTCGGCCAGCACCTCGCCGTTGCCGCTGCGGTCGCCATCCATCCATGCCAGCGTCCAGCCCGCGGGAACGGCATGCTGCACCTGTTCGCCCTGCACCTGGAAGGCACTGCCCGGCTCACCCGCGGGTGGTGCCGCTGCGATCGCCGGAGCTGCGAGCAGCAACGCCGTCGCTGCGGCAAGGCATCGCATCACTGCCACCACTGCGGCATGCGGCTGGCGTCGACGCCACCGGTTTCGAACACAGCGATGCGGGTGCCTCCGGCCTTGACCGGGAATTCGATGCTGATCGACTTGCCCTTGCGCGCCAGCTTCCACAGCGCCTTCTGGTCGGTGATGAACATCGCAATGGCCTCATCGGTCTTCGGGCGCCAGGCCGCCATCGACACCGGCTTGCCATCGTCCACGGTCACCTTCACCGTGCACTGCGGGCAGCGGAAATCGCCAGCCTGCAGCACCAGATAGGCGTGCCGCTTCCACTCCGGGTGATCGCGGAACACCAGCTGCACCGGCTTGGCACCGCTGCCGTCCACGTCCACCCGTTCCTTGCTGTAGATCGACGCCGAGACCTGGCTGCCCTTGCTGCCGACCGGAATCTGGTTGTACTGCCACAGCCCCTGCATGCGGCGCAGGTCGCGCGCGGCATCGCCCTTGGCCTTTACTTCATCGAAACCGGCGGCGATGCGCTCGGCGGCGGCGGTGTCCTTGTACTGGTCCAGCAGGGAGGCACCATGCAGGCGCGCGCGTTCCCAGTCCTGCGCGGCCACGGCCATGTCGTACTGCTTGGCGACGTCCTCGGCCTTGGCTTCCTTCTGCGCCTGCACGGCGGCCGCGGCGGCTTCCTGCGCCTTGCGCTCTTCCTCGGGGTTGCTGCAGGCGGCCAGGGCCAGGGTACAGGCGGTGAGCAGGATCAGTCGTTTCATGGCGGAGGTCCTTCGTGTTTTCGCGATTCTGTAGAGTCGAGCCATGCTCGACTGGCCGTCCAGCAGCAGTCGAGCATGGCTCGACTCTACAAAAAAAAGCGCCGGGGGATGCCCGGCGCTTTTTCTTACTTGGCTTCAGCCTTGGCCAGCATGTCCTGCACCGAGGCCGTGGTGATCGGGTGATAGCCCGGCTTGGCCTTTTCGAAGGCCTGCTTGGCCAGCTCCAGACCCTTCGGGGTCTTCACCAGTTCGGCGTAGATCGGCATGATCAGCTTGCGACGGCCGACGCGCTCGATGAATGCAGCCGCGCCTTCATTGGCCTGCTCGTAGCCGCTGCGGATCGCCAGCGGGTACCAGCGCATGGCGATCTCGCCATTCGGGGTGCCGGTGAAGTGGAAGGCCTTGTCCAGCGTGGCCAGCTTGTCCAGCGGCTGGGTGGCACCCAGGCCATCGATGAAGCGCACCCATTCCTGCGTGCTCCAGTCGGCGATGACCTGGCTGCTCGGCACGGTGCCGGCGCTGGCAAACGCGATGCGCGCGGTATCGACACTGCTGAAGTTGCGCGACTGCGCCTTGGTGGCGAAGGCCGGAATGCCCGGCTCGTCCAGCCACGCCTTCAGCTCGGCCTCGGTCACTGCCGACGGATTCTTCGGCAGCAGGTTCTTCTTCATGTAGTCGACGAACTGGTCGGTGTTCGCGCTCTGGAAGGCATGATCATCGAACCAGCCACGCAGGAACGGATCGAAGGTCTCGCGGCCGAAGCGCTGTTCCAGGAATTCCAGGAACCACGAACCCTTGACGTAGGCCACCTGGCTGAGGGCTTCGTCGGGGTCGCGCTCGTTCAGCGGCGGCAGCGCCAGCGCCTGGTCGGCCGGGCTCATGTCCTTCACTTCGGCCAGCAGGTCGGTCTGGTCGATCTGCTTCTCCATCTCGGCCATCTCCTTGCCGTACAGGGCTTCGGTGATGCGGCCCTGGACGTAGGTGGTGAAGCCTTCATTGAGCCAGATGTCCTTCCAGCTGGCGTTGGTCACCAGGTTGCCCGACCAGCTGTGCGCCAGTTCGTGGGCGACCAGCGAGACCAGCGACTTGTCGCCGACGATCACGGTCGGGGTGGCGAAGGTCAGGCGCGGGTTTTCCATACCGCCGAACGGGAACGACGGCGGCAGCACCAGCATGTCGTAGCGGCCCCAGCGGTACTCGCCGTACAGCTTCTCGGCGGCGCCGATCATCTTCTCGGTGTCTTCGAACTCCTTGGCGGCCTTGTTGACCATGGTCGGCTCGGCCCAGACGCCGGAGCGGCCGGAGATCGGCTCGAACACCAGGTCGCCGGCGGCGATGGCCAGCAGGTACGACGGAATCGGCTGCGGCATCTTGAAGGAGTAGTCACCGTCACGCGCGGCCTTCGGATCGTTGTCGGCGCTCATCAGCACCATCACGTCCGGGCGCGAGACCACGTGCGCGCTGTAGGTGAAGCGCACGCTCGGGGTGTCCTGCAGCGGCACCCACGAACGGGCGTGGATGGCCTGCGACTGGCTGAACATGAAAGGCAGCTTCTTGCCCTCGGTCATCGACGGTGCCAGCCACTGCAGGCCCGAGGCGGTCGGCGCGGTGTGGTAGGTCACTTCCACCTTGGCCGGCTGTTCCGGGGCCTCGATGGTCAGCTTGCTGCCGAACACCTTGTCAGCGGCGGCCAGCTCGAACTTCAGCGGGCTGCGCGCGCCATCGGCGGCGACGGCCTCGACCTTGGACACAGTCAGCTCGCGGGTGTCGAGCACCAGCTGCTTGGCGTCCTTCTGCTTCCATTCCAGGGTGTAGGTGGCGGTGCCGCCGATCTGCTTCTGGTCGAAGTCCAGCTTCAGATCCAGCGCGATGTCCTTGATGGCGACCTTGTCCGGCTCGGCGTACGAGCTTTCGTCGTGGCTGCGGTTCTCGGCGTTCACGGGGGCGGCAGGGGCCTTCTCGGCAGTCGGGGCGGCGGCGGGCGCGGCCGCCTCCTGGGAGCAGCCGGCGGCCAGAGCCACGGCCAGCGGAAGGAGCATCAGCGGATTACGCATGAATCGGGACCGTTACGGGGATCAAACCCCAATGGTACCTCCCCCGGGCCACGCAGGCGTTGCGCGGTGCGGGGTAATGGCCTGCCGGGCGCGAAGGCGCCGCGCCTTGGTGGGTGCCAACCTTGGTTGGCACGGATCCATCAACGCTCACGGCAGGCCGATGCCGACCAAGGTCGGCATCTACAGGTAGGTGCCAACCTTGGTTGGCACGGATCCATCAACGCTCGCGGCAGGCCGATGCCGACCAAGGTCGGCATCTACAGGTAGGTGCCAACCTTGGTTGGCACGGATCTTTCATCGCTCGCGGCCGGGGCGTGCCAACCAAGGTTGGCACCCACCAGGGCAAGGCTTACAGCTTGTAGCCGGAGTGGATCGAGACGATGCCGCCGGTCAGGTTCTTGTAGTGGCAGCGCTCGAAGCCGGCCTGCCCCATCATCGCCTTCAGTTCTTCCTGGGGCGGGTGCTTGCGGATGCTCTCGGCCAGGTACTGGTAGCTGTCCGAATCGTTGGCGAACAGCTTGCCCAGCTTGGGCAGGATCCTGAACGAGTGGAAGTCGTAGATCGGCTTGAACCAGTCCGCGGTGACTTCGGAGAATTCCAGCACGCGGGCCTGGCCGCCCACCTTCAGCACGCGGTACATCTCGCGCAGGCCGGCGTCCTTGTCGGTGACGTTGCGCAGGCCGAAGGCGATGGTGACCAGATCGAAGCTGTTGTCCGGGAACGGAAGGGCTTCGGCATTGCACTGCACGTAGTCCAGGCCGAGCACCAGGCCGCGGTTGGTCAGGCGGTCACGGCCGACCGACAGCATGCCGGCGTTGATGTCGCCCAGCACCACCGAGCCCTCGGCACCAACGCGCTCCTTCAGCAGCGCGGCGATGTCGCCGGTGCCGCCCGCCAAGTCGAGCACGCGGTCGCCCGGCTTCACCTGCGCGGTCGCCACGTAGTAGCGCTTCCACGCCCGGTGCACTCCCAGGCTCATCAGGTCGTTCATCAGGTCGTAGTTGCGCGCGACCGAGGTGAACACCTGGCCGACCAGCTTCTGCTTGTCCTTGGCGGCGACGTCGCGGAACCCGAAATGGGTGGTACCGGCTTTGTAGGGGGATTCGCTCATGGCCCCGATTATCGCACCGCCGGGGGCCAGCGGCACCCCCTGCCCGTATCATGGCGGACCACGACTTACCGGAGCCCCGCATGATCACCACGCCCGACTACCAGGCCCTGCTGCAGACCGCCATCGCCGAAGCCCGCCAGGGGCTGGCCGAAGGCGGCGTGCCGATCGGCGCGGCGCTGTACCACAACGACGGCCGCCTGCTCGGCTGCGGCCACAACCGCCGCGTGCAGGAAGGCGATCCGTCGGTGCACGGCGAAACCGACGCCTTCCGCAAGGCCGGACGCCAGCGCCGCTACCAGGACACCATCATGGTCACCACGCTGGCGCCGTGCTGGTACTGCTCGGGCCTGGTCCGCCAGTTCAACATCGGCACGGTGGTGGTGGGCGAATCGCGCACCTTCCAGGGCGGCATCGACTGGCTGCGCGAAAACGGTGTCAACGTGATCGACCTGGACAACCAGGAATGCGTGGACCTGCTGGGCGGTTTCATTGCGCAGCATCCAGAGATCTGGAACGAAGACATCGGTGAATGAGCACCGCGCAGTGTCCTGTTGAACCCGCTTAATGAACGCTTCAGTGCCGGCATTCCGTTGTGCCGGCAGCGTTTGCGGCCATTGCCGTGAACCCGTGCACAGTCAGCTGCGCCCTGTGCATACGCTGCGGTAACACCCCACCCGGCCGCCGCGCCTAGGGTGGGGTTACCGGGGTCCCCTACCCCGGCGGAGCCAGCCATGTGCGCGCACGCCATATGCCCCGCGCCCGACCCGATTCTCGACGCCATCCGTGAGCGCCTGCTGCAGCAGTTCGCACTGCACCAGCGTGGCCCGATGTTCTGGACTGCCTACCAGGGCCTGCAGCTGGAACTGGTGCGCGGCCGTCCACTCGACCACGAGCGCCTGTGCAACGCCATGGCCGACATGGCGGAGGAGATGGGCGCTGTCGAGCATGCGCAACTGATAGGCAATCGCAACGCCGGCTCCACATCGCGCTGACACGGCATGCACCGGCTCCTAAGCCACACTGCGATGAACCCCCATTCCCATCCACCTCAACCGATTGGATCGTCATGCACGCTGAAGTCCCCACCATTCCCCCGGTCATCAATGTTGACGCCGAGCTTGACCACTGGCGGCGCCAGCATGCCGATGGTGCGTTGGCGCACAACTCGTTCGGCTCCTACGTGCCGTGGATCAAGTTCGCCTGCGATTCGCTGATCACCCAGCCGCGCGCCAGCAACGCGCAGCGCGACGAGATGTTCCAGACCCAGTACGCCCTGCAGATCATGCCGCGGCTGAGCGAAGCCCAGGCCCGCGAGTTCGTCGACCGTTGCTGGCAGCATGTCTACCAGACCAGCCCGGTGCGCATCCAGGATGCGCCGCGCCTGCAACGCATGCGCGCCTGACTGCCGCTGCACGACGCCTCCACGCGCCACTGCTGATCATCCTCGTCACCTGAGTGGGACGACGACGATGAAAGCACGCAACCTGTTCAATACGATCGCCAAGAAGGCCGCGACCGCCACCGGTTCGCCGTGGACCTTCCTGGCTGCGGTGGCGATCGTGGTGATCTGGGGCATCACCGGCCCGGTATTCGGTTTCAACGACACCTGGCAGCTGGTGATCAACACCGGCACCACCATCATCACCTTCCTGATGGTGTTCCTGATCCAGCACACGCAGAACGCGGATACGGCCGCGATGCAGATCAAGCTGGACGAGCTGATCCGCGCTACGGCGGAGGCCAACAACGAACTGTTGGATCTGGAAGAACTGGACGAGGAACGGCTGGAAGAGATCCGCGCCGAATACGAGCGCATGGCCCGCGAGGCCGGTGACGCGCTGCTGCGCGTGCGCGCCTGCCGCGCGGCCCCGCGCGATGATGAAGCGATCTGACGGTAGCGCCGGGCCATGCCCGGCGAGCGCGATACCCGGAAGAATCCCACACGGGCCATCGCCCTCGGCTGATAACGGCGGACATCCCATCAGCGCAGACTGGCGCCATGTCCAGCCGTCATCTGGAACGTGGCCGCCACTCCCGTATCGGGGGCTACTACGTCCTCACCACGGTCGTACGCCACCGGCGCCCGGTCTTTGAAGATCCACGTTGTGCAACGTGTCTTGTGGATGCATTGAGGTATGTTGAACGCATGGGCCTCAGTCGGTCCTTTGCCTGGGTCGTCATGCCTGACCATCTGCATTGGCTGATGCAGCTGCGCGACGGATCACTGGCGCGCATGATGGGAACGGTGAAATCCCGCAGCAGCCGGTTGCTGGGGCAGCAGTTCGGCATACAGACGCCTTTGTGGCAGCCGAGCTATTTCGATCACGCGGTACGCAGCGAGGAAGCCTTGAGGCGCCATGCGTTGTACATCCTGGGCAACCCCATCCGCGCAGGGTTGACCCTGCATCTCGATGAATATCCGTTTGCATGGTGCCGTTGGCCCATGCGGTAGCGCCTGGCCATGCCCGACGAGCACGAAGCGCGGTCCGCCCCAGACGTCAGGCATGCAGGAACGAAAAGCCGCCGGGCGTGGCCCGGCGCTACCGGTATCGAATTGCTGCTCAGCTGCGCTCGTGCCAGCCACCGCCCAGCACCTTGTACAGGGTGATACGGTTGGACTGCTGGGCCAGTTCGGCCTGCAGGCGGGTCTGCTGCGCGGTGTAGGCGGTACGCCGTGCGTCGAGCAGGGTGACGAAGCTGTCCAGGCCGGCGTCGTAGCGCGCCTGCGACAGGCGATTGGCCTGTTCGGCGGCTTCCACCAGGCGCTGCTGCGCGCTCACCTGCTCATCCAGGCTGACATTCAGCGCCAGTGCGTCCGCGGTTTCGCGGAAACCCACCTGGATCGACTTCTCGTACTGCGCCAGCGCGATATCGCGATCCGCATTGGCGATGGCAAGGTTCGCGCGCAGCTTGCCGCCCTGGAAGATCGGCAGGGTGATCTTCGGCAGGAAGCTCCACACACGGGTGCCGCTGTCGAACAGGTTGGACAGTTCATTCGAGCCGCTGCCGATGCTGCCGGTCAGCGAGATGCTCGGGAAGAACGCCGCACGTGCCGCACCGATGTTGGCATTGGCCGCCAGCAGCTGGTGTTCTGCGGCCATGATGTCCGGGCGCTGCAGCAGCACGTCGCTGGGCAGGCCGGCCGGCGGCGGCGCCAACGCCAGCAGCTGCGGTTCGATGCTGTCCGGCAGCAGCGCCGGATCCAGCTGGCCACCAGCCAGCAGCGCCAGCGCGTTGCGGTCCTGGGCCAGCTGGCCGCGCAGGCGGGCGGCGTCGGTGCGCGCGGTTTCCACCAGTGTGCGGGTCTGGGTCAGCTCCAGCGCGGAGCTGCCACCGCGCTCGTGGCGGGCTTCGGCCAGGCGCAGCGAATCTTCGTAGGTCTTCAGCGTCGCCTCGGCGATCTTCAGCTGCTGCGCGTCGGCCCCGTAGGTCAACCACGCGGTGGCGGTCTCGGCCACCAGGCTCAGCTGCGCGTTGCGGCGGTTGGCGGCCACGGCGAAGTACTGTCGCAGTGCCGCTTCGCTGAGATTGCGCACGCGGCCGAACAGGTCCAGTTCGAACTCGGCCACGCCGACACCGGCGCTGAACTGCTCGGTGACGCCCGCATCGGTACCGCGACGGTCCATCTGGCCGGTGACGGCCACGCCGGGCACGCGATCGGCGCGCTGCACGCGGTACTGGCCGCGCGCGCGCTCGACATTGAGCACGGCCACGCGCAGGTCGCGGTTGTTCTGCAGCGCCTGCTCGATCACCTGCTGCAGGCGTGCATCGGTGAAGAAGTCGCGCCAGCCGACGGCGGCGACATCGGCCACCTGGCCCTGGGCAGCCTCGGACGGCCACTGCGCCGGGATGGCGGGCGCAACGGCGGTGTTCTTCGGTGCCAGGGTGGAACAGCCGGCGAGCGTGAGCACGCCGGCCAGGGATACAGCAAGAGAAGAGAATTTCATGGCGACACCTTGGGGGTCACGGTGGTAGCGCCGGGCCGTGCCCGGCGGCTACGCGGTGAGGCATCCGCCGGGCATGGCCCGGCGCTACCGGATTTCATCACTCGGCGGTCTTGCGCTTGAACACGCGCTGCACCACCACGAAGAACAGCGGCACGAAGAACACGCCCAGCACGGTGCCGACGATCATGCCGCCGAGCACGCCGGTGCCGATCGCCTGCTTGGCACCGGAGCCGGCGCCGGTGGAGATCGCCAGCGGTACCACGCCCATGCCGAAGGCCAGCGAGGTCATCACGATCGGGCGCAAGCGGTCGCGCACGGCATGCATGATCGACTCGATCAGGCCTGCACCCTTCTCCAGGTTCTCCTTGGCGAACTCGACGATCAGGATCGCGTTCTTGCTGGTCAGGCCCACCGTGGTCAGCATTGCCACCTGGAAGTAGATGTCGCGTTCCAGGCCCTTGAAGGTGTTGGCCAGCACCGCGCCGAGGATGCCCAGCGGCGCCGCCAGCAGCACCGCCGTCGGCACGCTCCAGCTTTCGTACATCGCAGCCAGGCACAGGAACACGATCATCAGCGACAGCGTGTACAGCAGCGGCGTCTGCGAGCCGGCCTGGCGTTCCTGGTAGGACATCGCCGTCCACTCGATACCGAAGCCCGCCGGAAGCTGCTTGGCCAGCTGCTCGATCTCGGCCATGGCGTCACCGGAGGCGACACCCGGGGCCGGTTCGCCCTGGATTTCCATCGCCGACACACCGTTGTAGCGCTCCAGGCGCGGCGAACCGTAATCCCAGTGCTTGGTGGCGAACGCGCTGAACGGCACCATCTCGCCCTTGTCGTTCTTCACGGACCAGAGGTCGAAGTCTTCCGGGACCATGCGGAACGGCTGGTCGGCTTGCACGAACACGCGCTTGACGCGGCCGCGATCGACGAAGTCATCGATGTACGAGCTGCCCCACGCAGCGGCCAGGGTGCCGTTGATCTGGTCGATCGACAGCCCCAGCGAGGTCGCCTTGGCCGCGTCGATGTCGATGCGGAACTGCGGCGTGTCCTCCTGGCCGTTCGGGCGCACGTTGGCCAGCTTCTTGCTGCCCGCAGCGAGGCCCAGCAGCTGGTTGCGTGCGGCCACCAGTGCCTCGTGGCCCTGGCCGCTGTTGTCCTTCAGGAAGAAGGTGTAACCCGAAGCGGTACCCAGTTCCGGAATGGCCGGCGGCGGGAAGGCGAAGATGAAGGCATCCTTGATCTGGCCCAGTGCCGCCATCGCGCGACCGGTGATCGGCATCACGCCATTGTTGGCGTCACGCTCGCTCCAGTCCTTCAGCTTGACGAACGCCATGCCCGCGTTCTGGCCCATGCCGGCGAAGCTGAAGCCCTGCACCGAGAACACCGAGTCCACCGCATCCTTCTCGTTCTGCAGGAAGTGGTTTTCCAGTGCCGCGATCGATTCCAGCGTGCGTTCCTGGGTGGCACCCACCGGTGCCTGCACCAGCGCCATCAGCACGCCCTGGTCTTCGTTGGGCAGGAACGAGCTGGGCAGGCGCACGAACAGCACGCCCATCAGCACGAACAGCGCCGCAACGATGCCCATGAAACGCCACGGACGGTGGATGATGCCGCGCACGCCACGCTGGTAGCGTTCGCTGGTGCGGTCGAAACCGCGGTTGAAGCCGTTGAAGAAACGACCGGCCAGGCCGCGATGGGCAACATGGTGCTCGCCCTTCTTCAGCGGCTTGAGCATGGTCGCGCACAGCGCCGGGGTCAGCACGATCGCGACCAGCACCGACAATGCCATCGCCGAGACGATCGTGGCCGAGAACTGGCGGTAGATCACGCCGGTGGAACCACTCATGAAGGCCATCGGCACGAACACCGCCGACAGCACCAGGCCGATGCCCACCAGCGCGCCGGTGATCTGGCCCATCGATTTGCGGGTCGCTTCCAGTGGCGACAGTCCTTCCTCGGACATGATGCGCTCGACGTTCTCCACCACCACGATGGCATCGTCCACCAGCAGGCCGATCGCCAGCACCATCGCGAACATGGTCAGCATGTTCACCGAGAAGCCCAACATCGCCAGCACGCCGAAGGTACCCAGCAGCACCACCGGCACGGCGATGGTCGGGATCAGGGTGGCGCGGAAGTTCTGCAGGAACAGGTACATCACCACGAACACCAGCACGATCGCTTCGATCAGGGTCTGCACCACGCCCTTGATCGACACACGCACGAACGGCGTGGTGTCGTACGGGATCTCGGCCTTCAGCCCGGCCGGGAAGAAGCTCTTCATGTCCTCCAGCGCAGCATTCACGCCGGCGGCGGTATCCAGCGCGTTGGCGCCGGTGGCCAGGGTGACCGCCAGGCCACTGGCCGGCTGGCCGTTGTAGCGGGTGACGAAGTCGTACGATTCCGCACCCAGCTCGACGCGGGCGACATCACCCAGGCGCAGCTCGGCACCGTCCTGCGCACCGCGCACGATGATGTTGCGGAACTGTTCCGGGGTCTGCAGGCGCGACTGCGCGTTGATGGTGGCGTTGAGCTGCTGGCCCTTCACCGACGGCGCGCCGCCGAGCTGGCCGATGGCCACCTGGGCGTTCTGTGCCTTGACCGCTGCAGTCACTTCGGCAACCGACAGGCCATAGGTGTGCAGCTTGTTCGGGTCCAGCCAGATGCGCATGGCGTACTTGCCACCGAACACCTGGATGTTGCCCACGCCCGGCACGCGGCTCAGGCGGTCGACGACATTGGAGCCGACGTAGTCGGCGATGTCGTTGGCGTCCATGCTGCCGTTCTCGGACACGAACGCGATGACGTTCAGGAAGCCCGAGCTGGACTTGGCCACGTTGATGCCCTGCCGCTGCACTTCCTGCGGCAGCAGCGGCATGGCCAGCTGCAGCTTGTTCTGCACCTGCACCTGGGCGATGTCCGGGTTGGTGCCGCTCTCGAAGGTCAGGGTAATGGTGGCCTGGCCGTTGGACGAGCTGTTGGAGGAGAAGTAGATCAGGCCATCAAGGCCCTTCATGTTCTGCTCGATGATCTGCGTCACCGAGTCCTCGACCACCTTGGCCGATGCACCCGGGTAAGTGGCGCTGATTTCCACCGCCGGCGGTGCGACGTTGGGGTACATCGAGACCGGCAGCTTGAACAGGGCCAGGCCGCCGGCGAGCATGATGATGATGGCGATGACCCATGCAAAGATGGGTCGATCGATGAAAAAGCGTGCCATGGGGTTCTCCGCTTACTTCGCGTCGCCGGCCGGGGCCGCAGGCTGGGCGGCCGCCGCCGGCTTGGCCGGAGCAGCGCCCTTCTCGGTGGCCTTGACCGGCATGCCGGGGCCGATCTTCTGCAGGCCTTCGACGATGACCTTGTCGCCCGCCTTCAGACCGTCCTCGACCAGCCACTTGTCGCCAACCGTGCGGCTGACCTTGACCGGGCGCACTTCGACCTTGTTGTCCTTGTCGACCACCATCGCGGTGGTATCACCCTTCGGATCGCGGGCGATGCCAGCCATCGGCACCAGTACCGCATCGCTGCGCACGCCGCCACCGATCACCGCGCGCACATAGGTGCCCGGCATCAGCAGGCCGTCCGGGTTGTCCACCTTCACGCGCAGGCCGAAGCTGCCGGTAGCAGGATCGACGCTGACTTCGGAGAACTCCAGCGTGCCCTTGTGCTCGAAGGTGCTGCCGTCTTCCATCAGAATGCTGACCGGCAGCGACTGGTTGTCCTGCAGGCGGCCAGCGGCCAGTTCACGACGCAGCTGCAGCAGCTCGGCCGAGGACTGGGTCAGGTCCACATAGATCGGGTCCAGCTGCTGCACGGTGGCCAGGGCATTGGCCTGGCCGGCGCTGACCAGCGCACCCTGGGTGACGCTGGACTTGCCGATGCGGCCGCTGATCGGCGCGACGATGCGGGCATAGCCCAAGGTGACGTTGGCCGCATCCAGCGAGGCCTTGGCGGCACCGACATCAGCCTCGGCCTGCTTCTGCGCGGCCACGGCGTTTTCCAGATCCTGCTGGCTGACCGCATCAACCTTGGCCAGCTCGGTGATGCGCTTGGCGCTCAGGCGAGCAGCATTGGCCGTGGCTTCGGCACGGGCCAGCTGGGCGCGGGCGCTGTTGGCCTGGGCGCGGTAGCTGGCGTCCTCGATCTGGTACAGCGGCTCGCCGGCCTTGACCATGCCGCCTTCGGTGAACAGGCGCTTGGCGACGATGCCGTTGACCTGCGGGCGCACTTCAGCAACCAGGAAGGCATTGGTACGGCCCGGCAGTTCGCGGGTCAGGCCCACGGTCTCGGACTTCAGCGTGACCACGGTGACGTCACCCGGGCCCTGCTCGGGGGCCTGGGGTTGGCCGCCGCAGGCAGCCACGGCCGCGGCGATGGCCAGCGACAGTGCAATGGGTCGGATTCGGCTCAGCAACATGACGGAAAGGCTCTTGGAGGAAAGGGTCTCAGCCGGCGCTGATACGGCGGACCCTCCACCAGCAACAGTGAAGGCCATGCGAACAGCGCCCACCCGGGTGGAGTGGGAGCCGGACCGGCCTGCCACGCACACGACGGGAATGATGGGATGGAAATATACATACATGCTTGTTTGTTTGTAAACCGGTACAATTCAGCCACGTTTCACCCGCACTCGTACCCATCCATGGCCCGCAAGACCAAAGAGGACACCCAGGCAACCCGGGAAGGCATCCTTGACGCCGCCGAAGCCTGCTTCCATGAACACGGCGTGGCCCGTACCACGCTGGAGATGATCGGTGCCCGCGCCGGCTACACCCGCGGCGCGGTCTACTGGCACTTCAAGAACAAGAGCGAGGTGCTGGCCGCGATCGTCGAGCGCGTGCACCTGCCCTTCATGCAGGAACTGGAGCGCACCTCCAGCGACCAGCGCGACACGCCGGTGCACGACCTGCGCGCGGTGATGATCCATTCGTTCATCGAACTATCCGAGGACGAGCGCCTGCGCAAGACCATGGAGATCATGCTGCGCAGCGATGCCTCGGCCGACACCAAGGTGCTGACCGAACTGCAGCAGGCCGGCTTCCGCGACGGACTGGATCGGATGGAGCGCGCCCTGCGCCGGGCCAAGGACCTGGGCCAGCTGCGAGACGGCGCCGACCCGAAGATCGCCGCACGCATGCTGCATGCAACCATCCTCGGCGTGCTGCACGGTGCGATGGTCGAACCGGACCTGATGGATCTCAAGCGCGACGGCATGATCGCCCTGGACATGACCTTGGCCGCCTACGTGAAGGACGGCGTGTTCGTCCCCGGTACGGTACCCGAGCCGTTGCCGGAAGCCTAGAACACCCTGGCGCAGCGAACGTTGCGCGCCCCTGACCCGATCAACAGCGAGAACGCAGCGATGGTCCTGGACAACGTGGTGTGGGGCTTCATCGGATGCGGCAGCGTCACCGAGAAAAAGAGTGGCCCGGCCCTGGCCAGCACGCCGGGCTCACGGGTAGCGGCAGTGATGCGCCGCAATGCGGCACTGGCCGAGGACTACGCTCGGCGCCATGCGATTCCCCGCTGGTACGCGGATGCCGATGCGCTCATCGCCGATCCGGAGGTGAACGCGATCTACGTTGCAACGCCGCCCTCCACGCACATGCACTATGCGCTGCAGGCGATTGCCGCGGGCAAGCCGGTCTACATCGAAAAGCCGATGGCCATGGACCATGGCGAGTGCCAGCGCATCATCGCGGCCAGTGCCCGCAGCGGCGTGCCGGTGTTCGTGGCCTATTACCGCCGCGCCCTGCCCCGCTTCGCAAAGGTGAAACAGCTGCTGGACAGCGGCGCGATCGGCACACCGCGCAGCGTGCGCGCCAGCCTGCACCGGCCACACTCGATGCGGGCAGCGTCACCGGACTTCTGGCGGACCAATCCCGCGATCTCCGGTGGCGGCCTGTTCGTCGATCTGGGCTCGCACACGCTGGATCTGCTCGACCATCTGCTGGGGCCTTTGATCGATGTCCATGGCCTGGCCAGTTCGCTGACCGGTGCCTACGCCGCCGAGGACAGTGTCTCGATGTGCTTCCGTACCGGCAACGGCGCGCACGGCATCGCGCAATGGAGCTTCTGCGCTTTCCGCCGCCAGGATGAGATCGAGATCACCGGCGACCGCGGGCAGCTGCGCTTTGCCACCTTCGAGGATGTTCCAGTGGTACTGGAAACCGAAGCCGGCGTGCAGGCGTTCGATATCCCGAACCCGCCGTCGGTCCAGCAGCCGTTGATCGCTTCCATCGTGGAAGAGCTGCGTGGCAACGAACGCTCACCGTCGACCGGCATCAGCGCCGCGCGCACCAGCGCAGTGATCGATCAGGTGCTGCACGCCTACCGCATGACACAGTAGATCCACGCCATGCGTGGATTGGAACCACCCGCGCCCTGCAGAAAGGCCGCCTTCCGGCGGCCTTTTCTGTTGCAGCGGGCTGGGTCAGGGCCCTCGCCACGGCGAGGGATCCGACCCCAACGCGCATTACAGGATGTAGCGGCTCAGGTCCGGATCCTGCACCAGCTCACCCAGGTGCGCATCGACGTAGGCGCTGTCGATGGCCAGGGTCTCGCCGTCGCGGTCCGGTGCCTCGTAGCTGAGCGAATCCAGCAGGCGTTCCAGCACGGTGTGCAGGCGACGGGCACCGATGTTCTCCTGGCGCTCGTTCACCTGGAAGGCGATCTCGGCCAGGCGCTCGATGGCGTCGGCGGTGAAGCTGACCTTGACGCCTTCGGTAGCCAGCAGTGCTTCGTACTGCTTGGTCAAAGCGGCCTTCGGCTCGGTCAGGATGCGCACGAAGTCGCCCTTGCTCAGCGCGCCCAGCTCGACGCGGATCGGGAAGCGGCCCTGCAGCTCCGCAATCAGATCGCTGGGCTTGGCCAGGTGGAACGCACCGGAGGCGATGAACAGGATGTGGTCGGTCTTGATCGTGCCGTACTTCGTGGACACGTTGGAGCCTTCCACCAGCGGCAGCAGATCGCGCTGCACACCTTCGCGCGACACATCGCCACCACCCACGTTGTCACCACGCTTGGCAACCTTGTCGATCTCGTCGATGAACACGATGCCGTGCTGCTCGCAGGCCTCGATCGCCGCGGTGCGGATGTCGTCTTCGTTGACCAGCTTGCCGGCCTCTTCCTCGATCAGCAGCGGACGCGCGGCCTTGATGGTCAGCGTACGCTTGTGCGCCTTGGCGCCACCGCCGAGGTTGGCGAACATCGACTTCAGCTGCTGGCCCATTTCCTCCATGCCCGGCGGGGTCATGATGTCCATGCTGACATTGGCGGCCAGGTCGAGTTCGATCTCGCGCTCGTCCAGCTCACCGTTGCGCAGCATCTTGCGGAACTTGATGCGGGTCTCGTTGTCCTGCGCCGACGGTTCGTTGCGGGCGACTTCCGGATCAAAGCCGATGCCACCGCTGCGGCGCGGCAGCAGCGCATCGAGGATGCGGTCTTCGGCGCGTTCTTCGGCCTGGGTACGCACGCGCACCTTGGCCTGTTCGCGGTACAGCTTCACTGCGGTATCGGCCAGGTCACGGATGATCTGTTCGACATCCTTGCCGACATAGCCGACTTCGGTGAAGCGGGTCGCTTCGACCTTCACGAACGGCGCGTTGGCCAGCGTGGCCAGGCGACGCGCGATCTCGGTCTTGCCGACGCCGGTGGGGCCGATCATCAGGATGTTCTTCGGCATCACTTCATTGCGCAGCTCCGGCACCAGCTGCATGCGACGCCAGCGGTTGCGCAGGGCAATGGCCACCGCGCGCTTGGCGTCGTGCTGGCCCACGATGTGCCGGTCCAGTTCCTGCACGATCTCGCGCGGGGTCATGGTAGCGGAGGAAACTTCGATCTTCGACATGGATGTGCTCACGGATTCGTTGTCGGTAGCGCCGGGCCATGCCCGGCGGATCGGGAGGCGTTACAGCTCCTCGACCACCACGTTGCGGTTGGTGTAGATGCAGATGTCACCGGCGATGCCGATCGCCTCGCTGGCGATGGTGCGCGCATCCAGCTCGGTGTGTGCCATCAGCGCACGCGCAGCCGAAAGGGCATACGAACCGCCGGAACCGATGGCGATGATGCCGTCCTCCGGCTCGATCACATCGCCGGTGCCGCTGATGATCAGCGAGGTTTCCTTGTCAGCCACTGCCAGTAGGGCTTCGAGTTTGCCCAGGCGGCGCTCGGTGCGCCAATCCTTGGCCAGCTCGACCGCTGCACGCTGCAGCTGGCCGTGCTTTTCCAGCTTGGCCTCGAACAGCTCGAACAGCGTGAAGGCGTCGGCGGCGGCACCGGCAAAGCCGGCCAGCACCTGGCCATCACGGCCAAGGCGGCGCACCTTGCGCGCATTGCCCTTCATCACGGTGTGGCCCAGCGTGACCTGGCCGTCGCCGGCGATGGCCACGTGCTCGCCGCGACGGACGCAGACGATGGTGGTGGCGTGGAAAACATTGGGATTCTGACTGGGGTCCATGCGGCCTCCGATAGCTGTTCACGGGACATGGGGACAGCGCCCGGTGCGATCAAGCCTGCGCGGATGGCTGCCGTTCAGCGCGAAGGCAGCGATACCGCTGCGCTCGCCGGGCATGGCCCGGCGCTACCACGGCGATAGCCCACGAAACCGGTAGCGCCGGGCCATGCCCGGCGGACGGTCGGCTACCGGCGGCGCTTGGCGCGCGGATGCGCTGCGTCGTAGACCTTGGCCAGGTGCTGGAAGTCGAGGTGGGTATAGATCTGCGTGGTGGCGATGTCGGCATGGCCGAGCAGTTCCTGCACGCCACGCAGGTCACCGGACGATTCCAGGATATGGCTCGCGAAACTGTGCCGCAGCATGTGCGGGTGCACGTGCTTGAACAGACCCTGGCGCTGCGCCAGCTGGCGAATGCGGATCTGCACCGCGCGTTGGCTGATCGGCCCGTTGCGGCCGGGAAACACCGGCGAGGCCGGACCACCACCACTCTCCGTGCGCCACGCCTGCAGGGCTTCGCGCGCCGGCCGGCCGAACGGCACGCGGCGCTGGCGATTGCCCTTGCCCAGCACGTTGACCAGGCCGCTGGCGAAATCCAGGTCGCGCCAGGTCAGCGCGCAGACTTCGCTCAGGCGCAGGCCGGAGGAATAGAACAGTTCCAGCAGCGCGCGGTCGCGGCGGCCGAGCTCGCCTTCCGGATCCAGCTCGACCAGCTGCACGGCTTCGTCGGCGTCGAGGACCTGTGGCAACCGGCGCGGTGCGCGCGGTGCCTTCAGCGTCGCCGCCGGGCTGACCTTGATGCGCCCGTGCTTGAGCAGCCAGGCGTAGAAGCTCCGGCACGCCGACAACCGGCGCTGCAGGCTCTTCGCGGACAGGCCGCGGCGATGCTCATCGGCAACAAACTGGCGCAGCGCGTCGGCATCGAGTGCCTCCACCGCCACGCCACGCGGCTCGGCCCAGACCGAGAGCGCATCCAGGTCGCGGCGGTAGGCATCGAGCGTATGCGCCGACATCCGCCGCTCCACCTGCAGGTGCTGCAGGAAGGCCTGTACCGCGCTCATCGTCGTGGTGTCCTGCTCAGCTCGCGAAGCGCTTCAGGCCGGCGACCAGGGCATCGCCCATCATGCGCAGGAACAGCGTGCCCATGCCCGGATAGAAGCGGTTCGGATCGTGGCTGCCGACCGCGATCAGGCCAACGCCCGGCAGCGGCAGCAGTGCGGTGGTCTGCACCTCCTCGCTGCGCACGCCATACAGCACGGCGTTCTTTTCCGGCTGCAGGCGGCCACAGATCGGCTCGCCGTCCTTCAGGCAGTCGCGGAACGGGCCCAGCTGCGGATCATCGGCGGCGATCACCTGCAGCCAGTCGGCCTGTTCCAGCCCGGAAACAGGCGTGTGCACCACCAGCCGTACCAGATCGCCAGCGAAGTCTTCCTGAAGCGAGGCCGCCATCGCACGCAGGGTGTCGGCGGCGTTGTCCTGCTTCATCAACGCCAGGGTCAGCTGGTGCGTGCGCACCGCCAGGCGTTCGTTGACCTGGGCAGTCGCGCCCAGGTCGGCCAACCGTCGTGCCAGCTCGCGGTTCTTCTCGCGCAGCACTTCCAGCTGGTAGCTGGCCAGCGACGCGGTCGGGCCGTCGTCACGCGGCACCACCAGGGTCAGGGCCAGGTCCGGGAACTGCTTGAGGAAGCCGGGATGACGCCGCAACCAGGCAGCGACTTCATGGGCCCCGAGCTTGTCGACGGTTTCGGTCATGCGATCCACTCCCCTTCGAAGACGAATGCAGTCGGGCCGGCCATCACCACCGGCTGGCCATCGCCCGGCCACTGGATGCGCAGGTCACCACCGGGCAGGCTGATGCGTGCATCACGCTGCAGGCGGCCGCGCTGCATCAGGGTCACCGCGGCGGCGCAGGCGCCGCTGCCGCAGGCCAGGGTTTCGCCGACGCCACGCTCATTCACACGCAGACGCGCATGCGCCGGGCCCATCACCTGGGCGAAACCCACGTTCACCGAGCGCGGGAACGATGCATGCTGCTGCAGCAGCGCACCGACGCGCTCGACCGGCGCAGCATCGATCAGGCCCACTTCGATCACCGCATGCGGGTTGCCCATCGACACCGCGGCAAATCGCACGCTTTCGCCCTGCAACGGCAGCAGATACTCCTCGCGCGCATGGGCAAAGCCCATCAGCGGCACGTTGGCCGGCTCGAACGCGGGCACGCCCATGGTCACCGCATACTGGCCATCGCCCAGCACTTCCACGTCATGGCTTGCCAACGGACTGTCGATGACGAAACGGTCCCCCTGTGCACTGCCTTCGCGCACCAGCCAGGCCGCGATGCAGCGCGCGCCATTGCCACACTGCTCGGAATTGGAACCGTCGGCATTCCAGATGCGGTACGAGGCCACTGAACCTTCCGCACGCGGCGCCTCGATGGTCAGGATCTGATCGCAGCCGACGCCGGTGTGGCGGTCGGCCAGGCGCGCGGCCAGTTCAGGCGTGGGCGGCGCGGTGCCGTCACGCAGGTCGATCACTACGAAATCATTGCCCGCGCCATGCATCTTGCTGAAGCGCAGCGCCTTGGAACCGGCCTTACTCATTCCCGCCGCCCACCTTCTTCGCAGGCGCAGGCGCAGGCGCCGGTTGGGTGGTCGGTGCAGCCGGGTCCACGGTCGTGGCCGGCGTGCCGCTGCCCTGGGTCTCCGCCGGGGTCGCTTCGGTCGCGGGCTCGGCAACCGGTTCGACGGTTTCTTCCACCGGCACCGGCTTCTGCGGCAGTACCAGCGGGCCCTTGTTGCCGCAGGCGGCGAGGAACAGCAGCGAGGCCGCTGCCAGCGGAATCAGGATGGCGTTTCGATGGGGGATCTTCATGCCCCGAGTATAGCCATTGGCGGCTGAGCGGTAGGTAGAGTCGACTGTTAGTCGACTGCTCTTCGATCAGATAGCGAAAACCCCGCGCTGCGCGCGATAGTCGACTAACAGTCGACTCTACCCCTTACCGCCCCCACGGGCGCCGCTGGCGGGCCATGTTCAGCCCTCCGGCGGCGGCAGCGGCCGGGTCCACAGCCAGATCGCCACCACGGTCATGCTGCCGATCGAGAACCACTTCACCCAGGCGATCGGCACGCACCACAGCATGATGCCGGCACATACCGCCATCGTGATCGTGGCCATCCACTTGCCGTAGCGGCTGACCGCCCCGTGCGCCTGCCAGTTGGCGATGGCCGGACCGAAGCGCGGATGCTGCAGCAGCCAGGTGTGCAGGCGCTCGGAGCCGCGCGAAGCGGCCCAGGCCGAAATCAGGATGAATACGGTGGTCGGCAGGCCCGGCACGAAGATGCCGACGATGCCGGTGCCAAGGCTGACGTAGGCCAGCAGCCACCACGCCCAGCGGAAACGCACCACGCGCGGTGGCGTGGTGGCGTCGCGTGGGGCGGAAGGATCTGGCGCGCTCATGGCCGCAAGGATACCGGTTCAGGGTGCCAGGCAGTGCCCGGCACCCTGTCGCGATCACGGCTGGGCGATGCCCAGCTGCTGCAGCACGAACGCGTACGACTCGGACAGCTCGCGGTAACGCTGGAAGCGCCCCGACTTGCCACCGTGGCCGGCTTCCATGTTGGTGCGGAACAGGATCGGGTAATGGCCGGTGTTGTCGTCACGCAGCTTGGCCACCCACTTGGCCGGTTCCCAGTACTGCACCTGCGAATCCCACAGGCCGGTGCCCACGAACAGCGCCGGATAGGCCTGCTTCTTCACGTTGTCGTAGGGCGAGTAGGACAGCATGTAGTCGTAGTACGGCTTCTGCTCCGGGTTGCCCCACTCGTCGTATTCGTTGGTGGTCAGCGGAATGGTCGGGTCGAGCATGGTGGTGACCACGTCGACGAACGGCACCTGCGCCACCATCACGCGGTAGTCCTGTGGCGCCTGGTTGGCCACCGCGCCCATCAGCAGGCCACCGGCACTGCCTCCGGATGCCGCCACGCGATCCTTCGCCGCCCAGCCCTGCGCCACCAGGCCACGGGTGACGTCGATGAAGTCGTTGAAGGTGTTCTGCTTGTGCAGCAGCTTGCCGTTCTCGTACCAGTCGCGGCCCATTTCCTGGCCACCGCGGATGTGGGCAATGGCATACACCACGCCACGGTCGAGCAGGCTCACCGCGGTCTGGTTGAAGTACGGGTCCATCGACATGCCGTAGCTGCCATAGGCGTACTGGAACAGCGCGCCCTTGCCGTCCTTCTTGTAGCCCTTGCGGTAGACCAGCGACACCGGCACCTTCACGCCATCGCGCGCGGTGATCCAGACGCGATCGGTCTCGTACTTCGAGGCGTCATAGCCGATCACCGGCTGCACCTTCAGCTGGCGACGCTCACCGGTGGCGGTATTCAGTTCGAACACCGTGGTCGGGGTGGTCATCGAGGTGTAGATGTAACGCAGCCA
Organism: Stenotrophomonas sp. 59; assembly: GCF_030291095.1. NCBI lineage: Bacteria > Pseudomonadati > Pseudomonadota > Gammaproteobacteria > Lysobacterales > Lysobacteraceae > Stenotrophomonas > Stenotrophomonas sp. 59. The sequence continues at coordinate 3,912,298 of NZ_CP127408.1, forward strand.
CGGCGTGTCGGCCTCGGTATTGTCGCCCAGGCCCATCGAATACGCCGGCTCATCGGCCTTCACGTAGTCGCTGCGGCCGTCCTTGAACAGCAGGCGGATGCGCTCCAGGCCTTCGGAACGTTCGGCGATGGCGGTGTAGCTGTCGAACAGTTCGAAGCCCTCGATGAACACGGCATCGTCATGCGCGATCCAGTCCTTCCACTGCGCGCGCGAGGTGGCATCGGTGGATGCGGTGACCAGCTTGAAGTTCTTCGCTCCGTCGTTGGTGCGGATCACCCAGCGGCCATCGTAGTGGTCGGCGTCGTACTCGACGTCGCGCTGGCGCGGCGCCAGCACGGTGAACGTGGTCGGGTCGCTGGCGGGTGCATAGCGCTCTTCCGAGGACACGGTGCTGTGCACGCCGATGGTGATGAAGCGATCGTCGCGGGTGCGGCCGATGCCCATGTAGAAGCTGTCGTCCTTCTCTTCGTAGACGACAGTGTCGGCGCTGGCCGGGGTGCCCAGCACATGCTTCTTCACGCGCACGGTCAGCAACGTTTCCGGATCGTTCTCGACGTACAGCACGGTGCGGTTGTCGTCGGCCCAGACCAGATCACCGGAACTGCCGGTGATCACATCGGGCAGCACCTTGCCGGTGGCCAGGTCCTTGAAGCGGATCGTGTACTGGCGGCGGCCGACGTCATCATCGGCCCAGGCCAGCAGCTGGTTGTCCTGGCTCACTTCCATGGAGCCGACGCTGAAGTAGCCCTTGCCGGCAGCCATCGCATTCACGTCCAGCAGGATTTCTTCGGCCGCGTCCATGCTGCCCTTGCGGCGCGCATGGATCGGGTAGTCCTGGCCGGTCTCGAAGCGGCTGTAGTACCAGTAGCCGCGCTCACGCGCCGGCACGCTGGAATCGTCCTGCTTGATGCGGCCGACGATCTCCTTGTACAGGGTGTCTTCCAGCGGCTTCAACGGCGCCAGCAGCTGGTCGGCATAGGCATTCTCGGCCTGCAGGTAGGCCAGCATGTCCTTGTTCTCGCGCTTGTCGTCGCGCAGCCAGTAGTAGTCATCATTGCGGGTCGCGCCGAACGGCGCCTTGACCACATGCGGGTGCTTGGCGGCATCCGGCGGAACAGGCAGGGGGACGGCGTTGGCAGTGGTGGTCATCAGGCTGGCGAGCAACAGGCAGAGGGTAGGTTTCATGAAATAAGGCTCCAGGCGCTTCAATGCAATGGTCTTCGACGGGGTCAGATCCCTTTTCCCGAAAAGGGATCTGACCCCAATCGCGGCGATGCGGCAACCCTGCGGATCGTCATGGTGCGGTTTCTGTTGGGGTCAGAGCCCTTTTGCGCGCAAAAGGGATCCGACCCCAGCGCGCGGCGTACCATGGGCGCATGAGCACCCTGCCCCACACGCCGGGCTACAGCCGGCGCAGCCATGAAATCGCCCCGTTCCACGTGATGTCCCTGCTGGCCCGCGCTCAGGCGCTGGAACAGGCGGGCCACGATGTGATCCACCTGGAGATCGGCGAACCGGACTTCACCACCGCCGAACCGATCGTGCGCGCCGGACAGGCCGCACTGGCCGCCGGCCATACACGCTACACCGCCGCACGTGGCCTGCCGGCCCTGCGCCAGGCGATCAGCGGCTTCTATCGCAGCCACTACGGGCTGGACATCGACCCCGAGCGCATCCTGGTCACTCCGGGCGGGTCCGGTGCGCTGCTGCTGGCCAGCAGCCTGCTGGTCGACCCCGGCCGCCACTGGCTGCTGGCCGACCCCGGCTATCCGTGCAACCGCCACTTCCTGCGCCTGGTGGAAGGCGGCGCGCAGCTGGTGCCGGTCGGGCCGGAGACCGCCTATCAACTCACCCCTGCGCTGGTCGAACAGCACTGGAACGCGGACAGTGTCGGCGCGCTGGTCGCCTCACCGGCCAATCCCACCGGCACCGTGTTGTCCGCCGACGAACTGGCAGCATTGTCGAAGACCCTGCATGCGCGCGGCGGCCATCTGGTGGTGGACGAGATCTATCACGGCCTGACCTACGGCCTGGATGCGCCCAGCGTGCTGCAGGTGGATGACAGCGCGTTCGTGCTGAACAGCTTCTCCAAGTACTTCGGCATGACCGGCTGGCGGCTGGGCTGGCTGGTGGCACCACCGGCGGCAGTACCGGATCTGGAGAAGCTGGCGCAGAACCTGTACATCAGCGCGTCGAGCATCGCCCAGCATGCCGCACTGGCGTGTTTCAGCGAGGAGGCGATGGCGATCTTCGAGCAGCGTCGCGAAGCCTTCCGCCAGCGCCGCGATTTCCTGCTGCCCGCGTTGCGTGAGCTGGGCTTCCGCATCGAAGTCGAGCCACAGGGTGCGTTCTACCTGTACGCAGATGTCAGCGCATTCACCGATGACGCGCAGGCGTTCTGCGCCCACTTCCTGGAAACCGAGCACGTGGCCTTCACGCCGGGGCTGGATTTCGGCTTCCACCGTGCGAACCAGCACGTGCGGTTGGCCTACACGCAGGAAGTGCCGCGGTTGCAGGAGGCGGTGGAGCGGATTGCGCGCGGATTGAAGCACTTCCGGTAGCGCCGGGCCATGCCCGGCGGCATCCTGCCGCGCTATGCGCGCGCCGGGCATGGCCCGGCGCTACCCGATAACGAAAAACGCCGCCCGAAGGCGGCGTTTTTCATTCCATCACTTACCGCCGAGGCGTTCCCACAGGAAGCTGTAGGCCAGCGCCGACATGTGTGCGGCCTGCGCGTTGTTGGCTGCGCCGCCGTGGCCACCTTCGATGTTCTCGTAGTAGGTCACGTCCTTGCCGGCATCGATCATCTTCGCCGCCATCTTGCGGGCATGGCCCGGGTGCACGCGGTCATCGCGGGTGGAGGTGGTGAACAGCACCGGCGGGTAGTTCTTCTTCGCGTCGAACAGGTGGTACGGCGAGAAGGTCTTGATGAACTCCCAGTCGCTGGTATCCGGGTTGCCGTACTCGGCCATCCACGACGCACCGGCCAGCAGGTGGCTGTAGCGCTTCATGTCCAGCAGCGGCACCTGCACCACCACCGCACCGAACAGCTCCGGGTACTGGGTCAGCATGTTGCCGGTCAGCAGGCCACCGTTGCTGCCGCCCTGCACGCCCAGGTGCTTGGCGGTGGTGATCTTGCGCTTGACCAGATCGCGTGCCACGGCGGCCATGTCTTCATAGGCCTTGTGGCGGTTCTGCTTCAGCGCCGCCTGGTGCCAGCGCGGGCCGTACTCGCCGCCGCCACGGATGTTGGCAACCACGTACACGCCGCCCTTCTCCAGCCAGGCGCGGCCCATGCCACCGGAGTAGCCCGGGGTCAGCGAGATCTCGAAACCACCGTAGCCATACAGCAGGGTCGGGTTCGAGCCGTCCAGCTTCATCGCCTTGTCGTGCACCACAAAGTACGGCACGCGGGTGCCGTCCTTGCTGGTGGCGAAGTGCTGCTCGATCACCTTGCCCTTGGCATCGAAGAAGGCCGGCATGGTCTTCAGCGTTTCCGGTGCCTGGCCGATTTCAGCCAGTGCCAGGGTGGTCGGGGTCAGGTAGTCGGTGGCGGTCAGCCACACCGCGTCGCTGTCATTGCTGTCGACCGCGGCCACGCCCAGCGTGCCGAAGGCCGGCGCGCCGACGAAGCGGCTGGTCTGCCAGCCATTGGCGCCCGGGGTCAGCACCGACAGGCGGTTCTTGACGTCATCCAGCACGTTCAGCACCAGATGGCTCTTGGTCCAGGTGGCGCCGGCCAGCGAGGTGGTCGCGGTCGGGGTGAACAGCACGTCGAACTCGCGCTTGCCGGCCAGGAAGTCATCCAGCCTGGTCGCCAGCAGCGAACCGGACGCATAGGTCTTGCCACCCACGGTCCACGGATCACGCAGTTCCAGGGTCAGCCACTGCTTGTGCAGGCCCTTCTCGGCCGAGTTCGGCGCGTCGATCTTGGTCAGCGTGCCATCGTCGCCACGCAGGTAGATCTCGTTGTTGTAGAACGCCAGCGTGCGGCTGACCAGGTTGCGTTCGAAGCCCGGAGTGTCATCGTGCATCGCCGCGATGTACATGTCTTCCGGCTTGCCTTCATACACCACGCTGGCGGAGGCCATCGGCGTACCACGCTTCCACAGCTTGGCCACGCGCGGGTAGCCGGAGGTGGTCATCGAGCCGGCACCGAAGTCGGTGTAGACGAACACGGTGTCGCGATCGATCCAGTTCAGGCCACCCTTCGACTCGGGACGGAAGAAGCCGTCCTTGATCCAGCTCTTGCTGGACAGATCGAATTCGCGGGTGACGTCGGCATCGGCACCACCGCGCGACAGCGCGATCAGGCAGCGGCTGTAGTCCGGGCGCAGGCAGTCGGCGCCGTGCCAGACCCAGTTCTCGCCCTCGGCCTTGTTCAGCGCATCCAGGTCGAGCACGGTTTCCCACTGCGGCGAGGCCTTGCGGTACTCGGCCAGCGTGGTGCGCCGCCACAGGCCGCGCTCGTGCTGCTGGTCCTTCCAGAAGTTGTAGTAGTAGTCGCCGATCTTCTGCACGGCGGGAATCTTGGCGTCGGAGTCGAGCACCTCGCGGATGCTGGTCTCCATCTGCTTGAAGGCCGGGGTCTGCGCCAGGCGCGCTTCGGACTTGGCATTCTGTTCCTTGACCCAGGACAGCGGCTTGTCGCCGGTGACGTCCTCCAGCCAGGCGTAGCGATCGGTGTCTTCAGCGGCCACGGCGGTCCCCACCGAGGCAGCGGTCATCATGCCGGCCAACAGGCAGGCGGAAGCGAGTCGAGACATTGCAGCTCCAGGCAGTCATAAGCCGTGGAACGCTAGCATGGATCGCTGCAGCCGCCCCCGTGTCGAAGGTCAGGCCGCGGCGGTCGAGCCACGGCGGCCACCACGGACCGCGCCACGGCTGCGGCGTCGCGCCTGTCCACCGGTGCGACGGGCCAGTCGCAACCACGACAGGCGCGGCGCAGGGAAGCGCAGCAGCGCCCACCAGGCCACCAGCGGCATGCCCACCAGCCACATCGGCAGCCAGCCCAGCCAGGCGTTGCTGCCACGAGCAGCTGGCCAGACCAGTACCAGTGCCAGGCCGGCCAGGGCGACCTGACGCACGCTGCGCAGCAGGCGCGGGTCGGCGCGTTCAATGATGACGCGTTCAGTTGCAGGGCGACGAACGGAACGAGCGTTCATGGGGCTTCTCCGGTGGACAATGCAACACAGCTTGGGCAAGGCCCTTCTCACAGGTTGCGACACCATTGACGGATCGCGTGCACACAGTCGACCATGCGCGTGCAAGCCCACTGGAGCCCGCTCCCGCATGACTTCGATCCGCCCGCTCTGCGCCGCGCTGCTGGCCCTTTCCCTGGCCGGCCCCGCCGTGGCCGCCAGTGAGCCGCCGTCGCCCCGTACCAGCGCCTCTGGTGCGGCTGCCCTGGACGCGCCGATCGACCTGAAGCGCTTCATGGGCACCTGGTACGTGATCGGCCGCGTGCCGAACTTCATCGAACGTGGCCATGTCGCCAGCGTCAACGAATACGAGCTGCGCGACGCGCACAAGGTCGGCATCACCTACCGTTACCGTGACGGCTTCGGCGAACCCCTGCAGGAAGTGCGTGCCCGCGCCAGCGTCGACCCGGACAGCGGCAACCATGGCTGGCGTACCTGGTTCTACCGCGTCGTGCCGACCCATTCGCGGGTGCTGGAAGTGGCGCCGGATTATTCCTGGGCGCTGATCGGCTACCCCGGCCGTGAGATGGCCTGGATCTTCTCGCGCACCCCGGACATGGACAAAGGCCTCTACAAGGAGCTGGCCGAGCGCCTGCGCGACGAGTACGGGGTGAACACCGACAAGCTCAAGCGCGTGCCGCAGCACCCCGAGCAGGTCGGGAAGCTGGGTTACGAAGTGCCGAACGTGCGTTGAGAGAGCGCTCGCCGGGCATGGCCCGGCGCTACCCTGCCACGCGAACGTTCCGGTAGCGCCGGGCCATGCCCGGCGGACGCACCGACTACTTGCGGCTGTAGTGCGCGACCAGGCGATCGCCGAGCATCTGCAGCAGCTGCACCAGGATCAGCAGCAGGACCACCGTGACCAAGGCCACGTCGGTGTGCGAGCGCTGGTAGCCATCGCGGAACGCCAGGTCGCCGAGGCCACCGGAACCGATCGCGCCGCCCATCGCGGTGAAACCGATCAGCGCGACGGTGGTGACCGTCGCACCGGCAATCAGGCCCGGGCGCGCTTCCGGCAGCAACACGCGGGTGACCAGCTGCCAGGTGGTGGCGCCCATCGCCTGTGTCGCTTCGATCACGCCGCGGTCAACTTCACGCAGCGCGGTCTCGACCAAGCGCGCATAGAACGGCGCCGCGCCGATGACCAGCGGCACGATCGCACCGCGCACGCCCAACGAGGTTCCCATCAGGAACAGGGTGACCGGGATCAGCACGATCATCAGGATGATGAAGGGCACCGAACGCAGCAGGTTCACCACCAGCGCCAGCACGCCATAGGCGAACGGACGGCGCTTCATCTGCGGTGCGCCGAACAGGTACAGCAGCACGCCCAAGGGCAGGCCGATGGCCAGGGTCAGTGGCAGCGAACCCAGCAGCATCAGCAACGTGTCGATGGTGGCCTGGCCGATGTCGGCCCACTTGCCCGCATCCAGGTGGCGGAAGAAGCCGCCGGCAGTAGCGATGATCATCGACGCAGTTCCTCAACATGCACGCCGGCGGCCACGAACGCGGCCTGCGCGGCGGACTGGTCGCCGCCCACCAGGGCGACCACCAGCTGGCCATACGGGGTGTCCTTGATCCGGTCGATACGGCCGGACAGGATGTTGTAGTCGACCCCGGTCTCGCGCGCGACGCTGCCGAGCAGGGGTTCGTAGGTGTCGCCACCCAGGAAGGTCAGCCGCACGATGCGGCCACCGACGGCGTCGAAATCGCGGTGCAGCGTGCCCTCGTCCACATGCTCCGATTCGCTGACGAAGCGGCGCGTGGTCGGGTGCTGCGGGTGCAGGAACACCCGGGTGACCGGGCCGGTCTCGACCATCTGGCCGGCGTCGAGCACGGCCACGCGGTCGCAGACACGGCGGATCACATCCATCTCGTGGGTGATCAGCACGATGGTCAGGCCCAGCTCGCGATTGATCTTCGACAGCAGCGACAGCACAGACGCGGTGGTCTGCGGGTCAAGCGCACTGGTCGCCTCGTCGCACAGCAGGATCTGTGGACGGGTCGCCAGCGCACGCGCAATGCCCACGCGCTGCTTCTGGCCGCCGGACAGCTGCGCCGGGTACTTCTGCGCGTGCGCTTCCAGGCCAACGGTCTGCAGTAGCTCGGCCACACGCGCGTCGATTTCCGCCTTCGGCGTGCCGGCCAGTTCCAGCGGGAAAGCCACGTTGCCAGCCACCGTGCGCGAGGACAGCAGGTTGAAGTGCTGGAAGATCATGCCGATGCGCCGGCGCAGCGCGCGCAGGCCGTCCGCGTCCAGTGCAGTGACATCCTCGCCGCCGATCAGCAGCCGGCCACCGCTGGGCTCTTCCAGGCGGTTGATCATGCGGATCAGCGTCGACTTGCCGGCGCCGGAATGGCCGATGATGCCGAATACCTCACCGGCTTCGATGGTCAGGTCCAGTGGTTGCAGCGCGCTGACTTCGCGGCCGGCAACGGCATAGGATTTGTGCAGGCGCTGGAACTCGATCACGGGCGTGGCTCACCGGCTGGGTGACGGAAGGGGGCGTGCAGCCTACCAGCGCCGGCGCTCGCGCGCCCGCGCCATGGGCCAGAATGTTATTCCTTTTGGTTCTAAGGCGCCCGTGACGGTGATTGAGCCGAGGTCAGAGCCCCGGCCGACCCAGCTCAGGGATGATCCAGCGGCTTCGGCGGTTCCTGCCGGTTCACCCGCTCGCGGTGCAGCAGGTACAGCCCCGAAGCCACGATGATCGCCGCACCCACCCAGGTATAGCCGTCCGGCAGCTGGCCCCAGAAGGCCAGGTCCCAACCGATCACCCAGACCAGGCCGCTGTACTCCAACGGCGCGATCATCGACGCCTCGCCCAGCTGGAAGGCCTTGGTCAGGGCGATCTGGCCCAGTGCCCCGGCCAGGCCCATGCCGGCGATCAGCGGCGCGTGCGCCAGCTGCAGCGGTACCCAGCCAGGAAGGGCCAGCAGGCCCGCGCCGATCGCCATGATCACCAGGAACCAGACCACCATCGACTGCGAAGTATCGGTGCGGGTCAGCAGGCTGACCGTGATCGCAGCCACGGCATAGGCGGTGGCCGCGGCAAGCACCATCAGCCCCGGCACCGAGATGAAGCCATCCACGCCCGGCCGCAGCACCACCAGCACGCCGACCAGGCCGATGCCGATGGCTACCCAGCGCCGCGGCCCCACCCGTTCACCGAGCAGCGGCACCGAGAGTGCAGCGATCAACAGCGGAGCAACGAAGTAGATGGTGTAGGCGGTGGACAGCGGCAGGTCGCGCAGGGCGAACACGAAGCAGCCGATCATTGCCATGCCCAGCGCGCCGCGCAGCAGGTGCAGGCCCCAGCGCCGCGGCACCAGCGAGCGCGGGCCGGCACTGACCAGCACCCAGACCAGCACGAACGGCAACGAGGCCGCGCCGCGCAGGAAGGTCACTTCCAGGGTGGGATAGCTGGCCGACAACTGCTTCATGCCAGCGTCCATCAGCGAGAAACAGGCGACCGCAGCGACCATCCAGGCCACCGCACGCGAAGGGGAGCGTTGCACGTTCATGGCCCATTATCGCCCGGTCGTCGCCTTCTGTAGAGCCGAGCCCACGCTCGGCTGCGTTGTGAAGAGCAGCCGAGCGTGGGCTCGGCTCTACAGAGGGCGGGTAAGCGGGCCCTCGCGATAGAATGGCCGCCACTGAAACCTGCGGAGCACCGCCCATGCCTTCCTTCGACGTCGTGTCCGAAGTCGACACCCACGAGCTGACCAACGCCATCGACCAGGCCAACCGCGAACTGGCCACCCGCTTCGACTTCAAGGGCGTGGACGCAAAGTTCGAGCGCGACGGCGATGTCATCAACCAGTTCGCGCCAACCGAATTCCAGCTCAAGCAGATGAATGACATCCTGCGTGCACGCCTGGCCGCACGCGGCATTGATGTGCTCAGCCTGGAGTTCGGCGACATCGAGACCAACCTGGCCCAGGCCCGGCAGAAGATCACCGTCAAGCAGGGCATCGAGCAGAAGATCGCCAAGAAGATCGCGGCGGCCCTGAAGGATGCCAAGCTGAAGGTGGAAAGCCAGATCAACGGCGACAAGCTGCGCGTGCAGGGCAAGAAGCGCGATGACCTGCAGGACGCCATCGCCGTGCTCAAGGCCGGCAAGTTCGAGCTGCCGCTGCAGTTCAACAATTTCCGCGACTGATCTGCCCGCCGGGCATGGCCCGGCGCTAAGCGGGCCGCAGCGGTAGCGCCGGGCCATGCCCGGCGGACTGCAGCCTCAACCGCGCAGCAGCTTGTACAGCGTGGTGCGCGAGATACCCAGCTGGCGAGCGGCCAGGCTCAGATTGCCGTCCGCCGCCTGCGCCGCACGGCGCGCCGCTTCACGCTGCTGATCACGCAGCAGCGGTGCATCCACCGTCGCCGCTGAAGGCCGTTGCGCGCTGCGGCCAGCGACCCTGCGCGGCGCCTGCAGGTGCTGCAGGTAAACCGCACTGCCCTCGCCCACCCGCACCCGATGCGGCGCCCCGGGTTGCAGCAGGCGCCGCCGCTGCGCGGCACTGGCGCCGGCAAACACGCTTTCCAGGTTCAACAACGGCAACGGTCCCCGACGCGGCAGGCCCAGCAGGCGCCGCGCAACACGGTTGGCCGCGCGCAGCTGGCCATCCTCCTGCACCGCCAGCAGCCCCTGCAATGGTGACGCCAGCCAGCGCGGATCGTGCTGCAGCGCCAGCAGGTGTACGTCGGCAAGCGCGTGGAACAGCCGGTTCTCGCTGGCCAGCGCGGCCTGCCGGAAATAGCCCTGCAGCAACGAGGGATCGCGCTCACCCAGGCCGGTGATATCGATCACCCCGCATACCTGCCCATCGAGATCGTGCAGTGGCTCGCTGAGGCAGAACACCGGGGCGAAGCGCTGCAGGTAGTGTTCATTGCCCCGTACCAGCGCAGGCAGGTCGTCGGCCAGGCTGACCGCCGGTGCCGTGGTGCCGATCTCGCCCTCGCCCAGCCTCCGCCCAACCTGGATCGGACGCAGCAGCGGTGCATCTTCCAGGCCATGGGCCTGCTGCGCGATCACCATGCCCTCACGGTTGGCACAGAACATCGTCCAGCCGCGCCCGCCAAAGGCAGCCCACAGCTGTTCCAGCTCCGGCCGCACGCAGCGCGCGAGCCGACGGTCGCCGGGATCGGAAAGATGCCGGCCATCACCCAGCAGCGGACGGTAGTCCGGCTCCTGCCCGGGCAGCAGGCCCGCCGCGCGCGAACGCAGCCATGACTGCTGCAGCGGCAGCGGCAACACGCCCAATGAACGCGCATCGCCCTCGACGAAGGCGGCGCGTGCCGCCACCAACTGCTGTTGCCCGACTGTCGTGGCCATCATGGATGCAGCCTACACCCGCCAGCGGCAACACCACGTTACGTCTGGGCAACGGAACGTTTCCGACGGCGGTTCAAACACGGGGTCGGATCCGTTTTCCTTTGGAAAGCGGATCCGACCCCATCGCACAAGGCTTGCCGGCCAGCGGCCGGCACTACCGATGCCCGTTACGCCGCGATGCGCAGGATCGGCTTCAGGGTGATGCCCTTCGTGCTGTCCTCGGCCGCCTGGTTGATCTGCTCCAGCGGGTAGAACTTCACCAGCTTGTCGAACGGGAAGCGGCCCTGCTGGAACAGCGTGACCAGCTGCGGAATGAACACCTGCGGCACGCTGTCGCCTTCCACGATGCCGCGGATGCTGCGGCCACCGAGCAGCAGGTTGTTCACATCGAAACTGGCGGTGGTGCCCAGCTTCGGTGCGCCGACCACGCCCATCATCCCCAAGCCACCCAGTGCCTCGACACCGGCCGACAGCACCTCCGGGCGACCGGTCGATTCCAGTGCGAAATCAGCACCACCGCCAGTGATCGCGCGCACGGCCTCGACCACATCGGCCTCGCGGCTGTTGACCACGTGGGTGGCACCCAGTTCCAGCGCCAGCTCCAGCCGCGACGGCACCACGTCGATGGCGATGATGGTGGTGGCGCCGGCCACCTTGGCCGCCATCACCGCACTCAGGCCGACCGCGCCGGCGCCGTAGCTGGCGAAGCTGCTGCCCGAACGCACCTGCAGCGAATTGAGCACTGCACCGGCACCGGTCTGGATGCCGCAGCCCAGCGGGCCCAGCAGTTCCAGCGGCGCGTCGTCGGGCACCTTGATCGCGTTGATCTCGCGCGCGATGGCGAAGGTGGCAAACGAAGACTGCGCGAAGAAATGGTCGTGCAGCGGCTGGCCCTGCGCATCGGTGATCGCGGTATGGCCGTGGCCATCATCGCCACCGAAGTTCAGCGCGAAGAAGTCCTTGCAGTAGGCACCATGACCGCCGCGGCACGGGTTGCAGTGGCCACAGGCGCCATAGGTCAGTACCACGTGGTCGCCCACCTTGAGGTCGCGCACGTTGGGGCCAACCGCTTCGACGATGCCGGCGCCTTCGTGGCCGAGTACCGCAGGCAACGGCACCGGGTAGTACTGATCACGCACGATCAGATCGGTGTGGCACAGGCCGGTGGCCACTACCTTCACCAGCACCTCGTCATCCTGCGGGCCGCGCAGCCGCGCCTGCTCGATGACGAAGGGCTGTTCCTTGCCGCGGACCACGGCGGCAGTGATCTCGCGTGTTGTCGTGTTGCTGCTCATCGCAATGCTCCTTCGATCAGATCGGGTAGGTGGGCGCTTCGCCCTTGACGGTCAACCACTGCCATTGGGTGAACTCTTCCCCGTTGGCGGGGCCGCCGATACTGGTGCCGTTGCCGGATGCACCGACGCCGCCGAAGGGATTGATCACTTCGTCGTTCACGGTCTGGTCGTTGATATGCAGCAGGCCGGTGCGCAGGCGCTCACCGAGCTTCAGCGCGCGCCCGACATTGCTGGAGACGATGGCCATCGACAGGCCGTACTCGCTGCCGTTGGCCAGGCGCACGGCCTCGTCGTCATCGTCGAACGGCACCACCACCGCCACCGGTGCGAAAATCTCTTCGTTGAACGCCGGATTGTCGGCAGAGACGTTGCCAAGCACGGTCGGCGCGAAGAACAGATCGCGATGGGTACCGCCTGCCTCCAGCGAGGCACCGGCCTGCAGCGCCTGCTCGACCACGCGCGCGGCGTGGTCACGCTGGCCAGCATTGATCAGCGGGCCGATGGCCACCTCTTCGCGTGCCGGATCTCCCACCTTCAACGAATTGGCCTTGGCCACCAGCTTCTGCAGGAAGGCATCATGGATCTTCCGATGCACCAGCACGCGGCCGGTCGCCATGCAGATCTGTCCCTGATGCAGGTAGACGCCCCACGCGGTGTTGGCCACCGCCAGGTCGAGGTCGGCATCGTCGAGGATGATCAGCGAGTTCTTGCCACCCAGCTCCAGCGACACCTTCTTCAGGTGCTTGCCCGCCGCTTCGCCGACCTTGCGCCCGGCCGCGGTGGAGCCGGTGAACTGGATCATCGCCACGTGCGGATCGCTGGTCAGCGCGGCACCTGCCGCGCCATCACCGGGCAGCATGTGCAGCACTCCTGCCGGCAGCCCGGCCTGCTCGAACAAGCGTGCGATCACCGCGCCGCCACACACCGCCGTGCGCGGATCCGGCTTCAGCACCACGGCGTTGCCCAGCGCGATCGCCGGCGCCACCGCGCGCATGGCCAGGTACAGCGGGAAGTTGAAGGGCGAGATGACCCCGACCACGCCCAGTGGCCGGCGCCGTGCCAGGTTCAGACGGCCCGGCTCGGAAGGCAGGATCTCGCCGGTGCTGCGCGAAGGCAGCGCCGCGGCTTCGTGCAACGCCTTGATGGTGACCTTGGCCTCAAAGCCGGCCTTCAGGCGAGTGGAGCCGCTTTCGCGCACCAGCCACTCGACCAGGGTGTCGATGTTCTCTTCGGCCAGGCGTGCCGCTTTGCGCATAACCTCAGCGCGCTGCTCGTAAGGCGCTGACGCCCAAGCCTGTTGCGCCTGGGCAGCGGCTGCCGCCGAGCGTGCCACCTGCGCCGGGTCGGCCAGGCCGATCTCGCCGAGGGTGTTGCCGGTGGCCGGCTCGATCACCGGCTGCCGTTGCGCAGCCGCCTGCCAGTGGCCATCGAAGAAGGCGCCGGCCCAAAGGGCATCCGGCAGCCACGGGGAAGATGCAGTCATGGGTGTCCTCCTGTGTCGTGCGTCCATTCCACGCCCGCCGTCCGCGGCAGGCAATCGGCCATCCAGCGGTCGCCCGCAAGGGCTTGAATCGGCGGGAATTTCCAGCATGGCGACTGTCCAGTTCCTGCACAGTGAACAGCGCGGCGGCGGCGCACTGCCTACAATGTCCGCCCCGCCAGCCGACGTGCCCGCCATGACCGACACCCACCTGCCCACCGATGACCCGATCGCCGCCACCCGCCTGTGGCTGGAGCGCATCGTCATCGGCCTGAACCTGTGCCCGTTCGCGAAGGCGGTGTACGTGAAGGACCAGGTCCGTTTCGTGCTCAGCGATGCGACCACCCCCGAAGCGCTGGTCGAACAGCTGGCCGAGGAGCTGGTGCTGCTACGCGATACGCCGGCCGAGCAGATCGATACCACGCTGATCGTGCATCCGCAGGTGCTGACCGACTTCCTCGACTACAACGACTTCCTCGACAACGCCGATGCGGCGATCGAGGCACTGGACCTGCAGGGCATCCTGCAGGTGGCCAGCTTCCATCCGGATTACCAGTTCGAGGGCGTGGCTGCCGACGACGCCAGCAACTACACCAACCGTGCGCCCTTCCCCACCCTGCACCTGCTGCGCGAGGACAGCGTGGCGCGCGCGGTGGACGTCTATCCGGACCCGGACGTGATCGTCGAGCGCAACATCCAGACCCTGGACCGCATCGGCGTGGACGGCTGGCATCGCCGCCTGCGTGGCGACGACCTGTCATGAGCCGCGTTCCGCCGATTGCCGCATGGCCGGCCGCGCCGCTGTCGGGCAAGGTGGTGCTGATCACCGGGGGGGCCAACGGCATCGGCCGCGGCATCGCCCAGGCCGTGCTCGGTGCCGGTGGCCGCGTACTGATCGGCGACCTGGACATGGAGGCCGGGCAGGCCTGCCTGGACGAATGGCAGCGCGGCGATGACGCTGCGTTCCAGCACCTGGACATCACCGACGAAGCCAGCGTGCGCGCGTTCATCGCCGAAGCGCTGCGTCGCTTCGGCCGTATCGACGGGCTGGTCAACAATGCCGGCATCGCCGGGCCGCACGGCACGCTGCTGCAGGACATGGACTGGGACGAGTGGCAACGCCGCCTGTCGTCGCTGCATGGTGCGTTCCTGTGCAGCAAGCATGCGCTGCCCGCGCTGTCGGCCAGTAGCGCGGGCGCGATCATCAACATCGCTTCGACCCGCGCATGGCAGTCGGAGGCGCACAGTGAGGCCTATGCGGCCGCCAAGGGTGGGTTGGTCGCCTTCACCCATGCGCTGGCGATCAGCGCCGGCCCCGCGGTGCGGGTGAACAGCATCAGCCCCGGCTGGATCGGTACCACGGCCTGGCAGGCGCCCTCACGCCGCCACCCGCCCGACTACTCGGCCACCGACCACGCCCAGCACCCGGTCGGCCGGGTCGGCCAGCCCGAGGACATCGGCGCGCTGGCGGTGTACCTGCTGTCGTCGCTGTCCGGCTTCACCACCGGCCAGGACTTCGTCGTCGACGGCGGCATGACCCGGAAGATGATCTACGCCGAATGACCCGCCTCATCCACGCATGGCGTGGATCTACTGAATATCATCGGTAGATCCACGCCATGCGTGGATGGCGGTGATGTGCCAACCAAGGTTGGCACCCACCACAGCGGTCAGGCCATGCCCGAATGGCGCAGCAGCGCGTCGATCTGGGGTGCGCGGCCGCGGAAGGCCTTGAAGTTCTCCGCCGCCGGGCGGCTGCCACCCCGCGACAGGATCTCATCGCGGAAGCGTGCACCGGTTTCCGCCAGCGCCTGCGGCGCTTCTTCGAACGCGGCGTAGGCATCGGCGCTCAGCACCTCGGCCCACTTGTAGCTGTAATAGCCCGCCGCATAGCCACCGGCGAAGATATGGCTGAACTGGTGCGGGAAGCGGTTCCAGACCGGCGGATGGTTCACCGCCACTTCCGCGCGCACGCGGTCGAGCAGCGCCAGCACGCTGTCCTGCGCCGGTTCGAACTGGCTGTGCAGCAGCATGTCGAACAGGCCGAACTCCAGCTGGCGCACAGTGGCCATGCCGCTGTGGAAGTTGCGCGCGGCCAGCATGCGCTCGTACAGCTCACGCGGCAGTGGCTCGCCACTGTCCACGTGCGCGGTCATGCCCTGCAGGTGCTCCCATTCCCAGCAGAAGTTCTCCATGAACTGGCTGGGCAGTTCCACTGCATCCCATTCCACGCCATTGATACCGGCTACGCCCAGTTCACCGATGCGGGTGAGCAGCTGGTGCAGGCCATGGCCCATTTCATGGAACAGGGTGGTCACTTCATTGTGGCTGAAGGTGGCCGGCTTGCCATTGGCACCCCGGCCGAAGTTGCATACCAGGTAGACCAGCGGCGTCTGCACGCTGCCATCGGCGCGCACGCGGCGGTTGCGGCAATCATCCATCCACGCACCACCGCGCTTGCCTTCGCGTGCATACAGATCCAGATAGAACTGGCCGACCAGCGCGCCCTGCGCATCGACCAGGCGGAAGAAGCGCACGTCCTCGTGCCACACCGGCGCGCGGTCCTCCTGCACACGCAGGCCGTACAGCTGCTCGATCACCGAGAACAGGCCGCCCAGCACCTTCGGTTCGGTGAAGTACTGCTTCACTTCCTGCTCGGAATAGCTGTAGCGCGCCTGCTTCAGGCGATCGGCAGCGAAGGCCAGGTCCCACGCCTGCAACGGCTCGATGCCCAGCTGCTCGCGCGCGAACTGCTCCAGCTCGGCGCGGTCCTTGGCCGCGAACGGTTTGGCGCGCGCGGCGAGGTCACGCAGGAAGCCGAGTACTTCGGCCGGGTCCTGCGCCATCTTGGTCGCCACCGAATACTCGCCGTACGAACCGAAGCCGAGCAGCTTGGCCAGCTCTGCGCGCAGGGCGAGGATGCGGTCGATATTGCCGCCGTTGTCCAGCGCATCGTCGCCGAATTCGGATGCGCGCTGCGCACTGGCGCGATACAGGATCTCGCGAAGGTCACGGTCCTCGCCCCAGGTCTGCACCGGCAGGTAACACGGCATCTGCAGGGTCAGCTTCCAGCCCTTGTTGCCGTCTTTTTCCGCTGCTGCATGCGCGGCCGCCTTCACGTCGTCCGGCACGCCAGCCAGGCGTGCCTCATCCTCGATGATCAACGACCACGCGTCGGTGGCATCCAGCACGTTCTGCGAAAACTTCGCCGACAGCGCCGACAGTTCTTCCTTGATCGCAGCGAAGCGCTGCTGGGCCTCGGGCGCCAGTTCGGCACCGCCCAGGCGGAAATCGCGCAGGGTGTTGTCCAGCACCTTGCGCTGCGCCTCATCGAAGGTCGCCGCCTCGGGGCTGCCGGCCAGGGCCTGGTACTGGCGATACAGCGCCAGGTTCTGGCCCAGTGCACTGGCAAAGCGGGTCACCCGCGGCAGGTTGCTGTTGTAGGCCTCACGCAGTTCCGGCGTGTTGACCACGCCCTGCAGGTGGCCGACCAGGCCCCAGGCGCGCCACAGGCGCTCGGTGGCATCGTCCAGCGGGGCCACGAAGGTCTGCCAGGTGACCGGCTGCACCTGCTCGGCGGCGCAGACAGCGGCTTCCGCCTCGGCCAGCAGCACATCCAGCGCCGGCGCCACGTGCTCCGGGCGGATCGCCTCGAAACGCGGCAGGCCGGAAAAATCGAGCAGGGGGTTGGCAACGGTCACGGCAGGTCTCCAGGGTACGGGCCCGGCAGGCGGGCAGCCCGTTAGATATGGCGCTGCCAGGCGAGGCTGACAAGGGGGCGCGGCCCGATATTCACGTCGGCCTTACGGTCACGGCTCGAAGCTCTGGCTGCGGGGGAGTCCGCAGCGGTACGTATCGAACGAGGCCCCACATGGAAGGTCTGGCTGCAGTTGCATCCGCCTCACCGGCACGGTCGCTGGCGCTGTCCGCCAGTACGGCCGAACTGACCTGGATCGCCGCGCTGTGCGATGCCGGCGACGACGCCCCGCGCCACCTGCAGCAATTGCAGACGGTGCTGCAGCAGGGTGGCACGTTCAACGATGCCCAGGAGTGGTACCCGTTCGAAGTGATCGAACGCGGCGCCAGCCAGTTGCGGCTGGGCCATGAGCGCGAGTTCGTGATCTGCGTACTGCTGTGGCTGCAGGCACTGGCCCAGGGCCGCGCCAGTACCCTCGATCCCGGCCTGCACCTGGATGACCGCGCGATGGACATCGAGGCGCTGCCCGATGCGCTGCGCGATGCAGTTCTGGATGCGTTCACCGCGGCGGGGTATTGATCTGGATGTAGCACACCGCTGCGCTCGCCGGGCACGGCCCGGCGCTACCCGCCCGGCATGATCGGTAGCGCCGGGCCATGCCCGGCGACAACGTCGACCGTCCTACAGCGCTTCCAGGCTGCACCACGGCAACGCCGGCAGCCCCTGCCCGGCCACCGCGGCCGCCAGTTGCGCATCGGCGCCGTCGACATCGATGCCCTGCCGCGCGTACCACGACGGGTCGTAATAGCTCTGCGCGTAGCGCTCGCCGCTGTCGCACAGGATGCTGACGATGCTGCCCTGGTGGCCCGCCTCGCGCATCCACTGCGCGGCCTGCAGCACACCGATGAAGTTGGTGCCGGTGGAGCCACCAACGCGGCGCCCCAGCTGGCGGCTGACATGGCGCATCGCGGCCAGGCTCAGTGCATCGGGCACCTTCACCATCGCATCGACACTGGTCGGGATGAAGCTCGGCTCCACCCGCGGCCGGCCGATGCCTTCCACGCGCGAGCCACCGCTGCAGGTCAGGCCGCGCCAATCCTGTTCACCGGCCACGGCTGCTTTGTAGCCATCGAAGAACACCGACACTTCCGGGTCCGCGCACAGGATGCGGGTGTCATGCCGGCGGTAGCTGACATAACGGCCCAGCGTGGCGGCGGTACCGCCGGTGCCGGGGCTGCATACGATCCATTCCGGAACCGGGCTCGGTTCTTCGGCCATCTGCTTGAAGATGGATTCGGCGATGTTGTTGTTGGCGCGCCAGTCGGTCGCGCGTTCGGCGTAGGTGAACTGGTCCATGAAATGGCCGCCGGTCTCGCGGGCCAGCTTTTCCGAATCGCAGTTGAGATCGCAGGCACGCTCGACCAGATGGCAGCGGCCCCCGTGGAACTCGATCGCCGCGATCTTCTCCGGCGAGGTCGTGGCCGGGATCACCGCAATGAACGGCAGGCCGAGCAGCCGCGCGAAATAGGCTTCGGAGACAGCGGTCGAGCCGCTGGATGCTTCGATCACCGGGCGCCCTTCGCGCAACCAGCCATTGGTCAACGCATACAGGAACAGCGAGCGCGCAAGCCGGTGCTTCAGGCTGCCGGTGGGATGGCTCGATTCATCCTTCAGGTACAGGTCGATGCCCTCGAACCCTGGCAGCGCCAACGGGATCAGGTGGGTATCGGCGGAACGGTTGAAATCGGCTTCGATCTTGCGGATGGCGGCGGCCACCCATTCACGCTGCGACATGGCGGGCAATCGTTGTCAGGACGGAACGGTGCGATCCGGCCATTGTACGTCGCAGTGCCGTCAGGTGCTGGCCGGTAGAATGGCCCCATCCGGCCGGCAACGGCCCTGTCTGAAGGACCTCCCCCATGACCATTACCGCCCTGCGCGATGTTCCCGGCGTCGCCGCCCAGGCCCCGGCCGAAACCACCGGCTTCGTGTTCAACCACACCATGCTGCGGGTGAAGGACATTACCGCCTCGCTGGACTTCTACACCCGCGTGCTCGGCTACCAGCTGATCGACAAGCGCGACTTCCCGGAGGCCCAGTTCAGCCTGTATTTCCTGGCCTACGTGCCCGCTGGCGTCACGGTGCCGGAAGATGACAACGCCCGCCGCCTGTGGATGGCCGGCCTGCCGGGCGTGCTGGAACTGACCCACAACCACGGCACCGAGAACCAGGACGGCGCGGTCTACCACGACGGCAACAGCGACCCGCGCGGCTTCGGCCACATCTGCGTGTCGGTGCCGGACATCGAGGCCGCCTGCCAGCGCTTCGAGGACCTCGGCGTGACCTTCCAGAAGCGCCTGACCGACGGCCGCATGAAGAACCTGGCCTTCATCAAGGACCCGGACGGCTACTGGGTCGAGATCATCGCCAACGCCTGACCCGGAAAGGGGCACAATTCCGGTAGCGCCAGGCCATGCCCGGCGGCCTTGAGCAGGCCGCGCTGCGCGCTCGCCGGGCACGGCCCGGCGCTACCGACTCCGTCCCCTTTTTTGCGAGGTTCGTATGGAAACGATGGAACTTCACCGTGGCCGCCTGATCGACCACATCCAGCTGGTGGTGCGCGACCTGGCCGCCAGCCGCCGCTTCTACCAGGCGGTGTTCGACACCATCGGCATCCCGGTGGCCGGTGAAGGCGATGACTACTTCTGGGCCGACGAGCTGTTCATTTCCAGCGCCAGCAGCGAGGCCGCCGCTGGCCAGCTGACCGGCCGCCACCACCTGGCATTCCAGGCCCGCGACACCACCACTGTCGATGCCTTCCACAGCGCCGCCATTGCCGCCGGCGGTACCGACAACGGCGCGCCCGGCGAACGCCCCTACCACCCGGGCTACTACGGCGCGTTCGTGCTCGATCCCGATGGCAACAACATTGAAGTGGTCTACCACGGCCCGGCCAACTACAGCGCCGACTCGGTGAAGGTCACTTTCTGATTTCACCGATGCCGTGAACGAAGAAGCCGGGCAATGCCCGGCTTCTCTGCTTCCGACGGTGTGGCCCTCAGTGGGCGGCCATGTAGATGTCCTGCAGCACGGCCTTTTCCAGCTCCAGCTCGCCCAGCAGGTTCTTCACGATGTCGCCCAGGCTGAGGATGCCGACCAGGCGGGTGCCTTCGGTGACCATCAGATGACGGCGCCGCGAGTACGTCATCAACGACATGGCCTGCTTCAGGGTGGCCTCCGGGGCGATGCCTTCCAGGCCGGTGGACGGCAGGCTGGAAATCACCCGGCGGCCGGCCTGCGGGCCGTCGTCGGCCAAGGTGCGCACGATGTCCTTTTCGGAAATGATGCCGACCGGGGCATCGTCCTTCATCACCACCAGCGCAGCGATCTTGTTCGCGCTCATCTTGTGGGCGGCGGCACCGATGGTGTCTTCGGCGTCGATGGTGATGACAGCTTCTTTCTTGGATTGCAGGAGTTCGCGGACGTTCATTCTTGTTTCCTGGTGCAGGTCACTGAAGTCAAAAAAGTGTGCTCTTCCGATACGCCCCCTCCCCGGGAACAGACCTTTCAGCGCACGTCTGGCGCACACGCCGGCCTTGGGAGATGGATCGGCAGGCATCGTGCTGCAACGCGAACGAGGTGGGTTCAACCGCTCACCTTGGACCTCGGTCAACTTGATTCTACGACTGCGACCATCGGTCACTACCGGCATCGATGGGACAGTTCGTCGTGGGAACCAACCGACGATCCAGAGAATGGCATCGCGGCTGAAACCGCCGCTGAATACACGCGATGCCGCGTGTTAAAGATTGATTGATGGCTGCCGACGGCGGACAGAACACCCTGAGGCTGTCCCACTTCGCACGGACTCCGGCACAAACGAAAGGGGGCCACTGGGGCCCCCTTCGCTTGCAGCATCCAACCGAGCCGACGGGTGTTACTCCACTGTCACGCTCTTGGCCAGGTTGCGCGGCTTGTCCACGTCGGTGCCACGCGCCAGCGCGGTGTGGTACGCCAGCAACTGCACCGGAATGGTGTGCACGATCGGGCTGAGCACGCCGGCATGGCGCGGTGTACGAATCACGTGCACGCCTTCGGACTCGTTGAAGTTGCTGTCCTGGTCGGCGAACACGAACAGCTCGCCACCACGGGCGCGCACTTCCTGCATGTTCGACTTCACCTTTTCCAGCAGGCTGTCGTTCGGCGCGATCACCACCACCGGCATGTCCTCGTCCACCAGCGCCAGCGGGCCATGCTTCAACTCGCCCGCCGGGTAGGCCTCGGCGTGGATGTAGGAGATTTCCTTGAGCTTGAGCGCGCCTTCCAGCGCGATCGGGTAGTGCAGGCCGCGGCCCAGGAACAGCGCGCTGCTCTTGCGCGCGAAACGCTCGGCCCACGCAGCGATCTGCGGCTCCATGTTCAACGCGTGCTGCACGCTGCCCGGCAGGAAGCGCAGCTGCTCCAGGTAGTCCGCTTCCTGTGCCGCGTCGATGCGGCCATGCAGCTTGCCCAGCACCACGGTCAGCTGGAACAGTGCCGCCAGCTGGGTGGTGAAGGCCTTGGTCGAAGCGACGCCGATCTCGGCACCGGCACGGGTGTAGCAGACCAGTTCGCTGGCCCGCGGAATCGCACTTTCCGGCACGTTGCAGATCGACAGCGTGTGCTTGTGGCCCAGCGACTTGGCGTACTTCAGCGCTTCCATCGTATCCAGCGTTTCGCCGGACTGGGAAATGGTGACGATCAGGTGCTTCGGGTTGGCATACGCGGCACGGTAGCGGTACTCGCTGGCGATCTCCACGCTGCACGGCAGGCCGGCGATGGCCTCGACCCAGTAGCGTGCAGTCAGGCCGGCGTAGTAGCTGGTACCGCAGGCGATGATCTGCACGCCCTCGATGCCCGACAACACGGCTTCGGCGTTCTTGCCGAACAGCTCGGCCGGGAAACCACCGGCATCGATCGCCGCCTCGATTGTGTCGCCCAGCGCGCGCGGCTGCTCGTGGATTTCCTTCTGCATGAAGTGGCGGTACGGGCCCAGCTCCAGCGATGCCAGCGACACGTCGGACAGATGCACGTCGCGCTCGACCGGCTGGTCGTGCTCGTCGAAGATGCGCACGCCGTCGCGGCGGATTTCGGCGGTGTCGCCCTCTTCCAGGAAGATCACCTTGCGGGTGGCCGAGATCACCGCCGAGACGTCGGAGGCGACGAAGTTCTCGCCTTCGCCCAGGCCGATCAGCAGCGGGCAGCCCATGCGCGCGCAGACGAAGCGCTCCGGCTCGGCGCGGCTGACCACGGCCAGCGCGTAGGCGCCGGTCAGTTCCTTCACCGTGTGCTGCAGCGCCACCAGCAGGTCGTCGCCATCCTTCAGGTGGTGGTGGATCAGGTGTGCGATGACTTCGGTATCGGTCTGCGACTCGAAGGTGTAGCCCATCGCGCGCAGCTTCTCGCGCTGCTCTTCGTGGTTCTCGATGATGCCGTTGTGCACCAGCGCCACGCCCTGGCTGATGTGCGGATGCGCATTGGCCTCGGTGACACCACCGTGGGTGGCCCAGCGGGTATGACCGATGCCGAGCACCGCGTTGAAGCCCTCGGCCTCGGCCGCCGTGGCCATTTCCGACACTCGGCCGGTACGACGCACGCGACGCACCTCCGACCGCTCGGCATGGTCGATCACCGCGATACCCGAGGAATCGTAACCACGGTACTCAAGGCGCTTCAGACCCTCGATCAGCACCGGCACTACGTCGCGATCAGCGATCGCACCCACGATTCCACACATGTCACGCGTTTCCTTGAAGACGATCGTCGCATTCTAGCCTGCGTGTCCGGCTTCCCCCTCCTGTCCGCTTAATGAAAGTGTCCGGAAAGGTGTCCGCGGACACCCGGACACTTCAGACGCCCACCCAACTCATTGATGGAAAAGGAAATAAAGTTGGCACGCTACGTGCTTGGTACTGGCTACCACCGTCAGGCACGCACCCGATGATCCGCGACACTTCCGCCCAGGACCAGATCGTTTCCTCCACCCCGGCCAGCGCTCCGCGCGCCAACTGGCTCCGTTACCGTTGGCCGGCGCTGGGCACGATCGCCCTGCTCGCCGGCATCGGCTGGGCCGTGCACGCCTGGTCCAACGCCAGCCGCTCCTTCGACAGCAGCCGCGTGCGCATCGCCGAAGTGAAGCGTGGCGATCTGGTCCGTGACATCGCCGCCGACGGCCGCGTGATCGCCGCCAACAGCCCGATCCTGTATGCCATCTCCGCCGGCACCGTGGACCTGAAGGTAGTCGCCGGCGATGTGGTGAAGAAGGGGCAGGAGCTGGCGATCATCGACAGCCCCGAACTGCGCAGCAAGCTGGCCCAGGAACAGGCCACCCTGGCCGGCCTGGAAGCCGAGGCCAGCCGTGCCGCGCTGGACGCCACCCTGGCCCGCGCCAAGTCGCGCAAGGAAACCGACCAGGCCACCATCGAACGGCAGGCCGCCGACCGCGACCTGCAGCGCTACCAGCGCGGCTACGACGGCGGTGCGGTGCCGCAGATAGACCTGGCCAAGGCCAAGGACTCGTTGAAGAAGGCCGACATCACCCTGGCCAACGCCACCACCGATGCACGCCTGCAGAGCCAGGGCGCCGACCTGGATGCCCGCAACAAGCGCCTGCTGGCCGATCGCCAGAAGGCGGTGGTGGCCGAAGTGCAGCGCCAGGTCGACGCGCTGACGCTGCGTGCCCCGTTCGATGGCCAGGTCGGCCAGGTGCAGGCGGTGCAGTCCACCAACCTGGCCGCCAACGCCCCGGTGCTGGGCGTGGTCGACCTGTCCAAGTTCGAAGTCGAGATCAAGGTGCCGGAAAGCTTCGCCCGCGACCTGGCGATCGGCATGCCGGCACAGCTGACCGGTGGCAACGGCCGGCCGTTCCCGGGTGAGATCAGCGCGGTGTCGCCGGAAGTGGTCAACGGCGAGGTCAACGCACGCGTGCGCTTTGCCAGCGCGCAGCCGGAAGGCCTGCGCCAGAGCCAGCGGATGTCGGTGCGGGTGCTGCTCGATACCCGCAGGAACGTGCTGAAGGTCGAGCGCGGCCCGTTCGTCGAACAGGGCAATGGCATGGCCTACGTGATGGATGGCCGCACCGCCGTGCGTCGTCCGGTGGAACTGGGCGTCAGCAGCCTGGGCGAAGTGGAAATCAAGTCGGGTGTGCAACCGGGCGACCGCATCGTGGTCTCCGGCAGCGACCTGTTCAAGGACGCCGAGCGCGTCTCCGTCAACTGATACCTGATACCTGAATCCTGGAGAGAGGACACCCCATGTACATGCTCGAAATGCGCTCGGTCGCCAAGGTCTTCCGCACCGAACAGGTGGAAACCCACGCACTGCGCTCGCTGGAACTGCAGGTCAAGGAAGGCGAGTTCGTCGCCGTCACCGGCCCGTCCGGTTCCGGCAAGACCACCTTCCTCAACATCGCCGGCCTGCTGGAAACCTTCACCAGCGGCACCTACATGCTGGACGGCCAGGACGTGAGCACGCTGGGCGATGATGCGCGCAGCCGCCTGCGCAACCAGAAGATCGGCTTCATCTTCCAGGGCTTCAACCTGATCCCGGACCTCAACCTGTTCGACAACGTCGACGTGCCGCTGCGCTATCGCAGGATGAGCGCCAACGAGCGCCGCGAACGCATCGAGAAGGCGCTGACCCAGGTCGGCCTCGGCTCGCGCATGAAGCACTACCCGAACGAGCTGTCCGGCGGCCAGCAGCAGCGCGCGGCGATCGCACGTGCCCTGGCCGGCAGCCCGCGCCTGCTGCTGGCCGACGAACCGACCGGCAACCTGGATACGCAGATGGCCCGTGGCGTGATGGAACTGCTGGAAGAGATCAATGCCGCCGGCACCACCATCGTGATGGTCACCCACGACCCGGAACTGGCCGCACGCGCGCAGCGCAACGTGCACATCGTCGACGGCCAGGTGACCGACCTGGTGCGTGAGCCGGTGCTGGCCACGCCGGTGCGCCACATCGTCGCCGTCAACGAGTGAGGGCCCGACCATGTTCGCCTACTACGCCCGATTGGCGGCGCGCAGCTTCCGCCGCAACAAGGTCCTGACCGCGCTGATGGTGGTTGCCATCGCGCTCGGCATCGGCGCCTCGATGACCACGTTGACCGTGTTCCACGTATTGTCCGGCGACCCGATTCCCGGCAAGAGCGACCGCCTGTTCTACGTGCAGCTCGACGCCGCGACCGGCGCCTATGTCGCCGGCGAAGAACCGGAAACCCAGCTGACCCGCTTCGACGGTGAAGCGCTGCTGCGCGAAGCCAAGGGTGAACGCCAGGCACTGATGAGCGGCGGCGGCGGCACCATCGAACCGGACAACAGCACCCTCAAGCCCTTCAGCATCGACACCCGCTGGACCTCGGCCGACTTCTTCCCGATGTTCGAGGTGCCCATGCAGTACGGCCGCCCCTGGACGCGCGAGGACGATGAAGGCCGCGCACGCGTAGTGGTCATCTCCAAGGCGCTCAACGACAAGCTGTACCAGGGTGCCAACAGCGTGGGCCGCGACCTGCGCATGGAAGGCCAGAGTTACCGCATCGTCGGCGTGATGAAGGAATGGAGCCCGGAGCCGCACTTCTACGACCTGACCACCGGCAGCTACGGCAAGAACGAAGACCTGCTGCTGCCGATCTCCACCTCGTTCGACCTGAAGCTCGGCAACAACGGCAACATGAACTGCTTCGGCGAAAACCCCGACGGCAACAGCTACTCGCTCAATGCACCGTGCGCGTGGCTGCAGTACTGGGTGGAAATGGACCCGGCCAAGGCCGGCGACTACCGCCGCTACCTGGAGAACTATTCGACCCAGCAGCGCGAGGCCGGCCGCTTCAAGCATCCGCCGAACGTGCGCCTGCGCACCGTGATGGAATGGCTGGACTTCAATGGTGCAGTCCCCAGCGACGTGCGCCTGCAGCTGTGGCTGGCGCTGGGCTTCCTCGGTGTCTGCCTGGTCAACACGGTAGGCCTGCTGCTGGCCAAGTTCCTGCGCCGCAGCGGTGAGATTGGCGTGCGCCGTGCACTCGGTGCCAGCCGCGGCCAGATCTTCCTGCAGTGCCTGGTGGAAGCCGGCGCGGTCGGCGTGGTCGGTGGCGTGCTCGGCATCGGCCTGGCCCTGCTCGGCCTGTTCGCGGTACGCCAGCAACCGGTGGAGTACGCCAAGCTGGCCCACCTGGACGGCAACATGCTGCTGCTCGCACTGGGCCTGACCCTGTTTGCCAGCCTCGCCGCCGGTTTCCTGCCCGCCTGGCGCGCCATGCAGGTCACCCCGGCCATCCAGCTCAAGTCGCAGTAAGCACCCGAACGAGGACTCCCATGGACATCCGCCCCATCCTCAGCACGCTGCGCCGGCACAAGACCGCTGCCGCCCTGATCGTGCTGGAAGTCGCACTGACCTGCGCCATCGTCTGCAACGCGCTGTTCCTGGTCAGCCAGCGCGTGGAAAAGATCAGCATGCCCAGCGGCATCGCCGAGAGCGAACTGGCAATGCTGCGCGTCAGCGGCATCGGCAAGCAGACCGACGCCATGGCCCGCACCCGCGAGGACCTGGCATCGCTGCGCGCGATCCCCGGCGTCAGCAACGTCACCATCATCAACCAGATCCCCTTCCGCAACGGCTCCTCCAGCAGCAGCATCTCGCGCGTGATCGACCAGGAACGGCCGACCACCAACGCCTCGATGTACACCCTGTCGGAGAACGGGCTGGCCACGATGGGCATCAACCTGATCGCCGGCCGCGATTTTCTGCCTGACGAGTACCAGAACTTCGAAGACGTCAGCAAGGGCGGCGCCAAGGAAAAGGCCATCCCGGTCATCCTCACCCAGGCCACCGCCGCCAAGATGGAGCCCAACGGCAGCGCCCTGGGCAAGACCTACTACATGGGCAAGCAGTCGCTGCACGTGGTCGGCATCGTCGATGTCCTCAGCACACCCAATGGCTGGAGTGACAACTGGACCAACTCGATGCTGCTGCCGATCCGCCGCACCTTCGACGACGGTGGCACCTACATCCTGCGCACCTCGCCCGAACGCCGCCAGGAAGTGCTCGACGCCGGTGCCGCCGCGCTGGAACGCAACGACCCGAACCGGCTGATGCGCGACAAGCTGACCTATGAAGACCAGCGCAAGGACTTCTTCAAGAACGACCGCGCGATGGTCGGCCTGCTGATCACCGTCAGCATCTCGCTGCTGGTGGTCACCGCGCTGGGCATCATCGGCCTGGCCAGCTTCTGGGTGCAGCAGCGCAGCAAGCAGATCGGCATCCGCCGTGCGCTGGGCGCGACCCGCGGGCAGATCCTGCGCTACTTCCAGACCGAGAACTTCCTGCTGGCCACGCTGGGCATCGTGCTGGGCATGCTGGCTGCCTACGCGATCAACCTGGCCCTGATGAACCTGTACGAGCTGCCGCGCATGCCGCTGTACTACCTGCCCCTGGGCGCACTGCTGCTGTGGGTGCTGGGCCAGATCGCGGTGTTCGGTCCGGCACGGCGTGCGGCGGCGGTACCGCCTGCGGTCGCCACGCGGGGCGCGTGAGATGCGTGCCTGCGCGATGTGCCTGATGCTGCTCCTGCCACTGCCGGCGCTGGCCGGTGGTGGCAGCGCACAGACGCTGGAATGGCGCCAGGATGGAGCGCGGTTGTCGCTGCGCTCGACCGAAGGCCAGGTGCATGTGGAAGCCGCCAGCCCGGAAGCACGCTTCGGCGTACGCAGCGGGGATCGCATCCTCCGCGTGGACGACACGGCGGTGCGCCGGGTCGAGCACCTTGCCGTGGCCTTGCGCCATTCCAGCACAGCCACTGCCTATCTGTTGCTGCGCCGCGACAGACGCGAACTGACGGTGGCGGTCAACGCCGCCGCATGGCGACAGGCACTGGATGTCCCGCCACCACCCGCGCCACCACCTCCGCCGGCCCCACCCGGGCGCTGAGCATCATCCGCTCCTGCACGGCCACAGGTTTGGCTATGCTTGATGGGTGGCGCCGGGCTCTCCCGGTGCGTGGACACGAACGGCTCCATCGGCGCCGCCCATCCCTTTCTGCAGAACCGCTTGATGCCTGCGATCCTGATCATCGACGACAACGCCAGCGTGGGTACCGCGCTGGACGTGCTGTTCTCCCTGCATGACATCGATACCCTGCAGGCGCAGACGCCCGCCGACGGGCTGGCGCTGCTCGAATCACAGCCGGTCGACCTGGTCATCCAGGACATGAATTTCAGCGAGGACACCACCTCCGGTGAAGAGGGCGAGGCGCTGTTCGCGCAGATCCGCGCGCGCCATCCGGACCTGCCGGTGATCCTGCTCACGGCGTGGACCCATCTGAGCAGCGCCGTGGACCTGGTCAAGGCCGGTGCCGCCGACTACCTGGCCAAGCCGTGGGACGATCGCAAGCTGCTGACCACGGTCAACAACCTGCTGGAACTGTCCGAGGCGCGCCGCGAGCTGGACCGCCGGCGCACGCGTGAACTGCGCCAGCGCAATGCGCTGGAAGCGAAGTACGACCTGTGCGGTGCGGTAGTCGCCGATCCGGCCAGCGAGCGTGTGGTCACCCTGGCCTGCCAGGTCGCACGCTCGGAACTGCCGGTGCTGATCACCGGCCCCAACGGCGCCGGCAAGGAAAAGATCGCGCAGATCATCCAGGCCAATTCGCTGGTGGCCAAGGGTCCGTTCGTGGCGGTCAACTGCGGCGCGCTGCCCTCGGAACTGATCGAAGCCGAGCTGTTCGGTGCCGAAGCCGGTGCGTATACCGGCGCCAACAAGGCACGCGAAGGCAAGTTCGAAGCCGCCGATGGTGGCACCCTCTTCCTGGATGAGATCGGCAACCTGTCGCTGGGCGGGCAGATGAAGCTGCTGCGCGTGCTGGAAACCGGCCGCTTCGAGCGCCTGGGCTCCAACCGCGAACGCCAGGTCAAGGTCCGCGTGGTCAGCGCGACCAATGCCGACCTGCCGGCGATGATCCGCGACGGTACCTTCCGCGAAGACCTCTACTACCGCCTCAATACGGTGGAACTGGTGCTGCCGCCGCTGGCCGAACGACCGGGCGACATCGTGCCGCTGGCCGAACGATTCCTGGCCGCCGGCAAGCCGCTGTCCAGCGCCGCCACCGCAGCACTGCAGCGGCACCCGTGGCCCGGCAACGTGCGCGAACTGCGCAACGTGATCCAGCGTGCCGAACTGCTGGCCACCGGCAACCGCATCGAAGTGGCCGATCTCAACCTGCCACGCGCAGCCGTCGCACCGCGGCCGGCACCCAGCGCAGGCAATGATCCCGACCGCGCACGCATCGAGGATGTACTGGCGCGCAACCATGGCGTCATCGCCCAGGCTGCCGCCGAGCTCGGCCTGAGCCGCCAGGCGCTCTACCGGCGCATGGACCGCCACGGCATTCCACGCGAATGAAACGGCGCTCCTTCACTTTCCGCCTGTTCCTGCGCCTGCTCCCGGTGCTGGCACTGGCTGCGGCACTGCCGTGGCTGCTGGCCTACTGGATGGACCATGGTTGGGTGGTGACCACGGTATCGGCGCTGATCCTGCTGTCGCTGATGTGGTGGACCCTGCGCCGTGCGACGGCGCCGGTACGCTCGCTGATGCGTGCCCTGGCCGGTACCACCAGCAGTTACCGCGATGGCGAATACAACTTCGGTGTGCACTGGCCGGGGAACGACGAGCTGGGCGACCTGGTGCAGGCCCACCGCGAACTGGGCGACGTGCTGCGCGCGCAGCGACAGGGGCTGGTGCAACGTGAGCTGCTGCTGGACACCATGGTGCAGAACACGCCGGTGGCGATGCTGCTGATCGCCTCCGGCGGTGATGGCGTCGCCCGCGTGGTGTTCTCCAACCTGGCGGCGCGCAAGCTGCTGCACGGCGGCTGGAAGCTGGAAGGCCAGCGCCTGGAAGACGTGCTGGAACAGGTGCCGGTGGAACTGCGCGATGCCATCGCCCGTGGCGGTGACAGCTTGTTCGCGGTACATGCCGATGGCGAAGACGGCGACGAGGACGATGAGCAGGTCTACCACCTCTCGCGGCGCGCGTTCCAGCTCAACGGCCGCCCGCACGACCTGCTGCTGGTGCGGCTGCTGACCGCCGAACTGCGCCGCCAGGAAGTGCAGACCTGGAAGAAGGTGATCCGGGTGATCAGCCACGAGCTCAACAACTCGCTGGCGCCGATCGCTTCGCTCGCCCATTCCGGCGGCGTGCTGGTGCAGCGCGAGCGCTTCGACCGGCTGCCGGAGATCTTCACCACCATCGAAGACCGCGCACGCCACCTGGAAGGCTTCATCCGCGGCTACGCGCGCTTTGCCAAGCTGCCACAGCCACAGCTGCAGACCGTGCACTGGGCACCGTTCCTGTCCAGCCTGCGCCAGCAGATTCCGTTCGGCATGGAGCGTGAACCGGACGAGGAGCTGAGCAGTCGCATCGACATCGCGCAGTTCGGGCAGGCGTTGTTGAACCTGCTGAAGAACGCGCACGAAGCCTGCGCCGAAGCCGAGCCGCCCAACGATGACGTGCAGGTACAGCTGACGCGGCTGCCGCAGTGGCTGCGGCTGGACGTGCTGGATCGTGGCAAGGGCATGAACGAGCAGGTGCTGCAGAACGCACTGATGCCGTTCTATTCGACCAAGCGCAACGGCACCGGGCTGGGGCTGGCGCTGACGCGCGAGATCGTGGAAGCGCACGGCGGACGCGTGTCACTGCAGAATCGCGGCGATGGCGGGTTGTGCGTGTCGATCCTGCTGCCGGTGGGTTGAGCGGGCCGATCGGGGCTACCGGTAGTCGCCACCCCTGATCGGCCAGTCAGTAGATCCACGCCATGCGTGGATATGCCGACCAAGGTCGGCAACTACCAGAAGCACGCACCGCCATGCGCGGATGTGCCGACGAAGGTCGGCATCTACCAGATTTTCCGCATCGCCACGCGCAGCTGCATCGGAAACCCGAGCGCAGCCTCTTCGGCCATCACCGACTGCAGTCCGGCACCCCACTCCGCCTCCGGCACGGTGACGAACCCTTCGCTGGCATAGAAGGCCGCATTCCACGGCACGTCGGACAACGTGGTCAGCACAGCCGAGCGATAGCCTTCCGCCCGGGCCTGTACCAATGCATGGCGCAACAACGCGCGCCCATGGCCCTGCCGCGCGTGCGCAGGATCTACATCCATCTGCAGAACGTGGAACTCACCCGCCAGTTCGCCGGCAAGCAGATACCCGGCGATGCCACCGTCAGCCGCATCCACCACCCACAGCTGCCGGCGCTCAAGGCCGTCCTGCAGTGTCGGCAGGTCCAGGCCATGCCCGGCGAACACCGGATAGGCCTCATGGCCCTTCAACACCTCGCCGGCGCGCTGCTCGATGCCGGGCAGCACACCAAGTTCAGCGGCGCGAGGAAGGCGGGGCTCAGGACTTCTTGAGCGGGCGCTTCCAGCCATCGATGGTTTCCTGTCGTGCACGTGCCAGTGTCAGCTTGCCGTCCGGCGCGTTGCGGGTGATGACCGAACCGGCGGCAATGGTCGCGCCGTCGCCAATGGTCACCGGCGCTACCAGCGAACTGTTGGAGCCGATGAACGCGTTGTCGCCGATGGTGGTGGTCGACTTGTTCACGCCATCGTAGTTGCAGGTGATGGTGCCGGCGCCGATGTTCACCTTGCTGCCGATCACCGCATCGCCCAGGTAGGTGAGGTGATTGGCCTTGCTGCCCACACCCAGCGTGACCTTCTTGGTCTCGACGAAGTTGCCGACGTGCACGCCATCGGCCAGCACGGTGCCCGGGCGCAGGCGGGCGAATGGGCCGATCTGCGCAGCGCCTTCGGTGACCACGCCTTCCAGATCGCAATGCGCGCGCACTTCGGTGCCCGGGCCGAGGTTGACGTCCTTCAGGCGGTTGAACGGACCGACGGTGACCCCGTCACCGAGCACGATGTTGCCTTCCAGCACCACGTCGACATCGATCAGCACGTCGCTGCCAACGGTGACGGTGCCGCGGATGTCCAGCCGTGCCGGGTCGCGCACGCGCGCGCCCTGCGCGCACAGCGCACGCACTGCGCGACGCTGCCAGGCACGCTCCAGCTGCGACAGCTGCCACGGATCGTTCGCCCCTTCGGCTTCCTGCGCGTCGGCCACCAGCGCCATCTCGGCCGGGGTGTACTCGTGCGCGGCGAACGCGAACACGTCGGTCAGGTAGTACTCGCCCTGTGCGTTGCTGTTCGACAACTGCGACAGCCAGCGGCGCAGCGCGGTCGATTCCGCGGCGATGATGCCGGTGTTGATGATGCGCACGCGCAACTGCTCGTCGCTGGCATCCTTCTGCTCGACGATCGCACCCACCTTGCCCTCGGCATCGCGCAGCACGCGGCCATAGCCAGTCGGGTCATCCACCTCGGCCACCAGCACCGCCAGCCGACCCGGCTGCGCGAGCAGCTCACGCAGGGTCTGCGCACGGATCAGCGGTACGTCGCCGTACAGCACCAGTACCTGTGCAGCATCGGGCACCTGCGGCATCGCCTGCGCGACGGCGTGGCCGGTGCCGAGCTGCTGTGCCTGTTCAGCCCATTGCAGGTCCTGCTGGCCGGCGAAGTACTGGCGCACGGCTTCGCCGCCGTGGCCATGGACCACATGGATCGCCGCCGGCTGAAGCTCACGGGCCGCATCGATCACGTGCGCCAGCATCGGCTGGCCCGCGATCGGCTGCAGCACCTTCGGCAGCACCGACTTCATGCGCTTGCCAGCGCCGGCGGCGAGGATGATGACGTGCAGGGGTTGGGTCATGGGAACGGCAGTCCGTGGTTCGTTGCCGGTGATTCTAGAGCGTGCGCCGTTAACATGGGCATCCCTCCCCCTTCGCCATGCCGATGAGCCTCATCCGCCAGGGAAGCGCCTACCTCGTCATCGGGCTCGTGCAGCTGCTGCTCGACTGGCTCGTGTTCGTGGTCACCACCGCGCTGGGCATGCCAGTGGCGCCGGCCAACGTCGCCGGGCGCCTGGCCGGCATGCTGCTGGGCTTCTGGCTCAACGGCCGCTACACCTTTGCCGAGGCGGGCGCACAGAGACTGGGCTGGAAGCGCTTTGCACGCTTCTTCGGACTATGGCTGCTGCTCACCGTGGCGAGCACGTTGCTGGTGAGCCTGGTGGACCACGCGCTGGGCCTGCAGTACACCTGGCTGGCCAAGCCACTGGTGGAAGGCGGGCTGGCCTGCGTCT
This sequence comes from Stenotrophomonas sp. 59, assembly GCF_030291095.1. Taxonomy (NCBI): domain Bacteria; kingdom Pseudomonadati; phylum Pseudomonadota; class Gammaproteobacteria; order Lysobacterales; family Lysobacteraceae; genus Stenotrophomonas; species Stenotrophomonas sp. 59. Next base: position 3,945,527 of record NZ_CP127408.1, read on the forward strand.
CGTTCCTGTTGATGCGGTATGTGGTGTATCGCTGATGCAGGGTGGGATTCGGGATGCCGGAACCGAAACGGGATCGGGATCGGGATCGGGATCGGGATCGGGATCGGGAACGGTAGAGTCGACTGTTAGTCGACTGCTCTTCCGTAAGGTCGCGAAAATCCCGCGCTGCGCGCGATAGTCGTCTAACAGTCGACTCTACCCGGTCGACTCTACACAGCCACCCAAACAAAAACGCCGGCACAGGGCCGGCGTTTTCGTGGATGCAGCGCGTGAACCTCAGTGCTTGAGGGTCTTGCGCAGGCGTTCCAGGGCCTGCAGCTGGACAACGGCTTCGGCCAGCTTCTGCTGGGCTTCGGCCACTTCCATCGCTTCGCCGCGGTTGGCCAGGATGCGCTCGGCTTCTTCCTTGGCCTTGCGGACCGAGGCTTCGTCGATGTCCTGCGCGCGGATCGCGGTGTCGGCCAGCACGGTCACCACCTGCGGCTGCACTTCCAGGATGCCGCCGGAAATGGCGAAATCCAGCTGCTCGCCGTTCGGCGTGGTCACTACCACCTTGCCCGGCTTCAGGCGGGTGATCAGCGGCGCGTGCTTGGGCGCGATGCCCAGTTCGCCCAGCTCACCGGTGGCCACGACCAGGGTCGCTTCGCCACGGAAGATTTCCTGCTCGGCGCTGACGATGTCGCAACGGATCGTGCTCATGCAAATCTCTTCGCTGTTCGCGGCGGCGCAATGCCACCGTGGGAGTCCACCGGCGCGGGCGGTTGCCCGGCGCCGGCGTCAGGTCGGGCAGGATCGCTCCCGCCCGTCCCGGATCAGGCCTTCTCGGCCATCTTCTTGGCCTTCTCGACCGCTTCTTCGATGCCGCCGACCATGTAGAACGCCTGCTCCGGCAGGTGGTCGTACTCGCCATCGACGATGGCCTTGAAGCCACGGATGGTGTCCTTCAGCGGCACGTACTTGCCCGGCGAACCGGTGAACACTTCGGCCACGTGGAACGGCTGGCTGAAGAAGCGCTCGATCTTACGGGCGCGCGACACGGCCTGCTTGTCCTCTTCGGACAGTTCGTCCATGCCCAGGATCGCGATGATGTCCTTCAGTTCCTTGTACTTCTGCAGGGTCTGCTGGACGCGCTGGGCGGTGTCGTAGTGCTCGTGGCCGATGACCAGCGGGTCCATCTGGCGGCTGGTGGAGTCCAGCGGATCGACGGCCGGGTAGATACCCAGCGAGGCGATCGAACGCGACAGGGTGACGGTCGAGTCCAGGTGGGCGAAGGTGGTCGCCGGCGACGGGTCGGTCAGGTCGTCCGCGGGAACGTAGACGGCCTGGATCGAGGTGATCGAACCGTTCTTGGTCGAGGTGATGCGCTCCTGCAGGACGCCCATTTCCTCGGCCAGGGTCGGCTGGTAACCCACGGCGGACGGCATACGGCCCAGCAGTGCCGACACTTCGGTACCGGCCAGGGTGTAGCGGTAGATGTTGTCGACGAACAGCAGGACGTCCTTACCCTTGCCGTTTTCGTCCTTCTCGTCGCGGAAGTACTCGGCCATGGTCAGGCCGGTCAGGGCGACGCGCAGACGGTTGCCCGGCGGCTCGTTCATCTGGCCGTACACCATCGCCACCTTGTCGAGGACGTTGGAGTCCTTCATTTCGTGGTAGAAGTCGTTGCCCTCACGGGTACGCTCACCCACGCCGGCGAACACGGACAGACCGCTGTGCGCCTTGGCGATGTTGTTGATCAGTTCCATCATGTTGACGGTCTTGCCGACGCCGGCGCCGCCGAACAGGCCGACCTTGCCGCCCTTGGCGAACGGGCACATCAGGTCGATGACCTTGATGCCGGTTTCCAGCAGTTCGGTGGCCGGGGACTGGTCTTCATACGACGGGGCCGCGCGGTGGATTTCCCAGCTGTCGCTGGCGGCCACCGGGCCGGCTTCGTCGATCGGACGGCCGAGCACGTCCATGATGCGGCCCAGGGTGCCAGCGCCGACCGGCACGGAGATGCCGCGGCCGGTGTTGGTGGCGACCAGGTTGCGCTTCAGGCCGTCGGTGGAACCGAGGGCGATGGTACGCACCACGCCGTCGCCCAGCTGCTGCTGGACTTCAAGGGTGATTTCGGTGTTGTCGACCTTCAGTGCGTCGTACACCTTCGGCACCGACTCACGCGGGAATTCGACGTCGACGACCGCGCCGATGATCTGAACGATCTTGCCCTGACTCATTGCTGCATCCTCTAAATGTGTGCTTTGAACGAACGCGGTCAGACTGCTGCCGCGCCGCCGACGATTTCGGAGATTTCCTGGGTGATCGCTGCCTGGCGCGCCTTGTTGTAGACGAGCTGCAGGGTGCCGATCAGCTTGTTGGCGTTGTCGCTCGCCGCCTTCATCGCAACCATGCGTGCTGCATGCTCGGAGGCGACGTTTTCCAGCAGTGCCTGGTACACCAGCGACTCGATGTAACGCGTCATCACGTGCTCGAGCACGGTCGCGGCATCGGGTTCGTACAGGTAATCCCAGTCGTGGTGAGCGACCTGCTTTTCAGCCGGCGGCAGCGGCAGCAGCTGATCGAAGCTGGCCTTCTGCGTCATGGTGTTCACGAAGCGGTTGTAGACCAGGTACACGCGGTCGACCTTGCCTTCGGTGAAGGCGTCGAGCATGACCTTGATCACACCGATCAGCGATTCCAGCTTCGGCACGTCGCCGATGTGGGTCACGCTGCCGACCATGTTGACCTTCACGCGGCGGAAGAAGGTCGATGCCTTCTGGCCGATGGTCACCAGGTCCACTTCGGCACCCTTGTCCTGCCATGCCTTGGCTTCGCCCAGCATCTTGCGGAACAGGTTGTTGTTCAGACCGCCGGCCAGGCCGCGATCGGAGGAGATCACGATGAAACCGACCCGCTTGACCTGCTCACGCTCGACCAGGAACGGATGCTGGTAGTCGGTGCTGGCCTGGGCCAGATGACCGATCACCTGCTTCATCGCCTGCGCGTACGGACGCGAGGTCTTCATCCGATCCTGCGCCTTGCGGATCTTGGAGGCCGAGACCATTTCCAGGGCGCGCGTCACCTTGCGGGTGTTCTGCACGCTCTTGATCTTGGTTTTGATTTCGCGTCCGCTTGCCATCTCTTGTTTCCCGTGGCGCGGGGCTGATGCCCCGCGTTGTTCAACCGTTTGTCATCTGGTCCAGCGGAGCCAGCGGCTCCGCTCTACAGGACCGCGATTACCAGCTGCCGGTGGTCTTGAACTCGGCGATGCCCTTCTTGAAGGCACCTTCGATGTCGTTGTCCCAACCGCCGGTGGCGTTGACCTTGCTGACCAGTTCGCCCTGGGTGTTGGCGAAGTGGGCGTGCAGGCCTTCTTCGAACGCCAGCAGCTTGTTGACCGGCACGTCGTCGAGGTAACCCTCGTTGACGGCGTAGATCGACAGCGCCTGGTTGGCGATCGACATCGGCGCGTACTGCTTCTGCTTCATCAGCTCGGTGACGCGCTGGCCACGCTCCAGCTGCTTGCGGGTCGCTTCGTCCAGGTCCGAGGCGAACTGCGCGAACGCAGCCAGCTCACGGTACTGGGCCAGCGAGATACGGATGCCGCCCGACAGCTTCTTGATGATCTTGGTCTGGGCCGAGCCACCGACGCGCGACACCGAGATACCGGCGTTCACGGCCGGGCGGATGCCGGCGTTGAACAGGTCGGTTTCCAGGAAGATCTGGCCGTCGGTGATCGAGATCACGTTGGTCGGAACGAAGGCGGACACGTCGCCGGCCTGGGTTTCGATGATCGGCAGCGCGGTCAGCGAACCGGTCTTGCCGGTGACCTTGCCTTCGGTGAACTTCTCGACGTACTCCTCGGACACGCGGGCAGCGCGCTCGAGCAGACGGGAGTGCAGGTAGAACACGTCACCCGGGTAGGCTTCACGGCCCGGCGGGCGCTTCAGCAGCAGCGAGATCTGGCGGTAGGCGACAGCCTGCTTGGACAGATCGTCGTACACGATCAGCGCGTCTTCGCCGCGGTCCATGAAGTACTCACCCATGGTGCAGCCCGAGTAGGCGCTGATGTACTGCATGGCAGCCGATTCGGAAGCGGTCGCGGCCACCACGATGGTGTGGGCCAGCGCGCCGTTCTCTTCCAGCTTGCGCACGATGTTGGCGATGGTCGAAGCCTTCTGGCCGATCGCAACGTACACGCACTTGATGCCGGTGCCCTTCTGGTTGATCACCGCATCGATCGCCATCGCGGTCTTGCCGGTCTGGCGGTCACCGATGATCAGCTCGCGCTGGCCACGGCCGATCGGGATCATCGCGTCGACCGACTTGTAACCGGTCTGCACCGGCTGGTCGACCGACTTGCGCCAGATCACGCCCGGAGCAACGCGCTCCACCGGAGCGGTCAGGTCGGTGCCCAGCGGGCCCTTGCCGTCGATCGGCTCGCCCAGCGCGTTCACGACGCGGCCCAGCAGTTCCGGACCGACCGGCACTTCCAGGATGCGGCCGGTGGTCTTGGCGACGTCGCCTTCGCGCAGGTTCTCGTAGTCACCCAGGACCACGGCGCCGACCGAGTCGCGCTCCAGGTTCAGGGCCAGGGCGAAGGTGTTGTTCGGCAGTTCGATCATTTCGCCCTGCATCACGTCGGCCAGACCGAAGATGCGCACGATGCCGTCGGACACGCTGGTCACGGTGCCTTCGTTGCGCGATTCCGCGGCCAGCTTGACCTTCTCGATGCGGTTCTTGATCAGTTCGCTGATTTCGGAGGGGTTGAGCGTGGTTGCCATCGTCAAGTCCTAGTGCCGGCAGCGGGGCCGGACGTTAAATGAATTCAGTTAGCGAGCGCGGTCTGCAGACGGGCCAGCTTGCCCTTCAGCGAACCATCGATGACCACGTCGCCGGCGTCGATCACGGCGCCGCCGATCAGCGAGGCATCGACCGCGGTGGTCACATCGACCTCGCGGTTGAAGCGCTTGCGCAGCGCGACCTTGATCGCGTCCAGCTCACCGGCCGACAGTTCGGCGGCCGAAGTGACGGTGGCCTTGACCACGTGCTCGGCTTCGGCGCGCAGGGCGTCGAACATGCCGGAGATTTCCGGCAGCAGCGGCAGACGATGCGATTCGGCCAGGATGGCCAGGAAGCGCGAGTAGGTCTCGCCGTGCGACACCGGCGCCAGCAGGGCGACGGCGTCGTCACGACCCAGCTCCGGGTTGGCGAGCAGGGCCGCCACGCGCGGGTCGGCGGCGACGTGGGCGGAGAACGCCAGGGCGTCCGACCACGGCGCGAACGCGCCTTCGTCGCGCGCGGTCGCGAACGCGGCGCGGGCGTACGGGCGGGCAAGCGTGAGGGCCTGGCTCATCCTTAGATCTCCGAGGCCAGCTCGTCGAGCAGCGCCTTGTGGGCGTTGGCGTCGATTTCGCGCTTGAGCAGCTTTTCGGCACCGGTCACGGCCAGCGCGGACACCTGCTTGCGCAGATCTTCACGGGCACGGTTGGCGGCGGCGTCGATTTCAGCCTGGGCCAGTTCCTTCTGACGGGTGGCTTCGGTGATCGCTTCGTTACGGGCAGCATCAACGATCTGGTTGGCACGTGCGTGGGCCTGATCGATGATCTCGTTGGCCTTGGTGCGTGCTTCCTTCAGCGCTTCGTTGACCTTCTCCTGCGCCTGGGCCAGATCTTTCTGGCTGCGGTCGGCAGCAGCGAGGCCTTCAGCAATCTTCTGCTGGCGCTCTTCGATCGCGTTCATCAGCGGCGGCCAGATCTTGGTCGCGATGATCCAGATCAGACCAGCGAAGGCCAGCGCCTGCGCAAGAAGGGTGAAATTGATATTCATGGTTAGCTCGATCGCTGGTTTCGGGGTGGACGCGCCGCCGTAGCGGCGCATCCGGCCTTCATCCGAAACCGGGTGCATCAGCACCCGGTCGTCTCAAACCGCTGTATCAGCCGGCCAGAGCCTTGGTGACGGCGCCAGCGAAGGCAGCCGACAGCGGGTTGGCGAAGGCCAGCAGCAGGCCGACGGCGACCGAGATGATGAACGCGGCGTCGATCAGGCCGGCGGTGATGAACATGCGGACCTGCAGGACCGGGATCAGTTCCGGCTGGCGGGCGGCCGACTCCAGGAACTTACCAGCCATGATGGCCAGACCCAGACCGGCGCCCAGCGCGGCCAGGCCGATCATGATGCCGACGGCAAGGGCGGTGGAGCTCTGAATCTGCGCGAAGTTGGTCAGGACGGCGAAGTACATGGTTATCTCCAGGAACTTAAGTTGCTAAGGGTGATGAAACGGATGAAGGTTGAAACGCGTTGAAGCTTGAAACTCAGTGAGCGTCTTCCGACAGGCTCAGGTACACGATCGACAGCATCATGAAGATGAAGGCCTGCAGCGGGATCACCAGCAGGTGGAACAGCATCCAGCCGAGGCCGAACACACCACCGGCAATGGCACCGAAGAAACCGGCACCACCCAGCACCCAGATCAGCAGGAACACGATTTCGCCGCCGAACATGTTGCCGAACAGTCGCATCGCCAGCGAGATCGGCTTGCTCAGCCACTCGACGATGTTGAGGATCAGGTTGAACGGCATCATCCACTTGCCGAACGGCGCCGTCAGGAATTCCTTGATGAAGCCGCCCAGGCCCTTCGACTTCAGTGCAAAGAACAGCATCAGGAAGAACACGCTGATGGCCATGCCCAGGGTGGCATTGACGTCAGCGGTCGGGACCGGCTTCCAGTAGTGCACGCCCACCCATTCCAGCGGCTTGGCGATGAAATCGGCCGGGATCATCTTCAGCAGATTCATCAGCAGAATCCAGAAGAAGATGGTGATGGCGATCGGCGTGACCAGCTTGCTCTTGCCGTGGTAGGTGTCCTTGGCCTGGCGGTCGACGAACTCCAGGCAGATTTCCACGAAGGCCTGCCACTTGCCCGGCACGCCGGCAGTGGCCTTGCGGGTGCCCAGCCAGAACGCGACAACGATCACCAGGCCCATCAGGACCGCGGTGAGGAAGGTATCGACGTGGATATGCCAGAACATACCCTCACCCTTGCCGACCGGCGCGGTCAGGTTGTGCAGGTGATGCTGGATGTAGCTGGTAGGGGTTAGAGCCTCGCCCGCCATGTGTCCGGAACCTTCAGTTAATTGAATTCTGTCAACGCCTGGCCATCGCCAGGACCTGGAACATCAAGCCGACGGCGATACCGGCCAACAGCGCCAACGCAGGCAGCTTGAAGACCAGGAACCCCACCAGCAGGACGCCGAAAACCACGACCCACTTGGCCACGATCGCAATGATCAGGCGAGCCATCGCCGATCCTGCGGCCAGTGCCCCGCCGCCCAGTGCCATCCGTGCCGCCACCCAGCCACCGGCCGAAATGGCCACACCGGACGCCAGCGCGCCGAGGGCGTATTTCGGACCTACCAGCAGGAAGGCCAGGGCCAGGACAGCGACCGCGGCCAGCGGGTAGACCGCGGCGCGCAGCATCAGTCGCCGACCCGCATCAACGGAGTTCAGCACAGGACGTCCCGCGTGGTTGCAAGTGGAGGACTGAGGCGGCTACAGCAGGGGGGCCTCATCGAGCCGCCAAATTATAGCAATGGGACAATTTGCGAGACAACCGCTCCCTGTTCATCCCGGGAAGCCGCAAGTTGCGGTAACGGTTACATTTTTGCGTGCCACCCGGGGGACAATGACGTCCGTATGATGCTGCGGCGCAATATTGAACTTTGGTCGCATCCGGCGGAACTTTCGCCCAACGCACCGGTCCGATCTTTCGACCTGCCTGCAGCAACCTCGTCGACGCTCCGCCCCGCAGGTCCCACGATGGCCCCGAAGCCCGGCTCCGGGGCCATCTTTTTGCATCGTGGCGACAGCGCTGAACCGTGCACATCGCGTGGACCATACGTTCACGGATGGTGGACGGCGATGTCCGGCACAGTGGCTTTCATTCTGATGAACCACTGCAAGGACTCTTCGATGCGCTCCGTTCCCACCCTGCTCGCCCTCTCCCTGCTCGCCGCCGGCGCCTCGTTCGCCAATGCCGCCCACGCCGCCGAAGGCGACGACCGCTTCGCCATCCGCCTCGGTGCGATGAACATCGACTCGGACAACACGATCCGCGGCAAGACCAATGTGGCAGGCCAGGACATCGCGCTGAATCAGGACTTCAAGCTGGGCGGCAAGGAATGGGAGCCGCGCATCGACGGCATGTTCCGCATCAGCAACCGCCAGCGCCTGCTGTTCAACTACTTCAAGTATGACAAGGACCGCCGCGAGACCCTGGACCAGGGCATTTCCTTCGGTGGTGAGAACGTGCCGGCCGGCAGCTTCGTGAAGGGCGAACTGAAGTACCAGGTGGCCAGCCTGGTCTACGACTACTCGGTCGTTGATACCGACACCTTCGACCTCGGCCTGCAGATCGGTGGCGAGTACGCCAAGGTCAGCACCAAGGGCTACGCCGATCTGGGCACCGTCTACGAAGGCCAGTTCCTCAACGAGAAGGCCGACGGCATCGCACCGGTGGTGGGTGCGCGCATGACCTTCACCCCGGGCGAGCGCTGGATGATCACGCTGCAGGGCCAGTACCTGAACACGCGTTGGGGCAGCTTCGATGACTACAAGGGCGACCTGAGCCGCGCCAATGCCATCGTCGATTACCGCTTCACCAAGAACTTCGGCGTGTTCGCTGGCTACGACTGGTTCAAGCTGGACGTGGACAAGAAGGGCAGCGACGGCACTGTCGGCCTGAAGCAGGAATTCAAGGGCCCAGTGGCCGGCGTCAGCTTCGTGTTCTGATCCCCCGCTCCTTCCACACGCTCTCTCCTGGCGCGGCCTCCGGAAAATCGGGGCCGCGTTTTTTGTTTGCGACGCGGAGCTCTGGGTAGAGTCTGCTGGGTAGAGTCGACTGTTAGTCGACTATCGCGCGCAGCGCGGGGTTTTCGCGATCTGAAGGGAGAGCAGTCGACTGACAGTCGACTCTACCCAGTCGACTATCGCGCGCAGCGCGGGGTCTTCGCGATCTGAAGGGAGAGCAGTCGACTGACAGTCGACTCTACCCCGTGGACTATCGCGCGCAGCGCGGGGTTGTCGCGACCTGATGGGAGAGCAGTCGACTGACGGTCGACTCTACCCCGTCGACTATCGCGCGCAGCGCGGGGTTTTCGCGACCTGATGGGAGAGCAGTCGACTAACAGTCGACTCTACCCAGTCGACGCTACCCAGTCGGCTCTACCCCGCCGAGGCCACGCACAAAAAACCCGGCTTTCGCCGGGTTTTTGTTTACAGCGCGCGAGCGCCTTACTTCTTCTTCGGCATGTACAGATCGGTGATCGTGCCGTCGTAGATTTCCGAGGCCATCGCCACCGATTCGCTCAGCGTCGGGTGCGCGTGGATGGTGTGGCCGATGTCTTCGGCTTCCGCACCCATCTCGATCGCCAGGCCGATCTCGGCCAGCAGGTCACCCGCGTGCACGCCAACGATGGCACCACCGATGATGCGGTGGGTCTCTTCGTCGAAGATCAGCTTGGTGAAGCCCTCGGTGCGGCCGATGCCGATCGCGCGGCCACTGGCGGCCCACGGGAACTTGGCCACGCCGACCTTCAGGCCCTTGGCCTTGGCTTCGGTCTCGGTGACGCCGACCCAAGCGATTTCCGGGTTGGTGTAGGCCACCGACGGAATCACCCGCGCCACCCACTCCTTCTTGTGGCCAGCTGCCACTTCAGCCGCCAGCTTGCCCTCGTGCGTGGCCTTGTGGGCCAGCATCGGGTTGCCGACGATGTCGCCGATGGCAAAGATGTGCGGCACGTTGGTGCGCATCTGGCGATCGACCGGGATGAAGCCACGGTCGGTGACCTGCACGCCGGCCTTCTCGGCATCGATCTTCTTGCCGTTCGGCGAGCGGCCCACGGCCACCAGCACGCGGTCGAAGGTGCCCTGGGCCAGCGCAGGCGCCTGGCCTTCCTCGGCGGCTTCGAAGGTGACGGTGATGCCCTTGGCATCGGCGGTGACGCCGGACGCCTTGGTCTTCAGGTGCACTTCAATGCCCTGCTTCTTCAGGCGGTCGGCCAGCGGCTTGACCAGGTCCTTGTCGGCGCCCGGCATCAGCTGGTCCATGAACTCGACCACGGTGACCTTGCTGCCCAGCGCGCCATACACGGTGGCCATTTCCAGGCCGATGATGCCGCCGCCGACGACCAGCAGCGAAGCCGGCACTTCGGCCAGCTCCAGCGCATCGGTGGAATCCATCACGCGCTTGTCGTCCCACGGGAAGTTCGGCAGCTTCACCGCCTGCGAACCGGCGGCGATGATGCACTTCTGGAAGCGCAGCAGCTGGGTGCTGCCGTCAGCAGCAGTGATTTCCAGCTCGTTGGCCGAAACAAACTTGCCGACACCCTGCACGTTGCGGACCTTGCGCTGCTTGGCCATGCCGGCCAGGCCCTTGGTCAGCTGGTTGACGACCTTTTCCTTGTACTGGCGCAGCTTGTCCAGGGTGATGGTCGGCTTGCCGAACTCGACGCCGAAATCACCGGCGTGGGCGACTTCGTCGATCACCGCCGCGGCATGCAGCAGCGCCTTGGACGGGATGCAGCCGACGTTGAGGCAGACGCCGCCGAGGCTGGCGTAACGCTCGACCAGCACCGTATCCAGGCCGACGTCGGCGGCGCGGAAGGCGGCCGTGTAGCCGCCCGGGCCCGAGCCCAGCACGACCATTTCGCATTCGATGTCGGCCGGCTTGCCGCTGGACAGTGCCGGCTTCGGTGCCGCCGGCTCGGCCGGGGCGCGGTGCGACGGAGTCACCGGCGGCTTGCTGGCCGGGGCGGCAGCTGCCGGGGCCGGCGCGGCGGCCTTGGCCGGGGCTTCGGCGGCGCCTTCAGCGTCCAGCAGCACGACCACGGCACCCTCGGACAGGGTGTCGCCCAGCTTGACCTTGATTTCCTTGACCACACCGGCGGCCGAGGACGGCACTTCCAGGGTGGCCTTGTCCGACTCCAGGGTCACCAGGCCCTGGTCCTTCTTCACCGTGTCGCCGACGGCGACCAACACTTCAATCACCGGCACATCGCTGTAATCGCCGATGTCGGGAACCTTGACTTCAATCGTGGCCATGGTGGGTTTTCCTCGTGCCCGGCCGGCATGGCCGGCGGGCTGTCACTGCATCTGTTCACGCGGCCGCGCCAGGGGCAGCGGCCGCACGGTGGGGGCGAAGCGGTGCCTTACAGCAGCACGCGGCGCATGTCGGCCAGTACCTGCGACAGGTACGTGGTGAAGCGTGCGGCCAGGGCGCCATCGATGACGCGGTGGTCGTAGCTCAGCGACAGCGGCAGCATCAGCTTCGGCGCGAATTCCTTGCCATTCCAGACCGGCTGGATGGAGGACTTGGACACGCCCAGGATGGCCACTTCCGGTGCATTGACGATCGGGGTGAACGCGGTGCCGCCGATGCCGCCCAGCGAGCTGATCGAGAAGCAGCCGCCGCTCATGTCGGCCGGGCCCAGCTTGCCGTCGCGGGCCTTCTTGGCCAGTTCGCCGGTTTCCTGCGCGATCTGGACCACGCCCTTCTTGTCCACGTCGCGGATGACCGGCACGACCAGGCCGTTCGGCGTATCGGCGGCAAAGCCGATGTGGAAGTACTTCTTCAGGGTCAGGTTTTCACCGCTGGCATCGAGCGAAGCGTTGAATTCCGGGAACTTCTTCAGTGCCGCGGCGCTGGCCTTGATCAGGAAGGCAAGCATGGTCAGCTTGATGCCGGCCTTCTCGTTCTCCTTGTTCAGCGCCACGCGCAGGCCTTCCAGGTCGGTGATGTCGGCCTGTTCGAACTGGGTGACGTGCGGGATCATCGCCCAGTTGCGGGCCAGGTTGGCACCCGAGATCTTCTTGATGCGCGACAGCGGCTGCACTTCGGTCTCGCCGAACTTGCTGAAGTCGACCTTCGGCCACGGCAGCAGGTTCAGGCCACCGCCAGCAGCAACGGCGCCACCGGCAGCCGCCGGCACGCCACCGCTGAGCGCGGCCTTGACGAACTTCTGCACGTCACCCTTGGTGATGCGGCCGCCCTTCTCGGTGCCGCTGATCTGCAGCAGGTCCACGCCCAGTTCGCGGGCGAACACGCGCACGGCCGGGGTGGCGTACGGCACCTTGGCCGGCAGCACGCCATCGGCGTTGAACTGCACCGGCGGGCTGGACGGAGCGCCGGCCGACGGCGCGGCAGCGACCGGAGCAGCTGCGGCAACCGGCGCGGCAGCCTGCGGAGCGGCCGGTGCAGCCGCCGGGGCCGGAGCGGCCGCCTTGGCCGGTGCCGGCGCCGGCGCTGCAGCGCCTTCGGCTTCGATGATGGCGACCACATTGCCCTGCGACAGATTGTCGCCAACCTTGACCTTGATCTCCTTGACCACGCCGGCCACCGAAGACGGCACTTCCATGGTGGCCTTGTCGCTTTCCAGCGTGACCAGACCCTGGTCCTTCTTGACCGTGTCGCCCACGGCGACCAGCACTTCGATGACCGGGATACCGGAGTAATCGCCGATATCCGGCACCAGCGCTTCCACCGCACCGCCGCTGGCGGCCGGGGCAGCCGGAGCGGCCGGGGCAGCGGCGGCCGGGGCCGGTGCGCTCTGGGTGGCGGCAGCCGGGGCAGCGGCCTTGGCCGGTGCGGGAGCGGCAGCGGCCTCGCCTTCGGCCACTTCGATCAGCGCCACGACCTTGCCCTCGGACAGGCTGTCGCCAACCTTGACCTTCAGTTCCTTGACCACACCGGCAACCGAGGACGGCACTTCCATCGTGGCCTTGTCGCTTTCCAGCGTCACCAGGCCCTGGTCCTTCTTGACCGTGTCGCCGACGGCGACAAGCACCTCGATTACCGGGATATCGCTGTAGTCACCGATATCGGGGACAAGTGCTTCCTTGATTTCGGCCATGGGGATAACTCCGGCAATCTGGTGTAGGGAAACGTCTATTGTGCGGCCAGCGGGGGCCAGCGCCAACCGTTACAGGTGTTTTCAGTACGCACGCAGCCGGGACAGGCTGTTGCCCATGGGGTGCGGCCACGACCAGTCGGTAGCGTATTGTCCGGACGATGTCCGCTTCATGTCGCCAGTGCGTCGGCCACCGGCTGCCAGACCACACGCAGGCGCGGCAACGACCAGGCCGCATTGGCCGGGCTGGTGGAAGGCAGCGCCAGCACCCGGGGTGGGGCCTCCAGCCGTGGCAGCACCCAGCGCTGGAACGCCAGCATCGATGCACCGCCGTTGCAACCGATCAGCTCCAGCTCAGGAAGGGAGGCGATCAATGCCGGCAGCGCATTGGGCACTTCCGTGCCGCGCACGATGTGCGCATCCAGGCTGCCGCGACGTTCGCATTGGCCGATGACATCCCACAGGCCGACACCTGCCGCCTGCACTGCCTGCAACCGCTGTGCATACGGCAGGCCCGCATCAAACCCGCAGATATCAGCCATCAGCGACCAGAAACGATTGCGTGGATGGGCGTAGTAGCGCTGCTCCTGCAATGACGCCGCGCCCGGCATCGAGCCCAGCAACAGCACCCGGCACTCCACGTTCACCTGCGCTTGCAGGCCGATGCACAACGTTGCTTCGCTCACATCCTCTCCAACTGCATGAATGTCGGCGCGCGCGGAAAACCCCATGGAAACAGGCTTTTCGCACTGATCGCTGAACAAGGAAAACTATTTTTTAACGCGCGTCGGATTCGATTCATGTTGAGGCGACTACGGTGTGCTCGCCCCGCAACCGGGGGCCCAAAACAAGAAACACTAGGAGATACCCCCATGCGCTCCATCCGTATCCTGAGTCTCGCCCTGCTGACCTCCGCCGCGTTCGCGCCGGCCGCTTTCGCCCAGGACAGCAGCTCCACCGATACCGCTTCGGGCAAGCATTTTGCCGTGGTTGGCGGCGTCGCGCTGCTGCAGCCGAAGAATGATCCGATCGACGGCATCAAGAAGGTCGATGGCGGCCCGGCGCCGACCGTCAGCTTCAGCTACTACATCAACGACAACTGGGCCGTTGAACTGTGGGGCGCCGCCGACAAGTTCGACCACAAGGTGAAGGGCCCGAACAATGCCCGCCTGGGCAACGTCGAGCAGCAGCCGGTCGCGCTGAGCGGCCAGTATCACTTCGGCCAGGCTGACAACGTGTTCCGTCCGTTCGTGGGCGTGGGCTACTACCAGTCCAGCTTCAGCAATGAAACGCTGGCTGACGGCAGCAGCTCCGACATCCGCCTCAAGGATGCCAAGGGCGTGATCGGCACCGTCGGCGTGGACATGAACATCAACTCCACCTGGTTCGCCCGTGCCGATGCCCGCTACATGCGTTCGCGTCCGGACGTGAAGGTCGGCGGCGAGAAGATCGGCGAAGCGAAGATGGATCCGTGGACCGTCGGCTTCGGCATCGGCGCCCGCTTCTGATCCAGGCAGTACCTGCTTCATTGATGTAACGCGACGGGCCCTTCGGGGCCCATCGTCGTTTCCGTCACCTGCTGTCTGTAGAGTCGACTGCCAGTCGACTCTACGCACACACACAGGACACGGAGGCACGATGCACGAAGTCGACCTGCTGGTGATCGGTGGCGGCATCAACGGCGCCGGCATCGCACGTGATGCGGCCGGCCGCGGCCTGCGGGTGCTGTTGTGCGAGCAGGATGACCTGGCCGCGCACACCTCCAGCGCCAGCAGCAAGCTGATCCACGGCGGTCTGCGCTACCTGGAACAGGGCGAGTTCGGACTGGTGCGCAAGGCACTGGGTGAACGCGAAGTGGTACGCCGGCAGGCACCCCATCTGGTCCGTCCGTTGCGCTTCGTACTGCCATGGGAACCCCACCTGCGACCGCGCTGGATGCTGCGCGCAGGCCTGTGGCTGTACGACCATCTCGGCCGGCGCAGCCCGACGTTTCCCGCCTCGCGCGCACTGGACCTGCAACGCGACCCACTCGGCCCCTGGCTCTCCCCGGATCTGCGGCAGGCCTTCAGCTACGCCGATGCGCAGGTCGATGACGCGCGGCTGGTGCTGCTCAATGCGTTGGACGCCGCCCAGCGTGGCGCACGGGTGCATGTGCGCAGCCGCTGCATCGAACTGCGCCCTGTGCAGGGCCGTTGGCAGGCCACGCTGGAAGCCACCGACGGCCGGCAGCAAACGGTGATCGCCCACGCCGTTGCCAATGCGGCCGGCCCCTGGGCAGGAGGCGTGCTGGAACAGATGCAGGCGCGCGATGGCGGCCCCGCCCTGCGCCTGGTACAGGGCAGCCACATCGTGCTGCGCCGGCCCTGGCCCGACGACAGTGCCTGCCTGCTTCAGCAGCCCGATGGCCGTGTGGTGTTCCTGCTGCCCTTCGCCCACGACCACCTGCTGGTCGGCACCACCGACACCGACTACCGCGACGACCCGGCCCGGTGCAGCGTGCTGCCTGCCGAAGTGCGCTACCTGTGCGACGCAGCCAATCGCTACCTGCGCGAAGCCATCACCCCGGAAGACGTGGTCTGGCAGTTCGCGGGGGTTCGCCCGTTGCTGGCCGATCCGGACCCGCGTGCAGCCAAGCTGAGCCGTGACTACCGCCTGCAGCTGCAGTCCGGCCCGGCGCCCGCGCTGCATGTGCTGGGCGGCAAGCTGACCACCTACCGGGTACTGGCCGAGGAGGCGCTGGAGCTGCTGCGCCCTGCCCTGCCACAGATGGGCCCGGCGTGGACGGCAAGCGGAGACCCGCTGCCGGGCAGCGATTGGGGGGACGCCGCACAGGCGCATTCCCGCCTGCAGGCGCTGGCACCGTGGTTGCCCGCAGGCATCGCGCGACGCTGGGCCGGGGCCTATGGCAGTCGTAGTGAGGAGTTGCTGCAGGGTGTTCAGGGCATGGGCGATCTTGGCGAGGACTTTGGCGGCGGCCTGCATGCCCGCGAAGTGGACTTCCTGCGCGACCACGAATGGGCCTGGAACGCCGAGGACGTGCTGTGGCGGCGGAGCAAGCTGGGGTTGCGGCTGGACGCTGCCCAAGTGGCTCGGCTGCAGGCGTGGATGGAGCAACCCACCCTGTAGAGCCGAGCCATGCTCGGCTGCGTTGTGCAAATGCAGCCGAGCGTGGCTCGGCTCTACAGAGAGAAAGGTAAGTTACCCTGACCGTTCTACCGGAGACGCTGCATGACGCCCCGCTACGTGCTGGCCATCGACCAGGGCACCACCAGTTCGCGCGCGATCCTGTTCGACCGTGCTGGCGACATCGTCGGCAGTGCGCAGCGCGAGTTCGCGCAGATCTTCCCGCAACCGGGCTGGGTCGAGCATGACCCACGCGAGATCCTCACCAGTGTCTATGCCACGCTGACCGAACTGCTCAGCCGCGAACAGATCGACCCGCGCCATATCGCCGCGCTGGGCATCACCAACCAGCGCGAGACCACCGTGGTCTGGGACCGCGCCACCGGCCAGCCAATCCACAATGCCATCGTCTGGCAGTCGCGGCAGAGCCACGCCATCTGCGAGCGGCTGAAGTCCGACGGGCATGAGGCACTGGTCCGCGAACGCACCGGCCTGCTGATCGACGCCTATTTCTCCGCCACCAAGGTGCGCTGGATCCTCGACCACGTGGAGGGTGCGCAGCAACGCGCCGAGCGTGGCGAGCTGCTGTTCGGCACCATCGACAGCTGGCTGGTGTGGAACCTCAGTGGCGGCCAGGCGCACGTGACCGACTACAGCAACGCCGCGCGCACCATGCTGTTCAACATCCACACGCTGGACTGGGATGACGACCTGCTGGCGCTGCTGGACATACCCCGAGCGATGCTGCCGCAGGTGCGCGATTCCAGCGCGGTGTATGCGCACACCCGGCCGCAGTTCTTCTTCGACCACCCGATCCCGATCGCCGGCATCGCCGGAGACCAGCAGGCGGCGCTGTTCGGCCAGGCCTGCTTCCAGCCGGGCATGGTCAAGAACACCTATGGCACCGGCTGCTTCATGCTGATGCACACCGGCACGCAGGCGGTACGATCCCGTAACGGCCTGCTGACCACCATTGCCTGGGGCCTGGATGGCCGCGTGGAATATGCGCTGGAAGGCTCGATCTTCATCGCCGGCTCGGTGGTGCAGTGGCTGCGCGACGGCCTGCGCATGATCGAGCGTGCCAGTGACAGCCAGGCGTTGGCCGCGCAGGTGCCTGACAGTGGTGGCGCCTACCTGGTGCCGGCGTTCGTCGGCCTGGGTGCCCCCTATTGGCGCAGCGATGTGCGCGGCGCGATGTTCGGCTTGACCCGCGGCACCCGCAAGGCGCACTTCGTGCGTGCGGCACTGGAGGCGATGGCCTACCAGACCCGCGACGTGCTCGACGCGATGCAGTCCGATGCGGGCATCGCGCTGACCGAACTGCGTGCCGACGGCGGTGCAATCGGTAATGACTTCCTGGCCGGCTTCCAGGCCGACATCCTCGGCGTGCCGCTGCTGCGGCCACGGCTGACCGAGACCACCGCGCTGGGCGCGGCCTACCTGGCCGGCCTGGCAGTGGGGTTCTGGTCCAGCCGCGAGCAGATCGCCGCGCAGTGGGGCCTGGACCGGCGCTTCGAGCCACAGATGGACGTGGCCCGGCGCGAGAAGCTGTATGCCGGGTGGCAGCAGGCCGTGGCGGCCACCCTCGCCTTCCACGTCGATTGAAACTGCAATGCCGTGCCCGGCTACGGTACGTGGGTTGCCCCTGTAGAGCCGAGCCATGCTCGGCTGCCGTTGGTGGGGCGCCGCAAAAAAGCAGAGCCGAGCATGGGCTCGGCTCTGCAGGGAAGGCAGTGTCGACCAAGGTCGACACCCACCATTCAAATCAACAGATCAGCCGCAATCAGAACGCCGGCAGCACCGCGCCCTTGTACTTGGTCTCGATGAAGGCCTTCACCTGCGGGCTGGTCAGGGCCTTGGCCAGCTTCTGCACGCGGGCGTCGTCCCTGTTGTCCGGCCGCGCGACCAGGAAGTTCACGTACGGCGAATCCTTGCTCTCGATCGCCAGTGCGTCCTGGGTCGGGTTGAGGCCGGCGTCCAGCGCGTAGTTGGTGTTGATCAGGGCCAGGTCGACCTGGTCCAGCACGCGCGGCAGCATCGCCGAGTCCAGCTCGCGGAACTTCAGGTTCTTCGGGTTGGCGATGATGTCGCGCTGGGTCGACAGGGCGTTGGTCGGGTCCTTCAGCGCGATCACGCCGGCCTTGTGCAGCAGGATCAGCGCACGGCTGTTGTTGCTCGGGTCGTTCGGGATCACCACATCGGCGCCTTCGCGCAGCTCGGCCAGCGACTTGATCTTGCGCGAGTACGCACCGAACGGTTCGATGTGCACGCCGATCACCTTCACCAGGTCGGTCTTGCGGTCGCGGTTGTAGGCATCCAGGTACGGCTCGGTCTGGAAGTAGTTGGCGTCCACCTGCTTCTGCACCAGCTGGTCGTTGGGCTGCACGTAGTCGTTGAACACGCGCACGTCCAGGTCCACGCCTTCCTGCTTGAGGATCGGCTTGACCACCTCGAGGATCTCGGCGTGCGGCACGGCCGTGGCAGCCACCACCAGCTTCTGCGAGGGTTCGCCGGACTTGCCACAGGCGGTCAGGGCCAGCGCAGCGGCAAGCAGGGGCAGCAACAGGGTCTTCTTCATGGGCGGTGGGGTTCTCGGGGGGAGTGTCAGGATTTTTCGTAGTTGCTCAGGGCCAGCTCGAGCAGCGCCTTGGCCTGCTCGCGCAGCATCACCGGCTCGACGATCTCGGCATCCGAGCCGTAGTGCAGCACGTCCATCAGCAGCTCGCGGGAGACGCTGTACGGCACCTTCAGTTCATAGCGGCCATCCGCCAGGAAGCGGCCCTGCTGCTTGGAGTGCCAGTGCTCGTCGGCCACCCAGCGCGCGGCCTTGGCACTGAACAGGATGGTCGCCCAGCCCTTCGGCGCACCGGAGAAGATGCCGTAGCTGGCACCCAGCTGCTCGTCCAGCTCGCTGTCGGCCACGTCGCGGGCAGTGCTGTCGACGACCCGCGCCTTGTGGATGCGGTCCACGGCGAAGCTGCGCAGGGCTTCGCGGTCGTGGTCCCAGGCATCCAGGTACCAGTTGTCGCGGTAATGGGTCAGGCGCTGCGGCGAGACGGTGCGCTTGGTCGGCTCGTCGGTGGAACGTGCACGGTACTCGAACGCCAGCTGGCGGCGCTCCAGCACCGCCGAGGCCACGCTGCGGAAGCTGCCTTCATCGAACTTGCGTCCGCGGTGCGGGATTACCCGCACACGGTCCACCGGCCAGTTGGAGACACCGGCCTGGGCTGCCAGCAGGCTCTCGATACGCTGCTGCAGCGGCGCCAGCACCGAGGACAGCACGCCGCCGCCGGTCCGCGCCAGCAGGTGCTGCGAGGCCAGCAGGGCATGCAGCTCCTCCGAGCTGAGCCACAGGCCGGGCAGCTCGAAGCGGTCGCTCTCGTCGGCCTGGTAGCGGAAGCCGGCCTCGCCGTCGCCCTCGATCGGTGCCATCAGCGCATCGCGCAGGAAGGCCAGGTCGCGGTAGACGGTGGCACGGGAACAACCGAGCTTGTCCTGCAGGGTCGCCACCGTCACCGGATAGCGCGCGGACTTGAGCAGACGATGCAGGGCGGTGATGCGTTCGTATCGGTCCATACCCCCGATTATGTCCGAGTCGCGGGTCTTGTGTGGGACGTTTGGGCTATCGTGGTCGCCCCCACCCCCATGGAACGCCCGATGCGCCGGTTGCCCGCCCTGTCCCTGCTGGCCTGCCTGCTGCTGGCTGCCTGCGATCGCGCACCGGCGCCGGCCAGCACCGAAGCCCCCGTGCCCGCCGCAGATCCGGCGCAGGCCGTACTGGGCGCCAGCCAGCGCTTTGCGGCCCTGAGCAGTTTCCATGCCGAGCTGGAGGTGCTGGGCGCGCCGCAGCCGGTGCGCAGCGCCATGGACTTCGTCGCGCCCGACCGCTTCCGCGTGCAGACCCCGGGCGGGCCGCAGACGATCATCGGGGACACCATGTTCCTGCAGGCCGACGGCGCGATCCGCCAGGTTCCCACCCCGCCGGGCCTGCTGGAGCAGTGGCGCAATCCATTGCCGGCCGACGCCCTGCCTGCCGACCTGCAGGCCGAGGATCTGGGCAGCCAATCGCTGGATGGGGTCGAGACCCGTCACTACCGCCTGCGCGGCGCGCAGGCCGGCGAACGCCTGGAGTACTGGGTGGACGCCCAGGGCCTGCCGAGGCAGATCGTGCGCAGCGGCAGCAGCAATGGCCGCAGCTTCCAGCTGCGCCTGCGCTATTCGCGCTTCAACGACCCGGCATTGCGTATCGATCTGCCCTGAATAGGCGTTCGCGGCAACGTCTGCTGAAGCGCGCCTTGGATCGATTCGGACCGCCGTCACGCTTCCAGTATCATCACCGGCTGTCAACCGCTTCGGAGAAGCCCCGATGTCCCTGCGCGTGTCCCTGCTGATCCCCCTGCTGCTGTGCGCGCCGCTCGCGTATGCACAGGATGCCTCCGAACTGGCGGCGATGTCTTCGCCGTGGAGCGGCAGTGGCGGCGAGCTCGGCTTCGCCTCGGCACGCGGCAACAGCAGCACCGAGAGCTTCAACGGCCGCCTGCGCCTGCGCTACACCGACGGCGACTGGGTGCACAGCATGGACCTGTTCGGCCTGCGCTCCAGCTCCAAGGTGACCGAGACCAACGACGACGGCACCACCACCCGCCGCAACAACACCACCGCCAACCGCTACACCGGCAGCGCCGGCAGCGCGCTGCAGCTGGGCGAGCACCGCCAGCTGACCGCCACGGTGCGTACCGAGCGCGACGATTTCGCTACCTACGACCGCCAGAGCTCGTTCGGTCTGGGTTACGGTACCCGCCTGTGGAACACCGAGCGCTTCTCGTTCGACGCGCAGATCGGCCCCGGTGTGCGCCGCACCCACAGCACCGAGGACGACCGCACCCGTACCGGCATGATCGGTCGTGGCCTGTTCGACCTGAAGTACTCGCTGACCGACAACACCGACCTGGTGAACACCCTGCTGGTCGAGTCCGGTTCGTACAACACCTTCGGCCAGAACGACTTCGGCGTGTCGGTGAGCATGAACGAGCACCTGGCGCTGAAGGCCGGCTGGCAGGCGCGTTACAACAGTGACGTGGCCGAGGACAAGCGCAAGACCGATACGCTGACCACGATGAACGTGGTCTACAAGTTCAAGTAAGCAGAACGGGCGCCCAGGCGCCCGTTCTTCTTTCGGTAGTGCCGGCCGCTGGCCGGCAACCGCATCCAATCGGGATCATGAGGTTGCCGGCCAGCGGCCGGCACTACCTGATGGCTCAGACGTCGAGCAGTTCGCCGGCGCCGGCATCCAGCAGCAGCTTCGCCACCTGCTGGCCCAGCGCTTCCGGATCGCTGGCCGGTCCGACCGCTTCGGCACGCACCGCACGGCCATCGCTGGCACTGCCGACCAGCCCCTGCAGGTGCAGGTCGTCCCCTTGCCACTGCGCGATCGCCGCCACCGGCACGTGGCAGCTGCCATGCAACGCGCGGTTCATCGCCCGCTCGGCTTCCACGCAGGCACGCGTAGCTGCATCATCCAGGCCGGCGAACAGCGCCATCAGGCGCGCGTTGCCGCCATCACACTCCACCGCCACTGCGCCCTGCGCCGGGGCCGGCAACCACTGCGGCGGCTGCAGGCGCGCGACGATGCGCTCGCCCAGGCCGAGCCGTTCCAGCCCGGCCACCGCCAGCACGATGGCGTCGTAGCCACCGTTGTCGAGCTTGGCCAGGCGGGTGTTGACGTTGCCGCGCAGGTCCAGCAGTTCCAGGTCCGGTCGCAGCGCGCGCAGCTGGGCCTGGCGGCGCAGTGACGACGTGCCGACCCGCGCACCGATCGGCAACGCGTCCAGCGAGGCATACAGGTTGGAAACAAAGCCATCGGCCGGATCGTGGCGGGTCAGCATCGCCGGCAGCGCGAATGGCGCGTCCAGTTCCATCGGCACATCCTTGAGCGAATGCACGGCGCAGTCGGCGTCACCGCGCAGCATCGCCAGCTCCAGTTCCTTCAGGAACAGGCCCTTGCCGCCGATGGCGGCCAGCGAACGGTCCAGCACCTCGTCGCCGCGGGTGCTCATCGGCACCAGTTCCACATGCAGGCCGGGGTGGGCCTGGCGCAGGCGGTCGGCGACGTGTTCGCTCTGCCAGAGGGCGAGCGGGCTCTTGCGGGTGGCGATGCGGACGGTTTCCATCCGGTCATTATCGCGCCTTCGGCGCGGATACGGCCAACGGCGGAGCCCCTCGTGGCTGGAGCGAACTGCTGGATCATTGCACTAGGCCGGGCGGGGTGGGTTCGCGGGGGACGCCGTAAACCCATCCCTGGGGGCTTGGCCGCGGCATCCATGCCGCGGACACCCCCGCGAACCCACCCCGCCCGACCTCTGACAGTCTCCGTGCGCGCCAGCCACGGAAGATCAAAAGAAAAGAGCAGAAGCAAAAGCAACAGCCGGCGGCTTCCGGGGTCAGATCCCTTTTCCGCAGGAAAAGGGATCTGACCCCTCTTTCCAAGCCGATAACACCAATGCTCTTGCCGTCCGTCACCGGGAAGTTCGCGAGGGTGAGGCGGGATGGGCGGGCGGGACCGTTGGCGCCATGGATGGCGCCATCGAGCCCCCATGGATGGGTTTACGGCGTGTCCCGCCCGCCCATCCCGCCTCGCCCAGCACGCAACAACACAGAGCCGACCAGCCGGCTGTTGCTGTTGCTGTTGCTGTTGATTTCGAAGCAGTCGCGGCCGCAGGCCGCGCGGAACCCTACAGATGCCGCAGTTCCTGCTTCAGCGTCGCCACGCAGCGGCGGCTGACTTCCAGCGGCTGCTTGCCATGCCGCAGCACCGCCTGCACCTGCCCGCCAGTACCACGGCGCAGCTCCACCAGCTCGTGGCGCGCCACCAGGCAGTTGCGATGGATGCGGATGAAACGGCTGGCGAACTCCTCCTCCAGCGATTTCAGCGACTCCTCGATCAGGTCTTCGCCGCGCGCATGGTGCACCACCACGTACTTCTCTTCGGCCTGCAGGTAGTGGATGTCGTCCAGCGGGATCAGCCGCAGGCTGCCACGCAGGCGTGCGCACAGCATGCTGCGGGCCTGCTGCCCGCCGCTGTCCTGCGGCTGGCCATCGCGGCCGGCCAGGAACGTGCGTGCACGTGCGATCGCGGCGGCCAGGCGCTCGGCGCGGACCGGCTTCATCAGGTAATCGATCGCCGCCGCTTCAAAGGCCGACAGGGCGTGCGCGTCGTAAGCGGTGCAGAACACCACCGCCGGCCGCGGCTCGAAGCTGGCCAGATGGCGCGCGGCCTCCAGGCCGTCCAGCCCGGGCATCGCGATGTCCAGCAGGACCAGGTCCGGCTGCAGCTCCGCGCACGCATGCAGGGCCTGCTCGCCGTTGCCGGCCTCGGCCACCACATCCACGCCGTCCTGCGCCGCCAGCAGGCTGCGCAGGCGCTCGCGCGCCAGCGGTTCGTCATCGGCGATGACTACCCTCACGATCGTCCCCTCACTGGATCGGCACTGTCACCTGGCAGGCATAGTAGCCCTCGCTCCAGCCAGCCGTCATCCGCGCGGCGCTGCCGAAGCGCCAGGCCAGCCGGTGACCGATGCTGTGCTGGGCATGGCCGGCACCACGCGCCAGCGCCAGGCCCGGTGCCTGCGGATCGGGCGCGGGATTGCGCACGCGGATCTGCAGCTCACTGCCTTCGCGCACCAGCTGCAATTCGATGGTGCCGCCCTCGGGCAGTCGTGAAATGCCATGCAGCACGGCGTTTTCCACCAGCGGCTGCAGTACCAGCCTCGGCAATGGCAGGTCCCACGGCAGCGGCTCGTCGCGCTGCCAGCGCACCTGCAGGCGTTCGCCCAGGCGCAGCGATTCGATCGACAGATAGCGCTCGGCCAGTTCGCATTCGTCGCGCAACGTGGAATCGCCCTCGCCCGCCCCCAGGGCAGCACGGAACAGATCGGACAGATCCAGCACCGCGCGCTCGGCCACGGCCGGGTCGCGATGCAGCAGGCTGGCGATCAGGTTCATGCTGTTGAACAGGAAATGCGGGCGGATGCGCGCCTGCAGCGCGTCGGCCTGGGCACGCGCGTTGGCCTGCACCTGCGCGGCCCAGCGATCGCTCACATAGAAGTAGCGCAGGGCCAGCGCGGCGATCAGTGCCGTGGTTGCCGCACTGCCGAGTGTGAAGCGCCAGAAGCTGATACCGCGGGCGAAGCTGTCGCCCAGTACCGCGTACAGCGCGTGCACGATGCCGGCACAGATCACCGCGATCAGGGTTGCCAGCACGATCGCCGCGACAGCGCCCAGCACCTGCGGCAGCCTCGACAGTGCCTGCCGCAGCAGGCACAGGCTGGCGGTCACCGCCAGCGCCAGCCACAGCGCGAAGCCGCTGGCCGACAGCAGTTCGCCGAAGGTCCAGTGGCGGCTGCCATCGGGCGCCAGCGCCAGCACCACCACCACCAGCTCGGCCAGGCCGAGCATCGCCGCCAGCCGCGGCAGGCGGCACAGTTCCGGCATCCACGGCGGTGTGCTGGCCGGGGTCATGTATCAGGCCGCGCCCAGCCGTTCCTGCAGCCAGTCACCCAGTGCCTGGATCTCTTCGGCGCAGACCTGGTGGGCCATCGGATAGCTGTGCCACTCCACGTCCAGGCCCAGCGCCTGCAGGGCCTGCGCGCTGTGTACGGCCACCGCCTGCGGAATCACCGGGTCGCTGCTGCCGTGGGCCATGAACACCGGCACCTGCACCGCACCGTCGACGCGCTTGGCGCTCTCGGCTTCCGGCAGGTACGTGGACAGTGCGATCAGGCCGGCCAGCGGCGCGGTGCGCGACAGTGCTGCGGTGAGGATGATCGCGCCGCCCTGCGAGAAGCCGGCCACGAAGATCTTCTCCGGCGCAATGCCGCGCTCGATCTCGCGTGCGATCAGCGCATCCAGCTGCTGCACCGATTCCTGTACGCCGGCCATGTCGGCACGCGAGCGGAAGTCCATGCCGACGATGTCGTACCAGCCGCGCATCGGCACGCCGTTGTTGATCGTGATCGGCCGCACCGGTGCGTGCGGGAACACAAAGCGCAGCGCCGGCCAGTGCGGGCGCACCAGTTCCGGCACGATCGGCGCGAAGTCGTGGCCGTCGGCGCCAAGCCCGTGCAGCCAGATCACCGACCACTGCGGCGACGCGCCGGTCTCCTGTTCCACCGTTTGCAGCATGATGCGGCTCCTTCAAGTTCGAGCCGCATTATGCCGCTGGCGCAGGGCCATCAGTACAGCGGCGGTTGCTCGGCTGCTTCCCGGCGCAGCTGCGCGGCACGTACCAGCACCGGCGGCGGAATGTTCTCTTCGGGAATGTCGAGCAGGCCGAGACGATGCAGGAAGGCGCCCGGGCCGCGCGAGGACGTCAGTGCGACTACCGGCACCGCCAGCACCATGCCGATCACCACCGGCGCCATCCACGCCGCCAGCGAGGGCGATACCGCCCAGGCCAGCAGGCCCATGAAGGCACCGAACACGCCCAGCCCGCCGTAGCCACGGATCAGGGCCATCCACGAGATGCCACCATCGTCACGCTGCTGCGCGTCCCAGCCGGAATCGCGGCCGGACAGCACTTCGGCCACGCCGCGCGACTGCACGTACATCACCACCGGCGCCATCAGCGCGGCCAGCACGGTCTCCACCAGCATCGACACGAACGCACGGATCGCGCCGCCGCAGCCGCGGCGGTCGACCGGGTCCAGCAGCATCGCCAGGTAGCCCAGCACCTTGGGCAGCAGCAGCACCGCCATGGTGGCGGCGAACAGGCGTACCACCTGTTCCTCATCCTGGGCACGCCAGTACACGCTGGGCGACAGGTGCAGCAGGGCGTTGAAGTCGATGCCTTCCTGGAACAGCGGAATGGCGATGCCGATCAGCATCAGCATCGCCCACATCGGCGCGGTGAAATAGTGGCCGATGCCGATCAGCATGTGCGTGCGGCTGATCCAGTGCAGGCCGCGGCTGCCGACCACCTTGCCGTGTTGCAGGTTGCCCTGGCACCAGCGGCGGTCGCGCACCAGCAGGTCGGTCAGCGTCGGCGGGCCCTCTTCATAGCTGCCGCCCAGGTACGGCACCATGTGCGCTGCCCAACCGCCACGCCGCATCAGCGCCGCTTCGACGAAATCGTGGCTGAGCACATGGCCGCCGAACGGCTTGCGCCCGGGCAGCGCCGGCAGGCCGGCGTGGTCGGCGAAGGCACGGGTGCGGATGATCGCGTTGTGGCCCCAGTAGTTGCTCTCGGCGCCATGCCACCAGGCCACCCCACGGGCAATCACCGGGCCGTACACGCGACCGCCGAACTGCTGCATGCGGGCGAACAGGGTGCGGCCACCGATCACCGATGGCAGGGTCTGGATCAGGCCGACATCGGCGTTGTGTTCCATGCCGGCCACCAGGCGCACGATGCTGTCGCCGGTCATCAGGCTGTCGGCGTCCAGGATCAGCATCTGCGGGTAGGCGCCACCGAAGCGACGCACCCAGTCGGCGATGTTGCCGGCCTTGCGCCCGCTGTTGTCGCCACGGCGGCGGTAGAACAGCCGCGTCCGGCCGTCCGGCACGCGGTCGCGCAGTTCGGCGAATACCTGCTCCTCGGCGCGTGCGATGTCCTCGCGCCGGGTATCGCTGAGCACGAAGAAGTCGAAGCGTTCGAGCTGGCCGGTGGCGGCCACCGACTCGTAGATCGCCTGCAGGCCCGCCAGCAGCCGGCGCGGATCCTCGTTGTAGGTCGGCATCAGCAGCGCGGTGCGGCTGTGCACGGTCGGCAGCGGTTTGTCCGGGTCGATGCCGAGGCGGTAGCCGCGGTCGAACACGGCGGTCAGGAAGCCGGCCACGGCGCTGGCAAAGGACAGCGCGATCCAGGCGAACAGGCCGACGAACAGCACCAGCAGGCAGGCTTCCAGCACGCTGATGCCATTGGCCGACAGCACCCGCCACATCATGCGGGTGGCGATGGCGGTCATGGCCAGGGTGCCGCCGAAGATGTAGAACCGGCGCAGGCCGATCAGGCGTGGCGAGGTACGGTGCCGACGGACCTTCAGCGCGCCTTCGCGCAGGGTCTGTTCGGGCATCGACAGCGGTGATTCGGCGGGCAGCAGCGCCCAGCCGGCGTCGAGCCGGGGCGTATCCGCTTCCGCGTGGATGGTTTGACCCCCCATCACCGCTTACTCCCCACGGTCGGCATGGCCGGCCGTCCCGGCCGGGCTGCATGCGCGAAGGTTCCCGGCGCGCCTTCCCGGCGCCCGCACTTGTCCTGGCTGTGCCGGCCCTTGGCCGCACAGTCGCTGTCTGTCACTACCGGAACCCACACGATCTCCAACGGGGCGGAATCGAAAATGCGGCCCAGTCTAGGGCGCCGGATGTAAGCCGAGTGCGAAGGCCTACGCCGGGATTTATCCCCATTCAGCAAACAGCAGGCGATGGCGCGCCGAGCAGTGGGATGTCACTTCGTGACACCGGGTACTGGATCGTAACAAACGCGAACGGTTATCATTTCATTAACCAGGCAGGTCACCGTCTTCCGAACGGCCGAGACCCACCCAGCTGCGCCGGCCCGAACCGTGCGCCCTACGACCCATGGAAGGGGGCCTGCCTGCTTGTCTGCGTGCGCCCGTTGCTTCCATCCGGTCCCCCTCATCCGATGGAAGCCGTCATGTCCCAGCTGTTCCGTTCCCGTTCCGCGCGCCTGCCGCGTACCCGCCTGGCCAGTGCCCTGGCCACCGCCTGCCTGCTGGCCCTGCCCGGCCTTGCCGCCGCAGAGGCCAGCGCCGATGCCTCCACCAAGGATCTGGATACCGTGGTGGTCACCGCCTCGGGCAACCAGCAATGGATCAAGGATGCCCCGGCCAGCATCAGCGTGATCAGCCGCGAGGACATCGCGCGCCAGCCGGTGCACGACCTGGCCACCCTGCTCAGCCGCGTGCCCGGCGTGACCGGCGGCCTGAGCGCTGTCGGCGAGCAATCCAAGATCAAGCTGCGCGGCATGCCGTCCAACTACACGCTGGTGCTGGTGGACGGCAAGCGCATGGGCAGCTCGGCATCGACCAACTACCGGCCGGACCTGGGCCGCCAGGATCTGAACTGGATTTCGCCCGACCAGATCGAGCGCATCGAAGTGGTGCGCGGACCAATGTCGTCGCTGTACGGCTCCGACGCCATGGGCGGCGTGATCAACATCATCACCCGGCGCATCGGCGATGAATGGAACGGCAGCGCGACGCACAGCTATACCCGCCCCGGCGACGGCAAGCGTGGTGATACCCAGCAGATCGGCGCCACCTTCTCCGGCCCGCTCGGCGAACGCTTTGGCCTGCGCATCGGTGCCAACAGCATGCGCCGCGACTCGGACCAGTCCAACGGTGGTGTCTACGGCAACGCCTATGCCGGCGAGAAGGACCGCAATGTCGACGCACTGCTGCAGTGGAAGCTCAGCGACGCGCAGGAACTGTCGCTGGAAGCCGGCCATGGCGTGCAGCAGGCCTTCATCGACGCCTCGCTGGAAAAGCAGGACGAAGGCGCCTGGGGTGCCAGCGAACTCAAGCGCAGCTCGCTGGCGCTCAACCACGATGGCAAGTGGAGCTTCGGTAATTCGAAGATCAGTGCGTACTGGACCGAGTACAAGAACGACATCGGTGCTACCGGCCGTTCCGAAGCAACCGATACAATCATCGAGGGCAGCCTGACCACGCCGTTCACCCTCGGCGTTGAACACCAGTTCGCCGTGGGCGGCCAGTGGAAGCGCCAGGAGCTGACCAACACCGACACCATCGGCCGCGCGCCGATCGACTATGCCGGCAATGCCGTCAGCGGCTCCGATCTGGAAGTGGACACCTGGGCCCTGTTCGTCGAAGACGAACTGAAGCTGCACCGCACCCTGGCGCTGACCCTGGGCGCGCGCCTGGACCACCATGAGAAGTTTGGTGGCCACGTCAGCCCGCGCGCCTACCTGGTCTGGCATCCGGCCGAGCAATGGACCATCCGCGGTGGTGTTTCCAAGGGCTTCCGCGCCCCCAGCCTGACCGAGAACTCCGCCACTGCCGCTACCCAGTCCGGTGGTCGTGGCTGCACCTCGCTGATCCCGCTGGGCTATACCCGCGGCGGCTGCTACATGGCCGGCAACCCTGACCTGGATCCGGAAACCAGCACCAACCGCGAGATCGGCATCAGCTTCGACAACGACCTGGTCGATGCCGGCCTGACCTACTTCCATACCGACTTCAGGAACAAGATCGAGTACGCACCGCTGGGCAGGTTCAACGGCATCTGGTGGACGCGCATGAGCAACGTGCAGCGCGCACGCACCAGCGGCATGGAAGGCAATCTGAACTTCCGCTTCGGCGAGCACTGGCGCTGGCGCACCTCGGCGACCTGGATGAAGGAAGCCAAGAACCTGACCACCGGCCGCAACCTGATCGATACCCCGGAATTCTCTGGCTATTCGTCGCTGGACTGGACGCCCAACACAGTGTTTTCCAGCAGCCTGTCGGCGCAGTACACCGGCAAGCAGACCGGCACGGCGACGACCTTCCTCAAGGCCTACACGCTGTATGACCTGACCGCAGCCTGGAACGTCAACGAGGTGCTGACCCTGCGTGGCGGTGTCAGCAACCTGGCCGACAAGAAGCTGTATGCGGAAGGCTCCACCGACTACTTCGTGGCCGGGCGCAGCTACTTCCTCAGCATGACCGCGCGGTTCTGACCAGGAGCGTCCGCCGCGATCGCGCTGGCGACGGGCCAGCGCGATCGGCGGTGTTGCGGATTACTCGCTTTGCAGTGCGGCGGCAGGCGCCGCGCTCTGCGTAGCCGCCGTGCGTGCACGGTCCATCGCTACCGCCAGTTGCTGGCGTGCGAGCAGCTGTTGCGCCTGCACCACTTCAGGTGTCGGCAGGAGCACCGGTCCCGGTGCGTTTTCCGGTGTAGCAGGTGTGGTCATGCAACCTCCATGGACATCCCGCCACCGCACGGATTCAGCTGGTGCGGCAGCGGAACTGCGCACCCTATCCTAAAAACAAGGCGGATGGGTGACGGTGCGCGCCCTGGCCGCAGGGCCATAGCGCACTGGGCGTCACATTTTTGACGCTGCGGGGTGGCTTCCTGAACCGGCCGCCCCGTATGATGTAAACGTTTTCCCACAAGGACGTGTACGTCAATGAACGCAGTCGACCTCTCCCGCTTCAGTCCGAAGTGGCAGTTCCGCTTCAACTTCTTCCAGCAGCACGGCGCGCCCAAGGAACCAGGCTTCAAGCAGGCCTGGAAGGCGCTGTCCTTCGGCGACCGCCTGAAGGTCAACATCAACTTCTTCGCCTTCTTCTTCGGCGCCATCTACCTGTTCATCCTGGGCATGTGGCGCAAGGCGCTGGTGGTGATCGGCATCAACATCGCGCTGGCCGTCGTGACCCTGTTCCTGCCCGACATCGTGGCCCGTGCCGTGTTCGTCGCCATGAACTTCCTGGTCGCCTCCAGCACCAACTACAGCTACTACCTGGAGCAGGTGAAGGGCCGCGCCAGCTGGAACCCCTTCGAAGGCATGTTCTAAAGCGGCGGCAGCGGCCGGCTCCGACCGGCACAGCGACGAGCAGAAACGACGACGCCCGGCCTTGGCCGGGCGTCTTCATGTGCACTCCGGCCAGCGTCAGGCCGCGCGGCGTGCCGCGGCCACCGGCTCGGCCTGCAGGCGGAAGCGCGAGACCGCCACGGCCAGCTGCTCGGCCTGCTCCTCCATCGCCCGCGCCGCGGCGCTGGCTTCCTCCACCAGTGCGGCATTCTGCTGGGTGGTCTCGTCCATCTGCACGACGGTCTGGTTGACCTGCTCGATGCCGGCCGACTGTTCGCGCGAGGCGGCCGAGATCTCGGCCATGATCTCGTTGACCCGTCCCACCTGGCCGACGATGGCCTGCATGGTGCGGCCCGCACCGTGCACCAGCTGCGCACCGGCACCGACCTGCGCCACCGATGCGTCGATCAGCTCCTTGATCTCCTTCGCAGCGCCTGCCGAGCGCTGCGCCAGCGCGCGTACTTCGCTGGCGACCACGGCGAAGCCGCGGCCCTGCTCACCGGCACGCGCCGCTTCCACCGCCGCGTTCAACGCCAGGATGTTGGTCTGGAAGGCGATGCCGTCGATCACCGAAATGATCTCGGCGATGCGCTGCGACGATGCCTCGATCTGCTCCATGGTCTGCACCACCTGGTTGACCACTTCCCCGCCCTCGCTGGCAACGCCAGCGGCGGA
Organism: Stenotrophomonas sp. 59; assembly: GCF_030291095.1. Lineage (NCBI taxonomy): Bacteria > Pseudomonadati > Pseudomonadota > Gammaproteobacteria > Lysobacterales > Lysobacteraceae > Stenotrophomonas > Stenotrophomonas sp. 59. The sequence continues at coordinate 3,976,763 of NZ_CP127408.1, forward strand.
ACCGGCCAGGGTATTGGCCTGCAGCGCGTGGTCGGCGTTCTGGCGCACGGTGGAGGTCAGCTCCTCCATCGAGGCGGCGGTCTCTTCCAGGTTGGCGGCCTGCTGCTCGGTACGACGCGAGAGATCGCTGTTGCCCGCAGCGATCTCTCCCGCCGCCAGGCGGATGCTGGCTGCCGACTGCTGGATCTGCCCGACGATCTGGGTCAACTGCTGCACGGTGCTGTTGGCATCGTCGCGCATCACCGCGAACACGCCATGGAAATCACCACGCATGCGTGCGCTGAGGTCGCCGGCGGCAATCGCGCGAAGCAGCGTCGACAGCTCAGCCAGATTGTGATCGCTGACCTGCATCATGATGTTGAGGGTCTCCACCATGCGGCGGAAATCGTGATCGAAGCGCTGGGCGTCGCCGCGTACAGCGAAGTCGCCGGCCGCCGCCGCGGCAGCCAGCTGCTGGATCTGCTCGTTGATCGCGGCCAGGTTGCTCTTGGTGGTGGCCATTGCAGCGGTGAACACCGCCTTCTCGCCCGGCAGCGCTTCCATGTCCACGCTGAGGTCACCCACCGCGTAACGCTGCATCACCTCGACCAGGCGCTGGGTGACCGCATTGCTGGAGGCCACCAGCTGGTTGCTGTCGGCCACCATGCGGCCGTACTCGCCGGGGAAGGCAGTGGCGTCCATGCGGTAGCTCAACTCGCCGGCATCGTGGCGGCGCGCCATTTCCGCCTGTGCGGCCATCACCGCCTGCAGCTGTCCGCGCATGCCCTGCATCGCCTCCAGCAGGCGCCCCACTTCATCATTGCTGCGCGCCGGCAAGGTGCTGTCGAGCTTGCCGGCGGCAACGTCACCCGCCACCCGCACCGCTTCGGCCAACGGGCGGATCGCCAGGCGGCGCAGCAGCACGTAGACACCTGCGCTGAGGGTCAGCGCGGCCACCACGCCAACCAGCAACGTCAGCCACAGCAGCTGGCGCGCCTCGGCGACGATCACCGCATGCGGCATCACCACGCCCAGTGCGAAGCGCTGCGGGGCATTGCCCACGCGCAGCGGCACGTACACGCGCACATTGCCGGCCGCGTCCGGGGTGAAGGCCTCAAACCTGCGGTCGGCGGCGATGTCGGCCAGCATGTTGCGGGTCAATGCGTCGCTGCGCGGCTTGCCGATCTCGGCAGCGTTCGCCGACGCCAGCACCACGCCCTTGGGCGAAAGCAGCTCGACGCGACCTGCGCCCATCGGCGTCAGCGTCGCCAGGTGCTTCTGCAGCGCCGCCAGCGAGAAGTCGACGGTGAACACGCCGAGGAAGGTACCGTTCTCGACGATCGGCGAGCTCAGCGTGCTCATCAGCACCTGCTGGCCGGCGATGTCGTAGGCATAGGGTTCACTGACCTTGGGCAGCTTGTCGCGGCTGGGCACCACGTACCAGTCGGCCGAACCGTCGGCGGCTTCGGTGTAGTCGGTCATGGTCGACTGCTGCGGCTTGCCGTCATGCCAGGCCCAGTAGCTCATGTAGCGGCCGCTGGCATCGTGCATCTCGGTATTGGCGAACTCGGCATCCTTGCCATCGAAGGCGTCGGCCTCCCACATGGTGCTCTTGCCCAGCCATTCCGGGTGGGTACGCAGCTGCTCACCGAGCACGGCCGCCAGGCTGGCGCGATCAGGCACGTCACCCCGCGCGCGCTGGGCGAGCACGGCTTCGACCATGGCATCGTTGCTGGCGAACGCCGTGCCCAGGTCGGCGGCGACCTGGCGCGCTTCGGCGTTGGCCTCGCTGGTCATGGTCTGGCGCGAGGCATCGATCAGGCTGGCACTGGCCTGGCGATAGATCAGGAACGCCGTCAGGCCGAAGCACAGCAGCGCGATGACAGCGGTGCCCAGCATCAGCTTGTGGGCGATGCTGCCCGGACGGCGGGCAGCGGCGGAACGGGAAGAAGGCATGGAGGGGTCCGCAAGGCAGTTCAGGACGACCGGCACCGCGAGGGCACCGCGCAGGTGCGCGATCCGTCGCGCAGGCCACCGGCCGCCGGGACCCGCCCGGCGCAGGAAGCGCACCGGGTTAGCGGCCGCCTGCCAACGAGGTTGAGGCGACCGCCCTACACATTCCTGAATGCACTCAGGGACGGGACAGGAACCCGCCCCGGCGTCCCCTATTCGGCCACCCGGTCCTTGATCCACTCCGCGCGTGGCAACACCTCGATGCTGCCTGCGGCGTACTGCTGCAGCACGGCGTCCGGCCCGAAACGCGGCTGCCACCCCAGCTCCCTGCGGATGCGGGCGCTGTCGTAGACGCGGTCGACGCTCAGCGGCAACGGCCAGCCGCGGCGCTCGAACTCGGCCAGCAGCTGCGGCACGCGCCGGGCCAGTACGTTGCGCGGCTGGGTGGCAAGTTCCAGGCAATCCTCGCGCCGGAACGGGGTCGCTGCGCAGGCGATGTAGCGGGCGAAGGCCGGCCCCTCATCCAGCAGCAGCGCGGCATGGGCACTGGCCACGTCACGGGCGTCGATCCCACGATGCAACCGGAACATCGCCATCCGTTCCGGCGGTTCCGGGAAGCAGCGCCCCATCCGCAGCACGCGCACGCCGAAGTCCGGTCCGGCCGCAGCTTCAGCCAGGGCCTCGGCCTGCAGCTTGCTGCGGTGGTAGATCGTTCGCGGCAACGGCTCGGTATCCTCATCGATCCAGCGGCATCCTCCTGCCACCACCGCGTGGCCGTACAGCGCGGTGGTACTGGTCAACACGAACCGCCGCGCGCCTGCCTCGCGCGCCGCCTGCAGCAGGTGCGCAGTCGCGTCCACATTGATCTGCTGGAACACCGCGTCCGGTACCAGGCCAACGTGCGGCGCATGCAGGGCCGCGGTATGGATGACCGCGTCGACGCCCTGCACCGCGCGCACGACGGCTTGATGATCGGTGACATCGGCAATGATGCGCGTGGTGGCGAACGGGCTGCGGTCCAAGCCCACCACTTCATGGGCAGCCGCCAGCGCGCCGAAGATCGCGCGCCCGATCCGCCCGGAACTGCCGGTCAACAGAATCTTCATTGAGTCCATTCACTCGAAGCGCCCGGGAACTACCGGGATGCCTCGATTCTAGGCATGCAACGGCGCATCTGCGATAGGACAAGCGCGCAACTGTGCGTTCATCTTGACGACTTCGGCGGAGCCAGCAGTTGGCGCGCGATGAACAGCGGGTCGTCGCCGCCTGCCACGTCAGGCGCGACACCGTTCCGTTCCCAGTTGCCACCGGTGCGCAGATTGATCGGTTGCCGGTCCGGAATGCTGATCTGATAGCCGTCGGGCAGCAGCACAGCATCATCGAACATATGTGCGGCACCGCCACTGCGGCCGCCGACGATGCGCGCACGCCCCAGCGCCTGCAGCGAATACGCGACGAACTCGGCCGCCGAGGCGGTGCGGCGGTCGATCAGTATCACCAGCGGCTTCAGGTACAGCGGAAGGCTTGCTGGCGGCAGCGGCACCGGGGTACGCCGGCCACGTTGCTCCAGCGCCTGCACTGCGGTGACACCCGGCTCCAGCAGGGTCCGCACCAGCAGGTCGGCGCTGCCATCATCACCGCCTCCGTTCTGGCGCAGATCCAGCACCAGGCCCTCGGTGTCGGCCAGCAGGGTGAACGCTGCCGCGAGCCTGGGCCGTGCCAGATCGAGCGGATAGAAGGTGCTCAGCCGCAGGTAACCGATATTGCCTTCCAGCACCCGTACCTCGCGCACGCCCGCACCATTGCTGCGTGCATCCGCACGCCAGGCCATCAGCCAATCGTCCTGGCCGGCGCCGGCATCCACCCGCTCCACATGGAAGTGGCCGTCGAACACGTCCAGATCCTGGTTCAGGCGCGCACTGAAGCCCTTGGGGTCCGTGCAGCTGTCCACATAGCGCTGCTGCCTCGACCAGTCACGCAGTGCATCGGCGATGCGCGCGCCTCCGGCCACGTCCAGGTACTGCGCCTGCACCGCGGTGGCCGCTGCCTGCAGCACGGCGTCCTGCGCCGGACAGGTGGCCGCCAGCATCGCGCCCAGCATCCAGGAAACCGCCATGACCCCACCCCGCATTGATGATATGTAAGTGCTTATATATCATCCCGACATGGATCTCCAACATGCCTCTCTGGGAACATTGCTGCGCGCCCTGCTGGACCAGCTCGATCCGGCGGTCGAGCAGGCCTATCGCGACCTGCAGCTGGACTACCGCCCGCGCTACACCCCGGTGCTGCGCACGCTGATGGCGCAGGGCCCCTGCCGCATCAAGGATCTGGCGCTCGCCTGCGGGCTCAGCCATTCGGCACTCAGCCAGACGGTGGCTGCGATGGTGCGCGACGGCTGGCTGCACGCCGTCATCGGCGAAGACAGCCGCGAGCGCATTCTGCAGCTGAGCCCACACGCACTGCAGGCACTGCCGGCGCTGCAGGCGCAATGGCAAGCCACCGCGCGCGCCGCACGCAGCCTCGATGCGGATCTCGGCCAGTCGCTGGAGCAGGTGCTGCGCGAAGCACTGCAGGTTCTGGAGCAGCGGCCATTCGCGCAACGCCTGCGCGACGCCCGCCGGCGCTGACACTGCGCCGTCGCCGATGCCTCGCCTCCTCGTGGACGGCGGCTCCCGCTGCATTCGCCTGAATGGCCACGCCATCAACCGCGTGCGCACGTGGCGTGAAGGCCATGGCGAGGATGGCGACCTGGACTTAGCACGCGTTGGCCAAGCATGGGCGCTGCCGTTGACGACGGCGCCGACCCTGCAGCAGGAGAATCCCATGACCGACCAGAATCACCGCTCCAACCGGGGCTTCGCCTCGATGGACCAGGATAAACAGCGCGCGATCGCCGCCAAGGGCGGGCGCGCGGCGCACGCCTCCGGCAACGCGCACGAGTTCAGCCCCGACGAAGCGCGTGCTGCAGGCCGCAAGGGCGGCGAAGCGATCAGCCGCGACCGGCAGCACATGGCCGCGATCGGACGCGAAGGTGGGCACGCACGCCACGCCAATGCACGCCAGCAACAGCAGCAGATCGAGCACGGTGCAGAGGATCCACAGCCCCAGCAGGGGTGAACCCCGCACGGTCAGGCCGGGGCGCGCTGCCGATACAGCCCAAGCGCCACAAGCAGGGCCAGCGCACCCGCAGCCGCCATCGCCCAACCGAACCCGCTGGCCATCGCACTGCGGTACCACGTCAGCACCTGCGGCGTGGTATGCATCGAGCCTGGGTGCAGGATCAGGTCACGCGCCTGCGCAACAAGCCGCTGCTGCCCTGCGGCCTGCGCGGATGCGGCGAACTGCTGTACGGCACGCTGGCCCATCAGGCTGCCCAGCAACGCGATGCCCAGGCTCATGCCGGCCTGGCGCAGCGCGTTCATCGTGGCTGAGGCAATACCTGCGCGTTCGGCCGGTGCGTTGGCCATGATTGCCATGCCGGTCGCCGGCACTGCCAGCCCCATTCCAATGCCAAGCAGCATCAGCACGGCACTGGCATAAGCGCTCGAAGTAGCCGGTGCGAACGTGGCCATCACGCACAGCGCCACCCCGGCCAGAGCGTAGCCCAGCGCCAGCGCAGCATGCAGGCCGAGGTGGGCGACCAGACGACCGAACAGCAGCGAGACAACCCCCATCAACAGGAACTGGGGAGCCAGCTGTGAGCCCGCCAGCGCCGCACCGTGTCCCTGTGCCTGCTGGAAGAACAGCGACAGGAAGAACAGGCTCGCATAGGCGGTGAAGCCCAGTACGAACGAGGCCAGGTTGAGCATGCCGAAGCGACGGTCGGCAAACAGCTCCAGCGGCAGCAGTGGGCGTGCCACCCGCCGCTCGACGATGCCGAACAGGATCAGCCCGGCAGTTGCGGTGCCCAGCGCCAGAAGCGTCACCGGGGCCAGCAGGCCATGCTCGCCGATCGCGATCAGACCATAGCACAGCGCGCCCAGCGCAACGATGCTGAGCAGCTGCCCGGCCGGATCCAGTGCAGCGTGCTGCGGGTGCCGCCGCTCGGCAATGCCCCAGGCGCCAAGCACAAGCGCCAGCAGCCCCAAAGGCAGGTTGATCAGGAAGATGCTGGGCCAGCCGGCGCGCTGCACCAGCGCACCGCCCAGCAACGGGCCGAGCACCAGTGCCAACGCGCTGAAGGCGGACCAGCCACCGATCACGCGAGCACGCTGGCGTGGTTCGGGAAATGCATGACTCAGGATCGGCATCGCACTGGGAATCAACAGCGCACCTGCCACGCCCTGCACCGCGCGCCCGGCGACCAGGGTCGAAAGATCCTTGGCACAGGCGCACAGCAGCGAGCCCAGGGTGAAGGTGGCGACGCTCAGCAGCCACATCCGCCGATGACCGTAGCGATCCCCCAGCGGACCGGCTGACAGCATCAGCGCTGACAGTGCGATCGCGTAGGCGTTGATCACCCACTGCAGGCCTGCCATGTCGGTCTGCAGCGCCTGCTGCAGGGTTGGCAGGGCCACGTTGACGATGCTGATGTCCAGCGAAGCGAGGAACGTACCGAGGTAGGCCGCCATCACCAGGGCGGGCCGTTGCAGGCGTTTCATGCGTGGATCCCGGGGGAGGATGTGCGCGCATCCTAGCGATTGACTGACCGTCGGTCAATGACCGACGGTCAGTCAGTACGCAAAGACCGCTAGAATGGCGGCCGTCACACCCGGATACCGCCCACCATGCAGACCCCAGCTGTCGCCAGGCCTCGCACCAAGCCCGCCGAAACCCGCCAGGAAGAACTGATGGACGCCGCGCAGGCGTTGTTCCTGTCGCAGGGTGTGGACGCAACCACCATCAGCGACATCGTCGCCGCGGCCGACGTGGCCAAGGGCACCTTCTATACCTATTTCGCCTCCCGCACCGAGATCCTGCAGGCGCTGGCGCAACGCTACACGCGGCAGTTCATGGAAGAGGTCGAGCAGGCCGTGCAGCATCACCCTGCCGGTGATGGCGCAGCGCGCCTGCGCGCCTGGATCCGCGCCAACATCGAGATCTACGTGCGCACCCACGCGTTGCATGACGTGGTGTACGCCAACCATCACCACCACCAGCGCGGCAACGCCGAGCGCAACGCGATCCAGCAGCAGCTACTGGATATCCTCGAAACGGGCAACGCAACCGGACTGTGGCAGCTGCCCGCTCCACAGGTCACCGCCTCGTTGATCTATGCCGGCGTACATGGCGCCACCGACGACCTGATCGCCACACCGGCACAGGATGCCGATGCCTTCATTGCCGCCGTGGAAGCGAATTGCCTGCGCATGGTCGGCGTTCCAGCAGCTACGACGCGCGGCGGCAGACGCCGCTGAAGCAACGCTCCCCGCTCAGGTGTGGGCGAGAATGTTCAACAGCCGCCCGAACGGGTCGCGGACGAAAAAGCGACGCACGCCCCAGGGCTCGTCGGCCGGGCCATACTCCAGCGGGATGCCGGCTGCGCGCATGCGCGCCAGCACCTGCTGCAGGTCGTCCACTTCGATCGACAGGTCGGGCACCGAGGTGCCGGAACCCCCTTCGCTGGCAAAGCTCACCTGTGCCAGCGCACTGCCCTGCCCGCCATGGGTGACGATCCACCCATGATCCATCACCACCGGCATGCCCAGCAGCCCGCCATAGAACGCTGCGGCACACGCCGGGTCAGGCGTGGCGATGTTGGCGACAATACGTTTGACGGCCATGTGCAGCGGCTCCGATGCGATTCCCCATCCTCGCCGTTGCGTGCATGGCCCGCAAGCGGGCTCGGGCCAGATGCCCGCATCGCCAACGGAGACGATCGCTGAAACAGAAGAGCCCCGTCGATGACGGGGCTCCACGTACGGCTCAAACGGCGCGACTCACACGCCCATGCACAGATCGACCACGCAGGTGTTGTACGCCTGTTGGCATTCACCGGCATCGGTGCCACTGGCCAGGCACATCTGATAAGCCCGCCAGCAGGGCTGGTCGCAGGGCTCGACCGGCCCAGCCACCGCGACCGAACCGGTACACGCCAACGCGAATACCGCCACTGCGATCACTTTCCTGACAACACGCATCGCCATCACTCCTTGATAAGCCTGGTGAGCCCAGGCCGGCCCACGTTAGCGAGGACATGGGGAGACGAAGTGAAGCCATCTGTCACACACACTTAACCCGTTCACAATTTTCCTTTCATATTCATGGGGGATATCGCCGCAGATTGGCGTTAACGGCCTTGTTGTCCGTCCATCAAGGAAGTTGCCCGATGAATCACCCGCTGCACGGCCGTTCGTCCCACTCCCGCTCCCCGCTGCACAGCCGCCTCGCCCTGGCCGTGTCCAGCGCCCTGTTGCTTGCCGCTGCATCGCCCGCCATGGCCAGCGAAGCGCTCGACGCATGGCAGCAGCAGCGCCAGCTGCAGGCGGCCTGGGCACAGCCCGCCGTCAGCGCGCCTGCAGCACCGACGGCCACCACGCCAGCGGCAACCGGCACCGCCCTGCTCGGCAATCCGGGCGATGCCGCCAGCTGGCGCAGCGATGAATTCAACGCCGACTGGGGACTGGGTGCGATGGGCGCCGACTACGCGTATGCCCGCGGCCTGACCGGCAAGGGCGTGCGCCTGGCGCTGTTCGACACCGGCTCGGCACTGGCTCACCCCGAATTCGCCGGCCGCAACACCTCCAGCATCACCATCGGCCCGAACTGTGCGTCACCTGGAACCGTCGGCGGTACCGGCGCGTGCAGCCAGACACAGGGTGACCAACCGGGAATCAACTACTACACGCTCGGCACTGGCGTGCCTGCTTCCCTGCAGGCCACCATCATTGCCGCAGGCCGTGAATGGGGCTTCCGCTATGCCGATCACGGTACGCATGTGCTGGGAACCATTGGTGCAAACCGCAACGGCACAGGGATGCATGGCGTCGCCTTCGGTGCCGATCTGACGACCGCTCGCGTGTTTGGTGACACTTACTACGAGTGGAAGCCTCAGACGGGCGGAGGCTACCTGCCTGAAGCTGTGGAACGCACGGACCCCGATGGTGCTGCAAGGCTGGACATGTACGCGCAGCTGCAGGCACAGGGCGTGCGTGCCATCAATCACAGCTGGGGCATCTCCACCCGGAACATGACCGTCGCCGCGCTGGATGCACAGTACGCACGCATCGGCGCCGGTTACGACGTATACGGAAGCATCTACAAGGACAGTGCGAACGCCCCTGCTTCGCAGTTGATCCAGGTCTGGTCGGCCGGCAATGGCAGCGGCGCCGTCGCGGGTATCACCGCGGCCTTGCCGCGCTGGAAGCCGGAGATCGAGCCTTACTGGCTGGCCGTCGCCAACGTCCGCCAGCCCAATGCAGCCAATGGCGAAACCGACTACGTGATCAACGCAGGCTCGAGCATCTGCGGCGCTGCCGCCAACTGGTGCATTTCCGCACCGGGAACGGCAATCCTGAGCACCATCGTTTCCGGTGACATCCAGGGACGGCTGGAGAAGACCGCAGACTACGTACGCCTTCTCATCGACAGCCAGAATCCCACGTACGACTACGGCCGGAAGACCGGTACTTCCATGGCCGCCCCCCATATCACCGGCGCACTCGGCCTGTTGATCGAGCGCTTCCCCTATCTGGACAACGCCCAGGTGCGCGACGTCCTGTTGACTACCGCGCGCGATCTCGGTGCCGCTGGCGTCGACCCGATCTATGGCTGGGGCATGGTTGACCTGCGCAGGGCCATCGAGGGCTATGGCTCGCTGCGCGTGGATACCAACGTGGTGATGAACCAGAAGGCCGGCGGCCTGAAGGTGTGGGAAGGCGATGCCTGGGACGACTGGACCAATGACATCGGCGGCCCCGGCAAGCTGACCAAATCCGGTATCGGCTGGCTGCGCCTGAGCGGCAACAACAGCTTCAACGGCATGGTGCTGCGCGAGGGCACGCTGGAGTTGAACGGCACCAACACCCTCACCTCCGCGGTCGAGGTGCAGGCCGGGCAGTTCCTGCTCAACGGCAGCCTCGTCTCCACCGCACTCACCACCACCGGTGGCGTCAGCACAGTCAGCGCCAGCGGCGTGCTGAAGGACGGCAACCTGACCGTCAACGGCGGCGTGGTGTCCTTCAATGGCATGCAGAGCGGCGGCACCACCACGGTCGGCAGCAACGGCCTGCTGAAGGGTGTCGGCACGTTGGGCAGCACCCGGGTGGACGGTACCATCGCCCCCGGCAACTCGATCGGCACGCTGACCATCAACGGCAACTACGTGCAGGGCCCGACCGCCGTCTACGCCGCCGAACTCGCGCCTGGCGGGCGCAGCGACCAGTTGCACGTGACCGGTACCGCCACCCTCGGCGGCACGCTGGTCGCCTTGCCGGAACCGGGCATCTATTATCTCGGCGAGCAGTTCAACTTCATCCGCGCCGACGGTGGCATCAACGGCCAGTTCGCGAAAACCGACTTCAGCGCGTTCTCGCCGTTCCTGAAGTTCAGCCTCGCCTACGGTACCAATGGCACCCGCATCGACGTGGCGCGTGGCGCCACGCTGGCCAGTGCGGCCACCACGCCGAACCAGCTCGCGGCAGCGACGGCCGCCGATCTCCTGGCAATCAGCCAGGGCCTGCCCAAGCCGCTGACCCAGCTGTTCCCACAGCAGGTTGGCGGCGTGCTCGACGGCCTCAGCGGCGAACTGCACGCAGCCACGCCGCTCGCACTGGTGGAGGGCAGCCGCTACGTACGCGATGCCGCGCTGTCGCGCCGTGCAGGTGCGGTCGCGCCGGGCGCCGATGCGGGTGACGCCACCGGCGCCTGGGTGCAGGCTCTGGGCGGCAACAGCAAGCTGGACGGCAACAGCAACACCGCCCGCACCGAAGCCAACAGCAACGGCCTGCTGGTCGGTATCGACCGCGAGTTCTCCGGCTGGCAGGTCGGCGTGCTGGCTGGCACCGGCCGAACCGACGTCAAACAGCAGGCGCGTCGTGCCAAGTCGAAGATCGACAACACCCACTTCGGTGCATATGCCAGTCACAACTGGGGCGGCTTCGGCCTCCGTGGCGGCGTCGCCTGGAGCAAGCACAAGGTGAAGAGCACCCGCGATGTCGACTTCGCAGGGTTCAGCGACAGCCTGAGTGCACGCTACAACGCGCATACCCGCCAGGCCTTCATCGAAGCCGGCTACCGCTTTGGTGGCCCGGAAGCCGGCCTGGAACCCTACCTGCAGGTCGCGCGCGTGGAGGTGGACCTGAAGCAGATCAACGAGCGCGGTGGTGCAGCCGCCCTGCACGGCAAGGTGGACGACACCGGCACCACGATCGCCACCGCTGGCCTGCGCTTCGACAAGGGCCTGAAGGCATCGTTCCAGCAGGACAGCTGGCTGCATCTGCGTGGTGGCGTGGGCTATCGCCGTGCCTCGGGCGACCGCAGCCAAGTGGGCAACCTTGCCTTCGCCAACAGCAGCACCACGTTCACGGTCGAAGGCGCGCCGATTGCCGACAGCGCCGTGGTGGCCGAGCTGGGGCTGTCGGCGTGGCTGACCCCGCGCCAGCAGCTGGAGCTGGGTTACAGCGGCCAGTACGGCAGTGAAAGCCGCGACCACAGCGCCAACGTGCGCTGGTCGGTTCGTTTCTAGACGCGTGTTCTCTTGACGGTTTGGGGCGGCCTCAAGGCCGCCCCTTTTTTATCCACGCCCCGGGACCATGCGCGATAGCCCCAGGATCATCGCGTCCTGCATCCATCCGTGGAGCGTCACGCGTGGATGAAGATCGACTGGAGCCGGGTCGCCCAACCATTGCACCCGGTGGAGTTGAAGGCCTCGAGCCGGACATTCTTCCCCGATGTCAGCGCTGCCAACGCCGCCGCGTAGGCTTCCTTTGCACCCGGCCGGGACATGTCGATTGCAAAGGTATCGGTATTGCAGAAAGCCGTACTCGAAACATGCACGTACACAATTCCCGCCGGGCCGTCCATGTACGGCCGCAGCGACAGAATCGTCATCTGATCGCTGGTTGGCTCCGCCTTCAGTGGTGCAGACAGGCACAAGGCCAACGTCAAGGCCAACCCCGCTCCCAATCTCCTGCGAATACCCGGCGTCGCGTCATTCATCATCATGTAGTTCCCCTGTGGATTCAGACATCAGGCAGCGTCACGGCCCTCAACTGCATTGTCCCCGAGATGCAGCCGTCGACACGCAACCCGACACGCAGCTTGTTCTGCCAGGCGATGAGCAGCATCGACACCATCTCCCTCTGCATCGGATGATCATTGAGGAGAATGAAGCGATTGCCGGCACCACAATCCGAGCCCGCGGGAAGCACACCTTGCGTCACGAGGTAGAACCCTTCCCCGCCCCAGCCCGTTGCGACGGATACGATCCGATGGCCTTCCAGATTGTAAGGCTCTGCTTCTGCCGTTGAGGCCAAGCCAGTTCCCAGCACGGCAACCAGCGTCAGCAGGACCTTGCCGCCGATGGCGCCACGCAGGCGCGATACAGCACGTACTCCGTCCATGTTCTTCGTTCCCCTGTCATGAATAACCGGTTGCCGCTGCGCTGCGGCCCACGCAGTCCGCTACGCTCAGCCCAGCAGCAGCTGGTACAGCAGAGGCACGATGTCGCCCTGCGGACGCTGGACATGCGAGACATCGGACACCGGCGTGCAGCTCCCCGTGGCGCCGCAGGCAAGTACGCGATACGCATAGCTGGTGGCAGGGCGTGCTGCAGACGTCCAGTTCGCCGCGTTGCCTTCGTAGACCGTGGTCCAGGTCACCCCGTCCACGCTTTCCTCGACGACGTAGCGGACGGCAGAGGCCACAGGTGACCAGCCAACGAAGTCCTTCGCCGCCGGCGAATGCCGCATCGGCACCGCCGCCTTGGCGACCAGGCTCCCGCCCAGGGTGATGTAATCGGTCCGCTTGTCCTCGCGCTCGCTCGCCTGGTAGCGGAGGACGCCGGCGTGGTCGTACATCGAGGTGATCCGTCCGAGCGACGAATCCGTCTGCGTGCGGCGTCCGTCAGCGTCGTAACGATAGCTCTCGGAACCTGCCGCCGTACGCAGCCGGTTGCCGAAGTCGAAGGCGAACTGCTGTCCGTTCTTCGCCCGCAGGTTGCCCTGCGCATCGTAGGCCAGGCCGACCACGGTCGCCCCACCGCAACCGTTGACCTTCACGTTGGTCAGGCGCCAAGCGTTGTCATAGCAGTAGTGATGGTCACGGCCGAGAATCGTCACGCGCGTGAGGTTGTCCAGCGCGTCATAGCTGTAGCTCGCCGAGCCGAACATGGGCGAGGAAGCCGAAACGAGCCGATCCAGCGCGTCGTAGCCCAGATTGCGGTTGCCACGCTGGTTGCGGCCCGTGGCACCGTCAGTGATTGCCACCACATTGCCGACCGCATCGTAGTCGTAGCCATCGCTGAGGATCCGGGTTGCGCCAAGCGCGTCCTGGCTTACATCCGGCAACTGGCGCGCGTTCTGCACCATCGTGTGGACAATACCGTTGCCATAGGTGAACTGACGGATCGCCCCGTTGGGGTAATAGCCCACGCCAACGGCGTAGGAACCCGCCTGCCCGGCCTGTCCCAGCGCGTTCGGCGCATACGCGACCACGTTGCCGGAGGGGTAGCGATGCGCGGACAGGTTGCCCAGTGCGTCGTAGGCATACCCCATCGCCAGCGCTTCGCCATCGGTGGGGCTCTGCACCTCACCGATGAGCATCCCGCGACGGTTGTACGCATAGCTGTTGTGCGTCTCCACCCCGGCGTTCAGCGTGGTGACCTGCTTGACCAGGCCATCGGGCCAGTAGCTCCAGCGCTGGTTGCCATTGCCGTCGGGGAACTGCAGCGATGCGAGCCGGTTGCGCGCGTCATAGGAACGCACCACCCGGCGGCCGCTCGCCGCGGCAACATCCTGGTTGCAGTTGCCTGCATCGGAAAGGTCCAACCCCTGCGCGCTTCCAACCGGGTTCGATGCGGCGTCGTAATCAAATACGGTGGCGCCGGTTTCCGGCTCGATCGTCTTGCACAGCCGTTGCGCCGCATCGTAGACATAGCGCCGGGTCGACGTCACCGAGCCATTGCCGGCCCTGCGGGTGATCGACGTCGGCTTGCCGAAGACGTCCCGCGGGATGTCCAGCACGGCTCCCTCTGCCAGTTCGATACGTACCGGCCAATCAAGCTTCGCGGCATCTGCACCGGTATAGGTCACGACAGTCGGAATACCCCTGGCATTGGTCGTGCGCACGCGCCGCCCCGGCAGGTATTCGGTTCTGCTGACCAGCGCGCCGATCTCGGAATCCTGGCTGACCTGGACCACCCGCCCCAGCGCATCGTACGTCGTACGGACGCCAGTTCCGGCGTCCTGGACCGCACCGACCCCCGCGACAGGATAGGACTGGAAAGTGACCCGCCCCTCCGTGTCATAGGCGGTCACCGAGGCCCGCTGCGTGCCGGCTTCATTGCCCGCGTCGTACTCGCGCACCAGCAATGGGCGCCACAGCGCATCGTAGTAGGTGACCTTGCGCGCATTGCCGGTGCTGACCGTCTGCCGCCAATGGCCGGCAGGAATGCCGTACTCGGCGCCGCCCACCTGGGCAAACTGTGTCGTGGTGGACGCCCAGTCCACCGTATCACCGTCGGGATAGTCGACCAGCGACATGCGCCCCATCGCGTCGTAGTCGTATCGCGTGGTGTTGCCCCGGCCGTCGGTGATCCAGCGTATCCAGCCATTGTCATCCACGCCGGCAGACTGGGACGAACCATCTGCATACTGGATGTTCCCGGGGATGCCTCGCTTCCAGCCGGACAGGCTCACCGCATTGCCACGCCCATCCACCACGGCGCGAACGGTACCGTCGCCGTTGTAGTGAATGGTCTGCTGGAGCTGGCCGAAGGCATAGATCCGCTGGGGCTTTGCGGTGGCCGGGTCATAATCCACCTGGGACTCGATCCTGCCCGTGTCCTGGTTGACCGACGTCCGGACCTGGCCAAGCACCCATCTCGACAGATCATCGTGATAGGTGATGACGTTCGTCTTGCTGTAGGACTGCGCCCCGGCACTTCCCACAAACGTGCCCAGCAACATCATCGCGGAAAGTGCATTAACTCGACGCATCGTCAGTGGACCTGTTCGCAATGGATGGCGATGGGACAACCAGGACCAGGTACCGGAAAGACCGGCGAGGCACACATCACGGCAAACCACGCACACGCAGAAAACCGGACGCGGCTGCATCCGGTTGGCGGTTGACGTTGATGATGGACGAAGCCCCCTTCGTCATGCCGTGCCTGTTCCCTGGACTCGGCCAAGTATAACCATGAAAACGGGGCGGGACGCCCGGCCCCTCGCAGCCCTTGCGGGCTGCGCAGGTTCCCGGACCATCATGCGCCTCCGGGCATCGACGGCCGCGATGGACCGCCCGGCGCTGGACCTCAGGCGGCCTTCATGGCGTGCTTGCGTGCCCGCATGACGTTGTGGCACTCCTGCACATCCGGCAGCAGCTGGGTCACTTCCTGGCGTACCGCCGGCGGCAGATCGTTGTCCTGCAGCACATCCTTGAACGCGCCCAGCAGGCGGTCTTCGGACTCTTCCAGTTCGGCCACGTAGCCATAGTTGGTATCACCAAACGCGGCGCGCACCTTGCCGTAGAACTGCTGCATCGAACCGACCATGGTGCCGTGCTCGGCCGGCTTGCCGCCGCTGGCGGCAACCGAACCACTCAGCGCCGCGACGATCCGCGCCTTGACCCCGGCGATACGGGTGAACAGTGCCGACAGTTCGGCATCCTTTACCTTCGTTGCGGCTTCCTCATAGAAGGACTTGCCATCGCGGGCGATCTCGATCAGGTCGTTGAGGCGATGTTCGATGGTGGACTGGGTGCTCATGGCGTCGCTCCTGTGTGCTCGAAAGTCAGTGGAGAATGGCAGCGCGATCACGCTGCCTTCGGTCACCACTCTGGACAGCTGCGCGTGCCGGCTGGGTGAGTACGAATTGATGCGTGCATCACCATTCGGAACACGTACTGACTTTTCATTCTTCGCATCAACGGCATTCACGAAACCTGAGCGCACGAAGCAGCTTTCATCACAGCGCAACGACGATGGCAGGGGGTGGCGGACGCGAAACCGCCAGAGTCAGCAAATACTCCCCGCAACACCTTCCGGTGTGTGCAACTGCGTGAGCGGTGTGCCTGCAGGCAGCAGGAAACAGGCCACATACTGAAGTTCCGCCGCGTCCAGGCATATGCATGAACCCTGCACCGGGCATGCATGCGTGCCGCCAACGACGCGCGAAGATAACGCGTCCATAACGCAGTTCAATTGTAAACGGGATGTTAGGTTCCTCTCGATTCCGGGTAACGGAATGCAGACCGGTCGTAGCGCCGCGCGCATTGCGACCACACAACGGATTTGGAGAGAGAAACAATGCACTACAAATACACTCTGCTTTCGGCAGGGATCGGCGCCGTGTTGGCTGCTGTTTTCTCGCCGGCTGCCAATGCACAGGATGACGCTGCGAAGTCACCCAAGAACCTGGACCGCATCCAGGTGACGGGGTCGGCGATCCGCAGCGTGGATGTGGAAACCCAGCAACCGGTGCTAGCCATCTCGCGCAAGATGATCGAGCAGCAGGGCTTCACCACCATTGCCGACGTCCTGCAGAACCTCACGTCGGCCGGCGCACCAGCGCTCTCGCGTTCGCGCACGCTGTCGTCCGGCGAAGATGTCGGCGGCAGCTACGCCAACATCCGCAACCTCGGCGCCACCCGCACCCTGGTGCTGGTGAACGGCAAGCGCCTGGGCGCCAGCACCAGCGGCCTGCAGGACCTGAGCCAGATTCCGATGAGCGCGGTCGAGCGCATCGACGTGCTCAAGGATGGCGCCTCGGTGCTCTACGGATCCGACGCCATCGCCGGCGTCATCAACATCATCACCCGCAAGAGCGTCGAAGGGCTGGAGCTTTCGGTGCAGCATGGCCAGTTCAGCCAGGGTGACGGCAAGGACAGCACGTTCTCGCTCGTTACCGGCGCGCGCGGCGAGCGAGGCGGTTATACGTTGGCCCTGGAGTACCAGAAGGCCGACCCGGTATTCGCCCGCGACCGCTGGTTCTCCAAGCATGGTGGTTCGGGGCCGGACTATCCGCGCGCAGGCTGGAGCGACCTCAGCCAGAACGGCTCCTGGTGTGATCCGGCGCTCTACAACTGCGCCACCGGCAACGCCGTGTTCAAGACACTCAATCGGGGGGGCGATCCGAAGAACCCGAACGACTACCATCCGATCACGCCGCCGGAGTACTCCAACGGCAACGAGCAGATGCATGTGCAGACCGGCATCGAGCGCCGGTCGCTGTTCCTCAGTTCCGACTATGCACTGAGTGACCAGATCACCTTCACCACCGATATCGGCTACAACGAACGCATCTCGGACCAGCAGATTGCCGGCTACCCCTACGAGTCAACCAAATTCGCGACGCCGCTGGCCGGCAACAGCGCGTTCAATCCGGTCGGCCATGACATCGCCTTCAACCGCCGCCTGTGGGAACTTCCGCGCACCACCGAAAGCAAGCTGAAGTCGCTGCGCGTGGCACCGACGCTGTCGGGCTACTTCGAACTTGCCAGCAAGACGTTCGACTGGGAAGTGGGCGCGCTGTTCAACCGCAACGAGGTGACCAAGACCGGCCGTGGTGACATGAGCCTGATCGCCTCGCGCCAGGCGCTTGGCCAGTCCTTCGTTGATGGCAGCGGCGTGGCACGCTGTGGCAGCGCAGGAGTACCGATCACCGGCTGCCTGGCCTGGAATCCGCTGCTGCCGTACGGCGTTGGCGGCGCCGGCTCGCTTGCCGACCCGGAACTGCAGCGCTTCCTGTTCCCCACGTTCACCGATACCGGCATCACCAAGACCCGAAGCTACTTCGCCAATATCTCCGGCCCGGTGCTGGAACTGCCGGCGGGCGAGCTCTCGGTGGCGATGGGCTACCAGTACCGCAAGGAAGAAGGACGCTACGTTCCCGATGCCTTTGCCCAGTCGCGCCAGAGCACCGCACTGGGGGCACAGACCACTGCAGGCGGTTACAGCCTCAATGAAGTCTTCGCCGAAGTGAACGTGCCGGTGCTGCGTGACCTTCCGTTCGCCAAGGAGCTGACCGTCAACGTTGCGGCACGCTATTCCGACTACAGCAACTTCGGCAGCACCACCAATGCCAAGGCCAGCTTCGCCTGGCGCCCGGTCGAGGAACTGATGGTGCGTGGCACCTTCGCCGAGGGCTTCCGCGCTCCCAGCATCTCCGACCTGTATGGCGGCCTTGGCACCAGCTTCGAAACCTATGTGGACCCCTGCGGCATCGGCGCCACCAACAGCGTCAACGGCAACGCGGCCTGCAACGCCGCCGGTGTTCCGCGTGGCTACGAGCAGCTGGCCCAGGGCCTGAAGCCCTGCACCAGCTACCCGTGCGCCACTCCGAACGAGTTCACCACGGGCTCGAACCCGAACCTGCGCCCGGAAGAGTCCAAGAGCAAGACCGTCGGCGTGGTCTGGAGCCCGCGCTGGGTCAACGGTCTGGACATCAACCTGGACTGGTACAGCTACAAGATCACCAACATGATCATCGAGGACAACGTCGATCGCATCCTCCGTGACTGCTACGTGCTGGGCAATGCCTCGCGCTGCGGCAGCGTCAAGCGTGCCGCTGATGGCCACATCACCAGCATGTTCTACGGCCTGACCAACCTCGGCGCGATGAAGACCGAGGGGTGGGACCTGGGCATCCGTTACCGCCTGCCGGAGTACGCGTTCGGTCGCTTCACCCTGGACCTGCAGAACAGCTACGTCTCCAAGTACGACGAGGAGAAGCAGAACTCGGCCGGTGACACCATCATGGACGGTCGTATCGGACGCCCGGGGGTGTTCCGCCTGCGCTCCAATCTCGGCGTCAACTGGCAGCTGGGCAACCTCTCGGCCCAGTACACGGTGCGCTACTACTCCGGGATGATGGAAAGCTGCATGCCAAACCGCCCCTGCACCGCGCCCGAACGCATCGCCAACGGCGAACCGGATGCCGTGCGCAGGGTCGGCTCGAACGCCTTCCACGACATCCAGGTCAGCTACAAGCTGCCCTGGGACGGTACCGTGGCAGTGGGCTCGAACAATGTGTTCGACCATCGTGGCCCGATCATGTTCTCCAAGCCGGAGAGTTCCTTCCCCTACTACGGCGGCTTCGATATCGGCCGCACGGTGTACGTGAAGTACTCGCAGCGCTTCTGACCGCAGCGTCCGTGCACGTGGCCGGCGGAAGGGGAGTTCCGCCGGCCACGCCGCACACAACCTCCACCCAATCTCCACGCTTCTTCGACCCAATCTCCAACATCCCCGGCAACACTGGCGCGACGGCAGCAGATGGAGCAGGCAAGCGAGGATCGCCCGCGTGGCACCCACCTCGCCCGACGTCTCCGGATTCACCACTGAATGCGATGGACCGGCCTCTCCCCGCCCCGGGGAAGCGGCCGGCCCAAGGGAAGCAAGCGATGACGACGGCAGTACACAGTGGCTTGACCGATCTGGTCATGGATGCGCAGCGCTACCTGCGCCGGATCCTGCCTGGCCTGGCCTCGGTGGTCGGCCCCGTGGGTGCGGCACGCTTCATCCCGCAGACCATGGCCTCGCGCTATCACATCGCCGAACTGACCCTCTATGGCGAAACACCGGCAATGCTGGCAGTTCCACGCGTCCCGGGCGAATCCAGCAGCCGCGTCATCCAGGATGTGAAAGTGCTGCGCTCGGCGGCAAAGGCCATGGTGCTGTATGTCTCGCCGTACCTCACCCCCACCCAGCGCAGGTTCCTGGTCGAGAACCATATCGACTTCGTGGTACCGCACAACCAGCTGTACGCCCCCAGCCTGGCGATCGAGTTCCGCGATGCGCCCGACCACGAGAAGAAGGCCATTTCGCTGCTGCCTTCGGCGCAGGCCGTGCTCATCCACGTGCTCCTGTCCGGCCAGGCACGCTGGTGGTCACCGCGAGAGATCAGCCGCGCTGCCGGATACACCTCGATGACCGCGTCGAGGCTCTCCGCTGAACTGGTCGGTCGCGGACTGGCGGAACGCTCCACCGGCGGACGCGAACGCTTCCTGAGACTCGCCGGCAGCCGCGGGGAGGTCTGGGCGAGAGCACAGCCGTTCCTGCGCTCACCCGTGCTGAAGGAAGTGGAGGTCTGCTGGGAACAGGTCGCCGACGTCCTGGCCCGACATGCTCAATCCGCCCCCCAGGCAGGGACGGACGCGATGCTTGCGGTGCCGTCGGAAGACCAGGGCATCACACGCGCTCTGTACATCGATGCCTGGCGGAAGCTGGGGGCACTGCCTGCAGCCGGACCCCACTGCACGCGCAGTGGAACGCTGCAGATCTGGTCGTATCCGCCGGCCTTCACCGGCAGCGGTGACCGCGTGGACCCGCTGTCGCTGTACCTGAGCCTGCAGGGCAAGCGCGGCCACGACGCCGATGCGCTGGAGCTGGAGGTGGAGCGGGCGCTGTGCGGGACGACATGCAGCGGCTGAGGTACGCGCGAGTCCGGCCCGACCGCGTCAGGACACCTCGACGCCACTTCCCATCGTCGCGCGCTTTGCTGCGTACTCGGCGAACACCACACCGGATACCGCCAGCACTCCGCCTGCCAGCACCCAGCCACTGAGCGATTCGCCCAGCAGCAGCACGGCCAGTGCGGCGGTCACGATCGGCACCAGGTTGAAGAAGCCGGAAACACGCGCTGCGCCCAATCGTGACAATCCGGTCATCCAGGTCAGCGGGGCCAGGATCGACGCGCATACTGCCGCAAACCCGATGCAGCCGACCGCAGTGAGATTGTTCACCCCGGTACCGACCAGCAGCTGCACCGGCAACAGGATCAGCGACGCGGCAGTGGCCTGCAGGAACAACGATTCCAGCACCGACAGCGGAATCTTCCAGCGCTGCATCAGCACGTTGTAGGTGGCGAAGGCCAACGCACCGATCAGCATGATCGCATCACCACGGTTCAGGCCCTGGGCGGCCAGTCGCGCCAGGTCGCCCTGCGAGACCACCGCCACCACGCCGATAGTGGAAATCACCGCACCGGCAATGGAGGTACTGCGCACAGGATGACCCATGAACACGCGCGACAACGCCAGTGCGATCAGTGGAATCAACGCCTGGATCACGCCCATGTTGGTGGCCGAGGTGAAGTGCGCCGCATAGTACGCAAGGCACTGGTACATCACCCCACCCAGGCACCCCAGCACCAGGAAGCGGCCAAGGTTGGCGCGCACGGTCTGCAGGTTGTTGCGCAGCCGCGGCAACGCGAAGGGCAACAGGACAATGGCCGCCACCAGCCAGCGGAAGAAACCAATATCGATGGGACCGACCGAGCCCGAGGCCAGCTTGGTCACGATGGTGTTCGCGCCCCACAGCAGGCAGGCAAGTATCGGGAAGAGGTAATTCAAGAGCGTGGGTGTACGTGGAAGAGTGGCAAGCGTACGCTTGGCGCATATCGAGGACATCCTGAAAATGCGTCACTCCGACCCCGGGTTGCGGCAACCCATGGAGCCGATTCCCACCTTCCGCCAGCTGCCTGGCCCGATCTACTTCCGGCAGGGTTCAATGGAGCCCACCGACTGGGGCACCCACAGCCATCCATGGGGCCAGTTCAACTTCGTCGCGCAGGGAGTGATGGAGATGAAGATCGACGGTGAGTGGATGGTGTCACCGCCCCACTACGCGATCTGGATCCCACCGGGAATGCCCCACTATTCGCGCAACCGGTCGCGGCTGGCCTATCGCTCGGCCTACCTGTCGCCGGCGTTGTCACGCCGCCTGCCCGAGCGTTGCAGTGCGCTGGAAGTCAGCCCGTTGCTGCGCGAGCTGCTGCACGAGCTGGCGCGGCAGGGCGTGACCGATCCCCGGACGCCCGCCCATCGCCGCATGGCCGCGGTGGTGATCGACCAGATCGTCAGCGCTGCGGTACTGCCCAGCTTCCTGCCGATCGCCAGCAGCGATGCGTTGAAGCAGGTGATGGCGTACATCGAGAAGCACCTGTCCGCAGCCGAGTCGGTCGCCGATATCGCGCAGCGGCACCACATGAGCGTGCGCAAGCTGGAACGCCTGGCGCGCAGTGAACTGGGCATGTCGCTCGGTGACTGGCGCGGGCGGGTAAAGTTCGTGCGCGCCACCGAGGCGCTGTGTACACGCCGGCCGATCAGCCGGATTGCCGAAGAGCTGGGCTACTCCGGCGTCAGCGCCTTCGCCGAGATGTTCAAGCGGCACGCGCAATGCACACCGGACCAGTACCGGAAGCTGCATCGGGCGGGGTGAGGGGCGACGTCAGCTGCCACTGCGCTTGGTAGCAGCTTTCTGGCGCGCGTACCGTGGCGCCAACGCCAACCGTTCGATGCCCAGCAGGATGCCCATGAAAAGAAGCAACGCGGGCAGCCAGTAGAACAGGAACGCGACAATCTGGAACCCCCAGTTGTTCGCATATAGATCGGGGCTGGGCGGACCCGCCAGGAACGCCTTCGCACTCACGTAGAACCACACGGAGGACAGGAGCAGCGCAACCAGCAGCTGGGCCACGGCCAGCATCCAGAAGGGGGGTAAGCGGAAACGAGCCCGCATGGCATCCTGCCAGTGAAGAAAGCCAGCAATTGTAGGCCTGGCCTGCGCACAGGCCAACCACGGGTGTCGATTTCCCGCCCCGTCGTTCGTCGGAACAGAAGAAACAGGCCTTCCCGCCTGCAGGAGCGCCCCGATGTCCCCCATCCTCACCGCCTTCGCCACCTCCCCCGACCGCGGCCAGGGCCTGGCCCGTGACATGCGCGTGCGCTGGGCACTGGAGGAGCTGGACGTGCCCTATGACGTGCAGCTGCTCACCTTCGCCGAAATGAAGCAACCCGCGCACCTGGCGCGGAATCCCTTCGGACAGATTCCGACCTGGCAGGACGGCGACCAGGTCCTGTTCGAGTCCGGCGCAATCGTCCTGCACCTGGCCGAGCTGCACCCTGGCCTGCTGCCGCGCGCTCCGGACGCGCGCATGCGCGCGATCATGTGGGTGTTCGCTGCGTTGAATACGGTGGAGCCGCCCATCGTCGAGCGTTCCATGGCGTGGGTGCTGGAGCGCGAACAGCCCTGGTATGCACAGCGGTTGGTGATGCTGGACGAGCGCGTGCGGATGCGTCTCTCACAGCTGTCCGCGTGGTTGGGCGCGGCAGCGTGGCTGGACGGCGAGTTCAGCGTGGGCGACCTGCTGATGGTCTCGGTGCTGCTGCGCCTGAAGAGCAGTGGCCTGCTCGACGAGTACCCGCTGCTGGTTGCCTATGTGGCACGGGCGACGCAGCGTCCCGCCTATCAGCGCGCGTTCGCGGCGCAGCTGGCGGTATTCCAGAACGGGTAGTTCCACGCCACGCGTGGAAACACTCAGCGCAACCTGCGCCGGCAGGCGGCCTGCACCAGCATCAGCTGCGCCACCAGGATCAGCATCGCGCAGCCTGACAGCAGCCACGGGTCGATGTACCACTGCGCGTTGAAACTGAAATCACCGGCGGAAATGCGCTTCCAGCCGTTGAAGTGCTGCATCGCCGCGACCACGAACGCGAAGCCGCCACTGGCGAATGCAAGCCAGGGCACGACGATGCCGCCCGGCCGCGCGAACAATGTCAGCACGCCCAGCACACCGATCACCGTGCGTTGTACGCGGCAGTACGGGCAGACATAGGCCATCCCGCTCCACTCCACCGCCCACGCCAACAGGCTGACCAGCACGGCCGCGCCTGCGGCGGTGTACAGGACTTTCGGCGTGATCGTCATGCCACCCTCGTGTGCCATCCCGTGCTCCTTGATTGAAAGACCCGGGCAGCGTAGCAGTGCCGCAGCCTCATCCCTTCTTGATGACGGTCCGCTTGCCGATGGTGCTGGTCTTGCCGGCGGTCGGCTTGGCCAGGCCAGGAATCAGGAAATCGGTGGCCTTGTGGCCCATCGACACCTTGGACGCCAACCAGCGCGGCATGCGCCCGCGACCGGTCCAGGTCAGGCGCTTGTATTCCGGGTCGCGATACTTGGGCGCGACTTTGCCGGATTTCCGGCGGGCGGGCTTGCGGGCGGGCGCAGGTGTTTCCGAGGCTTCGCCACCGAAGAGTTCTTCGAGGGTGTAACCGGCCTCCGCCGCGGCGGCCTTCAACATCCGCCGCACCGCGCTGGCCGGGCGGCGGCTGGAAATGAGCTGTTTCCGCTGTTCAGCGGCAACCACCAAGGCGCCCAGCTCCCGAAGGCTGAGCGATTCAATATCGATCGTCATGGTGGAAAGGTCTCCTGCGGGCGGCCAGCTGTCAAGGCGCCTTGCCCGGTACGTAGACACGGGCTTCACTGCCGGTGGGCTCCGATCGCCTTCGCCAGCCATCTCCGAGGAACCCGACGTGAGCAACTCACCGCATTCGCTCGCCTACCTGCTTGCGCGCATCCTGCTGATGGCGCTGTTCCTGGTATCCGGCATCGGCAAGCTCGGCGACCTCAACGGTACCCAGGGCTACATGGAAGCCATGGGGGTACCCGGCATCCTGCTGTGGCCCACCATCGCCTTCGAGATCGGCAGCGGCCTGTGCATCCTGCTGGGCTTTCAGACCCGGCTGGTGTCGGTCGTGCTGGCAGGCTTCAGCCTGGTCACCGCCTTCATCTTCCACCACAACGTTGCCGACCCGACCCAGCAGATCATGTTCCTGAAGAATCTGGGATTGGCCGGTGGGTTCCTGCTGCTGGCCTGCACCGGGGCCGGGCGGTACAGCATTGATGGGCGCAGGCGGCGTGGGTGATGTTCATCACTGTGCGCGCCGCCTGATCCGGAAATGATCCCGGTAGGCCGAAGGGGACATGCCAACGACGCTCTGGAATGCCTTGCGGAATGCGCTCACATCGTCGTATCCCAATGTCGAGGCCAGTTGTGCAACAGGGATATCGCCGAGCTGCAGCGCGTCCCTGGCCTTGGCCATCCTGACCTGCCGGATGTAGTCAGCCGGATTGAGTCCCGTGGCCTTCTGGAATCGCCGGATGAATGTTCTTTCGGTCAGGTGGGCACGCTCAGCCAGGGTACTGACCGTGTGGCGCAATCCGGGTTCGGCAAGGATGGATCGCTGGACAGCCAGCAGCGCTGCGTCATCGTGATCCAGCTTTGGCAGGAATCCCTGCAGTGGCCGCTGGTCCTGCCGGATTCCGTCACTGAGCATGAAGCGTGCCGTTGCCAACATCACGCTGGAGCCCATCGTGCGATCGACGATCAACAGGCCCAGATCATTCCACGCAAGGATCGCGCCTGACGTAATGACGTCGCCATCATCGATGACGACGTTCTCGGTGGTCACCTGGACGTCGGTGTAGGTGCCGGCAAGCAGGCCCGCGAACGCCCAGTGCGTCGTGACCCGTCGCCGTGCAAGCAGGCCGGTCTGGGCAAGCACGAAAGCACCCGCGCAGACGGAGCACATGATCGTGCCGCCTGAATGGAGCGTTTTTAGCCACTGCGCCTCGTTTGGCATCGCGGACATGCGCTCAGGCATCGCCACGCTCGGCGGCGAGATCACGAAGCCAGGGGCGTTCACATCGCCGGGATCGCTGTCCCAGCAACATTCCATGCGGCCCGATTGCGGGTTCCATTGCCAATGCGTCACCCGGATGAAGCACCGCCGGTCATCGTCGTGAGGATACGCAGCCCATTCATTCGCGATCCGGAACAGATCGGTCAGGCCGTGGATGGCCGCCATCTGGCAATCCGGGTAGATCAGCAGAGCGACTTCGATCCGCTTGTCAGTTTCGATACCCATGAATGTCACCTCCGCCAATTTCAATTGATACAGCGCTACCCAAGAATGGATTCGGACGGAGTGATGGCCGCCTCAGCATAGAAGGAATCGCGTGCCTGGGGCCAGTCCCGCGACACGCACCGTCAGCGTCCCTGCTCCTGCACCGATGCAGGTCGCCGCGACGCAGGACGTTCTCCAAACCCAACAGCGAGGAACCTTGAAATGGCTACGGTTACCACCAAAGACGGCGTCGAGATCTTCTACAAGGACTGGGGTCCGCGCGACGCCAAGGTCATCCATTTCCATCATGGCTGGCCGCTCACCGCCGACGATTGGGACGCGCAGATGCTGTTCTTCGTCAACAAGGGCTACCGCGTGGTCGCGCATGATCGCCGCGGTCACGGCCGCTCCAGCCAGGTCTGGGACGGGCATGACATGGACCACTATGCCGACGATGTTGCCGCCGTGGTCGAGAAGCTGGGCACCCAGGGTGCCATGCATGTGGGCCATTCCACCGGCGGCGGCCAGGTGGTGCGCTACATCGCGCGCCATGGCGAGAAGAACGTGTCCAAGGCGGTATTGATCAGCTCGGTGCCGCCGTTGATGGTCAAGACCGCAGCCAACCCACAGGGCACGCCCAAGGAGGTCTTCGACGATTTCCAGGCACAGCTGGCCGCCAATCGTGCGCAGTTCTACCACGACGTACCGGCCGGACCGTTCTACGGCTACAACCGCCCCGGCGCGAAGCCGTCGGACGCGGTGATGTGGAACTGGTGGCGGCAGGGCATGCAAGGCTCGGCCAAGGCGCACTACGACGGCATCGTTGCCTTCTCGCAGACCGATTTCACCGAAGACCTGAAGGGCATTTCCATTCCGGTGCTGGTGATCCACGGCGATGACGACCAGGTGGTGCCGTATGCCGACTCCGGCGTCCTTTCCGCGAAGCTGGTAAAGAACGGCACGCTGATCACCTACGAGGGTGCACCGCACGGCATTCCGACCACGCACGCCGACCGGATCAACGCCGACCTGCTGGCGTTCCTGGAGAGCTGATCGTGAAGGATCCGGGAAGTGCTTCAGGCACTTCCCGGACCATCCGGCAGGCGGATTCCATTCGCGGCAACGAATGCGCGCGACGCATGCCAATAGGCCTGTGGTGGCGTGTGCAGCTCCGGCTGCGACCAGTAGTCATCGAGGTGCAGCGCACCCATCACGCCGCCCCATGCAGCACGCGCATCGTGGACGCGCATCCGCCAACGATGATGCGGCGGAAAGTAGGCGTAGTGTTCGAGCGCCTGTTGCTGCACCTGCTCTTCGGCAATGCCTGCCTGATGGATCAGCGTCCACGCATGCATATGGCGGGCGTGGGCAAGCGCACCGAGATACTCGTCCTCATCCAGCAAGGGAACCGACTCACCGCGAGCCAGGCACAACGCATCCGACTCGGTGTCGTACGCCAGCGAAGGCTGCGCCAGTTCCGGGTTCTGGTGCCAGTACCCTTCACCCAACACGTGCAGCATCGCCCAGTGCCAGGGCTCGTCGTGGAAGATCAGTGCGTGCTCGTACTCGCAGCCGGGGGCCTGGTCGGGATAGCGTTGGCGTGCGTGTTCGATTGCCAGTTCTTCGGCAACCTGACCGTAGCGCATCAGGCACCAGGCAAACAGGTGCCGGCTGTCTTCGATCTCGGTGGTGAAGTCTTCCACCTCTGTGTTGGTGTCAGGCATGTTCGATCCTTGTCTGCGGATCAACTATAGTCGGAGCGGCGGGATGCGCAGGCAGGCAACAATCCGCAGTCGGTCGTGCGGGGTCGAGCCCATCAGCAACCGCAAAAACAAAGTAAACAGTGATTTGATTGATATCCAATCCATTTCAATCCACTTTTGACTCACTAATCGACTCACTTCCCGAGCATCTAGGCCGTGGGATTCACCAGCCACTGAGAAGCCGCAGCCAAACTGGCAAACTCACACGCGGCCGCATCTCGCGGCCCCACACAAGGGAATTGGCAATGTTAAGGAAGCTTTTGCTCGCCGCATCGATTGCGATCATGGTCGTGCCAGCTGCGCAGGCCCAGACCGCCCACCACGAGTGGATCACCGTGATGGAAGAACATTTCGACGAGCTGGGATTGACGAACTGGATTCCCTGGGAAGGGGACATTCTCCATCAGAATGGAGGCCAGCCCTACAGCTACACGCCTGGCAACGCGTTCGTATCGCAAGGCAATGTCATTCTTCGTGCAGAGCGGCTCACAAACGGAGAATTGCAGACCGGAGGTATCTACTATCCGCGCTATTTTGCCTACGGACGGTTCTCAGCCCGCGTGAAGATGACCAATACGCCCGGCGTCATTCCCGCATTCTGGTTGCAGTCGCACGCTCCCCGCTGCGCGGAGATCGACATTTTCGAGGCAACTGGCCTGAAAAAGTCCAATCCACGGGCGATCAATTCGCAGCACTACTGGTTCCTGGACCCAACCAACTGCGGTAATCCCAGTTCCACGACCATTTACGGAGAGACAGCGCTGGAATGGTATGGAGATGACTATTCTGCCGGATTCCACGTTTTCTCAGCGGAATGGACGCCCGAGCACGTCGCCTACTTCGTCGACGGTGTAGAGGCTTTCCGCGCAACCCGCAACATTCCCAGCCTGCCGATGCTGGTGAACGTGAATGCCAATATGGGAACACCACCGGTCGACAGCTACGTCGAGAACCGCATCAATGCGGCCACCGTGTTCCCTGCCGATTTCGTCGTGGATTGGGTCAAGGTCGAGCAGTTCGCTCCTCGCGCATGCCCCGCCCGTGGCGATCATGCAGGAAGTCTCCGCCGCGCCAACGGCAGTTGCGCCGCGGTGCGCTCGGTGGACTACAACGGTGATGGTGGCGGCGACGTCATCCTGTACAACCCATCCTCTGGTAGCGCTTCGGTGGCGACCGGACAGCTGGCCCCCCATGCGGGCCTGGTGACCCATTCCCTGACGGATGCCCCCTCGGCGCCATGGGCAACCTCGGCCAAACTGGTCAGTGGCGACTTCGACGCCGATGGCTTCTCCGATCTGCTGGTGCACGGCGGCGACGGTAGCGTACGGCTCCACTATGGACGTCCTGACGCTCGATTCACCGAACATCTTCCATCACGCACTGCATGGAATGTGGGCAGTCAATTGATGGCAGGAGATTTCAACGGTGATGGACGGAGCGACGTACTCATCCTGCAGGATAGCGGCGCTCTCGAGATCCGCTATGGAGGCAATGATCGCGGGTTGCGCTTCGCCCCACAATCACAACGGCAGGTCGCCCTGGGCAGCCGCCCACATGTTGGCGACTTCAATGGCGACGGCCTTGATGACCTGTTGCTGTATGGACCCAACGGTGAGGTCGACTTTTTTTACGGGCAGGCCACCGACGGACTGCGCGCGGAACCCGGCCAGCATGATCAATGGCGGGCGGGCCATACATTGAAGATTGCGGATTTCAACGGCGATGGATACAGCGATGTGCTGATCTATGCCGCCGACGGAGCCACTGAGATCCGCTATGGGCAGATGAACGCCGGTTTGCGCTTTGCACCGAGCACGGCCGATCTATGGTCCACCGGGCACACGCTGTTGACGGGTGATTTCAATGGCGACGGCAGAGACGACGTCCTGATCTACGCGACGAACGGACACTCGGAGATCCGCTACGGCCAAGCCAGTGATGGTCTTCGGTTCTCCGCGCAGAGCGTCTCCAACTGGAGCCCCGGGCATCACTTGCTGACCAACGACTTCGATGGCGACGGGCGGACCGACGTGGTCATCCAGTCGGCGAATGATGATGTGGAAATCCGGTACGGGCAGGCAGCCGATGGCTTGCTGTTCTCACCAGCTTCCGCAACCCGCTACAACCCTGGCTGGCGCTTGCATACAGGAACCCGCTGAACCATGTGCCCCGATTGCGAGGAGTCGCGATCGGGGCCTTTGTCCATGAACACCCACTCAAGGTCGTGACACTCAGCGTGCTGCATGGACGGCTCCAAGCCAGCGACCTCAAAGAGAAGAAGGGTCGGAGGGCGGTCGGTGGCCGTCTGCTGATCGGGATTCACCAACAGGGACTGGGGGTGTTTGCCTCCCGGGTCCGTTAGCTGCGGTCGAATGCGAAGAACACATGAGTCCGAGTCGCCCAATCTTCGAGGCTTCTGCTCAGGCCTTTCTGCTTGCTTCGATCATGACGGGCCCAGAGTGGCAGGCTGATCATTCCCGGAGCCGCCTAAGCGTGGTTGCCCATCTTGAACTGAGCTCTGCCGTGAGGTGATCTTTGCTTGGTACTTACCTCGTGCAGAGATCCGTCAAGTGTTTCTGAGATGAAACAACTTAGAAATTGACGGATCCCAGCTCGCCGTGGAAGAGTCTCACATAACAACCAGGGGGCAGGGATGCGAATTGATACCACGGAAGTTGCGATCAACTCATGCTGGCGCGCAGTCGCAACGATTGCGCTCGCGACAGGGATCATCTGCACCGCGCAGGCACAGCAGGCCGTGCAGCAGCCCTATCAGGAATATGACAAGAAGCTTCGCTCGGCAGAGCAGGTTGCTGCACTGACATCAGAGCTGTTCGGCGACGCGGTCAATGTATATGACCAGAGCGGATACTTCAGGCAGACCGATATCGACCTGGCAGGTAACAACGCACTGCCGGTCCGTCTTGAACGCCGATTGAATGTTAGGCCCATTCCCGAGTACGGCTTGTCACCGTTGATCTATGGTGGCGCGGGTGACTGGAACATCGATGTTCCCTTCATCTCCGGCGTGTTCGATTCCCAGTATGGGTGGACCTATCGAGGTTCTCGGAAAGTTCCTCGCTGCAGCGCCAACTTCATTCCCTATACGCCGCCGCCATTCCGGATTGAAGACATCTGGTCTGGCTATACGGTCAATCTTCCCGGGGAGGGGGCCCGGTCGCTGATGGGTGATCCACCTGCCAGCCTGAAGCCAGCCAGTCGTCAAAGCGAGAACTGGAGTTGGACTACCAGTGCAATGGATACCGTCAGCTGCACACCGATGATTGCCGGATTGGAGGGAGAAGGCTTCATCCTGCAGACCACATCGGGCATCAAGTACACCTTTAACGTTGGCACCGAGCGCGTTGTGGGTCTGATGGGATCTATCGGCGCCAACGCTGCCCAGGCACGCTTGGAGATCTATCTGCTGGCCAGTCGTATCGAGGATCGTTTCGGCAACAGCGTCAGCATCAGTTACAACGGGAACGGCCATCCGACCAGCATCACGTCCAGTGATGGGCGTTCGATCACGTTGAACTATGCAGGGAATCGCCTGCAAAGCGCCTCGGCAAATGGCCGCACTTGGACTTACGGGTATGCAGGCAACTCGCTGCAGCGGGTTACCCAGCCGGACGCCGCCTGGTGGGAGATCAACCATCTCTCCGACATGCGTATCGTCTATGAGAACTGGCCGGAAGACCCCTCTCAGGGATGTGGAAGTCCGCCTCTCCGGGATAAGATCTATACACTTCAGATGAAGCATCCATCTGGCGCGATCGGCACATTCTCCTTCCGGAACGGGCGAGGCTATCGGGCAGGAGTTCCTGCGAGTTACTGCATCAACGAGGCGCGCGATGGCCAGATGATTCAGTATCTCGCCATTGCCAATTACTTTGATAATTTTGGCCTGGTGGAGAAGACCATTGAGGGTCCGGGCGTTGCTCCCATGCGCTGGACATATACGGACAAGGGGGATTACCAGGATTATTGGGCGGGGAACGGCTCCTACTGCAGCACCTGCACCCAATCCAAGGCGGTGAGAATCACGCAGCCTGACGGAAGCTGGATCGAAGAGATCTACGGAATTGTCTTCCGGTTCAATGAAGGGAAGCTTCTTGGTCGGCGTGTCGGCAACGCAGCAGGAACGGTACTCGAGTCTGAAGACCTGACGTATGTTTCAGATGCACAGATGCCTTCGATGCCCTTCCCCGATCGCTATGGCTGGACGTGGGGAGGTAACGACGGCAGCTCGGCACTGCTTAGGCCGCTGCAGCGACGTCAGGTCACGCGCGATGGTGTGACGATGACCTGGCAGGCCAACTCCTTCGACAACTATGGCCACCCAGCGAACGTCACCCGCAGCAGCTCACAAGGTGCCAGTCGTACCGATATCACCGGTTACTACAACGATACCAATGCGTGGCTCCTTGGCCAGGTGTCCAGTCAGACCAACAACAACACTGGCCTGATCGAACTGCAGACCACCTACAACGCCAAGGCGATGCCGACCGAGCAGCGGCGCTTCGGCAAGCTTCTGCAGACCCTGAATTACCATGCAGACGGCAACGTCGCCAGCTTTGCCGATGGCCGCGGCAACAGTACGACACTTAACAACTGGAAACGGGGCATTCCGCAGTCGATTGGCTTTGCCGATGGTTCATCGATGTCGGCCAGCGTGGACGACAATGGCTGGATCCGCTCGGTGACCAATGAGCTGGGTTACCAGACAAGTTTTGACTATGACGCGATGGGTCGGCAGACCCGCAAGGCCTTCGCACAGGGCGATACGGTGGCGTGGAACCCGACCATACAGATCTTCGAGCGTGTAGATGCCGTGGAGCATGGGCTGGGTGCAGGTCATTGGCGGCTGACGACCAATACCGGCAATCGGAATAAGGTGACCTGGTTCGACGCGATGTGGCGGCCGGCATTGACCCGTGAGCAGGATGCCAGCAACCCGGCAGCAACCCAGCGCTACCAGCGATTTACCTACGATCATGCCGGCCGTACAACGTTCCAGTCGTACCCAGATTCGGCCAGTAATCCGAGCACAGGACAGTGGTCAGAGTTTGACGCACTGGGCCGTACCACTTCCAGTTCCTCCGACAGCGAGTTGGGCCTACTGACGACAGTCACCGCCTATCTTCCCGGCATGCGCGTGAGGACAACTGACGCCCGCGGACAATCGAGTACGACACTACATCGGGTGTATGACACGCCGGGCTACGATATGCCTGTTGCCATCGAACATCCGGGCGGTGCATTCACGGACATTGGCCGTGATGTGTTCGGCAAGATCACCTCAATCAAGCGGCGCGACGCCAGTGGCAGTATCGCCCTCACGCGATCCTATGTGTACAGCCCGCAGCAGGAACTGTGCAAAAGCATCGAACCGGAAACCGGGGCCATGGCCATGGGCTACGATGCTGCCGGCAATCTTTCCTGGTCGGCGGCAGGGCTTCCGCAGGGAGCGGTCGACAACTGCGACGCTTCTGCGGCACACGCATCAGGGCGCCGGATCGATCGGACGTATGATGCCAGGAACCGCCTGAAGCAATTGGTATTTGCTGATGCCAGTGGCGATCAGGCGTGGCAGTACAATGGCTCAGGGCTGCCCACCCAGGTGACCACCAGCAATCCGTCTGGCAAAGCTGTCACCAACACCTATGCCTACAGCAAGCGGGGCCTGATCATCGGGGAGACTCTGCAGCAGCCGGGCGGCGTCAGCTGGTCCATGGGATATGGATACGACGCCAATGGAGCACTCGCCGTTCTGCAGTATCCCAGCGACTTGCAACTCGCGCTGGCCCCCAACGCATTGGGTCAGCCCACTCGCATCGGATCCTATGCCACGGGCGTCGGCTACTACCCGAATGGCGCTCTGCGTGCATTCAATTACGGCAACGGTATTGCGCACAGCACGGCCCAGAATGGCCGGGGCCTGCCGGCAAGGGCAGTTGATGCTGGAGTCCTCGATAACAGCATTGTCTACGACAAGAACGGCAACGTAGCCAGTATTACCGATGCGATTATTCCGGCCAAGTCAAAGCAGATGCAGTATGACGCGCTGGATCGCCTGACACAGGCAACGTCAGCATCCTTTGGCGGCGACACGATCTACCGCTATACCTACGACGTGCTGGACAACCTGCGCAGTGCCAAGCTGGGCGGTGTGAAGCAGCATAACTACTGGTATAACGCCCGTAATCGGATGACCAACGTAAACCGCGATGATGGCAGTGCAATCGTTGGCCTGGACTACGACGTTCAGGGAAATCTGGCCAAGAAAAATGGTGAGGCATTCCGGTTTGATCTGGGCAACCGTCTGCGCGATGCGGCCGGGCGGGAGACCTACGCCTATGACGCGCACGGTCGTCGTGTGGGCAGCTACAGCAGCCAGGAGGGCGACATTCTCTCGTTCTACGGGAATGATGGAGTGCTGCGAAGGCAGGACAACAAGCGCACGATGAAGGAGATCGAGTACATCAGCTTGGGAACTCACTTGATAGCCCAGATTGAGAAGAGCACCGGTCTTGCCGTGCCGCGCCTCTCGGGACCGGCGACCGTGGAAACCGGCAGCTACACGCTGTCATGGAGTACTGTTGGGCAGGCCTCACGCTATGAACTTCGTATGACGGCCAATGGCGGGCTGAGTTGGAGCACCCTGTATACGGGCAGTGTTCTGTCCTATGCGCTCACGGGTGTCCCCAAGGGCGCGAGGCAGTACCAGGTTCGTGCCTGTGATGCGAAGGGGTGCAGTGCTTGGAGCGTCTCCACATTCGTGCGGAATCTCCCTATTCCTGTTCCAAGTGTTGCTCCAACGATGTCTGGGCCTGCGGTATCGACGGGAAGCTACCTTTTGAGCTGGAATGAAGTGCCGGATGCAACGTTCTATCGCCTGCAGGAGCAGGCTCAAGGTAGCAGCTGGTCGGTGATCAGCGACGGTGCAACGGCCTCTCATTCGTTTGGCAGGCGTCTACCCAATCGTTATCAGTACCGTGTCGCGGGTTGCAGCGAAGGTGGGTGCGGTCCGTGGAGCGAAACAATTACCCATGATGTGCGGCTGCCTCCGCCACCTGTTCCGACTAATGTAAAAATACGTACGGTAAATCTGGACTGGAATTCAGGATCTGAGGCCTCCTGGCTTCCATCGGTTGGTGCAAAGTACTATGAGATAAGGGAGTACGAACCCGCTTGGGAGAACATCCCGGAGTGGAACAATGTCTACAGCGTTGGACTGGTGCTGGAGAAAGTGTGGGATGGACTCTTCCTGGGAGACATCTATGTCAGGGCTTGCAACGAATCCACTTGTTCGGATTGGGCGATTGCAGTCTGGGAGAAGCGCTAGGATGTGCAATGAACCATTTGCTGTGGCAGCCCGAAAACTGGTGCTGTTCGCATCCATGCTTGTTGTCGGGCCGGCAATTGCCCAAACGGTTACCTACATCCACACCGATGCCTTGGGCTCGGTTGTGGCCGAGACCGATGCCAATGGCACTGTGGTCAAACGCTATGACTACGAACCCTATGGGGCGGTGGTGGGGGAGCAAGTCACGGATGGGCCGGGCTACACCGGACACGTCAGCGATTCGGCAACTGGCCTGAGCTACATGCAACAGCGGTACATGGATCCGCAGCTGGGCGTATTCCTCTCAAGCGACCCAGTCTCTGCGTATGGCAGTCCAGTGGGCCAGTTCAACCGATACAGGTACGCGAATAGCAACCCCTATCGATTCATAGACCCTGATGGACGTGAGAGCGGTGCTGCGTTTCGAGTAGTCAACAACATCACCAATGGTGGAGCCGTTCTGCCCCCGCCTCGCAACTCCAGCGATTGGATGGGGCCTGCCATCGGATACTCCTTAGCAGGCGTGCTTGCACTTCCCGCAGCTGGATTCGCTGGCTCTTGGGCACTAGCCAATCCAAGCACCGCGAGCTCAATTGGGTCTGCTGTTGCGGATATTGGAATGGGCGATGCTCTAGGTGGCGCATCTCTCTCTGCCGGATCAGTAGCCTTGTATCGGGCAGTCGACGCAGCAGAACTCGCTAGTTTGAACAAGTTGGGGCATTTTGCTGCAGCGCCGAATGGGGATAGCGTCAAGCGATTCGTCAACAACAGGCCAGACGCGGAAGCGCTCGCCAAAGCCTACACGAGGGGGTTTGGCTCCACTCATACCGTCGTCGAAGGGCGTGCACCCGCCAGCCTCGTCAAGTCGGCCGAACGCACCGAATTCAACGACACGGGCAAAGCTATGGAGAGCATTGCAATTCCCAGCTCGCAGGTGAACAAGGTGATCTGCACTGGATCTCATATCAAACAAACAAGTTGCTGAAGATGACTATCCCCTACCCCAACCTCCCCCCATTTCGCGCAGAACTCCACCTTGATCTAGTGGACTCCCGAGGACGTCCCGTGGTCGCTATGGAGGCTTCAACTGCTCGGCCCATGGCGCTATCGCTGGACCGAAAACCGACTTGGTACACCTTTGTTATCAACGACAGAATCGTAAAGAAGATATCGCCAGGACAGACCGTAAGCTGCGCAATTTCATTTGTTAACCATGAAGACGCCGGAGTGATCTTTCACCAATCCGCATCGATTCTGTTTGGCGATGGAGTCTGCACCAGAGGCGTCATTCGGATAGTCGCCTTCGGCTAGAGCACGTACATCCCGCCGCAGCGGGAGCGAGCACGATAGCGCCGCGCTACACCCTTGGGATGGCGCCCTTCGCACCGGATGGCTCACCTTTGCCTGTCCAGGCAAAGGTGAGATTGTTGTGAGTCGTCCGGGGCCTCTCGCCCGCCGGCACACAGCCTGACTCACTTTCCTGTGGATGCAAGTGGACGCCGCTGAATACCGCTGGATGCGGCCATGAATCAAGCACCACGATGGCTTCAGGGACGCCATTGGACGTCAATATGGTGGGCCCACCAGGATTCGAACCTGGAACCAAGGGATTATGAGTCCCCTGCTCTAACCGTTGAGCTATAGGCCCGGCGCAGCGCCACAGTGTAGTGGAGGCCGTGCTCGATCGGCTACCCGGCAGCAGCAAGAGCCTCAGCAACACGCCCCAACCGCTTCTCCGCCACCTCCGCAAACCACACCTGCCGCCGCAGGTGTGCCTGGAACAGCGCCACCGTCCTCCTGGCCTCTTCCAGCGCCTTCTGATCGCTGCCGCCAAGGCCCCAAACCAGTTCCGCACCAGACAGCGTCAGCAGCGCATAAGTCGTGCGGCTGGCAAATCCCAGCCGATCCTCACGCTCTTCCTGCGTCACCTCATCCCAATCAAGCAGCGACGGAAAATCAGTCTGCAGGAAATCAGACAGATCGTGCTCCACATCATTCATGGCGTTACTCCAGATGCATGACGAATCTGTGCAGCACGCCATATGTGATGTACGAGACCTGCTGCGCGCTTGCATCAGCGCCGGTGATGACCGGACCGCCTACGTGATGTGTTGAGCATCTGCACGGCCAGCGTGCAGTCGCCGCAGGAAGAATTCAAACGGCATAGGCGACATCGGAAAGATTCGCCGGGCATGGCCCGGCGCTACCAAAGAAAAACCCCGCACCAGGCGGGGTTTCTCTCAACGCTTCAACAACCGCCGGATATCAATCGATATCCAGGAAGCTGCGCAGCTGCTCCGAACGGCTCGGGTGACGCAGCTTGCGCAGGGCCTTCGCTTCGATCTGGCGGATGCGCTCGCGGGTCACGTCGAACTGCTTGCCGACCTCTTCCAGCGTGTGGTCGGTGTTCATGTCGATGCCGAAGCGCATGCGCAGCACCTTGGCTTCCCTCGGGGTGAGGCCGGCCAGCACGTCGCGCACGGTTTCAGACAGGTTGATGTTGGTGGTGTTCTCGATCGGGGACTCCACGTTGGTGTCCTCGATGAAGTCGCCCAGATGGGAATCCTCGTCGTCGCCGATCGGGGTTTCCATCGAGATCGGCTCCTTGGCGATCTTCATCACCTTGCGGATCTTGTCTTCCGGCATGTCCATTTCCTTGGCCAGCTCCTCCGGCGTAGCCTCGCGGCCGTACTGCTGGAGCATCTGGCGGGAAATGCGGTTCAACTTGTTGATCGTCTCGATCATGTGCACCGGAATACGGATGGTGCGTGCCTGGTCGGCGATCGAGCGGGTGATCGCCTGGCGGATCCACCAGGTGGCGTAGGTCGAGAACTTGTAACCGCGGCGGTATTCGAACTTGTCCACGGCCTTCATCAGGCCGATGTTGCCTTCCTGGATCAGGTCGAGGAACTGCAGGCCGCGGTTGGTGTACTTCTTGGCGATCGAGATCACCAGGCGCAGGTTGGCCTCGACCATTTCCTTCTTGGCCTTGCGCGCCTTGGCTTCACCATAGGCCATGGCACGGCTGATTTCCTTCAGCTCTTCCAGGTCCAGCTGGGTCAGCGTCTCGATGTCGATCGTCGCCTGCTGTTCGGCAATGATCTGGTCCTTCACTTCGCGCAGGGCCGAGGACCACTTCTGCTTGCGCTTCAGTGCGTCTTCCACCCACTCCAGGTTGGTCTGGTTGCCTTC
Source organism: Stenotrophomonas sp. 59 (assembly GCF_030291095.1). NCBI lineage: Bacteria > Pseudomonadati > Pseudomonadota > Gammaproteobacteria > Lysobacterales > Lysobacteraceae > Stenotrophomonas > Stenotrophomonas sp. 59. The sequence goes on from NZ_CP127408.1 coordinate 4,014,788, forward strand.
CCAGGAACGGATGAAGTCCTTGCGCGGCATGCGGGCAGTGACGGTGGCCAGGTTCAGCACGCGGCGCTCGTGGGCCTTGATCGACGCCATGGTGTCGCGCAGCTGCTTGGTCAGCACATCGGTCAGCGGCAGCGGCAGCTTCAGGGTGACGAACACCGCCGACATTTCTTCGCGCAGGCGCGGCAAGTTCTTCTTGTCGCCCTTGGTCGCGGCCTTCTTGAAGGCGTTGAAGGCATCGCTCAGCGCCTGCATGCGCGCAGCGACTTCCTCCGGATCCGGACCGGTCGGTGCGGCTTCTTCATCGCCGCCGTCGACATCATCGTCCTCGTCCTCGTCGCCCTCGGCGTCGGCATCGTCGCTGTCATCAGCGGCGGCCGCGGCCGGTGCCGGCGCTTCGTCCGTCAGGTCGTTGAAGCCGACGATCACTTCGGCCAGGCGCTTCTTGCCTTCCTTGTGGGCTTCGTAGTCGGTCAGCAGCGACTCGACCGACACCGGGAACTGGCCCAGGGCAGCCTGGACCTGCGAAAGGCCTTCCTCGATGCGCTTGGCGATGGCGATTTCGCCTTCGCGGGTCAGCAGCTCGACGGTGCCCATTTCGCGCATGTACATGCGCACCGGGTCGGTGGTACGGCCACCTTCGGTGTCGAGCGCGCTCAGCGCGGCGGCAGCTTCTTCGGCCGCGGTGTCATCGACTTCGCGGTTGCCGGTGTTGCCGTCGTTGAGAAGCAGGGTTTCCACATCCGGCGCAACTTCATGGACATCGATGCCCATGCCGTTGATCATGCCGATGATGTCTTCGATCTGTTCCGGGTCGACCATGTCGTCCGGCAGATGGTCATTGACTTCGGCGTAGGTCAGGTAGCCCTGTTCCAGGCCCTTGCTGATCAGTTGCTTGATTTCGGATTGGGCAGGACGTTCGTTGGCCATGTAGTGCTCGCGCCACCGGCTAGGGAGAAATAGGGAACGTAGCATTATACCAGCCCGGGGCCCCGCCTGCCGGGCGGTGGTCCCGCAGGCTCAGGGCCGGAGAAGGAAGGTCACGGGACCGTCATTGACCAGGCTGACGACCATATGGGCACCAAATCGGCCCGTTTCCACCCCTGGCGCGTGATTTTCACGACAGATCTCGACAAAACGATTGAACCCGCGTTCAGCCTCGTCCGGCGGCGCGGCCGTGGTGAAGCTCGGCCGCATGCCCGAACGGGTGTCGGCGGCCAGGGTGAACTGGCTGACCAGCAGCAGGCCGCCGCCGGTATCGCGCAGCGAACGGTTCATCTTCCCGGCCTCGTCGGCGAACACCCGGTAGCCCAGCAGGCGCTCGGCCATCCGCCGCAGCTGGGCCTCGGTATCGCCCGGCTCCATGCCGACCAGGGCCAGCAGGCCGGGCCCGATCTGCCCCACGGCTTCCTCATCGACATGGACGGCGGCCTGGCTGACACGCTGGATCAGGACGAGCATCGTGGGCTTCCAATGAACAGGGCCGGCCACGATAGCAGCGCCCTTGGCTAAACTGGCGCCGATGAATCCGCAACGCAAAGCCCGGCTGGTCTACCGCGCCACCACCCTGTTCGCCCGCCTGCCCTGGCCGCTGCTGCGGGCGTTCGCGCGCGCCCTGGCGTGGGCGTGGATCGCCCTCAATGCCCGCGAGAGCCGTGTCACCCGGCGCAACCTGGAGCTGGCCTACCCCGAGCTGGACGGCGCTGCCCGCGACCGGCTGCACCGGGAGCTGCTGCGCTCCACCGCCCTGCAGGCCATCGAAACCCTGCGGCTGTGGAGCCAGACGCCGGCCGACAACCTGCGCCTGCACCTGAAGCAGCGCCATGGCGAGGCCCTGTACGACGCGGCGCTGGCCAGCGGCAAGGGCGTGATCGTGGCCGCCCCGCACTTCGGCAACTGGGAGCTGCTGAACCAGTGGCTGGCCTCGCGCGGGCAGATCGCCATCGTCTACAAGCCACCGGAGGACGAAGCCAGCGATGCCTTCCTGCAGCTGGTGCGCGGCGGGCAGAACGTGCAGCAGGTGCGCGCCGAAGGCCCGGCCGTGCGCCAGCTGTTCAAGGTGCTCAAGGACGGCGGCGCCACCGGCATCCTGCCCGACCAGCAGCCCAAGGCCGGCGATGGCGTGTTCGTGCCGTTCTTCGGCGTGCAGGCGCTGACCATGACCCTGGTCAACCGGCTGGCCGAACGCACCGGCGCCACCGTGCTCTATGGCTGGTGCGAGCGCATCGGGCCGGACATGGAATTCGCCCTGCACATCGAGCCGACCGACCCGGCCGTGGCCGATCCGGACCCGCAGGTGGCGGCCACCGCACTCAATGCCGGCATCGAACGCATCGCCCGCCGCGACCCGGCGCAGTACCAGTGGACCTACAAGCGCTATACGCTGCGGCCACCGGGCAGCGACGAGGAAGACCCCTACGCGACCGAAGAGCATCCCCACTGACGGCGACCCGCCCAGGGCCTCCCGGTCCCTGCGACCGGCGGCCGCACCGCGTTGAATTCGATGCCGTCGCCCCCATAGAGACTGCGATGTCCGCCTCCCCCGGTCCTGCCATGTCTGCTGCTTCTTCCCTGTTCGGCGATCCGGCCGCGATCCGCTGCGAGCGCGCGGTTGCCGAACTGCGTGCCGGTCGCCCGGTGCTGCTCCACGATGGCCAGGGCCAGCGCCTGGCGGTGATCGCGCTGGACAGCGCCACGGCCAGCAGCTTCGCCGCCTTCGCCACTGCCGCCCGCGAGCGCCACTACCTGTTCCTGACCGCCACCCGTGCCCGCGTGCTCGGCGTGGAGGCACCGCAGGGCGCGCGCCTGCCGCTGAGCGGTGTGGCCTTTGATGCCCTGCCCTCGCTGGGCTACCTGCGCGAACCCGGTCCGATGCCGGAAGGCTGGAGTGCCGGCGACGCCTTCGATGCCGGGGCGGTCGAGCTGGCCCGCCTGGGCCTGCTGCTGCCAGCGATGGTCGCGGTGCGCCTGGACGTCGATGACCATACTTTCGACGGTGCGGCCGAGGTGGCCCTGTGCGACCTGGCCGAAGGCGCTGCACATGCGGCCCATGACTACGAACTGGTAGCTCGTTCGCCGGTGCCGCTGCGCGACGTCGGCATGACCACCTTCGCAGTCTTCCGCGGCGGCGTGGCGCAGCGCGACCAGGTCGCGATCATCGTCGGCGAGCCGGACCTGTCTGCAGTGGTGCCGGTGCGCGTGCATTCTTCGTGCCTGACCGGCGACCTGTTCGGCTCCCTCAAGTGCGACTGCGGCGACCAGCTGCGGCGCGGCCTGCGCAAGCTGAAGGAGCTGGGCGGTGGCGTGCTGCTGTACCTGGACCAGGAAGGCCGCGGCACCGGCATCGCCGCCAAGATGCGCGCCTATGGCTACCAGCACGACGGCCTGGACACCATCGACGCCGATGCGCAGCTGGGCTTCGGTGCCGACGAGCGCCGCTACGGCAGCGCCGTGGCCATGCTGCGTGGCCTGGGTATTTCGCGCGTGGCGCTGCTCAGCAACAACCCGACCAAGGCGCAGCGCCTGCGCAATGCCGGCATCGAAGTGCTGGACTGCATTCCGGTCACCGGCGAGATCACTGCCGAGAACGAGAACTACCTGCGCACCAAGGCCGACCGTGCCGGCCACCTGCTGGATGTCGATGCGCTGATCCAGGCTGCCCAGTAACGCAGCCGACCTGCTACCGTCTGCGCGGTGCGGCCATGGCCGCTACCGCCCGCCCTGCTGCCTGACGGAGCCCGCGTGACCGACGCCTCGATTCCTGCACCACCTGCCACCGATTGGCAGTCACTGCCGCAACGTGCAGCCCGCCTGGCCGCACTGGAAGGCGCCTTCGGTGGCCTGTTCGTGCCGGGCCTGCCACTGGCGGCGGCGGCGTGGTTCTTCGATCTGCCCGGTGGCCTGTGGACCGCTGCAGCCGGGCTGCTGATGGGTGTGGCCTTTGGTGCATGGCTGGGCCGTCGACGCCTGGTCCGCACCCGTTGGCGGCTGGACGCACAGGGCCTGGGCCTGCGCCGCGACCTCATGTGGCAGCTGGAAACGCGAATCCCGCTCTCGCGAGTGCAGCATCTCGATCTGCGGCGGGGCCCGCTGGAGCGCCGTGCCGGGCTGGCCACGCTGATCGTGCACACCGCCGGCACCCGCATGAGCGCGGTGACCGTGAGCGGCCTGGACGAGGCCGACGCCGAACGCCTGCGTGACACCCTGTCCCACCAGCTCGACCAGGACGCCGACGCCCTGTGAGCCTGCCGCCCCCCCTGCCTGCACCGCTGCCCGCCGGTACCGAGGACCACCGGCTGCACCCGTGGTCGTGGCTGTTCGTGCTGCTGATGCAGCTGCGCCACTACTTCCTGCCGCTGGTCGCGCTGCTGGTGTTCGGCCAGCGCGGCGACCGCGATCCGATGTGGGCGCAGCTGATTCCGCTGACGGCAATTGCCGCGCTGGTCCTGGTGTCGGTGCTGCAGTACCTCAGCTACCGCTACCGCATCGGCAGCGACGCGATCACCGTGCGCAGTGGCCTGTTGGCGCGCAACCGCCGCGAGATCCCGTTCGCCCGCATCCACAACGTGGAAGTGCGGCAGAACCCGCTGCACCGCCTGTTCGGCGTGGCCGAGCTGCGCCTGGAATCGGCCGGCGGTGTGCGCCCGGAAGCGGAGATGCGGGTACTGAAGCTGGACCAGGCACTGGCGCTGGAACGGCTGGTCCGCCAGCGCGGGCAGGCGCCGCAGGCCGACGACGCCGTGGATGCGCCGCCCATTGCCGACGTCGACAGCGAACACGTGCTGCTGCGACTGTCCAGCTGGGACGTGGTGCGCATGGGACTGCTCTCCAACCGCGGCTGGGCACTGGCGGTGGCCGCGTTCGGCGTGCTGTTCCAGACGGTGCCGCGGCCAGTGATGGACGATGCCATCCAGCGCGGCGGCCGTGAGGCCTTCGGCTATGCCAGCCACCTGCATCCCGGCGTGACCGGCGCCTTCCTGCTGGTGGCGGCAGCGCTGCTGCTGGGCTGGCTGGCGCTGCGCATGCTGTCAGTGGTGCTGACCCTGTTGCGTTACCACGGCTTCACCCTCGTCGAGCAGGACCGCCGCCTGACGGTGTCGGCCGGGATGTTCAGCCGCACCCGCAGCAGCGTGGCACGTCGCCGCATACAGGCCTGGACCCTGCGCGAAGGCACCCTGCAGCGCTGGTTCGGGCTGCGCCAGCTGCGCATCGACAGTGCCGCCGGTGGCCCTTCGCGTGATGAGGACCGCGCCCTGCGCGAACTGGCACCGCTGGCAACCCGCGAACACTGCACACAGCTGGTGCAGCACCTGCTGCCCCAGCTGCACTGGCCGCCGGCGCAATGGCAGTCCATTCCGCAGCGCGGCTGGTGGCGGCTGTGCCTGGGCGCGCTGCTGCTGGTGCCGCTGCTGGGCGTCGCCGCGTATTGGCGTTGGGGCCCCTGGGGCCTGGTCGTGCTGGCCTGGCTGCCGGTCGCACTGCTGGTCGCACACCGGCAGATGGCACGCATGGGCTGGTATCTGGACGAGCACTATGTGGCCGTGCGCGGCGGCTGGTGGAAACGCTGGTGGCGCTGGGCCGAGCTGGACAAGGTGCAGGGCCTGCGCCTGCAGCGTTCACCGCTGGACAAGCTGCTGGGCACCAGCAGCCTGCAACTGGATACCGCCGGTGCACATGGCGACGTGGCACTCACCCTGCATCATCTGCCGCAGGCACAGGCACAGCAGGCTATGGATCAACTGGCGGCCGCGCTGGCGCGGCGCAAGCTGCGCTGGTGATGCGGGCATCCACGCATGGCGTGGATCTACTGTAGAGCCCAGCGTGGGCTCGGCTCTACATCCCCCCGATCACCGCTGCGAGGGGCCCCAGTAGCCCAGATCCTTGCGGATCTGCAGGTCGCGCATCCAGCTGCCGAACGGCTTGCGGCGCAGCGCTCCCATCTCACCGGACAGGAAATCCTCGGTGGCCGCGATCACCCGCTCGCTGGAAAGGCCATCGCGGTACGGGTGGATGGCACCGGCGTAGCGCACGATCTCCGCCTGCAGCGCGGCATCCGGGTGCAGCGCGCGCTGCAGCATCGCCGGCAGCTGCGCCGGGTCGTCGAAATCAATCATGTGCGGCTTCGGCACGCGGTTGCGGAAGGTCACCACCGGCTTGTGCTGGACGATGAACTCCGAAACGATCGACGAGGTGTCCGACACCAGCACATCGGCGGCACGCTGCGCGGCCATCACCTGCTCCGGCTCGATGAAGCGGGCATTGCCATCGGCCAGCGCGCGGTAGCGCTCGAACAGTTCCGGCGGACATTTGGGATGCAGGGTCAACAGCCAGTAACGCCCACCGGCCGCGATATCGGCGGCGATCTGCGCATGCAGGTGCGGGGCCGCACTCAGCCGCTCGGTGAAAGTCGAGCCGAACAGGATCACCGGGCGATCGCCGGCCGGCGCGCGCAGTGCGGCGCTCTCGCCACCGTCATCGCGGAACAGCGGGTCCAGCTTCGGCCAGCCGGTCTCGGCCACCGCGAAGTGGCCCTGCTGGGCCGCGATCTCGCGGAACGGCGTCGTGGTGGCCGGCCCCTGCGTGCAGTACAGGTCGAACATGCCGCGCACCCGGAAGTGGCCGCGCGCACTGTCGCGCTTTTCCACATTGAAGCCATGGAACAGCTGTACCTTGGCCCCCGAAAGGAAGGTCGGCACCCAGTTGGCCGCGCTGAATACCGCCCGCGGGCGCATTGCCAGGGCCTGCTTCAGGCCGACGTTGGGCACCCCCGGCAGGCTGCTGCCGGCCGCGCCGCCTTCGAACCAGGCCGCAACCTCCTGCCCAGACGCGTGCAACGCCTGCGCCAACGGGGCGAGAATAGGCAGCGCATAGCGCTCCGTCGCAAACAACAGGTACCCGGCCATCATGTCCTCCACGACCGCTCCCATCGAACGGCCTCGCATCTCGGCGTGCATTATCGCGTTCAACGAGGCCGGGCGCATCGGCGACTGCCTGGCCTCGCTGGCCTTCTGCGATGAGATCGTGGTGGTGGACTCGCAGTCCACCGATGCCACCGTGGCCATCGCCGAGGCGGCCGGTGCCCGCGTGCTGCAGCGCGTGTTCGAGGGCTTCCGCAGCCAGAAGGCGTTCTGCGTCGAGCAGGCCAGCCACGACTGGGTACTGTGCCTGGATGCCGACGAGCGCATCAGCCCCGAGCTGCGTACGGCCATCGAACAGGCCCGTGACGGCGGCTTCGCCGGCCACGCCGGCTACCGTTTCGCCCGCCTGTCCGAATACTTTGGCAGGTTCCTGCGCCACGGCAACGCCTACCCGGACCGGGTGATGCGCCTGTTCGACCGCCGCCAGGGCGGCTGGCGCGGCAAGCGCGAGATCCACGAGGCGGCCAGCGTCGACGGCAGCGTCGGCACCCTGCGCGGCGATCTCATCCACTACCCCTATCGATCATTGCAGCAGCAGCTGGCCAAGACCGAGAAGTACGCGCGGATGATGGCCGAGCACGAGTTCGCGCGTGGCAAGCGCGCCACGCTGGGCAAGCTGGTGCTGGCCCCGGCCTGGCGGTTCTGGCGCGGCTTCCTGTTCCGGGGCGGCTTCCGCGACGGCTGGCACGGCCTGGTCTATGCCTATGTGCGTGCCAACTACGTACGGCAGAAGACCATCATGCTGTGGATGCTGGGCAACGGCCAGGCGGTCGCCGACCCTCCGGCCCCCGTGGAACGGCCCTGAGCCGGCTGTGTCACACTTGCCGCGCGTTGCCTGAAGATCCCCCATGAAAATCCTGTACACCAACTTCCACTACGGCGACGGTGGCGGCCACACCACGTACATCGTGTCCCTGGCGCGAGCCCTGCATGGCCAGCACACGCTCCATGTCGCAGCCCCCGCCGACAGCCGCCTGCTGCGCACGGTGGCCGAGGAAGGAATCGCCACCCCGCTGCCGATGGCCTTTGGCAGCGGCCTGCCGACCCTGCCACAGCAACTGGCCGAGCAACACGCGCTGCGCCGGCTGGTGCGTGACGAGGGCATCGACCTGGTCCACGTCAACGGTGCTCGTGATCACCGCTTCGTGATGCAGGGACTGCTCGGCATGCGCCGCCCGCCGATCATCCTGACCAAGCACAACAGCAAGCCCACCCGTACGCTGGGCAATGCCTTCAGGGCACGCTGGGCCACCGACCGCGTGATTGCGGTTTCGGCACACACCGGGCGCCTGCTGGAGCAGGGCCCCTACCGGCGCTGCCCGATCGATGTGGTCCGCAACGGCGTCGACCTGGACCGCTTCGCACCGCTGCCGGCCGATGCCGGCCAGGCGATGCGACAGCAATGGACGCAGGACCCGGATGCGCTGCTGCTGGTCAGCAACGCCGGCACCGATGACTACAAGGGCTGGATCGACCTGGCGCAGGCCATTGCCCTGCTCCCCGACGCGATCCGCCCGCATGTGCACATGGCGGTCGCCGGTCACCTGCCCAGCGCGCAGCAACGCGCGCAGGTGCAGGCCCTCGGTGACGTCGCCGCGCAGGTCCACTTCACCGGCCTGCTGGCCGATACACGCCCACTGATCGCCGCCGGCGACGTCGGCTTCGTGCTGTCCAACGACATCGAAACGATCTCCTTCGCCTGCCGCGAAATGATGGCCAGCGCCAGGCCGATGCTGGTCAGCGACTACGCAGGGCTGCCGGAAAACATCGAGCAGGGTGTCGACGGCTGGGTCGTGCCCACCCGCGACGTGGCCGCCATCGCCGCGCAGGTGCAGGCGATGTATGAACAACGCCAGGCGCTGCCGGCGATGGGCATGGCCGCACGCCACCATGCGGAGCGCGAGTTCGGCCTGCAGACCTTCGCCGGGGCGACCCTGGCCAGTTACGAAGCGGTGCTGGCCTCGGCCTGATCTGCCCGGCGCGGCTCGGACAGGGCCAGCAGCAGGGCAACCCAGGCGGCATAGAACGAGGCGGTTCGCATGTCACGCAGCATCATTTCGGTGACCCCGAAGACGGCGAATGCCACGCAGATGCTCAACCCTGCCGCGGCATGCAACCGCGACCGTTCGTCGCCACGCCACAGGCGTGGCACGAACACCAGCGCAGGGGCCACGTAGACCAGCACCAGGCCAAGCCCTCCCAGCACGCCGTAGGTGGCCAGGAAATACAGCAGGTCGTTGTGGGTCTCGCCGAAGTCACGCGCGACCATCGCCGACACCTTTCCCTCTCCGGCAAGTCGTTCCAGTTCCTGGCGGAAGCGGTCGCCACCACCAACACCGAACACCGGCTGCTCGCGGATCATGTAGCCCGCCGCGGTCCACAACTGAAGGCGGATGCAGACCGAGGTATCGGCCAGGTGGTCGGCACTGCAATCGCCATACTCGCTCACGCCAGCGTCGATGCGATCGCGCAACGCACCATCATGGGTGGCGACAATGCCGACGCCGGCCGCCAGCACCAGACCCAGCAGGATCTTCATGCGGCCAAGCCGGCGCCCCATCACCAGCAGGCCGATCAGCAGGAAGCAGGGAATCGCCAGCAGGCCACCGCGGGTCTGCGTCCACAGGAATGCGACCAGGCCAAGGATGCCGGTCAGCAGCTTCAGCGTGGCTTCGAGGCGGGTGAAACGAGTCACCGGCAGGCCCAGCGACATCAGGCTCAGCACACCGAACAACAGGGTCAGGTCGCCGTAGGTCACCGCATTGAACTGCTGGGTGGCAGGCCGCACGCCGGTCTCCAGCGCCAACCAGCCAATGATGGCTGCTGCCGACCACACCGCGGGCAGGGTGCCAAGCATCGCCCGCGCAAGGATCCTGCGTGGCACCCGCAGCGCGGCGAACAGGATCAGCAGCATCGACAACAGGCGCGCGGCCTTTTCGACCTCCGATCCCTTCCAGATGCCGTGCACGCCCAGGCTGATCAGCACGCCGGCCAGCATCACGCCCATGCCGATGCCCATCCACGCATAGCGCCGGGCGGAACCGGGCAGCAGGCGCGGAGCGGCCGAGGGCAGCACCAGCAGGACGATCGACAGCAGGATCGCCAGGTAGAACCCCGCGCTGCCGCCCTCCATGGTGATCATCAGCAGCGTCGGCAACGCCCCCAGCACCACGGCGTAGGCGCCGGCCAGGAGGCCCGTCGTGCGGGAGGTAGGCGGGGAAAGCGGAGTCACGTGGTGCGGTCGGCAGGTCGGTAGCGATAGACCGGCACGGTGCCGGGAGCGGCCCTCATTCTAGGACAGAGCAGGCCGCTGGTTGACGCAGACTGGCCATGTTTGTCGCTCATTCGTTCAGTCCGCATCCGGCGGCCCCTGCAGCCGGTACTCGCGCTCCAGTTCCTTCAGGTCAGGCACGCAGGCTCCGGACACCGCCCCGGCGGGAACCAGCCACCAGCGACGGCGGTTGGATATGCCGGCCATCTCCGCCTGCGAACGATCAATGCACCCCTGCATGGCATCGTCATTCACCAGCAACCAGCGATGCCGGGGGGACAAGCGCTGCCAGCGCACGGCCGCCTGCAGCTGTTCATGCCAGCGGTTCTCGAATCCAAAGGTTGCCGCGCGGCGGTCCGCCATCAGCAGATTCTGTTCCTTCCAGGCCACCAGCCCCAGCTCCGCGTCTGGCCCGAGACGCGTGCCGACGTCACGCATCAGACCACGCGCGGAGCTTGAATCATTCAGCAACGGGTAGCCGAGCAGGCCGTAGAGCACCCAGGCCACGGCCAGGGTCGATACCAGCGCCAGATGGCTTCGACGCCAGCCAGCCACCACCAGGCTCAAGCCACCCCAGAGCCCCATCGCAAGGATCGTCCACGCCAATGCATCGGTGGCGCCGGGCGCCAATCCGCGTCCACGGGCAAGGCTCACCTCGAAGCGCGGATCACCCAGCAACGCGAGCGCCCCGACCAGGCTCAATCCCAGTGCCAGCAACGCGGCAAACCCTCCCAGTACCGCCTGCACATCCCGTCGCTTCAGCAACCCGGGCAGCAGCGGTGCCAGCGCCAGGCAGAACATCGGCAGCGCCGGCAGGATGTAGACATCACGCTTGCCCTGGGGAATCGAGAAGAACAGCACGACCAGCACCCACCAGGCCAGCGGCAGCAGGTAGCGTGGATCGCGGCGGCACAGGCGCCGGCGCCACGCCGGGATCGCCCATGGCAGCGCCAGAAACGCCGGTATCCACATCGCTGGCATGACACCGAAGAAGTACCACCACGGCTGGTGATGGTCCCAGGACTGCGTGTAGCGGCGGGCCGTCTGCCGCACCAGGATGTCGTTGATGTAGGCGCGGTACTCGTCCGACCCGGTGCCCAGCGCGGCCAGCAGCATCGGCGCCAGCCACAGCGATACCGCCAGCAGGAAGGCCAGCGGTGCCAGCCAGAAGCGGACATCGCGCGCGTGCAGGGAAACACGGGGCCACTGCAGGGCTGCAGCGATGGCCGCCGGCACGATCATCAGCAGCGCCAGCATGCCCACGCCCTTGGTGATCACCCCGATACCGGCAAAGAACCAGCCCAGCCACCACCAGCGCCAGGCCGGGCCCAGCAGCAGGTGGCGCAGCAGGCCATAGTTGGCCAGGGTGATGAACAGCACCAGCAGCGGATCGATCTGCGCCTTCTTCGCCTGGAAGGTGAACTGCAGCGCGAACAGCAGTGCCCACCCGGCGCAGAGCCCGACCTGACGCGTCCACAGCCGGCGCCCCAGATCGACCACGCACCACAGCGTGCCCAGTGCGGCCAGCAGCGAGGGCAGCAGGAAGGCCACGCGCCAGTGGCCAACCAGGCCGTACAGCGAGGCCTGCCACCACATCAGCATCGGCGGCTTGTCCGAATACAGCTCGGTTCCGCGATGCGGGAACAACCAGTAACCGCTGTCGACCATCTGCCTGGCCACCAGCGCGAAGCGTGGTTCATCAGAGGGCCACGGATCGCGGAGACCGAGACCGGCCCCCAGCACCAGCAGGGCCACCACCACGAACAACCACGTCTGGCGCGACGCGTGGGTTTTCAGCATGGGACTCGAAACGGCAGCGGGGGTCAGGCTGCTTTTATCAGACGCGCGTAGAAGAAACCGTCAGCATCGTTGTCACCGGGCAGTCGCTGGCGTGCCACGCCTTCGCAATCCACGCCGAATGCATCGCCCAGCGGCTGCGCCACGGCGTCCGGATGCCACTTCAGGAACGCACGCACCTGATCGATGTTCTCCGCGCGCAGGATCGAGCAGGTGGCATACAGCAGCACGCCGCCCGGGCGCAGCATCGACCAGCAGGCTTCCAGCAGGCGCGCCTGCACGCCCACCAGTGCATCGATGTCTTCGGCGCGACGGTGGAACATCACATCCGGCTGGCGGCGGATCACGCCCGTGGCCGAACACGGCGCATCCAGCAGGATCGCGTCGAACGGCACGCCGTCCCACCACGAGCCGGGATCGCTGGCATCGGCGACCAGGGTCTGTGCATGTTCGCCCACACCGGTGCGGGTGTAGGTGTCGCGCGCACGCGCGAGCCGGCGCGCGTCGATATCCAGCGCCAGCAGGCGCAGGCTCGGGTCACGCTCCAGCAGATGCGCCGACTTGCCGCCGGGTGCCGCGCAGGCATCCAGCACGCGGGCACCGGTCGCGGGCGCCAGCGCATCGGCGGCACACTGCGCCGACAGGTCCTGCACCGACAGTGCACCGTCGCCGAAGCCCGGCAGCTGGTTCACGGCAACGGGGGCCGCCAGGCGCAACGCATCGGCACACAGTGCAGTGGCTTCAGCGGCAATGCCGGCCTCGGCCAGCGTCGCCAGGGCCTTGTCGCGACCACCGTGCTGGCGGTTGGCACGCAGCCACAACGGCGCGGGTTGCAGGCTGGCGCTGAAGATCGCTTCGGCCTGCGCCGGCCAATCGCGTTCGATCGCATCAGCCAGCCATTCCGGGAAGGCGTCGCGCGCAGGCTGTTCGGGGAACCCCTCGCGCTGGGCGCGGCGCAGGATCGCGTTGACCAGGCCAGCCTGGCGCTCACGGCCCAGCGCGCGCGCCGCATCGACCGTAGCCGAAAGTGCTGCGTGCGCAGGCAGTTCGAGCACGTCCAACTGGGCGAAGCCGACCATCAGCAGCGTGCGCAGGTCGGCATCGCGCGCCGACAGCGGCTTCTGCATCCAGGCCTGCAAGGCCGCGTCATAGGTGCTGCGACGGCGCAGCACGGCGAAACACAGGGCTTCCAGCAGCGCGCGGTCGCGGCTGTCGGCCAGCTTCGGCAGTGCCCAGGCCAGTTCGGCCTTCAGCGAACGGCCACGGGTGAACACCTGTGCCAGCACGCGTGCGGCCAGCATGCGCGTGGCCGCGCCCGGTGCCGCCTTGGCGACGGAGAAATCGTTCTGCTTGGACACCGCTTATGCCCCCACGCGCAGATCGCGGCGAGCGTTGAGGTAGTCGGCAGCGGTGATCGCCTTGCCGCCTTCACGCTGCAGCACGCGCAGGCGCAGCGCGCCCTGGCCACAGGCAATGTCGATGCCGTCGCGGCCGGCGGCCAGCACGGTGCCCGGTGCCTGGCCGTGGTCCGCCTCCAGCGCCACCGCGCCGTGGATGCGCACCCGTTCACCGGCCAGCGTCGCCTCGGCGATCGGCCACGGATTGAACGCGCGCACGGTACGCGCCAGCGCGCCGGCGTCCTGCGCCCAGTCCAGCCTGGCTTCGGCCTTGTCCAGCTTGTGCGCGTAGGTCACGCCCTGTTCCGGCTGCGGCCGCGCGATCGGCTTGATGCCGGCGCGCAGCAGGCCCAGACCGTCGGACAGCACCTGGGCACCCAGCTCGGCCAGCTTGTCGTGCAGCTGGCCGCCGGTATCGGTGGCGGCGATCGGAAGCTCCTGGTGCAGCAGCACCGGGCCGGTATCGAGGCCAGCTTCCATCTGCATCAGGCACACCCCGGTCTTCGCGTCACCGGCCTGGATCGCACGCTGGATCGGCGCGGCGCCGCGCCAGCGCGGCAGCAGCGAGGCATGCACGTTCCAGCAAGCATGGGTCGGGATGGCCAGCACCGCCTTGGGCAGGATCAGGCCATAGGCCACCACCACCATCAGGTCCGGCTGCAGGTCGCGCAGCTGCTGCTGGGCGGCCGCGTCCTTCAGCGACTCCGGCTGGTAGACAGGAATACCACGGGCCACGGCTTCGAGCTTGACCGGCGAAGGCGCCAGGCCACGGCCACGGCCGGCCGGGCGATCAGGCTGGGTATAGACGGCCACGACCTCATGGTGGCGCGCAGCCGCGCGCAGCGACGACACCGCGAATTCCGGCGTACCGGCAAAGACAATCCTCATGGCTACCCCACTTGCAGGATGGATTCGTGCAGGAAAGAAAACGGCGCCGTCGGCCGGCGCCGTACAGCCCGCGCGAGCCGCGCAGGCACGGGCCACCCGAAGGGTGGCCCGGATTGGCGATCACGCCACGTGCTTGCGCTGCTTGGCCAGCTTCTTGCGCACCATCTCGCGCTTGAGCGGCGACAGATAGTCGATGAACAGCTTGCCGTCCAGGTGATCCATCTCGTGCTGGATGCAGGTTGCCAGCACTTCGCCGGCTTCCATCTGCTGTTCCTGGCCGTTGCGGTCCAGGTACTTCACGGTGATGGTGTCGGCACGGGTGACGTCGGCGAAGATGCCCGGAACCGACAGGCAGCCTTCCTGGTACACCCGGCCCCCGTCCTTGGCGACGATTTCCGGGTTGATGAACACATGCGGTTCATTCTTTTCTTCGCTGACGTCGATGACCATGAAGCGCTTGTGCACGTCCACCTGGGTGGCGGCCAGGCCGATGCCCGGGGCGTCGTACATGGTCAGGAACATGTTGTCGATCAGTTCCTGGAAGGCCGGCGTGGTGACTTCGGCAGCTTCGATCAACGCGGCCTTGGTACGCAGGCGCGGATCGGGGAACTCGAGAATGGGGAGAAGGGCCATGGCTGTTTCCGGATAGGGGGCCGGCACGCCGGCATACGTCGCAGATTCTAGCTCCAACGCTTGCCTTGCGCCCCGGTTTCTGGACTATAGTGCGCGGACCTGTTGGGGAATCAGGGCTTCACACCTATGTTGCTTCGTTTTCGTACGGTCGTCGCCGCGGCGATGCTGACCGTGGCTGCCTATGCTACCGCCGTGGAAGTGAATGGCGGGCACCCGGACACCTATGTGGTCCGAAAAGGGGATACGTTGTGGGATATCGCCGCACGTTTCCTGCAGAAGCCGTGGCTGTGGCCGGAGATCTGGCAGGCCAATCCGCAGATCGCCAACCCGCACCTGATCTATCCCGGTGACGTCCTGAGCCTGGCCTACCTGGACCGGGTGACCGTGGCGGCCCAGCCCGGCCCGCGCCAGGAGGCCCCGATCGACGCCATTCCGCTGGCCCAGGTCGAGCCGTTCCTGAAGCAGCTGAGCGTGGTCGACAGCATCGAGCAGCTGCCCTACGTGGCCGGCCTGGAGGAAGAACGCCTGCGCGCCACCAGCGGCCACGCCGTCTATGTGCGCCTGGCCGACGCTCAGGTGGGCCAGCGCTGGGCGGTCGTCCGCCCGACTGTGCGCTACGCCCAGCCCAAGCCGACCGAGGACCTGACCGCCAACGGCGACGTCACCCCGGGCAGCGGCAACCTGTGGCGCGCCTACAGCGCGCCCAACCACCGCCGCGGCGTGCTCGGCTATGAGCTGGCCCAGGTCGCCACCGGCACCATCACCCATGTCGCCGGCGGCAAGGTCGAGGCGTCCACCCTGGTGCTGGACAAGAACGAAGGCGGCCGCGAGGTGCGTGCCGGCGACCGCCTGGTGCCGATCGAGGCCAGGCCGTACGACCTGCAGTTCGTGCCCCATGTCCCCGCCGCCGGTGTCGAGGGCGTCGACGTACGCGTGCTGGCCGTCACCGACATGTTCACCGCCGGCGGCCCCCGCGACGTGATCGCGATCTCGGCGGGTCGCACGCAGGGCGTGGACAATGGAACCGTGTTCTCGCTGTGGCGCCCGGGCCGCCATGTGGCGCACCGCATGAAGTACCCGAACTCGTCGCGCACGGACGATTCGCTCAGCACCGGCGCCGGCCGGGTCTCGCTGCCGGACGAGTACGCGGCGCATGCCATGGTGTTCCGCACCTTCGACAACGTCAGCTACGCGCTGGTGATGCAGGGCGTGAAGCCGGTGCGCGTGGGGTACAACGCCCTCCACCCGGACGCGCGATAGAGTCGACTGTGTAGAGTCGACTGTTAGTCGACTGCTTTTCGTCCAGATGCTCGAAAACGCCCGCGCTACGCGCGATGGTCGACTGACAGTCGACTCTACAGGGGCAGTCTCCGGCAAACCCTGACGATCACATGCGAAGGCGCCCTAGGGCGCCTTCGTTGTGTGCAGCCGATAGTGGGGAATGACCACAAATGCACATGAGGCGCTGCTGCGCCTGGTGATGGCAGGCGGCGCGCTGGCGCCACGGCGGGCCCTGCTGCAGGCCGCAGGCAGCGCGGAGATTGCGATCGCGCAGGGCGCCGCGAACTGGCGCGCGCACGGTTGCACGCCAGAGCAGTGCGCTGCACTGGAACGCCCCGACGCCCGCGGCTGGAGCGCGGTAAGGCACTGGCTGGAAGACGACGACCACCATCTGCTGTCCTTCGCCGACGCAGCCTTTCCGCCGCCCCTGCTGGACGTCCCGAATCCGCCGCTGGCGCTGTTCGTGGCGGGCGATCCGAGCCTGGCCTGGCGCCCCTCCGTGGCACTGGTCGGCAGCCGCTCGCCAACCCCGGGAGGACGCGCGCTGGCCGCGCGCTTTGCCAGCTGCTTCGTCGAGGCCGGACTGGCCGTAACCAGTGGCCTGGCGGCCGGCATCGACGCGGCCGCCCACCTGGCCACACTGGAGGCAGGCGGCTGCACCGTAGCGGTGATCGGGACCGGCCCTGATCGGGCCTATCCGGACAGCCACCAACGGTTGCAGGGGCGGATCGCCGCCGAGGGCGCGGTGCTCAGCGAGTACCTGCCGGGCACACCGGCACGCCCGGGCCACTTCCCCGCGCGCAACCGGCTGGTGGCCGGGCTGGCGCTGGCGACGGTGGTGGTCGAGGCCGCGCAACGCTCCGGCGCCCTGATCACCGCACGGCTGGCTGCCGAGGCGGGCCGCGAAGTCTGTGCCCTGCCCGGCTCGGTACTCAATCCACGTGCTGCGGGCTGCCATCGGCTGATCCGCGAGGGTGCCGCGCTGGTCGAGCGCCCCGAGGAAGTGCTGGAGCTGCTGGCCCCTGCCCTTCGCCAGCAGCTGCCGGGCTTGCAATCACGGCTGGCCACCCCCACTGAACAGGCACCGCCGGCACTCCTGCCGGCGCGCTGGGCCGACGACCCTGACTACCAGTGCTTGTGGCGGGCCCTGGACCACAACCCAAGCAGTATGGATTCACTGATCACGCGCTGTGGATTGACGGCGCCCCAGGTGTCCTCCATGCTGCTGGCCATGGAACTGGCGGGAATCGTGGTGTGCGTACACGGCCGCTACTGTCGAACTCCCTAGTTTCTTCACCTCCACAGCGTCGCGCGACGCAGGCCGAGGGGCAATGAAAGAGAGCATCCTGGACGTACTGCTGTACCTGTTTGAACACTATTTCAGCGAAGACGCGGACCTGATCCGTGACCGCGATTCGCTCCAGAACGGCCTGATCCAGGCCGGTTTCAGCCCAACCGAGATCAACAAGGCGTTCGACTGGCTCGACGCCCTGGCCGCGCAGCGGCCGAGCGTGGCCCAGGCACGGGTCGATGGCCCCGTGCGCGTCTACCACGGCCCCGAGCTGGACAAGCTGGACGTGGAATGCCGCGGCTTCCTGCTGTACCTGGAACAGCACGGCATCCTCGACGCCGACCAGCGCGAGCTGGTGCTGGACCGGGCGATGGCCCTGGACCAGGACGAACTGGACCTGGACGACCTGAAATGGGTCGTGCTGATGGTGCTGTTCAACCAGCCTGGCTCCGAAGCGGCCTATGCCTGGATGGAGACGCAGATGTTCATGGACGAGCCAGAACCCCTGCACTGACCGTACACTTGGGGGCATAGCGCATTCAGGAGCGTCCCCGTGAGCGAGTGGTTCCATGCAGAAGGCAACCGGCAGCAAGGCCCGCTGCCGGCGGAACAGTTGGTCGAGTTGTTCCGCAACAACCAGATCACCCTGGACACCCTGGTCTGGCGCGACGGCCTGCCGCAATGGCAGCCGTTGCGCACCGTCGTGGACGAACTCGGCCTGATCGTGCCGGCGCTGGACGCCGCCGCACCGCCGGTCGAACCCGAGCCGGAACCGGAACCCGTCGCACCGCCTCCGCCGCAGCCGCCGGTACTGCCGGCGTCCACGCCCTACGCCACCAGTGCATCGGCCACCGTTCTGCCGGCACCGAAAAAGAAACTGTCCGGCTGTGCGCTGACCGCCATCATCGGTGGTGGCCTGTTGCTGGTGTTGGTGCCGATCCTGGCCATCCTCGCCGCGATCGCGCTGCCGGCCTACAAGGATTACACCGTGCGCAGCAAAGTCGCCGGCGCCGTGACTGCGCTGCAGCCGCTGAAGGACCAGGTGCAGCATTTCGCCGATGACGAAGGCCGCTGCCCGGGTGCCAATGACGCCGGCTTCCCGGCCCCGGGCGACTTCGCCCACGCGGGCCTGTCTGCCGTGAACATCGGCCGCTTCAACAACGGCCACTGCGGCATCGAAGCAACGCTGGCGGTACCGGGCAAGGGCATCGACGGCGACCTGCTGTGGCTGGAATACGACCGTGACAGTGGCCGCTGGGAATGCAGCGGCGAAAGCGACGACAAGTACCTGCCGCAGTCGTGCCGCGGCTGAGCCGCGCGCATGCCAGCACCTCCATGGACGATCCAACAGGGAACATGCAATGACTGAGTGGTATTACGCCGAAGGACAGCAGCGCCAGGGCCCGCTGCCGGTGCAGGAGATCCGCCAGCGCTTCCAGCGCGGCCAGTTGAACCTGGACACCCTGGTCTGGCGCGAAGGCATGGACCAGTGGGCGGCGCTGCGCCAGGTGGTCGACGAGCTCGGGCTGCAGACCCTGGCCGATGCAAGTACCGCCACAGGCAGTGGCGGTTTCGATCTGCGCAACGACTATGCGGCCATCGACAACGGTACCGCGCCACTGCCCGGCACCGGCGCCCTCAGCAGCTCGCCCTACAGTGCCCCGGCAGCGCTCGGTGCCGGCGCCCATGCACAGCCGGTGGTCGGCGGCGAAGTCGTCTATGCGGGCTTCTGGAAGCGCGTGGCAGCCTACGTGATCGACTACTTCGTGCTGGTCATCCCCGGCAGCATCATCGGTGTCATCCTCGGGGTGATCCTCGGCGCCGGCATGGGTGCGGTGGGCAGTGACGAGTCGGCCATCGAGATCGTGGCGCAGCTGGCCAGTGCACTGATCAACTTCGCCATCGGCATGGCGTACTACACCTGGTTCCATGCCTCGAAGGGCGGCGCCACGCTGGGCAAGATGGCGGTGGGCATCAAGGTCGTGCGCGGCAACGGCGAGCGCCTGACCAAGGCCCGCGCGTTCGGTCGTTACTGGGCCATGCTGCTGAGCAGCTTCACCCTCGGCATCGGTTTCCTGATGGCGGCCTTCACCGAGCGCAAGCAGGGCCTGCACGACATGATCTGCGACACCCTGGTGGTCGACCGCTGGGCCTACACCGACCAGCCCCACCTGCAGCGCCGCGAGCTGGGCACCGTCACCGTGCTGGTGCTGGTGTTGACCGGCCTGCTGTCGCTGGTGGGCCTGGCGCTGCTGGTATTCGCGGTCGGCTTCATCGCCAAGATGGCCTCCTGAACGGCCATCCTCACGCCTGGCTGCTTGACACGGGCTGGCCGGGCGTGATTCCTCTAATAAGGTGAACCTGAACGCCCGGCACATTACCGGGCGTTCAGTTTATGGATTTGCGCGTGGCCGCTTCACTAATGCGGCCATTTGCTCCACCCTAGCGGCCCCTTCCCCACGGTTCGCCCCACAGACCCTGCTGCCATGCCCAAGCACCTGCTCATCGTCGAATCGCCGGCCAAGGCCAAGACGATCAACAAATACCTCGGCAAGGATTACACCGTCCTGGCCTCGTATGGGCATGTGCGTGACCTGATTCCGAAGGAAGGCGCGGTCGACCCGGACAACGGGTTCGCCATGCACTACGACGTGATCGACAAGAACGAGAAGCACGTCGATGCGATCGCCAAGGCCGCCAAGGGCGCCGACGACATCCTGCTGGCGACCGACCCGGATCGCGAGGGTGAGGCGATCAGCTGGCATATCGCCGAGATCCTGAAGGAACGTGGGCTGGTCAAGGACAAGCCGATGCAGCGCGTGGTGTTCACCGAGATCACCCCGCGCGCCATCAAGGAAGCCATCAGCCAGCCGCGCGCGATCGCCAGCGACCTGGTCGATGCCCAGCAGGCGCGCCGCGCGCTGGACTACCTGGTCGGCTTCAACCTGTCGCCGGTGCTGTGGCGCAAGGTCCAGCGCGGCCTGTCCGCCGGCCGCGTGCAGAGCCCGGCGCTGCGCATGATCGTCGAGCGCGAGGAAGAGATCGAAGCCTTCATCGCCCGCGAATACTGGTCCATCGCCGCCGAGTGCGCGCACCCCAGCCAGCACTTCAACGCCAAGCTGATCAAGCTGGACGGGCAGAAGTTCGAGCAGTTCACCATCACCGATGGCGACACCGCTGAAGCGGCGCGCATGCGCATCCAGCAGGCCGCGCAGGGTTCGCTGCACGTCACCGACGTGGCCAGCAAGGAGCGCAAGCGCCGCCCGGCGCCGCCGTTCACCACCTCCACCCTGCAGCAGGAAGCCTCGCGCAAGCTCGGCTTCACCACCCGCAAGACCATGCAGGTGGCGCAGAAGCTGTATGAAGGCGTGGCGATCGGCGACGAGGGCACCGTCGGCCTGATCTCGTACATGCGTACCGACTCGGTGAACCTGTCGCAGGATGCGCTGGCCGAGATCCGCGATGTGATCGCCCGTGATTACGGCATCGCCTCGCTGCCGGACCAGCCCAACACCTACCAGACCAAGTCCAAGAACGCCCAGGAAGCGCACGAAGCGGTACGCCCGACCTCGGCCCTGCGCACCCCGGCCCAGGTCGCGCGCTTCCTCACCGACGACGAGCGCCGCCTGTACGAACTGATCTGGAAGCGTGCAGTGGCCTGCCAGATGATCCCGGCCACGCTCAACACCGTCAGCGTCGACCTGTCGGCCGGCAGCGAGCACGTGTTCCGTGCCAGCGGCACCACCGTGGTCGTGCCCGGCTTCCTGGCCGTGTACGAGGAAGGCAAGGACAACAAGAGCGCCGAGGACGAGGACGAAGGCCGCAAGCTGCCGGCGATGAAGCCCGGCGACCGCGTGCCGCTGGAACGCATCCAGGCCGAACAGCATTTCACCCAGCCGCCGCCGCGCTACACCGAAGCGGCGCTGGTGAAGGCGCTGGAAGAGTACGGCATCGGCCGTCCCTCGACCTACGCCTCGATCATCCAGACCCTGTTGTTCCGCAAGTACGTGGAAATGGAAGGTCGCAGCTTCCGCCCGTCCGACGTCGGCCGTGCGGTGTCCAAGTTCCTGTCCAGCCACTTCACCCAGTACGTGGATTACGACTTCACCGCCAAGCTTGAAGACGAGCTCGATGCCGTCTCGCGTGGCGAAGAAGAGTGGATCCCGCTGATGTCGCGCTTCTGGGAACCGTTCAAGGAACTGGTCGAAGACAAGAAGGAATCGGTCGACCGTGCCGAGGCCAGTGGCGCGCGCGAGCTGGGCACCGACCCCAAGACCGGCAAGCCGGTCAGCGTGCGGCTGGGCCGCTTCGGGCCGTATGCCGCCATCGGCAGCACCGCCGAGGATGCCGAGGAGAAGCCGAAGTTCGCTTCGCTGCGCCCCGGCCAGTCGATGCACACCATCTCGCTGGAAGACGCGCTGGAACTGTTCCTGATGCCGCGCGCGCTGGGCGAGGACAAGGGCGAGCCGGTCAGCGTCGGCATTGGCCGCTTCGGACCGTTCGCCAAGCGTGGCAGCACCTACGCCTCGCTGAAGAAGGAAGACGACCCGTACACCATCGACCTGGCCCGCGCCGTGTTCCTGATCGAAGAGAAGGAAGAGATCGCGCGCAACCGGATCATCAAGGAATTCGACGGCAGCGACATCCAGGTGCTGAACGGCCGCTTCGGCCCGTACATCAGCGACGGCAGGATGAACGGCAAGATCCCCAAGGATCGCGAGCCGGCATCGCTGACCCTGGCTGAAGTGCAGCAGCTGATGGAAGAAACCGGCAAGCCGGTGCGCAAGGGCTTCGGTGCCAAGAAGGCCGCTGCGAAGAAGGCGCCGGCCAAGAAGGCCGCGGTGAAGAAGGAAGCCGCGCCGAAGAAGGCTGCCGCCAAGAAGGCCCCGGCCAAGAAAGCGGTGAAGAAGGCTGCCGCGAAGAAGGCGCCGGCCAAGAAGGCCGTCAAGAAGGCTGCCAAGAAATAGATCCGCGCCATGCGTGGATGAGGGTCAAGGTGTGCGGACCAACGGTCCGCACCCACCCGGGTTGCAGGTTCCACCCCATCTGCACGCTGCAGGGGGATAATGAAGGCCCACGCCGGGCCGGTCGCCGCCATGAAAGAACTCACCCTGGACTCTGCTGTCGCCACGCTCCGCGCGGGCGGCGTGATTGCCTACCCGACCGAAGCGGTCTGGGGCCTGGGCTGTGACCCTTCGCACGAGACGGCGGTGCACATGGTGCTGCGACTGAAACAGCGACCGATCGAGAAGGGCATGATCCTCGTTGCCGCCGAACTGCCTCAGCTGGAAGGCTGGGTGCGCCTGCAGGCGCTGCCGGACGCACGCCAACGCGCGGTGCTGGCCAGCTGGCCCGGCGCCAACACCTGGATCCTGCCCGCCGGACCCCGTGCCCAGCCGTGGGTCACCGGGGAGCACAGCGGCATCGCCGTGCGCATCAGCGCCCACCCGCTGGTGGCCGAACTCTGCCGTGCCTGGGGAGGCCCACTGGTTTCCACCAGCGCCAACCTGGCCGGCGAGCCCCCAGCGCGCCGCCGCGAAGAACTGGATCCACGCCTGCTGCGCCTGCTCGACGGCATCCTGGATGGCGAAACCGGTGGCCTGGCCCAGCCCACCCCGATCCGCGACGCGCTCAGCGGCAACGTGCTGCGCTCCTGAGCGGCCGATTGCGCTGCCCCTGACAATCGCGCACCCTGCCGTCATGAACCTGCTGCGCACCGCCTTGGGCCTGTGCCTGCTGCTGCTGCCATCGATGGCACCGGCGGCCGAGGATGTGCGGGTCTACCGCTGCGTCGCCAGCAACGGCGCGGTGGCCCTGCAGGACACGCCCTGCAACAGCGGCCGCCAGGAAGTCCGCGACCTGCAGCGCCCGCGCGATCCAGCGCCGCGGGTGGTACGCAGCGATGCGACGCCCGCACCGCCGGACGAAGCTCCGGTGATGCGTGACCGCGAGGTCCGCCACGTCTACATCCAACCGCCGCAGCCGCTGTACGAATGCGTGCGCGACGACGGCCAGCGCTATACCAGCGACAGCAACGAGGGCAATCCGCGTTGGGTGCCGTTGTGGACCAGCGTCTGGCTGCCACACGGGCATCGGGGCCCGGCCTACCCGGGTCCGCGCCCGGCCATCGGCACACCGATCGGTTCTCCCGTCGGCGAGGGTGCAGGTTACCGGCCGCCCGCAGTCGGCGTAGGCGTGCAGGTCCCGGCCGGCAGCGTCCTGGTGCGCGACAGCTGCCACGCGCTGCCACCCCAGGAGGTCTGCGCGCGCCTGCGCGACCGTCGCTGGGAACTGGATCGTCGCTACAACAGCGCATTGCAGAGCGAGCGCACCGCCATCAGCAACGAACAGCGTGGCATCGACGCGCGCCTGTCACGCGACTGCCAGCGCTGAGCGCAGCCCTGCATCGCAGCCTGTACGCTGTGCGCATGAACAGACTGATCTGGCTGGCCCTGGCGTTGTTGCCCGGCACGGCACTGGCCGAAGCCGGCGTGGTGTACCGCTGCACGTCCAGCAACAGCGACATACCGACCCTGCAACGTACGCCCTGCCCGTCCGGAACCAAGCAGCAGGTGCTGCGCGTGCCCGAGCCGGCCAGTGCACAGCCGGCGGTGGTCGCCGCGCCCCAGGCGCCAGCACCTGTTGCCACCGGGACGCCCGCCGCGGCTCCGGCCAGGCCCGAAGCAGTGCCTGCGGCCGCAGCGGCACCAAGGCGCGCGGACGAAGGGCGCACCATCATGGAAGCGGGAATGGTTGAACGCGAAGGTGGCAACCAGATTCTCGACAGTGCGACCCTGCGCCGTGATGCCGACGCTCGTGCCGAAGCAGGCAACGGACCACCGAAGCCACCACTTCCCCCGATCTTCCAGTGCACCGACGGACAGGGTGGTGGCTATCTGCACGAGTACGAGGCATCACCCGGCCGCTGCGAACCGATGACGGTGCAGGGCCTGGGCGGGGTCACGCCGATGAACGCGGCCGGCTGCGAAGTCGTGCGCGACCGTTGCGAGGAACTGCCCGAAGCACAGCGATGCGGCAGCTGGCAGCAGCGCTTCCGCGATGCACGCGGCCGCGAACGATTCGCCACGCCGGAGAACCGCGACGCTGCACGGGGCGAGCGGGAACGGCTGCAGGGTGTGCTGGAGGCCAGCAACTGCCCGGTACCGGGGTGACCGCATCCACGCATGGCGTGGATCTACCGGTACCGGGGTGATCGGGCGCCGTCGCGGTAGCGCCGGGCCATGCCCGGCGAAAAGACGACCTGCGCTCAGAACCCGTAACGCAGGAAACCGCCGTCCACCGCGATGCACTCGCCGGTGACATAGCTGGCCGCCGGCAGGCACAGGAAGCCCACGGCCGCGGCCACTTCCTCCGGCTCGCCAATGCGGCGCATCGGCGTGCGGTTGATCACTTCCTCGTAGTAATCCGGGTCCGACAACGGACCGGAGGTCCGCCGCGTGCGGATGTACCACGGCGCCACCGCGTTGACCCGGATGCCATCCTCGGCCCACTCGACGGCCAGGTTGCGGGTCATCTGGTGCATCGCCGCCTTGGTCATGCCGTAGACCACGCCGCTGCGCACATGGGTCAGACCGGACACGCTGCCGACGTTGACGATCGACGACGATGCGTGGCGTGCCAGCAACGGATGCGCGTAGCGCGACAGCTCGAATGCCGAGAACAGGTTGGTCTCGAAGATCTTCCGCCATTCGTCCTCGGAATACTCCGTGGCCGCCTTGGTGACGTTGCCGCCGGCGTTGTTGACCAGGATGTGCAGGCCATCGCTGTGGTCTTCCACCCAGTCCAGGATCTGGCGGCGGTCCTCGTCGTCGGAGACATCGGCGGCCAGCGCGTGCACCTGCATCTGCGGATACACGTCCAGCAGCTCGTCGCGCGCGGTCTCCAGCATGTCGATATCGCGCCCGACGATCATCAGGTCCGCCCCGAAGCCGGCCAGTTCGTGCGCGATGGCCAGGCCGATACCGGCGCTGGCGCCGGTGATCAGGGCGGTCTGCCCGTCCAGGCGCCACCGTTGCTGGGTCATGTGTCCTCCGGGGCCGCGCCCGCTGTATTTCGATGCGGCAAGGATACGCGCTCACGGCTGCCCCCTGCCGGGGATGCGACACTGCACGTACGCCCACCGCGGAGAGCCGCCATGCGCACCCTGATCCTGTCCTCGTCCCTGCTGGCCAGCGTGCTGCTGGTGGCCTGCCAGCGGCCGCCGACGCCGAACCCGGAGAAGCCACCGGTGCCCAAGGCGATGTCGCGCGCGATGCAGGAGCCCCTGGACCGTGCGAAGGACGCACGGAAGGCCGTGGAAGAGGCCGCTGCACGCGAGCGCAAGGCCGAAGCCGACGCGACGCAATGACAGGTGGCTTGTGGGGTCAGAGCCCTTTGCGAAGCAAAGGGATCCGACCCCATGAACGAGAACGCCCGGCCGAAGCCGGGCGTTTCCAGTAGATCCACGCCATGCGTGGCCATACCCAGTAGATCCACGCCATGCGTGGATAGGTGCTCCGATCAGAACCCGCAGAAGCAATACGCCAGCGCCTTCACCGGCGCGCCGTTGCCCTTCTCGCGGGCCGCGTTCTCGACGAAGCGCAACTGGGTGTCCACTTCCGGCATCGTGCGCGCCAGCATCATCCGCGCCATGCCCGAGTCGGACAGCATCCAGGCACCGGCGCGGCTGCCGGCGAAACCGCTGACGAACTGCGCGAACGGCGTCGCCGCCTTCTCGATGTAGCGCACGCGGTAGGCATCGGCCTTGCCCAGCTTGGCACGGCTGGCGGCGTCGGCCACGGCGTCCTTCAGGCCACCGAAGGCGTCGACCAGGCCACGTTCCTTGGCCTGCGCACCGCTCCACACGCGGCCACGGGCCACTTCATCGACCGCCTCGACCGGCTTCTTGCGGGCATCGGCGACGCGACCGGTGAAGTCGGCATAGCCCTTGTTGATCACCGTCTGGATGACCTGGCCCACGGCCGGGTCCATCGGGCGGGTGACGTCGAAGGCACCGGCGAAGCGGGTGGTGCCCACGCCGTCGGTATGCACGCCGATCTTGTCCAGCGCGCGGCTGAAGTTCGGCACCATGCCGAAGATGCCGATCGAACCGGTGATGGTCGACGGATCGGCGTAGATGCGATCGGCGTTCATGCTGATCCAGTAGCCACCGGAAGCGGCCAGATCACCCATCGACACCACCACCGGCTTGCCGGCGGCCTGCAGCGCCACCACTTCACGGCGGATCTGCTCGGAGGCGAACACTTCACCGCCCGGCGAATCCACGCGCAGCACCACCGCCTTCACGTTTTCGTCGTCACGCGCGGCACGCAGCAGCGCCGAGGTCGACTCGCCGCCGATGCGGCCGGCCGGCAGGTCGCCACCGCTGATCTCGCCCTCGGCCACCACCACCGCCACCTGCGGACGCGAGTCCACCGGGTTGCGGCGCGCGTCGAGCAGGGCCAGGTAACGACCGAAGTCGACGTTGCGGAAACCGCCGTCTGCATCGTCGTCGGCCACGCCGCGCTCGATCATCAGATCCTCGAACTCCTCGCGGGTCTTCAGCGCGGTCACCAGCTTCTGCTGCAGGGCGAACTTGGCCAGGTCGCCACCGGCGGCGGCGATGCCTTCCGGCAGCGTGTCGATGCCGGCGGCCAGCTGTGCCGGATCCAGGCGGCGTGCCTTGGCGATGTCGGCCAGGTAGCGCTGCCACACATCATTCATCCAGAACAGGTCCGCTTCCTTGGAGGCCGGCGACGCCGCATCAAGCACGTACGGCTCGGCCGCGGACTTGTACTCGCCCACCTTGAACAGGTGCACGTCCACGCCCAGCTTGTCCTGCAGGCCGGTGCGGAAGTACTGGCGGTAGCGGCCCAGGCCCTCGAGCACCACCGACCCCATCGGGTCCAGGTAGACCTCGTCGGCCTGTGCGGCCAGCAGGTACTGCGACTGGCCCATGCTCTCGCTGTAGGCCACCAGCTGCTTGCCGGACGCGCGCAGGTCCTGCAACGCGGCGGCGACTTCACGCAGCGAGGCGAAGCCCGACGGCTGCAGCTTGTCCAGCTCCAGCACCACGCGCTCGATCTTCTTGTCTTCCTTGGCCGACTCGATCACCCGCAGCAGGTCGCGCAGCTGGATCTCTTCGGCGCCGTTGTCGCCCACCGCCTTGGCCAGCGCGCGGCTGACCGGATCGGCGCTGAACTGCTCGACCAGGCGGCCTTCCGGCGCGATCACCAGGGTGGTGCGGTCCTGCAGCGACTTGCTGGCACCGGCGCCCATGCCGGCGGCGATGACGAACATCACCAGCAGCAGGAACAGCAGGCCGAAGAACACCAGGTTGAGGATCAACCGGCGGGTGAAGTTCATGACGTCCCACAGCCCGATGAAGAAACTGGCGACGGGGTTGCGACGCGCCGGGGGCAGCGGGGGCACGGGTTGATTCATGGAGCGCTCCGGATGGCTTCTTGCCGTGGTACCAGCATAGCCGGTGCCGCGTGATGCGGCATCGGACACAAGTCAGGGGATCGCCCGCCACGGAGGGTGGCGGGAACGGGAGGTCAGGACAGCATCGACTGGCCGATGCGCAGGCTGCTGCGGCGCAGGCGCCAGCCCATCAGGATGGCGGCGGCGGTCAGGCCGACGATCAGGCCGATCCACATGCCCTGCGGGCCCATGCCCAGGCCCAGGCCGAGCCCGGCGCCGAGCGGCATGCCCAGGCCCCAGTACGCGAACATGGCGATGAACATCGGCACGCGGGTGTCCTTCAGGCCGCGCAGCGCGCCGGCCGACAGCACCTGGATGCCATCCGGGAACTGGAAGGTGGCCGCGTACAGCAGCAGCGTCGAGGCCAGGCCGGCCACCGCCAGGTCGTTGGTGTAAACACCGACGATGGCATCGTGGCCGAACAGCAGCACCGCCGCCGACAGCGTCTGCGTGCCCATGATGATCGCGTAGCCGGCCCACGCCGCACGGCGCACGCCGAAACCATCGCCCCGGCCAACCGCATGGCCGACGCGCACGGTGGTGGCTTCGGCCACGCCCATCGGGATCATGAAGCACAGCTGCGCCACGTTGATCGCGATCTGGTGCGCGGCCGCTTCATTGGCACCGAGGCGGCCGATCAGCAGCGCGGTGACGATGAACAGACCGCCTTCCATCAGCACGGTGATGCCGATCGGCAGGCCGGTGCGCAGCAGCTCCCAGATCGCCTTCCAGCGCGGCCCCTCGACGTGCGAGAACAGCTGCAGGTGGGCGAAGCGCTTGGTGAACCACAGGTAGGTGGCGAACGCGATGGCCTGCAGCCACATCATCACCGCCGAGGCGATGCCGAGGCCCTCGGCGCCCATTTCCGGGAAGCCGAGCTTGCCGTTGGCCAGCACGTAGCCCATCGGTGCCAGCACCAGCAGGCCGCCGAAGCCGAGCAGCATGGTCGGCAGCGTCCAGTGCATGCCCTCGCTGAGGTAGCGCATGCAGAAGTACAGGGTCAACGCAGGGCCACCCCAGCGCACCGCATGCA
The DNA here is from genome assembly GCF_030291095.1 of Stenotrophomonas sp. 59. Classification (NCBI taxonomy): domain Bacteria; kingdom Pseudomonadati; phylum Pseudomonadota; class Gammaproteobacteria; order Lysobacterales; family Lysobacteraceae; genus Stenotrophomonas; species Stenotrophomonas sp. 59. The sequence goes on from NZ_CP127408.1 coordinate 4,043,775, forward strand.
GGAACGCGGTGGCACCCGGCACGATGTCCGGCGCGATGCCGAAGGCCGGCAGCAGCGGTGGCACCACGGTGAGGAAGGTGAACATGATCAGGCCCAGGCCCAGCGCCAGCCACAGTGCCTGGCGGAACAGCGGGCCGATCTCGCGCTCGCGGCCGGCGCCATGCAGCTGCGACACCGATGCGGTAAGCGAGATCAGGGTGCCGATCGGGATCAGCATCGGCAGCCACAGCAGCGCCGTGCCGATGGTCACCGCAGCCAGGGTCGCGGTGGCGTGGTGGCCGGCAATCACGTTGTCGACGAAGGAGATCAGACCGGTGGACACATGCCCGAGCACAAGCGGCAGGGCGAGCAGACCGGTGGCGCCGACTTCCTTGCTGAAGCGCGGCGTGGAGGTTGCAGTAGACATAAGGTGCTTGACGCGAACTACGGTTGCGCGCGAAGGGCACAGGCACCGGGTTGCGGCCGGTCATCTTACGCGCGCAGCGCGCGCATTCCCATGACATGGCGTGAATGCTGGGTTCCGGCAGGCCTCGGCATCACGCGTTGCGATCGCGTTACCGGAAAAGACGCCCCCCTGTAGAGTCGACTGTCAGTCGACTGCTCTTCATACAGGACCGCGAAAACCCCGCGCTGCGCGCGGAAGTCGACTGACAGTCGACTCTACCCTGTCGAGGTTACCCGTCGACGCTACGCCTTCGGGTTTACTGGCCAGCCTGGCGCTTGAGCCAGGTGTCGCGCTCGGCGGCCGGCACCGCGAGGAACGCGCCACGCACCGTGTCACGTTCCTGCGGTGGCGTGCGCTGCGCGACCAGGGTCAGCTGGGCCAGCTGCGCCGGGCTGAGCTGGCGCAGCACGGCCAGCGCGGCCTCGCGCTGTTCCGGTGGCACGAAGCCGAACAGGCCGTGCAGCTTGGGGAACTCCAGTCCCAGCTGCGGGCCCAGCCGCCAGCCTTCACGGAACGCCTGGTCCTGCGCCTGGAACTGCTGGCGCAGACGCTGCTGCTGGTCCGCCGGCAGCGCGTTGAACCGCGCCGCAGCCTGCCGGATGCGCTCCCGCTCGCTCTCCGGCAGGGCGCGCCAGGCCGCGTAGTCGGCTCGGCGCTGACGCTGCTGCGGAGCATCGAGCTGGGCAAACGATGCGGGCGCGGCCGGCGGGGCTGGCGCGGCGAATGAGGTGGCCGGCACCGGCGGCGGCAATGGCACGTTCAAGGTCTGCGGCGCAGCGGACAGCGACAGCGGCAGGGCCAGCAGCAGGCTGGCGAACAGCGTCTTATTCATCGGCGGCAGCCGTTTCCAGCGTAGCGCTGGCCGGCTCCGGCCGGCTCGGTTTGGATTGCGATTCATCCACCGGCAACGGGCCGCCGGCGGCGGTCCAGGCATACAGATCGGCATCAGCCACCAGCGGATAGTCGCGGTCAGCCAGCATCGTGGCGTCGTCGGAGGCCTGGGCCGGGGTCGCATCCGGCGTAGCGTTGACCTTGCTCGGCGGAAGCGCTTCCACCGTGACCGGGCCAGCTTCACCCACGACACCTTCCGGCAGTGGAGCATCGCTACCGGATGAATGTCCTTGCCAGTAGCGCCAGCCCAGCGCCGCGGCCAACAGCACCGCCACCGTCACCAGCAGGATCGCCGGACCGCGCCAGCGCGGCCTGGCATTGGGACGCCGCCGCTTGCCCTGGGCGGCCGCACGATCATCGCGCTGCGGTGCGCGCCAACTGGTCGAGGGAGCTTCATTGCTGGCGGCTGGTGCAGCCGGCTGCTGCAGCTGCTGCAGGCGCTTGGCCGGCAGGTCGCGGATGCGCAGCTGCACCTGTTCGGCCAGCTGGCGCCAGGCCGACGCATCGGGCTGGCCGTGTGCATCGCGGGGGCAGGCATCGGCCAGCAGGTGCTGGTAGCCCGCTTCGTCCTGGTCGAGCACGCGCATGGCGATGCCCTCGTCCAGACTGCCGCCCACCCGCAGAAGGAGTGCCAAGCGTGGCAGCGGCCCCATCTCGCCCAGCACAGCCAACGGCGGCAGCCACTGGCCGCCCACCGGCTCGCGCAGCGCCTGGCGCTGGCCCAGCAGGGTCCAGAAGCGGGTCGGCCACTGCGCCATCGGCAGGTCGCTGGCGACCGCGGCAAAGGCGCGCATCACCGCCACCAGGGTCTGCTCGGCACGCGCGGCGTCGCCGCACTGCAGCTCAGCCACCACCAGGGCGCGGCGCTCGACGCCGCGCAGGAACGCCGACAGCGCGCCGGCCGCGGTCGAGGAAACAGGGGCGGGCACAGCCGTCATCGGTCACTCCAAAGGTCTGCCAGCATGATAGCGGCAGCCCATCGGCACCCGTAGGACTTGCGCCCAAAGGCACTTCGTGCTGCAGGTTGTGCACAGCACCACGCCCGCCCCGGGGAAAACTGCGGCATCCAGCTGAATTCACTCTGTTTCAGCAATGTTTCACACTCAAGTTGTTGATTTTGAATGACTTTGAAGTGTGGCGATTTTTTGACCAACCCAAGCGTGAGCTCGTCGCCATCGGCCTCCTGCGTTCCCGTCGACCGGTAACGCACAACGTTATCCACAGAACATGTGGATAAGACTGAATCTCCAATGGACACCGATATTTAGGTGACATTTATGATTCAACGGGGGCTCCCCGGCCGCCTCTGCCCCCTGCCATTCGCGCGCGCATGGCCCGTTACACTGGCCCGATGCTTTCACCCATTCCGACCCTGCAGGTCGCCCTGCCCGTCCCGCTGCCACGCCTGTTCGACTACCTGTCGCCGGAGGGCGATGGCCCCACGGTCGCGGTCGGCTGCCGCCTGAAGGTGCCGTTCGGCAACCGCGAGCTGGTCGGCGTGGTGGCCGGCCACGGCCAGACCGATGACGGCCAGGGATTGCGCCAGGCCCTGGCCTGGTGCGACCCGCAACCGCTGCTGCAGGGCGAGCTGTGGCAGAGCCTGCAATGGCTGGCGCGCTACACCCATGCACCGCTGGGCGAGGTGCTGAGCACCGCCCTGCCGGGCCCGCTGCGCCATGGCGACGCCCTGCCCGACACCCATCACTGGGGCTGGCAGCTGACCGCCGAAGGGCGCGCCCAGCGCGAAAAACTGCGTGCCGGCAGCCGCCCCCGGCAGCTGGCCGAACTGCTGGCCGACGCCATCGTCGATGAAGACGTGCTGGGCGAACGCATGGACGACTGGCGCACCGCCGCGCGCAGCCTCGCCAAGCGGGAACTGGCCGAGCGCGTGGCGCTGAGCGTGGCGCCGCAGCACGCGCAGCCACTGCCCGGCCCCACCCTCAACCCGGACCAGGCCGAGGCCGTGGCGGCGATCAACGCAGTCGAGGGCTTCCAACCGTTCCTTCTGGATGGCGTAACCGGCAGCGGCAAGACCGAGGTCTACCTGCAGGCCATCATCCACTGCCTGGCGCAAGGCAAGCAGGCGCTGGTGCTGGTGCCGGAAATCGGCCTCACCCCGCAGACCCTGGCACGCTTCCGCGGCCGCCTCGGCATCGCCGTGCATGCCCTGCACTCGGGATTGAACGACAACGAGCGCGCGCGCGTCTGGGCAGCGGCCTCCCGCGGCGAAGCGCGGGTCATCGTCGGCACCCGCTCGGCGGTGTTCACGCCGCTGCCGCAGGCCGGCCTGCTGATCGTCGACGAGGAACATGACGGCAGCTACAAGCAGCAGGATGGCATCCGCTACCACGCACGCGATTTCGCCCTGGTGCGGGCCAAGACGCTGGGCATCCCGGTGCTGCTGGGCAGCGCTACGCCTTCATTGGAAACGCTGCACAACGCCTATGCCGGGCGCTACACCCACCTGCGCCTGAAGCAGCGTGCCGGTGATGCGCGGCCACCGCGCGTGCGCATCCTTGATGTACGCAAGCGGCCATTGCATGACGGCCTCTCGGCCGATGTGCTGGCCGGTATCGGCGAGCACCTGCAGCGCGGCCAGCAGGTGCTGGTGTTCAAGAACCGCCGTGGCTACGCACCGGTGCTGCTGTGCCACGACTGCGGCTGGACCGCACCGTGCAACCGCTGCGATGCGCCGATGACCGTGCATGGCGGTGGCCGTCGCCTGCAATGCCATCACTGCGGCGCGCGGCAGCCAGCGCCGCTGGCATGCCCCGCGTGCGGGAGCCTGGCGCTGCAACCGCAGGGCATCGGCACCGAGCGCCTGGAAGAACATCTCACCGCCGCCTTCGCCGATTTCCCGGTGGTGCGCATCGACCGCGGCACCACGTCACGCCGCGATGCACTGGAACAACAGCTGGCGAAACTGGGCGACCAGCCCGGCATCCTGGTCGGCACGCAGATCCTGGCCAAGGGCCACGACCTGCCCAAGCTGACCCTGGTGGTGGTGGTCGGCATCGACGAGGGCCTGTTCTCGGCCGACTTCCGCGCCAGCGAGAAGCTGGCGCAGCAGCTGATCCAGGTCGCCGGTCGCGCCGGACGCGCACGCGACCCGGGCGAGGTCTGGCTGCAGACACATCACCCGGGGCACCCGCTGCTGGAAACCCTGGTCAGCGGTGGCTACCACCCCTTCGCGCAGGCCGAACTGAACCAGCGCCAGGCCGCCGGATTCCCTCCCTTCGCGCACCTGGCGCTGATGCGCGCCGAGGCGCAGCAGGTGGAGCATGCCAACGCGTTCCTGCTGGCAGCGCGGCACCTGCTGGGCGAACAGAACGTGGTCGAGGCCTACGGGCCGATGCCGGCGCCAATGCCGCGGCGGGCCGGCTACCAGCGCACGCAGCTGCTGCTGTCTGCCGTGCAGCGGCCGCCATTGCACGGCGTGCTCGGGCAGCTGGTGCCACAGCTGTACGCGCTGCCGGAAGCACGCAAGGTGCGCTGGTCGCTGGATGTGGATCCGACGGATCTGTATTGAGGCCCATCGCACGGTAGCGCCGGGCCGTGCCCGGCGGGCCTTCGTACACCGCGTTCGCCGGGCATGGCCCGGCGCTACCCGCGGGGTCACCGCTATCCGGAACGCCAGCGCTTACGTCAGCGGCGACATCACGCCGCGCTGGTAGGCGGGACGCTCGCGAAGGCGGGCGTACCATTCGGCCAGGTGCGGCAGCTCCGGGCGCTGGATCGGCAATTCGAACCACGCGTAGATCTGCGAGCCCAGCGGGATGTCACCCATCGCGAACGTATCGCCCGACAGCCACGGCTGCCTGGCCAGGGTTGCATCAGCCATCGCAAGATAGTCCCCGGCACGCACGATGGCCGCATTGATCCGCGATTCGTCGCGGTCGGCCGGTGCGGTGCGCATGATGCCCCAGACCAGGTCGCTGTACAGCGGCGCCATCCGCGAGGTGCTCCAGTCCATCCACTTCTCGGCCTGGGCGCGTTCCATCGGGTCTTCAGCGTACAGCGTGCCCAGCGCGTAGCGCGCGCTCAGGTAGCGCACGATGGCATTGGACTCCCACAGCGGCAGGCCGTGGTCTTCGATCACCGGCACCAGGCTGTTGGGATTCATCGCCTGGTATTCCGGCGTCTGCGTGCCGCCGTGGCTGCCACCGACTTCGATGGACTCGTACGGCAGGCCGATCTCCTCGGCACACCACAGCACCTTGCGGACGTTGCTGGAATTGCGACGGCCCCAGATCTTCAACATGCGGGTTTTCCTTGCTGGCAATGCGAGCGGCAACGATACGCCTGATCGGGTGGAGATATGCGTGCGGAATGACCGTGTTGGCCGTCCGCCGGGCATGGCCCGGCGCTACCGGTTCTTTTTTGGCAGCGCGCGCACATAGGACGACTTGCCATCCTTCTTCAGTTCGAACAGGCCGATCGCCGCCAGCAGATCGCTGAGCTTGCCGTAGCCGTAGTTGCGCGGGTCGAACGACGCCTGGTTGCCGATCTGGCTGCCGACCGGGCCGAGGTGCGACCAGCCATCCTCGCCCTCGGCCGCGGACACCGCGCGGCGCAGCATCTTCACCAGCCGCGTGTCGCTGCGCATTTCCGCACCGCTCTTGCGCGGGCGCGCATCGTCGTTGGCCACCGGCTCGTTCGATGCCTGTTCGCTCGATGCCTGTTCGGTATCCGGCACGCTGGCATGGGTCTGGCCCAGCGCCTCCAGATAGGTGAACTTCGAGCACGCATTGACGAAGGGTTCCGGCGTCTTCTTCTCGCCGAAGCCATACACCTTCACGCCATCGGTCAGCAGGCGCATCACCATCGGGGTGAAGTCGGCATCGCTGGAGACGATGGCAAAGCCATCGAGATTGCGCGCGTACAGAAGGTCCATGGCATCGATCACCATCGCCATGTCCGAGGCGTTCTTGCCCTTGCTGTAGGCGAACTGCTGGATCGGGCGGATCGCGTATTCGTGCAGCACGGCTTCCCAGCCCTTCAATCGCGGGCTCTTCCAGTTGCCGTAGGCGCGGCGCACGTTGGCCACGCCGTAGCGGGCCACTTCGGCCAGCACTTCGTCGATCTTCGAGGCCGGCGCATTGTCGGCGTCGATCAACAGGGCGATGCGCTTTTCCGGTTCGCTCATGGACTCCTCGCGGGCGGTTGCCTGAACCCGAGTATCGCCGATCCACGCGGGCGCTGACGTGACAGGCGGTCGCCGTGAGAAGATGCCAGGCGCTTCCCCCAATGCCCCCACTGGAGTGAGTCGATGAGTCGTGAGCGCGTTCCCCACCTGGTCGTTGTCGGCGGCGGTTTTGCCGGTCTCTGGGCCACCCGTGCCCTGGCACGCGAGCGCATACGCATCACCCTGGTCGACCGCCGCAACCATCATCTGTTCCAGCCCCTGTTGTACCAGGTGGCCACCGCAGGCCTGTCCGCGCCGGATATCGCCGCACCGCTGCGCCACATCCTCGGCCACCAGCGCAATGTGGAAGTCCGCCTGGGCGAAGTGGTGGCCATCGACAAGCAGGCCCGGCAGATCCGCATGGCCGATGGCAGCGCGCTGGACTACGACAGCCTGCTGCTGGCCACCGGCGCCACCCACGCCTACTTCGGCAACGACCAATGGGCCGATGATGCGCCCGGCCTGAAGACGCTGGACGATGCCATCGCGCTTCGCCGCAAGCTGCTGCTGGCCTTCGAACGCGCCGAGGCCGAACCGGACCCGGCAAAGAAAGCGGCGTGGCTGAGTTTCGCCATCGTCGGCGGCGGCCCTACCGGCGTCGAGCTGGCCGGCACCCTGGCCGAAATCGCGCGGCATACGCTGCGCAATGAATTCCGCCACATCGACCCGGCCAGCGCCAAGGTGCGGCTGGTCGAGGCGGGCCCGCGCGTACTGTCCTCGTTCCCGGAAGTGCTTTCGCTGAAGGCGCGCCGGCAGCTGGAAAAGCTCGGCGTGGAAGTGCTGACGGGTACCCCGGTGAGCGACATCGGCAGCCAGGGTTTCAAGCTCGGCGATCAGTTCGTGCCGGCACGCACCGTGGTGTGGGCCGCCGGCGTGGCCGCTTCACCGCTGGCGCGCACGCTGGACGTGCCGCTGGACCGCGCAGGACGCGTGCAGGTGCAACCGGACCTGACCCTGCCGGGTCACCCGGAGCTGTTCGTGGCCGGCGACCTGGCCGCGCTGGACCAGGCCAACGGCAAGCCGGTACCCGGTGTGGCGCCCGCGGCCAAGCAGATGGGCAAGTACGTGGCCGAGGTCATCCGCGCGCGCCTGCACGGCAAGCCCGAACCCGGTCCGTTCAAGTACGCCGACTACGGCAATCTGGCCACCATCGGCCGCATGGCCGCCATTGTGCACCTGGGCCGACTGCAGCTGTCGGGCATCCTGGCCTGGTGGTTCTGGCTGGCCGCGCACGTGTTCTTCCTGATCGGCTTCCGCAACCGCATCGTGGTGCTGCTGAACTGGGCGGTGGCGTACTGGAGCTACCAGCGCAGCGCGCGCATCATCTTCGGCGATGACCAGGACGACCGGCGGCCCAGGCGCTAGGCCCCGGAGGTCTTCACGCACGGGCTGCTAGCGTAAGCCGGTCGCTCATGGAATGAAGCCGCATGGACCTGCTGAAATGGTTGCCCGCCCTGATCGCGGCCGCCCTGCTCTCCGGCTGTCCTGCGGGGCAGTCGCAGGCGGAAGTCTCCGCCCCTTCGCCAGCACCCTCTCCACGCCTGTCACCCGGTACCTACTCGACCGAACGAGGATGGGGACAGCTGCTGCTGCAGGCACGCCCTGGCAGCACATCGCTGCAGTTCCATCTGGAGACTGAATCCTCCGGCGCCGGATGCAGCCTGGCGGGCACGCTCGGCGACGATCTGCAGTCCGTCGCGGTGGATCCCGCACCCGGCGCAGCGCAATGCCTGCTCACGATGCAACCTACCGCCCAGGGAATCGAGATCGGTACGCGCACGGCCGATGCCTGCGCCGCTTACTGCGGCAGCAACGGGGGATTCAAGGGACACTACCTTGCGGTGAGCGACCGTTGCATGACGGACAACGTTGCCGCCGCGCTGCGCAAGGCCGCTGAAAAGACCGCGCCGTATTCCGCCGCCGGCACCGCCGGCACGCTGGAAGCGCTCCAGGCGTCCTGCGCGGGCACGCTTCCATTGAGCACGATCGCCGACATCAGGCTGGCGATCGCTTCGGCCCAGCATGAGGCAGGAAACAACGCGGCCTGCCAGGCCGCACTGTCGCCCTATGCCGAGGACGCCGCGCGCAGCGATGACGAACTCACGGACGGGATGTCACCGGTTGCAGCGGATGAGTACGTCGCCCTCATCGCATCCGTGCGCGAAGCCCTGAAGATGTGTGGGCGCACCGCCAACGGCAGGGAGAACAGCCCATGAGCACGGCACCGCAGGATCGCCCGCAGCTCAGTGATGCGCAACTGCGCACACTGGCCTACTTCGCCATCGGCGTGGCGTCCGAGGGCAGCAACGCCGGCCGCAATGTGGCCTATCAGCTGTCCTTCGCCGGCAACATCAATGGCAATGTCATGACGCCGGTGGGCAACAGTGGTTTCTCCATCGGCACACTGCAGACCGATCTGGGCCAGCACCCGGAGGTGGCGACCCAGCTGGTGGACGCCTATCAGCGCTGGGCACGCCAGCAGCAGCCCTCGCTGGAGCTTGATGCACGCCAGCGGCAGCAGACGGTTTCCGACCTGCAGCGCGATGGCGACGGCATCAGGGCGCAGAACGGGCGTGCCCTGGATGGGACCATCCGCGGCCATCTGAACACCTTTCTCGCGTCCAGCGACGGCGTTGCGTTCGTGCATGCACACGATGTCAGCCAGGTCGACCGCCTGCTCCGCCACGGCGATGGCCGCCGGGATCCTGGCGGCGCGATGCAGCAGCTACGCGGCACCGACCTGTACCAGCATGCATCGCTGGATGACCAGGCCAAGCTCGCCACCATGCTGATGAAGCTGGAGAACCAGGCAGGGTTGAGCCGCTATCCTGGCGTTCTGCGATCGATTGCCAGCGGCGACCTGGCCAGCGTGGATGACGTCAAGACACGGATCGACGGCATGCTTCCCAACCGCGTCGTACGCGGCAGGGAACAGCCCGACTATCTGGAAAGCGGCGTTGAGCATGCCCTGAAGGGCACCGAGGTCTTCAACCGGTTGCGGGCCGCAGGGCCAGGCAACCCGATGCGCGACGTGTTCGCCGGTGTCTCCGCCGACCCGCTGGCCAGCCCGGTGGCGCTGGCCGCCGATCGTGCACATCCCGAGGCCCTGCATCGCTACGAGGTGATCAAGACCCTGTTCCTGCAGAACACCGAGGCACCGGCCTACCTCGATGCCCTGCAGCACGGGCGCTCACATGCCTGGGGCCGCCCGCAGGCGGCAGGCAACTCGCCGGCCACCGCCGGCCTGTACGCCTCCGGCGATGATCTGGTGATCTGGAACCGGGACGGTCGCGGCCACGCCTTCATCGATGGCCAGTGGTCCACCGTACCGCGTGCGGAACTGCATCGCCAGCAGAATGCCGACGGCTCCATCGACCTCAACCGCGCCCCGCGCAACGGGATGCCCGAACAGCTGCTGCACGTCGAACCCGCACAACCGGAGCGACGGCGTGCCGCGCTTTCCGATCCGCTGCTGCAACAGGCCGAGGAGGCGGTACGACACCTGGAAGACAGCCGGGCCCAGCCTTTCGGCGAGAACACGCAACGCCTTGCAGCCAGTTCGACCTGCCTGGCCCGCGAGGCCGGGCTGACACGCATCGACCATGTCGTGCTGGGCGCCTCGCCTTCGCAGGACGGCAGGGCAGAAACGCTCTTCGTTGTGCAGGGCGATCTGTCCGACCCGGCCCATCTCAGGGCACAGATGCCGGCCGCGCAGGCATTTGCCACCCCCGTGGACACGTCATTGGCGCAGCTGCAGTCGCTGAATGACGCACATCGACAGACCGATGCGCGGTCCAGGCAGGAGGAGCAGGATCACCAGAGCACCCTGTCCCAGCAGGCGCGGTCAGTCTGATCCGCGCCCATGCGACGGTCGGGGCGGGCAGTACCCTTGGGCCCGAGCCGTGCCCGCGATCTGCCGTGACGACCAGTGCCGGGTGATCCAGATGGTCAATGCTGCCGAGCTCAGGTGCCAGCGCAGCATGCTGTGGCGTGGATGGTGCCCGAGGTGGACGCGTGCGATCCAGGAAGCTTCGAGTTCGACATCAGGCACGTTCACCTTCGCATTCACTCCCACGTGGCGCGCCATGAATCGCCATGGATCCATCGGTACGTGGTGGGCGTAGCTCGCAGCACCACACGCGCCGCCGCTCCGCGCGGAATCGACAGGTTGCGGCCGGCCCTCGGTCGCGACCAATCCCAGCAGATACACCAGGCCCGGCAGCAGGGCCAGGAAGGTCAACAGCAGAAGCAGCGCGATCCACGCCCGGCCCACGGCACGCATCAGTCACTGCGCCTTCGGCTTCGGGTACCACAATGCGTTGACGATGACCCAGCGCTGCCCGAAGCGGCCCATGTGGAAGTAATCGACGAACCACGGTGTTTCCAGCCGCACCGAGGCGGCGTTGCCGGTCACGTCCAGCACCGTGCAGCGGCGGTCCCATTGCTCCTTCGGGGTCTTCAGCGCACCCTGCTTCGTCAACGAGACCAGTTCTTCCTTCGACATCCGGCGCAGGCCAAGGCGCTCATCGGGTGTATCACCGAGGACCGCGCGCTTGGCCAGGTCCGGGTGCAGGGACCGGGCGACGCGCTGTGGGTCGGCCTCCAGCTGGCCGTCGACGTAGTCATGGCAGGTGGCTTCGATGGCCGCGAGGGTGGCCGGGTCGGCGGCGGGGCTTGTGGCTGCGGAAAGGGCGAACAGCAGGGCGATCGTGGACATCCGGGTCTCCAGCGCTGAGGGCTGGATGATCATGGCATGTGCAAGCCGCATCCACGCATGGCGTGGATCTACGGCATCAGGCGCATTTCGTCGGTGCCCAGCTGCATGTACATGAACGCAGCGGCTTCTTCAGACATGGGCTGCCCCTGCGGGAAGCTGTCCAACCAGGCGGTGATACGCGCATGGCGCCCCGCCAGCGCATCCGCCAATGCCTGCTTTTCCGCGTCAGTGGCACGCTCCTGCATTTCGTTGCGAAGCACGTCATCGCCGATCCCCCACTTTTCCGCGAACGGGATCAGATCGACCAGATCGGGAGGGACCCGGTCACGACGCAGGTGGATCGGTTCGGGTGTGCTCGGGCCGTAAGCTGCCAGCTCAGCGGCGGTGCCGATCTGCCCATGCTGCAGTGGCGGCGGCGACGGTGCCTGGGTGCAGGCCAGAAGGGCCACGCAGGCAGTCAACAGCAACATCCCGCGGTTCTTCATCGGACGGATCCATGTGTCGATGGGTGTGGCGATCATGGCATGGACAAGGCCTATCCACGCAGGGCGTGGATCTACCGTAGGGCCGAGCCCCTGCCCGGGTCCTGCAACGGGCAGACGGAACAGCAGCCGAGCGCGGGCTCGGCTCTACAGAAGCCGGGCGTCCGAGGCCTGCAGCCAGGCCAGCTTGCGTTCGCGCGGCTGCTGCTTGAGTTGCCATTCGGCGCGCGAGGCGGCGGAACGATCCGGGTATTCGCGCACGGCCAGCACGCGCAGTGGCGGCCGGGCCCGGGTGTAGCGCGCGCCCTTGCCCGCCTGGTGGGCGGCGAAGCGTGCGTCCACGTCGGTGCTGATACCCGCGTAGTAGCTGCCATCACGGCATTCGAGCAGGTACAGGAACCACGGGCGGGGGGACGGGGCCATGCCGGGATTATGCCGTGCTGCACTGCAGCGGATATACTGGCGGCCGAATGCAGGAGAGAGGCGCCGCGCTGGCGCCCGCCGAAGGCGCAGGCTCCCATGATCGCTCAGGCCGGTGGGCTGGAATCCCACCAACCATGCATTCGACTCGCCGAGCTGGAGAGAGGTCACCGGGCATGCCCGGGACGATCCGCCGAAGGGGCACGCGGCCCACGCCGCTGAACTCTCAGGCAAAAGGACAGCGGGAGCGGCACCGGTCATCGTCATCCCGTCATTGCGCAGGCAATGGCGGTATACGCGCATGGCCGGCCCCACCGCGCCCGGAGCCTGCCCCATGCTGCTGTCCATCATCTACCTGATCGCCATTTCCGCCGAAGCCATGACCGGCGCGCTGTCCGCCGGCCGCCGCCGCATGGACCTGTTCGGCGTGGTCATGATCGCCTGCGTCACCGCCCTCGGTGGTGGTTCGCTGCGCGACATCCTGCTCGGCCACTACCCGCTGGGCTGGGTGAAGCATCCCGAATACCTGGGCTTCACCGTGTGCGCGGCGCTGATCGCTACCTGGGTGGCGCGCTGGATGCACCACTTCCGCCGCACCTTCCTTGTGCTGGACGGGCTGGGCCTGATCGCCTTCACCCTGATCGGCTGCTCGATCGCACGCGAGGCCGGCCATGCCACCCCCATCGTGCTGATCGCCGGCATGCTGACCGGTGCGTTCGGCGGCGTGCTGCGCGACATCCTCTGCAACGAAGTACCGCTGATCTTCCAGAAGGAGCTGTACGCGATCATCGCGCTGCTGACCGGCGCCGCCTACCTGTTGCTGCTGCACTGGGGCGTTGCCGACGCCACCGCGATCCTGTGCTGCCTCGGCGGCGGCTTCGCACTGCGCCTGCTGGCGATCCACTACCGCTGGGAAATGCCGAAGTTCGTCTATCACGACGAAGTGCATTGATTGTTTGACGGTAGTGCCGGCCGCTGGCCGGCAACACGGCACACGCCCGCAGATTCCAGCAGGTTGCCGGCCAGCGGTCGGCACTACCGAGTGCGTTGCATGACCATGGTCATGCGGCATTGGCCGGGGTGATTGGCTACCATTGTCACCCCGTCGCACGCGCGACGGCATCCAGCCACGCCGCGCCCGCGGCCCCGCCAGACACTCCCTCCCCGCTGCCCGTGGTGCCGTGAACGCGCCGACGGGCCCGCATGTCCCTGCGCGCGCAGGGCACAGGATGCCTCATGTCTGTCGCCGAAAATTCCCGCTTCCGCCGTGCCCGCTCGTTGCGGGTGGTGCTGGCCCTTGCCCTCTTCGGCCTTCTGGCGTGGTGGCTGTGGCCCCGGAACGGCGCCGGCAGCAGCGACGATGCGACGGGCAGGACGGTGCCGGTACGCGTGGCGCGCGCCAGTGCCGAGCCGCTGGTGCTGCGCCTGAAGGCTGTCGGTACGGTCACCCCGCTGCACAGCGTGGTGGTGCGCAGCCGCGTGGATGGCGAACTGCTGCGCCTGCACTTCCAGGAAGGGCAGCAGGTGAACGCCGGCGACCTGCTGGCGCAGATCGACCCACGCCCGTATGAGGTGAAGCTGGCACAGGCCCAGGGCACCCAGCAGCAGAACCTGGCCGAGCTGGAAAACGCCGAACGCCAGCTGCAGCGCTACCGCGAACTGCAGAAGCAGAACTACGTGTCCGGGCAGGAACTGAGCGACCAGCAGAGCAAGGTGCGCCAGCTGCAGGGCCGCCGGCTCAGCGACCAGGCGTCTGTTGATGAAGCACGCCTGCAGCTGCAGTACACCCGCATCACCGCGCCGGTCAGTGGCCGCGTCGGGCTGCGGCGGTTGGACGTGGGCAACCTGGTACGTACCAGCGATGCCGAAGGCCTGGTGACGCTGGCGCAGACCGCGCCGATCAGCGTGCTGTTCACCGTGCCCGAACCCGAGCTGCCTGCGCTGCTCGACGCCGTGCAGGCGCAACCGTCGCTGGCGGTGGAAACCTGGGACCGCGAAGAACGCCGGCAGCTGGCCCGCGGCTCCCTGTCCAGCCTGGACAACCGCATCGATACCACCACCGGCACACTGAAGCTGCGTGCGCACTTCGACAACCACGATCTGGCACTGTTCCCCAACCAGTTCGTCAACGTACGCCTGCAGCTGGGCGAGCAGCCGGCGCTGCTGATTCCCGATGCCGCCGTACAGTTCGGCAGCCAGGGCAACTACGTCCATGTCATCGGCAAGGACAACAAGGCGCAGCGGCGCGTCGTGGTGCTCGGCCCCGCCGATGACGGCCGCGTGGCCGTGCGTTCGGGCTTGGCCGCGGGCGACCAGGTGGTGATCGAAGGCATCGACGGACTGGAAGACGGCACGGCGGTGGAGATCATCGCCGGGGAGGCTGCGAGCAAGGCCGGCGCATGAACCTCTCGCGCCCGTTCATCCTCAGGCCCGTCGCCACCACGCTGCTGATGGTGGCGCTGCTGCTGTCCGGCGTGCTCGCCTATCGCCTGCTGCCGGTGGCCGCCCTGCCACAGGTCGACTACCCGATCATCCAGATCACCACGCTGTACCCCGGTGCCAGCCCGGAACTGACCACGCGCACGATCACTGCGCCGCTGGAGCGCCAGCTCGGGCAGATTCCCGGCCTGAAGCAGTTGTCGTCCACCAGTTCCGGCGGCGCGTCGGTGATCACCCTGCAGTTCGGACTGGACGTCCCGCTGGGCGTGGCCGAACAGGACGTGCAGGCTGCGATCAACGCCGCCGGTACCTTCCTGCCCGGCGACCTGCCGGTGCCGCCGGTCTACCGCAAGGTCAATCCGGCCGATACGCCGATCCTGACCCTGGCGGTGACCTCGCAGGGCCTGTCGCTGCCACAGGTGCATGACCTGGTGGATACGCGCATCGCGCAGCGCCTGGCGCAGCTGCCCGGCGTCGGCCTGGTCAGCCTGGCCGGTGGCCAGCGCCCTGCAGTGCGCATCCAGGTCAATCCCGCGGCACTGGCCGCCAACGGCCTGGGCATGGACCACATCCGCACCGCCATCGCCGCCGCCAACGTCAACCTGCCCAAAGGCAGTTTCGATGGCCCGATCCGCGCGGTGATGCTCGATGCCAACGACCAGATGCGCAGCGTGGATGAGTACCGTGCCCTGGTACTGGCCTGGCGCGATGGTGCGCCACTGCGGCTGGGTGACGTGGCCACCATCACCGATGGCGCGGAGAACCGCCAGCTGGCGGCCTGGAGCGGCACCACGCCGGCGGTGCTGGTGAACATCCAGCGCCAGCCCGGCGCGAATGTGATTGCCGTGGTCGAACAGGTTCGCGCGTTGCTGCCGCAGCTGCAGGCCACGCTACCCGCTGGCGTGCAGATGGCCGTGCTGAGCGACCGCACCGAATCGATCCGCGCGTCGGTGCGCGGCGTGCAGAAGGAACTGGTGCTGGCCATCGGCCTGGTGGTGCTGGTCACCTGGGTATTCCTGCGCAACCTGCCGGCCACACTCATTCCCAGCGTGGCGGTACCACTGTCGCTCATCGGCACCTTCGCGGTGATGCTGCTGGCCGGCTATTCGCTCAACAACCTGACGCTGATGGCGCTGACCATCGCCACCGGCTTCGTGGTGGACGATGCCATCGTGATGCTGGAGAACATTGCCCGCCATCTGGAAGAAGGTGAAAGCCCACGCGAGGCCGCACTGAAGGGTGCGGCCGAGATCGGCTTCACCCTGGTGTCGCTGACCGTTTCACTGATCGCGGTGCTGATCCCGCTGCTGTTCATGGCCGACCTGGTGGGCGCGCTGTTCCATGAGTTCGCGGTGACACTGGCGGTGGCCATCGGCATTTCGCTGCTGGTCTCGCTGACGCTGACGCCGATGCTGTGCGCGCGTTTCCTCAAGTCGCATGCAAAGGGGTCCGATCCCGCCAGGGCTCCGACCCCGAAACAGGATGTCTTCGACCGCATCATCGTCCTCTACGACCGCCAGCTGCGCTGGGTACTTCAGCGCCAGCCGCTGATGCTGCTGGCTACGGTCGCCACGCTGGCGCTCACGGTTGCGCTGTACTTCGCGGTGCCCAAGGGCTTCTTCCCGGTGCAGGATGCCGGCCTGGTCCAGGGCATCAGCGAAGCGCCCCAGGCCATCTCGTTCCAGGCCATGCGCGAGCGCCAGCAGGCGTTGGCCGCCGCCATCGAAGCGGACCCTGCCGTGGCCAGCGTCTCCTCCTACATCGGCGTGGACGGCAACAACGCCACGCTCAATACCGGCCGCCTGCTGATCGAGCTGAAGCCACACGGCGACCGGGATGGCGCGGCGGTGGTGATGGCACGCCTGCAGCAGCGCGTATCGAAGATTCCCGGCATCACCCTGTACCTGCAACCGGTACAGGAGCTGGGCATCGAAGACCGCATCAGCCGCACCCAGTACCAGTTCACCCTGACCACGCCGGATCTGGAAACACTGGAACGCTGGACCCCGGAACTGCTGCAGGCGCTGCGCCAGCAACCGGCGCTGCGCGATGTCGCCAGCGATCTGCAGATGCAGGGACGGCAGGCACGGGTGAACATCGACCGTGATGCCGCGGCGCGCCTGGGCGTAAGCATTGAAGCGGTAGCAGACGCGCTGTACGACGCCTACGGGCAGCGTCAGATCTCCACCATCTTCACCCAGGCCAGCCAGTACCGCGTGGTGCTGGAAGCCGACCCATCGCGGCAGCCGGGACCGGAAGCCATCAGTGGCCTGCGCGTGCGCAGCAGCGGCGGACAGACCGTGCCGCTGGGTGCGGTGGCACAGGTGGAACTGGGCCCGACCGCCCTGCTGCGCAACCATGTCGGCCAGTTCCCGGCTGCCACCCTGTCGTTCAATCTCGCACCGGACGCATCGCTGGGCGAGGCGATCGATGCCGTGCAGGCCGCACGCACGCAGATCAGCCTGCCCGGAAGCATCGAACTGCGCCTGCAGGGCGCCGCAGCAGCGTTCAGCAGTTCGCTGTCCTCCACGCTGTGGCTGATCCTGGCCGCGGTGGTGGTGATGTACATCGTGCTGGGTGTGCTCTACGAGAGCTTCATCCATCCGGTCACCATCCTGTCTACCCTGCCCTCGGCCACGGTGGGGGCGCTGGCGGCATTGTGGGTGAGCGGGCGCAGCCTGGACCTGATCGCGGTGATCGGCATCGTGCTGCTGATCGGCCTGGTGAAGAAGAACGCGATCATGATGATCGACTTCGCACTGGACGCGCAGCGCACGCGCGGCATGACCCCGCGCGAGGCGATCCACCAGGCCGCGCTGCTGCGCTTCCGGCCGATCCTGATGACCACGCTGGCCGCGCTGTTCGGTGCCGTGCCGCTGATGCTGGCCAGTGGTTCCGGTGCCGAACTGCGGCAACCGTTGGGCTGGGTGATGGTGGGCGGGTTGCTGGTCAGCCAGGTACTGACCCTGTTCACCACGCCGGTGATCTACCTCGCCTTCGACCGCTTGCAGCGCGGCCGCGCGGCAGCAACCACCGCCGCTGAAGAGGCCAGCGCGTGACCCCTGTGGAGCGCCTGGCACAGGCCTGCGTGCAGCGGCCGGTGGCCACGATCCTGTTGGCGGTCGCGCTGGTGCTGGCAGGCCTGCTGGCGCTGCGGCTGCTGCCCGTGGCACCGCTGCCACAGGTGGACTACCCGGCCATCGAAGTCAGTGCCAGCCTGCCCGGTGCTTCGCCCGAATCGATGGCGGCCACCGTCGCCACGCCGCTCGAACGTGCGCTCGGCAGCCTGCCCGGCATCTCGCGCATCGATTCGGCCAGCACCCAGGGCCAGACCTCGGTGGAGCTGAAGTTCGTGCTCGGCCGCGATGTCGACGAAGCCGCGCGCGAAGTGCAGGCCGCCATCAACCTCGCACGTGGGCAGCTGCCCAGTGGCATGCCCGGCATGCCGCAGTACCGCAAGGTCAATCCCTCACAGGCACCGATCCTGGCGCTGGCGCTGACCTCGGACACCTTGTCGCCCGGGCAGCTGTATGACCTGGCCTCCACCGTGCTGGCGCAGAAACTGTCGCAGGTACCGGGCGTGGGCGAAGTACAGGTCGGTGGCAGCGCGCTGCCGGCGGTGCGCGTGTCATTGGATCCAAACGCACTGAACCATGCTGGATTGGCACTGGAAGACGTGGCGCGGGCCATCGCACGCGCCAACGCAGTGCGCCCGCTGGGTGCGGTGGGCGATGAACGCCAGCAATGGCAGCTGGAAGCACCGCTGCAGCTGCGCCAGGCCACCCAGTACCGCGAACTGGCGTTGAAGGTGAGCGACGACCGCACGCTGCGGCTGGGCGATGTCGCCGCCGTCGCCGATGGCGTGGAGGACCGCTACGCCAGCGGCTTCCACAACGACCGCCCTGCCGTGCTGCTGATCGTCAGCCGCCAGCCCAATGCCAACATCATCGCCACCGTCGATGCCATCCAGGCGCAGCTGCCGCAGTTGCATGCACTGCTGCCTTCCAGCGTTGACATGCGCCTGGTGATGGACCGCTCGCCGGTGATCCGCGCCACGCTGCACGAAGCGGAGATGACGCTGGTACTGGCCATCGTGCTGGTGGTACTTGTGGTGCTGGGCTTCCTCGGCCACTGGCGTGCGGCGCTGGTGCCCAGCGTAGCGATACCAGTGGTGCTGTTCGGTACGCTGGCGCTGATCGCGCTGATGGGCTTCTCGCTCAACACGCTCTCGCTGATGGCACTGATCGTTGCCGCCGTGCTGGTGGTGGACGATGCGATCGTGGTGCTGGAGAACATCGCGCGCCACCGCGAACTGGGCGCCGACCGCTGGCAGGCGGCCGTGCGCGGTGCCTCGGAAGTGGGCGCGACGCTGATTTCGATGAACCTCGCCCTGGCGGTGGTGTTCGTCTCCATCCTGCTCCTGGATGACTTCGTCGAGCGCCTGTTCCGCGAGTTCTCGCTGACCCTGGTGACTGCGATGGCGGTATCGGTGCTGATCGCGCTGAGCCTGGTACCGATGCTGTGCGCGCGGTTGTTCGTCGATACCGCACAACAGCCTTCGCGCTGGCGGCGTGGTGGCAATGCACTGTTCGAACGCGTGCGCAGAGCTTACCTGCGCACCCTGCAGGCCAGCCTGCGCCGGTTGCGCTGGCCGTTGCTGGCCTTCGTTGCGGTCATCGCACTCAATGCCTGGCTGTTCCAGCAGGTACCCAAGGGCATCGTGCCCAAGCAGGACACCGCACAGCTGCGCGGTTTCGCCCGCGGCGACGATGGGCTCTCCTTCCAGGCCATGCAGCCGAAGATCGACGCGTACCGGAAACTGCTGCTGTCCGACCCGGCCATCGAGGACATCATCGGCTACATCGGCGGCAGCAACGGCGTGAACAACGCCTTCATCATGATCAAGATGAAGCCGCTGGCCGAGCGCAGGGTCTCCAGCCAGCAGGTGATCGACCGCCTGCGCGCGCGGCTGCCCAAGCTGCCCGGCGGCAATCTCTATCTGTGGGTGGACCAGGACATCCGCCTGGAAGGCGCCGGCAGCAGCGGCAAGTACGAATTCCAGCTGCTCTCGGCCGATACCGCGCCCCTGCGCGAATGGGCACCGAAGGTCGCCGCCGCACTGCGCGGCCTGCCCGAGCTGGTGGACGTGGAAGCACAGGGCGAAGCAGGCATGCGCCAGGTGGTGCTGGACATCGATCGCGAAGCGGCCGCGCGGCATGGCGTGGACCTGCGCACCGTCGCCAACATGCTCAACAACTCCTTCAGCCAGCGCCAGGTCGCCACCCTGTACGACAGCCTCAACCAGTACCGGGTGGTGATGGAGCTGGACCCGGAACACACCCAGGACCCGGGCACGCTGGCGCGGTTGCAGGTGATCGATGGCGATGGCCGGCGCATTCCGCTGTCGAGTATTGCCAGCTGGCGCTACGGCATGGCGCCGGACCGCGTGTACCACAGCGAACAGTTCGCCTCCATCTGGATAGAGTTCGCGCTGGCACCGGGGGTGGGCCTTGAGCAGGCCACGCGTGCCATCGACGACGCGATGGCGAAGCTGATGCTGCCACGTTCGGTGCAGGGCAAGCTGTCCGGCGAGGCCGGCGGCCTGGAGCAACTGCGTTCGCGCCAGCTGTGGCTGGTGCTGGGCGCCACGCTGGCGGTGTACCTGGTGCTGGGCATTCTCTACGAGAGCTTCCTGCAGCCGCTGGTGATCCTGTCGACGCTGCCGTCGGCGGGTGTTGGCGCGCTGCTGGCACTGTGGTTGTTCGGCAACGAACTGAACCTGATCGCCTTGCTCGGCCTGTTCCTGCTGGTGGGGGTGGTGATGAAGAACACCATCCTGCTGGTGGACTTCGCGCTGGCCGGTGAGCGGCGCGGCCTGACTGCGCAGGACGCCGTGATGGACGCGGCGCGGTTGCGCCTGCGGCCGATCCTGATGACCTCGCTGGCGGCGCTGCTGGGCACGTTGCCGCTGATGCTGGCCAACGGTGAGGGCTGGGAACTGCGGCAGCCGCTGGGCATCGCGATCGTGGGGGGGCTGCTGGTCAGCCAATGGCTGACGCTGTACACGACCCCGGCGATGTATCTGGCGTTGGCGAGGTTGCGCGCGAAAAAGGCCATGTAGCGTCGAGCCATGCTCGACTGCGCGTTGCAGGAATCCAACGCGCTTCGCGCGCAAGTCGAGCATGGCTCGACTCTGCAAAAACCGGCATCACCACCCCGGCGATGTACCTGGCGCTGTCGCACATACGCAGCGCCAGGCGCATCGCCGGTGCGGACGGATCGGCCTCCAACTCCGACCGACCCTGATCGCGGCCGCACCCCCGCAGGCGCTGGCCGCCATCCACACACGTGCCGCACTCAAGCGGCTTCCATCAGGCGGCTTCGGACACCTTCACTTCACGACGGGCGCGCACGGCCGCGGCCAGTCGCTCCAGCACCGTCACGGTGGTGTCCCAGTCGATGCAGCCGTCGGTGATGCTCTGGCCGTAGACCAGCGGCTGGCCTTCCACCAGTTCCTGGCGGCCGCCGACCAGATGGCTCTCGATCATCACACCGACGATGCGCTGTTCACCGTCTTCCAACTGAACGGCGATGTCCTCGATCACCTTCGGCTGGTTGTCCGGGTTCTTCAGGCTGTTGGCATGGCTGGCGTCGATCATCAGGCGGGTCGGCAGCTTGGCCTTGGCCAGCGCCTGGCAGGCCTCGGCAACGCTGCCCGCATCGTAGTTCGGCTGCTTGCCGCCGCGCAGGATCACATGGCAATCCGGGTTGCCGGTGGTCGACACGATGGCGGTGCCGCCCTGCTTGGTGACCGACAGGAAGTGATGCGGATTGGAGGCCGCACCCACCGCGTCGGCGGCGATCTTCACGTTGCCATCGGTGCCGTTCTTGAAGCCGACCGGGCACGACAGTCCCGAGGCCAGTTCGCGGTGCACCTGGCTTTCGGTGGTGCGCGCACCAATGGCGCCCCAGGCCACCAGATCGGCAATGTACTGCGGCGAGATCACGTCGAGGAACTCGACGCCGGCCGGCAGGCCCAGCTTGTTGATGTCGCGCAGCAGGCCACGGGCGATGCGCAGGCCCTTGTCGATCCTGAAACTGCCATCCAGGTCCGGATCGTTGATCAGGCCCTTCCAGCCCACCGTGGTACGCGGCTTCTCGAAGTACACGCGCATGACGATTTCCAGCTCGCCGGCCAGTGCGTCACGCAGCGGCTTCAGGCGCTGGGCGTACTCGATGGCGGCGTGCGGGTCGTGGATCGAGCACGGGCCGACCACCACCGCCAGGCGGTCGTCACGGCCATGCAGGATCTGGTGCAGGGCCGCGCGCGAGGCGCTGACGGTGTCGGAGGCTTCATCGTCACACGGCAGCATCGCCAGCAGCTGGGCAGGCGGTGTCAGCGGTTCGATGGTGCGGATACGCAGGTCGTCGGTGTGCGGGGGCATTGCGGGGGTTCTCCGGAACGTTGGGGGTCCCCAGCGTGGCGGCATGAAAAAAGCCGCCAGGTTCGCTGGCGGCTTTCGGGAATGCGTCTGAAGCTTTCTTCAGGGTGAGCGCAGTCCTTCCTCCGCCAGTGGCTTCGGAAAGTAATACCAGTAAAAGCTGGTGGGGGCCGCGTTCATGGGTTCTATTGATAGCACAGCTTCTGCGCAGTGCAAAATGTTTCATCCGCAACTGGGGGCGCGGTTCAGCGAGTCGCGCACCTGGGCCATCCATGCGGCGCCAGGCACGCGAAGTCGCTCATCTGCCATGCACTTCCACGTCCAGCAGCAGGCCTTCATGGATGTCGGCCCAGCGCTCCAGCACGCGCCCCAGTTCCTGCCGGGCCTCATCCAGCTGCTCGGGATTGAGCAGGGAACGGGCGGTGTAAAGGTCGGACACCAGCCGCCGCAGGAGCGGTTCCGGGATCGCCACCGACGGCCCTTCCACCTGCGGCAGCTGCAGCGCCGGGGTGTCGCCAAGCGGGCCGTACAGCGTTACCTGGAGCGTGCTCTGCATGATCGACTTCCGTGCGGATGGACAGGGGCAATGCACTGTTTACCGCGTCCGGGTGACAGGCGCATGTGCCATGCGCGTCCGGAGGCGCCGCTACAGGGCAGCCAGATCGGCCAGGTGCTGCCCCATCCCATCGTCCGCGCCGACGACATTGGTGGTGGCGAAGTAATGATGCCAACCGGTGGCGGCAATGCCTTCCACAAGGGCGTCGGCGTCCTCCTGGCTGGCGCACCTCCAGACAGCGTGGAACTGCTCGCTGCCGCCGTGCGCTGCATCCGCGGCCACGCGGCCCATCGCCACCGGCGTGATGCGGGCCGGATCGAACTGCTGCATGCCGGCACCGATGCGGGCGAAGAAAGCGGTGCGCTGGTCAGGCGGGAGCGCAGTCCAGGCAGGGGTGGCTGTGTAGAGTTCGATGAGGATGTGGGACATGGGGTTCTTCCTTGAGATGTCCGCCGGGCACGGCCCGGCGCTACCGGGGTTGGAGTGAGCGCAGTGCGCGCCTGCGGATGTAGGCGTTGGCGCTGCCGTCGTGTTCACGCTGCCAGCGCGCGCACAGATCGCGCAGCCAGCCCGGCTGGGTCTTGCCGGCATCGTTGAGCCAGTTGCCCACGGAGTCCTGCACGTAGCGCTGCGGGTCGTTGGCCAGTGCTTCAAGCAGCGGCGATGCAAGTTCCGGGTGCTGCTTGAACAGCGCGATATGGGTCGCCCAGACGCCGCGCGGGCGCAGCGCCTCGCAGGCGAAACGACGCAGATAGGGTGATGCGTGCTGCGTCCATGGCTGCAGGCACTCCAGCGCCTGCAACGGTGCAGCGACGATATCTGCACGCAGCGCGAGCCACGCCCACTCACGCACGCCGAAGTGCGGATCATCGGCCAGCGGACGCATCGCACGCAGCTTGGCCGGTAGCGTTGCGCTGGCATCGCTGCCAATCAGGTAGCAGGCCCAGCCACGCACGGTATCGGACGCATGATCCTGCCATTGCGCAGGATCGCCCTGCCCGCTTTCGCGCAGCAACCGGGCAGCCAGGGCCATGCGCTGGGTGATGCCCTTGCCTTCAGCATCGCGCATGCGGTGCAGCGCGTCATGTCCTAGTGCGGGTGCCACCGCCTGCAGCAGCGCAGCGAAATCTACCGCCAGGCATTCGGCCAGATGGCTGGCGGCGACGCTGCCGGTGTTGAGCGCATTCAATCGCTCAGCCGTCAGGGTCCCGCTCATGCCCCACGACCTGTATCGGTGTGCTGCCAGACCTTGTGCAGCAGCTGCGACAACTGCTGCTGTTCTTCCGCGTCCAATCCGCTGAACAAGCCGCCTATCCATTGCGTGTGCTGGTTGAACAGCGCCTCGGCCAGGCGTTTCCCCTGCGTGGTCAGAACGATCTGCAGGCGCCTGCCATCTTCGGCGTCACTGCGCCGCTGCAGCAGCCCTTCGCGCTGCAGGCCATCGATCAGGCCACTGATCGTGGCGCGGGTGACACCTGCGCGCTCGGCCAGTTCATGCGGTGGCAGCGTGCCACCGGCACCGTGCAGCAGGAAAAGCACGATGAATCGCCCTTCACTGAGCCCGTGCGGCGCCAGGCGTGTGGCGCAGTCGCGATCGATGGCCGATGACAGCGATAGCAGCTGGAAACACAGGCGCAGCTGCGCGACGCCGGTATGGCCGCGCCGTTGCGCTTCATCCAGAAGGGCACTGTGCTTGGCTTCCAGCATGGCTCCATCCAACATGATTAGGCGCCTAATCATATGCTAGCGCATAGGCGTTACGTCAATATCCCGGTGATATCAGGAAACCGGCCCCAGCAGCAGGCGTGCGATCAGTCCGCCGCCATCACGCTGCAGCAGCAGAAGCTCGCCACCATGCCGTCGTGCGACGTTGGCCGCCACCGCCAGGCCCAGGCCGGTCCCACCCGTGGCGCGGCTGCGCGAGCTCTCGCTGCGCTGGAAGGGTTGCAGCAGGCGTGCGCGGTCGTCCTCGGCGATGCCCGGGCCGCGGTCCATCACATCCAGCTGCATCCGATTGCCTGCCATGGCGGCGTGCAGGTCTACCGCACCGGCGTAGCGGTCTGCGTTGTCGATGAGGTTGTCGATCGCCCGCCGCAGCAGGAGCGCGTCACCCTGCCACGGCAGGGCATCCGGTCCCTCGATGGAGATTTCGATGCCGCGCAGCAGGGCACTGTGCACGCATTCCTCCAGCAACGCGGCCAGATCCAGCGGCCGCAACTGCAGTGGTTGCAGTTCGCCGCGTGCGTAATCGAGCACCTGCTCGATCATCGTATCCATGCGTTCGATGTCAGCCACCATCCGCGCGGCTTGTGCCGGCGGTGCGAACTCCGCACGCAGACGCAGGCCGGTCAACGGCGTGCGCAGGTCGTGCGCTACTGCGGCCAGCATGCGCGTCATGTCCTGGGCCTGTTCGCGCAGGCGCTCGCGCCCGGTGCTGATCGCTGCGGCCAGCATCTGTACTTCGCGTGGGCCGTCGTCCGGCAGTGGTGTGCCGTCCTGCAGTTCGACCTGTGCACTGGCCTCGGCCAGCCGCCGCAGCG
The DNA here is from genome assembly GCF_030291095.1 of Stenotrophomonas sp. 59. Classification (NCBI taxonomy): domain Bacteria; kingdom Pseudomonadati; phylum Pseudomonadota; class Gammaproteobacteria; order Lysobacterales; family Lysobacteraceae; genus Stenotrophomonas; species Stenotrophomonas sp. 59. The sequence continues at coordinate 4,068,892 of NZ_CP127408.1, forward strand.
GCCGTCCCAGGCGGACCGATGCCCAGGCGGCAAGGGGTGCCAACAGCACGGTCCCCGCTACCAGCGCCAGCACGACCTGCCGGCGCCACGCCGCCAGATCGCTGTGGTCGCTGCCGACCACCTGCCATCGGCCATCGGCTTGGCGCACCGCCAGTTCAAAGGGTGACCACTGCATCTTGGTCAGCACTGACACCTGCGCCTGCAACGCGTCCGTCCGTGCATTTCCATCGAGCTCCATGCCGCCTTCGATGACCTTCACATCAGGCGCCTTGCCGCGGCCACTCCAGACTAACCGCACGTGTTCCAGCGGCAGGCCCATCTGCGATGCAACCAGGTGGGTGAGCCAGCCATTGCTGCTGCCCTGCGGCGGCGACGCACGGGTTTCGAGATGCAGCCCCAGCGGCATGGCGGGCCGTTCGCCACGAACGACCTGCATGGCCTGGTCCAGCCGCATGGGGGGCGGTGCGGGTCGTGGCATCCAGCCCACCACCGCGACGCTGACCAGCGTGGCCAGCAGCAGGCTGGCCAGGGCCACCATCGCGATCCAGCGTGCAGTGGACCAACGAGCCCTCACAGCACATGTACCTCGGCGCCGAAGCGATAGCCTTCGCCGCGCAGCGTCTGCACAAGCGCTTCCGCGCCGGGAGCCGCCTGGCCCAGCTTGCGGCGCAGCCGGCTGATCGCCAGATCGACGGCGCGGTCGACGCTGTCGCTGTCTTCGCCATGGGTCAACTGCAGCAGCTGCTCCCGTCCCAGCACGCGTCCGGGGCGCTCGGCCAACGCCAGCATCAGGGCGAACTCCCCCCGGCTGAGCGCGAGTTCACGGCCATCGGGTGTGAACAGGCGGCGCTGATCGGGTAGCAATCGCCAGCCGGCAAACCGCAGCTCGCTGGCAACCTGGGCGCGCAGCTTGTCCTGCCGGCGCAGCAGGGCACGCACCCGCGCCAGCAGTTCGCGTGGATCGAAGGGCTTGGCCAGATAGTCGTCCGCTCCCATTTCCAGGCCGATCACGCGGTCCGGTGTGGCCCCCATCGCCGACAGCATCAGGATCGGGATGGCCCGCGCCTGCAGCCGGCGGCACACCGACAGGCCGTCCTCGCCGGGCATCATTCAGTCCAGGATGATGGCGTCCGGACGCTCGTTCAGCAGCAGGAGATCCAGGCCTGCAGCGTCGGCTGCTACGCGCACCTGGTAGCCATGCAGCAGCAGGCAGTCGGCGATGGCGTCACGGATGCTGGCATCGTCATCGACAACGATGACCCGGGCAGGAGTGTTCATGCGGCCAGTATCCCGCAGGCGTGTATCAGGACGGTATCAATGCCGATATTCCCGGGATACGCCGATGCGCGCCAATAGGCCTCCACTTCTACTCCGGAGATCCAACGTGCGCCTGTCCGTTCTGCCCCTGCTTGCCGCTGCATTCCCCGCGCTGGCCGCCGCCCCGCCTGTACACGTGCTGCCGATGTGGATGCAGGGCAACCATCCGGCAGTGGCCGTCTCACTGAACGGAAGCGCCGAACCGCTGCGCTTCGTGGTCGACAGCGCGGCTGGGGTCACCCTCGTCGACGGTCGGGTAGCCCGCCGCCACGGGCTGGAGGATCCCCGGTCCGCCACCACGCATGCGCAGGGGGCCAACGCCCAGAGCGCGCCACTGCAGCGCATGCACACGACCTCCTGGCGGATTGGCGGATGGCAGCTGCGCGTCAGCGGTGTGCAGGCCGACCTTTCCAATCTGCAGAAGGACGATGACCCCGCCGTCGACGGCCTGATCGGCAACGACCTGACCGGCCGTTGGGATACCCGCTGGGACTTCAGCCGTGGTGAGCTGGCGCTGTGGAAGCCCGGGCAGCTTGGCGTCGATGGTCGCCAGTGCCAGGCCAATGCACTGCCTGATCGGCGCGACGGCCTGGAACACTTCGCCTTCATTACCGTGAAACTGGGTGAGGCGGGAGTGGAAGCCATCGCGGTGGTCGACACCGGTGCCGCGCAGACCGTGCTCAATGCCGAAGCCGCCCGCGCACTGGGCCTGCGCATCGACGGCAGCGATGAGCGCCTGCGGGTCCGCGAGAAAGGCACGCAGGGACTTGGGGGCCAGCCGCAGGCGACGTGGTTGTACACCCTGTCCGGCATGTCCGGCACCGGTTGGCAGCACCCGGCGATGGAGGTCAGGATCAGCGAACTGTCGGTGTTCAGGTCCATCGGGCTGGAGGCTCGCCCCGCACTGATCCTCGGCGCCGACGCCATGGTCGCCAGCCAGGTGGACATCAGCGCCGGCGCCGCCCGGATCTGCCTGCGCCAGCCGGCGGTGACGTGACCCCGGCGTGCCATGACGCGGACCGCGGGCTGGCGTAGCATCGCGCCACGTCCCGCCAGGAGGTCCACGCATGCGCCGTGCTGCCCTGTTGTTGCTGACGCTGTTCCCGCTGGCCGTGCTGGCCGCACCACCCCCGGTACCCTCGCCGGCCCGCATCGATGCCGAAGTGCAGCGGCTGATGCGGGCCGCACAGGCGCGTGGCCTGGCGCTGGCGGTGATCGATGGCGGCAAGGTGGTGCACGTGGCTGCCTACGGCGAACGCAACGCCGCAGGCGAGCCGCTGCGCACCGATACGGTGATGTATGCCGCCTCGCTGACCAAGATGGCATTCGGCCATCTGGTCGCGCAGCTGGCGCAGGACCGCAGGATCGATCTGGATGCCAGCATCGCCACAGCGCTCGACAAGCCGCTGCCGGACTATCCGCCCGAAACGAAGAAGTACGCCGACTACAGCGTGCTGGCCGATGATGCACGCTGGCGCCAGCTCACCCCTCGCCTGCTGCTCAACCACGCCAGTGGCTTTGCCAACTTCGGGTTCCTCGAACCGGACGGCCGGCTGAAGTTCCACTTCGATCCGGGCAGCCGCTACGGATATTCCGGCGAAGGGTTGATCCTGCTGCAGTTCGTGATCGAGCGCGGGCGGCTGGGCGAGGATGTGGGCACGTTGATGCAGCAGCGGGTGTTCGACCGCTTCGGCATGACCCGCACCAGCATGATGTGGCGCGAGGACTTCGCCACCAACCTGGCAGACGGCTGGACCGTGGAGGGCACCGCCGAGCCGCACGATGAGCGCAGCCGCGTGCGTGCGGCCGGTTCGATGGATACCACCATCGCCGACATGGCCCGTTTCGCCGCTGGCTACGTGCGCGGCGATGGACTGTCAGCGGCGATGCGCAGGGAGCTGGTGCGGCCACAGCTGCCGATCACCACCGCCAGCCAGTTCCCCACCCTGCAACCGGAGCTGCCGAAGGCGCAGCAGCGCAAGGACCTGGCGGCGGGCCTGGGCGTGGTGACGTTCCGTGGCCCGCAAGGCGCGGGCTTCTACAAGGGCGGCCACGATGATGCGGTGGGCAACACGCTGGTGTGCGTAGAGCGGCAGCAGCGCTGCGTGGTGATCCTGGGCAACGATGTGCGCGCCGAAGCGACCTTCCCGGCGCTGGTGGCCTTCGTGCTGGGCGACACCGGCGTGCCCTGGCGGTGGGAATACGGCGCAGGAAAGGTGTTCGTGAAGTAGATCCATGCCATGCGTGGATGGCTTCTGCTCAACTCGCCTGCTCGAAGAACATCAGGTAGACCAGCCGCCCATTCTCCGGGCGGTCGCCGAAGGCCGGGCCAGCGGTATGCCAGAACCACGGGCGCAGGAGCACCAGCCGGTTGAAACGCATCGGGATGCGCATGGTCATCTCCCACTGGCTGTCGTCAATACTGTCGCGCTCGATGATGTCGCGATGCATGTCGCCGCCATTGGCGTAGCCCAGCGCGGCCAGCTCGTGGGCGTTCAGCGCCATGCGCTCGGTGTTGGTGCGGCGATGGCGGAAGAATTCGGTGCCGCCTTCGCAGTGCTCCGGAGCGCTGAGGTAGAGGATGCCGGACCAGTGCGAATGATCGGTGTGCACCTTGGCGCGACCGACATCGCTGGCCAGGGTCAGCCGGAACTTGCCGTGCGACTGCAGCGGATTGACCGGCCGCAGCGGCTCGTTGACCAGCCGCGATGCGGCCTCGGACAGGCCGTCCAGCTCCAGCCGTTCGAGCGAATTACGGCCGGGGAACGCGCCCTCCTGCGCCGGGTAGGTCAGGCCCAGGCCGGCCTGGCGCAGGCCGTGCGCATCGGCCGGAGAGAGGAAGTCGTCGACGACGATGAACGAGGTAGGCATGGTCGCCGAGCGTAGCGACGCGGCGCCATGGCGGCAACCGTGCAACAAAAAACCCCGCCTCGCGGCGGGGTTTTCCTTTGCATCGGGGAGACGCGCCGGCCAGGGCCGGCAACGTCCGACGCGGGCGTGGACCTTAGAAGTCCATGCCGCCCATGCCACCCATGCCGCCCATGCCACCGGCGCCACCCATGGCCGGCTCGTCCTTCTTCGGAGCTTCGGCAACCATGGCTTCGGTGGTGATCATCAGGCCAGCGATCGAAGCAGCGTTCTGCAGCGCCGAACGGGTCACCTTGGTCGGGTCCAGGATGCCGAACTGCAGCATGTCGCCGAACTCGCCGGTGGCGGCGTTGTAGCCGAAGCTGCCAGTGCCTTCCTTGACCTTGTTGATGATGACCGACGGCTCTTCACCGGCGTTGGCAACGATTTCGCGCAGCGGAGCTTCCATCGCGCGCAGGGCGATCTGGATGCCGTGGTTCTGGTCTTCGTTGGCACCCTTCAGGCCGGCCAGCGCGGTGACCGCACGGACCAGGGCAACGCCGCCGCCCGGGACCACGCCTTCTTCAACGGCTGCACGGGTCGCGTGCAGGGCGTCGTCGACGCGATCCTTCTTTTCCTTCATTTCGATTTCGGTCGAGGCACCGACCTTGATCACGGCAACGCCGCCGGCCAGCTTGGCCACGCGTTCCTGCAGCTTCTCGCGGTCGTAATCGGAGGAGGTGTCCTGGATCTGGGTCTTGATCTGGCCGACGCGTGCGTCGACGGCGACCTTGTCACCCACGCCATCGATGATGGTGGTGTTTTCCTTGGAAACCTGCACCTTCTTGGCGCGGCCCAGGTCCTTGATGGTGGCCTTTTCCAGCGACAGGCCAACTTCTTCGGAGATCACGGTGCCGCCGGTCAGCACGGCCATGTCTTCCAGCATCGCCTTGCGACGGTCGCCGAAGCCCGGTGCCTTGACGGCCACGACCTTGACGATGCCACGGATGGTGTTGACCACCAGGGTGGCCAGCGCTTCGCCTTCGACTTCTTCGGCAACGATCAGCAGCGGCTTGCCGGCCTTGGCGACGCCTTCCAGCACCGGCAGCAGGTCACGGACGTTGGAGATCTTCTTGTCGTGCAGCAGGATGAACGGGTCATCCAGGTCAGCGGTCTGCGACTGCTGGTTGTTGATGAAGTACGGGGACAGGTAGCCGCGGTCGAACTGCATGCCCTTGACCACGTCCAGCTCGTTGTCCAGGCCCGAGCCTTCCTCAACGGTGATCACGCCTTCCTTGCCGACTTCCTTCATCGCGTCGGCGATGATCTGGCCGATCGACTCGTCCGAGTTGGCCGAGATGGTACCGACCTGGGCAATCGCCTTGTCGTCGGCGGTCGGCTTGGAGATGCTCTTCAGCTCGGCAACAGCGGCCACGACGGCCTTGTCGATACCGCGCTTGAGGTCCATCGGGTTCATGCCGGCGGCAACAGCCTTGGCGCCTTCGCGGATCAGGGCCTGGGCCAGCACGGTGGCGGTGGTGGTGCCGTCGCCAGCGTCGTCGTTGGTGCGCGAAGCGACTTCCTTCACCATCTGCGCGCCCATGTTCTCGAACTTGTCAGCCAGTTCGATTTCCTTGGCGACGGAGACGCCGTCCTTGGTGATGGTCGGGGCGCCGAAGCTCTTTTCCAGCACGACGTTGCGGCCCTTCGGGCCCAGGGTGGCCTTGACGGCATTGGCGAGAACGTTGACGCCGCGCACCATGCGCGAACGGGCGTCTTCACCGAAACGAATATCCTTGGCAGCCATTGCAGTTACCTCATTGGTAGCGCCGGGCCATGCCCGGCGGCTGGGTGTTTGGAATCAGGGGATGAAGCAGGTCGCGCCGGGGCTCAGCCGATGATGGCGAGCACGTCGTCTTCGCGCAGGACCTTGTACTCGACGCCTTCGCTCTTGTACGAGCTGCCGGCGTACTGGCCGTAGATGACCTTGTCGCCAACCTTCAGCGACGGCGCGCGCACGTTGCCGTTGTCCAGCGGCTTGCCCGGGCCGACGGCCACGACTTCACCCTTGGTGGACTTTTCCTTGGCCGAATCCGGAATGACGATGCCACCGGCGGAGATTTCGTCGGCTTCGATCGGCTTGACCACAACGCGGTCGTGCAGCGGCTTGATGCTCATGAGAGACCTCTTAAGTTATTGATTGGTCTGAAAAAGTCTGGCGATGTTAGCACTCACCCCAGGTGACTGCCAGCATTGCTCGCGAAAAAGCCCGACGAATCGGGAGCAGGACAGAGATGGAGCTGCCCCCGGGCCTTTCAAGGCCGTCCCCGGAAAAAATTTCGGCGCGGCCAGGCCCGCACAGCGCGCCCCTGCATGAAGACGTTCAGCCCGGTGAAACGCATCCATTCGCTTCTCAGCGCCCTCGACTTTTGGTGATCCGCGTCGCACTGTCAGATATCTGACGTTCATTTACGACAAAGTGTCACTGGATCGGCCTTAGGCTCGGCCGCGCATTCCCAATCACAAGGAGTTGTCGATGCGATTGCTGTCCCCGCTTGCCGCCGCCTGCCTGCTGGCGCTGGCCGCCGCGCCGGCCCAGGCCGAGGTCTTCATCAACGAACTGCACTACGACGACAGCACCGCCGCCGGTGACGTCGGCGAAGCGATCGAGGTCGTAGCCACCGCCGGAGAGGACCTGTCCGGCTATCGGCTTTACCTCTACAACGGCAGCAATCCTTCGGCTGCCGCGGTCTACGCCAACAACCCGGTCCCGGCCGGCACCGCCGCAGGCTGCGGCAGCGCGACCATCGCCGTGGTCAACTACCCGACCAACGGCATCCAGAACGGCCCGAACGATGGCATCGCCCTGGTCGATGCCAGCGGCAAGGTGGTCCAGTTCCTCAGCTACGAGGGCGCCATCACCGCCTCCGGTGGCCCTGCCGCCGGCATGACCAGCCAGAACATTCCGGTGGCCGAGACCAACAGCACGGCCCCGGGCACCTCGCTGCAGCTGACCGGCAGCGGCAGCCAGTACGCGCACTTCACCTGGGCCGAGTCGGCCAGGCAGACCTTCGGCAGCTGCAACAACGGCCAGACCTTCAGCGGCGGCGGCACCCCGGGCCCGAACACGCCGCCGTCGGTGTCCACCACCACCCCGGCACAGGGCAGCAGCACCTTCCCGGCCGCGGCCGATCTGGAAGTGGTGTTCAGCGAGACGGTGAACCTGGCCAGTGGCGCCTTCGCGCTGAGCTGCGGCACCTCCGGCAGCGTGCCGCTGACCTTCCCGGCCAGCGGCCGCAGCGTGAAACTGTCCACCAACACTGCCCTGGTGGCCGGTGAAGCCTGCCGCTTCGACATCCGCGCCGCGCGCATCACCGACCTGCAGGGCGCGCATCCGGCGGCCGACAGCCGCATCGCGTTCACCGTGGCCAGCACCGGCGGCAATCCGGACCCGGGCAACCCGGGCGTGCCGGCCGGCTACTACTCCAAGGTGAACACCTCCAGCCCGAGCCAGCTGCGCTGCTCGCTGCACGCCACCATCAAGGGCCACACCGCCTACCCGTACAGCGGCTCGGGCACCAGCACCTGGACCATCCTGGAGATCGCCGACGAGGACCCGAACAACCCGAACCGCATCCTCGACGCGTATCGCAACCGCAGCTACGCCAAGGTGACCGATCGCGCCGGCAGCGGCAGTGGCCTGAAGTACAACCGCGAACATACCTGGCCGAACTCGCTGGGCTTTGCCAGCACCACCGGTGACAAGGGCCTGCCGTACGCGCCGTACACCGACACCCACATGCTGTACCTGACCGATGCACAGTGGAACGCCGACCGTGGCAACAAGCCGTTCGCCAAGTGCGACGCCAACTGCGGCGAGCGCGCCACCGAGGCCAACAACGGCCAGGGCGGCGGCAGCGGTGGCTATCCGGGCAATTCCAACTGGGTGCGCACGCCGGACGGCAACACCGGCACGTTCGAGGTGTGGGGCAAGCGCAAGGGCGACATGGCGCGTGCGGTGATGTACATGGCCATCCGCTACGAGGGCGGCAAGGATGCGGCCACCGGCCAGTCCGAGCCGGACCTGGAGCTGACCGACGACCGCAGCAAGATCGTCAAGACCAGCAGTTCGCCGGCCTACATGGGCCTGCTGTCCACGCTGATCGACTGGCACCTGTCCGACCCGCCGGATGATGCCGAACGTGCGCGCAATGACGTGATCTACAGCTTCCAGGGCAACCGCAACCCGTTCATCGACCACCCCGAGTGGGCGACCCCGGGCCTGTTCACCTCGGCCAAGCCGGCGACCTGCCAGCTGGCCAACTGACCGCGCAACGCAGCGGTCCACTGCCGCCGCCGGGCCCTGACCCGGCGGCGGCCCTATACTCGACGGCCATGTCGACCGTCGATCCCGTCCTGCTGCTGTTGACCACCTGCCCGGACCGGGCCAGTGCCGAGCGCGTCGCGCACGCGCTGGTCGGCGAGCGCCTGGCCGCGTGCGTGACCCGCCTCGATGGCGCACAGTCGACCTACCGCTGGCAGGGCGAGGTGACCACCGACGCCGAGCTGCAGCTGCTGGTGAAGACCACCGCAAGCCGCGTCGATGACGCGATTGCCCGGATCGTCGAACTGCATCCGTATGAACTCCCGGAGTGCATCGCGGTCGAAACCCGGGCCGGCCTGCCGGCGTATCTGGATTGGATCCGGGCACAGACCCGGGAGGACACTGATTGAAGACTCTGTTTGCGCGTGGCGCCGCCCTGTGCGCCCTGTTGTGGCTCTCGCTGCCAGCGTTCGCGCTGGATGAGAAGGACCTGCTGCCGGTGGACCAGGCGTTCGCGCTGACCGCCACCGCCCCCGAGCGCGGCCAGGTGCAACTGCAGTTCAAGATCGCCCCCGGCTACTACCTGTATCGCCACCGCACCAGCGTCAAGGCCGATCCGGCGTTCAATGCCGGCGCGCTGCAGATGCCCAAGGGCGACAAGCACCACGACGATTTCTTCGGCGAAGTCGAAACCTATCGCGAACGCCTGCAGGCCACCCTGCCCGGCACGCCGACCGACGCCGCCGGCACCATCAGCCTGGAAGTACGCTACCAGGGCTGCGCCGACGCCGGTGTCTGCTACCCGCCGCAGAAGCGCGTGGTGCAGGTCACCCTGCCCGGTGCCGGCGCACAGGCCGCGGCCCCTGCCGCGCGTGCCGGTGCCGCCAGCCCGTTCAACAATCCGCTGGCAGGTGCCGGCAACAGCGGCGGGCTGCGCCTGCCGGGTGCCGCCAGCAACAGCCAGGCGCTGCCGCTTCCGTCCGAGCAGGCGTTCGGCTTCGATGCCATCGCCAGCGACGGCAACACCCTGCTGCTGCGCTTCAGCCCGGCCCCGGGCTACTACCTGTATCGCGACCGCACCTCGCTGAAGCTGGAAGGCAGCACCGGCGTGCAGGCCGGCACGCCGCGCTGGCCGGCTGCGCAGTCGCATCGTGATGAACACTTCGGCGATGTATCGGTCTACTTCAACCAGGTGGAAGTACCGCTGCCGCTGCGCCGCTCCGTTGCCGACGCGGTTGACGGCACCCTGGTGGTGACCTTCCAGGGCTGCCAGACCGATGGCATCTGCTACCCGCCGATGACCCGCCGGGTGAAGCTGTCGATCCCGGCCGGCAAGGTCAGCGCCAGCGCCGACCAGGCGCCCCCGCGCAGCGAGGTGATCAGCCCGCTGGCCGGTGCACCGCGCGAAGCCGCCAACGGTGCACCGCTGCGCCTGCTGCCGACCGTGCCCAACACCGATGCGGCGGCAACCACTGCGGGTGACGTTGCCTCCGGCAATGAGTTCGCCGCCGATGCGCAGGGTGACAACGCACTGCGTACGCGCCCGCCGGCAACCACGCCGAACCCGGACCGCTCGTTCGTCTGGGTGCTGTTGTTGGCCTTGGCCGGTGGCCTGGTATTGAACCTGATGCCGTGCGTGCTGCCGATCCTGTCGCTGAAGGTGCTGAGCCTGGCGCAGAGCGGCGAGAGCCCGCAGCGCGCGCGCAGCCACGCGCTCTGGTACACGCTGGGCGTGCTGGTCGCCTTCGCGGTGATCGGCGCCTTGATGGTCGGTCTGCGCGCGATCGGCAACGCCGTCGGCATCGGCTTCCAGCTGCAGCATCCGGGCGTGGTGGCGGCACTGGCCTACATCATGTTCGCGGTGGGGCTGAGCCTGTCCGGTGTGTTCACCCTCGGCGGTGGCATCGGCAACCTTGGCCAGTCTCTGGCCAGCCGCAGCGGCCCGGCCGGTGACTTCTTCACCGGTGCGCTGGCCTGCGTGGTCGGCAGTGCCTGCGTCGGCCCGTTCATGGGTGGCGCGATTGCCTACGCCTTCATTGCCCCGCCGCTGAAAGCGATGACCGTCTTCCTGTTCCTCGGCCTGGGCCTGGCGCTACCGTTCCTGCTGATCGGCTTCGTGCCGGCGCTGGCGCGCCGCCTGCCCAAGCCGGGCCCGTGGATGGAAACGCTCAAGCACGTGCTGGCCTTCCCGATGTATGCCACCGCGCTGTGGCTGCTGTGGGTGCTGGGCAAGCAGCGTGGCGTGGACGGCATGGCGCTGGTGCTGGGTGGCCTGCTGCTGTTCGCCTTCGGCCTGTGGCTGTTCGAGCGCAACCGCTGGACCGGCTCGCGTGCAGTGACCCTGCTCGGCGTGCTGCTGGCGATCGGTGCATTGGTACCGGCCTGGGGCGTGACCCAGCTGGCACCGCCGGCACGCGCCGCACAGGCGGCCAGCGACAACGTGGTGGAATACTCGCCGCAGCTGCTGGACCGCCTGCGCGCCGACAACCGCGTGGTGTTCGTCAACATGACCGCCGACTGGTGCGTGAGCTGCAAGGCCAACGAACGCGCGGTGCTGTCACGCCCGGAGTTCAAGGACCTGCTCAAGCGCACCAACGCGGTGTACATGCGCGGTGACTACACCAACGTCGATCCGCAGATCACCACGTTCCTGGAAGAACACAAAGCCGTCGGCGTGCCGCTGTACGTGGTGTACGGCCCCGGTGCACCGCCGACCGTGCTGCCGACGCTGCTGACCCAGGCCGTGGTCGAGGAAGCGCTGCTGCGCACCGCACGATGAAGTGGCAACGGCCAGCGCTGCTGTGGACAGCGGTGCTGGCCGCCGGCCTTGGCCTGTGGGCCGGCCATCGATTGGCACCGGCGCCGGTGACGCCTGGGGCCGTGCCGGCGGCGCCTGCCGTTGCAGCTGCGGCGCCGGTCCTGCAGGTGGGCGACCGCCTGCCCGCGTTGTCGCTGCCCGATCTTGAAGGCCAACCGCTGGACCTGCGCCGGCGCTTCGCCGGCCGCCCGCTGCTGGTCAATGTCTGGGCCAGCTGGTGCGCACCCTGCGTGGAAGAAATGCCCGAACTGGCGCGTTTCGCGCATGTCCAGGGCGAGGACGGTGTGCAGGTGCTGGGTCTGGCACTGGATACCCCGGAAGACGTCCGCCGTTTCCTGCAGCAGGTGCCGGTGGATTACCCGATCGTGATCGAGACACCGGGCCCGCGCGACGCGAGCGTGCAGCTGGGCAACGCGCAGGGCCTGCTGCCCTACAGCGTGCTGTTCGATGCGCAGGGGCGGATGGTCAAGGCGAAGCTGGGGCCGTTCGCCCACGGCGAGATCGAACGCTGGGTGAAGTGAGGGTGTTTTTTGCAGGGCTTGCAGCCCTGCACCCGCTTCAGGCCAGAGCAACAGCCGAAGCAACAGCTACAGCGGGCTTTCCGTGGGATGGCGGGGCGATGTCGGAGTGCGGGGACGCTGCAAGTACGTCCCCGTAAGCTTGGCAGCCGCATCCATGCGGCTGACACCCCGCACTCCGACACCGCCCCACCTCTGACAGATTCCGATGGCTGTTGGTAGATGTCGACCTTGGTCGACACGGTAGATCCACGCCATGCGTGGATGGATCTCCATCGAAATCGAATATTCCGACAATTGAACGAAGAGCATCCACGCATGGCGTGGATCTACAGATCGCGGAGATCTGTCGAAGGCGGGGTGGGTCCGGTGGCGGGGGTGTCCGCGGCATGGATGCCGCGGCCAAGCCCCCAAGGACGGGTTTACGGCGTCCCCCGCCATCGGACCCACCCTGCCATCCCACGGAATGCACGCTGTTGCTGTTGCTGTTGCTGTTGCCCTAGCCTGAAGCGGGTGCCGGGCGCCGCCCGGCCGATACCCCCTGCTTGACCGCAGGCAGGGCGCCCCGGAGAATTCCGCGACTAATTCTCATTTGCTGTTGCGCAGGATGCGGGCGGCAGCCTTCCGGGCCCTCCTCCTCCGATGTTCAAGAACGTCCTGTTCCAACTGCACTGGCTGCTGGGCATCACTGCCGGTGCCGTCCTGGCCGTGATGGGCCTCAGCGGCGCCGTGCTGTCCTTCGAGGACGAACTGCTGCGTGCCGCCAACCCCGGCTTCGCCGAAATCGCCGAACACCACTCCGAAGGCCAGCATCCGCTGGCGCTCACTGAACTGGTGCCGCTGCTGCAGGCCGGCAGCGAGCGACCACTGCAACGCCTGCGCATCGATGCCACCGGACAGCGACCGTCAGTCGCACGGTTCGCCGGCGGCAAAGAGCACTGGGTGTACTTCGACCCGTACAGCGGCGAACGCTTCAGCGCGCTGCGCGGGCAGGCCTTCTTCGATTTCGTCGAAGACCTGCATCGCCACCTCGCTGCGGGCGAGCGCGGCAAATGGATCACCGGCAGCTGTGCCATCGCCCTGCTGTTCTTCACCCTGTCCGGCCTCTATCTGCGCTGGCCGCGGCGCTGGTGGCACTGGCGCAGCTGGTTGGCGGTGGAGTGGAAGCGCAGCGGCCGCGGGTTCCTGTGGAGCCTTCACTCGGTGGTTGGCACCTGGGTGCTGTTGATCTACCTGATGAGTGCGCTGACCGGCCTGTGGTGGTCGTTCGACTGGTACCGCAGCGCCGCCAACACCCTGCTGGGCGTCGCGCCGGCGGCCAAGCACAAGGTCGCCACCGACACGACGCTGGACCTGCGCCGCGTGGAAACCACCTTGTATGCGTTGCCCGGCGTGCGCACCGGTTTCATCGACCTGCGCCTGCCGGAAAAGCCCGGCCAGGTACTCAACGTGCGGGTGATGGCCGGTGATCCGTCTCAGCGCGGCGGCCACCATGACCGTGCACATGATCTGCTGCAACTGGATCCGGCCAGCGGGGCAATCCTCGATTCGCGCCTCTACGCGCGCCAGGGCACCGGCGGCCAGCTGGCCACCAGCGTGTTCGCGTTGCACTCGGGCAGCTACTTCGGCATACCCGGGCGCGTGGTGGTGATGCTCAGCAGCCTGGGCATGAGCCTGTTCTTCATCACCGGCTGGATGCTGTACCTGGACCGTCGCCGCAGCCAGCGCGCCGCGCGCGGGCTGCGCCAGTCGCTTCCGGTTGCCGCCGCCGATGATGGCCGCGCACCTTGGCTGGTCGTGCATGCCAGCCAGAGCGGGCTGGGCGAACAACTGGCCTGGCGTGCTGCCGCGCAACTGCAGGCCGCTGGCCATGCTGTGCAGGTACTGCCATTGGCCCGGGTCGATGCCACGCAGCTCGCGCGCACTGCGCAGGCCTTGTTCGTGCTGAGCACCTTTGGCGATGGCGAACCTCCGGATGCGGCGCGGGGCGCTGCGCGACGGCTGCTGGCACAAGCGCCCGATCTGTCGGGCCTGCAGTTCGGCCTGCTCGCCCTGGGTGACCGCCAGTACCCGCATTACTGCGGCTTTGGCCGCCAATTCGATGGCTGGCTGCTGGGCAACGGTGCACGTGCGCTGTTCGGGCGCATCGATGTCGATGCCGCTGCGGTACCGGCGCTGCGCCAGTGGCAGCAACAGCTGGGCGCGCTGACCGGCATCGCCACCGATGACAGCGTGCTGCCGGCCGCCACGCAGATGCACGAGTGGCGCCTGCTCGCCCGCGACCGCCTCAATCCAGGCAGCATCGGCGGTGCGATCTGGCGCATCCGTCTTGCGGCACCGGCCGAGGTGCAGTGGCAGGCGGGCGACATCCTGCATGTCGCGCCCCGCCACAACGCGCGGCACGCCGGTGCGGTACTGAAGGCACATGGGCTGGATCCCCTGCAGCCGCTGCTGATCGACGGCCAGCCGCGCACGCTGCTGGCGCTGGCCAGCGAGCGCGAGCTGCCCGATGCCGATGCTGCGCTGGCGGTGCAGGATGCGTGCCTGTGGCTGGCAGGGCTGTCACTGCTGCCGGGGCGGGAGTACTCCATCGCGTCCTGTACGGATGACGGTGCGGTCGAGCTGGTGGTACGGCTGGTCCATGACGAAGCCGGACGTACCGGCCTGGGCTCGGGCTGGCTGTCAGTGCATGCGCCGATAGGCGCCAGCATCGCCTCCCGCGTGCACCGCAATCCGGGTTTCCATCGAGTGACCGGTGCACCCATGGTATTGATCGGCAACGGCACCGGCATCGCCGGCCTGCGCAGCCTGCTGCGCGAAGCCGCCCATGCGGGAGAACATGGGCACTGGCTGCTGTTTGGTGAACGCCAGCGTGCGCACGATTTCCTGTTCGCCGACGAGATCGAGGCCTGGCAGGCCAACGGTCATCTTGTGCGGGTGGACCTGGCGTTCTCGCGCGATGGCGACGGCGGCTATGTACAGGATCGCCTGCGTGTGGCGGCCGATGCCCTGCGCGACTGGATGCAGCGTGGTGCCGTCATCCACGTGTGCGGTTCGCTGCAGGGCATGGCCGAAGGCGTGGACCGGGTGCTGCGTGAAGCGCTCGGTGATGAGGCGGTGGAAACACTGCTGGAGAGCGGGCGCTACCGTCGCGACGTGTATTGATTCCTGCCACCGCGCATTGGCGTGAGCCGAGCATGGGCTCGGCTCTACAGTGTTTCCCGGACCCGATGATGTAGAGCCGAGCCTGCACTCGGCTGATTCCCCGCCGGCCCACGGAACAGCACCGCCTAGGCCGCCGCGCGTGCCGCCCGCTGTTCCGGCTGCAGCCGGAACGCGCCCACCGCTTCGGCCAGCGTGTGTACCTGCGCCTGCATCTGCGCGGTGGAGGCACCGGCTTCTTCCACCAGGCTGGCGTTGCGCTGGGTGCTGGCTTCCATCTGCACGATGGTCTGGTTCACCTGCGCGATGCCGGCATGCTGGTCCTGCGATGCACTGCGGATACCGGCCAGCAGCTCGGCCAGCTGCTGCACGCTGCCAACGATCTCGCCCATGGTGGTGCCCGCCTGCTCGGCCTGCTGGTTGCCTTGCCCGACCCGCGCCACCGAATCCTCGATCAATCCCTTGATCTGCTTCGCCGCCTCGGCACTGCGCTGGGCCAGCAGGCGTACTTCTGCCGCCACCACGGCAAAGCTGCGGCCCTGCTCGCCCGCACGTGCCGCCTCCACGGCCGCGTTGAGCGCAAGGATGTTGGTCTGGAACGCGATGCCATCAATCAGCTGGGTGATATCGCCGATCCGGCGCGACGCCTCGCTGATGCCCTGCATGGTCGCCACCACCTGGCCCACCGCCTCACCACCGCGCTGTGCCACCGCAGCGGCACCCTTGACCAGCGCGTCCGCACGCCCTGCGGCATCCGCGTTGCGGCCGACGGTGTCGGTCAGCTCATGCATCGATGCGGCGGTCTCTTCCAGGTTGGCTGCCTGTTGTTCGGTGCGCTGCGACAGGTCGTGATGGCCGGCGACGATCTCGCCAACACCGGTATCGAGGCTGGCGGTAGCATGCTGGATGCGGGTGACGATGCGGCCCAGCTGCGCGACCGTCGCATTGGCATCGTCGCGCATGCGCGCGAACACCCCCTGCAGTTCACCCTCCATGCGCACGCTGAGGTCACCGCGGGCCAGCGCGGCAAGCAGTGCCTGCAGGTCGCCGAGATTGGTTTCAAAGGTCGCCAGCAGGCGATTGATGCTGGTCGACAGCGTGCGCACGAAGCCCTGCTTGCCCTCCAGCGCGATGCGCCCATGCAGGTCACCGTGAGCGGCGGCGTCGACCAGCGCGGCCACTTCGGTTTCCAACAGGGTTTCCAGCGCACGGCTGCGCCATTCCACCGCCACGCCAAGGAACTGGCCTTCGTCGATGATGGCGTTGGCAATCAGCTGGTAGCGCACCCCTGCATGGCCGATCTCGCGCTCCTCGCGCTGGCGCACGCTGACCAGGCTGCCCAGCGCTGGATGCAGGCGCACCGCGTCGCTGCCCACCAGCTCTTCGACCTGGCGCTCGAGCTGCAGCAGCAGTGCCGGGTTGGCGTAGGCAACCTGCCCTTCCGCATCGATCACCATCAGGCCGGTCTGCGCGCTGTCCAATGCCTGGCGCACGCGGGTGTTGCCGCGCGCCACCGCCCGCTCGGTCTCAATGCGCGCGCGCAGGCGCTGCTGCATGTCGACCAGGCGCTGGGCCAGCAGGCCGATCTCGTCGTTGGCGTTGTAGACGCGCAGGGTGGTGTCCAGGCGGTCGTCAGCGATGTCGCTGGCGAAACGCAGGGTGTCCTGGATCGGCTGGCGCACCGCGCGCAGGACCAGCACCAGGCTGGTGATCAATACACCGGCAACCAGCAGCAGCGTGAGTGCGAACAGCACGCTCATGGCGCGTGCGCCGGCCTGCTGGCGTGCCTGTGCACTGGCCAGCGCCGCGACCTGTGCCTGCTGGAATGCGGCCAGCGCCGGTGCCACGCCAGCGGCGGTTTCCAGCAGTGACTGTGCTTCCACATCCAGCCCGACACGCGCGGCGGTGTAGCCCAGCAACGCGACCTGGTAGCCCTCCATTCCGCTGCGCAGGGCGTCCTGCACATCGGCAGGCAGACCAGCCAGCGCCAGATCGAATGGCAGTTTTTCTTCGCTCGCACGATCGGCGTGCGTGGAATCACCATCGAGCAGCAACAGCGCCTCCTGACGGCGCATCTTCTGCAGGGACAGCGCCAGCGACGGCCGCTGCTGGGCGTCCACCTGGGTCTGCAGGGCATCGGCCGCCTGCTGCAGCTGCGCGGCAAGGCCAGCGTCGCCGCGACCCATTTCATCGACACGTTCGAACAGCGCCACCACACCCTGCGAGAACGCGTCAGCGGCCTCGGTCAGCGCCTGCAGGGCCTTGCGCCGGCTGGCATCCATCGGCATCGCACGCAGCGCCTGCAGATCGGCCTGCAGGGCTTTCTGGGTCACCAGCAACTGGTTGCGGTCGGCATCATCGAAACTGCGTGCATACTGGGTCTGCAGGCGGCGCGCTTCGGCCACCCGCGTGGCCAGGCTCGCAGCCAGATCGCTGCCGCGCTGGTAGCTGGCCTGGCTGCGTGCAGCCTGTGCGCTGGCGTGGCCGGTCCAGGCGTAGACGGCAGCGATCGCGACCAGGCCAAGCCCACAGACCCACAGGGTCGCCTTGAGCTTGTTGGCCACGCTGAGCCGATGCGGCTGCAGCCAGCGCAGCAGGCCGGGGGACGCCGAGCGCAACGTGCCAAGGCGCGCGCGCAGGGACCTGAGGTGGGGGACAACGGCCGACATGACAGACTCCAGGCGGAAGGACGCACCTGTATCGGCCGGATCTGACGCAACTTTAGGGATTTTTTTCGTTCGCCCACGCCGATCGCTGACGGACGCGGCCTTTGTACCGGGCACAGGCGACGGGGGGATGACATCGCCGCCGCGCTTGACCTCAACCCCGGTTGGGGGAGCACAGTGGACCTCCCTCCCCCGACCGGTGCCGCCATGACCACGCTCGATGTCCCCCGCTATCTGCAACGCCTGCAGCTGGATGCGCCACCACCGCTGACGCTGGACGGACTGACCCTGCTGCAGCAGCGCCACAACGCGCTGCTGCCATTCGAGACGCTCAGCTGCCTGCTGCGCGACGCGGTGCCGATCGACCTGGACAGCGTGCAGCGCAAGCTGCTCGACGAGCGCCGGGGTGGCTACTGCTTCGAACTCAATGGCGGACTGCTGGCCCTGCTGCAGGCACTGGGCTTCGATGCGCAGCCGCTGAGTGCGCGCGTCCTGCTGGCCGCACAGGACGGCGAGCTGACTGCACGGACCCACCTGCTGCTGCGCGTGCATGTGGAGGGCGATGATTGGCTGGTGGATGCCGGTTTCGGCAGCCTGACCCCGACCGTGCCGCTGTGCCTGCACGATGCGCAGCCGCAGGTCACGCCGCATGAGCGCTATCTGCTGCAGCGCCTGCCCGAGCAGGGCGACTTCGTGCTGTCAGCCGAATCCAGCGACGGCTGGCGGGCGATGTACCGCTTCGATCTGCAGGCACCTGCACCGATCGACAACGTGGTGGGCAACTGGTACGTATGCACCCACCCCGATTCCAGCTTTCCGGGCCAGCTGCGCGCCTCGCTGACCGGGCCCGACTGGCGCCGCACCATCGGCAGCGGCAACTACACCGAGTACCGCCCCGGGCAGGCGCCGGACAAGCGCCCGCTGCACGATGTCGGCGATGTCCGCGAGGTGCTGCAGCAGCGTTTCGGCATGCAACTGCCCGACGACCCGCGACTGGACCCGGCGATCAACGATTGGCTGCAGCGCTCGCGTGCCGCGACCCTGTAGAGCCGAGCCCATGCTCGGCTGAGCTTGGGCGGCTGGGCCAACAGCAGCCGAGCGTGGGCCCGGCTCTACAGAACTGCCCGGGCCTGCAGCGCGATGCGGTTGCCTTCACTGTCGCGGATCTCGGCCACGCGCCAGTCGCCGGCATCGGCCGGACCGAAGCGCAGTTCGGCACCTGCCTGCAGCGCGCGCGAGAGGCTGGCATCCAGATCATCCACGCCGATATAGATGCGCGCGCCCTGCTCGGAGGGCCGGTAGTCCGCACCTTGCACCAGCGCCATGCTGGCACCCTCCGCGTCATCCGAAAACGGCAGGTACGCCATCTGGCAGTCATGCAGCAGGATCGGCGCATCCACGTCCACCCGCAGCCATTGCTGGTAGAACGCGATGGCACGGGCCAGGTCACTGGCGGGGATTTCAACGTGCAGGATCGGGTTCATGCTTTTTCCTGGTGCCGGCAGCTCAGATGATGCGCAGGGTAATCGCCTTCAGCACCGCGCGGGTGCGGTCGCGGGTGCCGAGCTTGTCGAGGATGGCCGAGACATAGTTCTTCACCGTGCCCTCGGCCAGGAACAGGCTGCGCGCGATCTCCTTGTTGCTGTAGCCACCGGCCAGCAGGCGCAGGATCGCTACTTCGCGCTCACCGAAGGTATCGGTGGGCGGCGCTTCATCATGGAAGCGGTAGCGGGCGCGTACCGGCTCGGTGCTGACCGGCAGCAGCAGGGTCTCACCGGTGGCAACGCGCTCGATCGCCTCGCGCAGGTCGGCCGGTGCTGCGTCCTTGAGCAGGAATCCCTGCGCTCCTGCCTCGCTGGCGCGCAGCAGCAGATCACTTTCATCGAAGGTGGTCAGCAGCAGCAGCGGGGTGGCGTCACCGCGTGCACGCAGCTGGCGCAGCGCTTCGATGCCGTCCATCCCGGGCATGCGGATGTCACTGAGCACCACGTCCACCGGCTGGGTGGCCAGCGCATCCAGCAGCGCCTGGCCGTCTTCGGCCTCCAGCACCACCTCCACGCCCAGCCCCTGCAACAGCGCGCGCAGGCCGGCACGGACCAGCGCCTGGTCGTCGGCCAGGGCAACACGGATCGCGCCGCCGCTCATGCCGGCACCCACGCGGTCAGGTGCATGCCACCCTGTGCGGTGCGGGCCAGTTCCAGCTGGCCGCGCACTGCGGCCAGGCGCTCACGCATGCCGGCGATGCCGTTGCCCTCGCGGATGCGCTCGGCGCGCTGGCCGTCATCACGGATGTCGATACGCAACCGGGAATCCTCTTCGTTGATCGTCAGCCATACGGTGTCTGCGTTGCCATGCCGGGCGGCATTGGTCAGCGCTTCCTGTACCAGGCGCAGCACAGTCTCTGCCATCAGCGGGTCAGCCACGCGCACGCTCTCGCCGATCTGCAGCTGCAGCTTCGGGCGCGGGAACGGCGCGGCCAGCGCGTGCAGCGCAGTGGCCAGATCGAGGCCGCGATCATCGCGCATCGATTGCACCACCTGGCGGATGTCGGCCAGCAACTCGCCGGACAGCTGCTCGGCCAGCACCAGTCCTTCGCGCCCGGCCAGCACAGGGTCGGCCGCAAGGGCGCGCAGGTTCAAGCGCATCGCGGTGAGCTTGTGCCCGGCCACATCGTGCAGTTCGCGGGCCAGGCGCAGGCGCTCGGCATCGCGTGCACTGTCGGCCAGCAGTGCACGTGTCGCCAGAAGATCGGCATTGACGCGGGCCAGGTCATCGCGGGCCAACGCAGTGCTGCGCGCGTAGTGTGCGGTCAGTGCGGCAAATGCCTGGAAGCCGCCATACAGCAGCACCACCAGCAACGGCTGGGTGAAACCACTGTGGCGCAGCACGAGATACATGGCGAGGTTGGCCAGCAGTGCAACACCCAGCACGAAGCGCGGTGGCCAATGCTCGGCCAGCTGCGCCACCAGCACCACCAGCAGTACCGGCGCGGTTCCGGTGCGCGGCTGCAGGGCAACCAGTGTGATCGCCAGCACGGCCTGCAGCACCGCGGCCAGTGCACGCACGCGGATCGGCATTGCCGCCCATCCGTGCACCACGAACAGCAGCAGGAACGCGCCAAGCGACGCCTGGCTGAGGCCGGCACCGGCGCCCTGCACGCCGAATGACAGGCCCACCACCAGCACGGTGACCAGGCCGGCGAGGCTGAGGGGACGCAACAGGTGGCGGAACAGGCTGGGCATGACCTGATGCTGACGGCCGCGGCAGCAACCGGCAATGGGTCCAACGCAGAAAGTGACTTCTGGCACGTCGGATCGATGACCACTGGCCCTGAACCCACCAACGCGCCCCGCGCAGACTGGCTCCACACCGCAACACACCACCCACCTCCGGAGCCACCGCCATGATCCGCACCGCCCTGCTCAGCACCGCCCTGACTGCCCTGGCCCTGGCCAGTGGTGCCCACGCTGCCGATCTGGCAGTGACCGTACACGATGTCCGCGTGCAGACCGGCACCCTGCGCGTTGCACTGGTCGACAGCGCTGCCGCCTGGGACGGCAAGGCCAAGCCGGTGCAGGCGCAGCAGGTGACGCCCAGCGGCGACAGCGCCCACTTCACATTCAAGAACCTGCCGGCCGGCCGTTATGCCGTACTGCTCACCCACGACGAGAACGACAACGGCAAGCTCGACACCAACCTGGTCGGCATGCCGGTGGAAGGCTATGGCTTCAGCAACAACCCGCAGGTGATGCGCAAGCCGACCTTCGACGAGGCACGCGTCGACGTGCCGGCTGCCGGCGCTGCCATCGACATCACCCTGCGCTGATTCCTGCATCCAGACCCGAGGCCACCATGGACCGTCGCCGCTTCCTCCGTACCCTGCTCAGCAGTAGCGCCTGCCTGGCCCTGGGCACCACCGCACTGCGCAGCGCGCCCGCCTTCGCCGGTGACCCGGCCCGTTTCGCGCAGGGCCTGCAGGAGCACCCGTGGCTGCTGGGCTGGCGCGGCGTCACCAGCGAGAGCCTCGGCCCGGCCACCGTGCAGCTGCAGGGCCGGCTGCCGGCCGGCCTCGCCGGAACGCTGTACCGCAATGGCCCGGCCTGGACCGAGCGCGATGGCTTCCGCTACGACCACTGGTTCGACGGCGACGGCATGGTGCATGGCTGGCGCTTCAACGGCGATGGCAGCCTGACCCACCACGGCCGCATGGTGGCCACGCCGAAGTTCAGCCGTGAAAAGAAGGCCGGCCGCTTCCAGTACCCGGCGGCCGGCACAAGCGTCCCCGGTGCCCTGGCGGTGCGCAACAACGATGACGCCAACGTGGCCAACACCTCGGTGACGATGATCAATGGCCGGCTGTTCGCGCTGTGCGAGTCCGGCTCGGCGTTCGAAGTGGACCCCGATTCGCTGCAGACCCTCGGGCCGGTCACCTGGCGCCCGGATCTGGCCGCGCTACCGTTCTCCGCGCATCCGCTGCCGGACCGCGATGGCAGCGTGTGGAACTTCGGTTCGATCAGCCTGATGGGAGGCCACGGCCTGCTGGTCTGGCACATCGGCAAGGACGGCCAGCTGCGCGGTGCCAATGTGATTGAAACGCCGGAACATGGCTACCTGCATGCCTTTGCGATGACCGAGCAGCACCTGGTGTTCGTGCTGATGCCGTTCGACTTCAGCGGCACCGGCGGCAGCTTCTTCGAGCGCATGCAGTTCGCACCGCAGCGCCCCGCGCGCATCGCAGTGGTCGCCAAGGATGCGCCGGACAAGGCGCAATGGTTCCAGGCACCATTCGCGGCGATCTATCACTTCGGCGATGCCTTCAACCGCGACGGCGGCATCGTGCTGCGCGCGGTGCGCCACGACGACATCAGCGAAGCGCGCTCGCCAATGAAGGAAGCGATGGCCGGGGACGGCGCGCACGCTGCGAACAGTGGCGCCAGCCTGGTCGAGTTGCACCTGGACCTGCGCCGCGGACAGGCTCGCTGGGAAACCCTGGGCATCAGCGCGGTGGAGTTCCCGCTGTTCGATCCGCGTTCGGCCAACACCCGGGGGGCGCGCCTGTACGCGCCGACCATCGATGGCCCGGCCACGGCGCCGTACTTCAACGCAGTGGCTGCATTCGATATCGAGCGCGGGCGTCGCCAGCTGTGGCACTACGGGCCGGACATCATGGCCGAGGAGCACGTCTTCGTACCGCGCCCGGGCAGCCGCAACGCCGACGACGGCTGGTTGATCGGCACCCTGCTCGATCCGGTGAACAAGCGCAGCGGCCTGGCGGTGCTGGATGCGCGCCACCTGGACGACGGCCCGCTGGCACAGGCATGGCTGCCCTACGCGGTGCCGCTGGGCTTCCACGGCACGTTCGCCGCGCGCGGCTGATTCCACGCCGCGCGGACACCGGCGCTGGCATGCTGGGGCTCCCCTTCCTGCGGAGCCCTGCATGTCCCTGGCCGACCATCGAAGTGCGCTGGCACCACAGGGCTTCCTGCGCGTGGCGATCAACCTCGGTAATCCCGTGCTGGCACAGGGCGATGCACGCTCACCGCGCGGGCCGTCGCTGGAACTGGCCACCGCATTGGCGCAGCGCTTGGGCGTGCAGGCCCGCTTCACCTGCCACGACGCAGCGGCCTCGGTGGTTACTGCGGCCGCCGAAGATGCCTGGGACCTGGCCTTCCTGGCGATCGATCCCGCGCGCGCCGACCGCATCGCCTTCAGCGCGCCCTATGTGGAAATCGAAGGCACTTATCTGGTGCGCGAGGACAGCCCGGCGCAGCAGGTGGGCGATCTTGACCGCGACGGCCTGCGCATCGCGGTCGGCCGTGGCGCAGCCTACGACCTGTTCCTGAGCCGGGAGCTTCGCCACGCCACGATCGAGCGTGCGGACACGTCTGCGGCGGCGATCGACCTGTTCGACCAGCAGCACCTGGATGCGGCCGCCGGCGTGCGCCAGCCATTGGCGGCTTGGGCGCAGGCGCATCCCGGCCATCGCGTGCTGCCCGATCGCTTCACCGCCATCCAGCAGGCGGTGGCCGCACCGGCCTCGCGACCCGCCGATGCGCTGCGGGCGCTGTTCGAGGAAGTGGATGCGATCAAGGCCGGACCGTTGCTGGGCGAAGCGTTCGCCCGTGCCGGGCAGGCGGTCACGCTGGTGCGGTGACTGTAGCGTCGAGCCATGCTCGACTGCTTCTTCGAAAGACCAGTCGAGCATGGCGCGACGCTACAGATGCGCGTCTGCCATGTGCCGCACATGCTCGGCGGCCTGCGCGTGCAGCCAGTCGCGGAAAGCAAGGAAGCCGCGATGGCGGGCCGAGCGCTGCGGGTACACCAGCCAGTGCGGCCAGTCGGTCTTCAGGCGCTGGCTGGACAGCGCGACCAGCTGGCCGGAGTCCAGCAGCAGGCGCGCACGGGTGACCCGCCCAAGCGCCACGCCCACCCCGTCCAGTGCGGCCCTGTGGTGTGCCTCCGAATCATCCAGCACCGCCACGAAGCGCGACGGCGGCCTCTGCCCACTCAACGCAAACCAAGCCCCCCACGCCCCGTCCGGGTCACCGAGCAGCGGCCATTGGTCCAGCGGTACGCGGTCGATACCGCCCATGCGCTCGATCAACGCGGGGCTGGCCATCGGCAACAGCCACTCGTCGAACAGCGGCTCCACCACCAGCCCCGGCCAGTTTCCGGTGCCCAGCCGCAGTGCCGCGTCGAACTGCCGCTGGCGCTCGAAGTCGACCAGGCGTTCACTGGATTGCAGGTTGATCTCGATCTGCGGGTGCGCGGCGACGAAATGCCCCAAGCGCGGCACCAGCCAGGCCGAGGCCATCGACGGCACCGCGCTGATCGTCAGTACGTGCTCGGCGCGCGCCGCATAGGGTTGGAACGCCTCGTTGATCGCATCCAGGTGCGGGCCAACCTGGTCGAGCAGGCGCTGCCCCTCCAGAGTGAGGGTGACACCACGTGCCTGCCGGATCAGCAACGGCTGCCCGAGGCGCTCCTCCAGCTGGCGCATCTGATGGCTCAGCGCACTGACGGTGAGGTTCATCGACGCAGCTGCGCGCGACAGGTTGCCGAGGCGGGCAGCAGCCACGAAGCCCTGCAGTGCGTGGAGGGGCGGACGGGACATCAGACTTGAATCCTTCTCAAGGCCACCTTGCGGAAATGTCGCTTTTTGCCACCCCATGCTGCCCGTATCGTGCAATCCACTCAAGTGGAGGCACGCTCATGAACATCTTCGGCGGCTTGTTGTTCCTGCACGGCCACGTGGCCAGCGCCGAGCTGGCGCGCCAGCTGGCCAGCCCTTCCCCGACGCCGTCGCTCAGCGGCACCCCTGGTAGTGCCGGCCGCTGGGCGACAATCTCGCCGGCCAAGCATCCCGCAGCTGCCGGCCAGCGGCCGGCACGACCCTAGCGTTGCAGCGCTTGCTGCACGGCCGACGCGACATCGGTGTTGTCGATGTAGCTGCCGTCGTTCCAGCGCACATGCTGGCGGTAGCCGGCATCGACGCCCCGCACGCGCTGGCCCAGCAGCTCCGACCCCGCGCCCTTGGCCCACAACGGCACCAGCGCGTTGGAGTGGTTACCGGTGGGACGGAAGCTGATTCCCGGCATGCGTCCACGGCCGTTGTTGCGTACCGGCTGGAAGGCCACGGTCTGCGCGTCCGGGCCCATCGGCATGCTGTTGTCGTGGTCGGTGGTGACGATCAGCAGGTTGTGTTCCCAGCCGCCGTTGCGTTCGACCCAGTCGATCACCGCCGCCACCGCGTCGTTGAACTCCACGGTTTCCTCGATCAGGCGGCCGTACTGCGGCTGGTCAGTGCATTGGCCGTAGTGCCATTCGGTACCGCAGGCACTGGTATGGGCAGCCCAGTCGGTGGCACCGCCTTCCACCATCAGGAACAGGCCGCGGGAGGAACGCTGCTGCAGGAACTGCAGCGCGCCACGGGTCATCGTCGCCAGGTCAGGCACGCTGTCGATCTTCCGCACGCCGGAAGGGGTGCTCGCGTCCTTGCCCAGCACCTGCAGCTGGCGTGCCTGCTGCAGCGTATTGGCCACACGCGGCACGCCGATCAACGGACGATCAGCCGGCAGCCGGCCCTGCGCCAGTGCGGCGAACTCCTCCTTGCTGCGGATCAGGCGCCACGGGCCAGCCGGGTTTGCGCCGATCGTGCTGCCCGCTTCCAGCTGCCGCCAATCCTGCTGCGACACCCATTCCCACGGATTCGCGCAGCCCTCGGCCTTCGCGGCACCCCTGCCCTCGTCGCAGGCGTGGCCATCGACGCTGTACCCCGGGCCACCGGTGCCCATCACCAGGTCCATGTGACCCTGCGACAGCATCTGGTGGGCGATGGCGTGGTAGTTGTTACGCGATGCGTTCTGCGCCGCAAACGCAGCGGGCGTGGCGTGCGCGAACGGCACCGAGGTGACCACGCCGGTGGCCATGCCCAGGCGCTTGGCGCGCAGCGTGTTGAATTCAACAGCGTTGCCATCGTTGTCCACATTGATGGCGTTGTTGTAGGTCTTGATGCCCGAAGACAGCGCCGTGCCTGCTGCGGCGCTGTCGGTCGCCACCGCGGCCAGGTACTGGTAGCCGGCGAACGGCAGGTCCTGCGCCGGCACCGGCTCGGTATCCCAGGCCTTGCCCGCGTCGTAGCCGAGGGTCTGCGCGTTGTCGCCGGTCGGCTGGCTGCTGGCGTTCAACGGGAACGTGGTGACCGCCAGGCGCTGCGGGAAATCCGCATAGGGGGCGCCTTCGCGGCTGCCGTACTGCCAGTAGGCAGCGGCATCCCAGGTACCCCAACCCGCGCCGTCATTGATCATCACGATCACGTTGTACGGACGGACGTCACCGGAAGGAACGGCCTCGGCACGCAGAGCGGGCTGGCAGCCGCCAAGCCCGGCCAGCGCAAGCAGCAGCGAGGAATGGAGCCAGCGGCGTGGCGTACGTGCAGTCATTGAACAGTCCCCAGGCCATGGGCGGCCGAAATTACGGTACGTTATATCGTTTCAATATTGCAGCTTCATGCAGCCGCCGCGGACTATCCTGCATGCCTCCTTCGCCATCGCCGCATGCATGCCGTCTCCCACCTCCGCGCGCGACCCGCTCTCGTCCATCACCCTCGATGCGGCAACCCTCACGGTGATCCACCAGCACAACGCCGACATCGCACGACAGCCGGCGTCGCTGACCAAGCTGATGACCGCCTACGCGGCCTATGCATGCGTCGGGGAGTACGGCCACTCGTGGGACGAAACGATCACCATCGCTGACGACGATGTGCATGCCGTGGCCGACGACGAAACGCGCATGGGGCTTGTCCCCGGAGAGACCGTCACCCTGGGGCGTCTGCTGGAAGGCCTGATGATCGTCTCCGGCAATGACGCGGCACTGGCCATGGCACGCCATCTGGGCGGATCGCAGCCTGCATTCCTGGAACGCATGAACCAGCACGCGCGCCAGCTGGGCCTTCGCAGCACGTGGTTCGCCAGCGTGTCCGGCATCACCACGCCGCATCATGCGTCCAGTGCGCGTGACATGGCGGTGCTGGCCGCCTGCCTGCTGAACGATCATCCGCAGATCCTGGCGATCACCGCGCAGCGCGCGTTTGAACATGGCAGCTTCAGCCGCAACAACCAGAACGCCCTGCTGGGCGATGACGGCGTGGATGGATTGAAGACCGGCTATACCCGGGCTGCAGGCTTCTGCCTGGCGGCGACCGCGTGCCGGCCGGTACCCGGGCGTGCGCAGCCTGTGCGGCTGATCACCGTGACCCTGGGTTCTGAAAGCCGCGAGGCACGCGATGCACGGGTACGTGAGTTGTTGGCCGACGGTTTCGCTGCGCTGGCCGGCACCGCCATCGATGCCTGAGGCCGATCAGCGGCGCTTGACCGTAGCCACGATCAGGCGCTGCAATTCGGCTTCGGCGTCACCCTTGTCCAGCGCCCCGGCAACCACAGCTTCGGACAGGGCTTCGGCTGCACCGAGAATCGCCCAACGCCCCGCCAGCGGCACCGAGCCGTCAGCGGCGAACGGGCCCAGCCAGGCGTCGCAGTTGTCGATGAAGTCCTGCTGGTAGCGCCGGCGCACCTCATGCAGCTCCGGCGCGCCCACCAGCGCGGCGAGGATGCCCTGCACTTCACTGCCCTGGCTGAGGATGCAGTCGATGTAACCGGAGGCGATGGCGGCCGCACGATCAGCCAGCTGTGCCCTGGCGCGGCCGATACGCTCGTGGAAGACCACCGTCTGCCGTCCGTCGTAGTCATCGTAGAGCGCGGCCAGCAGACCGTTGCGGGTCACGAAGTGGTCGTAGGCCACCGGCTTGGTCACGCCCGCCGCTTCGGCCAGCCGCCCCAGCGTCAACGCATCGGTGCCCTCCTCGCCGACCAGCGTCCAAGCCACCTCCAGCAGCTGGCGGGCGCGTTGCTCTCGGGTCAGGCGGCGGCGCGTGGGAGCGACGTTGGCAGGCATCGGCGGAACACGGCGATCAGTTCATCGGAGTACCGATTTTACGGCCGATTTCCACCGCGGTCTGCAGGTGAGCCTGCGCGGCGCCACTATCGGCGTCGAGCAGCAGTTGCGATGACAATACGCGTGCACCGCAGTAGTCGAAGATGCCCATGTCGATCTGCGCCTTCATTGCGGCACCATAGCCACGCCGTTCGATCATCTCCGCGCCCGCACCACCGACGCCGACCAGGTGCACGCGCAGGCGCTGCAGCTTCTTCTGCACCTTGCCATCGGCGCCGTCCTGGTAGGCCCAGCCCTGGGTGAACACGCGATCGATCCATCCCTTCAGCAGCGCGGGGAACGACCACCAGTACAGCGGATAGACCAGCACCAGCGTGTCGGTGGCGCCCAGCCGTGCATGCTCGGCGGCCACATCGGCCGGCACCGCGCCGGTGCCACGGAACAGCGCCTGGTCCTGCGCGGTGAAGCGCGGGTCGAAGCCCTCGGCCATCAGGTCGGCGTGGGCCACGGTGTTGCCGGCATCGGTCGCAGCGATGGCCTCGCTGATGCGCTGGGCGATGGCGTGGGTGAGCGAACCGGGTTCGGGATGGGCGGTGACGATGAGGCTATGCATGCGGGGACGTTCCGGAATTCACTACCTACCAATGGTAAGTATCAATTCCCGGGATACCAGCGCCACCGGTGGGACGCTGTTTTCGCACCCCGTATAGTGCCGAGGTTGCCCGTGAGATGCCCGACGATGCGCCGATACCTGCTTGCTTCATTGATGTACCTGTTGCTGGCCACGACGGCACCGCCTGCCCTGGCCGGCGAGCTCACCGCGGCCGAATCGGCCGGCCTGCGCCAGGACGTACAGGCGATGTTGACCGCATTCGCCAAGGGCGATGCCGAGCTGATCATCGCCCGCACACATCCCAGCCTGAAACGTCTGGCCGGTGGCGATGAGACCTACGCCCGGTCGACCCGCGATACCGTCAAGGCATTGCACAAGGCTGGCGTCGTCATCATCAGTGACGAGGCCGGAGTACCCGGCCGCACCTATGCCGCCGGTGACGAAGAAGTCTGCTTCGTACCGCGGCAGTCACTGCTGCGTGTGCGCGAAACCGCTATCCGCAGCACCTCGTTCATGGTCGCTGTGCGCCACGTCGGCACTTCGCAGTGGCGCTACCTTGATGGCGCCGGGCTGATCGACAATCCAGCGATGCTCCGGCAGCTGTTGCCGGCACTGGAACCGGGCGTGATCCTGCCCAAGGGCGGAGTGGAAACGCTGTAGCGCACTTGCAGGGCGACGGTACTCTCCGGCGCATCCACCCACGCATGGCGTGGATCCATCGGCATGCGGGCGCTGCTCCTCGGTGGGTGCGTAGCTTGCTGCGCACCGGGCATCCTGCATCCACGCATGGCGTGGATCTACCGATGGCCTCCCATCCACGCATGGCGTGGATCTACTGTCCGCTAGCGGAACAACGCGTTCAATGCCGCGCCCGAGGCCGCCTGCTGCAGGCCGTCGAAACGGCCGTCGTGCACGATCGGCTGTGTCGCCTGCATCAAACCTCCCCACGCGGCGCGCGCCAGCGCCCCCCCCAGGCTGACCCGGCGCACGCCAAGCGCGGCGATGTCCTGCAGGCGCATCGGTGTCGGTCCACCGACCAGCAGGTTCACCGGCTTCGACCCCGCAGCGGCAACCACCGCGCTGATCTGCTCGCGCGTGCTGATGCCAGGTGCATACAGCACATCGGCACCGGCTTCGGCATAGGCGCGCAGGCGCTGCAGCGTGTCCTGCAGGTCGGGCACACCCACGAAGAAGTTCTCGGCACGGCCGACCAGCAGCACCTCGCCACCCGCACGGTCGATGGCCGCACGCGCCGCACGCAGGCGTTCGACCGCCTGGTCGATCGGGCGCAGCGGTGCATCGGCCACGCCACTGGCGTCCTCGATCGACAGCGCCGCGATGCCGGTATCGATCGCCGCGGCCACCGCCTCCCCCACCGCCTGCGGCGTGGCGCCGAAGCCATCACCGAAATCGGCATTCAATGGAAGTGCTGTCGCCGCCGCCATCAGCCTCAGGTGCTCCAAGGTGGCCTGCAGTGAGACCGCGCCGTCCGGTCGCCCTTCGCTCCAGGCGCAGCCGGCACTGGTGGTGGCCAATGCCAGGAAGCCCTGCCGCTGCAGGTAGCGCGCACTGCCCACGTCCCACGGATTGGGCAGCACGAAGCACCCCTGCGCGTGCAGCTGGCGGAAAGACGCACGCTTTTGCTGTGTGTCGGCATCGGGCGAGGTCATGGCAGGGCTCCGGGGCGGCAGACCTGCACCGTAGCCCGCCGTGCGGTCGCGCTCAATGGCATCCAAGCCGGCCTTGCATGAGGTGATGCTGCCTGCTTATTGGACGCCACCGGCCACACTACCCGAGCGTGCGTGCTTGCCCACACCTGCCGCCACGGAGCCCTTCATGCAGCCTGACCCGCATATCCTCATCGATGACGGCGACGATGACGCCCACTGGGCCGACCTGCTCTCGCCGGCACGGCGGCGCCTGATCGCCTCGGCCGGGCTGGCCGCCGGAGGCCTGGCCAGTGCCTCGACAGCCTCCGCATCGCCCCATGGCGGCGTTGCAGCGAACACCACCGAGCCCGGCCGTCCCGGCTTCCGTGCCATCGTGCCGCCGGCGCCGAAGGGGCGCAGTCCCTGGGGCCAGGCCACGGCCAGCGAACCCACCCCGCGGCCAGCCAGCGTGCGCCCCGGCGAAGCCACGCTGCCCACCACCCCGCGCGCCTATACCGACATCAAGAGCTATCACGCACATATCTACTTCGATGAAGACAGCTTCGAGAAGGCCGCCCTGCTGCGGCGCTGGGCGGCCGAACGTTTCCCGGTGGAACTGGGCAACTGGAACCTGGAGCCGCGCGGCCCGCATGTAACACCGTCGTTCTACTTCGGCTTCAACAACGACCTGCTGCCGGTGCTGGTGCCGTGGCTGCAGCTCAACAGCCTGGGGCTGACCATCCTGATCCACCCCAACACCGGCGATGGCCGCGCCGACCATCTGTACTACGCCCTGTGGGTGAACCGCGCGCAGCCGGTGAACGCCTACAACTGGCCGGTGCCCAAGCCGGGCGAGCTGGAGGCATTGGAAGAAGTGTTCCCGAATGTGGTGCCGACGGTGCCGCTGGAGACGTGACCCGCCTTTCCGGTGGGTGCGTAGCTTGCTGCGCACCTTGGGCCGCCCCTCCGGTGGGTGCGTAGCTTGCTGCGCACCTTGGGCCGCCCTTCCGGTGGGTGCGTAGCTTGCTGCGCACCGAACTTCCTTCATCCACGCATGGCGTGGATCTACCGAACTGCGGCCTGTCATCCACGCATCGCGTGGGTCTACCGACCGGTGGCCCATCATCCACGCATGGCGTGGATCTACCAGTGGCCCCCATCCACGCATGGCGCGGCAACCCCGGCAAGGCTCCTGCCGCCATCGTCGGCCTACGTGCACGCATCCCCCGCCCGGACGGCGTTCAGCGCGCCTTGATCTGCCGCCCCGCATAGGGCCACAAGCGCTTCGGCAGATTTCAAACAAACGATTGAAACGCAGCAAACTTCGCCGAACTGGACAGCATCCGCCGGTTCCGCCAGACTGCCGCCCTTTCCCGTCTTCCGGATCCCATGGCGAAGCTGCTGGTCCTGCACGGCCCCAACCTCAACCTGCTCGGCACCCGCGAGCCGGAGGTGTACGGCCATACCACGCTGGCCGACATCGACCAGGCGCTGGCCGCGCAGGCCGCCGCCGCCGGGCACGCCGTGGAGAGCCTGCAGTCCAACGCCGAGCATGTGCTGGTGGATCGCGTGCAGGCTGCGCGCAACGACGGAACCGCTTTCATCCTGATCAACCCCGCCGCCTTCACCCACACCTCGGTGGCCCTGCGTGACGCGCTGGCGGCGGTGGCGGTGCCGTTCATCGAGATCCACCTGTCCAATCCGCATACCCGCGAACCGTTCCGCCAGCACAGCTACTTCAGTGACAAGGCGGTGGGCGTGGTGTGTGGTTTCGGTGCCGACAGCTATCGCTACGCGATGGATGCGGCGCTGCTGCGCGTACAGGCGGCCGTCGCGTGAAGGTGCTGCCGCACGTGCTTGCCAGCATCCTGCTGTGGGCCGGCCTGTGCGGTGCCGCCGCGGCATTCGACCGCAAGGACGAAGGCATCGACTGTGCGCATCCGACCACCACGATGGAGAGCGACCTGTGCGCCTCGGACGTGGCCGCGGCCGCAGACGCCGAACTCAATACCGTATACGCCCTGGCGCGCAAGCAACTGCGCACGCCGGCCAAAGGCGGCAGCTGCAGTTACTGCGGCGATGCCGAGCAGCAGCTGGTGCTGGCGCAGCGCGCCTGGGTGCAGCTGCGCGACCACGACTGCAACGCGGTCTATGCCCTCAATTCCGATGGCACGGCACGCAACGGCGCACAGATGCGCTGCCTGATCACCCTCGCGCGCGATCGTACGCGTCAGCTGCGCGAGTTCTACGAACTGCTTTGACCCGAGCGCGCTGCGCTCCCCACCACACTGACATCAAGAGCAAAGAGGCCACCATGGATCTCCGCAAAATCAAGAAGCTGATCGACCTGCTGGAAGAGTCGAACCTGGCTGAAATCGAAATCAAGGAAGGCGAAGAGTCGGTGCGCCTGTCGCGCGCCCCGGTGGCCGGCTATGCCGCCCCGGTCGCCGCCCCGGTGTACGCCGCTCCGGCCGCCCCGGCACCGCAGGCGATGCCGATGCAGTCGCCGACCGAAGCCTCCACCGGCGGCACCGCCAAGCCGGGCCCGGCGCTGCCGGAAGGCCACGTGCTGCGCTCGCCGATGGTCGGCACCTTCTACGCTTCGTCCGCCCCGGACAAGCCGGCCTTCGTCACCGTTGGCCAGCAGGTCAAGGAAGGCGAGACCCTGGCCATCATCGAAGCAATGAAGATGTTCAACCCGATCGAGGCCGACAAGTCCGGCACCATCGTCGCCATCCTCGGCGAGAACGGCCAGCCGGTGGAATTCGACCAGCCGCTGTTCGTGATCGGCTGAGGGGCACGCCATGCTCGACAAAGTCGTCATCGCCAACCGAGGGGAAATCGCGCTGCGCATCCTGCGCGCGTGCCACACCCTCGGCATCCGCACGGTGGCCGTGCATTCCACGGTCGACCGCAACCTCAAGCACGTGGCCATGGCCGACGAGTCGGTCTGCATCGGCCCGGCGCCGTCGCCGCAGAGCTACCTCAACATCCCGGCGCTGATCGCCGCTGCTGAAGTCACCGACGCGCAGGCGATCCATCCGGGTTACGGCTTCCTGTCGGAGAACGCCGACTTCGCCGAACGCGTGGAAGAGTCCGGTTTCATCTTCATCGGCCCCAAGGCCGACACCATCCGCATGATGGGCGACAAGGTCGAAGCCATCCGCGCGATGAAGTCGGCCGGCGTGCCGTGCGTGCCCGGTTCGGGCGGCCCGCTGGGCGAGGACATCGTCGCCAACACCAAGATCGCCCGTGAGATCGGTTACCCGGTCATCATCAAGGCAGCCGGTGGCGGTGGCGGTCGCGGCATGCGCGTGGTGCATGCCGAAGCCTCGTTGAAGACCTCGATCGAAACCACCAAGAGCGAGGCCAAGGCCGCGTTCGGCAATGGCGAGGTCTACATGGAGAAGTTCCTGGAGAATCCGCGCCACGTGGAAATCCAGGTGCTGGCCGACGGCCAGGGCAACGCCATCCACCTGGGTGAGCGCGACTGCTCGATGCAGCGCCGCCACCAGAAGGTGGTGGAAGAAGCCCCGGCACCGGGCATCACCGCCGAACAGCGCGAGCAGATCGGCAAGGTCTGCACCGAAGCCTGCGTGCGCATCGGCTACCGCGGCGCCGGCACCTTCGAGTTCCTGTACGAGGACGGCCGCTTCTACTTCATCGAGATGAACACCCGCATCCAGGTGGAGCATCCGGTCACCGAAATGGTCACCGGCATCGACCTGGTGGCCGAGCAGCTGAAGATCGCCGCCGGCCAGAAGCTGTCGATCAAGCAGAGCGACGTGGTGCTGACCGGCCACGCGATCGAGTGCCGCATCAACGCCGAAGACGCCGAGACCTTCGTGCCGAGCCCGGGCACCATCACCGGCTTCCATCCGCCGGGCGGCCCCGGCGTGCGCGTGGATACCCACATCTACAGTGGCTACCGCGTGCCGTCGAACTACGACTCGATGATCGGCAAGCTGATCGTGCACGGCCCGGACCGCGAAACCGCCATCGCCCGCATGCGGGTGGCGCTGAGCGAGATGGTGGTCGACGGCATCAAGACCAACATCGCCCTGCAGCAGCGGATCATGCGCGACAAGGGCTTCCAGGCCGGTGGCCAGAACATCCATTACCTGGAAAAGCGCCTTGCCGAGCGCAAGAACAAGCCGATCGCACTGACCTGATCGGCAGCAGGTGCTGGACATGAAAAGGGCGGGGATATCCCCGCCCTTTTCGCGTTCTTGCGGTAGCGCCGGGCCATGCCCGGCGGCTTTCCATTGCCACCGTCCACCCGCCGGGCATGGCCCGGCGCTACCGGTGTGGCATCAGCGCTTGCCGGCAGCTTCGGCCGGGATCTGCGAATTCGCCAGCGGGCGAACACCATTGGGCGAGCTCGGGTCGACGATCACCATCGTCTCGGTGGACCCATCGGGCCATACCACCTGGAAGGTACTGCCTGCCGGCAACGAAGCAAACGGCATGCCGCTCTGCGCGCGATAGACCGCAGCGACCTGGCTGGCACCCACGCGGCGCACATCTTCCTGCGCCTTCACCGTGGTCAGTTCCACTTTTGACAGATGCCGGTAACGATCTTCATAGGTGTCGATCATCAACAGCCCGACCGCGCCGGCCGAATAGGCCACGAACAGCGCCACCCAGAACCAGAACTTGGCTCCATGCAGGAATCGACGGTAGTTCATTGCCCGCCCCTCTTTCCAACCAATCGCTTGATCCACTGCTTCATTTTCCCCGCACCTTGCCGCGAAACCGCAGCGTCATACACGAAATCCCGGAAATCCTGCGTCCCATCCTGCGAACAGATCCCTCCATTCGCACAAAAACTGTTGACCAGCACACTGTCGGCACCACACGGTAGACCGAGCTCGCAGGCCGCAACCCGCCATGCCAGTTCACTGAGCTGTTCTCCCGCCACCAGGCCAGTGAGCGCCTGGTCCCCCGCCGCGCGCACGCCCATGCCCGGTGCAATGGCCATGAAGGCCTCCGGATCGCGCGATGTACGCACCCGCTCGACCAGGTCACGGCGGTACTCGGGGCTGTCATGCAGCGGCTCGCCTTCGGCAAACAGCGATGCTTCCGCTGCGAGGTTGCCCTGCGTGGCCGCCTTGCGACGCTCGGCCAGCACCAGCGCAGACCCCAGCTTGTCGCCCGGCACGAAGCCGCCACAGCGCTGCGCCACGCGCTCGCGCGCCTGCACCATCGCCGGTGCAGCGGTCAGGCCCAGCCCGGCCAGCACATTGTTGTCCAACCGATAACCGCCCGGATCGATGGCGTACTGCGCGCAGTAGTCGTAGACCCGGCTGAGCATCCAGCGGGCTTCGTGGTTGCCGTCGTCGGCCTGCACGCGCAGGCGCTGCGCGTAGGCGTACAGATCGGTCGCATCCTCGATGTCCGCGCGCAGGTCCAGCGGCAGGCCCGAAGGCAGCGCGTTGCCG
Organism: Stenotrophomonas sp. 59; assembly: GCF_030291095.1. Taxonomy (NCBI): domain Bacteria; kingdom Pseudomonadati; phylum Pseudomonadota; class Gammaproteobacteria; order Lysobacterales; family Lysobacteraceae; genus Stenotrophomonas; species Stenotrophomonas sp. 59. Next base: position 4,104,702 of record NZ_CP127408.1, read on the forward strand.
CGCTCGAACGCAGCCAGGCGACGCGCCAACGCTTCCGGCACAACCGGCAGGGGCGCCGCATCGTCCGCCGCAACCCGGGCCGTCGGCAGCTCGCCTGCGGTCACCGGCACCGTTCCGGCATGGCCGCTGGCCCGATACCCGGCCACGCCCAGCACGGCCACCGCCGGCAGCACGAGCAACCAGGTTTTCAGGGTCGGAGCAAAGGCCATTGGCGGCAGTGAGCGTTCACGGCGCACAGGAAAGCACCAAGTTTAACAAGGCCCGACAGGCCTGTCTGAACCGGTTCCGTTCATCTCCGAGCGGCATCTCAGGCAATACGGAGACGCTCCGATGGTCTAGCATGGCCCCCTTTCCCGCGATTGCCCCCACCGCCATGCCGTTCCTGGAACTGACCCTGCGTTGCACCGAAGCTACCCAGCCCCGCTATGAGAATGCGCTGGAGGACGTCGGCGCACTGGCCGTCACGCTGCTTGATGCCGAGGCCGATACCAGCAACGAACAGGCCATCCTCGAGCCGGGCGTGGGCGAGACCCCGCTGTGGGACACCCTGGTGCTGAGCGCGCTGTTCCCGGCCGACAGCAATGCGCTGCTGCTGTTGGCCGCACTGGAGTCCTTCGACCCGGAGCTGGACTGGAGCAGCGGAAGCTTCCGCGCGGTCGAGGATGAAGACTGGGAACGCGCCTGGATCGACCAGTTCCAGCCGATGGACTTCGGCAGCCGTACCTGGATCGTGCCGTGGAACCATGAACTGCCCGATGCCGCGCAGGCCGCCGATGCCGCCGTGGTGCGGCTGGACCCAGGCCTGGCGTTCGGTTCGGGCACCCACCCGACCACCGCACTGTGCCTGCGCTGGCTGGACCAGTTGGCAGTCGATGGCCTGCTGCAGGGCCAGCGCGTGCTCGACTTCGGTTGCGGCTCGGGCATCCTTGCGCTTGCCGCGCTGAAGCTGGGCGCCGCTGAGGCCATCGGCGTGGACAACGATCCGCAGGCGCTGGTCGCCACCGCCGACAATGCCGAGCGCAACGGCGAGCAGGCGCGCATGCACGTCTACCTGCCGCAGGACGAACCAGTCGCCACCTACCCGATCGTCGTCGCCAACATCCTTGCCTCGGCACTGGACGCGTTGGCCGAGCTGCTGGCCGCGCGCGTCGCTGCCGGTGGCCGCATTGCCCTGTCCGGCATCCTGCACGGCCAGGAAGGTGAACTGCTGCAGCGCTATGCCGCATGGTTCGATGACCTGCAGGCCACCCAGGATGGCGACTGGATGCGCATCACCGGCGTGCGCCGCGCCTGATCGTGGTTGAATGACTGCTGGATCCGAGCCCGCACCCTGAGCATGTCCGAGCCGAACCCACCGCGACGCCCCCTGGCGACCTTCCTGCGCACCGCGCCGGAAGGTGAGCCTGTGCCTGCGACCGATGCGCGCACGCAGGCCCCGGACGAACACGCGCCGCCTGCCATGCAGGTGCCAACCGGGCCTGCCGAAGCGGCGCATGTGGCGGCGGCAGAGATGCGGCACGACGATGCGCCTGTCATCGTTGATGAAACTGCGGCCGTCGCGCCGGCACAGGTTGCAGTGCCGGCAACGGTGGCTGCCGCTGATGCGCCGAGTTTCCTTGGCAGTGCGCGTCCCCGCAACCTGCCGGCACCCCGCTGGCACTGTCTGCTGGTTGCGGGGCTGGCGCTGCTGCTGCTGTTGCAGAGCGTGCTTGCCGACCGTGCGCGGCTGGCCGCCGACGCCGGCAACCGTGCATGGCTGGGCACGCTCTGCGGCGTCCTGCACTGCAGCCTGCCGGCCTGGCATGAACCCACCGCCTTCACCATGACCAGCCGCGAGATCCGGCCGCTGCCCGGGCAGGCCGGTGTGCTGCAGGTCCAGGCCAGCATCCGCAACGACGCACGCTGGGCACAGGCCTGGCCGGACCTGCGCCTGTCACTGTCCGATGCTGATGGGCGGGTGATCGGCAGCGGTGTGTTCACGCCTGCGCAGTACCTGGGCGAGAACCCCGGTGCGGCCCTGCTGGAACCGGGCCAGAGCGCGCGCGTTGCCTTCCGTGTGCAGGAGCCCGCCGCATCCACCGTCGCATTCACCTTCGACTTCCTCTGACCGTGAAAAGGCGACCGGCCGTGGCAGGCCGCGCACGCTCGCGCTAGACTGGCCGCCACCACCTCGTCCGGCCGCGCGCCCCGCGCGCACGGGCCAACCGAATCGGGAACCCCCTTGAACGCTGTCCTTTCTCGTCCTGACAACAGTCGTGGCGCTCCCCGGCCACCGCTGCGTGAACATGTCGCCCAGTCCGTGCGCCGTTACCTGCGTGACCTCGATGGCTGCGACGCGGACGATGTCTACGAGATCGTACTGCGCGAGATGGAAATTCCGCTGTTCGTGGAAGTGCTCAACCACTGCGAAGGCAATCAGAGCCGCGCTGCGGCGATGCTGGGCATCCACCGCGCCACCCTGCGCAAGAAGCTGAAGGAATACGGCATCAGCGCGTAAGCGCCGCCCGCCGGGCATGGCCCGGCGCTACCGATGCCGGGTCCACCCGGTTCCGGTGGATCCACGCCATGCGTGGATGAAGGCCCGGCGGGATCAGCCGCCCCCGCCCGTAGATCCACGCCATGCGTGGATGAAGGCCCGGCGGAATCAACCGCCCTCGCCCGTAGATCCACGCCATGCGTGGATGGAAGCCCGGCGGAATCAACCGCCCCCGCCCGTAGATCCACGCCATGCGTGGATGAAGGCCCAGCGGAATCAACCGCCCTCGCCCGTAGATCCACGCCATGCGTGGATGAAGGCCCAGCGCAGTCAGCCTCCCCCGCCCGCCTTCCAGTAATACCGCACCACATGGAAGAACACCGGTGCGGCGAAGCACACCGAATCCAGCCGGTCGAGCATGCCGCCATGGCCCTCGATCATGTGGCCCCAGTCCTTGATGCCACGGTCGCGCTTGATCGCCGACATCACCAGGCCACCCCAGAATCCCATCAGGTTGATCAGCAGCGACAGGCCGAACGCCTGCAGCGGCGTGAACGGGGTGATCCACCACAGCGCCGCGCCCAGTGCGCTCGCACTGAGCACACCGCCGACGAAGCCCTCCACCGTTTTCGACGGTGACAGCTTCGGTGCGATCAGGTGCTTGCCCAGCAGCTTGCCCCAGATGTACTGCAGCACGTCCGAGGACTGCACCACGATCACCAGGAAAGCAAACAGCAGCACGTTGCGCGACGGGTCGTGCCCGGGCACGTGCAGGTTCAGCAGCAGCGGTACGTGCGAGATGCAGAACACGCAGATCATCAGCCCCCACTGCACCTTCGCCGTGCGCTCCAGGTAGTGCGTGGTGTCGCCGCCGATGGTCGACAGGATCGGCAGGAACAGGAACGCATAGACCGGAATCAGCAGCGTGTACATGCCGTACCAGTCGATCCACACCAGGTAGTACTGCCACGGCAGCACGATGTAGAACGCGGCCAGCAGCGCGTAGTAGTCACCCGAGCGCGTCGGTGCCAGGGTGATGAACTCACGCAGCGCGAACAGCGAGATGATCGCGAACAGCACGATCACCCCGGCACGGCCGAAGAACAGCGCCAGCCCGACCACGATCGCCATCACCCACCACGCGCGGATGCGCGACACCAGGTTGGCGATCACTGCGCTGGGCCGGCCGCGCTGGCGCCATCGCAGCGTTTCGGCCACCAGCGTGGCCAGCACCAGCACCGCGCCGACGCCAGCGAACAGCAGGCCGGTCTGCTGGCCCACGCTCTGCGTTGCCAGGTCGCCTGACACATCGATCAGGAAACTCATGGGCGCCCCCCGTTCGGCGCCAGGTCCAGCAGCGCCTGCCGGCTGCGCGCCAGGAACGCAGCCTTGTCCTCGTCGGCCTGCAACCGCAACGGCGTGCCGAAGGTGGCCGTGCACAGCAAGGGCAGCGGCAGGAAGCGGCCCTTGGGCATCACCCGCTTCAGGTTGTCGATCCACACCGGTACGAATTCCAGCTCCGGGCGTTGCCGTGCCAGGTGATAGATGCCGCTCTTGAACGGCAGCAGCGGCTCATCGCCCACGTTGCGGGTGCCTTCCGGGAACAGGATCAGCGAGCAGTCTTCGTCCACCGCGTCGCGCAGCACCTGTAGAGGATCCTGCTGTCGATGGCCGGCCTCGCGCTCGACCAGCACGCCGTTGAACACCGCATCGATCAGGTAGCGACGCAGGCCGTCGCGCTGCCAGTATTCGGCGGCAGCAACTGGCCGCACCTGGCGCCGCAACGCAGGCGGCATCGACGACCAGATCAGCACGAAGTCACCATGGCTGGCGTGGTTGCCGTAGTACACGCGGCGCTCGCTGGACGGCGCGCAACCGATCCACAGCGCGCGTGCACCGGTTACTACATGGATCGCACCACTGCAGGCGCGGGCAATCAGTTCGGCGAACATTGGTCCCTCCCGTTCACATCTGCGGCCACAACACGGCCAGCACCAGCAGTGCGAACTGCGCCGCGGTCAGCAGGTACTGGCGCAGCAGCAGGCGACGCATGCCGGCCCAGCGCGCGTCCCAGCCCCGCAGGGGCACATCGGGCGACGCTGGGCGCAGGCCACTGTCCTGCAGCAGCTGATCGGTGCGGCGCGCAGCGGCATCGCCGTCCAGGCCCTCATCGCGCAGCAGCTGCAGCAGGCTGGCGTCCAGCGCCACCCGCCACGCGTGGTACGTCTGCGCCGCCCCCGCAAACATGCTGGCCAGCAACAACCCTGCGGCGATCATCGCCAGGCCCGGCTCGGTGCCGAGCAGTAGCAATGCCACCAGCAGCAGCCCCAGCGACAGGCATGCCGGCCAGCGCCCCTGCCGCAGCAGCAGCTGCATGGTCGCCAGATCGGGAACCGTACTCATGTGCGCGCTCCTGCCGCATCGGTGATGGCACGCAGATGGGCCGTACCCAGCACGATGCCAGGGCGCGCAGAACGCACGATCGCCACCGCCGTATCAGCGTCAGCCGCGCGACCACTGCGCAGCAGCCAGGCCGCCACGCTGGCAGCACTGCGCGAGTAGCCCAGCGCACAGCACACCAGCAACGGCCCCTGCGCACGCAGGCACTCGATGGCCTCGGCCGCCTCGCGCAGCTGTTCCGGCGTGGGCACCACCAGGTCCAGCATCGGCACACCGGCGTGCGCCGCACCCGGCGCGCAGCAGGACAGCTCGGCGCAGGCATCGACCACGCCCACCAAAGGTGCCGGCAATGCCGTGCAGGGAATCCGGCCCAGCCACACGCCGTCCAGCACCGGCACCGGCTGCGGCGCACGTCGCGTCCACAGCCGCGAGTTGATCCAGGCGGCGCCCAGGTATGGTGCCAGCAGCCAGCGTGCGGCCATCGTCAAGCGACCATCGGCGCGTTTCTGGAACACCGCCGTACCCAGCCCGGCATAGGCAAGCGCCACCAGCAGCAGCGACACCACCGGCCACAGCAGCCACAACGCCGCGCCACGCAGAAGCACCACCGGCACCAGCAATGCAGCGGCCCCCAGCAGGTACAGCGCAGCCAATCGCCAACGTCTGGCATCACGCGCAGTGCGCCAGGCGCGCAGCGGTGGCGTGCCCTGCTCCGGCCACAGCCACACGCACAACCAGCCGGCCAGCAGCCCGGTCGGGATGTCGATGAAATGGTGCTGGAACGTCGTCAGTACCGAGACACCGATCAGCAGCGCCCACACATGCAGCACCCAACGCCACACGCCGTGCAGGTACTGCGCGAACTTCACCCACAGCACGATCAGCAGCACGATGTGCAGCGACGGCGCCTGGTTGAACGGCTTGTCGAAGCCCAGCAGCACATCGAACAGCCAACCGAACACGCCGCCGATCTCCGGCCGCTCGAAGCTGAAGCGCAGCGGCCACAGCAGGAAGCAGGTCACCGCGATCAGCTGCGCACTGAACAGCCGCAGCGCATGCCGGTCCAGTTCCAACCGTTGCCGGCACAGGAAGAAGGAGACCGCATAGAACAGGTCGATCGACCAGTACGGCACGATCGTCCACGGCACGAACGGAATGCGCGTCTCCCAGGCGAACGCCATCACCGGCAGTTCGGCATGGCGTCCAGCCATCCAGTTGGCGAAGCCGTAGCTGGCGAAGAAGAACGGACCCAGCAGGGCCAGCCACAACAGGGCGCGCCGCCAGGGGCGCCCTGTTGTGGCCAGCGGTGTTGCGGCCAGCGTCACCATCACGCGGTCCGGCGTGCCAGCGACACGGTGAAGATGCCGAATTCGTCGATGCGCTGCGCCACCTTCGCGAAACCAGCCAGGCGCACCAGCTCATCCATCTCCTGCTGGGTACGGCGGCGCATCACCCACGCTGCGCCACCGCGGTGGCTGGTCAGCGCGCGCGCGATGAATTCCAGCTGCGGGTGCCACGGCTGACCGGTGTAGGCCAGGTAGCCTCCCACCGGCACCGTTGCGGCAATGCCCTGCAGCGAGCGCAGCACGGCGTCGTTGTCGGGGAACAGTTCGTACAGGCCCGACACCACCGCCAGTGTCGGTGCTGGATCGACCTTGGCCAGTTGCGCCGGATCGAACGCATCGCCCTGCTCGAAGCGGGCGATGTCGGCCGCACCGAGGCGCTCGATCAATGCTTGGCCCTGGGTCACGTTCAGATCGCTGAAATCACGCAGCACGATGCGGTCGGCGCGCTGTTCTCCCTGGCCCAGCGCTTCCAGCACATACCGGCCATGGCCGGCGGCCACGTCCAGCACACGCACCGGCGTGCCCTGCCCGCGCAGGCGCTGGGCAGCGTCGCGCAGCAGTTCCTGCAGGTGCTGGCCACGGATGCGGATGCCGCGCCAGCCGATCGCGTCCAGATAATTGCGGTCGACCATGCGGCCGAACGGCCCCTTGCCGCGCGCTTCGTCGCGATAGATGTAGTCGAGCGTGCTGCCGGAATCAAAACCGGTCTGCAGGCCCAGCGCGATGCCTTCGGACAGCGTGCCGCCGAAGCGCAGGCCGCCACGCACCACGCGCCAGCGCAGGTCGGCCAGGCTGTTGCGCTCCGGCGGCCAGGCCAGGATTTCAGACTCTTCAAACGTCGGCCCATGCCGATGCGCATCGCGTCGCGACAGCTCGCGCAGCGGCTCGGCGAAACGTGCCTGGATGAAACTGCGGATGCGCGCCAGTGCCGGCGCGCGATCACGCTCGCCCAGCGTGTCGTGGAAGAAGCCTGGCAGGTGCACGCGCTCCTTGATCGGGCTGGACAGGCGCTCGTAGAAGCGGTCCTGCGGGCCACGGTGCACGACGAAGTCCGAGCCGGACACCAGCAGCTGCACCGGCACGCTGATCGCCTGCGCATCGGCCACGATGCGGTCAGCCGCTTCGTACAGGCCCAGCAGTACGCGCACCGAGATCGGGCGGGTGATCAGCGGGTCGGTGCGGTAGCTTTCCACCCGCGCCGGGTCATGGGTCAGCCACTGCGGCTTGACGTAGCTGTTGACGAAGAAGTTTCCGCGCAGCTTCTGCATCAGGGTCAGCCCCGCACGTGCGAACGGCACGTACAGCTTCACCTTGAACGCCGGCGAGGCCATCACCAGCGCACGCAGGCGCGGTGCGTAATCGTGCACCCACGTAGCAGCAACCACGGCGCCCACGCTCTGCGCGATCACCACGATGTCTTCCACCGCGATACCGTGCTCGGCGCCGATGTGGGCAATGAAGCTGTCCAGGTCACGCACCAGCGCCGGGAAGCCCGGTGCATCGCCACGTGCACCCGGCGAGCGGCCATTGCCGCGCGCATCCCAGGCGAAGAAGGCGGTGTCGGGCAGGTCCAGCTCGTCGACCAGGTGAGTGACGCGGCCGGAGTGCTCGTGGCCGCGGTGCAGCAGCACGATGGCCTTGCTGGCCGGGGCTGCGGTGGTGCCCGGCCAGTACCGGTAAAACAGCGGTACCTGGTCGAAGCTGTGGAATTCCCGTTCCTGCGCCTGACGCATGCAATCTCCTGATTGTCTTTTTGTATCTGCTTGATTAATTCGGCGAAACCGCCGCTTCCCGCAGCCCGCGCCGTACGCGATTGATCATCGTCAGCATGCACAGCACTGCCATGGCTGCGGCCACGCCGCTGACCGTCATCGCACCACCCCAGCCGAACGCCAGCAGCAGGCCCAGCACGCCGATCAGGAAGGCGCGGTCGCTCTTCCCCATGGGGCCGTCATAGCGACGGCTGGCCCCGACCATCAGCCCCAGCACGCCGGCGTATTCGCTCAGCGCCGCGGTCCAGGCCAGCAGCCACAGTGCCTCCGGGCGCACGGCGGGGACGCTGAGCAGGCTCAGGTACAGCGCTGCATCAGCGATCACATCGCACAATTCGTTCAGATAGGCGCCCAGCCGCGATTGCTGGCCGAATTCGCGCGCCAGCATGCCGTCCACGGCGTTGAGCGCCATGCGCAGCAGCATCCACAACGGCAGCAGCAGGTACAGCAGAGGCTGGGCAGGCGCGCAGCACCACACGGCCGCGGCCACCAGCAGCGAGACCACGGCAGCGGCCACGGTCACCGTATTGGCGGTGATGCCGAGGCGGTAGAGCCCGCGCACGGCCGGACGCAACAGGTCCTGGAAACGTCCTTTCAATGCATAGATCGACATGATCCGTACCCGCTGATCCTTGGCAGTGCGGGCACAGCCTACCCCATCGTCGGCTGATTCCGACAACCCGGCGCCGGTCCGTGGCCCAGCCCCCTGATCGGGCCGGATCAATGTGCCCAACCCGGTCCTGGGCCGATTGCTGCGGCAAATTACCCCTTCCGGCACCCGCCACCGGCCCCCACCGCCTACAATATCGGCCCCGCTCCGCTGCCGATTCTGTCCCATGACTGCTGATCTGTTGCCCGTCCGCCGGGCCCTCCTCTCCGTTTCCGACAAGACCGGTCTGGTCGAGCTGGCCACTGCGCTGGCGGCACGCGGCGTGGAGCTGCTGTCCACCGGCGGCACTGCCAAGGCGATCCGCGATGCGGGCCTGGCCGTGAAGGACGTGGCCGACGTCACCGGCTTCCCGGAAATGATGGACGGCCGGGTCAAGACCCTGCACCCGATGGTGCACGGCGGCCTGCTGGGCCGCTCCGGCCTGGATGACGCAGTGATGGCAGAGCACGGCATCGGTGCCATCGACCTGCTGGTGCTGAACCTGTACCCGTTCGAATCGGTTACCGCCAAGGCCGACTGCACCCTGGCCGACGCGGTCGAGAACATCGACATCGGCGGCCCGGCCATGCTGCGTTCGGCAGCCAAGAACTTCGCCCGCGTGGCGGTGGCCACCGATCCGTCGCAGTACGCCGAGCTGCTCGCCTCGCTGGACGCCAACGACGGCCAGCTGACGGCTGCCACCCGCTTCGCGTTCTCGGTGGCCGCGTTCAACCGCGTTGCCCAGTACGATGCGGCGATCAGCAACTACCTGTCGGCGGTCACCGCCACCGACGCCGCCGTGCCGGCCCGCGCCGAGTACCCGGCGCAGATGAACTCCACCTTCGTGAAGGTGATGGACCTGCGCTACGGCGAGAACCCGCACCAGAGCGGCGCCTTCTACCGCGACCTGTACCCGGTGCCGGGCACGCTGGCCACCTTCCAGCAGCTGCAGGGCAAGGAACTGAGCTACAACAACCTGGCCGACGCCGATGCGGCGTGGGAATGCGTGCGCCAGTTCGATGCGCCGGCCTGCGTGATCGTCAAGCACGCCAACCCGTGCGGCGTGGCCGTCGGTGCCGGCAACGGCGATGCCTACGAGCTGGCCTACGCCACCGACCCGACCAGCGCCTTCGGCGGCATCATCGCCTTCAACAAACCGCTGGACGCCGCCACTGCCAAGGTGATCCTGGACCGCCAGTTCGTCGAAGTGCTGATCGCCCCGGACTACGAGCCGGCCGCGCTGGAATACGCACAGAAGAAGGCCAACGTGCGCGTGCTGCGCATCCCGCACGGCGACGGCCTGAACAACTTCGACAGCAAGCGCGTCGGCTCGGGCCTGCTGCTGCAGTCGTCGGACAACCGCGGCATGACCCGCGACGAACTGAAGGTGGTCAGCAAGCTGGCGCCGACCGACAAACAGTTCACCGACCTGCTGTTCGCCTGGAAGGTGGCCAAGTTCGTGAAGTCCAACGCGATTGTGTACGCCAAGGACAACCGCACGATTGGCGTGGGCGCCGGGCAGATGAGCCGCGTCTATTCCGCGCGCATCGCCGGCATCAAGGCGGCCGATGCAAACCTGGTAGTCGAGGGTTCGGTGATGGCCTCCGATGCGTTCTTCCCGTTCCGCGATGGCATCGATGCCGCAGCGGCCGCCGGCATCAAGGCGGTCATCCAGCCGGGCGGCTCGATGCGCGATGCCGAAGTGATCGCCGCCGCCGACGAACATGGCCTGGCCATGGTGTTCACCGGCGTGCGCCACTTCCGTCATTGATCCTGGAGCGACACGGATGTCCACAGTTTCGATGAAATCGCTGGCCATGCTCGCCCTCGCGGGCGCGGCCGTGCTGGCCGGCTGCAAGCCTGCGGCCGCCCCGGTGCCTGCGTCGTCGCAACAGGCCGCCACGTCGGCCCCTTCCGAGCCGACGGCGCACGTGAGCCGCACCGCACGACTGCAGGCCTTCCTGGTCCAGCGCTACGGCAAGAACGCCAGGCTCTCCGGTGAATGGCACGGCAGCTGGAACGACGACGGCGAAACCCGCCCAATGGACTGGCACGTCTGCGCCGAGCAACCGGTGGTGAGCGGTGACAGCTGGCAGCAGTTGCTGGCGGTCTGCGGTGCTTTGTCCGAAGGCGCGCACATCGACGCAGGCACGATCGACTTCTTCGTGCTGCGTCCGAAGGGCGATGGCTTCGACGTGACCAGCGAGCTGACCGGCGAACGCTTCGGCAGCGGTGGCCAGCCCGGCACGGTCAGCGTCATCCGCGCCGGTAGCGACTTCCATGGCTTCCGCGTCGAGGACGGCTGGTTCGGGCAGGGCTTCTCGCTGCTCTCGCAGTCGCTGATCCTGCCAGGTCCGAACGGCCTGGTGGCCAGCGGCAGCGTCCGCAGCCATATCGACAATGATGCCCAGTACGAGTGCGACAACCTGGGGGCCAGCAGCGACCCGGAGACCGTCGAGGACTGCCGTACCCGCCGCTTCAGCATCGATTTCGCACTGCGCTTCGACGACAGCGATCGCAGCGCGCGCATCTGGCCGCTGCTGATCGAGGAAACCGGCACCACCTGTGGCGGCAAGCAGGTCCGGCAGGAACACCGCTTTACCCTGGACCCGAAGACCTGGGCCTATTCCTTCCCCGAATCGCTGCGACGCGAAGGCTGCGAGTGAGACACGCCCGCCGCCGGGGATATCGATCTTCCCTTCCCACGCAATCTGGAATCTCGTGATGAACGTACTTGTCATCGGCTCTGGCGGCCGCGAACACGCCCTGGCATGGAAGCTGGCCCAGTCCTCCCGTGTCACCGAAGTGATCGTGGCACCCGGCAACGCCGGCACCGCCAGCGAAGACAAGTGCCGCAACGTGGCGGTGAAGGTGACCGACATCGACGGCCTGCTGGCGCTGGCCCAGGCTGAAGGCGTGGCGCTGACCGTGGTCGGCCCGGAAGTACCGCTGGTGGCCGGCGTGGTCGACCGCTTCCGCGCCGCCGGCCTGCGCATCTTCGGGCCGACCGCCGCTGCCGCGCAGCTGGAAGGCAGCAAGGCCTACGCCAAGGACTTCCTGGCCCGCCACAACATCCCCACCGCGTTCTACGCCGTGCACACCGACGTGGACGCCGCCCTGTCCTACATCCGCGAGAAGGGCGCACCGATCGTGGTCAAGGCCGATGGCCTGGCCGCCGGCAAGGGCGTGATCGTGGCAATGACCCTGGCCGAAGCCGAGGACGCGGTGCGTGACATGCTCTCGGGCAATGCCTTCGGCGATGCCGGCGCCCGCGTGGTGATCGAAGAGTTCCTCGATGGTGAGGAAGCCAGCTTCATTTCGATGGTGGACGGCGTGCATGCGCTGCCGATGGCCACCTCGCAGGACCACAAGCGCGTCGGCGACGGCGACACCGGCCCGAACACCGGCGGCATGGGTGCCTATTCACCGGCCCCGGTGGTGACGCCGGAGGTGCATGCACGCGTGATGCGCGACGTGGTGAACCCGACCGTGCAGGGCATGATCGCCGACGGGATCCCGTTCACCGGCTTCCTCTATGCCGGCCTGATGATCGACGCCAGCGGCGCGCCGAAGGTGATCGAGTTCAACGTGCGCTTCGGCGATCCAGAAACCCAGCCGGTGATGCTGCGCCTGCAGTCGGATCTGGTCGAACTGGTGGAAGCGGCCATCGACGGCCGCCTGGACCAGATCGACGCACAGTGGGATCCGCGGCCGTCGTTGGGCGTGGTGCTGGCGGCGAAGCCGTACCCGGAAGCGCCGATCACCGGTGACGTGATTTCCGGCCTGGATGAAGTGCCGGCCACTGCCAAGGTATTCCACGCCGGTACGGCATTGGATGCACAGGGCCAGGTGCTCAGTGCCGGCGGCCGCGTGCTGTGCGTGGCAGCGCTGGGCGACAGCGTGCGTGATGCGCAGGCCAATGCCTACGCCGGCGTAGCCAAGGTGACGTGGGCAAACGAGTTCCACCGCAACGACATTGGTTGGCGCGCGATCGCACGCGAAGGGTGAGGCCCACGCGGCATCAGGGCATCCACGCATGGCGTGGATCTACCCAGCGTCAGTAGATCCATGCCATGCGTGGATGAGAACGCCGCGAAAAACAAAAAAGGCCCGGGAATGCCGGGCCTTTTCATTGCTTCAACGCCATCCCGCCTTACGCGGTGAACAGCGCCTTCATCTTCTTCAGCGCGTTCGCTTCAACCTGGCGGATGCGCTCGGCCGACACGCCGTACTCGTCGGCCAGCTCCTGCAGCGTCACCTTGCTGTCGGCATCCAGCCAGCGGCGGCGGATGATGTCGCGCGAACGGGCATCCAGCTCAGCCAGGCCTTCGCGCAGCAGCTGCATCTGGTTGTCTTCGCTGTCGGCACGCTCGTACGCCATCGACGGATCTTCGTCATTGGCGACCAGGAACGCGGCCGGCGACGGCGGTGCGTGTTCGTTGTCTTCGTCGGTCGGCGCATCGAAACCGATATCGCGACCGGACAGGCGCGACTCCATTTCCATGACCTCGCGCTCGGACACGTTCAGGTCCTTGGCCACCGCGCTGACCTCAGCCGCGTTCATCCAGCCCAGGCGCGTCTTCGACTTGCGCAGGTTGAAGAACAGCTTGCGCTGCGCCTTGGTGGTGGCGACCTTCACGATGCGCCAGTTCTTCAGGATGAACTCGTGCATCTCGGCACGGATCCAGTGCACGGCGAAGGAGACCAGGCGCACGCCCATCTCCGGGTCGAAGCGCTTGACCGCCTTCATCAGGCCGATGTTGCCTTCCTGGATCAGGTCGCCCAGGGCAAGGCCGTAGCCGTTGTAGCCGCGGGCCACGTGCACCACGAAGCGCAGGTGCGAATGCACCAGCTCGCGGGCGGCGTCCAGATCGTTGCCGTCGCGGAAGCGACGGGCCAGGTCCTGTTCGTCATCGACCGACAGCACCGGGATCTGGTGCACGGCACCGATGTAGGCGTCCAGCGAACCGAGCGCACTGGGAATCGGGAGATTGTTTGCCACAAGGGCAGTAGAGGTGTTCTGGCTCATAGGCACCCATCTTAGCAGTCCGGGATTTGGACTGCTAAAGGAGGAAAAAGTTCCAGCATCCTATTGATGCAACACTGGTCCCAAACAGAGCCCTACCGTAGCGCGATTTGATGACAGTGGCGAGCACGCTTTTCGGGATTCACAATCCCTTGGAATTCAAGCAATTACCCACCGGAAACCGGCCGATTCCGGTCAAGCGGAGCTGAACGGGTAGGCCAGGAGGCCCATTCAGGGCCGAAAACGTTGCCCGGTGTTCAGCCCCGGACCGGCACCGGCGCTCAGAGTGCCGAACGCGGCGGCAGCGACCAGTCGATCGGGGCCTGGCCGCGGCGCTGCAGGTACTCGTTGGCCATCGAGAAATGCCGGCAACCCAGGAAGCCACGGTGTGCCGACAACGGCGACGGGTGCGGCGACTTCAGCACGCGATGGCGACGGGTATCGATGACCTTGCCCTTCTGCTGCGCATAGGCACCCCAGAGCATGAACACCAGGCCTTCGCGTTCGCGGTTGAGCACGTCCACCACGTGGTCGGTGAAGCCCTCCCAGCCACGGCCCTGGTGCGCGCCGGCCTTGCCCTCTTCCACGGTCAGCACGGCATTGAGCAGCAGCACGCCACGTTGTGCCCACGGAATCAGGCAGCCGTGGTCCGGGCGCGGGAGGCCGAGATCGCTCTCGATCTCCTTGTAGATGTTCAGCAGCGACGGCGGCACCGGTACGCCCGGCGCCACCGAGAAACTCAGGCCATGCGCCTGGCCGCGGCCGTGGTACGGGTCCTGGCCGAGGATCACCACCTTCACCTGCTCGAACGGCGTGGCATCGAACGCGGCGAAGATCTGCGGGCCGGGCGGGAACACCGCCGCGCCACCGGCCTTGCGCTGGCGCAGGAAGCTGGACAACTCGCGCATCTGCGGCTGCAACAGGTAATCGCCGACATGCTGCTTCCAGCTCGGTTCCAGCTGGATCGTCGGGGTGTCCGCTACTTCATCAATCATTGCGCCACTTCATCGAATCAGGGGTCCATCGTTCAACCGGGCCAGCCGCAGCTGGAACAGCACCTTGGTGACCAGCAGCCGTTCTTCGATCGGCTTGAGCACCAGGTCGTTGGCACCGGACTGCAGCAGCCCGGTCTGGTTGTGCGGGTTGCCGTCGCCGGTCATCACCAGCACCGGCAGGCGGCGCTTGCCGTAGCCGAAGTCCACGCGCACGCGCTGCACCACGTCGCGGCCGCTCAGTTCACCCTTCAGGGTGACGTCGGTCAGCACCAGGTCGATGCGGTGGCGGCTGCGGCCCAGCGACTCGGCAGTGAGCAGGGTGAACGCCTCTTCGGCGCTGACCACGTGCAGCACGTTCAACTGCTGGCGTTCCAGCATGCGCTTGGTGGCCTCGGCCACCACGCGGCTGTCCTCGATGTAGAGGATGGTGGCGCCGGGAATGGTCTGCGGCTGCACATAACCGCGGATGAAGGTCGCCAGCGCCTCGTGGCCGAGCGATTTGTCGAAATAGTCGGTGACGTACTCGGTGAAGCGACGCTGCTCCAGGTGCTGCTGTGCATCGCCGGACACCACGATCACCGGCACATAGGCCTGCCCCGCGGCTTCGCGCACCATCCGCGCCAGTGCCAGGCCGTCGCCATCGCGCAGGGTCAGCGAGGTGGTCACCAGGTCCACCGGACCCTGCGCCAGCGCCTGCTGCGCGTCCTCGATGCTGTCGCAGCCGATCACCTCCACGCCGGGCAGGTCGCGCTTCAGGACATCGGCGATCAGCTTGCGCACCAGCTTCGAGCCATCGACCACCATCACCCGCGTCGCGGGCCCTTCCAGGTGCTTCAGCGCTTGCGGTTGCATGCCGGTCTCAGGTGTCGGTCGGGCGCGTCTGGCGCAGGAAGTGGCCGGTCACCAGCCACGCGCCCAGCCAGCCCAGCAGCAGTGTGCCGAGCAGGACCAGGCCGCCATGCAGCAGGTCCAGGCCGTGCAGCACGAACGGGCTGCCGTAGCTGCGGGAAAGTTCAGCCAGCGGCAAGCGCAGCGCGGCACCGGCGGCGCCGATCAGGGCCAGCGCCACCGCACCGGCACCCAGGCCGTACCACGCGCCCAGGTACAGGAACGGGCGGCGGATGAAGCCGTCACTGGCACCGAGCAGCTGCAGCACGCCGATCTCCTCGCGGCGGGCCTGGATGTCCAGGCGCACGGTGTTGCCGACCACCAGCGCGGCGCCGACGCCGAGCAGCACCGACAGCACCTGCACCAGCCGCGCACCGAACGCCAGCCAGGCATCCAGGCGCTGGCGCCACAGTGCATCGTGCTGCACCAGGTCGGCCTCGGGCAGGCTCTCCAGCGCGCGTGCCAGGCGTGCATCGTCCTTGCCCTGGCCGGGGGTGATCACCAGCAGCGAGGGCAGCGGGTTGTCATTGAGTGCGTCGATCGCCTCGCCGAGGCCGGCATCGCGCAGTTCCTGCAGGCCCTGCTCGGGCGTGCGCACGTTCACTTCGGCCACGTCATCGCGGTCGCGCAGCTGGCCGGCCAGGCGCAGCGCGCCGGGGCCATCGACATTGCCCTTCAGGAACACGTTGATGTCGCGCGACTGCTGCACGCTGCCGGCGAACTGCTTGAGGTTGTCCAGCGCGATCGACAGGCCCAGCGGCAGGGCCAGCGCCAGCGCCATGACCATCACCGTCAGCAGGGTCGCCCACGGCTTGCGGAAAGCACGGCCGAGGCTGAACACCACGCTGTGCACGTGGTGCTGGAACCAGACGCCCACGCGCGAGGGGGCGGCGGCTTCGCTGTTTTCGTTCTTCGCCATGGGTTACTCCGCCAGGTCCTGCGGCGAGATGTCATCCACCAGCCGGCCGTGGTCGAGGATCAGCACGCGCTTGCGCATGCGGCGCAGCAGCGGCAGGTCGTGGCTGACCACCAGTACGCTGGTGCCGCGCGAGGGCAGTTCGGCGAACAGGGCCATGATCTCCGCCGCCAGGGTCGGGTCGAGGTTGCCGGTCGGCTCGTCGGCCACCAGCAGCTTGGGTTCGCCGACGATGGCGCGGGCGATGCCGACGCGCTGCTGCTCGCCGGCCGACAGCTGCGAAGGCAGCGCCTTCTCGCGATGGCCCAGGCCCATCCGCTCCAGCACCGAACGCACGCGCTTGCCGATATCGCCACGGCGGGTGCCGCGCAGGATCAATGGCAGCGCCACGTTCTCGGCGATGGAACGGTCCATCAGCAGGCGGTGGTCCTGGTAGACCGCGCCGACCGCACGCCGATGGCGTGGGATGTCGCCGCCGCGCACCTTCAGCAGGTTGCGCTCGTCGAACACCACCGCGCCGCGGCTGGGCCGCTCGTCGAGGTGGATCAACTTGAGCAGGGTGCTCTTGCCCGCACC
Source organism: Stenotrophomonas sp. 59 (assembly GCF_030291095.1). Taxonomy (NCBI): domain Bacteria; kingdom Pseudomonadati; phylum Pseudomonadota; class Gammaproteobacteria; order Lysobacterales; family Lysobacteraceae; genus Stenotrophomonas; species Stenotrophomonas sp. 59. The sequence goes on from NZ_CP127408.1 coordinate 4,121,746, forward strand.
GGAATGGCCGGTGACGAACAGCATCTCGCCCGGCGCGACCTCGAAGCTGACATCGGTCAACGCCTCGTGGCCACCGGCGTACTGTTTGCTGACATTGTCGAAGCGCAGGACACTCATGCCCCGATTATGCAGGAGCGGCGCGACGGATCGGTAGCGCCGGGCCATGCCCGGTGAAAACCTTCCGGCATCGCGGCCCCGGACGGAGGCCGCTTCGCTCGCCGGGCATGGCCCGGCGCTACCGGCTTAGTTGCCCGACAGCATCCGGCGGATCTTGCGGCCGATGCGGGTCAGGAACGAATCGCCGGTATCAGCGGCCGTGCGCACCGGCTTGGCCACCACCTGCACCGGGGTGACCGGGCTGGCGCCGTTGCCGGTATTGGCCTGCACGCCCTCGGCACCCTCGACCGGACGGCCGTGGCGACGACGACGGCGCTTGCGCGGCTTGTGCTCGCCGTCCACCGCACCTTCCGGTGCGCCTTCGGCACGCGGCGGGCGCGGCGGGCGCGGAGCCTGGGCGGTGGCGCCTTCGACGCCGGCGGCCGGGGCGGCAGCGCCCTGCTCGCCTTCCACGCGTGGCTTGCGCGGGCCACGCGAACGGCGTTCGCCGCTGCGCTCACCGTCACGGCCACCACGGCCACCACCGCCGCCGGAACGGCCGCCACTACGGCCGCCACCCCGACGCTCTTCCTCGGCGGCACGGGCTTCGCGCGCTTCGCGGAAGATCTGGCCGACGCTTTCGTTGTCCTCGCCTTCCTCGCCTGCAGCCGGTGCCGGGCGTTCCGGGCGCGGCAGCGGCGTCAGCAGTTCCTTGGTGACCGGCTCGGACGGAATCTTCTGCTCGATATAGGCCTCGATGTCCGGCAGGCCCATGGCGTAGCGCTCGCAGGCGAAGCTGATCGCGTCGCCCTCTTCACCCAGGCGCGCGGTACGACCGATGCGGTGCACGTAGTCTTCGGCATCGAACGGCAGGTCGTAGTTGTAGACGTACTTGATGCCGTCGATGTGCAGGCCGCGCGCAGCCACGTCGGTGGCCACCAGGATTTCCAGCTGGCCCTTCTGGAAGCGGTTGAGCAGGCTCTCGCGCTTCTTCTGCGGCACGTCGCCGGACAGCACGCCCACGCGGTAGCCGGCCTTTTCCAGCGAACGCGCCACGCGCTCGACGAACACCTTGGTGTTGACGAAGACCATGGTGCGCGCGCCTTCGCTGCGCGACAGCAGGCCGAGCAGCAGCGGGATCTTCTCGTCGTCGGCCGGGAAGTAGATGCGCTGGCGCACGCGGGCAGCGGTGATGGTCTCGGCTTCGACCACCAGCTTCTGCGGCTCGTTCATGTGCTCGTAGGCCAGCTCCAGCACGCGATGGCTGAGGGTGGCACTGAACAGCAGGGTCTGGCGGGTGGTGCGCTCCGGCATGCGGCGCAGCAGGAAGCGGATGTCCTTGATGAAGCCCAGGTCGAACATGCGGTCGGCTTCGTCCAGCACGCAGATCTCGCAGGCGTGCAGCGAGACCACCTTGTGCTGCTTGACGTAGTCGATCAGGCGGCCCGGGGTGGCGATGATCACGTCCACGCCCTGCTGCAGCAGTTCGCGCTGCTTGTCGTAATCCACGCCGCCGTAGACCAGGGCGAAGCGCAGGCCCAGGTCGGAACCGAACTTCACCGCATCCTTGTGGATCTGGATGGCCAGTTCGCGGGTCGGGGCGAGGATCAGCGCGCGCGGATCTTCCGGCTTGCGGTCGGCCAGCGCCGGACGCGTCAGCAGGCGGTTCACGACAGCGACCAGGAAGGCCAGGGTCTTGCCGGTGCCGGTCTGGGCCTGGCCGGCAACATCACCGCCGGGCAGCGCGACCGGCAGGGTCAGCGCCTGGATCGGGGTGCAGCGGGTGAATCCGGCTCCTTCAAGCCCGGCCTGCAGGGCCGGATGCAGCTCGAAGGAGGAAAAGGTCAAATCGGTCAGCGGTTTGTCGCTCATGAGTCCGTCTTGGTATGGCCGCCGGCCCGTGGGGCGGCTGGCACTTCATCGTCTAGGGGCACCGTCGCAAACTGCGGCCCCTGCGGCGGGTTGGCAGGCTGGGACCACCCGGTCCGTGCGCCGCACAATGGCCCAGTTTAACGCACTCGGGCCGGCAAACCGGAATGCCCTGTCTCACCAACCAGAGAGACGGCAAACCTTCACCCAGCCACACGGGACTTGAACGCCCCCGCCGGGCCCGCTGGTGTCGCCCGCTGCCACCCCCATCTCCAGGAAGACAGTGAAATCCGACACATACCGAGCTTCGAAGCGATCACGATACGCTGGGTTCCAGCCGGCGCCTGTCCCCGCCCTGCGATAGGGGTACACTGCCGGCCGTGAGCGTCCAGGCATCCCGCCGAACGCACCGCGGCAGTGCGCCGCGAGGCAACGACGAGGGTCGCGCCACCGGGCATGGCCCAGTTCACCCACCTCCGGCATGGCCGGGTGCAATCCAAGACGAGAAACCAAGATGAGCGACAAGGTTGTACATGTCGGCGACGCCGACTTTGATAGCGCAGTGCTGAATTCCAAGGAACCGGTGCTGGTCGATTTCTGGGCCGAATGGTGTGGCCCGTGCAAGATGATCGCCCCGGCGCTGGACGAACTGGCCGACGCCTACCAGGGCCGCGCCAAGATCGCCAAGGTCAACGTCGACCACAACCGTGCGCTGGCCGCCAAGTACCACGTGCGTTCGATTCCGTACCTGGTCGTTTTCAAGGACGGCGAGAAGGTCGGCGAGCAGATCGGTGCGGTGGGCAAGGCCCAGCTGGCCGGCCTGCTGGACAAGGCCCTGGCCTGATCCTGCTGTTTTCCGGCAGCCGCCGCCCGCGGCTGCCGGCGGGCGCCCCGCGTCCATGATGAATGCTGTTCCCGGCAGCCCTTGCACGGCGCCGCAGGCCGATGATAGTGTCGGCACATCCGGCCGCGTTCGCGTGCCGCACCCTCTGGACGCAGTTTCTTCCAGACCCATTCCCAACGTTCGCCGCCCCAGCCGGGCGCTCGCACCTTCAAGCGAGGAATAACGCTCTTGTCCGATAACACTTCCGAAACCGGCAGCGCCGATGCGCCCGCCGAAAAGCGCGTGCGCAAGCCCCGCGTGAGCAAGGCCGCCGCTCCGGCAGCCGCCGAAACCAGCGCCGCTCCGGCGCAGCCGACCCTGCCGCTGGCCGCCGCGCCCGAGGCACCGGCCCCCGCCCCCGCACCGAGCGCGCCCGCCGCCGAGGCCCCTGCCAGCAGTGGCGGTGGCGAAGGTGGTGAGGGTCGCGAATCCGGCCAGCCGCGGCAGCAGAACCACCAGGGGGGTGGCCAGAACCAGGGCCAGAACCCGTACAACCAGAACGGCCAGCAGGGCCAGGGGCAAGGCCAGGGCAACCGCCGTGACCGCTTCCGCAACCGCCGCGACCGTGACCGCAACAACAACAACCGCTTCCGCGACGACGGCATGCCCAATGACGGCGGCGAGCAGCAGCCCTTCGTGCCGCGCCCGCATGCGAACGTACCGGAAGGCTTCCCGGTCTATTCGCTGAGCGACCTCAAGCGCATGCCGGCACAGAAGCTGCTGGAAATCGCCGAGCAGCTGCAGATCTCCGAAGGCGTGGCGCGCGCCCGCAAGCAGGACGTGATCTTCGCCCTGCTGAAGGTGCTGACCCGCCATGGTGACGGCGTCGCCGCCGACGGCGTGCTGGAAATCCTGCCGGACGGCTTCGGCTTCCTGCGCGCGGCCGAAGCCAGCTACCTGGCCGGCCCGGACGACACCTACATCTCGCCCAGCCAGATCCGCCGCTTCAACCTGCGCACCGGCGACCACATCTCCGGCCGCATCCGCTTCCCGAAGGACGGCGAGCGCTACTTCGCGCTGAACATCGTCGACACCATCAACGGCGAGCCGATCGAAGCGTCGAAGAACAAGGTGCTGTTCGAGAACCTGACCGCGCTGTTCCCGCGCCGCCGCTTCACCCTGGAGCGTGGCAACGGTTCGTCGGAAGACATCACCGGCCGCATCCTCGACCTGATGGCACCGCAGGGCAAGGGCCAGCGCTCGCTCATCGTGTCCCAGCCGAAGGCCGGCAAGACGATGATGATGCAGCAGGTCGCCACCGCCATCACCACCAACCATCCGGACGTGCACCTGATCGTGCTGCTGATCGACGAGCGCCCGGAAGAAGTGACCGAAATGCAGCGCACCGTGCGCGGCGAGGTCATCAGCTCGACCTTCGACGAGCCGGCCGCGCGCCACGTGCAGGTGGCCGAAATGGTCATCGAGCGCGCCAAGCGCCTGGTCGAGCACAAGAAGGACGTGGTGATCCTGCTGGACTCGATCACCCGCCTGGCCCGCGCCTACAACAACGTGGTGCCGAGCTCGGGCAAGGTGCTGACCGGTGGTGTGGACGCCAACGCCCTGCACCGCCCGAAGCGCTTCTTCGGTGCCGCGCGCAACGTGGAAGAAGGCGGCAGCCTGACCATCATCGCCACCGCGCTGGTCGATACCGGCTCGAAGATGGACGAGGTGATCTACGAAGAGTTCAAGGGCACCGGCAACAGCGAAGTGCACCTGAGCCGTCGTATCGCTGAAAAGCGCGTGTTCCCGGCCATCGACATCAACCGTTCGGGCACCCGCCGCGAAGACCTGCTGATCGAGCCGGAGCTGCTGCAGAAGATCTGGATCCTGCGCAAGCTGCTGCATCCGATGGATGAAATGGCCGCGATGGAATTCCTGCTCGACAAGATGAAGAACACCAAGTCCAACGACGAGTTCTTCGGTTCGATGAAGCGCTGATCCACGGCATTGCATCGAAAAGAACCTGCCGCTCGCTGCGGCAGGTTTTTTTTTGCCTGCAGGGCGACCCACTTCACTTCACCGCCGCCCGGTTTTGGCGATAATCCGCCCGATGCCCTGCCCGGCCCCGAGGGCGTGGCCACCGATTCCCGCTGTCGCCCCTTCCGGAGAACCGGTCGGGTCCAGCCTCCTGCCGGATCCGTCGACGCATGCGAACGCTGTCTCCCCGCCTCAACCTGGGCAAGCTGATCCTCGCCCTGGCCCTGCTCAGTGCGGTCATCGCGCTGGCCAACACCCTGCTGGCCAGCTACCGGGTGCAGCGCGACCAGCTGGTCGGCAACACTCTGGAAGCCAACCGCGTCTACGCCACCAAGCTCGCCGAGACGACCCAGAACTTCCTGCTGGCCGCCCAGCAGGAACTGGCCTACGCCGCCACCCGGCTCGGCCAGGGCAATCTCGATCCGGCGCAGGCCCAGGACGAAGCCAGCCGCCTGCAGCTGCAGACCAACAGCTTCAACTCTTCGCTGGTGGTGGATGCCGACGGCCTGGTGATCGCCACCTCACCGCAGACCCTGCAGCTGCAGGGCGAAGTGCTGCACAGCGTCGGCAACAACGCCGCACTGGCCGCGCGCCAGCCGATGATCAGCGACCCGTACCAGTCGGCCACCGGCAAGCTGCTGGTCTCGCTGTCGCACCCGATCTTCGATCGCCAGGGCCACTACCGTGGTTACGTCAGCGGCACCCTGTACCTGCGCCAGCGCAGCGCGCTGCACACGCTTCTGGGCAAGCACTACTACCGTGATGGTTCCTACCTGTACGTGGTCGACCGTCATGGCCGCCTGCTGTACCACGCCGACGGCAAGCGGGTGGGCGACTACGTGGTCGGCAACCCCGCGGTGAAGGCCGTGGTGCGTGGCGAGCGCGGCGCGCAGCAGGTGCGCAACAACCTGGGCGTGTCGATGCTGGCCGGCTACGCACCGGTGGCGGCCACCGGCTGGGGCATCATCGCCCAGCGCCCGACCGAGGCCACGCTGCAGCCGCTGTCGCGGCTGATGACCGCGGTGATCTGGAACGCGATCCCGCTGGGCCTGCTGTCGCTGCTGATCACCTGGTGGTTCGCGCGCCGCATCTCGATGCCGCTGTGGCAGCTCGCGCGCAACGTGCAGGGCGGCGAAGACACCGGCAACGCGATCAACCACGTCAGCGGCATCCGCGCGTGGTACTTCGAGGTCGCCCAGCTGAAGCAGGCGGTACTGCACAGCTTCAATGCGCTGCAGGACCGCATCGGCACGCTCAACCGCGCCAGCCGCACCGATCCGCTGACCGGCCTGCTCAACCGCCGCGGCCTGCAGCAGGCACTGGATGCCCTGCAGGTACAGGGCATCCCGTTCGCGATCCTGGCGCTGGACATCGATCGCTTCAAATCGATCAATGACAACCACGGCCATGATGTCGGCGACGCCGCCATCGTCCACATCGCCGACCAGATGCGCCGCTACTCGCGCGACAGCGACATCCTCTGCCGCGCCGGTGGCGAGGAGTTCCTGCTGCTGTTGCCGGGCATCAGCGCCGAGTCAGCGCGACAGGCTGGCGAGCGTCTGCGCCAGCACATTGCCGACCATCCGTTTGAACCGGTCGGCACCATCACCGTCTCGCTGGGCGTGGCCCATTTCCCAAGCTTCCACATCGACGCCGAGCAGGCCCTGCGGCTGGCCGACAAGGCGCTGTACCTGGCCAAGGAGCAGGGCCGCAACCGGGTGGTGGTCTACCCCTACGCCGATTGACGCGGAGCCGGTCTGGCCGGCTCCGCAGTGATCGTCAGCCCTGCTCCAGCGGAGTCAGCAGGCGCAGGCCGCGCTTGGCGCCGTCCACCATGTAGATGCCACCCTCGGGCAGCAGATCGCCACCGGCCTGCTCGATCGGGTCCGCCTTGCGCCACGGCACGGTCTGCCGCGGGCCCGGGATGAAGGCACGCCAGCGGCCATAGCGCTCCGCTCCATTGGGATCATCGTTCAGGCCGAAATTCACCGGTATGCGTACCGTCCAGCTGTCGCGGGTGCTGGCTTCGCCGGTGGTCGGCGGGTTGAACGTCCACTTGCGGGCACTGCTGACGGCGGCCCTGGCCAGGATCTCGCGCATCTTGGCAAGGGTGCGCTCGCGTCCGACCAGGGTCATGTTCACCTGCTCGGCAACGACATCGGCCACCGTGCCGTCACGCGCGATCCTGACCACCAGCAGCACTTCACCCTGCCCACCGCTCCGATAGACCTCTTCCGGATAACGCGGGGGTGTCATGCGCCCTTGGGTCACCGAATCGGTGGCCTTCTCATCGTACTCGCTGAAATTGACACTGGTCATGCTGACTTCGTAGCCACCATCGGCCATCGCCTTGCCCCGCAGGCGCACCCGCAATGGCGCACGTGCGGCCACCGCCTTGCCATCGCGCAGGGTGGGTTCGAAGCGCCAGCCTCCGATGGTGCCCTCCACGAAGGACGCGATGCTCGGAGACAGCATCGACTTCTGGTCCAGTACCAGCGAGCTGACCGCGCCCTCGGGCGTGACCTCGATCTGGCCAGAGAGCACCATGCTCATCTCCGCGGTCGCACGCACCGCGCGCGTGGTCTGTGCGCTGGCATCGCCAGCAAGCAGGGGAGCGCCGGCACCGATGGCCAACGCGAGAGCGAGGAACAGGGGGGGACGCATCATTGCCGGATCCTTGGTGATGAGTGCCGAGCGTAGCGCAGTCTTCACATCCGCGACAGTTCGGCCTGGCTACGCCAACCGGTGCGCGCCAGCATAGGGCGGTGTATCCGGATAGTCACCGCGGGCGAAGCGCTCCTGCAGGCCCTGCCACCACGCCGGATCGAACAGATGCCGGTAGTGCTCGCGGACCGCGGCCAGTTCACCCGCCGGCAGGCCCATGAACGGGCCGAAGCGTTCGGGGAACACATCGCGCGGCCCCACATGGAACCAGGGTTCGTCAGCCAGTGCTTCCTCCGGTGTGCGCGGCTGCGGCCAGGCGCGGAACACGCAGTCGCTGACCAGGCACAGTTCGTCGTAGTCGTAGAACACGGCCCGGCCGTGCCGCGACACACCGAAGTTCTTCGGCAGCATGTCACCGGGGAAGATGTTGTTGCGTGCCATGTCGGTGATCGCCTGCGCGTAGTCGAGCACCGCTGCACGCACCGCCTCCCCGCCCTGCTCGCGCAGGTACAGGTTCAATGGACGGAAACGGCGCTGCACGTAGCACAGTGCGATCTCCACCTCGTCGCCATCGACGCGCACGCTCTGTGCACACTGCTGCAGCAGTTCGTCCAGCAGTGCAGGAGCGAAGCGGTCGCGCGGGAAGCGCAGGTGGCGATAGGGCTGCGCGTCGAGCAGGCGGCCGACGCGATCGAGGTTGAACACCAGCGCGTACTTCTCTTCCACCTGCTGCCGCGACATCGCCTTGGGCCATGCGAAACGGTCGCGGATCAGCTTGAAAACCAGCGGATAGCTGGGCAGGGTGAACACCGCCATCACCATGCCCGGCGTGCCTTCGGCATGCACCAGCCGCTCCTGCGGATGCTCGTTGAAGTGGCGGAAGAAGGTGCGGTAGCGCTCGGTCTTGCCCTGCTTGGCACGGCCCAGCACGGTGTAGATCTCATCAATGGGCTTGCCCGGCAGCAGACTGCGCAGGAACACCACGGCATCACCTACCGTGGCCAGGTTGGCCTGGAAATAGCTGCGCGATACGCCGAACAGGTGGGCCACGTCCCGGCGCCGGGTCAGCACCGCATCGGCGCGCAGGCCACGTTCGTCGTTGACCAGCGCGATCACGCACGGCGAGAACCGATGCTCGCCGAACACGCGGCCGACCAGGTAGGCGCGGCGCTCGCGATAGAACACGGTGTCGAGCAGCTCGATGCTGCGCACCGGTGTATCGCCCCAATGGGCAAGGTCATCCTGCAGGCGCACCGCGATCGCCGCCGCACAGCGCAGCTGATGTACGTAGGGAATGTCGAACCGGTAGTCGGCCAGCACGCGCTGCAGCGCCTCCACCGGCCGCGTCGGCGAAACCGCGTAGGTATGTCGCGCGACCGGATGGGTGATGGCATCGGAGGGCTCCACATCGAATGCGATGAACTCCAGCGCCGGATCCACGCCGCGGGTGGCGAACATGCGTCGCGACAACGTGTTGTAGAAGGTCTTGTACAGCTCGGCGTCGATCAGCCCCTGCAGCAGCGCGCTGTACTGCGCATGCACCTGCAGCCATAGCGCACGTTCGCCGATCGCCTCGCCGGCAAGGCGGCGCAGTGCATCCATCTGCTCGGCCACGCACAGGTCGTACAGCGCAATGCGCTCGACCGCATCCTGCCGGGCACCGGCCCAGTCGCGCTGCTCGAAGCGCTGCCGCGCGCGGGCGGTCACGCCTGCGAATCGAGCGTGGTAATCCTCGAAGCCATCGCGGATGGCCACCGCGATGCGCGGTGCCAGCTCGGCAGCAATGTGAGGCTCGGACATGCAGGACTCACCCGGTGGGACCGGCTTCACCATACGCTGGCGTGGGGTTGCTTGTGTAGAGCCGGGCCCATGCCCGGCCCGGTTCACCGCAATCTGCCCGAAGCACAGCCGAGCGTCGGCCCGGCTCTGCAGGGGCAGGCCCATTGCGTCCCACGAAAACGCAACGATTCCTACAGACCCCGGTCCACCGCGTTGCCTACCCTTCCAGGCTCACAACGGCACGAGGTGACGCATGCAGCAAATGACCCTGATCCCACGCATGGAGGAAGGCAACGTAATCCCGCAGCGGGTGCGAGACGGCTACATCAGCGCCACCGCGCTGTGCCAGTCCGTGAACAAGCGCTGGTCCGACTACCGGGCACTGAAATCGACGGAGGAGTTCCTGCAGGAGCTCACCCTCCAGACCGGGCTGGCCGAGCACGAACTCATCCACGTGGTCTCCGGCGGAATCCCGACCATGCAGGGCACCTGGATCCATCCCTATCTGGCCATCAACCTGGGCCAGTGGCTGTCCCGCAAGTTCGCGGTGAAGGTGGCGCAGTGGGTGGTGGAATGGCAGCAGGGTCGCGCCAACGCGGTGATGCCCGCGCATATCGAGCGCTACATGCAGAACCGGGCCAGGGTGCCGTACACCCACTTCTCGATGCTCAACGAGCTGACGTTGAACCTGATTGCACCGCTTGAACAGGCTGGCTACACCCTGCCGCAGGCGCTGGTGCCGGACATTTCCGAAGGGCGCCTGTTCTGCAAGTGGCTGAGGGACCAACGGGGTGTCGACACCGATGCACTGCCGACGTATGACCACACCTACCCGGATGGGCGCACGGTGCCGGCCAAGCTGTACCCCAACGAGTTCTACGAGGACTTCCGCCGCCACTTCAATGAAGTATGGCTCCCCGAGAAAGCACCGGCGTACTTTGCAGCGCGCGACAGCAAGGCGCTTTCGTTCGTGACCGCGCTGCTGCTTCCGGCGCCGTGACTACGGCTGGAAGCAGCCGAGCATGGCTTGTATGTTCCTCCCGGCTCCTACGAGGTATGTAGGAACCAGGGTGGAGGGACCGTCAACATGATATCTGCGGGTACCAGCCGACAGACGAGCCGAGCGATCCCCATCCCGCACCTTAACGTCGATAAAGGATCTAGCGGCCTTTGAGGACCGCCGATGTAGGCAAGCCAACGTGGTGCGGTACCACCCCAGCCCCTCAACAATAGCTGGGAGTTGCGCAGATGTCAGATCGTTTGGCTGTCGGTATCGATGCCGACTCAAAGAGCTTTGTGGTGGCACGCCATGGCACCAAGGGCAGCACTCGAATCGCCAATTCAGCATCGGCCATCGATAAGTGGCTGTCTGGCCTGCCGACCAGGTCTCGCATTGGGGTGGAGGCGACCAATCGCTACCATGAGCTTGTGGCTCAATCTGCCCAGAAGGCCGGCCACGCCGTCTTTGTGCTTAATCCGCGCGACATCAAGCATTACGCCAAAGGGGTGGCTTGCCGCGGCAAGACCGACTCTGGCGACGCACAGGTTATCGCGCGCTACATCGCGAAGGAGGCCGACAATCTGCACGAGCATGTCGCCCGTTCGCCTGCGCAGGAGCGGCTGCATGTACTGCTCCAGCAACGTGACAGCCTGGTCCGGAGCAAGGCGAAGCTCACTCTATCGCTGGGTCCGGATGCACCACGGTCTGCCAGCTTCGCGCATATTTTCAGCGCTCTGAAAGAGGCCATCGCCTCGCTGGACCAGCAGATCCAGCAGCTGTGCCGCACGGGTGAACAGTGCGACCTGTATCGGCGGATCATGACCATCCCGGGGATCGGACCGACGGTGGCCGCCTTCATCACCCATCACATCACACGCTGGCCCTTGGCCAGCGCAGATGCCTGGATTGCCTGCACCGGCCTGGATCCGCGACCCAACGAGTCCGGCGCCCGCATCGGCAGACGGCGTCTGTCCAAGCGTGGCAGCGCCAGCCTGCGCCAGATTCTTTACATGGCAGCCATGGGCCTGACCCGCTCGAAAGGGGGCAAACCTCTTTACACCGCCATCCGCGAGCGCGGCCATAGCAGCACCGCCAGCTTCAACATCCTGGCCAGAAAGCTGGCCAAGATTGCGTGGGGCGTCTTCAAAAGTGGTCGGGATTTCGATCCAGCCATGCTGAAAGTGGGTCAAGCCTGCTTCCAGCGGGCTTGACCGCGAACATAGGATCTCGGCTCTACAGATGCAAAGTGCAGCCGAGCATGGCCCGGCTCTACAGATGCGAAGCACAACCGAGCATGGCTCGGCTCTACAGATGCGAAGCACAACCGAGCATGGCTCGGCTCTACAGATGCGAAGCGCAGCCGAGCATGACGTTTCGTTCTCCTGTGGAGCCGAGCCCATGCTCGGCTCCACAGAAGCCGGCGGTTCAGATCGCCAGATCGGCCTCCACGTCCTGCACCTTGCGCCGGGCCAGGGCCAGGTTGGACTTGGTACGGTCGAGCACGATGTAGAAGAACAGCCCCTTCTTCTTCGCCACCGGGCGCATGATGTGGTACGCCTTGCCCAGCGAGATCAGGATGTCCTCGATGCTGTCGTTGAGATTCAGCGATGCGGCGGTCTTCATCTTGGCGCGGATCACTTCGGTGTTGCCGGCGGCGGCCACTTCCATGTCCATGCCGGCACCGGCCTCGCCCAGCAACATGCCGCTTTCGTAGTCGACCAGCGCCACTGCCTGCGCGCCGTCGATGCCCATCAGTGCGTTCAACGATTCATTCAATCCAGCCACGTCGCACCCCTTGTCGATGTTGGTTCGAGCCCCTCGTTCCCCTGCGGCCGGGCTCACGATCCGCCGAGTTCAGCCAGGATCGCCTGGCCACATTCCCTGCTCTGCCACAGCACCTGGCCGATCACGCTGCGCTGGTCGCAGGCCGCCATCAGCAGCAGCGGCGCGCGCCCTTCGGCCTGGATCGCCAGCATCAGCACCTTGCCGCCCGCGGCCTCCAGCATCAGCGTCTGCAGATCACCCAGCACCAGTTCGCGCCCCACCGCTGCGGCCAGCGCCAGCATCGCGCTGGTCATCGCTGCCAGGCGTTCACCACGCCCTTCGGCACCGGCACTGACCAGGGCGAAGCCATCGACACTGGCCAGCACCACCGTGCGTACGCCTTCCACCCGCTGCCGCAGGTCCTGCAGCAGCGGCTGCAGGCGCTCACGCTGGCCGGCATCGGGCAGTACCGCCACCTGCCCGTCAGCCATGCGCGGCCACCAGTGCATGCGCTTCCATCTCGCCCATCAATACATCCATCAGCAGCAATCCCTGTTCGCGGTCGCGGGCATCCACTGCCAGCAAGGGCAGCGGTTGATCATCGAGGCTGGCGCGTGCGGCCCAGTCGTCCAGCGCGGCATGCGGTGCCTGGTCGAGATGGGTGACGGCCACCACCAGCGCCAATGACGATGCGAACGGCCGCAGCACCTGCAGGTAATCCTCCAGTTCGGCAACCACGCCCGCGCGCCGCGCATCCAGCAGCAGCACGGCGCCGCGGGCGCCCTGCAGCAGGATCGGCCAGAGGAAATCGAAACGCTGCTGGCCCGGCGTGCCGTACAGGCGCAGGCGCTCGCCATTGGGCAGGTCGATATCGGCATAGTCCAGGGCGACGGTGGTGGACGCCTTGTCGGCACCGACGCGGTCACTGTTGGCCACATCGGTATCGATCACCGCCCCGGCCGCGATGCTGCGCACCAGGGTCGACTTGCCACTGCCCATGCCACCGAGCACCACCACCTTGTGCTCACGCATTGCGCTCGCTCCCGCGCAGGTGCCGCCACAGGCGGGCGAGCAGGCCATTGTCGGTCGCGCCGGCCGCACGCGCCGCTACCGGTGCCGCGGCGGATGCCTGCAGCTGCGCGTAGCCGCACAGGTAGGCGGCATGGATGAAGTCGCGCACGGCAGCGGCTGGCAGCTCGAGCAGCATCGCGCACTCGTCCACCGTGCACGCGCGCTTGAGCAGCAGCGAGCACAGCCGGAAGCCATCGTGGTCATGGCCCAGCACACGGAAGTCGGGCCAGCGCAGCAGCTTCACCGAAGCACCACGCAAGCGCTCGTCCAGCGCCTGCCAATGGCGGCTGCGCTGTGCCCACTGCCACAGCAGGGGCCGCAGCGGCTGCCGCGGCCGATCAGCGGCCAGGGCCTGCAGGCGCGCCGGCGTGAGCGCATCCAGCTGCAGGCGTTCGAAGGCATCGGCCAGGCGTTCGACCAGCGCAGCGGCAGGCTCCTGCAGCAGCACCGCCTGGTCGTGCTCCAGGTCCATCAGCAGTACCGGCTCTCCGGCATCGCAGAGCAGGGCCTGGCCCTGGCGCAACGGCAGCCGCTCGCGCAGGAGGCGGGTGATGGCGTGTGCACCATCGGCCAGGCGGATCGGTGCGGGTGCGTGCATGGCCAGGGGCTCCACTGCCAACTGCATCCCGCGCAGCGCGCGGCCGATGGCTCCGTCATCAAGTACGTCCTGGTGGCCATCGCCGTCGCGCAGCTGGCCCCCCAGATCCTCTATCCAGCACTGCAGTCGCGGGCGTTGCTGGCGCATGCGCAGGGCTGCATTGCGCAGCGCCGGCGTATCGCGGATGACCAGCAGGTCGCAGTCGTCCAGGTCCTGGCTGCGACGGATCTGGCCATCAGGCAGGGCCGAGGCCAGGCGCAGACGCTGCAGCAGAGCCTGTTCGCCCTGGATGTCGGTTCCCACTACCAGCACGCGTGCCATCGGTGTTCCCCGTGCGACCACCTCCCCGGTGGTCTCGCGTCGCCAAGGCTAGGGCATCGCTGGAGGCAACCGTCGTGATCGATTGCTCAGATTGAAGGCGGCTGCAAACCCGTGCCGATCCATTCTGCGACCGCCATCGTGGGCAAGTTTCATGCCCTCTTGACGACATTACGCCGGTTGACGGATTTCACGGTTCTGGCCGCTGGGGGGATGGGGTCGGAGCCCTCTGCGGGCAGAGGGATCCGCCCCCCAAAGCAGATTGGGGTCAGATCCCTCTGCGCGCAAAAGGGATCTGACCCCGGAGGAGGCAAAAAGAAACCCGCGCCGAGGCGCGGGTTCCGGTGTCACGACCAGGCGGCGATGGATCAGCCGCGCAGCTGCTCCAGCGCGGCGTTGAAGGTCGCGCTCGGGCGCATCGCCTTGCTCGCCTTGGCCACGTCCGGGCGGTAGTAGCCGCCAATGTCCACGGCCTTGCCCTGCACAGCGATCAGCTCTTCGACAATCTTCTGCTCGTTGTCGGTCAGCGCCTTGGCCAGCGGTGCGAAGCGTGCCTTCAGGGCAGCATCTTCGTCCTGTGCGGCCAGTGCCTGGGCCCAGTACAGCGCGATGTAGAAATGGCTGCCACGGTTGTCGATGCCACCCAGCTTGCGCGACGGCGACTTGTCGTTGTCCAGGAACTGGCCGTTGGCTTCGTCCAGCGCCTTGGCCAGCACACGGGCGGCAGCGTTGTCGTAGCGGTTGCCCAGGTGTTCCAGCGACGCGGCCAGGGCCAGGAACTCACCCAGCGAATCCCAGCGCAGGTAGTCCTCTTCGACGAACTGCTGCACGTGCTTCGGGGCCGAACCACCGGCGCCGGTCTCGAACAGGCCGCCACCGGCCATCAGCGGCACGATCGACAGCATCTTGGCGCTGGTGCCCAGTTCCATGATCGGGAACAGGTCGGTCAGGTAGTCGCGCAGCACGTTGCCGGTCACCGAAATGGTGTCCTCACCCTTGCGGATGCGGTCCAGCGAGAACGCGGTCGCTTCCACCGGCGGCAGGATGCGGATGTCCAGGCCGTTGGTGTCGTGGTCCTTCAGGTACTGCTCGACCTTGGCGATGACCTGTGCGTCGTGGGCACGGGCGGCATCCAGCCAGAACACGGCCGGGGTGCTGCTCAGGCGGGCGCGTTCGACGGCCAGCTTCACCCAGTCCTGGATCGGCGCGTCCTTGGTCTGGCACATGCGCCAGATGTCACCGGCTTCCACGGCGTGTTCGAACACCACGTTGCCGGCATCGTCGGTGACCTTGACCACGCCATCGGCGGCGATCTGGAAGGTCTTGTCGTGCGAACCGTATTCTTCGGCCTTCTGCGCCATCAGGCCGACGTTCGGCACCGAGCCCATGGTGGCCGGATCGAAGGCGCCGTGCGCCTTGCAGTCGTCGATGACGGCCTGGTACACGCCAGCGTAGCAGCGGTCTGGAATGACCGCCTTGGTGTCCTGCAGCTTGCCTTCGGCGTTCCACATCTTGCCGGAGTCGCGGATCATCGCCGGCATCGAGGCGTCGACGATCACGTCGCTCGGCACGTGCAGGTTGGTGATGCCCTTGTCCGAATTGACCATGGCCACGCCCGGACGCTGTGCGTACTCGGCGGCCAGGTCGGCTTCGATCGCGGCGCGGGTGGCTTCCGGCAGCGACGGCAGGCGCGCGGCCAGGTCACCGATGCCGTTGTTGGCGTCGAAACCGGCCTGCTTGAGCACGTCGGCGTGCTTGGCCAGCACGTCCTTGTAGAACTCGTTGACCGCCACGCCGAACATGATCGGGTCGGAGACCTTCATCATGGTCGCCTTCAGGTGCAGCGAGAACAGCACGCCCTGGGCCTTGGCATCGGCGATCTGCTCACCGATGAAGGCGGCCAGTGCCTTGCGGCTCATCACCGCGGCATCGACGATCTCGCCGGCCTTGACCGCGGTCTTTTCCTTCAGCACGACGGTGCTGCCGTCCTTGCCGTGGAAGGTGATCTTCAGCGAACCGGCATTGGCCAGGGTGGCCGACTTCTCGCTGCCGTAGAAATCGCCGGCGGCCATGTGCGCGACATGCGACTTCGAATCCGACGCCCAGGCGCCCATGCGATGTGGGTGCTTGCGCGCGTAGTTCTTCACCGACAGCGGTGCGCGGCGGTCGGAGTTGCCTTCGCGCAGCACCGGGTTCACTGCACTGCCCTTGACCTTGTCGTAGCGTACCTTGTAGTCGCGCTGCTGGTCGTCAGCCGGGGTTTCCGGGTAATCCGGCAGCGGGTAACCCTGATCCTGCAGTTCCTTGATGGCCGCCTTCAGCTGCGGCACCGAGGCGGAGATGTTCGGCAGCTTGATGATGTTGGCGTCCGGGGTGGTCGCCAGCTGGCCCAGCTCGGCCAGGTCATCGCTGACCTTCTGCGCATCGGACAGCAGTTCCGGGAACTGCGACAGGATGCGGCCGGACAGCGAGATGTCACGGGTTTCCACCACGATGCCGGCGGTGGCGGTGTAGGCGTCGACGATCGGCAGCAGCGACTGGGTCGCCAGGAACGGGGCTTCGTCGGTCAGCGTGTAGAGAATCTTGGACATGGGGGACTTGGACTCTGTAGCAATGCTCAGGGGAAGGCCGGCGCCAGCGCCGGGCCACGTGCAACCGTGTCGCTTTCCCCCGTCGCCGTCAGGGTGGGCGCGCGGCGGGGAAACCCCTGCATTGTCGCGTTTTCAGCCGCGCGGGGCAAAGCCGCGCCATACGCGGCGGTACTGCACGGCGGCAACGCTGTGATCCATCCACGCATGGCGTGGATCTACGCAGACGCCACCGTCAACAGATCCACGCCACGCGTGGATGAAACCCAGCCCCAGCATCAGTAGATCCACGCCACGCGTGGATGAAGCCCGGCCCCAGCATCGATAGATCCACGCCACGCGTGGATGAAACCCGGCCCCAGCATCAGTAGATCCACGCCATGCGTGGATGAAACCCGGCCCCAGCATCAGTAGATCCACGCCATGCGTGGATGAAGCCCGGCTCCAGCATCGGTAGATCCACGCCATGCGTGGATGAAGCCAACCATCGCCCAATAAAAAAGGACGCAGCCTCGCGGCTGCGTCCATCGTGAGTCCTGTCGGGAGAGAGTCGGCAGGACTTACTTGACCTCGAACTCCTGCGGCGTTCCGGCCGCCTTGCCATCGACCATGACCTCGGCGCGGTACTTGCCGGCCGGCCAGCCCTTTGCATTCTTGAACGTGACGTTGGTGGTCTCCGCGCCGCTGGCATTCAGGGTCGCGGTCTGTTCGCCGGCCACCTGGCCGTCCTGGAAGGTCAGCTTGGCGCCGACATTGACGTTGTTGGCAGCGCCATCGGTCTTGACCGAGACGATGACGTCATCCTTCGGCGAGAACAGTGCAGCCGGGGCGACCGACTTGTCGGCGGCAGCGGTCTTGCCCACGGTGACGGTGGAAACGCTGACCGCAGCAGCTTCCGCCATCGGCGGCGGTGCACCGGTCATCGGCGCCGGCGCTGCCGGCTCGGCCGGAGCCGTGGCGGCCGGAGCGGCGTTGGTGTCGGTCGACTCTTCCTTCTTCTTGCAACCGACCAGGGCGACGCTGCCCAGCAGGGCGGCGATCAGGGCGGTCTGGAGCGGGGTGGTCTTGATCATTCGGGGTTCCTCCCAGGGATTGTCGGACGGCGTTCGATCGCCGGCTTACTTCGGCGGCAGCTTCAGGGTCTGGCCCGGGAAAATCTTGTCCGGGTCGTCAAGCACATCGCGGTTGGCTTCGAAGATCTTCTTCCAGGCGTTGGCGTCGCCCAGATGCTGCTTGGCGATCTTCGACAGCGAGTCGCCCTTCTGCACGGTGTAGGTGCCGCCGCTGACGATCTCGGCGGTACTGTCCACCGAAGCGCTGACGCCGGAGAAGTCCGCCTTCGGCACCTGCTCGGCGGTACTGTCGACGCTGGCACTGACGCCGGAGAAATCGGCTTTCTTCTCGGTACTCATCCACAACTCCCGTCTGCATGACTACGTGGCTCGCACGGTGCCATGGCGGTTGTTAAACGGGGATGGTGCAGATGTGAAGCCGCCCCGGGGGGCGGCTGAACAAACGGGGCGGAAGGTGGCCGCTGCGCTCGCCGGGCGTGGCCCGGCGCCACCCGTAACCGCCTGCGGCGGTTACTGGCGCAGTTCGCGGTAGGTCGCGGCCGGGGCAGCGATGCCGGGGCTGGCGCGCCACGGGTTGATGTCCAGGCCGCCACGGCGGGTGTAGCGGGCTTCCACTTCCAGCCATTGCGGCTGGCAGCGCGCAGACACCTCGCTGAAGATTCGCTCAACGCATTGTTCGTGGAACTCGGCATGCTCGCGGTAGCTGACCAGATAGCGCAGCAGGCCGGCACGGTCGATCTTCGGCCCGTAGTAGCGCAGGCTGACCGTGGCCCAGTCCGGCTGGCCGGTGACGGGGCAGTTGGACTTCAGCAGTGCCGAGACCAGGGTCTCCTCC
Source organism: Stenotrophomonas sp. 59 (assembly GCF_030291095.1). Classification (NCBI taxonomy): domain Bacteria; kingdom Pseudomonadati; phylum Pseudomonadota; class Gammaproteobacteria; order Lysobacterales; family Lysobacteraceae; genus Stenotrophomonas; species Stenotrophomonas sp. 59. The sequence goes on from NZ_CP127408.1 coordinate 4,140,261, forward strand.
ACCACCTCATCGGCATTGGCCGAGAGGAAGTCTGCCTGCGGCGGGCCGTAGCAGTCGATCTCCAGTTCCAGCCCGTCGATGGACTCGCCGAGCGGCGTCTCGCGCAGGCCCGGCAGGCCGAACTCGACCTGGACCGGCGCACCGGCACAATCCGACAGATCCGCCACGATGCGCGCGCGCAGTGCCTCGGCGCTGTCGATGCGGGTGCTGTTGAGGGAGTTGAGGTACAGCTTGAACGACTTCGATTCGATCAACCGCGGCGAAGTGCACGGCACCTGCACGGTGGCCACGGCCACCTGCGGCTTGCCGCGCGGGTCGAGCCAGCTCAGCTCGAAGGCATGCCAGCGGTCATGGCCGACGAACGGCAGCGCGGCGTCATCGAGACCGATCTCGGCGCGAGCGCCGCTGCGGGGGATGGGAAACAGCAGGCCGGGATCGTACTGCGATGGGTAACTGACCTCGCGACCGAGGCTGGAATCCTGTGGGGTGTTCATGGTGGGCATTGTATCGCGCGGACGGCGGGCCTTCGGCCGGGCCGGCCAACGGCGGAGCCCCTCCGTGGTGGTTGTGTTGCCGGATGCCGGGGTTGGCCGGGAGGGTGGCTTGGCTGGGGGACGCCGTGAATCCGTCCATGGAGGCTCGGTCGCCGCATCCATGCGGCTCACGCCCCCAGCCAAGCCACCCTCCCGGCCACGGACAATTTCCCGCGCCACCACGGGAAAGATCAGAAAATCAAAATCAAAATCAAAATCAAAAGCCGATCCTTCAGACGTTCATGACGTCCGCCGTGTCGACCAAGGTCGACACCCACCAAAGCAGGATGTCGTTCCGGCAGCCCGCGGGAAACTGTCGAAGGCGGGGTGGGTCCGGTTGAGGGGGTGTCCGCGGCATGGATGCCGCGGCCAAGCCCCCAAGGACGGGTTTACGGCGTCCCCCTCAACCGGACCCACCCCGCCATCCCACGGAATGCCCACTTTTGACGTTGACGTTGATTTAGGCGGGTGCAGGGCTGCAAGCCCTGCCGGCACCCCTCACCCCGCAGGAGTGCCGGTACCGTGCAGGTAATCCAGGCTCACCTGCAGCAACGCCCGCAATCCCACATCCAGCGCCTTCTCATCCAGCAGGAACTTCGGCGAATGATTCGCCGGCGCCGTCGCCGGGTCGATGCCCACACTGGTGGAACCGACGAAGAAGAACATGCCCGGCACTTCCTTCGCGTACAGCGAGAAATCCTCCGCGCCCATCTGCAACGGCGGCTCGTACACGTTGTCCTTGCCCACCACCGCCTGCAGGCTCGGCAGCATCTTCGCGGTCAGCGCCGGGTCGTTCACCGTGGCCGGGTTGCCTTCCGACTCGTAGATGTCGGTTACCGCCTTGGCACCGTGCGCGGCGGCGGTGTGCTCGGCCACGTTGCGCAGGTCGGCGAAGATCTGCTGGCGCATGCCCTCGTCGAAAGTGCGGATGGTGCCGACCATCTCCACCTCATCGGGAATGATGTTGTAGCGGATGCCGCCGTTGATCGCGCCAAAGGTCAGCACCGCCGGTTGCTTGGACAGGTTGGCGCGGCGGCTGACGATGGTCTGCGCGGTGCCGACCAGATCGGCGGTGGCCACGATCGGGTCAACGCCGTTCCACGGCGCCGAGCCGTGCGTCTGGCGACCGATCACCTTGATCCCGAAGCGGTCCGAGGCAGCCATCAACGGGCCACCGCGCACCGCGATCTGCCCGGCCTGCACACTGGAGAACACGTGCAGGCCGAACACCGCCTCCGGCTTGAAGTCGGCGAACAGGCCTTCCTTCAGCATCAACGCGGCGCCACCCTCTTCCGGCGGCGGCGCGCCTTCCTCGGCTGGCTGGAAGATCAGCATCACCTGGCCCGGCAGGTCCTTCTTCATCGACACCAGCGCTTCAGCCACGCCCAGCAGGGTGGCGGTATGCGCGTCATGGCCACAGGCATGCATCACGCCCACGGTCTGGCCGCGGTACTGGTCGGTGGCCTTGGAGGCGAACGGCAGGCCGGTCTGCTCGGTCACCGGCAGCGCGTCCATGTCCGCACGCAGGGCGATCTTCGGGCCAGGCTTGCCGCCCTCGATGATCGCCACCACGCCGTGATGGGCGATGCCGGTCTTCGGCTTCAGGCCCATCGCACGCAGGCGCTTGGCGACCTCGGCCGAAGTGCGCGCCTCGCGGTTGGACAGTTCCGGGTGCTGGTGGAAATCACGGCGCCATTCGACCACCCGGGCCTGCAATCGCTGTGCGGCGGCGGTCACTTCCGGGCGCTGCCCGTCCTGGGCGTTGGCAAGGGCCGGCAGGGCCAGCAGCAGGGCGGACAGCAGCAGCGAACGGCGCATCGCAATCTCCACGGCAAAGGGTTCCAGCTGAATGTAGGGCAACACCGGCGCCACGGGAACCTCCCGCTCTGGATCCGGTCTTAGCGCCCGTCCCATCCGTAATGCAGGAAACGTGATGTGGCACAGGTATGCTTTGCGCATTGCCAACCGGGGTCGCGCCCCGTCCAGCCCTCTTGGAGTCCTCGTAATGTCACGTGTTTGGAAGATCGTGCTGCTGGTCGTGGCGGTTCTGGTGCTGGCCGTGGTCGGCCTGCGCGTCATCGGCGGGGGCAAGGACAAGGCTGGAAAGCCGGCGGCGGGAGCGCGCCAGGGTGGCGAAGACCCGGATGCCGGCCCGGTGCCGGTGACCGTGGTCGAGGCCACGCGCCAGGACGTACCGGTGTATGCCAGCGCGCTGGGCACGGTGACGGCAATGAACACCGTCACCGTCAGCCCGCAGGTCGGTGGCCAGCTGATGAGCCTGAACTTCCGCGAAGGCCAGGAAGTGAAGAAGGGCGACGTGCTGGCAGTGATCGATCCACGCACCGCCCAGGCCAGCTACGACCAGGCGGCGGCGGCCAAGCGCCAGAACGAGGCGCTGCTGGCCACCGCGCGCTCCAACTACCAGCGCTCGAATGCGCCGGAGTATCGCCAGTTCGTCGCCAAGACCGATCTGGATACACAACGAAACCAAGTGGCACAGTACGAGAGCGCAGTCGCGGCGAACGATGCCAGCATGCGCTCGGCACAGGTGCAGCTGCAGTACACCCGGGTCACCGCTCCGATCTCCGGCATCGCCGGCATCCGTGCGGTCGACGCGGGCAACGTGGTCAGCGCCGGTACCGCCCTGGTCACGCTGACCCAGGTCCACCCGATCCATGTGCTGTTCAACCTGCCCGAACGCCAGCTCGGCGACGTGCGCCAGGCGCAGGCCGCCGGTGCGGTGCCGGTGGCAGCGCTGGACCGCGCCGATTCGCACGTGCTGTCCGGTGACGGCAAGCTGGACGTGGTCGACAACCTGATCAGTGCCGACAGCGGCACGTTCAAGGCGCGCGCGCTGTTCGACAACACCGACAACGGCCTGTGGCCGGGCCAGTTCGTCAACGTGCGCATGCAGCTGCGCACCATCGGCGGTGGCGTGGTCATTCCGACCCAGGCCGTGCTGCGTGGGCCGGACGGCGAGTACGTCTACGTCGTGCAGGGCGACAACACGGTGAAGATGCAGACCGTGCGCAGTGGCGTGGAAGTGGGCGACAGCCAGGTGCAGATCGCTGAAGGCCTGAAGGGCGGCGAGCGGGTGGTCAGCGAAGGCCAGTTCCGCCTGAAGCCGGGCAGCAAGGTCACCGCGCTGAAGCCGGGCGAAACCCCGGCCGCACCGACCGAGGCCGAGCTGAAGGCGGCCGAGCAGAAGAACGGTGGCGGCGGTGGCCGTCGCGGTGGTGGTCCGCGCTGAGCGCAGGCCACGGTTCTCCCTCGCGCCGGCGGACCTGCCGGCGCCGACATTGAAGTGCCAGCAAGGATCAGTCCGTGGGCTTTTCGACGATCTTCATCCGCCGCCCGATCGCTACCTCGCTGTTGATGGCGGGCCTGTTGCTGCTGGGCATTCTCGGTTACCGCAAGCTGCCGGTGTCGGCGCTGCCGGAAATCGATGCGCCCAGCCTGGTGGTCACCACCCAGTACCCCGGCGCCAACGCCACCACCATGGCCTCGCTGGTCACCACGCCACTGGAGCGCCAGTTCGGGCAGATCTCCGGGCTGGAACTGATGACGTCGGACTCGTCGGCCGGGTTGTCGACGATCATCCTGCAGTTCTCGATGGACCGCGACATCGACATCGCCGCGCAGGACGTGCAGGCGGCGATCCGCCAGGCCACTCTGCCCTCGTCGCTGCCCTACCAGCCGGTCTACAACCGGGTGAACCCGGCCGACGCGGCCATCGTCACCCTGAAACTGACCTCCGACACGCGCCCGCTGCGTGACGTCAACAACTACGCCGACTCGATCCTGGCCCAGCGCCTGTCGCAGGTGCAGGGCGTGGGCCTGGTCTCGATTGCCGGCAACGTGCGTCCGGCCGTGCGCATCCAGGTCAATCCGGCCCAATTGTCGAACATGGGCCTGACCCTGGAGCAGCTGCGCAGCGCGCTCACCCAGGCCAACGTCAATGCGCCGAAGGGCTCGTTGAACGGCAAGACCCAGTCCTACAGCATCGGCACCAACGACCAGCTGGCCAGCGCTGCCGAGTACCGCGACACCATCATCAGCTACAAGAACGGCCGCCCGGTGCGGTTGTCCGACGTGGCCGAGGTGGTCGATGGCGTGGAGAACGACCAGCTGGCGGCCTGGGCCGATGGCAAGCCGGCGGTGCTGCTGGAAGTGCGTCGCCAGCCGGGCGCCAACATCGTGCAGACCGTCGAGCGCATCCGTGCGATCCTGCCGCAGCTGCAGGGCGTGCTGCCGGCTGACGTGCACCTGGAGATCTTCAACGATCGCACCGAGACCATCCGCGCCTCGGTGCATGAAGTGCAGTTCACCCTGATCCTCACCATCGGGCTGGTGGTGGCGGTGATCTTCGTGTTCCTGCGCCGGCTGTGGGCCACGATCATTCCTTCGGTGGCGGTACCGCTGTCGCTGGCCGGCACCTTCGCGGTGATGGCCTTTGCCGGCATGTCGCTGGACAACCTGTCGCTGATGGCGCTGGTGGTGGCCACCGGCTTCGTGGTCGACGATGCGATCGTGATGATCGAGAACATCGTGCGTTACATCGAGCAGGGCAAGAGTGGCAAGGAAGCGGCCGAGATCGGCGCACGCCAGATCGGCTTCACCGTGCTGTCGCTGACGGTCTCGCTGGTGGCGGTGTTCCTGCCGCTGTTGCTGATGCCCGGCGTCACCGGCCGCCTGTTCCACGAATTCGCCTGGGTGCTGAGCATCGCGGTGGTGCTGTCGATGCTGATCTCGCTGACGCTCACCCCGATGATGTGCGCCTACCTGCTCAAGCCCGACGCCCTGCCCGAGGGTGAGGACGCGCACGAACGCGCAGCGGCGGCCGGCAAGCAGAACCTGTGGACGCGCACCGTGGGCCTGTACGAGCACAGCCTGGACTGGGTGCTGGGCCACCAGCGCCTGACCCTGGCCGTGGCCGGTGGCGCGCTGGTACTGACCGTACTGCTGTACGTGCTGATTCCCAAGGGGCTGCTGCCCGAACAGGACACCGGCCTGATCACCGGCGTGGTGCAGGCCGACCAGAACATCGCCTTCCCGCAGATGGAGCAGCGCACCAAGCAGGTCGCCGAAGCACTGCGGCACGATCCGGATGTGACCGGCGTATCGGCCTTCATCGGCGCTGGCAGCATGAACCCCACGCTCAACCAGGGCCAGCTGTCGATCGTGCTGAAGGAACGCAGCCAGCGCGACGGCCTGGATGAGATCCTGCCACGCCTGCAGAAGGCGGTGGCCGGCATTCCGGGCGTGGCCCTGTACCTGAAACCGGTGCAGGACGTGACCCTGGATACCCGCGTGGCCGCCACCGAGTACCAGTACTCGCTGTCGGACGTGGACAGCGCCGAAGTGGCCAAGCAGGCCACGCGCCTGACCGAAGCGCTGCGCAAGCGCCCGGAGCTTGCCGACGTCGACAACAACCTGTCCAACCAGGGCCGTGCGCTTGAGCTGAACATCGACCGCGACAAGGCCAGCGTGCTGGGCGTGCCGATGCAGACCATCGACGACACGCTCTACGATGCGTTCGGCCAGCGCCAGATCTCGACCATCTTCACCGAGCTCAACCAGTACCGCGTGGTGCTGGAAGTGGCACCGGAGTTCCGCACCAGTACCGCACTGATGGAACAGCTGGCCGTCGCCTCCAACGGCGCCGGCGCGCTGACCGGTACCAACGCCACCAGCTTCGGCCAGGTCACCTCGTCCAACTCGTCCACCGCCACCGGCATCGGCGCGCAGAACACCGGCATCACCGTCGGCGCCGGCAACATCATCCCGCTGTCGGCGCTGGCCGAAGGCAAGGTCAGCAGCGCACCGCTGGTGGTCAGCCACCAGCAGCAGCTGCCGGCGGTGACCGTGTCGTTCAACGTGGCGCCGGGCTATTCGCTGTCCGAAGCGGTGCGTGCGATCCAGGAAACCAAGGACAGCCTGGACATGCCCACCCACCTGCATGCCGAGTTCATCGGCAAGGCCGCCGAGTTCACCGGCAGCCAGACCGACGTGGTGTGGCTGCTGCTGGCCTCGCTGGTGGTGATCTACATCGTGCTGGGCGTGCTCTACGAGAGCTACATCCACCCGATCACGATCATCTCCACGCTGCCACCGGCCGGTGTCGGCGCGCTGCTGGCGCTGATGCTGTGCGGCCTGAGCCTGTCGGTGGATGGCATCGTGGGCATCGTGCTGCTGATCGGCATCGTCAAGAAGAACGGCATCATGATGGTGGACTTCGCGATCGAGGCCCGCCGCGCCGGAGCCAACGCGCACGAGGCGATCCGCCGTGCCTGCCTGCTCCGCTTCCGCCCGATCATGATGACCACCGCCGCGGCCATGCTCGGCGCGCTGCCACTGGCGCTCGGCACCGGCATCGGCTCGGAACTGCGCCGCCCGCTGGGCATCGCCATCGTCGGCGGCCTGCTGCTGTCGCAGCTGGTCACGCTGTACACCACGCCGGTGATCTACCTGTACATGGAGCGCTTCTCCGAGTGGCTGGCGCGCCGCCGCGAACAGCGCGCGCTGCGCAATGGTTCGCTGCAGGAGCCGCAGGCATGATCCACGCCCCGCTGCTGCGGGGGACCGCACGATGAACCTGTCCGGCCCCTTCATCCGCCGCCCGATCGGCACCGCCCTGCTGGCCATCGGCCTGTTCATGGTAGGCCTGATCTGCTACCTGCGCCTGGGCGTATCGGCGCTGCCGAACATCGAGATCCCGGTGATCTTCGTGCATGCCAGCCAGTCCGGCGCCGATGCGGCGACCATGGCGTCCACGGTCACCGCGCCGCTGGAACGCCACCTTGGCCAGCTGCCGGGCATCGACCGCATGCGCTCGTCGAGCTCGGAAGGCAGCTCGCTGGTGTTCATGATCTTCCAGAGCGGCCACAACATCGATTCGGCCGCGCTGGACGTGCAGACCGCGATCAACTCGGCGCAGGCCGACCTGCCTTCGGGCATGGGCTCGCCGATGTACCAGAAGGCGAACCCGAACGACGACCCGGTCATCGCCATCGCGCTGACCTCGCAGACGCAGTCGGCCGACGAGCTGTACAACGTGGCCGACTCACTGCTGGCGCAGCGCATCCGCCAGATCAGCGGCGTTGCCTCGGTCGACATTGCCGGCGCCTCCACGCCGGCGGTGCGCGTGGACGTCAACCTGCGCCTGATGAACGCGCTCGGCCTGACCGCCGATGACCTGCGCAACGCCGTGCGCGCGGCCAACGTGACTTCGCCCACCGGCTTCCTCAGCGATGGCAACACCACCACCGCGATCATCGCCAACGATTCGGTGGCACGCGCCGCCGACTTCGCCGATCTGGTGGTCAAGACCCAGGGCGATGGCCGGGTGATCCGCCTCAAGGACATCGCCAACGTCTACGACGGCCAGCAGGACGCTTACCAGGCGGCCTGGTTCGACCACAAGCCAGCGGTGGTGATGTACGTGTTCACCCGTGCCGGCGCCAACATCGTGGAGACCGTGGACCGGGTCAAGGCACAGATCCCGACCCTGCGCGACTACCTGCAGCCGGGCACCACGATGACGCCGTACTTCGACCGTACGCCGACCATCCGCTCCTCGCTGCATGAAGTACAGATCACCCTGCTGATCAGCCTGGCGATGGTGGTGCTGACCATGGCGCTGTTCCTGCGCCGGCTGGCACCGACGCTGATCGCCGCGGTGACCGTGCCGCTGTCGCTGGCCGGTGCCGCGCTGGTGATGTACGTGATGGGCTTCACCCTGAACAACCTGAGCCTGCTGGCGCTGGTGATCGCGATTGGTTTTGTGGTCGACGATGCGATCGTGGTGATCGAGAACATCATGCGCCACCTCGACGAGGGCATGCCGCGCATGCAGGCCGCGTTGACCGGCGCGCGCGAGATCGGTTTCACCATCGTCTCGATCACCGCCTCGCTGGTGGCGGTGTTCATCCCGCTGCTCTTCGCCAGCGGCATGATGGGCGCGTTCTTCCGCGAGTTCACCGTCACCCTGGTGGCGGCGATCGTGGTGTCGATGATCGTCTCGCTGACGCTGACCCCGGCGCTGTGCAGCCGCTTCCTCAGCGCCCACGATCACGCTGCGCCGCCGTCGCGCTTCGGCCGCTGGCTCGATGCCGGCCACGAACGCATGCTGCGCATCTACACGGTGTTCCTCGATTTCTCGCTGCGCCACGCGCTGCTGATGTCGCTCACCCCGCTGATCCTGATCGGCGTCACCGTCTTCCTGTTCGGCGCGGTGAAGAAGGGCGCGTTCCCACCGCAGGACACCGGCCTGATCTGGGGCCGGGCCAACTCCAGCGCCACCGTGTCCTTCGAGGACATGGTCGCCCGCCAGCGACGCATCACCGACATGCTGATGGCCGACCCGGCGGTGAAGACCGTGGGCGTGCGCCTGGGCAGTGGCCGCCAGGGCTCCAGCGCACAGTTCAACATCGAGCTGAAGTCGCGCAGCGACGGCCGCCGCGAAACCACCGCGCATGCGCTGGCACGGTTGAGCGCCAAGGCCGACCGTTACCCCGACCTGCAGCTGCGCCTGCGCGCGATCCAGGATCTTCCCAGCAACGATGGCGGCGGTTCCAGCCAGGGCGCGCAGTACCGCATCTCGCTGCAGGGCAACGACCTGGCATCGCTTCAGGAATGGCTGCCAAAGCTGCAGGCGGAACTGAAGAAGAACCCGAAGCTGCGCGACGTCGGCACCGACGTGGACAACGCCGGCCTGCGCCAGAACATCGAGATCGACCGCGCCAAGGCCGCGCGCCTGGGCATCACCGTCGGCGCCATCGATGGCGCCCTGTACGGTGCGTTCGGCCAGCGCCAGATCTCCACCATCTACTCCGACATCAACCAGTACAGCGTGGTGGTCAACGCCCTGCCCTCGCAGACTGCCACACCGGCGGCGCTGGACGAGGTGTACGTGCGTGCGCGCAACGGCGACATGGTGCCGATCACCGCAGTGGCGACCCAGGTGCCGGGCCTTGCGCCGTCGCAGATCACCCATGAAAACCAGTACACGACGATGGACCTGAGCTACAACCTGGCGCCGGACGTGAGCATGGGTGAAGCCAAGGCGATCATCGATGCCACCGTGGCCGGCATGCGCATGCCGGGCGACATCCGCCTGGCCGATGACGCCGGCTTCGGCTTCAACTCCGACCCCAGCGACATGCTGATCCTGGTGCTGGCGGCGATCCTGACCGTGTACCTGGTGCTGGGCATGCTCTACGAGAGCCTGATCCATCCGGTCACCATCCTGTCCACGCTGCCGGCCGCGGGCGTGGGTGCACTGCTGGCGCTGTTCGGTACCAACACCGAGCTGTCGGTGATCTCGATGATCGCGCTGGTGCTGCTGATCGGCATCGTCAAGAAGAACGCGATCATGATGATCGACTTCGCGCTGGTGGCGCAGCGCGAGCATGGCCTGGCACCACGCGATGCTGCGCGCGAGGCCAGCATCGTGCGCTTCCGCCCGATCATGATGACCACGATGGTGGCGATCCTGGCGGCGGTGCCGCTGGCGATCGGCCTGGGCGAAGGCTCCGAGCTGCGGCGCCCGCTGGGCATCGCGATGATCGGCGGCCTGCTGTTCTCGCAGAGCCTGACCCTGCTCAGCACGCCGGCGCTGTACGTGATCTTCTCCTGCCTGGCCGAACGCTGGCGGGCACGTCGCGCACGCAAGCGCGAAGCGAGGCTGCTCAAGCGCGCGCAGCGCGCGTGATGGAAGGTGCCGGCCAGCGGCCGGCACTACCGCGGAACGCCATCCACGCATGGCGTGGATCTACGGGTAGAGCCGGCCGCTGGCCGGCTGCTTGGCCCTCCGGGTTTGACGCGCCGTAACGAAAAGAGAACAATTCTCATCCAGCCATGGTCCTGCGCCCCTCCGCGGCGCCCCGCTGCCATCTCCGGCCAGCCTGCGTGATCCCAGCCACTGCCCCTTCCCCCACCTGTGGGCGGATGGCCTGTGGCCCCCCGCCGAGGATCACCGAACCATGCCATCGCACCTGCTGTGCCGCCCGGCCCTGCTTGCCATTTCCCTGTCCGTGGCGTGTGCCGCGCACGCTCAATCCGCACCGGACCGCGGCAACCGCAGTGCCACCGAACTGGATGCGGTCAAGGTCACCGCCGAACGCACCCACGCCGACGCCGGCGCCCTGGGTGATCGCGCCCTGCGCGACACCCCGTTTGCGATCACCGCCGTGGGCCGCGAGCAGATCGAACAGCGCCAGGTGGTCTCGTTGGGCGAAGCGTTCCTGCTCGACCCTTCGGTCACCACGCAGGTCAGCGCCTATGCCAGTGGCTGGAGTTCGCCGATCCGCAACCGTGGCATCGACCTGAACTTCGACAGCTATCGGGTCAATGGCCTGCAGGTCTCTTCCTGGGGCACCGAATGGCCGCTGGAAGTGATGGAACAGGTCGATCTGCTGAAAGGCCCGGGCGGATTCCTTTACGGTTTCGGCGCACCCGGTGGCATCGTCAACTACATCACCAAGAAGCCGACCGATACACCCACCTTCTCCGCCCAGCTGGGCTGGCGCGAGCAGGGCATCGTCAGTGGCGGCATCGATGCCGGTGGTCGCTTCGGCAACGAGCAGATGTTCGGCTACCGTTTCAACGCCTACCGGGAAAAGGGCGAGACCTTCAACGGGGGCCGCGTGGACCGCAAGGTCGGCGCACTCGCTTTGGACGCACGGCTGACTGATCGCCTGACCTGGACCCTGGATGGCGTCTTCCAGTCGCGCGATCTCAGCGGCGAAGCGCCGCAGTACTACTTCCGCGGCCTGACCTCGGCGCCGCGCCCGATTGCCGGCGACGTCGACAATGGCGTGCCCGGCACCTACTACGACACCCGATCGAGCCTGCTGTCGACGGCACTGAACTGGCAGATCAACGGCAACTGGAAGGCCAATCTGAGCTACGGCGTCACGACTTCGTGGAACGACGTCAACAAGATCTTCGCCTACATCGATGATCTCAACGGCGACTATGACGTCAACGTCTACGAACTGGGCGGCAAGAGCGAGTGGAAGCTGGCCCAGGCGATGCTGCAGGGCAGCTTCCGCACCGGTCCGCTGCAGCATCAGGTGGTGGCAGGCATCAGCCACCAGACCGGGCTGGGATGGGACCGCCCCTACGAGTGGAACCCCATCGGCCGCGCCAACCTGTACCAGCGCCACGCCATCCGCCACGACGCCGTCGGTTCACGAGTGATGACCCGTGGCGACGAGACCGTGCAGCAGGCGGTGTTCGCAAGCGATACGGTGAACCTCGGTGGCGGCTGGTCGGTGCTGGCGGGCTGGCGCTACAACGACTTCGAAACCAAGGGGCGTTACCACACCTACCCGGTCACGCCGACCTACGCCGTGATGTTCAAGCCCAGCGAGGCGGTCACGCTGTATGCCAGCTACATCGAATCGCTGGAAGCCGGCAGCCGCGTAGGCAGCAGCTACATCAACGCGGGCGACGTGCTCGACCCGACCATCAGCAAGCAGTACGAGATCGGCGCGAAGGTCGAGGCAACGCGCTGGAACGCGAACCTGGCAGCGTTCCGGCTGGAGCGTGGCGCCAACATCGATGAGCTCACGCCTGCCGGCAAGCGCCTGGTGCAGGACGGCATCACGCTGTACGAAGGCATCGAAGCCAGTGCCGACCTGCACCTCAACGATGCCCTGACGGTCGGCGGTGGCGTCACCTGGCTGGACCCGACCTACGACAGGCTGTCGCCGGCCAGCGCCGCACAGGAAGGCAACCGTACCGCCGGTGCCGCGCGCTGGAGCGGGGTCGTGCACGCCACCTACCAGCTGCCGTGGGTGGACGGCCTGGAAACGTATGCGGCCGTGCGCTACTACGGCGATGTCTGGTACGACGCCGACAACACCCTGAAGCTGCCCGACTACACGCTGGTGAATGCCGGCGTCGGCTACCGCCTGCTTGCCTCGGGCCACCCGGTGACCCTGCGTGCCAGCGTCGAGAACCTGGCCAACCGGAAGTACTGGTCCAACGCCGGCGCCGGCCTCCCACGCACCCTGGCTCTGAGCGTGCGCTGGGAGATGTAACCCAACCCCGGTAGCGCCAGGCCGTGCCCGGCGGTTTTGCCTGTCCGCCGCTCATGGCGCGGCGCTACCGGATTCGGTGGGTGCGGACCGTTGGTCCGCACATCGGTCGGCACATCAATCAGCACGCGGCCCCCCATTTCACGCGCCCCCCGCAATAATGGTGGGAGATCCTTCCACCGAGCCTGCATGTCCGCCCGCCAATCCCGCCTCAGCCGCCTGTGGGCCCACGAGAAGGCCAGTTATGGCCTGCGGGTGTTCATCGCCCTGACGGCGGCGCTTGCCGTGTGCTGGCATCTGGACGCGCTCACGGCGCTGCCCGGCGTGTTCCTCGGCATCATCGCCAGTGCCATCGCCGAGACCGACGACAACTGGTGGGGCCGGACAAAGGCGGTACTGCTGTCGCTGCTGTGTTTCTGTATCGCTGCAGCCTCGGTGATCTGGCTGTTCCCGTGGCCATGGATCTTCATCGGCGCGCTGGCACTGTCCACCTTCTGCCTGACCCTGCTCGGCGCGCTCGGCGAGCGCTACGCATCCATCGCCCAGGCCACGGTAACGCTGGCGATCTACACCATGATCGGCCTGGAGCAGCATGGCGCCACCGATCTGCACAGCGCGCTGGACGCCGTCAGCCACCTGCTGGCAGGTGCCGTCTGGTACGGACTGCTGTCGATCCTGTGGACCGCACTGTTCGCCAACCGCCCGGTGCGTGAGCGCGTGGCGCGGCTTTACATCGAACTGGGCCGTTACCTGCAGCTGAAGGCCGCCCTGTTCGAGCCGGTACGTGAGGCCGACCTGCAACGCCGCCAGCTCGATCTGGCCGAGCAGAACCGGCGCGTGGTCGGCGCGTTGAACGAGGCCAAAACGGCGATCCTGGCCCGCTTCGGCCGCTCCGGCAGGCCCGGGGTGAACTCAGGCCTGTACCTGCGCCTGTACTACATGGCGCAGGATTTCCACGAGCGCGCCAGCTCCTCGCACTACCCGTATGGCGCGCTGGTCGACGCCTTCTTCCACAGTGACGTGCTGTACCGCTGCCAGCGCCTGCTCGACCTGCAGGGCCAGGCCTGCGCGCGGCTGGGCGAGGCGATCCGCCTGCGCCGTCCGTTCGTGTATGGCGAAAGCAACCAGCAGGCCGGGCGCGACCTGGCCGATGCGCTGGCCTACCTGCGCGACCAGCAGCGCCCACAGTGGCAGCGCCTGCTGGGTTCGCTGGACCTGCTGGTGCACAACCTGCGCAGCATCGAGCGCCGCCTGCTGGACGCCGAACGCTCCGAGGCCAGCCTCGACAATGTCGATACGCGCCTGCGCGACAGCAACCCGCACACCCTGCGCGAGATGGGCGTGCGCCTGCGCCAGCAGCTCACGCCCGGCTCGGTGCTGTTCCGCCATGGCCTGCGCATGGCGCTGGCACTGATCGCCGGTTTCGCGGCCATCCGGCTGTTCAACGCACAGAACGGCTCGTGGGTGCTGCTGACGATCGTATTCGTGTGCCGGCCCAACTTCGGCGCCACCCGCCAGCGCCTGGCGCAGCGCATCGTCGGTACCGTGGCCGGCCTCGTGCTCACCTGGGCGCTGCTGCAGCTGTTCCCGCAGCTGCACGTGCAGCTGCTGATCGCGCTGCTGTCGGCGCTGCTGTTCTTCTTCACCCGTACCGATCGCTACCTGGTGGCATCGGCGGCGATCACCGTGATGGCCCTGACCTGCTTCAACCTGATCGGCGATGGCTTCGTGCTGATCGTGCCGCGCATGGTCGATACGCTGCTGGGCTGTGCGATCGCCGCCGCCGCCGCGTTCCTGATCCTGCCCGACTGGCAGGGCCGCCAGCTGCATCGGGTGCTGGCGCGGGTGCTGGATACCGCCGCGCGCTACCTCGATTCGGTGCTGGGCCAGTACCGCAGCGGCATGCGCGATGACCTGGCCTACCGCATCGCCCGCCGCGACATGCACAACGCCGACGCCGCGCTGTCCACCGCACTGTCGAACATGCTGCGCGAACCCGGCCACGTGCGCCGCAACCTGGATGCCGGCTTCCACTTCCTGGCGCTCTCCAACACGCTGCTTGGGCACTTGTCGGCGCTGGGTGCGCACCGCGACCAGGTGGACAGCTACGCCGGTGATCCACTGGCCCTGGCTGCCGGTGATCGCGTGCGAAAGGCACTGCAGCAGCTGGCGGCGGCGCTGGCCGCCCGACAGCAGGTCGCGGAAGATGACAACGACGCTGATCGTGCGGTGGCCGCCGAGCTGGAACAGATCGATGAGGCGATGCCGCCGAAGCTGCAGCTGATCCGCACGCAGATGGCGCTGGTGCTGCGCCTGCTGCCGAAGGTGCGGGCCGCGGCCAATGAGGCGGTGCGTACGCTCACCTGACATCGGTAGCGCCGGGCCATCCCCGGCGGATGCCGGTTCCGGCAACGTGGCGAGGCCGCCGGGCATGGCCCGGCGCTACCAGCAACGCAACAGCGCGTTGCGCCTGGCGCTGCATCCCGATCACGTTCCCGCGCGGATACTGGGTGATCCCCTGCTCCTGGACTCCCCCATGAAGATCGAACTCGCCGGCCGTACCGCGCTGGTCACCGCTTCCACCGCCGGCATCGGCCTGGCGATCGCCCAGGGTCTTGCCGCAGCGGGTGCGCGGGTCATTCTCAATGGCCGCAGCACCGACAGCGTCGAACGCGCCCGCCAGCGCCTGCTCGCCGCCGTTCCGGGTGCCGAGGTGATCGGCGTCGCCGCCGACCTCTCCGATGCAGCCGGCGTCGATACCCTGCTGGCCGGCCTGCCCAAGGTCGACATCCTGGTCAACAACGCCGGCATCTTCGGCCCCGAGGACTTCTTCGAGACCGAAGACGCCACCTGGGAGCGCTACTGGCAGACCAACGTGATGTCCGGCGTGCGCCTGTCGCGGGCGCTGCTGCCGGCGATGGTGGCAGCCGGTTGGGGCCGCGTGTTGTTCATTTCCTCCGAATCGGCACGCAACATTCCGGCCGACATGATCCATTACGGGGTCAGCAAGACCGCGCAGCTGTCGCTGTCGCGCGGCCTGGCCAAGCGCGTGGCCGGCAGTGGCGTCACCGTCAATGCGGTGCTGCCCGGCCCAACCCTGTCCGACGGCTTCGCGGCGATGTTCGAAGATGAACGCCAGCGCAGTGGCAAGCCGCTGGAGCAGATCGGCCGCGAGTTCGTCATGGCACACCGGCCGTCTTCGGTGATCCAGCGCACTGCCACGGTCGAAGAAGTGGCCAACATGGTGGTGTACCTGGCGTCCCCGCAGGCTTCGGCCACGTCCGGTGCGGCACTGCGCGTGGATGGCGGCGTGGTCGACGATATCGTCTGAGATCGATGGAGGTGTGCGGACCAACGGTCCGCACCCACCGCCATGGGGTCTGGGTAGATCCACGCCATGCGTGGATGCGCCCCACCGCAGTCCCGACACACGGGCAGGAATGCTAGGCTGCGCCGGTCAAGGAGGTTCCATGTCCGGTCACAACCAGTTCGCCCTGCTGCGCCAGCGCCGTTTCCTGCCGTTCTTCGTCGTCCAGGCGCTGGGTGCGTTCAACGACAACGTGTACCGGCAGGCGATCATCAGCATGTTGCTGTTCATGGCCGTGCCGGAGGAAGAACTGGGGTTGTACGCCACGCTGGCACCGGCCATCTTCATCCTGCCGTACTTCCTGTTCTCGGCACTGGCCGGGCAGATCGCTGACAAGCTGGAAAAATCGCGGCTGATCGTGATCACCACCACCATGGAGATCGTGATCATGTCGCTGGCCGCTACCGGCTTCCTCACCCAGAGCCTGCCGGTGTTGCTGGTGGCGTTGTTCTGCACCGGCATGCAATCGACCCTGTTCGGCCCGGTGAAATATTCGGTGCTGCCGTCGGTGCTCAAGCCCGAGGAACTGACCGGTGGCAATGGCCTGGTCGAGATGGGCACCTCGATGTCGATCCTGTCCGGCATGATCGTCGGCGGCCTGGTGTTCACCGTCGCCGGCAGTCATGGCACGGTGGTGGCCGCGTGCGCGATCATCGCGCTGGCGATCTGCGGCAACATCGCCGCACGGCTGATTCCCAGGGTCGATGCCGGCGATCCCAACCTGAAGATCAACTGGAACCCGCTGCCGGAATCGCTGGCGGTGCTGCGCATGGCGCGCCAGCAGAAAGCGGTGCGCAATTCGATCCTGGGCGTGTCCTGGTTCTGGTTCGTCGGTACCGTGCTGACCTCGCAGTTGCCGGCCTACGCAGTCACCAATCTGGGGGGCGAGCCGACCCTGTACATCTTCGCGCTGGCCCTGTTCTCGGTCGGCACCGGCGTCGGCTCGCTGCTGTGCGAGAAGCTGTCGGCACGCACGGTTGAAATCGGCCTGGTGCCGCTGGGTGCGTTCGGCATGACCGCCTTCCTGCTTGACCTGTACTTCGCCCGCAGCGGCGAGGCGACCGCGCACGGGCTGACCGTCGGCACGTTCCTGCAGCAACCCGGCAGCATCCGTATCGTCATCGACCTGATCGGCATCGGCCTGTTCACCGGCATCTTCGTGGTGCCGCTGTTCGCGCTGATCCAGAGCCGCACGCCGAAGGCGCAGATGTCGCGTGTGTTCGCCGCGCTGAACATCCAGAATTCCGGCTTCATCGTGGGTGCGGCCCTGCTGTCGCTGGCCGCGCACAAGCTGCTGCACTGGACCATCCCGCAGCAGTTCCTGGCGCTGGCCATCGCCAACGCGCTGGTGGCGATCTACATCTTCACCATCGTCCCCGAATTCCTGATGCGCTTCCTCAGCTGGCTGATGGTGCGCACCCTGTACCGGCTGCGCCCGCACGGCATCGAGGCCAACGTGCCCGACGAAGGCGCCGCGCTGCTGGTCTGCAACCATGTCAGCTACATGGACGCACTGATCCTGTCGGCGACGATCCCGCGCCCGGTGCGCTTCGTCATGTACTACAAGATCTTTAACATCCCAGTGATGCGCTGGATCTTCCGCACCGCCAAGGCGATCCCGATTGCCGGTGCACGCGAGGACCCGGCGCTGATGCAGCGCGCGTTCGATGAAATCGACGCCGCGTTGGCGGAAGGCGAGCTGGTCTGCATCTTCCCGGAAGGCGCACTGACCCGCGACGGGCAGATGGCCCCGTTCAAATCCGGCGTCGAGAAGATCCTCGAACGGCGCCCGGTGCCGGTGGTGCCAATGGCCCTGCGCGGGATGTGGTCGAGCATGTGGAGCCGGCGCGACAGCCGCCTGGGCCGCATGCGGGTGCCGCGCCGTTTCCGCGCCACCGTCGAAGTGGTGGCGGCACCGGCCGTGGATGGCCACACCGCCAACGCCCAGGCGCTGGAAGCCCAGGTGCGGGCCCTGCGCGGCGATCACGCCTGACGGAATCGGCCCGCCAGGCGACCCTGCGGCCTGCCCCGCATACGCCACCGTCCAGTGGCGAACACGGCATGCCGTGCGTGTAAACGCATACATGCAACGCCGGTTGCGGTAGATTACGCACCCACAGGGGGGAGGTTCGGCCGATTCACCAAGGCCGGCCACCAAGGAATGGAGTCTCGCTTTGAATCAACCACCACCGCTCAGCCGTCCGGTCTACATCCCCAACCATCTGGTCTGGGCGATCCTGACGACGCTGTTCTGCTGCCTGCCGTTGGGCGTGGTGTCGATCGTCTATGCCTCCCAGGTCGATGGCCGCCGCGCGGCCGGCGATCTGCCCGGGGCTTACAGCGCGTCGCGCAAGGCGGGCTGGTGGGCGGTGGCTTCGGCCGTGGCCCTGCCGGTCCTGTTGTTGTTGTGGTTCGGGCTGTTCGGCGGCTTGGCCGTACTGGGCGCTCTTTCCGACCAATGATTCACCACCACCACCCATCAAGGAGCTTGAACCCATGAATACCGCCACTCCGCAGGTCCCGAACAACCTGGTCTGGGCGATCCTGACCACCCTGTTCTGCTGCCTGCCGGCCGGCATCGTGTCGATCGTCTACGCCGCCCAGGTCAACGGCAAGCTGGCCGCTGGCGACATCGCCGGCGCTCAGGACTCCGCCGCCAAGGCCAAGAAGTGGGCCATCTGGTCGGCCATCGCCTGGGCCGTGCTGGTCGTGCTGTACGTGCTGTTCTTCGTTGTGCTCGGCGGCATGGGCGCGATGAGCAACAGCGGCTACTGATACGCCTGGACGGATCCGGCGCCTGCGCCGGATCCGTTGTTGCATGTCCGCGCTTCCCATCCGTTCCCGACTCGCCCGCTGGGCGCCGCTGCTGGTTTCCGCCGGCTTGGCCGCAGGTGCCACGGTGGTGCTGCGCAACGTCAATCCGTATGTCGCCGGCAATCCGCTGCCGAGCTGTCCGCTGTACGCGCTGACCGGCCTGTACTGCCCGGGCTGTGGCAGCACGCGCTGCCTGTATTCCCTGGTCCACTTCGACCTGCCCGGCGCGATGGCGATGAACCCGTTGCTGGTCATCAGCCTGCCGTTCCTGTTGTTGATGCTGCTGAACATCGCCGGCATCCGCCCACGCGTGCTCGACCCGCTGATGCGGGTACTGGCCAATCCCACGTTCTGGCTCTGGGTACTGCCCGGGTATGCGCTGCTGCGCAACCTGCCGTGGGCACCGTTCACCGCGCTGGCACCGGTCTAGGATTCCAGCCAACGGCGCAGCCCCTCGTGGTGGGCGGCGTTTGTCGATCATGGGATTGGCCGGGCGGGTGGACTGCGCAGGGGTCGCTGCAAGTACGTCCATGTAAGCTCGGTCGCCGCATCCATGCGGCTCACGCCCCTGCGCAGCCCACCCACCCGGCCACGGACAGTTTCCGTGTACGTCCACCACGGAAAAGAAAGAGAAGATCAAAAGCGGAAGCGGATGGCTTCGCTCTGCATCCACGCATGGCGTGGATCTACCGTGTCGACCAAGGTCGACACCTACCAACAGCCGCCGGAATCTGTCGGAGGTGGGGCGGTGTGGGGCTGCAGGACCGTTGGCGCCATGGATGGCGCCATCGAGCCCCCAGGGACGGGTTTACGGCGTGTCCTGCAGCCTCACACCGCCCCGCCCAATCAACAGCAACCCAGAGCCGCTGTTGCTGTTGCTGTTGCCTCTGCAGGTGCAGGGCTGCAAGCCCTGCAAAGCAACTACGTCACCCAGCCTGCAATCACCAGCAAGGCAAGGATCGCCAGCCACAGCAGCAGCATCCGCCACACCAGGCTCATCGCATCCCGCAGGTCCGGCAACCGCTGCCACACCGGCAACAGCCCTGCCTCGGTGTAATCGTGCGCGTCTTCGCGCAGTTCGGCATTGACGCTGGCCCGCGCCACCGCGCCCAGGAAGCCGATGTTGCCTGCCAGGCGCTCACCGTGCGCCTGGCGCCAGGCCTTCCACGCCGTATCGAAATTGCCGACCAGCGCCATCGAGAACGCCATCAGCTGCGCCACCGGCCACTCGATCCAGCCCAGCAGGCGCTGCGCCAGCGCCAGCGGCTCCACCGGCACGCGTGCGCGCATCGGGCTCTCCGCCATCAGCGCCAGCAGCCGGTAACCCAACGCGCCGGCCGGGCCCAGCAGCAGGAACCAGAACAACACCGCGAACCAGCGCCGCAGTGCGTTGAGCACCGTCGCCTCGACCAGCGACGGAATGTCTTCGCGCAGGCTGCCGCCGGCCGACTGCAGGTTGCGCACTGCGGCCTGCCGCGTCGCTGCATCGTCGGCATCGATGATGGCCTCGATATCGCGGTCCAGGTCACGCGGGCCCCAGCACCAGGCCAGCACCGCCACGCCCAGCAACAGCGACGGCAGGCCGAACAGTACCCCGCGCAGCAGCCAGGCCAGCAGGCCCATCAGCAGCAGCGGCGGCAGCAGTGCCAGGGCAACGCCCGCCGGCCCCTGCCAGGCCTTTCCACCACGCGCATCCAGCCAGCCCAACCAGCGCCGGAAGCCGTCGAAACGGCGCAGCGAGGCAGCAGCAGCCGGAGCGACATGGCCCAGGGCCAGTGCGACCAGCACGGCGGCCAGAGTGGTGAACATGGCGGGTCTCCCTACGAAACAGATCGCTCGGCGTCGCTACCTTACCTGTCGCAGCGGCGCCCTCAGCGGTGAACCGGACTGTAACCCGTGCCGTGTTCAGGTGGCGGCAATACAGGCGCCCCCACCGGCCTGGCTCAGCCCTTCTGCTGCCGGTACCAGTGCTCGATCAGCCCTCGCGAAATCGAGATCGGCGGTGACAGGCGGATACCCTCGCCATCGTCCAGGTCATCACGTGCCAGCGCGGCACCGACCTCCTCGGCACTGAACCAGCGCGCGTCCTCCAGTTCACCATCCACGGTCGGCAGATCGGCGTGCGCCTGAGCGCGGAAGCCAACCATCAGCGCACCCGGGAATGGCCAGGGCTGCGAACCGAGGTACTGGCAGGCGGTCACCCGCACCTTGCTCTCCTCGTGGACTTCGCGCACCACGGTCTGCTCGAAGGTCTCGCCCGGTTCGACAAAGCCGGCCAGCACCGAGTAGCGACGTGGCGCCCAGTTCGACTGGCGGCCGAGCAGCAGGCGGCCCTGGTTTTCAACCGCCACGATCACAGCGGGGTCGACACGCGGGTAGTGCTCGGTGGAACACTGCGCGCAACGCCCCACGAAGCCGCCGCGGGCGAACGCCACGGCACCACCACATACGCCGCAGAAACGGGTGCGCGAGTGCCAGTAGGACATGCCACGGGCGTAGCTGAAAGCGGTCGCATCAGCCACCGGCCACAGCAGGGCGGCCTGGCGCAGGTCGAGGCGACGTGGTGCGGTGACGGTGACGCTGGCGGCTTCAACCGAGAACCACGCTTGTTCCCCGCGCAGGCCGAGGAAGATCGCGGAGCCGGGACCGCCACCGATGTCGGCGCCGGTCAGCGCCAGCGGCTGGTCGTCATCGCCGGTGAAGGCGCTGCCGTCCTGATCGAGCACCAGAATGCGCGCGCCCGGCCACAGGCGCGCCAGTGCATCGGCATCCTCGCGCAGGGCATCGGCGCGCTCCAGCGGTTCGCCCACGAAGGCGAAACCGGAAAGCGGCGAAGGAGTATTGGGCATCCGGCAAGCGTGCCGCCAATCGATGCAGGTGGCAAGATCGGCACTGTGCGCAATCGGCTGTTGTGGGCGCGGAGGCACAGAGCATCCACGCATGGCGTGGATCTACTGATCCGCTCTGGTGGGTGCCAACCTTGGTTGGCACATCCCGGCCACAAGGCTCTTACATGCTGAAGCTGCTGCCGCAGCCGCAGGTGGTCTTCGCGTTCGGGTTGCGGATCACGAACTGCGCACCGGTCAGGCTCTCGGTGTAGTCCACCTCGGCGCCCATCAGGTACTGCAGGCTCAGCGGGTCGACCAGCAGGGTCACCCCGCTGGTCTGCACCGCCAGGTCATCGTCGGCACGGTTCTCGTCGAACTCGAACCCGTACTGGAAACCGGAACAGCCGCCGCCTTCGATATACACGCGCAATGCCAGGTCGGGGTTGCCCTCTTCCTGGATCAGGGATTTGACCTTGGCGGCCGCCGACTCGGTGAAGTTCAGCGGGCGCTCCAGCGACTGGTAATCGGGCGCGGCGGCCGGGGTGGCGCCGGGCAGGGAGACTAGCGTGCTCATGCCGTCAGCATGGGGGCGCCGACGATGGCTTTCAAGCCATCGCTTCGGCCAGCTTGCGGCGTGCGGCAGTGTCGCCCTTGCCACCATTGGCGTCGTCGCCTTCCGGGGCCGGCAGGGCCGCCATCGGCGCGCTGGCATGGATCAGGCGGCCGTTCAGCTGGGCGCCCGCATTCATCTCCACCACCTGGTAATGGACGTTGCCGTTGACCCGCGCGCTCGGAGTCAGCTCGACCTTCTCGGTGGCATGCACGTCGCCATCGAGGCGACCGCTGATCACCACCACCTGGGCGCGGATCTCGCCCTCGATCACGCCATGCTCGGCGACCGTCAGGGTCGCGCCGCTGGCGCCTTCGGCGGCGATCACCTTGCCGTGGATGCGGCCTTCCACGTACAGGCCACCACTGAATTCCACATCGCCGCGGATCACCACCTGGTTGCCGATCAGGGCATCCACCACCAGCTGGCCTTCACGGTTGGATTTGCTGCTTCCGAACATCTGCCTACTCCCCTTTGCTGGCCGGCGCACCGGCTTGTTTCCAGTCGAATACCTGGGTGGTACCCCCCGTACCACTCCCCAATGTCACCCGCACGCGTTGCGGGGTGAAGTCAGCCGGCAGCATCACGCTGCCGGTGATCTGCTGGAAGTACCGGAACGAGTAATCCTGTCCCGGCACCTTGCTGCGCTGGTGCAGATCATCCCAGCTGATCGTGGCCAGCTTGCCGTTCTTCACGCCTTCCACGGTGAAACGCATCTGCCCCTGGCTGATGGCACCGCGGTTGAGGTTCTGGGTCAGCACGGCGGTGTACTGCCAGGTGCCGGCCGCTTCCGGGCTGAACTCGATCGAATGGGTGTTCAGGCCCTTGCGCTGGCTGGTCGAGCCCACCAGGCGCTCATAGAAGGCGACGTCGGCACGCAGGCCGGCGATTTCCTCATCGCGCTCGGCCAGCGAGGACTGCACCTCGGTATTGGCGGCGCGGCTGATGCGATCGGAAGCTTCCAGCGTGGCCTGCTTCTGGCGCAGTTCGGTCAGCTGTGCCTGCAGCGTCTCGGCGCGCTTCTCGGCGGCCTGCAGGCGTTGGCCCTGCGCATCACGCGGCGTGGCCATCCAGCAGCCGCCCAGTACCGCCAGCACCAGGCTGAGCAGCCAGATGCCGCCGATCACCAGCAGGCGGCGGCGGTCGGCCGGCGGTTGTGGCGCGCCGGGCAGGCGGACCTGCACGCGCATGGGAGGACGGTTGGTCATGGGTGAATTCCGGGGCATCGCGAGGGCGACACCGGTACGGCCCCTGTGGCAAACGACGGGCTAGTGTATGACAGGACGGGCAGGTTTCCTGCGCACTGGCCGGCCACGGTCTGTGGCGTTCAGGCACGCCATCGCCGATAGTGTGGCCCCCTGCACAGTTCCGTCGCCGGAGCACCGCCATGACCGAAGCCCACCTGTTCGTGATCGGCATCCTGCTGGCCTGGCTGGCCGGCATCCGCGTCTACCTCACCGTGTTCGGTGTCGGTCTGGCCGGCCTGCTCGGCTGGGTCGACCTGCCACCGGCCCTGCAGGCCACCGAATCGTGGTGGGTGCTGGGCACGTCTGCGGCACTGGCGGTCACCGAGTTCTTCGCCGACAAGATTCCTGGCGTGGACTCGGCCTGGGACCTGGTACAGACCCTTGCGCGCGTGCCCGCCGGTGCCTTCCTCGCCGCGGCCACACTGTCGCCGGACGGCCAGCTCGGCACCGGTGCACTCGCCGCCGGTGCGGGTGTTGCGCTGGCCAGCCATGGCTTGAAAGCCGGCACCCGTGCCCTGCTCAACACGTCGCCGGAACCGGCCAGCAACTGGGTAGCCTCCGCCGCCGAGGACACCGTGGTGATCGGTGGCCTGGCCCTGGCCCTGGCACACCCGTGGATCGCGCTGATCGTGGTGCTGGCCTGCAGCCTGGCCGGCGCGCTGCTGGTGTGGCTGGTCTGGCGCGCCCTGTGGAAGGGCGTGCGCTGGCTGGCACGCACGGCGTCGCCCGACGGTCCGCGCCAGCCCGGCACCGGTTGATCGCCGGGCTTGTCGCATAATGGACGCGAACACCAGGAGCACCGATGGCCGCAAACGAATCCCCCGCGGGCGCCCGCCCGGGACGCGCTGAAACCCCTCCGGCCGATCATTGGCAACGCTGGACAGCTGAACCGGCGAGCGCCGTCGCCGCAGCGCCGGCAGCGGTTCCGCCGCTGGCCGGCTCCGACGCACCCGCATCGATCGGCAGCGCACCGCCGCCGCTGCCCGGCCCATCCCTGCTGGCCGAGGCCGGCGGCAATGACCCGGCACCGCTGCACTCCGATTCGCCCTACCGCGTGCTGATCGTCGAGGACGACCGCGCCCAGGCCCTGTTCGCACAGAGCGTGCTGCACGGTGCCGGCATGCAGGCGATCGTGCACAGCGATGCCGATGACGCGCTGCAGGCGATCAAGGAACATCGCCCTGACCTGATCCTGATGGACCTGCACCTGCACCTGCCCGGCCTGGACGGCATGCGCCTGACCGCGCTGATCCGCCAGCAGCCCGGCCTGCAGCTGCTGCCCATCGTGTTCCTCAGTGGCGACCCGGACCCGGAACGCCAGTTCGAGGTGCTCGACAGTGGCGCCGACGACTACCTGAGCAAGCCAATCCGCCCGCGCCACCTGATCGCCGCCGTGGCCAACCGCATCCGCCGCGCGCGGGCGCAGGCCGCAACCCTGCCCGGCGTATCCGGCACCCCGGCCACCAGCAATCCGGAAACCGGGCTGCCGACGCGGCATCACGTGCTGCAGCAGCTCAACGCCGCGCTCGCCCACCGCGACCAGGGCGGCGTGCTGTTCGTCGAGATATCCAGCGCACTGGGCCTGCGCGAGCGCTATGGCTATGCCGCCTTCGAGCGCCTGATGGTGCAGGCCGGGCAACGCCTGGCAGAAGCCGGCCACCCGCACCTGCTGGCGCGCCTGAACGACAACAGCTTCCTGCTGCTTGCGCGCAATGTCAGCGAGGACAGCCTGGAAGGCATTGCCGCTGCACTGCGCGAGCAGTTGTCGGCGCGGGCCTTCGTGATCCGCGATGACGAATCCGTGCACCTGCGCGGCGTGGTCGGCTATGCACCGCTGTCGCCGGGCTTCGACGATGCCAACAGCGCGCTGGAAGCGGTCGAGCGCACCACCCTGCAGGCACGCCTGCTCAGCGCCGGCGTGGCCGGCCACGTGCACCGCGACGTGATCAGCGAGCAGGAACACCTGGCACTGCTGGAAGGCCAGCTTGAACTGGCCTACCAGCCGATCGTCGCCGTCGCCGGCGGCAATACCGCGCAGTACCAGCTGCTGCTGCGCCTTCGCCAGGCCGACGGTACGCTGCTGGCGGCAGGCCAGGTGATTCCGGCCGCAGAGGCTGCCGGGCGCATCGCCGATCTCGATCAGCAGGTGATGGACCATGCACTGGGGCTGCTCGACCTGTACCGGCACGCGACGCAACCGCTGAACCTGTTCGTCTCGCAGTCACTGCGCACGCTGCAGCGCGATGCCTTCGCCGACTGGCTGCTGGAATCACTGCAGCAGCGCGGCCTGCCCGGCAGTGCGCTGGTGATCGACGTGCGCCTGCCGGATGCGCTGATCCACACCGTGCCGCTGCAGCAGTTCTGCGAACGCATGGCAGGGGCCGGCGTACGTTTCTGCCTGAGCCAGTTCGAACCCGGGGGCGAAGCCGATGCGCTGCTGACGCAGCTGCCGTTGTCGTTCGTGCGCATGGCCGCGCGCTTCTCCAGCAGCCATTCCAATCCGGCCACCCGCGAAGAGCTGCGCCGGGCAATCGAGCGGGCGCACGCCGCCGGGCAGCAGATCATCGGCCAGCAGATCGAAGATCCGCAGGCCGCCGCCGCGATGTGGGTGGGCGGTGTCGACTACATCCAGGGCAACATGGTGCAGTCTGCCGGCAGCGATCTGAACTTCGACTTCCACAACGCGGTGCTCTGACGTGCCGATGTGGGTCGCGCTGCTGGTTGCCCTTGCCGCGGCCTCCATCACGGCGCTGCTGTTGGGCCTGCGGCTGCGCGCGCGCAGCCATGCACTGGCCCTCCTGCAGCGTGAGCGCAGCGCGTTGGCCAGCGAACGTGACCAGCTGCGCCGCACCACCGAACGCCAGGAGCAGCTGGAACAGCAGCTGCTGCAGGCCAAGCAGGCCGCCGAGGCAGCGGTGCTGGCAAAGGGTGAGTTCCTGGCCACGATGAGCCACGAGATCCGCACGCCGCTCAACGGCATCCTGCCGATGCTGGAGCTGATCGCGCGTGGCCCGCTGGGCGAGGACCAGCGGCAGATGCTGGCCACCGCCTCGGCCAGCTCGCAGCAGCTGCTGCGCATCGTCGACGACATCCTCGACTACTCGCGGCTGGAAGCGCAGGCACTGGAACTGGAGATCACCAGCTTCAACCTGCGCGACCTGCTTGATGGCGTGGTGCAGCTGATGCAGCGCGCCGCCGACGCCAAGGGCCTGTCGCTGGGGCTGCAGCTGGACCCGTCGGTGCGCCTGCCGGTGCGTGGCGACCCGGTACGACTGCGCCAGGTGTTGAGCAACCTGCTGGCCAACGCGATCAAGTTCACCGCACGCGGCCAGGTGCAGCTGCGCGTGCAGCGCCTGGGCGAAGGCGTGGCACAGCACCAGCTGCGCTTTGAGGTCATCGACACCGGCATCGGCATCGACGAGGCACTGCAGGCGCGCCTGTTCCAGTCCTTCAGCCAGGCCGACGCCTCGACGACCCGCATCTACGGTGGCACCGGCCTGGGCCTGGCGATCTGCAAGCGCATCATCGACCTGATGCACGGGCGCATCGGCGTGCAGTCCACGCCCGGCCAGGGCGCCACGTTCTGGTTCGAGATCCCGTTGTTGAAGGTGCCCGGCGACCTGCCGGCCATGGCGCGCACGCCAGACTCGCTGCTGCTGTTCAGCAGCGATGCAATCCTGCTGGCACGCATCGAGCGCATCGCGGCCCATCATGGACTGCTGGTGCACGCCATGGCGCAGCTCGATGCCGTGGTCGAGCGCCTGCGCGCGATGCCGAGGCCGGGGCAACCGGCACCGGCGTGGCTGCTGGTCGATGCACGTGCCCGCCGCATCGGTGAAGCGACGCTGCAACAGGCGTTGGCCGAACGTGGCGAGGACGACGCCCTGCAGGTGCTGTGGCTGCAGGACGATGCCCTTCCGGCGCACCCGCGCCAGCGGCAGCTGCCCTCGCATTTCGACGACGCTGCGCTGCATGCACTGCTGGCTGCACCGGCCGCGCATGCGCGCCCTGCCGCGCTGCTGGCCAATGCCGAACAGGGGCAGCCCACGCCCACGCTGCCGGCGCTGCACCTGCGCGTGCTGCTGGTGGAGGACAACACGGTCAACCGCATGGTGGCCGAGCAGCTGCTGCGCGTGTTCCAGTGCGAGGTGCGCAACGCCACCGATGGCGAGCAGGCATTGCTTGCCCTGCGCGAGAGCGACGTGGATGTGGTGCTGATGGATTGCCAGATGCCGGTGCTGGACGGTTATGCCGCCACCCGCCGCTGGCGCGCCGAGGAAGTGGAGAGCGGGCGCCCGCGCCTGCCGATCATCGCGATGACCGCCAATGCCATGGCCGGTGACCGTGAGCGCTGCCTGCAGGCTGGCATGGACGACTATCTGTCCAAGCCGATTGCACGTGCCACCCTGCATGCGCTGCTGCAGCGCTGGGGGGGCGGGAAAGCTGCATCACCTGGGCGGCCTTCTGTAGAGCCGACTGTAGAGCCGGGCCATGCTCGGCTGACGGCCAACGACAGTCGTACTCCATCCGCCGAGCATGGCTCGGCGCTACAGACCCCGGAAAAACAGGTGGCGCTGCCACCGCAACCGGTACTGGACCGCGACGTGCTGGACGAGCTGCACGCGGCGATCGGCGATACCGCCATCCAGATCATCTCGGTATTCCTGGAGGATGCGCCGGCGATGGTGCAGCAACTGCAGCAGGCCGCGCAGGCCGGCGACGAGCCCCACCTGCAGGCCGTCGCGCACAGCCTCAAGTCATCCAGCGCGAACGTGGGCGCACTGTCGCTGTCGGCAGTCGCGCAGCGCATCGAGCACGAAGCCCGCAGCGGCAGCCTGCAACGCCCCGCAGTGGCGGTGGCGCTGCTGGTTGCGGAATTCGCCCGTGCGCGCGTGGCACTGACGGGCTACCTGGCACAGCATCGCGCCGGCCAGGCCGGCTGACTCACTCTTCCAGCTTGCTCAGCAGGTACTTCGGTTCGCCGATGCGCTCGATCAGGTCCAGCTGGGTTTCCAGCCAGTCGATGTGCTCTTCTTCCGAATCGAGGATCTTCACGAACAGCTGGCGGCTGACGTAGTCGCCGACCGAATCGGAATAGGCCACGGCCTCGCGCAGGGTGACCACGCCATCGCGTTCCAGCGACAGGTCGCACTGCAGGATCTCGGTCGGGTTCTCGCCGATGCGCAGCTTGCCCAGCGCCTGGAAGTTCGGCAGGCCTTCGAGGAACAGGATGCGGTCGGCGAGCATGTCGGCATGCTTCATCTCGTCGATCGATTCCTTGTACTCGTGTTCGGCCAGTTCCTTGATGCCCCAGTTCTTCAGCATCTTGGCGTGCAGGAAGTACTGGTTGATCGCGGTCAGCTCGTTGTAGAGGACCTTGTTGAGGAATTCGATGACCTTGGTGTCGCCCTTCATGGGGATGCTCCTGCACGCTGAAAACGCAGGCACTTTAACGCCTTGCGTGCGGTCGTGAAGGAACGCGAATCGTGCGCATTGGCCTGTGCGGCCGCACGTGAAGGATGCGGAAGCGCGGCGTCAATGCGCCGCGAAGAAGCGATCAGGCGACCTGGGCCAGGCCCAATACCGGCAGCGGCAGATCGTGGGTGGCACGCGCCTTGGCCAGCAGGTCGCCGGCCATGTCCAGGCAGGAACCACAGGTAGCGCCGCAACCGGTACGCATGGTCAGTTCGGCCACCGAGGTGACGCCATTGCTGGCGGCTTCGCGGATCTGGTGGTCGGTGACTCCGTTGCAGATGCAGACGTACACAGGCGTGGACCGGGCTGACAGGCCAGAAGCGGCCTGTTGGCTATTCCAATGGAAACGAGAATGGTTGTCAATCAGAGACCTGAACCATTCTCGATACCGTTCAGCCCGTCAGCTGGCCGGGCCATCGCCCGTGGCTTTCTTCGGCCAGTAGCCGCGGGTCCGCGGGCGCTTGCGTGGGCGGTCATGCCCGGCGGTATGGCCCGGCATCCAGGCCTCGGCGGCGCTCTTGGGCATGGCGGTGACCCCCTGCCCGGCCACCCCGCGCGCCAGCGGCGCCAGATGTCGCAACGCACGCGCATAGACGCCACGCTTGAACATCACCACATGCTCCACCGGGTACCAGAAGTCCACCCAGCGCCAGTGGTCGAACTCGGGCGAGTCGGTGTGATCCAGCTTCACGTGGGATTCGTCGCCGGTCAGGCGCAGCAGGAACCAGACCTGCTTCTGGCCGATGCAGACCTGCCGCTCGTTGCGGCGGATGGCCCGCGCCGGCAGCTTGTAGCGCAGCCAGCCGGGTGTCGCCCCGAGCACTTCCACATGCTCAGGCAGCAGGCCGGTCTCTTCCTGCAGTTCACGATACATGGCCTCGACAGGCGTCTCGTCGGTGTTCATGCCACCCTGCGGGAACTGCCAGCCATCCCGGCGCACGCGTCGTGCCCAGAACACCTGGCCGTCCTGCCGCATCAGCACGATGCCGACGTTCGGTCGATAGCCGTCCGGATCGATCACGATGCGGACTCCTAAGAAAATCTACTGGCCGGGACTATCCCATGCCCTCTGTCGGCCCACAAGCACGACACAAAAGTGTTGACAGCGGAGATACACATCCGCAGAATAGCGGGCTCACCAAGGCTATGTAGCTCAGCCGGTTAGAGCACAGCACTCATAATGCTGGGGTCGGTGGTTCGAGTCCACCCATAGCCACCACACTGAAAATCAAGTTGTTTTTCAGTGTGAAAAGTGAGAAAATAGTTGCACGTTTTGCCCCGTCGCCAAGCGGTAAGGCACCTGACTCTGACTCAGGCATTCGGTGGTTCGAATCCATCCGGGGCAGCCAAACAAAAAAGAAAGAAGCCTGATCGAAAGATCAGGCTTCTTTCTTTTTTGTTTGGTCACGCATCCCACCTTATCCCCGCGCCTGTCGGCGCGCCCCCTTGAACATCAAGGGGGCTCTCCTACAGACAGAACTCCAGGGTCGGATCCTTTTCCGCAGGAGAGGTTCTGCCCCACCCTCTCGATATGCGGAACCATGGGTAGTGCCGGCCGCTGGCCGGCAATGTGGAAATCCACGATCCCGAAACGACAAAAGCCCGGCCGAAGCCGGGCTTTTGCTTTTCCATCCAGCGGGCTCCCGAAGGAGCCCAACCAGGCGCGGTAAATCAGCGCTTGGAGAACTGGGTGGCGCGGCGGGCCTTGTGCAGACCGACCTTCTTACGCTCGACTTCACGGGCGTCACGGGTCATGAAGCCAGCCTTGCGCAGCTCGGACTTCAGGGTTTCGTCGTACTCGACCAGAGCACGGGCGATGCCCAGACGGATCGCACCGGCCTGGCCGGTGGTGCCGCCGCCAGCGGCGGTGACCAGGATGTCGAAGCTTTCGGTGTTCTTGGTCAGCTCGAGCGGCTGGCGCACGATCATGCGCGCGGTCTCACGACCGAAGAACTCGTCCAGCGGACGGCCATTGACGGTGATGTTGCCCGAACCCTTGCGCAGGAACACGCGAGCGGTGGAGGACTTGCGGCGGCCAGTGCCGTAGTTTTGAGTGATAGCCATGATTAGATATCCAGAACCTGCGGCTGCTGTGCGGCGTGCGGATGCTCAGTGCCGGCGTAGACCTTGAGCTTGCGGTACATCTGGCGACCCAGCGGGCCCTTCGGCAGCATGCCCTTCACGGCGATCTCGATCACGCGCTCCGGGTGGCGCTCCAGCGCCTGGGCCAGGGACTCGGTCTTCAGGTTGCCGATGTAGCCGGTGAAACGGTGATACATCTTGTCCTGCAGCTTCTTGCCGGTGACGGCAATCTTTTCTGCATTGATGACGACCAGGTAGTCGCCGGTATCAACGTGGGGGGTGTAGACCGGCTTGTGCTTGCCGCGCAGACGGCGGGCCAGCTCGGTGGCGAGACGGCCCAGGGTCTTGCCCTCGGCGTCGACGAGGTACCAGTCGCGCTGGACGGTCTCGTTCTTGGCAGTGAAAGTGCTCATGAAGAACTCTAGGTTAGGTCGGGCTCATTGCGGCGAAAGGCTCGCCGGAACTCTGCCACGCGTTGTGAAAAGGTGAAGCGTAAGAGGCGGGATTGTACTCACCTTGCCGGGAGCGCGCAACCCGCCCCCTGGGCCGGGTTGGCAGAGGCGCGGGGCCGGGCGAGAATCGGGGGGTCTTCCGCCCCACCGCGTACTGCCATGACCGTGCTCCGCCAGACCACTCCGCTGGACCACCTGCTGACCGAGGCGCAGCGCGCCCTGGACACGGTGTTCGGCAATCCGCCGGCGGCCCGCCCCTACCCGGCGGCGGACACCGACGAGCCAGGCATGGACCGCGCCGAGCGGCGCCATGCCGCAGCCCTGATGCGGATCAACCACGTCGGCGAGGTCTGCGCGCAAGGCCTGTATTTCGGCCAGGCCGCCGTGGCCCGCGACCCGGCCACGCGCGAACACCTGCTGGAAGCGGCGCAGGAAGAGACCGACCACCTGGCCTGGTGCGCCACCCGCCTGGGCGAGCTGGACAGCCGTCCGAGCCTGTTCAACCCGCTGTGGTACGCCGGCAGCTACACCATCGGCACCCTGGCCGGGCTGCGCGGCGACGGCTGGAACCTGGGCTTCGTGGTCGAGACCGAGCGCCAGGTGGAGGCCCACCTGGACGAGCACCTGGTCGACCTGCCGCCCGGCGACCTGCGCAGCCGCGCGGTCATCGCGGTGATGAAGGAAGACGAGGCCCGCCATGCGGACCACGCCGAGCAGGCCGGCGCACGCCGCCTGCCGTTCCCGATTCCGGGCGCGATGGCGCTGGCCTCCAAGGTCATGAAGACCATCGCCTACCGGCTGTAAGCACGGCGTGGGGTCGGATCCCTTTCCCTGCGGGAAAGGGATCCGACCCCATCATGTCAGTTCGGCGAGACCAGCTTCAGGCCGATCACGCCGGCCACGATCAGGCCAACGCAGGCCAGGCGGGCCGGCGATGCGCTGTCGTTGAACAGGTAGATGCCCAGCACCGCCACGCCCAGGGCGCCGATGCCGGTCCAGATCGCATAGGCCGTGCCGACCGGGATGCTCTTCATCGCCTGGCTCATCAGGTACAGGCTGATCAGCGCGGATACGACCGTGGCAGCGGTGGGCAGGGGTTTGCTGAAGCCTTCGGAGTACTTCATTCCGAGGGCGAAACCGATCTCGAACAGGCCGGCCAGCAGCAGATAGATCCAGGGCATGGGTGGGGGCTCCTTACCTTTTTTGAGAAAAACGAAACGGCCCGGTGTTTTCACACCGGGCCGTGGGTCGGTACATCACCGTGGAACTGTAACGCGTGCGGGGCACTGGTTCCACGGGGCGGGTCGTCCCGCCTGGGTGGCGATGCCTGCGGGCATCGCACATGGGGCTTACTCGGACAGGTTCCGGCCGTGGAACAGCTCTTCGATCTCGCGCTTGAGCAGCGCTTCGATCTTCATGCGTTCCTTGAACGACAGGTTCTTGGCCTTTTCCTCGAACAGGTACTGGTCCAGGTCGAAGTCCTTCAGGTGCATCTTCGTGTGGAAGATGTTTTCCTGGTAGACGTTGACGTCGAACATCTCGTAACGCGACTTGATGTTCTTGGCCAGGAAGTTCTGGATCGAGTTGATCTTGTGGTCGATGAAGTGCTTCTTGCCCTTCACATCGCGGGTGAAGCCACGGACGCGGTAGTCCATGATCACGATGTCCGACTCAAGGCTCTCGATCAGGTAGTTCAGGGCCTTCAGCGGGGAAATGACGCCACAGGTGGCCACGTCGATATCCGCGCGGAACGTCGCGATACCTTCCTGCGGATGGGTTTCCGGGTAGGTGTGGACAGTGATGTGGCTCTTGTCCATGTGCGCGACCACGGCGTCGGAGATCAGCTCCTTGCCGGCCAGCTTCTTGTCGATCACCGGCTCTTCGGAGATCAGGATGGTCACCGAGGCACCCTGCGGGTCGTAGTCCTGGCGGGCCACGTTCAGGATGTTGGCGCCGATGATCTCGGCGACATCGGTCAAGATTTGAGTCAGCCTGTCGGCGTTGTACTCTTCATCGATGTATTCAATGTAACGCTGACGCTCCTCTTCGGTGCGCGCGTAACACACGTCATAGATGTTGAAGCTCAGCGCCTTGGTGAGGTTGTTGAAACCCTGCAGCCTCAGGCGAGGCAACGGCTTGACCACGGCGGTCGATTCCTGTGTAAGAAGGGAAAGGGGGAATTATGGGGCAAACTGTCCCCGGGGGGAACGTGAAGACGCAAGAGTTCTGGCACACTGTTTGCCCTTAACAATTGCGCTGGTTAAGCTCCGCTATCGACCCCGTGAATCCGTTCATGCGCAGAGGGAGCGCCCCTATCGTGTCAACCGTGCGCCTAGCTAGCAGTCCACTGGCCTTGGATATCGCCACCATCGATCGTTTCCTGGCGCACAGCCACCGGCGGCGATATCCCACCCGTACCGACGTCTTCCGACCCGGTGACCCGGCGGGAACCCTGTATTACGTTGTCAGCGGCTCGGTTTCGATCATGGCCGAGGAAGATGACGATCGCGAGCTTGTGCTGGGCTACTTCGGTGCCGGCGAGTTCGTTGGCGAAATGGGCCTGTTCGTCGAATCGGACCGCCGCGAGGTGATCCTGCGGACCCGTACCGCCTGCGAACTGGCCGAAATCAGCTACGAACGCCTGCACCAGCTGTTCCTCGGCCCGCTGTCGGCCGACGCCCCGCGCCTGCTGTACGCGCTGGGCCAGCAGATCTCCAAGCGCCTGCTCGATACCAGCCGCAAGGCCAGTCGCCTGGCATTCCTGGACGTTACCGATCGAATCGTGCGCACATTGCACGATCTGGCGCAGGAACCGGAAGCGATGAGCCATCCGCAGGGCAGCCAGCTGCGCGTGTCGCGCCAGGAACTGGCCCGCCTGGTCGGCTGCTCGCGCGAAATGGCTGGCCGCGTGCTGAAGAAGCTGCAGACCGACGGCCTGCTGCATGCACGCGGCAAGACCGTGGTGCTGTACGGCACCCGTTGAGCCCCGGTGGGTGCGGACCTTGGTCCGCACTCCTTCGCGCGCTAGGCTCGGTGCATGGAACTGAGCAGCGAATTCTGGTGGTTCATCCTCATCGGCCTCGGCGCACAGCTGGTCGACGGCGCCTTGGGCATGGCCTTCGGCCTGGTGTCCTCGTCGGTGATGCTGAGCATGGGCCTGCCACCGGCGCAGGTCAGCGCCAGCATCCACACCGCCGAAGTGTTCACCACCGGTGCCTCGGGCGTGTCGCACCTTGCCGCCGGAAATGTCGATAAACGCCTGTTCCTGCGCCTGGCCCTGCCCGGTGCGGTGGGCGGCGCGGTGGGCGCCTACGTGCTCACCCAGATCCCCGGCGACATCATCCGGCCACTGATCTACCTGTACCTGCTGGTGCTGGCGATCATCATCCTGGCCCGCGCCGCCGGACGCTGGATGCCCAAGGGCGAGATCCGCCGGGTACCGGTGCTGGGCTTCTTCGCCGGCCTGCTGGACGCCAGCGGCGGCGGTGGCTGGGGGCCGGTGGCCACGTCCACCCTGCTTGCCCGCGGCGGCCAGGCACGCACCACCATCGGCACGGTCAACGCGGCCGAGTTCATCGTCACCCTGACCATCTCGGCCACCTTCCTGCTGTCGATGGGCGTACAGCACCTGCAGATCGTTGCCGGCCTGCTGATCGGCGGCATGATGGCTGCGCCAGTGGCGGCCATCCTGGTCAAGCGGGTGAAGGAGCGCTGGGTGCTGGTGGCCGTTGGCGTGCTGGTGCTGGGCATCAGCCTGTTCCAGATCGGCCATGCGGTGTACGGGCACCTGTATCGCTGATCGCTCGCCGGGCATGGCCCGGCGCTACCCGCGCCTGTTCCGGTAGCGCCGGGCCATGCCCGGCGGATCATTCACCGTGCGATGGGGTCAGAGCCCCTTCGGGGATCTGACCCCTGGCTCAGGCCTTGTCACCACCACGGTCCACGCAGCCCCAGTTGAGGATGCGGGTGCCGGCCGGCAGCACGCTGCGGAAGAAATCCACCTTGGAGCGCTTCGGGTTCACCACCACCGGCGCTTTCGCGGCCAGCAGCAGCGGCAGGTCGGCAGTGCTGTCGGAGTAGGCGATATCGATGTCGCCGTAGCCGCGCTCACGCAGCATGCGCATCTTCTCTTCGTTGTGGCAGTGGCGGGTCGGGCCGACGCCGCCCAGTCGCGGGCCGACCTCGGTGCCGATCACCGGCACGTCCTGGTGGGCCACGAAGGCCAGGATCGCGCGGGCCAGTTCCGGCGGCGCACCGGTGGCGACCACTACACGGTCGCCCTTGGCGCGATGCGCCGCAAAGACGTCCAGCGCCTGCGGCAGCAGCTTGGCACGCATCTGCGCCTCGTTGCGCAGCACGTAGGCATCGATCACCTTGTTGAAATCACGCGCCCGGTGCAAGCCGAAACTGCCGATCCACACGTAAACCGAAATACCCGTTCGGCGGGTCGGCAGCATCGCCACCAGCGGCCCGGCGATCGGCGTGACCAGCAGTGCGGCCAGCATGCGCAGCGGGTTGCGCTTGATCAGCGAGGCGAACAGGTGGGTGCCCGAATCCCCGTCGTAGAGGGTGTGGTCGAAGTCGAAGACCACCAGCGGCGCATCCTCGCGCGGCGTTGGATAGTGCGTTGTCATGCCGCGAAGAATAGCTGACGCAGGCCCTCGCCCGGCTCTTCGACGCGCATGAAGGCCTCGCCGACCAGGAATGCATGGATGCCGGCATCGCGCATCAACGCAACGTCCTGCGGGCCCAGGATGCCACTCTCGGTGACCAGCAGGCGGTCACGCGGCACCGCCTTCTGCATGTCCAGCGTGGTCTGCAGCGATACCTCGAAGGTGCGCAGGTTGCGGTTGTTGATGCCGATCATCGGCGCGGGCACCTGCAGCGCACGCTCCAGTTCGTCGATGTCATGCACTTCCACCAGCACGTCCATGCCCAGCGACAGCGCCAGTTCGGACAGCGTGGCCAGCTGGGTGTCGTCCAGCGCGGCGACGATCAGCAGGATGCAGTCGGCGCCCAGCACGCGCGCCTCATACACCTGGTAGGCGTCGATGACGAAGTCCTTGCGCAGCACCGGCAGCGTGCACGCCTCGCGGGCCTGCTGCAGGTAAGCGTCGGCGCCCTGGAAGAAATCGACGTCGGTCAGCACCGACAGGCAGCTGGCACCGCCGAATTCATAGCTGACGGCGATGTCGGCCGGGCGGAAGTCCGGACGGATCACGCCCTTGGAGGGGCTGGCCTTCTTCACCTCGGCAATCACCGCCGGGTCGCCGTTGGCCACCGCTGCCTGCAGCGCGCGCACGAAGCCACGTACCGGCGGGGCGCTGGCCAGTGCGGCCTGCAGCTCCTCGAGCGGGCGCTGGGCGCGGCGCTGGGCCACTTCTTCGGCCTTGCGGGCCAGGATCGTCTGCAGGATGTCGCTCATCGTCTTCGGTTCGGTGCGGGGGCGGTGAGGACGGCCATTATCGGCCATCAAGGGGGTCAGGCTGAACCGCGCGCTCAGGCAACCAGCGCGCGGGTGGTCTCGACATACTGCTGCAGGCGCTGGCGGGCGCTGCCGTTGGCAATGGCGGCACGGGCGCGGGCCAGGCCATCACCGATGTCGCTGGCCACGCCGGCAACGTACAGCGCGGCGCCGGCATTCAGCGCGACGATGTCCAGCGCCGGGCCGGGCTCGTTGTCCAGCACGGCGCGCAGCATCTGGATGGACTGCTCCGGGCCGTCCACGCGCAGGTTGCGGCTGGCCGACATGGCGATGCCGAAGTCTTCCGGGTGGATCTCGTACTCGCGCACCTTGCCGTCGCGCAGTTCGCCGACCAGGGTGCCGGCGCCCAGCGAGATCTCGTCCATGTTGTCGCGGCCCCAGACCACCATCGCACGCTCGGTGCCCAGCTCGCGCAGCACGCGTGCCTGGATGCCCACCAGATCGGGATGGAACACGCCCATCAGCACCGAAGGCGCGCTGGCCGGGTTGGTCAGCGGGCCGAGGATGTTGAAGATGGTGCGCACGCCCATTTCGCGGCGCACCGGCGCGACGACCTTCATCGACGGATGGTGGATCGGCGCGAACATGAAGCCGATGCCGGTCCGCTCGATGGCCGCGGCCACCTGGTCAGGCTGCAGTTCGATCACCGCGCCCAGCGCTTCCAGCGCATCGGCACTGCCGGACTTGGACGACACGCTGCGGTTGCCGTGCTTGGCCACGCGTGCGCCGGCGGCGGCGGCGACGAACATCGAACAGGTGGAGATGTTGAAGGTGTGCGAGCCATCGCCACCGGTGCCGACGATATCAACCAGGTTGGAGGTATCGGCCACCGGCACTGGCCGGGCGAATTCACGCATCACGGTGGCCGCCGCGGCGATTTCGTCCACGGTCTCCTTCTTCACGCGCAGCCCGGTGAGGATCGCGGCGGTCATCATCGGCGAGACATCGCCGCGCATGATCTGCCGCATCAGGTCGACCATTTCGTCGAAGAAGATTTCGCGGTGCTCGATGGTGCGATGCAGGGCTTCCTGGGGGGAGAAGCTCATGGGAATGCTCCTTGGATCAGGCCGCCGGGCGCTGCAGGAAATTGCGCAGCAGGGCGTGGCCGTGTTCGGTGAGGATGGATTCGGGGTGGAACTGCACGCCTTCCACCGGGAACTGGCGGTGGCGCAGGCCCATGATCTCTTCGATCGAGCCGTCGTCGTTCTCGGTCCAGGCGGTCACTTCCAGGCAGTCGGGCAGGCTGTTCTTGTCCACCACCAGCGAGTGGTAGCGGGTGGCCTGGTAACGGTCCGGCAGGCCGGCGAACACGCCCTTGCCTTCATGGCGGATCGGCGAGGTCTTGCCGTGCATGATGTTGCCGGCACGGATCACCGTGCCGCCGTAGACCTGGCCGATGCCCTGGTGGCCCAGGCACACGCCGAGGATCGGCGTGGTCGGGCCCAGGCGCTCGATCAGTTCCAGCGATACGCCAGCTTCGTTGGGCGTGCACGGGCCGGGCGAGATGACGATGCGCTCGGGTTTCTGCGCGGCGATCTCGTCCACGCTCATCGCATCGTTGCGCACCACCTTCACCTCGGCGCCCAGCGTCTGCAGGTACTGCACGAGGTTGTAGGTGAAGCTGTCGTAGTTGTCGATCATCCACAACATGGTCAGGTTCCGTCGCTTATCAGGAAAATGGCGTATACGTTTTCGGTGTAGGTGATGGGCGCGGCCACCAGCAGTTCGCCAGCCGCCGGCGCCGCGCGGCTGCCAGTGACCTGTATCCGCTCCAGGGCGGTGCTATCGCCGTCTGCATAGCCGTCTGCGCCTGCGGCCTGGCCTGTAGTCGGCCAACTGCCTGCCTGCACGCCGTAGGCGAAACTGGGAGCCACATCGGAGATGCTGTAGAGGCCGGTGATCTTCGCGCCATAAGCGCCGGCCAGCCCCTTCGCCGATGCGCGGGTCTCGGCAGCGGCCTCGGCCTTCAGTTCGGCGCGCAGACGTGCCGCGTTGGCATAGGTAGGCACGGCCGTGCTCACCTGCACTTCGCGGCTGGCCTTCAGATCACCCAGGAAGTCCTTCAGTGCTTCGGCACTGGCAAACGATGCCGTCAGGCTGCGGCTCGCCTCGATTCCGTTGAACACTTCTTCATCATCGCGGTAACGCGTCGACGGCGTGATGCTCAGGTTGTCCGCACGCACGCTGTCCTTCAGGGCGCCGTGCTTCTCGAAGAGCTGCAGCACCCGTTCGGTATTTCCCTGCACACGCTGGCGGGCAACGCTGGTCTGCATGTCGACCGACGCCAGCGCCACCTTCACGGTGAAGCGGTCTGGCATGACGGTGCGGGTGGCACTGCCCTTCACCAGCAGGTGCGGCTGCGAGGGAATGGTATTGGCCTGCGCCCACGCAGATGGGGCCATCGTGGCCAGCAGTGACGACCACAGCAATGCGCTCAGCAGCTTCATGCGGTACTCCCTGTCTTGAATGGGAACAGCAGGAGGTGCCGCGGCGCAGGCCACGACACGGAAAGGCTTACAGGCCCTTGGCGGCCTGGGCGACGGCGCGGAACAGCGCACGGCCCTTGTTCATCGTCTCGTCCCATTCCTTGTCCGGGTCCGAGTCGTAGACGATGCCGGCGCCGGCCTGCACGTACAGGCGGCCGTCCTTGATCACCGCGGTGCGGATCGCAATCGCGGTATCGGCATCGCCGTGCCAACCGATGTAGCCGATGCTGCCGGCGTAGACATTGCGCTTGATCGGCTCCAGCTCGCGGATCACTTCCAGCGCGCGGATCTTCGGCGCGCCGCTTACCGTGCCGGCCGGGAACGTGGCGCGCAGCACGTCGGCATAGCTCAGGCCCGGCTGCAGCTGCCCGGTCACTTCGCTGACGATGTGCATGACGTGGCTGTAGCGCTCGATCACGAACTGCTCGCCCACTTCCACGGTGCCGGCCTTCGAGACGCGGCCGGCATCGTTGCGGCCGAGGTCGATCAACATCAGGTGCTCGGCGCGCTCCTTCGGATCGGCCAGCAGCTCGGCTTCCAGCGCCAGATCCTGCTCGACGGTGGCGCCGCGCGGACGGGTGCCGGCAATCGGGCGCACGGTGACTTCGCCATCCTGCAGGCGCACCAGAATTTCCGGCGAAGAGCCGACCACCTGCAGGTCGCCGACATCGAGGAAATACATGTACGGCGACGGATTCAATGCGCGCAGCGCACGGTACACATCCACCGGGCGTGCCTTGAACGGCACGCTCAGGCGCTGGCTCAGCACCACCTGGAAGATGTCACCGGCGCGGATGTATTCCTTGCTGCGCTGGACCGCATCGACGAAGCCTTCGCGGGTGAAACCGGAGACGAAATCGGATTCGTCCAGCACGTCGCTGTTGAGCGGGGCGGGATAGCCGGCACCTGGTGCGCGCAGCTTGGCGGTCAGTGCGTCCAGGCGCGCCTGGGCCTGCTCGAACGCGCCTTCGATACGCGGGTCGGCGTGCACGATCAGGTACAGCCGGCCCTTGAGATTGTCGAACACCGCCAGCTCGTTGGAATCCAGCAGCAGGATGTCCGGCGTGCCCAGCTCATCGCGGCCGGCCGGCGGCGCCAGGCGCGGTTCGATGTAGCCGATGCACTCGAAACCGAACCAGCCGACCAGGCCGCCGGTGAAGCCCGGCAGGCCGTCCAGCTTGGGCACCGAGTGGGCGCTGCGCAGCGCCTCGACCTCGGCGAACGGGTCGGCCACCTCGCGGGTGTCCACCACCTGGCCGTCCTCGCGCACGGTCAGCGTGTGGCCGTGGAAGGCGTACACGCGGCGCGCCGGCAGGCCGATGATCGAGTAGCGACCAAAGCGCTCGCCGCCTTCGACGGATTCAAACAGGTAGGTATTGGGGCCGTCGGCGAGCTTCAGGTAGACCGAAAGCGGCGTGTCCAGGTCGGACAACACTTCGCGGACGACGGGAATATGGGTGTGGCCTTCAGCGGCCTGCAGCTGAAACTGAGCGTGCGAGTTCAAGACGACTTTCCTTCCGGGACACAGCGTTATGGGGGCGGACGACGGCAACGGGCCACCATCGCCACCAACGGCGTGCGGAAGAAAGGGTATGCGGGGTCGTCAGGCTGGACACCCCTTGACTGTATCGCAGGATCGGCGGGAGGGGAACCCTGGGAAACTGAACCACGGCAAGCACGGGGCCGGTGATGGGGGCCTGTGTCGCGGACCGCGGCGGCGGCCCGTCCGGGAGCGGCGGCGGGGTCGCGGCGACTACCGGCGCGGGGACCGGGACGGGCCCGGTGGCGGCGACCGGGATGCCGACCGGTAGAGTCGACTGTTAGTCGACTGCTCTTCGTCCCGACGGCGTAAAACCCCGCGCTGCGCGCGTCAGTCGACTAACTGTGATCTCTCTGTAGGTTGTTCATCCGGGACATCTTTGGAAAATGGTGGTTACCACACCTCTCCAGACCCCAAAGAGCCCGGATGAACCCCCATAAAAATGCCCGTTTGACCGTCCATAGTCGAGCACTTCTTGTTCGCCGCATCCTCCACGAGGGCCTGCGCCCAGAGGAAGCAGCCCAAGCATGCGGCGTAAGTGTGCGTACGGCCTACAAATGGCTGGCCCGATTCCGGGAATTGGGGGTGTCAGGACTGGAAAACCGCAGCTCACGCCCTCACCGGACACCACATGCCACATCTGCACCGGTGGTCGAGCAGATCAAGGAGTGTCGCCGTAAACGGCAGACCTATCTGACCATCTCCAAAGCCTTGGGGATCGGCCACAGCACCATTTCCAGGCTGATGCGCGCCCACGGCCTCAATCGTTTGTGCCGGCTGGATCCGCCTAAGGAGGTCATCCGATACGAATACGATCAGCCCGGAGGGCTGCTACACCTGGACATCAAGAAGCTGGGCAACTTCCAGCGGCCGGGCCATAGAACCGACGCCAAGCGCCGAGGAAATGCCGGTGGCGGAGGCTGGGGCTACGTGCACGTGGCTATCGACGATCACTCCCGCATCGCCTACAGCAGCGTTCACCCCGACGAACAAAAGGACACGGCCTGCCAAGCACTGCTTGGTGCCTTGGAGTACTACGCCAGCCTGGGAATCACCTTCAAACGAATTCTGACCGACAACGGGGCGTGCTATCGCTCCACTGCATTCGCCAAGCTACTTAAGTCCCTTGGGATCAAGCACATGCGGACCAAACCGTACACCCCGCGCACCAACGGCAAAGCGGAGCGCTTCATCCAAACCAGCCTGCGTGAATGGGCCTACGCCCGCGAATACGCCTCCTCGGACCAGCGCAATTCCGTGCTGACCCAATGGCTGCACCACTACAACTGGCACCGCCCTCACATGGGGATCGGTGGTCAGCCACCTATTTCCAGAGTCCTGCTGAACAACGTGGTGGGTTTACACAACTAACAGTCGACTCTACCCAGTCGACTCTACCCGTCGAATCACCCAACGGCGCTACCCCTGCCCGCCCAGCAGCGGGCAACCGGCCGGCAGATGCATCCGCACCCTGCCCGGCACGCACTCGATGCGGAACCGCTGGGCCTGCACCGGTTCACCGTCCAGGTTGAGCGTCAGCGGTCGCTGCGATTCGATCTGCAACCACGGCAGCCGCGCGCGCGTGGCCAGCTGTTCCAGCGCAGCCTGGGTGCCGGACTTCAGCATCTGGCCAAGGGTGGCGGTGACTTCGCCTTCCAGCTCCGGCAGCACCGTTACATCCAGCAGGCCATCGTCGATCAGCGCCTGCGGGCACAGCTGCTGGCCGCCACCGGCCTGGCGACCGTTGCCGATGCCCAGCGCGATGAAGTCGCCTTCCCACGCGAAATCCGGTCCCGACAGGCGTGCGTTGATCGGCTCGATGCGGCCGAGCTTGGCGATGCCGGTGATCACATAGGCCAGCCCGCCCAGCATCTTTTTCAGGCCAGCGTCGGTCTCCACGGTGACCTGCGTGCCGAAGCCACCGCTGGCGAGATTGGCGCACCACCACGGCGTGCCATCGGCGTCCACGCGCAGCAGATCGATGGCACGCGGCGCGGTCTGCCCGATCAACGCGAAGGCCTCCTTCGGTTCGGTGGGAATGCCGGCGGCAGTGGCGAAATCGTTGGCGGTCCCCATCGGGATCAGCGCCAGCGAGGGCAGCATGTCCGCCGCCTCCTCGCGATGCGCCAGCGTCTCGGCCACCGCGCTGAGCGTGCCGTCGCCACCGGCAGCGACGATCACGTCCACGCCATGCTCGATCGCCTCGGCCACGTAGCGCTCGGCGTCACCGTCCTCCCAGGTCACCCGCACTTCCAGCTGCACGCCCTGCCCGCGCCAGTGGCCAACAGCCTCACGCAGGTCATCGTTGCCTGCGGATTTGCCGTTGAGGATCAGGCGCCAGCGCGGGGTGGTCATGCGGTGCTTCCGTGAAGGGGTTGCACAGGCTAGCAACGTGCTGTTTGCCCGCGGTGAATGTCACGCAGGTGTCATTCAGCTGCTGGAGAATGGAAGGCCATAGCAGGGACGACGGATGGAGGCAGGATCAGCCTCCCACGCATGCAGCGAGGCCACGCCAGTGATTGGCGTGGCTTTTTTTTCGAGGTCCGCAGGGAGTGCGAACCAAGGTTCGCACCCACCGGGTTGGGTTTGCCCCACCACACACCTCAACCGTTGGCGAAATCGTGCAGCGCCTGGCCCTGCAACCGGTACACGGTCCACTCGTCCTGCGGCTTCGCACCTGCAGCGGTATAGAACTCGATGGCCGGAGTGTTCCAGTCCAGCACCGACCATTCGAAGCGGCCGCAGCCCTCGGCCACGGCCTGGCGCGCGATGTACTTCAGCAGTGCCTTGCCGGCACCAGCGCCGCGCTTTTCCTGGCTGACGTAGAGGTCTTCCAGGTAGATGCCCTTGCGGCCCAGCCAGGTGGAGTAGTTGTAGAAATACACCGCATAACCGATGGCCTCGCCGTCGGCTTCGCAGATCAACGCGCGTGCGGTCGCATCGGCGCCGAACAGGCTTTCGGCAATACCGATCTCGTCGGTCTGCACCGAATGCTCGGCCTTCTCGTAGATGGCCAGCTCGCGGATGAAATGCAGGATCAGGCCGGCATCGGCCACGGTGGCCGGACGGATGTTCAACACGGCCACCGTACCCATGGCTCAGCCCCTTGCCGCAGCAACGTTCGCGCGCATCTGCGCGATCACGTCCTGGTAGCTGGTCTTGGCGTTGAAGATGGCCGAGCCGGCGACGAAGGTGTCAGCGCCGGCGGCGGCGATCTCGCCGATGTTGTCGGCCTTCACGCCACCGTCGATCTCCAGGCGGATGTCCTTGCCGCTGGCATCGATCATCTTGCGCACCACGCGCAGCTTGTCCAGCGCCGATGGGATGAACGCCTGGCCGCCGAAGCCCGGGTTGACCGACATCAGCAGCACCAGGTCCAGGTCATCCAGCACCCAGTCGAGGATGTCCACCGGGGTGGCCGGGTTGAGCACGATGCCCGGCTTGCAGCCCAGCGAACGAATCAGCTGGATGGTGCGGTGCACGTGGCGGCTGGCCTCCGGGTGGAAGCTGATGTAGGTGGCACCGGCCTCGGCGAAATCGGGAATGATGCGGTCCACCGGCTCGACCATCAGGTGCACGTCGATCGGCGCGGTCACGCCGTGCTTGCGCAGGGCCTGGCAGACCATCGGGCCGATGGTCAGGTTCGGCACGTAGTGGTTGTCCATCACATCGAAGTGGACCCAGTCGGCGCCAGCGGCGAGGACGTTGTCGACTTCCTCGCCGAGACGGGCGAAGTTGGCGGAGAGAATGGACGGGGCGATGAGGCAGTTGGACATGGCCGGGGCCTTCGGAACGGGGAAAAGGTTCTCCCGCCCGCAGGCGGGGCTCAGGGGTCAGCGCTTGCGCAGGGTCTTGATGCGGTCGTAGGCGGCGTTGATCCGCCGCGACTTCTGCTCGGCCTGCTGCTGCAG
The DNA here is from genome assembly GCF_030291095.1 of Stenotrophomonas sp. 59. Lineage (NCBI taxonomy): Bacteria > Pseudomonadati > Pseudomonadota > Gammaproteobacteria > Lysobacterales > Lysobacteraceae > Stenotrophomonas > Stenotrophomonas sp. 59. Next base: position 4,185,135 of record NZ_CP127408.1, read on the forward strand.
CTCGGGGGCGGCACCGCCCAGCTTGTCGGGGTGGTACTGGGAAATCAGCTTGCGGTAGGCGCGCTCGACCTCGGCATCGGTGGCCTCCGAGGTCAGCCCCAGCTCCCGGTACGGGTTCTCCTTGTTCAGGCGGAACCAGTCCGAGTCGAAGGCATGGCCGATCAACAGGCCGACCACCGCGCCAAACAGCGGATTGGGCCGGAACAGCAGGGCGCCGGCGATGAATCCGAGCAGTTTTCCGTACCAGCGCATGTCGCTCCGGGGGCGGCCGACGAAATGGACGCTCATTTTACGTCACAGCGGGCCCGGACGGCTTTACACTAGGCCGCCCGCTGGTCAGCGGGCCCGCCGGGTCCGTTGGGCAGCCGTATCGACAACGCCCCAGGAGTGCCCGTGCCAACCACGCTGTTGCAATCCGATCTCCCCGGCCTGCCCTTGCGCCATCGCGGCAAGGTGCGTGATGTGTTCGATATCCCGCGCGAGCGGCTGCCCGCAGGGACCCCGCCGGGCGACTACCTGTTGATGGTCGCCACCGATCGCCTGTCGGCGTTCGACGTGGTGCTGCCCGACCCGATTCCTGGCAAGGGCGAGATGCTCTGCCAGGTGTCCAACTTCTGGTTCGCCAAGACCGCGCACCTGATGCCCAACCACCTGACCGGCATCGACGTGGCCAGCGTGCTGCCCGAAGGCGTGGACCCGGCCCTGTATGCCAAGCGCGCGGTGGTCACCCGCAAGCTGAAGCCGGTGCCGGTGGAAGCGATCGCCCGCGGCTACCTGATCGGCAGCGGCTGGAAGGACTACCAGCGCACCGGCAAGGTCAGCGGCATCGACCTGCCCGATGGCCTGCGCCAGGCCGAGCAGCTGCCGGAGCCGATCTTCACCCCCTCGACCAAGGCCGCCGTCGGCGACCATGACGAGAACATCGATTTCGATGCGATGGTGAAGCAGGTCGGTGCCGATCTGGCCGAGCGCGTGCGCGATGCCACCCTGCGCATCTACAAGTTCGCCGCCGACTACGCCCGCGAGCGCGGCATCATCCTGGCCGATACCAAGTTCGAGTTCGGTACCGACGCCGATGGCCGCCTGTACATCATGGACGAGATGCTGACGCCGGATTCCTCGCGTTACTGGCCGGCCGACGAGTACGAAGTGGGCACCAGCCCGCCGAGCTACGACAAGCAGTTCGTGCGCGACTACCTGGAGACGCTGGACTGGGGCAAGACCGCCCCGGGCCCGACCATCCCGGCCGAGATCATCGAGCGCACCCGCGCCAAGTACGCCGAGGCGCTGCAGCGCCTGGCCGGGATCAGCGTCGATTGATCCGCCTGCGCCCCCGGCCGGAAAGGCTGGGGGCGTTCTGAAGGTGCGGCCGCCGACGGGGTGCATCGGTTGGGATGCGTTCGACTGGGATGAAATCGGCCGCGATACGGTCGACTGGGTAGAGTCGACTGTTAGTCGACTGCTCTTCGTTCCGACGGCGAAAATCCCCGCGCTGCGCGCGGTAGTCGACTAACAGTCGACTCTACCCGGTCGGTCCCACCCATCGGCCCCACCCCGTCAGCCCCACCCGTCAGCCCCACCCGTCAGCCCCGCCCCATCGGTCCCACCCATCGGTCCCACCCATCGGCCCCGCCCCATCGGTCCCACCCATCGGCCCACCTGGTCGGCCGCACCTCATCGACCCCACCCGTCGGCCCCACTCGTCGGCGCCAGCCATTCGACGCCCCTCACCGCCTAGCCCCGGCGGGAGTATGCTGGCCGCATGCAGACCTCCACCGAGCTTGCGCGGCCGATCGACCGCTATTTCGCCAGCTACTCCGACGACCACCGCAATGTGATCAACCAGCGCATCCACGTGGTGGCGGTACCGGCGATCCTGTGGTCGGTGGTGGCCCTGCTGTGGTGCCTGCCGCCGCTGATCACCTGGTTCCAGTACGGCATCTGGTCGGCGTTCGCGATGTTCAGCGCCTGGTGCTTTTACAACAAGCTGTCGCGCCCGCTGGGCATCGGCATGCTCATCCAGTTCTTCGTGTTCGGCTGCCTGTGCCGCCTGCTGGAGGCCGAGATCGGCCTGCAGACCTTGCGCTGGCTGGCGGTGGGCGTGTTCGTGGTGGCCTGGATCGCGCAGTTCATCGGCCACAAGTTCGAGGGCCGCAAGCCCAGCTTCCTGACCGACCTGACCTACCTGCTGATCGGCCCGGCGTGGGTGATGGCCAAGTTCTACCGCAAGCTCGACTGGCGCTACTGACACGCCGGCAGCCGACAACGGCCGTCGTTTCCTGAACGGGCAGATCCCGTCACCCGCACTCCACGGCAGCCCTGCCAGCCTGCGCCGGTGATCCGCTCCCCATCGCCCGCCCGTCGACGGCAGCCCCTGTGCGACAGGGCCTGCGGTCTCCCTGCGTGGGTGCAGGGTGTCCTCCGAGGGCAACCGGGGAGGGACCACAGGAACGTGATGCTGCGCCGCAGAAAAAATGAATCAGCGGACGTTACATGCAATTGATCGCTGTTCGATGGGTTTCGGCGACATTTCGCAGCCTGTTATCCTCCCTGACCTGCTCGTGAATCATGGATTCCCTGCATGCTCCCCAGCCTGCCCCTGCTGCTGGCCCTGCCGTTCCTGATGGCAGCGGCCGTTGCGGCCTTCCCCCGTAGTTCGCGCTCGACTGCTGCCTGGCTGGCGGCGCTGGCGCCGTTGGGCGGATTGGCCATCCTCGGCTGGCTGACGCCCGCTGTACTTGATGGCCAGGTGGTCCGCACCCTGGTGCCCTGGTTGCCGCAGATCGGGCTGGACTTCACCCTGCGCCTGGACGGGCTGGCCTGGATGTTCGCCGGGCTGGTGCTGGGCATCGGCGCGCTGGTGGTGCTGTATGCGCGCTACTACCTGAGCCAGCAGGACAACGCTCACCGCTTCTACTGTTACCTGCTGCTGTTCATGGGCGCCATGCTGGGCATGGTGCTGTCGGGCAACCTGCTGTTGCTGATGATCTTCTGGGAAATGACCAGCATCAGCTCGTTCCTGCTGATCGGTTTCTGGTCGCACCGCCAGGACGCCCGCGAAGGCGCGCGCATGGCGCTGGTGATCACTGGTGGCGGCGGCCTGGCCCTGCTCGGTGGCGTGCTGCTGATCGGTCGCATCGTCGGCAGCTTCGACCTGGATGTGGTGCTGGCCGCCGGCGAGCAGATCCGCGCCAGCGCGCTGTATCCGTATGCCCTGTTCCTGGTGCTGGCCGGCATCTTCACCAAGAGCGCCCAGTTCCCGTTCCACTTCTGGCTGCCGCACGCGATGGCCGCGCCCACCCCGGTCTCGGCCTACCTGCACTCGGCCACCATGGTGAAGGCCGGCGTGTTCCTGCTGGCGCGCCTGCATCCGGCGCTGGCCGGCAGCGACCTGTTCTTCTACACGGTCAGCGGCATCGGTGCGATCACCCTGTTGATCGGCGCCTGGAACGCGATCTTCCAGCACGACCTGAAAGGCCTGCTGGCCTATTCGACGATCTCGCACCTGGGCCTGATCACCCTGCTGTTCGGCCTGTCCACACCGATGGCGGTGGTGGCCGGCGTGTTCCACATCCTCAACCACGCCACCTTCAAGGCCTCGCTGTTCATGGCCGCCGGCATCATCGACCACGAGACCGGCACCCGCGACATGCGCAAGCTGGGCGGCCTGCGCAGGCTGATGCCGTTCACCAGTGCGCTGGCGATCATCGCCTCGCTGGCGATGGCCGGCATTCCGCTGCTCAACGGCTTCCTGTCCAAGGAAATGCTGTTCGCCGAGGCACTGACCGCCGGTGGCGGCCCGGGCGCGATGCGCACCGCGGTGTCGATCGCCGCGCTGCTGGCCGGCGTATTCGGCGTGGCCTACAGCCTGCGCTTCGTGCACGACACCTTCTTCGGCCCTGGCCCGCATGACCTGGACCGCGTGCCGCACGAGCCGCCGCGCTGGATGAAGGTGCCGGTGGAACTGCTGGTGGTGATCTGCATCGCAGTGGGCGTGGCGCCGGCACTGACGGTGGCGCCGGTGCTGCATGCCGCTGCTGCCTCGATCCTCGGCAACGCCATGCCCGAGTACAGCCTGGCGGTGTGGCACGGCTTCAACCTGCCCCTGGCGATGAGCGCGATCGGCGTGGTCGGCGGCGTGGCGCTGTACTTCGGCCTGCGCAGGCTGATCAACCTGCACGCGGTGGAAACCCGCACCACCGGCCGCAACGTCTTCCACGCGCAGCTGGATGCGATTTCCGCGCTGGCCATGCGCCTGACCAACGGCATCGCCAATGGCAGCCTGCAGCGCATGCTGCTGGGCCTGGTGCTGGTGGCCATCACCGTGGCCGCCGCGCCCTACATCGCCAACCCGGCCTCGCCGAACTGGACCAAGCCGCAGCCGATCCCGCTGCTGGGCTGGGCGCTGTGGCTGGTGATGATGGCCTGTGCGGTCGCCACCCTGCGCGTCTACAAGCAGCGCCTGCTGGCGGTACTGCTGGTCGGCGGCGTCGGCCTGATGGTGGCGCTGACCTTCGTGTTCCTGTCCGCACCCGACCTGGCGCTGACCCAGCTGCTGGTCGAGATGGTCACCCTGGTGCTGATGCTGCTGGGCATGAACTACCTGCCCGCGCAGTCCGGGCCGGAGCGGCCGCGCTGGCGCAAGCGCCGCGACGCGGTGATCGCGATCATCGCCGGTGCCGGCCTCGGTGCGCTGGCCTATTCGGCGATGACGCTGCCGCCGAACACCATGGCCGGCGAACTGCTCGCCCGTGCCCTGCCCGAGGCGTACGGCCAGAACGTGGTCAACGTGATCCTGGTCGACTTCCGCGGCTTCGATACCTTCGGCGAGATCACCGTGTTCGGCATCGCCGCGCTGGTGGTGCATGCGCTGCTGCGGCGCACGCGGATGGCCCCGGAGCAGATCATGCCCGGCCCGCCGATCAAGCTGCCGGTGCCGGCCGACCTGGCGCAGATCATGTTCCCGCTGACGCTGACCGTGTCGATCTTCCTGTTCCTGCGCGGCCACAACGCACCCGGTGGTGGATTCATCGCCGGCCTGGTGCTGGCGGTGCCGCTGCTGATCCAGTACGTGATCCAGGGCACTGCCTCGGTGGAATCGCGCTTCGGCTTCGACTACATCCGCTGCATCGGCATGGGCCTGCTGATCGCCCTGCTCAGCGGCAGCGCCTCGATGCTGTTCGGCGTACCGTTCCTGACCAGTGGCCACCTCGACCTGCACCTGCCGCTGATCGGCGAGGTGCCGCTGGCCAGCGCGATCGGCTTCGACATCGGCGTCTATCTGGTGGTGTTCGGCGGCGCCATGCTGATGCTGTCGATGATGGGCACGATCAAGCCCTCGCGTACCCGCACCGCCCGCAAGGGTGAGATCGACCTGCAACGCCGTTCGGCCCGCACCGGGGAGATGCACTGATGGAACTGGCCCTGGCTACCGCGATCGGCGTGCTGACCGCCATCGGCATCTACCTGCTGCTGCGTGCGCGCAGCTTCGACGTCATCCTCGGCATGACCTTCCTGTCCTACGCCACCAACCTGCTGATCTTCGCCGGTGGCCGCGTGGTGCTGGGCAAGGCGCCGGTGCTGCAGGAAGGCGTGGACAGCCACCTCGGCAACTACACCGACCCGTTGCCGCAGGCGCTGGTGCTGACCGCGATCGTGATCGCCTTCGCGATGACCGCGGTGAGCATCGTGCTGGCCATGCGCAGCCGCAGCGACAACCACAGCGACCACGTGGACGCCCACGAGCCCGACGACGACCTGCAGGATGAGAGCGTGCCGCCGCGCCAGGGCGAGGACCGCGCATGAACCATCTGGTGATCCTGCCGATCCTGATTCCCCTGCTCGGCGCCGCGCTGTCGCTGTTCGTCGAACATCGCCGCTACGGCCCCAAGGTGCAGCGCGCGGTGGCGTGGACCTCGCTGTCGGCGCTGGCGCTGGCGGTGGGCCTGCTGTTCGCCACCACCGCCAGCGGTGACATCAACGTCTACCTGCTCGGCGACTGGCCGTCGCGGCTGGGCATCGCGCTGGTGGCCGACCGGCTGTCGGCGTGGATGCTGCTGACCACCCTGCTGCTGGCCATTCCCTGCCTGCTGCATGCCTGCTCAGGCTGGGACCGCCGCGCGCCGCATTTCCATGCGCTGTTCCAGTTCCAGCTGGTCGGCCTGAACGGCGCGTTCCTCACCGGCGACATCTTCAACCTGTTCGTGTTCTTCGAGGTGATGCTGATCGCCTCCTACGGCCTGCTGCTCAGCGGTGGCCGCGGCCTGCGCATGCGCATCGGCCTGCACTACGTGGTGTTCAACGTCACCGCCTCGACCCTGTTCCTGATCGCGCTGGGCCTGCTGTACGCCTCGCTGGGTTCGTTGAACATGGCCGAGCTGTCGCAGCGCATCGCCGAGGTGCCACCGGCGCAGCTGACCTTGGTGAAGGCGACGATGGGCCTGTTGCTGCTGGTGTTCTGCGCCAAGGCCGCACTGATGCCGCTGTACCTGTGGCTGCCGGAAGCCTATTCGCGCGCACCGGCGGCGGTGGCCGCGCTGTTCGCGATCATGACCAAGGTCGGCCTGTACTCGGTGCTGCGCATCCAGATGCTGTGGTTCGGCGACGATGCCGGCGCGATGGCCGGCTATGGCCGTGACTGGCTGCTGTGGGCTGGCGTGGCGACGCTGGTCCTCGGTGGCCTCGGTGCGCTGGCCGCGACCCGCCTGCGCGTGCTGATCTCGTACCTGGTGATCGTCTCGGCGGCCACGCTGTTCATCGCCTTCTCGGTCGGCACCCCGCAGGTTCTCTCGGCCGGCCTGTACTACCTGCCGCACAGCAGCTTTGTCGCTGCCGCGCTGTTCCTGATCGCCGACCTGATCCGTCGCCGCCGCGGCGGCGCCAGTGACCGCAAGGAAGTCGTCGCGCCGATGCCGGGCAAGGAAACGCCGGCGGTGCTGTTCCTGATCGGCGCGGTATCGGTGGCCGGCCTGCCGCCGCTGTCCGGCTTCCTGGCCAAGGCCGCCCTGCTGGCCGGCATGCCTGCGCAGTACATCGGCCCGGTCTGGACCGCGGTGCTGGTCAGCAGCCTGCTGGTGATCATGGGCCTGACCCGCGGCGGCATCCGCCTGTTCTGGCGCGTGCCGCCGGTCGATCCGGAGGCACCGAAGCCGCGCAAGGCACGCCTGCGCCGGGTCGAGTTGTACGCCGCCTGCATCCTGCTGGGCTACGGCATCGGCATGACCCTGGCCGCCGCCCCGCTGATGCGCTACACCGACGCCACAGCCGCACAGCTGCTGCACCCCAGTGAGTACGTGCAGCAGCTGCGCGCGACCACGCCGGAGATCCGCCAGCCATGACCGCCCAGCGCTCCCTGTTCCGCCGCATCATTCCCTCGCCGATGCTCAGCATCATGGTGGTGGCGTTCTGGCTGTTGATGTCCGACAGCTTCACGCTCGGCCAGATCGTGCTGGGCCTGCTGCTGGGCGTGGTGGTGCCGCTGTTCGCCGCACGCCTGGACCGCGAGTTCGCCCGCATCGGCACGTTGCGGCCGCTACCCAAGCTGCTGTGCGTGACCCTGTGGGACATCCTGATGTCCAACATCCGCGTCGCCCTGCAGGTGCTGGGCCCGGAAAAGAACATCCACCCGGGTTTCATCTGGCTGCCGCTGGACATCGCCAACATCCACGGCATCGCGGCGCTGACCAGCATGATCACGCTGACTCCGGGCACGGTCTCGGCCGCGCTCAGTGACGACCGCAAGTACCTGCTTGTGCACGTGCTGCACCTGGAGGACCCGCAGGACCTGATCGATACGATCAAGCGCCGTTACGAGGCGCCGTTGATGGAGATCTTCCCATGACCGGTTTTGAAGTCATCCAGACCACGCTGGTGGTGTGCATGCACGTGGTCGGCCTGGCGATGCTGCTGGCCACCTGGCGCCTGCTGCGCGGGCCGACCGTGCCCGACCGCATCCTCGCGCTGGACACCCTGTCGGTGACCGCGATCGCCGAGCTGATGCTGTTCGGCATGTACCTCAACTCGCCGATCTACTTCGAGGCGGCGCTGATCATCGCCATGCTCGGCTTCGGCAGCACCGTGGTGCTGAGCAAGTTCGTGCTCCGCCGGGACATCGTCGAATGATCACCGCGATCCAGATCGGCCTGTCGATCCTGCTGCTGTTCGGCTGCTTCTTCATCCTGGTCGGCGCACTGGGCCTGGTGAAGCTGTCCACCTTCTTCAAGCGCCTGCACGCACCGACCAAGGCCAGCACGCTGGGCGTGGGCTGCGTGCTGGTGTGCTCGGTCTGCTACCACATCTTCCTGGGCCAGGACCCGCAGCCGCGCGAGCTGCTGATCACCGTGTTCCTGTTCATCACCGCACCGATCAGCGCGCACATGATGGCCAAGGCCGCGCTGTCGCTGCTGATGGAAACCCGTCCCAGCCTGCCCGGCAACGAGCCGGCTGCTGAAGAACAGATGCCTCCGCCGGAACCGGTGCGCGAGGAAGAAGAGCACGCGCAGGGCCGGTAACCCTGTACGGGTGGGTGCCGACCGTTGGTCGGCACGGCACCAACCGCATCCACGCATGGCGTGGATCTACATGGCCGGGGCGCCCACCAGCAGCATTTCCAGCACGAACCAGCCGACGAACGCGACCAGCAGGATCGCGCCTTCACCGCGGCTGACCTTCAGGTCGCCACGCAGCATCGGGTACAGCACCAGCGCGAACGCCAGCAGCGCAGGCAGCTCCAGGCGCACGAACGAGGCCGGCAACGCCAGCGGCTGCAGCACTGCCATCGCACCAATCACCAGCAGCAGATTCACCACGCTGGAACCCAGCACGTGGCCCAGCACCATGTCGCCATGCCCGCGACGCGCGGCGGCGATGGCGGTGGCCACCTCCGGCAGTGCGGTGCCGATCGCCACCGGCAGCAGGCCGACCAGCAGGGGCGTCCAGCCCAGGGCTACGCCGAAGTCCGCGGCGGCGCCCACCACCAGGCGCGCGCCCCAGTACAGCGTCAACGCGGCAATCAGCACGCGCAGCACGTTCAACGGCAGGCTCGTGCGGCTCAGCGCGGATTCGGCAATGGCTGCCTGCACCTCCGCGCCTTCGCTGCGGCCACGGCGCAGCAGCACCACCTGCACCACGATGAAGCCGGCCACCAGCACGCCACCTTCCCAACGCACCAGACGGCCATCCAGGCCGAACAGGATCAGCAGTACGCCAGCCGCCAGCAGCGACCACCACAGCACCGTCTGCAGGCGCGCGCGCAGCAGCAGCGGTGCGGCGATGGCTGCCACCGCCAGGGTCAAGCCCAGGTTGACGATGCTGCTGCCCACCGCATTACCCAGTGCCAGCTCCGGTTGGCCCACCGCCAGCGCGCGCGCGTTGACTGCCAGTTCCGGCAACGAGGTGGTCACCCCGAGCAGCAGCAGGCCGGCGGTGAACGGGCTGGCCCCGAAGCGCTGGGCCAGGCCGGACACAGCCTTGACGATGGAGTCCCCGCCCAGCGCCAGCAGCAGCAGGCCAAGCAGGAACCAGGCAATGGCAATGGCGATCATCGAGCACTCCCCCAGCGGTCGTGGCGCGATTCTACGCGTGGCCCACCCGTTGCGGGTGAGCCACGCTTGCGGTGGTCACAGGCAGCCTTCCACGTAGTCCACCTGCGGGGTCTGGCCGACCCGCCATCCGTCAACCTTGCCGTCGCGGGACAGCGAGAAGTCGATGATGGCCGCGCCGTCCTGTGCCGGGCGCACGCGCAGGTGCTGGGCCTTGTCGTCGTACTTGTCGGGACCGACGTCGGCGCGCTCGGGATACAGCAGCTGCAGTTCACCCAGGGTCATGCCGACCTTGCCGCCGCCCGGGGCGACAATGCCGGTGCTGGTCACTTCGTAGCGCACCAGCTTGCGGCCCTCGATCATCAGGCGCGGGTCCTCGGCCCCCTGCGGGTGCAGGTAATAGCACTCGTCGCTGCTGTCGTCGGCCGGCAGTGGCTTGCCGGCCGCGTCAGTGCCCAGCCCCTGCAGCGGCGTGCCGAAGCCGGTGCGGACCTCGGCGATGCCGGCACCCAGCTTTGCGCCAGCGAAGCCGTCCAGGCGCGCCGGGCCCTGTTCTGCGGCCGGTGCAGGCACGGCAGGAGCAGGAGCGGCAGGAGCAGGAGCGGCAGGTGAGGGAGTCGCATCAACCACGGCGGGCGCCTCGGCGGTGCGGTTGCAAGCGGCAAGTGACAGCAACAACAGACCGGCAATCGGAAGATGCTTCATCGGTGCGGTTCCTTGGCACGAAGGTGGCTGCACGCTAGCGCAATGAGCGTGCAGGCGCTGCATTGTCATCGCCGTTTCATCGCCCTCGTTCAGGCTCGGCGTGCACCGACTTGGCTGTCCCTTCCATGCAACCGCGCAAGACCGATCTCGCCCGAACCGCGCTGCAGGCCCACCGCGCGCCGCTGGACATGCGCCAGCGACGGCTGCTGATCCTGTGCGACGGCCAGCGCACTGTTGCCGACCTGACCGGCCTGCTCGGCCAGGAGGCCCCGGCGATGGTGATCCAACTGGTGCAGGCGGGCTATCTTGCGACCGGCACGGCAACGGTGGCGGCGCCCCTTCACGCCGTTGCAGAACCGGCCAATTCGGCACCGGTGAAGGTGCCAGCGACCACCACCGCCACGCCGGTCGAACGTCGCCGCTCGCTGGTAGCGGCGCGCATCTACGTGCTGGGCATCCTGGAAATGCAGCGGCATCCACAGGCAGCGGCGCTGTTCCGTGACCTGCAGCAGGCGCGTGCGGAGGATGAGGTACTGCAGCGGCTGCAGTCGGCAATGCAGTTGCTGCCCGCGCTGACTTCGGATGGCTATTGCCAGCGCGTGCGGCAGCGCCTGCTGGAGGCATTGCCATTGGAGCATTGCGACGCGTTCGCCGAGGTGGCGTAAGCGTAGGATACGGCGGCAATCATCCACGCATGGCGTGGATCTACTGCTTCATATCCCGACCGCCTTTCGGTAGATCCACGCCATGCGTGGATGCGGTCAGCGCCCGTGCCGACCAACGGTCGGCACCCACCGGGAGCGGCGACCGGTAGATCCACGCCATGCGTGGATGCGGTCAGGATCCGTGCCGACCAAGGTCGGCATCCACCAAGCTAGCGGGTTGACCGGAAATTGTTGCGCAGCCCGTTCCAGCACTGCTGGTAATCGCTCTGGCGATGGCCGGCAGCCAGCGCCTGTGCGGTCGGGCGGATCACCCCGCGGGTCTCGAACATGAAGGCCATCGTGTCCTTGATCACATCGGCCTTGGACAGATCGGCATTGGACGCCTTGTCGAAGGTCGGTGCATCCGGGCCGTGGCCGCTCATGCAGTTGTGCAGCGATGCACCTCCGGGCACGAAGCCTTCGGCCTTGGCATCGTACGCGCCATGCACCAGGCCCATGAACTCGCTGGCGATGTTGCGGTGGAACCACGGCGGGCGGAACGTGTTCTGCGCCACCAGCCAGCGCGGCGGGAAGATCGCGAAGTCCATGTTGCTGGTGCCCGGCGTGTCGCTGGGCGAATGCAGCACCAGGAAGATCGACGGGTCCGGGTGGTCGTAGCTGATCGAGCCGATGGTGTTGAAGCGTCGCAGGTCGTAGCGGTACGGCGCATAGTTGCCGTGCCAGGCCACCACATCCAGCGGCGAATGGTCGATCGGCGCACGCCACAGGCGGCCTTCGAACTTGGCGATCAGTTCGAAGTCGCCGTCGACATCTTCGAACGCCGCATGCGGGGTCTCGAAGTCGCGCGGGTTGGCCAGGCCGTTGGAGCCGATCGGGCCCAGGTCGGGCAGCTTCAGCAGCGCGCCGTAGTTCTCGCAGATGTAGCCGCGGCTCGGGCCATCGGGCAGCTCCACGCGGAAGCGTACGCCACGCGGAATCACCGCGATCTGCTGCGGCTCGATTTCGATCACGCCCAGCTCGGTCAGCAGGCGCAGCGCGCCCAGCTGCGGCACGATCAGCAGCTCGCCATCGGCGTTGTAGAAGTAGCGGCCGACCATATCGCGGTTGGCGGCGTAGAGATGGATGCCAACACCCGCGTGTGCATCGGGCGAGCCGTTGCCGCCCATCGTGTACAGGCCCTCGACGAAGTCAGTCGGCAGTTCCGGCAGTGGCAGCGGGCTCCAGCGCAGCTGGTTCGGCGAGGCCGGCTGTCCGCCGAAATCACACTGCAGCTGCGACTGCGCGAACGGGGTGAACTCGCCATGGGTCACCGCCGGGCGGATCCGGTACAGCCAGCTGCGGCGGTTGCTGCCGCGCGGCGCGGTGAAGGCGGTGCCGGTCAGCTGTTCGGCGTACAGGCCGTGGGCCACCTTCTGCGGCGAGTTCTGCCCGACCGGCAGCGCACCGGCGACGGCCTCCGTGGCGAATTCGTTGCCGAAGCCGGACTGGTAGCCGCGGGCGGTGATGGCGGGGGACATGAGGGCTCCTGGGTACGGCGAGACCGGAACGGAAAGCAGCCGAGCATGGCTCGGCTCTACAGATGAGCAGGCGCCGGGACCTGGCCCGGCGCTACCGTTGAACGTTACAGCACGCCGCGGCGGATCTGGTCGCGCTCGATGCTCTCGAACAGCGCGGTGAAGTTGCCTTCGCCGAAGCCTTCGTTGCCCTTGCGCTGGATGATCTCGAAGAAGATCGGGCCGATGCAGTTCTGGGTGAAGATCTGCAGCAGCTTGCGCTGGTGGGTTTCCGGATCGGCATCGATGAGGATCTTGTTCTTCGCCAGGCGCGGCACGTCTTCACCGTGGTTCGGCACGCGCTGGTCGATCACGTCGAAGTAGGTCTCCGGCGTGTCGAGGAAATCCACGCCCTGCGCACGCATGGCTTCAACGGTCTCGTAGATGTTCTCGGTGAAGCAGGCGATGTGCTGGATGCCCTCGCCCTTGTACGCGTCCAGGTACTCGTTGATCTGGCTCTTCGGGTCCGACGATTCGTTCAGCGGGATGCGCACAATGCCGTCCGGCGCGGTCATCGCCTTGGACACCAGGCCGGTCTTCAGGCCCTTGATGTCGAAGTAGCGGATCTCGCGGAAGTTGAACAGGCGCTCGTAGTAATCCGACCACTGCTGCATGTTGCCGAAGTACAGGTTGTGCGTCAGGTGGTCGATGAAGGTCAGGCCGAAGCCGAACGGATGCAGGTCGGCACCGGCGATCGGCTCGTAGTCGCCATCGAAGATGCTGCCGGCCGCACCGTAGCGGTCGACCAGGTACAGCATGCAGTCGCCGATGCCCTTGATGACCGGGGCACTGACCGCCTTGCTGTCCGGCTTGAAGGCGATGGCTTCGGCGCCGTTGCCCAGCGCGGTCTGGTAGACCTCCTGGCCCGGCTTCTTGAAGCGGATGGCGAAGCCGCAGGCGCACGGACCATGCTTTTCGGCGAAGTCGGCGGCGAACGAATCGGGGTCTTCGTTGACCAGGAAGTTGACGTCGCCCTGGCGATAGACGGTAATCGGACGCTGCTTGTGCTTGAGCACCGCGCTGAAGCCCATCTTCCGGAAGTACTCGTGCAGCTCCTGGCCACGGCCGGCCGGGGCGGCGAATTCGACGAACTCGAAGCCGTCGATGCCCATCGGGTTCTCGAAGGTGGTGACCTGCATGCCGGGGTTGGGGTGCGAGGCGGTCGGGACTGCGGTATTCATGGCGTGGCTCCGAATCGGTACCGCATCGGTACAAACCAGGTGCGGGCAGGTAGGGACCCGGCGAGAATGCAGGGTCTGGACCCACCCCTTATAGTTACACTTGAAACCACCAGCAAGGTGCACCGCAACATGAGCCCCGCCGATCCTGCCTCGACCCGCCTGCGTGCCTCGCACGTCCTGCTCGACCTGGAACAGTTCCTGCCGTACCGGCTGAGCGTGCTGTCCAACCGGGTCAGCGGCAACATCGCCAAGCTATACGGCGATCGTTACGGTCTGGCGATTCCCGAATGGCGGGTCATCACCATCCTGGCGCTATACCCGGGCTCCTCGGCCAGCGAGGTCTCCGACCGCACGGCGATGGACAAGGTGGCGGTCAGCCGCGCCGTGGCCCGCCTGCTGGAGCGCGGCTTCATCAAGCGCGAAACGCATGGTGACGACCGCCGCCGCTCGGTGCTGGCGCTGTCGGCGGCTGGCTTCGAGGTGTACGAGACCATCGCGCCAATGGTGATCGAGATCACCCGCAAGCTGATGTCGGTGCTGAGCGAGGAGGAGGAGCAGCTGCTGGAAAAGCTGATCCTGCGCCTGGCCGGCGACGGCCTGGAACGGATGGGCGAAGGGGTGTAACCACGCCGAGCGCGGCGATTGGTAGATCCACGCCATGCGTGGATGGCGACACAACGGTGCAGCTTCGGTGGGGTCAGAGCCCTTTCCTGCGGAAAGGGATCCGACCCCGGGGTGCGCGGGGTCAGCTCAGATGCTTGCGCCGTGCGTGGATCCACGGCACGGCCAGCGCCGCGATGGCGCCACCGGCGAAGCCGAGCGAGGCGGCAACCGTGGCCGCTTCGACCGCCCCCGGTAGCGCCAGTGCCGCAGCCACCAGCAACAGTGACGGCAGGCCGACGAAGGTGCCGAGGAAGAAGTGCCAGCGCGGTGACCAGGTGTTGAGCTGCAGCAGGCTGACCGGCTGCCAGGCTTCCGACGCGGCGTCCTCGGCGATCTTCGCCACTGCCTTGGCCAGGTCCACTTCCGGCAGCGCGCGTCCCAGGCGGACGGTGGCCAGCAGTTCGGCCACGGCCTCCACCGGCGGGAAGCTGGACGGCCACGCCACCGGTGCCGGCACGCCGTAGGCGGTCAGCAGCGGAACACTCAGCCAGGGCGCCACCAGCGGGCGCATGCGACGGCGGCCATGCACGCACCAGATCTGTTGCTGGCCGTGTGCGGTAACGCTGTACAGCGCCAGCTCGTTGGCGGGCGGATAGCCCAGCATGGTCACCCGTGCCGCCAGGCTGTCCTGCCCCATCGCACGCAGGAAGCCCGGGCGGCTGCGCCCTTCCTGCATCCACGCCAGGCCCAGTGCCCCAACCAGATACGCCTCGGCCACGTCCTTGCTGCCAGCGGTGGCGCGTTCGTCACTGGCCAGGTACCAGGCCAGCGATTTCGGTTCGGCGACGTCGTCCAGGCCCCAGCGGCTGTCGTCACCCAGCACATGGCGCACCGGCAGGCGCGCCGGAGCGGTCTCACCGCGCTCGCCCGGCTGCAGGAACGGCAGCACGCCCTGGATGAAGGTGGACAGCTCGATCGCACGCACGCCGTGGCCCTGCCATTCCGGCGGCAGCAGCCCGGCCAGCTGGCCGTCGGCGGCCAATGCATCGAGCCGGGACTTCTGCTCGACCAGCTTCTGTACCGCGCCCTTCAGCACCACGTTGTCGGGCAACGCGATCTGCGGCAGGCGGTGGCGTGGCGGCGCCAGTTCAACTGCGTCCTCGCCGGTGCCGGCGTCATCCAGCAGGGCCTCCTGCGGCGGCAGGGTCACGCCCTCGCCTGCCCCACCCTCGGCCAGGTCGCTGGCGGGTTCGGGCAATCGTTCGGCGTGGTCGCTGTGCATGGGCGTTCCGGTAGGGTGCATCGACGGGATGTCGACTGAGATCCTTGCCGGTAACGGCGAGCGCGTTGCGATATTGAGATACCGATTCCGGGAATGTGACCGCAACCACAGTAGATCCACGCCATGCGTGGATGCGACCCGGCATCCGTGCCGACCAGCTCTGCCGGCCAGCGGCCGGCACTACCGGTCAGGTGCCCATTGCTTCAGGAAGGCGCTCACCCGCGCAGGCTGGAACGCCTCGCCCCTGCGCAGCTCATCGGTGGCCTGCGAGACCAGCAGGCTTCCATCGGCATCGAGCACCAGCAGGCGCGGATAGTCGCGCTCCATCACCGGGAACTGGGCGAAGAAGGCGGTGTTGGGCTGCTCGTCGCTGGCGTTGACCTTCACCCACACGTAGTGGGCATCGCGGAAGCGGCGCAGGTCGCCGTTGCCTTCCACGATCTCGTCCAGCGCATGGCAGCGGTCGCAGGCGGCATTGCCGACTTCCAGCAGGATGCGCTTCTTGCCGCGCTGGGCTTCCACCTTGGCGGTGGCCAGGTCATCGGCGGGGTCGCGGGCCGGGTCGAACTGAGCGCCGAGCCCGGCGATGGCGGCGATGTCCGCCGCCACCGGGGTGTTGCCCGAGGCCACCGGTTCGCTGGGGTCAGCGACCGGTGGCTCGGTGGGCCGGGTATCCAGGGGCTGCGTGGGCTCGGCGGCGGCAGGCGGTTGCGGTTGGGAACAGGCGCCGATCAGCGCCGCACAGACCACCACCACTGCTCCACCGAGCTTCATGCGCATGCCATCTACCCTCTCATCGTTACTTGACGCCGTGCATCAGCTTGTTGATCAGCGGGGCGATCAGGAACAGCACCACGCCGGAGCCGATCAGGGCCCAGAACCCGAAGGTATACCCCTTCAGGGCCGACTCGACCGTCATGCCGCCTTCACCACTGACCACGCCGGCGAAGATGCCCGACAGGTTGTTGCCGATGCCGGTGGACAGGAACCAGCCACCCATGCCGAAGCCGACCAGGCGCACCGGGGCCAGCTTGGTCACCATCGACAGGCCGATCGGCGACAGGCACAGCTCACCCACCGACTGGATGACGTAGACCATGAACAGGGTCCAGAACGGGATCTTGCCGTCCACGACCATCTGCGACAGGGCGAACATCAGCAGCGCGAAGGCGGCGCCGTTGAACAGCAGGCCCAGGCCGAACTTGCGCGGGATGGACGGATTGGAACGACCCATGGCCACCCAGATCCAGGCGATGATCGGCGCCAGGGTGATGATCGCCACCGAGTTGACCGACTGGAACCACGCGGTCGGGAAGGTCCACTCACCGAACTGGCGGTTGACGATGTTCTCGGCCAGGAAGGTGAACGAGCTGCCGGCCTGTTCGAAGAACATCCAGAACATCACGTTGAAGGCGAAGATGATCAGCATGGCGATCACGCGGTCGCGCTGCACCTTGCCCTCGCGAATGCCCTCGATCAGCAGCACCACGGCCAGCGCGGTGAACATCGCGCCCAGGATCCAGGCCAGCGCGGTGGCGCCGGTGGCCAGCAGGAAGTAGGCGATCGGAATGGCCACCACGGCACCGATCAGCACCATGATGATGCGGCCGAAACCTTCAGCGCCGGCCGGCGGTGCGCCGATGCCCTTCAGGCCGGCACGACCGATGTAGAACCACACCAGCGAGATCAGCATGCCCACGCCCGAGGCGATGAACACGACCTTGTACGACGGCATTTCCGAGGTACCGAAGACCTTGCGGGCCAGGTACTCGGTCAGCACCGGGGCGATCATCGCGCCGATGTTGATGCCCATGTAGAAGATGGTGAAGCCCGAATCGCGGCGCTCGTCCTTCAGGCCGTACAGCTTGCCGACCATGGTCGAGATGTTCGGCTTGAACATGCCGTTGCCGACGATGATCGTGGCCAGGCCGAGCTTGAAGATGTGCTCCTGCGGCAGCGAGATCATGAACAGGCCGGCGGCCATGATGACCGCGCCGGTCAGGATCGAACGCTGGTACCCCAGCACCCGGTCGGCCACGTAGCCACCGAAGATCGCCGCGGCGTACACCAGCGCCAGGTAGGCACCGTAGATGCGGCTGGCGTCGCCTTCACCGGCGGCGTTGCCGTTGTAGAACTGGGCGACGATGTACAGCACCAAGGCCCAGCGGATGCCGTAGAACGCAAAGCGCTCCCAGAACTCGGTCATGAACAGCATCCACAGCGGGCGCGGATGGCCCAGCGTGGTCTTGAAGTCCGGCAGGGCCGGCTCTGGGGTGTTCGCAGTGGCGTTTACGCTCATGCGGGTTTCCTGGTTCGGTGGATGACGAGCACGTCCGCTGTGCAGTTGGAGCAACGCGCGAGGATCACCGACTTCTGGCTTTCACGTCAAATACACGCCGTTTGAGGCAGGTGCCGGCCTGCTCGCTGAACTTGCATCTGAAACGATCCAGCCCGCGGCCGGGATCCAAGCTGAATACGGATCAGCCCTGTTCTGCCGGGGGCCCGGCCTGCAGGCTGGTGCGCACCTGGAACAGCTCGGGGAAGAAGGTCAGCTCCAGCGCCTTGGCCAGGAAGCCCACCCCGGACGAGCCGCCGGTGCCGCGCTTGAAGCCGATCACCCGCATCACCGTGCGCATGTGGCGGAAGCGCCAGAGCTGGAACGCGGTCTCCAGGTCCACCAGGTCTTCGCACAGCGAATACTCGCGCCAGTAGCGGTCGGTGTCCTGGTAGATGCGTTCGAAGACCGGCTGCAGTGCGTCGTCGGCCACATGCGGCTGGGTCCAGTCATGGGCCTCGTAGACCGTCGGGACAGCATGGCCGAAGCGGGCCAGGTACTTCAGGAACTCCTCGTACAGGCTCGGCGCCTCCAGCACGGTACGCAGCTGCGCCTGCCCGGCCGCATCATGCTCGAACACCTGCAGCATCTGCGCGTTCTTGTTGCCCAGCAGGAACTCGATGTAGCGGTACTGCAGCGACTGGAAGCCCGACGAAGGGCCCAGCACGTCGCGGAAGCCCATGTACTCGGACGGGGTCAGCGTTTCCAGCACCGACCACTGTTCGGTCAGCTGGCGCAGCACCTGCTTGCTGCGCGCCAGCACCTTGCGGCACTGCCAGACTTCATCGCGCTGCAGGAAGCCGATTGCGGCACGCAGCTCGTGACCCAGCAGCTTCAGCCACAGCTCCGAGGTCTGGTGCTGGATGATGAAGAGCATCTCGTCGTGGTGCGGCGGGTTGGACAGCGGCTGCTGCGCGCTGAGAAGCTGGTCCAGCCGCAGGTAGCCGCCGTACGTCAGGCGCCCCTGCAGGTCGGTGTGGATGCCGGCTTCGAGATCGCGTTGGTTGTTGTCGACGGACATGGGTGCGGCCAGATCGGGGGCGGCAAGGGTAGCGCGTTGCCGCCATGCTGGCAGCCGCCACGTCCATACCGGGGCGTCCGGTTGGCCGTGGAGCATCGGCCGATGCCGGGCCTGCGCGTGGAACCCCATATGCCGTTGTACTGGCGGTCAGCCAGAGGCGTATTCTGATGCTTTGCAGCAACGACTGAATACGTTGTTGTTATTGGCCCCCCACCCGCCGGCAGGGGTAAAACGGGGAATCGCCGTGTTGCGGCGCAGGAAGGCTATTCCGTACGCGTTCCTTAACATGGCGATTCATATCATTTGTAACTTCTCTGTCGAAGGTGCAGTACGCAATGACGGTTGCCGCTGAATTCAAGATCGAATACCTGCAGTACCTGGACGCGGACGGCAAGCTCGTCCGCGATGACCTGCCCGCGTCGCTGCGCGACCCCAAGGTCCTGGTACCGCTGTTCAAGCAGATGCTGTACGTACGCACGTTCGACAGCAAATCCATCGCGCTGCAGCGCACCGGCAAGCTCGGCACCTATGCCGCCTGCCTGGGCCATGAAGCCGCGCACGTGGGCATCGGCGCTGCGATGCAGAAGGACGACGTGTTCGCACCGTCCTACCGCGAGTACGGCGCGATGTTCATGCGTGGCGTGCGTCCGCACGACGTGCTGATGTACTGGGGCGGCGACGAGCGCGGCAACGACTACGGTGGCAATGCGGCCAAGGACTTCCCGTTCTGCGTGCCGATCTCCACCCAGTGCCTGCATGCCGCAGGCGCCGCGCTGAAGTTCAAGCTCAACAAGGAACCGCAGATCGCGGTGGCGGTGTGCGGCGATGGCGGCAGCTCCAAGACCGACTTCTACGCAGCACTGAACTCGGCCGGCGCATACAAGCTGCCGCTGATCCTGTGCATCGTCAACAACGGCTGGGCCATCTCGGTTCCGCGTTCGGCCCAGACCGGTGCCGAGACGCTGGCGCAGAAGGGCCTGGCCGGCGGCCTGCATTGCCTGCAGGTGGACGGCAACGACCTGATCGCGGTGCTGGCAGCCATGGAGCAGGCGCGCGAACGTGCGCTGGCCGGCGACGGTGGCACCGTGCTGGAACTGATGACCTACCGCCTGTCCGACCACACCACCGCCGATGACGCGCGCCGCTACCGCGACGACGCCGAAGTGAAGGATGCCTGGCAGCGCGAGCCGATGCTGCGCCTGCGCAAGTACCTGACTACCGCCGGCGTGTGGAGCGAAGAAGAAGAAACCGCCTGGATCGCCGAGTGCGGCACGCGCGTGGACGAGGAAGTGAACCTGTACCTCAACACGCCGGTGCAGCCGGTCGAGGCGATGTTCGACTTCCTGTATGCCGATCCGCCGCCGGACCTGCTGGCCCAGCGTGCCCAGGCGATCGCCCTGGAGAAGCGCCATGGATGAGATCAAGAACGGCGCGCCCGGCGCGCACACCAACGCCGCCGACAGCGCTGCTGTCGCGCGCGGAGAAGAGAGCATGACCACCACGCCGATCACCCTCATCGAAGCCATCACCCAGGCGCTGGCCTGGGAGCTGGAGCACGACCCGTCGGTGCTGGTGCTGGGCGAGGACGTGGGCGTCAACGGCGGCGTGTTCCGCGCCACCGCCGGCCTGCAGCAGCGCTTCGGCTCCGAGCGCATCCTCGACACCCCGCTGGATGAAACCACCATCGCCGGCCTGACCATTGGGCTGGCCGCGCAGGGCATGAAGCCGGTGGCCGAAGCCCAGTTCGATGGCTTCATGTACCCGATGGTCGACCATATCGTCTGCCACGCCGCACGCCTGCGTTACCGCACCCGTGGCCGCCTGCACTGCCCGATGGTGCTGCGCGTGCCGTGGGGTGGTGGCATCCGCGCGCCGGAACACCACAGCGAAGCCAACGAGGCGATCTTCACCAACGTGCCGGGCCTGCGCGTGGTGCTGCCGTCTTCGCCGCAGCGCGCCTACGGCCTGCTGCTGGCCGCGATCCGCGAGCCGGATCCGGTGATCTACATGGAGCCCAAGCGCATCTATCGCCAGTACAAGGAAGTGGTCGTCAACGACGGCGAAGCCTTGCCGCTGGACGTCTGCTTCGTGCTGCGCGACGGTACCGACGTGACCCTGGTGACCTGGGGCGCGCAGGTGAAGGAAGCGCTGGAAGCGGCCGACAAGCTGGCCGGCGAAGGCATCAGTGCCGAAGTCATCGACGTGGCCACGCTGCGTCCGCTGGACTTCGCCACCATCGCCGAATCGGTGGCCAAGACCGGCCGCTGCGTGATCGTGCAGGAGGCTCCGAAGACCGCGGGCTTCGGCGCCGAGATCGCCGCGCGCCTGGCCGAGGAATCGATCTACGACCTGCTGGCCCCGGTCGAACGCGTTACTGGCTACGACACCCACATTCCGCTGTTCCGCCTGGAAATGAAGTACCTGCCGAGCGTTGAGCGGATCGTGGCTGCAGCCAAGCGCGCGGTGGCGGCCGGCTGACATGCGGGCCCGCCTTCTGGGGGCTTACCGCAGCCAGTATCCCAACCCGCTCCGGTTCCACACCGGCCAGATCGTCGAAGTAGGTGTCCGTGACGAGGAATGGCCGGCGTTTGCCTGGGTACGCACCAACGATGGGCGCGCTGGATGGGCGCCCGTCGCCTGGTTGCAGCTGCTGGACGAGGGTCGCGCCGAAGCACTGTGCGACTACGACGCCCGCGAGCTGGATGTGGAAAGCGGCGAGATGGTGAAGCTTCATCACGAACACGGTGGGTGGTGGTGGTCCGAGCGCGCCAATGGCGCGACGGGCTGGCTGCCGGCCCGCGAACTGGAACTGCTGGAAGAGAACTGCAAATGAGCCAGACCAAGAACTTCAACCTGCCCGACCTGGGCGAAGGCCTGCCGGACGCGACCATCGTCGAGTGGTTCGTCAAGGAAGGCGATGTGATCAAGCTGGACGAGCCGCTGGTCTCGATGGAGACCGCCAAGGCTGTGGTGGAAGTGCCCTCGCCGTTCTCCGGCAAGGTGCTGAAGCTGTCCGGCGGCGCCGGCGACATCATCCCGACCGGCTCGGTGCTGGCCAGCTTCGAACTGGACCCGAACCTGCCGCAGCGCGCTGATGGCCAGGACACCGGCCACAGCCATGGCCACGCAGCGCCGGCCGCGCCGGCAGCCGCACCGACCCCGCCGCCGCTGCCGGCTGCGCCGGTCGCTGCGGAAGAAGCCAAGCCCGCCGCTGCCGAACGCGATGACGCCGGTACCGTGGTCGGCGCGATGCAGAGCTCCAATGCCGTGCACGCCGAACAGGCGCTGGCCGTCGGTGGCGTCAAGGCCGTGCCGGCCGTGCGTGCGATGGCGCGCAAGCTGGGCGTGGACCTGAGCCGCGTGCCGGCCACCGGCACCGATGGCGCCGTGACCATGGCCGACGTCAAGCAGGCCGCCGCCAACGGCAGCGCCAAGCTCGGCGCTGCTCCGGCGCCGGTCGCTGCCGCCGCGTATGCCGCACCGGCCCCGGCGCAGGTGTCTGCCCCGGTGCAGAGCGAAGCCCGCACCCCGCTGTCTGCCGCTGGCAAGCCGATGCGCACCCAGCCGCCGGGCGTGGTGGCCAAGGGCCAGCCGGAACCGCTGAAGGGCGTGCGCCGCAACATGGCCCGCGTCATGGCCGATGCGCACAGCAAGGTCGTGCCGACCACGCTGAACGACGACGCCGACATCCACGCCTGGCTGCCGGGCAACGACGTCACCGCGCGCCTGGTGCGTTCGATCGTGGTGGCCGCGCAGAAGGTGCCGGCGATGAACGCGTGGTTCGACGGTGAAGCGCTGACCCGCACCCTGCACGCGCAGGTCGACATCGGCATCGCCGTGGACACCGACGACGGCCTGTTCGTGCCGGCCCTGCGCAACGCCGACATGCTCGACGCACGTGGCATCCGCGAAGGCGTCAACCGCCTGCGCGAGCAGGTGGAGTCGCGTTCGATCGCCGCCTCGGAACTGAGCGGCTACACCATCTCGCTGTCCAACTTCGGCATGTTCGCCGGCCGCTACGCGACCCCGGTCGTGGTGCCGCCGTGCGTGGCCATCGTCGGTGCCGGCCGTGCCCGCCACCAGATGACTCCGGTGATGGGCGGCGTGGAAGCGCACAAGGTCATCCCGCTGTCGGTCACCTTCGACCACCGCGCAGCCACCGGCGGCGAAGCCGCACGCTTCCTGCGCGCGATGATGGACGACCTGGCGCTGGCCAGCTGATCGGTGGGTGCCAACCTTGGTTGGCACATGAACTGGAAAAACGCCGGGCACTGCCCGGCGTTTTTTTGTGCCCGCATCCACGCATGGCGTGGATCTGCCAAATGCCTGCGATCAATCGCGAGCGACCATGCCCTCGGCGCGGCTGTAGACGCGCAGGCGGTGCCCGTCAGGATCCGCTCCGACGAAGGTGTGGCCGAACTCCAGCGTCACCGGCGCCTGCAGAATCTCCACACCGAGAGCGCGCCACGCATCGTGCGTCTGCTGCACGGCGACGGGGTTGGCGACCACCATCGCCAGTTCCGCGGCACCGGCCTGCGCGGACACCGGTGGCTGCACGTCATCGCGCTGCCACAGGCCCAGCGCCGCGCCATCGCCGAGCAGGAACAGGGCAAGACCGGGTGATTGCTCGACTGGCGGCTTGCCGAGGATGCCGCTGTAGAAGGTGGCGCTGGTGGCGACGTCGCGCACGTACTGCAGCAGGGTGCTGGGCTTGAACATGGGGAAGCTCCGTTGTTGGGAGCGATCATGGTGGTATGGGCCTGCTGACAGTTTCTGTCAGCAGATTCGACTGTCGGTAGAGTCGACTGTTAGTCGACTGCTCCTCCTTCAGCCTGCATAAAACCTCGCGCTGCGCGCGACAGTCGACCGTCGGTAGAGTCGACTGTTAGTCGACTGCTCTTCCTTCAGCCTGCTTGAAACCCCGCGCTGCGCGCGATAGTCGACTAACAGTCGACTCTACCCCCCCGCTCCCCGCTGTTGCTGTGGCTATGAGCGATCCAGCCAGTCCGGGGCAATGCCCTGCGCCTTCTGCCAGCGCCGCAGCAGGGTGGCGCGTGGCACGAGGTAGTGATCCTCCAGCACGCGCACTTGGCGGATGCGGTCCAGCCTGAAATGGCGGAAGTCCTCGCGGCCCTCGCACCACGCCGCCAGCATCGGTACTTCATCGAAGTAGGCCAGCGCGAACGGCCACACAATGCGCTCGGTGCGCTGGCCGTGCGCGTCCTGATAGCCGAACTGCAGCCGTTGCTGTGCACTTACCGCTTCGCGCACTGCCTGCAGACGAGCCGCGGGAACCTTGGCCGCAGCGCGCGAAGGGCCAACACGCAGGCCGCTGTCACGCAAGGCTTCCCGGCGCGCTGCTGGCAACACGTGCGCGATACGCGCCAGGGCGTCACGCGCAGCCTCGGCCAGCGCAGGCTCGGTGCGGGCCGCGACCCAGCGCAGGCCCAGCACCAGCGCGTCGATCTCGGCCGGTGGCAGGGTCATCGGCGGCAGGGTATCGCTCGGCGCCAGCTGGTAGCCGACGCCGGCCTCACCGCGCAGATCGGCGCCCTGCTCGCGCAGGGTCTCGATATCGCGGTACAGCGTGCGCAGGCTGATGCCCAGCGCTTCGGCCAGCGCCTGCCCGGCCACCGGCCGTCGATGACGGCGCAGCAGCTGCAGCAACTGGGTCAGGCGCAGCGCACGTGACATCAGCCGACCAGCGCGCTCGATGCAACCACGTGCTCACCCGGTTGCGGGGCCAACGCGGCCTCGACCAGTGCCCTGGCGATTTCGCTCGCTGGGTTGATCCGCCATGCCCGTGGCAACACCGGCCCCAGCACGCCGAGTACCTTCAGTGCCAAGCGCTCGCCGCGGCGGACCTCGTTGCGCTCGCCCCCGATCAGCCCTGGGCGGACCAGGGTCAACGAACTGAAGCCCAGCGCACGAAGGTCGCGTTCCAGTTCGCCCTTCACCCGGCTGTAGAAGATCGACGACTGCGGGTTGGCGCCGGCCGCGGAATTGAGCACATAGGTCCGGGCGCCCTGTGCCTGTGCGAGCCGTGCGAACGCCAGCGGGTAGTCATGGTCGATGCGGTGGAAAGCCTCGCGGCTGCCGGCCTGGGCAATGGTGCTGCCCAGCGCGCAGATGATCGCGTCCACGCGCGCCCATTCGGGCGAAGTGGGCAACGCGTCGAAGGCCAGCACCGGGTTCTCCAGCTTCCCGTGGGTCAACGCCAGCGGGCGGCGGGTCGGGGCAACCACAGCGCTGCAGCGCGGGTCGTCCAGCAGCCGGGACAGGGTCAGCCCGCCGACCAGGCCGGTCGCCCCCAGCAACATCACGCGCATCACCACCTCCACTGCGGCATCCTGTCGCCCATCGTAGCCGTTCAAGCCATCGGCAGCCGCGCCGATATGCTGGAACCTGCCCCTGCCAGCCCCAGGATTCGCTCCATGACGGACCAGCCCGACCACCGCCCTGCCCCCGGTACTGCCCTTGGGCCGCCGGCACGCGTGCGTGCGGTGGTGGACGATGGGCTGGGTGACCGCGTGGTGCTGCAGGGCGGCGGTGGCGTGGCCCTGCAGCAGCTGTTCGCAGGCGCAGACGCGCCGGAACCGCTGTTGGCGGCGTTCGCCAACGGCATGGCCACGCTGCCCGGCGAACTGGGTGACATGGGTGACCGCCTGCAATCGGCGCAGGCCAGCGCCGATTGGCCGCGCTACGGCCGCGCGATGCGGCAGCTGATCGACAAGTACATCCGCACCATCGAGCAGCATTCGCCGGACGGCCAGCCGGAAAGCCTGCGCCTGTCCGAGCAGCTGCGGCTGCTGCTGGGTGGGGCGGTGGTAGCCCTGCTGCAGCACGACCCGGACCTGCGCGAGCAGGCACAGGCGCTGGCCATGCGCCTGCGCCAGTGGCAGCCGGGCACGGCACTGGAACCGATCGAACAGGGCGTGCGCGAGCTCGGCCACCAGGTCGGCGTGCGCGCCGAGAGCTGGCAGGAGCAGCAGGCACTGCTGCTGGAACTGTTCGCGCTGCTGCTGGAGAACGTGAGCGAGCTGCTGGACGACCGCAGCTGGCTGCAGGGCCAGATCGCCGCGGTACGCCAGCTGCTGGACGGGCCGCTGGAGGCCGAGGCCGTCGAGCGAACCCGCGCCGAGCTGCGCGAAGTGATCTACAAGCAGGGCCTGCTGCGCCAGGGCATCGACGATTCGAAGGCCGCGATGCGCGGGCTGATGGGCGAGTTCATCGAGCGCATGGATGGCATGGCCACCAGCACCGGTGAATACCACGACCGCATCGGCAGTTACGCGCTGCAGCTGCGCGAAGCGCGCAGCATCGCCGACCTCAACCAGCTGCTGCAGGACGTGATGCGCGACACCGGCAAGGTCCAGCAGCAGGCTGCACAGGCCCGCGATCACTTGGCCAATGCGCGGCAGGAAGTGGAACGTGCAGAGCAACGCATTGCCGAGCTTGAGCAGGAGCTGCGCGCCGCCGGGGACCTGGCACGTATCGATCCGTTGACCCAGGCACTGAACCGCCGCGGCCTGGACGAACTGCTGCAGCGCGAGCTGGCGCGCGCCGCGCGCAACAACTCACCACTGGGCGTGGCGGTGATCGACCTGGATGACTTCCACCAGACCAACGACGCGCACGGGCATGCCGGCGGCGATGCGCTGCTGCAGCACCTGGTGTCCGTGTGCAAGCTGCTGCTGCGCGCCACCGACGGCATCGCGCGGCTGGGCGGCGATGAATTCGTACTGGTACTGCCGGAAACCCAGGGTGCCGACAGCATGGCCACCGTGCAGCGCCTGCAGCGTTCGCTGGCACATCGCGTGCTGACCGTGCAGGACCAGCGCGTGCCGGTGCATTTCAGCGCTGGGCTGGCGCAATGGCAGCCCGGCGACGATACCGAGACCCTGCTGCGCCGCGCCGATGACGCGCTGTATGCCGCCAAGCGGCTGGGCAAGAACCGGGTGCAGGCGGGATGATCGTGGAATGGGGTCAGATCCCTTTTCCAACGGAAAAGGGATCTGACCCCGATGATCAGCGAGGTTACTTCCCGCGCAGCTTCTGGAACCCGGTCACCGCCGCCAGCACGATGGCGCCGGCGATGATGCCGACCACCATGTTGCCCACCGCGCTGACCAGCCAGCCCCACGGGCCTTCGCCCCCCATCGCCTGCACCGCGTGGTGCAGCGCCGGCACGTTGTGCACCAGGATGCCGCCGCCCACAAGGAACATGGCGATGGTGCCGGCCACCGACAGGAACTTCATCAGCCACGGTGCCGAGGCCACCAGGCCACGGCCGAAGGCAGCGATGGCGCCGCCCTTGCGCGACAGGTACAGGCCGACGTCGTCGAGCTTGACGATGCCCGCCACCAGCCCATAGACGAAGACCGTCATCGCCAGTGCAACCACGGCCAGCGTGACCACCTGGTTGGTGAACGGTGCGGTGGCGATCACGCCCAGGGTCAGCACGATGATCTCGGCCGAGAGGATGAAGTCGGTGCGGATCGCGCCCTTCACCTTGTCCTTCTCCCACGCCACCATGTCCACCTGCGCGTCGGCCAGCGCCTTGCGCCGCTCGGCCTGGCGCTCGGCATCGTCATCGGACGAATGCAGGAAGCGATGTGCCAGTTTCTCAACGCCCTCAAAGCACAGGAACGCGCCGCCGATCATCATCAGCGGCACGATCAGCGGCACGTTCCAGCCACGGCTGTGCAGCCAGGCCTCCAGCGCGCTGATCGCCAATGCTGCGGGCACCAGAATCACCTTGTTGACCAGCGAGCCCTTGGCCACTGCCCATACCACCGGCAGTTCGCGGTTGGCGTTGACCCCGGTAACCTGCTGCGCGTTCAGCGCCAGGTCGTCGCCCAGCACGCCGGCGGTCTTCTTCGCCGCGACCTTGGTCAGGACCGAGACATCGTCGAGCAGGGAGGCGATATCGTCGAGCAGGGCGAACAGGCTGGCACCGGCCATGGGGCGTCCAAGAAAGGGAATGAGCGGATTCTGACCGATTCGGCGTTGACTGCGGAAGAGATCGGGTTCACCACGTGACGACCCCTCCCCGGCCAGACTGGAGCGTGATCCCGTTTCGCCGGGCATGGCCCGGCGCTACCGGCCGTCGTCCGCAAGGAGTCCCGCTTGAGCAACCCGCCCACCGCCAATGGCAATCCTCCGCTGGTCAAAGGCATGAACCGGCGCAGCCAGATCCTGCGCCTGCTGATGCGCTATCGCCATTCAGGCGTGTTCTCGGGCATGAACCTGGATGCCGCAGGCAATCCGGCCGACGTTCCCGCAGATGGCAACCCGGAACAGTTCGTCAGCGACCTGGAAGCGCTGGGGCCGACCTTCGTCAAGCTGGGCCAGATGCTGTCCACGCGCCCGGACATGGTGCCGGTGGAGTTCGCCACAGCCCTGGAGCGCATGCAGGAAAAGGTGGCCGAGATTCCCGTCGAGCGCATCCACGCGATCGTCGAGCAGGAGCTGGGCGCACCGGTAAACAAGCTGTTCGCCTCATTCGATCCCGAGCCGCTGGGCTGTGCGTCGATCGCGCAGGTACATCGCGCGGTGCTGCACGACGGACGCCAGGTGGCGGTGAAGGTGCAGAAGCCTGAAGTCGCTGCACAGCTGCGCTCGGACTTGGAGGCGCTGCGCAGCTTCGCGCTGGCCGCCGACCACCTGACCCAGGTCGGCCGCCGTGTGCGCCTGCGCGACTGGCTCAACGAGTTCGCCAAGACCCTGATGCAGGAGCTGGACTACCACGCCGAGGCCGAGAACCTGGCCCGCTTCGGCCGCCACCTCAAGCCGTTCCGCCGCCTATGGATTCCGCAGCCGCTGTGGGATTACAGCAGCCAGCGCGTGCTGACCATGGAACTGGCCACCGGCGTGCGCGTGGACGCGATTCCCGATGTGCGCCGCACCGAACAGTCGATGGATCCGCTGGCGGCGGCGCTGATCCGCGGCTACCTGGACCAGATCTTCGTGCATGGCGAGATCCATGCCGACCCGCATCCGGGCAACCTGAGGGTGATGCCCGATGGCCGGCTGGCGATCTTCGATCTGGGCATGGTCGCGCACATGCCGCCGCGCCTGCGCGAGCGCCTGTTGAAGATCCTGTTCGCCGCCGTCGATGGCCGTGGCGAGGAAGTGGCCGATGATCTCATCAGCATCAGCACGCGGCTGGAGGCGTTCGACGAGGAACGCTATCTGCGCGAGACCGGCCAGTTGATCGCGCGTTACGCCGCCAGCGGCACTTTCTCCGAAGGCCGCGTAGTGCTGGACATGGTGCGTATCGCCACCGCCTGCGGGCTGCGCACGCCGCCGGAACTGAGCCTGCTGGGCAAGGCACTGCTCAACCTGGAAACCGTATGCCGCTTGCTGGCACCGGAGCTGGAAACACGTCGCATCGTCGAGCGCCAGCTGCAGCACGTGATGCGCGCACGCCTGAAGAAGTCACTGTCCGCGGCCAACATCGCCAGCGAGGCGATGGAGCTGCAGCAGCTGCTGCGCGATGGGCCGCGCAAGCTCTCGGACATCATGGCGCTGCTGGCCGAAAACCGCCTGCAGATGAAGGTGACCGGGCTGGAGGAATCGCGGCTGATGGAGAACCTGCAGAAGATCGCCAACCGCGTGGCGGCCGGCATCATCAGCGCGGCACTGATCATGGCCGCGGCGATGATGATGAAGATCGACACCGGCTGGCACCTGTTCGGCTACCCGCTCATTGCGCTGATTCTGTTGTTCATCGGCGTGGTGCTCGGCCTTGGCATCGTGACCAGTGCATTGCTGTTCGATCGTCGCGCACGGGCACGCGAAGAACGCGGGCATCGCTAGCGCATCAAGGAAAACACCCGTATTCACGCGGTTTTTAATGCAATCCAACGGAGCCTTTCACGCTCGTTTTACCTTCTGATCGCGATCTCGCGCGCGTCATTTCAACAAACATTTCAGTCAGGTTCGTGCATGCACTATCGGGTCATCGGCCTGTCACATGCATGTGCTTGCGGCAGCGCCGGTCGGATGGACACGCGTCGGTACGACGTCCATCACCACCACCCCGTCACTGCCGAAGCTGCCTATGCTCTGGATACTGCTGCTGTCGTTGTTGCTGCTGTGCTGGTTGTTCCTCGCGTCCGACAAGTGGGTGTGGTGGAAGGCCAGTGCGTTCTCGCTGCTGCTGCTCACGCTCAGTGCGTGGTGGCTGATCGACAAGCTGTCCGGCGATGGGCTCAATGCCGCCACCCTGTATCACCTGGGCGCCGACATGGAAGGCGCCGGCATCTCCGACTTCAAGGGCTATATCGCTGGCTTCATCGTGCTGGCGCTGGTCTCGCTCCTCCCGCTGTTCGCCACACGGGTGAAGCGCTGGCGCCGGCCCGGCCATGGCGGTGCCTGGTTTGCCGGCTTCACCGCAGTATGGGTGGCCACGATCATGTTCAGCCCGTTGGCCCGCGATGGCCAGCGCCTGTATCAGCAGCTGCGGCCGGTCGATTTCGCCCGCATCGCACCCGAGTACCAGGTGCCGACGCAGCCACTGCAGCGTCCGCGCAACATCGTCTGGATCTATGGCGAAAGCCTGGAACGCACCTACCTGGACGAGGCCGTGTTTCCCGGCCTGATGCCCAACCTCAACCGCCTGGCGTCCCAGTCGCTGGACGTGCGTGGCCTGGCCTCGGCCGAAGGCAGCGGCTGGACCATCGCCGGCCTGGTGTCGTCAATGTGCGGCGTGCCGCTGACCACCTCGCAGGGCGACGAGAACAGCATGGACCGCATGGGCAGCTTCCTGCCCAAGGCGGTGTGCCTCGGCGACTACTTGAAGCAGCAGGGCTACACCAACCACTATCTGGGCGGTGCCAACGGCCAGTTCGCCGGTAAGGGCCAGTTCCTGGCCAGCCACGGTTTCGATGAAGTGCATGACCTGGCCTGGTTCAAGCAGCAGAAGAAGATCGGCCGCATCCATTACTCGGCCTGGGGCGTGCACGACGACGTGCTGCTGGACACCGCCTACCAGCGCTTCGAGCAGCTCTCGCGTGCCGGCTCGCCGTTCATGCTGACCACGCTGACCATGGATACCCACCACCCTGCCGGGCACCTGCCGGTGTCGTGCAAGGGCGAGCGCTACCAGAGCCAGTACGGCAACATCGGCCTGCTCAATGCACTCAAGTGCACCGACCGCCTGATCTCGCAGCTGGTTGAACGCATCCAGGCCAGCCCGTATGGCAAGGACACGTTGATCGTGATCGCTTCCGATCATCTGGCGATGCCCAACGACCTCAGCCATGTGCTGGCCAAGCAGCAGCGCGAAAACCTGCTGCTGTTCCTCGGCGACGGCGTGGCGCCTCGCCAGCTGGCGGTGGAAGACGGTTCAACGCTGGATTCCGGCGCCACCCTGCTCAGCCTGCTCGACCCGAACCTGCAGACCATGGGTTTTGGCCGCTCGCTGCTGGATGACAAGCGCGCACCGAGTGCCAGCGTGGCCGCGCACCGCGACGGTGGCCGCGACTATCCACAGTATCTGGCGTTCGCCCGCTCGCTGTGGCTGGGCGAACCGACCCGTGAATTGAAGATCGACGGCGACGACCAGGTGGTGGTCGGCCTGCAGCACGTGCAGCCACCGGTGCTGCTGGAGTACGACAAGGACTGGGGCCTGAAATCGGTGTACCTGGAGAACACGTCGCGCCAGTTCGATGATGCCGACCCGGACAACACCCTGGCCTATGTCGATCGCTGCACCGCGTTCGAGGACGGCTCGGCCGACGGCGACTGGTGCGCCCTGCTGGTCAACCGTGACAACGGCATCAAGCTGTACCGCGACAACGACCTGCGTGGCGGCATCGCCGTGGATGCGCCACTGGATGCGTTCCAGGGCCCGCGCCCGAGCGTGCGCCAGGCGCACATGATCACGCAGAAGGGCCGCCGCACCCGTGCCGGCCAGTACATGCTGCAGCTGGTGGCGAGCACGCGCCCGGATCGCGGTTTCTGGATCGAGGCGGTGTCATCGCAGCGCAAGGTGGTGCTGGCCCAGCAGTGGGTGCAGCCCGATGCCAATGGCAAGATCAACGTGTCGTTCGGGCTGGACCACGAAGTGGATGATCTGGAGATCCGCGCGTGGTTGAACCATGCCGAGAAGCTGGCGGTGGATACGTTCGCACTGGTGCCCTCGCGCAGCCGACCACGGGGATAGGGTTCTTTGCAGGGCTGCGCCCTGCACCCGCTGCGAGCAGAAGCAAAGGCAAAGGCAACGGCAACGGCGTGCATTCCGTGGAATGGCGGGGCGGTGCCGGAGTGCGGGGACGCCGCAAGTACGTCCCTGTAGCAACTGTGTTGCCGGGGAGGCCTGGCCCTCTCCGGCAGACAGGCACGGTAGTGCCGGCCGCTGGCCGGCAGCCTCCGGAGGGACGCCGCGACTGTCCTTAGGCGGGGATCGGTCTGCTTCGGGCGTCGCGTACGCGGGCGTTGAGAATCACCAGCATCTTGCGCATTACCGCCACGATGGCCACTTTTCCTTCCTTGCCGCGAGCCCGCAGCGACTGATAGAAATCGCGCAGTCGAGGTTCATGCCGCATGGCCGACATGGCGGCCATGTAAAGCACTTGGCGGATCTCGGCCCTGCCACCGTGGATGCTTCGTTTGCCGCGCATGGTCCCGCTGTCGTGGGACATGGGTGCTACACCGACCAGGCTGGCGATGGCCTTGCCGCTGATCTTCCCCAACTCGGGAAGATAGCTTGCCAATACCGCCTGCAGGCCAGAGCCAACGCCTTTCATCGACTTCAGGACAGCCAGTTGAGGCTGTTGGGCAACCTGCTCGGCAATTTGCTTTCCCAGACGTTCAACCAGCGTCTGCAAGCGGGTGATGTTGGCCTGCAGTAGCCGGCGCAATTCACGATCACCGACCATTTCCTGCTGCTGCCGCGCGATGGTCAGCGCGTGCATCGCCTGTCGACGTGCCCGCACGAATTCCCGCATTTTCTGCTGCCAAGGCTCCAGCGGTTGGTAGGCGGGCAGTTTCACCAAGGCTGCCATCTGCGCCAATGCATAGGCATCCAACCGGTCGGTCTTGGCCATCTGGCCCATCCCCTGGGCCAGCCTGCGGGCCCGCAGGGCATTGGCGCGGACCACCGGATGGCCCGCTGCGTGCAGAAAATCCAGCACCGGCCGCTCGTAGCCGCCGGTGGCCTCCAGCACGATCTGGCTGACCGGACGCTTCTTCAGCCAATCATCCAATTCAGAAAAGCCGGAGCGGCTATTCCAGACCTGCAGGATCTCTCCGTCCGTCGTGCCGACATCCAGTTGGCGCTTGCTGACATCAATCCCGATCCCGTTCATTACCGGACTCCGTATAGTCTGGAAGGGTCGAGAGCTCCCCCGCTTGCCCAGTCTTATCACTGCGAGTGTCAGCTCCAGCAACTGTTCGGGCGGATCAAGGGAGATTCCGGCGTGGGCGCCAAGCTACATGGCGATCGTCGAGATCCAGGCTTGTACGGCGGCCCACGCCGGCTCTCGGCACCTACGCTGCCAGATTCCGATCAGATAAGGCTTGGCAGCCGCATCCATGCGGCTGACACCCCGCACTCCGACACCGCCCCACCTCTGACAGATTCCCAGCGTCTGGTAGATCCACGCCATGCGTGGATGAATCTCCATCGAAATCGAATATTTCGACAATTGATCGAAGAACATCCACGCATGGCGTGGATCTACGTGTCGACCAAGGTCGACACCCACCAAGAGCACGCCATGTCATTCCAACAGATCGCGGAAAACTGTCGAAGGCGGGGTGGGTCCGGTTGCGGGAGTGTCCGCGGCATGGATGCCGCGGCCAAGCCCCCATGGATGGGTTTACGGCGTCTCCCGCAACCGGACCCACCCCGCCATCCCACGGAATGCGCGCTGTTGCTGTTGCCGTTGCTGTTGCCGTTGCTGTTGCTTCGGCCGTTGCTTCGGCGGGTGCAGGGCGCAGCCCTGCAAAGCCCCCTACTCCTGCGAATCGCGGGTGATGTGGATATCGGTCGGGGTCGACAGCGGGATGTTCCGCTCGGCCAGGATCTGCAGCAGGCTGAAGTACAGATCGCTGCGGGTGGCGTAGACCTGCCGCGGGCTGGCCACGTACGCGAAGCTGTTGATGGTGATCTGGCCACCGGCAATGCTGTCGATGTAGACCGTGGGCGCCGGTTGTTTCAACACATTGGTGTGGGCCGCATAGGCCTGCAGCAACGCATCGCGCAGGCTGCCGACATCAGTGCTGGGCGGTACCGCGAACTGGATCTGGATGCGGCCCTGGTTGTTGCCCATCGTCATGTTGCGCACGGTCTTGGTGACCAGCTCGGAGTTGGGCACGATCAGCGTCGACTTGTCGCTCACCTGGATCTCGGTCGAGCGCAGGCTGATGCGGCGGATGTCGCCTTCCTGGTCGCCCAGCTTCACCCAGTCGCCGATCTTCACCGGGCGCTCGGCCAGCAGGATCAGGCCGGAAACAAAGTTCTGGGTGATCACCTGCAGGCCGAAGCCGATACCGACCGACAATGCACTGACCAGCAGCGCGAGCTTGGTCAGTTCCAGTCCCATCGCTGTCAGCGCCCAGATCACCGCGATGATGATGCCCAGGTAGCGGGCGACGGTACTGACCGAATTGCGCGCACCCAGGTCCAGCTCGGTCTTCGGCAGGTAGGTGTCGGTCAACCAGCGCTGCACCAGCTGGGTCACCGCCAGGCCGGCCAGCAGCACGGCCACCGCCAGCACGATCCGCATCGGCTTCAGCGTGGTTCCGCCCAGCGGAATGCCGGTCGTGAGCAACGAAGCGAAGCGCTCCACCACCGCACCGATGTTGCCAAACGGCGCCACCAGCGCCAGCAGTGCAAGCAGCACGATCACCGTACGCAGCGCTGCCGACAGCAGCACGCCGGCCTGCTCCAGCCGCGACACGCTCAGGCCGGTGCTGAGCAGGATGGTCTGGCCAACCTTGCTGTCGGCGTTGAGCATCCAGGTGCTCAGGTCATCGACGAACTTGAACAGCAGCGTCGCCGCCAGCACCACGATGCTGCCGCCGATCAGCTGCTGGTTCACGAACTTGGCGAAATTCAGATAGCCCAGCAGCGTGGCGATGATCGCTGCCACCACCGCGATGTTGCCTGCCACGCGCGCCAGCACCAGCCAGCTGCTGCGGCGCACCGGCGTACTCGGGCCCTGCCCGTCGGCCTGCGCTTCCAGCTTGGCTTCGGCCTCGGCGGTCTGCCGCCGGTGCAGGCGCGCCAGCGTCACCAGCATGGCCATGATCAGGCCGAGGTAGGTCAGTGCAATCAGGCCATCCAGCGCCACGGTGGTCACATCGCTGGTGCGCGTGGCCTGATCGATCGCCACAAGCACCGTGCTCAGCCAGGCCAGTGCCGCCGCGCCCCAGGCGTACTTGCGCAGCTTGAGCGCAGCGGTGTCGTCCAGGTTCAACAATCGCCATGACGGGCGCTTGGGCACCAGCAGGCAGGCGCTGAGCGCAGCGATGAAGGCAGCGCGGAAGGTCGCGGTTTCCAGACCATCGGCCACCACCTGCAGGCGCGGTGCGATCGCATCAACCGCATCCAGCGCCGCCATCAGCACCACTACCGCATAACCGGGCAGCAGCGTCCCCACCAGCAGCAGCCACATGGCCAGGCCAGATCGGCGCAGGCGACCATCGGGCGCTCGGTCGGACGCGGCGAACTGCCGCCCCAGGCGGCGCAGCCACAACCGCAGCGGGAACATCATCACCAGTGCGGCCACCAGGCCCAGCAAGGGCGTGCCCCAGCCATTGGTGCGGATACCGGTGATCAGCGTGTCACGCCCCTGCTCGGCCAGCGGCGCAACGCGCGCGATATCGATCGGCAAACGCTCGGCCACCTTGCTCCACAATGCAGGCGACAACGGCGAGGCGACCTTCCGGCCCAGCTCCTCGGTGCGTTGCGCGGTGCGCTGCTGGTCGATGTCGGTCGCCAGCTGCTGGGCACGCACGGCACTGGCCTTGGCCTGCGCTACCGACGCGGCCAGGCCGTCGCGCTGTTTGGTGATGGTGCGTCGTTGCGCTGCCAGTTCCGGCGGCTCGGTCGTGCCTTCCGCAGGCGTGCCCAGCTGCGCCAACTGTTCGTCGAGGCGATCCTTTTGCGGCTGCAGCGCCTTTTCCAACGCCTCGGCGTCACGCCGGGCCTTCGAAGCGTCCTCGGACAGCATGGCCAATGTTTCGATGGCCGCGGCATCGCCACGCTTGCGGTCGACTTCCTTCAGCTTCGCATCGATATCCGCCAGCTGCTGCTTCGGCGTGGGGTCCTCATCCTGTGCCAGCACCGGTGCGGACAGCAGGAAGGCAGTGCACAGCAGCAGGGCCAGCCAGGGCCCCCGTGCACGGATCGATCGCAGGAAAGAAGACACGCCAGCCACACCGTTTCGCGCGGACCACCGCGCCTGCGCGCGACTATACGGCACAGACGGTAAAGGCCGGATGGTGGCGCGGAGGACTACACCCGCGTGGATGGGGCTTCGACGGGGTGATGGCGGCGGGGTGATGCCGCTGGGCGATGACGGCCTGGCGATTGCGGCGAGGTGATCGTGGCCGGGCGAATCGACTCGGTAGAGTCGACTGTCAGTCGACTATCGCGCGCAGCGCGGGCTTTGCACAGCTTCCAGCGAAGAGCAGTCGACTAACTGTGATCTCTCTGTAGGTTGTTCATCCGGGACATCTTTGGAAAATGGTGGTTACCACACCTCTCCAGACCCCAAAGAGCCCGGATGAACCCCCATAAAAATGCCCGTTTGACCGTCCATAGTCGAGCACTTCTTGTTCGCCGCATCCTCCACGAGGGCCTGCGCCCAGAAGAAGCAGCCCAAGCATGCGGCGTAAGTGTGCGTACGGCCTACAAATGGCTGGCCCGATTCCGGGAATTGGGGGTGTCGGGGCTGGAAAACCGCAGCTCACGCCCTCACCGGACACCACATGCCACATCTGCACCGGTGGTCGAGCAGATCAAGGAGTGTCGCCGTAAACGGCAGACCTATCTGACCATCTCCAAAGCCTTGGGGATCGGCCACAGCACCATTTCCAGGCTGATGCGCGCCCACGGCCTCAATCGTTTGTGCCGGCTTGATCCGCCCAAGGAGGTCATCCGATACGAATACGATCAGCCCGGAGGGCTGCTGCACCTGGACATCAAGAAGCTGGGCAACTTCCAGCAGCCGGGCCATAGAACCGACGCCAAGCGCCGAGGAAATGCCGGTGGCGGAGGCTGGGGCTACGTCCACGTGGCCATTGACGATCACTCCCGGGTCGCCTTCAGCAGCGTCCACCCCAACGAACAGGGCGAAACCGCCTGCCAGGCGTTGCTGGGCGCTCTGCAGTACTACGCCAGCCTGGGAATCACCTTCAAGCGGATCCTGACAGACAACGGTGCCTGCTATCGCTCCACCGCCTTTGCCAAGCTGCTCAAATCCCTTGGGATCAAGCACATCAGAACCAAGCCCTACACGCCGCGGACCAATGGCAAAGCCGAGCGCTTCATCCAGACCAGCCTGCGCGAGTGGGCTTACGCCTGCGAGTACGCATCCTCGGACCAGCGCAATTCCGTGTTGAGCCAATGGCTGCACCACTACAACTGGCACCGTCCCCATATGGCGATCGGCGGCCAGCCACCTATCTCCAGAGTGCCGCTGAACAACGTAGTGGGTTTACACAACTAACAGTCGACTCTACCCAGTCGGTTTGCCCCGTCGGTTTGCCCCGTCGGTTTGCCCCGTCGGTTTGCCCCGTCGGTTTGCCCCGTCGGTTTGCCCGTCGATTTGCCCCGTCGATTTGCCCCGTCGATTTGCCCCGTCGATTTGCCCCGTCGGTTTGCCCCGTCGGTTTGCCCCGTCGATTTGCCCCGTCGATTTGCCCCGTCGGTTTGCCCCGTCGGTTTGCCCCGTCGGTTTGCCCCGTCGGTTTGCCCCGTCGGTTTGCCCCGTCGGTTTGCCCCGTCGGTTTGCCCCGTCGGTTTGCCCCGTCGGTTTGCCCAGTCGGTTTGCCCCATCGGTTTGCCCCGCCGTTCATCCCGTCGGTTTGCCCCGTCGATTCACCCAGCCCACGTTTCCGCGCGCCCGCACGCCACGCCGGCGGAATCAGTACTTCAGCCGCAGCTCTTCCACCATCGGCTGCTGCAGCGCGTACCAGTCCTGGAACTCTTCCTCGGTGATCTCATCGGGCGCATACACCGCCACCGGGTGCCAGTCGTGGTCGGTCGGCAGTGGCTGGCGCGGGCCGGCACGCAGGCTGTAACTGACGCCCTCGTAGTCGACCAGGTCATCAACCTGCGGCCACTGCTCGCGTGCGAACGCGGATTCACTCTTCAACAGGATCACCTGGTACATCGGCACCTCCACTTCGGTTGGATCAGGAAAACACGGCGCTGGCGGCAGCATACCGCCGCACCGGTGACAACGGGCACGCCGCAGCGGCGACGGAACGTTCTGGACACGGCCATCGCCCCGGCTTCACCCGCCCATGGCAAGGCCATCGGCATCGTGTAGGCCCCCCCCTGCCACGACTGCCGATGACCGACCACCCGCCGCTGAAGACCGTCGCCGGCCTCAAGCTGCCCCGCTACCTGGGCACCTGGTACGAGATCGCACGCCTGCCGATGCGCCACGAGCCGGAGGGCTGTACCGACGTGTCGGCGCACTACACCCTGCTCGACAACGGCAACGTCGGCGTCACCAACCGCTGCCGCATGGACGGCGAGGTCGAGGAAGCCAGCGGCGAAGCCTGCGCCGTGGACAACGACAGCGCGCGGCTGGAGGTCAGCTTCCTGCCCAAGGGCCTGCGCTGGCTGCCGTTCGCCAAGGGCGACTACTGGGTGATCCAGGTCGCCCCGGACTACAGCGTCGCACTGGTCGGCAGCCCGGACCGCAAGTACCTCTGGCTGCTGGCGCGCGAGCCGCGCCTGGACGCCACCGTGCAGGACCATTATCTGGCGACTGCCCGCCTGCAGGGCTTCGATCTGTCCGAACTGATCCACACCCCGCACACCGGTCGCCCGACAGCCTGAGCCGCGCACGCCCATGGACCTGAAGAGTGGCTACCCGTGGTGGGCGGTGCGCAACGGCCTGATCCTCGCCTTCCCACCGCTGGAAAAGGACCTGCGCTGCGATGTGCTGGTGGTGGGTGGTGGCATCACCGGTGCGCTGATCGCCGACGAACTGTCCGCCCACGGCCAGGAAGTGGCGGTCATCGAGCAGCGCGACATCGGCTGGGGCAGCACGGCTGCCAGCACCGCGCTGCTGCAGTACGAGATCGACACGCACCTGCTGGACCTGACGCAGCGCTATGGCCATGACGCCGCCGCACGGGCCTACCTTGCCTGTGCCGAGGCCATTCCGGCGCTGGGTAGCGTGGCGCGCGGCCTGAAGGACGTGGATTTCCAGCGGATGGACAGCCTGTACCTGGCCAGCCGCCATCGCGACGTGCCGCGCCTGATGGCCGAGGGCGATGCCCGTCGCGGCATCGGCCTGGATGCCCGCTGGCTGGGCCCGGAGGCACTGCGGGAACGTTTCGACGTTGAGGCCGGCGGCGCCCTGCTGACCCGGCAGGCGGCCCGGGTTGATCCGTATCGGCTGACCT
This sequence comes from Stenotrophomonas sp. 59, assembly GCF_030291095.1. Classification (NCBI taxonomy): domain Bacteria; kingdom Pseudomonadati; phylum Pseudomonadota; class Gammaproteobacteria; order Lysobacterales; family Lysobacteraceae; genus Stenotrophomonas; species Stenotrophomonas sp. 59. The sequence goes on from NZ_CP127408.1 coordinate 4,224,620, forward strand.
ATGCGCTGCTGCAGCGCGTGCGTCGGCGCTGCGGCCACGTGCATGACCGCAGCGTACTGCACAGCCTCGATGCTACCGCGCGCGGGGTGACCGCCCGTACCGAAGCCGGTGCCACGGTCCGCGCACGCCACGTCGTGCTGGCCATGGGCTATGCCAACCAGCGCTGGCTCGGCCAACGCGTCGCCCGCAACCGCAGCAGCTATGCCTTCATCACCGACCCCATCGATGCGGACGTGCTGGGCCGGCTGCGCAACACGATGGTCTGGGAGAGCGCACGCCCGTACCTGTACCTGCGCGCCACCGGCGACCGGCGCCTGCTGGTGGGTGGGCTGGACGACGCCATCGACATCCCGGCCCGCCGCGACCGGCGCGTGCAGCGCAAGGCCGACCAGCTGATGAAACAGCTGCTGCGCTGGTTCCCACGGCTGAACCCGGTGCCGGCGTTCTCCTGGGGCGGCACCTTCGCCGAGACCGCTGATGGCCTGCCGTTCTTCGGCCCGCACGAACAATGGGGCCCACGGGTGCACTTCGCCATGGCCTACGGCGGCAACGGCATCACCTATTCGATGATCGGCGCGCAACTGCTGCGGGCCAGGATCGAGCGGCGCACGCATCCACTGGCGGGGCTGTTCGGGTTCGGGCGGTTGTGACCTGCAGCCAGGCATGGCCTGGCTCTACCCCAATCCGGTGCCGACAGGCATCATTCAAGCAGCCCCTGCTAGCGTCGGCCTGTACCGCCGCGTGTTGCGTGGCCACCTGTCCGCTGGAGCGCCGTCATGATCCGCCCCCTGACCCTGCTGCTGTGCCTGGCCCTGCCGGGAACCGTACTGGCCCAGTCTGCCGCCGGCGCCACCGCGCCGCAGGCCGCCGGCCTGGACCTGACGCTGCCGCAGGCGCCGATGCGCTACCTCAACGATGCGAGCCTGAAACAGGATCCGCCGGGCACGTACTACGGTGACAAGAGCGGTCCGCGCGTGCACGACGACGCCAAGATCGCCGACGTCACCGACGACAAGGTCAAGGTGTCCGGCAGCTTCACCACCGGCATCGGCTATTCCAAGAATGGCGGCAACAGCCACTACAACGCCGCCACGCTGAACCTGAGCAAGAACTACACCACCGATGAGGGCAAGACCCACGGGGTCAACGTCAACATCCACGTGAGCGAGGGCAAGGGCCCGGGCTTCTTCGGCCCGTATGGTGGCTACTACGGCCGCGGGCCGGGCTACTGGGACTACCCGCCGCCGTTCGGCTGGTAAAAGCCTGCGTGTAGCGCCGGGCCATGCCCGGCGGCTTGATGCATCCGCTGCGCTCGCCGGGCATGGCCCGGCGCTACCTGGGCGTCAATCCAGCCAGCCATCGCGCTCGCTGTGCAGGATGCGGCCGTCATAACCGCTCAGGCGCACTTCCACCTTCTGGTTGCGGGCATTGCGCGCTTCCAGCGACCAGGTGGCACCATCGCGTTCCAGCGAATGGATCTCGCGCAGGCCATGTGCCTGTGCCCGTGCCAGCACCTGCTCGGTGGTCAGCAGCGCGCGCCCGTTGTGCTCGTCGAAGATCTCGCCGGTCTTCGGGTCCACGTAGACCTCGCTGAAGCGGCCATCGGCGCGGCTCACGTCCGCTTCCCACAGGCTGTCATCACGCTCGATCTCGTGGATCTGGGTGTAACCGGCCTTGCGCAGGGTCTGTTCAACCTGGGCCATGCCCAGCGGTGCGGCCTGAGCGGCCGGTACGATGGCCAGGGCAGCGACGGTGGCGAGGGCAAGCGACTTCAACATGGGGGTTCTCCTGTTCGTGTTCATGGCCGGACCATCCCGGCAACGCCACGATGCACGGGGTGGTTAACAGCCCCTTAGCCGACGCTGTTAGCCCGCTGTTAGTCGGCCGCTGCACACTCACGCCTGGTCCCCTTCCCTTACACGCCCGCGATGCTCGCCTCCCTGCCCCTGCTGCTGGCCCTGGCCAACGCCCCGACCGCCGCTGCACCCGTGCAGGATCCGGCGCAGCAGGTCGCGCGTCGTGCCGTGCAGCAGGGCCGTTACGTGCCGCTGGAAAGCGTGGTGCGCGATGCGCTCAAGCGCTACCCGGGGCAGCTGCTGGAAGTGGAGCTGGACGACGGCGTCTACGAAGTGGAGATCCTGCGCGGCGATGGCGTGGTGGTCGGGCTGGACTATGATGCGCGCAGCGGAAAGCTGCTGAAGACGGAGCTGGACGACTGATGCGCATCCTGTTGGCCGAAGACGATGCCGCGCTGGCACAGCGCCTGGTGCCCCTGCTTGAGCAGGCCGGTTACGTGGTGCACCAGGTTGCCGACGGGCGCGAGGCCGAGGAAATCGGCCAGATCGAGGACCTGCAGGCGGCCATCGTCGACCTTGGCCTGCCCGGCCTGGACGGACTGAGCGTGATCGAACGCTGGCGCGGCAACGGCCGCACCTTCCCGGTACTGGTGCTGACCGCGCGCGGGCGCTGGCACGACAAGCTGGCCGGCTTCGATGCCGGTGCCGACGACTACCTGACCAAACCGTTCCAGGCCGACGAGCTGGTGCTGCGGCTGCGCGCCCTGATCCGCCGCAGCCACGGCCACGCCAGCCCGCGCCTGCACTGCGGGCCACTGCAGCTGGACGTCAACGCCGGTCGCTTCGAACTGGACGGGCAGCCGCTGGCGCTGAGCCCGCAGGAGTTCCGCCTGCTCAGTTACTTCATCCACCACAGCGGCCAGGTGATCGGCCGCGATCGACTCGGCGAACAGGTGTTCGAGGGCGGGCTGGATCCCGACTCCAACGCGCTGGATGTGCTGCTGGGGCGCGTGCGCCGCAAGCTCGGTACCGAACTGATCCAGACCGTGCGCGGCCAGGGTTGGCGGCTGGCGGCGCCGTGACGCGGCAGCCCTCGCTGCGGCGGCGCCTGCTGCTGGCCGGTGGCGTCGGCCTGCTGCTGGTCTCGTTGCTGGCCAGTGCGCTGCTGGGCGAACTGTTCAAGCGCAGCGCGCGTGATCGGCTGGACCACGAACTGCAGCAGGACATGCTGACCCTGGTCGCGCAGATGGAAGTCACCCCCGACAACCAGCTGCAGCTGCGCCAGGAACCCAACGATGCGCGCTTCCAGCGTGTGTTCTCCGGTGCGTACTGGCAGATCGCCGGTGCAGACGGCGACGTGCTGCTGCAGTCACGCTCGTTGTGGGATGAAACGCTTCCCGCCACGGCCATTGGCCCGGCCACGCGCAACCTGACCGGCCCCCTGCAGCAATCGCTGCGCGCACGCGTGCAGCAGGTGCGCCTGCCACGCGCCAGCGAACCGTTCGTGGCCGTGGTCGCCACCGACCGCAGCGCGCTGGATGCCGATGTCGCCGCGTTCCGCCAGCGCACCGCCATTGCGCTGGGTGTGCTGGTTGCGGCGTGGCTGGCGGTGCTGGCCAGCCAGGTGCACTTCGGCCTGCGCCCGTTGCATCGCCTCGGTGCACAGCTGGAACGGGTGCGACGCGGTGATGCGCAGCGCATCGAAACGCGCGGTTTGGGCGCCGAGGTCGCGCCCCTGGGTGAAGAACTCAACGCACTGCTGGAACACCAGCAGCGCATGGTCGCGCGGGCACGCACCAGTGCACAGGATCTGGCGCATGCGCTGAAGACTCCGCTGAGCGTGCTGGCTACCGAGGCCGACGGCGACGGTGCGCATTGGCGTGCCACTGTGCGCGAACAAAGTGCGCGCATGCAGGCCAGCGTCGACCGTTACCTGGCTGCCGGACTGGCCGCCGACCATCGCCAACGCACCGACGTGGCGACTGTCGCGCAGGCGCTGTGCCGGTTGATGGCACGCGTGCATGGCGAGCGCGGCATTGCGTTCACGGCGGAAGGCATCGATCCGGCGCTGCAGTTCGCCGGTGCCAGTGCGGATCTGGAAGAGATGCTGGGCAACCTGTTGGACAACGCGGGGCGCTGGGCGCAACAGCAGGTCACTGTCGAAGCGGGCTCCAGCGAAGGCCAGTTGCGCATCGAAGTCCGCGATGACGGCCCCGGGCTGGCTGCAGATGCGCTGGAACGGGTCACCCAGCGCGGCGTGCGTCTGGATGAGCGCGAGGGCAGCAGTGGATTGGGGCTGGCGATCGTGGGCGATATCGCAGCCAGTTATGGCGGGCGCGTGGCGCTGGAGAATGCGCGGCCGGGGTTGCGGGCGACGGTGTGGTTGCCGGCGGGGTGAGGCACCGCTGCGCTCGCCGGGCATGGCCCGGCGCTACTGGTTCACGTGCACCCGGTAGGTGTCGACCTTGGTCGACACGCACCAGGCATCAACGGTGATGCATCCACCAGCAATCAATCGCGTCCAGCACGATGTGGATGATCAAACCGATGCCGAACAACCGCGTTTTCTTCGGCACGCACAGCCCCGCGTAGACCGCGATGGCCGGGGCAGTATGCAGCGGGTGGAAACCGATGCTGCAGCGGTTGGGCGCGTAGATCGGATCGGCCAGCAGGTGGTCCAGATCGATGATCCAGCCCAGCAGCATCAGCAACCAGGCCGAGGCAAAGCGCTTGCGCCAGAACAGCCATGCCAACAGGGCTGGCACGGCGGCATGCAGGAACAGGTGGAAGATCGCGCGTGCGCTCATCGGCAACGGTGGCGCCGGGCAGGCCCGGCGCCGTCCATCAGACCAGCGGTTCGTCGGACAGGTAGGTGTAACCGGTCAGGCCGGCTTCCAGTGCTTCGGACAGCTCCTGCGCGCGTTCCGGTGACAGCTGCGCCTCGGCCACGCGCTGCGCATAGGTGGCACGCAGCTCGTCCAGGCGGTAACCCACGTAATCCAGCATCACATCGGTGGTGTCGCCACGGCGCTGCTGGGTGATGGCGTAGCCATCGGCATCGGCCAGCACTTCCACCGCGTCGGTATCGCCGAACAGGTTGTGGATGTCGCCCAGGATTTCCTGGTAGGCGCCGACCATGAAGAAACCGATGCGGTAGCTCTCACCCGGCTTCATCTGGTGCAGCGGCAGCGAGCTGTCCAGGCTCTCGTTCTCGACATAGGTTTCCACCATGCCGTCCGAGTCGCAGGTCATGTCGGCGATGATGCCGCGGCGGTCCGGGGTTTCGTCCAGGCGCTCGATCGGCACGATCGGGAACACCTGGTCGATCGCCCACACGTCCGGGATCGATTCGAACACGCTGAAGTTGACGAAGTACTTGTCGACCAGGCGTTCGTTCAGTTCGTCCAGCACCGGGCGGTGGCTCTTCTCGTCGTAGCTCAGGCGCGCACGCACACCGTGGGCGATGGCGTAGAACAGGTCGTCGATGCGCGCACGCTGCGGCAGGTCGATCTGGCCCAGCGCGTAGCTGGCCAGGCCTTCGGCATGGAAATGCTGCGCTTCCTGGAACAGTTCCACCGCCGGGCGCACGTCCAGTTCGTCGTGGATTTCGCGCAGGTGGCGGATCGCCGCCGGCTCGTCGTCGTGCTGGTCCGGCACGCGGCCTTCCTGCGCCTCTTCCACTTCCGAGACGTTGGCGATCAGCACCGCGTGGTGCGCGGTCATCGCGCGGCCGCACTCGGTCACGATGCGAGGCGGGGTCAGGCCGAACTCTTCGCAGGCATTGGCCAGCGGCTGCACGATGTTGCTGGCATAGGAATGCAGGCCGTAGTTGATCGAGCAGAAGCTGCGCGAACGGGTGCCTTCGTAGTCCACGCCCAGGCCGCCGCCCACGTCGACGTGGGTGATCTTCGCGCCCAGGCGCGACAGCTCCACGAAGTAGCGGGTGGCTTCGCGCATGCCGTTGGCGATGTCGCGCACGTTGGAGATCTGCGAACCCATGTGGAAGTGCAGCAGGTTCAGGCAGTCGGCGTACTCGGTGTCACGCAGCGACTTCCAGAGGTCCAGCAGCTGGCGCGGGGACAGGCCGAACTTGGCCTTGTCGCCACCGCTGTTCTGCCACTTGCCGGCGCCCAGCGAGGCCAGGCGCATGCGTACGCCCAGGCCCGGCTTCACGTCCAGCGCCTTGGACTCTTCCAGCACCAGCTTCAGCTCGGACGGCTTCTCGATGACGATGAAGGTCTGCAGGCCCAACTTGCGGCCGATCAGGGCCAGGCGGATGTACTCGCGGTCCTTGTAGCCGTTGCAGACGATCAGGCCGCCCGGGCGCGACAGCGCCAGCACGGCCATCAGCTCGGGCTTGCTGCCCGCTTCCAGGCCGAAGCCCTCGCCGTGGTGGCTGGCCAGGGTGCCGGCCACGCCGCGGGTCTGGTTGACCTTGATCGGGTACACGGCGGTGTAGCCGCCGCTGTACTCCCAGTCCTGCTGGGCCTGGGCGAAGGCCGCCTGCAGCTTGCCCAGGCGCTGGCCGAGGATGTCCGGGAAGCGCACCAGCAGCGGCAGCTTGGCACCGGCCGCGCGCGCAGCATCGACCACCTTGGGCAGCGACACCACCGGGCCGTCCGCCCCGGTCGGTCTCACCACCATGTGCCCGGCCTGATCCACGTCGAAGTAACCGTCCGCCCAATGCGGGATCGAGTAGGTCTTGCGGGCTTGGTCGAGGGACCAATCGGTCATTTCAGTCGGCCTTGTTGGCAATAAAAGGGGGGGCATGATAACGCCTATATGCCCACAGGTTCGTTATCATGCGCGCCCGCGCCCGTGACAGGTTTCAACCTGAACGGGCCGATCCGTCCGGATGTGGCATCTGTGCCACGCGGCCCCGCCCGCCAGCCCGGCTTCACCCCTCCGAACAGGACTGTTTTCAATGACTGACAGCAACAACTGGTACATCGAACACTTCGAGCGCACCGGCTCGGCCATCGGCTACCGCATCACCGGCAAGCTGGACGAGGTGCAGTCGCCGTTCCAGAAGATCGAGATCTTCCAGACCACCGACTGGGGCAACCTGATGACCATCGACGGGGCCATCATGCTGACCAGCAAGGACAACTTCTTCTACCACGAGATGATCAGCCACCCGGTGCTGTTCACCCACGCCGCGCCCAAGCGCGTGGTGATCATCGGTGGCGGCGACTGCGGCACCCTGCGCGAAGTGCTCAAGCACACCGGCGTGGAAAGCGTGACCCAGTGCGATATCGACGAGCAGGTCACCGTGATGGCGCGCAAGCACTTCCCGGAACTGTGCGATTCCAACGACGACGCCCGCGCCGAGCTGCTGTTCGACGACGGCGTGGCCTACATGGCCAACTGCCCGGCCGGCAGCGTGGACGTGGTGATCGTCGATTCGACCGACCCGGTCGGCCCCGGCGAAGGCCTGTTCAACAAGGCGTTCTACGAGAGCTGCTTCAAGGCCCTGAAGGACGACGGCATCCTCGTGCAGCAGTCCGAATCGCCGCTGATGCAGCTGGAGCTGATCAACGAGATGCGCGCCGAGATGGGCAAGGCCGGCTTCGGCTCGTTCAAGACCCTGCCGTTCCCGCAGCCGTGCTACCCCACCGGCTGGTGGAGCGTGACCATGGCGCGCAAGGGCGACAGCAGCTTCGACTTCCGCCAGGCCGACTCGGCCGCCAAGACCTTCAACACCCTGTACTACACCGCCGCGCTGCACACCGGCGTGCTGGTGACCCCGCCGTTCGTGCAGGCGGCATTGAAGTAAGGCGTGCCGACCAACGGTCGGCACCCACCCAATGAAAAACCCGCGCTGGCGACAGCGCGGGTTTTTTCATGTTCCGGTAGTGCCGGCCGCTGGCCGGCAACCTCATGAAGCGCCGGGAATCAAAGCGCCCAGATACCGGCAATCACCGCCACCACCAGGCCCCACTTGATGACCTGGTAGGCCACCACGCTGCGCTCGCGCAGCGCCTTGGCCTTCAGGCGCACCTTGTACAGGCCACCGAACGCCTTGTTGACGCCACCGGTCGGGTCACCCGGCAGATTCGGCGAGGCACCACCGGCCAGCAACGTGGCCGCCACCGCACGGTTGAACAGGCCCGGCAGGCCGAAACGCAGCGGGCGGGCGATGTCGCAGAACAGGATCACGCGATCCTCCTGCGTCTCGTTGTGCGCATGGTGGATGTAGGTCTCGTCGAACATCATCCACTCGCCATCGCGCCAGCTCTTCTTGATGCCGTCCACTTCGATGTAGCAGCCATCGTCGTTGGGCGTGGTCAGGCCCAGGTGCAGGCGCAGCGAACCGGCGAACGGGTCGCGGTGCGGGCGCAGCTCGCTGCCCGGCGGCAGCTGCGCGAACATCGCCGCACGCACGTCCGGAATCGATTCGATCAGCGCCACGGTCTTCGGGCACAGCGTCTTCGCCGACGGGTGCGACGGGCCGTACCACTTCAGGTAGAAGCGCTTCCAGCCACGGCGGAAGAACGAGTTGAAACCCGCATCGTTGAAGCTGCTGGAAGCAGCGATCTTCTGCGCATCGCGCAGCGCCAACGCCTCGTCGCGGATCATCTGCCAGTTCTGGCGCAGCGGTTCCAGCTGCGGGAACTCCTTGCCCGGGTCCAGGAACGGCGTGGTCGGCACCTTCGAGAACATGTACATGACCACGTTGATCGGGGCCATGAAACTGGAATGGTCCAGCAGCTGGCGCGACCAGCGCGCGCGGACCTTGCCACGGAAGTGGATGTACAGCACGCAGGCCACGAACAGCACTGCCAGTACGATCTTGATAGTCAAAGCACTTTCCTCCAGCCGCGGCCGGATCGGGAAACGGGGGCGATGCACGGCCAGGCGGCCAGCACCGGTGGGGAACGCGGCAGGGGACGGGGACGTGCCATGGAGGGGCGGCCGCCGATGTCGCGAATTAACAGCTTATGGTCGGCAGGCCGTGCGCCGGGGTCAAGTTGCCCGTGCACCTTGTTCAGGGTCGCGTTCCTGAACAGCAGGCCTAGACTGCCATGATGACTGCACGTGACACCGCCCCCTACCCTGCCCTGAGCGCCCGCTACGGGGACTTTTTCCCGGACCAGCCCGCCGCCAGGCCGCGCAGCGAATGCTTCGGCTGGGGCGGCGGCGTGCTGCAGGTGGATCGCCACGGGCCACCCGACGCAGGCGTGACCGTCGTTCTGGTGCATGGTGCCGGGGGCTACGGCCGCATGTTCGCGCCACTGGCGGCGGGGCTGGCGGCCGCCGGGCATGAAGTACTGGCGCCCGACATGCCCGGCTACGGCTTGAGCGCGGCGGCCTGGCACCAGGTCGACTACGGCGCCTGGAAGCGGGCACTGCTGGCCCTGATCGAGGCCGAATACCGGCATCGGCCCCGTCCGATCGTACTGCTGGGTGCCAGCATCGGCGGCTATCTCGCCTACCTGGTAGCCGCCGAATCAGCGTGGGTGCGGGGGCTTGTGGCCACCACCCTCGCCGACCCGCGTGACCCCGTGGTGCAGGCCGCCCTGGTTCGCCAGCCGTGGATGCGCGCCGCGCTGTGGTCGCTGCGCCCGTTGAGCCACCTGACCCGAAACCTGCGCGTACCGGTGCGTTGGTTCACCCACATGCAGCGGATGTCGCGCGATCCGGCATTGACCGCGCTGGTCTGTGCCGACCCGCTGGGTGGCGGCAACCGAGTGCCGCTGGGCCTGCTGGCCTCGCTGTTCGACACCGCCCCGGCACTGGAGCCGGAGCAGTTCCTGCGCTGCCCGGTGCTGATGGTGCATCCGGCCTGCGACGACTGGACCCCGGTGTCCATCAGCGACCGCTTCTTCCAACGCCTGGCCGCACCGAAGCAACGCGTGCTGCTGGCCAACTGCGGCCACTTCCCCATCGAACAGCCCGGCCTGGACCAGTTGCGCGACGCACTGCTGCCATTCGTCCAGCGCATCGCCACCGACGTTACGTCCAAGCCATTGACGTAGAAGAAATATCCCCTAAGTGAGACAAAATTGTCCGATTCTGCGTGACGAACTGTTCCAGCCACGGCGCCGACATTTCTCCGACAAATCGTGGAATAGCGAACTGGCGAGTACTAAAATTAACAAAACATTAGTACTTCCCCCGCACCACCGGTTCGCTTGACGCTCAGCGCCGCCCACCGGGTCGTCCGAGACCCCGACATGTACCTCCCTGCTACTCCCCCCTCCTCCTGCGGCGATGACGCCGCTGCGCCGCTGCTGCTCAAGCGTGGCGAGCGTTTCCTGGCCCCCGATGTCTACCGCACCTGCCTGGACGGGCGCGAGGCGGTCATCAAGGACTACTCCCGTTATCGCGGCACCCCGCTGTCGCCCGTCGCGCGGCTGATGGTCCGCCGCGAGGCGCGCATGCTGCAGCGCCTGGGCGGCTGGAAGCACGCCCCGGCCCTGCTCGGCACCCTCGGTGGCTTGGCGCTGGGCATGGAATTCATTCCCGGCCAGACGCTCAGCAGCGCACAGGCCGTGGGCAATGACGTGTTCGAGCAGCTGCAGCACGCGCTCAGTCGCCTGCATGCCGCCGGCATCACCCACAACGACCTGCATGGCACCAACGTGGTAGTCAGCGGCGGCGTGCCGGTACTGCTGGACTTCACCTCGGCCTGGCGCGCCCCGCGCTGGCTGCGTCGCAACCCGCTGAGCCGGCAGATGCGCCGCAGCGACATGAAGAACCTGCTGAAGATCCGCCAACGCGTGACCGGCCAAGCGCCGAGTGCCACGCAGGCCGCACTGGTGGCCGACCCGGGCTGGGTGGCGGCCGTGCGGCAGGGCTGGAAGCGGTTCTACACGTGGGCGAAGCGGCGGTAAACGCCGCGTCTTTCGGGCGGGATGGTTCGCCCGATGGGATGGGACAACCTCGTTGGGGCTGCGTGCGCCCGACGGGGATGATGCCTCGGGGGCTGCGTGCGCCCGATGGGGATGATGCCTCGGGGGCTGCGTGCGCCCGATGGGGATGATGACTCGGGGGCTGCGTGCGCCCGATGGGCATGACGACTCGGGGGCTGCGTGCGCCCGACGGGGATGATGCCTCGGGGGCTGCGTGCACCCGATGGGGATGATGACTCGGGGGCTGCGTGCGCCCGATGGGGATGATGACTCGGGGGCTGCGTGCGCCCGATGGGGATGATGACTCGGGGGCTGCGTGCGCCCGACCAGGTAGAGTCGACTGTTAGTCGACTGCTCTTCGTTCCGAAGCAGGAAAACCCCGCGCTGCGCGCGCAAGTCGACTAACAGTCGACTCTACCTCGTCGCGTCCCGGCATCTCATTCGGGTGCCCGCGGCCCCCGGCGCGCTTACAGCGCGTCCGCGTCCAACTCACCGGTGCGGATACGCACCACGCTGCCCAGGTCGTACACGAACACCTTGCCGTCGCCGATCTTGCCGGTGCCGGCCGCTTTCACGATGGCCTCGACCACCGCCTCCACCTGATCATCGGTCACCGCCACTTCCAGCTTCACCTTCGGCAGGAAATCGACCACATACTCCGCGCCACGGTACAGCTCGGTATGGCCCTTCTGGCGACCAAAGCCCTTCACCTCCGTCACCGTGATCCCGGTAACCCCACGCTCGGCCAGCGCTTCGCGCACGTCATCGAGCTTGAACGGCTTGATCACCGCCATGACCATCTTCATCGTCTATCTCCTGTCTTCCGGCGTGGAGGATAGCGCCTGAACGCGGCCCGTGCGAAGCCGCGAATGCCTGTCCGGGCAGTGGGTGCCAGCAGTATCCTTGTGCCCGATCGGCCTGCCCGCGCCGGATGCACGGGCCCAACCCCACGGAGCACCCCATGATCGACCTGAATCAAATCGATGACCTCGCCCGTCGCCTCAGCGACCTGGTGCCGCCGGGCCTGCGCGAATCGCGCGAGGAACTGCAGGCCACGTTCAAGAGCGCCCTGCAGGCCGGCCTGGCAAAGCTCGACCTTGTCACCCGCGAGGAGTTCGAAGTGCAGCGCGCGGTGTTGTTGAAGACCCGCGAGAAGCTGGATGCGCTGGAAACAGCGGTGCGCGAGCTGGAAGGCCGCAGCAAGGCAGAATGAAAAAAGGCGCATCGCGCCTCCCACTACAGAGTATTTCCCGGATGGGGCCTTGCAGCAAGGCCCTGCCGGCGCCCTAGACTCGCCGGCCTGTCGATCCGGCAGGACAGGTAGGGGCAGTGCCGATGGCACAGGACACCGAATGGACACCCGTTTCGCATGACACCTGCGACCAGGTCGCCGGGCCGTTCTATCACGGCACCCGCGCTGACCTCGCGGTGGGCGAACTGCTGAGCTCGGGCTTCCGCTCCAACTATCGCGACAATGTGGTGATGAACCACATCTACTTCACCACCATTGCCAAGGGCGCCGGGTTGGCTGCGGAGATGGCTAGAGGTGAGGGGCGGCCACGCGTGTATGTAGTGGAGCCGACCGGGCCGTTTGAAGACGACCCGAACGTGACCAACAAGAAGTTTCCGGGGAACCCGACGCGGTCGTATCGGAGTGCGCAGCCGTTGCGGGTGATTGGTGAGATTTTGGAGTGGGAGCTCTACGACGCGGAGTTCGTTCGGCAGTTGAAGGCGTTTGTTGCTTCGGGGAGTGGGGAGATCATCAATTGATGACCTACTGACGTTGGGCGTTGCGCACTTCTTCATCGGCTTCATAGATGTCCAGCCCGAGCTCAATGCCGCGCTCACCCAAGGCGAGCAGCGCGCGAGGCGAAAGCGAGACACCACCGTTGCTGCTGCCCATGAAAAGACCGCAGAACAGATCAGGCCGGAAGCGTGCCAGAGACTGCCATACGGCGAGATCGCCGGTGAGCTGATCGAGGATCTCGAAGATCTGAGCGTCCAGATCTTCAGGCTCACGACGCTCCGCATCAAGTTGCCAGCTGCCAGTCCTGGCGATACGCACGGTGCCTGATCGGCTGCCTCTGAGTTCCTGGCCCTTGTGATGCGATGCGATCGGGGTCGCCCCGAGCAAGGCACTGACTTCTTCGGGCAGGAGGTCATCCCCGAAGAATCGGAGGGTTACCAGGGAATGATCGAATGCGGCCATTGGGATCCAGTTGTTCTTCTCGGGCCTCTCTCAATACACGCGTCTCATCGACGTTAGGTCAGCTATCGGCTACGACAGGACGCCAAAGGTACAATCTACTTCTCGTCCATTCCTGAGCTCTCGTTCTCTGGAGGCCGGGTGATCACCTCGTGAAGCAAGGCGTCGAATCGTTGCCCGCGCTCGCCTCCTGACATCTCGAAATCAGTCGGCCACAGCACAACTTCACCCGGAAAAATATCATTCTCAGATTCTGGCGTAAGTCGAAGGTTTCCAATGGATGTATCCTCAGGGGACAACCGGAACGACGCGTAGGAAGCACGACTGCCGTTAACAATGTCCCATACGACGCCTTGAAAGGTCCCAGTGATACCGACCTTCCCATCGACCATGACCCTCGACCACGGAGCAAGGGCGTGTTCCGCCATGTATGCCGAACGAATCTCGCCACGATACTCGCCGTGGCCAAGGTACTCGATGTCGAACTGTATAACTCCCTCATCGGGAGGACGAGCACTGTCGCCAACGATGTTCCGCCCCATCCACGAGTTAGGATCACTTGAGAAACGCCCAACGTACTTCTGATAGCCGATCGCCGCGTTGAGCGTAGTTTCCTTTGCCGGCGCGTAGTTATCAGAGAAGGAAGCGATCTTGGCTGGCAGTTCGAGCACACCAATAAACGCGGCAGCTATCCAGCCGGAGCCCCAAAAAAACCAACGCCCCCAAGTTGGCCATCTCGACTTCTTCTGATTCGCAGGCGTACCCGCCGGCATCCTGCCGTCAGGCTCCCGTCTATTCTTTCTCTTGGGCACGTCCCCTCCAACTTCTTGATAACCACATCGGTAGCCTGAGGGGCGACATTCTAACTAATCGCTCTTAGATACTCGATCTGGTCAGCGCTTCTGCTTGAGAATCGTGTTTGCGAGGTTCGACAGTTGTGCCAGTAGGTTGCCGGTATCTTCGTCTTTCTCCCCTGGCGCGCCCATGGCATCGGAGAACAAACTCCTAGCCACCTCAGTCTTGACCTCCTCTGCTTTCTTCGGATCGAGCAAAGCAAGGTACGGCTCAATGGTTGTCAGAATATGCTGCCGACGGCGGTTGAGCACCTCGTTGTTGCGGTGCCGGCTAGATTCCTTGGCCAGATAAACCGCTGGCGCAAACAAGACAAGAGAGAAGGGCAGGCGGTACAGCGCATTTTGCCAATCAACGCTGTAACCTCCGACCACTTGGCCAACATGCCAAAGCTCCGGCAAAAACAAGACCATAGCTGCTACGACCATCAGACTGATCGCCAGCCGCCGATAGGTGTTGGCACTAGCCTTCTCCTCATTTGCATAGGAAGCGTACGCGCCTGCCTGTGAGGTGTTGACCACTGACCCAAGCACCTTGCCCGCCTGCCCTTCATAATCAGCCAGCACGACGAGTCCTGCTGCATACTTCTTTGCGAACTCAGAGAATGCCTCATCGGTCTTGGCATGCTGCGTTTCCTGCCATTTGTCGTAGCGCTCTGCGCGTGACGCCTCGGCTTGGGTGAAGGTTTGTGTGAAGGTAGACATCTGATTTTGGAGCTGGGCTTCAAGTGCGGTCATGCGCTCGATAAGCCTATCCATGGCGAGGTTCGACTCCGCCGAACGGGCGTCGACCTGTCCAACCACCTTGCCCAGGTCTTCGAGCTGGGAAGAAGCGCTGCGATGCCAGTCGGCCACGTACTTGCCAAGCGAATTTGCTGCAGCAACTACCGCGGGCGAACCAATAGAAGGCACTGTGTAAGCGTACCGCTGAACGTGGGTGGCAAGAGCATCGACCTGTCCGTTGGCATTCCGAAGGTGGGCCACATTCCTGTTACCGAGGAATGCCTGCACCTCAGACAACGCTGCTTGTGCGTGTGCCTGCATGCTGCCAAGCACTTCAAAGTTCCCCAATTCCGGGTCGACTGCTGCCAACGTGGAATCCAGTTGGGCAACGAACTTCAAGAGTCGAGCAAGTTCCTCGGCATCATTTAAGGGCACACCGTCAGGAACGGCAACGCCAGCCACCGTACTTGCAAGTGATTGCCAAGTTCCGTGGAAAGGGTGTGCAGCGTACTGATCAGTCCATCGTGACATTGCACCTTTCCTTCATGCCAGTTTTGCACCGATATTACGGCTGTATACGAGGACTGAACAGTTCCGATTTCAGTCACGCATATCGGGAAGGGCCCCCTAGGTCGAACACGGACTGAGGCACTACTGGTGGCAGGGCCGCGAGTGTCCACTTTCGGCTAGGCGCGGACATCAATCGCAAAAGCCCTACTTATCGCGGAATACCAGCGCGAGAGTCTGAGCTCCATCACGCCGGCCGGATAGGCGATGCGCGACCCTCAAGCTCGACCCTTGCCACACTACATCAAGGTGATTACCGGCTGGCGGCTTTGGTCTCTGGGGCACGTCCATGCCAGAACCAGGCATCTACTCCAGCGATTCGTCACTCCCGCCTTTCCGCCTGGATATGGATAGACGAAACACCGGAAACCAGGGAATGGCTGGACCAAGCATCCAGCTCTTCTGCAATTGAGCCACTCAAGAGCCATCCGCGGCCGGTGGATTGAGCCGAAGCCAGGGCAAGAACCACAAATTCAGGCCACGACTGAGCTGCATGACTGGAGCGGGTACTCACCATGAAGCCGCCCTTGTGATATGGCTCGACGTGGAGATTGCTGACGCCAAGACCAGCTTGTTCAAAAGTTCGCGCCGCCACCTTGAGAGCGGCCTGTTGCGATGTGCAATTGGTGAACAAACGCCAGTACAACTCCATGAGTCCACAATCCTCCCGAAGGCCCTCAGGGCGCGATTGCGCTACTTATAGCAGAAGGCGCGCGCGACCATTCCCCTCTTGCCACCCGTGGTGAGCGCCCACGGCCTGAACATTGAGAACCGCGGCATGAGCCCCGAGAAGATCACCTTGAGCCGGGGCCCGGGAATCGAGAAGTTCTCGGCTGGACCTGTCCGCTCCTGTCGTGCGCCCCCATCAATGCACAGGCCGCGTCCGCAGCGTGCTTGAACCCCTGCGCACCAGATACAGCGCAACCAGGAACGGCCACAGCGAGTTGATCGACGAGAACAGCCGCTGGGTCAGCCCCCTGAAGCCGTCCGGGTCCGCTCCCACCACGTTCAACCAGAGATAGACGATGCTCGCGATGCTCACCAACGCGGTCACGGCATACGCCCTTCGGTTGGCAGACCATGCGCTCAACTCGATGTGCGACATCGCTGGTGCAATGATGTTGGCGATACCGATGGTGTAGAAGCCATGCATCGGATGGCCCATGGGCCAGAGCCCGTTGGTCAGCATGGAGATGCCAAAGATCATCCAGCAGATCGCGCCTAGGGCAATCCGGCGGCCGGACTCCCGCCATGCCCCGATGGCAAACGCCACGAATCCCACACCGGAGCCGATAGCCGCGATCCTGCCGCAGATGCTTGCAAGCGTTGGCGCTTGCAGCAGTTCGCTGGCGTGCTGCGCAAGCGGGTTGTAGCCCGGCGCGAACACGGCGGCAACGCTGGTCCAGAAAAGGAACCACGGAAGCGGGATCAGACCCGCACAGAGAAGCAGTCGGCTGCGGCGTTGCACGTACAGTGCTCCTTGTATTGGCCTGAGCCAGTGGGGGGAATCCGTTCAAACGCTGCAGAACCTTGCTGCTGCGGGCAGGATGGTCTTGAGTGACTACAGCGGTAGTCAGATTGCGCGCGGCACTGGGTAGGTTCAATAGGCAGGAAGTCATTTAAACCATCTAGCCGGTGTCACAGCGGTTCGGTTGCATGAGCGATCACGCATGCCCGATGGGCGAGTGCTGTCGCTTTTGCCGCGCTTGGCGTCTCTGGCGGAAGAATTTGAAGACTCCATTCCAGAAGTGCCGCTGCGCCAAGCACGCCAAGGCTCTCGCCTCTTTCGGCGCTATGCGACAATGCCGAAAGCGTCTCGGGTTTTGGCGGCATTGCCCCCTACCCGTTGGCATTCCGAACAACAGCCGGTAATCGTTACTGCGCCACCGTGCATCGGTGGTCGGGACTCGAAAGCCCGTTTTGTTGGGAAGTAGTTTGCGCTTGCCAGCCGGCACCACCGCGCGTGGTGCCGGCTGGCAATCCGTCTGCCGGCTATGGCGGGCGGAGCGTGGGGGTCTTGTACCCGCCGGTTCCCAACATCCGGTTTTCGAGCCACGCCCCGTCCGCCACCTTTATCGGTGGCGGCTTCCGCCTGCTTGCACGGAGCCAGCCATGACCACGCCGCACTCCCCGCCCCCGCGCCCCATCCTGGAAGCGCCCTCGGCCGCTCCGGCCCTGGACCCCAACAGCCTCATCGCCATCCTGCACGCCATCGGCGCGGGCGCTGCGGCTGACGGCCAGCCCTGGCCCGAGCGACATCACCTGCGCAGCCGGCAGATGCAGTTATCCGACGCCGACTGCGCCCTCACCGGGCAGCGCATCGTGCAGGAGATCCTGCTGGCCGCAGAACGCACGCGCCAGAACGGCGATCCAGAGCAGTACGTGGGCGACCGGGTGATGGAGGGGTTGGTGATGGCCGACCTGGCACTTACCGCTTTCATCCACGAGCGGGTTCGGCCACAGGACTGAGGACGCGCTCGTGGGCGTGACGTTCTGCTTTTTGTGCGGGGTGACGAATGAAGAAGCATGGCCTTGCCGCTGCGATGGTGTGTGCCTCGATCATGGGGGCGGTGTGGGTGGGATGGCCCGAGCCTGCGGGCGATCAGGTGTGGGCCTACCAGAAGCTGCAACCGGCCGATTACCGCCTGCTGCACAGTGATGCGCTCGGCTTCGTGACCGCGAAGGCCCAGGAAGGCTTTGAACTGCACACGCGCTATACCGGGGTGACGTCCTTCGAGATCCGCTGCAAGGGCGTCCTGGTGCTGGACGTGGAGAACGCGCCCTCGCGCGTGCTGATCCGCATGCCTGCCGATGCCCTGCAGCGGGCGCCGGATATCGAGCGTCTGCGTATCAGCTTCGAGCGTTGGCTGTTCGTCCAGCAGAGTGAGGGACGGGTGCTGGTGGACAGTGCGGGGCCATCATGGATTGAGGCGCGGTTGAAGCGCTTCGATGGCTCGATGCCGGATAAGCAGAGGTGTCTGTTTGGGAATTGAATTACAGATCGCCGCGCTACTCAGAACCTGAGGACCGTCGCATGCATACCGCTCGCTCCGCGCCTGCGGGAAGTACTTCATCGGCGCTCCCAGCACTTGATCCTCTCAAGTGTTGGAGCCTGGGGGAACTCCGAGGCGCTTCACAATGCCCATAGCCTATTCTGGCGTAGCACAAGGCCATAGCTTGGCTCCCCTCAGCTTCGCGGACAGAATCGCCGCGACCACATCCCGCCTGATGAGAATGGCATTGGAGGACTGGTGACCTGCTCCAAGGAACTGCTCGCTTCGGAAGATGGGAAGGTCTGGAGCCTCCACTGGCGCCGGGAGGAATGCTCTCTCTGGGCCCATGTAGCGAACCTGTCCGCATTTCGGACAGCGAACTCCCACATTCTCCTCCATCCGCAATGCCACGCTCGTGTCAGCACGCAGCTGCACGATGTGATCAAGAACATGCCCCTTCGTATCCTCAACCGGCCACGTTTCAATGCGGAGCGGAGCAAGGTGTGCTTGCCAGACATCCCTATGCATGAAGATCGCATCTTCAACCCAGAACAGTTTCAGGAAGGCATTACGCCCCCACTTCAATGACTTCCGAACACGGAAAGGCGCAATTTGTGCAGCCCCGGCTCCGCACTCATCACAGTACCTGGAAGTATCATAACTCTGCGCCAGGAAGCCAAAGTCATCCTCTGGCTGAGGATACCCATTTGCATGAGTAACCAGCAGCTCACAGTAATCAGCAGCGGCAATCTCAGCGACAGAGAACTCCGTCGTCACAAGGGAAGAGCCGCCCCATCCCCTGATCAGCGAAGAAATACCTGCCCATTCCGGAGCCCCTTCTACCGAATGAACGACACCAATGATGCAATCGCCATTGAAATCAGACGGGGGATCAACAGTGGCGCCGAACTGCTCGAGCTCTAGCGCTCGCCCGGCTGTCCAGCCAAAGGTAAAACGATACTTTACCTTCATGAGGAAATTTACCTTGGAGGCCTAGTTGCTCAGAGGGAGGATGGATAAGTGACAGGATCGAGCTCGTACACCTGTAGCAATTGAAGTTTGAGCAACCAGGGGTAACGGCGTTCTTCTGGTGAAGCGCGCCGTTGATTGTCTGGCCGAAATCCTAGCCGTTTCACCGGCAATTTCCGATGGTGCCCCGCAGAACGCCTGTCGCACCATCAAACGTCCCTCTGCAGGAAACCACACATGAGCCTGGCGCTGGTCCACAGCCGCGCCCGCGCCGGGGTTGATGCCCCGCTGGTGCGGGTGGAAGTGCATCTCTCTGGCGGCCTGCCTGTCACTCAGATCGTGGGCTTGGCCGAAACCAGTGTGCGCGAATCGCGCGAGCGTGTACGGGCCGCCCTGCTCTGCGCGCGCTTCGACTTCCCGCAGCGGCGCATCACGTTGAATCTCGCGCCCGCCGACCTGCCCAAGGAGGGCGGGCGTTACGACCTGGCCATCGCATTGGGCATTCTGGCGGCCAGCGGCCAGGTCGATCCGCAATCGCTGCTGCAGTACGAATTCCTGGGCGAGCTTGGCCTGACCGGTGAGCTGCGGCCAGTGGCGGGTGCACTGCCCGCCGCAATTGCCGCCGCCGAGGCTGGGCGCATTCTGGTGGTGCCGCCGGGGAATGCCGCAGAGGCTGCGTTGGCCGAGCACGCCGATGTGCGTGTAGCGCGTACGTTGCTGGAGTGCTGCGCTGGGTTGGGGAACCCACGCCTGCTGCCGCCAGTAGAGCGTGTGGACACAACGCCGTTGCCACTGCCGGATCTGGCCGACGTGCGCGGGCAGGCGCATGCGCGGCGCGCGTTGGAGGTCGCCGCTGCGGGTGGGCATCATCTATTGCTGATCGGTAGCCCTGGCTGCGGCAAGACGCTGTTGGCCTCGCGGCTACCCAGCCTGTTGCCGGATACCGAGGAGGCAGAAGCATTGCAGCTGGCCGCGATTGCTTCGGTCAGTGGCGAAGGATTGAACCCAGGACGATGGCGGCAGCGTCCCTTCCGGGCACCGCACCACAGTGCCAGTGCGGCGGCGCTGGTCGGTGGCGGCAACCCGCCCTGCCCCGGTGAGATCTCGCTGGCCCATCACGGTGTCCTGTTCCTCGACGAGCTTCCAGAGTGGAACCGCAGCGCGCTGGAAACCCTGCGTGAGCCGCTGGAATCCGGCCACATCCGCATCGCCCGCGCGGCGCGCAGTGTGCAGTATCCCGCGCGCTTCCAGTTGGTGGCGGCCATGAATCCCTGCCCGTGCGGCTGGGCCGGTGACCGCAGCAACCGCTGCCTGTGCAGTGATGAGCGCATCAACCGCTACCGCGCACGTGTGTCCGGCCCGCTGCTGGACCGCATCGATCTGCATATCGGCGTAACGCGAATGGACGCGATTGAGCTGCGGGAGAGCACGCCGCTCGGTGAGCCCAGCGCACCGGTGCGTGAGCGGGTGGAGGCCGCCCATGCCCGACAACAGGCGCGTGGAGGGCTCAATGCGCATCTGCCGCCGGCAGCGCTGCGTGCCTGCACCAAGCTGAGCGAGGCCGATCAAGACTTGTTGGAGCAGGCCATCGAGCGACTGCAGCTATCCGCACGCGCCATGCACCGCATTCTGCGGGTGGCGCGCACGATTGCCGATCTGGCGGGTTGCGAGGTGATCCAGACGGCGCATCTGGCTGAAGCGATTGGCTATCGGCAGCTGGACCGGGGAAAGCCTTAGAAGCACCGGTTGGAGAGGGCGTTGGTAGAGTCGACTGTTAGTCGACTCGCGCGCGAAGCGCGGTTTTCTGCGGAGCGGATGAGTAGAGCAGTCGACTGACAGTCGACTCTACCAACAGCGGGCCATGGCTGCGGATGGTGCGATTTGCGAAACGGTCCAGACCGCGCATATGGCGGAGGCAATTGGCTACCGGCAGTTGGATCGAGGGAACCTATGAACCTGATTGAGAGATTCGCCATGGAGCTGTGGTCATCACGCGAAAAAATACCCCGGCCGCGTGCCCAGAGGGACAGAGACGGTACCGGGGTGTACATGACCACCGTAACCCACAGGGGCAGCGCATTGCAATCGGCATCAGTGGAGGCGTCCAGGCAGCGATGAGCCATGACAGATTCGAAGAAGCCCTTTCCCTGGAGCGCTTTGGCCGCTACCTGGATTGGGCGGGCGGCGACCGCAGCCGGGCCATCGCCCTGTATGGATGCAATACCCACGTGTCTGAAAGCCTCTACGCACCGCTACAGACCTTGGAAGTGGCACTGCGAAACCGCATCCACACCGTTCTCACCCAGGCAAAGGGCGAGGCGTGGTACGGCCGAGGCGCTGGCGCCCTGAAGGTTGCTCACCAACTCGAGCAGGTCGCCAAAGCCGTCAACGAATTGGTCAGAGCGGGAAAGGCGGTGACAGCAGGCGGTGTAGTCGCCAGTCTCACTTTTAGTTTCTGGACAACAATGTTCAATAAGGACTACGAGGCTCTTTGGCAGCAGATCCTTCATCGGATTGCGGACCCCAGTGCGCCCAAGGGACTGAAGAGGAAGAGCTTTTCGGGACCGCTGACTCGCATACGCGTGTTGCGCAACCGCATCGCCCATCACGAACCGATCCTCGGCTGGAATCTGCACAGGCACCACGATGAGATTCTGACGCTGATCGAGTGGCTGTCGCCACCGGCCGCGACATGGTGTCGTGAGAACAACCGATTTCCGCAGGCATACCCGAAGGAAGGCATCACACTGGCCTATGCGCCCGGGTCGGATGGACGCTGACTGCGCGTGCTCTCCTACAGCCGTGCGCGAAGAGCAGTCGACTGACAGTCGACTCTACCAACGTCTACAGCGGTCGACTGACAGTCGACCCCACCAAGGGCGGCATTACGCCGCTGTCCCCATCCGCCCACGCCTGGCCAGCAACGCCACCCGACGGCTGACCAGCGCGTGCAGCTCCGCCAGCTCCGACGCCCGGTCAGCCGTCATGTTCCCGCCAAACAGCACCCGCGACAACGCCGCCTCGTCGCTGTCGTCCGGGTGCTGCCACCGGTCCCGGTACACCTTCTGGCACACCAGCCAGGCCAGTCGCAGCCCCCCACCGGGCAACGGACGGACCACGCGCTCGTATACGTGCCAGAACTGGTACTCGGCCTGCAGGTCGATCACAGGCGTCACGGACGGCGCCTGCCGGGGCCATCCTGGGCCCCGGATGTCGAACAACGGTGATCGCGGGTTGTACTGAGCCATGCGTACAGGATGACCCAGCAACATTGTGGGAACCTTGCGTCGCTGCCAGAAAACCCCTGTTGATTGCCCAAGGCGGGTTTCTTGGCGGGTTTGGGTCAACTATCCACGCATGGCGTGGATCTACCTAGAAGGTTAGCGACGTGCTGAACATCAACTGCCGGGGCGCGCTGCGCTGCAGGGTCTGGTAATCCCCCGAGAACGACGAGCCGGCGATGGTGGCGGTGCCGATGTTGTGGCGGTTGAACAGGTTGCTCACATCCAGCCTCAGCTCCAGCCCGGGCACGGCACTGTCCGCACCGAACCGATACGCCGCATAGGTATTGACCTGCCAGAACGTGGGCACGCGGATGTCGTTCTCGTAGGTGAAGGGCTGGCGCAGGTAGGAGGTGCTGGTGGCACCAAAGCGCCAGTCGCCAAAGTGGGCGGACAGGTCGCTTACCAGCGAGATCTGTGGGTAGCCCGGCTGGGCATTGCCCTTGATCGGGTACACCGTGTCGCCCACCACGAAATCGCTGTCGTAGTACGAACGGGCCACGGCCACGCCCTGGTAGAACTGCAGATGGTCGGTCAGGTCGGCGGTGATGCCGAGGTCAGCACCGATCACATGCATCTTCGGCATCAGCCGCACGGTGTTGATCTGCGCGAACTGGGTGCCGATGGCGGCCGACAGCAGGCGGTTACGGATGTCGTTGTAGAACACGTCGCCGGTGATCGTCAGCCGGTCGAAGCGATGCGATGCGCCCAAGGTCAGGTTCCAGTTCTTCTCCGGGCGCAGCGTGCCGGCCACGCGGTCGAACTCTTCCTGATCGGTGATGGTCCACGCCGAGGCGGTGTAGCCGATGTTGCCGCGCTGGGCCACGCGGTAGCCGTTCATGGTGTTGGCCAGGTCGATGAAGACGTCGGTGGATTCGGTGGGGCTCCAGAACAGCGAGACGTGCGGCAGGAAGTTGCTCTTGGCGCGCAGCGTGCCGTTCACCGGACGATCCTCGGCATCGCCAAGGCCGCCACCACTGGTACGGAAATCCACGGCTTTGAAGCCGACGCCCAGCTTCAGCGTGTCGTTCAGCACGATGTCGTCCTGCAGGTAGAACTGGCGCGAGCGGGTAACCCAGCTCGACGCGTTGTCGGTCTTGAACGCGGGACCATACACATCGAATGGACCGGTGGCCTTCAGCGGCGGGCCCTCGCCCAGCAGTGGCTGCTGGTACCACTCGGTCTTGGCCGCAGCCTTGCTCTTCTCCTGCCAGAAACCGGCAGTGAAGGTGTGCGCGCCGGTCTCGAACTGCAGGTTGACCATGCCCCCCAGGCGGTTGAGGCGTGGCGTCTGCACCTGTTCGGAGAACGGCGCACCGTTGGGCGATGGCACGGTCGGGTCGGTCAGCGTGGCCTGCGTGTGGCTGTTGGCGTTGTACAGCTGCACGTTGCCGCTCAGCGCCGGTGTGATCTGGAAGCGATGATTGATCGAGGACACGCGGTCGCGGGTGATCTGGCCGGTGTCGTACGGAATCAGTTCGGACAGCTCACCGCAGGTGTAGGCGCCGCAGGACTTGTCCGCGTTCTCCGGCGAAGCCACGTACCAGGCCCAGGCGTAGTCCGGATAGAAGATGTCGGCCTTCCAGCCCAGCTTGCGGATCATGTCGAAGGAGATGTTGTTGTAGCCCCACACCTTGGCCTTGCTGTCGGACAGGAACACGGTGAAGTCGCCCCAGGCCACGTCCTGCTGCAGCTTCAGGTCGCCGCGCAGGAAGTTCTGCGTGCCTTCGCCCTGGTACTTGTCGGCCGATACACGCTGCAGGTCGACCAGTACTCTCGGGCCGTGCTCGCCAAGCTGGCCGCTCTGGCCGGACACAGTGGTGACCAGCGTGCTGTTGCTGCCCACGCCCTGCTTCACGCGCAGGCCGGGCGTGTCCTGCAGGTCGCGCAGACGGTATTCCAGGCTGCCACCGTTGACGCTGCTGGAGAACAAGCTGACCGGTGCAGCACCGGGGCTGACCGTGATCGCGCCGATGCCGTCGGGCACACCGACATTCACCACGCTGGTGCCGGTGAGCGAGAGGAAGCCGTTGTCGTTAAGCGGCACGCCCTCGAAGGTGATGCCCATTTCGTTCATGCGGAAGCCACGCACGAACAGGCTGGTGGCCGAGATATCCAGGCCCAGCCCGTCGGTGGCGGTGTAGCTGGCACCCGGCACCTGCTTGAGCATGGCCAGGCCGTTGTTGCCGGTGACCATTGCGTCGAGGTCTTCGGCCTTGATGATGTAGCGGTTCGGGCCAACCACCTGGGTCGGTGCAACGGCGGCGCCGCGCGGCGTGGCGATCACCTGCAGGGCGTTGAGTGTGGTGGGCGTGTCGTGTGTGGTCTCGGCCGAGTCGGAGGCATACGCAGGGGCGGCAATGGCGGCGAGGATCGCCAGGGCGAGGCGCGTCGTGGGCGGGGTGTTCATGAGCAGATCCAGGGTGCAGGGGGAGAGCGGCGCAGGCGCACGCCCAGCGCGATGCAGCGCCGGTGTGGGCGCCCTGGCTGGCGATGCGATTGCGTTGAGGGGATGACCGCGCGGTGCGCGCCGGTCAGTGGCAGACGAGGACGATCATCTGCCGTGGGATTCGATGGCGTGATTTCGACGTGCGAAAGTCTTGCATCGGTTTGCCGCATTCGCCATCGCGCCGTGGTACAGCGCCGATGGCGATGGGGATGTATGGGCTATACGCAGGTATAGATCCTGGTCGGCGCTTGACGTTTGCGTGTGCCAACCAAGGTTGGCACCTACCGGGGTCTGCGAGGCATGGTAGAGGCCGACCTTGGTCGGCGCTTACGGTCTGCGTGTGCCAACCAAGGTTGGCACCTACCGGGGCCTGCGAAGCATGGTAGAGGCCGACCTTGGTCGGCGCTTACGGTCTGCGTGTGCCAACCAAGGTTGGCACCTACCGGGGCCTGCGAAGCATGGTAGAGGCCGACCTTGGTCGGCGCTTACGGTCTGCGTGTGCCAACCAAGGTTGGCACCTACCAGAGCATGGAGACCCGGGGTTACTGCAGAACGAAGCGCTCAATCGCGCGCGCCACGCCTTCATCGGCGTTGCTGGTGGTTTCAAATCGCGCCACCGCCTTCACCGCATCGATGGCATTGTCCATTGCTACGCTGGTGCCGGCGTACTGCAGCATGGTCAGATCGTTCTCCTGGTCGCCGATGGCCATCACGTTGGCGCGGTCGATGCCCAGGTGCTCGGCCAGCTTCTGCAGGCTCGGGCCCTTGCCAGCACGGCGGTCGAACACTTCCAGGAAGAACGGTGCACTCTTCAGCACCGCGAAGCGCTCGGTCAGCGCGCTGGGCAGGCGCGCGATGGCGGCGTCCAGCACCTCGGGCTCGTCGATCATCATCAGCTTGATGAAGGACATCGACCGATCCATGTCGGCCACGCGGCGATACGACAGCGGCATCCGCGAAAGATGCGAGTCGGCCACGGTGTAGTAACTGATGTCCTGGTTCGGTGTGTAGATGCGCTGGCTGTCCAGCGCCTGGAAATGAATACCCAGTTCGCGCGCCACCTGCTCGCAGAACAGGAAGTCGGCGAAGCTGAGCGGATACTCGACCACGGTTTCACGGGTGCCGATGCGCTGCACCAGGCCGCCGTTGCAGGCGATGCAGTAGTCGTCGTCGCCGGTGATGCCCAGCTCGTGCAGGAACGGTGCCAGGCCCGGAACCGGGCGGCCACTGGTCAGCACGATGTGCACGCCCAGCGCGCGCGCCTGGGCGATCGCCTGTTTGGCCCGGGCGGTGAGCCGATGGGCTGGGTCCAGCAGGGTGCCATCCATGTCGATGGCGACCAGTTCGATGGTCGATTGCCTGCGGCCCATGTCCATTGCGTTCAACTCGTGCGGGGCACGCCAGTTTACCCCCTCATGCCCGGTTCACCTCTTTGCCCACGCTGGCCGGGATACTTCAGGAGCCTGTGCGTCCCCCACCGCAGGACGGCCCACTGACCGCCCTTCCCTGGAGAACCTTGCGACGCATGACCTACCGTGCCCCCGAAACCAACGACAGCGCCCCCCTGGCCAAGCAGATCGAGCAGATGATCGACGAGCTGCCCGGCGAACAGGTCAGCGTCGGTACCCTGCTCAGCGCGCTGGGCGATGAAGGCCTGCTGCTGATCGTGATCCTGCTCTCGGCCATCTTCATCATTCCCGTATCGATTCCCGGGCTGAGCACCGTGTTCGGCGCCTCGATCCTGCTGATCGGCCTGAGCCGGGTACGCAACCGCCCGCTGTGGGTGCCGCAGAAACTGGCGCGCCGCGAGATCGCCACCGACAAGCTGAAGGCCAACCTTGGCCGTGCACTGAAGTGGGTGCACCGCATGGAGCGGCTGTCGCAGCCGATGCGGCTGGCGGTGATGGTGCGTTCGAAGAAGATGATGCGCCTGAACAACCTGGCGCTGGTCGTGGCCACCCTGCTGCTGATGGCGCCGGCCGGGCCGATTCCCTTCAGCAACACGCTGCCCGCACTGGCGCTGATGTCCTTTGCGATCGGTTTCATCCAGCGCGATGGCGCAGCGGTGGCGGCCGGTTACGCCTTCGTGGTGGCCACGATGGTGTATTTCGGCGTGCTGCTGGGTGGCGTCGGGTTTGCCGCCGAGTCGGTGTTCAGCGGGTTCCGCACACGCTGAACCCGGCGGTTGGGCCGACAGGGTAGAGTCGACTGGTAGAGTCGACTGTTAGTCGACTGCTCTCCGCTGCTCACCGGGAAGCACGCGCTGCGCGCGTGAGTCGACTGACAGTCGACTCTACCGGTTGTCCTGCGGCTCTTCGCTGCTCACCCGGAAGCACGCGCTACGCGCGCGAGTCGACTGACAGTCGACTCTACCGGTTGTCCTTCGGTCACGGCTCAACGCTAGACAGCTACTTCGCCGATACCCGCCACACCACGTCGCCCACGTCGTCGGCCACCAGCAGTGCACCTTCGGCGTCCATCGCCATGCCCACCGGCGCGCCCATCAGGGTCTTCTCGTCCTTCGAGGCGAAGCCGCTGACCACGGTCTGCGGCCGTCCGGTCGGCTTGCCGTCCTTGAACGCTACGTAGACCACTTCATAGCCGCTCAGCGGCGAACGATCCCAGCTGCCGTGTTCGCCGATGAAGGCACCGCCGTGGTACTCCGGAGGCAGCGCCTGGCCGGTGTAGAACAGCAGCCCCAGCGGTGCCACGTGCGAGCCGATGGCGTAGTCCGGCACGATCGCCTTGGCCACCAGATCGGGCCGCTGCGGCTGCACGCGCTCGTCCACGTGCTGGCCGTAGTAACTGTAGGGCCAGCCATAGAAGCCATCTTCCTTCACCGAGGTCAGGTAGTCCGGCACCAGATCGGCACCGATCTCGTCGCGCTCGTTCGCCACCGCCCACAGCTTGCCGGTGCTCGGCTCCCAGTCCAGGCCGGTGGGATTGCGGATGCCCGACGCGTAGATGCGGCTGCCACGCGTGGCCACGTCCACTTCCAGCACCACCGCGCGGCGGTACTCGACCGCCAGGCCGTTCTCGGTGATGTTGCTGTTGGAACCCACCCCCACGTACAGCTTGGTGCCATCGCGGCTGGCCAGCAGTTCCTTGGTCCAGTGGTGGTTGATGGTGCTGGGCAGGTCGGTGAACTCGCGGCCCTTGTCGGACATGCGGGTTTCGCCGGGCACGTAGTGGTACTGCAGGATGTTGCCGGTGTTGGCCACGTACAACGTGTCACCGATCAACTGGATGCCGAACGGCGAATGCAGGCCCTCGATGTAGACGTGCTGGGTCCAGGTGTTCGTTCCCGGCGTGCGGCGCAGCAGGGTGACCCGGTTGCCGCCCTTGCCGGCCTTGCCCGAACGCGCCTTAACCTTGCCGGCGATCCACTGCTTGGGCGTAGTGACCGGCTCTTCGCCAGGGCCATTGCCTTCCACCACCAGCACATCGCCGTTGGGCAGGGTCAGCAGGCGCCGCGGATGCAGCAGGTTGGCGGCGATGCGCTCGATTTTCAGGCCCTCGGCCACCGTGGGTGACTGTCCGTCGGCCCAGCCCACGCCGCGCGGCACCTGCATCGGCGGCATCAGGAAGTTCTTCGGTGCCGGCAGCGGTGGCTTCGCACCGGACTGATCGGCGGGGTGGTATTCGGCCTTGCCCGCGCAGGCCGACAGGGTGACGACCAGTGCCAGCGCGCCCATGGTGGGCAGGATGTGCTTAGCCATGACGACCTCCCTGCAGCACCGGCGGCTGCAGTGACAGCAGGACCAGGCCCAGGGCGATCAGGCCCACGGTCAGCGCCGACAGGATCGTGCCCGGCACTGCAACGGCGTACGCATCGCGGCTGTGCACGAAAGCGTTCCAGATCGCCAGCACCACCGCGACCAGGTTGAGGAAGAAGTCGATGCGGTCGATGCGGGTGGCGGTGCCATTGCGGCGCCAGACCGCGAACAGGTTGATCAGCCGCGGCAGGACGGCGATCAGCAGGCCGAAGGTGATCAGCCAGGCAGCAGCCTTGCCCCACATCACCTCGGCGCTGTTGAGGTAGATCGCGTCGAAGATCAGTGCGCCGACGAAGAAGCCGAAGGGTATCGGGTTCAACAGGCTGAACAGCGTGGTGCCGAGGCCGCGGTGGGCCTGGGCCAGGGGATTGACCATCGTCCTGCTCCGATGCGGAAGGGTGCATGGGCTGTAGTAGCACAGCCGCATGTGAAGTCGCGCGATGATGCCCCGGCTGGGCTGTCCCCCCACCGGACAGGCGCCGCGCTACGCCGATTCGCCCTCGCGCACCTCGTGGAAGGGCAGCATCGTCTCGAAGCCGAATTGGTGTTCCATGCTGGTACGGACCAGGCCGCCGATGGCGTAGTAGCTGGTATTGGCGTGTACATCGATGCCACAGGGACCATCCTCAGCCAGCAGGTGCAGTGTCTGCGCCCTACGCATCTTCACTCTCTCCTCCTGCAGCAGCGCGCGCCGGTGCCGCTTCATCAGCAGGCGCAGCTCTTTGATGGTGGTGATGTTGAATGCGGCGAGCACCGGCAGCAGCTCGGCGATATCCGCGTCGGTCCAACAGTCGTGGCGACGGTGATAGATCGACAGCACCACCTTGCGGATGGTGGCAACCGAGAGCGGGGTCTGGTCCGCGCGCGCACGGCCACGCTGGCGTTTGTTCTTCATGTGTGTCTTCACCTGCGTGTGATTACCCAAGTTTCCTGCATCCCGAAGCAAGCACGCGAAGACGGCGTGAAGGCATTCGAGTGCCCAGTCATAACTTGACGTACTAAGTGTTTGTGACGCAATTGGCACATCTGCAGATTGCTTGTGTGAAGAGGTAGGGGGTTGTTCGTTGTGTCGCGTTTGGCTCGTTGCGATGGGGCAGATCCGCCCCGCCGTCCTGCCATGCCGATTCACAACAGAAGGATTCGTGTATGAAGCGACACACGCAACGCTCCGCGCCACCGCGCTCCGCGCGCCTGGCCCTGGCCACTGCCCTTGTACTGGGCAGCCTGGCCGTCACCGCCCAGGCCCAGCAGGCCGATCCGCTGGCCGGACGCCAGTGGCATCTGCTCAACACCGGGCAGGCCGTACTGGGCGATACCCTGCCGGTGGCCGGCAACGATCTGAACGTGGATGGCCTGTTCCGCAATGGCATCCGTGGCCAGGGCGTCACCATCGCCATCGTCGATGACGGCCTGCAGATTGCCCACCCGGACCTTGCCGCCAACGTCGCGGCAGTCGCGGGCAAGAACTTCGCCAACCAGAGCAACAACCCCTCACCGTCCAATCCCGACCGCGACAATCACGGCACCATGGTCGGCGGCATCGCCGGTGCGGTGGGCGCCAACAACCTGGGCGTGCGCGGCGTAGCCTCGGCCGCCACGCTCAAGGGCTTCAACTTCCTGGCGTCCAATGCCCAGGGCAATTCGAATTCCAACATCGAGTACTCGTGGTGGGATGGCGCCGAGGTCGCCGACGTGCAGGTCTTCAACAACAGCTGGGGCTCCAGCCCGGGCAACCCGAGCCTGCCCCTGGCCTACAGCCAGAACGACATCACTGCCTATGAGCAGGCCATGTCCGGCACACGTGGCGGGCGCGGTGGCATCTACGTGAAAGCCGCTGGCAACAACCACGACAACGGGTACTGGCAAGATAACCTCGGCAATGGTTACGAAACCTGCTCGAATGACACCAAGAACCGCAACACCGGTTGCGTTCCGGCCGGCCGCGATCCACGCAACAACCTGTTCAACGTGATCACCGTGGGTGCGGTGCGCGCCGATGGCGTGCGCTCGTCCTACTCATCCACCGGTTCGGCGCTGTGGGTTTCCGCCTTCGGCGGCGAGAACGGCTGGCAGCGGCAGATCGTGCCGGGACAGCTGGCGATCCGTTACGACCCAGCCATCCTCACCACCGATGTCACCGGCTGCGCGCAGGGCAGCAACAAGAACGCGAGCCTGCGCAACACATTGGACGGCGACCAGTCGGCAATCGACAGCACCTGCAACTACACCGGAAAGATGAACGGTACCTCGGCGGCGACGCCGATGGTCTCGGGCGTGGCGGCATTGGTGCTTGAGACCAACCCGAACCTTTCCTACCGCGATGTGAAGTACATCCTGGCCACCACCGCCACCCGCAACGATCCGAATCGCGCCGCCGTGACACTGGCCGATGGACGCGTGCTGGTGCCGGGCTGGACAGTGAATGCCGCCGGCCGCGCCTACAGCAACTGGTACGGCTTCGGTGTGGTCAACGCTGCGCGTGCAGTGCAGGTCGCGGAGAACTTCCAGTCGCTGGGTGCACTGGTCGACAGCGGCTGGCGCACCACAACGCGCACCGTGGCCATCGGCAATACCTCGGCCGCTGCGGCGCGGCTGACTTTCCAGGTCGCCAATGGTGCGCGCAACATCGAGAGCGTGCAGCTGGGCTTCCGGGTGAACCACAGAAACACCCGCCAGCTGCAGTTCGTGCTGATCTCGCCCAGTGGCACGCGCAGCGTGGTGCAGCCGGCGTTCACCGGGATCGGTTCGGGCACCGGTGGGGTGCAGCGCAATTTCACCAACTGGGACCTGTTGTCCAGCAATGCCTTCCTGGATGAGAACGCCACGGGCACCTGGACGCTGGAAGTCACCGACCTGGGGCAGGCCGCGAATGCTGCATCGCGTGGCAACCTCGAATTCTTCAAGATCCGCGTTCTGGGGCACTGATGATGAAGACAACCATTCTGTTGAGCACCCTCGCCCTCGCGGCGATGACCACCACCGCCTGGGCCCAGAGCTCGGGCCAGACACCACCGGCGAAGACCTTGTCGACGGTAGACGCGCAGCAGTTGAAGGCGGAGGCCACTGGCCGTTCGTTCAATGTGGGCGGCTCCCGCTTCCAGCTGGCACCGTCGGCCAGCGTGCAGCAGGCCAGTGGCGGCCAGTTCAGGATCACGACCGGTGCTGATGCCAGCGCGGCAGCCGTCGGCACCCGCAGCAAGCGGTCCACGGATGCATCTACTGGCGTGGCCGCACGTGCGGATGCTGGTGCCAGCAAGTTTGCGGCCGCTGTCTCCAACGATGGCGCACCGGTAGTGGCGACCTCGCGGGTGAAGGTGTTCTTCACCGATGCGGCCTCGGCCCAGCGTGCAGCCACCGCTACCGGCGGCACCGTTGTGAAGGTGTCCAAGGCTGCCGGCCGCGCGATCGTCGAGTACCCGTCGGTGAACGCGGCGCTGGATGCCACCACCAAGCTGCTGTCGACCGCCGGCATCAAGGCGGCCGAGCCGGACGTGGTGCAGTGGGAAGAAACCAAGTAAGGCGTTGAGTGGTGCCCCGGCCGGCTGGCTCTCCTGGCCGGCCGGGGATTGATGGATGTGCCGACCAACGGTTGGCACCCACCGGATTCACGCATCGCGTGTCGACCAGGGTCGACACCTACCTGGGCGGCTCTACAGCTGTGCCAACCAAGGTTGGCACCTACCAACAGCAGATCCGGACGTGCCAACCCACCAGGAGCAGTGGTCGGCACACACCAGCGTCAGCGGGCGGCAAGCGTGTCGCTGTGCTTGAGGCTGCAGCTGGCCAGCGCGTCATTGCCTGCCGCCGGATGTGCCGGCTCCAGCAGCAGGCGCTGTACGTCGGAGAACAGCTTGTCCACCGGCATGCCGTAGGGCGCGAACAGGCGCAGGCGGCCCTGGCGATCGAACACGTAGCCACCGGCGATGTGGCTCATGGTGTAGGTATCCGGTACCTGGCCGGGCTCTTTCTCGTAGAACGCCTTGAAGTCACTGGCCATCGTGGCCAGCTGTGCTTCGTTGCCAACCAGGGCGATCGCCTTGGGGTCGAAGGCTTCCACATAGGTGCGCGCCACCTCCGGTGTATCACGCGCCGGGTCGACGCTGACGAACACCACCTGCAGCTGGTCGGCATCCTTGCCCATCAGGTGCTTCACCTGGCTCAGCTCGACCATCGTGGTCGGGCACACATCCGGGCAGCTGGTGAAGCCGAAGAACAGGTAGGTCACCTGCCCCTGCAGGTCCTTCGGGCCACGCACCGTGCCGTGGCTGTCGGGCATCGACCAGTGCTGGCCGAGCTCTTCGCAGGCGATGTCCTTGGAATAGAAGTCCATGCGCGACTGCGCACTGCAGCCGGCCAGCAGGCCGACAGCCAGGCCGGACAGCAGCGGCAGGCGGAAACGGGGAGAGAGCAACGAACGGGCAACAACGGCAAGACGCATCACGGGTACCACCAACGCAGGCGCGGGCGGGGTCTCGGTCAGGCCTGCCCTTGGGGGAAAAGAGGGCTGAGGTGCCGGGGTGATCGTGCGTTCCATGCCGATCACCCCGGCCACGGTCAGTTGATCATCATGTGGTAGTGCATGCTCCAGATGATCCACACCGACAGCGCGACGATGATGAACAGGATCACCAGGGTGAACACGAAGCTGGCCAGGTTCCAGCCACCTTCGGACTTGCGGTCCATGTGCAGGAAATAGACCAGCTGCACCAGGATCTGCGCCACCGCGAAGCCGACCAGCAGGAACAGCGTGAGTGGCCGCGACAGCACCGGGTTCATCACCAGCGCGAACGGCACCACGGTCAGCAGCGCGCACAGCACGAAGCCGATCAGGTAGGACTTGGTGGAGCCGTGCGCATTGCCGGCGCGCGAGGTTTCGACGTGGGCCATGTCAGAAGGCTCCGATCAGGTAGACGAAGGTGAAGACGCAGATCCACACCAGGTCCAGGAAGTGCCAGAACAGGCTCAGGCACGACACGCGGGTGATGTTGGTCGGGGTCAGGCCACGGCTGTAGACCTGGTGCATCACCACGGCCATCCAGATCAGGCCACTGGCTACGTGCAGGCCGTGGGTGGCAACCAGCGCGAAGAACGCCGACAGGTAGGCACTGGTGCTCGGGCCGGCACCTTCGTGGATCAGGTGCGAGAACTCATAGATCTCCATGCCGATGAACGAAGCGCCGAGCACGAAGGTCACGCCCAGCCAGCGCAGCACCGCCGATGCATCGTGGCGATGCATCGCCAGCACGGCCTGGCCGTAGGTGATGCTGGAGACCAGCAGCAGGAAGGTCTCGGCCATCACGAACGGCAGCGAGAACAGGTGCTTGCCGGTGGGGCCGCCGGCGTAGGCGGTGCTGAGCACCGCGTACGAGGCGAACAGCGAACCGAACAGCACCAGGTCGGACATGAGGTAGACCCACATGCCGAACACCTTCATGCCGCCCTGTTCGTGGCCGTGGTCGTGCTCGTGGTGGTCCTCGTGCGCCTGCGTGTCGCTGGCCAGCTCGGGGCGGGTCAACAGGTTCATGCGCGTACCTCCTTCAGCTTGGCAAGGTTGGCCGCTTCGGTGCGTGCCACCTCTTCGGAACTGACGTAGTAGTCCACGTCCTCGTCGTAGGACCGCACGATCAGGGTCACGATCATCGCGATGAAGCTGGCCGCAGCCATCCACCAGATGTGCCAGACCAGGGCGAAGCACAACACCAGGATCCAGATGTTGAGGATCAGCGGCACGCCGGTGTTCTTCGGCATGTGGATCGGCGCGTATTTCTTCGGCGGCGGCGGCAGGCCACGCTTCTTCGCTTCGTGGAAGGCGTCCAGCTCATCGGCCTTGGGCACCACGGCGAAGTTGTAGAACGGCGGCGGCGACGGCGTGGCCCATTCCAGCGTGCGTGCGTTCCACGGGTCGCCGGTCAGGTCCAGGTTGCGCTTGCGGTCGCGCACGCTCACGTAGATCTGCACCAGCATCAGGATGATGCCCGCGAACACGAACAGCGCACCGATGAAGGCGGCGATCAGGTACGGCGTCCATGCCGGGTTGTCGTACTGGTTCATGCGGCGGGTCATGCCCATGAAGCCCAGCATGTACAGCGGCATGAAGGCCAGGTAGAAGCCGATCACCCAGCACGCGAACGACCACTTGCCCAGGCGCTCGTTGAGAGTGAAGCCGAACACCTTCGGGAACCAGTAGGCGAAGCCGGCCAGGTAGCCGAACAGCGCGCCGCCGATGATGGTGTTATGGAAGTGCGCGACCAGGAACAGGCTGTTGTGCAGCAGGAAGTCCGCGCCCGGGATGGCCAGCAGCACGCCGGTCATGCCACCGATGGTGAAGGTGACCAGGAAGGCGATGGTCCACAGCATCGGTACGCTGAACTCGACACGGCCGCCGTACATGGTGAACAGCCAGGTGAAGATCTTCACGCCGGTGGGGATGGCGATGATCATCGTCATGATGCCGAAGAAGGCATTGACGCTGGCACCGGAGCCCATGGTAAAGAAGTGGTGCAGCCAGACGATGAACGACAGGATGCCGATTGCCAGCGTGGCGCCGACCATCGACTTGTAGCCGAACAGCTTCTTGCGCGCGAACGTGGCGGTCACTTCGGAGAAGATGCCGAACGCCGGCAGCACCAGGATGTACACCTCCGGATGGCCCCAGGCCCACACCAGGTTCACGTACATCATCGGGTTGCCACCCAATGTGTTGGTGTAGAAGTTGAAGTCCAGGTAGCGATCCAGGGTGAGCGCGCCCAGCGCCACGGTCAGGATCGGGAAGGCGGCGATGATGATCACGCTGGTGACCAGCACGGTCCAGGTGAACACCGGCATCTTCATCAGGGTCATGCCCGGCGCACGCATGCGCAGGATGGTGATGAACAGGTTGACGCCGGTCAGCAAGGTGCCGATGCCCGAAGCCTGCAACGCCCATATGTAGTAGTCCACGCCGACGCCTGGACTGAACTCGATGCCCGACAGCGGCGGATAGGCCACCCAGCCGGTCATGGCGAATTCGCCAACGCCCAGCGAGATCATCATCAGCGCCGCGCCGACCACGAAGATCCAGAAGCTGAAGGCGTTGAGGAACGGGAACGCCATGTCGCGCGCACCGATCTGCAGCGGCACGATGATGTTCATCAGGCCGACCACGAAGGGGGTGGCCACGAAGAAGATCATGATCACGCCGTGCGCGGTGAAGATCTGGTCGTAGTGCTCGGGCGGCAGGAAACCGTCACTGCCCGGCCCGGCCGCGGCCAGCTGTGCGCGCATCATCAGCGCGTCGGCAAAGCCGCGCACCAGCATGACCAGCGCCACCACCACGTACATGATGCCGATCTTCTTGTGGTCCACGGTGGTGAACCAGTCGCGCCACAGCGGGCCCCACAGCTTGAAGTACGTCACTGCGCCAAGCAGCGCGAGGCCACCCAGCACCATGGCCGCCAATGTGACCACGACGATCGGCTCGTGCAGCGGCACGGCCTCCCACGTCAATTTACCCAACATGTTCGTTACTCCTGGGAAACCTGGGCACCACCGGCAGCGCCCGCCGGGGTAGCAGCAGCGGTGTTCTCACCGACGCCGATGAACTGGTCGATGACCTTCTTGAACAGCAGCGGTTCAACACTGGAGAAGTGCTGCACCGGTGCGTTCTTCGATGGCGCGGCCAGCGCCTTGAACTGCGTGAAGCTGAGCGCGTCGGGCGCGCTGCGCACCTCGGCCACCCAGCGCTCGAAGTCTTCGTTGCTGCTGGCAGTGGCGATGAACTTCATGTTCGAGAAGCCATGCCCGCTGTAGTTGCCGGACATGCCGCGGAACTGGCCCGGCTCGTTGGCGATCAGGTGCAGCTGCGTGCGCATGCCGGCCATCGCGTAGATCTGCCCACCCAGCTGCGGGATGAAGAAGGTATTCATCGTCGAGTTGGAGGTGATGTTGAATGCCAGCGGGCGGTTGGCCGGGAAGTTGAGCTGGTTGACCGTGGCGATGCCCAGGTCCGGGTACACGAACACCCACTTCCAGTCGGTGGCGATCACGTCCACGTGCAGCGGCTCACCGGCCACGTCCAGCGGCTTGTAGGGGTCCAGTTCGTGGGTGGACTTCCACACGATCACCGCCAGCACCGCGATGATGATCAGCGGCACGCCCCAGACCACGATCTCCACCTTGGTGGAGTGCGACCAGTCCGGCGTGTATTTCGCTTTGGTGTTGCCGGCGCGGTAGCGCCACGCGAACACGAAGGTCAGCACGATGGCCGGTATCACCACGATCAGCATCAGGCCGATGCAGATCAGGATCAGGTCGCGCTGGGCGAGCCCGACCATGCCCTTCGAATCCAGCAGCACCCAGTCACAGCCCGACAGGCCGACGCAGGCCAGGGCGACCAGCGCCAGGCGGATGCGGTTCCAGCAGATATTCATTGGAGGTCAACCCTGTTGAAGAAGCGCGCTTGACCGGCTCGCCTGCGCGCAGCGCCCGGGCGTGGAGCGGCTACACTGTGGGTACGAGGTCGCCTACAAGCAGGCGAACCACTCCAATCAAGCCCATACAAGATACAGCATTGTATGGACTTGTGCATCTGCACGTATGGAAAAATCTGACCGATGACGCCACCTGCCGCCGGCCGCCGCCTGAAACACCCCAATCGCACCTGGGTCCGCCCCTTCCGCGAGGGCGCCGGCCCGCTGTACCTGCAGATTGCCCAGCAGGTGCGCGAGGCAGTGGATGACGGCGTGCTGCGCCCGGGCGACCGCCTGCCGCCACAACGCGACCTGGCCCAGCAAGTGGGCGTGGACCTGACCACGGTCACCCGCGCCTTTGCCGAACTGCGCCAGGCCGGCCTGCTCGACGCGCAGGGCGCGGGCGGCACCTTCATCGCGCTGTCGGCCGGCAACCGCAGCACCTCGGTCGACCTGAGCATGAACATCCCGCCGCTGCTGGGCAGCGCGCCGTTCGCACAGGGCATGGAGGCCGGCTTCCAGCACGTGGGCCAGCAGCTGGGCCAGGGCGAACTGATGAGCTACCACGTCGGCGCCGGTACCCGCGAGGACCGCGCCGCCGCCGTACAGTGGCTGGCACCGATGCTGGGTGCGATCGGCACCGACCAGGTGGTGATCTGCCCCGGTGCGCAGACCGCGCTGTGCGCATTGATCCTGGCCCGCACCCAGCCGGGCGAGCTGATCGCCGCCGAACAGCTGACCTACCCAGGCCTGCTGGCCGCCGCGCGCGTGCTGCAGCGGGGCGTGGTGCCGGTGGCGATGGACGCCGAAGGCATGCTGCCCGAGGCTCTGGAAGAAGCCTGCCAGCTGCGCCGCCCGCGCCTGCTGTACCTGGTGCCGACCATCCAGAACCCCACCACGGCAACGATGTCGGCTCAGCGCCGGCAGGCCCTGCTGGATGTCGCCAAGCGCCACGATCTGACCGTTATCGAAGACGATCCCTACTGGTTGCTGGCCGGGGACGCCGCGCCGCCGCTGGCCGCGCATCGCGACGCCGGCTGCCCTGTCTACTACATCTCCACCCTGTCCAAGTGCCTGGCGCCCGGCCTGCGCACCGCCTACCTGGTGGTGCCGGCCGGCGAACCGATGGAACCCGTGCTGGACGCCCTGCGCGCGATCGCCCTGATGCCGACGCAGTCGATGGTGGCGGTGGCCTCGCAGTGGATCCGCAGTGGCCAGGCCCAGGACATGGTGCAGCGCTTCCAGCAGGAACTGCGCGAGCGCCAGGCCATTGCCGCCCGATATCTGCCCGCCCGTGCCCAGGCCCATCCGGCCGGCCTGCACGTGTGGCTGCCGTTGCCGCCACGGCTGGACCAGTACCGGCTGATCCAGGCCGCGCAGGAGCAAGGGCTGGGCATCGCCAGCTCCGACGCCTTCAGCGTGGAGGAGCCGCCACCGGGCAACGCGATCCGCCTGTCGCTGGGCGGCGCGGTCGACCAGGGCGCGCTGGCCGGGGCGCTGGCGAAGCTGAATGAGATCCTGTCTGAAGCGCCCGAGGCCCGGCACAGCGCCATTGTCTGAGTCATCCACGTGGCACGACATCCATACAAGGTGATATTTTGTATGCAATGTATGGATGAAGGGACGTGCATCGATGCGCGCCGAGAAACTGAAGTTCCACCTGGTGATGGCCGGTTGCGGCGGCTTTGTCGTGCTGATGCTGGCCGCGCTGGCCTGGGTCTGCCTGCAGCCGCAGACCGTGGACGTGCAGGCCGCCGAGCGCCACGCCATCGAGCAGTGCGTGCAGCGCAGCGAGGATCCGTCGCGTAGCGAGATCCAGCGCCGCGCGCAGGCCGATTCCTGCCGCGAGATGCGCAAGCAGTACGTGCACAAGTTCGGCCGGGAAGACTCCTGATGGGCGCAGCCGCGCCGTGCCGCCGCTTGCTGCTGCCGACGATGATCGCCCTCGCCTGCCTGTTCATGGCAGGCGTGGCGGCTGCACTGTGGCAGTACTTCGGCTACAGCGCGCAATCCACGTTCACCGAACAGGCCATCGTCTTCGACGACTCGCAACTGCGCCTGCCAGCCGATCTGGCCGGTGATACCGGCCGCATCCGCGTGGTGCATTTCTGGGACCCGGCATGTGCGGTCTGCAACCGGGAGACCGGTGCACACCTGAGCTACCTGATCAGCATGTACCGCCGCGCCGGCATCGACTTCTACGCGATCCGCCGCCCTGGCACGCAGGGCGAACTGCCCGAGCCGCTGCGCAACAAGGTGATCAACCTGCCGACCATCGACGGCATCGAGCACATCCCGGCCAGCCCTGCGGTGGCGATCTGGGACCGGCAGGGCCATCTGGCCTACGCCGGGCCGTACAGCATCGGCATGGTCTGCAACTCGGCCAACAGCTTCGTCGAACCGCTGCTGGACAGACTGGTGCGCGGTGAAACCGTGCGCCCCAAAGGACTGCTTGCCGTGGGCTGCTACTGCCCGTGGCAGGCCAAGCGCTGAGGACGCGCAATGACATCACTGGCTCTGGGTGGCGCGACCGCCGCAAACAACAACGGCGGTCACCTGTCCGAACCGACCGATGGTTATGGACAGGCTCCCGCCGTTGGAAGCAACGATACGCCCCGACATGCTCCGTACATGCCGCGACCGGATGTCGCAGCGCGCGAGTGGGTGCAGGACGTGCTCGCGCACAGCGGGCCGATCTACCTGCGCATCGTCAACTCACTGGAACGCACGGTGCGTCGCGGTGGCCTCGCCCCCGGCCAGCGCCTGCCCTCGCAGCGTGCGTTGGCGCAGCAACTGGGCATTGACCTGACCACGGTCACCCGCGCCTTCGATGAAGCACGCAAGCGTGGCCTGATCGAAGCGCGCGGACCGCAGGGCAGTTTCATCGCACCGCCCAAGGCCGGCTTCGACCAGGTGGTGGACCTGAGCATGAACGTGCCGCCGGTGCCTGATGCCGACGCGCTGGCGGAGACGCTGCGCCGTGGTGCCGCCGCCGTGCTTGCGCGCAGCAACGCACCGAACCTGATGACCTATCACCTGGGTGGCGGCAACCCCACTGATCGCCATGCCGCGGCACGCTGGCTGCAGCCGATGCTCGGCGCGGTGGATGACGACTGCCTGCTGCTGACCGAAGGCGCGCAGGTGGCGTTGGCCGCTATCCTGGTCAGCCAGGGACGCGATGGCGATACGATCCTGTGCGATGCGCTGGTCTATCCGGGGCTGCTGCAGGCCGCAGCGGCGCTGAGACGTCGGCTGCTGCCGGTGGACAGCGACGAACACGGCATGTGCCCTGAAGCGCTGGCAAGGCAGGTGCGTGACAGCGGCGCGCGGCTGGTCTATCTCAACCCCACCTGCCAGAACCCGACCGCGCTGACCCTGCCGCTGCAGCGGCGCGAGGCACTGGCGCGGGTGCTGGAACGCGAAGGATTGCTGGCGATCGAGGATGATCCGTACTGGCACCTTGCCGAGGACGCGCCAACACCGCTGGCGACACTGGCGCCACGCCATGTGTTCTACGTGGCAACGCTGTCGAAGGTGATCAGCCCCGGCCTGCGTACTGCCTTCGTGCACTGCCCAGGCGCCGCACACGCCGAGGCGATGACAGCCGCGCTGCGGGCAACGCGGTTGATGGGCCATCCGCTGGTGTCGGCGCTGGCCAGCCAGCTGCTGCTGGATGGCTCGGCACAGTCGCTGCTGGCGCAGGTACGCAGCGAGGCACGTGAGCGCATGCGGATGGCGCGGTACCTGCTGGCGCCGTCGCTGCTGCAGCGTGCCGAGGGCCTGCATGCCTGGTGCCGGATACCGGCGCCGTGGACCGATGCGACCCTGGTGCGTATCGCTCAGCTGCAGGGGCTGGCGATCGCACCGTCATCGGCATTCTGCCCGCCAGGCGTGTCGCACCCGAATGGCGTGCGGCTGTCGCTGGGGCTGGCAGCGGACCGCAGGCAGCTGGAAAGCGCGTTGCGTCGGATCGACAGGCTGCTGTTGTCTGATGCGTTGCCGGCGATTGATCGGTAGCGCCGGGCCATGCCCGGCGGAATCAGGGATCGCCCCGGTAGATCCACGCCATGCGCGGATGGAATGTGCCAACCAAGGTTGGCACCCACCAGACCGGCCGAGGTTAGGTAGCGCCGGGCCATGCCCGGCGGAAGATTCCCCGGCACGGTCGGAACGTGCCAACCAAGGTTGGCACCTACCAGCGCGGGGTCAGGCCAGGGCAGAGAGGGCCTGCACCAGCGCATCCATCTGCGCCGGCCGGGTGAACACCGACGGCGTCACCCGTACACAGGCACCCGATTCCAGGCCATCGCGATACGTGGTGAAAATCCGATGTTCATCCAACAGGCGCTTCTGCAGTGCCTGGTTCTGTTCCACCGAGGTATGGCCGCGCAGGCGGAAACTGGCCAATGCACTGGCCAGCGCCGGGTCCGGCGAAGACAGTACTTCGATATGCGCCATCTGCCGCGCAGGCACCGTCCAGCGCTCGCGAAGAAAGCGCAGGCGCGCCTGCTTGTTGGCCACGCCGATACGCTGGTGCAATGCGATCGCTTCCGGCAGCGCCAGGTAAGCCGCGAAGTTGACCGTGCCGGTGTGCACGCGGCTGCCGACACGGCCATCGTCGGTCTCGCCCATGTACGGATCCAGGTCCGTCACGCGTCCCTTGCGCACGTACATTGCGCCGACACCGACCGGCGCGCCGATCCACTTGTGCAGGTTGATGCCGACGAAATCAGACTTCAGCTGCGGCACCGCATAGTCGATCTGGCCGAACCCGTGCGCGGCATCGACGATCACATCGATACCGCGCGCACATGCACGTTCGGCAATCTCGGCCACCGGCAGCACCAGCCCGTGCCGATGGCTGACCTGGGTCAGCAGCACCAGCTTCAACCGTGGCAACCGCGCGAATGCGGTCTCGTAGGCCTGCACGATCTGCGCGTGGTCGGGCACCGGCGGCAGCGCGATGTGCTCGACCTGCACGCCACGACGCTGCTGCAGCCAGCGCATCGCGCCGATCATGCTGTCGTAGTCGATATCGGCATACAGCACCTGGTCGCCGGGCTGCAGGCGGTTGTAGCCGCCAATCAACGCCAGCATCGCCTCGGTGGCCCCCCGCGTCAGTGCGATCTCATCAGCACCCACACCCAGCAGCTCGGCCACCTGCCGCTGTACCGCCATGTACTGCGCCGGAAACGCGCGGCGCCCATACCAGGCATTGCCACGGTTCACCTCGGCGGTATGGCGCTGATAGCTGGCCAGCGTCTCGTGCCCCATCGCGCCCCAGTAGCCGTTCTCCAGATGGTTCACTTCGTCGGTGATGTCGAAGTGGCTGGCCACGGCGGCCCAATGGTTTTCATCGCGGGCCAGTACTTCCGGCGCCACGGTCGTCGCGGGAATCTCCATCGGCGAAGCGTAACGCGCAGCGGCGCTGGCCGGCAGTGAAGGCAGCGCCGCTGCGGCCGGCAGCAATGCACCGGCGCGCAGCAGGGAACGACGACGAGCGTCCATCAGAAGGTCAGCCGGTACTGCGCGTACAGGTTGGCACCGTCGGTGTCGTACGGCGCGTTGCGCGAGTAGACCAGGCCACGGCTGGCCTGGAACGTGGCCTCATCCGGGTAGCGATCGAACACATTGTCGGCGCCCACGCGCAGGCTGTGGTGCTCGTTGATGCGATAGCCCACGGCCAGGTCGAGGAAGCTCATCGCACCGAAGCGCTGGTAGATGTCGCCCACCGCGTTGCCGCTGGAATCGGTCCAGGCGCCGTAGTAGCGCATGCGCGCCATCAGCGACCAGGCGCCGATGTCCCAGCTGCCGGTCAGACTGCCCTTGTGCTCGGGCAGGCGGTCCTCGAACAGCACGCGCTGGGTTTCGTTGGTGGCCACCGAGGTGCTGCCGTTGTCCACACGGGTGCGGTTGTAGTTGTAGGCCAGGGTCAGCGTCATGCGGCCGGCGCCGAGATCGCGCAGGTAGTTTCCAACCACGTCCACGCCGGTGGTGGTGGTATCGAAGTCGTTGGTGAAGTAGTTCACCGAGGTGTAGCCCAGTGGATTGGGCGTACCGGCCGGAATGGCGAAGCTGGCCGACTGGCTGAAGCGATCGGTGAGCTTGATCTGGTAGACGTCCACCGAGCCGGACAGGCCGAGGTCGGTGCGCCAGGTCAGGCCCAGCGAGGCGGTACGCGATTCTTCCGGCTTCAGCGGCTTGGCACCGAGCAGCTGCGCCAGCGGATCGTTCGGCGACAGGCGGCCACTGGTGAAGATCTGCAGCGTGCGCGTGTCCAGGCCCTGGCTGGTGCTGGTGGTGTTGAGCTGCGCCGGCGTCGGTGCGCGGAAGCCGGTCGACACGGTGCCGCGCAGGGCCACGTCCGGGGTGATCGCAAAGCGCGCCGACAGCTTGCCATCCAGCGTGCTGCCGAAGCTGGAGAAGTCCTCGTAGCGGCTGGCCGCGCCGATGCTCCAGCGCTCGCCCAGCGGCACTTCCATGTCCACGTAGGCGGCCTTGCTGCGCTGGCTCCACTGCCCGGCCTGGCTGGCCGAGAAGCCGGGCGCACCATTGGAATTGGCCTCCAGGCCAGCGGCCGCGCCCGGGCCCACCGCGTACGAGGCCGGATCACCGGCGCGCACCTGGTAGGTTTCCTGGCGGAACTCGCCACCAAAGGCGACGTTGATCGGCTTGGACAGCGCCGCCACGTCCCACTCGTAGTTGAAGTCGGCGTTGGCGTTCTTCTCGGTCTGGGTCAGGCGGCCGAGATCGAACGCGGTGGGGCTGGCCGGGCCGAGCGAGGCATTGATCGAGTTCTTCAGACTGTA
The DNA here is from genome assembly GCF_030291095.1 of Stenotrophomonas sp. 59. NCBI lineage: Bacteria > Pseudomonadati > Pseudomonadota > Gammaproteobacteria > Lysobacterales > Lysobacteraceae > Stenotrophomonas > Stenotrophomonas sp. 59. The sequence continues at coordinate 4,268,342 of NZ_CP127408.1, forward strand.
GTCGATGGCGTTGCGACCATACGAAGCACTGACATCCCAGCGCAGCTTCGGCGTGATCTCACCGCGCAGGCCGCCGACCAGCTGCAGATCGTTCTGCACATTGCCGTACTGCGGGCTGAAGCCCACCGGATACAGCGAGCGCAGGTTCCAGCCGGGGAAGATCGTGGTGGTGCGGTAGGCACCGGTCGTGGTATCCGGGTTTCGCCAGTTGAAATCGCTGACGCCGTCGCTGTGGCTGTACAGGCCGAACGCATACAGCTCCAGTGTGTCGCTGGCGTTGGCCTTCACGTTGAAGCCGACGCGGCGGCTTTCCAGTTCCGGCTGGCCCCAGCGCTGCACCGGGTTGGGTACCTCCAGCTCGGGATGCGCGGCCTGGAACGCGATGGCATCCGGGCGCTGGCGGGTGCGCGAGGTGGCATCGGAATTGGACGATTCGGCGAACAGCACCAGGCTGCCGTAGTCACCCAGCGACCAGCCGGTGCGCGCACTGAAGTCGCGCGAGGCACCATCGCCCTGCGCATACTGCGAGTAACCGGCGGTGATCTCGGCGCCGGGGCCGTCTTCGAGAATGATGTTGATGACGCCGGCGATGGCATCCGAGCCGTACTGCGCCGAAGCACCATCACGCAGCACTTCGATGCGCTTGATCGCACTGGTCGGAATCTGCGCCAGGTCGGCGGCCTGCGCGCCGCGGTTGCCGAGCAGCGCACTGCGGTGGAAGCGGCGACCGTTGACCAGCACCAGGGTCTGGTCCGGCGACAGCCCGCGCAGGGTGGCCGGGCGCACGAACACCTGGCCATCGGCCATCGGCAGGCGCTGCACCACGAACGACGGCACCAGCTGCGCCAGCACGTCCTTCAGGTCGGTGGATTCAACGGACTTGATGTCTTCCTTGGTGAACACATCCACCGGCGCCAGCGTTTCGAACTGGGTGCGGTTGGAGGCCCGGGTGCCGGTGACCAGCATCGCATCGAGCTGGGTGGGCACGGCGCGGCTGCCACTGCTGGCATCGACCGCATCGGCCTCCGCTGCGATCGCGCCTCCTGCGCTGGCCATGGAAAGGGCAAGGAGGATGGAACGCGAAAGCTTCGAACGATGCACGGCAGGGCTCCGGGAGGACACGACAGGGCCAGTACCTGTGCGGACACAACAGGTCTGGACAAGGCGCGCAGTCTCGGCGCGATCTGTGAAGGAGGCATGACGTCAGTGCGACAGCTTGATGCGCGATCGCGCATCGGTGCGAAAGGCATCCACGCATGGCGTGGATCTACTGGCAGGTCCCGCATGTGCCGGCCCAGGCCGGAGTAGTAGATCCACGCCATGCGTGGATGAGCGTTGGCGCCTCGCGGTGTGGGGGCTAGCCCGTGCCCTTGCCTCCGAAGCCAAGGCGGGCCGGACGTGCCGTCCGCAGTGGAAAGAACAACATGCCAATGGACACCATCTGGAAGGGCGTGAACAGGAACCAGATGTTGTCGGTGCCCACAGCCAGGATGTTGAAGTCGAGATCGCCGATCCACTCCAGCCGCAGCAGCACTGTCACCAGTCCTCCAATGGTCGGAACCGGCAGAACGCCGTGACCGGCCAGCATCAATGTCGGTGTCAGCAGCCCGGCCAGGAGCGCGAAGCCGGCGCGGTACACCCAGGCATTGCCCTTCCAGCACGGCGCGCAGCGCCACATCAGCAGCAGCAATGCCAGCGTCAACAGCCAGGGCAACAGCCACTGTTCAAGCACCATGTCCATCATCGGCTCGGGTCCACAGGCCTGGCATCCCACGTCGTCGATCGCATGCCCCTTGCCTCCCACCTTCATCCATGGTGCGGGCATTGTTGCCGGTATGCAGGCACACGCAAAGCCCAGCCAGCGCAAGAACTGCTAAACGCCGTGACTGCCGATCCGCTACTGTGCCGGGCACTGGATGCGGGGAACGGCAGGATGAGCGCGGCAGGCAAGGCGTTGTGGTACATCGAAACCCATGCGGATCGACCGCTGGCACTGGCCGATATCGCCGCTGCGGCGGGACTGTCGCCGTTCCACCTGTCGCGCCTGTTCCAGGCCCGAACCGGCACGTCGGTGGTGCGCTACCTGCGTGGACGGCGCCTGACCGCTGCCGCGCAGCGGCTGGCCGACGGGGCGGATGACATCCTGCAGGTGGCGCTGGGTGCGGGCTACACCACCCATGCAGCGTTCACCCGTGCCTTCAGCGAACAGTTCGGACAGACACCAGAACGGGTACGCGAGCAGGGCACCCATGGTCTGGCACTGGTGCACGCGATCCGCGTGGATGATGCGCCAGCTCCCTGCTGTGAAGCGCCCCGCCTGCTCGACACGCCCGCCTTCCAGCTGGTGGGCATCGGCATGCGACATACCCGCGATAGTGCCGGCGCAATACCCGGACAGTGGGCACAGCTCAACCGCGAGTGGCCGACGCCGGCGCCGATCAGTTTCGGCGTGTGCTGCAACAGCGACGATGACGGCGGCTTCGACTACATCGCCGCCCTGCCGGTGGGTTCGCTTCGCGCCGTGCCCACGCATTGGCAACGCGTGGACGTGCCCGCACGGCGCTATCTGGTGGCCTGGCATGGTGGGCATATCTCGGCCATCCGCTCGACCTGGTTCTGGCTGCTGGACCACTACCTGCCAGGCTCCGGCCTGAGCCTGGCCGACGCACCGGACCTGGAACGCTATGACACCCGCTTCGATGAGCACACCGGCAACGGCGGCGTGGAGATCTGGTTGCCGGTGGACGAGCGTCCCTGCTGACATGGACTTGAAGATGCGTATGAACACCGCGATTGTCGGGCTGCTGCTGATGGCATCGGCGCTGTCCGCCCGCGCAGACGGCAGCTGGACGGCCGGCGAGCGCCATGGCACCACCACCGTGGCCAGCGCCAGCGTGCGCGATGCGCAGCACGGCGACACCCTGCGCTACACGGTGTGGTACCCGGCGCCGGCCGCGAGCCGGGAAACCGCACTCCCCATCGGCCCGCCCGCAGCGCCGCTGTTCGATGTCGGCCGCTCGGCGTTGGAGGCGCCGCTCGCCGGCACTCGCCTGCCGACGCTGCTGCTGTCGCACGGCAACGGCGGCAGTGCACGCATGATGGGCTGGTTGGGCACGGCGCTGGCGCGGGACGGTTATCTGGTGATCGCGGTCGATCATCCTGGCAACAACGGCGCCGACGAGATGACGCTGACCGGCAGCACGCTGAGCTGGCTGCGCGCGGATGACCTGCGCGCTGCGCTGGCCGCGGTGCAGGCCGATCCGATTCTGGGCCGGCACGTCGATCCTGCGCGGCTGGGTGTGGTCGGCTTCTCGGCCGGTGGCTATACCGCGCTGCTGGCCGCCGGTGCACGGCCCAACCTGCAACGGCTGCTGGCGTTCTGCACCGCACACCCCGATGACGGCGTCTGCCAGCCGCAGCAGGAGGCCGCCACGCACACGATGCAGGCGCGCCTGGCCGCTGCGGCTTCGCCCGCGCTTGCCCCCTGGATCGCCGAAGCTGACGCACAGCGCGCGATTCCCGGCGTACGTGCCGTGTTCCTGCTGGCGCCCGCCATCGTGCAGGCGTTCGCGCCCGCACAACTGTCCGCGTTGCAGCAGCCGGTGTCGATCATGTTGGGCGAGGCTGACACGATTGCGCCGCCGGAAACCAATGGTGCGGCCGCACAGGCGCAGATCCCGCACGCCACGCTGCAACGCCTGCCGGACGTGGGTCACTACGACTTCCTGGCGGCCTGTACCGCTGTCGGTGCGCAGAGGCTGCCCGAGCTATGCAACACGTCTGCCCCCAGGGCGAGAACCCACCAGGAGGCGGTGGATGCAGCCGTGCGATTCTTCGCAGACGCATTGCGCTAGTGGTCGCCGGGCATGGCCCGGCGCTACAGTGGTCGCGTCCACGGAGGAACGATCATGCGCCTGCTGCACCTTGTCCTGCCGGTCTCCGATGTCGATGCCGTCGCCGCCTACCTCCACGATGTGCTGCAGCAACGCGTGGTCGGCAACCATGTGCACAGCGGCTGGAGCACGATTGAACTGCAGCCCGCTGAAGGACGTCCGCTCGGTGGCGTGCACCTGGCGTTCAACGTGCCGGACAACCGCTTCGGCGAGGCGATGACCTGGTTGCGCGAGCGCACACCGTTGCAATGCAACCCGGCCGGACTGGACTACTTCGCGCTGGAGAGCAGCTGGCAGTCGCAGTCGGTGTACTTCACCGGCCCCGATGGCCTGATCCTGGAACTGATCGGTCGCCGCCGCCTGCCGGCCAGCACGCGCGAAGGCGTGTTCCATGGCAGCGAGCTGGTCTGCCTGAGCGAAGTCGGCCTGCCCAGCCACGATGTCGACGCCGTGCGCGAACAGGCCAGCCAGCACTTCGGCCTGCAGCCGATCAGCCCACCCTCGCCGCAGTTCGCGCCGATGGGCGACGACGAAGGCCTGCTGATCGTGGTGGCGGCGGATCGACGCTGGTTCCCCGAGCAGAAGGACCTGCCCAATGCACGGGGGCTGACGCTGCAGGTGGGCGACGTGACAGGCCGCGGGGAACTCCGCGACGACGCACAGGGCTGGCAGGTAGCCGCGATCTGACGCGGCGCGCTACGGCGCGGACGGGTTGTGCGCCACTTCGATCCGCGCGTGCAGCGCCTGCAGCTGCGCGGCCGCCTGGTTGAACACCTGCAGATCGGCGTCCACCAGGGCCGTCCAGTCAGGCGTGTGCCCCAGCAGCTGTGCCACCTGTTCGTTCGGCGCGCGGTCGAAGCCTTCGCCAAGCACGGCGAGATAGCGCTCACGGAATCCTTCCGGGTCACGCTGGTCCTGCACATAGAACTGCACCGCCAGCAACCCCGCATACAGGTAGTTCACCAGATAGTTCGGGTCGTCATACATCAGGCGCTTGGCGATCCAGCTGTTGCGCAGCTGCGGGTAGCGCTCCGGTTGCTGGCCGAAGCGTGCCAGCACCTGGCCGGTCAGCTCATCCAGATCGTCGGCGGTGCCCAGCGTGCTGTTGGCCACGCCCTGGTAGATCGACTGCTCCAGCTGCGCCTCCTCCGATGAGGTGAACAGCTGCATCACCATGTCGTCCAGCAGCGACTTCAGGTAGTAGGCCTTTGCACGCGGATCCTGTGCCTGCTGGTACAGCTGGTCGCGGAAACGCAGCTCGTTGTAGATGGCGAACGCCTCGGTCAGCCATGGGCTGCCATTGCGCTGCAACGGCGAGGCATGGCCACGCTGCATCCACTCGCCGTGCAGGGCATGGCCGGCTTCATGGGCGATCTCGACATCGCTTTCCAGATCCCCGCTGCGCACACCAACGAACAACATCGCCGGCACACCGGGAGCGCTCACCGAGAACGCGTCCTGGCTGCGGTCACCGCGTTCGGTGGCCAGATCCATGCGCTGGTTGGCCGGATCGAGCAGCGCGCGCAGTTCGGCGACGTACGCAGGCCCCAGATGCAGCATGGCGTCGGCAGCGGTGTCGCGCAGCTGCGCCAGCGTCAGCACCGGCGGCGCGTAACCGGCATCGGGCACCGTGGCATCCCAGAGCTGCGGCACGTCGATGCCTGATCGCGCGGCGTGGCGCAGCAGCATGTCCTGGTAGGCGCGTCGATCTCCTGCATGGTGTTCGATCGCCAGCAACGTGGCGTCTACTGTCGATGCATCCAGGCCCATGTGCTGATAGCCACGTGCCGGCGCTGGACCGTCGCCCTGCAGGCGCGAGGCCGCGTCGTTCACCTGCACCAGGCCCAGCAGCACCGAGGCCATCGGTTCGCGGCGCGATTGCAGGCCTTGCCAGTAGCCCTTCCAGCCCGCCTCGCGCAAGGCGCGGTCAGGCTGCCGGGCCAGTGCCTGCCTGTCGCGCCCCGTGTCCCAGTGCTGGCCGCCGCGCTCGATCTGCGGGTACTCGGCCGTGCGCAGGATCTGCCCGCGCAGGCGCGCGAAACTGTCCAGCGCCGGATCAGCCAATGCATCCACCGCCTCTTCCAGCGTGGCATTGGCTGGGGCGGCGGCCTCCTTCAATGCGCGCGTGCGCAGGAAGGCATACGGTGCGGACCAGGCCGCGTCCGCAGGTGCCTCGCGCAGCGCGGCGCGACCGGTGCGGGCAATGCGGCTGCACAGCGCCATCACCTGGTCCAGCGCCTGTGCCGGACGATGATCGCGCGCGTTGCGGGCGGCCTGCAGGTGCAGGTAGCTGTGATGGCGCAGGCACTGCGCCTCCATGACCTCGGCCTGCTGGAAACGTTCCGCGGGTGCGATGCCCGCAGCGTGCTGCAGGGCCTCCAGCTGCCTGCCCAACGCATCACGCGCGGTCTGTTCGGCTGCTGCGCTGGCGAAGTAGGCGCGATCGTCGGCGTGCAGCGGCTGCGCATGCAGGCCGGTGAAGGGCACCATCGCCAGCAGTGCGGCAATGGCGGTGGTGCTACGCATCCTGCGAATCTGCATCGGCCTCTCCCTGCCTGGGTCAGGCCTCGAGCCTAGCAGCCGCTCCCCTATCCTGCCTGTGCCGAGTGAGGCATCAGATCGACTCATCCTCGCGCTTGACCAGCGTCCAGCACGGCGCCTGCGCGAAGGTGTAGGTCTGCTGGTCACTGCTGTCCGGGGTGCGGATCTGCACCTGGCGCTGCCCATCGGCCAGTGTGTTGACCTGCAGCTCGCGGCCCTGCCCGGCCAGTGCGGCGGGATCCGGCATCACCGGCCACTCGACATCGGCCAGCGCCAGCCGGCTTTCCACCTTGCGTGGCTCCGGCTCGGCCTCGGCATCGATATAGCTGTCCAGCAGCGGGTCGGCGGTGGCCTTTTCCTGCAGCGTGATCTCGTTGCCGAAATGCTTCAGGAAGGCATCGAAGTCCGGGTAGGGGCATTCGCTGCGCGCGGGCACCGGAGCCGGCGTGATCACCGCAGGCGTAGTGGCCGGCGCCGGCACAGCAGGTGCGGCGGCGGTGGGTGTGGTCTGGGGCGCAGGTGCGCACGCAACCAGCGTCACGCTGCAGGCGAGCATCAGCACGGCAGGGGAACGGTATCGACGCATGGGCTCATCCTGAATCCGGTCCGGTCGCTCCATGCTACCGCTCACCCTACAATTCCGGCATTCCGCCTGTCCGAGATGCCCATGCGCCGCCTCCTTCTCCTGTTCGGCCTGCTGCTGCCTGCACTGTGGCCCGCGCATGCCATGGCCGTCGATGTCCGCGAAGGCGACCTGCTGTTCGTCACTGCCGGCCATAGCGGCCTGAGCGCGGCCATCGACGATGCCACCGGCAAGCAGGGGTCGACCAGCTTCGACCATGTGGCCCTGGTGGCCTCGGCGCCGAAGGGCTGGGAGGTGCTGCACGCGGACGAGAAGGGATCGCGCCGGCAGTCGCTGGCCGAGTTCCAGCAGGAAGCCCAAGCCAAGCAGCGGCAGATCGTGGTCTATCGCCTGCGCGCGCCGCAGCGGGACGCGATCAAGGACGCGGTCGCCAGCGCGCGCACGATGCTGGGCAAGCCCTACAACACGTCGTATGTGTTGAACGAGGACAGCTACTACTGCTCGGACTTCATCGAACGCGCCTTCCGCGCGCATCACGTGTTCGCGCTGCAGCCGATGAACTTCCGTAATCCGCAGACTGGAGAGATCGCCCAGCACTGGGTCGACCTGTACCGTGGGATGGGCATGGACGTGCCGCAGGACCAGCCTGGCACCAATCCCAACGATATGTCGGCGGCACCGGTACTGCAGCGCATCGGCGTGCTGGAATAGGCGAAGCCCCGCACAAGGCGGGGCTTCACCGGTCACACCGCGTGTGCGGCGAGGTCATTCTTCTTCGTCGTGGCCGCCCTGCTGCTGGTTGCGCTCTTTGCGCTGCTGATCCTGCTGCTGTTGCTGCTGCTGGTCACGGCGTCCCTGCTGCTGATCCTGCTGGTTCTGCTGGCCCGGCTGCTTCTGGTTCGGGTTCTGGTTCTGCTGTGCCATGTCCGTTCTCCGAAAGCCACTCGCGGAATGCGGTGGACGCGGCCATCGTCTGCAGCGATTGGTTAATCACGCGTGGGTGGGCGGCTACATTCGTGTGTACGGCTGTGAATGAACGCGCCCGGCCCCTTGCGGCACAAGCCTCTGAAGGATTCATGTGGGTTCGGCATGTGCTCATGCCGTGGTCAGTGAGACGCGCATTCATGGCATCCGCTGGCGGAAACACGCGCTGAACGAGGCTGGCTCGCCTGCCCGCGCAGGAAAGCCAGCCCTGCATTCAGGGCATCACCGGTGGCACATAGGCCAGCGTCATGCCCAGCAGCCACAGCAGGCCCAGCACCAGCGGAATGTGCACCAGCAGCTGGATGAACGTGAAGCCGACGATGTCACGTGCCTTCAGGCCGAGCACGCCCAGCAGCGGCAGCATCCAGAACGGATTGATCAGGTTCGGCAGCGCTTCGGCGGCGTTGTAGACCTGCACCGCCCAGCCCAGGTGCGCCTTCAGTTCGTTGGCGGCCTGCATCACGTACGGTGCCTCGATGATCCACTTGCCGCCACCAGAGGGCACGAAGAAGCCCAGTACCGCCGAATAGACACCCATCACCAGCGCGAAGGTATCGGTGCTGGCCACGTGCACGAACAGGCTAGACAGCCGGTGCGCCAGCGTCTGCCCATCACCGCCAGCAGCATGGGTGAGGATCATCGCGATGCCACCGTACAGCGGGAACTGGATCAGCACGCCGGTGGTGCTGGGCACCGCCTTGGCCACCGCGTTGAGGAAGCTGCGCGGGCGCCAGTGCAACAGCAGGCCCAGCGAAATGAACAGGAAGTTGTAGGTGTTGAGATTGGCGATGGCGGTGACCACCGGCTTGTTGGCGAACTCGTTGAACAGCCAGCCGAACGCCAGCAGCGAAAGCAGCACGGTCAGCAGCGGGCTGTATTCCAGCCACTCGCCCGGGCGCGTGCGGCGCTGCAGCGGCTCCGGCTCGGCCTGCGCGGCGCCCGGGAAATCCTCGGCAGTACGCGCACTGGCGGCGGCCGGCGCGGTCAGCCAGGCGATCAGCAGCGAGACCAGGATCAGCACCGCGGTCAGCGCGATCGACTGCCACAGGAAAATGGTTTCGGTGAACGGCAGTACGCCGGTGATCTCGACCAGCCCCGGCGGCATGCTGGCGGGGTTGGCCTGCAGCTGCGCGGCCGACGAACTCAGGCCCATCGCCCACACCGCGCCCAGTCCCAGATAGGCCGAAGCACCGGCCGCGCGGTAGTCCATGCGCAGCTCGGTGCGGCGTGCCAGCGCGCGCACCAGCAGGCCGCCGAACACCAGCGAGAAACCCCAGCTGAGCAGCGAGGCGAGCATGCTGACCAGGCCCACGTACACCACCGCACCGCGGCCGGTGCGCGGTACCCGGGCCAGGAAGTCGATGAAGCGCGCGACCACCGGTGCGGTCGCCACGGCGTAGCCACCGATGACCACGAAGGCCATCTGCATGGTGAAGGGGATCAGGCTCCAGAAGCCGTCACCGAAGGCGCTGGCGGTGGCCTGCGGAGTCGAACCGAAGCCCATCGCGGCAAGTGCGACGATGACCACGCCGAGCACCGCGAACACATACGCATCGGGGAACCATTTTTCCGCCCAGGCGGCCGAGCGCAGCGCTGCACGCGCCATCCAGCCGTCCTGTACTGCTGCCGTCGAGGCCATCGCCTACCCTCCCAGGTTCGATGGCCCGATTCTGGGCGGTGGGATGCGGGCTGTCTGCCACCTATTGGTCGTAGGTGGCGGATGGCGGTAGTGCCGGCCGCTGGCCGGCAACCTCGGGATGGCATGCGTGTGCAGCCGGCCAGCGGCCGGCTCTACCGTGCCTTGGGCTCAACGCAGCGCCAGGTCCACGGCAATGCCGGCAAACAGCGCGGCACCCACCCAGTTGTTGTGCAGGAACGCCTTGAAGCACGGGCCGCGCTCGCGGTTGCGGCAGATCCAGAACTCGTAGACCACCAGCGCGGTGGCCACGGCCACGCCGGCCAGGTAGTAGCCGCCCAGCCCGCCGCGCACGCCGACCAGCGCCATTGTGGCCAGGAACAGCGCGTACAGCACGCCCTGGATGACCAGGTCCAGGTCGCCGAACAGGATCGCGGTGGAGTGCGAGCCCATCTTCAGGTCGTCCTCGCGGTCGACCATGGCATACCAGGTGTCGTACGCGGTGGACCACAGGATGTTGCCGGCATACAGCAGCCAGCCCAGCATCGGCACTTCGCCCTGCACGGCGGCAAACGCCATCGGGATGCCCCAGCCGAACGACATGCCCAGGTAGACCTGCGGCAGATGGGTGTAGCGCTTCAGGTACGGATAGCTGGCGGCCAGGAACACACCGATGAAGCTCAGGCCGATGGTCAGCCCGTTCAGGGTCAGCACCAGGCCGAACGCCACCAGCATCAGTACCGCGAACAGGGCGAGCGCGGCGCGGCCACTGATCGCGCCGGTGGCCAGCGGACGCGCCTTGGTGCGTTCCACATGCGGGTCGAGCCAGCGGTCGGCATAGTCGTTGATGACGCATCCGGCCGAGCGGGTCAGCCACACGCCGGCGGTGAACACGAACAGCGTCCACAGCGGCGGCAGGCCGCCCGCGGCCAGCCACAACGCCCACCAGGTGGGCCACAGCAGCAGCAGCGTGCCGATCGGGCGATCAGCGCGCATCAGACTCCAGTAATGCCGCCAACGCGGCGTCGCCGGCGACTGCGGCGAAATGAGGGGGGTATCAGCCATGGCGATAGGATACTCCTGCCCCTCCGGCAGGGCTTTGCCCGTGGGGGGAGATTTGTTCGGCGAAACTGGATAGAATGCCGGTCCCGCACCGCCTCATGGCGCTGCGATGCCCGCCCCGGCACTGGTCGGTGGCGCGGCGGTTCTACAACGCGCCCGTAGCTCAGCCGGATAGAGTAGTGGCTTCCGAAGCCATTGGTCGGGGGTTCGAATCCCTCCGGGCGCGCCATTTTTCCCTGCTCCACCCCGTCCCTGCACCTAGGGCATGCGTCGAGCGTAGCTTCGATTCGGATCCGGTGTGGCGCGCACGATCGGACTTCGTGCGTGCCTGATCATGCCGGGCAACCAGCACAGCACCGACAGCAGGGCCAAGATCGCGGCCAGCCAGAACCATCGACCCAGGGTGTAGGCCCAGATCACGGGAAACACAGCCAGCATGGCGATGAACTGTGTGTACAGCAGATAGAACGTGTGCATGCCCAGACGTGGGTCCGAGCGCAGCACCACGCCACACCCGCGGCAGGTCGTCCTCGCTTGGCGTTTCCCTGCGGAGTGCAGTGGAAACCGCTGGCCTGCGGCGGCGCAGAGCGGGCAGGTGAAGGTCATCAATCGCATGCGCTGTCTGCCCTTGCACATCCTGATGGATGCCACAGCATACGGCGGATGCAGCAACGCCGGGCATGACCCGGCGTTGCCGTTGGTGCGCAGATCAGTATTTACCGTCGAACGCAAAGATCGGCTTGCGCTGCTTCCACGCGCCGGCGGTGAAGTCCGGGAACTCCAAGGTCTGGAAGCTGTTGGCGATCGACTGCTCGCTCAATGGGGTGATCGCGCTCCAGGTCACCGCGTCGTAGATGTCGATCGGCATCGGTGCCTTGGCCTTCAGCGCTTCAACGAAGGCGTGGATGACGAACCAGTCCATGCCACCGTGGCCGGCGCTGGCGGCGGTGTCGGCATTCTGCTTCCACAGCGGGTGCTCGTACTCGTCCTGGTACTTCTTGAACTCTTCCCACTGGTGCGGCGGGCTGCGGCCTTCGATGTGGATCGAATGGTTCACATCCATCCACAGGCCCTTGGTGCCCTGCACGCGGAAGCCCATCGAGTACGGTCGCGGCAGTGAAGTATCGTGCTGCAGCAGGATGGTTTCGCCGTTCTCGCAGGCCAGCGTGGTGGTCACGATGTCACCCAGCTTGAACTTCACCTTGGTGCTGGGGTGGGTGGTGCCGCCGCTCTTGGCCACGGTGTATTCGTGCAGGCCGCGTGCCTTGGTCGCGAAGGCATTGATGTGGGTGAAGCGGTTGCCACGGTTGATGCCGGTGTACATCGCGCACGGGCCGATGCCGTGGCTGGGGTACAGTTCGCCATTGCGCTCCACCGAATGCTCGGTGCGCCAACGTGCTTCGCTCCAGCCCTTGGGACCGAATTCCACGCCGCTGTCGTAGGGCTGGTTCGGGTCGCCGGAATTGAACTTCACGCCGCGCAGGTCGTGCTGGTAACCGGCCTGCAGATGCACCAGCTCGCCGAACAGGCCCTGGCGCACCATCTGCAGCGTGGCCATCACGTCGCGGCGGTAACAGACGTTCTCCAGCAGCATGTACGGGGTGCCCGTGCTCAGCTGGGTCTTCAGCACGTCCCAGTGGTCCTGCAGGGTGATGCCGGCCACCACTTCGCAGCCCACCGCCACCCCGGCCTGCATGGCGGCAATCGCCATCGGTGCGTGGTATTCCCACGGCGTGGCGATGATCACGCCATCGACGCCCTTCTGTTCCAGCAAGCGCTTCCAGGCGTTGGTATCGCGGTCCTGGCCGTAGGTCTTCGGGGCCGGCTTGCCGGCCTTGGCCACCATGTCCATGGCACGGCCGAGCATGATCGGTTCGATGTCGCACAGCGCGACCACCTCGACGTCGTCGCGGCGCACCAGCTCCTTCAGCAGCACCAGGCCACGCATGCCGGTACCGATCATGGCCAGGCGCACCTTTCGGCCACGCGCCCAGACCGGGGTCTGCGGCAGCAGGCTGCTGGCGGCGACAGCGGCACTGGCCGCGATGAATTCCCTACGCTTCATGGCAAACATCTCTCCTCTTGGCAGCGAGCCGGCCGTAGCCGGCCCGCCGGGTCACGCAAACGGGATTACTTGAAGCGGTAGCCGATGGTCACACTGTAACCACGGCCGAAGATGGTTGCGTAGTCACTGGAGTCACCCAGGAAGCTGTTCGGATCGTAGAACGGCAGGCGGTTGAACAGGTTCTTGACGGTGAAGCTGAGGTTCCAGGCATCATCCGGGCGCCAGGTGACGCTCATGTTGGCGGTCCACCACGACGGCGCACCATCACACTTGCTCTTCTGCAGGGCCAGGTAGCCGCCGGTGCAGGTTTCCTTGTTGTTGCTCACTTCATCGACCTGGTCGGTGGCCCACTTGGTGCCGCCCACGTAGTTGACGAACATGCTGGTGGTGACCTGCTTGTAGGTCCAGTCGGTATTGAGCGTGGCACGCAGGCGCGGGTTGTTGTAGTAGCCCACTACGTCGCCGTAGTACCAGCCGTTCTCCGCATCCATGTAGAAGCGGTTGCGGTTGGCAATGGTGGCGGCCAGGCCGATGTTCAGATTGCCCCAGTCGCCCAGCGAGAAGCGGCTGCGCGCATCGATGTCGAAGCCGTCGATCAGGGTCTTGCCGCGGTTCTTGTACTGGCCCACCACGCTGGCCACGTTGCCGGCCGAGTAGCCCGGCAGGTTCGCCGGGCAGCTCACGCCGCTGGCCGGGTCGGCGCACATCGCCGCCAGCTGCGCCAGATTGGCGCGGTCGCTGTCGGTGATCGGCGAGCGCGACATCGAGATGATGTCTTCCATGCGGCGATAGTCCGGCGCGACGATTTCATTGTTGCGGTAGATGAACCAGTAGTCAGCCGACACCGACAGCCAGTTCGCCGGCTCGTAGACGAAACCGAGGGTGGCGATCTTGGCCTTTTCCGGCTTCAGGTCCTTGTTCGGCTGGGTCATGCGCGCCACGGTGCGGCTGCAGTCCACGTTCAGCAGAGTCTTGCCCAGATCGACGTCACCCGGGCGCTGCGAGCGCAGCAGCAGGTTGGCGATGGCGTTGGTCTCGTTGCAGCGCAGCTCGTCGCGGAAGCCACCCAGCTGCGCGAACACGCCACCGTTGCCGGACTCGGCCAGGCTGGGTGCACGGAAGCCGGTGGAATAGGTACCGCGCAGCATCAGCTGGTCGAAGGCCTGGTACTTGAAGCCGATCTTCGGTGCCACGTTGGCGCTGAAGTTCGGGTACTTGTCCACGCGCACCGCCGCATCCAGTTCCAGCTTGTCGGTGATCGGCGCCACGGTCTCGGCGAACAGCGCGTAGGTGTTGCGCTTACCGTCGAACCAGGAGCCACCCTGCTGGGAGATCAGGCCGTTGGCCGCATCGGCGTTGCCCGGCGTGTAGAAGGTTTCGCGGCTGGCGTTGAAGCCGAAGGCCGCACGCATCTCGCCGGCCGGCAGCTGGAACAGCGGACCTTCGATCTTGCCGTCGAGGGTGTGCAGGCGGGTCCACGACTGGATGTCGAAGGTCGGGAACGCTTCTCGGATCAGTGCGGCGTTGGCTTCGCTGATCTCGCCGAACTTGTACGCCGGGTGGTCGGAGATGATCACGCGGCCGGTGCCCGGATCGATCGAGTACGGGCCGAACGCCTTCTCGAAGCCCTTGATGTTGACGTTGATCGTCTGGTACGTGGTGGAATGCGTACCCGCGCTGGCGAACGCGGTTTCCCAGTTCCAGTCACCGCGGTTGCCACGCGCACCGGCCAGCACGCGGTAGCTCTTGTCGGTATTGCGCTGGCCGAAGTAGTTCGGGCCGGCATCCTGCAACAGGTAGTTCAGGCCGACCACGCCGCCCATCATTGCCTTCATCTGCGGGCTGGCGTGGTTGTACTCGTTGTTCGGGCCCAGGAACGGGTACAGGAACTGGTTGACGGTGTTGCCGGTATTGCGCGAGAACCAGCTGGTGGGGTTGCCGGTGGTGGTGCCGTAGGTGCGCGGCGTACCGCCGTTGGCGCGCAGGTCGATATCGGTGTAGGTCGCCTCGGCGAAGATCTCGGTGCTGTCGCCCACCAGGAAGGTGCCGTTGAGGTAGGCGGTGTTGCGCTCGGATTTGGCGCCGGCATCGATCTCGTTGTTCATCCAGGTTTCCCAGACGCAACGCGGGCCGGCCGCTTCACTGGTCAGCACGTTCTTGCAGCCCGGCGCGGCTTCCTGCACGCGGCGGCCGGTGACCGGATCGAACGCGAAGTAGCTGCCCGGGTTGAACTCACCCGGCTTGCTGCCCACGCCCAGGCGCAGGTTGTTGAGGTAGTTCGGATTGTTGACGTAGTACTGCTCGGGCCGCTTGTCGTAGAAGTCGCTCAGCGGAATCGCGTCGCGGCGGTACATGTTCACCGCGCCGTAGATGTTGAAGCGGTTCTCGGCCAGGTCACCGAAGCCGGCGGTGATGCTGGCCTGGCGCTCGCCGTAGGAGTCGATGCGCGAGGAGGTGTCGTTGGTGAAGCTGACCTCGGCACCCTGGAAGTTGCGCTTGGTGATCACGTTGATCACGCCGGCCACCGCGTCGGTGCCGTACACCGCCGAGGCGCCGTCGGTCAGCACTTCCATGCGCTCGATGGCGGCGGCCGGGATCGCATCGATGTTGACGAACTGGGTCTGGAATCCGGCCGGTGCGCCGTAGTACGACAGGCGACGGCCGTTCAGCAGCACCAGCGTGCCCTGCGCACCGAGCCCGCGCAGGTTGGCCTGCGAAGCGCCATCGGAACCGGTGAACAGCGAACGCGCATCCTGCTGTGCCGGGCGTGCGGCGGGCAGGTTGTCGAGCACCTGCAGCAGCGTGCGCGCACCCATGTTCTGGATGTCCTGCTTGCTGATCACCTGCACCGGCGAGGCGGTTTCAACGTCGGTGCGGCGGATGTTCGAGCCGGTGACCTCGATGCGGGCCAGGTCGGTGGCCTTGTCCTTGCTCTCCTGGGCGAAGGCAGGAACGGCGACCGACAGCAGCACGCCGGCGATGGCCAGCGACAGCGGAGCGATCGAACGACAGGGGGGGCGGTGGTGGCGTGCGGGCAACATCGGGGTTCTCTCCTGGCAGGGGTGCAGCGCAATAAGTGAGCGCGTGGGCGTTCGGCGGGCAAAACGCTCCCGGGCCACGGCCATGAGGGCCGTAGTCGGAATGGGCGGGGGGAGGAGCGGTGTTACGAGGGGGTCATGGGGCGACGATGCTGGCGGAGTCGCCCTCCTGGCCGATCAGCACGGCGTTGGCCCAGTTGGCGCAGACCTGGGCGGGTTGGCTGCCCTGCGCACCCAGCGTGCGCAGGCTCAGGGTGGAAAGGCCACGGATGTCCAGCTCCGGCTTGACCACGCCGGGCGCCTTCACCAGGCCGCTGTCGTACAGCAGGCGGTTGTCACCCCAGACCTGGAACTGGAGTCCACCAGCGCTGCGGCACGCGTCGTCGATGCCGAGGTCGGCACGCAGCAGGTGCCAGCCCCCCTGCAGGCGCAGGTCGATGCGGCTGTTGGCACCCACGCCCAGGCCACGGCGGAACTGCAGGCCGTTCATGCGCATGCCGGCATCGCCACGGAACGACTGGTCGGCGCGCACCTGGCTGGCCAGCGCGGCCGGCACCGGCAGCTCGGAGAGATAGCGCTGCCGGGCCGGTCGCTCCGGTTCCTGGTGTTCGAGGATGTGGAAGGTGGACAGCGCGATCGGGCCGACGTCGCGCGGCTGCAGCGCATCGAAGGCACGGGCGCTGCCCTGCGCTGCCGTAACCATCGGATCGGTGCTGCTGGCGCCGTCGCCTTCGGGGTTCTGCACGCTCAGCACGCGGAAGCGCAGCAGGCGGCCGGCGTGGGCCGGGAAGTCGATGCGCTGCACGCCTTCCTTCAGCTGCAGGCGGCCGCGGGCGATCGGCTCACCCCACTCGCCATTGCTGTCACCCAGGTACACCTCGTAGTCGCGCACCTGGCCATGCTTCCAGTTCTTGTCGTTGCGCGGCGCGATGTCGATGCCATCGATCATCTTCCGCTCACCGAACCCGATCACCCACTCATGCGCTCCGGTGCGCACGGCCTGGTTGCGCACGCTGCGGAACCAGGTACCCGGGTCATCATCGAAGGCGTTTTCCAGGGCGTGGCCGGGCTCTTCGGCCGGGCGGTTGACCACCAGCAGGCTGTCGGCGGGCAGTTCGCGGCCGAGCACCGGTGCCGCCGGATACACATCGTCGGCAGCCGCAGCGGCCACCGCGAAGTCCAGCTGCAGCTGCAGCGGCTGGCGGATGTCCTGGCTGGCGGTGCGCACATGCAGGGTGCCGCGACGCTCGGCGGCATCGAAGTACCAGCCTTCAGCCGCAGCGTTGAACGCAGCGGCATCAGCCAGCGCCGGCAGCGCGCGGCCAGCGGCCTGCACCGCACGCGGTGCCTGGCGGCTGAGCACGCGCAGGCCATAGCGGCGCTGCGGCAGCTGGCCGTTGTACTGGCCCTGCACCGCATCGATCTGCACCTGCACCGGGCCACTGCCCTGCGCCGGCGCCTGCACGCGGATCTGCTGCGTGCTCGACTCGCCCTGCTGGTAACGGCGGGTGTTGCCGTCGTCTTCGTACAGCGTGTACTGCGAGTCGCCCTGCGGGTACAGGTCGAAGGTCACTTCATCGAGCGGTTTCTCGCCATCGAACAGCATCGACGGGTACATCGGCAGGATCGCACCGGCACGCACGAATACCGGCAGCGTGGCCAGGTCCACCTGGCGGTCGAGCTGGCGGCCGTCGGCGCCGGCCTGCACGCGGCGGCCATCCCAGTAATCGATCCAGCCGCCGGCCGGCAGGTGGATGTCGCGGCGCCAGCCACGGCTGGCGGCCTGGCTGCGGTACACCGGCGCCACCAGCAGGTCGCGGCCGAGCAGGAACTGGTACTTGTAGGTTTCATCCTGCGCGTGCGGGTCGCGCGGGTTGTCCCACATCAGGCCACGCACCGGCGGCGCGCCGGTCTGCGCGGCATCGTGCACCAGCCCGTACATGTACGGGGTCAGGCGCATCTTCAACTTCAGGTAATCGCGGTTGATGCTGCGGTAGGGTTCGTCGTACCACCACGGATGCTTGCGTGCGTTCGACGACCAGCCACTCATGCCCATCAGTACCGGGGTGAACGCCTTCCACTGCAGGTCGCGGGTGAAGGTCTCGGCGCTGCCGCCGAAGATCGCGTCCACATCGCCGCTGGCGTAGGCCATGCCAGACAGGCCGGAGCCGACCAGGGTCGGCACGTGCCAGCGGATGTAGTCCCAGCTGCTGCTCTGGTCGCCGGTCCAGGCCACCGCATAGCGCTGGATGCCGGCCCAGCCCATCACCGTCCACAGGAACGGGCGCGAATCGGAATTGTCGAGGATGCCGTTGAACGCCTGGCGGTTGGCATCCATCGCGAACTGGTAGCCCTTGCCGGTCCAGGCCACGTCCAGCTTCTGCACGCGGCTGCCGGCCTTGCCCACTTCCCAGGCGATCTTGTCCACGCCGTTCTCAGTCCACAGGCCGGTGCGGAAACCGTAGCCGGCCAGTCCCTTCACCGTTTCCGGCAGCTGCTTGTAACCGCAGCCGTAGCCGTCATTGGGCAGGATCCAGCCACCGGGCATGTCGTGGGCGCGGTACTGCTTGGCCACGCTGTCGATCACATCGGGGGTGGTGCCGGTCGGGCCGTCGCTCCAGCCTTCCGGCACGGTGCCGGGCTTCTTGCTGTTGTCGCCGTCGTTGTAGCAATCGGCATCGCCGTAGGACAACGCCCAGCGCGCGACCATGTTCGGGCGGCCGGTCAGCTGGGTGTAGCGCTCGATCAGCTTCGGCAGATCCGCGCCGACGAAGTAGTAGGCGTCGAAGCGGTCTTCGCGATGCAGCAGCGTGGCCTGGTCGGCCTCGCGCAGATCGTAGCTGCCATCACTCCAGGTATTGCGCAGCATGCCCCAGCCACGGCTGCTCAGCAGCATCGGTGCCGGGCTCGGGCGGTCGCCCTCTTCCCAGCCACCGGAATAGGACACGTCCAGCTCGCGGCCCTTGAACTGGTAGCGGCCGTTCTGCTGGCCACCACCGTAATAGCCTTCATCGGCCTGCGAAGACAGCACCTGCACGCTCTGCGCGGCATCCAGGTCCAGCGGCTGCAGTTCCTGCCACAGGGCGGTGGGCTGGCCGTTGTCCAGGCGTTCCAGGCGCATGCGCAGTGGCTGACGCTGTACATGCAGCACCAGTGCATCGGTACGCACGCGGATTTCCTGCGCGTCTTCTTCCAGCTGCGCCTGCACGTTCGCCTTGGGCTGTGGCAGTACGATCGGCGCAGCCTTGTCGCCGGCACCGGTCAGCTTGCCGTTGCGGCCGGCCTGCACGCGGATGATGTCGGTCGCCGGCAGTTCGATGCGGATGCGCGCGCCCTTGTCGGTCTGCAGGTCCCAGCCGCGCACGCCGTCGCGGCTGTCGCTGGCACTGACCGAACGCAGGTTGCCGACCGGCTCGGCATGGGCCGACGTGGACGCCAGCATCAATGCCGGCAACAGGGCCAGCATCAGCGGCGAGCGACGAACGCAGTTTTCCACGCGGACTCCCAACCCGTTCACCGGGCGTTTCGAAAGCGATTGAGCCGACTCTAGGGCAGCGATTCGAAAGATGTCAACAAATTGAAAGGAAAAAGGAAGATATATTCCTTTGAAACGAAAGTTGTTGCGTCGCAATACTTTGTGTAAGCGCTTGCAGGCCCCTGTTAAGCATTGTGCGATACGGCATTCGGCGGTTTCTTTCGTTTCCCGGCATGCCCGGGGCAGAGCGAAGCCGGCATCACATTTTCTTTCTTTTTACTTTCGCTATTTGACATTTCGAAAGAAAACGCAGATGGTGCGCTGGCCCAACTGGAACCTCCGAATGGACGTCACCCTGCTTTCCGATGTGTCCGCCTGGCAGCGCCTTGGCGGAGCCGATACCGCTACCGAAATCGCCCAGCAGCCTGCGCTGTGGGAAGCCCTTGCACAGGACCTGTCGCGGGCCCGCGACCGCCTGCAGGCCTTCCTCGGCGACAGCCTCAACGATCCCAACCAGCGCGTGCTGTTCACCGGCGCTGGCAGCTCCGGCTTCATCGCCGAAATGGTGGCCGATGCGATCAATGCACAGTGGCCGGCCGAGGTGCGCGTGGTGCACACCACCAGCCTGCTGACCCACCCGGCGCTGTACCTGCAGCGCGACCGCCCCACCCTGCTGGTGTCGTTTGGCCGCAGTGGCTCCAGCCCGGAAAGCGTGGCTGCGGTGGACCGCGTGCGCAGCGATGTGGATGACGCACGCTTCCTCGACATCACCTGCAACGCCGATGGCGAACTCGCCCGCCGCGGCGCCGGCCGCGCAGATACCTGCACCCTGCTGATGCCCTCGGCCAGCTGCGACCGCGCGTTCGCGATGACCAGCAGCCTGACCTGCATGCTGCTGGCTGCGCTGACCGTGTTCGACCGCTCGTCGTGGGATGCCCGCGTGGCACGCCTGAAGCAGGTCGCCGCGCTGGCCCGCGAAGGGCAGGCGCAGTGGGATGCACCGGTGGCAGCGCTTGCGCAGCGCCCGTTCAACCGCGTGATCTACCTCGGCAGTGGCCCGCTGGAAGCACTGGCGCGCGAGTGCGCGCTGAAGGTGCTGGAGCTGACCGCCGGCCGCGTGCTGGCGTTGGCCAATACGCCACTGGGCTTCCGCCATGGCCCGAAGTCGACGCTGGACGGCAACACCCTGGTGGTGGTGCTACGCAGCGTGCAGCCGCTGGCGCGCCGCTACGAACAGGACCTGCTGGAAGAACTGCGCCGCGACGGCGTGGCCGGCCAGGTGCTGGCGATCGGCCCGCACTCGGATATCGGCGCCGATGACGAGTACACCCTTGTGGTGCCGCCGCTTCACACTGCATTCGACGACCCGTGGCTGGCGCCGGTGTGGCTGGGCTTCGCGCAGCTGTTCGCGCTGCAGCGCTCGGCCGCGCTCGGCCTGACCCCGGACAACCCGTTCCCGGACGGCACCGTCAACCGCGTCGTCAAGGGCGTCACCATCCACCATGGCTGAGCTGATCGCCCACGCCTGCTACGGCATCGACATCGGCGGCACCAAGATCGAGCTGGTGGCGTGCGATGCGGCGATGCAGGTCACCTGGCGGCGCCGGGTCAGCACCCCGCAGGGCGACTACGACGGCTTCCTGCAGGCCCTGCTGGGCCTGGTGGCCGACGCGGATGCCGCGCTGGGCCGCAATGATTCCGCCATCGGCATCGCCCTGCCCGGCGTGCGCGATCGCCGCAGCGGCCGCCAGCTGAGCGCGAATGTGCCGGCATTGACCGGCCACAGTGTGGCCGCCGACCTGCAGGCGCGCCTGCAGCGGCCGCTGCACTTCGGCAACGACCTGCAGTGCTTCGCCCTGTCGGAAGCGCATGGCGGGGCCGCCGACGGCTACCCCAGCATGTTCGGCGCCATCCTCGGCACCGGTGCCGGCGGTGGCTTCTGCCTGCAGGGCCGGCTGCTCTCCGGCTTCAACGGCCTGGCCGGCGAATGGGGCCACTGGAGCGTGCCCGGCCACCTGCTGCAGCGCCATGGCCTGCCGCTGATCGACTGCGCCTGCGGCCTGCAGGGCTGCGTGGAGCGCTATGTGTCCGGCAGCGGCCTGGCGATGATCGAACGCCACCTCGGTGGCAGTGCAGTGGATGCCAGCGCGGTGATCGCCCTGGCCGAGGCCGGCGACGCGCGTGCGCGCCAGGCGCTGGACATCCACCGCGACCTGCTCGGCCACAGCATGGCCGCGCTGGTGCTGGCGCTGGACCCGCACGTGATCGTGCTCGGCGGCGGCCTGTCGCAGTACGCACCGCTGTACCAGCAGCTGCCAACCGCCATCTCGGCGCATCTGTTCAACGGCGTGCAGGTACCGCCCATCGTGCCGCCGCGCTTCGGCGATGCCGGTGGCGCACGCGGTGCTGCCCTGCTCGCCTGCCTACCCTCGTTTTCCTGATCGACCGGAGCCTGACCATGTCCCCGTTGCAGACCCTGCTTGCCTCCCATCGCGCCGGTGCCAATGTCGGCCTGTACAGCGTCTGCTGCAGCAACGAACAGGTGCTGCGCGCGGCCATGCACGTAGCGCTGGCGCACGGCACCGTGCTGCTGATCGAGGCCACCTCCAACCAGGTCGACCAGTTCGGCGGCTACACCGGCATGACCCCGCCGCAGTACCGCGACTACGTCGGCACGCTGGCCGATGAGGAAGGCTTCCCGCGCGAGCGGCTGATCCTGGGCGGTGACCACCTTGGTCCGAATGCCTGGCAGAAGCGCCCGGCCGCCGAGGCGATGACCCACGCACGCGTGCTGATCGAAGCCTATGTCGCCGCCGGTTTCCACAAGATCCACCTGGATTGCAGCATGTCCTGCGCCGATGACCCGGTGCCGCTGCCGGACGCCATCGTCGCTGCGCGTTCGGCCGAGCTGGCTGAAATCGCCGAGCGCACCGCTGCAGATCATGGCCTGCCGCCACCGGTCTACGTGATCGGTACCGAAGTGCCGATTCCCGGTGGCGAAGCCTCGCTGGCCGAAGGCCTGCAGGTGACTACGCCAGCGGCCGCCGCGCAGACCCTGGCCATCCACCAGCAGGCCTTCGACACGCCGCAACTGCGCGATGCGTGGCAGCGCGTGATCGCGATGGTCGTGCAGCCGGGCGTGGACTTCGACCACAGCAGCGTGCACGAGTACGACGCGGCCGCTGCCAGCACGCTGGCCGACTTCCTCGAACGGCAGCCGCGCATCGTGTTCGAGGCGCACTCCACCGACTACCAGCGCGAGAGTAGCCTGCACGCGCTGGTGCGCGACCACTTCGCCATCCTCAAGGTCGGCCCGGCGGCGACCTTCGCCTACCGCGAAGCGCTGTTCGCGCTGGCCGCGATCGAGGCCGAACTGTTGCCGGCGGCGCAGTGCTCGCGCCTGCCACAGGTGCTGGATGAAGTGATGGTGGCGCAGCCGAAGTACTGGCAGTCCTACTACCAGGGCGATGAGGCAGCGCTGCGCCTGCTGCGCAGCTATTCCTTCAGCGACCGCTGCCGCTACTACTGGGGCGAGCCGGCGCTGGTGCAGGCGGTGCAGACCCTGTTCGCCAACCTGGAACGGCACGCGCCGCCGCTGGTACTGCTCAGCCAGTACCTGCCCGAGCAGTACCGCGCCGTGCGCGACGGCACACTGGCCAATACGCCTACCGCGCTGGCACAGCATCGCGTCGGCCTGTGCCTGGGCGAGTACGCCCGTGCGTGCAGCGCCAACCAGGCCGGAACCCGCACGCACCACGCAGGCGCGGCTGCCGCCGCTGCTGCGAACGGCTAATCTCTACCTTTCCCCGCGACACCGAGAATGGCCATGCGCAACACCCGCTCCCGCCGGCAACAGATCCTGCAGCTGCTGATCGAGCACGGCTCGGTGCAGGTAGCCGATCTGGTCGAGCGCTTCGGCGTGTCGGCGGTGACCATCCGTGCCGACCTGACCCACTTCGAATCGCAGGGCCTGGCCAACCGTACCCACGGTGGCGCCACGCTGGTGCGCACGCCGCCGCAGGAACAGGACATCCACGAAAAGGACGCACTGAACCTGCCGCTGAAGGAATCGATCGGCGCGTGTGCCGCGCGCCTGGTGCGGCCCGGTGACAACATCATCATCGACTCCGGCTCGACCACGATGACCCTGGCCCGCCACCTGCGCAGCCAGCGCGACGTGACGGTGATGACCAACGGGCTGAACATCGCCTGGGAACTGGCCAACGCGCCCGGCATCAACGTGCTGCTGACCGGTGGCCTGCTGCGCCAGCAATCGCTGTCGTTGCAGGGCAGCCAGGCCGAAGCCAGCCTCAACTCCTACAGCTTCGACACCCTGTTCCTGGGCGTGGACGGCCTGGACCTGCAGTTCGGCCTGACCACCCATGACGAAGCCGAAGCGCGCCTCAACCATCGCATGGTCGAGCGTGCACGCCGCATCGTGGTGCTCACCGACGCCTCCAAGTTCGGGCGCGTCAGCCTGCACCGCATCGCCCTGCTGGATCAGATCCACACCATCATCACCGATGCCGGCATCGACGACGCGTCCCGCGAGGGCCTGCAGCGGCTGGGCATCGAAGTGATCATCGCCGAGCCCGCCGCATGACCGACACCCGCTCCCTGCACGGCCGCATCCTCACCCCGCTGGGCTGGCGGCGTGGCCAGGTCCACTTCGATTCACACGTGCGCCAGCTGCAGGTGGACGACCACAGCGGCGCCGACGATCTGCTGCTGCCGGTGATCCTGCCCGGCTTCATCGACCTGCATGTGCATGGCGCAGCCGGCGTGGACCTGATGCAGGGCGGCGACGTGGCGCGCACCATCGCCCGCACACACCTGCGCTTCGGCACCACCACGCTGCTGGCGACCACCATGACCGCCGGCCTGGACGAGATCGAACACGCGCTGCAGGGCGTGGCCGCAACCATGGCGGCGCCCGATGCCGAGGCCGCCTGCATTGCCGGCGTGCATCTGGAAGGGCCGTTCATCAGCCCGCAGCGGCTGGGCGCGCAACCCAACCGCACCATCGAGGCGACGCTGGCGCTGGTGCAGCAGCTGCACGCGCTGGCACCGATCCGGGTGATGACGCTGGCGCCGGAGATCGGCGAGCACACCGCGCTGATACCCGCACTTTCCGCGATGGGCATCCGCGTACAGCTCGGCCACAGCGCCGGCACCTACGAGGAAGGCGTGGCCGCACTGCAGGCCGGTGCTTCCGGCTTCACCCACCTGTTCAACGGCATGACCGGTGTCGATCATTACCGACCGGGCATCGCCGCGGCCGCACTGGCGCACGCACAGTACGCCGAGATCATTCCCGACCTGCAGCACATCCACCCCGGCGTGATCCGCCTGGCCGCGCGTGCGATCCCGCGCCTGTACGCGGTGACCGACGCCACCGCCGCCACCGGCATGCCCGATGGCGAATACGCGCTGGGCGAGCAGCGCGTGCACAAGTGCGGCGGCTGCGTGCGCCTGGCGACCGGTTCACTGGCAGGAAGTGCACTGACCATGGACCAGGCGCTGCGCAACCTGGTGCAGGTGGGCCTGGAGCTGGCCGATGCCTCGCAACGTGTTTCCACCTTCCCGGCCGACTACCTGGGCCTGGGCGATCGCGGCCGCATCGCGCCCGACGCCCGCGCCGACCTGGTGGTGCTGGATGCCGGATTGCGCCTGCAGCAGGTGGTGATCGGCGGGCGCGTGGTTGATCTGAACTGACACTCGCGATGCGGCCCGGACGCCGCGCAGGCTCCCTGTAGAGCCGAAGGCAATGGCAGGAGCCATTGCCAACGTCGCTTGCGACGGCCCGGAGGGTGCCGATCAGGACGATCGGCATAGCCATGCCCGGCTCAGCGCGCGAAGCGCGGCATGGGGAACCTCGATATCGGAACGGAAAGCAGCCGAGCATGGCTCGGCTCTAAAGAAAGCACTCTGCGACGAACCGCCGCCGGGCGTGGCCCGGCGCTACCACAGGAACTGCCGATGACTGCAAGCACCGCCCCGCGCTGGCCCGTACGCTACCTGCTCTTCATCGGCGGCCTCGGCGGCCTGTTGTACGGCATCGACATCGGCATCATCGCCGGCGCGCTGCCCTATCTGGAAGCGACCGCCAGCCACGCTTGGCAGCTCAGCAGCCAGCAGCTCGGCTTCGTCGTTGCGGCGGTGCTGCTGGGCAGCGTGCTGTCCTCGCTGTTCGCCGGCATGGTCGCCGACCTGATCGGCCGCCGCGGCGCGATGCTGCTGGCCGGCGTACTGTTCACCGCGTCGATTCCGATCATGGCGCTGGCCTCCGGCTACACGCCGCTGCTGCTGGGCCGCCTGCTGCAGGGTGTCAGTGGTGGCCTGATCGGCGTGGTGGTGCCGCTGTACCTGGCCGAGGTACTCAGCCCCGAGCGCCGTGGTCGTGGCGCGGCGATGTTCCAGCTGCTGCTGACCATCGGCCTGGTACTGGCTGCGCTGATCGGCCTTTACCACGCGCACGCGGTGGATGCCGCCGCCGAAGCGGTGCGTTCATTGCCGATGGCGCAGCAGGCGCAGGAACTGTTCACGGTGAAGGACCATGCGTGGCGCACCATCTTCTGGAGCTGCCTGGCGCCGGGCCTGCTGTTCTGCGCGGGCATCTTCTGGCTATCCGAGTCACCGCGCTGGCTGGTGCGCCGTGGCCGCGTGGACGATGCCCGCCGCAGCCTCCAGCGCGTACTGCCGGCGGCGCAGGTGGAAACCACGTTGGCGCAGATCCAGGCGCCGGAATCGAGCAGCAGCGACGGCAAGCGCGATCCGCTGCTCAGCCGCCGCTATGTGGTGCCGTTCCTGCTTGCGTGCGTTGTTCTGGCCTGCACCCAGGCCACCGGCATCAACTCGGTGCTGGCCTACGCGGTGAACATCCTCAACCAGGCCGGCCTGTCCGGTTCGGTTGCCAACGGTGCTGACGTGGCGATCAAGCTGCTCAACGCGGTGATGACCGTGGTCGCGCTGCTGCTGGTCGACCGCAAGGGCCGCAAGTTCCTGCTGATGCTGGGCAGTGGCGGCATCTGCGTGGCCCTTCTGGCCGCGGCCACGCTGTTCTTCCAGGCCGAACGTGGTCGCGCTGATGTGCAGCCGCAGTTGCAGGCAGCGGTCAACGGCGATGGCCTGCAGCTGGTGCTGGATGACGCGCAGTGGCAGCGCCTGGGTGGCAGCATCGACAGCGAAGGCCGGCCGATGCAGCTGACCGTGTCCTACGCCTACGGTGACTTCACCAATGTGCGCGCCCTGCGCAGCGACAACCTGACCGATCGCGAGCTGCGCATCGAGCGCGCAGGCACCGTGCAGGCCGACAGCGTGATTGGTGCGTTCTTCCGCAAGCTCCATCTGAACCCGTTCGCCGACCCGACCAGTGCCGCGCAGGCACCCCTGCGAATCGAACAGGCGCGTATCGGCCCGGTGCCGCCGCCTGCACATGGCTGGGCGGTGGCGGCCTGCATCCTGGTGTTCGTCGCGTTCTTCGCGGTCGGCCCCGGCGTGTGCGTGTGGCTGGCGCTGTCGGAGCTGATGCCGAACCGCATCCGCTCCAACGGCATGAGCATCGCACTGCTGATCAACCAGTTCGTGTCCACCACCATCGCCGCCATCTTCCTGCCCACGGTGGGCCACTACGGCTACGCCAGCATGTTCGTGTTCTGGGCGGCGTGCACCTTCGTGTTCTTCCTGGTGGCCGCGTTCTGGCTGCCGGAGACCAAGGGCAAGTCACTGGAGGAGATCGAGGCACGGTTCGCGGGAAAGCGGGGCTGACAGCGCCTGCACCTGGCGTCGGCCATACCCCATGACATGCCAACGGGATATGGCCTGCCGATGGGTACGGTACGCAGACCGGGTAGAGCAGACGGGGTAGAGTCGACTGTCAGTCGACTGCCCTTCGCTGCAACACCAGGAACGCCGCGCTACGCGCGTGAGTCGACCAACAGTCGACTCCACCGCCTCCCATCACTTCCCGGTGATGTGCCTGGCCAACCCCTGCGCCTACGCCTCGGGTCGCTGGGCTGTGGCACGCCGATGGGTACGGTACGCAGACCGGGTAGAGTCGACTGTTAGTCGACTGCCCTTCGCTCCAACACCAGGAACGCCGCGCTCCGCGCGTGAGTCGACCAACAGTCGACTCCACCGCCTCCCATCATTTCCCGGTGATGTGCCTGGCCAACGCCTGCGCCTCGGGTGGCTGGGCTGTGGCACGCAGATGGGTACGGTACGCAGACCCGGTAGAGTCGACTGTTAGTCGACTGCCCTTCGCTGCAACACCAGCAACGCCGCACTACGCGCGTGAGTCGACTAACAGTCGACTCTACCGCTGCCATCACTTCCCGGTGATATGCCTGGCCAACGCCTGCGCCTCGGCAATGCTCGGCAGCCCGCTCAGCATCATCGATTCACCGAACGGGCCTTTCACCGTTGCCACCATCAGCACGCGGCCATCCACACTGATCGCCGCTCGCTGGCCCACCAGTGCTGCCGTGCCATCGTGGATGCGCTGGTGCGCTTCGGGTCGATAGCGGATCTGCAGGCCAGGTTGCTTGGCCTCATCCAGCACGTAGCGCACGTCGGCGATATCTGCGCTGCCGGCAATCGGCGGCTCGCGCAGGGCTAGGATTTCGCCTTGCCATTGCGCCGGCTTGCCTTTGCCGGAGGCGTCCACCGCGCTCAGGCGCACATCCACGCCAGGGCGCGGCACGTGATCCTTCTCTGCCAAGCCACCGGGCGTGGCGCCCGGCATGCAGCCGGCCAGGGTCAAGGCCACGCCCAGCAACAGCGGAAGCGCGGTTCTCACTTCAGCTTCCGCAGCTTGAATGCCACCAGCACCTGCAGCAGGCCGTACAGCAGGCTGCCGATGCCGATCCACAGCGTGGTTACCGCCACGCCGGCATATGGATTCGCCGCAAACAGCAGGCCCAGCACCACCGCCAGCACGCCGCTGAGGATCAGCAACCATTCGCCCTGGATCTGCTTGCGCACGCGGATCGCGAACACGATGCGATAGATGCCGGCCACGAGCAGCCACGCGGCCAGGAACAACACCAGCACGCTGGCGGTGGCCAGCGGGTTGATCACCGCCAGGATACCGAAGCCCAGCGAGGCAAGGGCGTACAGCGCCAGCCAGCCGCGCGACGCGCCGCTACCGCCACTGATCAATGCGAACAGGCTGATGACGCCCTCGACGATGGCCATCACGCCCAGCGTCCAGGCCAGTGCCATGGCCGCCGACAACGGCCAGCCGATGGCAATGATGCCGAAGCCGAGAGCGACCAGGCCATACAGCAGCAGGATCCACCAGCTACGGCCAACCGCCGACAACAGGGGAGAGAGGGGGGAATTCATGGCCACTCCTTCGATCCGGAACCGGGTTCATCGTAGCCCGTTGTGATGAAGAGGGGGATCACGGTGGCTCTGGATGGGTTCGTCTTGGATCGACGCCCCAATGAACGCCCAGGCCGATCCAGTTGTTCAACTTCAGAGCCAGCCGTTACAAAGATATTCTACGAATCACACATCATATCCTGCGGATCTCATATGCATGATGATTGCCTCATCAAATGCCTCATCAGATATTCCCCTTAAAGATTTTGCGGTCTTCCACTTCCATATTACGGGAAGAACCCGACTATCTAGAAGATCAAATTTTTCCAAGAAGATTTCAGCCAACTCATACTTATCCAGAGCCTCGGATTTCTCAAGAATTCCGTTCAACACCGAGCTCGGGGACCTTCCTGTCAATATCTCATCCAACGACGACCTATTTTCCGAAAGTGACATAAATAATTCCGCCGACTTCTTCAATTTTCTCAACCTTATTGTAACCATATTTACGCGATAGCTGACCAGTCCAAGTATTCAGAGCCGCATCCTCCTTCGACATACCATCCGAAATGTTCTTCAGATATTTTTCAGTATTGACACTATCCGTGCCCGACTCCCATGCCCCACGAATTTGCTTAACCTTGACCCCTTCATCACCGAGACGCTGCATAGCGCTGGCAAACATATCAGTGCCCGATGCTTCATAAAGAGGATGCCCCTGCGCTGCTCGGATCTCAAACCCCAGAACTCCCGCTTTATCCACATTGACAACCAACCCTGCCACGCCCTCTGGGTTGCCGTACCGAAGAGTGGTCCCCATACTTGAGACACTTACAATGAAATCCTTTGCGACATTTACCTTTGGAATTGGCAGTTCAAGCTGCCCCAGTTCTTTTGCCCCTTTCCCTGTTGCCTTGCGCGCAACGTTTTCAACAATCAACTCCGCAGTCTTCGCAGCTGCACCCGCGCCAACCACCAAGCTGGCACCACCCGTTGCCTCGCTTGCGACTGCATCAACCACGCCGGTCAGGATTGCATCGCAGGAAGCTGGCTTGCTCAGGCAGCCACGCGCAGCGGCCAACGCAACCGGCGACAGTCCAGCTGCCGTAATGACGGCCGTCCCTCCAATGAGCACTTTGCCGTGGGTCTTGCGATCAATTTGATCCTGGATGGCAGCGGCCATTGCCTGCTCTTGCGAGGGCACGTCCAGGCCGTTCTTGCGATAGAAGTCCGCCCTCAGATTCCATGAGCCGACGTACTGTGTTGCGTCCGCCTTCTCACCCGGCGTTGCATAGAACAGTGGGCTGTAACCACTACCCGGCCGGTTCGGATCAGGCTCAAGAAGTCTGCCCGCGCTGACTTGCCTCAGATAGTCGCTCGCAGCCTGATCCCATTGCCCCTCAACGCCGAACTGCACCTGTCGATAGGCCTGTTCCGACAAGGACTTCTCGGCTGCATCGATCTGCTCGCGGCTTGGATTGCGGCAACCACACAGGCGCTGTGCGAATCCAGACGCGGAGCCCTGAATCAGATCGATCTCACTGATGTGCAGCTGCCGATTGAACCGATCCCCGGTCACCGCAATGTTGGCGCCCGTGCTTCCACCCAGAGCACCACCCACCATCGCGCTGCCGATTTCCATCAGCGACTGGTAGGCCTCACCGCTCAGGCTGCCCTTGTTGTTCTCCAGGTAATCCGAGATCGCCTTCTTGGCCTTCTCCGCACCGGCAGCACTCACAGCACCCTTCAACGCATCCGCACCACCCAGCGCGGCCATCGCCGCACCGGCCATGCCGTGCAACAGCGCGCGTCCGTTGCCGCCGTCGGCCCAGAACGCCTTGCCTTCCTCGGTCTCCGCCTTCTGGCTCAGGTAGCTGCCCAGGTCACCCGCACCCTTGAACAGCAGCTGCCCACCCAGCTGCATCACCTCGGCGCGCTCCTGCATCTTGCGCAGGTCAACGGCCGACAGCGCACTGTCGGTATCAAACCCGGTCGCGGTCCGATCAAGACCGGCCAGGGCACTTTCATTGCCATCGCGCACCACCACCGTGCCGGCGGCGATATCCGAGTGGGTGGTGCTGCTGTCGTTCTTCTTCGTACCGCCCAGCAGGCTCAGCCCTGCGCCGGCCGCGCTCCCCAGCGGGTTACTGATGCCACCACCGCTGCTCATCCCGGTGCCGATGCCACCGCCACTGGTCTTGGCGCGGGATTCGTTCTCGATGTCGACAACGGTCAGGCTGCCGGTATCCAGGCGGTTCTTGGAGGCATCGGCGGTGCTGCCGATCACGCCGCCTTCCAGGTGCGTGTTGCCACCCACGGTGATGTTGAAGCCGCCGCTGCCGGCAACGATGCCGCTCTGTTCCTGCACGCTGCGCAGGTGGCTCTCGACCTTCTGCTGGCCGATGTTGACGGTGCCGCCGCTGCCATACACGAAGGTGCCGCCAGCCTGGGTCTGCTTGCTGGCGTAATCGTCGGTGTCCTGCTCGCTGATGATGGACAGGTTGCCGCCGATGCTGGCCACCACCTTGTCGCCGCTCAGCTGGGCACCCTGCAGCGTGGTGTCCTTGCCACTGATGACGGTCAGGTTGCGGTCGGCGTCCACCACGGTTTCAACATGCGTGGTGCCGTTGCCGCTGCCCTTGCCCTTGGCGGTGCTGGCCGACACGTACCAACCGGTCTGCGCGCCGATGCTGAAGCCGATCTCACCGCTGCCGCTCTTGTTCTTCGACGACTGCGTGTGGTCTTCCGCTTCGCTGCGCAGGGTGATGTTGTCCCGCGCGGCCAGCGCCACGTTGTCACCCTTCACCTGGCTGCCGATGATGCTCAGGTCACCGGCGGTGGCGACGATGCTGACGTCGCCCTGGCTGCGGATGGTGCTGCCCACCGCCGACTGGTCGTGGCTGGTCTGGCTGGCACTGGAACTGGAGGCGCCGATGCCGATGCGCAGGCTCACGCCGTCGGTGGCGCCGGAAGCCCCCTGCTGCATGGCGCCGCCGACGCCAGCGGCGGCATTGGCCGCCTGCACCGCGTACAGCGCCTTCAGGCGATCATCCTGCGCATTGCCGGCGGCCTTGGCCGCACCGTAGGCGGCCAGGGCGGCGTCCACCACACCGCCGGTCAGGCCGACGTTGATGCCGGCACTCTTCTGCTTGGTGCTCTGGTGTACGTCGGTGGTGCCCTGCGCTGCGTCGATCACCACCTGCCCGCCCACCAGCTGCGTACTGGTCTTCGACAGCACGTCCGAACCGGTGATGTGCAGGGTATTGCCGGCACTCAGGTTGACCCGGCCGTCGGTTGAACCGATCAGGCTGCCCTGCGGCGCGCTCTGCTCGATCTCCAGGCCCTTTTCCAGCTTGCTCTGGCCGATGGTCAGGTTGAAGCCACCACCGCCGAACACGCCCGAGCGCTTGACGGTCTTGTCATGCTCTTCGCTGTGCGTGGACGTGGCCGTGCCAATGGTCAGGTCACGGGTGGCGGCCACCACCACATCACCGGTGGCAGCCACCTGCGCCGCCTGCGCGACGACGTCACGACCGGCGCCGATGGTGACGGTCTCGCCGCTGAGCGTGGTGCCCACCACCAGGCTGTCGTGGGTCGCGTCGTAAGTGGTGGTGGTCTTGCTCGACAGCAGGCCCTTCTTCCTGCGCGTGGTCTCCTGCTCCCAGCTGTGGTCTTCCTGCGCCGCCAGCAGGTTCACGTCGCGCGTGGCCGCGATGCTGATGCCACCGTCGGTGCTGCCGACCTGCGTGGCAGTGAGGTTGGCATCACGTCCAGCCACCAGCGCGATGTCGCCGCTGGCCTGCAGCGAAGTGCCGTGCACGGTTTCGTCCATGCTCTGCGTGGTCTGCGAGAACCGCTTGCCACGGCTCTGCTGCTGGCTGGTGTTGGTGGTGGTTTCGGCCTGCAGGTTGAGATCGCGCCCAGCCACCACGGCCAGGCCGTCGCCGGCCTTCAGCTGCGCGGCCTGCAGGTTCACGTCCTGCCCGGCCTGCATGCCCAGCGAGCCACCGGCCTCGATGCCGCTGGCGTTGAGGGTTTCGCGCGCGTAGCGGTTGCTGCCCCAGCCGCCCTGTTCGGTTGTGGTCAGTGCGTTGAGGTTGATGTCGTTGCCGGCCGTGGCATGGACGTTGCCGCCGGCCTTGGCAGTCACTGCCGTCAGGTTCAGATCGCGGCCGGCATCCAGCGACAGGCTGCCGCCGGCATCCAGCGTGGTGCGGCGCAGGGTGCCATCACCCTGCATCTGCGTGGTGAGGCTGAGGTCGCGGCCGGCCTCCAGCGCCGCGTTGCCGCGGGCGCTGGTCTGCGAACCGACCAGTGCCAGGTCACGCCCGGCTTCCAGCGCCAGGCTGCCGCCACTACGGATGCTGGCCACGTCGATGCCGCTGACACTCTTCAGGTCGCGGCCGGCCACCAGGGCCACGTTGCCGCCCTGGATCAGGCCGCTGTTGTTGAGGATGTCCTCCACGGCGGTGATGCGGGCATTGCCGCCCGCGGAAATGCCACCGCGATCGTTGAGCAGGCTGCCGGTATCGATGGTCAATCGATCATCGGCGCGGATCATGCCCTGGTTGGACACATTGCCGGCGCGGATCTCCACCGACTCGCCGGCGATGGCGGCGCCCCCCAGCTGCAGGCGGTTGGCGGTGGCCTGGGACAGGTACACCACCGGTACCAGCACCTTCTGGCCGTCCACTTCCTGGGCGACCATCCACACGATGTCTTCGTTGAGCGCGGCCACCTGTTCGGCCGACAGCGCCACGCCCACGCTCAGCTGCTGGCGCGCGGCTTCGCTCACGCCGGCATCCATCATGGCGCGGTACTGGCCCATGCCATCGCCCTGGTCGGCATCCAGGTAGCGACGCCCGGTCAGGCCGGTGATCTGTTCCATCACCAGGCGCTGCTCGTAGAAGTCGTCACCCATCCGACGCAACTGCTTGTCGGGGTCCAGGTTCAGGCGCTGGAACATGTAGTCCGAGCCGATCCACTGCCCGAAATTGGCGAAGCGCGGATCGGTTTCCACCAGCCAGCGCTGGTTGCCCGGATTGACCGTGTACAGGCCGCCACTGGGCAGCGACAGGCCCGGCAGCGGATTCTGCGGGCTGCCCACCACCTGCGGCGGTGGCACCGTGGTGACACGGCCAGGGCCAGGGGAGCCGGTATCACCGGCCGTGCCCGCACCCTGCGCCTGCGCGCTGGCAGGCCCGGTGGCAACGCCCTGCTGTGCACCCGGTGCGCCAGCGTTGCCACCGACCGCGCCGGCGCCCTGCTGCTGGCCCAGTTCGGGTGCGTAGGCGTTGTTGCCCTGCCAACCGGCAACGTCCAACGGCGTGCCACCGCCGTGCGCGGTGACCACGGCGTTGTTGACCTCGCGCGCTTCGATCTGCACCTTGCGGCCGGCGGTGATGCTGGCATTGCCACCGGCCAGCGTGACCTGCTTGGTGACCGTGCTGGTGCCCAGCGCGCGGCTGCCGCCATAGATCTCGAAGTCGCAGCGGCTGGGGCAAGGGCGGTAGGTGTAGTCGATGGTCGACGTACGCTGGACCACCTTGTAGCCGGCCAGCGCCTCGTTGTTGACCACGCCGGCCCAGTCGTTGGGGTCTTCGCTGTTGGACGAGCCGCGGCCGTTGATCGAGAGGTTGCGACCAGCGGCGATGGCCGAGTTCCGGTTGTCGACCGAGCCGCCGGACATCTGCATGTCGCGACCGGAAATCAGCTGCGACGCCGCGCTGGCGGCGATGACGGTGGTGCCTTCCAGCACCAGGTCCTTGTGCTCGGTCCAGACTTCCAGCACGGCACAGTCGCCCGGGCACAGCTTGCCCGGCGGTGCCGGGCCGTCGATGCCATCGACCCTGAACGTCCCGCTGTCCGGGTCGGCAGCGCCTTCGTTGCCGCTGTAGACCTTGTGCTGGGTGACCAGCACACGGCGCTCGTTGGCCACGCCCAGCGCAGCCAGGATCAGGTCGTTCTCGGCCTGGATGCGCCCGGAGCGGTTGCGGATCTGCTGGGCATTGCCACCGTTCCAGCCCTGCAGGCGGATATCGCCCAGGCTGAAGAGCTCGCCGTCGAGGTTGTCGATGTAGTTGGCATACAGGTTGATGCGGCCGGTAGCCGCCATCAGCCCTTCGTTGTAGTCGCGTGCGACCAGCGTGTCGCCCAGGTCGCGGCCGTTGGTGATGCGCGAGGCGCGCAGTTCCAGCGCGTTGCCCATCAGGGTGCCGGTGTTGGTGATGCTGGCAGCCGACACCTCCACCGTATCGCCGTCAACGCGACCGGCATTGCTGAAGTCACCTGCCGTGGTCAGCACAACGCGGCCGCTACCATTGCCTGCCGTGGCATTGAGCAATGCACCCGCGGTGTTCTCGATCCGGGCCGCCGAAACTTCAAGGGTGCCCTTGCTCTCCAGGCGCCCCTGGTTGACCAGTGCGCCGGCAACGTCCAGCTTCAGCAGTCCGTTGCTCTCCAGGCGCTGGCCGTTGCCATGCACGTAGTCACCGGCCAGCGTCAGGCGCAGCTCGCTGCCGCCGAACAGGCGGCCGATGCCGCTGAAGGCCTGCACGCGTGCGCCGAGTGCTTCATAGGCGCTGATTTCGCCGCCACCATTGGCCAGGCTGCCCAGCGTCAGCTGGCTCTGGCGACTGAGCAGCCGGCCGTTGCTGTTGTCCAGCGCGGCAAGATCCAGGCGCAGCAGGTTGCCTGCGCTGAGCTGGCCACCAACGTTGAATACCTGTGCGCCTGCGCGCTCCAGGTACAGGGTATTGGCGGCGTGGACCATGCTGCCGGCGTTGTCCAGCGAAGCGGTCTGCAGGCGCAGGTCGGTTCCAGCCACCAGCTTGGCCTGGCCGCCTTCGGCGCGGTTGTCCACGCTGCCTGCGGTCAGCGCCAGCGCACCACCGGTACTGCCCAGGGTGCCGCCACGGTTGTCCAGCGCACCGGCCGATTCCAGCGTCAGCGGCCCGGTGCCGTTGGCCACGATGCGGCCGCCACGGTTGCCCACCGACGCCGCACGGATGTTCACCGCACCCTGTGCCTCGATGTTGCCCTGGCTGTTGTCCAGCGCCTGGCCGATCTGCAGGTCCAGCGAAGTGCCGCCGTGGACCAGGCCCCGCTGGTTGGCCAGCGCACCGGCCACGTCGAGCGCGAGTTCCTGGCGGGCGTACAGGTTGCCATCCACGTTGCGCAGGTCGCCCGTGCGGCTGGTCACGCGGGCGTTGCCCTCGGCCCCCAGCAGGCCATTGCTGTTGTCCAGCTGGGAGGTCAGCACCTGCAGCTGGCCGGCGCCACGCTGCACGATGGTGCCAGTACGGTTGTCCAATGCCCCCGAGGCGTCCACGATGAGGGTGCCGCCGGCATCAAGGCGGCCACCGGCGTTGACGATCTCCGTACCGTTCACGCGCGCACCGGTGCCCGCGGTCAACGTACCGCCGCTGTTGTCGAGGCGACCGGCAACGGCCACCTCCGCCTCGCCGTTGCCGACGATCAGGCCGGCATTGCTGTTGTCCAGCGTGCCGGTCTCGATTTTCAGCACACCCGTGCCCGCATGCTCGATGCGACCGCCCTGGTTCAGCAGCTGCGCCGCCCGCAGATGGACATTGCCGGCGTTGGCGGCGATGCGCCCGCCTGCATTGCGCAGCGCGCCTGACAGGCTCAGCTCGAACGGATCGGTGCCGGTCTGCAGCAGTTCGCCGCCACTGTTGTCCAGCGCGGCCGCCAACAGGCCGATGCGCGTGCCCTGCAGGCTGCCCGCATTGCGCAGCAGGTCGGTGGCACGCAGGTCGAGCAGACCGATCGCGGTCAGGCTGCCACCGGCATTGCGCCACTCGCCGGAGCGCGCCTGGGCCAGCAGAGTGCCACCCGACCAGACCTGGCCACCTTCCAGCAGCAGGCTGTCGCCCAGCAGGTGAACCTGCTGGCCGGCGTTGATCTGGCCGGCATTGCGCAGCTGCTGGCGCGCATCAAGGGTGACGCTGCCGGTGCTGCCGATCTTGCCGTCAGCCAGCAGGCCCGCCACGATCACGCCGCCGTTGTCGATCTGCCCGGCCCGTACATCGATGTCACCCGAGGCAAGCACGCGCCCGCGATTGCTGGCCTGGGCGGCCTGCAGCGTGACGGTGCGCGCCTGCACGTCGGCCGCCGTGCGCAGTGCCTGCGCGGCCTGCAGCGACAGCGCGCCGCTGGCGAACAGCGCCGCCTGGTTGTCCAGGTCGCCACCGCTGTGCACCTGCAGATCGGCGGCGCTGTCGATTGTTCCCTTCAGCGTCACGTCGCTATCGGCGGACAGCGCGACGCCCTTCTGCGCAAAGACCTTGCCCGACTGTTCCAGGCTGCCGCCCGCGTGGGCGGTGAGCGTGCCGGCGGCCAGCGCACGCCCGCCCAGCACCAGTGCCTGGTCACTGCCGAGCTGCACGTTGCCACGCTCGCTGCCCAGTTCACCCTGGCTGCGCAGGGTCCGGCCCCGCACCTGCAACGCCTGGCCGGCCACCAGGCTGCCCTGGTTGTCCAGCGAATCGCGCGCGGTGACATCGACATCACCGGCGCCGTAGAGGTCGCCCCGGTTGTCGATCACA
Organism: Stenotrophomonas sp. 59; assembly: GCF_030291095.1. NCBI lineage: Bacteria > Pseudomonadati > Pseudomonadota > Gammaproteobacteria > Lysobacterales > Lysobacteraceae > Stenotrophomonas > Stenotrophomonas sp. 59. The sequence continues at coordinate 4,305,507 of NZ_CP127408.1, forward strand.
TCGGCGGTAGCCGTCAGCGCGCCCTTGGCGAACACGTTGCCTGCGTTGTCCAGCGTCACCGCATCCAGCTGCAGCGACTGCGCACTGGACAGGTTGCCGCCGGCACGGTTGCGCAATGCATCCGCGCGCGCGTCCAGCGCGCCGTCGCTGGCGATCACGCCGGCATTGTCCAATGTGGTGGTGCGCAGCTGTGAGCGGTCGCGACCGTAGATCACACCACTGTTGCTCAGCTCAGTGGCGCGCAGGTCCATTGCCTGCTGGCCATGCAGGCGACCGTCGTTGATGACCTTCTGCACGTCCACGGCCAGCACGCGTGCCAGCGCCGTGCCGGCCGCCTGCTGGCGCAGCGCGCCACCCTGCAGGGTCAGCGTGCCGCCGGCCTCAAGCCGGTTGCGGTTGTCGAGCGTGGCAGCGGACAGACGGGCATCGGCTGCACTGCCGATGATGCCGGCGTTGTCCAGCACATCCGCGTCGACCTGCAGGCCCTTGCCACCCTGGATGCTGCCGGTGGCGTCATTGTCGATGCGGGCGTTGGCCTTCAGTGCCAGCAGATCCACCGCCTGCAGCGTGCCGCTGTTGCGCAGACGGTCGACCGCCAGCGCCGCCTGGCGGGCCTCAAGGGTGCCTTGGTTGTCCACGCCGCCGGCAGACAGTTCCAGCGCCTGCTCGGAGAGGATGCGCCCGGCGTTGTCCAGCTGCTGGCGCGCCTGGACCTTCAGCAGCGCACCCGCAGACAGCTCGGCACCCTTCAGCTGGGTAATGCGGTCGGCCGCTGCACGCAGGTTGGCACCGGCACCGATGACGCCCTCGTTGTCGATGCTGGCCGCGTCGAGTTCGACGTCGGCGTCGCTGTACAGCTGGCCGGCGTTGTGCAGCTGCGCGGCCTGCATCCGTACGCCCTGGTTGCCCAGCAGCAGGCCAGCGTTGTCCACCTGGCGCGCCTGCACATCGAGCACGGCCTGCGCGCCCAGGCGCGCGCCCTTGTCCTGCGCCAGCGTGTCGGCACGCACGGCAAGCCCGGCGCCTGCGGTCACCTGTGCACGGTTCTGCACCTGTGCGGCAGCCAGCGCGATGCTGCCCGCGCTCTTCACCGTGTCAGCCAGCGTCAGCGTGCCACCGGCGTCCAGCTGCATCTGCGCGGCCTGCGTGCTGCCGGCCAGGTCGAGATTCTGGAGGACGCGTACCGCCATCGCACCGCCCGCCGACGTGGAACCGGCAAGCGACGCCTGCCGGGCACGGATCTGAAGATCCCCCTGCGCGTACTGCGTGCCGTCGGCCTTCAGGTCGCCCTCGGCCTCGATCTGCAGGCGGCCTGCGGCGGCGGTGCGCCCTGCCAGGCGGACGTCGCCGGCCTGGGTCAGAATGAAGTCCCCCGCATCGGCCACCATCTGGCCGGTACTGCGCACGCCCACGCCGGCCTCGGTGCCGACCAGGCGGATCTTGCCTGCGTACATGCCACCGAGAGCAGCAACGTCCAGGCCGAACTGCGGGCGTTCGCCTTCTCCGCTGATCGCCTGCGTCGCCAGCGTCTGGGCATCGATCTGGTTGGCGCCGGTCACCACGTTCAGCTGGCGTGCCCACAGGCCGGCGTTGAGCTGCACCGCGCGGGCCAGCAGGTCGACACCTTCCAGGTTGCCGGCATCCAGGCCATTGCCTTCCAGGCGGATCGTTCCGCGGGACACCCGGAACGCCGACAGGCTGCCATCGTTGCCGAACACCGGGGTGCCGGTGGTCAGCGTGCCACGGGTGGTATTGATGAAGCCGCAGCCATCGCAGGTGATGCCATTGGGGTTGGCGACGATCACCGCCGCCGAGCGCCCCGCGACCTCGATGTGGCCCTGCAGGCGCGAGGCGTTGGTGGATGTCACCTCGTTGAGGATCAATCGTGCCGACTGGCCCGGCTGCAGGTTGCCGTTGCCCTGGATGTAGCCACCCAGCTGCGTCTGCACGGTGCTCGCGCTGTTGTTGAGGATCTGCCCCTCGCTCCCGACGTTGTAGTCCTGGAAGCGGTTGTGCGATACGCCGCCCGCGTTGGGCCGGTTGATCTGGATGACCGGCACGCCGTTCGCCGCCTGGTCGGCCCGTGCCTGCTCGCCGGCCTGCACCTGCACCTGGGCAAATGAGCTGCCCGGGGCGAGGAACGCCAATGCCAGGGTGGCGCTCGCCATCGCGATGCGCAGGCGCGTGGCCCAACCAGCGCCCGAAGCGGACAGGGACAGACTGCGGAATACGTTCTTCATGCCAGGTGCTTCCATCAACCCAGGGGGAACTGCACACACAACAACCCGATCACATCGCCACCTGGCGACGGTGCTTCCAGCCGGATCAGAACTGCCAGGACGCGCGGAATCCGATCACGTGCCCGCGTGCCTCATGCTTGAGCCACGCCGGGCGGCTCATCGGTACGCCGACGAAGCCATCCCACGCCAATCCGCCCAGCTCGCCACGTGCACCCAGGTGGGCGCCGCTGAGGGTTCCGCCGCCGATCCCCTGGCGGTCGTCGCGCTCGATGTGGCCGATATCGATGCCCGCATAGGGCGCGATGGCGCGATGTGCCATCCAGCTGATGCTGTTGCGCCAGTAGCCGCCACGGCTGCCGCCGAGTGGCACCTCGCCGTCGAAGCCGTTGACGGTGTAGCGGCCACCGACACTGATGAACTCCGAGCCGTACAGCGTGTCCTCGCTCCACTGGTAGCGGAGCGCGGTGTTCCATGCCAGCGGGCGCGGCCCGGAGGTCAATGCGCCGCCGGCGCCGACATCCAGCGTGGTCAGCCCATAGCGGAAGGTCGGCGCCAGGCCATCGCGGCCCACGGCGTCATCATCGCCCCCCAACCATGGCACGCCACGGCGGTGTGCCAGGCGGATATCGGCCTGGACCCGCCCCAGGTACTGGCGGTGCAGCAGTGCCAGCTCGACCGAGGTGGTACGGCGGCGCTGGCCTTCGATCTCCACGCCTTCCACGTAGCTGTGCGACGACCGTTGCGCCACGCGCAGCTCGATGCCGCTGCGATAGCTCTTGCCGCGCACCAGCAGCCGTTCCACGGCCAGGTCGACGTTGCTGGAGGTGCCGGTGCTGGCGAACGTGTCGGCGTTGCTGGCGATGGTCTGCTTGTAGCGCGAGCTGTAGGTACTGGTGCTGAAACGCCAGTTGCCCAGCGGAACCGACCACGACGCATTGAAGCCGTGGGTACCCCGGCCCTTGTCGGCACTGCCGTCGCTGCTGACGCCAACGCTGAGCAGGTCGTTGACGCGAGCCAGGTTGTCCACCCACGCGGTCGCACCGACCTGCTGCTTTCCGGTCGCACGGCTGCCGGCATCATCCAGCGACACCGACGCACGCCAACGCTTGCCGTGGCGGATGCTGATGACCACGTCCGACTCGCCGGGCGCCTCGCCCGGCACCAGTTCCATGTTCACGTCCTGCGACGGAACGCGCTTGAGCTGTTCCAGGCCCTGTTCCAGGGCACGCAGATTGAGCACGTCCCCCGGCCGCGCGGGAAACGCACTCTTCCACATCGAATCGGGCACATCTTCCGCGTTGAAGCGGATCTGCCGGATCACGCCCGGTACCAGCTGCAGGCGCAGGGTTCCACTGCCCAGACTCTGCTCGGGCAGGCCGATGCGGGTGGTCACGTACCCCTTGGCCAGCGCCAGATCCGAGGCACGCCGCACGATCAGCGCAATGCCCTGCTGGCCCACGCAGCGGCCACGGTAGCGGTCGAGATAGCGCTGCAGGAACGCGAACTGCGCCAGATGCGCGCCGTCGAGCTGCAGCTGCTGCAAGGTGAAGCACGGCTCTTCGTCCGGCAGTGCCAGCGAATGCAGATCGGTGGCAGCGGCCGGCTGTTCGCGTGATACATCCGGCAATGCCTGCCGCTGCTCACGCTCGCGTGCCTCGCGCTCGGCGCGTTCGCGCAGTTCCTGCTGCTCGGCGAACGAGGGACTGGCCGACTGCGCATGCACGACGCCGATCCACAACAGCCCCGCGGTGCCCAGAACGGCACGCATGCTGCATCCTGCTTTTCTGTTACCCATCAACGACTTCCTTGTCCAGCATTGGTACAGACCTGAAGCTGTGTACAGACATCGTGCAGATAGAACATGCGGCCGACACCGACTCGACCGCCAACCGCTATCGGCGGGAGTGCGCGGAACTTTAGGGTCTTTGCATCCGTGCACCCATTGCGGCGATGCAGTCGAGCACCGCGCGCTGAAGGATGGGCATCCTTCAGCTGCCGTCATGCGATGTCAATCGCTCCGTCGTCACGGCACCCGTGCGCACACCCATGCCCGCACGTCCCTGGCACCGGCCAGCCGCAACGTCTCGGCGATTTCCATCACTGTGCTGCCGGTGGTCATCACATCGTCCACGACGGTCAGCCGTGTCGGCGGCGACAAGCGCGTGCCGAATGCGTCAAAGAGATTGTCCCGGCGCTGTTCTGCGCTGCGCTCGGACTGCGGCGCGGTGTGGCGGCGCCGGTAAAGCCCCTGCCAGACCGGCATCGGCAACAGGCGGCACAGTTCGGCGGCCTGGTTGTAGCCGCGCTGGCGCAGGCGTCGCCCATGCAGCGGCACCGGCACCAGCGGCGCGCACGACCAGGGGGGTGGTGCGCGCTGCATCAGCTGCGCGAGCAGGCGACCTGCCGCCAGATCCTGATGGAACTTGTAGCGCACCAACAGCTGATCGACGGGGGGAAGGTACAGCAGGCTGGCATGCGTGGCGGCCTGCGGCGGTACCTCGTCGCGGCAAATGCCGCAGACGATCAGGGCGTTCCCGGGTAGCGGGAGTGCACAGCGCAGGCAGGCACGACCGGCCCAGGGCAGTCCGGCAAGGCAGTCGCGGCACAGGTCAAGTTCATCGTGGCCCGGCTCGCCACAGATCAGGCAGCGCAGTGGCAGCAGTAGCTGCAGAAGCTTCTGCGGGCGGACGATTTCCGTTGCGAGTAAAGATGTGAGCACGCCCCAGCATCAACCCGCTTCGACTCGTTCTCCATCCGATGACACGGCAATGTCGTGTAGGGAACAAGCGCTATAGACTCCGTGGAACCCACTCTGCCGGTCGCATTCGACCGGCAGGGGTCAGCATCGCAGCGAGGTCAGTTTGATCTTTCCAGAATTCTTGCAGGGCGCGCCAGCGAATCGAATGACTGGACCTCCCAGACGAATTCGCCACCATCCTGGCGTGTCGTGACTTTCCTCAGTGGAATGAAGTTCTCCAATGGCCATGCCTGGAAGCCCCTCCCAACCTGCTTCACGCGGATACCAGGCCGCTGCGGATACCCCGCCGCGACGGTCTGATACTCACGGATAGTCTGCCCCGCAGAAGACGTTTCCCTTGAGCTCAAGAACGGAAGGTACACATCAAGAATGTCAGTCGATGGCTCGACATCGAACTTCGCACCAAAATCCTCTCTCAATATCTTGCCCTCAAGGCCATCACGGCCCGAAGCCCCTGTGAACGTGAGTTTCCACTGCCCCTGCGGATCGCGCGCGGCCATGACGTTCACGGGTCCAGCGTAGGATCCGCCGAAACGCGCCGCAACCTGATCCGCGGGAAGTCCCGTTCGGTAGAGGTACGTCCAGCTCTGCGCAGGCAAACCCGGTCCGGACAGGGTCTTCTTCCTGAGCGACTGCGACGTCAGGTGACATGGGTCCCAATACTCGTAGACCGGCGGTGCCATCCAGCAGATATCAGCAACGGTGTTCTCCCTTATGCCGTCCATGTTGACGAAGACGAATTCACCTTTCGCCCCGGACGGCGACACCATGCGCGCAGAGTATCCGCGCCGCCCACCAGAGAAGATGTTGTCGCAGTAGTAGTTAAACCCCTGTGGTGAATCATCCGTTACATAGGTCAGGCACATCTTCCGGATGTCCTCCATGTCGAACGACCAGGCGGATCCATCCGGGAATCCCGCAGAAGCAAGGGATCCCAGTGGGTTCTCATTCGACGCCGGCCGGTAGTTGTAGCTCCACCTCCGTACCCCGCCATCCACATTCGTCGAGATTGCCGAGATCCGGTCCTTCCCGTCATATGCAAATGAGAGGTTTCGTCCATCGCTTGCAGTAATCGACTGGAGTCGCTTCCCAGACCACGCATAGGTCAGACTGTTCCCATGCCGGTCTTCAATCCGCGTCGGATACATGGACACTTCGTAGCGGAAGATCGTCCAACCACCGCTGTCGGATAGATCCCAATTGTTGTCCACGACAAACCAATCAAACCAGTACTTTGTGCCGTCAGGCGATATCGCGAGGAACGCTTCTCCCGTAACGCCATTCCGGGTTTGTGACAGGCAACTGATTGCCCAGTTGCTCCGCGTTACAATCGGGTACGAACCACCCGCTGGCGCAAGCTGAAATCCGGCGTCTCGTTTCAGAAGTTCTTCCCCGCCTCCTGGAGCCGACTCCAGAAAGACACCGGGCCACCACAATCCGGGGTCAACTTGATTCTTCGGGCTCATCAATGCACTTGAGAAAGCCGAACATCTTGCGTTGGGGTTCGATCCCTCGACCTGCCACAGCTCATGTTCCTTTCCAGGTTCAAGCCGTGTGTTCGCTTTCAGCGGTAGGCCGAAGGTCGAGATACGAGGAATGAACATCTCCCAGTCGCCAAAGCGCTGCCAGCCCAATCCCAGCGCGGCATACCTGGAAACATCGAACTTCCGGACAACCGCGATGTCCGGCCCTGTGCCTTCAAGCCGGATGTCGCTCTGAAGGAAAACGGTACTTCCACTTGAAGGGGAAACGCTCTCTCCAAACACCGAATCCGCGGTCTGTGCCTGAAGGCCCGAAGCGCCCACGAGCCTCATATGAGCGGGGAACACGCTTGGTTGAAATGACGGATCCCCTGGAAACCTTTGAGCGTAAGCCGCAACAGGCAGCAGCAGGCAGAGGGCGACAGCACATGCGGCAACATCAACAACCGACTTGAACTTCATCAGTGAAGCACCAGATTTTCCATGAGAAGCGAAAGCTTCGGGAAGCCAATCCAGCCGCAGAGATGCGGCTGCAGATCGCCATCGACATGATCAGGCAGCACTAGCGCTCTGCTCATGTATCGCCAGGCTCAGATGCATCGAAGCGGCCCGATCGGCTCAACGCGCGGCGAACTCATCCGATGAAATAGCCCACCGACTCAATCCCTACATGTATCTATGCCTGGGACTTTGAAGCCCTGTATCGCCGGAAGATCCGTATGACAACCAGCAACAAAACCACCGTCGCGATGACATGCAGGATGGTATACGGGCGTCCTGATACAATGGCACCTACCGTTTGATACAAGGCAAACAGAAAAAGGAGGCCCCAACAGACCAAGCTTACAAGATTGGCCACCGGGCCATTGAAATAGTTACGACCGTTCACCAAAGACAACCTCACTTGGTCTTTTCCTGACTATCCTTGAATGGATCGGAGAATTTCTCCACAAGCGGCTTTACCGCTTCGGTGAACCCTTTGACCGTTCCATCAATATTACTTAGAGCCTTTGCGGCACCATGGAACGTCACAACTGTTCCAACCGCCTTTCCTGCCTTTGCGCCATCCTCGCCGCCGAAGAAACCGCCAGCTTGCTCAAGAGAGGAAGGCCGCTCTCTTCCATCCAAGGCGCTCAGTACCCCGCGCAAACCATCGACAACCTGCACGCCATCCTTCAGTCCCCCCACGGCAAAGGCCACATCCAGTACGGGACCATCCATCGGGCTGGAAATACCTACGAGGGCACCCATAGCATAACCTGAGGCTCCGATACTTCCATAGACAAGATCCGCCCCGCCGAAGACACCAGCCGTCAGTCGCTCGGACCTGCTCATGGTTACGGGCGTTTCCTTCACATAGATCCCCGTCAGAATCTTCTCGTCGATGACGTTGTAATGATCCCTGGACTGCCGGCCATCGGGGTCGGTGAAGTTGTAGGGGCTGTTGTCCGCATACCGATAGCGGTTGAACGCGCCCACGGGACTGCTGTACGCGGTCAATGGATCCACCGAAAGGAACCGCCCGATCTGCGGATCGTAGTAGCGCTGCTGCATGTACACGAGCCCGGACGCAGCATCGGAGACATGGCCGGTGTATCCCACGCCATCGACGGCCTTGCCGATGGACTGGCCATAGGGCTCGTACTGTGTCCGCTCGGTCACCTGCCCTGCCGCATTGCTGGTTGCCACCGGGCTTCCGAGCGAATCCACGTGCTGATAGGTGACCACGCCACCCTGGCGCTTGGCCAGCAGGCGGCTGCCCAGCATGATGAACTCCGCCGCGCCTCCGTCACGTCGCTGCTCATACAACAGCTGTCCACCCTGCCCATAGAACGAGCGCAGCCGATCGCCGCTACCATCGGAGGTCACCGTCCGACGGCCGGCGGCATCGTACTGGTAGCTTTCCAGGCCCTGGATGGTGCGCAAGCGGTTGCCGAGATCGAACTCGTGGACCCTCCCATTCTTGCTGCGCAGATTGCCCTGGGCGTCATAGGACAGCCCGATGATCGTCGCGCCATCCGCATTGAGGATGTTGGCAAGGCGATTGCGCTCGTCGTACCAGTAGCGGTAGTCCTTGACGCCGCCCAGTGAGGCGGACAGCAGGTTGTCGCGCGCGTCGTAACTGTACCGATGCCAGTGATCACCGCCGAAGCTGGCCGAACCGGCAGCAACCAACCGCTGGCCAGCATCGTACTGCAACGTGCGATCGAAGCCGGCACCTTGCTGCAGATCTGCAATCCCCGTGACGTTGCCGATCGCGTCGTAGCTGTAGCGATAGGACATGGCGCCCGCGTCGGTCTGCTGATACGGAAGTTGCCGCGCGTTCAACTGCGTCGCATGGACAATACCGTTGCCATAGCTGAAGGACTGCACCGACCCGGTCGGGTGGTAGCGCACACCGGAGGCGTAACTGACACCGCCCGCGGAGACACTTAGCGGCTGCCCCTGGGCATTGTTGGCGTAGCTGACTGTCAGACCGCCCGGATAGACCACGCTGGCCAGCGCGCCCTGCGCGTCGTAACCGTACCCCATCGACCAGGTTGGGCGTCCGGTGCTGGCCGCGCTTTCGCCCACCAACAGGTTGCGCTTGTTGTACTGGAAGGAGTTGACGGTGGTCTGTCTGCCCTGGTCGTTCCAGGTGGTGACGCTCTGTACTTCGCCACTGTTGCGATAGCTCAAGTCCTGGTCGCCGTTGCGATCAGGGAAGCGTATCCGCACAACACGATTGAGTGCGTCGTAGGCACGATCCACACGGCGCCCCGATGCCGAGGCCTCGGTGCGGTTGCAGGCACCGGTGTCGGTCAGATCAAGCCCGGACGCCGTCCACGCAATGTTACCCGCGGCATCGTAGTCCACCACGGTAGCGCCAGTTTCCGGCTCGATGGTCTTGCACAGCCGCTGGTTGCCATCGTAGACATAGGTCCGCGTAACCGCACGGGGCGACTGCCCGCGGACGACCGACACCGTATGCGTATTCGATGTCGCGGTCGCGCCGCGTCGATCAGTGGCCACCGCATGGAATCTGTAGCTCCCTGCACCCAGGCCGGAAACCGTGAACTCGTAGGGTGCGGCGCCAACCACTGCGACCTGATTCCCATCGCGATAGAAAGCGACCTGCGCCACGGCATCGTCCGGATCGCTGGCGTTGGCAACCAGCCGGATCTCTCCCGGACTCTCCACCTGCACGTTGCCAGGTGATACCAGCGAGATCGTCGGTGGGCTGTTGACCGGCACGCTGAAGGTACCGCCGTTTGCCAGCACATTGTTGCCGCCGCCGACCGGCGATATGCCATGCAGATAGATCTTCTTGCCACCGTGATCGCGCACCATTGCGTCGGTGATCGGAATGCTGAAACGGTACGCGCCACCACCACCCTTGCATTGATTGTTGATGGCAGGCTCGCTACCCAGGTTTGCGGTGGCGATGCCATAGCCCACACCCGTTCCATACGGACCTCCAAGATAGAGGTGAACCGGAATCGAACCGTTGAAGTGCGTTGCGCATGCCCAACCAAAGATGGCACCGTTGGCCACGCCGGTGTCTCCAATCACGCGTGAACCATAGATCGTCCGGGCTGGCGTGGTGGTCACCGCGCCGCGGGTATCGCGGGCCTGCACCTGGAGCGTGTGCGGCCCCTCGGGAATATCGCTGTAGGTCCATTGATAGGGTGCACCACTGGTTGCCCGGGCATTGCCGTCGACCAGGAATGTCACCTGCGATACGCCGTCATCGGGATCGGACGCATTGGCCGAGATCAGCGTGGACCCACCCTCCGCCACCACGGTACCGGCCGCAGGCGCAGTGAACGCGACCGACGGAGGCGTGTTGTAGGGAATTCGGAAATTGCCCGAACCACCTATGGTCAGGTTGGGCGCGCCCACCGGCGAGATGCCATGGATGTAGATGGGCTTGTTGGCATGGCTGACCGTCCAGTCCCCCTGGATCGGAATATAGAAACGATAGGCGCCGCCCGCTGCTCCGCAGGCGGTGGCGACGCCAGGTTCGCTCACGCTGCCGGCGCGGTAACCACCCACCATGACCGCACCGTTGGCACCCGCAGCCCCGCCCAGGTACACATGGACGTCGATCGGATCATTGATGCCGCTGGAGCAGGCCCAGCCGGTGATCTGCCCGTTGGTGATGCCATCGATATTGCCGCGGATGGTCGATCCGACGACGTTGACCTGCACGTTGCTGGAGCTTGGGCCAAACCAGGTCACCCCGTCCTGCACCATGCGCCACTGGAAGTTGTAGCGGCCCGCATTCCGCGGCGCAGTGACCGTGAAATTGTAGGTGGCGGTCTGCCCTTCGCCGACGCTGCCCGGGGTGGGAACACGGTGCAAGCCCCATGTCCAGTTGTCGCCCGGGTTCTGCGAGCCCAGATTGACGTTCTGCGCCGCCGTCCACACCAGCGTACCGGTGTTGCGCATGGATACGCTGACGTTGTAACGCTGGCCCACCACCATCGTCGTGGGAACGCTCTGACCGGCAAAGATCGACGCGTGATACTCGGGTTCGGGGGGAAGCTCCGGGAACTCCGGGCAGAATGCCCGCAACGATGATGAAGTAGCCGCAGCCGCCGACCTGAGCATGCGGGGCTCTTCGCAGAAGGGGGCGGCCTTGGCAGAGGAAGCTACAGCAACACCAAGAAGCAGGACGAGCGCAGGAAAAGCCCGTACCACGGCAACGACAACGTACTTCAACATGCGAAGCATTCCTTGAATCGCAGTTCCACCTGCCTCCCGCGCGCTGCGCCGTTGGCCCCCTTGTGCGCGTATCGGCGTGGACGGAACCGGAGTCGACCCTGACCTTGTTCCCCAGGCAGGATCTGCAGCCACATCGCGGCATCGGTCGTCGATCACGGAAGATCGCAACGCGCTGTATATCACATCGGTCATGCCCGCTGCACGAGCGCAGAGCATCGCCCTGCCGATTGCGTTGCCATCTTCCGCGCAGCCATTGCCTGCTGTAGGCTGCTGCGGCCAACGGAGGAGCAGCCTGCAGCGCAGGTCGCGAGACACACTCCAGTCTTTGCAGAAACGGGGGCATGCCAACCGGCCCAGCGCGCGCCGCGGAGGTTGGTGTGTGCAGGCAGGAAGATGGGCTCACGAGGAAGTGGGAATGCATAATCGATCGTCACGTCGCCGGAAGCTCGTGCTTCTTCTGGCATGCATCACCGGGCCGGCAGTGGCTCAGCAGTACTCGCGCACCGAGCAGATCACCTATTACGACAGCACCAGTGCATGGGTACTGGGCCAGGTTGCCACGCGCACCATCAATGGCGTCGTCACCGAGTCGACCACCTACGACACCGGCACGGCCCTTCCGGCAACGCGCAGCGAGTTTGGCATCCTCAAGACCAGGCTTTCCTACAACGGTGACGGCACGCTGGCCGGCAGCGTCGACGGTGCTGGCAATACCACGCGCTATGGAAGCTGGAAGCGCGGCATACCGCAGTCGATCACACGCCCCGACGGTACCACCCAGATCGCCGCAGTCAGCGACCAGGGCTGGATCACCCAGATTACCGACGAGAACGGCAGCATCACCGCCTACGGCTACGACAGCATGGGCCGGATCAACCGGGTCACGCCTCCGGCTGGCGATACGGTCAACTGGACTCCGACGACCCGGATCTTCGAGTCCGTTAGCGGCGAAGAGCATGGCATTGCGGCAGGCCATTGGCGGCAGACTGAAACCACCGGCAATGCAGTCACTGTGACCTACTACGACGCCCTGTGGCGACCGCTTACCGTTTGGCAGTACGACGCTGCACGTGTGGCCGAAAGCCAGAAGTACACCCGCTTCGCCTATGACAGCCAGGGCCGTAAAGTATTTGCCTCCTACCCTTCAGCTGCTGCCAACCCGAGCACGGGCGTGTGGAGCGAGTACGACGCGCTTGGTCGGTTGACGGCGTCCAGCCAGGACAGCGAGCAGGGCCTGCTGATCACCACCACGGCCTATGGGGCCGATTCTTCTGGAGCGTTCACCCTGGTGACGCAACCAGGAGGTCTTCAGACCCGCACGTGGTACCAGATGTTTGCAGAGCCCAACTACGACGCCCCCGTCAAAGTACGCAAGGCGGATGGAACCATTACGACCATTGCCCGGGATGTTTTCGGTAAACCGGTCTCAATCAGCCGCTGAACGCAAGCTCCAGGCCGATCCAGGTGCGAGCGCTCGAGCAGAGGGCCTTCACCGCGTCGGCGCAGGTGCGGCATCCACACGCGTGCGGTACACCATGTAGGGCTTCTGCCGGCGATCCACGCCGCCATTGAAGCCGGCCTGTCGATGCAGCTGGTTGGCGGTGAAATACAGATAGCCGTCCGGCCCCATCGACAGCGTATCCGGCCACAGGATGCGCGGGTCGTGCACCACCGTCGTCCATCGCCCCTGCGCGTCGCGGGCATGGATGGCGTTGTGCTCATAGTCGCTGGCATACAGCCGCCCGTTGGCGTCCATCTCCATGCCATCGGAGGCGCCCTTGTCGCCGAGGTCGACCACCGCGGCCGCCAGTTCCGCTTCACTCACCTTCGGGTCGCGCAGCAGCGTGGTCGGCACGCTGTACAGATGACGGCTGGACAAGGGCGTGTAGAACAGCGTACCGCCATCGGGCGACAGGGCGATGCCATCGGCGGCCACGGTGAACGGCTGCGTCGAACCATCCGCGTTGCGCAGTCGCATCTGCTGCCCTTCCACGATCGGCACGAAGGCGGGATCGGCCGAGGTGGACACGTGGCCGACCAGGCGCTTGGACGCGGCGCCAGTGGCGAGGTCGATCACGATGATGCCGCCGATACCGCTCAGCGACGAATCGGTCACGTAGGCCACGCCCTCGCGGCTGACCCGGAAGTCGAAGCGCACATCGTTGACGTAGGTGCGCGCATCGATGACGTTGGCCGGGAACACCAGCGTCCTTGTCACGCTGTTGGTGGCAAGGTCGATCGCCACCAGTTTGGCCCCGCCGGCCTGCGGAGCGGAGAAGCCCGGCGCAGCGGTATCCAGCACCCAGAGGCGACCCTGACCATCGGCCACCACGCTCTGCACGCTGATGAAGTGTGCAGCCGGGTCCGCTCCTTCCGCGCTGTTGATGCGCGCATCCGGATAGGGCAAGGCGCGGCCGTCGTGCCATTCGGCCACGCTGTAGGCCACCTCATCGCCCCAGCGCGGGAAGTTGACGAAGATGCGCCCGGTTTCAGATACCGCCACGCTGGTGGGCATGGCGCCTTCGAAACGCGCCACCGGTTCGAGGGTGCCGATGCTGCGCTCGCTGGGCAGCAATGGGGTGCCCGCCAACGCCAGCGCGGGGGAACTGGCCAGGGCCAGGACGGCAGCCGCCAGGCTGCGGATACGGCAGTTGATCATGGTCGCGCTCTCGATGCAGGTCCGGGTGCAGCCCCGGCGTGGACGCATCTTCTGCGTCGCGCGTGGCATCGGGTAGACGGCGCAACGCGGAATCAGCTTCACCGCTGGAGTGAAGATGGAGGGCTGATTGATCGCGTTTATGGAAGCAATGAATGTCGTCTATCAGTTGCGTGCCTGCGTTGGGGCGAACCCGCTCAACACATCTCAACGGCTGCCAACGCGGTCTCGAACCTGCGCTGGCCTTCTTCACCCCACCAGGGAACGGTCATCACGCCACCCCGCCGCTGCAACTGGTGCAGAAGGAGCAGGAAGGCCTGGACTTCCCGCTGGCCCCATGACGATCCCATGCGGTAGTCGAGCGTCAACCCATGGCGCATGACGAGCACACCCAGTTCTGGCAGAAGAACGCCGCCGCAGGCAATGTCTGCAAGGCCGACATGGAAGGGTTCCACTTCGCCCTGGAGAACGCGTCGCGCGTCGCCCGGTCCCATGAACGGCTGACCACGATCTTCCGCACGGTGCCAGAGTTGCACGCTTCCAGAACCCGCGACGCGGGCACCGCAGGCAAACAGATAGGCGAACGCATCGGCCGTCCCGGCGGCCTCACGGTACGCGAGCTCCACTTCCGGAAGCGAGCCATCATCGGTGACGAAGTAGCACCGCAACGTCGCCAACACCTCCTGTCGGAGGAACATTGCTACTCCAGGCTGCATTGCTCCTAGTCATCTCCATTTTCGCGGGTGGGGGAGGTTCGCACGGCAGGCGCCTCGACAGCCACATCTCCAGCCGTTTTCGGCACCATCAACAGCTCCGCCAACCCACGATAGATCGGTACCCTGCACACCAGCCCGGACACACCACGGGCGATCAGCACCGTCGCCAGGATCGGCAACAGCAGATCGCCACTGTCGGTCAGCTCCAGCGAGATCACCGCCGAGGTCAGCGGTGCCTGGGTAACGCCGGTCAGGTAGGCACACATGCCCAGCAGCACGAACGCGCGCGGGTCCACGCCCGGCATCAGCAGTGCCAGGTTGTGGCCGAGTCCCGCGCCGACCGCCAACGCAGGCGAGAACAGGCCACCGGGAATGCCCGCCACGTACGAGGCCAGATTGGCCAGCAGCTTCATCAACCCGAACTCGTGGCCGACCATTGCCTGGCCCTGCACCAGGCTGCGCGCCTGCTCGTAACCGGTGCCGAACGCGCCTTCACCGAACACCAGGGCGAGCAGTACCACCACCAGGCCACAGCCTGCGGCCAACAGCACCGGATGCCGCTGCCGCAGTAGCCCGAGCCAACGCGGGCGACCCGCAGCACTGGCCAGCACCGCACGTGCGAACAGCCCGCCCAGCAGCCCCGCCACCACGCCGCACAGCAGGATTGCCAGCCAGCCTTGGCCCAGCGGCAGGCGTGCGCTCACATGGCCGAAATAGGTGTAGTTGCCCAACAGACCGAGCGATACCACGCCACCGACGATCACCGCGGTCAACAGGGTGCCGGAGAAGCGATGTTCAAAACGGCCGCTGAGCTCCTCGATGGCGAAGACGATGCCCGCCAGCGGCGTGTTGAACGCCGCCGCAATACCGGCAGCGCCACCGGCCAACAGGAAGTGCGAGAGCTCGCGCGGATCCTTGAAGCCGAACCAGCGGCCGAACAGGTACATCAGGCTGGCGCCCACATGAACCGTCGGGCCCTCGCGGCCGACCGATGCACCACCCAGCAACGACAGCGAGGTCAGCAGCAGCTTGCCGGCCGAAACCGCGGGTGACAGGTTGGTTTTCCGGAACGGCTCATCGGCCTTGTCCAGCGCAGCGATGACCTGCGGAATACCGCTGCCCCGCGTGGGTTTCAGCACGCCGGAGGTCAGCCAGGCCAGCAGCGCGAAGATGCCCGGCGTGAGCAGCAGGGCCCACCACGGCGAGTGCGAGGTGATGCGCTGGAACAGATGGAAGGCCGCATCGCTGGCCTTGGCGAACAGGATCGCCACCAGCGCCACGGCCACGGCACCGCCCCAGAGCGCGGCGCGGCGGCGCCAGGCCTCGCTGAGGACCAGCGCGGTGATGCGGCCGCGAAGGCGATGGAGATCGGTCATGCAGGACAGTCTGGACACGTCGGAGGTCGACGGACAGCGGCCACTGTGGCTGAACGCCTTGCAGGATGCGGTGAAACGCGGCGTGTCCGCCGGGGGTGACTGGGCGGGCACGCCGTAAACCAAACTATGTGCACGCTAGTTGACAGCCTTTCTCGACCCACCCACACTGCCGCCCTCGCTCCACTCGTAACCAAGGTCCCGCCATGGCTGCTGCCATCCGCCACGACTGGCAACACGACGAACTGCAGGCGCTGTTCGATCTGCCGTTCCCCGAGCTGCTGTTCCGCGCCGCCGCGGTGCACCGCGAGCACTTCGATCCGGCGCAGGTGCAGGTTTCCACGCTGCTGTCGGTGAAGACCGGTGGCTGCCCGGAAGACTGCGCGTACTGCCCGCAGGCGCAGCGCTACAACACCGGGGTGAACGCGCAGAAGCTGATGGAGACCGATGCGGTGCTGGCCAAGGCGCGCCAGGCCAAGGCCGCCGGCGCCTCGCGTTTCTGCATGGGCGCCGCATGGCGTTCGCCGAAGGACCGCGACATCCCGAAGGTGGCGGCGATGATCGCCGGGGTGAAGGCACTGGGGCTGGAGACCTGCGCCACGCTGGGCATGCTCAGCAGCGAGCAGGCGCGCGCGTTGAAGGATGCAGGCCTGGACTACTACAACCACAATCTCGACACCGCGCCGGACTACTACGATTCGATCATCCACACGCGCCAGTACCAGGACCGCCTGGATACGCTGGAACACGTGCGCGATGCCGGCCTGAAGACCTGCTGCGGCGGCATCGTCGGCATGGGCGAGACGCGCGCGCAGCGCGTCGGCCTGCTGCTGGCGCTGGCCACGCTGCCGGCGCATCCGGATTCGGTGCCGATCAACAAGCTGGTGCAGGTGGCGGGCACGCCGCTGCATGGCAGTGCCGAGCTGGACCCGTTCGAGTTCGTGCGCATGATCGCAGTGGCACGCATTGTCATGCCGCACTCGATGGTGCGGCTGTCGGCCGGGCGCGAGGCGATGAGTGACGAACTGCAGGCGCTGTGCTTCCTGGCGGGTGCCAACTCGATCTTCTACGGCGACAAGCTGCTGACCACCGGCAACCCGGAAAGCGAACGCGACCTGGCCCTGTTCGCCCGGCTCGGTCTGCAGCCGATGGCGGTACAGGTGGATGCCGAGGGCCATGACCATGGCGGTACCGTGCACGCCGATATCAGTGCCGATACGCCCGGCTGCGGCTGCGCTCACGCGGCCTGAGACGCGGCGCAAGCAGGCGCCGCGGCAACGCGCTACCCTAGCCGCCCCGTCGACGCATTCAGCCACCATGGCCCGCCCCGACCTGACCGCCCGCCTCCACGCCCAGCGCGCTCTGCGCGATGCCCAAGGCCGTCGCCGCCCGCGACGTACGGTCACCCGTCGCGACGGCGTGCGCCTTGAGGTGGACGGCCAGTGGCTGACCGGCTTCTGCAGCAACGATTATCTGGGCCTGGCGCAGCAGTTCAGCGTGGTCAATGCGCTGCAGGACGCCGCTGCGCGCGAAGGTGCCGGTGCCGGTGCCTCGCACCTGGTCTGCGGCCACCACGCGATGCACGACGCTCTTGAACGCGAAGTGGCCGAGTGGCTGGGTTACCCGCGTGCATTGCTGTTCGGCAGTGGCTTCGCCGCCAACCTGGCGGTGCAGCAGGCGCTGCTGAGCGAAGAGAACGACGTATGCGTGCAGGACAAGCTCAACCACGCCAGCCTGCTCGATGCGACGCGGCTGGCGGGTGCGCGTCTGCGCCGCTACCCGCACCTGGATGCGGAAGGCGCGATGCGCCAGCTCAAGCACGCACCCGACGGCGCGGCGATGCTGGCCACCGACGGTGTCTTCAGCATGGATGGCGACATCGCGCCGCTGCGTGCGTTGTCGCTGGTCGCGCGCCTGCAGCAGGCGTTGTTCTACGTCGATGACGCGCATGGCGTCGGCGTGGTGGGTGATGGCCGTGGCGCCGTTGCTGCCGCCGGCCTGGGCGTGGACGACGTACCGCTGCAGCTGGTGACGCTGGGCAAGGCCTTGGGCGGTTCCGGTGCGCTGGTGCTGGGCCGCGACGATCTGGTCGAGCACCTGGCCGAAACCGCGCGCCCGTACATCTACACCACCGCCGTGCCACCGGCGATGGCCGCCGCTGCACTCGAGGCGGTGCGCCTGGCGCGCAGGGACAACTGGCGCCGCTCCAAGCTGGCCGACCTGATCGCGCTGTTCCGCAGCGAAGCACGCCGCCACGGGCTGGATCTGATGGCCTCGGAAACGCCGATCCAGCCGCTGCTGTGCGGCGATGACCACAGCGCCATGGCGATGTCCAAGGCGCTGGAACAGGCCGGCTGGCTGGTCGGCGCGATCCGCCCGCCGACAGTGCCGGAAGGCAAGGCGCGCCTGCGCGTTACGCTGTCCGCACTGCATGCACCGGAACAGGTGCGGGGTCTGGTCGAGGCCATCGCCAACGCGCGCGATCGCGTCGACCTGGCCGTACGCGAAACCGCCCCACCGCCGCTGCCCGCTTTTGCCTGAGTTCCGTTTCGTTGCCCATGCATATTGAAGTCACCGGCCGTGGGCCGGACCTGGTACTGATCCACGGTTGGGCCCTGCAGGGCGGCGTGTTCGCGCCGCTGGTACAGCGGCTTGCGGACCAGTTCACCCTGCATCTTGTCGACCTGCCCGGCCATGGGCACAGCCGCGAGGACACCACGCCGCTGCGCCTGCCGTTCGTGGTCAGTGCCATTGCTGCGGCCACGCCGCCGGCGGTGTGGTGCGGCTGGTCGCTGGGCGGCCTGTTCGCATTGCACGCGGCGGCAACGCTGCCGAAGGTACGCGGGCTGGCAATGATCGCTGCCACGCCGCGTTTCGTGCGTGGCGAGGATTGGCCGCACGCGGTGGAACCGGCGGTGTTCGAGCAGTTCGGGCGCGAGCTGGCCAACGATTTCGGCGGTACCCTGGAGCGCTTCCTGGCGCTGGACGTGATGGGCTCGGCGCACGCCCGCGAGGAGCTGCGCACGCTGCGCCAGCGCCTGGTCGAGCGCGGTGCCCCCACTGAACGCGCCCTGCTGGAAGGCCTGCGCCTGCTCGAAAGCACCGACCTGCGCGGCGCCCTGCCGACGCTGGGCAAGCCCAGCCTGTGGATCGCCGGCCAGCGCGACCGCCTGGTGTCACCGGTCGCCATGCAGGCCGCTGCGGCGCTGGCCCCGGGCGCGCAGGCGCTGACCATCGCCCACGGCGGCCATGCGCCCTTCCTCGGCCATGCCGATGAGGTGGCCGCCGCTCTGCAACACTTCGTTGCCGGCCTGTCACCGGCCGATGGCGGACAATGAGCGCCCACCGAATTCAGCAGGACTGAGGCATGGATCTGGGTATCACTGGTCGCTGGGCACTGGTCTGCGGCGCAAGCAAGGGGTTGGGCCTGGGCTGCGCACGTGCACTGGTGCGCGAGGGCGTGAACGTGGTGATCGTGGCGCGTGGCGAGGCTGCACTGCAGGTCGCTGCCGACGAACTGCGTGCACTGCCCGGTGCCGGTGAGGTACGCACCGTCGCCGCCGACGTCACCACCGAGGCCGGCCGCACGGCGGCGCTGGCCGCCTGCCCGCAGGTGGACATCCTGGTCAACAATGCCGGTGGCCCGCCGCCGGGCGATTTCCGCACCTTCGAGCGCGAGGATTGGATTGCCGCGCTGGATGCCAACATGCTGGCGCCGATCGCGCTGATCCGCGCCACCGTGGACGCGATGATCGAGCGCGGCTTCGGCCGCATCGTCAACATCACCTCGTCGGCGGTGAAGGCACCGATCGACATCCTGGCACTGTCCAACGGCGCGCGCAGCGGCCTGACCGGTTTCGTCGCCGGCCTGTCGCGCCGCACGGTGGCCCACAACGTCACGATCAACAACCTGCTGCCCGGCCAGTTCGACACCGATCGACTGCGCGCCAACTTCGCCCACAGCGCCGGCAAGGACGGCGACGCCGGTGAAGTCGCTGAACGCCGCCGCCAGCAGATTCCCGCCGGCCGCTTCGGCACGCCGGACGAATTCGGCGCCGCCTGCGCCTTCCTGTGCAGTGCACAGGCCGGTTACCTCACCGGGCAGAACCTGCTGATCGACGGCGGCGCCTACCCCGGTACGTTCTAAGAGACTTTCGCAATGCCGTCCCACTTCGATGCCCGCCATGTCCGTCGCGCGTTCGCGCGTGCCGCCACCAGTTACGATGCTGCCGCCGCCCTGCAGCGCGAGGTGCAGTCGCGGCTGATCGAGTCGCTGGACTACCTGGAGGCACGCAAGCCCGAGGTGGTGCTGGACATTGGTTCCGGCACCGGCCACGCCAGTGCGCTGATGAAGAAGCGCTGGCCGAAGGCGCAGGTGATCGCGCTGGACGTGGCGCTGCCGATGCTGGACCAGGCCAAGCGCCAGGCCGGCTGGTGGAAGCCGTTCCAGCGCCTGTGCGGCGACGCCGCTGCGCTGCCGCTGGCCGACAACAGCGTGGACGTGATCTTCAGCAACCTGTGCCTGCAGTGGGTGGACGACCTGCCGGCGGTGTTCGCCGGGTTCCGCCGCGTGCTCAAGCCCGGCGGCCTGCTGCTGTGCTCGACGTTCGGCCCGGAAACGCTGATCGAACTCAACGAAGCCTTCGCCGCCGCCGACGACCGCCCGCACGTGAGCCGCTTCGCGCAGATCGCGCAGTTCGGCGATGCACTGATGATGGCTGGCTTCCGCGACCCGGTGCTGGACCGCGATCTGTTCACCCTGACCTACGACGACCTGCCCTCGCTGATGCGCGAGCTGCGCGCGATGGGCGCGACCAATGCGCGGGTAGACCGCCGCCATACCCTGACCGGTCGCGGGCGTTTCGCCGCCGCCGCGGCCGCGTACGAACCGATGCGTCGCGCCGACGGCAAGCTGCCCAGCAGCTGGGAAGTGATCTACGCCCACGCCTGGGCCCCGGACCCCGGCGCGCCGATCCGCGAAGGCGGGCATGACGTGGCCGCGGTGCCAGTGTCGGCGATTCCGATCCGGCGCAAGCAGACCTGATCGATCGATCACGGGTGATGCGCCGACCAAGGTCGGCGACTACCGACTCATGCACGGAATCCGTTCTGGTAGGTGCCGACCTTGGTCGGCACAATGCCTGCGGCATCGCGATCTGGCAGGTTGTGCCGACCAAGGTCGGCACCCACCCAAAGCAGGCGGCAGCCGCTCAGGTATTGGCCGGCGAACTCAGCGGCGGGCGCACCAGGTCACGGTGGAAGAAGTAGATCTCCTGCACCAGGAAGCGCCAGCTGGTATGGAAGCTGCGGAAACGCGTGCTGGGTGTGGACGAGGCCAGCGCATCGATGCCCAGCGCCTTGCTCAGGCGCAGCGCGCGCGCCATGTGCAGCGGGTCGCTGACGATGATCACCCGGTGCAGGTCGCGCTGGTCCATCAAGCGCTTGGCTTCCACCAGGTTCTGCACGGTATTGCGCGAGGCGGTCTCGATCAGGATGGCGTCGTCCGGCACGCCATGCTTCAGCGCGTAGCGCCGCGCCACCTGCGATTCGGAGAAGCGCGCACCGGTGCCACCATAGCCACCGGTGAAGATCAGCAGCGGCGCATAGCGTGCTTCATACAGATCCAGCCCATGGCGGATGCGTTCTTCGAACACCGGTGACGGCTTGGCGTCGTAGGCGGCGGCACCCAGCACGATGATGGCGTCGGCCTTGGCGGCCTGGTCGCGTTCACCCACCCAGACGATCCAGGCGGTCACGCCCAGCAGCCAGATCACCAGCAACACGAACAGCCGCCACAACCAGCCCAGCAGGCCGGTGCGTTCGCGGTGCCGCCCGCGGCTCACGCCGCCCCCCAGCGCAGGGCTGGCAGGTCGACGTTGCCGCCGGACAGCACCAGGCCCACGCGCAGGCCGGCGAAGCGCTGCGGCTGCGCCATCACCGCAGCCAGCACGGTGGCCGAAGAGGGTTCCACCACCTGCTTGAGCACGTCCCACAGCAGGCGCATCGCCACCAGCGTCGCGGCGTCATCGACCACGATCACCTCGGCACCGGCGGCGCGCAGCAACTCGAAATTGGGCGCGCCGATCAGGGTACGCAGGCCATCACAGATGGTGTCCGGGGTGAACGCGCGCTGCCGCTCGCCGGTGGCCAGCGAGCGCGCGGTGTCATCGGCACCGGCCGGCTCGGCCAGAATCAGACGCGTGTGCGGACTGGCGTGCTGAAGGGCCAGCGCGGTACCGCTGGCCAGGCCACCGCCGCCCACCGGCACCACCAGCACATCGAACGGGCCGTCGCTGTGCAGCAGTTCCAGGGCCGCAGTGCCCTGCCCGGCCATCACCGCCGGGTCCGTATACGGATGGACCAGGGTCGCGCCGGTATCGGCCTGCACCCTGGCACAGGTGGCCTCGCGGTCGGCGATGGTCGGCGGACAGCGCCAGAGCGTGGCGCCGTGGCGGGCGATGTTGGCCAGCTTGGCGGCCACCGCCCCTTCCGGCACCACCACATGGCAGGGGATGCCCCGGGTGCGTGCGGCCAGGGCCAGCGCGGCACCGTGGTTGCCGGAGGAATGGGTCACCACCCCAGCAATTGCACGATCAGCATCAAGCGACCACACCGCATTGCAGGCACCACGGAACTTGAATGCGCCACCGCGCTGCAGGTGCTCGGCCTTGAACGCCAGCTGTGCGCCGGTCATCGCATCGAGCGTGCGCGAGCGCAGCACCGGGGTCACGCTGGCATGCGGGGCGATCCTCGCAGCAGCAAGCAGGACGTCATCGGCGCGGGGCAACAGTGAATCGCTCATGACGCAAGATTAACGTATGCCCCTGCGCTGGCGACCGGGGCACAGGTCATGCCAGCATGCAGGCCTACGCCTCCATTCATCCTGGCCAGCCGAATTAAGGGCCGATTCAATGCCCGCGCACGAAGCTGGCTGCACACCCGTCCTCTGGGGGGACCCACCATGAAAATGCGCCTGTTGCTTGCCGGTGGCCTGTTGCTGGGCCTGACTGGCTGCACCACCTACGACTATGTAGGCGGTGGCCGCGGTGGCGGCTACTACCACGGCGCGCCGTCGGTGGAGTACCGCTACCCGGCCGGCTATCCCTACAACTACGGCTACCCGTACTACGGTGGCTATGGCGGCTATTACGGCGGCTATGGCAACCCGTACTACTCGCGCCCGATCTACCGCCCGCCGCACAACCACCGCCCGCCGCCGCGTCCGCCCGGCAACGGTGGCGAGAACCGTCCGCCGCCGCCGCCGCGGCCGTCGTACAACGGCGGTTCCCCGTGGCGGAACATGGATTCGATGCGCCGCCCGCCGCAATCGAACATGCAGCCGCCAGCGCCCGCGCCGCAGGCCCGCCCGGCCCCGGCACCGAGTGCGCCGAGGATGAACGGTTCCCCCTGGCGCAACATGGATCGTGCGACGCAGCGCACAGTTGAGCGCTGAACCGTCTTGCATTTCACACGGTCTAAGCCGCAATCTACGCGGACAGTGACGGCCCGCGTCACAAAGTGACAAAAACGACACGGGCCGCCGCAAAAAGCTCTACGTCGATATCCGACAGGAACATCTGGATCCCCCCTGTTCCGGCCCTGTCGGATGTCGGCACCTCTGAAGGCAGACGGCCCCGCATTGCGGGGCCGTTTGTTTTGGACCGGGGTCGCCGAGCCATCCACGCATGGCGTGGATCTACCGGGCATTGCGCGCGATGGGTATCCACGCGCGGCGTGGATCGACCCTGGGGCCGTCATCAGTAGATCCACGCCATGCGTGGATGAAGCTCTCCCGACAGCCCCAAAAAAACAGGGCCGGGCAGTCCCCCGACTGCCGGCCCTCTGCTCCCCCACCGTGCGCCTGTACCGGCCCCTGTTCCAATTCCGGTCACGGGCGCCTACGGCGCCAGCCACGATGGGTGCTATTGGGTTATCTGCAAAAATCCTGCCAACTTTAGGGCCGATTTCGCCGCCAACTGGCCGGCGCCGGCGTCCGGGCCCCGAATGGCGCTAAAATCGCCACCCCGGCGCCGCCCCCGGCCGCGCCTGCCCCCAGCTGAACAGCCCCCATGAACCCGTCCTTCCATCGTTACGACGTCATCGTCATCGGCGGTGGCCACGCCGGCACCGAAGCCGCGCTGGCCGCAGCCCGCACCGGCGTGCGCACCCTGCTGCTGACCCACAACATCGAAACCGTGGGCGCGATGAGCTGCAACCCGGCCATCGGCGGCATCGGCAAGGGCCATCTGGTCAAGGAAATCGACGCCCTGGGCGGTGCGATGGCGCATGCCGCCGACCGCGCCGGCATCCAGTGGCGCACGCTCAACGCATCGAAGGGCCCGGCCGTGCGTGCCACCCGTTGCCAGGCCGATCGCAACCTGTACCGCATGGCGATCCGCGCCATCGTCGAAGGCCAGGACAACCTGACGGTGTTCCAGGCCGCGGTCGATGATCTGGTCATCGAAGGTGATGAAGTGCGCGGCGTCATCACCCAGACCGGCCTGCGTTTCGACGCCGGGGCGGTGGTGCTGACGGCCGGCACCTTCCTGGCCGGCAAGATCCACGTCGGCCCGACCCAGTACGCCGCCGGCCGCATGGGCGACCCGCCGGCCACCACGCTGGCCGCGCGCCTGCGCGAGCGTCCGTTCCAGGTCGACCGCCTGAAGACCGGCACGCCGCCGCGCATCGATGGCCGCTCGCTGGACTACAGCGTGATGGACGAACAGCCTGGCGATACGCCGCGGCCGGTGATGTCCTTCCTCGGCTCGGTGAACGAGCATCCGCAGCAGGTCAGCTGCTGGATCACCCACACCACCGAGCAGACCCACCAGATCATCCGCGACGCGCTGCACCGCTCGCCGCTGTACAGCGGCCAGATCGAGGGCATCGGCCCGCGCTACTGCCCGTCCATCGAAGACAAGGTAGTGCGCTTCGCCGAGAAGGCCAGCCACCAGATCTTCGTCGAACCCGAAGGCCTGGGCATCGTCGAGATCTACCCCAACGGCATCTCCACCTCGCTGCCGTTCGACGTGCAGCTGGAGATGGTGCGCAGCATCCGTGGTTTCGGGAACGCGCACATCACCCGCCCCGGTTATGCGATCGAGTACGACTTCTTCGACCCGCGCGGGCTGAAGGCCTCGCTGGAGACCAAGCTGGTCAACGGGCTGTTCTTCGCCGGCCAGATCAACGGCACCACCGGCTATGAAGAGGCGGCTGCACAGGGCCTGCTGGCCGGCCTCAACGCCGCGCGCCAGGTGCGCGGGCTGGATGGCTGGTGCCCGCGTCGCGACGAGGCGTACCTGGGCGTGCTGGTGGATGACCTGATCACCCACGGCACCAACGAGCCGTACCGCATGTTCACCAGCCGCGCCGAGTACCGCCT
Source organism: Stenotrophomonas sp. 59 (assembly GCF_030291095.1). Taxonomy (NCBI): domain Bacteria; kingdom Pseudomonadati; phylum Pseudomonadota; class Gammaproteobacteria; order Lysobacterales; family Lysobacteraceae; genus Stenotrophomonas; species Stenotrophomonas sp. 59. The sequence continues at coordinate 4,330,820 of NZ_CP127408.1, forward strand.
GCAGCTGCGCGAGGACAATGCCGACCAGCGCCTGACCCCGGCCGGCCGCGAGATGGGCCTGGTCGACGACCGCCGCTGGAACGCGTTCGAAACCAAGCAGGCCGCCGTGGCCGCCGAGCGTGCGCGTCTGGGTGCGCTGTGGGCGACCCCGGCCAATGCGCTGGGCCGTGAAGTGCAGGAAACGCTGGGCGTGGCGGTCAGCCGCGAAACCAATGTGCTGGACCTGATCAAGCGCCCCGAGCTGGATTACGCGCAGCTGATGCAGGTGCCGTCGCTGGGCCCGGCCGTGGCCGACGGCAAGGTGGCCGAACAGGTGGAGATCGGCGTGAAGTACGCCGGCTACCTGGATCGCCAGCGCGAGGAAATCGAGCGCCAGCAGCGGCATGAGGCCACGCCGATCGCCGAGGCGTTCGACTATGCGACCGTGCGCGGGCTGTCGGCCGAGGCGCTGCAGAAGCTCGAACGCGTGCGCCCGCAGACCGTCGGCCAGGCACAGCGCATTCCGGGCATGACCCCGGCGGCGATCTCGCTGCTGCTGGTGCACCTGGAGCGGGCGCGCCGCGGGCGTGTGGCGTAACGCGCCGCTGCGCTCGCCGGGCATGGCCCGGCGCTACCGTGCAGTGGCAGGGATTCATCCACGCATGGCGTGGATCTACTGCCACTCTGGTGGGTGCCGACCTTGGTCGGCACGCATTTTCAGATCGCGATGCTGCATGCATTTGTGCCGACCAAGGTCGGCACCCACCGGAGCGGAAGACACACCCACCGGAACGAACGCGCTACCGTGCGTCGGCGCCGCCGCCCAATACCTTGAACAAGGTCACCCGGTTGCCTGCTTCCTGCTGCTGCAGCGCGATCAGGTCCTGCTGCGCGGCGTACAGGCTGCGCTGTGCATCCAGCGACTGCAGGTAGCCATCCATCCCGGTGCGGTAACGCGCGTCGGCCAGTGTGTAGCTGCGCTGGCTGGCGGCCACCAGCGCGCGCTGCGCGTCCATCTGCGCGGTCAGGTGATCACGCGTGGCCAGCGCATCGGCCACTTCGCTGAAGGCCTGCTGGATCGCCTTCTCGTACTGCGCGATGCCGATGTCCTTGCCGATCTTCGACGCATCCAGCGACGCCTTCAGTGCGCCGGCATGGAAGATCGGCGCGGTGATGCTCGGCGCGAAAGACCAGCCACGGGTGCCGGCCGAGAACAGCGTCGACAACGCGGTGGAGCTGTGGCCGTAGTTGGCGGTCAGGGTCAGCGTGGGGAAGAACGCGGCGCGCGCGGCGCCGATATCGGCATTGGCCGCCTGCAGCGCGTGTTCGGCGGACAGCACATCCGGGCGCTGCAGCAGCACGCTCGACGGCAGGTTGGAAGGCAGCGGAGCCAGCGCCACGGTGCCGTCCAATGCCTGCGCGCTGGGCAGCAACGCCGCATCCAGCGGAGCACCCACCAGCAACTGCAGCGCATCACGATCCTGCGCCTGCTGCGTCTGCAGCTTGGCGAGCGCGCCGCGCGCGGCTTCCACGCTGGTCTGTACCTGCGACAGGTCCAGCCCCGAGGCAAGCCCCTGCGCATGACGGGCCTCGGTGCGCTGCAGGGTCTGCTGCTGGCTCTCCAGGGTCTGTTGCGTGAATGCCAGCGACTGCCCATCGGCCGCCAGCGCCAGCCACGCTGTCGCCACTTCGGCGACCAGGCTGGTGCGCGCCGCACGCTGGTTCTCGGCACTGGCCAGCCAGTTCTGCAGGGCTTCGTTCTTCAGGCTGCGGATGCGCCCGAACAGGTCCAGCTCCCAGCTGCTGATGCCGACCTGCACCGCGTCGGACTCGGTCACCTGGGTGGCCCCGGTCTCACTGTTGGCATCGCTGACCCGCGAACGAGTGACGCTGCCGCTGGCATCCACCGACGGCAGCAGCGCCGCGCGCTGGATGCGGTACTGCGCGCGTTCCTTCTCCACCTGCAGCACCGCTACGCGCAGGTCGCGGTTGTTCTGCAGCGCCAGCGCGATCACCTGCTGCAGGCGCGCTTCCAGGAACACCTCACGCCAGGCCGGCATCGCCAGCGCCGGGTCGGCCTCGCCGGTGGCCGCGTTACCGAACTGCACCGGCACCGGCGCCTCGGGCCGTTGGTAGTGCGGGGCCATGCTCACGCAGCCACCGAGCACGGTGGTCATCGTCGCGGCCGCCAGGGCACGCAGCAGCAAAGGCTTCATGGGCTTGCCTCCGGGGCAGTGGCTTCGGCCGGCGTGCGCCCCGGGAACAGGCGGCGCACCAGCAGGTAGAACAACGGCACGAAGAACATGCCCAGCACCATCGAGGCAACCGTGCCGCCGGCCACGCCGGTACCCAGCGAACGGCGCGCGGCCGAACCGGCGCCGGTGGCGAACACCAGCGGCAGCACGCCCATCAGGAAGGCCAGCGAGGTCATCACGATCGGCCGCAGCCGCAGGTAGACCGCCTGCAGGATCGCCTCACGGGTGCTCTTGCCCTGCTGTTCGAGGATGCGCGCGAACTCGACGATCAGGATGCCGTTCTTGGCCGCCAGGCCAATCGTGGTCAACAGGCCGACCTGGAAGTACACGTCGTTGTTGAGGCCGCGCAGGTTCATCATCAGCACCGCGCCGAACACGCCCACCGGCACGGCCAGCATCACCGCGAACGGCACCGCCCAGCTTTCATACAGCGCGGCCAGGCACAGGAACACGAACAGCAGCGAGATGGCGTACAACATCGGCGCCTGGTTGCCCGACAGCTGTTCCTGGTAGGCCATGTCCGACCAGGCGTGGCTGAAGCCTTCCGGCAGCGTGTCGGCCAGGCGCGCGATCTCGGCCATCGCCTCGCCGGAGCTGACGCCCGGCGCCGGCTGGCCGGTGATCTCCATCGCCGAGATGCCGTTGTAGCGCTGCAGTGCGGCCGGTGCGCTGGACCACTGCGCGCTGACCAGCGACGACAGCGGCACCATCTGCCCGGCCTGGTTGCGCACGCTCCAACGCTCGATGTCCTGCGGCTGCATGCGCGCTTCGGCGGTACCCTGGATGAAGACCTTCTTGATGCGGCCCTTGTAGATGAAGTTGTTGACGAAGTCGCCGCCCAGCGCGGCATTCAGGGTGTCATTGATGTCCTGCGGATTCACACCCATCGCCTGTGCCTTGGCGTCGTCCACCTTCACCGCATACACCGGTGCATCTTCCAGGCTGGCATAGCGCACGTTGACCAGCTTCGGATCCTTGGCAGCTTCCTTCAGCAGGGTGTTGCGCGCGGCCACGGCGGCGGCATGGCCGGCACCGCCTTCGTCCTGCAGTTCCAGGGTGAATCCGCCCGCATCACCCAGGCCGAGGATGGCCGGCGGCGAGGTGATGAACACCTGCGCATCGGGCACGCTGGCCATGGCCTTGGTCAACCGTGCGGCGATGGTATCGGCATCGTCCTTGCGGTCATCCCAGTCCTTCAGGCGGATGAAGGCCTGGCCGACGTTCTGGCCGCTGCCGGTCACGCTGAAGCCGGCGGTGGCCTGGATCGACAGCACGCTGTCGTCTTTCACTGCGGCGGCACTCAGGCGGTCCATCACCGCGCGGGTCTGCTCCAGGGTGGAGCCGGCCGGCAGCTTCACCAGTGCATTGAGCATGCCCTGGTCCTCGTCGGGCAGGAACGCGCCGGGCAGGTGCCACAGCAGCAGGCCGGTGACCACGCTCAGCACGAGGTAGAACACCACGCCCAGCGTGCGCCGGCCGAGGAAGCCATCCACGCGTCGGCGCAGTCCGTTGGAGGTGCGCTCGAAACGGTGGTTGAACCAGATGAAGAACTTGCCCAGCAGGCTCGGTTCGCCGCCGTGGTCGCCATGCGGATGGCCGCCCTTGGGAATCTGGTGCAGGATGCTGCCGCACAGTGCCGGGGTGATGGTCATCGCGACCAGGACCGACAGGATCATTGCTGCAGCAATCGTCACCGAGAACTGGCGGTAGATCACCCCGGTGACACCGCTGAAGAACGCCATCGGCAGGAACACCGCGGTCAGCACCAGCACGATGCCGACCAGCGCGCCGGTGATCTGGCCCATCGCCTTCAGCGTGGCCGGCTTCGGCGCCAGCCCTTCGAAGGTCATCACCCGTTCCACGTTCTCCACCACCACGATGGCATCGTCCACCAGCAGGCCGATGGCCAGTACCAGCGCGAACATTGTCAGCGTGTTGATCGAGTAGCCGAACGCGGCCAGCACGCCGAACGTGCCCAGCAGCACCACTGGCACCGCGATGGTCGGGATCAGGGTAGCGCGCCAGTTCTGCAGGAACAGGTACATCACCAGCACCACCAGGATGATCGCCTCGATCAGGGTGATCACCACTTCCTTCAGCGAGATGGTCACGAACGGCGTGGTGGTGAACGCCACGTGGGCGGTGTAGCCGTGCGGCCAGTACTTCTGCAGCTGCTGAAGCCGTGCATCGATAGCCTTGGACACGGCGATGGCATTGGCACCGGCATTGAGTTCGATACCCAGCGACGCAGACGGCTTGCCGTTGAAGGTGCTGATGCTGTCGTAGCTCTCCGGGCCCAGGCCGATCTTCGCCACGTCGCCGAGGTGCACCACGCTGCCGTTGGCGTCGGCCTTCAGCACCACCTGCGCGAACTGCTCGGGCGTGTGCAGGCGGCTGCGCGCGGTCACCGTGGCGTCGAGCTGCTGGCCCTTCAGCGCCGGCTGGCCGCCGAGTTCACCGGCCGAGACGTCGGTGTTCTGTGCCTGCAGCGCAGTCTCGATGTCCGACGGCATCAGCGCGTACTGGCGCATCTTCTCCGGGTCCAGCCAGATGCGCATGGCGTACTCCTGGCCGATCGGCTGGATGTTGCCGACACCACTGACGCGGCTGATCTGGTCATCGATGCGCGCTTCCATGAAGTTGGCGACATCGAAGTTGTCCATGCTGCCGTCTTCGCTGGTGAACGACAGCACCTCGAAGATCGAACCACTGGACTTGGTGATGGTCAGGCCATTCTGCTGCACCGCCTGCGGCAGCGTGGCCATGGCCGCCTGCAGCTGGTTCTGCACCTGCACCTGCGCGGTGTCCGGATTGGTGCCGGTGGCGAACACCAGGTTGACCTGCGCCGAGCCATCCGAGGCACTGGTCGAGGTCATGTACATCAGGTGATCGAGGCTCTGCTGTGACTGCTCGATGACCTGGGTGACCGCGTTTTCCACGGTCTGCGACGAGGCACCGGTGTAGGTGGCGCGGATGGTGATGGTCGGTGGCGCGATCTGCGGATAGCGGTCCACCGGCAGGATCAGGATCGCAAGCAGGCCCAGCAGGCTGACCGCGATGGCGATCACCCAGGCGAAGATCGGCCGGTCGATGAAGAAACGAACCATGTGCGGCAGGCCTCAGTGCGACTTTTCGTCGGTGTTGCCGTTCGGGTCGATCGCCGGCATCGCCGCCAGCTGCGCCGTCGTCGCCGCCACCGCCTTCACCTGCTGGCCCAGTGATACCGCACTGCCGTTGCTGACGATCACCCGTTCGCCGGTCTTGAGACCATCGGTGATCTGCCACTGGTTGCCGACCACCTGGCCGGTGCTGACCCGGCGCTCGACCACATGGTCCTTGGCGTCGAGCAGGCGCAGCAGCGGCTCGCCGCGTTCGTTGCGCGTCACCGCCTTCTGCGGCACCAGCAGCGCGCGCGCGTCGGTGGCCATCGGCAGCACCGCCTTCAGGTACATGCCGGGCAGCAGCAGGCCGTCCGGGTTCGGGATGACCGCACGCAGCACCACATTGCCGGTACCCGGATCCACCGCGCTGCCGACGAACTCCAGGGTGCCCTCATGCGCATAGGTGCTGCCGTCCTCCAGCAGCACCTTCACCTGTGCCTTGCCATCGATGGCCTTCACCAGGCCGGCATCGAGCTGCTTGCGCAGCGCCAGCATCTGCGTGCTGGACTGGGTGACATCCAGGTACACCGGGTCCAGCCGCTGGATGGTGGCCAGCGCGGCGTCCTGTCCGGCCGCGACCAGCGCACCCGCGGTCACGCTGGAGGTGCCGATGCGACCGTCGATGGGGGCGGTCACGCGGGTGTAGTCGAGGTTGATGCGGGCGGCCTGCAATGCAGCGCGCGCGGCAATCACGTTGGCCTGCGCCTGCTTCAGCGCCGAGGTGGCGTCGTCGGCATCCTGCTTGCTGGCCGCATCCATGCTCACCAGCGCGCGGGTGCGCTCGGCCTTCGGCTGTGCCGACAACACGGTGGCCTCGGCCTGCGCCAGCTGCCCGCGGGCGGTATCGAAGGCCGCCTGGTAGGGCGCCGGATCGACCTGGTACAGCAGCTGCCCTGCCTTGACCTGCTGGCCTTCGGTGAACAACCGCTGGCGGATCAGGCCGCCGATCTGCGGCCTCACCTCGGAGATCTCGAACGGCACGGCGCGGCCGGGCAGGGTCTGCTGTAGTGCCAGCGGCTGCGCGCTGGCCGTGATGACGCCCACTTCGGGCATGGCCGGTGCTTCAGTCCTGCCCGCCGAACAGGCCGCCAGGGCCAGCAGCAGGGGCAGCAGCAGGAGACGCGGGGAACGGGACAGCGGGCGCAGGAGGGACATGGGGGGCGTGGGGGCCTTGCGTTGACCCGTGCACGCTGCCGTGGAACTGTGCAGAGAATATGGAGATTGTGCGACCGGCTCAGCTGGCGCTTGCTTTCGGCGCCGCATGCGCCGCTAATGGCCTCCGCGATGGCGAAGATTCGACTCAAATTCGGCCTGACCGCGAAGACCTTCCTCGCGATCTTCACCGCCTGCCTGCTGGTGCTGGCAGTGAACGGTATTGCCAGCCGCGTGGCCTTCCAGACCGGATTCCTGGACTACCTCAACGACCAGGGCGATCTGCGCATGCAGCGGCTGATGCCACACCTGCAGCGCGAGTACCGCGAGCACGGTGGCTGGGAACATCTGCACGGTGATGGCGACCGCTGGGCGCGGCTGCTGCGCCCGGATCTGGCCCATGGGCACGAAGGACCGGTGCCGCCGCTGTCCGACCAGACCGGCGTGCCATCGCGTCTGGGCCTGTTCGATGCGCAGCACCGCTTCGTGGCCGGCAACCCCGACGCCACCAGCGATGACGAGCCGCACGCGGTGCAGGTGGACGGGCAGACCGTCGGTTGGCTGGGCATGGTGCCGTTCCAGACCGTCATCGCCACCAACGACCTGAATTTCTACAACACCCAGGTGCGCGCCTGGTGGGTGATCGGCATCGCGCTGCTACTGGTGACGGTACTGCTGGCCTGGCTGGTATCGCGGGCGCTGCGCCAGCGCCTTGCCAAGCTGGCCGCGGCCACCCACCGGCTGGCCGCCGGTGACTACGCCACCCGCATCGAGCGCACCAGCGACGATGAGCTGGACGCACTGGTCAACGACTTCAACCGGATGGCACAGGCGCTGGACGATACCGAGCGCAACCGTCGCGCCTTCATCGCCGACATCTCGCATGAGCTGCGCACGCCATTGGCGGTGGTGCGCGCCGAGCTGGAGGCGATCGAGGATGGCATCCGTCCGCTGGACCGCGCCAACCTGGTCGGCCTGCAGGGCGAGATCCGCCAGCTGGGCAAGCTGATCGACGACCTGCACGACCTGTCGATGACCCAGTCCGGCGGCCTGGCGTACCGCTTCGCGCCACTGGACCTGGCGGCGCTGCTGCGCAGCGAACTCAACGGCATGCGCGTGCGCTTCGCCAATGCAGGCCTGGCGCTGGAAGAAGATCTGCCCGCCACGCCGTTGCAGGTGTCCGGTGACGAACGGCGCCTGCAGCAGGTGCTGGCCAACCTGCTGGAGAATGCACTGCGCTACACCCACGCCGGTGGCCGCGTACTCGTGCAGGCAGCGCACGTGCCTGCCGGCGTGCAACTGATCGTGGAAGACACCGCGCCGGGCGTGCCGGCCGACAAGTGCGCGCTGCTGTTCGAACGCTTCTACCGCGTGGAAAGTTCGCGCAATCGTGCCAGTGGTGGCAGCGGGCTGGGCCTGGCCATCAGCCACAACATCATCCTCGCCCACCACGGCGTCATCCACGCCGAGCCCTCGCCACTGGGCGGGCTGCGCGTGGTCATCACCCTGCCGGAGCCTGCATGAGCACGTCGCCCGCCACGTCCGCGAAGATCCTGATCGTCGAGGACGAGCCACGCCTGGCCTCGGTACTGCGCGACTACCTGGCCGCAGCCGGCATGGCCAGCGAGTGGGTGGACGACGGTGGCCAGGTGATCGACGCGTTCGCGCGCTACCAGCCCGATCTGGTGCTGCTGGACCTGATGCTGCCGCAGCGCGACGGCGTGGACCTGTGCCGCGAACTGCGCGCCAGCAGCGATGTGCCGGTCATCATGGTCACCGCACGGGTGGAAGAGATCGACCGCCTGCTGGGCCTGGAGATCGGTGCCGACGACTACATCTGCAAGCCGTTCAGTCCGCGCGAAGTGGTCGCTCGGGTAATGGCGGTGCTGCGCCGCTACCGCCCGGACCCCGGTGCGCGCGCCAACGGCGGCTTGCACATCGACGAGCCGGCCGCACGCGCCACCTGGAACGGCAAGGGCCTGGACCTGACTCCGGTGGAATACCGCCTGCTGCGCACGCTGCTGGCCACGCCAGGCCGGATCTGGGCGCGCGATGAACTGCTCGACCGGCTGTACCTGGACCATCGCGTGGTGGTCGACCGCACCGTCGACAGCCATGTGCGCAACCTGCGCCGCAAGCTGGCCGACGCCGGCATGGAAGGCGAGCCGATCCGTTCGGTGTACGGCATGGGCTACAGCTACGAGCCGTGATCGCGTTCGCCGGGCATGGCCCGGCGCTACCAGGGGGTGACGTTCGTCGACGAGGCATGACGGGGTAGCGCCGGGCCATGCCCGGCGAGCGCAGCGATGCAGACCTGCGCTACAGTCGAGAACGCTCGACATCAACGAATCACGACTGCATGGACGACATCCACCCGATCGCGCCGGACAAGCGCGCCGCCATCCTTTCCACCCTGGCCGACATCGAACAACGCTACGACGTACGCGTGCTGCTGGCCTGCGAGTCGGGCAGCCGTGGCTGGGGCTTTTCCTCGCCGGACAGCGACTACGACGCGCGCTTCATCTACGTGCATCGCCAGCCGTGGTATCTCAGCGTCAACGAGAGCACCGGTCCCGGCGAAGCGCAGCGCGATGTGATCGAACTGCCGATCGACGATGAGCTCGATGTCAGCGGCTGGGACCTGCGCAAGGCACTGCGGCTGGTCTCAAAATCCAATCCGACACTGATCGAATGGCTGCGTTCGCCGATCATCTACCAGCAGGATCACGCCGCAATGTCGCAGCTGTGGAAGGCAGCTGAGTCGTTCTATTCACCACTGGGAACGTGGTGGCACTACTTCAACATGGCGCGCTCGAACCATCGCGGTTACCTGCGTGGCGAAACGGTACGTACGAAGAAATACCTGTACGTGCTGCGCCCACTGCTGGCCTGCCAGTGGATCGAGCACGAACAGACACCCCCGCCGATGGCCTTCGAGGATCTGCTGGACCGGCTGCTGCCGCTCGGCCCGGTGCGTGAAGCCATCGATGCCCTGCTGGCCGTGAAACGCGCCAGTGCCGAGGTCAGTGCCGGGCCACGCATCACGGCGATCAGTGATTTCATTGATCGTGAACTGGCCGCCCGCGCCGGGCAGGCCCCGCACCTGCCTGCTGGCCAGGGCGACAGCGCCTGGCTGGACGCGCTGTTCCGGCAGATGCTGGCCGAGCACGCGCCGGCCTGAGCGGTTGCACCTGCTTCTGGTAGTGCCGGCCGCTGGCCGGCAATCGCGGAAATCCAGTCGGGCTCATGGGGTTGCCGGCCAGCGGCCGGCACTACCGATGCTTCTGCCGCGTATCATCGTCGCGAATGCCCTGATTTCCGGAGACACCGATGAACCCGCTGCGCCCCTTCCGCGACAAGATGCCCGTCCTCGGCGAGCGCGTGTACATCGACCCGGCCTGCACCGTCATCGGTGACGTGGAACTGGGCGACGACGTATCGGTGTGGCCGGGCACGGTCATCCGCGGCGATGTCAATTACGTGCGCATCGGTGCGCGCACCAACGTGCAGGACGGCACCATCATCCATGTCAGCCACCACAGCCCGTACAACAAGGCCGGCTACCCGACCCTGATCGGCGAGGGCGTGACCGTCGGCCACGGCTGCATCATCCATGCCTGCACCATCGGCGATTACAGCCTGATCGGCATGGGCGCCTGCATCCTCGACGGTGCCCGCGTTGAACGCCATGGCTTCGTCGGTGCCGGCGCGGTGATCGGCCCCGGCAAGGTGGTGGGCGAAGGCGAGCTGTGGGTCGGCAACCCGGCCCGGCCGGCGCGCACGCTGAGCGACAAGGAGATCGAGTCGCTGCACTATTCGGCCGACCACTACGTGCGGCTGAAGGACGAATACCGGGGCTGAGCAGCCAACGCCGCCACGCGGCTCTGCTAAAGTCTGGGCCCGACCAGGACCTGTCGAGACCCCCATGCCTGTGGTTGCCAGCCGGCGAGGACTCCGGCGCCCACAACGAAGGCCATCGCGCTGATGGCCGCACCGATGCTCGATACCTACCGTGAGGTGGTGACGCCGGAGGGTGTGCTGCTTCAGTTGCCGGTAGCCGGACCGCTGCCGCGGGCCATGGCCTGGCTGGTCGATCTTGGCGTGCGCATCGCGGTACTGGTGCTGATGGCGATTCCGCTGGCGGTGCTGGACGAATTCGGCTCCGGCCTCAACCTGGTGCTGATGTTCCTGGTCTACTGGGTCTACCCGATCGTGTGCGAGGCGCTGTGGGGCCGCACCCTGGGCAAGCGCGCGCTGGGCCTGCGCGTGCTGTCCCGCGATGGCGCGCCCGTGGGCTGGATGGCGGCGATCACCCGCAACCTGCTGCGTACGGTGGACATGCTGCCGTTCGGCTATGCGCTGGGCCTGGTCAGCAGCCTGTTCGATCCGCACGGCCGCCGCCTCGGCGACCTGGTGGCCGGCACCGTGGTGGTGCACGCGCCTGTGCTGTACCTGCCGCCGCCACCCACCATCGACAGCGTGCTGGCCCCGCCACAGCCGCTGCGGCCGGAGGAACAGGCCGCGCTGATGGCCTTCGCCGAGCGCGCCCCGCGTCTGTCCGCGCCCCGCCAGCAGGAGTTGGCCGGCATCGCCGAACCCCTGACCGGCAGCCTGGGCCAGATCGGTGTGCTGCGCCTGTATGCGATGGCCAACTGGCTGCTGGGGCGGCGATGAAACAGGAACAGTTCGTCGCCCGTTACCAGCAGGAATGGCAGGACCTGGAACAGTGGCTGCTGCTGCGTGCCGGCGCCTCGCGCCGTGCGCGCCGCAAGGCCAGCGGCCTGGCACTGGACGATGCCACCGTCCCGCAACGCTATCGGCGCCTGTGCCAGCAGCTGGCGCTGGCCCGCGAGCGCGGTTACAGCCCGCAGCTGGTCCAGCGCCTGCAGCAGCTGATGCAGCAGGGCCACAGCGTGCTGTACCGCACACGGCCGACGCGCTGGCGCGCCGCGCTGGAATTCCTGGTGGCCGACTTCCCGCTGCTCGTGCGCGGCCAGGCACGCAGCATGTGGGTAGCGCTGGCGATGTTCGCGCTGCCGGCAATCGCCTGCTTCGTGCTTGCACAGGTCTACCCGGACCTGATCCACACGCTGATGGACAACCGCCAGATCGCCGCGATGGAGCGCATGTACGACCCTGCCGCCGAACGACTGGGCCGCGACAGCGGCACCGACTGGATGATGTTCGGCCACTACATCCTCAACAACATCAGCATTGCCCTGCGCACGTTCGCCAGCGGCCTGCTGGCCGGGCTGGGCACGCTGCTGGTGCTGCTGTTCAACGGCGTCACCATCGGGGCGGTGGCCGGCCACCTGCAGCACATCGGGCACGGTGGGCCGTTCTGGCGCTTCGTGGTCGGCCATGGCGCATTCGAGCTGACCGCGATCGTGATCGCCGGCGGTGCCGGCCTGCAGCTGGGCATGAAACTGCTGGCACCGGGCCGGCGCAGCCGCCTGGATGCGCTGGTCGACGGTGGACGCATCGGTGCCCGGCTGTGCCTGGGCGTGGCGTTCATGCTGCTGGTCGCGGCCTTCATCGAAGCGTTCTGGTCGTCGATCGCCGAAGTCCCCGCATGGATCAAGTTCAGCGTCGCCGGAGTGCTCTGGGCCGGCGTGCTGCTGTGGCTGTGGCGTGGCGGGCGTGGAGGCGGCCATGCGCATTGACCGCCTGGACGTGGTGCTGCGTGCACGCAGCGGCTGGGAAGCGATGGAGCTGGGCAGTGCCCTCGCCCGCCGCCATGCGCGCGCCGTGTGGGGCAGCTGGCTGCTGGCCAGTGCTCCGTTGTTCGTGATCTTCAACGCGCTGGGATGGTGGCTGGATGCCTTCGGCTGGGCCTGGCTGGCGATGTGGTGGTGCAAGCCACTGTTCGAGCGTGCGCCGCTGTATGTGCTGTCACGCGGCATCTTCGGCGAACCGGTCAGCACGCTTTCGGCCCTGCGTGCGCAGCGCCACTGGGGCAACTCCGGTTTCTGGGGCTACCTGGGCTGGCGCCGCTTCAGCGTGCTGCGCAGCCTGTGCCTGCCGGTGAACCTGCTGGAAGGCAACGCACCGGGCCAGCGCGGTCCACGCCGCCGTGTGGTGGCGGCCGGCGCCGCAGGTGCGGCGACAGTGCTGACCGTGACCTGCATGGCGTTCGAAGCGGTGCTGGTGTCCGGTGCCATCGGTGCAGTGTTCATGTTCATGCCACTGGACCTGATGTCCGAATCCTGGCGTGCGGCGTGGGACATGATCGGCAAGGACACGCCGGCCTGGGCACGCTTCGGTTTCAATCTGGCCTGCTGGCTGGCCTCGGCGCTGATCGGCCCGTTCTTCGTCGGTGCGGGCTTTGGCCTGTACTTGAACCGGCGTACGCAGATGGAAGCCTGGGACGTCGAAATCGCCCTGCGCCGCCTGCGCGATCGCCTGCTGCCGGCAGCGTCGACGCTGGCCCTGCTGCTTTGCCTGGCACTGCCGCTGGTCTCCGCCCCGGTGCACGCGCAGGACGCAGATGCCGAGCCCGGACGCGCCATGGGCAAGCCCAGCGACAGCGGCATCGCCTCCGAAGAGGACGACGAAGAACCGACCGTCGACCCGGCCAACACGCCGGCCACCATCTTCGGTGGAACGCCGGTGGACACTGCTGGTTTCCGCCAGGCGGTGAATCGCGCCTATGAGGATCCGCTGCAGCGCCCGACCCGCCAGGTCACCCGCTGGAAGCCGATCGAACAGGCCGAGGAAAAGAAGAAGGAAGACAAGCAGCTGCAGAGTGACAGCAGCCCCCGGGGCGAACGCAAGGCGCGCAAGGAGGGCATCGCCTGGCTGGCACGGTTGGCCGAGTGGGGCCTGTGGGGCCTGCTGGGCATCCTGCTGCTGGTGCTGCTGCTGACGGCCCGGATGTGGTTGCCCTGGCTGCGCGGCAGCGGCCGGCGCAAGGCCGATGCACCACCGCAGGTGATGGAGGAACAGGTGGAACTGCCCGTGGTGCTGCCGCCGGACGTGGCCACCCAGGCCGGCCTGCTCTGGGACCAGGGCCGGCCCCGCCAGGCGCTGGCCCTGCTCTACCGTGCCAGCGTGGGTACCGTGGGAGAGCGCAGCGGCATCGCGCTGCCCCCCGGCGCCACCGAAGCGCAGTGCCTGCGTGCATCGCGACGCATGCCTGACGCCACCGACCGTGACCTGTTCGCGCGCATCGTCCGCATGTGGCAGTACGCGGCCTACGGTGGCCACCTGCCCAGCCGCAGCGATTTCGACGCATTGGCCGCAACGCTGCGCCAGCAGTACGGGTGGCAGGCATGAGCCCGCGCGTGTTCTGGTCGTTGTTGCTGGGCGTGCTGGTTCTGTTCGGCGTGCCGCTGACCATCCTCTACCTGCGCACGCATGAGCGCGTGACCGAGACCATCCGGCTGCCGCCGCAGGGCGAGGCCGGTTACAACCCGCTGTACGTGCTTGGCCAGGCCCTGCGTGCCGACGGCATCGACGTGCATTCGCTGCCCCGGCTGGAACTGCAGCAGATGACGCTGGGGCCGCACGACACGGTGGTGCTGCTGCAGGACAGCAGCGAACTGCCGCCGCCCGTCGCCAACGCCCTGCTGGATTGGGTCGAGGATGGCGGCCACCTGCTGGTACGCACGCCGCCGCCGGCCGAGGACGATGCCGGCAGCACGCAGGGGCCGCTGCTGGACCGGCTGGGCGTGGACAGCCTGTTCCAACGCAGCGACTGCCAGCCTTTCCATGTCGATGATGATCCGGGCCACGTTGAATTCTGCGGTGGCCGCCGTTTCACCCTGGGCTTTGCGGCCAGTGCGCAGGCCGAACGCCGTTGGGGCGGTGATCGCGATCTCGTGTTCGCACGCCTGCGCCATGGCCAGGGCAAGGTGAGCGTGCTGGCCGACATGGACTTCATGCGCAGCGAGGTGGATTCACCGGCAGCGCGCCTGGCCTCGGCGGGCGGCAAGGCCAGCGATGGCCTGCACGATGCTTCGCACCGCGACCTGACCCGCTATCTGCTCGACCCGAACTACGGCAAGGGTACGGTCTGGCTGATCTACGCCAGCCGCCCGCCATCGCTGTGGGCACGCATCTTCTACCAGGGCTGGCCACTGTGGGCGCCGCTTCTGCTGGCCCTGCTGGGTTGGCTGTGGAGCCGCTCGCAGCGCTTCGGCAGCCTGCAACCATCGCCGGTGCTGGAACGCCGCTCGCTGCTGGAGCATGTGCGCGCCAGCGGCGAACTGCTGCTGCGTTTCGGCCACGGTACACGCCTGTACGACGCCGTGCTCGCCCTGTTCCTGCATCGCCTGCGACTGCGTGCACCGGTTGCCGCCGCGCTCGATGGCGCACCACGTGAGCAGGCTATCGCCGCGCTGCTGAAGTGGCCACAAAGCCGCGTCGCCAGCGCGCTCACACCGCCTCCGCCGCACGATTCCTCCGCCCTGCGCGAGCGCATCCGCTTGCTGCTCCAGATGAGATCCCTGCTATGACCGAAGTCCCCGAGCTGCCGGCGGCCGCCGATGCCCGCCTGATCGAACGCGTCGATGCCATCCGCGAGGCCGTCGGCCGCGCCTTCATCGGCCAGGCCGACGTGCTGGACCAGATTCTGGTGGCCCTGCTGGCCGGTGGCCACGTGCTGATCGAGGGCGTGCCCGGGCTGGGCAAGACCCTGCTGGTGCGCGCGCTGGCGCAGGCGATGGAGCTGGACTACGGGCGCGTGCAGTTCACCCCCGACCTGATGCCCAGCGACGTCAGCGGCCACGCCGTGTACGACCCGAAGAGCGAGAGCTTCAAGATCCGCCGTGGCCCGGTGTTCACCAACCTGCTGCTGGCCGATGAGATCAACCGCGCGCCGGCCAAGACCCAGTCGGCGCTGCTGGAAGTGATGCAGGAGGGCCAGGTGACCATCGAAGGCAAGGCCTTCACCCTGGCGCCACCGTTCATGGCGCTGGCCACGCAGAACCCGCTGGAACAGGAAGGTACCTACCCGCTGCCGGAAGCCCAGCTGGACCGCTTCCTGCTGAAAGTGCTGATCGACTACCCGCAGCTGGAGGACGAGAAGCGCATGGTGACCGCGATCACCAGCGGCCGCTCCGCCAGCGATTTCGACCTGAGCCAGGTACCGCGCGTGCTCGGTGCCGGTGAACTGCTGGAGCTGCAGCGCGCCACCGCGGCCATCACCGTGGATGACGAAGTGATCGACTACGCGGTGCGGATCGTGGCCGCCACCCGGCAGTGGCCGGGCATCGCGGTCGGTGCCGGCCCGCGTGGCAGCATCGCGCTGGTACGTGCATCGCGCGCACAGGCGGTGCTGGCCGGCCGTGACTTCGTTACCCCCGACGACGTGCGCGACATCGCGCGCCCTGCGCTGCGCCATCGCATCGCGCTGGCCCCGGAGCTGCAGATCGAGGGCCAGGATGCCGACGACGTGCTGGGCGCGCTGCTGGCCAAGGTGGAAGCACCGCGCCGATGAGGCCTGCCCCGCTGCTGCTGGCGCTGTTGCTGGCCTGGGCCGCTCTGGGTGGCCTGGTGCTGGGCGGCCTGCTGCCACGCTGGAGCTGGGCGCTGGCCGCGGTGGCCATCGCGCTGCCTGCGCTGTTCGACCTGTGGCGGCAGGCGCGGCGTCCATCGCCGCAGATCCAGCGTGAGCTGCCCGAAGCGCTGGCATTGGGCGTGCGCCGCGAGGCCGCGCTGCGCCTGCAGGCGGACGCAGCGATGACAGTGCAGGTGTTCGACCTGGTCCCCGGCGGCTGGCCGCTGGAATCGCTGCCGCAGCGCGTGCGCCTGCAGCCCGGCAGCGCCTCCACCCTGCACTACCACCTGCAGCCGCTGCAGCGTGGGCGCTTCCGCTTCGACGGCGTGCATCTGCGCATGCGCTCGCCATGGCGGCTGTGGTGGCAGCAGCGCACCCTGCCACCGGCGCTGGACGTACGGGTCTATCCGAACTTCGTGCCGCTCACCCGCTTCGCCCTGTTCAGCGCCGACCAGGCCTCGCGCCTGGTGGGTGCGCACGTGAAGCGTCGCCGTGGTGAAGGCACCGACTTCCACCAGATGCGCGAATACCGCGTGGGCGACAGCCTGCGCCAGCTCGACTGGAAGGCCACCGCACGGGCGCGCAAGCTGGTCTCGCGCGAGTACCAGGACGAGAAGAACCAGCAGCTGCTGCTGATGCTCGACAGTGGGCGGCGCATGCTGGCCAGCGAAGGCGGTCTCTCGCATTTCGACCACGCCTTGAACGCCTCGCTGGTGGTGGCGTACCTGGCATTGCGCCAGGGCGATGCCGCCGGCCTGTTCGCTGCCGGTGGCGAGCGCCGCTGGGTGGCGCCGCAGCGTGGCATGGGCACGGTCGAGCACCTGCTGCGTGCCAGCTACGACCTGCAGCCGCGCGCGGTGGCCACCGATTACCTGGCCGCCGCCACCGAGGTGTCGCTGCGCCAGCGCCGGCGCGCACTGGTGATGCTGGTCAGCAACGTGCGCGACGAAGACATCGAGGATCTGCTGGCGGCGGTGCGCCTGCTGCAGAAACGCCACCTGGTGTGCGTTGCCAGCCTGCGTGAGCGCGAACTGGATGCTGCCCTCGATGACGAGGTGCAGTCGCTGGAGGACGCCGCCCAGGCCGGCGCTGCGGCGCTGTACCTGCAGCAGCGCGCGAAGGCGCACGAGGCACTGCGCAGCGAGAAGGTGATGGTGCTGGACGTGACCGCCGATGCCCTGCCCGGCGCGCTGGTGGAGCGCTACCTGGCGGTGAAGCGCGAAGGATTGCTCTGAGCGGTAGCGCCGGGCCATGCCCGGCGGATCACCGTGGCCGCCGGGCGTGGCCCGGCGCTACCGACGCGTCGCTCTGGTAGGTGCCAACCTTGGTTGGCACGCATGCCACCGCGTTGCCGGCCAGTGGCCGGCACTACCCCCGCAGCAATCGCCGCTGCAACCGCTCCACCGCGCGCTGCAGCAGCACCCGGTTGCGGGCCAGCTTCATCCATTGCGGCAGGCGCGAGAACATCGAACGGTTATATCCGCTGCCCTCGCGCAGCGTGGCCGTGGCGTAATCGTGCAGTGCCTGCAGGTGTTCGGCGTTGTATGCCCACAGCAGACCGGCAGCGGTCTTTTCCACCAACCGCAACGGCAAGCCGAAATCGGGGTCGATGGCTTCGTTGCCACGCCAGCGCGATAGGGTGACGTCCACATCACTGCTGCGACCACATTGGCTGCAGTCCGCAGCCATGGTCCGCAGCGGCATGGTGGCACGGGCACGACGCACCTCGATGCGTACCCACTGGTGGCCGCAGTAACCACACGGCCGGCAACCGCTGTAGCGCACCGGCCCCACCCAGTCACCGGCACCACAGCGGTTGCAGCCACACCCGCCGTCCAAGGCTTCGCTGCACCCCAGACAACGGAAGCGCCGCGCGTTGGAGGGGCCTGTCACCCAGCCCGGCGTATCGCAGCGATGGCAGCGCACTGCCACCCGGTCGGCATAGCGGAACAGGGCACGGCCGTCATCGCGATGGCGCCGCGGCGGCACCGCCATCAGACGTAGATCCGCGTCGGCGCCTCATCGACGATCGCGTGCGGCACGAAACGCGCGCTGTCGCGGGTGATCGCGCTGTCGTCCTCGCGGATGCCGATGCCGCAGGCGTGGTCCCCCACCACCCAGCTGCCGATCAGCGGATAGCCGCCTTCGAAGCGGGTGAGCGGATGCGCGCGCTGGATGATCGCGGGGCCATCGTAGGGGCCGTCGCTGCGCTGGGTGCTGCCATCGGCCAGGTGCATCTCGATGTTGGCACCCTCGCGCGAGAACAGCGGCTTGCGCACCCAGCCCGAGGCCAGCGTGCTGCCGTCATCGAAGTGCGCTTCCAGCAGGTTCGGATGGCCCACGTTGCGCTGCCACAGCAGCGGCAGGATGCCCTTGTTGCTCAGCACCGCCTTCCATGCCGGTTCCAGCAGCTGCACGCCCGAACCGGGAAGCGCGCGACCGAATTCCTCGACCATCAGGTCTTCCAGCGGGTACAGCTTGAACAGCGTACCGATCACCGAATCATCCAGCGCGGTGAAGCGGCCGTCCTCGGACAGCCCGATATCCTCGACGGCGATGGCCTGGCCATGCAGGCCGGCCTGCGAAGCGCAGTCGCGCAGGTAATCGACGGTGCCACGGTCTTCTTCGGAACTGCCGACCGCGCTGAAGTACAGCGGCGGCGGCAGCTGCGTGGCCAGTTCGCCGAAACGCTCGACCAGCGCCTCATGGATGGCGTTGAACTGGTCGGCATGCTGCGGCAGGCGGCCGGCATTGCGCTGGTCTTCCAGCCACTGCCACTGGAAGAAACTGGCCTCGAACAGCGAAGTTGGCGTGTCGTAGTTCAGTTCGTACAGCTTGGCCGGACCAGTGCCATCGTAGGCCAGGTCCAGGCGGCCATAGAGATGCGGCTGGCGCTGGCGCCAGCTGTCGGCGATCCAGTCGCGGTAGTGCGACGGAATCGCCAGCTGGTCCATCAATCGTTCGCTGCCGATGACATCACCGACCAGGTCCAGCGCCATCTGGTGCAGTTCGGCGCTGGGGTCTTCGATGTCCTGTTCGATCTGGCGCAGGGTGAACGCGTAGTACGCGCTTTCATCCCAGTACGGCTGGCCATCGATGGTGTGGAAGCGGAAACCCGCCTCTTCCGCGCGCGCCCGCCACTGGGCACGCTCGGCAATCCGGATGCGCTGCATGGGTCGATCAGCCGCCGTAGCTGCCGCTGGTGCTGCGGCGCGCGCTGGTGTTGCCGAAGCCACCACGGCTGGCAGTGACTGCACGGTTCGGTTCGCTGGTGACCGGTGCCAGGCCGGCCTTGCCGGCGCCGATACCGCTGGCGGTGTTCAGGCCTCCGGTACCGCCCGGTGCCGGACGCGCCCAGCCGGCACTCTTGTCCTGGTAGGCCGGTGCCGACGCCGGCGCCTGCGGAGCCAGGCCGCCACGGTTGCTCAGCATCTGCGACATGAAGAAGCCCATCATCATCGGGCCGATGAACGAGGTACCCGCCGACGTGTGCTGCTGCACGCACTGTTCCGGCTTGTAGTCCTTCTCGCAGGCTTCCTTGCTGGCGTACTTCGGCGCCGCATCGGCAGCCTGCTTCTGCGCTTCGGCGAAGGCATTGCGGCACGACGACGGATCGCCGGTGGCCTCGGTGCAGGCCTCGACCGAGGTGTACAGGCCTTCCTGCACCTTCACCTCCGGCTCCTTCTGGCAGGCGGTGAACAGCAGCGGCGCAGCGCTCATCAGCAGCAGCGCGGTGGTGCGGGAACGTTTCATGGCCTCATGCCCTGTCGACGGATCAATGCCCAATGATGCCAAATCCTGGCCAACAACCGGAATCGGCAAAGTCCGAAAGATGAACGGACTTTCATTTTCGTCGTTCCCCATCATCCACGCATGGCGTGGATCCATCGTGTCGACCAAGGTCGACACCCACCAACAGCATTGGGAATCTGTCGAAGGCGGGGTGGGTCCGCTGGCGGGGGTGTCCGCGGCATGGATGCCGCGGCCAAGCCCCCAAGGACGGGTTTACGGCGTCCCCCGCCAGCGGACCCACCCCGCCTCCCGCAGGAAGCCCGCTGTTGCTGTTGAGGTTGCCGGCCAGCGGCCGGCACTACCGCGGGTGCCGGGCGCAGCCCGGCCGGACCACATCCGGTGGTTGCAGCAGCAACCGAAAAAATTGGCCATGATCAGGCGACCCCCACGTCGTACGGCCCGCCCGTTCCGCCAGCCATGCCCGAATACCGTTCCCGCACCTCCACCGCCGGCCGCAACATGGCCGGCGCCCGCGCTCTGTGGCGTGCCACCGGCATGAAGGACGGCGACTTCCACAAGCCGATCATCGCCATCGCCAACTCCTTCACCCAGTTCGTGCCCGGCCACGTGCACCTGAAGGACCTCGGCCAGCTGGTCGCGCGCGAAATCGAACAGGTCGGCGGCGTCGCCAAGGAATTCAACACCATCGCCGTGGACGACGGCATCGCGATGGGCCACGACGGCATGCTGTACTCGCTGCCCAGCCGCGAGATCATCGCCGACGCCGTGGAGTACATGGTCAACGCGCACTGCGCCGACGCGCTGGTGTGCATCAGCAACTGCGACAAGATCACCCCCGGCATGCTGATGGCCGCGCTGCGCCTGAACATCCCGGTGGTGTTCGTTTCCGGCGGGCCGATGGAAGCGGGCAAGACCAAGCTGTCCGAGCACAAGCTGGACCTGGTCGATGCGATGGTGGTGGCCGCCGATGACAGCGCCTCCGACGAGAAGGTCGCGGCCTTTGAGCGCAGCGCCTGCCCCACCTGTGGCTCGTGCTCGGGCATGTTCACCGCCAACTCGATGAACTGCCTGACCGAAGCGCTGGGCCTGTCGCTGCCCGGCAACGGCACCACGCTGGCCACCCATGCCGACCGCGAAGCGCTGTTCCGCCGCGCCGGCCGCCTGATCGTCGAACTCTGCCATCGCTGGTATGGCGGCGAAGACCCGAGCGCGCTGCCGCGCGGCATCGCCACCCAGGCCGCGTTCGCCAATGCAATGACCCTGGATATCGCCATGGGCGGCTCCACCAACACCATCCTGCACCTGCTGGCCGCGGCGCAGGAAGCCGAGGTCGACTTCGACCTGACCCACATCGATGCGCTGTCGCGACGCGTGCCGCAGCTGTGCAAGGTGGCGCCGAACACGCCGAAGTACCACATCGAAGACGTGCACCGCGCCGGCGGCGTGTTCGGCATCCTGGGTGAGCTGGACCGCGCCGGCCTGCTCGATGCCTCCGTACCCACCGTGCACAGCACCAGCCTGGCCGAGGCGCTGGAACGCTGGGACGTGGTGCGCAGTGACAACGACACTCTGCACACCTTCTTCAAGGCCGGCCCGGCCGGCATACTCACCCAGGAGGCCTTCAGCCAGGCCACGCGCTGGCCGACGCTGGACATCGACCGCGCCGAAGGCTGCATCCGCTCGCTGCAGCACGCGTACTCGCTGGAGGGCGGCCTCGCCGTGCTGCGCGGCAACCTGGCCGTCGATGGCTGCGTGGTGAAGACCGCCGGCGTGGACGAATCCATCCACATCTTCGAAGGCCCCGCGCGCGTCTACGAAAGCCAGGACGCCGCCGTCGCCGGCATCCTCGCCGACGAAGTGCAGGCCGGCGAGGTGGTGGTGATCCGCTACGAAGGCCCGAAGGGCGGCCCCGGCATGCAGGAAATGCTGTACCCGACCAGCTACCTGAAGTCGAAGGGGCTGGGCAAGCAGTGTGCGCTGCTCACCGACGGCCGTTTCTCCGGCGGCACCTCGGGCCTGTCGATCGGCCACGTCTCGCCGGAAGCCGCCAGCGGCGGTGTCATCGGCCTGGTGGAAGATGGTGATCGCATCCGCATCGACATCCCTGCCCGCCGCATCGATCTGCTGCTGGACGAGGCCGTGCTGGCCCAGCGCCGCAGCGACGCCGATGCGCGTGGTTGGAAGCCGCGCGCGCCGCGCCCACGCAAGGTCACCAGTGCATTGAAAGCCTACGCCCTGCTCGCCACCAGCGCCGACAAGGGGGCCGTTCGCAACACCGCCCTGCTCGGCGATTGATCCCGATGCGGTAGTGCCGGCCGCTGGCCGGCATCTGCACGGTGCTTCACACATCGATGAGGTGGCCGGCCAGCGGCCGGCGCTGCCAATCCGCTACGCTGCGCGGCATGACCCAACGTACATCGCGCCAGCCCCTCATCGATGCCCTGCGTGGGTTCGCGCTGCTCGGCGTATTCCTGGTCAACCTGCGCTTCTTCTCGCTCGACGCGCTGATGACCGAAGCCGCGCAGCAGGCGCTGCCCAGTGCCTCGCTCGACCAGGCCATCCGCACCGGCATGGAATGGCTGGTGGACATGAAGGCGATCACGCTGTTCTCGCTGCTGTTCGGCATGGGCGTGGCGATGCAGATGGACAGCAGGGTTCCCGGCCGCATGTCCGCGCACCTGCGGCGGATGGCCGTGCTGCTGGTGATCGGCCTGCTGCATTCGGTGCTGCTGTGGTGGGGTGACATCCTGCTGGTGTATGCCGTGGTCGGCCTGCTCCTCCCGTTGTTCCGCCACCTCGGTGATCGCGCCCTGTTGTTCAGCGGCGTGTTCATTGCCCTGTTGCTGCCTCCCCTGCTGTCGCCGTGGATACGCGAATGGGTGGCCCTGCTGACTCCGCGCGCGCAGATGAACGCCGGGGCGTTCGATGCGCTGGCATCTGGCACGCTGGCGCAGGCGTGGTGGCACAACCTGCAGCTGGCGGCGTGGCTGAAGCTGAGCAACTGGGCGTTGTTGTTCTTCGTGCTCGGTCGCTTCCTGCTGGGCTACTGGGCAGGCCGTCGCGGCCTGCTGCTGCAGCCGCAGGCACATCTGCCGCTGCTGCGTTCAATTGCTCTGGGTGGCCTGCTGCTGACGGCAGCGTTCCTGTGGATCGATGCCAATGCCGATGCACTGAAACAGGCATGGCCAGCGCTGCGTGCGGGCGTGCCCGGCTACCTGCTGCGCGTGTCGTACCGCGTTGCGCCGCTGGCATTGGGCATCGCTGCGGCAGCGATCTTCGCCTTGCTCTATCTGCGCCCGTGGGCCGAACGCGTATTGCGCGTGTTCGTTCCGGCCGGGCGCATGGCACTGAGCAACTACCTGCTGCAAAGCGCGATCTGCGTACCGCTGTTTGCCGGCTTCGGGCTGGGCATCGGCCCGCAGCATGGATTGTGGCCGGTGCTGCTGGTGGCTGCAGCAGTGTTCCCGCTACAGCTGTGGGCGAGTACGTGGTGGCTGCGCGGCCATCGTTTCGGGCCGGTCGAATGGCTGTGGCGCAGCGCCAGCGAAGGGCAATGGCTGCCGTTGCGGCGCTAGAGTGTGCGCGGCCCCCAGGAAACAACCATGAACTTCGCTCGCGTGCCCATGCTGTTGGCGCTCACCGTTGCCTCTACACCCGCGCTGGCCGACGACTGCCGGTTCGACGATCGCGCCGAGCTGCTCGCGATGTCGCCGGAGGCGTTCAACCATGGCCCAGGACAGGGCTGGGATGCGCTGGCCGAGCGTGCAGGCTGCCAGCTGGAAATCGCCGGGTTGCTCGCTGCCTATCGCCAGCAGCCGAAAGCGGCTGGGCATGGCGGGCTGGCCTGGCATGAGGCAACGATGCGCGCCGATGCAGGACAGCGCGATCCTGCCATTGCCCTGATGCGCTTGACCTACAAGCCCCAAGGTGCCGATCCGGAGGGATGGAATCACTATGTCGATGCCACCATCGCCTTCCTCGATGATGATCTGCCGGCACTGAAACGGGCACGTGCGCGGCTCGCGAAACTCCCG
This sequence comes from Stenotrophomonas sp. 59, assembly GCF_030291095.1. NCBI lineage: Bacteria > Pseudomonadati > Pseudomonadota > Gammaproteobacteria > Lysobacterales > Lysobacteraceae > Stenotrophomonas > Stenotrophomonas sp. 59. The sequence goes on from NZ_CP127408.1 coordinate 4,354,653, forward strand.
ATGCCCGCAGTCAGCGCGCGTGAGCAGGGCGATGATCGGCGATCCGCATGGCCACCGCGACTGCAGATCGTGGATTCACTGATCCGCTGCATGTACCAACCCTACGCGCTTGCCTCCCAATCCTGCCCGGAAGCCTAGTATCTGCCGGGCATGGCCCGGCGCTACCCGTGCGCCTCAGCCGATCACGCGCTTGAACGGCGGCAGCGCGTCGATGATGCGCTTGCCGTAGCGGCGGGTCAGCAGCCGCGAATCGAGAATGACCACGCGGCCGGTGTCGGTGGAGGTGCGGATCAGGCGGCCGGCGAACTGGGTCAGCGTGCGCAGCGCGTGCGGAATGGCGATCAGGTTGAACGCATTGAGCCCGCGCCCCTCGAACCATTCGCTGAGGGTGGCGGTCTGCGGATCGGTCGGCACCGCGAACGGCACCTGGGTGATCACCACCGTGGTGCAGGCTTCGCCGGGCAGGTCGAGGCCCTCGCCGAACGAGTTCAGGCCGAACAGCACCGAGCCCTCACCCGCCGCGACACGGCGCAGGTGCTCGTCGATCAACCGGGTCTTGGACATCTCGCCCTGCACCAGCACCTGCTTGCGGCGCGCGGCCGACATCAGGCCCGCCACCTTCTCCATCTTCCAGCGCGAGGTGAACAGCACCATCGAGCCCTTGGCCCAGTCCAGTTCGGTGTCCAGGTAACGCGCCACTTCGCGCGGATGGCCTTCGCGGTCGTCCGGGGTAACCGGGAACTTCGGCACGATCAGCTCGGCCTGGTTGGGCAGGTCGAACGGCGACGACAGCGATACCATCTCGGCCTCCTCGGGGATGCCGTTGTCGATCGCCAGCGACTGGAAATCGCCGCCGCCGGTCAGCGTCGCCGAGGTCATCACCACCGAGTCCACTTCATCCCACAGCAGCTTGCGCAGCACGTGCGCGGCCGACACCGGCGAGCCGTGCAGCACCAGGTCGCCGTCGCGGGTGGCGGTGACCCAGCGCGCCATCGGCGGCGCGCCGTCCTTGTCCTCGCGGCGCCACGCCTGCCACAGGTTGTACTGCTGCTCGATCATTTCCAGCGCCATGCCCAGGTTGCGCTGCAGGCGCTCGCGCGCGGCATCGTCCGGCTTGCCCTTGGCCACCTGCGCGGTAGCGGCATGCGCCCAGTTGTAGAGACTGCGGGTATCGTCGGCCAGTGCTTCGATCGGCTCGCGCCAGGCCTCGGGCAGGCGGCCGTTCGCGGCGCGCCACATCGGTTCTTCGTCGGCCGGCGCCGGCATCCACACCCGCTCGATGTGGTCACGGAACGCACGCAGCTGCTTGGCCACGTTGCTGGCCACTTCGATCGCTTCATTCGGCAGCAGGTTGCCAAGGCGATCCTTGTCGACCGCGCGGTAGGCACCGGCGATCAGGATCTGCAGGCGGCCGGTGCGCTTGGCCATTTCATCCAGCGCCAGGCTGGCCGCGCCCTGGTCGATCGCCACGTTGCCGATGTGATGGCCTTCGTCCAGCACCAGCAGCATGTCCGACGGCGGCGCGATCAACGGCTGGCCGTTGTCGCTGTCGCCGATCGACAGTGCCGACAGCAGCAGCGCATGGTTGGTGACCACGATCTGCGCATCGCGCACGGTGTTGCGCGAACGCAGCACGGCGCACTGCGCCGAATACGCACAACGGCGCCCGGCGCAGCCCGAGGCCGGCGTGGTGATGCGGCTGCGCAGGCCGGGGCTGATCGTCTCCGGCGCGTTGTCGATGTCGCCATCCCAGCTGCCGCCGGTGAAGGCATCGGTCAGGCGCTTGGCGATGTCCATCTCGATCGGCGCCAGTGGCCGGTCGAACAGCGGCGCATCATCCTCGAACATGCCGCCCTGCGAGCCCTCGCCCTGCGCCTCGGCGGCATTGCGCGTGCACAGGTAGCGGGTACGGCCCTTGGCCAGCGCCACGGTCGCTTCCAGGCCGGTGGCCTTGAGGAAGTTGGGAATGTCGCGCTCGACCAGCTGCGACTGCAGCGCCACGGTGCCGGTGCTGATCACCAGCTTCTTCTTGCTGGCCAGCGCGATCGGCACGCCCGCGGTCAGGTAGCCCAGGCTCTTGCCGACGCCGGTCGGCGCCTCGACCACGCCGACGCCGCCACTTTTCGACAGCGCGCGCGACACCACGCCGATCATCTGGCTCTGCGAGCGGCGGGTGGAAAAGCCGGGCGTATTGGCCTGCAGCGTCGTATACGCCTTGCGGATCGCGTCCTTCAAGGCGTCATCAAGCGTGCGCGGAGCGGCGACGGTTTCGGTCACGCCGGGAATTACCGTAGCTGGATCAGGCCGGGCATTGTCGCACGGCCGGCCGCATTCACCGCCGCTGGCACCCTGAACGGGCCAGCGACGACGCCCGCTGGCGGTCACGGTCCGATGGCCGGACCGTCCCAGGGGCAGATGCGCCGGGCATGACCCGGCGCGACCGGTCAGGCGGCCGGGAGCGTACGCGTACGCAGCAGGCGCACCAGCGCCCACACCACCAGCACCACGCCGATGGCCTCGACCATCGCCAGCGCGAAATGCAGCACGCCGAGGATGGCGCTCAGGCTCGACACGGCGCTGAAATCACCACTGCGCACCATCCACATCGGCAGGATGCCCGCCGCCATGCCGCCGAGGCTGGCCAGCAGCAACAGCAGCAGGCCGACCAGGGCGCCGGTGCGGGTGGCATCGCGCGGTGCACCGACCACCCAGACCAGGCCCACGCACAACGCGATCAGCACCGGCAGGCGCACGCCCACCATGCTCAGCACCGTGACCAGCAGGGTTGTGCTGTCCATCGATCAGTCCTCGCCGGCCAGCACGGCCGAGCCCTGGCGCAGCGACTGGTAGACCTCGTCGGTCTGCGGGCGCACGCCGTGCCACTGCAGGAAGCTCTCGGCGGCCTGCTCGACCAGCATGCCCAGGCCATCGACGGTGTTGCGGCAATTCGCCGCGCGCGCCCAGGCCAGGAAGGCGATGGCCGCCTCGCCGTAGTTCAGGTCGACGGCAGTGGTCATCGAGTTGACCAGCGACAGCGGCAGCTTGAACTCGACGTCGCGGTCGCGGCCGGCCGAGGTGGCATTGACGATCAGTTCGAAGTCGCCCAGGTCGCGCAGGTCTTCCCAGTAGCGGCTGATCGCGCGGCCTGGCTCACCCATCGCATCGATCAGTTCATCGGCGCGTTCCGGTGTGCGGTTGACCACCACCAGCTCGGTGATGCCGGCATCAAGCAGCGCCGGCGCGACGCTGCGCGCCGAACCACCGGCGCCGATCAGCAGCATGCGGCGGCCCCGCAGGTCCAAGCCATGGCGATCGGTCAGGTCGCGGACCAGGCCGATGCCATCGGTGGTGTCGCCGTGCCAGCGGTCGCCCTTGCGCAGCAGCGTGTTGACCGAGCCGGCGCGGCGCGCCCGTGCGGTCAGCGTGGTGCACACCGAGAAGGCGGTTTCCTTGTGCGGCAGGGTGACGTTGGCGCCGACACCGCCCTCGGCGGCGAAGGCTTCCAGGCCGGCCAGGAACGCATCCGGGGCCAGGTCGATCGCGCGGTAATCCACCGCGATGCCTTCCTGGCGACCGAACGTCGCGTGGATCTGCGGCGACTTCGAGTGGGCAACGGGGTGTCCGAAGACGGCGTAACGGTCGGTCATGGAATCCTCAAGCTGGCTAGACTGATGCTCTTTCGTGCACGGACCCGGATGATGCGCATCACCCCGCCCCTGCTGGTGCTTGCCGCCAGTCTACTCTCTGCCCCCGTGGCGATGGCGTTGAACGAGTACGGCATCGAAGGCATGGGCGTGGTCTCGACCCGTGCCGACGAAGGCCGCGCCACGATCAGCGCCGACGGCCAGCGCATCGTGTTCGCGCGCCGCGGCGAAGCCGGCTGGGGCCTGTGGGAGGCACGCGTGGTCGATGGCCGCTGGCAGCAGGCGCAGGCACTGCCGGTGGGCGTGGCCGGCGAGGCCCGCGATCCCTACTTCAGCCGTGATGGGCGCTGGCTGCTGTTCGCCGCCGGCCGCGAGGGCGCGCTGGCGCTGTACCGGGCCGCAGTGGAAGCCGATGGCCGACTGGGCAAGGCGCAGCCCCTGGCGGGCGACAGTGGTCACCGCGAAGAACGCGGGCCGGCCCTGAGCGCGGACGGCACGCGACTGCTGTTCGCCCGCCAGCAGGGCCGTGGCGCCGGCTGGGACCTGTTCGTGGCAACGCTGGATGCGCAGGGCCTGCGCGGCCCGGCCACTGCACTGACCGCCTTGAACAGCGCCGACGACGAGACCGACGGCGACTGGCTGGGCAACGACGGCGCGGTGGTGTTCAACCGTGGCAGCGGCGCGACCGCGCAGGTGTGGAGCAGCGGCTGTGCGTGGAGTGGCGTGGCCCTGCAGCCATTGGGGCTGTCGTTCAACCAGGCCGGCGGCTGGACCGGCGCACCGGTGATCGACAACGCCAAGCCGGGCGAGATGCTGGTCGCCAGCAGCGCGGCCAAGGCACCGCGTGCCGGTGGCGTGGATGTGTACCGGTTGGCGGTGCCGAAGGTGGCGGCGGTGCCGGGGTGCGTGCCGGGCGCACGCTGACGGCGCCACCGGTAGATCCACGCCATGCGTGGATGGCGCCCGCGAAGGGGTCAGAGCCCTTTCCTGCGGAAAGGGATCCGACCCCGGGCATTGCCCGTCAGCGCGACAACACCTTGGCGCGCTGCTGCTCGTACTCGATCTCGCTGAGCTGGCCATTGTCCTTGCGCTGGTTCAGCGCGGCCAGCTCGGCCTGCACGCTCTCCGGCAGGGCCTGCTCACGGGCCACGTGGCGGGCGGCGGAGAGCTGCTCCGGCGGGCGCTTGCCGGCCCGCCAGGCGGCGATGAAGACACCGACGATGATGGCGCCGAACACCAGCGTACCGATGCCCCAGATCAGCCATTGCATCCATCCCAGTTCGGGTCCCATCGCGTATTCCTCCGTCTATCGTGGCGCTATTGTCAGCGCTCGCGCAGCCATCGCGCCACCTGCGGCGCGAAATAGGTCAGCACGCCATCGGCACCGGCCCGCTTGAAGCCCAGCAGCGACTCCAGCACGCAGGCGCGCTCGTCCAGCCAGCCGTTGGCGAAGGCGGCCTTCATCATCGCGTACTCGCCACTGACCTGGTAGGCGAAGGTCGGCACGCCGAAGGTCTCCTTCACCCGGCGCACCAGGTCCAGGTACGGCATGCCCGGCTTGACCATCACCATGTCGGCGCCCTCTTCCAGGTCCAGCGCGATCTCGCGCAGGGCCTCGTCGCCGTTGGCCGGGTCCATCTGGTAGGTCTTCTTGTCGGCCTTGCCGAGGCTGGCGGCGCTGCCCACCGCATCACGGAACGGACCATAGAACGCCGAAGCGTACTTGGCCGAGTAGGCCATGATGCGCACGTTGATGTGGTTGCCGGCATCCAGCGCGCGGCGGATCGCACCGATGCGGCCGTCCATCATGTCCGACGGCGAGACGATGTCCGCACCGGCCTCGGCATGCGACACCGACTGCTTGACCAGCGCGTCGACGGTGATGTCGTTCAGCACATAGCCCTTGTCATCGATGATGCCGTCCTGGCCATGGGTGGTGTACGGGTCCAGCGCTACGTCGGTCATCACCCCCAGCTCCGGGAAGCGCGACTTCAGTGCGCGGATCGCCCGCTGCGCCAGGCCGTCTTCGGACCACGCCGCCGAGGCATCCAGCGACTTCAGCGACGGGTCGATCACCGGGAACAGGTCGATCACCGGAATGCCCAGCTCCAGCGCCTCTTCGGCCACCTTCAGCAGCTCTTCGATCGACAGCCGCTCCACACCCGGCATCGACGGCACCGCGGTGCGGCCGGCCTGTTCGTGCACGAACACCGGGTAGATCAGGTCGTCGGTGGTCAGCGTGTTCTCGCGCATCAGGCGGCGCGAGAACTCGTCGTGGCGCATGCGGCGCGGGCGGTACAGCGGGTGGGACATGGCAGGCTCCGAGGAGTGGCTATTGCAACAGGTAGCCCTGCGGCAGCAGGGGTTCGGGCAACGGGCGTTCGCCGAGCGCGTCGAGCTGGTCGATCTCGATCGTGCGCACCAGCGCGTCCAGCGGCAGGTCGTTCGGCTCCAGGCCGAACGGGTCTTCCATTTCTTCGCCCAGCTGGTCCAGGCCGAAGAAGGCATAGGCCAGCACCGCCGACAGTACCGGCGTGCCCCAGCCCAGCGAACTGGCCAGGCCGAACGGCAGCAGCACGCAGAACATCCACGCGCAGCGGTGCAGCAGCAGGGTGTAGGCGAACGGCAACGGCGTGGTGAGGATGCGCTCGCAGCCGGCCTGGATCGACGACATCGCGTGCAGGCGCTCTTCAAGCTGGGTATAGAGGATGGGGTCGAGCTGGCCAGCGCGCAGCGCCTGCGCCAGTTCGGCGGCGATCATCGCCAGCAGTGCATCGGGCACGTTCTCGCGCTGGCCCAGCTGTTCGCGCTGGCGCTTGTCCAGCCACGGCAGTGCCGCCAGGGCGACGATGCGGCCACGCAGTCGCGCCGCCAGCGCATGGGCGAACGCAGTGGTGAGGTAGGCGACGCGACGACGACGGCCCGCGTCGTCGGCCAGCAGCAGGTTCACCTGGCGCGCCAGCGAACGCGATTCGTAGACCAGCTGGCCCCACAGCTTGCGGCCTTCCCACCAGCGGTCGTAGCAGGCGCTGTTGCGGAAGCTCAGGAAGATCGACAGCACCAGGCCAAGCAGGGTGAACGGCGTGACCGAAACGCGTTCGATGCCGGTGGGCGGCGCCAGTTCCACCACCGCCGCCACGGCGATGGACAGGATCAGGATGGCCAGCACCTTCGGCGCGATCGCTTTGACGATCGAGCCGCGCAGGATGTACAGCAGTTGCCAGCCGTGGGGACGGGGTCGGATGATCATGGGGCAGCCGCGCGGGGCGCGGATTCACAGGCACGCGGGGGGCTCGCGCAGCCATTCATTGTACGCCCCTGCCCGGCCACCGGCCGTGTGCCTGCGACGCCCGGTCGCACCCGGGACCGGGCTCAGACCACCCCGCCACCCAGGCCAAGGCGCAGGATGCCGACCACCACCACGATGCCGTTCAGCACCAGCCCGGCCCAGGCCCGGCCACGCTTGCTCGGGTGGGTGAACAGGATGCCCAGCGCGGCGATCACCGCGCCGACCGCAGCGAACGGGATCAGGAACCAGTTGCCCCAGCCCAGCAGCGGAATCAGCGCCAGGATCATCCACAACAGCGCCAATACGCCCCACAACAGACTGATCACACCCATGCCGCTCTCCCGCAGTTGGTTCCTGGCCCCACCATAGACGTTCCCGTTGCTGCCGCCTACTGCCATTGGCGGGGCTGTCACCCGACCCGTGCTAGCGTGCTGTCGTGCGTGCCCCGGCCCGGGTGTTGGCGCCGATTCAGAGTGGCCCGCCGATCATCGCAACCAGTCCTGCAGGGGTAGTGCCATGAACATCCGTTGGGCCGCGTTGGCGGCCATGCTGCTGGCCGCCGCCGGCTGTGCCAGCACCTCCAAGGTGATGCTGGGCCGCGCCCGCGCACCGATCGATCCGGCGCTGGTGCAGATCTATTCGACGCCACCAGCCGGCTCCCAGGAAATCGCCCAGCTGGAATCGGCTTCCGCCGTCGGCTTCGGCACCCAGGGCCAGACCGATGCAGCGGTGGCACGCCTGAAGCGTGAAGCCGCGGCGCTCGGCGCCAACGGCGTGGTGCTGATGGGCGTCGGCAGCAGCGGCTCGCCGGTCGGCATGTCGGTCGGCGCCGGCACATTCGGCTCGCATGTGGGTGGTGGCGTCGGCATCGGTATTCCGACCACGCAGAAGCGCGCCGCCGGCGTCGCGATCTGGGTGCCGAACCCGGCACCGCCAGCGCGGTTGCCGACACAGGTGATCACGCCGCAACCGCAGCGCTGACGCAACCGCGCCAATGCTGGTAGCGCCGGGCCATGCCCGGCGGCTCTTCCGCTGCGCTCACCGGGCATGGCCCGGCGCTACCGCTTACTTCTGCTTGTACTTCGGCACGAACACCTTGTTCACCGCGTCGGCCAGCTGGTCCGGCGGCAGCAGGCCCTGGTCCAGCAGGAAGTTGTTGAATGCCAGGCGGTCGAACTTCGCGCCCAGCGCCAGTTCGGTCTGCATGCGCAGTTCCAGGATGCGGGTGTAGCCGTAGAAGTAGCTGCCGGCCTGACCCGGCATGCGCACCATGTAGCGGTCCAGTTCCTGGGTGGCCATCGCCTTGGACAGGCCGACCTGCTCCATCAGCACGCGCTCGCCGTTGGCACGGTCGGTCAGGCCAAGGTTGAGCATCGGGTCGAGCATCGCGCGCGCGGCGCGCAGCAGGCGGAACTGCAGGGCGATCATCTGCCCGTCCAGCGGCTCGTACGGCACCATCTCGGCTTCGGCATACAGCGCCCAGCCTTCCACGTTCACCGAATTGAACGCGAACATGGTGCGCGCCAGCGACACGCCGCGCTCGACCATTGCGGTGAACTGCAGCTCGTGCCCCGGGCGGCCTTCATGCGCGCTCAGCGTCCATGCCGCCGCACCGAAGTTGAAGTCGTCGTACTGCGCGCCCGGGCCGGCGGCCGGGTTGCCCAGCGGCAGCACGAAGGTGCCCTGCTGCCCGGTGTTGTTCACCAGCGGCGCCGGCAGGAAGTGCGGCGCCGGGCTGGCCGCGCTCTCGGCGGCCGAGCCCAGGCGCATCTGCATGGCGCGCTTGGGTACGTCGACGATGGCGTGTTCACGGATCAGCGGATCGATCGCATCGATCACCTTGCGGTAGTGGCCTTCCAGGTGATCGTCGGCGATCTTGTCGGCCTTCAGCGCGCGGATCACCGCCACCGGGTCGCTCGGATCAGCCACCTTCAGGCCCTTGTCCTTCACCACCAGCGGTGCCAGCTGCTGCATGGCCGAGCGGGTTTCCATGAACTCCAGCTGCGCACGCTGCATCAGCAGCTTCGGATCGATGTCGATGCCGACCTGCTTGAGCTGGTAGGCGTACAGCGGCGCTGGCAGGCGTGCGTCGGCACGTGCCTTCGGCAGCACCTCCCTGCGCGTCCAGGCGGCGTAGTCCTTCATCTGCCCGGCCAGGGTCTTCATCGCCTCGTCGGCGCCGGCGATCTGGTACTTCTTCAGCAGCGACTCGATGCCGGTGACGTAGGTCTCGACGTTGTCCAGCGACTGCTGCACTTCGATCTTCGTCGGCTGCAGCAGGCTGCTGTCCTTCAGCCGCTCTTCGTAGCGCTGGCGGGCCAGCGTGGTGAAGGCGGTGCCGCCCGGCTGCAGGCCGGCATAGGCCTTGAGGCGATCGATCGCCTTGGCGCGGCGCTCGGCCGGCACCTGGTCGGACAGCAGCAGGTTGAGGCCGCTGAACACGGTCTGCGGTGCGTCGCTCCACGGCAGCAGGTACTTCTCGTTGAGCTCGCTGCCTTCGATGTTCTGGTTGGCGGCGTGGATCATGATCTCCAGGTCCTGGCGGACGTTGGGATCCTTTTCGGCGGCCAGCTTTGCCTTCAGTTCGTCGCGTGCCTTGGCCATGGCAGCGCGGTAGCGCTTGCCGTTGTCCGGGCCGAGGTCGGCCACCTTGTCGTCATAGCCGGGCACGCCGAAGAAGCCGGTTTCCTCCGGCTGGAACGGGCCCTGCGCATCCAGCAGGATCTGCGCCAGCGCATTGCTGCGGGCGACCCAGGCCGGGCTGGCCGGGGTAGCGGCCTTGGCGGCAGGTGCCGCCAGCGCCGGCGGTGCGGACAGCAGCGGTGCGGCGCTCAGCGCCAGGGCAACGGCCAACGCGATCGGCTTCATGGTGCACTCCAGGACAGGGTTGCCCGCACCCTACGCGCTCACGGCGGTGGCGACAATCGGCGGGAAGTCATGGCGGGCTGGTTGTGCGGCCGGGCTCTGCGGAAACCTGCCGGGCGTAGAGTCGACTGTCAGTCGACTATCGCGCGAAGCGCGGGGTTTTTCGCTATCTGATCGAAGAGCAGTCGACTAACAGTCGACTCTACCCGATCGACCATCGCGCGCAGCGCGGGGTTTTCGCTTCCTGATCGAAGAGCAGTCGACTAACAGTCGACTCTACCCGGTCGCCTCTACCCGGTCGCCTCTACCCGGTCGCCTCTACCCCGTCGACTCTACCCGGTCGACGTCCCGCGGTCGCCTGCCCGTGGAGGTCACAACGCGGCGGTCAGCGGGCATTCGCCACGATCACGGCAGGCCTGCAGTTCGCATTCGTGTGCAGCCTCATCATCATCCAGCGCCGTCAGGTCGAAGGTCTGCTTGTCCTCGCCCAGCACGTACATCACCGGGTAGTCCCACACGTCATCGCGACGGGTACCCTGCACGAACAACCGCCCATGCGCGTGCGGTCCTTCCAGGGCCACGGTCAGGCCGACATCACGCTGGCCGTTGATCGCAGTCTGCATGCTGCCCAGCGGCATCGACTCGATGTTCAGCGGCTCACCGAACGCTCCCACCAGTTCGATACTGCAACCCGCGCGCCGCAGCGCCTCGCGCATCGGCGGGCTCTCGCGTGCCGCCTCGCTCCAGCGCAGCACGCTCCAGGTCACCACACCCCCTGCCCCACCCAGCACCAGCACCACCACCAACGGCATGGCCCAGCGCCAGTGGCGGCACCACCAACCGGCAGATGCCGGGTCATGGGCGGGAATCGGCGGTGGCAGGGTCATCGGCGGGCTCCTTCCCGTGCTGGATCAGGGTTTCAGGCAACGTCCCAGGAATGCTTCGGCCACACGGTAGCGATGCAGCGCATCGGCGCCGGACAGGCCGTGCTTGGCACCCGGGTAGGTCATCAGTTCGAACGGCTGGGCACGCTTCTGCAGCGCGCTCATCAGGCTGGTCGAATTGGTGAACAGCACGTTGTCGTCAGCCATGCCGTGGATCAGCAGCAGCGGCGAACGCAGGCCGTCGATATGGGTCAGCACGCGTGCTTCGCGGTAACCGGCTTCATTGCGTGCCGGCAGATCCATGTAGCGCTCGGTGTAGTGGCTGTCGTACAGGCCCCAATCGGTGACCGGTGCACCGGCCACGCCACAGGCGTAGCTGTCGGACGCCTTGGCCAGCAGCATCAGGGTCATATAGCCGCCATTGGACCAGCCCTGCACGCCGATGCGCGCCGGATCCACCCACGGCTGCTGCTTCAGCCAGGCCACGCCGCGCAGCTGGTCGGTCACTTCCACCGTACCCTGCCTGCCGTACAGCGCGCCGCCGAAATCCCGGCCACGGCGCGGGGTGCCGCGGTTGTCCAGCGAGAACACCACGTAGCCCTGCTGGGCCAGGTACTGGTTGAACAGGTGGTCGCCGCGGCCGGGCCAGCTGTCGGTGACGGTCTGGCTGGCCGGGCCGCCGTAGACATACACCGCCACCGGGTAGCGCTTGGACGGATCGAAGCCGGCCGGCTTGATGATGCTGTAGTTCAGCGGCGTCCTGCCGTCAGCAGCGGTGAGCGTGCCGAACTCGATCGGGCGCTGCGCATCACGGTAACGCGCATACGGATGCTTGGGATCGGCCAGATCGTTCTCGAGCAGGGTGGCGATCTTCTCGCCATTGGCGCGGAACAGTTCGATCTGCGGCGGCGTGCTGCTGTTGGACCAGCTGTCGACGTAGACGCTGGCGTTGCGCGCAAAGCTGGCGCTGTGCATGCCCGGCGCCTTCGACAGGCGCTGCGGCTCGCCGCCCTGCAGCGACACTGCGTAGATCTGGCTTTCGCGCGAGGTTTCGATGCCAGCGCGGAAGTAGGCCTTGCCGGCCTTCTCATCGACCGCCAGCAGTTCGTCCACCGGCCAGTTGCCGTGGGTCAGTGCAGTGGCCTTGCCCTTGCTGTCGATGCGGTACAGGTGCTGGAAACCGGTGCGTTCGGACGACCACAGCACGCTGCCATCGTCGAGGAAGCGCAGGCTGTTGTGCAACGGCACCCAGGTCGGGCTGGTCTCGTGGGCGAGCACGCGCTGGCGGTTGGAGTCGAGCGCCACTTCCACCAGGTCCAGCTGCTTCTGGTCACGCGACTGGCGCTGGAAGCTCAGGTGCTGCGCATCACGCCAGTCCACGCGGGCCAGGTAGATGTCCTGTTCCTTGCCAAGATCGACCCAGCGCGGCTGCGCATCGGCAGCCGGTGCGATCACGCCCAGCTGCACGCGCACGTTGGCGTCGCCGGCGGCCGGGTAACGCTGCTCGATCACGTCGGTGCGGTCGGCATAGACCTCGTAGCGCTTCTGCACCGGTACCGGTGATTCGTCGATGCGGGCAAAGGCGATCGCCGAATCATCCGGCGCCCACCAGTAACCGGTGTGGCGGTCCATTTCCTCGTCGGCGACGAACTCGGCCACGCCATTGCCGATGGTGGTGCTGCCGTCGCGGGTCAGCTGCAGCTGCTTGCCGCTGGCCAGGTCGATCACCCACAGGTTGCGGCCGCGGATGAAGCTGACGAAGCCGCCCTTGGGCGACAGCTTGGCATCGGTGGCGAAACCTTCACCGTGGGTCAGCTGGCGCACCGCCGCCTGGCCCTGCTGCTTGAGGTCGTACAGGTACAGCTCGCCGCCCAGCGGGAACAGCAGGCGCTGCGCGTCCGGCGACCACTGGTAATCGACGATGCCGGTCATCGCGGCGATGCGCTGGCGCTCGCGGCGCGCCTTTTCCTCATCACTGAGGGTCTCGGTGCCGGGCAGCACCACCTTGGAATCGACCAGCAGCCGGGTCTGGCCACTGCCGATGTCGTAGGTCCACAGGTCCAGCTGGTTGCGGTCGCTGTCCTTGCCGCGCAGGAAGCTGACCTGCGATCCGTCCGGCGCCACCTTGGGCTTCATCAGGGTCGGGCCGGACAGCGGCAACGGGCCGGTGATGGCTTCCAGGGTCAGCTTTTCAGCGTGGGCGGCGGTTGTGGTGGCGAGCATGAGGGCGAGCGAAGCGAACAGGTGGCGCATGGAGGATCCCGGCAAACGGCAGGTCCGCCCCCGCGATGGACGCGGAGCGGTCGTCCCCCATCCTAACCAAGCCTGTGCGGGAAGGCAGCATGACCTTCTGCCCATGGCCTGGGCTGGGGTCAGAGCCCTTTGCGCTGCAAAGGGATCCGACCCCGAGGCGGTCAGCGCTGGCCGAACAGGTGCTTGCGCTCCTCGTCGCTGAGCGGCTTGCCGGCGTTCGGATTGACCTGCTGGCGCAGGGCATAGGCACGCTGGGTAGCCGGGCGTGCGGCAATGGCTTCATGCCAGCGCTTGAGGTTCGGGAACGCGGTGAAATCCACCGGCAGCTTGTCGTAGGCGCCGATCCACGGGTAGCTGGCCATGTCAGCGATGGTGTACTCGTCGCCGGCCAGGAACGCGTGCTGGGCCAGGCGCTTTTCCATCACTCCGTGCAGGCGGCGCACTTCGTTGTCGTAGCGCTCGATGGCATACGGGATCTTTTCCGGCGCGTACACGTTGAAGTGGCCCATCTGGCCACTCATCGGGCCCAGGCCGGCCATCTGCCAGAACAGCCACTCCAGGGTGGTGACGCGGCCGCGGGGGTCGCTGGGCAGGAAGCGGCCGGTCTTCTCGGCCAGGTACAGCAGGATCGCGCCGGACTCGAACACACTCTGGGGAGCACCGCCATCGGCCGGGGCATGGTCGACGATGGCCGGCATCTTGTTGTTGGGCGAGATCGCGAGGAATTCCGGCTTGAACTGGTCGCCCGAGCCGATGTTGACCGGGTGGATGCGGTACTCCAGGCCGGCTTCTTCCAGCAGCAGGGTCACTTTGTGGCCGTTCGGGGTGGGCCAGTAATACAGGTCGATCATGGCGGCGGCTCGGGGTGCGGAAAGGAACCTGAAGTCTAGTGCGTGAGTTGGGTTGGCACCGTCATGGCGGGCCGGTAACCTCGCCTCTCCCCCGAAACGCAGCATCCCCCGCATGAGTGCAAACCGCCCGCCGCTCTCCCCGTTGTCCACGCTGATCTTCGCCTCGCGCTGGCTGCAGCTGCCGCTGTACCTGGGCCTGATCGTCGCCCAGTGCGTCTACGTCTTCCTGTTCGGCAAGGAACTGTGGCACCTGATTTCGCATTCGGCCTCGATGGGCGAGCAGCAGATCATGCTGATCGTGCTGGGCCTGATCGACGTGGTGATGATCTCCAACCTGCTGGTGATGGTGATCGTCGGTGGCTACGAAACCTTCGTCTCGCGCCTGCGCCTGGAAGGCCACCCGGACCAGCCGGAATGGCTGAGCCACGTCAACGCGAGCGTGCTGAAGGTGAAGCTGGCGATGGCGATCATCGGCATCTCCTCGATCCACCTGTTGAAGACCTTCATCGCCAGTGGTGCGCTGGGCGGCATCCCGCTGTGCACGCCGGAGCAGATGAGCGTGGCCGCTGCCAACATCGGTGTCGCCCGCTGCTCGATGCTGACCCAGGAAGGCGTGCTGTGGCAGACCATCATCCACTGCGTGTTCATCCTGTCGGCGATCGGCATCGCCTGGACCGACAAGCTGATGTCCAACAGCCACAGCAAGTCGCACGACCACTGATGCGGCAACCGACAGCGGTCCTTCGCCGCTGCCCCGTCCCGGCCACTGCCCCTTGTACGCGGCGGTGGCCGGGATGCTAGATTGCACCCTCGCCGTTGCCGGCGGTGGCGTCGGGAAACGTCACCCTGCCGCGCCCGGACCGCAGGTCCCGGCCATGCATATCAATGATTTACGTCACGTCGTCTTCTAGAGGGGAGCAGGATGTCGCACGTCTCAACGATCACCGCCGCGCGCCGGTGGCTGCCGGTTGCCCTGGCACTGGCACTGGCCGCCTGCTCGGGCAAGGAAGAATCCGCAGCGCCCGCTGCCGCCACGGCGCCTGCCGCTGCTGCACCCGCCGCACCGGTGGTCGCTGCCAAGGTGCAGTCGATGGGCACCGAGCAGCTGCGCGAGTCGGCCAGCCAGGCGCTGCGCGAGAACCGCATGTACGCACCGGCCGGCGACAACGCCATCGAGTACTACCTCGCCCTGCGTGACAAGACCCCGGACGACGCCTCGGTGAAGAGCGCGCTGACCGACCTGCTGCCCTACACCCTGATCGCAGCCGAGCAGCACCTGGGCCGCGAGGACTACGCCGAAGCGCAGCGCCTGGTGGCTCTGATCGAGAAGGTGGATGCCTCCGCGCCGGCCCTGCCGCGCCTGAAGGACGGCCTGGCCAAGGGCGTGCAGAACGCCGCCAAGCGCACCGAAGCGGAAGCCGAGAAAGCCAAGAAGGACGCCGAGGACCGCAGCAAGCAGCAGACCGAGCAGCAGCGCCTGACCGAGCAGCGCGCCAAGGAAGCCGACGCCGCCAAGCAGATTGCCGCGCAGCAGGATGCCGCGCGCCGCGACAACGAGCGCCAGGAAGCCGAACGCCAGGCCGCCGCCCGTCGTGAGGCCGAGCAGAAGCAGCAGCAGGCTGCCGCCCAGCAGGCCAGCGCCGCACGCCAGGCCGCAGCACCCGCAGCGCCCACCCTGCGCCCGGTCAGTACACCTGCGCCGCGCTATCCGGGCGAAGCCCTGCGCTCGGGAACCTCCGGCGAAGTGCTGGTGGAGATCACCGTCGGCACCGACGGCTCGGTGGTGAACGCTCGCGTGCTGCGCGCGACGCCGGGACGCGTGTTTGATCGTGAAGCCCTGAACGCCGTGAAGCGCTGGCGCTTCGAGCCGGTCAGCGCGCCGGTGACCACCCGCCGTACGCTGGTGTTCGCGCCGGGCAACAACTGAGGCACGTCGAGGTAGCGCCGGGCCACGCCCGGCGACAATGGATCAAGGCCCGGCATGTCCGGGCCTTGTCCGTTTCAGGCCGCTCCATCGATCAGGCGTTGCAGGGCCGGATCGTGCGCCATCAGCACCTGGAACAGGCCCAGCGCATGCAGCCCGGGCAGCAGCGCGCGCAGATCCGCTTCGGCCGTGGCCCGGGTGGCGGGATCGCTGGCCGGGTCCTGCCAGTCGCGCACGCTGGCCAGGAACGCACCCACACTGCCCTTGCGCACGGTCACGCCGTTCACGTGCACGTCGTTCTGATGGTCGGGGAGGATGTCGTGTGGCTGCATGGATGAGACTCCGTTGGGATCGGAAGCCAGTGTGGCGCCCCGCAGCCGGCGCATCTGCCGTATAACTGCCAATTGATATGGCAGATCAGACATCCATCGCGTTGATCGATCCCACCCTGGCGGACGCCGGCGGCGGTCCCGCGGTGCTGTCGTCGCAACTGCGCGCAACCGGACGACGCCGCACAGCACGCCACCGGCATGTGCGCGGCCAGCTGCTGGGTGTCCACCACGGCATGCTGCGCATCGAGGCCGGGGATCTGCAGTGGCTGCTTCCGGCTGGGCACGTTGCATGGATACCGCCCTCGCTGCCCCACGCACTGGTGGAGGCAGAGGATTTCGATGGCTGGAGCCTGTACTTCAGTGCTGCGGCCTGCGTGGAACTACCAGCGACACCGCGCATTTTCCAGCCCAGCACGCTGCTGCAGGCCGCGACGGCTCGTGCACTGCGATGGCCCCATCGGGTGCTGGACGCCGCGCAGGAGCGCCTGGCCGGCGTGATCGCCGATGAGATCACCGCCAGCACGCCGCTGCCGCTTGCCCTGCCGCAGCCGCGCGACCGACGCCTGCGCCGGATCGCCGCCGCACTGGCACGCGCCCCGGACGACAACCGCAGCATCGACGACTGGGCCGCCAGCAGCGGTCTGTCCAGCCGCAGCCTCGCCCGCCACTGGCTGACCGAGACCGGCATGACGCTGGGCCAATGGCGGCGACGACTGCGCGTGCTGCTGGCGCTGCCACGCCTGCTGGCCGGCGAGCCGGTGATCGGTGTTGCGCTGTCGATGGGCTATGACACGCCCAGTGCGTTCATCGCTGTGTTCAAGCGCGAGATGGGCGTGACGCCTGCGCGGTATGGGGATGGGTGAGGTGTCCAACGTTCCGGCTGTCTGCACTTGCGACTGGCACCGGTGATTGCCCAGCGTTTCGCCATTTGGCAGGCAACGCAGTCCTGAAATCAACGAGGCCCGGAATGACCGGGCCTCGTTCCGGATCCGCCGGGCATGGCCCGGCGCTACCACCCGCACTTAGCCGGAGATGGCCAGGCGCTCGTTGTGGTAACGGCGCACGGCGGCGAACCACAGCACGGCCGCCAGGCCGAGGCTGGCGCCGAGGTAGATCGCCCACACCGAGGGGGTGATGGTCTCGTGGCGGATCACCTTCAGCAGCATCTGGTTCTGCGACAGGAACGGCACTGCGTACTGCCAAAGCTGGCTCTTCACCGGGTAGGCAATCAGCGCATAGCCCGGCAGCATCGGCAGCAGCATCAGCCAGGTCATGTGGCTCTGCGCTTCCTTCATGCTCTTGGCCGCTGCGGCCAGGAACGTCAGCAGCGAGGTGCCGATCAGCAGCATCGGCAACATCACCAGCAGCATCTGCACCATGGCGACGATGTTCATGTTGAGCTGGCGGCCGATGTTGCCCGGTGCAATCTGCGCGCTCACCTTGAACGCGGCCAGGGTCAACAGCAGCGAGGCAAAGCCGACCATGCAGGCGGCGGCGATCTTGCCGCTGACAATGGCGCTGCGCGATCCCGGCGTGGCCAGCAGCGGCTCCAGCGACTGCCGCTCACGCTCGCCGGCGGTGGTGTCCATCACCAGGTAGGCGCCGCCGAGGAACGAGGTAAGGGTCAGCAGGATCGGCAGCAACGCCGACAGCATCAGGCCACGCTTGGCTTCGGCACTGGCCATGTCCTGGCTGGCCACGTCCAGCGGCCGTGCAACCTGGGCGTCGATGCCACGCGCCATCAGCCGCAGCGCTCCCACCTGCCCGTTGTAGGTGGCCAACGCCGCCTGCAGGCGCGCAGTGGGCACCTCGGCGGCACGCCGCGTGCTGTCGCGGATCACCTCCACCAGCGCCGGCTTGCCATCGGCCCAGTCCTTGCCGAAGTCCGGGCTGATGCGCAGCGCCACGTCGATGTCCTGCGAGCGGATGGCCTCGGCCAGGTCCTTCGGTGCAGCAGCGGCATTCAGGCCCTGGGCCGCCAGGAAACGCACCAGGTTCGGCGCGTGCTCGGCGCCGATGGTGGGAATCTGCAGCGGCTGCTCGATCTGCGTGCGCACGCGGCTTTCGGACAGCTTGCCCATGCCCAGGATCAGCAGCGGGTACAGCAGCGGCCCGAACAGCAGGGTCAGCGCCAGCGTGCGGCGGTCGCGCGACAGGTCACGCAGCTCCTTGCGCATCACCGTCATCAGGGTCGACATCATGCTCATGCGTGCAGGCCCTCTTCGCTGCCGATCAGTTTCACGAACGCATCCTCCAGATTGGTTTCACCGGACTGTGCGCGCAGTTCATCGGCGCTGCCGGCGGCCATCACCGTGCCCTTGGCAATGATCACGATGTGGTCGCACAGCGCCCCCACCTCCTGCATGATGTGGCTGGACAGGATCACGCAGCGGCCCTCTTCGCGCAGCCCCAGCAGGAACCGGCGCAGCGCGCGGGTGGTCATCACGTCCAGGCCGTTGGTGGGTTCGTCGAGGATGACGTTGCGCGGGTCGTGCACCAGCGCACGGGCGATGGCGGTCTTGGTGCGCTGGCCCTGCGAGAAGCCATCGGTCTGGCGATCAAGGATGTCGCCCATGTCCAGTGCATGCGACAGCACCTCGATGCGTTCGCGGATGTGCTGGGCCGAGAGGCCATGCAGTTCGCCGAAGTAGGCGATGTTCTCGCGCGCGGTCAGGCGCTTGTACACGCCACGCGCATCGGGCAGCACCCCCAGGTGGCGGCGTACCTCCACCGGGTTGCGCGCTGCATCGATGCCATCGACGCTGATGCTGCCCTGGTCGGGCGTCATCAGCGTGTACAGCATGCGCATGGTGGTGGTCTTGCCGGCACCGTTGGGGCCCAGCAGGCCGGTGATCTGGCAATCGGCGGCGCGGAAGCCGACGTTGGCCACCGCCTGGATACGGCCGGTGCGGGTATCGAAGGCCTTGTGCAGGTTGTCGGCGACGATCATGGGGCCCATCCGTTGAACGAAGTGAACGCCGGCACGTAGCTCAGCGTATCCAGGCAGCTGGCATCGATCGCCTTGGCATTGGTGGTGTCGATGAACTGGCCGAGCAGGCGCGGCATGCAGCCGGCGTTGAGCGTGCCGTGACCCTGCCCGCGGGCAACCAGCGCTCGGCCGTTGGGCAGGCCCTTGAGCACCTGCTCGGCGTAGCGCGGCGGGGTGACCGGGTCCAGTTCACCGGACAGCAGCAACACGGGCAGATCGCCCTTCAGCGCTGCGGTGCTGGCGGCCGGCGCCGGCTGGTGGGGCCACACCGGGCAGGCGGCGAAGAACGCGCGCGCTGCTTCGGCACCGAACAGCGCGTCATCGCTTTCAGGCGGGGCCTGGAAGCGCGGCGCGTCTTCGCTGCAGATCACCGACCACTGCATGCCGCGGTTGATCTGGAAATCCATGCTGCGGGTGGCGCCACGCACCAGCGAGGCCAGCGGGGCGTAGCGGCCCTGTGCGGCTTCATCCAGCACCAGTGGCAGCAGCGAGGAGTACTCGGGCACGTAGGAGAAGGCGAACGCCAGGCCAACCACGCTGTCCGGCGAAAGCACGTCCTGGCGCGGCGCGTTCGTACCGGGGTCGCGGTAATCGACCGTCACCGGCGTGCGGCGCAGGGTGTCGGCCACGCTGCGCAGCTGTTCACGGGTATCCACCGGGAAGCGCTTGCTGCAGGCGGCATCCTTGCGGCACTGCGCCGACTGCAGGGTGATGGCGTTGTCGAAGGTCCTGGCGAACTCGCCACCCACCACCAGATCGTTGGGCACCACGCCATCGATCACGATGCTGCGGGTGTGCTGCGGGTAGGCCATGGCATAGCGCTGGGCCACGCGGGTGCCATAGGAACCCCCGACCAGATTGATCTTTTCAGCGCCCAGCGCCTGGCGCACGGCGTCCAGATCGGCAATGGCTTCGGTGGTGGTGTAGAAGCGCGGATCGGCACGGCCTTTCAGCGAGGCCAGGCACTGCGTGGCGAAGTCGCGCATCACCGCTTCGGTGGGCGCAGCGTCTTCGTCCAGCTGCAGTTCCTTGCCGTCGGCGCCCAGGCAGCTGAGCGGGTTGGAGCTGCCGGTGCCGCGCTGGTCGATCAGGAACACGTCGCGCTGCTTGCGTACCTGGCGCAGGGCGGTATCGACAACGACGGCCACCTCGCTGGCGGCCTGGCCGGGGCCGCCGGCCAGGAAGAACACCGGATCGGGCTGGCTGCTGCTGCCGTCGCCCGACTCCAGCCAGGCGATGCGCAGGCCGATGCTGCGGCCTTCGGGATGGGCGCGATCCTCCGGCACCTGCAGGGTGGCGCACTGCGCTTCCACATTGGCGCTGGCGCCGACGGTGGACAAGGTGCAGGGCTGGAAGCCGATCGTGCCGAAGCGGCGGCTGGGCGCGTCGGTGCTGCCCTTCGCGTCGGCGGACGGCGGTTGGCTGCAACCGGCAAGCATCAGGCTGGCCAGCATTCCGGCCAGCGCGAGGTGGTGTCTTTGCATCGTGCGTGTTTCCCCTGGAGGACGTTCCTGCCGACCACGACGGGCTGCCGTGGAAGATGTGACCCAACTTACACGGGCAGCGCGTCGGCGGCGATGGGCAGAGGCGGATTCCCGGGCGGGACGGCGCAGGCCAGGCGATCGCGGCCCTCGGCCTTGGCCCGGTACAGCGCCGCATCGGCCGCCGCCAGCAGCGTGGACAGGTCGCCTTGGCCTTCGTCCATCGCCAGACCGATGCTGGCGGTGACCGTCACCGGTCCGGTGGCCAGGCGCGCCGGGCACCGCTGCAGAGCGGCGCGGATCGCTGCGGCCCCTGCCATTGCGTCGTCCTGCGTGCTGCCGGCCATCACCAGCACGAACTCCTCACCGCCGTAACGGCCCAGCAGGGCGTCGTGGCCCGGGGCACAGCGCTGCAGCAACGCAGCGAAATGGCGCAGTACCTGGTCGCCTGCCAGATGGCCCCAGCGGTCATTGATCTGCTTGAAGTGATCGACATCCACCAGCAGCAGCGCCAGCGGCTGCCCTTGTCGACGCAGGCGCTGCAGACGCGCCTGGCCATCGGTCAGCACGGCACGGCGGTTGAGCAGGCCGGTCAGACCGTCGGTGCGCGCCGCATGCCGCAGATCGACCAGCATCCGCTCGACCAGCAGCAGCACCATCGCGAAGCAGCGCGCCAGTTCCAGCATCACTCCGGCGATGTAGGTGGCGAACATCGGCGAACCGGTGCGCATGATGTCCTCGCCGGCATCCGGGGCCACCGGCAGGAACAAACGCACGGCATACAGCGCGGCTTCGGCCAGGAACACCGCCGCGGCCAAACGGCAACTGGTGCGTTGCTGGGCCGGGGCATGGCGCAGCAGCAGCCATGCGATCCAGCCATCGACAACCAGCGCAAACACGCTGAACACCTGCAGGCGCACGCCCAGGCTCGGCCACAGCACCAGGAAGGCAAAGATGCAGGCCATGAACGCGGCCGCCATCAACAACGGCCGCCACAGCGGCAATGGCTGCTCCAGGTGCAGCGCCACGCCGCGCAGCATCATCAGCGCGCACCCGGCCATCGCTGCATTGCCGGCCAGTACGGCCGGCACCAGTGGCAGATAGGGACGCAGCGCCAGCAGGGTCACGCCCAGGGTCAGCAGCCACAGGCTGGCGGTCCACTGGCGCAGCACGGGTTGCCCGCGCAGCACGACCAGCAGCAGCGAGAACCCCACGGCAATGCCGATGCAGAGCAGGAAGCCAAGCACGGTGATGGTGCGGAAATCCAGGGACATGCAGCGCTCGTCGGCCGGGGCGGCGCGCGCATCTTAGCGCCTTGCAGCGTGATTCCTGCGGCGTTCTTCGGCTCGAGGGTGATGCCGGGTCTGAAAACGGCGAGCAGGGCCACCGGCGCATGCGCAGAATCCGCAGAAGCCCAAGGAGACGCCCATGCACGCGTGGTACCTCGGTGGCATCGACCACCGCCCCTTCCTGCCCCTGTTCGAGATGAGTGACAACGCGCTCGCTGCACTGGGAATCCAGCGTCGCTGGGCGGGCGATTCGGGAGGCCACCCCTGCCGGATCAGCCTGAGCGATCCTCCCTGCGGCAGCGAACTGCTCCTGCTGTCCCATGTACACCTGCCGTTGCACTCGCCCTATCGCGCCTCCGGTCCGATCTTCGTGCAGCGCGGCGTGACCCGTTGCGTACTGCCCGCCGGGGAAGTGCCACCTTATGTGCAGCGCCGCATGATCTCGCTGCGCGCCTACGACCGCGCAGCGTTGATGCGTAGTGCGCAGGTCTGCGCCGGCACCGAGGTCGCCACGCAGCTGGACACGATCTTCGCCGATCCAGCGGTGGCCTTCGTCCAGCTGCACAACGCGGCACACGGCTGTTTCTCATGCCAGGCAGATCGGGTTGGCATCAACGCCACGTAGCGCCACCTCCACGACGTGATCTGCGGCACGCCGATCACGTGACCACTGGCGCATCCGTTCAGCACCACGTGAAGCCTGCGGGAAGGGCTTCACATGCACAGTCACGGATCGGCACTTCCATGGTTCCGCCGCCCGCACCACGACTCGATACTCGCTGTGGTGCCGCCGCAAGTCCGCTGCGCAGCGCAACTCCTGCGGTCACCGTTCCCTTTCGACGACCACAAGGATGCGCCATGTCACTCCGATCCACACCGTTGCTGCTGGCCACCGCGTTCGCCGCCGCAGGCCTGAGCCTGGCCGGCACTGCGGCCGCCCACGGCACCATGACCACGCCGGTCAGCCGCGTTTATGCCTGCTTCCAGGGCAATCCCGAGAACCCGACCAATCCGGCCTGTGCCGCCGCCAAGGCGATCGGCGGCTCGCAGGCGTTCTACGACTGGAACGGCATCAACCAGGCCAACGCCAATGGCAACCACCAGGCGGTGGTGCCCGATGGCAAGCTGTGCAGCGGCAACAACCCGACCTTCCGCGGCCTGGACGTGGACCGCAGCGACTGGCAGACCACGCCGATCCAGCCCGATGCGAATGGCAGGTTCACTTTCGTGTTCAAGGCCACCGCGCCGCATGCTACGCGCGACTGGCGCTTCTTCGTCACCCGCGAAGGCTGGCAGCCGGGCAGCCCGTTGCGCTGGGCCGACCTGCAGGAATTCTGCACGCTGGGCAATACTCCGCTGTCGGCCGATGGCACCTACAAGCTGCAGTGCACGCTACCGCAGCGCACCGGCCAGCACGTGATCTACAACATCTGGCAGCGCTCGGATTCGACCGAAGCGTTCTACACCTGCATGGACGTGCGCTTCCAGGGCGGCGGCACCACGCCGGCACCGCAATGGCAGGATGCCGGCCCGGTCACTGCGCGCGGTGACCTGCCGGTCGGCACCACGCTGGCGCTGCGCGTGTTCAACGCCAACGGCAACGATGTCGAGCGCGTGGAGGCCACCCTGGCCAACGGCCAGACCGCCGCGGCACAGTGGCCGCTGGTTCTGGCACGCAAGGTCAATATCGATGCACGGCATGCGCGCCTGGGTGTGCTCAGCAACGGCGTGATCACGCCGACGGCGTCGGCCACCGCCAACCGCGTGTACCTGAAGGATGGCAACCGCTTCCAGCTCGACACGAAGGTGCCGGACCCGGGCACGCCGTCGCCGGGTGGTGATTTCGATCATGTGTACCCGGCCGGTATCGGCAGCTACGTGCCGGGCCAGACCGTGGTGAAGGGCACCGACGGCAAGCTGTACGCCTGCCGCCCGTTCCCGGAAGGTGCCTGGTGCAACGTCAATGCCGATGCCTATCGTCCGGGCACGGGCTACGCTTGGCGGGATGCCTGGATCGCGTACTGAGGCAGGTTCCGGAGGTGGCATGAGGCCGCCTCCGGTACATGAGGGGGTTGCCGGCCAGCGGCCGGCACTACCCGGGCCTATTTGCTGCTGACGTACTTCTCGCGGCGGATCTGCGGGTTGCCCAGGCCAGCCGCCTTGAGCAGCTCGGCGCAGGCATCGACCATGTCCGGGTTGCCGCACAGGTAGGCGATGTCGGTGGCCGGGTCCGGCGAGAAACCGGCCAGGGCCTGCTGCACGTAGCCATGCTGCACGTCCGGGTGCGGATCGGTCGGCAGTTCGCGCGACAGGCACGGCACATAACGGAAGTTCGGGTGCTTTTCGGCGAAGCTGTAGAAATCTTCGCTGTACAGCAGCTCGCCCGGGCTGCGCGCACCCTGCAGCAGCACGATCTGCACGCCACGCTCGGCCATGGCCGTTTCCAGCAGTGGCAGCATCGAGCGGTACGGCGTGACGCCGGTACCGGTGGCGATCAGCAGGTAGCGGGCATTGTGGTCGCCGGGGTTCAGGCAGAAACGGCCGTAAGGGCCGGACGCGCTGACCTGGCCGCCGTGCTCCAGCGCCTCGAACAGCGCCGTGGCGGCACCGCCGGGCACGAAACTGACCGCGATATCCACCGCCTCGCCCGGGCCCAGCGCGTGGTCGTGGATGGTCGCCAGCGAGTAGCTGCGCTTGGTTTCGGTGCCGTCGGCGTAGCTGAAATGGACATGGATGAACTGGCCCGGCTGGAAATCCAGCGGCTGTCCATCGTCACGCACGAACTGGTAGTGGCCGACGGTCGGGGCCAGCATGCGGCGGCCGACCAGCTTGAGGGGGAATTGAACAGGCACGACTTTTCGGGACAGTGTGTAGCCGGGGCAAGCCCTCGGGGTCTTCTATAATAGCCCCTCCCCGCCCCCTCTCCAGCGCCAGCCCATGGGCGCGAAGGCTTCGAGCTTGGCATCCCAGAACGATACGGCGCCCGCCCTGCGCGTGCGCGACCTGCGCAAGACCTACGACAACGGCACCCAGGCCCTGAAGGGCGTTTCCCTGGAAGTGGCCCCGGGCGACTTCTTCGCCCTGCTGGGCCCCAACGGCGCCGGCAAGTCGACCCTGATCGGCATCATCAGCTCCCTGGTCAACCTCAGCGAGGGCCAGGTGGAAGTGTTCGGCAGCGATCTGGTACGCAACCGCAGCGCCACCATGCGCCTGATCGGCCTGGTGCCGCAGGAAATCAACTTCAACCTGTTCGAGAAGCCCTTCGACATCCTGGTGAACTACGCCGGTTTCTACGGCGTGCCGCGCGAGGAAGCTGAAAAGCGCGCCGAAGAGGAACTCAAGCGCGCACACCTGTGGGAAAAGGCGCAGGTGATGAGCCGCACCCTGTCCGGCGGCATGAAGCGTCGGCTGATGATCGCGCGCGCGATGATGACCCGCCCGCGCCTGCTGATCCTGGACGAGCCGACCGCCGGCGTGGACATCGAGATCCGCCGCGACATGTGGCGCGTGCTGAAGGAGATCAATGCCGCCGGCACCACGATCATCCTCACCACGCACTACCTGGAAGAGGCCGAGTATCTGTGCCGCCACCTGGCGATCATCAACCACGGCCAGATCGTCGAGCAGGGCCCGATGCGCGCCCTGCTGGCCAAGCTGGACGTGGAAGGCTTCCTGCTGGACATCGATGGTGAGCTGCCGGCGCAGCTGCCGGTGATCGAAGGCGCGACCCTGACCGCGCCGGACCCGCACACGCTGGACATCGACATGCCGCGCGCCATGGACCTCAACCGCGTGTTCGCCACGCTGAACGAGGCCGGCATCCGCGTGCGTTCGATGCGCACCAAGAGCAACCGCCTGGAGGAGCTGTTCGTGCGCCTCACCGGCAACCTGGAGACCTCCGCATGAGCACCACCGAGCTGACCGACGGCCAGCGCAACCGCGTCGCGCTGATGACCATCGTGCGCCGCGAAGTCGCCCGCATCATGCGCATCTGGGGCCAGACCCTGGTGCCGCCGGCGATCACCATGACCCTGTACTTCCTGATCTTCGGCAACCTGATCGGGTCGCGCGTGGGTGACATGGGCGGCTACAGCTACATGCAGTTCATCGTGCCGGGCCTGGTGATGATGAGCGTGATCCAGAACAGCTACGGCAACATCAGTTCCTCGTTCTTCGGCGCCAAGTTCGGCCGCCACGTGGAAGAACTGCTGGTCAGCCCGATGCCGAACTGGGTGATCCTGTGGGGCTACGTGGCCGGTGCCGTGCTGCGCGGCCTGATGGTGGGCGTGATCGTGCTGATCATCGCGATGTTCTTCACCCCGGTGCGCATCCCGCATCCGATCGTGATGCTGACCACGGTGATCCTGGGCGCGACGATCTTCTCGCTGGCCGGCTTCATCAACGCGGTGTATGCGAAGAAGTTCGATGACGTGGCGATCGTGCCGACCTTCATCCTGACCCCGCTGACCTACCTGGGTGGCGTGTTCTATTCGGTGAAGCTGCTGCCGGGCTGGGCCGAGGCGGCCACCCACGCCAACCCGATCTTCTACATGGTCAACGCGTTCCGCTATGGCCTGCTGGGCAGCAGTGACGTACCGCTGCCGGTGGCCTACGGCCTGATGATCGGATTCGTGGTGGTGCTGACAGCGCTGGCGCTGTGGCTGCTGCGCCGTGGCGTGGGCATGCGCAGCTGAGGGTTGCCTGCAGGGCCTGCGGCCCTGCACCTGCTCAACATCAACATCAACATCAAATGCCTGCATTCCGTGGGATGGCGGGGGGGGCGTAACGGTAGAGCCGGGCAGATGCCCGGCTCTTTTTTACCTGCAATCTCCTGCACAATCGCTGT
Organism: Stenotrophomonas sp. 59; assembly: GCF_030291095.1. NCBI lineage: Bacteria > Pseudomonadati > Pseudomonadota > Gammaproteobacteria > Lysobacterales > Lysobacteraceae > Stenotrophomonas > Stenotrophomonas sp. 59. Next base: position 4,381,300 of record NZ_CP127408.1, read on the forward strand.
TCTGATTCCCCCAGAACACGGTGAACCTGCAATGCGCATCCTGATCCTCGGCGCCGGCGGTACCGGCGGTTACTTCGGTGGTCGCCTGGCCCAGGCCGGCGTGGACGTGACCTTCCTCGTGCGCCCCGCCCGCGCAGCGCAGCTGGACCGCGATGGCCTGGTCATCCGCAGCCCGATCGGCGATGCCCGCTTCCCGGTGCAGCACGTCACCGCCGACGCACTGCCCGCGCTCGCCGCGCAGAAGCCGTTCGATCTGGTCATTCTCAGCTGCAAGGCCTACGACCTGGACAGTTCGATCGATGCCATCGCGCCGGCAGTCGGTGCTAACACGACGGTGCTACCGATCCTCAACGGCCTGCACCACTACAACGCTCTGGATCTGCGCTTCGGCCGCGAGGCGGTGCTCGGCGGCCTGTGCTTCATCAGCGCCACCAAGGCGCCCGACGGCGCCGTGCTGCATCTGGGCAAACCAGCCAAGCTCACCTTCGGCGAGCGCGATGGCGGCGCGATCTCCGCGCGCGTGCGTGCCTTCGCCGCCGCCTGCGCACAGGCCAATCTTGATCACCTGGCCAGCGAACGCATCGGCCAGGAACAGTGGGTCAAGTACACCTTCCTGACCGCGCTGGCCGCAGCCACCTGCCTGCTGCGCGCCGATATCGGCACCATCGTCGCTACCCACGATGGCGAGGCGATCGTGCGTGGCTTGTACGACGAGTGCCTGGCCGTCGCCGAGGCCGCCGGTGAACCGATTCCCGACAGCGCGCAGGACACCGCGCGCGGCACCTTGACCCAGGCCGGATCTGCGCTGAAGGCATCGATGCTGCGCGACCTGGAAGCAGGCCAGCAGGTCGAAGCCGAGCAGATCGTCGGCGACATGCTGGCGCGTGCGCGCAAGGCCGACCAGGAAGCCCTGCTGCTGCAGGTTGCCTACAGCAGCCTGCAGGCCTACCAGGCGCTGCGCAGCGCGTGAGCCCCAAGCCGCAGGCCGCTGTGCTGCCAGCGCGGGTGCTGATCCTCGGCCTGGGCTGGAGCGGATGCGTGCTGGCCACGCAGCTGCAGGCGCGCGGCGTGCAGGTTGCGGGGACGGTGCGCGATCCGGCAGCGGCGCCCGACGATGGCCTGCGTCGGCACCGTTTGCAGGCCGACACCGCGCCTTCGCCCGACCTGCTCGATGAGATCGCGCACGCCAACGCCGTGCTGTGCAGCGTACCGCCCGATGCCGAGGGCGATCCTGCCTTGCGCCTGCTGCTGCCCGCCCTGCTGGCCAGCCCTGCACTGCGCTGGGTCGGCTATCTGTCGTCCACTTCGGTGTATGCCGACCGCGCTGGCGGTTGGATCGACGAAACCAGCGCTGCAGATGCCACCGGGGCCATCGGTGTGCAGCGCCTGCTCGCGGAAGCACAGTGGCGTGCACTGGCTGGACAACGCGGCATCGCCTCGGCGGTGTTCCGCCTGCCCGGCCTCTATGGGCCGGAACGCAATGCGCTGCTGCAGCTGTCGCAGGGCCGCGCACGCCATGTGGTTCGCCCCGGCCTGGTGTTCAACCGCCTGCATGTGCAGGATCTTGCCGCGGTCATCATCGCCGCGATGCAGTGCCCTACCGCACAAGGGTTGTACCTGCCCAGTGACGACGAGCCGGCGCCACCGCAGGAGGTGCTGGCCTTCGCTGCACAGCTGGGTGGATTTGCGATGCCGCCCGCCGTGGCCTGGGACGACCCGGTGCTGAGCCCGGCGCTGCGGCGCTTCTACGAAAGCAACAAGCGCATCGACAGCCGTGGCACGCGTGCGGCGCTGGGGTGGCAACCGCGCTTCCCGAGTTACCGTGAAGGCCTGCGCGACCTGCTCCGGTAGTGCCGGCCGCTGGCCGGCAATCGCGCGATGATTGCGGCGTTCATGCTGTTGCCGGCCAGCGGCCGGCACTACCATCAACCGGCGTCGGGCAGCCGGAAGAACGTGCGCGTGGCAGCAGTGGCATTGGCCGCAGTCACCGCAACGTCCTCGCCACGGTCACGTGCCAGTTCTTCCACGATATGCGAGAGGAACATCGGTTCGTTGCGGCGATCCTTCGGCATCGGCTTCAGCGTGCGCGGCAGCAGGTACGGTGCGTCGGTCTCGATCATCAGGCGGTTGGCCGGGATGTTCTTCACCAGTTCGCGCAGGTGCGCGCCACGGCGCTCGTCGCACAGCCAGCCGGTAATGCCGATGTACCAGTCCTGGTCGAGATAGTCGAACAGTTCATCGCGTTCACCGGTGAAGCAATGCACCACCGCCGGGCCGATGCGGCCCTCGAAGTTCTTCATCTGTGCCATGAAATCGGCATGCGCGTCGCGCTGGTGCAGGAACAGCGGCTTTCCATTCTCCGCGGCCAGCTGCAGCTGGCGCTCGAACGCGCGGTGCTGCGCCGGGCGTGGCGAGAAATCACGGAAGTAGTCCAGCCCGCACTCACCCACGGCCACCACTTCCGGGTGAGCATGCAGCGCGCGCAACTCGGCATCGCATTCCTCGGTGTATTCCACCGCATGATGCGGGTGCACGCCGGCGGTGGCATACAGGAAGCCCGGATGCCGCTGCGCCAGCTGCAGGGCCAGCGGCGAGTGCTCGCGGCTGGCACCGGTGATGACCATCTGCACCACGCCGGCCTGGCGCGCGCGGTCCAGCACGGCGTCACGGTCGCGGTCGAAGGAATCGTGGGTCAGGTTGGCGCCGATATCGATCAGGTGCATGGTCATCGCGGGGGAAAAGTGCCCGCGCATTGTACCTGCGCCCGCCGTGGCCCCTTATCCTTTGCACATGAACGCCCCGCTCTTCCCGATTTCCCCGTTGCTGCCGCAGATCCAGCAGCACCTGGCCGCGCAGCCGCGACTGGTGCTGGAAGCCCCGCCCGGCGCCGGCAAGACCACCCAGGTGCCGCTCGCGCTGCTGGATGCGCCGTGGCTGCAGGGCCGGAAGATCATCCTGCTGGAGCCGCGCCGGGTGGCCGCACGCAGTGCCGCGATGTTCATGGCGCGCCAGCTGGGCGAAGAGGTGGGCGGCACCGTCGGCTACCGCATCCGTTTCGAGAACAAGGTTTCGTCGCGCACCCGCATCGAGGTGGTCACCGAAGGCATCCTGACCCGCATGCTGCAGGACGACCCGATGCTGGAAGAGGTCGGTGCGATCCTGTTCGACGAGTTCCACGAGCGTCATCTCAGTGGCGATCTTGGCCTGGCGCTGGCGCTGGACGTGCAGGCCCAGCTGCGCGACGACCTGCGCCTGGTGGTGATGTCGGCCACGCTGGATGGCGAGCGGCTGGCGCGCTTCCTCGATGCACCGCGCCTGAGCAGTGAGGGCCGCAGCTACCCGGTGGCGATCAGCCATTTCCCGGCGCGCCGCGATGAAGCGCTGGAGCTGCAGGTGCGCCGCGCGGTGCAGCAGGCCCTGGCCGAACACCCCGGTGACCTGCTGGTGTTCCTGCCCGGCCAGCGCGAGATCGCGCGGGTGCAGGCTGGCCTGCAGGAATCGCTGGATGCCGGCGTCGAAGTGCTGGCGCTGCACGGTGAACTGCCTGTGGAGCAGCAGGCACGCGTACTGCAGGCCGCCAACGACGGACGCCGCCGCGTGGTGCTGGCGACCAACGTCGCGGAGTCTTCGGTGACGCTGCCCGGCGTGCGCGTGGTGATCGACAGCGGCCAGGCGCGCGAACCGCGGTACGACCCCAACAGCGGCTTCACCCGGCTGGACGTGGTGGCGATCGCGCAGGCCTCGGCCGACCAGCGTGCCGGCCGTGCCGGACGCGTGGCCGAAGGCGTGGCCTGGCGGCTGTGGCCGCAGTCGCAGCGGCTGGAACCGCAGCGCCGCGCCGAGATCGACCAGGTGGAGCTGGCGGGACTGGCACTGGAGCTGGCGGCCTGGGGCAGCAGCGACCTGCGCTTCCTCGATCCGCCACCGGCTGGCCCGATGGGCGCGGCACGCGAACTGCTGCAACGGCTCGGCGCTCTGTCCGGCAGCGGCGCGATCACCGCGCTCGGCCGCCGTGTGCTGGCGCTGGGTACGCACCCGCGCATGGCGGCGATGCTGCTGGCCGCACCAGATGCACGCGCGCAGGCACTGGCGGCGGATCTGGCCGCACTGCTGGAAGCGCGCGATCCACTGCGCCAGGGCGGCGATGCCTTGGCAGCGCGCTGGCGGGCACTGGCTGCATTTCGCGGTGGACGTGCGCCGGCCGACGCCAATCGCAGTGGGCTGGCCGCCATCGATGCCGCCGCCAAGCAGTGGCGCCGACGCCTGCGCTGCGAAACCACACCGCCGGCCAGCATCGAGGCCCATGAGCTGGGCGACCTGCTCGCACACGCCTTCCCTGATCGGATCGGCTTCCAGCACCCCAACGATCCATTGCGCTACCTGCTGGCCAATGGCCGCAGCGCACGCCTGCATGAACTGAGCGACCTGCGCGGCGAACCGTGGCTGGTCGCCAGTGAACTGCGCTTCGAAGCACGCGATGCACTGCTGCTGCGCGCCGCACCGGCGGACGAAGGTGCTCTGCGCCAGGCGTGGCCGGAGCGCTTCGTCACCGAGGATGTGGTGCGCTGGGACGGCGAACGCCGCGCCCTGGTGGCACTGCGCGAGACCCGCTTCGACCGCATCGTGCTGGACAGCCGCTCGGCCGGCCGGGTCGATCCGCAGCACGCCGCACAGGCGCTGACCGACGCGGTGGCCGAGCTCGGCCTGCAGGCGCTGCCGTGGACCGAGGGCCTGCGCCAATGGCAGGCTCGCGTCGAGTCACTGCGGCACTGGATGCCGGAGCTGGGCCTGCCCGATTGCGGCGACGAGGCCCTGCTGGCCAACCGCGCGCAGTGGCTGCAGCCCGCGTTCGCCGGCAAGAGCCGCCTGGATGCGCTGGATGAAGCCAGTTTCGGCGAGGCACTGAAGTCGCCGCTGGAGTGGGCGCAGCGGCAGCTGGTCGAACGCCATGCGCCAATCCGCATCACCGTTCCCTCCGGGTTGGAACGGCCGATCACCTACGCGTTGGACAGCGAAAGTGGCGAGCCGTTGCCACCGGTGCTGGCGGTGAAGCTGCAGGAACTGTTCGGCCTGGCCGACACCCCGCGCATCGCCGATGGCCGCATACCGCTGACCCTGCATCTGCTGTCACCCGGCGGCCGCCCGCTGCAGGTCACCCAGGACCTGCGCAACTTCTGGGAAAACACCTATGCCGAGGTGAAGAAGGAAATGAAGGGGCGTTATCCGCGCCACCCCTGGCCGGATGATCCGTGGACCGCGACCGCGACGCATCGGGCCAAGCCGCGCGGGACCTGAGAGGCGGGGTCGGATCCCATTGCATCGCAATGGGCTCTGACCCCATACATTGCGCTGGGGTCAGAGCCCTTTCCCAACGGAAAGCGATCCGACCCCACCCTGCCTGATCCTGAATGGCTGCGGTAGAGTCACACCACGTGTCACCCCGACTGACATACCGTTTACGGGCAACACGCGACACTGGACTTCGACCCGAGGCAAAGGACCCCCGCATGAGCAAGCTGACCGTAATCACCGACCGCGCTCTGGAGCGCGCCCTGGAGCTGGCCCACACCGCCGGCGATGGCCTGAAGAGCGCCGGTGGCAGCCTGCGCAACGCTGACTGGATCAAGACCGGCGCCGCCATCGGCGCGGTGAAGACCGGTGGCAAGGCAGCGACCAAGTTCGTGCGCCGCAATCCGGCGGTGGCCGTGGCTGCTGCGGCAGTCGGGGTTGGCCTGCTGGGTTATGCGCTGTACCGCAAGCAGCAGAAGAAGAAGGCTGCCAATGGCCAGCTGGTGGACGGCCAGGCGCATCGCATCAGCGCACGCGACCGCCGCAACGCCACCGTCGTGGACGAGCACAGCGATATCGGCAGCGATGCCTGAGGTTGCCCGGGTCAGAGCCCTTCCTGCGGAAGGGGTCTGACCCCGATCCAGGGTCGGATCCCTTCCGCAGGAAGGGCTCTGACCCGTTCAGCCTGTGAGGGCCGGCTACCGGAAGGTATCCGGCCCTTTCCGTTTCAGCCGATCTGCCGCCACTGCCCCGGCTGCAGGTCATCCAGCCGGTACGGCCCCATCGACACCCGCACCAGGCGCAGCGTCGGCAGGTTCACCGCCGCGGTCATCCGCCGCACCTGCCGGTTGCGGCCCTCGCGGATGGTGATCGCCAGCCAGCTGTCCGGCACGGTCTTGCGGAAGCGCACCGGTGGATCGCGCGTCCACAGCGACGGCGCCGGATCGAGGCGTTCGATCTTCGCCGGCAGCGTCGGCCCGTCGTTGAGCACCACACCGTCGCGCAGCTGCTGCAGCTGGTCATCGCTGGGCGTGCCTTCCACCTGCACCCAGTAGGTCTTGTCGGCCTTGTGCCTGGGATCGGTCAGCTTGTGCGCCAGCGTGCCGTTGTCGGTCAGCAGCAGCAGGCCCTCGCTGTCATGGTCGAGCCGGCCAGCGGCATACACGCGCGGCGGCAGACCGAACCCGGCCAGGGTCGGCCGCGGCGGCACGCTGCGGTCGGTGAACTGGCAGAGCACGTTGAAGGGCTTGTTGAAGGCGATCAGCATTGCGGGCACGGCAGGCGACGGACAGCACATTGTCCCACGCCGCGCAGCTTGCTCGCCGGGCGCGGCCCGGCGCTACCGGGCGTCTCCTTGGCGGAGGCTACGGCGGGCTCAGCCGAAGACCTTCCACTCCAGCAGGAACGAGCCCAGCACCAACGCGATGCCACACGCCGCGATGACATTGGCCCGCCGTCGCAGACGGACCGGCGGCGGATTCACGGCACGCGCGCGCTGTTCCAGCAGGATGCCGGCGAACAACACCGCAAAACCCAGCGAGCCCACCAGATCGTGTGCATGACCGCCGTAGAACACGAAATCAATCAGCCGCGTCAGCACCAGCACGGCGACGGCGATGTACAACACCTTTTTCAACAGTCCACTCCATTGGCGGTAGCGCCGGGCCATGCCCGGCGGATACACAGTACGTCCATTGCAGCGCCGCTGCGCTCGCCGGGCGTGGCCCGGCGCTACCCCCTTACGGCTTGATGAAGCGCAGGGTCATGCGGTCGCTTTCGCCGATCGCCTGGTACTTCGCGTCGTCGGCCTTGTCGTGCTGGTTGGTCGGCGGCAGCGTCCACACGCCGTTCGGGTGGTCCTTGGTATCGCGCGGGTTGGCATTGACCTCGCTGCGCGCATCCAGCTTGAAGCCGGCGGCCTCGGCCATCGCGATCACCTGCTGCTGGCCGACATAGCCGGTGTCATCGTCGTCGGCCACATCGGTCTTGGCGCGATGCTCGACCACGCCCAGCACGCCGCCCGGCTTGAGCACGTTGAAGAAGCCCTGGAACATGCCCTGTGCCTGGCCGGCCTTGCGCCAGTTGTGCACGTTGCGGAAGGTCAGCACCACGTCGGCTGAATTGGCCGGGCCGAACACCGGCTTGGCCGGATCGTAGGCCACCACGGCAGTCTTGCCGAACTGCGCAGGTGCAGCGGCGTACTTCTTTTCCAGGCTGTCGCGGCTGCGCTGCTGGTAGTCGCGGCCGCGGCCCTCGGCCACGGCCATCGGATCGACCACGGCGGCGACATAATGGCCCTTGTCATGCAGCAGCGGCGCCAGGATTTCCGAGTACCAGCCGTTGCCCGGGGTGATCTCGATGACGGTCTTTTCCGGAGCCACCCTGAAGAACGACAGCGTCTGCGCCGGATGACGGAAGCCATCGCGCTTGACGTTGTTGGCATCGCGGGTGGGCGCCTTCACCGCCGCATCGATGGCCGGTGAGACCTGGATCTTCGCGGGCGCCACCGTGGCCGGTGCGGCGAACGCGGGAACAGCAGCAAGCAGCGCCGAAGCAAGCAGCAGTCGGCAACCACGCAGGGACGAAGCAGGCATCATCGGGACGACTCCAGCGGAAGATGCGGCGAGACTAGCAGTCGCAGCGTCCCAGGTGTTCACAAAACGTTAGCGGCGTGCGCGTCGCGGAACACTGTTTTGTGGCCGTCGCCGCAGCACGGTCATACAACGCGTTCTATTCTGGAGCACTTCCCCCAAGGAGTCCGTGCCCATGACGGCAACCCGCGAACTGGGCCGTTCCGGCCTGCATGTACGTCCGCTCGCCTTCGGCGGCAACGTGTTCGGCTGGAGCGCCGATGAAAAGGCCAGCTTCGCCCTGCTCGATGCCTTCGTCGATGCCGGCTTCAACCTGATCGATACCGCCGATGTGTATTCGGCCTGGGTACCCGGCAATGCCGGCGGCGAATCGGAAACGCTGATCGGCAAGTGGTTCGCGCGCAGTGGCAAGCGCGACAAGGTGGTGCTGGCGACCAAGGTGGCGAAGTGGGCCGAGCGCCCCGGCCTGACCCCGGACAACATCAATGCGGCGGTCGAGGATTCGCTGCGCCGCCTGCAGACCGACGTCATCGATCTTTACCAGGCCCACGAGGATGACGAGTCGACGCCGCTGGAAGCCACGCTGGCTGCGTTCGGACGCCTGATCGAAGCCGGCAAGGTGCGCGCCATTGGTGCCTCCAACTACAGCGCCACGCGCCTGGCTGATGCGCTGAAGGTCTCCACCGACTACAAGCTGCCGCGTTACGAAACCCTGCAGCCGGAGTACAACCTGTATGACCGAGCCGGCTACGAGAAGGAACTGGAACCGCTGGTGCAGCGCGAACAGATCGGCGTGATCGGTTACTACGCTCTGGCCAGTGGCTTCCTCAGCGGCAAATACCGCACGCCGGCCGATGCAGCCAAGAGCCCGGCGCGTGGCGAGACGGTGGTGAAGCGCTATCTGAACCCGCGCGGCCTGCGCATCCTGCAGGCGCTGGATGACGTGGCCAGCAAGCACGGCGCCAGCGCTGCGCAGATCGCACTGGCCTGGCAGATCGCACGGCCGTCGATCACCGCGCCGATCGTCAGCGCCACCAGCGTCGAACAGCTGCACGATCTGCTGGCGGCGGCGAACGTGTCGTTGAGCGTGCAGGATGTCGCGCAGCTGGATGCCGCCAGCGCCGAAGCGTGAGACCCGGTAGTGCCGGCCGCTGGCCGGCATGACACACACACCGAAGAAAATAATTGAACAAAATGGTTGCGCACGACTAAATCGTGGTTTATCGTGCGCACCTCGTTTCAACAACCACTGGAAACTTCCCTTGAACGCGCATTCCGTCGCCATCGCCAAACTGCTGCCATGCCTGCGCATGGATGGGCTGGCGCGCGCGTTCTGCAAGGAAGTCCAGCTGACAACGGCCTGATACCCGCCCTGCGGAGATCGGCCACCCCGATCTCCGAGGCCTGACGACGCCCTCGGAACGCAAGTCCCGGGGGCGTTTTCGTTTGCGTCGGCACAAGGACCCGCGATGCCAGAACTGCACCCCGCGCGGCGACCCGCCGCTCACTGACCCAGGCTTTTCCCGCCCCGCCGAAGTATTTACTTCGCGCGATCGGCAGCGCCTGGACATTATCTGCATCGCACCAAAACATTATCGCTCGCCGATAATGTCGGTGGCCTGCACCTTCGATTCTCCAACGGTCCCGTTTCCACCACGGGCTGGTGCGCGCGGCGTTGCCGTGGCGTATGCCGGAGGTCGCGGACATGCCATCGCCTGGATCGCCTGCTGGAGGCAGGCGCCGGTTCGCCGGCACGCGGTTCGATTCCGCGCGGTTCACCACTGGATAGCTCAGTAGGGTAGAGCAACGGATCCTGATTCCGTCTGTCGTGGGTTCGACTCCCACTCCAAACCACATGACCTCTCACGTCATGACTTGAAGCAACACCCGGGGCGCAAGCCCCAGCGGCCATCGTCGCCGGTCCTGCGAACGCCTTCGGGCACCACAGGAAGGGCAACGGACCGCACGCCGGGCCTCGGCCTGTCACCACCATCGCTCCCGTTCCGCTCCGGCGCTGTCTGCCGGCAGGAAGGGTAGCGAGGGCGATGACGCACCGCAGGCTCCGCGCGTGGACCGTCCGCCGATGGCCGCCCTCTTCCGCCGGCTGCGCGTGGTGTGCAGCCGGCCCTGCCACGACCTGTTCGACCCGGGTCATGGCATTCATTCCATCGGGTCGAACCACCAGAGCCATACAAGGAGAGACTCCCATGTTCTGGACCATCAAGGTCGTGATCGGCGACGGCGAGCGCGGCCTGGTGTATCGCAACCGTCGTTTCCAGCAGATCCTGCTGCCGGGTGTGCACCGCCTGTCGCTGTTCGGCGGCCGCCCGCAGGTGGACATCCACAACGCATCGAAGGGCGCGGCCTACACCGGCAGCGACCAGGACAGCCTGATCGAAGCGCTGGGCGCGACGCTGGACACGCACTTCGTGCTGGCCAACGTCGGCGCCGGCGAGGTCGGCCTGCTGCTGCGCAACGGCCGCATCGACGAGGTGCTGCCGCCGGGCAGCCGCCGTCTGTACTGGCGCGGTTCGGTCGACACCCAGGTGCGCGTGCTGGCACTCGGTGACGAGCCGCGCATCCCGGCGGACGTGCAGCAGCGCCTGGGCCAGCTGGGCGTGCTGCCACGTGTGGCGGTGATCAGCACCGTGCCGAGCGAGTCGGTGGGCCTGCTGTTCATCGACGGCACGCTGCGGCAGACGCTGGATGCCGGTCTGCACGCGTTCTGGAACTTCAACGGCAACGTGTCGGTGGAGCGTGTGGAGCTGCGTGCGCGTTCGCTGGACGTGTCCGGCCAGGAGCTGCTGAGCCGCGACAAGGTGACCCTGCGGGTGAACCTGGCCGCGACCGTGCAGGTGGTCGACCCGGTGCGTGCACACCGCACGCTCAGCAATGCCGATGAGTTCATCTATCGGCAGCTGCAGTTCGGCCTGCGCCAGGCGATCGCCGCACGCAGCCTGGACGAGCTGCTCGGTGACAAGGCGGCGCTGGACGGCGAGATCGCCGCCCATGTGCAGGCCGCGATCGAGGGCCACGGTGTACGCCTGCTCGGCGTCGGCATCAAGGACGTGATCCTGCCGGGCGAGATGAAGGAGATCCTCAACGGCGTGGTGCTGGCCGAGAAGCAGGCCCAGGCCAGCGTGATCCGTCGCCGCGAGGAGGCCAACGCCACGCGTTCGCAGCTCAACACCGCAAAGCTGATCGAGGACAACCCGGTGCTGATGCGCTTGAAGGAGCTGGAGGCGCTGGAGAAGGTCACCGAGAAGATCGACAAGCTCACCGTGTTTGGCGGCCTGGATGGCGTGCTGAAGCAGCTGGTGACGATCAGGTAGGGGGTAGCGGCGGCGCAGGGACGCGCCGCCGGCCCATCAAGGACATACACGAAGACATGGACACTCAACACAACTATCAATGGCTGCACGCCGAGGGCACCACGCCGATCAAGGGCTGGGTCAACGGCGTTCCGCTGGAAGCGCAGGCCCACGAGCAGCTGCGCAACATCGCTGCGATCCCGTTCGTCGGGCCGTGGGTGGCGGTGATGCCGGACGTGCACCTGGGCAAGGGCGCAACCGTGGGCTCGGTGATCCCGACCCGTGGCGCGATCATTCCGGCCGCGGTCGGCGTCGACATCGGCTGTGGCATGGCCGCCGTGCGCACCACCCTGCGCGCCAACGACCTGCCCGATGACCTGCGGCAGCTGCGCAACAGCATCGAGCGCAGCATCCCGGTCGGCAACGGGCGCGGCGGCGAGCACCAGCGCATGCCCGACAGCATCCACACCCGGCTGGTGCAGTCCGGGCTGGCCGCCGGGCTGGAGAAGATCAAGGACAGGCACCGCAAGATCCGCACCGACAAGCTCGACCGTCAGCTGGGAACGCTGGGCGGCGGCAACCACTTCATCGAACTGTGCCTGGACGAGACGGATGCGGTGTGGGTGATGCTGCACAGCGGCTCGCGCGGCACCGGCAACCTGATCGGCACCTACTTCATCGAGAAGGCGCGCGAGGAGCTGGCACGGCGCGTGCTCGGCTTCCACCTGCCGGACAAGGACCTGGCGTTCTTCATGGAAGGCGAGCCGCTGTTCGACGACTACGTTGAGGCCGTGTCGTGGGCGCAGGACTACGCGCGGCAGAACCGCGAGGCGATGATGTCGCGGGTGCTGGCCGAGATGCGCCACCGCTTGCCGAAGTTCCAGCTGGCGGCGATGGCGGTGAACTGCCACCACAACTACGTGCAGAAGGAAACGCACCACGGGCAGGAACTGCTGGTGACACGCAAGGGCGCGGTCAGTGCGCGCGAGGGCGAGCTGGGCATCATTCCCGGCAGCATGGGCACGCGCAGCTATATCGTGCGCGGCAAGGGCAACGCGGACAGCTTCCATAGCTGCAGCCACGGTGCCGGCCGGGTGATGAGCCGTGGCGCTGCACGCCAGCAGATCACGCTGGCCCAGCACCGCGAGGCCACCGCGCATGTGGAATGCCGTAAGGACAGCGGCGTGCTGGACGAGTCACCGGCGGCGTACAAGTCGATCGATGATGTGATGGCCGCCCAGCTGGACCTGGTGGACGTGGTGCATACGCTGCGGCAGGTGCTGTGCGTGAAGGGATGATGGAACGGTGCCGGCCAAGGCCGGCACCCACCGCCCGTCAATCAAGCGCGACCGCTAAGCAGTAGATCCACGCCATGCGTGGATGCAGCGCGGCCGACCACCTCCGGCATCCGCCGTAACTCAATCGTGCTCGACGCCGCACCACCCCGGCAGATAGCGCGCATCAGCGTGCCGCGCATGTTCGGTGGCGGTGGTCACCGCCTTGCGGAAATCGCGGCGGATCAGCTTGCGGGTCATCCGCTGGCGGAAGTAGTCCGCCCACAGGAACTCGGCGAACGGCTGCACCGACTTGGCATAGCCACCACTGCGGCGCACCTCGCCGGCCAGTGAGCGATGCGGATCATCGGCCAGGTCCAGCAGCGATTTCGGCATCGCCGACGGCGGCTGGCGTACGCCCTCGGCATCGAACGGATGCGCCCAGCAATAGCGCTCCATCACCGTCCAGAACAGCTTCCTCGGCAGGTGTGACAGATCCGCCTGCACGGCGGTCAGCACGTGCTCGATACCTTCCTCGTGCAGCGCCAGTGCCAGGTGATGATGGTCGATCAGGTGCGTCCGGTTCGACGGTCCCACCACCACCGGCACCATGTGCCGCCCGAGATAACGCGCCTTGTCGTCTTTCGGCAGCGTCTTCCACTGCGCGCGCTTGCGCTGCACTTCCAGCAGGCCCACGCTCATCTGCGTCGGCCGCAGTTCAAGGATCGCGACCGGCGACAGCCGCGGTTCGGGAATACGGGTCATGGCGTACCTCGTGCATGGTAGTGATCAACGGCCTGCTGCACGCTGTGGGTTGTTCCCTCCGGCCCCAGCAGCGCAGCGATACCGAAGCGGTCCAGTGCCTGCATCGCGCGCACCGAGCCGAGCCGCGCTATGACGAACACGATGCCCTTCTGCTGGCACAGGCCGATCACCTCGCGCAGGGTCTGCGCTGCGCTGTAGTCGATCTCGACAATCGCACTGCCCTCCAGCACGACCAGGCCCGGTGCCGGCGCCGCTTCGATGCTGGCCAGCAGTTGCCGCTTGAAGCTGTCGGCGTTGGCGAACAGCAGCGGCGCCTGGAAGGCCAGCACGGTCACGCCGGGTTCGCTCTCACCGCGGTTGCCCGGCCACCAGACCGTGCTGCCCGGCAGCCGGGTCAACGTCAGCATCGGGCTGTGCGCGATCATCCATACGCCATGCAGAAGGGCAAGGCCCACACCTATCGCAATACCCGACTGGATCGGCAGGCACACCACCGCCAGGAAGGTCAGCGCTGCCAACAGCGCTTCGCTGCGCGCACGCCGGGTGATGTCGATCAGCACGCGCAGGCGGAACAGGCGCACCGCAACGAACAGCAGCACGCCCGCCAGTGCAGCCTCGGGGATCGCCCCGAGCACGCCGCCACCGCAGAACGCCAGCAGCATCACCAGCGCCGCGGCAATCAACGCACCCAGCTGCGAGGACGCACCGGCTTCCACCACCACCGCGGTGCGCGGCGGGCTGGCATTGACCGGGAACGCACCGAACGCTGCCGACAGCAGGTTGCCGGCACCGACGCCGAGGAAATCCTTGTTGACGTCGGGTTCTTCCTCGCCGGGAAACGCGCGATCAACGGCGGCGACCTGCATGATGATGACCAGGGTCAGCAGCAGCGCCAGCGGCACCAGAGTGGTGAAGGTTTCCAGCGGCGGAAGCTGCCACGAAGGTGGATAGGGAGAGACCGCACCGAGGGTGGCTACACCCAGTCGCTCCGCCCCCAGCGAGGCGACAAGCAGCGTGGCGATGGCCACCGCGATCAATGCGCCGGGAATGCGTGGATTGATCCGGTCGCACAGCGCCATCGCCAGCAGCACGCCGAAGCCGATCAGGGTCGGCAGCAGCTGTGCGTGCGGCAACGCCCGCAGCAGTTCGTACAGGCGTTCGGGCAATTCGCTTGACGAGAGGCTGACGCCCAGCGCTACCGGCAGCTGCGAGGCCGCGATGTGCACGGCGATGCCGCCGAGGAACCCAGTCACCACAGGTACCGACAGCAGCGCGGCCACCACACCAATACGCAGCAGTGCCGCCAGTGCCAGGAACACGCCGACCAGCACTGCGAGCACCACGGCGCTTCCGGCCAGTGCACCGGCCTGCTGCGCGGCCAGGCCGGCCAGGGTAAGCGCGAAGATCGGCGTGATCGTCGAATCGGCGCCGACCGTCAGCCGGCGATTGCGGCCCAGCAGCACGAAGCCCAGCGTGCCGCCGACGAAAGCATAGAAGCCGACCTGCGGCTCGAAGCCACCCAGGCGCGCCGTTGCCATCTGTTCGGGCAGGGTGATCGCCGCCAGGGTCACACCGGCGATGGCGTCACGCGTGGCCTGCGCCGGTCGCCAGCCACGCAGGCCCTGCAGCGGTGCGAGGAGCGATCTGAGGCGGTTCGCTTCGTCCATGCCGGGTCCGGGCGCGGGGTGTTGCAACCACTATCTGCGTTGGGCAGTGGATGCCGCGTCAGTAGATCCACGCCATGCGTGGATGCGGTCCCTCGGGGTCAGAGCCGCTTCTACGAAGGGAATCCGACCCCGGAGCTGTCCTCGGCCACCAGCGCGTGGTGCACGCCGATGCCCGCACGCACGCCCTCGGCGGCAGCCAACGTGATGTTGCCAACCGTTGTGGCATCGCCCGCGGCGTACACGTTCGGCACCGAGGTGAGCTTCATCATATCGACCTCGATCAGCACGCCCAGCGGGCTTTCGGTCAGCGCGCATCCCAGCTGCTGCACCAGTGGCGTGGCCATTGCCTGCAGTGCCGGCACGAACAGCGCGCGTTGCGCGATGCGGCGGCCGTCAGCCAACTCCACTTCCAGCCAGGTCGGCTGGTCACCCTGCACGCCCATCACCGGTGTGGTCTCGATCTGCACGCCGCGCTGCTGCATGGCGGCCTGCTCCTCATCGGTGATCGGCAGGCCCTGGCTGAAGAAGGTGACATTTCCCCAATCGGCGAACAGTGGCGCCTTGCTGGCGGACATCGGGTGACCACCAAGCAGGCCGATGGCGCCACCGCCCACTTCGTAGCCGTGGCAGTAGGGGCAGTGCAGCACGGTGCTGCCCCAACGCTCGGCCAGCCCCGGCAGGTCCGGCAGCTGGTCGGCGATGCCACTGGCCAGCAACAGCTTGCGTGCGGCCAGCACCTGGCCGTCGGCGGTACGCACTTCCACGCCCGCTGCGCTGGCGGTGGCCTGCACCGCCTCAACGTGCAGCCAGCGCACGCTGGGGTAGTCCAGCAGTTGCTGGCGCGCAGTCTTCAGCAGCTCAGCGCCACTGGTGCCATCCAGCCCCAGCACGCCATGCGAATGGTTGGCGAAGCGGTTGCGCGGCAATCCGGCGTCGATGACCGTGACCGGGCGGCGGGCACGGGCCAGGATCAGGCCGGCGGCGATGCCGGCATAACTGCCGCCGACGATGAGCACATCAGGATTCATGCGGACCTTCCAGGGAACGGTGATGGGCGAGATGGCGGGCGAAGTCGGCGCCGAGCTGGTCCAGCGTGGTCGCCTGCAATCGCTGTTCAAGCATCCGTTGTGCCTCGCGCGCGCCCTCCAGCAGGGCGCTGTTGACCAGCTGCTGGATCGGGCAGCCGCCGCTGGCGTCGCGGGTACCGACCTGCACCAGCGGCGGCGCTCCCACCGCCAGATAGATGTCGTGCAGGGTGATCGCTGCGGCATCGCGGGCCAGCTGGCTGCCGCCGCCATGACCACGGGTGCTGCGCACCAGGCCGGCCTTGTGCAGCTGTGCCAGCAGGCGGCGGATCACCACCGGATGGGTCGGCAGGCACGACGCCAGCTGCTCGGAGGTGCGCGGGGCGGCATGGCCGACCAGATGCGCCATCACGTGCAGGGCGTCGGAAAGGGGGTTCGCGGATTTCATGTAACAACGATAGTTACATTTAAATCCCCTGTCGAGGGTCTTCTTTCGTTCCATATGGACACATTTGTCCTATGAAATATCTCCTTCACATCACTAAACGAAACGGGAATGTGATCAAAGTCGCACTTCAGAGAGAAGTGGCGCCGGTCGATACCGAATCGCCCCTTCCCGAGAGTCCCTCCCCATGAATGCGTCTGTCCGTGCTCCGCGCCTGCAGTCCAAGCTGCTCGGCGCGGTTTCCGTTGGTCTTGCCGTGGTCCTGCTGTGCGCTCTGGCGGGCCTGGCCTCCGCCTGGTTGAAGCTTTCCACCGAGGTTCCGCCCGAAGTCGCGCACAGCCGCGACGCCGAACGCCTGCAGCGCGAGTTCCGCGGCCAGGTGCAGGAATGGAAGAACGTGCTGCTGCGCGGCCACGACGACGCGCTGCGCCAGCGCCATCTGGACGCCTTCGACAGTGAGGGCCGCCTGGTCGAGCAGCTGGCCAAGGGCCTCACAGCCAGTCCGGACGCGCGCACGCGTGAACTGGCACAGGCCTTCATCGACCTGCACGCGCAGTTGCAGAAGGACTATCACGCCGCCCTGCAGGCATTTGCGGAGGCCGGCTACGATCCCGCTGCCGGCGACAACCTCGTGCGCGGCAAGGATCGCCCGGTGGCGAATGCGCTGGACGCGCTGAGCACGCACGCCACGCAGGTGGCCGAAGCCGCAGTGGCGGCGCGCTCGCAGCAGGCGCGGCAGACCCTGCTGCTGTGCGCGGCGCTGACCGTGCTGGCCGCGGTGCTGCTGTTGATGGGACTGGCCTGGTGGCTGCGACGCGCGGTGGTGCAGCCGGTGCTGGCGGTGGAAGCCGCCGCCCGCGCGGTGGCCGCCGGCGACCTGCAGCACGTGGTGCAGGTGCGCAGCCGCGACGAGATTGGACGCCTCGCGCAAGCCATGCAGGCGGTGCAGTCCACGCTGCGCGGCGTGCTGGATGCGCAGACTGCGATGGCACAGGCACACGAGGCCGGCACCATCAGCCACCGCATGGACGCCAGCGCGTTCCCCGGCGCCTTCGGCACCATGGTGGCCGACTGCAACACGCTGGTCGACGCACATATCCAGGTGAAGATGCGCGCGATCTCGATCATGGGCCGCTATGCCGTCGGCGACCTCAGCCAGGACATGGAGCGCCTGCCCGGCGAGAAGGCCGTGATCACCAACGCATTGGATACGGCCAAGGCCAATCTCGGTCTGATCAACGGCGAGATCCGCCGCCTGGCCGAAGCCGCTGCCGCCGGTGACTTCAGCCAACGCGGCGACAGCGCACGCTTCGAGCATGATTTCCGCGCGATGGTCGACGGCCTGAACCGCCTGATGCAGACCACCGAGCTGAACCTGGGCGAGGTTTCCAGCATGCTGCGCGCGATTGCCGACGGCCGCCTCGGCGCGCGCATGCACGGTGATTTCCAGGGCGTGTTCGCACGCATTGCAGGCGACGCCAACACCACGGCTGCACAGCTGGCGACCATCGTCACCGACATCAAGCACGCCTCCGGCAACATCCATACCGCTGCCGCAGAGATCGCCGCCGGCAACAACGATCTGTCGCGCCGTACCGAGCAGCAGGCGGCCAATCTGGAAGAGACCGCTGCCTCGATGGAGGAACTGACCTCCACCGTGCGCCAGAACGCCGAGCACGCGCGTCAGGCCAACCAGCTGGCCATCGGCGCGCACACGGTCGCCTCGCAGGGTGGCAGCGTGGTCGGCCAGGTGGTGGCAACAATGGGCGCGATCGAGACCTCGTCGCGGCAGATCGCCGAGATCATCAGCGTGATCGATGGCATCGCGTTCCAGACCAACATCCTGGCGCTGAACGCGGCGGTTGAAGCGGCACGCGCCGGTGAGCAGGGTCGCGGCTTCGCCGTGGTGGCCAGCGAAGTGCGCACGCTGGCACAGCGCTCGGCCGGTGCCGCAAAGGAGATCAAGGCACTGATCGAAGCCTCGGTGGAACAGGTCGGCCACGGCGCGCAGCGCGTGCGCGAGGCCGGCGACACCATGGCCGAGATCGTGGCGTCGGTGCAGCGCGTGACCGACATCATGGCCGAGATCTCCGCGGCCTCGCAGGAGCAGAGCGCGGGCATCGAACAGGTCAGCCAGACGGTGATCCAGATGGATGGCACCACCCAGCAGAATGCGGCGCTGGTGGAAGAAGCCAGTGCCGCCGCACGCAGCCTGGAACAGCAGGCGAACCGATTGATCGATGCAGTGGATGTGTTCGACCTGTCGACCACCGCCGCAGCGAAGGACGCGCTGGCGCGCGCGGCCTGATTGATCCGGTTGCCGGCCAGCGGCCGGCACTACCGTGGAACGCGGTCACGGGTAGTGCCGGCCGCTGGCCGGCAACCCAACTCAACGCAGGTAATCGCTCCGCGCCATCGCTTCGCCCAGGTAATCCAGGAACGAGCTGATCCGCGCCGATACTGCGGTGTTGCGGTAATACACCGCATGGATCGGCTGGTACACGTCCAGCGTCTGTGCCGCCAGCACCGGAACCAGGGTGCCGGCGGCGCGGTCGCGATCGGTCACGAAGTCGGACAGGCAGGTGATGCCCCCCCCTTCCACCGCCAGCCGGCGCAACGTCTCGCCGCTGGACACCGCGATGTCCGGGCGCACCCGCAGCAGGCCATCGGCATCGCCCGGCAGCGGCCAGTGATTCAGCGATTCCGGCTCGTTGAAACTGAGCAGGGTGTGCTGGCCCAGCGCCGCCACGCTGGCCGGTTCGCCATGTGCGGCCAGGTAGGCCGGGCTGGCCACCAGGCGCAGCTGGCAGCGGCCCAGTGGTCGTGCATGCAGGGTGGAATCGGCCAGCGGACCAATCCGGATCGCCAGGTCGGTGCGCCGTTCCAGCAGGTCGATGTAGCGCTCGGAGCTGTTCAGCTCCAGCTGTACTTCCGGATAGCGCGCACGATAGCCGGCGACCAGCGGCGCGATCACATGCAGCACGAACGGCATCGCCGCATCCACGCGCAGGCGTCCGGCCGGGCGTTCGCGGCGCGCCGCCATCTGCTCCTCGGCTGATTCCACTGCGTCGATGATCGCCCGGGCATGGCGCAGGTAAGCCTCACCCTCGGCGGTCAGGTGCAGGCGGCGCGTGGTGCGGGTCAGCAGGGTGGTGCCGAGCTTGTCCTCCAGCCGCCCCAGCGCGCGGCTCACGCCGGAGGGCGTCTGCCCCAGCTGCTCGGCCGCAGCGCTGATCGAACCGCTGTCGATCACCGCCAGGAACGCCTGCATTTCATCGAGGGTGGTTTTCATGGCGCCATTATTGACCACGCGGCAAGAGTGATTGGCGTGAAGACGGGTTTTTAGGCAAAGGTTCGCCGCGCACACTGCGCGCCTTCCTTCCCTCTGGAGCCTGCCATGATCCGTGGCATTCCCCTCGCCCTGCTGGCGCTGACCCTCGGTGCCTTCGCCATCGGCACCACCGAGTTCGTCATCGTCGGCCTGATTCCAACCATCGCCGCCGACCTGCAGGTCAGCCTGCCCTCGGCCGGCCTGCTGGTGTCGCTGTACGCGCTGGGCGTGGCCATCGGCGCGCCGGTGCTGACCGCGCTGACCGGCCGCGTGCCGCGCAAGACCCTGCTGGTGGCGCTGATGGTGCTGTTCACCCTCGGCAACATCATCGCGTTCATGGCGCCGGGCTACACCTCGCTGATCGCTGCACGCATCCTTACCGGCCTCGCCCACGGCGTGTTCTTCTCGATCGGTTCGATCATCGCCACTGCCGTGGTACCGAAGGAGAAGGCGGCCAGTGCCATCGCCATCATGTTCACCGGCCTGACCGTGGCGCTGGTGACCGGCGTGCCGCTGGGCACCTTCATCGGCCAGCACCTGGGCTGGCGGGCCACCTTCCTGGCCGTGGCCGGGCTCGGTGTGATCGCACTGCTGGGCGCGCTGCTGTTCGTGCCGCGCAGCGTGCCGCAGAGCGCCCCGTCCAGCTTCCGCCAGCAGATGGCGGTGCTGGCCCAGCCGCGCCTGCTGCTCGTCTATGCGATGACCACGCTGGGTTATGGCGGCACCTTCCTGGCCTTCACCTACCTGGCGCCGATCCTGCAGGACGTCACCGGTTTCTCGGCCAACGCGGTCAGCCTGGTGCTGCTGGTGTACGGCGTGTCGGTGGCGATCGGCAACCTGTGGGGCGGCCGCATGGCCGACCGCATGGGCCCGGTGCCCGCGCTGAAGCGCATCTTCGCCCTGCTGGCGGTCGTACTGTTCGTGCTCACCTTCACCGCCTACAACATCTGGCTGATGCTGCTGACGGTGCTGGCGCTGGGCGCGGTGGCATTCGGCAACGTGCCGGGCCTGCAGGTGTACGTGGTGAAGCAGGCGCAGCGCTACGCACCGCAGGCCAGCGACGTGGCCTCGGGCCTGAACATCGCCGCCTTCAACATCGGCATCGCCCTGGGCGCCTCGCTGGGTGGCCTGGTGGTGGAGCACATCGGCCTGATGCACACGCCGTGGCTGGGCGCGCTGGTGGTGCTGGGCGCGTATGCGCTGACCGTGCTCAGCGGCCGCCTGGACCGTCGTGATGGCATCGATGATCGTGCCGACGGCATCGCCGTGGCCGTGCACTGAGACAGTCCACGCCGTACCAGCGCCCTGCCGGTACGGTGGTGCAATGCACCGTTGCCGGCATGCATGCAGCCACTGGCCTACCCTTTGCCGGATATTCCCGCACCCCTCCCCCTTTGCTGGAGCTCCCCATGACTGTCCCCGCCTTCGGTCTCGGCACCTTCCGCCTGAAAGACCAGACCGTGATCGACTCGGTGCGCAACGCGCTGGATGTCGGCTACCGCGCCGTTGATACCGCTCAGATCTATGGCAATGAAGCCGAGGTCGGCCAGGCGATCGCCGATTCGGGCGTGCCGCGTGATGATCTGTACCTCACCACCAAGGTGTGGATCACCGAGTTCAAGCGCGATGCGCTGCTGGCCAGCCTGCATGGCAGCCTGGAAAAGCTGCGTACTGATCATGTGGACCTGACGCTGATCCACTGGCCGTCGCCGAACGACAAGGTCGACGTGCCGATGGACGAGTACCTGCCGGCGCTGGCCGAGGCCAAAGCGCAGGGGCTGACCAAGGCGATCGGCATCTCCAACTTCACCATCGCCCAGACCCGCAAGGCCATCGAGATCCTCGGCGCCGATGCAATCGCCACCAACCAGATCGAGATCCACCCGTACCTGCAGAACCGCCTGCTGGTGAAGTTCCTTCAGGACAACGGCATCCACATCACCGCCTACATGAGCCTGGCCTATGGCGAGGTGATCAAGGACCCGGTGATCCAGGCCATTGCCGGCCGCCACCAGGCGACACCCGCGCAGATCGCGCTGGCCTGGGCACTGCAGCAGGGCTTCTCGGTCATTCCGTCCTCGACCAAGCGCGAGAATCTGGCCAGCAACCTGGAAGCGGCCGCGATCCGCCTGACCGAGGAAGACATGGCACAGATCGCCAAGCTGGACCGTGGCCACCGCCTGGCCAACCCGGAAGGCATTGCGCCGGCCTGGGATTGATCAGAAGCCGCCGGGCATGGCCCGGCGCTACCGGATTACCGTGGGTAGCGCCGGGCCATGCCCGGCGGATCCATCAGTCCTGCAACAACCACCCACGCATCGCCGCACTCACTTCGTCCGGTTTCTCCATCGGTGCCAGGTGCCCGCAATCGGGCACCACCACCAGCTGCGAGTGCGGCACCAGGGCGTGCATTTCCTCGCTCACTGCCAGCGGCGTGATGCGATCATTGGCACCACAGATGATCAACAGCGGATCACGGTAGCCGGCCAGCACGTCATGGCCGTCGCGGCGTTCCAGCGCGCTCTGGCGCAGGAACACCTCCGCGCCCAGGCGGGCGGTCATATCGCGCACGCGCTGCACCAGCACGTAGTCGTCCAGCCGCGAGGCATCGATGTAGCTGCGCATCAGCGTATCGCCAAACCCGTGGAACCTGCCCGGCAGGCGCACGCTGGCGCGCTGGCTGCGGCGCTGCTCGGCGCGCTCCGGTGAGTCGGCGTGGATCGAGGTGTCAACCAGCGCCAGCCGCAGTACGCGCTCCGGGGCGATGCGCAGGATCTGCTGGGCGACGAAGCCACCCAACGAGAAACCGGCCAGGGCGAAGCGCTCCGGCGCCTGCGCCAGCACATCCTCGGCCACGGCCTGCAGGGTCTCGCCACGGGTCTGGTCGCCCACGGTGCAATCGGCCATGTCGGCCAGATCGGCCAACTGCGCGCGCCACAGCTCGGCGTCGTTGAGCAGGCCGGGCAGCAGCAACAGGGGAATACGTTCGGTCATGCGGGTATTGTCGCGCGGGTGCGGTGACGGAACCATGCCGCAACGGGCGATTGCGCTGTAGAGTCGAGCCATGCTCGACTGCTCCACAGCCAGTCGAGCATGGCTCGACTCTACAGAAGACCCTACGACACGGACGCGGCCATGGCAGACCCCTACAACAGCGGCAACCCGACGACCTCACTGGCACGTTTCGACGATTCACTGGTCACCACGGCCTTCGAGCTTCCCGGCCACCGGGTCGTGCGCAACCTGGGCGTGGTGCGCGGCATCACCGTGCGCTCGCGCTCGATCGTCGGCAATTTCCTCGGCGGCATCCAGACCCTGTTCGGTGGCAACATCACCATCTACACGGAGCTGTGCGAACAGGCCCGCGAGGAAACCTACCGCGACATGGTCAAGCACGCGCGGCAGCTGGGCGCCAACGCGATCATCGGCATGCGCTACGACGCTACCGATGTGATGACCGGGCTGACCGAGGTGCTGTGCTATGGCACGGCAGTGGTGGTGGAGCCGGTTCGCTGAGGGGATCGCCGGGCAAGGCCCGGCGTTACCAATGGGCGACGATCACGCCACCGGCGGCACGTCGGGCACTTCGACCTGCTGCACCGGCAGGGTCACCATCATCACCGTCGGGTCGTCCGGATCGAGTCTGGTCTTGAAGCCCAGGCTCTGGCACATCGCCAGCATGGTGCTGTTCTCACGCAGCACCTGGCCCTCGACCACATCCAGGCCCAGCCACTTGGCGTACTCGATCATGATCGCCATCAGCCGCCAGCCGATGCCGTGGCCCTTCAGGTCCGAGCGGATCAGGATGCCGTACTCGCCACGGTGGTAATCGGCATCGGCGTGCAGTCGCACGGCACCCAGCATTTCGCCGCTGCGTGGTTCGATCGCCACCAGCGCGATCGAGCGCGCATAATCGAGCTGGGTCAGGCGCGCGATGAATTCGTGGCTGAAGTGCTTCACCGACTGGAAGAAGCGCAGGCGCAGGTCCTCGTCGCTGACACGGGCGAAGAACGCACGGAACAGGGCATCGTCTTCCGGCCGCACCGGCCGCACGAAGGCACGGCCGCCATCGGACAGTTCAATGGTGCGCTCCCACTCCTTCGGATACGGGAACACCGAGAAGCGGGGATGGCCACGACCCTTGTGCAGGATGCGCGACGGCGCCACCGCCACGCGCGCATCGAGGGCAAGGATGCCCTTGCTGTCGACCAGCAGCGGGTTGATGTCCAGCGTGCGCACTTCGGGAATGTCGGCGGCCAGCTGTGCCAGCTTCACCAGTGCCAGGGCCAGCGCGCGCTCGTCGGCAGCCGGTACATCGCCATACGCCTTGAGGATGCGCGAGGCACGTGTCTGCCCGATCAGTTCATGGGCCAGGCGCAGATCGAGTGGCGGCAAGGCCAGTGCCTTGTCATTGATTACTTCCACGGCGGTGCCGCCGCGACCGACCACGATCACCGGGCCGAACGTCGCGTCATCGGCAATGCCGACGATCAGCTCACGCGCCTTCGGGCGGACGATGGTCGGCTGCACCAGCAGGCCGTCGATGCGCGCGTCCGGCCGCAGCTGGCGGGCGCGTGACAGGATCGCATTGGCCGCGCTCTGCACCGCCGGCAGCGTCGTCAGGTTCAGGCGCACGCCATCGACTTCCGACTTGTGCGGAATGTCCGGTGACAGGATCTTCAACGCCACGCTGGCACCACGCTCCAGCAGCGGCTGGGCCAGGTCCATCGCCTCGTGCGCGTCGCGCGCGTGCATCACGGGTGCGGAGGGAATGCCGTAGGCCTTCAGTAGCTCATGCGTGGCCAGCGGGTCCAGCCACTGCTGGCCGTTGGTCAGCGCGGCATCAACCAGCGCGCGTGCCGCAGCCGCGTCGACACTGAAGTCCTGCGGCAGGCTGGGTGGCGTTTCCATCAGCGCGTTCTGCGCTTCGCGGTAGCGCACCAGATGCTGGAAGCCGCGCACCGCTTCGGCCTCGGTCGGATAGGTCGGCACCCGTGCCGCGTTGAGCGTGGCGGTGGCCTGGTCGTCGTTGCCCAGCCACACCGCGAATACCGGCTTGTCTCGGTGATGGCGCGGGCGCAGTCCGAGCGTGCGGGTCAGTGCCTGTGCGGCGTCGGCCGATGAGGTGAACGCGGTCGGGACGTTGACCACCATCACCGCGTCGTTTTCGTTGTCGGCCAGCAGCGCTTCGATGGCCGCGGCATAGCGGTCACCATCGGCGTCGACCACGATGTCGACCGGATTGCTGCGCGACCAGCCCTGCGGCAGCACGGCGTCAAGCTTCTCGACCGTGCTGTCGGACAGGTTGGCCAGGGTGCCACGCAATGCGATCAGCTGGTCCACGGCGAGGCGACCGACGCCGCCGCCGTTGCTGAGAATCGCCAGGCGACGGCCCGGGAAGGTGCCCAACCGCCCCAGCGATTCGGCAGCGGTGAACAGTTCATCCAGCGCGCCCACGCGCAGCAGGCCGGCGCGGTTGAACGCGGCGCCATACACATCGTCGGCGCGCGCCAGTGCCTGCACGTGGGTATCACGGCTGCCCGGCTGCACGCGCTCGGCGCGGCCTGACTTCACCACCACCACCGGCTTGGCGCGCGCGGCGGCACGCGCGGCCGACATGAACTTGCGCGCGTCCTTGATCTGCTCGACATACAGCAGGATGGCGCGGGTGCGATAGTCGGTGGCGAAGTAGTCGAGCAGGTCGCCGAAGTCGACGTCCATCGTGTCGCCCAGCGAGACCACGGCGGAGAAGCCGACCGAACGGGCCACGCCCCATTCCACCAGCGCCGCGGCAATGGCGGAGGATTCGGAGATCAACGCAAGGTCGCCGGCCTGCGGGAAATGCGCGGCGATGCTGGCATTGAGCCGCGCGTGCGGCGCGATCACGCCCAGGCAATGCGGGCCGAGGATGCGCAGGCCATGCTTGCGTGCCACCGCCTCCACCTGTGCCGACAGCGAGCCCGGACCTTCACCCAGGTGCGCGGTGAGGATGATTGCGGCCTGCACGCCGCGCTCGGCAGCGGTGCGCACCACCTGCGGCACGATTGCCGCGGGGGCGGTGATCACCACCAGGTCCGGCACCCAGTCCAGGTCCTTCAGCCGCTTCACAGTGCGGATGCCATCGATCTCTGCGTGCCGCGGGTTGATCCACGCTACCTTGCCGGGGAAGCCCGTGCCGCGCAGGTTGCGCATCACTGCGCGGCCGGCGGAACGCTCACGCGGGCTGCCGCCGATCACCGCGACCGACTGCGGACGGAACACGGACTGCAGGTGGTAGGTACTCATGTGCCTACGGTAACCAAAAAAGGGGACGGAGGGGATCAAGTCGTTTGTGGCACAAACGACTTGATCCCCTCCGTCCCCTTTTTTTGCTTGCGTGCCGACCAAGGTCGGCACCCACCAGAGCACGGGGGCTTCGGCTTACAACAACGTGCCGTGCAGGATCATCGCGGCGATGCTGAAATAGATCACCAGGCCGGTCACGTCCACCAGGGTGGCGACGAACGGGGCCGAGGCACTGGCCGGGTCGAAGCCGAGGCGCTTGAGGATGAACGGCAGCATCGAGCCGGACAGCGAACCGAAGGTGACGATGCCCACCAGCGCCGCACCGATGGTGATCGCCAGCAGGATCCAGTGCTCGCCATAGTCATGCAGGCCGCCCAGCTGCCAGATCACGATGCGCACGATGGCCAGGCAGCCGAGGATGGCGCCCAGCACCATGCCGGTCGGGATCTCGCGGATCGCCACCTTCCACCAGTCGCGCAGGCGCAGTTCACGCAGCGCCAGGCTGCGGATCAGCAGCGAGGTGGCCTGCGAGCCGGAGTTGCCGCCGGAACTCATGATCAGCGGAATGAACAGGGTCAGCACCACCGCGCGCGCCAGTTCGTCCTCGTAGTGCTGCATCGCGCTGGCGGTCAGCATCTCGCCCAGGAACAGCACGCTCAGCCAGCCGGCGCGCTTGCGCAGCATCTCGAAGAAACCGATCTGCATGTACGGCTTGTCCAGGGCTTCCATGCCGCCGAACTTGTGCGCGTCCTCGGTGGATTCCTCGATCAACGCATCCAGCACGTCATCGACGGTGACGATGCCGAGCATCTGCTGCTGCGCATCCACCACCGGGATCGCCAGCAGGTCGTGGCGACGGATCAGCCGTGCCACTTCTTCCTGGTCCATCAGTGCGTCCACCGTGACCGGCGGATTGACCTGGGCCACGTCCAGGATCGACTCCTCCGGCAGGCCGGTGATCAACCGGCGCATGGTCACCACCTGCTGCAGCTGCTGGCTGGCCGGGTCCAGCACGTAGATCGCGTACACCGTCTCGCGGGTGCGCTCGACCTGGCGGATGTGCTGCAGGGTCTGCGCCACGGTCCAGCTGGCCGGTACCGCCACGTATTCGGTGGTCATCAGCGCGCCGGCGGTGTTCGGCGGGTAGCTGAGCAGCTTCTGGATGGCCTGGCGGGCATCGGTACCGAGCAGCGGGATCAGCCGTGCGCGTTCTTCTTCGTCCAGCTCGTGGACGATGTCGGTGGCCCGGTCATCGGCCATCAGCCCGAGCAGTGCGGCGGCGCGGGCCGGTGGCAATGCGGCCACCAGCTCGCCGCTGCGGTGCAGCTCCGGCGCTTCCAGCATCTTCACCGCACGCGGCAACGGCAGCGCAGCCAGCGTTTCCGCGGCGCGCACGAGTTCCAGCGTGTTGAGGAATTCCACCGCGTCGGCGGTGTTGTAGTTCGCCAGCGGTGCGGCCAGGGCGGCGGCATCGGCCACCGGGCGCAGCAATTGCTTCTGGTTCATCGGGTTTGCCTTGTGGGGGTGCGACCTCGCGCAACGCCAACGCAGGCAAACCGTCCCGATGTCAGGCGGTGGCCATCGCTGGCGTCGAACGAGGTCGACTTCTACTGTCGCTGGACATGGGTTGGGGACTCCGGGATGCGTGTGCTGGCGGACGCGCCGCCAGCGGCGGGCAGTCTGGACCCGTGGGCCATGCAGGTCAACCCGGTCCCGCCGCGGCAGCACCCTGTCCCGCAGGTTGTTCTCGTGCGTACACAGACCGGCGCGCATAATGGCGCGGTGGTGTTCGCCACGCTTTCTCCACCCGAACGGACGCACAGCGGGCTCCCCCGATGACCAGGTATTCCCATGCATAGCGGTGGTCTGGAACTGGCCCTGGTGCTGCTGCTGGCGGCGGTCATCGCCGTGCCGGTGTTCAAGAAGTTCGGCTTCGGCGCGGTACTGGGCTATCTGGCGGCGGGCGTGGTGCTCGGCCCGGACGGGCTGGGCTTCGTGCAGGACGCCGACCGCATCCTCGGCGCCGCCGAGATCGGCGTGGTGATGCTGCTGTTCGTGATCGGACTGGAGCTGTCGCCGGCACGCCTGAAGGTGATGCGGCGCTCGGTGTTCGGTGCCGGTGCGGCGCAGGTGGCGCTGTCCGGGCTGGTGCTGGGCGGCCTGCTGCTGCTCGACCACTTCCAGTGGAAGAGCGCGCTGGTGGTGGGCGTGGCGCTGGCGCTGTCATCCACCGCGGTCGGCCTGCAGCTGCTGTCCGAACACAAGGCGATCAACAGCGACCACGGCCGGTTGGGCTTTGCCATCCTGCTGTTCCAGGACCTGATCGCGATCCCGCTGCTGGCGGCCATTCCGCTGCTGGGCGGGGTCAAGAATGAAACCCTGCGCTGGGAAGATGCGGCCGTCGCGCTGGGTGCGCTGGCGGTGGTGATCCTGTGCGGGCGGCCGGTGCTGCGCCGGGTGTTCAGCACCATTGCCCGGACCCGCAGCCCGGAAGTGTTCACCGCCACCGCGTTGCTGGTGGTGCTGGGCACCGCCTGGTTCATGCAGGAAGCCGGCCTCAGCCCCAGCCTCGGCGCCTTCCTGGCCGGCGTGCTGCTGTCCGACTCGGAGTTCCGGCACGAACTGGAATCGCAGATCGAACCATTCAAGGGCCTGCTGCTCGGCCTGTTCTTCATCGCGGTGGGCATGGGCATCGACCTGGACCGCATCGCCGCCGAGCCGTGGCTGATCGCCGCCGGCGTCGGCATCCTGCTGGTGGTCAAATTCAGCCTGCTGTACGCGGTCGGGCGTATCGCCCGGCTCAGCTCGCGGCAATCGCTGCTGCTGGGCAGCGTGCTGTGGCTGGGCGGCGAGTTCGCCTTCGTGGTGTTCAACGAGGCACAGCGTGCGCACCTGCTGGGCAATGCCAACCACGACCGGCTGGTGGCGATCGTCGGCCTGTCGATGGCGATCACGCCGCTGTTGATGATCGCGCTGCTGAAACTGCTCGGCCAGGAGAAAGCCGCGCCGCGAGACCCGGCCGACGCCGACAAGGTGGCGCCGGACAACCGGCCGAAGGTACTGATCGCCGGCATGGGCCGTTTCGGCCAGGTGATCGCGCGCCTGCTGACCGCGCAGAAGGTGCCGTTCGTGGCGCTGGAGGCGAACCCGGACACCGTGGCCGACCTGCGCCGCTTCGGCAACCAGCTGTATTACGGCGACCCGACCCGGCCGGAGATGCTGCGCGCGGCCGGCGGCGAGCACATCGATGTGTTCGTTATCACCGTGGATGACCCGGAAACCAACCTGCGCGCGGTGCGCATGGTGCGACGGCTGTATCCGGACGCGACGGTGCTGGCGCGTGCGCGCAACCGCCAGCATGCGTGGCGGTTGATGGACATGTCGGCCGAACCGTTCCGCGAGGTGTTCGGCACCAGCCTGGAGATGAGCGGCCGCGTGCTGACCGCGCTGGGCATTGCGCCGAACGTGGCCGAACGCCACGTGCAGCGCTTCCGCGAGCACGACGAACAGCTGCTGCGCGACCAGTACCTGGTCTACGACGACGAGGCAGCGGTGATCCAGACCTCGCGCGATGCACGCAACGACCTGATGCACCTGTTCGAGGCCGACGCGGAAAGCGACGACAAGTAGTTCCACGCCATGCGTGGGCACTTTGGCTTCCGGGCACCATCATCCACGCATGGCGTGGATCTACCGGGAAGCATCGACAAGGCTTCGAGACGCGCCGACCAACGGCCGGCACCCAATTCCACAGTAGATCCACGCCATGCGTGGATGGCGCAGACCTCGGCTCAGCCGTTGTCGCGCAGGAACCGCGCCATCGATGAAACACCCGGCACGCGCGGTTCGAACTCGCCGGCCACGTCGATGAAGCCGCGCATCACCGCGATCTCGCGCGGGCTGCGGTTGAGGCTGTCGCGCACTTCCGGATCGGCACCAGCGCGCAGCAGGCGCTGCACCAGCAGCGGCAGGCCGTGCAGGGCCGCGAGGTGCAGCGGTCCGAAGCCGCGCGGATCGCGCACCTCAAGGCTCACGTCCTCGTCCAGCAGGCGTTCCACCGCGGCCATCACCACCTGCTCGTCGCAGGCGGTGCCGGGCTCAGCACGGGCGCCCAGCAGCAGCAGCAGCGGCGTGACCGAACCAGCCGCGGCCTGGTCCGGTTCGGCACCGGCCAGCAGCAGGGTGTCGAGCAGGGCGAGCAGGCGCGAACGATCGCGGGCACTGAAGCCGTACAGCGCGGCACAGTGCAGCGGGCCCAGCTGCTGCGCGTCACCGGCGTGCACGTCGGCACCGGCGGTGAGCAGGCGCGCGACGATGTCCGGCAGGCCCAGCGCAGAGGCCAGCATCAACACGGTCACCCCGCCCGGCAGGCGGTGTTCCAGCTTGGCGCCGGCGTCGAGCAGGGCCGAGACGATATCCACCTGGCGCATGCTGACCGCCGCCGACAGCGGCGTGGCACCGCTGGCCGCCGCGTGCTGCGGATCAGCGCCACGCGCCAGCAGCAGGTCGGTCACCGCCAGATGGCCCCCACCGGCGGCGCGCAGCAGCGCGGTGCAGCCCTGTGCATCGACTGCATCAACGGCGAAGCCCAGATCGATCAGGCGGCGCACTGCATCGACGTCACCGGCCATTGCGGCGGCCGGCAGATCGGCCTCGCGCAGGGTGCGGCGCGGCAACGGCCACACCCGCCAGTCCAGCCAGTCGGCCAGATCGCGGCGACCAATCGACAGCGCCACGCCCAGCGGCGTCTGGCCATCGGCGGCGCGGGCTTCCGGCGAGGCACCGTGCTGCACCAGCAGCTTCAGCGCACCTTCGCGGGCCAGCGCGGTGGCCAGATGCAGCGCGGTCATGCCGTGGCTGTCGCGGGCTTCGCGATCGACGCCCGCCTTCAGCAGGGCCTGCTGCAGCCGCAGCCAGCCCAGGCGCACCGCCAGCGAAAGCGGCGGATCACCGGCCGGCGAAGCTGCGAACGGATCGGCGCCACGCTCCAGCAGTTCCAGCGCCAGCTGTTCCAGGCCGCGCGCCGCCTGGTCGTGCTGGGCGCAGGCGGCAAGGAAGCGCGCCAGGCCGCCACGGCCGGCCGGCGACAGGCCACGCTGCAACATCACCTGCAGCGCCGGCACCGCATCGATGCCGCGCGACAGCAGGGCGAACATCGGCGTATCGGAACAGGCGTCGCGCACGTAGGGATCGGCGCCGTGGCCCAGCAGCCAATCAACCGCGCGCGGCTCAAGCGCCAGTTCCGGATCGAGCAGCAGGCCACCCAGTTCTTCCGGCTGGCACAGCTTGGCCAGCGCGGCCATGCCTTCGGTGTTGCCGAAGCCCAGCGCTTCGCGCAGCAGGGTCAGCGGCGGGCGGTCCGGCAGCAGGCCACTGGCACTGGCGGCTTCGCCACGCTCGGCCAGGCCGTCACTGACCGCGGCCGGCAACGGATAGGAGGGATCCAGCAGCGCGACGATCGCCCAGCGGCCGGCTTCGGCTGCGTAGTCCACCGCGCGGCGACCGACCGGATCGGTCGCGTCGGCGGCGATGCCCAGCTCCACCAGGCGCTTGACCAGCAACGGCGAGACATCCTCCGCCATCACCGCCAGCTGCACCGCGTTGCGGCCTTCGCCGTCAACGGCAACCAGGTCCGGCTTGTGCGGCAGCAGGTGTTCGACCACCGCGGCGCGCCCGGCACGGGCGGCTTCCAGCCACGGCGTGCGCCCCAGTGCATCGCGCGCTTCCAGGTTGGCACCGGCGGCCAGCAGCACGCCGATGATCTCCACGTGGCCGGCCAGCGCCGCCTCGTGCAGCGCGCTGCGGCGCTGGCGATCACGCGCGTCGGCGCGCGCCTTGTGCTTGAGCAGCAGCTGCACGCCAGCCGGATCGTCGTCTTCGGTGGCAGCGGCGGCCAGCAGCACCGGGGTGCCCTCGGCCGGTTCGCTGCGTGCACCGCGTTCGAGCAGGAAGCGGGCCAGGCGCCAGTTGCCAACCTGGCAGGCCACCGCCAGCGGCGACCAGCCATCGCGGTTCAGCGCGTCGACTTCGGCGGCGGCATCGCGCAGCAGCGCGGCCACACCCGGGTCGGAACTGCGCGCGGCATGGTGCAGCGGCGTATTGCCATCGCTGTCGGTAGCACGCGAGTCGGCACCGTTGGCGAGCAGGGTCATCACCGCTTCCGGGCGGCCATGCCAGCTGTCACGCGTGGCGGCCAGCAACGGCGTCATGCCGCGGTGCGGCGCATTCACATCGACGCCGCGGGCGATCAGTTCGCGCAGCAGGCGCAGGTCCGGCAACACCGCGGCCAGCACTGCCAGGCTGCGCTGGTCGCGCCAGTTCGGGTCGGGCAGCGCATACGGATCGGCGCCGGCCTGCAGCAGCTGCAGGCCACGGTCGATGCGGCCATGGCGGGCGGCTTCATACAGTGCCGGGGTCAGTTCCTGCGGCGCCATCGCCTCCAGCGGCGCGGTTTCGGCCGCAGCGGAGAACATCGGTTCGTGTTCGTGGCTGGACGTCGCCAATGGGCTGGAGCGCAACGCCACCAGCGGCGCCGGCTTGACCCGCTGCAGCAGCAGATGCAGCAGCGGTGACAGCAGCACCACCGCCAGCGCGGTGGGCCAGCGTGCGCTTTCCGGCAGCAGGCCCGGCCATGCGGGCAGCACCACCAGCGCGGCCAGCGCGATCACCAGCGCGGCCACGCCGAGACCGCGCCAGGCGGTCAGGTCGCGACCGGCCAGCGCCTGCCAATGCTGGGCCAGGCTGCCATCAAGCCGTTCGACATCGTTCCACAACGGCCAGGTGCGCCAGGCCGCGAGCAGGCCGGCACTGACCAGCACGCTCAGGCCCAGCACCGCCGCAAGGCTGCCGCTGTCACGCAGTGCGGCCAACGGCCAGGCCAGCAGCAGCGCCAGCAACACCGGCGCCGCCGACCACAACGCCAGCAGCGCCGGCAGGTCCTGGCGTGCAACCACCTTCAACGGCAGCAGCGCGCGGCTGCGCCGCCACCACGACACG
Source organism: Stenotrophomonas sp. 59 (assembly GCF_030291095.1). NCBI lineage: Bacteria > Pseudomonadati > Pseudomonadota > Gammaproteobacteria > Lysobacterales > Lysobacteraceae > Stenotrophomonas > Stenotrophomonas sp. 59. Next base: position 4,414,279 of record NZ_CP127408.1, read on the forward strand.
CCCAGCGCGAACGCCGGTTGTGCCGATGCGGCAAGGACGGCACCGGCAACGCCGCCCACGGCAGCGCCCAGCGCCAGCAGGGCACCGGCAGCGAAGGCGATCGACAGGACGCGCGGACGGGAGGCGTCAGTCATAGTGGCGCGGCATCAGGCTGGCCACCGACGGCGGCACCTGCAGGTAGAACCCGCGCTCGCTCATTTCGCTGCGAACCTTGTCCGGGTCGGCCTGGGCCAGGCGGCGCCCAGCATCCAGAGCCACGTCCAGGACGAAAGTGAGCGTCCCCAGCGATTTGAGCAGCGGCGCAGGCAGCGCGCTGAAATCTTCGCGTCGGGGAACGTAGACGTAGGTGTCCGGCTTGAGTTGGCTTTTATAGACGTAGGCGTGCATGTCCGCGGGACGATAACCCGGGAAGAGCCATGATTGTGTCGGAAAGCCGACACCGGGGAAAGCCGTCAGCCGACGAAGGCGGCGTGTTCAACGGCGTTTCCCCGGCGGGGTTCAGCAATGTGGCGGCGGCGTTCAGGCAACGCCACCGCCCTGCGGTCGCTTACTTGACCTTGGCGTAGGTGCCCTTCAGCGCCACGCCGGCGACGAAGGTGCCGGCCCAGCACTCGTAGTTGGTGCTGCTCTTGAACTCGTTCTTCTTGTAGTAGCTGACGATGTCGACCACCGCGTTGGCACCGCGCGACTTGGCGCCATCCTGCAGCGCGCGCAGCGCCGACAGCGCGACCCAGCGGCAGGCTTCGGCGTCGCTCTTGTTGGCGGCGTTGGTCTTCTTGTTGGTCACGTCTTCGCCCAGGCGCTGCTGCACGCCGACCGGCTGGCCGGCCAGGTAGAAGCGCACGCTGCCGTCAATGCCGGCGTCCCTGGCGGCCTGCGAGCTGACCAGCTCCTGCAGGGACTGCTCGACGCGGGTATCGCGGGCGGAAGCGGTGGAGGTCAGGGCCAGCAGTGCGGTGGCCGTGGCGATCATCAGGGTGCGGCGCATCGGAACATCTCCTTGTCGAGGGTGCGGGTGGGTTGCGGAAAAAGGCGGGATGGGACGGCGGATCATTCGCTCCAGCGGCGGAACACCAGCGAGGTGTTGATGCCGCCGAAGGCGAAGTTGTTGCTCATCACGTACTCGGCCTGCAGTTCGCGGCCCTGCCCGGTGATGAAGTCGAGCTGGCCGCAGCGCGGATCGACCTCGGCCAGGTTCAGGGTCGGCGCGAACCAGCCGGCGCGCATCATCTCGATGCTCAGCCAGGCCTCGAACGCACCACAGGCACCGAGCATGTGGCCGACGTAGCTCTTCAACGAGCTGATCGGCACCCGGCTTCCGAACACCTGCGCGGTGGCCTGGGTCTCGGCGATGTCGCCGTGGTCGGTGGCCGTGCCGTGGGCATTGACGTAGTCGATCTGCGCCGGCTCCAGGCCTGCATCTTCCAGCGCCAGGCGCATGGCGGTGGCCATGGTGTCGGCGCTGGGCTGGGTGACGTGCTGGCCATCGCTGTTGGTGCCATACCCGACCACCTCGGCAAGGATGGTGGCGCCGCGTGCCTGCGCGTGCTCCAGGTCTTCCAGGATCAGCGTGCAGGCACCCTCGCCCAGCACCAGGCCATCGCGGCCGGCATCGAACGGGCGCGGCGTGGTCTGCGGCGCGTCGTTGCGCACGCTGGTGGCGAACAGGGTGTCGAACACCGCCGCAGCGGTGGCGTCGAGCTGCTCGGCGCCACCCGCCACCATCACCGTCTGCTTGCCGCTGCGGATAGCTTCATAGGCCGCGCCGACGCCCTGGCTGCCCGAGGTGCAGGCGCTGGAGGTGGTGTAGACACGCCCGGACAGGCCGAAGAACACGCCGATGTTGACCGGCGCGGTGTGGCTCATCATCTTCAGGTAGGTGGTGGCGCTGATGCCATCGGTGGTGAACTCGTTGAGCATGCGCCCGAACTCGCCGGTGGCTTCGTGGCTGCCCGACGAGGAACCGTAGGCCACGCCGGTGCGGCCGCTGCGCAGCACCGGGTGCTCGTGCAGGCCCGCCTCGCGCAGCGCCACTTCGGTGGCGCGCACCGACATGATCGCGACCTTGCCCATCGAGCGGGTGGTCTTGCGGTTGTAGTTCGGCGGCAGCTCGAAGTCCTGCGCCGGCGCGGCCAGCTTGGTGTTCAGCCCGGCATAGACATTCCACTCGGGCATCGCGCGCACCGCGTTGCGGCAGCTGCGCAGGTGCTCCTCGATGGTCGGCCAGTCATGGCCGAGCGGACTGATCGCGGACGCGCCGGTCACCACTACACGACGATCAGCGGCCATCAGAGCATGCCTCCGTTCACCGAGATCACCTGGCGGGTGATGTAGCCGGCCGGCTCGGACAGCAGGAACGCCACCGTGGCCGCCACTTCGTCGGGACGGCCGACACGGCCGGCGGGAATCAGCTTGAGCGCGTGTTCAACCACTTCGTCGTTGAGCATTTCGGTCTCGATCAGGCCCGGGGCCACGCAGTTGACGGTGATCTGGCGGCTGGCCAGTTCCAGCGCCAGGGCCTTGGTGGCGCCGATGATGCCGGCCTTGGCGGCACTGTAGTTGACCTGCCCGCGGTTGCCGGCCAGGCCGGACACCGACGACAGGGTGACGATGCGGCCCGGCTTGCGCCGACGCACCATCGGCATGATCAGCGGATGCAGTACGTTGTAGAAGCCATCCAGGTTGGTGTGGATGACCTGGTCCCAATCGTCGGCCGACAGTGCCGGGAAGGCGCCGTCGCGGGCGATGCCGGCATTGCAGACCACGCCGTAGTACGCGCCGTGCGCTTCGACATCGGCCTCCAGCACGGCGCGTGCATCCTCTCGATCGGCCACATCGAACATCAGCACGCGGGCCTGCTGGCCCAATGCGTGGATCTCGGCCATCACGGCCTGTGCCTCATCCAGGCGGCTGCGGCAATGCACCGCCACGTCGAAGCCATCACGCGCGATGCGCAGCGCGATGGCCCGGCCGATGCCCCGGCTGGCGCCGGTCACCAGCACACTTCGATTCCCTGTCATGCCTGTCCACTCTCCAGATAGGCCATCGCATCGGCCGGTTCGAACACCGACACGTTGGCTGTCGCCCATTCGTCCTCGCCCGCCAGGATGCGGCAGGCGAACATCCCCAATCCATTGTCACCCAACAGCTCGCAGCGCGCCTGTACACGCAGTCGCGAGCCGCTGGGGAAGCTGCTGCGCGTGCTGTTGTAGCGGCGGCTGCCGAGCAGGAAACCGAGCTGCGGCGGCTTGCCGGCCGCGCGTGCGCGGCAGCCCGCCCAGGCCGCGATGGCCTGCGCCATGTATTCGATGCCGACCCACGCCGGCACCTGCCCGTCTTCGACGAAGAGGCCGGCCTCGGGTACCACCAGTTCGGCCTCGATGGCGTCCTGGTCCCAGTGCGTGATGCGCTCCAGCAGGCACATGTCCTGGCGGTGCGGCACCACCTCTTCGATTGCGTACAGCGTGTTCATCGACGCTCCAGCGCCAGCACGGCGTTGCTGCCGCCGAAGGCGAACGAGTTGCTCAGCACCCGCCGCGGCGGCTGTGCCAGGCGGGTGGCGGGCGCGACCAGCGGCAGCGTCGGCAGCGCGGGATCCGCCACGCCATCCCACCAGTGCGGTGGGAGCTGCTGCTGCGGGTTTTCGGCCAGCAGGATCCAGCACAATGCGGCTTCGATCGCGCCCGATGCACCCAGCGTATGGCCGGTCAGCGGCTTGGTCGAACTGGCCGGAACGTCATTGCCCAGCACCTGGGAAACCGCCAGGCTCTCCATTGCATCGTTGTGCCCGGTGGCGGTGCCATGCAGGTTCACGTAGTCCACTTCATCGGCTGCCCAGCCGGCACGCTGCAGCGCCTGCTGCAGGGCATCGATGGCGCCCAGGCCCTGCGGGTCGGGCGCGGACATGTGGTGGGCGTCGGCCGATTCGCCCCACCCGGCCAGGCACACCGGGCCCGGCTCGCGGGTGAGCAGGAACAACGCGGCGCCCTCACCGATGTTGATGCCGGCGCGGTGCTGCGAGAACGGGTTGCAGCGCAGGGCCGACACCGATTCCAGCGCACTGAAGCCGGCCACGGTGAAGCGGCACAGCGAATCGGCGCCGCCGGCAATCACGGCGTCGACGATACCGGCGCGCAGCATGCGCGCGGCCGACATCAGTGCCTTGGCACTGGACGAGCAGGCGGTGGACAGGGTCCACGCCGGGCCTTGGGCGCCGCTGCGCTGGCGCACGAACTGCGCGGCGGTCCCCATTTCCTGCTGGGCGTAATCGAAGCCCTGCGGCCACTGGCCCTGCTCGGCGTGGGTGCGCAGGGCCTGCTCGGATTCACCGATGCCCGAGGTGCTGGTGCCCAGCACCACCGCCACGCGCTCGGCACCGTGGCGGGCGATGGCAGCACTGACCGCCGGTGCGATCTGCGCCAGTGCCACCTCCAGCAGTGCGTTGTTGCGCCCGCGCAGGGCGACCGGCAGGTCCTCCAGCGCCGGCAGCGGCGTGTGCACTTCACCCAGCGCCAGGGTGCGCCCCGGCAGCAGGCGGTCGTTGTCGCTGAGCCCGCCCGGCACATCGGCGAACATCGCCGACGCGACCGAGGCGCGGCCATCGCCAAGCGCGCAGACCATGCCCAGGTCGTTCAGGTAGATCGGTGCACTCATCGGTCCTGCCCGGCCATGTCGATCGATTCGATGCGCAGCGCATAGCCTTCGGCGCGGTTGTCCAGCTGCACGCTGCCATCGTCCAGGCGCTGCAGCTGCAGCCACACCGTGCCATCGCGCGACAGGCTGCGCTGCTGGCCGTCGTCGCTGACCTGCCAGCCGGCTGGCAGCGCCGCGGCGATGGCGGCGGTTGGCCAAAGCGCGAACTGCAGGTCATCCAGCACACGCTCGGCACGCACCTGCGGCGGCAACCACGGCGCACGCTGCTGGGTCAGTTGCTGGCCGTCCCACTGCAGGCGCACGCCGGTCTGGCCCATCGCCTGCACCGCGAGCTGCACCTGCTGTGCATCGGCTTCCAGCAGCGCATCGAGGTCGCGCTCATGGCTGCCGAAACGGAAGTGCAGCTGCTGCTGCAGCGCCAGCGGCGCCGGCAGGCTGGCCGGCGACAGGCGCAGCGGCGGCAGTTCCACCTGTGGCTTGGGCATGCGCCCGGCACAGGCGGCCAGCAGCAGGCACAGCAGCAGGGCCGCAGTACGGAAGATCAGGCGCTGCACAGTTCCTCCAGCACGCGCATGCGGCGACCACTTTCATCGGCCACATACGGGTTGTTGGTGTCCCAGGCGTATCCGGCCAGGATGGAACTGATCATGTTGCGTACTTCCGGCTGCTGCTGCGGGTGGTAGATGATCTTCTGGAAGCCGCCCTGGTACCAGCTTTCCACGAAGCGGCGGAAGGTCTTCACGCCTGCGCGCAGCGGCCTGGAGAACTCCGCCTCCCAGTCCACGGTTTCACCGGCATAGCGGCGCTTGAGGCACTCGCTGGCCAGCTGCGCGGACTTGAAGGCGATGGTGACGCCGGAGGAGAACACCGGATCGAGGAACTCGCCGGCGTTGCCCAGCAGCGCATAGCCCGGGCCCCACAGCGAGCTGACGTTGGCCGAGTAGCCGGTGATGCGGCGCACCGGCAGCACCGCCCATTCGGCATTGGCCAGCAGCCCGGTCAGGTTCGGGTCCTCGCCGACGATGGCCTGCAGCTTCTGCAGGTCGTCGCCTTCGTAGCGCTCGAAGAACGACGGCTCGGCGACCACGCCCAGCGAGCAGCAGCCGTTGGAGAACGGAATCGTCCAGTACCAGACGTCGATGTGCTCGGGGTGGGTGGTGATCAGGATCTTGTTGCGATCGAAGTCCGCTTCGGCCGGAATGTTGTCGCGCACGTGGCAGAAGATCGCGCCGCGCACCGGGAAGTTGGACGGCGACTCCAGCTGCAGCAGGCGCGGCAGCAGGCGCGCGAAGCCGGAGGCATCGAGGATGAAGTCGGCTTCGATGCGGTATTCGCTGCCATCCGGGCGACGCACGTTCACCGCCGGCTGTTCACCGGGTTCGACCGACAGCACTTCATCACCGAAACGCAGCGTGGTTCCCATGCGCTCGGCGCCACGTGCCAGCACGTTGTCGAAGTCGGCGCGCTGCACCTGGTAAGTGGTGCCCCAGCCCGGCGAGAACTTCTTCCGGAAATCGAAGGCGGTACGTGCTTCACCGTGCACGAAGGCCGCGCCGTTCTTGTACTGGAAACCGGCCTCGACCACGTCCTGCAGCAGCCCGGCCGCTTCGATGTACTCCATGCTCTGCGGCAGCAGGCTTTCGCCGATGGAGAAGCGCGGGAACTGCTGGCGCTCCAGCATCAGCACCTGGCGGCCCTGCTGGCGCAGCATCGCCGCGGCGACGGAGCCGGCCGGGCCCGCGCCGATGATCAGGATTTCAGTGCGTTCGACAGCATCCACAGCAGTACTCATCGGGGCGTCCTTGTTGCTCGATCAGAGGGAAAGAAGAAAAGCGGAAGGCGGGCTCAGGCTGGCGGCAGATCGTGCGGCGGCGGCCGGAACAGCGGCGAGATCAGCCAGACCAGGCCGATGCCGAACAGCAGGGTCAGGCCGAACGCGCGCAGCGCCGGGGTCTGCGACAGGCCCAGCAGGCCGAACGACAGCCAGGTGCTGGCCGCACCCACGCACACCGCCAGCCATGCGCTGGCATCGCCACGGTGCTCGATCAGGAAGATGCCGTAGTCGATGCCCATGCCCAGCAGCAACATCAGCGCCAGTACGTTGAACAGCTGCAGCGGCTGGCCGAACAGGCCCAGCAACCCAAGGGTCAGCGCGCCGGCAATCAGGGTCGGGGCAAACACGCGCCAGGCCTGGCGGCGGTAGCGCAGCCACAGCGCGCCGAACACCAGTGCGATGCCGACCAGCAGCAACCCGCCCATCAGCTTGCGGTAGTGGCCCAGCAGCTTGGAGAAATCAGAGGTGCGGTCTACCCAGCGCACGCCGGGCAGGCCTTCGGCGGCACCTTCCAGCGTGGCCAGGGCATCGGCGCGCGACAGGTCATCAACCATCACCACGCTGATCATCTGCCCACCGACCTCACCCACCCACAGGTGGCGGAACGGCTGCGAGGCCGGCGAGGCCAGGAAGGCTTCGGCGGTAAGCGGCGCATCCGCGAACTGCGGTCGCTGCAGCGGTTCGCCCACCGCCTCGGACACGGCCGACAGCACGCCAGGTTCCACCTTCGCGGTCAGCGCGGCATCGGCCTGCTGGCGTGCCGGTGAGGGCAACCAGTCACTGATGGCGCGGTAGCCGCCGATGCGTTTGTCATCGGCCAGTGCACGCAGGCGTTCGGTCAATGCCTCTTCGCGCTGCAGCAGCTGCGCCGCATCGGTACCCTGCACCAGGTAGAACTGCGCCGGGCTGGGCATGCCCAGCAGCTGGCTCAGGCGGATCTGCTGGGCCATCAGCGCCGGCGGCGACGACTGCAGGCTGCGCAGGTCGTCGTTGCTCTGCAGGCGCGCGATGCCCACCGCGGACAGCGCCAGCGCGGCCACCACGAAGATCGCCACCGGGCGGCGGCCGTGCAGGCGCGGGAATCGCTCCAGCGTGTTGCCCAGCCACTGCGAGAAACGGGTCTGGCGGATCTCGCCACCATCCAGCCACGGGAACCAGAAGATCACCGTGAGGAAGGCGGCGGCCAGGCCGACCACCGAGAACAGCGCCATCTGGCGCAGGCCCGGGAACGGGGCCAGGCCCAGCGCCAGATAGGCCAGCGCACTGGTCAGCAGGGCCAACCACAGGCCGGGCAGCAGATGCCGCAGCAGCTTCCAGCGACGGTCGGCCGGTTCGGCCTGGCGCGACGCAAACCAGTGGATGCCGTAGTCCTCGGCCACGCCCACCAGCGACGCGCCGAACACCAGGGTCAGCACGTGCACCTTGCCAAACACCAGCACGGTCACCGCCAGTGCCACGCCGCAGCCGATCAGCAGCGAGGCGGCCACCAGCAGGATCGGGCGCAGCGAACGGAACGCCAGCCACACCAGCAGCAGCACCGCAGCCAGTGAACCCCAACCGATCGTGTTGATTTCCTGGTTGGCCTGCACCGCCGCCGCTTCAGCATGCAGCGGCACACCGGCATGCAGGATCTCCAGCGACGGCGCAGCCGCCTTGGCCGCCTTTCCGGCCCGCTCCAGCAGGCCATCAAGATGGCGCTCGCCATCGAGCTGGAACGCCGAACCCGGCGTATCGAACTGCAACGCCGCCCAATGCTTGCCCTCGGCTTCGAGCAGGCCGTCATCGCCCAGGCGCAGGCCCGACCCCTGCGCCTGCTGCTGCCACCACTGCGGCCACAGCGACAGCGGGTCCTGCCGCCAGTCGGTCAGGCGCGGCGCACCCATCGGGCCATACAGCGCAGCCAGCGCCTGCTCGGCCAGCGCACCGGTTTCAGTACTCTGCAGCTGGTTACGCTGGGCCGGAGTCAGCAGGCGGTCGCGGTACGGCGCGTAGAACGCGCGCGCCTCATCGAACCAGCCTTCGATCGAACCACTGGGCACCAGCAACGCGCTGTCGGCATCGGCAGCCATGGCTGCGGCGAACGCGGCCTGCGCGCGCTTGGCGGCGGCGCCGTCCTGGCTGCCGAGCAGCACCACCACCTGCCGCGAACTGCCATCGGCAATACGCCGGGTGACATCGCTCAACAGGCGGTCATGCGCATCCTGCGGCAGCAACGCGAGGATGTCGGTGTCGATCCGCGATTCCTGGCTCCACAAATGCCACTGCTGTGCGCCCAGCGCCAGCAGCAGCGCAAGCCAGGCAATGCCCAGCCAGTGCCACCAGCGCCGCAACCGGTCCGGTGCGTTCGATGCCACGGCCTCACTCAAAGCGGCGTGCCTCATCGGGGTTCAACGCTGCAGGGGCCTCGCTCAACGCACTGAACTGGATCTGCGTGCGGTCCTTGTTGGCCTCGACGATCTCGACCTGGCGCACGTAGCGGTCACCTTGCAGCGTCAACGATTCGAAGGCCTTGGCCAGCATCGCCGACTTCGGTGTCAGGCGCAGGCGCCAGCCCTGCCCTTCGCGGCTGGCAGCGACGTTGAACTGGCTGGACAGCGCCTGCACGTCGCCGCTCATCAGCGCGAACATGATCGCGTTGACCGAGCGCATTGCCGGCTGCTGCCGCGCGTCGAGCTCGATACGGGTGCTGCCATCGCGCTGGCGGCTGAGGATGCGGTCGGCCGTGACCACCACTTCGGAGGGGAACGGCTTGAGCGTGGTCCAGATCACACCATGCTGGCGCGCGACCACGAACCGGCCCTGCGAGCGCAGCGGGTTCTTGAAGCCGCTGACCTGCTTTTCCTGGCTGAACTGGCCACGCAGTACGTCGGGCCGCGCCACCGCCTGGGTGATCGCATCGACGGCAGGATCGGCCGCCTGTACACGTGGTACGGCCACCAGCAGCAGCGCGCACAGCAGCACGCTCGAAAGACGGGCAAGCATCGTCACGGCGCAGGCACTCCCAGGCGTTCCCACAGCACCGGCGGGCACTGGTACAGCATTTCCTTGCTGGCCGCGTCCACCGCGACCTGGATGGTCATCGCACGGGTCAGCACCTGGCCGCTTTCCGCATCGAGGATTTCGTACTCGATCTTCAGCCGGTTCTCCCATTCCACGATGCGCGCGACCACGCGCAGGGCCTGGTTGAACAGCAGCGGACGCACGTATTTCACTCGTGCATCGACCACCGGCCACAGGTAGCCCGATTCGAGCATCTGCGGGTAGTCGTAGTCGTAGCGGCCGAGCAGCGCGCAGCGCGCGATCTCGAAGTACTTGAAGTAGTTGCCATGCCAGACCACGTTCATCGGATCGCAGTCATGGAAGGCAGGGGTCAGCGTGATTTCGCCGACCCGTTCGAGGGCCTCATTCACCGGCATACAGCTCCCAACGTTGCGCGCGGATCTCCACCAGCAGTTCCCGCAGCTCGCGATCCAGCGCGCGGTCTTCCTCGACCAGGGCGATGCGCTGCCCCAGGTCGGCGTACATGTCGGCCAGACTGCCATGCAGCTGCGCATTCAGGCCAACCCGTTCGCGCAGGGCCAGGCCCTGGCGCGCGGCAATCAGCATCGCCGCCACCACCTGTTCAGTCAGTTCGATCACGCGCAGGCAGTCGCGCGCGGCGATGGTGCCCATGCTGACCTTGTCCTGGTTGTGGCATTCGGTCGAACGCGAGAACACGCTGGCCGGCATGGTCTGCTTCAGCGCTTCGGCGGTCCACGCCGACACGCTGATCTGCAGTGCCTTCAGGCCATGGTTGATGGCCGCGCGCGGGCCGGTGGCCGCCGACAGGTTGGCCGGCAGGCCATGGTTGTAGCGGGCATCGACCACCAGTGCCAGCTGCCGGTCGAGCAGATCAGCAACATTGGCCACGGTGTTCTTCAGGGTGTCCATCGCCAGCGCGATATGGCCGCCGTAGAAGTGGCCACCGTGCAGGATGCGCTCGCCGTCGGCGTCGATGAGCGGATTGTCGTTGGCGCTGTTCAGCTCGGTCTCGATCAGCTGGCGCAGGAACGGCAGGCTGTCCTCCAGCACGCCGATCACGTGCGGCGCGCAGCGCAGCGAGTAGCGGTCCTGCAGGCGTTGTTCATTGCGCGGCGGACGCTCGCTGTGCAGGTCGCTGCGCAGGCGCGCGGCGATGCGGCCCTGGCCCGGGTGCGGCTTGGCCGCGAACAGGGTCTGGTCGAAGTGGTGCGCGTTGCCATCGCTGGCCAGCACGTTGAACGCGGTCAGGCGCGTGGCCATGCGGGCCAGGTAATCGGCGCGCTGCCAGGCCAGGCAGGCCAGGCCGGTCATCACCGCGGTGCCGTTCATGATCGCCAGGCCTTCCTTCGGCCGCAGCTTCAGCGGGGTCATGCCGATCTTCGCCAGCACCGGGCCGGCCGGCTGCACCTGGCCTTCGAACAGCACCTCGCGCTCGCCACACAGCACCGCCGCCACGTACGACAGCGGGGTCAGGTCACCACTGGCACCGACCGAGCCTTCGGCCGGAATCATCGGCAGCACATCGTGCTGCAGCAGCGTGGCCAGGCCTTCCAGCAGCGGCACGCTGACGCCGGACATGCCGCGCACCAGCGACGCGAGGCGCGCCGCCAGCACCGCACGGGTCTCGACCGGGTCCAGGTAACGACCCAGGCCGCAGCCGTGGTAGGTGTACAGATGGTGCGGCAGCTCGGCCACCAGCGCCGGCGGAATGTTCACCGTGCACGAGTCGCCATAGCCGGTGGTCACACCGTAGATCACGCCATCCTCGCGCAGCAGGCGGTCGAGGAAATCGGCGCCGCGCTGGATGTGCGCGCGGAATGCAGGCGCGTCGCTCAGCGCGGCCTCGCACTGGCGCTGGGCCAGGGCCACCACGTCTTCGATGGTCAACGGTGCATCGCCAAAGCGGCACACGGGTACGGCGTCAGTCGTCATGTGGAGCCTGATCCCAGAAGGGGAAGAAATTGAACCAGTCCAGCGGGGACTGGATGACCTGGAGTTCCAGCCAGCGCGCGAAGCGCTGGGCCTGTTCGGCCAGCGCGGCATCGCGTGAGCCACGCGGCAGCACGATGCGTTCGGCGAACTGTTCGAATGCCACGCGATAGCCCTCGCCCTGGTGCAGGCAGGCCATGGTGTAGACCGGGCAACCCAGCGCGGCGGCCAGCACATAGGCGCCGATCGGGAACGGCGCGCGATGGCCGAGGAAATCGGCGGTGACACTGCGGCCGCCCTGCACCGGCGTGCGGTCGCCGACGATGGCGACGAAGCCACCGGCCGCCACGCGCTCGGCCAGCATCATCGCAGTGGCCGGGCCCATTTCGGTCACCTGCACCAGTTCCACCGCCGCCAGCGGGTCCAGCCGCTGCAGCAGGCGGTTGAAGCGCTGCGCATGTGCGGTATGCACCAGCACGGTGATGCGGAAGCCCGGCACCTGCTCGGCCAGCACCTGGCACAGTTCCAGGCAGCCGATGTGTGCGGTCAGGATCAGGCCGCCTTCGCGGCGCGCGATCTTCTGCAGTACCAGGTCGCGATGCAGGTGGATGCGTTCGGCCGGGTAGCGCCCGCCCAGGCCGAGGATCTTGTCCAGCATCGTGTCGGCGAAGGCGAAGAAGTGGCGCAGGCTGTCGCGCCGCGTGGGTGCGCGGCCCAGCACGCCGCTGTGTGCCTGCAGCCGCTGCAGGTACTGCATCGAGGCCTGGCGGCCGACGCGGTTGCCCAACCAGTGGCAGGCCACCACCGGCCACACGCAGAGGCGGAACGGCCAGCGCCCGAACCAGCGGTGCACCCAGCACAGGAACAGCACGCCGGCCACCGACGTGGATTCGCCAATGTCGGCCCAGTGTGGGGCGCCCTGCGCGGCCGCCATCTCAGCACTGCCCCCGCAGGCGGCGCCACAGCAGGCGCGGTGCGCGCCAGAGCATGCCGAAGAACAGGCGGGTGTGCATGCGGCTGATACGTACGTTGTCACGCCACACATCGAAGTGCGACACGCCATCGGCGGGATAGGTCACGCGCGTGGCCAGGTGTTCGACCGGCACCTGCCGCCAGTACAGGCGAACCATCACTTCAGTATCGAAATCCATGCGCCGGCCGATGGTCTCCTCACCGACCAGGCGCAGCACCGGCGGCAGTGGATACACGCGGAAGCCGCACATGGTGTCGCGCAGATGCAGCGACAGCGTGTTGATCCAGACCCAGATGTGGGTGGCGTAGCGGCCGTACAGGCGCGCTTTCGGAACACTGGCGTCGTAGGCCGGAATGCCGCAGATCACCGCACCCGGGTGCGCGCGCGCCGCCTCGATGAAGCGCGGCAGGTCAGCGGTATCGTGCTGGCCGTCGGCATCGATCTGCAGCACGTGGCTGTAGCCACGCGCAGCGGCTTCGGCAAAACCGGCCAGCATCGCCCCACCCTTGCCCTGGTTGATGTCCAGGCGCAGCAGGTCGACGCCGTGGCGCTGCGCCAGCGAGCGCAGCACCGTCGCGCACGCCTCATGCGAGCCATCGTCGACCAGCAGGCACGGCAGGCCGGTAGCCTGCACGCCGTCGACCACCGCCGCGATGGCGTGCTCGTGGTCATAGACGGGAATCACCACCAGTGGCGCGAACGCGGCACCGGCAACGGCCGGGTCAGTCCGCATCGGCGAAAACCACCTTGCCGCTGGCATGCACACCGTGGCTGGAGGTGTAGCGGAAGGCCAGCACATTGCGTGCGGCATCCCAGTCCAGCTGCAGGGTCAACTCGTCCCCCGGGCGGGCCACGTGCTGGAACTTCACCGCATCCATGCGCAGGAATCCGGCCGGCATGCTGAACGCCTGGCGGCCAAAACGCACGGCCCAGTCCAGCTGCGCCACGCCGGGCAGGATCGCCGCCTGCGGGAAATGGCCCTGGAACGGCCGCAGCGCCGGGTCGAGGGTCATGCGCAGGGTGGCGCTTGCAGCGTCGCGGTGCTCCCATGCCGGTACCGGCATCAGCGGCTGGAACAGCGCCGCCAGTGCCGCCTGGGTGACCTTGCCCTGTGCGTTGATCGGCAGCGCCTGCACCAGGCGCCAGCGGCGCGGCCGGGTGACCGCGTCATGTGCCTGTGCCAGGCGCGCGCCAAGGCGCTGGCCCAGCGCGCGGCGCGCGGCGTCGCCACCCTCCAGCAGCGCCGGATCGGCAGGTACCACCACCGCTGCCAGCTGCTCACGCTGTCCTGGCAGGACCAGCACGCGCACGTCGTCCACTTCGGCGTCTTCGCGCAGCGCGCGTTCCAGCGCATCCAGCGAAACGCGGCGCTCTTCGATCTTGACGATGCGGTCGGCACGGCCCAGCAGGCGGAAGCGGCCATCGGCCAAGGCTTCCACGCGGTCCTGGGTGCGCCACCAGTCGAGGGTTTCCAGATGCGCCGAGGCGACGGCCAGGCAGCCATCCTCGATGCGCCACTGCACGCCCGGCAGCGGCTGCCACGGCGGCAGGTCGGTGTCCCAGCGGCGCCAGGCGATACCACCGGTCTCGCTGCTGCCGTAAACCTCGGTCGGTGCCACGCCCAGCCACTGCCGTACCTGGCGTGCAGCTTCTTCCGGCAGTGGGCCACCGGAGGAGAACACCGCGCGCAGGCGACCGTGCAGGCTGGCCCAGTCGAGCTGCTCAGGCAGGCGCTTGAGGTGGGCTGGCGTCGCCACCAGCACCGTGTCGGTACCAGCCAGCGCGCCTACCAGGTCTTCGTGGAAGAACCGGCGCGGATGGATCAGGCGGCCGGCGGCCAGCGGCCACAGCACGCGGAACAGCAGGCCGTAGATGTGCTGGTGGGACACCGTGCCATGCACCTGCACGCCTTCCAGCTGCGCGCCGAACGCAGCCTGCAGCGCATCCACCTCGCGCGCCAGCTGGTCCATGCGCTTGTTGATCGCACTGGGCTGGCCGGTGCTGCCGGAGGTGAACACGCACAGCTCGCAGGCGCGCTCGTCCAGCACCTGCAGTTCGCCGTCCACGCCAACGGCGGGGGCAACCAGCGGTCGGTAGTCGGCGGAAACATCACCGGCGAAACCGCTCACCTGTGGTTGCAGCGCCTGCAGCGTGGCCGGCAGGTTGTCGGCGGCCAGGAACACCCGCTTGCCGGCATGCCAGGCGCCGAACAGCGCCGCAGCGAAGGCCACCGCGTCATCGAAGTACAGGGCCCAGTCGCGGCCATCGGCAGCAGCAAAGGCCGCGCGCCAGGCCAGCACCCGCTGGCGGAAGCGGGCATGATCGATCACCTCGCCATCGCAGAGGCCGATGCTGCGCTGCGGCTGCGGGTCCACCAGCAGCCGGTCCAGGGCAATCCACTCAGCCATGCGCGTGCGCTGCCTTGACCCGACGCCGCACCAGCCACTCACCTGCAAACAACACGCCCATCATCACGTACGCCAACAATCCGTTGTAGAGCATCCAGACCCGGTCCGACGCGTAAAGCGCGGTCAGCAGGGCCAGGCTGCCGTTGAGAACGAAGAAGCCACACCACACCTGGGTGACGCGGCGGGTATAGGCCACCGCGAACGCCGGCAGGTCCGGCTCCTGCAACCGCGCCAGGCGTTCCACCAGCGGCGGGCCGAAGCGCAGGCTGGTGCCGAACACCGCCAGCATCACCACGTTGACCAATGCCGGGTACAGCTTCAGCGGCAGGGCCTGGTTGAGCACGGTGGCCAGCACGGCCAGCAGGCCGGTACCCGCGGCGGCGGCCCACCACAGCGGCTGGCGCGTACTCAGCGCACGCAGCAGGGCCAGGGTGAACAGCAGCAGCGACAGCCAGCGTGGCTCGAAACGGCCCATCGCCAGGTACACCAGCACCGGGTAGGCCAGCGAAATCGCAGCCACCACGAACGTGCGTGCGCGTGCCATGGCGGAGCCGCCGGCGCTGCGGTCAGGCGGCTGCCTGGTCCGGCAGCAGCCCGTGCACGACATCGACGATGTCCTGTACGGTGCGCACGGCCTTGAACGCTTCCGGCTGCAGGTTGCGGCCAAGCAGCGGCTTGAGCTGCACGATCAGGTCGACCGCATCGATGCTGTCGATATCCAGGTCGTCGTACAGGCGTGCCTCGGGGGTGATCCGGGCGGTTTCGATCTCGAAGCTGTCGGTCAGGATGCTGACGATGCGTTCGAACAGTTCATTCTTGGTCATGGCAATTCCTGGCGCCGTTACGACTGGCGGGCGGCGACGAACTCGCCGAGCGCGCGCACGCTGGAGAAATGGCGACGGGTTTCTTCCGAATCGGCCGAGAGGCTGACACCGTACTTCTTCTGCAGCGCCAGGCCCAGCTCCAGCGCGTCGATCGAATCCAGGCCGAGGCCTTCGACGAACAGCGGCGCGGTCGGATCGATGTCCTCCGGCGTGATGTCCTCCAGCGAAAGGGAGGAAATGATCAATTCCTTGATCTCGTGCTCAAGTGCTTGCACGGGGCGGCTCTCCAGACAGGTCGAAATAACGAGAAAGGTGCTCGGTAACGCGGCGTGCCGCCAAGGCATCCCCCCTTGGCGAGTCGTCTTCGGCCAAGAAAGGCGCGATCGGGATATCTTCGCCGATCTGCAGCCGAACGTGAAAGCGACGTGAGGGGACACGATACCACTTCTGCCCCTTGGTCAGGGTTGGCGGGGTGCAGGTGATCCGCACCGGGGTGATGTCCAGGCGGCCGCGCACGGCGATGTTGGCCGCGCCCCGCTGCAGGCGCGGCGGCTGTCCGGGCACGCTGCGGGTGCCTTCCGGGAAGATGACCAGGGTGCCGCCGGCCTGCACCGCGGCTACGCAGTCGTCCACCAGGCCAGCGCCGTCATCGTTGGAGATGTAGCCGGCCGCCCGCACCGGACCACGCATGAACGGGTTGCAGGCCACGGCCCGCTTGACCACGCAATCGGCGTTGGGCAGCAATGAAATCAGGCAGACCACGTCGATCAGGGTCGGGTGATTGGCCAGAACCAGCAAACCGTCGCGCTGCAGGCGTTCCCGGCCTTCGATCTGCAGGGTCATCACCCCCAGCCGGCACATCAGCCGGACATGGCTGGCAAAGGCGGCCTGGACCACGCGCCGGGCGCGCCGGCGACGGGCCACCGGGTCCCGCATCAGCAGCAGCACCGGCATCACCAGGACACCGAGCAGCAGCCCGCCGAGGCCAAACGCAGCAAAGCTCACGCCGGTGCCGAACACCCGCCAGGCGTGATCGAGGCGGCGCAGCAGCTCACTCACGGCGGCCCCAGCGCCAACGCTGGCCGTGGGCCACGTGCTCCAGCGCCGGCGCGCCGGACAACAGGAAGCGGTGCAGGTCCAGCGCGTGCGGCAGCAGGCCCGGCGCGGAAGTGGCCTGTTCTTCGGCCGGCTGCCACTCCAGAGAAAGAGTCGGGTGGCCCGCGGCGGGCGCGGTCAACCGCCAGCACCACGCAAAGAACGGGTCAGGTTCGTCGGCGAACGTCGCGTAAATTTCAGGAAGCGGAGATTCGTAGACCACCACCCGCACCTCGCGGGCGCCATCGGCCAGCAGGCCAACGGCCTCCAGGCACGCGGCCTCGACCGTGGCCTGGCCGGCAGCCAATGCCAGGTAGTTGCCGCGATGGCCGCGGGCGATGGAATACAGCGCGGCGATCGCGTTGTGCACCGACAGGCCGAATCCAGTGGGCGACAACGGCTGGTCGCCGACCAGCGCACCCAACAGGTCCATCGAACGTGCGACGTCGCCATGGCGGCTGGCGAACACCAGCGGCACGTCGCTGTCGGCCCCCTGCCCCTCCTCGCACCAGCACGCGGCCTGGATCGCCATGCGGCCCAACCGCTCGATGCGACGGCGTTGCATTGCCGGAACCTCCGCCAGTGCCGGCGTATCCCCGCCATGCGGCAGGTACGGCGCATCGGCCCAGCCCAGCCACTGGCTACGCTCGCTCAGGCCGGGCGCCCACGCGGCCCAGTCGACGATGGAGAATTCAATCATTTAGCGTTGGTGCTTCAACGGGAGAACGATAGGCACGAGCCATTACGGCGACGCGCGGCGGCCCCCATTCCTGCAGCCGTGCGTCCGTCCAGGACGTCGCCGGCTGCCCCCCTGGCCGCCGGAAAGGAGCGCACGCTAGCACGTCCCGCGCAGGGTGTGCAGGTTTCACATTCCCCAACGCGGGGCCGGGCAACAGCCGGCCCCGCCTTCAATCGATCAGTGGTAACCGGTGTCGGCGTGCACCTTGCCGCGGAATACCCGATAGGACCAGGCCGTATAGCCGAGGATGACCGGCAACAGAATGACCAGCCCAACCAGCGTGAAGCCCAGCGAGGACGCCGGCGCCGCCGCCTGCCACAGGGTCATCGACGGTGGCAGCAGGTACGGCCACATGCCCAGCACCAGGCCGAGGAAGCCGAGCACGAACAGGGCCAGGCTGAGCAGGAACGGCGGCAGGTCACGGCGAGGATGGGTGGCACTGCGCCACAGCGCGGCCGCCACCGCCAGGGTCAACAGCGGCACCGGCGACAGCCACCAGAAGTTGCCGTCGCTGAACCAGCGCGCCATCAGCCGCGAATCGAGGAACGGCAGCCAGCTGCTGACCAGGCCCATCGCCGCGATCACCGCCACCACCAGCGGCCGGGTCATCTGCCGCGCCAGCGCCTGCACGCGCCCTTCGGTCTTCAGGATCAGCCAGGTGCTGCCCAGCAGCGCGTAGCCGGCGACCAGGGCGGCGCCGGTCAGCATCGCGAACGGGCTGAACCAGGCGAAGGGTCCGCCCTGATAGACGCCGTCCACCAGCGGGATGCCCTGCACCAGCGTGCCGAGGATCACGCCCTGGGCAAACGTGGCCAGCAGCGATCCGAGGCCGAACGCCACGCTCCACAGCCGGCGCGATCGATGCGCCTTGAAGCGGAACTCGAAGGCCACACCGCGGAACACCAGCGCCACCACCAGCAGCAGCACCGGCAGGTACAGCGCCGACAGCAGCACCGCATACGCCTTCGGGAAGGCCGCCAGCAGCCCGGCACCGCCCAGCACCAGCCAGGTCTCGTTGCCGTCCCAGATCGGCGCGGCGGTGTTCA
This sequence comes from Stenotrophomonas sp. 59, assembly GCF_030291095.1. Lineage (NCBI taxonomy): Bacteria > Pseudomonadati > Pseudomonadota > Gammaproteobacteria > Lysobacterales > Lysobacteraceae > Stenotrophomonas > Stenotrophomonas sp. 59. Next base: position 4,432,801 of record NZ_CP127408.1, read on the forward strand.
TCATCAGGTCCAGCTGTTCCTCGTCCTCGGCGAACGGCGCGAGGATGCCGATGCCGAGCACGAAGCCGTCCAGCACCACGTACATCAGTACGCCGAAACCAATCACCGCAAACCATGCCACCGGCAGCCAGGTCATCAGGTCCATGTCAGCGTTCCTCCAGCGGTTCGTCGGCCGCCGACAACGGACGCGCCGGGGTGTGGCTGCCATGGTCCAGCGATGGCCCTCCGGCATACGGCTGCGGCCCATGGCGCAGGATCTTCACCAGGTACCAGATGCCCCAGCCGAACACGAAGGCATAACCGACCACGTAGACGCCCAGCGACAGCGCGGTCATCCACGCACTCTGCGGGCCGACCGCATCAGCGGTGCGCAGCACGCCATACACCACCCACGGCTGGCGGCCCATCTCGGTGACGAACCAACCCGACAGCAGCGCGATGAAACCGCTGGGCAGCATCCAGTTCCAGCCGCGCAGCAGCCACGGTGAATCCAGCAGCTTCTTCCGCCACAACTGGAAGGCCGACACCCAGGCCAGCAGCAGCATCAACGTGCCCAGCCCGACCATGATGCGGAAGGCGAAGAACACCGGCGTCACCGGCGGCCGCTCGCTGGCGGGGACCGAGGTCAGCGGATCGAAGGTGCCGTCCAGGCTGTGGGTGAGGATCACGCTGCCCAGCTTCGGGATGGCAACTTCGAAGTCGTTGCGCTCTTCCTTTTCGTTGGGCAGCGCGAACACCACCAGGGGTACGCCCTCGCCCTCCTTCGTTTCATGCCAATGCGCTTCCATCGCCGCGATCTTCATCGGCTGGTGCTTGAGCGTGTTCAGGCCATGCATGTCACCGACGAAGATCTGCACCGGCACGGTCAGCGCCGCGAACGCCACCGCCGCGATCAACATGCGCCGGCCTGCTTCCACGTGCGTTCCCTTGCGCAGATACCACGCACCTACGCCACCGATCACGAAACAGGTGGTGATGAACGAGCCCAGCGCCATGTGGGCCAGGCGGTACGGGAACGAGGGATTGAACACCACCTGCCACCAGTCCACCGGATGCACGATGCCGTTGACCATCTCGTAGCCGGCCGGCGTATGCAGCCAGCTGTTGGACGACAGGATCCAGAACGTGGAGAACAGCGTGCCCAGCGCCACCATGCAGGTGGACAGGAAATGCAGGCGCGGCGAGACCCGGCCCCAACCGAACATCATCACGCCAAGGAAGCTGGCTTCCAGGAAGAACGCGGTCAGCACTTCGTAGGTCAGCAGCGGGCCGATGACCGTGCCGGCCACTTCGCTCAGCCGCGGCCAGTTGGTACCGAACTGGAACGCCATGACGATGCCGCTGACCACGCCCATACCGAACGACACCGCGAAGATCTTCTGCCAGAAGAAGTACAGTTCGCGCCACACGGGCAACTTCGTGCGCAGCCAGCGCCATTCGATGAAGGCCAGCCAGCTGGCCGTGCCGATGGTGAAGGCGGGGAACAGCACATGGAAACTGATGACGAATCCGAACTGGATCCGGGACAACAACAACGCGTCCAAGGGACGCCTCCTGCCTGCGACCGGTGGGATACCGGACCACTTTAGGAGGAATTGGTTAAGGTGGGATGCGACCGGGTGACGCGCTGCTTCACTTTGTCGCAGGGACCGGCCGGGGAAGTGATGAACCGTCCTCAGCGCTGGGGGCCATTGGCCCCCAGTCGATTCATCATTGACGATTCTCCAGCAGGTATCCCCTGATCGCGGGGTCCAATCGGACCCTCAACGCAATCTCCTCGATCTGCGCCTCACTTAAACGATAGTTCGAGTCAGCAGGCATCTTCTTGACGAGGGGGACACTTTTCGGATTGGCGATGAACCATACATAGCCTCTCGCAACCCCAGCACGTGGCAGCCCGATCACATCGGAATCGGTCCCATCGGCCATACGCTCTGCTATGAGGTTCTTCGTATGCTCGGAGTTTTCATAGCGTGCGTTCATTGCCTGCAGCAGGGAGTTCTCATACTTCGCTCCCAATTCATCGCTCTGCATGAATCGGAAGTAGCCGTAGACGAAGCCAAGCACGACCGCAGACAGGAGAACCGCCGTTGAGACTTTCCGCATATGCGCCTCAATGATCCGGGTTGAACGACTCAAAGGCAGAGGGCGCAGTTGAGCCCTGCCAAAGCATGGAAATGCTTGCCGCGTTCATCGCTGCAATACCGCCCACCGATACTGGGAATGGGCTGCGGAACGGCATGAGCATCGAGCGAATTCCGCCGGCCGTCAGAGCGTCCTGGGTGCGCGTCGCGCAGGTGTCTCCCCAGGCTTTTACCGGTTCAGACTTGGGATTGGGCAGGCGAATTCCCCTCTTGGTCTCAAGCTGCGCGATCATTCGCGCCTCCTGCTCCGGACTGGTCTTGATCGTAATCAACGTACTGGTTCGGTACTCGGACTGCTTGTTTAGATAGTCTGTAAGTGAGCTACCGTAGTCCGTCAGGGTTCCATCGCTGTAAACACCCTTTCCCGTGAACGCGATGGCCACGTGTCCAGCGGCGTTGCCTGATGTCTCACCCCCGAGGATTACCAAGGTGTCCAGACCGAGAGGGTCCACACGGCTGATTGGATTGGCCCCGGTGTAGCTGTAGGTATTACTGCCCGCGGCCAGCCCGACCGGATCGCTTTGCACATACCGGCCTATGGCCGCGTCGTAGTCCCGGAATCCGTTATACCAAAGCCCCGTTTCCTGATCGAAGTACTGACCGGGGAAACCGATGTTCAAACCACCGATGGAGTCCGTTCGCACAGAACGTCCATATGCATAGTTGTAGGCTTGCCAGACCACTGCCCGATCTGCGTTGCTGGCGGCCTCAGGACGGCCGAGGTGATCGCCGTGGATCTGGGAAATCGTCCCTTGCCGCGACAGTCCAACCAGCTCACCATCGAACCAAAGGTAATTGCTCCATATGCCACTGCCTCGTTCCGACATCAACCTGTTCTGCCCGGCGTACGTGTAATAGCTGGTACCGGCCGGGTTGATCTTCGCCAACCGCTGGCCAAGCGGATTGAGAAGATACTGAGTGCCATATCCGTTGACCTGTGAGGATGTCATCCGGTTGAACGCTGAATAGCCGTAGCTGCGCTCGTCGCCAGCCGCATGCTCTGCGGTCCGGTTCCCCATCGCATCGTAGCTGTAGCTGCGTGATTCATCGCCAGGCTTGTTGGACGAGTACCCAAGCAGACGATTGCTGCCTGCATCGATGCTGAAGGTGCGGGTGTGGTTACCTTCGCCGAAAATCGTCCAGTTGCTGTTTTCATCGTAGCGCATCGTGTGGCCTTTCCCACCTCGCTGCTGCTCGGAAATACGGCCAAGACTGTCATAGCCGATCTGCTGGGAAGCACCGGGTTCAACTGCATCGTCGATTCGGGTAATTTCGTTGCCACTGCTGTAAGCGTAGGTTTTCGAAAGCACCGTTGAATTCGCGCCTGCGATAACCCTCGATTTCAAGCGCCCGTCGACGTCGAATTCCTGACGCTCCTGCAGCCCGTTGGCGAACTGCATGGATCGACGGGCACCGCCCGCCTGGTACTCTGCCTTGTCAACGAGGCGCACCGCCTGACCGTTCTGGATGACGGTCATCGCGTAGGGCGACCCATCCGAGTACTCGTATTGAACCTGCATACCATCGGGATAGGTGATGGTTCTCGGTCTGCGCATCTCGTCGTAGCTGTAGCGCATCGTCAGCAGCTGGCTGACGGTTCCCAGGCGCACGTCGTCACCGCGCTCGGCAACTTGTCCGTCCTGTGTGTAACTGAATGAGGTGATCGCTCCACCCTCTGTGACAGAGCACAACCTGCCTTTGCCGTTCATACAGTTGTCATAGCGGTAGGTCTGCACCTGCCCAGCGGCACTGGCCTGCAGCAGGCGTCCCTGGCCGTCGTACTGGTACGAGGTGTTTATGCCATCGCCGCGCGTGCTCGCCAACAACAGGCCCGCCGGACTGTACGCCAGCGTAGTCGTTCCCGAATCGGGGCTGTCCTGCGCAAGCAGGTTGCCCAGCCCGTCAAATTCATAGAGGGTAACCTTGCCACGAGGGTCTCTGATCTGGACCACGCGATCCGCCGTGTCATAGGTATATGAGGTCACCCCGCCATCGGGATGCGTCACCTTTGACATCCGCCCCAACGCGTCGTAAGTCATGACCAGCCTGCGTCCCAGAGAATCTACCGTCGCGGTGCGGCGGCCTTCTGCATCGTACTCATGGCGGGTCAGCTGACCGTTGTTTCCACGCTCAACGGTCATGCGGCCCAGTTCATCGTACTCAATCGACTTGCTGAGAATCACCGCCGACGCCAGTATCAACAATCCAGAACTCATCATTCTTCCTCGTAGCAGTTGACGCCGCTGCAGTTGGGGCCGCTGCCCTTCCCGCCAACGGTGATGCGATACTCGTGGTTCGGTCCGAAGCGGATACCCGCGTCCATCATCTGAAAGTAGCGGACGTGTGTTCTGGTCAGCGCTTCTGCAGTGGCCTCATAGCTCCAGTTGAACTGCGCTAGCTCGCCGGGGAGCACCCTGTGACCCAATGCGATCTGCTCCCCGGTGTTGAGCACCATCGCAGTACTTCCCGGATTCCAGACGGTGTTACCCGTGTTTCGTACCGTGAATGTAACGCTCCACGTCTGCTCATCACTGAGTGAAGTGCCACGCTCGGGATTGATCAGATCAGCGCCACGCAGCATTGCGGGAACCGTAAATCCGCCCTGCGGTCCAACGAGCGAGTTCGGCCCTCCTGCCGGCGAAATGCCATGGATGAAAATACCTTTGCCGCCATGGGCACGACGCATCCCTGCGTCAAGCGGGAGAGTGAATCGATAAGCCCCTCCGCCAATCTGGCATGCCGCTGCCACCCCAGGCTCGCTTGCCTGATTCGCCGAACCCGAGACTGCGAACGTTCCTGCTCCTGCGGCCCCGCCTGCATAGAGGTGAACGTCGATGGAGCGAGCGACTCCGGTCGCGCATGCCCATCCGCGAACGTAGTAGTTCCAGTTAGAATCGTGACTGACTTCATCGATGTTCCCGACGACCATAGGCGCTGGCACGACCGAAGCTCCGCTTCCACCCAACGATCGATTCTGCCCGCCATCAACGGCGATACCGTAGACCGTTATCGTCTTCCCGCCATGCTGCAGGCGCAGATCGGCGGGCAGACCAATGTGATACCGGTAGTTGCTTCCACCCGCCTTGCAGGACGTAGCAACCTGCGGCTCGCTCACGAGGTTGGCAGTGTTGCCACCAAGGAAGGAAGACCCGCCTGCAGCATCATTGGCGTAAACGTGGACGTCGATGGATCCGTCCATGCCCATGGAACACGCCCAGCCTTCAACGTACCAGTTCCAGTTGGTGTCGTGGGTCACGCGGTCAATCGCACCCGTCACCTGGGTGGTGACAGGGTATGCAGTTTCCATTACCTGCTCGAAGGTCACCTGCGATGCATTGTTGTAGCCGAATGCCCTTCGCGAGTACCCACCACGCTTGTTGGGAGACCACGTCTCCAAAAGACGCAGCGCGGAATCATAGTAGTTGTGGACCTGGCTGCCGTCGGGGTGGACAACCGTATCCACGAGGCCGGCGGGTGTATAGCTGTAGGTCGTGGTGAACGGCTTCCCGTCGACCGTGCTTGTTTCCTTGATCGTGCGGCCACGTGCATCGTACACATAGTCATTGATGGCGCCGTTGGCAGTCGTTATCCGACCCGGCTTTCCAAGGCCATTGTGATTCTCGAAGCGGATGCTGTGTCCCGATCCATTGGTATAGGCGATCAAGTCCCCCGCCACCGAGTACTGAAGGGTGGAGCGGTCTCCTGTACCCGGCAGTGGGCCATCGATCGTCATTTCGGCGACGAGGCCATTGCCGTGCAGGCGATAACCATAGGTAACCTGCTGCTCACGACCCGCACCAGCCGCAGTCAGGTCCTTGTTCGTGATGCTGAGGATGCGCCCCCTGGCGTCGTAGCTGTACCGTGTCGTGGCCTGGCCTGCCAGCGTCTGCGACAGCAGGCGATTGTTCGCCATGTCCCATTCGTAGGTCCAGGTCCGCGCCACGGGCGTACCTGCGGCTTCCACGCGCCGAAGGATGTGGCCCTGGCCGTCGTAGCTGTACTCGGTCACGACGCCCGCGAAGTCGGTGGTGCGTCGCTCGTAGCCGTTTTCGTCGTAGGCCTTCTCTTTGAAACTTGCAGGGCAGCTTCCGGCGGCACCGGACACCGAGACCAAGCGATCGTCTTGGTACGCATAGGTGGTCTTACGGCCCAGGGGCGTTGTCTCGGTAACATCTATGCGTACCGGAATCGCCTTCGCCGGGTCAGACGCTTGCGCGACCGGGGCCGAAGCAGCCATCGCAAACTGCTGCATGGGCTCATCCACCAGGCGTGGCCCGTGGCAGTTCTGCACACCATTGGGTCCGTACTCGCACATCCGCCGCTCTTCGTTGAATACATAGCCGCCGGGCGGTAGCGGCGCAGGTGGCGGAATGACCGGCTTGCTGCTCTTCACATCGTAGGCGAACTGAAAGCGTTCAACGCCACCACTGTGCTGGGTCGAGGTTGCTCGCCCTTCAGCGTCGTAGGTGAAGGTCGAGTAGCGCGTGTCGTTGAATGCCTTACCGGTCAGTGCCCCGGGCAAGCGATTATCTTCGTAGAAGTACGTGATCGTGCTGCCCGGCAACAGAGCATTGGTCAGACGACCGGACCCTGCCCCACTTCCGAAGATGTTGTGGTCGTAATAGTAGCGATAGACATTCCCCGCCGGATCCGTGACCTTTGCCGCCATGCCGTTGGCCCATTCGAAGGCCACGAAGCGTCCCGACGTATGGGTCACCCGGTCGAGATAGTCCCCGCGATAGGTGAAAGTCCAACCTATTCCTTGTTCGTTCACGCGGGTGGTGATTCGCCCTGCTGCCGAGTATGTCTCATGCCCATTGACGTCGTTGAACAGGGTCAGCGAACCGTCCTTATTCCGCACGATGTAGGCGATCGGCAATGCCTTCTGTTCAACGAAGTTGCCGCTGGCGGCATCACGCTGGAAGCGGATCCGACGGCCATCGGGCCTCTGTGCCCAGATCGTCTTCCCGTCGGCGGCGACAGTAATCGAGTAGTCGAAGTTGCTCAGCCAGAATCGGCCAAAAAGACCACGGCCACTCCAGAAGGAGTTGTAGGTACGCGACAGTCGAAGCGGCATTGCACCTTCGCTGCTGAAATCGACTTCAGGTTCGACCTTGTTGCCTGTCGAAAGCACAACGGGGTTGCCGCTCACTTCGCCAGCACAACGTGCCTTTTCCAGCTTGTCGGCGGTGCGCTGCTCTTCGACGCTTGGCGTGGTGATCGACCCGCCCGAACCAGCGCCGGGCCCACGATCCCAATCACCGTTGTTGCTGTTGCCACCGCCACCACCCCAGCCACCCCAGCCCATATCCACGATGCCATCGTCCCAGCATTCGACCTGGGACGCTGAGACAGGTTGGCTTTCCTGGTTGAACGTCATCCCCGTCACGGTCGTCACACAGTGGCGTGCTGCCTGCGCGTGTGGGGAGAAAGAGGAGGCTCCGAAGCCGACGATCGCCAACGCCAGAAGGCTGGGCCGACCAAGGTGGTACGAGTTTTCGAGTTGCACTTGCTGATTCCTGTCAGGCGCATTGCTCGCCATCGGGGAACGCGAAATGCTTCCGCCATCCATGGCGACACAACCAAGGCGGCGATCTTCACATTTGTATTCACAAAACACAATGTGTTCATGCTTCGTCCGGGACGTCGCTACGGCGGGGCCGGCGGGCCGGCCCAACGAGGTTGCGATTCAGCCCCGGAAGTACCAGACGCCTGCCGCCACCAACGCCCCAACCAACACCACCTGCACCACCACGTACCACACACCACTGTCGCGCGATTCAGAAGTAATGCGCTTCTGCAGCGCCTCGCTCACATCCGGCGCGTCTTCCTGCTGCGCCTGCTCACGCAACGCCTGGGCCAGCGCGCGCTCTTCCGCATCGCGGGGGTCGGTTGGTAGGTTCACAGCAGTTCTCCAGCGGAGGCGTGCCGCGTCAGTTCCTGCTTCAGGACCTGGCGCGCGCGGTGCAGGTGGCTCTTGATGGTACCGCGCGCCAGCCCGGTCACCTGCTCGATCTCGGCCAGATCGAAATCCTCCAGGTAGTGCAACCCGACGATCAGCCGCTGCGGCGCACTCAGCCGTTCCAGTGCCGCGCCCAGCTGGCGCCCGGCCTGCAGCACCTCGCTCAGTTCCGCCGGGCCCGGGCCTTCATCACCGATGCCAAGTTCTTCCGGCACCTCCACCGCTACCATCCATTGCGCTTCCAGGCGTCGCCGTCGCAGGTGCTGCAGCGCGGTGGTATAGGCCACCCGCGAAACCCAGGTACGCAACGAAGATTCAAAACGGAACCGGTGCAGCTGGCGGAACACCGCCAGGAAGGTTTCCTGCAGCAGATCGGCCACCTGGTCGCGGTCGCCAACCATTCGACCGATCACGTGCGCGCAGGTGCGCTGATGCGCCTGCACCAGCTGCGCGAACGCCGGCTGCGAACCATCGATGATGGCGCGGACCAGAGCGCGGTCGTCATCTGCGTCGGGTATGGGCTCGGCGGGGACGTCGCGGCGACGCCCCCGCAATGCAGCCAATGCTCCACCCAGCAGGCTCATGCGCGGGGCGCCCCCTGTGCCCGTGGCATGCCTGCCTCAGCCCTTGCGCGCGGCGGGGCGGGTGAAGTGCCAGGCCAGCAGCTGGCCGAGGCCGGCACTGCCGACCATCGCGGCGGCGGCGCCGAAGGTCAGTTCGCGTGCACCGATCGCCTCCAGCAGGCCCATTGCCACGGCCAGGCTGACCAGGCTGATGCCCCAGCGAAGCGCGCCCTGACGGCGACGCTCCTCTTCCAGTACGGCCAACGAGCGGATGACTTCCTCGGGTACATGGGGCGCCACCAGCTTGCTGCGCGCCCGTGCATCGGCGATGGCATGGATCGCGTAGGCGATGCAGATGAAGAGGGTGATCGGGATCAGTTCCTGCATGGTCGGGCTCCTGTTCGGTGGATGATGCGGGTTCAGGAGAATGGATGCGCGACCACGGCAACCGGTTGCACTACCGGTTGCACTAAGTGCCTGCCGCCTCTCCGCTGCCGCCGGGCGTGCCCTCCGGGTCCGGGAAATAGGTCTCCACCTGAAAATCCAGCTGCAGGTCCGCCATCAGTCGCAGCAACTGCTGATCCAGCTCGAAACCCGCCCATGCGGTCTTTCCAAAGATGCCGACACGCAGGCCGATGCCGGCCCCTTCCTGCAGCAGTTCCCTGATCACGTCAGCGCGTGCCTGGAGGAGATCGATCAGCGCTGGCCAGGCATCCATCAGCCAGCCGTCCTTGCCCCTCTCCAGTTCAAATACCACCCGGGTCGCCGCATGCACCCGGATCAGGGTGCCGTCGCGATCCCGATATTCGGTCCCGACATCACGGGAAAACGCCGGTTCCAGATCCAGCCGGGCGGCAATCACGGCGCTGGCCTCTGTCGGGTGCTGTACGCCAAGAGAGATCCTGTAGTCGTAGCAGTACATATCGGTTCCATCCGAACGGAATGGCCATCATGCCGCACAGGCCATCGCGGCGACCCGGACGGTGCCATTTTGCCGATTCCGCTGCCATGACCTGTGGCCCCTGCCCCGGGCCCGGACGGCTGCTACCCTTGCCCGGTTTCCTCTTCCGGTGCCGTCCGCCCATGTCCCGAGTGCTGCCCCTGTCCCTCCTGCTGTCGGCCGTGCTGGCCGCACCGGCCGCGCATGCCGCGCCCACGCCGATCACCATCGAACAGGCCATGGCCGACCCGGACTGGATCGGTCCGCCGGTCGAAAAGGCCTGGTGGTCGTGGAACAGCCAGCAGGTGGAATACCAGCTCAAGCGTAGCGGCAGCCCGGTGCGCGATACCTTCCGCCAGCCGCTGGCCGGTGGCGTGGCCGCACAGGTCGCCGATGACCAGCGCGGCACGCTGGACGTGGCCGAGCCGGTCTACGACCGCAGCCGCAGTCGCAGCGCCTTCGTCCGCAATGGCGACGTGTTCGTGCGCGACCTGCGCAGCGGCGCGCTGACCCAGCTGACCCGCAGCAACGAGCGCGCGGGCAACGTGAACTTCGCCGCCGACAACGGCGTGATCTGGCGGGTCGGCCAGAACTGGTTCCATTGGACTGCCGCCAGCGGCGTGCAGCAGGTGGCCAGCCTGAAGGCCGAGAAGGACCCGCGCACGCCGCCGAATGCCGACGTACTGCGCGACCAGCAGCTCCGCACGCTGGAAACCCTGCGCCGCGACCGCGACCAGCGCGAAGCCTTGAAGGACCAGGACCAGCGCTGGCGCCAGGCCGACCCGACCCGCGCACCGGGCCCGGTATATCTGGGCGCCGACGTGGAGATCGGTGACAGCGTGCTGTCGCCCGACCTGACCCACCTGATCGTGGTGACCAAGCCGAAGGACTTCGATGACGGCCGCGGCGGCAAGATGCCGCTGTACGTGACCGAGTCGGGCTACGAGGAAACCGAGGACACCCGCACCCGCGTCGGCCGCAACGGCTTCGAACCGCACACCCTGTGGTACGTGGACGTGCGCACCGGCAAGGCCGAGAAGGTCTCGCTGGCTGGCCTGCCGGGCATCAGCACCGACCCGCTGGCCGAACTGCGCCGCAAGGCCGGCAAGGACGCGCTGAAGGGCGAACGCAGCGTGCAGGTGATGAGCGACTTCATGGGCGGCGGCATCCGCTGGAGCGCCGACGGCCAGCAGGCCGCAGTGATGCTGCGTGCCAACGACAACAAGGACCGCTGGATCATCAGCGTCAACGCTGCCGACGGCCGCGTGCAGAACCGCCACCGCCTGACCGACAACGCCTGGATCAACTGGGGCTTCAACGATTTCGGCTGGATTGCCGATGGCCGCACGCTGTGGCTGCTGTCCGAGGAATCCGGCTTCTCGCACCTGTACACCCAGGCCGGCACTGCCAAGCCGCAGGCGTTGACCAGCGGCAAGTGGGAAACCTCGGCGCCGGTGCCGTCGGCTGATGGCAAGGGCTTCTACTTCCTGTGCAACCAGCAGGCGCCGCATGACTACGAAGTCTGCGCGGTCGACACCGGCAGCCGCCAGGTGCGCGAGCTGACCAGCCTCAACGGCGTGGAAGACTTCTCGCTGTCGCCGGACGGCCAGCAGCTGCTGGTGCGTTACTCCGGCGCCTACCTGCCGCCGCAGCTGGCCGTGCTGCCCAGCGCCGGTGGCCAGGCCCGCGTGCTGACCGACACCCGCACTGCCGACTACAAGGCACGCCAGTGGATCCAGCCGAAACTGGTGGCGGTGCCGTCCAAGCACGGTGCCGGCGTGGTCTGGGCCAAGTACTACGAACCGGAAAACAAGGAACCGGGGAAGAAGTACCCGATCGTGATGTTCGTGCACGGCGCCGGCTACCTGCAGAACGTGCACCAGCGCTACCCGGCCTACTTCCGCGAGCAGATGTTCCACAACCTGCTGGTGCAGAAGGGCTACATCGTGCTGGACATGGATTACCGCGGCAGCGAGGGCTACGGCCGCGACTGGCGCACGGCGATCTACCGCAACATGGGCCACCCGGAACTGGAAGACTACAAGGACGGCCTGGACTGGCTGGTCGACACCCAGCAGGGTGACCGCGACCACGCCGGCATCTACGGCGGTTCCTACGGCGGCTTCATGACCTTCATGGCGCTGTTCCGCTCGCCGGGCACCTTCAAGGCCGGCGCCGCGCTGCGCCCGGTGGTCGACTGGCACCAGTACAACCACGGCTACACCAGCAACATCCTCAACACCCCGGACATCGATCCGGAGGCGTACCGCGTGTCCTCGCCGATCGAGTACGCGCAGAACCTGCAGGACAACCTGCTGATCGCCCACGGCATGATGGATGACAACGTGTTCTTCCAGGACTCGGTGAACCTGACCCAGCGCCTGATCGAACTGCACAAGGACAACTGGTCGATCGCACCGTACCCGCTGGAGCGCCACGGCTACGTCCGCGCCGATTCCTGGCTGGACCAGTACAAGCGCATCCTCAAGCTGTTCGAGCAGAACCTGAAGTGAGCAACGCCGCAGCCACGATCCGGATCGTGGCTGCGGTCATCCTGGATGACCGCGGCCAGGCGCTGGTGGTGCGCAAGCACGGCGCCAGCCGCTTCATCCAGCCCGGTGGCAAGCCCGAAGCCGGCGAGACGCCACTGCAGGCACTGGCCCGCGAACTGGACGAGGAACTCGGTGTGCAGCTGCGGGCCGGGGCTGCCATCGCGCTGGGCACGTTCGAGGACTGGGCGGTGAATGAGCCCGGCCACCGCGTGCAGGCACAGGCGTGGTGGGTACAGGTGGACGGCACGCCACGGGCGCGCGCCGAGATCGCCGAACTGGCCTGGGTGCCGCTGCAGCCGCCGCATGGCCTGCCCTTGGCACCGCTGAGCGAACACCATATCCTGCCGGCCGTCGCCACCCGGGTGACGGCCCGCTGACCGCGCGGGCACCGATTGCAAGGACACCGGATGTCAGTGCCGCTCCCGCCGCCCTCGTTGCAGCCCTCGCCCTACCATGCGTGGATTCGACCGCTGGTCCAGGCCTCCTTCTGGCTGTCCGCGCTGCTGACCGGTTATTTCGTACTGCAGGGGCTGCTGGTGTGGCCGCTGCACGACGTTCCACTCTGGCAACTGCTGGCCGGTGAAGTACAGCATCGGCAGATGCACAGCCTGACCTGGCTGCTGGCGCACCCTGTGTGTGCCTCGATGATCGCCGCACTGCTCTGCCTGGCCTCGGCCGTGGCCAGCTGGGGCCTGCTGCGAGAGCGCCGCTGGGGCCTGTGGAGCTTCGTGGTGATGCTGCTGTTGAGCGCGCTGGCCAATTTCGCGATCACCTGGTGGCTGGACGTGTTCATGCGCGACATGATCGTGCTGCTCGCCGACGACCCGGGCATGCAGCAATCGATGCAGCCGCGGCGCTGGATGATGACCGTCACCCTGCTTGGCACCTCGGTCCTGTTCCTCGGCCTGCAGGGCTGGCTGGCCTGGCGCCTGCTGCGGCCGGACATCCGCTCGCGTTTCCACTGAGCCCCAACCCTTTCCCGCACGACAAGGACCGTCGCATGCGCTTGCTCACCCTTCTCCCCGCACTGCTGCTGTTCGCCGCACTGCCTGTTGCCGCCGACGCGTTGCACTGCGGCGAGTACCGCAGTGCCGATGGCGGCATGGCGCTGGTGTTCAGCACCCCCAGCACCGGCTACCGCCACAGCGACATCAGCGAGCCGGAGCCGCTGTGGGTTGATCGCAGTGCGGCGCAGACCCGCCTGGTCATGCTCGACGATGGCGTGGCAGAGCCGATCCGGATCAGTGCCGACGGGCAACGCATCGAAGACGATGTGCCGGTGGTCTACACCCTGCGCCAGCCCCGCACCTGCGCCACCGAGCCCAGGGCGATTGCCGGCAGCTGCCGTGCCGCTGGCAGCCACTGCATCGCGCAGCTGCCCACCGCTTCACCGGGCCAGGCCCAGCGCGCCTGCAGCGAACGCGTTGGCGCGGGCTGTTCGGCGCTGCTGCGACAACTGCGCGATGGCGTAACTGCGGCCGGAAACGATGACACCGGCGCCGCCCTCTTCGAACGCCCGCCTGCCTGCCACGAACACACACCCGGGCATGACCCGCAGGCCTGCGAAGCGCTGACTGACGATGCCTTGGCTGCCGCGATGCAGCGGGTGGGTGAACGCCTGCAACAGGAAGACGAAGACACACTGGATTCACCGCTTCCGGCCACTGCACGCGACCGTCTGCAGCAACTGTGTCTGCAGCACCGTAGTGGCCGCTTCTGCGTGGAAGTGGCCGAACAGCAGTTGATCGCGCTGGAACCCGCGTTGGCGGTGCAGGCCCTGCAGGTGGTCTGCGATGCAGGCCGCATCAGTGCCTGCGAACGCATCGCACCGCTGCGCGATCTCGGCGCGGACCTGCGCCTGGTGCCGGCCCAGCAGGTGCCGTGCGGCCGCTATCAGGCCGACGGTGGCGTGATCGACAGGATCGACTTCGGTGATGGCACGCGTGGCCGCCTGCATGACGGCGCCATCCACCTGCAGCAGAACGGTGAAACCCTTGTCCTGCGCCAGCTCGGCAATGGCGACCTGCTCGGCATGGATGAGCAGACCGGCTACCAGCGCTATCAACCCGTGCCCGGCACGGCACAATGCACGCCCCCGCGCGAGGGCCTCGGTTCGCCGTAGCGCCTGGAGTACTCCGTTCGATCGTCAAGGAGACGACATGTTTTCACCCGCACCGCGCCGCCGCTGGCTGGCCTGGGCGTTGCTGCTGGCCGCGCCGATGGCCGCCGCACAGTCACCACAATGCGGCCTGTTCAAGGCCGATGAAGGCAGCGGTACGCTGCGTATCAGCTCGCCGAACCGCGGCGAGCAGAAGCACTTCGGCAGCGCACCGACGCCGGTCGCCTTCCAGCAGATCGACGGAACGCTGCAGCTGGTGAACCTGGAATACGGCCTGCCCAGCGCGCTGCAGGTACGCGATCGTGGCCGCACCGTCGAGGTGGATGGAACGGTCTACACCCTGCAGGCCCCCGCACAGTGCGCCCCAGCCGCCGCGCCGGCTGGAGGCAGCTGCCTGGCCGATGCGGCTGTGTGCCTGGACAACCGCCGCGAAGCGACCCCGGCCGCTCTGGAAGCAGCTTGCCGGGAAGGCGTGCCCGGCATGTGCCTGCAACTGGCCGAGCGTTGGCACGAGGAGGCCAAACCCACGGTCGAGGCCGATCCTTCCCTGGCAAAGGCGGCCCTCGACGCCGCCTTGTCCGGCATCAAGCTCCCCGCCGCCTGCAATGGCGGTGGCTTCGAACAAGCCACACCCGCCTGTGCCGCCGCGCTGGAGGCGGACCCCGCTGTGCAGGAGCAGCTGGTCAAGGCGGCGATGACGGCGGCCATGACCGAAGCCGTGGTGACGATGGCAGCGCCGACCGCGCCGGTGATCATTCCAGCTGAGCAGCGCCATAAGTTGTTGCAGTTGTGCCGCGAGGCATCCCATGGCGGCTTCTGCACCCGCGTGGCTGAACTGTCCTGGGAGGCAGGAGATCACCTGCAGGCGGTGCAGGCCCTGGCTGCGGCCTGCACACCCGGCAACGACACCGCCACCTGCGAACGCCTGCCTGCGCTGCAGGCGGTGGGTGCATCGTTGCGACCGCAGCCGGCAACGGCCCTGCCCTGTGGCAACTACCGGGCCGACGGCGGCCTGATGGACACGCTGGACTTCGGTGACAACGGCCTGGTCGGCGTTGGCTGGAGCAGCCATCTTCGCGCGCGCGTCGAAGAGGGCGACATCCGCATCCGCCACGACAGGGACGGCGACTTCGTGCTGCGCCCGCTGCCCGGCGGCCAGTTGCTGGGCCTGGATAGCTGGACCCGCTTCCAGGTGTTCACCCCCACCGGCGAGGGGCCGACCCGCTGCAGCGCACCGAAGCAGTACACGGTACTGCCGCTGCCGCAGGATTGCCCGCTGGCGCTGGCCAACGAGGACGGTGCCGAAGCCTGCTGCGCGCAGGGCAAGCTGCAGGGCTGCAACATTCTCGGCAACCGTCTTGCGCTGTCCGGGCACTGGCTGCAGGCCGCCGGGCACTACACCACGGTCTGCCGCGCTGGCGTCCGCGAAGGTTGCGAGAACCTGGTCACCGCACAGGGCAACGGTGCGGACGTGGACGCCCGTCGCATCCTGGAACAGCTGTGCAAGGCCGACCGCAGCGGCCTGCATGTGGCCTGCGACGTACTTGGAACCCAGAACTGGGAGCTGATCACGCTGGGCGGCGCCCTGCAGAAGTCGGTTGACGAGGCGGCGGTGGACGACACTCCGGCACCGCGCAACTCCAACCGCAAGCGCTGAGCCGGCCAGGGCCTGTCCGCAGCTTCGGGCGGGCCCTGCGGTAAAGTACGCGCCATGAACGAATTCGAGCGCGTGCGCGCCTACCTCACCGACCTGCAGGACCGCATCTGTGCGGCGATAGAGGCCGCCGATGGCCAGGCCCGCTTCCAGGAAGACCTGTGGCAGCGTGCCGAGGGCGGTGGTGGGCGCACCCGTGTGCTGCGCGACGGCGCGGTGTTCGAGCAGGCCGGTATCGGCTTTTCCGATGTGTCCGGCAGCCGCCTGCCGCCGTCGGCCTCGGCCAACCGCCCAGAACTGGCCGGCGCCTCCTGGCGCGCCACCGGCGTGTCGCTGGTGTTCCACCCGCTCAACCCCTACGTGCCGACCACCCACGCCAACGTGCGCTTCTTCCAGGCGCAGCGCGACGGTGAAGTGGTGGCCAGCTGGTTCGGCGGCGGCTTCGACCTGACGCCGTTCTATCCGTTCGACGAGGACGTGCAGCACTGGCACCGGGTCGCACGCGATCTGTGCGCGCCGTTCGGCGACGAACGCTATGCCGCGCACAAGCGCTGGTGTGATGAGTACTTCTTCCTACGCCACCGCAATGAAACACGCGGCGTCGGCGGGCTGTTCTTCGACGACCTGCACGGCGACTTCGAACCCGATTTCGATTACCTGCGGGCGGTCGGTGATGGCTTCCTCGATGCCTACCTGCCGATCGTGCAGCAGCGCAAGGACACCGCATACGGCGAACGCGAGCGCGAGTTCCAGCTGTACCGCCGCGGCCGCTACGTGGAGTTCAACCTGGTCTATGACCGCGGCACGCTGTTCGGCCTGCAGAGCGGCGGCCGCAGCGAGAGCATCCTGATGAGCCTGCCGCCGCGGGTGCGCTGGGAGTACGGCTTCTCGCCGGAACCCGGCAGCGCCGAATCGCGCCTGGCCGATTACCTGGTACCACGCGACTGGGTCTGATCTTCCGGCGCCACGCCTGACGCGTGGCACCTTCCCTGGCCTGCGCTGCGCTTCGGCCAGGACCCGTTCCATTTCCCTCAAGGACGAACCCATGTTCCCTGCTGTTTCCCTTCGCCCCCGCGTCACGGGTTGGCGCTCCCTGCTGTTGCTCGCACTGGCCTCGGCCAGCCTGCCGGCCGCCGCACAGTCGATGGCCTGCGGCACCTACAAGGACAGCAGCGGCAACATCACGCTGACCCTCGAGAGCGAAGGCCACGGCTTCCTGTCCGGTCCCTACCAGGCGACCGAGGAGCTGCGCATCGCCCGCCAGGAAGACGTGCTGGGTACCGGCAACCTGTCCACGGGCCAGCTTGAGAACTGGTACTTCTCGGACAGCGACCGCACGATCAGCACGCCCTATCGCGAGTTCACCCGTGAGCACGCCACCGCCTGCAAGACGATGCCGGAGCCTGTCGAAGACGGTTGCGTGATGAACACCTCCGAGTGCCTGGAGGCGCTGCCGGAGGCTGCCCCCGTGAAACTGCACGCCTGGTGTGCCGAGGGTGTGGGTGCAGCCTGCATGCGGTTGATGGAGACCTACCAGCAGCAGGCCAAGGACGCAGCCCCGGCGCCTGCACGAGCCGAACCGCCGAAGCCGGAGATCTGCATGGAGGATTCCGCGTCCTTCAACGCCGAGGGCTGCAGGGCGATCGCCGAGGTGGTCGGGCTGGAGATGATCGGCAAGTCCCTGCTCGGGCTGCAGCATTCGGTCGACCCTGCGTTGCCGTCTGCGCAGCTCGATGAGCTGGCCGTACTGTGCCGGCAGCAGCACGGCGAGACCTTCTGCGCCGACGTCGCCGAGGTGCTGTGGAGCGGCGGGCGCCTTTCGCAGGCCCATGAAGCGCTGCAGCTGTCGTGTGCGCAGCGCGCGGACGGCGTGGCCTGCGGCCGCGCCAAGGCACTTGCCAGCCTGGCCGCTGCACCGGCCGCTGCACTGGCCCCGGTACCGGCCACCGCACTGCCCTGTGGCAGCTTTGAAGCCGAGTACGGCGTCCTCTCGCAGCTGCGCTTCCTCGATGGCGGCCTGGTTGAGGCCGAGGGTCGCGGCCAGCGCCTGCGCGCGCGCCTGCAGGACGGCCGTATCTTCATCCGTCGCGATGCCGGCAGCGACTTCGTACTGCAGCCGCTGAAGAACGGAAACCTGGCCAGCGTCGACGGCGGCAACCGCTTCGCCTATTACGAGCGCAAGCCCGCCACAGGCAATGCCACCTGCACGCCGCCGGTGGCCTTCGTGGAGATCCCGCTGCCGCTGGATTGCCCGACCCTGGCCCGCAAGGACGGCGCCAAGGCCTGCTGCACCGATGGCAAGCTGCTCGGCTGCAAGGTGGCCGGCGAAGCGCTGTTCGAGTCCGAAAAATGGGCCGCGTCGCTGCCCTACTTCGAGACGCTGTGCGGCGCGGGCGTGCGCGAAGGGTGCCTGGCATTGGCAGCGGTGTATTCGCACACCGCAGACCCGAAGATTCCGCAGGCCATGGCTGCGATCTGCGCGAAGGATGGCAAGGGCACGCACGTGGCCTGTGATGTGGACGCCACCCGCAACTGGCCGGCACTGAAGGCCGAAGCCGCGCCCTGACGCCCGACACCAGTGGAGCCGGGCATGGACCCGGCTCTACAAATCAGGTGCTCTTCCTGGGGATGATCGTGATGTGCCCGTTGATCTCCAGCAGGGCCAGCTCGACATCCTCCACGCCGAGGCAACCCTGCTGGCGCATGGCGGCCTCGAAATCAGAACGGGTGACCTGCTCGCGGCGCAGAACGGCATCAAACAGGCGCCCATCACGCGCGATCACCACCGGTTCTCCTTCCACCAGTCGTTCGATCCGCCGGCTGCGGGTACTTACCCAGCCCACCCCGTAGTTGAGCAGGATCAGGGTGGCCGCCAGCAACAGGCCGCCGCCCAGCGAGGTGTCGGTGCCCAGCAGCGCGTTCTGCACCGCATTGCCCAGCAGCACCACCAGCAGCACGTCGAACGGGGTGATCTGCCCGAGCGGGCGCTTGCCGCTGAGCCGGACCATGCCCAGCACCACGACATAGACCACCACCGCACGCAGGATGAACTCCCACCATGGCATCGCCAGTGCGAACAGATCGGGCATTGCGGGTTCCCCTGCGTGACGGTTGCCCAGCCTAGCACCTGGGGTCAGATCCCTTTGTCCATCGGGCAAAGGGATCTGACCCCATGCGAAGTGTTCCGGCGGCACAAATAAAAAGCCCCGCTGACCAGGGGGAGGTCAACGGGGCCGGGGAACGGGCACTTGGGGAGGAGTCCCCGTTCCGAGATCTGCTCCAGGGGATGGGAGAGATCCACAACAGGCGTTGCGCCTGTCGAGAGTTATAGAAGCACTCCGAACACTAACGGTTCGTGAAGGGGCCCAATTTAATGAACCTCGATCAGGGCAACATTCATGATCGAGTCAGAAACCTCTGACGAATGAACGAATTCACGTCGTTTTCGGCCTGAAACACCCTCAGTGCGCTTCGTCCCAGTTGTTGCCGACGCCGGTATCGACCACCAGCGGCACCCGCAGTTTGGCCGCTTGCGACATGCGCTCGACCACCTGCAAACGCAACTCCTCGACGAAACTGCTTTCGGTTTCGAAGACCAGTTCATCGTGCACCTGCAGGATCATCCGCGCCGGTGCGCCGCTGTCACGTAGCCACTGGTCCACGTCCACCATCGCCCGCTTGATGATGTCGGCGGCGGTGCCCTGCATCGGCGCGTTGATCGCGGCACGCTCGGCACCGGCGCGCAGGCCCTGGTTACGTGCATGAATGTCGTTCAGGTACAGGCGGCGACCGAACAGGGTCTCCACATAGCCCTGGTCGCGGGCCTGCTGGCGCATCCGCTCCATGAAGTCACGCACGCCCGGGTAGCGGCTGAAGTACAGCGCCACGTAGTCCTGTGCCTGGCCACGGTCGATGCCCAGGTTGCGGGCCAGGCCGAAGGCGCTCATGCCGTACATCAGGCCGAAGTTGATCGCCTTGGCGGCACGACGCTCGTTCGGCGTCACTTCTTCCAGGGTGCGCCCGAACACCTCGGCGGCGGTGGCACGGTGCACGTCGGCGCCCTGCTCGAAGGCACGCACCAGGCCCGGGTCCTCGGACAGGTGGGCCATGATCCGCAGCTCGATCTGCGAGTAGTCGGCGGCCAGCAGCTGGAAGCCCTCCGGGGCGATGAACGCGCGGCGGATGCGGCGGCCGTCCTCGGTGCGGATCGGGATGTTCTGCAGGTTCGGGTCCGACGAGGACAGGCGGCCGGTGGCGGCACCGGACTGGTGATAGCTGGTGTGCACGCGGCCAGTGTCAGGGTTGACCATCTCCGGCAGCTTGTCGGTGTAGGTGCTGCGCAGCTTGGCCAGGCCGCGGTAGTCGAGGATCACCCGCGGCAGCTCGTGCTGGTCGGCAATCGCCTCCAGCGCCTCTTCGTTGGTGCTGGGCTGGCCCTTGGGGGTCTTCACCACCGCCGGCAGCTTCAGCTCATCGAACAGCACCGCCTGCAGCTGCTTGGGCGAATCCAGGTTGAAGCTGCGGCCGGCCAGTTCGGTGGCCTTCTGCTGCGCGGCCAGCATGCGCGAGGACAGGTCCTGGCTCTGCCGGCGCAACTCGTCGGTGTCGATGCGCACGCCGTTGGCTTCAATCGTGGTCAGCACCGGCACCAGCGGCATCTCGATGTCGCGGTACACGCTGTCCAGCGCCGGCTCGGCCAGCAGCTGTGGCTGCAGCGCGCGGTGCAGGCGCAGGGTGATGTCGGCGTCCTCGGCTGCGTAGCGGCTGGCCTCGTCGATGCCCACCTGCGAGAACGGAATCTGCTTGGCGCCCTTGCCGGCCACGTCCTCGAACTTGATGGTGCTGTAGCCCAGGTAACGCAGCGCCAGCGAATCCATGTCGTGGCGGGTGGCGGTGGAATTGAGCACGAAGCTCTCGAGCATGGTGTCGTCGTGGTAGCCCTGCACGTCGACGCCGTGGCGGCGCAGCACGTGCAGATCGTACTTGCCGTGCTGCCCCAGCTTCTTCTTCGCCGGGTCCTGCAGCACCGGGCGCAGCGCGTCCAGCACCTGCTGGAGCGGCAGCTGGGCCGGCGCCCCCGGGTAATCGTGGCCGACCGGAATGTAGGCGGCCTTGCCCGGCTCGACCGCCAGGCTGATGCCGACCAGGCGCGCACGCATCGCGTCCAGCGCATCGGTTTCGGTGTCGAAGCTGATCAGGTCGGCCTGCTGCAGGCGCTCCACCCAGGCCTGCAGCTGCTCGCTGGTCAGCACGGTCTCGTATTCACCCGGCGCGGACAGCGCCGGATCCAGCGTGCCGGCAGCCGGCGCCTCGGCACTGCCACGCGCGAAACCGGCAGCGGTGCCGCGCAGGCTTGGAGTGGCGTCGCTGGCGGCAGTTGGCGCCGACAGCGGCGCACCCAGCTCCTTCAGCGCCTGGGTGAAGCCGTAACGCGTATACAGCTCGGTCAGCTCAGGCACGTCCTGCTCGCGCAGGGCCAGCGTGGTCGGGGCGGCGTCCAGCTCCACGTCGGTGCGGATGGTCACCAGCTCGCGGTTCAGCGGCAGGCGTTCCAGCGCGGCGCGCAGGTTCTCGCCGATCTTGCCCTTCATGGTCGGCGCGGCCGCCATCACGCCGTCCAGGTGCTGGTACTCGGCCAGCCACTTGGCGGCGGTCTTCGGCCCGCACTTCTCCACGCCCGGCACGTTGTCGACGGTGTCGCCCATCAGCGCCAGCAGGTCGATGATCTGGTCGGCGCGCACGCCGAACTTGTCCATCACCGCCGCGTCCGAATCCATGCGGCTGCCGGTCATGGTGTTGACCAGTTCGATACCCGGGCGCACCAGCTGGGCGAAATCCTTGTCGCCGGTGGAGATGGTCACCTTCAGGTCCTGCGCCAGACCCTGCAGCGCCAGCGTGCCGATCACATCGTCGGCTTCCACGCCGGGAATGCGCAGGATGCTGATGCCCAGCGCTTCGACGATGCGGCACATCGGCTCGACCTGGCTGCGCAGTTCATCGGGCATCGGCGGGCGGTTGGCCTTGTACTGGTCGTACAGGTCGTCACGGAAGGTCTTGCCGGGCGCATCGACCACGAACGCTACATAGGCCGGGCGCTCCTTCAGCGTCGAGCGCAGCATGTTGACCACGCCGAACAGCGCGCCGGTGGGTTCGCCCTGTGCATTGGACAGGGGCGGCAGCGCGTGGAACGCGCGGTACAGGTAACTGGACCCGTCGATCAGGACTAATCTGCTCATGGGTCGATTCTACGCGCCCGTGCCTGCACCGCGACGACACGGCACGCACCCGGCGATGGGGCATAATCAAGGCTCTATCCAGGCAAAGGCCCCCGCCGATGAAGACCCTGATGCTGGCTTCCCTGCTCCTGCTCGCTGGCTGCGCCAGCATGGGTGGCGCAGGTGCTCCCCCGGTGGACGTCAAGGGCGCCGATGTCTCCAAGCGGACCATGGACAACGGCGATGTCATCGAGGAATACCGCGTGTCCGGCCAGCTGCGCATGGTCAAGGTGACGCCGTCGCGCGGTGCTCCGTTCTACATGTACGACAAGAACGGCGACGGCCGTTTCGACAACGACAAGGACGGCGTGTCGCCGGTGTACTGGAAGCTGTACAGCTGGTGATGTGAGCGGCTTCGAGACGGGCGGAGTGGCAGCACTCCGCCCCTGCTCAACGGGTCATTGCACGCAATCGGCCGCGTCGCCGTCGCAGGCCCGTGACAGGCCTCCCGGCAACCGGATTCCGGGGTGGGTGATGCCAATGGCCTGCTGCTCGATGGCGGCGGCAGATGCATCGACTCGGACCGCCCGCGGCAGCACCGCGCCCTGTGCGCGCACGCCGGACCGCAACGCTTCAGGATCAGGACCATCGCCTGCGGTCAGGGGACGGCCATCCAGGCCCACGGCATGGAAATAGGCCGGCGCGCGGCCGACGAAATCGACCTCATACGATCTGTGGGTGCTGGTCAGATGGATCGGCGCAGGCTGAGTGCCGATACCGCCGCTCGACCACCAACGACTGCTGCCGGCCAGCACCGGCGTGGTACCCGACTGGAGGATGTCACCGTCCCGGACCTTCAGATAGAACGCGTTGCTGCCGGCGTCGACGCTGAATGCGCTGCCGTTGAGCGTCGCCAGGGTCAGGGTGCGGGCATTGGTCAGGCTGAAGCCTGCAGCCGACTCAAAGTCGCCCAAGGTGCCGATGGCATTGGCCACGAACAACGAGGCATCACCCAGCGTCGTCGGGCCAGCCGCGCGTCCGCTGAGCTGGTCGGCCAGCAGGCGGCCGGCGGCGCTGGCGTGGATCGCACCCGCCGACTGCAGGCGCAGCTGCCCAGCCTGCAGGCTGCCATCGATCAGCAGATCACCACCGCGCACGTCGAGCAGGGCCTGCGCGCCAGCCTGCACGTTGCCGGTCACCTGCAGGCCCTGCAGGGTCTGCAGTTCCAGACCCTGGCTGTTGAAGTCGCCGAGCGTGGCAATGCGGTTGTCGCCCCGCAGGCTGGCCTTGCCACCGGCACTGCCCTGCAGGCGCTGCGCGGCCAGCACGCCACCACTCTGGGTAATCGCGCCACCACTGCCCAGCTGCAGAACGCCGGCGGCCAGCACGTCCTGGCCGAGCTGCAGATCCTGGCCACTGCGCACGGTGATGTTGTTTCCGTGCAGCGCCCCCGGCAGCTGCACCGCACCGCCGGCCAGCAGCTGCAGGTCGCCACTGCCGGCATCGATGAGGGTCGCGGGCAGCGACAGTGCGCCACCGGCCTGCAGGCGCACCGCCGCACTGCGGTTGTCGAGCGAACCGATGCGCAGGTCGCCCACGCTGGCAAGGTCGATGCCGGCGCCGGCTAGTGACACTGCGCCACGCAGGTCATTGCCGGACAGGGCCAGTACGATGGCCGCATTGCTGCGCAGGTCCGTGCTGCCATCCACGCGCAGCGTGCCCTGCTGGTCGATGCCGCTGCTGCCCGCGGCCTGCAGGTTGCCGCCCACATAGGTCGTGCCGAAGTGCAGTTGCTGTCCCTGCAGCGTCGCGTTGCCGGCGATGCTGGCCCCGTCCAGGGTCAAGCGACCACCGCTGCGTGCCACCAGGCTGTCCGCCGTCACGCCCTGCAGCTGCAAGTTTCCCCCGGCACGCAGGCGCACGTCGGACTGGCCGCTGTTGTTCAGGCGATCAACCTGCAGATCACCCGCCGCGCGCAGGTCAACGCCGTTGCCGTCCAGCCCGACCGCACCGGTGAACCGGTTGTCGGCACGATCAAGGGCGATGCCACCCTGCGTACGCACGTCACTGCGGCCGCCGACCTGCATGGCCGCCTGCTGGGACACCCCGGCGCTGCCGGCGCGCGCGTCCAGGTTGCCGGAGGTCGAAACGTTGTCGAGCAACAGGCCGCCGCTGGTGGCAACGGCAACGTTGGCACCCTGCAGGGCGACGCTGCCATCGAAACGATTGCTGGACTGGTCCAGGGTGATGTCCAAGCCCGCCTGGAAGCGGCTGTTGCCAGCCACCTGCAGCGCGGCGGACTGGGTGATTGCAGCGGCGCTGTCCACCTGCAATGTGCCTTGCACGGAGGTGGTGCCCAGGTGCACGCCGTTGCCACTCAGCTGCACATCGCGCATGGCCTGCAGGTTCTGCAGATCCAGCGCTGTACTGCTGGTCAGCGTGACATCGCGGCCCACCGCCCGCAGACCATTTCCCAGCTGGTTGCCAGCATTGCCCAGTACGATATCGGTGCCGGCCAGCAGCTCGCTGTTGTTGCCGAGGGCCAGCGCACCGCTGCCCTGGCGGATGTCGCCCGTGCGCGCGGTGGCCTGCAACAGGCCACCGATGGATGCGCCGTCGAACAGCAGCGATGTACCGTTGAGACTGGCAGCTGCAGCGACGTTGGCATTGGCAAGCGACATCGCACCGCCACTGTAGGCCTCCAGCGTGGTGGTATCGATGCCGTCCAGCGCCAGGCCCGACAGCGCCTGGATGCGCACTGTGGCGCCCGTCAGAGCAACCTTGCCACCGAAGGTGTTCGGATAGGCATCGAGTACCAGATTGCCGGTGGGGCCTGCGCTGAAGCTGGCGTCGCCACCAATGGTGAAGGCACCGCCCTGGGTGAAGCCGGAGCTGCTGGTGACGTCAAGCCGACCGGACGTGCGGATCGCCTTGGTGACCACGCTCGCCCCCTTCAGCTGCAGATCGCTCAGCCAGGCACCGGGCAAGGTCCCCGCGTCCGATTGCAGTTCAAGCGTGCCGTGTGCATCGAGTGCCAGGCTGCTCAGTCCGTCACTGCTCCCATCGACGCGGCCCACCCGCACATTGCCATTGTTGCTGCGGATGCTGAACCAGCGCGGCGTGCTCGCGGCCAGGTTGACGTTGCCCAGTTGGATCGAGCCGCTGGTCGTGACGTTGCCGCCGAGCTGGAGCGGACCGGCACCGTTGATGCCCAGGCTGGCAAGCGCCTGGCGACTGCCGACGTCACCGGCAAACACCACCTCGAGTCCGCTCGTGAGCGTCAACGCATGCGGCCCATCGATGCGTCCGCGGAAGTTGATCTGGCCCAGCTGGCTGTCCAGCACGCTGTCACCGCCCAGTACCGCATCGCCCTGGAAGTACTGCAGCCCGATGCTCCTGCCACTGGCAGGAAGCCGCACGGTATCGGCGATCGCCCATACGCTGCCCACGTCGAAATCGGAGAACGCCAGCATGCCGTTGGCGTAGATGTTGCTGTTGCCGCCCTTCAGCGACATCGCACCACCGAACCGGTTCACGGGTCGGCCCATGCCATCCAACCGGTCCAGGCTGACGAAGCCACCGGCATCGATGCGAGTGGTCCCTCCGATATCCACCACGCTGCCGGCAGCCTGCTGCAGGAAGCCGCTCAGATCCAGCTGCAGGTTGTCCGACAGCAGGGTATTGCCCAGCTGCAGATTACCTGCTCGCAATTGCGCACTCCTTCCCGAAAGGCTGACCTCGCCGCTGAAGCGGTTTCCTGCGTCAGCCAGGGTGATATCGCCCAGGCTCCTGAAGCGTGCCCGCCCATCGACCTGGTAGCTGCCCATCTGGACCAGGGTCAGTGCGGAGTCGATATCGAGGTTGCCCTTGCTGGCGATGCCGCGGCCATTGAAGAGCTGCCCGGTGATGCTGACATCGGCGGCGCTGATGTTGCCGTTGATCTGGACCTGGCCGGTGGTACTCATCACCAGGTTGTAGCCAGCGGTGGTGTTACTGGAGATGCCATCGGTGGTGATGCCGCCGCCACCGGTGCTGATCAGCTGGGTATTGCCATCCAGCCGTACGTCGCCCTCCAGCAGGATCGCGCCAGTGCTGGCAATGCGGCTGCCCAGGCTGATGGTATCGGCGTGGCCGTACAGGCGGCCCACTGGCCCAGCTCCCCCGACGGCTCCACCCAGCGTGAGCTGGCGTGCGCTCAGGTTCAACGTGCCGCCATCGCCATCGAGCGTGCCGCCGAAACGCAGGCTGCCACCCAGCGATGACAGACTGCGCGCGCCGGACACGCGCACCGCGCCATCGAATGCGAGCGTGCCCATGGTGGTGATGTCGCCGAACAGGCGCGTTCCAGTACCGGAGGTGACTCTCAGGCCCTGGAGTGCAGTGCTTCCGCCAACAGCACTGGAGAAGGTGGTCATGCCGCTGGAATCGACGGCCAGCTGGTAGCTTCCATCCACCGTGCCGTTGAACTGGATCGCGCTGCCCTGCAGCGCCGAATTGCCACGCAGTGTCACCGCGGACTGGTAGGTCTGGTCACCGGTGGTGATCACCGTTCCGCCCAGATCAATGCTGCCGGCCTGCACGGCCAGGCTGCGGGCGTTGATGTTGCCCAGCCCCAGTACGCCACCGCTGGCCAGCGTGATGTCCCCGCCGTGGGCACTGACCCCGTTGCCGAAGCTGTTTCCAGAATTGGTCAGCGTGATGTTGCTGGCGCCTGCCTCGATCACGCTGGAACCACCAACCAACAGCGCACCGCCGTTGGACAGGTCGGTGGATGTCGCCAATGTCAGGTCGGCGCCCACGCTGCCACCGACGCTGCCGATGCGGTTGCCACTCTGCCCCAGGGTCGCACCGCCCTGGGTGGCCAGGCTGAGCGCTCCCTCCAGCGTGCCTCCGGCGGTCTGTACGGCATTGTTCGCCGCAATGCTGATCGTGTCGGCCTTGATGCCGCCGCCCAGCATCACGTTTCCGGACGGCCCGCCATCGAACGCGACAGTGCTGGCCTGGATGCTGCCGTCGGCCATCTGGATCGCAACCGGACCACCGACGCTCGCACCGGCCACCGCCACCGATCCAGCGGTGACGGTCGCATTGCTGAGTGCCACCGGCGCCGAGCTGCGGATGGTGAGGCTGCCATCTCCGGCGTCGATGGCATTGGCGATGATGGTGCCGCCGGCGTTGATACCGGTGCTGGAAAGACCAGGCCCCATCAGCGCATTCATGCTGATGCTGCGCGCACTGAGGACGCCGCTGTTGTTGATGCCGGTGCCGGCGAACGTACCGACCGACGTCGGCAAGAACAGCAGCTGCGGAAATCCCGAAGACGACACGCCGTTCAGGACCATCGCGGCACCTGCAGCGACCAGGTTGATGTTGCCATTGGCCGCCGAGATGATGCCGGTGTTGGATACCGCGCCGCCGATCAGACTGATGCCGCCGGAAGCAGCACTCAGGGTCCCGCCGTTGTTGCTGACCACGGCGCCGGTGCCGCCGCCCGCCAGCTGGAAGGCGGGCGAAACGCCATTGGCATCCAGCAGCCCGGGCGTTCCGGGTGACAGTGTGCTGGCCAGCAGGCCGCCGACGTTCACGCTGGCGCCGGAAGTGAAGGTGATGCCGGCCGGGTTGATCAGGAACACCTGGCCGATGGACGACAGTTCACCGCTGATGAGGCTGCCCGAGCTGCCTGTGACCAGGTTGATCGCCGTTGCCTGCGAGCCCCGGACCTGGTTGAACTGGACCTTGCTGGCCGCGCCGATGTCGAAGCTGCCCCATTGGATGAGCGAGGCCGCGCTGGTCTGGTCGATCGTCATCACGTTGCCGTTGATGTTGATCGACGCCGAACCGGCCACGATGTTGCCGTTCTGTGGCAGCGACTGCGCCGTGGCCTGCAGGCTGCCGGTCAGCAGCATCGCTGCGGCCAATGGCGCCAGCCACAGGGCACTGCGCATCCGTTGCGGGGCACGGTAGCGTGGCCCGCGCGCGAACTCCGCAGCGACCTGGACCTGGCCCAGCGAAGGGTTGAAGACGAGTCGGTAGATACGGTTCATGGTCGCTCCTCAGAAGGTCAGGCCAAGCCGCGCGTACAAGCGGACATCGCGGCCGTCACCCGGTCGCAGGGCGCTGGTCGGCTTGGCGGCCGCCACGCGCAGTTCCAGGTTCTTCCACTGGCGCAGGCGGAACGTCGCGCCCATGCCCACCGATGCCAGTTCGGCCGGTGCCTCCAGTCCATCGACGTCGAACACCCGCGCCTGGTCGGCGAAGACATCCAGTTCCAGTACCTCGCGCCACGGCACACCACGGAACGGCGAAGCCACATCGCCGAAGCCGGGCGCATCGACGTGGTACTCCAGCGCGGCATACCAGCCACGGTCCCCCAGCGTCTCGCCCTGTGCGTAGCCACGCACGCTGTCGTTGCCCCCCACCTGGAACTGCTCCAGTGCCGGCAGTGAGTTGTTGCTGTACTGGCCGTTGAACTTGAACAGCAGGCGCTGGCTGCGGCTGAGATGCTGCAGGCGCAGCAGGCCCAGGCGCACCACGTTGAACCGGCTGTCGCGGGTCGGGTTGATCGCATCGAAGTCGGCCGAGCGATCACGCAGCGAATGGCGCACGCTCAGCTGCGCCAGGTTGATGCCATGCCAGCGTGCATCGTTGTGGCGCAGGCTTGCGCCCACTTCGGCCACGTCGTACTTCTGCTTGGACAGAACCAGGCCCAGCGCCTCGAAGCGCGAGCTCTCGCGGATGTAGCGCGCCGAACTGGTCACCTGCAGATCGGGGCGGTTGATGAACTTCCAGTCGGCGCCGGTATACGCCTGCGACGCCGGCCCTTTCAGCTTGAAACCGCGCAGGATGCCGTCGTCCACTTCCAGTTCACTGCGATTGGCACCGGCCAGCACCGACAGCCCCTGCACTGCCTGCAGCGGTACGCTGTAGGACAGCGCGCCGGCGCGGCTGGCCTGCGGATCGAACGCATAGGTTCCACTGGCCGCGAGTACATCGCCCAGACCCAGCGGACTGTTCCAGGTCACGCCCAGCTGGGCGCGCCCGCGACCGCTCAGCTCGGTGCCGTGGTTGTCCACGCTTGTACTGATTTCGTACGGCCGGCCACTTTCGCGCGCGACCAGCACAAGATCGGTTTCACCTACGTTCTCGCCAGGCTGCAGCACCGAGGACACCGATACCCCGGGCAGGTCGCGTGCGTACAGCAATGCGCTGTCGATGTCGGCCTGGCGCAACGGTTGCCCGCGCAGGCGCTCGGCGACGTTGCTGAGCGTATGCGTGCGATAGCGCTGGTTCCCCTGCACCACCACCTTGCCGATGCGACCTTCCAGCACGCGCACTTCGATGCGTCCTTCGGCATCGAGTTTCTGCGGAGGCAGGTAGGCAATGCTGACCAGGAAGCCTGCCTTGCGATAGGCCGCCGTCACTGCATCCGCCGCCCCCTGCAACTGGGCGAAGTCCAGTGCGATCACGTCCGCGCCGTGCGCCAGACGGGCGAAGTAGGCATCCAGCACCGCCTGTACCCGCGCAGGAGTGATACCACGTTGCGGATGGTCCCCGACGTCGCTGGCGCGGAAACCGTGTACCTGCAGGGTCTGGCTGCCGGTGCGCACGGCCATGCCGGGCTGGTCAACGGTGGATGGCACATCGGCCTGCTGCGCGGCAGCGGCTACAGGCAGGGCCGCAGACAGCAGCAGCGCGAACGACGATCGTTTCAATGGCACGAATGTGTCCTCCAATGACTACGGATGTCCAAGACAACGGACAGCACCCGCCAGTCCCCGGGCGGAGCGCATGAAAGAGACAGGCGCAGCAGGACGCGCTGGCATCCAGCAGGCGATCCGCCCACTGCCCAGACATGCGTGCACCTCAACAACCCCGCGCGGAGGATGCCACAAAGAATGAACGGCCACGCGTGCCGTTCGTAACCGTTCGTCGGACGCATCTGCGCATGGCCGATGGCTTCGGCACATGGATCGATCTGAATGCATGTGCGCCGCTCAGGGCCCACAAAAGGTGACGCCGGCGCGCATCCTGCGGCCGGCGTCGGGTCCCCTCCCCGGGAACGCTTGAATCAGTGGGCGTGGATCAGCGGATGACCAGGACCGGCAGGGTGCTGCGCGCCAGCACTTCCGCGGTCTGGCTGCCCAGCAGCACGCGGGTCACGCCGCGACGGCCATGCGAGGTCATCACGATCAGATCGCTGTTGCGCTCGCCCGCCGTCTCGATGATGCCGTCGGCCGCATAGCGGTCCAGCACATGCACGGGGTTGGCGGTAATGCCCTGCTCGGCCGCCTTGGCCAGCGCCGGCTGCAGCACCTTCTGCGCGCCTTCCTCGCGGTCGGCCTTGTACTCGGGGCTGTTCATGTAGCCCACGCTCCAGCCCATGGCGTCGTACATGCCAACGGCCCACGGCTCGGAAACAGTCACGATATCGACCTCGGCGTTGAGGTCCTTGGCCAGCTCCAAGCCCTTGGCCAGGCCCTTGTCGGCCAGCTCGGATCCGTCGGTGGCAATCAGGATGCGCTTGTACATGGTGGGGCTCCGTAGCGATCTGCCAGATGGGAACGACACCATTGCACACCGGATGTGCAGGCCGCGCCTTGAGCAGGATCAATCCGGCGCCGCGCAGCGACCCGTGCGCACCACCCGCTTGCCCGCCCCCTTGCCGCGGCGCATGCTGGACCAGCGGCACCGCGCCGCGCCGGGAGAACGCACATGCAGGACAGCAAGCCGACACCACGAAGCTCCCTCAGGATCATCCTTTGGAGCCTCATCGCCGCCTTCGTGCTGTTCTACGGCGGCTATCATCTGGGCAAGGACATGGCGCTGCGTGACAACGCCCGCCAGGCAGCGGGCAAGTAACCCGCTTCTGTAGAGCCGAGCCCATGCTCGGCTGCTTTTCCCGTCAGAAGCAGCCGAGCATGGGCTCGGCTCTACAGTTGACCTTCTCAGGCGATCTGCACCACGCGTGCGTTCTGGCACAGCGGGTAGCTGGCCACGAATCCGGCGATCGCATCACGCATCGCCTCGAACGATTCGCCATACATGTACAGCGCGGTTTCGGTCGGGCCCTGCCACCAGCTGCAGATCTCGCCCAGGCCATCGATGTTCTCGGACAGCTGCTCGAACACGTGGTTCGAATCGCACTGCTCGTAGACTTCATCCGGCAGGGTCAAGCCATCCAGGTAGATGCCCAGGCCCTCGGTCACGCCGAAGCTGCGGTCGGCCTCACCCGCGCCCTGCAGCTGCGAACCCTTCGGCGCTCCCAGCTGTTCCAGCAGATCGATCAGCTTCGGCACGCCGCTCGCATCGATCAGCGCCACTTCGATATCGCCGTACTCAACCTCACCCAGGTCCGACACCGCGGTGCCGCCGCCAGTCAGCTCGCCCACCTGGGCCGCCTGCAGCAGCGCGTCGAGCGGGTCCTCGAACAGTTCGTGGCGATGCTCGGGCTGCAGCCGGGCGTTCAACTTCACGGTGACGTGCAGCGTGGGTTCGGTCATGGGGGCGTTCCTGGAAAATGTGGGATCTATTGTAGAGCCGAGCCATGCTCGGCTGCTTTTTGCTCGACTGCCCTGCCCTGACCAAAGCCACTCCCGAGCCCTGCGGACCACGCGATAATGCGCAGGACAAGGACACCATTCCAACAGGGGGATACATGAAGTCGATAATTGGTCTTTCGTTGCTGCTGCTCCTCACCGGCTGCGGCATCCGCACGGAAGTGGTGCGAGTAAATGTGCCCGACATCCGGGTCAACCCCGAACAGGGCACCACGATCGTGGTCGCCCCCGTGGGTGACAATCGCCCGCCAGACTTCCTCTCTCTTGTTCCCGCATCGGATCGAGTCAAGAATGTCGGCGGAGAGATCCGCAGCGGTAATGGTTTCAACCTCGTACTGGAATCGGGCACGACATCCGAAAAGACCCGCGAGATCATCATCCAGGCGCTGCGCAACATGGGCTATCGCACTGCCGACCAGTGCGATGCGCAATGCCTTCGTCTGGAGGCGTCGATGAACGAGTTCGTGGTCAGGGCGCCCTTCAACTTCTGGCGGGCTGCCGGCTGGGCGCAGCAGATGGTCGCGGATCTGTCTGTCGAAGTGACGACCCACGACGGAGGCCGGGTCCGGTCGTTTACCGCCAAGGGTCATGGCACGAATGTGTTCCAGGTCATTTCGCCGGAAAACTGGGAGAAGGCGCTGGAACGTGCCGTCACTGATTTCACGGCGAATTTCAAACAGAACATGTCCGCGCAGGATGCGGCCGTCAGCTCCAAAGCACAGGACTGAGGCTCTGTCCTTCTCATGGAGCCGAGCATGGGCTCGGCTCTACAACACCCGGGCTCAGCGCAGGAACGGCGTGACCTTGCGCTTCAGCAGTTCCACCAGCACCGGGTCCATGTACTCGTAGTCGTCCGGAATATCCAGGCAGATCACCCGCTTGCCGTTCAACCAGGCCTTGTAACGGCTGGACAGCCGATTGCGGTGGGCGCGCTCCATCACGAACACCAGGTCCGCCCACTGCAGCAGCTCAGGGCTGAGCACTTCCTCGGCATCGGCCAGCAGCCCGGCCGAGGCTGTCTCGATGCCCGGCCAATCAGCAAACACCTGCTCGGCGGTCGGGCTGCGCAGGCGGTTCTGGCTGCAGAGGAAGAGCACGTTGCGGGTCATGACCGCAGCCTAATCGGGGCCGGATCCCTTTTCCATCGGAAAAGGGCTCTGGCCCCATACGTGTAACGTCCAACCGCTTTTGTAGAGCCGAGCCCATGCTCGGCTGTTCTTCCCCGCCAACAGCAGCCGAGCATGGCTCGGCTCTACAGGTATCCCGCCCCTCGACGGTGATCAGATCACCGTCAGATTCGCATACGCCATCACCAGCCACTTGCTGCCGGCGTCGGCAAACTCGACCTGCACGCGGGCGTGGGCGCCGCTGCCTTCGTAGTCGGTCACCATGCCTTCGCCGAACTTGGGATGGGTGACCAGCGCGCCGAGCTTGACCGGCGGTGCCTCGATCGAGGCATGGCCCATCACCCGGCTGGCACCCATCGAGGCTGGCCGCGAGACCTGCACCTTCGGGCGCACTTCGTGCAGCAGCTCGCGCGGGATCTCGCGCAGGAAACGCGACGGCAGGCTGTAGTTGTCCTGGCCATGGATGCGGCGCGACTCGGCATAGCTCAGCACCAGTTTCTGGCGTGCGCGGGTGATGCCCACGTAGGCCAGGCGACGTTCTTCTTCCAGCCGTCCGCTTTCCTCCAGCGAACGTGCGCTGGGGAACAGGCCTTCTTCCAGGCCGGCCAGGAACACCAGCGGGAATTCCAGGCCCTTGGCCGAATGCAGCGTCATCAGCTGCACACCTTCCTCGCCGGCCTGCGCCTGGCCTTCACCGGCCTCCAGCGCGGCATAGGCCAGGAACGCGACCAGCTCGTCCATGTCCTCGCCCACTTCCTCGATGTCATCGGCACGGCGCACGAAGCGCGAGGCCACCGAGACCAGTTCGTCGAGGTTGTCGGTGCGCGATTCCGAGTCCAGCGCGTTGCGGCTTTCCTTGCTCCAGTGCTCGCGCAGCTGCGAGCGGGCCAGCACGTGGTCCACGCGCTCGGCCAGGGTCATGTGCAGGGTCTGCGCCTGCAGCTCATTGACCAGCACCAGGAAGCCGGCCAGCGCATTGCGCGCGCGCGCGGCCAGTGCGCTGCCCTGGGTGACCAGCATGGTCGCTTCCCACAGCGAAATGCCTTGCGCGCGCGCCTCGCGGCGTACTTCGTCCAGCGTGCGGTCGCCGATGCCACGGGTGGGCGTGTTGACCGCGCGCTCGAACGCCGCGTCATCGTTGCGGTTGGACAGCAGGCGCAGGTAGGCCAGCGCATCCTTGATTTCGGCACGCTCGAAGAAGCGCATGCCGCCGTACACGCGGTACGGCACCTGTTCGCTCAGCAGCGCTTCTTCCAGCGCGCGCGACTGCGCGTTGCTGCGGTAGAGCACGGCCACTTCGGTGTAGCTGCCACCGTCGCGCACCCACTGGCGCGCACGCTCGACGATGTAGCGCGCCTCATCCATCTCGTTGTACGCGGCATACAGATCGATCGGCTCGCCGTCACCGCTGTCGGTCCACAGCTGCTTGCCGATGCGATCGGGGTTGTGCGCGATCACCGCGTTGGCGGCACCGAGGATGTTGGCGGTGGAGCGGTAGTTCTGCTCCAGGCGGATGGTCTGCGCACCGGGGAAATCGCGCAGGAAGCCCTGCACGTTCTCGACCTTGGCACCACGCCAGCCATAAATGGCCTGGTCATCGTCGCCGACCACGAACACGTGGCCGGAATCACCGGCCAGCACGCGCACGAAAGCGTACTGGATGGCGTTGGTGTCCTGGAACTCGTCCACCAGGATCTCGCGGAAGCGCGCGCGGTAATGCGACAGCAGCGCCGGGTTGTCGCGCAGCAGTTCGTGCGCGCGCAGCAGCAGCTCGGCGAAGTCGACCAGGCCGGCGCGGTCGCAGCGTGCCTGGTACTCGATGTAGGCCTGGCGCATGGTTTCCAGCCAGGCGTCGTGCGGCTCTGGCTGGATGTGCTGCGGGCGACGGCCCTCGTCCTTCTGCGCGTTGATCCACCACGCGATCTGCTTGGCCGGGTACTTGCCGTCGTCCAGTTCCAGCGCCTGCACCACACGCTTGACCAGCCGCAGCTGGTCGTCCGAATCCATCACCTGGAAACCTTCCGGCAGCTTGGCGTCCTGCCAGTGCAGGCGCAGCAGGCGGTTGGCCAGGCCGTGGAAGGTGCCGATCCACATGCCACGGCTGCCATTGGGCAGCTGGGCGTCGATGCGGTGGCGCATTTCGCCGGCCGCCTTGTTGGTGAAGGTCACCGCGAAGATGCCGTGGGTCGGCACGCCGTCGACTTCATGCAGCCAGGCGATGCGGTGGGTGAGTACGCGGGTCTTGCCGGAACCGGCACCGGCCAGCACCAGGTGGTGGCCGGGGGGAGCGGAGACGGCTTCGCGCTGGGCCGGGTTCAGGCCATCAAGCAGGTGGGAGACATCCATGCCCCCATTTTACGGCATCGCCGTCGCGGCTCCTGCGACCACCTGGGTTGCCAGTGCCTGGGCCTGCTGACGCAGTTCAGGCACCGCCAGGCTTTCCCACAGGCTGCCGATGCGCAGGCTGCCGAGCACGCCCAGCCGTGCCTGCGGCTGGCCACCCGCGGCACACAGGCGATCGCCCGGCACCGAGCTGTCCAGGCCCAGCCCATGCGGGCCGGGGCGCGCCAGCCCATCGGCCTGCAACTGCTGCAGCAACGGATTGCGCAGCGCACTGGCGCGGGTTTCGACGCCGGTGGCGTTGATCACGCCGCCAATCGTCCACTGCTGTTCCTCGCCCGAGGCATCCCGGCCGGACAACTGCACGGCATCGCCATCACGCCAGACGCGTTGCAGGCGGGCACGGTGGACGCGCAGCTGGCCGCTGTCGATCAGCGCCTGCAGCTGAACATCCACCTCTTCGGCGATGCGGTGGCGATGCACATCCCAGTAGCGCACCACGTGGCGCAGGAAGCGGCGCTGGTCGGCCTCATCGAGGCTGCACCACAGCGCCTGCCCGTGCGGGCGGATGCGGTCCATCACGCCTTGCCACGGCAGGCCATCGGCCCGCGCCTGGCGGGCGAAGCCGCGCAGTGCGTGCAGGCGCTGGCGCAGGTTCATCGGCAGCAGCGTGGCCGGGTCGAAGCTGGGCAGGCCGCCGTGCGCATGCGGCAGCGGCAGCAGTCCGTGGCGCGAGATCACATGCAGCGGGCCGCTGTGACCGGCGGCGAGTAGCGCCAGCACGGTGTCAGCCATGCTCAGGCCGGAGCCGACAATGGCCACGGCATGGTCGCCGGCCAGGGTACGCACACCGTCGTAGTCCCAGGCCTCGATCACGTCATCGGCGGGCAGCGCATCGGCGCCGGGTACCGGCAGCGGGCGCATGCTGTTGCCGGTGGCCAGCACCGCCTGCGCGGCGTGCAGCGTGCTGCCATCGCCCAGTGTCAGCTGGTAGCCGCGGTCATTCGGCTGCAGGCCCAGCACCGGCTGCGCGATCACCTGCAGCTGTGCCGGGCTGGCGGCCGCGGCCTCCTGCAGGCGCTGCTGCAGGTAGGCGGCAAAGAAGTGGCGGCACACATAACGCTCGCCCAGCACCTCGCGCGCCTCGCCCGGGTAGGCGTTGGTGGCCATCAGGTAATCGAGGAAATCGCCGGGCGGGTCGGCAAACGCGCTCATCTTCGCCGCCGGCACGTTCAGCAGGTGCTCCGGCCACGGCGTGGCATAGGCGATGCCCTGGGCCAGCTGCGAGGCCGGCTCGAAAATGGCCAGCGCCAGCGGCGCCTTCGCCTGGCGCAGTACCTGGATCGCTACCAGCACCCCGGCCGCACCACCACCGATGATTGCCAGGTCCAGTTCGCCATTACGCGGTGAATCAGTCATGCACCGATTGTAGGCCATCGGCGATGACGGGAATGACGGGAATAACCGGGGGTAGAGTCGACTGTTAGTCGACTATCGCGCGCAGCGCGGGATTTTTATCGCAAGAGCAGTCGACTAACAGTCGACTCTACCCCCCCGGTTGCATCCACCCCGCCGGTTGCATCCACCGCATCGGTTGCATCCCCCTGCCGGTTGCACCCAGCCCACCGGTCGTGCGCTCCGCTCACATCAACGCATCGGCCAGCCGTGCGATGCCCTCGCGGCTGCGCCGCCAGGTGGGGCGGCTGCGCCACTGCTGCAGGTCCAGCTGCCGCGACTCACGCAGGTAGCCATCCTCGATCGCGCACAGCTGCTGCACCAGCGAGCGGTCGTAGCAGATCAGGCCGATTTCGGCATTCAGCGCGAACGAGCGGATATCCATGTTGATCGAGCCGAGCACGGCGATGTCCTCGTCCACGCTCATGTGCTTGGCGTGCAGGAACTGCGGCTCGTACAGGGCGATGCGCACGCCACAGCGCAGCAGCTCGTCGTAGTAGGCCTCCTGTGCCCACGAGGTCAGCCGCTGGTTGTTGCTGGCCGACAGGATCAGCTGCACTTCCACGCCGGACAACGCCGCAATGCGCAGCGCGCTGAGCGTGGCTTCATCGGGCACGAAATACGGGGTGACCATCACCAGCCGGCGCCGTGCCAGGTGGATCAGCGCCGCCACTGCATCGCGCGCGTTGCTGTACGGGTAGGCCGGGCCGCTGGGCAGCAGCTGGGTGGCGATGTCGTCGCTGCACTCGGGCACATCGGCGATCACATCCAGGCGCTGCCCGGTTTCCATGTACCAGTCGCTGGCGAACACCGCCTCCAGATGC
Source organism: Stenotrophomonas sp. 59 (assembly GCF_030291095.1). Lineage (NCBI taxonomy): Bacteria > Pseudomonadati > Pseudomonadota > Gammaproteobacteria > Lysobacterales > Lysobacteraceae > Stenotrophomonas > Stenotrophomonas sp. 59. The sequence continues at coordinate 4,470,253 of NZ_CP127408.1, forward strand.
GCCACCGCCGGGCCACGCACGCGCGCCACCAGCTCGCGGTTCGGGTGACCGGGCACGAACTGCGGTCCGGCCAGGTTCTGCGAACCGACATAGGCCACTTCGTTGTCGATCACCGCGATCTTGCGGTGGTTGCGCAGGTCCATGCGCCCGCTGCGACGCCAGCGCAGGCCACCGGGCAGCATCGCGCGCACCTCGATGTCGCGCGCTTCCAGGCGCTTGCGATAGGCGCGCAGGCCGCGCTTGGCACCCACCGCGTCGAGCAGCACACGGCACTGCACGCCCCGTGCAGCCGCACGCTGCAGTGCCTCGACGATGGCCTCGCCCACCGCGTCGTCGAACATCAGGTAGTACAGCAGGTGCACGCGGTCTTCGGCCTGGTCGATGTCGGCGATGAGCGTGTGCAGCGATTCATCGTAGTCGGTCAGCAGATCGACCGCATTGCCGTGCACCGGCATGAAATCGCCCTGGCGCTGCACCAGCGGCACGATCTCGGCGCTGGCGGTATCCGCCTGCGGGGTCCAGCGCAGGCGGTGCTGCAGCGCCTGTTCCTCGCGGATCACCTGAGAGGCCTCGGCCTGGCGGCGGATGCGCTCGCGCGACAGCCATGGGTGGCCGAACAGCAGGTACAGCGGCAGGCCCAGCAGCGGCACGAAGCCGACCAGCAGCAGCCAGCTGCGCGCCGCACCCGGCGTGGTGCGGGTGGGAATCCAGCACAGCGCGACCAGCCGGATCAGCCAGTCGATCAGCAGCAGGTAGGAACCCAGCAACCACTCGAACAGCATCGCGTCGCCCGTCGGGAGGTGATGGGCCATTCTGCCCAGCAGGGTGTGTAGAGTCGAGCTTGCTCGATTGCCTTGAACCAGCGTGTCGACCAAGGTCGACACCTACCGGGCGTGGGGAGAGCGTGTCGACCAAGGTCGACACCTACCGGGTGTGGAGGCAGCGTGTCGACCAACGGTCGGCACCCACCATGGGGACTCCAGGCATGGATACCGGGCATGAAAAAACCCGCCACAAGGGCGGGTTTCTTCGCGGGGATCAGCAATCCTTGCGGATTACTTGATCTTGCCTTCCTTGTACAGGACGTGCTTGCGCACGACCGGATCGTACTTCAGGAATTCCATCTTCCCCGGGGTGTTCTTCTTGTTCTTGTCGGTCGTGTAGAAGTGGCCGGTACCGGCCGAGGAAATCATACGGACCTTATCGCGCTTGCCTGCCATGATGCTTTACTCCTCAGACCTTTTCGCCGCGCGCACGCAGCTCAGCCAGAACGGAATCAATGCCGTTCTTGTCGATGGTGCGCAGTGCATGCGCGGAAACACGAAGCTTGACCCAGCGGTTCTCGCTGGCCACCCAGAAACGGCGCTCGTGCAGATTCGGCAGGAAACGACGACGGGTCTTGTTGTTGGCGTGCGAGACGTTGTTACCCGTCTGCACTCGCTTGCCGGAAACCTGGCATACGCGGGACATTGCGCACCTCGATAGTAGTAGTTGTCAGCCCGTAGCCCGGGAGACGGCGGCCTCGATGGTTGCCCACCACACGTCAAGAGAATCAAAGGGTTACGCTGGCGTTGGGCGGCCGGGGACGTGCTCCCGGGGGCGCCGCCCGGTAGAAAACCGGACACAGCGAGCCGCGCATTATGCACGGGTTCAAGCACTTGCGCAAGTTACCCACAGGCTGGGGCTGAATGCGGCGGCGGGAGCCCTTGTAGAGCCGAAGGTAGCGACAGGAGCCGCTGCCAACGTCGCTTGCGACGGCCCGTAGGGTGACGGTCAGGACGACCGGCATAGCCCAAACTCGGCTCAGGCTTTCCCGGACACAGCAGCCGAGCGTGGGCTCGGCTCTACAACAACGGCCGGACCGGCTCAGCGCAGGTGCGGAATCACCTGGGCCAGCAGATGGGCGTCCTTCAACGCGCCATGCAGGCCACGCGTCCCTGGAATGCGCAGGCGCTGCAGCACATCGTCCAGCTTGTTGCCCTGGCCGGGCCAGCGCCCGCGCGCCAGCTTCAGGCTGCAGGTGACCCGACAGTGCTGGGCCAGCGTGGCGGGAATGCCGGCCAGGCGCAGCTCATTGTCGAGGAAACCGACGTCGAAGGTGGCGTTGTGCGCAACCATCTCGCTGCCGCGCAGGAATTCCAGCAGTTCGGCGGCCTTGCTGGAGAACAGTGGCTTGCCCACCAGCATTGCATCGCTGATGCCGTGCACGCGCTGCGCGCCCCAGTCCACCTTCCGTTGCGGCTGCAGGTAGGTATGGAACTGGCGACCGGTGAGCTGGCCATCGATCAGTTCGACGGCACCGATTTCGATCACGCGATGACCCAGGCGATGGGAAATGCCGGTGGTCTCGGTATCAAGTGCGACGATGCGGCTCATCAGGGTGTGCGTTCTCCAGTACGTGCCCCTGGATTTTCGCACGCGATCGATGCACTCACCCCAACGCTTCCATCACCCAATCAATGAACACCCGCAGGCGCTGGCTCATGTGCCGGTTCGGCGGGAACATCACGTGCATCGGCATCGGTGGCAGCTGCCAGTCCTGTAGCAAAGGCAGCAGCTCGCCACGTGCTACATGCGGCGCGGCCATGTAGCTGGGCAGCACCACCACGCCGAGCCCCGCCAACGCGGCCGCCAGATAGGCGTTGCCGTCGTCGAAGCCGACCGTATAGCGGCCCTGCACTTCGATGCGCTCATCGCCGCGCTGCGCGCTGAACACGCGGGCACGGCCACTGCGCGGGCTGAGGAAGCCGACCATGTGATGGTCGGGCCCTTCCAGCGCGCGCGGATCGGCTGGCCGCCCGAAACGCTGCACATAGCCCGGACTGGCGTGGAAACCGATCGGCAACGCCCCCAGCGGCCGCGCCACCAACGCCGGATCGGCCGGGGTGCCGCCACGGATCACGCAGTCGACGTTGTCGGCGATGACATCGACCTCGCGGTCGCTGACGCCGACGTCCAGCTGGATCTCCGGATAGCGCGCCTGGAACTCCGGCAGCGCCGGCACCAGCCGCAAGCGCGCGTACGGCCCGGGCACATCCACGCGCAGGCGTCCGCGCGGCTGGGCGGCCGCATCGCCCAGCCCGCCTTCCACCTCGTCCAGCTCGGCCAGCAGCCGGGCGATGCGCGGGTAAAAGGCCGCGCCATCGGCGGTGACGCTGACCCGCCGCGTGGTGCGGTTGAGCAGGCGCAGCCGCAGGTGCGCCTCCAGCTGCTGCACCAGCTGGGTGACGGTGGTGCGGCTGACCTGCAGGGTGTGCGCGGCACGGGTGAAGCTGCCTGTTTCCACCACCCGGGCAAACGCCCGCATCGCCTCGAAACGGTCCATGGCTGGCCGTGATTGTTTGGGATTGACAATCAATCTAGGCCGATCATCGCGGTTTATCCAGACAGCGCCTGCGGGGAGGATGGCCTTCTCTCCCACGGGATCTTCCCCATGTCACAGCGTGATGTCGTTTTCCCCGCCGGGCGCCAGGCCCTCTACCAGCGCAATCGCTATTCGCCGGCGATCCGGTCCGATGGCTTCCTGTTCGTTTCCGGCCAGGTCGGCAGCCGCGAGGACGGTTCGCCCGAGCCGGATTTCGAGACGCAGGTGCGCCGCGCCTTCGAGAATCTCAATGCGGTGTTGGCCGCCGCAGGCTGCACGTTCGATGACGTGATCGACGTGACCGTGTTTCTGGTCGACCCGGAGAAGAACTTCGAGAAGGCCTGGGCGATCGTGCCGGAGTACTGGGGCGAGGCGCCGCACCCGACCCTGACAGGCATCGGCGTGACCTGGTTGTATGGGTTCCAGTTCGAGATCAAGGTCATCGCGAAGCTGCCGTGACCCGGGTAGTGCCGGCCGCTGGCCGGCAATGTGTCGGGGTCAGAGCCCTTTCCGGAGGAAAGGGATCCGACCCCACGCCGCCCACCTGAACGGGAGATTCCGACGTATTCCCGAAGCGGCCATTGATATTGTATCCGGCGAAAACCGCTTGCTAGCCTCCCCTTCATGCGCTGGATCACCCGCCACCTCCGTTCGACCCTGCTGATGCTGCTGATGGCGGCATTCGTGGTCGTGCCGGTGGCCGATGCCCTGGCGTGCACGGTGGAACCGCATGCCAGCACGGTGCATGTGGAGTCCGCCCCGGATGCCGATGGCGATACCGACGGCAAGCATGTCGGTGCCTGTGGCCACAACCACTGCCACCACTCCAACCTGAGCCTGCCGGCGCACACGATCGCCGCCTTCGGGGCGCCACTGCCGGCGCGCTGGATGAGTGCGGGCGATGCGGCGACCTATGCGGTCGCCCAGGATGAATTGACGCGTCCACCCCGGGCGTGAGTTGAGCGCGTCCCGCGATTGCGGGCTCCCGTTTCACTCACAACCGGAATCCCCCTATGTCGATCCTGACACCTCGGTCGCCGCGTGCGGCCGGGCTGGTCGTCGCCGTGTTGCTGGGCCTGGCCCCGGCGGCATCGGTGATGGCGCAAGCCGCCCCCTCCTACGACACCCTGCTTGAACGCCTGGACCAGCTGCCCGGCACCCGTGTGGGTACGGCACTGGCCGAGGCCGCCGATGCGCGCGCCGACCAGGCCCGTGCGCTGCCCAATCCCTCCCTTTCCTACTCGGCCGAGAATGCCTGGGGCTCCGGCACCTACCGTGGCATGGGCAAGGCCGACACCGTGCTCACCCTGTCCCAGCCGCTGGAGGTCTGGGGCCAGCGTGGCGCGCGCGTTCGTGCCGCCCGGGCCGAGGCACAAGCCGCTGCCCTGCGTGGTTCGCAGAGCCGCAGTGATGTCGCCAGCCAACTGGCGGCGGTCTACGCACAGGCGGAAAGTGCATTGCGTCGTTACGCCCTCGCCGGCGAAGCGCTGACCCTGACCCGCGACGATGCGGCTGCCGTCAATGCGATGGTCAAGCAGGGCCGCGAACCACAGCTGCGCGCGGTGCAGGCACAGAGCGAAGTGGCCAATGCCACGGCGTCGCTGGATGAAGCACAGGCGTTCCGCGATGCCGCGCTGGCCCGCCTGGCCGGCACCGCGCTGCTGGATGCGCCGGTGCAGTCGATCGACAACAGCCTGCTCGACCGCGCGCCACCGCTGCCGCGCGGTGCCACCGATACCGCGCTGGCGGTGCGCATCGCCGAAGCCGAAGCCGATGCGGCGGGCAAGCTGGTCGACGTGGAGCGCAAGCGCGCCCTGCCCGACCTCAGCGTCACCGCCGCGCAGACCCGCTTCCGCGAAGGCGGCGAGCGTGCCTACAACCTCGGGGTCAGTCTCAGCATCCCGCTGTTCGACCGCAACCGCGGTGGCATCCGCGCCGCCAATGCCGACCAGCGCGCGGCCGAGGCACGCCTGGACCAGCAGCGCCGCGACAGCGAGGCCGCACGCCTGTCCGCCGTGGCCGGACTGAAAGCCGCCGGCAGCCGTACCCGCGCCGCCGATGAAAGCGTGGTCGCCGCCGAAGAGGCGTATCGCCTGGCCCGCGTCGGCTTCGATGCCGGACGCATCTCGCAGCTGGAACTGCGCAGCACCCGCAGCGCCCTCATCGCCGCCCGCGGCACCGCCGTGGATGCGCGCCTGTCGCGCGTCGGCGCGGAAATCGATCTCGCCCGCCTGGAAGGGCGCGCACCCTTTGTGGAGGCCCCATGACTCTCTCCCGTTCCTTCCCCCTCATCGGCGGCCTCCTGCTGACCGTGTTCCTGGCCGGCTGCGCCGGTAACGCGCAGACGCCTGCGAATGAAGACCCCGCTGCGGCCAAGGCCGGTACAGACGATGGCCACGGCCACGCCGCCGACAGCAAGGAAGCCAAGGCAGAAACCGCGAAGGCGCCGGCGGACGCCGATGAAGGCGTGGTGCAGCTGACCTCGGAGCAGATCAAGGCCTCCGGTATCGAAGTGGTCGCCGTCGGTCGTGGCGGCGGCGGTTCAACCCGCCTCGCAGGCCGGGTCGAGCCCTCGGTCGGTGCGCGTGCATCGGTGGCCTCCACCGTGACTGGCCGCGTTGAACGCGTGCTGGTTGCACCGGGCACCGCGGTGAAACAGAACCAGGCACTGGCCATCGTGGTCAGCGGCGAGGCGGCGGTGTTCCGCGCCAATGCGCTGGCCGCATCCGCCGAAGCCGAGGCCGCACGCCTGGCCTATGGCCGCGACAAGGCGCTGGTCGACCAGGGCGTGGTCGCGCGCCAGGAAATGGAAGCCTCGCGCGCCCGCTCGTTGGCCGCCCAGGCCCAGGCCGCGGCCGCGCAGGCGCAGGCCGCCGCCAACGGTGCGCCTGATGCCAGTGGCCGCGTGCGCATCACCAGTCCAGTGGCCGGCATCGTCGGCAACGTGCAGGTCACTCCGGGTGGCGTAGTCGCCGCCGGCAGCGCCGTGGCCGACGTCGCCGACCCGGCGATGAACGAGCTGGTGTTCACCGCACCGCCGGCGCTGGCCGCGCAGGTCACGCCGGGCATGAAGCTGGAAGTGAGTGTCCCGGGTGGCAGCTTCACCGCCACCGTCACCGGCTCGGCCGCGGATGTTCGCCAGCAGGGTGGCGTGGCCGTGATCCGCGCCACACCGGTCGATGCCTCGTTGCCGCCGGCCGGTTCGCCGGTATCGGCGGTGGTGGTCACCGAAGGCCAGGACGGTTCGCTCAGCGTGCCCGCCGATGCGGTGCAGAACGTCGATGGCGGCAGCGCGGTGTTCGTCGCCGTCGATGGCGGCTTCAAGGCGCAGCCGGTGCTGGCCGGGCGTCGTGCCGGCGACCGCATCGAGATCCTCGGCGGGCTGACCGGCAACGAGCGCATCGTCGGTGCCAACGCCTTCCTGCTCAAGGCCGAACTGGCCAAGGGCGAAGCCGAGCACGGCCACTGAGGAGGCGACCATGTTCAAGCTGATCATTGAAACAGCGGTGCGCCACCGCTGGCTGGTGGTGTTCCTGGCGGCGCTGATCGCCGCGGTGGGCCTGTTCCAGCTGGGCAAACTGCCGATCGACGCGGTACCGGACATCACCAACCGCCAGGTGCAGATCAACACGGTGGCACCAGCACTGACCCCGGAGCAGATCGAGCGGCAGGTAACCTACCCGCTGGAAACCGCGCTGGCCGGCATTCCCGGCCTGACCACCACCCGTTCGCTGTCGCGCAATGGCTTCTCGCAGGTGACCGCGATCTTCACCGATGCCACCGACATCTACTTCGCGCGCCAGCAGGTGGCCGAGCGCATGCGCGAAGCGGCCGATGACCTGCCCGATGGTGCATCGCCGATGCTGTCGCCGGTCACCACCGGCCTCGGCGAAGTGCTGATGTGGACGGTGGACTTCACCACGTTCGATCCTGCCAAGCTGGCCAAGCCCGGTGAAGCCGGCTGGCAGGCCGGCGAGGTCTACCGCACACCGGAAGGCAACCTGCTGCGCACGCCGGAAGAGCGCGCGACCTACCTGCGCACCGTGCAGGACTGGATCATCGCGCCGCAGATGCGCTCCAGCCCCGGGCTGGCCGGTGTCGATACGGTCGGCGGCTACGTCAAGGAATACGGCGTGCATCCGGACAGCGCGCGGCTGGCCGCGCATGGCCTCGGCCTGGCCGACCTGGTCACCGCGCTGCAGCGTTCCAACGTGCAGGCCGGCGCCGGTTTCGTGCAGCGTGCCGGCGAAGGCCTGGTGGTGCGTGCCGATGGCCTGGCGCTGACCACCGAGGATCTTGCACAGGCGCCGGTGGCCACCCGCAATGGCGTGGTGGTGCGTGTGGCCGATGTGGCCACCGTGGAACTGAGCCGCGCGCCACGCCTGGGTGCGGCCAGCCGCAACGGCCACGAGGCCGTGCTGGGCACCGCGCTGATGATTGCCGGTGGCAACAGCCGCACCGTGGCGCAGGCTGCGGCCGCACGCCTGGAACAGGTCAACAAATCGCTGCCGGCCGACATCGTGGCGGCGCCGGTGCTGGACCGCAGCGTGCTGGTCAACTCCACCATCAAGACCGTGGCCAAGAACCTCACCGAGGGCGCACTGCTGGTGGTGGTGGTGCTGTTCCTGCTGCTGGGCAACCTGCGTGCGGCCACCATCACCGCGCTGGTGATTCCGCTGTCGTTCCTGTTCGCAGTGATCGGCATGAACCGCTTCGGCATCAGCGGCAACCTGATGAGCCTGGGTGCGCTGGACTTCGGCATCCTGGTGGACGGTGCGGTGATCGTGGTTGAGTCGACGCTGCTGATGCTGGGCCAGCGCCGCGCCGAACTGGGCCGTGCGCTGACCGCGATGGAACGCCTGCGCGTGGCCGCCGATTCGGCGTTGAAGATGGCGCGGCCGGCGGCGTTCGGCCAGCTGATCATCCTGCTGGTGTTCGCGCCGATCCTCACCCTGGAAGGCGTGGAGGGCAAGACGTTCCACCCGATGGCGGCCACCTTCATGCTGGCCCTGGTGGGTGCCTTCATCTTCTCCTTCACCTTCGTGCCGGCGATGGCCGCACTGCTGGTGCGCGAGCCGAAACTGAAGGACGGCGATGCCCATGCCGACGATGGCGAGCACGAAACCAAGCTGATCCGCGTGCTGCGCGCGCGCATCGAGCCGGTGGTGCGCAAGGCCGTGGCGCATCCGCGCACGGTGCTGGCCGGTGCGGTGATGATGGTGGTGGTGGGCATCGGCTCGTTCTCGCTGCTGGGCCGCGAGTTCATGCCGACGCTGGACGAAGGCAACGTGGCGATGCAAGCCCTGCGCGTGCCCTCGACCTCGCTGGAGCAGTCGCTGGCGATGCAGCTGGCACTGGAAAAAGCGATCGCCAAGCAGCCGGAAGTAGAGACCGTGTTCTCGCGTACCGGTACTGCCGAGGCGGCGATCGACCCGATGCCGACCAACATCTCCGACAGCGTGATCGTGCTGAAGCCGCGCAAGGACTGGCCCGATCCGAAGCTGGCCAAGGACGCACTGGTGGCGCGTTTCGAGAAACTGGCTGGGCAGCAGCTGGGCAACAGCTTTGAGTTCAGCCAGCCGATCGAGCTGCGCTTCAACGAGCTGATTTCCGGCGTGCGTACCGACCTGGCGGTGATGATCTTCGGCGATGACTTCAGCCAGCTGCAGAAGGTGGCCGACCAGGTGGCGCTGAAGCTGCGTGCGGTGGATGGCGCCGCCGATGTGCGGGTGGAACAGATTTCCGGCCTGCCCACGCTGAACGTGGCGATCGACCACGTGGCGGCGGCGCAGTACGGGCTGACCGCAGCGGACGTGAGTGATGCGCTGTCCACCGGCATCGGCGGTACCGCGGCAGGCAAGATCTTCGAAGGTGATCGCCGCTTCAACGTGGTGGTGCGCCTGGACGATGCCTCGCGCAACGATCCGGACCAGCTGGCCTCGCTGCCGATCGCCACGCCTTCGGGGCTGGTGATTCCGCTGTCGTCGGTGGCGCGCATCACGGTGAGCGAAGGGCCGAACCAGATCAGCCGCAACAACGGCAGCCGCCGCGTGGTGGTGCAGGCCAATGTGCGTGGCCGTGACCTTGGCGGTTTCGTCGGCGAGGCACAGGCAGCGGTGGCCGACGTGGCGCTGCCACCGGGTGCCTACCTGACCTGGGGCGGCCAGTTCGAGAACCTGCAGCGCGCGGAGAAGCGGCTGGCGACGGTGGTGCCGGTGGTGTTCCTGCTGATCGGCAGCCTGCTGTTCATGGCCCTGCGCAGCGGCAAGGAAGCCGTTCTGGTGTTCAGCTGCGTGCCGCTGGCACTGGTCGGCGGCATCCTCGCGCTATTGCTGCGTGGCATGCCGTTCTCGGTATCGGCGGCGGTCGGCTTCATCGCCGTCTCCGGCGTGGCCACGTTGAACGGCCTGGTGCTGATGCAGGCGATCCGCGAACGCCTGGATGCCGGTGACGTGCCGCTTCAGGCGGCGATCAACGGTGCCTCCAGCCGCATCCGCGCGGTGCTGACCACGGCGCTGGTGGCGATCGTCGGCTTCATTCCGATGGCGATTGCCAGCGGTTCCGGCGCGGAAGTGCAGAAGCCGCTGGCGACGGTGGTGATCGGTGGCCTGATCACCGCCACCGTGCTGACGCTGCTGGTGCTGCCGACGTTTGCCGCGCGCGTGGCCAAGCCGCGGGCGGTGGGGTGAGGTGAGAGGAGGTCGGATCCCCGCCATCGGTGGGGCTCCGACCCGATCACATCACGCTCGCCGGGCATGGCCCGGCGACGCGTCGGGTCAGGCCTTCTTGCGTTCGGCGATGTAGGCCTGGATCTGCTGTTCCAGCACCGGCAACGGCACCGAGCCCTGCTTCAGCAGGGTGTCGTGGAAACCCTTGATGTCGAACTTGTCGCCCAGCTCCTTCTCGGCCTGCGCACGCAGGCGCACGATGGCGATCTCGCCCAGCTTGTAGCTCAGCGCCTGGCCCGGCCAGGAGATGTAGCGGTCCACTTCGGTGGTCACTTCATGCTCGCTCAGCGCGGTGTGGTCGCGCAGGTAGGCCAGCGCCTGCTCGCGGGTCCAGCCCTTGCTGTGCACGCCGGTGTCGATCACCAGGCGCGCCGCACGCCACATCTCGTAGGTCAGGCGGCCGAAATCCTCGTACGGGGTTTCGTAGATGCCCATCTCCACGCCCAGCTTCTCGCAGTACAGCGCCCAGCCTTCGCCATAGGCGGAAATGTAGGCGTTGCGGCGGAACTCGGGCAGGTTCTTCTGCTCGGCGGCGATGGCGCCCTGCAGCGCGTGGCCCGGATCGGATTCATGCAGGGTCAGCGCCGGCAGGTTGTACAGCGGGCGCGATGGCAGGTTGTAGGTATTGAGCCAGTAGGTGCCCATGCCACCACGGCCGGCAGTCCAGAACGGCGCGATATCCGGCGGTACCGGCACGATGGTGAAGCGCGCGCGCGGCAGCGTCATGTACTTGCCCAGCTGGCCGTCTGCCCGCTTGGAGATCCACGCGGCGCGCGACAGCAGCTCCTGCGGGGTCTTGGCGTAGAACTGCGGGTCGGTGCGCAGGAAGGTCAGGAACTCGGCGAAGCTGCCCTTGAACTTCACCTGCTTGATGATGTCGTTCATCTCGCCCTGGATGCGTGCGACTTCCTCCAGGCCGATGCGGTGGATCTCGTCCGGCGACAGGTCCAGCGTGGTGTACTCGTGGATCTGCTGCTTGTAGTACGCCTTGCCATCGGGCATCGCTTCGGCGGCCAGGGTGGTGCGGGCCTGCGGCACGTACTCGTTGACGAAGAAGGTACGCAGCTGCTGGAACGCCGGCACCACCTTGCCGCTGATCGCCGCGCGCGCCTGCGCCTGCAGCTTGGCCTGTTCGGCGGCCGGAACAGTATTGGGCAGCTTCTTGAACGGCGCATACAGCGGCGATTCGGTCGGGTCCTTCAGCTCGGCGACGGTGGCAATGGACACCTCGCGGCCATCGAGCACCGCACGCGGCACGCTGAAACCACGCTTCAGGCCGGCGCGCATGTTCTCGGTCTGCTGGCCGAAGTAGCGCGGCACATCATTCAGGCGTGCGATGTAGTTCTGGTAGTCCTGCACGGTCTTCATCTCGCGCCGCGCCATGAAGGACAGGTTGGACCAGAACGAGGAGTCGGCGTTGAACGGCATCTCATAGCCGCGCAGGCGCACTTCCTCGGCCAGGTTGAACACCTGGTCGTGGTAGATCGCGTAGTTGACCTGGTTGTCGGGCGAGAGCGTCTTAGGGTCGATCTTCTTCAATGCGGCCAGGGTCTCGTCCCAGACCTTCAGGCGCGCCTGCTGCGCGGCCGGGCCGACGTCGGGCATGCGGGTGGCATTGGCCGGGGCGTCTTCGTCCTCGCTGGCCTCGCCGCCGCCTTGCTGGCGCCACTTCCATTCCTTCTCGTACAGCGCGCGGAAGGCAGCATCGGCAGGCGATTCGGTGGCGACGCTGGCCGGCGCGGCGGCGGGCGGCGCGGCCAGGGCCACGGCGGGGGCGGACAGGGCGATCAGCAGGGCAACGGCAAGACGGGTTTTCACGAGCACAGGTTCCCGGGAAGGCAGACCCCGATCATGGCACCCCCCACCGCCCGTGGCATGGGACGAAGGTCCTGCCTGTAACGCAGGCAGGGCCGGGAACCGGCCGCAGGCCGGGACCCAAGCGCCGGAGGCGCGTGGTAGCGCGGGGCCATGCCCCGCGAGCGCGCAGCGCGGAAAAGATACATCCGCCGGGCATGGCCCGGCGCTACCAACGAACATGCCGTAGATCCACGCCATGCGTGGATGCGCCGGGGATCCTGACGGGGGTCAGAGCCCTTTCCTGCGGAAAGGGATCCGACCCCAAGCCCTACCCGGGGCCCTCAGTGGCTGGCCCTGTCGCGTTTCCAGCCGCGGTGCTTGATGTCCAGGTGCAGGCTGTACAGCGCGGTGAACGCCGGGAACAGGTTCTGCAGCACGCCCACCGAGTCCTGCTTGGCCGAGAACAGGAAGTAGCTCAGCGTCATCAGGCTGCCGATCACGCTCATGTACCAGAACAGGCGCGGGATGACCGGCTTGCCGGCGCGCTTGGAGGCGATGAACTGGACCAGCCAGCGGCCGCCGAACATCAGCGCGCCGGTGTAACCGATCAGCTTCCAGCCGGTCACATGCAGCCCGGTCCAGTACAGCCAGGTCAACGGCTGGTCCAGCCAGTGCAGCTCCAGGTCCATCAACGCTCCTCCACCGCGGTGCGCTTGCTGCGGGTGATCAGCCAGGCCACGCCGCGCAGGTCGCGGATGCCGACCAGCGCGCGGCCCAGGTTGTTGTACTTGGACACGCCGGCGGTGCGGTGGCGGTGGTTGACCGGCACGCTGGTGGTCTTCCAGCCGGCGCGCTGCATCAGCGCCGGCAGGTAGCGGTGCATGTGGTCGAAGTACGGCAGGTCGAGGAACGCGCTGCGCTCGAACAGCTTGATGCCGCAGCCGGTATCGGGGGTGTCGTCGCGCAGCATGCGCGCGCGGATGGCGTTGGCCCAGCGGCTGGCCCAGCGCTTGCTGCCGCTGTCCTGGCGGTTGACGCGCCAGCCGGCGAACAGCTTCACCTGCGCCTCGGCGGCATCGCGCGCGGCCAGCAGTTTGGGAATATCGGCCGGATCGTTCTGGCCGTCACCATCGAGGGTAGCGATCCAGGGCGCCCGTGCGTGCTTGACGCCGGTGCGCACGGCGGTGCTCTGCCCGCTCTGGTTCACGTGGTGCAGCACCCGCAGTTCCGGCGTGGTCGCCTTCAGGCCCTGCAGCACGGCCAGGGTGTCATCGCGCGAGTGATCGTCGATGTAGACGATCTCGAACGGCAGCCGGCCGCGCAGTGCAGCGGTGATTTCGGCAACCAGCGGGGCGACATTGTCGCGCTCGTTGAACACCGGGACGACAACGGAAAGCTCGGGTTGGCTCATAAGGCACTCGGCCAAGGGGGGACAAAGACCGCGCATTCTCCGAAACCGAGGTTATCCGAAGATGAACCCGGCCATGTGAGGGTCCATCCTCAGGCGCGATCGCCAAAATACTCGCGGCACCACTGCACCACCGGCGGCAGGCCTTGTTCGATCGGGGTCACCGCATCGAAGCCGAAAGCGTCATGCGCGCGCCGGGTATCGGCCATCGTGCGCACCATGTCGCCGGGCTGCATGGGCTTGTAGACCTTCTGCGCGGGGCGGCCGGCAGCCTGCTCGATCACGCTGATGAAGCGCTCCAGCTCGACCGGCGTATGGTTGCCGAGGTTGAACACCCGGTGCGGCACCGGACCATCGGCCGGATGCGCGAGCGCGCCAAGGATACCGGCCACGATGTCGGAGACATGTGTGAAATCGCGCTGCATGCGGCCTTCGTTGAACACATCGATCGGCCGCCCGGCCAGCACCGCGCGCGAGAACAGCAGCGGCGCCATGTCCGGCCGGCCCCACGGGCCGTACACGGTGAAGAAGCGCAGGCCGGTGGCATGCAGGCCGTACAGCTGCGCGTAGGTGTAGGCCATCAGCTCGTTGGCGGCCTTGGTGGCCGCGTACAGCGAGCGCGGCTGGTCCACGCGCTGGTCCTCGGAAAATGGCGGCGTGGCCGAGTCGCCATACACCGAGCTGCTGGAGGCATACACCAGGTGCTGCACGCCACGATGGCGGCACAGCTCCAGCATGTTGACGAAGCCGACCAGGTTGCTGTCGACGTAGGCCTGCGGGTTTTCCAGCGAATAGCGCACGCCGGCCTGTGCGGCCAGGTGGATCACGGCGGTCGGCTGCACCTCGTCGAACAGCGCGGCCAGGCCCTCGCGGTCGGTCAGGTCCAGCGTGCGCAGGTCCAGCGTCGGGCACAGCGCGGCCACGCGGTCGCGCTTGATCTGCGGGTCGTAGTAATCGTTGAAGTTGTCCAGGCCGACCACGGCCTGGCCCTGCTCCATCAGGGAGCGGGCGGTGTAGGCACCGATGAAGCCGGCAGCGCCGGTGAGCAGGATGGTCATGGAAGGGCCCGCAAACGAAGTTCAGGCCCCCGATGTTACCGGTCTCAGAACAAACCGAAACGCTTCTTCGCGACGTTCACCCGTCCCGGCTCGATCACATCGTTGATCTGTTTCGCATCGAAGCGGTCGAGCAGTACGTCGGCGCCCTTCTTCAGCTTCAGGTCCATCTCTTCGGGGTACAGCGGGACCAGGCTCATGAAGCTGATGCGCTTGCCGTCGTCCAGTTCCAGCGTGGCGAAGTCATCTGGAGTGGTGACCGGCGGCAGCACGATGGCGCCGTCGAAACCCACGCCCGGTGCATAGGGCTCGCTGGGATGGCCGTTGGGAATGGTATGGCCGAAGCCCAGCCAGGTGTCGTACTCGTGCGGCAGCCGCGCCATGCCCTTCAGCAGGCGCACCGGCCAGTAGTTGCGCTCGTCCTCGAAGGCGTCCTGGGACATCGGCCAGTCGGCCGGCAGGGTCACCATCAGCTCCATGTAGCGCGGTACGTCCGCGTCCGCCTCGGCGGGCACGGTCATCGGCAGGTCGCTCATGCCGGAGGTGACCAGGCGGAGGTACGGGCAGTGGTCATTGGCCGGCACCACGTGCACGTCGATGTGCACCAGGTCGGAGATGAGTTCGTGCAGGACCGTGGCGATCGGCCCGAGATGGCGCGCGATGTGGTCGCTGATCGCCTCGATATGCTGTTCTTCGCCGATGGCGAGCACAAAGTCCTTTTCGCGCCGGTGCCTCAGTATCTGGGTGCCGTCCGGGCTGACGTCGTCGTATTCGTTGCTCATGTCCTGCTCCCTGGATGAAGCCACGGGCCGGAGAGCAGTGCATCCCCCGGTGTGCGCGGCGGTGCGTTCCCTGTCATCTGCAGGACGCGGCAGGAACAGGCCGCATCCCCTGTCGCTGCGCCGGGTTCAGCCCTGGCGCGTACGCAGCTTTTCCAGCACGCCGTCCAGGGTATCCAGGTCGGTGTAGTGGATGATCAGCTTGCCCTTGCCGCCGCGGCCATGGTTGATCGCCACCTTGGCACCCAGTGCTTCGGACAGTTCGGTTTCCAGCGAGGCGATGTCGGCCTGCTGCACCTTCGGCGTGGCCACCGGGCGGTTGCTCGGCACCTTGCCGGCCGCAAACGCCTGCGCACGGCGCTCGACCTCGCGCACCGACCAGCCTTCATCGGCCGCTTCCTGCGCCAGCTTGCCGGCCAGCTCGGGAGCCAGGGTCAGCAGCGCACGGGCATGGCCCATTTCCAGGCGACGGGTTTCCAGCAGCAGGCGGATGGCGACCGGCAGCTCCAGCAGGCGCAGCAGGTTGGACACCGCCGCGCGCGAGCGACCGACGGCCTCGGCGGCCTCGGCATGGGTCAGGGTGAACTCGCTGATCAGGCGCTGCAGCGCCTCGGCTTCTTCCAGCGGGTTGAGGTCTTCGCGCTGGATGTTCTCGATCAGCGCCATCGCGATGACGGTGCGGTCTTCCAGCTCGCGCACCACCACCGGCACTTCGTCCAGGCCGGCCAGCTGCGATGCGCGCCAGCGGCGCTCACCGGCGACGATTTCGTAGTTGCCCGCCGGCAGCTGGCGCACCAGGATCGGCTGGATCACGCCCTGCGACTTGATCGAGTCGGCCAGCTCGGACAGCTTGCCCTCGTCCATCTCGCGGCGCGGCTGGTACTTGCCCGGCTGCAGCTGGCCCACGGCCAGCTTGCGCAGCACTTCGCCCGGCAGCGGCTCGATCACCGCGGTGGTGGCCTGCACCTGGCTGACCGCCCCCTTAGGGCCCAGCAGCGCATCCAGGCCACGGCCGAGGCCTCGCTTCTTGGCTGCCGGCTTGCTGCTGGTCATCAGACGGTCTCCACGGCCTTGGCGGCCTTGTTGCGTTCGTTGTTGCGGCGGATGATCTCGCCGGCCAGGCCCAGGTAGGCCACGCCACCGCGCGAGGCACGGTCGTAGCCGACGATGCTCTGGCCATGGCTGGGCGCTTCGGCCAGGCGCACGTTGCGCGGCACGATGGTGCGGAACACACGATCACCGAAGTGTTCGGTCAGTTCGGCCGACACCGCGTTCGCCAGGTTGTTGCGCACATCGAACATGGTGCGCAGCACGCCTTCGATCTCCAGCGCAGGGTTCAGGCTGGTGCGCAGCGCTTCGATGGTTTCCACCAGCGCGCTGAGGCCTTCCAGTGCGTAGTACTCGCACTGCATCGGCACGATCACCGAATCGGCGGCGGCCAGCGCGTTGAGCGTCAGCAGCGACAGCGCCGGCGGGCAGTCGATCAGGATGAAGTCGTACTCCTCGCGGATCGGCGCCAGCGCGCGCTTCAGGCGCTGCTCGCGCTCGCTCTCACCCATCAGCTGGATTTCAGCGGCGGTCAGGTCGATGTTGCCGGGCAGCAGGTCGTAGCCTTCGGCGGTCTGCACGCGCACATCGGCGGCGCTGTTCTCGCCCAGCAGCAGATCACAGGTGGAGGCGGCCAGCTCACGCTTGTCCACGCCGCTGCCCATGGTCGCGTTGCCCTGCGAATCAAGGTCGACCAGCAGCACGCGCTTGGGTGCGTTGGCCAGGGAAGCGGCCAGGTTGACGGCGGTCGTGGTCTTGCCGACGCCACCCTTCTGGTTGGCGATGGCGATGATGCGGGCCATGCAGGTGTGCCTCGTCGACGGATGGTTGGGACCGGTCATTATGCGTACAACCGGCCCCGGGCGGAAATCGTGAATCGCCAACCTCTTGTTCCACAAAGGGCTGGCGGCGGGAATCAGGGACCTGTAACAGTGACCAGGTGGCGTTCGCCGGCCAGGCCGGGCACGCTCAGCGGGGTCACTTCACGCACCTTCCAGCCAGCCGGCAGGTCCGCGATCTCCTCATGCGGGTAGACGCCCTTCATGGCCAGCAGCACGCCGCCGGGGCGCAGCAGGTGGCCGCCGACGCGGACGATGCCGGCCAGGGTATCCATCGCACGCGCGGTCAGCTGGTCGTAGCGACCGGCCTCGTCCAGCGCCTCGGCGCGCGATTCGGCCACGCGGGCATTATCCAGCCCCAGCTGGCGCACGGCCTCGCGCATGAAGCGCGCCTTCTTGCCGTTGCTTTCCACCAGGGTGACCTGCAGGCCCGGGCAGGCGATCGCCAGCGGGATGCCGGGCAGCCCGGGGCCGGTGCCGAGGTCGGCCAGGCTGCCATCGGCCACGAACGGCTGCATCGCCAGCGAATCGAGCAGGTGGCGGGTGACCATCTCCTGCGGGTCGCGGATGGCAGTGAGGTTGTAGGTGCCGTTCCAGCGGTGCAGCAGGGCCAGGTAGCGCAGCAGCGGCGGCGCCAGCGCGGCGTCCAGGCCCATGCTGGCCAGGCCCTGTTCCAGCGTGGCGGCCACGCTGGCGGGAAGTGGGTGTTCGCTCATGCCGGCATTATCGCCGGTTTTGCACGCTGATTCCCCGCTTCAGTGCGGATACCAGGCCAATGCGGCGCGGAACTGCCCAGTGGCCTGCCATTCGTGCAGGTGCCAGCGCGCAGCCTCGCCCAGTTCCGGGTCGCACCAGCGCAGGTGCAGGGCGCCATCGGCCCCGGGTGCCAGCTGCAGGCGGTGCAGGCCGAACGAGATGCCCTGACCATGCGCCTTCAGCATCGCTTCCTTGGCGCACCACACGCGGAAGAACCAGTGCTCGCGCCCGGCCTCGTCCAGGCTTTCCAGCCAGGCCACTTCCTCGGGGTGGAAGAAGCGCTGGACGATTTCCAGCAGGCGGGCCCGCGGCCGCAGCAGTTCCAGGTCGACGCCCAGCCGCACACCCTCGCCCAGCGCCACCAGCAACACCTCGCCGCTGTGGCTCCAGCCAGTGCCGTAGTGGGCCAGCGCGCCGCTCAGCTCCGGCCGGCCCTTGTCGTCGCGGACCAGCGGCAGCGTCTCCGGATCGGTGCCCAGTGCCTGTGCCAGCACCTGCCGTGCCTGTGGTTCACCGCGATGGCCGGGCACGTGCGGGCGCCGCCAGACCGTCACCGGGCCGAAACGCCACGGGCCCTCAAGGGTGGCTGGCAGGCTCATCCGCACGCGCCCATCACACGATTGCACGACGGGTTCACAGCCCTGCGCGTCAACTGGTCACAGTTCCCCACCGGAGGTTCGATCATGGGCATCATCATCTGGCTGATCGTCGGCGGCATCGTAGGCTGGCTGGCCAGCATCATCATGAAGCGCGATGCCCAGCAGGGCATCATCCTCAACATCGTGGTCGGCATCGTCGGCGCGCTGATTTCCGGCTGGCTGTTCGGCGGCGGCATCAACGAAGCGATCACCATCCGCACCTTCCTGTTCTCGCTGATCGGCGCGGTGATCCTGCTGGCGATCGTCAACCTGTTCACCCGCAAGAGCATACGGTGATCCGAGGGGGAGCGCCGGGCCATGCCCGGCGTCTCCCTGCCGCCGCTGTGCTCGCCGGGCATGGCCCGGCGCTACCTCAACCCAGTTCCACCCACGCCGGCGCATGGTCGCTCGGGCGTTCCCAGGTACGCGGCTCGCGGTCGATGCCCGAGGCCACCGCACTGCCCTTCAGCGCATCGGAGACCAGGGTCAGGTCGATGCGCAGGCCCAGGTTGCGGCGGAAACCAGCGGCGCGGTAATCCCACCAGCTGAACACACCGGCCTCGTCGTTGTGCAGGCGGAAGCCGTCGTGCAGGCCCAGCTGCAGCAGCTTGTTCAATGCGCCGCGCTCAGCGGTGGAGGTGAGGATGTGGTTTTCGTTCCACACCTCCGGGTCGTGCACATCGCGCGCGTCCGGGGCGATGTTGAAGTCGCCCATCACGATCAGCTTCGGGTGACGCTGCAGTTCTTCGGCGGTCCAGGCGTGCACCGCCTCCAGCCAGCGCAGCTTGTACTCGTACTTGTCGGTGCCGATGTCCTGGCCGTTGACCACGTACAGGTTGATTACCCGCAGGTCGCCGAAGGTGCCGGCGATGACGCGCTTCTGCTCGTCCTCGAAGCCGGGGATGCCGATCTGCACGTCCTGCGCCGGCTCACGCGACAGCAGCGCCACGCCGTTGTAGGTCTTCTGGCCGGCGAACACGCTGCGGTAACCCGCGGCGATCAGTGCCGAATCGGGGAACTTGTGGTCCTCCAGCTTGGTTTCCTGGATACCGACGATGTCCGGGCCGAAGTCCTTGAGCCACTGCTCCAGGTGCGGCAAGCGGACATTGAGCGAATTGACGTTCCACGAGGCGATCTTCATGGGGGCATTCTACCCGGCCCTGCTTTGGTAGGCGCCAACCTTGGTTGGCGCTGAAGCCCCACGCGTGCCAACCAAGGTTGACACCTACCAGTAGAGCCACGCCATGCGTGGCTTCACCGCAGCAGGAATCGCAACAACCCCGCAATCTTCGAATACGGCGGCCGCAGCCGGTCGCTGGCCGCCCAGCGCGACTGCCACAGCACCGGCAACCGCTTGCTCATCGCGTCGAACCCGGCCCGGCCGTGGTACGCCCCCATGCCGCTCGCCCCGACCCCGCCAAACGGCAGGCCGTCGGCGGCAAAGTGCAGCAGCGTGTCATTCACCGTCACCCCGCCGGCCACCACCTGGCCGAGGATGCGCTCCACCGTCACCGTGTCATGGCTGAAGGGATACAGCGCCAGCGGCCGGTCACGGGACAGCACGTCGGCCAGCGCCGCCTCGAGGTCCGGGTAGGCGCGCACCGGCAGGATCGGGCCGAAGATCTCCTCGCGCATCAGCTCCAGGTCGTCCGGCGGGTCCAGCACCACGGTCGGCACCAGCAGGCGCTCGCGGTCAGCGCGCGCCTCATCCACCTGCGCCAGCGGAATCACCGGCACGCCGCGTTCGCGCGCCTGCGCCAGATAGCCCTGCAGGCGCCGGTACTGGCCTTCGTTGATGATCCGCGTGTAGTCGTCGGCGCTGCTGAAATCGCCGTAGCGCTCGCGTACCTGCTGCTGCAGCGCCTGCACGAACTCGCGCTGGCGCGCGGTATCGATCAGCACGTAATCCGGCGCGATGCAGGTCTGGCCGGCGTTGAACCACTTGCCGGTGGCCAGCCGCGCGGCGGCCTTGTCCAGTGGGAAATCGCGGCAGACGATGGCCGGCGACTTGCCGCCCAGTTCCAGCGTGACCGGCACCAGATGCTCGGCGGCCGCCGCCATCACCTTGCGGCCCACGGCCGTCGAGCCGGTGAACAGCAGATGGTCAAGCGGCAGCGAGGACACCGCCGCGGCCACGTCCGCCCCACCCTGCACCACTGCCACGTGATCGGGCGGGAACACGCTGGCCAGCAGATCGGCCAGGAACGCGCTGGTGCGCGGGGTATGTTCGGACGGCTTCAGCAGCACGTGATTGCCCGCCGCAATTGCGGTGGCCAGCGGCACCAGTGCCAGGGTGACCGGGTAATTCCATGGCGAGATCACCCCGACCACACCCAGTGGCGTCGGCCGCAGCTGCGCGCGTGCAGGCCACAGTCGCCAGCCTGCACCGACCCGCTGCGGCTTCGACCAGTGCCGCAGATGGCGGCGCAGGTGATCGATGGCCGACAGCACGCTCATGCCGTCGGCCAGTTTCGATTCGGTGTGGGCGCGGTGGCCGAAGTCTTCGGCGATGGCCGCAGCCATTTCGTCCAGGCGTGCCTTCAGCGCTTCGCGCAGGCGGCGCAGGTCATTCCCGCGCTGGTCCAGCGACGGGCGCTGCGACTGCCAGGTGCTGCGCAGGGTGTGCAGGATGGCGGGGAGGTCGGCCGGGGTGGTGGTGGTCATGGGCCGACTATACGGGGTGCTGAGCCATGTAACGGTAGAGCCGACTGGGTAGAGTCGACTGTCAGTCGACTGCCCTTGGCGGGACATATGAAAACCCCGCGCTGCGCGCGATAGTCGACTCTACCCCGCCTCAATTCCCCCATTCCCTCGAACAGAAAGGCCGTGGTCTGCACCACGGCCTCTCCTTCATCCGATGAACATCGTTCCTACTTGGTGATATCCACGTCCTTGGTCTCGCGCAGGAACAGGCCGCCGATCACCACCGACATCAACGCGATGATGATGGGGTACCACAGGCCGTAGTACAGGTTGCCGGTACCGGCCACCAGCGCGAACGAGATCGCCGGCAGGAAGCCACCGAACCAGCCGTTGCCGATGTGGTACGGCAGCGACATCGAGGTGTAGCGGATGCGGGTCGGGAACAGTTCGACCAGGTAAGCGGCGATCGGGCCGTAGACCATGGTCACGTACAGCACCAGCAGCCACAGCATGAACACCGTGCCGGCGATGTTGATGCGGGCGCCATCGGCCTTGGCCGGGTAGCCGGCAGTGGTCAGCGCGGTCTTCAGTTCCGCACCGAACGCGTCGGCCTTGGCCTTGCCGTCTTCCTTGGTCAGGCCAGCGGCCTCATACGAGGTGACGCTGGCGCTGCCCACGTTCACCATCGCCAGCGAACCGGCGGCGGCAGGCTGCACGTCGTACGGCACACCGGCCTTGGTCAGCGCGGCGGTGGCCACGTCGCAGGAGCTGGTGAACTTGCGCAGGCCGACCGGATCGAACTGGAACGAGCAGGTAGCCGGATCGGCCACGACCAGGGCCGGCGAGCTGCTGCGGGCTTCTTCGATGGCCGGGTTGGCGAAGTGGGTCAGGCCCTTGAAGATCGGGATGTAGGTGACGGCGGCCAGCAGGCAGCCGGCCAGGATGATCTTCTTGCGGCCGATACGGTCGGACAGCCAGCCGAAGAAGATGAAGAACGGCACGCCCAGCGCCAGCGCCGCGGCAATCAGCAGGTAGGAGGTGGTGGCGTCGACCTTCAGCATGCTGCTCAGGAAGAACAGCGCGTAGAACTGGCCACCGTACCAGACCACGGCCTGGCCGGCTGCAGCGCCGAGCAGGACCAGCAGCATCAGCTTCAGATTGCCGCCCTTCAGGCTGTCACGGAACGGCGTCTTGGAACCCTTGCCCTCGGACTTCATCTGCTGGAACAGCGGCGATTCGCTCAGCTGCAGTCGGATCCACACCGAGATGCCCAGCAGCAGGATCGAGACCAGGAAAGGAATGCGCCAGCCCCAGGCTTCGAAGGCTTCGTTGCCCAGGAAGTAGCGGCAGGCCAGGATGATCAGCAGCGACATGAACAGGCCCAGCGTGGCGGTGCACTGGATGAAGCTGGTGTACAGGCCACGCTTGTCGTCCGGGGCATGCTCGGCCACGTAGGTGGCCGCACCACCGTACTCGCCGCCCATCGCCAGGCCCTGGGCAAGGCGCAGCACGATCAGGATCACCGGTGCCGCAAAACCGATCGTGGCGTAATTGGGCAGCACGCCGACCAGGAAGGTCGAGATGCCCATGATCAGGATGGTGACCAGGAACGTGTACTTGCGGCCGATGCGGTCGCCGAGGCTGCCGAAGAAGGCCGCGCCGAACGGACGCACGAAGAAGCCGGCGGCGAACGCCAGCAGGGCGAAGATCATGCCCGTGGTTTCATTGACGCCACTGAAGAACTGCTTGGCGATGATGGCCGCGAGCGAGCCGTACAGGAAGAAGTCATACCACTCGAAGACCGTGCCGAGGCTCGATGCGAAGATGACCTTCTTGTGGCCCTGGGTCAGGGTGCCCGCTTTGTGTGCGGTGCTGGGTGTGCTGGACATGGGACGCTTTCCCTCTGTGGGTGCCGACCGTTGGTCGGCACGCAATCTCTGTAGGTGCCGACCTTGGTCGGCACGCCTTTAGAAGCTGTACTTCGTGGTGAACTGCAACCGGGTGATATCACCCTTGTTGCCGTTCTCCACTTCGCGACGGCCGTACATCAACTCCGCGCCGATATCGACCTTGGGCAGCGGCGAATAGAAGATGTTGCCGCGGATGCTCTGCACGCTCTTGGTCACCAGTGGGCCGAGGATGCTGTCGTTGTCGTAGTCGCTGCGCGCGTAGATCAGGTTGGTGCGCAGCTTCGGCGAGAACGCATGCCGCCAGCCCACGTAGCCGGCCAGCACACCGGTCGGATTGAGCTCGTCGCGGGCCACGTCGTAGGCGCTGTCGGCGGTGATGCCCAGACCGATGTAGCGGGCGATGCCTTCGCCACCGGTCAGCTGGTAGTGCAGCGAATCGCTGTCACCCATCACCCACTTGCCGCCCAGGGTCAGGCCGCCGGCCACCTTGTCGGCCTTGGCGCCGGTGGCCTGGTTGTCGACCTTCAGCTGGCGAACGATGCCGCCGACACCGAAGGTGCCCCAGTCACCCTTCCAGCCATAGCGCATGGTCAGATCGGGCAGGCTGCCGCGGTCGGAGTTGGCGCTGGCGTTGGTCCATGCCCCGGTGACCGGGTTGCGGGTACCGGTGAGGGTGGTGGTCTCCGGGTTTTCCAGCGCGACGCTGAAGCCACCCTGGGTGTAGCGCACCTGGGCTTGGCGCACGAAGATCACACCGTCGGTGGGGCCAACGAAGTCGACCGCTTCGGGCAGTGCGGCCGCGTCCATGAAGTTGGACCAGGTCTGGCCGGCCATCCAGTTGTTCCAGTACATGTAGGCGTGGCGCAGGGTCACACCGTAGGTATTGGTGGCGGTCTGGTTGCCCAGCGAATTGCCGAAGAAGTCCATCTCGAAGAACGCACCGGCCTTGTTGCCCGATTCGCTCACGTTGTCGATGCCCAGGTTGAAGCGCGAGAACTTGGCGTGGGCATTGAAGTCGGTACCCGAACGCTTGCCGCTGCCGCCAGCGCCTTCCACCGGGGTCTGGCCCGGCAGGTACAGCGAGCGCCCGGTGGCGTCGTCGGCCAGCTGGCCGTCACTGGTCTGGGTGGCCAGGAAATCGGCCTTGATGAAGCCACCGATCTTGACCGTGGTGCCCGGCGCCGCGCCCGGGGTGATGGTGGTGACCTGGATCGGCTGCTTGCCGGCCGGCACCGAGGCAACCGGCTTCTGCTCGGCCTGCACCGTGCGGACTTCGGTTACGGCCTGCTGTGTCTGGCTGATCTGCGTCTGTTGTTGTTGCTGCGAAGACAGCAGCAGCTGGACCTGGCGTTCCAGTTCGGCAACGCGTGCTTCCAGTGCCTTCTCTTTGGCGGTCTCTGCGAACGCCATGCCCGGTGCGACCAGGGCGACCAACAGGCAGGCCGCCAAAGGTGTGCGCACGGCTTTCAACGTACGGTGGCTCATGTTGCCCTCTCTCCCAAGTGGCAAGGTGATGCCGCGCGTGGGGCACGGTCGAGCCGAGACTGCGGGGCGATTATGTATAGCGGCTATTCGCCATTGGTCGAACCCGGCCCTGCTGGGCGCTCACTTTCGACCATGGTCTAACCAGAGTGGTGACGCGACCGGGGGTGGATGGGGCAAACTGAGGGGGATCGGTCGCCGCAATGCTGCGACCGCACACACAAAGTCAACGTGCAAGTGAGGGTGCCATGGCTGATATCTACCCCGTCGATCCGCAGTTCGCCGCCAAGGCACGCATCGACAAGACGTCCTACGAACAGCAGTACCAGGCTTCGCTGACCGACCCGGATGGTTTCTGGGGCAAGGCCGCCGAACGACTGGAATGGATGCGCAAGCCGACGAAGATCAGGAACGTCAGCTACGACCTGTCCGACTTCCACATCAAGTGGTTCGAGGATGGCGAGCTCAACGCCAGCGTGAACTGCCTGGATCGCCAGCTCGAGAAGCGCGGCGACAAGACAGCGTTGCTGTTCGAACCGGACGGCCCGGATGCGCCGGCCCAGCACGTGACCTATCGCGAGCTGTACGAGCGCACCTGCCGCCTCGGCAACGCGCTGCGCAACCTCGGGGTCAAGAAGGGCGACCGGGTCACCATCTACCTGCCGATGATCGTCGACGCCGCCGTGGCCATGCTGGCCTGCGCGCGCATCGGTGCGATCCACTCGGTGGTGTTCGGTGGCTTCGCGCCGAACTCGATCGCCGACCGCGTCAGCGACTGCCAGAGCAAGCTGATCATCACCGCCGACGAAGGCCTGCGTGGTGGCCGGAAGATTCCGCTGAAGGCCAACGTCGATGCCGCGCTGAAGCTGCCCGGCACGAATACGGTTGAAACCGTGCTGGTGGTGCGCCACACCGGCGGCGCGGTGGACATGCAGGCGCCGCGCGACCGCTGGTTCCACGACGTGGTGGACAGCCAGCCGGCCAGCTGCGAGCCGGAACGCATGAACGCCGAAGACCCGCTGTTCATCCTCTACACCTCCGGTTCCACCGGCAAGCCGAAGGGCGTGCTGCACACCACCGGCGGCTACCTGCTGTACGCGGCCTACACCCATGAAGCGGTGTTCGACCTGCGCGAGGACGACATCTACTGGTGCACCGCCGACGTCGGCTGGGTCACCGGCCACAGTTACATCGTGTACGGGCCACTGGCCAACGGCGCGACCTCGCTGATGTTCGAGGGCGTGCCGAACTACCCGGACACCTCGCGCTTCTGGAACGTCATCGACAAGCACAAGGTCAGCATCTTCTACACCGCCCCGACCGCCATCCGTGCGCTGATGCGCGAGGGCGAGGAGCCGGTGAAGAAGACCTCGCGCGCCTCGCTGCGCCTGCTCGGCAGCGTGGGCGAGCCGATCAATCCGGAAGCCTGGCGCTGGTACTACGAGGTGGTCGGCGACAGCCGTTGCCCGATCGTCGATACCTGGTGGCAGACCGAAACCGGCGGCATCCTGATCTCGCCGCTGGCCGGTGCGATGGATCTGAAGCCGGGTTCGGCCACCCTGCCCTTCTTCGGCGTGCAGCCGGCGCTGGTCAATGCTGATGGCGAAATCCAGGACGGCCCGACCGAGGGCAACCTGATCATCCGTGACTCCTGGCCGGGCCAGATGCGCACGGTGTACGGCGACCACCAGCGCTTCATCGACACCTATTTCCGCACCTACCCGGGCAGCTACTTCACCGGCGACGGTTGCCGCCGCGACGAGGACGGCTATTACTGGATCACCGGCCGCGTTGACGACGTGATCAATGTGTCCGGCCATCGCATCGGCACCGCCGAAGTGGAAAGCGCGCTGGTCTCGCACCCGAAGGTGGCCGAGGCAGCCGTGGTTGGTTTCCCGCACGACGTGAAGGGCCAGGGCATCTACGCCTA
Source organism: Stenotrophomonas sp. 59 (assembly GCF_030291095.1). Classification (NCBI taxonomy): domain Bacteria; kingdom Pseudomonadati; phylum Pseudomonadota; class Gammaproteobacteria; order Lysobacterales; family Lysobacteraceae; genus Stenotrophomonas; species Stenotrophomonas sp. 59. The sequence continues at coordinate 4,496,629 of NZ_CP127408.1, forward strand.
CGTCACCCTGGTGGCCGAAGAGGCGCCGAGCGACGAGCTGCAGAAGGAACTGGTCGCCTGGGTACGCAAGGAGATCGGCCCGATCGCCACGCCGGACCACTTGCAGTGGGCGCCGGGCCTGCCGAAGACCCGCTCGGGCAAGATCATGCGCCGCATCCTGCGCAAGATCGCCGAGAACGCGCCGGACCAGCTCGGCGACACCTCGACCCTGGCCGATCCGTCGGTGGTGGCGTCGCTGGTGGACGAGCGCAAGGTACGCTGATGCACGACCCGGGGTCAGATCCCTTTCCGCAAGGAAAGGGCTCTGACCCCAGGGGCTTGGCCCCCGAACAGTTTCCCCCACGGTTCCCCCCGACCATGACCACCCTCCTGATTGCCGATGACCACCCGCTGTTCCGCGAAGCCCTGCGTGGGGCCGTGCAGCGGGTCATCCCGGGCGTACAACTGTTCGAGGCCGACAGCGTGGAAGCACTGTACGCGCTGGCCGATCAGCACAACGACGCCGACCTGGTCCTGATGGACCTCAACATGCCGGGTGCGCAGGGCTTCAACGCACTCGTGCACATGCGCTCGCTGCACCCTCACCTGCCGGTGGTGGTGGTCTCCGCGCGCGAGGAAGCCACGGTGATGCGCCGCGCGCTCGACCACGGTGCGCTCGGCTTCATTCCCAAATCGGCCGACTCGGACACCATCGGCCATGCACTCGGCACCATCCTCGATGGCGAGACCTGGGCGCCGCCGGAAGCGCACAACGTGCCGCCGACCGAACGCGAGGAGCGCGAAGTCGGGCAGCGCCTGCGTGAGCTGACCCCGCAGCAGTTCCGCGTACTGCAGATGCTGGGCGCCGGCCGCTTGAACAAGCAGATCGCCTACGACCTCAATGTCTCCGAAGCGACGATCAAGGCCCACGTCACCGCCATCCTGCGCAAGCTGGGCGTGACCAACCGCACCCAGGCCGTGCTGATGGCCGGCAAGCTGGCGATCGACGACGACGCCATCGTGCTGCCGCCGGAAGAAGATTGAGGTAGTGCCGGCCGCTGGCCGGCAATCGCCTGAAAGACATGAAATCGCTTCGGTAGGTGCCAAGCTTGCTTGGCACGCTTTCGCCCTTGCGCGTGCCGGCCAGCGGCCGGCACTACCAGGCACCGCTGCGCTCGCGATATAGCCATCGCTATACAAACCAGCCCTGCCTGCGCGTTTGTCTGCAAACGCGCCACGCGCGGATCGCGGTGCTAAGCTGCGCGTCCCCTTGGGGAGTAGCCGGATTCCTTCGCAGGAATCGTCCACGTCAACATACTCGGCCAGTGCGCCGTGGCGTGGACAACCATGATGGTTGGCGAGACCAGCGGCCCGCGCGCGCAACGTCAGGTTGGGCGCGAGCGCGAGCCGTGCGTCCGTCCTTGCCCGACCTTCAGCAGCCGCCAATGTCCCCCATTTCGATCCTCCTGATCGGCTTTGCCATGTCCACCGATGCCTTCGCCGCGGCGATCGGCAAGGGTGCGGCCATGCGCAAGCCGGTGTTCCGCGATGCACTGCGCGCCGGCATCATCTTCGGCGTCATCGAGGCGATCACACCGATCATCGGCTGGTTGCTCGGCCGTGCCGCCCTGCAGTACGTCGAAGCCTTCGACCACTGGATCGCCTTCGGCCTGCTCGGTGCGCTGGGCATCCACATGATCTACAACGGACTGCGACCGGACAGTGCCGAGGAAGAAGAAGATCCTTCGCAGCACCACGGCTTCTGGAAGCTGGCGTTGACCGGTTTCGCCACCAGCATCGACGCGATGGCGGTGGGTATCGGCCTGGCCTTCATGGACGTGCATATCGGTGTGATGGCCGCTGTCATCGGCCTGTGCACGCTGACCATGGTCACCGTCGGCATCATGCTCGGCCGCGTGCTGGGCAGCATGGTCGGCAAGCGCGCGGAGATCATCGGTGGCGTGATCCTGGTGATCATCGGTGCAACGATCCTGTACGAACACCTGCACGGCGTGGGATAACGCGTCGGAAGTGAGCGATTGCGTGGTTGCCGGCCAGCGGCCGGCACTACCTGGCGTCGCATCCACGCATGGCGTGGATCTACTGCGCATCGCGCAACGCGCCCAGGAAGGCGCGCAGCGAGGCCGGCTTGATCGGCTTGGTCAGCACGCGGTAGCCACGCTCGCGTGCCATCCGCTTCAGTTCGTCGCGGCCATCGGCGGTCAGCAGGGCACCCGGCAGTGGGTAACCGGCCGCTTCGCGCAATGCCACCAGCGCGTCCAGGCCATCCATGCGGTCGTGCAGGTGGTAGTCCACCAGCATCACCTGCGGGCGCTCGGCGATCTTCTCCAGCGCCTGGTCGACGGTGGCAGCGGTGATCACCTGCACCTGCCAGCGGCCGAGCAGGGCGCGCATGCCGTCGAGGATCTCTTCGTCGTTGTCCACGCACAGCACGCGCAGGCCAGCCAGCGAATCGCTGCGCAGCGGCGTGGCCACGGCCTGCACCGGCGTGGCCAGTTCGGTGTAGCCCGGCAGCGGCGCCACCCGCGGCAGGATGATCGAGAACATCGAGCCGCTGCCGACGCGGCTGCGCGCATTGAGGCGATGGTCCAGCAGCCGCGAGATACGCTGGCAGATCGACAGGCCCAGGCCCAGTCCCTGCTCGCCCCAGTCGAACGGCTGCTGGTAGCGGTGGAACTCATCGAAAATCTGCCGCATGTGGTGCTCGGGAATGCCGGGGCCGGTATCCCATACCTGCAGCTCCACTTCGTCGCCACGATGGCGCACCGCCAGCACGATGCGGCCCTGCCGGGTATAGCGCAACGCGTTGGCGAGGAAGTTCTGCAGCACGCGGCGCAGCAGGCGGCGATCGCTGCGTACCCAGGCCGGGCGCGCGAACAGGTCCAGGCGCAGGCCGCGACCCGCCGCGACCGGGGTGTACTGCGCGGCCAGTTCGCGCATCAACGCGCTAACGTCGAACTCCCCGATCACCGGGTGCAGGCCACCGGCATCCAGGCGCGACACGTCCAGCAGGCCATCAAGCAGTTCTTCGGCAGCACGCAGCGACGCATCCACGCGCTCGGCCAGATGCTTCTGCTCGTCGCTCACATGGTCACTGTCACGCAATGCCGAGGCGAACAACCGCGCAGCGTTCAACGGCTGCAGCACGTCATGGCTGATCGCCGCCAGGAACCGCGTCTTCGACTGCTGCGCGACCTCGGCCTCGTGCGAGCGCTCGGCCACGCGCTGCTCCAGCGTCTCATTGGCTTCCAGCAACGCCTTTTCCGCATGCTTGTAGTCGGTGATGTCGTTGTAGCTGGTCACGTAGCCACCACCGGGCAGTGCCTGCCCACGCATCTCGATCACCTTGCCGTCGCTGCGGGTTCGCTCGAACACATGCGGCGAACCGGCGCGCATGTAGCCGATGCGACGGTTGATCTGCACCTCGATATCGCCTTCGCCCAACTCGCCACGCTCGGCGTTGTAGCGGATCAGGTCGGCCACCGGGCGACCCACGTAGAGCATGCCGTCGGGGTAGCCGAACATGTCCTGGTAGCGGCGGTTCCATGCGGTCAGGCGCATGTCCGGATCAACCACGCTGACGCCGGCGCTGATGTTCTCCAGCGTGGTCGACAGGATCTCGCGGTTGAAACGCAGCTCCTGCCCGGCTTCGTCCAGCACCGCCACCACTTCGCCCAGGTCCATGCCCGAACCACGCAGCAGGCTGGTCAGCAGCAGGCGTGCCGACGCCGCACCAATCGACGCGGCCAGCAGGCGTTCAGTGAACTGCACCCACGGCCGGTCGGCTGGCGCGGAGGACTGCAGCTCGCGGCCCAGCGACTGCGCCTGTTCGAAGAACGATCGCCGTGCATGGCGCTCGCCGACCACGCGCGAGGCCAGTGCCAGCAGGTCGCCCACGTGCACATGACCGGGCCAGCCACCGGCCACCGAAGGGCGCTCGGCATAGGGGTCGAGGAACGGCGCCGCACGCAGCCGCTCGTCCACACCGGGGCGCCAGCGCGCGGACACCAGCATCATCGTCGCAGCGTTGACCAGCAGCGACCAGAAGGTGCCGTGGGTCAGCGGATCCCAGCCGGTCATGCCGAACAGCTGCTGCGGACGCAGCCACTCGATGCCGAACGGTCCGTGCTGCACCCAGGCGGCATCGACCCAGCCGGCCATGGTCATCGCCGGCAGCAGCAGCGTGTACAGCCAGGTCGCGAAGCCGAGCAGCATGCCCATCTCGACACCGCGGCGGCTGGCACCCCTCCAATACAAGCCGCCGATCAGGCCCGGCGCGAACTGCGCCACCGCCGCGAACGCCATCAGGCCGTAGGAGGCCAGCGTGCTGTCGTTGCTGCTGGTGCGGTAGTAGCTGTAGGCCATCAGCGCCAGCAGCAGGATCGCCAGACGGCGGATCCACAGCACGCGCGAGGCGACATCGGCCGCTTCCTGGTGGTCGCCACTGCGGCGCAGCAGCACCGGCATCACCAGGTCGTTGCTGACCATGGTGGCCAGCGCGATGGACGAGACGATGACCATGCCGGTGGCGGCAGAGAAACCGCCCACATAGGCGATCAGCGCCAGCGCGTTGCGGCCTTCGGCCAGCGGCAGCGCCAGCACCATCGAATCGTCGGCAACGCTGCCGCCGGTGCCGAACAGGGTGACGCCAGCTGTAGCAATCGGCAGGACCATGCCCGAGATCACCACCAGATAGCCGCCGAACATCCAGCGCGCGCGGCGCACGTCGCGCACATCACCACACTCGACCACCGCCACGTGGAACTGGCGCGGCAGGCAGATGATGGCCAGGAAACTGAGCAGTGTCTGCGAGATAAAGCCCACCGGCGGCAGCCCGGTGAACAGCGTATGCACCGACTCGACCACCGCGTCGGTGCGGTTGCTCAGCCACAGGTAGGCGAACACGCCCACCGCCACCATCGCCAGCAGCTTGATCACCGATTCGAAGGCGATCGCCAGCATCATGCCGTGGTGGTGCTCGGTGGCATCGACCTGGCGGGTGCCGAACAGCGTGGCGAACAACGCCATCAGCAGCGCCACGTACAGTGCCGGGTCGGTGAAGAAGCCGGTGGGGCCGGTGTTGCCGGTCAGCACCTGCAGGCTCATCGCCACCGCTTTGTACTGCAGGGCGAGGTACGGAATGATGCCGATCAGCGCGATGATCGCCACCAGCGCCGCCAGCCGCCGCGAGCGACCGAAGCGCGAGGAGATGAAATCGGCGATGGACACCACGTTCTGGCTGCGCGCGATCAGCGCCAGGCGCTCGATGATGCGCCAGCCGAACAACAGCAGCAGCAACGGACCGATGTAGATCGGCAGGTAGCCGATGCCGTTGCGCACGGCGGTACCCACGGCGCCGTAGAAGGTCCACGACGAGCAGTAAACGGCCAGCGCCAGGCTGTAGACGACCGGCCGCAACCACGGCCGGTCGGGATACATCGGCCGACGGTCACCCCACCACGCCACGCCGAACAGCAGCGCGGCATAGGCAACCGAGACCAGCAGCAGGATCCAACTGGAGACCACGCGTGTGTTTCCGTCGGAGGAACCCGCAGTGTAGGCCAGGCGTGGCCGGGTGTACGGGCTCGTTCGGGGCAACCACCCCCACCAAGGTGGGGGCCCACAATCACCAGGCCCCCATCGAGGTGAGCGCCTGCAATCCGTGCTCGAACCGGCCTTATTCCGCCGGCACGCCCATTTCCTTCAGCAGCTCGGGCGCCGGGTAGACCTTGGCCAGCAGCCAGCGCAGGTAGCGCATGTCCACGTGCACGGCGCGCTTGTAGCGCGGGTCGAACCACCAGCTGGCGCTGACCGATTCCCAGTTGCTGTCGAAGTTCAGGCCGATCAGTTCGCCCTTGGCGTTGAGCACCGGCGAGCCGGAGTTGCCGCCGGTGGTGTCCAGGTTGGTCAGGAAATTGACCGTCTGGGTCTTCAGTGCCGGGTCGGCGGTGCTGCCGAAATCACCCTTGGCGATCGCCGCCAGCAGCGGCTTGGGTGCATCGAACGGATAGGCGTTGGTGTTCTTCTCGACGATGCCGGCCACGGTGGTCACCGGCGAGTAGGTCACGCCGTCGCGCGGGTGCAGCGCCTCGACCTTGCCGTAGCTGATCCGCAGGGTGCGGTTGGCATCCGGGTACACCGCACGGCCCTGCTTGGCACGCCAGGCGAACAGCGCCTGCATGTACGCCGGGCGCAGGCGCAACTGCTCGCCTTCGCGGGTCTTGCTCTCGTTCTCGATGCGCAGCTGCGCGGCCACCAGCGGGCCGGCCACGGTGATCAGCGGGTCTGCGGCCAGGGCCTTGCCTTCGCGTGCGGCAGCAAAGCGCGACAGGCGCTGCGCCTCGTCACCCAGCTGGGTGCCGGCGTAAAGGGTGTCCAGCGCCTTGGCCAACTGCCCCGGGGTACGGCCGAAGGCCGCGTCGAACTCGGCCACGCGCTGCGCGTCCGGCAGCTGCTGGTAGCGGGTCAGCAGGGTGGTCAGCAGGGCCTTCTCGACCTCCGGTGCGTAGCGGCGCTGGACCTGCTTGAGCACGCCTTCGATCATCGCCTGGTCGCGCTGCTGGTAGCCGCTCTCGCGCTGCGCGTCCGGCTTGGCCGATTCAATGCGCAGGCGCTCCAGCAGCAGCGCAGAGCGCAGCAGCTGGCTCTGCGCGGCCATCTGGTCCAGCAGCAGGTCTCGCTCGCCCACCGCCGCGCCCTGCGACAGATTGGCCAGCAGCGCCTTGATGTCGCCCTGGTACTTGCGGTCGGTCGCGGCCAGCATCGCCGTCTCGTCGGCGGCACGCTGGACCTTGGCATCGCTGCGCAGCAGGCCTTCCAGTTCACCGGCAGCGCGCTTGCGGTTGTTCTTCAGCGACTGCAGCTGCGAGGCGTAGCGGGTACGCGCCTGCGCATCCTTGGCACTGGCGGCCTCGATGGTGTCGATCATCTGCTGGAACACCGACACGCGGCGCGGCAGCACGGCATCGATCTGGCCGGCGAATTCGGCCGCGGTGCGGTGACGGTAGGTGATGCCCGGGTAACCGGCCAGCATCGCGTAGTCGCCTTCCTTCGGGCCTTCCACCGACATCTGCAGGTGCGCCGGTGCCTGGTAGGGCACGTTGTCCTTGCTGTAGGCGGCCGGCTTGCCGTCCTTGCCGACGTAGGCGCGCAGCAGGGTGAAGTCGCCGGTGTGGCGCGGCCACATGAAGTTGTCGATCTCGTCGCCGTAGTTGCCGATCGCACGCGGCGGCGCGTACACCAGGCGCACGTCGCTCAGTTCCAGCTGGGCGATGCGGTAGAAGTCGGTGCCGTAGTACATGTTGGCCACCGAGCAGCGCACGCTGCCATCCTTCTCGCACTCGGCCACGATCTGCTTGCTGGCCGCATCCACGGCATCGAAGTAGGCGCGACCGGTCTTGCCACGGGCCTGCGCCAGCACCTGGTCGGTCACCTTGTCGAAGCCGACGGTGACCAGTACGCGGAAGTCCGGGTTGGCGGGGCGCTCGTCGGCGCGGTCCCTGGCGATGAAGCCACCATTGATCAGGTCGTGCTCGGGCGAGCTGTTGTACTGGATCACGCCCATCGCCACGTGGTGATTGGTCAGCAGCAGGCCATCGGCGGACACGAACGAGCCGGTGCCGCCACCGGCACGCACCACCGCGCTCAGCGGCGGCGCGGTGACGTTGGCCAGGTCAGCCGGATTGCCCTTGAAACCGGCTGCCTGCAGCGGCTTGGCCAGTTCCGGCAGCTGGGTCGGCATCCACATGCCTTCATCGGCATGGGCGCCCGCGGCGAGGGTCAGGCCCAGGGCCAGGGCGGTGGGAAGGGCTTTGCGTGGTGACATGAGGCAATCCGGTACGACAGAACAGCCCGGGACCATAGCCGCTGGGGCGCTGTCGGGCAACGCCCGATAGTCAGGCCTGCCCCGCACTCCTAGAATTGCCGTTTTCTGCACATCGGACGTCAGCAGATGATCGTCGGTATCGATCTTGGCACCACCCATTCCCTCATCGGCATGCACACGGCAACCGGGCCGCAGCTGTTCCCCAATGCCCATGGCGAGCTGTTGACGCCGTCGGTGGTGAGCCTGGTCGATGGCGCCGTGCTGGTTGGCCAGCCGGCCCGCGACCGCCTGGTCAGCCATCCACAGCAGACCGTGGCCCACTTCAAACGCTGGATGGGCAGCGATCGCGAGACCCGGCTGGGTGAGCGCAGTTTCCGCCCCGAGGAGCTCTCGGCCATGGTGCTGCGCTCGCTGCTGGCTGACGCCGAGGCCGCCCTGGGCCACAAGGTGGAGGAAGCGGTGATCAGCGTACCGGCCTATTTCTCCGACGCCCAGCGCAAGGCCACCCGGGCGGCCGGCGAGCTGGCCGGCATCCGCGTCGAGCGCCTGATCAATGAACCCACGGCCGCCGCGCTGGCCTATGGCCTGCAGGAGCGTGACGGCGAAGGCCGCGTGCTGGTGCTGGACCTGGGCGGTGGCACCTTCGACGTCTCCATCCTGGAACTGTTCGACGGCGTGGTCGAAGTGCATGCCAGCGCTGGCGACAATTTCCTGGGCGGCGAGGATTTCCTGCAGGTACTCGTGCAGGCCTTCCATGCCGACCAGGGCACGTCCGCCGGCGACCTGTCCGCTGCCGAACAGGCGCAGCTGCTGCGTCGGCTGGAACTGTTCAAGCGCGAACTCAGCCTGAGCGGCGCCGCCAGCCTGCAGTTGCCCCTGGCCGGCAGCGAACGCCAGTGGCAGATGGACGAGGCAGGCTACACGCAGCTCTGCGAGCCGCTGCTGCTGCGCATGCGTGCGCCCATCGAACGCGCGATCCGCGACGCCCGGCTCAAGCCCGACGCGCTGGACGACATCATCCTGGTCGGCGGTGCGGTACGCATGCCGATGGTCAGCAAGCTGGCGACCCGCATGTTCGGCCGGCTGCCGTTGCGCCACGTCCATCCGGACCAGGCAATTGCCTTGGGTGCCGCCGTTGCCGCCGGACTGAAGGCGCGCGACGAATCGCTGCGCGAGGTCGTGCTGACCGATGTCTGCCCCTACACGCTGGGCACGCAGGTGTCCCGCCAGGATGCTGCCGGTGGCGAGCGCAGCGGCTATTTCCACCCGATCATCCAGCGCAACAGCGTGGTGCCGGTCAGCCGCGAGGATCGCTTCTACCCGCTGCACGAGCGGCAAAGTGCTATCCGCATCGACGTGTTCCAGGGCGAGAGCCCGACGGTGGATCGCAACATCAAGCTCGGTGAGCTGACCGTGCCGCTGACCCATTCTGTCCCGATGCAAGAACGCAGCGTCACCGCCCGCTTTACCTACGACGTGAACGGGCTGCTGCAGGTCGAAGTCACCGAGGACGCCACCGGCAAGCGCCACGAGCTCATCCTGGAACAGAATCCCGGGCTGCTGTCACCCGAAGAGATCCAGCAGCGCCTGCGCGCGCTGGAAGCGCTGAAGATCCACCCGCGCGACGCCCAGCCCAACCTCGCGGTGATCGCCCGCACCGAGCGCCTGTACGAGGAACGCATCCATCACCGCGAACAGTTGCAGTCGTGGCTGAGCGGCTTCCGCCATGTGCTGGAGAGCCAGGATGCCGTTGCCGTCGAGCGTCATCGCCATCAGCTGGACGAGGCACTCGACACCCTCGAGCGCGATGCATGAGCTGGGCACTTCACGTTCTGGAGCTGGACGAAACCGCTGACGAGCGCGCGATCAAGCGCGCCTATGCAAAGCGCCTGCGGGTGACTCGCCCCGACGAGGATCCCGTCGCCTTCCAGCACCTGCATGAGGCCTATCAGGCGGCATTGGACTGGGTCCGCCAGGAAGCGCTGGCCGATGCCGATGCCGATGCCGATGCCGATGCCGATGCCGAGGACGAGGACGAGGACGAACCGGCGGAACATGCAGCCGATATCGGCCCCTGGCCGCACGACGCCGACGTGGCATGGGCGCCGCCCGAAACGCGTTCGTACTCGCCTCCATTGCCACCGCGCGGCACGCCTGTGCTGCTGCGCACAGCGCCGGTGGTGGAGTTGGACGGGGTGGTCGATGTATCGGGCCATGCACAGACGATCCTGCGCATGGCCCATCTGTCTTCCCCTGAAGACTTCGGGCCGTGGCTGGAGGCCACGCCGGTGCTGTGGTCGTTGCGCTACAAGCCATTGGTGGGCGACGCGCTGCTGGATGAACTGGCACGCAGTCACAACGGCATCAGCGCAGCCAACATGGGTCTGCTGGCACGCTGCTTTGGCTGGGATGATGTACACGATGGCGTGGATCCGGACAGGCTGGCATCGATCCAGTCGCGCGGTCATCGGCGCTGGGCCGCCGAGACCGGGAATGCGGCGGAGCTGTCGGCACTGCTTGAACAAGAGGGCAGCCTGCGGCTGGGGAAGATCACGGTCAGCCGTTGCCTGCGCTACCTGTCGCAGCCATGGCACCCGCGACGATCCCTCTGGCAGGCGCAGCTGCCCGAGCACATCAATGAAGTCAACGCACTGCTGGATGCCATCGAGGCGGGCGGAAGGGAACAGGTGCCCGAGGCATGGGATCCGCAGCAGATCCTGTTCTGGCGAAGTCTTGCAGACATCTCCCGGCCCAACCGGTGGCGCTGGCAGGTGAACGCACTGCGTGGCGTGCTGCTGGGCGTCTGCAGCCTGTTGTTCTTTGCTGGAATCGCAGGCGTCTCGCTGGTCCAGGGAAAGACGGGCGAAGCCGCGATTTTCACCCAGCTGGGGGTGCCTTTTGGCCTGCTGCTGGCTGCGATCGGCGCACTGTGGGTGCCTGTGCGCTGGGCGCTGCGCCAGCTGACGCTGGATCTCCCCCCTTCCCGGCGGGGATGGCTGCTTGCGCTGCCAGCGCCGTTGATGGCGATCGGCAGCCTGGTTCTTGTCCATGGCCTTGGCCACCGCATCGAAGGTACCCTGTTGATCTTCATGGCACTGCCCTTGGCGACTGCGCGCCTGTGGCGACGCGTCGGTTCCCGGATACGGTTCGGAATCCGCCATGCTGTGTTCATGGTGCTTGCCATGCTTATCGCCGAAGCAGGCATCGTTCTGATCCTGCTGCAGTGGGGAGCCGAGTTCATACATCGCACGCGCCGTCACGCGTCGATTGACCGGCTCCCACCTCCCTCCGGAAACACCGTGTGAACCGGGCACTGGACGCGCTCGGGCTCGACACCAGCGCCGACGAACGTGCGATCAAGCGCGCCTACGCGCAGAAACTGCGCACGGTGCGCCCGGATGAAGACCCGATGGCATTCCAGGCGCTGCACGAGGCTTACCAGGAGGCCCTGCAGTGGGTCCGCAACCGCGCGCAATGGCAGGAGGAAGACGGTGCAGAAGCGCTGTCGACCCCACCTGCAGACAACAGCCCACCCGGCCCACCGGCGCCGTACGACAGCCATTCGCCGATGGACCACATGCCGATGCTGCATCATCCATGCACGCTCGACACCGACATGCCGGACGACGTGGTGGAGCCGTCATTGAACCTGCCCCGGTTTGCGCGTCTGCTGGTCCACACCGCGGCCGACGCCGACCCGGCCAGCTTCGAGCACTGGCTGGCCCATCGCCCGGAGCTGTGGTCATTGGCCGACAGGCCGCGCATCGGTGACGTGGTGCTGCAGCAGCTGCTGCACCAGGGCGGGCCCCTGTGCGAGTCCAACTTCGATCTGCTCGGTCGGTACTTCGGCTGGAACGAGATCCGGAGCAATACCGATCCTTACCGGATCCGCGCACGACGCAACCTTCTGCATCGCCAGTGGCAGCTGCAGCCGCGCAACCACACGGCCCTCACTACAGCCCTGGACCGACCGCAGGACCGGGTGTCCGCAACCGAGGCCCATGCCCGCGTGGAACGCTTGACCCGACCATGGCACTGGCTGCAATCGCTGCTGTCGGCCAGCGTGCCCGGGCGTGCTGCCACCATGCGGCAAACGATGCAGCGTCTGGGGGTGCATGGCGTCCGTGACACGCTGGCGCCACTGGACGGGGATCAGGTCGCCTTCTGGATGGCGATATCCCAACCCGGGCGCTTCAATCTCATGAAGATGCAGGTGGCAATAGTCCGCTGCCTGCTGGGCGCTCTCGTCGTGCTGGCCATCCTGGCGGCGCTGGCCCTGCTGGGTGATGCCGCTCGACCCATCGCGATCAGCACGTCCAGCATGAAACACGTGGCAATCCATGCCTCGGTGGTCATCGTGTCTGGCATCCTCATGCTGACGCCCTTCGTTGGAGGGACCCCATCCCGAACGGCGTCCGCACCAACACCGGCCGAACCACCGTCGCCGCCCGATGGGCAAGGCATGCAGACGCATGGACCCCGCCCGCGCAGGCCAGCTCCCTCATTCGCCGTCGTGAGCCGGGGTGCCCCTGGCACAGACGGCGATTGAGTGGCGGCGGATTACTTCTCCCTTCGCCAGTTGATCGAACCACGGTTTTCCACCGTGCTCGATTCCACTTCCACGTCGAAGCCGCGGCGCAGCAGGTACTTCAGCGTGATCACCGAGCCGGCACCGACCAGCGACACGCCGTAGCCGACGTACAGCTTGGGCGAGATGTACTTGCCGACGCCGATCACCGAGCCGCCCAGCGCGCGCGACTGGCTCACGCCGGCATCGTCCAGGCCCAGCTTGGCACCCAGCTGCGAGGCCAGCAGGCCGCTGCCGGCCGAGAGTGCCGCCGAGGCCGCGTTGACCTGCTGGGTCTGGTCGCTGCTGGCACCGGTCAGGCTGCGCCCCAGCACCAGGTAGGCCAGTGCTTCGGACTGCGACATCGCCGGCTCGGACCACACGTCCGCACGCGGCTGCTGCGCACGCCCGGTCACGTCGATGCCGGCGGTGACATCACCGATCCGGCGCTCGGCACGGATGTTGATGCGCGGGTCGGACACCGCGTTGTAGTTCCAGGTGAGGTTGCCACGGGTGATGGTCAGGTCCTGACCGTACGCCTTGTAGCGGCCACTGACTTCCAGCCCGCCGTTGGCGGTCATTTCGCGCCCAGGCTTGGCCCAGACCTGCATCTTGCCGGTCAGCGCGCCCTTCAGGCCGAAGCCGGTCATCTTCACCTTGTCACCGAGGCTGACCGTCAGGTCCATGTCCAGCGGCGAGGTGCGCGACTCTTCCGGATCAGCCGGGTCGAGCACCACCACGTCTTCGGACACCGAGGTACCGCGGTCCAGGCGCTCGAGGTCGATGTCGGCCTCGGGCACGTGCACGGTGCCACGCAGCTCCATCGCCGCCTTGGCCAGGGTGAAGTCGAGGTTGGGATTGGCGACGATGCGCAGTTCGCTGGTGTTGGACAGCAGCACGTTCTCGCCGTGGATCTTCAGCTGCAGCGGCTGTGCATCGCCGAACCAGGACAGGCCGCCATCCACGTACAGCGTGCCCTGGCCGGAGTTGGCCTGTGCAGTGATCTTGGCCGAGCCATCGGGCTGCGCCACGAAGCTGCCCTTACCCTGGTCGAAGGTCAGGCCCAGTGCCGGGAATTCACCCTTGAAGTTGCTCAGCTGCGCGTCGCCACCCAGCGACGGCTGGCCACGCGTACCACGCAGGCTGACGTGGCCCTCGATCAGGCCGGTCGGTCGCACGATGTCCGGCGAGAACAGCTCCAGCCAGTACAGCCGCGACATGTTGAGATAGAGCTCGCCGTTCAACGGCGCGCTGGCTTCCCAGCCGGTCTGCATCCTGGCGTCGACGAAGCCGTTGCCCTGGAAGCCCATGCCCAGGTAGCCCTTGATGCTGGCCGGGGTCATGTCGAGCTTCAGCGAGAACTGGTCATAACGCACCAGCTCGCCACGGGTGGCATCGCCCACGGTGTTGCGGTTCTCGCCCAGGCGCACGCCGCCTTCCTTCGAGCGCACTTCCACGTGGCCCTCCCAGGCGTTGCCGCGCGGGCGGATCTGCGCATCCAGGCTGACATCGCCGCGCAGGTAGATGCGGCGGCCGGACTGCGGCGGCAACCACGGCTGCACCAGCGCCAACGGCAACGCATCACTCCGCACCACCAGGCCCTCGCGCGGCCAGTTGGCCTGTGCGCACAGTGCGCCGCTGCTGGCGGCGGCCAGGCAGGCTTCGGACAGCGTGTAGGTTCCGCCGTTGATCGCGAACGCCGCCGGAGCGCGAAGCGACCAGGCATCGCCCTTCACCGGCGCGATGCGCAGCGATGCCAGTTCGCCGCGCCACTGCGTGCCCTGCTGGCGCACGCTGCCCTGCAGCTCGACCGCGCCCATCTCGTTGCGGGTCTGCGCCGCCAGGCGCAGATTGGAGACACTGCCCTGCGCGTCCACATTCAAGCGTTCCAGCAGCATGCCGGCGTTGACCTGCTGGCCCTGCACCGCCAGCGTGCCGCTGTCGCCGCGCCACGGCAGGTGGCCCTTGATGCTCACGCTTTCGGCGCCGTAGCCATCCCAGTTGAGGTTGTTGCCGACCAGGTCGGCGGTGATGTCCGGCGCATCGCGCGGGCCCTTCACCTGCACCTGGCCGCGCAGGCCACCATCGGCGCCCGGCAGCAGATCGCTCAGCTGCAGCGGTTCGAAACGCGCATCGATGTCGAGGCGGTCGCCGACCTTGCCCGACGCAGTCACCCGGCTGCTGCCCAGCGACAGCTTCAGGTCACCCTGGCCCTGCTCGCCCTGCAGGGCGAACTTGCCCTGCGCGTCGAGGTTGCGCTGGCGCAGCATGCCCTTCAGCGACGGCAGATCGACCGTGGCTTCGAGCGTGCCGGCGGTACCTGGCGGTGCGTTTGCCGGCGGCGGCAGCTGGCGGCCCTTGGAGGCCAGGTTGCCGGACAGGCGGCCATTCCAGCCCGGCACGAAATAGCCGGGGTCGAAGTCCTTCAGCGTGGCCTTGGCATCCCAGTCCAGCTGCGGTGCCCACGCCACCTGGCCTTCCACCTGCAGCTGCCCACCCGGGGTCTGCGCCTGCAGCTGGTGGATCGACGCGGCCTGGTCGTTGCCGCGCACGTCGAAGCGCAGCTGCGCCTTCTGCGCATCGCGCTCGACCTCGGCACGGCCGATCGCCGCCCAGGCCTTGAGGGTACCCGCCAGCCCGAAGCGCGCTTCCTTCAGGGTGACCGGCACCGGTGCGCTGCCGGCGGTGTTCGGGTCCGCTGCCGGCACGTAGGTCAGATCGCGTGCAACCACCGAGAAGTTGAGCTTCTGCTGGTCTTCCTGGCTGAAATCGGCCGTGCCTTCCAGCCGCGCTTCGCCGCCAAGCCCCTTCACCAGCAGTGGTGAAACCTTCAGCACCTGGTCCTGCAGCGACACCACCGACGGTGCCAGCTCCAGTTCCTGATCGCCCTGCTTGATCCTGCCGTGCAGGTTGGCGTTGCCGCCCTTGCCGGCCGCGGTGAAATCCAGTGCCAGCGGTGCGATCGCCGAGCTCGCCAGTGCCGGCGACAGCAGCGCCAGATCCAGTTCGTCGCTGCGCACCGTGGCGTTCCAGGTCGGGTCGGTACGGCCATCGAACACCAGCATGGCGTGCAACGGCTTCGGCGCGCGTCCCGCTACCGCCACTTCCATGTGCGCAAGGTCGCCGCGTGCCACCAGCCCAACCGTCGCGGCGGTACGTCCACGCGGCGCCGGCAGCACGGCAGTGACGGTCACGTCGGTGTCGTAGTCCTTGGCCGGGATATAGCGGCCCTGGGCGGTGAAATTGCCCATGTCGCTGTCCACCACCAGTTTGTGCGCCTGGAACTCGCCGTTGGCGATCTCGATGCCACCGCGCACGCGGCTGATGTCGATCACCGGCTCGTTGGCCTGGCTGATGCGGAAGCCATCGATGGCGATGGCGTCGGCCTGGATCGCCAGCGGCATCTCGATCTGCGGCAGCGAATCCGGCCACGACGGCAGCTTGAACGGCTCGTCACTCTTGGCCAGGTTCAGCGTCGCGTTGGTCAGCTCCAGCTTGTCCAGCAGCAGCTTGCGGCCCAGCAGCGGGCGCAGGTCCGGCTCCAGGTGCGCGCGCTCGGCGTGGAAGTGGATGTCGTTGTAGCGGAAATCGACGTTGTACAGGGTCAGCGGGCCGGCCACCGGGCCGTCCACCTTGTCCCAGGTGAAGCTGGCGCCCACCGGCAGCCGCGCCACCACCTGGGCCAGCAGCACATCACGACCGGCCACGGTCTGCAGCAGCCAGTAAACCGCCAGCAGGGCCAGCAGCACCAGGGCCAATACGCCAACACCCGACCAGGCCCAGAAGCGGCGGCGGCGATAGAAGCGCACGCGCGGCGGCGGCGTGTTCGGGCTCGGTGCGGGCGTGCTCACAGGTCCGCTCCGATGTTCAGGTACAGCTGGAACTGCGAATCCGGGTTGTTCAGGCCATGCGCGATATCCACGCGCACCGGACCCACCGGCGATTTCCAGCGCACGCCGAAGCCGACGCCGGTATGCAGGTCGATGGTGTTGTCGAAGGCGCTGCCGGTATCGACGAACACCGCCGCACCCCACGGGCCACCGTTGAAGTAGTGCTCGTACTCGGCCGAGCCGATCACCAGGTTCTTGGCGCCCAGCGCGTATTTGTCCGGTGCCGGGGTGCGCGGGCCGACCTCGCGGTAAGCGTAGCCGCGGATGCTGCGGTCACCACCGGCGAAGTAGCGCAGGCTCGGTGGCATCGCCACCAGGTCGCTGGTCCAGGTGGTGCCACCCTCGCCGCGCAGGATCAGGCGATTGCTTTCTCCCACCGGGATGTACCAGCGCAGCACGGCGTTGGCCTGTACGAAGCTGGTATCCGAACCGGCGCCCTCGATGCCGGCACGCATGGTCGCGGTACCGCTGATGCCCTTGCGCGGGAACATCTCGTCGTCGACGTTGACGTAGTCGGCGACCATCTGCGGATACACCAGCGTCGAGGTGTTGTAGACCGCATCGGTGAATTCAGTGCCGGAGGCATAGCGCCAACGCTCGCGCAGTGCGTTGATCGAGGCGATCGCGGTCCAGTGCTCGTTGATCTCACCGCTGCGGCTGGCGATCAGCTTGAAGTTGCGCAGGTCGATGTAGTCGGTCTGCTCGTCGTAGGCGCTGGCAGCGAAGGTGTACCAGCCATCGAGCCAGTTGAAGGCCGGAATGCGGTAGCTGGTCACCAGGCTCTTGCGCTTCTGCGCATAGTCCAGCTGCGTGTTCATCTTGTGGCCGCGGTTGTTCAGGAACCGCCGCTCGATGCCACCGCGCACACCCGGGCCGCTCTCGCTGCCGTAGCTCAGGCCGGCGGTGTAGATGGTGCGCTTGGCGCGGGTCAGCTTCACATCCACCGGCACCTCGCCGTTGGCATCGGCCTCGTCCGGCCGCGGCTGGATGTCGATCACGCTGAAGTAGTCCAGCTTGGTCAGCGACTCGCGCAGCCGGTCCAGCTTGCCCTCGTGGAAATAGCTGCCCTGTTCCCAGTACACCAGCGGGTCGAACAGCTTGTCGACGAAGTAGTCCTGCTCGAAACGCACCGGGCCCATGTTGTAGCGCCGGCCGCTGTCCCAGGTCAGGTCGATGTCGGCGGCGTTGTCGGCACGGGTGATCTGCACCTGGCGCTGGGTGTAGTCGGCGTCGAAATAGCCACGTTCGGCCAGGCGGCGGGTGACGGTGATCTTGCTGGCTTCGTACTGCGTATGCTCGAACCGCTGGCCCTTGCGCGGCTTGAACGCGGCCAGGTCGTCCTGCAGGTACTGGTCGTACATCGCCGGGCCGGTGATGTCGATGTGCTCGCGGCGGACGGTCACCGGCGTGCCCTTGTCGACATGGATCAGCACACGCACGTGCTCGTCCACGCGCGGCGCCTCGACCTTGATCACCGGGTTGTAGTACCCGAAGGGTTCCAGCGCCTGGCGGGTCTGCCGCTCGGCCTGTGACAGCAGGTATTCCAGGCGCGACTCGCCCTGCTCCTTGCCGATCGTGTCGTACAGCGACAGCGATTCCTGGATGTTCTCGATGATCGCGGCGTCGTCGCCCTTGTCCAATCCCTTGATGTCCACCTTGTCGATGGTGCCGCGCGCGTGGGCCACGGAGGTGGCGGCCAGCGACAGGACCATCAGCGGCAGGGCGTATTTCTTTGGCTGCATGCGGCACAGCATACCGACCGGAGGTGACGATGCGAAATGCATCACGTCATTGGGGATCGGTTGTTAAGTGGCGGTCAAAATACGCGCCGTTGTGGCGATCGTCGTGATCGCAGGCGAGGATGCCGGCATCGTGCGCGATGCCGGCAATGACCCCGATGGACATTGTTCGGTGACGCCGGGCGTGGCCCGGCGCTACCGATGGGTCAATGCCAGTAGATCCACGCCATGCGTGGATGGGCCACCGATCAGCTCGACAGATGCTCGATCGCCGCCACCTTGCCCAGGCGTTCGCCCAGCATCGTCAGCAGCGCCAGGCGGTTGCCACGCAGCGCTGGATCCTCTGCATTGACCATCACGCCATCGAAGAACGCGTCGACCTGCGGGCGCAGGCGCGCCAGGCGCGCCAGCACGGCCACGTAATCCTTCTGGTGCAGGCTGGCGCCGGTGTCGTCGATGGCTGCGGTGACCGCTTCGGCCAGCGCGCGCTCGGCGTCTTCCTGCAGCAGCGCCGGGTCGATCTGGGCCGGAATGTCGCCCTCGGCCTTGCGCAGGATGTTGCGGATGCGCTTGTTGGCCGCAGCCAGCGCTTCGGCTTCCGGCAGCGCGGCGAAGGTGCCGATCGCATCCAGGCGGCGGTCGAAGTCATACAGCGAGGCAGGCTTCAGCTCGGCCACCGCGTTGAAGTGCGTGGCCGGCACGTTCTTGTCGCCGTAGTAACCCTTCAGGCGGTCGAGGATGAAGTCGTACAGCTCGCCGACGTCGGCCTGCACGTTGCGCGCCGCCAGGCCAGCGTTGGCGCTGGCCAGCAGCGCGCGCAGGTCCAGCTCGAAGCCGCTTTCGATGATCGTGCGGGCCAGGCCCAGCGCGTTGCGGCGCAGGGCGAACGGATCCTTGTTGCCGGTCGGCTTCAGGCCCGCGGCGAAGCCACCGGCCAGGGTGTCCACGCGTTCAGCAATGGCCAGCACCTTGCCCAGCGGCGACAGCGCGATGTCATCACCACCGAAGCGCGGCTGGTAGGCCTCGTCGATGGCCAGTGCCACCTCGGCCGATTCACCACCGGCCACGGCGTAGTGACGGCCGGCGATGCCCTGCAGTTCCGGGAATTCATTGACCATGCGCGACTGCAGGTCGTTCTTGGCCAGCTCGGCGGCGCGCCTGGCCTGCGCCGGATCGGCGCCGACCTGCGGCGCGATCACTTCGGCCAATGCGGCCACGCGCGCCACCTTGTCGGCCACGCTGCCCAGCTTGGCCTGGTAGGTCACCGTCTTCAGGCCGTCGCCCATCGATGCCAGGCCCTGCTTCAGGTCCTCGTCGAAGAAGAACTTGGCATCGGCGAAGCGCGGGCGGATCACGCGCTCGTAGCCCTTGGCCACTTCGGCCACGTCCTTCGATTCGATGTTGGCGATGCCGATGAACTTCTCGGTCAGCGTGCCTGCGGCGTCCAGCACCGGGAAGAACTTCTGGTTGATCTCCATCGTCTCGATCAGCGCTTCCTGCGGCACCGCCAGGAACGCGCGCTCGAAGCTGCACAGCACCGCCGACGGCCACTCGACCAGGTTCACCACCTGCTCCAGGTTGTCGTCGGTGATGCGAGCGCTGCCACCGGCCTTGGCCGCGGCAGCCTCGACCTCGGCGACGATGCGCGCGCGGCGCTCGCTCGGGTCGACCAGCACGAACGCAGCGCGCAGCGCTTCAACGTACTCCTGCGGCTGCGCCAGCGACACGGTCTGGTCGTGGTGGAAGCGATGGCCACGGCTTACACGACCAGCCTGCAGGCCGAACAGTTCGGCTTCGACCACGTTGGCGCCGTGCAGCAGCACCAGCCAGTGCGCCGGGCGGGCGAAGCCCCAGGCGTGGTCGCCCCAGCGCATCGGCTTGGGAATCGGCATCGCCGCGATCGCCTCGCGCAGGATCTCCGGCAGCAGGCTGGCGGTGCTCGCGCCCGGGGTCACCGCGCGGTGCACGAAGCGCTCACCCTTGTTGTCGGTGGTCTTCTCCAGCGCGGTCCAGTCGATCCCGGCCTTGGCGGCGAAGCCCTGCAGGGCCTTGGTCGGCTGGCCTTCGGCGTCCAGCGCGATGTTCAGGTACGGGCCCAGCACTTCGCTGTGCTGTTCCGGCTGTTCCAGGCCGACGCCCGGCAGCAGCACGGCCAGTCGGCGCGGGGTCGACAGCGGGCGTGCATCGCCCAGTTCCAGCGCGACGCCGCGCTTGCGCAGGCCTTCGACGACACCGTCGAAGAACGCCTGGGCCAGGCCCGGCAGCGCCTTGACCGGCAGCTCCTCGGTGCCCAGTTCAATCAGCAGGGGGGACAGTTGGCTCATCGGTTCGATCCTGTGGTGGGGGCGCAGCGCGCAACGCGTCCGGCGCCCCGGAAGTTGAGAGAGGGAGGGAGCGGCCGTCAGGCCTTCTTCGCGCCCGGGAAGCCCAGCTTCTCGCGCTGCTCGTAGTACGCCTTGGCCACCGCCTGGGCCAGCGCGCGCACGCGCAGGATGTAGCGCTGGCGCTCGGTCACGCTGATCGCACGGCGTGCATCGAGCAGGTTGAAGGTATGGCTGGCCTTCATCACCTGCTCGTAGGCCGGCAGCGGCAGGTTCACTTCCACCAGCTTCTGCGCTTCACGCTCGCAGGCATCGAAGCGGTGGAACAGCTCTTCCACGTCGGCGTATTCGAAGTTGTAGGTGCTCTGCTCCACCTCGTTCTGGTGGTAGACGTCGCCGTAGGTCACCGGCTGGCCGTCCGGGCCGTAGGTCCAGACCAGGTCGTAGACGTTGTCGCAGTTCTGCAGGTACATGCACAGGCGTTCGAGACCGTAGGTGATCTCGCCCAGCACCGGGCGGCACTCCAGGCCACCGGCCTGCTGGAAGTAGGTGAACTGGGTCACCTCCATGCCGTTGAGCCAGACTTCCCAGCCCAGGCCCCAGGCACCCAGCGTCGGCGATTCCCAGTTGTCCTCGACGAAGCGCAGGTCGTGCACCAGCGGGTCGATGCCCAGCGCCTTCAGCGAATCCAGGTACAGCTGCTGGATGTTGTCCGGCGCCGGCTTCATCGCCACCTGGTACTGGTAGTAGCGCTGCAGGCGGTTCGGGTTCTCGCCGTAGCGGCCGTCGGTCGGGCGGCGCGAGGGCTGCACGTAGGCCGCGTTCCAGCCCTCCGGACCGATCGCACGCAGGAAGGTGGCCGGGTGGAAGGTACCGGCGCCCACCTCCAGGTCGAGCGGCTGGATGAGCACGCAGCCCTGCTGGGCCCAGAACTGGTTCAGGGTCTGGATCAGGCCCTGGAAGGTGATCGGAACGGTCGGGGTCGCGGACATGCGTACGAGTCTTGGCCGGCAAGGGGGTGCGCTAGTATAACGGCCGACCTGCGGGGCATTCCGTACCCGGGAGGAGCAGGCAGATGGAACATCGGCTGCCGGCAGGCACGCCCGGCGAGGCGGGCGGCGTCCCGCTGCCCTGGGGACGGCTGCATTTCGAGCAGATTGCCGCAGCCCTGGCCGCCGATGGACTGGTGGCCGAGCAGGACCGCGAGCGCATGCGGTTTTCCGCACAGGGCGCGCGCAACGCCAGTGAAGTGCATCCGCTGGTACTGCTGTCCAACCTCAAACTGGCCGCGACCGGCGGCGGCGAACTGACCCTGGAACGCCTGACCGAGTGGCTGGCGCAGCGCACCGGCAGCCGCTACCTGCGCATCGACCCGACCCGGGTGGACGTCGCCGCGGTCACCGCGCTGGTGTCGCATGCCTACGCCCGCCGCCACCGCTTCCTGCCATTGGCAGTGGATGCCGAGCGCGTGCTGGTAGCCACCAGCGAGCCGCTGGTGCAGGAATGGCGTCGTGACCTGCAGCACCTGACCCGCCGCCGCATCGAGCTGGCGGTGGTCAATCCGCTGGACCTCCACCGCTACACCATGGAGTTCTACGGGGTGACCCGCTCGGTGCGCGGCGCCCGTGGCGATGTGCGCGGCGAGGCCAGCACCACCCTGCCCAGCTTCGAACAGCTGGTCGAGCTGGGCCGCACCGGCGACGTCAATGCCGACGACCAGCACATCGTGCACATCGTCGACTGGCTGCTGCAGTACGCCTACGAACAGCGCGCTTCGGACATCCACCTGGAGCCACGCCGCGAGATGGGGCGCATGCGCTTCCGCATCGACGGTGTGCTGCACAAGGTGTTCGAAGTGCCGCCGGCGGTGATGACCGCGGTGGTCAGCCGTATCAAAGTGCTTGGCCGCATGGACCTGGCCGAGCGCCGGCGTCCGCAGGATGGCCGCATCAAGACCCGCTCGCCGGGTGGCCGCGAGGTCGAAATGCGCCTGTCGACCATGCCCACCGCCTTCGGCGAGAAGTGCGTGATGCGCATCTTCGACCCGGATGCGGCCTTCAAGAGCATCGACCAGCTCGGTTTCAGCCCGCAGGAAGCCGCTGGCTGGAATGCGCTGGTCGAGCGCCCGCACGGCATCGTGCTGGTCACCGGCCCGACCGGCTCGGGCAAGACCACCACCCTGTATTCCACGCTGAAGCGGCTGGCCACGCCGGACGTGAACGTGTGCACAGTGGAGGACCCGATCGAGATGATCGCGCCCGAATTCAACCAGATGCAGGTGCAGGCCAACATCGACCTGGACTTCGCCAGCGGCGTGCGCACCCTGCTGCGGCAGGACCCGGACATCATCATGATCGGCGAGATCCGCGACCTGGAGACCGCGCAGATGGCGGTGCAGGCCTCGCTGACCGGCCACCTGGTGCTGTCCACCCTGCACACCAACGACGCGCCATCGGCGGTCACCCGCCTGCTCGACCTGGGCGTGCCGCATTACCTGCTGGCCAGTACCCTCAACGGCATCCTCGCCCAGCGCCTGGTGCGCACGCTGTGCCCGCACTGCAAGCAGCCGCACAGCCTCGGCGCGGCCGATTGGGCGGTGCTGGCTGATAGCCATGCCGCATATCCAGATGCCGCCACGCCCTGTCGGCCGGTCGGTTGCCTGGAGTGCCGGCGCACCGGATTCCTCGGCCGTATCGGCCTGTATGAGTTGCTGCCATTGGGTTCGCGGCTGCGCGGGCAGATCCGCGCCGACATGGACCTGGCCGGTTTCACCCGTGCCGCGCGTACTGAAGGGCTGCGAACCCTGCGCCAGGCCGGGCTTGAAAAGGTGGCGCAGGGGCTGACTACAATCGAGGAAGTCCTGTCAGTCCTGCCGCCCCCGGATGAACCCAGCCCCGTTCCTGATCCTTGAAACCGGCCGCCCGGTGCCGTCGCTGCGCCGCTACGGGCGCTTCCCGCACTGGATCCGCGTCGCCGCCGGGCTGGAAGAACACGAGACCGTGGTGGTCGATGTCGAGCACGGTGGCGCCCTGCCCGATCCGCACGCCTTCGCGGGCGTGCTGGTGACCGGCTCGGCCGCCTTCGTCACCGACCATGCCGACTGGAGCGAGCGCAGCGCCGCGTGGCTGCGCCAGACCGCCCACGACGACCTGCCGGTGTTCGGCATCTGCTACGGCCATCAGCTGCTGGCACATGCGCTGGGTGGTGAGGTGGCCTACAACCCGGCCGGCCGCGAGTCCGGCACGATCGAGCTGGAACTGCAGCCGCAGGCCGCGCAGGACCCGCTGTTCCAGGGCCTGCCGCAGCATTTTGCCGCCCACGCCACCCATCTGCAGACCGTGCTGCGCGCGCCCGACGGGGCCGAGGTGCTGGCCCGTTCGCCGCTGGACGGCTGCCATGCCTTCCGCTGGGGGCGCCAGGCCTGGGGCGTGCAGTTCCATCCGGAGTTCGCCACCCACCACATGCGTGGCTACGTGCGTGCCCGCGCCGACTGCATCGGCCGCCATGGCGGCTGCGCCCGCAGCATCGAGCGCGCGGTCAGTGCCGCGCCGCTGGC
Source organism: Stenotrophomonas sp. 59 (assembly GCF_030291095.1). Lineage (NCBI taxonomy): Bacteria > Pseudomonadati > Pseudomonadota > Gammaproteobacteria > Lysobacterales > Lysobacteraceae > Stenotrophomonas > Stenotrophomonas sp. 59. The sequence continues at coordinate 4,520,527 of NZ_CP127408.1, forward strand.
CCGCCAGCTGTTGCGCCGCTTCGTCCGCCAGGCGCGGCTGTCTTCAGCCCAGCCGGCGGCAAAACAGGGATAATCGGCGGCACGGGCAGCCGCCCGGCCCCCTCCTGTCCTTCCCGGATGTCCATGAAAGAGATTCGCAAGCTGCCGGCTTCGGCGGGCGCCCAGTGGTTGCTGGATACGTTCTCCCTGTACCGGCGTGCGCCGCTGCAGCTGGCCCGGATCGGCCTGACCTGGCTGCTGGTGAGCTGGGTGGTCACGCTGTTGTCGACGCTGATTCCCGGCGCCGCCGGCATGGCCGTGCAGCTGATGACGCTGGCCATCTCGCCGATCATGTTCGGCGGCATGCTGTATGCCGTGGGCGAGATCGACGAAGGCCGCCCGGGCCTGGCTTCGCACCTGCTGCAGCCGATCCGCGACCACCGCGTCAGCCACCTGCTGGTGCCGCTGGCGATCCAGGTGCTGGCGGTGCTGCTGCTGGGCGCGCTGCTGTTCCTGATGATCGGCCGCGAGGGCTTCACGGCCTTCAGCGAGGTCATGACCAAGATGGAAGAGATCAGCCGCAGTGGCCAGCAGATCAAGCCGGACGATGCCGCCGCGCTGGTTGCCAACCTGCCGGCCAAGCGCATCGCGCTGTGGATGCTGCTGGTGTTCCTGAGCGCGGTCGCGCTGTCGCTGGCGATGTTCACCCAGCCGGCGCTGGTGGTGTTCGACAAGCAGAGCGGCATGCACGCGCTGCGCCTGAGCCTGCAGGGCTGCATCGAGAACATCGGCGCGATGATCGTGTTCGCCGCACTCGGCCTGATCGCCGCGTTCTGCATGTACATCCTGTTCGTGATCGTGATCCAGATCGCGATGCTGATCGGTGGCCCGCTGGCCGCCGCCTTCATCGCCCAGCTGGTGCTGACCACGGTGTTGATGCCGCTGTATGTCGGCGCGGTCTACGCCGCGTGGAAGCAGATGTTCGTGCACCGCGGCAGCCGCGCGGCGCCGCCGATTCCGACCACGCCGACCTCCAGCGACGTGTTCCACGCCTGACCGGTCCCACCGGTAGCGCCGGGCCATGCCCGGCGGTGGCATCACATCGAACCCCGCACGCCGGGCATGGCCCGGCGCTACCGCATCACGCGGCGGGCTTCTTCACTACCGACGATGGCACCAGCCAGCGTGCGGCGTGGATGCCCAGCTCGTACAGCAGGCACATCGGGATCGCCAGCATCAGCTGCGACACCACGTCCGGCGGGGTCAGCACCGCCGCCACCACGAAGATGCCGACGATCGCGTAGCCGCGGCCTTCCTTGAACTGCTGCGGCGTCACCCAGCCCAGCAGCACCAGGATCACCATCGCCACCGGCAGTTCGAAACTGCCGCCGAAGGCGAAGAAGATCGCCAGCACGAAGTCCAGATAGGCGTTCGCATCCGGCGTAATGGCGATCACGTCCGGGCTGAAGGTGGTGAGGAAGTGGAACACCGCCGGCAGCACCAGGAAGTAGGCGAAGGCGCAACCGGTGTAGAACAGCAGCACCGATGACACCAGCAGCGGCACCGCCAGGCGCTTTTCTCGCGCGTAAAGGCCCGGCGCGACGAACGCCCACAGCTGGTACAGCAGCCACGGCACCGCCACGAACAGGGCGACGAAGAAGGTCAGCTTCAGCGGCGCGAAGAAGGCACCTGCCGGATTGGTGGCGATCATCGTCTGCCCGTTGGGCAGCTGCGAGACCAGCGGTTCGGCCAATGCGTTGTACAGCTTCTGGGTGAACGGCAGCAGCGCCAGCAGCACCACGCCCAGGCCCAGCAATGCGCGCACCAGGCGGCCGCGCAGTTCCACCAGGTGTTCGACCAGTGAGCTCTCGCCGAAATCCTGTTCACTCATGGCTGGCGCTCCGTGCTCTGCGCCGGCGGCGTACCGGCTTCAGCGGGCGCGGCCGAAACCGGCTCGGCGGCACCACCGTCCTGCGTCGGTTCAACGGCATCGGGCGCGGCGCTCATGTGCGGCGGCAGATCCGCTGGTGCCGGTGCACGGACTTCCTGCACCAGATCATCGCCCTGCTGCTGCGCCTGCTGGGCTTCGCGACGGATCGCTTCGCCGCTGGCGCGCAGCTGGTTCTCGGTGTCCTGCATGCCCTGGCGCACGTCCTGCATCTGCCGCTTGATCTCCTCGGCCTGCAGCTCGCGTTCCAGTTCCTGTTTCACCGAATCCCATTGATTGCGGGCACGACGCACCCACAGGCCGGCGAAGCGGGCCGCCTTGGGCAGGCGCTCGGGACCGAGCACCACCAGGGCGACCACTGCAATCACCAGCAGTTCGCTGAAGCCGATATCGAACACCGCAACCGCTCCGGATCAACGTGCGTTGCGGTCGTGCTCGTCCTGCGCGGTGCGCGAGGCGTCCTGGCTGCGCGACTCATCGCCCAGCTGCGCGTTCGGCTTGTCTTCGTCGCGCATGCCCTTCTTGAATTCCTTGACCGCCGAACCGAGGTCCTTGGCGCCGCTGGTCAGGCGCTTGGTGCCGAACACCAGCAGGACGATGGCCAGCACGACCAACCAATGCCAGATGCTGAAACTGCCCATAAAGACGCTCGTTACGTTAGTGATCAGGCTGTCGAGCATAGCGCACCGGGTGTTAGCCGGCGCGCGTGACGAAAGTCAGTTTCCGCCCAGCGTTTCCGTGCGGATTTCGCCGTCGTTGACCGGCTGGAAGCCCTGCTGCTGAGGCGGCGGGTTCTGCGGAACGTTCTGCAGCGGTGCGGTGGTGGCCTCGGCTGGGGCGGCCGGTGCTGCCTGAACAGGCGCCGGAGCAACTGCCGGGGCCGCTGCCGGGCGCGGCGCGCTGCCGCCGTTGCCGCTGCGGTTGTTGCGCGCAGCGTAGGTGGCCTCTTCCAGGCGATCGCGGAAGGCGACCACATCCATCGACGGCGAACCGGCGGCGCGACCTTCGAAGATCATCCGCGGCGTGGTGTTGCTGCCGTAGGCATCGAGGTTGGCGGCATCGTCGATCTGCAGCACCGCGCCGTCCAGCGCGACACCGGCAAACAGGCCGCGGGCGCGCGACCAGGACCAGATCTCGGCCTTCAGCTGGCCGTCGGTGGCCGCGGCGGCGTTGCGTCCCACCGGACCGGCAGCGACGCCGGCATCGGCACCCAGGGTGAACTTGCCGTTGACCAGATTGTCCAGGCTGCGATCGTTGCGGAACACCAGCACCACGTCCGAGGACTGCACACCGGCCTGGAAGCCGATGCTGCCGCCGGTGAGCTTGACGAACACCGGGTTGGACCAGGCGCCATTGGCCATGCGCACCGACATCAGGCCGTGGCCGCGGCGACCGCCGATGACCAGACCGGCCTTGATCGTGTCGGGAATGACGATGACCGCGCGGCCTTCGTCGAGCAACTTGTCCGGGATGCCCTGTTCAGGGATCCCCTGGATTTCAGCCAGCACACGCACAGCGTTGCGCGCACGCTGGTCTTCCTGCGGCCCGGCCATGGCCTGGCTGGACAGCAGACTGGCGGCGATCAGCAGGGCTTGGATCGGGCGACGCATGGCAGGCTCCAGAAGTCAGTCCATAGGAAGATATAGCAAGTGACTGAAATTAGTAGTGTTGTCATGAATCCCCAATGAGCGTTCCCTGCTCACATTGATGCGCGCTATGCCTGCAATCCGAACCTTGCATCCCGGCGCGGCACTGGATCGGCGACAATACTGCCCATGCTCGACGCACCCGATACCGCCGTGCTGGCGGTCAACCTAGGCACGCCCGAGACGCCGACGGCCCCTGCCGTACGCCGTTACCTGGCTGAATTCCTGTCCGACCCCCGCGTGGTCTCGATCCCGGCGCTGCTGTGGCAGCCGTTGCTGCGCGGGTTGATCCTGCCGCTGCGCAGCGGCCGTTCGGCGGCCAAGTACGCACAGGTCTGGCTGCCCGACGGCTCACCGCTGATGGTGCATACGCGCCAGCTGGCGCAGGCCATGCAGGCCCTGCTGCCGACCCTGACGGTGCGCCACGCGATGCGTTACGGCGAACCGGCGCTGGCCAGCGAGCTGGACCGGCTGGCCGCCGACGGCGCGCGCCGCATCGTGGTACTGCCGCTGTATCCGCAGTATTCCACCACCACCACCGCCTCGGTCGAGGACCGGGTCGATGCGTGGCAGCGCCGCAACCCGGGCGTAACCGTCAGCCTGGTTCGCGACTACTCGGTCGATCCGGGCTGGGTCGAGGCCGTGGCCGGCTCGATCCGGCGCTACTGGGAGCAGCACGGTCGTGGGCAGAAGCTGATGTTCTCCTTCCATGGCATTCCGCAGCGCCTGGCCGATGGTGGCGATCCGTATCCACAGCGCTGCGAAGCCAGCGCACAGGCCATCGCCAACGCGCTGGGCCTGGGCAGGGACGAGTGGCAGATGGGCTACCAGTCGCGGTTTGGCCGCGAGCGCTGGCTGCAGCCGTACGCCGAGCCCAGCCTGTGGGCATTGGCCGAGTCCGGGGTGAAGCAGATCGACGTGGTCTGCCCGGGCTTCGCCACCGACTGCCTGGAGACGCTGGAAGAGGTCGCGATGGGCTTCACCGAAACGCTGGCCGAGCGCGGCGCGAAAATGCGCTACATCCCGTGCCTCAATGCCGAGCCGGAACATGCGCGCGCACTGGCACGGCTGGCCGTGGCCTCGTTGGCATGAGCCTGCAACCGCTTGAGCTCGAGGTCGGTGGCGCCCGCGTCGCTGGCCTGCGCAACCACGGCGACGGCCCACGCGTGCTGGCCCTGCATGGCTGGCTCGACAACGCCGCCAGCTTCGTGCCACTGGCCCCGCACCTGTCCTCGCTGCAGCTGGTGGCCATCGACCTGCCCGGTCACGGCCACAGCGCGCATCTGCCGGCCGGTGCCAGCTACACCACGGCCGCTGCGATCTGTCATGTACTCGATGTCGCCGACGCGCTGGGCTGGGACCGTTTCAGCCTGCTCGGCCATTCGATGGGCGCCGGCATCGCCAGCCTCACCGCCTCGGTCAGTGATCGCGTGGAGCGGTTGGTGGCGATCGAAGCGCTCGGCGGCCTGCGCGGTCCGGAAGAAGACACCGCCAACCGCCTGCGCGAGCACGTGAATGCCACGCGTGGGCTGGCGCGCAAGCAACTGCGCGTGTTCCCCGACCTGGCCGCGCCGATCCGCGCGCGGATGATGACCAACCAGCTGAGCGAGCGCTGTGCACGGCTGCTGGTCGAGCGCGGCGTGGAGCCGGTCGAAGGTGGCTATCGCTGGTGCAGCGACCCGCGTCTGATGCTGCCGACTGCGATCCGCCTCAGCGAAGGCCAGATCGACAACCTGCTGCAGGCCATCGCCTGCCCGACGCAGGTGATCTATGCCACGCCGGCGCAGTCCTACTATCCCGAGCCGATGCGCAGCGATCGCCTGCAGCACCTGCGCGATGGGCGGTTGGCGGTGTTTCCCGGCAACCATCACCTGCACATGGAAGATCCGGCGCAGATCGCCGAGGTGATCCTGCGCTTCTTCAGCAACGACAACGCCGGCTGAGTCGCGGCGTCCGCGCACTTCACTCTGCGCAGTTGCGGCCGATACATCAGTTGCGGGCCGCTGCGCCTGCAGCACGCAGGTCCGGTCGGGCCTGCGGCGTGTGTCTGGTTCTGCAAGGAAGTCCGCATGCCCGCTCCATTGCACCGTCACCCACAGGATGTGGTCACGGCGCCCCGTCTGCGCGACGTTGATTGCGTCGCATTCCCCGAATTCCCGGTCCATGCCCTGGCCACGCAGTCCTGCGTGCGTCACCGCGTGGCCGTTGTCGTCTGCTGATCCAGGAGTCGCCGATGTCCGCTGCATTCTCCCGTCCCCCCGATACCGCTCGCCTGCCGCACCTGCAGCAGCTCGCCCGCCGCGCTGATCGCCGCCTGCTGATCGGCAGCGCAGCACTGGGCCTGGCTGGCCTGGTGCTGGCCCTGCGTGGTCCACAGGTGCAGGCCGCCGTGCTGGCTGCCGCTGCAGTGCTGCCTGCGGCGTGGCTGGGCGGATCCCAGGTTGGCCGTGGCATCGCCCGCAATGGCCTGGCCTCGCTGCTGTCGCTGCAACTGGCCCTGGTGTGCGCGATCGTCGGCCTGTCACCGGCACTGCCGGTTGCCCTGTTGCTGGGCGTGCTGCTGGGACACCGCGATCGGCTGCCGGTGTGGCTGGCCGGTGGGGTGGGCACGCTCGCACTGCTGGCCCCGTTGCTGAGCGGTGCCACAGCGTGGCCGACGCTGCTGCAGGCCGGCATGTTCGCGGGCCTGACCCTGTTCCTCGGCCAGGTCGCACTGCGGCTTCGCCAGCAGACCGAGACACTTGGCCATGGCCCGCGTCGCCTTGCGGCGCTGGCACGCGATATCGCCACCGGCGCCGATCTTGGTGCACATGCCGACACCAGCGCCTATGCGCCGGGTTCGCTGGCCCACGCCCTGGCCGACACTGCACGCCACGTGCAGGCCCAGCGCGGACGCGAGGCGGCGGCGCATGCCGAGAACGCGCAGATCCGCCAGGCGCTGGATGCCTCACGCACCGCGATGATGATCGCTGACAACGACCACGTGATCCGCTATGTGAACCGCTCGGTGGTAGCACTGCTGCGCAACCAGCAGGCAACGTTGCGACAGGCCTTCCCCGATTTCGACGCCGAACGCCTGGTGGGCAGCAGCATCCATCGTTTCCACGCCAACCCGGACCGCATCCGCGCCATCCTCAATGGCCTGCAGGTCACGCATAACGGCAAGGTGCAGATCGGCCCGGTGCACTTCGCCCAGGTGGTCACACCGGTGTTCGACGATCAGGGCGCGCGCCTGGGCTTTGCCGTGGAGTGGCATGACCGGACCCACGAACTCACGCTGGAGAACGCCGTGGCCGGCATCGTCGCCGCCGCCGCCGCCGGTGATCTCGAGCAGCGCCTGCAGGCGACCGAAGGCGCCAGCTTCCTCGACGGCCTCACGGGAGGCATCAACCAGCTGCTCGATACGCTGGGCAGCACTGTGGATGAAGTGCGGCAGATGCTCTCGGCGCTGGCCAACGGCGATCTGGATCGGCGCATGCGCGGCGAGTATCACGGCGCCTTCGCGGCCATCCAGCGCGATGCGAACGCCACGGCGGGCCAGCTGGCGCGCATGGTGGGCCGCATCCAGCAGTGCGCATCTTCGATCGGCACGGCGGCCAACGAAATTGCCGCTGGCAACGGCGCCCTGTCCGAACGCAGCGAGCGCCAGGCCGCGCACCTCCAGGAAACCGCGGCGTCAATGGAGGAGCTGACCGCCACCGTGCGCCAGAACGCCGCCCATGCGCGTGAGGCCAGCGAGCTGGCGGCCTCCACGCAGAATGCCGCCAGTGATGGCAACGCGGCCATGCAGCGGGTCGTCGACACCATGCAGGCCATCGAAGGCGCGTCGAAGCGGATCGGCGACATCACGGGCGTCATCGACGGCATCGCCTTCCAGACCAACATCCTTGCACTTAACGCAGCAGTGGAAGCGGCGCGCGCCGGCGAGCAGGGCCGCGGCTTCGCCGTGGTGGCCAGTGAAGTGCGGGTGCTGGCACAGCGTTCAGCGGCGGCGGCCCAGGAGATCAAGAAGCTGATCGACGAAGCCGGCCGCCAGGTGGGCGAAGGTGCCCAACTGGTGGCGGATGCTGGCCAACGCATGCAGGGGATCGTGGGGGGTGTTGAGAATGTCAGCCACCTCATGCGTGAGATCTCTGCCGCGTCGCAGGAACAGTCGATCGGCATCGAGCAGATCAACCAGACCGTGGTGCAGATGGACCAGGCCACGCAGCAGAATGCTGCGCTGGTGGAGGAAGCAACTGCCGCAGCCCGCGAACTGCAGTCGCAGGCGGGAACGCTGGACGATGCAGTGTCGGTGTTCCGACAGCAGGAGTCACAGGACGTGGCGCTGGTTGCCTGATCTCGGCTTTCAATACAATCCATGTGAAGACGGCGCCCGCAGGGCGCCGTCTTTTTTTGCGTGTTCTGCGTGATGGGTCACGCCGATAGCGGCCCATCGTGGTTGGCGCCGTGGTTCCGCACAGAGGCATCCACGCATGGCGTGGATCTACCTGGCAAACGATTGCGGCGTGCGCCTGATGTGGGAAGCGGCCAACCGTGGTTGGCGCCCTGGCTCCGCGCGGAGAGCATCCGCGCAAGGCGTGGATCCATCGGTGATCACCCTGCCATCGGTAGTCGGCAACCTTGGTTGGCGCCGCCGCTCGCAGCGGTTCCAACAACGCGCCTGCCGGCCAGCGGCCGGCACTACCGGCATTTCCCGCGCACAAAGAAAAACCCCGCTGCGTGAGCAGCGGGGTTTTGGGTATAAACCCTGGCGATGACCTACTCTCGCATGGCTTGAGCCACACTACCATCGGCGCAGCTGCGTTTCACTTCCGAGTTCGGGATGGGATCGGGTGGTTCCACAGCGCTAATTTCACCAGGGAGGCTTTTGGAGAGTCGCACTCGTCCCGATGGGACAAGGCGCCAGCCTCGCATAGTTCTTGTGACGTAGCGTGCACTTGGACGCTCTTACGACGTTGTCGTAAAGCCAAGGCAACTTGAGGTTATATGGTCAAGCCGCACGGATCATTAGTATCAGTTAGCTCAATACATTGCTGTACTTACACACCTGACCTATCAACCACGTAGTCTACATGGTTCCTTCAGGGGGCTTGTGCCCCGGGAGATCTCATCTTGAGGCGCGCTTCCCGCTTAGATGCTTTCAGCGGTTATCGCTTCCGAACATAGCTACCCGGCAATGCCACTGGCGTGACAACCGGAACACCAGAGGTTCGTCCACTCCGGTCCTCTCGTACTAGGAGCAGCCCCTCTCAAATCTCCAACGCCCATGGCAGATAGGGACCGAACTGTCTCACGACGTTCTGAACCCAGCTCGCGTACCACTTTAAATGGCGAACAGCCATACCCTTGGGACCGACTACAGCCCCAGGATGTGATGAGCCGACATCGAGGTGCCAAACACCGCCGTCGATATGAACTCTTGGGCGGTATCAGCCTGTTATCCCCGGAGTACCTTTTATCCGTTGAGCGATGGCCCTTCCATACAGAACCACCGGATCACTAAGTCCTAGTTTCCTACCTGCTTGATCCGTCGATCTTGCAGTCAAGCACGCTTATGCCTTTGCACACAGTGCGCGATGTCCGACCGCGCTGAGCGTACCTTCGAGCTCCTCCGTTACTCTTTAGGAGGAGACCGCCCCAGTCAAACTACCCACCATACACGGTCCCCGACCCAGATAATGGGCCCAGGTTAGAACGTCAAGCACGACAGGGTGGTATTTCAAGGATGGCTCCACTGCAGCTAGCGCCACAGTTTCATAGCCTCCCACCTATCCTACACAGACGAACTCAACGTTCAGTGTAAAGCTATAGTAAAGGTTCACGGGGTCTTTCCGTCTTGCCACGGGAACGCTGCATCTTCACAGCGATTTCAATTTCACTGAGTCTCGGGTGGAGACA
>NZ_CP127408.1:4540000-4602113 GCF_030291095.1 Stenotrophomonas sp. 59
GGGCCCGAAGGCCTTTCGTCGTTGCGAGCCGCCTATTATGCCGGACTTTTCGAGTCCGTCAACACCTTCGTTCGATCATCTCGTTCGTCGGTGGTGGCGTCGCTGTTCGCGTGCCGTTTCCGAAGAAGCGATGCGCTGCAGCAAGGGAGCGAATTCTAGAGATCCTGCAGATTTCGTCAAGCGCTTTTTTGCATGCTGATGACAGAAGCACCGCAACATCACGCATGACGTACGCTCGAAGATCGCTGCGGCGTTGCCCGCGCGTTGCGCGGTCAACGCCGCAACCCCTATCAATATAGGGATGCACAATGCATGGATGCACACAGGAGAGACGGCAATGAACATGCAGGTGCGGCAAGCATGGTGGCGCGACCTTTCAGTGCCGGCCCTCGTTGCCGGCTTCATTACCGTGCTGGTCGGCTTCGCCAGTTCCGCAGTGATCGTGTTCCAGGCCGCGCAGGCCGTCGGTGCCAACCAGGCGCAGATCGCCTCCTGGATGTGGGCATTGGGGTTGGGCATGGGCGTCACCTGCATCGGGTTGTCACTGCGCTATCGCGTGCCGGTGGTGACCGCATGGTCGACACCGGGCGCGGCGATGCTGGTGGTCGGTGCCGGCGGTGCCTCGCTCTCTGAAGCGACCGGCGCCTTCCTGCTTGCTGCGGTGCTGGGCATGTTGGCCGGGTTCTCCGGCATCTTCGCCCGGTTGATGCAGCGGGTGCCGATGGCACTGGCCGCCGGCATGCTGGCCGGCGTGCTGCTGCGCTTCGGTCTGGACGTGTTCGTGGCCATGAACACCCAGCTGGTGCTGGCGCTGGCGATGTTCGCCACCTGGCTGGCTGGACGCCGCCTGTTCCCGCGCTATGCGGTCATCGCCACCCTGCTGGTCGGTATCGCGGTCGCGGCCAGCCGCGGCCTGCTGCACGCACAGCAGGTGCAGCTGCAACTGGCGGTACCGCAATGGGTGACCCCATCCTTGTCCTGGACTGCGGTGGCTGGCATCGCCCTGCCCCTGTTCGTGGTCACCATGGCCTCGCAGAACATTCCGGGCGTGGCGGTGATGCGGGCGTCCGGCTACGACGCCCCGGTCTCGCCGCTGATCGGCTGGATCGGTGTGGTCAATACGTTGCTGGCGCCGTTCGGTGCCTACGCGCTGAACCTGGCCGCGATCACGGCCGCGATCTGCATGGGCCGCGATGCGCATGAAGATCCGGCACGGCGCTATACCGCCGCCATGGCCGCCGGGGCCTTCTATATTGTCATCGGGCTGTTCGGTGCGACGGTTGCCGCACTGTTCGCCGCCTTCCCGAAGGAGCTGGTGGCCTGCGTGGCCGGTATCGCGCTGTTCGGCACCATCGCCAACAGCCTGGCCAGTGCGCTGGCGGTAGAGCGGGACCGCGAGGCGGCACTGGTCACCTTCCTGGTCACCGCCTCCGGTGTCACGCTGGCCGGCATCGGCTCGGCGTTCTGGGGCCTGGTGGCCGGTGCGCTGTGCCTGCTGGTATTGCGGCCCCGCGAGGGCCGCTGATCCAGCCTATCCCGCCAGCACAGCACCAACCGTACCCACCGCCAGCATGATGACGATGGCCACCAGTGTGGCAACTACGCTGGTGCCACCACGCGCGGCCAGTTCGCTGCGCATGCGCGCTTCATCGCCCCCCGCCACGGCACGGGCCCGGGCGATCTGCCGCTGGCAATGGGCCAGGTACCAGCTGTTGCCGAACATGCCGGTGGTGATGCTGAGCGCGAAGGTGATGACCATCGACAGGCCGTCGGGAACCCCCAGCAGTGTCTCGACCACACTGATCAGCAACAGCACGCCAACCCAGAGCGCCGCGAGACGGTACATCCGGCGGTACATCATCCACACCAGACCGATCAGGAATGCCGGCCAGTGCCAGGTTCCGGTACCCGTGGCGATGCCTTGATCCAGGCGCCAGCGCTGGCGGTAGACCGGGAAGTTGCCGCCGACCACGCTGGCATACAAGGCCATCTCGCCCTCCAGCCCGGCGGCCGCAGCCATCTCCGGTGCAGCGGCAGGCGCACGATACGGATCGGACGGGTCGCCGGCACTTGGCGCGATGCCCTCAACCGCCGGGATCGCATCGATATCCGGGAGCGGAGCCACCGCGATGGGTGTTGAAACCTGCTCCAGCTCCGCCAACGGCCGCCACGAGGGCATGCCTTCGCACCACACCAGCGTGCGTGCCGTCACCGTCCCGTCCTGCTGCAGGCGACGCAGACCGGCCAGGTCCACCGGTCCTTCGCTCTGCCTGCCGTTGGCGTACCACCACTGTGCTTCCTGCATGTTTTCCATCCTTGTTATCCACATCGACAAACTGAAACTGCTGCCAGCGCTTACAGCGCGGAACTGGCCAGGGTCTGCACCAGCTGATGGCGCGCGCCTGGCACAAGGGTAATCTGCTCTGGCCCGGCATTGGCTACTTCCAGGCAGACATAGTCGCGCCAGCCATCGCCGACATCAGCCATGTTGGCCGCCGCCTCGGCGCCCGGATTCCAGGCCACCAGGGTCTGGCTGCCTTCGCTGCGGATCTCGATCCGCCGTTGCAGCACCGGATCGCGCAGCACGTAGTGGCCATCGGTACCGGTATAGATGCGATCACTGCGCCCGGGATCACGCGGATCGCGCAGTGACCACGGTCCCTGTTGCATACGCTGCTGCGCGTAGTCCTCGTACTTGTCCAGGTACTGCAGGCCATCAAGGCCCTCGACCTCGACCTGGTTGGCATCCCCTACCCGGAAGTAGCTGTGCAGGGCCTGGGTGAATGTCACCGGCGACGTTCCCGTGTTCCCGGTGGTCAGCTCCTGGCGCAGCTGGCGACCGATGCGCAGGTGCATCTGCAGGCGCAGGCCGGGATGGCCAGGCGGCGACGGGGCCAACTGGAGTTCCACATCGCCGGCCTCATTCTGCCCGGCGTGCTGCAACTCCCAGCGCGCGGTACGTACCAGGCCATGTGCAGGAGCATCAGCATCCTGCCCCTGGCGGCCGAACCACGGCCAGCACACCGGCACGCCACCGCGGATCGGCGTCGGCAGCTCCGCGCGTTGCGGCGACAGCCACAGCAGGTCCGGCTGCCCTTCGGGGATGAACGACAACAGCTGTCCACCGAACACGCTGATGACTGCAGTGGCACTGGGGGTACGCACGTGCCAGGCCTCGAGCCCATGGAACAGGCCGGTGCGGATGTCCGGGTTCGACTGCATGCGATGACGCTCCTTGAAGACCGCGGCGATGATGTCGCGGTCAACGTGCCGCCGGCAAGGCCTGGCGGGTGGCCGCAGGCACCGTTGCTGCCTCCTGCTGCAGCGCGCGCAGGATGCGTTGTCCGGCGCGCCCATCCGCATTGGCCCATCCAAGGCGTTGCTGCTCGGCCTGGATCGCGCGACGCGTGGCGGTGCCGATCATGCCGTCGGCGGTGCCGATATCGTGGCCGCGGGCCAGCAGCAGCGTCTGCAGCTGGCGGCGCTCATCACGGCCGATGCCGGGATCGTCGGTCGGCCAGGCGGTGGCCAGCCCGGTACCGCCACGCAGCTGGTCGGCCAGCGTGGCAATCGCCAGCGCGTAGCTTTCGGCGGCGTTGTAGCTGTAGATCGCGTCGTAGTTGCGGAACACCAGCAGCGCCGGGCCCTTGCTGCCGGCCGGCAACAGCAGGGCGGCACGCGCATCGGCCGGGAGATTGGCCGGGGCCAGCACGCTCCCATCCAGCGCGGTCACCCCCTGCGCGCGCCAGTCAGCCAGGGCCCGACGTTGGGTACGTCCCGCCTGGCCGGCATTGAAACCCGCCGGGATCCGCACTTCCATGCCCCACGGCTCGCCGCTGCGCCAGCCGGCGCGCTTGAGGTAGTTGGCGGTGGAGGCCAGCGCATCGGGAATGCTGCCGACCAGGTCGCGGCGGCCATCGCCATCACCATCGACGGCGATGCGTGCATAGGTGCTGGGCATGAACTGCGTGTGCCCGAAGGCGCCGGCCCAGGAACCGATAAGCCCCTGCGCCTGCAGGTCGCCACGGTCGATCAGCTTGAGCAGGGCCAGCAGCTCACCGCGGAAGAAGGGCTGGCGGCGGCCGGCACAGGACAGCGTAGCCAATGACTGCAGCAGCGGGCGCTTGCCGAACACGCGGCCGTAGTCGCTCTCCACACCCCAGACCGCGACGATGGTGGCCGGATCGACGCCGTACTGCGCCGACACGCGATCGAGCAGGTCGCGGTGCTGCTCCAGCAGGGCGCGCCCATCGTCCACGCGCTGGCGATCGACCAACGCGGCCAGGTAGTCCCAGATCGGCGTGGTGAATTCGGGCTGTGCATCGAGCAGGCCGAGCACGCTGGGGTCGGCCGAGAGGCCGGCGGTGATCTCATTGAAGCGGTCGGGACTGATGCCTTGTGTCGCAGCAGTGGCCTGCAGGCCCGACAGGCAGCGGCTGAACGCCGGATCGATGCCGGCGGCAGGGGCGGCAGGCGCAGTCGGTGCCGAGGCAAGAGCGGCCGCCAGGCCGAGCGTGGTCAGAATGGGCATGGCGTCCTCCGTGTTGCCGTTGCAGGGCCATCTTAGGCGGAGCGTCGCCATCGAACCTGAAGCGGCGCCGGCTGCCGGCGCCTATATGCCGCGCAACAGGCGCAGGCCATAGGCCGGGCCTTCAGCATCCCAGCGCTGCATGACCTGCAGGCCAGCGGGCTGCAGCAGCGCTTCGAAGCTGTCGTCGGTGTACTTGTGGCTGTATTCGACGCGGATCGGTTCGTCGGCCTCGAAATGGAAGGTGCGGCCATCCAGATGGACGTCCTGTGCCCGCCGGCTGACCAGATCGGTCTCGATGCGCAGCCGCGCGACGCTGTAGCGGGCACGATGGCGGAAGCCATCGAGATCGAAGTCGCTGCCGATCTCGCGGTTGAGGCGCGCCAGCAGGTTGAGGGTGAACGCGGCGGTGACACCCTGTGCATCGTTGTAGGCCGCCTCGATCAATGCCGGGTCCTTGTGCAGGTCGATGCCAACCAGGGCCAGGCCATCACGGCCCATGGTCTGGCGCATCGCGCGCAGCAGCGCGACCGCGTCCTCGCCTTCAAAGTTGCCCAGCGTAGACCCGGGGAAGAACAGCAACCGCCGCGCGGGTTCGCGTTCGGGCATGGGCACGGCAACGGGACGGGTGAAGTCTGCACAGACCGGCAGCATCTCGACCTCGGGCAGCGCCGGGGCTAGATGGTCGATGCTGGACAGCAGCGCGGCACGCGAGATCTCGATGGGGGTATACGCCACCGGTTCACGCAGCGCGGCCAGCAGCAGTGCGGTCTTGCGGCCACTGCCACTGCCCAGCTCCACCACGTGCAGGCGCGGGCCGACGCTGCGGGCGATGTCCGGCAGTACCCGCGAAAGCAGGGCCAGCTCGGTACGCGTGGGGTAATACTCGCGGGTCCGGGTGATCTGTTCGAACAGGCGCGAGCCACATGCATCGTAGAAGTACTTGGACGGCAGCTGGCGCGGTGTGCGCGACAACCCGGCCACTACGTCAGCGAGGATCTGCTGGCGACCGGGCGTGAGATCGGTCAGCGCCTGCAGCGCATCGTGCACCGTGCTCATGCCAGATCCCGGGCCAGGCGCAGGCCGGAGAACTGCCAGCGCGCCGGTGGCATGAAGAAGTTGCGGTAGCTGGCACGTACATGGCCACGGGGCGTGGCGCAGCTGCCACCGCGCAGCACCCATTGGCCACACATGAATTTGCCGTTGTACTCGCCGAGATTGCCGGCAAAGGGGCGGAAGCCCGGGTAGGCGCCATAGGCGCTGTGGGTCCATTCCCAGACATCACCGAACAGCTGGCGCAGCCCACCGCCCTGCCCGGCCTGCGGGTGCAGGTGATCGTCATCGGCGAAGTGGCCCCGCTCCGGCTGGGATGCGGCCGCGGCCTCCCACTCGAACTCGCTGGGCAGGCGCGCCCCGGCCCAGCGGGCACAGGCGTCGGCTTCGAAGTAGCTGAGATGGCAGACCGGCGCATGCGGGTCCAGTTCGCGCCAGCCGCCCAGGGTGTATTCACGCTGCAGGCTGTCGTCCCAGTACAGCGGGTGCCGCCAGTCTTCGGTTTCACGCAATGCCCAGCCTTCGCTGAGCCACCAGCGAGGCTCGCGGTAGCCGCCAGCCTCGATGAAGGCGCGGTACTCGGCGTTGCTGAGCGGGCGCTCGGCCAGGGCATGGGCGGGCAGCAGTACGCGATGCGGCGGCGATTCGTTGTCATAGGCGAACGCGGCGTGCTGTGGCCAGGCTGCGGCACCGATGGTGACGATGCGTTCGGGCGATTCGATCCAGCCCTGTGCACTGGCAGTACCGGGGACGGTTGGCAGGTCGTCGCGGTAGGCCGGCTGCAACGGATTGCACCAGAACGCGTGCTTGATGTCGGTGAGCAGCAGCTCCTGGTGCTGCTGTTCGTGCTGCAGGCCCAGCTGCAGGTGCTGCAGCGCCTGATCGTCGAGATCGCCCGCGTCCAGCCGTGACTGTACCTGCGCATCGATCTGGCGGCGGTAGTCCTGCACCTGCTGCAGCGAGGGCCGTGACAGCAGCCCGCGCTGCGGCCGTGCATGGGCCGGGCCGATGCTCTTGTAGTAACTGTTGAACAGGTAGTCCCAGCCAGGGTCATGCGCCGATGCAGGTGGGAAGCCGGCCAGCACGAAGCGTTCGAAGAACCAGGTGGTGTGCGCCAGGTGCCACTTGCTGGGGCTGGCATCGGCCATGCTCTGCAGCATGGCATCTTCGGCACTGAGGGGAGCCGCCAGCTGCATGCTGCGGTCGCGCACACGTGCGTACTGGCGGGCGATATCGCGCTGCGGGGCAGCGACGGCGGCGGCTGCGCTGTCCATTCGGGCAGCATCTGCGCAGCAGGGTGAGTGCGATGTCATGGTTCGACGTCAACGCTTTCACATGCGTGACCGTCCCGCATTCAAGAAGCCGCTGCGGACGCCGCTAACGGCAATGCTGCGGCCGCGTCGTCACCGCGCTGGAATTCCTGCTTGCCCCTGCATCCGCTCCGCCAGCCTGCGCATTACCTGTTCGTGCTGCCCGCCGTGCTGGTTGCCGTGGTGCTGTGGGCGGCGCTGGGCAACGAAGACGTAGCCAATCCGGCCCAACGCATCCTGCCCTGGCTGCTGGCCTGCCTCGGCGCCGGCCTGGCCCTGCTCTACCACCAGGTGCGTACGCTCTGCCTGATGCTGCTGGTGGCCGTGATGTTCGCCCTGCTGCACCAGGACGTAGGTGGCTACCTGCGCAGCGGCCATGTCACGGCGCTGACACCGCTGCGCTTCCATGCCATTTCGGCCTGGTTGCCCTTGCTGTTCGCTGGCCTGGCGTTGTGGCCCGAGCGCGGCCGCCGCCGCCGCGACCTGCTGCTGCGGGGCGTTGCCAGTGGCACCGCGCTGATGATCTTCCTGCTGCTGGCCACGCAGCAACCGCGTGGCATGCACGATCTGCTGTCCAACCGCCACTGGAGCTGGATTCCGGCCGACTGGAACGCGCTGGCACAGCTGCCAGCCCTGCTGTTCCTGCTGGCAAGCGCCGCGCTGGGCTGGCAGGCCTGGCGGCATCCGCGCCCACTGCACACGGCGATGCTGCTGGCCCTGCTGTGCCTGTGGTGGATGCTGCCACGGGTGTTCCTGCAGCCGGTGCTGTTGCCGGCACTGGCCAGTGCGGCCCTGCTGCTGATGCTGGGCGCGATGCTGCAGGAGTCCTTCCACATGGCCTTCCGCGATGAACTGACCGGCCTGCCGGGGCGCCGCGCCTTCAATGAGACCCTGCAACGGGCGCGCGGCACCTACAGCATCGCGATGGTGGACGTGGACCACTTCAAATCGTTCAACGACACCCACGGCCACGACACCGGCGACGATGTGCTGCGCCTGGTGGCCTCGCGGCTGGGGCGGGTGGGCGACGGTGGCCGGGCGTTCCGCTATGGCGGCGAGGAGTTCGCGGTGGTGTTCCTGGATCGTCCCGCAGCGGCCTGCGTGGATGCGGTCGAGGCGCTGCGGCAGACCATCGAGGACACCCGCATGCAGCTGCGCGACCGTAGCACCCGCAGCCGTGACGATGAAACGGGGCGCCAGCAGCGCGGACGCGGCGGAAGCGGACAGACGGTACAGGTGACGGTGAGCATCGGGCTTGCGGACAGCCGCGTGGATGCGCGGCCGGCAGCAGTGATCAAGGCCGCCGACCAGGCGCTGTACGCAGCCAAGGACGGTGGCCGCAACCAGGTCCGGGCACACGCCGGACAGCGCGTGCTGGCGGTGCGCGGCGGCTGAGGCTCACACCGCGTCGAGGTAGTACCAGCGGCCGTCGATGCGCAGGAAGCGACTGTGTTCGGTCATCTTCACCGCGCTGCCGCCGCCCATGCGATAGCGGGCGGTGAAGCGCACTTCGGCACTGTCGGCACCGGTGACCGTGTGCTCGTGCACGGTCAGGCCCAGCCAGTGCGTGCGCTGGCCCGGCGCATCGTCCAACGCCAGCTCGGCCGGACGGGTGTCCGGGTGCCAGCTCTGGCGCAGATAGTCCGCCACCCCCCGCACATAGGCGCTGTAGCGCGATCGCATCAGGCGCTCGGCATCGGGTGCGGCCTCACCGGCATGGAAACGGCCACAGCAGGCGGCGTAATCGGCGGGAAGGCCGCAGGGGCAGGGATCGGTGGGTTTTCGGCTCATGCGGGCATTGTCGCCGGGTTGTGCGGATTGATCCACGCGGGGCACGGGTCAGCCGGTGCAGGACAGGCGTATGCTGTCGCGCCCCCACATCGATTGATCGCCGTGCTGGAACTGGTTCCCCCTGAGTTGTGGTGGCTGGTGGTGATCGCCTTCATCGCCGGCCTGGTCGATGCCGCCGTCGGTGGCGGTGGGCTGGTGCAGCTACCCGGCCTGTTCACCGTACTGCCGCAGCAGACGCCGGCGATGCTGTTCGGTACCAACAAGTTCAGTTCGATGTTCGGCACCGGCGCGGCCGCCTGGCGTTACGCGCGCAACGTACGCTTCCCGTGGAAGCCGGTACTGTTCGCGGCAGGCACGGCCTTCATCTTCTCCTTCGCCGGCGCCACCGCGGTAAGCCTGCTGCCCAAGGACGCGGTGCGCCCACTGGTGCTGGTGCTGCTGATCGCGATGCTGGCCTACACGCTGTGGAAGAAGGATTTCGGCGCGCTGCACCGGCCGCAGAAGATCGGCCGCCGCGAGCTGGCGATCGCGCTGGCCATCGGTGCGGCGATCGGCTTCTACGACGGCTTCTTCGGGCCGGGCACCGGCAGCTTCCTGATCTTCCTGTTCGTGCGCTTCTTCGGCCTGGATTTCCTGCGCGCCTCGGCGGCATCGAAGGTGGTGAACCTGGCGACGAATGTGGCGGCGATCTCGTTCTTCGTGCCGACCGGCAACATCCTGTGGCTGTTCGCGCTGCCGATGGCAGCGGCCAACATCATCGGCTCGGTGGTGGGCACGCGTCTGGCGCTGAAGGGCGGCACGCCGTTCATCCGCAAGCTGTTCGTGGGACTGGTGGTGGTGCTGATCGCGCGGATGGCGTGGGATACGTTCCGCGGTTCGTGAGTGAGCCTCACGGCCCGGTAGGTGCCAACCTGGGTTGGCACGCAGATTCCGGTCGCGAACAGCAGCCGAGCATGGCTCGGCTCTACAGGTGGATTGCCCGAGGCGCTCAGGCCTCGGCTTCTTCCGGTTCGTTGGCCTGCTGGCGGCTGCGCTCGGGCAGCTTCAGGCGCTTGCCTTCTTCGTCGTACTCGATCAGCAGCACGCCGGAGTCGTGGCGGCCGCTGATTTCGACGAAGCAGGCGCCGCCGATGAACGGTTCCAGCGTCATCACCGACTTCAGCGGGGTGGCGACCACCATCTGGAAGCCGAAGTTGTCGAAGATGTTCATCGCCAGCGCGGTGAACTCGTTGTCGGCCTTGTCGAAGGCTTCGTCGAGCACCACGGCCGCATAGCTGGGCAGCTGGCTGTCGGCACCGCCGAGCTGGTAGCGCAGCGCTGCGGCCAGGCAGGTCGTGGCCAGCTTCTGGCGCTGGCCACCGGACTTGCCGGCGCCGCTGCGGTAGATCTCGACCTGCTGGCGCGTTTCCGCATCCAGCTCGACGCCGATGAACTCCACGTGCATGCGCACGTCCAGCACCAGCTCGCGCCAGCGCTTGTCCTCGCCTTCCTGCGAGCCGAGGCGGTTGACCAGCTGCCGCAGCACAGTGAACTGCGATTCGGCCAGCTCGCGCTGCTCGGTCTGCTGCTGCGACAGCACCTCGCGCAGCTGCAGGTGGAACTCGCCCACTTCCGGCAGACGGCGGTCGCTCAGTTCGATGGTCAGCAACGTGCCACGGTTGAACGGCACCTGTTCCAGGCTGGCGTTCACTTCGTCCAGGCGCTGGCCGATCGACTTGCGGGCCTCGGCACTATGGCGCTGCAGCGCCAGCAGGTTGTTCTTGCTCTGGTTCTGCAGCAGGTCGAAGAAGCGCTCTTCGTGCTGCGGCAGGCCATCGCGCTCCAAGCGTTCGAGGCGGGCGAGGAAGTCCTCGGCCGAGGCCACCGACACGGTGAAGTCGCCCGATTCCTCCGGCCACTGTTGGATGAAGCGGCGGAAGCAGCCGATCAGCTGGTTCTCGATGCGGTTGAGGTCCTGCTGCGAGGAGGACAGCTGCTCGTTCAGCGCGTTGCTGACCTGGCGCATGTGCGCTTCCAGCGTTTCCAGGCTGAGCGGGCCCTGCTCCTGCAGGCGCTCGGCCAGGCCGGCTTCCTGCTCCTGGGCCAGGCTCGGCAGCACCAGCGCACGGCTCTGCTGGCGTGCGCGGTCGAGGCGATCACGTTCCTTGACCAGCTGGCCACGCTCGACGCGGACGTCTTCATAGGTGCGGCGCGACTGTTCGATGTCAGCGCGCACCGCATCGATCTGCGTGGCCAGCTTGGCCAGGTCGGCGTTGCCTTCGCGCAGGTCGCGCAGCGTGGCCTCGATGTCGCTCAGGCGCTGCTGCGGAGCGGCGATGTCGATCTCGTTCCAGCTGATGCTGACCAGCTCGTGGCAGGCCAGGCGGCGTTCGTTGTCGCGGTCACGCTGGCCACGCAGGCGCGCGATGTCGGTCTCGCAGCCGGCGATGCGCTTGGCCAGTTCCTGTGCTTCACGCTCGAAGGCGCCCACCTTGTCGTGGTTGTTGAAGCCGAGGATCCAGCGACGGCGATCGCCAACGGCGCTGCGGTCGTCCTTCTCGAAACGGTCGCCCGGATGCTTGACCTGGCCTTCGCGGGTGATGCCGCGGTCGACGTTGCGCAGCTGCTTGGCGTCCACGCACTCGTAGTCGAAGCGCTTGCCGAGCTCGCGCCGCAGCCAGCTTTCGAACACATGCTCGCGCAGTTCCAGCTTGTGCAGCAGCGACTTCGCCGACGGCTCGCGCGCGAACGCATCGTCGTTGCGGCGCACGCGGTAATAGGTGAAGCGCATGCCCAGGTGCGTACGGTTCACCCACTCAGCGACGTCGTTGTAATGCTTGTCGTCGACCAGCAGCGACAGTGCGAAGCCGCCCAGCACGCGCTCGATGGCACCCTGCCAGCCCTGCTCTTCCGAGCGGACCTGGATCAGTTCGCCGACGAACGGCAGCGCCGCTTCGGCGATGCCGGTTTCCTCGGCCAGGCGCGCGCGCAGCTTCTGCATCGGCGCCGGGATGTTGGACGGCGTGCGCTGCATCGCTTCGAGTTCCGCACGGACTTCACCGAAGCGGCGCTCGTCATCGCGCTTGCCGCCCAGGCGATCGCTGATCGCATCGTCCAGTGCCGAAGAGGCGCGCTGGCGGTCCTGCAGTTCGTTCTGCGCGCGCTCGACCAGCTCGGCGAAGCCGTGGGCGTCGTCCGGCAGTTCAGCCTGCAACTGCTGCGCGGCCTGGCTTGCCTGCTCGCGCTTGGCCTGGCGGCGGTCGCGCTCGGCTTCGGCACGGCCCTGCTCGCGTTCCAGTTCCTCGATGCGCTCACCGCCCTGCTGGCGGCGCTGCAGTTCCAGCTCGGCCAAGCGCTCGGTGTGGTTGTCGAGTGCGGCACGGCGCTGGGCTTCTTCGCCAAGCAGGCCACGGTCACGCACGTCCATCTCGCGCAGGCGCGCTTCGATCAGCGCCTGGCGGCGGCTTTCGCGGAAGCTGTCGACGCCGAGCTTCAGCGCTTCGTCGTCGCCACGCTGGCGGTGCATTTCCTTCAGGTCGTTGTAGTAGGCGCGTGCCGGCAGCAGGGTTTCCACCTGGCGGCGTGCGGTGACCACCGCCTGGTGCGCGCCATCGAGCTCGGCGAAGTCGCTGACCAGGCGCTCGGCGGCGTCGAAGGTCTTCGGCGTGTCGAGCATGAAGTCGCGCAGGAAGACGTTGAGGTCGCCCAGGTTCTTCGCCGACTGCGTCTTGTGCAGCAGGCGCAGCGCCATCTCGTTGTCGATGCCGAGCAGGTCGCGGAAGCGCTCGGCATAACCGGAGAAGGTGTCGAAGTGGTGCAGGTCGGACAGCTTCTGCTTGAGCTTGCGCAGGTCCAGGTCGAAGCCGCCGAGGTCCTTGGCGATGTCGAACGGGCGCTCGGCGATCATGTAGTGCTTGCGCACGTCACCGGCCGAGGTGCCGTTGCCGGAGATCCACAGCAGGCGCACCAGGCTGACCACGCGGCCATCGCCGGCGCGGTATTCCAGCACCAGCGCAGTCCAGGTCGCGCCCTTGCGCAGGTACTGGGTGGCGATTTCGCCGGTGCCGCTGTCCTGCTGGTCGGCCCACGCGCCACGCACGTAGGACACCAGGTTGCGGTCGCGGCCACTGCGCTCGGCTTCACGCGCGGCGGCGTTGAAGTCGACGATGGCCGGCGGCGTCAGCAGCGCGGACATGGCATCGAGCAGGGTCGACTTGCCCGAGCCGGAACGGCCGACGAACAGGAAACCGCGCTCGGCGATCGGCACTTCGGTCAAGCCGTTGAAGGTGCCCCAGTTGTGCACCTGCAGGCGGCGCATGCGGAACTGCTGCAGGCGCGGGTCCGGCAGGCCTTCGTTGAACAGGGCGGGAGTGTGCTTGGAGATAGCCATGCGATGGTCGGGTCTCTCAGGCCTCGGCGGCCGGGGTTTCGCGCAGCTGGCGGTAGACCGCCGAGAGCTGGGACACGTCTTCGGCGGAGAACAGCAGCTTCAGCGCCGGCGAGACTTCGTGGCGGTCTTCCTGGCCGCTGAGGCGGGTCAGGATGTGGTTGTCCTTCATTTTCTGCACCGCCGAGGCGACGCGGCGGTTGAAGCCGGCGCGGTCGGTGGACAGGTTCTTTTCATAGATGGCCAGTGCTTCGGCCATCTCGGCATCGGCGACCACCGCGCGGTTGCCGCGCGCATCGGCCTCGGCCAGCTGCTGGCGCAGGTACAGCAGCAGCACCGAGTCGATGAAGGTCAGCGGCGAGGTGCGCAGCAGCACCGGCGCGTCGACGTCTTCGGTATCGGCCTGGCGGGTGAACGCCACGCCGCTGTCACGGTCGAGCACCAGTTCCAGGAACAGGTCGGCCAGCGCCGAACGGATCGCCGCTTCGCTGCGGATCAGCGCCGGCCACAGCTTGGCGTGGCGCAGCTGGTCGATGCTGGGGCCGATCAGCAGCTGGCACAGCGCGCGGCGCGCATCCAGCGGCAGGCGCCCGGTATCGCCGAGGTAATACACGTCGTTGCCACGGCGGGGCTGCGCCACGGCCGCCACCGGCTCGGCCTCGTAGGCGTCTTCCGCCACGTCGGCCTGCGGTGCGTCGATGGGATCTTCATGCCAGCTCATGGCGTCTCTCCTGGGTGAACCAAACCAGCGGGATGCGGGCGCGACGGATCTGGCCGTCGCCACCACGCCATTGCGCAAGCTCCTGCTCGCCGGCAACCACGTTGCCGAAGCGCGTGCCCAGCGACAGGTAGCCGATGACGCTGCCCAGGCCCTGCGGCGCTTCGCGCTGCGACAGGGCCTGGGCGATGCTGAGCCGCGGCTGTGCATCGAGCAGGTCGTGCAGGTCCTGGCGCAGCGTGCGGAAGTCGATTTCGGACGAGGCCACCAGGTCGCCGACGCTCTCCAGGCTGATCGCAGCGGCGTCGTTGTACTCGACGTTGCCGTCGACCTGGGCGCTGCGCGGATCGTGCAGCTTCCACTGCGACCACGAGCGCAGGCGGCTGGTGGTCAGCTGCAGGTCGCGGCCGATGCCGCGTTGTGCGGGGAATTCGTCACGCAGTGCCAGCGCTTCGGACTGCGCCTGCTTCAGCAGCTGGTTGAGGCGGCGCTGTTCCAGGTAGCCACGGCTCTGCACGAAGCCGCGCAGGCTGCGCGCGAAGTTCTGCAGCACATCGTGCACCTGGCCACCGCGCTCGAGCATGGTGCTGGTGAAGCTGCGCAGGAAGTTGCGTTCGTTGCGGTCCAGGCGGCGCGCGAACCCACGCGCCAGCACCGCTTCCAGCGCGGCATCGAGCTGGGCACTCTGTTCGGCGTCGTTGAGCAGGCGCCAGAAGGCCTGGAAACTGCGTCCGGCGTCACTTTCGCCGATGACATCCACACCTTCGAACAGCTGCGACAACACATCGCCGCGCTCGCCCTCGTCGTCGATGATGCGTTCGCGGAAATCGCGGTTGAGCTGCTCGAAGTCATCGCGCACACGGCGGAAGTCCTCGGTCAGCTCGTCGGCCAGGCCGATGATCTGGCGGGTGCGTTCCAGCGCGCGCTTGCCGTCCAGCGCAACCACGCGGCCAGTGCCGACCCGGGCGATTTCGGCATCGATGCGGTCGCGCTCGTCGTGCAGCGCGGACAGGCGCGCATCAGGATCGGCTTCGGTCTGCGCAGCCAGCGCCGAGAGCTGCTCAATGACCAGCGCCAGGCGGCTTTCGGTGGCGGCCACGCGGGCCTGCTCGA
The DNA here is from genome assembly GCF_030291095.1 of Stenotrophomonas sp. 59. Classification (NCBI taxonomy): domain Bacteria; kingdom Pseudomonadati; phylum Pseudomonadota; class Gammaproteobacteria; order Lysobacterales; family Lysobacteraceae; genus Stenotrophomonas; species Stenotrophomonas sp. 59. Next base: position 4,554,880 of record NZ_CP127408.1, read on the forward strand.
GGCCGTCCGCGAAGCGGATCGCCTGCAGTGCAGCAGTGGACAGCTCGTACTGCTCCTGGTCGGCGCCTTCGGGCAAACGGCGTTCCAGCCAGCCCTGGGCCAGCCAGTGCGCGATGTAGGCCTGGGCGGTACGCGGCAGCTCGCGCGAGAGTTCATCGCCGGCCAGCTGGTCCAGCGCGCGCTGCAGTCGCTCGTTCAGCACCGAGGACGGCAGCGTGCGCTCGCCGTCCATCAGCAGGCCCTGCAACAGGCCGATGATTTCCGGGGCGTGGTCGGCGGCAAGCAGCTTCCACTGGGGCTGTTCGCGCAGGTGGCGGTAACGGGCAATGCGTTCGCGATGCTTCATGCAGCGAAAGAAGTCTGTAGGGCTGACAGGGACGAGCCGCCATGCACGGCTGCCGCGTGGGCAGCCGTGGGCATGCCGGCCTGCAGGGGCCGGCGCGGTGCGGGCAAGCGGCTCAGCGCTTGCCGCCCACTTCGATGAAGCGCAGGAACTCGGCGCGGGTGCGCGCGTCGTCGCGGAAGCTGCCCAGCATCTTGGAGGTGACCATGCTGACGCCGCGCTTGTGGATGCCGCGGGTGGTCATGCATTCGTGGGCGCCTTCGACGACCACGCCGACGCCGATCGGCTGCAGCACATCCTGGATGCACTGGGCGATCTGCGCGGTCATCTTTTCCTGCACCTGGAAGCGGCGGGCGTAGGCTTCGACGACGCGGGCCAGCTTGCTGATGCCCACCACCTTGCCGGCCGGCAGGTAGCCGACGTGCACGCGGCCGATGATCGGCGCCATGTGGTGCTCGCAGTGGCTTTCGTACTCGATGTCACGCAGGACGATCAGTTCGTCGTAGCCGGCCACTTCCTCGAAGGTCCGCTCCATGTAGGCGCGCGGGTCGTCGCGGTAACCGCTGAACCAGTCGCCATAGGCTTCGGCGACACGGCGGGGGGTATCCAGCAGGCCTTCGCGGGACGGGTCCTCACCGGCCCAGCGCAGCAGGGTGCGCACGGCATCCTCGGCCTGGTCCTGGGTCACGTCGCCCTGCGGGGCGGCCTTTTCGTTGTTCTTGCTCATTGCGTACAGCGTCCCGAACGGGGGGCGAGCATCGTACCCGACCGGGGGGTGGGTCGTCCTGTTGGGACGGTTCATCGGGGGTGACGCGCGGCGCCGAACTGCTATCGATTTGGAGCGGGAAGGGCGGCAGGGCAGGACGCGCCGTAAACCCATCCCTGGGGGCTCGGTCGGCGCATCCATGCGCCTCACGGTCCTGCCCTGCCGCCCTTCCCACTCCCTGACGGTTTCCTGCGGGCGCGGCCGGACCGCCCGAAAGCGGGGGCAAAAGCGGGGTTCATGGCTTCGGCGAGTCCAGCGGTAGCGCCGGGCCATGCCCGGCGAGCCAAGCGGTGCGACCAGGAGCCGCCGGGCATGGCCCGGCGCTACCGCTCTTGCCTTTAAAGAGCCAACCCACCGCGCTCGCAGGGTGATGGGTGGGTGGCGGAGGGCCGGGCGGGGCAGGGCCGTGAGGCGCATGGATGCGCCGATCGAGCTTACATGGACGTACTTGCAGCGCGCCCTGCCCCGTCCGGCCCTCCGCCGCCCCAACCGATAGCCAGCAGGCGCAACGCTTTCCTCAACACACCCGCCCATTCAGAAAAACCCATTGATAGGAATGAAATTAGTAGTATCCTATCTATCTCTTATGGACCGACCCCTCGACGAGCGCACCGTGCTGCAGATGCAGCTCAGCTCCGGCCTGCTGTACGCAGGGCGGCAGTGGCAGCGCCTGGCCGACAGCCGGCTCGGCAGCTACGGCATCTCCACCGCCTGCACCATGCCGCTGCTGATGATCGGCCGCTCCGGCGGTGGCATCCGCCAGGTGGCGCTGGCCCAGCAGCTGGGCATGGAGGGGCCTTCCCTGGTGCGCCTGCTGGACAAGCTGTGCGCCAGCGACCTGGTCCGCCGCGAAAGCGACGCCAGCGACCGCCGCGCCAACCTGCTGTGGCTGACCGATGCGGGCCAAGCCCTTGTCAGCGAGCTGGAAGACCAGTTGATCGGCCTGCGCCAGGACGTCTTCGGCGAACTCTCCATGGATGAACTGCACGCCGTGCTGAAGGCATGGCGCCTGCTGGCCGAGGCCGCCGACCGCATCACGTAAGAGCGCTGCCCCCGAACACCGCCGCTGCCGTGCACACGCCAGCGGCTTTTGCCCGTTGCCGTTGTTCTGTTGTTCCTCCCCTCCCCCACTCGCCCCCGCCCCCTACCGATGCCCGGTGAATTCAGTCTCCACGGAGTGTTCGTCCCGACCCTGCTCGGGTTGATGTTGTTGGCCTACCTGGTCAACAGCGGTCTGCATGCGCTGCTGCAGCGTGCCGGTGCCTATCGCCATATATGGCACCCGCCACTGTTCAACCTGGCGCTGTACGGGATCGTGCTTGGCCTGCTGTTCCACCTCCTGCGTTGGATGCAATCGTGAACAAGATCGTGAAGAAGACCCTGCCGGTGCTGCTGACCAGCGCAGCCGTGATCGTCGCCCTGCTGGTGCTGCGCCAGCTGTGGGTCTATTACATGGATGAGCCGTGGACCCGCGACGCGCATGTTGGCGCCGACGTGGTGCAGGTGGCACCGGATGTGTCCGGGCTGGTGGAAACGGTGGACGTGGCCGACAACCAGGCAGTGAAGAAGGGCGACCTGTTGTTCGTGGTCGATCGCGCCCGTTATCGCATTGCGCTGGAACAGGCCAAGGCCAGCCTGGCCGAGCGCCAGGCCTCGGTCGCCCAGCTGCGCCGCGAGATCGGTCGCGACCGCAGCCTGCAGGATCTGGTCGCCGCCGAGGATGCCGAAGTGCGCCGCGCCAAGCTGCAGGCTGCACAGGCTGCGCTGGCCACCGCACAGGCCGCGGTCGACCTGGCCGAGCTCAACCTCGGCCGTACCGAGGTGCGTGCGCCGGCCGATGGCCGGGTCAACGACCGCACCATGCGCGTAGGCGACTATGTGGTGGCCGGCAAGCCGGTGCTGGCGTTGCTGGATACCGGCTCGTTCCGCATTGATGGCTATTTCGAGGAAACCCGACTGCGCGGCGTGGCACCGGGACAGACGGTGGACATCCGGCTGATGGGTGAATCGACGCCGCTGCGTGGCCACGTGGAAAGCATCGCCGCCGGCATCGAGGACCGCTACCGCAGCAACGGCAGCACCCTGCTGCCGAACGTGACCCCGGCCTTCGACTGGGTGCGGCTGGCGCAGCGCATCCCGGTGCGCATCGCCATCGACGAAGTGCCCAAGGGCGTTGAGCTGATTGCCGGCCGTACCGCCACGGTAACCGTGCAGACCAGCAGCACGAAGCACGCAGACAAGGCCGGCACCGCGCCGACACAGGCGGGCCTGTGAACACCGCCCTGCCCCGTCTCGGCCTGATCGTCGCGCTGGCCAGCCTGGCCGCGTGCAGGACCGTCGGCCCGGACTATGCATTGCCGGAAGGCTCGGCGTTCAAGCGCCCCGAAGCCAATGCCGCCTTCATCGATACGCAGAACCCGCAGGTGGCCGCCAACCAGGCGCTGCCCGACCGCTGGTGGTCGTTGTACAACGACCCGGTGCTGGACGGGCTGATCACCCGGGCGCTGCGTGACAACGTGGAACTGAAGGCCGCCGATGCGCACCTGCGCCGCGCCGCCGCCGTGTACGAACAGGCGCTGGACGCCGGCGGCTTCGAGTACGAGGCCGAGGCCGGCGTCAGCCGCGCGCAGCTGTCGGCCGAATCGTTCCTGCAGGAGCACGAGCTGCCGGTGATCAACCTGGCCGACGGCAAGTTCGCGGTCAGCTACCAGTTCGACCTGTTCGGCAAGCTCAAGCGCGGCGCCGAAGCGGCGCGTGCCGACGAGCAGTCGGTGGCGGCGGCACGCGATCTTGCCCAGGTCAGTGTGGTCGCCCAGGTGGCCGACAGCTACCTGGAGATCTGCCACGCCAACCATGAGCTGCACGTGGCCGAACATTCGCTGCAGCTGCAGCAGCGCAGCCGCACCGTTACCGAACGCCTGATCGCCGCCGGCCGCGGCACGCCGCCGGAGCTGGCCCGCGCCAATGCCCAGGTGGCGCTGCTGGAAGCTGCACTGCCGCCGCTGCATGCGCAGCGCTCGGCGGCCGCCTATTCGCTGGCCGCCCTGCTCGGGCAGACCCCGGGCCAGCTGCCGGCCGGCGTGATCGACTGTGCACACGCGCCCGGCCTGGCGCAGCCGCTGCCGGTCGGTGATGGCCGCGCGCTGCTGCAGCGCCGCCCGGACGTGCGCCAGGCCGAACGCAAGCTGGCCTCGGCCACCGCGCGGATTGGCGTGGCCACCGCCGAGCTGTATCCGGACATCCGCCTGGGCGCCTCGGTGGGCGCCGCCGGCCTGCTGGAAGACTTCGGCACACCGATGACCCAGCAGTGGTCGATCGGCCCGCTGATTTCGTGGACGCTGCCGTCGTCGGGCACGCATGCGCGCATCCACGCTGCCGAGGCCGGTGCCGACGCGGCGCTGGCCGAGTTCGACCACACCGTGCTGCAGGCACTGCGCGAGACCCAGACTGCGCTGGACCGCTATGCGCAGGACCTGCGCCGCCTGCAGTCGCTGCGCATCGCGCAGGAGCAGGCCGCGCTGGCCGCCGAGCAGAACCGCCGGCTGTACCAGGGAGGCCGCACGCCGTACCTGTCCAGCCTGGATGCCGACCGCAGCCTGGCCACCAGCGACGCCACTCTGGCGGCTGCCGAAGCGCAGGTCTCGCGCGACCAGATCCACCTGTTCCTGGTGCTGGGTGGCGGCTGGCAGGCAACGGTCGCCCCGGCGGCGCCGGCCACCGCACAGGCCTCGGCGAAGTAAGCCATGAACGCGCTGACCGACCGCCAGGCCTGGCTGTTCTCGATCAAGACCTACCTGGCCGCAGTGGCCGCGCTGTACATCGCCATGGCCGGCAACCTGTCGCGCCCGTACTGGGCGATGGGCACGGTGTACATCGTCAGCCAGCCGCTGCTGGGCCCGACCCGTGCCAAGGGCGTGTACCGCATCGTCGGCACGCTGGTGGCCGGGCTGGCCACCCTGCTGGTGCTGCCGGCATTGGTGGAAACGCCGCTGGTGCTGAGCGCTGCAATGTCGATCTGGCTGGCCGGTTGCCTGTTCATGGCGCTGCTCAACCGCGGCCCACGCGGTTACGCGTTCCTGCTGGCCGGCTACACCACCGCCTTCATCGGCTTCCCGGCGGTGACGTCGCCGGAAACCATCTTCGACACGGTGGTGGCGCGCAGCGAGGAGATCATCCTCGGCACGGTGGTGGCGGTGCTGTTCGCCTCGCTGCTGTTCCCGGCCTCGGTGCGACCGATGCTGCGCGCGCGCATCGGCAACTGGATGGAGGACGCCGCGCAGTGGTGCCGGCAGATTCTGGAGCGCGGCCGTGCGCATGCGCCGCGCAACCGGCTGGCCGCCGACCTGGTGCAGTTCGAGGCGCTGATCGAGTTCCTGCGCCGCGACGACCCGCGCCACGCCGGTTCGGCGGTGTCGATGGAACGGCTGCGCGAGCGCATGCTGCTGCTGTTGCCGGTGCTGTCCTCGATCGCCGACCGGCTGAGCGCGCTGCGCAGCGATGGCCAGGCCCTGCCGGAAGGCCTGCCGGAGCTGATCGACGACATCCACGACTGGCTCGACGGCCCGACCAATGCCAGCGAGTACGCCCGCCTGCGCGCGCGCATCAGTGCACTGAAGCCACAGGTGGACCGCGACCTGCAGCACCTGCAGCTGGCCAGCCTGCTGCTGCGCCTGGAGGAACTGGTGGACCTGTGGCAGGACTGCCGCACCCTGCAGCACGCGATCGACCATGGCACCGCGCCGCTGGACCGTGCGCACTACCGCATCCGCACCGAACGCGTAGCCGCCGACAAGCACGTCGACTACGGCATGGCGCTGTTCTCCGCGCTCAGCGCCGGCGTGGCGCTGATGAGCTACTGCGTGCTGTGGATCGCGTTGGGATGGGAAGGCGGCGGCAACGGCGCGATGATGGCCGCGGTGACCGCCGCGTTCTTCGCCGCGCAGGACGATCCGGCGCCGAGCATGGTGTCATTCCTGGTATGGGCGATGGTCGCCTCGGTAGTGGCCGGCGTGTACCTGTTCGGCATCTTCCCGGCGGTGCACGACTTCGGCCTGCTGGCATTGGTACTGGCGGTGGTGTTCCTGCCGCTGGGGCTGATGCTGCACCACCCCAAGAGCGCGCTGTTCGCGCTGCCGCTGACGGTGAACCTGGCCGCGCTGCTGAGCCTGCAGAACACCTACAGCGCCAACATCCAGACCTTCCTCAATTCGTCGATCGCGATGTTCATCGGCATCGGCTTTGCGGTGGTGATGACCCGCCTGTTCCGTTCGGTGGGTGCCGAATGGACCGCGCGCCGGCTGGTGCGGCAGGGCTGGACCACGCTGGCCGAGGCCGCCGAAGGCCGTGGCCAGCAGGACCGGCAGCGCTTCGCCGCACGCATGCTCGACCTGCTGGGCCTGCTCGCACCGCGCCTGGCAGCGACGCCGGAAGGCAGCGACATCGCCTCGGTGGACATGCTCAACGAGGCACGCATCGGCCTGAACATCCTGCAGCTGCGCCGCGCCCGGCTGGAACTGCCCGAGCGCAGCCGCGAAGCGGTCGAGCACATCCTGGAGGAAATCGCCGCGCACTACCGACGGCAGATTGCCGCGCGCAAGCCGATGGTGGCCGCCGAGGCGCTGCGCGAGCGGCTGGACACCTCGCTGGGCCGGGTCGGCAGCGTGGGCGCCTGCAAGGCCCGCGACGAGGCGCTAATGGGCCTGATCGGCCTGCGCTTCGCGCTGTTCCCGGAGGCGAAGGCGCTGGCGCCGGGATGGGTAGGCGCCGAATCACCGTCCGTGTAATGCGATCCGCCGCGCGCGTCCCGGCGCTACCATCGTAGTTCGGTAGCGCCGGGCCATGCCCGGCGGCCACTCGCGATCCCCACAGGACGGTTCAATGAGTTACGACATGATGGTGTTCGAGGCCAGCGCGGCCCCACGCGAGGCGGCGGCCTTCATCGCCTGGTTCGAGAAGCAGACGCAGTGGAACGAGCGCCACGAGTATGACGACCCGGCGGTCAGCAGCCCGGCGCTGCAGGCGTGGTTCGCGGAGATGGCGCAGGAATTCCCGCCGTTGAACGGGCCGTTGAGCAACGACGATGACGACCGTGCCGAGGTGACCGAGTACAGCATCGGCCAGCAGGTGATCTACGCTGCGTTCGCCTATACGGTGGCTGAGCGCGCGCACGGTCGCGTGCAGGACCTGGCCGAGAAGCATGGCGTGGGGTTCTTCGATGTGAGCGCCGATGAAGCGGCGATCGTGTTCCCCGATGGCCTGGTGCTGATGCCGGAGTAGGTTTGGCGGCAGGGCTGCGCCCTGCACCTGCCGAATCAACGGCAACGGCAACGTCAGATGCGTGCTATCCGTGGGGTGGCGGGGTGGATCCGGTTGCGGGGGACGCCGTGAACCCATCCCTGGGGGCTTGGCCGCGGCATCCATGCCGCGGACACCCCCGCAACCGGACCCACCCCGCCTTCGACAGTTTCCTGCGATCTGTCGGCACGGCGTTCTGCTCTGGTGGGTGTCGACCTTGGTCGACACGGTAGATCCACGCCGTGCGTGGATGAAGGTGCGCGTTGTGATTGGAGGAATTGAAAGGACTGAGGTCAGAACAGCTGGCCCTGCACCGTCGGTTCTTCGATCGGTGTCGATGGTGCTTCGATCACGTCTTCCGCACCCAACCGCCAGGCCAGGCCACCCAATCGACTGGCGTGGCGCTTCAATGCCGCCTGCAGCACGTCGGCACTGCCGGCCACATGCAGCACCTGGCGGGCGCGGGTCAGGCCGGTGTAGACCAGTTCGCGTGACAGCACGCGGCTGTCCTGGCGTGGCAGCTGCAGCCACACTTCGTCGAACTCCGAACCCTGCGCCTTGTGCACGGTCATCGCGAACGCGCTTTCGTGCGCGGGCAGTGCGGCCGGGTGGAAGGCGCGCGGCTGCTCGACGGTATCGCCGGGGAACCAGGCCACCATCGCGCCGCTGCCATCGCGCAGGCAGATGCCGATATCGCCATTGAAGAGGCGGTGCCGGTAGCTGTTCTCGGTGACCAGCAGCAGGCGGCCCTGGAAGTAGCCCGGGGTGTTGCCGGCCAGTAGTTGTTCAATACGGCTGTTGAGGCCACGTGCACCCTGCGGGCCTTCGCGCAGTGCGGTCAGCACGCGCAGGCGGCCGGCCTGCTGCAGGGCAAGCACCGGATCGGCCGCCTCGGCCAACGCGCGCCAGTGGCCCAGCAGATGCTCGCGTTGGCTGCGCAGCGGATCGGCTTCGCCTTCGTGGAAATGCACGCCTGCCAGCGACCCACCGCGCAGCAGCTGCAATGCGGTGCCGCTGTCGCCTTCGCGCACGGCATGCGCCAGCGGTGCCAGGTCCAGCGCATCGCTTTGCCGGTAACCACGTTGCAGCTGCACGCGGCGGCCGGCAAAGGCGCGGGGTGTGGCCTGTGGCTGCAGCGTCGCCGGCGCCAGCAGGCCATGCAGCGCCTGCGCGTCGTCGGCGCGGGTGCCGATGCCATCGCCGCTGGCACGCAGGATCGCGCTGAGCACGTCGCCGGCTTCCACCGACGGCAACTGGTCCGGGTCGCCGAGCAGGATCAGGCGGGTACCGCTGGCGATCGCATCGACCAGCTTGGCCATCATCGGCAGATCGATCATCGACGCTTCGTCGACCACCACCACGTCCACCAGCAACGGGTTGTCGGCGTGGTGGCGGAAGCGCGGCGAATCGGGAATCACGCCAAGCAGGCGATGCAGGGTGGTGCCGGTACTGGGCAGTGCCGCACACAGTGCCGGATCCACACCGTCCTCCTGCAGGCGCTGCACGGCCAGCCGCAGGCTCTCGGCCATGCGTTCGGCGGCGCGCCCGGTGGGTGCGGCCAAGGCCACCTCGGGCAGCGGCTGGCCGGCCTGCCGGGCCTGCGCTGCCAACAGCAGCAACAGGCGCGCGATGGTGGTGGTCTTGCCGGTGCCGGGGCCGCCGGTAACCAGCGCCAGCGGATGACGCAGGGTCACGCCGGCGGCGCGGGCCTGGTGATCCTCGCTGTCCAACGCCTGCGGGAACAGGCGCGCGAACAGTGGCGCCAGCGCCGCCATGTCCGGCGCCGGCAGCGGATGCCGGCCGATGCGCTGCAACCCTGCCGCCAGCTGGCGCTCGTACTCGCGGTAGCGGCGCAGGTAGAGCAGGCCGTTTTCCAGCACCAGCGGCGCGTCCTCGGCGATGGCGTCGAACTGCTCGGGTGTCGCCACCCAAGGGGATGCGCGCAGCTGTGCCAGCCAGGCCTGCGCATCGGGCCATTCCGGTACGCCTTCCAGCAGGCGCTGCGGCTGCGCCGGATCGAAGCCGGCGTGGCCCTGCGCCACCGCCAGCGAGGCCAGCGCCGCCGCCAGCGCCACGGTCTCGGACGTGTCGTCGCGCAGCCGCATCAGGCTGGTCGCCAGTGCATGATCAAGAGTGCGCAGCTGGCCTTTCTTGTGCAGTTCCTTCAACAGGCTCATGCGCTGGCTCCACGCGCACGCGCCGCCAATTCGGCCTGGGCCTGCTCGCCACCGGCGAACAGCGCGTCCAGTGCATCCACCAGCGCCAGCGGGAAGCGGTCCACATGCACGCCGTTGCCAGCACCATCCAGTCCGCGGCAGAACAGGTAGCGGATGCCACCCATGTCGCGCTCGTAGTCGTAGGCCGCGCCCAGGCGGAAGCGCAGCCAGCGATGCAGGGCCACGGTGTAGATCAGTGCCTGCAGGTCGTATTCGCTGTGGCGCATGGCGATGGCCAGCAGGTCCGGGCTGTAGCCGGGCAGGCGGTTGGACTTGTAGTCGAGCACGTACCAGCGCCCATCGCGCACGTAGGTCAGATCGATCATGCCGGTCATCAGCCCTTCCAGCCGGCGGCGCTGGCCGAAACCACGACGCGCGCTGGAAACGCCGTGTGCGTGCAGCACCTGCAGCAGCGCCGGCACGGTGGTCGGTTCGATGGCGAAATGGAAGTCGATTTCCGCGCGGCGCTCGCCTTCGGCCAGGCTGCACAGGGCGCCGCCTTCGGGCAGCGGTACGGTAAGCGTGTGGCCAACCAACGGCACCAGCACCGCCACGCCATCGTCCAGATCGATATCGGCATAGCCTTCGTCGTGCAGCGCCTTGCGCAGCACCTCGGCCTGTCCCTCGGGCGCTTCCAGACCCGGTTGCCAGTCCGCCCATGCAGCGAAGTCGACGTTCTCCATCGCCTCATGCAGCACGTTGCCGAAGCGACTGCCCATGAAGCGCGGGTCGAGCGGCGCGCTGTCTTCGGCGGCTGCGGCCGGCTCCGGCAGGGCCGGTTCCAGCGGCAGTTCCGGGCCAGCCGGTTCGTCGGCCGCCGGTGCTGGCAGTTCGGTGGCGGCCGCTTCGATATCGTCGCCGGCGCCAGCATCGGCATGGGCCAGCTGAGTGAAGCTGTACACCCACCAGTCATGCGGTACGCGCCGGGTCAGCGCACGCACGGCCGGCAGGTCACCCTCCACTTCGGCCGCCAGCTGCGGCAGCGCGGCCGGCGCCTCGCTGTCGTCGACGTGTACATCGGCATGTGTGCGCAGCACCTGCAGATCGCCCAGCAGCGGCGCCAGCCGCGTCCTGCCGAACCCAGCCAGATCGCCCACGGCGATCCACAGCGCGTGCTCGGCACGGGTCAGGCCGACATACAACAGGCGTGCATCTTCGGCACGCTGCTCGCGTTCGCGCTGCGCGGTGGCCGCTTCCCAGGCCTCGTCCTTGTCGAGCTTCCAGTGCAGCTGGCGCTGGCCGCCCACATGCACCGTGCAGTGCGACGCGGTGTTCGGCGCCCCGCCATCGATGCCGACGAAGGGCAGGAACACCAGCGGATACTCCAGGCCCTTGCTCTTGTGCAGGGTGATGATCTGCACACGACGCGCGTCCGATTCCAGGCGCAGCAGCTGCTGCTCGTCATCCTGGTCGGCATTGGCCATCTGTCCCTGCAGCCAGTCCAGCAGGCCAGGCATGCCCAGCGCCTGCGCGGAGGCTTCCTGCAGTAGTTCGCCCAGCTGCAGGTAGTTGGTCAGGCGGCGATCGCCATCGATCATCGCCAGCAGGCGCTCGCCCTGTGCAGCACAGACGTCGGCGATCACCGCGAACGGGCCACCACGCTGCCAGCGTTCGCGCCAGTGCAGCAGCTGTGCCTGGAACCCGCGTTGCAGGTCACCCTCGCGTTCCATCGCAGCGATCGCGCTGGCCTGCTGGCCGAGCAGTACGGTGGCCAGTGCCGCACGCAGGCGGCCTTCATCGGCGGGCTGCAGCAGGGCCAGCAGCAGCGCACGAAGATCGCGCGCTTCAGGGGTGGCAAACAGGCTCTGCTTGCCGGCCGCCACCGCCGGAATGCCCACCGCGGCCAGCGCGCGCTGTACCAATGTGGCCTCACGATGCGAACGCACCAGCACCGCGATGTCGCCCGGCTGCACCGGTCGCCCACGCAGCACGGCGTTGCCGGCACGCGCAGCAACCAGGGTCTGGTGGATCGCTGCCACACAGGCCTGGGTGGCGGCATCGCGCGAGGCATCGGCGCTCATCGCCTTGTCGCCGCCACTGCGCAGCACGCGCAGGGTCAGCGCGACGGCGGCGCGGCCATCGCGCAGGTAATCCTCGTCAACGCGCACACCGCCGGGCCGCACCGGCTCGAACTGGATGTCGCGTTCGAGGAAGGCGTCTTCGCCGCCGTTGTCATACAACGCCTGCAGCGCACGCAGCACGGCCGGACGCGAGCGGAAGTTCTGGTCCAGCACCGGTGCCTGCTGCGCCACCTGCTTGGCCTTCAGGTAGGTGTGGATGTCACCGCCGCGGAAGCCATAGATCGCCTGCTTGGGATCGCCGATCAGGAACAGCGCCGGCGCCAGGCCGAGTTCGCGCACCTCCGGCGAATCGCCGAACACGGTGTGGAAGATGCCCCACTGGCGGTCGTCGGTATCCTGGAACTCATCGACCAGCGCGATGCGGTACTGCGCGCGCAGCTGCTTCACCAGTGCCAGCCGCTGCGGGCCTTCCAGGGCGAGCGCTACCCCATCGATCAGATCGTCGTAGGTCTGCACCCGACGGGTGCGTTTCAGTGCCTGCAGGCGCTGCGTGGCTTCGTCGCGAAGCGCGTGCAGGAAATTCAACGCGGTGGCACGCAGCCAGGCATCGCGTTCGGCCAGCAGCGCGACATAGCGCGCCAACGGCGCCTGCAACGGCGACGATGGCGTGCGCTCGGCGAACTTCTTGTTGGTCTTGGCGGCCAGTGCCTCGGGCAGCAGCGCTGGCAGGCGCTCGCTGGCCAGCAGCTCGCGTGGATCGGCGCGCTCGGCCCACGCCAGCAGCTGCCGGCCCAGCGGGTGCAGCCACCCCAGCTTGTAGGACACGCCGTTGATCCACTTGTTGTCGACCGCATCGCAGAGGTCGATGAAGAACTGCTCGCCATGCTCGCGCACGCTTGCGGACAGGTCTTCCGCCGCGCCCTGCAGCACGACGTGTGGATCGGCCTGCGCCACCGGCCGTGGCAACGGATGCAGCGGCGGTGCGGCCAGCAGCGCGCGCAGATCGGCGGCCAGCGCGTCCGGGGTGGACCACAGCCAGGTCAGCGGTTCCAGCGTGGCCGGGTCGTTGGCATGCACACGCCACAGGTCGGCCGCCAGCTCCTCCAGCAGCTCACGGTCGCTGGCCAGCAGTTTCGGTGGATCGAAGGTGTGGCCGCTCTCCAACGCATGCTCGCGCAGCACGCGGGTGCAGAAGCCGTGGATGGTGAAGATGGAGGCCAGGTCGATCTCGTCCGCGGCCACCTGCAGGCGGCGCTTCAGTGCGGTGGCACTCTCGGAGCCGCTCTGCAGATGGCGCTGCAGGACTTCGCGGGTCAGGCATACATCCGGTGCTTCGCCCTCGGCCGGTTCCAGATCGACCAGGCGCGCGGCCAGCGCCAGGCGCTCGCGGATGCGCTTGCGCAGTTCCTGGGTGGCGGCGTCGGTGAAGGTCACTGCCAGGATCTGGCCGATGCGCAGGCCCTGCTCCACCACCAGGCGGGTGAACAGCGTGGCCAGGGTGAAGGTCTTGCCGGTGCCGGCGCTGGCTTCGATCAGTCGTATGCCATCCAGCGGCAGGGCCAGGTAGGGATCGCGGCTGAGGAGTTCGATGCCGTCCTCGATGATCACGGTGCTCATTCGCTGCCCTCCTGGCGTGTTTCGACGCCAAGGGTGCGGCCTTCGCGCACCGCGCTGAAGACCACCTGGCTGTTGCGCAGCAGATCGGCATAGCCGGCATCGGTGGCGAATGGGTCGGCACCGCGCAGCAGCAGCTGCCAGGCGTCGCTGCTGGATTCACCCCAGGTGCGGTCGCTGCCGTGCCACTGCTTCCAGCCTTCGCTGCGCTGTTTTTCTGTCGGCGCGTTGTACAGCACCCAGCCGGTATACGGGGCAAAGCGCAGCGGTTCACGCAGGCCACGCTGGCGCAGCTGCAGCAGCGCACGCAGCGCCGCGCGGGCAGCGGGAACGCTCAGCGCCGGTACAACGTGCGGGCCCGGCCCGGCATCGCCACCATCATGGAACTGCACCAGCGGCAGGGCATCACCGGCGGCATTGGCCAGCAGCCAGTCCAGGCCCTGGCGGATCACCGCGTTGCCATTGAGGGTGCCGGCGCGCAGGCGCACCAGGCCTTCGGGATGACGATCGGCCACGCGGCCGTGCAGGCGCACCCCGTCGATCTCCACCTCGTAACGACGGCTTTCCAGCGGTTCGCCCTTCATCCAGGCAAGCAGCGCGCTGGCATACGGGCGCGTCTTCAGCTGTTCGGCTTCGAACTGACGTTCACCCAATGCGCCGGACGGCAGCAGGCCACGCGCGCGCAGGCGCGGGTACAGCGGCTCGATATCGCCACTGAGCGTGGCGCGTACCACCGCGGCCTGCACGCTGCGCTTCTCCGGCCCCCGCGAAGACAGCACCAGCGGTTCCAGGTCATCCACCTCCTCGACCTCGTCAGCCAGGCGCAGGCCCAGTGACTGTGCGAGAAACTGCCCGGCCGGATCGCACAGGAAACGACGCAGTGCATCGAGCGCGACCTCGTCCTCCACGGCATCGTCGGTCGGTGGCGGCAGTGGTGCGTCGAACCAGGGCTGCAGGCCTCCACGCTGGCCGGTGAGGCGACCGGCAGCGGGATGCCATTGGCGGCGATAGCTGAAGCGGCGCGGGTCGCCATCGCCGAACGCGCCTGGCGAGAACGGCTGCAGTGCGTGGCGCACGGTGAAGTCGCGGGTGGTCGCAGCCGGATCGAGGTGATACGCGGCTGCAGCATCAATCAGTTCGCTGACCAGCACCGACGGCTCGCGCACGCTGCCGTCGCGCGGATCAGCGCCGAGGTAACTGAGATAGAACACGTCCTGCGCGGCGGCGAACAGCTGCAGGAACAGGAAGCGATCGTCCTCGCGGGTGGAGCGGTCGCCCGGCCGGCGACGCGGCGTATCCAGCTCCGCAGTGAGCTGGTTGAGACCGGCGGCCGGGTCACGGCGCGGGAAATCGCCGTCATTGAGGCCCAGCACGCAGATCACCCGGAACGGCAGCAGGCGCATCGGCACCATGCGACCGAAGCTGATGCCACCGGTCAGCAACGGCGCACGCGTATCGGCCTCGCCCAGCGCGCCAGCGAAGTGCGCGCGCACCACCTCCGGGGGCACCCCGTCCACGAAACCGGCCTTGGCGGCGTCTTCAGCGAACTGGTTGAGCAGCTTGCGCAGGCGCTCAAGGGCACGCTGGCTGTTGGGCGAGCTGGGCGCGGTCGGCAGCAGTGCATCCAGCAGCGACAGCAGGCGCTGCCGCCACTGCGCGGGCGTCAGCAGTTCGCCGAGGCGTCGCTGATACACCGCCAGCACACGCAGCAGGCGCAACAGGCGGTCCAAGGCGTCCAACGCGCCGCCTTCCAGTTCGATCCACGGCGCCACGCCGGCCAGATCGGCCTCGCTGCCGGTGGCATGGCCGAGTACCAGGCGATCCAGTGCGAACTGCCAGGTATAGGCATCGTCGGCTGGCGCCTGATGCTGGTCGCGATGCTTCGCATCCAGCCCCCAGCGCGCGCCGGCCTGTTGCAGCCAGCCGTGCAGGCGGTCGAAGTCCACGGCTTCCAGGCCGGCCGCTTCGGCCAGCGGTGCGCTGGCCAGCAGGTCCAGCACTTCGTTCAGGCCAAAACGCGAGACCGGCAGGCCCAGCAGGTGCACGAACACATCGGCCAACGGCTCGCCGGCCAGCGGGCTGCTGTCGGCCAGCGCATACGGAATGTGCTCCTCGTCGCCCCCCCGGCCACCGAATACCGCTTCCAGGTACGGCACATAGGGATCGATGTCCGGCGCCAGTACCGCGATCTCGCGTGCCTGCAACGGCGGGTCGAAGCGCGGGTCTTGCAGCAGGCTGCGCAGCTGGTCGTGCAGCACCTGCAGCTCGCGCAGGCGGGTATGGCAGGCATGCACCTGCAGGCTGGGATCGTCGCTGCGCAGAGCCTCGCGCAGCTCGCCCGAGGGCAGCGCGCGGCGGTGGAACAGATCGCGCTGCAGGCGATGCAGCAGGCTGTCGGACAGGCCACCTTGGTCCAGGGTCGGCCGGGTGTCCTCCTCCGGATCGGAATAGGCGGCGATCTCGCCGGCCGGGTGCACCACCTCGTAGCTGCCCAGCACCGCCATGAAATCGCGGCCTGCTGCCCCCCAGGCTTCCAGCAGGCGGTTCTCGCCGGCGGCCTCGCCGAACGGGTCCGGTGCGCCGCTGCGCAGTCGCTCGGCCAGCGTCTGCAGGTCACCCCAGTACGACTGCACGGGCGTGGGCATGTAGAAATGCAGTTCGCCCACCCGCGCCTGGGTGGCCATCACCCGCAGCACATCGGGCGAGATGTTGAGCGTCGCGAACGCAGACATGCGCGGAGGCAGCCCCTGCGGCAGCGGCTGGCCGGCGCCTTCAAAGCGGTCCAGGTACTCCTGGATGCGACGCGCGCGGTAGTCGTGGCCGCGGGTGATGGTGCGCCACAGGATCGCCTGCGGGTCGGCCGGATCGGCACCGGCTGCCCAGCGCAGCAGCCAGTCGCGGCGCCACGCCTGGTACTTCTCGAATACCGAGGCCAGCTCGCCGGCCAGCGCCCACGGCTTCAATGCGTCACCGCCGGCAAGATAGGACTGCAGCGCGCGCATCGGTGGCTGCGCCAGCAACGCCGGGTCGCGCAGTGCCTGGTACAGCTTCCAGTGCAGGCCGGCCGCGTCCAGATCGTCCTGCTCGCCGCTGACATTGGCCTTCAGCGCGCGGGCCACGAACTCGCCCGGGGTGAGGAATTCGAGGTTGGCAGCGACACCGAATTCGGCGGCCAGTGTCGCTTGCAGCCAGCGGCGCATCGCGACCTGCGGGATCAGCACCACTTCCGGCGCCAGCAACGGCTGGCCCGGCACCGGCGCACGCACGTTGCGCGCCAGCAGCGCGGCCAGCACGTCCAGGGAGTTGGAATGGTAGAGGCGGAAATCGCTGCCTGGGTCACTCATCATGCACAGTGTGCAGGACGGCAGGCAGTATTCAATGGTCGGCCCATCGACGGTACGGATTGTTCCGGGCTGCCGGCCGATTGTCCCAGCCTGCGCCAAGCCCTGCCGTGCAACAATACTGGACCGTCCAGTCTGCTTATGTTCAGCCGGCTGGCCCGATCCTTCGATGTCTAAAAAACGTTAATGGTGCCCATGTCGGCTTCCGCCTCCAGTCTGGTGCAGTTGTCCAACGTCCGCATCGACCGGAGCGGACGCACGATCCTGCGCGACGTGTCGCTGCAGGTGCCCAAGGGCAGCATCACTGCCGTGCTCGGCCCGTCCGGCAGCGGCAAGTCGACCCTGCTGGCGGCACTGACCGGCGAGCTGCGACCGGTCGCCGGCGAGGTCACCCTGTTCGGCAAGCCGATCCCGCACGACAGCAGCGCGCTGCTGGAGATGCGCAAGAGCGTGGGCGTGCTGCTGCAGGGCAACGGCCTGCTGACCGACCTCACCGTGGCCGAAAACGTCGCACTGCCGCTGCGTACGCATACCCGCCTGCCGGCCGCCGTGCTGCGCCGGCTGGTGGAGATGAAGCTGCATGCGGTGGGCCTGCTGGCCGCCGCCGATGCCTGGCCGCGCGAACTGTCCGGCGGCATGGCGCGCCGCGTGGCGCTGGCCCGTGCGCTGGCGCTGGACCCGCCGCTGATGATCTACGACGAGCCGCTGACCGGGCTGGACCCGATCGCCTCGGGGGTGATCATGAGCCTGATCCAGCGCCTCAACCATAGCCTGGGCCTGACCAGCATCATCGTCAGCCACCACGTGCACGAGACCCTGCCGATCTGCGACCAGGTGATCGCGATCGCCAATGGCGGCATCGTGTTCCAGGGATCGCCCGAGGCACTGCAGTCCAGCCAGGATCCGCTGCTGCGGCAGTTCCTGCATGGCCAGCCCGATGGCCCCATCCCGTTCGATGCCGCGCCGCGTGCGAGGGTTGCCTGATGCCGTTCGTTCAAGCCACCCGTTCGCTGGGCCGCGCCGGCCTGTTCTCGCTGACCGTGCTGCGCGGTTCGCTGCCGACCCGTGACTTCCTGGCCGAACTGACCCGCGAGATCTACAAGATCGGCGCGCGCTCGCTGCCGATCATCGCCGTCGGTGGCGCCTTCGTCGGCCTGGTGCTGACCCTGCAGGGCTACCGCACGCTGACCACCTTCGGTGCGGCCGACGCGCTGTCGACCCTGCTCGGGCTGTCGCTGTACCGCGAACTGGCGCCGGTGCTGACCGCGCTGCTGTTCATCGGCCGCGCCGGCAGTTCGATCGCCGCCGAGCTGGGCCTGATGCGCGCCACCGACCAGATCAAGGCGCTGGAGCTGATGGCCATCGACCCGGTGGCCAAGGCCGTGGCGCCGCGCTTCTGGGCGGCGGTGCTGACCGTGCCGCTGCTGACCGGCATCTTCTGTTCGCTGGCGATCAGCGCCAGCTACTTCGAGGCCGTGCACGTGCTGGGCCTGGACAATGGCGTGTTCTGGTCGGCGCTGCGCAACAGCGTCGATTTCTGGGATGACTTCGGCGTGGCGATGCTGAAGTCGGCAATCTTCGGCGGCACCGCCGCACTGGTCGCTGCCTACGTTGGCTTCCACGCCGAGCCGACCATCGAGGGCACCTCGGTGGCGACCACCCGTGCGGTGGTCAACGCCTCGCTGCTGGTGCTGATGTTCAACTTCGTTCTGTCGGCAATGTTGTTCACCTAACCCCTCCACCGGCGGTGCGCAGGCGCGCGCGGCCACCACGACTCGATCAGGTAATCCACATGGCCATCCGCGGTCCCAGACTCGAATTCTCCGTCGGCGCTTTCCTGCTGCTGGCCCTGGCCTCGCTGATGGTGCTGGCCGTGGCCTCGACCAACCAGCGCTGGAGCTGGGGCAGCCAGGGCTACGAGCTGAAGGCGCGCTTCTCCCAGGTCGGCCAGCTGCGCAAGCAGGCGCCGGTGAAGATCGGCGGCGTCACCGTCGGCCAGGTCGCCTCGATCGACCTGGACCCGGTGAAGTTCGAGTCCATCGTGACCCTGCGCATGGACAGCAAGGTCAAGGACCTGCCGGCAGACACCTCGGCCGGCATCTTCACCAGTGGTTTGCTCGGCGAGAGCTATATCGGTCTGCAGCCGGGCGGTGATCCGGACGTGCTGAAGGCCGGCGACGAGATTGTCTTCACCCAGCCGGCGGTTGACCTGATCCAGCTGGTCGGCAAGTACATGTTCAGTGGTGGCGCCGGTGGCGGCGCTGCTCAGAAGCCCAACGATGGCGCGCAGGCGCCTGCAACGGAACCGCAACCATGAAGACGAAACTGATCCCGGCCCTGCTCGCCTCGGCGCTGCTGGCAGCTACTCCGTTCCTCGCCCAGGCCCAGGCCGCCGCTCCCGCCGCTGCCGCGACGCAGGGCCAGGCCGGCAAGGTGGTGATCGATGCCAGCACGCGCATCCTCACCACCCTGCAGCAGCGCAGGAGCGAGTTCGGCAGCAACCCGGCCAGCCTGCGCAACTACATCGACAGCGAACTGAACCGCACCTTCGACCGCGACTATGCGGCACGCCTGGTGCTGGGCCCGCACGCCCGCGGCGCCTCGGATGCCGACATCAAGCTGTTCGCCGATGCCATGGCCGACAGCCTGATGCAGCGCTACGGTTCGACCCTGCTCAACATCCAGGGCAAGCCGAGCTTCCGCCTGAAGGGTGAAAGCCCGCTGCCGGGCAACCGCGGCGTGCGCGTGAGCACCGAACTGGTGCGTGCCGGCAGCGAGCCGACCCCGGTCGAATACTGGATGCGCAACGTGAACGGCCAGTGGAAGATCTTCGACGTCAACATCGAAGGCATCTCCTACGTGCAGACGTTCCGCAACCAGTTCGACACCCCGCTGCGCCAGAAGGGCATCAAGCAGGTGGCCAGCGAACTGCACAGCGGCAGCATGCAGGCCGGGCCCGCGGGCAATGGCAAGTAACGCACTGGCACTGCTGGAAGGCGACACCCTGCGCCTGCGCGGGGTGCTCGACCGCGCCGCGGTGATCGCGCTATGGCCGCAGCTGCAGGCCCTGCCGGCAAAACTGGCACGGCTGGAGCTGGGCGAAGTCGAGCGCGTGGACAGCGCCGGCCTGGCCCTGCTGGCCGAGCTGGCAGCACGTGCGCGCAAGGCCGGCCATCCGCTGGTGATCACCGGCGCGCCGGCTGGCTACAACGAACTGAGCGCGGCCTATCGGCTGTCGCCCAACCTGGATTTCAACGCTACTTCTGCTGCGAGCTGACATGAACGTCGTGCGCACCCTCCCCCTGATCGTCCTGGCCACCGCCCTCACCGCCTGTGCCGGCAAGCCCGCGCGCAGCGATGCACCCGCGGCCGGCACCCTGGTTCCGGCCAGTACCACCACCTCGCCCGCCGCCGCGGCCACCGATGCAGGCACAGCTGACGCTGCACCGGTCGCACCCGTGGCCAATCCGCCGGCTGCTGCCGCATCGTCGCCGGCTGCGCCGACCGACAGCGGCGACAGCAGTGCAGCGAAGACCGCAGCAGCCACCGCGCCCGGTGGCGATGATGACTTCGATGCCCTCTATGGCGGTGCCGGCAACACCACCAACGCGGCGGCCTACGACCCGTGGGAACCGTTCAACCGCAAGGTGCACAAGTTCAACAACGCGGTCGACCGCGGCGTCGCGCGTCCGCTGGCCACCGCCTATACCCACGTGGTGCCGCGCTTCGCCCGCACCGGCGTCAGCAACTTCTTCAGCAACCTGCGCGCGCCGGTAACCATCACCAACCAGCTGCTGCAGGGCCGCGGTGCCGATGCATGGGACAGCCTCGGCCGCTTCCTGATGAACAGCACGCTGGGCATCGGTGGCCTGTTCGATCCGGCCAGCAAGGCGATGGTGCCGCGCCGCAATGAAGACTTCGGCCAGACCCTGGGTGCCTGGGGCTGGCGTCGTTCGCGCTACGTGGAACTGCCGTTCTTCGGCCCGCGTACCGTGCGCGACGTGTTCGGCCTGGCCGGCGACATCCCGCTGTCGCCGATCCGCCGTATCGAAGAGGACAAGGTCCGCATCGGCCTGCAGGGCCTGCAGCTGGTCGATACCCGCGCGCAGCTGCTGGCGATCGACGACCTGCGTGACACCGCCGTGGACGAGTACTCGCTGGTGCGCGATGCGTGGATGCAGCGCCGCAACTACCAGATCGAGAACGATCTGCGCAGCAAGCGCGACCGTGGCCACGACGATGCCAACTCGCCGATTCCGGTCGATGCGATGCCGATGCCGCAGTGGACCCACTGAGTCCTAGCAGCGATGCATGAAAAACCCCGCCTCGGCGGGGTTTTTCGTTGGCGTTGCGGGTGGGGTCGGAGCCCTTTCCCGTGGAAAGGGATCCGACCCCGGCCGATCAGGCCGCCAGCGCGGCCTCGATGGCCTCGCGCAGGCGCGCGTCATCAGCCGCCACGTCCGGGGCGAAGCGGGCGATGACCTTGCCGTCGCGACCGACCAGGAACTTCTCGAAGTTCCACAGCACTGCCGGCGCAGCGTGGATCGGAATCTCCTTGCTGGCCAGGCGCTCGCGCAGCGGGCCTTCGCCGATCGACTGCGGCTGCGCAGCGGTCAGCTGCTGGTACAGCGGATGGGTGTCGTCACCAGCCACACTGATCTTGGAGAACATCGGGAAGCTGACATCGTAGGTGAGCTGGCAGAACTGCTGGATCTCCGCTTCGCTGCCCGGCTCCTGGCCGAGGAAGTTGTTGGCGGGGAAGCCCAGCACTTCCAGGCCCTGCGCGTGCTTTTCCGCATACAGCGCCTGCAGGCCTTCGTACTGCGGGGTCAGGCCGCACTTGGAGGCGACGTTGACCAGCAGCAGTACCTTGCCCTGGTAATCGGCAAGCGAGGACGGCTGGCCGTCGATGGTGGTGAGGGAAATGTCCTGGATCGGGGTGCTCACGCGGGGGCTCCGGCTACGGCGGGGAATGGCCCACCAGCATAGCGCCGCGCACGCGGTTGTAGAGCCGAGCCTACGCTCGGCTGATGCCACAGCAGCCGAGCGTGGGCTCGGCTCTACAGGCAGGATTCAATCCACGCAGATCGTGCCCTGCGCCTTGCCCTCATCAATGCGCTGGCGGCAGCCGAAGTTCTGGCGTACATCGCGCTGGCAGGTGCCGGTGGCGGCGCTGCCAGCCGCCGCTTCGCCGCTGGCAAGGCACTGGCCGGTGCAGTCGCTTTTGCGGCTGCAGGCCTTGCCGGCGTCGGCGTAAGGAATCACGCACTGTTCGCGCTGCAGCCGGCCCAGCCGCTGCAGGGTACCGCCCGCGGCCTGGCAGTCCACATCGCGCGCTTCGCGGTAGGCCTCGGCCGCTTCGGGCGTGGTCGCCGCGCCAGCAGGCGCCGGCGTGTCCGCAACCGGCGGCGCACTGCCGCAGGCGGCAAGCAGCGCGGTCAGGACGAGGCTGGTACAGAGGCGCAGGCGCATGGCGGTACCTGATCGAAGCGGACAGGCCGCCAGCATACGCATCGACGATGCAGGCGGCGTGTCGACGTAGCTCAGGCTTCGTCGCCGTCGTTGCCTTCGTCCTCGGCCGCGGCATCAGCATCGGCCAGGTCACCCAGCAGGGACTGCGCCTGCTCGGACGCCAGCGACTCCACGCCGCGCAGGCGTCGTTCGATGGTGCGCGTCTTGCGGCTGGCCTCGCCGATACTGCGGCCCACCGTGGTGATCTGCTTCTCGGCCTTCTCGAGGATGCCGGCGAACTTGCCGAACTCGCTCTTCACCGCGCCCAGCAGGCTCCACACCTCGCTGGAGCGCTGCTCGATGGCCAGCGTGCGGAAGCCCATCTGCAGGCTGTTGAGCAGGGCGGTGACGGTGGTCGGCCCGGCCACCACCACGCGATGCTCGCGCTGCAGCAGGTCGACCAGGCCCGGGCGCCGGATCACTTCGGCGTACAGGCCTTCGGTGGGCAGGAACATCACCGCGAAGTCGGTGGTATGCGGCGGCGCGATGTACTTGTCGCAGATCGACTTGGCCTGCACGCGTACCGCGCGCTCCAGCTGGATGCCCTGCAGGCGCACGCCCTCGGCGTCGCCCTGTTCCTGCGCATCCAGCAGCCGCTCGTAGTCTTCGCGCGGGAACTTGGAGTCGATCGGCAGCCACACCGGGGTATCGTCGCTGCTGCGGCCCGGCAGGCGCACGGCGATGTCGACCATCTCACCGCTGTCCGGGCGTACCTTCACAGCCCGCGCGTACTGCTCCTGGGTGAGCGTCTGTTCGAGGATGTTCTCCAGCTGTACTTCGCCCCAGCTGCCACGGTTCTTGACGTTGGTCAGCACACGCTTGAGATCGCCGACGCCGGTGGCCAGCTGCTGCATCTCGCCAAGGCCGCGCTGCACCTGCTCCAGGCGCTCGGAAACCAGCTTGAAGGAGTTGCCCAGGCGCGTTTCCAGCGTCGACTGCAGCTTTTCGTCCACGGTGTGGCGCATCTGCTCCAGTTTCTGCGCATTGTCGTTCTGCAGCGCGCGCAGCTGCTCTTCCAGCGTGGCGCGCATCTCGGCGATGCGCTGTTCGTTGCGCTGCGTCAGTTCCTGCAGGCGCAGGCCAAGGCTTTCGGTCAGGCGCTGCTGCGACTGCGCACCTTCCTCACGGCCCTTGCGCGCATCGTCCACCAGTGTCTGGCGCAGCGCGCCCAGCTGGGTGTCGGTACGCCCGGTAAGTTCCTGCAGCTGCTGGCCGAACGCGTGGATGCGCGCTTCCTGCTGCTGGCCAAAGGTTTCCAGCTGGCCGCGCAGTTCCTGCAGGCGCTGCCCCATGAGTGCGGCGCCACGCTGCTGGCTCTCCGCCGCCTCGGCACGCGCCTTCCGGGCGTCCTCGCCCAGCGCCTCGCGCAGCAGGTCCAGGCGCTGGTCGGTGCGGGTGGACAGGTCGGTCAGCGCGCGGGCAAAACCATCGAGCTGTTCGCGCAGTTCGCTGCGCCCGGCGCGCGCCTCCTCACGCACCGCCTGTTCCAGGCGGTCGTGCGGTGGGCGGCGCAGCAGGGCGACCAGCTGCAGGATGAGCACGGCCAACAGAAGGCCGCCAATGAGCAGATATTCGGTTTGCATGGGGCAAGTGTAGGCTGGCGGAGTCTCAGCTGCTGCGCCGGAACCATGCTCGCTCTGTACGGAAAGCCCACCTCCATCAACGTGCGCAAGGTGCTGTGGCTGTGCGCGGGGCTGGATCTGCCCCTGCACCACGAGCCTGCGCCACCGGCAGACCTGTTGGCCACACTGAATCCGAACCGGCAGGTACCGGTCCTGCGCGATGGCGACTTCGTGCTGTGGGAGTCCAACAGCATCTGCCGCTACCTGGCCACCCGCGCCGGCCGTGACGACCTGCTGCCCGCTGCGGCGCAGGCCCGTGCGCGGGTGGAGCAGTGGATGGACTGGCAGGCCAGCGATCTCAACAGTGCCTGGCGACCCGTGTTCATGGCGCGGGTGCGGCAACATCCGGACTACCCGGATGACGCCCGTGCCGAGGCCAGCCTGGCGCAGTGGAACCGGCTGATGGGCGTGCTCGACGCGCAGTTGGCCGCTACCGATGGCTACGTGGCGGGCAACACCTTCACCCTCGCCGATATCGTGCTTGGTCTGTCGACCCAGCGCTGGCGCAGCACGCCCGGCGGAAAACCCACACTGCCAAACGTGAAGGCCTGGTTCGAACGCCTGCGCCAGCAGCCCGGTTTCGCCGAACACGTCGACAACGGCGTGGCCTGAGGCAGGGGTCAGATCCCTTTCCCAAAGGGAAAGGGATCTGACCCCAACGACGCAGGAAAGGCCTGGTGTTACCAGCCTTCCAGCACAATCTTGCCCTTGGCGCGGTGGCTTTCCAGCAGCGCATGCGCGCGCCGCAGGTTGGCCGCGTCGATGCGCCCGAAGTGCTCGCCCAGCGTGGTCTGCAGCACGCCGGCATCGATCAGCTCGGCCACCCGGTTCAACAGCTCATGCTGGCGCTGCATGTCCGCGGTCTTGTACAGCGGGCGGGTGAACATCGATTCCCAGTGCAGCGACAGCGCCTTGCGCTTGAGCGCCATCACATCCACCTGGCCGGGGTCGTCGATCAGGCCGAACTGGCCCTGCGGCGCCAGCAGCTCGACGATCTGCGCGTAGTGCTGGTCGGAATGGGTCAGGCTGGCCACATGCTGCACCTCGCTGATGCCCAGCCGTGCCAGGCCTTCGGCCAGCGGCTGGCTGTGGTCGATCACGTGGTGCGCGCCCATCGCATACACCCAGTCCTGGGTATCCGGGCGCGATGCGGTGCCGATCACCGTCAGTTTCGTCAGCTTCCGCGCCAGCTGCACCAGGATCGAGCCGACGCCACCGGCGGCACCGATCACCAGCAGGGTCTGGCCCTCGCCACCGCCCTCGGGAATACGCAGGCGGTCGAACAGCAGCTCCCAGGCGGTGATCGCGGTCAGCGGCAACGCTGCGGCAGCGGCATCATCGAGGCTGGCCGGCTTGCGGCCGACGCTGCGCTCGTCCACCAGCTGGTATTCGGCATTGCTGCCCGGCCGGTCGATCACGCCGGCGTAGTAGACAGCGTCGCCGGGCTGGAACAGGGTCACCTCGCTGCCCACCGCGTCGACGATGCCGACCGCATCCCAGCCCAGTACGCGCGGGCCGTCGGTGGCCACGCCGCGGCGCACCTTGGTGTCGACCGGGTTCACCGCCACCGCGCGCACCGCCACCCGCAGGTCGCGCGGACCGGGCTGCGGCAGTTCCAGTTCGATGTCGATCAGGGCCCGGGCGTCGTCGATCGGCAGGCCGGCGTGGGTGTAGGCAATGGCGCGCATGTCAGCGGTCCAGTGGGGAAGGAGTGGACAGGTTGCGCCGCGCACGGTCGCTCAGAAAGGCGCAGAATCGGGCAGCACTTTCACTCCGGCGATGAAGATGATCCGCTTCGACGACCTGCAGTTGTTCGTCCGCACGGCCGCGCTGGGCAGCTTCTCGCAGGCCGCCCGCGAGGCCGACCTGTTGCCCGGCCAGGTCGCTGCTGCCGTGGCGCGGCTGGAACGCGAACTGGACCTGCGCCTGTTCGTGCGCACCACCCGCAGCCTGCGCCTGACCGGCGAGGGCGCGCTGTACCTGCCGTATGCACAGGAGGTGCTGGCCACCCTGCGCGAAGGGCAGGCCCGCGTGCAGGGCGAGGACGCCGAACTGCACGGCACCCTGCAGCTGTCGGCGCCGTCGGACTTCGGTCGCAACCTGCTGCTGCCGTGGCTGACCGCATTCCGAGCCGCACATCCACGGCTGCGCCTGCACCTGCGGCTGTCCGATGAAGTGGCCGACGTGTTCCGCGATCCGGTTGATGTGGCGATCCGCATCGGCCACTTCGATGACGCCAACTACGTGGCCCTGCCCCTGCTCGAAGGCAACCGTCGTGTACTTGCAGCCTCGCCCGATTACCTGCGGCGACGGGGCACGCCCGTGCGCCTGGACGAACTGCGCGAGCACGATTGCCTGGTCTACCAGCTCAGTGGCCGCGCCTACGATCGCTGGTCGTTCGAGGTCGAAGGGCGCCGCACCGTGATCCCGGTTCGCGGCCCGCTGGTCTGCGACGACGCCGACGTGGTGCGGCGCTGGGCGGTGGCGGGCGAAGGCATCACCTACAAATCCTGGCTGGACCTGCGCGAAGATGTGCTGGCCGGGCGCCTGCAGCTGCTGCTCGACGGCGTCGGCAGCCACATTCCACTGCAGCTGGTGTGCCCGCATCGCAAGCAGTTCTCGCCGGCGGTGCGGCAGCTGCACGCGCAGCTGCGCCAGCACCTGCAACCGCTGCTGTCTGGCATGCCCGATGGACTCGCCGGCCCCCTGTTGCCCGCCCCGGTGCTGGCCGACAATGGCGGCCCCCCGTAAGAGAGAACATCGACATGCCGTGGATGGGCATCCAGGACCTGTGGACGTTTCTGGTCGCCGTGCTGGTGTTCCTCGCCCTGCCCGGCCCCGGCACCTTCACCCTGCTGACCGCCACCGGCCGAGGTGGCGTGCGTGGTGGCTACACGGCGCTGGCCGGCCTGCTGGTCGGTGACCAGATCCTGATGTGGCTGGCGCTGGCCGGCGTGGCTGCGCTGCTCAAGGCCAACCCGCTGGTGTTCCATGCCGTGCAGTACCTGGGTGCGGCCTACCTGGTGTGGGTGGGCATCAGCCTGCTGCGCACGCCGAAGCACGAGGGCGGTGACGCTGGCCCGATCCGCATGCAGCCCGGCCGCTATTTCCAGCAGGCGATCCTGGTCAGCCTGCTCAACCCGAAGGCGATCCTGTTCTACATGGCGTTCCTGCCGTTGTTCATCGATCCGAAAGCGCACCAGGGCATCGCCACCTTCGCGGCGCTGGCCGGGATCATCCTGGTGGTCAGCATCGCCTACTGCTCGATGCTGATCGGCGTGGGCAACCTGGCCCGTCGCCGGCTGATCCAACATCCGCGCATCAGCGATGCGCTGCGCCGCGTGGCCGGTCTGTTCCTGGTGGGGTTCGGCATCCGGCTGGGGTTGAACGGGTGAAGGCCTGGCGGGCCGCAGTCGGCGCGTTGCTGTTGATGGCCGGTACTGCCTCGGCCGCCACCGTGCAGGACCATCGCTGCCTGAGCGGTGGTCGCAATGATCGCATCCATCTGGAATGGCGCTGGTTGGCGGGCGGCGGCGCCGATGTGCGCTACGCCGGCCAGCGTGAGCGCCTGACCCTGCGCCGGGTTTCGATGGAGACCACGGTGCTGGCCGAAGATCGCCCCTACCAGTTCGACAGCGTCTGGGAAGAACGCATCGACGGGCGCCTCAACGGCCGCTACCGGTTGAGCACCCAGGGCGCGCTGGTGCTGGACCTGAGCTACGAACGCGCCCGCGACGGCCGCACCACCGCCTTCCACGATGACCCCGAGGCCTGGCAGGAAGACGGCTGCCATTGGCCGGGCGCCGAGCCGCCGACCGCCGCGTCGGGCGGGCTCGACTGAGCCGACGCGATGGCCGCCAACCAAGGGTGGCGTCTACCAGGGCTGCGAATCATGCATTCCCTCGCGCAGGTGATCGATGAACACCCGCAGCTTGGGCGCCATCTGCTCGCGCGCGGGGTAGTACAGGTGGAAGCCGGGGAATGGCGGCTGCCAGTCCCGCAGCACGCTCTGCAGTCGCCCAGCGGCGATGTCGTCGGCCATCAGCGAGGCGAAACCCTGGGCCATGCCCAGCCCCGCCAGCACGGCGTGATGGGCGACGCCGGCATCGTTGAACACCAGCCGCCCGCTCACTTCCACGTCCAGGTCGTGGCCTTCGCGGCTGAACTCCCAGGGCATCAGCCGCCCATTGGCCAAGCGGTGCACGATGCAGGCGTGGCCCTGCAGGTCATGCGGGGTCTGCGGCACGCCATGGCGTTCGAAATAGACCGGCGTGGCCACCACCACTTGCCGCTCGGGTGGCCCGACCGGCACCGCGATCATGCCCTGTGCGAGTGATTCGCCCAGGCGGATGCCGGCGTCGAAGCCCTCGCCCACCAGATCGGTCAGCGCCGGGTCGACGCACAGTTCCACCTGCACCTGCGGGTAACGCGCAAGGAAATCGGGGAGCCGCGGCAGTACCATGCGGTCGGCGACGATGCGCGGCAGGGTCACACGCAGCCGTCCGGCAGGCACCGAGCGTGCGCTGTCCAGTTCGGCAAAGGCCTGGTCGATCTGGTCCAGGCCGCCACGCACCCGCTGCAGGAAACGCGCGCCGTGTTCGGTCAAGCTCACCCGGCGCGTGGTCCGCTGCAGCAGGCGCACGCCCATCCGCGCTTCCAGCGCGCGCACGCTCTGCGACAACGCCGAGGTCGACACGCCCAAGGCATCGGCGGCGCGGGTAAAGCTGGCATGCTCGGCCACGTGGACAAAGGCGACCACAGCGGTGAGGGGGACGGAGGCATCCATTGTGAAGCCAGCCTTCAAGGTAAGTCCGGTGGCACGCAGTTTATCCACATGATGGCGTGAAGGATGCTGTGCCCCTCGCCGCTGCCCCTCCAGGCGTGGCGCCTTCCCCCAAGGAGATCCGCATGAAGACCCGTACTCTCGGCCCTGCCGGCCCCACCGTGTCCGCCCTCGGCCTGGGCTGCATGGGCATGAGCGCCTACTACGGCGGCCGTGGCAGTGACGATGACGGCATTGCCGTCATCCGGCACGCGCTGGACCGAGGCGTAACCCTGCTCGACACCGCCGATGTGTATGGCCCGCACACCAACGAGGTGCTGGTCGGCCGCGCGATCGCCGGGCGCCGCAACCAGGTGTTCCTGGCCAGCAAGTTCGGCATCGGCCTGGACCCGGCTGACCCGAAGGGGCGGCAGGTCAACGGCCACCCGGATTATGTACAGGCCGCCTGCGAGGCCAGCCTGCGCCGGCTGGGCGTGGACCACATCGACCTGTACTACCAGCATCGCGTCGACCCGACCGTGCCGATCGAGGACACCGTAGGTGCGATGGCACGCCTGGTGGAACAGGGCAAGGTGCGTTGGCTTGGCCTGTCCGAGGCCTCCGCGGCCACCCTCCGCCGCGCCCATGCGGTGCACCCGATCACCGCGGTGCAGAGCGAGTACTCGCTGTGGTCGCGCGAGCCGGAGCAGAACGGGGTGCTGGCCACCACGGCGGAACTGGGCATCGGCTTCGTGCCGTATTCGCCGCTGGGCCGTGGCTTCCTGACCGGCGCCATCCGCAGCCCGGATGACTTCGACGCCGATGATTACCGGCGTACCTCGCCCCGCTTCGAAGGCGCGAACTTCCAGCGCAACCTGGCGCTGGTGGACACCGTGCAGGCGTTGGCCGCCGAACGCGGCATCGCCGCCTCGCAGCTGGCGCTGGCCTGGGTGCTGTCGCGCGGCGAGCACATCGTACCGATCCCGGGCACGACGCGGCGGGCACGACTGGACGAGAACCTCGGTGCGCTGCAGGTAGAGCTGGATGCGGCCATGCTGGACGCACTGGATGCAGCCTTCCCGCTGCATGCCGCTGCGGGTGAACGCTATTCGGTCAGTGGCATGGCCAACATCGAGTCGTAGCAGCGGCCGGGGCAAACGCACACCGGTGGCTCCCGCCGGATTGTGCCGATTCCGGCAGCGTGGCCGGGGTGCAGCGCGCGCCCCGCCATGCATGACCCCCGTCAGTGGTAATGCTGCGCTGCGTTCGGTCACACTCGGGAACTTGTCGTTCTTAGTCACCCCTTCCGAGGCCTGCATGTCCCTGTTCCGGCGCAAGTCCCTAGATTCCGTCACCGTCCATGAAGCCGGCAGGCGCCTGATCCCGACGCTCAGCTGGCCACACCTGATCGCGCTGGGCATCGGCGCCATCGTCGGCACCGGCATCTACACGCTGATCGGCGTCGGCGCCAACCTGGCCGGCCCGGCGGTGCTGATCTCCTTTGCCATCGCCGGCGCAGTCTGCGCCTGCGCGGCACTGTCCTACGCCGAGCTGTCGACGATGATGCCGGCCGCCGGCAGCGCCTACACCTACAGCTACAGCGCGCTGGGCGAGGTGTTCGCCTGGGTGGTGGGCTGGAGCCTGATCCTGGAGTACTCGCTGGTGGTGAGTACGGTGGCGGTGGGCTGGTCCGGCTACTTCGTCGGCTTCCTCGAATGGGTCCACACCCAGTTCGGCTGGAACGTGCACCTGCCGGCCTGGCTGGCCGCCGGCCCGCACGTGGAAGGCGGCATGATCAACCTGCCGGCGATCATCATCACCTGGCTGGTGGCCGGCATGCTGATGGCCGGCACCAAGGAAAGCGCCACCCTCAACGCCATCCTGGTGGTGTTCAAGCTGATCGCGCTGGCCATCTTCGTGGCGGTGGCCCTGCCCGCCTTCGACAGCAACAACCTGCAGCCGTTCATGCCGTATGGCTTCGCCAAGTCGATGGGCCCCGATGGCGTCGAGCATGGCGTGATGGCGGCAGCGGCGATCATCTTCTTCGCCTTCTACGGCTTCGATGCGATCTCCACCGCCGCCGAGGAAACCAAGAACCCGGGCCGCGACCTGTCGATCGGCATCATCGGTTCGATGATCGGCTGCACCATCGTCTACGTGCTGGTGGCGCTGGCCGCCGTGGGTGCGATGAGCTACGCCGTGTTCGGACACAGCGCCGAGCCGCTGGCGCTGATCATGCGCCAGCTGGGCCATCCGACCGCGGCGATGGTGATCGGCGTGATCGCGATCATCGCCCTGCCGACGGTGCTGCTGGCCTTCCTGTACGGCCAGAGCCGCATCTTCTTCGTGATGAGCCGCGATGGCCTGCTGCCGCGCGGCCTGTCCAAGGTCAACGCACGCACCGGCACGCCGGTGGCGACCACGCTGTTCACCGCGGTGGTGGTGTCGGCGCTGGCCGGTGTGGCGCGCCTGGACGAGATCGCCGCGCTGGCCAACGCCGGTACCCTGGCCGCGTTCACGGCCGTCGGCATCTGCCTGGTGGTGCTGCGCCTGCGCGAGCCGAACCGCGAGCGCACGTTCCGCACGCCGCTGGCCTTCGTGGTCGGCCCGCTGGCCGCGCTGGGCTGCATCTACCTGTTCCTCAGCCTGCCGCACAGCACCCAGCTGTACTTCCTGCTGTGGAACGTGGCGGGCCTGGTGCTGTACTTCCTGTACAGCCGCCGCAACGCGTTGATCGCGAAATAAGGACGCCGCCGGGCATGGCCCGGCGCCCCTCTGTAGAGTCGAGCCATGCTCGGCTCACGGGGTGCCTATCGAAAGCAGTCGAGCATGGCTCGACTCTACAAAGGCGCAGTCGAGCGCCGCTCGACTCTACGGAGCAGCGGCGTAATCCTGCGCCTGGCGCATCACCCGCAGCAGGTTGCCGCCCCAGATGCCGGCGATCTGCTGCTCGGTGTAACCCTTGCGCAGCAGCCAGGCGGTGATCTTCGGCAGCTGGCTGACATCGGGCAGGTCGCTCAGGCCACCGCCGCCATCCCAGTCCAGGCCGATGCCCACATGTTCCGGGCCGACCACCTTGAGGATGTGCTCGAAGTGGGCGAAGAAGTCGTCCAGGCTGGCATGGCGCACCGGATGCTCGTGGTCCAGCGCCTGCTCGGCCTTCAGCAGCGCGACGCCCTGCTCGATGCCCATCCCTTCCCAGCCGCCCAGCTGCTTGCTCAGCGCTTCCTCGGCCTGCTTGCGCTCGGGCGTCTTCGCGGTGTCGATCAGGTAGCCGCCATAGGCATTCACCTGGATCACGCCACCGGCCTTGGCCAGCTTGCGCAGGCGCGCATCGTCGAGGTTGCGCGGGTGGTCGTAGATCGCCTTGGCCGAGCTGTGCGAGAGCACGAACGGCACCGGCATCATCGCCAGCAGGTCATCGAACACCGCGTCCGACGCATGCGACTGGTCGATCACGATGCCCAGCTTCACCGCCTGCCGCACCAGGTCCTTGCCG
The DNA here is from genome assembly GCF_030291095.1 of Stenotrophomonas sp. 59. Classification (NCBI taxonomy): domain Bacteria; kingdom Pseudomonadati; phylum Pseudomonadota; class Gammaproteobacteria; order Lysobacterales; family Lysobacteraceae; genus Stenotrophomonas; species Stenotrophomonas sp. 59. The sequence goes on from NZ_CP127408.1 coordinate 4,586,869, forward strand.
GCCGGGCTCAGGCCTTTCCATTCCGCGCCCTTGGGGTCGGTGGCCGAATCGGCGAACTCGTTGTTGGCGAAATGCACGGTGCTGAGCAGGCGCAGGCCGGCGCGGTGGTAGAACGACAGCAGGCTCGGGTCAGCCACCAGCGGGCTGGCATTTTCCATGCTGATGTAGACCACGCGCTTGCCGGCGGCCTTGATGCGCGCGGCATCATCGGCGGTCAGCGCCAGTGCGAAGCGCTCGGGATTGGCGGCCAGCATTTCGCGGATTTCCATCAGGCGCTGCAGGCCGTGGTCGCGTTCGGCAAGATGCGCAGTGGCGCTGCGATCACCCTGGTCGGTATAGATCGCCCAGAAGCCACCGTCCAGCGCACCCTCGACCATGCGCGGATAGTCCACCTGCGACAGCGCGTTGCGGTCGTGGCGCTGTTCGATGTCGAAGCCAGTGCGGCAGAAATTGGCCGGCGTATCCAGATGGCTGTCGAGGGTGATCAGCCGCTGCTGCAGTGCCTTGGCGCGGGCCAGCTCCTGCGCGCTGAACTCGATGGCATGGGCGGACAACGGGGCGCACAGCGCCAGGGTAAGCAACAAAGACAGGCGACGCAGCGATGGCATGGACTCTCACCGGCAAGGAGAAGAACCCGACCATAGCGCTGTGTCGGCAACCACCGGTAGTGCCGGGGGACCCCGCGCACTCCATTACACTCGGCGGCAGCCGCTATCGATGACGGCAGCCCACCGGTTGCGTCGCCCCTGAAACGGAATTCCGATGTCCCATTCCGCCCCGCCCCCCCTTCCTACCACGAACCCTGCGCCTGAGAGTGCGCCGCTCAGCGTCGAACAGCTCAAGCGCGATGTGCTGCCGGTCCTGTTCGCCGGGCGCATCGACATCGGCCGCTATGGCCCGGCCGAACTGGCCAGCGCCAGTGCGGAGCCTGCCTGGCAGGATGGCAGCGCCAACGCGCTGGCCAAGGCACTGGCTGAGCTGGTCAGCCGCCTCTCCGAACACGACCCCAATGCACTGCTGGAACGTGCCAGCTGGTGGGATCGGTTCACCGGTGCCGATATCGAGCGGCGGCTTCGCCGGCGCATCGCGCTGGGCGGCAACGGCGACGTGCTGTCCGAGATCGAGCACCAGGCGGCAGCGGTGCGCAGCAGCGTCGACCGCTTGAATGCGCAACTCGACGCGCATGATGCACAGGGTGCACGCCTGCAGATCTACATCGATGCGGGGGTGCAGTTCCTGCAGGAACTGCCAGCAGACAATGGCGCCGTGGACGATCCGCTGGTGCTGGACCGCCCCGTGGAACGCCTGCAGCGGCGCGTGGCCAACCTGACCGCGCTGCTGGCCAGCCACTCGATGAGCCGCATCCAGGTGCAGCTGGCACGCAACCACGCCATTGAACTGCTCGACCGCTACTGCGAGACCGTGCAGATCCTTGTGCCGATCTGGCGCCAGACCATCCAGTCGCTGCAGAACAGCGACAACGCCAGCCCGCAGATGGTCGCGCGTGCGGCACAGGCCCAGGACCAGCTGAAACAGGCCCTGCAGCAGCTGCTTCGTACTTCCGGAGAACCCGCATGATCACGTCCCGGCCCGATCCACTGAAGGTGCCAGCAGAGCTGCAGCGGCGGGTCGAAGCGGTTTCCGGCCTGCGCGCGCTGTATCGGCGCGGTTCGTTCGCGCGCACCGTGGGCCTGGCCTGCTTCGCGGTGCTGCCGGCGGTCGGGCTGCTGGCGATGATCTGCCTGGAAGGGTTGACCGGTCGGCCACCATCGGCACACGTGCCGAGCGGCTACGGCAATGATCCCTCGTCGCTGGCCCTCACGCTGGTGGCCTACCTGATCATCGTGGGTGGATTCCTGACCTGGATGGGCTTCGGGCTGCGCAATGTGCTGCTCAACCGGGGTGTCCGCCAGTTCACCTTCTCCTTCCTGATCGGCGGCTTGGTCCTGGTGGGCATGCTGGGCGCCAGTGGCATCACCAGCCCCGACTTCAGCCGCTCGGAGGCAGCGCTGGGCGAGGGTGTGCCCCTGCAGATCGACAAACTCCGGGCACTCGTGGAGGATCCCCGGTTCTCCGGATTCAGCCCGCAATGGCAGGGCTATCTGGAGGCGCAGCTTGCCTTGGGCAGGCCCTCGCGGCCGTTGAACAGCATCGGCCAGGCGATTGCCCGCGGAGAGGATATCGGCATCGCGATTCCCACGGCGATGCGCGCGCGCTTTGAAACCAAGGCCGGGGTTCCCCACTCGGAACGCAGCCAGCGTTGGCTGCATGCACATCGGCTGCAGATGGCGTTGCTGGATCTCTTCGGGACCGTGGCGGCCTGGTCGCTGCTGCTGCTCGTGGTACTGGGCATCGGCCTGACCACACTGGGTTACCACGTGCGCGGCCGGGCCCGGGTGATCAACGGCCTGCTGCAGCAGTTGCAGGCGCCGCCGGCACCGGCGGGCGCGCAGCCCTGAGATGCGCGCCCGCCGGTGATCAACCGGGCAGGAAATGCTGCATCAGCTGCAGCTCGTCAATGGCAGACATGTATGGTGCAAAGCGTGCATCACCACCGGCGAAGGCCTGTGCCACGGCCTGTGCGCTGGCCAGGTCCTGCCAGTGAGCGATGTCGACGAAACGGTCGTCGCCGTCCATCGGCGAGAACGGCTGGTAGTCGATCAGGCCGGGGAACTGGGCAATGGCCTGGCGCAACTGCTCGCGCAGCATCGGCATGTCGGCGCGCGCGTGCGGTTTGACGGTGAACACGGCCAGTTCGAGGACGGAAGAAGCAGGGTGCATGGTGAAGCCCGTTGGTGGAGGAGCGCGCAGTCTGCGCATCCCCTGCTGCCAGCGGGGTGTCAGTGGCCTCGAAGCGCCCAGGCCTGCTGCTGGTGGCGCAGATAGGCTTGCAGGCCGACCTGCGCAGGCAGGGCCAGGCCATCCGCTTCGGCCAGGGCTTCGATCTGGTCCAGGCGGAAATCACGGTAGTCCTGGCGCAGCGCGCACCAGCTGCCCAGCGTCCAGTGCTGGCCCCAGTGGAACAGGCCGAGCGGGTACACAGTACGATCGCTCAACTCGCCGTGCAGCGTGCGGTAGCGCAGGCGCACGCTGCGGCCGGCGGCGATGGCGGCATGCAAGGGCTGCCAGTACGGCAGCGACACCGGCACCGCACGCAGCGCGCGGGCGATGCGCGGGCTCGCAGCGCGCGCAGGCATCGCCGCCTGCAGCTTGTGCAGCAACGAACGCGCCGCAGGCTGCAGATGGCCACCACCACTGCAGGCCAGCATTCCCACCGCCAGCTGCAGTGCTTCGGCTTCCGCCGCATCCAGGCTCAGCGGGGGTAGTTCGAAACCCGGGTCGAGCCGGTAGCCGATGCCCGGTTCGCCGTAGACCGGAATACCGGCCACGGACAGGTCATCGATGTAGCGGTAGATGCTGCGCACCGACAGGCCCAGTTCCGCCGCCAGCGCGGCGGCGGTTACCGGCTGGCGCACGCGGATCAGGTTGACCAGCTGGAACAGGCGGTCGGCTTTGCGCATGGGCGGTCTTGGTTGTGTAGAGCCGAGCCCATGCTCGGCTGCCAGGCCGATCAGCCGAGCGGGGGCTCGGCTCTACAGAGATCGGTGGTCACGCGGTTAATCCACCACGCGGCAGAACACGGCCTTCAGGTAACGCGATTCCTGCACATGGGCCATGAACGGATGGTCCGGACCGGCGCCGGCCACCTTCAGGATCTGGATGGTGCGGCCGGAGAAATAGGCCGCACGGCGCAGCATGTCGAGGAACTGGTCCTCGGCCACAAGGCCGGTGCACGAGAACGTGGCGAACAGGCCACCCGGCTTGACCACGCCCAGCGCCAGCTTGTTCATGTCCAGGTACTTCTTCAGCGCGGTGATCACCTGGTCGCGGTCGCGGGTCATCTTCGCCGGGTCCAGGATCACCACGTCGTACTGCTCGCCGCGGTTGGCGGCATCGCGCAGCCACGGGAAGATGTCGGACTGGACGAACTTCGGGCGCACGTTGTTCAGGCGCGAATTGCCCTTGGCGATCTGGATGACGTCTTCATCGATGTCGATGCCGACCACTTCCGAAGCGCCACGCGCAGCCGCGTACACGGCGAAACCGCCGGTGTTGCAGCACAGGTCCAGCACGCTCTTGCCTTCCACCTGCTGGCTCAGCCACTCGCGGTTCTCGCGCTGGTCGGCGAAGAAGCCGGTCTTGTGCGCACCGGCCGGGTCGGCGCGGAACTTGATGCCGTACTCGGTGATCACCGACGCTTCGGTGGTGGTGTTGCCGTGGAAGTCGAAGCTTTCCTGCTTCTGCACGTGCTCGTCGGCGAAGCTGTGGAAGCGGCAACCCGGGAACTGCTCGCGCAGCGCGTCGTAGATCCACTCGCGGTGGCGGAACATGCCAGCAGCGAAGAACTCGACCACCACCAGGTCGCCGTAACGGTCGACCACCAGGCCGGACAGGCCGTCGCCTTCGCTGTGCACCACGCGCCAGGCGTCGGACACCGCGTCCAGCTTCAGCACCTCACGGCGCAGCGACACCGCCTGGGCGATCTTGCGCGAGAACCAGCCGGCATCGACCGGCACGTTCTGGTCGGTTTCGAGGATGCGCACGGCGATGCGCGAGTGCCCGTTGTAGAACCCGCGGCCAATGAACTCGCCATCGATGCCGACCACGTCGACGATGGAACCGGGCTTGGGCCGGACGGTCGGCTTCTCGACCAGTTTCTGGAAGATCCACGGGTGGCTGGAACGCCACGCATTCTTGAGGCGGACAATCGGAAGGGGGGTATTCATCCACCTATTGTAGCCGGGGGGCGCTTTCGTAGAGTCGAGCTGGCTCGACGGGCGTTGCTGAACGGCCCGGGCGAGGCGTGCCAACCAAGGTTGGCATCTACCAGAGCGGGAGCGCGGCACGGGTCGGAGCCCCTTTGGGGGATCCGACCCGTGCCGCGCGGCATTTGACGGCGGCCCGGCCAGACGGCAGAATCGGCGCCAGAAGGGGAGTAGCTCCCAGACGTTGTCGCCGTCATTTCGAGCCCGCAGGCTCCGGTGCAACGGCAGTTCCAGCCGACTGGAACTGCGAGCGAGACCTTCGCCGTACTGGCGAAGCTCTGTCCCTGGATCCCCCTCCCGATCCTCCGTTGCAGATCCTCGCCGTCCGGCCTGGCATTCATCTTTCCAACGGACATTCCCAATGCAGACGATCGGTAACGTGTGGTTGTGGGGCGGCTTCGCAGCGGTGGTGGTCATCGCCCTGCTGGTCGACCTCGTGTTGATGCGCCATGGTGGACCGCACAAGGTCACCTTCAAGGAGGCCCTGTGGTGGTCCATCGGCTGGGTCGCGCTGGCCCTGCTGTTCAATGCCGGCCTCTGGTACTACCTGAATGAGACCGCCGGCCAGGTGGTGGCCAACAAGGTCGGCCTCGAATTCCTGACCGGTTACCTGGTCGAGAAGGCGCTGGCAGTCGACAACATCTTTGTGTTCCTGATGATCATGAGCTACTTCGCGGTGCCGGAGGAGCAGCGCCAGAAGGTGCTGATCATCGGCATCCTGGGTGCGATCGTGCTGCGTACGATCATGATCTTCGCTGGCAGCGTGCTGATCAGCCAGTTCCATTGGCTGCTCTACGTATTCGGCGCCTTCCTGCTCTTCACCGGCTGGAAGATGTGGTTCGCCGCCGGCCAGGAGCCGGACCTGGAGACCAATCCGGCGCTGCGATGGATGCGCAAGCACCTGCGCCTGCTGCCGGACTACGCCGGCAACGCGCTGAGCGTGAAGCGCGATGGCGTGCGCTGGTTCACCCCGCTGTTCGCGGTGCTGATCCTGATCGCGGTCACCGACGTGATCTTCGCGGTGGACAGCATCCCGGCGATCTTCGCGATCACCACCGACCCGTTCATCGTGCTCACCTCCAACGTGTTCGCGGTGCTGGGCCTGCGCGCGATGTTCTTCCTGCTGGCCGGCATGGCCGACCGCTTCCACCTGCTGCCGTACGGGCTGGCGCTGGTGCTGGGCTTCATCGGCATCAAGATGATGATCATCGACCTGTTCAAGATCCCGACCCCGGTGTCGCTGGGCGTGGTCGCGGTGATCATCGCCGCCACGGTGGTGCTGAGCCTGAAGTACCCGCCGAAGGAAGGCGAAGGCCAGGCCTGAGCCTGACCCGTTGAACGGCGCGGCCGGCGGGATTGTCCCGCCGGCCGTTTCCACTCTCCCGCAGCGGTGGCCTTGGTTTCGCGCCAGTCACCGCCATTGCTGAGGTATGGACAACAACGCGCCCCTGCCCGCCGGCGACGTGCCGGCCCCCCGCAATGACCGCTCGCGCATCCTGCGGGCGTTCAATGCCAGCCTGGCCGCCGTGCTGGTGCTGGTGGCCGTGTTCGCCCTGCAGGGCACCTTCGACTGGCGGCCCTGGGCCGTGGCGCCACTGGAAGCGAAGGGCCTGCTCGGCCTCATCGGTGGCCCGATGCTGCATGCCTCGGTCGAGCACATCGCCGCCAACAGCATCGCCATCCTGATCCTGGGCACCCTGGCCGGCAGCGTGTATCCGAAAGCCACCGTACGCGCGCTGCCCCTGCTATGGCTGGGCTCGGGCCTCGGTGCGTGGATGCTGGGCAACCCCGGCAGCGTGCACCTGGGCGCCAGTGGCGTGACCCATGGCCTGATGTTCCTGCTGGCCAGCCTGGGCCTGCTGCGCCGCGACCGCGCGGCAATCGCCACCGGCCTGATCGGCATGCTGTTCTATGGCGGCATGCTGATGACCATCCTGCCGCACGCCGACGGCGTGTCCTGGCAGTCGCACATGGGCGGCGCCTTCGCCGGCATCATCGCCGCGCTGCTGTTCCGCAACGCCGACCCGCTGCCGCCGCGCCAGCGCTACAGCTGGGAAGACGAAGAGGACGAGGTCGAGCCGCTGGCCGACGACGAGCTGGAGCCGCCGTCACCGCAGCGCGTGCCGGTGCTGTGGCAGCCGCGCGAAGGCCAGGACTACGTGGTGATCCCGTTCCGCCGCCCGGACGACCCGCGCGGTTGAAGGAGCTGCAATGGGTGGGTGCCGACCTTGGTCGGCACGATCGCTCAGCCTTCATGACCTCTACCATCGTGTGCCAACCAAGGTTGGCACCTACCAGAGCACGCCGTTACCTCTGGTAGCGCCGGGCCATGCCCGGCGGCATTGGCCGGTCAGTCCGCCGCGTTGCCCGCCGCGCCCATTCCATCCACCGCCTGCCGGCCCAGCGCCGGGTCATCGGTGAAGAACGCATCGATGCCGGTGGCCAGGTAGGCACGCATTTCGGCGATCGATCCCTCGGCATTGCGCGCGTTGTCAGCACCCTTGCGCAGGTTGCTGGCCTGGAAATGGTTCTCCGGGCGGAACGTATACGGAATCACCATCAGCCCCACTGCGTGCGCATCGCGCACCAGCGAGGTCGGCGTGCCCAGTGCGCCCTTGGCGTCCAGCGGAATGATCGAGCGCAGCTCCGGACCGATGCTGTCGGCGTAGCCGGCGATGTCCTTCAGCCCGGCCGGGGTCATCATCTGGGCGTAGGTCAGCTTTCCACCAGCCTTGGCGATGTCGGCCGGCTGGGTATCGCCCTTCCACAGCAGCTGCAGCAGGCGGATGTTGCTGCCACGCGGGATCCTGCCGCGCAGGTAACGCAGGTTGGCGGTCTCGAACGACTGGATGGTGACCGGGCCGACGTTGGTATAGGCGTTGCCACGCAGCGCGGCCAGCAGCTTGTCTTCCATCGGCAGGCCGATCGACTGGAAGTAGGTCGGGTGCTTGATCTCCGGCACCAGGCCGATGCCGCGGTTGGCGCGCCCGGCCTGCTGCACCAGGAATGCGAGGATCTCGTCCAGGCTGGCGATGCGGAACTGGCCGTCATAGGCGGTGCTGCGCAGTTCCGGCAGGCGCTCCCGCGCGTACAGGGTCTTCAGCTCGGCCAGGGTGAAGTCTTCGGTGAACCAGCCGTCAACCTTCTGCCCGTCGATGACCTTGCTGGTGCGGCGGCTGGCGAACTCCGGATGCGAGGCCACGTCGGTGGTGCCGCTTATCTCGTTCTCGTGGCGGGCCACCATCACCCCGTCCCTGGTCATCACCAGGTCCGGCTCGATGTAGTCGGCGCCATCGGCGATGGCCTGGGCGTAGGCCGCCAGGGTGTGCTCCGGCAACAGCGCGCTTGCGCCGCGGTGGCCGTAGACGGACACCTTGTGCGCGGCCGGGGTGGAGGATTCAGCACTCATGGCCACCGATGGTGCCACGGCCAGCGACAACAGCAACGCACAACCCCACGACTTCACTGCGACTTCCCCAAGCGGTATGTGATGGGCGTCAGTATGCGGCGGCAATGTGACAGGTGGGGGAAGCGCGGGGTCGGATCCCCGAAGGGGCTCCGACCCCATGGCGGAACCGTGCAGGGTCAGAGCCCCTTTGGGGATCTGACCCCGTGTTACTTCCCGATGCAGAAGCTGGAGAAGATCCTCCCCAGCAGGTCATCAGCACTCATCTGGCCGGTGATCTCACCCAACGCGTCATGCGCCAGCCGCAGTTCTTCGGCGGCCAGTTCCAGGTGTTCGTGCGCCAGCTCGCCATCGGCGCGCTGCGCGTGTTCCTGTGCGCGTTCGATCGCATCCACGTGGCGGGTGCGTGCGGAGAACTCGCCGTCCACCTGCTCGCCTGCCCCGGCCGAGGCAATCGAGCGCAGGCGCGCATGCAGGTCCTCCAGGCCGGCGCCGGTCGCGGCCGAGACGAATACGCGGTCCGGGTCGTCCAGCGCGGGCAACGCCGCCAGCAGGTCCGACTTGTTGTGGATGTAGACCTTGTGCGGCACCGCCGCCACGGCATCGCCCAGCGAGGCTTCACCGGCTGCAGGATCGCGCGCATCCAGCACGATCAGCGCCAGGTCGGTGCGCTCGATCTCCACGTGGGCGCGGCGCATGCCTTCGCGTTCGATGGCGTCGCCGCCGTCGCGCAGTCCGGCGGTGTCGACCAGGGTCAGTTCCAGGCCATCCAGGCGGATGGTTTCGCGCAGGGTGTCGCGGGTGGTGCCGGCGATGTCGGTGACGATGGCGCGTTCGCTGCCTGCCAATGCGTTCAGCAGTGAGCTCTTGCCTGCATTGGGTGGGCCGATCAGCACCGCATGCAGGCCATCGCGCAGGCGACGGCCACGCTCGGCATCGCGGCGCAGCAGGGCCAGATCGCTGCGCGCATGTTCCAGCCCGCGGCGCACCTGTGCACCACCGAGCGTATCCAGCGGTTCGTCGGCAAAGTCGATGGCCGCTTCCACATGGATGCGCAGCAGCACCAGCTGCTCGACCACAGCGTCGATGCGCCGCGAGAACACGCCATCCAGCGAACGGCGCGCGGCGCGTGCGGCGCGGTTGTCGCCGGCGGCGATCAAGTCGGCAATCGCTTCGGCCTGGGCCAGGTCGAGCTTGCCGTTGAGGAACGCGCGTTCGCTGAACTCGCCCGGCCGTGCCTGGCGGGCGCCCAGCGCGATGCAGCGCGCGACCAGTTGCTGCAGCAGCACCGGGCTGCCATGGCCCTGCAGTTCCACCACTTCCTCGCCGGTGAAGCTGTTCGGCGCCGGGAACCACAGCACGATGCCATCGTCGATCACCTCATCGTTGGCATCGCGCAGGCGTGCGTAGTGCGCATGGCGCGGGCGCAGCGTGGGCGCACCCAGCGCGTTGGCGATGGCCGCCGCGCGCGGGCCAGACAGGCGCAGCAGGCCGACACCGCCAGCGCCCGGTGCGCTGGCAATGGCGACGATGGTGTCAGTGCGAAAGGTATCGTCCATCGCTCAGAGCTTCTCCAGCTGCGTGCGTGCCTGCGCGGCACCGCTGCCCTGCGGCTGCAGCGCCAGGTAGGTGGTGTAGGCCTGCTTCGCCTTGGTCTTGTCGCCCGCGTTGAAGTAGGCGTCGCCCAGGTTGAGATAGGCCACGGCACGCGAGGGGTCGATCTTCAGCGTGTTCTCCAGCCAGCGTGCGGCTTCGGCGTAGCGCTGCTGGCGGTAATAGACGAAGCCGAGGTTGTTGGCAGCCTGGGCGAAGTCCGGACGCAGCTTCAGCGCCTCGGTGAACTGCGCCACCGCCTCGTCGTACTGCTTCTCGCGGTACAGCTGCAGGCCACGGTCATTGGCCTGCTGCGCGCGCTGGCGATCCGACGCCGGGCCGGCGGTAGGCACCACCAGCTTGGCCTTGCCGCCCTGCAGGTCGGCCACGGTCACCGGTGCCTGGCTGCCCTTGGCTTCGCTGGCAGCCTCGACCTTGTTGTTCAGTGCGATCGCATCGGCGGTCAGCTGGCGCGTATCGGCGTTGAGGAACTCCTGGCTGTCCGGCACCTGGAACACGAACTCGCCGCCCTGGGAACCCGGCAGGCTGCCGAACGCCGGGGTCTGGTGCGAGACCGCCGATACGGCCGGCGCCACGTAGGCGGCCAGTTCGGTACCCGTGATCAGGCCATCGCCGTTGAGGTCGCCCTTGCCGGCCAGCGCCTGCAGCAGTACCCACGTAAACACCGAATGGCCATTGGGGCCGGCGTCGGCCACCTGCTGGTCGGCGCCGCCGGCGGTCAGCATCTGGCGCGCGCTGCGGCGGGCGTTCTCGCGCAGGAACGACGACGACGACGGGCCGCCACGGGTCAGGCCCAGGCCGCTGTAGCAGGCATCCATCACGAACATCACATGCTTGGCCTGCATGCTCTCGGCGATGTTCTGGATGTCGGTCATCGCGATGGCGTCGGTGGCGAATTCCTTCGGGTCCGAATCCACTGGAATGATGTAGCCGAGGTCGCGTCCGGAGGCGAGCTGGCGGGTGGCACCATGGCCGGCGAAGAACACGAACACGCGGTCGTTCTTTCCGGTGCGGTCATCGGCCAGGCGGTCGTGGAAGGCGGCCAGGATGTTGTTGCGGGTGGCCTGCTCGTTCTTCAGCACGATCACCTGCGAGGACGGGAAGCCGAACTGCCCGGTCAATGTGTCGGCCACTGCCTGCGCGTCATGGCTGGCGTACTCCAGCTTCGGCCACTTGGCGTAGTTGTCGATGCCGACCACGATCGCCCACGACTTCTCGTAGCCGGTGGTGACGGTGGCGGCACCGGTGTCGCCCTTGCGCGCGCGGGCAACGGTGAAGTCGCGGCCGTTCCAGCCTGCGAACTGGTAGCCATCGGCAATCAGGCGGTCGAGGATCTGCGGCAGCGCCTTCACCGCACGATCGTGGATGTCGTGGAACAGGATGATGCCGCGCTGTTCCTTGTTCACCTGGTCGAGCACGCGCTGCACGATCGACTCCGGCACCGGATCGGCCCAGTCCATCGAGTCGATGTTCCACATGATCGATTTCAGCCCGGCCTCGTTGAGCAGCTGCAGGCCTTCGGCGTTGCGCGCGCCATAAGGGAAGCGGAACAGCGGTGCACGCTTGCTGTCGACATCCTTCAGCAGCGTGTCGGTGTCCAGCACCTGCTGGCGCAGCGCATCACCGGTGGTGCGCGAGAGCTGGGCGTGGGTCAGGCTGTGGTTGCCCACCGCATAGCCCTCCTCCATCAGATTGCGACTGATCTTCGCCATCGGGCCAAGGCTGACCTTGCCATCGGCTTCCACCTTGCCCAGGTTCCGGCCCACTTCGAAGAACACGCCCGGCACGTCGTAGCGCTTGAGGATGGCCACCACTTCATCGGTATAGGCCTTGTGCGGGCCATCGTCGAAGGTCAGCACCACGGTCTTGGCCGGCAGGTCGCGGCCGAAGATCTCGCGGTCGCTGTCCTTCATCGACATCGGGTACGGCTCGATCACGCCGTAGTCGCGCAGGATCGCCTCGCGGCTGTAGTCCTTGTGCAGGTGGGCGATGTAGTCCTCCCACTTCTCGCGCTTGAGCTCGATGGCACGGGTGCGCTCGAAGCGGCTGAAGATGCGGGTCAGTTCCTGGTTGTAGTTGCGTTCGATCTCATCGAGCGCTTCCAGATCCTCGCCGATGCGCTGGTGCAGCTTCACTGCCGGCAGCGAAGAGTCGGTGCCGACGCGCTCATGCAGATCGCGCAGCACTTCGCGGAAAGCCAGGCGGTCGGCGTCGAACAGTTCCGGCGCCGATTCGATGTAGTCCAGCACGGTGCCGAGGGTGGCGAAGCGCTGGGGGCTGGAACCACGCAGCAGCGTATCGAACTGTGCGGCGATCGCCGTGCGCTGTTCCAGCCCATCGTGGAACAGCTGCTGGCCCACACGCGTGGAGGTACCCCGGTCGGCGGCCGACTGCTGTTCCTCGTCGGCCAGCAGCACGATGATCCGGCGGTACCCGTCGAGCTGCTTCTGCAGCGCAGCCAGCAACGGTGCGGCGGCCGGATCGGCAGCAGCAGCCGCCTGCGCGCTGGGCTGGGTGACGGTGGCCGCCGGTGCCTTCGCGTCCTTGTCACCACAGCCGGCAACGACCAGGGTGAGCAGCAGCGAAGGCAGGAACAGGCGGAACGACGACGCACGCAGCATGGCGGACTCGGAAGTGGGAGGAACGGTATGCGGGGAATTCTAACGCCGCATGCGAAAAGCCCGCCTTGCGGCGGGCTTTCGCGTCGATCGGGGCGGTAGAGTCGACTGTTAGTCGACTGCTCCATCCCCAACGCCAGTCGACTAACAGTCGACTCTACAGGTCGGCGTTACTTCTTCTTGACCGGGGCCGGGGCGGTGGTGGCCGGGACCGGGTCGCCGCCATGGCGCTTGGTCATCCACCACTGCTGCAGCAGGCCCAGGCCGCCGTTGACCACCCAGTACAGGACCAGGCCGGACGGCATGAAGGCCATCATGACGCCGAACACCAGCGGCATGAACTGCATCATCTTCTGCTGCATCGGGTCCATGCCCGGTGCCGGGGTCAGCTTCTGGGTGAACCACATCACCGCCACGTTGATCACCGGCAGGATGAAGTACGGGTCGCGTGCGGTCAGGTCCTGGATCCAGCCCAGCCACGGCGCCTGGCGCAGTTCGACCGACTCGACCAGCACCCAGTACAGGGCGAAGAAGATCGGCATCTGGATGAGGATCGGCAGGCAGCCGCCCATCGGATTGATCTTTTCCTTCTTGTACAGCTCCATCATCGCGGTCTGGAACTTCTGGCGGTCATCGCCATAGCGTTCCTTCAGCTGCGCGATGCGCGGCTGGAAGCGACGCATCTTGGCGCCGCTCTTGTACTGCACGGCCGACAGCGGGTACAGCACCAGCTTCAGCAGCACCACCAGGCCGACAATCGCCCAGCCCCAGTTGCCGACCAGCTTGTGCACCTGGTTCAGCACCCAGAACAGGCCCTGGCCGATCACCGCCATCATCGAGAAGCGGCTGTAGTCGACCACGCGGTCCAGGCCCGGCACGTCTTCCTTGGCGATCAGGTTGACCAGCTTCGGGCCGACCCACAGGCGGGCTTCGGTGCTGGTCGACTGGCCCGGGGCCACGGTGAAGGCCGGGCCACGCGCCTCGATCAGGTCACGACCGGCCACCTGCGACAGCACGTAGTGCGCGGTCTGGTCCTTCTGCGGGATCCAGGCGGTGAAGAAGTGGTGCTGCAGCATCGCCAGCCAGCCGCCGGTGATGTTCTGGTTCAGCGTGCCGTCTTCCAGGTAGTCCTTGAACGCACGACGCTGGTACTTCTTGTCGTTGTCGTACCAGGTGGCGCCGTTGAAGCTGAACGAATCCGGGTTGGTCATGCTCCGCGACAGGATGGTCGGGGTGCGGTCCAGGGTGCGGTAGACGTAGCCGTTCCACGGCGCGGCGCCGGCATTGCTGACTTCGTCCTTGAAGCGCACGGCGTACTCGTTGCGCGAGACGGTCAGGGTGCGCTTGATGGTCACGCCGTTGTCGGCGGTCCACACGAACGGGATCTGCAGCTCGTTCTGGCCCTTGGCCAGCACGAAGTCCCGGGTGTCACCGACCAGCTTGAAGCCGTCGGCGCCCGGCACCGGGGTGTTCTTGTCTTCGCTGGCCCAGCCACTGATCGCGCTGTACGGATGCGCGGGGTCTTCGGTCAGCAGGCGGACCGGCGGGCTGCCTTCGTCCTTGGTCTGCGGGAACTGCAGCAGCTCGGCATCGAGCACGCGGCCGCCGTCCAGTACCAGGCGCAGCACGTCGGTGGTGACGGTCACGCGCTGGCTGGCGGGGGTGGCGCTGGCCTGGGGCTGCACAGCGGCCTGGCCCGGGGCACCCGGGACCTGCGCGCTGGGGATGCTGCCCGGGGTCGCGCCCGGAACACTCTGTGCAGCAGCCGGGGCCGACGTGGTCGTCGGTGCCGGGGTCGGAGCAGCCTTTTCACGGCTCCATTCCATCCACAGCAGCACGGCCACCATCAGCCAGGCAAAAATGAGGAATACGCGGGTCTGGTTCATCAGCGGACAGGCTCGGCGGGGCCGGGACGCGATGCCGGCTCGGTCAAAGAAGGAGTTGCGATGCCATCAGGCGGCGGCATTGTGCCGTCCACGCCCGGCGTGGGCAATGCACGCAGGCGACGCAGCAGGCGCAGGAAGGCCTGGCGGATCTCGTCGTTGCTGGCGGAACGCGCAGCACTACGAGCCACGACGACAAAGTCGCCTGGCTGGATTTCGGTACGTGTCTGACGCAGGATGTCGCGCAGGACGCGCTTGATCCGGTTACGCCCGACGGCGTTCGGATCAACCTTGCGGGAAACCGCCAGACCCAGCCTGGCCGGCCGGTCAGCCGGCAGCCAGTGCAGGGTCATCAGCGGATCGGACACACGGCGGGCGCCGTTGAAGACCGTTGAATATTCGGCACGCGTGCGAACCCGCGCAGAGCGAGGGAATCGCTTGCGCGGGTCTGCAGTATTCACTGTCGAAGGGATTGCGTCTGCCGCGAGGTGCGGCATGGCAATCAGGCGCTCAGGACTTTGCGGCCCTTGGCGCGGCGACGCGACAGGATCTTGCGGCCGTCAGCGGTCTTCATACGGGCACGGAAGCCGTGGTCGCGCTTACGCTTGAGGTTGCTGGGCTGGTAGGTGCGCTTCGTGGCCATTGGGGGCCTCTCGTATGAATGGGACGGAAAGAACCGGAAATTCTAGAGAGGTACCCCGGCCCAAGTCAACCCCTGGCAGCTACGCGAATTCACTGGGCTGTGCAATAGCTGTGGATGTTTTTGTGAATAAGTATGGGACAAGCATTCCGAAGGCGGGCGCTCGGTGGTAGTCTGAGCCATCCATTTCCCCCCTTTCCGGCCTGTGTTTGGGCGCCTTGTCGCGTCCATGCCCCGGCCACCGGACGATTATTGCTG